>JAUXRX010000040.1 GCA_030681645.1 Archangium sp.
CCCTCCCTTGGGCGCCGGCCTTCTTCGGGTCGCGGCGGTGGCTCACCCCCGAGGCGGACACACGGGTGGCGCGACGACGGAGGCGCCTTGGGCAACCCGGGGGTGCATCACATCGCCAGGAGCAACTGGGGCGGCGCGGTAAAGGGTGGCAGCACGCGCGAGGGGAGCGCGATGCTCAACTCGGTGAGGCGCGCCTCGGCCTGCTTGCGGGTGGAGTGCACTGCGCGAATCGAGCGGCGGCCACCGCAGGGGCACCGCAGCACGTCGGTGCCAAAGGTCCTTTGAGCTGAGCCCAGGCCGGGGCGCTCAGTACTGGAAGTAGATGTAGGGCTGCGCCTCGACGCTGGCGAGCTGGCGGATGATGAGGCCCAGGCCAATCAGCGCCGCGGCCCGCACCAGCGCCGGGCTCTTGAGGAAGACGGTGTTGGTGCGCTCGAACACCGGCGCCGGCAACACGTAGAACACGATGCACGCGGCCAGCGCGCCCCAGGCCAGCGTCGAGATGCGGGCCAGGTTCACCGTCAACGTGCCCAGCTGCGCGAACATGTCGAGGGCGAGCTGCATGGTGTCGGCGCGGAAGAAGATGCGCGCGAACACCACCGCGTTGAACATCACGAACCAGCCGCCGAACTTGCGCGCGAAGCTGGTGTCCTTCGTGCGCGGCTTGCCGACCTGCCACCACCAGATGCGCCAGGCCACCAGCATCAAGCCGTGCAAGCCGCCCCACACCAGGAAGCGCCAGTCGGCGCCGTGCCACAGGCCGCCCAGCGACATCACCAGCATGGTGTTGCGCAGCGTCTGCCACTTCGTGCCCTGGTTTCCGCCCAGCGGCCGGTAGAGGTAGTCGCGCAGCCAGGTGGACAGCGTGACGTGCCAGCGGTTCCAGAACTCGTAGAGGTTGGTCGCGTGGTACGGCTTGTTGAAGTTCTCGGGGAACTCGAAGCCGAAGAGCGCGCCCACGCCCAGCGCGATGTCGGAGTAGCCCGAGAAGTCGAAGTAGATCTGAAACGTGTACGCCACCGCGGCGATGACGCACTCGAGCGCGCTGTAGCCGCCCGGGTTGCTGAAGACGGGGTCCACCAGCGCGCCCGCGAGCAGGTCCGCCAGCAGCAGCTTCTTGGCCACGCCCTGCGCGATTCGCAGCAGCGCCCGCGCGCCCTGCTCGCTGGTGACGTGCGGCTTCTGGTCGAGCGGCACCATCAGCTCCGAGGCGCGGAGGATGGGCCCGGCGATCACCTGGGGGAAGAAGAGCAGGTACACCAGCTGGTGCACGAAGCTGCGCCGCCCGTCGGTCTGCCGGCGGTACACGTCGACCACGAAGCTGATCGCCTGGAAGCAGACGAAGGACAGGCCGATGGGCAGGAGCAGCCCCGGCGGCTTCGGTGGGGTGAAGGGCACGTCGAGCGCGTGGGCGAGGTTGCCCAGCGAGCCGAGGAAGAGGTCGAGGTACTTGTAGAGCACCAGCACGCCGAGGTGCGCGGTCACGGTGAACGCGAGCACCGCCTTGCGCAGGGCCACGTTCTTCCAGCGCTCGAGCAGGTGGCCGGTCACCACGTTGAGCAGCGCGATGCCCGCGAAGACGAGCAGCGGCGCGGGGTTCCACGCGGCGTAGAAGACGAGGCTCGAGAGCAGCAGCACCAGCAGCCGCGGCCAGCGGTACGGCGCGACCAGCCAGAAGGCCGCGTACGCGACCAGCAGCAACGCGAAGAAGGGCGTGCTGTGGAACATCATGGGCCCGTCCCTCGACTCCGCTCGGGATGAACGGGGGGCGTGCCGGCGGGTTGAACGGAAGCCCAGCCGTCGTAGGCGCCGAGCAGGTCTTCGATGAAGGTGTCCGCGAGGCGGTGGTAGCCGGGGGTGGTCAGGTGCACGTGGTCGACGTTGGCGAGCTTCTTCTTCCGCCAGCGATCGATCGAGCCCTTCCCGCCCATCGCCTCACGCGTCCTCCAGAACGCGCAGCCCTGCTCCTCGGCGATCTTCTCCATCGCCGCGGTGACCTCGTCGCTCGACTCGGCTTCGCGCCAGCCCTTCTTCCAGCGCATGCGGTCGGTCGGCCCGAGGATGAGGCAGTCGGCGTCGGGCGCGGCCTGGCGCAGGGTGAAGAAGAGCAGCGGGTAGCTCGCCCTCATTTCCTCCACGCCTGCGGAAGACAGCCCGCTCTCGTTGGTGCCGAAGAAGAAGACGAAGAGATCCGGCTGGCGCGCGTGCACCTGGTGCATCAGCGCGCCCTGGTCGTAGCTGGCGAGCGTGGTGGCGGTCGAGCCGGGCAGCCCGAGCGCGTCGTACACGATGCCCGGCTTCATCAGCTCGTGGCTGACGCCGAAGATGCTCAAGGGGCCGGGGCCGGGGTTGCTGAGCGCGACCACGTGTTTGTGGCCGGGCGCGGCGAACTCGAGCACGCGAACCCCGGTGTGCTCCGCGGGCTCGATGGTCACCGGCACCAACACGCCGTCGATGATCACCTCGGGCGGGAGGCCGCCCGGCTCCTCGAGATAGAAGACCTGGATGCGCGCGGTGTCTTCGAAGGTGCCCAGCGGCTCCTCGAAGGACATGGTCATGCTCGCGCCCGCGGAGCCCTGGACGCGCACGCCGGTCAGGCCCCAGATGAACGCGCTGGTGCGCTGCTTGAGCGCGTCGCTGATGGACCAGTGGCCGTAGAGGCTGCGCCACACGCCGGCGCGCTCGAGCTTGGGGGAAGGCTTGCCCGCGGCGATGAAGCCCCGCCCCGCGGAGCCGAAGCGCGCCGCGAGCAACGCACGCCCTTCGTCGGTGAAGGCCTGGGCGGCCGTGTGCGAGGCGCCCAGCTGCGTGATGGCCACCCGGCCCTGGTGATCGGCTTCGAGCGTCTTGAGGCGGGCGAAGAAGCGCGAGAGGGCCTCGGGGTGCACGAGGTAGTGCGGCGCGGGGACGCCCGCGTCGCCCAGCGTGCCTCCGTCGGGCAGGCACATGGGGCCTTCGTCTGCGTCGGGGGCGCTGCCTCCGTCGGCTTGACCGGCGGTGCCCCGCGGACGTTGGGCTTCTCGCGAGGCGTTGCGGCCCCGGCGCGGGGTCCCGTTCATCCCGAGCGGAGTCGAGGGAGCACAGCCCGCAGGGACCCCTCGACTCCGCTCGGGGTGAACGGTTTCCTTCACCGCCCCGCCTCGTGGTCTGGAACGTGCCGGGGAGCGCCGCCCGCCCTGGAGCGCGCCGAACTCACGCGTCTTCTGCTCGTGCTGCCGCCGCGCGACCTCGAGCGCCTCGTCGAGCTGGTAGCCCATCAGGTCGCCACCGAGCGCGAGCGGGTGCACCAGGTCGCGGTTCATCAACCCCGCGCTCCACCAGCGCTCGATCGCGCCCTCCCCGCCCATCGCCGCCTGCATGTCGTACCAGGCGCAGCCGCTCTCCTTCGCCAGCTCCCCCATGTACGTCGCGACCAGGCGCGTCTGCGTGCGCGGGGTGAGCGTCTGATCCATGCGCCAGACGCCCGCGTCCGGAGGCGAGGCGAGCAGGCACGCCGCGCCGGGCGCCCCCGCCTTCACCCGCGCGATCAGCGCCTTCATGCGTTCGCGCGCGATGGAGACCGTGTAGCGGTTGAGCGAGAGATCGAACGCGTCGTTGCCGCCGATCATGAGGATGACCAGCGCCGGGTTGCGCGCCTCGAGCTGCGCGCGGAACAGCCCTTCGTTCTCGGCGAGCAAGACCGTCGCCGAGCCACCGGGCAGGCCGAGCGAGTCGACCACCACCCCGGGCTCGTCGCGTTCCAGCACCACGCCGTCGAGCCGCACCGCGCCCCGGCGGGTGCGCAGCGTGAGGTGGGTGACGCCCTCGGGCAGGTCGAGCGAGGGGAAGCGCGGCTGCCCGGGCGCGCCGGAGGTCTCGAGCTCGCCGAGCATGCGGCCATCACCGAGCACCTGCACCACGCCCGCGCCGCGCTGGGTCACCGCGAAGAGCTCGAGGTGCCGCGCGCCCGCGGCGAGGTAGCTCGTGTCTTGCGGCGCATCGGCCGGGGCGGTGAAGGCCACCCCTCCGAGCCCGGCGTGCGTCAGCGGCGGCGCGTCGGTGACCTTCTCGATCAGCCAGCCCTCGGTGGCCGTGCCCGAGCGCACCGTGCGGCCGGCGTTGCGGGTCGGGCGATCGACGAAGAGGAAGCCAGCGCCCGCGTCGCCGTAGCGGTTCTGCAACCGGCGGCGCAGCACGTCGGTGATGTGGTCCGACGCGATCAGCGAAGTCCCGAGCGTCACCAGCCGCACGGGCGTCGGCGAGTCGGCGCCGAGCGACTCCAGCGCCTCGAACCACGGGGTGAGCGCGGTGGTGCGGCAGGCGGCATCGAGGCAGGGGTCGACCAGGGGCACGTGCCTGGCCTGCAGTCGCTCGAGCAGCACGTCCCACTTGCGGGCCTCGGCGTCGCGGCGGGGCCGGCGGGGCTCGGGCGCAGCGGCGGTGGTGAGATCGAGCGGCTCGAACACCATGGCCGCGGGCTCTGCTTCTTCCTCTTCCTGCGCCAGGACGATCGCGTCGAGCTCAGGCGGGGGCGGCTGCGCCACGGGCCCGGCGCGGTGGGGCCAGACCAGGCGGGCGAGCGTCTCCTTCGGGCTCTCGCGCAGCTTCGCGAACGGCCTCAGCGCCTCGGGCAGGGGCAGCAGCGACAGGACGAGCGCGAGCGCCACCGTGGCGGCGAACGTCCTCCCGATGGGCGGGCCGTCGCGACGGAGCACGGGGGGGCCTGCCGTGGGAGGCGCAGGGGGAGGAAGGCGCGGTGAGCGGTTCGACAGTCCCATGGCCCGGCGCCCCAGGAGGGCGCACTGGATTCCTGCCAGCATCGCGCTGGCGATGCAAATTCCCGGGCCTACTGGTTCGGGTTGTGGCTGCGGCGCTGGTGTGCGAACGGCTCGCTGCTCGGGCTCTGCACGACCTGGTCACGCATGGGGCAGCGGGTGCAGCTGAAGCCGGCCCAGCCTGAGTAGACCGAGACGTTGAGGCACTGATCGTAGTGGCCGCAGTAGAGGCGGCGGTGCTGCTGCACGTCGGCCTCGTTGCGGAGCGCTGCCTTGAGCTGCATCGGCTCGGGCCGGAGAACGGGGAGCTTCGTGGTGGCCGGGGCCGACTTGGGATTGACGATGATCACCGGTCGCACGTACGCCCCAATCAGGTGCGGGTACACATCCATCGCAACTCATTTGAGGACCGCGCGCGATGGGCGCACAATCACCTTCATCATGCGAACTCATTCCCTCGTGGTGCTGTTGCTCGGCGTCGCCACGCCGGCCTTCGCGACGCCGCAGTTGCTCGAGCCCGGATCGATTCAGTTCGCCGACTACCACCCTGCCGCGCCCGTCGCTTCGCCGCCGTACCGGCCGGTGCCCCTCGCGCCCGCGGTGCATCACGCGCGCTTCGATTTCTTCCTCCTCGGGCTCGGGCTGGCCGCGGGCGGGCTGGTGCTCGGCGCGGGCGGCTTCGCGGTGCTCTACGCCTGCCGCGAGGGCACGGGCTGCTACGGCGACGTGACCACGGTGATCGGCTGGGCGCTCGCCGCGCCGGGCATCATCCCGCTGACGATCGGGTTGATCATGATGTACGGCGCGTCGGGAGGCCGCGGCGGGCGCGTCGATGCGCCAGCGAGCACGACGCAGCGCTGGGCAGTGGGCCTCGCACCGCTGCGTGACGGAGCGTTGTTCAGCGCGGCCGCGCGGTTTTGACGATCCGGAACTCGGGCGTGTCCTCGGCGCCGAACGAGAGCTCGTAGTCCTGGACCTGGTCTGTGCCGAGCAGGAGGCGCGCGTGGAACGGGAAGGCGCGCTGCGACGCCATTCCCCAGACCGAGCCAGTGAACGTCAGGCCTGCTCCGTCACCCTCTTTGAAAGAGAGCGTCAGCCCGTCAGTCCCGCCGGGGAATGGCGCCACGAGCCAGAGCCACTGCTCGAACTCCCGCGCAGCGGAACGCTGGACCTCGCTCTCACCAGCACCGGAAGCGAGCCACGCTCGAAGAGCCGCGACGAGCCGGGCCTCGGGCCGGAGCCGGAGGAGCACCACGCCCGCATCGTCCTGCAGCTTCCCGTTTGGGAGTCGCGCGGCGTCGATCAGCGCCTCGCAGCAGGCCTCGACCGAGACCCCTTCGCGTCGAACGACGTCTCGCAGCGTGTCGCCTGCCGCGTATTTGAGTACGCCATCGGTCGCGAGCAGCACCGCGCCGAAGCGCGCGTCGGTGGTGAAGGTGAGTGGTTCCGCGAGGCCGCTGCCGAGCAACGGCTTGCGGGGTTGCCCCGAGGTGAGCTCTCGCCACCCGGTCGGCTCGATGAGCCAGGCGCCTGAGTCGCCCACGCTCACGCCCACGAGACTCCCCGGCACGGCCACGATGACCACCGCAGTGGTCTGACCAGCGCCGGCCGCCTCGAGCTCGACGCCGATCTCCAGGAGAAGCTGGCGCAGGCCCCGCGCGTTCAGCTCGCGGCCCTCCTCCACCGCGGTGCGAACACGCGCGAGGACCGTGCTGGCCGCCTCCCCTCCCCCACCGGTGCCGCCGGCGCCGTCAGCGACCACCGCCACGACTCCCGAACCGCACGGAATGAGCGCGACGCGGTCCTGGCATCCCGTGCCCTGACCTTCGACCCTGGTCGCAGATTCGAAGCTCATTTGAATGACTTCCTCCTCCGCTCGTACATCGGCAACCACATCATCTTCAACATGCCCGCGGCGGTGGGCGCGCGCCCGCTGCAGCTCTCGCTCAGCGAGCTCGACAGCCCCGACAACCAGACCATCACCTTCGTCACCCCGCCCTCGAGCAACAACATCGCCGTCGATGGCGTGCTCAACATCACCGACCTCACCGCGACCTCGGTGACGATGGGCGTGCTCGCCAAGGGCGGGAAGACGACGGACGTGAACGGCACGTTCACCGCCACGTTCTGTCAGTGAACGTCGCCCCTCACCCCGGCCCTCTCCCCGCTGCGCAGGGAGAGGGAGGCAGCGTCAGTTCTCGAGCGGGAACATGATGCGCGTGCGGATCTTCTCGGGCGGGGTCTCGGGCGGGTCGAAGTAGAACTCGTAGCCGACGCCCCTGGCCTTCCGGCCGCTCGCGGCGATGAACTGCTGCAGCGCGTCCCACGCCGGGCCGACCTGGTCGTAGGGGCCCACGTGCAACGTCGCCGCCCACGTTCCCCCCGGCAACGCGCCTGGCTCGACCTCCCCTTTGCCCTCGAGCGGCTTCGCCACCGGGAAGCCGATCTCGACGTCGAGGTTGGCCATGTCGAGGTTCTTGTACGCCACGTAGGGCATGCCGGCGGGCTGCTCGCCCCGTGACTCGAGCAGGCCCATGATCTGGCCGAACGCCTTCCCCAGCGCCATGGGCAACTCCGTCACGGGCACCTGCGCCTTCACGCACAGGGTGGGCTGACTCGGCTGCTGCTCCAGTTCACATTGAAACGCCATGGGACCTCCGGGTTGATTCAGACCAGCTCGCTCTCGGGCATCAGTTGCTGTGGGCGCTGCTTCGCCTCGGGCTCGTCGACCATGGTGGCCTCGGTGAGCAGCAGCAGGCTCGCCGACGAGACGGCGTGCTCCAGCGCCAGGCGCAGCACCTTCACCGGGTCGATGATGCCCATCTCGAGCAGGTCACCCCAGTGGCCGTTCGACGCGTCGACGCCGTACGAGCCGGTGCCGTTCTTCATCTTCTCCACCACCACCCCGGGGTCCATGCCGGAGTTCTCACCGATGGTGCGGGTGATCACCTCGAGCGCGTGGCGCACGATGCGGGCGCCGGTCTTCTCGTCGCCCTCGAGGGTGCGCTCGAGCTCGAGCACCGGCTCCACCGCGCGCAGCAGCGCCAGGCCCCCGCCGGGCACGATGCCCTCGGCCATCGCGGCCCGGGTCGCGTTCACCGCGTCGTCGAAGGCGTCCTTGCGGCTCTTGAGCTCGGCCTCGCTCGACGCGCCCACCCGCACCACCGCCACGCCACCTGAGAGCCGGGCGATGCGCTCGCGCAGCTTCTCCTTGTCGTAGTCGCTGGTGGACTTCGTGTGCTCCTTGCGCAGCGCCTCGACGCGCCCGGCGATCGCCTTCTTGTCGCCTTCGCCGCCGACCAGGGTGGTGTGGTCCTTCGTCACCACCACGCGCTTCACCTTGCCCAGCTGCTCGAGCTGCGCGGCCTCGAGGGTGTTGCCCAGCTCTTCCGAGATGAGCTGCCCGCCGGTGAGCACCGCGAGGTCCTCGAGCATCGCCCTGCGGCGGTCTCCGAAGCCGGGCGACTTCACCGCCACGCAGTGGAGCGCGCCGCGCATCTTGTTCACCACCAGGGTGGCCAGCGCCTCGGCCTCGACGTCTTCCGCGATGATCAGCAGCGACGCGTTCTTCTGCACCACCGACTCGAGCAGCGGCAACAGCGGCTTCATGTTCGAGATCTTCTTGTCGTAGAGCAGCACCACGGCGTCGGTGAGCACGCACTCCATCTTCTCGGGGTCGGTCACGAAGTAGGCCGAGAGGAAGCCGTTCTCGAACTGCATGCCCTCGACGACCTCGAGCTCGGTGCGGGTGCCCTTGGCTTCCTCGACGGTGATCACGCCCTCGCTGCCCACCCGCTCGATGGCGTCGGCCACGAGCTCGCCGACGGCGACGTTGCCGTGCGCCGAGATGGTGGCGACCTGCTGCTTTTCCTTCTTCGACTTCACCGGGCGGGCGGTCTGCTTGAAGGACTCGATGGCCACCGCGGCGGCGCGCTCGATGCCGCGCTTCACCTCGACCCCGCTGGCCCCGGCCACGATGTTGCGGATGCCGTCGGCGAAGATGGCGTGGGCCAGGAGCGTGGCCGTGGTGGTGCCGTCGCCCACCTCGTTCTGCGTGAGCTCGGCCGGTTCACGCAGCATCTGCGCGCCCATGTTCTCCTCGGGGTCCTTCAGCTCGACCTCCTTGGCGATGGTGACGCCGTCGTCGCAGACCAGGGGGCGCCCCCACTTCCGCTGAATGAGGACCGAACGGGACCGGGGCCCCAGGGTGACTCGCACGGCGTCAGCCAGTTGCTGGGCACCGCGGAGGAGGCGCTCGCGTGCCTCCGTTCTGAAGTGCAGTTGTTTGGCGGTCATGTCCCACGGGGGAAGCGAAGGCCGTGCCACGGGCGGCGAAATCTCTGCGCGCCCTTCAGGCCGTTCACGGGACCACGAGCGAACCCACCAGCACGCGGTTCTCCGCGCTCGTCACGCCGTTCGGCTCGGTCACCGCGATGCGCTCGCCCGAGCCGCGCATCTCCCACAGGCCGATCCACACGTTCCAGGTCTGGCCGCGCTTCGAGCCAGGCACGTCGATCAACATGATGTCGCGCCCCACGCGCCCGAGCGGGACCTGCTCGAGGTACAGCGCGTCGGAGAGCTGCAGGTGATCAGCCGTGATGCGCTTGAGGGTGCCCGGCTCGATGTGCACGAAGATCCCCAGGTGTGGATTCACCGAGCTGCCGCGTGACCAGTCGAGCTCGAGGCGCACCCGGCCGTCTTCCGCGCGGTGCTCCAGCATCACCGCCTCGAGCTTCACGTCCGCGCCGAAGCGCACGTTGAGCGGCCGCGCGTTCGGAGGCGCGGCCTCGACGATGAGCGTCTCACCCTCGGGGCCCACCGGCGTGCTCGAGGGGAACGGCGCCTCGCGCCACAGGGAGGCGATGATCAGCCCGACGGCGAGCGGCAGCACTGCGCTCGCGAGCCGGCCCCTCGACTCCGCGCGGGGTGAACGGGGGGCGGCTCCAACGCGGGGACGCAGGGACGCGAGCAAGAGCGCCAACGCGAGCGCCGAGACGAGCAGGCCGCCCACCGCGGACACCGGGAGGAACCGGAGCGAGACGTCATGGGTCCCTGCGGGCAGCTCCACCGCGAGCAACCCGTCCTCGCTCACCACCTCACCCACGCTGCTCTTCCACCCCCGGTGGTGGTTCTGGTTGATCACCAGCCGCGTGGGCCGCGACAGCTCGACGTGGAACTGCAGCCGCTGCGGCGACCAGCCCCGCTCCTCCAGCACGCCGGCGTCCGGCGCGAGCAGCCACGATTCCTGCTGAAGCTCGGCGCGCAGCTTCGGCGACTGCGGCACGCCGTACGCTTCCCAGCACGCGAGCGAACCGCGGGACGCCGGGCCGAAAGAGGCCGCGGCCCAGCGATTTCCGCGCGCCTGGTGAAACGGCCGCACCTCTTCCCTCGGCGGCGCGGTGAGCGTGCGCTTCGAGGCGGCGAGGCCGAAGTCGTTCACCAGCCACGGCACCGCCAGCACGATGCCGGCGCTCGAGAGCAGCCACAGCGGCTTGCGCAGCGCCACCGGCCGGCGCAGCCGCAGCCGCGCCGCCGCGTCGGTCAAGGCGAACGCCGCGCCCACCGTCATGGTGAGCACCGCCAGCACCAGGAAGCGCTCCGAGTTGCGCAGCAGCGAGAACACCGGGAGCTCCCGCAGCAGCCCGAAGAGCGACGGCGCGACGCCCGTGCCCGCGGCGAGCCACAACCACAGCAACAGCGCCACCGCGAGCCAGCGCGCCCGGCGGCGGAGCAACGCCAGCGCGGCCACCACTGCGCCCGGAATGGTGACGAGGTACCAGGTCTCGGCGGTGAACGGAGGCCAGGTGCCGAAGAGCAACCCGCCCAGCGCCTGCACCCCGAGCGCAGATTGCCCCGAGATGACGCGCGGCCCGCGCTGCAGTTCCTCCCACACCGGCCACAGCCGGAAGGCCGAGAGCCCCACGGCGAAGAGCACCGCGGCCGCCAGGCTCGGCACGTCGACCCGGCGACGCCGCAGCACGAGCACCAGCAGCTCGAGCGCGCAGGCGACCAACGAGATGGGCGCGACGTAGGTGCCGCCAAAGCCGACGATGAAGGCGGTCGAGAGCGCGACCAGCACCGCGCCCCGGGGCTCACCCCGCGCCGCCTGGCGCACGCCCACCAGCACCCAGGGCACCAGCGCGAAGCCCAGGAAGCCGACCCAGCCCAGGAAGGGCGCGCACGCGAAGAGGCCCATGAGCCCGAACAGCGGGGCCGCGAGCGTGGCGCCGAACTGCCGGGCGCCGTGGTCCCGCGCGAGGCGATGCGCACCGAACAACGCGAGCGCGAGCATCACGAACAGCGTCACCGGCTCGGCCCGGGTGGTGCCCAAGAGCAGCGTGAGCAGGAACGGGGGCGAGGCGAACCGCGCCTGCGGCGTGCCCAGCGCCGGCATGCCCCCGCAGAAGTCCGGATTCCAGAGAGGGAGCTGGCCGAACTCCAGCACGCTGCGCCGCGCCGCGTCTTCGTAGAGCCAGAGCACCTGCGCGTCGCGGAACTCGTTGAACGCGCCGGCCGTCGACAGGTACGGCCACGCCGCCGCGGCGGCCAGCACGAGGAAGAAGAGCGCCCGCTTCCAGGGATCGTGCGTGAGGCGCTCGAGCTTGCGGGACCACGTGGCGAGCGTCATCAGTCGGCCGCTCGCGGCCTGAGCGGCACGGTGGAGACGTCGAGCGGCTTGCCATCGGGCCCGGGCCACCCCGAGCGCAGGCCCAGGTCCACCACCAGGAAGAGGTCCTGCACCGAGAGGCCCTTCTGCCCCGCCAGGCCCCAGATGCGATCGCGCTCGAAGGCGCCGAACGCGTCCTGCTGAGACCAGCGGTGGTGCGCCCAGTCGTCACGCGCGCGTTCCCGGGCGCCGGGCTCCTCTCGCACCACCTCGTCGAAGAGCGCCCGCTGCATCGCCTCCGGTGGGGGCGCCGGCGGCACGGGCCCGCGGCGAAAGGCGGCCACGCCGAGCACTGCGAGCACGATCGCGGCGACACCGAGGCGGGTCTGCATCGGGCCGGAGTTGACCGTTCGTCTGGAGCGAAGTCGAGCGGCGAACGGGGTAGCTTCCGCGCCCGAAGTGCCCCCTCACCTCACTGGAGACCCGATGAAGCCCTCGAACACCCTCGTCGCCCTCTGTGCCCTCTGCCTCAGCACCGCCGCCCTCGCCGAAGACAAGAAGGCAGAGGCCCAGGCGAAGGTCGACGCCGCGATGGCGCAGAGCTGTGAGCTGACGAAGAAGAACGTTCTCGGGAAGAAGGACGTCTGCGCCGAGGAGGCCGCGACCCTCGAGGCCACCGACTGCAACGACAAGGAAGCGCGCAAGAAGGCCGACTTCCTCAAGCTCAACGGCACCTGCCTCGAGAAGCAGCGAGCGGCCATCAAGGGGGGCGCCGCGAAGAAAGAAGACGACCAGGCCGCCGCCGCCGAGAAGAAGAAGGGCACGCACTGCAAGGCGCTCGACGAGACGGGCGCGGTGCAGCTCGAGCACGACTCCGAGGGCCTCTCCATCAAGTGCCAGACCGAGCTGCGCGAGAAGGTGAAGGCCGAGAAGTGCGCGCCCGGAAAGAAGCTCGAGTGGAAGTTCGTCGGCGAGTCGATGGGCAAGGAGATGAAGCCCACCTCGCTCACCATCACCTGCCCGAAGAAGTAGCTACCAGCCGCGGCGCCACTCCCGCGGGACCGCTTCCATCGACGCGCGCCGGTCGAGCTGCTCGAGATCCACCTCGGCGGCGCTCAGCTCGACCTGCTGCTGGGCGATCTGCACGCGGAGCTGATCATGCAGCGGGTTGACCTGGCAGCGCGCCTGGCGCCGGTTCGTGCCGGTGCCAGGCGTGCCGACGCCCGGGGCGGGAACGACGGTCACGCCGGTGCCGGTCACGACGGTCACCGGCTGCTGCTGAATGCACTCGGTGCGCGGAGGCACGCTGGCCTGGAGCGCTGCGATGCCCTGCTTGAGGGTGTCGATGCGCCGGTGCGCGTTGATGAACCGATCGCGCCACTCGTACTCGGTCAGCCGTGGGTTGGCAGCGGCGGGCGCGGCTGCGACGGCGACGGTGGCTGGCTTGGGCGCCACCAGCCCAGAGGACGCAGGGCGCGCGTCGATCACCCTGCCCTCGACCTTCTTCTGCTGCTTCGGCACCTGGCTGGCGTCGTCGGTGTAGTGGATGCCTTCGTCGTCTTCCCACGTGTAGACGGTCTGCGCGAAGGCGGGGACGGCGATCACGGCGAGGAGGGTGAGCGAGCGCACGGTGCGCCTGACGAAGCCGCGCTGGAGATATTCAGGTGCTCAGCGCTTGAAGCCGGGTGGCAGCAGCTCGCAGGGCAGCTCACCGTTCGGTGCGCGGGTGAGCTCGGAGGGGCGATCGAGGCAGTGCTCACCAGCGCCGCCATCGGGCACCGGCACGGGCGGAGGGCAGGCCGTGAGGAGCACGCCCCCGAGGAGCAGCCACCTGAACATCAGTACTTCACCCAGATCTCGTCGCCTGCCTGCAGCGCGCCCAGGCTGGTGACGCCCGAGGTGCCGGCGATCAACTCGGTGACGCTCGCGTTCGGGCTGAAGGCCGAACTGCCCTTCCACACGATCTGCGCGTCGCTGAAGAAGAGCGGGAGGTTGTCCACCGCGACGGGCACCGTCACCTTGTTCCAGCCCGGCTTGTGCGCGGGAACGATGACCACGGCCGGGGCCGGCTCTGGCTCACCGGCGTCAGGCGGAAGACCGGACGTGTTGGTCCACAGCGTGGTGAGCGTGCCGCCGTCGCTCGCGAAGCAGGTCTGCTCGGTGGGGAAGTACAGCACCCGGAACGGCGTGTTCGGCAGCTTCAGGCGCACGGTGAGCTTGTAGTAGTTGGTGTCGACGGGCAGCAGATCCGCCGGGGCCCGCTCCCAGGTCACCGAGGTGGGCACGCCCGTGGCGTCAGTGCCGAGCGTCGACTTCCCGAAGTCGCTGGGCATCGCGCGCACCGAGGTCACGCCGGCGGGGATGGTGGTCCGCACCTTCGCGGTGTCGCTGCCCTCGCAGCCATGGCCGACCCCGAAGGTGAGCTCCTGGGTGGTGTTGGCGATACCCGGGCCGGAGGACACCGAGACGTGCGCGAGCGCGAGTGCGGGGAGCACCAACGCCAGCAGAACGAGAAGTGAGCGTCGCATGGGCCGCTCCTATCACCCGCCCCTCGCGCTCAGCCACGCCGTTGCTGCGACACCTCGCCGCACCCGGCCCCGGGGACTCTTGACCCGGGCGTTCCGAGGGTGCCATGGCTCGACGTGTGCCCCTGAAGCGGTTGCTCGGCCTGTGTTCGCTGCTCACGCTCGGGTGCCCGGCGCCTCCCACGCCCGATGCAGGGCCGACCTGCGAGGTGGTGTTGCCCGAAGTCTGTGGCAACCCCGCGCTGCGCTTCGCCGACGTGCAGCCGCTCTTCCAGACGCACTGCGTGAACTGCCACTACGGCCAGCTCGGTGGGCCGTGGCCGCTCACCTCGTACATGGACATCACCGACTGGGCCGACGTGGTGCGCGACGACATCGCCTTCTGCTCGATGCCACCCGCCGATGCGGGCACCGGCATGACGCTGGCCGAGAAAGCCCTGATTCTCGACTGGCTGCGCTGCGGCTTTCCGCAATAGACAGCGGGCGTGTATCCAAACCGCTACCGCCTGGGTGAGCTGACCGCGCACGTGCTCGGGTTGCTCGAGCGCCGCCGCGAGGGCTTCGCCGAGTGGAACGAAGAGGCGGAAGCGAAGCTCACCGAGGCCGCCACCGAGGCGCTCCACGAGGCGGGCCGCCAGTTCGCCGAGGTCGCCGACGACAAGCCGTACTGGGCGCGCATCGAGCAGACCGTGCTGACCGCCGTGCTCCCCCGCTACTTCCAGGCGGCGAAGGCCGAGCACGAGCTGGAGAAGAACAAGTTCAACCTCTGGCGCGGCGGCGACTTCATCTCGCGCGTGGCCTACGGCGGCGCCGGGCTGGTCACTGCGCTGATCGTGTGGCGCACCGCCATTCCCGACTTCCTCGAGCCGCTGCCGCTCGCCTTCTTCATCGGCGGCCCGCTGCTGCCTGACCTGCAGATCTGGTTCGCCAAGCGCCGCTACCGCGCGAAGGTACGCGCGGTGATCGAGTCGATGCACGAAGAAGACTCGGCGCGCGAGCAGTACCGGCCGTTGATGGAAGGCATGCCGTCGCCCGTCGACGAGCAGGTCGCAGGACCGCAGACGACGTCCACACCCACGAAGACCTCAGAGGGATCCCGATGACCGAGCCCCGCCTCAAATTCCCGCCGTTCGTGGTGCGCTGGGGCCGGTTGATCTGGCCGGTCGGCGCCATCCTCGCCATCGTGCTGCTCAGCTACGGGAGCTGCACCACCTACGTGCGGCCTGGGCAGTACGGGGTGAAGCAGGTGATCGTCGGCTCGAGCCAGGGCGTGCAGACGGACATCTATCCTCCCGGGCTCCACTGGCTGACGCCGGGCGTCGAGCGCATGCACACCTTCCCCGCCGACCTGCAGGTGCTCGAGATGAGCGACGTCACGGGCGCGCACGAGCCGAAGACGAACATGCGGCAGGTGCCGGCGATCAAGATCCAGACGTCCGAGGGCTACACGGTGTCGGTCGACATCACCGTGCTGTACCGCATCGAAGACGCCTACAAGGTGATGACGCAGATCGGCCCCGGGCGGCTCTACGAGGACAGCGCCGTCATCCCCCGCGCCGAGCAGCAGCTGCGCCGCAAGTTCGGCGAGCTCGACGCCGAGCAGTTCTACCAGGGCGATCACCGCGAGTCCGCGGCGGCCGAGGCACAGCGCCTGCTCACCGATGAGCTCTCGCCCAAGGGCATTCACGTCACGCACGTGCTGGTGCGCCAGTACCGCTACGACCAGCGCTACCAGGCGGCCATCGAGAGCCGGAAGATTCAGGACCAGACGGTCTTCAAGAACCGCGCTGAGGCGGCCGCCGCGATGGAAGAGGCGAAGAAGAACACCATCGTGGCCGAGGGGCAGGCCGCGGTGGCCACCGAGCTGTCGCGCGGCGCGGCCGAGGTGAAGAAGATCGAGTCGGAGGCCGACCTCTACCGCCGCACCAAGGAAGCCGAAGGGCGCCTCAAGGTCGAGCTGGCGAAGGCCACCGGCACCGACCTCGAGAACCGCGCGCTGCGGGTGGGCGGCAGCGAGAACATGGTGGGCCTCAAGATGGCCGAGGCGCTGGAAGGCGTGGAGCTGGTCATCTTGCCCAGCGACGGCGAGGGCGGCACCAACCCGCTCGATCTCAACTCGATGCTCAAGCGGTTCGACGTGAGGGGCGAGTGATGAAGACCCGGAACCTGCTGTGGATGGTGGCGGTGCTCGCGTCGGTGAGCGGCTGTTCGTGTCACTCGACGGGCGCGAACGAGGTGGGCGTGCTCACCCGGAAGATCGCCCCGTTCGGCAAAGTGGGCGTGCAGGACGAGACCTACCCGCCGGGCGGCACGTACTTCTTCGCGCCGTTCACCACCGACTGGAACACCTTCGAGAGCAAGCTGCAGAACCTGCGGCTGGTGAAGGACAGCGCGGACGACGTCGAGTTCAAGACGGTGGACGGCAACGACATCTCGGTCGACATCATCGTCGCCTGGCGCATCGACCCGTCGAAGGCGCACTACCTGCTGATGAAGGTGGGTGAGTCGACGGAGGACATCGAGGCGCGGCTGGTGCGGCCGGGCGTGCGCGCCTACGTGCGCGACGCGCTCAACAAGCTCAAGAGCGAGGAGTTCTACGAGGCTGATCGCCGCTTCAAGGCAGCCGAGGAAGGGCGCGTGCTGTTGGCGGGCGCGCTCAACCCCGAGGGCATCATCGTCGAGCAGGTGATCCTCGGAGAGCACCGCTTCAACCCCGAGTACGAGGCGGTGATCCGCGAGAAGAAGCTGGCCGAGCAGAACGCGGAGAAGCTCAAGTCGGAAGCGCTCGCGGCGGCCGAGGCAAGCAAGAGAAACCTCGAGGCGGCGAAGGGGCAGGTGGCGCAGCAGATCGCCGGGGTGGCCGGCCTGCTGGCGCAGGCGAAGCTGACGGCCGACTCGTCGCTGGTGCAGTCGCAGAACGAGGCCGAGGCGCTGTTGATCGAGGCGCGCGCCAACGCCCAGGCGATCCAGAAGCGCAACGAGGCGCTGGCCGGCGCGGGTGGGCGCACCATGGTGAAGCTGAAGATCGCCGAGGCGATGATCGGCAAGCGCATCGTGGTGTTGCCCTCGAAGGGCGCGAACATTCAGACGCTCGACATCAACCAGCTCGTCGGGAAGATCGCCGCGGACAAGGCGGGCCTCGGAAAGTAGTCGTCTCCCTCTCCCTGCGAAGCGGGGAGAGGGCCGGGGTGAGGGGCCGTGACGAGCTGACACCGGGCCTCGCCCACCCTTGACGAATTGTCGCGAAGAACCGAGCGACGACGCGCAACTCCGGGCAACGACGAGCTGGCACCCGTCTTGCGAAGCAAGGCCCGCACATGCGCGCCTTCCTGCTGTGCCTCACGCTGACATTTATTCCCGCGATCGCGAACGCCGAGCCGCGAGCAGGCTGCGCCGAGCTGCGGAAGACGGCCCGCTTCACCGTCTACTTCGAGCGGGTCGACCTGGAGAAACTCGTCCAGACGGTCTCCGACGCGACCTGCCGCTCGTTCCTCCTCGGGGAAAACGTGAAGGGGAAGATCTCGATCATCGGCCCCGAGAACGGGAAGCTGATGCTGGACGCCGATCAATTCTACGGGGCCTTCCTGGCCGCGCTCGACGTGAACGGCTTCACCGCGGTCACGCAGGGGCGCTTCACCCGCATCATCGAGAAGCCGCGAGCGAGGCAATTCCCGGTGCCCGTGGTGCAAGACGGCGAAGCCTTCCCCTCGCCCAACGAAGTGGTGACGAAGGTCTTCCGCCTGCACCACGCCGAGGCCGAGTCGCTGCGAGCGCCGATCGCCGCCTTCGTGAGCCAGGGCGGCGAGGTGCTGCCGGTGCCGCCGGACGTGCTCATCGTCACCGACCTCGTGTCGAACCTGCAGCGCATCGGCAAGCTGCTCGAGACGCTCGACGTGGAGAAGACCTCGACCGACGTAACGAAGCTGGTGACGGTGAAGCACGCCGCTGCCGACGAGCTGCTCGACAAGGTGACCCGCGCGCTGGCGCCCCGGCCCGGGGTGAAGGCCGAGACGCTCACCTCGCTCGCCGACGATCGCACCAACCGGCTGCTGTTCACCGGCTCGCCCGCGTTGGTCGAGCGCGCGCTCACGCTGGTGGAGCAGCTCGACATCGACGTGCCGGGCGACAGCCGCGCGCGCGTGTATCGACTGAAGAACGCCGACGCGAAGGAACTGGCGGCGACGCTCGAGGCGATGACCAGCGGCGCGAAGCAGAAGATTCCCCAGCCAGGAGTCGCCACCGGAGACGTGCGCATCAGCGTGAACGAGGCGCTCAACGCGCTGCTCATCGTCAGCAGTGCGGGTGACTACCGCGCGCTCGCCGAGGTGATCGACCAGCTCGACCAGCCGGTGCGCCAGGTGTTCATCGAGACGGTGATCATGGAGGTCAACCTGCAGCGCGACTCGCAGTTCAGCCTCTCGATGCACGGGGTGGCTGGCACAGCCGAGACGCCCTTCGTCTTCGGCTCGCAGCCGGAAGGCGCGCCGTCCTCGCTCTCGCTCAAGTCGCTCGCGGCGTCGACGGGCTTGCTGGCGGGGCTGCAGGGGCCTGCGCTCACACAGGTCTCGAAGGTGCTGGGCATCGACCTCTCGTCGTTTGGCTTCGCGCTGCAGGCCTCGCAGAGCAACAGCGACGTGAACATCCTCTCCACGCCGCACATCCTCACGGCGGACAACAAGGAAGCGGAGATCGCGGTGGGCCAGAAGGTGCCGTTTCAGCTGGGCATCAACCAGCAGCAGCTCACGGCGGCGCTCACCAGCGGCAACACCGCGGCGGCGAACGCGCTCACCGGGTCGATCTCGCGCGAGAAGGTGGAGCTGAAGCTGACGGTGAAGCCGCACATCGGCGCGGGTGAGGACATCCGCATGGAGGTGCACCAGACCGCGGAGGAGCTGGCGGGCACGAGCAGCTCTGCGGGGCCCATCACCTCGACGCGCAGCCAGAAGACGACGGTGGTGGCGAAGAACGAAGAGACGATCGTGCTCGGCGGCATCATGCAGGACCGCGAGTTGGAGCAGGTCTCGAAGGTGCCGGTGCTGGGCGACATTCCGCTGATAGGTCAGCTGTTCCGCCGCACCGCGAAGACGAAGACGAAGGTGAACCTGCTCGTCTTCCTCACCCCGCACATCATCTACGACACCAACGACTTCAAGCGGCTGGTCGAGCGCAAGATGCTCGAGCGCAAGAGCCTCATCGAGCAGTTCTACGGAGAGCGCGGCGAGGTGGAGCGCAGCATCGACTTCGGTCGCAAGCCCGGGCCGGTGGCAGCCCTCGCGCGCGCCCTCACCCGTGAGCAGGCGCGGCCTGAGAACGGAGGCCAGGGCGGCCCCGGAGATACGAGAGTCGAGCCCAGGGAGTGAAGAACAACCCTCCCTCTCCCCGAGGGGGAGAGGGGCGGCGAGAGGGCAAACCAACTACAGCGGAACGATCCGCAGCAACCCGTCGGTACACATCTCGTCAGTCGACGCGTCTCCCCAGATCACATCGACCGACGTCTTCGGCACACCGCCCACGAGCGGCTGGTGCTCGGCCGAGTTGTCATACACGCAGGTCATCCGGTGCACGTCGCCCTCGAGCGCCGGCAAGCGAGCATCAGGAGTGAACAGGATCAGCGACTGGTGGAGGAAGTCGTAGTTCGGCACGTCGATGAGACAGGACACGCCGCCGTCCGCGTGCAGCACGTTCGACTCGAAGGCGGTGCCGAGCAGGTGCATGTGAGGGAACACGCCCGCGATCAGCGAGCCCGGATACCGCAACTCCCGCTCGCCCTTCACCTCGACGCGCGGCGCGAGCGCGGGCACGAGCAGGTCGCTCTGGGAGATCGCGTCCATGAAGGCCTGGTACCGGGGGCGTTGGCCTGCAGGCAGCGTCCACAACCGCAGCTCGATGCGGCCCGCGGGCACGCCGCCGTCGGTGATGCCGATGGTGCTGTAGTGCACGAAGAGCTTCACGCCAGCGCCTGCCGGCACGAACAGCGCGCTCTCGGGCGGCATCACCAACGCCTCGTAGCCCGGCGCGTAGGAGCCGATGATCGCGGTCGGGCCTGGCACCATCGTCGGGGGAAGGCCCTGGAGATCGAGGAACGCGTTCGAGTGATGCACCACCCCGACGTTGCCGACGGGGCGGAGATCGGTGGCGAGGACCCACGTATCCGACGTGAACGCGCCCGAGATGATCACCTCGTTCGACGTGTCAGGCCCGAGCGGCGGCGCGAACGCATCGGGCGGGGTGATCACCAGCGTCGGGTCGCCCACCGGTACCTGGGGCTGAAAGCCGAGCGGCTCGGGCCCGGTGTACTCGGCCGCATCTCCTTCGCGGAAGCCGCCTTCCCGCCACTGCTTCAGCAGCGCGATGTCCGCGGCAGGCACCACCGCTGACGACATCACCGCGCGGCAGCCATCGCGCGGGGCGTGCGGCGGCATGCGCAGCGTCTCGACCGCGTCCACCACCTGCGGCGCGAGCGGCGCGACGTCGGCCCAGGTCTTCAGGGAGAAGGGACCGTGTCCGCCCGGCGCGTGGCACCCCACGCAGCGCGCCTCGACGAAGCCGCGCACGAAGGAGTGGTAGCTCGGGCCGGTCGGCGTGCCGGAGTCCACGACCGGATCGACGGGTGGTGGCACGGGACGGGCCGAACAGCCGGCGACCAACACCATCATCGTGATGAAGCAGCCGCGCATCGACGGTGAGGCTACCACCGCGACGTTCTGTGGTTTGGTCCGCCCATGTTCGATTGGCTCTTCAAGCCAAAGTGCCCGTGCGACCCCGCCGCGAAGGCGTGGATCGAGCACCGGCTCCGCTGGCTGAGCGAGCAGTTCCCCAGGAGCGCCTTCAGCACCGGAAGAGAGCTCATCCTCCCCACGCCCGAGTTCTTCCCTGAGCGCTACGACGCATCCGAACGCGCAGTGCGCACGCTGATGGGCCGCGTGTGCTCGTACATGGGCGTCGACGAGACCTCGATTCAGCTCACACCACGGTGCACTTCGGGCTCGGCCTCTTCCTGGCGAACAGCCCACGCGACTGGATGAGCGGGTACACGGAGTGGCCCAGGAGCCACCTGAAGAAGCCCGAGTACATGAACCGGCCCATGTACGGCTGGGCGCTCGCGCTCCTCGCGCATTTCAGGAACGAGTCGAAGCCGAAGTGGGCGAAGCACCTCTCGCGCTTCGCGCGGATGGAGGTCGAGCAGGGCCTTCGCTACCTCGAGGCCACGCGCGACTCTTCATATCTGCCGCGCGAAGGTGAGCTGCTCAACTGAAGGTCAGCTGCGCGCTCGCAGGAACTTCTCGAGGCCATCGAAGGCGGCGGTGAGCACCGGCTCCGGCGGGAGGAAGACCACCCGGAAGTGCCGCGTGCCCGGGCGCTGGCCGAAGCCCTCGCCGTGCACGAAGAGCACGCCCGTCTCGCGCACCAGCTCGAGCACGAAGGCCTCGTCGCCGCCCGCCCATTCGCGGTCGAGCGAAGGCATCGCGTAGAACGCGCCCTGCGGCTCCACCACCGAGACGCCGGGCATCGCGCGCAGCCGGCTCACCATCAGGTCGCGCCGAGAGCGCAGCTTCTTCATCACCTCGGCCACGTGCCCCTGCGGGCCCGTCAGCGCCGGCTTCACCGCGTACTGGAACGGCCCCGGCCCGCACAAGCGCGCATCGGCCAGGCGCTGCACTGCCGCCGCCACGGGCGCGAGCAGCTTCGGGGTGTGGAACGCGAGCCAACCCACCCGCCAACCCGGGCACAGGTACGCCTTCGACAGTCCATTCAAGGTGATCAACGGCACGTCGTCACACAGCGTCGCGGTGGGCACGTGCTCGCCCGTGAAGAGGAGCCGGTCGTAGATCTCATCCGACAGCACCACCAGGTTGTGCTTCCGGGCCACGTCGAGCACGCGCAGCAGCTGCTCCTTCGAGGCCACCGCGCCGGTCGGGTTGTTCGGGTTGCAGATGACGATCGCCTTGGTGCGCGGGCCCACCTTCGAGGCCACCTCGTCGGCGTCGATGGCCCAGCCCTTCGACTCGTCGAGGAAGTACGGCACCACCTTCGCCTGCAGCCGCGCCGCGATGGCGTTGTAGAGCGGGTAGCCGGGGCTGGGCAGCAGCACCTCGTCACCCGCCTCGAGCAGCGCGGTGAGCGCGAGGTCGAGCGCTTCGCTCACGCCCGCGGTGATGAACACGTCCTCGGGGCGCACCGCCGGCTTCATGCTCGCCGCCACGGCCTCTCGCGCTTCCTTGAGGCCGGCTGACGCGACGTACTGGTTGTGGCCGTCACGCAGCGCCTTCGACACGGCCTCGATGAGGTGCGGAGGAGTGGCGAAGTCGAAGCGGAGCGGGTCGCCGATGTTGCACGGGACGATCTTCATTCCGGTCGCCTCGAGGCGGGCGGCCTCGGCGGCGATGTTGCGGATGGCGTACTTGACGTTGGCGATGTGCCGGGCGGGCTGAATCATGCGCGCTTGCTAGCGCTTCTTCGTGCGCGGGAACAGCAGCAGGTAGACGTCCGGGTGGGGGTTGATCAACACGGTCTTCCCTGCCTTCGAGAGCGCCAGCGCCCCCTGGAACCACGGCTCCTTCACCAGGTCTTCGTCGGCCTCCACGTACTCCGGCACCAGGAGGTCCAACTCGACCACGTGGCCGCCCGTCTCCCTCGAGAGCGAGGGGCCGAAGGAGTACGGACGCCATTCGGGCAGGGGCTCGAGGTCGTTGTGGATCGCCCCGCCGTAGAGCAGCAGCACGCGCTCGGGCGTGCCGCCCTCTTCCTTCTCGATCACCTCGAGCGCCTTCGCCTCGACCTTGCGCCTGACCAGCAGCAGGCTCGCCTCGCCGTCCAGCTCACCCGCGTCGTCGAGCATCGAGCGGTAGTCATCGCAGTCGATGACCAGGATGTGGTTCTTGACGCCCATCGCATAGGTGCGGTCGAGCAGCCCGGTGACCTCGTCTTCGGTGCTGTCGGGGCGCTGCGTGGTCTTCGCCACCGCGGCCGTCGCCTGCCTCTCCGCCGCGCCGCACCTGCCGTTGAGCATCCACGTCTCGACCACCAGCGAGGTGACCTTGCCCTCGAGCGCGGGCAGGAGGTCCTTCGTGAAGCGGGCGATGGCGCTGGGGACCCTCGGCGCTCCCTTGACCTCGTGGTACTCGCCCACCGCGAGGATGGCGGGCTTGCGCTCGAGCACGCGCTGGAAGGCCACCCGCGGAGACGCCACCACGCTGCACGGGGCGCACGCGGCCATTCCCGCATCAGGCGCCGCTGCGAGCAGGAAGAAGACGAGCACGCTCACGTGGCCTGCTTGCGGAGGGCGAAGGCGATGATGCCTCCGATGAGCGCGACGCCGAGCACCGCCGCCACGGCGAGGTTGGTGGCGGTCAACATCGAGGCATCGAGCGTGGGTGGGGGGCGGCGCAGGCCCTTCACCGCGTTGACGCTGCGCTCCACCTCGCGCATCGCCTTGTCGTCCCATGCGCCGTTCGCGCCGATCAGGCTGAGCACGACGTCGCCGCCTTCGCCAGGGAGCCAGTAGAGGATCACCCTGCTGTCGCCGTCCTCGGTGCGGAGCTTCGCCGCCTTCGCGCCGTCGAGCTCGAACACGAGGCCCTCGGTGACATGCAGGTTGCGGCCCGCGGCGCGCGACTGCTTGCCCATCTCGGCCGAGACCGCGAGCACCCACGCGTCGGTGTAGTCGATTCGCTGCGCGGCGAAGGTGGCCACTCTGAGTTGGATGTTGTGGTCCTTCTTCCACATGAAGAACTGGCCGTGGGTGCCGCCGGTCGGGGGCGAGTCGTCGACGGCGACTTCCCAGCCCTCGGACGGCGGCAGCTTCAGCTCGGGGGCAGCGGCGCTGAGCTGCGCTCCGACCAGAATGCACACCAGCAGGGCTCTCATGGCGTCCTGCATATCACCCGAGCAGCTTCACCCAGCGCGCCCACGACGCCTCGTACTCACCGGGCTCCGGCTCGCCGCGCGCGATGAGGTGGCCCGCCCCGGGCGTGAGCACCCACTTCGCGATCCGCTGCACCTCCGCTGCGGTCACGGCCATCCACCGGCGCTCCGCTTCCTCGACCGGCAGGGCCCAGCGGTCGAGGGCGGCCTCGGCGAACTGCCCCACCCGCGACATCGGGGCGTTCGCCTCTGCCGCGGCCATCGTGGTGACGACCAGCCTGGCGGTCTCGAGCTCGGCTGGCGTCGGGCCCCGATCCCTCAACTCGACCAGGTGGTTGAGGATCTCAGCGGTCGCCTGCGGCAGCTTCCCGGACGCGACGTTGACGGAGATCGAGAGCATCGCCACGTCGGAGAACGAGAAGTAGTCGGCCGAGCACTCGTACGCGAGACCGGCCTTCACGCGCAGCGTGCGGTGCAGGCGCCCGAAGCCCGCGGGGCCGAGGACGGCCGAGAGCAGCTGCAGCGCCAGGAAGTCATTCGACTCGGTGGCGACCTTCGCGAACCCGAAGAGCCCCGCCGTGCGCCCGCTGGCGCTGGGGAGCTTGAGCAGCTTCCCTGCCGAGACCGGCGGCGCGTCACGACGCGACGGCACCGGGCCGCGCGCGAGCTTCGCGAAGTGCCGCTCGACCAGCGCGACGGCGTCGTCGGCGTCGACCGGGCCGGCGATGACCACCACCGAGTTCTCCGCGGTGTAGTGGCGATCGACCCAGGCCTTGAGCTCGGCGAGCGTCATCGCGCGAATGCTGGGGGCCGTGCCGATGACGGGCTGGCCCATGGGCTGGCCGGGGAAGAGGTTGAGCAGGAGCAGGTCATGGAGGTCCCACACCACGCCGTCCTCGTCCTGGTAGTGCGCGACCTCCTCGATGACGATGCGGCGCTCGACCTCGAGGCCGTTGAAGGTCGTCGAGCACGCGAGGTCGCCCAGCAGCTCGACCGCGCCGGCGAGCTGTCCGGGCCGCACCTCGAGCCAGAAGGACGTGGTCTCGCGGCTGGTTCTCCCGTTGGCCAGCGCGCCCAGCGCCTCGAACTGGGCGTGCAGCGCGGTCTCGGTGGGGAAGCGGTCGGTGCCGCGGAACTTGAGGTGTTCGACGAAGTGGCTGATGCCGGCGAGGCGCGGCGGCTCGTCGCGGCTCCCCACGCGCACCGCCCAGGAGATCGCCGTGGTGTGAGCGTTCGGCATCTCGACGATGATGACTCTCAGTCCGTTGGCGCAGACCCTCCGATGAACCGCCACGGGAACGATCATGAGCGGTAGAGCGTACTCGTGGTGCGTCAGGCGCGTGAGACCTACGCTGGTGCTGATGCGTTCGAGCCTGCCGCTGATCTGCGCGTTGACGCTGAGCTGCTGTCGATGCGCTCCCGCCCTGACTGCGGCGCCGATCTGCCCGTTGCCGTCTGGCCTCGATGCAGCGTGGTTGAAGGCGGGTGAGGTGGTGCTGCTCGGCGAGCAGCACCACACCTTCGAGTGCCCACGGTTCGCCGGGCAGGTGCTCTGCGCCGCCGCGAAGGACCGCCCGGTCGTGCTCGGCCTCGAGCTCGAGGGCACCGAGCAGGCGCGCCTCGACGCCTACCTCGCAGGTGGGCCCGCATCAGACCTGGTCGCCGGCGGCTTCTGGCAGCGCGTGCCGGGTGACGGTCGCGAGAGCCAGGCGATGCTCGAGCTCATCACGCGCGCCCGAGAGCTCACCAGCGCCGGCCGCGCGGTGAAGGTCATCGCCATCGACACCGACCCCGCGGGGAACCGCGACCTGGGCATGGCGACGACGGTGCTGGCAGCGCGCGCTGCGGCCCCGGACGCCCCGGTGGTGGTGCTCGTCGGCAACGTGCACGTGCGAAAGACGCTCGCCGTGCACAAGACGTTGGCGTGGCACCTGCTGGCCGCCAGGGTGCCGATTCACAGCGTCAACCTGGTCGGGGGCGGTGAGCTCACGCCGCCGTTCGATGCACAGCTCGATCTCTCGCCGCTCACCATCGCGCCGCCCGCGCGTGAGTCGGTCAGCGCCCCTCGAGCGCCTTGAGAATCGCCGCGCGTCGGTCCTCCTTCGGGTCCTTCGCCGCGAGGATCTTACCGTCGCGAATGATCACGAAGGTGGGCGTGAGCATCTCGTTCGAGGCCAGCTTCTGCTTCGAGTCGTCGCGGAGCTGACCATTCACCCACTTGAGGAGCTGGATCTCGGTGTCGATGAGCACCGTCAGCGTTGGCACCTTGAGGTCGGCGACGAGCTGCTTGAGTGTCGCGAGCTCTTCGGGGGTGCGCGGCAGGTCGATCGACACGAGGTAGATGGCGAGGTCCTTCCTCGGCCCCAGTTCCCTGGCCAGCGCGTCGAGGGCCTGCGCGGCCCGGCCGTCGCTGTTGAAGCTCGAATAGAACGAGATGACCGTCACCTTGCGTGACAGGGCCTTGAAGGTGCCGGGCTTGTTGGCCTCGAGCGACGTCAAGGTGACGGTGTTGACGTCTTTGGGAATATCGACCCACAGGTTCGTGAGGTCGACCCCCCCGACCATGAGCGAGGCGAGCAGCGCAGCGACGTGCATGGACCCGAAGGTAGCACTGCTCGTGGTGCGTCAGGCGCGTGAGACCTCGACGCGCACTGCGCTGAACGCGGCGTTGCCGCTGAGGGCGTCGATGGCGAGCTCATCAGTGAGGTCGTTCACGCTCTCGCCCGCGTGCGCCGCGGCCACCTGCAACCGCACGCCCTCGCGCCCGTGCCCATACCCATGCGGCAGGCTCACCACGCCCTTCATCATCGAGGCGGTGAGTTCGACGGGCACCACCACCTCGCCCACGCGCGAACGAACGCGCGCCCTGTCACCGGCCGCGAGCCCGAGCGCCTGCGCGTCTTCGGGGTGGACCAGCAGCGTGCAGCGCGGCGCGCCGCTCACCAGCTTCGGCGCGTTGTGCAGCCACGAGTTGTTGTCGCGCAGGTGCCGCCGGTTGATCAACATCAGGCCGGCCGGAGGCGTGCTGACCGTGAGCGTCGCCTCGAGCCGGGCCAGGTCTGCCAGCAGCTGCTTCGGGGCGAGCTCGACGCGCCTGCCCTTCGATTGCAGCGCCCCCGGGAGCACGGGCTCGAGCGGACCGAGATCGATGCCGTGCACCGCCTTCTCCACCTTCTTCAAGCTGAGCCCGCGCAGTCCCCCACGCGGCCCGAGGCGCAGGCCGAGGTCGAGCATGCCTGAAGGCCCGAGCCGCTCCAGCGCCGCCCAGGTGAGCCTGCGCTGGAGCGAGAGCCCGCGCAGCGCCTCGAGGCGCTTGCCCAGGCCGAGGAGGATCTCCCAGTCGTGCCGCGCGTTCGGCCCCTTGTCGAACAGCGCCCTGGCGTAGCGCGTGGTGTTGCGCACCGAGAGCAGGTGAAAGGCGATGTCGTAGTGCTCGCGCTCGAGCGGTGAAGGCGGCGGGAGAATGAGGTGCGCGTGCCGGGTGGTCTCGTTGAGGTACGGGTCGATGGCCACCATGAACTCGAGGCCGGCGAAGGCGGTGTCGAGCTGCCGTCCATTGGGCGTGGAGAGCACCGGGTTCCCCGCGAGCGTCACCATCGCGCGAATGCGGCCTTCACCCGGCGTGAGGATGTCTTCGGCGAGCGTGGCCACGGGCAGCTCGCCCCCGGTCTCGGGCAGGCCGCGCACCCTGCTCTTCCAGCGGCCGTGGCTGCCGCGCCCGCCGCTGAGCGCCTTCGGGAGCGTGCGGGGATCGAACACCGGCGAAGGAAACATCGCGCCGCCGGGCCGATCGAAGTTGCCGGTGACGAGGTTGAGCACGCTGATCAACCACGCGCAGAGCGACCCGAACGCCTGCACCGAGGTGCCCATGCGGCCGTACGCCACCGCTGATTTCGCGGCGGTGAAGTCCTTCGCGATGCGGCGAATGGTGTCGGCGGACACGCCGGTCGCGGCCGCGACGCGCTCGGGCGGATACTGCTTCACCAGCGAGGTGATCACCTCGAGCCCGTCGACGAACGGCGGCACGGTCCGCGGGCTCTTCATCACCTCGTGCAGCAGCGCGAGCAGCAGCAACGCGTCGGTGCCGGGCGTGATGAAGACGTGCTCGTCGGCGCGCTCGGCGGTCTCGGTGCGGCGCGGGTCGACCACCACCATTCGGCCACCCCGCGCCTTCAGCGCGTCGATGCGGCCGCGCACGTCGGGCGCGGTCATCAGGCTGCCGTTCGACGCGATGGGGTTGGCGCCGAGCACGAGGAAGTACTGCGTGCGATCGAGATCGGGCACGGGCAACAGCAGTTGGTGGCCGAACATCCAGTACGCCACCAGCATGTGCGGCAACTGGTCGACCGAGGTCGCCGAGTAGCGGTGCTTCGTCTTGAGCGAGCGCACGAAGAGGCTGGCCATCAACAGCGAGCCGGTGTTGTGGACGTTCGGGTTGCCCAGGTAGACGCCGACCGCGCTGGTGCCGTGGCGCTGCTGCACCTCGTGCAGTCCCTTCGCGGCCGCGTCGAGCGCTTCGTCCCACGAGATGGGTTCCCACTGGCCGTCGCGGCGGCGCATCGGTTGACGCAGGCGATCGGGGTCTTCGTAGAGCGCCTGCAGCGCGGTGGCCTTCGGGCAGATGTGCCCGCGGCTGAAGGGGTCTTCTTCGTCGCCGCGAATCGAGAGGACCTTGTTCCCCTCGTACTCGATGCGCACGCCGCACATCGCCTCGCACAGGTTGCACGCCCGGTAGTGAACGCTCGCCATGCCGCACCCTAACGGCTCAGGGCACCGGGTAGCTCGTGAACCGCACCGCGAAGACGGCGCGGGCGCCCGCCGCCTCGGACAGGCTCCACAGTTGTCCATTCGGCCCGTCGACCATGAGGTCCTCGGGGGAATCGGAGAAGTTCGCGCTGAGGCTCCGCGTCGGGTTCGCGCAGTACAGCGCTCCGCCACCGCCCGCCGGAGCACTCGAGGACAGGTACGTGGTGCCCGCGCGCATCGCGCCGCCCTGCACCTGCCGCTGACCCATCACGAACGCGTCGAGCGGCCAGGTGGTCCCAGGTCCACGCAGCAGCCCGGTCGCGGGATCGAGCGGCCAGCGGAACACCCGCCCCGCGAGCGGGCCCGTGCACGCGGTGGTGCTGCAGTATTCGCCCGACACCAGCGAGGGCGGCGAGCTGCCGCGATCGAGCGACACCCAGGAGAAGATCGGCCCGCAGCTCGAGCGATCCACGTACGCGCCCACCTGAGGGATGACGTACTTGTAGAGGCCGGCGCGGCACGTGCTGGCGGTGCAGCCCACGGTGTCCACGTCGGTGGCGACCTGCATCACGCGCGAGAGATCGAACACGCGGAACCCGCTGCCGGTCTGCGCCATGTAGAGCCAGCGGCCGAACCAGGCGATGCCTCCGGCGTGCGCGTCGACCTGCACGAAGTTGGGCGCGGCGGTCGTTCCCGTGGGCTCGACGAGGAGCGCGAACCGGTAGCGCGGCGCGCTCGGGTTGGTCACGTTGACGAACGCGATGCGCACGCCTTTGTCGAGCCCTGCGTCTTCGTAGAAGCTGACGAGGATGATGCGCCTGCCGCCCACGAGGCCGGTCGCGTCTGCGTCTGCGCTGCCCGTGATGCCCTGGGGGATCCACGTAGTCGAGGCTTGATCTTCCGCGTTCCACTCGAAGGCCCACGCGAGCCCTGCCGGTGCGCCCGGGACCGAAGTGGTCGGCGTGGCGATCCGGTTGGCGTCGGCGACGACCTGCGAGACGGTCACCGGAGTGGTGCGCTGTTCGAGCGCGTCGAGCAGCGCGGAGTTGCCCAGGAAGCCCGCGGCCGGGGACATCGGGAAGGCGCACCGGTTGATCGCGCGCAGACCTCCGCCTTCGACCAGGTTCGCGGGAGTGCCGGGGCACTGCGCCGTGCTCGAGGCACAGGGGTCGACGAAGGGACCGCCACCATCCGCGACGCCGGCATCGATGCCGGAGTCGACTCCCGCGTCTTCGTGCCCAGCGTCTTCGAAACCCGCGTCCTCGAGGCCCGCATCCGGCGCGCCCGAATCCGAAACGCCCGAACCCGAAACGCCCGCGTCTGACGAGCCCGAATCCGGGGCACCCGCATCGGTGACACCCGCGTCGAAGGAGGGAAGGTCGCCCGAGTCCGCAGGCGCGACCGGATCAATCCCACACGAGAAGCTGAACACCGCAGCGGGAACCAGGAACCACGAGCGCACCGACGGACCGTAGCCGTCCACTTCGCCAGCGACGATGGCACCGCGTACGCTGTCACGGCGCCGACTCACTGGGCTATGCAAGTCGCCGCGCAACGCGGGGTTTCAATACACGCGCGCGTGCTGCCTGCTGCAGCTCCTGAGGCTCGACGAAGCTGAGCGCGTGGTGTCACGAACGATTGACCGGAGAGAAGCGCTGGGTCGATCTCTCGCTGCTGGTCAGCCCGGGGTCGCCGAGGTTTCTACGTTCTGGCCGGAGCTCGCCGACCAGCTTGCGAAGTCTGCCTGACTGTCGCCTCCAGCCGGCACCTGTCGGCTGCAGCCCACGCCAGCCAGCCGAGACTGTCGGCACACGTAGTCAGAGATTACGTCGGGGCCGAACGTCATCATTGACTACGTGTCGCCGCTCTCTCGCGGCGCCAGGCACCTCGCACCAACCGGAGCCGCGATGGAGGGACGCTGACGCGAGGTGTGTGGTCGAGCCGCTCGCCGAAGGTGCGGCCTGCACTTCCGCGTGCGTCACCGGCGGCAGCTGGCACGACGGCCAATGCGTCGGCACCTTCGACGACTGCGACGACGGCGAGCGCTGCACCGTCGACTCGTGTGATGCGCAGGCGGGCTGCACGCACTCACCCCGGAGCTGCGAGTCGGCCAATCCCTGCCTCGCCGCGAGCTGCGACCCGGTGCTGGGCTGCGTGACGAGCGTGGTCGAGGACGGCGCGTCGTGCGGCGTGCGGCACGGCCTCGTACTGCCAGTCGGCGGGCGTGTGCACCGCGGGCACCTGCAGCCGCGGGTCCCGGCAGCAGGGGCCGTGTCGTTCGTCTTCGGCGGCAAGGCCAACAGCGGGCCGGCGCTCTCCGACTTCGCGCCTGATGGGCGGCTGCTGGCGGCGTGCCCTTTCCGCGTCAGCCCGAACGAGTCCGTCGACACCTCCCAGCCCGTGGTGGAGTTGGTCGGACAGGTGGTCCTCGTGGACAACGGGCCAAGGTCGTCTGGGCGTTCCAGCGCTGAACGCTCAGGGCAGCATCGAGATGCCCAGCACACCCGTGAGCCCGCCCGCGAACAACCCCAGCAACCCCAGCACGCCGTGACGGCCCGCGAGGTGCTTGTCACCCGCCACCAGCCGCCGCCCCAGCCACCACATCACCCCGAAGAGCAGCGTGGTGGCGAGCCCGAGCTTGCCGTGGAACGTGGCCAAGAGCTCCCACTTGCGCAGCGCCACGGTGGACACCATTCCGCCGACCGCCGACACCGCCATCAACCCCGAGGACCAGGGACCCCACTTGAGGTGCCGGGGCCGCAGCGCGGGCGGCGCCTGGATGCCACGCAGCCGCTGCTTGCGCTGCGCGAAGCCGTCACGAAAGACGAAGAACGCGAGCAGCAGGGTGAAGGTGGCCACCAACGGGTGCCCATAGACGAGGAGGTCGCGCAACACGGCCCCTCACCTACGTCGGGGCGCGCTCGAGGTGAAGAGAGTAACGTCACCCCACCGTTTTCCGCCCGGGGGTCTCATGTCGCTCCGCTCCGCCGCCCTGCTCTCACTCTCGCTGCTCGCCCTCGCCTGCAACCCCGGTAACCCGCCCGTCGGCCCGCCGATCGGCCCCGGCCTCGGCGCCTCGTGCGCCGCTGACGGCAAGTGCCGCGCGGGCTTCGTCTGCAGCACCGCGCAGGTCTGCGAAGGCGATCGCGCCACCGCCGACGGCAGCCCCTGCACGCTGGGCGTGGAGTGCGTGAGCGGCAACTGCGCCCCCAACGGGGCCCGCGGCCAGTGCGCTCCTGCCGGTACGGGCGTGCTCGGCTCGAGCTGCCAGGGCGACTCCGACTGCGCGGCGCTGCTCAAGTGCGGCTTCAACGGCGAGAGCCTCTTCCCCCGCTGCCTGCCCGCCGGCGGGAAGGACATCGGCGGCACCTGCACCCTGGGTCTCGACTGCGCGCAGGGCCTGCTCTGCGTGGCCGGCAGCTGCGCCACCGCCAGCCTCACCAGCGCGATGACGCCGCACGGCTACCCGCCGCTCCTCCCGCAGGTGCCGGGCACCGGCTGGCAGGGCCCGGCGTGCACGGCATCGAAGGCCTCGGCCGAGACCGCGCTCTGGGTGCTGCCGCGCGACAGCGATGAGCAGGGCGTGCGCGAAGACTTCTACCGCCTGCCCTTCCCCAACGACGCCCTGCGCGACGCCAGCGGCCGCGTCGACTTCTCGCGCCACCCGAAGGACCCCGCGCCCATGTTCGGCTTCGACGTGCTGGGCCGCTACCTCGACGCGCTCGCCACCGAGCCGTTCAGCAACGCGCCCACCATCATCTTCCGCTTCGACGGGCCGCTCGACTTCTCCACGGTGCAGCTCAACGGCGCGAACCCGAACATCCGCCTGGTCAAGCTCGAGCTGGGCCAGACCTTCCCGCACGGCCTGTCGATCATGCTCAACGGCGGCGGCAACCGGTACACCTGCCACAACTGGCTCGGCATCCGCCCGTACACCGGCGACTCGCTCAGCCCCGGCACCTGGGCCGTGGTCATCTTGAAGGGCCTCAAGGGCAGCGGCACCGAGGGCGTCGAGCTGCAGCCCTCGGCTGACTTCAGCGCGATGCTCGGCGCCACTGCGCCCACCGACGCGCGGCAGGCGCTCGCCTGGCCCGGCTACCAGCCGCTGCGCGACTACCTCACCGCCCAGACCATTCCCACCAGCTCGGTGCTCTCGGCCACCGTGTTCACCGTGGGAGATCCGCAGCGGCTCCTCAAGCGCCTCGCCACCAGCGTCGCCACCGGCCCCGCGCCCACCGCGGGCACGTGGGTGAAGTGCGGCAGCGGCACCCCCTCGCCCTGCCCCGACGTCACCGGCGCGCGCGCGTGCGGCCCGGCCAACGCCAGCTTCGAGGAATGGCACGCGTTGATCGATCTCCCCATCTACCAGGCCGGCACCGCGCCCTACCTCACCCCCTCGCAGGGAGGGGCCATCGACGGCTCCACCGCGCCGCTGACCCCGGTGCGCACCGAGAGCGTCTGCGCCACGCTCACCACGCCCATCGGCACGCCGCCCATGGGTGGCTGGCCGGTGGTGCTCTACGCGCACGGCACCGGCGGCACCTTCCGCAGCCACGCGGGCGACGGCTCGGCGGCCGCGCTCTCGAGCATCGCCGTGCCGGGCGTGACGGGCCCGATGCAGGTGGCGGTGCTGGGCTTCGACCAGGTCGGTCACGGCCCGCGCCGCGGCGTGGCGGGTCAGACCACCTCGCCCGACGACATCGTCTTCAACTTCGCCAACCCTGCTTCCGCGCGCGGCACGATGGCGCAGGGCGCGGCTGATCTGCACGGCGTCACCCGGTACCTCAAGAGCCTCGCCACCACGCCCGCGCCGGGCCTGCCCGCGCTCGACGTGAGCCGACTCGTGTACTGGGGCCACTCGCAGGGGGCGACCGAAGGCGCGCTCTTCCTCGCGCAGGATCGCAGCATCGACGGCACCGTGCTCTCGGGCGCGTCGGCGTGCCTGGTCAACTCGCTCACCTCGAAGAAGGCGCCCATCAACATCGCCGACGGCATGTGGGCCGCGCTGAGCGAGTCGAGCCCGCAGGCGGTCAACGTCTACCACCCGGTGCTCTCGCTGCTGCAGGCGTGGACCGACCCGGTCGATCCGCTGCACTTCGCGGCGAACGTGGCGGTGATGCCCGTCGACGGCGCGCGGCCCGCGTACGCGCGGCACGTGTTCCAGGTGTGGGGCAAAGACGATCTCTTCACCGCGCAGCCGGTGCAGTCGGCCTTCGCGGTGGGCGCGCGGCTCGCCTTCGTGGGCCCCAAGGTCGACGAGCTCGACCTGACCCCGGTGCTCACCAGCGTCACCGGCAACGTCACCATGCCCCGCACCATCACCGCCGCGGTGAGGCAGTACGTGCCCATCGGCTACGACGGCCACTTCGTCGCGTTCCAGAACGCCACCGCCACCACCGACGCCTCGCGCTTCATCGCCCGGGTGCTGCGCGGCGAGGTGCCGGTGATTCCCGAGCCGTAAAGCGACGTGGGTCAGTTAGGCTGTGGCCGCTCATGCGCGCGAAGGACAAGTGCCCGTCGTGTTTCCAGCCCGTCGCGCCGACGGACTTCCTTTGCGCCAACTGCGAGCTGATCCTCGATCCTTCCCAGGCACCCGAGCGGCCGGTGGGCGACGTGAGCGTGGTGCGGCGCATGCTCGAGGCGCCACAGCGGGGGCTGCCTTCGAACAAGCCCACCCGCCCTCCGAAGCCGGCGCCCACCGAAGGCCTCGAGGGCCCCACCAGGAAGCTCGACCTCGGGCCTGAGCTCAGCGGCGTGCCGGTGGTGGTGGCGACGCTCACCGGCAGGGCCGTGCAGCTCAGCGAGTTCGAGGCGTGGGTGGTCTCGCAGATCGACGGCCTGAGCGACGCGGGCGCCCTGGCGAAGCGCGCCGGGGTGCGCGAGCTCGAGCTGCGGGTGGTGCTGCGCACGCTCCACGAGAAACACATCATCGACTTCGCCGACGAGCCGCTGAGCGACGCCGACCTCGACATGCCCTCGGTGATGGGCACGCTCGACGAAGACGCCGAGGAGCCGGCCACCGCCCCGGGCCTGCCCGACGCACCGCCCGACTTCGGCGCCAACAGCGATCGCCGCGACGGCCGCTTCATGGCGCCGCCCTCACGCGCCGCCGCGGTTCCCCCGATGCCCGAGCCGCTCCCGGCTACGCCGGGCCGCGCGAGCCCGGCGCCCGCGCGCGCCATCGCAGCGCCCCCCAGGCCGATTCCACCGATGCCCGACCCGCCGCCGCCTCCTCCTCCCGTCACCGGGCAGAAGGGCGCCGTCAGCCGCGCGGTGCGGCCTCCCGACTTCGTGGAACGCGAGCACACCCCCATCGTCCAGGGCCGCGCCGAGCCGCCGGTGCTCACGCCCGTGGGCGGCCGCGCGCCGGTGAAGGCCCCCGCCGCCGTTCCCTACCCGGCCATGACCGCGGAAGAGCGCGCCGGGTTGCCGCCCTCGCGGGCCGTGGGCAGCGCCGCGCGAACGCCGGCCCCGCCTCCTCCGCCGCCGGACGACGAGGCGCCAGCACCGCCGCCGCCTCCTCCTCCTCCTCCTCCTCCCCGCCCCGAGCGCACCGACCCGCGCATCGCCTACTCGGGGGCGGTCAACCGCAAGGTGCTCGACGCGCTCAAGAAGGTGAAGCGCATCGAGCTGCCGGCGAACCCCGCGCCCGCGGTGCTCAAGGAAGAGCCGGTGCAGCCGCTGGCTGACGTGCTCGCGCGCGACACCCTGCAGGTGGCGCTGCGCATGGAACAGGGAGGCCGCCTCGACGAGGCCATCCGCTTCCTCGAGAAGTCCATCGCGCAGAGCCCCGAGGCGGCTTCGCTCTACAACCGCCTCGGCATCATCCTCATGCGCGAGCGGGCCGACTACCGGCGGGCCGAGACCCTCATCCGCAAGGCGATCGAGCTCTCACCCGACAACACGGTGTACTCGACCAACCTGCGGCAGGTGCTCTCGCAGCAGGCGATGCGCTCGCAGCGCTGAATGCTCGAGACGCGCACCCGCATCGTCCTCATTCAGCACGTGCTCGAGCTGACCGAGCGCAGCAACACGGGCCGCCACGCCGTCGCCGCCCTCAGCGCCCTCGAGGCCCGCGTCTTCGGGCAGCGGGACGTGCCCCTGAAGGTGGATGACCTCGACGGCGCGTGGCTGCTCTGGCCCGGGGAGCCCGAGCCCGACGCCGCGCTGCCCCGCCCCTCGACGCTGGTGGTGCTCGACGGCTCGTGGAGCCAGGCGCGCAAGATGATGCAGCGCGTGCCGGTGTTGCGTTCGCTGCGGAGGTGGTCGCTCCCCGCGCCCCCCGGACGCCGCAGCCTGCGCGCCTCGCCCCCGGGCGGCATGTCGTCACTCGAGGCCATCGCCGAGGCGCTCGCCGTGCTCGAGGGCGAGGGCGTGGGCGCGACCCTTCGCGCGGTGCACGAGGGGCTGCTGCAGAAGCAGCTCGCCGACCGCGGGTACGTGGGCCCTCACCACTGAGACGCTCACGCGCGGGAGCCGGTTGCCCCCGCGCGCGAGGCCGCTCAGTACACCTGGATGGTGGAGTACACGGTGCCGAGATCGTCTCCGTAGACGACGGCCGCGCCGTTGCTGGTGGGAAGCGCCGCCACGCCCGGGAAGTTGCCCAGGAGCGTGATGGTCCTCAGCGGCGAGAACGAGGCCGCGCCGACGGTGAGCCGGTCGAGCTGCACCTCGCCGGTGTCGAGCTTCGTCACCACGTACGCGTTGCCCGAGACGTCGGCCGACAGGGCCCGGTGATTGGACATGTTGGTCAGGGGAAGCCCGCCCACCTGGCTCGAGGTGGCCGGCTGATCGGCCGGAATGAGAATCAGCTGGTCCGAGCCACCGCTCGTGCCGGCCACGAAGATGGTGCCATTGCCCACCGTCCAGTCCGAATAGAAGGCCATGCCCGCGGGGTTGACCTCGGCGCCGAACGTCGCGCCCCGGTCCGCGCTGACGCGCACGTGGAAGTCAGGGGTGTCGGAGCACACCAGCAGCGCACCCCGGCGGTCGTCGTAGATGAGGTCGAAGAACGCCTGGGAGATGGCCACGTCGGTGGTGGTGAACGCGCCCACGCCGCGGGCATCGTTGTGCAGCACCAGCACCCCGCTGCCTCCGCCGACCCCGACGAAGACGTCGTCGTTGAAGGCCTCGATGGAGATCTCGAAGTCGAACGCCGTGGCCAGGTCGATGGGGGCGCTCCAGGTGACGCCGGCGTTGCTGGTGCGGGTGAAGCGCGCGGTGCCGCCACCACTGACCGCCACGTACGCGACGCCCGGGGGGCCCGCGGCCACGGCGAGCTCGTCGATGCCGCTGATGCCCAGCGCCACCGGGGGCAGGAACGTCACCCCCCGGTCGGTGCTCACCGCGACGTAGCCGTCACCGCCGCACGACATCGCCACGAAGATGTTCCCCAGCGAATCGACCGCCACCTTGCGGCCCGTGTTCGACTGGCTGAGCACGCACGAGAGCGAGCCGCTGACCGCGATGGGTGAGACGGTGCTGAAGCCACCCTCGAGGTGACAGAGCGCATCGCAGCCGTCACCTGAGGCCACGTTGCCGTCGTCGCAGATTTCCCCGAGGCCGTACTGCACCGCGCCGTCTCCGCACGACTCGACCACGCAGACGCCGCTGCAGCCGTCCTGGTCGGCCACGTTGCCGTCGTCGCAGGCCTCGGTGCCGAACACGACGCCGTCGCCGCAGGTCGGAGCCACGCAGAGGTTCGAGCAGCCGTCGGCGTCGACGAGGTTGGCGTCGTCGCACTGCTCCACGCCGGCCTGCACGAAGCCGTCGCCACAGCTCGAGGCCACGCAGGTGTTCAGGCACGCGTCGCCGTTGGCCTGGTTGGCGTCGTCACACTGTTCCACGCCAGTCTGCACGAAGCCGTCGCCACAGCTCGAGGCCACGCAGGTGTTCAGGCACGCGTCGGCGTTGGCCTGGTTGGCGTCGTCACACTGTTCCACGCCGGCCTGCACGAAGCCGTCGCCACAGCTCGCGGCGGCGCAGTTGTTCAGGCACGCGTCGGCGGTGGCCTGGTTGGCGTCGTCACACTGTTCCACGCCGGTCTGCACGAAGCCGTCGCCACAGCTCGAGGCCACGCAGGTGGTCAGGCACGCATCGCCGTTGGCCTGGTTGGCGTCGTCGCACTGTTCCACGCCGGTCTGCACGAAGCCGTCGCCACAGCTCGCGGCGGCGCAGCTGTTCAGGCACGCGTCGGCGTTGGCCTGGTTGGCGTCGTCGCACTGTTCCACGCCGGCTTGCACGAAGCCGTCGCCACAGCTCGAGGCCACGCAGGTGGTCAGGCACGCGTCGCCGTTGTCCTGGTTGGCGTCGTCACACTGTTCCACGCCCGTGCGCACGAAGGCGTCGCCACAACTGGCGGCCATGCAGGTGCCCAGGCACGCGTCGGTGTTGCTCTGGTTCCCGTCGTCACACATCTCCAGCCCGGCCCGCACGAAGGCGTCGCCGCAGCTCGCAGCAGCGCAGGTGGTGAGGCAGGCGTCGGTCTCGAGCTGGTTGCCGTCGTCGCACGCTTCCACGCCCGCCTGCACGAAGGCGTCGCCGCAGCTCGCGGGCGCACAGGAGGTGAGGCAGGCGTCCGTGTTGCTCTGGTTGCCGTCGTCGCAGGTCTCCACGCCCGTCTGCACGAAGGTGTCGCCGCAGCTCGCGGCGGCGCAGGTGGTCAGGCACGCGTCGGCGTTGCTCTGGTTGCCGTCGTCGCAGGTCTCCACGCCGGTCTGCACGAAGGCGTCGCCGCAGCTCGCGGCGGCGCAGGTGCTCAAGCAGGCGTCGGCGTTGCTCTGGTTGCCGTCATCGCAGGTCTCTACGCCGGCCTGCACGAAGGTGTCGCCGCAGCCCGCAGCCGCGCAGGTGGTGAGGCACGCGTCGGTGTTGCTCTGGTTGCCGTCGTCGCAGGTCTCCACGCCGGCCTGGACGAAGGTGTCGCCGCAGCTCGCGGCGGCGCAGGTGGTGAGGCAGGCGTCGGCGTTGCTCTGGTTGCCGTCGTCGCAGGTCTCCACCCCCGCCCGCACGAAGGTGTCGCCGCAGCTCGCGGCCGCGCAGGTGGTGAGGCACGCGTCGGTGTTGCTCTGGTTGCCGTCGTCGCAGGTCTCCACGCCGGCCTGCACGAAGGTGTCGCCG
>JAUXRX010000046.1 GCA_030681645.1 Archangium sp.
GCCAACTGCGGCATGTGCGGCCTGACCTGCGCGACGGGCGAGGTCTGCTCTGCGGGCCAGTGCGCGCTCACCTGCGTGGGCGGCACCACCCAGTGCGGCAACGCCTGCACCGACCTCGCGCGCGACCCCGCCAACTGCGGCATGTGCGGCCTGACCTGCGCGACGGGCGAGGTCTGCTCTGCGGGCCAGTGCGCGCTCACCTGCGTGGGCGGCACCAGCAAGTGCGGCAACGCCTGCACCGACACCACGCGAGACCCGGCCAACTGCGGCATGTGCGGCCTCACCTGCGCCACGGGCGAGGTCTGCTCTGCGGGGCAGTGCGCGCTCAGCTGCGTGGGCGGCACCACCCGGTGCGGCAACGCCTGCACCTCCCTCGCCTTCGACCCGCTCAACTGCGGAATGTGCGGCCTGACCTGCGCGGGGGGCGCGAACGCCTCGGCCACCTGCTCCAGCGGGAACTGCGGCCTGGCCTGCGGGGCGGGCTTCCTGAACTGCAACGGCAGCAGCGCTGACGGCTGCGAGAAGAACGGGGCGACCGACCTGCTGAACTGCGGAAGCTGCGGCACCGCGTGTCCTGCGATCGCGAACGGCACGCCCACCTGCACCGGGGGCAGCTGTGGCGCCAGCTGCTCCGCTGGCTTCGCGGACTGCGACGGCATGCCAGGCAACGGCTGCGAGGTCGCGCTGACCACGAGCAGCACCCATTGCGGCATGTGTGGACGCGCCTGCACCCCGGCCGAGGACTGCTCTGCCGGGACCTGCGTCATGCGGCCCCTGTGCTCGAACGGCTCATCGCTGGACTGCAACGTCGCCGGCACCACGCTCGGCACGCCCTTCGTCGATCTGGCGCCCCCCGCCACCTGGACTCAGTGCGCGGGGTTCGTGAACACCGCCGCCGATGACGTGACGGCGAACTTCCTCGACAACTGCCTCAACACCACCCGCCTCCGCGTCCGCGTCTTCACCTCGACGAACACGGTGGAAGAGGACATCAGCGTGGCCACGATGACCTCCTGGGCCGCCTGGCCCTCGTTCGCCTACCTGGGCGGCACGCCGGTGTTCACGGTCAAGACGAACTGGGGCAGCACCTCCTACTTCACCAACACCGACGGCCGCGACGCCTGTCTCCAGGTCGCCGCGCCCTCGGGCACCGTCTTCGGCACGGGCAACGGCAGCGTCGCGGTGATCGCGGGCGGCAACACCGGCTACGGCGAGTACCGGATCAACTGCAGCGGCATGTTCCTCCCTGACCGGAAGGTCGCCCTCTACCGCTAAAGCAGTCCCCTCAGCCCGCCAGCGCCAGGCTCACCCACCCGCCGGTGATGTTGGCGACGTCGGTGAAGCCTTCGGCCAGCAGCGTGCGCACGGCGAGGTGCGCGCGGAAGCCCGAGCGGCAGTGCACCAGCACCCGCCGCCCCTTCGGGATCTCCGCCAGCCGCGCGCGGAGGTCATCGATGGGCACGTGCAGCGCACCGGGCAGGTGGCCGGCGGAGAACTCCTTCGAGCTGCGCACGTCGAGCAGCACCGGCGGCGTCTCACTCTTCAGCTCGGCGAGCGCCGCGTCCGCCGTCACCAGCGGGGCATAGCCGGTGACGTCGTTCTGTCCGACGAAGGCCACCAGGTTGATGGGGTCGTTCGCCGACGAGAACGGGGGCGCGTAGGCGAGGTCGAGCTCGGTGAGGTCCTCGAGCGTCATCTTCCCGTGCAGCGCGGTGGCCAGCACGTCGATGCGCTTCTCCACGCCCGCGTGCCCGAAGGCCTCGGCGCCCAGCAGCCGCTGCGTCTTCTTCTCGTAGATGAGCTTGAGCGAGAGCTCGCGCCCGCCCGGGTAGTAGCTGGCGTGGTGGTCCTTGTGGATGACGGCGACCCCGAGGTCGAAGCCCGCGTCGCGCGCGGCGCGCTCGGAGAGGCCGGTCATCGCGGCGGTGGCCTCGAAGACCTTCACCACGCTGGTGCCCGAGGCGCCGCGGTAGCGCACCGGCGCGCCCAGCATGTTCGAGGCGGCGATGCGCCCCTGCCGATTGGCGGGCCCCGCGAGCGGTATGCGCACGCGCTTCCCGGAGACGCGGTGAAGGACCTCCACCATGTCGCCGGCGGCCCAGATGTGTTCGTCGCTCGTGCGCAGGTGCTCGTCGACCGCGAGCGCGCCCGACGGCCCGAGCGTGAGACCCGCGGCCTTCGCCAGGGTGAGCTCGGGCCTGACGCCCACCGACAACAACACCAGCTGCGCGGGCAGCCTGCGCCCGTCGCTCAACACCACCTCGTCCTTCCCGATGGACGCAAGGCCCACGCCGGTCACCACGCCCACGTGGTGCCGCTCGAGCTCGCCCTGCACCTGGCGGCCGAACTCACGGTCCATCACGCCCAGCACCGAGGGCGCCAGCTCCACCACGGTGGTCTTCACCTTGCGGGCGTGGAGCGCCTCGGCCATCTCGAGCCCGATGAAGCCGCCGCCCACCACCACCGCGTGCTCCGGCTTCGTCTCTTCGATGAAGGTGTGGAGCCGGTCCATGTCAGGCACCGTCCAGAGCGTGAACACGTGGGGCTGATCAGCCCCCGGCAGCGGCGGGCGGATGGGCGAGCCGCCTTGCGCCAGCAGCAGCTTGTCGTAGGGCAGCCACTCCTCGAGCCCGCGGCTCTTCACCTTCACGCGCCGCGCGGCGCGGTCGAGCTCCAGCGCCTCGGTGTCGACGCGCACCTTCACCCGGTAGCGGCGGTCGAAGCCCTCGGGCGTCTGCAGCAGCAGCTTGTTCCGCTGCTCGATGTCGCGCGAGATGAAGTACGGCAGACCGCAGTTCGCGTAGCTGACGTAGGGACCGCGCTCGAGCAGCGTCACGTCGGCCTTCTCGTCGAGGCGGCGGGCGCGGGCGGCGGCGGTCGCTCCTGCTGCGACGCCTCCGATGATGAGCAGTTTCATGATGCGCAGGAGAGCCCAGATCGCCCTGCGAAGGTGCGCCGCGAAAACTTTGCGCGCGCTGATAAGTTCTCGCCCATGGACATCGTCGCCGCGCTCTCCACCCAGCTGAAGCTCGACGAACAGGCCGCCGCGGGCCTTGCGGGTGGGCTCCTGCTGCTCATCGAAGACATCGTCAGGGAGAAGGCCAGCTTCGCCGCGGCCTCCTGCATCCGCGAGGCGGTGCCCGAGATGCGCGACTGGCAGATGTCGTCGCCCACGCTCGCGCCCGGCATGCTCAGCCTCGCCTCGCTCCCACCGGCGCATCCGCTGGCGGGTGATCAGGCCGAGATGATCTCGGTGCTGGGGCGCTTCGGCGTCGACGCCGGCGAAGCCGACCTGGGCGCCTCGCTCATGCTCGAGTTCCTCGCTTCGCGGCTCACCCCGGCCAACCTCTCGGTCATCGTCGCGGCGATGCCTTCGCTCAAGTAGCCCCTCACCCCAGCCCTCTCCCCGCTTCGCCCGCTTCGCAGGGAGAGGGGGAGACCGTCAGCGCCCGAAGAGCTTCTTGAAGAGCCCGACCGGCTGCGCCTGGCCCCACGTCCACGTGAAGCGCGGAAAGCGGAAGGCGATGTCCACCGCGATGGGGTCGCTCGCCGCGATGCTGTTGGTGGTCACCCGCCGCAGCGCCTGCGGGGCGAAGCGCTGCAGCACCTCGAGCCACAGCTTCGCGTGCGAGAGCGGACCGGCCAGGGTGAGCTCGTTCAAGAAGTGCAGGCTGGGGTGTTGCAACAGCGCGGTCAGCTCGAGAATGCGCGCCTCGCCCTCGGGTGATTTCGGGAGCGGCTCGACCGCCATGCTGCGCACGTAGCCGTGCCGCCACGTCAGGGTCAGCTTCTCCCCCGCCAGCGCGGGCGTGAGCTCGGGCTTCACCGACTCGTCACCGCGCAGCAGCCTCGCCCGGGGCGAGTGGACGACGTCGAGCTCACGCGCCAGGTCTCCCCAGGTGAGCGACTCGTCGGTGGCGTTGAGCAGCTTCGCGTCGAGCGCAGGACCGATCACCTCGAAGCGTGGATCGAGCGCGGGCACCGCCACCTCGAGGCGCTTGTCGTCGGTGCGCGCGGTGGGCGTGCCCGGGGCCAGCGGGGCGAGCGCCTCTGCGAAGGCCGCCGCGTTGGCGTAGCGCTGCGCCGCGTTCGCCGAGAGCGCGCGCCGCAGGACGGGCTCCACCGCCTTGAGCGCCTCGGGCAACCCCAGCGCCAGCTTCCCTGAGGCCACCAGCGGGCGGAGCGCGTCCTTCGCGGCCTTCTCGGAGTGCCCCTCGGCGCTCACCCCGTACGGCGAGCGGCCGGTGAGCATGAGACAGAGCATCCACCCCAGCGCGAAGACGTTCGAGCGCGCGGTCTCGGGCTGGCCGAACAGCTCCTCGGCGGTCCACATCCACGTGGAGGGGGTGAGGGGAAAGCCGAAGTCGGGCTCGGGGTCGAGCGCGGCGAGGTGCAGCCGCAGCCGCCCGGCGCCGTCCCGCGCGAGCATCGAGGCGCGAAGGGCGAGATGCGGCGAGGCGTGGTGCTTCACCAGCACCGCCTCGGCTTCGGCGACGGCGAGCGCCAGCCCCCGGCCTGCCTTGAGCGCGAGCTGGGGGTCGGGGAAGGGGAAGGTGCCGTCGGTGCGGCCTCCGGGTGACTCGATCACCGCCCAGGGAAAGCCGCCGTCTTCACCGGCGTCGATGAGCGCGGGCCAGGCGAGCGAGGTGAGCTGCGAGGCGAGCCACCAGCGGCGCTGCACCCGGGCGAGGTGCGCGGGCTTGAGGTCGGGCACGGGCCGCTCGACCCACCAATCGCCTTCACCCTGGTTCTGCAGCGACCTGACCTTGGCGGCCTCGACGAACGAGCCGTGGTTCGAGCGCAGAGAGGAGACCTCCCACCGCATGGCGAACGGCACGGCCATCTAAAGAACGCCCCCAGACACGGTGCCGATTGTAGCTGGCTGCGGCAGAGTCGCGAGCTTCCGTCCGGCAACGGCCCGGCGTTCGTCAAACAGGACCCATGACTTCCCGCATCTCAGCCCTCACCGAGCTCGACCCGCTCTCCGTTCCGCTGCCGCACGGCACCGAGGTGACGCTGCGGGTGGAGCGCCTGCTCAACGGCCGCCGCGTTCCCCAGGGGCTGGTGGGCCGGGTGGTGCGCGCCAGGGACGGGGGCTTCGACGTGCTCGTCACCGGCGTGGGCGAGCTCTGGTACGCGCGCACCGAGCTCGCGCCGCGCCGCGCCGGTCAGCTCGAGTACGCGCATCGCCGCGAGGCGGCGTGGCAGTCGCTCTTCCCCTGCCGCGTGCTCGAGGCCACGGTGGGCAGCCGGGCGTGGGGGCTCTCCGATGAGACCTCGGACACCGACGTGCGCGGGGCGTTCGCGCTCCCCTTCTCGTGGACGGGGGGCCTGGCAGAGCCGCCGACCGAGCTGATCAGCGCCGACGGCAGCAGCACCTACTGGGAGCTGCGCAAGCTGGTGGACCAGGCGCTGCGGGCCGACCCGAACACCTTCGAGCTGCTCTTCGTGCCCTCGGTGCACGCGCTCGACGAGCTGGGCCAGTGGGTGCTCGACGCCCGGCAGGCGTTCGTGTCGAAGCTGCTGTTCGGCAGCTTCGGGCGCTACGCGCTGAGCCAGCTCAACAAGCTCTCGGCCAGCCAGCGCCTCGCCGAGCATCGCGACGTGGTGCTGGGGTGGCTGGAGGAAGAGCCGGCGCCGTCGTTGGAGGAGGTGGGCCGCCGGCTCGCGGCCGTCTCTCCGCGCAGCGCGCCGACGCAGGCCGACGGCGAGCACCAGGCGCGGCTGTACCTCAAGCAGCTCTACCGCTCGTTGTGGGACCAGGGGCTGCTGCCGAGCAACGACTTCAAGGGGCTCACCGAGTACGCGCGCTCAGGAGGCCGGCGTCCGCCCGACGCGCGGTCGCTGCGGCCGAAGAACGCGTACAACCTGCTGCGGTTGATCGAGCTCGCGCGCGGGTGGCTGGCGACGGGCACGCCGGTGTTCGAGGCGACGGGTGAGTTCCGCGAGCGCCTGCTGGCCATCAAGCGGGGCGAGCGTTCGCTCGACGACGTGTTGGCCGAGGCCGAGGCGATGTCGCCGTCACTCGAGGCGGCGCGCGACGCGAGCACGCTGCCCGAGCAGCCGGACTTCGAGAAGGCAGACGCCCTGCTCAAGAGAATCGCGAACGAGCTGGCGAGGAGGCATGTGCTTCACGTCCCCGGCCCGTGGAGTGGATGATGGCGCCTCGACTCCGCTCGGCGTGAACGGATCCGTTCAGCCCGAGCGAAGTCGAGGGCGCGATGTAATACCGTCCCACCTGCGAATGCCCCAAAGCCACCGACCGCTGGTGTTGTTGTTCCTGTTGGCGCTGACGGGCTGCCCGACCGAGTCGACCACTTGCAAGACCACCACCGACTGCGCGAAGGGCCGCTCGTGCTGTGACGGCAAGTGCCTCGACACCGAGAACGACCGCAACAACTGCGGCGCCTGCGGAGCGGTGTGCGAGTTCCCCAACGTGGTGCCGTCCTGCAAGGTGGGGCGCTGCCAGTTCCAGTGCCAGGCGGGCTTCGGCAACTGCAACGACGTGCGCGAAGACGGCTGCGAGCTGCGCACCATCGACTCACCTGACAACTGCGGCGTCTGTGGCCGCGTCTGCATGTCGACCAACGCGTCCTCGGTGTGCGCGCAGTCGCTGTGCGGGCTGGGCACCTGCAGCGCCGACTTCGCCGACTGCGACATGGAGCCGGTCAACGGCTGCGAGATCGACACGCGCATCGAGGCAAACCACTGCGGCGCGTGCAACCAGGTCTGCCAGCTCCCCCACGCCACGTCCTTCTGTGAAGCCAGCACCTGCAAGGTGAGCGGCTGCGACGGGGGCTATGGCAACTGCGACCTGCTCGACCCGAACGGGTGCGAGACGGTGTTGCCGAGCGATCCGCTGCACTGCGGCCGGTGCAACGCGGCGTGCGGGCCCGCGCAGATCTGCGTGGCGTCGCAGTGCCGCGCCACGGAGCTGATCATCTTCGGAGGCGCGCTCAGCTTCACCATGGGCAACACCACCAACGACGTCTTCCGTTTCAATCTCGGCGCCAACACGTACACGCAGCTCAACCCGGCGACGCCCGACGGGCCGATCCCCGGGCGCGGCAGCCACGTGGCGGCGTTCGACGGGCCGCGCAACCGGATGGTGGTGTGGGGCGGCATCGACGGCGCGGGCACGCTGGCGCCCAACGACACCTGGGCGCTGGACTTCGCGGTGGTGCCTCCCGCGTGGCGGAAGCTGGTGACGACGGGCACGCCGCCCTCACCGCGCTTCGGCCCGGCCGCCGCGCTCGATGCAGCGAACTCGAAGTGGTACCTCTACGGAGGCAGCACCGACCTGGGCACCGGGCTCTCCGAGCTGTACGTGCTCGACCTGGCGACGAACAGCTGGTCGCAGGTGCACGGGCGCAACGCGGCGGGCGCGCCGGGAGATCGGATCAACGCGGTCGCCGCGTTCGACCCCACGGCGGGCGCGTTCGTCGTGTTCAGCGGCAACCACTCGGGCACGCGCGCCGACCTGCGCGAGCTGTGGCACTTCGACGTGGTGAGCCGCATGTGGAGGACGCCGCCGCTGAGCACCGGCCCCGTGGCGCGGGCGAAGGGCGCGCTGTTCGACGGCACGCCGGTGTACCTGTTCAGCGGCATCGCCTCGCTGCTCCAGGCGCCGGCGTCGATGGTCGACGACTTCTATTCACTCGACGTGAGCGCGACGACGCCGTGGACCATGCAGCCGGCGCTCGGGCCGGTGGGGCGGTTCTCGGCGGCGCACGCGTCGCGCGACGGCAGGCTCTACGTCTTCGGAGGCGGCACCACGGGCGCGAGCGGCCAGAGTGAGTTCCGCGATCTCTGGTCGTACGATCCCGTGACGCAGGCGTGGTCGCGGCTCCACGACGGCACCGGGGTGGTGCCGACGGGCAAGCTCACCGCGTCGATGGTGGGGCGCTGAAGCTCCCTCTCCCTCCGCAGCGGGGAGAGGGTCGGGGTGAGGGGCTCACTTTCCAGCTGTGAGCTTGACCCCGGCCTGCGCCTCGAGAAGCTGAGGATGGTCGGGCTGCAGCGCCCTTTCTGCGATGGTCAGCGATCGCAGGAAGTGCTTTCGGGCAGCCTCCATGTGGCCTTCGCGCACCTCGAGTTCCCCGAGCAGATTGAGCAACGCACTCACCTCCGGGTGCTCGGGACCCAGGCTCTTCTCCACGATACGCAGCGCCTCGCCGAGGGTCCGGCGGGCACCGGGGAGCTTCTGGCGCATCTCCAACGTCCCCATGCTTGCGAGCGAGATGCCGTAGTCGAGATCGTCTGGGCCCCGCAGGGCGAGCCAGGCGGCCGTGCTGCGACGCAAGAGCCGTGTGGCCGCCGCGAAGTCGGCGGTCTCGAGGAGAAGGCCCGCGAGGTTGTCGAGCTCGCGAGCGAGCTCTTCGTCGGGCGGCCCGCTGGGCGCGAGGCCGATCGCGCGCTCCAACACACGACGCGCGTCGGCACTCCGGTTCGCGTACTTGTAGGCCATGCCGAGGTTGTTGAGCGCGACCCGAGTGCGCGACAGTTTGTCGGGGCCCTTCACCTTGTCGGCAGCTGCCACCACCTCCTCGAGGATCAGGATGGCGAGCTCAACCTTGCCCTGGCGACGGTAGGCGGTCGCGAGGTTGTTCTGCGCCGCCCGCCAGTCCGGCTCGTACTTCGGTCCCAGTTTTTTCCACCGGGCGGTGGCCTCGAGCAGGGGCCGCTGGGCCTCTTCGAAGAAGCCGTCGTTGAGCAGGCGGAAGCCCTCATTCATCAGCGCCTCCGCCTTTGCGACCTCCGCGGGCGTTGCGGCCACTGCGAGGCTCAGCGCCGCCACGAGGAGGTTCATGAACCGCGTCTACCAGAAGTCGATCCCGAAGCAGCCGCCGATGCCCGGCTGGAAGTGCGTTCTCACCGCTGCCCCGCGGCGATCGCTGCCGCCATCGCGAGCCTGTGGTCCTTCTGCCACGGCGGTCCGATGGACTTTCCGAGGTCCCGGAAGCGTGCGTCGACGCTCTCGAGCTTCAGGGCCCGCGCCGCTTCGAGGAACACCTGCTTCGGGTCGTACCAGTGGACCGACCATCCCCGCGCCTTCGCGGCGTCGGCGAGCGCGTCGCGGTACATCGCGGAGTCGGCGAAGGTCTGCGCGCGGTAGTCGGCGATGCGCTCTGCCACGGTTGGCGGCAAGGCTGCGTACCGCCGAAGCGCGATGCCGGAGATCTTCGTCGACACGGCCGCGGCGAGGGATTCGAGCGCCTCCCGGGCGTGGTGTTCGGCCGAGGTGCGCACCCGGCCCACGAGCGCTTCCGCCTCTCGGCGCGGCAGGCCCTGGGCCTCATGGTGGTGCGCCAGGCAGGGAAGGCCCTCACCGAGGAGCACCACCCGGCGTCGGTCGAGCAGGCTCGCGTCGGGCGCCACGGTGATCAGCACGGCCCAGCCCGCGTGATCAGAAACGCCGACACTCGCGGTCCCTCGCGGCACGAACGCCAACCTATTCCATGTGCCGACAAGGACGACATCGTCGCCGCCCGTTCGACTGAAGAGACGGTTTGAGGCGCGGTGCTATTTCCGGCTCCGTGAGAAAATTACACCTGAGGCTGACGTCGCTGTTCGCAGTGGTCTTCTTGAATCTGAGCTGTGCGCCGGGGATGGCGGAAGACGTCGTCCCGGATGTTCCGGGGCGTGTTGAGGGTGGCGGGGAGAATGCCCTCGAAGCCGACGGGGGCGTGGACGCGGGAAGCGTGACCACGGGCGGTGGCAACGGCAACACCACCGGCGGCGGCAACGGCAACACCGGCGGTGGCAACGGCAACACCGGCGGTGGCAACGGCAACACCACTGGCGGTGGCAACGGCAACACTGGCGGTGGCAACGGCAACACTGGCGGTGGCAACGGCAACACTGGCGGTGGCAACGGCAACACCACTGGCGGTGGCAACGGCAACACCACTGGCGGTGGCAACGGCAACGCCACTGGCGGTGGCAACGGCAACACCACTGGCGGTGGCAACGGCAACACCACTGGCGGTGGCAACGGCAACACCACTGGCGGTGGCAACGGCAACACCACTGGCGGTGGCACCGGCAACACTGGCGGTGGCACCGGCAACACTGGCGGTGGCACCGGCAACACTGGCGGTGGCACCGGCAACACTGGCGGTGGCACCGGCAGCAGCGGCGGCGGCACTGGCAACACCGCCGGAGCGTGGCTGCGCACCCAGAGCAACCGCATCCTGAATCCGGACGGGACCAACTGGCACGCCGCAGGCGCAAACCTGCACGACACGCGCAGCTGTGACGCGTGCACCTTCTCCACGCCGAGCGTGGCCGAGGTGAACCGCCGCATGGACCTGCTGGTCGACGACTGGGGCGCCAACTTCATCCGCCTCGATCTCGAGAGCTACAGCGCGAGTGGTGGCCGGACCAACTGGGAGTCCTTCGTGACGAACGCGGGGTACCTGGCCGACATCAAGGCCATCGTCGCGCACGCGATGACCAAGCCCGGGCTCTACGTGATGCTCTCGCTGTGGATCGACCCGACCTTCACCAGCATCGGCTGGCCCACGGCCAACACCAGCGACGCCTGGCGCCTGCTCGCTGCCGAGTTCAGGAACGAGCCGCGCGTGCTCTTCGGTCTCGTCAACGAGCCCGAGTCCAACTTCAACGGCGCGCAGGACGCACAGGTGTGGAGCGCGATGAACGCGGCGGTGCAGGCCATTCGTGACGTCGAGGGCACGGGGCCGAAGCACCTCGTCGCCGTGCAGGGCACGCGGGAATGGTCGCGCGTGCTCGACTACTACGTCACGCACCCCATCACCGCAGGGGGCGGCGCGAACGTCATCTACGAGACCCACGTCTACGATCCACCCAGCCAGTTCGCCGCGCTCTTCGAGATTCCGTCGCAGACGCTGCCGGTGATCATCGGCGAGTTCGGCCCCGCGTCGGGCTACATGACCCAGGCCGACGCCGTCAGCCTGATGCAGCGCGCGCGCGCCGCCGAGGTCCCCCACCTGGCCTGGACGTTCCACCAGCGCTGCCCGCCGAACCTGATCGAAGAGACGGCCCCGGGCTGCGGCGTGAACATGGCGCTGCGTCCCACCGCCTGGGGCACCGCGTTCAAGACCCAGCTCGCCGTGCCCTGGTAACCTGACCGGAGGGTGCCGGCCCCGTCTCGCCGGGGACCTATGACGGAATGCAGGTCACCCGCGGACTGACCGACATCTCGACAGGAAATCGCTCCAAATTGGTGCAGTGCTGAGGCGTCTTTTCGCTGAAAAACGTGCCGCCGCCGCTCGGTTTCTTGTCGAGATGCAGGTCATCGACGGGATGACCTGCATTCCGTCATAGGACCCCGGCGAGGGCCGCCGGCTGTCAGCCGAGATTCTTGCGCTTCATTTCGGCGCGGTACCACGCTGGGTACCACTTCTTGTCGGGTCGTACACCCCGAGCCGCCACAGCGTTCTCAGCGCTTCGCCGACGAACAGATGCTCGACGATTCGCTCGCGCAGAGTCGAGTGGTGCGAGTCAGCGTTGATCATGGGCCGAAAGTCTATGCCCGACCGCCTCGCGTCGACGACCGCGTCTGCTGCCTGCGGTCAGCTCAAGCCCACGAGCTTCGCGCTCTCGGTCCACAGCCGCGTGCGGACGTTCGGGTCGAGGTACAGGTCGGGGATCACCTTCTCCACGCCCTTGCGCAGGTACCGGCCCGACATCGCCTTGAACTCGTCGTCGCACGCGACCTGGAGCCCGTAGTTCTTCGTCTTCTCAGGCGAGGCGCCGAAGAGCGCGAAGAGCAGGCGAATGGGCAGCGCGGCTTCCTTCGGCAGGTCTGACTTCGTCAGCTCGGGGTTGACGCAGTTGACCACCACGCCGCTGCCCTCCAGCCGCTTCGACAGCTCGACGCCGAAGCACGTCACCGCGCCCTTGCTCATCTGCAGGCGGTCGAGGGAGCTGTACTTGCGCTCCGCCTGCAGGTCGTCGAAGTCGATGGGGATCTTCGAGTCCATCGTCATCAGCACCACGCGTGCAGGCGCGCTCGCCTTGAGCGTGTCGACCAGCAGGTTGGTGAGCAGGAAGTGCCCCAGGTGGCAGGTGCCGAAGACGAGCTCGAAGCCGTCCGACGTCGTCTTGCGCGAGCCGGAGAACACCGCCGCGTTGTTGATCAGCACGTGCAGGTGCTGGAAGCGCGACTTGAACTCGGCCGCCGCCCCGCGCACCGACTCGAGCGAGCCCAGGTCGAGGCCGAGCGTGTGCACGTCCTGGCTGCCGGTGGCCGCGCGCACTTCCTCTGCGGCCTGGGTGAGCTTCGCCCCGCGCCCGGCCATCACCAGCGTGGCCCCGCGCCGCGCCAGCTCGACGCACATGGGCTTGCCGATGGCGCCCGCCGCTCCGGTCATCAACACGACTCGTCCGTTCATCTGCCCCATGACTGCCTCCATGAAAGTGAGTGCGACTGCCCTTCAGACCGGGGCCGCGCCCAGAACTCATCGGTGAAGCCTGGGAACCTCTATGCTCGCGGTGAATGGCGAGCGTGAAGGTCGACCCCAAACGAGTGCATGCCTTTGTCGACGAGGGGACCTTCTCCCGATGGCTCGAGAAGCACTGGGACAAGGAGCCAGAGGTCTGGATTCGCATCTACAAGGTGCGATCCGGCAAGGCCTCGATCACCCCGATGCAGGCCATCGACGTCTGCCTGTGTTGGGGCTGGATCGACGCGGTGCGGAAGGGGCTCGACGAAGAGAGCTTCCTCCAGCGCTATTCTCCGCGCGGTCGCAAGAGCGTGTGGAGCCAGATCAACGTGGCCAACGTCGAGCGCCTGACGAAGGAGGGGAAGATGAAACCGCCGGGCCAGGCCCACGTGGACGCCGCCCGGGCCGACGGAAGGTGGGCCAACGCCTATCGCATGAAGACGGCGGAGGCCCCGGCCGACTTGCTCGCCGCCATCCGTGCAGACGCAAAGGCCAGCGCGGTGTACCAGACCCTCTCGGCGCAGAACCGCTTCGCGCTCTCCTTCCGGACCCTCGCGCTGAAGACGGAGGCGGGTCGCGCCAGGAAGATCGCCGCGTTCGTCGAGATGCTGCGGAAGGGAGAGACGATCTACCCGCAGAGCGCCAACCCGAGGAAGGCAGCGTCGAAGAACAGGTGACGCTGTGGCTTCGGCGCGGGTCAGGAACAGTGTGCCCCGGAGGTCCGCCCGCCCATGAACGCCGCGCTCTCGACCCTGACTGAAGCCCAGCGGCTCGTGGCCGCCCGTGTCCTCGCGCAGGAATCGGAGCGGCGCGCGCACGTGGTCATCTCGCTCTCCGGCGCGCACGCGTACGGCTTTCCTTCACCGGACTCCGACCTGGACCTCAAGTGCGTGCACCTGGCGCCGACCTCCACGCTGCTCGGCTTTCCCCGCGTGGCCGCGCCGGCTGAACGCCTCGAGGTCATCGACGGGGTGGAGATCGACTATTCCTCGAACGAGCTCGGCGGCGTGCTGCTCGGCGTGCTCAAGGGCAACGGGAACTACCTCGAGCGCTTCCTCTCGGGCTTCGCGGTCTCGACCGGCCGCGGCTTCGACGCGCTCGTCCCGTTGATCCGCGGCGCGCTCTCACGGCGCGTGGGCCGGCACTACTGGGGTTTCGGCACGCAGCAGCGCGAGGAATGGAAGAAGGGCGGCCAGCGCAGCGCCAAGAAGCTGCTCTACGTGCTGCGCACCACGCTCACCGGTACGCACCTGCTGCTCACGGGCGAGGTGGTGACCGACGTGACCACCCTGCTCACCCGCTACGGCCTCGACGACGCGATGGAGTTGGTGGAGCAGAAGCGGCGCGGCGAGAAGGCGGATCTGCCCGAGGCGCTCAGCGAGAAGTGGGCGGGCCGGGTCGACGCGCTCTTCGCGGGCCTCCTGGCGGCCGAGGCGAAGAGCGTGCTCCCGCCGGAGCCGGAGAATGAGGCTGAGCTCGAGGCTGCGCTGGTGGCCCTGCGGATGTAGTGGTCCCTCGACTCCGCTCGGGACGAACGGACCTGGTCCCGCCCGTTCACCCCGAGCGGAGTCGAGGGGCGCTCATCATCACTCGCGCGAGCTCATCGCGCTCTCGAGGGCATAGAGGCGCGTCTCCACGCGCGACACGACCTCGGGCGTCGCCTGCTCGAGCACCACCGTCGCTGGCGTGACCATCGGCACCTTGATCACCACCTGCTGGTAGCTGCCCTGCTTCATGTACATGAAGATGGCCTTGTCGAGCGCCTCCCCGCGGCCCCCGAAGGCCTGGCGGAAGGCCTCGTCAGCCCCGTGCTGCGCCACCCACGCGAGGAACTGGCCGAACACCTTCGGCTCCCGGTTGCGCGCGTAGTGGATGAACGCCCAGCTCAGCCCGTAGAGGCCGGCCACCTTCAGGTCGCGCTCGTTCATCGACGACCAGTGCAGCATGTCGTCGACGCTCAGCGAACGGATGGCGCGGTAGCTGCGATACGCGTCGAGGTTGGGGTCCCCCAGGCGCAGCGTCTCGGCGTCGAGCCACTGGAAGGTCTCGAGGTACTGCGCCATTCCCTCGGAGAACCACTTCGCCTGCCGCACGAAGTAGCGGGCGAGCACCGCGTGGGCGAGCTCGTGAATGAGCACCGAGTGCGTGCCCTCGTAGGTGATCTCCGGGCGCACGAACCAGCGATCCGGCGGGCCGTACAGGCACAGCGTCACCTCGTCGGGCAGCGAGTACGCGAAGCCCCAGGTGCGCTTGCCGAAGCGCCGCTCGAACTCGAGGCCGTCCCGCATGGCGATGATGGTGAGCTTCTGCTCGCGGGCGACCGGGGCGCGGCCGAACATCGCGCGCAACCCCGAGAGTGACTGCGACAACAACATCGCCGCGCGCGTGGCCAGCTCGGGCTCGAGATCGGTCAGCAGCTCGTAATCGGGCGTCTGCACCCGCTTCCACCCGGTACCCGTGACGGCCGCTGGCTCGAAGCGCAGCAGCTCGCGCTTGAGGTCTCCCGCCCCCGACGTGGTCATGCACCCGCTCAGCAACACCAACCCCAACAACGCGCCACGCATCATGCAGCCCCTTTGCGACTGATCTCTTCCATCCACATGCGGTCTGTCAGCACGAAGAGCAAGTCGTAAGCGCTGAGCCCCGCGAGCATCAGGATGCCGTCGAACTCGGGCCGTGAGAGCAGGAACAGCGAGCCCACCGCCACGCTCGCCGTCAGCGCCATCGCCAGAAAGACCGCCGGGCGCGAGCCCTGCCGAATCCACCAGAGCAGGCCCAGCACGCCGGCCGCTGCGCCTGCGCACACGAGGGTGAAGATGGTCTCCCGGCTCCACGCTGCCGCGGCGGTGCCCACCACCGTCGCGCCGAGCGCCGCCAGGCCCCTGAGCAGCGCGTGGCGGCGGTGAGTGCCGGGGTGAAACTGCGAGCGGGGGACATCGACGCCATCGAAGCGCACGCGCAGGTGCGGCTTCTCGAAGGCGCGCACCAGCGACAGCTCGAGCTGCCCACCTGCCAGCGGCACCGTGACCGGGGAACCGTCGAGCGCGAGCGTGTGCTGGGCGAGCGGCTGGCCGCACCAGGTCGCCTCGAGCGTCAGCGACCCGTCGCGCTTCGTGAGCTCGAGCAGGCGGAGCCCCCGGGGCTCACCTGGGCGAAGCGCGAGGGTGTGCACGGTGTCGAACATGCGCGCCTCATTATGCAGCCCCGCGCCGGCGGGGTAGGAAATGCCGATGGCCGCCCCGCCGGATCTGCAGCAGACCATCGACCGCCTCAGCACCACGCTGGAGAAATCGCAGAGGCCCCGTCGCGAGGCCCGCCAGGAGGCCCGCCGTGACCGCAGGGCGGAGAAGCGCGAGGCCGCGATCGAGAACGCGTCGGTGCCCGGCGGCGTCTTCGCCCTGGTGATGGCGTTGGTGATGGTGGGCATCGCGGTGACCCACACGCAGTTCTGGTGGCTCATCCTCGTGGCGCTGGGCGTGGGCTCGGGTGGGGCGAAGCAGCTCGCCCTGGTGAAGGAGCGAGACCGCCAGCGCACCCCGGCGAAGGTCGAGCCCGAGCTGCCGCAGCGGCACGAGGTCGACGCGCTGTGTGATCAGCTGCTCACTGACCTGAAGGCGAGCCCCGAGGTGGTGCGCGCGTTCCTCCAGCAACCCGAGCAGACGGTCGAGGCCCTGCGCGCGACGGCGAAGGCGGTGGATCAACGCCGCAAGGACCTCGCCGCTGCCGGCACGAACGATCAGCTCACCGGGCTCGAGAAGCAGCGCACTGACCTCAAGGCCCGTCGCGACGCCTCGTCCGACGTCGAGGCCCGCGTGAAGTTCGACGGCGCGCTGCGCTCGCTCGACGGGCAGGAGTCGGCGCTCAAGCTGCTGGTGGCCGTGAGCGATCGCCTCGACGGTGAGTACACCTCGCTGCTGGTGCTCCTGCAGGAGCTCAAGACGAGAGTGGCGGTGGCGCGCTCCACCAACAACGGCAGCCAGCTCGACGGGCTCGAGCAGAACGTCAAGCGGCTCAACGACGAGCTGCAGGCGATCACCGAGTCGCTGGTGATGACGCCGGTCGACGAAGGCGCGACCACTGATTCAGTCGCCGCCGCCGCACAGAGGGAGCGAGCGTGAGCAGGCTGCTGCTCCTCCTCCTCGTGAGCTGCGTGCCCCCGCCGGAGCCGCCACCCGCACCGGCCTTCTCCGTCGCGCGCGGCTTCATCCGCGACCGCGAAGGCCGCGCGTTGATCCTCCGCGGCGCGAACGTGAGCGGCCACCACAAGCAGCCCCCGTACCTCGACTTCCACGCCGCCGACGACTTCGCCCGCATGCGCACCGAGTGGGGAATGAACTCGGTGCGCTTCCTCGTGTCCTGGGCCGGGCTCGAGCCGGTCCGCGACACGTATGACGACGTCTACGCCGACGAGGTGGTGCGCAGGGTGAAGCTCGCCACCGACGCCGGCCTGCTCGTCTTCGTCGACATGCACCAGGACCTCTACGGCGTGGGCTTCGCCGGAGGAAACGGCATGCCGCGCTGGACCTGCGACGAGGCGAACTACGCCAACTACCGCCCGAACCCGCTCTGGTTCCTCAACTACACCAGCGCCCCGGTGACGGCGTGCTTCGACGCCTTCTGGAAGAGCCGCGACCTGCAGGGCAAGCTCGTCGCCGCCTGGAGCCACCTCGCCGAGCGCCTCGCGGGCAACCCCGGGTGGATCGGCTTCGATCCACTCAACGAGCCGTACTGGGGCTCCATCCCGCCCGACGTGCTCGAGGCGAACCGGCTCGCCTCGCTCTACCGCGACATCATCGCCGCCGTGCGCGTGCACCGGGCCGACGCGCTCGCGTTCCTCGAGCCCACCGGCAGCCGCAACCTCGGGGTCCCCACCGGGCTGCCGACCTTCGCCGAAGGCGGCATCGTCTACGCCCCGCACTCGTACGACGGCGACGCGGAGCAGGGGCTGGGCTTCGACCCCGCGCGCCGCCAGCTCCTCATCGACGAAGTGGCCGAGCTCCGCGCCGAGGCCGACGCGCGCGGCGCCGCGCTGGTGCTCGGTGAGTACGGGGGCATGGCCGCCAACCCGGGCATCGGCGAGTACATGGACGCGGAGTACGCCGCCGCGGGCCAGGCGCGCGCCGGCGCCATGTACTGGGATTACAGCAAGAACGACGGCTACGGCCTGCTCGCGGCGGATGGCTCGCCCAAGCCGGTGCTGCTCGCCGCGGTGGCGCGCCCATACCCCGAGCGCATCGCCGGAGAACCCGGCGCGTGGAGCATGGACGGCGCGACGTTCCGTTTCACCTTCACCCCGGACTTCACGGTGAAGGCGCCCACGCTCATCGCGCTCCCCGCGGGCACCTTCACCGCCACCTGTGAGACCTGCACGGCGACGGTGCAGGGCGGGCAGGTCGAGGTCGTGGCGGCCGCGGGCGCGCAGTCGTGCTCGGTCACCGTCACCCGGGAGTGACCGCCGGGGGCGCCGCGGGAGGCGTCGCGGCCGGGCTCAGGTCTGCGTCGAGCGCGGCGAGCACCAGCTTGGGGTTCATCGCGTTCTTGAGCTCCACGGCCACGGGATCTTCCCGGTCGTTCACGTTGGGCAGATCGCGCCGCAGCTCCTCGAGCAGGTCGATCAGCTTGGCGGCCTTCTGCTCGGTGAGCAGCGTCACCTTGAGGTCGAGGTGCGCGCGCTGATCTGCGATCCCCGCGAGGCGGTTCTGTTTGATCAGCACCACCGTCGCGGCGACCAGGGCGCCCAGGCCCACCAGCCCCTGCATCAGGTGAAACGGAGGCTCATCGAAGGCGTGTCCTGACTGGTGCAACCAGAGGTTCACCGCCACCCAGAGCACCACCACCACCAGCGTGGCGCCGAGGAAGGTGGGCTGGCCGATGAGCAGGCTGAGCTTCTCGATCAGCCGCTGAGAGGTGCTGATCTTCTGATCCTCTCGCTTGTAGAAGTCCTGCACGGCGCCGATGTTCTGGCTGATCTGGTCTCGCTCTGTTTCAGGAGGGGAGTTCAAGCACCGCTGCAGAGCACGCCGCGGGCCAGCCTCCGGGCTTCAATGAGTCGAGACCCTTGGGGCGGGGGAGGTGCATCAGGATGAACGAGCGCTCCCTCAGTCTGACGGCTCCTCCCAGCAGAGCGTCACGCCCTCGCACTCCGGCTCCGCCGTGACCACCACCTCGCTTTCGCTGGTGACGCACGACGTCGCGCAGTCGCACACCATCGCCCGGGTTCCCGAGCAGGTCACCGGGTCGAAGACGGGGGTCAGACAGCCGGAGAGCAGGAGCGCGAGCGCCGCCCTCAACGTGCCTGCTCTCGGATCAGGGCTCATCTCCCGGCGTGGAGCACGTCGCGGGCCATTCTCCCGATCCCAGCGAGTCGAGGCCCTTGCGATGGGGCGGGCCGCCAGGACTCCTTCAGTTCGACCGGAGCGTCAGGGGAGTGGCGCACCTTCAGCGCAGCCGGAGATACGCCGCGTCGCGCGCGGGCACGGTGACGCGCCAGGCACCCTCGGCGAAGGTGACGGGCAGCCCCACCCACAGCTCCTGCGCTGACTCGGTGCCCTCGAGCCCCAGCGACGCCGCGGACACCGTGAACGTCTGCTCCTGCTGCGACCAGTTGAGCACGCCCACCAGCGTGCCTTCCGAGGTGGCCTTCGCGGCCCAGAGAGAGGGAACGAAATAGCTCTCGGAGTCCACCAGCGCCTCGGCCTTGCTCAACGACTTCCCGCGCGGCTTGCCCGGCGCATCGAGCGGCACGAAGCCCGCGCCCGGCTCGCTCATGGTGGCGATCGACGGCAGCTGCGCGGCCGCGGCGAGGAAGTCGAGCTCACCCTGCTGCAACGCGGTGAGATCATCACCGAGCCCGAGCAGCCTGCCCGCAAGCAGGTTGGTGGTGGTCTGGATCCGCTTGACCCCGTCCGGCAGTCCACGCACCAGGATGGTGTCGGCGTCGCTCGCGAGGAACGGGGTGACGAACCAGCGCACGCCCACGTTGCGGCTCGCGTTCTTCACCCAGTCGAAGCCATACGGAGTTCCGCGCGCCGCGATGTCTTCACCGGTGCGCAGCGCGTGCGCCACGCCCGCGCTCGGCAGCACCGGCGCGCCGCACGCCACCACGTACGCGCCCGCGCCTTGCGCCTCCGCCATGATCGCCTTCATCCCCAGCTGGAACGCCTGCAGCGAGGTGACGTCGGGGTCCTGCCGCTGGCCTTCCCACGCGCCGGCGAAGAGGAAGTCGAGCTTGAGGTAGCGATAGCCCTGCGCGAGCAGCCGCCGCACCTCGCCCACCATCCACGCGCGCGCCTCGGGGTTGGTGGTGTCCAGCGAGTGCAGCGTGTGGCCGGTGAAGAACTCGGTGTAGCCGATGGGCCGCCCCGCCGCGTCGCGCACGAACCAGCCGGGGTTCGCCATCGCCATCGGCAGCGTCGAGTCCATGAAGAAGGGCGCCATCCACACGCCCGCGTTGAGCTGCTGTGTGTTGAGCTGCGTGGCGAGCCCGTCCATGCCCGAGGGGAACTTCGGGTTGGCGGTCCAGTTGCCCCACGCCTGTTCCCAGCCGTCGTCGAGCTGCACGTTGTTCGCGGGGAAGCCGAGCGTCTTGAGCCGCGCCGCGTTCGCCAGCACCTGCGGCTCGCTCACCTCCTCGAAGAGCGTGTTCCAGCTGTTCCACCCCACCGGCACGAAGGGCACCTCGGGCGGTGGCGTGAGCGTGGCGACGGCGCGGCTCCAGGTCGACAGCGAGTCGGTGAGCGCCGCGCCCGCGGTGAAGAAGAAGCGCTCGGACTGCACGCCCTCGACGGTGAGCGGCAGGGAATCGAGCCCGCCGCCGCTGCGCACGCGCACCTTCACGCCCTCGTCGCGCCAGGTGAGCACCTTCGTCTTCCACGCCTGCGCGGTGAGCGCGCCCACCACCAGCGCCTTGCTGCTCTTCGTGTCAATCGCAGACACCCACCAGCTCAGGCGCGCGTCGGTGGTGAGGTGGTTGTCATTGTTGCCGACGAGCTCGACCCCGGCGCCCGGCTCGGTGCTGCGCTGCACGGTGGCGTAGTAGCTCGGGGCCCAGCTGCTGTAGCCGTTCGCCAGCGCAGCCGTGGGATCGCCCGTGACGTCGCCCCTCAAGGTGAAGCCTTCGACCCGCGCGCCGGGACAGCCGCCTTCGCAGGACGCCGCCAGCCGCGCGGTGACGAAGCCCTCGTACGCGCGCAGCGTCAGCGTCACCTTCGTCGTGCCTGCCGTCTGCTCCAGCGTCGTCTGCTTCGCGTGACCGAGCTCGTCGTCGCTCTCGCTGGAAGTCGCCGCCGGAGAGGTCAGCGCGACCTCGACGCCCGACACGGTCACGCTCGCGCGCAGCGCCGACAGCCCCACGCCTTCGCGGCTCAGCGAGAACGCGCCGTCGCTCGCCACCTCGAGCACCAACGGCGGCGGCGGCGGGACGGCAGGAGGACAGGCGCACAGCAGCACCAGCGGGGCGAGGAAGCGCACTTGCGCTGCGTACTACTTTCCCGCGCGGTTGCGTTCACTCGCCGTTCACCCCGAGCGGCGTCGAGGGGCGTCTTCCTCCGCGCTCGGGCTCTCCCTCGACTCCGCTCGGGATGAACGGTGTCCGACATCGAGGCGACACGGAGGTAGGCTGCGCACTCATGCGCGTCTGCACCGTCTGCCAGGAGCCGGTCCCCCCGGGCATGCCAGTCTGTCCCCTGGACGGCGGCGCGGCCGAGGACCCCGATGAGGGCGTCGACTCGCTGACCGGCTCGATGATCGGCGAGTACCGGGTCAAGGGCATCGTCGGCGAAGGCGGCATGGGCCAGGTCTACGAGGGCCTCCAGCCGGTGATCGGCAAGCGCGTGGCCATCAAGCTGCTCCGGCGCGAGCTGGCCACCAACAAGGTCGAGGCGCAGCGGCTGCTCGACGAGGCCCGCAGCGTCAACGCCATCGGCCACCGCGGCATCATCGACATCTTCAGCTTCGGCGCGCTGCCCGATGGCCGCCAGTACTTCGTGATGGAGTACCTCTCGGGTGTCTCGCTGTCCCAGCACCTCCGCACCCACGGCGCGCTGCCCGTCGAGGACACCCTCAAGCTGCTCGACGAGATGTTGGCCGGCCTGGGGGCGGCGCACGGGGCGGGTGTCATCCACCGCGACCTCAAGCCGTCGAACATCTTCCTCGTGTCCCAGCCCGACGGCTCGAGCTTCGTGAAGCTGCTCGACTTCGGCATCGCCAAGCAGGCGCCCACGGCGCGGGGCGACACGCCGCAGACGCGCGTCTCGCAGGTGATGGGCACGCCCGAGTTCATGGCGCCCGAGCAGGCCCGCGGTCAGTCGGTGGGGCCCCGCACCGACCTGTACGCGCTGGGCGTGGTCGCCTTCGAGATGTTGACCGGCGAGCACCTCTTCGACGCCGACAACCCCTACGAGATCGTCAACATGCACCTGAGCAAGCAGCCCAGGGCGCCGTCGGCGCTCCGCTCGGACGTGCCGCCCGAGGTGGACAGCCTGGTGCTCTCGCTCCTGGAGAAGGACCCGCAGGACCGCCCGGCCAACGCAGAGGTGGTGCGCGAGCAGCTCAAGAAGCTGCGCAAGACGCTCCAGTTCAACGCCACCCGGCTCGCCGTGACGCCGGGCTCGATGACGCACGTCTCCCTCGAGGGCGTCCCCTCGTCGGTGGCGACGCCCGCCCGGAGCCCGCCGGTGGATCAGAGACCCCTCAGGGCGTCGAACACCCGGCAGGCGCCGGTGACGGTGGTCAAGCTGAACGCCCCCGCCGCCACGCGGATCCTCGACGGGCGCGGCAGGCTGCCGCCTCCGCCAGCGCGTCCGCCCCCGCCTCCGCCGGCGACCATCGCCCTCGACGTGCCCCGGGACGCGCCTCCCGTCGAGCTCGAGGCCCCGCCGCTCGAGGAGCTTCAGCCCGCGGAGCGCCGCGCCATGCTGGTGGGCGGCGTGGTGCTGCTCGTCATGGTCGCCCTCATCGGCGGTGGCCTGTGGCTGCTCTTCCGCAAGCCGCCTGAGGTGGCGGTCGAGCCGCCCGTCCAAGAGCAGCTCGCCGAGCCCGTCGTCGCGCCAGAGGTCGAGCCCGCACCCATCGAGGTCGCGAAGGTCGAGCCCGCGAAGGCCGAGCCGCCGCCACCCGAGCCCGCGAAGGTCGAGCCGCCGCCAGTCGAGCCCGTGAAGGTCGACGCCAGGCCGCTCAAGCCGGCGAAGCCGAAGGTTGATCCAGCCACCGCGCGCTACCGCCGGATCCAGGCCGCCTGGGACAAGGCGCGGAGCACCCGCTCGGCAGAGGACCGCCGCATCTTCGACGTCATGCTCAAGGAAGTTCAGAAGCAGCTCGAGGGCGGGTCCTCTTCGGACGCCACCGAGACCCTCAACGACTTCGTCAGTGGCGCCCTCAACGGCAAAGAGCCGTAGGCCGACATCGCCGCACCCGGTTCAACACGCTGGAAACACGATTGGGGGTGTTGCTTGGCAGGCAACACCATGAATTTATTATGTTTTGAGGTAACGAGAATTCCAGTCTGAGCGATAATCCGATCGCTGTCCCCCGCAGCGCCCGAGGTCACCGCCCATGCGCATTGGCGACAAACGTGGTTCCGCTGTCGATGGAGAGGCCGCTCAACGCCTGGCCGAAGAGGCCGCCCAGCGCGCCGCTGAAGAGGCCGCCCGCCGGGCCGCGGAAGAGGCGGCGCGAAGGGCCGCGGAAGAGGCCGCCAGGAAGGCCGCCGAGGAAGCCGCCGCCCGGGCCGACGCGTTCCAGGCGCAGGCCAGGAAGGGCCCGCGCCCATCGAAGAACCACGAGGCGATCCGCCGAAGCTCGAGGGAGTCGATCGAAGCGCAGGTCACCGCCCCTCCCGTTCGCGTCGCCGTGCAGGCGCCGCCTGTGGCGATCTCCCCTGCCCAGCGCGCCGGGCTGACCGCGCAGCAGGCGATGCTGGTGAAGGAGAAGTGCGCGAACGCGGCCAGCATGGGCGGCGCGCGCGCCGGGTTCGAGGTGCAGAACCTCACCCGCACCCTCGGGCGCCTGGGTGACAACGCCATCGACGCGGCGGCCACGCGCGGGCCCGCGGGCTCGGTGGCGGAGGGCATCCACGCGCTGGTGCCGAAGCTCCTGCGCTCTTCCGGGCAGCTCTCCGAGCTGGCGAGCGCCGCGACCGGGCTGGGCAGCCGCGCGGAGCTGCGCAAGGCCACCGGTCAGTTCCGCGACAAGGCGTGGGACCTTCAGGACCTGGCGGCCACCGCGGGCGACTCGCTGCGCGCGGCGATCGCCTCGTCTCAGCAGCCCGCCACCGCGGCGCAGGACGACGTGCTGACGACGCTCGAGACGGTGCACGCCGACACCCACAACGCCACCACTGCCCTCGAGGTCGCCGAAGGCCAGGCCGCGTTCGCCGAGAGCGCCGCTGATCAGGCCCTGGCGAAGGCCGAAGGCAGCGCGAGCCCCGGTCTCACCTCGGCGCCGCTGTCCGAAGAAGAGCTCGGCCTCGTCGGCGGAGCCCTCGGCCCCGACGGCGGGCCCGCCGCGCCCTGGAACCACGAAGGCGCCCTCGGCACGTACAACCAGCGCGCGAAGGAACAGGGCCTCATCCCGCCCGAGCTCACCGGCAAGAACCAGGAGCTCGTCAACCAGCTGCTCACCGGAGACAAGCCGAAGCTCGAGGCGACCGACATCGCCAGCGCGGCGAAGGCGGCCGGCCTCTCGCTCGAGAAGCTCGACCCCAACCAGCTGATGCAGGCCGCGCGCTACGTCAACGACGCGCCTGACCTGCAGGGCGCGCGCGATCGCCTGGCGATGACGCTCGACAACCTCCACGTCACCTCGAACGGTGAAGCGCCCACGCTCACCCGCAAGGACATGACGGAGATGTTGTGGGCGCAGGCGAAGGTGCCCGGCCACGCGCTGCAGGGCCTGACCGACGCGCAGCTCGCCACGAAGTTCGAGGAGGTCAACCGCGCCAGCAACACGCCCGGCGAGCACGCGCTCAAGGTGGGCAAGCACGACGTGAAGCTGTCCGTCGCGGACGACGGCTCGCTCAAGTCCTCGTCGACGAAGAAGCCGAGCGTGCTCGCCAAGCTGGGGAAGATCGCCAGCGTCGGGCTCAAGATCGCCAGCTTCATCCCCGGCCCGGTGGGCGCCGCGGCCAAGGCCATCCAGGTGGTGGTCAACGTGGTCAAGGCGGTGAGGTCGGGCGACATCTTCGGCGCCATCACCGGCGCGGCCACCGGCCTGCTCGGCGCGGCGGGCGCGAAGCTCGCCGGCATCGCCAACAACGTGAAGGCGGGCGTGAAGGCCTTCAAGGCGAAGAACCCGGTGGGCTTCCTCTCGGCTGTCGCGGGCGCTGCGGGCGCCGCGGCCACCGGCGTCGCTGACGCGGCCTCTGGCTTCAGCAAGACGATGAAGAACATCTCGACCTGGGCCACGCGCGGCATCGGCGGCATCACCGTGGTCAAGCAGGCGAAGAAGGGCGACGTGCTGGGGGCGATCTCCGGCGGCGCGGCGCTCGCGGGGAGTATCGCGAAGGAAGGCAGCGACCTCGCGAAGGACCTGGGCAAGGTCAGCCAGGCCGCCAGCGGGGTCAAGAACGTCAACGCCAACCTCAAGAACGGCAACGTGCTCGGCGCGCTGGCGGCAGGCGCGGGCGCCGCCAGCAGCCTCGCCGGCAAGGACAGCAACCTGCAGAAGGACCTCGCCCACGTCGCCAACGCAGCCACCGCCGCGGGCGCCGTGCAGCAGGGCATCAAGACCGGCGACTACCTGGGCGCCGCCAGCGCCGCGACGCAGTTCGCCTCGACGCTCACCAACAACGAGAAGCTCAAGGGCCAGCTCACCGACGCCAGCACCGCGCTCACCCAGGCCAACAGCACGCTGACGGCCATCAAGAAGAAGGACTGGATGGGGGCCATCTCTTCCGGCGCCGCGGTGGCTGACGCGCTCTCGAAGAACAAGGACGTCGAGGGCGTCGCGGCCGTGTCCGGGGCCGTCACCCAGATGCGCGACGCGGTGAAGAGCGGCAACACGGATCTCCTCCTCTCCGCGGGGAAGAACCTGGCTGACGTGGTGAAGGACGCAGGCGAGGGCGTCTACGAGCGTCACCTCAAGAAGCCGCTCGAGCAGCAGGTCAAGACCGAGAAGAACATGGCGGAGCCGCAGACCGCGCCCCTCTCCACTGCACAGTTTGGGGGCGCGGCCGCGCCTGCAGGCGGAAGTGGCGGCGCCGCTCCAGCCGCGGGCACGGCAGGAACCGCGGGCACGGCGGGAACAGCGGGCACGGCGGGAACAGCGGGCGCGGCAGGAACAGCGGGCGCGGCAGGCGCTGCAGGCCCATCAGCCGCTGCGGGCGCGAAGGAACCGCTCGTCTTCTCGATGGACGTCCGGATCGCGCAAGGCCTCCTCAATCGACGGCTGGGCACCGCCCTCGAAGAAGACGGCAAGCTCGGCCCCGCCACGCAGGAAGCGATCAGCCGCTTCCAGGCGGGGATGAAGCTCCCCGTCACAGGCAAGTACGACCCGAAGACCCAGGAGGCGCTGGAGACCGAGAAGCCGTTCCCCGCCGGCAGCAGGCCGCCTCCCCCGAAGGCGCCCGTCGTCTTCGGGGGCGCCGAGGGCGCCTCGATGGCCGCGGCGTACCCGAACCTCGCCGCCGACGCGAAGGCGCACGCCGACTTCGCGAAGGTGCTCGACATCTCGACGCCCGGCTCCACCGCCGACGCAGCGCTCGCGCTGGCTCGCCTGGCCACGAAGGCGAAGACCACGCCGCAGGCCTTCCTCGACAAGATCGGCATGCCGTACCCCAAGCAGCTCGAGCCGCTGCTCGCAGACGAGGACTTCTTCAAGAACGCAGGCGTGGCCCTCGACTCGAGCCAGCTGGCCGGAGACCGGGTCGCCGCGATGGTCCCCCTCCTGGGCAGCCTCGCCAGGGGAGTGGGAGGCAAGGAGCGCGTCGAGAACACCCGCTTCCTGAGCGAGAACTTCGGGAAGCTGGCCCCCACCGCGGGTGCCATCGCTGCGGCGATCGCCGACCCCGATCCGGCCAACGGGCTGAAGAACGCGATGCTGGTGGTCGCGAGCCTCGACCACGACGGGGTCAAGGGCGAAGCCACCAAGGAGGTGTTCCGCAAGCTCTCCGGCGCGTCGACCATCATGGTGGACACCTTCACCACCGCCGCGTCGCTCCTCGACCCGAAGGTCACCACCCTCGACAAGGCGAAGGCCGTCGCCGGGTTGGCGAAGTCCGCGCCCACCGCGTTCGCGAAGCTGGTGCAGGACCCCGTGCTCGAGCGCCGGCTCGCTGCCCTGGCGCCGGGCTTCACCGTGCTCAACTCGACCTTCACCCTCTTCGACCCGAAGGCGAAGCCCGAAGAGAAGGCGCTCGCGGCCGCCACGCTCCTCGCCAACGTGAAGGAGGCGGGCCACCAGCTGGCTGAGCTCCGGCGCTACCTCGGCACGAGCATCGCCAACCTCGACGACGCCGCCATCCAGGAGGCCCTCAAGACGCTCCCCGCGGGCGGGAGGACGGCCATCGCGGCCACGGTGCTCCCCAAGGGCGTCGCCGCGACGCTGAGCGCGGACGAGCTGGTGAAGGTCAACGCCCTCATCGACGACGAGAAGCTCGGCGGGGTGGTCAAGAAGCTGCTGCCCAGCCTCGACGACGCCGCGCAGGTGCGCACGCTGCTCAAGCACGCCGCCACCCTCGAGCCGGAGCAGCTCAAGACCACCCTCACGGCGCTGTCCGAGCTGCGGCCCGCCGTGGTGAAGAGCCTCATCGCGAAACCGGGCACCGAGCTGGCGAGGCTGACGGCGCTGGTGCAGGACACCGAGGTGAGCGGCGCGATGAAGAAGCTGCTGCCCAACCTGGACGACGCGGCCCAGCTTCGTTCCGTCCTGCAGCACACCGCCACGCTCAAGCCGGACGAGCTCAAGACCACGCTCTCGGCGCTGTCCGACATGCGGCCCGACGTGGTGCGCAAGTTCATCTCGTCGTCGGTCGAGGGGAAGCCGGCCGTCGCCGTGCTCAACGAGGTGCTGGCGAAGATCGTCTCGAAGGAAGGCCGCGAGGGAACCGCGAAGCTCATCGGCGCGCTCGCGGCAGACGAGGCGAACGCCTTCCTGAAGATGGGCAGCCACCTCTCGCCCGACCTGCTCGCGCTCAGCGCGAAGACGCTGGGCACCGTGAACCCGGCCCTGGTCGGAAAGGTCATGGTGGCCGCCGAGGCGATGGTGGCGAAGGCCGGCGTCAGGTTCAGCCCCACCGTCGCCGCGCACATGCTGTCAGGCCTGGGCAAGGCGATCCCCGCCATCGGCGCGGCGTTCGCAGGCAAGGCCATCTACGACAACGGCGCGATCGCCCTGGACCAGAGCCTCCCTCCCGAGATCCGCTTCATGGCGATGGCCAACGCCAAGCTCAACGTGGTCGACGCGGGCCTCGGGGTGATGGAGGCCCTCGGCGTCGGCAACGTGGCCTTCCTCGGCAACGCCGCCCTGGCGCTGGGCGAGTTCGGGCTCGACCTCAAGCTGATGTCGGAGATCGAGCGCTACCGCAAGGCGCCCGGCCAGTGGAAGTCCACCCCCGGCATCGACGCCATCATCGGCGCCGCGGCCCTCGACCCGGTGCTGTTGCCCATGCTGGCCCAGAGCGTGGGGCCCCAGCGCCTGGCGGAGATCTACAAGAACACCGCCGCCTACCCGTTCAAGACGGTCGGCGGGGCGATCGCCAGGACGTACGGCCAGACCCGCGCGGCGGTGGGCAACATGGCCGCCGGTGGCACCGTGGCCCAGCTCACCGCGCGCGTGGCTGCCCGCGTGCCGCTCAGCGACGACAGCGCAGACACGCTCCACCAGAAGAACGAGTACTTCAGGGAAGAGTTCCTCATCAAGGGTTCGCTGGCGAACTACGGCTTCACCGACATCTGGAAGAAGAAGCTGAGCACCGACCCCGAGGCGGTCCGGCTGATGAAGGAGACCCGGTACTCCCCCTACAACGAGGCGAAGGAACGTGACCTCGCGCAGCGGCTCCAGAAGCTGGCCACGGAGTTCCTCAAGGAGAACGAGAAGAAGCTCAACGGGCTCTGACTTCCAGGTCCCCCATCCCGGTACAGTCGCACCCAGTTCCCCCCACCCCAGGCCCCCACATGGTGTTCGCGCTTCTGGCTGTCTCCCTCGTGGGAGCAACCAGCCCGCAGTACTCCGTCGTCGTCGCCCGCAGAATCGGTGTCACGCCCGAGCTCGCTGGCGAGCTGGCCACCGCGCTCGCGCGTTCGCTGGAGACCACCGCCGGCCCGAAGCTGGGCAAGCTGGTCCAGCCCAGCGACGTGCAGGCCCGCCTCGTCGCGGCTGGACTGCCCGAGAGCTCGGTGTGCAACGGCGCGACGGCCTGCGTGGCCACCCTGGCCCGTGTGTGTGACGTCTCTCACCTGGTGGCGCTGCAGGTGGTCAAGGTGGGTAGCGATCTCGCGCTCGACCTCAGCGTGGTCGAGAGCCACGGCACGTCGGTGGCTTCGCTGACGCGGACGGTGAAGGCGAAGACCTGGTCGGACGAGCTGCCCTCGCTGGCGCAGGAGCTGGTGGCGGCGTTGCCCGTGCCCGCGCCGGTTCCCGCGGTGGTGGCGGAGACGCCCCCGGCCCCGGCCCCCGCACCTGCCGAGCCGGGCGCCGCGGCCCCGGGCATCACCTTCGGCGTGCGCGGGGAGGTGATGGGCTCGCTGCCCATCGCCAAACCGCAGAGCGACCTCTATGGGCTGGGCGTGGCGCTGCGGGCCTCCGGCATCCTCTCCCTGGCCAGCTTCTTCGATCTCCTGCTCAACGTCGGCTACGACGCCTGGTCCGCCACGCCGAAGGACCCGCTGGCCACCGGCGCCTCGATGTTCACCATCGGCGCCGGCGCGCGGGTGCGGCGGCCCTTCGAGCACGCGCTGGTGATCCCCACCGGCGACGTGGGGGTGGGCTACGTGGCGACCGGCGGGCTCAGCCACGTGGCGATCACCGGCGGCGCGAGCCTGTTGCTGCGCGGCACCGATCGCTGGTCCGTGTTGCTGGGGCCGGTGGTGCGCTTCGAGTACGTGGCCAAGGTGCAGGACGAGTCCGGCTACGGCAACGCCAGCGCCTCCATCCTCTCCTTCGGCCTGGCGGTGGAGTTCGCGCCTGGCGCGGTCACGCCCGAGCGGCACGTCGACCTGACGCCGCCGCCTCCGCCTCCGCAGCAGGTGCTCGACGACGATCTCGACGGCGTGCCCAACGCCATCGACAAGTGCCCCATCGACAAGGGCCTGGCGCGCTACGAGGGCTGCCCCGAAGACGACGCGGACGCCGACGGGGTGCGGGGCGTGCGCGACGCCTGCCCGCTGGTGCCCGGCCTGCCCACCCTCAACGGCTGCCCCGATGACGACCGCGACGGCGACGGCGTGCACGGCGCCAGCGACCTGTGCCCCGAGAAGAAGGGCAGCGCGGAGGACAACGGCTGCCCGCGCATGCTCCTGGTGAAGGTCACCGAGAAGAAGCTCGAGCTGCTGCAGAAGATCCTCTTCGCGTTCGGCCTGACCACCATCCTCCCGCGCTCGACCGACCTGCTCACCGAGGTGGCGACGGTGCTGACCGAGAACACCAACTTCTGCGTCCGCATCGAGGGGCACACCGACAACATCGGCGGGGCGCAGAAGAACAAGGCGCTCAGCCAGGGCCGCGCCGACGCGGTGCGCAGCTTCCTCATCGCCGGCGGCGTGGCCGCCAACCGCATGTACTCGGTGGGCTACGGCATGGAGATCCCCCGCGACTCCAACGCCAACGCCGACGGCCGCGAAAACAACAGACGCGTCGAGTTTGTGTTTGTCCCCTGCAACACCCCCGAGCTCCGGCCGGGGAAGGAGTGAGGACCATGAACCAGGCGCTCCGTGCCTTCGCCGTCTCCGCCGTGCTGGGCTTCGTCGCCAGCGCCTGCCTCTCACCCATCACCCGCGTCTACGACGTGGACGCGGGCTGCAACTGCACCAGCGCCAGCCAGTGCGGCACGGGGGAAGGTTGCCTGGACTGCAAGTGTGGAACCTGCACCCGGTCCAGCCAGTGCCTGCAGGGCCAGGTGTGCGTCGACGGCACCTGCCGCGGCTGCACCGGCAGCTTCGAGTGCACCCCGCCCAGCCAGTGTGTCAGCGCGCTCTGCTCGCCGCCCTGCACGGGCAACGATTGCCCCAACGGCCAGGTGTGCGATCTCGACGCCGGGTTCTGCGCGGCGTGCTCTGCGGCGCGGCCGTGCGCGGCCGGCCAGGTGTGCCTCGACGGCGCGTGCCAGCCCTGTACCGCCAACAGCCAGTGCGCACCGGGGGTGTGCCAGCCCGACGCAGGGTGCGGAGCCTGCGGGCCGCAAGCGACCTGCGACGCGGGCCTGGTGTGCCGGGCCGACGGCGGGTGTGACGGCTGCACCACGGCGGCGGAGTGCCCGGCCGGTCAGGCCTGCGTGGACAGCCGATGCCAGCCGTGCGTGACCGGCAATGACTGCCCGTCCCCGCTGGCCTGCGCGCTGGGCGTCTGCGATTCCTGCAACCGGCCCGGGGCTGAATGCCCTCCCAACCGGGTGTGCCTCGCCGACGGCGGGTGCGGGGTGTGCGTCGACGGCGCGAGCTGCACCTCGAACCCGTCGCAGTGCCTCTCGGGCACGGCTCAGTGCCAGGGCACCCTCCTGAGCTGTCGGGACAGCACCACGCCGCAACCGCCAGGCGCGATGTGCAGCGGCGGCGTCTGTGACGGTGACGGCGGCTGCAACCCGTGCGCAGCGGGCGCGGCGTGTGGCACCAACCTCAACGCCTGCCTGCGCGGCACCATCAACTGCGGCACCGGGATGCCCACCTGCGGCAACTCGACGGTCGCGGTCGACGCCGGCGTCGTGTGCGGCGCCAACCAGGTCTGCGACGGGGTGGGCACCTGCAACGCGTGCGTGGAGGGCGTGAGCTGCTCTGGCAACCCCGACCCCTGCCGGCCTGGCGTGACCTCGTGCGCCACGGGCGTATCGCGGTGCACAGACGGCGCCCCCGTGCTGGACGCCGGGACCGCCTGCGGGCCGGGGGCCGTGTGTGGTCCGACGGGCAGCTGTGACGTCTGCGACGCGGGCGTCGCCTGCACCGGCAACACCACCACCTGCCTGCGCGGGGTGCTGAGCTGCGCCTCGGGGCAGGCCGTCTGCGTGGACGGCACGGTGGGGGTGGACGCCGGAGTGAGCTGCGGGATGGGCCAGCTCTGCACGGGCGCGGGCACCTGCGGCACCTGCGTGGCAGACGCCGGCTGCACCACCAACCTCAACCCCTGCGTGTTCGGTGCGCAATCCTGCGCGGCCTTCCCGGTGGTCGACTGCGTCGACACCATGCGGCTCAAGGACGCCGGCACCACCTGCGGCACCAATCGCGTCTGCAACACGACGGGTACCTGCGCGACCTGCGATGCCGGGGTGAGTTGCAACACCAACCCCACCGCCTGCCGCGTCGGCGTCACCTCGTGCAGCACGGGTGTGCTCACCTGCATCAACTCGGGCACCAACAGGCCGCCCGGAACCGGCTGCGACGCCGGAGTCTGCAACTCGACGGGGGCGTGCGTCGGGTGTGATGCGGGCATGGCGTGCTCACCCGCTGTTCCCAACCCGTGCAAGGTGGGGGCGATCGTCTGCACCTCGGGCGCGCCGGTCTGTGGCAGTACGGCCGCCAATCTCCCCAACGGCACCAGCTGCGGTGGCCTGAACATCTGCGCCAGCGGCACCTGCTGCACTCCGACCTGGGTGGACACCACGGCCTGCGGCGGGTGCTCTGCGAGCTGTCAGAGCAGCTGCACCGGGAGCAAGTCGCAGAGTGACGGCTGCGGCAACGTGCGCAGCATGAGCTGCATCATCAGCAACAACGACCCGTGCTCGTTCTGCGGTGACACCACCTGCGACCCTGGCGAGAACCAGTCGAACTGCCCCCAGGACTGCGGCTGCCCCGGGACCTGCGACAACCGGCGCAACCCTTCGTGCACCAACCTGGGGAACTGCAACGCGGGGGACACGCGCTGGGAAACGTACTGCCCCAACCCCAACAACAACTGCGCCATGGAGTACGCCGGCTACGACTGCCGGGGCTGCTCACCGTGCCCCTGCTGGTGACGGCGCACCTCGCGGCCCCTCACTCTTCGATCATCCGCCCCCGCGGGCGGCGGGGCTCGGGGCGGGGCGCGACGTGCACCGCCGCGGCCGTCTCGAGGAACTGCTGCTCGCTGATCGAGTCCTTCTTCCCCGTCTGCGGATCGCGGAAGTAGACCCGCCCGTCGCGGAAGCCCTCGAACGCGACGCAGTGGTTGCTCTTGTCGTCGACCACCAGGTCCACCAGCACGGGCCGGTTGGGCAGGTTGCTGCGGTTGAGCGTGGCCAGCGCGGCGGCGGCCTCTTCGTTCGAGCTGATCTTCGTCGTCTGGTAGTCGACGCCGAAGAGCTGCCCCACCATGTTGCGGATCTGATCTCCGTACAGGCCGCGGTAGGTCTTCCCGTCGGCCGCCGTGCTGCGGCGCGAGGCGAGATCGTAGTTGTCGGCGCCGTTGGCGAACTCCATCGCCGCCGACTGGAAGACCGCCTCGGTCGGAGAGCGCTGGTCCTTCGAGGTGAGGCTGTTGAGCAGCGCGTCGCCCACCTGCGTCTGCAGCACGCCGCCGCCCGCGAGCGCCACGCTGCCGCTCACCGTGAGGCCCGCCATCAGGCGCGCGTATTCGGCCGGCTTCTCCTGCGCGAGCTCGTACTGCATCGTCGACACCGTGCAGGTCGGCGCGTCGCCCTGCCAGATGCGCTCGGGCCGGAGCACGTCGGCGATGGTGTGGTTGAGGAACTGCTTCGCGCCCGGGCTGTTCGCCATCAGGGCGAGGCTGTCGAGGGTGGTGCTGCCGTCGCTGGCGCGCTCGAAGAAGAGATCGCCCGCCTTCTCGCAGGTGATCGCCATCAGCTTCACGCCCACCTCGTCTGACTTCGCCATCACGTCGATGAACTTCTCCTGCTGATCAGCCGGCAGCGCCGCGAAGGTGGCGCTCTTGAGCGCGTAGTTCGCCGCGCGCGAGGTCTTCGGGTTGGCCAGCAGCGCCTCGACCTGGCCCTGGGCCGTGCTCGACAGCGCGACGTCGTGATCAGCCGCTGCCGCCGTGTACGTCGGGTCGACCGCCTCGAGATCGCGCGAGGTCGTCGCCGTCGTGCCGCCGGTGCCGATGGAGTCGTCGTTGGTGCCACGCCCGCGCCCGATGGAGTCGTCGTTGGTGCCACGCCCGCGGCCCACCGAGTCGTCGTTGGTGCCTCGACCGCGCCCCACCGAGTCGTCGTTGGTCCCGCGCCCTCGACCCTCACTCGGGTTCAGGCACACCGGGTTCTTCCGCGGATCCTCGAAGCCGCTCACGTCCTTCGGTGGCGCGGCAGGAACCGAGGGCTTCGGAGGCGGAGGTGCAGGCTTGGGCAGCTCGACTTCTGGATTGGTGAGCGCGCGCCCGATCTTCGAGATGGCCATGTGTGTGTGTCCCCGATCAGGAGAGTATCGGATTGAGCCTCAGGTTGGTTCCGGTGTGGGACAGCCACCTACTCGGCCATCACCCTCGAGGGACGCGGCTCCAGAGCGCATCGATGGGAACGGCGAGGAGGCGCTCGCCGAAGGAAAGCGTGCCCTGGCCCGTGTGGAAGACGAGACCCAGCTGAAACCGGTCCCCCAGGCGCTGTTGCAGGTGGCGCAGAGAAGCGAAGTCGTCGGTCCTCACGGTCATGCCGGCCTTCACCTCGACGCCGACCACGCGACCATCCGCTGACTCCAAGACGGCGTCGACCTCGTTGCCATCGCGCGTTCGATAATGGTGGAGCGAGGCGCGCGTCTGGCACCACTCGAGCTGCCTGGCCAGCTCTCCCATGACGAAGTTCTCCAGCAGGGGACCGACGGCTCCATCGTCTTTGAGCAGACGCTTCGCGGTGCGCCCGATGAGATGCGCACAAAGTCCGGTGTCGACGAACATCAGCTTCCGCGTCTGCACCGCGCGCGTGGTGGTCGAGGCGGTCCACGCAGGAACGCGCTTGAGCAGGAAGACCTCCTCGAAGAGCGTGATGTAGCGCTCGACCGTCGTGGTGGGCAGGCGCAGGTCTGAAGCGAGGGCGTCCACCTTGAGCAACTGGCCCGCGCGCCCTGCGAGCGCTCTGAGCAGCAGGTGGAGCGTGTCGCGTCGCTGGATGTCTGCGAGCTGCTGGACGTCACGGTCGATCAAGTCGTTGATGTACGCGGTGAAGTAGCGGGCCCGCCGCCCTTCGTCTCTGCCAATCGCGTCGGGGAAGCCCCCACGACTGAGCCGCGCGACGTAGTCCGCGCGCTCGGTGTTCCCTCCGCCTTCGAGCACCGGCTCTTCCTCGAAGACGCGGTCGACGAAGTCATCCGTCGTTCGTTCGATCTCTCCCTGGGAGAAGGGCCACAGTTCGATCGTCTCCATCCGGCCCACGAGTGCGTCAGGCAGCGCGCGCAAGCCGAGGAGGCGGGCCGAGCCCGTGAGCAGGAAGCGCCCCGGCCGAGGATCCTCATCGACCTCTGCCTTGATCGCGAGCATCAACTCGGGTGCGCGCTGGACTTCGTCGATGACCTGCAGTTCGCGGTGATGAACGAACAGCTCGGGATCGGCTCGCGCAGACTGGAGGTCGGTGGGTCGGTCGAGCCGCCGCTCGATCGCACCCGGTCTCGTGCGCGTCAGCTTCTTCACCAGCGTGCTCTTGCCCACCTGTCGAGCCCCGATGATCGCGACCACCCGGGTGTCGGTGAGGGCTTCGGTGACCCGGGCCTCAACCCGCCGCGAGCGATAGGGGGACACCTCGCCACCATACCCGGCCGTGGGTAATCTGCCAGTCATCAGATGGGTAATCTGCCGGCCACCAGGTGGGTAATCTGCCAGCCACCAGGTGGGTAATCTGCCAGCCATCAGGTGCAGGCTGGAGGCTCGAGCCGAACCACTGCAGAAGCACACGCTTCCCTGGAACGAGAAGCCTCAGAACGAGAAGCCAACGCGGCTCAGCCGAACCGGGTCGTCGCCGCCGAGCACGTGGTGCTCTCAGCGCCGATGTCGCGCGGCAGGTACGAGGCCGTGCCCGCGTCCGTTCCGCTCGCAAGTCACCACACAGCACCAACCCGACCGACAGCGCAGCGATTCGCAGCATGGACCTGTGGGATCCCCTTCAATTGGTGAGCGCTACCTTGCCGGGTCGGTTGGTGAAGTGCGCAGTGAAGGGCCGACCCTGCCGGGGGATATTCAGGGCATCGGGTAGTATCGGCGCCTTGATGTTCGGGAAGTACAAGTTGATCTCCCTGCTCGGCCGCGGCGGCATGGGCGAGGTGTTCCTCGCGCGAGGGCCGCAGCTCAAGCGCCCGGTGGTGATCAAGCGGATCCTCGCGTCGATGCTCAGCGAGCCCGACATGCTGCGCGCGTTCCTCGACGAGACGCGCATCGCCGCCCGGCTGCGTCACCCGAACATCGTGCGCATCGACGAGCTGGGCGAGGTCGAGGGCGAGTGGTTCGTGCGCATGGAGTACGTCGAAGGCGCCGCGCTGTCCGAGGTGCTCAAGCGCGCCGCCCGGGGCAACGAGCACCTGCCGCTCGAGGCCGTGCTCTCGATGGGCGCGGGGCTGGCCAGCGCGCTCGACTACGCGCACCACGCCACCGACCCCGAGGGCCGCGCGCTGCAGATCGTCCATCGCGACGTCACGCCACAGAACGTGCTGCTCGCCCGCAGCGGCGAGGTGAAGCTGATCGACTTCGGCGTCGCGCGCGCCGAGCAGCGCTTCCTGCGCACCATGCCGGGCATGGTGAAGGGCAAGCTCCCGTACATGTCGCCGGAGCAGGCCGACGGCCGCCGCATCGACGCGCGCAGCGACATCTTCGCGCTCGGCGTCTGCATGTGGGAATCGCTCACGGGGCGCCGGCTCTTCCGCGGGGCGACGCAGGCCGAGACGATGCAGAAGATCTTCGCCTGCCAGGTCTCGCCTCCCTCGCTCTTCCGCCCCGAGGTGCCGCCCGAGGTCGACGCCCTGGTGCTCAAGGCGCTCTCGCGAGACGTGGCCAACCGCTTCAAGCGCGCCGCCGACCTGGGCGAGGCGATCGACACGGTGGTCGAGCAGTACGCGCTGCCCTCGGGCGCGAAGGCGATCGCCGCGCTCACGCGCAAGTGGGTGCCCGAGTCGGGGCACGCAGAAGGGCTCGCGCCGGACGAAGAGGTGACCGGCACGGTCGAGAAACCCGGCACCGACGTGGTCACCCGCCACGAGCGCCCGGGTGCGCGGCCGAAGTGGCCGTCCGAGGCCGCGCTCACCATGGTGGAAGAAGAGCCTCCGGCGGAAGCGGAGGAAGGCCAGGTTCCCAACGACGCGGAGGCGTTGATCGGCCGCGCCGCCGAGCTGGCGGACCTCCACCAGTTGATCGGCAGCGGCGAGCGGCTGGTCACGTTGCTGGGCCCCGGAGGCGTGGGCAAGTCGCGGCTCGCGCGCGAGGCGGCGCGGCAGCAGGTCTCGAAGTTCCGCGGGCGCGTCTGGGTCGCCGACCTCACCGCCGCGAAGAGCGTGGAAGGCCTGTGTCTCATCGTGTCTGAGTCGCTGGGCGTGGCGCTGCCCGCGGGCTCTCCGGTCGAGGCGGTGGGGGTGCTGCTCACCGCCCGCCGCGAGTGCCTGCTCGTGCTCGACAACGTGGAGCAGCTCGCGAAGGAGATCGGCCCGGTGGTGAGCGCGTGGCACGCGGCCGCGCGCGACGCGCACTTCCTCCTCTGCTCGCGCGTGGTGCTCGGCGTGGAGTCGGAGAAGAAATACGAGGTCGGCCCGCTGCCCTTCGACAGCAGCGGCGACGACGAGGGCGACGCGATGCGCCTGTTCCTCGAGCGGGTGCGCGTGCTCAACCCCCACTTCCCCACCGGGCGCTGGGCGCGCGACATGGTGCGCGAGCTGGTGCGCCGGCTCGACGGCATGCCGCTGGCCATCGAGCTCGCCGCCGCGCAGATGGCCGACGCACCGCTCGACTCCCTGCGCGAGACGGCGCGCCTCCAGTCGTCCGCGGGCGGCAGCGGCCAGTTCGTCGCCATCGACCAGGCCTTCGAGGCGAGCTGGAACCAGCTCACCGACGAGGAACGCGCGGCCCTGGCGCAATGCACCGTGTTCGTCTCGGGGTTCGCGGCCGGCGCGGCGCTCGACGTGCTGCGGCTGCCCGGGCACCCCGGTGACGCGCATCGCGAGGCGGTGCTGCAGGTGCTGCACCGGCTGCGCAGCCGGTCGCTGTTGCGGGTGAGCTTCCCCCTCAAGTCCGACCAGGCGCGCTACGGCATGTACGAGTCGATTCGTGCGCGCGTGCTGGGCCGGCTGCCGCAGGAAGAAGGCCGGGCGAAGAAGCGGCACGCGAGCTGGTACCTGCGGCTGGGTGAGACGCTCGGGCCCGCGGCGGAGCGCGGCGCGGCGGTGCTCGACCTGCTCGCGTCCGAGCGCGACAACCTCATGGCCTCGTGGGAGTGGTGGCTCGGCCAGGGCGGCGACGGGGTGAAGCAGGCGCTGCGCGTGGTGCTCGCGCTCGACGCGTTGTTCCTGGTGCGCGGGCCGTATGGCGCCCACCTCTCGATGCTCGACGCGGTGCTCGAGAAGCTGAAGGACCCGGCCGATCGCGCGCCCGGCCTGGAAGCGCGCGCGCGGGTGTTGCTCTCGCGCGGCAGGTTGAAGGAGGCGGCCAGCGATCTCGAGGCCGTGCTCGCCCAGAGCCCGTTCACCCCGACCGCGGTCGACGGCTCGCGGCAGGACTGGCCAGCGCTGGGCAAGAGCGGGGGCCTCTCGCCCGAGGCGGCGGGCCGCGCGCTGGCCTACCTCGCCTCGGTGAGAAAGCAGGAAGGGGCGCTGCCCGAAGCGCAGGAGCTGTACGAGCGCGCGCTCACCCTGCTCAAGGAGACGAAGGACGTCCGCATGCAGGGCCGCGTGTACGCGAACATGGGCGCGCTCGCGCAGGAGCAGGGCCGCCTCGACGACGCGGAGGACCTGTCGGCCGCCGCGCTCAAGCTGCACCGGCTCGCGCAAGACCGCCGCTTCGAGGGCGTCACCTTGAGCAACCTCGCCGTGCTGCAGCAGGCGCGCGGCGAGTGGGCCGCCGCCGAAGAGAGCTGCACCAACGCCATCGCGGTGCACCGCGAGCTGGGCAACCGGCGCAGCGAAGGCATCGCGGTGACGAACTTCGCCGACCTCGAGCGCGACCGCGGGGGCACCGCGCGCGCGATGGCGCTCTACCGGCGCGCGGTGGTGGTGCATCGCGAGGTCGGCAACCGGCGCTTCGAGGCGGTGTGCCTGCTCAACCAGGCGCTGCTGATGATGGAGCAGTCGACCTTCGAGCCCGCCGCCGAGGCGCTCGACGAGGCGCTCGGGCTGTTCCACGTGGTGGGCGACAAGCGGCACGCGGGCCTCACGCTCGGCGCGCGCGGGGCGATGCGGGCGAAGCGCGGCGACGTGAGCGCGGGTGAAGGTGACTTCCGCGCGGCGAAGGAACTGCTCGGCGAGAAGGACCTCGCGTTCTCCAGCGCGGTCGACGTCTACCGGGCGCAGGTCGAGCTGTCCGAGGCGGAGGTGCTCGAGGCAGCGAAGAAGTCAGGCGAGGCGACGAAGAAACGGCAGGCCGCTGCCGCGCGCATCGAGGCCGCGGTGACGCGCGGCCCGCAGGGTTCGCTGGCCGAACGGTTCGAGCACGTGCGCATGGCGCTGCGGGTGCTCAAGGTGTGGACCGAGCGCGGCTGATGCTCACCGGGCTGAGGGCCACCGCCCGCTCGACGCTGACGCTGACTTCAGCCCGTGGCGCACCTCGGCGGGCAGGCGCTGCAACACGTCCGGGTATTCCTGGGCCAGCGCCTTCGCCATGGGCACCAGCTCGTGGGCGAGGAAGCCGTAGAAGCGAACGCGCGCGATTCGGCTCGATTTCGTGCGCTGCTCGTGGGCCTTCAGCGTCTCGACGGCGACCCGGGCCGACTCGCCGACCGCGAGGTCTCCGGTGCCCGCGCCCACGGCCACCATCGCCACCGAGAGCGGCTCAGGGCCGGGCAGGGTCTCGAGGACTTCCCAGAGTCGCGCACACCCCTTCCTCACCGTGTCGAGCGTGGGGAAGGAGTGCGGACCCATGCCCTTGCGGTAGTCCATCACCGCCACGTGGGCGACCCACTTCGCGGTGGGGTGCGCCCCGGCCAGCGTCAGCAGCACCTCGCCCGGGGGCATCGGGCCAGCGAAGCGCGACTGCAGCGCCTCGAGGACCTGCGCCTGGAACCGGGGGCCGCACGCGCGACGGATGGCCCCCGACACGCCGCTGCCCAGCTCAGCGTTGGTGTTGCTCGCGTTCACCAGCACCAGCTCACGGCCGTCGGTGAGGCTGCCTTGAACGAACTCGACGCACAGGCTCACTCGAGGGGTTCTCCCTGGGGTTCTTTGCCCGGCACGTTCGTGTTCTTGAGGGTGACGACGTAGGCGGCGACCTTGCGCACCTTCGCCTCGCCGAGCACGGCGCCCCACGGTGGCATGCCCTTGTCGGCGTAGCCCTCGGTGACGGCCCTGGCGATGTCGGACGGCTTGTTGCCGTGGATCCAGAACTTGTCGGTGAGGTTGGGGCCGATGAGGCCTTGCCCGCCGGCCAGGTGGCAGGCGATGCAGGTCGAGGCGAAGACCGCCTTGCCCTCTTCCACCTGCCCGGGGTCGGCCGTCACGGCGAGGATGGCCTCGTCGCTCAGGGGCATCTGGGCCAGGCGCGCCTTCTTGAGCTCGGCGATCTCGGCGTTGTACTCGGTGCGCGGATCCTGGAGCGAACGGGTCGTGTGGTAGACGAGCCAGTAGCCGAACATGAACACCATGGTGGTGAAGAGAATGAACAGCCACCAGTTGGGCAGCTGGTTGTCCTCTTCCTCGATGTCGTCGTAGCGGTGAACGATCTTCGAGTTCGGGTCGTTGACGGCGCTCACGGCGAGACCTCCTTTCCATACGCGGCGGCGGTCTTGGGAGCCTCGTCGCTCAAGCCCACGCCCTGGTCGCGGCCGAGCCGCTGCAGGTAGGAGATCAGCGCGACCATCTCGCTGTCCCACTCCACCTTGACGCCGTTCTTGTCGAGGTCGGCGACGATGGTGTTGGCCTGCCGGTGCTGCGTGTCTTCGGCCGAGTCGATGTCCTGGTTCGTGTACGGCACGCCGAGCTTCTGCATCAGGGCGAGTTTCTTCGGCGCGGCCTTCGCGTCGATGCGGCCCTCGGTCAGCCAGGGGTAGGTGGGCATGTTGGAGCCCGGGCTCGTCGAGCGCGGATCCATCAGGTGGGTGTAGTGCCAGAGGCTCGGGTACTTGCCCCCGACGCGGTGAAGGTCAGGGCCGGTGCGCTTGGACCCCCACTGGAACGGGTGATCGTAGATGAACTCCTCGGCGCGGCTCGCTTCGCCGTAGCGCAGGTACTCCGCCACCATCGGGCGGATCATCTGCGAGTGACACAGGTAGCACCCCTCGCGCGTGTAGAGGTCGCGGCCCTGCTGCTCGAGCGCGGTGTAGGGCTTCTGCGAGCTGCCGGTCACCGGCACGGCCTGCTTCACCAGCACCACCGGGAGGATCTCCGCGATGCCGCCCACCAGCACCGCCAGCAGCGTGAGCACGGTGAAGGCGAGTGGCCGGTGTTCGATGAGCTCGAACCACGAGGGCCCACCTGCGGCGCGCATGCGCTTGTTGAGCACGTAGGCGACCTCACCGACGACCGCCACGCCCACCGCGAGCCCCACCGCGACGACGGTGGACTCCGCGAAGAAGAAGGCGCCGGTGAGCACGAGGGCGACCACCGAGAACCAGAGCGGACGCCCGGTGATCACCGCGACGACCCCACCCTCGACGGTCGCGGGGGTCGGCTTGTCTTCGATGGTGACCTCGACGACGGTGTTGACGGCCCTGGCTCCCTTCGCCGTCATCACCAGGTTCCAGATCATCAACACGAAGCCGGCGAGGTACATCGAGCCGCCCAGCGCGCGGATGATGTACATCGGACGGATCGCGAGCAGCGTCTCGGTGAAGCTGGGGTAGGTGAGCGTGCCGTCAGGGTTGAGCGCGCGCCACATGAGTCCCTGGTTGATGCCAGAGATCCACATCGAGACCATGTAGATGACGATGCCCAGGGTCGCGAGCCAGAAGTGCGCGTCGGCGGCCTTCTTCGAGTGCAGCGGCTTGTCCCAGAGGCGGGGCGCCAACCAATAGAAGAGCCCGGCGGCCATCAGCCCGTTCCACCCCAGCGCGCCGCCGTGCACGTGGGCGATGATCCAGTCCGTGTAGTGCGCGAGCGCCGAGACCGACTTGATGGACAGCAGCGGGCCTTCGAAGGTGGACATGCCGTAGAAGGTGACGCCGGCCACGAAGAACTTGAGCACCGCGTCTTCGCGCACCTTGTCCCAGGCGCCGCGCAGGGTGAGCAGCCCGTTGAGCATGCCGCCCCAGGAAGGCGCCCAGAGCATCAGCGAGAAGAGCATGCCGATGGACTGCGCCCAGTCGGGCAGCGCCGTGTAGAGCAGGTGGTGCGGGCCGGCCCAGATGTACATGAACACCAGCGCCCAGAAGTGCACGACGGACAGCCGGTACGAGTACACCGGCCGCCCCGCCGCCTTGGGCAGGAAGTAGTACATGATGCCGAGGATGGGCGTGGTGAGGAAGAACGCGACGGCGTTGTGCCCGTACCACCACTGCACCAGCGCGTCCTGCACGCCTGAGAACGCCGAGTAGCTCTTGAACAGCGAGAGCGGCAGCGCGAACGAGTTGACGATGTGCAGCACCGCCACCGTCACGATGGTCGCGATGTAGAACCAGAGCGCGACGTAGAGGTGCCTCTCGTTGCGCCTGGCCAGGGTCCAGAAGAAGTTGATCGCGAACACCACCCAGATGACCGCGATGGCGAGGTCGATGGGCCACTCGAGCTCGGCGTATTCCTTCGAGGTGGTGATGCCCAGCGGCAGGGTGATGGCCGCCGCGACGATGATCAGCTGCCAGCCCCAGAAGTGGACCGCCGAGAGCGCGTCGTTCGCCATGCGCGTCTTCAGCAGGCGCTGCGTCGAGTAGTAGACGCCGGCGAACATCATGTTGCCGACGAAGGCGAAGATGACCGCGTTGGTGTGCAGCGGCCGCAGCCGGCTGAACGTGGTGTAGGGGATGCCGAAGTTGAGCGCGGGCCAGGCGAGCTGGAGCGCGATCCACAAACCAACCAGCAGGCCCACGGCCCCGAACAGCACCGAGGCGATCATGAACTTGCGGACACTCGCGTCGTCGTACTCGACGCGTTCGATGCGGGTCGTCATGACGGCCGGCTCTGCGAAGGGCGTGCCGGTTGCTTCAGCCCGGACGGATTCCCGTCCTGCCGGTGGAGGTGGGGTGTTTTTGCAGGGCGAGTGGGAAGGTCTTGCTCAGCTCGCCGGCTCGACCAGGCCGTAGCGCTGAATGCGGGTGAAGAGCGTGCGGCGGTCGATGCCGAGGATCTCCGCGGCCTGCGACCGGTTCCAGCCGGTGGCGGTGAGCACCCGGTGCACGTGAGCCCGCTCGACCTCGTCGAGGGTGGCGTGCTCGTCGGGCTGGCCCGGGGCGGTGGGCTGCTCTGCCGTGCCCGCGACCCAGGCCGGGATGTCGCCCTCATCGATCACCGACCCGCGCGCCCGGAACAGCGCCTGCTCGATGGCGTTGCGCAGCTCACGGACGTTGCCCGGCCAGGCGTGCGCCCCCAGCCGCTCGAGCGCCCGGGCCGTGAAGCCCTTGGCGCGGACCCCCGCGGCGCGAGCGCAGTCGACCAGCAGCGACTCGGCGATCACCCCGATGTCCTGCTGGCGCTCGGACAGCGAGGGCAGCGACACCACCAGCGAGGCGATGCGGTAGTAGAGGTCCGCGCGGAACCGGCCGGCCTTGACCAGCTCCTCGAGCGGCTGGTTGGTCGCCGCCACCACCCGCACGTCGAGCTTCCGCTCGACCCGGTCGCCCACGCGGCGGATCTCCGACTCCTCGAGCATGCGGAGCAGCTTCGGCTGCTGGGACAGCGGGAGCTCCGCCAGCTCGTCGAGGAAGAGGATGCCGCCGTTGGCCTCTTCGGCCAGGCCGCGCGAGTCCTGGACCGCGCCGGTGAAGGCCCCCTTGCGGTGGCCGAACAGCTCCGACTCGAAGAGCGCCTCGGGGATCGCCGAGCAGTTGACCGGCACGAAGGGGCCCGCGGCGCGGCTGCTGGACGCGTGGATGATGCGGGCCGCCAGCTCCTTGCCGGTACCGGTGTGACCCAGCAGCAGCACCGCGGTGCGCAGCTCGGCGGCCCGGGTCAGGTCTCTGCGCACGGCCTGCGCCCGCTCGGAGCGCCCGAGGTAGCGCTCGGGCCGGTACTCCGAGCGCAGCGAGCGCTCGAGCTGCTCGATGCGCCGGCCCATCGCCGTCTCGGCCACTGCGCGCCGCAGCACCAGGGCCGCTTCTTCGATCTTGAAGGGCTTGGTGAGGTACCAGAAGGCGCCCTCTCGCATCGCCTCGACCGCCTCGCTCACGGCGCCGAAGGCGGTCATGAGGATCACCCGGTTCTCGGGGCACCGCCGGTGGATCTCGGCCATCAGGCTGCGCCCGTCCATGCCCTTCATCTGCACGTCCGAGAGGGTGACCTCCACCCGGGTGCCGGCGTCCAGCAGCGCGAGGGCCTCGGCGCCACCCAGCGCCGTCACCACCCGGTAGCCCAGGCGCTCGAGGTGCTTCTCGAGGATCTCGACCAGCTTGGGATCATCGTCGACGACCAGCACCGCTGCGTCCGCCAGCTCAGCCAAGGTCAGCCCCCCTCGGCGCTCGGCAGAGAGAGCTCGACCAGCGCGCCGCCCCAGACGGACTCCCCGATGTGAATGGCCCCGCCATGGTCGGTGACGATGCGGTTGCAAACGGTGAGCCCGAGGCCGGTGCCGTTGGGGCGGGTGGTGAAGAAGGGGTCGAGCACCCGCTGGCGGAGCGCGGGAGGAATGCCCGGGCCGTCGTCGCCGATCGAGAAGTCGATCGAGGGCGCCCGGCGATCGAGCAGGGGCAGCACGCCGCGCCGCACGCGGATGGAGATGCGCCCGCCGTCGGGAACGGCAGCGGCGGCGTTCATCAGCACGTTGAGCAACAGCTGGTGCACCGCGTCGCTGCCCGCGCGGACCAGCGGCAGGTCTTCGCTGACGTCGGCCTCGACCTTCACGTGGTGCTTGTCGAGCGAGCCCTTCAGCAGCCGGAGGATCCGCTCCAGGGCCTCGTGGGGCCGGGTGGTCTCTCCGCTGGGCTGGCCTCCGCGGGCGAAGCCGAGCAGCTCAGAGACCAGCCCACGAATGCGGTCGACCTCCTCGACGACCGCGACCATCTCGGCCCGGCCGGGAGCCCGGGCGGGGAGATCGAGCAGGGCGTACTCCGCCGAGGCGGAGATCACGTTGAGGGGCGTGCCGATCTCGTGAGCCAGGCCGGCGGCCAGGCTGCCCACCGCGGCCAGCTTCTCCGAGCGGACCATCTGCTGCTCGAAGCGGTCGCGTTCGCGCAGCCGCTCGTCGAGCTCGCTGCGCAGCCGCGACACCTCGCTCAGATCCTCCACCAGCACCTGGTAGCCGCAGATCTCCCCCTGGTCGTCGCCGATGGACGAGGGCGTGAGCGCCAGCGGCACCCGCCGGCCGTCCTTCGCCACCAGCTCGCGGAGCTCGCGCCGGGTCTGGGTCCAGAAGGCCGCGCCCCCCGTCTCTGCCGGCAGCAGCGAGCCGGCGCCCTTGCCCAGGACGTCGATCGCCCGGTGACCGAGGATCGCGTCCATCCCCGTGGACCAGCTCACGATGCGGCCCCGCGGGTCGACCACCAGCACCCCGTGACCGGCGGCCGCCAATGAAGTGGAGAGCTGGTCCTCGAGCCGCGCAGAGACGATCGCCGCGCCCAGCTCGGTGACGTCGACGAAGGTCTCCATCACGTGGGTCACCTGCCCTGCCGGATCGCGCATCGGCACCGCCCCCACCCGGAACATCTTCCGCGGCTGGCCGGGGCGGTGGCGCTCGCGGTAGCCCTGCCGAGGCTCACCGGTCTGAAACACGAGCAGGGGAAGACAGTCCGAGCAGCGCTGCTGCCGGCTCCAGTGGACGGCAAAGCAGTGCTCGCCGCCATCGCCCGTGAACTCTTCGACCTGCTCCTTGAGCAGGCGGTTGCACCAGCTCAGCTTGAGGTGGCGATCCACCAGCGACGCACCGATGCCCAGGTCGGCCAGGGTGCGCCCCCAGTCCTCCAGCGCGGCCGGGGGCATGGGCAGGGGCGGGCTCAACGCCACGGCGACTGAGAAAGCAGGGGCAGCAAGGGAGGAAGACCGGAACGCACGGCGTGGACGATACCGCCACGCCGCCTGGAGATCAGCCCGCGCACGCGCTCGCCGGGAATGGGAGGCATGAGGCGAGGCGCCGGTGGCACGCCAGTCAGCCCGTTCGAGGCACCTCGAGCGGAGTGGCGGGCACCAGCAGCAGCGCACAGGTGAGGCCGGTCATCAGCTTCATCGGCACGCTCCCGAAGCGCACCTGCGCCGCGCGCTGCACGCCGCCCGACCCGTGCCGCGCCACCACCACCAGGTCGGCGGCGACTTCGTTCGCCTTCTCGATCAGCGTCCGCGCGGGGCCCGAGCCGCCCACGCAGAGCTCGAGGGCGCCGACCGTGGCGAGGTTGCTCTGCACGCGCTCGGCGTAGGCCTGCAGCGCCGTCGGTGAGGTCTCCCCGTCGGGCACCAGCACCAACGTCACCTGCGCCCCCTGGCCCAGCAGCTGCGCGACGAAGGGCAGCGTCGCCTCGGCCTCGCGCGAGCCGTCGAGGCCCACCAGCACCCGCGACCAGACGGGATAGCGCGCTGCTGCCGCGCTCTTCCCGCCCATGACCAGCACCGGCAGGGTCGCCTCGGCCAGCAGACCCTCGACGCCACCGAGCTCCCGGGCGACCACCAGCAACTGCGCCCCCACGGCGCGGGCCTCCCGCTCCAGCTCGTTCACCGAGGCGAGCTCGAGCGCGGGCCCCTCGAAGTCGAGGGTGCGCCGGAGCGACTCGAGGTAGCGCCCGGCTTCCGGCACCGCGAGCGCCACCACCCCCACCGAGGCGCCCAGCGCCACACCGACCGAGCAAGCGCCCAGCAGCGCCGTCTCCGAGGCGGCGTCCCCGTCGACCACCGCCAGCGCCAGCCGCGGCCAGTCGGAGCGCGGCCCCACCACGAAGGACTTGTTCTCCAGCAGCACCCGGCCGATGCGCGCGTCGAGGTCGTTCGGCGCGCCCAGCCGTGAGCGGAACCGGCTGAACCCCGCGAAGAGCACCGGCACCAGCAGGAAGTAGGTCCACGCGCCCTCTGCGAAGCGCTCGAAGAAGATGAGCCCCGCGGCAGCCGTGGTGACGAGCGCCGCCAGGAACGTGCTGACCAGCCCGAAGAGCGAGCCCTTCTTCCCCCGCGCCTCGCGGCCCAGGCGCTTCACCGCCGCCCAGCCGGTCAGGCCCAGCAGCACGAAGACCCCCGCGGCGTAGAGCGCGAGGTAGGTCTCTTCACTCGTGCCGAAAGTCACGAAGCAGAGCACCACCACGCCCACCTGGGCGAAGACGGGCCGCTCGGCCACGTCGAAACGGTTTCGCTGGCCAAACGAGGCCGGCACGTAGTGCCGATGGCGCAGGCCCAGCGAGAGGTTCTGCAGCCCCTGCGCGCTGGCCGCGGCCGCGGAGAGCAGCACCACGATGCCCACCAGCGTGCCTGCGTACGCCAGCGGCCCGGGCAACAGGTGGTCCATCACCTGGGTGAAGACCGAGACCTCCACGTTGGCGGGGTCGGACAGGGCGAAGATGGCCGGCCCCACCACCACCATCGTGACCAGGGTGGTGATCATCACGATCAGCAGGCTCCCGAAGGCCTGGCGCGAGCGGGCCGCGGGGGGACCTTCGTAGGCGGCCACCAGGTTCGCGAAGACCTCGATGCCGGTCATCAGGGCCAGCAGCCGCACGTAGCCACAGCGGGGTGCCGAAGCAGATCGCCCCCACGCCGCTGGCGGCCAGCAGGCGCAGGTAGGGACCGAACACGTAGAGCGGTGAGGTGGCGGGGTCTCCGCCGCCCGCCAGCGCGCCTTGCAGCGCGCCGTCGAGCCTGTGCGTCACGTGCGACATGGGCGCTTCGCTTTCTTCGTCAGTCTGGAGCCGTGGGAGGGAGCTGGCGGTGGAGCACCGCCGGCGGCCCGATGTGGTGCTCGCGGAAGGCCTCGACCACGCGCAGGTGCACGTCGGTCGCGAAGTCCTCTTCGTACTTGCAGTCGAACACGTAGGGCCGCGCCTTGAGGTGGAAGGCCACGTAGTCCTGGAAGATGACCTGCCGCGCCACCACTTTCACCGGCCGCTCGAGGAAGACGTAGGGGCTGGTGAGGCACGCCTCGCGGACCAGGGCCACCGCGCGCTCCACCGGTTGATCCGCCCCCACGTAGAAGTCCATCGGCACCTGCATCTCGAGCTCGCCGTAGTTGCCGCTCGCGGTGACGTCGGTGAAGACCTTGTTGTTGGGAATGGTGATGACGTTGTGGCCCAGCGTGTTCATGCGCACGCTGCGCAGCCCTATCTGCGTGATGTCGCCGTACTCGCCGCCGAAGGTGACCCGGTCGCCGACCTGGAAGGGCCTGTCGAACATGATGGTGATGCCGGCCAGGAACGAGGCCACCAGGTCGCGCAGCGCGAAGCCGACCGCGAAGGCCAGCGCGCCCCCAATCACCGCCAGCGCCGTGGGGTCGAGGCGAATGCTCAGGCTGAGCACCAGCGCGAAGGCGATGACGTACAGCGCGAAGCGCGCCAGCGTCTGCACCTTCTGAATGGTGGGGCGGCGGTTGGCGAAGCGCGCAGCCAGCCGGGCACCGCCGCTCTCCACCAGCCTCAGCAGAAACAGGGCCGCCAGCAAGATGGGCACCGACGCGGCCACGCCCCCCCAGCGGATGAACTCGGCCAGCCGCCCGAACTCGGGCGCGTCCTGCGCCACCGCGGGGCTGGCGAACAGCGCGATCGTCAGCAGGCCCAGCCGCCTCATTGGCTCACCAGCAGGTGGCGGCGCTCGAGCAGCACCATCACCGAGCGCAGCCAGGGCGACGCGACGCGCACCCGGCCCTGCTCCGTGACGAAGAAGCCCATGGCCTCGCCGAAGCGCACGGTGTTCTCCACCGCCACCACGCTGAGCCGGGTGGCCGCCACCAGGTCGGCCACGGCCGCCGGCGTCAGCTGCAGCACCGCCCTGACCACGAAGAGCGCGCTGTCGGACAGCGCGTCGAGCGCCGTGCTGTCGGGGCCGGTGAGCGCCCGCACCCTCACTTCTCCCGTGGCGCCCTGGCACAACGAGGCGCGCCAGGCCTCGAGGGCCATGGCCGGGTTGCCCCGCGCGTGGTCCCACGTCATGCGGAAGTAGCCGGCCCGGCGGGCGGCCAGCGCGTCGAGGCGATCGATCTCATCTGCCGCGGCAGGCAGCCCCTCGAGCAGGTCGTCGAACACCGGGTCGATGCCGGCCTCGGCGCTGCGCTGCTCGAGCAGCGCGCCGATCTCCTCGTCAGACCAGGGCTCCAGGGTGAGCACCTCGTCGAAGAGGGGCCTGCCCTCGCAGGCCCGCTGCAGAAAGGGCCACACCACCTCGTCGACCGCGAAGACCCACAGGGTGTGGGCGCTCGCGCCACGCGCCAGCGAGATGACCTGGTCGAACTGGGCGAGGCCGCCGCGCACGGGCTTGATCAACACCTCGAGGTCGTCCACCAGCACCAGCGGGGGCCGCGCGCCGCCCTCGGGGGGCTCGCTGAGCGCCTGCACCTCGACGTCGTCGGCGAGGAGCACCCGGGCCTGCACCAGCACCGCGCCCTCGATGGCCGTCGCGAGCCGCCGCAGCAGCGACGACTTGCCCTGCCCGCTGGGGCCCACCACCGCCACCACGCCGCCGCGGGTGGCCCGGGCGCGCAGGTCGTCGAGGTGCTCGTCGGCAGGACAGCGGATCCACTTCTGGCTGGGCTGCAGCGGCGAGAGCGCGGCGAAGGTGGCCTCCGGCAGCGCTTCGCCGCGCCGCGCCGGTTTCTCCTCGGCGAGGCGGGCGAGCTCGCGCCTGAACAGCCAGGCGTGAGCGCGCCGGGCCAGCTCGAAGCCCGAGACCCACTGGCTGACCCGGCGAAGGAGGCCCTGCAGGAACAGGTGCACCGCGGCCACCATGGCGGCGAAGAAGCTCTTCCAGCCGTGGCGGTTCTGCAGCACCCAGGCCTGCAGGGGCGTGTGCCGGCGCAGCCGCTCGAGCCGCAGGAAGACGGGCTCGCGCCACCAGCGCACCAGCAGCAGGAACACGGGCACCACGGCCAGCCAGCAGGCCACCAGCACCCAGCGGAACACCGTGCCTTCCCCCACCAGCCGCGAGCACAGCACCAGCGCGAGGCCGAAGCCGACCACCACCCGGCCCACCAGGCGCAGCGAGCGCAGGCGCAGGGCGCCCGTGGGGGTGGTGGCGCCGACGCGGCCCTTTTCCCAGGTGGCGAGCGCGTTGGTGGCGTCGATGACCAGCGAGGCCACCAGCCACCAGCCGATGACCACCGCCAGCAGGCGTACCTCGAGCAGGCCCCGCGCGCTGTCGGGCAGCAGCCAGACGAGGCCGGCGAAGAAGAGCAGCTCTTCCAGCGGGCGGTGCACGTCGCGCACGAAGCCCAGGGCGCGCCTGCGGGGGTGGTCGACGCTCGGGCGCCCCCGCTGCCGGCCGCGGCCGCGTTGCGCGCGCACCTCGCGCGACTCGAGCAGGGTCAGCAGGCCCGGGCTGCGGCGCCGCCACCAGACGAAGCCCAGGGTGAGCAGCGCCGAGGGCACCAGCACCTCGAGCAGCCGCCACACGGCCAGCCCGCCCACGCCGCCCTCACGGCTGACGTCACCCGCCCACCTGCGGATGACCTGCCAGTGCGTTCGCAGGGTGAGGAGCAGGTGCCGGACTTCGGTGCGGGCCTGGTCGAGGGCGGTGAGGGTGAAGCCGGTGGTCGCCTCCCGCGTGGAGTCCGAGAGCAGGGGGAGCAGCGAGAGGCGCTCCCGGTTGAGGGCGTTGATCTCCTCGAGCAGCTCGAGCTCGTGGTGCTCGCGCAGCGCCCGCTCTTCTTCCCCGGCGTCGCGCAGCGCCTGGTTCGCCGCGGCGCGCCGGGCCGCCAGCTCGGGGCTCGCCTGGCCGCCGCCGCCGTCCACCAGCGGCGGGGGGAGAATGCTCTCGCGCCGGTCGGCGTCGTCGAGCGCGAGCTGCAGCGCATCGCGAGCAGCCTTGAGGGGGCCGCGCAGCGCGTCGTAGGTGGCGTCGATGTCGTCGGCGGTGGTGAGCGGGTCGGCGCGGAGGGTGCGAAGCCGGCGCTGCCAACCCACCACCACCTCGCGGCGCGCCGCCAGCTCGAGGCGCAGCGCCTCGAAGGAGAGGCGCGCGGTGGCGAGGGCCGCAGCCTGTCGGGTGAGCTCGTCGGCGGCCACGCGGTCGGCCTCGAGGAGCTCCAGGCGCGCGGCCGCGGCCGCCCGCTCGGCCTCGGTCTCGCGTTGGTCTTGACCACGCTGGCGCCGGGCGTGGGTCTCGAGCAGGGCGCTGCGTTGCGCGGCGGACAGCTCGTAGAAGGCCAGCCGGGCGCGATCGAGTTGGTCGCGCGCGGACCACGCGTCAGCCGCGAAGGTGGCGGTCTGCGGGGGCCGGCCCGCGTCGCTGCCCAGCACCAGGCGCAGGCGGGCGCGCTCCACCTCGGCCGCGCGCTCGTCGCCGGGCGAGACGTCGAAGAGGCTGACGGGCTGCACGCCGACGTCGAGGGTTCCTTCGATCAGCGCGAGCACCTGCTCCGCGCGTCGATCGCCCGCGCCGGCGTCGGCGCCCGGCCCGGGCTCCGCGGCCCCGAAGAGAAGGAGCGCGGTGAAGGCGCCGAACAGCTGGATCATCAGTGAGGTCTCCCGGGGGCGGAGACGCTCCGGCCACCCTCACCCCCTAACACGGAAGGGCCCTGCCAACCCGCGCGCGCCCTGCGGGTGCGGGGTGGACCGAGCGCGGCTGAAGCCGATCAACAGTCGAAGGTGCGGCACAGCTTGAGCTTCAGCGCCCGGGGGATCGTCTTGAGCTTCCGGTGCCAGGTGTCGCCGGGCGTGTGGCTGTACCGCACGTCGTTCCGCACGTCGGCGATCAGCTCGTCGTGCGCGCCGACCTGGAGCTGACACTTCCAGTGCGCCGCGGTGGCGCCCACGAACAAGATGCCGCCCGGGGGGCGGCCGGTCACTGATGGGAGGAGCGCCTGCACGCTGCTGCACATCGCCCCGGTGACGCCAGGCTCGAACTCGCACCACACCAGCGTCACCTCGGAGCCGGGCCGGCCATCGATGGCCATGAACTCCTCATGCTCGAAGTCGTTGAGCGGCAGCACCAGGACCCGTTCACAGCCGACCTGCGCCAGCGCGTCGCGAAAGGGCGTCGGCGTGCGCGCGTCGGCGAGGGCCGCCTGCGTGCGCTCCGCCCTGCGGAGCCGGCGCCGTCGCGCGTCGAAGGGTGCCGCCGCCAGGGCCACCGTGAGGACGAAGGCGACGATGGCGACGATGGCAAAGCGAGGGCGCAGGACGACGAGGCTACCCCGAAGCCGGGAAGGGAGCAGGCGCCGCCCGCGAAGGCGGGTGACCGGCTGGCGGCGGCGCGGGCCGGCCTTACCTTCCACGCATGATCAGCTGGTGCGCGTACTGCCAGACCTGGCAAGGAGAGATTCCGCCCCTCGAGTCGTGGGAGGTGACTCACGGTATCTGCAAATCCTGCATCCGGCGCGGCGTGGCGCAAGACGCTGCCGCGATCGGGGCCATCAGGCCGGTCGCCGACTTCCTTCGCGCGCTCCGGGCCGAGGCGAGGCTCGGTTTCTCAACCCCCGGGGCGGTCGTGCTGGACCGGGCCACGAAGCTGGGTATCCGGCCGCTGGAGTTGCTGGTGGGCCTGCTCCAGCCCGCGCTCGACGAGATCGGCAAGCTGTGGGAGCGCGAGGAGCTGACGGTGGCCCACGAGCACCGCTTCTCGTCGATGGTCGAGACCGTCGTCACGCTGGTCCTCCAGCGCGCGCGCGAAGCGAGCGCCGTGGCGTCGCAGCCCGAGTTCCTGCTGGTGAACGCCGACGGCAACCACCACACGCTCGGGCTCCGGGTGGTCGAGGCCTTCCTGCTCTCTCACGGGCGCACGGTGCTCGCGCTCGTCCCCGGGCTCCCTGCCGGTGAGGTGATCGCCCAGGTCCGCGCGTTGCAGCCGAAGACGCTCGGCGTCTCGGTGGCGGTGCCCGGTGAGCTGGAAGTGGTGAAGGAGATTGCCACCGCGCTCGCGGACTTTCCTCCCGAGCGCAGGCCTCGGTTCGTGGCGGGCGGACCGGCGATCCGCGCGGGGGCGCAGGTCGATCCCGCGCTCGGTGTCACCGTCTGCACCGAGCTGCGGGACCTGCTCACCGACGGCGCGAGCGATGACCAGGCTCAGGTGTGAAGCGAAGCGCTGGTTGGCCGCGCGGTGAGGGGGTATCTGCACCTCCATGAGTGACGACTCGAAGGCCAGCGCGATGCAGGGGTTCGTCGTGGGCGCGCTGGTGGTGGGCACGGTCGCGGCCGGCTTCTTCCTCTCGAGGCAGTCCGACCAGGCGCCGCCCGCGTCGATCGCCCCGCCCGTTCCGGCGGCCGCGCCGACCCTTGCACCCGCTGCGCCTCCGGCCCCGGCGAGCCCGCGACAGGCGGCCGACGAGGTCTTCAACGAGGCGATGATGGCCCACGAGCAGAACGACCAGGCCACGCTGGCGCGCGTGCTGCCCGGCGCGATCGCCGCGTACCGCGCCCTGGGTGAACTCGACGGTGACGGCGCGTACCACCTCGCGCTGCTCGAGCTGGCGGGTGGGCAGCTCACCGAAGCGCGCGCCACCTGCGCCTCGCTGCTGGCGAAGAACCCGAACCACCTGCTCGCGCTGGGCGTTGCCCTGCGGGTGGCGGCGAAGGCCAACGACGCGGCCGCCGCCCGGGACCTCGGCCAGCGGCTGTTGAAGGCGTACGACACCGAGGTGGTGCGCCCGCTGCCCGAGTACCAGGACCACGAGCGCATGTTCCCCACCTACCGCGCCGAGGCGATGGCCGCGGTGAAGTAGCTCACCGGCTCACTGCGACACAGTGAGTTTGACCGATCGACGACCGTTCACCCCGAGCGAAGTCGAGGGGCCACTTCACTCGGCGCCCGTCCCTCGACTCCGCTCGGGATGAACGGTGACCAACCGATCATCTTCACTGTGTCGAGGTACTAGAGTTCCTCGCCCTCCTTCGGAGCGCGGCAAGCGCCGCCCGGAAGCGAGAGGGTGAAGGGCAGCGTCTTCCGCTCGGGGCCGGGGCTGACGAACACCTCGAAGTGGAGGTGCGGTGCCACCGGCACGTCGTTGGTGGAACCCGACTGCGCCAGCACCGAGCCCCGCGAGATGGTCTGGCCTTCCCGCACCAGCACCGAGCCGCGCTTGAGGTGCGCGTACTGAGTGAGCGTGCCGTCGCCATGCAGCAGGCTCACCGTATTCCCACCGGCACGCGTGCCGTCCTGCGCGTCATCTTGAATCCAGGTCACCACCCCGGCTCGGGCGGCGAGCACCGGCGTGCCTTCCGGCATGGCGAAGTCGAGCGCGTGGCGCACCCGGTCTTTGTGTGTGAGCGCCCCATCGAAGCCCTGGATCACCCGATAGGCGCCGGTGGGCCGGAAGGGCAGCGTGGCCGAGCAGTCCTCGGGCGCAGCGCGGTCGAGATCTCCGAGCGCGGTCTTGAACTGGTACGCGCAGCGCCACTTCTGTCCGGCGGTCGCCTGACCCACCTCGAGCAGCACGGTGTCACCGGCCTTCGAGACCACGCGTCGCAGGGGCAGTGGGGTGGACGGCGCGCAGTTCTCGTACGCAGCGCCGCGCTCGAGGGTGATGGTCACCGGCAGCAGGGGCCCTTCGACGACGGCCACCACCGAGTAGCGCTGCCCGGCGATGGCGACGTCCTTGACCTGCACCTTCGGCTCGAGCGCGAACGCCGCGGAAGACACCAGGCAGAAGAACACGAAGTGCGGCGCGCGCATCGTCACCTCGAACACGGAACGCATGAAGCGGTGAGCCTGCCGCTCGAGCGCTCGCCGGGCAAGCGCTCGCACGGTCGCCAGGCGCTCACGGGCTCATCTCGTACGCCTCGCGCAGCGGCCAGACCTGCCCGGTGAACACCCGCTCTGCCCGCGCCGCGTCGGGCGCCGGCTTGCGCAGCATCTTCTGGCACAGCTCCATCTGCGCCGGGGTGCTGCTGGGCTTGCAGTAGAGCTGCAGGGCGAAGCCCGAGAAGTCGCGCACCAGGCAGTCGAAGACCTGCTCGAGCAGGTCGTCGGACACGTCGTCCCTCTCGAGGTTGCGGTACTCGATGATCAACTGCCCGTAGACGACGAGGCTGAAGATCTCCCCGAGCGCGAGGAGGAAGTCGATGTCCTTCCCCTGCGCTGCCACGGCCCCGGGGTCCATCGCCGAGGCGACGAGGAACTCCTTGAACACCTCGATCTGCTGCTTGAACAGCTCCACGTTCGGAGACGACACCGTCGCGTAGGCCGCGGCGAAGTCGTGGAACTGGATGCCCGAGAGCCCCCGGGTGGGGCCCTGCGCGAAGAGGAAGTCGTCGTTCTTCGCCTCGCGCACCCGGGGGATGGTGGGGAACTCGCCGGGGTTGAAGAAGTAGTTGCGCATGAACTTCACCACCAGGGCCATGTTCACGGCCACCGTGCCCTCGAGCTTGGGCAGCGCGCGGATGTCGCGGGCCGCCATCTCGAACACCATGTCCTTCTCGAAGCCCTTCGCCGCGATGGCGTCCCAGAGCAGATCGATCACCTGCTCGCCCTGCGTGGTGACCTTCATCTTCACCATGGGGTTGAAGAGCAGGTAGCGCCGGTCTTCCGCCGACGCGGTGCGCAGGTAGTCGGCCGCGCGCCGCGCGAACACCTTCATCGCCACCAGCCGGCAGTACGCGTCGGTGAACAGCCGGCGCACGTGCGGGAAGTCGGTGACGTGCTTGCCGTAGAGCACCCGCTGCGAGGCGTGGCGGATCGCCTCGTAGAAGGCGTGGGTGCAGATGCCGATGGACGCCCAGCCCAGGTTGAACTTGCCCACGTTCACCGTGTTGAGCGCCGAGTCCCACGCGTCGGTGCCCCGCGAGAGGATCTCGGCTTCGGTGATGGGGTACTCGGCGAGCCGGTACTCGCTCACGTACGACTGCGAGTTGACGACGTTCTGCACCAGCTCGTACTTCGGGTGCTGCGAATCGACGGCGAAGAACACGTACTCGCCGCTGCCGGTGACCTTCCCGAAGGTGGACACCAGCGCCGCCTGGTTGCCGTTGCCGATGTAGTACTTCGAGCCCCTGGCCACGAAGGCGTCGCCCTGCGGCACCAGCGCCATCTCGGTGGAGTAGAGGTCGGCGCCGTGCGCGCGCTCGGACAGGCCGAACGCGAAGATGTGGCCCTCGCGCAGCAGCTTCGCGGTGGTGGCCTTGATCGCCTCGTTCTTCCCCATCCATAGCGGGCCCAGTCCGAGAATGGAGACCTGCCACGTGTACCAATAGGCCAGCCCGTAGAACGCGGTGATCTCGTTGAACTCGCAGTTGCGGAAGGTGTCCCAGCGCACGTGCGCGTCGCCGCCGCCGAAGGGGGCCGGGGTGAGCAGCGAGGCGAAGACCTGCTCGCGCTTCACGAACTCGAGGAAGTCGGCGTACCAGGTGCAGTTGCGGTCATCGGCCTTGAGCGCCCGCTTGCCCTTGCTCTCGAAGAAGCCGATCACCTTGCGCATCAGCTCGGTGGAGCGGGGGTCGAGGCCGCTGGGCGCGTACTGCTTCGGGTTGAGCAGGATCATTGCGGTGACCCTACTCTTCCGGTCGGTTGCTGGTGACCCTTGCGCTCCTGCGCGGACATGCGGCAGACGGCCAGAGATGAAGCAACGGTTGGTGCTCGCAGCAGTGGTGCTGGTGGTCAGCTCGGTGGGTGTACTGACCTGGTGGCTCGGCCGCCGCGCTGACGCCCCGGGCTTCGCCGAGCCCACTCCCCCGGCCGCGCAGCACCCGGCCGGCCCGGGGGCTCCGCTGGCCCTTCCCGCCCCGGGGCAGCCGTCACCCGAGCCCGTGCCGCTGCTGGCGCCGAGCCAGGTGACGGCGCAGCTCACCGCGGCCTGCGGGAAGATCGACGCCGCCTGCGCGTCAGTGCCGCTGTGGACCCCGGAGGACTTCGAAGCGGCCCCTCGCTTGCGGCTCGCGCGCAGCGCCAGCGGGGCCGTCATCAAGCCGGCCCCCACTGAGGGCAGGTCTCCCTGGGCCCGCTGCGTCGCCAGGACCCTCGCTGGAACGGCGGTGGACGATCTCGCCCTGCCGGCAGCGGAGGCTGAGATCGCCTGCCCCCCGTCGACGCGCCCGCGCCAGGACTACCTCTGGCACGACCGCGAGCCCTTCGACGAGGTGGTGCGGCGCTGCCTGCGGGAAGGGTCTGTGGACGTCGACGCCTCGCTCGACCTCGTGGTGAGGGGCGAGGTGGTCGAGGTGCAGAACGTCGAGGTCGTCGGCACCAAGCTCGACGACTGGACCAAACGCTGCATCGAGCAGGAGCTGGCGGCCGCGCGCGTGCCCTTCGCCCCGGACGACCGCCCGGGCTTCGACCGCTACAGCCTGAAGTTCAAGGCCGACCGCGTCGACGCACCGTCAGACCCCACGGCCGCCTTCACCCTCGCGCGCGGTGAGGGTCGCCCGCGTAACCCCACCGACGCGGAGCTGTCCCAGGTCGAGCAGGGCGCCAGGGACTTCCCCGACAACCCCTATGCCTGGAGCCGCCTCGGAGCCGCCTGGGCCCGGCGCCACGTGAGCACCGGCGACGCCGCGGCTTCGAGCGAGGCGCGCCAGGCCTACGAGCGCTTCCTCGCCCTGGCGACGCCCGACGACCCGCTGGTGCCCGTCATCCAGCGCGTGCTCGAGGGCGCGCGCTGAAGGGGCCCCGCAAAGAGAAACGGCCGGCCGGGGAGCCCCCGACCGGCCGTCTTCAGCGACCGCGAGGCCGCGTCAGCGGATGGTGACCTGCAGGGTGTAGATGAACTGCGCTGCCGCCCCGGTGATGGTGCCCGACCGGCGTACGGCCAGGTACCAGGTGACGGCCGCCGTGGTGTTGTTCTTCGCCGCGGCGTCGCGGGGGGTGTTGCTGGTGCCGTCGATCGACGAGCAGAAGCCGCGGCCGTCGTCGTCGTCGTCCACCAGCACCGTGGTGCCGTCGGTGTTGAAGAGCGTCAGGCGGCTGTCGATGCCGTTGCTCTCGCAGGTCTCGATGGCCCGGTCGCCTTCGACGATCTCTGCCCTCACGCCGAGGCCCGCCGGGACGGTGATGCTGTAGTAGTCCACGTCCACGTCCACGCTGTGATCGCCCGAGACCCACTGGGCCACACCCGTGAAGTTGGCCGAGGCCGCCGCCGACGTCTCGTTCGGCTCCGTCTCGGTGCCCGCCGCGGCGTTGAAGGCCACCTCGAGGAAGTACTTCGGGATGACCGCGTTGGTGCCGGTCTCCTCGACGCGCACGTAGTAGGTGCCCGGCTGCAGGAGCATCACGATGGCCGAGCACGAGGCGATGCCGGAAGTGGTGTCGGTGACGATCGTCGTGCCCGCCGAGTCGAGCAGGCGCAGCGTGGTGGTGGTGGTGTCGCACTGGCCGGGGACGGGGGCGAAGGTCTCGAAGCGCACGGTGGTCGCCGTGGCCACGACCACCCGGTACAGGTCGAGGTCCGTCCCGACCGGGATGGCGCCGCGCACCGTGGTGCTGCCGGTGATCTGCACCGCCGCCGCGTCGGCCTCGGCCGGGGTCCCGTTCGGCTCTGCCTCGGTGGGCACCTCGAGCTGGCAGGTCGCGCTGCAGCCGTCGCCTGAAGCGGTGTTGCTGTCGTCACACTCTTCCACCGAGGTCGACAGCGCTCCGTCGCCGCAGACGATGGGAGTGCGGGTGAGCGCCAGCAGGTAGCGGGCGATCGCCGTGTTGTCGCCGAACTCGGTGACGTGCACGTAGCGCGTCTGGCCCGGCAGGAGCACGAACGAGACGCGCGAGCAGTTGTCGCCCGTCACGCGCTGGTCATTGCTCACCAGCACCACGCCCGCCGCGTCGCGCACGTTGAGGCCCGTGTCCGCCGAAGTGGGGCACGCCCGGTTGATGCCGGTCGAGAGGTCCCAGGTCTCGGCCTGCACCTGGTAGGTCGCCGTCGCGCTGGGGTTGGTCACCGCGAAGACGTCTTCGTCACCGGCGGTGGCGAAGGCCGCGCGCACGTTGCGCGCGCCGGTGCTGATGTCCACCAGGCCCTGCGTCGTCGCGTTGCCGGTGGCGAGCATGCCGCCGACGTCGAAGTCGTTGCCGACGATGCCCGTGCCGCCGGTGGACGGCGTGCCGTCCTCGTTGGGCTCGGTCTCCGTGATGCCTTCCACCGTGCAGGTCGCGCTGCAGCCGTCGCCAGCCACGGTGTTCCCGTCGTCGCACTCCTCGGCGAGGGACGTCTGGGTGGAGTCGCCGCAGACGATGGGCGTGCGGGTGAGCGCCAGCAGATAGCGGGCGATCGCCGCGTTGTCGCCGGCCTCGGTGACGTGCACGTAGCGCGTCTGGCCCGGCAGGATCACGAACGAGACGCGCGAGCAGCTGTCGCCCGTCACGCGCGTGTCGTTGCTGGTGAGCACCACGCCCGCCGCGTCGCGGACGTTGATGCCCGTGTCGGCGGTGGTGGGGCACGGACGGTTGATGCCCGTCGAGAGGTCCCAGGTCTCGGCCTGCACCTGGAAGCTCGCCGTCGCGCTGGGGTTGGTCACCGCGAAGACGTCTTCGTCACCGGCGGTGGCGAAGGCCGCGCGCACGTTGCGCGCGCCGGTGCTGATGTCCAGCAGGCCCTGCGCCGTCGCGTTGCCGGTGGCGAGCATGCCGCCGACGTCGAAGTCGTTGCCGACGATGCCCGTGCCGCCGGTGGCCGGCGTGCCGTCCTCGTTGGGTTCGGTCTCCGTGATGCCTTCCACGGTGCAGGTCGCGCTGCAGCCGTCGCCCGCCACGGTGTTCCCGTCGTCGCACTCCTCGGCGCCGGAGGTCTGGGTGGCGTCGCCGCAGATGACGGCCCGACGGCCGACCTGCAGCACGTACCTCGGGATGACGGCGTTGTCGCCGAGCTCGGTCACGTGCAGGTACCGGGTCTCGCCCGGGAGGATGATGAAGACGACGCGCGAGCAGCTGTCGCCGGTGGGGGGGCGCTGGTCGTTCGAGAGCAGCACCACGCCCGCCGCGTCGCGGACGTTGATGCCCGTGTCGACCGTCGTCGGGCAGGGCCGGTTGATGCCGGTCACCGGGTCATAGGTGTCGGCCTGCACCTCGAAGATGGTGGTGCCGCCGTTGGTGAGGGCGAAGACGTCTTCGTCGCCCGCGGTCGCCGAAGGCGCCACCGAGAGCGCCGCCAGCCAGGTGCGGCCACCCGTGGCGACGTCGAGCACGCCCTGGGCCGTCGCGTTGCCGGTGGCGAGCATGCCGCCGACGTCGAAGTCGTTGCCGGCGATGCCCGTGCCGCCCGTGGCGGGCGTGCCGTCTTCGTTGGGCTCGGTCTCGGCCACGCCCTCGATGGTGCAGGTCGCGCTGCAGCCGTCGTTGGCGGTGGTGTTGCCGTCGTCGCATTCCTCGACGGTCGACACCTGCCGCGTGTCACCGCACACCACGGGGACGAACTGCACCTGCAGGCCGTAGCCGGGGATGGCCAGGTTGTCTCCGAACTCGACGACGTGCGCGTAGACGGTCGCGCCTGGGAGCAGGGCGGTGGTGAGGCCCGAGCACCGGTCGGCAGCGGCGGCCCGGTCATCGTTGCTGGCGAGCACGATGCCCGCCGCGTTCCGGACGTTGAGGCCGGTGTCGATGGAGGTGCCGCACGCCACGCCCTGCCCGAAGCCCACCGCGCGGTTCCACACGTCGAGGCGCAGCTCGACCGCCCCCGAGGTGTCGTTGGTGATGGCGAAGACGTCTTCGTCACCCGCGGTGGCGAGGGCCGCGATCCAGGCGGTGTTGCCCGCGCTGGCGTTGAGCACGCCCTGGGTGGTCGCGTTGCCGGTGGCGAGCATGCCGCCCACGTCGAAGTCGTTGCCGACGATGCCCGAGCCGCCGGTGGCCGGTGCGCCGTCTTCGTTGGGCTCGGTCTCGGTGAGTTCGCTGCGGCAGGCAGAGCTGCAGCCGTCGAGCGAGACGACGTTGTTGTCGTCACACTGCTCACCGGCTTCGACGTTGCCGTTGCCGCACAGCGGGGCGCACACGGAAGGCGCGGTGCCGGTGCAGGCGTAGCCCGCCTCGACGGTGCAGGTCGCCGAGCAGCCGTCACCGTTCTCTGCCGGCGGCGCGTCGTCGCAGGCCTCGGTGCCGGCCTTCAGGCCGTCACCGCAGGTGGTGGTGCAGATGTTGGGCATCGCCGTCGTGCAGGTGAAGCCCGTCTCGACCGTGCAGGTCGCCGAGCAACCGTCGGTCGCCGCGGTGTTGCCGTCGTCACACGTCTCAGCGCCCAGGCGCGAGCCGTCGCCGCAGGTGGCGGTGCAGACGTTGGGCATCGCCGTCGAGCAGGTGAAGCCCGTCTCGACCGTGCAGGTCGCCGAGCAACCGTCGCTGGCCGCGGTGTTGCCGTCGTCGCAGGCCTCGGTGCCAGCCTGCAGGCCGTCACCGCAGGCGCTGGTGCAGACGTTGGGCATCGCCGTGGAACAGGTGAAGCCCGTCTCGACCGTACAGGTCGCCGCGCAGCCGTCGCCGGCCGTGCTGTTCCCGTCGTCACACGTCTCAGTCCCCGCCCGCGTGCCGTCGCCGCAGGTGGTGGTGCAGACGCTGGGCATCGCCGTCGAGCAGGTGAAGCCCGCCTCGACCGTGCAGGTCGCCGAACAACCGTCGCTGGCGGCGGTGTTGCCGTCGTCACAGGCCTCGGCGCCGGCCTTCAGGCCGTCACCGCAGGTGGTGGTGCAGACGTTGGGCATGGCCATCGAGCAGGTGAAGCCCGTCTCGATGGAGCAGGTCGCCGAGCAGCCGTCGCCGGCCGCGGTGTTCCCGTCGTCGCAGCCTTCACCAGTCCCGAGCGCGCCGTCGCCACAGACCACCGCAGAGCCGCCGCCGGTGCCGCCGCCCATCGCGCCGCCGCCTGAGCCGCCGCCTGAGCCGCCCCCCGAGCCGCCGCCCGAGCCGCCGCCGTTGCCTGCGCTGACGCACGCGCCGAGGTTGCAGCTCTGGCCCGCGAAGCAGGTCTGGCAGACGTTGCCGAGCTGGCCGCAGAAGGTGTTGGAGCCGGTCTGGCAGGTGCCGCTCGGATCACAACAGCCGGTGGGGCAGGTGCTGCCGTTACATGCGGGCTTGGTTCCACAGCTCGAAGCGGCGCCGCCCATCGTCATCCCGAGGAACAGCGCGAGCAGCAGGGGCTTGAAGGAAGTGTTCATTGGGCCGAACCGTAGCAGCGCCGGGGGCAGGGGCTCGGTTTCTGCGTGTCTTTTCGAATGAGAGAGGCTCTCTTCCGTCGGCCTCTCAACCCGCATCACCCAGGAGAACCCATGAAGAAGATGATGATGGTGGCTGTCGTGTCGGCGTTCGTCGGTGGCTTCGCGACCCAGGCGCTGGCCGAGAAGCAGCCGATGATGATGAAGGCGCTCAACAACCTCGAAGACGCGAAGAAGGCGCTCGAGAACGCCACGGCCGACAAGGGTGGTCACCGGGTCAAGGCGATGGCGCTGGTGAACGACGCCATCACCGAGGTGAAGGCGGGCATCGACTTCGACAACAAGAAGTAGGCGCTACTTCTTCTTCCGGGGCGGCGGCTGCACGTCATCACGCACGTACAGCCGCACGTCCCACAGGCAGTCCTTCGCGGGGGCCTCGACGACGGTGGCCTCGCCGAACCAGGTGGCGGTGGCGAGGTCGCCCTGGAGCGTCTCGAGCGCGGCCTTCGCCTTCTCGGGATCGCGCCCACACACCTCGATGCGGGACTTCGCCGTGTCGGTGTCGGAGCGCGGGCCGATCCACACCACGGTGGTGTTGCGGCCCCGGTTGCGCTCGATGAGGGCGTCTTCCACGGCGCTCATCGCCTTCAGGTTGGCGCCCTTCGAGACGATCTCCACGCCGATGCGCGGCTCGCAGCCGAGGTAGTGGCAGTAGTAGCTGCCCGAGGGGAAGAACGGCGGCGGTGCGGTGCTCAGCAGCGTCATCGCGCGCGCCGCGGCCACGCCCACCTTCGCGGTGTAGTCCTTCTTCGCGTCCTTGCAGGCGGGGCCTTTGCAGCCGGTCGCCTTCACCTCGATGGTGTCGCCGTTCACCATCTTCCACGAGCCGGAGACGACGGTGTCGCCCTTCGCCTTGTCCACCAGGTGGCCCTCGTAGACGCCGCGGCTGCGCAGGCCGATGTACTGCTTCGCGTCACCGATCTCGGTGTTGTCGATGAAGTCGATGGGGCTGGGGAGCTGCGAGAGGGAGAGCGCGATCAGGGCGGTCAACATGGCGGCGCAGCCTACACCGATTTTCCGATTGCGCCGCTGGAGCGACCTTGATGGGTTGGCTCGATGCGAAGCTCCCTGCTGCTGCTGGTGTTCCTCTCTGGATGCGCTGGCAACGTCGTGATGGTCGACGGTATCGAGATCTACGAGAAGGTCTGGGACCGCACGAAGGGGGAGCTCGCCCGCAGGGCCGCGGCCGAACTCAACTGCCGCCAGGTCGACTTCACCCTCGTTCGCCGGGAGGGCCGCGCGCCGGTGGAGGTGCTGGTGGTCGGCTGCGGCCGTCGTGGCATGTACATCAAGCCCACTGCGACTGCGGGCGGCTACCGGGTGGTGGGCAGCTGGCACCTCACCACCGTCACGACCGACTCGCAGGGCTCGGTACCGTTGCCTCCGTCTGCTCCGCCCGAGTCGATATGAGCTCGCCTCCCGTGGAAGTGCGGCAGTGCCCGAGCTGCCAGCAGCCCACCGTGCTGATGGTGATGGAATGGAAGCACGAGTCGATGGGCATCGCGCTCAACCAGTCGACGCGCGACTACCGCTGCCAGAGCTGCGGCAAGTGGTTCATCCGCCGCTCGCGCAACGGGGTCATCTCGTTGTGGATCGTCGGCGTGCTCGGCTCGTTGGGCTGCGTGACGGGCCTGCCCTTCCTCTACCTGGCGTGGCGGCAGCACACCTTCGACAAGCGGCTGCCCCTGGTGCCGAATGCACCCGAGCCACGGATGCGCTTTCCCGGCGGCGCCCCGAAGCGCAGTTGCGCCAAATGCGGCGGCATCGCCAAGGCGATGAACATCACCCGGCACACGCACAACGGCGTGCCCACCGGCACCGACTACGAATACGTGTGTGGCCAGTGCGGCCTGCAGTTCACGACCGAGAACTTCCTCGGGCACGCGTTCTCCACCGCCTCGGGCCTGTTGATCGGCGGCATCGGGGCGGCGTTCTTCTTCGGCGCGAAGGCGGCGGGCTGGCGCTGGGGCGGGAGCATCGTGGCGGCCCTGCTCGCGGCCTTCCTCCTCGGCCAGGTGGTGACGCGCGTGATGAACCGCTTCAAGCACAAGCCCCTCGAGGAGCACGTGCTGTGACTCCCGCCGAGGTGGGCGCGTTGCTGGGTGACCTTTCGCGCGGCGACGAGGTGCTGGCGTCGATCAAGCCCGATGCGGGCCCTGCGATGGCGAAGGCGCTTCGCAAGAGCTTCAAGCGGGGCGACGAGCAGGGCAACGAGCGGCGCCTGCGCGCGGTGGTCATCATCGAGGGAGAGGGTGCGCTCGACCTGGTCCAGGCGGTGCTCGAGGACGAGGTCGTGGTCGGCGGCATCTATTCCAACCTGCGCAACGTGGCGCTGGAGCTGATGCAGACGAGGTTCAAGGGGCACCCGAAGCTCGAGAAGTCACTCTGGCGCGCGGTCGAGTTCGACGAGTACCTCGAGATCGATCGCCTCTACGAGGTGGCGGCCGCCTACGACGCGTCGCGGGCGCTGGCGGTGCTGCGGCCGCCGGCTGAACAGGGTGTGCCTGCGGCGGTGCAGTTGCTCGCGGTGCACGCGGGGCCCGAGGCGCTGAAGCTGCTCGACGCGGCGTTGGCCGGCGACCCGGTGAGGGCCTCGCAGTTCATCGAAGCGCTGGGCCCCACCGCGCTCCAACCGGATTTCGCGCGGCGCATTCTCCCCCTGGCGGACGAGCTGCCCGCGGCCGCGGAGGTGGCGAGCCGGAATGATCCAGCGCGCGCGCGCGCGACGGCGGATCAGCTCTCGTCGAAGGACGCCCGGTGGCGGGCCGCGGCGATGAAGGCGATCGCGCTGCTTCCCGCGGAGGAGATCTTCGAGCGCCTCTCGAAGTACTTCGCCGCGGTGGATCGGGCGAAGCGCGCCCAGCTCGACGCGGTGCTGTGGTCGCCGATCGCCTTCGAAGACCCGCGCTGGGTGAAGTTCCTCACCGGCCGCCTCGAGACCGAAGAGCAGAAGCCGATGCGCGGCATGCTGGTGCGCGCCCTGGGCAAGGTGGGCCCGGCGGCGACCGCGGCGATCGCGCTCGCGCCGAAGGGTGACGGGGACACCGGAGTGCTCAAGGAACTGCCGCTGGTGCTGGGGCGGCTCAAGGGCGCGCTCAGGCTCGCGGGGCGCTGGGAACAGGAACGCGCTGGCGTGCTCTCGGCCCTTCGCGACGCGGCGGCGAGCGTGAAGACGAAGAAGCACCAGAAGCTGCTCGAGCGGGCGCTGCAAGCGCTCGAGAGCTGATCAGCCGCGGGCTCTGAACAACCCGCGCAGTCCGCTGAGCAACGAGAGGCCCCCGAGGAGAACACGGCCCAGTCCCCACGGGGAGAGGGAGGCAAGTCTGCTACCTTCCGCGCCGCCATGCGTCGCCTGATCTCCGCCGTGCTCTTCGCTTTCATCGCCTGCGGGCCGGTCGACCCGATCGATCAGCCGGGCAGTGAGATCTGCAACAACCAGCGCGACGACGACGGTGATCAGAAGGTCGACTGTGCTGATCCGACCTGTCTCGCCGATCCGGCCTGCGCCATCCCCATGGGCGGGGGCGGCGGTGGCGTCGATTTCGACGCGGGCTTCGACGCGGGCATCGACGCAGGCATCGACGCAGGCATCGACGCAGGCATCGACGCGGGCATCGACGCGGGCATCGACGCGGGCATCGACGCGGGCATCGACGCTGGCGTCGACGCTGGCGTCGACGCGGGCTTCGACGCAGGCTTCGACGCAGGCCCGCAGCGGGAGACCAACTGCACCGACGGCAACGACAACGACCTCGACGGAAGAACCGACTGCCTCGACTCCGATTGCGTCGGCTTCGGCACCGAGGTCTGCAACGACGGCCTCGACAACACCTGCGACCACGCCATCGACTGCGGCGATCCGAAGTGCACCGGCGCCAGCGCCTGCGCCGCGCTGGTGGACGGCAAGCCCTGCCTCACCAACACCCAGTGCGCCGGCGGCAAGTGCGACACCGAGCTCGCCACCGGCTACCCCAACGGCCGCTGCACCAACCTCACCACCTGCAACCCCACCGCCCAGACCGGCTGCAACGGCGGCCTGTGCCTCGCCGGCACCACCTTCAACACCTGCGTCGAGCGCTGCACCGGCACGGGCCTGGGCGTGACGGGCCGCTGCCGCGCCGGCTACTCGTGCCGCGACGCCGACCTGATCAGCACCAACGCGAACAACTACTGCTTCCCGCTCTGTACCACCGACACGGAATGCGCCGGAGCCGACGGCGGCTACGGCTGCAACCCGTGGAGCACCAGGTGTGGCCGCAAGGACCAGGGCCTCGCGAAGTACGGCGCCGCGTGCACCGCGAGCAGCCAGTGCGAGACCGGCCTGTGCGCCACCGGCACCAGCTGGCCCGGCGGCTACTGCGCGGGGTTCTGCCGCGGCGACCAGCCTGGCTGCGCGGCCGACGGCGCCTGCGCCTTCTTCGCGTCGTACGGCGACAACGTGGGCGGCTGCTTCGATCGCTGCACCACGCCCCCGGTCCTCGGCAACACCCAGTGCCGCAACAGCTACCAGTGCCGCGCGCGCGGCGCGGCGACCTTCTGTGCCTGCGGCGTCACCGGCGAGGTCTGCGGCGCGGGCACCGACTGCTGCTCGGGCGTCTGCAGCGGCACCAGCTGCACCTGAAGACTCACAGCGGCGAGCACACCGGCGTCGCGCAGGCGCCCTCGAGGCAGCGCAGCCCGAACTGACATTCCCTCGAGCTGGCGCACGCGCCGCCAGCTCCGAGCTCAGCGGTGCACCGGCCCCGCGGGCACGCGAAGCCCGGGTCGCAGTCGAAGAAGCTCGAGCATGCGGCGCCCTCCGTGCCGCGCCTCAGGCAGACCGGCATGGCGTCCGTGAGGTCGCAGCGCAGCCCCGCCCCACAGTCGTTCGGGTTCACGCCGCACGGCTCTCCGTACGCGAGCGCGTCGGCGCAGATCCCCCCACGGCACGAGAGGCCGAGCTGGCAGTGGCCACCCGCGCTGCTGAGGTTGCTCACGCAGGGCTCACCCCGCTTCGCCCAGCTCCGGCACGTCCCCTGGTCACAGCGAAGCCCGTGCGCGCACTCGCTGCCCGTGCACGCCTCGCCCGTGAGCGCGGCCGTGCCGCAGCTGCCCTGTCGGCACACCAGCGACGCCTGGCAGTCGGAGTTCTCGTCGCAGGGGCCTCCCGGCGGCTCGAGGTCCTGGCAGGACACGCTGCCGTCCGCGAGAAAGTCCAGCCCCGAGGTGCCGCAGATCTCCGCGGCGCGCACCACGGTCCCCGCGCCCGCCTTCGCCGCGCAGGTGCCGGGGCAGCTCAGCGAGCGGTCGCACCACGTCTCGCCCGCGCACTCGCGGCTGGTGTGGCATGCGCCGCCCACCGTCACGGTGCCGGTGAAGACGCCTTCGCACGCCGCGCGAACGCCGCAGATGGTGGCGAGGTCATCCAGGCACTGCTTCGCCTGGAGCCCGTCATACAGGACCGAGCCGGCGTCGAGCGCCTGCTGCAGCGGCGCGTCGCAGACGGGCCAGACCACGCGCGAGTTGTTGGTGATGACCTCGCAGGCGACGTCCCGGGCCGCCACCCCGCAGGCCTGCTGCATGCGGCAGATGTACTCGTCGGTGATGGTCGAGCAGAACTGCTCGACCGGCGCGCCCGGCGTTGCAACCCCACACCCCGTCGCCAACACCGCCAACATCACCCCCGTCCGTGCGTTCATGCGCCCTCCACGGCGCCGGCGGCGGAATATTCAAGTGTCACTTCACGCCTGCAAAAAAGACGGCCGGAGCACCCCCCACGGTGCTCCGGCCGCCCCCCCACTCGACGAGGGCTGATCAGCTCGCGAACTTCAAGAGCAGCTCGAGCAGCTGCTTCAGGTCGCGCTCGATGTCCTGCAGCGCGTCGCGCGCCACCTTCGGGTTCTGGTCGACGCCGGTGGTCGCCTCGCCGTAGCGCTCGGCGCCCTGGAGCAGGTCCTTGATCAGGTCCTCCACCGAGAGGCGCTCGTCACCGGGGCGCCGCGGCCCTTCCACGGGCTTGCTGCCGGGGAAGTGGCGGTCGCACAGGCGCTCGTGCTGCTCGTGCCGGCAGATCTGCTGGTACTCGCAGAGCTCGCCGCGCCGGCTCGCGTTCTTCGGGTCCTTCAGCTGCCTGTCCAGGTCGCACCCGTAGTCGTTGAGCTGCTTGTCGCTCATGCCGCCCACGCGCTTCCGGCAGTCGGCCAGCTCGCCGCGGTGCCGCACGATGGCGCCCTCGCAGACCTCGGCCTTGCGGCGGCAGTTCGCCTCGCCCACCAGGTCGCCCTTCTGGCGGCAGTCGCGTTCCTGGCTGCGGCAGTCGCCGTGGCGCCGCTGCAGCTCGGCGCTGGGGCAGTGCTCCAGGTCCTTCTGGTACTTGTGCAGGTCGTCGTTGCTGATCGGCTTCGAGCGCGGCTGCTCGCAGTGGTTGATCAGCTCGAGCTTCTGCCGGGTGTTCGCGGCGAGCTGCACGTCGCGGTGATCACCCGAGGTCGCGTCGCGCAGCGTCTTGACCAGCTTCCCCTTCTCGGTGGCGAGCTCCCCCGGCGACATGCTGCGGTACTTCACGAAGTCGCCGACGTGCTCCATGAAGCCGGTCGGCCTGGTCACGCTCGCCTTCGGCAGCTGGCCCTGGAAACGATCGACCACCCGGCCGAAGGACTCCTTGTTGAGGTAGTCGAGCTTCGACTTCGCGTCGGCGGCCTTCTTCGGGTCGCGGTCGTAGCCGGTGGTGGCTTCCTGGTAGCGTTCGAGCTGGCGCGCCCGCTCGGTGCCGAGCTGGGCGTCGTTCATCGAGTGCGCCTTCTTCGCCCACGCCGGGTCGGAGTGCTTCGAGATGGCCACGCGCGCCGACTGCTCTTCCTTCACCTCGGCCAACTGCGCCTTCGCGCGCGACACCGCGCCCGGGTTCTTGTCACCGCCCGACGACGCGTCGGCGATCACCTTCTGCAGGCGCTTCCCCTCGGCGCCCAGGGCCTTGTCGTCCATGCCGCGCAGCTGGCCTTTGTACGAGCTGTGCGTGTCGGCGAAGAGGTCCTTCAGCGCCCGGCCCACCCCGCCCAGGGCGCCGGGGGCGACGGGCGCGGGTGAAGGGAAGCGCGGGAGGACGGGGAGCTGGACGGGCTGCTGCTGGCGGATGGTGGTCATTTGTTTTCTCCAGAGGTGCTGCGGGTTCGAGAAAATTCTCGGACCCCGGGGAAAGCGGTCGCTCGGCCGTCCGGCCCGGCGGCAAGCGCGCGAGGCGAGGTGTTCCCCCCAGAAAAGGTGTTGCCGGCCAGTCCTCACCGCGTGAGTGGTGTTGAGCAGGAGGCCACATGTGGAGCACTCCGAGGGCCACCACCCCGCGGGCTCGCCAGCCCACGCCGCGCCCGGCCCCGCGGCGGTACGTGCTCGAGCGCGTCGATCTCGGCGGGCGGCTGCACGAGCTGTCGGGGCCGTGCCGCATCGGGTCTGACGCGAGCAACGACCTCGTGGTCGACGAGGCCACCGTGTCGGCGCTGCACTGCGAGCTCGACGTGAGCGCGCGCGGCGCGTGGATTCGGGACGACGGCTCGTCGAACGGCACCGAGGTCGACGGGCTCATGGTGCGCGAGGCGGCGCTGCGCGACGGGAGCCTGATCAGGCTGGGCAACGTGAGCCTGCGGTTCCGCTGGGCCGCGGTACCGATGGTGGACTCAGCCCGCCTGGACCGTTCACCCCGAGCGGAGTCGAGGGGCGCCCTCGGCGCACTGGTGGGCAGTTCCCCGCTGCTGCGCGACTGCCGGGCGAAGCTGTCGAGCGTCGCGCGCAGCGCTGGGCCGGTGTTGCTCGAGGGCGAGAGCGGCACGGGCAAGTCGATGGCAGCCGAGTTGCTGCACGAGCACCGCGGCCTGGCGCTCCTGCCCTTCCTGGCCGTGGAGTGTGGCGCGCTGCCCGAGGTCGATCTCGCCGGGCTCCTCTTCGGCCGCGAGCGGCCGCGGCGGCTGTCCATCTTCGAGGAGGCCGGTGCGGGCACGCTGTTGCTCGACGAGGTGAGCGCGCTCTCGCTCGAGCTGCAGGCGCGGCTGGTGCCGGTGTTCGAGCGCCGTGAGCTCAGCCGCGCGGGCTCGCCCATCGTGGTGCCGGTGCACGCGCAGCTGCTCAGCTCGTCGCGCGAGCCGCTGCGCCGCCGCGTCAACGCGGGTCAGTTTCGGGCCGAGCTCTACTTTCGCCTGGGAAACCCGGTGCGGCTGCCGGCGCTGCGCGAGCACCTCGAAGATCTCCCGGAGCTGATCGCCGCCTGGCTCTCGAGGCACGAGGTGCCGAAGGACGAGGTGGCCGCGCTGTGCTCGCGCGCCTTCGCGGCGAAGCTGGCCGAGGCGGCGTGGCCGGGGAACGTGCGGGAGCTGTTCAATCACCTCGAGCGCTGCGTGCTCCTCCATCGCGCCGCCTCGCCGCGCGAGCTGACGGCGCCCATGACTCCGACGGACCCGGGCCGTCCGTACTTCGAGGCGCGCGGAGAGGCGGTCGCGGCCTTCGAACACGACTACGCGCAGGCGCTGCTGGCGCGCTCCGGGGGAAACGTGGCGCGCGCGGCGCGGGCGGCGGGCATCGATCGCGCCTACCTGCACCGGCTGCTCCGCCGCCATGGGCTGGGCCGGCCTCCCAAAGCCGGGAGAGACGGACCCCCCCGATGACCTCGGGTATTGCGCCAGCGCTCGTGGCATGAACAAAACGACTCATGAAGTCTTCCGCCGCGAACGACAACCTGCCCGTCGATCCAGCGGCCACCATCGCCGCGATGCTGCGGCGCCGCGAGGAGGTCTCTGACGAGGCGTTCGACTCGCTGCTCACCGAGCTGCCCCGCAAGAAGTCGCGCACCTATTGGTCGAGCGTGGAAGCGGCGCAGACGGCCTCGAAGCTGCTGCGCGAAGGAGGGGCGACGCGGGTGCTCGACGCGGGCTCCGGGGTGGGGAAGTTCTGCGCCATCGCCTCGCTCGATTCGGCGCACCGGGTGTGGGGCGTGGAGCGCCGCGGTGAGCTGGTGTTCGAGTCACGCCGGCTGGCGCAGGTGCTGGGCGCCGAGGTGGTGATCCAGGAAGGCACGCTGCACGACGTCGACGCGTCGGAGTTCGACGGCTTCTACTTCTTCAACCCCTTCGGCGAGTACGTCGCGGCCGATGAAGACCGGTACGACATGGCGAGCCCGCGCTCGTTCGACGCGTACATCAAGGACGCGCGCCTGGTGGAGAAGTGGCTGCGCGCCGCGCCCGTCGGCACCGCGATGGTCACGTACAACGGGCTGGGTGGCCGCATCCCCGTGTCATTCCGCGTGCGGCACACCACGCACGTGCGCGACGACACCATGCGGCTGTGGGTGAAGGAGAAGCCCGACGACTCGTTCGAGGCGTACATCGAGATCGAAGAAGAGCTCATCACCGCCAGCGAATTGGCCAGGCTCGCGGCGAACAACGGGGCGGGGTTCGCAGACAGCCCGCTGGTGCGCGAGCTGAGCACCTTCGTCGAGTAGCTCGGGGCAGCGCCGCACCTGCGGGAAACCGCAGTAGACGATTGAGGGCTCTTCCGGCTACGTCGCGCTCAGGGGAGGGTGAGAATGGTTGCCGAGTTGCGGCAGGCACTTTCGACGATGACTGTCGATGGACCCACCGATTGGTCTTCGATCGTCACGCAGCTGCAGCAGGCCCTCGGCCGCCCGTCCCTCGCTGGCATCTACAATCTCGTCCTGGAATCGGGCAGCCTCAGTCCGCGTCTCGCCGTCATCTCTCAGACGAGCAGCGAAAGGGCCCACGCCCACATCAGAGGGCTGGTCGCCAACGCGGAGCTGGCCTTCGACCCGCTGAGGGTCGCTCGCGCTGATCAGAATCGCATTGCCACAGTCGCCCAGTTGATCCGCCGCGGCTATCCGGCAGTCAGGCTGCGAGCCCGGGTGGCGGGGATAGGTCAACGGCTTGTCGGGGTCAGGATGGTCGAGCAAATGCGGGTGCTCATCACCGACGGCGCGACCCTGCTCGGGTGGGTCGGAGGCCTGAGCGACGACGCCGATCACTTCGGCGCACGTGAGCACTCGACCCTTCGGGAACTTGTTCCGTACTTCCACAAGCGATTGCTGCTCGAGCAGCGACTGGAGCACGCGCCCCTCCGAGCAGCGACGCTCGACGTGGCCCTCGAAGCGATGACAGAGCCTGTCCTGGTGGTGTCCGCAGCGCGCCGGCCCGTGTTGATGAACTCAGGTGGCCGAGCGCTCTGGTCGACGTCCCGACTCGAGCTGGCACAGGACATCGAGGATGCGCTCAATGGCGACACTCGGAAGTTCCGTGTCACGCCGATCTCCGCGAGGGGGATTCCCCAGCACTGGCTCCTGGTTCGACGCGCCGACTGCACCGGTGCCTCGGCCCGCCTCGCTCACGCCCGCAAGACCTGGGGGCTGACAGCGCGCGAAGCAGAAGTCCTGAGCCTGGTCGCTGAAGGTCGCACGAACGGTTCCGTGGCTCGAGACCTGGCCTGCGCGGAACGAACCGTCGAGTTGCATGTCACGCGCCTCCTGCAGAAGGCGCGTGTGTCGAACCGTGCTTCCCTCGTCGCGCAGTTCTGGACTGGAAAGGCCGTATGAGCTTCCTAGTCGAGTCTCGGGGTACGGGGTCCAACACGGTCGTGCTCCTTCACGGAATTCCGTCGGACGTGAGCTGGGGGCACGAGCTGGCAACCGCTCTCGCTCCGTTCGCACGCGTCCTCGTGCCCCACCTGCCAGGCTACGGGCAGATGCCCGCGGCCGTCCCCTATGACTGGGCACAGGTTCACGGCGACCTCGTCGCCACCCTCGCCGAGCACCACGCCGATCGGCCCATCCTCGTCGGCTTCTCGGGCGGCAGCTGGCGAGCGCTCGAGCTCGCCTTGCAGCCGGGTGTCGGCCCCCGGGGCGTGGTGTGCCTCTCAGGGACCGCCAGCCTCGAGCTTGCGGAGCGCGATGGTTTCCGCCAGTTCGCCCAGGCGCTCCGCGCCGGAGTCGATCTCCGCCCACTCGCCGGGCCCCGTTTCCTCGCCCGGAAGGCTGGCGATGATTCCGCGGTGGCGACGGTTCAGGGCTGGCTGTCGGCCTGTCCCCCTGCCGCTCTTGCGGCAGAGCTGGAAGCGCTCGCAGCGCAACCCGACCTCGTGAGCCGGCTCAAGGCGCTCGACTGCCCGGTGTTGGTCCGTTCCGGGACGCTGGATCAGCCATGCCCGCCAGTGAAGGCCCGCGCGATCGCCGCGGCTTGTCAGAGGGGATCCCTCGAGCTGGTGGAAGGCGCGGGGCATGCGCTGCTGCTGGAAGACAGCGACGAGACCATCGCGTCGGTGACGAGGTTCGTCGGGGGCCTCAGCTGAGACGGGCCCGGGCGTCCGCGTCACGTCAGGTCGAACAGGCCGCTGAGGCCTTCGAAGACCTGTTGGGGTCGCTGCGCCTGTCCAATTCCGGAGAGTGGACGACCCAGCTGGTCGAACAACTGAGGTCGGCGCTGCGCGTTCCTGTCGCCGGGATCTACAACTTCAAACGAAGCGGCCAGCGGCTGGGCCCTGGCATCGCCAGCTTCTCCCTGATGTCCCCTGAGACCGCGCGTGCGCATGTGGGAGAATTGCTCTCGGAGCGACACCTCACGTTCGATCCAGCTCTCGTCTCGCCTCGCGAACGGAACCGCGTGGAGACCCTCAAAGAGCTCGTCGTGACCCAGCGCGCCCCGGCAGATACAGGGGAGAAGTTGGGACAACTCGCCCGCCGGCGGACGGGTGTGGTCCTGCGTGAGCAGGTCCGCGTGCTGATCTCTGAGGGACCGACGCTGTTGGGGTGGGTCGGCGCGCTCAGTGATGATCCGGCCGCCTTTGGCGCTCGCGAGCGAGCCATTCTCCGCCGGCTGGTTCCGCCCCTCGCGCGACGGCTCCGCGTCGAAGAGCGGCTCGCCCAGGCGCCGCTCGAATCAGCCACGCTCGTGGTCGCGTTGGAGGCGATGATCGAGCCGGTCTTCGTCGTCGATGCGACGGGCGAGCCTGTGTTCATGAACGTGGCAGCGCACGCGCTCTGGGCCAGCGCCCGCGTCGCGGTGACCGACGACATCGACGATGCGCTCGCTGGCGCCCGGACCCGCTTCGACGTGAACTCCATCGCCGGGCCGGGACTACCGCAGCACTGGCTGCTCGTCAGGCGTGCGAGGCGCACCGAGGCAACTGCCCGCGGGATCCAGGCCTCGCGGCAATGGGGGTTGACCCCTCGGCAAGGACAGGTGTTGCGCCTCATCGCAGAGGGCCTGACCAACGCTTCCATCGCGCGCGAACTCAGCTGCGCAGAGCGCACGGTCGAGCTTCACGTCACGCATCTGCTTGCCAAAGCTCGCGCGCCCAACCGCGCCTCGCTGGTGGCGCGGTACTGGACGGGGACGCCCTGATCAGCGGAGGCAGTGCGGCTTCCCGCTATGGCTGAGCGTCAGCGTGCATGGCATCTGAGACACCTCCTCGTCGTCAGGAATGGTGCTCATGAACTCAAGAACGCACTTCCTCGCGTCGCAGGCACACCCGCTTCTCTGACTTGAAGGATCGCCAAATTGGACAACCGAAAACACCGACTCGCGCTGCTGCTGGCGCTGATGACCCCGCTCCTCATCTGGGGCGCCGATCTCGTCATCCCCCATACTTTCAGCGCTGGCGGTGCGATTCGCGCCGAGGAGATGAACTCGAACTTCGATGCGGTTCGCGCCTCGTTCAACGCCCACGGCTCGGGGAGTCGCTTGAAGGTGATGAACCTCAAAGGGCCAGACGGGTTTGTTCAGCCGTTCAGCTACCAGGGACTTCCCATCGCGTGGGACTCGCAGCTTCAGATGAGTTGCATGGTTGCGGGGGGGTACTGCCTTCCTCTTGCTGTGGTCACAGGCTTCTCGGATGCGGCCTGCACGGTGCCTGTCGCCCAACAGAATTCCAGCACGGTTGGTTACTACGCTCAGTTCTACTTCCGCGCTGACGCGGGCGCGTTCGCGGAGTCGTCGCGATACGCCTATCAGTCGATCTACCCCCAGGCTCCCACCTTCCATCGGGTCGGAGCCGCGCAGATGGGGACCGTGTATTCCTCTCAGTCGCAGACCTATTCAGATGGCGGCACACAGACGACCTGCAACCCGCAGGGAACGCAGACGTTCTACCCTGTCACGGGGACTGAACCCGAGTCGACCTTCGCGCGTGTCGTGCTGTCGGTGGAGTGAGGCAGCCATGTTCCGGATTCTGCTCTTCGCAGTGATGGTGCTGAGTTCGACGGCGTGTCCGCCGGGGCCTCCTGAGCCAGGACGTGACGGGGGCACAGGTGGAGGTGCTGGAACTGGAGTGGGAGGGGGGGGCGGTGCTGCGACAGGGGGAGGCGGAGCGATGCCGCTGCCTGCCGGCTTCTTCGGCACCGCAACCTGGGGCAACGCCAGCTATCAGTGAGCTGTTTCGAGCCCACCCACCGGTTCGTTCCGCGCAGGGGTCCTCGCAGTGCGGCTTCCCGCTATGGATGAGCGACGGCGCGCATGGCATCTGGGACACCTCCTCGTCGTCGGGAATGGTGGCTCATGAACTCAGGAACGCGGACTCTCGAGCAGCTCGGAGGCGCCCGGGTGGCGCTCCTGATTCTCGCGGCGGCATTCACGGTGGCTTGCAGGACCCCCGTGATGGCCAAGCCCTGTACGGACGACATCTGCCAGGGCACGGATCCGGGGCGTCCCTATTGCGACACGGCGACCTCGACCTGTGTGGTGTGCAGGGCAGACGGCGATTGTGCGTCGAGCGGCACCGGCAAGCACTGCAACGCGGCGAGGACGGCCTGCGTCGCGTGTCGCGATCACAACGACTGCGCCGCGGTAGGTGAATACTGCGACGCCGCAACCAGCCAGTGTCGAGTTGGGTGCACGGCGGATGCCCCGCGATGCGGCGTTCAGGTTTGTGACACTGTCGGGAAGGTCTGCGTCGGGTGTCTGACTGACGCCAATTGCGGCGCCGACAAGGTCTGCGAGCCGGTGACGAAGACCTGCGTGGGCTGCAACGCCGACGCAGATTGCGGGCAGTCGACAGGCAGAGTCTGTCGCCAGACGGCCTGTGTCTGCATCGCGACGCCCAACAGCTGTGGTGCGGGACGAGTGTGTGACACCACCGCGAACGCCTGCGTGCAGTGCCTGAGCGCCGCTGATTGCGCGGGCCTGCCGGGCCTTCGCCATTGCGACGCCATGACGAAGACGTGTGTGGCGTGCCTGCCGACCAACGACGATTGTCCCGCCAACCAGTACTGCGATTCATCGATGCACTGCGTCGCTGGCTGCAAGCTGCCTGAGCCGGCTGCCCGGGAGTGCGCGGCCGAGCAGTTCTGCAACGTCCAGCACACCTGCGTGCTGGGGTGTATGGGTACGGGGCAAAGCACCTGCGCGCCGGGACAGACCTGTCAGCTCGGGGCATGCTTCGAGAACACCTGGACGCTCCGCCCCACCAGTGGGACCGCGGGGCCGGCCCTGGGGGGCGCGGCGTTCGTCGCCGACACCGTCAACAATCAGCTGATCGTCTTCGGTGGTGAGAACGCAACCGGCCAGCGCGATGAACTCTGGACGCTCACCTTCGGTCCGATGGGTGAGCCCGTCTGGCAGCAGCGACTGATCGCTGGCGCGCGCCCAACGGCGCGGACCGTGTTTGGTGCCGCCTTCGACTCTCAGCGCGGCCGGCTCGTCATTCACGGCGGAAACCAGAACGGCGGCTGCTCGAACTACCTGGGTGAGACCTGGGCGCTCGATGTGGCGACGATGCGGTGGACCCGCATCTGGGACACTTCGATGGGCACTCCCGGCCCGGGACGGGTCAACGGAAATCAGCTCGCCTACGACCCTGTTCGAGGGGTGATCGTGGCGTTCGGTGGACAGGCGCCCGACAGCCCCGCGCCTTGCTTCGACGTGAGTACGACCTGGGAGCTGTCTGGGAACACGTGGACGCAGATCGTCACGCCCCCGGCCAGAACCCCGTCGGGCCGCGTCAACATGATGCTGGCCACTGATCCCACGAGTGGTCGTGTCTTCATGTTCGGCGGTCACGTCAGCATCTCGACCTATGCCGGACTCGCGGAGACGTGGGTGTATGACGGGACGGGCTGGGATCAGCTCCCCGGCGTGCAGCCACCAGGTCGCGATCGCGCGGCGTTCGCCTACGAGCCGGTGCGTAAGAAGCTGGTGCTCTTTGGTGGCTACCCCGCTGCCAGCTCCGTCAACAATCCGCTGGGCGACACCTGGGAGTTTGACGTCACGAGCCTGGCCTGGTCGCAAGGCGCAGCTGGCATGGCGCCACTCCGCTCGCCCAGCCCCCGACAGCTGAGCCACGCCGCTGCATTGCCGGGAATGAATCGGCTCGTGCTCTTCGGAGGGATGACGAGCGGCTATGTCCCGTCGAGTGAAGTGTGGGTCTATGGCGGTCCCTGATGAGCCCTCGCGAATTCTGACGGGAGCTTGTGCATGATTTGGATCCTTCCACTCGTGGTTCTGTCCGGTGTGGGCTGCGAGAAGGACACGGACTGCAAGGGCGATCGCATCTGCGAGGGCGGCGTCTGTGTCTGGCCTCAATCCCCGCATCAGCAAGGATCAGGTGTCCCGCCCTTGCCGGCCTCCACCCCGCCTGCTCCTGAGATCGCAAAGCTCCGAGCACCGCTCAGGATCGAGAGCATCGCGCCAGAGGAGCCGCGATGTGACCGCGCCGCCCCACTTGATGCGGATGGGAGGCTGAGAGCTGAGTGCAAAGAGGGCCTTTCTAACCACTCAGAGACCAACCTCCCGCCGGGCACTTCAGAGGCAGAGAAGCTGCGAGCGCAACCAGCAGAGGACGTCTACGAAGCGCGCGGAGCTGGCGCCTTCTTCTTCGTGGAAGGTTCCTTCGAGTTTGCGGGGGGCGCCGGAACGGGAGCAATCCTCGGACTTGATGTCGTCTTGCATCGCTGGGCAGGAGCGTTGATCGGCTTCAATCTGGGAATCGGCTATCGCTACACTGCGTCCGGCGTTCTCAGGGCACGCTCGATAGCGTTGTCCACGGTGCCCGCGAGCCTGGTCGTGGACGTCGGGGTTCGGCTTGGCTCGTCCGCCTCTGAGGTGGTGTTCCGCGCTGGTGCCCTCGGGGCCTACCTGGGCGGGGTTGGCGTGGGTGAGTTCGTAGGCAAGGCCCTGTTGGGGCTGAAGTTCCAGTTTCGAAGCGATCGGGAGCGTGGGTATTGGTCTGTTGGCGCCGACTTCCTCGTCGTGAATGGACTTGTGTTCATTGTCAATCTGGGGAGGGCATTTTGATTCATCGTCTCGCATTCAAGGCGTGCCTGCTTCTGTGCGGTTGCGGTTGGGATATCGGCGAAGGCGGCGGCCCCGGTGGCGGGGCGGGCGGCGGAACGAGCGGAGCCGGCGGCGGCGATGGCTTCTACTGCGCGATGGTCTACTGGTCGTGCGACACGAACACGCCTCAAGGGCGAGAGAATGGGCTGGCGGCACCTCTTGCCTGCTACTCGCCTGGAAAGATCTCCCCCCGGCAGTCGACTTTCCCCACTGTTTGTCGAAGTTCCGCGCGAAATGCGTCTGAGCACTGCGTGACCTGCAATCCATCTTGCACTGTCAATAGTTGTCTCTGAAGGCAGGCCGGAGGAGTGGGTAATTGTCGTCCTTCAGCGCAGCGGCCGAAAGCCACCCATGCCGACGGCCCAGCCCATCGAGTACCGGGCGTTGATCTCGCACCGAGGCTGAAACCGCGTCAGCCCCGACGAGTCACGCCACCGGAACGCATCGACCCCGAACGGACCGAAGTACCCGGCAGCGTGAAGAGCCGAGGCAGTGCGCCGACCCTCGCCGTTGAGAGCCTCGAGTTCCTGCGCAGTCAAACTCGCAGCCACGCGAGTCGACACCCACGCGCCGTTCGCATCCACCACCTGCTCGGTGGGTTCGCCCCACCTGCACGAGCCGTCCTCATCGAGCCAACCATGCAACGCGCAATCGACCTCGCGCTGCACGAACGGCTCGACCTGCAGACCATCGCCGTCGCGAAGTGACGCGTCGATCCAGGCCTGGTCGACGTCCGACACCTCACCGCCGCGGAGCTTCCTCCGGCCCCGGCCGGCGTACCCGAGTGGACGCTTGAGTAGACACTCACCAACGAGCAACGCCGCGACCTGCGCCGCGTTGTCCGCGTACCCCGCGCCCGGCAGCGTCTGACCGAGCTCGTGACAGAAGCGGCGATGATTCACCCGGCGCAGCACCTCCATGCTCGGCGCCCGGGGAAGGCGGACTCCGGCACGCTCCATCTGGCTCAGCGCCCACCGCGTCGGACACCAGGCGCGGCCGATGAGCGACGGGTCGACGGACTGGTCACCCGGCCAGATGATCTGATCACCTGGGAGAATCAGCCCCGCCAGCTTCGGCAGGAACGCCTCGACCCGCGCCTTCAGCACCGCCGTCGGCGTGTGCGCTCCCGGATGAACGAGCTCGTCCTCGGCGTCGAGGTTGAGGACCCACGCGACGGGCTCAGCGCTCGCCATGACTGGTTCCCCAGGCAGCGAGCGCGTCGAGAAACGCCTCGGGGTAGCCCGCGCGCCGGCGCGCCTCGAGGTTGAGTGGCGTGCCGCGGGTCATCGACGGGGTGATGGGCTCCGGCAGGAAGGTGCGCCACGTCTCGAAGTCGAGCCCGCCGGTGAACGCGCGGAACCAGTGAATGGCGAACGACGCGTGAGCGATCTCCTCCTCGGTGATCTGCGCCTGGATCTCTGCTGCGCGCGGGTCACCCGCCGAGGCGAAGTACGCGGTGAAGCGCGCGCCGTGATCGAGGTTGCCGCCCTCGAAGCCGACACCGAGCCGCGCGACGAAGTGCTGCGGCGTGATCGACTCACCGGGAACGCGCTCCCAGAACCAGTCTTTGACGGGCATCGTGCCGAACGGATGACCGAGGGTGACGAGGTGCGCGCGGTAGAGCTGCAGGTGCCGCAGCTCATCGCGGCAGATGCCGAGGAGCCCGCGGCGGAACGGCTCGGGAGTGTCGGGAAAATTGAGCAGGGCCCACGCCATCAGCTCGGCGGCCTGGAGCTCGTGGTGCAGGAAGGTGTGCAGCACCTCGGCGCGCTTGGCGGGGTCCTTGAGCGCACCGGGGCGCGCGGCCTTCTTGCGCTCGGTGCGCTGCACCAGCTCGGGCGGCCGGCCGGGCGCGTTCAGCACCCAGCGCTGCGAGGGCGTCGCCCACGTCGAAGGAGGAGGCGGCGGCGCGAGCTTCGTCTCGAGGCTGGTGGAGCTGACGAAGTCCCACGCCCAGCGCTCGACGGTGCCTTCAGGAGGAGGGTGCTGCTCGGACACGCGAACCGTATATACTGCCGGCGAACTCTGGACGTGGCGCCCTTGCGCCTGACCTGACCGCGATTCTCCATCTCAAAGCTGATCCGCGGGGCGTCAGTGCGGCCCGAAATTCAGGTCCAAAGGCTTCGGCATCTCTCCAGTGATCTCCACGCCACCGTCCTCGAGCCAGCGCACGCCCATGCTGTCGCAGTCGACCGCCCGCTCGACGCTGGGCGCGCCCCAGATACCCCCACGCTCGGTGATGTACACGGTGCCGTTGCAGCCGAGCAGACCGCTCTCACGCAGGTGCGCTTCCAGCCGTCCGTCAGGAGACACGGCGACCGCGCGGTAATGACCGTCGAAGAAAGGCGACCACGCCCACACCGAGACGAAGCCGGCTGCAGCACCGAACCCCGTGAGCAACACCAGCACCACCGCGAGGCGCGTCTTCAGCCGCCGGGTGATGGCGGACCAGAGCAACGCCATCGCGGGGAAGAGCGGAATGGCGATGGCCGCGGCGGCCTGCAGGTGCTCACCCCGAGGCGTCAGGCGCAGGGCGGAGGCCTTCTCGTCGAGGTACTGCCAGCTCATCGCGCGGATGAAGCACAACGCCATCAACACGCCGGCGACGATGGCCGGACTCCACAACCCGCGCGGCTGGCTCTGCGGTTGGCTCAAGCGTCGTCAGCGTAGCCGCATGCGAGTACACTCCGTCGCGCGTCGGCCGCGGGCGTTGGAGATTCTGATGACCAGACGGCTCGTCGTGCTGACCACGCTCACCGCGCTCGCGTTGCTCTTCTCACCTCGAGACGTTTCCGCGTCACCGCCCGCGCCGTGTCCACCGCCACTCGAAGAGGCGCTGGCCCTGTTTCCGACCTTCGCCACCTTCAACGGCGAGTCGGTGACGCGCTCGCCCACCACCGGCCGCTTCGAGACCGACGCAGGCTTCGCGTTCGATCACGAGCTCGTCGATCTCCGCGCAGTGGGCACCTCTGCCCCAGTTGGCTGCAGCCAGACCGCGAGCGCGGTGGAGCTGGACCTCACCGACCCGTTCACCGGCGTCGTGCAGACCGTCACGCTGGAGGCCCTGTGAGGTGGCTCTGGCTGGTCGCGCTCCTTCCCGCGTGCAGCAACGCGTTCCTGGCCTGTGGCCGCGGCGGTGGTGGTGGGCCCTGCTGCGGAGCGGGACCGGGCGTGGCGCGAAACACCTCGTACGAGGGTGCGTTGCGCGCGGCCGACGGCGGAACGCAGACGCGGCTCAAGGTGATGGTGACGGCGAACGGCGCGGCCAGGCTCACCTTCACGCGCGATGGGCAGGAGATCGTGAAGGTCTTCGAGGCGCACCAGCGTTGATCACTTCGCGGGCGTGACGCGCACGGTGTAGTCGAAGCGCCAGTTGTTGCAGTCCCAGACCAGCAGCGTGGTCTCCCCGGCCGACGCGCCGACGACGAGGAGTTCGCCATCGCCCAGCGTCTTCACGTCAGCGATGTGGGGGTCGCCCACGGCGACGCGGGCGAGGCACTTCGTCTCGAGCGTGTGCATCTTGCCCACGGCGAGCTCGATGATGGACGGTGCCTCGAGCTGGGTGCGGGGAGCCGCCTTCCAGCCCACGCCACCCGCGAGCAGGAGCACCGCCGTGCCCACGGCCAAGGGCCAGCGCTTCGGCTTCCGCGTCAGCGCCGTCAACAGCGCTTCCAGCGAATCGAAGCGAGCCGAGGGATCCTCCGACAGCCCCCGCAGCAACGCCCCGCGTTCGAGGGAGCTCAGCTCCCGCCCGAGCGCCGGCACCCCGCGCATCGCCTCCCGCAGCGCCTCGCGGCTGGCGCCGTAGAAGGGCTTCTTGCCGGTGAGTGCCTCGACCCACACCACGCAGAACGCGAACTGATCACTCCGCTCGTCCGCCGTGCGGCCGTCGAGCTGCTCGGGCGACATCCACGCGGGCGTGCCGACGAGCGCGCCGTGCTGCGTGGCCAGCAGGCTCGACGACACCGGCCCTGTGCCGCTCGGAAGCGGACGCGAGAGCCCGAAGTCCGTCACCCGCACCCGCCCGTCGGCGCCCACCAGCAGGTTGCGCGGCTTGAAGTCGCGATGCACCACGCCCGCCTGGTGCGCCGCGGCCAGTCCCCGGCCCGCATCGAGCAACACCTGCCGGCGCGCCGCGAGCGAAGTGCCCGGCAGCCAGGCGTCGAGCGTCTTCCCTTCGATGAGCTCCATCGCGATGAAGCGTCCGCCGGTCCAGTCGCCCAGCTCGTACACGGTCACCACGTGCGGGTGATTGAGGCGCGCCATCGCCTGCGCCTCGCGATCGAGCCGCGCGCGGGAGAGCTCGTCGCCCGCGGTGTGCAGCAGCTTGATGGCCACGCGCCGATGCAGCGACGCGTCACGCGCCGAGAACACCGCGCCCATCGCGCCCGAGCCGAGCAGCGCGTCGACCTCGTATCGTCCCACGCGCGCGCCCGCGGTCACGGTGGGCGGAGCCAGCGGCTCTTCACTCGCTGCCTCGGCCACCGCGTGCCGGCACGACGCGCAGGTGTCGAGGTGCGACGAGAGCTGCGAGCCCGCCGTGTCGTCGAGCGCGCCCCGGGCGAAGCGCACCAGCTCGTTTTCGTCAGGGCAGGCGACCGCCGGGGTCATCGAGGCCTTCTACTTCACTACCGTCACCAGCCACTGCTCGCGATGCCCGTCGGCAAACCAGAGCAGCACGTTCGTCTTTCCCGGCGCGAGGGCCGCGATGGTGAGGGTCGCGTCGGTGGTGCGGAGGTCGGCGATGGCTGGGTCTCCGATGGCGATGCGCTGCAGGTTGATCGTCGAGCGCGTGGTCTGCTCACCCACCTTGAGCGTCGCGGAGAATGACGGCACCGGCGTGGTCTCCATCGGCAGGGGAGGCGGGGGGGCGGCAGCACTCCCGGGACCGCTCACGGTCACCTCGAAGGTCTCCGGCGTGCTCGCGCCCGCCTTCCATACGAGCAACCGGGTGCGCCCGGCCGACACGCCGATGACGATGAGCTCGCTGTTCCCCAGGGCCTGCACGTCGGCGACCGACGGGTCTCCCAGCGCGACGCGCTGAATGCCCAGCAGCCTGAGCGTCTTCTGCGCGCCGACGGCGAGGTGAAGGGGGTTCTGAGCGAAGGCGGTGGTGGCGAGGACGGCGAGGAGCGCAGCGATTCTCTGGAGTTGCATGGTGATGTTCCCTTTCTGAAAGGAAGACACCTCTGCCTGCATTTCCTTGCGAGGCCGCTTCAGGAGAGCAGGCCGGACAGGCTCATCGTCAGCTCGCTGTCGGCGACGCGCATGAGCGATTCCAGCTCGGAGCCCTCGAGCGAGAGCCTGCGCCCCAGCGCACTGCGCGTGTCTTCGAGCAGCCGTTCCCGGATCCGCCCCAGCCACCGCGAGACGTTCGAGGCGTCGCGCTGGAACATGGTGCCGATGCTGGCGAGGCTGAGGCCGTCGAGGGTGTGCAGCCGCAGCACCGTGCGCTCCTTCGGGTCGAGCCCACGCAGCGCCTCGGCGAAGGCTTCGCGAAAGTGCGCGCGGTACTGCAGTCGCAGCAGCGTGAGCTCGGCGGTGGGCTCGCCGAGCGCTGACTCCGGCACGGTGGACACGGCCTCTTCCAGGGCGCCGCTGCGCCGGGCGTTGCTCGAGACGCGTACCGCGACGGCGCGCAGCCACGCTGACAGCGGGCCGGTGCCGTCGTAGAGGCTCAGCTTCGGTGGGGTCCCCACGAGCAGCCGCTCGCGCAGCAGTTGTTGCACCTCGTCGGCGGGCAGGTGCTGGGCCGCCGCCACGCGCGCACCCTCGGTGGTGATGCGGCGGTCGACCTCGGCCAAGGCGGTCGCGTCACCTGCCAGCGCCCGGCAGGCCAGCTCGAGGTCTTCGTTCATCGCGCTCAAGGCTCGCACAGGAATGCGCCAGAATGCGGCTCATGAGCGGCGTTCAGAAGCTGACCCTCGCAGACCTGACCCAGGCCGAGCGCGACGAGGTGGAGCAGGTGTTGAAGACCGACGGCTTCGTCTCCGACGAGGGCGACACCATGGCGTGGTACCTGCTGCTCTTCCTGGCGGGGATGCTCGCCGTCGGCGCGGGCATCACCTTCATGGGTGAGTGGGGCGAGACCTTCTCGCTCCTCGCGGAGGAGCCCTCGTTGGCGCCGATGGTGCTGGTGAACGCCCCGCACATCCCCGGGTTCTTCGCCGGCCTGGGGCTGATGGCGTACTGCGCGGTGCACTTTCTCCAGGTGCACAAGCGCCACGGGTGGCTGGCGCCTTCCTTCGGGGTGGTGCGGCTGCGCGGGAAGAAGGTGCGGCTGCTGCGCTACCAGGACCTCGCCTCGTGCGAGCGCGAGCAGTTCGGCAACCGCGGGCGGCGCTTCAGCGTGCTCACCATGAAGGCGAAGGACGGCACGAAGCTGGTCAGCTACGCCACCCGGCTGTTCGACGGCATCCAGGCGCGCGCGCCGAAGGCGGGCGGGGTATGAAGAGCGATGACGAAGAAAGCAGAAGCGAAGAAACCCGCTGAGACGAAGGTGGCCGAGGTCGCGAAGGCTGAAGGCGCGAAGAAGCCGAAGGTGCACGTGACCAAGCCCTCGAGCAACCCCTTCACCGCGCAGAACCCGGGCCGCGTCGGTCGCTCGGCGAATGGTGGCACGCCCGGCTCGCGCCGCGGCAGCTGACCCCGGATTGGGCCCCTCACCCCGGCCCTCCTTCCCCTCGAGGCGCGAGTTCGCCGTTCCCCGCTGCGCAGGGAGAGGGAGACTTATTGCTTCACCATCGCGTGCAGCAGCTTGAGCTGGATGTTGATCTTCAGCGAGTCACACCGCTGATGAACGACCTCCGACAGGTTGTTGAACAAGAGCGAGCTGTTCTCCTGCGTGTAGAACCCGCTGATCGCGCTGATCAGGCTGAGCATGTCCGAGCAGAGGCTCAGGTAGTGCAGGTTCTCCGCCCGCTGCTCGAGGGGCACGCCCAGCACGTCCTTGTTCGACTGCAGCATGCTCACCAGGCTCACCAACGAGTTGAGCTCGTGGAACTGCTTGCGGTACGCGAACACGTCGAGGCCCAGCAGCGCGAGGAACGCCAGCCCGATGTTCACCAGGATGGAGAAGAACGCGTCGACGCCCTGGAACAGCTCGCTCGCCTCGCCTGAGCTCAGGCGGAAGCTGCCCTCGGAGATGGTGCGCGGGTGCGCTTCGATCACGTTCGCCGCCTGGGTGAGCAGCCGCGGGGTCAGGCCCTGGCGCGCCACCAGGAAGGTCGACACCGAGTACGTGTCCACCGGCGCCGGGGGAATCGCGGGGTCCGCCCGCACGTGCCCCCGCGGCAGCGTGTACGGGGTGAGGTAGTCGAAGCGGCTCGCCCGGGCGCCCAGGGCCGGGCTCTCGAAGCGGAAGCCCTGCTTCACCAGGCGCTCCGCGCCCAGCAGCCCCTTCTCGTCGCCCAGGTCCTTCACCACGAAGACCGCGTCGACGTCGTCGGGCACCACGTAGTGCTCGTTGGCGGTGACCTCCTTCCACGCGTGCACGTAGCTGACCGTCACGCCCCACGCGCCGAAGAAGCCCTGCGCGACCGAGTGGCTGCCTTCGCCTTCCACCGAGGTGAGCACCTTCTTCACCTGCGAGGGGCCCGCGACGCGCTCGCGCACGAAGTACAGCACCAGCTCGCGCGTGGGCGTCTCGAGGCGCAGCAGCCGCGAGGGAATGGACACGCCCCCCTGGATGAAGCCCAGGTCGACCTCGCCCTTCTCCAGCAGCCCGGCCGCCTCGCGCGAGCCGGGCACGTCGACGATCTTCACGTTCACCCGCGTGTCCGCCGCGAGGTTCTCGCGAATCAACATCGCGTCGCGGTCCGGCAGCGCGAGCGAGAGCGTCGAGACGTTGAAGAACTGCCAGTAGAGGAAGGTGAGCAGCCCCACCAGCGCCGCGCCCAGGAACATCACCGGCAGCCGATGCGGGCTCCACGGGCGCTTCTGCTCGGCGGCGATGCGCTCGGCCTTCTCGGCGGCGCCGGTCACCATGCGCGTGGCGCGCTGCAGGCCTTCGTGCGTGGGGAGCTCCGTCGACACCCGCTCGGCGAGCACCTGCGCCTGCTTGATGACGGGTTTGATCAACAGCCGCACGGGCGTCACGTCTGACGACATGCGCGGAACCTACTCGTTGCTTCGAGACAAGTGTCTCCCTCTCCCCGAGGGGGAAGGCGAACTCGCGCCTCGAGGGGAACAGAGGGTTGGGGAAGGGCGAGAAAGCTCGAGGACTGCTGCCGAGAGCGTGGCAGCCTCCGTGGCCAACCATGCTCGACGAGATCCTCCCGTACGCGTTGGTGCCGGGGCACGCTGGCGTGTTCGTCTGCGGCTGCTTCGAGCGCTGGGTCTCCATCCAGCTCCAGGCGATACGCGGTCACAACCTCGCCTGGGCGTTGATCGAGACGAAGCGGCTCGTCGCCGGGCAGCGCGCCGCTGTCATCGGAGGTGGCTTCGCGGGCCTCTCTGCCGCCGCCGCGCTCGGACGCAAGGGCGTGCTGGTGACGCTCTTCGAGCGGGCCCCGGCGCTCCTCGCCACGCAGCGGCACAACCACACCCGGTGGATCCACCCGCACATCCACGAGTGGCCGCGGCCGGGCTCGCGGAATCCGCGCGCGGGGCTGCCGCTGCTCGACTGGCACGCGGGCCTCGCCGCGGACATGGCCGCCGAGGTGCTCAACGCCTTCGCCGTCGAGACCGCGCGCTCGAAGATCGAGGTGCGCTCGGCGGCGGGCGCGGTCACGCTCGGCGAAGGACCTTCCGTCTCGGGCGAACGCTTCGACGCGGTGGTGCTCGCGCTCGGCGTCGGCGTGGAGAAGACCTTCGGCGCGTTGCCCCTCGCCTCGTACTGGACCGACGCCGACATCGGCACGGTGCGCCCGGGGCCTGCGAGGCATCACCTCGTCACCGGCATCGGCGAGGGCGGCGTCATCGACACCCTCTACCTGCGGCTGGCGGGCTTCTCTCACGCCGAGCTGGCGGACCGCCTCGCCGAGGTGGAAGGCATGGCTGCGATCGAGCAGGAATTGCTCACCATCGAGCGAGAGCTCGAGGGCCGGGGCGACGTCGACGCGAACGCGCACCTGCACGCGCGGCACGCCGGGCTCGCCGTGCCGGCCGCGGTCGACGCGCTGCTGAAGAGCCGGTTGCGCCCGGACACGCGCGTCACCCTCAACGGCCCCGAGGCGTTCGCCCTCGCGCCGCGGGCGGACCTGTTCAATCGTTTCATCCTCTCCCGGCTGCTGCGGCTCGGCGGCCTCGAGTACGTGGCGGGCGCGGTGGAGGACGTCTCGGCCGAAGGTGCGGGCTGGCAGGTGAAGCTCAGCAGTGGCCGGGTGCTGCACGTCGATCGCGTCAACGTGCGCCACGGCACCGTGCCGTCCCTGGCAGCCGCGTTTCCCGAGATCTGGGCGGCGTACGCTCCCGTGCGTCGCGGCTTGCCGCACCTCACCCCGCGGCCGGCGTGGCCCGCGGGGTATTTCGGGTAGTCACGAGGTCATTCCTCCGTCGCAACCGCTCGCAATCGCGCCAGCGCAACGGTTGCGCGCGAATAAGCCGAATTGAGCACGGGCCGTAGCGGCGCAACCGTTACGGTTGATCATCGCTCTTCAGGTTCGGCCGATCGAGGTGGGCAATCTCCCGTTCCCACCGGCAGGCACGAGCCGCACCTGGACCTTGCTGGACTTCTCCAGGGGCGCGGCCGCCGTCGTGACGGCCATCGGCGCGCTCGGGCTGGTGGGCTGGGCCTTCGACATTCCCTTTCTGCGCGGGCGCGACCTCACCTTCGTGACGCTGAAGGCGAACACGGCGGCGGGCCTGTTGCTCGCCGGGCTGGCGCTCGCCTTCGACACCGCGCGCCACCCCTCGCTGCGGCGGCTGAGCGGGGCCCTCGCAGCGACCCTCGCCGTGCTCGGGTTGGCGACGCTGGGCGAGTTCCTCACCGGGAACAGCCTCGGCATCGATCGATTGCTCTCTGATTCCTCGACCGACTCGACCCCCAACCGCATGGGCCCCAACACCGCGCTCGCCTTTCTCTTCTGCGGAGCCGGGCTCGTCGGGGGCAGCTGGGCCCGGGCCTCCGGCTTCGCCGAGGCCGCGCTGCTGGCCGCCTGCTCGGTCTGCCTGGTGGCGGTGTGTGGCTACGCGTACGGCGTCCCGTCCTTCTACGGGCCGTCGGGCCAGCTGCCGATGCCGCTCGTGGTGGCCGCCGGCCTGCTGCTCCTCTGCTGCGGTGCGCTCGCGGCCCATCCTGCTCGGGGCCTCATGGCGCTGTTGACGGGTCCCGGGGCGGGCAGCCGGCTCGCCCGTCGCTTCCTGCCGGTCGCGGTCCTGCTCCCCATCGGCGAAGGGTGGCTCAAGCTCGAAGGCCAGCGGGCCGGGCTCTTCAGCGCCGAGTTCGGCGTGGCCCTCTTCGCGGTGGCGACGGTGGTGCTGCTCTCGGCCACCGCGCTGTGGAACCTGGGGTCGCTCAACACCTCGGAGCGCCGCACGCTCGCGGCCAAGGCCAACGTGGAGACGGTGAATCGGGAACTCGAGGCGTTCGCCTATTCCGTCTCGCACGACCTGCGCGCGCCGCTGAGGGGCATCGACGGCTTCAGCCAGGCGCTGCTGGAAGACAGCGGCCCTTCGCTCGACGCGCAGGGGAAGGCGCACCTCGCGCGCATTCGGGCCGGCGCCCAGCGCATGGGGCACCTCATCGACGACCTGCTCAAGCTCTCGATGCTGTCGCGCAGCACCCTGAAGCACGCGAGGGTGCCGGTCTCGGCCGTCGTGAACGAGATCGTCGCCGAGCTGCGGCTGCGCGAGCCGGGCCGCCAGGTCGAGATCGTCGTCGCCCCCGGCCTGACCGCCGACGGTGACCCCGAGCTCATCCGCATCGCGCTCGAGAACCTCATCGGCAACGCGTGGAAGTTCACCTCGCGGCGGGCCCTCGCGCGCATCGAGGTGGGGCAGGCCGCGCCCGAGAACGGGGCCCCGGTCTTCTTCGTGCGGGACAACGGCGCGGGCTTCGACATGCGCTACGCACCCAAGCTCTTCGGCGCGTTCCAGCGGCTGCACGCCATGGCCGACTTTCCGGGCACCGGCATCGGGCTGGCCACCGTGCAGCGCATCATGCACCGGCACGGCGGGCGCGCCTGGGCCGAGGGCGTCGTCGACGAGGGCGCCACCATCTCCTTCACGCTGGGCAAGGGCAGGGACTGAGCATGGACAGAGTCATCTTGTTGGTCGAAGACAACCCCGATGACGAGGCGCTCACCATTCGCGCGCTCACCAAGAACAACATCGCCAATCGCGTCGAGGTGGCGCGCGACGGGGTCGAGGCGCTCGACTACCTCTTCGGCACCGGGGCTCATGCGGGCCGCGACGTGACGAAGCTCCCGCAGCTGCTGTTGCTCGATCTGAAGCTGCCCCGCATCGACGGCCTCGAGGTGCTCAGGCGCCTGCGCGCCGACGAGCGCACCAGGCTGGTGCCCGTGGTGATCCTCACCTCGTCGAAAGAAGAGCAGGATCTGATCAGCGGCTATTCCGGCGGCGCCAACAGCTACATCCGCAAGCCGGTCGACTTCACCCAGTTCGCCGAGGCGGTCCGCCAGCTGGGCATCTACTGGCTCGTGATCAACGAAGCGCCGCCCGCGCCGCGAGCGGCGTGATGACGACCCTCAAGATCCTGTTCGTGGAAGACGTCGAGGACGACGCCCAGCTGGTGCTCCAGCAGCTCAAGCGCGGCGGGCTGGCCACCACCTCGACACGGGTCGAGACCGAAGAGGCCATGGACGACGCGCTGCTGGCCGAGCGCTGGGACCTCGTCATCTGCGACTACTCGTTGCCCCGCTTCAGCGCCCTGGGCGCGCTCGCCACCCTCCAGCGCCGCGGGTTGGACATTCCCTTCATCATCGTCTCGGGCACCGTGGGCGAAGAGACGGCCGCGGCGGCGATGAAGGCGGGCGCCCACGATTACCTGATGAAGGACAAGCTGGTGCGGCTGGTCGGCGTGGTCGAGCGCGAATGCCGCGACGCCCGCGGCCGGGCTGAGCAGCGCGAGGCCGACCACGCCGCGAAGGAGAGCGCGAAGCTCTACCGCTCGCTCGTCGACACGCTCCCCGACGGGGTGGGGGTGGTGGGGCTCCATGGGCGCTTCCTGCTGTGCAACGAGCGCCTCACCTCGATGCACGGTCACGCCACCGGAGCCCTGGTCGGGCAAAGCCAGCTGCAGCTCTTCGCCGCCGAGGACCACGCGCGCGCCGAGGAGGCCTTCGGCCAGCTGCGCAGCACCGGCGGGGTTCGCAACTTCGAGCTGAGCATGGCCCGCCAGGACGGGTCGCGCTTCCCCGCCGAGCTCAGCGCCACCGCCATCCTGGGAGAAGACCGGAACCCCGAGGCCTTCATCGTGGTGGTCCGCGACATCACCGAGCGCAAGGAACTGCAGGCGCGGTTGATTCTCGGAGATCGAATGGCGTCGATCGGCACGCTGGCCGCCGGCGTCGCGCATGAGATCAACAACCCGCTCGCCTACATCCTCGGCAACCTGGCCTCGGCGATGCGCCAGGTGACCGAGCACAACGCGGCGGGCGCGGCGTGGCTGGCCACGGGTCCGGCGAACGTGCCTGCCGCGCTGCGGCTCACCCTGGACCAACTGGACGACTGCCGCGACGCGCTCGGGGAAGCCATCGAAGGCGCCGAGCGGGTGCGCGACATCGTGCGCGACCTGAAGACCGTCTCACGCAGCGACGAGGCGGACCGCGGGCCCGTCGATCTCGAGCGCGTGGTCGAGGCGGCCATTCGCATGGCCTCGCACGAGATCCGCCACCGGGCCCGCCTGGTGAAACACTTCGCCCACGCCCCGGTGGTGCGGGGCAGTGACGGGCGCCTCACCCAGGTGTTCCTGAACCTCCTCGTCAACGCCGCGCAGGCCATTCCCGAGGGGGCGGCGCTGCTGAACGAGGTGACCGTCACCATCCGCACCGACGCCCGCGGCCGCGCGGTGGTCGACGTCAACGACACGGGCCAGGGCATTCCCCCCGAGGCGTGCGCGCGCGTCTTCGACCCGTTCTTCACCACCAAGCCGGTGGGGGTGGGCACGGGGCTGGGGTTGTCGTTGTGCCGCGGCATCGTCTCTTCGCTCGGCGGCGAGCTGACCTTCGAGAGCGAGGTGGGCAAGGGCACCGCCTTCCACGTCACCCTGCCGCCGTCCCTGGCCGTGGCCTAGCCGCAGGCGGCGATGGCGGCGGTGAGCTCGGCCCGCTCGTCGTCGGTGAGCTTCGGGTTCTTCTCGAGCGCGCGCAGCGCCTCGGCCAGCTTCGGGCTCGCCAGCGCGCGCGCCGCTTCGAACAACGCCACCCCCACGAAGCCGCGCTCGAGCTGGCTGCGCAGGGGGCCGATGGCCCGCGCGTCCCCCCGCAGGCCCAGGCCAATCATCGCCTCGTCGCGGGTGGGCTCGTGCGCGTCGGTCAACCTCGCCGCGAGCGCCTCGCGCACCTCGGGGCCGTCGACCAGCGGCAGCTGCGAGCCCAGCGCGAAGGTGGCCCATTCGCGCAGCTCTTCCACCCCGTCGCGCGAGAGGTTGATCAACGCGGCGAGCGCGTCGGGGTGGCTGGAACGCCGCAGCGCGTGCAGCACGCCCTCGCGCACGCCGTCGTCGGAGTGCCCGGCGTGCGGCGCCAGCATCGTCACCACCGCCGCGTCGTGGAAGTCGACGCAGGCGTTGGCGATGCAGGCGAGCAGCTCGGCCGGAGGCCCGGCGGCCACCATCTTCGCGAACAGCTCCAGGGTCTGCGCCGCGAGCGGCTGGGCCTCCCGGCCGAGGCCGCGCAGCACGTCGGGCACCAGTTGCTGCAGGCGCACGTCGTCGTGGGTGGCGAGCGGCGCGACGAGGCTCCACACCTCGTGCGGCGCGGCGTCGTGGAGCGCGTTCACCACCTCCCAGTACGCCTCGGGGTCGCCGTCCTCGTTCACCGCCTCGGCCTGCGCACGGGAGAACAGCTCGGCGGTGCTCACGGGTGCTTCTCCTTCCTGAGCGTCACCGCCCAGACCCAGGCCAGGAACAGCGCCTGGAAAGGCAGGCGCGCCCAGAGCGCCCACGCCGGCGCGGCGAGGCCGGCGAGCTGGCCCTGTAGCGCGGCGTAGATGTTCGCGGGGAAGACGGCGATGAGCAGCGCGATGAGGCCCCAGCCCGCAGCGCGCCTGGTGCGCGGTACGAGCACGCCCACGCCTCCGGCGACTTCACACGCGCCGCTGAGGGCGTTGAGCGCCTCGGGGAACGGCAGCGGCGGCGGCATCATCGAGAGATAGAACGCGGGGTCGCGAAAGTGGTTGAGCCCCGCCACCACGAAGAACACGGCCAGGAGCCAGCGCCCTGCGCTGATCATTGATGCGCCTCGAGCAGCTCGAACGCCCGGGCGATGCCTTCTTCGAGCGGGGAAGGCACCTCGACCCCGAGGCGGGTGGCGAAGTTCGAGAGCGCGAGCAGGTCGCACAGGGCTCCGAGTCGTTCCTGCTCTGCCCCCAGGTCAGAGGTGCCGAGCCCCAGCCACTCGCGCGCGTAGCGGACGCGACGCAGTTGCCGGCGCAGGCGATGGAGCGCCTCACCGTCTCCGGGCGGCAGCGCGCGGCGGAGCTGCTCCAGCTTCTTCTCGAGCTTGGGCAGGGTGCGCTTGGCCCGGGCCCGCTTCGGTGACCGCACCGCGGTGAGCCGTTGGCGCAACGCCAGCCAGCGCTCCGAGCCGAGCGCCTCGGCGGCCGCCTCCACGGCGCCGGGGCGCAGCTCTTCCAGCGCCTCGGAGGTGAGCACCTCGCCGAACACGTCGAGGTCACGCAGCAACGCCAGCTCGCCGCACGCCCAGCGCAGCTCTTCCTGGAGGGAGTCGTGCCCCTTGAAGCCGAGCCACACGCGCAGGCGGCGCAGCGCCACCCGCACCTGGTGGACGCCTTCCACGTCGCCTGCCAGCGCGAGGGTGCGCGCGTCGTCGAGGTGGGTGAGCCAGGCCGTCGCATCGAGCCTCATCGGCGCAACACCCTCGGCTGCAGCAGCGAGCGCAGCTTCATGCCCGCGGGGCCGGGCTCGCCCACCAACTGCGCGACCGCGCCCTTCTTGAGCTCGAAGTTCCCGCCCGTGGGCTCGCCCGTCACCAGCCAGGAGAGCAGGGAGGACAGGTGCGGCTCATGGCCCACCACCGCGAGGCGGTCCCCCTCGAGCAGCTCCCACAGCGCGACGTCGGGTGCTCTCGCCAGCAGCGCGGTCGAAGCGAGCTCGCCGTCGCACAGCGGCGCGAGCAGCTCAGCGGTCTCCACGGCGCGCACCTTCGGGCTGTGCAGCACCTTGTCGAAGCGGAAGCCCAGCTCGTCGAGGGTCTTCACGCTCTGCTCGAAGCGGCGCCGGCCCTTCTTCGAGAGAGGTCGAGCGGCGTCGTCGGGTCCGTCGACGGCGATGGCGTGGCGGATGAGGGTGAGCTCCATGGGCGCGCAGCGTACGCCCAAGTGCGCGAGCGAGAATCAGCAACGATGAGGAAGCCATGAAGAAACCGTGAAGCGGCGGCCGGGCGCTCCGGAGTCTTCTTCTCTGCAGCCACCCTCACGAAAGAGACCGCCATGCGCCGCCCCACCCTCGCCGTCGTCTTCGCCTTCGCCGCCTGCTCGTACGCCCCGCACCCCGCCTCGTACCGGTGGGCTTCCTCCGTCGAAGAAGCGCCGCCGCCCGCGGGGATGAACACCGAGAGCTACGCGCGGCTCGACGACAACCCGTTCCTCGAGGCGCGGCACAACCCGCTCTCCACCTTCTCCATCGACGTCGACACCGCGTCGTACGCGAACGTGCGCCGCCTGCTCGCCTCGGGCGCGCGCCCCCCGAAGGACGCGGTGCGCATCGAGGAGCTGGTGAACTACTTCCCCTTTCATTACCCCGCGCCGGCCGGCGACAGCCCCTTCGCCGTGCACGCCGAGGTGCTGGCGTGCCCGTGGAGCCCGGCACACCGGCTGGTGAAGCTGGGCCTCAAGGGCCGCGAGCTCGAGACGAAGAGCCGGCCCGCCGCCAACCTCGTCTTCCTGCTCGACGTGTCGGGCTCGATGGGGGAGCCGCGCAAGCTGCCGCTGCTGAAGAAGGCGCTGCAGTTGCTGGTGGCGCAGCTACGCGAGGACGATCGCGTGGCCATCGTGGTGTACGCGGGCGCGTCGGGGCTGGTGTTGCCCTCGACCCCGGGCTCCGAGCGGGCGCGCATTCTCGCCTCGCTCGACGAGCTGTCCGCGGGCGGCTCGACCCACGGCGCCGCCGGCATTCAGCTCGCGTACCGCACCGCCGAGGAGAACTACCGCAAGGGCGGCATCAACCGCGTCATCCTCGCCACCGACGGGGACTTCAACGTGGGCACCTCGAGCGAGGGCGAGCTGACGAGGCTGATCGAAACGAAGGCAAAGTCCGGCGTGGCGCTGACCGTGCTTGGCCTGGGCCTGGGCAACTACAAGGACTCGCTGCTGGAGAAGCTCGCCGACCGCGGCAACGGCAACTACGCGTACCTGGACACGCTGCAGGAAGCGAAGAAGGTGCTGGTGGAGCAGGCGTCGGGCACGCTGGTCACCATCGCGAAGGACGTGAAGCTGCAGCTCGAGTTCAACCCCGCGCGCGTGCAGGCGTACCGGCTCATCGGCTACGAGAACCGGCTGCTGCGCAGCGAAGACTTCAACGACGACCGGAAGGACGCGGGCGAGCTCGGCGCGGGTCACACGGTCACCGCGCTCTACGAGGTGGTGCCGGTGGGTGAGCACGTCGAAGTGCCGGCGATCGATCCGCTCGAGTACCAGCGGCCCTCCGCGGCGGTGGGCGGTGACGAGCTGCTCACGGTGAAGGTCCGCTACAAGCACCCCGAGGGTGAGACGAGCCGGCGGCTCTCGTTCGCCGTGCCCGACGCGCTCACCCCTGCCACGCCTGACGCGCGCTTTGCCGCAGCGGTGGCGGAGTTCGGGATGCTGCTGCGCGACTCGCCGCACAAGGGGCGCTCGAGCTGGGCCGAGGTGCTCGAGCTGGCCAGCGCGTCGGTCGGAGATGACCCCCACAGGCGGGAGTTCCTCTCCCTGGTCAGGCAGGCACAGTCGCTTGCAGAGGAGTAGGGTGAAGGCCGTCTGGGGGGGTGGTCCGTGTCAGAAGCTTCAACACCACGCAGGGTGCGGGTGCTCGTCATCGATGACGAGCCGACGCTGGGCCGTTCCATCGTGCGCGCGCTGCGCCACCACGACGTCACGCTCCTGGCGGACGGGGAGTCGGGGCTGGCCAAGCTCAAGGAAGGCGAGCTGCCCGACGTGGTGCTGTGTGACCTGATGATGCCGGTCTGCAGCGGCATGGACCTCTATGCCGAGCTCGCGCGGGTGAGGCCCGAGGCGTTGGAGCGGATCGTCTTCATGACCGGCGGCAGCTACACGGCCGAGTCCGATCGTTTCCTCGCGCAGCACGCGGTGATGGTGATCACCAAGCCGTTCGAGCCCGGGTCGCTCGAGGCGCTGGTGGCGACGTTCGCCTGAGACCGGTCCACCCGGGCAGGCAACCGAATGGATTCCGCTCATTTCGGGCTACCTTGCCGGCACGATGGCCCGCTCAGATGGAAAGCCGTTCTCGCTCTCGGACACGCTCGAGAACGTGGCTCAAGGCCCGGTGCCGGTGGCCGCGCCGGGCCGCAAGCTCGCGACCCTGGTCGTGGTGCAGGGCACTGATGCCGACCTCGGCGCACACTCGCGCGTGGAAGGCCGTGTGGTCATCGGCCGCGACCCGTCCGCGGGGTTGGTGCTCACCGAAGCCGGCGCCTCGAAGCAGCACGCTGCCGTCGAGCTGGTCGAGGGACTGGCCGGCCGCGTGCGCTACGAGGTGGAGGATCTCGGCTCGACCAACGGCACCGCGGTCAACGGCACGCGCCTCAAGTCGCGCCGCAAGCTGAAGAACGGCGACAAGATCTCCCTGAGCAACACGGTGGTGCGCTTCTCCATCGCCGACGAGGTCGACGCCGCCTTCCAGGCGCAGGTCGAGGCGATGCTCTCCACCGACGACCTCACCGGCCTGCTCTCCCCGCGCCGCTTCGACGCCGCGCTCGACGAGGCGCTGCGCGCGGCGCGCGAGAACGGCACGAAGGTCGCGCTGCTGGTGCTCGACATCGATGGCCTCAAGTCCATCAACGACGTGCATGGCCACGCCATGGGCGCCTTCACCATCGGACAGGTCGGCCGCCTGTTGGCTCAGGCGGTGACGGGCAAGGGCACGGCGTCGCGCTTCGGTGGTGACGAGTTCGTCGCGTTCCTCCCTGGCGCCGATCGCGCTGAGGCCGTGAAGGTGGCCGAGGCGCTGCGCGCGGCGGTCGCTGCTCACCCCTTCGAGCGGGACAAGGTGGTGGTCAAGCCGACCGTCAGCGTCGGCCTCGCCGTGTTTCCCGAGCGTGGCACCACCGCGAAGGCCCTGTTCGACGCTGGAGATCGCGCCCTCTACCGAGCCAAGGCGAAAGGAAAGGACTGCGTCGTCGGGTAGGGTGCTCACCCTGTTCGCGCTGCTCGCGGGGCGGAACGATGGGCTGCTGCTCCGCTGGATGACGAAGTCCCCTGAGCCTCAGCTCGCGCTCGACAGCCGCGGCGTGGCCGGGCCGTGGTGGTCCGTCTTGCTGCCGCCAACGAAGTGCGCCCGGCTCATCAGCCAGCTGATCAACACCGCGAAGACCGCGTTCGAGCTCACCGTCTCCACGAAGTGGAACGTGCGCACCGTCGGCGACATGAGCGGGTTGGGGATGAGGTGCACCCCGTTCTGCACCAGGGTGAAGAGCACCACCACCAGCACCGCGCCCACCCAGGGCTTGCCCTGCGTGGTCCACAGCAGCGCCACCGCCATCACCACCCACAAGGCGCCGCGCAGCACCTCGAAGGGGTAGAGCAGGGGATCGCTGCGGAACAGCGCGCTCAGGTGCCCCACGAAGGTGGGCTCGAAGACGCCGCCGTAGAACGCGCGCACCTCTTCATTCGAGAACGCCACGTAGTAGCCGGCGACGAAGAAGAGCACCGGGTACACCAGCGCGCTGAGCACGAGCCACTTCCACGCCTGCTGCCCCGCGCTCATCGGCGGCACGTGCCAGGCGTTCGACTCGGTCTGGCCCTGCCAGCGGCCGAAGAAGACGACCGTGAGCAGCGGCACCACCACCGCGACCGGCACCGTCATCAGCAGCAGCGCAGGCACCAGCGACGCGTCGACGTTGGGCATGAAGTACCAGGCCTCGAGCTGGCTGGTGAACGTCTTGGCGCCCCAGAAGAGCGCCGTGGTGAGCAGCCACAGCTGGGCGCCCCGCAGCCGGCTGCTCATCACCACCCCGAGCATGAACGCGACGTCGATGGACGCCATCACCAGCATCCCGCCCATGGCCGACGGCTCGCCTGCGCCGCTCGCCGCCGCCTTCTCCAGCAGCTCGGCCGGCATCACCAGCTGGCTCGCCGTGGCGAAGAGCACCAGGTAGACCAGGACGAGCAGCAGCACCGCACCGATGGACTTGAGGGGACTCATGCCCCGTTCTCTGAGCATCCCGCGTGCCCGCCGCGCCTCCCCACGAACACTGGGCCGCTCACGCAGACCTTGCGTTCAAGGCCCCCGCTTTTCGTAGGTGCCCATCAATTCGGCCTGGTCGAGCACGTGGCCGGTCATGGCCACCTCGAGCTCCTTCTTCGTGGGCTGACCGAGATCCGGCAGCACCACGTCGAGCGCGTAGAGCTTGTGAAAGTAGCGGTGCCGGCCGATGGGCGGGCAGGGACCGCCGTAGCCTGCTTCCTGTGAGTCGTTGAGGCCCACGCGCGTGCCCGCGGGCAGCGTCTTCACGCCGGCCGGCAGGCCCGTGCTCGTGGCGGGCAGGTTGTAGAGCACCCAGTGCACCCAGACGCGCTTCGGCGCCGCGGGATCAGGGGCGTCGGGATCGTCGATGATCAACGCCAGGCTGCGCGTGCCCGCGGGGATCCCGCTCCAGTCCAGCGGCGGCGACGAGTCGCTGCCCTCGCAGGTGTGCTCGGCGGGAATGGCGCCCCCGGCCTGGAAGGCTGACGAGCTGAGCGTGAGGGACATGGGCTGAGCATCCCCGGCCCGCGGCGTTCGCGACAGGGGGGGTTGCGGCGAGGCGTGCAGTGGTTTAGTGGTTAAACCAATGACCCACATCGCTCCTCTCCCCCGGGTGGCCCGCCCCGTCGACGCGGTGGTCGAGCGCCTGCGCGCCGACATTCTCGAGGGTGAGTTCCCCAGCGGGGGCCACCTTCCCCCCGAGCGGCAGCTGTCGGCGGCACTGGGGGTCAGCCGGCTCACCCTGCGCGCGGCGCTGGCGACGCTGGAGGCGGAGGGGCTGGTGAAGGCGCGCCAGGGCGAAGGGGTGCGGGTGCTCGACCTGGCCCAGCACGGCACGCTCGCGGTGCTCGCGCACATGGACCTCTCCACCCGGCCCGAGGTGCTGCGCAGCTTCCTCGAGCTGCGGCGCGCGGTGGCGGCCGACGCGGTGGCCCTGGCCTGTGAGCGCGCCTCCGAGAAAGACCTCGAGGCGCTCTCGCGCATGGCGGCCGAGCAGGCGCAGGAACAAGACCTCGCCCGCTACGTCGCCCGTGACGTGGCCTTCGCGCGCGCCGTGCTGGTCGCTTCCGAGTCGTTCGCCGCGCTCCTGCTCTTCAACGCCCTGGCGCCGGTCTACGAGTCGCACCCCCAGCTCGCCCGGGCGCTCGTGTCGGACCGCGAGCGCTCGCTGGCCGGCTACTTCCTCACCGTCGAGCTGCTGCGCGCGCGGGACGGCGCCGCGGCGCGCACCGTGGTGCGCGAGGCGCTGGAGCACGTCGACGCCGCCGCCATGGCAGCGCTCGCGCCGCCGCGAAAGCCGAAGTCCAAACCGAAGCCGAGACCGAAAGGGAAGCGATGATCTCGGTCGCTTTGCCTCGGCCAGCCGTCCGCTTCGCTCCCGTCTGTCTCGCGCAGCGTTCCGCTGCTGGCGGCGCCGCTCCATGAGCCTCGTTCAAACACTCCGGCAGGAATCGAAGGCCCAGCTCCGCGCGCGCATTCTGGCCGGGCACCCGGTCGACCCCACGGCGCTCGAGGGCTGGGCGTACCGCGGCACCTCGCTGGGGCTGCCCCGCTTCGTCGAGAAGCTCACCTGGAAGACCTTTCAGAAGACCTTCTGGCGCGAGCCCGCCACCGGCCGCCTGCTGGGGTGGAACGTGCGGCTCGAGCAGGACGGCGTCGACGCGCCCAGCCGCCCGCGCATGAAGCGGGGCGCGCCGGTGACCACCTGGCACTACGAGGTGGTCGAGCCGCGCGGCGTGGCCATGCCGCGTGGCTTCGATCGCGGGCTGATCATCGACTACGGGCGGGCGAAGAACGCGGCGCTCGACACCATCCGCGTCACGAAGGATCCACTCGTCGCGGTCGAGCCGGGCAACGCCGACCTGCTCCTGGGCGTGAGCTACCTGGCGCTGGGGCCCGTCTGCCTGGAGACGCCGACGTACTTCCTGCTCGAGCGCGAGCACCCCCTCACCCACGTCCCCGGCGCTGCGCGCAGCGCGCCGCTCTTCGCCTTCGAGCGCCGCTGGGCCGAGCTGCTCTTCGACGCGGTGCTGGGCACCGGTGAGCCCGGCGGGCTGCCTTCGCTGCGCTCGCTCGACAACGGGGACTTCTGGCACCACCTCGCGAAGTCCACTCCGCCGTACTTCGGGCCCGGGCTGCGCGCGACGGTGCACGCGCTCACGTTCCTGCCGGTGACCATGGCCGGCTTCCGCAAGCCGCTCTTCGCCCTCAGCCGCGAGGCGAGGCTCGCCTGCGTCGAGCAGCTCGAGGCGAGCTCGCGCACCACCGTGCGGCAGCTGCTGGCCACCGCGAAGATCCTCGCGTGCTTCGCGCTCTTCGAAGACGACGGGGTGCGGCGCTCGATGGGAGGCCGGTCATGAGCGCGCTCGTGCACACCGACGGGCGCGAGGTGAAGAGCACGCTCCGGGCCGAGGCCGACGTGGTCATCGTCGGCAGCGGGCCCGCCGGCGCCTCGGTCGCGCGGGCCTGCGCGCTGGCGGGCCTCGAGGTCATCGTGCTCGAAGAGGGGCACGAGGCCCGCGACTTCCAGCCCAGCGGCTTCCAGGCGATGGCCAGGCTGTATCGCGACCTGGGCACCTCGGTGGCCTTCGGCCCCACCGTGATTCCGTTTCTCCAGGGCCGCGCGGTCGGCGGCACCTCGGTGGTCAACGGCGCCATCAGCTGGAAGCTGCCGCGCGACGTGCACGAGGGCTGGGTGAGAGCCGACGCCCGGCTCGCCGACGCGCTCCCGTTCGAGGCCATCGCGCGCGCGGAGCTCGAGGTCGAGGCGCGGCTCAACGTGCGCCCCACCGAGCCCGGCGTGGCCGGCGCGAAGAACCTGCTGCTGGCGAAGGGCGCCGAGGCGCTCGGGCTCGAGCACCGCCCCATTCGCCGCAACGTGAAGGCCTGCGAAGGCACGGGCCGCTGCCTGCAGGGCTGTCCGAACGGCGCGAAGCTGAGCGTCGACCGCACCTATCTCCCCGACGCCGTCGAGCGCGGCGCGCGCATCTTCGCCGGCGTCACGGTGCAGCGCGTGCGCACCGAGAGAGGCCGCGCCGTGGGCGTGGTGGGGCGCGCGGCCGGCGGCGGCACCGTGGAGGTGCGGGCGCGGCGCGCGGTGGTGCTCGCCGCGAGCGCGATCCAGACGCCGGTGTTGCTGCGGCACAGCGGGCTCACCCGCGGGCCCGTGGGAGATGGGTTGATGGCGCACCCCGGGGTGTCGGTGACCGGGCTCTTCGACACCGCGGTGAACAACCACCTCGGCGCCACGCAGGGTCACGAGGTGACGGGCCTGCGCCACGAGGGCATCAAGGTCGAGGCGCTCGGCTTCGACCTGTCCATCCTCGCCAGCCGGGTGCCGGGGGTGGGGCGCACGTTCGCCCAGCGGCTCGGCCAGCTCGAGCGCTACGCGGTCTGGGGCGCCGCGCTGCGGGCGGGTGCGAAGGGCACGGTGCGTTCGGCCGGTGGGCGCGCGCTGGTGCGGTACGCGCTGACGCCAGGTGACGTGCTCAAGGCGCGGCGGGCCACGCGCGTGCTCACCGACCTCTTCCTCGCCGCCGGCGCGCGCGAGGTGTACCCGGGGCTCGCGGGCGTGCCGGTGGTGGTGCGGACGCGCGAAGAGGCCGCAGGCATCGAGGTGAACGGTTCGCTGCAGGCCAGCGCGTACGCGATGTCGATGACCCACCTCTTCGGCACCGCGCGCATGGGGAGTGATCCATCGCGCAGCGTGGTGGGCCTCGACTTCCAGCACCACGACGTCGCGGGTCTCTACGTGGCTGACTCGAGCGTGTTCCCCTCGAACACCGGGGTGAACCCGCAGATCGTGATCATGGCGCTCGCCCAGCTCTGCGCCCAGCAGCTGATCAGCGGCGCCGCGCGCCAGGCTGCCTGAACGCACTGAATTGAAGGAGAGCTCCATCACATTGATGGCCACCCATCCCGCAAGTGACCGGACTCAGGCAAACCATCACGCGGCTCAGGCGTTGCAGCCGGTGGGGTCTCCCAATCCCAGGAGAATCCCCTTGAGAAACCCCGTGCTGAAAGCGCTCGCCCTTGGCGCAGCGATGTTCGTTCCCTTCTTCCTCTCGGGCTGCTCGCCCGAGTGCGTGGACATGTTCGACTGCGCCGAGAAGGCCAAAGCGGGAAAGCAGGAGTTCACCTGCGTCAGCGGAGCCTGCCAGCCCGGCAGCCCCTTCCCTGACGCCGGGTCCGGCGAGGTGGGCGGCGGCGCAGGCGGTGGAGCAACTGGCGGCGGCGCAGCTGGCGGCGGCGGAGGAGCAACTGGCGGAGGCGGCGGCGCAACTGGCGGCGGCGGTGGAGCGACCGGCGGCGGCGGCGGCGCAACGGGCGGCGGCGGTGGAGCAACCGGCGGCGGCGGTGGAGCAACCGGCGGTGGCGGTGGAGCAACCGGTGGCGGCGGTGGAGCAACCGGTGGCGGCGGCGGCATGGCGACCACGCCTACGGTGTTGTCGAACACGCCCCTCAACGCGGCGACTCAGGTCTCCGTCTCGGCAGCGCCCAGCGCCACCTTCAGCGAAGCGATGAACGGGTCGACGCTCAACACGACCAGCTTCACCCTCACCAGCGGCGCCGCGGTCGTGGTGCCCGGCCTGGTGACCTACGCCAACTCGACGGCGGTCTATGCGCCCATCTCGCTGCTCGCGCCCAACACGCTGTTCACCGCGACGGTGACCACGGGCGCGCAGAGCGCCGCCGGCGCGGCCCTCGCGACCAACCACACCTGGACGTTCACCACCGGGTATCCCCGCGCGGCCATCGTGCCGCTGGGCGCGGCCATCAACTACGTCATCCTCGCCAAGACGGCGATCTCGTCGGTGCCGGCGTCGGTCGTCACGGGCAACCTGGGCATCAGCCCCGCCGCCGCGACCTTCATCACCGGCTTCGCGCTGGTGGCTCCTCCGACCACGTCCACCACCTCACCCCAGGTGACCGGCCTCGTGTACGCGGCTGACTTCGATCCGCCGACGCCCACCAACCTGAACACCGCCGTCCTCAACATGCAGGCGGCCCTCACCGACGCGGCGGGCCGCGCACCGGACGTCACCAACCTGGGCGCCGGCGACATCGGCGGCATGACCCTGGCGTCGGGCGTCTACAGCTGGGGCACCGGGCTCCTCATTCCGACCGACATCACCCTCACCGGCAGCGCGACGGACGTCTGGATCTTCCAGATCGCCCAGAACCTCACGGTGAGCAACGGCGTGCAGGTCACCCTGGCCGGCGGCGCGCTCGCCAAGAACATCTTCTGGCAGGTGTCCGGTGCGGCCACCTTCGGCACCACCAGCCACTTCGAGGGCGTGGTGCTCTCACAGACGGCCATCGTGATGAACACGGGCGCGTCGATCAACGGCCGGTTGTTCGCCCAGACGGCGGTCAATCTCCAGAGCACGACCATCGTTCAGCCCGCGCCCTGACCCAGCCCTGAATTCCGTCGTCTCCGTCCCGCGCTCACCAAACCGGTGGGCGCGGGATTTCGTCGTCTCTGCGCTCTGGCTACGGCCGCGCCGCCACGTCGAAGCTCTTGAGCTTTTCGTACGTACCCAGCACCTTGGCCGCGTAGCCGTTCGCCGGGCTGGCGCCCCGCACCAGCGCTCCGTCGACGGGCCCCGGGCCGCGGTTGTAGGCCGTCACCGCGAGATCCAGGTCGCGGTACATCTGCTGGTAGAAGCCGAGGATCTGGATCCCCGCGCGAATCGAGACCTCGGGCTCGGTGAGCTCCTGCAGGCCGAGCACCTTCTTCCAGTGCGGCATGACCTGCATCAGCCCCGTGGCGCCCTGGTTCGACACAGCGTTCGGATTGAAGTCGGACTCGGTGACCATGATGGCCAGCACCAGGTTGGGGTCCTGCCCGAAGAGCAGGCACTCCGACTGCACCGAGCGCGCGATGCGGCGCGCCAGCGTCTGGTCGAGGCTCGGCTTGAGGATGAGCATCTTGAGGAAGAGCGATTCTTCGCGCGCGTGACTCGACACCGCGGTGCGCACGTCGACCAGCCCCGCCTGCAGCTCGGTCGACTGATCAGCCAGCGCCGCGAGGCTCTGCAGGTGCCGCTCGTTCGCGGCGGCGTCCTGCTGCGCCCGTAACGAGAGCTGCTCGAGCTGCTGATGAAACGTGAGCGCGGCCGCGGCCATGCCCACGCCGAGCACCGTGTTGAGGCCGAGGCTGGCGGCGAGCAGGCGCGCGTGCGAGAGCGACCGGGGCGCGCCGGTCACCGCGGGCACTGCGGGCACTGCGGCTTCGAGCGTACTGACCGCGCTCAGCGTGTGTGCTGGGTCCATGTGCTGCCTCCTCCATGAAAACGGGTGGCGAACGTCTGCAACGCCGCGATGGGTCGGCCGGCCCTGTGCCAACCCGATGCCAGCGGCCTGATCAACTCGTCTCGACTGCGCGCAGGACGGACCTTGGCCTCAGCCACCACGCTCGAGTCAAACGCAATTCGACAACGCGCCCGCTTTCGCGCACTTGTCTCGTCGCAGACACCTCACGCGTTCCGCCGTCGCCGGAAAACAGGCGGCACGAATCACGCAGGGTGCAAAGGGCCGCTCAGTGGGGCGCGGCGCCCGCGGTTTCAGACTTCGTCTCGGTGGGCGGCTCGACCGCCACCAGCTCGTCGGAGCGCGTGTCGATGAAGAGCTGCTCAACCAACAGCTCGCCCTTCGCGATGCGCTCGGCGATGAAAGGCCGCTTCAAGAAGGCCTCGATGTGCGCGGCGCGGGCGTCGACCGCGGCGGTGAGCACCGGGTACTGCGCGCGCTTCGCCGGGTCGGCCGCCGCCTTCTCCGCGGCGCAGTCGGTGTGGCGCGTGAGCACCAGCACCTTCACCCCGTTGCGCACGGCCAGCTCGAGCATCTCCTGCTCTTCGTCTTCCATCACCGAGCCGGCGTTGCGGATCACGTAGTAGTAGCGGCGGGTGTCGCCGGCGAGCTCGCTGGTGTCGATGCGCGCGTCCATGCAGACGAGCAGCGCGACGACCGGGTGCTCCGTCGAGCGGGGGAACTTCTCGCGCACCATCGCCGAGAGGTGGTTCTGTTCCTTGAACTCGGTCCACACCTCCAGGGGCGTGAGGTTCGGCTTCTCGAAGTCATAGGCGTGAAGCGGGTCCTGAAGACGGAAGCCCGCATTGACCAGCGCGCCTCCCATCACGAACTGGGTGCGAGGGCTCACTGTCATGATGATCAGTACCAACGCCACCAGAGCTGCCGCGATCAACAGTCCACGCTTCACGGGGGCGTTTTCATCCACTCCCTGTGCCAACGAAGTCCGCTCGGAGTGGACGCAGCAGCGGGTGCAGGAACTTCGGGACGGCCGGATCGACGCGCAGAACCTGCACCCGCCGCTGTGGAAAATCGCCCCGGCCGCCCTGGGTAGGCGTAGCCTCCGCCTCCCTGTTTCGAGGAGGCCTCATGCGAAGAACCATCATTCTGCCGTTGATCATCTCCGTCGCCGCAGTGGGGTGTGTGACCCAGTCGACCTACGACGCGCTCAAGCTCGAGAGTGACCGCACCGCGAGTACCCTGGGGGCGCGCGAGAAGGAGCTCGAGGAGACCCGGCGCGCCCTCAAGAAGGAGGAAGCGAAGGCCGCGGCGCTCGGCGCGCGCATGGCTGAGCTCGAGGCCGCGCTCGGCGACACGCAGAAGGACAAGTCGGCGCTGGAGAACGCGCTGGTCGAGCTGAGGAAGCGCAAGGCCGAGACCGAGGGACGCATCGCCGAGTTCAAGGCGCTGCTCGACAAGTTCAAGACGCTGATCGACTCCGGCAAGCTCAAGGTGCGCATCCGCGAGGGGCGCATGGTGGTGGAGCTGGCCACCGACATCCTCTTCCCTTCCGGCTCGGCCACGCTGTCGAAGGAAGGCAAGGTGGCGATCGCCGAGGTGGCTGAGCTGCTCAAGTCGATCCCCGACCGCAAGTTCCAGGTCGAAGGCCACACCGACAACGTGCCCACCAAGGGCCCCGTCTACAAGTCGAACTGGGAGCTCGCCTCGGCGCGCGCGCTCACCGTGCTCAAGGCGATGACCGACGCGGGGATGCCGGGCGAGCGCATCAGCGCCGCGAGCTTCGGCGACACCGCGCCCGCGAAGCCGAACGACACGGCCGAGGACAAGGCCGCCAACCGGCGCATCGAGATCGTGCTCGTGCCCGACCTGTCCAGCCTGCCCGGCTTCGACGAGCTCCAGCGCGTCGCCCCCTGACCAGGGCAAGCCGGTGACTGGCTCACCTGGTGGTGTCGAACGACTCGATGATCTCCACGCCGGGCGTTGCCGCCGGTGGTGAGTCCGGCGTGAACCTGGAGCCTCTGCCACCGTGACCACTCCCGTGGCGCCGAGTGATCCGCCGCGCCGCCAGGCGAAAGGCACCACCGGGCCCTTCGCGTACACCGACGAAGGCGAAGGCCCCGTGCTCCTCGCGGTGCACGGCCTGCCGGGCAGCGTGCGGGACTACCGCTGGCTCGCGGCGGCGCTTTCCCGCTCCGTGCGCCTGGTGCGCCTCGACCTGCCGGGCTTCGGAGAAACGCCACTGGCCACGGGTCCGGGTCCAGGCATCGACGCGCGCGGTGCCTTCGTCGCCGCCGCGCTCGAGACGCTCGGCATCGAACGCTGCGTGCTCGTCGGACACTCGATGGGCGGCGCCGTGGCGCTGTCTGCCGCGGTGCAGGCGCCCGCGCGCGTCGCGGCGTTGGCGCTGTTGGCTTCCATCGGGCTGAGGCCGCACGTGATGTTCCGCCGCCTCGTGGGACGGGGCGTGCTGGCGCGCGCGGTAGACCTGCCGCTCCTGCGCACTCCGACGCTCGCGTTGCTGAAGGTCGCGTTCCGCGCGACGGGCTTCCCGCCGCAGACCACCCCGGCCGAGGTCGCGCACACCATGCGCTGCGTGGCGGCGGTGGACTTCGAGGTGCAGCGCCGCAACACCTCGCGGCTCACCCTGCCCACGCTCACCGCCTGGGCCGAGGACGACCCGTTCATCGAGAAGTCAGTGCTCGAGGAGCACGCGGCGCTGTTGCCTGCTGGGCCCCGCCTCAGCTGGCGCGAGGGCGGCCACAACGTGCAGAAGAGCCAGGCCGTGGAGATCGCCGCCGCGCTCGTCACGCTGGCGAACGCTCAGTAGCCCGGCAATGCCTCGTCGACCTCGTCGACCCAGCGCTCGATGCCGCCCTCGAGGTTGAACACCCGCTGGAAGCCGACGGTGCGGAGGTACTCCACCGCGCGCGCGCTGCGCTCGCCGACCTTGCAGTACACGACGATGTCCTGATCAGCCGGGAGCTCGTTGAAGCGCGAAGCGAGGTCACCCATCGGAATGCACACGGAGCCCGAAATCTCGTTGATCTCCCGCTCGCCCGGCTCGCGCACGTCGACGAGCTGCACGCTGCTTCGGTGCGCCACCAGCCACTGCGGCGTGACGTCGCGCACCGTGCCGGGCGGCGGCGCGCGCGTGCCGCAGAACTGCTCGTAGTCGATGAGCGCGGTGAGGGTGGGGCTCGGGCCGCACACCGGGCAGCGCGGGTCCTTCTTCACCTTGAACTGGCGGAAGCTCATCTCCAGCGCGTCGAAGGTGAGCAGCCGGCCGATGAGTGGTTGGCCCAGGCCCGCCACCACCTTGATCGCCTCGGTCGCCTGCAGCGTGCCGACCACGCCGGGCACGATGCCCAGCACGCCCCCTTCACCACAGCTCGGCGCGAGGCCCGGGGGCGGTGGCTCGGGGTAGAGGCAGCGGTAGCAGGGCCCGTCCTTCGCGCCGAACACCGAGACCTGCCCCTCGAAGCGGAAGACGCTGGCCGAGACGTTGGGCCGCCCGCTGAGCACGCACGCGTCGTTGATCAGGTAGCGGGTGGCGAAGTTGTCGGTGCCGTCGAGCACCAGGTCGTACTGGGTGAAGAGCTCCAGCGCGTTCTCTGCCGAGAGCCGCAGCGCGTGCGGCACCACCGTGACCTCGGGGTTGAGCGCGCGCAGCCGCTCGGTGGCGGAGTCGAGCTTGGGGCGGCCCACGTCGGGCGTGCCATGCAGCACCTGGCGCTGGAGGTTGCTCAGGTCGACCACGTCGAAGTCGACCAGGCCCAGCGTGCCCACGCCCGCGGCGGCCAGGTACATCGCCGCCGGTGAGCCGAGCCCGCCTGCGCCGATCACCAGCACGCGCGCGGCCTTGAGCTTCTTCTGCCCGCGCGCGCCGAACTCCGGGAGGATGAGGTGCCGGCTGTAGCGGCGGATCTCGTCGGCGCTGAAGGGTCCGCTCACGGTCCAGTCACCCGAAAGGGTTGAGCGCAAAGGGGCTCATCGCCGCTCGGGATGAACGGGCACGCGCCACCATCCAGGCGGAACGCGCGGGGCGTCTCGGCGACCCCGCTGACGACGCGCACGATGAACAGCCATCGCCCGGGCGTCGCGTTCGCCACGTCGCTCACCGAGGGCTGGGCCGGTCCATCGGGGTGCGAGTGGTAGTAGCCGAGCACCTCGAGCCCCCTCGCGTCCGCCGCGCGCTCCACCGCCAGGCCGTCACGCGCCGAGACCAGGAAGCCGCTGCGTCGATTGGGTGCGGCGTTCTCCAGCGGCAGCACGGTGAGGCCATCGCTGAGCAAAGCGCCCACGCACTCCTCGGGAAAGACGCGCTCGGCGTGCGCGCGCATCGTGTTCGAGACTTCCGGCGTCAGGGTCACCACGCCCGACACGAAACCACGGGGCCGGGCCCGCGTCTCCCCGGCTGTTTCCGCGGCTTCTGGGCTATGAGGCTGGCCCATGCGAATGCTCCTCGCCGTCCTGCTGGTGACCTGCGCCTGCGCGCCGGCGAAGTACTTCTACAACTTCGACATCACCGACCCCGGCGCGAAGAACCAGACCAGGCCCGGCGAGCGCGACGTGCTCGACGACCCGGACCTCAAGGCGGAGCTGCTGGCCGACCCCACCAACTTCCAGGCGATCCTGCTGATCATCACCAACACCACCGCTGAGCCGATGACCGTGAATTGGCACCAGGTCACCGTCATCGGGCCCGACCGCGTCGCGCGGCCCCTGCGGCCCGACTCCAGGGTGGGGGCCGTCGAGCCGTACACCAAGGTGCGCGCGCGGCTGATCCCCTTCGAGCTGCCCGACGTGGGCAACGCGGCGGCCTCGTACGATCAGCAGCCGTTCGAGCTGGTGGTGCCGCTGGTGGTGCGCGGCCAGCCGCGGGACTTCCGGATTCACCTGTTGGCGCACGCAGTGAAACTGTAGAGCGTGATGAGTCGAGGTACGGCACGCCTCGAGCCCAAACGTGCGAAGGTGCCATCGTCGTTCCCCTTCGAGGAGCCCCCATGGCCCTGCCTGTCGTGCGCGATTACATGGACAAAGTGGTGCCCACCCTCTCGCCTGACACGGCGATTCTCGAGGCGGTGGACTTCCTGCTCGCCAAGCACGTCACCGGTGCGCCGGTGCTCGACGCGACCGGCAACGTCATCGGCATCCTCACCGAGAAGGACTGCCTGCGGCTGCTCTCGACGGGCATGGACTCGGACAAGCCGGTCGGCCTGGTGCGCGACTTCATGACCACCGAGGTGGTCTCGGTGCCTTCGCACATGAACGTGTATTTCCTCGCCGGCATGTTCCTCAAGGCGAACTACCGGCGCCTGCCGGTCATCGACAACGGCAAGCTCGTCGGCGCCATCACCCGCTTCGACATCCTCCGGGTGATTCAAGCGAACCTGAAGGCCTCGAAGTAGCTGATACACGGGTCCCATGGACTCGCCGTCATCCCGCTTCGCCGCCGCGCTGCTGTCTCAGAACCCGGGCAGCGAGGTGGTGGAGAGCACTCCGGTGCTCACGCAGATCTCCCTCGCGCTGGCGCCGGTGAAGCAGCTGGTGGTGGTGCTCGAGGCGACGCACCCCGCGGTGCTCGCTGAGCAGGTGAAGCACATCGTCGCGGCGGCCGCGAAGACCGAGCTCCCCCTGCACCTGGTGGTGATCAACCCGCGCGGGCTCGAGGTCGCCGACATCCTCAAGGAACACATCCGCCCCGCGATGCTGCAGATGAAGGCGACGGCGGCGGTGACCTGGGTGCCGGGCGAAGCGCCGGTGGCCGTGCGCAACAACCTGCTCCCGCAGCTCGTCGCGGCCGCGACCCTGGCGAACTCGAACGTGCCGCTCTCGCTCGAGTCCGTCGCCGAGGCGTCGCACCGCGAGGCCGACGTGGTGCGCGGGTTCCTCGCCTCGGTGATGGCGCGCCAGCCGGTGGTGAGCTGGACCCTCGCCGTGGTGTGCGTGGCGCTCTTCGGGCTGCAGTGGCTCTGGGGCGACGGCCAGCCGGTGATGGCCGCCGCGCGCATGGGCGCCGAGATCCCCAACCGGGTGCTCGCCGGCGAGTGGTGGCGGTTGTTCTCGGTGATGTTGCTGCACGCGAACGTCTTCCACCTGCTGATGAACATGATGGCGATGCTCAGCTTCGGCCCGTTCCTCGAGCGGCTGATGGGCAGCGGGCGGTACGTGCTGCTCTTCGTCGTCGCCGGGCTCGGCGGCAGCCTGCTCTCGCTCACCCGCGGCGGCGACGGCATCGGCGTGGGCGCGTCGGGCGGCATCTGGGGCCTGATGGTGGCGGGCGCGGTGGTGGTGACCTGGCCGCGTGGCCTCCTGCCCGCGTCGCTCGCGCTGCAGATGCGCCAGCGCGCCTGGCTGCCGGTGGGCATCAACCTCATGTACTCGCTGCAGCCGGGCATCGACATGCTCGCCCACGTCGGCGGCGGCATCACCGGCGGCCTGCTGGTGCTCGCGCTCACCCGCGGGGCGGTCCAGAACCAGCCGCTCGCGCGCTCGAGGCTGTTCGACCTCGCGGGGGTGTCGGTGGCGCTGCTGCTGGTGGCGTCGATGGGCATCGCGCTGGTGCAGGGCAGGCCATGGACCCTCTCTGGCCCGTGGAAGCTGGTGGAGACGAAGCTCGAGGAGACCGGCGTGAGCCTGCGCGTGCCCGAGGGCATGGACCTCGAGCACGAGCCCGGGAGCCTGCTGTGGCACTTCGGCGCGCTGAACGAGACGGGCGCCGAGCTCGTCGTGAAGGTCACCGAGCCGATCGACCCCGAGACCGACCTCTCCAACGCGCTCGAGGAGCTGATCGCCGGGAGCGGGAAGGCGGCCGAGGGGCTCCACTACACGCAGAAGCCGAAGGTGGTGACGCTGCCGTCAGGCAGGCAGGCCGTGTTCGCGGCCCTGCAGCCCGACCAGAAGAAGGACGTGCGCTTCATCTGGCAGTGGTGGTCGATGGAGAAGAACCGCCGCTGGGTGATGGTGCTGGCCAACGCGCTCGACAGCACCTCGGCCGAGCGCAAGCGTCAGCTCGAGGCGATCGCAGACTCGGTCGTCAGCAGGTAGAGCGGCCGCATGCCGACGAGGGAGTTGATCACCGAGCGGCTCCGGCTGCGCCCGTGGACCGAGGGCGACCTCGACTCGCTCCATCGAATCTGGAGCGACCCGCAGACCATCTGGTGGGGACCGAACACGACGCTCGACCAGACGCGCGCGGTGTTCGCGAGGCTGCAAGAGCAGGGCGGCTGGTGGGCGGTGGCGCATGAGGGTTTCATCGTCGGCAACGTCTTCCTTCGCGCCTCGCCCCGCACGCCGGGCGTGCTCGAGCTCGGGTACCACTTCTTGCCCAGCTGCTGGGGCAAGGGCTTCGCCACCGAGGCTGCGCGCGCCGTGCTCGACACCACGCCCGGCGCACGCGTCGAGGCGCCCGTCGTGCCCGAGAACAGCCGGTCGCAGCAGGTGGTGAAGAAGCTCGGCTTCACCATCACCGGCCAGTTGCTCCACGCGGGGCGGCCGCACGACCTCTGGACGAGGTGATTCAAAGCCCGGGGAGAGCAGCGCAAACAGGGCCCGCCCCCCGCTCGGGGTGAACGGTCGAAGCTCTCGGACCTCGACGCCCTACTTCAGCGCCCGCTTCACCACGACCTCGAGCGCGCGACGGAGCACCTTGACCTGCGGCCTGAGCTCCAGCGTGCGCGCGCGCCAGGCGAGCAGCAGCGGCGTCGCGGCCGAGTCGAGCGCGGGGTGCGACGTCATCCGGAACTCCGCGGCCGGCAGTTGAGCGCGCGCGAAGGTGGGCAGCACGCCGGTGAAGCACCCCGACCGCACCGCCTGCGCCACCTGTGGAAACGTCTCGCAGTGCAGCGCCGCGCGCTCCAGCTTGCCCAGCGCGCGCACCAACCCCCGCTCGGTCGACGGCACCGCGAGCGGCAGCTTGCCTTTCCCGGCGGCGCTGAAGAGGGCGTACGTCACCTGCCCCAGCTTGATCCGCTGCAGCTCGCCCGCCGCCTCGCTTCCGCGCAGCAACCCGAGATCGACGCGGTGCTCGAGCAGCGCGTTCACCACGCCGTCCGAGCCCAGCGCGCCCACCTCGAGCTCGACGTCGGCCAGCGCCGTGCCCAGCTCGCCCAGGCGCGGCAACACCAGCCACTGCAGCACGCTGTCCCCGGCGCCGAGCGACACCCGCACCGGCCCCCGCTCGGCAGCAGCGACGTCGGTGAGCCCCTGGCCCAGCTCCCGTACCACCCGGGCCAGCGCGGCCCCGGCCGGCGTCAGCTCCATTCCGCGCCCGGTGCGCACGAAGAGCGACTGCTCCAGCGCGGTCTCGAGCTCCTTCAACTGCCGGCTGAGCTGGCTCTGCCGCACCGGCTCTCCCGGAGCCGCGCGCGCGAGCCCTCCTGCGTCGGCCACCTGGAGGAACGAGCTGAGCCGGTCGAGCGAGAGTCCACGCAGCGAAGGGAGCGCCATTCCCATACATGACTCCATCGTCATGAGTCCTGCAATATGCTGCATGGTCAGGCAAGGCCCGGAAGGCGCATCTTCACTGCATGAAAACACTCCCGGTCTTCTTCTCGCCCCAGATGGTCGCCGACTCCGGCAGCTTCTCCCCCAGCGCCGGCAAGCCGCTGCAGGTGGTGGCGTCGTGGAAGGCGCTGGGCCTGCCGCTCGAGCTCCACGCGCCGGAGCCGGTCACCGTGGCGGAGCTCTCCCTCGCCCATGACGCGAAGTTCGTGCGAGCCGTGCTCGAGCGGCGGGCGGACAACGGCTTCGGCAATCGCTCGGCCGGGGTGGCGGCCTCGTTGCCGTACACCAGCGGGGCGATGCGCTCGGCGGCCCGGCACGCCTGGAAGCAGGGCGGCGTGGCCATCGCCCCGTGCTCGGGCTTCCACCACGCCGCGTGGGCCCGGGTGTCCGGGTTCTGCACCTTCAATGGGCTGATGGTGACGGCCGCCGCGCTGCACGCCGAAGGTGCGGGGCGCATTGGCATCCTCGACTGCGACCATCACCAGGGAGACGGCACCGAAGACATCATCGAGAAGCTGCGCGCCTCGAAGTGGGTGCGGCACTTCACCGCCGGTGGCCACTACCACTCGCCTTCCGACGCGCGGGCGTTCTTCGAGCGGCTGCCGGGGCTGCTGCGCACCTTCGCCGACTGCGACGTGGTGCTGTACCAGGCGGGCGCGGACCCTCACGTGAACGACCCGCTGGGGGGCTGGCTCACCACCGCGCAGTTGCTCGAGCGCGACCGCCTCGTCTTCCAGGCGCTCGCCGCGCAGAAGGTGCCCGTGGCGTGGAACCTGGCGGGCGGGTACCAGCGCGAGCCCGACGGCAGCATCCCGAAGGTGCTCGAGATCCACGACAACACCATGCGCGCGTGCGCGGAGGCGTTCCTCGACTGAAGAACGCGGGCCAAACGGGCGCGGTGAATGACACGCGCGCGCCCACACGGGTGGTGCGGCGCCCGGCGCGCAGCGCGGGCGGCTGGAAGTAGCAGGCGTGCTCACCCACGAAGAGATCGCGCGTGGTGCCTTCCTCGCGCCCGATGAGGTACTCGCCCCCGGCCCCACTGCACTCGCCCGTGGCGCGGAAGCGCACCAGCGCCAGGCCCTCGAAGCGCAGCGCCGGTCGAGCTGCGCTTCGACTGGTCCATCGACAACGTCGCGGCGGCTGAGAAGGTGGTGCTCGACCCCTTCGGCGTCATGCCGGCTGGTGCGACCTCTCACGAGGCGATGCTCGCCAGCGCCACCACCGCGATGCTGCGCGTCTACGCGGCGTGGTTTGCGGAGGCCTAAAGACGAACTGACCGTCAAGTACGCGCTCAGTCCGGACGACTTCTATGCGGCGTTGGCCGAGCAGCTCGCCAGCCTCCCGCGCAAGTGAAGGGCTCTCTCCATGTGCCCGTCATCGAGCAGCGCACCGCCGTCGATGACGCTGACGAGGAGCCGGGACGGGGTCGGCGCGCAGCCTTCGGCGGTGCATGCCTCGCGGGCCCCCGCTCGGAGGGAACACCATGTCCTATCGTATCCAGGCCGGAGACACGCTCTCGGCCATCGCGCGGCGCCTCAACGTCAGCGTCGATGGGCTCGTCAAGGCGAACCCGGCGATCCTGAACCCGAACAGCATCCGCGCCGGAGCGGAGCTGATCATCCCCGGGAAGCAGGATGATTACGTCGCCACGGCGCCGAAGCCTCCTCCGGTCCCGCAGGGCAACCTGCAACGCGGCATGACGGGCACCGAGGTCCAGGACCTGCAAACCGACCTCGTCAAGCTGGGCTTCATGACGCAGGCACAAGTGAACACCGGCCCGGGCATCTTGGGCCGAAGAGCGCCGGTGTGCGGTGTGTTCCGGTGAGGTGAGAGGGTTCAGGCAGGCGGCGCGGGCGCGAGCAACGCGCTCAACGCAGCGCGGAGCTTGCCCGGCAGCACCGGCTTGAACAGCACCGGGTGACCGCTGTGCTTCATCTCGCGCAGCCGCTCGGGTGAGGTGTCGCCGGTGACGAGGAGCGCCGGCAGCCGCGCGCCCAGGTGCTGCTCGAGTTGTTCGATAGCATTCACCCCGGTGACGTTCTCAGGCAGGCGGTAGTCACACACCACCGCGTCAGGGGCCCGCTGGCCCTCGAGCAGCGAGCGGGCCTCGGCGAGCGAGCCGGCGCACAGCGCCTGACAGCTCCAGCTCTCGAGCAGGGCGCTCATCCCGTCGCGCACGTCGCGCTCGTCGTCGAGCACCAGCACCTTGCGGCCCGCCAGCCCAGACACCTGCACCGGGCGCGGGGCCTGACGCTCCACCACGCGCGCCGGCTCACCCCGGGGTAGCTCGACGATGAACTCGGTACCCACCGCGCGCGTGGGTTGCGAGACCAGCGTCACCCGTGCCCCCAGCGTGCGGCAGATGCCGCGCACGATGCTCAGGCCCAGCCCCAGGCCCTGCTCGCGATCGCGCTCAGGGTTGCCGACCTGGAAGAACTCCTCGAACACGGTCTCCTGCGCCGCGACGGGTATGCCCACGCCGGTGTCGGAGACCGAGATGGCCACCCGGTGTTCTCCCATGAGGCGCGCCTCCACCACGATGCGGCCCGTCCGGGTGTAGCGGACGGCGTTCGAGAGCAGGTTTCTGAGCACGCGGCCCAGCAGCTCGAGGTCGGTCTCCACCAGCAGCGGGGTGGGCTTGAACTCGAGCGCCAGGCCCTTGCGCTCAGTCACCTCGGCCAGCTCGGCCTCGAGCTCGTGAAAGACCACCGCGAGGTGGAAGTGGCTCAGGGTGGGGCGCAGCGCGCCCGCGTCGATGCGTGAGAGATCGAGCAGCGCGTTGAGCAGCCCCGCCAGGGCGTGGCTCGAGGCGTCGATGCGCTGAAGGAAGGTGCGCTGGAGCGGGTCGGTCACCCGGGCGTCGAGCAGCTCGACGAAGAGACTCAAGGCGTGCAGCGGCTGGCGCAGGTCGTGGCTGGCCGCAGCGAGGAATCGGGCCTTCGAGCGGTAGGCCTCCTCGACCCGCTCCTTTTCCACCCGCAGGTTTTCGGCGAGATCTTCGCTGCGAAACCGCAGCTCGGCGGCGCGCACCATCACCCGGTCGAGGCGCACGGCCACCAGCACGCTCATGCCCAGATAGGCGAGCAGCCCCACCCCCATCACCACGTTGACCCGGGTGCCGTCGGCGATCATCACTGCGGCCTGCGGGAGCGCAGTGATGGCCGTGATGCGCAGGAAGCCGTAGTTCGCAGAGAACGCCACCAGGCACACCACCGCCATACCGGAGAAGAAGCCGAGGCGAAGCTGGGTCGATTGCGGGTCGGCCGGGTCGAAGAAAGCCACCCCGGCCACGCCCCACATGATGCACGAGAGGGTGAACGTCGTGTCCCACCAGCGCCACCAGGCCTCGGGCGCGGTGCGCTGGTGCCAGCGCGCCCACGCGTCGCGAAGCAGGTACGGCAGCAGCACGAGCACGTGGATTGCCGCCCAGGTCAGCAGGGCCCGACCGGCGTGATGGCCCCACTCGAAGCTGACGAAGACGGTGATGGCCAGCGCCACGCCGGCGAACAGCATGGCCGGGTGCGCCTGCTGGTACAGCGCCTGACGCAGCTCGGCGCGGGCCCGCTCGGACTCAAGGGCCATCATGGAGGAGCCCCAGCTCCTGGGCGCGCCGCAGCGCGGTGGTCCGGCTGCTCACGCCGAGCACCCGATAGATGGTGGCCAGGTGCACCTTGACCGTGTTCTCCGACAGCTCGAGCGCGGTGGCGATGTCGCGGTTCGAGAGGCCGCGGGAGAGCAGGTGCACCACCTCGAGCTGACGGGCGGTCAGCGCGTTGGTCGGGCTCTCCGCGGGCTCCCGGTCGGGAAAGACGAGCTCACCTTCCATCACCCGGCGCAGGGCCGCCAACAGCGCGTGCCCCGGCGTCGACTTGAACACGTAGCCCTGGGCCCCCAGCGCGGCAGCGCGATCGATCTCGAAGCGGCTCTCTGTGGCAGAGATGACCACCGCGGGCACCTGGGGTTGCAGCCGGCGCCCGGCGGCGAGCACGTCGAAGGGCTTCGCGTCGGGAAGCGCCAGGTCGATCAACAGCAGGTCGAGATCGTCGTGCTGTTCCAGCGCGACCAGGGCCGAGCGGGCGTCGGAGGCCTCGAGCACACTCACGTCCGTCGCCAGCGAAGCCAGCACGTGCACCAGGCCCTCCCGGAACAGAGGGTGATCGTCGACGAGGAGGATCTTCAACTCGGCGGTCTCCGCGTCAGGGGGCCGTAGCCATACCACACCGGGGTGCCGGGCCGTTCACGGGGTGCCCTGCTCGGGCGATGGCCTTGCGCCCCGCAGCCGATGGCGGTGGAGCAGCTCGCTCAGGTGCGTGCGATCCATCTGCGCGCGGCGCGCCGCGGCCGAGACGTTGCCGCCTGCCTCGGCCAGCAGCCGCTCGAAGTAGCACCGCTCGAAGTGCTCCAGCACGCGGGCGCGCGCGTCGCCGTAGGGCACCTCGGGACCGGGGACCTGTGGGCCTTCCGGGCTGTCGGGCGGCGGCGCCTCGAGCCGCGGCACCTCGCCCATCGCCACGGTCGCTTCCACCAGGTTGCGCAGCTCGCGCACGTTGCCCGGCCACGGGTGCGCGCGCAGCAGGCGAAGCATGTCGTCTGCGAAGTGGTCGCCAGGCTCACCGTCGCCGAGGAAGTGCGCGATGAGCTCCTCGAGATCATCCAGGCGGGCCCGCAGTGGCGGCACCTCGACGGTGATGATCGCCAGCCGATAGAAGAGGTCGAGCCTGAAGCGGCCCGCGCGCGCCGCGTCTCGCAGCGCCCGGTGCGTCGCCGCCACCACCCGAACGTCCACCGAGAGCTCCTGGGCCCCGCCCACCCGGCGAAAGCGTTTGCGCTCGAGTGCGCCCAGCAGCGAGGCCTGCAGCTGCAACGGCAGCTCGCCCACCTCGTCGAGCAGCAGGGTGCCGCCGTCGGCCCGCTCGAAGGCGCCGATGTGCCTGCCGTCGGCGCCGGTGAAGGCGCCGCGCTCGTGACCGAAGAGCTCGCTGGCCACCAGCCCCGGCGACAGCGCCCCGCAGTCGACGATGACGAAGGGGCCGCTGGCCCGCGGACCGGTCTCGTGCAGCGCCCGGGCGATGAGCTCCTTACCGGTGCCCGACTCGCCCTGAACCAACACCGCGCACTCGCTGACGGCGGCGCGCGAGAGGCGGCGCCGAAGGGCGCTCATCACCGGCGAGCTGCCCACCAGTGAACCCGGCGCGGGCACCAACTCGATCTGGCCCCGCGCCTTCGAGCCAGTCGGCCTGAGCGCTGCTGCAAGTTGGGTCATACCCGCTGACTACTGGCCGGTACGCTCGCCGTGAATACCTCGAAAGTACTACGCGGCTGCCGGCAGTTGATGGCCCGAGCCGACAATCTGCAGGCCGTGCTCGACAGCCGCGCAGCCCGGCGCGCTGCGGCAAGGGGCTCGGCACGCCTCATGAAGTGGCGGGGCGCATGCTCAACAGAACACTGGTGTCGATGCTGCTGGTCCTCGCGGCTTGCGGTCAGGAAGCAGAACTTTCCCCCGCGGCCCCCTTCACCCCACAGCCGCTCACCTTCGCGGGACGGACGTCGAACCTGGAGCTCTTCGCCACCGTCGTCTCGGGCCCCGACGGCGTCGAGGCCTACCTCTGCGACGGCGAGAAGGACTTCTGGTTTCGCGGCTCGCCCACCACCCCGCTCTTCGAGCTCACCAACGACGAGGGCGCGACGTTGGTGCTGTCCCTCGAGGAGACGCGGGTGGTGGGGCGCCTGGTCGAAGGTGACGAGGTGGTGACGCCCTTCGAGTTGCCCACCGTCGAGGGCGAGGTGCTCTTCCGCGCAGAGACGGGTGCGGGCGCCGAGCGCGTGCTGGGCGGGTGGATCCGCCTGCCCGACGGCGAACAGCGGGGCGCGGTGCGTGTTGGCGGCACCACCTTCGGCAGCAGCTTGAACCCGGCGCTCCAGGCAGCGTGCGTCGGCTGCGCGGGGCTCGGCCTCATCCCGGCGCCCTACACGCCCTCGGCGGTGCAGCGCCGGCCCAACCAGCTGCAGCGCTTCACCATCATCGGCCTGGGGGACTCGATGATGTCGGGTGAGGGCGCGCCCATGACCGAGGGCAACCTCGAGAACTTCGGCCGCGACGGCACGCAGGAGGAGTGGAGCGACGGTCTGCCCCGGGCCACCCGCAGCCTCGTGCTCCCCGCGCCCTTCACGGCGGCCTACCTCGCCGCGAACTCCGCCCGGTGTCACCACGGGGCCTCGGGCCTCGACGTGGCGGTGATCGACCTGCAGCGCCGCTGGCCGCGGGTGGACTTCGTGGGCCAGAACTTCGCCTGTTCCGGCGCGCAGACCACCACGGTGGTCAGCCCTGCCCTCCCCAACGGGCTGTTCTACAGTGGGCCCGGTGGCTGCGGAGAGCTCACCGGCGCGGCGCGGGCCGACTGCCTCGCTCAGACGGACGACCTCGCCACCGAGGGGCCGGAGCAGCTGCGCATGATGAGCACCTTCCTCGCCGCCAATCAGCTCACCGCCGACGCGGTGGCCATCTCGGTGGGCGCGAATGATCTCGGCTTCGCCAACATCATCGCCGACTGCATCTCCAGCGATTGTTCGGCCGCCAACAGCGCGTCGCGCCGGCTCTTCGCTACCAACGCAGCCGCGCTCCCGGCCCGCTACGCCACCTTCGCCCGCGTCCTCGCCAGCACAGGCGTGTTGCCGAACAACACCTATCTCTCGCAGTACCCCAACCCGCTGCGCCGCACCGCGAACGACCTCTGCGCGGGCCTCGACTTCGACGACGCGCTGCTGCGGACCATCTCAGACGAGGAGGCGGCCTTCGCCACCCAGACGCACGGGACGATCAACAGGCTCGTGGCGGAAGGCGCGGCGGCAGCAAGGTGGCACCTGGTGAGCAGCCACGTCGGCACCGAGGCGGGCCATGGCCTGTGTGCGACCGTGCCGTGGTTCAACGACACCACCACCGCGCTGCGCACTCAGGGCGCGGACCTGACGGATCAGACCTTCGGGCTCGTCCACACCAGCGCGGGCATGGTGCACCCCAACCAGCAGGGCCAGCGCGACATGTACTCGCCTGCGTGGCACGCGGCGCTCGAGGAGACGCTGCGCGAGCGCTTCACGCCCCGCACCCCCACGGGGCTGCGGGTGACCCGCATGGAAACGGCGGGCAACCTGATCACCGTGACCCTGGTGTGGAACGACGTGAACACCATCGAGACGCAGAGCGACCTGAGCGGGGAAGGCGACCTCGCCACGCCCACCACCGTGTCGGCCGACGCCGACGGCACCACGGTCACCGTGGCGCTGCGCAAGCCGTCCACGGGCACGCCGAAGGCCAGCTTTACCCTCACCGCCTGCTTCGACGGACCGACGATGTTGTGCTCGGCGCCGACGCAGCGCCTCGAGGTGGAGGCGGTCAAGCCCTCGCTCCGCCCCAGCAGCCTCTCGGCGACGGTCTCGCTCAACCCGCTGCAGCCGGGCATCAGGTTGACGTGGAGCGACAGGGTGCCCTCGAAGATCTTCAGCACCCTCGAGCTCGATCGCCGCGGGGTGGTGAGCCGCGAGGCCGTGGAGGGGCAGACCCGCCTGCTGGCCCCCACCGACGGCCTCACCCGCTTCCGCGTGGCCACCTGCAACACGCTGGGGTGCTCGCCGGTCAGCCCGTGGCACGACTTCCAGCGGCCGACCCAGAGCCTGCCGCCACCCTGCGTGCCGCCGCAGCAGTCGCGGCTCGATGGGTGTCGCTGAAGTGCCGGCGAGGCAATTGTCAATCGCGTCCGCCAGTTCCTCCCTGCACTGGGCGTCATCCCTCGGTTCGGCACAACTACCCGTGGCGAGAGCGGCGCACTGGCACTTGCTGGTGTCGCAAGGCCCATTCCGCCCAACTGAAGCCGGCAGGTGCAATCGACCATGCCGATCTCGTCGGTGATGGGGGCGCCGCGCACCTTTGAGCATTCATGCACGACCGCGCCGCCACGTCAGCAGTGGCATGCGGACAACCCCGCCTCCTCAGGGCCCGGGCATCAGGAAGGCGGGTTCTTTGTCCCATGCTTCTTGACCCTGAGGCCGGAGGCACGTGGCGAACACCGCGCTCGAGACCGCTGAGAACCGCCGCGAGCTGCGCCCTCACGCCCTTGCCCTCAGGTCGGCGACGCTGACCAGGCACCAAGAAGGCGGATTGTTCGTCCTATGCTTCATTTCCTGCCAACGGCTGTGGGGCAGCAACGGCACGGTGGTGGGGCGCGCCGAGGCGGTGACGATTCACTGTGGTTCGCGCTGATGGGTTGCCTTGCTACCGTGCGCACCGTGGCGTGCCCGAGCGACCAGGACTGGCAGCGCTTCGTCAGCGGAACGATGTCCGTCGACGACGCTCACGCCGCGGAGCTGCACGTCCCCGGTTGCCAGCCATGCACCCGCACGCTCGTCGGCGCGCTCAAGAGCGTGTGGGCTTCGGGCCTGGCCAGCGTCGGCGACACCCATGTCCCCGCCGCCTCGGGCCCGGTAGACCTCACGCTGCTGCCCGATGCGGTGGGGCGCTACGTGCCGGTGCTGGGCGACGACGGAGCGCCCGTCGAGCTCGGGCGAGGTGGAATCGGACGGGTGCTGTTGATGACGGACGGGCGGCTCGGCCGGGACGTGGCCGTGAAGGTGCTGCTGCCCGACGGCTCGGCGGGCGGCGACACCCGCGAGTCCGCCAGCGGTGCGGCGCGCTTCCTGAGGGAGGCGCGTGTCACCGGCCAGCTGGAGCACCCCGCCATCGTCCCGGTGTACGAGCTCGGGCAGCGCCCCGATGGGAGCCTCTTCTACGTCATGCGGCAAGTCCGGGGCCGGACGCTCGCGCAGGCCATCGCCGCCGCCCCTTCGCTTTCGGCCCGGCTGGCGCTGTTGCCGCACCTCCTGGCTGCCTGCCAGGCGCTGGCCTTCGCGCACAGCCGCCGCGTCGTCCACCGGGACCTGAAGCCGCAGAACGTGATGTTCGACCGCTACGGTGAGACGTACGTGGTGGACTGGGGCCTGGCACGAGTCCTTGGCCAGGACGAGCCCCCCGCAGCCCGGTCAGGGCCGTCCGCAGACGGCGCTTCCCCTCAGGTCAGCGTGGTGCGCCTCGCCCCCGACCTCACCGGCGCCGGACAGGGGCTATTGGGCACCCCGGCCTACATGGCGCCGGAGGCGTGGGAAGGCCGCCTCGACGCGGTAGATGAGCGCAGCGACGTCTGGGGCCTCGGGGCGATCCTCTTCGAGGTGCTGACCGCCACCATTCCCCGCAAGTTCTCCACCACTCCGGAGGGGCGCTGGCAGCCCGGCCCCGTGCAAGACGTGTTGGCGCTCGAGCCCACCGCGCCGAAGGAACTGGTGGCCATCTGCACCAAGGCCCTCGCAGAGGAGCCCTCCCACCGGTACGCCACCGCGGAGCAGCTGGCGCATGACCTGGACGCCTGGGTGCACGGACGCGAGGTGCAGGCCTACGCATACGGACCTCTGGAGCTCCTGCTCCGCTTCGGGCGACGCTACCGTGCGCCGCTGGCCGTGGCCGCGGTGGCGCTGGCGCTGTCGGGGTCGCTGGCGATCCGCTCCTGGATACGGGTGCGCGCCGAGCGCACCGACGCGCGGCGGTTGGCCGATGTGATGCTGGTGGACGTGTCCAGGCAGCTCCAGCCGGTGCCGGGCTCGCTGCCGGTGCTGGAGGCCGTCACCGGCCGCGCCCTCGAGTTCTACGAGCGCGTAGGGCGAGAAGAGGGCCTGTCCTCCGCCGAGCGGGAGCAGCTGGCCATGGCCATCTGCCGGCTGGCTCAGCTCAACCAGAAGCTGGGGCGCTTCGAGCGCGGGCAGCGCCTCGCCGCCTCCGGCGCGGCCTTCGTCGGCACCCAGGAGGAGACAGGCCACGAGGAGCCCCTCGCCGCGGCGGCGGTGAGCTGCCGCGTCGCCCTGGGGACGGCCCACTTCACCCAGGGACAGCTCGAGCCCGCCCGCCAGGCCTTCCTCGACGCGCAGGTGTGGGTTGATCGCGCGAATCCGGCCTTTGATTCCATCGCCTGGCTGAGGGCCGTCTCGCTGCTCGCCTCGAGCCGCTTCGCCGTGGCCTACCAGGACGGAGACCTCCAGACCGCGCGAGAGTTCGCCTTGCAGGAAGTGGCCGCCGACGAGAAGGTGCGCTCGCGGAGCGGTGGCGACCGGGTGTCTACCCTGGCCCTCGCCACGTCGCTCATGAACGCCCAGCTGGCCACGCTGTACGCGCAAGGCCCGGCGCAGGCCGTGGAAGTAGGTCGAAAGGCCCTGACGCTGCTCGAGGGCCTGCCCGAGCAGGACACCGACGCCCAGCTCCTGGAGCGGCTGAGCGGGGCCCGCGCTCAACAGAACACGGTGCTGCGCTCCGCCGGGCAGCTGGACGCCGCCGCGGTCGAGCTCGAGCAGGCACGCGGCGTCTATGAGCGGCTCCTCAGGCTCGAGCCCGACCACGTGGCCGCGCTGGGCAACTACGGTTCCCTGCTGCTTCGCACCGGCGACGTGGAGAAGGCCTACGAGGTGATGAAGCGCGCCGACGCGCTGGGGGTGCGCGCCGAGTACGAGGCGTCCTTCATGGAGAGCGCGCTGCTCCTGGGGCGCCTCGATGAGGTCCTCGCCCGCAGGGAAGCGCTGGAAAGCTACGGCTCGCACCAGGGGCTGTGGGTGCTGGCCGTCGCCCTGGCCCTGGATGGCAAGCCGGGCGAAGGTGCGGCGCTGGCACGCCGCGCAGAAACCCAGGAGTTCCGCACGGAGTGGGCCGCCGGCGCGCTTCAGCGCCTCGCCAGGACGCGGCCCGGGCCCATCGGCGAGGCCGTGCACCGCTTCGCCGAAGAATACGAAGCGGCCTTCTCCAGTGCCGAGGGCGACGAGGACGCGGAGGGCGTGCTGCGTCGCTTCGCCGACGCCCTGGACGCGCTGGCCTCGGCGGACGGCGGCGCGGCCCACTGAAAGGAGATCAGGCGGCGTAGACGACGAGGCCGACCAACGCCCCGAGGATGATGAGGCTTCGCCCCCGACGCGAGGTTCCTGCCCTTCTCGGGCGCCTCGCCGCGGTCGAAGCCTTCCGACGGGGCCGGGGTGCCAGCCGCGGCCTCTGAGGCCTCGGAGCCGGAGCCTCCTTCGTTGGTGTTCTGAGGCGCGCTGTTCAGCGGTTCAGGCCTGATGATCGCGCCGGCTGTTTGCTGGGCCGGCGATTTGCAGCGTCGAGGTCGGCCATCAGCGAGCCGGTTTCTGGCGAGTCACGCTGCGTGAATTACGCCGCGACGTGAAAGGCCGGAGTCGGCGACCACCGCCATCCCGAGAGAGGGAAGGTGAGCCGGGCGTGGTGCAACACGCCCGACTCGTGCTCCGCGCACCCTTTGGCAAGGACACGAAGCCCGCCTGGCTCGCCCTCGAGCGATTGACTCAACACGAAGCACCAGCCCTTGACCGGCGGCGTGATGAACACCACCCGCGACCCGATGGCCCCAAACGTTCGGGCGAACCCGCTCTCCCAGTTGCAGAGGACAGCGCGCTTCACGCCGCCGACCGCCACCAGCGCATCGACTACCTCGGCGGCGCTGCCTGCCCGCACCGCCAGCCACCAGCACTTGTAGCCGAAGGCGCGCGGCCGGTCCGGGACAGTGCTCACGCCGAACAACGTGAATGGTCCATGCCACCACCAACTCCGACTCCAACTCCGGGGAAGAAGCCAAGGCGCCACCTGGATTGGGCCACGCTGCACCAGCGCGCCTGGGGCACTGACGTCTTGCGCTGCCCGTGTGGAGGCCGGCGCTCCATCAGGAGCCTCCACTCCACACGGGCGCAGGCCGAGCCGGGCGCGATGCCTTTTGGGAAGCGGATGACGGCGGTTCCTATCGAGGCCTTGTGGCGGTGCTGAGTCAGTGCCAGGAGGAGGCCGAGCGTGCCCGCCAGGCGGCACACCTCGGTTCGACTGCGCGGTGGAAGGGGGCCAGTTGGTCGGCGCCTTCACCTACGAGAACTGCCGCTGAACTCGTAGCTCTCGCCGTCAAGCGGAATCCGCACCCGTTCGAACAAGCGGGCCCCGTCGGCGAGGGCGCGAAGCTCGGCCCGGGTGGTGGGGCAGTGGTCGAGCGCCTCGAGGTGGTTGGCGATGACGACGCCGGGAGTGAAGTCGCACGCCTCGCGAAGATCCTCTGCGTTCATGATGATTTCGCCACCGACATCGAAGCGAGCCCCACCCGCGGGGAAGACGGACACCTCAGGGCACAGCCGTTCGAGGTGCTGCTTGATGTCCTCCGTCAGCAGCGTGTCGCCCGCGAGGTAGAACGTCGGCTCACCGGGCAGGTCGAAGAAATAGCCGAACCCGTGCTCCATCAATTGCCCCACGAGGCCCCGGCCGTGCACGCACGGAATGGGGAGCACTTGCCCGCCGAAGATCGGCCCCGCGCAGAGCGGCTGCACCCGCAGACCGCGCTTCTCCAGCCAGACGGCGTCCCTGGGCATGCACAAGACCGGGAGGTTGCGCTCTCGTAGGAAGCGCGCGCCCGCGCGATCGAGATGGTCGAAGTGGCCACGCTGGCAATGGGTGATGAGGGCATGCGTCACCCGCTCGAGAATCGCCGGAGCCGCGGCAGGCAACTCGACCAGGGGATTTCGGCGACGGGTGGGGCCGAGCCACTTCAGCGGCGGCAACGCGCCTTTCGACGCGAGCATCGGGTCGACCAGCATCACCACGTCTTCGCCTGCTGAAGTGAACTCGACGACGACGGTGGCGTTTCGAATCTGCGTGAATTTCATGGGGCCTCGAGGGTGGGTTCGAGGGCGATTGTGTCGCTCGGTCGATCTCGGCAACATGGCGTGAAATGCCAATGTCTTCACGATTCAAGCCAGAACCGCTGAAGGTGGGTCTGGTGGTGTTTCCCGGCTGCATGCCGGCCGGCCTGTTCGCGACCTCCGATCTGCTCAGGGCGGCCAACGAACGAAGCGGCAGGGAGCTGTTCCGCGTCGACTGGGTCTCGGTGACGCGCACCCCGGTGCCGGTGTGGGGCGGTCAATCGCTGCAGCCGACTGCGCTGCTGCGTCACGAACACGACGCGTATCTGCTCCCCGGAATCTGGGCGACGCCTCGCGGAGTGCTCGAAGTCCTCGAGCAGCGTGCGCTCATCGAAGCACTGCGGGCGCTGCCGCCGACGGCTCGCCTCTGGTCGTATTGTGCAGGGGTGGTGCTGTTGGCGGCGGCCCGCAAGCTCGACAAGAGGACGGCCACAGCCACCTGGTGGATGCAGCCGATGCTCGAGCCCCGGTTTCCTCGCGTTCGGTGGAGCTTTTCCGAAACCCTCGTCGTCGACGGTCCGGTGGCGACCGCGTCGGGGCCCCACGGGTATCTGCCGCTGGTGGAAGACCTGCTCCACCGCACGGTCGAGAAGAGCGTGCGCGACGACGTGGTCGAGTTGCTCATGGTGCCGCAGGCCAGAAGTCGGCACCCGTTGTTTCGACGGCTGGACATGATGAACGTCGAGGAAGAGCTGCGCCCCCTGCTGGCGCACGTGCTGCGAACCGGGGCCGCTCAGCTCGACCTGCGGGGGGCGGCGGCCAGGCTCGGTACCTCCACCAGAACGCTCAGTCGCAGGGTGCTCCAGTCCTCAGGGATCAGCGCCGGAGAGTGGTTGAGGCGCGTGAAGCTCAAACAGGCCGCTGACGCGCTGACGCGCACTTCAAAGTCCGTGAAGCAGATCAGCTTCGAGCTCGGGTTCTCGTCTGAGGCGAGCTTCCACCGCACCTTTCGGGAGGTGCTGGGCCAGACCCCGATCGCCTTCCGACAGTCCTTCGGCGAACGAGTGGGGGCCTGAGCTGTCGCGCACTCGCGTAGCGCTCAAAAGACTGGCTTCTGATCGATGCAAAGGCAGGCAGTACTTCCTTCGGCATCCCTTATCAGATGCTGCATTCGCGAGAAGGCGCCTTCAACTTCACAGAGGGGGCGCAGCGGGAGTTACCGCTCCCAAGCCAGTTCATCAATGAGGTTGTTACCGCGTGGACCACCTGGACTGCCGCGGACATGGATGCTGACGGTCGCGACGATCTCTTGGTCGCGACCCCGATCGATTCATCGGGGGCAATTACCGGTACCACCAAGTTGATGTGGCTTCGTTCTCTCGGCTTCGGCCAGTTCGAGAGCGATGCCCGACTACTGCCGAATGAATCTGCCTTGGTTTATCGCTGCTACTATGAAGGCGGAGGCTGCAGTCGCCCCAAGCAGACGATCCACGGGTCGGAAGGGAGTCGAGCTGGCGGAGGTCGCGTACGTTCCGTCGCAGCTCGCCGAAGACGACCCCGCCTCCGACGACGGCGATGACGAAGAAGAGGAGCCAACGCCACGGGTGCCTGGGCTCGCTGCCTGTGAAGGCGTGGGCCAGCGACGGGCGCCACGTGGGCACGCGCACGGTGACGGGGCTCCCGAAGCCGACGGCGTCCATGATGTCGCCGGTGGCCACGTGCTCTTCCCCCACCCAGGTGAAGCGCGCCTGCACGCGGTACTCGGTCCAGATGGGGCCCTTGGGCGCCGACTTCCGCACGCGCTCGTACGACACCACCCGGCCCGGCACGTCGACGGTGGGCGAGAACAGCGTGCGGCCCGCGTCGTTCCCGAGCTCCAGCCCGCACATCGGCGCGCCGATGCTGAAGACGAGGGCGGCGCTGACGAGGGCATTGCCCTTCGTCAGCAAGGCGAGGCGGGTCGAGAGCGGGACCTTCCGGGGCCCGTCCGAGCGCCGGGGGTCAGGAGAGGAGAGGTCGCGCGCGGCCATGCCTTCGTCGGGGTCTACCCTGTGTGCCGTCGAGGGTCACGGTCAGTGAAATCGAATGGTGACGCCCGGTGACGCGGGACGGCGACGCCAGGTCAGCACCCGGGTTGTTGGGAACGACGAGACCTGAGACAACCCTCCTGCGCGTCGCCGCAGAAGAGCGCGCCGTACTGTTCACAGACGTACTGCGTGTGGCTCCCCGGCGGCGTGCGTGGTAGCTTCGACCGCCCGGCTGACGCGTTGGGCATGGTGGAGCGACGCACGAGATGACCAGAGCCGCCCTTCCGGACGAGCAGCTGCGCGCGCGTCTGCACGACCGCCGCTTCGTCACCGCCGGCAATCCGCACGGGGTGTCCGGGGTCGACACCGTGTTCCACTACCTCGTTGACGGGCCGGTCATCACGGGCACGTATCGCGGCGGCCGCGTGCGCGAGGGCCACCTCGTCGGGCGAGGCACGGGACCGGACGCCATCGAACTCCTCTACCACTGCGTCACGACCCACGGGGAGCTGCTCGCCGGGTGGTCGAGGGGGCGGGTCGGCGCGGACGCCTGCGGGCGAACGACGCTCGCGTTCGAGTGGGGTTGGCTGTCGGGCGCCGAGGGCGGTGGGGAGTCGCGGTACGTCGAGCTGAGCGGCGCACCCTCGCGCGAACCGTGACCTCCGCGGCGGCTGAACTCGGGCGTTTGGTGCGTCGGCTCCGGGTTGTTCTTCCTTTCTCTTCGCAAGCCTCGAGGGCAACGATCCTTCGCCGATTCGACCGTCTTCGTTCGTCTCGTCGGCCACGCTGCGAAGGCCTGTCAGGGCGTTTCGACGCCGGCCCTCAGCTCAATCTCCCGCCACGAGTCCGCCCACAACCAGGCGAGGTCCCATACACGCATCGGGTCCCCGACTCCGCACGGGACGAAGGGTGTTCCCGGTATGCTGGCCTGATGCGCGTTCAAACGGTGCTGACGCTGAGTGTGGTCGCCTTCGCCTGCGGCAAGAGTGACGTGGTGGACTCGGGTGTCGACGCCGGAGTCGACGCCGGCTTCGACGCCGGGGTCATCGCGCCGCCCGTCTGCCTGCCCGACCGCGAAGACGCCGGGACCACCGATGCCGGGCTCGACTTCTCCTGCCGCGGCCGCGCACCGGCGCCGGGTGGCCAGGCTGAGCTGGTCATCACCGGCAAGACCACGCGCGCCGGCTTCGTGCGCACGCCGCTGTCCGGAGTTCAGCTCGACCTGCTCGCGCTCGACGGCACCGTGCTCGCCACCGCCGTGTCCGGCGACGGCGGCACCTACCGGCTCAGCTACGACGCGGGTTGCCACCCGGTGGCTGGCGAGGTGCGCGCCACGCACCCGCCCGACGACGCCGGCTTCGCGCTCTCGTACTCCGTGCCCGACGAGCCCTGGCGCCATGACCGAGGCAACCTCGAGCTGGTGATGTTCGACAGCTCGACCAGCGGGCTCGCCGCGGCCATCGCCGGCGTCACCCTCATCGACGGTGGCGCCGTGCTCGCGTTGACCGTCGTCGACTGCGAGGGAAACCCCGTGCAGGGCGCGCTGGTCACCTCGGCCAGCGGAGGCGACGTGCGCTACGTGGGCGCGGCCGGCCTCCCCGTCACCACGCAGACCAGCACCAGCGCGAGCGGCGACGTCGTCATCTTCAACGTCCCGGGCACGAGCGCCGAGGTGAGCGCCACGCTCGACGGCGGCGTCATCGGCCAGCGCACCTGTCCGGTCCACCCGGGCGGCGCGACGGGCACTTTTCTTTCGCCCTAACCAGCCGGATTCAGATCAATTCCAGACGTAGGCAGAGATCGCACCCCACGAATATCACTGCAGCGAGACCGCGCCTTCATCACAATGTCATGCAGGGCCGGTAAATCGGCTCCAGCGTGAACTTGTTCGCCACGAAGGGGAGGCCACATGTTGCAGCCTGATTCCGTTCGTTCCGTCGCGACCCGGCTCGAGAGTTACTTCGATTGGTACGTTCGGGTGGATCCCGAAGTGCCCTCGGCGGTGTGGTCGTTGTTGTCCCGCTTCAGCGCGCTGGTGGAAGGACCCAGCAACGTCGCCGCCGCGCAGCAACTGCTCGACGAGACCCGGGCCTTCTCGCTGGGCAGCCCGTGGGAAGAGCTGCGGCTCACCCTGAGCCAGCTCGCCGCCCAGCCGGCGTAACCAGGCCGGCCGCGAGCTCGGCGCGCTCGATGCGGTCGAGCCTGAACTGCCGCTTCTCACCCAGCCCCTCGTCGAGGCAGTTGATCAACGTGAGCGAGCGTTCCATCACCAGGCTCTCGATGCGCACCCGCCGCCTGGTGGTCTCGCCGTTGGCCGAGCGGTAGACGACGTCGAGGGCCCGCTGGGTGAACCACGCCTCTTCCACCGCGCGCGTCACCGCCTTCGAGGCCCCGTGCGCGGGCACCCCGGTGAACTGCAGCTGCTTGATGAGGTCGAGCAGCTCGCGCTGCGCCGACGACGAGAGCACGCCGCGCACCTTCTCCAGCGCGCGCTGGGTGGCCTCGGGAAAGGGAATGAGCCGCATCGCCAGCGCGTGCGTACCGAGCGCGCAGAGCACGGCCGCCTCGCGCGCGGTGAGGTTGAGCGGGGGCAGGGTGTAGTGGCGATCGAGCGCATAGCCACCACCGCGGCCCTGCTCGGCCAGCACCGGCAGCTCGGCCTCTCGCAGCGTGTCGAGGTCGCGGTAGATGGTGCGCATCGTCACCGAGAAGCGCTCGGCGAGCTGCTCGGCGGTGACACCCGTCTTCCGGGCGCGGAGGAACTCGGTGATGGCGAGGAGCCGGGCCTGGCGGTTCATGAAGCCGAGCGCCTCGCGGCGGCAGGTGGGGCGAGACGGACGGGAGCGGCCCGGATCATGCGGGCAGGATAGCCTGGCAGCGTTTTGTCAGGGTTGATGAGTCCGCCCGCCGCTCGTCCGGCATCACCGGTACTGCTTGAGCCGCCAGAGCATGTCCTTCGGCTCGTAGAAGCTGAACGCCACCGAGCCCGCCATGATGCGCGCGCAGCTGATCAGCTGCTTGGGCTTGCCCGACTCGAGCGGCGTGCCTGCCAGGCTGCTCCCGTTGCGCGACCCGCTGTCCTGCACCGTCCAGCCCGTGCCGGCGCGGACGAAGACCAGGTGCAGCATCGAGACGGTGCCGTCGTTGATGACGATGTCGCAGATGGGGTTGCGGCCCAGCGTCACCTGGTCGCGCGCCCCGTCTTTCGGCGAGAGCGTGTACGCCAGCGCCTCGACGCCCGACGCGGGCGAGGTGGGGAGCGGCTGGGGCGGGGGCGGCGCCGAGGTCAGGGTGCGTGCACCCCCCGGCTTCCACGGGCCCGCTTCCCAGACCAGCCAGCAGGAAGGCTCCGCCTGGCGGAACGCCTCTTCCTCGAGGTGGGCGTGGGAGCGAACGAAGGCTGAGAGGAGATAGCTCTTCATGGGTCGCGGGTCGCACTCTTCTGATCAGAACAGCCGAGGGTCAAGCTCGCCGACGGGAAATAGTAGGGGCCCCGTCACACCGCGGCGCCGAACAAGGCACCCACCCCGGCGGTCATGCCCATCGCCAGGGCGCCCCAGAAGGTGACGCGCAGGGCGGCCCGCGGCACCTTCGCGCCGCCGATGCGCGCCGACACGCTGCCCAGCACCGCGAGGAACACGAGGGCGGTGAGCGCCACCGAAGGCACCAGCGCGCCCATCGGGACGAAGGCCGTGATGAGCATGGGGAGCACCGCGCCCACGGCGAAGCTCGCCGCCGAGGCCAGCGCCGCCTGGATCGGCCTCGCGCCCTGGGTCTCCGACAGGCCCAGCTCGTCGCGCGCGTGGGCGCCCTCGGCGTCGTGGGCCATCAGCTGCGCGGCCACCTGCTTCGCCAGCGCGGCGTCGAGGCCGCGGCCCACGTAGATGTTCGCCAGCTCCTTCTGCTCGGCGACCGGGTCGGCGGCGAGCTCGGCGCGTTCCCGCTCGAGCTCGGCCTTCTCGGTGTCGGCCTGGGAGTGCACCGAGACGTACTCACCTGCGGCCATCGACATCGCGCCGGCCACCAGCCCCGCGCCGCCCGCGATGAGGATGTTGGCCCGGGTCGCCTGCGCGGCCGCCACGCCCAGCACCAGGCTCGCCGTGGAGACGATGCCGTCGTTCGCGCCCAGCACCGCCGCGCGCAGCCAGCCGATGCGCTCGGTGCGATGTCTCTCTTTGTGAATTCGACCCATGACGTCACGACCCTTCGGCCAGACGGTCGGCGAAATAGCGGCGCGTGTCGAGCGAGACCGGCAGGGCGCGCAGCTTGTTCGCGGTGCGGGCGTGGTCGTAGGGCACCCGGCTGAAGTCGATGGTGTCGCCATCGTAGAGCGCCCAGCTCGCGTCGGGGTCGCCGTCGCGCGGCTGGCCCACGCTGCCGGGGTTGATCACCACCTTCTTCCCCGCGAGGCCCTCGAGCCGCCGGCTGCCCTGCGGCACGTAGAAGAGGGCGCGCGGCCCGAGGAAGGTGAAGCGGCGGTTCCACTCGAACTCAATGGGGAACAGCTCGCGGTGGGCGTACGAGGTGAGCACCGCGGGCGCGTGCGTGTGGCCCACGAAGCTGTGCGTGGCGTCGAAGCCGTCGAGCAGCTCCACCAGGTACTGGTCGAGCTGTGCGTTGAGGTGGAGGTGATGCTGCGGGTGCCCCGGCCACACGTACTGGGCGAAGGGCTTGCGGGCCGAGGCGTGCACGAAGTGGAGGCCCTGGTGCCGGTGTTGCGCGGCGGCTTCCTTCCGGGCGATGAGGTCAGCGCGCATGCGGTCCCAGGCGTGGAGGCCCTCGAGCTGCTTGACCGTCCAGTCGAGCAGCTCGCGCGCGTCGCCTTCCATTTCATCAGGCTCGGGCAGGGCCGCTTCCTTCTCGTGGTTGCCGGCGAGCACGATGTCGGCGGCCTCGTCGACCAGGCGCAGGCACTCGCGCGGGTCGGGGCCGTAGTTGATGGTGTCTCCGAGCGCGACGAGCAGGTCGGGCTTCGCCGCGTCGACGTCCCTGAGCACCGCGGTGAGCGCCTCGAGGTTGGCGTGCACGTCTGAGATGAACGCGATGCGTTGCATGGGTCGGAAGATGTCACCGGTGGTCATGGACTCGCGAGGGGCGATCCGGTTTGTTCGCGCCTCCACTCGCCGCCCCTCAAAGGTTCCCCATGCCTCGCATCGCGAAGTCGGACGTCAACGCCGCTCTCTCTACCGTCGCGAAGGCCCTCATCACCGCCAGCGGCCCCGATGGCCGCACCAGCCGCGCCGACGTGAAGGCCGCGCTCAAGCTGCTGCCGAAGGAACAGCGCCCGCTCGCCGACATCTTCTTCAAGTTCGTCGACCAGCGTGACTTCAAGACCGGCGCCACGGTCACCGCGAAGGACATCAACAAGGCGGTCGCGTACGCGAAGTCGCACATGATCGCGAAGTACGACCTCAACTCGAACGGCCTCTCGAAGGACGAGATCGCCAAGATGTCGCTCACCGGCAAGCGCGCGGTCGAGCTGGCGCGCGCGCTCAAGAGGGCCGGGGCGAACGACGACGGCGGCAAGCTGTCCACGAAGGCGCTGGGCGTCGAGGTGAACAAGTACGCGGCGAAGGCCAACTACATGTCCGAGAGCGACTACAGCCCTGAGTTCGTCTCGGGCGAGCTGCCGGCCGGCCACGACCTCACCGGCCACAACGTGATGACCTCGCTCGCCGGCCCGCTCACCAGGCTCTTCGAGGGCAACGACCCCGCGTTCCCGGGTGGCTACACGGCCGAGGCGTACTCCGCGAAGGACGCGAAGGCCTTCATCGAAGACCTGCGCACCGACAACCGCGACGAGCCGCCCGACGAGATCACCGAGAGCGCCAGCGCGTTCGGCTTCATCACCCGCGCCCTCGAGGCCAACTTGACGGACCTCAAGGTGTACAAGATTGGCCCGAAGGAAGCGGGCAGCAACAAGCTGGCGAGCGACCAGGGCCTCTACGCGCAGGTCATCGTGGGCCGCACCGCCGACGGGAAGCTCGCCGGCATCATGATGGGCGACGTCGAGACCTGAGCCCCTTCAGTCGCCTTCTGCCGACTTGAAGATCCAGGGGAAGGTCACGCTCACCGCGCCGCCTCCCGCGGGCGCGGGGAAGCGCCACCGCGCGATGCGACCGCGAATGCACTCCGTCACCCGGGCATTGTTCAACGTGTCGTCCAGTACCCCGGTGTCGAGGACAGCGCCCGCGGGTCCGATGAGCCAGCGCACCTTGACGGTCCCTGCGAGCTCTCTGTTCTTCTGCAGCTCCATTTCGTAACAAAACTTGATCTCATTCTGGTGGTGCTTGATCACCTTCAGGATCACGTCCTTGTCGAGCCCACCTGTCCTGAGCACCTCCGCGCGCCTGACCACGATGGCCTGGCTCTTCAGGCCCGAATCAGGGGCCTCGGACAGCCGCCAGGTCGAGGCCGTGACGGTCGCCCGCGAGGCCATGGGGAACCGAAGCCATCGCAGCGCCTGCATGATGCACTTCTCGACCGGAGTCTTCTCGAGCCCACCCCTGGTGCGCGGCCACGACGAGAGGACGACGCCGCTGGGTCCGACGACGAGCTCCATCGCCACCTCGCCGTCGATGCCCGGCGTCAGCTGCTCAGCCGCGTCGTAGCAACTCGCGATGGGGCCCCGGTGGGCCTCGAGCACGCCCCGGACCTGCTGCGACGTCAGCCCGCCGTCACCTTCAGGCCCTGTCGCCAGGGACCCCGGCGGCCCGGCGGGCACGTGGACGACGGTGTCCCGGGTGGAAGGGGGAAAGCGGAGTCCCGCCAGGGCCAACCGGCAGTCAGCCACGCTCGCATCGGCCGGAGCCGTCGCATCTCCGCCCGCGCTCACCTGGAAGTGCACCGTCACGCCGCCGTCGGGCGTGCAGGGTGCGAGGTCCACGGAAGAGAAGCGCAGCACGTCCTCGACGTTGGCCGCCGAGAGACCGGAGTCTCCATCGACGCTCACCGCGGCCAGAAGGAAGGAAACGAGGGTCACCATGGCACCGCCGCATACCCTCTTTCGAGGCGAACGGGTCAAGGGGGCAAACTCGACGCGGGCCGCGCCGGACCTAACGTGCTCGCCCAGTGCTCTTTCCGACCGTCGAGTACGCGCTCTTCTTCGTCTGCGCCTTCGCAGGGGCGTGGGCGCTCGCGCGTCGTCACGAGGGGCACAAGCTCTTCCTCCTGGGGGCGAGCTGGGCGTTCTACGCCTTCTGGGACTGGCGGTTTCTCCCGGTTCTCGTAGGCATCTCCCTCGAGGCGGCGCTGGTGGCGCAGGCGCTCGAGCTCCCCAACTCCGCACGGGTGCGCCGCTTCATCCTCGGCTTCGGGGTGAGCGCGGTGTTGCTCACGCTGGCGCTCTTCAAGTACCTCGGCTTCGGCGCGAGCGTGGTGGTGGCGACGCTCGAGCAGCTGGGCCTCTCCCCTGGCTCGCCGCGGCTGCCCGAGCTGGCGCTGCCGGTGGGCATCTCGTTCTTCAGCTTCCACGCCATCTCGTTGATGGTCGACGCGTGGCGCGACCGCATTCCGGTGCGCGTGCGCGTGGTGGACGCGCTGCTCTACGTGGCGTTCTTTCCGCAGCTGGTCGCGGGGCCGATTCTCCGGGCGGCGACCTTCCTCCCCGCGCTCGCCACGCCGAGGGACGCGTCGAGCATCGACACGCCGCTCGCGCTCCAGCGCCTCGCGCTGGGCCTGTTCAAGAAGGTGGTGCTCGCGCAGTTGATCGCCAGCGCGCTGGTAGACCCGGTCTTCGAGTCGCCGGGTGAACACTCCAGCCTCGAGGTGCTGCTGGGCGTGTACGGGTACGCGGCGCAGATCTTCTGCGACTTCAGCGGCTACACCGACATGGCCATCGGCTCGGCCGCGTTGCTCGGCTACGCGATGCCGGAGAACTTCGACGCGCCGTACTCCGCGAAGAGCCCGCAGGACTTCTGGCGGCGCTGGCACATCTCGCTCTCCAGTTGGCTGCGCGATTACCTCTTCATTCCGCTCGGCGGCTCGAAGGGCGGCCCTGCGCGCACGGTGGCGGCGCTCGGCCTCACCATGGTGCTGGGCGGGCTGTGGCACGGCGCCGCGTGGACGTTCGTGGCCTGGGGCGCGTTTCACGGCCTGGGGCTGATCATCCACCGCGGTTGGGCCGCGTGGCCTGTGGTGAAGCGGCTGCGGGCGAGCGTGGGCTGGGGCGTGCTCGCGCGCGTGCTCACCTTTCACTTCGTCTGCGCGGGGTGGGTGCTCTTCCGGTCGCCGTCGCTGGGCAGCGCGGCCGAGGTGTTCACCGCGCTGGGGCGCGGGGCGGGCGGGCCGGTGCCGTACTGGATCGCCGGCGTGGTGCTGGTGGCGTTGCTCGCCTCGCTCATCTCGGTGGAGGGGCTGGCCGCGGCGCGCGCGCGGTTCTCCCGGCTGCCCCTGCTGGCGCAGGGCGTGGCCTTCGCGCTGCTCATCGTCGCGCTCGACGCGCTCGGTCCCCGGGGCGTGGCGCCCTTCATCTACTTCCAGTTCTGACCCATGAACGTGCCCACCCCCCAGCCCCCGAAGGAGCCCGCCGACGGAATCGCCGCGGCCCTCGAGAGCTACGCCGAGGCGCGGCCCTCGCGCACGTTCGGCGCGCAGCAGACCGGGGCGGTGCTCGCGCTCGCCTGCGTGGTGGCGGTGGCGCTCGACTCGGAAGGGCTGCTGGCCTGGGCGCGGCGGCTCGAGGTGGGCCAGGTGCAGGCGGTGCTGCTGCGCGCGTTGGTGCCGCTGCACGGGGCGTTGGCGAAGGTGGGAGCCGACGTGCCGCGCCGCTGGGCGGCCCGGGCCAGGGAGCAGCTCGCGCTCAAGGTCGGCAGCGACGGGGACCCGTTGCTCGCCGAGGGCTGGGTGGCCGTCGCGCCGCCGGCCCCGCTCCCGGCGTCGTTGCCTGCGCCCCTGCCGCCCGAGGTGCCTGCCGTCCCGCCCGAAGAGGTCACGCCGGTGGAGGCACAGCCGGAGCCCGAGGTCATCGCTGCGCCCGGCGGAGGCGTGCTGCTGCTGGGTGACTCGATGATCGCCGGCAGCCTGGGCGCGACGCTCGAGCGCACGCTGGCGCGCAGCTCGGGCTTGCGCGTGACGCGGGCGGCGCAGCTCGGCACGGGCCTCGCGCGGCCCGACCTCTACGACTGGATGAAGGTGGTGCCGCCGCTGCTGCAGCGCGAGCGCCCCCGCTTCGTGGTCATCTCGCTGGGGGCCAACGACGCGACCAACCTCCGCGAGGGAGACGAGCAGGTCGACTACGGAGAGCCGCGCTGGCGGCAGGTCTACGGGGCGCGCGTCGAGGCGATGATGCGCGCGCTCACCGCCGACGGCACGCGGGTGCTCTGGCTCACCCTGCCGCCGATGCGGGACAAGCGGCTGTCGGCGCGCGCGGCGTACCTCAACCGCATCTTCACGCAGAGCGCGCGCAAGGTGCCGCGGGTCGAGTTCCTCGAGGTCGACCTGCTGGTGGGCAACCGCGAGCGGCAGTTCGCCACGTTCGTGCAGTCGCCTGATGGTCGGCTGCTGCGCTACCGGCTCGATGACGGCGTGCACCTGGCGCCCGCGGGGGCGCGCGCGGTGGCGGTGTGGGTGCGTGACTGGGTGCGAGAGCGGCGCAGGTAGAAGGCCCTCGACTTCGCTCGGGCTGAGCGGATGGGGCCGGTTCCGTTCACGCCGAGCGGAGTCGAGGCGCCTGTTCACGAGGGGAGCCAACGCCTCTTACGGAGGCGCGAGCCGGAGCACCGCGTCTTCGGCCCCCTCGAACCACCGGGGCTCGATCGCCACCATCACCAGCGCCCCGCCGGTTCGATGGCGCGACCGACACCTTGCACTCAGCTGACCTTCGCCGCGACGGGTTCACGACCCGGGAGAGCGCGAGGCCGCCGCCGCCGCGAAGCCCGAGCTGCGTGGCGCCTGACTGGGCGGCCAGCAGGTGCTTGACCCTGCTCACTCTGGCCCTCTCCCCGAAGCGCAACACGAGTGCACGATCACTTTGAGGCGGCTGCAGCGGCCGCTCGGTTGAGGGGACTGACACGGCTCTTGGTGTAGTTGCGCAGCACGCGGCGCGGGGCGTTGGGCCGCAGTTGATGCTTGTGGGTCGCCGCAGGAGCTTTGAGC
>JAUXRX010000047.1 GCA_030681645.1 Archangium sp.
CAGGCAACACACCAGGTCGCGCTCTCGGGCCCAGCGAAGTCCCGTCGTTCGCAGCCTTCTGCGGTTTTCGGCGTCGGCTCACAGCGAGCCCTTGTCGATTCCCCCGGAGTCGCGTGCTTCCCTCAATCTCGTCGTGCACCCGGCCCGCCAGCCCCTGCCGAGCGATGTCAGTCCCAGCCCGCATGCTGCGCCCCGAACTGCTGCACAACTCGGAGGGCGTGATGGGAAGAGCAAGAGTCAACGCGATGGTGGCAATCGAACGAGCAGCGCAGCGAGGGCTCTTCCGCGAGCGCGACCTCAGAGCGTCGGGCGTCTGGCATTCCGCATTTGCGGATGCAGAGTTCAGCGGCCTGGTGACCCGACACGGCCACGGCGCCTGGAGCCATCGGCACTACAGCCCGACTCGCTACGAACTCGTGCAGATCCGCTTTCCGAAGTTGGTCTTCTGGGGCCCCTCGGCGCTCTGGCTCCTCGGAGTCGAGGCGCACGAACCTGAAGCGCTCTGGATCGCACTGGGCAACAAGTCTCGTGCGCCACGAACGCTCGACTTGTCTACGGTGCTCATTCGCACGAGGAACCTCGAGCAAGGCGTCCAGTCCGTGAAGCCGGAGAAGACCAGGATCTCACTTCGGGTCCACGCGAGGGAGCGCGCGCAGGCTGACCTCTCGCGTACCGACATCCATCGCCTGCTCGCGCGCGCGGCGGATCGAGCCCAATTCGCGCTCGCTGCGCGAGGCAGCCTGCTCTCGGGGCAATTGCCCATCGCGCGTTGGCGTCCAGGAGAAGACTGGGTCGTCAAACAGAGCCTCACCCCGTGACTCTCACGCCGCGCGCGTAGCCACCGGCTCAGGGCGCGCACAGCGTCGGGTACTCGAGCTCGACGACGTCACCCGCCTGCAGCGTCAGGCTGGTGAACGTCACCGCCCGCCGGGTCACGTCGAAGCTCCAGTTGCGCACCATGTTCGCGCCGAGCTCGGGAACGGCCACGCCAGCGACCATCACGTTCGGCAACGAGCCCGGCGCCAGGGGCGCCCGCAGCGAAAGCGAATCGCGGGCCCCGAACAACGTGGGCGCCACCGACGACTCGAACAGCTGCGCGTCACGCAGCACGTCGCAGTGCTCGGCCACCACGCCGCCCAGCTGCTGCGCCATCGTCCGCTGCACGGCGTTGGGAGCCGCCTCGTCGTAGGTGCACCCCGCGCTCACTGGCGCGAACGGCCCCACCGCGCTCCACGACAGCCACTCGGGCCGCTGCGTGCCCTTCACCGCGGCGAGCTGCGGCAGCAGCACCGACATCGGCTGCGCGCTCCCTTCCCCCGCGTTGCTGAGCGAGACCACGTTGAGGCTCGCCCCCCGCCGCAGGAAGCCGCCATTCCACCCGGTGACCACGGACCCGGTGAGCGCCGCCACGGCCGGGCCGGCGAAGGCCTCGAGCGGGTTGACCATCGCGGTGCCCACGTCGAGCAGGCCGGTGAGCTGCGGCGCGGCGACGGCGTCGAGCGAGAGCCACCGCACCCCGTCGACCTCCTTCAGCTGGCCGAGCGTGGCCGGCGTCTCTTCGGCGCGCACGCCGCCGATGCGCACGCTCGCCCGGCGCGCCCGCGCGAGCGCCAGCAACGCGTCGGCGCGCAGCGAGAGGCCGCGCTGCAGCTCTCCCGCGCCGGGGCTCGCGTCCTGAAGCAGCAGCGCGTCAGCCGAGCTGGGCAGCACGAAGCGATCGCGCTGCCGCCCGCTCACGGCGGCCGCGCCGCGCAGCGGCACCTTCAGCTTGCGCGTGCCGCCGGTCACCACCACCTCGACCTCGAGCACGCCCGCGTGCAGCGCGGCCGACGTCGGATCGAACTGCACCCGCATCGCGTCGGCCACGAAGGTCGACGCCATCACCCGCTGCGGCGGGGCGCCGTCGAGCACGAGCGCGGGGCTGCCCGAGACGGTGGTGTCCATGATCACCACCTCGCCGGTGCCACAGCGATTGCCCACGCCGAAGCTCTGCACCCGGGGACCACACGCGGGGGCCACCGTGCCGAAGTCCCACTGCTCGGGCGTGACGAAGAGACAGCCGTCATCACTCGCCACCTCGAGCGGCACGGCGCGAACGGACGCGGCCACCGAGTTCACCGAGAAGCGCAGCGTGGGGAAGCTGCCGGTGCCCGGGGCGGTGGTGGGCAGGTACTCGACGTCGACGAGGCGCTTCTCACCCGGGCCCACGGTGAAGACCGAAGGCGTGGCGCGCACGTCGGGCGACCCGTCGATCCACAAGCCCTGCACCACGCACCCGGTGAGGCCCTGGTTCTCCAGCACCAGCGCCCGCACCATCGGGGTGGGCGCGCGCACCGCGCCGAAGCTGAGCGCCTGCGGCTGGGTGAGCACGCAGTCGGCCATCGGGCGAAGGCGCGCGGTCACCTCGAAGCGCAGCTCGGGCTGCTGCACGTCATCGGTGTGCAGCACCACGAACCACCGCCACGGCCCCGCGCCAGAGGGCTTCGCCCGAAGCGCGAGTGACGCCTGCGCACCCGGCGCGATCACCAGCGGCGCGGCGAGGCCCGGGCAGGTCGACTGCGCCTCGTCGAATGCGCCCACGCAGAGCTCGGCGGCCGTCGTGCCCGGGTCAGCCTCGACGGTGATGGTGCTCACGGTGATGGCGGTCGCGCCCGGGCGCACGTCGTCGTTGAGCAGCGCGACGCCGGTGGCGACGGCGAGGCGTTGCCCCTCGACCTCCGGCACGTCGCCCAGGTCCACCGGGGAAGGCGTGACGAGCAGGCCCGCGCCCGCCCCGCGCGCCACCAGCGGCACCTCGAGCGCTTCCGGGCCCGCGGTCACGACCAGCTTGCCGGTGACCGTGCCCGCGCCGAGCAGCCAGGCGGTGAGCGGCGCCTGCGCTTCGCCCGGCCGCCACGCACCCGTCGGAGCTCTCGTCGCCGCCGGCAGCTCGAGCTGCGTGAGGCCGCTGCGGAAGCTGGTGGTGGGGCCGCCCGCCGAGGAGAGTACCTCGAGCGTGACCGGCACCGGGCGGCTCAGCGCGTTGAGCAGGGTGGCCGTCGCAGCGGGCTGGCCGGGCGGTGTCACCACGCCGAAGTCGACGGTGGTGGGGCTGGCGGAGAGCGCCGCCGCGAGCACCGTGGCGCGCAGCTGCACCTCTTTCGGGGCGCAGTCGCCGCCGGGGTCGAGGCGCCAGGTCGCGGTGTACTCGCCCACTCCGGGCGCGGAGAGCACGGCCCGGGCCTTGAGCGTCTCCCCCGCGGCGATCGACTCGGTGCCCGCGGGCCCGTTGGCCGCGAGAATGAAGGGCGCCCCCGGTGGACCGACGAAGGCATCGCGGCGCGCGTCGGTGACCGGGAAGTCGACGGTGCGCTGCGGGCGCTCGCCGGGCAGCACCGCCCCGAAGTCGACCACGTCGGGCAGCGCACAGCGGCTCGCGTCGAGCCGGCCGGTGAGCGTGAGCGAGGCGAGCGCGGGGCCCATCGTCGAGGCGAGGCGGATGACCCCGGCGTGTTCGGCCGTGGGCACGAGCTGGATGGCGACGGGGAGCTGCGCGCCCTTCTCCAGCGTCTGGCTGGTGAGGCCGGTGACGAGGAAGGCCGTGCCGACATCACCTTCGAACAGCGGCTCTCCCACGGTGACGGAATGGTCCGAGACGTTCTTGAGCAGCACCGTCACGGAGGCAGTGCCGCCGCGCGGGCCGAAGTCGAACGAGGCGTCTCTCGCGGTCGTGCCGTCGGGCAGCTCGAACACGAGCTCGTCGGCGGGCGCGGGACAGCCGAGCAGCAACGGGAGCAGCAGGAGGAGCCAGCGCATCGGGGCGCGACCGTAGGCCATGATGGCGCTCCGTTCACCCCGAGCGGGTTGATCGAATGGCGATCGAGCTCATCACCGTTCACCCCGAGCGGAGTCGAGGGGGCGCCCTCTCCCCGACCCTCTCCCTCGCCTCTCTGGTCGCTACGCCTTGGCGCATCTTCCGCTGCGCTGGTCCAGCGTGCCGCTGGACCGGCTTCGCTCCGGGGGAGAGGGAGACACGTTTCTGGTATGTCGGCGCGCCCATGAGCATCCCCGTGCCGCCCGTTCCCTCGTTTCCCCCTGCGCAGTTCACCCTCACCTCGGTGAAGGGCCTCTCGGCCGCCGGCGTGAAGGCCGGCATCAAGGCGAGCGGCAACCCCGACGTGGGCCTGCTCGTCTCGGATGCCCCCATGGCCGCCGCGGGCATCTTCACGCAGAACCACTACGCCGCCGCGCCGGTCACGCTCTCGCGCACGCACCTCGCGCGCTCGGGTGGGCTGGTGCGCGCCGTCATCGTGAACTCGGGCAACGCGAACGCCTGTACCGGCGCGCAGGGCGAGAAGGACGCGCTCGAGATGTGTGAGCGCGTGGCGAAGGCCCTCGGCTGCCCCGTCGAGCAGGTGCTGGTGTGCAGCACCGGCGTCATCGGCGTGAAGCTCCCCATGGACAAGGTGCGCGCCGGCATCGACGCCGCGCTCGCCGAGAAGGCCAACGATCTCGAGGCGGGCCGCCGCTTCCTCTCGGCCATCATGACCACCGACGCGTACCCGAAAGAGGCCAGCGCACAGCACGCAGGCGCCACCATCGCGGGGGTCTGCAAGGGCGCGGGGATGATCGAGCCCAACATGGCCACCATGCTCGCCTTCATGGCCACCGACTGGGACCTGCGGGCCGAGCAGCTCAAGCGCTCGCTGCCCACCATCGCGGCGAGCAGCTTCAACGCGGTGCACGTCGACACGCACACCAGCACCAACGACACGCTGCTGCTCCTCTCCACCCGCGCGCTCGCCCCCCCCACCGACTGGGCCCGGCACGTCGAGCCGGTGGCGAAGCGGCTCTCGTGGCTGATCGCCCGCGACGGCGAGGGTGCCACCAAGGTGACCACCATCGAGGTGACCGGCGCGGCGTCCGACGAAGCGGCGAAGGCGATCGCCCGCAGGGTCGCGTCGTCGGCGCTGGTGCGCACCGCGCTCTTCGGCAACGACCCGAACTGGGGCCGCTTCACCAGCCAGGTGGGCAACGCGCCCGAGCTGCGGCACCCGAAGGCGCTCTCGTGCGTGCTGCAGGGCATCGAGGTCTTCAAGCAGGGCGAGCCGACCGCGTTCGATCGCGCCGCCGCCAGCAAGGCGATGGCCGCCGAAGACGTGAAGCTCGAGCTCAAGCTCGGCGACGGGCGGGGCCACGCCACGGTGATGACGTCTGATCTCGGCTACCGCTACGTGCAGGTCAACGCCGAGTACACGACCTGACCCTGGTCTCCCGCCCCCCGCGGGGGAGAGGGTAAACCGCTGCGGGCTAACCGCCGCGCACCAGCACCGCGCCGGCCAGCAGCGCCAACGGCACGAGGGAGAGCGCCCGCATCCACCACGGCTGGCGGCCGTTCGCGAACCAGGCGCCGAGCAGGCAGATCAGCCCGAACTGCACGGCGAGCAGAAACGCGGACACGTCGAATGACCGGCGGGTGAAGATCTGCCGATGCTCGGCCGAGCGCTGTTGGGCGACCTGGCCCAGCTCCATCGTCGTCGTGCGGTCGGAGGGGGGGCAACGGCCGCCGCGCTTGCAGGTGACCTCCTGCCGGGCGTCCTCGAAGCGAACCCGCCGGTTCGCCTCGGCGAGCTGCTCGCCGACGGTGGAGAACTCCGCCTCGTCGCGCAGCAGCACGGGGGGAACCCTCGGCGCTTCCCCCGCCACGTAGCTCGTCGTCTGCTCGCGCACGTCGCGTGGCTCCAGCGAGCCTCCCGCCACGTTCGCAGCGAGGAGCGAGGTCGCCACCATCGAGAGCACGCCGGGCACGACCCAGGCGGCGAGAGGACGCTGGCGGTCCTTGCGGAAGAACCAGTACCACCCCGCGGCCACGAGGAGCGGGGTGGTCACGGCCACGCCGAGGGCGACCTTCGTGAAGAGGCCACCGCCGTTGAACCACGTGTTGGTGATCAGCGCGTTGCCCCAGAGCATGGTGGCCAGCAGCGTGGCGCCGCTGAGGGCGGTCTCGATGCGCGCGAGCGCCTGGTGCGCGGCGATGCGGGTGGTGCTGGCGTGCAACGCGAGCGCGAAGGCGGTGAGCGCAGCGGCCTGGCACCAGGCCATGTCCACGAAGGAGAGGAGGCGTTGGTGCGAGAAGTTCGAGCCGCCGGCGATGAGCAGGACCCAGGAGCCCGCCAGCGCCACCGGCGCCCACGCCGCGCCGTTGAAGAAGAGGTGCGTCGAGAACGCCGACCACACGCCCGCGCGGGTGGGGACTCCCGGAGAGGCCCACCCTCTTGCTCCGACGACCAGCCCCGCGGCGAGGGCCGACAGGGTCGCGACCACCTCCGCGAAGGTCTTGTCCCTGAGCAGCGAGTTGGCGTCCTGAACCAGGAAGCAGAAGAGGCCCACCGCCGCGAAGGGCAACAACCCGAGCGCGGGCGACAGGCGCCGCTGCTCGGCCGCCGCCAGGGCGGTGCGGGCGTGGTCGATGGCGGTGGTGAGCTCGGCCTCGCGGGTGGTCGCGGCGAGGGCGAGCTTCTCATCGCGCACCAGCACGGGCGCTTCCGCGGCGAGCTCGCGCTGGAGCTGCTCGCGGCTGCCGAGGAACGCGGGCGCGTGGGGCACCGACAGCTCCGCGCGCAGCTCCTTGCCCGCCTGCTGCAGGGTCTCGAGCTCCTGGCGCAGCGCGCGGTCTTCACTCATGCGCGCCTCGCCCGAACGACGCGCGCCACGAAGATCCCCGTGAGGCCCGCGGCGAGCTGCCACGGCCACACCCGCCCCTCGGTGAGGCCCCAGCCGAAGAGCACCAGCAGGATCGCGGCCGAGAGGAGCGCCGGCTCGAAGACGCGCACCCACGCGGCGCGCGCACGGCTGAGGCCGGCCTCGAGCTGCAGCAGCTCGGCTTCGCGGCCCGGCATGCGCTCACTGGCCAGCGAGAGGCGCGCCTGGGCGGCCTTGACGCCCGCGCGCGTGGCGGCGAGGCGCGCTTCGAGTTCGGCGAGCTCCTTCTTCTCGACCGCGCGCCGCGGCACGAGCTCGCCCTCGAGGCGCGCGACCGCGTCGCGTTGGGACGCCACCGCCTCGAGCAGCTCAGCCGACGTGGTCATCGCCCCACAGGACAGCGCAACTCAGCGGGTGGTTCCAGCTTTCCCGGGGGGGGGACACAGCCCGGCGCGAACGCTGAGCTCGGCGGCTGGTGCACTTCCGTCCGGGGTTGGCGCGCGTGGTGCTGGCGACCGCGACGCCCACGCCCAGAAGAAGCTCTTCCTCATGGCCTGGCACCTCGAGCGGCTGGGAAAGAAGCCGAGCTGATCTACACTGCGCACATGGCGCAACCGGCGCGGCCGCTCCTCACCTTCGACGAGTACCTGCGCATCGAGAGCGACAGCCTCGTGAAGCACGAGTACCTGACCAGTACCTCGACCGAGAAGTACGACCGCGCCGAGAAGCTCGACCAGCACAAGAAGATCAGCTCGCTTCGAGAGGTCGTGCTGGTCTCTCACGGGGAACGGCTGATCGAGGTGTGGCGCAAGGCGGGCACCCGGTGGTCGCACCACGAGTTCCGCGACGTGGCGCAGCTCACGTCGATCGGCTGCTCGCTGTCGCTGGCCGACGTCTACCTCGACCCGCTGGCGGCCTGATCAGACATGTTCACCCTGCTCTCCGTGGTCCTCACCGCAGCCAGCCCGGGGAGCCTCGAGCACGACTTTCCCGCGGCGAAGCTCTTCGTCCGCCCGGGCGAGTCGACGGTCTCGACGGTGATCGGCCTCGACGTTCCCTTCACCGAGGCCGGCCCCGAGCAGGCGCGGGCGTTCCTCTTCAAGTACGGCGGCGCCTTCGCGCTCTCGGCCGAGGACGAGCTGGTCCTTCGCTCGAAGCGCGGTGACGCGTTGCTCACCACCCTGCGCTTCGAGCGGATGAAGGCCGGCGTGAAGGTGTACGGCGCCGAGCTCGTCCTCACCTTCGATCACCCCTCGAGGCGCGAGTCCGCCGACTTTCCCTCGAGGCGCGAGTCCGCCGACTTTCCCTCGAGGCGCGAGTCCGCCGATCGCCGTGCGCACCTGACGATGATCTACGCGGGCCCGCAGGTGCCGCCCGCGAAGGGCGCGTGGAAGCTGCCTGCGTCGTATGCGCTCGAGCGCGAGCCGGGCGCCACGCAGGTCGAGGCGGCGTGGGTGCGGGCGGGAGACGTGCTGCGCCCCGCGTGGATCGTCACCCGCCCCCTGCCCGAAGGGCCCACCACGTGGCTGAGCGTCGACGCGGAGAACGGCCAGGTCCTCGAGCGGCGCCGCATCGCGTGGACCGTGGACGGCCGCGTGTTCGACTTCTCCCCGGTGCGCTCGGCGCCGGCCACGCTCTGCGCGCAGCAGCCCGACGCGGGCTACACCTCGTGCGCCACCAGCAGCCTGCGCACGCTCGGCAACCTCGCCACCGGCGCGATGAGCCTGAGCGGCCCGCGCACGGTGGCGCGCAACTGCCAGGGCCAGTCGTCGGGCACCAACTGCCTGCCGCGCGCGACGCCCAACGGCTCGGGCCACTTCGACTACCCCGCCGACCTCACCACCTCGACGATGGATCGCTTCGGCGAGGTGATGGCCTACTACCAGGCCGACCGGTTCTCGGCGTGGCTCGACACCCTCTCGCCTGCATTCCAGGCGGCCGGAGGGCTCGGCGTGGTCGACGTCTTCACCAACATCGGCGGCTACGAGGGCGGCTTCTTCCAGGCCTCGGGGCCGTTCAACCGCTTCGGCATCCGCCTGGGGCAGGGCCCCGTCGCTGACTGGGCGTACGACTCCGACGTGCTCTGGCACGAGCTCGGTCACGGCCTCGTCGATCGCACCTCGGGCTTTGCGTTTTACTCGCGGGACGCGCAGGGCATCTCCAGCGACCCGGGCTCGCTCAACGAGGGCACGGCCGACTGCGTCTCGCTCGCGTTCAAGGGCTCGCCCCAGCTCGGCGAGAACGCCGGCTCGCGCCTGCGAGAAGACGGGCAGACCACGGTGCCGTACCTGCGCACGGTGGAGAACAAGCGCATGTGCCAGGTCTCGTCCATCGACGGCACCACCCTCGCGCAGGGCGGGCGCGTCGGAGAGATCCACGTCGACGGCGTCATCTGGGGCTCGTTCTTCTGGGCGCTGCGGCAGCGGCTGGCGAGCGTGTCCACCACCGGGCTGTGCAGCAACTGCAACGCGGCCGAGGTGGCGCTCACCCGCGCGCTCGAGAGCATCGGCTCGGGCGCCAGCTTCAACGACGCGACGCTGGGCGTGCAGCAGGTGACGGCGAGCGTGTTCGGCGCGCAGGCCGCGCAGCTCGTCGGCTGCATGAGCTGCGAGTGGGACATGGCGGGCTGCGCCGATCGCACGCGCACCATCTACCCGGGTGAGACGCACGAGGCGCTGCTGGTCGACTCGTCTGCGGGCAGCTACGGCGGCGTGACGCCGGCGACGTTCCAGTACGTGCTCGCGGTGCCGGCCAACACCACGGTCAACCTCAACCGCTTCCTCATCGAGTCGGGCTCGCTCACGGTGCTCGCGCGCTTCGGCGGCAAGGTGACGTGGAGCGGCACCACGAACAACGCGACCACCACCCTCACCGCGCAGGGCCAGACGCTCCCGGCGCAGGCGACCGCGGGCAACTGGTACCTCCAGGGCGCGCACGACGGCGCCGAGATCCGCCGCTTCGGCTTGCGGGTGAACTTCCTGCCGGCGGGCTCGACGACGACGCGGCCACCTCCGCCGGCGTACACCTGCACGCTGGGCGGCGCCTTCCCCGGCGGCTGCGCCTGCACGCCCCAGTGCGCGGGAAAGATGTGCGGCAGCGACGGCTGCGGAGGCACCTGCGGCACGTGCGCGGCCGGACAGACGTGTTCACTGAGCAGCCAGTGCGCGTGCGTACCTGCGTGCGCAGGAAAGCAGTGTGGTCCTGACGGCTGCGGCGGGACGTGCGGTGCCTGCCCGGGTGGAAACGTCTGCACCGCGGCGGGAACGTGCGCCTGCGTACCGAGCTGCGCTGGGCGCGCGTGTGGCAGCGACGGGTGCGGAGGCACGTGCGGCGCCGGCTGCCCCACGGGCCAGTCGTGCAACAACGGGCTGGGCCAGTGCGTGCTGGGCGTCGACCCGTGCGAGGGGCTGCAGTGTGGTCCCGACGGAGACGGCGGCACCTGCGGCGCCTGCCCGCAGGACTTCATCTGCACCGCGCAGGGCAGCTGCAGCAGCTCGGTGGGCGTGTGCGGCAACAAGCTGTGCGGCCCCGACGGCCTGGGCGGCAGCTGCGGCACCTGCGATCAAGGCGAGGCGTGCACGGAGACGGGCACGTGCGTGGTGGTCGAGCCGATGGTCACCGGTGGGTGCGGCTGCACCAGCGGCGCGGCGGGCCTCGAGCTGCTGCTGACCGCGTGGTTGCTGCGCAGGCGTGGCACACCGCCAGCTCGAAGCGCGGCGCATGGCCGTGAACGGAACTGACCCGATCCGCTCAGCCCCACACCGAGCTCTGAGCGGAGCAGCGGCGCTCCACCGTGCATGACGGCGCTGTCAGTGGATCGGCAGGGGCCTGCTCCTGATTCCCACGAATTGAGGGAGGTCCCCGGCTTGCACACGCCCGCGCGCATGCGACTGGGCCTGTTGGCGGTGGTGCTCCTGATCAGCGGCTGTGAACCCGACGTCACCAGCACCTTCGTCACCGGGAGCGTGCTGGGCATCAGCCTGCCGGCGGCGTCCGCGGCGAGCGCGGCAGACAAGAACCTGCTCGGCGCGAACCGCCAGACGGTGTGGCTCGCCAGCGGCACCGTGTGCTCGCGCCTGCGCACCGCGCCGCTCGGCCAGCCCGACACGTTCGGCCCCTCGTTCGTGGCCACGGGGGACGGAGGCGTACGCTCGCCGGCGCTCATCCTCACCACCGATGGCAACGCGTACTTCGACACCGGCAATGGCCAGGAGCGGATCCTGGGCACCTCGCGGGTGCGGCTGGAGAAGACCTTGAGCAACGGCGACATCTCCGCCCGCTTCAGCGCCAGCTTCACCACCGACGCCGGCACCGAGACCGTCACCGGCGACTACCTCGCCACGCCGTGTGCCGCCGCGAACCCCGGCTGCAGCGCCGCGCCCGCCGGGCTGCTGCTCGTCGGCGCGCTGCTGCTCCTGCGGCGGCGGCGCGCGTAGCGCTCAACTGCCGATGGAGATCTCGAGCCGATCGCCATCGCACAGCTCGATACGCTCGATGACGAGATCGCCGATCACGTGGAACGCGTTCCCATAGGGGCCGGTCACGTCCTTGTTCATCATCCCGGGGATGTCGCGCACGGTGGCGCCCTCGTACATCTTGCGGAAGCCGCCCCGGATGCCGTCGATGATGTGCCGCAGCGTCAGCTTGCCGGTGACGACCCCGCCCAAGGGTTTCTCGAACGGGTAGTCGAGGGTGAAGGAGACGCGGGTCGCGGGCGAGATCGTCCGGTCGAGGCCCTCGATGGCCACGTGGACAGAGTCGTCACCCTGCGGGACCGGGTGCAGGTAGTCGCTGGCGTCGACCGCGATCGAGCCCTCGTAGATCGAGACCGGGTGGGCGCACTTCGGGCGCTCGGCCTCACGCAGCGTCGCGGCCTCCTCGGCTGCCCGAATCTGGGTGGCCGGGTCGGGCGCCGCGGCGGCGGGTTCCACCGGGGCGAGCGCCACGGGCGCGGGGGCGTCGGAGTGCCGCTTCTGGCACGAGGTCAAGGTCAAGCCGACGCTGAGCACCGTGACCGCAAGCAACGCTCGTCTCATGCCGCCGGCGTACGGACAGAACCCGGGCCCGTCAACGTCTCCGTCGAGAGACGCGCGGTCGGCCCTCGGCCGCGTCGGTGTTCAAGCCGACGAACGGCGCGACCTCGAGGTAGCTCACCTCACTCGACGTCGCGGATGATCAGCGTGTTGGTGCGCGCATCGACGCTGACCGCGCGCAGACGCGAGCACCCGCGCCGCAAGGCGCACTCCTGCCTACTTCCGCGGCTATCCTCCCGGTGATGTCCCGGCCCCGCGCGCGACCCCGCTTCACCCTCGACCTCTCCATTCCACCCGAGCAGGTGGTGGAGCGCGTTCGAACGAAGCTGGCCGGCGAGACGAAGGTGAGCGGCTCGCTCTTCCGGCGCACGCTGTTGCTCACGGTGAAGCGCGAGCACGCGCACTTCTGGTCACCCCAGCTCGACGTGCAGCTCGAAGACGCGCCCGGGGGCGGCACGCGGCTCTCGGCGATGTTCGCGCCCCACCCGCAGATCTGGACGAGCTTCGTCGCGGTGCAGTTTCTCTTCGCCCTGCTCTCGATCGGCGCCGGCGTCTACCTGACCAGCACGTTGATGCTGGGCCGCGACCCGTGGGTGCCGCTGGCCCTGCTCGTGGCCATGCTCTTCGGTGGCGGCTTCTCGTACGGCGCGGCCTACGTCGGCCAGGGCTTCGGCTCGGAGCAGATGTACGAGCTGCGCGCCTTCCTCGACGCGGCCGTCGAGGGGTGAACGGTTTCGTCGATCGAGCCGCCGCGCCTCCAGGAGTTACTTTCCGGAAATACACGCAACTATGAGGAAACTCATAGTTGCGTGTATTTGCGGTTGGGTTGGGGAAGAGCGGCCCGGAGAGCGCGGTGGGTTTCGGCGTGTCTCCCGGTGATTCAGCGGGCTGGCCCCTCGGTCGCGAGCCTCCCGTGAGGTCGTTGCACCCAGCTTCGGGCAGGTCACTGCCACATCGCTGCCATCACTCGCGCCACAAGGCGTTCGGGGTCGAGGGGCTCGCCTGCTTCACGCGCCAGGAGCCACACCCGAGCCCCCCCGCCTTCTCAGAAGCCAACCGCGAATACGCTCAACTATGAGGAAACTCATAGTTGCGTGTATTCGCGGCAAGTACGGCTGCAGCGCTCATCGCTACTAGCGCGGACCGCGCCGTGAGGGCGGAGGCGGCCCGCCAGGCACTGGGTCGCGCTTCTTCTGCGGCTGACCCGGCGCGGCGGCGGGCGGCGGTGGCGGGCCACGCTGCGGCTCCATTCGCCCGGGCGGCGGCGCGCGCTGCGGCTCGACCCGCCCCGGCGGAGGCGGCGGAGCGCGCTGCGGCTCCATTCGCTGCGGCGGCGCGCGCTGAGGCTCGACACGCCCCGGCGGTGGAGGCTGGGGGACACGCTCGCGCTGCTCGACGCGAGCGGGCGGCGGCGGGAGGATCCGGCGATCCGGTTCCACGCGCGCGGGCGACTGGGGAGGAGGCGGCGGCGCCCGATAGGGTGCGTCGCGCACGGTGCGGGGCGGGCGCGGCGTCACCTGCTGATCGCGAGGCGGAGGCGGAGGAATCGACCTGCTCGCGCCATGGACCTCCCGAATCGGCACGGCGCGCCCGATGGGCACGGCCGCATGCACCGGCAGCGTCACCGACACCGCGTCGCGGAACCTGCGCTGATCGACCGCGCGCGAACGCACGTTCACCACCGTCAGCTCTCGCGACTCGACGAAGAGCCAGTGGTCGCGATGAACGACCGGCGCGCCCCGCGGCCCCATCGGAGCCCAGCCCACGTACGAGCCGCCGTGCCGCCAGGTCACCCACGCGGGCGCCCAGGTGTTGCCCGGCAACCAGACCCAGCCGTAGTCGGGATCGAGCATCCACCGGCCGTAGTGAAAGACCGCCCAGCCGAAGGGGTAATCGCTGTCGAACACCCAGCCCTCGTCGGTGAACACCCAGTGTCCATCGCTGCCGTATGGATAGAAGTCGTCGCCCACGTACTCGTTGGCGGGCTGCCACACCCGGCCGTAGCCGGGAATGACCAGCCACGAGCCGTACGGGCTGAGCCGCTCGTCGAAGGTGTCGCCCTGCACCACCACCGAGACGCTCACGGGCTGCGCCCACGCGAGCGAACCGGGCAGGGCCAGCGCCAGCACCACCAGCAGCCGCTTCACGACGCCCTCTCCGACACCGTGCGAACGTGGACCCGCCGCAGCGCCTGGCGAATGGGGAGGAAGACGAGGAAGCCCAGCCCGAAGACGACGTGGGCGAGCCAACTCCAGGCGGCGGGCACGTTCTCGGCCCAGATGTTGTGGCCGTGGAAGCGATTCATGATCGCGGGCACGAACAACGCCGCGTCGAACACCTGGCTGGCCACGCCCGTCGCCAGGCCGAGCGCGAGCACGTTGACGAAGGTGCGGGGCACCTTGTTGATCAGCAGCCCGAAGCCGAGCGACCAGGCCAGGGTGGCGACCAGCTGGTGAATGGCCAGGCCGGCGAGGAAGGCGGGGAGGAAGAAGGACCCCGGCAGCGCCGCGTCACCCAGCGCGAACGAGCCGATCACCTGCACCGGGTGGTACCAGGCCGCGCCGAGGAACAGGGTGAAGACGGCCACCATCGCCACCGCCATGATCAGCCCGGCGACCTGGCCGGCGAGGACGGCGCCGAGCAGATCGCGCTCGAGGTTGGACTTGGAGGAGCTGGCGTGGGTCGCGAAGGGGACGTTGGTGGCCATGGCGACCTGGGGCCTGAGCACGCACCGAGCCACCCGCCCCTTGCCCGTGAGTTCGGCCCTCCGCGTCCCGCGATCGCTTCAAGGTGATGGCCTGCCCCCATCAAGATGAGCGACGCCCCCGTCGTTGATCGGGCCCCGGCCTCCGTGTTACAGCGAGCGCCCTTTGACGCCCCTTTCCCTACAGGCTGCCGCTTTGCTGTCGATCGCCGGTCGCCGATTGGCGCACCGGCTCGCCAGTGGCACCACCGAGGCTGAGGGGCCCCGTTCAACCGCCTTGAATTACAATCGAATCTGCGCTGCCGCTGCCGATCAGAACGCGATCGCAAAGGCACGGGTATTGCCTCATCCACGGGCTCGTCGGTCGTAGGAGGTTTGCGTGAATCGTCTGTCTATCCTCATCGTGACGTTGGTCGCCGTTCAAGTGAGTGCGCAGAGCGCTCCCCCGGCGGCGCCTCCGGCCGCTCCGGCGACGACCACCACCCAGACCCCCGCCGCCACGCCCGCGCCCGCGGCCGCGGCTCCGTCTGCAGGTTCAGCCGTGCTGACGCCTGAGCAGCTCGCCAAGCTGCGCGGCTTCTTCTTCAGCTTCAGCATCGACCACACCCTGGGCATGGGCACCTTCGTCAACCCGGAAGCGTTCGCGTACATGGCGGCGAACGTCAACGCGTTCATTTCCTACCGCACCCGGCTGTTCGACAAGGCCCTGTCGATCGGTGTGCAGCCGTTCGGCCTGCTCGGCTTCACGTACGAGTACACGCTCTCCGACGCCTCGAACGGCCGTCGCTTGAGCTGGTCCGACGCCCGCGTCGCGATCTCGATGCCCGCGCTGATCAGGGAAGCGAACACGGGCATCGTGATCACCCCGTCGTTCAACGTCATCGTGCCCACCACCATCGAGAGCTGGGGCGCCGGGCTGATTTCCCGCCTGGGCTTCGGCCTCTCGATGAACCGCAACTTCAAGACGCCCATCGGCCTGATCATCGCGAACTTCGGTGGCCTGGCGACCATCGGTATCTACACCAACACCCAGAGCGTGGTGCGGCCGACGACCTTGCGCGACCTGTCCGGCAATCACCTGGTGCTCTGCCGCACCGGCGAGACGGCGTGCGGCATCAACAACAACAACTCGTTCCTCGCCTTCCAGGGCTCGCTCAACGTCACCTGGGTGGCGACCGACAGCGTCTTCCTCACCGTCGGCTACGGGCTCCAGGGTTCGTTCCGCTATGCCGCCGTCGCGGAGGTCGACCAGTTCACGGCCCCCACCCTCGACGTCAACGGCAACCCGGTCGCCCGGGTGGGCATGGTACGCGGCGCGGACATGCAGAGCGCCTCGGTGTCGCTCTCGGTCAACCTCACCGACGCGATCAGCGGCACGCTGTACCTGGCGAACTTCGCCCCGCTGCTGACCGACGATCAGAAGTCGGTCCGGTTCCCGTTCGCCGACGTCACCGGGTTGAACAACAACAACACGGCCGTCGGCTTCTCGCTCTCCGCGACCTACTAGCCGGCGCTCTGCCGCGGCGCTCCATGATCCGGGTCGCCGGGGACAGGTTCGTCGACGAGCAGGGGCGAACCCTGGTGCTGCGGGGCGTGAACCTCGGAGGCAGCTCGAAGCTGCCCCGCACCGGCTCGAGCTTCGTGGGCCGGCCCTTTCCCCTCGAGGAAGCCGACGCGCACTTCGCGCGGTTGCAGCGCTGGGGGCTCACCACCGTCCGCCTCGTCGTCACCTGGGAAGCGCTCGAGCACGCGGGCCCGCGTCAATACGACCTCGCGTACCTCGACTTCCTCGAGGCGCTGATCCGCCGCGCAGGCGCTCATCACCTCGACGTCTTCATCGACTTCCACCAGGACGTGTGGAGCCGCTTCACCGGCGGTGACGGCGCGCCCGCGTGGACGTTGGAGGCAGCAGGCTTCGAGCTCGAGCACCTGCACGAGACGGGCGCGGCCTTCCTCGAGGCGAAGCACGAAGGGCCTGCCCCGAAGATGATCTGGCCCACCAACGCGGGGAAGCTGGGCGCCGCGACGATGTTCACGCTGTTCTTCGGCGGTGACACCTTCGCGCCCCGCGCGCAGGTCGACGGCGTCAGCGCGCAGCGGTTCCTCCAGGAACACTTCTTCGGGGCGGTGGAGCAGGTGGTGCGCCGCGTCGCCGCGCTGCCCCACGTCTTCGGCATCGACCTGCTCAACGAGCCGTCGGCTGGCTACATCGGCTGGGAGAACCTGGCGTGGCCCGGCGCTCCGGTCGAGGTGGGGCTGATGCCTTCGCCCCTCCAGTCGATGGCGCTGGGCATGGGCCGGAGCGTCGAGGTGAAGCGCTTTCACCGCGGGCTGCTGGGCCCGCGCGTGGTGGGCCGCGAGCTGATGAACCCGAAGCACCTGCGCGCGTGGCGGGCGGGAAAGCAGTGCGTGTGGCTCGAGCACGGGGTGTGGAGCGACGGGGCCGCGCCGAGGCTGGAAAAGCCGCAGCACTTCTCCCACGTCGCCGGGCGCAAGGTGTCGTTCGCCGCCGACTTCCTCGCCCCCTTCCTCGCCGAAGGCGCCGCGCGCGTTCACCGCCTCGCGCCCGCGCTGACGGTGCTGGTGCACGGCGAGCCGTTGCAGCCGGGCCCGCCGTGGAAGGGCACCGGGCCCGCGGCGTGGTCGCCGCACTGGTACGACGGCTTCGTGTTGTTCATGAAGGACTACCGGTCCTTCCTGGCCGCTGACGCCTTCACCCAGCGGCCGGTGTTCGGCGCGGGGCGCATTCGGAAGAGCTTCGAGCGGCAGCTGCGCAGGCTCGCCGGCGAGGCGCGTGAGCGGGGCCTGCCGCTGCTGGTGGGAGAGCTGGGCATCGCCTTCGATCTCCGCGGCGGCGCCGCGTATCGAACCGGCGACTACTCCCTTCAGCGCGCGGCGATGAACCGCACCCTCACCGCGGTGGAAGACGCAGGCGTGAGCGCGACGCTGTGGAACTACACGGCCGACAACACGCACGCGCAGGGCGACGGGTGGAATGGTGAAGACCTCTCGATCTTCAGCCTCGACTCACCGGAAGAAGCCCGCGCCCTCGACGCCGTGGTGCGGCCCCGCCCGCTCGCGCTCGCCGGCACCCCGCAGCGCTTCGGCTTCGACCTGAAGTCACGCCGCTTCGAGCTCACGCTTCGACACGAGCCCAACGTCACGGCGCCCTCGGAGCTGTACGTACCGCGCCTTCACTATCCGAACGGTGCGCGCTTCGAGGTCTCTGCGGGGAAGATCGAGCACGACGCCGCGCGCCAGCTCGCCACGTGGACTCACCCGCCCTCGCCCGCCGAGCAGACGGTGACCATTTCGCCGGCCCCCTGACCTCCTTGCGAAGCGGGGAGAGGTCGGCCGCAGGCCGGGTGAGGGGCGCCCGTCACCCGAGCGCATCCGCGGCGAGCCGGCACGCGTCTTCACAGCGCCTGCACGCCTCGGCGCACGCCAGGGTGGCCGGCGTCTGCTGCTGGGCCCGCAGGCACTCGCGCTCGCAGGTCGCGCACGAGCGCGCACACTCGGTGAGCTGTTCCCGGGCCATGTCGACGGCGCCGCTGCTCTGCAGGTCGGTGGCGAGCAGGCTGGTGACCAGGCGCGCGGTGGTGCCGCAGTTGTCGGCGCACGCGAGATCGCGGCGCAGTGACGAGGCGGGCAGCGACGCGCCGAGGCACTCGTCGGCCCACGAGAAGCAGGCCACCTCGCAGTCGGTGCACGCCGCGATGGAGGCGATGATCTCCCCGGTGTCGATGACGAGGGCGTGGGAGGGAATCGGGTGCTGCTCGACCTGGCTGGTTTCCATCTGGCGGGTCAGTGCACGTCTCCGGCCGCGCCGCGCGTCCCAGTACTCCGGGCCCCTTGCGCTCGTCACCCCGTCAAATTGAAGGCCGGTGTTCGCTCCAAAGCGAAGGACCCACGCCGCCAAGAGCGCGTCGCGCAAGCGAACCGGTCGCGGCATGTCGCTTGCGACAGGGCGCGTCATGATGAGCTCGAGCTGGCTGTTCTGGATGATCTTCATGTTCATGTTCCTGATGCTGCCGGTCGGTTACGGCTCTGGATATCGACGATGGGGTGCGCCGCTCCCCCGCTACTTCCAGCAGCGCCGGGGAGATCGAGCCGCCGCCGCCGGGACCCCGATGGCGGTCAACGCCCTGGCCTGGGGCTGGGGCGGAGACTTCGTCTGGGGGATCCTCTTCATCGGGGTGTGCTGGGCCGTCGTCGCCATGTTCTGGCGATGAGCCGGTTCTGACCTGACGCGACCGTTCGGGGCCGGCTCGCGACCGCTGGGCGTCACGGCGCTCAGCCACGCTGCGCCCGGCCGTACCGTCACCCTCGATGCGTCGAGCCCTGCTGCCCCTGACTCTCCTCTGCGTCTTCTCTCTGGGCTGGCCGCGCGTGCTGCGCGCGTGGCATGCGGCCGACCTCGAGCCGGTGCTCGACCGCTCGGCCGTGCACCCGCTCGCCGAGGGCCTGGCCCGGCATCAGCTCGGTGTGTGGACGGCGCAGACCCCGGCGGCCTCGGCGGCGCGCACCCGCGAGGCCAACCCGGAGTGGGACTTCATGGGCCGCACCTTCCTCGCCTGGTCCGCCGCCAACCTCGCGCTGCGTGAGCCGGCGCGGAAGGCAGAGCGCCTGGCGGCGATGGACCAGTTGATCGCGCGCACGCTCGAGCTCGAGGCGCGACACGGCTTTCGCTCCTTCCTGATGGCCTACGGGCAGGGCGATGGCTACGTGGCGCGGCCCGCCCGCAGCCTCTTCGTCGACGGCGAGGTGGCGCTGATGATCGCGCTCCGCCGCCTGGTGGAAGACCGTCCGGCCGACCGGGCCCTGCTGCAGGCGCGCCTCGCGGTGATGGAGCAGCAACTGCGCGCGAGCCCGCTCTTCGCCGCCGAGAGCTACCCCGACGAGTGCTGGACCTTCGACCACGCCAACGCGATGGCCGCGTTCCGCATCGCCGACGTCATCGACGGCACCGATCACTCCGCGCTCATCGCCGGCTGGCTGCGGGTGGCGAAGGAACGGCTGGTGGATCCGGCCACGGGGCTGCTGGTGTCGAGCTACCGCCTCGACGGCACGGTGAAGGACGGGCCCGAGGGCTCGACGATCTGGCTCACCGCGCACGCGCTCGATCTGATCGATCCTCCCTTCGCCGCGGATCAATACGCGCGGGCGCGGCTGCACCTCGATCACTCCATCGCCGGCTTCTGGCTGGCGCGCGAGTGGCCGGCGGGCAGCGCGGCGCAGACCGACATCGACTCCGGCCTGCAGCTGCCCATCGTCGAGGCGAGCCCGTCGTCCTCGGCCTTCGCGTTGATGGCCGCGGCGAACTTCGGCGACTCCGAGGCGCTGGGCGGTCTCATGGCCTCGCTCACCTTCGCCGCGTTCCCCGTGCACGACGCCACCGGCACCCACTTCGCGGTGAGCAACGCGGTGGGCGACTCGGTCATCCTCTACGCGCTCACGCTCGGGCCCGCGTGGGACCTTGTGAAGCGGGGGCACCCGTGAGGCGCGCGCTGCTCGTGGCCTCCGCCACGCTGTGGGCCGGGGCGCTGGTGGTCTCGGCGTTGGGGTGGACCGCGTCGCTGTCGGTGCTCTCGTTGACGACGCCGGAAGGCGAGTCGTTCGAGGTGGCCTTGCTCAAGTCGGTGGTGGTGCTGCTCAGCTGGTTCGGCGCGGTGATGGTGGCGCCGGTGCTGACGCTGACCTCCATGACCTGGTCGCTGCAGGCCCAGATTGAAGCCAGGCGAAGCTCAGTTTGATGGAGCCAGGCGCGGGGCCCTTCGCCAAGCGGCCGCATTGACTCACCCCGCGGCGGTGGCCCGGGGCGTGCTCCTGAGGGTGGCTCCAACACGAACAAGGAGCACACGATGTCATCGTCACTCAAGAACAAGGTGAAGGGCACGCTTCACGAGGCGAAGGGAAAGCTCAAGGAGGTTGCGGGGAAGATCACCGACAACCCCAAGCTCGAGGCGAAGGGCGTGGTGGAGAAGCTCAAGGGCAAGGCCGAACGAAAGCTCGGAGAGATCAAGAAGGTCGTGGGCGCGTGAGCAGCCGGAAGACCCTGCTGATGAACGCCGCCACCGCGCTGTTGGTGGTGGTGTTCGTCGCGAGCGGTGTGGCGAAGCTCCTCGGGGTCCACCAGGTGAAGACGCTGTTCGGCCAGTTCGGACTTCCCCACTGGGCGCTGGTGGCGGTCGGCGCGGTGGAGCTCACCTGCGCGGGGCTCCTGCTGAGCTGGTCGACGCGCGCCTACGGGGCGCTGGGGCTGGCGATGGTGATGATCGGCGCGTCGCTGGCCCACGTGATGACCGGGGTGATGTTGCCGCTGCTCTTCGCCAACGCGATCCTCTGCTTCATCGCCGGGTGGGTGGTGCTTCAGCACCGGCCCTCGTTCCTCAAGGCGCCGGTCTGAGCAGCGTGGTCATGAGCTGGCTGTGAAGGCGGCGACCAGGGCGCGGAACGCCTCGTCGGCGGCGACGGGCTCCCAGCGGGGCCCTTCGTCGCGCATGAAGGTGTGCTCGGCGTCGAAGGTGCGCACCTGGAACGCCGTGCCCGCCTCGGCGAGCGCGGCGTGAATGCGCTGCCGGCCTTCCTTCGGAATGTGGGGGTCGCGCGTGCCCCAGATCATCAGCAGCTCGCCCCGAATCGCGGCAGCGTCGGCGAGGCTCTTCGCCGTGCCCACCGCCGCGCCCAACGTGTCTGAGTGCAGGCCCGTGGCGTAGCAGCACACCGTCACCTTCACCTCGGGCGCGCGCGCGGCACGGAAGGCGAGGTGCCCGCCGATGCACCAGCCGCAACAGAACAACCGCCCGGCGTCCACGGCCGGCGCGCTGCGCAGGTAGAGCAGCGCCGTGGCGAGGTCCTCGTCGAACCACTCGAGGCGCATGCGGCCCGCGTCGTCGAGCGCGCGCTGGCGATCTTCCTCGAAGCGCAGCACCGTGCCGGACGGCTCGAGGCGGCCGTAGAGCTCGGGCGCGACCACCACGAAGCCATGCGCGGCCAGCCTGGTGCACAGGCGCAGGTGCGGCGCGGTGTGCTGGAAGATGTCGGAGTACGCGAGCACGCCGGGCCAGCGCCGCGGCGTGGCGGAGACCGGGGTGAAGACCCGGCACCGGAGCGGGCCCAGGTCGATGAGCTCACTCTCGACGTTCAACGCTTCGCGCCCGCCTGGTGCTCTTCGATGAGCCGCGACACCACCTCGGGATCGGCGAGCGTGGAGATGTCGCCCAGGCCCGTGTACTCGGCCGCGGCGATCTTCCGCAGGATGCGCCGCATGATCTTCCCGCTGCGCGTCTTGGGCAGGCCGTGGGTGATGTGGATGACGTCGGGCGCCGCGAAGGGACCGATCACCTGCCGCACCTTCTCCTTGAGCGCACCCTTGATCTGCTCGGGGGCCTGGCCCGCGTGCTCGGCCGAGAGCACCACGTACGCGTAGATGCCCTGGCCCTTGATGTCGTGCGGGTAGCCGACCACCGCCGACTCCGCGACCGCCTCGTGCGCCACCAGCGCGCTCTCGACCTCGGCGGTGCCGAGCCGGTGCCCCGAGACGTTGATCACGTCGTCGATGCGCCCGGTGATCCAGTAGTAGCCGTCTTCGTCGCGGCGGCAGCCGTCGCCGGTGAAGTACTTGCCCTTGTACTGGGTGAAGTACGTGTCCTTGAAGCGCTGGTGATCGCCCCACACCGTGCGGGCCTGCCCCGGCCACGGCGCGGTGAGGCACAACGCGCCCTCCACCCCGTTGCCCTTGAGCTCTTCACCGGTCGTGGCGTCGACGAGCATCGGCTTGATGCCGAAGTAGGGCAGCGTGGCCGAGCCCGGCTTGGTGGGCGTCACCCCGGGGAGCGGGGTGATCAGGATGCCGCCCGTCTCGGTCTGCCACCAGGTGTCCACCACGGTGCAGCGGCCCTCACCGACCACGTCGTGGTACCAGCGCCAGATCTCCGGGTTGATGGGCTCACCCACCGACCCGAGAATGCGCAGGCTGGTGCGCTTGTACTTCTTCACCGGCTCGTTGCCCGCTTGCGCGATGGCGCGCAGCGCGGTGGGCGCCGTGTAGAAGATGTTGATGCCCAGGTCGTCGATCATGCGCCAGTAGCGGCCCGCGTCCGGGTAGGTGGGGATCGACTCGAACATCACCGTGGTCGCGCCGTTCGCGAGCGGGCCGTACACGATGTACGAGTGGCCGGTGACCCAGCCCACGTCGGCCGCGCAGCAGTAGACGTCGCCCGGGTGGTAGTCGAACACGTGCTTGAAGGTGTGGGCGGCGTAGACGAGGTAGCCGCCCGTGGTGTGGAGCAGGCCCTTGGGCTGGCCGGTGCTGCCCGAGGTGTAGAGGATGAAGAGCGGATCTTCGGCCCCCATCCACGCCACGGTGCAGGTCGAGCGCTGCCTCTTGCACTCCTCGTCGAGCCAGAAGTCGCGGCCGCTCTCCATGTTCACGTCGGCGTCGGTGCGGCGCGCCACCAGCACCGTCTCGACCATCGACATGCCCTCGACCGCGCGATCGACGATCGCCTTGAGCGGCACGCGCCGGCCCCCGCGCATGCCTTCGTTCGCGGTGAGCACCACCTTGCACTTCGCGTCGACGATGCGATCGCGCAGGGCCTCGGCGCTGAAGCCGCCGAACACCACCGAGTGCACCGCGCCGATGCGCGCGCACGCCAGCATCGCGTACGCCGCCTCGGGGATCATCGGCATGTAGATGGCGACGCGATCGCCCTTCTTCACGCCCTTCGAGAGCAGCACGTTCGCGAGGCGGCACACGTGGTGCTTCAGCTCGCGGTAGGTGATGTGTTTGTAGACACCCGGCTCGTCGGCGGCCCAGATGATGGCGGTGGTGTCTGCGTTGGTCTCGAGGTGGCGATCGACGCAGTTGAAGCAGGCGTTGAGGCGGCCGCCCGAGTACCAGGCGAAGTCCACCTCGTCGTAGTCGGCGTCGAACACGCGGTGCCACGGGTGGAACCACGAGAGCGCCTTGCTCTGCTCGCCCCAGAACCACTCCGGGTTGTCGAGCGAGAGCCGGTAGAGGCGCTGGTATTCCTCCATGGTCTTGATGTGGGCCCGATCGCGGATGTGCGGCTTCACGGCGAAGGTCTCGTTGGTCATGGCGTCCCTCCAGGTGCTGAAGACGGTTCTACTCGGGCTGCGCAGCGCTTGCCGCCGATTGGTGGAGAGGGGGCGCTGCTCTGGCTGATTGAGCGCCCCACCTTGACCTCGGGGGCCATCGTCAGCACCATCCGCCCGCCTTCGCCCCGGGGAGTCCCCACATGCTTCGTCTCATCCTTGGCTTCTGCGCCATCGCTCTCGTCTCGTCCGGCTGTGACTGCGGGAAGGGCACCGTCAAAGGCACGCTCGGTGATCTGGGCATCGTGTGGCGCGACGCGGCCGGCGAGCGGGTGGTCAACCGCGACGCCATCTACGACTTCGGCAACGCGCTGGTGGGCGAGCGCAAGCCGATGACCATGACGGTGGTGAACAACGGCTCCGGCCGGCTCACCCTCACCGCGCTGGAGCACACCGAGGGCGCCGAGGTGGCCATCGCCTCACCCGGCACCGCCACGTCGGCCTTCGAGTCGGAGTTCAGCCAGCAGGAGCTGCTCCCCTCGAGCCGCGCGGAGTACGCGATCACCTTCACCCCGAAGTCGCTGGCGGGCGCGTTCGAGGCAAAGCTGAAGCTGAGCTCCGAGGGCACTCGGCTCGAAGACTCGACCGCCCTCATCACCCTGCGCGGCACGGCCGAGCGCGGCGCCTGCGAGTTCCCCAGCGTGATCGACTTCGGCAAGGTGCCCGTGGGCGACACGCTCTCGTTCGTGCTCCCCTTCCGCAACCCGACCGCGGTCGACGCCACCGGCTTCGTGGGCACGCTCACCGGCGGCGACGCGGCGCTCTTCGGCGTCACCCCTGCCGGCGAGGTGTCCGTCACCTCGATGTCGAGCACCGACGTCACCTTCACCTTCTCTCCCACCGAGCGAAGGGCGTCGGAGGTGACCATCACCGTGCGTGGCGCGGGCGGCTGCCCCGACGCGACGATCATCGTGCGAGGGGAAGGCAGCGACGCGGTGCTCACCTGGGCACCCACCCAGCTCGTGTACGGCCACGTCAGCCCCGGCGTGGAGAAGGTGATGGAGGTCGTCTTCACCAACCTGTCCAACGTACCCATCACCTTGACGGAGCTGACCAGCCTCGCGCCCGGCGACTTCTACGTGGTGCCCGCGTCAGGCCAGAGCGCGACCGAGCTCGCCGTTCCCGGCGGCGGAGTGCCCACGCCCCTGCGCATCGCCTGCAACCCCGCCACGCTGGGCAACCGCGACTCGAGCCTCACCTTCAAGACCCCGCTGCGCAGCCTCGCCATGGGCGGGATTCCGCTCAAGTGCACGGGTGGTGGGCCGCGCATTCGCGCCACGCCCACCCCCACGCTCGCCTTCGGGCGCGTCGGCTACTTCGCCGGCACCAACGCCTCGGTGACGCGCAAGGTGAACGTGCAGAACGTGGGCACCGCGCCGCCGATGCCCGATCTCACCGCCAACCTCTTCCTCGGGAGCGTGGCCATCGACGGCACGGTGGGCCAGCTGCCGCTCTTCGAGGTGATGCCGGGCACCGGCACCATGGCCGGTGAGTTCACGGTGTCGCTCGGGAGCCCATACGATCCCGCCACCGGCCTCGTGGCGGTGGCCGGCCGCAACTTCGTCGACCTGGTGGTCACCTTCACGCCGCAGGGGCTGGGGATGAAGCAGGCGAACCTGATCATCCACTCCAACGATCCCACCCAGCCGCAGGTGAGCCTCACCGTGACGGCGAACGCGGTGATGTTGCCGCCGTGCGATCTCCAGATCAGCCCGGCGATGGCGAACTTCGGCCTGGTCACCCCGCCCAACACCAAGGACCTGCCCATCACCATCACCAACCGGCTCACCGGCCCCAACGACATCTGCCTCATCTCGGGGCTCGATCTCTCGGCCGGCAGCGCCACCGCGTATTCGATCATCGGCGGCCCGGTGGTGGAGAAGGAGCTGCAGCCCTCGGAGAGCTGGGTGGTGGTGGTGCGCGTCGCGCCGCCCGGGCCCGTGCCCACCACGCTCGTCACCCTCACCGGTGAGCTCACCTTCAACGTCGCCTCGCCCACCGCGCCGCGCGTGAGCGTGCCGTTGCGCACCTCGGTCGGCCCGGCCTGCGTGGCGATCACCCCTGACCCGCTCGACTTCGGCACGGTGAAGGTCGGCTGCAACAGCGCCACCCGCACCGTGAACGTCTACAACGTGTGCAGCACGCCGGTGACCATCAACGACTTCACCGTGCCGTCCGCGGGGGGCTTGCTGCCCGGGAGCGCCGGCTGCCCCGGCACCAGCCCCTGCCCCGAGTTCTTCCTCGTCTCGGCGCCGACGATTCCCAGCGGCGGCCTCACCCTGGCGCCGGGAGCGGCGCCGCTGCAGGTGCAGCTCAAGTACCTCCCGCTCGACGTGGGCTCCGACACGGGCGCGCTCAGCCTCGAGGTGGTGCAGAGCGGGCAGTCGCTCTCGTACCTGCTGGGGCTGCAGGGCAACGCTGACACCACCGGCCTGCAGATCGACACCTTCCGCCAGAGCCTGACGCCGAAGGCCGACATCCTGCTCGTCATCGACGACTCGTGCTCGATGGGCGACAAGCAGATGAGCCTCGCGAGCAACTTCGCCTCGTTCATCCAGTACGCGAACGCGACCAACACCGACTACCAGATCGGGGTGGTGACCACGTCGGAGGACGAGGTGCCCTGCCCTCCGCTCATCCCCTGCCCCGGCGTGCCGGGCGCGGGCAAGCTGGTGAAGCGGGGCGCGATCGGCCCCATCCTCACCCGTGCCACGCAGAACCTCGCGTCTGCGTTCTCCACGCTGGTGAACGTGGGCACCGACGGCTCAGGCACCGAGACCGGGCTCTCCACCGCGACGATGGCGCTCACCCCACCGCGGATCGCGAACGAGAACGCCGGCTTCCTGCGCGTCGACGCCAACCTCGCCATCGTCGTCATCTCGGACGCGGGAGATCAGTCGGTGCAGCCGGTGAGCTACTACCAAAACCGGTTGATCAACGTGAAGGGCTTCAACCGGCTCTCGATGTTCACCTTCAGCAACATCGGGCCGTACCTGCCCGCGGCGCCCGCGGGCTGCAGCTACGACAGCGGAGATCCCGCGCGCTACGCGGCGATCGTCACCTTCACCTCGGGCGTGTCAGACGAGATCTGCTCGCCGAACTGGGCCACCACCCTGCAGAACCTGGGGCGCACCGCGTTCGGTTTCCGCACGCAGTTCTATCTGAACAACACACCCGACCTCGCGGTGCAGCCGCTCGCGGTGGCGATCAACGGCGTGCCCGTGCCCACCACGGGGTGGTCCTACGACTCGGCGTCGAACTCGATCATCTTCCTGGCCACCACCACGCCGCAGGCTGGTGAGACGCTCACGGTGGAGTACGCCACGGTCTGCTTCTGACGAGCAGCTCACTGAGCCACCCGCGACAATTCGACGCAGGGCAGGCCTGCGACGGGCGCAGTACGTCTCACGCATGCGACGCCTCCTCCTCGCTGGTGGCCTGTTGCTGCTCGTCGGCGGCGCGCTCGGGCTGCTCCGCGCTCGGCGCCCCTGGCAGCCGAGCGGGCCGGTCGCGACGGGCTGCGATCTCGGCCTGCAGGCGTGCCGCGCCGACCTTGGCGACGGCCACGGGGTCGAGATCGTCGCCGCGCCGCGCCCGGTGCCGGTGCTCGAGCCGGTGCAGTTCGCGGCCACCTTCACCGGCGGTGCGGCGCAGCGGGTGAGCCTCAGCATCAGCGGTGAGAAGATGCCCATGGGCGTCACCCGCATCGCCTTCGAGCCGCGCGGGGGCGGGCGCTTCGAGGGCAGCGGGACACTCCCGGTGTGCACCGTCGACGCGATGACCTGGGTCGCGCGCCTCGACTTCGACCTCGACGGCCTTCCCATCTCGCGCAGCTTCACCTTCGAGACACGCCGGACCCAGACGCCCCCGACGGGCCTCGAGGTGGTCGAGCGGCTCGACGGGCCTCTCGTCGACTTCACGCTCCAGTCGGCGCGCGGGCCGGTGAAGCTGTCCGACTTCCGCGGCAAGGTGGTGCTCGTCTACTTCGGCTACACCTTCTGCCCGGACATCTGCCCCACCTCGCTCGCCGCGACCGCTCGCGCGCTCAGGCTGCTCCCCGCGGTCGACCTGGCGAAGGTGCAGGCGCTCTTCGTGTCGGTCGACCCCGAGCGCGACACCCCCGAGCACCTCGCGGAGTACGCAGCCTTCTTCCACCCGGACATCATCGGACTCACCGGCCCCGCGGAGGACGTCGCGCACGCCGCGAAGCCCTTCGAGGTCGTCTACGAGAAGCACGCGGCGACCGGGGCCGGTGGCTACGTGGTCGACCACTCGGCGCTCACCTACCTCGTCGCGCCCGACGGCCACCTCGCCGCGCGCCTGCCCCACGCCGCCCGCGCGCCGCTCGTGCTCGGCGAGCTCGCCAGGTGGCTCCCCTCGACGTTCACCAACCGCTGAAGGAAGACCCGCCATGCTGCTCACCCTCGTCGCCGCCCTCACGCTCACCGCCGACCCAGCCCCAGCCCCAGCCCCGAAGCCCACGGTCACCGTCACCGAGGCCTGGGTGCGCCTGCCGCCTCCCGGCGCGAAGAACACCGGCGCCTTCATGCTGCTCACCAACGACAGCAGGGCCGACCGCAAGCTCGTCTCGGCATCGAACCCCGCGTCGAGGGTGACTGAGCTGCACACCCACCTCAACGAGGGCGGCGTGATGAAGATGCGCCAGGTGCCCGCGATGGACGTGAAGGCCGGGGGCAAGACCGAACTCAAGCCCGGCTCGCTCCACGTGATGCTCCTCGACCTCGTCGGCGCGTTGAAGGAGGGCGAAGCGGTGCCGCTCAGGCTCACCTTCGATGACGGCAGCACGACCGACGTGAAGGCGGTGGTGAAGAAGTTCGACCCGCAGCAGCCGCACTGAGCGTCCTGTCGTCCCGAGCGATCAACCAGGGCGCAGGCGCACCAGCCGCACGCGCCGAGGAGAAGCGTCGACCACCTCGAGCTTCGTGCCGTCGGTGAGCGTCACCGTCTCTCCGGTCGAGGGGATGGTGGTCGCGCGGTCGAGCACCAGGCCCGCGATGGTCTTCCACCCTTCACCTTCGGGCAGCGCGAGGCCCAGGGCGCGGTTCACCTCGCGCACCGTCGCCGTGCCCTGCAGCAGCACCGAGCCGTCCGCCTGCCGCTGGAGCAACTCAGCGGCGGGCGCGTGCTCGTTGAAGACCTCGCCCACCAGCTCTTCGATCAGATCCTCCATCGCCACCAGGCCCGAGAACCCGCCGTGCTCGTCGACGACGATGGCGAAGGGCTGGTGGCGCGCGCGCATCTCGTCGAGCAACTCCACCGCGGGCTTGAAGGCGGGCACGAAGAGCGGCACGCGCAGCAGCGCTGAGATGGACAGCGGCTGGTGTTCCCACACCGGGCCCAGCACGTCCTTGATGCTGAGGTAGCCGACCACGCGATCGACCTGCCCGTCGTACACGGGCACGCGGCTGTGAGGCTGCCCCACCAGGGTGCGCCGCAGAATGTCCTCGGTGGCGTGCAGCTCCACCGCGGTGACGTGGCGCCGGGGGATCATCACGTCGGCGGCGCGAAGACTGGAGAAGCCCAGCGCCCGCGCGGCGATCTCCCCGGCCTGCGGGTGCACGGTGCCCGCGGCCGTGGCTTCCTTCACCAGCTGACCCAGCTCGTCGGGTGAGAGCCTGGCCTCGATGAAGGTGGTGCTGTCGCCGAAGACCCGCAGCACCAGGTTGCTGCTGGCCGTGAGCAACCACACCAGCGGGCGCGCCAGCACCGCCAGCGCCAGCACGGGGCGGCCCAGGAGCAGCGCGTAGCGCTCGGGCGATCTCAGCGCGAGCGACTTGGGCACCAGCTCGCCCAGCACCAGCGAGAAGAAGGAGATCGACCCGACCACCAACGTCATCGCCACCAGGTGCGCGTGAGGCTCGAGCAGCGCGACCTGCGCGAGCAGCGGCGTCAGGTCGGCCGCGAAGTTCGCGCCACCGAAGGCCGCCGCCGTCGCGCCCACCACGGTGATGCCGATCTGCACGGTGGCGAGGAAGCCCTCGGGCTGCTGGCGCAAGCGCAGCACGGCCTTCGCCGCGGAGCTCCCACCGTCCACCAGCTCCTGCAGGCGGGTCTTGCGGATGGAGACGATGGCGATCTCGGCGCCAGCGAGGACGCCATTGGCCAGCACCAGCGCGAGCAAGACCAACACCTCGACCGTGACGCCCATGGGGCCCTCCAACTCCGTTGGATAGCGCCCGGGCCCTCCGGAAGCGAGCGGCGCGGCTACCGGCTGCTGGGCGCTTCGCCGCCTCGAGCGACCATCACCTCGCGCAGCACGGCCTCGAGGTTCCGGACATCGTAGGGCTTGGCGAGCGAGCGCAGCCCCTTCGGCAGCGGCCCCGGCTCATCGGCCGCCGAGTAGCCGCTGCACAGCACCACCGGAAGCGTGGGGGCGATCAAAGAGAGTCGCCGCGTCGCCTCGTAGCCATCCATCTCCGGCATGGTGAGGTCCATCAACACCACGTCGAAGGGCTCGGCGCTCGACGCCACCCGCGTGACCGCTTCTGCCCCGGTCGCCGCCTCTTCCACCGTGCAACCCAGCTTCTTCAAGAGTCGCCCCGTCGAGCGCCGCACCAGGGCTTCGTCATCGACCAACAGCACCCGCGCCGTCAGCGGTGCGCTGGCCCTGGGCTTCGACGTCGCGACCGGTGCGGGAGCAGCCACGTCGAGGGCGGGGAGATACACGTGGAAGGTCGAGCCACGCCCTTCCTCGCTGGTCAGCCCGATGGCCCCTCCGTGAGAGCGCATGATGCCTGCCAGCGCCGCCAGCCCCAGGCCGCGCCCCGAGCCCTTGGTGCTGAAGAAGGGATCGAAGATGCGGGCCTTCACCTCGGCGCTCATGCCCGAGCCGGTGTCGGTCACCGTCAGGCGAACCACCCGGCCGCGCGGCGCAGGCCCCCGCACCTCGGCGGGAGGCGCATCGAGCGTCACCTCGTCGGTGCGCAGGGTCACCACGCCTTCACGATCGCCGATCGCCTCCGCGGCGTTGGTGATGAGGTTCATCACCACCTGCTGCAGCTGGCCGTCGTCGGCGAGCACGGCGGGTAGCGAGGGCTTGAGCACCCGCTCGAGCTTGATCTTGCGTGAGACGGACACCGCGAGCAGCTCGCCCATGGTGTCGACGAGGCGGTTCAGGTCGAGGGGCACCTGCGAGTGTTTGCTGTGCCCGGCGTAGGCCAGCAACTGCCGGGTCAACGAGGCCGCGCGCGTGACCGCCGACGACGCGGTGCTCAGGGTCTCCTGCACCGGGTCTGCCTGGGCCGCCTGCCGCTCGGCCAGCGAGAGGCTCGAGGAGATCACCGTGAGCAGGTTGTTGAAGTCGTGCGCGATGCCGCCCGCGAGCAGGCCCAGGCTCTCCAGCTTCTGCGATTGCACCCGGCTCTCCTCGGCCGCGACCTCCTGGGTGATGTCGCGCGTGAAGCCCAGGAAGCGCGTGGCCTGGCCGCGCTCGTCGCGCAGCACCACGCCCGAGACGTGCAGGTGAACGAGCGCGCCGTTCTGCTTCACCGCGCGGTAGCGCCGCTCGAAGTGGGTTCCCTTCTCGAGGACAACACGGGCCTCTGCGCGCAGCGCGGCCTGGTCGTCGGCGTGAACGGCGCGCTCCCACGGCTCGAGCGTCGCCGGCCAGTGCGTCGGCGGGTAGCCCAGCAGCTCCGCGAAGCGGGGCGTCACGTAGATCTGCCCGGTGAGGAGGTCGTGGTCCCACACGAAGTCGCGGCTCGCGGCCGAGGCGAGGTGAAAGCGCTCTTCACTGGCACGCGCGGCGCGCAGGCTGGCCTCGAGCTCTTCGCGTTGGGCGGCGCGTTCCCGCAGCTCGGTGGGCACCCAGCGCCGCACCAACCAGACCAGCACGACGACGGCCACCACCACGTTGAGCAGCTTGACCAGGGTGAGGAAGGTCGGCTGCCCCAGCACCTTGAGGGCCTCCGGGAGCAGCCCGTAGTTCGCACCCCACACCAGGCCGAAGTACGCGCTCTCTACGACGGTCTTGAAGGCGTCGAGAATGAGCACGGCCAGCAACAGCTTGATCAGCGCGTCGGCCCGAGCTGCGCGCCGGTGCCGCACGTAGAGGACGAGGATCGAGCCCCACAGGAGCGTCAGCAGCGCGTAGATGACGACCGCCCCCAGCCCGCTGCTCATCTGCAAGCCATAGCATGGTGAGATCGAGCACGCCGGGGACCCGCCCAGGACGGATATCCTCTGCTGATGGGTCTGAGATGCGCTTCGTTGGTGGTGCTGCTGTGTGCCTCGCCGCTGCGCGCGCAGGATCAAGCCTCGCCAAAGCGGCTCGAGGCGATCGCCCAGCTCGAGAAGCTCCGCCCGAAGGTGCCCCCGGGGCCGGACCGCGCCGAGCTCGACTTCCGCTACGCGCTGCTGCTCGAGGAAGAGGCCCACACGCGGCAGGGTGACCTCGCTGCGGGGTATCGCGCGCGCGCCCTCGCGGCGTTCCAGGCCGTGATCGATGGCTTCCCCACGCATCCCCGCGCGGCCGAAGCGCGGGCTCACCTGCGCGCCGCCAAGAAGTCGGCGCCGCCTCCGTCGGGAGCGATCTTGAGCGACGGCGAGGCCCTCCACGCCGCGCGGGTGGACTGGGAGGCAGAGCTGGCGCGCTCACCACTTCCTCCGGGGCTCGAGCTGGACCTCGAGTGTTGCCTGAGGACCAGCGTGCTGGGCGCTCCGGTGGGGGTGGCGGTCAGGCTGCGACTGGCCGGGTACCCCGAGGCTCCCGGGGCAGAGCGGCCCACCACCAGCCTCGATGGCTACACGGTCGCGGTGACGGGAGAGGCGAAGGTGCAGCGGCGCCCCGACTTCGCGGCGCTTGGCAGCGGCGCGGTGGCGAAGGCTGCTGCGGCTCAGCGCGCGGCCACCCTCGCGCACGCGAAGCTGATGACGCTGGAGGCCGCCGCGCCGTGGCGCGCGCGCGGGGGCGGGTACAGCACGAGCCTCGTCGCCTCGAGCGGGCAGACGTGGAACGTGTACTTCCGCGCGCCCGATGAATCGTTCGCGGTGACCGTCGACCTCGCGAAGAACGCCGTCACGCGCGTCACCGTCGGCGCTGCCGCCAGGCCCCTGCCGTGAGCACGAGGGGGCCTGCCTTCGCCGCGCTGGGCGACGCCGACCTCGCGGCCTGGGATCGCGCGGCGGCGTGGCTCGAGGAGAAGTTGCCCGACTCGCCCCGCAAGGCCGAGCGCATCCACTGGCTCACCGTGCCGGTGCTGCTGTGGCTGCGTCGCGAGGTCGAGCGTTCAGCGCGAAGGCCGCTGATGGCGGGGCTGAGCGCGCCGCAAGGCTCGGGGAAGTCGACCCTGGTGGCGCTGCTCGTTCCACTCCTCGAGCAGTTCGGCATTCGCGCCGTCGCCCTGTCGATCGACGACTTCTACCTGCGGCGCGAAGACCAGCTGCGCCTCGCCGCGGAGCACCCGGGCAATCGTTACCTCGAGCACCGCGGCTATCCCGGCACGCACGACGTCGCGCTCGGCGTGCGCACCCTCGAGGCGCTGCGTGAAGGCCGTGACGTCGAGTTGCCCTGCTACGACAAGTCGGCGCACGGCGGCCGGGGTGATCGCAGCGAGCAGACGCGGCCGGTCAAGGGGCGCTTCGACCTGGTGCTGCTCGAGGGGTGGATGCTCGGCTTTTCGCCGGTGCACCCGGCTCCGAGCGGACTCGAGGTGATCAACGAGAAGCTCGCCGGGTACGCGGCCTGGCACCGGCTGCTCGACGTGATGGTGTGTCTGCGCGCGAGAGACCCGGCGTTCGTGCTGCGCTGGCGCACCGAGGCGGAAGACGCCGCGCGCGCGAGCGGCAGGCCCGCGCTCTCACCGGCAGAGATCGACGACTACGTGCGCCGCTTTCTCCCCGCGTACGAGCACTTCGGGCGCACGGTGGACTTCCAGCGCCAGCTCACCCTCACCCTCGACGCCGACCGGATACCCTGAGTGGGAAAAGGGGGGGAAAAGGGGACAGGCTACTTTTCTCGCGGCCTGGATGACCTGCGCCTGGCGAGGCTCCTCGATGAGTACCGGAAGAAGACGTGCGCGTCTCCACCCGCAGGGAGCGCCCTTCGACGGTGCATTCCGGCGCGAGGGGGCGACCGACGTGCTCTCGGGGTCAACGATTCGCCGCGAGGTCGACCGAACGGCTGAAAAGCAGCCTGTCCCCTTTTGGGTCGTGAGGCCTTTCGGCTGACCGTTCAACCCGCGAGGTCGACCGTTCGGTCGTCGCGGGCGTGGCGCCGGAAGCGCCAGGGGGAGAATGGGGCATGGACTCTCTCTCCCTGCCCGCTCCCTCCCTCGAACCGCTCGCCGGCAGCCGCCGCTGGCCGTGGGTGCGCGACTTCACCTTCGTCGGCGGCGTCACCGGGTTCATGGCTCCGTACAGCGTCATCCGCGACGTCGGGTACGCCTCACTCACCGGGCTGGGCGGTGCCGCGAGCGGAGCGGTGCTCGGGGTGTTCAGCGCGTGGTTGCTCACGGGCTTCGGACGGAGGTGGCCCAAGCTCGTGTTCCTTCCAGTCGGCCTGGTGCTCGGTGCGCTGTGGGGCATGGCCGCCGCGGCGCCCACGGCGCTGACTTCGATGCGCAACCTGCTGGTGCTGTCCCTGCTCTTCGCGGGCGTCGCGGGCGCGCTGCAGCTGGGGTGGTTCTGGCTCAGCTACTGCTACCGGCGGGTCAACCGGCGCAGCACGTTCCCCGTGGTGCTGCTCGCCTCGCTGCTCGGGGGCGGCCTGGGCTGGGCCGGCTTCGCGGCGCTGGCGTTGCTGCACTGAGGGAAATGGGGACAGGCTGCTTTTCCCCACCGCGAGTGCACGATCACTTTGAGGCGGCTGCAGCGGCCGCTCGGTTGAGGGGACTGACACGGCTCTTGGTGTAGTTGCGCAGCACGCGGCGCGGGGCGTTGGGCCGCAGTTGATGCTTGTGGGTCGCCGCAGGAGCTTTGAGC
>JAUXRX010000054.1 GCA_030681645.1 Archangium sp.
GTGTCTGCTCCGCGGTCAGGCTCGCGGTGTGCTTGTCGAGCAGCCCCTTGGACCAGGGCCAGGTGGAGTCGCTGTGGGGGAAGTCGTTGGCCCACATCAGCCGCTTCCAGTTCATGGCATCAGCGACCCGGAACGCGGTCCAGTCGTCCTGGAACGTCACGTAGATGTGCTCGGCGAAGTACTCGCTCGGCAGGCGCTGCAGGTCGGCGCCGGGCTTGAGCCAGTAGCGGTGCCGGTTGAAGGCGTGGTCCATCCGGTACATGAAGTGCGGCACCCAGCCGGCGTCGGCCTCCACGCACACGACCTTCAGGCCGGGGTGGCGCTCGAACACGCCGCCGAAGACGAGCATGGCCATGATGTCCTGGCAGCCCCGCACGATGGACAGGAAGCTGGAGATCGCCGGCCCCCGGGTCTTGTCGCTCTTGGTCGTGAGGATGTGGAAGCTGAGCGGCAGGTCGAGCTCGATGGCGGTCTCCCAGAACGCGTCGTAGACGGGCGAGTCGTAGTCCTCCACCGCAGGTTGGCCCGGCATCATCACCCCCCGCAGGCCCAGGGCCTTGATGGCCTTCAGATCCGCGATGCCCTCCTCCGGGGAGCGCATCGCGGTCTGGCCGCAGCCCAGCAGCCGGTGCGGCGCGTGGGAGCAGTAGTCGGCGATCCAGCGGTTGTAGGCGTCGAAGGACGCCTTCTTGAGGTCGAAGTCGTCGATGTTGCAGAGGACCATGCCCACCGTGGGGTAGATGATCTCGGCGGCGACGCCGTCGACATCCTGCTCGGCCAGCCTGGCCGTTGGGTCCCAGCCACCCCGGTGGAGCTCATCGAAGCGGGTGCCCTTGATGCGGATCTCCGAAGGGTCCTTGCCCGCCGCCGCGACCAAGCCCATGGGGATCGGCACCTTGGAGCCCTCCACCACGAACATGTCCCCCATCTGCTCGCCGCCGTCCACGAGGTGGGGGGCACGGTCCCGCCAGGCGGGATCGATGAAGTCCGTGTAGGTGTTCGGCGCCTCGGTGATGTGCGAGTCCGCCGAGATGATCGGGTAGTCGACCTTCATGTGCGTGTTCCCCCGTGCTCGCTCCCGGGACCCCCGTGGCACCCATGAGTGCCACCGAGCATGCCCCAGAGCGCACGGCTCCGCAAGGCCCTGGCGCGGCCCGCAATGCCCCCCAGCGACATTGACACTCCAGGGTGCCACGCCGATACTGCCGACCATGACCACCACCGGACGGGCCGCCCTGTTCTTCGGACCAGGCAAGCCCATGGAGATCCCCGAGCTGCCCGTTCCCGACCCGGAGCCCGGGGCCATCGTC
>JAUXRX010000058.1 GCA_030681645.1 Archangium sp.
CCCCCAGGGCGTCGTCACCATGTCGCGCCACTGGGAGTACGCGTACCAGGACGGCAACGTGCCTTCCTTCATCGCTGACGTCGACGGCGAGTACGACATCCAGCTGCAGGCCAGGCTGGCCTTCGCTGACCGCGCGTACCCTGAGAACCGAGACTCCACCTCGTCGCTCAAGCTCAACGCGTCGCCTGATGGCAAGCCCGGCGCCGCCGCCTGCAGCGCCATCCCGATGGACGCGTCGCTCGCCGCCCTCGGCCTGGGCCTGCTCGCCCTGGCTCGCCGCCGCCGCAGCTGAGCGGTAGACGCAGCTTCGAAGTTCCGCCCCGCCGTCTCCTCTGGAGCCGGCGGGGTTTCTATTTGGTGTTCAGGCCAGGCGCGGAAAGAGCTCGGAGCGGATCATGAACACCTCGTCCGCCAGCCGCCGCTCGCCGAGGTGCACCGTGCGCTTGGTGACGAAATCGAAGAGCAGCGGGTTGTGCTGGTCGATCTCGTTGAGCAGGCGGCGCTCGTCTTCGGTGATGAAGCCGGCCTTCTCGATGGCGCCGGTCTGCATCAGGGCGTTGATGGCGGGCAGCGGGTAGTCGCTGCCGTTGATCATCCGCCGCTGGAGCTCGGGGTGCTCGAGCAGGTGGCGCAACGGCCTGCCCACGCGGTTGACCTGGGTGATGGCCGAGAGCTCGCCGTAGAGCAGGCCGTCCCACTCCGGCTCGTTCATGAGCCGGAGGAAGAGCTCGAAGTTGTCGACCCAGGGAGCGCCCGCGGGCGCGTCGAGATCGGGGTTCTGGCCCAGCGAGGCGCAGTGCGCGACGATCACCTTGAGGCCCCGCTTGAGCGGCCGCCGCAGGTGGAGCGGGTTGCCCAGGCGCTGCGCGTCTTCCGCGTGCACGGCCTTCTCTTCGCCCGCGTGAGTGATGAGCGGCACCTGCAGGCGCACCATCGCGTCGTAGAACGCGTCGCACCGCTCGCTCGAGGGGTCGATCTCCATCGCGTTGGGCAGCCACTTCACCGCCACTGCGCCGCCCTCTACCGCCTTCTCCAGCGCCGCGACCGCGTCCGCGCGGTACGGGTGCACCGAAGCGCAGGGCACGAAGAGGTCGGGTGAGGCTCTCGCCAGCGCCACCACGTAGTCGTTCGGTGTGTAGAACTCGGAGGCCTCGAGCTGCACCTGTCCGCTCGCGTCGTAGACGTGGTCGAACGCGAAGAGCAGCGCGCGGCCGTGCGGCGACTGGCTCTTGATGAGGGCCGACAGCCGCTCGATGTACTGCTGGTCGGCGCGGCTGAGGTCGTCCACCCCCGAGGCCTGGAGGTAGATGCTGAACTTCATCGCCTCCATGGGGTTGAAGGCTGACTGGAGCCGCTCGCCCACCTCGCAGCCGGTGCCTCCGCAGCCCAGCCCCACCACGTGCACGTGCGAGTCGAGCACGCGCTTCGGGTCGAGGCCGGCCCAGGCGCGTTCCATCAGCGCGAGCGCTCCTTTCGAGAGCGGGCCGCTGGGGGCGGCCGGCCGCGCCACCCGGGTGTGGCCGAAGCGGAAGCTCCCGTAGAGCGCGCCCGCGGCGGCGAGCGCGATGAGCTGTCTGCGGGTGACCCGTGCCATCTGGGCCGGATTCTGTGCTCAGAAGGGCCCATGCGACACGCTCTCTTTCTGGCCCTGGGTCTCCTCGCCTGCGGCAAGCCCGTGGTGCCCCCCGAAGCGCCGGCGGTCTGGCAGCCGGGCAAGGTGCTGCGGCTCGATCGCGCCCCCAACGCGCGCGGGTACGTCGAGCTGCGCGGGCTGGTGCACGTGCATTCCATCTATTCGCACGACGCGTGTGATGGCGCGCCCCATGACGATGCGGGCGTCTACAACCAGAGCTGCCTCGAGGACTTCCGGCGCGGCGTCTGCCAGACGCAAGACGACTTCTTCTTCCTCACCGACCACGGCGACAGCTTCGCGGACAACGAGTTCCCCGCGGTGCTGCTCTTCGATGCCGCGAGAGGGGACGCGCTGGTCGAGCGGGCGGGCGGCCCGGTGGCGAACTGGCTGGCGTGCCCCGGCGCGTCACCGGCGTTGATCATGGGAGGCACCGAGACTGAGACGATGCCGGTGGGGCTCGAAGGCCACGTCGCTTCGCGCGGGCTCTACAGCAGCAGGGAGGACTCGGCCCTCGACACGTTCCACGCGCAGGGCGGGGTGACGCTGGTGGCGCACACCGAGGACTGGACGGTGGCGCAGTTGATGACGATGCACCTGGACGGGTTCGAGATGTTCAACCTGCACCGCAACGCGCTCAAGAACGGCGGCGTCGCGGCCGACCTGCTGCTCAACTACGTCGACAAGGGCCTGCTCGACGGGCTGATGCACCCCGACCTCTTCCTCGCGGCCTTCAACCTCGACGACGACACGTACATGACGACGTGGGGCACCGTGCTCGCGCGCGGGAGCAAGCGCGTCACCACCATGGGCAGCGACTGCCACCGCAACACCTTCCCGCAGCTGCTGCAGGACGGTGAGCGCATCGACAGCTACCGCCGCATGATGAGCGCGTTCTCGAACCACCTCCTGGTGAAGCCGAAGGCCGACGGCACGTGGGACGACGTCGAGCTCAAGGAAGCGCTCAAGGGCGGCCGCAACTTCGGCGTGTTCGAGTTCCTCGGCTACGCCGAGGGCTTCGACTTCGTGGCGATGGAAGGCGCGACGCCGAGGGAGATCGGTCAGACCGCGCTGCTGGCGAACGGAGTCACCCTCAAGGCGGTGATGCCGAAGGTGCGCGAGCTGGATGCCACCGCCGACGCGCCGGCGCTCAAGCTCGTGCTCTTCAGGGCGCGCGAGGGCGGCTGGGACGAGGTGAGCAGCATCACCGAGGGCACGCTCGAGTTCGCGGTGACGCAGCCGGGCGCCTACCGGGTCGAGGTGCGCATGGTGCCGAAGCACCTGCGGGCGTTCGCGGGCACGCGGCGCAACTTCTTCACCGCCGAGCGGCCGTGGGTGATGACCAGCGCGCTCTACGTGGAGTGACTCGCGGTGAGCGACCCCGACGCGACGACGCGGCCAGTCAACCCGGCGGAGGCCGGCCAGGCGCGCACCGTCGAGAGCCCCCACGCGCCGGGTGAGCAGATCGGCCGCTTCGTGGTGCTGGAAAAGCTCGGCGAGGGCGGCATGGGCACGGTGTACGCCGCGCACGACCCCGTGCTCCATCTCACTCGAGGGGAAGCGCTGAGGGGCAGCAAGCGCCCGCGGCGGCAAATACGGCACGCCAGTGGTGGCAAATCCGGCACGGCAGTGGTGGCAAATCCGGCACGCCAGTGGTGGCAAATCCGGCACGACAGTGGTGGCAAATCCGGCACTCGTGTAGGGTGCGAGCGTGACTGTCAGGCTGCTGCGCCATGCCGAGAAGGCCGTGATTGCCGCGCTTCGAGACACCCGAGTGGTGTTGGTGAACGGGGCCCGGCAGGCAGGCAAGAGCACGCTGGTCAAGAAGGTGCTCAAGACGCACGAAGGATCGCGGTGGCGCACGCTGGACGACGGCGTCACCCTGGCAGCGGCGCGCGCCGATCCGGCCCGCTTCGTTCAGCACGACGACCTGCTGGCCATTGACGAGATCCAGAGAGCGCCCGAGCTGATGTTGGCCATCAAGGCGGCGGTGGATCGAGATGAGCGGCCCGGTGGGTTCCTGCTCACCGGGTCTGCGCGCGTACTCGGCCTCAAGGCGCTGCCCGATTCCCTGGTGGGCCGGATGGAGACCGTCGAGCTCTGGCCCTTTTCGCAAGGTGAGCTGGAGGCGCGCGTCGATCGCTTCGTCGATACGGTCTTCGACGATGAGCCCCGCTTTCGGGACGGCACCCTCGCTCGCGACGAGCTGGTCGAGAGGCTCACGCGCGGTGGTTTCCCTGAGGCGACCCGCCGCGACGAGTCGCGGCGAGCGAAGTTCTTCGAGGCCTATGCGCACGATCTCGTGGAGCGCGACGTCTCGCAGTTGTCCGACGTGCCCCGGCGCGAGGCGCTGCACCACCTGCTGCGTGCCACCGCGGGGCTTCCCGCCCAGCTGCTCAAGGTCGAGCGTCTCGCGTCTGACGCCGGCGTTCCGGCCCGCAGCGTCGAGCGCTACCTGTCGCTGTTCGAGGAGGTCTTTCTGATCAAGCGGCTCCCCGCATGGAGCAACCGCGCGACCACGCGCGCGGTGCGAATGCGGAAGCTGCTCTTCGTCGACACCGGCCTGTGCGCGCACCTGCAGCGGCGCAACCTCAAGCGGCTCCTGCGCGACGACGCGCTGGTGGGTCCGTTGCTCGAGAACTTCGTGCTGAGCGAGCTGGCGAGGCAACTGGGCTGGTCGACGACCCCGGCGAGCCTGTCGCACTACCGAACGCGTGACGGGGTGGAGGTGGATGGTGTGCTCGAGAGCTCGGACGGCCGGTTGGTCGGGGTCGAGGTCAAGGCGGCGACCACGGTTCGCGCAGAGGACTTCGCAGGGCTGCGCCATCTCGCTGCCCACGCGGGCGAACGATTCCACCACGGCGTGGTTTTCTACACGGGCCCGGGCGCGATGCCGTTTGGGGAGCGGATGACGGCGGTCCCCATCGAGGCGTTGTGGCGGAGCTGACTATTCCAGCGGCAGCGCGGCGCTGATGCGCAGTGACGCGCGCGCGGTGGCGAGCTCAGTGCGCGCCTGGATCTGGCTCACCTCGGCGCCGAACACGTCGCGCTCGGCCTGGATGACGTCGACCTGGGTCGCCGCGCCCGCCGCGTAGCGATCCTTCGCCACCTGCGTGGCGCGCTGGGCCGCGTCGACCTGGGCCTTCGCCGCGTCGATCTTGATCAACGCCGCCTGCAGCCGCTGCCAGTCGGTGTTGACCTGGTCTCTGGCCTGCAGCCGCGCGCGATCTCCCGCGAGCAGCGCCGATTGCTCGTTGGCCGCCTGCGCCTGCATGCCCATGAACGTGGGCACGTCGAGGCGCCAGGTGAGGTTGACGCCGGTGTTGAACGACGAGGCCTGGCCCGCGAAGCCGGTGGCGTTGGTGATGCGCTCGGTGAACTGCGCCGACACGATGGGCACGATCGCCAACCGGGCCGAGGTGGCGATGCGGCCCGACGCCTGGGCGTCCTTGTCGGCGGCCTGCACCGCGGGGAGCTGCTCGACCCGCGACTCCAACTCGGCCAGCGCGGCTTCAGGGTGCACGTTGTCTTCGGGCAGGGGCAGCGTCTCGGGCGGCTCCATTCCACTCAGTGTCCTCAGCGTGCGGCGCGAGGTCGCCACCAGCGACTCCGTGTCGGCCAGCACCTGCCGCGTGCGCGCGGCCTCCGCCTTCGCGCGCAGCAGCTCGAGCTCGGTCACCGTGCCCACCTTCGCGCGGATGTCCATCAGCTTGAGCTGCTCGACCGCCACGCCCGCCGACTTCTTCGCCGATTCCCGCACCGCCAGCGCCGCGGCGTAGCCGTAATAGGACGCCACCACCTGGCGGCGCACCAGGTCGCGCGTCACCTGCTCGCGGAGCGCCGCGGCTTCTTCGGAGGCCCCGGCCGCGGCCATGCGGAACCACCGGCCCGTGTCGATGAGCGGCAGGTCGAAGCGGAAGGTGGCGTCGAGCTGGTCGATCGGGACGATGACCAGGCGCTCCGTGACCGCCCTGCCGTTCTCGATGACCGGGTTGCCGTCTGCGTCCTTCTTCGGCACGTCGACACCTGCGCCGTACTGGTTGTGCGTCCACCCCGCCGACGCGGAGACCGAGGGCAACAGCGCCGTCCACGCCTGCCGGTACTCCGCCGCCGCGCGGTTGCGCTGCTCGATCGAGATGCGGCGATCCACGTTCTGCGTGTCGGCCGCGTCGAGGAACGTCTTCACGTTCTCCGCCTGCGCGCCGAGCGACACCAGCACCAGCCCCAGAATGAAGCGACTCACTTGCTCACCTCCGCACCCGAGACGTCGTTCTCCGTGGTGGTCTCGGCGACCGGCGCCACGCCGCGCTGCTTGCGCCGGCGCACCGCCAACGAGATGTCGTCGAAGAGCGAATACGCGACCGGCACGGCCAGCAGCGTCAGCACCAGCGAGAGCGACTGTCCGCCCACCACCACGCCCGCGGTGGCCCGGTTGAAGCCAGACCCGATGCCGCGCGCGGTCACCAGGGGAATCATGCCGGCCACGAAGGCGGCCGTGGTCATGAGGATGGGGCGGAGCCGGTCCTTGTTCGCCTTGAGGATCGCCGCCAGCCGCGCCGCCTTGCGCACGGCCTTCTCGACCGTGGGGTAGTTCGCGAAGTTCGCCTTCCGCAGCGCCTTCTCGAGGTGCTCGCGGCCCACCACCGAATCGAGCAGCTCGTGCAGCGCGTTGCGCCGGCCGGTCTCGGTCTTGTGCTCGTACGCCGAGTCGAGCGCCCGCTCGACCTCGTCGGCGTCCTTCTCGCGCAGGCCGTTGGTGTGATCGATCTGCAGAATCGCGTTCTTCTTCACCACGCCGAACAACACGAAGATCCCCAGGAAGCTGTACATGTCGAGCGCCTGGTCGAAGATCAGCACCGAGGCGATCGCGTACGGCAGCGTCAGCGGCAGCGAGATGAGGATCGTCACCGGGTGCAGCCACGACTCGAACTGCGCCGCGAGGATCAGGTACATGAACACGAAGCTCGCCAGCAGGCCGAAGATGAAGCTCAGGCCCGTCTCGCGCATGAGCTTGGTCTGGCCCTGCGGCTTGACCGTGTAGCCCTTGCCCAGCTTCGGCAGCTCTTCGTCGAGGATCACCTTCACCGCCTCGCCCACGCCGCCCTCGGACGTCCCCGGGCCCGCGTTGGCCATGAAGGTGACCTGCCGCTCGCGCTGGTAGCGGAGGATCGCCGAGGGGCTGGAGCCCGTCTTGATCTGCACCACGTCGGCGAGCGTCACCAGGCCGAGCTTGCGGCTGGGCACGGTGATCAGCCGCAGGGCGTCTTCGCTGCTCCGGTAGTCGGGGGTGGCCCGCAGGCGCACCTCGTATTGTTCGCCGTTCTCCGAGTAGGTCGAGACCTTCTGGCCGGCCACCAGGTATTGCAGCGCCTGCGCCACGTCGATGATCTGCACCCCGAGGTCGGCCGCGCGCTCCCGATCGACGAACACGCCCAGCTCGGGCTTACCCAGCACCAGGGTCGAGTCGACGTCGACCGCGCCGGGCACTTCCTTCTTGATGCGCTCGATGATGCGGGGCGTGGCCGCGCTGAGCACGTTCAGGTCGGGCCCGGCCACGATGTACTGCACGCGCGCCGTCGCCTGGCCGCCGCCGAACTCGTTCACGTCGGCCACCGTGACCTTCAGCTCGGGTGGCAACGCGGGGAGAATCTTCTCGCGCACCACGTTCTTCAGATCGTTCTGGGAGATGCTGCGGTGATCGGGAGGCACCAGCTTCACGAAGATGCGCGCCAGGTTGGGCGTCTTCGCCGCGTCGTCGCCGATGGTCACCAGGGTCGCGGTCACCTCGGGCATCTCGCGGATGATGCGGGCCACCCGCTCGCCCACCAGCTCGGTGGCGGGCACCGACCGGCCCTCGGGCAGGCGCACCACCACCTCGAACTGCGCGCGGTCGTCGATGGGCAGGAAGCCCTTCTTCGCCTTCTGCGCCATGGGCACCATCGCCACGCACGAGCCGAGCGAGGCGAGCAGCACGATCCACCTGCGATCCATCACGAAGGCCAGCAGCGAGACGTAGGCGCGCTCGACCGGCCGGTAGAAGACGTCGGTGATCCGCTCCAGCGCCGAGCGGGAATGGTCGCCCGGGGTCTTCGCCTTGAGCCAGCGCGCGGCGAGGCTGGGGGTGAGCGTGAAGCTGACGAAGAGCGAGACGGCGATCGCGAACGACATGGTGATGCCGAAGCTGCCCAGGAAGCGCCCGGGAATGCCGGCCACGAAGGCGATGGGCAGGAACACCGCGATGAGCGAGAGCGTGGTGGCCATGACGGCCGTGCCGATCTCGCGCGTGCCCTCGATGGCGGCGCGCTTCGGGTCCATGCCCTTCTCTTCGACGAAGCGGAAGATGTTCTCGAGCACCACGATGGCGTCGTCGATGACGATGCCTACCGCCAGCGCGAGCGCGAGCAGGGTGATGCTGTTGAGCGTGTACCCCTGCAGCTTCATCAGCGCGAAGGTGCCGATGATCGACGTGGGAATGGCGAGGGCCGCGATGATGGTGCTGCGCAGGTTGCCCAGGAACAGCAGCACGATGATGGCCGCGAAGATGGCGCCGAGAATGAGGTGCTCGGTGACCGCCTCGGTGCCGGTGCGCACCACGGCCGAGCCGTCGCGCTGCACCTCGAGCTGGTAGCCGTTGGGCAGTTCCTTCTGCACGTCGACCATGCGGTTCTTGATCGCGTCGACGACGGCCACGGTGTTGGTGCCCGACTGCTTGCTCAGCGAGAGCAGCACGGTGCGTTCACCGTTCCACATCGCGCCGGTGTCGGCGTCTTGCACGCCGTCCACCACGGTGGCCAGCTCGTCGAGGCGAATCGAGCGGCCCGTGGTGTCGCGAATGATGATCGCCCGCAGCTCGTCGACCGACTCGACCCGGCCGTTGACGCGCAGGGTGTAGTAGTCGCGGCTGGTGTCGACGCGCCCGCCGGGCAGGGTGATGTTCTGCGCGTTGATGGCCGCGCCCACCTCGAGCGGCGAGATGCCCAGGGCCTTCAACTTCACCGGGTCGACCAGCACGTCGATCTGGCGCTTGCGCCCGCCGATGATCACCGCCTTGCCCACGCCGCTCACCGATTCCAGGCGGCGGCGCACGATGCGATCGGCGATGTCGGTGACCTCGCGCACCGTCTTCCCCGGCGCGCGCAGGGCGATGAAGATCACCGGCTGCGCGTCGGGCTCGATCTTCTGCACCACCGGCGGGTCGATGCCGCGGGGCAGCTCGGCCAGCACGGTGTTCACCTTCTGCTGCACTTCCTGCGAGGCGACGTCGACGTTCTTCTCCAGGACGAACTGAATGATGACCTGGCTCACGCCCTCGGCCGACGTGCTGCGGAGCTCGTCGATGCCGCTGATGGTGTTGACCGCGCCTTCCAGCTTGTCCGAGACCTCGCGCTCCATGTCGGCCGGCGAGCTGCCCGGCTGGATGGTGGTGACCACGATCACCGGGAAGTCGATCTTGGGGAACTGGTCGACGCCGAGCTGCGTGTAGAACACGCTGCCGACGACGAGGATGACGAGCGAGAGCACCGTCGCGAAGACGGGCCGCTTCACACACAACTCAGCGAGCCATTGCATGGGGTGCCTGAGCGCTTTCCGTTACTGAATCGACGAGCCGTCGCGCAGCCCGGGCGGCGGCGCGAGAATGACCTTCTCACCGGCGGCGAGCGGCTCGAGCACGGCGATGCGCCCGTCCTTCTCCACGCCCGTCTGCACCACCACCTCGAAGGCCTGGCCCGCGCGCGCGAGGAAGAGCCGCCGCACCGTGCCTTCCACCTTGATCGCCGACACCGGCACCGTGGGTTGTTCGTCCTCGCCCACGGCCAGCTTCGCGGTGGCGAACATGCCGGGCCGCAGCGCGCCGTCGTCGTTCTTCGCCGAGGCCTCGATGATCAGGTCGCGGGTGTTGGGGCGCAGCGCGGGCGAGACGAAGCGCACCGTGGCGGGGAACGAGCGGCCCGGCCACGAAGAGACCTGGAGCTCGAGCGTCTGGCCTTCCTTCACCAGCGACACCGCGGGCTCGGGCACCGACAGGCTCACCCTCACCGGGTTGATCGCGAACATGCTCGCCACCCGGGTGGGCGGCTGCACGTACTCGCCCACGTTCACGAAGCGCTCGCCGATCACCCCGTCGAACGGCGCGCGGATGATGGTGTCGCCGGCGGCCTTGTTGGCGAGGTCGGCGTTCGCCTGGGCCGCGTTGGCCGTGTAGAGCTGCGCGGTGCACTGCGACTTGAGCCGCTCGAACTCGGCCTTGGCGATGGCGCCCTGCGAGAAGAGCGTGTCGGCGCGTTCGCAGTCCTGCTTGGCGAGGTTGACCTGCGTCTGCGCGGCCTGGCTCTGGGCCACCGCGGCGGCCACCTGGAAGCCCGCGGCGCGCGAGTCGACCACGGCGATCACCTGGTTGAGCTTCACCGGCATGCCGCGCTCGACGTAGGTGTTGGTGACCCGGCCCGAGACGTTGGCGGCGATGTCCGACTGGCGATCGGCCGACACGCTGCCGGTGAGGGTGAGGTAGCGCGGCATCTGGCGGTGCTCGATGGCGCCGGTCTCGACCTTCACCGGGGGCAGGGCGACGAGCTGGGGCTTGCTGCCGCCGGCCTCGGGGGCGAGATCGGGCTTCTTGCAGGCAGCGAGCGCGAGGGCGCAGAGCAGGAGAGTGCGGGTCATGGGTGTTTCCTCAGGCGAGCTTCAGGTTGCGGGGCCGGCGCTTCGCCTTCGGGGCGAGCGCGCGGGAGAAGAGTTGAACGAGGTCGTCGAGGTACTCGCGGTTGCTGCGCGTCGAGTACTGCACCTTGGCGACGTGAGAGGTGAAGGCCCGGGTCTGCAGCGCCCCCAGGATGGCCGTGGCCACGCTCTCGGGCGCTGAGGTCTCTATCAACCCGGCGGCCTGGGCTTTCTCCAGCCACTTCGAGATGGCGCGAATGGCGTGCACCGGGGCGTTGCGCTTGCCCTCGAAGATCTTCTCGTGGGGCACGCCGCTCTCCCGCAGCGCCGAGACGCAGGGGATGATCTTCTCGAAGAAGGTCCAGATGCGATCGAAGTGTTCGCTCAGCTGCACCTCGAGGGGGCGCTGGTCGGGCCCGCGATCGAACTCCTCCATCCACGGGGGGGCGTCGGGCGGCTGCAGCGCCTTGAGCATCAGCTCGAGGCGGCTGCCGAAGCGCTTGAGCAGGGCCGGGGCGGTGACGCCCAGCCGCTCGGCCACCACGTCGAGCGAGACGCCCGCGCCCCGCTCCAACACGCTGGAGCGCATGGTGGTGAGGATCTGCTCGTCAGTGATCAGCCGGGGCCGCGCCATCGCGGTTCGTTAGTAAGTTTAAACTAACCTCCGCGCAACGATCAGTTCGGAGGGTCCGCGGCACCTCGCCTGCTCCAGCGCTGGAGCGCCCTGAGAAACCGCCTATTTGGCCGGGCGTTTCAGCGGGCGTGAAGAAGTGTTGCGCCCGCCGGGGGCTGGCAGGACCTTCCGCGCGCGCTGCCTGCCGGTGGGTCTGGGGGCGACGACGGTGAAGCCGGCCTTCTCGAACAGGGGCAGGGTGCCGGTGTACGCGAACGCCGCAGGGATCTTCTCCCCGGGCCTGGCCGGCTTCACCGGGTAGCCCTCGACGATGCGGGCTCCTGCCTTCTCGAGCGAGCGCACGGCGGCGTCGAGCAGCGCGGTCGCCACGCCCTGGCCGCGCGCGCCCGGCAGCACGAAGAAGCAGGGAAGGCTGTGCACCTGGTCCGAATCGTCACAGGCCAGTGACGGCGCGCGGTCGAGCTTCGCGAAGTCGCGGCGCGGACCCAGGCTGAGCCAGCCCACGGGCGCCCGGTCGCGGTAGGCCAGCAGCCCCTGCGCCTTCCCGCGCATCACCAGGGCCTTGAAGCGGCGCTTCGCCCTGGCGCCCTTGAGGTCGTCGAAGCGCTCGCCCCTGCCCAGGCGCCAGAACATGCACCAGCACCCGGCGCAGGCGCCCTTCTCGCCGAAGAGCGCCTCGACGTCGGGCCAGCGCGCCGGGGTGAGCGGCTCGACCGTCACCTGCTGGCCGCTCGGCGCCGGGCTCGCCTGACGTTCCGTCAAGCCGGCGCCGCCCCGGAGCTTCATGGCTTCTGCTTCTCCACCGGCGCGGCGAAGGGCCTGGCCGCGGTGACGCTGAAGATGGCCTCGGTGGCGGCGCGGCGGCCCAGCGCGCTCGATTCGATCGTCTTCACCAGGAGCGTCGAGACGAAGTCGCCCTGCTCGGCGCGGTTGACGAACTCGGCCGAGCGCAGCAGCTGCTTCCAGCTCCCCTCGGGCAGGGTGGCGCGCGCGTCGAGGGCGCGGTTGACGAAGGCGCTGGGGCACGGGTTGGTCTTGCGCCACGCGGTGAAGTCTTCGACGAACTGGGGGTAGTTCTCCGCGAGCGGAGGCCCCACCTCGAGCACCAGCAGCGCCTCGCTCGCCGCCGCGCACCGCGAGGCGACCGCGAGCTTCGGGAGGAAGCGCTCGCGCTGCACCTTCGGCACCCACGGGTGCCAGAGGAACGCCGAGGCGAGGCGCGCGCCCCGCAGCGCCTGCACCTCGGCCGCGCCAGGCCCCAGGTCGGGCTGGCCCGCGCCGTCGAGCACGGCGCGCATGCGGTCGAGCACCGCCACGCCCACGAGCTGATCGAGCACGAAGGGCCGCCCCAGCAGCGCCCGCGCGAAGGCGGTGACGTCGTCGACGGCGGCGTCGAGCGCGCCGGCGCGCTGGCCCTGGAGCAGCCGCAAGAGCGCGAGCCCGCGCACCTGGCGCAGGGCGAGCGAAGGCGCGTCCATCAGCGAGCTGCCGGCCTCGACGAACTCGAAGGGGGTGCCGGTGACGTCACTCCAGTCGTCCTGGCCGTGGAGGCCCGCCATCCACGAGAGGTCGCGCTCGAGCGTGGGCGCCTCGGCCGCCTTCACCAGCAGCTGCTCAGCCAGCCCGTCGAGGGCGACGAGGGTCTGCTCGTCCAGGGGTCCCGGGGCGTCCCCGCACCGCGCGAGGTGTTGTCGCACCGCCGCCGACTCACCGGTCCAGCGGAGCTGGCAGCCCGTGGCCACCGGAGTCGGCCCGCTGGGCGTGCTCCACGAGGTCACGGCGGCGAGCCAGGCCTCGAGGCCATCGGCGTGCTTCGCCCAGTCGGCGACCAGCTGCAGCCGCACCGGCTCGGTGTCGGTCGAGAGCACGTTCGAGGCGAGCACCCGCAGCGCGATCCACCCCGCGATGACGAAACCCACGGCGAGCACGGCAAAGGCGAGGCTGAGGCGCTTGAGGATTCGGGGCATTTCAGGGTGCTGGTTTGCCGTAAGCCCACTCCGTGGGCCAGCGCCACGTGCCGTCCGGGGCTTTCTGCAGGGGGCCGATGCGGGTCACCGCCGCGGCGGGAATGCTGCCGTACACGTGGGGGAAGAGGCGGGCGGGCGCGTGGTGCGGCTGGGGCTTTCCGTCGGGGGGGGCGGGCGCTTCCCTGCGCACCTCCACGTCGAGCGCGGCCTCGTCGAGGTCGGCCACCAGGACCTCTTCGGCGCCTGGGGGGAAGTACGCGGCGGCGACCTGCAGGGTGGTCGCCTCGTCGTCGCAGCAGTGCACGAAGCCGTCGGCCGCGAAGCGCGCCGGGGTGTAGCGGCCGTCGCGCCAGCCGGCTCTCCACTCAGAGGCGAGGGCGAGGTGGAACATTCGTCACGGGCTCAGCGGGGCGAACACCTGGGCCAGGTCGGGCTTCGCGGTGCCGTGCGCGAAGGCCTTCAGCTCGCCTTCCCTGAGCGCCTTGAGCTTCGCCACCCGGTCCACGGCCTTCGGGTGCTGGGGGCGGTCTCCCAGCGTGGTGAGGAACTTCTCGTACTCGGTGGCGTCGTAGCCGGCGAAGGAGACCAGCTCGAGGGCGGTCCTGTCGGTCTGCAACTCCGATTCGCCATCGGTGCCGAACTGCTGCAGCGTCACCAGCGCCTGCATGATGAAGCGGGCGAAGCCGGCGTCGGCGGCCCCGAGGTCGGGGTCGTCGAAGTTCCGGGCGAACCGCGCCAGCTCGTCGACGGCGGGGCCCCCGTTGGTGCCGTGTTCGATGAGGTACGCGGCGTACTTCGCGGCGATGCACTGCTTGTGGCGCGCGTCGAGGTACTTCGTCAGCGAGTGCTTGTGCACCACGTGGCCGATCTCGTGCGCCAGCACCCCCGCCAGCTGCGCCTCGTTGGTCATCTTCTTGAGCAGACCGGTGGTGACGAAGACGTAGCCGCCCGCGGTGCTCAGCGCGTCGGGGGTCTCGTTCTCGATCACCCCGAAGACCCAGGGCACCTCGGGCCGCGACGAGAAGCGCGCCAGGTTCTTCCCCACCAGCGCGACGTGGGCGCTCACGGCGTTCCTGCCACCCTCGGGCAGGGCGACGGCCTTGCGCGTCGCCAGGCGCTCGTTCAGCTTCGCCGGGTCCTTCTCCTCGGCGCCGTCGAGGAAGAGGTGCCCCTGTCTGGCCACGGCGTTGATCGCCAGCCACTGGCCGATGGCCCGCTCCTCGTCCCAGCTCGGCGTGTGCCTGAGCAGCGCGGCGCAGGCGCCCTCGGCCGCGGCGCGCGCGGCCTGACTCATCGACGCCATCTTCTGGGCGTTGGCCATCGCGGCCATCATCTGGGGTGAGAGGCCTGAGCCTGCGCTGGCGCTGGTGAGCTTCTCCTCGGGGGTGACGGTCTTCGCGGCGGGCGCGCAGCCGAGAACGACGAGGGCGATGGCGAAGACAGACGACCGCATGGCGACTCCTTGGGCTGGCGAGACAAAGAAAAGGGGCCCGCGCGGAGAGAGCACGGGCCCCGGTGCTGGTGAAGCGAGCCGCTTACTTCGAGGCGGCCAGGGGCGCGAACGCCTTGGCCGTGTCGGGCTTCGCCGAGCCGGTGGCGAAGTCCTTGAGCTCACCCTCGCGCAGCGCCTTCAGCTTGGCCACGCGCTCCTCGGTGGAGGGGTGGCTGGCGCCGATGCCGCCGCCCTGGTTGCCGAGCGAGGTGAGGAACTTCTCGTACTCGCTGGCGTCGTAGCCGGCGAACACGACGAGCTCGAGGCCGGTCTTGTCGGTCTGGAACTCGGACTCCTTGTCGTTGCCGCTCTGCAGGAGGGTGATGACGACCTGCATGATGAACTTGATGAAGCCGCCTTCGGACTTGTCGAGGTCGATCTTCCCCTCGAACTTCTTGGCGAACTTGGCGACGTCGGCGGTGGCCGGCGTGTTGGGGCCGCCGTGCTCGATCAGGTGCGAGGCGTAGTTGGCCGCGATGCACTGCTTGTGCTTCGCGTCGCGGTACTTGGTCAGCGAGTGCTTGTGCACCACGTGGCCGATCTCGTGACCGAGGACGCCGGCGAGCTGGGCCTCGTTGGTGATCTTCTTGAGCAGCGCGGTGGTGACCACCACGTAGCCGCCCGGGGCGCTGAAGGCGTTGACCGTGTCGTTCTGGATGACGGCGAACGTCCACGGCAGATCGGGGCGGGCCGAGTAGCGCGCCAGGTTCTTGCCGACGATCGACACGTACGCGGTGAGATCGTTGATGGCGTTGTCGGGCAGGGTGACGGCCTGCTTCTTCTCGAGCGCCTGGTTGAGCTTGACCGGGTCCTTCTCGGCCAGGCCGTCGAGGAACAGGTGACCGCTGCCCGAGATGAGCTCGACGCCGACCACGCCACCGATGGCGCGTTCCTCGTTGAAGCCGACCTCTTCCTTGATGATGGGGTCGCACAGCCCCTCGGCGTACGCCTTGGCGTCAGCGCCGAGCTTGGCGAGCTTCTGCGGGTCGACGCCGGCGACGCTGGGAGCCTGGATGCCGGCCTTCGCAAACAGGGCGCAACCCGAACCGAACACGGTGATCAGCGACAGGGTCGCCAGTTGAAGGGCCTTCACTTGCCACCTCCCAGTTCCTTCGCCTTGGTGGCGATGGCCGCGGGCGTACCCTTGGCGATGTTGTGCTGTTCCACGTAGATGATCTCGGCTGCCGCCGCGGTCTTGGACACGTTGTCAGCGGCGTACGTCACGCCGGCCGGCGTGAGGGCCTTGGTGGCTGCGCCCGACGAGGCGAAGGCCTTGGCGTCCATGGGGGGTTTGCCGGTCTCGGGGATCTCCGGAGAGGGCTTGTTGGGCGAGAGCGAGCTCATCAGCACGAAGCCGCTCTTTCCGCCCACCTCGACCTTGTGAAACGTCTTGTCCTTCTCGTCGGGCCCCTTCCACACCACGGGGTCGCCCACGTTGAGCTCCTTGCCGATGGGGGCGCCGGTGGCCTTGGCGTCCTTGAGGAGCTTGACCCCCTTGGCCTTGATGTAGAGGTTGTCACCGACCTTCACTGCCCACGCACCGCTCGCGCTCAAGAGCGCGGTCGCGGCGACTGCTCCATACAGACGTTTCATGTTTGCCTCCGTGAATGACTTTATTTTTCCAACCCTGAGACGCCGTCCCAGCCTTCGGGCGGCGGGTGAAGCTCGAACTCCGTACACAGCGAAAGAAGCCGCCTGCTGGGGCCGTCACTCTCGTCCACCTGCAGCGCCTCACCCAGCTTGATCTTCGCTTCCGCGAACCGGCGAGCGCGGTAGGCGAGCAGGGCCTGACCGTAAAGGTCAACCACTTTCATCTTGTCGTGGTGCAGCTCGCCTCGCATCGCCAGCAGCTCGTAGACGGTGGCCGCGTTCTTCTTACCGGCCACGCGCACCCGATCGAGCTCACGGGCCTCGACCTGGTCCTTCACCTTCTCGTACGTGCCCTGGCCCATCATGATCAGCGTGCCGTAGTTCTTGTTGGCGCCCTCGAGCCGCGCCGCCAGGTTCATCTCGTCCCCGATGGCGGTGTAGTCGAGCAGCTGCGCCGAGCCGATGTTGCCCACCATCATGGTGCCGGTGTTGAGCCCCACGCGCGTGTACACGTCGGGCAGGCCCTCGCTGCGGAACTCCTCGCGCAGCTTGCCGATGGCCTTCTGCACCGCCAACGCGCCGCGGCAGGCGCGCAGGGCGTGGTCGTCGTGGGGCACGGGCGCGCCGAAGAGCGCCACCACCGCGTCGCCGATGTACTTGTCGATGCACGCGCCTTCGCCGGTGAGCTCGGGCGTCACCACCGAGAGGTAGCGGTTCAAGATGCGCATCAGCTGCTTCGGCTCGTCTTTGAGCTTCTCCGAGAAGGTGGAGAAGCCCTTGATGTCGGAGAAGAACGCGGTGACCTCGAGGTTCTCGCCCTCGAGGCTGGGCAGCTTCTTCTGCTCGACCATCATCTCGACCAGGTCGGCTTCCATGTAGTTCTGGAAGAGTTCCTTCATCCGGTCGCGTTCCTTGCGGGCGAACAGGCGTTCCCACGAGGTGGCGAGGATCGACGCGACGGTGCCGGCGAGCCCGGGCAGGGCCGAGAGCACGTGAATGCGGGTGGCGACGAGGAAGCTGCCGGTGATGGTGAAGAAGCCGACGTAGAGGAGCACCGGCCAGCCGATGTCGACGAAGGTGTTGCGCACCACCAGCACCAGGCCGACCGAGAAGAGCGCCACCAGGAACGAGAAGAGCACCGAGACCCAGAAGGGCGCCGCGATGATGAACTGATCGTGGAGCAGGTTGTCGAGCACGGCGGCCTGCTTCACCAGGCCCGGCGTCGACTGCTCGAGGGGGGTGGCCTTGGAGTCACCGGTGCCGACCGCCACGCCGCCGACGATCACGATCTTGTCCTTGAAGATGACGCCTTGCGGGTCTTTCGAGATGTCACCGCCGGCGCAGTCGACCTTCGATTGATCTTCCAGGGTGCAGTCGCGGTAGCGCCGCACCACGCCCACCAGGGGGATCATCTTGAAGCGGTCGCTCAGCCTGCCGCCGTAGTGAATCTCGGCGGTGCCGTCCTTGTTGATGCGCGCGGTGCGGCCGCCGATGGTGATCTTCCCCGGCTCGATGCGCACCTCCTTCGCCCCTTCCATGGCCGCCAGCGCCGCGACGGGCAGGGTGGGGTAGGTATTGACGCCGTCGGTGTAGGCGAAGGCGGTGCGGCGCAGCTTGCCGTCTTCGTCCTCTTCGCCCTCGACCGCGCCGAAGCCGTCGACCGATTCGAGCAGCATGGGCACCGCGGCCATGGGCCGCTTGGGGAAGACCTTGCCGGTGGGTTCGCCCCGCTCGTCGCGCTCGACCTCCTCGGGCAGCGCCGGCGCCTCGAGCCCGTCGAACACGATCGGGTACGAGTAGACCTTGCTGGCCCAGAGCAGGCGGTCTGAGGCGGCCTTCTTCGCGAGCGCGGCCTGTTCTTCGGGCGTGGGGTCTTCGGGGAACTCGCCCTCGGGCACCACCTTCTCAGGCGGAGGGGGAATGGGGCCGACCGGGCGAATGGCCGACGCCTCGACCTTCGGGAGCGCGACCGTCGTGGCCGAGGTGTTGAAGCCGAAGACCACCGGCATCTTCGTGGCGGCGAGGGCCTCGGCCAGCGCGCGATCGCCGGTGCCGTCGGACGGCTCGTTGAAGACCATGTCGAAGACCACGCCCTTCGCGCCGGCCTTGCCCAGGTAGGTGATCAGGTCAGCCCAGATGACGCGGTCGTAGGGGAGGCTCGAGCGGTAGACGGTGTTGAGGCGCGTGCTCTCGGCGATGTCGGTCATCGTCGCGTCGTCGAGGGCGACGATGATCAGGTCTTCCGACCTGACCAGCTTCCCCAGGCCGAACTTCTCCTGCACGAACTTGAGCGCGGTGCGCTTGGGGAGGGTGAAGGCCTTGAGGCCGTCGTCGTAGGCCCCGCGCTCGTCGTCGGAGATCTCCATCACGTCGAACTCCCACCAGAAGGTGGCGAAGCCCGTGGCGATGGCCGACAGCAACAGCATGACGAGCCAGATCCGGCTCAGGCGCAGACGGATCAGCTCGAGCGCGCGTTTCATGGGCGCAGACCATATGCGGCGCGACCCCGGGCTGAAGGAGAAACTGAAAACCAGCCTACGGCAGGGCGAGGGTGAGCCCGCCCCCGAGGGGATTCAGGGGAGGGCGCAACTCGAGCAGCCCGTGGTTGTACGTGCCGATGGCGCTGAAGAACTTCGTCTGCGCCGAGAGCGCGAAGGGCAGCGCCACCAGCGAGAGCACCAGCCCGACGCCCGAGCCGATGAGGCTGGCCACCAGCAGCGGGAGAATGAGCGTGCGCACCAGCGTGGCCACCACCGTGGCCGCCAGCGCCGCGCTCACCACCGAGAGCCCGACGATCTGCAGCCGGCTGGCGAGCACGAAGTCGTCGTGCGCCACCCGCGCCAGCGAGAGCGCCTCGGGCACCAGGGTGAAGGCCGTCTCGAAGTCGTCATCTTGAATGCGGAACACGCGCTCGCGCTGGCGCACCTCCATGCCCGAGCCCGACGCGCCCACGGCCAGCAGGTGGCGATCGACGAACTGCGCGAAGAGCTTCACCTCGACCGGCTCCGAGCCCGGGCTCACCGCCTCGGGAACCCCTGCGCTGGGCAGCGGCGAAGGCGGGGTGGACAGGGGCGCCTGCGAGAGGCACCACGCGAGGAGGAGCGGCGTCATGGGTTCCCTCTCAAGGCAGCGGGCGGACGACGAGTGACTTGCTGGCGAGGAACTCGGGGTTGAAGACCTTCGAGGTGTAGCGGCTGCCGTGATCGCACAGGAAGGTGGCGATGCGCAGACCCTGGTTCGGCCGCGCCTTCGCGATCTCGTAGGCCGCGCGCACGTTGAGCGCCGCCGAGGTGCCCACCACCAGCGCGTCTTCGCGGGCCAGGTGGTAGAGCATCTCGATCATCTCCTGGTCGCTCACGCGCATGGCCGAGTCGATGCGGGCGCGCTTGAAGTTCGCGGTCAGGCGCATGATGCCGATGCCCTCGGTGATCGACCCGCCGGTGGTCTCGAGCTTCCCTTCGCGCACGTGGCAGTACAGGCCCGAGCCGAAGGGGTCGACCAACACCACCTCGAGCTTCGGGTTCTTCTCCTTCAGCGCGCTCGACACCCCGCCCAGCGTGCCGCCGGTGCCGCAGGACGCGACCAGCACGTCGAGCTTTCCTTCGCACTGCTCCCAGAGCTCCTGGGCCGTGGTCTGCGCGTGGAACTCGCCGTTGGCCGGGTTCTCGAACTGGTTGGCCCAGAACCAGCCGTGCTCTTCCGAGAGCCGCCGCGCCTGGTGGAAGAAGTGGTTCTCGTTGGCGAAGGGCACCACGGGCACCTTGCGCACCTCGGCGCCCATCGCCTCGAGCAGGTCGTATTTTTCGCGGGTCTGGTTGTCGGGCATGGTGACCACCACGCGGTAGCCGCGCTCGCGCCCGAGCAGCGCCAGGCCGATGCCGGTGTTGCCGGCGGTGCCCTCGACGATGGTGGCGCCGGGCTCGAGCACGCCGCGCCGTTCGGCGTCGCCGATCATTCCCTTCGCCGCGCGGTCCTTGATGCTGCCGCCGGGGTTCATGAACTCGGCCTTGCCGAGGATCTCGTTGCCGGTGCGCTTGCACAGCGTGCCGATGCGCAGGAGCGGGGTGTTGCCGACGGAGTCCCACAGGGTGCTGATGCGTGCGTTCATGTCACTTCGCCTTGAAGCCGAGCTTCGCGAGGTCTTCCTGGAACTGCTCGACGGTGGTGAACACCCGGCCGTGCACGCCGACCTGGGTGGCGGCGATGGCGTAGCTCTTCACGTCGTCGAAGAACGCGGTCTTCCACGGCGCGGTGCCGGCGGCGGCGAGGGCCTTCTCGTAGATGGCCTTCTCGGGCTTCATCAGCCCGACGTCGCACGAGAAGACGAGCGCGTCGAACTGCTCGAGCACCGGCAGCTTCGGGCGCACGTACGCGATGTGTTGGTCGTGCGTGTTCGAGAGCAGCACCAGCTTGAGCTGGCCCACCAGGAACTGCACCATCGAGACCATCGGCTCGTTGATGGTGAAGTGGCAGTTCCACAGCTCGAACCAGTCCTTCGGGCCGATGTCCCTGCCCAGGCGCTGCACCAGCTCGACCCGCAGCGAGTCGCCGGGCAGCTGGCCGCGGTTGACGCGCTCCCACAGCCCCCCGTCGAGCCGTTCCTTCATCGCCTCGGGGGTGGTGCCGAAGGTGCGCGCCATCTCGGCGAAGAGCTTCACGTTGTCGTGAAAGGCGAGGACGTTGCCGAGGTCCAGGATGAGGGCGTCGATGGACATGAAGGCGGCAACCTAACTCTCAATGCGAGGGCTTGCCGATCTGAGCGCGCCCGGCCTTCGGGAACGCCACCGGCGCGCCAGCAGCAGCGCCAGCACCGCGAGCGCCGCGCCGGGCATCGTGGCGCAGCCGGCGGCCTTGCCCAGCTCACCGTCGAAGGCTTCCTGGCACCCGCGGGCGGCCTTGCCCGCCGGGTACACGTTGCAGATGAACCTCGTCGAGTCGGCGTCGAGCACGCGCTTGCTCAGCTCTCCGGGCACCGCGCGCAGCGCCATGGTGGAGGCCGGGTCGGGGCTGTGGGTCAGGCCGAGCAGATGGCCCGCCTCGTGGGTCATGGTGTTCTGAATGTCGCTCGCGACGCAGGTGAGGTTGAAGTTGGGCGCGACGCACACCGGGCTGTCGACCGTGGTGAGGAGAAAACCGGGCGTATTGAACTCGACGTCGGAGTCGGAGATGCGCCCGGTGGCGTGGTCGTAGAACGTGCTGGTGATGGCGAGCGCGCCGTTCGCGTGCTCCCAGCAGTCGCGCTGGTTGCCGCACGTGGCCGGTGACGAGCACGCGGGCATCACGTCGTTGCAGTCGACCAGGCGAAAGAGCACCACGTTGCGGCCGTCTTCGGCCACCACCCGGCTCGGGGTGCGCGGAAGCTCGTCGAAGCGGATGCTGCCGCACGCCTCCATCGGCGCGCCCCAGGTGGCGAGCGCCGCGCTGACCGCCGCGAACTCGGTGCCCATCGTCTCCGGGTTGCCCGGGGTGCTCTGTTCCACCGCGATCACGCTGTTTTCCTGCCACCACAGGCACGGCGAGCTCGGGTCGTCGCGGTCGACGTGGCTGCGCACGTATTGGGTGAGCACGAGGGCGACCACGACCTGGGCAGAGAGCATTGCGCCCGCAGTGGTAGCACGAGGTCAGCCCTGCGCGCGCCACCGGGGCGCTCAGCGGCCGAAGCGCCTGGACTGGCCCAGCACGATGCCACCCTTCGCGCCCCGCGAGCGCTTCTTCGCGGGCCCGGGGCCGATCGGGTCGGGACAGACGTCGTGGAGGCGGCAGGCGCGGCACTCGGCGCCGCTCCACACCGCCTCGAACAACGCCGAGACGCGATCGATGGTGTCGAAGTCTTCGGTGACGAAGCCCAGCTCGAAGTTGCGGCCGTTGGCGTGCTTGGCCCCCAGGCCCGCCCCGGTGAGGTTGGCGCTGCCCAGGTAGAGCCAGGCGCCGTCGATGAGCACGGCCTTGAAGTGCACGCGCGGGCAGATCTTGAGGCCCATGCCGCCGCTGGTGAGCCGCTCGTGCTTGTCGAACGCCTCGCGGAAGGGGCGGCTGGGCAGCTCGGCGTGGAGCAGCTTCACCACCACCCCGCGCTTGCTGAGCTGCGCGAAGAGATCGGCGATGGGCCGGAACTGGCCGGTCTTCAGCTCGACCAGCATCGCCTTCACGTTCGCGGTGGCGACGAGCACCGACTCGCGCGCCTGCGTCATCTTCTCGAGCACCACCCGGCGGTAGAGCGCTTCGCCCGAGAGCAGCTCCGCGTCCATGGGGTGTGAGGGCATTGACCCGGCCTTCTCACGTTCGGCCACAGCGGTGTCAACGAGCGTGACGTCCGTTCAGGGAGGAGGTGCGCGTGCACGCGCAGAGTGAAGCAAGTCAGTACAGGTCACCTGCCACAACGATCCGGAACTCCGCCCGTTTCGGTTGGCACAGCGGGTGCTCGAGCGCCGCTCATGATTCGCACGATTTTTCTGGTCGCTTCGCCCCGGCGCATCTTCCGCTGCGCTCCAGCTGCGCTCGCCCAGCGTTCCGCTGGACCGGCTGCGCTCGTTTCAGCAATGGCAGTGGTGGTGATGGTGAGCGCCTGTGGCCGCGATGCGGTCGAGCAGGCGAAGCAGGCCCCGCAGGCGATCGATCTCTCGGCCGACGCCCGCAAGGAAGCGGTGATCGAGGCCGCCACGCAGCACTTCAACCAGACCGTTCGCGACACCTTCCTCGTTCGGCAGCGCATGACCGTGCGTGGCCTGGCCCGCAGCGCCACCCGGGCGACGAAGCCCGCGGCCTCGCTGCACGCGGCCCGCTTCGATCCGGCCGCCCGCTCGTCGGCGAAGCTCGAGCTCATCGACGGCAAGGTCGTCTACACCGCCGTCGCCTCGAGCGACGACCAGGCCGCGGCGGTCATCTCGGACGGCGCGGAGCGCTGGGCCATCTCGTACGAGGTCGCAGCGCAGCTCACGCCCGACGGCGAGCTGAAGGACTTCGAGATTCGCCGGCTCGGTGAGGCGACGCGCGTCGACTGAGGTTCGAGCGTAGACTGCTGCTGATGCGACCGCCGCTCGTGCTCCTGGCCGGACTGCTCGGCTGTGCGCCGCCCCCGGGGGGCGCGCCGCCGCCGCCTCCACCACCGGTGAAGGACGCAGGGTCGGTCTTCGTCGAGCCCTGCCTGCGCGTCTTCCCCGAGGACCTCGACTTTGGCGAGGTGGAGAACTCCCTGGGCGCGGTCAGGCAGGTGCAGGTGACCAACACCAGCACCTTCCTGCGCACGTTGAGGGCGGTGCGACCGCCGCGAGGGTTCGTGCTCTCCCCACCCATCGACGACCTCGGCCTGCAGATCGCGGCAGGCGCGAGCCACCGGTTCGAGGTGCAGTTCTTCCCCACCGATGCGCTGCTGCACCTGGGGTCTCTCGAGCTGAACGCGGGCCTCGACTGCGCCGCGAGGCTTCCGCTCAGTGGCCTGGGCAGCGGCGAGGTGCTCACCGTGCCGGCGTCGCTCGACTTCGGCTTCGTGCCGCCAGGCACCACGAAGACGCTCGAGCTCCAGCTGGTCAACACGCGCCGCGTGCCGGTGCAGGTGAGGAACCTCCGCCTCGACAGCTCGATGATCCAGGCCTTCGGCGGCTCACTCCCCTCGCAGCTCGACCTGCCCGCGCTGAGCACGACCTCTCTCATGGTGACCGCCAGTCCCGTCACCGATGAGACCTTCTTCGGCGACCTGCTGGCGGTCACGGCGCCCTTCGGGGCGCTCCGCACCCCGCTCAGGGTCGTCGGTGGCGCGCCGGTGGCCGCGCTGTCGGCGACCCACCTCGAGGTGCGGCACGTTCGCTTCGATCCCGGCTCCGCGTCGTTCGCGCAGCGGGTCGTCACCCTGCGCAACGTGAGCACCTCGGGCCGCTCGGACGAGGCGCAGCTCAGGCTCGTGCCGCCCTTCGTCACGGTGGAAGCACCGGACGGAGGTCCGGTCGACGAGCTGAGCATCTCCCCCGGCGCCGGCGCGGTGATGGGCCTGCCCCTCGGCGCTGCGACCGAGGTGCTCGTGCACTTCACGCCCACCGGCGTGGGCTCACGCAGCTACCGGATCACCCTGTTCACCAACGCCCCCGTCGCCCCCGAGCTGGGGCTCACCTTCGACGCCGAGGTCGAGTCGTTGCCGCCCTGCAACGGCCTGAGCATCACCCCTGCGGTGGTGCTGGCGCTCACGCCCACGCCCGATGGCAAGTCCGCGGGCAGCGTCACCTTCGAGAACTCCGGGACCTCGAGGTGCGTCGTCGACGATCTCCGGCTGGAGCAGGGCACCCCCGCCACCTTCAGCATCACCGGCGGCGTGCAGCAGCTCGTCGTCGAGCCGGGCACGATCTCGACGATCTCCGTGGTGGGGCCGCGCGCCCTGCTCGACAGCCTGGGGGTGCTCGGCTTTCACGCCCTCAACCCGGGCAGCGCGCGGCAGTTCATCTCGGTCAGCGCGCCGCCCTGACGCCTTCCATTACTTGATGTCGCTGCGCCCGTAACGGGGCACCATGAAGAAGGACCCCATGGCAGACCCGCTCGCTTGGCACCGGCTGCAGTTCGCCTTCACCATCGTCTACCACTACCTCTTCCCCCAGCTCACCATGGGGCTGGCGCTGGTGATCGTGATCCTGAAAGGGCTGGCGCTGCGCCCGGGCGGCGAGGCGTACGCAAGCGCGGCGCGCTTCTGGGTGCGCATCTTCGGGCTCAACTTCGCGGTGGGCGTGGTCACCGGCATCCCCATGGAGTTCCAGTTCGGCACCAACTGGGCGCGCTTCACCGCCGTCACCGGCGGGGTGGTGGGGCAGACCCTCGCGCTCGAGGGCATGTTCGCCTTCTTCCTCGAGTCGTCCTTCCTCGCGATGCTGGTGTGGGGCGAGAAGACCCTGGGCCCCAGGAAACACTTCGCCGCGGCGGTGGCGCTCTTCATCGGCAGCTGGCTGTCGGGCGTGTTCATCATCACCACCAACGCGTTCATGCAGCACCCGGTCGGCTACACCCGCGGGGCCGACGGCGTGTTCGCGCTCGCCGACTTCTGGACCTACGTGCTCAACCCCTGGGCGCTGGCGCAGTACGCACACAACCAGATGGCCTCGCTGGTGACCGCGTCCTTCGTGGTGTCGGCGGTGGGCGCGTTCTGGATGCTGCGGGGCACCCACCTCGAGCAGGCGCGCCTCAACCTGAAGGTGGGCACGCTCACCGGGCTCATCGCCTCGGTGCTGGTCGCCTTTCCCACGGGTGACCTGCAGGCGAAGCTGGTGGCCAACCACCAACCCGCGGCGCTCGCCGCGATGGAAGGCCGCTTCGAGTCAGGCCCGCGCGCGTCGATTCACCTCATCGGCCAACCCAACGTGGCCCAGCGCCGGCTGGACAACCCCGTGGGCGTGCCGCTGGTGCTGTCCTTCCTCGCGTTCGGCCGCTTCAACGCCGAGGTGCAGGGCCTCAACGACTTTCCCGAGCGCGACTGGCCCGACAACGTCGAGCTGCTCTACTACTCGTTCCACGTGATGGTCGGGCTGGGCACGATGTTCATCGGGCTCATGGCGCTGGCGGCGCTCTTCCGGTGGCGAGGCTGGCTGGAGAAGGCGCGGCCGTTGTTGTGGGCGCTCATGCTGGCCTTCCCCTTCCCGTACATCGCCAACACCGCCGGGTGGATGACGGCCGAGCTGGGCCGGCAGCCGTGGCTCGTCTACGGGTTGTTGCGCACCGCCGACGGCGCCAGCCCCACCGTGCACGCCGGCAGCACCTTGTTCACCCTCATCGGCTTCGCAGGGCTGTACCTCGTGCTCGGGCTCGCGTTTCTCTTCCTCGTGGGGCGCGAGGTGCTGCACGGCCCCGAGGGACACCATGAGTGAAGCCATCAGGACCCGAAGCCGCGCCGTTCACCCCGAGCGAAGTCGAGGGGGCGCACCATGGCCCTCGACTTCGCTCGGGCTGAACGGGGTCCAAGTTCGAGTTCGACCTTCGAGGAGGTGCGCAGATGCCTGAGCTCACCACCATCTGGTTCTGGCTGATCGCGCTCATGTTCGCCGCGTGGGCGGTGCTCGACGGCTTCGACTTCGGCGCGGGCGTGCTGCACCGCCTGGTCGCGCGCACCGACACGGAGCGCCGCGAGGTGCTCGCCGCCATCGGCCCGGTGTGGGACGGCAACGAGGTCTGGTTGATCGCCGCGGGCGGCTCGCTGTTCCTCGCCTTTCCCCGCCTGCTCGCGGCGGGCTTCTCGGGCTTCTACCTGCCGGTGATCTTCGTGGTGTGGGGCCTCATTCTCCGCGGCCTCTCCATCGAGCTGCGCAGCCACCTCGCCAGCCCGCTGTGGCGCAGCTTCTTCGACCTGACCTTCACGCTCTCGTCGGTGGTGGTGCCGCTGCTGATGGGCGCGCTCCTGGGCAACGTCGTGCGCGGCGTGCCGCTGAACGAGCAGGGGTACTTCGAGCTCGCGCTCTTCCCTGCCGAGGGCGAACACGGCGTGCTCGACGGCTACTCGCTGCTGTGTGGCCTGCTGGTGCTGGTGACGCTCACTGCCCACGGCGCGAACTGGCTGTCGTGGAAGACCGGCGGCGTGGTGCTCGAGCGGGTGCGCGCGCTGCGGGTGCGCCTGTGGCTGGCCACGGCGGTGCTCTGGCTGGCCGCGGTGCTCGCCACCTCGCGCGTCGCGCCCGAGGTGATGGGCGCGTTCACCGCTCGCCCCCTCGCCTGGGCCGGCCTGCTGCTTTGCCTCGGCGGGCTCACCACCCTCTTCGTGAAGCGCGCCAGCGACCGCGCCCCCTTCTTCGGCGGCGCCGCGTTCATCACGGGCTGCCTGGTGATGACCGTGGCCTGCCTCTTTCCCGTGGTGCTGCGGGCGCACACGCCGGCGCTCTCGCTCACCGTGACCAGCGCCGCTTCCGGGCCGATCGCCTTGAGGGCAGGGCTCTTCTGGTGGGGTCCGGGCGTGTTCCTCGCGGCCGGCTACCTCTGGTGGGTGCTGCGCCACTTCCGCGGGAAGGTGACCGCCGCGCGCGATGGCGAGGGCTACTGACGCCGCAAGCGCGCCACCGGCCCGTTCGGCAGGACGGCCGACCTGCTACCAGGTGCTCGATTCAACTGAGCTTCGGGTCAGCGGGCCGCCGCGGCCGTCTTCGTGACCGGCGTGAAGTTCGAGATGAAGGCCTTCAGCTGCTCGAAGGGCAGCGGCGGCGAGAAGAAGTAGCCCTGCACGCTGTCGCAGTCGGCGCGGCGCACGAAGTCGAGCTCCTCGGCGGTCTCCACGCCCTCGGCGGTGGTGGTCATCTTGAGGCGGTGTGCGAGCACCACGCTGCTCTCCACCACCGCGCGCGCCGCCTCTTCGCGGCAGCCCTCGCGCACGAACTGGCGATCGATCTTCAGCTCGGAGAACGGGATGTCGGCGATGCGCTGGTGCGTCGAGCGCCCGGTGCCGAAGTCGTCGATCGCCAGGCAGAACCCGCGCAGCTGCAGCCGGGCCAACATCTCGATGATCCGCCGGGGGTCCCCCTCGACGTCGCTCTCGGTGAGCTCGAACATGAGCCGGTCGGGGCTGATGTGCCGCGCCTGGATCACCTTCATCAGCCGGCCGATCGCCTGGTCGTCACACGCCGTCGAGGCCTCGAGGTTCACCGCCACCGAGAGCTGGGGGAACTCGGTGAGCACCTCGGTGGAGTGCTCGACCCCGGTGAGCAGGAGATCGTCCATCAGCCCCACGCGCGCGGCCATGGGCAGGAACGCCGCCGGTGAGATGACGCCGAACTCGGGGTGAATCCACCGCGCCAGCGCCTCGACACCCACGACGTGGCCGGTGCGGAGCGAGACCTTCGGCTGGTAGTACGGCCGCACCCCACCGTCGTGGATGGCGAGGCGCAGGTCCTGCTCCGTCCACCTCGGGGCACGCAGCACGCTCGACGGCGCGGCCCGGCTGCGGCTCTTGCGCAGACCGTCCTGCACCCGGCCCAGGGCAGACGCGAGCTGGCCGATCGACGCGGGCTTGGCCAGCGAGGCCATCACCTGCAGCCCCAGCGATCTCGCCAGTCGCTCCACGCTCTGGCGCAGCCGCACCTCGGCCACGCTCACCACGATGACGGCGCCCCGGTACTGCGCCTCGGCGAGCCGGCGGATGAAGGTGACGCCGTCCACCTGCGGCATGCGCAGATCGCAGATGATCGCGTCGAGCGGCTCGGCCTCGGTGAAGCGGGCGAGGGCTCCGAGCGCTTCTTCGGCCGACGCGCACACCACCACCTGCTTCGAGGTGAGGTGACCGAGCATCACCGCGAGCGCGGAGCGGACGAAGGGATCGTCGTCGACCACCAGCAGGTTGAGCGCGGTGGCCGCGGCCGGTTCGGGCACCTGCGCAGCCTCGGGCACGATCGCGCGCGCGAGGCGCTTCTCCAGCCAGACCACTTCCTTGTGAATGGCCGCGACGAGCGGCGCGAGCTCGGAGCTGTGCGGCTCTGCGAGCTGATTCTCGAGGCGCGCACACAGCTCGGCGAGCACGTCTGCGCCCACCATCGCCGAGGCGCCCTTGAGGGAGTGCGCGACCACGGCGTCGGCGCCGACCGGCTGCGTGGCGCTCAGGCTCTGGCTCATGCGCTGGGCCGTCTCGAGGAAGGACGTGCGCAGCCGGCGAATGCCCTCGTCGGGCAGCCCGCCCATGAGCCGCGAGAGCCTCCCTTCGTCGAAGCGCGAGTTGTCTTCCTGGAAGCCCGACGCCGACGAGGAGAAGGGCATCGCCTCTTCGCGAGGCGCGTCGAACATGAGCTCGACCCGCGACTCTCCGGCGGGCCGGTCGGCCAGCTGCCACGAGAGCCGCTCTGCCAGGGCGCCGATGAGCGACATGCGCGGGTCTGAAACCAGCCTCGCCGCCGCGATGCTCACCCCGAGCTGCCCCCGCGACGAGCGGCACGCCAGCGTGAGCGTGTCGCCCGGCGTGCACTGCTCGAGCACGACGCCCAGCAGCAGCAACAGCAGGTGCTGGGCGCGCTCGCGATCGGCGAACACCACCGGCTCGTGCAGGCAGTGGCGCTCGAGGGCGATCTTCACCGCCTGCTCTTCCAGGAGCGGGGCGAGGTGCTCGATGGTCTCCGCGACCAGGGCCTCGAGGTGCAGGGGCGCCTGCTGCGGCAGCGGGGCCGCGGTGGCGACGTCTTCGATGAGGCGGTTCAACGCCCGAAGCGTGGCGAGGTGCGCGCGCGCGACCTCGCCTCGCGAAGTCGAGATGAGCTGGGTGACGCGCCGGAGTTCGGCGAAGAGCGCTGCGAGCATGTGCTCCCCTCTGCAAGGCGGCTGACGGGTGTTAGCACGATCGGGAACGCGCTCGCGCCGTGCGACAAGTGCGCAGGTTGGACGCCGATGTGAGCGGTTCCCTTCGCGGCACACCCCCCTGCGCGGTTCTGCTACCGCAGCTCGAGCAGGTCGGCCGCCGCGCCCACCGTCGCCCCGATGACCTGCGCGGCGAACGCGTGATCGAGATCGCCCACCGCGTCCGGCCCCGCGCTGCAGTGGTAGTTCGGGTTCCTGAAGTTGGCAGTGTCTCCGATCATCAGCGACGCGTAGTTCTGCTGCCAGAAGGCCGCGTGATCGGAGCGCCGCAGCTGCGAGAGCTGCGGTGAGCCCTTCTGGGCCGAGGTCAGCTCCATCACCACGGTGTCCAGCGACAGCGCCTGCGCGTGGACCCCGAAGCGGGTGAGCGCCTGGTGCGCGAGGTCGTCACCGATGAGTGCGATGAAGTCGCCGCGGTCCTGGTCGGCGTGGATCGCCGCGACCTGGCCGGGGAAGATCACCTCGAGGCCGGCGGGCAGGGTCTGCGTGCCTGCGTCGGTGCTGCGGTAGCCAATCATCTCGTAGACGAACGCGGACGTGATGAGCTCCGCCCGTTGGCGGGCAGCGGCGGCGTACGCGATCGAGCCGAGCAGCCCGCGCTCCTCTTCGTCCCAGCAGGCGACGACCAGGCTGCGGCGGTACTGGCCCTGGGCGAGCACGCGCGCGGTCTCCAGTGCGCCGGCGACGCCCGAGGCGTTGTCGTCTGCGCCGGGACAGTTCGGGGTGGAGTCGTAGTGGGCCGAGACCAGCACCCGTTCAGCCGGGAGCCCGGTGCCGGCGAGCACGCCCACCACGTTGACGCCGGTGGCGTAGGCCTGGCGCTCGACGGTGAAGCCCAGCGAGGTGAGCCGCTGCGCGCACAGGTCCTGCACCTCCTGCCAGTGCGCGCTGCCGGGCGTGCGCACGCCGGTGACCGTCACCAGGTCCTGCCGGTAGCGCGCCTGGTCGACGCAGGCCAACAGGCCCGCCACCGACGAGCCATCGCAGCCCGCGTCGACGCCTGCGTCCGAGCCCGCGTCGACAGGGCCCGCGTCGGGCAGACCGCTGTCCGGGGTACCCGCGTCGGGAGCGGGCAGGGGCGCTGGGCACGCGGTGAAGACGAGGGCGAGGAGGAGTGTGGCGCGGCGCATGGAGCGGAAACAGAGCACAGGACTGACCTGCCCGGACGGATGGAACTTTTAAGTCCTCTCGCGACATACTCAGCGCATGGGCTTCTTTGATCCACTGCTCGAGCAGGTGAAGGTCGTCCGTCAGCTCACCCCCACCAACCTCAAGAAGCTGGGGAACACCCAGCTGTCCGAGCTCATCGAGAAGGAAGCGGTGCGCGCGCGGGCGCGGGTCGACGAGCTGCAGCAGCGCTATCCGTCGGCGGGGCCGCGGGAGCTGAGCCAGCGGCTCATCGACTCGAAGAAGAACGTGGCGTCGATGGTGGGCGGCATCACCGGCGTGTTCGGCGCGGTCACCGTGCCGATCGACCTGGTGGGCATGGTCTACCTGCAGCTGTCGCTGCTCACCGAGGTGGCGACGGTGTTCAAGCTGTCGCTCAAGAGCGAGCGCGAGCGGCAGGAGCTGATCGACCTGCTCGGCTACTCGAACGGCATCGGGCCGGTGCAGCGCTCGGGGCCGAAGGTGGTGGGAAGCCTCGCGGCGTTGCTGCTGGCGCGCGGGGGTCTCAAGGGCCTGTCACGCGCGATGCCGCTCGTGGCGGCGCCGATCTCGGCGTACCTGAACAACCAGCACATTCAGCAGGTCGGCGAGTCCGCGGTGCGGCACTACGACGGGTGGGTGCACGCGCACGAGAAGTCACAGAAGGCCGCCGGCGGAAGCTGAGGGCGACGAGCTACTTGTTGGCCTTGATGACGAACGCCGCCCGATTACTCGTGGTGATTTGCCGTTCACCCGCAACCCAGTGCGTGTTCGCGTCGAGCGCCCAAACGCCAAACGCGGTGAAGTCGATCGGATCCGGCAGCCGGGTGAACGTCGTTCCCGACAGCAACAGCCGGGTGTTCGGCGGCCCGCCCACGAACAAGATGTCCTGGTTCCCCAGCGGCCACGCATCGGAGAGCCCGTTGCCGCCCGCCGCCGGCTCGTACACCGCCTTCCACGACGCATCCGGCCGGCGCTGCGCGATGCGCGAGAACGTGCCCATCGCGAACACGCGGTCGTCGCTCTCGACGAAGCGGGTCCACACCAGCGGCGCCACCGCGAACGCCGGCCGAACCAGCTCTTCGGTCACCATGCCCGCGCCGTCGCGGTGCCACAGCGACGCACCACCCAGCAACAACGTCCCGTCACTGAGCACGTGACACGACTCGAGCGCGGTCAACGCGGGGGTCGTCGTGAGCTCGGTCCACGCGTTGTTGGAGTACTCGAAGAGCACGCCGCGCCCGGCCACGTTGTCGTTCCCCACCGCGAAGAGGGCAGGCCCGCGCGTGCACAGGCCCTTCATGCGCTTGTTGGGCCGGGGCGGCCCGTCGAAGCTGCCGGTCTGATCACAATTGGCGGAGCAGGTGAGCAGCCGCTCGGGACCAGCCACTGCGACCACGCCACCGTCCGTCACCGCGAGATCTTCGAACACCAGGCTCGAGTCGAGGGCGTCATCGAACACCACGGTCCACGTCGAGGTGCCGTTGAAGAACCACACGTCGCCGAACGGGCCGGTGACCCAGAGGTGCGTCGCGTCGAGGCCGCGGATCGCGTTGTAGTAGTAGGGCCGCTGGCCGGGCGGGATCTGATCAGTCAGGGTCCAGCCGTTCGCGGTGCCTGCGGCAGAGCCGTAGTTCGGGAGTGGATCGACTGCGCCGCCGCCGCCGCCGCCGCCGGTGACGCCACCCCCTCCACCGGTGGAACCTCCCCCGCCACCACCGGTTGCCGCGCCGCCTCCGCCACCGCCCGTGACTGCGCCGCCTCCTGAGCCCCCTCCGGTCTGCGCGGTTCCACCGCCGCCGCCGGTTCCTGCGTCGCTCTTCGGCGGCGTCAACGGGCCGCAGGCTGCGAGCACCAGCATCAGTGACCAGACCCCTCGACTCCGCTCGGGGTGAACGGTTGTTGGCTCAGGCATCGGCTTCATCCCTTGCAGTCCGGAGCGACCCTGGCCGTCGCTTCATTCTTCACTCGCGCTTCACTGCCCGGCGCGCCCCACACCTCATCGAGCACCTCCGCGGCTCCGTGTTGCACGAGGAACTCGGCGGCGAGGTGACGCAGGTACAGATTGTCTGAACCGAGCGCCTTGCGCTGGGCCCGCCAGAGCTGATCGGCGCCGACCGCGCGCATCCGTTCCTCGCGCCAGTCGAACGACTCGATCAGCGCCGTCTTGAGCGCCTCGTAGCCGGGCGTGGTCTCGAGCCCGAGCCCGAACGTCGAGTGCGGCAGCGGCCTGGGCTGCAGCGGCGTGCCCGTCATCAGCACCAGCACCTTCACCGTGAGCCGATGATCCGTCCTTCGCAGGCAGCTGCGCATCACGTCGAACGGCGCCAGCTCCACCGACTCGGGCGCGTCCATCGGCGCGCGCGACGCGAGCATCGCCTTCACCTTCGGCTGCTTGAGCGCCCGCTGCCAGCGCAGGTCGCTGCGCTCGGTGGTGATCAACGGCAGCTCGAGCTCGACCAGGGCCGCCGCCTCCTGCGACGCGCGATAGAGGGCAGAGGGGAGCGGCGAACCCCCATCGGATTGGGCCAGCGCGGTGAGCAGGACGAGCGACAGCACACCCTCACTATGCCGCATTGCAGGTGCACGCGAATCGCCCGGAATTGTCGAACACCCCACCCGGGACAAAGCGGCTACGCTTCGCGCCCATGGTGAAGGAAAGCACGCACGTCGGGTCGCCCCCGGACGAGGACGAAGAGATTCGCCCCGCAGGACCGCGCCCCTCGATGCCCGTGACCACCGGCATCCCCCAGCGCCGTGGCACCGGCCAGGTCTCGTCAGGTTTCGGTGGCCCTGCAGGCACCCGTCCGCCGTCGGCCTCGGGCGCAGGTGGCTCCCCCAGCCGCCCCATGCCCGGCTCCCGCCCCCCCGGAGCGCCGCAGTCGCGCCCTCCGCCCGTGGGAGCCCGCCCAGGCCCCGCGGCGCGCTTCTTCCCGCCGCAGCCCCGCTCCCTGCAGGAGGCCGGCATCTCCCAGACGATGGGCGAAGAGCTGGTGCTCAAGGCGCTCTTCTTCGCCGGTGAGCTCCGCGGCGCCGACATCTGCAACCGCATCAAGCTGCCGCAGCTGATCGTCGACGAGATCATCGAAGGCCTGCGCAAGCAGAAGTTCGTCGACCTGAAGGGCGGCGCCGGGCTGGGCGTGGGCAAGTCGTCGATGATCTACACGCTCACCACGTTCGCCACCGACGTGCTCCGGCAGATCCTCGATCGCAACCGCTACAACGGCCCGGCGCCGGTGCGCCTCGAGGACTGGTTCGAGGCCGTGGCGGCGCAGACCGTTCGCGGCATGCGCATCAACAAAGAGCGCATGAAGGAGAAGTTCGGCAACCAGCTGGTGGTGAAGGACTCGATCTTCGACGGCCTCGGGCCCGCGATGAACTCGGGCAAGGCCATCTTCTTCTACGGCCCCCCCGGCAACGGCAAGACCGCGCTCTGCCAGGCCCTGGTGAGTTGTTACGAGGGCGACATCTGGGTGCCGCACGCGCTGCTCGTCGACGACTTCATCATCCGCGTCTACGACTCCAACCTGCACGTGCCGCTGCCGGAAGATCAGAACGCGCCCGCGAACGATCAGCGCTGGGTGCGCTGCCGCCGCCCGCTGGTGGTCGTCGGCGGTGAGCTCACCCTGCAGACGCTCGACCTCATCTACTCGCCCGACGTGAAGTTCTACGAGGCGCCGTTTCAGCTCAAGGCCACCAACGGCATGCTGCTGATCGACGATTTCGGCCGCCAGCGCGTGAGCCCGAAGGATCTCCTCAACCGGTGGATCGTCCCCCTCGAGAGCGAGATCGACTTCCTCACCCTGCACACGGGCAAGAAGCTGCAGATTCCCTTCGACGTGTTCGTCGCGTTCTCCACCAACCTCGATCCCGCCGACCTCGTCGACGACGCCTTCCTGCGCCGCGTTCGCTACAAGCTGGCGGTGCAGCCGCCCGACGAACAGCAGTTCCACGACATCTGGGCGACCGTCTGCAACAAGGCGAAGGTGGCCTACGACGGCGACGCCATCGAGTGGCTGGTCGACACGCACTACCGGCCCACCAAGCGGCCCTTCGCCGCCTGCCAGCCGCGCGACCTGCTCGGCCAGGTGATCGACATCGCGCACTACCGCGGTGAGACGCCTTCGCTCACGCCCGAGCTGCTCGACGCGGCTGCGAAGAACTACTTCGTGAACTTCAACAAGAAGTAGCGCCGCCGCACGAAGAGCAACGCCGCGCCCAGCACGAACAGCCCGGTGGTCGCCTGCGCGCCGCAGCCCTCGTAGGTGGCCTCGCGGTAGCGCCGCCAGGTGCACTTGCCCGCGTTGCAGGCAAAGCCGCGATCGCAGTCGCGCTCGGACAGGCAGGGCGACGAGAGGGTCGCGTCCTCTTCTTCCGAGTCGCGCTCGGCGCCGGTGCCTCCCACGGCCGCGTCGGGCAGGCCCGCGTCGGGCAGATCGGCCTGCGCCATCACCGGGCCAGCGAGCAACAGGATGACCAGCAGCCGGCGCGTCACGAGGCGCTGAGGTAGCACGGCGGCAGCAAGTCCGGCGAGCAAGCCGGGGATGTGGTGTAAATGTGTGGCCCCATGGCTCCGCAACCGGACGCGAAGCACCTGCTCGATCTGCTGCAACGCGCAGCAGAGGAGCTCAAAGCGTCCCAGCGCGACACGGCCTCTGCGCGCGCTGAGTCGAAGAGCCTCTTCGAGAAGCTCGCCGCCGCTGAGGCCGCGCTCGCCGAAGAGCGCCGCCAGCGCCAGCAGCTCAGCGATGAGCTGATGGACGTGGGCAACACCACGCTCCCGCCCGGCTCGATGCGCTCGGAGTTCACCAACAAGACGGTGCCGATCGCGCGCTCACCCCTGGCCAATACCACCCCCGGGGGCACCGCCGCGGCGCGCCCGAAGGACGAGAAGACCAGCGTGGGGGCGGGCGACCCCGAGCTGCTGGGAGAGCGCCTCGAGGCGCTGCAGAACGAGCTGCAGGAACTCGACGCCGAGCGCCGCCAGCTCAAGGACCGGGTGAAGGCGCTCGAAGAACAGCTCGCCAACCCCGACGCGGCCCGCGCCAAGGGCGAGCTGGAGCACGAGCTGTCGAACACGCGCCAGCAGCTCATCGTCGAGCAGGCGCGCGGGGCAGACCTGCTCACCCGGCTGCAGGCGTGGGAAGCGCGCAGCCAGGAGCTCGAGCAGTCGCTGGCGTCGAGCAACACCGCCGGCCAGGAGGAGCACGCGCAGCTCGAGCAGCTCGCGGGCCAGCTCAGCCAGGTCGAGACCGAGCTCACCACCGAGCGGGCGCGCACGCAGGCGATGGAAGAGCAGCTCAAGTCGCTGGAGCAGGGCTCGAGCGACGAGCAGAAGCGGCTGTTCGAGGCCACCTCGCGCGTGGCGCAGCTCGAGGTCGAGGTGTCGGGGCTGCGCGGGCGCCGCGACGAGCTCAACATCGAGATCGGCAAGGTCGAGAACGAGCGGAACGCCGCGCGCGCCCGGGCCACCGAGCTCGAGCACGCCGCGCAGCAGGTGCGAGACCAGCTCACCGCCGAGCACGCTACGGCCACCGAGGCCGAGCGGGTGAAGCGGTCCGAGCTCGAGCAGCAGCTGACCAGGGAGAAGGACAAGCACCAGATCACCGCGCAGAAGCTGCTCGAGGCCCGCGGCAAGGGCAAAGAGTCGGAAGAGCGGGTGCAGGCCGGCCTCGCGCAGGTCGCCGAGCTCACCGCGCGGCTCGAGCGCCTCACCGCCGACCACGCGAAGGAGCTCGAGGCGACGCGCGCCGCGGCGGTCGAGGCGAACGCGCAGCTCACCGCCCGCGTCGCCGAGCTCGCTTCCCAGCTCGAGACCGCCACCACCGAGTGGCGTCACACCGACCGGCAGTACGAGCAGCTGCACAAAGAGATGCTCACCATCCTCGACCAGCGAGACGAAGCGCGGCGCGAGCTGGAGACCATCAAGCAGCGCTTCGGGCTGCGCTGACCTGTCTCCCTCTCCCTGCGGAGCGGGGAGAGGGCCGGGGTGAGGGGCCTGCTCAGTCGCAGACGTAGGTCATCGTCCAGCCGACACGCTTCATCTCGGGTTCGACGATCGCGGAGCGTTTGATATCCGCCGCGATGCACGCGACGAAGTCGGTGACCTCCCCGAAGTTTCCGCCCGCAACGCAGACGTCGGTGAGGTGGCCCCCCACATCCGAGCTCAGCCGGAAATGGATGCTCCCGCGCCACTCGGCGTCGCTGTGAATGCAGGCGTTCTTGAGCATCCCCGAGCAGGACTGCAGGAGGGCACCGGGTATCAGTTCGACGACCTGTGGCTCATCCGCGATCGACACAGGCACCTGCTCAGGGCCAGTTCCGCACCACGAAAGGCCGGGTGGGAGCTTCGTGAGCGGCGCACCGGGGTTGACCCACGCCAGTGAGCCCGCGCAGCCAGTCAGCAGCAAGAGCAGCAGCGCCGCTCTCACGTCTTCGCCGCGCCGATCCGCTCGAGCACGTCCTCGAGGTGCCGGTACACCTGCACCTCGTGGTGAATCACTTCCACGATCACGCCCTGCTCGTCGATGACGAACGTGGCGCGGCGATCGATGCGCAGCACCGGCCACACCACGCCGTACTTCTCGCTGATGACCCGGCTCTCGTCGCCGATGAGCTTGAACTGCAGCCCCTCGGCCTCGGCGAACTTGCAGTTCTTCTCGGCCTTGTCGACCGAGATGCCGATCAGCTCCGCGCCGGCCGTGGTGATGCGCTCGTGGTTGTCGCGGAAGTTGCGCACCTCGAGCGTGCACGCGGGGGTGAAGGCGCGGGGAAAGAAGAAGAGCACCACCTTCTTCTTCCCCCTGAACTCACCGAGCGTGACCCGGTGTCCCCGGCAGTCCACCGCGTCGAAGTCCGGAGCGATCGCGCCACGTTGGAGCATGGTCATTCAAGCCTGAGCCTTCGTCTCCATCGAGTCGGCCACCAGCTCGGCCACGTCGCGCACCTTCACGTCTTCCCGGTGCGTATCGGCCAGGCCGTCCTTGAGCATCGTGTGACAGAACGGACAAGCCACCGCGACGGTTCCCTCGGCCGGGCCGGTGTAGTTGCCCACCTGGCCGGGGTTGGTGAGGCTGGTCGCAGAGGGGAAGGGCACGTTCGGGTCCTTCGCGTGCGCCAGGGTGAGGGCGACCTCGTTGCTGCGGTTGTGGTTGATGCGCGTGCCCTCGTGCTCCTCCATCCACATGCGGGCGCCGCCGGCACCGCAGCAGAACGACTCGCGCTTGCTGCGCTGCATCTCGATCACCTGGAGCCCGGGGATGGCCTTGAGCGCCTCGCGCGGCGCGTCGTACACGCCGTTGTGGCGGCCGAGGTAGCAGGGATCATGGAAGGTGAGCTTCTCGTTCATCACCTTGCTGAGCTTGATCCGCTTGGTCTGGATGAGCTCGTTGATGAACTCGGTGTGGGAGATGACGCGGTAGTTACCGCCGAACTCCGGGTACTCGTTCTTGATGGTGTTCATGCAGTGCGGGCACTGCGTGACGATGGCCTTGATGCCCTTGGCGTTCCACGAGGCGACGTTCTCCTTCGCCATGTTCTGGTACAGGAACTCGTTGCCGCCGCGGCGCGCCAGCTCGCCGTTGCACTTCTCTTCCTTGCCCAGCGTGGCGAACTTCACCCCGCCCTCGGTGAGGATCTTCGCCACCGCCTTCGACACCTTCTTCATCCGCTCGTCGTACGAGCCCGCGCAGCCCACGTAGAAGAGGTACTCGTAGGTGCCGCCGTCGCCCCACTTCGGCAGCGGGATCTCGCCTTCCCACTCGTCGCGCTTCTCCTGGCTCAGGCCCCAGGGGTTGCCCTGGCGCTCGACGCCTTCGAAGACGCGCTGCAATTCGGGCGGGAAGTCGGCCTCGACCTGCACCTTGTAGCGGCGCATGTCGATGAGGCGCGGCACGTTCTCGATGAACACCGGGCAGGCGGTCTCGCACCAACCGCAGGTGGTGCAGGCCCACACCGTCTCGGGCTTGAGCAGGCCCCCTTCGGACGCGACCAGCGGAGGCATGGCGGTCATCGCGCCGTCGGCGCCCTTCCACTCGTACGAGGTGGTGCCGTCCTCGGACTTCTTCAGCATCGCCGAGGGCAGCTGCGACTCGTGATCCCAGAGGAAGTGCTTGATGGCCTGGTTGACGGCCTTGTGCGTGAGCGGCTTGCCGGTGATGTACGTGGGGCAGTGCGTCTGGCAGCGGCCGCACTCGGTGCAGGTGTTGACGTCGAGCGCCTGCTTCCAGCTGAGCTGGGTGATGACCTTCGCGCCGTACTCTTCCTTCTCCAGGTTGGGCGTGGACAGCTTCGCCGACGACGACACGGTGGGCTTGTCGAGGGGCGCGAGCGTCTTCAGGAAGACGTTGGGCAGGCCGACGATGACGTGGAAGTGCTTTCCGTACGGCAGGAAGTTGAGGAACACGACGACGATCGCCAGGTGCGTCCAGAAGCAGAGGATGCCCAGGCTGTGCAGCGAGCTGTCACCGAGCGACGAGAGCCCCGCGCCGACGGCGGAGGTGACCGGCTCGTACGCGCTCCACGCGATGCCCTGGGCGCGGAAGTGCGAGGCGCCGAAGATGAACTCGGTCACCATGAGGCCCGCGATGAAGCCGAGAATGAGCAGCGCCTCACCCGACTGGGTCATGCGCTTGGGCTTCACCACGATGCGCAGCCAGAAGTAGTACGCGATGGCCAGCACCGAGAGGCCGGCGATGAGGTCCTTCAGGAAGAGGTAGGCCTTGTAGACGGTGGCCAGCGCCGGCGCTTCGACCCAGAAGGGCGCCGAGAGGTCGGTGAGCACCGTCACGGCGCTCGGTGAATACGCCATCACGAAGAGCATCAGCGTGCGCGCCTGCACGGTGAGGAACGCCGCGAAGATGAGCACGTGCATGAGGCCGGGCACGAACTCCTCGCGATCGACCATGCGCTTCTGGCCGAAGCCGAACATGAGCAGCGCCTTGACGCGATCGCCGATGCGGTCCATCCGGTTACCGGGGACGGCCGAGAGGGCCTTGAAGCCCTTGAGGCGGCCGAACATCGTCACGGCGAAGAAGCTCAGGCCGCAAAAGAGAAAGACGGACACGAGGATGGGATTCATCGACTTGCCCAACTAGCAGGAAACGCGGGGGAATCGCATTGGTCTCGTCCCTCTGCCTGCAGGGTCTTTCTTGCACCGCATTAGCCATCCGGGTGTCATCTGAGGCCATGCGCCTTCGCCTGCTTGCCGTGTCTCTCCTCGCCCTCGGTGGGCTGTCTCTGCCCTCCTGTGGCCCCGCTGTCTCGACCCACTGCGACAGCACCAACTGCACGGGCTGTTGTGACGCGAAGGGCGCCTGCCAGGGGGGCTTCGAGGTGGCGGCGTGCGGCTCGTCCGGCAACGTCTGCGTCGCGTGCGGTCCGCAGACGTCGTGCACGCTGGGGCTCTGCCTCACCATGGCCAGCGGCGGAGGCTCTGGAGGCGGCAATGGCGGCGGAGCAGGGGGTGGCGTCAGCGGCGGGGGTGGCGGCGCCACTGGAGGCGGCACCGGGGGCGGCGGCGTCACCGGCGGCGGCGCGGGCGGCGGAGTCACCGGCGGCGGCGGGGGCGGCGGAGTCACCGGCGGCGGCGCGGGCGGAGGCGGCGTCACGGGCGGAGGCGCGGGTGGAGGCGGCGTCACGGGCGGCGGCGGAGGTGCAGTGACGGGCGGCGGCGCTGGCGGAGGCTCAGGCCGCTGCAGCGGAACGCTGGTCGAGTGCAACGGCATGTGCGTCGACACGGCGAGCGACATCATCAACTGCGGGCAGTGCGGCGTGGTCTGCGGTGCCGGCGAGGTCTGCAACGGCCGCTGCCTCGCGCTCCCCAACGACTGCGTGGTCGCTGGAGGCTGCGCGCCCGGCTACTTCTGCGATCCCCTCTCGAAGCGGTGCATGACGGGCTGCCGCCTGCCCACGGACTGTCCGGCGGGCGGCTCATGCAACGGCACCACCTGCCAGTGCCCCTCGGGGGAACACGCGTGCGGCCAGGCGTGCGTGTCGAACGGCAGCCCGCTGAGCTGCAACGCCTCGTGCGAGGTGTGCCCCACCGTGCCCAACGGGAGCGCCACCTGCGGCACGGCCTGCGGGCTGCAGTGCGACCCCGGGCACCGGCTCTGCAACGGCACCTGCGCGGCGTGCACCACGCCCGCGAACGCGACGGCCACCTGCAGCGGCAGCGCCTGCGACTTCGTGTGCAACTCCGGCTTCCACCGCTGCGGGAGCCAGTGCCTGGCGAACAACTCCGTCAACAGCTGCGGCAGCTCCTGCACCGCGTGCGCGACCGATCCGAACGCGGTGACCGGCTGCGACGGGGTGAGCTGCAGCCTCGTGTGCAACAGCGGCTACCACCGGTGCGGAAACCAGTGCCTGTCGAACACCGCGCCGGCCAGCTGCGGCTCGTCGTGCAGCGCGTGCAGTACGCCCGCCAACGGCGTGGCCACCTGCGACGGCGTCTCCTGCGGCCTGTCCTGCAACTCGGGCTTCCGCCTGTGCGCCGGCGCGTGCGCGGCGTGCGCGGCCACCCCCGCGAACGCCACTCCGACCTGCACCGGCGCCGCCTGCGACTTCGTGTGCAACAGCGGCTACCACCGGTGTGGGAACCAGTGCCTGTCGAACACCTCCACCGCGAGCTGCGGAGCGTCGTGCACCGCGTGCCCCGGTTCGGCCAACGGGGTGTCGACCTGTGACGGCTTCGCGTGCGGGCTGACCTGCAACGCCGGCGCGAGGCTCTGCGGCGGAACGTGCGCGGCGTGCCCCACGACGCCGGCCAACGGCACGCAGACCTGCTCGGGCACCGCCTGCGACTTCACCTGCAACGCGGGCTACCACCGCTGCGGCAGCCAGTGTCTCTCCGACACCTCCACCTCCAGTTGCGGCACGTCTTGCACGGCCTGCACGATTCCGCCCAACGGCGTGGCCACCTGTGACGGCACCTCGTGCGGCGTGGCGTGCAACGCGGGCTTCAGGCTCTGCAGCGGTGCCTGCGCGACCTGCACCACGCCCGCGAACGCGACCCCGATCTGCAGCGGCACCGCGTGCGACTTCACCTGCAACACCGGCTACCACCGGTGCGGGAACGCGTGCGTGGCCAACACCTCGGTCAACGGCTGCGGTTCTTCGTGCACGGCGTGCCCGGGGACGGGCAACGGGACGGCCACCTGCAACGGGACGTCCTGTGGCCTCGCGTGCAACTCGGGCTTCCTGCTCTGCGCGGGGGCGTGTGCCAGCTGCGGGACGGCTCCAGCCAACGCCACCGCGGTCTGCAACGGCGCGGCGTGCGAGTTCGCCTGCTCCGATGGCTTCGTGCTGGCGGGCGCGGCGTGCGTGCCGGCCTACAGCCTGAGCGCGATCGCCGCGGCGTGTGACGTGCTGCAGGCAGACGCGGGCGTGGAGCTCCTCTCGCCGAGGACGGTGCCCGTCCTGGCCGACGACACCGTTTCGACCACCCGGGCGCTGCCCTTCACCTTTCCCTTCTTCCGGGCGCCGCAGACGCACTTCTCGGCCTCTTCGAACGGGCTGCTGCAGTTCTTCCCGTCTGCCGCCGGCACCGGCTCCACCAGCTACATCAACGAGCCCATCCCCACGGCTGCGGCGCCCAACGGCTACGCGGGCCCGTTCTGGGGCGATCTGATCAACCTCACCGGAACCGGCGTGGTGCGCACCCAGACCCAGGGCGCCATGCCCAACCGCAAGACGACGGTGGAGTGGTTCGACCTGAGGCCCCTGTCGGGCAACGGCACCGAGCGGCTGCAGTTCCAGGTGCAGCTCTACGAGACCACCAACGTGATCGAGTTCCACTACTGCCAGATGTCCGGTCCGACCGACGGCGGGTTGCCGAACTCCGCCACCGGCCTCGAGTCCACCATCGGGCTCGAGACGCCGGCGGGCGACGGCGGGGTGCAGCACTCGTTCAACACCGCCGGCGCGGCCACGACCTCGAGCGGCCTCCGCTTCACGCCCCAGTAGGCGTCGCTGAGCTCTCCAGGCCGAGCACCCGGCCCAGCGTCTGCAGCACCGGCGAGGTGGTGATGAGCCGGCTCCGGCTGAGGGCGAGCGTGTGGGTGCGCGCGCGCTCGAGCACGAGCCCGGGGAGCGGCGGTCTGCACCAGCACGTGGGTGGGCCTCCCGGGTGCGGACACACGGCGTCGATCACGCCGGCTGGAGCGGTCAATCCGCCTTCCTTCCACCCGAGCAGCACCTTCGGCGCGTCGGGGTGCTCGGCGATGGCCCGGGCGGCTTCGGGGAGCCAGGTGCCGTCGCTGCGCAGTTGCTCCAGCCCGAGGAAGAGCGCGGGTGCGCCTTCGGGCCAGGGCCGGCGCGCGAACGGGAGACGGGTGAGGGACGTGAAGCCCTCGTCGTCGGCAGGGGGCTCGAGGGTCTTCGCGGTGCGGGGCAGCACCAGCGGGCCGAGGGTGTCGGGCGTGCGGCCCTTGAGCTCGTGCGGCTCGAGGAGCCGGCCGTGCACCTCGAGCATCCTGAGCACCACGTTCACCTGCGCCTGCGCGAGGTCGATCTCGTGCCACACCCCGCGCACCGGAACGCCGTGCTTCGCCGCGACGTCGAGCACACCTCTTCGCTGCTCCCGCGTGACGTAGGTGTTGTCGAGCACGGCGCGCTGAATGCCGGACCGGAGCATGAGCCCGAGCTTCTCGTGCAGCTTCGCCAGCGTGCTGCCGGCTTCGTCACGGTTGAGTCGTTGGTAGCCCTGAGCCACGGCCTCGGCGACGCGGGTGGTCTTGCCGGAACCCTGGAGACCCATCAGCAACAGCACCTCCCTCTCCCCGCCTCCCGGGTCGCTTCGCCTTGGCGCATCTTCCGCTCCGCTCCAGTTGCGCTCGTCCAGCGTTCCGCTGGACCGGCTCCGCTCGCGGGGGAGAGGGTCGGGGAGAGGGCGAGCCAGAAACCGCCGAAGCACCATCGCTGCCTCATCCGGCAACCGCACGTCCACAGCCCGCCTGCACGAAGCAACGGTCTCCGGTCTCCGAGCACCCGGAATGACCACCACATTCCGATCAATCGCCATCAACGCCGCGAGCGCCCACTCATGCAGCGAGCACCCATCGACCTGCGCGCGCTCCGCGAGCCAGCTCTGCCTGCTCAGCTCGGCGTACTTGCGAGGTCCTCCCAGCGGCGAGTGACAGATCACCGTCACGCCGCGCTCGATCGCCCGAGCGACCACCCCGCCCGCGAGCGCCGAGTCATCGACCAGGCTGACACCCAGTTGCACGGCCGCGACCTCAGCGTTGTCCATCGCCTCATCGAGCTGCGCGCGGGTGACGTTGCAGACGCCGACGGCCTTCACCAACCCCTCGGTCCGCAACGCCTCGAGCGCGCGCATCGACGTGGCGAGCGGCGTCTTCGAGTCGGGCGCGTGGAGCAGATAGAGATCGATCGCCCGGCCACCGAGCGCCACCAGGCTCGCCTCGCACTGCGAGCGGATGGTCGAGGCCTTGCCATCGGGGATCCACCTCGGCCCGGCGCGCCGCATGCCGCCCTTGGTGATCACCCGCGCGGTCGCGCCGCGTGAGTGCTCGGCGAGGAACGTGTTCACCCAGCGCTCGTTGTGGCCGTACTCCGTCTCGTCGCGGCCGTACGCGTGCGCCGTGTCGAAGAGGGTGAAGCCGGCGTCGAGCGCGGCGTGCACGGTGGCGCGAGCGCGCGCCTCATCGCGGTCGGGGCTGGTCGACAGACGCATGCACCCGAGCCCCGCTCGACAGTCTGTGGAGTTCAGCCACGGCACGCGCATCGGCTCACACAGTCAACCACGCCGGGTATGGTCTGACGCACCTCATGGACTACCTGCCCGACGTGTTGGACCACCTTGGCAAGACGCCGCGCGAGTTCGGCGCGCTGCACGCGCACTTCGAGTCGGTCACCACCGTCGATGGCACGCGGGTCGTCGCGCGCGTGCTCTACCAGGGGGCGTTCTCGCCGCTTCCTCCGGGCGCGCAGATCGCCTTTCACGCGGCGTCCGCGGGAGGCGCGCAGGGCGAACAGCTCGGGTGCTTCGACGTCCCGGCGCTGGCCGAGAGCGTGATGCGGGTGAGCTATCCGTTGCGGGTTCCTGTGGGCTCGACGCACGTCGTAGCCTTTCTCAACGCGCCTCCACCATCCGCGCGCGCGGACCGGGTTCGGCCCGCGTGGAAGCTGCACGACACCGTCGAGATCCCCAAGCTCTCTGAGATGGCGCCAGTGAGTGAGACGCGGGCGGACTTCAACCTCGCGCGCACGCTCCTCGGGACCGCGATGATGGGCGGGGTGGGCTTCGTCGTCTCGTTCAGCAGCACCACGACGCTGGCTGCGAACAACAAGACCACCGTGCACAAGGCGCGCGAGCTGCCCCCTGGCCTGGTGCAGGCGATCTCCCCCGAGGTGACCTCGCCGATCGACGGGATGGTCGAGGACACCCTCTGGCGACCGGGCCAGCCGCTGCCCGCTCCTCCGGAGATCACCTACAAGCCGATTGCACAGTCAGCCTCGGCGAAGCGCTGGTGCAGGTCGTGTGGCTTCTAGGGCCCCGCTGCCGAATACGAACGCGCCCGCAGTTGCCCGAGCTGTGATGAGCCCTGGCTCTGAGCGCAGGCCCTTTCGTCCTGGGCGTGACCTGCGTTAGGTCCGCGCCGTGCGACGCCCTCTCCTGACTGCCCTCACGTTGTTGGTGGGTTGTGGACCCGTGGCCACCGGCTCGACGGACGCCGGAGATCCTGACAGCGGAATCACCGCCGCGAGCGACTCCGGCACACCCGACGCGGCGCTCGACGGCGACGCGGGCACTCCGGACGCCGGAGCGGTGGACTCGGGAACGCCGGATTCGGGGACGCCCGACGCCGGAATGACGACGCCCGATGCCGGTCGCCGCCTGCCGCCGCCGCTGCCGACCTACGCAGGCACCTGTCCCACGCTGGTGGCGGGCTCGACGCAGGCGACCGGCCGCAACACGGGCTTCATGTCAGCCGGAGACAGCCGCGAGTTCGTGGTGCTCATTCCGCCCAACTACACCTCGACGAAGCGCTACCCGGTGATCTGGGGCTACCACTGGCTCAACGCCTCGGCCGGCTCGGTCATCCGCGACGCCGAGCTCGAGGAAGCCGTGCGCCAGTATGAGTTCATCGCCGTCGTGCCCGAGAACCTGATGAACGGCAGCACCAAGGCGTACTCGTTCGACTGGCCCTTCGTGGAGGTGATGAACGCGCCGAAGGAGCTGCAGCTCTTCGACGACGTGCTCGCCTGCTTGAACCAGCAATACAGCGTCGACCCCAATCACCTGCACGTGTTCGGCGCGAGCGCGGGCGGGCTGTGGACGACGTACCTGTCCACCACAGACAAGGTCGATCGCGTCGCGTCCCTGCTGAGCATCAGCGGCGGGCTGGGCGAGGTGACGCTGGGGATCACGTGGGAGATCGCCTGGGTGCCCAAGCCCAACAAGTTCCCCGCGATGGTGGTGTGGGGCGGCTCGACCGATTGGCTGGGCGTGAACTTCGACGTGGCCTCGCGCGCCTACCGCGACGCGCTGCGCGCAGACAACCACGCGGTGATCACCTGCATGCACACCGAGGGGCACAAGATTCCGCCGTTCCCTGAGCAGGCCGATGGAGGCCTCAAGTTCGCCGGCTTCTGGGACTTCTTCCGAGATCATCCGTACGGCCTGCCCCCCGGCACGACGCCGTACGCGGGAGGACTGCCGGCCAGCTTCCCTGGCTACTGCCAGGTGGTGCCGTGACCATGGCTTCGCTCGAACAGTTGGCTGCGGCGCATGGCTTCACCCTCGAGGAGCTCGCGCTCAATCGCGACGGCAAGCTGGATCCGAAGCAGGTCAAGCGCGGAGGCGACGCGGGGCGAGGGTGGGGCGTGTTCTTCATCATCCTCGCCGTGCTCGTGCTCGGCGCGGGCGAGGGCGGCGCGGCCGCCTTCTTCGATTCCCTGCGTAAGCCGCCGGACCGGGTCGACCTCAACGCCGTGTACATGATGGCCGGTGCGGGCCTGTTCTTCGCGCTCTGCTTCCTCGCGGTGGCGATCGCGCAGTTCCGCGCCGTGTCGCGGCGCCGGGCGGTCTACGCGGTGGCCGCACCCGAGGTGGTGGAAGGCCCGGTGCAGAAGGTGGTCATTCAGCAGCGCCGGCAGCACGACACGTACCGCTACCGCATCGGCGGCCGGGACTTCGCTGCGCCGGAAGCCGGGTGGAAGTTGATCGAACCGGGCGTGCGGTACCGGGCGTACTCCGTCGCGGGCGATCTGCTCAGCATCGAGCCACTGCCCTGATAGAGCGTGGTGCGAGGCGGCTCTTCGCCCGTGCTCGTCGCGCGCAGGCCCTTCTGCCTCGAGCAAGGACGTTTGGGTCGCTCAGTCGGGGCGCTTCTCCCGGGCGCGTAATGGACCATTACCGCGCGGTAATGGTCCATTACCCACCCTGGCGAGCAGCCGGGGGTGCGGTCTCGCCGGAGCGACCGCGCGTCACCCCAGACTGACTGCGCTCACTCCGCTACGTCCCCCTCGAGGCGCGCCGACAGGATCGACTTCATCGCCGGCCGCACCTTGAGCGCCGGCACGTCGAGTTTCTCCTCGCGCGCCGCGGCGAACGCCAACTGCAGCGCACGCAGCTCGCGGAGCACGCGCCCCTCTGTGCGGCTCACGCTCGGTGATTCTCCCTCGGCCGCGGGGTGCAGCTCGCTGTCTCGCAGCAACCGCGCCGACTCTTCCGCGCGCACCAGCAACGACTCGTCGAGCCCCAGCTCGTCGGCCAGCACCCGCAGCCGCGCGTCGCGCCTCCAGCGGATCAACAGCTCGCGCAGGTGGGTGAGCGCCGCCGTGACCTCCGCAGGCGTACGGCTGCCCTTGTTCGCGATCGCCAGCGCGGCGCCGCGCTCTTCGTCACCTCCCACCAACAACACCATGCGGCTGTGCAGCCGAGCGCGCACCTGCTTCGACTCGTCGAGCGCCGCGTCACGGGCCAGCCGCGCGGCCACCACCTCGGGCTTCGGGGTGCCGGCGATCTCCTCCTCGAGCCGCACGGTCAATTCAGCCAGCCACGCCAGGCGCTGCTTCGAGTACGGCACGTCCTGGTGATCTTCCCGGGCCAGAGCGCCCGCGGCGACCGTCAGCCAGTCGTGCGCCTGGTGCAGCACGTCGTTCGCCTTCGTGCGACGCGCCCACGCGTCGCACTGCTTGTCGGTCCACATCGACTTGAAGCCCTCGCGCAGCAACGGCGACAACTTCGGGAGCTGCTTGCTCAACCGCTTCGCCGCGCTCTGCGGCGCTTCACGTGTTCGCCTGGGCATGCGGGGGAGGTTACTGTCTGCGCCCGTGAAGACCATCGTCGAGACGCCGGAGCTTCAGCACCGCGCCCTCAAGATCCTCCACCCCATTCACCGCCGGCTCTTCGGGAGCTGACCTGCTGCTTCAGGACAGCGGCGCGCGGCTGATGTAGCGCTCGAGCTGTTCGATCACGAACGCCTGCTCGCTCACCACGTCCTTCACCAGGTCGCCGATCGAGATGACGCCGAGCACCTGGCCGCGCTCGGTGACCGGCAGGTGCCGCAGCCGCAGGTGCGTCATCAACATCATGCACTCGTCGGTGGTCAGCTCAGACGGCACCACGCGCACGTCGCGCAGCATGATCTCCTCGACGCGCCGGCCATCGAGCGGGTCGCTCACGGCGACCGCGCGCACGAAGTCCCGCTCGGACAGCATCCCCACCAGCGCGCTTCCGTCGAGCACCAGCAGCGCGCCCACGTTCCACAGCGACATCAAGCGAGCCGCTTCGACGATCGGCGCCGTGGGGCTGATGGTGATCAGCTCCCTCAAGGTCTTCTCTGCAATCACATCGCGAATGAGCTTCATGCGTTCCTCCCCCTCGAGACGGGTCAACGCTGCTCCTCGCGTTGGAAGCGCTCAAGCCCCCCCACTGGCGTTCCAATGCCATCACAGCGGAGTACGGTGACCGCCATGGCCCCCTCGTCGCAGTGCGCCACGCACCAGCAGCCTGCGCGCCAGGCGTGCACGAGATGCGGCAGCTTCCTGTGCGAGCAGTGCCAGATCTCCTCGGCCGGTTGGTGTGGGCCCTGTTGGGAGCGCGCCGCGCCACTGCGTGCACTTCGTGATTCCGTGCAGCTGTGGGCTTACGCCAGCCTGGGCCTCCCCGTTCTCGGCGCCATCGCCACCTGGAAACTCGGGACCCCGGGGCTCCTCTTGTCGCTGGTCCTCGTCCCGGCCGGCGCCGTCATCGCGCTGGTGACGACGGTGCGCTCGCGCCGTCACGGCTTCGGCGAATTCTACGCGCACACCGTCACCGGCCTGCTGGTGGCCGCGCTGATGGGGCTGGTCTGGGTGCTCGCGATGGTGCGTTGAGGTCCGTTCACTTCACCCGGCGATAGGTGCCCCGCATGAACTCGACCCAGGTGCCGTCGGGCCGCTGAACGCGGGACGTGAAGGTTCTCGCCGTCGCTGCTGAGCTCGAACGCATGAATAGCAGAGCGCGGTCGCGCCGCCGCGGGCGCTACCAGATTCCGGGGAGCAGCCTGAACCGCGTCTGCTGCGCGTACTCCGGGTACCCGGGCAGCTCACGGTGCAGCGTGCGATCTTCGAGCGCCGTGCGCAGCACCAGCAGCGCCGCCATCACCAGCGCTGGAATGAGCCCGTACCGCGAGCCCAGCGCCAGCGGCATGGCGACGATGATGACCAGCACCGCGAGGTACATCGGGTGGCGCACCAGCGCGTAGGGCCCGGTGGTGATCACGCCGTGGCCGCGGCCGGCGTCGATCTTCACCACCCGCGCGAGGAACGTGTTCTCCCGCATCACCAGCCCGACGAAAAAGAACGCCGGCACCTGCACTACCAGGCCCACGAGGCGGACCCACAGCGGCAGCGGCTCGCTCCACCCGAAGCGCACCACGTCGAGGCCCGGCACGATCATCAGGCTGAGCCCCGCCACCACCATCACGCTCATCACCACCTTGTCCCAGGCCTTCTGTCCCTTCTGCACCGGGCTCGCCTTGAGCCGCTCGGCGAGCAGGGCGGGATCGTGGCGCGAGAGGTAGAGGCCGATGCCGATGGCGTAGCCCAGGTAGACGGCCGTCAACACCCAGGCTTCCCACCAGCGCCACGTGCCGGCCGGGACCAGGAACACCAGCGGCAGGAACAGCATGCGCCAGGCGATGCTCAGCCAGCGCGAGAGCTTCGGGGGAGAGACGAGGGTGTGCTGCTCGAGAGCCTGACTCATGAACTCAGCCTCCTGGCCTCAGCCTAAGGAGCCGGACCCGCAGCGCAACCCGCGCTCAGTTCGCGTACTTGACCGAGCAGCCGTAGGCCTTCGTGTCGGCGGTCTTCACCGCGCGGTTGGCGGAGAGCTCGTCCAGCGCGGCCTCGACGTAGTTCACCAACTTGCCGCCCTGCGGCACCTGGCCCTCTCCGTCGGGCGCGTTGTCGATCGCGCCGCGGTAGACGACCGTTCCCTTCGCGTCGATGACGAAGAGGTGCGGCGTGTTGGTGGCGCCGTACGCCTTGCCCACCGTGCCGGCCTCGTCGAGCAGCACCGGGTGCTCGAGGGCGAAGGTCTTCACGGCGGCCTTGTTCTTCTCCGCGCCCGCGCCCTGCTTCCCCGGCGCGCCGGAGTTGATCGCCAGCCACACGATGCCCTTCTTCTGCTGCCGCTTCGCCAGGTCCGCCAGCGAGCCCTTCGTGTGCGAGGCCTTCACGAAGGGGCACTCAGGGTTGAACCACTCGAGCACCACGGTCTTGCCCTTGAATGAGGCGAGCGAGACGTCCTTGCCGTCGAGGTCCTTCAGGGTGAAGTCGGGCGCCGGCTTGCCCAGCTCGGCACCGGCGAACGCGGGGACGGCCAGCAGCGTCAGGAGCGCGAGGCTTCTCATGCGCGTCCGTATAACGGTGCTGGCGCCGGCCGCAACAGCGCGCGGGCCCCGAGGAACAGCAGGTGCCCCGCGAGCAGCGTCAGCACCAGCGCCACGGCGCCGTTCACCTGCGAGACCCGGGTCGCCGTCGCCGAGAGCGCTTCCTTCATCTGCAGCACCAACGAGCTCAAGGTCACCACCGACACGAAGATCGTCGGCGCGAGCGTGTACCAGTACTTCTTCCCCTGCCGCTGCAGCCACACCGACACGCCCATCAGGGACAGCGCCGCCAGCAACTGGTTGCTGGTGCCGAACAACGTCCAGAAGGACCTCCAGCTGCCCGGCGCCGCCACCAACAGGAACAGCATCGGCACGCCCACGGTGATCCCGGTCGCCACGAAGCCGCCCACGCGCCCGGTCCACCCGAACAGCTCCTGCAGGATGTAGCGGCCCAGGCGGGTGGACACGTCGAGCGTGTCGAACACGAAGGTGCTGAAGGCCATCGCGCCGAAGGTGATCGCGAACGCCAGGTGCTGCTGCCCCAGCACCACCGCGAAGAAGCGGCCCAGCCCGATGCCGTAGATGGTGCCCGCGCCTTTCCCCGCCATCTCGGCGTTCGAGATGATCATCACCGTCGCCAGCGCGATCACCGCCACGAAGCCCTCCATCAACATCGCGCCGTAGCCGACCGGGTGGCAGTGCGATTCCTTCGCGATCTGCTTGCTGGTGGTGCCGCTGCACACCAGCCCGTGGAACCCGCTGCACGCGCCGCAGGCGATGGTGACGAAGAGGAAGGGGAAGAGCACGCCGGTCGGGCCGCCCACCGAGAAGCCCTTGAACGCCGGCTGCTGAATGTCGAAGCCGCCGAAGAAGAGGCCCACCACGCCGACCGCGAGCGCGAGGTAGAGCACGAAGCCACCCAGGTAACCGCGGGGCTGCAGCAACAGCCACACCGGCGCGAGCGAGGCGATGAAGCAGTACCCGAGGATCAGCAGGCCCCACGCGGTGGGCCCCAGCGTCACCAGCGTCGACAGCTTCGTGCCCAGCCACACCACGCCCAGGGTCGCCGGCACGAAGATGATCGTCTGCAACCACAGCTTCGGCTTCACGTACTTCTCCACCAGGCCCATCAGCAGCGCCAGCAGCAGGTACATGGTGCTCGCCGCCGCCACCGCCCCGCCGGGGTGGAAGTCGAAGGTGAGGCCCGCAAGCTCAGGGTCGCCCTGCACGAAGGTCGAGGCGGTGACGTCGGTGAAGGCGACGATCACGTAGACGAGCGCGACCCAGATGAAGATCAGCATCGCAGTGCCCGCGCGGGGCCCCAGCTGCAGCTTCACCACCTCGGCGATCGACTTCGCGTCGTGCCGCACCGACGCCACCAGCGTCGACAGGTCGTGCACCGCGCCGATGAAGACCACCCCGATGCTGATCCACACCAGCGCGGGCAGCCAGCCGAACTGCTGCGCCGCGAGAATGGGCCCGGCGATCGGGCCCGCAGCGGCGATCGCCGAGAAGTGCTGGCCCAGCAGGTAGAACGGCCGCGTGGGGATGAAGTCCACCCCGTCGGAATGCCGCGTCGCCGGCGTGGGGGCGCTGTCGTCGAGCGCGTACTGCCTGGCCACGAAGCCGCCGTAGAGCCGGTAGCCGAAGAAGAGCCCGGCCAGCATCACCGTGGCGATCAGGGGTAGTGACATGGGTTGGTTCGCCCTCTCCCCCTCGGGGAGCGCGAGACGATTACTTCGCGGGAGGGCGCATCGACTCGGCCATCGACTTCTGCGCGTAGTCCTTCGGCAGCTCGAAGTTCGCGGCAGCCACCGCCGTCTTCGAGAACGACTTGAGCGTCACCTCGCTCGTCACCTGGCCCTGCGCATTCACGTGCGTGCGCCACACCGGGTAGCCCGGCGCCGTGTCGCTCGCCTCGAAGGCCGCCGTGCCCATCGGGTTCATCTGCGCCGGCATCGCCTTGAGCATGACGCTCTTGAACTCGTCGGCGCTCATGCCGAGGTCCTTCCACGAGGCGAAGCACCCTTCACCCGAAGGCAGGCCATCGCGCTTGATCGTGTAGTCCTGGCACGCGTAGCCGGCCACCTTGCGCGGGGGCGTCTTCTTCTTCTCGTAGGCGAAGGCGATCGGCTTCGGGTCGACCTGCGCCAGCAGGCCGCTCTCCATGCGGGCGCGCTGCTCGGGCGGCAGCTTCGCCAGCTGCGCCTGCAGCTGCGCGCGGAGCACCGCCTGCTTCTCTTCCAGTTCCTTGCTGTCCTGCTCGGTGATCACCAGCACCGTCTTCTTCGGGTGATCGATGATGAACAGCTTCTTCTGCTCGCCATCGCGCATCATCGTGCGGTTCGGCGCGTCGGGCTCTTTCATCTCGAAGAACGCCTTCGCGCCCTTCGCGGACAACGTGACGGTGCGCGTCTTACCCATCGCGACGGTCTCGTTCACCAGGGTGAGATCGGCGAGCGCGATGGAAGAGAGGTAGAGGACGGCGGTGAGGACGAGGCGCATGGCGCCTTATTACCCCTTGGCGGCCTGCTTTGCCTGCGCTGCGGCGACTTCGTCCTTCACCTTTTCCATGTCGATGCCGCGGACCTGCTCGATCACCTTCTCGAAGGCCTCGGCCGGCAGGGCGCCCGCGTTCTGCCCGAGCATGATGCCGTCGCGGAAGATGGCCAGAGTGGGGATGCCGCGGATCTCGAAGGCCGCCGCGAGCCCCTTTTCCTTCTCGGTGTCGACCTTCGCGAAGGTGATGTCGGCGTGCTTCACCGCCGCCCCTTCGAAGGTGGGCGCGAACGCCCGGCACGGCCCGCACCACGCGGCCCAGAAGTCGATGAAGAGGATCCCGCCCTTCTTCAGGGTGTCTTCGAAGTTCGCTTCGGTCAGCTCGAGCGTGGCCGGCATGGTGGGGGTTCTCCCGGGGGTTGAAGGTGGGTGGGGCATCTAACCGCTCCTGTTCCTGTGAGCCAGCCAGCCCGCTGGGGATTCGGACAGCCTCAGTGCGCGGGGACGGCCCCGTCGACGAGCTCGATCTTCCGCCAACTGCCTGCCTGGAAGCGGAGGAACACCACCGCCGCCAGCAGCGCGAGGTAGGCCACCAGCCAGAAGGTCGCCCCCACGTCGCCCCAGCCCAGGTACTTCACCGAATAGAAGCTGCCCGGCACGAACACCAGCCAGGCCACGGCGATGCGCGCGGCCATGGGGAAGAGCGTGTCGCCCGCACCGCGCAGCGCCTCGGCCATCGTCATGCCGACGGCGTCGAACACCTGCCACGCCGCCGAGATCATCAACATGCGCGTGCCGATGAGCATCACCTGCTCGGCCCCGTCGCCCTTCGCGAAGGGCGCCATGAGGATCGCGGGAATGAGCAGGCACAGCAGGCCCACGCTGCACTGCCACACCAGGGCCGTGCCCGCGGTGAGCTTCACCACCCCGGGCACCTCGTCCTTCTTGCCCGCGCCGATGGCCTGCCCCACCAGGATGGCGCCCGCGCTCGCGAGCCCGAAGGCGGGCATGAAGCTCACCGAGTTGAGCGACATCACCGACTGCATCGCCGCCAGCGCCGCGGTGCCCAGGCCGCCCACCACCACGTTGGTGAAGAACACGTAGGCGCCGAAATCGAAGAGCCAGTTGAAGCCCGAGGGCAGGCCGAAGCGCAGCATGCGGCCGAACTCCGAGAGCTGGAGCTTCACCTTTGCCTCGGGTTTCCCCTCGCGCAGGAAGAAGAAGAAGAAGCCCGCGAAGGCCACCACCGTCGACAACGTGCTGGCCAGCGCCGCGCCCGACACGCCCAGCGCCTGGAACCCGAGGTGCCCGTCGATGAGCAGCCAGTTGCCGAGCACGTTGAGCACCATGGCGGCGAGGTTGGCCATCATGCCCGGCCGGGTGCGGCCCACGCCGCCGTAGTAGTTCGCCAGCGCCTCGATGCCGATCGACGCGCCCGCCGAGAGCAGGCGGATGCGCATGTAGTCTGCCATCAGCCGGCGCACGTCGTCCGAGTAGGGAAGGAGCCGGAGCACGTCGTCGATGAAGGGGCGCGACACCAGCGAGAGCACCAGCGTCAGCACCGCCACCATCAGCCCGTACCAGCCATAGCGGCGCGCGCCCGCGAGATCGCCCTTGCCGAAGAACTGGCTGGCGAAGCTCGAGACGATGAAGGTGATGCCCATCGGCAGAATGAGCACCGTGTACGAGTTGAGCCCTCCGGTGGCCGTCGCCGCCAGCGCCGCGGCTCCGAGGTGCGCCACCATCAACGTGTCCGACAGGCCGATGATGGTCTGGCTGGCGCGGCCGACGATGATGGGCCACGCCAGCGTCAGCAGCGTGCGCAGCGTGGCAGGAGGTGTTGGGGCTTCCACGGCGCGGTCCGACGCGGGCTTCAAGCACGACTGACCTGCACTGTCCCGCTCCCCGCCCTCCCGGCGTTTCTGACGTTTTTCAGTGACCGGGGCGCCTTGCCTCAGGTCAACTCACTGAATTGCCTGCTGTGATTTCTGTGGGGCCACCGTTGTCGGGAGGGGAAAACATGAACGGGTTCAAAGGGTTCGTTGTCGCAGTGCTGTCGCTGGCGGTCCTTTCGGGCTGCAACTGCGGGCCGGGGCCTGCTGCGCCAGCAGGGTTCAGCCAGGTGCATGCCGGTGCCGACGCCGAAGACGGGCTCCACGTCTCGCTCGTGCTCGACAAGGACGACCAGCCGATGATCGCCTTCCTCAAGGTCGACGCGGCGAGCCCGGCGAACAACGCGGTGTACTTCACGCGCTACGACGGCACCGCGTGGAAGGCGCCGGTCGTGGTGGCCGCGAGCGTGGGCCGCGTGGACAGCAACCCCACCATGCAGCAGGTGTGGCTGGCGCGCGACGCGAGCACCGGCCGGCTCGGGGTGGCGTTTCAGAAGTTCGAGGCGTTCTGCGTGGGCTCGAACAACGAGACCACGGTGCACGTGAGCTTCTCCACCGACCAGGGCGCGACGTGGAGCACCTCCGAGCGCGTGAGCGAGGCGAAGTACACCCGCAACGACCCCGTCAACGGCGTGGAGGTGTGCAACACCACTTCGCCCCGCATCGCCATGGCCAACGGCACGGTGCACGTGGCGTGGGCCGCGGACGCCGGCGAGCAGGACGGCATCGGCTTCCTCCACGGCTACTACTACGCGTCGTCCACCGCCGCCGGCACGTGGACTCGCACGCTCCTGCCTCACGTCGGTGACGACGGCCGCAAGGGGCGCACCGGGCTGAGCCTCGCGCTCGACTCGACCGGCGCCCCGGCCGTGGCGTACCTGATGTTGTCGATGGGCGCGCCGGTGCCCAACAACACCGCCATCGTGTACGTGCGGCCGGGCGGCGCGGCGGTGCGCGTGACTGACTCGGCCAACATCCAGAACGACGCGCCCCAGGTGACGCTCGCCTTCGACGGCACGAAGCCGCGCGTCGCGGCCCTGCTCAGCCGGCCCGCGGCGCCCCAGGCGACCTGGGTGTTCCGCTCGGACGACGGCGCGGCCTTCAGCGAGGCGCGCGTGCCCGACGACGCGGAAGACAAGGGTGGGCGGTACCTCGATCTCATGTTCCAGGGCGGCAAGGGCGTGCTCGCCTCGGAGTTCGGCAGCAGCGGCACCGCCGGTCAGTGCGGAGGGCCCAAGCTCTCGCGCTCGTCAGACGCGGCGGCGTGGACGACCTGCGGCGCCGACGACAAGACCCACCAGTTCCTCGGCAGCTACGTCTCGGCCGAGCTCGCGAGCAACGGGAAGATCGTGATGGCCTTCCACACGGTCAACGCAGACACCGCTTCGCCGAGCCGGTTTGGCAGAGGCATCGTGCTCTGGCGCGAGCCCTGACGCGAAGCGCGGTTACTGACAGACCCCGTACTCCGGTTGTTGCACGATCGACGTGCAGGCGCCGCCATCAGGGCACGTCAGCCCACCGTCGGGATTGCACAGCAGCAGGCAGGCCGTGACGCTCATCATGAGCTGAGTGCAGATTCTGTTCGGCGGGCAGTGAGGGAAGTTCATGCACATGCCTCCGTCGGCCGGTGGTGTGTGCACCTGGCAGGTCCATGCGTCAGGCGCGTCGGGGTAGCAGCCGAGCTGGGGACCGCCGCCGTCCCAACAATCATCCGCGAACGGATTGCACAAAGGACCGCTCTGGCCGCCGCCACCTGAGCCTCCGCCGCTGCCGCCACCGGAGCCTCCGCCGCTGCCGCCACCACCACCGCCGGTGACTCCGCCGCCGCCACCCGTGACTCCGCCGCCGCCACCCGTGACTCCGCCGCCGCCACCCGTGACTCCGCCGCCGCCACCCGTGACTCCGCCGCCGCCACCCGTGACTCCGCCGCCGCCACCCGTGACTCCGCCACCGCCACCCGTCACTCCGCCACCGCCACCCGTGACTCCGCCG
>JAUXRX010000004.1 GCA_030681645.1 Archangium sp.
GCGCCGCCCGGCTTCTTCGGCTTCTCCACGCGCACCAGCTCGAGGAACGCGGTCTCGCCGAGCTTCACGATCTCCGCCCCCGCCTCGTTCAACTTCTCGGCGCGGTTCTGCAGCGCCACCTTCGAGGGCCCGCGCCGGTTGCCCACCACAAGGTAATCGAGCGCCTCGTCGACCTCACCCGCCACGCCGCCGGCGGCCTGGGCCATGTTGAGCACGAGCGTGTGATCCTCCGGGCTGCTGTCGAAGCCGCCCACGAAGGCGAAGCGCTTGCCCTTCAGGTCCACGCGCACCTTCTCGCGGAACGCGGCCTCGTCGAGCACCGTCAGCTTCGGCTTCTTGCCCGCGGTCAGCTTCTCGGCCTTCTTCTTCGCCTCGGCGCGGCCGGTACCGCGGAGGTCTCCGAACACCACCACGTCCACCTGGTCGTCGAGCTTGTCCTGCACCCGCGCCCCGAGCCGCTGCGCGACCTGCGCCGGAAGAGCGCCGTGGTACGAGGGCCAGACCGAGAACTCCCCGAAGAACGCAAAGCGCTGGTTCGCGAACGGCTTCTTCGGGTTCTTCTCCTGCTTCTTCGTCGCCATCTTCAGCCCCTGATGATCTCTGCCATCGCCTCGGCCAACCGCTCCGGCGTGCAGACGAGAATGTCCATGCCCACCTTGCGGCACTTGCCGGCGGTGGCCTTGTTGTATTCAGGCCGTGCGTCGTACCCGAGCGCGCCCAGCCCGATCATCCGCACGCCCGCATCGGCCATGGCGCGCACCTGCCCCACCAGGTCGGCGTCGTCGCGGCCCTCGAAGAAGTCGGTGATCAACACCACGATGCTGCGCTGCGGCTCGCTCACCAGCGTGCTCGAGTACTGCAGCGCCTGGGTGATGTCGGTGCCGCCGCCGAGCTGCACCTTGAGCAGCACGTCGACCGGCGAGCCGACCTCGTCGGACAGGTCGACCACGTTGGTGTCGAAGAGCACCAGCGAGGTCTTCACCCCGGGCAGCTCGGCGAAGATCGACGCCATCACCGCCGAGAAGATGGCGGAGTCGAGCATCGAGCCCGACTGGTCGACGCACACGATGATGTGCCAGGGCCGCTTGTTGCGCTCGGCGGCGAAGTAGAAGAGCCGGTCGACCAGCAGCAGCTTCTTCTCTTCGTCCCAGTGGTGCAGGTTCCGGCGCAGCGTGCGCTTGAGGTCGAGGTTCCTGAACACGCGCCGGGGCGAGTGCCTGTCCTTGCGGAGCGCGCCCACGATGGCCCGCTCCACGCGGATCTCGAGCTTCTTCTTCAGGTCCTGCACCACCTTGTCGATGATCTTCCGCGCGAGGATGCGCGCGCGCGGATCGAGCAGGTCCTTGTGCGTCATCAACGTCTTCACCAGCTCGACGTTGGGCTCGACCTTCTCCAGCAGCTTCGGGTGATCGAGCAACGCGCTCACCCCGCGGCGGGAGATCAGCTCGCGCTCGAGCACCTCCTTGGCCTGCCGGGGGAAGAGCTCGCTCACCGCGTCGATCCACTTCGGCACCGTGAGCTGCGAGCCCTCGCCGCCCGCGCCCTTGCTCCCGTCGTCGAAGACGAAGTCGATCGCCTGCTGCGCGCTGCGGGCCTGCGCGTCGTCGCCCACGGTGAGGCCCTGCTGCTCTCCCACCTTGCCCAGCACCAGCCGCCAGCGGGCCACCCGCGCCTGGTCCTCAGGGCTGAGCACCTTCGCGGGGGGCAGCGCGGGCGCTGCTTTCGGTTTCCGGGCGGCCATCAGAACGTCCACTCCTTCATGATGGCGGCGACCCGCGCGTCCACGGCGGCCATGTACACGGCCGCGCCCGCGGAGGTGGCCTTCACCTCGGTCAACTGCTCCACCTCGCGCAGCCCGTAGTGCACCGCCACCCGGTCTGCGAAGGCGAGCCGCTGCCGCTCGTGGAGCCGCTCGAACGCGTTCCGCACCTTGGGCAGGAAGGTCATGAAGTCTTCCCACGGCGCGGCGCGCAGCAGCTCGTCGATGGCCGACACCAGCGACTCCGCGCCGAGCAGCATCGAGGTCTTCGACACCGCGAAGGCCCCGTCGAGGAACTCGCCGGCGAGCACCATCTTCGCCGGCTCCGACGCCGCGTAGGCAGCGACGCGCGCGGCGAGGTCCTTCGGGTCGAGCTCGCGCAGCTCGGTGAGGATGCCGGCGAACGCGCCCTGCATGAAGGGTGACTGCGAGGTGAGCGCGGCCGACTTCACGCTGTCGGTGAACAGCGGTCGATCGAACTGGTCGCCGCCCAGCACCGCCTCGGCCAGCGACTTGAGGTGGGCGATGGTGCCTTCCTGCTGATCGACGGGAATGGCACCGAGGTCGCTGATGGCGAGGCAGGCGCGGGCGTACGCACGCGCGGCGAGGGTGGCGATGGCCTCGCGCCCCAGGTTCTTCTGCACCGCGAGCCGGTCGAGCACGAGCAGGTGCAGCAGCGCCTCGCACTGCGAGTTGAAGTGCCGGTCTTCGTCGATGGCGGCGCCCGCGGCGGCCTCGAGGCGCTGCATCACGTGCGGCAGCTGCATCGAGACCGACTCGAGCAGGCGCAGGCAGGTCTGGCCGGCGTGGCGCTGCTCCTTCGCCACGTCCTCCTCGAGCTTGGCCATCGCGGCGCTCTCCACCGCGTCGCCGTAGAGGTTGCGCTCGAGCAGCTGCGTCTCGACCTTCGGCGCCCACGCCAGCCGCCACTTCTCGCGGAAGAGCGTTGAGCCGTCGCCGGTGCTCCCGCCCTCGAGCGCGGCCAGCGGCACCTCGAGCTTCAGCAGCCGGTGGAAGAACGCCGAGCGGCGTGCGCCCTGTTCCTCGCGGAGGTCGAGGGTGAGCACCAGCTTCTTCTCCTTCCCCATCACCTCGCCGAGGTCCAGGGCGTCGAGCTGCGCGTAGAAGTCGTGGACGATGGGCAGGCGCCCCAGCGCGGGCGTGACCCGGCCGATGGCGGTGCCCACCTCGACGTGGGTCATCGCCTTGAGGAGCACCCGGCCCTCCTCTTCCGGCCTGCCCTTGCAGCAGCAGGAGATGAGCGCGTCGCGCAGGTCATCGAGGATGGGCGCGGGCCGGCCCCGCAACGCGGCCAGCATGCGCGCGTGCTGAGTCACCGAGATGGCGTCGGCGGCCGAGAGCGGCTCGCCTTCCTTGCGGCCCTTCGCCAGCACCGAGGTGACGTGCTCCACCATCGCGCCCACCCACGGTTCCGGGTCCGCGTGGTGCTCCCACACCGACTGGTAATACTTCGGCGCGCGGTTCGAGGCGCCGTAGCCCGCCAGCTCCGAGACGCGGAAGTACGAGTACGGCACCACCGTAGACAGGCACGTGCCCTTCGGCACCGGCGGAGGCGGCGTGGTGTCGTCGCGATCGAGGAAGAGGTGAAAGCCGCCGCACACCACCATCGCGTCCTTCGGCTTCACCTTCCGCTTGGCCAGCTCGGCGCGGATGGTCTGCAGCATGAAGCGCTCGCGGGCGAGCGTGCCGTCGCGCTCGATGCGCTCGGGAGACGCGGTGGCGCGCACCGCGGCGCAGAAGCAGGCGAAGTCCCGGCGGAAGTCCTCGTACGTCGGGTGGCGGTGGCCGACCTCGAAGAGCGAGTCCCACGCTTCGTTCCAGCTGCGGTAGCCCGCGACCCTCGCCATCGTCTGGTAGAAGCTGCTCTCCACCACGATGGACTCCCAGGTGTGGCGCTCGGGAGCGGTCTCCTCGGTGGGCTCGTCGTCGTCTTCCTCTCCCTCTTCTTCCTCGGCCGGAGCTTTGTGCTTCCAGTCCTCGGGGTTGATCAGCGCGTGGTGCGGGAGATCGATGAACACTGCGTCGGCACCGAGCGCGTCGGCTTCCACCATCGCCACGTACTCGGGTGAGTAGGGGAGCATCGGGTACCAGACGGGAAAGCGCGGCGGAATGTCGGGCGCGGCGCTGGCAATCCCGGCGAGGCCCAGCACGTTGTCGTCGTCGCGGAAGCTCGAATAGAGCGCGACCGGCGGCTTCGTCTTCGCGTCCACCACGTGCTTGATCAGCGCGCTCGCGTCAGCGGGACCTTCGATCAACACGAGCTTCGGCTTGCGCTCGCGCATCGCCGCCCGCAGGTGCCGCGCCACGGCCGGAGAGTGGTGCCGCACCGGGAACCAGTAGAGCTCCTCGGCCAGCACCGCCTCGGCCTGCCGCTGCACCTGCGCGATGTCGAGCTTCGGCGACTTCATGAAGCGCTCGAGACCGCCTTCAGCGCCGCTTCGTGAAAGCTCTTCCAGGTGGCGTCCTTGCCGGCGCGCTTCTTGGCCACCACGCTCAGGTACTCCTTGAGCACGGCCAGGTCGGCGAGGTCTTCCTTCACCACCGAGCCGACCAGGTTGCGCGCCACGTCCTGCACGCCGATGGCCCCCGAGCCGAAGTAGCGGGCGTGGATGGCCGAGTCGAGCGCGACGCCGATGGCCTCCGCGGTGGACAGCGTGGTGGACGGCTTCTGGAAGCTCACCCCTTCCGACGAGGCGCCGTTGCGCATCTCGCGGAACACGGTGGCCAGCAGCGCGAGCACCGGCTCTTCGAGCTTGGCGGTGATCTTGTAGCGCTCGAGCAACTCCTTCGAGCGGTCGCGCACGATGGCGATCTCGGTCTTCTGATCACCCACCACTGGAATGTGGATGTAGTTGAAGCGGCGCTTGAGCGCGGCCGAGAGCTCGTTGACGCCCTGGTCGCGCGAGTTGGCGGTGGCGATGACGTTGAAGCCGGGGCGGGCGAACACCATGTTCGCGTCGGGCAGCTCGGGCACCGCGATGTTCTTGTCCGAGAGGATGGACACCAGCGAGTCCTGCACGTCGGGCACGCAGCGGGTGATCTCCTCGAAGCGCAAGAGCCCGCCGCCCTTCATGGCGATCATGGTGGGCGAGGGGATCATGTTCTGCGGCGTGGGCCCCTCGGCGATGACGCGCGCCACGTTCCACGAGTACTTGATGTGCTCCTCGGTGGTGCCCGCGGTGCCCTGGATGGTGAGGGTGGAGCAGCCGCTGATGCCCGCGGCGAGGTGTTCCGACAGCCAGCTCTTGCCGGTGCCGGGCTCGCCCACCAGCAGCAGCGCGCGCTCGCTGGCGAGGGTGACGATGGCCCGCTCGACCAGCGAGTCGTCGCCGAAGAACTTGCGGGTGATGGGCACCTCCACCGCCTTGCCGCCGATGGTGGCCTTCAGCGGCTTCTGGCTGCCCACGATGTAGGTGAACACCGAGCGGGGCGAGAGCTTCCACGCGCTGGGCGGGGTGTCGCCGTCGTTCTGCTTGAGCGCCTCGAGCTGGGCGGCGTACTGCACCTCCGCCGGCTCTCGCAGGATGTCGCTCTTCGCTTCCTTGTCTGGTGCCTTGGCCATGTGGTGTTCCTTCAGGAGAAGTCGAGGGTCTTCATCAGCGAGGCGAGATCGATCTTCTCGCTGGAGATCATGAGGTGCTTCGGCGGTCCGTCGCCGTCGAACGCGGAGAGCGGCTGGAACACCAGCCGGCACAGCTCGTAGTGGAGCAGGCCGTAGAGCTTCGGCCGCTTGGCGCCCTTCTTGAGGAAGCCCTTGAGGGCCTTCGCCAGCTCCTCGCCGTCGGGACCGGTGGACGCGGTGGCGTCGAGCTCGAGCGCGCCGAAGCGCAGGGGGAAGATCTGCTGCTCCCTGCGGTTGGGGTTGGTGGCGCCGGGCGAGAGCTCCCAGTCGGTGACCACCAGCTCTTCCTGCAGCTCCACCTCGAGGTCGAGCGGAGAGGCCTGGTGCGCGCGGGCCCGCTCGAGCGCGCGCTTCGGATCCCACGAGACGACCGACTCCCACGCGGTGAAGGGAGGCCCGGGTTTCACCGTGGACTTCGGGCCCAGCATCAGCCGCCCTGAGCCGAACTCGTCGAGCGTGACCGCGGCGTCGGTGACCAACACCTCGGTGGGGTCGAGCAGCAGCTTCGGGTTGAACTTCTGCACCTGCGGCAGGTGGAGGAACGCCTCGGCCGGAACGCCCTTCTTCCCGCTGAACACGGTGGACCAGACGAGCCGCGTACCGGTGGGCAGCTCGGCCGAGCCCTTCACCACCCGGAAGCGGAAGTCGAAGGACGCCGAGCCGTCGAGCAGCGCGCGCTTCTGCACGCCCACGGTGACGACCGAGAGCGACTTCACCGGCGTGGGCGCCGTCTGCCAGAGCAGTCGCGAGAGCGCGGCGCGATCCTCCTCGGCGATCGCCTCTTCGAGGCCGCGGCTGATCAGCCAGGTGCGGTTGAGGAAGAACGCGAGCCGGCGCGCCGAGAAGTGTTCGCTCTCGTCGAGGAAGCGCCCGAGCTCGTCGTTGACGTAGCGCAGCGAGGCCGAGAGGCGGCCCAGCTTCGAGCGTGCGGCCTCCTTCGCGCTGGCGTCGAGCTTCTGCCGGGTGGCGGCCGAGGCGGTGGTGAGGCCGGAAGAGACGAGGCCCTCGACGACCTCGGCCAGCTCCCGCAGCAAGGGCACCAGGGCGGCGCGGTCTTCGAGGGCGGGCAGCTCCTGCTTCGGCTTGCGGGCGGGCGCGAGCTCAGAGCCGTCGAAGAACGCCTCGACCGCGGCGTCGAGGGAGAGCACCCGCTCGAACACCCGGCTCGCGGTCTGCGCGCGGAGCAGCGCGCGCGCGGCGCCGTCATCACCTTCGCGCGCGGCGCGGACCAGCTCGTCGACGACCCTCGCCACGTAGGCCGCGCCCGAGCGGCCGAACTCCTCGCCCAGCGCCTGCAGGTGCTTCACGTCGTCGGGGCCGGCAGACTTCACCCCGCGCACCACGAGGTCCTCGAAGCACTTCTGCAGCTCGAGGAGCGTCGCGGTGACCTCGGCGCTTTGTTCAGCTCGAGCGGAGTCGAGAGCCCTCACAGGGCGTAGTAGTCCTCAGGGATGGTCTCGGTGGGCCGCCAGTCGACCTCGCCGGCCTGCGCGCCCTTGTAGCGGACGAAGGTGGCGGTGGCGGCGTCGGCGTCGAGCACCGGCTTGTTCCTGCGGCTGTTGAGGCTCCACGCGTGGGCCAGCTCAGGCGCCAGCTCGCCGGACTGCGCGAGGCCGATGATCAACACCAGCAGGTGCTTGCACAGCGCGCCCCGGAGCCCGCCACAGTGCTTGAGGTTCTGGGTGCAGCAGAAGAACTCGCCGCCCTTGCCCAGGCGGCAGGCGTAGACGAGGTCGCCGTCGGTCTGGCTCTTCACCACGCCGGTGAGGTGGTCGCCCGTCACCTCTGCGAAGAGCTGGAACCGGTCGGCCCGCAGCATCTTCGTCACCTTCTGCATCCGCGAGGCATCCGTGTTCGCGGTGAGCTTCTTGATGAGGCCGGGCAGATCGATCTTCGTCGCCGCCGCCTTCATCAAGATCTTCTTCGTCGCCATGAAATCCTCCCGCTGCGAAGCGGGCGGAAGCTACACCCACCTCGAGCGCGAGTGGAGCACTGTGTCTCCCTCGATGCGCCGAGGCGAAGCGACCCGGGCGGACCTCTCGGCTCGGGGCAAGGACTGACAAATTCGCTGCGAAGTACGACGTGAGAGCCCAGCGTACAGCCGGCTGTACGGTGGTACCGCACGTCTCCTTTTCAAGCGTCGAAGCTTGAAATCAATGTGTCAAGAAATGCCCGAAGTGAGGGGCTGTGCGAGCCGAGCACGGCCGAAGACCCAGGCCGACGACCCTTCCCCGGGCTGCTTGTGGAAATGCAGACCCGCAAAGTGTCGAACCTGAGGGCAGCGGAGCGGAAGATGCGCCGAGGCGAAGCGACCCCACGGTCGGGATAGGGCCAGCCCAACTACTTCGGAGTCTCCGCAGGCATCACCTTCACCCGCTCACCGTCATCGGTGGTCATCACCGTTCCCGACTCCGGCAGCGGCCCGGTGCCGACGGTGAAGCTCGCCACCCGCGCGCGCGAAGCGCCATTGAACGAGCCCGACACGCTGAGCACCAGCTGCGAGCGGCCGGCGGGCGGCGCGGTGAACTTCACGTCGAAGTCCTTCGACTCGCCGCGGGTGAACGTGCCCTTCTTCACCAGCGCGCCCTCGCCCTCGACCACCAGGCCGTCGATGCCGCTGACGACGATCTCCACGTTCTCCGCGGCGGCCTCGAAGCTGACCCGCAGGCGGGCCGAGGTGGCGGTGAGCTCACCTGACACGGCGACCGGCGCGCTCGGCTTGCCCTTCGTGGGCGAAGGCGACGACACGCTGGTGGGAGTGGTGCAACCGGCGACGGCAATGACAGACACGAGGAGGATCGATTTCATGGGCTGGTGATCGCGATGGTGGAGTTGTAGGTGCCGTTGAGCGCGCCGTACCCGGTGAGGTTGACGACGTAGGTGATGCCGGCCACGGAGTTGAACGAGAACGTCTCGGCGCCGCTGGTGCCGTCATCGGCGTAGCCGACCTCGACGCCAGAGCGGTACGCGCCGACCGCCACGTCGCGCGAGCTGGTGCCCGTGACCGTGAGGCGCGCGCCGTTGCCGGTGACGACCCAGTACTTGTTCTGCGAGGCGAAGTTGTATTCCTCGCGGCCGTCGAGGGTGACCGACTGGTTGAGCGGCAGCGCAGCCACGTCGACGTACATCGCCCGCAGGGGACCGTCGCCCGCGCCGAAGTCGGTGGTGATGGGCCCGATGTTCCAGTGCGCGAGCAGGGTGTCGACGGTGGCCGCGCTCACGCCCGGCGCCGCCTTCAACGCGGTGACGAAGCTGCCCAGCGTCGCGAACGCGGACGTGGTGCGGTGGCCGTTGGTGAACGCGTCGGCGATGGGGCCCAGGCCCAGCGAGGTGCCGTCCCACGCGCCTTCGTTCGCCGGGTCCCACGCGTCGTAGATGAGCCGCATCACGCTGGCCTCCGAGAAGCTGCCGGGCGACGTGTCGTCAGTGGGGTTGGGCTCGTTCTCGAGGTCCCACCCGAAGGCGTCGATGGTGCCGCCGGTGAAGTAGGTGTCGACGTAGAGCGGATCGCCGAGCAGCATGCCCGACGCGGCGTCGCACCAGCCCTCGCTGAACGAGTCGCGCGGATCGAGCACGTCGCCGGTGCTGTGGTTGCCGCCGAGGCTGTCTGACCGCGAGACCGCCACCTCGAAGAAGTGCCCCCACTCGTGAACGATGACGTGGTTGTCGTACTCGTCCGTGTCGACGCCGTCCTTCCCCACCACGTAGATGCCGTTCTCCGAGGGCTCGAAATACGACGTGCCGATGAAGCCCTGCGCGATGGTGCCGTTCGTGTCGGTGGTGTTGTTGGGGCTCCAGTTCACCGCGAGCGCGGGGAACTGGAGCGCCGGGCGCGCGGTGGTGAACGCGGTGGCAGCCCCGTACATCGCGTCGAGGAGGGCGAAGGGCGCCGCCGTGCGCCGGGCAGCGTCGTAGCGGGTGCCGGCCCAGCCGTGGGTGGCGCGCAGGTCGAGCGTGCCTCCGCCTGCGGGCACCGCCGCGCCGATGGCCCAGACCGCGTTGGCCGCGGTGTTGTCCTGCACGGTGATGGCCGGGGTCGAGGTCCGCGCGAGCACCTGCACCGCCAGCGGGCCCGCGCTGGTCGCGGTGAAGGTGAGCGAGTACGCGCCGTCGGCGGCGGTGTTCGTCATCGCGCGCACGGCCGTGCCTTCGACCACGCGCACCACGGCGTTGCGCACCGGGCGCTGCGTCGAGCTCGCGAAGTCGAGCGTGCCGGTGGCGGTGGCGACGTTGTACGGCGCGGGCACGAAGTCGTACGTCACGCGGCCGCTCACGGTGAAGGTGCCGGTCTGGCCACCGCCGGCGCCTCCGCTCCCGCCGCCGGCGGCGCCGCCACCGCTGCCGCCGCCGAGCGCACCACCTCCGCCGCCCACGGCTCCGCCTCCGCCACCGCCCGTCGAAGTCGCGAGGCACGTGCTCGCCTGGCACGAGAGTCCACCCGAGCAGACGCCGCAGGTCGCGCCGCCGGCGCCGCAGGCGAGATCGCCGGTGCCGGGCTGGCACTGGCCCGAGGCGTCACAGCAGCCGAAGCAGGAGCTCGGCGTGCACGGCCCCGCTGGAGGGCTGCAGCCGGCGGCCGCGAAGCAAAGAGCGAAGACGAGGAGGGACCTGATCACCCGCGCCTCATACCGCAAGTCAGGCCCGCGACTACGGGGCGGGGGGCATTCTGCGCAAGATCTCCTGCAGCGTGGCCAGGATCTCCCGCTCGGTCTGATCATCCGCCTTCTTGCCCTGGGGCCCGTCGAGGGCGGCGTTCGAGAGCGCGGGCCCGAGCGTCATCAGCGCCGAGCCCACGAGCTTGCCGATCGGCGTCATGGCGAAGATGTCGCCGTAGCCGACCGAGAGACACGTGGTGCAATAGACCAGCGCGTCGAAGACCGAGTTCACCCTGGGGTTGTGGCCCCGCTCGGCCGCGTAGAACAGCAGCGTCGCGGTGCTGACGATCTGCAGGGTGCTCCGCGCGGGCTGCGCCACCAGCCCCATCGCCTGCTCGTCGACCGGCCTGCGGGGCTGGCCGCGCGGGGGGAAGAGGAAGTGCGAGAGGGCGCCGATCGGGTCCAAGGTGCAGGCAACACTGCGGGGCGGGACCTCATGAGTCAAGGGAACGAGTGCGTGCGAGCGAGCGTCGGAAGAACGTGGGTGGTCTCTTGAAAAGCGAAGCCGGCGCCGCGCCCGTTCGTCCCGAGCGGAGTCGAGGGATGGGCGCGGTGGCTCGCAGGAAGTCGCCCCTCGACTGCGCTCGGGGTGAACGGTGATCGCTGGGCCGATCCACTCACTCGGCGTGGTGCTCCTGCTCGCGAGCGTTTCGCTTCAGGCAAGGGCCGACCCGGTCGGCGCCGAGCTGCGCAAGGTGGTGAAGGAAGAAGACGCCCGCGCCCTCGAGGTGACGCTGCAGAAGACCGCCGCCGCCCTGCACGCGAAGCTGAAGCGCGTCGACGCCTGCGACGCGGGCGAGGTGACCTCGCAGCTCTCGCGGCTCGTCGCAGAGAACCTCGCGGGCAAGCGGGCGCAGAAGTTTCCCCTCGACGCCACGCAGGTGCGCCGCCAGGTGATCGAAGCCGAGGCGTTCAAGCTCGAGGCCTTCGTCGCCACCGGCGTCTTCCCCAGGCGCTACTTCGGTTACCTCGACGAGCGGTGGGACACGGCCGAATACGAGACGCGCCTCAAGGTGGCCGCGCGCACGGCGGCGAAGGCGTGCAACCGCTGGCTCGAGAACGAGCACGCGCCGTTCCGCGTCACCGAGCAGGAGCTGATCGTCACCTTCCTCGCCGAAGGCGGCGCGGTGCTGCTGCGCGAGCGGCAGGATCAGCTCGAGTCGATTCACCCGGTGCAGGGCATCGGCCTCGACGACATCGCGAAGGGCTTCGTCGACCTGGCGCCGCTGGTGAAGCTGCTCGACGAAGAGGTCGGTACGAAGCTGGGGGAGATCGTGCAGTGGCGCGACGGCGCGCCGTACCTGTCCCGCAACTTCCGCTTCGAAGAGGCGCTGGCCGGCACCGCGGCGATGTGGGTCTGGGAGAAGCGCATCGCCGAGCGGAAGCTGCTGGCGAAGGGGCGCGCCAGCCTGGGCAAGCGGCCGCTCGACGAGCAGTTCGTGATCGCCTCGCTCGTCTACAACTCGGGCATCCTCTTCGACGAGAGCACCATCGCGGGCATCCGGAAGCTCGACACCGGCGCGTCCCTGCACGAGCTGTCGGAGAAGACGAAGGCGAAGCGCTGGCCGTTGCCGGTGCTGCCTCCGAAGAGCGGGCTGCAGCTCATGCTCGGCGGAGGCGTCTACCCGGAGCAGCCCACCAGCTGGTCGGCCGTCTACCACGTGCTCCAGCGGCACGGCGCGTACGTGGGCCTGTCGCGCTTCACCGACGCCTTCGACGCGAAGGGCTCCTTGCAGGCGCCGAAATGATCACCCGTGGGCCCCTCACCCCACCCTCTCTCTCCCTCGAGGCGCGAGTTCGCTCTCCCCGCTTCGCAGGGAGAGGGAGAGAGGCTGCACGAACTTTTCAGCCGCCGTACTAGCCTTCGGAGTCGATGAGCACCCGAACGCCTCCACGCTCCCTCCCGGAAGGCACGATGATCGCGGGGTACCGGCTGCTCGGGCTGATCGGCTCGGGGTCGATGGGCGAGGTGTACGAGGCGCAGCACAAGCCCAGCAACCGCCGCGTGGCCGTCAAGGTGCTGCGCGAGAAGACGGACGACGCCAGCAACGCCGGGCGCCGGCTGCTCGAAGAGGCGCGCGTGGTGATCGCCATCCGCCACCCGGGCATCGTGGTGGTGTCCGACGTGGGGCTGATGGGCGAGGGCCGCCCGTACCTGGTGATGGAGCTCTTGCAGGGCCTGCCGCTCTCGGTGCACCTCAAGCAGCGCAACCTGCCCGTCGAAGACATCGTGCTGATCCTCGACGGCATCCTCGACGCGCTCGCCGCGGCGCACCGGGCAGGCGTGATTCACCGCGACCTGAAGCCCAGCAACGTGTTCGTGCTCACCGGCGACCGCCCGCGGATCAAGCTGCTCGACTTCGGCGTGGCCCGGCGCGAGGGGCGCAAGGAAGTGCTCACCGGGCCGTCGATGGCGGTGGGCAGCATGGGCTTCATGGCGCCCGAACAGCTGCTGGGGCACGCGGTGGCCTCGAGCGATCTCTACGCGGTGGGGTGCATCGCGTTCCTGCTGCTCACCGGGCGCCCGGTGTTCCCGCTCAAGAACATCCCCGAGAACGCGCGCAGCCACTTCTCCGAGGCGCCCGCGAAGCTGCGCTCGCTGCGGCCCGAGGTAAGCGAGGCGCTCGAGGCGTGGGTCGATCGCATGCTGGGGAAGAACCCTGATCAGCGCCCGCCTTCCGCGGAGATCGCCCTCGCCTCGCTGCGCGCGCTCGATCGCCGCGTGGAGACGCAGTCGAGCCAGAAGACCGAGGTGGTCGCGGCCTACGTGCCCGGCGGGCCGACCCAGCCACACCACGCTCAGCGCGGTCCGGGCGAGACCGGCGAGCAGACCGCCCGCACCGAAGACGAGCGCAACACCACCATCATCGACTCCTGACGCGCCTTGTTTCACGCATGAGAATCGTTAGGGTGCCGCCCTCCTCACTTCAGGAAGGGTTTCATGCGATTCATTCTGCTCGTCGGTGCGTTTGTGGTGCTCGGTGGTTGTGCGACCTCGTCGTCCGGCGGTGCGGACTTTCAGTCGCGGCTCCCCGCGATGGAGGCCGTGGTGAAGGCGGCCCGCGCCCAGCCGTGGGGCGCAGACCTGAAGCAGATCCCCGCGACCGTCATCGAGGTCGGTGAGCTCGCGTCGGTGCCGTACCTCTCGTTCGCCGGCGACAACGTCGAGCTCAACGTCTACGGCGACCCGGCGAAGCCGGCCGGCATCGAAGTGGGCACCAAGAGCGAGGCGCCCGAAATGCGCGCGGCCCTCAAGGCCTTCATCGGCGGGCTGCTCACCGAGGCCGATCGCAAGCCGCTCGACACCATCCCCGAGGGCACCGAGGCGGTGGCCGATGGCCTGGCGCTCGAGCTCACCCCGCCCACGGCGGCTGACGGCTTCGGCGCGTGGTGGGTGACCGCCTCGCACCCCGACGGCATCAAGAACGCGAAGGCGTCGGTCGGCGAGATGAACGAGGTCGCGCAGCCCGCGACGGACACGTTCAACGCCCTGGCGATCCCCGACGTCGGCACGCACCCGGGCTTCTTCAAGTACAACCGGTTCCGCCCCTCGACCGGCCCGCGCGTGTACGCGACGAGCTACTTCAAGAAGGACGGGGTGTATCAGCGCCGGAAGTAGTCACCCGAGCGGATGACGCTGGAGGCAGCTCCTCGAGGCGCACGCGGAGACCGGTGAACGCGACGGCCTCGCCACCGAGATCAGCTGGCGCGGGCGGTGCGGACCGGTGGGGGAGGGGGCCAACCAGGATGTAGGACCCACTCGCCTTTCCACCAGCGAACCACAGCCCTACGCTGCCCAGCATGCGCTCACTTCTCGCCGGCCTGATGCTCACGTCGTTGCTCTCACTGGCCGGTGCACCGCGAGATCCCTTCGCGAAGCCGCCTGAAGGCGAGAAACTGACCGCGCAGTGCACGACGTCCCTCTGCAGACACGACCTCGGAGAACTCAAGCTCGTGGCCATCGTCGCGCGAGGGGCGGAGTCGGTGGCCATGTTCGAGAACCGCGTCGGCAAGGGCTTCGTGGCGCGGCGCAACGCGCAAATCGGAACCGCCGGTGCGCGCGTGACGCAGATCGATCGAGACTGCCTCACCCTGACTCACTTCGTCACCGCGGCCGACGGGCGCTACGCGCCGGTAAGTGAGCGCGTGTGCCTCACCGGCAGTTCGCAGACGAACGAACACGACTACCTCACCGACGGCCCCTACAAGATTCCCTGAGTGTTCACCCCTGGAAGTCTGGTGGGACTCACCGTGACGGAAAGAGCCGCTCCAGCGCGGGGACGTCGAAGCCGAACACCAGCTCGCCGCCCACGTCGATGACTGGCACCCCGCCCTGGCGCCTGCCAACGCGGCGCTTCTTGGCCGCGAGCTCTTCGGCCGCCTCGGGTTCCTTCTCGATGTCCTTCGACTCGAACTGCACCTGGTGCGCGGTGAGCCAGGCCTTGGCTTTGCTGCAGTAGCCGCACCACGCGGTGCCGTAGACGATGACCTTCTGCCCTTGCGCCCTGACCGGCATCGCGCGCGCGGTCGAGGCTGCGCGCTCGAGCTGCGCCATCTGCACCTCGAGCTGCTGTTGCAGCGTCTTCGCCTCCGAGCGGGCCGACTCGCGCTCGCCGAGTTCCTTCGTCGCCGCCTGCACCACGCTCACCAGCCGGGCGCGATCGGCCTGGGACAACTTCGCGGCGTTGACCTCCCGGGTGAGCGAGATCACCTTCGCCCACTCCCCTTCCTCGAGGGAGATCTCCGCGCGCAACAGCCTCGGCGCGGCCGCCTTCGGGTCGAGCGCGATCCACCGATCCGCATAGTCCTCGGCCGGGTCGAACTGCTTCTGCCGCAACGACGTGAGCGCACCCGTCTCGAGGGCCAGCGGCTGGTTCTTGTCGAGGCGCAGCGCCATCTGCGCGAACTGCAGCGCGAGCACGAGGTCCTTGCTCTCGAGCGCACTGCGCGCGGCCTCGGCGAGCACCGCGGCGGCGGCTGGCCGCTCGGCGGGCGGGAAGGTCTTCCCGTCGAGGTCGAAGAGCACGTCGTCCAGCTTGCCCGCGGCCAGGTGCACCTTGGCCGCCTCGAGCGGCGACGCAGGTGAAGCACCGACCACGAGCGCCAACACGACCGGAAGCGAGAGCATGCGTCACTGTACAGCGCTGGGGGACCGAAACTCGAACTGCAGGCCTTCCGCTCATCGAGCGCCTCGATGGTGCGTGGTGTTTTCGGGTTTGCGCCGTGCTCGTCGCGCGCATGCCTCTCTCCTCGGGCAAGGACCCGCACCTCGAGCAGGTGGAGCCGGGGCGCTTTCCCAGCCGCGTCAACCGTGCTGCCACGTTCAACGCTTCTTCTGTGCCTTCAGCGGGCCGTGAACTCGACCTGCACACCTTCCGCCCTGCCGCCCATCGAGTCGAGCACGACCTCCCAGCTCGTCGGCCCCGACATCGACGAGCTCTTCAGCGCGCTGACCGACCTGCTCCCCCGCGACCCGGCGATCAACGCCCCCCGCACCTCGCACGGCTTCCCCGGCTCGGCGTCGCAGAACACGAAGTAGCCGGCGAGGTACTCGAGGTACGCGCGGGCCCTTCCCTTCTCCACGCTGAGCTTCACCTTGCCGTGCGGTTGGCCATCGCGGCCGGTGACCACGTTCGCGCCGCCCACGCCGTCGACGTTCCACGACTTCGAGAGGCTCGTGAGGCTGCCGCTGCGCGCGGGCAGGCCCTGCACGAACGGCTGATCAGGCTCGGGAATCGGGATGCCGTTCCACACGGTCAGCACGCGCCCCGCATCGACCACGCCCCACACGCCGTCGTGTTCGAACTGCACGCCCGCGTCGACCGCCGGCCTCGAGACGACCTTCGTCTCGCGCAGATCGACACGCCGCAAGGCCGGGAGCCGGGAGAGCGCGGCCACGTCGGTCACCGCGGTCTGCCGCAGGCCCACGTACTCCAGCGCCGGAGCGCGCTCGAGGCCCTCGACGTTCGTGAGCGGATTCCCATCGAGGTACAGCGTCCGCAGCGCCGGCAGCACCGGCAGGGTCTCGAGCGTGACGAGCTTCTGCCGGCTGAGGTTGAGGCTGCTCAGCGCCGCGGGCAGCCCCTCGAGCGAAATCACCGCGCCGTCAGTCGCTTCCAGCGCCGTCAGGCCGGGCGGCAGGCCGGCGAGAGCCGTGAGCGGGTTCTGCGACACGGAGAGCACGCGGAGCTTCGGCAACGCCGCGAGTCCCTCCAACGTGGTGAGCGCGTTCTCACTGACGACCAACTGCTCGAGCTGCGGCGCACCGGCGAGCCCCTTCAGCGAGGTCAGCTTCGCGCGGCGCAGCTCCAGCTCGACGAGGTGCGGGAGCACCAGGTTCAGCGTCGGAACAACCACGTCAGCCAGGCGGACGCGCACGACGTGGCCACCCTCGACCGCGACGGCAGAGCCCGAGCGCTGGAAGAACTCGTGCACCGAGCCGACGAAGACCGGGGCGTGCCCGGCCAGGCGGACCACGTGGGCGATCTCACCTTCGGCGACGCCCTGCTTCCGCGCGGCTGACGCGAGGTCCGTCGGTTCGGAGCAGCCGCAGAGCAGCACGAACGCGACCACGAGCCCTCCGCCCCCCGTTCGTCCCGACCGGAGTCGAAGGATGGGCGCCCGGGCTCGCAGGGACTCGCCCCTCGACTCCGCTCGGGGTGAACGGTGAGAGCTCTCGATCAACTCACCGGGGCGCACCGTCACACCTTGTAGAGGAGATCGAGGTACCGCTTCAGGAAGTCCCCCACGAGGCCCTTGAGCGGCATCGTGCCGGCCATGCCGTACACGGGCGCCATGCCGCCGCTCGACGCGGGTGAGCCCTTCACCTCGGCCACCGCCGCCTTCAGGTCGGTGACGAAGCGCTCGGCCACGCCCGGCTGGGTGTGCCGCAGCGTCACGCACAGGTGCACCGCCGCGGGCCGATGGAGCCCGTTGAGGTTCCAGCCGCGCTTCCCCATTTCATCCAGCACCCGGTACACGTCGAGGCTGGTCGAGCGGAACGCGACCATGAAGACCGACTCGCCGATCAGCTCCAGCTCGGGAATGCCCCGCACCCCGGCCTTCATCTGCTCGGTGGTGGCGAGGATGCGCTTCGTCGCGTCGAGGTAGCCGCTCTGCCCCATCGAGACCATCGCCGCCCACGCCGCCGCGCTCAGCGCGCCCGGCCGGCTGCCCGCGAGCGTGGGCGAGAAGTAGAGCCCGCCCGGCCAGTCGGTCACCGTGTAGTACTGGTGCGAGCGCAGCTCGTGCCCGCGGTACAGCACCACCGAGGTGCCCTTCGCCGCGTAGCCGTACTTGTGCGTGTCGGCCGACATCGAGGTCACGCCCGGCACCGAGAAGTCGAAGGCCTCGACCGGCGCGCCCAGCCTGCGCGCCCAGGGCAACACGAAGCCACCCAGGCACGCGTCGACGTGACAGCCGATGCGGCGCTTCTTCGCGAACGCGGCCAGCTCGGTGACCGAGTCCACCAGCCCGTACGGGAAGCACGGCGCCGACGCGACGATCACCACCGTGTTCTTCGTCACCGCCGCCTTCATCTTCTTCACGTCGGCCACGAAGTCCGGGCCCACCGGCACCCGCTTCATCTTGATGCCGAAGTACTGCGAGGCCTTGTCGAACGCCGCGTGCGCCGTCGAGGGCACCACCATCTCGGGCCGGCGAATGCCGCGCTCGGTGCGCGCGCGATCGCGGTACGCCTTCATCGCCAGCAAGATGCTCTCGGTGCCGCCCGAGGTGACCGCGCCGCAGATCTGCTCCTCGCGCGAGGCCGACACGTTCTGCGGCCCTGCGCCGAGCATGTCGGCCACCATCGAGACGATCTCCGCCTCGTACTTCGACGCGCTCGGCCACACGTCGGAGTGCAGCGGGTTCACCTGCGAGGTGGCGGCGTACACGCGGTTCATGAACGCCACGTGCCCCGCGTCGCCGTTGTACACGGCGCCCGAGAGGAAGCCGTCGCGCCAGCGCGGGGTCTCCTTCGCGGCGAGGCCTTCGATCTCCGCCAGCAGGTCATCGCGCGAGCGCCCCTGCTCAGGCAGCTTCGAGTAGCTCTCGACCGTGCCCGCGTACGGCCGCAGGGAGTGCTCGAGCCCGCCGAGCATGCTCCCGTATTCCTTCTCCAGCCGCGCGCGCACGAAGGGGATCGACTTCATCGCCCGCTCGGTCATCGCGATGAGCCGCGGATCGACGCGGTTGAGCAGGTCCTGGCCGAGAGACTTGAGTGTCATGAGGTCGACTCCTGAGCCTTGTTGAGCTTCGCGCACACCTTGCTGGTGCCCCGGTAGACCTCGAGGAACTGCGCGAAGTGTTCGTCGTACAGCTTGCGATGGGCGGGCTGCGGTTCCCACGTCTTCGCGATCGGCACCAGGTCAGGCACCTCTTCGAACTTCAGCCTGCCCAGCGCGTTCGCCCCGATGAACGCCGCGCCGCGGGTGTTCGCCATCACCGGGTCCTTCACCTGGCGCATGGGGCGGTCGAGCACGTCGGCGAAGATCTGACACCACACGTCCGAGCGGGCGCCGCCGCCGATGATGGTGAGCTGCTCCACCCGCTTGCCCATGAACTTCTCGCAGAAGCCGAAGAGCCACTTCGTGTTGAACGCGACGCCTTCCATCACCGCGCGGACCAGGTGGGCGCGGGTGGTGGTGAGCGAGAGGTTCACGAAGCTGCCGCGCACGCTGCGATCGTCGACCGGCGAGCGCTCGCCGTTGAGGAAGGGCGTGAAGAGCAGCCCCCCGCTGCCCGGCGGAATCCGCGCGGCCATGGCGCCGAACGCCTGGTGCACGTCGGCGGGCATGGCGGTGGCGAGCTCGTCTTCCGGAAAGAGCAGGCTGTCCTTGAGGAAGTTGAGGGCGCCGGCCGCCGATTCCTGCTCGTTGGTGAGCATGAAGCGGTTGGGAATGGCCGAAGGGAGCGTGGCCATGTTGTGGAACAGGTCGGCCTTCTTGTACGGCAGGTGCGCGATGATCCACGACGAGGTGCCGATGCACAGGTGCGCCTCGCCGTCGCGCACCGCGCCCGAGCCCACCGCCGCGGCCTGGATGTCGGGCGTGCCCATCACCACCTGCACCTTCTCCGAGAGCCCCAGCTCGCGCGCCGCCTCGGCCCGCAGCGGGCCCAGCACCGAGCCCGCGGGCAGCAGGTCAGGCAGCTTGTCGCGCTCGAGCCCCAGCACGCCCAGCAGCGCGTCGGAATACTGCACCTTCGACAGGTCGCGATTGTCGGTCGCCCAGTGCAGCGTGATGGTCGCGTACGAGGCCGCCGCCTTCCCGGTGAAGCGGAAGTTCAGGTAGTCCATCGGCTCGAGGAACTTCTTCGTGGCGCGGTAGACGTCGGGACGCTCGTTCTTGAGGAAGAGGATGTGGGAGATCGAGTCCTTCCCCGACAGGCCGGGCACGCCGCCGGTGAGGCGGATCCACTTGAGCAGCCGCGGGAGGTTGTAGCCCTCGACCTGGGGGAAGCCGCCGAACAGCTTCTTCACGTGCGGCGCCCCGCGGGAATCCATCCACATGATGCAGGGCATCAGCGGCTGGTCGTCGGCGCCCAGCGCCACCGTGCCTGACCAGGTGGTGGTGCAGCTGATGCCGATGATGTCGTCGACGGGCACCAGCTTCTTCTCCACCAGCTCGCGCGTGGCCGAGCAGATGGCGGTCCACCAGTCGCGGGTGTCCTGCTCGCAGCCGCCGCCCGGCAGGTAGGAAATGGACAGCGTGCGCGTGGTGAAGCCCGCGACCTCGCCGCGCACCGAGACCAGCGCGAGCTTGAGGCTCGAGGTCCCCAGGTCGATGGCCAGAATGTACGAGTCCGACATGCGCGGCACCCTGACACCGCGAGCGGGCTTTTCAGAGCCCGAATTCAAGACCGTCTCGTCACGAATGCGCCGGGTTGGCGCGGCGATCCACCGCTTGCCGCCCACGCAATACCCGGTGTCGGAGCAGCACGAACGCGGGCGAGGGACGTGGCCATGAGACCGAAGCAGACCCCAGCGTGGTTCTCGACGCAGGAAGCCGAGGGGCTGGCCGACTTCTGGGCCGTCTACGACGAGCACTACGACGCCCTCAACGCCTCGGCACTGAAGGCGGTCGCCCTCGAGCCTTCGTTCGCCGCGCTGCTGGCGACGATGACCCCCGAGCAGCTCGCCACCGAGCAGCGGCTCGGCCGTGAGCGCGTGCGGCGCGTGATGGCGGGTGACTGGCAGGACTACGAAGCCCACCTGCGCCTGCAGGGCACCGTCTACGCCCGGCTGGGCATCACCTTCTCCAGCTGGTACCGGTTGGTGCGCATCGCCGCGCGCGACCTCACGCCGCTGGTGGTGACGGCCTTCGCCTCCGAGCCCGCCCGGCTGAGCGCGGCCCTGCTGGGCATGCAGGCGTGGTTCGACTGGGCGATGGCGATGCTCGGGGAGGTCTACCTCGCGGCGAAGGAAGCGGTCGTCCGCGCCAGCGAGCAGGACCTCGCCACCACCCTCGACAGCATCGGAGATGGCGTCATCTCGACCGACCTCGAGGGCGCGGTGCGCCGCATGAACCCGGTGGCGGAGCGGCTCACCGGCTGGTCTCTGGCCGACGCGAAGGGCAGACCTCTCGAGCAGGTCTTCCGCATCGTCAACGAGCGCACCCGCGAGGTGGTGGAGAGCCCGGCCGCGCGCGTGCTGCGCGAGGGGCTGATCATCGGCCTGGCCAACCACACCGCGTTGGTCGCCAGGGACGGCACCGAGCGCCCCATCGCCGACAGCGGCGCGCCCATTCGTGACGAGCACGGCGCGATGCGCGGCGTGGTGCTGGTGTTCAGGGATCAATCGCAGCAGTACGCGCTCGAGGCGGAGAACCGGAAGATCCAGGAAGCGAACCGCCTCAAGAGCGAGTTCCTGGCCAACATGTCGCACGAGCTGCGCACTCCGCTCAACGCCATCATCGGCTTCGCCGAGCTGCTGCACGACGGGCAGGTGCGGCCCGACATGCCGCAGCACCAGGAATTCCTGGGCGACATCCTCGCCAGCGGCCGCCACCTGCAGCAGCTGATCAACGACGTGCTCGACCTGGCGAAGGTGGAAGCGGGCAAGCTCGAGTTCCACCCTGAGGCGGTCGACCTGCGCCAGGTGGTGAGCGAGGTGGTCGCCATTCTCCGCACCACCGCGGCCGAGAAGCGCATCACCGTCTCGGTGGACATCGACCCCACGCTGACCGGGCTCACCCTCGACGGCTCTCGCCTCAAGCAGGTGCTCTACAACTACGTGTCCAACGCGCTCAAGTTCACCGGCGAAGCCGGGGCCGTGACGGTGAGCGCACGGCCCGAGCCGGCCGGGCGCTTCCGCCTCGAGGTGCGGGACACCGGCATCGGCGTCGCCGCGGGCGAGCTCGATCGGCTCTTCACCGAGTTCCAGCAGCTCGACGCCGGCGTGGCGAAGCGGCACGCGGGCACCGGGCTGGGCCTGGCCCTCACCCGCCGCCTCGCGGAAGCCCAGGGCGGCTCGGTGGGCGTGACCAGCACGCCGGGCGTGGGGAGCACCTTCTTCGTGGTGTTGCCCCGCGTCGCGCTGGGGGGCTCGCCGCTCGCTGCGCCCCGCCGCCTGGCCGGCGTGCCCGGCGCCCCATCCATCCTCGTCGTCGAAGACAACGTGCGCGACCAGGCGCTCATCGTGAAGGCGCTCACCACCGCCGGCTACGCGGTGGAGACCGCCGCCAGCGGGGCCCAGGCCGTGGCGCGCTGCGCCGAGCGTGCCTTCGACGCCATCACCCTCGACCTGCTCCTGCCCGACACCAACGGGCTCGAGGTGCTCCGGGCCATCCGCGCGGGGGCGCTCAACCGCGACGTGCCCGTCATCGTCATCACCGTGGTCACCGAGCGCGGCGCCGCGGCGGGCTTCGCGGTGCACGACATTCTGGCCAAGCCGCTGGAGCACGGTTCGATGCTGGCCTCGCTCGCCCGCGCGGGCCTGCGCGCCGGCCGCGGGGGACCGGTGCTGGTGGTGGACGACGACGTCGCCTCGTCGCGGCTGATGGCCGCCACGCTCGCGCAGCTCGGGTTCGAGAGCACCGTGGTGCAGCGCGGCGCGGCCGGGCTGGAGCGCTGCGCGGGGGAACCGCCGCTCGCGGTGGTGCTCGACCTGCTGATGCCCGAGATGAACGGCTTCGAGTTCCTCGAGCGCTTCCGCCAGCTGCCGGGCTGCAAGGCCGTGCCCGTCATCGTGTGGACGGTGAAGGACCTCACCGCCGACGATCGCCGCCGCCTCGAGACCTCGGTGCAGGCGGTGCTGCAGAAGGGCCATGCGGGCATCGCGGTGGTCGATGCGCTGCGCGCGTTCCTCCCGGCCACCGGTGAATGCTGATGCCGGCCAGGACTGTCCTGGTGGTCGACGACAACCCGGCCAACCTGAAGCTGGTCGCCTTCCTGCTCTCGGCCAGGGGCTACGAGGTGCGCACCGCGGGCAGCGCCGAAGAGGCGCTGGCTGCCATCGCCGAGCGGGCCCCGCGCCTGGTGTTGATGGACGTGCAGCTCCCCGGCACCGACGGGCTCACGCTCACCCGGCGGCTCAAGGCCGACCCGGCCACCGCGTCGTTGATCATCGTGGCGCTCACCGCCTACGCGATGCGCGGTGACGAGCAGAAGGCGCTCGCGGCGGGCTGCGACGGCTACCTCACCAAGCCCATCGACACGCGCACCTTCCCCGACCGCATCGCCGCGTACTTCGAGGGGGCGCCGTGACGACCATTCTCGTCGTCGACGACAACGCCGCCACCCGCAAGCTGGTGCGCTTCGCCTTCGAGCGGCTGGACTTCCGGGTGCTCGAGGCCGACGCGGGCGCGGCGGCCCTCACGCGCTTCGGCAGCGAGCCGGTCGCGTTGGTGTTGCAGGACCTCTGCCTGCCCGACCTCGACGGCTTCGACCTGGTGCGCCTGCTGCGCGCGCTGCCGGGGGGCGCCGAGGTGCCCATTCTCGCCTTCTCGGGCATGCTCACCGCGCACGACGAAGCGCGGGTCTCGGCCGCGGGCTTCGACGATCTGATCAGCAAGCCCGTCGAGCCCTCGCGGCTGGTGCAGATCGTTCGCGGGCACCTCCCCGACGGAAGGCCCACCACCCCGTTCGGGGCCGGGCGGCGCCTCATCCTCGCTGATGACGACGCGGTGCAACGCAGGCTCGCCGCCTTCCTGCTCGAAGCGGCCGGCTTCGACGTGATCGTCGCGCGCGACGGTGAAGAGGCGCTGGCCCAGGCGCGCCGCAACCCCCCGGCGGTGGTGGTGTCCGACGTGCTGATGCCGCGGCTCGACGGCTTCTCGCTGTGCACCGAGATGCGCCGCGACGCCCGGCTCGCGCAGGTGCCGCTGTTGCTGCTGACCAACAGCTACGTCGAGGCGGCCGACCGTGCCCTGGCGCTCAAGGTGGGTGCGTGGGCGCTGGTGCACCGGACCCCCGACCTCAAGGATGCGCTGGCCCTGCTCGCGGCGGCGCTCGACGGCGCGCCCCGCCCGCCCCGGCCCGCCGCGCCGCCCGAAGAGGTCGAGGCCGAGCACAAGCAGCGCATGGTGCGCCAGCTCGAGCGGCAGGTGACGCTCAACGCCGGCATCAACCAGCGGTGCGCGCTCCTCTCGGCCGAGATGGCGGTGCTCAAGGGCGTCGCCGAGGCCCTGGCCAGCCACGACAGCACCGAAGACGCGGTGCGCCGCGCCCTGGCCGCCTGCTTCGACGCGGGCGGCATCGCGCTGGGCGCGCTCTTCCTGCAGGAAGGCGCGGAGCGGCGGGTGGTGAGCTTCGGCTTCTCCGAGGGGTGGGACCACGGAGACCTGGCGCGCCTGTGGGGTGAGCCCGCGGTGCTCGAGGCCGCCCTTCGCAGCGGGGCGACGGTGGTGCTGCCGGGGGCGGGCGAGGCGGGCCGGCGGCTGCTCGAGCGGGCGGGGGCATCGTCGGCGTTGATCACCGCGGTGCGCCACCAACGGGTCTCCTTCGGCGCGCTGTTGATGATGTCCACCACCGGCGATCTCACCAGCAGCGATCGCATCGCCTTCGCCGAGGCGGTCGCCGCGCAGATCAGCCAGGCCCTGGCCATGGCCTCGGCCTTCACCCGGCAGGAAGCCTCGGAGCGCGCCTCGCGCGAACAGGCCGCGCTGCTGCGCTCGATCCTGGAGAGCATCGGCGACGGGGTGGTGGTGGCCAACCAGCACGGCGACTTCATTCAGTGGAACGCGGCGGCCGCGGACCTGGTCAAGCCCGCCTCGTTCTACGGCCCCGACGGCGCCACCCCGCTGGCGCCCGAGCACCTGCCGCTGGCCCGGGTGCTGCGGGGCGAGTCGGTCGACGGGCTCGAGCTGTTCGTGCACCCCGGCGGCGCGCCCGAAGGCGTGTGGCTCTCGGCGAACGGCCGGCCCTGGCGTGACGAGCAGGGCCGCACCCGCGGCGGGGTGGCGGTGTTTCGTGACGTGACGCTCGAGAAGAGCACCCAGTCGCAGTTGATGGTGTCCGACCGGATGGCCTCGGTGGGCCTGCTCGCGGCCGGCGTCGCGCATGAGATCAACAACCCCCTCTCTGCGCTGCTCGCCAACCTCGAGATGATCCGCGCCGATCTCGAGCCCGGGGCGACGCGGCCGGTGAGCCGGGACATGGTCGCCGACGCGATCGAAGCCGCGGAGCGGGTGCGGTTGATCGTTCGCGACCTGAGGATCTTCTCGCGCCAGGACCAGGTCGAAGCCGGCACGGTGGTCATCAACCAGGTGCTCGACTCGTGCTTGCGCATGGCGCACAACGAGCTGCGCCATCGCGCCCGGGTGGTGAAGGACTACGGGCCCGCGCTCAGCGTGGCGGGCACCGAGGCGCGGCTGGGCCAGGTGTTCCTCAACCTGCTGGTCAACGCCGCCCAGGCGATCCCCGAAGGCAACACCCCGGCGCACACCGTGAAGGTGAGCACCCGGCAGGTGGGGGCACGGCTGGCGGTGGAGGTGAGCGACACGGGCGCGGGCATGCCCCCCGAGACGCTGCGCCACCTCTTCACGCCCTTCTTCACCACCAAGGCGCCGGGGGAAGGAACGGGGCTGGGCCTGTCCATCTGCAAACGCATCGTCACCGCCTACGGCGGCGAGCTCGAGGTCGAGAGCGAGGTGGGCCGGGGCACCACCTTCCGGGTCTGGTTGCCGGTGGCTGCGCCCGCCCCGAAGGCCAGCGCGCCCGCAGCCGGCCCCGCGCCCGGCCCCGCGGTCGCCGCGCCCCGGCGCCGGGTCCTGGTGGTCGACGACGAGGAGCTGGTGGGGAACGCGGTGAAGCGCGTGCTCAGGAGCCACCACGACGTGGTGGTGGCGCGCAGCGTCAAGGCCGCGCTCGACCTGCTGCGCGAAGGCGCCACCTTCGACCTCATCTTCAGCGACCTCATGATGCCCGAGCAGACCGGCATCGACCTCTTCCACGCGCTCGCCACCCTGCGCCCGGGGCTGGAACGGCGCATCGTCTTCCTCACCGGCGGGGCCTTCACCCCCGCGACCCGGGCCTTCCTGGACCGGGTCCCCAACGCCCGGGTCGACAAGCCCTTCCTGCCGGCGCACCTGCGGGCCCTGGTCGACGAGAGCCCTGCTGCCGGCTGAACCTCCGAGGCGCGGCTCCGTAGTAGAGAGTGCTTCATGCAGCATGAGCACGCAGCGCCCGACCAGCCCCCTCTCGTGCTCGAGGCCGTGCTCAAGGCCGCCGACGTGGCGCGCATCGGCATCGCCGTGTCGCTCTTCGCGCCCGAGGGGAGCCGCTGCGTCTACGCCACGGCCACGGCGGCGCGGTTGCTGGGCGTGCCGCTGGACCAGCTGGTGGGCGGCTCGCTGCGCGACTTCATGCTGCCCGAGCACCTGGCCCGCATGAACGCGCTGAGCCAGGCGATGATGGAGAACCCCAGCGGCCACGGGGGCGGGGTCGAGGTGGTGGCGCGCCGGCCCGATGGCACGCAGGTCGAGCTCGAGCTCGCCTACGCCCCCACCACCGTCGCCGGGAAGCCGGCGGTGGTGACCTTCCTGGTCAACGTGGGCGAGCAGCGGGCCACCGCGCGGCAGGTGCGCGAGACGGCGCAGCGCCTGGCGCAGCTCATCGAGCGAACGCCCGACGCGGTGGTGATCAGCCGGCGGGGCCTCATTCTCGAGGCGAACCCGGCGGCCGCGCGCATGCTGGGCGTGGAGAGCGCGCAGCACCTGGTCGGGCTCTCGCTGGGCCAGTTCGTGGTGGGCGAAGACGCCGCGATGATGCGCGAGCGGATGGCGGCCGTGGCGCGGGGGGAGAACCCGGGGCCGCCGCGCGTCTACCGCGCCGCCCGCAGCGACGGCCAGCTGGTGATGGTGGAGATCGCCTCGTTCGCCTCGGAATACGAGGGCCAGCCCGCCATCATCGCCTTCGGCCGCGACGTCACCGACCGCGAGCGGCTGCAGGAACAGCTCGCCCGCACCGATCGCCTCGCCGCGCTGGGCACGCTGGCCGCGGGCGTGGCGCATGAGATCAACAACCCGCTCGCCGCCCTCGCCCTCAACGCCGAGGTGGTGGCGCGCGCGGTGTCCCGCGCCACGCTCAGCGAGGCCGACCGCGAGACGGGCGCCGCCGCGCTCACCGAGCTGCGCAACTCCGTCGAGCGGATGACCGCCATCGTGCGCGACCTCACCGGCTTCTCGCGCACCAGCACCGAGCAGTTCGGCGCGGTGAGCCTGGCCGGCGTGGTCGAGCGGGCCACGCGCCTGGCCCGCCACGCCACCCGGCAGCGCGCCACGGTGCGCCTCGAGCTGAGCGAGGTGCCGCCCGTGTTCGGCCACGCGGGCAAGCTCGAGCAGGTGCTGCTCAACCTGCTGGTCAACGCGGCGCAGGCCTTTCCACCCGAGCGCACCGAGGCCCAGAACGAGATCGTGGTGCGCACGCTCGCCGCTGATCCGCGGCACGTGGTGCTCGAGGTGAGCGACAACGGCCAGGGCATTCCCGCCGCGGTGGCCGGCCGCGTGTTCGACCCGTTCTTCACCACCAAGCCGGCTGGAGAAGGCACGGGCCTGGGCCTGTTCATCAGCCACAACGCCGTTCGCCAGATGGACGGGGAGATCGTGGTGATCAGCCGGCCGGCCGGTGGCACCACCATGCGGGTGGTGCTGCGGGTCGCCCGTGAGTACGAGCGCGCGCGGGCTGCCGAGGCGCAGCTCAGCTCGAGCGCGGGGGCGCGCGGCCGGGTGCTGATCGTCGACGACGAGGTGGCGATGTGCCGTTCCCTCAAGAGCCTGCTGACCGATCACCACGACGTGTCGACGGCGCTGGGCGGCGAAGAGGCGCTGGCGTTGCTCGGCGGCGGCGCCAGGTTCGACGTGATTCTGTGCGACCTGATGATGCCCGGCGTCACCGGCATGGACCTCCATGCCCGGCTGGCGCGCGAGCAACCCGGCCTGGAGAAGCACATGGTCTTCATGACGGGCGGCGCCTTCACCGAGGAGGCCCGCGCCTTCCTCGCGGGGTGCGCCAACCTGCGCTTGCAGAAGCCGTTCGCCGCCACCGAGCTCGAAGCGGCGCTGCAGCAGGTCATCGCGCTCCCGAGCTGATCAGCCCGCACTTGCGGGAGAATGACGCCGGGCCAGAAGCGCATCTTCTGCGCCTGTGTCTCAGCGGTCCACGTCACGAACCTGACGGCGCGTTGTGGCAGCTACGGCGAGGCCCGAGGCGTTAGCGTTTCCTGTGCCCGCGCCCACTCCTCGCGTGTGCGCGGAGGCTCATGCGGTTGGTCACTCTCGTCGTCGCGATCCTGCCCGTGGTTGGTCTGGCCCAGGAAGACGGAGGCGCGGCCTTCGCAGCGCCGGACGCAGGCGTGGTGCTGGCCGCACCGCCAGCCGCGCCCCCCGATGCCGGTCCAGCCCCGGGCCCGGCTTCGGTGCTCGACACCGTGCTGGCCTGGGTCCGGCCGTACGCGCTCTTCAAGCCGACGGTGATCGCCTCGTCCTCGGCCGTGGAGTCGTTCGGCCAGCCCAACGCCTCGGCCAGCACCGCGGCGGCGAACCCGGTGCTGGCGATGCGGCCCGACGAGGGGCGCCTCACCTTTCAGATCGCCCAGTCGCGGGTGGGGCTGAGGCTCAACGAGAAGGGTTCCCTGCGCGGGCAGCTCGAGCTCGACTTCATCGACTTCAGCAAGGCCTCGCCCACGGTGGCCTCGTTGCCCCGGCTGCGCCTGGCGGTGGTGGAATGGACGCCCCTCGAGCAGCTCACCCTCGTGGCCGGCCAGGACTGGGATCTCCACGCGCCGCTCGCCCCTCACGGTGAGAACCTGGTGGGCGCGCGCTTCCTCTCGGGCAACGCGGGCTTCATTCGCCAGCAGGTGAAGGCGCTCGGGCGGTTCGGCCCCTTCGAGCTCGCCGCGGCGGTCGGCATGGAAGGCGTCAACGCCACCGCGAAAGACAGCGCCTTCGAGCTGTCGGGCGTGCCCACCTTCGCGCTGCGCGCCACCTGGCTGTCGGGAAAGAGCCGCGTGGGGCTGTCGGCGCTGGCCACCTCGCTGCGCTTCGACGCGGGCGCCCCCACCGAGCGCCGCACGCTCGCCGGCGGGGTGAGCGCCTTCGCCGACGTGAGCTTCGGCCGCACCAACCTGCGCGCCGAGGTCAACGTGGGCCGCAACATGGCCAACATCGGCCTGCTCACCCTGGGCTTCGGTGGCGCGGGGGACGTCGACGAGTGGGGCGGCTTCCTCTCGGTGCGCCACGGCTTCACCGACATGCACTTCGTGTACGCCAACGCGGGGCTGATGCGCGTGCTCACGCCGGCCACGGTGAGGGCCTCGTACGGCTACGCGGCGCTGCCGCCCGACGGTGGCCTGCCCCCGATGTCGTCGGCGGCGCTCACCGGCACCGGCCCGGGGCTGCTGCACAACGCCGGCGTCAACCTCGGGTACGAGCTGCGGGTGAGCAAGAACCTCGCGTTCATGCTCGAGGGCTTCTTCATGCAGTCCGAGCACAAGCTGCTCGACCTCGACGCCGCGCGCGTCTCGGGACTGCGGCGTGCCTTCGGCGGCGAGGTGGAGGCATGCGTCTCATTCTGAACTCCGCGAGAAACCAATGCTCAATCAACGAAGCCTGACCAGCCGCATCGTCTTGCTGGTGACCATCTCCACCCTGGTGCTGGGCTCGGTGGTGGGCGTGCTGCTCTACCGGCTGCGTTCCGAGATGATGGACGCCCGCTCGCGCTTCCCGCGCGTCGCGGTGGAGACCGCCCTCTCGCAGGTCGCGTGGTTCGAAGAGCAGGAAGCCTCGGGCGCGCTCACCCGCGACGAGGCCCAGAGGCGGGCGCTCGAGGTGCTCAAGCGCCTGCGCTTCGACGGGGGGAACTACGTCTGGGTGAACGACCTGAGCCCGAAGATGGTGATGCACCCGATGAACCCCGCGCTCGACGGCACCGACCTCACCCACAACGCCGACCCCAACGGCAAGCGGCTCTTCATGGAGATGATCGCCGGGGTGAAGCGCAGCCCCACGCGCGACGCCTACGTCGACTACCTGTGGCCGAAGCCCGGCGCGACCGAGCCCGTCCCGAAGATCTCCTACGTGAAGGCGTCCGGCCGCTGGGGGTGGGTGGTGGGCGCGGGCGTGTACACCGACGAGGTGCGCGCGGTGGTGAACCGGGTGCTGCTCGGCGCGACGGCGGCCACGCTGCTGGCGCTGGCCGGGTCCATCGCGTTCTCGTTGTGGCTGGCGCGGAAGATCGCGGGCCCGTTGGAGCAGGCGATCGCCTCGCTCGCCGACGGCAGCGAACAGGTGGCCCACGCCTCGGGCGAGGTGGCGGGCATCTCGGCGTCGCTGGCCACCGGGGTGAGCTCCTCGGCGTCGGCGGTGCAGCAGTCGACCACGGCGGTGAACGAGGTGTCGTCGCGCACGCAGCGCAACGCCACCACCGCGGTGAAGGTGCAGGAACTGATGCGCTCGACCACCGAGAAGGTCGACGGCGCGAGCCGCGATCTCGAGGCGGTGGTGGCGCACATGAAGAGCGTCACCGCGACCAGCAAGGAGGTGGGCCGCATCGTGAAGACCATCGACGACATCGCCTTCCAGACCAACCTGCTCGCGCTCAACGCGGCAGTGGAGGCCGCGCGGGCGGGCGAGGCGGGGGCGGGCTTCGCCGTGGTGGCCGACGAGGTGCGCGCGCTGGCGGGCCGGGCCGCGGAGGCCGCCAAGACCACCGCCGACCTGGTGGAGAAGACGGTCAACGGCATCGCGCAGGGCGCAGGCCTGGTGGGCGCGAGCAGCGGCGAGTTCGCGCGGGTGGCGAAGGACGTGCGCGAGGTGGGTCAGCTCATCGCGCTCATCGCCCAGGCGTCCTCCGAGCAGGCCACCAGCCTCACCGAGGTCGGCGTCGGCCTCACCTCGCTCGACACCACCACGCAGAGCACCTCGGCCAACGCCGAGGCCATCGCCAGCGCGGCGCAGCAGCTCAACGCGCAGGCCGAGTCGCTGCGCGTGGTGGTGGAGAACATTCACGGGCTGGTCGAGGGTGCGCGCGCGGCCTGAAGGGCGGCACCGGGCCGCAGAGTCTTCGCCGGGGCGGCGGGCGCGAAGAGACGCATCAGGGAGTTGAGCGCGCACGGCTGATGCAATCGCTGCGCTGATGAGCCTGACACCCGCGCAGTGGATGGAGGTGACCTTCAACCTGGCCTACCTCGGGGTGGTCTACACCCTGGTCGGGTTGATGTCGGTCGCGTTGCGGACGAAGGCTGATCCAAAGCTGCTGCTGCGCCGCTTCCGCGATGGCTTCCTGCTGCTGGCGCTCGGTGACACCGGGCACGTCGGCTTCCGGGTGATCGCGCTCCTGCGGGACGGGCTCGAGGCGCGCGTCGAGGTCGCGGGAACTTCGGTGGGGCTGGTGGGCGTGGGCGCGCTGGCCACGGCCGTCACCATCACCTTCCTCTACCTGGTGCTGCTCGATCTCTGGCGGAGGCGCTTCGAGGCGCCGCGGGGAACGCTCTACTGGGGGCTGGTGGCCCTGGGCGTGGTGCGGCTGTTGCTGTTGGTGCCCGCGCAGAACCAGTGGAGCCAGGTGGTGCCGCCGTGGGACTGGTCGGTGGCGCGGAACGTTCCGCTGACGATCCTCGGCCTGGCGGTGGCGACCCTGATGATCCGCGACGGCCGCCGCGCCGCCGACAAGACCTTCACCCAGCTGGGGCTGCTCATCGTCTGCTCGTATGCGTTCTACCTGCCGGTCATCCTCTTCGTTCAGCAGGTGCCGGCGATCGGGCTGCTGATGGTGCCCAAGACCCTCGTGTACCTGGTGATGGCGTGGCTCGGGTACGTGCGGCTGTTCAAGGCCCGCGACAGCGACGCGGGGGGAGCGCCGGCCTCGCGGGGCCTGGACTGGCGCGCCGCGCAGCCGAAGGCGTGAGCGTCGGCCCGCCCCGCGTCAGCGCCGGGCGCGGAGGGTGATCATCACCGGGCGATCCGGCCGCACCGTCACCATCGCCACCGGCTTGACCTGGTCCTGCCCGGGGTCGATCTCCACCTCGAAGCGGCGCAGCAGCTGGGCCAGCAGCACCACCGTCTCCACCAGCGAGAAGGTGTTCCCGATGCACTGCCGCTGGCCGGCGGAGAACGGCACGTAGCTCCACGAGTTGCGGCCGCGGCTCCGCTCAGGGGTGAAGCGGCCGGGGTCGAAGGTCTCGGGATCGGGCCAGAAGTCGGGGTGGCGGTGCACGCCGTAGAAGAACGGCATCACCACGTCGCCCGCGCGGACCCGCATGCCCAGCAGCTCGTCGTCGGCCACCGCGGTGCGGGCGTTCATCGCCACCGGCCCGCGCAGCCGCAGGGTCTCGTCGACCACCTGCCGCAGGTACGTCAGCTTCGGCACGTCGTCGAAGGTGGGGTCGCGGTCGCCCAGCACGGTGTCGACCTCGGCGCGCATCTGGTCGAGCACGTCGCGGCGGCCATCGAGCAGGGCGAAGAGCCAGGTGAGCGTGAGCGCCGTCGTCTCGTGGCCGGCGACGAACATGGTGAACACCTCGTCGCGCACGTCGCGGTCGCTGAGCAGCGCGCCGGTGCTCGCGTCCTTGCTGCCGAGCAGCATCGACAGCAGCGTGCCGTCGGCCTTGTTCGCGCGGCGCCCCGCTTCGATGACCCGGTACACCGCGCCCTCCACCTCGGCCATGGTGCGGTGGAACTTGCGGTTGCCCGGCGTGGGCACCCACTTCGGCAGCATCAGCCCGTTGCTGCGTTCGCTCACCAGCTCCAACGCGGCGCCCAGCGCCTCGTAGGACACCTCGGCGGCGCCCGAGAGCTCGCGGCCGAAGAGCGAGGCCACCACCACGTCGAGGGTCAGCTCCACCATGTCGCGGTGGGCGTCGAGCTTGAACGGGGCGGCGCCGTGCCTGGCCAGCAGCGCGTCGAAGTGGCGTTGGCCGCTCTCCACCATGGCCTCGGTCAGCTTGCCCAGGGCGGCCCGGTGAAAGGCCGGCTGCACCAGCGCGCGCCGCGTCTTCCACGCCTCGCCTTCCAGCGCGAGCAGGCCGTTGCCGATCACCCGGCGCACGCCGTCGTAGGTCTTGCCCTTCACGTAGTTCTTCGCGTTGCCCGCCAGCACCTGCTTGATGCCGTCGGGGTGGGCCACCACCACGGTGTGGAAGCCCACGTCGACGCTGAAGACGTCGCCGTAGCGGCGCCAGGTGCGCTCGAGGAAGGGCAGGAGCCCCTCGCGGCGCAGCAGGGGCAGGTGGCCCAGCAGCGGCCACCCCGGGGGGCCGGGAGGCAGGGGCAGCCGGGGACGGGGAAGGGTCACTGAGGCGCTGGCGGGCATGGGGACTCCTGGCTCGATTCGACTTGCCATACGGTAAGTATGGACATGCCAAATGGCAAGTGTCAGTGAACCCGCGCGACCTCTCAGGCGAGGTGGCTGCCCAGGAGCATGATCTTCAGGGTGGTGGCCTCGGTGCGCTGGCGCCAGCGGCGATCGGTGTGGGGCAGCAGCGCGCTCTGCGACAGCATCATCGCGCCCAGCACGGCGAGGTGGGCCTCGGCGTCGAGGCCGGCGGCGCGGCCTTCCTTCGACTGCGCCACCACGCCGCGGATGAGGCCCAGCCAGGGAGCGACCTCCTCGCGCAGCCACTCGCGGACCTCGGCGGGGCGCTCCAGCAGCTCGAACAGGAGGAAGCGGGAGAGCTCGGGGTTCGCGGTGAAGCGGCGCAGCACCACCTCGATCAACCCGCGATAGCGGTCGTGCGAGCGGCTGACCAGCTCGGCGGCGGCTTCGGGCAGCTGGTCGCGCAGCCGCGCAGCCAGCAGCTCGTACACGCCCGCGCGCAGCAGGTCCTTGGTGCGGAAGTGGTGCATCAGCGCCTGCTTGCTCATGCCCGCCGCGCCGGCGACGTCCTGGATGCTGCTGGCGCCCACCCCGCGGGCGGCGAAGGCGGCGAGGGCCGCGGTGAGGATGCGCTCTCGCGGAGGGTGGACGGGCTTCTTGCGGCTCATGACCCGCGGCCTTGTAGACCAGCCGGCGGCCGATGACCCACTCCTGCGGGCGGAGGTCTCGTTACCCTGCCTGCCTCTGCCTGCGCAGCGGCGAGAAGGCCGGGGTCAGGGGGAATTCCTCCCTTACCTGGCCCTTGCCCCACAGCTCCTCGAGCGAAGGGCCGTCCACCGTGCGCGCTTCCTCGAACAACCAGTTCGCCCACTCGTGGAACCAGACGCGGCGGCCGATGCGGTAGTACCAGCGCTGCGCGTCGCGGATCTTCCGGTCGTGGTGGAAGAGCCGCTTCCACGCCTTCGGGCGGAGCTGCATGCCCACCTCCATCGCCTTGACGAAGGTGATCACCAACCACGGCGGCAGGTGGCGCGTCGCGAGCACCTGGTGCTTGTAGTCCCACCGGCGTTGGTCGGTCTGGATGACGCGCCGGTGCTTCGCCTCTTCGAAGAAGGCGGTCCACCGGTGCGGAGTCACGTAGAGGAGCTGCACCTGATCAGGATCCGCGGTGAGCAGCTGGCGAAAGCCACGCCAGTAGTCGCTCGCGCGCTCCTCCTCGAAGCCGACCACCCAGGTGGCGAGGGAGAGGATGTCGTGTTCGCGCAGCAGGCGAATGGCTTCCATGTCGACGGCGGTGGTGGAGCCCTTCTTGATGCGGGCCAGCGTCTCTTCGTCGGTGCTCTCGGTGCCGAGGAGGAAGCGGGAGACGCCGGCCTTCTTGTAGAGGTGGAGCAGGTCGGCATCGCGCACGATGTCGCCAGCGCGGGTCGAGCCGACCAGCTCGACGTCGATGTTCTCCTCGATGAGGGCCTCGCAGAGCTCCTTCCAGGCCTTGCGCTGCGAGGTGGGGTTCTCGTCGGCGAGGTTGATGATCTGCACGCCGTGCTCGCGGTGGAGCCAGGCGATCTCCTTCGCGAAGGCCTTCGGGCTGCGGTGGCGCCAGCGGGTCCAGAAGCCGCGTTGACCGCAGTAGCTGCACAGGTGCGGGCAGCCGCGGGAGAACTGCATCACCACGGCGCGCTTCTTTCCCCAGTAGTGGTAGCGATTGAAGTCGATCAGCTCCCAGCCGACGCGGCAGGCGTCGAGGTCGGTGATCATCTCGGCGTCGGGCGTGGCGAAGGGAACCTCCCTCTCCCCCGAGGGGGAGAGGGTCGGGGAGAGGGCGAGCCGAGTCGAGGGGCGCATGAACGCGATCCCACGCACGTTGAGCAACGGAGTCCCCTGCTGCAGCGCAGCCAACAACTTCACGACTGTCATCTCGCCTTCACCGCGCACGATGACGTCGACCTGCGGCTCGGCCGCGAGCACCTCCTTCCAGTGGTACGTGGGGAACACGCCGCCGTACACGATGCGCAGCGCGGGGAGCCGCTCCTTGAGCAGGCGAGTGAGCTTCGCCACGGTCGGATGCGCCGAGGTCGAGCCGGTGTGACCGATGAGCACGACCTCGGGGGCGCGCTTCACCACCTCGTCCACGATGTCAGGCAGTGGTTGATCCGTGAGGTCCGCGTCGTGGAGCTCGACGTGGTGACCCGCATCGATGAGCGGCCCGCCGATGGAGAGCAGGCCCAGAGGTGGGAGGTGATCGTCAGGGACGCAGCGACTGCCGATCGCCGTGTGAGGAGGGTTCAGGAGGAGCACGCGCATGCAGTGACGGTACGGTCAGGTGCCGTGGGCCATTCGCGGTGCGGCGGTGAGCGGTCGGAGCCTGCGGTTGAACGGCTTCCCCGCTGACGTGGTGTATCGCTGTCCGTGCTCGGATAGACTCAAGCCATGGCTCGCCCAGCAGAAGCACAGGTTCGGCAGAGGTGGAGCGACTTTGTCTTGCTCCCTGAGGACGACCGCCGGGAGCTCGTCGATGGTGTGCTGTTGGAGGTCGAGATGCCGACGAAGTGGCACGAGTTCATCTGCGCCTTCCTCATCAAGACGCTCATGACCTGGGGTGAGCGACGCGGACTGGTCGTGCTCGGCTCGGGCTACCGCGTTCGGATCAATGACCACCGCGGTGCCGTGCCGGACGTGCAGCTGCTGACCGAGGCCACCTACGACGCTGCTGGCCCCAACGGGCTCGAGTCGGGGCACCCCGAGCTCGTCATCGAGGTCGTCTCACCTTCGAGCCGCACGCACGATGGACTGCGCAAGCTCGACTGGTACGCCAAGATTGGGGTGCCTGAGTATTGGCTCGTCAACCCCGAGACGCGGAGCCTTGTCGTACATCGGCTCCAGCACGGGGTGTATGCGATCGTCCAGCACGCTGAGGGACAAGAGGTCTTCCGGTCGAAGACGTTCAAGGGCCTGCGTGTTCCCCTGGCCTCTCTCTGGGCCCGCCTGCCGAAGAAGCTCGAGTAGCTGGAGAAGCTTCCAGACGTCGAAGAAGTCATCGTCGGCCCGGCGATCGAAGGCGATGAGGTCGTGGGCTTTCGACCAGTCGACTCGGCCTCCGGTCTCGGTCAGCAGCGTCTGCGTGAGGTCGGTGGAGCGATCGGTGAAGGGGGCGTCGTCTCCCAGTGGCGTCAGGTCGCGCCCTGCGCAGGCGGTCAGCGCCAGGGTGAGGAGGAGCCTCTTGCTCATTCAGGCTCAACCCTTTGGTTGGCTCCTGGTTGCGGGTCGTCGGCCCCGTCGGCCCCTCACCCCGACCCTCTCCCCGCTTCGCAGGGAGAGGGAGATACGTAGCGTTACTGTTTGCCCGCACCTCGGCTTTGGAAGTGGGCGCAGTCACTCGACTTCGCCTCTGGCAGCGCCGTTGCACATGGAAACCCCGCTCTCATTTCCCGGAGGTTCCCGTGGCTGCTCTACCGCGCACCGTTGGTGCTGTGATGCTTCTCGCCCTCGCTTCGTGCAGCTCTCCCACTGGCGTCGACGCTGGGAGTGAGCAGCTCCAGTCAGTCGCTCCCGTTGCCGTCGCACCCACACCTCCTCCCACGCCTGCCGAGCCGCCGCCTCCTCCGAAGCTGAGCTTCAGCGCCCTCGACTGCGAACGCCCCGACTGCGTCATCAGCCTCAGCTTCAGCCACCCCGTCGTTGACGAGGACCAACTCGACTCGGCGCCCGCTCCCGACGTCAGCTTCCGCCCGAAGCTGCGCGGCAAGTTCCACTGGACCTCGACGACCGAGCTCGCCTTCACGCCGTCCGCTCCGCTCACCGCCGGCGTCGGGCTGATCATCACCGTCAAGGATGCTCGCGCGACGGACGGCAGCGTGCTCCCGCTCGACGAGCAGAGCGCCACCATCGGCGTGTCCGAGTTGATGATCGCCGGCAAGGTCGTCGAGTGGCCCGTGCTCGCCGGCTTCCCCCGCCTGGTCACGCCGCTCACCGATGGCGACGCGTTCGGCGCCTCGGGCCTGATGCTCGTGTTCGATCAATCCGTCGACCCCAACGCGCTCAAGAAGAAGCTCGAGGTCGTCGACGCGTCCGACGGGAAGAAGCTCGCCTTCACCGTCGACCGCCCCGACACCACCGCGCCCATGTACGACGCGGAGCTCGATCTCTCCCTCGTCGCGCGCCTCCACGTGCCGAAGCTCATCGACGGCCAGACCATCAGGGTCACCGTCCCCAGCTGGGAGCCGGGCGGCAAGCGCCCCATCGCCACCAGCGACACCCGCTCGTTCACCGCCCGCACGAACTTCGACCTCACGCACGCGTCGGGGGAGATCGACCTGCAGCGCCTCCCGCTCGCCGCGACGCTCGACTTCACCGCCACCACGCCCATCGACCACCAGGACCTGCAGCGCGCGCTCACCATCGAGCCGAAGCCCCGCGACGTCAGCGTCTCCGGCTGGAGCGAGCGCGCCACGCTGAGCATGACCCTCGACCCCGGGGTGAACTACCGCCTGCTCGTCGACGGCGCGAAGGACGTGTACGGCAATCGCAGCAAGCGCATCTCGCTGCGCCTGCGCGCGCAGGACCTCGAGCCGCAGATCTTCGCGCCGGCCGTGGGCGTGATGGTGGAACGCGGCGCGCCGCGCTTCCCCGTGCGGGTCGTCAACAGCGGGCCGCTCACCGCGACCGTCTATCGCGCAGACCTCACCCACTTCCTCTCGCCCCTCGAAGAGACGAGCTGCACCGGCGAGCCCATCGCCACCCGCAAGGTGCCGGTGAAGTTCGCGGTGAACGAGACCGGCGTGGTCGACGTGCCGCTCGCCGGCCTCAAGGGCTTCCTCTGCGTCGACGTCTCGGGTGAAGGCCGCGGCTCCGAGAAGGTCGCGCGCACCGCGTTCGCGCACGTGCAGTCGTCAGACGTGTCGGCCACCGTGAAGCTCCTCGAAGGCGGAGTGCTGGTGTGGGCCACGCACCTGTCCGACGCGAAGCCCATCGCGAAGGCGAAGGTCGAGCTGCTCGGCCGCGACGGCCGCTCGCTCAAGAAGGGCACCACCGACGACGACGGCCTGGTGCGCCTCTCGTTCACCGGCGTGGCCATCGACGAAGGCGAAGAGCTGGTGGTGGTGGTGAGCGAGAAGAACGACGTCGCGGTGACCGCGCTGTCCGAGCAGACGCTGAGCCACGCGTGGCAGTTCGGCCTGCCCGAGCAGACCGGCGCGGCGCGACTCGACGCGGTGCTCTTCACCGAGCGCGGCGTGTACCGCCCCGGTGAGACCGTGCACGTGAAGGCGATTCTCCCTTCGGCGGGCGCGGCCCAGCTGCGCATCACCGACTCCCGCGGCCAGGCGGTGCTCGACAAGAAGCTGCAGGTCGACGCGCTCGGCGGCGGCGACCTGGACTTGAAGCTCAACGAGAAGGCCGCGGTCGGCGGCTACAGCGTGCGGCTCACCCGCGACGGGCGGTCCACCACGCGCAACTTCCAGGTGCAGGAGTACCGCGTGCCCACCTTCGAGGTGAAGCTGAGCAGCGCGGAGAAGTGGTCTTCGGGCCCGGCCAGCGCGCTGGTCGACGCGAAGTACTTCCACGGCACCGCGATGGCCGGCCGCGACCTGAAGTGGACGCTCTATGGCGAGCCCGAGACGTTCGCGCCCGCTGCGTTCCCCGGGTACGTGTTCACGCCCAGCACCACCGAGCGCACCGCAGAGCTCGCGCAGGGTGAGGGCAAGCTCGACGGCAGCGGCAAGGCAAAGCTCGAGTTCAACGCGAGCGCCTCCACGGGTCCGGTGCGTCACGTGCTCGAGGCGTCGGTCACCGACGTCGATCGCCAGGTGTGGACCGGCCGGCTCGCCCGCGTGGTGCACCCCACCGACCTCTACGTGGGCATCCGCCCACCCACGCGCGGCGTGCTCTCGGCGAAGGACATCCTCGAGGTGCCGGTGGTGGTGGTCACCACCGACCAGGCCCCGCGCGCAGGGGTGGAGGTCGACGTGGTGCTCGAGCAGGTCGAGTACGCCAGCAGCACCCGGCTCCTCGCGGGCCGCGGCACGGGCTGGGTCTCGAGCGAGCGCGACAACGTGCGCTCGGCGAAGGAGGTCGACCGCTGCCGCGTCGTCAGCACGCTGCAGGCGCAGACCTGCAAGGTCACCCTGCCCGCTCCCGGCAGCTACCGGGTGGTGGCCACCGCGCGCGCTGGTGCGCGGTCTCCGCAGACGTCGTTCACCGTGAGCGCCGCGGGTGACGGCGTGGTGGCCTGGCCCCGCTTCGATCGCGAGCGCATCGACGTGGTGGCTGATCAGAAGCGCTACGCCGTGGGCGACACCGCGCGGCTGGTGGTGCAGACCCCGTTCGTCTCGGCGCAGGGCCTGCTCACCGTCGAAACAGGCGGGGTGCTCACCCAGCGGCGGTTCGAGATCTCGAAGGACACCCCTGCGCTCGAGGTGCCCATCACCGAGGCGATGGTGCCCAACGCGTTCGTGTCGGTGGTGCTGCTGCGCGGGCGCGTGCACGACGAGAAGGACGCCGCGGGCTACGAGACGGGCGCGCCGGCGTTCCGCCTCGGCTACGCGCGGCTCGACGTCGACCCGGGAGCGCAGCGCCTCTCGGTGAAGGTCGGCTCGTCCGAGACGGTGGCGAAGCCCGGCAGCGTGGTGCAGCTCGAGGTGAAGGTGGCCGACGCGAAGGGCGCTCCCACGCAGGGCGCGGTGGCGATCGCCGTGGTGGACGAGGCGGTGCTCGGGCTGACCGCGCATCCGACTCCCGACCCGGTGAAGGAGCTCTACGCCGCGCGCTCGCTCGCCGTGCGCACGGCCGACGGAAGACTCGACCTGGTGCACTCGCGGCGCAGCCGGCAGGAAGCGCTCTTCCCCGGCGGCGACGGCGAGGACTCCGAGACGTTCCACAAGATCCTCACCGGAGACCTGCGGCACCTCTTCAAGTCCACCGCGTACTGGAACCCGAGCGTCGCGGTGGGCCCCGACGGCATCGCGCGCGTCAGCGTCACCCTGCCCGACAACCTCACCACCTTCCGCGTGATGGCGATCGGCTTCGACGGCCACGGCCGCGCCGGTAGCGGTGACCTGAAGATCATCGTGCGCAAGGCGCTCATGGTGCAGCCGGTGCTGCCGCGCTTCCTCTACCCGGGCGACACGCTCACCGTCGAGGCGCTCGCGTTCAACGGCACCTCGAAGCCAGGCGAGCTGAGCTTGAGCGCGATGTCGCTCGAGGGCCTCGAGCCGCTCCCGGGCGCGAAGCTGGTGCAGACGAACACCGTGCAGGGCGGCGCCTCGGTCAAGGTCGGCATTCCAGTGCGCGTGACCGGGCGCGGCAAGATCAACGTGCGCTGGGCCGCCACGCTCGGCAGGGACACCGACGAGGTGCAGGTGACGGTGCCCATCCTCGACGCAGGCGCGAAGCGGGTGGTGGTGGCCTCGAAGCAGTTCTCTTCGACCAGCGGCGAGGTGCTGGTGCCCCTGCCCATGGGCCGCCTGCCCGGCAGCACCGAAGTGGAGGTGATGGTGTCCAGCTCGTCGCTGTCCGAGCTGAAGGACTCGGTGCAGTACCTGATGGAGTACCCCAACGGCTGCATCGAGCAGACCACCTCGACCGCGTACCCGCTGGTGGTGCTCAAGGACCTGCTGCCGGAGATCGGCGTGACGGTGAACGAGGCCGACCTGAAGAAGTTCTCGGAGGCCGGCGTGAAGCGGCTGCTCTCGTTCCAGACCACGGCGGGCGGGCTCGCCTACTGGCCCGGCAGCGACACCCCGCACATCTTCGGCACCACCTTCGGGCTCACCGCGCTCATCGAGGCGAAGAAGCGCGGCTACGCGGTGCCCGACGAGGCGATGAACCGCGCGGCGAAGTACCTGGAAGCGGCGCTCAAGCAGGGGCAGATCACCGAAGAGATGCCGCACGCCGGCATGCCCGACGGCGACACCCGCGCGCTGGTGGTGCTCACCCTCAACCGCCTGGGCAAGCCGCAGCCGAGCTACGTGTCTACGCTGTGGACCGAGCGCGCGAAGTTGTCTGCCTTTGGCGTCGCGATGCTGGCGGTGACGGTGAGCGAGGGCGGCGGCGACAGGTCGCTGCTCGAGCCGATGCTGGCGCACGTGCAGGCCGAGTCGAAGAAGGACGAGGCCGAGGCGTGGTTCGAGGGCGCGCGCAAGGGCGGCTACTCGATGGACTCGCCGCTGCGCACGCACGCCGCGTCGCTGCTCGCGTTCGGCTCGGGTGGCACGAAGAGCGAGATGCCCGCCAAGCTGCTCACCGGCCTGCTCAAGCGGAAGGACGGCAGTGGCGGTTGGGGGAACACGCAGGAGAACGTGTACGGCATCATGGGCATCGCCAAGCTCGCGGGTGGCTCGGGGCCGGCGCCGCAGGCGGAGCTCACCATCGGCGGCAAGCAGGTGGCGATGGAGAAGCTGGAGGCCGTGGGCAAGGGCAACCGGCGCTACTCGGTGCCGGGCGCGGGGGCGGGCGTGAAGGACTCCGAGGCGGGGACGGTTCGGGTGGGGCTCGACAAGCGCTCCGGTCCGCCCACGTTCCTCACCGTGCGCGCGCGGTACGAGGTGCCGCTCACCGGGGAGAACCGCGCTGCCTTCGCGCGTGGGTTCGAGGTGAAGCGCACCTACGAGACGCTCGAGGGCCGGTCGCTCGAGGGGAAGCCGATTCCGCTCGGCAGCGTGGTGCGGGTGCGGGTGAGCCTCTCGAGCCAGGAGAAGCGCAACTACGTGGCGGTCGACGACAAGCTGCCCGCGGGCCTCGAGCCGTTGAACGCGAGCCTGGCCACGACGGAGCGGCTCGAGCTGGGTGACGCGACGCCGACCACGGCGAAGGGGCTCGAGGTGTTGTCCTTCCAGGAGACGCGCGATCACCGCGTCGCGTTCTTCGCGGACGAGCTGCCCGCGGGCGAGTACCAGTGGGTGTACCTGGCGCGCGCCACCACGGCCGGGAAGTTCATCAGGCCGCCCGCCAGCGCCGAGGCGATGTACGAGCCGCAGGTGAGCGGGGCCACGTCGATCGAGGACGTGACGGTGGTGCCGCAGTGAAGACAACGGTGAAAGCAAGGGTCGGGGAGAGGGCAAGACGTCTTCTCACCCTGCTCCTGCTCGCTGTCACACTCATCGCCGGCCTCGAGCTCTGGATCCGAACCCACCCGTGGTCACGCGATGCCCTCACCACGCCGCCGCAATCGTTGCGAATGCTCGACCGCAACGGAGTCCTCCTGCGTGAATCCGTGAACGACGAAGGAGAGCGTTCCCGCTGGGTGCCACTCGCCGAGGTGAGCCCTGCGCTTCTCCAGGCAACCCTCGCAGCCGAGGACGACCGCTTCCATTCCCACTCCGGAGTCGATCCAAAGTCCGTCGCGAGAGCCGTGGTGCAGGACCTCCGCGCCCGGCGCATCGTGTCCGGCGCCTCCACGCTCACCATGCAGCTCGCCCGCCGCCTCGAGCCGCACTCCCGCTCAGCCCTCGGGAAGCTCAAGGAGATGATCGACGCGCGCCGCATCGAGCTGACCCTCTCCAAGAACGAGATCCTCGAGCAGTACGTGAACCGCGTCCCCTACGGCGCGGGAGCCATCGGCATCGAGGCCGCCGCGCAGCGCTACTTCGGCAAGCCCGCCACGCACCTCTCGCTCGCCGAGGCCGCGATGCTCGCAGGCCTGCCCAAGGGCCCCACCGGCCTCAACCCGCTCAAGAACCCCGTCGGCGCGAAGGAGCGCCAGCAGTACGTGCTGGATCGACTGCTGATCACCGGCCGCGCCGGCGCCGAAGACATCGAGCGCGCGCGTCGCGAGCCGCTGAGCTTCGCGTCCCTGGAAGCGCCGAGCGCGATGCACTTCACCGAGTGGGTGCGTCTCTCCGACAACCCCGACCCGAAGACGACGCTCGACGCCGAACTCCAACGCGAGGTCGAGGACATGGTGAGCGCGCACGTGGCCACGCTCTCGTCGCAGGGCGTGACGAACACGGCCGTGGTCGTGCTCGACAACGAGCGCTGCGAGGTGCTCTCGATGGTCGGCTCAGCCGACTACTGGCATCCGCGCGACGGCTCGGTGAACGGCGCGCTCGCGAAACGGCAGCCGGGCTCGACGCTCAAGCCCTTCACCTATGCGCTGGCCTACGAGCAGGGACGCAGCCCCGCCTCAGTCGCCGCCGACGTCGAGACCCGCTACGGCGAGGTGGGGGGCGCGCTGTTCCAGCCGCAGAACTTCAGCCGCGACTTCTCGGGGCCGGTGCTGTTTCACGAGGCGCTCGGCCGCAGCCTCAACGTGCCTGCGATTCGGGTGGCGGCGCTGTTCGGCACCGAGGAACTGCTCAGCACCCTGCACCGGGCGGGGTTCGCTTCGCTCGACAAGCCGGCGTCGCACTATGGGCTCGGGCTGACGCTGGGAAATGGCGAGGTGACGCTGCTCGAGCTGGCCCAGGGCTACGCGATGTTCGCGCGCGGCGGCCGCTCGTGCACCGCGACGTCATCCCGGTCCCCGTTCGTCCCGAGCGAAGTCGAGGGAAGGGCGCCCAGGCTCGCAGGGAGTCGCCCCTCGACTTCGCTCGGGGTGAACGGTGCGGTCTTCTCACCGCAGACCGCATACCTGGTTACTTCCGCCCTCTCTGACGAGGCGACCCGCATGCGCGCGTTCGGTCCCGGCAACGCGTTGATGCTGAGCTTCCCGGTGGCGGTGAAGACCGGCACCAGCACCAACTGGCGCGACAACTGGGCCGTTGGGTACACGCAGAAGTACACGGTCGCGGTGTGGGCGGGTGACTTCGACAACCGGCCGATGGACTCGCTGGCGGGCGCGAGCGGGGCGGGGCCCCTCTTCAACCGGGTGATGACGCGCGTCGCGCTCCGCGGCGGGCAGCCGAAGCCCGTGGCGTTCACCGCGCCGCCCGAGGTGGTGGAGGTCTCGGTGTGCGCCACCTCGGGTCAGCGCCCCACCGCCGACTGCCCCGAGCGGCGGGGGCTCTCGTTGCCGAAGGGCCAACTGCCCGCGCACGAGTGCGAGCACCACCGGCAGCTCCGCCTCGACGCGCGCAATGGACTGCTCGCGGGCGCCTCGTGTCCGCCGCAGTTCGTCACGCAGCGCGCGTTCGAGGTGCTGCCTTCGCAGTACGCGCAGTGGCAGTTGGAGCATCCACGGCGCGCCCCGCCCGCGCGGTACTCGCCGCTGTGTCCGCGCACGGGTCCGGCCGCGGGCGCGGTGGTCATCACCTGGCCCCGGCAGGGAGAGGTGTTCGTGATCGAGCCCGGGTACTCGCGGCGCACGCAGTCGGTGGCGCTCACCGCCGAGGCAGATCTCGGCCAGGCCGAGGTGCGGTGGTTGATGGACGGGCAGCAGGTCGCGATCGCGTCGATCGCCGAACGGCCGCTGTGGGCGCTCGCTCCCGGCAGGCACTCGCTCGAAGCCGAGGTGCGCGGGCGCAGGAGCGCGGCGGTCACGTTCGAGGTGCGCTGATTCGTCGAGGGGCCTTCGGTTTCCCGTAGCGTTGCGGGGGAATCAGAAGGCCGGCGGCGCAGCACTCGATGAGGATGGTCTCGGTGGCGTGGTGCTGCTCGAGCCAGGCGCGGAAGTCGGCGGGCGTGGCGAAGAAGCGGGGCTTCATCGGGCGGCTTCCTTGAAGAGCGCGGCGTAGGTCTTCCAGTGCGCGGTCGCTTCCTTCTTCGTTGGGTTCAGGGCTCCGCCGTCGAGGCTGATCAGGTGCGCGCCGTCGATGTTCATGATCAGCGGCGAGTGCGTGGCGATGACGAACTGGAAGGTGTCGGTCGCGACGCGCGCGTTGATCAGCTTGACGAAGTCGACCTGCGCCATCGGGGAGAGGGCGGCTTCGGGTTCGTCGAAGAGGTAGAGGCCGGGGCGATCGTGGGATTGCAGGAGGGCTTTGACGCCCTCTCCATGCGAACGCTCTCGGATGCTCTTGCCTCCGTAGCGGGCATAGGGGTCTCCCCATTGGCGAAAATCGGGGTCCTTGTCCCGTGCCTCCAGCAGCCTCGCGAAGTCGGAGAGCGCTTCGGCGCGGAAGAAGTACTTGTTGCGCGGCTTGTTCTTCACGCGCGGTCTCATGAAGTGCGCAAGCCTGGGCGCACCGGTGCGCTCCGAGTCGGCCAGCTCTGTCCCTCCCCCGCCGTCCCACGGGAGGCCCATCAACTCCGCCAACGCCTCGACGATGGTCGACTTGCCGCTGCCGTTCTCTCCCACGAGGACGGTGACTCGATCGTCCAGCTTCAGGTTGAGCGTGCGCGCGAAGGGCAGCGTGAAGGGGTGGCCCGTCGCCTTCGCCGCTTGCTCTTCCACCACGTAGGCGCCGACGAGGTAGGGGATGGCCATCGCCGCCGGCACGTTATGGGAAGAGAGGCTCTGATGGGACGCGGGCTGTTGGGTCGCGATCCTCGCCTCAGACGGGCTTGCCCCTCGACCTCGCGCTCTTCGTACACCCGCTGAATCAAGCGATGAAGCCCCCTCGTCGTCTCGCGCCTGGCCTATTTCTTCATCTGCGCCCGCGTTGACCTCGACGGTCCCGACAAGCACACCCTGGAGACCCACGGCGCCAGGCGGCCCACCTACTTCCTCCGCACCGCCCGCACGAAACAGGACAAGTTCATCAGGCGCTGCAACCTGATCGTGCCGCCTGACCTCCTGCGCTTCTGGCCCGGGACCGGCTGAACCCATAAACACACCGCATGCTCCTCGGTGCCCTGCTGGTCCTGTCCCTCGCTGCTGGCCCTCACGCCGACACGCCCCAGGCCGCGGCGAACGGTGACCTCAAGGCCGTCAAGAAGATGCTCAAGGCGCTCGGCCCCACCTCCCAGCCCGCCATCGATTCGCTGGTGATGGCCGCCGGCGCCGGCCGCCTCGAGATCGTCGACGCGTTGCTCGCCGCCGGCGTCTCCCCTGACGGCCACAGCGAGCAGGGCAAGCTCACCGCGCTCATCCTCGCAGGCTACTCCGGCCAGGAGAAGATCGTCCGCCGCCTGCTCGCCGCCAGGGCCAACCCGAACGAGCTCAACCAGGACGCCGAGGCGCCCCTCCACACCTGCGCCGCCGCTGCGAACGCCGACGCCATCGTGCCCCTGCTCCTCGCCGCAAAGGCCAACGCGTCCCTCGTCGACCGCTTCGGCCGCACCCCGCTGCTCGTCCACGCGCAGTCGGGTCACCTCGGCGCGGTGAACGCGCTCCTCGCCGCTGGCGCTGACCCGCTGATCATCGACAAGGACGGCCAGAGCGCACTGTTCCTCGCCGCGATGAAGGGCCAGACGAAGGTGCTCGCGCGGCTCCTGGAGAAGGACACGCGGGTCGACCTGCAGAACGGCTTCGGCGCCACTCCGGTCGTCGCCGCGGCCGCGGGCGGCTTCCTCGAGCCGGTGCAACTGCTCGCCGCCAGGGGCGCCAACCTGCGCACCACCACGAAGGAAGGCATCGGCGCGCTCGGCATCGCAGTCGAGGGGAACCACATCGCCCTCGTCACCTGGCTCGCGGCGAAGGTGTCTCCCAACCTCCAGAACCACCCCGATGGGCCGTCGCTCCACATCGCGGCGCTCAACGGTCACCGCGCCCTCATCCCCGTGTTGATCAAGGCCGGCGCGAAGGTCGAGCTCGAGCACCACGACCTCACCGCGCTCCACATGGCCGTCGCCCGCAAACACGTCGACGCCGCGCGCGAGCTCATCGACGCAGGCGCCAACCCCAACTTCGGCGGCAAACAGGGCGCGCCCCCGCTGAGCCTCGCCGCGCTCGTCGGCGACGTGAAGGTGGTCGAGCTCCTCCTCGAGCGCGGGGCGAAGCTCGACGGCAAGAACCCCCAGGGCGGCACCGCCATCCGCGCCGCCGCAGACAACGGCAACGTCGACGTCGTTCGCCTGCTGCTCGCGAAGGGCGCCGAGTCGAAGGCGCCCGACTCGTTCGGCAAGAGGCCCGTCGACTACGCGCGCGCGAAGGGCCACGACGAGGTGGTGCGCCTGCTCGAGGCGGCGAAGCACTGAACAGCTCCTCTGCTCATCACCGTTCACCCCGAGCGGAGTCGAGGGGCGTCTTCCGGCGCGCCTGGGCGCCCCTCCGCCATTTCGGCCAACCCTGCGAGCCTCAGCTCGGGCCGCTCATCACGCTCAGTACTGCATCGCCGCGGAGAGGATGGTGTCCGGCCCGGGCACGTTCGCGCCGCCTCCATTGCTCACGCGGATCTCGTAGAGGCCCGACACCAGGCTGAGGGAGAACACCGCCGGGTTGGTGCAGCTCACCAACGTGGTGACGGTCGCGTTGCTGCTCAGGTTGCGAAACGTGAGCCGCGCCACGTCGTCGGTGTAGTCGACGCAGTTGTAGCCATTCGCCGCCACGGTCTTGAGCACCGGCGGCAGGCCGTTCACCGTCAGGCTCCCCGTCACCTGCACCCCCGTCACGTTGAAGTTCTGCGCGCTGGTGGTGGCCGTGAGCGCGAGGTTGGCCGCGAGAATGGTGTCGGGCCCCGGCACGTTCGCTCCGCCTCCGTTCGCGATGCGCACCTCGTAGTTCCCCGCCACCAGCGCGATCGAATACGCGGCCGGGTTGGTGCAACTCACCAGCGTCGACGTGGTCGCGTTGCTGCTCAGGTTGCGGAAGGTGAGCCGCGCCACGTCATCGGTGTAGTCGACGCAGTTGTACCCGTTCGCCGCCACCGTCTTGAGCACCGGCGCGGCCCCGTTCACCGTGAGCGCGCCTCCGACCGTGATGGCGTTGACGTTGAAGTTGAGGGCGCTCGTGCTGCTGGTGATGACCAGGTTCGGGTTGAGGATGGTGTCCGGACCCGGCACGTTCGCGCCACCGCCATTCGCCACCCGCACCTCGTAGTCACCCGCCACCAACGCAATCGAATACACCGCCGGGTTGGTGCAACTCACCAGCGTCGACGTCGTCGCGTTGCTGCTCAGGTTGCGGAAGGTGAGCCGCGCCACGTCGTCGGTGTAGTCCACGCAGTTGTACCCGTTCACTGCGACCGTCTTGAGCACCGGCGCGGTACCGTTGACGGTGAGCGCCCCGCCGACCGTGAGCGCGTTCACGTTGAAGTGCTGCGTGGTGGTGGTGGTGGTGAGCGCCAGGTTGGCCGCGAGGATGGTGTCCGGCCCGGGCACGTTCGCGCCGCCGCCGTTCGCGATGCGCACCTCGTAGTTCCCCGCCACCAGCGCGATCGAATACGCGGCCGGGTTGGTGCAGCTCACCAGCGTCGACGTGGTGGCGTTGCTGCTCAGGTTGCGGAAGGTCAGCCGCGCCACGTCATCGGTGTAGTCGACACAGTTGTAGCCGTTCACCGCCACGGTCTTGAGCACCGGAGGTGCTCCGTTCACCGTGAGCGCACCTCCGACGTTGATGGCGTTCACGTTGAAGTTGAGCGCCGTGGTGCTGCTGGCGATGGTGAGGTTCGGATTGAGAATGGTGTCCGGCCCCGGCACGTTCGCGCCGCCGCCGTTCGCCACCCGCACCTCGTAGTCACCTGCCACCAGCGCGATCGAATACACCGCCGGGTTGGCACAGCTCACCAGCGTCGAGGTCGTCGCGTTGCTGCTCAGGTTGCGGAAGGTGAGCCGCGCCACGTCGTCGGTGTAGTCGACGCAGTTGTACCCATTCGCTGCGACCGTCTTCAGCACCGGCGCGGCGTTGTTCACCGTGAGCGCGCCGCCGACGATGAGCGCGTTGACGTTGAAGTTCTGGGTGGTGGTGGTCGTGGTGAGCGCCAGGTTGGACGCGAGGATGGTGTCGGGCCCGGGCACGTTCGCGCCGCCGCCGTTCGCGATGCGCACCTCGTAGTTCCCCGCCACCAGGGCGATCGAATACGCGGCCGGGTTGGTGCAACTCACCAGCGTCGAGACGCTCGAGTTGCTGCTCAGGTTGCGGAAGGTGAGCCGCGCCACGTCGTCCGTGTAGTCGACGCAGTTGTACCCGTTCACCGCGACCGTCTTGAGCACCGGGGGCGCGCCGTTGACCGAGAGTGAGCCTCCGACGTTGATGGCGTTCACGTTGAACGCACACACGTTGGGGGACGGCATGCACATCATCGCGGTGCCGCCACCTCCGCCTGCGCCACCGCCGACGCCGCCGCCCGCTCCTCCACCCGTGCCGCCACCCGAAGAGCCGCCCGTGCCGCCGCCACTCGCTCCACCACCGCCGCCGGAGGAACCACCAGCGCCGCCGCCACTCGATCCACCACCGCCGCCGACGGATCCACCACCCGTACCGCCGCCGACTGATCCACCGCCCGCGCCGCCGCCGGCTGATCCGCCGCCCGTGCCGCCGCCGGCTGATCCGCCCGTGCCGCCACCCGTGCCTCCTGCCCCGCCACCGCTGCTCGAGGTGCTGCAGTTCCCGAGCACGCAACTCTGCGTGAACGTGCACGCCGAGCACGCCCCTCCGAACGTTCCGCACGCGTTCACCGCTGTGCCCGGCTCGCATTGCCCCGCGGCAGAGCAGCATCCAGACGGACAGGTGTCGGGTCCGCACGTCGAGGTGGCCGGTGAGCAGGCTGCCAACAGCGAGAACCCAGCGAGCAACAGGAAGAGGCGCATGCGGCCTTCTCTTCTGCCCGGCGCGCGAATGCAATCGGGCCCGGACCGGGCTCCCAGCGAAGACGTCGACCGGCGGTGTGGCTTCATCCGCGCTTCGCCCTGCTCTTCTTCTTCGCCGGCTCTTGCAGGCGCGCCAGGTTCTTACAGCCCAGCGCTGACTCGAGCTTGCACGCCTTGCCGAACAGCTCCACCGCCCGCTTGCGATCGCTCTTCTCGAAGCCGGTCGCGAGGTTGTTGCACCCGTCGCCGTAACCGAGCTCACACGCGCGCTCGTAGAGCGGCGGCGACTTCGCGGGCTCGGTCTTCCCCACGTTGAGCGCCAGGTTGAAGCACGACATCGCGTAGTCCAGGTCGCAGCCCTTCTGGTACGCGGCGATCGACGCGGCCTTGTCTGTCTTCGCCAACGCGTAACCCACGTCGTTGCACACCGCTGCTTCGCCCGCGTCGCAGCGCGCCTGCTTCTTCTCGAACGCCGCCTGCTGCTCGCGCTCGGTCTCGGCCTTCGCCAGGGCGATCAGCTCGGCCGACGGTGCGCCGTTCGAGTCGAACGAGTAGCGCGAGATCTTCCGGCGCAGGTTTTCGTTCACCCCGGCGCCCGCGACGATCGCCAGGGCGAGGAAGGGAATGCCGATGCCCAGGCCCAGCGAGACCGGGCTGCTCTCGCGCCGCACGCCCACCTTGAACCAGGTCGCCAGCGTGGCCAGGAGCAACCCCGCGGTGAGCCCCGTCCACACCAGGCCCGACACCAGGCTCTTCTCCAACTCGAAGTACGCGTTGAACGCGAGCCCCACCGCGAGCGCGAAGCCCCACACCCGCGCGTAGGCGAGCATCAACGACTTGAGGTCGATCGACGCGGCCTGCTCGTCACCCGCGGGCGAGATCCGCACCCCGCCCATCGGGATCAGCGGCAGGTAATAGGCGTGCACGAAGCGGGTGGCGTGTTGGCTCCCATCTTCGCAGTCGACAGCTCCGTAGCTTCGCACTCCGTAGATGATGAACATGGCTGCCAGACCCGGCCTCGTCGCGAGGTGTGCAGGAAATGAGCTGCACTCCGAGTGCCCTCCAGGGGTTCCGGGGACATGGAACCCCGTCCGCCCCCGAAGGGCATCGCCCTCCAGGTCATCGGCATGCTCGCCCTCCTTCCCGGTGCGGTGATGCACAGCTTCGCGCTCGGAGAGGCGACGCGCCTGGGCAGCGACTGGGTCTACCTCTCGACGCCGCTGCTCGTCCTCGGCGCCGCGTCCTTCGCCTGGCTGCTGCAGCGCAAGCTCGGGACGCCCGGGCTCGCGGTGGGCGCGCTGATCAGCCTCGTCGCGCTCGGTGCCGCAGGAGTCAACCTGCAGCGCACCATCACCGAGCGGGTCCGTTGGCGGGCGTCGTCGCGAGCGCTCAGCGACACCGACCGGTTCTGCGAAGGACAGGTGAAGCCGAACAGCAACGCCCTGTCGTACGTCGAAGGCGCCGCCAACCCGACCGTGTTCTTCAAGACAGGCACCTCGGGCCACGCCGAGTCGACGTACGAGACCGAGCTCGAGGTGTTCCGGCCCGGCGAATACCAGGTCGAGAAGGCCGCGCTGGTCGCCTGCATGGTGGAGAAGCGGACCATCGTCGAGACCTGCAACGGCTACATCGGCGGCGGCGTGGCCGAGCGTGAGCGCGTCGACGTGCAGGTGAAGGTCTTCAGCATCAAGACCGGCGCGGTGGTGTTCGAGAAGTCCTTCGAGGGCGAGGCCCCCCGCGCGTGCGCGAACACCGAGAAGTTCTACGGAAAGAGCCTGCACCTCACCATCAGCGGTGAGCGGCCCGCACAGCCCCGGGTGCTCGCGACGCTGAGCTCGGTGTTGAAGCCCTCGAAGTGATTTCCCGGTGCATCGGGCGCGTCCCCCGCGCACACTGATCCGCGTGAGCTCCCGCAGGAGAACCTGGCTCTTTCGTGTCGGCCTCGTGCTGCTCGGGCTCGTCGCCCTCCTCGGAGGGCTCGCGGCGCGGTACGCGGCTCAACGCGCGGAACACCAGCGGCTGCGCGAGCAGGAGCTCGGCCGCGCCCCCGTCGTCGCGCCGAAGCGCGCCACGCCCGCCAGCCTGCCCAGTGCGCCCTCCGCGACCTCCTGCCTGACCGGCCTCGTGCTCGACCACGGCACGCCGGTGAGCGGCATGCAGGTCTCGGTGTCCGACGCGCCGCTCTCCGTCTCGGGTGACTGTCCCTGCGAGCGGCCCGCCGCCTTCTGCGGTTGCCGCGAAGGGCTGGCGGCGATCCCCAACCTCCCGCGCGCGGGCCTGGTGGAAGCGGTGAAGAGCGCCGTCACCGGCGCGGGCGGCCGCTTCGAGCTGTGTGGCATCGAAGGAGACGGGCCGCGGCTCGTCTGGGGAGAGCACCTCGACGGCCGCCTCGCCACCCCACCGGCCGAGCAGAGCCCCTTCATCAAGCCCGGCGCCTCGGTCGAGCTGCACGTGCTCGCCCTGCTTCCCGTGCAGGGCGTGGTGTTGGCTGATCAGGCTCCCGTGCCGAACGCCACCGTGCTCGCCTTCGGCGCGCCGCCGCTCTTCGTGCGAACCTTCACCACCGACGCCCGCGGGCGCTTCGAGGCGCGGCTGCCGCTGGGCACCTCGGACTTCGTCATCGCCGCGAAGGGCTTCACCACCCAACGCGTGGATCAGTTCTTCAACCCGCAGCAAGTGCTGGTGCTGCAGCTCAAGCGCCAGGGCGACCTCACCGTGCGCGCGCTGTTCGAGGAGCGCCCCGTCGCGGGGGCAGAGGTGACCATCGGCCCGGAGGCGCCGGTGCTCACCGACGCGCAGGGCCTGGCGCGGTTCCCGCTGCAGGTCGCCTCGCGCCTGGCGCTGCGGGTGACGAAGGGCGAGCTCGTCGGCACCAGCAGCGTCACCATCCTCGAAGGGCAGCCGCGACGCATCGACGTCACGCTCGAGAAGGGCGTGCGGATGCGCGGCGTGGTGGTCGACGAGCAGGGCCAGCCCCGTGCCGGCGCGCGCGTGCGGGGGCTGGGCAAGGGCAAGCCGATTCTCAGTGACGAGGCGGGGCGCTTCACGTCTGGCCTCCTCGTGCCGACAGGCGAGCTGCGCCCCGTCGCCTCGGCCGAGGGCTGCGCTGATTCCGAGTACCGGGCCATCGCGTTCGACGAACCCAACGTCACCCTCACGCTCGCGTGCGGCGAGACCGGCAGCGGCGTGGTGCTCGACGCCGAGGGAAAGCCCATCGAAGGCGCGGTGGTCTTCCTCGACGGGCTCGACAGCCGCGAGAGCGTCACCACCGACGCGGCGGGCACGTTCCGCTTCCACCAGGCCCAGGGCATGTACCAGCTCAGGGTGAGCCACGACCGCTACCGCACCCACGAGCAGCCGCTGCAGCTGCCCGCGAAGGACGTGGTGCTCGTGCTCGACGCCGGCGGCTCCATCTCGGGCCGGGTGGTGAACGGCCAGGGCGAAGGGGTGGCGGGCGCGTCGGTGACGGTGGTGCCGGCGGTGCTCGACGAGCTGCTGGCCGAGGTGGAAGGCGGCAACACCCGCGCCACCACCGACGCGGAAGGGCGCTTCCAGGTGCCGGGCCTGCTCGCGGGGCGGCTGGTGGCGTCGGCCACGGCCGACTCGCTGGGAACGGTGGTCTCTGACGTGGTGGTGCTGCAGCCGGGCGAACACAAGGAAGGCCTCGTGCTCACGCTCGAGGAGCGCGTCGACCTGAGCGGGACCGTGCTCGACGAGCAGCGCCGCCCGATTCCAGGAGCGCGGGTGAAGTGGGATCCCGCAGACGAGAAGTCCGCGCTGCTGGGCGTGCTGATGGACGCGGTGCGCGGGCACGTCGACCAGGTGCTCCGCTACATGCCCTCGCCGAGCATCACCGACGCCGACGGCCGCTACGTGCTGCGCGGCCTCCCGGTGTCCAGGGTGAAGCTCGACGTCAGCGCCGCGGGCTTCGCCGACGTCGAGCAGCTCGCCTCCCGCGGAGACACGGTCGACTTCGTGCTGAAGAAGACGGGCGGGCGGGTGCGGGGCCGGGTGGTGGACGAGGCCGGTCATCCGCTCCCCCGCTTCTCGGTCGACGGCGCGGCCTTCACCCCCGACGACGGGCGCTTCGAGGTGGAAGCCTTCGGGAAGGACGACACCCTCTTCGTCAGCGCGGCCGGCTACAGCCGCCAGTCGGTGCAGGTGGTGATGGACGGGGCCGTGAAGGACGTCGGCGACGTGGTGATGAAGAAGGGCCGGCAGCTGCAGGTCGAGGTGCGGGGGCCCGACCACAAGCCGCTGCCGGGGGTGAAGGTGGCGGCGGCGCAGGCGGTCGACGGCGACTCGTGCACCACGAAGGCCGACGGAAAGTGCGTCATCGAGCCGCTGCTCGACGTGCAGACCGTGGTGAAGGCGGCGAAGGAAGGCTTCGCGCCCGTCTCGGTGACGGTGGAGGCGGGGAAGATCGAGCAGCCGCTGTTGATCGACCTGGCCACCGCAGGGGGCCGCATCACCGGCATCGCCTTCGCCGCGCCCGGCCAACCCGCACCCGCGCGCAGCGTCTCTCTCTCGGGCGACGTGTTCAAAGGCGTGCTCACCGACGGCGAGGGCCGCTTCTCCGCCGACGGCCTTCCCGAGGGCCGCTACTGCGCGTCGCTCGACTCGCGCAACGTGCGCGGGCTCGAGTGGGCCGTGACGGTGCAGGCGAGCGCCACGCCCTCGCCGGTGCTGGTGGGGCCGGCGGCGCAGGGCGGCGTGCTGGTGGGCGCGCGCACCTTGCCGGGGCGCCTCGTGCTGCTGCAGGGCACCGCGGGCCCGATGGAGCTCTCGCGCGTGCTCGAGGCGAGCGCCTCGAACCTGTGCGACTCGCTCGGCGTGTCGGCCATCACCACCATCACCACCGGCGACTTCCGCGTCGAGGGCGTGCCGCCGGGGCGGTGGTCCGCGTTCTTCGTCTCGTTCAGCCAGGTCGAGGACAAGGGCGAGGCGAAGCCGGTGGTCATCGAGTTGCTCGCGGGTGAGACGAAGACGCTGCCGTGAGCGGGCGGGGGAAGAGCGTCAGGAACCGGGCCGCCACCGCCTCGTCTCCTTCGAGCTGAACTTCCTTCGCCCGAGCCAACGGCAGCTTCGCGAAGACGAGCTGGCGCAGCGTCGCCGGGTCGGTGGTGAGGGCCACGTCGAAGTGCGGGCAGGGGCCGCGCGCGAGCTGGAGCTGCCCCCGCGAGATGATGAGCGCAAAACGCTCGAGACCCAGTCGCAGCTCGACCCGCGCGGTCAGGCCTTTCGCGGCGTGGGGGTCGAAGGTGGTCTCCAGCGCGATGAGCAGCGCGTCGACGCTGAGCGCACCCCTGGGCACCGGCGTGGCGCGGCTGCCCCAGCGGCCCAGGGCGAGCACGACCGGCTCGAGCTCCTTCCCCCACCCGGTGAGCTCGTAGACGGTGACGTTCGCCGGGGGCGGGAGCTGCCGACGCGCCACCACGCCGCAGCGCTCCAGCTCGTCGAGGCGCTGGCTGAGGACGTTGGGGCTCGCGTGCACCAGGCCGCCGCGGAGATCGCCGAAGCGCTTGGGCCCCAGCAGCAGCTCGCGAACGATGAGCAGCGCCCATCGCTCACCCACCCGGTCGAGGGCGCGGGCGACGCCACACGGATCATCGTAGCTGCGCAGACCGGCCATGGCGCCACCCTAGGTTTGACTTCAGGATTTGCAAGTCCTACTTTAGGACTACTGCACACCACTGGAGGAGCGGCCGATGCGAAAGCTGAGCGTCTTCAACCACGTCTCGCTCGACGGCTACTTCGTCGACGGGAAGGGCGCCATGGACTGGGCGCACAAGTCAGACCCCGAGTGGAACGCCTTCGTCGCGGGCAACGCGCGCGATGCGGGCGGGGTGCTCGTGTTCGGCCGCGTCACCTACGAGCTGATGGCGAGCTTCTGGCCGAGCCCCCTGGCGCAGCAGCTGGACCCGGTGGTGGCCGCGGGGATGAACGCGGCCGAGAAGCTCGTCTTCTCCCGCTCAATGAAGAAGGCCTCGTGGAACAACACGCGGTTGATCAAGCGCGGGCTCACGCAGGAGATCACCCGGCTCAAGGCCGAGCCCGGCAACGGCCTGGTGGTGATGGGCAGCGGCACCATCGTCGCGCAGCTCGCGGCAGCGGGCCTCGTCGACACCTACCAGCTGGTGGTCAACCCCCTGGTGCTGGGCAGGGGCCGCACGCTCTTCGAGGGCGTGAAGAAACCCATCGCGCTCGAGCTGACCGGCACGCGCCGCTTCAAGAACGGCAACGTGGTGCTCAGCTACGCTCCCGGTCCGTTGCCGTGAGCCTCGACGGCATCACGGCAACGACCTGAGGGATATTCCCTGAGCTCGCCTGGGTTGATGCCGTTCTGGAGCCGGGGCGCCAGCGGACGGAACCGTGATCAACCCAGGCGAGCGAGAGGGTAGGTCAGTTCCAGGTGATGGGCTCGTCGGGCGTGCCCCAGCCGTCGCCGGTGCCGACCTTGCGCCCGTTGGCGTTGTAGAGCTCGATGGCGAACGAGTCGTGCATGAACTGGGCGACGATGGTGAACGGCTCGCCCCGCGCGGTCAGCTTCCTGGCGATGGGCGGATCGAGCAGGTCGTTCTCCGCCGCCCGGCGGGCCCGCGCGTCGAACGAGGTGCGCGCCGAGCGGGAGAGCTGATCGAGCCCGACCGCGGGCAGCGCGTCAGGCGACCACTTCGGGCTCACCAGCACCCGGGCGGCGAGCTTCGCGGCGTGGGTGGGGGTCTTGTGGAGCTCGGCGATCTGCGCGGCGAGCTGACCGACCTTCCCCATCTTCGCGCGCTCGGCGGCCGACAGCCCGTTGCCGTCGAGGTCGTACGCGTTGACCAGCTTCGCCTTCGCCAGCTTCAGCGCGCTGGCGACGTCGGCCCTGGTGATGCTCGCCCCGGGCGCGGCGTCGCGGTGGTCGACGTACTTGTAGAAGGTGTCGACCAGCGCGCGCTCGGTTCCGGTGAGCTCCTGGAGCTTCTTCGTGACGTCGGCCCGGCTGGCGCGGCCATCGGGGCCACCTGCCGCGATGATGGTCTTCGCGGCCTGGTCCAGCACGGTGTGAATCGACTTGCGGGAGACGTTGGGCATGCGCCCTTATAGCGGCCGAGGCGCTCACCCCTGGTAGTAGAGTGCTGCGGCTCGTGACGCCCTCCCCCGCCGCCACCCAGCCGATTGCTCCGCGCGCGTGGACGGTCGACGCCCTGTTCAACCCGGCGGCGCGCTACCTCGCGCTGTTCGCCATCAGCGTCTCGTTCTTCTTCCCCGTGAGCGGGCTGGGCTTCGACCTGTGCATGCTGCACGCGGCGACGGGCCTGCCCTGCCCGGGCTGCGGCATGTCGCGAGCGATCTCCGCCATCTCGCAGGGCGACTTCTCGGCGGCGATGGGGCTCAACCCCTTCGCCTTCTTCGCGTGGCCCACCTTCCTGGTGCTCGCGGTGTTGACCCTCCTGCCCACGCGGCTGCGCCAGCGCGTCGAAGCGCGGGTGCGGAGCTCACCGCGCGCGGGGAAGATCTACGAGCTGGTGTTCTGGTCGTTCCTCGGCTTCGGGCTCATTCGCCTGGGCGTGTTCCTGGTGCTGGCCGAGCGCTTTCCCTGAGCTGTTCCACGCCGCACCGCTGCACGCCCCGGAGGGGGACCTCGCATGGCCATGATCATTCTTCTCGTCGTGCTGCTCGCCGCGCTGGTGCAGTTGGTCTGCGCCATCTTCATCTACATCCACGCGTTCCAGCAGAGCGTGGGCACCGGGTTCCTGGTGCTCTGCGTGCCCTGTTACATCTTCTTCTACATCCACGATCAGTTCCAACATGAGCACAAGCAGACGATCGTCGCCCTCTTCTACGCGAGCATCGGCGTCAACGTGCTGATGCGGATCATCGGAATGACGATGGGCCGCGGCAGCTTCTAGTGCGTCACGCGCTCGGCCAGTGCGCGCTTCACCCCGAGGTCGCGGCGGTCGAGATCTGCACGCGCTGCGGCGCCTTCGCGTGCGGAGACTGCGTCGAGTTCACCGAGACCGTGCCTTCGCAGACGCTCTGCACGACCTGCTACTCGCGGTACTTCTCCCAGAAGGCCTCGCAGCGGGCCGTGGCGGGGTTGGTGCTGGGCCTGGTCGGCATCAGCACCTGCTGGCTGCTGGGCATCGCCGCGTGGATCCTCGGGCAGCAGGAGCTCGAGGCCATCGAGCGCGGCGAGGCCCCCGAGAAGGGCAGGAACCTCGCCTCGGGGGCGAAGTGGCTGGGGCTGATTCAGCTCGGCCTCACCGTGCTCGCTGCGTTGATCGCCGGGGTCGCCTTCGCGGCCAGGTAGTGATCACCACTTCCGGTCGAGCTGGGTCAGCTCGGCAGGGGTGAGGGTGAAGTCGAGCGCGAGGTCTTCCTTCAGGTGAGCGGGGTCGGTGGTGCCGCTGAGCGGCAGCATTCCCACGTCGCAGGCGAAGCGGAAGAGCACCTGCGCCGCCGTTCTCGAGGTGCGCTTCGCCATCGCCCGCACCTCGGCGCTCTCCAGCACCCGCGGGTTGGCGGTGAGCAGCGAGAAGCCCTGGTAACGCACGTGGTTCGCCCTGCAGAACGCGCGGACGTCCGCGTCCCAGCCGGTGCGGGCGTAGCAGCGGTTCTGCACGAAGCCCGGCTTCACCTTCGCGCGCGCGAACAGGGTCTTCAGTTGATCGAGCGAGACGTTCGAGACGCCGAGCGCGGTGGCGCGGCCGCTCGCGTGCAGTCCTTCCATCGCGGCCCACGCTTCTTCGTCCGCGGCGCGCCAGCCGGAGCCGGTCGAGGGGCCGTGCAGCAGGTAGGAATCGAGGGTGGAGAGGCCCAGGTGCTCGAGCGAGCTCTGGCAGGACTGCTCGACCTGCACGGTGATGCTCGCCTTCGGATCGTAGGGGAGCCGCTCGTCCTGCCCGGCGCGGAAGGTGAACTTGGTCTGGATGAAGAGCTGGTCTCGCGGGATCCGCACGGCCTGCAGCGCCTGGCCGACTTGCGCCTCGTGGTAGTGCTTGCGCTGGTTCGCCGTGTCGATGCCGCGGAAGCCGGCCTCGAGGGCGAGGCTCACCAGACGCGCGGTGTCGTCTTCCTTCCAGGCGGTGCCGTAGAGGAGGTCCATGGTTGTTGCCCTCCCCCCCAACCTCTCCCCTCGGGGAGAGGGAGACAAGCGGTCACTCCGTTCGTTTCGGAATCACCCCGCCCATCTCGACGAAGCGCTGCAACGCCCGCTCGAGGGCCATCGACTTGAGGCGCTCGTCATCGAGCTGCGCCGCGATGTCCTGCAGCTCGGCCCGCAGGGTCGCGTCGCCCTTGGCCTCGAGCTGGTTCTTGAGCGCTCGCACCTCGGCGTCGAGCTCGGCCCTGAGCGCGGCCGCGCGCTGGGCGTCGGCTTCGAACTCCGCGATCAACCGCGTCACCGCGTCGTCGCGGGTGCTGCTGAGCGCGGCCTGCGAGCGCGCCACCTTGAGCTCGGCGTCACCCTTCTCGAGGCGCTCCACCAGCCCCTCGACGTGGCCGCGCAGCGCGGCTCGCTCGGCCTCGAGCGCCTGCACCCGGCCCTGCAGCTCGTGAGAGAGGTGCACCAGCACCCCGCACTCGGCCTGGGACGCCTCGAGCTTCTGCAGGGCTTCAGCCTCGTTCTCGCGCAGGAGCGCCAGCGTCTCCTCGTACGCCTCGATGGTGCCGCGCGCCTCGGCGAGCTGCGCCTGGAGCTGGGCGGGGTCGACCGCGGGAGGCTCGACGGGCTGCTGGTGCGCCTTGATGATCTGCTCGAGCGACTGCTTCGTCTCGGCGTCGACCATCGAGAAGCGCACGCCGAAGCCGCGCGGCGTGCCGTCGGGCGCGTGCTCCTGCCGCATCACCTCGCCCCGCAGGCGCACCGGCGGCTGCTCCTGCACTGACAGCTCCACCACCACCGCCGTGCCCTGCGCCAGCGGCTTCCGGCTCCGCACGAAGAGGCCACCCATGGAAAGGTCCCGAAGGTAGCTCGCCCGAAACGCCTCCTGGCTCGCCACCCTCACCTCGACCCGCGACACGCGCTGTCGCACGAACTCCCGCCGCTCGATGCCCATGAAGCGCCCATTTTGAAAGACACCCCCCAGGACTGGGGAGTGCTTTCGTTGCCACTGGATCGTCTGGAAACGGCACCCACACCCGACCACCCGTACCAGCGGGACGAAGGGGCCTATGATTTGCCGACCCCGTGGCCCCGCTCATCCGTCCCCAACGCACGTTTGCGTGCCTGTCGTTGCTCGCGCTGGTGTCGTCGGCGGGCTTCGCCGCAGAGGCCACCCTGCAGCTGGAAAAATCTCCCCTCGTGCTGGGCCAGACGGAGTCGGTCGCGGTCACCATCACCGTCGCCGAACCCGCGGGTGAGGCGTTGCGGCCGCTGCGGCTGGCGGTGAACGTGGGCAGCTTCTCCCCGGTGCAGCGCAGCGCGCAGGGCAAGTACCGCGCGATCTACACCCCGCCCTCCACGCGTTTTCCCCAGGTCGCGCTCGTCGCGGTGTGGCGCGAGTCGGGGGCGGACGCGCCGATCGAGTTCCTGCGCATTCCCCTGTCCGGCTCGACGAAGCTGCCGGTGGGCGCGAAGCGGCGCTCGAAGGTCACCGTCAACGTCGGTGACCAGTCGTTCGGCCCGGTGCTCGTCGACGACGGCAACGTCGAGGTGCCCATCATCGTTCCTCCCGGCGTGCTCGAGGCCGAGCTGCGCGTGCGCGAGCCGAACGGGAACTCGCTGACGAAGCGGCTGCCCATCGACGTGCCCGCGTACAACCGCGTCACCGCCGCTCTCGTGCCGCACGCCATCGTCGCCGACGGGAAGGCGCAGGCGCGGCTCGACATCTTCTACGACAAGGCCGAAGCGTCGATGAAGGAGTCGCGGCTCAAGGTGACCGCGTCGGTGGGCAGCGTCACCTTCGACCACGCCGAGCGCGGCCGCTTCGTCTACTGGTACCGCCCGCCTGCCGGCACCAGCGCGGCGGCCGTGGAGTTCACCGTCGGCGTGGACGGCGACGTGCGCGCGAAGGCGTCGGCGCGGCTGACGCTGGGCCTGACGCCCGCCGCGCGGGTGGTGCTGCGCCCGCCCGCGAAGCAGATGAAGGCCGACGGCACCTCGAAGGAGCCGCTCGAGGTGGTGGTGCTCGACAACGAGGGGCTCGGGCTGCCTGATCAGAAGATCGACCTCACCGCGAACGGCGTGCCGATGAAGGGGCTCAGCTACCAGGGCAACGGCTTGTACCGCACCGACTTCGTCGCGCCCGCGTCGTTCCCCGCGGGTGGCCTGGTGCAGTTCGTCGCCAGCACGCCCACCGCCGACGGCACCGCGCTGCAGGGCGTGGCCAACTACCTCATGTCGGCGACGGGGCTGCCGCGGCAGGCGACGTGGCGGCTGACGCCCGCGCCCATTCCGGCGGACGGCCGCACCGGCGCCGAGCTCCACCTCGACGTGCGTGACGAGGCGGGGCTCCCGCTGCCCGGCGCGAAGCTGGTGGCGGTGGCGAGCCACGGCACGCTCGGGCCCGTCGAGGAGGAAGGTGAAGGGCGGTACCGCGCCGCCTACGTCCCGCCGCAGAACATCCCCGACGGGGAGACGCTGATCCGCGTGGTCGATTCGAGCGGGCAGTTCGAGCAGCGCATCGAGGTGCCCATGCGCGAGGACGTGCGGCGCTTTCTCATCGGCGTGCGCGGCGGCTACGTGCACAGCCTGGGTGACCTGTCGGGCCCGCGCGGGGGCGTCGACCTCTCGGTGCCGGTGCGCGTAGGCAGCGTGTACCTCTGGTTCTCGGTGCTGGGCCAGGTGGGCGCGGCGAGCCAGACGGTGAGCGACGCGAGCGGCACGCTCACCACCCAGAGTGAGCTGTTGTTCTTCCCCTTCTCCGCGCGGTTCGCCGTGGAGCTGTACGCGGGGCGGCGGCTGGCGCTGCAGCTCGGGGCAGGTGGCGGCGCGACGTATGCGCGGTACTCCACCTCGTTGACCGGCGAGCGCAGCGCGGCCTGGGGCCCGAACGCGCTGGGCTTCGTCGCGCTCACGCTCGCGGTGGGGCCGGGGCACTTCTTCCTCGAGGCCGGCTACACGTGGGCGCCGGTGAACGCCCCCGCCTTCCGCGTGGAGACCGGTGGCGTGGGCGCTTCCGCCGGCTATCGGCTGGGGGTGTTCTGATGCTGGCGACGCATGGGGACCGGTCACCCCGGGCGGAGTCGGGGGGCTCACCTTCTCCCGAAATGGGGCTCGCCCCCGTTCATCCCGAGCGGAGTCGAGGGATGGGCGCCCAGGCTCTGCGGAAGACGCCCCTCGACTCCGCTCGGGGTGAACGGTGAGTTCGACCAGGCCCCTCGGGGTGAACGGGGTCCTGCTCGCGCTGGTCCTCTGCTCGTGCGCAGACGCCGTCGCCCCGATGCGGCTCGAGAGCGTCTCGCCCGCGCGCGGCGCGGAGGGCCTGGTGATCGACCTCGAGCTCGCCGGCGAAGGAATCCGCGCGGCCGTCGTCACCGACTTCCGCAGCCCGAAGGGCTCGACCCTCGACGCCACCCTGAGCGTCGCGCTGGTCGTGGGCGATGGCAGCGAGGTGGCGCTCGATGACGTCGTCTTCGTCGACGCGGCGCGGGTGCGCGCGCGCGTGCCCGCCACCACGCCGCGCGGCCTCTTCGACGTGCGCCTCACCGACGCGCGCGGGGAGACCGCCACGTTGACCGGCGCGTTCTCCATCGTGGCGCCCGCCGAGGCGGTGGCGCGCTTCGAGTTCCAGCCCGTCGGCCCCCAACACGCGAAGGTGCCCTTCCCGCTGCGCGTGCTGGCCGTCGACGAGGCGGGCTCCCTGGTGGAGAGCTTCGAGGGCACCCTCGAGTTGACCGATGACACCGGCACGGTCACGCCGCTCACCGTCGGGCCCTTCGTGCGCGGCCGGCTCCAGGCCTTCGTCAGCATCGACGTGCTCACCCCGGGCACGGTGCTCCACGGGCGCAACGCCGCGGGGAAGACGGGCGACTCGGAGTCCTTCTCCGTCACCCCCGGCCCCGCCACCGCGGTGGTGTTCGCGAGCGCGCCGATGGCCGGTGACGCGGGCGGCTGCGTCGGCCCCTTCGAGCTGCGCCTCGTGGACACGTGGGGCTTCGCCACCTCCGCCACCGCGGACGTCGCCGTCTCGCTGTCGGCGATTCCCGCGCTCGGCGCGGACTTCTTCCTGGACGGCGCGTGCACTGCGGCGGCGAGCGCGCTCACCATCGGCGCGGGGGGCGCGGCGGCACAGGTCTACGTGAAGGCCACGGTCGCCGGCCCGCTCACGGTGCGCGCTGCGCCGGACACGCTGCCTTCGGTGCAAGCCGGGGTGATGGTGCGGCCGCTGGTGCCCAGCGCCCTCACCTTTGCGACCGCGCCGTCGAGCGTGCGGGTGGGCGGGTGCAGCGCCGCGTTCGACGTGCGCGCGGAAGATTCGCTGGGCAACGTGTCGGCGCCGGCGGGGCCGCTGGTGCTGATCATCGGCGCCACGCCCGCAGCGGGGGTGGCCTTCTTCGATGACCCCACGTGCACCACGCCGGTGAGCGCGCCGCAGCTCGATGCCGGCAGGGCGGAGGTGCGGTTCTTCGTCTCGTCCAGCATCGCCGCCACCGTGCGGCTCGACGTGAGCGCTGCCGGGTTGAGCGCGGCGGCGGCTGACGTGGAGGTGACGCCTTGACCCGCTCACCCGGAAAGAGACCCGCTCCGTTCGTCCCGAGCGGAGTCGAGGGATGGGCGCCCACGCGAGCCGGAAGTCGCCCCTCGACTCCGCTCGGGGTGAACGGGGGCACTCCGCTCGGAGTGAACGGGAGCACTCCGCTCGGAGTAAACGGGAGCACTCCGCCCGGCTTGCGCCGGACTCCTCCGCGCGTGGCCGGGTTGCTGCTCGCCCTGGTGCTCGGCTGCACGAAGGCGCCGGAGCCGCCGGTGCTCACCAGCGTCACGCCGGATCGCGGCCCGTCGGACCGCACCGTCACCCTCACCATCACCGGCGAGCGGCTGGGCGCGCGCCTCTTCACCGACTTCTCCCGCAAACAGGGCAGCGCGCTCGACTCGACCTGGACCGCGCGGCTCGGCCGCGAAGCGCTCCTCGACGTGGGCCTGGGTGAAGACGGCACCCTCCACGCCACCGTGCCCGCGGGTCTCGCGCCAGGCCCCTACGAGCTCACCGTCGTCGACCCGGCGGGCCGGGCGCTCACGCTGGCCGACGCGTACCGCGTGTTGTCCATCGACACGCTCTCGTCGCTCGTCGACAGCTACCGCTTCGACCCCGTCCCTCCGCAGCGCACCGGCGTGCCCTTCGCCATCACCGTCACCGCGCTCGACGCGCAGGGAGCGGTCGTCGACGGCTTCAGCGGGGCGGTGACGCTGAGCGACCGCACCGGCGCCGTGGTGCCGCGCACGCTCGCGTGGTTCGCGGCGGGCCGCTGGACGGGCCCCGTCGAGGTGCGGGTGCCCAGCGCCGCTGACGCGCTCACCGCCACCGACGCCGATGGCCGCGCCGGGGTGAGCAACGACTTCTCCGTGGGCGTGGGCCCGGGCGCGGGGCTGCGCTTCTCCACGCCGCCGCGAACGGCGGCCGCGGGCACCTGCTCCGAGGCCGTCAGCGTCGAGCTCACCGACACGCTCGGCCTCGCCTCGGCTGCGACCACGCCGGTCGCCCTCACCATCGCGGGCACGCCCTCGGCGGGCTTCGAGCTCTTCTCCGACGCCACCTGCGCCACCCCGCTCGCGGCGCCCGTCATCGCGGTGGGACAGAGCGCCACGCCGCTCTTCTTCCGGGGAACGCGCGCGGGCACGGTGCAGCTGCGCGCCTCGGCGCCGGCGCTGGTGAGCGCGGTGCAGGCCGAGGTGGTCAGCCCCGGGCCCGCGGTGAAGCTGTCCTTCACCACGCCGCCGCCCACCGTCACCGCGGGCGCGTGCAGCCCGGCCGTGACGCTCGCGGTGCAGGACGCCTTCGACAACCTCTCGCCCGTCACGCAACCACTCCCGGTCTCCTTCGCCGCGGTACCCAACGGCGGCTTCACCTTCTTCACCGACCCCACCTGCGGGACGGCCGGCGCGATGACGCAGTTCGCCGCGGGCTCCGCCACCATCGACGTGTCCTTCATCGGCAACGTCGCGGGCGTGGTGGTGATGACCGCCTCGGCCACCGGGCTGCCCGACGCGACGCAGACCGCGCGCATCAACCCCGAGGGCTTCCCCACCAGGCTCGTCATCGTCTCCGCGGCGCAGACGCTGCCCATCACCCAGTGCTCGGGCCCGCTCGCGGTGCAGACCCAGGACTCGCTCGGCAACGCGGTGTCGACCGCGGGCGTGGTGACGGTGGCGCTGTCGTCGCTGCCGCTCACGGGCCTCGACTACTTCCTCGACGACCTCTGCCTCGTCCCCACCACCACGCTGGCGCTCGGCTCGGGCGGGAGCACCGACGCCGTCTACTTCCGCGGCCGCCAGACGGGCGCCGTCACGGCGCTGGTCGACAGCGCTGGCCTGCAGGGTGATTCGCAGACGCAGACGCTGCTCGCGGGCCCGCCTGATCATCTCGCCATCATCTCGCCCGCGCGCACCGAGCTGGCCGACACCTGCTCGGCCGAGGTGGTGGTGCAGCTGCAGGACATGGACGGCTTCGCCACCCCGGCCGTGACGCCGGTGGCCGTGACGCTGAGCGCGGCGCCGGCGACGGGCTTCACCCTGTACTCAGACGCGAGCTGCACCACGCCCGCGAGCGCGCTCACCCTCGCCCCGGGCGCGACCGCGGGGCGCCTCTGGTTCAAGGGCACGCGCGCAGGGGCGGTGACCCTCGACGCCGCCTCGGCGCCGCTCGGCCCCGCGCAGCAGGTGCAGACCATTCTCCCCGCGCCGCCTGCGGGCCTGGCCTTCCTCACCGCGCCGCAGACCGTGAGCGCAGCGGCCTGCTCGGCGATCGCCACCGTGCAGCTGCAGGACGCCTTCGGCAACCCGGCCACGCAGGCGACCGCCCGCCCGCTCAACCTCGCCGCCGCGCCCGCGGCGGGCTTCACCTTCTATTCAGACCCCGGGTGCACCACGCCCGTCACCCTGGCCACCCTGGCCGCTGGCGCGACCGAGGCAGACTTCTTCTTCTCGGCGAGCACGGTGGGGCCCGTGACCGTGACGGTGAGCTCCACCGGCCTCACCCCGGCGCAGCAGGTGGAGACGGTGCAGCCGGGCGTACCCGCCTCGCTCGCCTTCACCACCGCCCCACAGACGCGCGCCGCCGGGAGCTGCAGCGGCATCGTCACCGTCGAGGTGAGAGACGCGCCCGGCAACCCCAGCACCGTCGCCGCGCTCACCACCGTCACGCTCGCCGCGCTGCCCGTCGCGGGCTTCGCCTTCTACTCAGACGCGAGCTGCGCCACGGCCGTGCCGAGCGTGACCATCGCCGCGGGCCTGTCGAACACCTCGTTCTTCTTCCGCGGCACGCTCGCCCAGCCCATCGACGTCACCGCGTCATCGGCGGGCCTCGCCAGCGCCACCCAGCGCGAGACGCTCACCGCTGGTCCCGACGCCGCGCTCCTCTTCACCACGCCGCCGCGCATCGTGAACGCAGGCGCGTGCTCGGCCGCGCTCACCGTGGGGGTGCAGGACGCGTTCGGCAACGCGGCGCCCCAGGCGGCCGCGCGCGCGGTGGCGTTGTCCGCCGCACCGGGCACGGGCTTCACCTTCTATTCAGATGCGGGCTGCACCACGGTGGTGACGGGGCTCACCATCGGCGGGGGCGCCTCGAGCGGCACGTTCTTCGTGCGCGGCACCACCGCGAACGCCGAGCTCGTCACCGCGCAGTCGGCGGGGGTCACCAACGCCACCCAGACCGTCACCGTCACCGCCGCGTCCACCCCTTCGAAGCTCGCCTTCACCACGCCCCCGCGCACGGTCACCTCGGCCCAGTGCAGCGCGGTGCTCACGGTGCAGAGCCTGGACAGCTTCGACAACCCGCGCACGCTCGCGGCGAACACGCCGGTCGTGCTCTCCGCGGTGCCCGCAGCGAGCTTCGCCTTCTATTCGGACGCCGCGTGCACGGTGGCGGTGGCGAACATCACCATCGCGGCCGGCACCGACACCGCCAGCTTCTACGCGCGCGGCCTGCCCGCGGGCGCGGTGGTGGTCACCGCCGCCGCGGCCGGGCTCAACCCTGCCACGCAGACCGTCACCATCACCGCCGCGCCGGCGGATCGCCTCGTCTTCACCACCCCGCCGCAGACGCTGGTCGCGGGCGCCTGCTCGGCCCTGGCCACGGTGCAGAGCCGGGACGCTCAGGGGAACGCCTCGCCGCCCGGCGCGAACACCACCGTGACGCTCACCTCTGGCGCGGGCGTCACCTTCTTCAGCGACGCCACCTGCACGACCACGGCGGGCTCGGTGACGCTGGCGAGCGCGGCGACCAGCACGAGCTTCTACTTCCGCGGAACGGTGGCGGGCACGCGCACGCTGACGGCCTCCGCGCCTGGCTTCACCGCGGGCACGCAGAACGAGACCATCAACCCCGCGGCGCCCTCGAAGTTGATCATCACCAGCGCGCCGCTGAGCGTGCAGGCCGGCGCGTGCTCGGCCGCGGTGACCGTGCAGGTGCAGGACCCCTTCAACAACCCGGTGACCCTGGGCAGCGCGCTCCCGGTGACGCTGAGCCAGGCAGGCGTGCCGGTGACCCTCTACAGCGGCGCGTGCGGCGCGCCGGCGGGGTCGATCACCATCGGCGCGGGCGCGAGCAGCGCCACCTTCACCCTGCGCGGAACCACCGCGGGCGTGGTGACCGTGACCACCACGTCGGCCGGCCTCACTCCGGCCTCACAGGCCGAGACCATCAACCCCGCGCCCGGAGATCGCCTCGTCTTCACCACGCCCCCGCAGACGCTCACCGCGGGCGCCTGCTCCGCGGTCGCGACGGTGCAGGTCAGAGACCCGTTCGGCAACGCGGCCCCGGTGGGCGCGCTCACCACGGTGACGCTCTCGGCTCCGCCGCCGATGACCTTCTTCACCGCGGCGGGCTGCGGCACGTCCACCACCACGGCCCCCATCGCCGCGGGCGCGTCGGCCACCAGCTTCTTCTTCCGCGGCACGCTCTCGGGGGCCGTGCTCCTCACCGCGACGGCGCCCGGGCTCACGCCGGGTACGCAGAGCCAGACCATCAACCCGGGGGCGGCGACGGCCTTCCAGTGGGATCCGCTCCCGCCGAGCCTCACCCTCACCGTGCCGTTCGCCGCCACCATCCGCGCGCGCGACGCGTTCGGAAACACCGCCACGTCCTTCACGCAGACGGCGGCGCTCTCGCTCGCGCCCGTGGCGACGACGGTGGCGTGCACCGCGGCGTGCACCAACGCCACCACCACCGACGTCTTCACCGCGGGCGTGTGGACGGGCACCCTCACTCTCGGCGGCGCCGTGGGCACCGGCCGCGCGGCCACCGCCACCCAGGGCGCCGTCACCGGCACCTCGGCGCTCTTCGACGTGGTGTCCGCCAACCGCTCGCCGCCGACCGCGCGGTTCACCGCCACGCCGCGGGTGGTGCTGGTGAACCAGGTCGTCACCTTCGACGCGTCGACGTCCGCAGACCTGCAGACGCCGACCGCGATGCTGCAGGTGAGCTGGGACTTCGACGGGGTGGCCGCCGGTCCCCCTCCGTGGACCGCGTGGACCACCACCAAGACGGCGACGCGCAGCTGGCCGGCCGCCGGCATCTACGGCGTGCGCCTCGCGGTGAGAGACACCGACGGCGACATCGGCTTCCGGGTGGGCTGGGTGCACGTGCTCCCCGCGGCGAGCACGAACCGCTGCGTCGTCGACATCAACACCAACACCGACGACGGCGCGACGAGCTGCGCCAACAAGGGCCCCGACAACCGCCTCTCGCTGGTGGAAGCGGTGCGGGTGTCGAACTCGATGATGGGCACCCAGACCATCACCTTCAACGGGCCGATGACCATCACCGGCACCGGCAACCTGAACTTCACCGCCGACACCGACCTCGTCGCGCCCGCGGGGGTGATCATCGTCGGCTTCATTCCGCAGGTGACGACCAACGGCGCCGACGTGCGCTTCTATGGGCTCGAGCTCTCGGGCCAGACCGGCCCCATCAACGTCAGCGGGGCCGGGGCGAGCCTCGAGGTGTACGACAGCTATCTTCACAACGGCGACGGCATCAACAACCGCGCCACCCTGCTCATCGACGGCACCACCTTCGCCGCCTGCACGCAGGAGTGCATCAACACCAACGGCGGCACGACCGTGCGTCACTCGCTGTTCCGCAGCTCGGCGTTCGACGCGCTTCGCCTGGAGTTCTGCGGCGGCGGCGCCCCGCACGTCGACGCGTGGTCGAACGTCTTCTCCGGCGTGCTGCACGGCATCCACGCGCTGTGCACGAGCACCATCCTGGCGCGGCACAACACCTTCGACGCGAACGAAAAGGCGGTCTGGTACGCGGGCGGCACGGGCCAGGTGCTGACGAACAACCTCATCACGGGCCACACCGACCCGGCAGGCGCGGTGGACTGCACCGGCGGGCCCACCTTCACGCAGCGCACGCACCACCTGCTGCGCGCCAACGCGACCGATGGCTGCGGGGTGGCCGGTGACCCGAGCACGCTCACCAGCAACCCGCTCTACGTGCTGCCCGCGTCCTTCGACTACCGTCTCACCTTCGGCAGCCCCGGCCTCGACGCCGCGCTCGACCTGGGGCTCAACCTGACGCCGGCAGCGCCGGGGAACTTTCAAGGCGCGGGACCGGATAGGGGCGGGCGTGAGTCGTACTGAAGTCATCGGGGGAATCGGATGAACGGAAGAACCTGCCTCTCACTCGTCTTCGCGCTCGCGGCCTGCGGGCAGGAAGAAGCTGCTCTTCCGCCACCCGCGCTGGTGCCGGTCACGGTGCCGAAGCCCGCGCCCACCGCGCTGGTCGGCAAGTGCGGCGCGGTGGCCGGCACCGTCGAGGTGCACCACGTGGGCCTGCCGTACTGGGAACCGGTCACCGAGGGCACCGAGCTGCGTGTGGATGACTGGGTGCGCACGCAGCCGGGCGCGACGGTCGAGCTGCAGTTCAGCAACGGCGCGAAGCTGGCCGTCGAAGAGAACTCGGTGGTGGTGGTGGAGCTGCCGGCCGCGCCCACGGCGGACGAGGAGCCTGCGCCGTTGGTGGCGGTGAGCAAGGGCACGGTGCGTGGCGTGGCGAACGACGCGGCGAACGCGCCGGTGTTGTTGCGCTCGGGCACGAAGACGCAGCGGGTGGTGGCCTCGAAGGGGCAGGCGCAGGTCGACTACCGCGTGCGCGCGACCGAGCAGGGCACGGAGATCGCCGTGACGAAGGGCACGGGCGTGGTCGAGCAGGGCGAGCAGAAGGTCGAGCTCACGCAGGGCCGGGCCACGATGGCCACGGAGACCCTCTCGGCGGCGGTGGAGATCCCCGACTTCCCCGTCTCGGTCGCGCCCGGCATCGACGCGCGGGGCATCTTCCCCTCTGACAAGCCGCTCTTCCTCACCTGGAAGCCGGTGCGGGGCATCACCACGTACCGGGTGCAGCTGGCGAGGGACCTCTCGTTCAGCGAAGACGTGAAGACCACCGACGTCACCACCACCAGCTACGAGCTGCGGCCCCAGGCGCGCGGGCTGTACGTGTGGCGGGTGGCCTCGATCGGCGCGGGCGGGGTGACGAGCGAGTACGGCTTCGCGCGGCGCATCTACTTCGAAGAAGAGCGGCCGCAGGAGCTGCTGCTCACCCCCGAAGACGGCGAGACCTTCGGGTACCAGAAGAACGCGCCGGTCATTCTCTTCCAGTGGCAGGCGGCGGCCGGCGCGACGTCGTACCGGCTGTCGGTCTCGCGCGGGGCTGATCCGCTCGACAAGCCGGTGGTGACCGAGACGACCGACGCCCAGCGCCTCGAGGTGAAGAAGCTGACCGCCGGCGAGTACTCGTGGGGCGTCTACGTGCGCCCCGGGATGAAGCCGATCTTCCTCTCGACGCGGAAGCTGGTGGTGAAGCAGATGGCGAAGCCGAAGGTGAAGACGGTCAAGTCGATCCAGTGGACCGAGTGATGATGCATGCCCCTCGACTTCACCTCCGGGCCTGGTTCTTCACCTGGTCCTCCTCGGCGAGCAGGCGTTCCTTCACGCCGGCGCGCTTCGGGTCGGCGAGGCTGAGCGCGATGAGCTGAACGGCGGCCTCGGCGTGATCCGACTTCGCGGCGGCCTCGGCGGCGCGGCGCTCGAAGAAGGTGGCGAGCTTCTCCTGGTATTCCTTCACGCGCGCGTTGTCGGGCGCGGTGGCGAGCGCGACCTGCAGCGAATCGAGCGCGGTGTCTCCACCCGGACCCGCGTAGCGGCCGGCCATCATCTGCTCGTCCATCTTCCTGAGCAGGTCGACCACCGCCCGGTTGGGCGCCGCGCCCACCGGCGTGGGCTTCGCGGGCCCCAGGGGATTGCCGAAGGCGACGAAGAGCCCGCCACCGACGAGCACGACCGCGACGAGCGCCAGCCCCACCATCAGGGGCGCGCGAGACTTCGACGGGGGCGGGAGGACGTCATCGTCGTCCTCCTGCTCGACCTCGACGGGCTTGCGCTTCGGCTTCTGCACCCGCGGCGGCGCGTCGAGCGGGCGCGAGTCGCGAGGCGGCGGCGCGGGAGCCGGAACCACCGCGGGCAGGCGCGAGGGTGACGAAGCCGGCACGAAAGGCGGTGCGGGCTCGGGCGCTGCGGTGACGTGCGTGACGGCAGCCTTCGATTCGGCTGCGTGCGCGGGCTCCTTCGACGTCGACGCGGCGCTGAGGAACCCGAACGGATCAGGCGCGGCCGGGGGCGGCGGGTCGGACAGCGGCGAAGACGCCGGCTTCGGCGACGAGGGCTTCGGCGGCGGAGGGTCCAGCAGCGAGGACGGTGATGACGGCCTGGGCGGCGGAGGGTCGGACAGCAGCGAAGATGCCGGCTTCGGCGACGAGGGCTTCGGCGGCGGAGGGTCCAGCAGCGAGGACGGTGACGACGGCCTGGGCGGCGGAGGGTCGGACAGCAGCGAAGAGGCCGGCTTCGGCGACGAGGGCTTCGGCGGCGGCGGGTCCAGCAACGAGGACGGTGACGACGGCTTCGGCGCGGGCGCGGCGTCGGGCGCCCTCACGGCCGACGGCGACGACGGCTTCGGCACGAAGGGAACGAACGGCGCGGGTGCAGACGGCGCAGGCTTCGGCACGTACGGCACGAAGGCAGGCGAAGAAGGCTTCGCGGGCGACGGCACCGCGGGAGACGTCAGCGCCGAGGGCGACGAGGTGGCCGCCTCGGGAGGAATGTACGTCTCGCCGGTGGTGGTGTGCTCGTCGGCGGAAGGCCGCGCGAGGATGGCGGACTGACCCGTCGTGGTCTTCGTGAGCGGGAACTGGACCGAGTCGGGGTCGAGGGCCGTGAACCGAACGTGCACTCCGCTGCGGGGCGAGGCGACGGCCTTGATGATCTCCGCCCTGCCCTTGACGTGCACCTCGCCGTCCTGGAACTTGATGTGCAGCGTGATCGCCGTGCCCGCCGCGGGCGGCGTCTCCATGGGCACGAAGATGCGCGAGGACATCTTCGGAGCGAACTCCGAGAGGAAATGGGCGCTGTCGCGGCACGGGAGCTTCATGCGCACGACCTCGTCGGGTTGGTGGGCCGACATGGGAAGGTCATGCTATCTGACTGCCGTGAACTCGCACACGTCGCGACCTGTTCTCGCGGTACTGATGTTGCTGAGCCTCGCTGCCTGCCCCCGGCAGGTGCCCACCCCTGAGACCGACCCGGCGCCCCCTCCCCCGCCCGTGGCGGTGGTGAAGCCCGTCGAGCCGACCGGCCCGGGGCTCATCGTGCACGTCGAGCCGGACGACGCCGAGGTGATCATCGACGGCACCAGCCTGGGCATCGCCTCGAAGCTCGACCTGCAGAACGGCCTGCTGCCGCTGCGACCTGGCATCTACCAGGTGAACCTGAAGCGCGCGGGCTACGTGTCGTGGCGCGCCGAGGTCACCGTCAACGACAAGCCAGAGACCATCCTGGTCACGCTGAAGAAGCCCTGAACCGCCCGAGCGCGGAGGCGTTCGTCCAGGCCTCCCTCGACTCCGCTCGGGATGAACGGGGGGCGGGTCGCGCCCTGAGGTCCCCAGCTTCGGGGAGGCGTGCCTGGCTGAGCGGCCAGTGGTGCACGTCGAAGACTGGCCGTCCGGCTCTGGCGGGCCTTGCACTGGCGGCGCACGTTTCCGGGCGCGCCGGCACTCCCGTCGACGCAGGGGGAAAACGACATGAAAACCATTCGCCGCCTCACGGTGGTCGTTGCGTGCTGCTCTGCAGCCTTCAGCTTCTCCTCGCCGCCGCCTCCGACGTCGGCGTCCACCTCGACGCCCGCGAAGCCGGCCGTCGCCGCCACCATCACCGCCGTCGCCGCGGAGTACCCGCTGAGCTGCAACGCGCTGGCGAAGCCCATCGTGTTCCGCGCGTGGGACGCGCTCGCGAATTCCCGCATGGACGAGGCCCGCGACTCGCTCGAGCTCGCCGTCGCCGCTGACCCGAAGTGTGTGATGGCGCGCGCCAGCCTCGGCTCGCTCACCGCCGGCGCCGAGGGGAGGAAGCTCTTCGACCAGGCGCTCGAGGAGCTCGCGCTGTTGAACGAGGTCGAGCGGCTCGACCTGCAGGCGATGGAAGCCGGCCGCAACGCAGACCCCGAGAAGGCCTACTCGCTCGCGCAGCAGCTGGTGACGAAGGCGCCCAACGTCTTCGTGGTCAACCTCACCCTCGCGCACCACGCGATGAACCTGGAGAAGTGGGAAGAGGCCGGCATCGCCGCGAAGAAGGCCACCGAGCTGATGCCGATGAACGGCGCGGGCTGGAACCTGCTCGGCTACTCGAAGCTGCACCAGAAGAAGCACCGGGAGGCGATCACCGCGTTCCGTCACTACGTCGAGCTCGCGCCGGGTGAACCGAACGCGCACGACTCGCTGGCTGACGCGCTGCTCGCCGACGACCAGCTCGACGACGCGGCCAGGGAATACCAGCGCGCCATCGATGGCTCGGCCGGCAGGTTCTGGTTCGCGTGGAGCGGCATCGCCACCGTGAAGGCCCTCAAGGGTGACTTCGCGGGCGCCCGCGCGGCCATCGCCAGCCAGAAGGCCGCGGCCGTCCGCCCCGCGGACAAGGCGAAGACGAACTTCATGACGGCGTGGACGTTCGCGGCGCAGGGCAAGCTCCCCGACGCGCTCAAGGCGGTCGACCAGGCGCAGAAGGAAGCGAGGGCCGGAAAGCTCGACGGCATCGTCGCCCACGGCGCGGTGTTGAAGGGCCAGCTCAACCTCGCCAGCGGGAAGTACGCCGACGCGCTCAAGGCGTTCACCGCCGCCGAGAAGCTGAAGGTCGACCTGCTCAGCGACGGCCAGAAGAGGTCGCACCGCGGGCTGGTGCTCGCCGGCCTGACCGAGGCGCAGGCGAGGCTGGACAAGGTGGCCGACGCCGAGAAGACGCTCGCCACGCTCGACGAGTTCGTGAAGGTCAACCTCACCGGCCCCTTCGCGGCCGACACCATGGCCTACAGCCGCGGCGTGGTGGCGCTGGCGAAGAACGACCCGAAGGCGGCGGTCACCTCGCTCTCGAAGTGCAGCGAGCTCTTCGATTACTGCCGCATGACGCTCGCCGACGCGCAGGACAGGGCCGGCGAGCCGATGGCCGCATCCGAGACGCGGGCGACGCTGCTCAAGGCCAACCACCGCGAGGCCGAGTACTGGTTCGTGCGCGCGCAGCTCGAGGCGAAGATCAAAGGTCCTGCGATGTAAACAGGGCCGGGCGGAGTAACGTGGGGCCGTGTCCCGCATTCTCCTCCTCGACGACAGTGCGCTGGTGCTCAACGCGACCCGGGAAGCGCTCGAGCCGGCGGGGCACCAGCTCACGTGCGTGAGCGAGCCCGCGGCCTTCTTCACCGCCCTCTCGAGCGAGAAGCCCGAGCTGGCGCTGGTCGACGTCTCGATGCCCACGCTCGAGGGCGACGCGGTGGTGTGGATCGCGCGCGCGCACCAACTCCACGGGTGCCGCATCGTCCTCTACTCGGCGAAGAGCGAGGCCGAGCTCGAGGCGCTGGTGCGCTCCAGCGGCGCCGACGGCTACATCTGCAAGACGGGCGACGACGACAAGCTGCGCCAGGAAGTGGAGAAGTTCCTCGCGCGCACCCCGAAGGCCGCGTCGAGCTCGTCGCCGGGCTGATGGTCGCGTCGCGCTCGAGCCAGGTGCCGGTGGTGAGCGACGTGGTGCTGTCGATCGCCGAGGCGCTGCTGGGCCGCCGCCTGCTGGGAGATCCCCGCTCGCTCGCCGCCACGCGCCCCGGGGCGATCATCGATCGCGCGATGATGCCTCCCTCCACCACCGGTGGCTTCGAGCTGAAGGACGGCGAGGTGACCGCGAGGGTGCGGCTCGACGAGTCCTGGTGGAATGAGCACACGCTCGCCCAGAGCAACCTGTTCGCGTCGCTCGAGCTCGGGCAGGGGCGCGGCCTCAGCCTGTGGCTCGAAGAGGAGGGGTTGCGCTGGCGCGTGACCGGGCTCTCCGCCGCCGAGGTCGAGGCGGTCACGCGCATCGTGGGATCGCCACCGGTTCCCTGAAGTCATCTACGCGCGTCGACCTGCTCGTGCTGGCTGCGCTGCTGCCGCCGCGACTGCCCGAGGGCCCACGCATGCGAGCCGCGCTGGGTGGTACCGTCGCGCCATGCTCGCGACGGCTGCGCTGGTGCTGCTCACCGCCGTGCCCCTCAAGGTGCTGGTGCGGGCGGGCAACGACGACTTCCTCCCTCCGCAGGCGGACCCGGCGCGCTTCGAGCTGCAGGTGCTGGAGGCGTTCGCGAAGGCGCAGGGCCGCGCGGTCGAGCTGGTGCCCATCGACTCGTTCGCAGAGCTCATTCCCTCGTTGCTGGCGGGCAGGGGCGACGTCATCGCCGCGGGCCTCACCATCACCGACACGCGCAAGAAGCAGGTGACCTTCACCCGCCCCACGCAGGCGGTCGACGAGGTGCTGGTGGGGCGCAGGGGCGCGGTGAACCCACCGAAGACCGTGAAGGACCTCGCGGGCCGCACGGTGGTGGTGCCGAAGGGGAGCAGCTTCGTCGAGACGCTCGCGGCGATCCCCGGCGTCACGGTGGTGGAGAAGGAGAACCTGGCCGCGGCTGATCAGCTGCCCTTCGAGCTGGCGCGCGGGGCGTTCGAGCTGACGGTGGTGGACAGCCTGAGGCTCGAGGCGATGAAGGCCTACCTGCCCGAGCTGGATCCCCGCTTTCCGCTGGTCCAGGGCCGGGGGCTCGGCTTCGCGCTCAGGCCGGCCGACCAGGCGCTGCGCTCGAGGCTCGACGCCTTCCTGATCGAGAACTCGTTCCGCGCGGGCGTGAGCGAAGACGTGACCGATCTCCCGGAGATCAAGAAGCGCGGCACGCTGCGGGTGCTCACGCGCAACAACGCGGTGAGCTTCTATCTCTACAAGGGCAACCGCGACGGCTTCGACTACGAGCTGGCGAAGGGCTTCGCCAGGAGCCTGGGCCTCACGCTCGAGGTGATCATCGCGCCTTCGTACGACGCGCTCATTCCGATGTTGAAGGCGGGCAAGGGCGACTTCATCGCGGCCTCGCTCACCGCCACGCCCGAGCGCGCGAAGGACGTCGACTTCACCCGCCCCTACCTCTTCGTGAAGGAGCAGGTGGTCCAGCAAAAGGGCAAGCCTCCGCTCACTTCACTGGACCAGCTCCGCGGGCGAGTCGTCACGGTGCGCAGGTCGTCGTCGTACGCGGAGCGGCTGCGGCCGCTGGCGGCGCAGCACGGCTTCACGCTCGCGGACGCCGACGAGGAGAGCGAGGTGGAAGACCTGCTCGCCGACGTCGACGAGGGCGTCATCGACCTCACGGTGGCCGACTCGCACTTCTTCCAGGCCGAGGCGCTGTTCCGCAAAGAGCTCGAGGCGCCGCTGGAGCTCACCGGCGAGGCGCCCATCGCGTTCGCGGTGCGGAAGGAGAACCCGAAGCTGAAGGCGGCGCTCGATGCCTGGGTGAAGCGGGTCTACCGGGGCACGGAATACAACATGCTCAAGAAGCGCTGCTTCGAGAACAAGGGCGCGCTCAAGGACGCGCGCGAGCTGGCGACGAACAAGACGGGCCGCATCTCGCAGTTCGACCCGCTCATCCAGAAGTACAGCCAGCAGTACGGCTTCGACTGGCGGCTCATGTCGGCGCAGGCGTGGCGGGAGTCGCGGTTCGACCCGAAGGCGGTGAGCTTCGCGGGCGCGCTGGGGCTGTTCCAGGTGATGCCGGCCACGGGGCAGGAGCTGGGCTTCACGAAGCTCAAGGAAGCGGAGCAGGGCACGCACGCGGGCATCAAGTACATGAGCCAGCTGGTGCGCCGGGTGGAGCCGTCGATACCGCTCGCTGAGCGGGTTCGTTTCGCGCTCGCCGGGTACAACGCAGGCTTCGGCCGGGTGCAGGACGCGCGGCGCCTCGCGGCCGAGCTGAAGCTCGACCCCGACGTGTGGGCGGGCAACGTGGAGAAGGCGATGGGGTTGATGGCGCGGCCGAAGTACGCGCGGCGCGTGCGCACCGGGTTCTGCCGCTGCCAGGAGCCGGTCGACTACGTGCGGGTCATCGAGAACAAGTACGAGTCGTTCGTGCAGATCGTACCGTGAGGTCCATGTCACTGGTCTGGGTCAACAGGTTGATGGTCGCGGTGGGCATCTTCTTCTTCGGGGGCGGCGCGGTATTCCACGGCCTCGCGCTCATCTGGCCGCACCTCAGCGAGCCGATGCCGCCGCTCACGCACGCGACGTTCGTGGTGGTGAACGTGTTCTTCGCGGTGGCGTTCGTGATGCGGGTGAAGTGGGTGCAGTGGCCGTTCCTGGTGCTCACCGGGCAGCAGGTGTGGAGCCATGGAGGCGACATCGTGCGTGGGCGTGAAGAGCACCCGCCCGTGTGGGACGTGCAGAGCCTGTTTGCGCTCGGGGGAATCGCTCTCATCTGGCTGCTGCTGTGGGCGCGGCGGAGGGCGACCGCGGGCTCGCCTTGAAGGAACGTGGTGGTGCCGGGTTCGCTCCGTGCTCGCCGCGCAGGGGCCCTCGGCTTCGGGCGAGGACTCCCAGCTGAATCAGGTGGGGGGCGCTCTCTCTTCTCAGCTCGAGCAACCATGTTGCCTCGCGAGGCAACCTGGTTGACGCACCGAAAAATCGGGCCCGGACCCCACCTCCTCACATGAGCGTCTTTGCGCGAACTGAGAGGCAAGCGCGCGACGAGCACGGTCTGAGACCCGCACCGGCCACGCACCTCGAGGCTTGTGCAGGAAGGTCAGGGAGCGCAGCGCGGCCCGTCATCACCTCCATGCCTCACCTGATCAGCCTCCGCTTTCGCCGCCCCCGGGTCTGACCCCGCGGCGATGAGCGCTGCGTGGCGGACTCGGGGGTTCCCCACCCCGAAGCGTCACGAGGCCACCCGATGTCCCGCACCGTCATTTCGCCCGAGGCGCTCGCCCGGGCGCTGAGCTTGAGAGATTTGTCCGACCCGGCCCAGGGTCCCCACGCCATGCAGTCGCTGCTCACCGCCATCGTCTCCGCCCTCGAGCGGGAATGGCGCTGCGAGGTGCGCTGGCACCGCGCCAGCCCCATCGTCACCGTGCACGACAACTACGACGCGCTCGGCTACCCGCCCGACGGCGCCGCGCGCGACGAGCGCTACACCCGCTACGTCACCGAACACACCCTGCTCCGCACGCAGACGAGCGCGATGGTGCCGCCGCTGCTGCGCTCACTGCCCGAAGACGCGGACGTGCTGCTGGTCTGCCCCGGCCTGGTGTACCGGAGAGACACCATCGATCGCCTGCACACCGGAGAGCCGCACCAGGTCGACCTCTGGCGCGTCGGCGCAGGCTCACTGCTCGGCATGGTCGAGCTGGTGGTCACGGCCGCGCTCCCCGGCAGAGCGTGGCGCGTCACGCCCGCGCAGCACCCGTACACGCGCGACGGCCTCCAGCTCGACGTGCAGGACGGCGACGCGTGGGTGGAGGTCGGAGAATGCGGCCTCGCGGCGCGCGGCCTGGCCATGGGCCTCGGGCTCGATCGCCTGCTGATGCTGCGCAAGGGCCTCCCCGACATCCGGCTGCTGCGCAGCGCCGAGCCCCGCATCGCCACTCAACTGCTCGACCTCGAGGCGTGGCGACCGGTCTCGAAGATGCCGGCCGTGGTGAGCGATCTGTCGCTCGCGATGCACGAGGTCTCGCCCGAAGAGCTCGGCGACCGCGTGCGCGAGACGCTCGGAGACGGCGCAGCGCTGATCGAGTCGGTGCAGGTGCTCTCGGTGACCGCGGCCACCAGCCTCCCGCCCATCGCCCGTGAGCGGCTGGGCATGACGCTCGAGCAGCACAACGTCCTGCTCCGGCTGGTGCTGCGCGCGATCGATCGCAGCCTCACCCACGGCGAGTGCAACGAGCTGCGCGACGCGGTGTACGCGGCGCTCCACGAGGGCACTCAGTGGACCTGGGCATCACGAGGCCCTGCTCAGCAGAAGGCCGGTTGAGCCTGGGGGATTGATCAGGGGAAGTGCAGCGTCGGCACCCACCGGCGGAACGAATCGTCGAGCCCCTTCCATTCCGCGGCGCCGAGCGTCTGCTTGAGCGCGGTGGCCCCCGTCGGGTCCTGCTGCTGCTGCTCGAGCGCGCGCTTGATGAACGGCCTGAGCAGCCCCCGCTCCTGCAGGTAGAGCATCAGGTAGCGCGCCTGCGCGTAGTGCACCGCTTCGTCATCGTTGCGGAAGAAGTCGTCATCGCCCGCTACCAGCACCTCGAAGCGCTTCACCTTCTTCTCACGGAACGCGTCGACCAGCCCGGCGAGGCGCCAGTTGGTGAGGCCGACCAGCTCGCCCTCGCGATCCGCGCTCTGCTCGAACAGGGAAGCCAGGCCCTCGTTGATCCACGTGGGCGCCGCGGGGAAGTTGGCCGCGACGTACGGGTGCACCATCTCGTGCACCAGCGTTCCTCCGCCGGTCGAGATGTCCATCACCAGCGCGCGGTGCTGCGACGAGGCGTAGCCGAAGGGCGTGGTCGGCACGTCGCCCCACAGCGCCATCGCGTGGCGGGTGTAGCTGTCGGCGTCCTTGAACAGGAAGATGTCGTAGATGGCCGCGGGCCGGCGCGCGAAGAACTGCGCCTCGAGGTGCTTCACCGCCCAGCGCACGGTCTGCTCGGCGCTGCGCTGCACCTGCACCGCGCCCGAGTCGCCCCACACCACGAAGGGCGGCTCGACGACCACGACGAGGTCCTTCACGGCGGCGCCGTAGCGCTTGCGCTGCGCAGCGACGTGCGCGGCGTAGTCGGGGGCGGCGGCGAGCAGCAGCGCGGTGAGCATCAGCACGTGGGTGGGATGCTCTCGGCGGGGAGGAGGTTCCCAGGTGGTGCGCGAGCTGCCTCAGCCTGCCCAGAACCTCAGCTTGAGCAACGCACCGAACACCGCCAGCAACCCGAACAACGCCGCGAAGCCCGCCGCCTTCGGCCGTTGCTTGCGCTGCCACGCGTCCACCGCCAGGGCGACCAGCACCGCGCCCGCCGCGACCGAGCCCAGCCATTCCCAGAGCGAGACGGTGACGCGCCGCGCGTACCAGGGCCGGCCCTGCAGCACGTGCGGCACGTCGTCGAACGCCCGCTCGAGCCCGCTCTGGTGCAGCGTGATGATGCGGCGGTACTGGCCGAACGCCACCACCGCGATGCCCACCGCGAGCGCGACCGCGACCACCTTGCGTTGCGTCGACCAGGAGCGCCACTTGTCGTAGCCGCTGAAGAGCGGGATCACGACCAGCAGCACCACGAGCACCACCTGCGCGAGGAGCAGCAGCAAATCCACGCGGGCATCCTCACAGAAAATGCCTGCCGGAATTCCCGCGATCCGCAAAGCGCCGTTACGTTCCTACCTGCGACCACACCTGCCCCTGCGCCGATTCTTGGGGATGCGGATCCTGATCAACGCAGCCTTCGTGGTGCTCGCAGCCGGCTGCGCCGGCACGTCGTCCGAGCCCGAATCGGCGGAAGACGTGGCGTGGATCGAGCAGGCCGTGGTCGCGTGCGCAGCGGGTCCGACGGTGCGTGGCGTCGACGTCTCGGTCTACCAGGGCAGCGTGAACTGGCCCGCGGTGCACACAGCCGGCTGGGACTTCGCGGTCACCCGCATCGGCGACGGCTACGGGGGCGACTCCACCTTCCAGACGAACTGGGCGGGCATCAAGAACGCCGGAATGATCCGCGGCGCGTACCAGTTCTGGCGCGCCACGAATGATCAGAACCGCATGGCCGACATCGTCATCGCCGCGGTGGGCCGCCTGGGGCCGGGCGACCTGCCCGTGATGTTCGACATCGAAGGCGCCAGCATGCAGGGCCAGAGCGCGGCCTTCATTCAGTCGCAGATGAACCTCTGGCTCTCGCGCGTCGAGGCCGGCACCGGCAAGAAGCCGCTCATCTACACCGGCAAGTACGCGTGGGATCCCAACGTGCAGTCCGCCGCCTACGGCCACTACGCGCTGTGGATCGCCGCCTACGGCGCGAACACCGGCGGGGTGCCGACCAACTGCCCCAACACGCCCATGGGCTGGAACACCTGGGCCTTCTGGCAATACTCCTCGGTCGGCGCGATCCCCGGCATCGGCGGCAACGTCGACAAGAACCTCTTCAACGGCGACCTGAACGCGCTGCGCACGCTCGCCAACGGCATCACCGAAGACAACTGCTACGGCAACGAGGTGCAGGGCTGCGGGAACTTCGGCTGCGGCTGCGTGGACCACGCGTGCAACGGCGTGTTCTGCCCGGGCACCGGCTGCACCACCCAGCACACCGCCAACTGCGCGACGTTCGGCGCGGGCTGCGCCGACGGCGCGTGCAACGGCGGCACGGCGCCCGGCACCGGCTGCACCGCGAAGGAGACCGTCGACTGCGGCAACGTCGGCTGCGGCTGCGTCGATCACCGCTGCAACGGCGGCGCGGCGTGCGCGGGCACGGGCTGCACCTGGCGCGAGACGCACGACTGCGCGGCGTTCGGCGTCAACTGCGTCGACCACCAGTGCGCGGGCGGCTTCGGCCCCGGCAGCGGCTGCACCGGCAAGGAGACCACCGACTGCACCGCGCAGGGCTGCGGCTGCGTCGACCACGTCTGCAGCGGCGGCACCAGCTGCACGGGCAGCGGCAGCACCGCGCGCCAGGCGCTCGACTGCGGGAACTTCGGCTGTCACTCCGTCGACGGCATGTGCAGCGGCGGCTTCTGCCCCGGCTCGGGCTGCACCACGAAGCAGACGGCCGACTGCGCGGCGATGGGCGCGGGCTGCGTCGATGAAGTGTGCGCAGGCGGCTCGGCGATGGGCACCGGCTGCACCGCGCGGCAGGCGCTCGACTGCGGCAACCTCGACGCAGGCTGCGAGCTCGGCGCGTGCACCACGCCGGGCGGCCCGGTGGTGGTCGACGCGGGCCAGCCACGACCTGCGCCGGAAGATGCGGGCGTGGTGGTCGAGCCCGTCGACGCAGGGACGACGACGGTTCCACCTGACGACCTGGCGATGGGCGGCGGTGAGCAGCCCTCGCTGGAGCCGATGGCTCCGGTGAGCGGAGGCTGCAGCGCGGCGCCGGGAGGGCTGATCGGCCTGATGGTGGTGACCCTCGCCCGGCGGCGCAGGCGCACACCCTGAGTCACCCACAACCCCGGCCGGAACAAGGTGGCGGGTCGCGCCGCTGCCCGTGACACTCCCCCATGGTGGACGTGGAGGTGCGCGAGGTGCGGCGATGGAACGACGTGGTCGCGCGCCTGTCCCTCGTCTCGTTCGTCGGCGCGGCGTCGCTGGGCTTCGCCTTCTGGCTGATGGGGGCGAAGGCTGACGCGGTGCTCGGCGCCCTGTGCGCCGCCGGGGCGCTCGGCGTGTTCGCGCTCTCGGCGGCCTCGCTGCGGCCCCAGGTGACCCGGTTCTTCGCGATCTCCTGGTACCTCGCGCTGTTCGTCGGCGGCGCGGTCCTGTCTGGCGTGACGAGCTACCTGGCGTGGGTCTCGGTGTTGATGCTGTTGGCCTTCTTCCTCGGAGGACCGGTCAAGGGCCTGCGCTGGGCCCTGGTGATCGCGGGGGTGATGGTGGTGGGCGGCGTCGTGATGATCGCCTGGCCGGTGCAGGCCATGCCGGTAGAGCCAGCGGTGCGCTTCCTGCGCGTGCTCGGTTTCGCGCCGTTGCTCGCGGCCTACGGCTACGTCTACGAGGTGGCGCGCGTGAAGAACGCCACCGAGCTCGAGGCCGCCCGGGCCACGTCGGAGCAGGCGAGCCACGCGAAAGACCGGCTGCTTGCGAAGGTGAGCCACGAGATTCGCACGCCGCTCAACGGCGTGCTGGGGCTCACCGAGTCACTCCTCGCGCAGCGCCTGCCCGCGCGCGCAATCGAAGACCTCGAGCTCATCCGCCGGAGCGGCACGGGGCTGCTCGTGTTGATCAATGACCTGCTCGACATCGCCCGCGCCCAGGCAGGGAGTGTCGAGCTGAGGCCCACTGCGGTCGAGCTGGGCCGCCTGCTCACCGACCTCGCCGCGATCCATCGCCCCAGCGCCGAGCTCAAGCGCCTGCAGTTGCGCATCGACAGGGACACCGCCGAGCCGCTGTGGGTGCAGGTCGACGAGAGCCGGTTGCGGCAGATCGTGGGCAACCTGGTCTCGAACGCGATCAAGTTCACCGGTGAAGGTGAGGTGGTGGTGAGGCTGCGGGTGGACCCGGCGCGCGAGGCGCTGGTGGGCGCCACCATCAGCGTGCAGGACACGGGCCTCGGGCTCGACCCCGCGGCGCTCGGGCAGATCTTCCAGCCCTTCACGCAATTCCACACGGACGTGGTGCGGGGCGGGAGCGGCCTGGGGCTGTCCATCAGCCGCGAGCTGGCGAGCTGCCTGGGCGGGCGGCTGGAGGTGCAGAGTGAGCCGGGCCGGGGGTCCACCTTCTCCCTGCACCTGGCGCTCGAGCGGGCCAGCAGGCCGTCGCCCACGACCGTGGCGGTGGAGGCCTTCGCCCCGTTCCGCGCGCTGGTGGTCGACGACAACCAGATCAACCGGCGGGTCGCCCACGCCTTCATCGGGCTGCTCGGAGGCACCACGGAAGAAGCCGCCGATGGGTTCCAGGCGGTGTTCGTGGCCTCGCAGCGCTGCTTCGACGTCATCTTGATGGACCTGCAGATGCCCGGCCTCGACGGCCTCGAGGCGACGAGCCGAATCAGAGCGGCGGGCGTGCTGACGCCGATCATCGCGCTCACCGCGGCGGCAGAGAGCGAGACCCGGGCGGCGTGCCTGCAGGCGGGCATGGTGGGTTGCCTGGCCAAGCCGGTGCAGCTCGCGACGCTGCGCGGCGAGCTGGCGCGCGTACTGCCGGCGCCCGAGGTGGCCGTGCTACGAAACACCGGGTGAGAAGCCTGCTCTTCGCCACCGCCGTGCTGTCGCTGCTGGCGTGCGAAGCGCCGCCGGTGGAAGACCCGGACGCCGGCGTCGACGCGGGCACGGAGGCCCCGCCGACGCGGCTGCGGGTGGCCACGTTCAACGTGAAGCTGTTCTTCGATTCCATCTGCCAATCAGGCTCGTGCGCGGCGGCCGACTTCGAGCAGGTGCTCGCGCCAGCCGCCTTCGACGCGCGCGCGACGCAATTGGCCCAGGCCATCTCGGGCTTCGAGGCCGACGTGGTGGCGCTGCAGGAGTTCGAGGACCAGGCCTGTCTCGACGCCGTCACCAGCCGGCTGGCGGGCGTGATGCCGTACGGTGCGCTGGGGGAGATCGGCACGGCGGGCTCGGTCGACGTGGCGATCCTCTCGAAGACGCCGCTGGAGAAGGTGGTGGGCCACCGCGATCTCGAGCGCCTGGTGCGCCCCGACGGCAGCCGCACCAACTTCAGCCGGGAGTTTCTCGAGGCGCACGTGCGCGCGGCCGACGGCACCGAGGTGGTGCTCTTCGCCGCGCACTTCCGCTCGAAGGTGATGGACGACCCGGGCCGCCGGCTGGCCGAGGCGCAGGTCTCGCGGCGCATCGTGATGGACACCGCCGCGGCGCTGCCGGGTGCGCTGGTGGTGATGGCGGGAGATCTGAACGACACCCCCGGCTCGCCGCCGATGGAGGCGCTCACCGCGAACGGCGGGCTCTTGCGCGTGGCGGCGGATCTTCCCGTGACGGAGCAGAGCACCTACGTGTGGAACGGCCGGGGCGAGGCGATCGACCACATCCTCCAGGCGGCGACTCCGGCAGGCCAGGTGGTGCCGCGCTCGGCGCGCACGTGGAAGGACGGCAGCCGGGGTTTCGCGGGCAGCGACCACTTCGCCCTGACGGCCGACTTCGAAATTGCTCGCCCTCTCCCCTGAACGGCGGGAGGGTCGGGCCATGACGAAGACACTGCTCGCGTTCGTGTTGCTGGGCCTGACCACCTCCTGCGCCAGCCAGCGCGCGGCGCGGGCACCCGATGGCTCGCCGTACACGCTCGAGGTGTTCTTCGATCGCAACTCGGCGCTGAAGAACGCCGACCAGGTGGCGCAGGTGGTCGAGTTCATGGAGCCCGACCTCCGCAACATCCTCGAGGACACGGGCTACGTGGTGGTGCCGTCGTCGAACCCCGAGGCGTTCGTGCCGGGGCCGGGGCGCTTCCTGCTGATCATTCGCATCGTGAACTACAACCCGGGCAGCAAGGCGGCGCGCATGCTGGTCGGCTTCGGCGCGGGGTCGCTGGTGCTCGACACGCAGCACCTCCTGTATTCGGGGCCGGGGCAGATCATCCTGCAGAGCGCGGGCAGCGTCGGCTCGGCGCGCGACTGGAACTACGCGGCGCGGAAGATCAACCAGCAGGTCACCCGCGAGGTGAACGGCGCTTTGTCGGCGCGGTGAGGTATCGCTCGAGCTCACGCACCCGCTGCGTGTGAAGCACTTCGTCCCTCCCGATTCGTTCGATCTCCCGCCTCACCTGGGCCCGCGTGAAGGGCTCAGCTCTGCGTGGTGTTCGCCCTTGCGGGGGCGTCGCTCTTCCCGAGGGGAGAACTTCGACGCGCAGGACGGCTCCGACCCGAAGGCGCCCGGGAACCCAGGACAGCATCTGACGCCTGGTGAGAGCGGTGACCGCCACCTCAAACGAGGGGGACGAATCGGAAGGGCGGAAGATCGCCCCCAGATGAAACCTGAGGCTTACGGTTCCGGCTGCCGCCGCCGTGCAGAGAGCTTCGCCATTCGCACGGAGCCTCAACGCGCCAGTAACTGACAGCCCGTTCGTCGCAGCCGGAAGGCGGCCGCTCCGCAGCAGTCGCAGGAGCCTCGCGATTCGCGTAGCTCGACGCTCGCGCGCGACGAGAAGGGCACGCTTCGCCTCGGCGAGCCGCTGGGTGGCCGTCTCGCGCACCCGTTTGTCTGGACGGGTGCGCCGTCCTCCGGCCAGCAGTCGGAGCGTGATGACGTCCCCGGCGCGAGCACGGCCAAACGACCAACCCACGGTTTCATCGGGGCGCGTGCCGCCTGGAACCTCGAGCGCAGAAGCGCCGAACTCGGCGTTTTCACCCAGCGCCAGCCCGACGCTCAGAATGCCCCGGTCGACCGTCCCTATCGTCGCGAGGCGTTTCCCGTTCTTCTCGACCGCAACTCGCAGGCGGCGTCTCAAGGTGCACCCTGCGCCACGACGTAGATGAAGACGGCCCAGAACAGCACCGCGATGACCACGAGCACCGCGAGCCGCTGCCACATGGCACCAGTCATCGCCGGGCCCGGTATGCGCCGCGTGAGCATCGCCGCGTCTGAGCCCTCTCTGCCAAATCTGATCACCCGGAACCGCGCGACCGGCAGAATGGGCACGAGAAAGACCACGACCTCAAGCGACTCGACGGAATCGCAGACCTTGCAGCGGTTCCACGAGCCGATCAGCTTCGTTCCCATCTGGTCCACGCTCGACACCACAGCTCCCTCGGCCTCAGTCGCGTCCATGCAGGCGCGGCAGAAGCCGGGATGCGTCGCCGAGCGCAAGCACGCGGATGAGCAGAAGAGCCGTTCTCCAGCACGGTGCCAGCCGACCAGGATCGTCTGCCTGCAAACCGAGCACGCCTTGAAGAAGAACATCACGCCCTCCACCCTTCTGAATCAGAATGCAGCGTAGCGCTCCACGGCCTGCTCGAGCGCGCGACGCTCAGCCGGCTTCACCGGCTTGAAGAACTCCAGCTCACCCGTCGCCCGCTTCCAGGTGCCGACCACGCGGCCGTCGAGCACCAGCGTCGGCGCGAAGACTCCGTTCCCCCCGGGGCAGATGCGATCGGCGAAGCGGGGGTCGAGCACCGCGTCGCGGTCCGCGTAGCCGAGCACGTACTCGTCGAAGCCTGACAGCGCGAGCGCGCTGCGGATACTCGTCCCTCGACTCCGCTCGGGATGAACGGCCAGGCCCTTTCCACTGGGCGGCATCGACTCGTAGCCCTGGCGGGCTTCGCGCGCGGTGAGCCCGGACCACCAGGTGAAGTCCTTGAGCGTCGCGGGGCTTCGGCTCTGGAAGTAGCGCTTCGCCAATTCGGCCAGCGCCTCGTCGCGCGGCTTCTCTTTCGTCGCCGGAAGCCACTCGTCGACCAACGCGAAGGTGTGCTGCTTGCCTCGCATCTCCGCGTAGCAGAGCAGCCCGTTCACCGCGGCGTCCCAGAGCAGGTGGTACGCGCGCTGACCCTCGGTGGAGATCTTCGCTTGCTCGAGCGCCGTCGCGAGTTCTTCTCTCGTGCGGTGGCCGCCGGTCAGCGTCTTGATCAACACCTTGCGGCTCTTCGACAGGGTCTTGTCGTCGAGCTCGAGTTGGGTGCGGCGATAGGCGGCTCGCTTCAGGTTTCCTGGCGCGGTCAGCGCGAGCAGCCAGCGGGCGTCTTCGGCTGCCACCACGAAGAGCGTGCCTCGCATCGGCCAGGTTCGGACGAGTTCGCCTCTGGTGAAGGCCGCTTCGACGTCGGCCTTCGTGCTGCCGGGCAGACGCAGGCCGATCGACCACTTCGCGCTCTCGGGGTCCTGGCCCTGGAGGCCTCCCAGCCAGGAGACGACCGCTCTCGCTTCTTTGAAGCGCGATTGGAGAAGCGCCTGGTTCTGAAGACGCTGGGTTAGAGACAGTTTGCCCTCTCCCCGACCCTCTTTTCCCCTCGAGGCGCGAGTTCGCCTTCCCCCTCGGGGAGAGGGAGCTCTTGACGCTCGTGACACAGACGCAGCAGTCCTCTCTTCTGGGTGCCGTCCATCGTGTCCATCGCTTCGAACAACCTCGCGCTCGGCACCAACCACGGACCGAAGCGCTCGTTCACGTCCAGCACGAACACCAGGTCCTCCTTCTCCAGGTAGCCGCCGATGGGCGAGTGATGACCTCCCCCCGCACCGAAGAGCGGTCGCCGGTGGAAGTTGATGATCAACCTTCCTTCCTTCCGGCGCAGCTCCTCGCGGAACCCCTCCAACGTCTCGGGATGCAGCTCCGTCACCCGCCACCCCGGAGCCGCGGCCCGCGCCGCCTCGCCGAGCTGCGCCAGCGTCAGGCCACCGAAGCAGAAGCCCGCCACGCAGCCGCTGCCGTGCGCCGCCACGTCTTCCGCCGCCATCGGCGCACCCGCGGAACGCAGCACGTTCGCCACGCTCGCAGGTCCACACGACGACGGGTTGGTCTGCGCGAGGAGGGGCCTCGAGAACGTGCCCGCCACCGGCAACGCCCACGCGCGCGCAAGCAGCTTCGGGTCTTGATACCCCGCCACTTCCCGAATCGAGCTGAACCCCGGGGGCAGCGGCGGCGCATCACTGCGCAAGAAGAAGAGCGCGCCGGCCCCGCCCAGCCCCAACAGCACCGCGACGAGCGCGAGGCGTCTCATCGCTTCTTCTTCACCGCGGCCTTCTTCTTCTTCGGCGCCGGCTTCGCCTGCTTCTTCGCGGCGGGCTTCTTCTTCTTCGCCGCCACCCGGCGCTCCACCATCGACTCGGCACCCTCCTCGTCCTCCACGAAGACGAGCTCGCCCGTGGCCTCCAGCCGGTGCAGCTCACCATCGAGCGCGCGCGAGAGCTCGGGGCTCCCCTGGTCGAGCAGGTCCATCAGGTGCCAGTACGCGATGCGCTCGCCATGCTCGAGCTGCCTGAGCTTGATCGACAGCGCCTCAATCCCCCGCTTCAGCTCGGCTGGTGTCATTTGTCTGGAATCTGCCTTGGGACGCGCCCTTCGACTAGAGAGGACCTCCGACTTCGATGATCAAGCGCCCCGTTCCAGGCACCAGCCTCGACGAATCCACCGAGAAGAGCAGCGGTAGCGTCGAGCCCGACTCCATCTCGACCGGCGAGACGCTCCTCAAGGGCGAGCGTTTCGTGTCCGGCGAACACCTGCCGCCGCTGGCCGAGGGCCGCTACCAGGTCGACGAGAAGGACGGCGCCGCCCTGTTGGGCAAGGGAGGCCAGGGCACCGTCTGGCGCGCCTACGACAAGCTGCTGCGCCGCGAGGTCGCGCTCAAGAGGCTGCACCCGGCGGCCGTCGAAGACCCTTCCGTCGTGTCTGCGTTCCTGCGCGAGGCCCGGCTCACCGCGCTGCTCGAGCACCCGGGCATCGTGCCGCTCCACGACGTGGGCCGCGACGCCGACGGCTCGCTCTACCTCGCGCTCCGCCGCATCGAGGGCAAGAGCCTCTTCGACACGCTCGCCGCCGCGCCCGGGCTCGACGGCCGCCTCGCGCTGGTGCCCGCGCTGGTGCGCGCCTGCCAGGCGGTCGCCTTCGCGCACGAGCGCGGGGTGGTGCACCGCGACCTGAAGCCGCAGAACATCATGCTGGGGCGCTTCGGCGAGACCTACGTGCTCGACTGGGGCCTCGCGCTCGTCGAGAGCCGCGTGGCCGGCGCCCCCGACGTCACCGCACCGCACCAGGCCTCGGGCGTGGTGGGCACGCCCGCCTACATGAGCCCGGAGCAGGCGCTCGGGCTCGCCGCGGACGCGCGCAGCGACGTGTGGGGCCTGGGCGCGTGCCTGTACCACCTGCTCACCGGCCAGGCGCCCATCACCGGCCGCTCGCTGCAGTCGGCGATGGGTCACGCGTCAGCGGGGGAGGTCTCACCCGTGCTGGCCGTCGAGCCGCTCGCGCCCAGGGACCTCGCCGCCATCTGCGAGAAGGCCCTCTCGCAGGAACGCTCGCAGCGCTACCCCAACGCCAGCGCGCTCGCCGCCGACCTCGAGGCCTGGCTCGCCGGGCGCACCGTCTCGGCGCGCACCTACAGCCGCGGTCAACTGCTGCGCCGCGCGCTCTTCGCCAACCGCCGCGCGGTGGCCGTGCTCGGGGTGGGCTTGTTGGTGCTGGGCGGCGTGCTCGCGTTCGACGAACTGCGCGTGCGCCGCGAGCGCAACGAGGCCCGCACGTTCGTGCGAGACCTGATCCGCGATCTCCCCCGCCAGGTCGACGCGTCGAAGGCGAACGTGGAGTTGATCAACACCCTCACCGCGCGCGCCCAGCTCTGGCTGAGCCGCAAGGACCTGTCCATCGACGAGCTCGAGGAAGCCTGCGACGTCTTCAACTATCTCGGGTCGCTCAACGCAGACACCTCGGCCTTCCCCGCGGCGCGCGAGCTGTACCGGCGCGCCAGCGAGCTGAGCGCGCGCGGCGTGGCGCTGCAGCCGGGCAACGCGCGCTTCGTCGTCTGCGAGGTCGAGGCGAAGGCCGGCCTCGGCTACTGCGAGACCGAGGCTGGTGACGAGAAAGCCGGCCTCCAGCTCTACGCCGAGGCGTGGGACCGGCTGCGGGCGTGGCCCGGTGAATGGACCGCGGGAATGCGGCTCGCCCAGGGCGAGCTCGGCGCGAAGTGGGGAGGCTGGGCGTGGGGCCGCGACCCCGAGCTGGGCCGCAAGCTCTTCATCGAGTCGGCCCGCGGCGTCGAGCCGCTGATGAACAGCAAGGTCGCCACCGAGCGCTACGGGGCGCTGCGCCGCGGGGCGAACGCGGTGACGGCGCTGTGGTCGAAGGGGCAGCTCCCGGAAGCGGTGGCGCTGGCGCGCCGGTTCTACGAGGCCGCGAAGGCCGACTGTGCCGAGCAGACGCTGGTCGCGCAGCGGGTGTGCCTGCTGCCGCTCTCGAGCTACGCGGCGGTCGCGGGGTGGGTCGACGCGCCCGACGCCGCCGAGGTGCAGCGGCGGACGCTCGAGGTCGAGGCGTTCACCTCTTCGCGCGACGTGGACTCGCTCGCCGGGCTCTACGACTCGATCATCCTGTTCCTCGAGCAGGGGCTCTACGACCAGTCCGTGCGCCGGGCCCGCGTGCTCAGGAACAGCGAGATGGCGGTGTGGGGGAAGGAGATCGGTCCGCTCGCGGCCGTGCTCGCCGGAGACCTCGAGGAGGTGGACGCCTGGGGACCGCTCCTCGAGAAGAGCGAGACGGGGGGACTGCTCGCCCTCGGCCTGCGCGAGGCCGCACGGGGGAATTACGCCGAGGCGGCCAGACGGCTGCGCGCCGTGAACCGCGAACGGCTCTGGTACGACATCTCGTGGGCGGCGAAGCCCCAGCCGAAGTTCGTGCTGCCCGAGGCGGCGAGGCCCGCGGGGGAGCGCTTCATCGCTGACTTCACGAAGGCGTACGGCGCGGCGGACATGGCGGGGCTCGGCTCTGCGCTTGATGAGCTGGCCGAGGCGTTTGATGCGCTGAGGTGAGGCGGGAGCGCGCCCCGGTTTCCGGTTTCCGGTTTCCGGTTTCGGTTTCGGTTTCGGTTTCGGGGTCGGCTTACGGGATCGGGATCGCGATCGGGTTCGTTCACGGCTCACGGCGGCGGCTTCGGAATGGAGCGGCTCACGCCAACGGGTTCGGTTGCGGATGAGAGCTGCGCGTCGAGCTTTGCCCGGACTTCCGTGGGGAATGCGGCGCGGCCCTCGACGTGCAGTGCGCAGGTGCCCACCACTGCGTTGATCAGGAGGAGGGGCCAGTCGCTCGCGACCAGCACCCTCGCCCTCCGATGTGGAAATCGCGCCGCGATCTCGGCTTCGGCGAGCGAGGCCACCGCGGGCACTTCTTCGGGCGGCAGCACCAGGCTCTCTCCATCCCACGCGATGACGCTCGCGACACAGGCTTCGTAGATTTCTGTTCCGGTTGTGTCGGTGAGCAGCGTTGCGATGCCTGCCAGCCTCACCGGGTCGTACGGTGTCGGCGGGGCGGGTTTGGCGAAGCGGCCCTTCTGACCGGCGAACGGCGAGACCACGAAGCGCGTGGGCATGCCCTCCGTCAGGCGCGACCCGGGCCGCTGCGACGTCGTGAGCTGCAGGCCGTCCCAGGTGACCCGGTACACGCCCGGCATCGCCTGCGAAGCGAAGTGGCGCAAGGCCCCACGGCTGCTCTCACCCAACCTGCCCACGTGCCCCTCGAACAGCGGCACTCCGCTGGCTTCTGTCACCCGCAGCACGGTGTAGGGCGTGGACACGCGGCGACATTTGCTCATGCGGCGGTGGAAAGCTAAGGCCTCGCCCGTGCTGACCACGCTCTGGGGGACGTTGCTCGCTGCCGGCAACATGAAGATCGCCGTGCTCGCGTTCTCTGCCTCGGGCGTCGACGCCACGGTCGCGTCCGCGGTGACCGAGTCGGTCACCGCCGAGATCGCCGTGCGCGGCTACTTCGACCCGATGTCCGCGTCCGAGATACAGACGGTGCTGGGCGTCGAGCGGCAGAAGGCGCTGCTCGGCTGCGGCGAAGAGGACTGCATGACCGAGCTCGCCGGTGCGCTCGGCGCGCCGTACGTGATGTCGGGCTCGCTGGTGAAGCTCGAGGGGGTCTTTCAGCTCAACCTCCAGGTCATCGACAGCCGCAAGGCGCGCACCATCGGGCGCTCGACCAAGCTGGCGAAGGACTTCGAGTCGCTCCGCTTTCAGATTCCGTACGCGGTGGCCGAGGCCTGCGGCACGCCCCTGCCTCCGGCGCCCTCGCGGGTGCTCCCCTACTCGATGGTGGGCGTGGGAGGCGCGTCGCTCCTCGGCGGCGGCGTGCTGGGCATCATCGCGCTGACCTCCGAGAGCGCGGTGCTCGGCGAGCTCGCGGCCGACGACAGGAACCGCACCGTGGTGCTGAGCACCGCGAAGACCTACTCCGACAAGCTCGACGCCATCGCCACCCAGAAGACCATCTCGCTGGTGGCGATGATCGCCGGCGCCGCGCTGGTCGCCGGCGGCATCATCCTCATGCCCCCCGCGGCGCCGGAGGCCGGCGTGAAGGTGGCGCTGGTGCCGGTGGTGCTGCCCGGCGGCGTGGGCGCGGCCTTCGTGGGGGTGCTGCCGTGAAGCGCGTGCTCGTCCTCGGCCTCGTCGCCCTCAGCGCGTGCGCGCCCGCCTGGCTCGAGTCGGGCCGCTATGCGTGCGAGCGCGGGCAGGAGAACCAGTGCCCCGGCGCGTGGCGCTGCGGCGTCGAGGGGTACTGCCATCAGCTGGGCGACACCACCACCGCCTGGCGCTGCGAGGCAGACGAGGACTGCGAAGGGGGCTTCACCTGCGGCCTGGCGAAGAGCCGCGAGTTCCGCGAGTGCCACGACCCCGCCGCCCCGCAAGACTGGGCCTGCGAGGTGCCGGGCGATTGTACCGGCGGGTGGACCTGCGGCCTGAGCCGCGCCCGCACCGGCCAGTGTCACGACCCGGCGCACCCCGAGGACTGGCCCTGCAACACTGCGCTCGAGTGCGTGGCGGGCTGGCAGTGTGGGTTGAGCGCGCTCGGTGGCCGCGAGTGCCACGACCCGGCCAGGCCCCAGGCGTGGGCCTGCCTCACCCCCGCCGACTGCCTGGGCGGGTGGAGCTGCGGCCTCAACGATGCCCGCACCGCCCGTGAGTGCCACGACCCGGCGCAGCCGCGCAGCTTCTCCTGCGCCGAAGAGTCCGACTGTCTGGCCGGGTGGCGCTGCGGACTGGCGGCCAACCGGCTCCAGCGCGAATGCCACGACCCGCAGGTGCCGCAGGCCTTCGCTTGCGTGATGGAAGACGACTGCCTCGGCGGTTGGCGCTGCGGCCAGGAACAGCTGTGCCTGGACCCCTCGGGTGACGCGCTCGGGGCGACTCCGCCCTTCGACGGAGGCGCTGCGATCATCAGCCCCGTCGGGATGGGCCGGGTCGACGCCGTGTCCATCTCGCCGGTCTTCGAGGGCACCGCCATCGACACGCCCACCCTCGCGGTGCGGCAGGGCGAGCGGCTGGGGGCCATCATCCGCCCCGGCGGCGGGACCACCGTGACGTGGGACCTCGGGCTGTCGAGCGCGGTGGCCGTCATCGCGCAGGGCCCGCGCTGCTTCCTCTACGACGCCAACAACGACACCTTCACGCGCGACGTCCTCAACCACGTGTACGCGGCCGAGGGCGACGGCGGGCTCTCGGTGTACGAGCTGTTGCCCAATGGCGCCTTCACGAAAGCGCCCATCCGCTACGCGAGCACCATCGCCAGCCCGCCCCCGGTGACCGCGTTCAAGCACGGCATCGCGCAGGGCGATGAAGTGCCCTACATGGTGGGGTTCTCGGAACGCCCGGACCGCTTCATCGTCTTCGATGGCCCGCACAGCGGAATCGGCCGCGACTTCGGCAGCATCAACCGGCCCGGCAACCGCGTCCTCGACATGGACTCGGTCTACGCGGGGTCGCAGATCGACTGCATCTTCGCGGTCGACACCGCGGGGCTGTGGGTCGCGCAGTTCCCCGACAACGACTTCGAGCCCCTGCACTCCGCTGGCTTCGGCAACGGCACCTGCGCGCCGAGCGGCCTGAAGGTCGAGCGCTTCTCGTCGGCGAGCGGCAACCGCGCGGCGGTGGTGGCCTCACCGTGGGACGGCGGCAGCCCCCAGGTCGCGCTCTGGGACCTCAACCCCATGCTGCTCAACCGCGGCGGGGGCACGGCCTGCACCTCGTTCTCCGGAAACCCCTGTCTGGCCAACGACCTGATTCCGTACGACGTGGAGATCGGCCCCTGCCAGGCATGCCCCGGAGGAACGTTGCTCGACCTGGCCGTCATCGAGGGCGTGACGGCCGCGACCACCGAGCTCGAGGCGCGGTGCGGCAGCCCCGACGGCGGAGCGCACATCTTCTACCGGCTGGCCCGCAGGCCCGGCGTGCCCGGCGCGTGCAACACCCGCCCCCTCGTCGGGCCCGGCAGCCTCTTCCTCGAGCGCGGCGTGCGCCCGGCCTCGCAGCCCAGCCAGCGCCGCACCGCCTTCGTCGGTCGCGCGGGGCAGATCTGGTTCGGCAGCTCGGCGGTGAACGCCACCTCGCTCACCTTCGATCGCGCGGCCACGGGCGTGGCGCTCAAGGGCACGCGGCCCGATGACGTGGTCGCCATCTCAGGCTCGCTCGCCGGGTACCCCAACCCCACCACCGGCCTCACCGCCGCGCCGCTGGGCAACGTCACCGCCATCGGCACCAACGAGCCCTCGTGGGCGGTGCTCAATGATCAGGTGGTGGCGCTCGAGGGGGCGAGCGCCATCGAGAGCGGCCGCGGCTTCGCCATCGCGCCCTCGGCGCTGACCACGCCGCAGACCCTGTATCGCGCGCTGTCGTCCCAGGGCGAGACCGTGGCGGTGCTCACCGCGGGCAACCAGCTCTACTCGGCCGAGGTGAGCGGCGCGCTCAGTGGACTGCAGCCCCCCGCGCTCCTCGGCGCGCGCGTCGCACAGGTCAACGCCATCACTTCGGCCGCGTTCACCTCGAGCCCCGACGCGGGCTCTTTCCTCGAAGGGTACCTGGTCACCGCTGCGGGCCTGGCCCACGTCACCGCCGACACCGCGACGCGTTGGCGCGCCGAAGACGTGCCGCTCCCCTCGTCGCTGGCGCCGCTCGAGGCGTGGTTCTCCGCGGGCCGCGGACGCGTCGGCTTCACGGACGGCACGGTGTACTCGCTGCCCTCGCGCGTTCGCATCGCCGAGCCCGTCGCCGGCGACGCGGTGGAGGACTACGTGCAGGCGTGCGGCCAGCAGCTCGCGCTGACGGGCGCGGGGCTGTTTCGCCTCGAGGCGGTCGCGGGCAGCGCCATCGGCCAATGGATCGCGGTGGACCTGCCCGCGGGCTTCGCCCCCGATGGGCTCTTCGGCGGCCGCGTGCACGCCGTCAATGCCGACGTGTACGTCTTCAGCCGGGTCGGTGAGGCCGCCAGGCTGACCATCAGCCCCTGCGCTCCGTGACCGGGCGGAGTGATAGGGAGTGAGCCATGCCTCACATCGCCCTCGTCGCCCCCCACTTCCTCGAGAACACCAACCGCTACGTGAAGGCCTTCGCCGAGCTCGACGGCGTGAAGCTGTCCGTCATCAGTGAAGACGCAGAGAAGAAGCTCCCGAAGGAGCTGCGCGCGCACGTCGCGGGCCACTACCAGGTCAAGAGCGTGGGCGAGGCGAGCGAGCTGGCGAAGGCGCTCAAGGGCCTGGCCCGCGGAGTGGGCCCGGTGGACCGCCTCACCGGCGCGCTCGAGCAGCTGCAGCTGCCCATGGCCGAGGCGCGCGAGCTGACCGGCGTGCCCGGTATGCGCCCGAACATCGCGCGGCGCTTCCGCGACAAGGACGTGATGAAGGAAGTGCTTCGCGCGAAGGGCGTGCCGGTGGCCGCGAGCGCGCTGGTGAGCTCGCCCAACGAGCTGCGCACCTTCGTCGACCGGGTGGGCCTGCCCATCATCGTCAAGCCGCAGGCGGGCGTGGGCTCGCGCGGCACGCACCGCATCGAGACGAAGGACGACCTGGAGACGGTGCTGAAGATGGGCCCGCCCACCGAGAAGCAGCCCCTGCAGGCCGAGCAGTTCATCCGCGCGCGCGAGTTCACCTGCGAGACGGTGAGCGTGCACGGGAAGACGGTGTGGCGCTCGGGTACGCGCTACTTCCCCACCCCGCTCGAGGTGCTGGAGACGCCGTGGGTGCAGTACTGCGTGGTGCTGCCGCGCGAGGTGGAGGCGCCGTGGACCGACTTCGCGAAGGTGAACGAGGCGGCGCTGCAGGCGCTCTTCGGTGACGACCCGCGCGTGACCGGCACGGCCATCACCCACATGGAATGGTTCCTGCGCGACGACGCGAAGATGTTCGTGAGCGAAGTGGGGGCGCGGCCGCCGGGCGTGCACATCATGCCGATGATGAGCATCACGCATGAGGTGGACATGATCTCGAAGTGGGCCGAGCTGATCGCCTTCGATCGCTTCACTCCGCCCACGCGCAAGTGGGCGGCGGGCGCGGCGTGCTTCCGAGGGCAGGGCAACGGGAAGAAGGTGGTGCAGGTGGTGGGCGTGGAGAAGGCGAAGGCGCTGGTGGGGAAGGCGCTGGTCGAGTTCCGGCCGCCGAAGGTGGGACAGGCGCGCGCGCCCGGGTACGAGGGCGAGGGCTGGGCGCTGGTGAAGAGCGCCACCACGGAAGGCGTGAAGCAGGCGCTGCTCGCGTTGATCGAGAACGTGCAGGTCCGCTACGGCTGAAGCGTTCAGCCCAAGAGGGTGATCGCGTCACCGTTCACCCCGAGCGGAGTCGAGGGGCGTCTTCCTGCGCGCCTGGGCGCCCATCCCTCGACTCCGCTCGGGATGAACGGGTTCCGGCCAACCCTGCGAGCGAAGTCGACGGCTCAGAACTCGCGCACCGCGTCGATGACCTCATCGAACACCGCGTCCTCCACCCCGCAAGCGAACGCCACCGTGCCCACGGCGTCCATGATGTCCTCGGCGTCAGCGGTGTCGAAGCGGCGCCCGTGACGCCCATCCATCTTGTTGAACGCACGCACCAGCGACGCCAGCCGCCGCGCCGCCTGAGCCGGTGACTTTCCCTCGAGCGAGAGCACCGCGTCGCGCAACGCGCCTTCCGCTTCCTTGATCAACGCCCCCGGCACCGCGCCCTTCCACGCCGCGAAGAAGCGCTTGCGCTTGAGCGAGGCCACACCCTTCTTCTGCAGCGTCGCGCGCCGCTTGCCCTGCGCCGCGATGGCCGCCTCGAAGGCGTTCTTCTTCTCCCGCTCGGCCTTCGCGTCTTCCGCCAGCACCTGCTCGCGCTGGTGATCCCACCGCCACTGCAGCCTCGCGTCGCGCACCAACAACTCCCACGCGCACAGCGGCAGCACCTTGTGCGAGAGCCCGGCGGTCTTCTTCGGCAGCTTCACCCACGTCTCCGGGTGCAGCACCTGGTCTGACTCGCCGGGGCGCAGCGGCACCACGCCCAGCGAGCGGAGCGGCGGAGGCGCGGGCTCGCTCACCCAGCCCCCCAGCATGGGGCGGTTCCACCCGTGGTGCGCGATGGGCTGCACCTCGAAGGAATCGTGAGGGAGCGGGCCCACCTGCTTCGTCATCACCACGCAGCGGGTCTTCCCCAGCGCGGCCACCACGCGGAAGAGCACGTCGACGCCCTTCGACACCTCGAGCGCGAACACCTCTCCCTGCTCTGGCAGCTTCGACACGGGGCGCGCTGCAAACCGGGAAAGTGCCGCAGAAGCAAGCACCCTCGTGGTACCTGCCGCTGGGTGGGCAGGCCCTCGCAGCGACAGCTCGTCGGGTGGTGGAGCACGTGGGCGCTCGTGCAGGTGCTCGTGGTCAGCCTGCCGACCTGGCTGCGCGCGTGGGGCTTCGGGTTCTCGAACTACGACCTGGGCATCTACAGCCAGGCGCTGGCCCGGCTGGCTCTCGATCCACCCAACCCGTGGCTGAGCGGCCGGCAGATTCACCTGTTCAACGACCACTTCGACCCCATCCTCTTCCTCGTGGCGCCGTTCGCGCGGCTCTTCCCCGCGGTGCAGGTGGGGCTGGTGGTGGAGGCGCTCTGCGCGCTGCTGGCGTTGGTGCCGCTGGGCTGGCTGGCGAAGGAAGGCAGGCTCTCGCTGCGCGCGCTGTGGATGCTGGGCGGCGTGCTGGCGCTGCACCCGGGCGTGACGCAGGCGCTGGGCTTTCCGTTTCATCCCACCGCGTGGGCGATGGCGCCGATGGCGTGGTTGCTCGCGGCGCTGGTGCTGGAGCGGTGGCGGATCGCCATCGTCGCGCTGGTGCTGCTGCTGTGCTGCAAGGAGGAGTTCCCCTTCGTCGGTCTCGCGCTCAGCCCGTTCCTGTTCTTCAGGGCGCCACGGAAGTTCGCGTGGGCGTTCGTGGGGACTTCGGTGGCGTGGGGGGTGTTCGCGCTCGTGCTGCGGCCTCGGCTGTTGGGCGAGGTGATGCCCTATGCGTCGTTGCCCTTCCGCGGGCTGGAGGATGGCGTCGGCGCGTTCTTGTCTGCGCGGCTGTCGCGAGGCGCGCTGGCGTCGATGGGAGACCTGGTCGTTTCGTTCGTTCCGGTGATGGTGTGGCTGGGGTGGGACCAGGTGAAGGTGAGGCGCCCCTCGACCTCGCCCGGGGTGAATGGATGGGCACCGATCAGCCCGAGCGGAGTCCAGGGCCGTTGGCTCTTCGCGGCCCTGCTCCCGATGCTGGGCATCCGCTTCCTCTCGGTGGCATGGAAGGACCACTACGGCGCCGTGGTGGTCGCCGCCGCCGTGCTCGCCTTCGCGGCGGTGGTGCAGAATCGCAAGGTGCCCTGGCTGGTGGTGATCAGCACCCTGGCCCTGGTGCTGATCAACGACGAGTCGCTGCTGCGCCGCGACCTCAAGTCACTGCGCGGCGTCCAGGGCTGGGCGGCGTCGGCCGGTTGTGAAGACGCGCCCGGGCGCGCGAACGCGGTGCGCGCGGCGGTGGAGAAGGTGCGCCCCGTGAAGGGCCCGCTCTTCGTCAGCGGCAACCTGCTGCCCTGGCTCGCCGAACGCGACGACGTGTACGCGTTCGGAGGGCCCCAGCCCGCCAGCATCACGCCGCGGGTGGTGCTGCTCGAGCGGCCCCCGTGCGGGGACACCTGGGCCCGCCCCATCGAGGAGCGCCAGGCGCTCTTCGCGCAGTGGAGGTCCCGCTCCGACACCCGCGTGTTGGTGGATACGGACTTCGTCTTCGCAGCCGAACTCGCCCAGCCGGAGTAGCGTGCCGCCGCATGAACGGTGGCTTGATGGCAGCGGGCGCAGTGAAGCTCTTCATCGGCATCGGCCTCGGAGGGCTCGGCGTGGTGGTCGCCTGGAAGCTCCTCTCGCGGCTGCTCACGTCCTCCGAAGGGGTGCCGCTGGAAGAGAACCCCGCGGCGGGCATCGTGCACGCCAGCTCGCTGGTGGCGCTGGGCCTGCTGGTGCGGCAGGTGCTCGCGGCGCTCTACGACACCATCGACCTCTTCCTCCTGCGCGGGGAGTTCCTGAAGACGCTGCCGCGCGTGCTGCTGCTGGGCGGGGCGCACATCGGGCTGGCGCTGGCCCTGGGCGGCACGCTGCTCGCGCTGGGGGTGTGGATCTTCAATCACCTCACCCCGGGCATCGACGAGGTGGCCGCGGTGCGCGCCGGCAAGGTGGGGCCCGCGCTGGTGCTGGGGGCGATCCTCATCACCCTGGCGCTGCTCGCGGCGCCGGGGCTCGAGGCGATCCTCTCGGGGCTGGTGCCCTACCCGCAGCTGCCTGAAGGCGTGGGCGCGACGAGCTCATGAGGTGGGCCTCTGCCCCAGGGCAACCGCCCACGCCGTACCGCGCACCACCGCCCCCGGTGAAGAAGGGCGGGGGCTGCCTGAAGTGGGTGCTGTTCTTCATGGGCGGCTCGTTCCTCCTCTGCTGCTGTCTCTCGGCGGCGGTGCTGGAGAGCGCTGACGACCCCCTCGACTGGAAGGCCGTGGTGCCCGCCACGGGCAGCGCGTCGCTGGGCGTGGCGCTGTTGCCGGCCGATCTCCCGCTGAAGAAGGCGCGCCACTACAACTGGCGGCAGGCCTTCGCCTCGTGGGAGCTGGGCTACGGCGTCTCGAGCGAGATCCACGACCAGGTCGAGAGCGACTTCGCCGACATGTCGGAGCGCTACAGCTACCAGCCGGGCAGCGGCAACAACTTCACCTGGGCACCGCCGGTCGCCTGCAAGAAGAGGGAATGGCAGTGCGTGTTCGACGAGCTGGTGCGCGACAACGGCGACGACATCGCGCCGCTCACCGAGCTCTTCCGCCGCAAGCAGCAGGAGAAGCAGCTCGACCAACGCCAGCTCACCGAGCTCGTGGTGACCTTCGTGCAGAACATCAAGTACCGCCTGCCCACCGAGGACACCGCGGCCTTCGGCATGTTGCCCCCGGTCATCGTGGTGGCAGATGGCTCGGGTGACTGCGACTCGAAGGCGCTGCTGGCGGTGGTGATCCTGCGGCAGCTCGGCGTCGACGCGGTGGTGCTGCTCGCGACCGGGCTCGGTCACGCGGCGCTGGGCGTGTCGCTGCCGGTGACGGGCAAGAAGTTCCCCCACGCGGGGAAGAAGTACGCGTTCGTCGAGGTCACGACGCCGGGCTGGGCGCTGGGCGCGCTGCCCCCGGAGTACGACGTGGACAAGGCGTGGAAGGTGATTCCCGTCGACGTGCCGTGACCTCCCGCTCAGCATGTTGAAAGGCAAACAGTCTCGAGGGGACGCTGGGGCGGGTTTGCCCCGTGCTCGACTCGAGCAGGCTCTCGGCTCGGGGAAAGGAAGAGAGAGAGCCTTGTTCGACTTCGACCGCGTTCCCAGGGGCCGTTGCTGGGCTCAGCGCTTCAACCGCGCACCGTTCGCCTTCCACCATCTGCGGATCTCGGTGTCGCCGTTCGGTGAGTCCTTGCCCAGCAACTCCTTGAACGCCGCTTCGACCGACTCACTCACCATCGGCTCCCGATTCTCGAGGGCTCCCTCGACGAGGAGCCCGAGGAGGTCCTTGCGACGGAAGCGCCGAACGGAGTCGACGCCCGCGAGGGCGAGCGGGGTTCGCGCACGAGCGAGATCGGTGGCCGTGAGGCCTTCCGGCCGCCCGACCAGCGCCCACGCGAAGCGCAGCGCTGTCTGCTCCTCGGGCGTCGTGGGAACAAAGAGCTCCAGCGCGAGTCGAGCCTCTTCGAGGCTCTGGCGATTGAGCGCGACGAGCGCCAGCACCTTCGCGGAAGGAAGGGCACGAGGCAGGAGGTCGCCATCGAAGATGCGCCACAGGAGCCGCGTCGTCTCAGGCGTCCGCCAAAGGGCCAATCGCCAGATGACGAGTTCGCTCGTGTACTGGTCGGCCTCTCTCAGGGCGACCTCGGCCACGAGGGGGAGCAAACGCCCGTACGCCCTTGTCGAGAGCCGCTGGAGGCCTCCCAACTCCAGGAAGGCGCGCGCGGCGCCGGTGCGGCAGCGCGCATCTTCGAGACAGGGCACGGCAGCTGCGACGAGTTCAGTGGACGTCAGCTCCTGGAGCACGAGGGACAACGCCGCCTCGACATGGCCTTCGCCGGACCAGGAAGTCGCGGCCAACTCTGTGAAGACCCGCCCGGCAATGGCCCCCTCCTGACTCAGAAATGCGCGGGCAAGGTCTGCCCCATCGCCTCCCCCGGTTGCGAGCCGCGCCTGGAGCCGCGCGCGGTGTTCACGGTCCTCTCGCGCGAGCCGTTTTCGTTTCGCCATCGAGTTGATCGCCGGGTCGTCGGGCAGCAGGCGAGCGGTCAGCGCCAGGAGCGCTCCTGACCCACCGCCGACGTCGCGTGTCATGAGGCTCTGGCGATCGACGACGGTGCGGGTAACGACAGCGAGGTCATCACAATCGAAGCAGACCAGGAGGTCCACGCGGCGGGGCCCTGCGTGAACTCTGAACATCACGCCAGGCTGAAACCCTCCGCAGAGCTTGATGGAGCCATAGGAAGCGTCCGCGGTGCATTCCTTTCCCCGCTCGAGGCTCTCGTCCGAGAGGACGATGTCAGCGAGCTCGCGCGCCACGCCTGGCTCGACCGTTCGGTGGCCGAGGACGGCGAAGGTGTGAACCGAGTTACGGCGTCCACGGGCGTACGGGTTGATGCGGTACAGCTCGACGCTCGTCGCGGACTCGAGCACCTGAGCGTTCTTCTCGCCGACGAAGCGTCGCGCCCAGCCCGGCCGCTCAGGCACGCACTGACCTACCACCAGCAGCATGACGGTCATCAGCACGCGTCCACGATACTTCAGCGCAGCACACGACTTCTGGCCCACCTCATCGATTCGATTCAGGCAATTTGACCAGACCACTCGACCGTGCGCCCCAGTCGCCGCAGGAGCGATACCGTGCATCCATGCGCCACCTCGCCCTCGCGTCGTGCCTCGTCGCTCTCCCCTCGTTCGCCGCTGATCCGATGCCGCCCGCATCGGTGCGCCTGAAGGTGAACGGCGCGGTGGTGGAGAACGGCGCGAAGATTCCCGGCAGGCCTGGCGAGAAGCTCAGCCTCGAGGCGAAGGTGTTCGGCGCCCGCCGCGCGTGGTGCATGGAGCCCGCGCGCTACGCGAACATGGGGCGGAACACCGTCATCCAGACGAGCGGAGAAGACGGGCTCAGCTTCACCACCGGTCCCGGCTTCAACGGCGTGTGGAAGCTCCAGTCGGAGACGGCGGCCTGGTACGGCCAGCTCGGCGGCGACACGGTGGCCTCGCCGAAGGGCAACACCGCGACGGTGACCGTGCCCGCGAAGCCCGGCACCTGGTCGCTGCAGGTGAAGGCCGCGGCCACCTGGCACTACGACCGCTACTCGCAGGGCAACCACGTCGAGCAGGTGGAGAAGAACGAGGCCGAGGGCAACTACACCCTGGTGGTCGAGCAGGCCGAGGGCACCTGGTTCTCGTCTGCGAACATCACCGCCAGCGGCTCGCAGGACGACGACGTGCGCTTCCGCCTGCAGTCGCTGCAGCAGCGCTTCGACCTCATCTCGCAGCAGGTGCTCGACGGGCAGTTCGCGCTCGCCGAGCAGAACGTGGCGGGCCTGGGCGAGACCCTGGGCACGATCAAGAACCGCCTCGAGCAGCTGAAGAAGGAGAAGCCCGGCTTCGCCTGCACCATCACCTTCATCGGCTCGCCGGTGGACAAGGGCATGAAGCGCATCGCCGCGCTCAAGACGCTGGCGGAGCAGTGGAAGCGCATGCACCTGCTCGTCTCGGGCAACGGGCAGGACATCAACAAGATGCTGCTCAACACGCAGATGGTGTTCAGCAACAACATCCTCAAGTCGGTGGTGAAGAACTACCTCGACTGGGGCTCCGGCATCCCCGGGGTGGGTGACTTCTTCGGCTCGGTGCCGGTGAACCTGCAGGCCCTGCTCATCCCCGCGAACGTGATGGACTGGTACGGCAACGCCGAGGAAGACGCGAGCATCCTCAAGAACCAGGCGCTGGCCATCAAGCGCATGAGCGAGCTGCGCGACTTCTACCAGCAGCGCGCCGCTCAGTTCGTCGAGGAGAGCCGCAAGATTCACGCAGACCTCGATAAGAACAAGCCCATCACGGCGCTCGACGCGAAGGCGCGCGGGCTGCTCTCGGGCAGCGGCTTCGCGAAGTGGCGCCCCTGAGCTCAGGAGGCGCCTCGACTCAGCTCGGCGTGAACGGAACTGGGCCAACCCGTTCAGCCCGAGCGAAGTCGAGGGCCTAACGCCCGCAGCCGTTGTCAGGGCTGTTGGCGGTGAACACCACCGAGGGGTCCACCTTGTCGATGACGGTGCCCAGCTTCGGCTCGCGGTTGCACGAGATGGCGCCGTCCGCCGTGGCCGCACGGTTGGCGTCGAACACGTTCCCGGGGCCGAGGGTGACGCGCGCCGCCGAGCCGGCGAGGGCGCCTCCGAAGGCATCGACGGTGCCCCGGCGCAAAGCGGCGTTGTTCCGGAAGGTGTTGCCGCTGAGCTTCACCAGGGACTCGTCACCGTTGACGAGGGTGAGGCGCACGGCGCCGCCCCCACAGGCGTCCGCGCCGAACCAGATGCCGCACTCGGCTGAGTTCTCCTCGAAGACCGAGTCGGAGATCTCCACCGGCCCTTCGTTCGGCCATTGGCCGTGGCCGTTGATCTCCACCGCGCCGCCCACCGTGAGCGCGCGATTGTGAGTGAAGGTGCAGTGGCGAAGGATGGTGCCCTTGTGGTTGAGGTACGAGCTGAGCGCGCCGCCGCGCCGCCAGATGCTGCTGTTGGCGTTGGCGTCGTCCTTGTACGTGTCGCGAATGGTCACGTACTCGAGGTGCACGGTGTCGTGCGAATGCGACACCACGATCCCGTACCAGCCGAGGTCCGGCGTCTCGCCCCTGAAGACGATGGGCTCTTCAGCGGTGCCGATGGCGTGAATGCTGCCGCTGCCGGCGATGGCGGGAGGCTCCAGGTCGGGCACTGAGGGGTCCCTGCCGAAGTGGTAGCGGCCCATCACGATGAAGGTGGTGCCCGCGGGAATGTCGAGGGTCACCCCGGTGGGGATGATCACGTCGCCGGTCACGCAGTACGTGCCCTTCTCGAGGGTGGTGACCGTGCCCTGCAGCGGCGTACACGAGGGCCCGGTGCCACCGGTGCCGGTGCCGGCGTCTTCCGCGCCCGGCAGCATGGCGACCGAACCTGCGCAAGCGAGCCCACCGAGTACCGCGAGCGCGAGCCGCCAGCGGCGGAGCGCCTGGTGTTGCACTGGAGTGAAGTGGGGCATGGCTGGCTCCTATTGGCCGCACCCGTTCTCTGGTGCGTTGTTGATGAAGACCACTGAGGGATCGACCGCGTCGATGATGGTGCCGAGCGCGGGTTGAGCACTGCACGAGATGGCGCCGTCCCCGGCCCCCGCGGCGTTGCTGTCGAAGACGTTGCCTGGGCCGATGATGACGCCGTCGTCGAAGCCGCCGATGGCGCCGCCGAACCCGGGGAAGGTGCCGCTGCGCGCCTCGTTGTCGCGGAAGACGTTGTTGCGGATCTTCACCAGGTTCGCGTCGCCGCCCACGTGAGAGAAGCGGATGGCGCCGCCGCCGCAGAGATCGCTGCTCGTGGGAGGATACGCCTCGCACTCGCAGAAGTTGTCTTCGAAGAGCGAGTCGGTGATCTCCACCGGGCCCTGGTTCGGCCACACGCCATGGCCGTTGAGGTCGATGGCGCCGCCCACCGACCAGGCGCGGTTGTTGATGAAGGTGCTGTGCCTGATGATGGTGCCGTGCGAGTTGACGTAGGAGTTGAGCGCGCCGCCCCGCCGCCAGATGCGGGTGTTGACGTCGCGGTCGTCCTTGTACGTGTCGCGAATGGTCACGTACTCGAGGTGCACGGTGTCGTGGCTGTGCGCGATGACGATGCCGTACCAGCCGGTGTTCGGGGTCGCGCCGCGGAAGACGATGGGCTCGGCGGCGGTGCCGATGGCGTGAATGGTGCCGCTGCCGGGAATGGCGGGAGGCTCCAGGTCGGGGATGGCCGGGTCTCTGCCGAAGTGATGCCGGCCCATCACCACGAAGGTGGTGCCCGCGGGGATGTCGAGCGTCACGCCGGTGGGGATGATCACGTCGCCCGTGACGCAGTACGTGCCACGAACGAGAGCGGTCACGGTCCCCTGCAGCACGATGCACGTGCCGGCGTCGACCGTGGCCGTCCCTGCATCGACGGCCACGCCCGCATCGGTGACCACCTCGCCTGCATCAGTGACCACCTCGCCTGCATCGGTGACCACGCCTGCATCGGTGACCACCACGCCCGCGTCGATCACCGCCGGGCCCGCATCGCTGACGACCACGCCCGCGTCCGAACCGGCGTCGCCGGGCCGACCCGCATCGGGAGTGCCTGCATCCTCGAAGAGGGACGCGTCTGAGCCCGGGCGTCGTTCGGCGAAGAGGCTGGGGACGCTCGAGGCGTCGCGGTCTCCAGGCAACGGGCTCCCGGAGCCGACGCACGAGGCCGCGAGCAGGAGCGCGGCGATGAGAGCGCTCCGATGTGGTGGGTGCATGAGACCTCCCTGAGGGGTGGCCCTGCATTCCGCCGACCATGTGCGTCAACTCAGCTTCGGAAGCCCGCGCGCTGCAAACGTTGCAGCTTCACGCGAGCAGTCGCGCAAGGTGCCCGATCGCGAGCGCGGCGAGAAAGTAGAGCGGCGGTAACCAGAGCGGAATTCCGTCGAGCAACGTCTCGCGGTGGAAGAAGAGCCCCTGGCCCACCAGCGTGTGCTCGACCACCCAGCCGCCGGCACCCGCACCGAGTGCGCCGAGCGCAGCGCCCCGCGATGGATCGAGTCGAACGAACACGAGCCCAGCCCAGAAGAGGAGGATGGCTGCCTTCGCCTCCTCGGACGCGGGGAGGAACCCCGAGAGCACGTAGCCGGCCACGAAGCTGATCATCGAGAGCGAGGCCTTGAGCGCGCCGGGGTCTTCGAGGGGCACGCCGAGCAGCTTCTCCGTGACGAGCCGGCCCAGGCCGATGGCGAGCGCGGCGCCGGCGAAGAGCGGAGGGCACCACCACACCGACCTGAGGAGCTGCGGCGCCGCGTACCAGGTCGCGCCTGAAAAGGTGTGCAGCCCGTCGAGCAGCGGGCCCACGGTGCCGCCCACCAGCAACAACACGAGCGCGGCTCTTCCCCACCGAGGCGTCGGCATCCGGTGCATGCTGCGCGAAGGAACGAAAACGTGCACCCGGTCGTTTCGACTGAGCTCCATGACGCCCCTGCTCGTGCTTGCCGCCCTCGCGTCCACGCCCCGCATCGATGACTACGTCGCGGCGTGCGCCGTGCCCGTCGATGGCTTCGTGGTCCCACGAGGCGCCGCCGCCGCGGCCGCCGGGAAGGTGCTGGTGGTGAAGGGTGGCCACGTCGAGGTGTCGCACTGCTTCTTCGAGAACGCGGACGTGCGGGTGGTGCACACGGTGGTCGATGGGCTCACGTCGCTCGAGGTGAAGGAAGGTGACGTGGTCGCGCGCGGTCAACGGCTCGGCCGCGGGGCGAAGCTGAGCGTGAGCGTCGATGGCCTGGCGCCGGCTTTCTTCGTGCGCGGGCGCGAGCGGCTGGTGGTGCCTGGGCGCGAGGCGGTGCTGGTGGTGGTCGACGTCGAAGGTCATCGCGCCGTGCGCTTCGAGGCGGGCGCCGCGACCCACGAATGGGAGGTGGGGCGAGGCCAGGCGGAGGGGCCCAAGGAAGCGCGTGGAGATCTGCGCACGCCGCGGGGGCTGTACTTCGTGGTCGAGCACACCACCGGGCCGTTCGGTGGCGACTTCGCGGAGTACTTCGGCGGAGCGTGGGTGAAGGTGAACTACCCGAACGCGTTCGACGCGGAGCGCGGCGTCGATGCGGGGCTGGTCACGCGGCAGCAGGCCGATGACATCAGCGCGAAGTGGAAGCGCCGCGCCGCGGTGCCACAGCGCACGAAGCTCGGTGGGGGCATCGGGTTCCACGGGTGGAACGCGCCCTGGGACGGAGCGGATGGTGGCTATGGCTTGTCGTGGGGCTGCGTGGTGATGCACCCCGAAGAGGTGCGCGGCTTCTACGAGCTGGTTCCGCTGGGCACGATGGTCGTGTTGTTGTGACGGCGTGCAGCCGGGCGACGAAGACCTGAAGGCGATTCGCGCGGCGGTGCTGGCGGCCGTGGTGTCGCGCGTGGGGACGCACCAGCCGAGCGAGCAGACGCTGAGCCTGGAGAAGTTCTCGCTGCGCGCAGACGGCGCGTGGGAGCTCGCAGTGTCGTACTTCGAGGATCCCGACTGGCACGCGCAGTACGACGAGCGGGTGTGGTTCACCGGTCACGCGGTGGTGGCGTGCGGACCAGGGACGGCGCGCGTGGTCTCGGGGGAGATCACCTGCACCGAGGGGAACTATCGGGGTGGCGTGGGGAAGACGTCGTCGTTGGTGTGAGTGACCCACCTCGGGCGCCTCACGCACACAGCAGCCCACCACGAGAAGTGACACCTTCGGGTGACGGGGCCCGCGGTCCATCTGTGCAGAACGATGCGGCCTGCGATGGTCCCTGTCAGCCGCACTGACAAGCACCGCGAAATACCGCGAACGCTGACTCCCGAGACCTCTGAGCAGCCCCACCTCCTGCAGGGACCCCACTCCATGACCGTCAACTCCGCCGCAGCCGCAGCAGCCGCCGCAGCAGCCGCCCGCCGTGCCGCCGAGCTCGCCGCGAAGAAGGCCGCCGAGCTGGCCGCGAAGAAGGCCGCCGAAGCCGCCGCGAAGAAGGCCGCCGAGGCCGCCGCCAGGAAGGCCGCCACCAACGCGCAGAAGACCGCCGCCAACGCCGCCGCGAAGAAGGCCGCCAAGCTCATCGCCGACAAGAACGCGCAGGAGATCTCCGCGCGCGCCGGCCAGCGCCCCGCCGCTTCCGCCGTGCGCCAGGCCTTCGGCAAGGACGAGCTGTCACGTGGCATGGGCCAGGCGCTCCGCCAGCGCGCCACCAACGCCCTCGGTTCCCCTGCCCCCAGCGCGCCCACGCCCGGTGGCCGCACCGCTTCTCTCAACGAGCTCCGCGCCATCCAGGCGAAGGGTGGCTCCATCGCTTCATTCCGCTCCCCTGATTCCATTGACCGCAGCCGACAGGCGACGGCCGCAGCCGCGACGCCCCCGACGCCCGAGGCCCGCGCCGCGCAGGGCGCCCGCGACGTGCAGAAGGCGTGGGACGACGCTCAGTCCGCCGGGCAGACCGACGCGCAGGCCGCGAACGCCGCCTCGCAGAAGCTGCGCGAGCTCACCCAGGGCAGCGACGGTGACATCGCGTACAACAACGCGTTGATCCGCGCGGCCGCGCCCACGCTCGACGAGATCACCACGGTGCTGGGCAAGAACGCCGCGGACGACGGCTTCACCGGCGACACCGACAAGGCGGCGGTGAAGGACTCCATCCGCGCGCTGTCCGACGTGGCCACCGCTTCCGGCGCGATCGGCAGCTTCCTGATCGCTGATCAGCTCGCGAAGAAGATCCCCGACGAGAGCGAACTGATGCACGTCGACGACGGGTTCTACGAGCACACCGACGCCGGCGGCAGCGAGGAGCTGATGGCCGCCCTCAGCGCGCGCCTGCAGGCCTACGGCAAGAACGAAGCGAACGACGAGCTGCTCGACCGTCACGAGGGTGGCTTCAGCCTCGGCGACGTGTGGGACGCGACGGGCGGCAAGCTCATCGGCGCCGCGGGCGATCTCATCGGCGCGGTCGGTGACGGCCTGGGCGCGGTGACCGGCTTCGTGGGTGACGCCGCCGACGGCGTGCTCAACGTCATCGGCGAGGCCGGGGAGATGGCCGTCGACGTGGCGAAGGGCACCGTGGAGCTCGCGGGCAACGCCGCGGAGTGGACGACTGATCAGGTCTCTGCCGCCGCAGAGTACGCCGCGAAGAACGGCCTCAAGCTGGCGGGCGCCGCGCTCAACTGGGTCGGCGATCACGCGCGTGAGCTCGCCGCCGAGGCGCTCGACATCGACGGGCAGCTCGCGCAGCTCAACTCGCCGGGCGACTCGGTGACGATGGCCGTGGGCGGGAAGATCGGCGCCACGGTGCTGCAGGGCGGCGCCGAGGTCGAGATGAAGGTGACGAAGACCGAAGACGGCTACGAGATGACGCTCACCGGCAAGCTCTCGGGTGGCGTGTTCGGCGGCCTCTCGATTCCCGGCTTCCCCTCGGGCGAGGCCGAAGCGAACGCCACCGGCATCGCCACGGCGACCATGAAGTTCGACGACCTCTCGAGCGTGACGCAGGCGGCGGAGACCGTCGGCGGCATCGGCATCGCGGCGGCGGTCGGTGGACCCGCGGGCGCGCTGCTCACCGGCGCCACGGCGAGCGACGAGATCCGCGACATCACCGACCACTTCGAGTCGGGCAGCGTGGGCCTCGAGCTCTCGGCCGAGGCGAAGGCCTCGCTCGGCGCCACGGCGGGCATCGGGGCGGGCGGGTCGATCAGCGGCGCGGTCACCACCGGCGCGCGCATCGAGATCACGAAGGGGCAGCCTCCGGCGCTGGTGCTGGAGCAGGGCCTCGAGGCGTCGGGCGAGCTCGCGCTGGGATTGCCGGTCGAGATTCCGTCGCTGGGCGGCAAGCTCAACGGGGGCAGCATCGATGGCAGCGCCACCATCTCGGCCGAGACGCGCATCCCGCTCCCGGCGGGCTTCGACCTCGGCGACCTGGCGAGCGATCCGGTGGGGGCGCTGAAGGAGGTCGGGCAGAACGTCATCGACAACTCGACCACGAAGCTGTCCATCGGGGTCGACGTGCACGCGGGCATCGCCACCGAGGGGCTGCCGCTCAACCTGGGCAGCGACGGCGGGCTGGAGATCGAGCTCTCAGGCGAGGCGAAGACGAAGGACCTCGTCGGCGCGCTGGGCAAGGCGTTGTCGGGTGACCTTGCGGGTGCGCTCAACGAGCTGGGCACGAAGACCGAGCTGGACGTTCAGGTGTCGAGCTACACCGAGTCGGGCATCAACATCGACGAGGAGATCTCGGTGCCGGGCTTCACCATCGGCATCAAGGCCGAAGACACGGTGCGCGACGAGACCGAGCTGTGGAGCTTCAACGGCACGCCCGCCGAGCTGGCGAGCGAGGGCTTCAACCTGTTCAAGAGCCTGCAGCTCAACGTCAGCTGACTCCCTCTCCCTGCGAAGCGGGGAGAGGGCCGGGGTGAGGGGCCTACTTATTGGCCTCCTGAACGCCCTCACCCTCGACCTTGATCCACTTCGCGTCGCGGTTCTTCCACACGGTGCTCTGAACCGCCGCCTTCGCGGGCGGAGCCGACACACCACCCATCGGAGCGGCGACCGCCTTCGCTTCCGTGTCGATCGCGTGCGTGAGCTGCGGAGGCAGCCGCGACTTCGCCAGGTGGAACGGCGTGTCCGAGCTCGGGCTCGAGCGATGCGAGTCGATGCAATACACGTCGAGGTTCGCCTTCACGGTCGCGCCCGGAGCGATCTTCATCTTCTCGTAGCGCGTGCCATCGACCTCGTACGGCCCGACCGCGCCGAGCCGCTGCGGCGCGTGGGCGGGATCCATCGCGGGCACGAAGAAGACGCCTGCGGCCGAGAACTCCTGCGGTTCCTTCGTCGGGTTCTTCACCTCGACGGTGATCGCTCCGTTGGTGGACCCGTCGTACTTGACGACTCGCACTTGCAGGCCGGTGGGTTTGGCTCCCGACTCAGGAGGCAGTGGTTGGAAAACGGAGAGAAGAGACGCGACGAGGAGTGCGGTCATTTGCAGTTGAACGGCTCAACTGCGTCAACGATCTGCCCCTCACCCCGGCCCTCTCCCCGCTTCGCAGGGAGAGGGAGGCACGTCAGTTCTTCGCCACTACGTCGGCCTTGAGCCCGTCGACCCACGCCTTGTGCTCGTTGCCGTAATACAGGTACGCGCGGCTCGCGGGACCCACGTACTTGCCCGGCACCGCGGCGATCAACGACACCGGCACCCGCACCTGCTGCTTCGGCGTCATCCCGCGCCAATACAGCACCACGTCGCGCCCCATGATCTCGTACGCGTCGATGGTCTTCGCCTTCACCAACTCCTTGAGCTGATCAATCCGCGGCTCGAGCCCACCGGGAACCCCGACGATCGCCACCACCGTCGGCAGCTGCGTGTCGGTCAGGTTCGTCACCCGCGCGGTCGCCTCGACCACGTCGCCCTCCGAGAGGCCCGCCTTCGACAACACCACCTCGAGCGACACCTTGGTCTCCGGCGAGTTCTCCGGCTTCACCCGGTTGCTCTTCACCGCCATCGACCAGGGCAGCTGCCCGCCACCCTCCTGCACCAACTCCAGCGTGTGCTCGCCGGCGCCGAGCAGCTCCGAGGCGTCGGGCAGCATCAGCGCCGTCTGCGTGGTGCCGTCGTACTTCACCGGCGCCCCCAGCGGCTTGCCGTCGACCAGCAGCCTCACCGAGCCCGGCTTGCGGCCCGCGCTGCGCACCCGGTCGTATTCGAGCACCGCGCGCAGGGCGAGCACCGTGCTCTGCGTCGCGCCGTAGCTGCCGTCCTTGCTCGCCTCGGCCAGACCCTTGATCGCCTTCTCCACGTTGCCCACGTAGTCGTTGCCCGCCCGCAGCCACGCCAGGGTCGCGAACGCGGTGGTCTCGATGGCCAGCGACTGCCCCGTGCTGCCCACGATGCTCTGCGTGCCCCCGTCCACGAAGCCCTTGCCGTTCTGCTTCGCGGCGAGCTTCTTCAGCAACTGCCCCGCGGTCGCCGTGTCACCCGACAGCTGCGCCACGTTCGCCGCCACCGCCACCACGTAGCTGTTGGCAGACGCGAGGCCCGCTTCCTTCACCCGCTTCACCTCGGCGCCGAGGCCCTTCTCGCCCGTCTCCAGCAGCGCCCAGGTGATGTACGCATCAGACGTGTCCTTGTCTTCGATCCACGTGTGCAGCGCGCGGCGCTTGCGCTCGAAGCCGCCCTTGCCGTCGCGCTGCTTGAGCAGCCACGCCTTCGTGTTCGACAGCATCGACTGGTCCACCGGGCGCACCTTGCCGATGTCGGTGAACTCGAGAATGCCGTACGCGGTGAGCGCCTCGTGGCCGGGGTCCTCACCGAACCACTCGTAGCCCTTCTGCTTGCACTCGTAGCCGACCAGCCGCTTGTACCCGCGCTCGAGCTTCTCCTGCGCGTCCTTGATCAACGCGGGGTCCGAGCCGGTGTGGGTGTTGAAGTACTGCACCGCCATCGTCATCGGGTACACGGTCGACGAGGTCTGCTCGAAGCAGCCCGACGGCTCCTGGATCATGCTCTTGAGCGCGCTCGAGAGGTTGCCCGCAGGCGACGGATAGATGGCGATGCTGGTGGTGACGCTGCCCGGCACCGTGTCGGCCGGCATGGTGAACTTGAAGCCCGCCTTGCCGTTCGCCGCCAGCAGGCCGCCCGCGCTCTGCTGCGCGGGGAAGCCCTTCGGCTTGATCGACAGCTCGCGCGTCACCACGTCGGAGTACCCACCCGCCGTCGCGTTGAGCGTCAGCTCGGTGCTCTTGCTCTTCGGTCCGACGGTCAGCTCCACCACCCGGCGCGCCCGCTCGTCTGCCTTGAGCGCGAAGGCGGTCGGCGCAGTGAAGCGGAGGTCGGCCTTCGTCGTCATCACCATCGACACCCCGGCGAGCGGCTCGCGCGTGCCGTTGACGAACGCGATGGGCAGGCGAATCACGTCGCCCTCGGTCACCTCGAGCGGCAGCTTCGGCTCGACGTAGAACGCCTTCACCGAGTCGAGCTTCACGTTCGAGGCGCCGAGCACGCCGGTCGAGGTGAAGCCATCGGCCGCGGCGCGGAACGACGTCACCGCGTCAGACATGCCGAACTTCACCGTGGCCTCGCCGTTCGCGTCGGTCTTGATCGACGCCGACCAGTAGAGCGTCTCGGCGAAGTCGAGGCGGTCGTTGGGCTTGCGGTTGGGGCGCACCTGGTGCGCGAACTCGCGAATGGTGACGAAGGCGAAGGGCACCCGCATCGACTCGCCCGCCACCAGCCGGTCGTCGGCGCGCATGGCGCGGACGCCCATGTTGTTCTGCCTCTTCTGGGCCTCTTCCTTCATCGGCATCACCACCACCGGCTGCACCGGGGGAGGCGGAGGCGCAGCAGCAACGGCGACCGGAGGCGGCGCCTCCTGCGGCGGCCGGTTGGGCTCCTGCGGCTTGTTCTTCGGCATCATCGCCTGCGGCATCGGCGCGGGAGGGGCCATCATCGGCCGGCCCGGCACGTTGCGCGCCCCGCCCATCGGCGCCATGTCGAGCATGGCCGTCGTCTCGGGCTCGAGCATCGACTGCCCGTCGAACATCGCCAGCGCGCGGCGCGCCTCGTCCTGCTCGCGGTTCAAGAAATCGGCGACGTTGATCAGCGCGAACCGGCGCCAACCCTGCGTACCCAACAACAGATCGACCGCGAGCTTCGACTTCGGGTTCTTCGCGTCGAGGTACACGTGGGCGTCGGCGAGCTCGCGCACGTCGTCCTCGAGGAACACCATCACGGGCAGGTTCGGCGCCTGCTCGCGCTTTTCGATCAGCTCCTGGATGCTGTCGTCGGTGACGGTGAGCCCCACGAACGCGGCCGCGGGCTTGCCGTCGACGAGCGTCTTGAGCTTGAGCGAGACCGGCGCGCCGGGCACGTAGCGCTCGCGATCGGCCTTGAGCTCGATGGCCAGGCTCTTCTTCGCCGCGCGGAACACCAGGCGCTCGGCGAGCGGCGTGCCGTCCTTCGCGGTCACCGTGGCCACCAGCACACCCTCGGCGTTCTTTGCGTCCAGGCTCACGTCGCTGCCCTTCTGTTTCCTCGCGTCGACCTCGACCGTGGACAGCTCGACGTCGCGCTGGCGCAGCGTCACCTTCACCACGCGATCGCCCGTCCACGCGACGGTGAGCTTCACCGGCTGATCAGCCGCGGTGACCTCGCTCGACGCCACCAGCGTGGCGCCCTCGTTCACCGGCGCAGGCAGCGGCACCGTCTTCTTCACGCTCGCGGGCTCGGTGACCTTGAGCGTGTACGTCTCGCCCCTCACCGGGCTGAGCTGGAAGCGCCCCCGGCCTTCGTGTTCGGTGCGGAAGGTGGCGACCTCCTTGCCCTTCGAGTCGACGATGACGCCGGCGATGTCGGCGGGCTTCTTCGAGAGCGTGCGGGCCTCGAGGTAGACGCGGTTGGTGAGGCCGGCGACCAGGTCGCCACCTTCGGGATAGAGGGCGACCTCGAACGAGGTGACCAGCAGCGGAATGGTCTTGGTGGCGGTCTCGACCACGCCGCCGTCTTCGATGGTGAAGGCGATGCTGCCCTCGCCGCGCTCGATGTTCGCGGGCAGCTTGAGCGAGACGGTGCAGTGGCCCTTGTCGTCCAGCGCGCAGGGCGCCCTCGCCACGTCCACCCCGTCGACGCGCGCGACCGCGGTGATCTTCGCGCCCTTCGGCACGCCGCCTTCGCTGCGCATGGTCTCGAGCGTGGCGGTGAGCGTGTCACCCTGGCCGTAGCCGTCGCGCGCGAAGACGATCTGGCTCTTGAGCCGCGGCGCCCGGTACACGCGCACGTCGAACTTCCGCTCGCCGGGTGCATGGCCGTACGCGCCCGCCGCGGAGAGGGTGAACTCGCCGCCCGCCTGGCCCTCGGGCACCACCCAGCTGAAGCCGAACGCGCCGTCGGTCACCTGCGACTGGCCGGCGGTGATGGTCTCGCCCTTCGGGCCCTTGATGGTGACCTGCGCCTGTTGGCCGTTGGGCGCGGGCACGCGGGTCTTCGCGTCGAGCACGACGCCGCGCACGTAGACGGTCTCGCCGATCTTGTAGATGGGCTTGTCGGTGGTGACGTGGGTGAGGAAGCGGGTCGCCCCCCCGACGCGCGCGGTGGTGATGGGGTCGACGACCTTGTGGGCGCCGGCGGTGAGGAAGAGACAGACGGCTCCGACGGAGAGCAGGCGAGTGACCATGAGGGCGTTCCTTCTCGAGTGAGCGAGGGTGAAACGGCTGAGGACGCACTCTGGTCTAAAGCGAAGTCACTTCACGAGTTGAATCGCCACGCAGCGCGAGGCCACGCACTTCAACGGCGCCGGCGCCGCGCACTTCTTCATCGGGCAATTCGGCGTGAAGCCGAGCGTCTTGCAGGCGCGCGTGACGGCCTCGACATGCCGCTTCGACGCGGGGGCGGGCGAACAGGTTCCATCGCAGCACTGGCCATCGACGAGGGACGTCCAGTCGTAGTCGCAGTCGTCGTCCTTCACGCAGCCGTCATCGCGGGTGGGCAGCACCGCGCTCGTCGACGCGGTGAAGGGCTCGGATCGCTTGCAGGCGACCGGGGCCGCGAGGACCAGCACGAAGAGGAAGATGCGCACGCGGGCACCTTACGGCAACCTCCGGTCCGATGAAGGGCCGCAAGCTTCTGGCGCGGAGGGAAGAAGCGCTCGATCGCGCGCAGGTGTTCCCGTCGAGCTGCTGGTGGACTCACCGCTGATGACGGAGGCGCGGTGCAGGCAGGTACTCTCGACGCCGCGCAGCGAGTACGGTCCGTCGATGAGGAAGTCCTGATCACCTCGCGGACCATCTCCGTCGAGCTCCGCGCAGATCTCGTCTTCCAGATGCTGGAGGTCCTCGGGCAACCCCGGCCCAGTCACTGGTCGCGCGTGTGGCCGGCGTCGGTGGCGATGAGCCGTTGGCTGCTGGACCAGCGCGTGGGCTCTCTCCCCCTCAGCGCCACCGAGCTGGGCTGCGGCATGGGCCTGGTGAGCATGACGCTCGCGCACCTGGGGTTGATCACCGAGGGCACCGACCGCGAGCCCCTCGCGCTCGCCTTCGCCCTCAAGAACGCGCTGCTCAACGGGCTGATCGGCTTCTCGGCCAGCAAGCTCGAGTGGAGTGAGGGCAAAGGCGTACCCACGTCGCTGCTGGTCGCGTCCGACGTGGTCTACGAGGCCGGCGCGCCCGAGCTGCTCTTCGCCCTGGTGGAGACCGACGGGCTGCTCTCGCCCGGCGGCCGGCTGCTGCTCGGTGTTCCGCGCGCGCGCACCGAGCTGCTCGACACGTTCGTCAACCGGCTGCAGCTGGGCGGGTACTCACACAGCGAAGAGGCGAGGTCGGTCGACTGGGAAGGCCGGGCGGAGGCCATCGACGTGCACGTGCTGATGCGTCCGGCGTGAGCGCCCGGGCTCGCAGGAGGACGCCCCTCGACTCCGCTCGGGGTGAACGGTTGCGATCAACCTTGTCGGGGTGAACGGGGGGTGGTGCTACCTTCCGCCCGATGCACGACCCGGCCCTCGCGGCAGAAGCGCTGGCGGACCTCCCGGCCGACATCGCCGACAGCCCGCTCTTCAACGCCGACTTAGCCCCCGTTCCCCAGGCTCGCCGCAACTGGTCCACCTACAACTTCGCCGCGCTGTGGATCAGCATGGCGCACTGCATTCCCACGTACATGATGGCCGGCGGCCTGGTGGCGGTGGGCATGAACTGGTGGCAGGCGCTGCTCACCATCGGCCTGGGCAACATCATCGTGCTGGTGCCCATCCTCCTCAACGCGCACCCGGGCACGAAGTACGGCATTCCCTTCCCCGTGCTGGCGCGCTCGTCGTTCGGCACGAAGGGCGCGAACATACCCGCGGTGCTGCGCGCGATCGTCGCGTGCGGCTGGTTCGGCATCCAGACCTTCATCGGCGGCGAAGCGGTGAAGACGTTCGTCGAGGCGCTCTGGCCCGGCTACGCGCACCTCGGCGGCGACTTCAGGCTGCTGGGGCTCTCCCTGCCCTCGGCGATCACCTTCCTCGTCTTCTGGTCGCTCAACATCCTCATCATCCTGCGCGGCATGAACGCGGTGCGGGTGTTCGAGAACTGGGCCGCGCCGCTGGTGCTGGTGATGGCGGCCGCGCTGTTGATCTGGGTCGTCTCGCGCGCGGGCGGGGTGGGGCCGATGCTGCAGCAGCCCTCGCGCTTCGCCACCGTGGGCGAGTTCTGGAAGGTCTTCATTCCTTCGCTCACCGGCATGGTGGGCTTCTGGGCCACGCTCTCGCTCAACATTCCCGACTTCACCCGCTTCGGCAAAGGCCAGCGCGAGCAGATGCTGGGGCAGACGCTGGGGTTGCCCACCACGATGGTGTTGTTCTCGGCGATGGGCGTGGTGATCACCAGCGCGGCGCAGTCGCTCTTGCACGGCGTCGACGCCTCGAAGCTGTGGGACCCGGTGATCATCCTCTCGCACCTGACCTCGTCGGTGCCTCCGCCGGGCATGAGCGAGCCCCTCATCGCCAGCGCGGCGACGCGGTTGATCGTCGCCATCGTGGCGCTGCTGGGCGTGGCCATCGCCACCATCTCGGTGAACATCGCGGCCAACGTGGTGAGCCCGGCCAACGACTTCGCCAACCTGGCCCCGCGGTTGATCAGCTTCAAGACCGGCGGCGTCATCACCGGCGTGCTCGGCATCTTGATGATGCCGTGGAAGTTCCTGGCGACGGCCGACACGTACATCTTCAACTGGCTCATCGGGTACTCGGCGCTGCTGGGGCCGATCGCCGGCATCATGGTGATGGACTACTGGGTCTTGCGAAAGCAGGAGCTCGACGTGCCCGAGCTGTACCGGCCCAACGGGAAGTACGGGCACTTCAACGCGGCGGCCATCATCGCGCTGGTGCTGGGCGTGCTGCCGAACGTGCCGGGGTTCCTCAAGAGCGCCGGGTTCCTCACCGGCGAGAAGAACTTCTTCGACGAGCTCTACGTCTACGCCTGGTTCATCGGCTTCGGGCTCTCGGCCGCGCTGTACGTGGGCTTGATGAAGGTGATGCCGCCGAAGAAGGCGTGACCCGTCTCCCTCTGGCAGACTTGCACGCAAGTGCGCCCCTCACCCGGCCTGCGGCCGACCTCTCCCCGCTTCGCAAGGAGAGGTTTTCAGAGGGCCCCCGCGAGCAGGTCGACCGCGCGCCCCAGCTCGGCCTCGTTGAACCGGGCGAACACCAGCCGCAGCGCACCCGGCTCGCGGCCCTCGAAGGTGTAGCGAGCGCCGGGATGCACCGAGACGCCGCGCACCAGCGCCTTGCCCAACCACCGCTGGAGGTCGATGGGCTTCTTCACCTGAGCCCACACCGAGATGCCGCCCGACGGCACCTTCCACGAGAGCACCTCGCCCAGCTTCGCCTCGAGCCTGCGCACGAGGAAGTCGCGCCGCGTCCGGTACACGCCGCGCATCTTGCGCACGTGCCGCTGCAGCTCACCCTCCTCGAGCAGCTCGGCCACCGTCGCCTCCATGGGATGATCTCCCTGCCTGTCCATCACCGCGCGCAGCCGCACCAGCCTGTCCGCGAGCGCCGTCGGAGCCACCACGAAGCCCAGCCGCAGCCCGGGCGCGAGCACCTTCGAGAGCGTGCCGATGGACGCCACCACCCCCGCGTCATCGGCGCTGGCCAGCGGCAGCACGGGCCGGCCCTCGTAGTGAAACTCGTGGTCGTAGTCGTCCTCGATGACCAGCAGCCCGTATCGCTTCGCCAGCGCGAGGAGCTGGAGCCGTCTGCCCGCGGCCATGGTGACCGTGGTGGGGAACTGGTGATGCGGCGTGACGTACACCGCGCGCAGCTTGCGCCGCTTCGCCAGGCGCTCGAGCGCGTCGACCTGCAGACCGTCAGCGTCGACCGGCACCGGCACGAGCTGGGCACCCGCGAGCCGCAGCGCTTCCCACGCCGGGCGGTAGCCGAGCTCTTCCACGGCGACCGCTTCACCCGGCCGCAGCACCGCGCGCGCGAGCAGGTCGAGGGCCATCTGGCTTCCGCGCGTCACCACCAGCTGCTGCGCTGACGCGGGCACCCCGCGCACCTCGCTCACCATCTGCGCGAGCGCGCGCCGCAGCGCGGGGTGGCCTCCCGGCTCGCCGTACTCGAGCAGCCGGCGGCCGCCGCGCCGCACCACGCGCCGCCAGGTGCGGGCGATCAGCTCCACCGGCACCAGGCGGGGATCAGGCGTGCCCGCGGAGAAGTGCAGCACCTCGGGAGGCAGGGTGAAGGGCCGCGACTGGAGGAACTCGGGCTCGGGAGGCAGCACCACGCCGAGGGGAGCGAGGCCCTTTCCACCCGCGGTGGCCACCTCCTCGGGCAGCGCCTGGCTCACGAAGGTGCCCCGCGTGGGTGAGGTGGTGACCCAGCCCTGCGCCTCGAGCTCCGCGACGGCGGCGAGCACGGTGTTGCGGTTGAGGCCAAGTTCCTGGGCCCAGGGTCGGCTGCCCGGCAGTTGCTGGCCGGGCTTCAAGCGTCCCCGGCGGATGTCGCGCATCACCCCCCGCGCGATGCGCAGGAAGAGGGGACCGCTCCCTTCGGGCTCCAGCGTCAGCGTCCAGCGGCTCATGAGCGGGTGGTCTAGCAGAACGTGTCGAGGTGAGACTTCTCACTGGTCCAGTCGCATCGTGACGAGGCCTTGAGCGCGATCAACGGTCGAATCCCCCGGCGGAGTGAGGCTCCAGGCACCGTTGCTCCACCCCATTGCCCGAGGTCCCATGCGCTTTGCTCTCGTCGCCGTCTCATTCCTGTTCCTGGTTTCCTCGTCGGCGTGCGGCAACGTCTGCAAGAAGGGCGACTCGACCTGCAGCTGTTCAGCGCCGGGCACCTGTTCGTGGTCGTGCGCAGGCGGCGAGTGCTCGTTCGTGAACACCGGCGCTGGAGACTCCACGTGGGACTGCCCCGACGGCAAGTGCGCGCTGAGCAACTCGGGGCAGGGCAACGCCACGCTGAACTGCGCCGGGGGCAGCTGCACCGCCGTCAGCTCGGGCCAGGGGAACGTGACGGTGAACTGCAGTGGCGGCGGGTGCACCATGTCCTGCTCTGGCCAGGGGACCTGCACCATCACGGGCTGTCCTGACTGCACCTGCACGTCCGGCGTCACCGCCACCTGCGTGGTGCGCTGAACCGGCCAGCGCGGCTCGTTTCTGATCTACACAGGGGGCATGCTCCGCAAGGCGCTTCCCCTCGTCGCGCTGGCGCTCGTCGCAGGGCTGCTCTTCGTCTTCTCCCCGGACTCCGCCGAGAGCCCGCCGGCGCCGCCGGTCGCGCCCGAGCCGACGCTGACTGAGCGGATCGCGCCGCAAGCGTTGCCGGAGCCACGCGTGGAGTCACCGCCGCTGCCCGACGCAGCACAGCCGGTGGCTGCGTCCACGCCACCTGAGCTGGATGCGGGCCCCCCGACACCGCTCGCGGTCGATGGCGGCGGCCCCGTGGAGAGCGGAGCGCCGCCTCCTCCCGCACCGGTCGAGCCCGCGCCCACGCCGCCCTCGTTCGCCATCGACGCGGGTGCGCCCGCGAAGAACGATCCGCGCTTCACCATTCGCTGGGGCCAGCCCGGGCTGTGTGGCGAGGAGCCGCTCGAGCGCCTGGCCCAACGCCGCGCCTCGCTGTTGTCGACCTTCATCGGCGTGCGCCGCGCAGGCACCACGGTCTTCCGCGACCGAGACGCCGACCCCGCGTTCGCCGACCTCGTCGGAGACTCGCTGGCGCAGGCCCGCGTCATCGTCACCCGCCTGCTCGGCCCGCGCGCCGACGTGGCGCTGCCGGTCATCTACGTCTACGCGAACGGCGAGCAGATGCGCGACGTCGCCTGCGTGAACACCGCCACCCAGGGCTACTACGACGGCGCGATTCACCTGCCCGCGACCGACCCCGACGCGTACCGCACCATCGTGCACGAGCACGTGCACCACGTGCTCAACGCCTTCGGGCTGCGCAAGCCGATGTGGCTGCACGAGGGGCTGGCGATGTACGCGGCCGACGAGCGCTGGTGGGAAGACCCGCGGCTGGGCCTCACCACCTGGCTGCGCGGCAGGCACCTGCCCTTCCCCGCCCTGGTCGAGGCCTTTCCCCACACCGCCGACGAGCTCTTCGCGGGCGCCGCGTACTACCAGAGCTACCAGATGGTGAGCTTCGTGGCCGCGCGCAGCGGCCGCGGCGATTTTTCCTGGCTCGTCGATGGGCTCGTCGCGGGCACGCTCACCGCGCAGACGTGCTTCGGGGACAGCGTGGGGCTCACGGCTGATCAGCTCGAGAGCGCGTGGAGCGCCTTCATCCAGGCGCGCTGACGTCGTCGCGCACGTCGTGCTCCCTCAGGAATCTGCGGAGCAGCCGCGTGCACTGCCGCTGATTTCGGGCCGCCGTCCCGTGCATGGCGATTGCAGTTCCCGGGGCATGCGCCTCCTTCTCCCGTTCGCTCTCGCCGGTGCCGTGCTGATCGCGTGTGGTCCTCCGTGCGATACCCTGGCCAGGTCCATCAGGGGGCTGTCGGTGTGCGTCGTGCCTGGCACCGGTTCCTTCGCGCCCGACGCCGGCTTCACCCTGAAGGTCTGGACTGATGGCACCCCCGTCTCGCCCTGCGTGGTCGACGTGGACGCTGCGAGCGGCCGCCTCACGCTCGGGCTCGGCCAGGCCGTGAGCGCATGCAGCGGCGCCAGCGGCGGTGCGGCGGCCCCCCGGGAGCCACCGTTCGCCACCTGCAACATCCCCCCGCTGGCGGCCGGGCAGTACACCATCGACACCCAGCCACAGACCGTCTTCACGCTCCCGGCGGGCGATGCGGGCCTGCCGGCATGTCCGTAGGCCGGCGCAGCACCATGTCGGTGGTGGCGTAGGGCCTCGGCGGGAGCGCGCCGATGGGTACGAAGCCGAAGCCCGCATAGAGCGCCTGCGCGTCTCTGGTGCCGAGGCGCACCACCCGGCACCCCCTCACCGCGGGGTGCTCGAGCAGCAGCCGCATCATCGCCTTCCCCACGCCGCGGCCACGCCAGTCGGCGCGAACGCACACGTCGTAGACCCAGGCGTACTTTCCCCCGTCGGCCAGCGCGCGCGCCGTGCCCACGAGGGCGCCTGCGCCGTCGCGCACCCCCACCCACGCCGTCGCGCCGAGGTGCGCCCGCTCGAGCTCGTCGGCCGAGAACACGTCGTTCCAGTATTCCCCCGTGAGCATCGCGGCCGCGTCCTTCGCGGCCTGGGGCGGAAGCCACGCGTGGAGCGTCGCGCCGCCGGGCGCCTGGAGGAACGGTGGCACCGGCGTGCCGGGGTTCGCTTCGCGGATCAGCTCGAGCGCCCGCACGTCGCCGGGCGCGCCCCGTTCCCACAGCCTCTCCAGCAGGCGCCCGCGCTCGGCGGGGCTGCGGTTCTGCGCCAGCTTCGCCTTCGTGGTGAGCGCGTCGAGGGGCAACCCCGCGATGAGCAGCCCCTTCACCTGCGCGCGGTACAGCGGTGACTCGGCGTCGAGCGGCACGTAGCCCCCTTCGGGCTGCAGCTTTTCCATCAACCGCTGCAGCACCCGCGCCTTCCGCACCGGCTCTTCGATTTCCTGGAGCACGCCGTGCGCCTGCGCCGCCCGGTAGAGGGTGGTGGCGGGGCACGCCTTCTGCGCGTCCATGAAGTAGCTGGGCAGCCGCGCCACCGTCTCTTCGACCGACGCCACCACCGGCCGCCCGACGAGCGAGGTCTTCTCCCCCGCCGGCGAGCCGTGGAAACAGACCCACCCTTCGTCGACCACCCCGTTGACGCTCTTGAGCACCGGCAGCCCGTCAGGGTCGACGCCGGCGACCTGCATCACCTCGAGCTCGGAGAACAGCTGCCGCCCGAGCGCTTCGCTGCCATGGAATTCCCGTCTGCGCATGGGCCGAACGTGGCGCGCCGCTGGACCAGTCCACAGGTCCAGTTTCGACAAGTCGGCTAGACCAGCCGCTTCGCTCTTCGTGGCAGAGTCGCGGCCCATGAAAGTCAAAGCGAGCCCGAGCCCGAAGGTCAGCAGTCCCCGCGCGGGGAAGAAGAAGAAGCCGGCGCAGGCAAAGGCGACGCAGACCTCGAAGACCTGGAAGCCCGGGGGCGGCGCCACCGCGTCACGCAAGAAGCTGAGCACGCTCGCCACCGACGCGGCCGTGTCGGTCATCGCCTCGCACCAGGGCCCGCCGCCGAAGGCCCCCCTGAAGCACCCGCTGCTGGCGCGCTTCGGTGAGCACCTGGGCCTGGGCCTCGGCGTCATCGTCACCGAGGCGCTCAGCCTGCTGCCGAAGTGGAACAAGCCGGTGGTCGACGACCAGGGCCAGCCGGTCGCGTCCATTCCCGGCGCCGAGCGCGTGGGCAATCACGACCTCCTGGCGCGGCACCAGGAGGTCGTCGGCCCGAAGGTGACGGCGCTCGTCGACAAGATGCCCGCGGGCGCGATTCATGACCTGCTGGCGGGCTTCGGCAAGGGAGCCACCGCGGCGCCGGGTACGTCGTACCGGCTCGAGTCGGCCATCTCGGACATGTTCCACAAGCGCTGAGCCCCCGACCCGAGCGGAGTCGAGGGATTGGCGCATCAACTTGATGGCCCGTGGAAGGGCTCGCCCGCGCCAAGCGCCTGCAACTGCTCCGCCCTGGCCACGGCCCGGTTGCTGCTGAGGTGGTGCTGCAAGCAGTCCCTCCACCATCAAAAGGATCCGCCCATGCAAACCGACGCGTCGACCGCCATCACCCAGGAGTGGTTCCCCTCGTACTGGGAGAAGGACACCCACGGCTCGGCCTGGGAGAAGGTGAAGGCCGCCCTCCAGCGCGACTGGGAGCAGACCAAGTCAGACTTCAACGCCGGCGGGAGCGAGCTGCGGCAGGACGTGTCTGACACGCTGAAGCAGGCCAGCGGCCAGGACGTCATTCCCGCCGAGGGGCTGGCGAACCCTGATCCGGTGACGAAGCCGGCCATCTGGGCCGACGCCGAGGCCGGGGTGCGCTACGGCTACGGCGCCCGCCAGCACTACGGCGCAGACGCGAAGTGGAACGACGCGCTCGAGGTGAAGCTGTCCACCGAGTGGGACGAGAACAAGAGCGCCAAGCCCTTCGTGACGGTGCGCCACTTCGTTCGCCACGGCTGGAACGCGAAGTCCTGATCATGGACCAGCCCCGGTTGGTCGCAGACGAGGCCCGGCGTGAAGCGCACCACGACGCGGTGAAGTCCCAGGTCGATCGCGACGTGAACGCGAAGATCGCCGAGCGCGTCGAGCACACCACCAGCGCCGAGGCCCAGGAGATGGACAAGGTCGCCGGCCACTTCCGCGGCAAGGCCATCGACGAGGTCGCAGGCAAGGACCTCGAGGTGCGGCGCGCCCGCGGGCTCGCGCGGGTGAGCCAGGTCGTCGACTACCTGTTCTTCGTGCTCTACGGCCTGCTCGGCGTGCGGCTCGTGCTCACGTTGATCGCCGCGAACGGCGGCAACGGCTTCGTCCGCTTCATTCGCGCGGTGACCAGCCCGTTCTATTCGATGTTCAGCGGCATCGTGGCCAGCCCCTCGGCGGGAGGCTTCACCCTGGCCCTCCCCATCGTCATCGCGCTCGCCTGCTATGGCCTGCTCCACTTCGGTATCAGGTCACTGCTGCGGCTGATCGCTCACAGGAAGACCGTCATCTGAGTTGTTTCGCGTTTCTGTAAGCGGAATTTTCACGGCGGCGCTGACGCGTGATTGTTGGAGTGACGACACTCCAGCAACCACCTCGGAGCCTCCATGACCACACGCACCCCTGCTACCCGCCGCACCACCAGCACCACCGCCGCCGCGAAGCCCGCGACCCGCCCGCCGGCCCCGGCCCCGGCGACGACCCCCAGGGCCGTGACGAAGACCGTCAAGAAGGACGAGTTCTCCACCGGCCGGGCGCGGGCGCTGCGCGCGAAGGCCCTCGGCGCGGTCACCGGGCCCACCGCTTCGGGCGCCCCGCGGCTCGAGCCGGTGCACTCCTTCGACACCGCCACCTATCTCTCCATCGTCGGCAACCCGCCGCAGCACCGCATCACGCAGCAGCAGGTCGACACGCTCCGCCAGCAGGGCATGAAGCACGGCGTCATCGGCATGCCCAACCCGAAGTCACCGACCTTCGCCGTCGAGACCGCCGCGCTCGCGCAGGAGCTCAAGCTCCTCAACGCCAACGGCATCCGCACCGACACCTATTCCTACCTGAAGTGGACCAAGAACGGCGTGGCCCGCACCGACGCCGACGTGCGCGACCAGCTGTTCAAGTCGCTCGACACGCTCAAGGGCCAGCCGGTGAAGACCTTCTGGCTCGACGTCGAGTTCGACCCGAAGCTGAACCCGCCCGCGGGCGTGGAGAACCACCAGCGCATCCTCGACACGGCCTACAAGGCGTTCAACGACTGGAAGACCGCCAACCCCGACTCGAAGCTCGAGTTCGGCATCTACTCGGGGTCCGGCATGTGGGACCACATGTCGAAGGGGCCGAACGATCCGTTCAACACGAAGTACGCCGACCTCGGCGTGCCGCTGTGGGAAGCGCGCTATTCCGCGGACTACGCCCCGGCCGACATCGCCAACGGGCTGGCCGACATGCAGTCGCACCTGCCCGGCTTCGGCGGCTGGTCGGTCGCCGAGGGCAACGTGCGCGGCTGGCAGTACCGCGCGGGTGAGCACGACGGGTACCTGCCCGCCTTCACCCACGGCCTCGATCGCAACGTCTGGCTCCAGGACGCGAACGAGCCGGCGCCGCCGATCACCGCCATCCCCAGCGGCTTCCGCGCGGATCTCCCCATCGCGAACCCCGCGCTCTACGCGTTGATCAAGCAGGACCAGGGCAAGCCGGTCGACCAACGGAAGTTCAAGACGCTGCAGGACCTGATCAACGCCAACGGCAAGAACGGCGTGACCTTCAAGAACCTCGGCGTGAACGAGAACGCCTGCTACCAGAACCGCTGGGAAGACCCGTGGAAGCTGGTGCACGGGCTCCCGCTGGGCACTGATCAGTTCTCCACGCAGCCGCTCCCGCCGGCGCCGGTGACGCCCACGCCCGTTCCGGTGACGCCCACGCCCGTCCCGGTGACCCCTGTTCCCGTCCCGGTGACCCCCGTTCCCGTGACGCCCACGCCGGTGGCCGGTTCGCCGCTCGACCTGCTCAACCTCAAGCGCGGGGCCACCGACCCGACGAAGGTCCAGCAGCTGCAGGACACGCTCATGTCGCTGGGCTACCTCGCCGACATCAAGAGCAACGCCGGCTACGGCAAGGCGTTCGGCCCGGTCACCGAGACCGCGCTCAAGGCGTTCCAGAAGGCGCAGCAGCTCACCCAGACCGGCGTGGTGGATCGCGCCACCGTGGCCGCGCTCGCCACCGCCACGCACACGTCGCTGGGCTTCGACACCACGAGCCCCTTCGCCGCCGCCTTCGGGCTCACGCGCGGCGCCAACGCCACGGGAGATCGCCCCGGCCTCAAGGCCCTGCAGGACGCGTTGATCAGCGGGGGCTACGTGCCCGCGTCGATGAAGACGCAGGCCGGCTACGGGACGAACTTCGGGCCGCTCACCGCGGCGGGGCTCACGGCCTTCCAGGCCGAGAACGGGCTCAACCCGAGCGGCGTGGTCGACGCGGCGACCATCACCGCGCTGGGCAACCCCCGGGCGCGGCCTGCGGGCTTCGCGGCGGGGCTGGCGGTGACGCACCGCGCGCAGCTCGGCCTGCCGAAGGGCCCTGCGTACACCGCGGCCGACGGCTCGCTGCGCCAGGACTTCGATCGCGGCAGCGTGTGGGTGACGGCAGAGAACGTGCTGCACGCCGAAGCGCAGACGAACGCGGGGATGCAGGAGCTGATGCCGCCGCGCAAGCTCGGCACCGCGCAGAGCCTCGAGGAAGCGCGCGCCTCGTTCCTCACCCAGTGGGGGCCCAGCCTCTACAACGACCCGCCCACGGGCAGCGACGTGCCGTACGGCTACTACGACTGCGGCCCCACCTCGGCGCTGATGGCGCTCGCGGCGCTGGGCATCACCTCTCGCCCGGGCGCGGCCGAAGCGGCGGGCGCCATCGACCACATGCGAGACCAGATCCTCGGCTACGACAGCAACAAGTCGCTGGGCCTGGGGTTGCTGCCGGCGGTGAAGGGCACGGTGGGCTACGGGCTCGTCGCCGCGGGCGCGCAGGTGACGGGGCTGCACAACACGCTCACCGATCTCGACGCGGCGCTGGCGCGCGGCAACCCGGTGATCATCGGCAGCGGCACCACCTGGGCCGCGTGGGGCCAGGCCGAGAGGACCGCGGGCAACTACCTCAACGGCGGCAACCCGTCGGGCCACTTCGTCACGGTGCTGGGGCGCTCGGCCAACGGCAACTACCTCATCGGCGATCCGCTGGTGAAGGGCGGGCCCATCGAGGTGACGGCGGCGCAGGTGCAGACCGCGCTCAACGGGGCCTTCAACTCGGCCAACGCGCTGGCCGAGGTCTCCCGCCCGGAATGACCGAACCCCCGCCCGCGGGCGAGGCTCTCAGTCAGCGCCATGAGCTTCGTCACGGACGTCGGTGAGCAGGACTTCGAGCAGCAGGTGCTGGCGCGCTCGCGCACGGTGCCCGTGGTGGTCGACTTCTGGGCGGCCTGGTGCGCGCCCTGCCGCATGCTGGGCCCGACGCTGGAGCGCGAGGTGAACGCGCTCGGCGGCCGGGTCGAGCTGGCGAAGGTCGACGTGGACCAGGCGCAGGCGCTCTCCGGGCGCTTCGGCGTGCAGGGCATTCCCGCGGTGATGGCCTTCCGCGACGGGCAGGTGGTGGCCGACTTCGTGGGCGCGAAAGACGCCGCCTTCGTGCGCCGCTGGCTCGCCTCGCTCGCGCCCTCGGCGTCGGGCCAGGCGCTCGCGGCCGCGAAAGACGAGCCTGGGCTGCGCGCGCTGCTGGGAGATGCCGAGGTCGGCCACAAGGCGGCGCTGCGCCTGGCCGAGCTGCTCCTGTCCACCGGGAAGGCGGCCGAGGCGCTGGCGGTGCTCGAGCGGCTGCCCGCGGGCAGCGCGGAGGCCGAGGCGGGCGAGGCCCTGAAGCGGTTGGCCGGCTTCGCGGTCGACGCCGAGCAGTTCGGCGGGGAAGCCCGCGCCCGGGAAGTGCTCGCGCGCCAGCCCGACGACCGCGACGCGCAGTGGGCGCTCGGCTGCGCCCTGGCGGCCCGCGGTGAGGCCGGCCCCGCGCTGGAATCGTTCCTCTCGCTCGTCACCGCCAGCCGCAAGTACCGCGACGACGGCGCGCGCAAGGCGATGGTCGCGCTCTTCGAGCGGCTCGGCCCGCAGCACGAGCTGACCCGCGAGTTCAGGCGCCGCTTGCAGAACGTGCTCTGAGCGGCTTCGCGGTCAAGAGACGGAACCCGGACCGTTCATCCCGAGCGGGTCGATCGAAATAACGATCGAGGCCCGTCACCGTTCACCCCGAGCGGAGTCGAGGGGCGACTTCCTGCGAGCCTGGCGCCAATCCCTCGACTCCGCTCGGGCTGAACGGAGCTATTTCCGGCGACCCTCTCGGGGGTGAACGCTTGGCAGCCTGCGGCGGGCATGCGCTAGCGTTACCGCTTCACGGCATGGCCGACCCCTCCGCCTCGGACATCATCTCTGCGCTGGCCGACGATCTCCCCGTCGGCATCTGGGTCGCGCGCGCTCCAGGCGGCGAGTTCGTCTACGCCAACCGCATGTTCGCCGCGCTCATGGGCACGGACGGCATCGCCGAAGCAGCCGTGGGCGGGTACGCGGAGCCGTACGGCATCTTCACCCGCGATGGCCAGCCGTACCCCGAGCACCGCATGCCCTTCGTGCGCGCGCTCGAGGAGAAGAAGGTGGTGGTGGTCGACGACCTCACCATTCACCGGCCTGACCGCACCCGCCTCGACGTGCGCGCCTTCGCCCGGCCCGTCGCCGACGGGGCCGGGACCATCACCCACGTGGTGATCGCCTTCTTCGACATCAGCCGCGAGGTCGAGCTCGCCCGCGAGCGGGCCCTGAGCCAACAGCGCGAGCAGCGCACCCAGCGCCTCGAGGCGATCGGCACGCTCGCCGGCGGCGTGGCGCACGACTTCAACAACCTCATCTTCGGGATCAAGCTCGTGGCCAGCGAGCTCGCGCTGAGCGCCAGCGACGGGCGCGTGAAGAGCGACCTCGAGCTGATCGACAACATCACCGAGCGCGCCGCCACGCTCACCCGCTCGCTCCTCGGCTTCGCGCGGCTGGGCAAGCACCGCGCCGCGCCCGTCGCGCTCGAGGACGTCATCGCGGGCATGCGCGAGCTGCTCGAGCGCACGCTGGCCGGCGTCCGCCTCGACTTCTCCTTCGGCGCCGAGGCGCGCGGCGTGGTGGTGGGAGACCAGGCCCAGCTCGAGCAGGTGGTGATGAACCTCGTGGTCAACGCGCGCGACGCGGTGGGCGGCAGCGGGCGCGTCAGGGTGTCGACCCGCACCGTCCCGCTCGACGCGCCTCCCCCGCTGGCCACCGGCGCCTTCACCCGGGGGACGGCGGTGGTGTTCGAGGTCGCCGACGACGGGCCGGGCATCGCGGCCCCCGAGCGCGACCGGGTCTTCGAGCCCTACTTCACCACCAAGACGAGGGGACCGGATCGCGGCACGGGGCTCGGGCTCGCCACGGTGCTGGGCATCGTCGAGGCGCACGGGGGCTCCATCGAGATCGGCGGCGGCCTCGACGGGCGCGGCACCACCATGCGGGTGTACCTGCCCGCGGGCGCGCCGGTGACCGCCGCGCCCGCCCCGGTGAAGAGCGGCTCGCCCGCGAAGGGTCACGGCACCCTCCTGGTCGTCGACGATGATCAGATCGTCCGCAAGGCGTTGGTCAGCGCTCTCCGCAAGCTCGGCTACGAGGTGATCGAGGCCGCGAGCGGTGCGCAGGCGCTCGAGCACTACCGCGAGCGCGGCGCGCAGATCAGCGCGGTGGTGCTCGACATGATCATGCCGGGCCTGAGCGGCCGGGCCACCTACCTGGCGTTGCGCGAGCTCGCGCCCGGAGTGAAGGTGCTGCTGATGTCGGGCTACACCATGAACGAAGAGGTGCAGGCCATTCTCGACCTGGGCGTGCGCAGCTTCCTGTCCAAGCCGTACTCGATGGAAGCGCTCGCGCACGAGCTCGAGCTGCTCTGCGCGGGCTGAGCAGGCGCCTCGGCGCTTGCCGTGCTGCCTGGGTCCCTGCGTTCTCGAGGACCTCGATGTCGGCGGTCCTTTCCCGTTCCTCGAGCCAGGCCTCCACCGCTTCGCGCTGCTTCCCGGGCAACAGTCGCCGCTCGATCTCGAGCCTCGCCTCGGCCAGGGTCCTCGCCATGAGTGGGCGCCGCCCCTGCAAGCCCACCAGGAGGACCTCGTCGGCCGCTCTGTGCAGGGGGCCCGCCACCGAGCCGACCTCGAGCGCGCCAGCGGCCTCCCGGAGCAGGGGCGAGAGGGTGGCCAGCGCCACCCAACCCGTGTCTCCCCCCGAGGCAGCGCGCTGCCCCACTGAGCGCTCCCGGGCCAGGCGGCTGAAGCTCGCGCCCTGCCCGAGGTCCGCCAGGAGCTCGTTGGCCTCGCGCTCCGACCTGAGCAGGATGAGCCTGAGGCGCACCTCGTCGCCGATCTGAAGGTCTTTGCGGTGCGCCACGAAGTACGCCCGGGCCTCGTCTTCAGTGACACGAACGTCGGCGACGAGCGCAGCCCAGACCCGCGTCGTCAGAACCTGGGCCTGCAACAGCGCTCGCAGTGACTCATCGTCCAGACTCCGCGAGCGCATCCAGGACGCGAGGTCCGAAAGGCTGGGGAAGCGGCGACGCAGGTCCTGGAGGGCCGCGTCGTGCGCCTGCTCGCTGACCTCGAGGTTGCGCCGTCGCGCCTCCTGCAGCAGGAGTCGCCGGTGAATCAGCTCGCGCACCGCCAGGCGTTCCACCGCGCGCGCACTCCGCTCGCCGGCGCCCAGCCGCTGCTCGAGCGCCCGGCGCACGGGCTCGTCGGCGAGCAACCGCGCGAGCTCCACCCGAGTCACCGGCTCGCCGTTCACCCTCGCCACGAGGGTTTGATCAGGCTTCCCCCTCGACTCCGCTCGGAGTGAACGGTAGCGAGCGCCCCCAGCCAGGCCGCCGAGGCCCAGGAGCAGCACGAGCGATACCGCGGCGCGCGAGACCATGTTTCTGCTCCCCGCCCTACGGGGTGATCACTCTGCAGAAGTGGCTCACCGGGCCGGCAGACTGGCTGCAGGTGTACCCGGGCCGTCCGGGGGGAATGGTCGTCACCCCGAGGAAACCAGGCAGCGGGGTGGCGCGGCCACCCGCGCCGACAGCGGGGACCTGGCGGAAGCACGGTGTGGTGGGGGTGGAGCCGGGCCCGGGCACGGGGCAGGGCGTACCGGAGAGTGAGACGAGGGTCGGCGCGCCGTTGGGCGCCGTGCCACGACCTGCGACGTTCTCCGGGGCGGCTCCGTCGATGGGGACGAAGATCTCCGGGTGGTCGAAGGGCGCCTGCTCGTACTTCACCCGGCGATCGGTGAGGGCGATGAGGAACTTCACGATGGAGTTCTTCGCGTCTTCGAGGGCCGCTTCCCGGCTCGCGAACGCCGGCTCGGGCGTGATCGGGTGATCCATGTCGGGGTACCGGTCATACAGGTACGCCGTGTCGGGCAACCCGTCCGCGAAGGTGCCGACGAGGGTGAAGGGCGGCTGAACGCTGAAGACGTGGTTCAGCGGTGCCAGGAGGTCTGCGCCCGTGGTCCGTCCGAAGCCGAAGGCGTGCTCGTCGACGGCGACCACCTGCGGGTCTCGATTCTGGGCGTTCGACACGGGGAAATCGCCGCCCCGCATGTAGAAGTCCACCACCTGGCGGAGGGTGAGGTAGCTCCCCGTGTGGAAGTACGGACCGGTCAGCTCCACGTTGCGAAGCGGCGGCGCCTTGAACGCTCCGTCCCTCAGCACGCGATTCGGGACAGGCCAGGTGCCCTGCGCAGGGAACGCGTGATTGCCCGCGACGCCCGACTGGTTCTGTGGGCAGGACCTGGCAGGGCTGGCGGGATCCGACGTCGGGGGGCCCCAGCCGAAGTTGGGAGGGCCCAGCCCGAACTGGGCCGGGTCGTAGAGGGCGCAGTGGAAGTCGGCCCCGAAGAGGATCTCCGGGAACTCGATGCCCGGCCCGCCATTGGGCGGCGTGATGGTGTTGGGCACCATGCCTGCCATCTCGTCGATCTGCGGGTGCAGCTCGCCCGCCGGCAGGCTGTGCACCCAGAAGCGCAGGTACATCGGCATCTGCGGCTCGAGCGGATCTCTCTCGTACCCGGGGTTGATGGACTGGAGCGTGTGCGTGGTGTTCGGGTACACGGCGCCGCCTCCGGTCTCTTCGAAGCTCGCTCCGAGGTCGAACGGGTCGAACCCGGGCATCACGCAGGAATCGAGTGGACCATCGCAGGGCTCGAAGTCCTGGCCGGCGATGTTCTTGAGGACCAGGGCTGACAGCGAGAGCGGCCAGCCGAAGACGTCGTCGCCGCCGCGGCCGAGGTCTTCGAAGACCGGGCGCAGGCCCACGTTGTAGATGCCCTGGTCTCCGAAGGCGAAGTGGCCGGGTTGCGAGACGACGCGGTCGTCCCAGGGTGTCGCCGGGTCATCCAGGGTGGCGAAGTTGCGGGGCTCGACCTCCACGGCGTCCTGGGCCATGCCCTCTCCGACCTCCTCCGCGAGGATGAACCCGGGCACGCTCCTGGACGAACCAGACGGCTCGGGCGACGGAAGAACACTCAGGCCGGCGAAGGGTCCGCTCGTCTCGGGGGGGAACGTGGGCGGCGTGGTCGGATCGACGACCGCCGGAGGCGTCGGGTACTCGAACTCGGCGTCGTTCTTCAGCAGGCCGTGCGAGATGTTGATGCTGTGGTCGGTCTGCTCGGGGCCGAGGTGACAGAGCATGCACTTGGCGCTCCGATTGAATGGGTTGGACCCCACGCGGATCTCCTGGCCCAGGCTGTTGGTGACGAGCGGGTTCCTGTTCCTGCCGGAGACGGGGTCGACCGCGTCCTCGGGCCTGAGCCCCGCCGTCAGGTTCGCGCCGGAGAACAGGTCGAACCCGAACAGCTCGTCCGGCCCCACCCCGGGGACGAGCGTGACGGCGCCCGCGGAGGTGCCATTGAGCCGCCCGTCGTCCAGCAGGTCGGTGATGAGCGTGGGGAAGAGGACTGCTTGATCACCAGGCTCGCCGACCGCGTACCCCGCGTTCGGGTTGGTGTCGAAGAGCACGTCGACCGGCGTGTCATCGGGGATGGTGAGCTCTTCGTACGTCTGAACCGCCAGCGCGAAGAAGAGGCTGAAGTTCGCTTCCATCTGGGTGAACTGGTTCCTGTTGATGGGGTTCGCCTTGCCGTTCGCGACGGTCAGACAGTACGAGTCGAAGGGGTCGGCACACGGAGCGCCGTTGAGGTGGCGGTTGTTCCGGTTCCAGTACTCCCGCGCGAAGGCGAGCCGGACCAGGTCGGAATACGAGATGCACAGGCCCGGCTTCCCCACCACGGTCGGCCGGCCCAGCTCTTCGCAGATGGAGCCACCCTGGTTGGAGAAGGGACCGAGCACGCTGTCGTCGGTCGCCACGAGCTGGTTGGCGAGCGGCACGACCGCGTTCTGACGGCTCGTGCCCGCCTGCTGCGGCGCGCCGGTGCCCTGTTGCTGGATGGCGCCGTCGTCACCCTGGAGCAGCTTCTTGCCGATCTTCGCCCAGTTGCGGCCCAGGAAAGACATCTCGAAGTCGCTGAGCGGAGGCCCGAGCGCCTGCGACGCCAGGCTCGAGAACTTGACCCGAACCGGCTGCGCGGCCAGCTCGGGATCGAAGTCGTCAGAATCAGGCTCGAGCAGCTCGGGGCGGAGGTGGCCCATGGTCGCGCCGCCGAAGGCGCCCGGGCCTCTGGTGGCCAAACCGGGGTTGATGAAGATGTGAGCGGTCGGGTCCGCCGCGCCGAACACGCTGCCGCCGTTGAAGACGAAGCGTGCACGCCCATCCCAGAAATTGTCGAAGTTGAAGGCGGCGCCGTGGAACGTGGGCGTGTTGCGAGGCTCGATCCGCCGCACGCCAGTCATGAGCTCCACCGGGTCGGAGTCTGGCTGACTGCCGAGGTCCGGCCGCAGCGCCCTCACCCCGTGCACCGGCCTGCGGATGAAGCTCTCGAAGCCGATCTGCGGGATGTTGACGAAGTTCTTGAACCGGCTGACGCCCATGGAGGACATGACGTCGTCCGCGTCGCTCACCACGATGGACGGATCCGTCCCATCACCCACTGCATCGGGGTTGATGCGCTTGTGAAAAGGGAAGTCAGTGGCGACGACTTCGACGTTCGTGGTCGCTGAGCCCGCGACCGAGCTCACCTCGAGATCGCCGTCAGGCAGGGGCAGCTGGGTGGTGTTGGGGTTGAGCTGATTCCGGGTCCTGGTGTCGACGCCGGCGGCGAAGTGGCAGGTGCCGCACGACTGGACCCCGTCACTGCCGACCTGCATGTCCCAGAAGAGCGCCTTGCCGAGCACCTCCGCCGCCGGCCTGCCGATGAACTGCCGCAGCGCCCCCACGCTGTTGGGAACGCCCACCAGGTCGTCGTCGTCCCGCAGGAAGTCCGCCTCGTTGACGGGCGCTTCGAACTCCGCGACGGGCTCGCCTGCTTCGTCGACGAGCTGCCCGTCGACGTACGCCGAGACGGCGACGACGGTGCCATCGGGGGGAACCTGCCCATTCGCGGTCGGGTTGAAGACGACCAGGCTGCCTTCCGGCTTCCCGGTGCAGAACGCGGCGGGCACGTCGGCCGCCTGGTAGGCGCCGTCGTCGGGGCACGCCACCAGGTGGCCAATGACGGTCCTCAGCGCGATCGGCGTATTGAAGGCGTCGCAGCTGAGCGACCCGGGATCGAGGCAGGACTCGTCGGTGCTGAAGAGCGGGCCTGGCTGATCCCAGCTGACCTCGCCATCGGAGGTGCGCAGTCGCAACGGCTGGCCGGTGAGGAAGTTGTAGGCCGGCGAGTAGATGTTGATCGGTGGCAGCGGCGTCGCGGTGAAGCTGGGGCGCCGCTCGATGGTGGCCCTGCAGAAGTAGCTCTCGTTTTCGAAGGGGGTGCCAGGGTCGTCGGCCGGGCAGTCCACCGCCCCGGGTTCTTCGAGGAGCTCGAGCAGCTCCTTCCACAGCAGGGCCTGCTTGAGCGAGCCCGCCGGGCTCAGCTCGATCTCGACCTCGACGGGGAGCTCCATGGGTGTCTCAGGCGTCTGGGAGACGTCGCCCATGGCCGCCTCGCGCCTGGTGCCGACGCCTGGCCCGGTGGCTCCATCGTTTCCCCCGCAAGCCATGCCCCCCAGGACCCCAGCCAGCAAAGCCACGACTCCGTGTTTCGCGCTCATGATTCCCCTCCGCTGTTCCTTCCAGTTCGCCGCAATGCTGCACGGGCGGTGGGCACCGGCTCATGATGTCTGGATTACAGTTTTGTCATTTCCACCCAGCGCGGTTCGCCTCCCCGGAACCGCGGCCCCGCCCACAGGATCCTGGGGATGGCGGGGGGTACGCGCGCCGTTAGGTACGCTTTGGGGGGGCGAATTCATGAAGGTCTTCGTCGTGGAGGATGAACTCAAGACGGCCTCATTCTTGAGGGCCGGACTGGGCGAGAGCGGCTTCACCGTCGACGTGGCGGCCGATGGGGTGGAGGCCTGCCGCCGCGCGGCCAGTGGCTCCTGGGACTGCATCATCCTCGACGTCATGCTGCCGCGTCGCGACGGCTGGGCCGTGCTCAGCGAGATCCGCGCGAACGGCGTACAGACCCCCGTGTTGATGCTGACCGCGTGCGACGGCGTGGATGAGCGGGTCAAGGGGCTCGAGCTGGGCGCAGACGACTACCTGGTCAAGCCGTTCTCGTTCTCAGAGCTGCTGGCCCGGGTGCGCACCCTGCTGCGCCGCGGGCGCCCGCTGCCGACCTCGCTGCGCATCGCTGATCTCCAGATCGACTTCGGCAGCCAGCGCGTCTCCCGGCGCGGGGCGCGGCTCGACCTCACCGCCAGGGAATTCTCGCTGCTCTCGCTGCTGGCGCGACACACCGGAGAGGTGCTCTCACGCGCTCTCATCGCCGACCAGGTATGGGGCATGAACTTCGAGAGCGGCACCAACGTGGTCGACGTGGCGATTCACCGGCTGCGCGCGAAGGTCGACGACTGGGAACCGCCACTCATCCACTGCTGGCGGGGGCGGGGCTATGTGCTCGAGCAGCGTTCGCCCTGAGGCCCCCGCGCGGAAAGGACCCTCGTCGATCTCCTTTCGCGTGGGGCTGCTGTGCGCCGTGGCCACCGCGACGCTCTTCTCGGCCGCGCTGGGCCTGCTCACCCTGCACTTCGAAGAGACCCTCGAGGACGCGAGCCAGAACTTCCTGACCGTGAAGCTCGACGAGCTGGCGGCGACCATCGACGCCCACGGAGACGACCCCCGCTTCCTCGTGCACGAGGTGCACCTCGAAGCGGACGTCTACCGGAACAACCCCAGCCACGTCTTCTACTCGCGCGTGCTCGACGACCGGGACACGGTCTTGATCGAAGCCCCCGGGATGGCCGCCATCGCCGCACGCGAGCTGTTCCCCCGGCCCGCAGGCACGCGCCGGCACGCCACGCCCGACGGCCGCAGCTGGCTGCTGGCGACGCGCCTGGCACCGGCGGGCGCAGCGGGGCCGCGGGTGCTGCAAGGGGCCATCGACGTCACCGACGGAGTTCGTCTCGCGAACACGCACCGCCGTGACGCGCTGCTCGCCCTGGCCTCGTTGACGCTGCTGGCCGGGGCGCTCGGGGTGCTGGTCGCCCGGCACGCGCTCAGGCCCCTGCGTGAAGTGGTGGAGGCGATGGAGCGGCTCGAGCTGGGGAAGACGCAGCCGCGCCTCGGCAGCTGGCCGTGGCCGCGCGAGCTGCAGGCGATGGCCCGGGCGTTCGACACGATGCGCGATCGCATCGACGGCTCGTTCGCGCGGCTCTCCGAGCTGTCCACCGACCTCGCACACGAGCTCCGCACGCCGCTGACGAACCTGGTCGGCGAGGCAGAGGTCGTGCTCTCTCGCGACCGCTCCTCGCAGGAATACCGCCGGGTGCTCGAGTCGAGCCTGGAGGAGCTCGGCCGGCTCCGGCGGATGATCAACGAGATGCTCTTCCTGGCCCGGGCGGAGCAACCCCAGTCGCACCTCGCCCGCGCCTCGCTCGACGCCAGGCACGAGATCGACCTGGTGGCGCAGTTCTTCCACCCGCTGGTGGAAGAGCACGAGGTCTCGCTCACCACCTCGGGTGCCGCGAAGCTCGACGCCGACCCCCTGCTGCTCAGGCGCGCCGTGACCAACCTGCTCGCCAACGCGCTCGCGCACACGCCCCCGGGCGGTCACATCACGGTGTCCGTGGAGACGCGCGGCGACGAGGTGGTGCTCAGAATCGACGACACGGGCGAGGGCATCCCCCCCGAGCGGCTCGAAGCGCTCTTCACCGCGAGGAACCGTGGGCGCGGCCTGGCCATCGTCAAGTCCATCATCAGCCTGCACCAGGGCTCGCTCAGCGTGGAGAGCGTGCCCGGCCAGGGCACGCACATCTCGCTCAAGCTCCCCGTGCACGCCCCGCGGGCGACGGTCCGGAGGACGACGAGCTGAGACGCTCGTGGTGGCAGCCGACCTGGAACGATTACGTCCTGGTCACGCGACGCAGAGGCTCTTCCCGGAGCGGTCGCGAATTCCTTTCGCGCCGTTCGGTGCGTGGGGCCCGCGCAAGACGCGCGTTTCTCCCTGCGAGTGGGTACGCGGCGCGGCTTTCGGCGGCCCAAGTAGGCGCGCGCCCGAAGCCACCACACACGCCAATTCTGCGCGCGCCGCTCTGGCACCGGACTGGCAGAAGGGCCGGGCAGCCGCACCGCCGTCGTCACCCGACCCGCCGCTCGACAGGAGTGCGCCATGCAACCAGGACACACGCTCAATCTGGTCGGACCCTTCGAGCTGCACTCGTTTCCCCGCGAAGCGAAGACCGGAGGTCCAGGGCGGCTGCTCGTCATCAGCCTCGCGCTCAACGGCGGGCTCGCGCTCGGCGCAGGCGCGGCCGCGCTGTCGTTGCACGCGCAGCTCGAGGACCTCTCGCATCACACCCAGCAGTACGCGAAGGCGACCGACCGCTATGCGCAGGGGTTGACCACGCTGGGCAACGAGTCGCGCGCCCTCGCCGACGGGCTCGTCGACGTGCGCACCGCGGTGGCGAGCCACTCGAGAGAAGAGGCGCTCTTCCTCAAGTTGTTGATCCTCCGGCCGACCCTCAACCACGCGCTGGCGCGGCGCATCGCGGCGTCGGTGCAGCGCGAGTGCCTGCTCGCCGGGCAGGACCCCAACCTGGTGCTGGCCATCATGTCGGTCGAGTCGGACTTCAACCCGCGCGCCGTCTCGCCGGTAGGCGCGCTGGGCCTGATGCAGGTGATGCCCTTCTGGAAGAAGGTGCTCGAGGTGGATGACCTGAGCCACCCCGAGACGTCCATTCACGCGGGCGTGCAGATCCTCCTGCACTACCAGCAGCTCTACGACGACGTCGGCCTCACCCTCGCCGCGTACAACCGCGGCCCGACCGCGGTGAACGAAGCGCTGGCGAACGGGGAGAACCCCGCCAACGGCTACTCGGCCAAGGTGCTCGCGCTGTGGCAGCGCCTCACCGACATCGACGTGTCGACGCAGCGTTGATCAGCGCGTGTTGCCGCGGATCGAGTCGACGAGGTTGCGCATCCACTTCTCGTACTCGTCGTTGCGGCCGGCCGCGTCGAAGCTCAGCTCCTGGCTGTCGAGGTAGGCGATGCTGGCCTGGGCGGTGTCGTACGAGATGCGCACGCGCACCATGCCCCTGCGGTGGTTGAGGCGGGCGACCAGCGAGTCACCCTGCTCGCTCTCCATCACCCAGCTGTGCTGCGAGAGCGCGCGCTGCAGCGCCACCTTCACGGCCTCGGGCTTCTGCTTCGCCTCGAACACCGCCATGGTGGGCGCGGGGGTCACGGCGGGGGGCGGGGGGGCCGCGGCGACGGCGGGCTTGAGCGCCTCGCGAATGCTCGCCTCGAGGTTGCCGACCCACTTCTCGTAGTTGCGGCCGGCGCCCTCGGCGAGCAGGCCCTTGATGGTGACGCGATCGCCTGCGTAGACCAGGTCGACGCGCACAGTGGCGCCCTTGTGCGAGAGGCGCGCGACGATGTCGCCCGCGTTCTCGGCCTCGGCGACCCAGCCGCGCGTCTGCATCGCGGCGATGATGGCCGCGCGCACCGCCGCGGGCTCGTGCTGCTCGGGCAACAGCAACACGCGGGGCTCGGCGTTCGACAGGTCGACGTCGGGGACGGCCTTCTTGCCGCAACCCGCACCGACCAACACCACCGCGACCACCGCACCGACTCTGGCAAGACGTCCGAACATGTGAACTCCGGGAAGAGGTTTGAGAGCGCGCCTCTAGCGCGTGCGCAGCCCTTCCACCACGGCGGAGTGCGCAGGTGTGCATCAGGCTTCACGGGCGGCCGGCGCAACCGCGGGCAACCGCAGGTGGCACGCACCCTGAAGAGAGGGGCTGCATGCTCACATTGCTCCTGGCCCTCGCCGTGTCGCAGGCCACCGTCACCGATGAAGCTTTGCCTCCACCGCCGCCCGTGGAGGAGCCGGCGCGGGTGGAGGTCTCGACGCCCCCGATGTTGAGCGCGCCCGGCCCGGCACCGCAGCCGGGTGTACCCTACAAGCCGTCGCGCTCGGCGACCCTGCTCGAACCACAGCCGCAGGTCTCGGCTGGCGCGCTGGTGGGGCGGGTGGGCATGGCGCTGGCGATCGGCTTCGCGGGGCGGCTCACCGCCGAGTTCGTGGCGTTGGGCTTCGTGTACCTGGGGCTGAGTGCGGGTGGCTCGTTCGGCCTCGTGGCGATCATCGTGGGAGGACTCTTGTCGATCGGCATCACCTTCGTGGCCGTCGCGCTGGGCTCGGCGTTGTTCGGCAACGACTTCGGGCGCGACTTCCAGGAAGCGATGCCGGTCGCGGCGATCGCCGTGGGCTCGGCGGTGTTGATCGGCTTCGTGCTCACGCTCCTGTTCATTCCCCCGCTGCTCGCCGTGGGCGTCCCGTTGATCATCGCGGCCGTCGCCACGCCGCTCATCGTGCAGGTGCGCAAGCCGTCGCCGTCAGAGGTGACGATGAAGGACGCCGTGCCCATGCGCGGGGTGACGGCGTTGGCGTTCTGAGCAGTTGCAGAAGCAGCCTGGGGAAGGCGGTCAGAACGGTTCTTCGGCCGTTGCCCGACTCGCACAGGCCCTCCGCTCGAGCGATTGGTTCGGCGGTCTCGTTCACTTCTCGATTCCGGCGCACGACCTGAAGGAGGGCCGTCTCGACCGAGCGAGGGCCGTCTGGAACGACTGGGACTCCTAGCCGCCCCAACGCCGGGGGCGAAGCTCGAGCGCGGACGTCGAAGAGTCCTCCCGAGCGCCTCCCTCCCCGAAAGCTCGCAGACAAAACCTGGGCTGGGTCCGGGTTCCTCTCTCGCGTCCGTACACCGGGTGTACGACCCCGTCATCCCGGTGTACGCCCTCGGAAGGAGACGCCCGCCGGGTCCATCACGTCCAGCGCGAAGCCGACGCAGCGAATTCGCCACTCTCGGGTCCTTGCCCGTGGCTGAGAGGCCTGCGCGAGTCGAGCAGGGAGCAAGACCTCCCCCACCGTCCCCTCAGGGCTGTGCCTTTCAGAACGCGACGGCGAGCTTTCCCGATGCCCACCAGCGCGAGCACCGCGGTGGCATGGCTGCAGTATCGCGCGCATTGAGTAGCATCGGGCCACGGTGCGTCGCCTGCTCATCCTCAGCGTGTCGCTCGCTCTCGGCTGCGGGCCCCAGCGGCGCGACCCGTGCAGCCCCAGCGCGACGAGCGCAGTCGCCCCGCCCGTCATCGTCGCGCTGGTCGGCGAGGAGATCGACGTCGAGCTGCTGCTGGCGCCCGCGGTGTTCTGCCCCCAGGGGAACCCCGTCGCGACCGAGGTGGTCACCGAGGTGCTCGACGGGGCGAACCGGCCGGTGCCGCACGTGCACAGCCCGCCCACCTCGAGCAACACGGCCGGCTATTCCACGCACATCACCTTCACGCCCGCCACCGCGGGGGTGCACTACCTCACCGCCCGCTACGAGCCGGCGCTCGGCATCACGCAGCGGCAGATTCAGGTCGCGCTCGAGCGCAGCGGCGAGGTGCCGTGGCTGCGCACCACGCTGGGCCCGGTGTGCGACGAGGTGCTGCCCCTGCGCGACGCCGTGCTCTGCCGGCGGGGCACGCAGGTCAGCTTCGTGCGCGACGGCGGCGCGGCCTCGACCGAGACCATCAGCGCCATGGCGACGGCCGGCGACACCGCCTGGCTGTGGACCAGCGCGCGCCTGTCCCGACTGGTCGACGTCGACGGCGGCTTCGAGCGCACCGACGTGGCGCTGGCCGTCACCGGCGGGGCCGTCGGGGTGACGCCGGACACGTGGGTGCAGGGCACGAACGCCGAGTTCGTCGAGCTGCGCGCGCTCGATGGCGGGCTGACGGAGCAGCGCTGGACCATCGACGCCGGCTTCGCGCCCATCACCGGTCCGGGGCTGAGCCTGGCGGGCGAGGTGGTGGGCTGGGTGGCGCCGACGAAGGTGTGCGCAGGCGCACCCAGCGTGCCCGTGCGCTGTATCGACAGCCCCCTGCAGCCGCTCGCCGCCGAGGGCAGCGCCATCTGGTTGCGCGGCGCCGAGAGCGGGGTGGTCGCGCTCGCGCGCGTGTCACGCGATGGCGGAGAGCCGCTGGTGCTCTTCGTGCCCGCGCAGAGCTCGTCGCTCATGGACGCGCGGCAGAGCCGGCCGGTGTTCTCGTGGAACGGGCGCGTGGTCGCCGTGCGCGCCGACGACCTCTCGCTCGAGGCCTGGCGCGCGCCGGCCCCGGCCTCACGGCAGACGGTGACCGGGTCCTTCGTGGTGTTTCAGCTGACCTCGGGCGAGACGGTCATCTTCAAGCGGTGACCTGCAGCACCTGCGCCCCTCACCCGGCCTGCGGCCGACCTCTCCCCGCTTTCGCAGGGAGAGGTTTCAGTCGGGCTCGGCGTCGGGCGGCAACGGCTCGAGGCCCAGCACCCGCTGCACCAGCGCGTGGCCCGCGTAGATCAACGGCGTGAGCAGCACCGCGATGAGCACCTTGCCCACCCACGAGGTGATGATCAGGTTGGTGAGCCTGGGCAGGTCGAGGTTGCCGCTCCACACCAGGCTCTGAATCACGATGGTGTCGATCAGCTGCGAGATGACGGTGCTCCCCGTCGCGCGCACCCAGAGCAGCTTCCCCTTCGTGAATGACTTGAGGCGGTGGAACACGGCGATGTCGATCAACTGCGCCACCACGTACGCCGTCATCGAGGCGACCAGGATGCGGCGGCCGCTCGCGAACACCGCGTCGAAGGTGCTGGGCGTCAGGCCGGTCCACCCCGGCTGCAGGGTGTCGGGGTGCCAGGGCATGGCCACCGCCACCGTCACCACCACCAGCGTGAACACCGCCATGCCGAAGCCGACCCACGTGACCGTGCGCGCGGCCCGCTTGCCGTAGAACTCGTTGAGCAGGTCGGTGAGCAGGAAGGTGATGGGGAAGGGAATGAACCCCACCGAGAGGTAGTGCAGCTGCCCGAAAAGGGGCACGCCCATCAGCTTGCCGCCGATGAGGTCGCCCACCACCAGGGAGGTGACGAAGACCGCGGTCAGCGAGAGGAAGAGCTTCGCGCGCGTGTCGAGCGTGGCGACCATGAAGGCGTGCTCAGTAGCCGCCGGGCGGCACCCGCGCCAGTGGCGCTCAGCCCGGCCAGCCGGCGAAGAGCACCGCGCTCGGAACGCCCCGCGCCCACGCGGTGACGGCGACCGCCTCGCCCTTGCCCAGCTTCGTGAGGAACGACTCGATGCCCCCTTCGATGGCGCGCTTGTTGGGCGCCTTCGAGCCGAAGTGCTCGTGCAGCTCGGCCCCGGTGAGCACCCAGCAGCTGCCCGCCTTCGCCTTCTCGGTCAGGGCGTAGACGTCGAGCACGCTGTTGGTGGACGCCTTGCCGGCTGCCTTGCGGAACTCGGCGATGGACGCGTCACCCGCGGCCAGCTTCTGCGCGTCATCCAGCGTCTGCTTGATGGTGCCATTCCACTTCGTCCAACCGCTCCAGCTCTGCGCTTTCATGTGTACTCCTCGGGCCGGAGCGTAGCGCCAGTCGGCTCTGCCACACGGGGAAGATGCACTCGGCCCCACCGATCACCCCGAGCCGAGTCGAGGGGCGAGGTCACGCCTTGCCGTGCTCCAGCACCCGCTCGGCGTCATCGCGGTCTCGCGTGAGGCGCTCGCGGAGCTCGTCCTCGCTGGGCAGGCACTGCTGGTAGCGCGCGGTGAGGATCTGCTCGTTGCCCTCCGGCAGCGTGATGCGCACCACCATCGCCTCGTTCTTCTCGGAGCAGAGGACGATGCCGATGGTCTTCGCCTCGCCGTCGAGCCGCTGAAAACGATCGAAGAAGTTCACGTACATCTGCATCTGCCCCAGGTCCTGGTGCGTGAGCTTGCCGAGCTTCAAGTCCACCAGGACGAAGGCGCGGAGGATGCGGTTGTAGAAGACGAGGTCGACGTAGAAGTGATCTCCTTCGAGCGTGACGCGCTTCTGCCGGCCCACGAAGCAGAAGCCCTTGCCCAGCTCGAGGAGGAAGTCCTCGAGGCGATCGATGATCACCTGCTCCAGGTCCCGCTCGTGCGTGGAGCGGGGTTCACTGAGCTCGAGGAACTCGAGGACGAACGGATCCTTGATGACGTGGTGCGGTTGCGAGACCTCCTGCCCCTCGGCCGCGAGCCTCGCCGAGTCACCCTTGAGCGCGAGCCGCTCGAAGAGCATGGCCGCGATCTGCCGCTCGAGCTGGCGCACCGACCAGCTCTCCCGGGCGGCTTCGATCTCGTAGAAGGCGCGTGCTTCCGGTTTGCTCAGCCGCATCAACGCGCAGTAGTGCGCCCACCCGAGCGCCGGGTGAAATCGGGCGGCGGGAGATTCGATACACACTGTCGATCGAATGTTCTCCCGTGAATCCAGTAGCTTGGCCGCCTGAGAAGTTCCCTCAGGGAAGGCGAGGAAGAACTGCCGCATGCGCCGCAGGTTGGCGACTCCCAGCCCGCGAGCGCCGGTCAGCCGCAGCCGCGACGCCAGGCGGTCCATGACCAGGGCGCCGTAGTCCGCCCGTTCGCGCCCGAGCTGTTCGACCTCGACGATCTCCCGGCCGATGCGCCAATACGCATTGACCATCTCGGTGTTGACGCTGCGTGCGACACGCCCGCGCGAGTCACTGAGGATGTCAGTGAGGCGCTGGTAGAGCCGCTCCTCTTTGGGGTCCGCGAGTTCGTTCATGAACCCGGCTTGTACCGGGAGGCACTGACACTCAGCCGCCGAGGTCGGCCATGCTGAACTGACCGCGCGGCAACGCGAGCGACGGGTGGTGGCTCTGCTTCGCCGCGACGTTCCGCTTCATCAGCGCGCCCAGCATCGCGTCGCTCGCGCCCTCGCGCAGCAGCCCAATCAACGGCGCTCCTTCTGGCTCGTAGAGGCACCCACGCAGCCGCCCATCTGCGCTCAACCGCAGCCGCGCGCAGTCCGCACAGAAGGGCGCGGTGTCCGACGCAATGAGACCGAACACCGTGCCATCGGCCGCGCGGAACAGGCACGCGGGATCCGCGGCGCTCTTCCGCCCCAGCTGCGTCGCGCCCAGCCGCGACACCACCTCGGCGCCGGAAAAGAAGTGCGCGCGGGTGAACTCGCTCGCGCTGCCGGTGTTCATCAGCTCGATGAAGCGCACCTCGATGTCCGCGCGGCGGCTCCACGCGAGAAAATCGGGGAGCTCGTCGTCGTTGAGCCCGCGCTGCACCACCACGTTCAGCTTCGTCGCGAACCCGAGCTCCCTGGCGCGCACGACGCTCGCCAGCACCGCGCGCACGTCACCCTCCCCCATGAGGCGGCGGTAGCGCTCGGGCTGGAGCGAATCGACGTGCACCGTCACCGCGCCCAGCCCGGGCGGAGGCGCGTCGAGCAACGCCTCGAGCCGCTGACCATTCGTGGTGAGCGCCAGCGTCGCCCCGGGAAGCGCGCCGTGAAACGCGGCGACCACCTCGCGGAAGTCGGGCCGCAGCAGCGGCTCTCCACCCGTGAAGCGCACCTTCTTCACCCCCAGCGACCCGAACAACCGCGCCAGGCGAGCATACTCAGTGGGTTGGACCCGCTTGGCCGCTCCGGTGGGTGCGCGCACGAGCCCGGGCCGGCAGTAACCGCAGTCGTATTGGCACTGCTCTCCCACGTTCACCCGCAGGGTGAAGGAGCCATTCCGGCTGAGGGGCGCGGTATTCACGGCGGTCGTCCACTCAGAGCCAATGGCAGGCCCGGGAGGTTCTGCGCCGCCCCGGCCGGATGTTGCGCTTCCAGCTTCGCGACGTCAGAGTTCGGCCCTCTGATGTCGAAGCCCGTGAAGCCGAAGCGCGTGCGCCGCTGGTCGCTGCAGAGGTACCTGCTGGCGATCGTGGCCCTGATGGTCCTCACGCAGGTCATCTCGGTGGGGCTGATCGTCCGGGCTGGCCTGGGGATCGCCGAAGAGAGCGCGTCCGAGGGGACCAGGGCGGCGGCCACCGCGGCCGCGAAGAACGTCGAGCTCACCTTCGACTTCGCGCGGCAGCTCGTGGTGGCGGGTTCCAAGCGCCCGGGGCTCATCCAGTTCCTGGAAGCGGGGGATGAGGCGCCCGTGCAGGAAGTGCTCGACGTCATTCTTCGCGACACGCCCTACTACTCGACCGTCTACGCGCTCTCCCCCGAGCTCTCTCCGGTGCGGGGCGCGCCGCGGGCCCCCGTCCCGGCCGGATACCAGCAGCACCTGGCGGCGTTCCGACAGGCCCTCGCCGGGCGTGAGCCCTTCGTGTCCCCGGTGGTCGCCTCGAGCCTGACCGGAGAGCCGGTGGTGATCGTGGCCGCAGCGGCGGTGGGCCCCCATGGCGTGGTGGGGCTGCTGGTCGGCGAGATTTCCCTGCGCAAGGTGGCGCGGGACGTGCTCAGCCTCCGCTACGGAGAAGCCGGGTTCGCGCAGCTGGTGACGCAGGAGGGCCAGGTGCTGTCCGGCGACAGCCTGGCTCACGGCACCGTGGCCCCGCTGCTCCAACGCCACTTCGAGAACGACGGCCCGAACGCGCGGATGCCCTTCCGGTCGGACCGGGGCGAGCCCATGGTCGCCTCGTGGGTCCGCATCGATCCCTGGGGCTGGCGGGTGGTCGTGGTCGAGCCCGAGACGCAGGCGGAATCGAAGGTCCACACCCTGAAGGTGCGCACCCTGGGGCTCGCCGCGGTGGGCCTGCTGCTGGTGCTGGGCGCCGGGTTCCTCCTGCTGCGCGAGGTGGGCGCCCCGCTGCGCCGCGCGACCCTCGTGGCGAGCCGCATCTCGGGCGGAGAGCTCGATCAACGAATGCCCGACAGCCCCATCGAGGAGCTCTCGGTGCTCAGCCAGGCCTTCAACGAGATGACCCACCGGCTGGGAGGGCTGCTCGACGAGGTGCGGGGGCAGAACCGCGACCTCGAGGAGCGGGTCGCCCAGCGAACCCGGGAGTTCGCCGAGGCCCGGAACGCCGCGGAGACCGCCAGCCGGGCCAAGGGTGAGTTCCTCGCCAACCTGAGCCACGAGGTCCGCACGCCGCTCAACGGCGTGCTCGGCATGTGCGAGCTGCTGCTCGAGAGCGACCTCACCGCAGAGCAGCGCGACTCGGTGCAGACGCTGACCACCTCTGCCGAGGTGCTCCTGGGCATCATCGACGATCTCCTCGACGTGTCGAAGGCGGAAGCCGGCAAGCTGGAGCTCGAAGCCATCGAGTTCGACGCGGGCCGCGTCGTCGAGGAGGTCGCGGCCTTCCTCGCTCCCCAGGCCTTCAAGAAGGGCCTCGAGGTGCTGGTGGACGCAGACCGCAGGCTCGGTCAGCCACTCAAGGGAGACCCGAACCGGCTCCGCCAGGTGCTGCTCAACCTGGTGGGCAACGCCGTGAAGTTCACCGACCGCGGCACCGTGTCGATCACCGCGGTCCTCGAGGACGGGGAAGACGAGGCCCACGCGGCGCTTCGCTTCGAGGTCGCCGACACCGGCGTCGGCATCGCCCCCGGGGCCGAGAAGAAGTTGTTCACCAGCTTCACGCAGGTCGACGCGTCCACCACGCGCCGCTTCGGCGGCACGGGCCTGGGCCTGGCCATCTCTGCGCGGCTGGTCGAGCTGATGGGGGGGCGCATCGGCGTGGACAGCGCGCCGGGAATGGGCAGCCGCTTCTGGTTCCGGGTGCGCTTCGAGCGGCTGCCAGGGCGGCCCCCGAGCGTCTTCGGCGCCCGGGTGCTCGCCGGAAGGAGGGCGCTCTGCGTCGACGGCCACGCGGGGAGCCGCCGCGTGATCGAGAAGCTCCTCGCAGACGAGGGGTTGACCACGGCCCTGGCCGCCGACGCCAGCGCCGCCCTGGAGCTCGCGCGCACTGCTTCGTCCGAGGGCCTGCCGTTCGACATCGCTGTCGTCGATGCCGGGTTCTTCGACGCGGATGAGAGCCTGCTGACCCGGCTCAGGGCCCTCCCCGGCCTGGCGCAGCTGCCCCTGGTCGTGCTCGCAGGCCGGAGCGGCGCCGGGTTCGCCCAGCGGACCTCGGTCCCGCTGGTCGTGGTGCTCTCCAAGCCCGTGCGCCGCGCGACGCTGCGCTTCTCACTCCTGCGAGCGCTCCTGCCGGAGCCCACCCCCGACGAGGCGCTGCCGCCCCCCCACGAGCCGGTCGACCCGTCCTCCGCCGGGGCGCGGCGGGTGCTGGTCGTGGAAGACGATTCCGTCAGCCGCAAGGTGGTGGTGACCTGCCTCACCTCGCTCGGCTACCTGGTGGACACGGCCACCGACGGCCGGGAAGCAGTGCGGAAGGCGGACCGCGGCGGCTATGACGGCATCTTGATGGACTGTCACATGCCGGAGATGGACGGGTTCGAGGCCACCAGGTGCATTCGCCGGCTCGAGGAAGGGCGGGGCCGGCGGGTGCCCATCATCGCCCTCACCGCGCGGGTGCTCACGCACCACCGCGACGAGGTGCTCTCGGCGGGAATGGACGACTACCTGACCAAGCCGGTGTCGAGGGCGAGCCTCCGCGAGACGCTCGGGGCGCTCTTCAGCCCGCTGAAGCAGGCGCCGGCGACCCCGCGAGAGCCCCCCCTCTCTCAATGCGAGCTCGATCCTGAGGCGCTCGAGGAGCTCCGCTTCATGGCTCCCCGGGGAGTGCCCCTCGTCACCCAGACGGCGGAGGAGCTGCTCGGTGCGCTGCCGTTGCGTCTCTCTGCCATCGAGGCCGCCTGCAGCAGGGGCGACGCGTCAGCCCTCTGCCTTCAAGCGCATTCCCTCAAGGCCGCCGTGGCCTGCATGGGAGCCCGTCGTGCCGCCAGCCTCTGCGCGCAGCTCGAGGGCCTGGGCGAGGTGGGCCGGGCGCGAGACGGGCGCGAGCTGATGGGCGCCCTCCAGCTCGAAGCGCGGGCCCTGGTGAGCGCGCTCGAGCAGCTCATCGAGCGCGAGAAGAGCAGGGCCAGCGCATGAGCGCCTTGCCTCCCCTGCCGGCGCGGGTGCTCATCGTCGACGACGACGGGGGCCAGCGTTCCCGCGTGCGCGGCTTCCTGGGCCAGTACTCCATCGAGGTGGCCGAGGCCGCGAGCGGCGAGGAGGCCCTGGCGATGCTGGCCCGGGCGAGCTTCGAAGCGGTGTTGCTCGACGTGGTGATGCCCGGCATGGACGGGGTCGAGGTGATGCGCCGCATCCGCGCGATGAGCGACGTCCCCATTCTCATGCTCTCGGCCAGAGACTCGGAAGCAGACCAGGTGGTCGGCCTCGAGCTGGGCGCCGACGACTACATCGTCAAGCCCTTCCGCGCGCGCGAGCTGTTGGCCCGGCTGCGCGCGGTGTTGCGCCGCAGCGGGGTGAAGCAGCCCGAGCCGGCGCCGCCGCCCGGCCGGGGCGTCGAGATCGACTGTGGGGCCCGGCTCGCCCGGTTGGATGGGCGGACCCTCGAGCTGAGTGGAATCGAGTTCGATCTCCTGTCCGCCTTCGTCCGGAACAAGGGGCTGGTGCTCCCGCGCGAGCGGCTCCTGGCCGAGGCGGGTCGAACCCAGACCACGGTCACCGAGCGAACGGTGGACGTGCACGTGTCGCGGCTGCGCAAGAAGCTCGAAGACGATCCCCCGCGGCTGATCAAGACCGTGCACGGCATCGGCTACGTCTTCGCCGGGTGAAGTACCGCCCCCGCGTCACATCAATTCACGACTCGTAACAAGTGTGCATGCGCTGCGGCGCTACCGTTCTCCCGGTCGACGCACCGCCGCGTCGCCAGGAGGAGCACCCATGGTGAAGGTGAAGATGCCGATGCGGTACAGCGCCCTGACCCTCGTCGTCGCGGGGGCGATGAACGCCCTCGCGGCACCGCCCATCACCGGACAGCCGGTGGTGGACAGCCCGACGAAGGTGTTGGTCTTCCCCATCGAGCGGGGCGCCAAGACACCCTCGCTCACCGAGCCGACGGCGAACTTCCTCAACGACCTCCACACCGAGATCGCCGACTGCGAGATGTCGTTCACGACCGCCGGCAACTACCACATGGCGCTCAAGGACCTCTGGCCCCTCTACCTGGCGAGGTTCCCCGCTGAAGCCCCCCTGCGCAACTGGATGTACAGCACCAGCCCCCCCATCGTCCGTCAGCAGATCACCAACGGCGTGGTGCAGTTCGGGAACGCAGACATGAAGTGCCGGCCCCAGGCGGCCGCCGCGCCCATCGGCGTGATGAACAACCTGAGCGCCGCCAACCTCAGCGAGGGGGCCCCCATCGCCGTCCTCAAGAACCGCGGCAACGTCATCCTGGTGAAGAAGGGCAACCCGAAGGGCATCCGTTCCATCTGGGACCTGGGGCGCCCTGGAGTCCAGGTGGTGACGCCCAACCCCACCTCCGAGCCGGGCTCGTTCTCCAACTACAGCAACACCATCTACAACGTGGCCGCGAACGACCCCGCGCCGCCCTTCGGCGCCACGGCCGATGGCCTGTTCAACTCGATCTTCAACGTGGCCCCCAACACCTGCGCTGCCTCGCACCACGACGACGAGGACGGCGACGACCACGACGATCACTGCGGGAAGAAGAAGTACGAGAACGAGGCGAAGTGGCTGATCGGCACCACCATCCACCACCGCGAAGTCCCCTGGTCCATCGCCTATGGCCACGGCGACGCGTCGGTCATCTTCTACCACCTGGCGCTGCACGCCATGCGCACCTTCCCGGACCAGTTCGAGATCGTTCCGCTCGGTGGCACCGTCGAGGCTCCGCAGCCGCTCCCCGGCAACCAGGTCGAGACGACGTACCTCGTGAGGCTCAAGGGCCCCTTCTCGGCGCGACAGCTCGACGCCACCGAGAAGCTCATCGAGGCGTACCAGTCGCCTGAGTTCACCACGATCCTGCAGAGCCACGGCCTCACCCGCCCCTAGCCGGCTCCGCAGCCCCAGCGCCCGCCCACCACCGTCCACCACCGCCGCCCCCGTACCGCTTCGCGTCGCCGAAGGAGCACCCGTTTGTCTCGAGCACTGTTCGTGGTGATGAGTCTGTGGGCGGCGGTCGCTGGGGCGCAGGCGACGGGAGCAGCAGAAGGGGGTCCGCCTGCCCCTCGCCCGGCAGAAGAGAAGCCGGTCGAGAAGGCCGCCCCCTTCAAGCTCCCCGAGTGGCTCACCCGCTTCAAGGTCTGGGGCTGGGCGAACGTCTACGCCTTCCCCTACTTCGAGCGAAACTACCCGGACCCGAACAAGAACCTCTTTCGCATCCGCTTCGCGCGGCTGGTCGTCGACTTCTCGCCCCACGACGACTTCACGGCGCGCCTCCACCTGGCAGGTGAGCAGGCCAGCTCGGCCCTGTTCTTCGACTACTTCGTCACCTGGAAGCGCTTCGACTTCGCCAACGTCACGGTAGGGCAGCAGAAGATCATGCTGGGGGCGTCCATCTCGCAGCCGGGCTTCGAGCTCACCATGCTCGACCGCCCGAAGTTCGTCACCCAGTTCACCAAGCAGAACTTCCGCGACATCGGCCTGACCGTCCACACCGGGCGCGGTCCCACGCCGCGCGTCTTCGAGTACTCGGTGGGCCTGTACAACGGCACCGGGCGCGTGCCCTTCGCCGCCAACGTCCCCAACCGCGGCGACAGCGACCTGTTGCTGGCGGCCCGAGCCGTGGTCAACCCGGCGCCGCTGTTTCTGGGCAAGCAGGCCCGCCTCGCGCTGGGCGTCACCGGCGCGGTGGAATCGACCGGCGTCTCGCCAGACGCCACCACCGCGCGGAACAACCTGGGCATGGCGCTGGTCCCCTGGGCAACCGCGCGCACGACCTACCTGCTGGGCGCCGACCTCAACGTCAGCGGCCTGGGGGGGCTGTGGCTGCTGGGCGAGGTGATGTTCGTTCAGTCCGAAGCGCGGCCGGCCGGCACCTCGCGGCGGATGCTGGGGTGGTACGTCGAGCTCGGCTACACCCTGCCGGTCTTCGACGGGCTGTTGCAGCCGGTGGCCCGCTTCGAGTGGGCCGACCCGGACACCTCGTCCGTCGCCAACGAAGAAGTGGTCGGCTCGGCGGGCCTCAACGTGCGGCCCTTCACCTGGCTGCTGGTGTCCGCGTTCTACAGCCGGGACGCCCTCATCACCCCCACCGGCGTGCCGATGACCAACCGGGTCGAGCTCCGCCTGCAGGCGAGGTACTGATGGTCGCCCCGCCCCTGAAGCCAGGAACCCTCGACGCCTCCGGCGGTCCGTCGCTGCTCCTGGTGATCCCCGCCGTGAGCCTGCTCATGGTCGCCAGCGTCTGCGGTGCGGCCGTCGCCGCTGCCAGCCACGACCCGGCCGTGCGCCAGGACGTGTTGACCTGGAGCGCCGTCGCCGCGGTGGTCGCAGCGCTGGTGGGCTCGTTCGTGCTGCTCCGGGGGGTGCGCTCTCCGCTGCGCCAGCTGGCCCTCGCCGTGGGGCGTGGCGAGCCTCCGCCGCGCGGGGGGCTGGCCGAGCTCGATGCCCTGGCCCAGGCCAGCGCCGCGCTCTTCGCGCAGATCGCCGAGCTGGAAGAGGCGATTCGCGAGCCGACGCGCGTGCTCGACCAGTCGATCGCGGGGCTCACCGAGAGCTCGGAAGAGCAGACGAGGACCATCACCCGCCAGGCGGCGGCGCTGCAGGAGACCCAGGTCACGGTGCAGGAGATCAAGCAGACCTCGCTGCTCGCGGCGCAGAAGGCCGAGGCGGTGCTCAAGGTCACCGAGCGGGCGGACCAGCTGGGCAAGGCAGGCGACGCGGCGATCGAGGACACCCTGCAGAGCCTGGTGGCGATGCGGTCGGAGGCCGGCACCATCGCCACGAAGATCAACGAGCTCGCCGAGCGCGCCAAGCAGATCGAGGGCATCACCCAGACCGTCAAGGACCTCGCTGATCAGTCGAACATGCTGGCCCTCAACGCGGCCATCGAGGCCGTCCGCTCGGGAGAGCAGGGCAAAGGTTTCGGCGTGGTCGCCCGGGAGATCCGCTCGCTGGCCGACCAGTCCATCGAGGCGACCCGGCAGGTGCGCGAGATCCTCGAAGACATCACCGGGGCCATCGCCAGCACCGTCAGCATCACCCACGCAGGGGCCGAGCGGATGGAATCGGGGCTCACCCGCATGCGGGCCACGGGAGAGACGGTGCGCGAGCTCTCGGCCATCGTGCGCGACAACTCGGCGGCGGCCCGGCAGATCGCCGCGGCGGTGAGCCAGCAGAACGTGGGCATCAGCCAGATCTTCACCGCGGTGGGCGACCTGTCCCAGATGATGGAAGAGACGGTTCGTCGTCTCGACTCGACCAACGCGTCGGTCAGCACCATTCGCGACGTGTCGGCGCGCATGTCGCAAGCCGAGCGGGGCCGGCGATGAAGGGCCTGCGCTGGTCGCTCCGCCTCAAGTTCGCGGTGGCCCTCGTCTCGGTCACCACCCTGGCGACCATCGTCTTCACCCTGCAGACCCGCTCGTCGCTCACCGGCTTCGCCGAGGCCAGCCTGCGCCTGCGCGCCGACGAGCTGATCGGCTTCCTCGAGGTGGCCGCCACCAGCTCGTTGCTCGCGCAGGACCTGGGGTCCGTCAACGACCTGGTCTCGGGGCTGGCCACCAAGTCCGACGTGGATCTCGTCGCCATCGCCAATGAGACCGGCGTCATCGTGGCCAGCTCGACCCCGGACAAGCTCGGCCAGCAGATCGGCGACCTCGTGCCCGCGGTGAGCAGCGAGCTGCGGCGCCGCGAGCTGGCCATCGCCGGTTCGTCGCAGCCCATCGGCACGGTCCACGTCGAGCTCAACCGCCGCGCGCTCCTCGAGGCCGAGGCGCAGCTGACCCGGACGATGCTGCTGTTCGGCCTGCTGGTGGTGGGGCTGAGCATCGTGGTGTCGGTGCTGCTGTCGCGGCAGATGACCTTCGGGCTCCTGGGCGTGGTCCGCTCGGCCCAGGCCATCGCCACCGGCGATCTGACCACCGCGACGCCCGGTGGGAGCAATGACGAGACGGGTGACCTCTCGGTGTCCTTCGAGGCGATGCGCGAAGCGCTGATTCGGCTGGTGGGCCGCTCCCGCGAGGGGGTCGGCTCCATCCGGGTCGCGATGCGGGTGTCGACCGAGCTGGCCGCCGCGAACCGCCAGGTCACCGACCAGGTGACCAGCTCGACCCAGCGCACGGTGGCGGGAATTCAACAGCTGACCACCGGCACCGAGCGCACCCGCGAGCGCGCCGAGATGATGGTCACCCTCTCCCAGGCTTCCGAGACGGCCGTCACCCAGGGCCTCGCCGCGGCCGACTCGTCCATCCAGCAGATGGAGCAGCTCGTCTCGCAGATCGCCGGCCTCTCGGCCCAGACCCAGCAGGTCGCCGACGCCATGCGCCGGGTGGAGCGCGTCAACGCCACGGTGAGCGAGCTGGCGCGGCAGGCCCACCTCGTCTCGGTGAACGCGCGCCTCGAAGCGACCCGCGCCGCGGAATCGGGGCGGACCTTCTCGGAAGTCGCCGGGCAGATGCGGTCGCTCGCCGACAATTCGCGCGACGGCGCCCGCCGGGTGCAGGAGCTGCTGGGCGAGATCCAGCGCACCTTCGGCGAGGTGGTGCAGACGGTGAACGCGGCGCAGCGCCGGGCCGGTGAGGCCGGGGCGGTGGCCGCCGACGCCCGCCGCACCCTGAACAACATGGGCGGGGCGCTCAAGGAGTTCGCCGAGGCCGCGCGCGCCATCGCCACCGCGGCCCAGGAGCAGCAGGCCGGCACCGCCGACCTCGCCCGCTCGTCGTCGGAGATCCGCCAGGCCATCGAACAGCTGGTCAAGGCCTTCCAGGAGATGGCCGGGGCGGTGGTGCAGGTCGACGCCTTCTCGGCAGACCTGTCCGAGCTGGTGGGCAGCTACCGCGTGCCGGCCCCGGTCGTCGAAAGCAGGGCGAGCGGTCGATGACGGCCAGCTCGAAAGAACAGGAGCCGAACATGGGTTTGCGACGAGTCGTGGGTCTGACGTGCCTGCTGTTTTCGCTGGGGGCCCTGCCCGCGGCCGCCGAGGAATACAGCGTGGCGATCGTTCCCCAGATGGCCCCGGCGAAGCTCGCCCAGGCGTGGATGCCCTTCCTCGAGCGGGTCTCGAAGGAGTCCGGGGTGAAGCTCAAGTTCGTCACCGCGCCTTCCATCATCGACTTCGAGACGCGGCTCCTGGCCAGCGGCAAAGCCGACTTCGCCTGGTCGAACCCGCTGGACTACGTGCTCGCGGCCGAGAAGCACGGGTACGTCGCCATCGCGCGCGAAGCGCAGAACGAGCTCAAGGGCATCGTGGTGGTCAAGGCCGCGGGCCCCCTGAAGACCCTCACCGATCTCCGCGGCAAGGCGGTGGTGGTGCCGAAGGGCGGCTTCGCGGCCGACACCCTGGTCCAGGTCGAGCTGGCGCGGGCCGGGCTGGCGGGCGCGGTCGAGGTGCGCGTGGCGAACACGCACGACAGCGCGTACCTCATGGTGCTCTCGGGGCAGGTCGACGCGGCGGGCGGGGTGCTGCGCACCTTCAAGGAACTCAGCCCTGCGACCCAGGCGGGCCTGCGGGTGCTGCACAACACCCAGGCCATCACCCCTCACCCCTTCTCCGCCCACCCGCGCGTGCCGGCAGACGTGGTGAAGCGCGTGCGCGAAGCCATTCTCCGCGTCGGCGCGGAGCCCGCCAACCGCGAGCTCCTGGTGGCCCTCAAGTTCCCCAGCGGCTTCGCGGCCGCCGAAGACGCCGACTACCAGGACGCGCGGCAGATTCGCGCCAGCCTCGCCGTCGGCGACACGAAGGCCACGCCCCAGGTGCCCGCCCCGAAGGCGGCGCCGGTTCCCTCGAAGTAGTTCGGCGCAGCCCAGGAAAGCCATGACCCCCACCGTCCTGCTCATCGACGACAGCCCCTCGATTCGTTCGGTGCTGCGCGTCTACCTGATGAACCGGCTCTTCGATTTCGTCGAGGCTTCCGACGGCATGGAAGGGCTGGCGGCCCTGGCGAATCGATCGTTTGCCCTGGTCATCGCCGACGTGCGCATGCCCAAGCTCGACGGCATCGGCTTCGTGCGCACCATTCGCGCGTCGCCGGCGCCCTTTCGCCAGGTGCCGGTGGTGCTGTTGAGCAGCGCCCGCGACCTCGAGGCCGAGGGCCTGAGCGCGGGGGCCACCGCCTTCGTGCACAAGCCCATCGGCCGCGAGGAGCTGTGCCAGATCGTCGATCGGCTGGTGCCCCCGTGAGCGGACCGCGGGTGCTGGTGGTCGACGACAGCGAGGCCGTGCTCGCCTACGCCCGCGCGGCGCTCTCGGGCGCCTACACCGTCGAGACCGCGTCGGACGGCGTCGAAGCGCTCGAACGGCTGGCCCAGGCGGTGCCGGCGGTGGTGTTGCTCGACCTGTCGATGCCGCGCATGGGCGGCGACGAGGTGGTGGCGCGCATGCGAGCCGACCGCCGGTGGCGCGAGGTGCCCATCATCATCATCTCGTCGGAAGCGGACCGGGCGCGGAAGCTGATCGGTTTGGGCGAAACGAGCTACCTGCCCAAACCCCTCGACCCGGTGTCGCTCGCGCCCAGGCTGGAAGCGGTGCTGGCCCAGGCGGAGCGGCGGCGGGCGGCAAGCGGGCTCGCGGTGCTCGCCTTTCAGATCGGCGACACCCGGGCGGCCCTGCCGTTGGACGGCGTCCTGTTGGTGACGCACCAGCCTGCGACGAAGCGGGTGGTCTCGCGCGGCCTCACCAGCGACCTCTTCGAGCTCCAGGGACGGCTGGTGCTCGTGGTCGACCTCGCGCGGGCGCTGAGGGTCGCGCACCAGCGAAGTGCCGTCGACCGGGCGATGATCGTGGTCCGGCACGAGGACCTGCTGGTGGGCCTGAGCGCCGACCGGGTGGAAGACCCCGTCGAGGTGGCTGCCGAGGCCCTGGTGCGCCGCGACCAGCTCGTGGGGAAAGACCCGCTGCTGTTGCACCGGACGGTGCTGGCGCTGGTGCGCGAGCCCACCGGGGCCCTGGCGGTGCTCGACCCCGCCGCGCTCCTCAACAACCGCCTGACGCACCGACTGCGCTCGACGCTGGCCGGGGTCAGCGCATGAGCGAGCGGCTCTTCACGCCCCCCTCGCGCCGCGAGCTGGCCGCGCAGGCCTGCGCCCTGGCCGGGGTGCGCGAGGAGGTGGCGCACCTCAACCTGCGCCACCTGCTGGGTTCGGCCAGGCCGGCTTCCCCTCCGCGTGACCCGACCCTGCAGCAGGTGCTGGAAGAAGTGACCACGGGAGAGACCTTCTTCTTCCGCCAGTCGGCCCACTTTCACTTCCTCACCCCGCTGCTGCTCGAGTTCGCGCGCCACGGGCACGTGCGGGCCTGGAGCGCCGGCTGTTCCACCGGCGAAGAGGCCCACTCGCTGGCCGCGTGGGCGTCTGCGCTGGTCGGCGACCACGCCTCGGTCGAGGTGCTGGGCACCGACATCGTCGAGAGCCGGCTGTCGATCGCCAGCGCCGGGGTCTACGGCCCGTGGTCGATGCGCAACCACGAGAGCTGCCCCTTCTCGGTGGTCGAGCGCGACGGCGCCGGGTACCGGGTGCTCCCGGCCGTGCGCCGCCTGACCCGCTTCCTCGTGCACAACCTGCTCGAGCCGCGGCCCCGGGAAGCCGGCACCTTCGACTTCATCTTCTGCCGAAACGTCCTCATCTACCTCACGCCCGCGGCGGCCACGCACGCGGTGAAGAACCTGCTGAGCGCCCTCAAGCCCAGGGGCGTGCTCGTCTTCGCCCCCGTCGACCTGGTGGGGCCGCCGGAACAGCTCACCCCGCTCGGGCCACCCGAGCTCAGTTGCTACATGCGGGCCAGCGAAGCCGCGCCGGCGACGCTGGCGATTCGGCAGCCGCCCGCGCACGCGAAGGCCGCCCCCTCCGCGGCGCCGGTGATGCAACGCACCTCGGTGCTCGCGCGCGTCATCGAGCGGCACGCCGAGGCGGTGAGCGTGGCCGAGGCCGGGCGGTCCCGCGGCGCGCTGCGCCTGCTCGATGAGCTGAGTGGCGAAGCAGCCGGCTACGTGCCGGCGCTGCTCGAGCGCGCCCTGCTGAGGTTGCGCCTGGGTGAGAATGGAACGGCCCGGGAACTGGCGGGCGGGGTGCTCGCGCGGCTCGAGCACCTGGACGCCGACGCCCGGGTCGACGGCCCGGTGCCGCTCAGCGCGGCCTACTACCGGGCGGCGGCCCTGGCGTTGCTCGAGCGCGCGGGGCCGAAGCGATGACTTCGCACGACCAGAAGCTGCTCGAACTGCGCGCCGAGCGGCTGCGCAGCGCGCCGGCAGATCGCGCCACCGACGCCTTCTCCACCTGGGTGGCCGAGTTCAAGCTGGGAGGCGCCTCGTGGGCCGTTCCTCTCGAGGTGCTGCGGGCCGCGGTGAGCATCAGGGCGGTGAGCAGCGTTCCCCTGGCGCCCCCACCCATCATCGGCATCGTGCGCTACCAGGGCCGGTTGCTCTGCGCGTACAGCCTGGCCGCGCTGCTGGGGGTCAAGCAGTGGGCGAGAGACCCTTCCATCATTCTCATCGTCGAGACCGGGGGGCGGCTCGTCGCCGTGGACTGCGAGGAAGCGCCGCGGGCCCTGCCCCTGCCCACCCGCGCGGTCGACGCGGCCAGCTCTCGTGGAGACGGTTCGCGCCGCGAGGTGATCGCCGAGGGCCGGGCGCCGGTGACCCTCCTCGAGCTCGAGCTGCTCATCCCCCGCGGAAGTCAGAGCCATGGCCCGTAACCCTCTGCTCACCCAGGTGCTCATCGACTACGTCGACGAGGCCGACGCCCTCCTCGCCCAGGCCTCCCGGTGCCTCCTCGCCCTGGAGCGGGGTGGAGAGCCACCGGGGCCGCTGCACGACGAGCTCTCCCGGGCGCTGCACACCCTCAAGGGCACCTGCGGCACCCTGCAGCTCCCCGAGCTCGCGTCACTCGCGCACGGCCTCGAGGAGTACCTCGAGCCGTCGAAGCAGGCCGGCGCCCAGCTGCCCCACGAAGTGGCCGACCTGGTGTTGCGCGCCTTCGACGCGTTCGGGCGAGAGGTGCGGGTGCAGGCGAGCTCCGAGCGGCCGGTGAACCCGGAGGTGGAGCGGCTGATCGCCCACGTCACCGCCCTCTGTGCCGGGCAGACACCCCCACCCGCGGTGGAGGCCGGGCCGTCCGAGCCGGTCGACGACGAAGCGCGGGCGCTGTCCTGGCGGGTGACCGAGAACAGCATGCGCTCGCTGCAGCGAGACATCGAGGGGCTGCGCGAGCTCCGCCTTCGCCTGGCCAGTCACCGCGCCGAGCTCGAGAGCGCCGCCGCCGAGGTGCCCTCGCTGGGGGGGCGGCTGCGCAAGGTCGGCCGGAGCCTGGAAGGCGACGCGGCTGACGCGGGGGGCCTGGTGGAGTCCCTGGAGGCCGAGGTGCGCTCCATCTGCACGGTGGCGATGGGCGTGGTGCTCGAGCCGCTCCAGCGGCTGGTCCGCGATCTCTGCCGCAGCCTCGGCAAAGAGGCGCGGCTCTCCACCATCAGCGGCGGCATCTCGATCGATCGCGTCATCGTCGAGGCGCTGCGCGGGCCGCTGGTGCACCTGGTGCGCAACGCGGTGGACCACGGCCTCGAGGCGCCCGACCAGCGCAAGGCCGCGGGCAAGCACGTCGAGGGGGCGCTGGTGGTGCGGGTGGAACAGCAGGGGAACTGGCTGTTCATCGAGGTCTCTGACGACGGCCGGGGGCTCGAGGTGGAGCCCATTCGCCGCGCCGCCGAGGCGCGCGGGCTCGAGCCGAAGGCGACCCTCGACGCGATGAGCGAGCGCGACGTGATGCAGCTCATCTTCCGCCCGGGCCTGTCCACGCGCGCCGAGGCGACCGAGGTGTCGGGGCGGGGCGTAGGCCTCGACGTGGTGATGAAGCAGGTGCGCGAGCTGGGCGGCTCTGTCGAGGTGCACAGCACGCCGGGCCGGGGCGCCCGCTTTCTGCTGGCGATCCCCACGGAGCTCGGCGCTTCGTCGCTGCTGGTGGTGCGCTGCGGCGACGCGCGGGTGGGCCTGCCCAGCCACGTGGTGGAACGCGCGCTCTACCTGGAAGAAGGCGCGCTCCGCCGCACCCCGGGCGGGGCCCGCCTCGAGCACGCGGGGGCGCTCATTCCCCTCCTCGACCTGGGGGCGCTGCTGGGCCTGCACGCGCCCCTGCTCAGCCTCGAGGACGTGACGGTGTTGATCCTCTCGCACCGGGGCGAACGCGCGGCCGTGGCGGTCGACGAGGTGCTGGGCGATTGGGAGCTGGTGACCCGGCCGCTCCCCGTCGAGCTTCGCGGACTGGGCGCGTTCCAGGGTGCGGCCGCCCTGGCTCACGGAGAACAACTGGTGGTGCTCCGCCCGGAGTGGCTGTTCGATCCCCGGCAGGAAGCGGGGAGCGCCCCCGCGGCGCACACAGAGCGGCGGGTGCTGGTGGTGGACGACTCGGTGGGCGCGCGCATGATGCACCGCACCATCCTGGAGGCCGGGGGCTTCACGGTGAACGTCGTGGCCAGCGCGACGAGCGCGCAGCGGCTGCTGCGCACGGCCCGCTACGACGCGATCGTCTGCGACGTGATGATGGAGGGCATGGACGGCGTGGCCTTCACCGACTGGGTGCGAACCCAGGACCGCCTGCGCGCGGTGCCCGTGCTGTTGGTGTCGGCGCAGAGCGACGCGGCCAGTCGCCAGCGCGGGCTCGAGCGCGGCGCGGCGGCGTTCCTGAGCAAGCAGGACTGCGCGAGCGGCAAGCTGCTGGCCGAGCTCACCACGGTGCTGGCACAGAGGGCGCGATGAGCAGCCCCATTCGGGTGCTGGTGGCCGACGACTCGCCGGCACAGCGGCGGCTCGTCTGCGCGCTGCTGGAGCGCGCGCCCGGGCTCGAGGTCATCGCCGAGGCCCGGGACGGCCTGGAGGCAGTGGAGAAGGTGGTTCGCCTGCGCCCAGACGTCGTCACGATGGACGTGCAGATGCCGGGGCTCAATGGGCTCGACGCGACCGCGACGATCATGAGCCGGGCGCCGTCGCGCATCATCATCATCTGCGCCGTGAGCGAGGTCTCACAGGTCGCGCTCTCCTTTCAGGCGATGAACGCGGGCGCGCTCGAGCTGATCGCCAAGCCGGACGGAACGGAGGACGTGGGCCGGTGGGGTGCGCGGGTGGTCGACGCCATTCGCCTGATGTCCGAGGTGCCGGTGGTGGGTCGCCGTCGGCCCGACAGCCCCGCGCTTCCGGCCACCCCGTCGTTCGCGCACCGCGCCGAGGTGGTGGGCCTGGCGGCCTCGACCGGCGGGCCGCCGGCGCTGGCGCGGATTCTCGGCGCACTCCCTTGCGACTTTGCGCCCATCCTGGTGGCCCAGCACATCGCCCCCGGCTTCACGCCCGGCCTGACTCGATGGCTGCAGTCGGTCGTTCCGCTGCGCATCGTGCAGGCGGTGACGGGCGCGGTACCGCAGCCGGGAACCGTCACCTTCGCGCCTGACGGGTGCGACCTCGAGGTCGACCTGCAGGGCACGGTGCGCTTCCGCCGGGCAACCGGGACCGTGTGGCCTTCGGGTGACCGGCTGCTCTCTTCCCTGGCGGCCTCCTTCGGACCCCGCGCAGCGGGCGTGGTGCTGACCGGAATGGGGGAAGACGGCGCGCAGGGCCTGCTCGCGCTGCGGCGGAGGGGAGGGGCGACCTTCGCGCAGGACGCCGAGTCCAGCGTCGTGTACGGAATGCCTCGCGCGGCGTGGCAACTGGAGGCCGCCTCAGCGCAGCTCCCGCTCGAGCAGATCGCTCCCATGCTCATACGGGTGTGGCAGGGCCGAGGCTACCGACCGCTCTGAGCCGCGAGCTACTTCGGCGGCTTGATGTCCGCGTGGAAGTGGTTCTTGTGCACCTCACCCCCATCGAAGACCTTGAAGGCCCACGGCTGCGCTTCGGTCCTGGCGCGCGCGAGGAGCACCGGGTCGCTGAAGAGCACCCGCTCGACGCGGGGGTTGGCGGCGATGGCGCTGAGCATGGCCCAGGCCGCCTCGCGGTCGTAGTCGGTGCGGCGCACGTCGGAGCCCGAGGTGCCGTCCTTGCGCGGCAGGCGCAGGTCGAGGTCGAGGCCGTTCTCGTGCGTGTCGTGATCGCGGTTGTCGCCGCCGTGGCTCTCGGACACGTCGTTCAAGCTGATCAACGCCCGGCCCGGGTTGGCCGCGAGGTAGTCGCGCGCGTACGCCGAAGAGAACTCCTCGATGGCCAGCCGCGTCTCGGCCGAGCCGTGGCTGAAGCCGTCGGTGTCGTGGTTGACGAAGCCGGGGCCGCTGGCAGGCATCTTTTCCCAGCGGGGCGGGTTCTCGCTCGAGAGCGCGCGGTCGACGGCGTCGTTGGGCGTGAGGAGGCCCGGCTCCTCTTTGGTGTACTCGCCACCCCTGAGCATGGCCGCGTACGTCTTGAGCGCGGTCTCGCTCTTGCGACCCCACTGCCCGTCGACGCCGAGGTCGAAGCCCACGTCCTTGAGGCGCTGCTGCACCAGGCGCACGTCGGCGCTGCGATTCTGTCCGCCGGCGCCCACGGAGCCCGTGAGGGGAAAGCGCGCCCGCGCGGCCGCATCGATCGCGGCCAGAGGTGCTGGTGCGCGCGGTGAGGGCTGAAAGCCGCTCTCGAAGGCGTCGAACGCGTGGTCGACCCTGGTGGTGGAGGGGGCAGTCCACCCCCGGGGCTTCACCGTCAGGACCTCGGCCGGGCCACCGCCTTCCAGGCCCTTGAGCAGGTCGTAGAGCGCGCGCAGCTCGCGGGGCCCTTCGAGCATGCCGTCGTGATCAGCGAGGTCGAGCTTGTCGAGGTCTTCCAGCTTGAAGCCGGCGGCCTCGAGCTTCGCGCGGAAGGCCGGGTCGTTCTTCGCGGCGGTGAGGTCGAGGCGCTGGGCGCGCCGGGTCTCGATGAACTCGCTTCGATTGATCCGTGGCATCGCGGCTCGCAGTGTACTCCCGATCTGAGGATGGCGAGACCTCAGCTGAGAGCGCCCCTTTTTCGATCGTGTCGAGTACATCCACTTCCCATGACGGAACTCGCTAAGACACGCCCTCCGAGACCGTTCGCGCGAGTCGTCTTCGGTTTGCTCGCCGCGACGACTGCGTCGTGTCCTGCCCCTCCAGCGACGCCTGATGCCGGAGTCGTCTTCTGCAACACGAGCAACTGCCAGGGGTGCTGCCAGCCTGACGAGACCTGTGTCGCAGACGGAGCCAGCAATTCCTTCGCGTGCGGTGTCCGCGCGAGGACGTGCGTGAATTGCAACGCTGCTCTCGTGCCCATCCCGTGCGCAAACGGCGTGTGCGCCGGAGCGACCGGCGGTGGCGCTGCCACGGGTGGCGGAACCGGAGGCGGGCCGTCTGGAGGAGGCGGTCCAACCGCTGGGGGCGGCTCTGGGCAGCAGTGCAGATGCAGCGGGGGCTGCTGTGCTGGACCTTTCGAAGGGATTTGTGTGGTTGGGACTTTCGACAACGCCTGCGGTCGCACAGGAGCAAGCTGTGTGAACTGCCAGGCTGCGTCGGCGGTTTGCGGGCCCAACGGAACATGCGTCGCGCCCGATGCCGGTTGTGCGGGCTGCGTGGACGATGCCGGGGCGTGCGTTCCCCCGGCCACGAGCTGGGGCTCCGGAGCGCAATGTGGACTCGGAGGGAGTGTGTGCACCGAGTGCTCGGTGGGTCAGACCTGTTCAGGCGGCTTCTGCCGGCTCCCCATTTCGCTCAACAATGGCCGCGTTCGACTGGTGTTGGGTGACGGCGGCACCAACGGCCGCCTCGAGGTCTTCGCCGACGGAGGCTGGGGCCAGGTCTGCGATGATCGCTTCGATCTCGACGATCACGGCCCCAGGGTGGTGTGCCGCGAGCTCGGCTTTGCCAGTGGCTCGCAGAGTGATGCGACAGGTCCCGACGACGTCTTCCTGATCGACGAAGTGGTGTGCGCCGGCAACGAGGCGACGCTGATCGATTGCGCACACAACCCGCTGGGCGACGAAGACTGCAACGCGGCCGACGCGGTGTTCATCAGCTGCCAGTAGCAATCGGGCCGGGCACCGGGCGGTTCGGCTTCGTCGAAGTGCAGCAGTCGGGGCTGGCGGACGAGGGCGCACTCCGCTGGACGCGAGCGAGGCACGCGCTTCATCCTCATGGGGGCGCAACGCAATCGTTTGACGTACGGTGCGTGCTGCGGCGGGGCGGCGAGTTGATTCATTCTCTTTCGGGGTTTCGGGCGTTGGTGGCGGTTCTCTCGATCGCAGGCACGCCTGCGCTCGCGGACGAGCCCGAGCCTCCCACGCTGATTCAGCCCTCGCCCGCGGCCTGGCCCGACGACGCGGGAGTCGGAGGAGACGTCGAGCTGTTCCTGACGCTGGACGCGACCGGCAAGGTCACCGCGATCGAGGTGCAGTCTTCGCCCGGCGAGCCCTTCACTGCTGCTGCCGTCACCGCAGCGAAGGGCCTCGTCTTCGACCCGGTCATCCAGGACGGCGGCGCGGTCGGCCTGGTGCTCGCCTATCGCTATCGCTTCGAGCCGCCGTCACCACCGCCCCAGGACGCAGGACCGGGCACCGCTCGCCTCGCGGGCAGGGTGATGACCAAAGGCACCCGCGACGTCATCGCGCTGGCGCAAGTCACGCTCGCCGATGGCGGTCAGCCGAGCGCCGAGACCGACGCCGACGGCCGCTTCACCCTGGAGGTCCCTGCGGGAGCGCTTCAGGTGGAGGTCACCGCTTCGGGCCACACGAAGCGCGTGTTCAAGGAGAAGCTCTCCGGAGGTCAACGGCTCGAGGTCCTCTACCGGCTCGAGCCGACCTTCGTGCGCCCGTACGAGACCGTGGTGCGCGGGCAGAGCGACCGCGCCGAACTGTCTCGCGTCACCCTCACCGGGCCCGAGCTGCACGAAGCCGCCGGCACCGGGGGGCAGCCGCTGCGCGTGGTGATGCTGCTCCCCGGGGTGGTGACGCCGGCTTCTGGATTGAGTTACCCGGTGGTGCGCGGTTCGCTGCCCGCGGCCACGGGCTTCTACCTGGACGGGGTGCGCATACCGCAGCTGTACCACCTGATGGCCGCCAGCTCGGTGGTGCACGCGGACCTCATCGACCGCATCGACTTCTTTCCGTCGAACGCGCCCTCGCGGTACGGGCGCATCACCGGCGGAGTCGTCGCAGCGCAGGTGGCGAAGCCCCGCGACGACCGGCTCCACGCCACCATCGCGGTCGACCTGCTGCAGTCCAACGCGCTGGTCGAGCTGCCCATCGCCTCGACGGGCACCAGCATCTCGCTGGCCGGCAGCGTCAACTACGCGGGCTGGTTGTTGGGCGCGCTCGCCGCGGCGAACGTCTTCGACGGCGTCAGACCCGTCTTCGAGTCGTACGACTACCAGGCGCGGGTCGAGCAGAAGGTCGGCCGCGGGAACATTCGATTGCTGGCGTTCGGCTCGAGCGATCTCGCCGGCGCGCGCGACGAAAGAGGGGAAGGCGGCGGCGTCACCGTTCTCGGCACGTCGCGCTTTCACCGCATCGACCTGCGCGGGCAATACCCCATCGGTCCCGGCGTCCTCGAGGCGGGGAGCTGGATCGGCTGGGAGACGATGGGAATGACCCTGGGTGTCAGCGGCACGGACAGCTCGTTCAAGCTCGACCGCTTCCTCTGGACAGGGCGGATCAGCTACCGGGTGGAGCTGGGCGAGCACGTGCAGCTGAAGGCGGGCTTCGACTTCGAGCGCCAGGTGTCTGACGTGGAGAACACCGCGGGCATCGGCACCGGAGACATCCTCAAGCAACCCAGGACGATGGGCGTGTTCACCGGGTCGTTCGTCGAAGCAGCGTTCTTCTCGAAGCAGTGGACGGTGGTGGCCGGAGCGCGGGTCGACACCTGGCACCTGCCTCCCGACCTCACCCTGGTCTCCGTGGATCCACGCCTCGAGGTGCGCTTCAAGCCGCTCGACGCGCTCACGCTGCGGGCCAGCGCCGGCCTCGCGCACCAGGCACCGATGCTGCTCATCTCGTTGCCGATCTCGGACACCGCCGCGCTCAGGTCAGGACTGCAGGAGGTCGGTCAGTTCAGTCTCGGCGCGGTGGGGACGTTGCCCGGGTTCGGGCTCGAGATCTCAGGCGAGGCTTTCTACAACCACCTCTTCCAGGCCCGGGAGCGGAGCTTGATCGAGTTCCTGGCGGGTCAGTCGTCGCTCGACGATCGGTACCTCGGAAATCGCTGGGGACGCGCGTATGGGCTCGAGGTGATGCTGCGGCTGCCGCAACAGAGCCGGCTCTTCGGCTGGCTCTCGTACACCCTGATGCGGAGTGAGCGCATGCGGCGGTTCGCGCTCTTCACGCCGGACCAGACCGTGGTGGAAGACACCACGGCGATGCTGCCCTTCGCGTTCGACCAGACGCACACGCTCAACCTGACGCTCGGCTACGTCTTACCGAAGGGCTTCCGGCTGAGCGCGTCCGTCCACTTCAACACCGGGCGGCCTGAGTCGGGGGAGTTCAGCTCCCGCACGTCGCGCATCGTGAGTGACCCTGTCACCGGCGCACAGCAATGGGCCGAAGTGCCGCTCAACCAGGTCGATCGGCTGCCGGCCTACGCGCGACTCGACTTACGCGCATCGAAGACCATCACCTTCAGCACCTTCAGCGCAGAGCTGTACCTCGACATCCTCAACACGCTCGGCATTCCGGAAGTGTATGGCTATCGATATCAAGCCGGCTCTTTCTTCTCACCGAGCGGCTCCCTTTCATCGACGCACGTCGTCAAAGAGGCGCTCAGCCTCCCCATCGTGCTCCCGACCCTCGGCGTGAAGGTGGTGTACTGATGTGGCGCTGCGCGGTGCTCTCGTTGGCGTGCACCGGGTGCTTCAACCCGGACGACATCCTTGCAGCGCACGGCAGGGTCGCGTCAGTCGATCCGGTCGAAGGGCAGGTGGTGCGCCTGCTGCGATACGTCAACAATCAACCGGACACCTTCCCGGGCGAGGAGTGGTGTTCCCTGGCCACACCCTTGAAAGAGACGCGCGCCGACGCCGAAGGCAAATTCGGCTACGAGGTGTTTCGGGTGGAGACGCGAAGTGCCCTCTGCTTCCGGATCGACGCCAGCTTCCCCTCGGGAAGCGTCGCCTGGTCTGACTTCACCTTCTACGGCCCCGAGACCCAGTTGGCGCCGCTGCTCGATTGGCGAGCCGCGCCCTGGCTCGATGCAGGCGTGCTGCACTTCGACCCGCCGGTTCCCTGGCCAGATGATCTGCCGCCACTCGTGATGGGCAACCGCACGTACGTCGGAATTCAGCTCACGCACCGCGAGCAACTGGTCACGACCGACGGCGGAATTGCGTGGCAGGCGGACGATCGTCTTCAGGTGCCCGACGCGAGCGTCTTCCCGTACGAGTACGCGCGCGAGCCCCTGGTGATGGACGCGCTCCGCCTGGAGGACTTCGAGGGAACGCTGAGCTTGAGCGCCTGGCTCTACGATCCTGATCAGGAAGTGGCGCTCGTCTCCTCGGGAACGAGTCCGACCCGAATGAGGGCGGGGGAGCGATTGGCGCTTCGAGGAACTCGCGTGCCGCTGAGCCGCGGTCTCCCGTGCCCCGAGCTGGGCACGCCGTGTCCACTGACTGATCGTGAGCTCACCACGGTGGACGCTGGGCTGATCAACGAGGTGGCGTTGAACCTGCTCACGCCCTCGATGGTCTCGGCCATCGTGATTCGGGGTGCCTCCATCGGAGATGGACTGATCCGCATCGTGCTCGCGACCGAAGACGGAGGGGTCGCAGCTGAACTGGAACACACGGTGCCCTATTCGGGCTTCGGGCCTTCCCCGGGCGGGGAAAGCTTTCGACTTCCCGACGGTGGGTACGCTCAGCTCAGGCTGGCGTACGTGGTCCTCCCCGTGGACGCGGGGACGCCGAGCTCCCGGGTCATTCTGCAGTTCCCTGCGGGGCTCGCGCGAATCCAGGAGGTCTCGCTCTTCGAGTGAATCACCCGTGACCGGTGAGTTTCCGGCCGGCACCACAGCTCTCTTCCAGGTGAACTCGAGCACCATTCGAGACGATATGGTGTGCACCTGAGTGACAGGTCGGGTGTCGTCGTGACGTGCGACTCCTCCTGATCAGCCTCGCCCTCGCGCTCGCCCTCGTGTCCGCCGGATGCGGCTGCAGCACGAACATCGTGAAGGTCGAGCCCGCGCGGTTGGTCGCGAACCCCGACGCGGTCCTCTTCCCCGGCACGTATGTGGGCGAAACACGGACCGCGGTCGTCGGGATATCCAACCAGGGCGGAGAAACCGCCGAGCTCGACGTCTTCATCGACGCTCCGTTCACCACCTCGACGAGCGCTCTCAGGCTGGTCCGCGGCGATTCGCAGAACGTCTCGATTGTCTTTTCTCCGGGCGCCCCGCAGCACTTCGCCGCCGTGCTGCACGTGGGAACGCTCGCCATTCCCGTCCAGGGCACCGGCCTCGAAGTTCCGCAGTGCACCGCGTCAACCACGTGCCGCGACGTGCGCTTCGACACCTCACTCGCGAGGTGCGTCGAGACGACCTCGCCCGACGACACCGCCTGCGAGACGAGCTGCGTCACCGGCTCCTGCCACGACGGCACCTGCCTCGGCGCGCTCAAGTTCTGCGACGACTCCAACGCATGCACGCTCGACGCGTGCGGAGAAGCGAGCGGCTGCTCACACCGCGACCTGACGTGTCCGCAGCCGACCGCCGCGTGTGAGGTGCCGACCTGCGACGCGCAGACGGGCTGCGGCACCACCACCGCGCCCGACGGCACGCTGTGCGGAGTCGACGACTGTTTCGCCACCACCGTCGACGTGTGCATCAGCGGCCAGTGCGTCGCGCGCACGCGCCCCCTCACCGGCCGCTGCGCCAACCGCTGGGTGCCCACCACCGTGCCCGCGCGGTGGACCCCGCACCTCGCCTACGACCAGGCCCGCCAGCGCGTGGTGCTCTTCGGCGGCCACAGCACCAGCAACACCTCGCTCAACGACACCTGGGAATGGGACGGCCGCGGGTGGACGCAACTCCTCCCCTCCCACTCACCCGAAGGCCGCGAGAGCGCAGCCATGGCGTACGACCCGCGCCGTCAGCGCACGGTGCTCTTCGGCGGCTGGTCGACGCAGCGCCGCGTCGCGCTCGACGACACCTGGGAATGGGACGGCCGCACGTGGACGCAGGCGGTGACGCAAACCGCTCCCCTGGCGCGCGCGGGCGCGGCGATGTCGTTCGACTCGGCGCGGCAGGTGATTCTGCTCTTCGGCGGCGGCGGCCATCCCGCCAACGACGAGACGTGGTCGTGGGACGGCACGCGCTGGCAACTGCTGCGGCCGGCGAGCTCGCCACCACCCCGCACGGGGCACACGCAGGCCTACGACTCCGCGCGGCAGCGCATCGTGCTCTTCGGCGGGCGCAGCGTGAACAACACCGACCTCAACGACACGTGGGAATGGGACGGCGCGACGTGGCTGCTGCGCTCGCCCGTGCATTCTCCTCCCGCGCGCAGCAGCGCGAGCATGATCTTCGACCCGCGCAACGGCGTCGTGGTGCTGCACGGCGGGCACAGCGGCCCGCTCGGCAGTTCGTTCGGAGACACCTGGCTGTGGGACGGCCTCGATTGGACGCCCGGGCAGGGGTCGACCACGCGTGAAGCCGCCGCCATGGCGTTCGACGTTGGAGCAGAGCGCGTGGTGCTCTTCGGCGGCTACCGCTCAGCGGGTCCGTTCTTCAGCGACACGATGTTGTGGGACGGCGCAGCGTGGGCGCAGGTCGCTCCACCGGTGGCGCCAGGCGAACGCACGCAGTCCACCGCGATGGTCGGCACCCCGCAGCAGCTCGTGCTCTTCGGAGGCATTCAGTACAACGGCGGGCCGAACAACGACCACTGGACCTGGGACTCGACGCGCACCTGGACCAGGCGTGCACCCATGGCTGCACCGAGTCGACGCGGCGGCCACACGCTCGCGTGGGACTCGGTGCGTCAACGCGTCGTGCTCTTCGGTGGCGACACCACCGACAGCAGCAACAACAACGCGAACCGCATTCTCAACGAGACCTGGGAATGGGACGGCAACACGTGGGCGCAGCGCTTCCCCACGACGGCACCCGAGAAGCGCACCGCGCAGGCGATGGCCTTCGACTCGGCGCGCAACGTGACGGTGCTCTACGGCGGCTTCGCGTTCGACGACGGCGCGTTCCTGCGCGAGACGTGGACGTGGGACGGCACGAACTGGACGCAGCGATCGAGCGCCGCGACGCCTCCCTGCTATGGGCCGATGGCGTTCGATGCGTCGCGCCAGCGCGCGGTGTTCTTCAGCGCGTATTGCAACAACGGCGTGTTCTCGAACGAGACGTGGGAATGGGACGGCGCGGCGTGGTCGCGCAAGACGCCGCCGACTTCTCCGCCGGGCGCGACCGGGTACGCGATGGCGTACGACCCGAGTCGCCAGCGCGTGGTGCTGAGCGGCGGAGTGGACCGCAACTTCGTCTCGCTCGAGCTGACGTGGGAATGGGACGGCACCAGCTGGCTCGAGCGGCACCCGACCGTTGCTCCGACGGGCTCTGGCGTGAGCGCGTACCTACCGACGATGCAGAAGGTGGTGTTCTTCGACGGCACGACGCAGTGGGTGTTTCTGCCGTAGGGCTCGTACGTGAGCGCGCTCTTTCGCGGGCTGCAACTGACTTCCTTGCACGTGGCGGCCGCTTCGCGTGTCGTCGTCGCATGCGAACGCTCCTGCTGACCGCTGCCGTCCTCTTGCTCTCTGCGTGCCCCGCGCCACAGGCAGAACCCGGGCCCAGGGGCGACATCGGACCGCAGGGGCCGGCGGGTGCCCAGGGTGACCCGGGCGCGAAGGGCGACCCCGGTGCGGTGGGGCCGAAGGGCGACCCGGGCGCGGTGGGGCCGCAGGGCGATCCGGGCGCCGCCGGTCCGCAGGGGTTGCAGGGCCCCGCCGGGACCGTGCTCGTCGTCGATGGGGGCGTGGTGACCGGCCCGCCGGGGAGCTCGGTGATGGTGACGGCCATCGCCCCGGGCGGCGCGACGTGCCCGACGGGTGGCCTGCGCGTGACGCAGCTGTCGGACGGCGGCATCTCGAACGTGTGCAACGGCGCGGTGGGGCCGCAGGGCACCGCGGGTCCACAGGGGGCGATGGGAGCGACCGGCGCCCCGGGGCCCTCCCCGACGGCGGCGACCCTGCCCTCGCTGAGTCCTCAGTGTGCCGCGGGCGGGGTGCTGATCAGCTTCCCCGATGGTGGCGCGATCCCCCTCTGCAACGGCGCGCAGGGGCTGCAAGGCGTGACGGGGCCCGCTGGCGCAGCAGGTCCCGCAGGTCCGCAGGGGGCGACGGGTGGAGCCGGTCCGGTGGGGCCCGCAGGTCCAGCCGGGGCCACCGGCGCAACGGGTCCCGCGGGTTCGCAAGGGGCAACGGGCGGACTCGGTCCGGTGGGGCCCGCGGGGCCGACCGGCGCGACGGGCGCGGGGGGCCCTGCGGGGCCGACCGGGCCGATGGGGCCTCCCGGCGCGGTGCTCTACGTCGACGGTGGGGTGATCGTCGTCAGCGGCAGCACGCCCATCACCTTCGCGGGCTTCACCACGGCGACGTACAACGGCAACCTCGGCGGCCAGGTCGGAGCGAACCAGAAGTGCCAGGCCGAGTTCTCGGGCTCGTATTTCTGCACGCTCGGCGAATACGACAGCACCACCCCGCAGGCCGGTCCCGGCGGCGTCGGGGCGTGGATCGACAACGATCGCAAGCCGACCGGCGCGAGAGAGACCACCTCGTGCGTGTTGGGCCTGGGCGGCACGTGGCACTCCGTGTCTTCGAGCAGCTTCGGCGCGAACCTCAGCCCGGTGGGCAGCTACTATTCGTCGCTCAGCTGCTCGAACGCGAAGCCCCTCGCGTGCTGTCGCGGAGGCTCGACGCGCGTCGTCTTCCGCGGGTTCACCGCGGCGACCTTCAACGGCAACCTCGGCGGGCAGGCCGGCGCGAACCAGAAGTGCCAGACCGAATACCCGGGCTCGTCCTTCTGCACGCTGGGTGACTTCGATTCGACCAACGGCGTCTCGGCGCCCGGCGGGGTCGGCGCGTGGATCGACAACGACCGCAAGACGACCGGTGCGCGCGAGACCACCTCGTGTGTGGCAGGCCCGGGCGGCACCTGGAGCTCGACTTCGAGCAGCAGCTTCGGCGCGAACCTGAGCCCGGCAGCCAGCTACTACTCGTCGTCGAGCTGCTCGAACATGAAGCCGCTCGCGTGTTGCCAGACGCTCTGAGCGTGCATCAGCGGATGGCGAGGTCGATGGCGTAATCGCCCTTGGCGCCCGTCGGTGGCTCCCAGCCCTTGTTCCTGAGGTCGTTGTCGCGCAGCACCTTCTGCACTTCCTGCCCGCGCGCAATGGAGAGGTCCTGCTGTGCCTTCTTCACCATCGACCAGACCTCGTTGGCGACGCCCAGGTCATCCACCAGCGCAGCGTGGCCGGTGTACGACTGGCCCACGTTCGACCCCGCGAAGGGCTCGAAGTCGAGCGTGCGCAGCAGGTTGGGCGAGAGGGGAATCTCGCTCTTCTGGGTGGCCGCGTACTGCGCGACCTCGGTGAGGAAGTCGTTGAGCTCCTTCTCCCCCAGCGAGCCCTGCTTGCGGTACCAGGTCTCGAGGGCGAGGCGGTCGCTCACGTTGAGCGCCGGGTCCTTCTGCGCGGCGAAGCCGGCCAGCACGCGAATCGACTTCTCCTGCTGCTCGAGCGGCTCGAAGGCCTGCCGCACGTCCACGGGGGAGCCCTGCTGCTTCGCGAACGTGGCCACGTCGTCGAGCATCGCCTGGCGCTGCAAGGGCGCGAGCGCGGCCTGCGCGGTGAACCACTTCTCGAAGCCCGCCGCGTCGCCCGCGGTGACGCCGGGGGTGTTCTTCGACAGCGCGTAGTCCATCAGGATGCCGGCGGCCGCGCCGTTGACCGCGTACTGCGCCTTGCGGATGGCGGCGGTGTAGCCCTCCTCGGCCTCGAGCTCGATCTGGATGTCGTTCGACACCATCGCGCCCGTCATCTTCGTGGCGTCGAGTGGCCTGCGGCTGACCCGGTCGGCGAAGGGCAGGTCCTGCCCCGTCTTCGCGTCGTAGAACTCGGTGTAGTCCATCGAGCCGATGATGAAGTTCCACGAGTGCGCGTCGATGCCCAGCGCCGCCTGCCGGTAGTCGTTGAACCACACGGCCTGCGCCCAGGCGCCGGCGCCCTCGACCTGGCGATGCAGCACCTCGGCGTGCGCGGTGACCAGGCTCTTGCGCAGGTCACCCGTCACCTTCGCCTTGTCCGCCGCCCCCGAGAGCGCAGGGCTGTTCTTCGTGGCGAGGAACGCGCCGAGCTCGGTGGTGAAGGCGTCCTTGTTCGGACCAGCGAGCTGCGTGTCGAACTCCTTCAAGAAGGAATCGAAGGTCTGCTTCTTCACCAGGGCGCCGCTCACCTTCACGGGCGAGGCGAACGAGGCCTCGTTCATCGCCTGCAGCTGGTTGAGGCCCAGGCCCATCGACTGGAGGAGGTTGGTCTTCTCCTTGCCGTCGGCCATGTCGATGACCTTCTTCGCGTACGCCACGTAGCTGGCCGCGTTGCCCGCGGTGACGCCGCTGCCAGACGTGCTCTCGGCCCGGCTCATGAAGCTGGCCACGGCCGCCTTGCCGCGAATGAAGTCGCGCACGTCGCTGGCGCTGCCCGCGTCACGCACGGTGCGGTCTTCGGTGCCGCCGATCTTCCGCTGCAGCTGGTCGATGTTCTCGGCGAACACGTCGTACTGCCCGCGCAGGGCGTCGACGACCGCGCGCTGCAGCCGCGCGTCCTGCTTGTTCGAGATGGGCTGGCCGGGCCAGAGGCGATCGATGAGCGCCTTGTCCACGGTGAGCGAGGGGTCGAGCTTCTTGAGGCCCTCGGCCGCGGCGGTGACGACGGCGCTGCGATCGGTGAGCGCGGTGGCCTGCGCGAGCAGCTCGGTCTTCGAGGGCAGCTCGCCGTTGGCGGCCCAGTCGGGCGCGGCGGTGATCAACGCAGCGAGCTCGGCGATCTTCGGCTCGCCGCCCTGCTTGAAGCCGTCGAGCAGCGCGCTCTGATCAGTCTCGTTCAAGTGGAAGCGGCCGCGGATCTGCCGGGCCACGGCGCCGGGCTCCATCGCCAGCACGCCGGTCTCGCCGCCCACGTTGTCGGTGATGCCCTTCTGCACCGCCACCCGGTACATCGACGCCGCGGCGGGAGCGACGCTGTCAGCGGCGTACGAGCCCCACGCCGCGCCCAGCTTGCCGGTGGTGGCGGAGTTGGTGAGGGTGTCGAAGATCTCCTGCGTGGCGCTGTCGGTGCGGCTGTCGATCTTCCGGGCGTGCTTGGTGCCGTCGCCGTCGATGGCGGTGCCTTCCTTCATGCCGATCAACACGCGCGTACCGCTGATCGGATCCTTGTCCGAGCCGTAGCGAATGCGGGTGCGGTACATCAGGTCGGCCTTCTGCAGGTCCTTCGTGAGCCTGCCGGTGGCGAGGTCCTTCTTCGCCATGAAGCTGTCGAAGAAGAAGTCGCGCCCGACGGCGACGCGGGGCTGGCCGTTGTTCGGGTTCACCTCGTAGCTGCGGTCATCGAGCGTGAAGGACACGTACGGGTTCGCGCGGCGCAGCGAGTGCGAGTCGCTGTCCCACGCCATCTCGTCGAGCGGCGCGCGCCCCAGGGTGAGGCCCGCGGCGGCCTTCGGGCGCTGCAGGTCGTTGAGCGAGTTGGCCGCGAGCGCGACCGTCTCTTCCTTGGTGAGCCCGGTGATGACGCGGGTGTCTTCGACCTCTTCTCCGTCGCGGCCGTAGGCCACCGACGCACCCTTGAGGGACTCGGTGCTCATGTGCGGAATCTTCGAGAGGTCGAGGGGCGCGGGCGGCGCGGTGCGCTGCAGCGTCACACCGTCGATGCTCATCGTCGCCTCGGCCTTCGTGCGCGCGGCCTTGCCGAAGTCGGTGGTGGACATCGAGGCGTAGTTCGAGCGCCGCCCGTCATCGAGGCCGAGCGCCTTGCCCAGGTTGCTGCCCTTCGAGAAATCGAAGGAGTCGCCCACGGCGGCCTGCACGTCGCCCTTCACCACGTCGTCGATGGCCTGGGTGAGGTCGGTCAGGTACGCCCGCAGCGGCGCGTTGGCGGCGGTGGCCTGCGCGCGGAGCTCGCGCATCGCGGCCTGCAGGGTGGCGGCGTCCTTCACCACCTTCGCGTTCGGTCCATCACCGACCTTGAGCGAGACGCCCCTCGCCTGGAGCTCGTTGCCGACCGCCTCGAGCCACTTCGACTGATCAGGCTGGTTGTACAGCTCCGCCCGGAACTGGATGCCGCGCTTCACGGTGATGGTGGACATGGGGGCGGTTCTTGTCACGAGCGCCGGGGCGGGGTCGAGGGGTTCGCTTCGGATGGTATAGAGGTGTCTCAATGCTGCGACTCCTCCTTCCCGCGCTGCTGCTCTTCGCCTGCCCCGCCGTGAAGCCCGCGGTGAATGACGCGGGCACCGGCGGTGGTGGAGGCGGCGCGGTCACCGGCGGTGGCGCCGGGGGCGGGAGCGCCGGAGGTGGCGGGGGCTCCGTCGATGCGGGCACCGATGCGGGCGTGCAGTCCGTCTGCGGAGACGCGCGGGTGACGGGCCTCGAGAGCTGCGACGACGGCTTCCTGGTGCCGGGTGACGGCTGCTCCATCGGGTGCGCGGTGGAGCTGGGCTGGTATTGCCAACTCCCTCCGCCGGGCCAGCCGAGCGTCTGTGTACCGAACTGTGGAGACGGCCGGCTGGTGGCGAACGAGCCCTGCGACGACGGCAACGTGCGCAACAACGACGGCTGCTCCAGCACCTGCGTGGTCGAAGCGGGCTTCACCTGCCTGGGTACGCCGAGCCGCTGCACGGTGAGCTGCGGAGACGGCATCGTCGGAGGGCTCGAGACCTGCGACGACGGCAACCAGATCGGCGCGGACGGCTGCTCGGTGACCTGCGCGCAGGAGCCGGGCTTCACCTGCCTGGGCATGCCCAACGTGTGCCGGCCCACCTGTGGCGACGGCCTGCTGGTGACGGGAGAGGTCTGCGACGACGGCTTCATGGACGCGTGCGGCGCGTGCAACTCGAACTGCACCGCGGTGGGCGCGGGCAGCTCGTGCGGTGACGGCACGCGGTGCCCGCAGACCGAGCAGTGCGACGACAACAACCAGACGTCGAACGACGGCTGCAGCAGCACCTGCACCCTGGAGGCGGATGCGGGCACGACGCCGGACTCGGGTGTGGATGCGGGCACGCCGGTGGATGCGGGCTCGACTCCGGACGCGGGGGGAGCGACCGACGCGGGCATGCCGGTGAATGACGGCGGCGTGGGCGCCTTCACGTACCAGCGCATCACCAACGTCACCTTCGTCGACGACCTCACGCGGGTGAGCTGGCACCCGAGCGGGCGGTTTGCGCTGGTGCTGGGCACCGGGGGCAAGGTGATCAGATACGACGCCACCACGCGCGCGCTGAGCCTGGTGCAGAACCTGGGCACGACGGTGGCCGATCTCGACGTGACGGCCGACGGGACTTCGTTCGTCATCGCGGGCGTGCAGTCGGCGGTCTCGCACCTGTGGCGCATCGACGTCGGCGCAGGTGACGTGCTCGCGGCCGCGGTGGATCTGGGCACGCTGCAGGGAACGGTGAGCGCGGTCTCGGTGGAGCCGGGCACCTCGCGCTTCGCGGCCGTCTCGCGCGGCAACCCGAGCATCAACTCCCTCACCCTCTGGTCGCCTGCCGCGGGGTTGAGCGCGCCGAAGGGCTACAACGCCAGCGGCGGGGCGATGACGTTGATGTGGGGCTCACCGGCGCTCTATGGCGGCAGCGCGAACGTGCTCACCGGCGACGGCGTCAACGGCGCCGACAGCAAGACGTGGGTCGAGGCGTCGAACGTGTTCGTGGGCAACGCGTGGTCGGGCGGCTTCGGCAATCCGGGTGGCGGGGCGTGGCAGCCGGGTGGGGGCTGGGGCGCGTTCTGCGGGTGGAGCTCGAACAAGCTCTACGTGTTCGACGGGGCGTGGACGTTGATCACCCTGCCCGGCAACACCGGCATCAGCCCGCAGTCGCTCGCGTTCCGGGCCGACGGCCGGCGGGGGCTGGTGGTGGGGCGGCCGGTGGGGAACCCGCTCAACGGCACGGTCATCGAGTACCGCGCGAGCGGTGCGGGCACGCTCACCGCGGCAGAGCTGACGGACGTGTCGATTCCCGGGTTCAACCTCACGCCCTGGTTCGGCACGAGCAACGAGTACCTGATGGACGTGGCGTGGCGGCCGGGCACCTGTGACGAGGGGTTGATCGTCGGCATGGACAACGGCACGTCGCTCTCGCCGACGTTCGGCCTGGCGATTCGCTTCTACGACTCGTCGCAGCCTGCCTGCACCCCGTAGCTCGGGGGCAAACAAACCTTGCGCGGCGGTGCGGCGGGGCCCACGGTGTCTTCGTGGCCATCGAGCTATCAGAGCTGAAGACGAAGTCAGGGCACCCCGTCCTCCGCGCGAACTTCGTGAAGGAAGTGACGGTCGCCGACGCCGAGGGGTACCACGCGAAGCTCGTCCCCGGCGCGAAGTACGACGGCTGGGGTCACCTGGTGGTGGGCAACATCACCGGCGTGTCGAGCGAGGTGAGGAAGGTGCTGTCGAGCCAGAAGACCGACGCGCGCAACCCGGTGCCGGTGGCGCTGATCCTCACCTCGGCGCTCGCGCGCATGGCGGCGGCGCTGACGATGCGGCTGACGGACAACAGCAACTCCGACTCGTTCAAGAGCGAGGAAGAGGGGCTCGCCTGGCTCGATGGGCGAATGGCCGAGTTCCTCCGCAAGCGCTGACTCGATATCTCCCTCTCCCTGCGCAGCGGGGAGAGGGCGGGGTGAGGGGCGAACGCAGGCACCAGGTCAGGGGGAACAGGCCCGCACCCGACTGACGCGCAGCATGCGCCCCGCCCCCTCAGCCCAGCCCACATCACCCGACGGCCACCGGGTGAAGTCATCGCGATCCGCGACGCCGACGGGCGCGGTGATCGGCCCCTCGACGACCACGCCCGCGGGGCTGAGCACGGCGAGCTTCGAGGCTGAGCCCTCGCGCCACGACGCCAGCAACCCGCCTGCTCCGTAACGCGCGAGGTGCGGCGCAGACTCATCGCCAGCGGCCGAGGTGAGCCACACCACCGGGCTCTTCCGCTGCTGCGCGTCGATGGCGATGAAGCCGACGTCGCGCGAGGCGCGGCCTTCCTTCGTGGAGAAGGTGAACCCGAAGCCCCCTCCTCCGAGTGAGGCGAGGCCACCGAGTTCACCGGGTGACGAGCCCGCACAGTTGCCGCCCGGCTCGTCCTGGAGCACGTCGGAGTCGTTGAGCATCACCGCCTTCGCCCGGTAACAATCCGACAGGCACACCGGCGCGATGGAGGCGCCGTCCCACGCGAGGCGCACGTCGAGCGAGTGGCTGCAACCCCACGCCCAGCCCGCGGGGCCACCGGTCGGCTGACCCGTCGTGGCGTCGAGGCTGATCAGCAGGTCACCCTGGTGCTTGCCCATCGCGCCCCAGTGCTTCGTGTGCCCGAAGTACGCCACGTAGACGGTGCCGGTGAAGAGCAGCCTTCCCTCGTGGCCCCAGCTGTCGACCCAGCGCGCGCCTTCGACCTCCGAGGGCTGATCATTCACGACGGCGGTCTCGAACAACGCCGTGCCGTCGGCGCGCAGCTTCACCAGGAACATGCCGGTGCCCCGCACCACCAGCAGCGCCGCCGTGCCGTCGTCATGCGCGACGAAGCCGCGCACGCTCTCTCCTGCGATGATCACGTCGGGTCCCGCGCGCTGCAGGGACGCGGAGAGCGGCGTCACGTGCACCTGGCCTCCGCCGCTCCACGCCGCGCGGGCGGTGCCGTCGGCGAGCCCCACGAGGTGCACGGGCCGGTTGTTCGACCACCCGTAACTCGACCCCACGTCGACCGAGGCCGGCCCGACGTCGATGGTGGCGCTGATCAGCCGCGTGTCGAGCGCGCCACACGCCGGAGGGGGCCCCGCATCGAAGCCCGCGTCGATGACCGGGGGCGTCCCCGCGTCGACCACGCCAGAGTCCTGCGCGACGGACACGCCCGCGTCGACCGCAGCGCCGCCGTCAACCGTGACCGCCGCGGGCGCAACCTCTGGAGGGCCCACCATGTCCGCGGTGCCGACGCAGGAACACACGAGCAGCAGGCTCCAGCGGAGGGACATGCAGGGGTGTCGTCCCCTCGCGCGCGGGGTTGTCCACTTCTTCCCTTCCGAGCGGCGGGGTGTGCACCGCAGTGATCACCGCAGGCCCGGACGTTTCCCCGATGAGTTTGAGCGTCGACGACGGTCGAGAGGTTGCTGACCACCTCTCACGCCGGAGCACCACCATGGGTAACGCCTTCGTCCACATCGAGCTGAACACCGACGACCTCAAGGGCTCGAAGAAGTTCTACACGAAGCTCTTCAAGTGGAAGCTCGGCGAGATGCCCGGGCCGTACACCACCATCAACACCGGCCCGAAGGCGACGGGCGGCGGCATGCAGGTGAAGCCCATGCCCGAGGCCCCCACCGCGTGGCTGCCCTACGTCGAGGTGGCCGACGTGAAGAAGACCATCGCGCAGGCGAAGAAGCTCGGCGCGTCCATCGCGCTCGAGTACCAGCCCATTCCCGGCATGGGGGCGATCGGCATCTTCATCGACCCTGCGGGCGCAGCGCTGGGCGTCTGGGCCCCGGCGAAGAAGACCAGGCGCTGAGGCCCGGCGTGTATGCTCGGGGCGGATGACGCGCCGCTGGAGCCCTCTCATCGCGCTGCTCGTGCTCGGCGTCGCGTCCCCCGCCCCCGCGTGGGACGTGTTCTTCCGCGTCTCATCCGAGACCACCGTGCGGGTGACCTCGGAGACGACCAGCGAGGCGAGCAGCGACGCGAGCAGCGCCAGCACCCGCGCCGGCAACAGGGAACGCAGGGAACGCCGGGCCCAGGCAAAGAATCGGGGCGCCGGCATGGAGTGTACCGCCGATGACGAATGCGCCGGCTGGTGCCGCGAGGGTGTGTGCGCCGACCCTGCGCCGCCCGCGCAGCTGCCTCCGACCGCGCCGCCGGCGGCGTTCTATTGCGTGGACGATTCGTCGTGCGCGCCCGGCTTCGCCTGCCGCGATCGCCAATGCGTGCAGGCTGGTCCGCAGCCCGTGCCCGTGCCGGGCTGCTCGACGGACGCCCACTGTTACCAGGGCCAGCGCTGCATCGACGGGCAGTGCATCAACCCACCACCACAGCCGGGCTGCTCGACGGACGCGCACTGTTACCAGGGCCAGAGCTGCATCAACGGGCAGTGCATCAGCCCGCCGCCGCCGCCCCCGCCCGGGGCCTCGCTCTGGCGCCGCGGCTCCGAGTTCTTCCTGCGCGACCGCACCGTGCAGCTGCGCCAGGACCTCGCGCTCGGAGAAGGCCCGGTCATCGCCACCCTCGCCGAGCTGCACGGCGTGTCGACCCACGTGCTCGGCCGCGCGATGCGCGCGCGTCGGGCTGAGCTGGTCGCGATCATGGGCGACGGCAAGGACCCGGCCTGGACGCGCCGGTTCCTGGTCGAAGTCGAGGCGATGTGCGAGCAGCAGGCGAAGCTCTCGGCCCGGTGAGCTGGGCGGATGATGCGGGGCCCGCTCCCCGACCCGCTCCCCCGCGGGGAGAGGGAGCATCGGTCGTCCTCGGCATCCTGTTGATCTCCTCCGTGGCCTCTGCGTCCTCTCTGGCCGAGCGGGGCGTGCAGGTGCGGCCTTCACCTGCAGTCACCGACGAGCTGCTGGAAGATCTCGCCGCCGGCCTCGACGCACTTCCCCCCGCCGCGCGGCTCACCCCGCTCGAGGTCGAGCTCCACGACGAAGCGACGCCGCTCGGCCTGGGCGACGCCACGCACCCTGCCCTCACCCATGGCAGCGCGCGCCTGCACCTGTACGCGTACCGCGAGGACGACGACACGAGGGCGGCGGCGCGGCTCGGTTCGCTCTCGGCTGATCAGCGCCGCAGGCTCTGGCGACGCCGCGCGGTGGTGCACGCGCTCATTCGCCGCTGGGACGAGCGCCTGCGCTGGAGCAGCCGCGCCGGCTGGACGTCCCTCGCCGGCTGGGACGGCGACGTGCCGCTGCTGGTCTACCCCTGGGCCTTCAGCCGCCGCGCCGGGATGAAGTCGGCCGCGCTCGACCTCGCCACGTTCGCCGAAGAGCTGCTCGTGCCCGCCGAGTCGATGGTGCAGGACGCCGTGCCGCTCGACGATCGCCTCCGCTGCCGTGAGCCCTCGAAGGCCCGCTTCCTCGACGAGCGGCTCGCGGCGATCGATCCCTCATGGAAGCCCGCGCGCGCCGAGTGTCCCCGCTTCGAAGGGTGGGCTGATCTCGAGCACCTGCCGAAGTTCGAGGTCATCTACGCCAGCCCCTCCTCGTCCTCTGCGCAGGCGGTCTTCGGTCACCTGCTCCTGCGGCTGGTGCGCGAGGACGACGAGGGCCCTGCGTCGGTGCAGGTGATGCAACTCGCCGCGCTCATCTCGCCGCTCGAGCCCGCCACCTCGTACATCCTGCGCGGGGTGGGCGGCGGCTTTCGCGGGGTGTTCTCGATCGCGCGGTTGTCTGACGTGCAGCAGGAAGCGCTGGGGCTCGAGCAGCGCATGCTCCACCGCTTCGCGCTCGAGCTGACGGTCGAGCAGCGGCGCCGGCTGCTCGAGCGCATGTGGGAACTCGAGCGCGTCGGGTACATCGACTACCGGTTCTTCCAGGCGAACTGCGCCACCATGTTGCGCTTCCTGCTCACGCCGGCGCTGGGTGAGCAGGCGGCTGGACCGCCGCTGACGCCGTGGGAGACGCCCACGCAGGTGCTCGACGGCCTCGCGGGGGTGCTCGGCGCGGTGGAGACCGACGAGGCGAGCGGCACGGTGGCGAGCAAGGCGAGAACGGTGGTCCGGAGCCTCGTCCCAGGAGAGCTGCGCGACGAGCTCGAAGGTGGGCCGGCACGGCGGAGAGCTGCCTACCGTTGCCTGTCTCCCTCTCCCTGCGCAGCGGGGAGAGGGCGGGGTGAGGGGCCGACCTCCCTCACCACCGAAGCGCGAGCGCGTGTCCTCCTCGCGTCGCTGCGCCTCGAGCGGTTCGCGCTCGATCAGGCGACGGCCGCGCGCATCAAGGCCGAGCGGGCCACCGTGCTCCCCGGCTGGACTGGTCCCACCACCGACGAGCTCGTCGCCGCCCGCCAGCGCCGCTACGAACATGAAACGAGCGCGCGACGCCGCGCCCAGGTGGAGCTCGCAGCGATCCTCGCGCTCGACGAGCTGCTCCGCGCCGCCCCGCGCAGGCCGTTCGACGCCGGTGAACGCGCGGCGCTCGAGACAGAGCAGGAAGCGCGCGAGACGTTCGAAGCGGTGGCGGACGCCGTGGCGAGCCTCCCCGAAGACGCGCTCGCCCGGGCGCGCGCCGAAGAGCTCGAGGCCTCGCGCGTGTTCCAGGCCGAGACGAACCGGCGCGCGGTGCCCGAGGGCGGCCACGGTCACGGCTCGCTCGGGGTCGGAGTCCTCCTCACCGGCACGCCCGTGCTCCGCCTCCGCGCGGCGGCGCTCGTCGAGCAGTTGGGTGATCAACGCCAGCGCGGCTTCGGTTCCCGCAGCGCGTGGCGGGCGCTGGACGCCTCGGTCGAGCTGGAGGCCGCGAGCCAGCCCGTGCACCGCGCCGGCTTCACCGTGGCCCACGCGCGCGGAGTGAGCGACACGGGGTGGGGCTGGGGCGCGGGCCTCGACTACGCGTTCGAGCGGCGCGCGCACGAGGTCGCCGCGGCGGGCGAGCGGCTCTGGGCGGTCGCGGGGGATCAACGCTTCACGAACTTCCTGATGCTGAACCTGGGCGTTCGCCTCGGCGTGCGGGTGGATCAACTGGTGAACGCCGTCGCGTATCCACGCGCGGGGCTGGCCTTCCGGCTCCAGCTGCCCGGCTCCTTCGGGAACGCGGTGCGCTTCGAGGGCGCGTACCTGCCGCGGCTCCTCGCGGGAAACGGTGCGTTCGGCTTCGAGCACGGGGCGGTGGCGGCGGTGCAGGTGCACCTGCGGCTCGGGGTGGCCGGTGGCGTGGCGCTCACTGCCCGCGCGGACGTACAGGCGGAGTGGCGGCCCACCAGCGGGCTCTCCGGCGTCGCGGCGCTCGGCGTCGAGCTCGACTGAACCCCGCAACCTCTCCCTGCGACGCGGGGAGAGGTCGGCCGCAGGCCCGGTGAGGGGCTCGGCTGCGTGCAATTCTGCCCCTCACCCCGACCCTCTCCCCGCTTCGCAGGGAGAGGGAGCTGGTAGGTTCACGCGGTGGCCCGGCTGCTCCTCGCTCGCTTGATGCGACCCCTGCGCTGGCGAAGCGCCCGCTCGACGTCCCGCATGCTGCTGGCCTTCGCGCGCGCCGAGCGCTCGAGCTTCTACGACATGATGGAAGCCGCAAACGCCACCGCCGAGCTCCCGCGCAAGGCGCAATACGTCGCGCACGCGGTCGACGAAGCGCGGCACGCGAAGATGTTCACGCTGCGCGCGCTCGAGCTCGACCCGTCGCGGGCCGCCGACCCTGCCCTCTTTCACTCCGACTTCGAGCACCTCTTCACCCGCCTCGGCGAAGCGCGCTTCATGGCCTTCGTGCACCTGGGCGAGCGCCGCGGCCGGGCGCAGATGCAGCTCTTCCGCGACGAGCTCCAGCAGCTCGAGGGCACGCCCCGCGCCGATCCGAAGACCCGCGCGCTGCTCGACGCGGTGATGCGCGACGAGACCCAGCATGAGCGCTACTCGCTGGCGCTGACGAAGACGCTGGGCGGCTCACTCGCCGGCGCCCGCGCGTGGGAGCTGAAGCGCGGCTGGCTGCGGGCCGGCGCGGCGGTGAGCGGCTTCGTCTTCACCGTGCTCATGTCGGCGCTCTACCTGCTCCTCTTTCCCCTCGCGCTGCTCGAGAAGTCCCGCCGCGCGTGATGGCCCGCGGGTTCTTCCTCGGTGCGGGGGTGCTGTACCTGGTGCTCGGTCTGCGCCTGGGTCCGTCTGGCGCGGCGATGAGCTGGCTCGGACTCTCGCTCTTCCTCATCGGCGTCGCCTACGTCCGGGGCAGCGCCCGGGGCATGGGCAAACGGCGCGACGGCTCCTTTCATCTGCTCGCGCTGCTGGTGCACGCGCCGTTTCTGCTGGCGGCCTGGCTGGCGTGGCAGCTCCGGCGCCGCCGCGGTGAGCCGGCGTGGAACGAGGTCGCCCCCGGCATCTTCGTGGGCCGCATGGCGACCTCGAGCGAGCTGCCTCCCGGCGCCCCGTGGGTGATCGACCTCACCTGCGAGCTCGTGCCTCCTCGGGCAGTGCGCGGAGACCGCTATCGGTGCCTGCCGACCCTCGACGGCACCGCGCCAGAGCATGAGCCCTTCTGGGCGCTGGTGGCCGAGCTGGCGGCGCTCGACGCCCCCCTGTTCATCCACTGCGCCGCGGGACACGGGCGATCCGCGACCCTGGCTGCGGCGGTCATCGTCGAGCGCGGACACGCGGCTGACGTCGACGCAGCAGAGACCCTGATGAAGCGTCAGCGGCCGCACGTGGCGCTCGGGAGGGCGCAGCGGGCGTTGGTGATGAGTGGGCAGAGGAGTAAACCGCCCTCATGACTCGCTCGCTCATCGTCTTCGTCTCGCTGCTCGCTGGTCTCTCGCTCGCGGGGAACCTCCCGCCCGCCCAATTCAAGAGCGAGCTCGAGGCGCAGCACGGCCTGGTGCTCGACGTGCGGACGCCGGGTGAAGTGGCCCGGGGCAAGCTCGCCGGCGCGAGCGTGATCGACTTCAGCGCGCCGAAGTTCGAGCAGAAGGTGTCGCTCATCGCCCGGGACAAGCCGGTGTTCGTCTACTGCGCGAGCGGCAACCGCAGCGGCCAGGCGGCCGCGTTGATGGCGCAGCTCGGGTTCACGAAGGTCTACAACCTCTCCGGAGGGATCGGCGCGTGGAAGGCAAGCGGATTCCCGGTGGAGAGCAGCGGCGCGGCGCCCGCGGCGTCCGGGCAAGGGCTCACGCCCGAGGCGTTCGACGCGTTGATCAAGAAGGAGAAGCGCCTGCTCGTCGACTTCCAGACGCCCTGGTGCACCCCCTGCCAGAAGATGGTGCCCGTGGTCGACGCGCTCAAGAGCATCAAGGTGCTCAAGGTGGATCTCGATCAGAGCGAGGCCCTGGGCACGCGCGAGCAGGTGCAGGGCGTGCCGGTGTTCGTGCTCTACGTCGACGGCAAGGAGCGCGGGCGCCTCTTCGGTGAGCAGACGCGCGAGGCGCTCGAGGCGCTGGCGAAGAAGTAGCTCGCGAAGTGAGCCCCTCACCCGGCCTTCGGCCGACCTCTCCCCGCTTCGCAGGGAGAGGTGTCTATGCTGCGCGCGCGATGGCGGCGGTGCTCGGAATCAGCGCGAACTACCACGACGCGGCCGCGGCGCTCGTCATCGACGGCCAGCTCGTCGCCGCCATGCAGGAAGAGCGCTTCACCCGCATCAAGAACGACGCCTCGCTCCCCCTCGCCGCCGCGCGCGCCTGCCTGGCCTACGCGAAGCTCGACGCTGCCGCCCTCGACGAGGTGGTCTTCTACGAGAACCCGTACGCCAAGCTCGAGCGGGTCCTCCTCTCCACGCTGCGCACCTTTCCCCGCGCGCTGCGCCAGTTCCCCCGCGCGCTGGCCTCGCAGCTGGGCAGCAAGCTCTGGGTGCTCGACGCGCTCTCTTCCCAGCTCGGCGTCTCACGCGACCGCGTCACGCATCGCGAGCACCACGCGTCACACGCCGCGAGCGCGTTCTTCGCCAGCCCCTTTCAGCGCGCCGCGGTGATGACGGTCGACGCCGTCGGGGAAGAGACGAGCACCGGCCTCTGGCTGGGCGACGGCCACACCCTCACCTGCAAGGCGCGCATCGACTTCCCGCATTCCCTGGGGCTGCTCTACTCCGCGCTCACCGCGTACCTGGGCTTCGAGGTGAACGAGGGCGAGTACAAGGTGATGGGGCTGGCTGCGTTCGGCAAGCCGCGCTTCCGCGCCGAGTTCGAGAAGCTGATCAGCCTCACCGCCGACGGCTTCGAGCTGGGCCTCGCCTACTTCGCCTCGCACACCAACACCGAGGTGGGCTTCTCCCCGAAGCTCGAGGCGCTGCTCGGGCCGCGGCGGCTCCCGGGCACGCCGTGGCTCCTCGATGGGAATGCCGACGACGCGCGCGCGGCCGACGTGGCGGCGACGCTGCAGGCCGTGCTCGAAGAGGCGCTGCTGCGGCTCGCGGCGCGGGCGAAGTCACTGACCGGCGCCGACGCGCTCTGCCTCGCCGGCGGCGTCGCGCTCAACGCGGTGGCGAACGGCCGGCTCTTCCGGGAAGCGGGTTTCAGCGAGCTCTTCGTGCAGCCGGCAGCGGGTGACGCAGGCGGCGCGCTCGGCGCGGCGTTGCTGGCTGCGTCCGAGCGGGGGGAGCGGCGCGGCACCTTCACGCACGCGGCGTGGGGCACCCCGGTGAGCGGCGACGTGGCCCACGGCCTGGCCACCGCACTCGGCTTGACGGCGACCCGGGTCGAGTCGCCCGTGGACGCCGCCGCGGAGGTGTTGCTGAAGGGTGAAGTGCTCGCCTTCGTGCAGGGCCGCTTCGAGTGGGGCCCGCGCGCGCTCGGACAGCGGAGCATCCTCTCGCTCCCCGCCCCGCTCGCGGTGAAGGAGCGGCTCAACAAGGTGATCAAACGCCGCGAGCCGTTCCGTCCGTTCGCGCCGATGGTGCTGGAGGAAGCGGCGAGCACGTACTTCGGCCCCTTCGCGCCGCAGCTCGCGCCCTTCATGACCACGGTGGCCGAGGTGCGGCCCACCGCGCGCGCGAGCCTGGAAGCGGTGACGCACGTCGACGGCACGGCCCGGCTGCAGACGGTGAAGCCCGACGCGCTCGCCGGCACCCTGCTCGCCCGCGTCGCAAAGGAGACCGGCGTGCCCGTGCTGCTCAACACCTCGCTCAACGGCCAGGGCGAGCCCATCGTCGCCACCGAGGCCGATGCGCTGGCCTTCTTCCTCGCCCATCCCATCGACGCCTTACTCATCGATAACGTCTTGATTTGTCGTTAAACTCAATCTCCGACTTGATTTTATCAAGTTCATGGCCATATTTTGGTCATCGATGACGCGAACACTCCCTACCCGCTGTCCGCTGTGTTCGGGCCGGGTCCACGTCGAGCGGTTGAAGTGCGAGAGCTGTGAGAGCGCGGTGGAGGGCCGGTTCGGCCTCGACTGGCCGGGAGCGCTCTCGCCCGAGCAGTCGGCGTTCGTGAAGGTCTTCCTCATCTGCCGGGGGAAGATCAAAGACGTCGAGCAGGCGCTGGGCATCTCGTACCCGACGGTGGTTTCGCGGCTGGACGACGTGGTGGCGGCTCTCGGCGGGCCGGACACCGCGCGCGTTTCGACGCCTGAGGCAAAGCCGCTCGACGTGCTCGAGCAGCTGTCCAAGGGCGACATCGATGTGGACGAAGCAGAACGCCGCTTGCGCAAGAAGCGCTGAAGGAGTCGTCATGGCCTCGAAGATCCAATCGATCCCCCTGGAGTTGAGTGAACGCCCGATGCTCGACGTGCACGTCACGGCCGAGCGCATTCGGGTCATCCCGGTCGAAGCGGGCGGCGTGCCGCGGCTCGAGGTCGAAGGCGGGCGGGGCGACGTGCCGCCGGTCGAGCTCAAGCGCGTGGGTGATCAGCTGATCATCGCCTCGAGCAGCGACCCCGCGGCGTGGCCGTGGCCGGGGGCGGGCATGGTGCGGAAGCTGACGCTGGTGGTGCCCGAGCACGTGCGCGCGCGCATTCGGCAGGACTTCGGGCAGCTCTTCGTGGAGCGCCTCGCGGGGTGCGACCTCGAGCTGTCGGCGAGCGCGGGCACCATCTCGCTCGAAGACGTGAAGGGCCGGCTCAAGATCGCGGTCGACTCGGGCACGGTGTCAGGCGAGCGGCTCGGGGGGACGTTCGACGTGGTGAGCCAGGCGGGCTCGGTGAAGCTGAGCATCGACTCGCTCGACCCCGGCGAGCACCGCGTGCGCACGGCGATGGGGAGCGTGAAGTTGCTGCTCGCGCCGTCGGTGGTGGTGAAGATGGAAGCGCACACCACGCTCGGCAGCACCCGCGTCAGTCACCCCAACACGCCCGACGCCGAGGCGCGCCTGCTGCTCTCGGCGGAGCTCGGGTCGATCAAGGTGAAGACCGGTGGAGCGGTGGAAGACCCGCGGCACGGCGACGGACCGGACTGGCGCCGCTTCTGGCGCGACGTGGCGGGCAAGGCGCTGGCGGTGGCGTTCGATGACGAAGCCGGACCGCGCGTGGTGGCCGTGCCTCCTGCTGAGCCGGCGCCCAGGCCGGTGCCCGAGGCCGAGCTGCGCAAGGTGCTCGAGCTGGTGGAGACGGGGAAGCTGACCGCGCCGGACGCCGAGCGGTTGATCAGGGCGATGGGCCGCTGAGGATTTCCACAAGAGGCCCGGGGAAGAGATGGTCAGCCCTGGTCTTCGGCCGTGCTCGACTCTCACGAGCCCTCACCGCGGGCTTTTCTTGACGCACTGATTCAAGCTTCGACGCTTCAAAAGGCGACGCGCGGCACCAGCGTACAGCCCACTGTACGCTGGGCTCTCACGTCGTACTTTGCAGCGAATTCGTCACTCTCGGGTCCTTGCCCGTGGCTGAGAGGCCTGCGCGAGTCGAGCAAGGGGCGAACCCTGGCCCCACCGTCCCCTCAGGGCTGTGCCTTTCAGAACGCGACGGCGAGCTGACCGTCTTTCCCGATGACCAGGCCCATCTCACCGGGTTTCACCGAGAGCCTGACGATGCCGACGACGAGCAGCGGTATGCCCACCAGGGCCAGCACGGCGCCGATGCCGAAGAACGTCCAACCGAGCACGGTGAACACGGTGCGCGCCGAGCCCATCTCATTCGCCGCGCTGATCAGCGAGTAGAGCCCGCCGCCGCCGATGGCCAGGCCGAGCCCCAGACAGATGGAGCCGGACACCACCTGCCGCACGCCCCCGTAGACCTCCCGCCCGCGCGACCCCGCGAGCTCGGGCAACAGGACGCCGGGCGCACTGAGGTACGACGTCTGGAAGAGGTCGGGCTCGATCGGCTGAAGCGGCACCCCGGGATTGGCGAGGGTCAACAGCAGCAGGGCAGTGGTCATCAGCTGATCTTCCCACAGCATTCCGGTTACGTGAAACCGCGTAACTCCGCGCGGATTGCGTGGGTTTCACGCCCGCCCGCAGAGGCTGCGCAGGACCCCGGCGTCTTCCCCGCGCGCGCGCATGGCACTGCGCACGCATAGCCATCCTCGACGGGAGGAAGGTCATGCTGCTCTCAGCGCTCTTGACCCTGTCGGCGACAGGGCTGGCCGATGACGTGCAAAAGCTCGCCTCCCGGCGGGTCTTCTTCGGCCACCAGTCCGTGGGCGCGAACATCGTCGACGGGGTCAATGACGTGACCTTCGGCAAGCTGCCCGTGCACGAGGGGCGCACGCCGGCGCCGGGCCTGGTGCACACGCTGGTGGGGAAGAACGAATCGCCCCAGAGCAAGCTCGCCGACTTCGAGGCGGCGCTCGACGCGCTGGGCGGGCAGGCCGACATCGCCTTCTTCAAGTTCTGCTACGTCGACTTCGAGGCGAACACCGACGTCGAGCAGCTCTTCACCGACTACCTCGCGCTGCACCGGCGGCTCGCGGCGAAGTACCCCGCCATCACCTTCGTGCACGTCACCGTGCCCCTCACCGTGGTGCCGCAGGGCCCGATGGCGTGGCTCAAGAAGACCCTCTCGAAGAAGGAACCCTGGGGCACCCGCGAGAACGAGGTGCGCCACCGCTTCAACACCCTCATGCGGGAACGCCTCGCCGGCCAGCCCCTCTTCGACCTGGCGGCGCTCGAGTCGACGCGGCCCGACGGCACCGCCGCGACCTGGCAGCGCGAGGGCAAGACGTTGCCGATGCTGGTGGCCGAGTACTCCGGCGACGGCCAGCACCTCAACACCGTGGGCCGCCGCCGCGTCGCCGAGGCGCTGCTCACCTTCCTGGCGAGGTTGCCGTGACTGCGCTGCGAGTGCTCTCGCGGCTCAAGCTGTGGCGTTGCGCGAAGGTGGGCGCACGCGTCGAGGTGCGCGGGCATGTGTACGTCATCGGGGGCGGCCTCATCGAGGTCGGCGACGACGTCCTGCTCGACGGGCACCTCGTGCCGGTGGAGCTGCACGCAGAGCCGGGGGCGGTGCTCGTCATCGGCCAGGGGTGCGTGCTGGAGGGAGGCGTTTCCCTCGAGGCGCAGGAGCGCGTGGAGCTCGGGCCGGGCTGCCGGCTCCGCGCCTTCTCCAAGGTGATGGACAACCACTTTCACCCCGTCCTGGGCGCGCGCCACGTGCGGCCCCCGTCGAAGCCGGTGAAGCTCGAAGCGGGCGTCGAGCTGGGCCAGCGCGCCATCGTGCTGCCCGGCGCGTGGCTCGAGGCGAACGTGAGAATCGGCCCCGGCGTGGTGATCGGCCGCCACGTGAAGGTCGGGGTCTCGCTGGTCGGTTCGCCGCCTTCCCCTCGAGGCGCGAGTTCGCCGTCCCACGCCGAGCTCCGCGACGCCTCGATTCGGGGCGACGCACCGCCGGTTCGTGAGGTGCGCTCATGATGATCGCGCTGATGGAGCTGGTGGACTGGGTCGGGCTCAAGCTGCCGTCCCTCCGGCGCGCCCGCACCGCGGTGGCCATGGCGCGCAGCCACCTCGCGCTCGCCGGCTGCGAGGTGGGCAAGCGGGTGCTGGTGCACGGCAGCCTCCAGCTCGAGCGGCGCGGGCGGGTCGTGGTGGGCGACCGCTGCGTCTTCGTGGCCGGGCCCTTCCCCACCGCGCTGCACGTCGAGCGCGGCGGCACGCTCGAGGTCGGCCAGCGCTGCTACTTCAACTACGGCGCGCAGCTCGAGGTGCACGACTCGGTGCGCCTGGGCGAGCGCTGCCTGTTCGGCTCGTACGTGCGGGTGACCGACGCGCCCGGCGCCCCGGTGGTGGTGGGCAACGACGTGTGGGTGGCGCACGGCGCGGTGATCAACCCGGGCGTCACCATCGGCGACGGCGCGGTCATCGCGGCCGGCAGCGTGGTCAGCGCCGACGTGCCCGCGGGCATGCTCGCCATGGGCAACCCCGCGCGGCTGATGAGCCAGCAGCTCTCTGGTTCTGGAGGAGCCCATGTCTGAGGTGGCGTCCCGCTTGCGAAACTGGATCCAGGACACGTTCTTCGTCGAGGGCTTCAGCGACTCCGACTCGTTCCTCAAGAACCGACTCATCGACTCCACCGGCATGATGGAGCTGGTCGCGTTCATCGAGACCGAGTTCGGCTTCAGGGCCGAAGACGCCGAGCTCGTGCCCGCAAACCTCGACTCCATCGACAACCTCGTCCGCTACGTCGCGCGGAAGAAGGGGGCCTTGCGCGCATGTGCGGGATAGCCGGCTTCACCACCCGCCCCACCGAGCCCCGCCCCGCGGTCGAAGCGAAGCTGCGGGCGATGACCGCGGCGCTGCGCCACCGCGGCCCTGACGCGCAGCGGGGGGTGGTGCTCGACGGCGTGGCGCTGGGGCACACCCGCCTGTCCGTGGTCGACCTGGTCGATGGCCACCAGCCCATGCACGTGCCCGAGCGCGGGCTCACCCTCGTGTTCAACGGGGAAATCTACAACCACGTCGAGCTCCGCGCGCAGCTCCCCGGCTGGCAGTTCCGCACCCACAGCGACACCGAGGTCATCCTCGCGGCGTTCGACGCGTGGGGCATCGACTGCGTCACCCGCTTCGTGGGCCAGTTCGCCTTCGCCCTGTGGGACGCGGGCAAGCGGCAGCTCTGGCTCGCCCGCGACCGGGTGGGCGTGCGGCCGCTCTTCGTGGCCCGCACCGACACCGGCGGCTTCGCCTTCGCCTCGGAAGCCAAGGCCCTCTTCGCCAGCGGCCTCCTCGAGGCGAAGCTCGACCCCCGCGCGCTGGCCGAGACGCTGCACCTCTGGGCGCCGGTCTCGCCGCGCTCGGCCTTCGAGGGCGTGCACCAGGTCCCGCCGGGACACGTGGGGCTGTTCGAGCGGGGCACCTGGCACGAGCGCCGCTACTGGAGCCTCGACCTCTCCGACGAGCGGGTCGATCACTCGCTCACCCTGTCCGACGCGCTCAGCGAGCTCGACGCGACCCTGAGCGACTCGCTCAGGCTGCGCCTGCGCGCCGACGTGCCGGTGGCCGCGTACCTGTCGGGCGGCCTCGATTCATCGCTGCTGTGCGCGATGGCCCAGCAGCAACTGGGCGGCTCGCTGCAGACCTTCTCGGTGGGCTTCGAGCAGTCCCGCTTCGACGAGCGCAGCTTCCAGCAGGAGGTGGCCACGGCCCTCGAGACGAAGCACGCGTCGGTGCCGGTGGGCGACAGGGAGATCGGCGCGTTGTTGCCGAAGGTGGTGTGGCACACCGAGCAGGTGCTGCTGCGCTCGGCGCCGGCGCCCTTCTTCGCGCTCTCGGCGCTGGTGCACTCGCACGGCACCAAGGTGGTGCTCACCGGAGAAGGCGCCGACGAGATCTTCCTGGGCTACGACCTGTTCAAGGAGACGGCGATTCGCCGCTTCTGGGCGCGCGCTCCCAACTCGGTGGGCCGGCCGAAGCTGTTCTCGCGGCTCTACCCCTACCTCTCGCTCTCCCAGCAGTCGTCGGAGGTGCTGCGCACCTTCTTCGGCACGGGCCTCGACCACCCCGAGGCGCTCGACTTCTCGCACCAGGTCCGCTGGGGGAACTCCGGGCGGGTGGCGCGCTTCCTCTCGCCCGACTTCCTGGCCCGGATGAACGGGAACGGGTTCGACCCGGTGGCGGCGATGCTCGAGAGCGTGCCGGCCGAGGTGAAGACCTGGCGGCCCCTGGCGCGCGCGCAGTACCTCGAGTTCAGCTCGCTCCTGTCGGGCTACCTGCTCTCGTCGCAGGGCGACCGGATGTTGATGAGCAACTCGGTCGAGGGGCGCTTCCCCTTCCTCGACCACCGGCTGATCGAGTTCGCCGCCCGCATGCCCGACTCGTTCAAGCTGCGCGGGCTCGACGAGAAGTTCATCTTGAAGCGCTTCGCGAAGGGCCGCGTGCCGCCGCGGGTGCTCGAGCGCACCAAGTTCCCCTACCGCGCGCCGGTGGTGGAGGCGTTGATCGGCAGGTCGGCGCCGCCCTGGGCCGAGGAGCTGCTGAGCGCGAAGACGGTGAACGCGGCGGGCGTGTTCGACGGGGCGAAGGTGGAGAAGCTCACCACCAAGCTGAAGCGGAGCACTGGACCGGCCTCGGAGGCCGACGCGATGGCGCTGATGGCGGTGGCCTCGCTGCAGCTGCTGTGGCGGCAGTACATCGACGCGCCCGCGCGGATTCCGCAGTCGCACCTCGACGCGGTGCAGATCACCTCCGCTGGTCGGGTGGAGTCCCTCTCCCTGCGAAGCGGGGGGAGGTCAGGAGGGGGGCCCACTTCGCCTCGAAGTCGGCTCCTCACCCCGACCCTCTCCCCGGTCGCGCAGGGAGAGGGAGAGAAGATGAAGCGACGCCCTCCCCGCGCGCGCAAGGAGAAGCACCCGTGACCGGACCCGTCACCTGGCTGGCGAAGTACGCCCGCGAAACGCCCGACGCGCCCTTCCTCGGCACGACGAGCGGCTGGGTAACCTATGCCCAGATGCAGTCCCTGGTGAACGGCGTGCGCGCCCTGCTCGCCAGCCTGGGCGTGGGCCCGGGCAGCCGGGTGGTGCTGGCCTTGCCGAACGTGGCAGGCACGGTCGCCTGCTGGCTCGCGGTGCAGTCACTGGGCGCGACCAGCGTCGAGCTCGACCGCGAGTGGAGCGAGGCGGCGTTGGCTGAAGTGGTGAAGCAAGCGAAACCGGCGCTGGCCATCATCTCGGGCAGAGACGCGAAGAAGTGGGCCCGTCCGTTCACCCCGGGCGAGGGCCTGCCGTGCCTGGTGATGCACCCCACGCCCCCGCCCGAGCCGCTGCGCGCGCTCCTGGGCGAACGGTACCTGGGGTGGCTCTCCGAGGAGGGCACCGGGGAGCCGCTCGTCCTCCCCGCCCCCGAGGTGAGGGAGCCCGAGGTGGCGCAGATCGTCTTCACCTCGGGCACCACCAGCGCTCCGCGCGGCGTGCTGCAGACGACGAAGAACCTCTGCGTGAGCACCGACGGCATCGTGGAGTACCTGCAGCTCACCAGGGCCGACCGCGCGATGCTGGTGCTCCCGCTCTTCTACGTCTACGGCAAGAGCGTGCTGCTCTCGCACCTGCGCGTGGGCGGGTCGGTCTTCATGGACCACCGCTTCATGTACCCGCGGGTGGTGATGGAGGCGATCGGCACCGAGCGCTGCACCAACCTCGCTGGCGTGCCGCTCACCTTTGAGAGCCTGCGCCGCCAGGTGGACCTGTCGACGGTCGATCTCTCCAGCCTGCGCTTCGTCACCCAGGCCGGTGGGCCGATGCAGCAGGACACCATCACCTGGGCGCGCACGGCCTTCTCGCCGGCGCCGCTGTACGTGATGTACGGCCAGACCGAGGCCACCTCGCGGCTCTCCTACCTCCCGCCCGCCTGGGCCCCCGAGAAGCAGGGCAGCATCGGGCGCGGCATGCCGGGCGTGGAGCTGCGCGTGGTCGACGAGCAGGGCACGCCGGTGCCGCCGGGCGTGGAAGGCCAGCTGGTCGCGCGCGGCGAGGTGGTGATGCCGGGCTATCTCGACGCACCGGAAGAGACGGCGAAGGTGCTGCGGGACGGCTGGTTGTGGACGGGCGATCTCGCCACCTGGGACTCGGAAGGCTTCGTCTTCATCACCGGGCGCGCGAAGCAGGTGCTCAAGCTGGGGGGGCACCGGGTAGCGCCGGCGGAGCTCGAGCACGCGCTCACCGCGCGGGCGGGCGTGCGCGAGGCGGTGGTGGTGGGCGCGCCCGATGGGCTCGAGGGTGAGGTGGCGATCGCCTTCGTGATCAGCGACGACGCGCGGCTCGATCAATCGGTGCTGCTCAGGCATTGCCGCTCGCTGTTGCCCGCGCAGCGCGTGCCCCGGCGGGTGGTGCTCGTGCCCGACTTCCCCCGCAACACCTCGGGCAAGGTGCTGCTCGGTGAGCTCAAGAAGCTCGCGGCCGCGCTGCACTTCGCGGAAATGGCGGACCGCGCCCCTTCATCCCGAGCGGAGTCGAGGGATGGGCGCCCGGGCGCGCAGGAAGTCGCCCCTCCCCTCGGCCCGGGGTGAACGGAGACGTCATGTTCCACAAGGACGTGTTGAAGCTGGACCTCGAGGCGAAGGCGCAGGAGCTCGCGGAGAAGCTGCAGACGGCGGTGCTCAACACGCTCAAGCGCCGCGGCCTGGTGGTGGCGGTCTCGGGAGGCATCGACAGCGCCTGCGTGGCCGCGCTGGCGGTCAGGGCGCTGGGCCCGCGCAGAGTGTTCGGCCTGCTCCTGCCCGAACGTGACAGCGCGGGCGAGAGCACCCGCTACGGGCGGAAGCTGTGCGAGCACCTGGGCATCGAGTTCCAGCTGATCGACGTGGCGCCGATGCTCGAGGCGTCCGGCTGTTACCGGGTGCGCGACGCGGCCGTGGCCTCGGTGGACAAGGGCTTCCGGCCGGGCATGCCGTGGAAGATCGTCTCCACCGGCAACCGGCTCGACTCCGACGCGGTGAACGTGTTCTCGGTCATCGTGCAGCGGCCCGACGGCGCCGAGGTGAAGACGAGGCTCTCGCCGAAGGCGTACCTGGAGATCGTCGCGGCCACCAACTTCAAGCAGCGCACCCGCAAGATGGTGGAGTACTTCCACGCCGATCGGCTGATCTACGCCTGCAGCGGCACGCCCAACCGCCTCGAGTACGACCAGGGCTTCTTCGTGAAGCTCGGTGACGGCGCGGCCGACGTGAAGCCGATCGCCGGGCTCTACAAGACGCAGGTCTACGCGCTGGCCAGACACCTCGGCGTCATCGAGGAGATCCTGCGACGCGAGCCCACCACCGACACCTTCTCGCTCGCCCAGTCGCAGGAAGACTTCTACTTCTCGCTCCACTACCGCACCCTCGACCTCGTGCTCTGGGCGAAGAACCACGGCGTGCCGGCAGACGAGTGCGGCCAGGTGCTCGGCTTCACCGGCACGCAGGTGCAGCGCGTGTACGACGACCTCGATCAGAAGCGCCGCACCACCGCCTACCTGCACGCGCCGCCCGTACTGCTGGAGGAGGTCCCCGAGCTGGCTCCCTTCGCCTGCGCGTAACCGCTCCTTACAGCCCGGCCTGAAATCCTCCTGCCTACATCTGCCGACAATGTCGGTAATGGCCAGAATCGTCCCTCTTCTCGCAGTGTTGGCCGTTGGCTGCGCCACCACGCGCCCCGCCAGCGGGCTCGCTTCGGGGCCTGCCTGGGTGAGCGCCACCGGTGACGCGCCGTCGCTCGAGGGCCGCCACGTGGTGTTCGTCGCGGGCTTCATGAGCGAGCTCATTCCCGGGTACTTCACGGACAACGTGGCGGTGACGCGCGAGCTGGGCGGCGCGACCTCGACGCTCTTCCCGCCGTCGAGCCGCTCGCTCACGGACGACGTGCTGATGATCGAGGCCGAGGTGCGGCGCACCAGCGCGCCGGTGGTGCTGGTCGGTCACAGCAAGGGTGGCGCGGGGGTGCTGCTCACGGTGCTGCGAAACCCCGAGCTGGTGCTGAGCGGCCGGGTGGAGTGCGTCATCGTGTTGCAGGGCGCCCTCGGCGGCTCACCGCTGGCGGACGCGCTCACGAGCGTCAGGCTGCTGCGTGCCCCCGGGCTCAGCTCGCTCTCCACGCAGCGCTCGCGCGACACCTTCCGGTCCGCGCTCGACTCGGTCGCCGCGCGGCTCAGCGAAGCAGAGCGCGCCTTCCTCTTCTCCCGCGTCTTCTACGTGCGCTCGGCGCACCGGCACAGCGCGCTCGCCGCCGAGCTGGCGCTCACCGAGCTGATCCTCCGCCCCCGGGGAGAGAACGACGGGCTGCTGCCGCCGTCCGAGATGAAGTTGAACGAGGGCGTCGACCTCGGCGTGCTCGACGCGGATCACGCCGCGCTCACCGTCTCGAGCTTCTTGAGCGTCACCACGCCCGGGGAACGGCGCGCGTTCACCACCGCGCTCTACCGCGAGGTCGGCCGCAGGCTCGGCTGGTAGCTGCGCGGTCATGACGAGCCTGAAGATCTCCGACGTCACGCGCACCGCCACCCCGCGCCGTGTTCCAGGCGGCCGCGCGGAGGCTGAACCTGACGGGCCTGAGCTTCCACTCTCCCTCGGCGCCGCAGATGCCTTCGCCCTGAGCTGCGCGGTCAGCGGCAGCCGCTCACCTGCGCGCGGCGCAACGTCTCGCGCGCTTCCTCGAGCTTCGTCGCCGCCGCCGTGCCCGGAGGGACCTGGGCGGTCCGGCTCGACATGCACCGCGCGTAGCCGAAGTCGCCCTGGAGGCGCAGGGCCTCCTGGCAGCGCAAGCGCTCCCGGTCGTCGTCCTGTTGGCCTTGCGCCTTCGCCTGTTCGACCTCGCGCTCGAGCTGGCTGACCAGTTGCCTCGCGAGCGCGCACGAGTCCACCTCCAGGGGCGCCGTCGCGCCGGCGTCGGCCTTCACGGACACCCCAGCATCGGCCTTCGCGGCGACCACCACCAGGTCGGCGCCCGCGGTGACCCGGCGCTTCGCCTTCGCGGGAATGCTGTTCACGTCATTGGTGAAGTGCGACTCACCCTTCGAGTCGATCCACTCGTAGATGACCTGGCCTGAGAGCAGCGCGATGACGAGGGCGAGCACCATGCCCGCAGTCTAATCACTCACCGCGCGACGCACGCTGGATCCAGCGAAACGGACAGGCCCGAGAGCGCCTCACCCCACGCAGCGATTTCGCAGTCCAGCGCGCTGCCGGTGACGCCGAGCAACGCCTCGACCCGCGCGGCCTCGACCGGCGCGCTCGCGCCGCCGCTCTTCTCGAACCAGGCCTCCCAGCTGCAGTGGTTGCAGCACGCGTCCTGGCAGAACATCTTGGTGCAGGTGGTGGCGCGCACGGTGAGCACGCCCACCTCGGCGCCCGGCGCGCAGCGGGGCAACGCGTCGAGCCGCTCTCGCGCCGGGTTGACGGGGCCCTTCATCAAGGGCGCGCTGGTCACGCAGCCGGCCAACAACAACAACCACCACAGCTTCTTCACGTTCAACCCTCCCACGACAGGCTCCGGCACACCGTCATCGCCGCTTCGACCTCTTCACTCTTCGCGCTGCCGGTGGTGGAACACCAGATGGTGCGCGGCCCCGTCTGCCGCACCCCCAGGAAGGCGTCGCGCTTGGCCCCGTCGACGGTCATGGAGTACCGGACACCGACGAAGGTGTCTACGGACTCTTTCTCGAGTATTTCGACACCTTCGGCGGAGAGGGCCGCCACGAAGGCCTCGGCGGTGGGGAGCGGCCTGGTGGTGCTCTCGAGCTGCAGCACCACCCTGCCCTGGGGCCCGACCTGGAGGCCGGCGCCGGCAGAGAGGGTGGTGGCGCGCCACCCGTCGGGCAGCGGCACCCGCAGGCTGGAGCGCGGCTCGGGCGGCGAGGTGGGCGTGGTGGGCCGGGCCGACTCGCAGGCCGCGAGCACCAGCACCACCGCCGCCGTGCGAATCACTTCGCGCCGGGCGCGGGCGGCGCGGCCTTGCTGGCCGAGAGCCCGTCCATCTTCATGGTGCCGTCGAACGTCACCTCGCGCTCCATGGTGATGTTCGGGGCTTCCATGGTGCCCTTCACCTTGGCGCCCTTGTGGAGCTCGATCACGCCCGTCGCGCGAATGATGCCCTCCACCTGGCCGCTGATGACGACGGTGCCCGCGGAGATCTCCGCGTTCACCTTCGCCGACGCGCCGATGATCAGCACCTCGTCGGTCTGGATCTGCCCGCTGTACTTCCCATCGATGCGGACCTGGCCCTTGAAGACCAGCTTGCCTTCGAACTCGCTGCCCTTACCCAGCAGCGTGTCGACCTCTCCACCCATCTTCGGCGACACAGCACTCTCCTCGTTCTTCGAGCTCTTCTCGAACAGGGCCATCTTCCACTCCTGAATTCTCAGCGGCGAATCAGCGCCACGATGCGGTCGAGGTCTTCGTAGCTGAAGAACTCGACTTCCAGCGTGCCTTTTCCACCGCCCCGCTCCACCAGGCGCACTTTCGTGCCCAGCCGGCGCTGGAGGTCTTCCACCAGCTTCTTCGCTTCGGGGCTGCCGTGCTTCGCCGCCCCCTTCTTCTTCACGCTCACCGGGCCGCCGCCTTTGGCGACCTTCACCCGGGCCTCGGTCTCGCGCACGGTGAGCTTGTCGGTCACCACGTCGCGGGCGAGCAGCACCATCTCTTTGCTGCTGGCCAGGCCGAGAATGGCGCGGGCGTGGCCCATGTCGAGGTCGCCTTCGGCCACCAGCTGCTTCACCTCGTTGGGCAGGTGGAGCAGGCGCAGGGAGTTGGCCACGCTCGAGCGGTCCTTGCCCACGCGATCGGCGACCTGTTCCTGGGTGAGCTTCCGCTCGTCGACGAGGCGGCGATAGGCCTCGGCTTCCTCGAGGGGGTTCAGGTCGGCGCGCTGGATGTTCTCCACCAGGGCCAGCTCGTAGGCCTCGGCGTCACTGGCCTCGCGCACGACGACGGGCAGCTCGGTGAGGCCGGCCTTCTGCGCGGCGCGCCAGCGGCGTTCGCCGGCGATGATGCGGTAGCCGCGCCCGTCCTTGCGCACGAGGATGGGCTGCAGCACGCCCTGGTGCTTGAGGCTGGTGGCCAGCTCCTCGAGCGCGGCTTCGTCGAAGTTGCGGCGGGGGTTGGCGCGATCGGCGTGGATCTGCTCGATGGGGAGCTTCGTCGGGCCCCCACCCTGCCCCTTCTCGCTCGGGGCCCTCGCGTCGGCGAGGAGCGCGCCGAGGCCTCGGCCGAGCGCGGGCTTGCGGTTGTGCTGCGGCAACACCTTGATGACGCCAGGCATGGTCGGTCGCTTTCGCTTTCTCTGGTTTTGTCAGCGAGCCGGCGCGGACGCGCGCGGTGAGGGGGTGCCCTTGCGCAGGCGCGCCTTGTCCCGCTTGAGCAGCTCGCGGGCCACGCCGAGGTACGCCTCGCAGCCCTTGGAGCGGATGTCGTAGAGCAGCACGGGCTTGCCGAAGCTGGGGCTCTCGGCGAGGCGCACGTTGCGGGGCACCACGGTGGTGAAGACGAGCTGCGGGAAGACGCGGCGCACCTCGTCGGCGACCTGGTGGCTGATGTTCGCGCGCGGGTCGAACATGGTGAGCACGATGCCCTCGACGGTGAGCTTCGGGTTGAGGCGCTGCTGCACCAGCTCGACGGTCGACATGAGCTGGGCGAGGCCTTCCATCGCGTAGTACTCGGTCTGGAGGGGAATCAGCACCGAGTCGGCGGCGGCCAGGGCGTTGAGGGTGAGCAGGCCCAGCGACGGCGGGCAGTCGATGAGGATGAAGTCGTACTTCCGCTTCAGGGGTTCGAGGGCCTGCTTGAGGCGCTGCTCCCGCTTCTCCATGCCCACCAGCTCGACCTCGGCGCCGGTGAGGTCGTTGGTGGCGGGCACCACGTCGAGGAAGCGCAGCTCGGTGGGGTGCACCAGCTCGACCAGGGGTTGGCCGTCGATGAGGGCGTCGTAGATGGACCCGGTGAGCTGGCTCTTGTCGACCCCCAGCCCGCTGCCGGCGTTGCCCTGTGGATCCAGGTCGATGAGGAGCGTCTTGCGCTCCGCGGCGGCGAGGGACGCGGCGAGGTTGATGGCGGTGGTGGTCTTCCCCACACCGCCCTTCTGGTTGGAAATACAGACGATTCGACCCATGGGGGCTTCCTATCCCAGGGGTCTGACAAGCGGCAGCACCCGTTTCTTCCTTCCTCTGCTTTTTGAGCCCGTTTTCCTCCCTCTCCCTGCGGAAGCGGGGAGAGGGTTGGGGTGAGGGGCGATGACTAGGCCTGTTTCACGTGGAACACCGCCACGCCGCGAGGGTCCCCGGAGTGCGGCAGGGTGAAGGTGCGGCGGCTCACGAGGCTCAGTCCGGCAGCCGCGGCGAGCGCAGTGAGGGTCTCGGCGCTCGGGGTCTGGCCCAGCATGGTGACCACCCTCCCCTGCGGCGCCAGGTAGGCGCGGGCGAGCAGGAGGAAGGGGCCGACGTCCATGAAGGCGCGGGAAATGACGAGGTCAGCGAGGGGCAGTCCTTCCTTCTCAGGCTTGCCCTCGGCCCGGGCGTGGACGGCCTTCACCCGGTCGGCCACCCCGCCCTTCACCGCGCCGGACTTCATGAACGAGACCTTCTTGGCGACGGCGTCCACCAGGGTGGCCCGGAGGGTGGGAAGGGCGATGGCCAGGGGAATCCCGGGAAGGCCGGCGCCGGCCCCGAGGTCCAACAGGTGCGTGGCGCCCTGTATCTCGGGGAGCACGGCGACGGAGTCGAGGAGGTGCTTGTCGACCACCTCATCGGTTCGGGTGATGGCGGTGAGGCTCACCTTCTCGTTCCACTTGAGGAGCTCGTCGGCGTAGGCCAGCAGGCGCTGCTGGGCCTCCCCGGGAATGGTGAGACCGAGGCGCTCGAGGCCTTGTTTGAGGAGAAGGGGGGCGGAGTTGTCCACAGCAGCGGCTCCAGCGGGAGGGTTCAACCGGGTGGAATGTGACGGGTCCCCGGGCGGAATGGGGTTTCGCACATGTTTCCCACAGGGGTCGATGTTTCACGTGGAACGGCGGCCGGCGGCTCCTTTCGCCGACCAACGGTTGTCACATGGAGGTCTGCCGGAGGCAGCGTTCCACGTGAAACACCCTGCCCTCTTCAGAGAAAGAAGGCCGCCAGGTGGTCGATGAGCGGGTGGTCGATGAGCGGGTGGTCGATGAGCGGGTGGTCGATGAGCGGGTGGTCGATGAGCGGGTGGTCGATGAGCGGTGGTCGATGAGCGGTGGTCGATGAGCCGTGGTCGATGAGCCGGATGAGCGGTGGTCGATGAGCGGTGGTCGATGAGCGGTGGTCGATGAGCGGTGGTCGATGAGCGGTGGTCGATGAGCGGTGGTCGATGAGCGGT
>JAUXRX010000008.1 GCA_030681645.1 Archangium sp.
CGCAGCTGTCGCCCATGCCGTCGCCGTCGGCGTCGAGCTGGCTGAAGTTCGAAGACGCGCCGCAGTTGTCGCAGGCATCGCCCACGCCATCGCCGTCGCCGTCGAGCTGGTCGCGGTTCGACGCGAACGCGCAGTTGTCGCTGGTGTCAGAGCGGCCGTCGCCGTCGGCGTCGTCCGAGTAGGCGAGGGTGATGCCGTCGTCGGTGTAGGCCACCCACACCGAGCAGCCACAGCCGCAGCCGCCGCCTTCCTCGCCGGGGCGTCCGCAGGAGCTGCCCAGGCATTCCGGGTTGTCCGTTCCCTGCGCGAAGGCCGGCGCTGAGACCAGGCTGAGAGCGGCGATGACGGCGAGCTGGAGTTTCATGTTTCAACCTCATCGCAAACGCCGCGCCAGCGGGACTGGGCAGAGGGATCAAGCGGTTCCCTTCTCCCTGTGCTCCCGGGGTGTTGTGCGCAGCCCCCAGAGTGCGGATCTGATCCACCCATCGAGAGGCCCCTCACATCAGGGCCGCTTGTGCGCTATCGGTGCTCCCGTGTTCCTGGCTGAACCCCGACGAAGACCCACACGGCGCGCGCTCCTGGTGGCGCTCCCGCTGTCGCTCCTCGGGCACGGGCTGCTGCTGCTGCTCTTCCTGGGCTACTCCGCGCTCACGGCTTCCCCGCCGAAGCCGAAGCGGCCGGTCAATCGCCCCGTCACCCTCAAGCGCATCGACTCGCGCCACTGGGCGAGCAACCGCGGCGGCTCGGCGCCCACGGTCGAGAAGCCGGCGCCGCTGCACCCCGAGGGTCAAGTCGTCGACGTCGCGCCGGGCAACCACCAGCTCTCGCCCGACGCGAAGTACCTGGCCACCACCGACAACCGGGTGACGAAGGAGACGCGCGCGAAGGAGCAGACCAACCGCTACAGCCGCGCCACGCCCGCCACCCAGGCGCGCCCCGAGCAGCAGCCGTCGGCGAAGGGCCGGCCCGCGCCCGTGGCGCCGCCGCCCTCTGGCATCGACCTCACCGCGAGCATGCTGGGCCGCCAGGTGCCGCGCGAGGCGCTGATGCCGCAGAAGGTGAGCGGCACCGACACCGAGGTCGAGGCCTCACCCGCGGTCGCCGGCACGGAGTCGGGACTGCAGGGCACCCAGGGCGGTGACAAGTCGGAGGGCGGCGGCGCGCCCAACGACGACCTCGACAAGGTGCAGGAAGGCGACGGCACCTTCCTCAACACCCGCGAGTGGAAGTACGCCGCGTTCTTCAACCGGGTGAAGCAGGCGGTGTCGGCCCGGTGGGACCCCAACGCGCGCCTGCGTGCGCGCAACCGCGGCCTGGGCATGGCCGCGCGGCTCACCGTGTTGCACGTGACGCTGCGGCCCGACGGGTCCATCGCCGATCTCTTCGTGGCGCAGAGCTGCGGGCTCGACGAGCTCGACGTCGAGGCGATGAACGCGTTCACAAAGGCGCAGCCCTTCGCCAACCCGCCGCCCGCGCTGGTGGAGAACGGGCTGATCAGCTTCGGCTTCAGCTTCCGCGTGTCGGACGAAGGGCTCGCCATGCCCCTGCCTTTTCGGTTCCGATAAGAGGAATGGCGCGGGCCCTTCGGGTGGTTAACCAGAGAACATGTGGTCCTGGCGTTTCGCCCGCGTGGCGGGAATCGATATCCGCGTACACCTGAGCTTCCTGCTCGTCATCGTGCTGGGCGCGTTCCAGTGGGGTGGGCTGGGCCTGCGCGGCGCGCTCTTCGGCGTGCTGCTCACGCTGCTCACCTTCGCCTCGGTGACGCTGCACGAGCTGGGTCACTCGGTGGTGGCCCAGGCCTTCGGCATCCCCGTGAAGGACATCACCCTGTACCCCATCGGCGGCGTGGCCCGGCTCGGCCGGCGCCCGAAGACGCCAGGCCAGGAGTTCCTCATCGCGATCGCGGGCCCCGCGGTGAACGTGGTGCTGGTGTTCGTGCTGGGCGGGCTGGGCGTGGCGCTCTTCAGCTGGCCTGAGCTCAAGGATGCAGTGCTCAACGCGCGCAGCGAGGCGCCGAGCCTGGTGACGCTCTTCGCGATGCTGGTGATCTCGAACGCGGTGCTGGCGATCTTCAACATGGTGCCGGCGCTCCCGATGGACGGCGGCCGGGTGCTGCGCGCGGTGCTCTCGTGGTTCATCGGCGCGGAGAAGGCCACCAACATCTCGGCCGTCATCGCGCGCGTGCTCGCGGTGGGGTTGTTCCTGCTCGGCGCCTTCTCCACGCCCACGAACCCGATGCTGGTGATCATCGCGCTCTTCGTCTTCGCCGGCGCGGGCCAGGAAGTGAACGAGCAGCGCATGGCCCGGGTGCTCGATGGCGTGCAGCTGGGCGACATCGTGAGCCCCTACGCGCCGCGCTTCACGCCCGCGACGACGCTGGGTGAAGCGGTGCGGATGCTGACGATGACGCACTACGAGGCGATCGCGGTGGAGCACTACGGCCGCCTGGTCGGGGTGGTGACCGCGAAGGACATTCTGCGCGCGGCGGGCGAGCAGGGCGCGTGGGGCTACGTCGCCGGGCTGGTGCGCAGGGAAGTGCCGGTGGTCGACGGCCGTGAGCCGCTCGAGGCGGCGCGCTTCAAGATGAGCGAGGCGGGCGTGCCGTTCGTCGCGGTGGTGCGCGAGGGCACGTTCCTGGGGCTGGTCACCGAGCTCGAGCTCGCGGTGGTGGCCGATCGCCTCTCGAGCGCGACGTTCCGGCGCGATGGCGCGGCGCGCGTGGGGCTGCGAACGGAGTGGCGGGGCGACTGATCCGTCTCCCTGTTGAAGTAGTCGAGGGCCCGCTTCGCAGGGAGAGGTAACCTCCGGGAGGTGTGGCTCGCGACCCTCTATCTCCTCTGCGGAGGGCAGGCCCCTGAGCCAGAGCTCCCCAGGGTCATCCGGGCCGACGGCCAGGTCTGCGTCGAGGCGCTCGATGAAAATGGCGCCGTTCGCGCAGAGTGCCGGCCGGAAGGCACGCCGTGGAGCCCGTCGCGCGCCGCCGTGAAACCACCCCCCGGCCCGCGGGGCGTGGCGAGCGTGAACGTCGGCGCGGGCGTGCTCACCGGCGCCGCGCTCACGCTGCCCGAGCTGGCCTTCATCGTCGACGCAGGGATCCTCTTCCCCAACGGCGTCGGGGTGGTGGGCCTGGGGCACGGGCATCTCAGCCCCATGCTCAGCACGCCGCGGGTGGGGCTGCTGCAGCGCTACGGCCTCGGAGCGGCGCTGCGCCTCGGCGCGCGCTCGCACTTTCTCGTGGGGGTGAGCGGAACCTTGAAGCTCCTGCAGGACACCACGCTGGTCGCGTCACCCTCGTTCTCGGTCGTGCTCAAGGGCGCGCTGGTGGTGCACGAGGCGTTCACGTTCCTGCTCTTGCCGGTGTTCAGCTTCGACACCGGCGTGACCTTCTCGGTGAGCGCCGGGGTCGGCGCCACCTTCTGAAGGCTACTTGCGGATCTGGAACTTGATCTTCTCGGTGCCGAGCGTGAACTCGTCGCCGTCCTTGATCTTCCGCTTGCCGATCTTCTCCTTCGACGGCCCGTAGAACGTGCCGTTGGAAGAGCCGAGATCCTCGAGCACGAAGTCGGGCCCCTCACGGAGGATGCGCACGTGCTCGCGGCTGACCCTGTTCGAGTCGATGACGAACTCGCACGACTTGCCGCGGCCGATGGTGAAGACGTCGCCCGTCATCTTGAACGGATCGCGCCCGGCCACGAAGAGGGTGAGGCCGGCCTTGCTGCCGCCGGCGCGCGCGGGCGGGGGCGGAGGCTCGGGCTCCTCGTACGGCTCTTCGGCAGGCGGCTCGTCTTCGGCCGGCTGGTCGTAGCCCTCTTCCGGGGCGGCCGGCTCGTCGAAGGGGTTGCCCTCGTCTTCCACCGGATCGGGCTCGGGCTCCGGCTCCGGCTCGGGTTCCGGCTCGGGAGGCGGCGGCTGGGCGCGGGCCTTGATGCCCGGGGGCGCGGCGCGGGACTGAACGACGGAAGCGGACGGCCCGGCGGCGACGGCAGCGCGGGGTGAAGGCGCTGCGTGCGCCCCTGCACCTGCTGCGGCCTTGCCAGCCACCACATACCCATTGAGCCGGGCGAGCGTGAAGACGGCCTGAGCGACGAGTGAATCGGTCGCGACACCCATCTCCGCGGACATCAGCTCCAGCGCCTCCCACAAGTGGGCAGGCATCGACACTGGCTTGGAATCGGACATTGCGGGGCCACCATACCGCCCGAGGGCGCGCTGTCTAACTTGTGTTTGTGGCGGGAGGCTTGAGTTTTGGCACCGCCGGGGGCAGTGAAGGACGAATGGCTCTCTTCGATTCCGCCCGCCCCAACCCTGCTGGCTACCGCGACGTGACCTCGGCTGACGTGACGGTCCCGGCGCAGGGCTTCCGCCTCATCGACGTGCGCGAGCCGCACGAGTTCACCGGGGAGCTCGGGCACATTCCCGGCGCCGAGTTGGTGCCGCTCGCCTCGGTGCTGGCGCACGCCGCCTCGTGGAACAAGGACGAGGCGCTGCTGTTGGTGTGCCGGAGCGGGGGGCGCTCGGGCAACGCGGCGCAGGCGCTCAACCGCCTCGGCTTCACGAAGGTGATGAACCTGGTCGGAGGAATGATGGGCTGGAACGCGGCTGGGAAGACCATCGAGAAGTGAAGCGCTGGTTGCTGCGCATCGGCGGGGCGTGGCTGGTGCTCACCGTCGGCCCGGTGTTGTTGTTTCGGGTGGTGGACCCGCCCACCACGGCCTTCATGCTGGGGCGCAAGCTCGACGCGGCGGACCGGAACGAGAAGGGCTTCGTGCTGCGGCAGCAGTGGGTGCCGCGCGAGCGCATCTCGAAGAACCTGCAGCGCGCGTTGATCGCCGCGGAGGACCAGAAGTTCCTGGCGCACTCGGGCTTCGACGTGAAGGCGATCGAAGACGCGGTCGAGGATCGGCTCGAGGGCAAGTCGACGCGCGGGGCCAGCACGCTCACGCAGCAGGTGGCGAAGAACCTCTTTCTCTGGTCGGGCAGGAGCTTCGTGCGCAAGGGGCTCGAGGCGTACTTCACGGTGTTGATCGAGCTCCTGTGGAGCAAGGCCCGCATCCTCGAGGTGCACCTCAACGTGGCCGAGTTCGGCAACGGCGTGTACGGCGCGGAAGAGGCGAGCCGGCTGTTCCTGGGCAAGGCGGCGGCCGCGCTGTCCCCCGAAGAAGCGGCGGCGCTGGTGGTGGTGTTACCCAGCCCGAAGACGCGCAAGGTGCTGGCCCCGACGCCGAAGGTGAGGGAGCGAAGTCAGTGGGTGCTCGCGCAGATGGAGCACGTGAGCCTCGAAGGAATCTAGGTCGAGAAGGCCCCTCACCCCGCCCTCTCCCCGCTGCGGCGCAGGGAGAGGGAGACCTACGGGCCGCGCTTCAACACTGCCGCCAGAAACAACCCGTACGTCAGCTCGCGCACCGCACACCCATCTCTCCGGGCCTGCCGCCGCAGCGCCGCGGGGATCGAGCACCGCGACTCATCCTGCGGATCGACCATCGTCGCGTAGCCGCGCTGCGAATACTCCGCGACCTTCCAGCCCCACTGCGACAGCGCCTCGCTCAAGTCGGACGTGAGCTGATGGTGCAGCGCGCGAGACAGCGGAAACGCCTCTGCGTCGACGGCCGGCCCGCGCCAGGTGCGCCCCTCTTCGCGCCACCCCGACTCGCGCAGGTACTTCACCTTGCGCTCGTTGGAGAGGCCGCCCACGTGCCGTTCGAGTCTCATGCCGCGGGCCATGGTAGTCCGCGGCGGCGTGAGGGAAGAGACGAAGCGAGCCGCAGAGAGCCTCGGAGTCGCGCTGGTGGTGGGCGTGCTGCACCTCGCCTGGGTCAGCCAGCGCTTCACCACCGAGCAGGGCGGCGGGGGGGTGACGCTGCTCGTCGGCTGCACGTTCACCACGGGGGTGCTCTGGGCGATGTTGGCGCTGCGCTCGCTCGCCGCCGACAAGCCGGCCGGCCCGGAGCTCGACGACGGCGTCACCTCGATGGCCGTGACGGCGTGGCTGCTGGCGCTCATCCCCCCGCGCGCGGCGAACTTCATCCCCGAGGGCGCGGTCGACGACTTCTCGAGGGCGTACCTGCCGGTGAGCCTGCTGGTGGTGTTCTTCATGCTCGGCGCGCAGGCGCTCTGGCCGAAGCGGGAAGAGCGGCTGGTGTGGCTGCGCCTCTTCTCGTCGCTCGCGGCGGCGTGCTTCGCGCTGGCGGGCTTCCTGGTGTTCGTCTCGGGCGGGGTGGATGCGGGGCCGGTGGCGCTCCGCGCGGTGGTGGTGGGCGGGGTGGCCTCGGTGAGCGCGGGCGTGCAGTGGTGGCGCACCCGCGCCTGAGTGGATCTCCGTTCCCGCGAGAGGTCACCGTTCACCCCGAGCGGAGTCGAGGGGCGTCTTCCTGCGCGCTTGGGCGCCCATCCCTCGACTCCGCTCGGGACGAACGGGGGGTGGCATTGCGCTCGTTGGGTTACCCTGCGACGCCATGAACCGTCCGTCCCCGATTGCCGAAGTGAACGTCGAGACGCTCAAGCTGCTGCTGCAGGTGGCCTGGGCCGATGACACGCTGGATCCGAAGGAGCGCGAGGCAGTGGCGAAGCTCGGCCCTGCGTGGGGCGTGCCTGAAGAGACGATGACGATGCTCCTCAAGCACCTCGACATGGGCAAGCCGTTGCCCCAGCCCAACCTGAGCCTGCTCCGTCAGCACCGCGCGGTGGTGCTCGCCGCGGCCGAGTGGTTCGTGGGGGTGGACGGGGTCATCGACGAGACCGAGAAGGAGTTCCTCACCACGGTGGGCGAGATGCTGGGCCACTGACGGAGCCGAGGCCCGCATTGATGGACGCGCGGCCAGCGCCCTGAGATCGTTCGCGGCTCTCACGCGTTCGAGGAAGCCATGAACCGACTGATTCTGCTGGCCGCCGTCCTGGTCGCGCCGCTGACGCTCGCGCAGGGCATGTTGATTCCCACCGACACCTCGATGGGTCCGCTGGGCATCAAGTACCAGCGCGTGTCGGCCGACATCGTCGACGGCGC
>JAUXRX010000011.1 GCA_030681645.1 Archangium sp.
GGAGGTGGTCGAGGCCCAGAGTGGAGCCAAGCCGTTCGACTTGTCGCTGCGCTTCCCCGGGCAGTACTTCGACCCCGAGACGCAGAAGCACGAGAACTGGAACCGTTACTTCGACCCCCTGAGCGGGCGCTACCTCTCTCCTGAGCCTCTCCTGCAGTCACCGGCATACGTACGACGCATGGCCCAAAGCGGGATGAGCGTCCCGACCTATGCGTACGCTCTCAACAATCCTCTGAAGTACATCGATCCGAACGGTCTGGGCGCACTTGACTCGATGGTCTCGGCATTCATGTGGGGCACGGGCCTCGTTTGGCCGGGCGCTCATGCCGGGTTCCGGATGGCAGACACGTACGCCCCTTGGCCTTTGCCAATCCCCTACGTTGAGAACCACCCGTTCATGCCTGCTGGTACGACAACGACGTTCGGATCGGCGATTTGCAGCAGCGGGGCTATTTCAGCCTCAACCTGGAAGCATGAGGAACAGCACCTAAAGCAAGCGCAGATGTTTAATTTCATCCCAGGGATGGGCGAACTCTACCTTCCCGAGCATCTCTTCTTTCAGGGCGTGTCGGCACTCCGTGGTGGAGGTTACGACCAGTACAATCCTCTGGAGACTGGCCCATATGGCCGACAGTTCACTGGTCAGGGTCACGCAGGAGACAATACTGCCCCGGTTCGCCCGTGGGAGGTGGTTGCTCCGAGTCTTCCGCCGCGCCAGAGCTACCCGGGACTTGGCCACTTGGGGTTGTGATTGCGATGCGCGCTCATCTTCCGATTATCCTGATTGCGCTCTTCGTCGGGTGCCCTGCCCCGACGGTTACCGCAAACTTCCTGATCTCGGCGACGACCCCGACGCCCTTGTCAGAGGCTTGCATCATGGGTGCCTTGAGAGCGGCCTCCGGTCGCGAACCAAGGAAGTCGGCGTATTCCACCTGCGTGGGTACAAAGACCTTCCACGCGACTCGGCCGTACGCCGAAATGTGTGTCGTCACTTCTGGCGAGAAGGTGGAACTGGAGATCTTCTTACCCATCGGAAAGGTTCCTGAGCCTGAGCTCTCGGCGGCACTCAAAGAGCTTCAAGGTCTCACTTCGACGCTTGGGTCCACGTGTGGTGTGCCCATCAAGGTAGAGAAATGCAACTGGAGTAGCGGCGCGACGACTAGACCCTGTCCTGATGACCGTCGATGAGCGATACCTCTCTCCTGAGCCCATGCTTCAGGACCCACAGTTCGTGCGAGGGGTCGCGCAAGCCGGCTTCACCGCGCCAACTTACGCCTACGCCGCCAACAATCCGATTCTCTACACAGATCAGTCCGGTTCGTGGCCGAACAGTTGCCAAGCACACCCGCTCGCGTGTGCCAGCGGTGCAGGCGCGTTGGTTCTGTCTGGGGACGTCGTTGTGACAACTGCTGCTGGCGCTGGTGCTGGAGTCGGCGTGTGTGGTGCCATTGGTACATATGGCCCCCGCTTCTGACCATGGGCGTTATTCTGCATGCAAACAGCAGTCATATGGGTGTGGCTGATATGGCTGGTAGAGCCAATGCTGCGCCAATTGCAGAGGCGATTAGAATGGAATGTCGAACTGCTGGAGGGCCGGAGGATGTGTGTTGCCGAGAGAGGGAAATTGCCTTCTGCGGCAAGGAGAATCTTTGGCCCAAGAATGACGGGTGCTTCCCGTGAGCGCTGAGGAGCCAAGGGAAGCTAGAATTGTCCATTTGATGGCGCGGATCACCGCAAACTCTCCGCCAGCTGTCTTTGCTGAAGTCGTGGATTTGTTGCGTCAGATATCTCACGACATTCCACGCAGCTATCAGGCCTTCAGTGTGATCTTCGTGACCGTTGCAGATCGCGTCTCCATGCTGCAGCAGTTGGATGATTCGGGACTCCTTTCGGAAATGGGCTCCAGTGGGTCCGGCGACCTGGTCAGGGCCGCTGCATTTGCGTATTGGCGGCTCGGTAGGCACGACCGTGCGGCCGAGCTGCAGGCGGTGGCGAACTCTCGCACTGCCCCGGAGCCGGAGCTCGATCTCGGCGCCCGGGTGCTTTCGGCAATCGAGAATTTTGGGGCGATCGGAACTGAGGAGGCTGCACAGGCGGCGTGGTCGAGCTTCGCGGAGATGGACGAGGTGTCGGAGAAGTTCTGGCCCTTGGCTGCCGAGTTGTTGGTGATCGGGCTGGACGAACATTCGTTGCTTCGCTCAGAGGTCGGCGATGCGATGTTGGCGAAGCTGACCTCAGTCCTACCCGAGCAGAGCGCGTTCCGGTTGGCGGCGTTCATCTCTTGGCGAAGAGGGGATGCTGCCGCCGCAGCGGAATCGCAGGAGCGCTCGCTGAACGCACCGTTCCGCGGCGACATGTCGCACGTCCAGTACATCGCTGCGCGCATCAATGCCCGCCCGGATCTGTACCGTCGCTGATTTGTACGCGTTTGACGACGATCCGGTACGGCTGAAGGGACTGCAACATCGTCTGATCCAGGCACGTGCCGAGTTCGAGGTGCGCGCGCTCGTGATGGCTCGAGGCAGCTGATGGCCGCGATTGCGCACTCGATGATGGCGAGTGATGCGCATGCTCGAGCAGCGGTCAGAACTGAGCTGCGAGCGATCGTCGAAGGTCCGGTGGAGTTCTATCGGAGACTGGCTGAGAACGAACTCCGGAAGCGCGCCAACAAGTGGGGTCCGGAATGAGCCTGTCATTGCGCTCGATACCGATGAACCGCGCGGTCAACGCTCATCCCGACTCGCCTTCAGGAGCAGCCCTTCCAGCGTCGTCGCGGTGAACGGCTTCTCCAGCACCGGCGGGTTGGTCGCCGCCAGGAACCGCTCCGCGCGCTCAGTGAAGGTGCCACCCGTCATGAACACGAAGATCTGCCGCTGCGCCGGGGTGAGCTGCTCCCACACGTCGATGCCCGACACCTCGGGCATCATCAGGTCGCACAGCACCAGGTCGTACTCGAGGCCCGCGTTCAGCTTCGCCAGCGCCTCGCGGCCGCTGTGGGCCAGCGTGAGATCATGCGACTTGCTCAGCAGCCGCTGCAGCGACCGCAGAATCGACGGCTCGTCGTCGACCAGCAGCACCCGCGCCCGGCGCCGCGCGGGCACCGGGGTGGTCGAGCTGCCCGTGAACGTCCCCACCGCCACCGGCAGCCGCACCTCGAAGGTGCTGCCCGCCCCCAGCGTGCTGGTGACCGAGATGACGCCGCCCGCGTCCTTCACGATGCCCTGGCTGATGAAGAGCCCCAGCCCCGTGCCCTCGCCGATCTGCTTGGTCGAGAAGAACGGATCGAAGATGCGCGGCAGCACCTCGGCCGGGATGCCCCGGCCCGTGTCGCTCACCGCCACCACCACCTGATCGCCGTCTTGCCGCGTGGCCACCGTCACCCGGTTCTCCGCGGCGTGCCCGTCGGGCATGGCGTGCGCGGCGTTGACCAGCAGGTTCAGGAACACCTGGCCCAGCCGCGCCTCGTTGGCGAACACCGCCGAGATGGGCTGGAAGTCGGTCACGATGCGCGCCCGGTGCCGCAGCTCGTTCTTGGCCATGTTGAGCGACGCCTCGACGATGCGCACCACGTCGCAGTGCCCCCGCTGGTGCTCGTCGATGCGCGCGAAGGGCTTGAGCCCCAGCACGATCTGCCGCACCCGCTCGGCGCCCTCGAGCGCCTCGTTGACCGCGTCGCGCAGGTCGACCAGGTCGACGCCTGGAATGGGCGGGAGCGCGGCGAGCTCCCCCTTGACCACGTTCAGGTTCGCCAGCACGAACGCCAGCGGGTTGTTGATCTCGTGCGCCACCCCCGCGGCCATCGTGCCCAGGCTGGTGAGCCGCTCGGCGAGGCGCAGCTTGGCCTGCAGCAGGCTCTGCTGCGTCACGTCCTGGATGACGACCAGCTCCCGGGTGCCCACGCCGCTGCCGTCGGTGATGCGCCGGGCCCAGAGGCGCACCTCGCGGGGCTCGTCGCGGGCGGTGCGCAGCCGCAGCTGGAGCGGCGGCGGGGGCGTGTTCGGCGTCAGCGCCTGCAGGTACGCGCGGTAGCGCGGCAGATCGTCGGTGGCGATGAACTGGTCGAGCGTGGTGGCGGTGAGCCCCGAGCCCTCGTCGAGCTGCAGGAGCTCGCGCAGCCGCGAGGTGAGGTGCGCGGTGCTCTCCACCAGGTCGCGTTCGATCACCGCCAGCTCGGCCAGCTCGAAGGCCTCGTCGAGCAGCTCCCGCGAGCGGCCGATCTGCCGCTGCTCGGCCAGCCGCTGGGTGACGTCGGTGCCGCGCAGGAAGAGCGCCTCGCCCAGGTGCGGCGTCGAGCCGCGCGCCACGTGCCAGCCGATGCTCCGGTACGAGCCGTCGGCCGCCTGGAGCCGGGTGGTGTACTCGGCGGCCTGGCTCAGGGTGAGCGCCACGTCGTCGGGGTGCACCAGCTCGAGCAGCCCGCGGCCGAAGTACTTCTCGCTCGGCCAGCCCAGCACCGTCTTCACCGCGTCGTTCACCTCGAGCACCCGGTGATCGGGCGTCGCCACCACGAAGAGATCCGCCGACAGCTCGAAGAAGAGCTCGAACACCCGCAGCTCGTTCACCACCGCCAGCTCGCGCGAGATGTCGAGGAAGACCGCCACCACCTGCTCCACCTCGCCCGAAGGCGAGAGCAGGGGCAGGGCCGAGACCACCAGCTCACGGTAGTCGCCGCCGGGGAGGCGCACCCCGATGCGGCGCCGGTAGATGGGCCGCCTGGTGAGCCGTGCTTCGACCGAGGGCACCTCGTCGGGTGGCAGGGGGGTGAGATCGGCGCGAAGCAGCGCCCAGCGGGGATCGACGTCGGACTTGCCCAGCAGCTGGTCCGCCGAGAGCCCCAGCACCTCGAGCGCACACTGGTTGAACTCGACGATCTGCCCGGCGGCGTCGTGGACGACCACTCCTTCCGAGAGCGACTCGATGACTCTGAGGAATTCGATCGACGGCCGCGTCACGTGAGCCCAGGAGTCAGAGACAGGTGTTGCGCCCCTCGACTCCGCTCGGGGTGAACGGAAGGGCCGCACTGAGGCTGCTCCCGTTCGCCGGACCGTTCAAGGCCTTGATTCGGGTCCGGGTTCCGAGGTGACCCACCAGGTCACCGCCGTGCCCACCGCCGAGAGTGCGCTGATCACCCACGCGATGGTCGAGCCCACCGCGTGCGCCTGGGCCGAGTCGCCGAGGCGGTAGAAGTCTGACTCGAACCGGGCCGTGTTCGCTTCCGTCGCCAGGCTCTGGGCGCGCAGGCCGAGCGCGAGGCCGGTGACGAACGAGGCGATCGACACCACGCCGAGCGAGAGGGGCAGGGCGCGCTTCATCAGCACCGGGCCGAGGGGCTCACTGACGCCGGGAGGGCGCGGCTCCAGCTTCGGCTTGAGCGGCGTATCGGTCGGCAGGTCCGAGTCGGGGAGATCGCGGTCGGGCAGGGGCGGCGGCGGGGCCCTCAGCGCGCGCTTCACCTCGAGGAAGAACTCGACCGCCTTGGGGCTGGTGTACGGCGGCAGCTCGGTGGCCTCGTCGATGCGCAGCGCGGTGCTGAAGTGGTCGGCCGCGGCCTTCTTCTGCCCGAGGTTGAACTTGCACAGGCCGGCGTGGAGCTCGATCTCCCGCAGCTCGTCGGGCGTGCTCTGCCACTGCGTGGCGGCCTGCTTGAGCCGCTCGACGCAGCGCTCGAAGTCGAGGTTCTGCTCGTGCTCGAGCGCCTGGGCGAGGAAGGGGTTCGGGCCCGCGGCGAGCACCGCGGTGAGCACGAGGCTGGAGATCACGGCTGGTCTCCCAACGGCACGAGCAGATCGTCGGCGAGCTGCCAGCTCGAGAGGGTGACGGTGAACGCGGTGCCCGCATCGCCGTCGTAGCGCGCGATGCCCAGGGAGAGCTCGGCGGGCGGCAGGGTGGCACCGCCGGTCACGGCCGTGTCGGCCTGGAGCACGTCGTTGAGGCGCACCTGCCGGGCGCTGCCCACGCGCCACGCCACCTCCACCACCCAGTCGCCCGCGGTGAAGCCGCCGTCGACCGTGAAGCGCTCCACCAGGGCGGGGCCGCCCACCGTCTGCGCGTCGCTCTCCACCACCAGCCGGCCCGCGCCGTCGAAGCCGATGCGCGCGAAGGCCTGGCCCGACTGCGTGCCCACGTACGCCACCGGCACGAAGCCGCGCACCGAGAGCGGCGCCACCAGGGTGATGCGGCCACGCAGGCGGCCCTCGAGCGTGCGGGGGAGCCGGTTCAGGTCGACCAGCTCGGCGGTCGCGGTGTCCTGCGAGTCGAGGGGGCCCAGGATGGTGGCGAGCACGCGGTTGCCGCGCGCGGGGTCGATGTCCACCGTGCAGCCCGGGTCGACGGTGGTGTTGGTGAAGCCGTGCAGGCGCTGCTGCCAGCGGGGCAGGCCCGCATCGACGCCGGCGTCGGGGTCGGGGTTGGGCAGCCCGCTGTCGGTGCCGCCCCCGTCGAAGGGCGTGAGATCGAGGCAGCGCCCGCTGATGCACGTGCGGGGGGCGCGGCAGGCGTGCGTCTCGTCACAGGCTCTCCCGGAGACGTCGTCGAGTTCGATCGCGCAGCCCGCGAGGAGCAGGGCGACGACGCTGCACAGCCGGATCACAGGCGCATGGTGTCACTGCGGGGTGCGCGGTCCAAGCAACGTTCGCCCCTCACCCCGGCCCTCTCCCCGCTGGCGCAGGGAGAGGGAGACAGTAGGCTCCGCCGCCCGTGAACGGACGAATCGCCGATCTCATGAAGCAGGGCCTGCGCAAGTGGACGCTCTCGATGGCCGGGGGCGATCTCGACGAGCGCCTCGAGGGCAGCCGCCCCCAGAACGAGTACGGCGTCGACCCGTGGGGTTACAGCCTCGACTACACGCTCTCGGCCGTGGGCCCCTTCCTCTGGCTCTACAAGCACTACTTCCGGGTCGAGACCTTCGGCATCGACAAGGTGCCGGCGGGGCGGGTGCTGCTCATCTCGAACCACTCGGGCCAGCTCCCCGTCGACGGGGCGATGATCGGCGTGGCGATGCTGTCCGAAGCGAACCCGCCGCGCGCGATTCGCAGCATGGTGGAGAAGTGGGTGCCCTCGCTGCCCTTCGTCTCGACCTTCTTCGCGCGCATGGGGCAGGTGGTGGGCACGCCCGAGAACTGCCGCCAGCTGCTCGAGAAAGACGAGGCGATCCTCGTCTTCCCCGAGGGCATCAAGGGCATCAGCAAGCTCTACCCGCAGCGTTACCAGTTGCAGGAGTTCGGCCTGGGCTTCATGCGCCTCGCCCTCGAGACCAACACCCCCATCATTCCCATCGCGGTCATCGGCGGTGAAGAGCAGGCGCCGGCCATCGTGAACGTGAAGCCGCTGGCGAAGCTGCTGGGCTTCCCGGTGATGCCGCTGACGCCCTATGGCCCGCCGTTCCCGTTGCCGGTGAAGTACCGGCTGCACTTCGGAGAGCCGCTCTTCTTCACGGGGCGGGCCGACGACGATGACAGCGAGCTGGAGAAGAAGGTGAAGGTGGTGCGCGCGGCGATTCAGTCGATGATCGAGCAGGGCCTCAAGGACCGGAAGGCGGTCTTCTGGTGACCGGCGCGCGGCAGAAGGTCGTGGTCACCGGCATCTCGGGGAACCTGGGGCGGGTGGTGGCCAAGCTGCTGCACCGCGACGCGCACGTGATCGGCATCGATCGCCGGCCGTTCGTGGGGCGCCCCAAAGACGTGGACCACGTGCAGGTCGACCTGCGGAAGAAGAAGACCGACGAGGTCTTCAAGAAGAACAAGATCGACGCGGTGATCCACATGGGGATCATGCACGACCCGCGCATGAGCCAGGAAGATCACCACTCCTTCAACGTGCTGGGCACGATGCGGGTGCTGGAGTGCGCGGCGAAGTACGGCGTGAAGAAGGTGGTGATGCTCTCGAGCGCCAACGTGTACGGCCCCTCGCCCGAGAACTCGAACTTCCTCACCGAAGAGACGCCGCTGATGGCGGCCAGCCGCTTCCCCACGGTGCGCGACCTGATCGAGGTCGACATGCTCGCGCACGGCTTCTTCTGGCGGCACCCGGAGATCGAGACGGTGGTGCTGCGCCCGGTGCACATCGTGGGCGCGGCCATCAAGAACGCGCCTTCGAACTACCTGCGCCTCAAGCGCCCCTGGGTGATGGCCGGCTTCGACCCGATGGTGCAGCTCATTCACACCGAAGACGTGGGCCGCGCGATGATCGAAGCGCTGCGCCCGGGGCGAAAGGGCGTCTACAACGTCACCGGCCCCGGAGAAGTGCCGCTGTCGTCGGTGTTCCGCGAGCTGGGGCACAAGCCGCTGCCCCTGCCGCACCTGCTCGCCAAGCCCCTGCTGAGCACGCTCTTCAAGTACCGCCTCGCCAGCTACCCCCCCGAAGAGCTCGACCACATTCAGTTCCTCTGTATGGTCGACGGCACCCGCTGGACCACCGAGACAGGGTGGAAGCCGCGGCACTCCATGAAGGAAACCATCCGCTCAGTGCTCGGGGAGTGAGCGATCCCTGACGTGGATGTCAGCGTGCCGGGTCCAGGTCGAGACCCCACGGACTCGCAACCGGCTGAAAACGCACGCCCTGACTGCCGTCATTGGCATGGCACCCGCGTTGCTTTGTCTCTGTCCCGGTAAGGGGATTCCATTGGGGAATCTTCGACGCCCGTCGCCTCGGCCGGCCCCGAGACGACGGGCGGTTTTTTTTTCTACGACCCTGCGTCGGGTTTCGTCGCAGGCGCCGGCGCAGGGAGCAGCTCTTCGAAGGGCCCGTCGTCCAGGCTCTCGAGCTGCCACACCCCTTCGCGCCAGACGAACACGTTGCTGATGGTGACGGTCTTCTCGGTCGTCGAGGGGAGCCGGTACCAGGACAGCCGCGCGACCACCTTCGCGGTGAGCAGATCGGCTGAGAGCTTCGCGTCTTCCAGCTCGAAGTTGGTGATGAAGAGATCCTGATCGTCCTTCATCTTCGTGCGCGCCTTCACGAAGCCGTCGCGACGCTCGGCCACCATCATCTCGGCCGCGCCCCGGAAGTCCTTCCAGCGGAAGCTCTGGTAGAGCGCCCGGACCGCGGGCTTCAAGTCTTCGACCTCCCCCTTGGGGACGGTGGCACACGCACCCAAAAGCAGAGCCAGCGACGCGACGGCGACCCTTTTCATGGCGCGACGGTAGCACCCGCGTTGGGTATGGTCCCGCCCGCAATGTCCAAGCCGATGGTGGAGAAGTATGAGCAGATGCTCGCGCAGGATCCGTCGAGCACCGTGTTCGTCGAGCTCGCGCGTGCCTACCTCGATCGCGGCGACAACGACCGCGCCATTCAGACCTGCTCGCAGGGCGTCACCCACCACCCGAACTCCGTGGTCGGCCGCGTGTTGTGGGGCAAGGCGCTGATCAACACCGGCAAGGCCGCCGACGCGATGAAGCAGTTCGACCTCGCGGTGAACATCGATCGCGACAACCCGCACGCGTACAACCTCATCGGCGAGGCGCTCCTGCGCAAGGGGCTCTACCGCTCGGCGTTGCCCATCTTGCGGCGCGCGGCCACCCTGCAGCCCAACGACGGCCGCATCGCGCAGTGGCTCGAGCAGACCAAGCAGGCGCTCAGCGGCGGCCCCGCGCCCGTGCTCTACGACAGCACCTCGGTCGACACCCAGGCGCTCGCCCCCTCGGCCCCCGCGCCCAGCGCTGCCTCGGCCCCGGTGACCACGAAGTCGGCCGGCCACACGCCCGCGCGAGGCGCGGCTGCCGCGGCTCCCGCGCCCGCGCGTGGAGCACCTCCCCCGGGTCCCGCCGACGAGCCCGACGTGTTCGCCTCGTTCACCCCGGCGAAGAACGACCCCGACGCGCAGCCCACCGTGCTGATGAACGCGTACACGCCCGGCGCGCCCGGGGTGGCGCCGGCCCGTTCTGCGCCCCCCGTGCCCACGGGCGAGCTGCCGGTGATCTCCGGCTCGCTCGAGGAACCCGGCCGCTCCACGCTCGAGCTGCCCGCGCAGCAGGGGGCGCTCGAGCCGCCCGACCCCTTCGCGTCGATGGTCTCGAGCACCGACAACGAGCCCGACACCTTCCGCGGCCTCACCAGCACCTTCGACGCGCTCTCGCAGGGCGCCTCGCCCGACGCGCCGGCAGCGCCCGCGCCGCGGCCTTCGAACCCGAACACCGAGCCGTCGGTGGTGGTGGCCCACCCCGACCTCGCGCCGCCGCCGTCGCCTCCCCGGGGTTCCAGGACGCCCCCTCGGGGCGCGAGCCCGAGCCCGTCGGCCCCTCGCGCTGGCCCGCCCGTGCTCGAGGCGGTGGTGTCGGCACCCAGCAACGCGCTGCTCGACGACGTGGTCTCCGCGCAGTCCGAGCTGCCCACCAGCGAGTTCCAGATGCCGGGCATGGCGGCGCAGCCCCGGGGGCCCGTGCCCTCGGCCCAGCCGCGGCCCCGCAGCACCGGCGGCCTGCTCGACGAGATCCCCGACGACTCGCTCGAGCCGCCGTCGACGCCCAACGTGCCCAACGTGCAGTTCAACACCCAGGCGACCGAGGCGATCGCCAAGGAATACGAGCGCGAGCTGCGCGCGAAGCTCGAGGTCACCAAGCAGAAGAAGACCTTCATGCAGGCGCACGGGGTCAAGATCGCGGCCCTGGCCGGCGCGCTGGTGATCCTCGGCGGGCTGGGCGGCTCGTTCGTGTGGACGCGCGTGAAGAACCAGGGCGAGACGCTCGATACCTCGATCGCCAAGGGCCTCTCGGCCGTCAACGGCGACACGAAGGAGCAGTACGGCGCGGCGGTGCGCGCGCTCGAGCACGCCCTCAAGATGGACGACGGCAACCCCGAGGCGCTCTCGCAGTTCGGCTACGCCAAGGCGCTGCTCTACGCCGAGCACGGCGGGGCCCCGGCCGATCGCGACGCGGCGGTGCAGGCCTTCGCCAACCCGGCCGCGCGCAACTCGCGGCCCGATCTGGCGCTGGTGGTCGACTTCCTCACCGCCGACGAGGCGGGCAGGGCGGCCGCGCGGCAGCAGCTGCTGGGCTCCGAGCTGGAGAAGGCCACCGTGCAGTCGCAGGCGGGGCGGCTGCTGCTGGCCGACAAGAAGTACGACGAGGCGCTGGTGCGGCTCAAGAAGGCCACCGAGCTCGACCCGCGCAACACCCGCGCGCTGGTGGCCCTGGGTGACTACTACCTGGCCTTCGAAGACTGGGACAACGCGCTCGAGATGTTGTCTCGCGCCGAGTCGCTGTCCCGCTACCACCCCGCGCGGGTCATCGGTCATTCCGAGGCGAGGCTCGAGCTGGGCCGCGAGCTGCCCGAGGCGCTGGCCGATCTCGAGGGGCTGCCGAAGGCCGCCGAGATCCCCACCGCGCTGCAGGGCCGCTACGCCCTCATGCTCGGCCGCGCCCAGTCGGCCAACGGCAAGCACGAGGACGCGCTCAAGACGCTCGGCGAAGGCCAGCCGCTCTTCACCCAGTACGGGCTCGAGTTCGCCATGGCGCTGGGCAACGCGCAGCGCTCGGCCGGGTTGATGGCGCAGGCGCAGAAGTCGTTCGAGGACGCGCTCAAGCTGGCGCCGAAGAGCGAAGCGGCGAAGGAAGGCCTGGGCCGGGTGCTGCTGGCGCGCTCGCGCGAGAAGGAGCTGATCGACCGCATCCGCGGCGAGAAGGACGCGCGCAAGGTCGCGCTCATGCGGGGCATCGCGTACTTCCGCCTGGGCGAGGCGAAGAAGGCTCGGGCCGAGCTGCAGTCGACGCAGGTCAACGGCAAGTACCCCGCCGAGGCCGCCGTGTACCTCGCGCTCACCGACGCGGCGGAAGAGGGCCAGTCGGAGAAGTCGATCGAGACGCTCGAGAAGTTCGCCGCCACGCTGCGCAAGAACAAGGCGACCGTGCAGGTCGCCCTGGCGCGCGTGTACATGCAGAAGGGCGCGCTCGACAAGGCGCGCACCCAGCTCGAAGAGGCCGCGAAAGATCCGCAGGACTACGAGGGCAACGCGCTGCTGGCCGAGCTGCTGCTCAAGGCCGGCGTGCCCACCGAGGTGGCCATGGAGCCGCTCACCCGCGCGGTCGAGCGCAACGGCAGCCACGCCCCTTCACGTCACCTGCTCACCCGCGCGCTGCTGGCGCAGGGGAAGATCCCCGAGGCGCTCAAGCAGATCGAGGCGTGGACGGCCGACAACCCGGCCCTCGAGCAGGCCTGGCGCGACGCCGCGCTCGTGTACTTCCAGGCGGGCAAGCTCAAAGAGGCCGAGGCCGCGTCGGCGAAGATCTCCCAGAACGCCGACGACCTCGAGGTGTGGCGCACCAGGGCGCTCATTCTCTTCGCGCGGGGCGACGGGCGGAACGCGATGTCGGCGCTGGAGAAGGCCAACAAGCTCAACCCCAAGGACGCCGAGACGTTCTGCGAGATCGGCAACGCCTTCGTGCGCCAGGGCAACAACGACACCGCGGTGAAGGCCTTCGAAGCGGCGCTGCGCGAAGACCCGAAGTCGGTGTGCGGGCTGGCCGGGCCGCTTCACGCCAGGCCGGTGGGCAAAGGCAAGCCGGCGCCCCGCGAGGTGCTCAACCAGCTCATCACCCGCTCGACCCACGCGTGGGAGAAGGGCTTCCTCCAGGCGACGCTCGCCCGCGTGTACCTGGTGAACAACGACGTGAAGGCCGCGCGTTCGGCCGTCGACGACGCCCTGGCGAGCGCACCGTTCCACTCGGTCGCGCACTTCGCGGCCGGCGAGGTGGCGAAGCGCGAGAAGGACGAAGCGAAGGCGGTCGAGCACTGGGGCAAGGCCGCCGAGCTCGACGGCTCGTGGAGCCAGGCGCGGCTCTCGTACGCAGACGGCCTGGCGAAGCAGGGTGGCGACGCGATCCCGAAGGCGATCACCCAGTACGAGGCGGTGCTGGTCATCGATCAGAACGAGAACGATCTCGCCCGCGTGAAGAAGACGATCACCACGCTCAAGAAGCAGTTGGCTCAGTAGCGAAATGGCCAACCAGGTCCCCGTCTTCAAGATCAGCCTCACCAACGCCTCGATCCTCTCGGGGCTGTACCTGGGCGTGGCGGTGCTGGTCGAGCTGGTGCGCCGCGCGTGGAACCCGCGGTGGATCGAGCGGGTCTCGCTCTCGCTCGAGGCCTTCCCCGCGCGCACGCTCGAGCTGTTCGGCCTGTTCGAGCCGCTGCGCCGCGCCTGGGTGGAGGAGCGCATCAGCCCGCTGGGCGTGCGCTTCGTCTACGGGTTCACCACGGTGGCCGTCATCTTCATCCTCGGCATGGCCGTGGGCGGGCTGATGTGGCTCATCGCGCGGTTTGCAGCGCGGTCGTCGACGCCGGAGTGACGGGCTTGTCGCGCAGCGCCAGCCACGCGCCGCCCAGCAGCACGCCCACCGAGACCAGCGTCCAGAGCGCGGCCCAGACGATCGCGGGCAGGATGGTGAGGTCTGCCAGCAGCTGCGCGTCGCTCTGCGAGCGCACCGCGGAGTTCCAGAGGTCGTCCTTCAGATCCATCACCGCGTAGAGCGAGGTGAAGCTGGCGATGAAGATGTTCAAGGCGCCCACCAGCGCGTCGGGCAGCCACTTCGCGCCGAGGCCGAAGAGGGTGGCCATCACCAGGGCGAAGAGCAGGGTGAAGCCGTCGCGCGCGTAGATGAGGCCCATGCCCGCCAGCCAGATGCAGGCGGCGGCCAGCATGATGCGCCGCGCGTTGAAGCGGAAGGTGAGCACCAGCAGCAGCACCGAGATGATCGCGCTGCCCACGTAGCCGGCCGAGAAGACGATCGCGCGGGCGAAGAACCCATCGGGGATGCGCGAGAGGCAGGCGCCTGATTCGTCGAGGCTCAGGGTGACGCGATCGACCGAGCCGCCGACGATGAGCGAGGCGAGCGCGTGGCCTGTCTCGTGGCCCATCACCGAGAGCAGCTTGAAGGGCAGGAGCACCGGGGAGTGCCAGAAGACCGCTCCCGCCACCACCAGGCCCAGGAGCAGGGCGGCACGGCCGGGGTGGAGTTGGGTGGTGGTCATCAGGTGGTTGAACGCGCCACGGGTGGGGGATGTTTCCGCGGCTGGAGAAGGCTCGCGACTTCGCTCGGGCTGAACGGATTGGCGTTGGGGCCAGCTCCGTTCACGCCGAGCGGAGTCGAGGCGCTTACCTCAGAGGCCCGGGACGCCGGTGCTGCCGCAGAACACGTCGCGGTCGAGGCCGCGGGCGAAGTGGGGCAGGCGCGCGGGCAGCGAGCGCAGCGCGGGGTAGTCGCGCATCAGCTCGTTCAGGTCCTTGTGCGAGAGCACGGACAGCGTGGCGAACTCGGGCGCCAGCACGCGCAGCTTGCTGGGCTGGCCCGAGATGGCGCAGGTGATGGCGACGAACTGGCCCTGCGTCACCTCGAACTCGCGGGGCGCCTGGCCCACCTTGGCGCGATCCTCGAGGATCAACCGGCCGTGGGTGACCACCGCGATCAGGTTGCTCACCTCGCCGGGGCTCAGCAGCGCCTCGCCGGCGTCGAGCTCGCGGTTGGTGAAGCGGCCGATGAGGCGCGCGCGCGCGATCGAGTCGATGTCGCCGAAGAGCCGCGAGGCCATGAAGCCCTCGACCAGGCGCTCCCGGTAGAAGGTGAGCAGGCGCTGGTGGATCACCTCGTCGGCGGCGAGCAGCTTCTGCAGCTTCTCCGAGCTGATCTCGAGGATGGTGCAGTCGCCGATGGCGCGCGACGACGCGGCGCGGAGCTGGGCCGAGAAGAGGCCGAACAGGCCGAACGCCTCGCCCTTCTTCGCGTGCCGCAGCGCGACCTCGCGGCCGTCCTTGTGGCGCAGCAGCTCGAGCGTTCCGTCGACCACCACGAAGAAGCTGGTGGCGTCGTCGCCTTCCATGAAGAGGAACTCGCCGTCGGGCACCTCGAGCTGAATCGCGCCCTCGGCCATCGCCTCGAGCGACGCCACGGGCAGGTCCTTGAACATCGGCACCTGCGTCAGCGCGAAGTACGCGACCTCGAGATCGGCGGTGACCGTGCCCAGAATGGGAAAGTCGCCCTCGACCGGAATCGGCGCGGTGCGAATCTCACCATCGAACGAGTCGTCGACCGCCTCACGCTGCGCCTCGCGCGCCACGTCCTGCAGCACGTCGACCGGAATGAGTGAAGGCCTGAGCACCGGCGGAGGCCCCATGGGCACCGCGACCCTCGTCCTCAACTCGCGGGGAACGATGGGGGGCAGTTGGTGCTGGGGCATGAACATCTCCAGGAAAGTGTGCAGGTTGCCAAACGGTGGGAGACTGTAGGGAACCGTGTACGGAAGTCCTGATGCATCCGTCAAGTCGACCCTCGTCGTCCTCGCCGGCGGGAGAGGGATCCGCCTCGGCGGGCTCGCTAAGGGGTTGATTCGATTGACCAATGGAGAAACGGTGGTGGAGCGCCTGCTTCGGCTCACCACGGGCCCGGCCTTCGTGAGCACCAACCACCCCGAGTGGTACGAGCGCCTCGACGTGCCGTTGATCGCCGATCTCGTGCCCGACAAGGGGGCGCCGGGTGGGGTGGTGACGGGGCTGGCGGTGTCCGCGACCGACTGGGTCACCATCGTCGCCTGCGACATGCCCTTCGTGACCGCGGAGATGCTCTCGACGCTGCACGCGCGCCGGCACGCGGGGGCCGACGTGGTGTGCTTCACCCGCGGAGGCCAGCTCGAGCCGCTGGTGGGGCTCTACCGCCGCGAGCTCTGCTTCGACTGGGCGCCGCGGCTCGAAGGCAACCCCTCGCTGCGGGAACTCGTCAGTTCGGTCAGGCTCGACACCATCGAATCGAGCGAACCAGACCGATTGCTCAGCCTGAACTCGCCGGACGACTACCGGCACGCGGCGGAAAGCTTCAGAGACTCAGGCGTTGCTGGTACGTTGCCGCCCCAGGCCCCCACATGGTGAAGACGTTCGAAAAGGCAGTTACCGGCTTCAACCACAACATCAAACACAAGGGGAAGGTCTACCACGTGCAGACCGAGGACTCGGGCGCCTCGAACCCCCACATCATCACGCACCTCTTCGTGGGCGGGAACATCCTCGCCACCAAGAAGGCGTCGTACGCCGACATCGTCAAGAGCGAGAACCTGCCGGAGCTCGTGCGCGACATGATGGAAGAGCAGCACAAGCAGATGCTGCGGAACCTCGTCAACGGCACCTACGACAACGTCGATCGCAGCGCGACCGCGTACCAGCCCGGCGAGCTCGCGACGGAAGCGGCGAAGATCATCGCGCCCGTCGCCGTGCCCAAGCCGGTCGTTCCGCTGCCGCTGACCAACCTCGCGCCCGTGGCCCCCGGCCCGAAGATTCTCCCGCCCGAGGTGCTGGCCGCGCGCGAGCTGAAGGAAGCGCCGCGCGAGAACAACATCGGCGTCGAGACGCTCTTCGGGGAAGACCTGATCAGCGAGAAGAGCCTGGACGAGGTGATCCTGAGCTACCTGGCCGGCGACGGTCAGTAGCTGCTGAAAGGCAGGGCGGATCGAAGTAAGTCGGCTGTCCATGACCGCTGCCGCCGACCTCGACACGCTCTGCATCAACACCATCCGCACGCTGTCCATCGACGTCGTGCAGAAGGCCGATTCGGGCCACCCCGGCTTGCCCATGGGCGCGGCGCCGATGGCGTACGTGCTCTGGCAGAACCACCTGAAGCACTGCCCCACCAACCCCCAGTGGGCTGACCGCGATCGCTTCGTGTTGTCGGCGGGCCACGGCTCGATGCTGCTGTACAGCCTGCTCCACCTCACCGGGTACCCGCTCTCGAAGGACGAGGTGCTCGCCTTCCGGCAGTGGGGCTCGAAGACGCCCGGCCACCCGGAGTTCGGCCACACGCCCGGCGTCGAGGCCACCACGGGTCCGCTGGGCCAGGGGCACGCGAACGCGGTGGGCATGGCCATCGCCGAGCGCGCGCTGGCGGCACGGTTCAACCAGCCCGGACACACCGTGGTCGATCACCACACGTACTGCCTGGTGGGCGACGGCTGCGTGATGGAAGGCGTGGCGATGGAGGCCGCGTCGCTCGCCGGCCACCTGAAGCTGGGCAAGCTCATCTGCCTGTACGACGCGAACGACGTGACGCTCGATGGACCGGCGAAGCTCTCGTTCACCGAAGACGTGGGCAAGCGCTACGAGTCGTGGGGTTGGCAGGTGCTGCACGTGAAGGACGGCAACACCGATCTCGCGGCGCTCGACGCGGCCATCACCGCGGCGAAGGCGGAGACCGGCAAGCCCTCGATGATCATCATCAAGACGACCATCGGCTACGGCTCGCCCAACAAGAGCGGCAAGTCTTCGGCGCACGGCAGCCCGCTGGGCAACGACGAGATCGCGCTCACCAAGAAGGCGCTGGGGTGGACGCACGAAGAGAAGTTCTTCATTCCCGAGGCGGCGCTGGGGCACTTCCGGCTGGCGGTGGTGAAGGGCGAGAGCACCAAGGCCGAGTGGCGCAAGCGCTTCGAGGCGTACCGGGTGGCGCACCCGGCGCTGGCGGCGGAGTTCGAGCGGGTGATGCACCGAGATCTGCCCGACGGGTTGGCGGCGGCGCTGCCCGTCTTCCCCGCGGGCACGGGCGTCGAGACGCGCACGGCCTCGGGCCAGGCGCTCAACGCCCTGGCGAAGCTGGTGCCCGAGCTGATCGGCGGCGACGCCGACCTGTCGGGCTCGACCAAGACCACGCTCAAGGACGGGGGCAGCTTCGACGGCCAGACCGGCGCGGGGCGCAACATCCACTTCGGGGTGCGCGAGCACGCGATGGCGTCGATCGCCAATGGCATGGCGTACCACGGGGGCGTGCGGCCCTTCACCGCCACGTTCTTCTGCTTCGTCGACTACATGCGGCCGGCGGTGCGGCTGGCGGCGATGAACCACCTGCCGGTGATCCACGTGTGGACGCACGACTCGATCGGGCTCGGTGAAGACGGCCCCACGCACCAGCCGGTGGAGCAGCTGGCGTCGGTGCGCGCGATGCCGCTGATGAACACCATGCGGCCCGCGGACGCGGCCGAGGCGGCGGAGGCGTGGCTGTTCGCGCTCGAGCGCAAGAAGGGCCCGACGGGGCTGGTGCTGACGCGGCAGAAGGTGCCCACGTTCGATCGCAGCAAGCTCGGGTCGGCGAAGGGCCTGCACAAGGGCGCGTACGTGCTGGCCGAGGCGGCGGGCGCGGCGAAGCTGATCATCATCGCCACCGGCAGCGAGGTGCAGCTGGCGATGGCGGCGAAGGAGCAGCTGGAGAAGGACGGCATCCCCACGCGGGTGGTGTCGATGCCGTGCATGGAGGTCTTCCAGGCCCAGGACGCGGCGTACCGCGAGTCAGTGCTGCCGAAGGCCGTGAAGGCGCGCGTGTCGGTCGAGGCGGGCGTCACCTTCGGCTGGGAGCGGTGGATCGGCGATCACGGCGTGGCCGTGGGCGTGGACAAGTTCGGCGCCTCGGCCCCGGACAAGGCGCTGTTCGAGCACTACGGGCTTACGGCGCAGCACGTGGTGGCGGCCGCCAAGCAGTCGCTCGCGTCGCTCTGAAATTGACGCACGTGCCTCTGAGGACCGCCGACCCGTATCAGCGCCTCTCACGGGCGACAGTGGAAGCGCGAAAGCGCTGACGCTGAAGAAGTGCGCTGTTGCGAGAATGTGACAAACTCGGGCCCTTGACGACCGCGGCGCCCGGGGACAAGCAGGTCAGCATCTGGTGGTGGGCCTTCGGGTACTTCGCGGCCTACGCGCCGTACTCCGCGCTCACCAAGGCGCTGTCTGACGGGAAGCTCGGCGACAAGGTGCCGGGGAACACCATTCTTCCCCTGTCCACGCTCTCGTCGCTGTGCGCGACCATCGTCTTCCTCTACGCGACGGGGTGGTGGAAGAGCGCGGGCAAGAAGCAGTTCGGCTCGCTCTCGATTCCGTTCCCCACGCGGTGGACGGCGCTGTCGGGCCTGTGCGGCGCGACCATCCTCACCACCACCACGCTCGCGTACACGATCAGCGGGGTGAGCATCGTGTTCATGATGCTGCTGCTCCGTGGCGGCGTGCTCATGATCGCGCCGATGGTCGACGCGCTCTCACGGCGCAAGGTGAAGTGGACCTCGTGGGTCGCCACCGCGCTCACCTTGAGCTCGCTGCTGGTCACCATGATCGGCCGCGACGAATCGTTCACCCTGCCGCTGCTCGCCATCCTCGACGTGAGCGCGTACCTGGGCGCCTACTTCATCCGCCTGCGCTTCATGTCGAAGCTCGCCAAGAGCGAGGACCTCGAGGTGACGCGGCGCTACTTCGTCGAAGAGCAGCTGGTGTCGACGCCGGCGGCGCTGCTCGGGCTCGGCATCCTCGCGATCATCGGCGGCGGCGAGTTCGACAACATCCGCCGCGGCTTCATCGAGTTCCCTTTCACGCTGCCGGCGCTGTGGGCCGTGGGCATCGGCGTGCTCTCGCAGGGCACCGGCATCTTCGGCGCGCTGGTGCTGCTCGATAAACGCGAGAACACCTTCTCGGTGCCGGTCAACCGCGCCTCCAGCATGCTCGCCGGCGTGGTGGCCACCTTGAGCCTGTGGGCCCTGGGCATCGGCAAGCCGCTCGACCCGCGCGAGGGTATCGGCGCGGGCCTCGTCATCGCCGCCATCGTGGTCTTGAGCCTTCCGTCGTTGATGAAGAAGAAACAGTCCGGGTGATCGTGTTCACCTTCTGCGGCCACTACAGGTCGCATGGCGGAGTGAACTTTGCTAACCCTTCGGGCGTTCATGTGGGCACAAGTCGGCCGACGCCCCGCAGGAGACTCTCAAATGCGTAAGACCCTGGTTTCTCTGCTGTTCCTGATCTCGACCGCGGCGTTCGCGGCGAACCCGTCACCGGCGGCGAAGGCGGCCTTCGAGAAGGGTGAGGCGGGCCTGGCGGCCGGCAAGCTCGACGAGGCAGCCGCGGCCTACCAGGACGCGATCAAGGCGACGCCCGGTTACGCGCCCGCGCTCAACGGCCTGGGGAGCGTGCTCTTCAAGCAGAAGAAGGCGGGCGAGGCGATCGCCCAGTTCCGCGCGGCCACCGAGGCCGACCCGACCTTCAAGCTGGCGTGGTTCAACCTCGGCTACGCCGCGCGCAAGTCGTCTGACTTCCCCGCCGCCGCCCAGGCATACGAGCGCTACACCGCGCTCGACGCGACCGACCCCGACGGCTTCTACGGCCTGGCCGAGTCGTACAAGGGCGCCGGCCAGAACGACAAGGCGATCGCGGCGTACGAGACGTACCTGAAGAAGGAAACGCGCGCGACCGAGCAGAAGTGGATCGACAAGGCGAAGGAGTCGATCGCCACCTTGAAGGCCGCGGCTCCCGCGCCCGCTCCGGTGGCCGTGGCTCCGGCTCCCGCGCCCACTGCCACGCCTGCGCCTGCCACCAACCTCGGCGCCGTCGCCGCGAAGAAGGTGGCCGAGGGCGACAAGCTCTGGGCCGAGAAGAAGTACCGCGAGGCGAGCTTCGCCTACCAGGACGCGGTCAACGGCAACCCGAACGACGTCGAGGCGCTCTTCAAGCTCGGCAACGCGTACGCAGTGCTGGGCTACTACTCGCAGGCGATCGATCGCTGGAACACCGTGCAGCAGGTCTCGCCCGACCCGACGGTGCGCAAGAGCGCGGCCGACAACATCGCGCGCGCGCAGCAGAAGATGATGCAGACCGGCGGGGGCTCGCCGCAGGAGGCGAACAAGGCCCCCGGCACCGGCCCCGTCGCCGAGTCGACCCGCACCCAGGCGCGCCAGTACTACGAGGGTGGCGTGCAGTTGATCACCCAGCGCCGCTACGGCGAGGCGCTCAACTACCTGAACGAGAGCCTCAAGCTCGAGCCTGCGCTGACGGTGGGCTACGTGGCGCGCGGCTCGACGCTGATCGGCCTGCGCCGGTTCGCGGAGGCCGCGGTCGATTACCAGTACGCGCTCAAGCTCGACCCCGCGCGCTCCGACGCGCTCTACGGGCTGGCCGAGGCGTACCGCGGCATGAACCGGGTCGACGACGCGCGGGCGTACTACCAGCGCTACGTGGCCTCGAACGCGCCCGACGTGCGGCCCGAGCTGCAGAGCGACGCGCGCACCAAGCTCGACCAGCTCCGGTAACGCGCCGGAGCGAAGCCGTCCCAGCGGAGCTGGGCCAAGCAGCTGAAGCGCAGCGGAAGATGCGCCGAGGCGGAGCGACCAGAGAACCGAGCGAAGCCGTCCCAGCGAAGCTGGGCCAAGCAGCTGAAGCGCAGCGGAAGATGCGCCGAGGCGGAGCGACGAGAGAAATGAACACCGACATCAAGGCGATCACCGAGGCGGTTCAGAAAGAATCTGCCTTCATCGAGCCCCTCTTCCTCGAGACCGCCAAGGTCATCGTCGGCCAGAAGCCGATGCTCGAGCGGCTGCTGATCGGGCTGCTCTGCAACGGCCACGTGCTGCTCGAAGGCGTGCCGGGCCTGGCGAAGACGCTCACGGTGCGCACGTTCGCCGACGCGATCGCCGCGCAGTTCCAGCGCATTCAGTTCACGCCCGACTTGCTGCCCGCCGACGTGGTGGGCACGGTCATCTACAACCAGCAGACCGCCTCGTTCGCGGTGCGCAAGGGCCCCATCTTCGCCAACGTGGTGCTGGCGGACGAGATCAACCGCGCGCCCGCGAAGGTGCAGTCGGCGCTGCTGGAGTCGATGCAGGAGCGCCAGGTCACCATCGGCAACACCACCTTCCCGCTGCCCTCGCCGTTCCTCGTGCTCGCCACGCAGAACCCCATCGAGCAGGAAGGCACGTACCCGCTGCCCGAGGCGCAGGTCGACCGCTTCATGCTGAAGATCAAGGTGGGGTACCCGACTCGTGAAGAGGAGAAGGAGATCCTCAACAAGATGACGGGTGACGCCGTGCCGAAGGCGCAGAAGGTGATCACCACCGAGCAGATCGCGTCGGCGCGCGGGGTGATGAACGCGATCTACGTGGACGAGAAGGTGAAGGACTACATCCTCTCGCTGGTGTTCGCGACGCGCGAGCCGCTCAAGTACGGGCTCAAGGACCTGCCCGACTTCATCCAGTACGGGGCCAGCCCCCGCGCGACCATCTCGCTCACCATGGCGGCCAAGGCGCACGCGTTCCTGCGGCACCGCGGCTTCGTCACGCCAGAAGACGTGAAGGCGATCGGGCTCGACGTACTGCGCCACCGCATCTCGCTCACCTACGAGGCCGAGGCCGAAGAGCTCACGACCGAGCGCATCATTCAGCGCATCTTCGAGCGCGTCGAAGTTCCATAAGTCATGCTGCCGCGCGAGCTGATCAAGCGCATCCGCCGGCTCGAGATCACCACCCGCAAGGTGGTGAGCTCGGTGCTGTCGGGCCAGTACCACTCGGTCTTCAAGGGCCGGGGCATGGCGTTCTCCGAGGTGCGGCAGTACCAGCCGGGCGACGAGGTGCGCACCATCGACTGGAACGTGACGGCGCGCATGAACGACGCCTACGTGAAGGTGTTCACCGAGGAGCGCGAGCTGACGGTGATGCTGCTGGTCGACGTGTCGGCGTCAGGCAGCTTCGGCAGCGGCGAGCGGAGCAAGGCCGAGCTCTCGGCCGAGGTGGCGGCGCAGATCGCGTTCTCGGCGATCGCGAACAACGATCGGGTGGGGCTGGTGCTGTTCAGCGATCGCATCGAGAAGGTGGTGCCGCCGCGCAAGGGCAAGAGCCACGTGTTGCGGTTGATCACGGACATCCTCACCACCAAGCCGAAGGGCCACGGGACCAACCTCAACGAGGCGCTCACGTACCTGTCTCACGTGGCGAAGCGGAAGACGGTCACGTTCCTGATCTCCGACTTCATCGCTCAGGAGTACGAGAAGGGGCTGCGGATCGTGGGGCGGAAGCACGATCTGGTGCCGGTGGTGGTGAACGACCCGTTCGAGGAGAAGTTCCCGGCGCTGGGCGTGGTGGACCTGGAAGATCCCGAGACCGGCGAGCGCATGACGATCGACACGTCTGATCCGCGGGTGCGGGGGCGCTTTCAGAAGTTCATGGCGGCGCGGCGCGAGGAGCGGAACAAGGTGTTCAAGCGCCTCCAGTTGGACTCGGTCGAGCTGCGGGCGCACGAGGAGTACGCGCTGTCGCTGCAGAAGTTCTTCGCGGCCCGCGCGGCGCGAATGGGTTCATAGCGGCTCAAGAGTCCCAACGAGGTCAATGAGGGTGACCTCGGGCCGCGCAAAGAACCGCACCCGGGGCAGATGTGGCTCGAAGCCGATCCCACGCGTCACGTAGAGCATGGTCTTGCCCACCTGGTACCGGCCCGCCTCGTAGCGTTTGTCGAAGTTCGACATGGTGATGAGCGCTCCGTAGAAGGGCAGCGCGACCTGCCCGCCGTGCGTGTGCCCCGCGAGGTACAGATCCGGCGCGGGCGCGAGCGACTCGACGAGATCCGGCGAGTGGTACACGAACATCACCAGCGCGCCGGCCGGGGCCTTCGACAGGCAGCCCGGGACGCCCTCGAGCGCCCAGAACGGCGCGCCGCAGATGGCGAGCGAACCGTTCTCGAGCAGCAGCGGAGCGTCGCTCATCAGCTCGGTGGCGATGCCGCCGCCGAAGAGATCGATCTTCCCCCAGAAGTGCACGTCGTGGTTGCCGCGCACGGCGACCCGGCCCAGGCGTGCCGGGAGGCCACCGAGCGTCGAGCGGAAGAGCGGGGCCGCGTCGGCGCGGTTGATCGAGTCTCCGGTGAAGACGATGAGGTCGATGTTCTCGTCGCGGAGCACCTCGGCCAGACGGCTCATCGCGCGGGTTGGCCGCTCGACGTGCAGATCGCTCAGGTGCGCGATCCTCAGCTTCTTCCCCGCGGGCCACTTGTCCGTCTCGACCGTGACGCGCGTCACCTCGAGCCAATCGGCCTCGATGAACAGGGCGTAACCGAAGCACGCGGCCCCGAGGCCGAGCAGGGTGAAGGACACGCGGGCCAGCCAGCTCTTCTTCAAAGGGCGGCCAGCCACCCGATCTCCGACGCGCACCAGCGCGGCAAACCCGGCCGAGGCGATCACCATCAGCACCAGCACCAGGAACACCACCACGCGCGTGGTCTGCGGGTTCATGGAGCGGAGCCGCCAGCAGCGGAACGCTGCGCGAGACAGACTGAAGCGAAGCGGAAGTCTGGCCGAGGCAGAGCGACCTGGATCATGGAGCGGAGCCGCCAGCAGCGGAACGCTGCGCGAGACAGACTGAAGCGAAGCGGAAGTCTGGCCGAGGCAGAGCGACCCAGATCATGTGCGGCGCCTGGGCGGTAGCGGCAGCGCGGTGCGTGGATCGTCGGGCCAGTGGTGGCGCGGGTACTGCCGCATCAGCTCCTTGCGCACGGCGGGGTAGTGGCGATCCCAGAAGCCGGCGAGGTCGGTGGTCACCTGCACCGCGTTGTGGTTCGGCGCCAGCAGGTGCAGCACCAGCGGCGTGCGACCGACCATGGGGCCCTTCACCATGCCGAAGAAGTCCTGCAGCCGCGACTCGACCCACGGAGGCTTCCCGGGTTCCCAGGTGATCTTGAGGGCGCGGCCGCCGGGCAGGGTGATCTTGTCGGGCGCTTCCTTCGCCAGCAGCTGGGCCTGCTGGGGCGTGAGCCGCGACTGCAGCAGGTCGAGCAGGCTCGCCTCTTCGAGTTCCTTGAACGAGCGCAGGCCCTCGCACAGGGCGCGGAGCGCGTCCTTGAGGAACGCGGTGTCGACCGTGGGGAAGTGGGCCTCGGGGTAGCCGGTGCGCAGCGTCTCGATGCGGCACTGCCAGTTGGTGAGCCGCTCGAGCTCGGCGAAGGCCTGCGGCCCCTCGGCCACGGCGTGCTCGGCGAGGATCGCGCTCGTCTCGGGAGAGGCGGGCGCGGGGTTGCGCGTCTCCTCGAGCGTGAGCGCGCCGTACGTGAGCCGGGTCACGCGATCGACGCGGCGCGCGGTGGCGTTCCACTCGAGCCGGTCGACCTCTCCGAGGGAATCGGGCGCGACCTCGAGCAGCCATTCCGGATCGACGCGGCTGGCCAGGCGCACCACCACGCCGCCCTTCTTTTCTTCGGCGTCGACCGCCACCATCAGGTCGTCGTCGTGCACCACCGAGGCGGGATCGAGGGTCGCGGAACCACCCGCGGCGAAGACGAGCTCGGGCGCCCGCGGCCGGCGGCGCTTCGCCACGCGATCGGGGTAGCCCGCCAGCACCGAGCGCAGCAGCGATGACTCGCGCTCGGCGTTCGTGCGCGGCGCGTTGGCGCTGTTCGTGTCGAGGATGCGGGAGAGCTGCTTCGTCACCCGATCCACCGAGCTCATCGCGCCTGCATCGAGGCCCGCCTGCCTGGCCCCCCCTCGCTGGCCCTGCTCATAGCGCTCGAGCAGCTCGAGCAGGTCAGACGGGCCGCTCTGCGCGTGCGCCGACGAGCCACCGGGACCAAAGCGCGTGCGCGTCTCGAGGCGGATGTCGCGTTCACCCAGCAGCGCCGCCAGCGTCGCGCCGTCCCTGGCCACACCCAGGTTCTCGGCCTCCACCACCAGCCGCGCCAGCCGCGGATGCAGCGGGAACTGGAGCAGCCTGCGCCCGATCTTCGTCAGCGCCGCGTCGCGATCGATGGCGCCCAGGGCGTGCAACAGCGAGTCGGCCGCTTCGAGTGACGAGGCCGCGGGCGCCTCGAAGAAGCGAAAGTCGGCGAGCTTCGTCACCCCCATCGCGCGCAGCGCCAGCGCCGACTCGGTGAAGTCCATGCGGCGGATCTCGGGCGCGTCGGTAGCGGGGCGGCCGTCGAAGTCTCCCTTCGTGTACAGGCGCAGGCAGGTGCCGGCCCGGGTGCGGCCCGCGCGGCCGGCACGCTGCGTGGCAGAGGCCTTCGAGATCTTCGCCAGCTTGAGCATGGGCATGCCCGTCCACGCCGAGTGCGACGCCACGCGCGCGAGCCCGGAGTCGATCACCGCTGCGATGCCGTCGATGGTCACCGAGGTCTCGGCCACGTTGGTGGAGAGGATCACCTTCCGCTTCGCCGACGGCTTGAGGGCGCGATCCTGCTCGGCCGGCGCGAGGTCCCCGTGCAGCACGTGGAGCTCCAGGCCCTGGCGCTGGGTGAAGTCCTGGCAGGTCTCCATCGCCCGGCGGATCTCGCCCGCGCCCGGGAGGAAGACCAGCACGTGGCCGTCGAGCCCGGCTTGCACCAGCCGCTTGAGCGCGGCGAGCACCTGCTGATCGACGTGGCGATCGTCGTCGCGCTCGAGGTGCTCGAGGCTCACCTCGAAGCGGCGGCCTTCACTGCGCAGGCTCGGCGCGTCGTCCAGCCAGGTGGCGATGGGCGCGGCGTCGAGCGTGGCCGACATCACCGCGAGCTTGAGGTCCTTGCGGGGGCCCTGCTGCAGGCGGCGCAGCATCGCGAGCGCGAGATCTCCGGCGAGGTGACGCTCGTGGAACTCGTCGAGCACCACGATGCCCACGTCACGCAGCAGCGGATCGCCGACGAGGCGCCGGGTGAGGATGCCCTCGGTCACGAAGCGGATGCGGGTGCGCTTGCTCGAGACGTCTTCGAAGCGCACCTGGTAGCCGATGGTCTCTCCGATGCGCTCGCCGAGCTCTTCCGCGACGCGGATGGCGGCGAGACGGGTGGCCAGGCGGCGCGGCTGGAGGACGATGATCTCCTTGTCGCCTGCCAGGCCGGCCTTGAGCAGGGCAGGGGGGACCCGCGTGGTCTTGCCCGCTCCGGGGGGCGCCTCGAGCACGAGCGCCTCGCGGGTGCGCAGGGCACTCACGATGTCGGGCAGCAGCGTGTCGATGGGGAGCGGCGTCACGGGGTTGCGGATACCTCAAGTCGGGGGCAGGCGTGAGGACAGCCTCGAAGGGCGCGGTACCGGCGGGTCTTGTCCGCGCTCGTGCCGCGAGGACGCTCAGGTGCCGAGGTCGGGGCCGCTTTTCCATGACGCGCCTGGTGAAGCGACCCGGCTGGTGAAGCAATGCGATCCGCCCCTCACCCCGGCCCTCTCCCCGCTGCGCAGGGAGAGGGAGACACGGAGACAGGCGCCTTCAGGCCTCTGCGCTCTTCTGCTTCCTCGCGCGACGTGGCTTCTCGTCTTCGATCACCTCGGCCGGCGCTGCTGCTTCGGCAGGTGCGCTCAGCTCAGCCAGCTCTTCCGCGCTGGGGATCGACGGGTCCACCGGGTCCTCGTCGAGCATCGACGACTCGTCCTGCGCCTCGGCCGCCTTCGAGCGGCGCTTCGGCTTCTGGCTGAGCCCCGAGTTCTCGAGCAGCTCCTTGAGCGGCGTCAGCGCCGCCTCGGCCAGCAACCGCGCCTGCCGGCAGGGCAGCTCGAGCCGGCGGGCCACCGCGTCGAGCTCGTCACGCAGCGCCTGGGCCTGCTGATCGCTGAGCACCTCGTTCGAGAAGATGCCGCGCCACGTGGCGAACGCCTGCTGCAGCTGCGCGAGCGCCGGCGCGACCACCGCCAACGACGCGTCAGCGAACATGCGCTTCGCGTAGCTCGTGTTGAGCCGCTTCTCGAAGTCGACGCAGAACTTTTCGAAGTCCTCCCGATCGCAGCGGCGCAGCACGGGCATCTTCAACTTGCCATAGAGCGCCTCGAGGATCGGCGCGCGACCGCCGGCGGCGAAGGTGATGCCCGCGTGCAGCCGCTCCACCGCGTCGACGGCCGCGCCCTGGAGGGTGCGCGCGTGATCTTCGCGCAGCGACTCGAGCTCCGGCAGGCGGAGCACCCGGGTGAGCAGGTCGCCCACGCCTTCGCGCGCCGCCGCTACGCGCGCCATGGCGGTGTCGAGCCAGGCCTTCTCTTCCTTCAGGCCCTGCTTCTTCGAGAGCTCAGCGGTCGCCGACTCGAGCCGCCGCAGCAGCTGTTCCGAGTGGGACACCGTGTCGAACGCGTCGAGCAGCGAGGTCATCATCATGATCGGCCCGACTTAGCACGCAGGGCGTCCAGCGCGCTCTTGAAGTCCTCCGGGAGCGGGGCCTCGAGGGTGAGGGGCTTCTTCGTCAGGCCCTCCAGCGCGAGCCTCGCCGCGTGCAGCGCGAACCGGCCGAAGCCCGCCGCCTTCGCCGCCGCCGTGCCGTAGAGCCAGTCGCCCAGCACCGGGTGCCCCAGGTCTGCGAACTGCGCGCGGATCTGGTGGGTGCGGCCGGTGTCGAGGTTGATCTCGACCAGCGCCGCCTCTTCACCGAACTGCTCCAGCCGCTTCCACGACAACCGGGCCTTCCGCGCCGACGGGAAGCGAGTGGTGTAGCGCCGCGGATCTTCCGGGTGCCGCCCATACGGCTGATCGAGCTTGCCGGCCTCGGGAGGCACACCCCACACCAGCGCGAGGTACGTCTTGCCGACCCGCTTCTCTTCGAACGCCTGCTTCAGCTCGCCCAGCGCATCGTCGGTCTTCGAGAGCAGCAGGCAGCCGGTGGTGTCCTTGTCGAGCCGGTGCGCCACGCCGGGCTGCGCCACGCCCCCCACGTTGAAGCCGCCGAACTGCGCCGCGGCCAGTCCCACGACGGAGGCCTGGCCGCGCTCCGGCTCGACCACCAGGCCCGACGGCTTGTCGATCACCAGCCACTTCGCGTCTTCGTAGAGCGCGCGCAGCTTCGGCCCGTCGGGCGCCGCGGGCGCCTTCTGCACCTCGGGCAGGTCGAGCTCGACCTCTTCTCCGCCGACGATGCGGCGCATGGGTTTGGCCTTCTTCCCATTCACCTTCACCCTGCCGTCGGCGAGCAGGCGCTGCACCTGGACCTTCGAGAAGCCCGGCACGGCCTTGGTGAGGAACGCGTCGAGGCGGGGCCCTGCACCGGCAGGCACGGTCAAGCGGCGGACGGCCATGCACGCCATTTACCCAAGCGGAGCCCGCGGCCGGTGCTATTTCGCCACGGCATGTCGAGTGTGGTGTTGCGGGAAGCGGTTCCTCAGGACGACGAAGCCATCGGGGAGCTGCTCGTCGACGCCTTCGTCAGCCGGTACGCGGTGAAGATGCCCGAGGTCACGGTCACCGAGCGCCGCAAGGCCGAGCTGCGTGACGTGGCGAGCAAGCGCCCCGAGGCGAAGGTGTGGGTGGCGGAATCGGACGGCGTGGTGGTGGGCACGGTGACGATGTGGCCCCCCGGTGCGTCGCGCTCGGAGTCGTGGATTCCGGGCGCCGCCGATCTGCGCCAGCTCGCGGTGAAGGCCAGCCAGCGGGGAAGCCGGCTGTCCTCGAAGCTGCTCGACCTGGCCGAGTCGTGGGCCCGGGCGCAGAAGTACGCCGGCGTCTGCCTGCACGTGCGTCGGGGAGCCCACGGGGTGCGCGCGTTGTACGAGGGGCGCGGGTATCAACGCCGGCCCGAGGGCGACCTCGATCTGCAGCCCGAGGTGTTCCTCGAGGCGTTCTTCCTGCCCTTCCCATAGGCCTCGAAAGGACGTGCCTGCGAGCCCGGGCGCCCTCGACTCCGCTCGGGACGAACGGGGGCCGTCCCGGCGTGTCCTTCAGGTGCGCTTGCAGGCGCGGTGCAGGGCGCGCAGCGCGTCGACCACGTGATCGCCCCAGTGCGCCTCGAAGTTGAAGCGCCACTCCCAGACCGCCGCGGCTCTCGGAGCACCACCGTCCCAGAGGGCGAGGCCCCGGCGCAGATCGCGATACACGTCGAGGAGATCGTCAGAGAGCGAACCGGTGACGGGCTCTGACTGCTCGTAGGGGTCGAAGACCTCCCAGTAGGAATCGAGCTCGCCGAAGCCGGCCCACCCCCTGGGAGGGTCCGGGTCGGGCCCTGCTTCGACGCCATCGGGCGACTCCAGGAGCGGGAGGCGGAGGGCAGCGGGGTACAGCTCGAGGAGGAGGGTGCGCGCGGTGAGGAGCCGTTGCTCGACCGGCAGCTCGGACGCGTGCTCGATGAACTCGCAGAAGCGGCGCGCGTAGGTCACGAAGCTGTCCGGGGCCGGCATGCGCTCAGCGTCTCTGCTCGGCCCGGTCCGGTGAAGCCCCTCCCCGGATCCCGGCTGCTCAATCGGGCGGTCGCAGGATCGCGTCGAGACCACCCTCATCGGCGAGGGTCGCGAAGACACGGGTCGCGCCGCTCGCCCTGAGCTGCTCGACGGTGAAGCCGCCCGTCGCCACCGCGACGCTCTCGGCGCCGATCGCCTGCGCGGCGGCGACGTCCTTCGGGGTGTCGCCGATCACCACCACGCGGGCCTCTCGCAGGGTCACGCCGAGCTGCTGGGTCCCACGCTCCGCTCCCAGGCGGATCAGCTCGGGCCGGAGCTCATGATCATCTCCGAAGCCGCCGAAGGAGAACTTCTCGAAGAGCCCCACGCGCCCCAGCTTCACCCGCGCGCCCTCGCGGACGTTGCCGGTGCCGAGGCCCACGGCCATTCCCGCGGCGAGGCCGGCGTCGACCGCCTCGCGCATTCCTGCGTGCACGATGTACTGCGCCTCGGGCACCGACTGGACTGCTTCATCGAGGCACTGCACGTAGCGCGCGAGCAGCACGTCGATCGCGGCCTCGTCGGCTGCGACGCCGATGGCCTGGAGCCCGAGGCGCACGATGCTGCGATCGGTCATGCCGTCGAAGGTGAAGTGACTGCACGCGTCCGCACGGCCGTGCACCAACAGGAACGCGCGCTCGATCGAGCGCCTCCCCGCGCCCCCGGTGCTGACCAGGGTTCCGTCGATGTCGAAGAGGAGCACGGTGGGGCGCACGGGCTGCGACTCTACCCCGATGTCTCCCTCTCCCGAGGGGAGAGGGTCGGGGCGAGGGCAAACCAGAAGCCGAGTAGGTTCCCACCCATGAAGCGCTTGATGCTCGCAGCAGCACTTTTCGTCACCGCATGCGGTACCTCGATGGGACGATCGGCCAGGACGGAGGAGCAGGAGGAGGCGCCGCGACAGGAGGAGGCGCCGCGACGGGAGGAGGCGCTGCGACAGGAGGAGGCGCTGCGACAGGAGGAGGCGCTGCGACAGGAGGAGGCGCTGCGACAGGAGGAGGCGCTGCGACAGGAGGAGGCGCCGCGACAGGAGGAGGCGCCGCGACAGGTGGGGGCGGCGCGGCGACTGGCGGCGGCGGTGGCGCGACCGGCGGCGGTGGCGCGACCGGTGGAGGCGGTGGGACCGGAGCGCTCAACGGCGGCGACACGTGCGCGATGGCACCCGATGTGACCGCTGGCGGCGTCTTCACCGGCACCACCGACGTCACCGGCGTCGTCGACGACTACGGTCCCTCGGTCGGCACCTGCCCGGCCGGCGGCGCCGCTTCAGGCCGCGACGTGGCGTACGCGCTCAGCCCGGCCACCACGACCAACTACACGGTCACGGTGACGCCGCTCAACGGCACGTTCGATCCGCTGCTCTACGCGCAGGCGGCCTGTGGAACCAACATCTGCGTCGCCGGGACCACGCTCAACGGCCCGGGTCAGCCGGAGTCGATCAGCTTCCCGGTGATGGGCGGACAGACCGTCTATGTGATCGTCGATGGCGAGGCGGTCACTCGTGGGCCGTTTGAGATTTCCATTCAGTAGGGAGAGGGAGGCAGTTCAGTCTCTTCGTGACCCGCTCGGCCCACTCGGCCTCGAGCTCGATGCACGCGACCTCTCGCCCCAGGCGCAGTGCCGCCGCGGGAATCGAGCCGGAACCGGCGAACGGATCCACCACCAGCTGCCCCGGCCTGCTCCACGTCCGCACCAGCGGCTCGAGCACGCCGAACGGCTTGTGGTTCGGGTGGCTGCCCCACGCCGCCGCTTCACCGTCGTCGTCGTAGCCGGCGACCGCGGCCCAGGGCAGGGCGGGGGACTCGGGCAGCTGCGCCGGCGCTGGCGTGCGCGAGAACACGAGCGCGGTCTCCACCACGCGCAGGATCTCCTCGCCGCTGTTCCCCTCTCGGGTGCGTTTGCCCCACACGAACTCGCCGCGCACGTGCCCGTAGCCGAGCTCGCGGCACGCCGCGGTCATCGGCTCGCGGCCGAGCAGGTTCATCCACAGCACCAGCGGCGCCCCGGGCGTGAGGTGCTTCAGCGCCACCTCGAGCCACTGCCTGGTGAAGTCGCGAAACTCGCGCACGTTCTCGAAGCGCCGCACCGGCCCGCGGTCGATCTTCTTGTGCTTCGGATCGCGCAGGTCGCCGTCCTTCCGGCGCCGCGTGAGCAGGCAATACGGCGGGTCGCTCAACAACACGTCCGCGCGCCGGCCCTCGAGCGCGCGGGCCCACACTTCCGGGCGGGTGGCGTCTCCCTGCGTGCATCGAGGCGACATGCGTTGCATTGCTCCTGCGAGGCTCCTACCACGCCAGTCATGACGGTCATCCGCGACATGACGAGCGCCGATCTCGACGCAGTCTCTCTGCTCGCCGAGCAGCTGGTGCTCCTCCACCACGCCTGGGACACCACCCGCTTCTTCACCACGCCCGACGTGGCGAAGGGCTACCGCCGCTACTTCCAGTCGCAGCTCGGCGAGCAGGGCGTGCTGCTGCTCACCGCCGAGCTCGAGGGCGTCGTCGCCGGGTATCTCTTCGGCACCCTGGAGTCGCGCGACTGGGCCAAGCTGCTCGACGCGCACGGCGCGGTGCACGACGTGTTCGTCTCGCCGGCGCATCGACGCCACGGCGTGGCGCAGGCGTTGATGGTCGAAGCGAAGGCGCGCTTCGCGAAGCTGGGGGCAAAGCAGGTGGTCCTGTATTCCGCGTCGTCGAACGTCGAAGGCCAGGCGCTGTTCAAGCGCCTCGGCTATCGCCCCACGATGGTGGAGCTCACGCTCGACCTCTGAGAAAATGGGGACAGGCTGCTTATTGCCTGTCCCCGCTCACCCGCGGACGGACGGAAAAGTAGCCTGTCCCCATTTTCCCCGAGCAGACGAGATCGCACGCGCTGGCGATCGCCGCGACGGCTGCGCGCGGGCAGGCGCCCAGCGAGGGCAGCACCCGAAGGAAGACCTCGTGGGTCGCCGTGACAGCCGCCTCGTCTTCCTTCAGGGCTCGCCGGCAGCGCGCGTAGATGATGGGTCCGAAGGAGCGATACAGGGCGGCGAGTTGAGGAGGATGTGCGTCGAGGGGAGGGGCGGTTTTGAGCACAGGAGGTGATTGACCGCGCCGCCCCTTTCCGAGTGCAAAGTTTCGAAAACAGGCCTGGTTGAGCGTACTTGCGGGTCAGGCCCGTTCCAGCCGCGCCGGCACGAACTTGTGCCACGGCGTGCCCACGAACGGGTCGCGATCGCCCGCCGAGGTCAGCTCGTTGGGTGCGATCCCCGCGGGGCCGGTGCCCATGCCGTTGGGCAGCGAGAGGTGGCCGCGCTGCATCGACTCGGACACCTCGACCGAGACCACCGCCGAGCCGCGCCTGGTGGTGACCTTCACCTTGCCGCCGGTGGTGAGCCCGAGCGTCGCCGCGTCGGACGGGCTGATGCGCAGCGCGCCGTCGGCGTCCTTCTTCCGCCACTCGCCGTCGCGGATGATCGTGTTCGCGGTGAACGAGCGCCGCTCGCCCGCGGACAGCACGAAGGGGAAGGCCGGGTCGCCTTCCTCCGCAGCCGGACCCAACACGCGCGCGAGCTCGGCGAGCAGGTCCGGCAGCGCGAGGTGGATCTTCCCGCCGGGCGTGGTGATCCGCCCCAGCACCTCGCTCCACTCGTCGATGGCGAAGACGAGCCCCGAGGCGCTGCTGAGCATGGCGGTGAAGAGCTTGTCCGCCGCCTCGAGCGGGTCACCTCCGAAGCCGGCGCGCTCCAGCGGGGCAGGGCTCTTCATCGCCGCCTTGAGCGCGAGGCCCAGCAGCACGGCGCCTTCCTTCACCTCGGGCGGCAGGTCGAGGGTCCGGTAGAGGATCACCGGCGCCATCGGGGCCAGGCGCGGCTCGCCCATCACCTTCTCCATGAACACCGCGGCCCACGCAGCGCGGCCCGACTTCGCCGCCTCGTGCAGCGGCGCGAGATCTTCCGGCGTCACCGCGCCCAACGCCTCGACCAGCCGCGCGTGGATCTCGGCCTCGGGCAACACGCCCGGCGGGGGCGCGAACAGCCGGCGCCGCAGGTGGAAGACGTTCTTCGGGAAGTCGAAGTTGAAGAAGGTCGCCTCGGCCTTCTCGAACTGCGTGGCCGCGGGCAGCACGTAGTGCGCGAGGCGCGCCGTCTCGCTCATGGCGACGTCGATCACCACCAGCGTGTCGAGCGCAGCCAGCGCCTCGCGGAAGCGCACCGAGTCGGCCAGCGAGTGCGCCGGGTTGGCCGCCTCCACCAGCATGGCGCGGTAGCGCTTCGGGTGATCGGTGAGGATCTCCTCGGCGATCACGTTGCACGGCACCATGCCCGCGACGATGCGCGCGCCTGCCACGGGGCTGGGCCGCTCAGACGCGCCGCCGGTGATGTTCACCAGCGGGGTGGGGATGAAGTGCGTGCCTTCCCTGCCGAGGTTGCCGGTGAGCGCGACGAGCAGGTGGTGGAGGTAGCTCACCAGCGTCGACTCGCGGTTCATCTGCACCCCGAGATCCTCGAAGCTCGCCATCGAGCGGGCCCCGGCGATCACCCGCGTGGCGCGCCGCACCAGCGCCTCGTCGACCCCGGTGCGCTCGCAGCACTTCGCCACGTCGATCGCCTTGAGCGGCGCCACCACCTCGGCGAGCCCCACCGTGTGCGCGTCGGCGAAGGCGCGGTCGAGCAGCTCTTCCTGCACCAGCACGCCCAGCATCGCCGAGAGCAACCACGCGTCGGTGCCGGGGCGGACCTGGAGGTGGATGTCGGCCAGCTCCGCCGTCTCGGTGCGGCGCGGGTCGACCACGATCAAGGTGCGCGCGGGGTCCTTCGAGAGCTCCTTGAGCGTCACGCGCGCGCGAGGGATCGAGTGGGAGTGCCACGGGTTCTTCCCGAGGAAGAAGGCGACCTCGCAGTGCTCGAAGTCGGCGCGGGTGACGGTGCCCATCATGCGATCGCCCACCCAGAACTCGCCGGTCTTCTCCTGCGCCAGCGCGCTGCTGCGGTAGCGCGAGCCGAGCGCGCGCCGGGTGCTGGTCGCGTAGGCGCCGGGCAGGTGGTTCCCCTGGCCTCCGCCGCCGTAATAGAAGATCGACTCCCCGCCGAAGCGATCGCGCACCGAGGCGAGGCGCGCGGCCACCTCGCGGATGGCGGTGTCCCAGTCGATCTCCTCGAAGGTGCCGTCGGCGCGGCGCCGCAGCGGCGCGCGGATGCGATCTCGGGCGTGCTGGTAGTGATCGAGGCGGTGTGCCTTCTCGCAGGCGTACCCGCGGGAACCGGGGTGATCTTCGTCACCGCGGATCTTCGTGAAGTGCGTGCCTCCTTCGCCGCCGAGCTGCACCTCGAGGCCGCAGTTGCACTCGCAGAGGATGCAGGCGGTGGCTTTCCAGTCGGTCGTCATGGCGTGAGCTTAGTGCGAAGCGCCCCTCACCCGGCCTGCGGCCGACCTCTCCCCGCGTCGCAGGGAGAGGTTTTCTGTGAGATGAGCCCTGAATGACGTTGCTCCTGTTGGCGCTCCTCGCCGCGGCACCTCCGCTCACCACCGTCGCCGAAGACTCGGGCTGGCTGAAGACGGGCCGCTACGACGAAGTGGAGCGCCTCTGCGCCGCCTTCCCGAAGCGCTACCCCGGCAAGGTGAAGTGCGAGCGCTTCGGCGTCACCCCCATGGGCCGCCCCATGCTCATGCTGGTCGCCTCGGCCGACGGCGTCTTCACCCCGGACCAGGTGCGCGCGAAGAAGCGCCCGGTGGTGCTGCTGCAGGGCGGCATTCACGCCGGTGAGATCGACGGGAAGGACGCCGGCTTCTGGCTGCTGCGCGAGGTGCTCGAGGGCAGGGCCGCGGCGAAGTCGCTGCTCGCCGTCACCCTCGTCTTCGTGCCCGTCTTCAACGTCGACGGCCACGAGCGCTTCGGCCCCAACCAACGCCCCAACCAGCGCGGCCCCGAGCAGATGGGGTGGCGCGTCACCGCGCAGAACTACAACCTCAACCGCGACTACATGAAGGCCGACGCGCCCGAGATGGTGGCGATGCTCGGCGTGCTCCACCGCTTCGAGCCCGTGCTGTACGTCGACCTCCACGTCACCGACGGCGCGAAGTTTCAGCACGACGTCTCGGTCACCTTCGAGCCGCAGCGGCTCGGCCCACCTGAGCTGCAGACCCACGGCCGCGCCCTGCGCGCGGCGCTCTTCGGCAAGCTCACGGCGCAGGGCCACCAGCCCGTCGGCTTCTACCCGGCCTTCGACGACGGCGACGATCCGCAGAGCGGCTTCACCGCCGGCTGGCCGCCGCCCCGCTTCGGCAACGCCTACTGGGCGCTCAACCACCGCTTCGGCGTGCTGGTCGAGACGCACTCGTGGAAGCCGTACCCGGTGCGGGTGAAGTCGACCTTCGACGTCTGCGCAGGGCTGCTCGAGGAAGCGACCGCCCACGGCCAGGCGTGGCTCGCCTCGGCCCAGGCCGCCGACCTCGCGGCCACGAAGCTCGCGGGCACCGACGTGGTGCTCATGAGCGACGCCACCCGCGTGGGCACGCCGTTCGACTTCCAGGGCTACGCGTACACGCGCACGAAGAGCGAGGTGAGCGGCAAGCAGTGGGTGCAGTACGACGAGAAGACGCCCCAGGTGTGGAAGGTGGTCGTGCGTGAGGGGCTGGTGCCTTCGCTCACCGTGCGCGCGCCCCGCGCGGGCTACCTCATTCCCGGCTCGCACGCGGCGTCGATCGCCCCGCGCCTCCAGGCCCACGCCATCCGCTTCGAGGTACTCAAGACCGCCCGGCCGCAGCTCGTGGTGGAGCGCATGGTGATCGACCCCCGGCCCCGCGCCAGCACCTACGAAGGCCGCGGCACGCTGCAGGCCAGAGGCACCTGGGCCGCAGGCACCGAAGATCTCCCGCCGGGCTCACTCTTCGTGCCCATCGCCCAGCCGCGGGCCGAGCTGGTGATGCACCTGCTCGAGCCCACCGCGCCCGATTCGTTCGTGGCCTGGGGCTTCTTCAACGCCCACCTCGAGCAGAAGGAGTACCTCGAGGACTACCTCACCGAGGCCTTCGCCCGCGAGCAGCTCGAGGACCCCGCGGTGAAGGCCGCGTTCGACAAGCGCCTCGAAGATCCGCTCTTCGCGAAGGACCCCGACGCGCGGCTGCACTTCTTCGCCCAGCGCCACCCCGGCTTCGACGCGCGCCTGAACCTGGTGCCCGTGTACCGCGTCGACGTGAGCCCAGCTCCCCGCTGAAGTGTGAAAGAATCCGTCAATGCCTGTCGTGAGCGGAATCGCAGCAGTCGAGGTCCCCTGGCAGCAGCTCTTCGAGGCCGCCGAGCTGGCGAGACAGCGGGCGTACGCGCCGTATTCGAAGTTCCAGGTGGGGGCGGTGATCCTCTGTGACGACGGGTCGATCGCCGCCGGCTGCAACGTGGAGAACGCGAGCTACGGGCTGACGGTGTGCGCCGAGCGCAACGCCGTGGGCGCGATGGTGCTCGCGGGCAAGAAGCCGGTGGCCGTGGCCATCGTGGTCGATTCGCGCGAGCCCACGCCGCCCTGTGGCATGTGCCGCCAGGTGCTGGCGGAGTTCGGCGCGCCGAGCCTTCCCATCGGCTCGCGCACGGTGAGCGGGGTCGAGGCCCGGTGGACCGTCGCCGAGGTCCTGCCGCACGCGTTCACGCGGTCATTCCTGTAGGCCGTTCCGCGAGCGCGTCGAGCACCGAGGCGAGCCGGTCGAGATCGATGGGCTTGGTGAGGTACGCGTCCATGCCGGCCTGGAGGCAGATCTGATCGTCACCCTTCATCGCGTTGGCGGTCAGCGCGATGATCGGCACGTGACGTCGGGTGTGCGCTTCGGCGGCGCGGATGCTGCGGGTCGCGTCGAGCCCGTCGAGCACCGGCATCTGCATGTCCATCAACACGGCGTCCCACGAGCCCTGGGCGGCCGCCTCGACCGCGAGCGCGCCGTCGGTGACGTGGGTGACGCGGTGGCCGAGACGCTCCAGCAGCCTGCGGGCGAGGCGCGCGTTGATCGCGTTGTCCTCGGCGAGCAGCACGCTCAGCGACCGGCGAACCGGCCGCACCAAGGTGGCCGTCTCGAGGTGGCCAAAGCCCGAGCCGGGGTTGAGCTGGGCCAGCGTCTGGGCCAGCTCGTGCGTGCTCACCGGCCGGGTCAGCGAGCGCTGCACCCCGGCGGACTTCAGCTGCGTCGCGGTGGGGCGCTGGGTGGCGCGCGTCAACAGCAGGCGGGGAACGCGGTTGAGGCCTTCGTGGTTCTCCAGCGCCTCGGACAGCTCGACGCCGCTGGTGCCGTCGAGCTCCTGGTCCATCACCAGCAGGTCGACCGGCGCCCCTTCGGTCTCCAGCAGGCGCCGCACCGCCTCTTCTGCCGGCACGGCGACCACCTCGCAGCCGAGCTGCTCGAGCTGGCGCGTAGTGACTGCCTGGCCCCGCGCGTTGCCGCTGACCAGCATCACCCGCCGTGAGCGGGCGGGCGCGATCAGCCGGGGCTGGCTGGGCGCCACCGGCAGGGCGAGCCAGGCGTGGAAGGTGCTTCCCTTGCCGAGCTGACTCTCGACCTCGATCCGCCCGCCCATCGCCTTGACCAGCTCGAGCGTGATGGTGAGCCCCAGCCCGGTGCCCCCGAAGCGGCGGTTGGTGCTGCCGTCGGCCTGGGTGAAGGCCTCGAAGATGGAGTCGATCCGATCCGCTGGAATACCGATGCCCGTGTCCTGCACCGAGAGGTGCACCTGCGCCTCGCCGAAGGACGCGGTCACGCACACCTCGCCGCGCTCGGTGAACTTCACCGCATTGCCCACCAGGTTGGTGACGATCTGCCCCACCCGCACCGGGTCTCCGAGCAGCAGCTCGGGCATCCCGGGGAAGACGTCGACGATCAGCTCGAGGTTCTTGCCGTGGGCGCGGGTCGCCTGCGCGCGCAACGCCTCGGAGAGGGTGGTGTGCATGGAGAAGGGGATACGCTCGAGCTCGAGGCGGCCCGACTCGATCTTCGAGATGTCGAGGATGTCGTTGACGATCGCGAGCAGGTTTTCGCCCGAGGCGTGCACGGCCTCGAGGTACTCGCGTTGTTCGCCTGAGAGCGACGTCTCGAGCGCCAGCTGCGCCATGCCGATGATGCCGTTGAGCGGGGTGCGGATCTCGTGGCTGGTGTTTGCGAGGAACTGCGACTTCACCCGCGAGGCGGTGAGGGCCTGTTCCCGCGCCTGGTGCTGGTCGGTGACGTCCTGCACGGCACCGAAGATGCGGACGGTGCGCCCTTCAAGGCGCTCGGCGTTGCCCAGGTGCCGAACCCAGATGGTGCGGCCCGTCGCAGTGGTCACCTCGAGCTCGACGTCGAAGACCGTGCCGTCGGCTTCGCACCGCCCCACGTTCTCGAGCAGTACGGCCCTGTTGGCCGCCGAGTAGAAGTTGCCGGTCGGACCCAGGGAAGGCACGTAGTCGGCGTCGACCTCGTAGAGCCGCCGCACCTCGTCGCTCCACTGCACGACGCGGGTGGCGATGTCGTAGTCCCACCCCCCGACGCGGGCGAGGGCGCCGGCCTGCTTGAGCTGCTCCTGGCTGCGCCGCAGGCGCTCTGAGGTCTGTTCCAGCGAGGTGACGTCGGTGGCCGCCGCGTAGAAGCGCCCGTCGTCGAGCGCGGCCGTCCACGACAGCCAGCGCCACTCACCCGACTTCGAGCGGATGCGGGTGATGGCGCCCGACGGCTGCCCTTTCACCAGCTTCTCGCGCACCAGCTCGACCAGGTCGGCCGCGTCGCCGCGATGCATCAGGTCCTTGATCGACACCCCGCGCAGCTCGGCAGAGCTCCAGCCGAGCTGCCGCGCCCAGGAAGGCGAGGCCTCCTCGATCACCCCGTCGGCGTCGCCCACCGCGGCCAGGGTGTCGGACAACGCGAACAGGCGCTCGTACTTGGTGGCCCGCTCGAGCGCCCGCTCCCGCTCGAGCTGCGAGGTCACCTCGAGCGTGACGTCGCGCGTGACCGCCCGCACCCGCTGCGGAATGCCCTCGTGATCGAGGACCAGCTCGTAGAGCGTGCGCACCGAGAGCTTGCGGCCGTCGAGGGTGGTGACGCGCAGCTGCGAGGGCGAGGTGGTGCCCGTGCCCAGCAGCTCGCGCAGGTGCCGCTGGTGGAGGAAGCGATCTTCGACGTCGAAGATCTCCTCGGCCTGCGAGTGCGAGAGCTGCAGCTCGCGAAAGCCGCCGCCGTAGAGCTGGTGGAGTTCCTTGCTCCAGGTCACCTGGAGCGTCTTGAGCTCGAGCTCCCAGGTGCCCATGCTCGCCAGGCGCAGGGCGTCTTCGAGCGCCTTGCGGTGCTCGGCCAGTCGCCGCTGATCGCGCAGGCGCTCGAGCGCGACGCTGATCATGATCGACAGCTGCGCGGCGGCCACCCGGGCTTCCGGGTCGATCACCCTGGGCACGTTCGAGAGCGCCAGCAGGACGCCCTGGGGTTCGTTGCCTGAATCGAGCGGCACCGAGAACGCGTGGCGGTACCCCCAGCCGTAGAGCACGTCCTCGAGCGCGTCGCTGCCGGCGCGGAGATCCACCTCGAGCTCGACCCGGTTGCGGGTGAGGAGCTCGAGGTGCGGGGACCCTGTGAGATCGAGCCCGTCGCTCACCAGCTCGCGCGCGGGGACGCGCAGCAGCCAGCGGCCGGTGGCGGTGGGGGTGAGGAGGGCCCCCGCGTCGACCTTCAGCAGCGTGGCGACGGCAGAAGTGCCGAGCTGTTCGATCTCCCCGGCGTCGCGCGCGTGGAGCAGCCAGGTCACCAGCTCCGAGAGGTCGAGCGCCCGGCTGGCCCGCACCTGCACCTCGGTCATTCGGGCTTCGGCCTGGCCCCGCTCGCGCTGCTGCACCAGGCTCCAGGCCAGCACCGGCGCGAGGCTCTGCAGCGCTGCGTCGGGGCGCTCACCTGCACCCGTCAGCCAGGCGACCACCTCGCCCTGCCAGGTCACGGCGAAGCTCCAGTGGGTCGGCGCTGACGGCCCGGGTGAAACCTGACCCTGGGCAGGGGGGTGCAGCTCGAGGTCACCGACTCCAAGCAGCGCACCTATCTCCCTGATCACCCGAGGTTCGGGCCCCGCGGCCGCGAGGCGCTCACACACCTTCGAGAGGAAGTCGGGGCCCACGGCCGACGCCAACGCAAGCGACAGGCCACGAATGACTCAGGCGGCGGGCGCGACCAGGTGCCCTTCCGACTGGTACTGCTTGAGCTTGCGGAAGAGGGTGGCCTGGCCGATCGCCAGGCGCTCGGCGGTGCGGGCGCGGCTGCCCCGCTCGGCGGCCAGCGTGGTGAGGATCACTTCCCGCTCCACCTCGGCCAGGGTGCGGTGCTCCCCGGCCGTGCGCGCGGGGGGCGGGGGCTGCTTCACGTCGGGCGGCAGGTCGCCAGCCTCGATGCGCTTGCCCGGGGCGAGCACCAGGGCGCGCTCCATCGCGTTGAGCAGCTCGCGCACGTTGCCGGGCCAGGGGTGGGCGAGCACGCGGCGCGAGGCCTCGGGCGAGAGCTCCTTGAGGGGCAGCTTTTCCCGCGCCGCCGCCCGGGCGAGGGCCTGGCGCGCGAGCGGGAGGATGTCTTCGGGCCGGTCGCGCAGCGGCGGCACCTGCAGCTCGATCACCCGCAGGCGGAAGAAGAGATCTTCCCTGAAGCGCCCGGCCTTCACCTCGGCGGCGAGGTCGCGGTGGGTGGCGGCGATCACCCGCACGTCGATGCTGCGCGTCTTGTTCTCGCCCACGCGGCGCACCTCGCGCTCCTGCAGCACGCGCAGCAGCTTGCTCTGCATGGGCAGCGGCAGCTCGGCGACCTCGTCGAGGAGCAGGGTGCCTCCCTTCGCTGCTTCGAAGAGCCCCGGGCGATCGGTGGTGGCGCCGGTGAAGCTGCCCCGCGCGTGACCGAACAGCTCGCTCTCGATCAGCGACTCGGGCACCGCCGCGCAGTTGATCGCCACGAAGGGCCCGGCCTGCCGCCCCGACGCGTCGTGAATGTAGCGGGCGATGCGTTCCTTGCCCGCCCCCGACTCGCCCTGCAGCAGCAGGCTGGTGTCCACGCCCGCCACGCGGCGCGCCTGGGCCAGCAGCGTCTTCATCGCCTCGCTGCGGATGATCAGGCCTGACTCGTCCTGCTCCACCTCGAGCTCGCGGCGCCGCTGCGCGAGGCGGCGGTCGACCTTCTTGAGCTGCACCTGCAGCTGGGTGAGCGCCTCGTTGAGACACTCTGACTCGTAGAAGGTGAAGAACGCCTGCTGCTCGGCGGGCCAGTCTTCGCGGTAGCGCCCCACCATGCGGCACATCGGGTCGCCCTTGCCGCGACAGGTCTCTTCGATGCAGTACACGGTGCGCCCCTGCGCCTTCGAGAGGTAGCCCGAGGCGAAGCCGGCCAGCGTCCAGCACACGCACTCCTCGGCCTGGCCGTGGTGCAGCAGGTGCTGATCGGCCTCGTAGCTGTCGTGCCACACCGCCTCGGCGAAGGGCGGGGGCACGTGCGTCGACTTCTCCACCGGCTCGAAGGTCACCATGCCGTGGAGCCGGTGCAGCCGCCCCCCTGCCACCCGCCACTCGCGCTCATCGTCCCAGGGGATGGCCGTCTTCATCGCCTCGGCGAGGCGGTAGCCGTGGGTGTACCCGAAGCGGGTGAAGATCGATCTCGCCCCCGTCATGCCGAAGGCGCCGATCAGCTGACGGCGCAGCAGCCCCATCGCCACCGCGTCCATCAACAGCACTCGCTCACCTGCCAGCGTCATCACCCCGCCGTCGGGATCGAAGTCGAAGATGTCGGTCAGCCGCAGGTTCCGCGCGCGCATGGGAGGTCCTCTCAAAATGACAGTCGGTACTGTCGAAAGGAGAGTAGCTCGCTCGGAGAACGGCCGCCACGCAGCCAGTCAGTCAGGTTGCGCGTGGCACAGCGGATGCTGAGGATGGGCGCATGATGAACCTCAGGAGATCAGTGGAGCGCGGCGGTGCAGATCACGGTTGGCTGAACACGAAACACACCTTCTCGTTCGCCGACTACTACGACCCCAGGCACATGGGCTTCCGGGCCCTGCGGGTGATCAACGAGGACCGGGTGGCGGCGGGGCAGGGCTTCGGCACGCACCCGCATCGGGACATGGAGATCATCTCGTACGTGCTCGAGGGCGCACTCGCGCACAAAGACTCGACCGGCACCGACGGGGTGATCACCCCCGGCGAGGTGCAGCGCATGAGCGCGGGCACGGGCGTGAGGCATTCCGAGCAGAACGCATCGAAGACCGAGGGCGTGCACTTCCTCCAGATCTGGCTTCAGCCCGATCGCCTGGGCGTCAGGCCGTCGTACGAGCAGAAGCGCTTCCCTGGCGCGAAGGGCCTGCAGTTGATCGCCTCGTCCGACGGCGCGAACGGGAGCGTGACCATCAACGCCGACACGAAGCTCTACGCGGCGGTGCTCGCGGCTGGCGAGCGGGCCTCACTCGACCTCGCCCCGGGCAGATACGGCTGGGTTCACGTCGCGCGCGGCGAGGTGACGCTCAACGGGCAGGCGTTGGCGGCGGGTGACGGGGCCGCGCTGTCTGACGAGGCGAAAGTCTCCCTCGAGGGGGTCCGCGACGCCGAGGTGCTCGTCTTCGATCTCGCCTGACGAGCGCGGCCGACGCGGAGGCTGATCGGCCGAGCCGCCCGAACGCTCAGCGCGCAGAAAGGCCCGACGAGGCGGAAGGCGCGGCGGCGAGGATCGCGTAGCCCACCGGCGCCAGCGCGAAGGAGCGCCGGGCCCTCGCTCCCTCAGGCCCGTACACCGGGTGTACGACGCCGTCATCCCGGTGTACGGCCTGGAAAGCGCGGCCCGGCCTGGGTCACCTTCGCGTCTTCGTTCGAAGCGCAGAGGCATGCACGGCACGAGCACGGAGCGAGACCAGCCCGACGGCCTTCCTCTTCCCCAGCTACTCGGCCTTGCGGGGGAACCAGGGCACGAGCATCGAGATGCGCCGCTGGTGCTCGGCGAAGTGGGGCCGCCGCGCCAGCGAGCGCCTCTCGGCCAGGGGGATCGAGGCGCCCACGAAGAGGCCCACCATCGCCACCAGCCCCGCGGCCGACCACCCCGGCGCGCCCGCGGCGAGGCCGAAGAGCAACAGGCCGGCCCAGAAGCTGATCTCGCCGAAGTAGTTGGGGTGGCGCGACCACGCCCAGAGCCCCACGTCGCAGATCGCCCCGGGGGCCGCGGTGCGGCGGAAGGTGCGCAGCTGCTCGTCGGCCACCGTCTCGATCACGATCGCGGCCAGGGTCACCCCGCCTGCCACCACGTCGAGCGCGCCGAAGCCCAGCGGTCCCGTCACCAGCGCCGCGTGCAGGGGGAGGCAACCGAGGAACACCATCACCGTGGGCATGAAGTGCAGCCCCCAGAAGCTGGCCAGCCAGTAGAGGCGGCCGGTCTTCCTTCGCACCTCGACGTAGCGCCAGTCTTCGTGGCCCAGGCCCGCCCACCCGCGCGCCCAGTTGAAGGTCAGCCGGGCGGCGTAGAGCGCGATCAACGTGAGCACCACGCCCTGGCGCAGCGTGAGGCCGTTCGCGCTACCCGGGCCCAGCGCGAGCCAGGCGGCGATGCTCGCGGGCGCGACGCTCCAGTACGGATCGTAGACGCTGGTGTTGTCGAAGCTGCGCGAGAACACGAAGACGGTGATGGTGGCGGCAGTGTCGGCGATGGCGACCACCACCAGCGGGTGCAGCCCTGCCGTCGCCTGCACCACCGCAAAGGCCACCACGTGGGCGATCACGTACGCGAAGCCGACCAACGCGAAGCCAGACCACGGACGCTGCGAGACCTCGGGCGCGTTCATTTCGACGCGGCGCTTGGCATGACCTGCGCCATGGAGGCCAGCGAAACCGGCGGAGGGTGTTATCTCCTCACCGATGGAAGCCGACCCCTGGGTCCTCATCTCCGTGCTCTTCAGCACCTTCCCCATGGAAGAGCCGCTGGCGCTCGCGCTGCACCGGGTGGCGATGGAGCTGTACCAGCGGGGGGACTCGGTGGGGGTGGTGGACCAGGGCCTGGCGCACGGGCAGGTGAAGAACTCGCGAAAAGAAGCAGCCATCGGAACCATCACCGGGCCTGTTTTCGAGGCCGAGCTCGAGACCGAGCGGGGCAAGTGCCAGGTGCACTTCATCCTCACCCGGCAGGGGCTCTCGTTGCTCTCCGAGCAGAGCGCGGCCCCCCGGCCTCCCCAGTTCCGCAACTGAATCTTCCACGGGGGGTGCTGGCTCTGCTTTGCGTCCCTCACGCGGAGCGCTACGACGCACCCATGAAACTGAACGTCCTGTTGTTGGAAGGCATCCACGCCGTCGCCGAGTCGGCGCTGGTCGAGGCAGGTCACAACGTGCGCCGCGTGGGCGGGGCGCTCAAGGAAGACCAGCTGATCGAGCAGCTCGAGGGCGTGCACTTCCTGGGCATTCGCTCGAAGACGAACGTGACCAAGCGCGTGCTCGACGCCCCCTCGGCGAAGAGCCTGCTCTCGATCGGCGCCTTCTGCATCGGCACCAACCAGGTCGCGCTCGAGCACGCCATGCGCAAGGGCATCTGCGTGTTCAACGCGCCGTTCTCGAACACGCGCAGCGTCGCCGAGCTGGTGATCTCGGAGATCGTCGCGCTCAGCCGCGAGCTGGGCGATCGCGTCCAGGAGATGCACCAGGGCGTGTGGCGGAAGACGGCGTCAGGCAGCCGCGAGGTGCGCGGCAAGACGCTGGGGGTGGTCGGCTACGGCCACATCGGCACGCAGGTGGGGATCCTCGCGGAGTTCTTCGGCATGCGCGTGCTGTTCTACGACGTCGCCGCGAAGCTCCCCCTGGGCAACGCGCAGGTGGTGGGCGCGCTCGACACGCTGCTGGCCGAGGCTGACTTCGTCACCCTGCACGTGCCCGAGACGCCGCAGACGAAGCTGATGATCGGCGCCGCCCAGCTGGCGCAGATGAAGAAGGGCGCGTGCCTGATCAACGCCAGCCGCGGCACGGTGGTGGACATCGACGCGCTCGCCGACGCGCTCAAGCGCGAGCACCTGCACGGGGCGGCCGTCGACGTGTACCCGGAAGAGCCCGAGTCGAGCGACACCAAGGGGTTCAAGACCCCGCTGCAGGGGCTGCACAACGTCATCCTCACCCCGCACATCGGCGGCTCGACGATGGAAGCGCAGGAGAACATCGGGCGCGAGGTCGCCGCCAGCCTGGCCCGCTACGCCGAGCTCGGCACCACCACCTCGTCGGTGAACTTCCCCCACTGCGAGCTGGGCGTGACCCCCGGCACCTGGCGCCTCTCGCACGTGCACCAGAACGTGCCCGGCGTGCTGCGTGACGTGAACCGCGTCATCGGCGACGCCGGCGCGAACATTCACTCGCAGCTGCTGTCGACGAACTCCGACATCGGGTACCTGATGATCGATCTCGACTCCGACGTGGCGTCGCAGGTGGTCGAGGGCCTGAAGAAGCTGCCCACCACCATCCAGGCGCGCTCCCTGGTCTGATGGTCCCCGGTGAAGAGGAGCTCGCCGTCGCCGACGCGCGAGAGGACAAGGCACGGCGCGGCCGGATCGCGCTGATGCTGGGCGTCGCGGTGGTGCTGGCGTCGTTCCTGGTGCGCCAGCCCCTCCTCGGGGGCCTGCCCGGGTACGCCTGGTCGACCTCGCTGATGGTGGGCGCGCTGGTGCTCGCCTGGCAGTCCGGGGTGATCGGCCGCGCCCACGCGATGTTGAGGCTGGGCGCGATCCGCCGTGGCGGCCTGGCCGCGACCGCGAAGCTCAACGCGGGTGACGTGGCCGGAGCCCGCGAGGGCTTCGCGGCGCTCCTCCACACCGCGCGGCCGCTGGGCGCCTTCCACGCCGTGCACGTGCTCATGTACGGCGTCACCCGCTACTTCGAAGGTGAGACGAAGGAAGGGTTGAAGCTCGTCTCCCGGGCCCTGGGCTCAGGGTGGCTCGATCTGAGGCACACCGTGTCGGTGAAGGAATCGGCGGAGACCTGGCGGATCCTCATGCTGCTCGACCTCGGCGACCTCGCGGAGGCGCGCCGCCGCGTCGATGCCACGCGCAAGGGCACGCTCGCCCTCGCCGCGCTCGCGGTGAGCGCCCACGAAGGGAAGTGGGACGAGGTGCTGCAGGACGCAGAGCGCACGCTCGCCGACGCGCAGTTCCAGAAGGCGGGCAAGCCTGCGGTCGCGTTGCTGGGGCTGTACGCGGCGAAGCAGCTGGGGCGCGAACGGAGCCCCTTCCAGAAGTACCTGGCCGAGTCGCCGCCCGGCCCCCTGCAGCTCAAGAACCCCGCGCTGCGGAAGTTCTTCTAAGACCCCGAACCGTTCACCCCGAGCGGAGTCGAGGGGCCACTTCAGTGAGCGCCCGTCCCTCGACGCCGCTCGGGATGAACGGTGACGGCTAGAAGCCCAGCTCGAAGGTGGAATGGGCGCGGAACTCGGGGCTGAGCCGAACCGCCCAGGCCGCCTCGGCGAGGCACTCGCTCATCGCCTCCGTCTGGGCCGTGACCGCGACGTCGACGACCTCGTCGGCGGTGGCCTCGAGGCGAAGGTGGGCGCGCTGTTCGCCGAACCGCTGCGCGCAGGCCGCCACGCCGGGGTCCAGCAGCGCGCGGAGCAACGCCTCGAAGTCGGGTGAGCGCCCCACGCGGCCCCAGCCACAGCTGGTCGAGCCACCGCAGCCACTGCAGCCGAAGCCGCGCATGCCCAGCCCGCCGCTGCCGATCTCGAGCTGGCCGACGGTCGACGGGGCCGCGTCGGGCGGCACGGCCAGGTACGAGGTGACGGGGCTGACGGCGTGGGAGACGAACGCCACGGTGCGCAGCTCGTCGTCGCTGAGCTGGCCGCGCACGTCGTCGTCGCCCACCGCGATGCCGGGCAGCCGGTTCGCGAGGCCCGGGTCGATGGTCACCACCCGGCGGTACTCGCGCGCCCAGATCTTCCCGGTGAGGGTGAGCTCCGCGGGCGGCTGGGCGCTGAGCGCCGTTTGCCGCACGGCCGAGCCTTCCCGCAGCGTCGAGTCGACGGACAGCGCCTCGTCGAGACCTGCTGCCTCGACCGCGAAGGAGTCGATGCGGATCGGGCGAACCAGGCCCAGCAGGGTGTCGGCCGAGAGCACCGGATTCTCCGCGTGACCGTCCACCCGCAGGAAGATGCCCCCGTGCGCCGCGGCGATGGGCGAGAGCGGGGCGTCGTCATCGCGCCGCTCGTCCAGCTCGGCGCCGTACGCCTCGCCGCGCGCCACCACGTGCACCACGGTGTCCCGCGGCGCCGCCCTCAGCACGCTCACCGTCTCGTCGTTGGAGAACGCGTGGCGGAGCTGTTCATCGGTGAAGAGCACCACCCGCCCGGTCCCCCCCACCTGCGCGAGGGCCTGCGCGGCCAGCCCCGCCCCCCGCTCGAGGTTGGAGCCGTTGCCGGGCACCAGCCGCTCGGCCGGCGTGGCGGCGAGCAGCCGCGCCACGTCAGCGGCGGCGACGAAGCGGCCGAAGAGGCGCTCGGCGAAGCGGCGGTAGATGACGATCTCCACCTGCGCGTCGCGCGCGTTCTCGAGGTAGGGCGCGATCAGCTCAAGCTGCGCGGCGATGCCCGCGGCGCCCTCACTGTGGGACGCGTCGACCACGAAGACCACGTTGGGGCGCACCGGCGCCCGCTCGAGCTCGGCGGCGGCGTCGATCTCGAGGCGCCAGAGCGTGCGATCGGTGTCGATGGGAAACGTGGCCCAGCGCACGTCGGCCACGTCGCGGGGCGACCACGGCTGGCGCAGGCGCAGGGTGGTGCTCTCGCCTTCACCCTCTTCGTCGAGGACCTCGGTCAGCGCGGCGGAGCCCAGCTCGAACTGCGGGGGCAGCCAGCCGTCGACCGGGTCTTCGCGGGGGAGATCGAAGTGCAGCTCGCCCGAGTCGTACTCAGGTGAAAGCTCGACGTCGTACTCGACGTCGACGGTCGCACCCGGAGCGAGCCCGAACAGGTCGAGGTCGAGGCCGCCAGACCAGGACCACTGCAGCATGCCCAGCGTCGAGGGCGCTGCGTTGCCGGGGCTGGTGAGCAGGTCCCACCGGGCGGCCGCGTCTTCGCTGCTGGTGAGCGTGCCCGGTTCGGGCCAGCGGCCGTTGGTGCCGACTCGCAGGGAGGTGGCGATGGCGCCGTCGGGCAACGCGAGGTGGCGGTTGAGCGCCTGGAACCCGGGGCTGTCGTTGCGGAGCTGCCGCTTCACCTTGAGCCGCGCCGCGCCGGTGTCGAAGCGCACCGCGACCGTGTGGGAGACTTCGTTGACGTTCGCGTTCCCGCGCGGCTGCAGCCCGGCGAGGTCCTCGGGTGAACAGGCGGCGAGCCAGAGGACCGTGAAGGGGGCGAGCTTGCGCATGAGCCCCCGACACCACGCGCCTTTGGAACGTTCCTTCAGAGGGTGATGGTCACGCCCGAGGCGTCACGCACACACTCTGCGACCCAGGCGCCCAGCTCGAGGCCCTTGCCCTTGTCGTCCATCCACCGGCCGTCGTCGGCCCGCGAGAAGTGAACGCCGGCGCTCTTGCCCGCGACCCAGATCTGGTCGACCGCGCGCTGGGTGTTGACGATCACCTTGGTGCCGCTCTTCGTGGCGGTGATGGTGACCATGTCGCCCGTCGCGTCGCACTCGAGCAGGTCGGGGTCGACGCCGTCGACCGCGGCCACCAGGCGCTTGAAGAACGAGGAGACAGAGCCCGCGTAGTCGATCATGCGCCCTCCTACCGCTTCGGGAGCACTGACCACAGCTCCGCGAGGGGTCCGTCAACGAACTCTCGCCGAAGGAATCTAGATCGGTCAGGTGTTCTCGACGAGCGGCCCCTCGAAGATCGGCTGGCCGGGAGCGGCGTAGAAGATGAGCTTGCCCGCCGCGAGGTTGTCGTCAGGCCGCTCGATGCCGATCACCGTTCCGGGCTGCACCGGCTTCGGAAACGAGCCCAGCCCCAGGAAGTGTGCCGCGGTCGAGCCCATCGACGGCTGGTGACCGACCAGCACGATGGTCTCGCCCAGCCGATCTGCCAGCAGGCCTTCGATCGCGCCCACCGGGCCGTCGGGGAAGAGGGTGCGGTTGGCGCGCATGGGGCCCTCGTACTGGAGCGCCTGGGCCAGCAGCGTGGCGGTCTGCACCGCGCGCACGAGGGGGCTCATGAAGAGCAGGTTGGGCATGCCGATGCGGGCCGCCAGTGGGGCGAAGTGGCCTGGGAGCGCGAGCCGCGCGCGGGACGTCAGGGCCCGGGCCTCGTCTTCCAGACCTTCGGGGATGTCGGCGTCAGCGTCTCCGTGACGGACCAGAAAAACTCTCACCCCTCAGAGCCTGTCAGAAGCGTCACCCCGGCGCGACACCCTTGCGCAGGCACCCGCGCCCGCTCACCATGCGCGCGATGCGCTGGCTTGCGTTCTCCCTTCTTTTTCTCGGCTGTCAGAAGCCGGTGGGCCCGGTGGGGCGGGCCGATTCGGGCCCGGCGATCGCCGAGGTGGCCGACGCGGGCCAGGTGGTCACCGAGGCCCGGCTCGACGCGTGGCTGCGCTGGCAGCAGGCCCTGGCTGCGCTCCCGCCCATCGGCCGGGCCGACGGCGGTTCGGAGCTCCGCGCCAGGGCCCGGCAGGAAGCCGTGCTTCTCGAACAGGCAGGCCTCACTTCTGACGAGGCCGACGCGATCGAGGCCGTGGTGGCCGCGGTGGTGGCCGAGCGCAACGTGGCGAAGCTGACCGGCGCCGACGCCTTGCAGCAGTTCCGCTCGGGGATGAAGCAGCTGGGCGGCGAGCAGCGGCTCAAGGCCGAGGCGGCGCTGGCCGATCTGCAGGTGAAGTCGACGCAGGGGTCGCTCGCCCCGATCGAGGAACAGCACGGTGTCGAGGCGGTGAGGGTGGTGTTGACCCGCGAGGCCGAAGTGACCAAGACGTGGGACGCGCTGCTCGAAGCGCGAGGAGACAAGAAATGACCCGACGTGTGAGTTGGCTCGATTCAGAAGCGGCCCTCGGCCGGATCCTTTCCCGGCAGCTCGGCCCGGCCTTCGAGAAGGCGAAGCCCCGCCTGCAGCGCATGGGCGATCAGGCGGCCAACGAAGGCTCGGTCTGGGCCGCCGAGGCCGATCGCAACACGCCGAAGCTCGTCACTCACGACCGCACCGGCGAGCGCATCGACGAGATCGACTACCACCACAGCTACCGGAAGCTGCAGCAGCTCGGCTACGGCGGCGGGGTGGTGGCGGCCTCGTACGATCCCGCGCTGGCGGCCGAGCGCGGCGACGCCCCCAGGGCGCTCACCTTCGGCCTGGGGTACCTCTTCGGCCAGGCCGAAGCGGGCCTCTACTGCCCCATCTGCATGACCGACGGCGCGGCGTACCTGCTCGCCAAGTTCGGCACGCCCGAGCTCAAGGCGCGTTTCCTGCCGAGGCTGGGCACCACGAACATGGACCAGGTCTTCACCGGCGCCATGTTCCTCACCGAGAAGCAGGGCGGCAGCGACGTGGGGCAGATCACCTGCGTGGCGAAGGGCGGCAAGGGCGTGCCCGGCGAGGCGGTGCAGCTCTTCGGCGACAAGTGGTTCTGCTCGAACGTCGACGCCGACGTGATCATGATCCTCGCGCGGCCCGAGAGCGCCGTGGCCGGCACGCGGGGCCTGGGGCTGTACGTGCTCCCGCGGCACCTCGAGAACGGCCAGCGCAACGCGTACAGGATCAACCGCATCAAGGAGAAGCTCGGTGAGCGCAGCTTCCCCTCGGGCGAGGTCACGCTCGAGGGCGCGACCGCGTACCTGCTGGGTGGGCCGGGCGAAGGCTTTCACCAGATGACGGTGATGCTCAACCTGTCGCGGCTCTACAACGCGATCGCCTCGGTGGCGGTGATGCGCCGCGCGGTGGTCGAGTCGATCGCCTGGGCTGAGGACCGGGTGGCCTTCGGCAAGAAGGTGATCGATCACCCGCTGATGGCCGAGACCCTGATGGACATGGCCTGCGAGCAGCGCCTGGCGCTCAACTGGGCCTTCCGCGGGGTCAACCTGATGGACCGGCTCGAGGGCGGCCGCGCCACCGAAGAAGAGCGGCGCGCGCTGCGCATGCTCACGCCGTTGCTCAAGTACGTGCTGGGCAAGCTCGCCGTGAGCATCTGCTCGGAGGGCGTCGAGGCGCTGGGCGGCAACGGCTACATCGAAGACTGGCCGCTGGCGCGCGTGCTGCGTGACGCGCAGGTGCTGCCCATCTGGGAAGGCACGACCAACATCCTCGTGCTCGACACCTTCCGCGCGCTCCGCAAGGAGAGCGGCCACGAGGCGCTCTTCGCCGAGCTCACCCGCGGCATCTCGGAGTCGCCGGCCGACCTCCAGCCGCGCCTCACTGCGATGTTCGACGAGCTCAAGACCGCGCTCGGTGAGCTGGTGAGCGACGCGACCGGCGAGCACGCCTGGCGCGACTGGACTGATCGCGCCTCGTTCCTGTGGAACGTGACCAACTCGTTCTCGAAGTCGGTGGGCTACGGCACCGCCACCGATGAGCGCGCGGCGCGGCGGGTGTTCAGCAAGTACGCCCGCGCGACGCTGCTGCGAAAGGACCGTGCCAGCGCCGCCGAGGTGAGGGCGATCGCCTTCACCTGAAGACCTGTCTCCCTCTCCCCGCGGGGGGAGGGTCGGGGAGAGGGCTGACGTCTCCGCGCACCCTCACCGCGACGTCCGAAGGTCCTGAAACTTCTCCGCGGCTCGGCCGTTGCTAGGTCCCGAGCCATGGAACTCCAGTTCTTCAACGCGCCCCAGAAGTCGCTCTGCTTCGTCTCTGCCGCTGAGCGTTCGATGGCGGCCTGGACGCGCGTCAAGGCGATGCACGCGCCGTGGTTGGTGGTGCTGGGCCCCGACGGCCAGGCCACCGGCGTGATGCCCGCCGAGTCCCTTCGGGACGCGATGCGGGCAGGTCCTCACGGCATCGTCGCGCAGCTGCCCTCTCGGGGGGCGGCGGTGCTGCCGCATCGCTCGAAGCTGTCCGAGGTGCTGCGGGCGCTCGAGAGCGCGGAGATCGAGGCCGTGCTGCTGGTCGAAGGTGACCTGGTCCACACGGTCGTCATGCGCGCTGACCTTTCAGATCTGAAAGTTCGCGGGCGGATCCGAAATCAATTCTGAGTGTTTCCTGTAGTCAGAACGGTGACTTGCGGGCGGCCCGGAAGCTGCTTTCTCCCGGGGCATGCTGACCACTGCCTCGACCTCCGCCGCTGTCGTCGTTGAATCGGCTCCGCTGTGGGTGGTTGCCGACATGGTGCAGGCGGGCCGCTACGACGTGGTGCTGGTGCTCGACGAGTCTCAGTCGGTGATGGGGCTGGTGCGCAGCGACGCGGTGCTCCGCCTCTCGCCGCGGCTCCCTGAAGCGCCCGTGCGCATGCTGCCGCTGCAGCGCGTGGTGGAAGTGAAGGACACGGTGACCCTCGACGAGGCGAGGCTGCTGCTCGAGGACGACGGCGTCGACGCGTTGTTGATCGAGAAGCCGATGCTGCAGGGCTGGATCGTGCTGCTGCGCGACGCGGTGATGGCTGAATCAGAGCCGCAGCTCTCGGTCGCGTAGCACCTCGACACGCTGATTCACCCCGAGCGGAGTCGAGCGTCTTCCTGCGCGCCCATCCCTCGACTCCGCTGAACGGTGATGGTCAGTCGTCGACCACCACCGTCACCGCCGCCGTCGTCTCCCCGGACTGGGCGAGCCTCGCGCGGATGACGTGCGTGCCCGGTGAGAGGTGCCAGCGCAGCTCGTGGGGGTAGCCCACCCGGCCGACCGGCGCTCCATCGACCAGCCAGACGATCTCTTCGTTCGCCGGAGTGACCGCCGCGGCGAAGCGCACCGTCGACAGCTCTCGCGGCGTATCGGGATCGAAGAGGTAGCGGCTCTTCGCCCTCGGCTCGCGGATGGCGATCTTCGGCGTGACCGCTTCTCCCACCGGGCAAAGCGGGGAGAACGCCGCCGGCGCGATGGCCAGGCGCTGCTTGCGCGCCCAGGGCTCGTACGTCTCGGGCAGATCGAGCAGCGACTGCTTCACCACGAACTCAGGCGGACAGGACGGCCCGGCGCGGAGCTTGTTGCGCAGATCGATCGCCACCTCGACGTGGAACGGGCAGCCCTCGTGCGGCTCGGTGCCGGCGATGAACCACTCGGAGCGGGTGTGGGTGCAGCCCGGTCCCGGCACGTCGCCCGAGATCGCGCACACCTCGCGCCGCACCAGCGAGGACGGCAGGGGGCGCTCCATCAACTGGGGGATCGCCGGCGAGCGGGTCGGTGACACGTCTTCCAGAATGTGGTGCGCCGCGGGGGCCGCCGCCGTCGCCCCCGAGGCCAGGTTCATGCGCCGCCAGTCGTGGTTGCCGATCCACGTGAGCACCAGCACCCGGTCGTCGAAGGCCACGGCCCACGCGTCGCGATAGCCCTGGCTGGTGCCCGTCTTGATCGCCACGGCGTGGTCGAAGTCGAGCGGACCTCCGACGGGGAAGCCGGGCCGCCGCGCGCCGGGGTCCGCCAGGATGTGCGCGGTCAGCAGCGCCGCGTCGGTGGAGAGGATGCGCGCCCCCGCCTGCTTCGGTGCGTCGATGAAGCGGCGCAGCGGCGTGGTCTCTCCCTCGTTGGCGAGCGCGGTGTACAGCGTGGCCAGCTCGTTCGGAGTCACCGGCAGCGCGCCGATGGCCAGCCCCAGCCCGTAGGCCTCGGGCGCGAAGCGCACGCCCTTCACCCCGCCACGCTCGAAGCGGGCCAGCGCCTCGTCGACGCCGACCTGCGCCAGCACCCGCAGCGCGGGGATGTTGCGCGAGTTGCCCAGGGCCTCGCGCAGCAGCATCGGCCCCAGGAAGGTGTGGGTGATGTTCTCGGGCACGTAGAGGCCGCCGCCGGGCACCTCGAACTCGACGGGCGTGTCGGCGATCACCGTGGCGGCCGTGTGCGTGCCTTTCTCGAGCGCGAGCGCGTAGATGAAGGGCTTGAGGGCCGAGCCGGGCGAGCGGCGGGTGTCGAGGAAGTCGATCGCGCCGCGCGCCTCGACGTCGAAGTAGTTCGCGCTGCCGACCGAGGCCAGCACGTCGCCGGTGGCGAGCTCGACCACCAGGCCCGCGGTGTTGGTGGCGCCCGCCCCGCGCAGCCGCGAGAGGTTCTCGTTGAGCGAGCGGAAGGTGGTGCCCTGCACGTCGAGGTCGAGCGTGGTGTGGTGCACCACCTCGGCGCTGCCCCGCACCTCCCGCGCCGCGGCGAGCAGGAAGTGCATCGCCTCGACGTGGCGCCGGGGGCGTGGCACCACCCGCAGATCCGAGTTGAGGGCGATGCGCAGGTCTTCGTCGGTGATCACCCCGCGCGTGTGCAGCTGCCGGAGAATGCGGCGCGCGCGCGTCAACGCCAGCTTGTGGCCCACCGTGGTCCACGGCGACATGCGGCCGGGCTGTTGGGGGAGCGCCGCGAGGTACGCGGCCTGGAGCCAGGACAGGTCTTCGATGGGCTTCTCGAAGTAGAGCCGCGAGGCGCGCACCACGCCGTGGCAGCGGTTTCCGTAGGGGGCGATGGTCAGGTAGTGGCGCAGCACGTCTTCGTGGCCGAAGCGGTGAATGAGCAGCATCGCCTCGGCCGCTTCCTGAAGCTTGGCGAAGAGCGTGCGCGACTTCGGGTGCTGCAGCCGCGCGAGCTGCATGGGAATGGTCGAGGCGCCCGAGATGACGCGCCGGTTCTTGAGGTTCTGCCAGGCCGCGCGGGCGATGGAAGGGAAGTGCACCCCGTGGTGCTCGTTGAAGTTGCGGTCTTCGGTCTCGAGCGTGGTGACGACGACTTTCTCGGGCAGGGTCTCGGGCACCGGCCAGAAGCCCCAGGCCTCGTGACTGCCCGCCACCTCACCCAGGAACTTGCCGGTGCGATCGAGCAGCAGGTGCGAGGGCTGGCGGTGCTTCAGCGTGCCGTCGAGCCCGTGGATGAACCACCCCGCGAAGGCGAGGAGGCCCACCAGGACGACGTATCTCCCTCGACTCCGCTCGGGATGAGCGGATCCGTTCACCCCGCGCGGAGCGGATCCGTTCACCCCGCGCGGAGCGGCTCCGTTCACCCCGAGCGGAGTCGAGGGGCGACTCACTTCTCGTGCGCCCCGGTGACGACGATCCGCATCCCCGCGCCGCGGCCGCGCACCTCTTCCCGGTACATCAGCTCGGCGTACGGAGGCGGGTGCACGAACTTCCCTTCGCTGCTGGCGCGCACCCTGAAGTGGAACGTGTACGTCCCGCGGGGAAGCTCGGTGAAGTAATACCGGACCTCCTGGTCGAGCCGCTGCACGTACGTGGGGTTGATCGAGTCGGCCTGTGACGGCTTCGCGTCGCTGCTGGCGGTCTCGAGGTTGGGGTTGAGGGGCTCGAGGCCGGCGGCGATGGGCACCACCAGCGCCACGTGGTGCCGCACCTCGTCGGTGACCAGCTGCGCGTGGATCTCGAGGATCTCCCCCAGCGGTACCGAGAGCGCCGTGCCGACCTTGTCGTCGTGGTGCGTGAGCGCCGAGCCGTCGGAGTGCAGCCACGAGAGGCTGCGCGAGACGATGAAGCCGTCCTTCTTCGCTTCCACCGACTGCCCCGCGCCGCCGGGCAGGTACTTCTGCTGCACGCGCGCGCTCAGCTTCCCGCCGGTGACGGTGAGGCCCAGCGCCGTGTCGCTCTCGAGCGTGCGACGGCCCGCGCGCTTGGTCTCGTCGAGCACCGCGTCGGAGGTGCCCGCCACCGACACCGTGGTCTTCGGCTGCGGCGTGGTGTTCTTCTCGAGGTACGTGCCCAGCGCCGCGAGCGCGCGCCGGTTGGCGTGGGTGCTGCCGAAGCCGTACTGCGCGTTCCCCCGCGACAAGAGCGCGTCGCGGATCATCGTGTGCTTCGCGTTCGAGGGGTCCACTCTCAGCAGCGCCTCCCACACGGCGCCGGTGGTGGCCGCGGAGGAGCCCAGGTACAGCCCGCTCCAGCTGGAGCGATCGCCGCGGATGCCGTCGAACTGCTGCTGACCCTTCACCAGCTTGAAGACCACGCTGTCCCACAGCTCGCCCTTGAGCGCGGCGAGGTTGGTCTGGAAGGTGTTGGGCCGCTCCGACATCGCCCAGGTGAGATCGGCGAGGGCGACCGCGTCCATCGACTTGCGCTTGGCGAACAGCTCCACCAGGTAGTTCTCGTCGAGCTCCCCGGTGCGGCCGAGCGCGCGCAGCGCCGCGGTCTGCTGGTTGTAGCGATAGTCGGCCCAGAGCCCGGTGAAGTCGGTGCGCAGCACGCGCTTGAGCGCGTCGGTGGCCCGGCGCAGCACCGCGTCGTCGAGCGCGATGCCCGCCTTGCGCGCGCTCACCATGAACTCCACGCCCTGCGCGGTGAGGGCCACGTCGCCCCGGCCGCCGGGCCAGTAGCTGAAGAAGCCCTGCTCGTCCTGGTGCTGCTTGAGCTCGTCGAGGATGCGCTTCGTCGACGCCTGCACCTGCGGGGTGAAGCGGGTGTCGAGCTCGAGCTTCTTGAGGAACCCGCCCAGGGCGAGATCGGGCGAGACCTGGCTCATGCGCTGCTCGAGGCAGCCGTGAGGATACGCCGAGAGGTACTCCAGGCCGCTGGCCAGCTCGAGCAGTCCGGGCTGGTTGGTGAAGACGATCGTCTGGCTGCCGGTGCCGGGCCGCGGCTTTTCGGGGAACTCGGGGCCGTTCGTCTTGCCAGGCTCGAGCGTGGTGAACAGCGCGCGCTTCTCGATGGCGCGATCCGGCAGCAGGGGCAGCTTCACCTCGAAGGCGTCGCCCGCCTTGTCGGAGAGCCGGGTCACGTCGACGCGCACGGTGAGCGCGGTGTCCTTGCCGGTGGTGACGCTCTTCACGGTCGCGGGCGTGAGCACCGAGAGCGCCTTGTTGGCCTTGAGCTCGATCTTCTCCTGGCTGACGGCCTTGCCCTCGATCGCGCCGGTGATCTTGATGTCCACCACGCCGGGGCCTTCGGCGCCTTCCACCAGGCGCGCCACCGCGCCGGGCCAGAAGGTGTCGCCCATGCGCACGAAGCGGGGCAGCTGCGGCTGCACCAGCACCGGCAACCGCACCTTGAGCGAGCTCTGCTTGAGGCCGAAGCGCATGCCTCCCGAGACGGCCACCGCGCGCACGCGGAAGGTCGTCAGGTCGTCCGAGAGCGTGATCGGCACCACCAGCTTGCCGCTCGCCGGCACGGTCAAGGTGGCCGCGTAGTACGGCACCGTCTTGAAGTTCTTGCGCACCATCTTCTTGCTGCCGTTGGCTTCGTCGTCGCCGCCGTCGCCGCCGGGCTCTTCTTCCAGCTCGGACACGCGGCCCACCACCAGGTTGCGCGAGTCGCGAATGCTGACCGCGCGCTGGTTTCTGCGGATGAGCTCGGTGAGCGGGTCGAGCGGGCCTTCCTTCGCCAGCGAGAGCACCGCCTCGTCGACGAGCCATAGCGTCACCTCGCCTGCCACCGGCTTCTTCTGATCGTCGAGCAGCGTCACCACGAAGTCGTGCTTCGTGCCGGGTCGCGCCAGCTCGGGGTGCTGCACGTTGACCAACACCGTGTTCTTCGTGGGCTCGACCTGGAGATCGAGCGAAGAGGCGACCGTGGCCGGCTTGTACCGGGCGTCGTCTGACTTCCCTTCGCCCAGGCGCCCGCGCATGAGCACCACGTGCAGGGGCAGGTTGGGCACGAAACGATCGGTGATGGGCACGTCGATGACGGACTTGCTGCCCGAGATGTCCTTCCACAGGTAGCGGTTGCCGCCCGGCTCTTCGATCACCACCAGCGCGCGCGCCGTGGCGAAGGGGCTCTGCACCAGCACGTGCGCGACGTCACCGGGCACGTACGACTTCTTGTCGGGCTTGAGCTCGAACACGCCGTCGCGCGACTTCTGCCAGGACTGCGGCGTCGACCCGCCGATGTAGAGATCGGCCGAGAGGGTCTGCACCCGGCCCAGCTTGTCGCGCGCGAACAGCTCGACCACGTAGACGCCGCTGTCGGTGATCGGGAACGCCCAGGTGGTGGCCTCGGTGGCGCTGGTGAGCACCTTCTCGGCGACCTGCACGTCTTCCTGCTCGGTCTGGTACTTCGCCTGGCCCGTGGCGAAGCTCGTCTCGCGCAGGGTCGAGTGCCACACCCGGCGAAAGAGGCGCACGCGCACCTCCTGGCCCTTGAGCGGCTTGTCGTCGACGCCGACGGCGAGCACCTCGGGCTTCAGCTCGGTCGCCTTCTCGAGGTACCGGGGGATCTTGAGGCCCAGCACGAACGAGGGCAGCGCCTTCACCTCGGTGGCGGTGGTCACGGGCTGCTCGTCGGGCCCGGTGACGGTGGCCTCGAAGCGGTACACGCGCGGGCTGCCGTCGAGGTCGAGCTGCGGGTTCATGGTGATGTCCGCCGCGCCGTTGTCATCGAGCTCGCCCTGCTGCGAGGTGACGCCGGGCGCCTGCTGCGAAGCGGGCCGCGCGAACTGGGTCGAGTTGGCGAAGAGGAAGCCGGGCTGCCCCTTCGGCACCCAGTCGTACGCGCGCTGCGTGACGGTCCACGCGATGGGCTGGTTCGCCACGTTGCCGCCCGCGTAGTAGCGGGCCAGCGCCTTCACCTTGAAGGGCTGATCGTTGCGCACGCGCAGCGCGCCGGTGAGCTGCACCTCGAAGGTGGGCACGCGGTACGCCTCGATCTTGAAGCCGCGGCGCGCCAGGAACGACTCGGGGTTCTTGTCGAAGAGCGAGAGCGTGTAGTCGCCGGTGGGCACGTCGGCTTCCTTGAAGGTGGCCTCGAGCCCGCCCAGCGGAGAGACCTTCGAGCTCACCGGGTACGCGGTGCCGTCGGGGCCGATCACCTGGACGCCGAAGCGCTTCAGATCGGCCGGCACGCGCAGCTCACCGCTCACCCTGGTGCGCACGAAGGCCTTGATGAACACCGGCTCGCCCGGGCGGTAGATGCCGCGCTCGGGGAAGATGAAGCCGAGGGTAGTGTCGTTGACCGGCGCGGGGATCGACTTCGCCAGCAGCCACGACAGCCACGAGTCGGAGCTCGACCAGTGGTTGTTGGCGAACACCGGCAGCCGCTCGCGCGGGTCGAGCACCAGCACGTCGTCACCCGAGCTGACCGACACGCGGCTGATCGAGTCCCACCCCATGGGGACCAGGGCGACGCGGCCGTCGGCGTCGGTGGTCTGGGTGAGCTCCACCGGGCGCTGGGGCACGCCGGCGAGGCCTTCGAGCTTCACCGTCGCGCCGCGCACCGAGTCTCCACTGTCCAGCGCCCGCACGTAGAGGACCGCGCGGCCCGTCTCTTCCACCGAGGTGACGGAGAGGTTGGTGATCTGCACGCGCATGTACGTGCGCTGCGCCGCGCCGGTGAGGCGGCGCAGGCCGACCAGGTACGTGCCGGGCCGGTTCGCGCCCACCGCGTCGTCGAGCAGCGGCTTCAGGTCGAGGCCGAAGGTGGTCGCGCCCGACTTGTCGGACAGCGGGAGATCGACCAGCCGCGACACCAGCGGGCTCCCCAGCAGGCGGATGTGGCGCGAGAGCGAGCTCGAGTCGGCGTAGCCGGGCGAGGCGGGCACGATGGGCTCCTCGCCCGGGAAGGGCGGGTCGCTCTGCTCGTCGATCACCACGGGCGAAGCGGGGAAGGGCCACAGGCCGGGGTGCATCGGGTCGACGCGGTACACGCGCACGTCGGCGCGCGCTTCGCCGTAGCCGCGCAGCGCGAGGGTGCGGGGCCCCTTCGCCTCGAGCATCGCGGTGCCCTGCTGCCAGGCGAGGAAGGGCGTCTTCCACCCGAGGTGGAAGTACACGTCGGCCGCCTTCACCTCGCGCAGCGCGCGCTGGGCGTCGTCACGAATCGGCGCGCTCGCCAGCGACAGCTTGTAGAGCGTGTCGGGCACGAACTTGCCGACGAGCTGCACGCGGGCGCCATACGACTGGAAGCGCAGATCGGGCACCGACGGCTCGAGCCGCACCAGCTTCCGCAGCGCGGTGAGGGTGAGGTCCTGCACGGGGGCGGAGAAGACGAGCTGCGGTTGATCGCCGCGGTTGCCGCAGCCCAGCGCGAGATCCTTCGGAGTCGAAGCGCCGCCGACCAGCGGGAACACCGAGTTGCCGCAGCGCACCTCGGTCAACGTGAAGGGCGTGCGGGTGGAGGCGCGGCCCTGCCAGAGCGTGGTGCCCTCGTTGCCCAACGCGAGGCTGATGCCGACGACGAGCTGCTTTCCTTCGGGCACGTCTTCATCGAGCGTGACGGTCCACGTGGCGGGATCGCGGTGCGAGGCCCGGGGCAGGGGCGCGAGCGCGTAGGCGTTCACCTTGCGCGCGGGCGAGTCGCCCAGGCCCGGCAGATCGCGGATCTCGAGCGAGAGCATCTTCTTGAGCGACGCGACCGGGTACGCCTGCGGGAAGGTGAGGGTGAGCACGCGGAAGGGGCGGAGGCCCTCGCTGCCGGGCGAAGGCGACATCGCGCTCGGCGCCGACATCATGGTGGTGAGCACCTTGCGCGCGCCGCCGGCCTCGACCGAGAAGCGCGCCAGCGCAGGCCAGGGCTCTGCGGGGCGGAACTGCAGGGTCTTCTTGTCGACCCAGACGTACGCGCCGGGCCAGTCGGGCGAGAGCTTGAGCCGCTTCGCGCCGTCGTCGGCGTTGGCCTTCTCGCCGACCTGGTCAGAGGGGAAATAGACGGAGATGGGATCGAAGCCGCGCAGGAACTGCTCGGGCAGCAGCGACGTGCCGCCGCTCGCGGGGCGCTGTCCCTGGTCGGCGGGCCGGTACTGCGCCTGGGCCGTGAAGGACACGAGCGCGAGGGCAAGAGCCAACCACCGCCTGTCCTCCCTCTCCCTGCGAAGCGGGGAGAGGGCGGGGTGAGGGGCAGACCCGGAAACAACGAGCTCACGAGACATGAACGCACTCCAGTTGAAGCCGCTCATCGGGACACCCCGACCCGGCCGAAGAACTCACGCAGGTACTCTTCCGGCACGTCGTTCTTCTCGCCGGACAACCCCAGCAGCACCGGCTTGAACGCGAGCGGCACGGCCCCGGGCGCGGGTGGGTTTCTCACCGTGAGCAGGAACCGGCCCTTGTCGAGGCCGAGGTACTGGTGGCACCCCTCGCCGACGAGCTGGTACCCGTCGTTGTAGACGGCGCACTCGAGCAGCTCGCTCTTCGCCTGCACGCCCAGGCCGAGCTTCCCCTTGTTGGCGGTGTCGAACCTGAACAGCCGCACTTCGCCGGGCGCGAGCCAGTCTTCGACCCCCACGCCTTCGGTGAGCTGAGTGACAGGATCCGCCGTCCACCGCATCGAGCCGGGCTGTACGCGCCCGGCGAAGGGCCGCACCAGCAGCCGGTACGTGCCCGGTGACAGCACGCGCACCAGCTCGCAGCCGGTGTCGAGCCCGTCGACGCTGAGCAGGTCGTTTCCGCGGAAGAGCCCGCACACGCCGCTCTCGGCCGCGACGCGAACGACGGCTTCCTTGTCCAGCACCAGGGTGCGGTCGATGCGCCCGCTCTGCAGCGGCACCGCGACCGACGAGGTCAACGCCGCGCCCGGCACCACCGGCAGCTCGATGCCCAGGCGCGCCCAGCGCTCGCGACCCGGCGCATGCACCATGGCGCGCAGGGGGCCGACGCCGTGTTCGATGAGCAGCTCGGCGCCCGACTTCGCCGGCACCTTCGCGCGGCACGAGGCGAGGCGCGTACCGTCGGACAGCGCCACCGTGCAGCGCAACGCGCCGTCGATGGTGGCCACGCGCTCCGAGTCGTTGGGCGGCACAGCCAGCCGCACCGTGCCCGGCGCGCGCGGGGAATCTTCGTACATGCCGGTGAAGGCGATCGTCGCCGCGCCCCCCTCGAGCAGCACGGTGGTGACGTCGGCCTGGCCTGCGGGGCTGATCAACACCACGCTCCCGGCCTGGCCGGTGAGCACGCAGCGGCGCAGGTCTCCGGTCGGGGCGCACAGATCCATCGCCGCGCCGCCCTCGTCGAGCAGCACCGCCCACGCGTCCTTCGGCAAGGTCGCCTCGAGCCGCGCGCGGGAGTTCTTCGGCAGGCTGAAGCGGCCCACGTTGGCGAAGGTGAGGCGCTTGCGGCCGGTGGTGAGCGCGTCCATGCGCTCGGGCAGCGCGACGGCGCGGCGCACCAGGCGGGTGTCGACGTCCTGCTCGCTGGGTGCCCAGAGGCGCGCGGTGATCTCGGTGCCCGCGCGGCTGGCGGCGAAGCACGACGAGTCACGGCGCTCCCGCACCGCGCCCGCTCCGTCGAACGCGCACGACGGCGCGGCCCGCTCGCCGTGCTGCACGCGCGCCTCGATCAGGAAGATCGACTTCGCCCCCGCCTTCACCACCTGCACGAAGGGCTGACGGTTGAGCGGCAACGAGAACATCTTGTCGTCGGCGGTCGCCACGTTCTCGTCGAGGGGCAGCGGCTGCGGCCGGGTGCCGATGCCCGAGAACACGGTCGCGCCCGCCTCGAGCGAGACCTCGGGGCCGCAGGGGCGCAGCAGGCCCACCTCCATGCCGCCGATGCAGAACACCTGCGCGCTGGTGCGGTACCGGCCCGCGCGCGGAATGCTCACGGCCGTCGCGCCTTCGCCTGGCAACGTGCCCGCGGTGCCCTGGGCGATGGGCCGGGTGCGCAGCGAGGTCACCACCGCCGCGCTGCCGTCCGTCGTCCACATGCGCAGCTTGAACTTCTGCAGCTGCGGGCGGACCAACAGGGTGCAGTCGTTCACCCGGCTCTTCCGGTGCACCACCACGCCCTCGGCGGTCTCGAGCGCGCACGAGACGGGCGTCTTGCCCTGGGCGCGCACCGAGACTTCCTGCACTGCGTCTTTCTCGGCCACCGGGATCGCGAATGACACCACCGCGCCCGCGAGCGTCAGCTTCGTGCCGTCGACGAGCGGACCCTTGTCCTCGACGGTGGGCAGCGAGACGGTGAGCTTCGTCTCGCCCGGGCGCTGCGTCTCGCTCTCGAGCAGCAGCGTGTACCTGCCCTTGAGCACGGGCTCGGCGACGGCGCAGTTCCAGTCAGCGCCGTTCTCGCTGCCCTCGAGCACCAGCCTTCCCTGGCCGTCGAGCAGGCGGCAGCGCACGTCGACCTCGCCTTCGGTGCGAATGCGCAGGGTGCCGTCACGCGGCACCAGCAACTGCACAGTGGAAGGCGCCGGCAGCGAGCGGGTCATGCCGGGCAGCAGGGTCGCGCTGCCGAGGTGCAGTTGGTAGGTGACGCCCACGTCGCCGCGCGAGTGCTCGGTGAGCAGCTTGTACTGGCCGGCGGGCAGGGTGAGCTTCACGCCCGACGGGGGAGGCGGGGCGGCGCGCGCCTGGGCCACCTCCACCGGCGCTGCCTGCGGGGCCTCGCCTTCTTCCGAGTACTCGCCGTCGCCTTCGCCTTCACCCTCGTACTCGCGCTCGGGCGGGGCTTCCTGCTCGCCCTCGCCGCTCTCCGATTCGTACGACTCGCCGTCACCCGAGTCCGACGGCTGCATCGGCGGCACCACCTCGACGGCCTTCGGTGCCTTGTCCTTCTCGAGCAGGAAGATGCGGCCCTGCATGCCTCCCGTGAGCACGAGATCGAGCTGCGTCTCTCCCTCGAGGTTGAAGAGGAAGTCGTCCTTCCCGTCGGGGCCGAGCTCGGCCGTGTACCAGGTGAAGTACTCGAGCCTGTGCGGCTTGTTGCCCTTCAGGGTGATCGCGTCGCGCACCTTCTTGAGCTGCGTGCGGCGCATCGACTCGACGGTGAGGGGGAGCTGCGTCCACAGGTACGTGCCGGGCTTGAGCTCGCGCGTGCCCACGCACTGCGAAGGCACGGTCTCGATCGGCCACCCTTCGGGATCGTCGATGCGGCACAACATCGAGGTGCTGCCCTGGCTGGACGTGCCCAGCTCGAAGCGGCCCTCGGTCTTCACGGTGAGCTTCTGCTGCACCAGGTCGTTCGCCTCGACGCGGAAGTACTGCTCGCCTTCACCCGTGATGCCCGCGAACTCGCGCACGGGGCGCTTCGAGAGCGTCATGGCGCCGCGGCCCCGGCTCGCGCCCGCGGTGGTGGCGGTGAAGAGGTAGCGGCCCTTCTGCAGGTAGGTCTGAATGAGGCAGTTGCGGCCGCGGCCGCCGCCCTGGTTCTGCGCCACCCCGTCGATCACCGGCGTGCGCAGCCGGCAGTCGGTGGTGAGCAGACCCTGCGTGGTGACGTTGTAGAGGCCGGCCGCGTCGACGTCGAACATCACCGCCTGGGTCTGGTTGACGGCGAAGTCGAAGAAGGTGGGCACGTTGGGGGTGATGCGCGCCATCGGCGTGAGGGTGGGCTGGTACGAGACGGGCGAGGTGAGCGCGGGGATCGCGCCGGGCCGGGCGAGGGTGAGGTTCACCGGCTGATCGCTCGGGTTCGACAGCGCGAGCACGTCGGTCGCCGCCGGCACGTTGCAGTCGTTGCCGCTCTTCGAGGCCGACCCGCTCTTGAGGGTGCAGCCGAACGGCCCGCCGCCCGACGCCCGCACGGCGATCGCCGCGGTGAAGGCCACCGGCACCTCGAGGGTCTGCTTGCCGTCGAGCTGCAGGTGCAGTGGTTGGCTCGCGGTGAGCGGCAGCGCCTGGAGGGTGAGTCCACGCACGTTGACCGTGCCCTGCCGGTTGAAGGTGAGCCGGTAGAACGAGTCCTCCAGCGTGACGGAGGGGATGACACAGCCGCCCTTCGAGGCCACGGGCTTCGCGCTGGTGTCGCCGTCGGGCGCGATGCTCAGTGACTCCACGCCCGAGAGGCCGGCCGAGAGCTGCAGTTGGTAGACGCCGGGGTCGAGCCCGAGCAGCTCGTTGCACTCACCGGGCTCGGCCTTCGACTGGGTAAGGCGCTTGAGCTTGCCCTGCGGCTCGATCCTGTAAATCTCGCAGGTGCTCTTGCGCTGGCCCTTGGTGGTGATGCGAAAACGCCGCGACGAGAGGCCCACGCGCTGGAAGACGTTGCCGCCCTTCACCTCGAACCAGATCACCGCACCGCTGCCGTCGTAGTTGAACTCGCGCTCGAGCTTCTCGCCGTCGTTGATGGCGATGACGCTGCGCGCCACCACGCCCACGAGGTCGCCGTTCGGCTTGTACTGTTCCAGCTGGCAGCCGAGCGGGGCGGAGTCGGTGTCGTTGGGCAGATCGTGCACGCTCACGAAGTAGCTGCCCTTGTTCGCCTTGAAGCCCAGGCGGGTGGTGGACGGCCCGTAGTACCCGCCGAAGCCGGACGTGGTGGCGTCGTTGCGGTACGGCGCCCACTCCACGTGCCCGCGCGTTCCCGGGGGGCCACGCACCACGAAGACGCTCAGGGAATCGCGCCCGTCGGTGAGCACGCTGCACTCGGGCGCCAGCGCGCTCTTCTCCACCCGGCAGGCGGCGTACGGCGAGCGGATGTTGCCGCGGATCGCCTGGAGGTCGACGGCCGACGACGGCGCGGCGTCGAGGGTCAACACGCCGGCGAGGAACTCCGAGGGCGTGGCCACGGTGAAGACGCCCGAGGCGGGCAGGGTGAAGCCGACGCTGCGCTCGACGGGCCCGGGGCGGAAGCCGGTCTCGACGGTGAGCGAGTCGTCGACCGAGCTGCCGGTGACGCTGGTGCTGTCGCGGCCGTAGACGACGAGCTTGTACTCACCCGCCTCGAGCTGGGTGTCGAGCCACCACTCGTGCATCGGCTGGCCGGGGCGCGGCGAGAACTGCTGGCGCCAGGGCAGCTGCGGCTCGAGCCACTCGCCGTTCTTCCACAGTCGCACGTCGCCCGCGTGGCGCCCCGAGACGCGCACCCACGGCACGCCGCGCTCCTTCATCGACACCCAGTACGTCGCCTGCTGGCGCGGCTTGAGCGTGGTCACGACGCCGGACCCCGACGTCAGCCGCGGCGGGCTCGCGTTGAGCTCCTGGAACGGCGTGGCCGACAGCGTCACCGGGCCTTTGCCCCGCTTCGGCGACTCGAGGCGCACCTTGTATTGACCCGCGTCGAGCAGCAGGTCGACCTCGCAGTTCGCCCCGCCCACGTTGCCGTTCGAGGCGAACGGCCCGCGCACGCGATCGATCACCGTGCAGCTGGTGCCGGAAGCGCTCCGGGCCGAGAGGTGAATGGCCGCGGGCGCATCCAGCGTGAGCAGGACCTCCTGTCGGCCCGCACCGGGCACCGACGACGACGAGAGGTTCGCTGCGTTGACGACGAGGAAACAGAGGGCAGGAAGGACCGTAGCCATCGGGGCGCGGACCGTAACAGCAAGCCCCGGGCCGACCCTTGATTCTCCGCGAGGGAGTGGTGCGCCTGCCTCACGCGGGTGTGGCTTCGGTGGAGAGTGAGGGCGCTGAGCCGCGAACGGTCACTCCACGACGGCGGTCAGCTCGAACGGGCCCCCCAGCGGGTCGAACGAGTCCACCACCACCAGGTAGTCACCGGGGGGCAGGTCCTCGAGCACCAGCTGCGAGGCGCCGCCGGCCCCCGGCAGATCGTCCGAGCAGCCCAGCGAGTCTTGCGTGTCGTTGGGGCACTCCGGCATCACGTAGAGCGTGGTGTCGAAGCCCGTGCCGGGGTTCGCGGTGGACAGCGTGAGCTTCGCGGCGCGATCGGTGAGGCGCAGCTTCACCACGCCCTCCGGCCGCCCGGTCGGATCGTTCGTCGAGCACCCCGCCGGCGCGTCCCACAGGCTGCCACCTTCGGCGAGGCCGGTGACGCGCCCGCCCGCGAGGAGAAGGGGCGCCGCGGTGCACTGCGCGGTGCGCAGCGGGCTCGCCGTCGCACACCGGTTGGTCGCGCCCACGATGCCCGGTGAGCAGCTCAGGTTCGGCCCACAGGTGTCGAAGCCGCGCGCGTCGCAGCCCTGGCCGGCGCTCCGCACGGGAATGGGGGCCGGCGCGACGATCTTCGGCGTGCCGGTGTGGCCCGCGCCGTCGCTGGGAATGGCCACCAGCTTCGGCACCTGCTGGTCGAGCCCGTCGCCCGACTGCAGGCGCAGGAAGAAGCTGCCGTCGACGGCCAGCGCGAGCGCGTCTTGATCGAACGACGAAAGGTCCGGCATGCCATCGCCGTCGGAATCGATGGAGATCGCCACCCCCTGCGCGTTCTGGAACTCGAAGCGGATTGCCAGGAGGTCGTCTTCGGGCTCCGTGCCCTCCACCAGGATGGTCGGGCCCCCGGTGGCGTTCCGGTAGAACGCGAGGCGGCCGATCTGCGGCGCGAGGCCCTCGTCACACACCGCCGGCGTGCCCCGGCACCCCAGGCCCGGCTCACAGCGATCGGCCATGAAGGTGGCGTCGCACGGCTCACCGCGCGCGCGGACGAGCTGAGCCTCGACCGGCACGATCTGTTCTTCCGATTGCAGCCCCGCGGCGTCGACCAGCACCACCGCCACCTGGGTCACGCCCGTGGGGCTCGCGAACAGGCCGCGAATCGAAGCGCTCGCCGTCAGCACCTCGGTCACCCACCGCTTCCCTTCCAGCAGCAACACGCCCCCGGTCGCGTCGGCCACGCCGTCACGGTTCGAGTCCATCGCCACCACCGGGCCGTCCGTCGCATCGAGGAGCCGAACCGCCACGCTCACCGCGTCGAGGTTCCGGTCCTTCCCCTTCAGCGACAGCCGCAGGTCCCTGCCGGTGCGTCCCGACACGCGCGCCTCGACGCTGGTGAGCTGCGGCGGCCACGCAGCGCCCCCGTCCACCGTCACCACGCCCGTCACGCCTGCGTCGGCCCCCGCGACCAGCCCGCCGTCTGCCCCGGGCCCCACTGCTGAACACCCTGCGAACGAGACCAGAAGACCTGCCGTGATGAGCCGCATGATGAGTCCCCTCCCAGGGAAATACGAAGAGGGGCGGGCAGTCGTGCCCGCCCCCCGGTTCGAGCGAAGTTCAGCCGATGGGCCTCAGAGCTCGCAGGCCGTCGGCACCGGGACCCCTGCGGTGAAGTAGAGGATGTCGGAGCCGTCGCCGCAGTCGACGATGTCGTTGCCGCCCGCGGTCTCGATGAAGTCGTCGCCGTCACCGCCGTTGATGGTGTCGACGGCCGAGCTGCCGACGATGCGGTTGGCCGAGACGTTGCCGGTGACCGTGCACGCGCTCGCGGTGGGGCAGGTGAGGTTCTCGACGTCGAGCCCGATGATCTTGCTCGCCTGCGAGGCCACGCCGCTCATGGTGACCGTGATGACCGCGCCGTACGAGGCGAAGGACACCGTGTCGACCCCCACGCCGCCGCTGATGTTGTCCGCGCCCGCGCCGATGCCGGCCGTCGCGCCCATGACGAAGGTGTCGTCGCCCGCGCCACCGGAGAGCACGTCTGCGCCCTGGCCGCCGGTGATGGAGTTGTTCGACGCGTTGCCGGTGACGGTGCAGACCACTGCGGCCGTCGGGCAGATGAAGTTCTCGACGTCGTCGCGCACGTTGTCGAGCTCACCGGTGTTGCCGTCGTTCGCCACGTTCAGGTCCATGGTGACGGTGACCAGCTCGATGCGCGACGCGTAGGTGACGGTGTCGATGCCGGCCTCGCCGTAGACGGTGTCGGCGCCCGCGCCGGTGTCGGCCAGCAGGCCCATGTCGAAGACGTCGTCGCCCGCGCCGCCGTAGAAGGTCTGCGCCCCGGCCTCGCCGGTGAAGGTGTCGGCGCCGCTGCCGCCGCGCACGATCTCCACGTCGACCTTGATGTCGTCGGTCTCGGTCGCAGTCTCGCCGTCAGCCGCGCCCGCGCCCACGGTGATGGTCAGCGCCGCAGAGCGCGCCGCGTAGGTCACGGTGTCACCCGTGCCGCCACCGCCGTTGTACACGTCGCCGTCGGAGTTGATGGTGCCGCCGTTCATGGTGTCGTTGCCGAGGTCGCCGTAGAACGTCTCGTTGCCGTCGCCGCCGGTGAGGGTGTCGTCGCCCAGGCCGCCGTAAACGGTGAGCGCGCCGGTGTACGCCGCGCCGCCCGTGCCGTACGCGCCGCTGAGCGCGTTGAACACGTCAGCGCCGCCGCCGAGGCTGAAGGTCTTGGCGATCGTGCCCGACCCGGTGACGGTGATGTCCTTGTAGGCGTCGACGTTGAACGAGATGTTGGTCGCCAGCGCCGTGCCGCCCACGGTGATGGTGTCGGCCGTCGCGCTCACGCCGCGCAGCTTGAAGATGTCGGCGCCCGCGGCCATCGCCACGGTGATGCCAGGCGCGCTCGCGGTGCCGGGAGCGAAGGTGCCGTTCGCGAAGTCGATGATGACGGTCTCCGCGCCGCCGGCGCAGGTGATGGCCACGACCTTCACCGCGGCCGAGGTGGCGCCAGCGGCGAAGACGTCGTTGACCAGAATGTTCCCGCTCACCGCGTGCTTCGAGATGATCGCCGTCTCACCCGAGGCGACGGTCACGGTCAGCGTGCCGGTGGCGAAGGAAGGCGCGGTCGCCAGCGCGGTGAGCGGCTCGGCGATCTCCTCCACGCCGGAGATGTCTCCAAAGTCGGCGGCCGTCTCGGTGGGACCACATCCAATGAGCGCGAAGGCCGAGAGGCCTCCCACGACAGCCAGCAGTCTCTTCAGCATGGTGATGCTCCTTCGCAGGGTGAGGCGAGGAGTTGTCTCCGCGCCATTGAGGACGTCTCGTCCCTGCTGAGCAATCGACACGCCAGCCCTTGCGCTGAAGGGCCGCGATGAGATCTGGGCGTTTGGCGGTGGATCAGGAGCGCCCGGCGGGTTCTTCCGCGGGTCGCGACGCACCCGCGCCTCCCGGCTCACCCTCCGTCAAGCGCCTGACGTCGGGCCCGTTCATCCCGAGTGGGAGTGGTGAACGCGATGGGCCCCTCGACTTCGCGCGGGGTGAACGACTGTTGCGAGTGGCGGCTGCGCGCGCGAGAGTCGCTTCAGTGAAGTCTCTCGCCCTCGTCATGTCGTTGTCGTGCGCTGCGTTTGCCCAGACGGCGCGTCCCCCTCCGAGCGCGACCAGCGAATCGTCACGCCTCGGGGCCGAGTACTTCGTGCAGCGCGGCGGCGCCGCGTGGACCTACCAGCTGGGCAAGGGCAAGGGCCGCGTCACCATCGTCAGCTTCATCGACTGGAAGGCCCAGGTGAGCATCTCGCTGGGCAAGCAGTCGGGCAACGCGACCTGGCGGGTGAAGGAAGGCGCCTGGCTCGAGCGCAGCGGGCTGCGGGGTGAGCACGAGGCCATCATTCTCCCCGCGGCGATGTCGCGCGGCACGCGCTGGCACGACGTCGCGTCGATCGAGCGCGGTGGGTACAAGCCCTCGGCCTTCGAGGTGGTGGCCCTGGAGGCCCAGGTCGAGCTGCCCACCGGCATGACCGTCGAGCACTGCCTGGCCGTGCTCGAGACCCCCGACGCGGGTGGCGACGCATACACGCACTACTACGCGCCCAACATCGGCAAGGTCGCGGTGCAGGGCCCCGAGGGGTGGGTGTACCGGCTCGTCGAGTTCCGGGGCGGCGGCAAGGGCCACTCGGAGTGAGCTCCGCGCGGCGGCTCTCGCTCTGGGCCGTCCTGCTGCTGCTGAATTCCGGCTGCCGCGCTCTCCACGAGTCGTCGATCAAGCAGCGCCTCACCCAGATGCGCTTCTTCTCGCGCGAGGTGAACAAGCCCCTCACCGAGATCGACGGCTTCCTCATGGCCCGCCGGCAGGACCCCGCGCGCGCCTGGTGCGAGCTCTGCCTCGTCAGCGCCACCACCACCGCCGACGGCGCTCGCACCTATTGCCTGAGCAGCCACGAAGAAGAAGGCTGCCTCGTCGCGCGCGGCACGCCGGCCGGTGGCACCCGCTTCGAGCAGGCCCCCGCGGGCGCGCACGCCTCGGCCCAGGTGGTGCGCGCGCTGTGGAACGCCATCGACCTCTCCAGCGCCGCCGAGCTGGAGCTCAACACCGAGGACCAGATCAGCGCGCTCGCCGCCGAAGAAGAAGAGCGCTTCACCCCGCGCTGGAGCTTCATCCTCGGGGCGAAGACGGGCGTGGTGGTCTCGTACGATCCCCCCACCTTCACCTTCGGCGGCCAGGCCGGCTTCCGCTACTGGGGCAGCCTCTTCGTGGTGCCCGGCGCGCTGCTCGAGGTCGAGAGCATGGTGCAGGCGGGCCGCAACCTCGTCACCCTCGGCGCCCAGGGCCGCGTCGAGCTCACCCTGTGGACCGACGAGAACGGGCGCTACGCCAACCTCCCCCGCATCAGCTTCCTCATGTCGGGCGGGCCGCTGGTGGGCTTCGGCCAGCAGGCCGCGCTCGGGGGGCGGGCGGTGCTGGGGCTGCACCTGCTCCACCTCGGCCGGTTCCTCACCCCGTTCTTCTTCGAGCTGGGCTTCCAGGCCCTCGAGGTCGACGAGCAGGCGTCCACGGGCCTGCGCATCGCGGTCGGGCTGGGCTTCTGAAGAAATGCACGGGGCCCTTTGCCCCCGAGGCGTTCGCCACTACAAGGCGCGCCTTCCGTACCTCTCTCTCAAGGAGTCGAACGATGCGCCTTTCCCGTGCGATGTGGTTCACCGCAGCCCTGGCTGCGAGCGGCTGTGCGACGACGTACGAGGCGAAGTGGGACGAGAAGCCGGTGACGGCGCCTCCCGCGGCCGAAGCGACGGCCACCGCGACCGCCGAAGGTGACGCGGCGTGGGAACAGCGCGGTGACAAGGCGAAGCTGGTCGAGGCGATCACCAAGTGGGAAGCGGCCTTCGAGAAGGCGCCCACCGCCGAGCTCGCCGCCAGGCTCGCCCGCGCCCACTACCTGCTGGGCGACGGCTACTACGTGCTCGAGAACAACGTCGAGGGCCGCGACGCCGAGTACCAGAAGGGCCTCGACTGGGCCACGCGCTCGCTCAAGCTCTCCGCGCCCGAGTTCACCAAGGCGATGATCGAGGGGAAGAAGCACGCCGAGGCGATCACCCTGGCGCCGAAGGAGTCGGTGCCGGCCATGTACTGGTACGCCACCAACCTCGGGAAGTGGGCGGCCACCAAGGGCTTCGCCACGCGCCTGCGCTACAAGGACGACATCAAGGCCACGATGCTGCACGTCAAGGCGCTCGACGAGAACTACTTCTACGCGGCGCCCTGGCGGTACTTCGGCAGCTTCGAGGCCGTCACCGCGGGCCTCGCCGGCGGCTCGCTCGAGAAGAGCGAGGAGAACTACAAGAAGGCCGTCGAGCTCGCGCCCAACTACCTCGGCACCAAGGTGCTCTGGGCCGACTTCCTCTGCACCAAGAAGCAGGACAAGGCGACCTTCAAGAAGCTCCTCGAGGAGGTCATGGCCGCCGACGCGAAGGTCGACCCCGCCATCGAGCCCGAGAACCGCATCGAGCAGGCCAAGGCGAAGAAGCTGCTGGCCGAGATCGACGAGAAGTTCTGAGCCTCACCCCTCTTCTCTTTGGGAGCACGTCATGTCCATGCGTCTTCTGCTGACCGTCTGTCTCTTCTCGTTCGCAGCCCAGGCCCAGACCATCATCGCCAAGGTCGGCTCCGTCGCGCCCGAAGGCACGCCGTGGGCAGAGTGGATCGAGGGCATCAAGGCCCGCATGGACAAGGACACCGGCGGCAAGCTCAAGCTCAAGATCTTCCTGGGCGGCAAGCTCGGCGGTGAGAAGGAAATGGTGGAGGAGACCAAGAACGGCAACCTCCACCTCTTCGGCGGCTCCACCGGCTCGGTCGCCACCTGGGTGCCCGAGCTCAACGTGCTCGAGCTGCCCTTCATCTTCACCTCGGACGCCGAGGCCGACTTCGTCCTGGACAAGCTGCGCGAGAAGGTCGCCAAGCTGCTCGAGGCCAAGGGCTTCGTGATGGTGATGTGGGCCGAGAACGGCTGGCACGGCTACGGCGTGAAGGGGAAGTGCATCGAGAAGGTCGAAGACATGAAGGGCCTCAAGATGCGCAGCCAGGAGTCGTACGTGCACATCGAGACCTACAAGGCGTTCGGCGCCTCGCCGGTCGAGATGGCGGTGCCCGAGGTGCTCGGCGCGCTGCAGACCGGCACCGTCGACGGCTACTCGAACACGCCGCTCTTCTCGTTCGCGACCAGTTGGTACAACGGCATCACCCACTACTCGTACACGAAGCACATCTACCAGCCGGCCCTCATGGTGGTGTCGAAGAAGTGGTTCGACCAGCAGACCGACGACATCAAGAAGGCGCTGCTGGTGCGCACCGACGAGAAGGCGGGCGTCGAGGGCGTGCGTGGGCTCACCGACCCGCTGCTCGACAACTTCAAGGCCGCCGGCAAGACGGTGTGCACGCTCACCCCCGAGGCGAGCAAGGGCTTCGCCTCGAAGGTCAAGCCGGTGTGGGACGCCTTCGCGAAGAAGGCCCCGGGCAACAAGGCGATCCTCGACGCGGTGCTCGCCGCCAAGAAAGAGTTCGCCGCGAAGAAGTAGTCAGTCGCGGTCAATCAGGGGGAGTACCGACATGGAGTCGCTGCGTCGCATCGCCGGCAAGGTGGATGACGTCGTGTACCGCGTGGAGCGCGTGCTCCTGCTCGGCAGCCTGACGATGATGACGATCCTGGTGACGCTCGACGTCATCCAGCGCTCGTTCTCGCGCCAGGTGGGGAAGACCGAGGGCGCGCTGCTCGCGCTGTTCTATACGAACCCCACCGCCGAGCAGACGGCCTTCGTGGTCGACGTGCTGGGGCCGCTCGTGTTCGGGGTGCTGGCCTGCCTCTTCTTCATCCTCGCCACGCACTCCTCGAGGGCGATCGCCGCGGAGCGCGCGGGCAAGCCGCTGCCCGGCTTCGGCAAGTCGCTGGGCGTGGGCCTGGTCATCGCCCTCGGCGCAGGGGTGTTCGTCAACGGGCTGATCTTCATCTTCCCCTCGAGCGTGCCGGGCGCGCAGAAGTTCGCGCTGGGCTTCATGCTCTGGAGCGGCATGCTGGGCGCCTCGCTCGCCACGCGCACGCGGCGCCACATCATCCTCGACCCGATCAAGAAGAAGCTCGACGAGGCGACCCTCAAGCCGTTCTCGCTGATCGGCGGGCTGCTCACCTTCGCGTTCTGCGCCTTCCTCACGGTGCTGGGCACGATGCAGTTGGTGGAGCAGTTCCGCGAGTGGGCCTCGGGCGACGGGGTGGGCGTGTACGACGCGCTCCCCATTCCCCTGTGGATCGGCACGCTCGCGGTGCCCGTGACCTTCGGGGTGATGGCGCTGCGCTTCCTGGGGCAGGGGATTCACGACTTCAAGTGGGGCCCGCCGAAGGGCGGCGCTGACGCGCACGGCATCGACCTGGAGGCCCTCGAGAAGGAGGCAGTGCCCCTCGACGGAGGCAAGTCATGACGTCGTGGGTGCTCTACGCGCTGACGATCGCGCTGGCGATCGGCGCCTACCGCAAGCGCAAGACGGGGCTGGTCGTCTGGCTGGCGATCCTCTCGGCGGCGTTCTTCTTCACCGGCAAGACGGCGTTCCTGGTGATCGGCTTCATCTCGACGGCGCTGCTGCTGGGCCAGCCGCTCTTCGTGCTGATGGGCGGGCTGGGCGCGGCGCTGTTGGCCACGGTCTCGGGCTTCACCTCGCTCGAGGAACAGGTGCTGGTGGTGCGGCAACTGCTGGGCCTCGCGGGGAAAGAGGTGCTGCTGGCCATTCCCTTCTTCGTGGTGGCGGGCGAGCTGATGACGCAGGGCAGCCTCGCGCGCCGGCTGATCGAGTTCATGAAGGCCGCCTTCGGGTGGATCCCCGGCGGGCTCGCGGTGTCGGCCGTGGCCGGCTGCGTGTTCTTCGCGGCGATCTCCGGCAGCTCGCCGGTGACGGTGGTGGCGATCGGCTCGATCATGGTGCCCGCGCTGGTGAAGGCGAAGTACCCGGAAGACTTCTCCATCGGCCTGCTCACCACCGCCGGCTCGCTGGGCATCCTCATTCCGCCGTCGATCCCGATGATCGTCTATTCGATCATGGTGTCGTCGGCGACGCCGGTCGACCCGACCGATCTCTTCATCGCCGGCGTGGTGCCGGGCCTCTTCATCGGCGCGCTGCTGGCCATCTACTCGGTGACCCAGGGCGTGCGCTTCAAGATCCCCCGTGAGCCGTTCAGCTGGGCCCGCCTGTGGGACGCCACGCGGCACGGGGTGTGGTCGCTGCTGCTGCCGGTGATCATCCTCGGCGGCATCTATTCGGGCATCTTCACCGCCACCGAGGCCTCGGCGGTGTCCGTCGTCTACGCGCTCGGCGTGGAGTGGTTCATTCACCGGGAGATGGACAAGAAGAAGCTGCTCTCGGTCGCCGAGGGCTCGATGACGGTGATGGGCAGCCTGCTGGTGATCATCGCGCTGGCGATCGTTCTCAACTACTTCCTGGTCGATCAGCAGGTCCCGGACCTGATGGTGGAGTGGATGAAGACGCTCCAGCTGACGCCGACGACGTTCCTGATCGTGGTGAACATCCTTCTGCTGGGCGTCGGCATGTTCATGGACATCATGAGCGCCATCCTGATCATCGCGCCGATGCTGGCGCCGATGGCCGCGGCGATGGGCATCAACCCCATTCACATGGGCATCATCTTCATCGTCAACCTCGAGATCGGCTACCTCACCCCGCCGGTCGGGCTGAACCTCTTCGTGTCGAGCTCGCTGTTCAAGAAGGGCCTCGGCTTCGTCATCCGCTCCGTGGTGCCGACCGTGGTGATCATGCTGGGGAGCCTGATGGTGATCACCTGGGTTCCATCGATGTCCACCGGCCTGGTCGACGCGCTCAAGAAGAAGCCCGTGCCGGTGCAGACCGTCACGCCCAAGCCGGAAGACCCGCCCAGCAGCCCCTCGGATGGGGGCGTGAAGAGCCTGGCCGACATGATGCGCGAGGCGAAGCTCAAGCAGGACGCCGGGCCCCCGCCCGAGGTCAAGGTGAAGAGCCTCGAGGAGATGATGCGCGAGGCGAAGGAGAAGCGCGCCGCCCAGCAGCCGGCCCCCGAGTCAGCGGAGGACGCGGGCACCGAAGCCGATGCCGGGGCCGCAGCCGACGCGGGGACCTAGTTTTCCCGCAGATGTCCCAGCCCCCGGGGGGCGCGTGTCCAACGCCCATGCGCTCGATGATCCTGGTGTGCGTGGTGTTGTGGGGGTGTGACGGTCGACGGCTTCCGGACCCCGTGGTGGGTGGGGGTGGCGGTGGGGTGGACGGGGGCGGTGCGGGAGGTGGAGCCGGGGGCGGCGTCTTCGGCAGCGACGGTGGCGGGGGCCCCGGAGGTGGCGCGGGCTTCTGCGGCACGCCCCAGGAACAGGGCGTGTTCGAAGACGGCCCGCCGCCGGGCGCGATCACCGGAGGCACGATGGTGGCGCTCCGCGGTGGCGGGTTCGCGGTGGCAGACCCTGATCGTTCACTGGTCTGGCTCGTCTCTGCCGATTTCCTCACCATCCGTTCCGTGGCGCTCGCCGCGGGTGACGAGCCCGGCCGCGTCGTCGAGGGCCCGGATGCCTTCCTCTACGTCTCGTTGCGCCGCGTCGCGCAGGTCGCCGAGATCGACTTCGCCACCGCGAGCCTGAGGCGCTTGCCGGCCTGCGCACTTCCGCGCGGGCTCGCCTGGCGCGCGGCCGATGCGAAGCTGCTCGTCGCGTGCCTGGGTGGTGAGCTCGAGACGATCGATCCGGCCAGCGCGACGCGAACACCGGTCGTCACCTCCGCGCCCCTGGGCGAGCTGCGCGACGTGGTGGTGGACGGCGCGCGCCTGCTCGTGACGCAGTGGCGCAGCGGCGCGGTGCTGTCGGTCGCTCCCGATGGCGTGGTCTCGCCGCTCACGACCGAGCCGGTGCCTGGCTTCGAGCCGCGCGTGGCGTGGCGCGCGCTGGCCCGGCCCGGCGGCGGGGCGGCGCTGGTACGGCAGCAGCACCGCACCTCCACGCTCCCCGACACCTCGAGCTGCTCGGCCTACGGCGGCTTCGCGACCGATACGCGCACCAGCGGCGGCGGCTCTGGCAGCACGGCCCTGCGCAACGTGGTGCAGAGCGAGCTCCTCACCATCACCGGCGCGTCCGCGCTGAGGACTCCGCTCAGTGAATCCTTCTCGCCCGTGGTGCTGCCCGTGGACGTGGCGGTCTCCCCCAGCGGGCGGGTCGCGATCGTCTCGGCCGGCACCGGGACCCTGACGGTGCTCGAGCCCGGCCTGCGCCGTGACGTGCCGGTGGTGACCCACGGCGTCGACACGCAGCTCACCTCGGTCGTCTTCGCCGGGGAATCTGCCTTCGTCTTCTCGCGCGAGCCGGCGACGATCTTCGAGGTGCGGCCCGATGGCGCGTCGGTGCACCGCGCTGCCCTGGGTGGAGGCCCGAGCCGCTCGACCGGTCATGAGCTCTTTCATCGCGCCACCACGGCGAACATCGCCTGCGCGTCCTGCCACCCGGAAGCGGGGGAAGACGGGCACGTGTGGCCGTTCTTCGAAGGCGCCCGCCGCACCCCGACGCTGCGAGGCGGCCTCGGTGGCACGGCGCCGTTCCACTGGACCGGCGACATGCCGACGATGGTCGACCTGATGGGCAGCGTGATGAGCGTGCGCATGCGGGGGCCGCGGCTCACGCTCGAAGGGGTGCAGGCGGTCGAAGACTGGCTCCACGGGCAGCCGTCGCTGCCGGCGCCGGCGCTCGACACGGCCGCCGTGGTGAGGGGTGAAGCGGTGTTCGTCGCCGCGGGGTGCCGGGGGTGTCACGCCGGCGCGCAGGGCACGAACAACGCGACGGTCGAGGTGGGCACGGGGCTTCCCCTCCAGGTGCCGCGCCTGGCCGAGTTCGCGTGGCGCTCGCCGTGGTTCCACGACGGCCGCATGCGCACCCCGGAGGAGCGGTTTGCCCCGTCGGCGGGCGGCGATCTCCATGGCGCGGTGTCGACGCTCACCGCCGCCGAGCAGGGCGATCTGCTCACCTACCTCCGGTCGCGGTGAGCGCCTCCCTCGACTCCGCTCGGGATGAACGGATGACCAGGCGCGGCTGCTCTGCCCAGGTGCCCGTTCACCCCGCGCGGAGTCGAGGGGGCGTCAGCGCTTCCGGGCGCGCTTGTCTTCAGGCACGCGCCCGAAGTCCACCGGCTGCTCTGCCACCAGCCAGGTCATGGTCGAGAACGCGCGCGCCGCCTGGGTGAGCTGCGGCTCGTCGAGCTTGTCCACCGTGTCGTTCGCGGTGTGATGAAAGTCGAAGTACCGCGACGCATCCTGCCGCACGTCGAGCTGGGGCACGCCCGCCGCCCGCAGCACGCTGGTGTCGGCGCCCCCGCCCGCATCGTCCGGCTCGACCACCACCCCCAGCGGCGTCAGCCACGGCCCCCACGAGAGGAAGGCGGCGCGGGCGCCGTCGGCCGAGAGGAGCCGCACCGCCCGGGCGCGATCGCTGCCTGAGTCCGCTTCCATCGCGAGCACGTGCTTGCCCAGCTCGCCCTGGTGCGCGAGCCCGTAGGCCTTCGCCCCGCCCAGCCCGTTCTCTTCGTTGGCGAACAGCACCACGCGCACCGTGCGCCGCGGCCGCTGCGGCAGCGTCTGCAGGGCCCGCGCGACGTCGAGCACGATGCCCACGCCCGCGCCGTCGTCGAGCGCGCCCGTGCCGAGATCCCACGAGTCGAGGTGCGCGCCCAGCAGCACCACCTCGTCCGGCCGCTCGCGGCCGAGCACTTCACCCACCACGTTGGCGCTCTCCACCGGCGCCTCTTCCTTCGTGATCAGCTTCACGTTCACCTTCACCGGGCCCCCTCTGAGCAGCCGATGGAGGAGGTCCGCGTCGGGCACCGCCAGCGCCGCCGCGGGGAGCTTCGCGAAGTCTGCGCCCTGCGACCCGGTGTGTCCGAGGCGATTGGTGTCCGTGCCCACCGAGCGGATCAACGCGCCGACCGCGCCCGCGGCGAGCGCCTGCACGCCCGCGAGGTGACGCACCGAGGCCACCGCGCCGTAGCCCGCGCCGTCCACCGTGCGGCGCATCGCCACGTTCGCGAAGAGCCACTTGCCCTTCAGGCTGTCGGGCTTGAGCGCGGTGAGCGCCTCGAGCGACTCGACCTCGACCACCTCGGCCTCGAGGCCGCCCTCGGGCGTCGACACGCTGTGGCCCAGCGCGGTGATCGCCAGGGGCTGGGCCAGGGGCGAGACGATGCGCGCCTCTTCGCTGAGGCGGGTCCACTTCGGCACCATCACCGGCTCGGTGTGCACGTTCTCGAGCCCGAGCCGCTTCATCGTCTCCACGCCCCAGGTGACCGCCAACGCGCTGCCGGCCGAGCCCGAGAACCGCTGGCCCGCCACGTCACACAGCGAGGTGGCGAGGAGAAACGCCTGGCTCTCCAGCCCCTGCAGCCGGCTCACCTCGTCCGGAGGGGCCACCACGGGCTTGCTGCGCACCTGCGCGCCGGGGCAGCCGAACAGCACGCAGGTGACCAGCGCGAGGGTTCGACTCACAGCGCGCGCTCGAGCTCCCACGCGGCCACGGTGAAGCCGGTCGACTTGAAGACCTCGCCTTCGGCGCCCGCGTCGGTGCGCAGGGTGGTGACCATGAGCCGGCACCCGCGCGACTTGAGGTAGGCCTCGGCTTCCTTGATCAACCGCTCGCGAATGCCGTGCGCCCTCCACGCCGGCGCGACGGTGAGCGCCTCGAGCCGGCCGTGCTCTTCCCCGGTGACGGGGTGCGTGCCGCGCACCCGGGCGATCGCAGCGCCGATCGCCCGGCCATCGAAGTCGGCGACCAGCAGCCCTTCAGGCTCTTCGGTGAGCGCCCGCTCGAGCAGGCTCCGGTAGCTCTCCATCCACCGCTTGCGGGAAGGGAAGCTGCGAACGGTCTCGCCTTCCAGTGACTCGAGCACCGAGAGGTCCTGCACTTTCACGCGGCGAACGACGAGAGGCATGGCCGCCCCTCGTAATCCAAGGCGCCTCCGGTGGATAAACCTCCGCAATGACGTGGTGCGTCAGCGAACGTAGACATTCTGCCTACATTCGGCTACCTGCGCCCACCATGCGAACGACACTGCTGGTGGGGCTGCTTTTCGTGGGCTGTGGCGTGACTGAGGCCGAGCTCACCGAGGTGGGCGACGAAGTGTCGGCGGCGCAGGGCGAGCTGGGCACGTCGACGCGGAGCTACGTGGTGCTGCGCCGGGACGTGCGCCGCTGCGTGGCCCCGCTGTGCGGCGGCTACTGGGCGCACGACGTCAACCGCGCGACGGTGAAAGAGACCTACGTCAGCGCGCTCGACTTCTCGAACTCGAACCTGTCGATGCCCGAACACCAGGCCGACGTGACGGGCGCGGCCGACTTCGAGGTGGTGCTGTACGGCAAGCTGGGGCCCCAGGAGTCGCGCTTCAACACCCGCACCTTCCTCGTGACCAGCGCCTGGCGCGGGATGCCGGGCGTGAAGTTCACCGAGCCGGCCGACACCTTCTACCGGGTGCAGAGCGTGAACCTTCAGTGCTTCGCCGCGCCGTGCGCGACGCTGCGCGCGACGAAGCTGCACACCACCAGCAAGGTGCCGCACCACGATCTCGACGTGAGCCGCGCGGCGCTGCAGCTGGTCGATCAGAACTGGCTCACCTTCCGCGCCCTCGAGAAGGACGCGCTGGTCGCGGGCCGCTTCGTCGACGGCGCGCTGGTCGGCGTCGGCCGCGAGAAGATCCTCGACGCGAGCCAGGTCTTCATTCACCTGCCGGACATGACGCAGTCCTGCCCGCGCGTCGCGCCGGCGCAGTGCCCGGCCGGCAAGGTCAACCTGTGGACGCGCAACGAGAACCTCTGCCACATGCCCGCGGGCTGCGGTGGTGGCGGCGCGTGCGCGGCGTACGTGCCGGGCTGCGCTGACGGCTACTCGCTCGTCTCGTGGGTCGGTGGCCGCTTCGGTTGCACGCAGTACGCCTGCGATCCCGCGTTCCTCAACGACTGAGCTACCTGTCTCCCTCTCCCCGAGGGGGAGAGGAACCGAGCTCCACCCACTCCAGGATCGATCGGGGAGCCGCCGAGTCATCGACGGCGACGTTGAGCGCCCGCAACCGGTCGAGCGCCGCATTCGTCTCCCCGCCAGGCAGCTTCGCGGGCCCGACGACGCGGTGACAAAAATAGGTCCTGCACCCCAGAGGCCTGTCCTCGTACACGGTGCACCGCTTCCCCTCCGAATCGAGGAAGGGACACGCACCATCGCCACGAGCAGGCGGAACGCCGCGCCCGTCACGCTTGAGCCGCGCCTCCATCACCTTCCACTCACTGGGCCACAACCACGGCGGGCGCTTCGTGACGGCCAACTGACAGCACTCCGCGGTGCCGGGGCACGAGTGTTTGGCCCACGCCGCGCTCGCCTGGCGCAGCACCGCGCGCGTCTCGGTGGTGGCCCTCAGCCACGCCACCTTCATTTCCGCGTCGGTGCGTTCTTCGTCGGGTAGCTTCGCGCTCATGCAACCAGGTCCCGGTGGAGCTCAGTTTGGTGGAGCACAGTGTGCCCTTCACGCCGGTGTCAGCGCGAACTTCGTGTGCGCCCGCTGCGGAAACTTCATGTGCGCTGCGTGCGCGGTCAACGGCCTGGAGACCCAGTGCCCGACCTGCCGCGACCTCAACCCCATCGGCTTCCCCTACGACGCGAACGCCGATCTCAACACGCTCTGGTCGCACGCGACCTCGGGCTTCCAGCGTGAGCTGGCGATGATCGTCGTCGCGGTGTTGATCTACTTCGCCTTCGCGTTCGGCGGCGGCGTGGTGTCGAACATCATCAACCGCGTCGTGGGCACGATCGTGGGCGTCGACTTCGACCCGGCCAACCCCTTCAAGAGCGGCCTGGCGTGGAACCTGTTGATCAGCCAGATCGTGGCGATCCTGGTGAACATCCCCATCCAGGGCGTCGGGTTGGTGGGGCTCTACCGCGTGCTGATGGACGTGCTGGTCGGCAAGAAGGCCGATCTCGCCCGCATGTTCAGCCAGCTCCACCTGCTGGCGAACTACGTGGTGATGCACGTGATCATCTTCTTCGTGATCACGGTGCCCACGCTGATCTACTTCGGCATCGTCGGGCTCGTCGGGCTGCGCATCATCGACGTCGACTGGAATCACCTCTCGGAGTTCCGGCCGGAGCGCCTCGCGCACCCGGCGTTCCTCGCGCTCATCTTCGCCAGCATGGTCGTCTTCCTGGCGGCGATGGTGGTGATCCTGCCGGTCAGTCTGTTCGCCACGCCCGAGCTGATCGTCGGGCAGTGCAGCCCGGTCGAGGCGCTCAAGCGGGCGTGGGATCTCGGCAACGGCCAGCGGCTGCGAACGTTCGGCTACTCGTTCGTGGCGGGCCTCCTCTACATCCTCGGCGCCTTCTGCTGCGGCGTCGGCATGATCTTCACCATGCCGATCGCCCTGATGCTGATCCTCTCGCTGTTCCTGGCGTTGCGGCGCAGCGCACCGCTGCCGCCTGCCATTCACACCTGAATGAAACCTCTCCCTGCGAAGCGGGGAGAGGTCGGCCGCAGGCCGGGTGAGGGGCGCCCCTCGACTCCGCCCGCGGTGAACGGTGGATCAGAGCACGCGCAAGACGAAGCACTTGAGGTAGCGCGTCTCGCGCAGGCTCAGGAGCACCGGGTGATCCTTGCCCGCGCCGCGCTTTTCGACGATCTGCACCCGCCGCTTCGCGTCCGCGGCGGCCGAGTCGAGCATCTCCTCGAAGCGCTCTTCGCTCACGTGGTAGGTGCAGCTCGCGGTGATCAAGATGCCGCCCGGGTTGAGCAGCTGCATCGCCCGCAGGTTGATCTCCTTGTACCCGCGGATCGCGGCCTCGAGCGCGCCCTTGTTCTTCGCGAACGAGGGCGGGTCGAGCACGATGGTGTCGAACTTCTTCCCCTCGTCGAGCGTGTCGCGGAGGAAGTCGAACGCGTTGGCCGCCACCACGGTGACGTTGGTGAGCTTGTTGCGCTGCGCGTTCGCGGTGATCTGCGCGCACGCGGCCTCTGAGATCTCCACCGCCGTGACCTGCTTCGCCTTGAGGGCCAGCTGCAGGGCGAAGCCGCCCACGTAGCTGAAGCAGTCGAGCGCCTCGCCGAAGGCCCACTCGCTGGCCATCACGTGGTTGTCGCGCTGGTCGAGGAAGGCGCCGGTCTTCTGCCCGGTGAGCAGGTCGACCTCGAGGGTCACGTGGCCCTCGCGGTACGTCACCAGCCCGGGCAGCTCACCGCGGAGCACGCCCTTCTCGGGCTCGAGGCCCTCGAGCTTGCGCACGTTCGCGTCGCTGCGGTTGATGATCGCCTTGCAGCCGAACTGCTCGGTGAGGAGGTCAGCCAGCAGCTCCTTTCGCTGCTCGGTCGCCTTGTGGAGGAACTGCACCGAGAGGTAATCACCGAAACGATCCACCACCAGGCCCGGCAGCAGGTCGGCCTCGCCGTGCACCACCCGGTAGGTCGTCTCGTCGGGGCAGGCGCGCTTGCGCAGCGCCTCGGCGGCGATCAGCCGGGCCTTGAAGAAGTCGCGATCGATCGCCACGTCTTCCCACGAGAGCCAGCGCAGGCTGATCTTCGACTCGCGCGAGTAGAACGCCAGGCCCATGAACCAGCCGCGGTGATCTTCGACGCGCACCACCTCGCCACCGGCGAGGGACGCCGGCACGGGCTCGACGTCAGCCGCGTAGATCCACGGGTGGCCCGCCTTCCAGCGGTCGACACCCTTCCTGGTGATGCGCACGGTGGGATTCGTCACGCCGGGGCCAAAACCCGATCGACGACCACCTGTCCACTCCCATCGTCCTTGACGGTGCAGATGGCGACGTTGGGGTCCCGGGCGAAGAAGAGCTGCCAGCCCTCTTCGACGGCCTGCGCGAGCAGTTGCCGCTTCTCCTCGATCGCCGTCAGCGGGTAGAGATCGAACGCGCTGATCCACGGCGCGTGCAGGTGCGCGGTGGTGGGAATGAGGTCGGCGCAGAACACCAGCGTCTGGTCTCCGGCCTCGAGCCGCACCAGCTGCATGCCCACGGTGTGGCCTTCGCTCACGAACAGGTTCACCCCCGCGTAGAGCTCGGTGGCGCCCTCCATCAGGTGCAGCAGCCCGCTGCGCTCGAGCAGCGCGAAGTCGTCCCTGCGGAAGCTGCCCGCGTCCTTCTCGGTGGGGTGGTGCGCCCACTTCCAGTGGCGCCGCTGCACGTGCACGGTGGCGCTGGGAAACGAGAGCCGCAGCTCGGTGCCTTCTTCGCGGGTGGTGCCGCCGGCCGCGTCGAAGTGAAGGTGGCTGAGCACCACGTCGGTGATGTCCGCGCGGGCGCGCCCGAGGTTGGCCAGCGCGGTGTCGAGGCCGTTGGTGCCGTGCTCGATGCCGTACATCGCCCGGTGCTTGCCGTCCCACCGGGAACCCATGCCCACGTCGACCAGGATCAGCCGCGAGCCGACCTCCACCAGCATCGAGCGCGTCACCAGCGAGATGCGGTTGCGCTCGTCGGGGGCGAAGCGGCGCTCCCAGAGCGTGCGGGGCACCACCCCGAACATCGCCCCGCCGTCGAGGGCGAGACGACCTTCGACGAGGGCATGCACCGTCATGGGCCCGAGCCGCAGCGACATGGGCTGAGTGTGACACACCGACCGGGCCGCGGAGCAGGATCCTGAGGCCGGCTGCCGTGATGCCGTCGCGCCGCCGAGGGCATTGCTTCTTCGTGGGCTCGGCGGCTCGACGGAGATCGCGGCAACCCGCCGGGAGAGTAGAGTGCTTGACGTGGCGCACACGTACGACCTCCTCCTTCAGGCGAAGAACCCGGGAGAGGCGGCGCCCGTCGCCGCCCTGGTCGTCGCGCTCATGTCCCGCGGCGCGCAGGTGAACGCGGCCGGCGCCGGCACCTGGAAGCTCTCCGACGGCGAGGTCACCATCGATCCGCTGCTCGAGGAGGGCGTGGTGAAGGGCCTCGACGTGCGCGTGCCCCTGCTCGACAAGACCGGCCTCATCGAGAGCGTGCTCAAGGCGCTGGTCGACGTCGCGGCAGAAGCCCAGGGGCGCGTGACCGACCCCCAGCGCGGTGACGCGGCCACCATGCTGGGGCTGTCGTCGCTGCTCGAGGAATACCTGCGCATGGCCCGCTACGCCGGTGAGTACGGCGCGGTCAGCGGGGCGCTGGGCCTGAGCACCTGGGCCTCGCCGCCCGAGGAAGACTCATCGGCGCTTCGCTGGGTGCTGCTGGTGGGCGTGTTCGTGGTGGCGCTCTGGGCGGGCTGGCGAACGATCAACGCCATCCGCGACGCCAACCGGCCCCAGGAAACGCCAGCACCGATGAACGGCGCGCCGAAAGTCCCCCGGAAGTGAGTCGAGCTCCTGCGCGTCGCTGAAGCGCCGGTCGAGCTCGAAGCCGAGGAAGTTGGTGGAGAAGTAGAGCGCGCCCGTCTTCGAGAGCAGCCCGCGCGCGTGCTCGACCAGCCAGCGGTGATCTCGCTGCACCTCGAAGCGGCGGCCCATCTTCTTCGACGAGGAGAAGCTCGGCGGGTCGAGCACGATCAGGTCGAACCCGTTCACCCCGAGCGGAGTCGAGGGGCACTCCTCGAGCCACCCCAGCACGTCGGCGCGGATCACCCGGTGCTTCGGGCCGGGCTCGAAGCCATTGAGACGGAAGTTGCGCTCGGCCCACTCGCAGTAGGTGTTCGAGAGATCGACCGTGGTGGTCTCGACAGCGCCGCCCGCGAGCGCGTGCACGGTGAACGAGCCGGTGTACGCGAAGAGGTTCAGGAAGCGCTTGCCCTTCGCTTCCTGCCGCACGCGGGCGCGGGTGACGCGGTGATCGAGGAAGAGCCCGGTGTCGAGGTAGTCGGACAGGTTGCACTCGAAGGTGAGCCCGTGCTCGTTGACGTTCACGATCGTCGACTGGGTGCCGAGGCGCTCGTACTGCCCGCGACCCCACGGGCGCTTCTCGTGGGTCTTGGTGAAGACCTTCTCAGGGGGGATCTCCAGCGCGGCGGCGGTGGCGCGCACCACCTCGACGCGCGCTTCGTCGATCGAGCCGTCGCGCACCTGCTTGCGGCGCGGGTATTCCATCACGTGCGCGAAGCCGTCGTACCAGTCGACCGCGAACGGCCATTCCGGCATGTCGAGATCGTAGACGCGGAAGGCGGTGACCTTCTCGCGCTCAGCCCACTTGAAGCGCTGCTTCGCGTTCTTCCGCAGCCGGTTCTCGAAGTCGGACACGGGGCTTACCTGTCATAGATCTCCCCCATGGGAAACGAGGCTCAGTGCAAGGCGCGGTACGGAGCACAGGAGGCCCAAGGGCGCGGGCGCGGCGGTGACCGAGCGCGAGACGATGGCCGCGGGCAAGGCCGCGGGCCTGGTCGACGTGAAGGTCGTCTCGTTCTCCGACACGCACAGCGCCGAGAAGTACGTCATTCCGCTCGCGAAGCGCTGAGCCCCACGCCTGGCAGGAAGCGCCCCACGCGCCGCGCCCAGGATCGCCAGGCGTCTCCGTGCTGGGCGATGAGCCAGGGCTCCTCCACGAAGCGCACCTGCAGCTGAACGCCGATCACGAAGGCGCCGAACCCGATAAGCGACGCCGCGTTGGGCCAGACCAGCGCCAGCCCCGCGAGGAACGCGCCCATGCCGGTGAAGATCGGGTTGCGCACCCACGCGAACAGTCCCGTGGTGACCAGCGCGGTGCGCTCCGTCTCCTGCACGCCGATGCGCCAGCTCGTGCCCATGCCTGACTGCGCCAGCACCGTGAGCACCATTCCCGCGCCCAGCAGCGCGAGGCCCGCGATCGCGACGACCTCGGGAGTGGGAATCGCGCTCAGCCCGAGGGCGAGCGCAGTGGCGATCATCGACGCGATGAAGCTCGCACCACCCCACCAGCCGGCGCTGCCCACCGGCCCGGACAGCCCGTTGACGCCCCACCGCCCGGTCTTCCACTTGAGCCACGCTGGCCGAACGAGCAGGGCGGTGACGAAGAAGGCGGCGACGGACGTGGTGGCGATGAGCTGTCGGTTCATGAAGGGGAGACGGTCGAGACCGGGCCCGCCTTACAGGACTGGTTTTCGCGCGGGTGTAAGGTCGCGGGGTCCTCGCGCGTCTCCCCGGCACCCATGACCGAACCGTCATCGAAGGCCCGTGCAGGTCCCGGCCCTGTGAGGGGTGCGCTCGCTGGCGGTCGCCGCGAGCTGGTGGCCTGGGCGAGGAAGCGCGTCGGCGGGGCCGCCGAGGACGTGGTGCAGGAGGCCTCGGTGCGCGCGCTGGAGAAGGCCGACCAGCTCTCCGATCCGGGAGCGGCGCGGGCCTGGCTCTTCAGCATCGTGCGCAGCCTGGTGGCGGAAGAGGGCTCGAAGCGCCGCACCGAGCCGCTCGACGTCGAGCCCGCCGCCGCTCGTGGCGAGGTGCCCGATGCCTGCGGGTGCGTGTTGAAGCAGATCGAGTCGCTCACCCCTGCACAGGCGACGCTGTTGACGCGCGTGGTGGTCGATGGCGCCAGCGTGAGCGAGCTCGCCGGCGAGCTGGGCATCACGGTCAATAACGCCTGGGTTCGCCTGCACCGCGCCCGGAGCGCCCTCAAGAAGCAGCTCGGCGCGCACTGCGGTGCCCAGTCGCTGCGCCAGTGCCTCGACTGCGGCTGCGTCGAGCGCGGCTGCTGTCGCTGAGGCGTTGGTGTAGGGAGCGGCGATGATCCGCTCGCTGACGCTGCTCGCCGTCGTCGTTGCTCAGGTCGCCCTCGCCGCAGAAGGGAAGTGGACGCCGCAGCAGGTGCTGCAGCTGGGCCCCGCGTGGGTGAAGCAGCAGGGCTTCGCGCTCCCGCTGGCGAAGCTGTGGGACGAGAAGACGCAGACCGGCCTGCTCGGCAACGCGGTGCAGTTGCCCGGCTGCTCCGGCAGCTTCGTCTCGAAGGACGGGCTCTTGATCACCAACCACCACTGCGTGGTGGGCATCCTGCAGGAACACTCCACGCCGCAGCAGAACCTGGGGAAGGACGGCTTCCTCGCGAAGACCGCGGCCGACGAGAAGCAGTCGAAGGCGTTCCGCATCCAGGTGCCGCGCCGCTTCCTCGACGTGACGAAGGACGTGCTCGACGCGATGCCGCCCAACCCCGACGATCTGGCGCGCTTCAAGTCGGTCGAGGCCACGCAGAAGAAGCTGGTGGCTGACTGCGAGAAGCAGCCGGGCACGCGCTGCACCTTCGCCGCGTTCGACGGCGGGCTCTTCTTCACCCTCACCGAGTTCGCCGAGCTGACCGACGTGCGGCTCGTCTACGCGCCGCCCGCCGCCGTGGGGGACTTCGGCGGGGAGGTCGACAACTGGATGTGGCCGCGCCACTCGGGCGACTTCTCGCTCGTGCGCGTGTACCAGGACGGCAAGCCGTACCAGCCGAAGTACTTCTTCCCCCTCTCGCGCGAGGGCGTGAAGGAAGGCGACGCCGTGGCGATCCTCGGCTACCCGGGCACCAGCTTCCGCGCCCAGCTCGCCGACGAGATGGTCGAACGGCAGCAGCGCTGGTTCCCCGCGCTCCAGTCGCTCGCCGCCGAGTGGGTCGCGATCATGGAAGAGGAAGGCAAGAAGTCGCCCGAGGCCGCCATCGCCACCGCCGACGATCTGCGCGGGCTGCTCAACGCGCGCAAGAACTCCGAGGGCCAGCTCGCGGGCCTCGCGCGCGGCCGCATCGTCGAGAAGCAGCGCGCGGCCGACGAGAAGGTGAAGGCCTTCGCCGCGAAGAAGCCCGAGCTCGCGTCAGCGCTCGAGGCGCACGCCGGGCTGACGCAGTTGATGGTCGAGCGCACCCAGTCGTGGGACCACGACTTCCTCCTCGACATGGCGGGGCGGGGCGCGCGGGCGGTGGGGTGGCCGCTGTTGATCGTGCGGCGCAGCGTCGAGGCGCAGCGGCCCGACGCCGAGCGCGAGCCCGGGTTCCAGGAGCGCGATCTCGCGCGGCTGCGCGAACGCCACGAGCGCGATCAGAAGCGCTACTCGGCGGCGGTCGATCGGCGCCTCTTCCTCTCGTGGGTGAAGCGCGCCCTGGCCCTGCCGAAGGACCAGCGCAGCGCCGCGGTCGACGCGGTCTTCGGACAGCTCAAGGACGACGCGGCCATCGTGAAGAAGCTGGGCGAGCTCGTCGCCGCCTCGAAGGTGGTCGACCTCGAGCAGCGCAAGAAGATGTTCGAGGAGACGCCGGATCAGCTCAAGGCCCGGAAGGACCCGCTGATCGACCTCGGCCTCGCCCTCGACGCCGAGCGGCGCGTGCTGCGCGATCGCCGCGAGGCCTTCTCGGGCCGCGTGCTCAAGCTGCGGCCGGCGTGGCGCCGGGCGGTGATCGCCGAGGCCGGCAAACCGGTCGCTCCTGACGCCAACTCCACCCTGCGCGTCAGCTTCGGCCGGGTGAAGGGCTACTCGCCGAAGGAGGCCGTGCTCATGACGCCGGCCACCACCCTGGGCGGCGCGATGGCCAAGCACACCGGCGTCGAGCCGTTCGATCTGCCCGCGCGCATTCGCCAGGTCTACGCGGCAGGAAAGCACGAGCAGGTGCCGGTGAACTTCCTCGCCGACTGCGACACCACGGGCGGCAACTCGGGCAGCCCGATGATCGACAGCAAGGGGCGGCTGGTGGGCGTCAACTTCGATCGCGTCTGGGAGAACGTGGCGAACGACTTTGGCTACAACCCCGACGTCGCCCGCAACGTGAGCGCCGACGTGCGCTACCTCCTCTGGCTCCTCATCTCGGTGGAAGGCGCCCATGACCTGGTGAAGGAGCTGACGGCGGCGCCGAAGTGAAGCCCCGATCCACGCTGCCACGCCGCACTGCCACGTCGACGACAGTCAGCGCTGATCCCACGTATCGAGGAACTTGCCGACGACGTTGCCTTCTTCCGTGCCGTCGGGCTTCGCGATCATCCAGTCGACCAGCTCGCTCTCCTTGATCGTCACGGTGTCGCCGTTCTTCAGCTTCTTGAGCGCGAGCAGGTCAGTCGCGATGGTCGCCGTGATCTTCCCCGCGTCGATCTTCGTCACCCGCAGGAAGCACTGCTCCATCTGGTCGCCCTCGTGCAGCTGCGCCGTGACGAAGAAGATCTCGCCCTTCGGCAGCCCGGCGAGGTACCGCTTCTTCGCCCCTGGCCAGCTCTTGCGTGCCTGCGCGACGTACGGGGCGATGGCCTTGTCCATCTTCGAGGCCTCCGCCTGCACCGGCTTGTCCTTCGGGGCGTTGGGCGCGAGGGCGGGGTCGGCCGCGAGGACCGAGGTGGCGACGAGCGCGACGGCGACGAGCAGGATTCTCATGCGCGCAGCGTACCCGTCAGTCGTTGGGCGCGCCTGTGGCGATCCACGAGCCCACCGTCACGATGTACGAGAGGGGAGAAGCAGGGCTCACCATCGACATGGCGGGCATTCCGTCGCCGCAGCCCGCGGGCTGGGTGCTGGTCATCTTCCGGTACAGTAGCGATCGCTGCCGGTCTCCGGCCACCACCATCTTCGTGAGGCCGGCGTTGATGCACGCCTGCCCGCGGTGGTGATCGGCGCCGACCAGCTGCTGCCACGCCACCGGCTGGATCGCGGCGACCTGGTAGTCGCCCATCGAGCCGTGGCACCCCACGCACTGCCCACCCTGCAGCACCGGCACGCTGAGCACCTCGCTGAACACGTTCAGGAAGCGGGGCACCGTCACTGCCACCACCACCTGGCGGGTGATCGGCGCTGAGCGCCCGTCGGTGACGCTCACGGTCAACGTGACCTGCGCCGGCGCCGTGAGCTCGTCGCTGAACCAGCGCTGCGCCGAGGGGTTCCCGTTCTCGAAGAACGAGCCCGGCCCGGACCAGGTGAAGGAGAGCCGATCTCCGTCTTCATCGGTGGCGCCGAGCGCCAGCTCCACGATCTGCCCGGCGTAGGCGGTGGCGCGGTTCTGCAGCACGGTCGCGTTCACCACGGGAAGGTGGTTGGGGCCGGCGTCGCGCGGTCCCGCGTCGGGCAGCCCGGCGTCCACGCCAGCGTCGGACCCGCCGTCTCTCGAGGTGATCCCGGCGTCGCGCCGGCCTGCGTCTGGCGCCGTCCCCGCGTCGAGGTCCATTTCGATCGGCGCACCACACCCAGTGAGCAGCGCGAGTCCGAGAAGTGCGGCCTTCCGCATCGTTCGCATTCTCGCATGAGAAGTGACCACTGCAGTGGGCAGTGGCTGGTGTGGGCAGGCGCGACCCACTGGCGCAGGGCCTTGAACGCCCTGGAAATGCAGTGGAGCGAACGTGGATCCGCCCTTGCACAACGCCGCCCATGGGCCGACCTGCACGCCGGGCGCTGAACGATCGCGAGCTGAAGGACCAGGCCCACGCCCTGACCTTGAAGGGGAAGTACGACGAGGCCGCGGCCATCTACCGGTCCTTGATCGCAGCCAACGAGGCTGACCCGGGCCTGCGCCTGCACCTCGCCGAGGTCCTTCGCAAGCGTGGCCGGCTCGATGACGCGGTCGACGCGTACCGGGAAGCTGCGCGGCTCCTTCACGCGGCCGGTCACACCCCGCGGGCGCGGGCGGCCCTGTCGTGCGCGCTCCAGATCGCCCCGGGCGAGCCCGTCCTGGTGGAGGCGCTGAGGGAACTCACCCCGGCCGCGCCGGTTCGCCGCCTCGCGCTGGTTCCTTCCCCTCCGGTGGAGGAGGAAGAGATCCTGGACTCGGGCTTCGAGGCGCTCTGTGACGAGGCGGTCACGGACCCCTTCTGTCCGCTGTTCGACTGGCTCGAGGCGTGACCCTCGGTGGTCAGCGAAGACTGCCCCGAGGCGGGGCGCGCGTCAGCCCGTCAGTCTGCGGGGAGGTTGTCGAAGCCGATGTAGCCGCGGCCCGGTGAGGTGTCCTTCGCCGCGACCAGCGCCTCGAGCGCAGGCACCTGCTGCTCGAGGAAGGCGATCTCCCGGCTGAGCCGGTCGCGCCGCTTCTCGTCGGTCACCATGCGCAGCTCTGCCTTTCGCGCGGCGATGGTCTGGCGCAGCGGGTCGAGGGTGAGCTGCGCTTCCCAGCCGCGCGTTCCCGGGCCCATGCCGCGGCCTCCACGGCTCCCGCGCATGACGAACACGACGATCAGCCCGATCACGGCTCCGATGAGTCCCCAGATCATTCGTCGATTGTAGCGGGTACGGTGAGCTCATGCAGACCAAGGCTGAACAGCTCGCCGACCTGGACCTGCTGCAGAAGGAGCGTCCACCCGACGAGCCCCTCCGCACGCTGTGTCACCACGGCTACCTGAGGGGCGGGTTGTCGATCGCCCTCGACGTGAAGATCGACGAAGCGCTCGGGCCGCTGCTCGAGCTGATCGGTGGCCCGGCGCGCACCCTGCGGGTGCTCGACATCCAGGGGCCGGTCTTCAGCGTGAAGCTCGGCGCGGTGGAGCACCAGTGGGAACTCGACGGGCTCGAGACCCTGATCGACACCCTCAACCGCACCTTCGCGGCCTCGCCCGAGGTGAAGGCGCTGGCGCTGCTCGGCGAGTGGGAAGACATGCTGCAGGTCTGGGCGCTGCCGAAGAAGCTGGTGAGCCGGCTGTGGGACGAGGCCTGGTTTCGGCCCTCGAATCCCCCCGGGCTCGAGGCCGCGATCACCCCTCGTGGCGCGACTTCGCCTGTCGGGCGCTGAGGGCCCCACTCACGCCCGGTCAGGCTCGACGAGGCCCCGGCGCACCACGGCGATCACCGCCGCGGCATCGAAGGGCCTGCGCAGGCACACCATGCCGATGGGCGGCGCTTCCTCGCCCACGGCCAGCACCCGGCCCTCGAGCTCGGGGTGCTCGCTGCACAGCGCTCGCGCCTGCGTGAAAGGCAGGGCGAGCAGCAACACCTCGGACGAGGCCGCCGCCAGCCGCAGCGCCGCGAGGTCGTCCGCGGCCAGGTGCGTACCGGGACAGAGCGCCTGGCTCTCGACGCACGCGTCGCCTGCCCACGCCGCGTGCAGCGGCTCGGCCGCCGGCAGGGCCCCGGCAGCCGGGAGCACCAGGGTGAAGCACGCACCTCTGCCCCCGCGCCCGACCCCCACGGTGAGCTGGCCGCCATGGTTCTCGGCGATGGAGCGCGCCACCGCCAACCCCAGCCCCGTGCCTTCCCCGGGCTCCTTGGTGGTGAAGAATGGCTCGAAGATCCGTTCGCGCAGCTTCTCGTCGATGCCCGGCCCGTCGTCGGTGACCGACAGCACCGCCCGGCCCGAGAGGTCGGTGGCGCTCGACAGCCAGACTTCGTGAGGTCCCCGCCCCTTCATCGCCTGGATCGCGTTGATGACCAGCGCCACGAACACCTGCGTGAGCCGCGGCCCCGCGGCCATCACCGCGGGCACGGGCTGCAGATCGAGCACCAGGCCGGCGACGCCCCGCCAGTGCGAGCGGGTCAGGTGTATCGCGGCGCACATCGGCTCCCGGGGGTCGATCAACCGCGTCAGGGTCGTCTGGGGCGCGGAGAAGGACTGCAGGTCCTTGACGATGAGCGCCACGCGAAGCGCAGCGTCCCTGGCTTCGCGCAGCACTTCCGCGAACTCACCGGGAGGCAGCTCCTGCGAGTCGAGCGCGAAGTCGAGGTTCGCGGTCACCACCGAGAGCGGGTTGTTGACCTCGTGGCCCACCCCGGCGGCCAACGTGCCGAGGGACGCGAGCCGCGCGCTGAACTCGAGCTGCCGCCGCGCCGCGAGCAGCTCGGTCAGGTCCCTGAGCGCGACCACCACCCCGAAGGGGCTCGTGCCCTGCTGCAGCGAGGCGGCCGTGCCCACCACCTCGCGTTCCCCGTTCCTCGGCCCACCGGGCAGGGTGCCCTCGAGCGAGAGGCGGCCCCGCGCCCACACCGACGCGATGGTCTCCGCGCTGAGCTGCCCCCCCTGCCGGTTGCGAAACGGCACCACCACCGCCAGGGGCTGCTGGAGCGAGACAGCCGCGGAGCTGCCCACCAGCTGCTCCGCCGCGGGGTTCAGGTAGGTGACCTTGCCGTCGGCGTCGGCACTGACGACCGCTTCGCCGATGCATGAGAGCGTGGTCGCCAGGAGCTGCTCGCGCCGACGCAACTGGCGCTCACCGTCGCTGCGGGCCAACGCGATGCTGACCACGTTGCGCAGGTCGGGCTTCTTGAAGGGCTTGAGCAGGTAGCCCATCGGCTCGGTCGCCTGGGCGCGCTCGATCGTCCCCGCGTCGCCGTGGGCGGTCAGGTACACCACCGGCACGTCGAAGCGCGCCTTGATGGCGGCCGCCGTCTCGACGCCGTCGCGCTCACCCTGAATCCGGATGTCCATCAGCACCAGGTCGGGCCGCTCCCGCTCCACCAGGGCCAGGGCGGCCTCACTGTCAGCCGCCACCCCGCACACCAGGAAGCCGACCGAGGTGAGGTAACGCTCGATGTCGAGCGCGAGGATCGCTTCGTCTTCGACGATCACCAGGCGACGTGGCGGAGGGGCGGACACGGCGAGGTGGTTCAAGTGGCCGCTCCTTCGAAGGGGACGTCGGGAGAGAACGCCAGGGGCTGGGGCATCATTCATCCTCCTCACCGCGACCGACCCCGGGAGTGTGGTCGAAAACGAGGCCTTCGTTCTTATCATCGGTGGGGATGCCGGGCTGCCGTGGCGGCCGCGTGCAACCGTCGTCGCGCTTTCCCGTCGCGGGGCTCTGTGATGAATGAGGGGCATGCGCTTCGACACCCTCGCCATCCACGCAGGCCAGCACCCGGACCCCACCACCGGCGCGATCATGACGCCGGTCTACTTCACCTCGACCTACGTGCAGGACGGGCCGGGTGAGCACAAGGGCTACGAGTACTCCCGCACCAAGAACCCCACCCGCGGCGCGCTCGAGGCGTGCCTCGCGGCGCTCGAGGGCGCGAAGTTCGGCGCGGCGTTCGGGTCGGGCTGCGCGGCCACCGACATGTTGATGCACATGCTCTCGGCGGGCGATCACGTGGTGTGCAGCGACGACGTCTACGGCGGCACGTTCCGCCAGTTCGACAAGGTGTTCACCCGCCACGGCCTCACCTTCTCGTTCGTCGACATGACGAAGCCCGAGAACATCGAGAAGGCGATCACCCCGAGCACGAAGATGATCTGGGTCGAGACGCCGACGAACCCGATGCTCAAGCTCGTCGATCTCTCGCGCGCCGCCGAGATCGCGAAGAAGCACAAGCTCATCAGCGTCTGCGACAACACCTTCATGACCCCGTACTTCCAGCGCCCGCTGGAGCACGGCTTCGACATCGTCACGCACTCGACGACGAAGTACCTGAACGGGCACTCCGACGTGGTGGGTGGCTTCGTCGCCACCTCGAACAAGGACCTCGCCGAGAAGATGTACTTCCTGCAGAACGCCATCGGCGGCGTGCCCGGCCCGATGGACTCGTTCCTGGTGCTGCGCGGGGTGAAGACGCTGCACGTGCGCATGCAGCGCCACGCAGAGAACGCCCACAAGATCGCCGACTACCTGGTCTCGCACCCCAAGGTGAACAAGGTCACCTTCCCCGGCCTCACCTCGCACCCGCAGCACGAGCTGGCGCGCAAGCAGATGAAGGGCTTCGGCGGCATGATGACCTTCGACATGAAGGGTGGCCTCGAGGCCGCGCGCCGCTTCCTCAAGACGGTGAAGGTGTTCGCGTGTGCAGAGTCGCTCGGCGGCGTCGAGTCGCTCATCGAGCACCCGGCGATCATGACCCACGCGTCGATCCCGAAGGAGAACCGGGAGAAGCTCGGCATCACCGATGGCCTGATCCGCCTGTCCGTTGGCATTGAAGATTCGGCGGATCTCATTGACGACCTCAAGGCGGCCTTCGACGCGGCCTGAGTGAACATCAAGAGCCCGATTTCGTGAGAGAGTGCGCCCGTGTTGTCCCTGGTCGTCGCCCTCGTCGTTTCGATTCCGGAGCTGCCTCCCGAATGTCAGGCACCTCCGACGCGCGAGGTGTCGTCGCTGACGGGGTTTGCCCAGTCGTCAGGCTCGCTGTCGGTCGGGCTCGACAGCGTCGCGACCTGGTGCTTCGACTCGGGCGGCACGTGGACCGGTGGCAACGCGCCGGCGAAGGGCAAGAAGGTCGCGGGCACCGAGCCGACCGGTGACTGCGCCAAGGCGATTCTGTCGTGCGAGGCCGCTCGGGCGTCGATGTCGGCCGAGACCAGGGCGTTGCTGTACGAGGCGCTCAAGGACCTCGAGCGGCCGTTTCTGGGCGTGAAGTACAAGCCGAAGCGCAGCGGTCTGGCCGAGCGTCCACCCGAGGTGGCGCAGTGCACGGCGCGCGATCGCTCGACGCTCTTCTCCCACGCGCAGGCGCGGATGGACCTCGCCCGGCTCGCGAGCCAGGTGCAGAGCGAGTACGCGAACTACAAGACCTGGCTGTTCTCCGAGGGGCTCAAGTGCGGCCAGGCGGTCGCGCGGGGTGACAAGGACTACACGCGCAGGGGCGTGGCGATCGACATGCCCACGCAGGGTGGGGGAACCCAGCAGATCCCCGCGGGAACAACGGCAACAACTGGAACAACGGCGACACCGGGAGCTTCTCCGACCGGGACGGCGACGGGTTCTCCGACTGCGGCAAAGGGCACACCCACCGCGACTGGAACCGGCTCTCCGACTGGAACCGGCTCTCCGACTGCAACGGGTTCTCCGACTGCAACGGGTTCTCCGACTGCAACGGGTTCTCCGACTGCAACGGGTTCTCCGACTGCAACGGGTTCTCCGACTGCAACGGGTTCTCCGACTGCAACGG
>JAUXRX010000018.1 GCA_030681645.1 Archangium sp.
CAGGCAACACACCAGGTCGCGCTCTCGGGCCCAGCGAAGTCCCGTCGTTCGCAGCCTTCTGCGGTTTTCGGCGTCGGCTCACAGCGAGCCCTTGTCGATTCCCCCGGAGTCGCGTGCTTCCCTCAATCTCGTCGTGCACCCCTGATCGTGCGGGTGCACGATCACTTCGAGCAGCGTGAGGTCGCGCGGGGAGTGGTCAGGCCAGGTCGCTCCTCCGCGGCGCGTAATGGACCATTACCGGGAGCGAATGGTTCATTACACGCCTGGGAGCGACGGCCAGACAGGGGCGCTTCTCCGGGCACGTACTGAACCAGTACCACCGTCGTACTGGTCCAGTACGACCCTGTGGAGAGGCCCCGGCCCCGACCACCTCACGTCAATATCCTCGCCGGATCCTCGACGCTGCTCAGCATCGGTTCAGCAGCCTGCCGCGCTGGCTCACGGAGGAGCTCATCCTGCACAAGGCGCACCGCCCAGGCCTCGGCCGCCTCATCAGGCTGCTGGCCCTGCGGCAGGGCATCGCCACCGAATCGCCGCTCGAGACGACGGTGCGTCGGCGCATTCGCGAGGCGGGCCTGCCGCAGCCGCAGCTTCAGTTCAAGGTCTTCGACCTCAACGGCGTCTACGTGATGCGCGTCGACTTCGCCTCGCGCTGAGGGGCAAGCCGGAGCGAGGCGCGATCGAGGACCAAACCGACCGCTTCCCCCAGAGCCGCAGTTCCTGCTGGCACTTCGTCGGGCGTCACCAGTGCTAGCTTCGGACTTGTCGTGAAGACCCTCGAACAAGAACTCGCGCAACTCTCCCCTGAGCACCGCGCGCAGGCGGAGGCATTGCTGGCCCTTCGCGCCCGCGCAGACGCCCTCGCGGCCGAGCTCGGTTTCGACGCCGGTGATGTTTTCCATCAACTCCAACAACTCGCTCGATCACCCTCAGAGCGTTTGAGGATGGGGCTCGCTCATGGCCGCCTTCGACTCCGCATCCCTGACTGAGGGCGAGCGTGCATTCCTTGGGGCCCTGTCGGAGCTCGGGGTCGAGTACCTCCTCGTTGGCATGAGCGCGGCTCTGCTCCAAGGCGCTCGTGGGGCGACCGAGGACATCGACCTCTGGTTCCGTGACCTTGATGACCCGCGAATCGGCGAAGCGGCGCGACGCGCGGGTGGTTTCTGGGTGACGCGCGCCGCTCCGCCGCTGCTTGGCGGCATGGGTGAGCGTTTTGACGTGGTGATGAACATGTCTGGCCTGCCCGACTTTGCGAAGGAGTTCAGCGGCGCGGCAGAACTCAGCCTGGATGGCGTGAAACTTCGGGTGTTGCCGCTCTCGCGGATCATCGCCAGCAAGCGCGCAGCAAACCGGACGAAAGACCAGGCGGTGCTCCCTGCACTCGAGCTCGCTGCTCGGGTCATCGAGACTCTCAGGTGAGCACCTCCTTCGTTCTGAAGCTCTCCCCAGGCGCACTCGAGAATCCAGACCTCGACCTTCGATACGACCTCCCTGACGCGATCGCCGCGCAGTCGGGCGGGAGAATTCAGACGAACGGCTACGACTACGACGACGGCGTCGGGCCCAGCCTGCTGTTGTTCCTCGTCGCGCAGGCTCCAGGCGACTTGAGTCTCATTCTGACCGTGCTCGACTCGGGACCGATGCTCGGGAACGATCTTCGCGAGACGCCAGTGGCCGTCGAGGACGGCGGCATCTGCAGCTACGTACATCCGCCACGGCTCGTGGGAACGACGTTCCGACTGAGAAAGCGCTGAACGGCTATTCGAGCCACTTCCCGACTTCTCTCACCGCATCCACCGAGGCAGGAACGAGCCCGTCCATCGCGGCGCCGGTCTCCAGCGCCTCCTTCGTCTGCGAGCGTTGGGCATCGTCGAACACCGAGCTGAGCACCTGCAGCAGCTTCTCCCGCCGCTCGAGGGGCAACCCCGGCCGCGTCACCAGCAGCGCGTTGGGCAGCCCATCGAAGCGCGCCAATATCTCCGGCTTGAACGTCGGGTCTTCCGCCTGCGCTTCCATCAACACCCGATCGAACGTGGCCGCGATGTCCACTCGGCCCGAGCGCAGCAGCGTCAGGGCCCGCGTGTGCGTCTGCGCGAAGATGACTTCACCCAGGTCCGTCATGCGCACCCCGTTCTGAGCGAGCCACGACACCGGCGCGAGGTACCCCGAGAGCGAGTCAGGCTGAACGAACGCCACCCGCGTGCCGAACATGCGCTCGGCTTCAGTGTTCGCCTCGACCTCGGTGATCGCGCCTGCTTCCCGGATCGCGCCGATGCCACCGGGAGCAGCACCCCTCGACGGCAGCGGGCGCTGCTTGAGCCCCTCCCGCGCCACGAGCACGCCCGAGTACGTGGTCGTCCCGTGGAACTGCGCCTGCGCCAGCACGTCGACGCCGAGCTTGGTGCGCTTGAGCAGCGCGTACGTCGAAGCGCCGGGCAGGAACGCCGCGTCGACCTTCCCACTCTCGACCGCGATCGCGAGCGTGCCGTACGACTCCGCGCGGAAGATGCGCGCGTCGCTCGAGAAGCCGTCCTTGAGCACGTCGCTCAAGCCCGCGTACGTCTGCTGCGTGCGCTCCGCAGACGTCTCGGTGGGCACGCCGAGCACGAACACGTTCGCCGCCTCACGCTTCGCCGCCGAGTCGATGGCTACCGGCATCTCGTCGAGCGTGCCGATGCGCGAAGGCACGTGCATCCACACGCCGATGAGCAGGCCGATCGCCCCCACCACCAGCGCGCTGGCCGCGGCCAACAACTTCCACCGCGACTGCGGCGCCGGTGCGCGCGAGTCGGTGGCGAGCCGCTCCTCGGGGGTCAACGGCACGATGCGCGCCGCCTTCTCCTTCTCCACCTGCGACGCGAGCCCGCCCGCCGGGAACCACCGCTCGAACTGCTTCGGGAACGCCAGCGTCGCCCCTCGATACAGCAGGAAGCCGCACAGCCCTCCGAGCGAAGCGAACAGCGCGTACGTGTGGAAGTACGACGGCGGCAGCACCGAGAAGCCGAAGTACGCGCCGGCGATCACGCCCGCACCAGTGAGCGTGTACCGCGGCAGGTCCTCCGCCTTCGTCTGCAGCGCTGCGAGGTAGCCGGTGACGCGGCTCGTGTCTGACGCCTTCTTCTTGAGCGAGTACACGATCGTGTCGTTCGGGCACGTGTTCACGCACTGCATGCAGCTGATGCAGTTCGAGTTCACCACGCGATCGAAGAGGTGCACCTCCTCGAACACGTTGATCGCCTGCGGGCAGATGTTGGTGCAGCGCTGGCACGACAGGCACGTGTCGCGCTCGAAGCCCTCGTTACGGCGAATGCGCCCGAAGCTGTAGCGCGAGGTGAGATCGAACAGGTACCCGGTCTCACACACCAACTTGCAGTACGGCCTGGGCCCGAAGAAGTACGGCAGCACGAGCCCGAGCACGACGAAGAGCAGGGTGAGGTCGAGCACGAACAGCCCGGCGCGAAACGGGAAGCCGAGCAGCCACGGCTCGCGGAACAACCAATCGAACTGCCACAGCTTCACCGGCATCGCGAGCACCGGCATCACCACGAAGTGGCCCAGCACCAGCGCCGACATGGCGAAGCGCACCGTGTTGCTCTGCTGCATCGGGCGGCGCACCGGCAGCTTGAGCGCCTTGAGCACCTTCTCTCCCAGGTCCTGCACGAAGCCGATGGGGCACAGCCAGCCGCAGGCGAAGCGGCCGAAGACGAACACCGCGGCGAACAGCGTGGCCCACAGCACCAGCGTCGACGAGACGACCAGGTGGCCCAGCGAGTCGTAGGCCATGAACGGCAGCATCGAGCCGACCAGCTTGAACTTCGCCACGTAGAAGAGGATCGCCTGCACCAGGAACCCGGCGAACACGGCGGCCTGGATCCCGAAGCGGAGCTTCTGCAGCTTCGGCGTGCCCTGCTTCACCTGGAACGGCTTCTTCACCGGAACCGGCGCGGGCAGCGACAGGCCCTGCGCCTGCGCACGCTTGACCGCCTTCACCTCGCGTGAGGTCGGCTTCGGCGGAGGCGCCGCGAGGAACGCGTCGGCGTGGATGTCGTCGAGCGAGGCGCCCAGCTTGTACGCCAGCGCGCGCGCGTCCTTCACCATCGGCGGGCTGCCGCAGAGGAACACCCGAAAGCCGGTGAGGCTCTTGAACTGGTCCGCCACCACCTTGTCCACCCGGCCATTCGTGGTGCCGGGCACGGGCTCGCTCTGCGAGAGCGTGGGCAGGTAGCGGAAGTTCGGGTGCTTCTTCGCCAGGCCCCGCAGCTCGACGTCGAGGTACAGGTCTTCTGGCGCGCGCCCGCCGTGCACCAGCGTGATCGACCCGCGGTGCTTCCGTGAGATCGCGTCGCGCGCGATGCCGACGAGCGGAGCCAGCCCCGTCCCCGTGCCCATGAGCAGCAGCGGCGAGTCGGGCCGGCCGTCGACGTAGAGACAGTCTCCGGTGGGCCCACGCATCGACAGCTCCTGCCCCACCGCGAGCGAGTCGCGCACCCACGTGCTCATGCGGCCGCCCGCAACCACGCGCACGTGCAGCTCGACCACGCCGTCGGCCTCGATGCTGGCGATCGAATACGAGCGGGTCAGCCCGTCAGGGCGGGTGATGTTGACGAACTGCCCCGCGCGAAAGGGGAACGCCTGGCGCGGCGTGAGCTGCAGGCGCACCACGTCGCGGCCGAGGGCTTCCTTCTTCACCACCTCGGCGAGCACCTGCACCGAGAGATCGCTCGGCGCCACCGTGACGTCCGCGGGCTCGGTGCTCACGCAGGACAGACACAGTCGCTGCTCCTTCCACACCTCCTTGAGGCCCAGCTGCGCGACCGGAGAGATCGGCCCTTCCGTCACCCGCACCAGGCAGCTGTGGCAGGCGCCCGAGCGGCACGCGTTGGGAATGTCCTCGCCGTTGCGCTCGAGGCACTCGAGCAGCGACTCACCCTCGACCCAGTCGTACCGCTTGTCGTGGAACTTCACCTCCGCCATGGCGCGCGAGACTAGTACGCAGTTCGGCCCCTCACCCCAGCCTCTCCCCGCTGCGCAGGGAGAGGAGATCAGCGCGTCACCACCCGCGGCTCCGGCCAGGTCGCAGGCCGGGTGAAGGCCAGCGGCGCAGCAGCGTCCGCGCACACCACCACGCGTCCGCCCGGGTGCTCGAAGTACAGCGACGGTCTCCGCAGCGAATCCGGCAGGGGCAGCGCGTTCGCCACGTTCCCCACCTCGCGCGTCAAGGTGGCCCGCTGCAGCCACGGCCGCGCGCGCAAGTGGTGGTGCACCGTGACCTCGAGCGACAGCGCGCCCCGGCGTTCCCACGCCACCGAGACCTCCGTGCCGGCGACCCTCCGCGAGAGCAGCTTCATCTGATCGCCCGCGAGCTTCGCCACCACCTCGACCTCCGCGCCGCGCAGCGACTCACCGAAGGTCAAAGAGGCCGCCCGCGTGCCCTCGCCCAGCGGGAAGATGAAGGTCTTCGAGCCGAGGCCCTGGCGGGAGACGACCTCCACGTCTTCCTCCGTCACCCGCGCCGCCGCGTCGGGACGGAACTGCCCCACGCCCGGCGGACTGGTGACCACCAGCGGCTCGCCCGCGGTCTCCAGCCGCTTCCACCCTGCGGTGGTGTCGGCGACCTCGAAGCAGGGCGCCGCGGCGAGGGCGAGCGCGAGCAGCATCAAGCGACCTCGCGCCGTTGCTGGCGCCCGAGCACACCTCCGACCATCAGCGCGGCGACGCCCGCGAACGCGACCACGCCGACGCGACCGAAGCCGTCGAGGTGGGTGACGTCGTACGTGAGCAACTTGGCCAACGCGATGAACACCGCCACGAAGCCGGAATCGCGCAGCTCCGTGCGCCCGACCAGGCGGCCCCGCACCACCAGCACGCAGCCTGCGAGGAACCAGGCGAGCGTGAGCACGCCGCGGCGAAGCACCCAGCTCTCGTCGATCAGCTCCGTCTCGTGGAAGAGGGCGAAGTACGCGGCGAAGGAAGCGGCCAGGCCGCCGAGCGTCGCGGTGAGGGTCGCGGCGAAGCGGTGGCGCGCGCCCTCGGGCCCGGGGGCGTCTCTGGGCGCGCGCACCGCGAGGAAGAGCGCGCCCAGGGCCGGCAGGAAGAGCGCGGGGAGCAGCAGCGGGCTCTTCGTCGCGGCGAACCAGAGCCCCGTCGCCACGATGGCAACCGCGAGCGCGACCGCGCTCCAGATGCGGATCCCGAAGTGGCGCAGCGCGAGCGCCACCACCGTCGCGCCCAGGGCCCCGAGCACGGCCGTGGCCTCGATCGGCCAATGCAGCTCCTGCCAGCCGAAGAAGGCAGCGAGGGCGAGGAGCAGCCCTCCACCCGCGCGGAACAGCAGCGGCTCGAGACGAGGTGCATCCACGATGCGCGGAGGGGGCGCTCCAGTCGTTTCGCTCATGGCTCGATGAACCTCGCGACGCGGTTCGTCATTCCATATGAGAGGCGCCGTGACCCCGGCGCTCCCACCCGACGCGAAGCAGACCCTCGAGAGGGAAGGGTGGCTGCACTTCCCGCAGTTCATCGACGACGAGACGGTGAGCGGCCTGCTGCGTGCTTCCGAAGAGCTGGAGCGAACGGGCAGCGCGCTGGTGCGCGACACGGTGGTGCTCGGCGTGGGCTTCGAGGTGCAATCCGCCACGGGCCGCAAGGGCGAGCTCGCCGTCGCGCCGGGCGCGCTGCGGAAGATCTCCTTCCCTTCGAAGGGCCAGGCGGCGTTCGCGAACCTGCGGCGCGATCGGGGGGTGCTCCACGCTCTCGCCGGGCTCGGGGTCGATGCGCCCAAGTGCCTGGTCGACCAGGTGAACTTCAAGCTGCCGCGCCTGGGCACCGGCTTCCCCTTCCACCAGGACGCGTACTTCGTCATCGGCAAGACGCGCGGGCGGCTCGAGCGTCACGGCGGGCTCAACCTGGTGATCGCGCTCGACCCGGCCGACGCTGAGAATGGCGGCTTCGAGGTGCTGGGCCGCACCCACACGAAGGGCCTGATGGAGTTCCCCTACGATCCCGGCTCGATGAACGAAGGCATCTTCGACGAGACCCACCGGGTGCTGGTGGCGATGCAGCCCGGCGACGCGGTGTTGTTCCACCCGCTGCTCGCGCACGGCAGCGGGCCGAACCGCTCCGACCGGCCGCGGCGCCTCGTCACCCTGTGGTTCCGCGGCGGCGGGCCTGCGCTCACTTCAGCAGATCCTTGAGGCTCGCCGGCGGCGCGTTCGGATCGCGCGCGGCCACCCGCAGGTCAGCCATCGCCCACAACCCGGCCCGGCTCGGACACGGGCTCTGCGCGGTGCGCAGCGCCCTCGCCACGCACTCGGCGAGGTCCTTCTGCAGCGGAGGGAAGCCCTTCTGCTCCACCACCTTCGTGGCCCGCCCCACGCCGTCGAACCACACCGCCCAGCGGGAGTTGAGGGAGCCCGCGACCGCGAAGGCGTTGGTGAAGCAGCCGGTGGCGAGGCGTGCTGAGCCGGGGTTCCACGCCTCGATGCTCGGGTCTTCCACCTTCGGCTTGAAGCGGGGGTACTTGTCGCCCGGCACCTGCACCCGCTGGATGTAGGTGCTCCACGAGCCGTTCAGCACGAAGCGGCGATCGCTGGTGGTCTGATCGCGGCGATCGACGTCGAGGGACACCGACCACCGAAGCCCCGCCAGCCAGGGCGCCGCCGCGACCTTCTGCAGCTGGCCGCACGCACAGCTCGCGGTGGCCGCGTCTTCGGAGGAATCGCCCTCGCAGCGGGTGATCGTGCCCGCCGAGTTCACCTCGATCAGCAGCGCGATGCGCTCGTCAGCGCCGCTCAGGCACGTCTGCACCTGCCCCACCGTGAGCGCGGGGAAACCCTGGCGGCGCTGCGGCTCGTCGAGGGTGCTGCGCTGGCGGTGGTCCGAAGGCCAGACACGCACGTCGAGGCGATCCTCTTCCTGGATCGGTGAGCTCCCGCCCAGGCTGCCCAGGATCGCTCCCAGCCCCCCGCCTTCGTCGGGCGGGGGCGGGGCGAGCTGCGGCAGGGCAGCGGCGAGGGCCTCGAGCGCCGGACCTCCGGCCGGAACCGGCGCGACCAGCTTGAAGCGCTCACCTGCGGTGTCATCGAGGGGCCGGCCGTACACGTTCAGCTCGCAGCCTCCATCGGCCTCGCACCACACGTTGCTCCCCACGCTCCCGGTGACGCCGAGCGCTGCGCCCCAGCGCTGGCGTGCCTGGTACGAGCTCAGCGGCTTTCCACAGGCGGCGCCGGTCAGTGGGTTCCTCCCCTCCGCCGCGAGCGCCCACGCCCGTCGGGTCAGCTCCACCGGCGCGATGCCCGCGTCGCGGGCCGCCAGCGCGGAAGCCAGCAACACCTGGCCCTGCGCGCGTTCGTCGGCGAACAGCCCCAGCCCGGACGTGGGCTCGATCTCCAGCCCTCCCACGGGACCGCGCGCGGTGGTCTTCACCGGCGCGGCGCTGCAGCCAACGAACAGCAACCCGATGAGCGCCAGACGCATGCGCCGACTTCTACACTCAGTCAGAGGCCCGCGGTGACGCAGCGGACCCGGGCGTGGTACCACTGGGCGGTGTGCCTTCGTTCGGTGGCCTGCGGGCGCCACGCCGTGAAGTCGTTCGCGCTGGTGTTGGCCTTCGCCACTGTCGCCTCGGCGCAGCCCGTCGACGAGGCCCGGGGCGTGTCCGCGCCGAAGGCGCCCGCCGCCCGCAAGGTCCGTCGCGGTCTCCTCATCGGCGGTATCGCGTCGCTCGGCACGCTCTACCTGGGCAGCGTGGTCGTCGCGGGGTTCAGCGTTCTCATCGCCGGGTCGTTGCCAGTGATCCCACCGGAGAGAAGCCCGCTCGTCACGCTCTTCATTCCAATCGCGGGGCCCTTCGCCGCGCTCGGAAATCCACGTAACCAGAACCCGGTGGGCGTCGCCCTGCTGGTGGCCAACGGTCTCGCGCAGCTCGCCGGAGCGACCCTAATCGTGCTCGGCCTGGTTGGGGACGAGGAGCCCGCGAAGGCCGCCGCCTGGCTGCTGACGCCGGGTGCGCCGGGCTCGGCCGCCGGGGCGAGTTTGACACTTCGCCTGCCTTGATCGCGCGACCGGGGGGGTGACGCAGCGGGGGCCGATCGTGGTACCTCTGCGCGATGCGCCTTCGTTCGGGTCTTCTGCTCTCGCTGCTCTGCTCCGCTGCCGCCTTCGCGCAGCCGGTCGAGTTTCCGAAGCTGACCGACGACGAGAAGAAGAAGCTCGACGCCGACGGGGTGGTCATTCACGAGCTCAAGCCCACCGACAACAAGGGCGTGTCCGCCGAATCGATCGGCGTCGTCGACGCGCCCCCCGCCGAGGTGTGGCCCATCGTCCGCGACTGCGAGCACTACTCGGCGTTCCTCCCCAGCACCAAGAGCAGCGCGCGCAAGGTCGAAGGCGAGGACCAGCTCTGCTTCGACGAGCTGAGCCTGCCCTTTCCGTTGGCCAACCTCTGGGCCGACACGAAGTCCGTCGAGCGCGAGGAACCGGCCGGGCACTTTCACCGGGCGTGGTCACTGGTGCGAGGCACCTACCGGCGCAACCGCGGCTCGTGGACGGTGCTGCCGTGGGGCTCCGAGGGGAAGAAGTCGCTGGTGGTGTACCTCATCGACTCCGACCCTTCGATCCTGGTGCCGGAGTTCATCCTCCGCGCAGCGCAAAGCGGCTCGCTGCCGCAGGTGTTCACGGGCATCCGCAAGCGGGTGAAGGCGCTCCGGGCCGCCTCCACGCCCGCGGTGGCGCAGTGAAGGTGCTCGCGTTGTCGCTGATCCTCGTCGCGGCTGCCCAGGCCCAGGAGCGCCGCGGCGCGCCAGCCTCGCCCGCGAAGGTGAGCCGCGGGCTCATCGTGGGAAACGCCATCTCGCTCGGGCTGCTGTACCTGGGCAACGTCGGCACCGCCGTGGTGAGCGCGCTCGTGGCCAGCTCGCAGCCCGGGCAGACCAGTTCGCTCAACGGTCTCTTCATTCCCATCGCCGGGCCCTTCGTCGCGCTCGCCGACCCGCGCAATCACACCCCGCTGGCGGTCTTCGCGCTGGTCTTCGATGCGGTCGCCTACCTCACGAGCCTCACCGTGCTCACGGTGGCCATCGTCGTCGGGTCCTCGAAGTTGGCGCCGACCGCCTGGCTCAGCCCCGGCGCCGCGGGCGCTGCGGGTGCCACGTTGACCCTCCGGCTGCCGTAGGCGCGTGCAAAGCGCCGTTGCTTCGGCGCTGCGTGGTTCGCAGACAGCGGGCACATCGCCGCTCCATTTCACGGTGTCGGTCCTTTACAGTCTCCCAGTCATTGCGGGCGGTCACGCGAGGGCACCGGCGTTGCTTTACCCGCCGTTCCCTTGAGCACCTCGACCGAGACCCGCATCCCCACGCAGACGTTTCTCCTGCCGGGCCAGCAGTTCTGCATCGGGATGCCGTGGGAGCGCGCCGACCTGCCCACGAGAGGCCTGCCTCCCGCCGCGCCGAAGCTCGCCGCTGCGAAGCTGACGCTGCGTGACGACAAGGCGAAGGCCGACCCCTGCGAGGGCTGGGAGCTCGGCGCGTGCCGGGTGCTGCGCAGGCTCTCCGACGACTCCGCGCGAACGTTGCTCGCCGTGCGCACCGACGAGACCGACGGCGAGCAGCTGGTGGTGATGCGCAGGCTCGAGCTGCCCGAGGTGCTCGCCCGGGAAGCGCGCAACCACGCCGAGTGGGCCGGGCGCTATTCGCACCAGCACCTCGCGCGGGTCTTCGACTGCGAGGTCGGCGACGAGGGCGTGTTCTGGGTGACCGAGCTCTCGTCGGGCGCGACCCTCGCCGAGCTCGCCGCGCTGATGCGCCGCCAGGGCCAGGGCGTGCCGCTCGGCCTGACGCTGGCCATCGTGCAGGAGACCGCGCGGGCGCTCGCCGAGCTCCATTCCGCCGGCGCGGCCCACGGGCTCATTCGCGACCAGAGCGTGGCGGTGACGCTCGAGGGCACGGCAAAGCTGCTCGACACCGGCCTCTTCCGCTGCCTCGGCCAGGGGGCGTCGTGGCTCGAGGTGCGCGAGGTGATGGGCCCCTACTTCGCGCCCGAGCAGCTGCTGGCGGGGCGGCTGCCTGACCCGAAGTCCGACGTCTATTCACTGGGTGTGGTGCTCTACGAGGGCATCACCGGCGAGCAGGTGCGGCGGGGCAAGACCTTCGAGCAGCAGGTGAAGCTGGTGCAGAACGGCCACCTCATCGCGCCGTCGCGGCTCAACGTGGCGGTGGGGCCCGCGCTCGACGAGGTGCTGCAGCGCGCCCTCTCGGCCGATCGCACCAGGCGGTACGCCAACGCCCGCGAGTTCGCCCAGGCGCTCGGCGAGGCCGCGTCGGCCTTCATGTGGCGGCCGAAGCTGCGCGCGCAGTTCGTCACCAAACACTTCGACGAGCGCCGCCGGCAGGACGAGGCGCTGCGCCAGACGCTGGCGAACATGCCTGCGCGCACGGCGACGCCGCTGGCCACCGCGTCGGTGCGCGCGCGCACGCTGGCGGAGGCGGCCATTCCCTCGCTCAAGCTGCCGCCGCTCTTCGTCTCGCCGCGCGGCGCGAGCCCCCGCCAGGCGCCGCGGCCGTCGGCTCCACGCCGTGCGCGCAAGGCCGCGTCGAATGGGACCCTCGCGCCGCTCGTCGCGCTCCTCGGTGCGGCGCTGGGCTTCGCGGCCAGCACGCTCGAACTCCCGCCTCAGCAGCTCGCCGGAGCCGTTCACCCCGAGCGGAGTCGAGAGGCGCCCGTGGTGGTGCGCCTGGCGCCGGTGATCCTCGAAGCCGAGACCGCGCCCGTCGAGCTCCAGCCCGTGCGCGTCATGGTCGAGCCTCCGTCCTTCACCTCTGCGCTCGCTTCGGTGCAGCCGCCCGCGGCGAAGGCGGTCGTGCGCAAGGTGAAGCGCGCGGTGCGCCGCTCGAAGGGCGACGACGTGCCGGTGCCGCCGTGGCTGGTGAAGCGCGGCCGTCGCTGAGCGGCTGTCTCCCTCTCCGGAGCGAGGAGAGGGCGAACCCAGACCGAGAAACGCCGAGGTGACGGCTCGCGGGGCCTGCTGGTGACTTCGCTCGCCCCTGTGGTCAGATGCGCCAGCCGTCGACCCTGACTCGAGGAGCCACCATGCCCCGCATCGCCAGTCGTCCCCCGCCGCGTCCCATCGCGGATCGCACCCCTGCCGTGAAGCCGGACCTGCGCAAGCAGATCAAGGCCAGCTTCGAGAAGCTGAGCAAGGGAGGGAAGCTCGACTTCGGTCCTCCGCCCAAAGGCGACAGCTACGTGCGCGTTCCGCTCAAGGCGGGGAAGGGTGATCAGTACGGCTTCACCGCGTTGATCCCGATCGGTGGCGACAAGGCGGCGCGCGACCCGAACAAGGCGGGCGGCTTCCTGCTCGAGCGCAGCGGCGGGCTCGCCGGCCGCAAGGACGTCGCGGGGCCGTTCACGTTCGACGGGAAGAAGCTGGGCAAGCCGGCCCCGTTCTTCGAGCGGTTCCTCGAGGGCCAGAAGGGCCCCGGCAACGTGACCACGATGCGCTACCCCTCGGACAACGAAGGGATCGAGCCGGGCAAGCCGGGCAAGCCGCCCGGTGGCGCGGTGACGATGCGCTACCCGTCGGACAACGAAGGCATCGAGCCGGGCAAGCCTGGCATGCCGCCCGGTGGCGCGGTGACGATGCGCTACCCGTCGGACAACGAGGGCATCGATTCGGCGCCTACCAGGCCGGGCACCGGCGTGACCACGAAGCGCTTCCCGTCGGATGACGAGGCCACCACGCCGACCAAGCCGGGCACGGGCGTGACCACGAAGCGCTATCCGTCGGATGAAGACGCGGCGCCGACGATCAAGCCGAAGCCGCCCGGTGGCGTGACCACGATGCGCTACCCGTCGGACAACGAGGGCGACATCAACCCGGTGAAGCCGCCGCCCGGTGGCGTGACCACGATGCGCTACCCGTCGGACAACGAGGGCGACATCAACCCGGTCAAGCCGCCGCCCGGGGGCGTGACCACCATGCGCTACCCGTCGGACAACGAGGGCGACATCAACCCGGTCAAGCCGCCGCGCGGGGGCGTGACCACGATGCGCTTCCCGTCTGACAACGAAGACGGCGGCGTGCGCTGACCTTTGCGTGTGCTGCTGGTCACCCACAGCGGTGACAACGAGAGCATCGAGCTGGTGAGCCGGGCGCTGGTGCGACGTCGGCACACGCCCATTCGCCTCGACACCGATCAGTACCCGACGTCGGTGCAGGTCTCGTCTGAGCTGGTGGGGCGGCGCTCGCGCCGCTGGCTCACCGCGAACGGGAAGACCTTCGATCTCCAGCAGGTGGGCGCGCTCTGGTACCGGCGCTACTACGTCGGCTGGGCACTGCCGGAAGAGCTCGGTGACACGCGGCCGGCCTGCGTCGACGAGTCGCGCCGCACGCTCTACGGCACCATCGCCTCGCTCGGGTGTTTTCAGCTCGATCCGCTGCGCGCGGTGCGGCGGTGCGACCACAAGGAACTGCAGCTCGAGCGCGCGCGGGACTTCGGGCTCGACGTGCCCCGCACCCTCTCCACCAACGATCCCGAGGCGGTGCGCTCGTTCGCGCGCACGGTGAAGGTGCCGCTGATCACCAAGATGCAGCACTCGTTCGCCATCTACCGCGAGGGCCAGGAGCAGGTCGTCTTCACCACCGCGCTCACCGGGGACGATCTGCAGCGGCTCGACGGGCTCGAGTATTCGCCGATGACCTTCCAGGAAAAGGTGCCGCGGCGCCTCGAGCTGCGCGCCACCGTGGTGGGCAAGCGCGTGTTCACCGCGTCGATCGACGCGAAGCTGCTCGAGAACAGCGGCGTCGACTGGCGGCGCGACGGGCTCGAGCTGCTGGAGCAGTGGAAGCCGTACACCCTGCCACGCGCGGTGGAGCGCTCGCTCTTGCGCCTGACGAAGTGGTTCGGGCTCAACTACGCGGCGGCCGACTTCATCGTCACGCCCGAGGGGCGGCACCTGTTCCTCGAGATCAACGCGGGCGGTGAGTTCTTCTGGTTGCAGCGCACGCCCGGGTTACCCATCGCCGAGGCGCTGGCCGAGGTGCTCACCACGCCGTCAGCGAGGGCCTGCGCGCTCGAGGCGTAAGACCTCTCCCTTCGAAGCGGGGAGAGATCGGCCGCAGGCCGGGTGAGGGGCGCTTCGAGCGCTCGGCCCTTCACGCAGCGGACTGTTGAAGAAGGGCCCTCGACTTCGCTCGGGCTGAGCGGTTGGGGCCGGTTCCTTTCACGCCGAGCAGAGTCGAGGCGCCCAACGCGAGCACCTCGCGGCGCCTTCGCTTCTACGCGATGGAACGCGCGCACGGATGTGGTCCACCCGGTACAGGCTCGACCGGCGAGACACTTCCGCGCAGAGTGGCGGCCGATGGCGAACTGGTCGTTGAAGGTCGGGCACTGGCGGGGCGTACCGATTCGCGTGCATGCGTCGACGCCGGTGGGGCTCTACGTGTTCTCCGGCTTTCGCTTCGACCCGGTGTGGTGGGCCTGCGCGCTCGGGCTGGTGCTGCTGCACGAGCTCGGTCACGCGCTCGTGGTGCGGATGGTGGGCGGCCGGGCGACCGAGGTGATGCTCACCGGCTTCGGCGGTCACTGCGCCTGGACGGGAGAGGTCTCTCCCCTCGGCCGCGCGGGGATCGCCTGCGGTGGCGTGGCGGCGCAGCTGATCCTGCTCATGGTCGCGCTGGTCGGCAGCGGGCTGGGGCTGGTGCCCGCGGGCGGGGTGGCCAACACCGTGCTGTGGGCCGCGACGATGTCGAACGCGTGGCTCATCGGGGTCAACCTGCTGCCCATCTCGCCGCTCGACGGCGCGGAGGCCTGGGCGTTCCCGTATCGCCTCGGGCAGGTCGCGCGGCGCAAGCTCACCACCCATCGCAACGTGGTGCGACTCGACGGCGAGCCGATGGAGACGGGTGGGGCGGGAGCGAAGGAGCAGGCGAAGAACCTCGCGGCGCAGCTGCTGCAGAACGCGCGGAAGGGGGAAGACGAGCCGTGAACACGATCGTCACGCTGCTGCTGGTGTTGGGCGCGGCGTTCATCGTCGTGTTCCTGCTCGGCTTCGCGCAGCGCCCGCCGGACCCGATCAAGCGGTTGAAGGAGCGTTTCATCACGCTGTCGCGCCTGTCCCGCAGCCAGGCAGAGGTCGAGTTGCTCGATCGCGTCGAGGCGTTGGCTGAGCGTTTTCCGGGCAAGAGCTACGCCTGGTACGTCGAGTGGCTGGTGACCGATCTCGAGCGAGCCAAGCGCTGATCGTGCCTCCCTCTCCCCGAGGGGGAGAGGGTCGGGGAGAGGGCCAACAGTTGCTCTCTACTTCCCCTGAGGCACCACCGTGAAGATCTCCGCGTCACTGAGCGCGAGCACCTTGCGGCCATTCTCCCGCGACTTCTCGTACGGGAGATTGATGAAGGCCTTGATGAACGACTCGGTGGGCTTGAGCACGACCCTCTGGCCGGTGGAGCGCTTGAGGTAGACGGTCTCGAGTCCCTCGAGTGGTGCCTCGACCCAACGCAGCGAGAGCTTGCCCACACTCACCTTCGTGGCGGCCTGCGCGCCGTCGGCGATGCACGAGAACTGCACCATCTTCGGCGAGTGATGCTCGACCTCGAGGTCGAAGCTGCCCGGCTCGAGCGCGAGCACCTTGAGCGCGTGCTGGGCCATGCGGAAGCCGGCGACGGCGAACGGGCCCGAGCCGCCGTGCACTGCCGCGACCTGGTCGAGCTTCGCCTCGACGTCTCCTGGCTTCGGCTGGGCCTGCGCCGCCGTAGCGAGCAGCAGCAGGAGAAGGAGTGCGAGTCTCATACGGTCATCGTCGCACGGGGGGCGCTCAGGTCACGAGCACTCGCTGCGGAGGCCGCACCTCGAAGGGCAGCACCACCTCAGGGGCGTCGGCGAAGTGTCGGCCGCTGCGAGTCATCGCCGCGCGCAGAAGTTGATCCGCAGTGAACTCGAAGCTGTGGGCTTCGGGCACGCCGAACCACTCGGCCGGCTGAAAGAGGAGGCCGGAGACCGACGCGCCCGGAAGCTGTACTTCGAGCCAGTTCAGAAACCAGTCCTGCTCCGCCTCGTCGAGCTGCACCTTCGTCACGCTCTCGACGACCGACCGCAGCTCGGCATAGCTGAGATCGGCGACAGGTCGTGGCGGTGGCGCGAGCGCGATGCGCACGAAGACTTCCGTGTCGATCGCTCCGGAATAGTCGAGGAACTCACGCGGCTCGTGCTTGCGATTGGCGCGCTGGTTCCAGCGGGCGAGCAATTCGGAGACGTCCGCCTTCTGGTGCAAGCCGTTCTCGATCTGGTCGCAGAGCGCGCAGAACCGGCGCACCTCGCCGGGGTCGACGGGCATCGGGCGAAGTCGTTCGGGAACCACTCAGCGCCCGCCTCGACGACGGCGCAAGAGCCCGACGGCGAGCATGACGATCAGCGCTTCCGCGGAGGAGCACCCGCATGATCCGGCCGCCGTTCCGTCGCCGCCGCCCGTTCCGTCGCCGCCACCAGTAGCAGCTCCGCCACCAGTCGCAGCTCCGCCGCCCGTCGCAGTCCCGCCGCCAGTCGCAGACCCGCCGCCAGTCGCAGACCCGCCGCCCGTCGCAGTTCCGCCGCCCGTCGCGGACCCGCCGCCAGTCGCGGAGCCGCCCCCGGTCGCGGTCCCGCCGCCAGTCGCAGTCCCGCCGCCTCCACCCGTCGCGCCACCGCCTCCACCGGTGCCCGTGCCGAACTCATACGCGCCGATGTCGAGCGCGCCCACCGTCGGCCTCGCCACCGCCATCCCCGGCGCCAACGCGCGCAGCGGCGGCTGATGCGTCGGCAGCACGAGCGGGTTGGGAAACGCGGCGCCCGCCGGAGGCATCGGGTTCGGGTTCGCCGCGTCGATGAGCGGGCTCCCCATCATCGGCCGCGGATCATTCGTCGACACCGCGACCAGCCCGGGAGACGCGCCGGTGATCGTCCCCGTCCACTCCGCGGGCGTGTTCGTCGCGCCGGTCGTCGTCCAGTTGTTGCTGCCCGATATCCGCCGCGTCCCGCCCAGCCACGTCATCTCGGCCGCGTTCGCGCGCATCACGTTGGGCGCGCCGGCGCCGTTCACGAGGATCACGTTGTTGTGCATCTCCACGCTCTCGAGCTCGTCGAACAAGCGGAACACCGCCCCGCTGCCCGGCGTGGTGATGATGGTGTTGTTGAGGAACCGGTAGCGGCCCTTCGACCACCCGGTGGCGTCGCCGCCGATGCGCGCGACGAAGCTGGTGCCGACCTTCTTGAGCACGTTGCCCACCACGTCCGAGTCTTCGCGCCGCAGATCGAGCGTCCATCCCGTCGCCGCGCCGTTCGGGTCGGGGCCGATCAGCTCGAGCTCGTGGTACTGCGCGCCCTCGATCCAGTTGAAATAGATCTCGTTGCGCTCGGCGCGCGACTTCACGTTGTTCCCGCCGTTCGCGTCGTGCAGGTAGCAGTGCTGCATGCGGAACACGCTGCCCGGGTGCGCGACCTCGTCGGTGGCCATGTACACCTGGTGCTGCGAGGTGCCGTTGCCGCAGTGGTGCACCTCGACGTACTCCATCAGCAGGCTGCCCGAGCCCTGGTCCGCCCCGAGCACGCCGTGCGCCGCGCAGTCGTGCACCACGCTGTCGCGCAGCACCAGCTGATCTCCGTGGTGGTAGAAACACCGGAACGTCCCGCCGGTGAGCTCGAAGCCCTCGACGGTGACGAAGTCGGCCTCGACCTCGAGCGTGTTCGTTCCCCCCATCAGCCGCGGCCGGTTGCCGTTCACCCGCAGGCCCACGATGCGAATCGGCAGCGCCGCCGTGCCTGAGCGCGTCCACCGCACGGGCGAGTAGGTGGCGTCACCGTCGACTTCGATCACGTCACCCGGCATCACGCTGTTCTGCGTGACCGCGCTGAGCTGCGTGATGCTGCGGGACGGACCGACCTGGATCGTCGCCCCCAGCGGGAGCGCGAGCAGCGACAGCGCGAGGAGGCTCATGGGCGCGCAGCTTACGCGCGTTCTGCTGCCGCCAGCTCGGCCGGGTTCGTGCCGGCTCAGCGCACCCGCGGCAACCCGGCGAGGAAGGGCTTGAGCAACGCGGTCCGCCCGTCGGGTCTCCACACCGCCGTCACCCTCAGGTCGTTGTCGAAGCCGCCCAGCGGCCGCGCCACCACGCCGCGCGGCGCGTCGCGGATCACGTAGCTGCCCACCACGAAGCAGCCCAGGCCCTGCAGCACCAGCGGCACGCCGTGGTGCGGTTGCTGCACGTGGTGCGCGACGCGCACCGGGTGCCCTCCGCTGGTGAGCAGGCGCATCAGGAAGTCGTAGGTCTGCGGGTTGAGGGCACGCTCGAAGAGCACCAGCGGCTCGAGCGCCAGGCGCGCGACGGGCACCACCTCGAGCGCCGCCAGCGGATGTCCGCGGGGAACCCAGACCACCCACCGGCCCTTCACCACCTCGCGCGTCACCAGGTCGTCCGCGCCCTGCACGGGGCTGAACGTGAACCCGATGTCCACCCACCGGTCGCGCACCGCCCCCACCACCTCGTTCGGCGGTATCTCGAGCAGCTCCACCAGCACGTCCGGGCGGGCCGCCTTGAGCGAGCTCAGCGCGCCGGGGAGGAAGGCGTGGCTGGTGTACTGGAGCTGCCCCACCTTCAGCGTCTTCTCCCGCACTCCCCCGACCAGGCGGGTCAGGGTCTGGGCCCGCTCGAGCTGCTCCAGCGCCGCGCGCGTCTCGTCGCGCAGCGTCTGACCGGCGGGGGTCAGCCGCACTTTCCGGCGATCGCGCTCGAGCAGCTGCACCCCCAGGTCCGCCTCGAGCCTGGCCACGTGCTGCGAGATCGCCGGCTGGGTGATGCCCACGCGCTGCGCGGCGCGGCGAAAGTGCAGGAGCTCGGCGACGGCGTGGAAGGACTTCAGGTGTTTCAGCTCCATGCCGGGCCTTGATAACGCTCACGCATCACAGCAACACGGAATCAATTCACAACTCGCCGGGCTCCTACCGCATCTCACCCCCGTCGCAATCCCGCGACGGGAAGACAGGACCCTCGACATGTGGCTGGTTCGGCTGGCGCTGCGGCGCCCGTACACCTTCGTGGTGCTGGCGCTCCTCCTCGTCATCGGGGGGGTCGGGGTGGTGCGGCGCGCGCCCACGGACCTGTTCCCCAACGTCGACATTCCCATGATCAACGTGGTGTGGACCTACCAGGGCCTGTCCGCGCAGCAGATGGAGCAGCAGATCACCCTGTTCAGCGAGTTCTCGCTCTCCGGCAACGTCGCCGGCATCAAGCAGATCGAGTCGACCAGCTTCGATGGCGTGTCCATCGTGCGCCTCACCCTCCACGAAGGGGAAGACGTGGCCGCCGCGACCGCCCAGGTCACGGCCGTCTCGCAGACCATCATCCGCCGCATGCCCGCGGGCACGCAGCCGCCCTTCATCGTGCGGTCCAGCGCCACCTCGGTGCCCATTCTCCAGCTCGCCGTCAGCAGCGAGACCCAGAGCGAGGCCGAGATCTACGACTTCGTGAACCTGCGGGTGCGCAGCCTGTTCTCGTCGGTGCGGGGCACGCGCTTCCCTCTCCCCATGGGGGGGAAGATCCGGCAGATCGTGGTCGACGTCGACCCCGAGCAGCTCAAGGCCCGCGGGCTGGCGATCAACGACGTGGCCTTCGCCGTGGCCCAGCAGAACCTCACCCTGCCCACCGGCACCGCCAAGCTGGGCGACACCGAGTTCCGGGTGAGCACCAACGCCAGCCCCGAGGCGATCGACTCGATCAACGAGCTGCCCCTGCGCTCGAGAGACGGCACGGTGCTGCGGGTGCGTGACGTGGCCTTCGCGCACGACGGCTTCGCGCCGCAGACGTCCATCGCCCGGCACGACGGCCGACGCGCGGTGGTGCTCTCGGTGCTGAAGACCGGTGACGCGTCCACCACGGAAGTGGCCGCGAAGATCAAGGCCATGCTGCCCGGGCTGCAGGCGTCCGCGCCCCCGGGGCTCAAGCTGACGCTCCTGGCCGACGAGTCGCTCTTCGTCACCCGCGCCATCCAGTCGTTGCTGGTGGAAGGCCTCGTCGCCGCGCTGCTCACCGCCGCGATGATCCTCGTGTTCCTGGGGAGCTGGCGCAGCACCCTCATCGTGTTCGTCTCGATCCCCCTGTCCGTGCTCGCCGCGCTGGTGGTGCTGCGCGTGATGGGTCACTCCATCAACACCATGGTGCTCGGCGGCCTGGCGTTGGCCGTCGGCATCCTGGTGGACGACGCCACGGTCGAGATCGAGAACATCCACAGGAACCTCGCCATGGGTAAACCGCTGACCCGGGCCATCCTCGACGGCGCCCAGCAGGTCGCGGTGCCCGCCCTGGTGGCCTCGCTCAGCGTCGGGCTCGTCTTCGCCGCGGTGTTCTTCCTCGAGGGGCCGGCGAAGTACCTCTTCGTGCCCCTGGGTCTCTCGGTGGGGCTCTCGGTGATGGCTTCCTACCTGCTCTCGCGCACCCTGGTGCCGACGCTGGTGAAGTACCTCATCGCCGACGAGCCCCACAAAGGCGACGGCGCCTTTGCCCGCTTCCACCGCCGCTTCGAGGTGCGCTGGGAGCGCTTCCGCGCCGGCTATCTCGCCGCCCTGCGGGCCGCCCTGGCCGGCCGGCGCCGCGTGCTCGTGGTGTTCGCCGTGGGCACCCTCGCCGCGCTGGCGCTCGCCACCCGCGTGGGCCGCGACTTCTTCCCCCGCGTCGACGGCGGGCAGCTGCGGCTGCACGTGTCCGCGCCTCCAGGCACCCGCATCGAAGAGACCGAGCGGCACTTCGCCCGGGTAGAGGACGCGGTGCGCGAGCTGGTGCCGCCCGAAGAGCTCGAGCTGCTGCTCGCCCAGCTGGGGTTGCCCTCGGGCTACTCGATGGCCGTCACCGACTCGACCAACACCTCGGCCTCCGACGGGGAGCTCACCATTCGCTTCAAGCCCCGCCGCTCGCGCTCGACCCAGGCGTACGCCGAGCTGCTGCGCGACGAGCTGGGCCGCCGCTTCCCCGAGCTGTCCTTCTATTTCGCGCCCGGCGACATGGTGACGCAGGTGATCAACTTCGGCGTGCCTTCGCCCATCTCGGTGCAGCTCACCGGGCAGAAGCGCGTCGAGACGCTCGCCGCCGCGCGGCTGCTCGCCTCGAAGCTGGGGCGGGTGCCCGGCATCGTCGACGTGCGGCTGCACCAGGTGCTCGACGCGCCCTCGCTGCACCTCGAGGTCGACCGACAGCGCGCGGCGGGGGTGGGCCTCACCCTGCGTGACGTGGCCAACGAGGTGTTGCTCACCGTCAGCTCGAGCGCGCAGGTGGCCCCCAACTACTGGACCGATCCGGTCACCTTCAACAGCTACCCGGTGGTGGTGCAGACGCCCGAGGCGAAGGTCGACTCGATGGACGCGCTGCTGGGCCTGGGGCTCTCGACCCCCCGCGGGCTGCAGTTGCTGGGCGACCTGGCCACCGTGAGCCGCAAGGTCACGCCCGTGTTCACCAGCCACGTCGACGTGCAGCCCACCTTCGAGATCCGCGCAGACGTGGCCTGGCTCGACCTGGGCAGCGTGGCCCCGGCGGTGGAGGCGCTCGCCGCGGAGGTCGGCCCCACGCTGCCGCCCGGCTCACGGGTGCTGGTGCGCGGCCAGGTGGCGGGCATGCGCCAGGCGTTCGAGGGCCTCTTCCTCGGCCTCGCGCTGGCGGTGGTGCTCGTGTTCGGGCTCATGGTGATCAACTTCCAGTCGTGGCTCGACCCCTTCGTGATGTTGCTCGCGCTGCCCGGCGCGGCCATCGGTATCGTGGTGTCGCTCTTCCTCACCGGCACCACCTTCAGCATCTCGTCGCTGATGGGCGCGGTGATGGCCATCGGCGTGGCGACCACCAACTCGACGTTGATGGTGAGCTTCGCCAACGAGAGCCTGGCCGCTGGCCGCGACGCAGTGGAAGCCGCGCTCGAGGCAGGGCACCAGCGCCTGCGGCCGGTGATCATGACCGCGCTGGCGATGGTGATGGGCATGCTGCCCATGGCCCTCAACCTCGGTGAAGGGGGTGAGCAGAACGCGGCGCTCGCCCGCTCGGCCATCGGCGGCCTCATCGGCGCCACCGTGGCCACGCTGTTCCTCGTGCCTGTCATGTATTCGGTGCTCAAGCGCCACGCGGTGCAGCGGCAGGTCGACCCTGAGCTGCTCGAGGCGTCGGAGCCCGTTCCAGAGGGGATCTCATGAAGAAGCTGATCATCGCAGTGGTGCTCACGGTGTTGGCGGTGGGCGCCTGGCGTTTTTCCCGCCAGGCGGCCGCGCAGGCCCTGGCGGGCAGGGGCCCCCGGGCGCCGACGGTGCGGGTGGCGCGCCCGGCCGCGGCCGTGAAGGTGCTGCAGGTCGCCCTGCCCGGCACCGTGCGGCCGAAAGACCAGGTCACGCTCTACGCGCGCACCAACGGCTTCCTCCGCGCGCTCCAGGTCGATCTGGGCGACGTGGTGAAGAAGGACCAGGTGCTGGCGCGGCTCGACGCGCCCGATCTCCTCGCGGGCCTCGCCCAGGCCAACGCCCGGCTCGAGCAGGCCCGGGCGAGCCTGGGGCTGGTGCGGGCGCAGCACGCGCGGACGCAGACCCTCGGCACCAGCGGGAATCTGTCCGCGCAGGACGTCGACGCCTCGTCGATTCGCCTGCAGGCGGCCGAGACGGAGCTGCTGCTGGCGGTGGCCGAACACCAGCGCCTCACCGCGCTGGTGGGCTACCTCACCGTGCGCGCGCCCTTCGACGGCACCATCAACCGCCGCTTCGTCGACGATGGGGCGCTGGTGTCTGCCGAGCGCACTGCGCTGTTCGAGCTCGCCAGCACCGGCGCGCTGCAGATCGACGTCGACGTGCCCCAGTGGGCCGCCGCGCACGTGCGCCCCGGGCTTCCGGCCACGGTGGCCGTGGGTGGACAGGTGGTGAAGGTCAACGTGTCGCGCACCGCCGGAGCGCTCGACCCTGCGCTGCGCACGCTGCGCACCGAGCTGGTGCCTGAGCCGGGCGCCATGGGGTTGGTGCCCGGCGCCTACGTGCGGGTGAAGTTCGAGGTGCCCCGCGACGAGCCGGTGCTCAAGCTCCCGGCGTCGGCGCTCTCGATGCGCGGCGGGATCTCGATGGTCGCCGTGGTGGGCGCGGGTGAAGTGCTCCACCTGGTGCCGGTCAAGGTGGTGCAGGAGCTCGGCCGCGACGTCGAGGTGCTGGGCGAGCTGTCCCCCGCGGACCGGGTGGCCTTGAACCTGCCCACCTCGCTCGTCGACGGCGACGTGGTGGCGGTGCTCGAAGAGCCGAAGAAGGTCGCGGCCGCACCGTGAGCCTGATCGTACTGGCGATGCTCGCGGCGCAGCCGATGGCCTTCGACGAGGCGGTGCAGCGCGCGCTCGAGTCGCACCCCGCGCTGCGGGTCGCTACCGCCGAGGCCGCCCGCGCCACGGCGCAGGTGGACCAGGCCCGCGCGGCCTCGTTGCCCACCCTGGGCGTCAACGCGGTGGGTACGAGGCTCGATGCAGACCGGGTGCTCGGAGACCGCGTCATCGCAGGGGCGAATCAGCTGGGCGCGAACCTGCAGCTGCAGGTGCCGCTGGTGGCAGCCCATCGCTGGGCCCAGTGGCGAAGGGCCGGGGTCAACGCCGACGCGGTGAAGGCGAGCGCAGCCGACGTGCGGCGGCAGGTGGCCATGGCCGCGGGCCGGGTGTGGCTCCAGGTGTTGGCGCAGCAACGCGTGGTCGTGGCGGCGACGCGAGCGCTCGACGTGTCCGGTGCGCACCTGCAGCACGCGAAGGACCGAAGAACGGCGGGCCTGGGCAGCGAGCTCGACGAGATCCGCGCGGCGCAGGAGGTGGCGGTGGCCAGGCAACAGCGCGCCACGGCGCAGGGCACGCTCTTGCGGTTCGAAGAGATGCTCGGCGTAGCGGTGGGCCTCGATGGCGCGGTCTCCGCGCGAGACGAGGAGCCTTCGCTGCAGGTTCCGGCCGCCGCCCTCGAGGCCGCGGGACGGACCGACGTGCGAGCGGCCCTCGCCAGGCTCGACGCCGCGAAGGAAGGCACTGCGTGGGACTGGAGCGACTACACCCCCCTGCTCACCGCGGTGGTGCAGCCCGGCTACCAGAACCCCGCGACCCTCACCGTGCCGCTGTGGAGCTTCCAGGCCCAGCTCGTCTTGTCGCTCCCGCTCTACGACGGTGGGCTGCGCTACGGCCAACAGCGCGAGCGCCGGGCCCTCGCGCAGCAGGCCGCCGCGCAGCTCGAGGCGGTGCAGCGACAGGCCTCCGCCGAGCTGCGGGCGGCGCTCGCCCAGGTGACCCAGGCCGACGAGGCGCTCGCGGCCGCGCGAGACGCCGCCACCCAGGCGGGGCGGACGCTGGACCTCGCGCAGCAGGCCTTTCGCGCGGGCGCGTCGACCAACCTCGAGGTGGTGGACGCCGAGCGCCGTTCGCGCGACGCGGAGACCGCGGTGGCGCTGGCGGAAGACGGCTCGCGGCAGGCGCGGCTCGAGGTGTTGGCCTCCAGTGGCCGCTTCCCCCTTCCCGCGGGCGGATGACCGGTCAGGCCACCTGCAGCACGTACAGCGTCGTCACTTCCTTCGAGCGCGCCGCGTGCAGCGGGTCGCTCGCGTCCTTCGCCTTGCCGTGCTTCGCGGTCATGTCGAAGCGGCCCACCACCTTGAGCAGGCACTTCTCGAACTCCACCTCGAGGAAGCCCGGCTCGCGCAGCCCGAGCAGCTCGGCCAGGTTCGAGATGATCAGCGCGCCGCGGCCACCCGGGTTGAGGTGCTTGGGCAGCCCGTCGAGGAACGCCTTCAACATCTGGCTCCCCTCGTCGAACACCGCGCGATCGACGCGGTTCTTGGGCGGCTCGGGCACCCACGGCGGGTTGCACACCACCAGGTCGGCGCGGCCCTTCGGAAACAGGGGGCGCTCTTCCACGGTGAAGCGCTCGGCCACCTTGAAGAACTTCGCGTTCTCTTCGGCGCAGGCCACCGCGCGGGGGTCGATGTCGGTGCCGATGACCGACGTGGCGCCCTTCTGCAGCAGCAGCAGCGCCAGCACGCCCGTGCCGGTGCCGATGTCGAAGCAGGTGGTGCCCTTCACGTCACCGAGGCGCCGGAGCAGCTCCACGTAGTCGGTGCGGGTGGGCAGGTAGACGCCGTAGTGCGGGGTGAGCTTCCTCGTCAGGCCGGGAACGTCGAGGCCCTTCTTCCGCCACTCCGCCGCGCCCACCAGGCCCAGCAGCGTCTTGAGCGGCACCACGGTGCGCGCGTCGGTGGTCTTGCCCCACGCCTGCTTGCAGCCCACGGACACGTCGGGCGCGCGCTTGAGGGCGAGCTTGTACGAGGCGTCGAGCTCCACCACGATCCGCCCCAGCGTCTCGTGCTCGATGGCGCGGGCGCGGCGCTCGGCGCGGAAGGCCTCGAGCGGCGAACCGGCGTGGCGGGGCGTGGGCAGGCGGCGGCCCATGGCGCCCAGCAGCTGGCGCGCGTTGTGAAAGTCGCCGCGGTAGAGCAGGAACTCGCCCTTGCGCACGCGCCTGAGCGCGTCGTCGGCCTTGAGCGAATCGTCGACCGGGTGGAGCTTCTCCGGCGCGGGAGTGTCGCTCTCGGTTCGCCAGGTGAAGGGGACTTCGTCAGGAGCGTCAGGCACGCGGCCTTGTGTCACGTTCAGCGCCGGTCCCCAACTCTCTCCTCCTCGGTTGGAGGGGAGCAGGGGCACAGCCTTTCCGTGCACCTGTCAGCACGACGGAGATCACAGCAACCGACCGGGAGGATATAGGGCCGCCATGAGCAACGTCTTCACGGTCATCATGGCAGGCGGCAGCGGCACGCGGTTCTGGCCGCTCTCGCGCAGCACGCTCCCCAAGCAGTTTCTCCCGCTCACCAGCAAGCACCCGCTCATCGCCGAGACGATGAAGCGCATGTCGGGCTTGAGCACGCCCGCGCGCACCTCGGTGGTGTGTGGGGCGAAGCACGCCGCCCTGGTGCGCAAGGCCCTGCCGAAGCTCCCCAAGCAGAACGTGGTGGTCGAGCCCGAGGCGCGCAACACCGCGCCTGCCATCGCGCTGGCGTGCGCGCACGTCGCGCACCAGGACCCCGCGGGCGTCATCGTGGTGCTGCCGTCTGATCAGCACGTCGCCGACCTCGCCGCGTTCCAGAAGAGCGTGCAAGAGGCGGTGCGGGTGGCGCAGACCGGCTTCATCGTCACCCTGGGCATCAAGCCCACCCGCCCCGAGACCGGCTACGGCTACATCCGCCTGGGGGAAGCGATGACGGGCGACGCGCGCAAGGTGGCCGCGTTCGCCGAGAAGCCGAACCTCGAGACCGCGCAGGGCTACCTGGTGTCGGGCGACTACCTGTGGAACGCGGGCATCTTCGTCTTCCGCGCCGACGTGATGCTGGCCGCGTTCGCCAGCCACATGCCCGAGCTGATCAAGCCGCTCGACCTGATCCGCGAGGCATGGGGCACGAAGAAGGCGGCCGCGGTGCTGGCGCGCGAGTTCAAGAAGATGCCGTCGACGTCGATCGACTACGGCGTGGCCGAGCGCGCGGCGAACATCGCGGTGGTGCCTTCCTCGTGCGGCTGGAGCGACGTGGGCAGCTTCAACGCGCTGCCCGAGGTGCGCCCCACCGACGCCGCGGGCAACGTGGCGGAAGGCGAGGCGCTCGTGATCGACTCCAGCGGCTGCGTGGTGCTCGGCCAGAAGAAGCTGATCGCCGTGGTGGGCATGAAGGACGTGGTGATCGTCGACGCCGGCGACGCCTTCCTCGTGCTGCCCAAGGACAAGTGCCAGGACGTGCGCAAGGTGGTCGAGGCGCTCAAGGCCCAGAAGCGGCTGTCTCACCTGGTCTGAACTCCGGAAGGGCCCGCTCGGGGTGCTCGGGGGTCCAATCAAGCCCACTGCCGTATCAACCCGCACGGTTTGCAGGGGGCCATCACGCGCGCACGTTCTGCGTGGTAAACGAACGGCCTGATGCGTTTCCTTTGCCTGTCCCTGATTGCCTCCGCCGCGGCGCTGGCCCAGCCGCTCACGCTCCCGACCTTCACCGAGGCCGAAGCGAAGAAGCTCGACGCGGGCGAGACGGTCATTCACGAGGTGAAGCCGACCGGCAACAAGGGCATCGGCGTCGAGTCGTTCGGGGTCATCGATGCCCCGTCGACCGAGGTCTGGCCGGTGCTGCGCGACTGTGAACACTTCGCCTCGTTCATGCCCCGCATGAAGTCGAGCTCGCTCAAGCAGGAAGAGGGCGCGACGTTGTGCCACGTCGAGCTCAACCTGCCTTTCCCGCTGATGAACCTCTGGTCAGACACGAAGTCGGTGCAGCGCGAGGACCCGGCGGGCCACTACCACCGCGCGTGGACGCTGGTGCGTGGCAGCTACCGGCGCAACAGCGGCTCGTGGTCGGTGCTGCCCTGGGGCGACGGCAAGAAGACGCTCGTCATCTACGCCATCGACTCCGACCCGATCATCCTCATCCCTGACGGCATCCTCCGCTCCGCGCAGACCGGCTCGTTGCCCGAAGTGTTCCAGAGCATCCGCAAGCGGGTGGTGGCGGTTCGCTCGCCGTAGTCACTCGATGGTGGCGCCCAGCTGGAAGACCGGCAGGTAGGTCGCCACCACGAAGGCCACCATCAGCCCGATGACGGCGAAGAGCGCGACGGCGCAGCGGGCGACCTGGGCCACCTCCGAGCGCTTCCTGAGCACGCCTTCACCGACGAGCAGCAGCGGTCCCACCCCGGCCACCACCAGCGTCACGGGCTGCAGCATCACCCGGGTGACGAGGGGGAGGGTGGCCTGGAAGTCGTTGAACATCGCCCGGTAGCCCGGCTGCAGTCCGAGGCCCACCACGGCCTCGACCAGGCACAGGCCGCCCAGCAGCAACCCGAGAATGTCGACGCCGCGGAAGCGCTCCATGAAATCCGAGCGTAGCCGTTCCGATGCATCCGCTACGCTGCGCGCGCAGTTCACCTCAACCTGGAGTTCTCCATGCGTCGTCTCGCGCTCGTGCTGTCTCTCGCCGTGTCCTCGATCGCCCTCGTCCCCTCGCTCGCGTTCGCGGGCGACACCTGTGTCACCTGCGGCTCAGGGAGCACGAATGGCTGTCAGCAGTGCCGGATGCCCGGTGGCGACACGTTCCCCGCTCGCAAGGAGTGCGAGAAGAAGGGCTGCAAGATCACCGGCACCTCGAGCTGCTCGACGGCGTCGAACGTGAAGGTCTGCAAGGTCGAGACTTCGTCCGCGCCCACCGCGAGCGTCCAGACCCAGGAGTGCGCGGTCAACTGATCCTGTCTCCCTCTCCCTGCGGAGCGGGGAACGGCGAACTCGCGCCTCGAGGGGAAGGAGGGCCGGGGTGAGGGGCCGACCCGGTAGAGCCTTCTGGGCCGAACGTCACGAACTCCCGGACTGGAGATCGCCCTCGAGGCCGCGCCACGGAGGCCGGCCCAGCGAGAGGATCCGCTCGAAGTTGGCCATCACCAACGCCGCGGCGAGGCTCACCCCTGCCGCGGCGTACGTGTCTGCGGTCGCGCAGGCCCACGCGGCGCCTGCGAGGATCACCACGGGGCGGATCAACGTAAACGGCCCCAGCACGATCACGCTCGCCAGCACCCCGAAGTCGAAGCTGGCGCTCAGGTAGAGCGCCAGCGCGCCGAGCACGAGCGTGGCGAACACGCCGTAGACCATCACCAGCTTGTCCGCCGCGGCGAGCAGCGAGCTCCACACCGGCTCGCCTCCGAGCGTGCGCAGTGCGAGACCGAGCCCGAGGAACCCGGCGATGGTGACGAGCGCGAACAGCGCGCCGCGCCGCATCGCCGCGCCGTAGTAGCCCCAGAGGAAGATGCGCGGGTTCCGCCCCGCCGCCGCGCGGAAGCCGCACAGCGTGCCGTCGATGAACGCGAGCACGCCGAGGAGCACGAGCGTCATGAGAACGCCTCGAGTCTCGCGGCGAGGGTTCCGAGCTTCGCGCGGAAGGCGTCGGCCAGCTGCGGCTTCACGCCGACCAGCGTGTTCAGGGTGCGAAGGATCGGCATCGGCGACGGCCGGCCATCGAACAGCGCGAACACCAGCGGGCTGCCTCCGTCGCGCGCTGCGCGCAGCAGCACCTCGCGGGGGTGGGCGCGCACCGCCGACAGCACCCCGTCGTGGCGCGCGAGGGGCTCGCGCATGCGCGCCATGTGGAAGATCCACGAGCCGAGCGGCGCGGCCCACGAGGCCTTGATGTCGCAGTGGAGCAGGGCGCTCGCGCCCACCCCCGCCTGGCTGCGGAGGAAGCCGGTGAGCCCCTCGCCGCGGAAGTGGTGAATCACGCCCGTGGAGAGGAAGACGTGAGCGCTGCGCTCGAGGGTGAAGGCGTTGGCCACCCGAAAATGACAGCGCAGGCCCTCTTCCCGGGCGAGCCGCCCGGCGTTGCCGATGAGCGTGGGGTTGAAGTCGCAGCCGAGCAGCTCGACGTCGTCACCCAGCGCGCCGTACGCCGCCAGCCAGCGCAGCACGAAGCCCATGCCGCAGCCGATGTCGACGACGCGAATCGGCCGCTCGGTGAGGGTGCCGCGCAGCACGTCGAGCAGGGGCCCGAGCAGCTGCATCAACCGGTGGCCGTTGCGGAACTCGTACGAGAGCCGCTGCAGCTCGCAGTGCTCCTTCTCGTCGGGGGAGGCGCTTGCCGGTCTTCGTGTCCCACAGCTGGAGATCGCTGCCGCCGGCCGCGACGAAGCGGCCGTCACGGGAAGCCGCGACCGAGTAGAGCCCGCGCTCGGCGCCGTCGAGATCGCGAATGCGCTCGCCTGTCTTCGGTTCCCACAGGTGCACGCTGGTGCCGTCGCCTGCGCTGGCGATGAAGCCGGGCGCGCACGCGACCGCGCGAATGCCACCGTTGTGCCGCAGGGCGCTCGAGCCGATGGTCGCAGCGAGCTTCAGCTTGTGCAGCTTTGGCGTGGTCTTGATGGCCATCACGTCCTCCGGGGCGTGGAGCGTGGCAGAGCTCGTGCAGGAGTACCCGGCAGAAGAGGTGGCCCGGGTTTCCCGGGGGAATGAGAGGCTCTGCGCGCTTGCTGGCCCTGTCCTTTGTCCTCGCCGTACTCGCTGCCGAGCCGGAAGCCTGTCCGGCGGAGTTGTTCCGCATCGAGCGCAGCAAGAACGCGAACGTCGTGCTGTACGAGGCGAAGCCGGGCAAGGAGACCGCGCTCGATCCCGACGATCCGGTGAGCGCGAGCTGGCTGCTGTTGGCGACCACGGGCAAGCGCGAGTCGCTCACGTTCTTCGAGAAGCTCTTCGCCTACGGCTTCGAGGTGCGGCTTTCCCGCTCGGCGCAGAGCGCGGTGCTCACGCTGAAGGCCCTGAGAGGGCGAACCATCCGCGTCGCGCCGCACGGCGGGTGTCTGGTCGCCTTCGGGTCGATCGGCGGCGCCGAGGTTGTGCTCAAGCGCGTGTTCGTCACCACCAATGAGCGGGGCGCGGCGCCCTCGGTGACGGGCATCGAGCTGTTCGGCGTCGACCCGGTCACGGGCGAGGCGCGATCCGAGAAGATCCCCGCGAAGTGATCACGCTCGCAGCTTCGCGACGGTGGACCAGTCGATCAGGTCCACCGTCTCGGCAGCCATCTTGAAGTCGATCACCTCTCTCGTGCCCATCACGTCGCCGCCCACCTGGAACGGCATCGGGCGCGAGAGGTGAAGCCGCACCCCCGTCACCCACCAGTCGTGCATGCCGGGCAGTTCCTTGCCGCCCCAGAGCTTGAACATGTTGTTCACCCCCACCAGCACGTGCCGGTCGTACACGCGGAAGTTCATGCGGCCGGGCACCGCCAGCGCGTGGGGGAAGGCCATGAACTTCGAGCCCCAGTACGGCTCGATGCCGGCCGCGCCGATGGACATCGGCCCTTCGTAGAGAATGGGCTGTGACGCCGGCACCAGCACCTTGTGCTTCTTCGCGTCGAAGGTGAGCGCGGGCTCTCCGAGGTTCTCGAGCCTGAGCCGGGTGCGGCCCTCGCGCGCGCGGGAGATCTCCTCGGGCACGGTGATGCGGAAGAGGGAATAGAGGTAGCCGCCCAGGCCCTTGCTCAGGTGCGAGGCCACGCCGCCGGCGACGAGCTGCTGCTGCCGGTTCTCGAGGTTGCGGCGGTAGTCGTTGAGCAGCGTCGCGTCCCACCCCACGCCGGTGAACTGGCAGAGCTTCCCTTCGACCTCGCAGAGCTGGAAGTGCTTCGAGGGCGCGTCGAGCCGCATGCTGGGCAGCCCGCGCAGCTCCTTCTCGTAGCGCCGCGCGCCCACCGCCGAGGGCCAGCCGTTGCCGGTGCCCAGCTTGAACAGGCCGATGAGCGGGAACGTCGAGGCGCCGCGCGCGCGCAGCGAGTTGAGCAGCGCCACCACCGTACCGTCGCCGCCCCCGCAGAAGAGGATGCGCGGCGGCGCCTTCACCAGCTCGTCGGCGTGGCGCTCGGCTTCTTCGAAGGTGGAGGAGGCGTAGACGCGGGCGTCGGGGAGCGTGGCGCGGAACGCGTCGACCCGGGCCTCGGTCACGCGCTTGGCGTGCGTGTTGAACCAGCCGGCAACCTCTGCGCCGCGGCCGATGAGAGCGTCGCTCGACATCGGCCCGGAGAATAGGCGGCTTCTTGTCGTCGCGGCGCCCTGATACCTCTCCCTGCGAAGCGGGGAGAGGTCGGCGCACAGCGCCGGGTGAGGGGCGCAGTTCAGCTCGATGAGCCCCTCACCCCGGCCCTCTCCCCGCTGCGCAGGGAGAGGGAGCCACGAGCTCGTTGACTGCTGCGGCGCAGGCGTCGGCGTTCTCGTCCTTGCCCGCCATCGCCCGGCAGAGCGGCTCGTAGCGCGCCCACTCTTCGCGGATGACGGAGCGTGTTTCGTTCACCCGCTCGGGCGTCGCCATCGAAGACACCACGCCCGGGTTCTCGAAGAAGCGACGGCCCAGCAGGTCGAGCGCGCGCACCCGCAGCAGCCGCTCGTCATCGGGCAGCCCGCGCAGCCACGCGGTCACCTGCCGCGTCGCCAGCCAGCTGTCCTGCACCATCCACCCGTGGGCGCGCCGCGCCAGCCAGGGAATGCTGCCGTGGTTCGCCCGCTTGATCAGCGCCGGCTCGTCGAGCTTGAGCATCGCCCAGTCGCCCGCGACCTGGAGCAGGTTCTCGATTCCTTCCGGAAACACCTCGGCCCAGAAGATCCGCTCGAGCGCCTCGTCGTCGTAGCCGCTCTCGGCGCAGCGCCGCGCCACGTACGGCACGTTCCACCGGGTCTCCGTGTCCAGGAAGAGGTCGCTCATCGCCTCCCACACCGGCCGGCGGCGCAGCAGCTCGTCCCGGGTCATGACAGCAGCGCGGCTCCCACCAGGCCCGAGTCGTCGCCGAGCGTCGCCAGCACCACTCTCACGGCCGCCCCCGACGCCACCGTCGCGCGCTGCGCCACCGTGGCCCTGATGCGCTCCACCATGCCGGGACAGCGGCGCAGCACGCCGCCGCCGAGCACGAGCACGCCCGGGTTGAGCACGGTCACCTGGTTCGCGATCGCCAGCGCGAGGTGGCCGACCGCGAAGTCGTAGAGCCGCTTCGCCGTCGCGTCGCCCGAGGTGACGAGCGGCTCGAGATCCACCGCGCCGCCTGCGAGCCCTTCCTCCTGCATCCATTCCGCCAGCTTCGCGCCGCCCATGTACGCCTCGAGGCAGCCGTGCTGCCCACAGCCGCAGCGCCGCCCGCCTTCCAGCGACACCTTCACGTGGCCGAACTCACCGGCGACCTGGCTCGCGCCCGCCACCAGCGCGCGGTTCGAGATGATCGCGCTGCCCACGCCCGTGCCCACGAAGACCGTGAGGCTGTCGGTGGCGCCCTTCGCCGCGCCCGCCGCGTATTCGCCCCACGCCGCCGCCGAGAGATCGTTCACCAACCGCACCGGCCGGCCGATCGCCGCAGAGAGCGGGGTGCCGAAGTCGAGCTCGCGCCAGCCCAGGTTCGGTGCGTTCACCACCACCGGCCCGCGCAACATCGCCGCGAAGCCGACGCCGACGGTGCCGCTCACCTGCGGGTGCACCTTCACCAGCCCGTCGATCAGGCTCGCCGCGCCGCGCACCACCGCGTCGAGGCCGCGATCGGTCCACGACTGCTTCGCCGAGTCGACGATGCGGCCGGTCTCGCGCTCGACCACCGCCACCCGCGCCGTCGAGCCCCCGATGTCGACGCCCAGGCACAGGGTCATGTCAGCCGCCCAGTTCCTGCTTCGCTTCGTGGATGGTGCTGTCGATGAGCATCTGGATCTCCGCCAGCCGCGCCTTCGACTTCGCCTCGTAGCGAACCACGAGAATGGGCGTGGTGTTCGACGCGCGGATGAGCCCCCAGCCGTCGGGCCAGGTGGCGCGCACGCCGTCGACGGTCACCAGCTCGAGCCCCTTCGCCCTGAGCATCTCGGTGCAGCGCGCCACCAGCGCGAACTTCTTCTCTTCCACCGTGTCGAAGCGCAGCTCGGGGCTCGAGTACGTCACCGGCACGTCCGAGAGCAGCTCGGTCAGCGACTTCGTCTCGTTCGAGAGGATCTCCAGCAGGCGCGCGGCGGTGTAGGGCGCGTCGTCGAAGCCGAAGAAGCGTTCCTTGTAGAAGATGTGGCCGCTCATCTCGCCTGCCAGCGCGGCGTGCGTTTCCTTCATCTTCGCCTTGATCAACGAGTGGCCGGCCTTCCACATGATGGGCTTGCCGCCGTGCTGCTTGATGTCGTCGTACATGGTGAAGCTGCACTTCACCTCGCCGACGATCGCCGCGCCCGGCACGGCCTTGAGCACCGCGCGCGAGAGCAGGATCATCAGCTTGTCGCCCCAGAGGATCTCGCCCTCGGCCGTCACCACCCCGATGCGATCGGCGTCGCCGTCGAAGGCGATGCCCAGGTCGGCCTTCGTCTCTTTCACCTTCGCGATGCACAGCTCGAGGTTCTTCGCGACCGTCGGGTCGGCGTGGTGGTTGGGGAACAGCCCGTCGGGCTCGCAGTACAGCGGCACCACGTCGTACCCGAGCTTCTCGAGCAGCGGCACGGCCACGATGCCGCCCACGCCGTTCCCCGCGTCGATCACCACCTTCATCTTCTTCGGCCCGCGCTTCACCGTGGAGAGCACGAAGTGCAGGTACGGCGTGATGGCGTCGAAGTGCGAGACGGTGCCGGGCGCGGCCTTCTCGAAGTCGCCCTTCTCGATCAGCTTGCGCAGCTCCTGGATCGTCTCGCCGTAGAACGTGGTCTTGCCCACGCCCATCTTGAAGCCGTTGTACTCGGCGGGGTTGTGGCTGCCGGTGATCATCGCCAGGCCGTCGACGGGCAGGGTGTTCGCCGCGAAGTAGACGATGGGCGTGGGCACGATGCCCACGTCGATCACGTGCAGGCCGGTCGAGGTCGCGCCCTTGATGAAGGCCTCGTTGAAGCGCGGGCCCGAGAGCCGCGCGTCGCGCCCCACCACCACGGTGGTGCCGCCCGCGCGCTTCACCATGGTGCCAAGGCCCTTGCCCAGGTTCTCCACCACTTCGTCGGTCAGGTCCTTGTCCACCAGGCCCCGCACGTCGTACTCGCGAAAAATCTGAGGATTCATGATCCGCTCCTCTACTCACCCCCGGGCCGAACTGGAACCTCCCTTCCTGGTGGCGGGCGCATACACTGCCCCGCTTCGTGGCTCTCGAGCTCGTCACGCCGCTCCCGCCGGGGGCGCCTTCGCACACCCGTCTGGCCAGGCATGGCGCCCGGCTGGTGGTGCTGCGGGAGATCAAGGACGGCACCGACTGTTCCTGGCCCCAGCCTTCGCCGAGCATGGTGACGCTGCAGGAGGTCGGTGAGCTCCAGGGCAAGCGGCACGCGCTCTTCCCCTGGGTTCCGGGCGTCACGCTGCGCGAGGTGGTCAAGGCGCTCGAGGCCGTGGGACGGCCGGTGCCCATCGGCCTGGCGGGGCGGGTGCTCGTCGACGCGGCGCGGGCGCTGGCGGCCATCACCCCGGCGCGGGCGCACGGCGGCCTGCAGGACGCCGCCCTGCAGATCGGCTTCGACGGCCAGGTGTCGGTGCTCGACTTCGGCGCGCCCCGCATCTCGCGCTTCCGCCCGATCGGGCGGGTGAACTTCGCCGCCGACGTCTTCGCCCTCGGCGGCGTGCTGCACTCGGTGCTCACCGGCTTCGCGGGCGACTACGCCAGCCCGCCCGTCACCCTGGCGAACCCGTCCACCTCGCACGCCGAGGCGACGCCGGCGATCGACGACGTGGTGATGCGTGCGCTCTCGGCGCAACCCGATTCGCGCCAGGCGGGCGCTGCGGCCTTCGCCGACGAGCTCGAGGCCGTGCTCGGTGACGAGCTGTTCACGCCAGAGAAGCTCGCCGAGGTGGTGACCTCGCTCTTCAAGGATCGGATCAAGCTCCTCCATTCCCTGGGCGGGCTCATCGAAGATCAGCCCAGCCTCGAGGCGGTGCTGCCGCAAGCGCCGAGCTCGCCGATGGCGCCCATACCTCAGGGCACGCAGCCGGGCGTGGGCGGGCCCCACCCCGAGCCGCCGTCCGAGCCGACGCTGCCCCGCATCATGGTGGACGAGCGCGTCGAGCGCACCGACACGCGCATTCCCATTCCCGTCGAGGCCGCGGCGGCCCCCGCCTCGTCCCGCTCGATGGTGCCGTGGGATTCGGGCGACGGCCTTCCGCCCGCCGGCCAGGGCAACCACGCGACCGAGCCGCTCACCCGCCCTGACGCCGGTCCGGCCTTGACCGGGCCGCGCCCCGGCGCCGCTCCCGAGCGGGAGCCTGACACCAACCCGCGCGGCTCCGTGCCCGCCGGCCGCGTGGCGGAACCCGACACCAACCCGCGCGCCGTGGCGCCCTCGAAGCGCGCGGCCGGCCCCGGCGAGACCGGCCCGCGATCCGCGCCCGCGAAGGAACCCTCGCCCGCGGACACCGACGAGTCGAGCAGCCCGCGCCCGCGGGGCAGCGCGCCGCGGCCCCTCGGCGCCGAAGAGGAACACGCGCCCACCCGGCCCAGCGGCCCGCGCGCGATGTCGCGCACTGACGTCGAGGCGCCGCGCCCGCGCGCGAGCGCGCCCCGCCCCGCGGACTCGGCCGAGGAGCTGGCCGCGAAGACGGTGGCGACCGACGTTCCCGACGACACCAACCCGCGCGCGAGACCCGACCTGGTTGAGGACACGAACCCGCGCGCCCGGCCACGGAAGCTCGACGAAGAAGTGGGCGACACCGGCCCGCGCCCGGGCCTCCCGCCGCGCCCCCGCAACACCACCGAGGCCGAGCGGCAGGCCGCGCTCGGCCAGGAGCGCCTGCGCACCCCTCCGCAGGGCGTGCCGCTCGCCGGGGGTGATGACGACGACGAAATCCGCAACGAGCCCACCGCGTTGCGGCCGAAGCTCAATCCCCACATGACGGCGCAGACCGCGCAGACGCTCCCCGCGCCCCCTTCGTCAGGCGTCGGGTTGCGGGTGGTGATGGTGGTGCTCCTGGTGGTGGTGGTCGGCCTCGCGGGGGCGATCGTGCTCAAGCTCAAGCGCCAGTCCGAGCTGCCGCTCCCCGTGGACGAGCCGGTGGCCCAGGTGGACGCGGGTGAAGAACCCACTGCCGACGCTGGCGACGAAGAGCCGGCGGCCGACGGAGGCGCGGTGGCCCTCGGGCCCGACCTCGACGGCGGCGAAGAGGAAGAAGAAGACGACGACGCCGACGCTGGCGAGCCTGAACCCGGCATCGACGCCGGCGCCGCGCCGGGGGTCGACGGCGGCACCGCCGACGCCGGGAACAAGCCGGTGGTGAAGAAGCCCGTGAAGAAGCCGGTGAAGAAGAAGAAGAAGAAGAAGCGGAGGTGATCGCCACCCGCACCATCGGGGTCACCAATCCTTGACGTCGAGGGGGTTGATCAGCAGAACGTGACGTTCCGTGGCCTTCTCCACCCGAGTGCATGGGGAACACTTCACCTTCCCCACGCTGAAAGACGTGCTGGCGCGCGCCAACGAGCTGCGCTCGGGTGATCGCCAGGCGGGCCTCGCGGCGCGCTCGATGCGCGAGATGGCGGCCGCCAAGCAGGTGCTCGCCGAGGTCACGCTCGAGCAGCTCTACAACGCGCCCTCGGTGCCCTACGAGGCCGACGAGGTGACGCGGGTGGTGGTCGACGGGCTCGATCAGCTCGCCTACGGCCGCATCAAGGGGTGGACGGTCTCCCGCCTGCGCGAGTGGCTGCTCGACGATCGCACCAGCGGTGAAGACATCGCCGCGATGTCGAACGGGCTCACCCCCGAGATGGTGGCCGGGGTGGCCAAGCTCATGTCGAACATGGACCTCGTCACCGCGGGCCGGAAGCGCCGCGTGGTGGTCCGCTGCAACAACACCATCGGGCTTTCCGGGCGCATCTCGAGCCGGCTGCAGCCCAACCACCCCACCGACGAGGTCGAGGGCGTGCTGGCCGCGGTGAAGGACGGGCTGAGCTTCGGCAACGGCGACGCGGTGATCGGGGTGAACCCCTCGACGGGCGACATCCAGGGCACGGTCGACATCCTCACCGCGGTGAAGGACCTGATGCGGAAGTACCGCGTGCCCACGCAGAACTGCGTGCTCTCGCACATCACCATCCAGATGGCGGCGGTGCGGCGCGGGGCGCCGCTCGACCTGATGTTCCAGTCCATCGCCGGCAGCCAGGCGGCCAACCAGAACTTCGGCGTGTCGGTCAGCGTGCTCGACGAGGCGCACGATCTCGCCCGGCGCGAGGGCACCGCGCAGGGGCCCAACGTCATGTACTTCGAGACGGGGCAGGGCACGGCGCTCTCGGCCAACGCGCACTACGACACCGACCAGGTGACGATGGAAGCGCGCGCCTACGGCCTGGCCCGGCGCTACCAGCCCTTCCTGGTGAACTCGGTGGTGGGCTTCATCGGCCCCGAGTACCTGCGCGACGCGAAGGAAATCACCCGCGCCGGCCTCGAAGATCACTTCATGGGCAAGCTCACCGGCATCTCGATGGGCTGCGACGCCTGCTACACGAACCACGCGATCGCCGATCAGAACGACCAGGAGAACCTCGAGATGCTGCTCACGCTCGCGGGCGTGAACTACCTGATGGGCATCCCCATGGGCGACGACGTGATGCTCAACTACCAGACGACCTCGTTTCACAACAACGCGGCGCTGCGCGAGCTGTTCGGCTCGCGCCCTGCGCCGGAGTTCGAGGCCTGGCTCGAGAAGATGGGCCTGTGGCGCAACGGCAAGCTCACCGAGCGCGCCGGCGACGCGTCGGTGTTCCAGCAGAACTTCAAGTAGCTCCCGTGACCACGCTCAACCCGTCGGTCCGCATTCACCTCCGCTCGATCGTCGACGCCGAGCGGGTGCGCACCTCGCGGTTCCTGGTGCGGCTGCGCGCGGTGATCACCGTGCTCTACGCGGGCGTGAACGCCTGGTTCGCCTTCGGCGCGCAGTTGCCCGACTGGCAGATGACCTTCCCCATCTTCGCGCTGCACGCCGGGCTCTCGGTGGCCCTGGCGCTGCTGGTGGAGCGCTCGGCGCTGGTGCTGCGCTACTCGGGCCTGTCGGTGGGCCTGCTCGACATGCCGATGATCAGCCTCGCCTCGATCTCGGCGATCGGCAGCATGGAGCGGCCCGAGTACCTGCTGGGCGCGCTGATCCCCATCCTCGCGCTGGGCATCGTGCTCGCTTCGCTCTCGCTCGACTTCTGGTCCATCGGGTTGGCCACGGTGATGGCCACCGCCGCGAGCGTGACCCTGGTGGTCGCGGTGGGCGCGCCGGGCTCCGAGCTGGTGGCGCCGATCTTCGCCACCGTCAGCACCGGCGTGCTCAGCGCTTTCCTCGTCTCGCGGCTGCGCAGCCTGGTGGCCGAGTCGCGCCGCAAGGACTTCGCCGGCAAGTATCTGCTGGGCGAGCGCATCGGCGCGGGCGGCATGGCCGAGGTGTTCACCGCCACCTACTCGCCCGAGGGCGGCTTCGAGCGGCGCGTGGCGGTCAAGCGGGTGCTGGCCCAGTTCAGCGAGCGGGAAGACTTCGTCGCGCTCTTCCGCCGCGAGGCCGAGCTGGGCGCGCAGCTCGCGCACCCGAACCTGGTGCAGGTGCTCGACTTCGGCCGCCACTTCGAGTCGTGGTTCCTCGCCATGGAGTTCGTCGACGGCGTCTCGTTGCAGGGGCTGATCAAGAGCCACGCGCGCCGGGGCCAGCAACTGCCGGTGAGCGCCTGCCTCTACGTGATCTGCGAGGTGGCCCAGGGCCTCGCGTACCTGCACGAGAAGCGCTCGGGCGACGGCGAGCGCGTGGGCCTGGTGCACCGCGATCTGAACCCGCCCAACGTGCTGCTCTCGACCATCGGCGAGGTGAAGCTCAGCGACTTCGGCGTGGCGCGCTGGCAGACCAGCTCCGAGCTCACCCGCGACGGGAGCCTGCGCGGCAAGCTCGCGTACATGCCACCCGAACAGATCGACGGCGGCCAGCCGAGCACCGCGTGGGACCTGTTCGCGCTGGGCGTCACCGCGTACGAGACCCTCACCTGCCAGCGGCTCTTCAGGGGCGAGGGTGAGGTGCAGTTGCTGCGGGCGGTGCTCGAGGACGAAGTTCCGCCGCCCTCGACGAAGCGGCCCGGGCTCCCGGTGGAAGTGGATCGCGTGGTGATGGCGCTGCTCGAGCGCGATCCCGCAAAGCGCCTCACCTCGGCGCGGCTGGTGGTCGATTCACTGCGCGCGCTCCAGGGAGAGGTCGCGCCGTACCCCCTCGGACAAGCGGCGCTGATCCACGCGATCGGGCGCACGGAACGCACCGCGCCCGCGCAAGCTCCGTCGGAGCCCTCGGCAGATCCGGGCGTGACGGTGACGCTGACGAAGGGCTGAGCCCCGCAGGTCCGGCAACGGCTGCGCCTGGGCACACCCAAACGCAGGCTCTTCGCTACCCAATGACAGGTTCCCCTCGGAATCAGGATCGGTGCATCCTTTGCATCAAGGCGCGACGATCAGATCGGAAATCGCTGATCGCCACTGCGACCCGATCTCAGAACACCAATGAAACCGATTACTTCCAGGATGCGCCCTCGCGGACGCAACTCCCTGTAATAAATGAGAAAATGCTCTGATGCGCACTTGGCGTCGGATAAGTATCAGTGATTAACGACATGAAATTATAGTAATTACAAATGGTTGGAAAGCTGTCTAAACCTTCAGCAGCTTCACAGAGACCGTCTTCCGCACCGCAGCCTCACCACAGCAGCCTGCAGTACCAGGAGAACGCAATGGACCAGATGATCAAGTGCATTTCTCGCCTGTCGATGGCCCTTGCCGTCGCCCTGATAGCAAGTTGTGCAGGGCCTGAAGGCCCGGCGGGACCGGCGGGCGCAAATGGTGCCAATGGCGCAACGGGTGCGATGGGGACGAACGGAACGAACGGAACGAACGGCACCAACGGCGCTCCCTGTACCGTGGCGCCTTTTGACGGCGGCGTGACGGTGACCTGCCCCGGCAGCGCGCCGGTCTCGGTCCCGAACGGCACTGACGGCGCGAGCTGCACGGTGGCGAACATCGACGGCGGCGTGACGGTCAGCTGCCCCGGCAGCAGCCCGGTGACGGTGCTCAACGGCAACAACGGAACGAACGGCCAGACGGGGCTCGGCCTCTCCACCGGCCTCAAGGTGGTCGTGACCAGCGTGTCGAACACGGCGCCCATCTCGGTGCGCTTCCGCGTGCTGGATGATCGCGACAACCCGGTCGACCTCAACGGCAAGTACTCGATCAACACGCCGTTCGTGCCGCGCTTCTCGCTCATGTACATCCCCACGGGCAACGCGCCGGTCTCCGACGCGGGCATCGTGCTCGGCTACAAGGTCTACACGCAGACGGGCAGCGCGACGGCGGCCCTCACCACCGACCCGGCGCCCGCGCCCGCGTCGGTCGTGACACAGCCCACCACGCTCACTCCCACCTTCCCCATCCCCACCTCGGGTGTGCCGGCGACTGACGCGGCCATGAAGGGCCTGCTGGTCGAGAACGGCACCGGCTTCGGCGACTACACGTACACCTTCGCCACCGGCGGTAACACGCAGATCCGCAGCACGAGCGGCTCGTCGAACGGCAAGTTCGTCACCGCGGTCACGGACCCCGTGGCGTACGACCCCACCAAGCTCGGCGTGACGCACACGGTCTGGATCCAGATCGCCCGCCAGACCGACCTCGTCAACCCGAGCACGGTGCAGGGCTTCACCGCGCTCGACGTCGAATACAACTTCATCCCCAACGGGGTGGGCACGCCGATCAAGCGTGAGATCGTCACGCAGGCCGCGTGCAACAAGTGCCACAACGGCTTCAAGCGCGACCTCAACCCGAACGAGACGCTGCCTGCGGTGAACGGCTTCCATGGCGGTGGTCGCGTCGAGGCCCCGTTCTGCAACGTGTGCCACAACTCCGACCGCACCAACCAGGCGGCGCTCTCAGGTGTCTTCGTTCACCGCCTGCACGGGGCGCACTCGCTGGTCGGCAACCCCGATGGTGGCGTGCCGGTCGATGCCTTCCACGGCATGCAGGTCGGCTACTCGCAGGACGTCCGCAACTGCGACGCCTGCCACGCCGGCGCACAGCAGGGAGTCCAGGCCACCAACAACCCGTCGATCACCGCGTGCGGTTCGTGCCACAACGGCGTCGACTTCGCGGTGGGCTCGGCGCTGCCGGCCTGCACCAACCCGATGGCCCGCGACGCGGACCACCGCTTCATCCCGTGCAAGCACCAGGGTGGTCCCCAGGCCAACAACGCGCAGTGCGCGCAGTGCCACGGCGGCCCGACGTCGCTCAAGCCCATCGCGCTGAGCCACCTCTCGCTCATCGCTCCTGATCCGCTCGCGGCGCAGCTCCGCCCGGACGGCACCTACGGTAACCCGGACGGCGGCGCAGGCTTCAACATCAGGACGAACGCAGCCTGGCTCGCGGGCTCCAACGATGTTCCTCCTGACGCAGCGGCCACCACCTGGGACGTGAAGTCGGTCTCGGTGGACTCCGCCGATCACCCGATGATCGAGTTCAAGTTCAAGCAGTCCATCAACGGCGCCGCTGCGACTGACGTCGACTTCGGCACCTACGACGCGGTCACCAAGCCCGAGCTGATCACCGGCTTCGTGGGCGGGCCCAGCGCCTACTTCGCCTTCTCGGTTCCCCAGGACGGCATCACGAACCCGGCCGACTACAACGCCTCGACCAGCTGCTACGTGCGGAGCGCCTGGCGGGCCCTCTCGCCCAACTGCACCCTGACCAGGGACACCACGACCGGGTACTACACCCTGACCATCACCAACGTCGTCATCCCCGCCTCGGTCAAGCTGCTCACCGGTGGCATCGGCTACAGCTACGACATCCCCGGTGCCCGGCCGCTCACCCAGACCAACCTGCCCGCGTTCCCCTACAACGCGACCACGGGCATCGGAGGTCTGGTGGTCACCCCGACCAACGTGTGGAAGACGGCCAGCGCCACCACCCGCACCTTCACCGCCCGTCGGCCCATCGTGGACAACGCCAAGTGCAACAACTGCCACGCGCAGCTCGGAGTGGGTCCGACCTTCCACGTCGGGCAGCGCAACGACGGCCCCACCTGCACGTTCTGCCACACGCCCAACCGCACCAGCTCCGCCTGGTCGGCCAACTCGAAGGACATGATCCACTCCATTCACGGTGGCCGCGTCCGCACGGTGGCGTTCAACTGGCACGCGATCTCGGAAGAAGAGGACTTCAGCGAGGTCGAGTTCCCCAGCAACGTCAACAACTGCCAGGCGTGCCACGCCCCGGGGACCTACGACTTCACCCTGGCCTCCACGGTCGCGGCGCTGCCCAACATGCTCCCGAGCACGGTGGGTCAGGGCCGGTACAACGCCGACCCGGGCACCAACCCCACGGGCTGGTTCTCCATCTCGCCCTACGTGGTCGCTGACAACGTCTTCGACTACGGCGCGGGCTTCGGGTTCAACGCCACCACGGGCGTGACCACGCCTGCGGCGGCCACCACGCTGGTGAAGACGCCCATCACGGCGGCCTGCTCGGCCTGCCACGACGCCGACGCCACCATCGGCCACATGGAAGCGATGGGCGGTGCCTTCTACAAGCCGCGCAGCTCGCTCGCCCGCTACCCTGCGGTCTCGGCGAACTGGGAGCAGTGCCTGATCTGCCACGGACCCGGCACCATCGCGCCCATCACGCTGATGCATAAGTAAGGCAGTTCCCACCGCCCCGGGGCAGCGCATCGCTCCGGGGACTTCGAAGGGCGGATCCTCGAACGGGTCCGCCCTTTTTTGTGAGAAGAGAGCGACCCATGATCCGACGCCTTCTGCTGATCAGCGTGCTCGGGCTCATCGCCTGCGAGCGCAACAAGCCGGCCCCCGCGCCGGTGCCGCCGCCGACCGTCACCCCGACGCTCGGTCCCGAGGTGCGCGCGACGGTCAACGGCGTGCCCATCACCGGCCTCGAGGTGGGTGCCCGCCTCGCCGGCACTGCGATGGGCCCCTCGGGTGAGAAGGCGAACGCCGCCCAGCAGCGCACGGCGCTCGAGCAGGCGATCGACGAAGAGCTCCAGGCCCAGCGTGCGCTCGAGCTCGGCTATCAGCCGCAGCAGCCCGGCGACGGTGGGGTGCCCGACGCGAAGGCGCGCGAGAGCCGCCGCCACGACCTCGCCAAGCAGTTCCGCATGAAGGAGCTGCTCGAGAAGGCCGTGGTCACGCCCGAAGAGACGCGCGCCTGGTTCGACGCCCACCTCGCGCGCGTGCAGTCAGAGCTGCAGGTGCAGTTCATCATCGTGCAGGGCAAGGCCACGGGCGACGCGGTGCTCGCCTCGCTCGCCGCAGGCCAGAGCTTCGACGAGGTCGCGCTCGCGCAGTTCCCGAAGGCGCCGGACCCGAAGCCCTGGGCGGTGCAGCCGATGAGCTGGTTCCAGGTGCCGCCGCCGTGGTGGCCCCAGCTCGACACCCTCGAGCCGGGCAAGACCAGCGGCCTCATCGCCGACCAGGGCGACCGGTACTGGATCGTGAAGCTGGTCGAGCGGAAGAAGAACCCGGCGGTGACCTTCGAGACCGCGGAGCCCCCCATCGCCGCCTCGCTGCGCGCTTCGAAGTTCGAGGGCCGCCGCGAAGAGGTGCTCAAGGAGCTGCGCGCAAAAGCGAAGATCGAGTTCAGCGGTCAGTAGCAAACCTTGACCGCCCATCAGTTCCATTCACGGTTCTGTCTGCAGGACCTGCGGGCAGAACGCAAGATCTGCGTCACAGAACAGATGAGAAGATCCAACGCGAGCAAAAGAACAGGGGAGGCGAAGGGTATGCGCCTTGCTAAGTGCCCGGACGTGCATTCAATCAGATCGGCGATCGTGGGGCTGTGCCTTGTCCTTTTCGGTTGCCAGGGTCCGGCAGGGGAGAACGGAAGTTCCTGCTCCACCAAAGACAACGGCGATGGGACCGTGACGATTTCCTGTACCGACGGCACCAACGTCACGCTCAGCGGCCGCGATGGCACCAACGGCGTCAACGGCACCAACGGTGACGCGGGCACGTCGTGCTCCATCACCACCAAGGGCGACGGCGGTCGCATCGTCAGCTGCACCGACGGCACCATGGCCGACATCCCCAGCGGCACGGCGTGCACCGTCGCGGCGGTGGACGGTGGGCGGCTGATCACCTGCAACGACGGCACGACCATCGCCGTGAGCAACGGGACGAACGGCGTCAATGGGCAGAGCTCGCTGACCCGATGGGACAACCTGCCTGGCGTGGTGATCGCCGTCACCGGCGTCGCTGGCGGCACGGGCCCCGGCGGCAACCTGCAGGCGGGCGACACTGCACGGGTCACCTTCACCGCCCGGCGCAAGAATGGCGCGCGCATCGCGCTGACCGAGCTCAGCTCCGGCGCCATCTACCTCTCGGGGCCCACCTCGAACTACCAGCGCGTCATCGCCTCTCAGTCCGATCTGCTGACCCGCTCGGTGGACAACGGTGACGGCACCTTCACCTACACCTTTGCCTCGGCGATTCCGGCGAACTTCCTGGCGCCGCTCAACGACTCGCCCTTCTTCGACGCCGGCTCGGGCGAGCTCGCGGGCCAGCCGCTCACCGACGGGACCTACACGGTCGCGATTCAGGCGTACCAGAACTTCACCATCGACGGCGTCACCTACCGGGACACCGGCAACGAGACCTTCGACTTCCTCTTCGGCGGGGCCACCGCGCTGGTGAAGCGGGAAGTGGTGGGCGCCGCCAACTGCGAGCAGTGCCACACCCAGCTGCGCGCTCACGGCGGCTCGCGCAACGACCTGGGTGTCTGCCTCACCTGCCACACGGCGGGCTCCGAAGACCGCAACGTCGCGACCGTCGAGGGCGGCACGCCGGGCGTCAGCATCGACTTCAGCGTGATGGTGCACAAGATTCACAACGCGGCGCACCTGCCTTCCGTCGTGGGGGTCGGCGTCACCGCCACCGGCACGCCCGACTACGCGACCGCGCCGAAGCCGTACAAGATCGTCGGGTACAACAACTCGGTGATCGACTTCTCCGAGGTCGCCTTCCCGGTCTTCCCCTCGGTCTACGCGGCGTTCCTCTACAACACGGCCGGCACCACCTACACGGGCGTGGCGGGCAACGGCTTCATGCCCCGCGACACGGGCTGGTCCGCGCTGACGCCTGCCGCGAAGTTCAAGAACGACAAGGTGCGCACCGGCGCGGTGGCCTGCACCAAGTGCCACGGCGTGCCCAACAACCTCGACGGCGGCGTGGCCCCTGCGCAGGGGAACAACTTCGAGACGAACATCAGCCGCAAGGCCTGCGGCTCCTGCCACGACCAGATCGACTTCTCGGCCCCGGGCAACACCGGCGGCCACGGCCAGATGCTCAACGACGCCAACTGCAGCCTGTGCCACGGGCCGGGCGGCCTGGCGCCGGTGCGCGCGGCGCACCTCCACCCGTACGAGAACCCGGCCTTCAACACCGGGGTGAACGTGAACCTGTCAGGCCTGACGGCGGGCAGCGGCGCGGGCGGGAACTTCGTGGCCGGCGACCCCTTCGAGGTGACCTTCTCGGTCGTCAACGACGCCGACGCGGGCATTCCGGTCATGTCGCTGACGCGGCTGCAGATCATCGTGGTGGGGCCGACCACGAACCGGCAGATCATCCTGCCCAACACCAACCCCATCGACTTCGGCTTCCGCAAGTCGTCGCCCTTCACGGGCAACGGCACCATCACGGGCCTGAGCGTGGCGGCGGGTGCGGTGGCGCAGACCATCGGCGTCGTCTTCACCAGCGCGACCACGTTCGACGTGCGCGGCTCGGTGTCTGCGCCGCTGACCGGCCAGGCCGTGGGCGGCGCGGTCACCTACAACGGCGTGACCTTCACCGTCACCGCGGGCACCACCGCCTTCGCGACGGACGACCGCTGGTACCTCGAGGTGCTGCCCCCCGCGGCGAGCTACACGCTCAAGGTGCCGGTCGACTTCAGCTTCGAGCGCGTAGGCGCATCGACGGGCGGCGCCGACGTCTTCACCGTGGGCAACCTCCCGCTGTACTGGGGTCGCCAGGTGGTGATGGAGCGCACGGCGCTGGTCGGCGCCGCGGGCGCGCTGGGCGCGGCCTCGGCCACCCTGCAGCGCTTCGTGGTGCTCGACGCGGCCGCCAACGCGGGGCTCGCCGTCGGTGACCGGGTGGGCCTCGACCTCGGAACGGCCAGCGAGGAGTACGCCCAGCTGGGGCGCATTCAGACCACCGACGATCTCACCGGCGTCGACCTGGGCGCTGCCGATCGCCTCTGGTTCACCACGCCGCTGCGGTACGCGCACGCGCAGGGCAGCGCGCTGCAGGAAGTGACGCTGAGCAACCGGCGCGAGGGCACGGCCTACACCGTGTCGAACGCCGCCGCGGGGCAGATCACCGCCGTGGCGGGGGCCTTCACCGCGGGCAACCCGGTGGTGGTGAACTACCGCAGCGACGGCCGCTTCGGCTGGAAGCGCTCACCTTCGGACACGGTGCAGAACCTCTTCCCTGCGCCCATCGCCGATTCCGACGAGGTCGACGCATCGTGGGGCGACTGGAAGGGCCTCCCGCTGCTCGACGGCACGTACACGGTCGGCATCTGGGCCAACAAGGACTTCACCATCACCCCTGCGGGCGCGCTCACCGCGACCCAGTCGTGGGACGTGTGGACCAACGACAACACCACGTACCGGATGATGGCGAAGCCGGCGACGAAGGACTTCCTCTTCGGCGCGGCCACCACCATTCAGAAGCGCGCGGTCATCTCGTCGGGCGCCAACTGCAACGTCTGCCACACCGACCTGGCGGCGCACGGGTTCGGCCGGCGTGGCCTCGAGACCTGCCTGCTCTGTCACAACGCGCCGGGCCTCGAAGACGGCCCCAAGTACACGTACGCGGCGTGGTACGTGCGGCCCACCCCCGGGGTGACGATGGACTTCCGCCAGCTCGCGCACCGCGTGCACGCGGGCAAGGAACTGACCCAGCCCTACGAGGTGAACGGCGTGTTCCTCGGCGTGCCTTATTCCGTCACCTACGACACCGTCGGCTTCCCGTCGTTCGTCGGGGGCGTGTCTGAGTGCACCAAGTGCCACGGCCCGGGCAACACCGCGTGGCAGGAGCCCCAGACGCAGGTTCACCCGCTCGCGTCCGCGCCGAAGCGCAACTGGGCCGAGGTCTGCAGCTCGTGCCACGACTCGAAGGCCGCCGAGGTGCACTTCTTCGTGCAGACCAACAACGGCGCAGAGTCCTGCGCGGTGTGCCACGGCAAGGGCAAAGAGAACTCAGTCGAGCTGGTGCACAAGGTCCGCTGAACCGCAGTCGAACCACCACAACCATCACCCCAAGGAGAACCCCGTGAAACGTTTCGCCCTCGTCAATGTGTTGCTTGCTTGCGTCACCTTTTCCTTCTCGGCCCAGGCGGCCGACAAGAAGATCGAGCGCCTGTACGGCTCGAAGTGCGGTTCCTGCCACGGCAAGGACGGCAAGGCCCAGACCGAGAAGGGCAAGAAGATGGCGATGCGCGACCTCGCCTCGGAAGACTTCCAGAAGGTCAGCGACGCCGACATGACCAAGGCCATCAACGACGGCCTCAAGAAGGAGAAGGACGGCGTGAAGCAGGAGATGGACGGCTACAAGGAAGAGATCAAGGCGCCCGAGGTCGAGGCGCTCGTGAAGTACATGCGCGAGTTCAAGAAGTAACCCCAGCCGCTCTTCCACGTTCGACTTCGAAGTGTTCGTTCCACCCGCGGAATTGGGTTCAAGGCCATGAGAGGCAGTCAGAGAACAGTCCTGGCCCTGACCCTGACGGTGTCCGTCCACGCGCTCGCGGCCGACGTGAGCGTGTATTCGAACACCCTCGTGGGTGGACGGCCGGACGTCGTGGACGGCCAGGTCAAGACGGTCGTCCCGCTGTACCAACTGGTCGGGGTGCGGGCGAAGAACATCGAGCTGCGCGGCTTCGACGATCTCGGAGTCGCGGTCGATGCGTGGGGCGGGCTCACCCTGCCCAACTCGCCCTCGGGCGTCGCCGCCGGTGACGTCAACCTCGCCTTCATCGAGGGCCGCGCGTTCAAGAAGCGGCTCAAGCTGCGCCTGGGCCGCCAGTTCGTGGTGGGCGGGGTGGCCCGCGCCATGTTCTTCGACGGGCTCTCGGCCGAGTACAAGAGCCAGATGGGGCTGGGGCTGAGCGCGTTCACCGGCATCCCGGTCGATCGCCGCTTTTCCAACTTCATCGCCGGTGACTTCGTGGTGGGCACGCGCGCGTTCTTCGCGCCGACGATGACCACCGAGGTCGGCGCGTCCTTCATCCACATGCTCCAGCGCGGCCAGATGTCGCGGCAGGACGCGGGCCTCGACGGCCGGTGGACGCCCATCCGCTCGCTCACCATCGCGGGCGCCTTCATCTGGAGCATCGCCGACATGCGCATGGCCGAGTTCGACATCGGCCCCCGCTGGATGCCGTCGGACAACTTCGAGGTCTCGGCCAACTACCGCCGCACCGCGCCCGATCTCTTCCTTCCCCGCAACTCGATCTTCACCGTGTTCGCCGACACCAGCCGCGACGACGCGGGCGGCAGCGTGATGTGGCAGCCCAAGAAGTGGCTCAACCTCTTCGCCGACGCCCGGGTGCTGTGGCTCAACGGCCAGCCCGGCTTCGACGCCAGCGGGCGGGTGCAGCTGCGGCCCTTCCGTTCGCCCCTCACCACCCTCACCGCGCAGTACCGGCGCCTGCAGGTGCCCTCGTCGAACGGCTTCCACCAGGCCCGCCTCGCGGCGCGCCACGTGCTGCCCTCGGGCTTCGGGCTCGCGGTCGACCTCGAGACCTACGCGCTCGATCAGCCGGTGCGCGGGCAGACGCTCAGCTTCGCCATGTCGGCCACGGCCACGTACACCATCTCGAAGCAGTGGTTCATCGGCGCCACGCTGTTCGCCGCCACCACGCCGACCTTCGAGAGCCGCTATGAAGCGGTCGCCAAGCTCACCTGGCTCTTCCCCAACGAGGGTCACCTTTGATGAGCGCCGTCGGTCCTCACCGCCGTTGGGTCCCACTCGCGGGTGGCTTGCTGCTGACGGCCTGCGCCGGCTTCATGGGCGTGATGGTCTCGCAGCGCGACGCCATCAAGGTGCCGCACGCCCGTCACCTCGAGGCCGAGGTGGAGTGCGCGACCTGCCACGAGACGATCTTCGAATCGACCACGCTCGAAGAAGGCTCCTTCCCCAAGGAGAAGGTCTGCCTGGGCTGCCACAAGGACGAGAAGCAGGACTGCGCCTTCTGCCACACCAAGCCCGACAAGCCGATGGCGCTGGCCGTGCGCGTGCGCGACCTCAAGATGAATCACGCCGAGCACATCGAGCGCGTGAAGGAAGACTGCACCGTCTGCCACAAGACGCTGCCCAACCCGCTGCGCACCGAGGGCATGGCTCCCACGATGGAGAGCTGCTTCACCTGCCACAACCACAAGGAAGAGTACGAGGCGGGCAAGTGTGACGGGTGCCACAAGGACCTGACGAAGTACAAGCTGCAGCCCGTCGGCGACTTCTCGCACCGCGGCGACTGGACGGAGAACCACAAGCTCGAGGCGCGTTCCGCCGGGGCTACCTGCGCCACCTGCCACGAGCAGACGTTCTGCAGCGAGTGCCACGCGAAGACGGTGGCCGCGAAGCCCGAGTTCCTGATGCCCGAGCGGGTCGAGAAGAACTTCATCCACCGCAACGACTTCGTCAGCCGGCACATGGTGGAAGCCCGCGCCGACGAAGCGAGCTGCCAGCGCTGCCACGGCATGAACTTCTGCCAGAGCTGCCACGCGAAGAACAACCTCAACCCCCAGAGCGACAGCACGCTCGACCCGCACCCGGCTGGCTTCGGTGACGGGCTCGCGCACGGGCCGGCCGCGCGCCGCGACATCGTCAGCTGCGCCGCGTGCCACGATCAGGGCGCCGCTTCGAACTGCGTCAACTGCCACAAGGTCGGCGGCGTCGCAGGAAACCCCCACCCTCCAGGTTGGACGGTGCGCCACAGCCAACAGGAGATCGGCCGCAATGCAATGTGCCAGGTCTGCCATCTGTAGAGCGACGCTCGCCTGCGTGTTCGCGGCCGCGCTGGCTGGTTGCGGCGTGACGCGCCCGAGCGACTTCACGCAGATCTGCCCCTCGTACGAGGTGAAGATCCGCCCGCTGGTCGAGTCGCGCTGCGCCGAGTGCCACTCGCCCACCAACGCCGGGGGCGGGTACGTCGTGGGCGTGCACACCCTGACCGTGTCCCGCAGGGACGACGGCACCCCGCGCGTCGCGCCGGGTGACGCTGCGTCGCCTTTCCTCGCCGCCGCCCGCGGTGAGCTCGCCGGCCACGCCGCGCTCGACGCCGCCGAGGTGACGGTGCTGCAGAACTGGGTGGTGGGCTGCCGGGCCGCCCCGCAGGCCTACGAGTATCACCCGAAGGGGTGGGGCACCTCGACCGACTCCGAGCAGTTCCACGGGGTGGCGCTGCGCGAGAAGTTCTACCGCTTCACCGAGTGCCAGAAGTGCCACGGCGAGGATCTGCGCGGAGGCGCCTCGGGCGTCGACTGCAACAGCTGCCACGTGAAGGGCCCGCTCGAGTGCAACACCTGCCACGGCGACGCCGATTCCGCCGCGCCGCCCCGCGATCTGAAGGGCGTCCGCGCCACCACCAGCCTGGGCGTGGGCGCACACCGCGCGCACGTCACTGACGGCCCGGCGCACAAGGCCTACGGCTGCAAGAGCTGCCACCTCGACGTGAAGAGCCCCGAAGACGAAGGCCACTACCGCCGCCGCGGCGTGTTCCTCACCGGCCCGGCCGAGGTGCTGCTCGCCTCGGGCCCCGGCGGCACGGCGCAGTGGAATCGCACCACCGCCACCTGCACCAACTCCGCCTGCCACGCGCCGTCGGTGAACGACGTGGCGCCCTCGAAGAAGGACCCGGTGTGGACGCGCGTGGGCGTGGGCGACATCGGCTGCGGCAGCTGCCACGGCGCGCCGCCTTCCACGCACGCCGACAACCGCTGTGAGCTGTGCCACGGCGCCAGCTACGTCGACGGCGGCGTCGACTTCGCGCTGCACCTCAACGGCCAGGTCGACCTGCGCAACGGCGGCATGCGCTGCGACTCGTGCCACGCCGGCCCCGACAGCCCCACCTTCGTCGACCTGCGCGGCAGCTCCACCACCACGGTCCGGACGGTGGGCGCGCACGAGGCGCACCTGCGTGGCTCGCGGCTGCGTGGCCCGCTCACCTGCAACGAGTGCCACCTGGTGCCCGCCACGCTCGCCGCGGCCGGTCACCTCGATTCCAGCGCGCCGGCCGAGGTCTTCCCGGTCGACACCGGCGGCCTCGCGTGGGCGTTCAACGCCATGCCCGTCTACGACGCGTCGAACGCGACCTGCACCAGCTACTGCCACGGCAGCGGCGACTTCGGTCACCCCGACACGGCGCCCGGCCTCAACCGCAGTCCCTCGTGGACGGGGTCCACCGCGCAGGCGGCGTGCGGCACCTGCCACGGGCTGCCCCCGGTCGACGGCACCTACGGCCACTCGCTGGCCGCCACCACCCCCTGCCAGACCTGCCACGGCGGCACGGTCTCAGCGGACGGCGGCATCGTCTTCAGCACGCAGCCCGATGGCGGGCTCACGTCGAAGCACATCGACGGGAAGATTACGGGTCCATGAAATGAGCGAAGGAGCAGCCGACACCACGCTGCTCCTGACCCGGCTCGAACCTGCGCGCATGTTCCCCACGCGGCGCGACGGCACCATGCGCAAGCGGGTGGCCTTCGGCACCGACCGGGTGGCGCAGCTCAACCCGCTGCTCTCCTTCGTCGAAGACTGGATGAAGGCGCCCGGCGGCTACGTCGAGCACATGCACAAGGGCTTCGAGACGGTGACGCTGGTGCTCGACGGCCAGGTGTCGTGCACCGACGCCCACGGGCCGCGCGAGCTGCTCGGCGCCGGCGACGTGCACTGGGTGGCGACCGGCCGCGGCGTGATGCACGCCGAGGTGGCCGAGGGCGAGGGCGAAGCCCACATGATCCAGCTGTGGCTCAACCTGCCCGCGCAGCAGAAGCAGGCCGAGCCGCGCTCGACGGTGATCCGCGCAGAGGCCGTCCCGCTCGTCGACGCGCCGGGAGCGATCGTCCGGGTGATCGCCGGTGAGTTCGGGGGCGTGCCGGGCGCAGCGCACGCCGCATCGGGCGCGCGGGTGCTCGACGTTCACCTCGAGGCCGGCGCGAACCTGTCGCTGCCCATCGCGTCGGGTCAGCTCGGCATCGCCTACGTGGCCAAAGGCGAGCTCACCATCGGCGAGCACCTCGCGCGCGCCGGCGACGTGGTGCACTTCTCCAGCAAGCTCAAGGACGCGCTCCGCTTCGCGGCCGCGCAGACCGCTCACCTCGTGGTGGTCAACGCCTCGCCGATGCTCGAGCCGGTGGTCGTCAACGGGCCGTTCGTGATGAACACCGCGGCGCAAATTCAGCAGGCCTACGCCGAGTACCGGGCAGGCACGTTCGCAGCCCCAGCGCACCCGTAGGACAATCAGAAGCATGACTGATGGCGATGGTCGCGGATGCGCGTGTAGGTTATTCACCTACGCTTATGTGGAGTCAAGTTTGAATCAGTAGAATAGATAGTGTCTTTGCAGCTCTTGATGGCGGGTGCGCAGGCAGTGCGGCGGAACCGAAGCGAGCCCGGAAAGAGGACCCATGGCCGACGACACGAAACCAGACGTGGGCAGCGAGGGTGACGCCGAACATCTTGCGCTCTCGAAGACGGGCGCCCTGGCGCCGCTGCTGCTGCTCGCGGGCATCACGCTGTTTGCGGTGCTGGGCTTCATCGAGAACCAGCCGCCGTATCTCCCCGTCGAAGGGGTGCTCGCCGCGGTGCCGCACTCGCCGTCGGAGTTCCCCGCCATCTTCGACAAGGACGACTCGTTGCTCGGCCTGGATGGTGGCGTCACCGACGGCGGCATGGTGGCCGTCGCGGGCCCGCCCTTCAGCCGCAACATCTTCCCCTGCATGGACTGCCACGGTGAGGCAGACCTGCCGCCCAACCCGGTGCGGCGCGAGCTGGTCGACAAGCACGCCAACATCAAGCTCCTCAACCACGACGAGGAGCACCGCTGGTGCCTCGACTGCCACGACTTGAAGGACCGCGACTCGCTGCACCTCGCCGGCGGTGAGCTGGTGCCCTTCACCGAGTCGTACCGCCTCTGCGGCCAGTGCCACGGCCCCCAGTACAAGGACTGGAAGGTCGGCATTCACGGCAAGCGCACCGGCTACTGGAATGGTGCCAAGCGCTACCTGCTGTGCGTCAACTGCCACAACCCGCACAACCCGCACTTCGCGCCGATCAAGCCGCTGCCGCCGCCGGTGCGCCCCCACTTCCTGCGCGCGATCGATCGCCCCGAGGTGAAGCCGCCGGTGCTGCTGCCGGACGGTGGGATCGAGCCGGCCGCCGAGCCCGAGAAGAAGAAGGAGGAGTCCCATGGCAAGTAACGGTCATCCGCTGCCGGTCCTGGGGGCGCCTTTGCACAGTTGTTCCACCGAGCCGAAGGGCGAGGTCGAGGAGTTCCCGGCCGACCCCGACAACACGCCCGAGCAGGAAGTCGAAGCCCGCTCGCGGCGCGAGTTCCTCGCCAACATGGGCCTGGCCGCCGCGGGCGTGCTCGCGGGCTGCAGCGAAGAGCAGCGCGAGGAGTTCCTGCGCAAGAAGTTCACCGAGCTCGAGCCGGCCGAGGTGGCCGAGCGCCTCGCGCGCCTCACCGACGAGGTGAAGCGGAAGTGGAACAAGACGGCCACCATGTCGGCGACGGGGCCGATGGAAGGCGTGCTGTTCGGCTACGGGCTCGACCTCTCACGCTGCATCGGCTGCCGCCGCTGCGAGTACGCCTGCGTGAAGGAGAACAACCAATCGCGAGACCCCCAGTCGCACTGGATCCGCGTGCTCGAGATGGAGAAGGGCCGCGGCGTCGATCTCGAGATGGGCAACCCCTACTACGACCCGGCGCTGGTGCCCGACCCCGACCACTTCTACGTGCCGGTCGCCTGCCAGCAGTGCTCGCATTCCCCGTGCACGCGGGTCTGCCCGGTGGGCGCCACGTGGATGGAGCCCGACGGCATCGTGGTCATCGACTACGACTGGTGCATCGGCTGCCGCAGCTGCATGGCCTCGTGCCCCTACGGCGCGCGCCACTTCAACTGGGCCGAGCCGAACGTGCCCGCAGAGGAACTGAACACGAACATGCACGTGCTCGGCAACCGGCCCCGCCCCAAGGGCGTGGTGGAGAAGTGCACGTTCTGCATTCAGCGCACCCGTGAAGGCCGCTACCCCGCCTGCGTGGAGATCTGCCCGGTGGGCGCGCGCAAGTTCGGCAACCTGCTCGACCCCGAGAGTGAGATCTCGAAGATCATCAAGCAGAAGCGGGTCTTCGTCCTCAAGTCGGGCCTCAGGACAGAGCCCAAGTTCTATTACTTCTACGGGCTCTGAAAGGAGCGACGCACATGGAGCTCTTTCGAACGCTGAAGCTCGCTCTCAAGACGGTCACCACCGGGGGCCTGGCGTACTGGGCGTGGCTGGCCCTGCTGGTGGCGTTGATCGCCTGGGGTGGCAGCGCCTACGTCACGCAGCTCAACGACGGCCTCATCGTCACCAACATGCGGGACCAGGTGTCGTGGGCCTTCTACATCGGCAACTTCACCTTCCTGGTGGGCGTGGCCGCGGCGGCGGTGACGCTGGTGATCCCCGCGTACGTGTACAAGTGGGGGCCGATCAAGGAAGTGGCGATCCTGGGCGAGATCCTCGCCATCAGCGCGATCGTGATGTGCATGCTCTTCGTGGCGGTGGACATGGGCCGCCCCGAGCGCATCTGGCACCTCATCCCCGGCATCGGGCACATGAACTTCCCCCACTCGGTGCTCGCGTGGGACGTGCTGGTGCTCAACATGTACCTGGTGCTCAACGGGGTGATCGTCGCCCACGTGCTGTACCGGGGCATTCAGGGCAAGCCGTACAACGCGAAGCTGATCGTGCCGCTGGTGCTCTTCTCGATCCCCGCGGCGATCAGCATTCACACCGTGACGGCGTTCCTCTACGCGGGCCTCTCGGGGCGGCCGTTCTGGAACGCGTCGATCCTCGCGCCGCGCTTCATCGCCTCGGCCTTCTGCTCGGGCCCGGCGATCATGCTGATCCTCTTCCAGATCCTCCAGCGCACCACGAAGTTCGCGATCAAGAACGAGGCGATGGAGAAGATCGCCGAGCTGATGGCGTACTTCATGTTCTTGAACCTGTTCCTCCTCGGGGCCGAGGTGTTCAAGGAGTACTACTGGCAGACCGAGCACGTGGTGCACTTCCAGTACCTGTTCAGCGGGCTGCACGGGCACAACGCGCTGGTACCGTTCTCCACGGCGTTCGTGGTGTGCGGCATCGCCGCGTTCATCATCTTCCTCATACCCGCGACCCGGAAGAACACCGTCACCCGCAACATCGGGTGCCTGCTCATCTACGCCTCGGTCTACATCGAGAAGGGGCTGGGCCTGGTCATTCCGGGCATGACGCCGGACATGCTGGGCGAGATCTACGAGTACACGCCCACCTTGAGTGAGCTGCGCGTGGGCGCGGCGATCTTCTCGGTGGGGTTCCTCATCTTCACGCTCCTCACCAAGCTCGCCATCCCCATCATGAACGGCGAATTTGCCCGGCACCCCGGCGTCGATCCTTCCGCACCGGCAGCGGCGGCCGCGGCTCACTGAAGCAGTTGACCGAAGTCAAACCGAAGTCACGAACAGAGGACGAACCATGAAGAAGCTCGGACTGACGCTGATCGCCGTGGGCGCGCTGTGGGCCACCAACTCGTTTGCAGGCGACGACGAGAAGCTCGCCCGCATGTGGAAGAGCAAGTGCGGCTCATGTCACGGCGCGGACGGCAAGGGAGAGACGAAGCAGGGCAAGAAGATGGGCATCGCCGACATGACCACGGCCGCCTGGCAGAAGGAGTTCACGGACGAGAAGATCAAGGAGACCATCATGAAGGGGATCTCCCGCGAGAAGAACGGCAAGCAGCAGGACATGGATCCGCTGGAGAAGGAGCTGGACGCCGCGCAGATCGATCAGCTGGTCAAGTTCGCCCGTTCCCTGGCGAAGAAGTAACGCGACCCCGGAAGAACGCCGTGCCCGGGACCCCTGGCACGGCGTCATGCTGTGCCGAGCTTGACCGGCCCCTGGCATCCGAGCAGAAACCCGTTCGTGACCGAGGCCGAACTCCGCGAGCTGGTGAAGGCGATCGTCACCGACGTGGTGAAGGCCGCCGAACCCGCGCCGCCCGCCGCACCGGCCGAAGCGGAGTCGCCGGCGTGGGGGCGCGGGCCCGAGCACCGGCCGCTGACCCCGGCGCGCAACGAGGCGGTGCTGGCGCACCTCGTCACCACCACGCCCGCGCGCATCGTCACCGGCCGCACCGGCACGCGGTACCTCACGCACTCGTACCTGGGCCTGCGGGCCGATCACGCCATCGCGCTCGACGCGGTGGAATCGGAGGTCGACGAGGCGTGGGCCCAGCAGCAGGGCTGGCTGCCCCTGCGCACGAAGGCGAAGGACCACACCGAGTTCCTCCTGCACCCTGAGCAGGGCCGCCGCCTCGACGACGCCAGCCGCGTGCGATGCGAGAAAGAGGCCGACAAGGGCGTCGACGTGCAGTTGATCGCAGGCGACGGGCTGTCTGCGCTGGCGCTGCAGGTGAACGGGCCCGCGTTGATCAAGGCGCTGCACGCGGCGTTCACGACGAAGGGCTTCCGGGTGGGCAAGCCGGTGTTCGTGAAGTTCGCGCGCATCGGCGTGGCCGACGAGATCGGCGTGCTCAGCGGAGCGAAGAGCACGGTGATCGTCGTGGGCGAACGGCCGGGCCTGGGCACGGGCGACTCGTTGTCCATCTACACCGCCTTTGGGCCCCGCCTGGGCCAGGACAATTCCGAGAAGGACTGCATCTCGAACGTGCGCGAGGTGGGCTTTCCGCCCGAGCGGGCCGCGCAGAAGTGCGCCGAGCTGATGAAGCAGTCGTTCGCCGCGGGGGGCGGGGGCGTGAAGCTCACCGGCGGCGACCCGGCGTTCCGGCCGCACGTGGTGAACCACTGACATGCGCGCGTTGATCCCCCAGCGGCCCCGGCTGCTGTCCGTGCGGCAGCTCGAGCAGGTCGAGCCGCAGCTGGCGAAGAGCCTGGGGCTCGACCCGAAGCGGCACGTGTCGGCGGGGCTGGTCACCTGCGACCAGGACGACTCGCTCTACGCGGCGCTCGATCACGCCACCAAGTTCGCCGACGTCGACGTGGTGTACGCGAAGTCGTTCTACGCGGGCAGCGCGCACGCGTCGGGGCCGCTGTCGGGGGAGATTCTCGGCGTGCTGGCCGGGCCGAACCCGTCGGAGGTGGCGGAGGGCCTGTGGGCGCTGCGCGAGGCGCTCACCACGCAGATTCACTTCGTGGCCTTCGAGGGCACGAAGGGGCCCACCTTCTTTCCGCACGTGATCGCCGAGACGGGGCGCTACCTGGCCCCGCTGGCGAACGTGCGGCCAGGGGCGCCGCTGGCGTACCTGATCGCGCCGCCGGTGGAGGCGATGGTGGGGCTCGACGCGGCGCTCAAGGTCTCGAGCGTGACGCTGCAGAAGTTCTTCGGGCCTCCGACCGAGACGAACTTCGGAGGCGGCTACCTCACGGGAACGCTCGCCGACGTCGAGGCCGCGGCGCGCGCGTTCACCGAGGCCATCGAGGCCGTGGTGCTCTCGCCGCTGGGTGGCCTGGTGAGGCCCGAGCGGGAACGCCGATGATTGGCGCACGTGTCTCCCGGCTCGCCCTTCTTCTTCTCTCAACCGTCGCCACCGCCGAGGCACCCGCGCGCGAGTACACCTGGGCAGGCGCCCTCGAAGAGCTCCCGAAGCTCGCGCAGTACGCGCCGCTGGCCAGCGAGAAGACCCTGAACGCGTTCGCGCCGAAGACGCTCTACGCCCGCGTCGGAGGCCGCTGCGTGGGCCTCGCGCGAAGCGGGAACGTCGCCAAGGCCGAGCTGGGGCAGGGCATCCGCGAGGGCCACAACTGGCGCTGGGAGCTGACCATCACGCTCGCGCCGCAGGCCGTGACCATCGACGGCCCGGTGGCCATTCACGGGCTCGATCGCGTGGGCGACGTCCGGACCTTCCGCGACGCGCCGCCGGTGCGCACGTTCGTCGCCGGCCCGCTCTCCGACACGCGCCTGCCGCTCTTTCCCAAAGCACACACGCTGGAGATCGGGTGCTGGGGTCAGGACAGCTCGACCCGCAGCTGCAGCGACGGCGGCAAGGAAGTCTGCAAAGGCTGCTCGCTCTTGAGGATCCTCGGGGGGCCGCGCGGGGGCCAGCGGCTGTACGGCGACGGGGTCATCCGCGCGGACTTCACGAAGGAGTGCGGCGACCCGTGCGGCGCAGGCCTGCGGTGGGGCGACTTCGAGGCGCTCGCCGGGTTCGTGAAGAAGACGCCGGTGGTGGTCGCGGATGATGTGCCTGCAGGGCAGGTGTTCGCGACGAAGGAAGCGTGCTCGCAATCGGAAGGCAGCGACCTCGCGACGAACTTCAATGCGGTCGAGCCGGCGGTCCCTCCGCGATGAGCTGGCGCGTGGGGGTGGCTGTCGCGCTCGGGACCCTGCTCGGCGCAGGTTGCGCCAGCGGCTGCCTGACGGACGAGTGCGGCAGGGGAGGGCTCGAGCGCGTCCAGCCGTTCACCGCGGCCGTCGCCCTGACCGGCACACCGGCGAAGCTCACCATGGGCATCGCCTGCACCTCAGGCATCACCGCCGTGAGCGTGGTGGTGACCGACCCGCAGGGCAAGGTGGCCCCGGGCGCGGTGTCGAGCTTCAGTCCGAGCGGCAGCGCGGTGATCGAGTTCACGCCAACGGTGCCCGGACCTCACTCGATCGTGGCGCGCTTCGAGCCTTTGGGTGCGGAGGCGCGCGCGACCAGCCACGTGCTGCGCGACCGGAGCGGCGAAGCGCCTGTCTTCCGTTTCCGCAGTTCGGCGAAGTGTTCGGAGCTGCTGGTCGTCGCAGGTCTCGCTTCGTGTCGATCGGAGTCCGGGGTCGACTTGATCGTCGATGGTGGCGCGGTCGATCGTGGACCCGCTTCGCTCCTCTCGTCGGCGGGGCCTGCGCTCTGGGCCGTCGGTCCCACGAGCGTGGAGCGCTTCGTAGCGGCCGACGGGGGTGTGCATCGCGCCCAGCTCCTCTTCGATGCGCAGCGCGTGCTCACCGGGGTGCGTGGCACGACGGCGGACGAGCTGGTGCTCTCGGAGAGCGGGACCCTGTTCGCGGTTCGCCTCGCCGCCGACGGAGGCCTCGAGCGCGCCCCGCTCGACTTCGACTCCGATCCGATGATGAGCCAGGGGCTCGCCATGACGGACGGTGGGGTGATCTGGCTCAACGGCGCGGAAGCCTGCTTCGGTGCGTTCGGCCAGCCGCGCCGGTGCCGCGAATCGAGCCTACGCATGCTGGCGCCGGAGGGGGATGGCCTGTGGGTGATGAACCAGGGCTCGGAGATCGGCTTCGCGCGCTTCGAGAACGGCCCGGCTCCGGTCTCGTTGCAGTTCCTCCGGCTCGAGCCCGCCGCGCAGCTGGAGCTTCAGAACGCCCAGTCGGGTTACCCCGCGAGCCGCTTTCGCGACCACCTGGTGGCGATCGATGGGGCGGCCCTCCGGCTCGACGCTTGGAAAGGGCCCGCTGGCTGGGATGCCGGCGGAGTGACCCCGGCCCACGTGTGGTTTGGCGGGGGCGGGGACTTCGTCGTCTTCGCGCGCTGACTATCGGCGCTGATCGACGATCTGCAGCTGGGTCTGCATGCCACCCGGCGCCACCAGCCGGGCGGTCAACGCGAAGTCCTGGCCCACGGACAGCTCGAGGCTGGGCACCACGTCCTTGCGGGTGCGCCACTCTTCCGAGATGTGCACGGTCCCGATGATCTCGCGGTCCACCGAGGTCTGATCGAGCGACTCGAACAGCAGCAGCGGCACCGGCGCGCTCCACGGCGGCAGCCCCTCGAGCAGGATCGACTTCGTGCAGGGCACCGGCGTGTTCCCGGGGATGATCTCGACCGTGCGCCCGCCCACGAGCATCACGCTCATCGGCATCGCCACCACGTCGTTGAGGCCCGAGCTCCTGGTGCGGCGCAGGTTGCGCCCGAGGATCGCCGCGCCCACCGCCACGCCCAGCTCGGGGTTCAGGTCCTTCTCGCTGGAGAGGCGGGGAAAGTGCGCCAGGCGCTTGCGGATCATCGGCATGCGCGTCTGCCCGCCGACCAGCACCAGCTCGTCGATGTCCGACGGCTTCAACCCCGCCCGCTGCAGCACGTCGTCGCACGCGCCCACGCAGCGCTCGACCAGCGGCGTGACGATGTTCTCCATCTCTTCCCGGGTCAGCTTGTGCTGGAAGTCGATGAAGCCGCCGCTCGCCTTCTGCGCCACCACCGGAATGCGCACGTCCAGTGACTCGACGCGCGAGAGCTGGATCTTCGCGAACTCCGCCGCGAGCCCGAGCCGCTGCATCACCGTGCGGTTACTGCGCACCGAGACGCCCTGCTTGTCTTCGAGCTGCTGCGCGAACGACTCGGCCAGCAGCTCGTCGAAGTTGCCGCCGCCGAGGAACGCGTCGCCGCCCGTGGCGAGCACCTTCACCACCCGGTTCTCCACCCGCATCACCGTGGCGTCGAAGGTGCCGCCGCCGAGGTCGAAGATCAGCACCGTCTGCTTCGGGCTGCGCAGGTTCGCGTAGAAGAGCGCGGCGGCGGTGGGCTCGTTCACCATCGCGGCCACGGTGAGGCCCGCCGACTCGGCCGCCTTGCGCACCGCCTCGCGCTGCCGCACCGACGCGTGGGCCGGCACGGTCATCACGCAGTGGGTGAAGGGGTGGCCCGCGGCGCGCGCCGCGCGCATCACGATGTCGCGCACCACCACGCCCGCCACGTCGACGAGGGGAATGGTCTGGCCGTAGATGAGCACCGAGGTGTAGCCGTCTTCACCTTCCACCAGGTCGAAGGCGAAGCGCTCGCGGTGCTTCGAGACGTACTCGGAGTTGAAGCGCCGCCCCAGGAAGCGCTTGGCCCCGAAGACGGTGTGCTTCTGATCGTCGATCAGCTGCGTCTTGGCCGCCTGGCCCACCAGGCACTTCGTCAAATCGGCCGAGGGAAACCACACCACCGAGGGCAAGACTGCGGACTTGTCTGTGACGGGCGCTACCTTGAGCTTCCCCTGCGCGTCGAACCAGGCCGCAGAGGTGTTGGTAGTGCCGAAGTCGATACCCAGAATCGGCTGCACAGGTGAATGGTACGGGCGCCGACGCATCGACGGCCACGGAAAGTTCTGGTTTTCGTTGGAACCGGCCGGGGAGGGTGGCCTACATCAGCACCCATGTGGCGAAGTCTCTGGCTCCTGACGGTGTTCCTGGTGGGCTGCGGCGGCGGGCTCGAGCGCGTGGCCTTCGCCACCGACCTGCTCACCTATGGCCCCGGGGGCCGGGTGGGGCTCTCGCTCGTCAACACCAGCGCCACCAACCTCGGCATCAACCTCTGCCTGAGCCGGGTGGTGGCGGAGGACGGCAAGACGGCCGGCCCCGCCGACCCCGAGGCCTGTGTGCTCGAGCCCCAGCCCCTCGAGCCCGGCCAGCGCACTGACGCTCGCAAGACCCTGGCCACCACCATTGCGCCCGGAAGGTGGCGTTATGAGACGACGATTCGGCTTCCCAACGGCTCGGGAGAGAAAGTGCTGACCCCGGTGTTCACCGTGAGCACGAACTGACCGGCAGGACAGACCTCAAACTGTCTTCGCGCGTTCACGGGAATACGGTGTGGCGCGTCTTGAAGTTCTTCCTGCGGCTCTTCGGCAAGCTGAGGTTCTGGCAGCAGCTGGTGCTGGTGGTGTGCCTGCCGCTGGTGCTGCTCAACACCTCGGTCGCCTTCTTCGGCAGCTCGGCGGTGTTCCCGCTCTCGCCCTTCTTCGTGAAGGAGAAGTGGCACGCGCTCACCTCCTACGCGAAGCACCGCCCGTTCTGCCTGCTGACCGGGCACGGGGACCTGGCTGCGCTCGCGGCCGCGGCCGAACGGAAGCTCGGCCTGCCCCGCGGGTTGATGGGCGCGATCGTCTCGGTGGAATCGGGTGGCCGCCCACACCGCATCTCGTTCGCCGGCGCGATGGGCCCCGCCCAGCTGATGCCCGGCACGGCGGCGCTCCTCGACGTCGGCGATCCCTTCGACCCCGCGGAGTCGATCGACGCCGGCGCGCGCTACCTCTCGCAGCAGCTCAAGCGCAGCGGCCGGGTGGATCTCGCGGTGGCCGCGTACAACGCGGGGCCGGGGGCGGTGAACGGCCGCATTCCGCAGAACGGTGAGACCGAGCTCTACGTGGCGAAGGTGATGAAGGCCATGAACCGGCTCAACTGAGCTACCGGGTGGTCTGCCTGTAGTTCTGCCCGCCATTGTTGAACCAGAGATCGCCCACGTCGCGCGCGAAGGCGGTGTCGGCGGGCGCGTGGCAGGCGAGCCCGACGTGGATCGCGAACTCGACCTCGGTGCCGGGGGCGCAGCCCGAGAGATGGAAGGTGCCGTTCACCACCGGGCAGGGCACGTCGTTGCTCGACACCACGTGCTGCGTCTTCCAGCCGTCGGCGCTCCAGTGCAGCTCGAGCCAGGGAATGGTGATGGCCGTGAAGCCGCGCGCGAGCCACCCCCGCGCTTCGGCCTGGCGCTGCACTTCGACCATGTCGGCGTGAACGAGGAAGTGGAGCGTGCTCACCGGCCCCTTCGACGAGAACATCGAGAGCACGCTGCGCGGGGCATCGAGCCTCGAGGGTGGTCGTGGGAGAGCGGTGTCTGGTTGGCTGGGCGGCGGCTGCTTCATGGCGACTTCCCCCTCGTTCGAAACTAGGCCCAATGAATAAGGCCGCGCCAGAGCGCCGGGGGACATTTTCACGGATCGCTCTTTGACCTTCTCATCGCTCCCGTGTCCTCTTCTTTGAAGTGAGCCCTCCGGCGCCACAGCTGCGTGTCATTCCCGGCGGTTCGGCCGGCGAGCCGAGCGATGGCGAGCTCGTACGCGCATTTTCTGCGGGTGACTCGGCGGCGTTCGGGCAGCTCATCAGGCGCCACCAGGACACCGTCTTCAAGGTGGTGCGCCGCTACGCGCGATCGATCGACGACGCGCGCGACCTCACCCAGCGCGCTTTTCTGCAGGCCTTCGAGGCCGCCGAGCGCGCGCACGACGTTCCCTTCAAGGCGTGGGTGCTGCGCATCGCGATCAACCTGGGCAAGAACCACGCGCGCGACGCGGGGCGATGGCAGCTCGCGCCGGTGAGCGCGGTCGACGCCGAGCGACCCTCACTCGCCGCTCCTCACGAGGCCCTCGAGCGCGCCGAAGAAGAGGCGCTCACCCGCCTGGCGGTGTTGTCGTTGCCCACCCGCCAGCGCGAGGTCTTCACCCTGCGCATCGACGCGGGGCTGTCCTTCGCCGAGGTGGCGCAGGCGCTGGGCATCACCGAGGGCAACGCCAAGGCCCACTTTCATCACGCCGTGAAGCGCCTCAAGGAAGAGGTCGCGGCGCTGTCGACGCCGGGAGAACGCCCATGAACTGTGAAGACGTCGAGCTGGAGCTGTCGGGGAGCGAGCCTTCGCTCGAAGCGCGCGCGCACCTGGCTGACTGTGCTTCTTGCCAGGCGACCGCGCGGTTGCTCGGGCTGGCCACGTTGCCTCCGCTCACCCAGAACGAGCGGCTCCTGCTCAACGGGCTCTCCGCCAGCACCCACGAGGCCTGGCGCGCGCGGCGTTCGCGCGGTGAAGGGCTGCGCCGCTTCGCGAGCCTGGCGCTGGCCGCGGGGCTGGGCGCGCTGCTCGCCTCGGCGGTGCTGGTCAAGACGTTGCCCAGGGCGGTGCCGGCCGAGCCCCAGGTGCGCACGGTGCTGGTCGCCGCGCCCGAAGTGCCGGTGCTCGACTTCGACGGAGCCAACCTTTCCGATGACGAAGTGTTCTTCGAAGTGGGTTGGCCATCGCCGACCGAAGGAGACCTGTGATGAAGACGAAGCTCATGATGTCGATGCTGGTGTTCGGTGCCCTCGCTGCGTTCGCCGCTCCGCCCCCGGGCGGTCCCGGCAAGCCGGGGAAGTTCGGCGGTGATCGTGAGGAGCGAATCGAGGCTCGCGAGCGGGAGGCCCGGCTCATGTACGTGGTGGCGATCAGCGAGGCGCTCGAGCTCACCGAGGGCGAGGCGATCAAGCTGAGCGAGAAGATCAAGGTGATCGAAGAGAAGCGGCGCCCGCTGCGCCAGTCGATGCACGAGGCGATGCGCGCGGTGAAGGACGCGGCCGACGGTGACGCCGCCGCCCTCGCGCAGATCGACGCCAACGTGGCCAAGGTGCTCGACGGCCGCGCCCAGATGGCCACGATGGACAAGGAGCTCTTCGCCACGCTCTCGCAGGGCTACCCCCCGCTCAAGCGCGCGAAGCTGGCGCTGGTGCTGGGGCGGCTCAACCACGAGATGAAGGCGTTCAAGAAGGGCCGCATGGGCGGCCGGGATGGGCGAGCCCGCGCCTGGAGGGGTGAGGGCGACGAGCGTTAGTCACCAGGACACGAGGTACTGCAGGGTGTTCCCGGCCTCCGAGTGCCGGGAACGCTCGACGCGCCCGGTCGCCTGGGTGACCTCGAAGATGTACTTGAGCACCCCGCGCCACGAGCCCTCGACGTGAGCGGCCACGGGCCGGGGGTAGCGCACCTGGAGGATGCCGCTGGTCTCGTTGTCGGCCTTCCAGATGATGTCGAGCCCGCGCATCGCCACCCTCACCGACGACTCCAGCTTGCTCAACACCGCGGCCGGGGAGCGATTGGTCGAGGCCAGGGTGCTCTTGAGCATGGGCAGGATGATCGGGGCGAAGCGGTCCTTCACCGCGGCATAGGCCAGCGCCTCGTAGGTCCCTGCGCCCACCACCGAGATCGCCGCTTCCACCAGCGCCTCGACCTGGAGCGCGGGGTGCCAGGTCTCGTCGTAGGGGCTGTTCACCATGGCCAGCACGGGCGGGGTGAGCTTCGCCTTGATCGCCGGGAAGTGTTCCGTGGTCCGCAGCGGCCGCAGCACCGCGTCGACCCAGGCACCGCTGACTTCGTAGTCGGCCATGGAGCGACGCTCGCGTTAGAGATGCGCCATGTCCAGAGCCATTCGAGTGCAGGCCGTCGGTGATGCGAGCGCGCTGAAGTTCGAGACCGTCGAGGTGCCGGCGCCGGGGCCCGGCGAGGTGCAGCTGCGGCACACCGCCATCGGGGTGAACTTCATCGACGTCTACCATCGCACCGGCCTGTACCCGCTGCCGCTCCCGTTCATCTCCGGACAGGAGGGCGCGGGGGTGGTGACGGCGCTCGGCGAAGGCGTCACCTCGCTGCGCGTGGGTCAGCGGGTGGCGTACGCGGGGCTGGCCGGCTCGTACGCCGAGCTGCGGAACGCGAAGGCGGAGCGGTTGATCGCGCTGCCCGAGGAGATCAGCGACGTGACGGCCGCGTCGATCATGCTCAAGGGCATGACCGCCGAGTTCCTGCTGAACCGCTGCCGCCCGGTGAAGGCGGGCGACGCGGTGCTCATTCACGCGGCCGCCGGTGGCGTGGGGTTGCTCGCGACGCAGTGGGCGCGGCACCTCGGCGCGACGGTGATCGGCGCGGTCGGCACGGCGAGGAAGCTCGAGCTCGCTGCTCCGAACTGCGACCACGTCCTCTGCCTGGCTGACGGGCCGTGGGTGGACAAGGTGAAGGCGCTCACCTCCGGGCGCGGCGTGCAGGTGGTCTACGACTCGGTGGGGAAGGACACGGTGCTGCATTCGCTCGATGCGTTGGCGCCGCGGGGCATGCTGGTGTCGTTCGGCCAGTCGAGCGGGAAGCCGGCGCCGCTCGACATCGTCGCGCTCGGCGGCATGCGCTCGCTGTACCTCTCGCGGCCTTCGTTGTTCGCGTACATCAGCACCCGGGCCGAGCTGGAGCAGAGCGCGAAGGCGCTGTTCGACGTCATTCGCGCGGGGCACGTGAAGGTGACGCCGCCGCGCACGTTCGCGTTGGCTGACGCGCAGCAGGCGCACCGCGCGCTCGAGGGGCGCGAGACGACGGGCTCGGTGGTGCTGATCCCCTGAAGAACGTCGCACCTGTCTCCCTCTCCCCGAGGGGGAGAGGGTCGGGGAGAGAGGGCAAACCTGGTGGAGTGGGTCCCTCGACTCTGCCGGGGATGAACGGTAGGGACAGCGCGTGCGCGCCTCTCTCTTCGCCCTGCTGTTCCTGACCGCCTGCGGTGCGCCGCTCCCCGGCGCCGATGCGGGGTTGATGACCAGCGACTCCGGGGTCGTCACGGCCGACGCTGGCTTCGACGCGGGGCTGCCTGACGCGGGTCAGCCCGACGCGGGGAGCGCGGATGCGGGCATCGTCACCGTGCTGCGCGTGCGCTACCCGGCCGGCACGCAGGCGGTCTTCGCGCGCGGCTCGAAGGCGCCCTTCAACTGGAACACCGGCCTGCCGATGGTGAAGGTGAACGACGACACCTGGACGCTCACGGTCACCACGCTCGCGGAAGATCTCGAGTGGAAGCCGCTGCTCGACGACACCACCTGGTCGAAGGGCCCGAACTACCGGGGGCGGCTCGGCGCCGTGAACGAGATCGCCCCGCACTTCTTCCGCGACAACGGCATGTGGACGATTCGCTGGCCGGCCTTCGCCTCGACGCTGCTGGGCAACACGCGCGGCGTGTACGTGTACCTGCCGCCCACCTACCTGGAGAACGCGGCCGCGCGCCTGCCCGTCGTCTACATGCACGACGGCCAGAACCTGTTCGATCCGAACGCGGCCTTCGGCGGGGTGACGTGGGGCGTACCGCAAACGATGGACAGCGCCGCCGGCGACGGGCGCTTCCGCGAGGCGATCGTGGTGGGGCCCGAGAACGCGGGCGCCGCGCGCATCGCCGAGTACACGCCCACGGCCGACCCGATGTACGGCGGCGGCAACGGCGACCTCTACCTGCGCATGCTGGTCGAAGAGCTCAAGCCGCGCGTCGACGCCGAGCTCCGCACGTTGCCCGGGAGGGAAGACACGGTGCTGATCGGCTCGTCGCTGGGCGGGCTGATCAGCAGCCATGCGGGCGTGCGCAAGCCGGAGACGTTCGGGTTGATCGGCGCGATGTCCCCCAGCGTGTGGTGGGACAGCCGGGTGCTGCTCACAATCCTCCCGCAGACCGGAGCGACCCGGCCCCTGCGCGTGTACGTGGACAGCGGCGACAGCGGTGGCTCGAACGACGGCATGGCGGACACCGCCGATCTCGCCGCGGCGTACCGGGTGCTGGGCTACGTCGACGGCACCACCCTCAAGTACGTGGTGCAGCCGGGGGCGACGCACACCGAGTCGGCCTGGGCTTCCCGCCTGCCCGGGGCGCTGGAGTTTCTGCTCGGGCCGGGGCGCTGACAGTTCGGGGTTTTGTGACAGACTGAGGGCCCCATGCGCAGACCCCTGCTTTCCGCGACCCTGTTGGCCGCCACGCTCGTGCTCACCGCTTCCGGCTGTAACTGTGGACGGCAGATGGTCACGATGACGCAGTCTTCCCTGTCCCTCCCGGTGGAGGTGCTCGACTTCGGCGTGGTCCCCGAGGGCACCTCGAAGGGCAGCAAGTTCCGCGTCGACAACGTGGGCCGCGCCCCGGTGAACATCACCGTCTCAGTCGACCCGGCGGGCAGCGCCGACTTCACCCTGGGCATGGTGCCGATGACGGTGGAGGCGGGTGGCTTCGTCGAGGTGCCGGTGACGTTCACGCCCGTGGGCGGCGGCTCTGATGAAGGCGCTGCGCTGGTGACGACCGAGGGCCTCGAAATTCCCCTGCGCTGCGTGCTCAAGGGGGGGCCGCTCGAGCCGCGGCTCGCCTTCGTGCCCAACCCGCTCGCGTTCGGCCCGGGCAACCTGCCGCTCGAGCGCAAGCCCGCGACGATCAGGAGCGTGGGCACCTCGGCGCTCAACGTGCGCAGCGTCGGCGTCGATCCGACCGGCAGCCTGCAGTTCGCCGTCGAGCTGCCGACCCTTCCCGCGAGGTTGCTGCCGGGCGAGCAGATGCAAGTGATGGTTGCGTACGCGCGCACGGCGGACACCCGGACGGGCTTCATGGAGGTGCTCTCCGACGACGCCGACGCAGGACGCCGCCTCCTGGAGCTGTTCCCCGACCCGCCCACGGTCTGCACCGATCGCGTGGACAACGACGGCGACGGCCTGATCGACTTCCCGCAGGACCCCGGCTGCCAGGACGCGACCGACGAAGACGAGTCGAACGCCGCCCAGTGCGTGAACGGCGCCGTGCAGCCCTGCGACATCGGCGCGTGCATGTTCGCGGGCAATCGGACCTGCGCGAACAACATCTGGGGCATGTGCATGGGCAGCTGCGATGCGGGCGTGCCGGACGCCGGCTTCGACGCGGGCGTGGACGCGGGCACGAACTGCGACCCACTCGGCACCTACACGCTGGACGCAGGGTCGATCGCCTACTCGTGCTGCGACGGCCTCGGCTTCCCGTTGGTGAGCATCAACATCAACCGGTTTCAGATTCAGGCGGGCCGCGTCCGCCCGCTCCAGACTCAGCCTGGAGGTACCCTCCCCCTCATCTCGGCGGCTCCCGTCTGCCCGAGCGGCTCCTTCAGCTACGAGGTGGTGGACACCGGCATGGGCGGAAACGCCTGCGTCGAGACCTATACCCTGACCGGGACCTTCGTCGGTCCGAACACCTTCGTCGGCACGTACACGGCTGATTTCAGCGGAGCGGATTGTTCGGGCGCCTTGTGCGGCGGCAACAACTGCACGACCCAGACCTGGAACATCTCCGCAGGTCGCTGAGGGCAGCCCCTCACCCCGGCCCTCTCCCCGCTGCGCAGGGAGAGGGAGGCAAGTCGTCACTTCCCGTTGAGGAAGAACTCGACGGTGCCCGCCTTGGGCTCCTGGCCCTCCGAGGCCCGGTAGAGCTCCAGCGCCTCGGTCGCGAGTTGCTTCGCCACGAGGGGCTCCACCTTCGCCGCGGTCTTCGCGCGCGCGAGCGCGAAGCGGGCGTCGGCGGTGTACACGCGCCACGGCTTGGTCTCGTCGACCAGCACCACCGCCTGCGCGAGGGTGGTCATCGCCGCCGCGGGGTCCTGCAGGGCCAGCTCGCTCTCGCCGCGGGCCAGCAGCGGCAGCACCAGCTCGGGGCTGCGCTCGCCCACCTGCTTGCCGGCCTCCACGGCCTTCATCGCGAAGGCGAGCGCGTCCTTCGGCTTCCCGTCGCCGAGCGCGATGAACGCGCGCACCGCGCCCGCCTCGGCGAGGTACGGCGCGGTCGGCGGGGGCTGCATGGCGAGCACCGACTCGACCGCGGCGCGGGCCTCTTCGCGGCGCGCCATGGCGAGGAGGATCTCGGCCTGGGTCAGGGTGGTCGCCACGATGTACGGGTGGCCCGCGGGGTACGCCTTCTTCGCGATCACCGCGGCGCGCGCCACCATCGCCGCGGCCTCTTCGTGGCGCCCGACCTTGCTGAGCGTGTCTCCGAAGTTGTTGAGGGTGACGATCAGCCGGGGGCTGTCTGCGCCGAAGAGCTTCTCGCGGGTGGCCAGCGCCCGGCTGAAGGCGTCGCGCGAATCGGCGACCCGGCCGGCGAAGAAGTACGCGTTCGCGAGCGTCGAGCGCACCATCGCCGCCTCGGGGTGATCGCCCGACACCTCCTTCTCCCGCAGCTGCAGCGCGCGCTCGAGGTGGGGGAAGGCGGCCTGGGGGTCCTTCGCGGCCACCAGGCTCGAGCCGAGGTCGAACTCGATCTTCCACAGCAGGGGGTGATCAGCGCCCAACAGCGTCGTGGCGAGCGCGAGGGCCTGCAGGTGCTGCGCGGCCGCCTCCATCGGCTTGCCTTCGGCGTTGCCCAGGCGCGCCACGGCGGCCATGCGCTCGAGCGAGAGCACGTCGTCGCCGCCCATGCGCTCGATGGTGGCGCGGGCGATCGAGTCCCACAGGCGGCCGTCGGCGGGGCGGTTCAGGTGAAAGCCCACCACGGTGGTCAGGCGCACCGCGGCCAGCGCGAGCAGCTCGTCGAAGCCCGACGCCTGCGCCGCCATCACCGCGCGGGTCCACGCGTCGGCGGAGTCCGCGAACTTGCCGGCGGCCTGGTGCATGCCGCCGAGCAGCGAGAGCGCCTCGGCCTCGAGGGCGCGGCGGTTGAGCTCCTTCGCCGACGCGAGGGCCTGCTCGATCACCGGCGCGGCGTCGGTGAGCTTGCCCGCGTCGATGAGCGAGCGCGCGCGGGCCAGCGACGCCTGCAGCGCGCTGACGCGGGCCTCGTCCCCGCCCGCGGCAAGCAGGCGGGGGTCTGACTTGAGGCGCGCGAGCTGGGTGCAGCCGCGCACCGGCGGGAGGCTCCAGGCGAGCGTTCCGGCGCGCTCCACCACGCCCTCGTCAGCGGTCGCCAGCACCGTGACCACCGCGGCGAGCTCGCGCTTGCGCTGGGCGAGGCACGCCGCCTCGAGCCGGTAGTCGGCCTCGGGGAGCTCCTTGCGCACCCAGGCCTGCTCGCATGACTGGGTGGCCGCGCTCGTCCATTCCTTGGCGTGCGTGTCGAGCGCGCGCTCGGCCGAGGCGAGGGCCGCCGCGGAGAAGGGCCGCGTCACCTTGCCGAACGCGGTGGCGAGCTGGGCGCGCAGCGCGTCGTCCCACACGCCGGTGAGCTCACCCCCGACGGCTTCACAGCGCCCGCGTTCCCGAGCCTGCGAGAAGAGCTGGAGACCGCCGACGGACAGCAGCACCGCGGCGACGGCCGCCCAGGGCAACGCCTTGCGGCGCCACTCGTCGGGTGCTCGGTCGAGATCCTGCAACAGCGCTTCCATGCTGGGGTAGCGCTTGTCGGGATCGCGCTCGAGGCCGCGAATGAGCACCGCGTGCAGCCAGGCCGGCACCTTCGTGCCCCGCGGCCGTGGCGGCAGCGGACCGTGCAGCAGCGCCTTCGTCACCTCGGCGACCGAGGTGCCGAGGAAGGGGCGCTTGCCGTAGAGGCCTTCCCAGAGGCAGATGCAGAAGGAGAACTGGTCGCTGCGCGCGTCGGGGGTCTTCGCCTCGGCCTGCTCGGGCGACATGTAGCCGACGGTGCCCACGACCATGTCGCCGCGGGTGAGCGGCTCGGAGAACGAGTTGCTGTTGAGGCGGCCCGAGTCTTCGCCCATCGCCGAGGGAATCATCGGCCCCACGGGCTCGATGCTGCCGTCGGCCCGCGCCACGCCGAAGTCGGTGACGCGCGCGCGGCCGTCTTCGCCGAGGAGCACGTTGGCGGGCTTGAAGTCGCGGTGCACCAGGTGCGCGGCGTGCGCGGCGGCGAGCCCACGCCCGGCCTGGAGGAAGAGGGCCACCACCTCGCGCCAGCTGCGCTCCTTCGCGCGTTCCCAGGTGCGCAGGGTGACGCCGGGCACGAACTCCATGGCGATGAAGATGCCGCCGCGGTGCTCGCCGACGTCGAACACGTTCACCACGTTGGGGTGCGAGAGCCGGGCCATCGCCTGCGCTTCGCGGAGCATACGGCCGTGCGCGGTCGGGTCGCTGGTGCCGGTGGTGTGCAGGGTCTTGAGCGCGACGCGCCGATCGAGATCAGGATCGTACGCGGAATAGACGGCGCCCATGCCGCCCATGCCCACCGTGTCGATCACCACGAAGCGGCCCACGGCGGTGCCGCGCTCGAGCACCGGGGCCGGCTCGACGGGCCTGGGCAGCTGGGTGGCGGAGAGCTCCTGGGTGGGGGCCTCGCGAGCCAGGCGCCGCTTCTGATCGATGATCGCGAGCTGCGGCGCGCAGGTGGTGCAGGTGGTCGCGTGCCCGCGAATGGCCAGCTCTTCGTCGGCGCTCAGGCGGCCGTCCGTCAGCGCGAGCCACTGTGGGGTTTCGACGCACGGCACGGCCCGAGAGCGTAGCACCGCTCTTTCGGCGGGCCTGATCAGTCCTTGTTCAAGCGCTGGAGCGCGGTGCTCGCGGCCTGCTTCGAGTTGCAGCCGAACACGAGCACCTGCTCCCCGTCGCCCGGGCCGCCGTCTTCGGCGAGATCTTCGAGGGCGCCGCGGGCCCGCTTGACCTGCAGGTCCGCCAGCGCGTCGGCCGCGGCAGAGCGCAGCTGGCACTTCTGGTGACCGAGCAGTTTGATCAACTGGTTCTCGGCGTCGCGCGAGCCGGCCCGCGCGGCGGCGGCGTAGTGACCGGCGGCGGCGTTCTCCCCGAGCTTCTCGGAGAGCTGGCCCAGGTACCAGCTGCGGTCCTTCGCGCTGTGCTCTGCCGCGATGAGCTTCTTCGCGGCGTCGATCTTCCCGCGGCGCTCCTCGGTCTTCGCGCTCGCTGCGTCGTCGATGGCGCGATCGATGGGGCTCCTGCCGAAGAGGAAGAAGAGGGCGGCGGCGACGACCAGCGCGCCGGCGCCGATGAGCCCGAGGCGCTTGCGGGGCATGCCCTTCTTCTCGGCGGACACCAGCGAGCTCTCCACCAGGCGGCTGGTGCTCTCGAAGGCCTTGCTGGCGACCTCGCTGGTCGACTCGAGCGCCTTCGTCGCGGCCTCGAAGGCCTTGTGCGTGCCCGAGGTGGAGCGCGTGCCGTCGGCGAGCCGCGCCAGGCCTTTGTTGGCGAAGGGCGGCTCCCCGGCGGTGGTGGACTTCGTCACCTTGTAGAGGCGGATCTGCTCGGGGATGCCCTTGAGCTCGAAGCGGCCCAGTTCTTCGGCGGGCAGCTCGGCGCGGTTCATCGAGAGGTAGACCGACTCGGTGAAGGTGACCTCGTCGGCCTCGGCCACGCCCTCGACGCGCGCGGCGATGTTCACCGGCTCACCGAAGACGTCGTTGCCCTCGAGCCGCACCTCGCCCACGTTGATGGCGACGCGCACGTGCAGCTGCTCTTCGGTGATGGCCTTCTGGTTGTAGGTCCACAGGGCGTCCTGCACGGCCACGCCGGCGAGCACCGCCGAGGTGGGCGACTCGAAGGTGACCATGAACGCGTCGCCGATGGTCTTGACGATGCGGCCGCCCAGGCCCTTGAAGAGCGGGGCGAGCAGGTCGTTGTGCGTCTTGAGCAGCTTCTCGTTCTGCTCGAGCGTCTGCTTGCTGGTGCGCTCGGTGAACCCCTTGATGTCGGTGAAGACGATGGCGAGGTTCGCGGTCCGCAAGGCGCTGTCCTTCTAAACAGCTTCGCCGCAAGAGTGGAGCTTTTGAGCCCGTTCACGTCGAGCGAAGTCGAGACGCGCCCCTCGACTCCGCTCGGGGTGAACGGTGGATCCGGCGATCACCCCGTGATCCCCAGCACCACTCGAGACACGGCGATGAAGTGGCTCAGCGCGCCGAGCACCACCAGCGTGTGGAACACCTCGTGGTAGCCGAACACCAGCGGCCAGGGGTCGGGCTTCTTGAGGGCGTAGGTGACCGCGCCCAGCGAGTACACCACGCCGCCGCCGAGGAAGAACACCACGCTGGTGGTGCCCATCGCGGCGTGGAGCGCGGGCATGAAGGGGTAGCTGAACCAGGCGAGCGCGAGGGCGAGTATGGCCACGAGCGGCTTGGGCGCGGTGATCCACACCATCGCGCGCAGCACGCCCAGCGCGGCGCCGCTCCAGAGCAGGATGAGGAAGGACCGGGTGGCCTCGGAGGGCAGCGCCACGGCCAGCGGGGTGCCGGTGCCCGCGATGAGGATCATGATGAAGGAGTGATCCAGCCGCCTCCACCACTGCCTCGCGGCGGGGGCCCAGGTGAGCCGGTGGTAGAGCGCGCTCACCGCGAACTGGCCGCAGAGCGAGACGAGGTAGACCACGCAGGCCCAGAACATGGTGCCGGTGGCGCGGGTGAGCAGCCAGGCGCCGGCCGCCAGGGCGATGAAGAAGGAGATCTGGTGGAGCACGCCTCGGAGCTGGGGCTTGACGGGTGCGCTCGCGGTCGTGTCCATGACCGCTGGTTACTCCCCGGAACGTCATGGCTCCGTCAGGACCACGACCGGCCCGCGTCTGATTTTCCAGGTCGCCCGGCCCGAGAGGCCCTACACGCAAACTTCCCTGAAACGGACGAGGCCGCGGGTTCAATTCCCGTCGGGAGCAACGTCGTACGCTCCCGTAGCTCAGTGGTAGAGCACGTAATTCGAGGCTTCTCACCTCGGGCGACCGAATTCTTCGTTGTGGAGTGCATAGCGCGTGCATATACATGCGCCTTCCATGCATCACTCCGCAGGCATCATCGGGGCGTCTGGCTACTCCGGCATCGAGCTGACGAGAATCCTGCTCGCGCACCCGGGCGTCACCCTCTCCTTCGTCACCTCGGATCGCTGGGTCGGGCAGAGCATCGCCTCGAAGACCGCGCTCCCTTCCGACCTCCGCTACGTGAGCAACGAGCACGGCGTCGCCTCGGCGAAGGGCTGCGACGTGGTGTTCCTCGCCACCCCCGCCGAGACCTCGCTCGAGCTGGCCCCGAAGCTGCGCGCGCTCGGCCTTCGCGTGGTGGATCTCGCGGGTTCCTTTCGCCTGCAGGACCTCACGAAGTACCCCGCGTTCTACAAGTTCGAGCACTCCTCGCCCGCGCTGGTGAAGGAGGCCGTGTACGGCATGCCCGAGCTCTTCCGCGCGAAGATCCGGGGCGCGCAGTTCATCTCGAACCCTGGTTGCTATGCGACCGCCGCCGCGCTCTCGATGGCGCCGCTGCTCAACGCGGGCCTCGTCGATCCCCACTCGGTGGTGATCAACGCGGCCTCGGGTGTCTCGGGTGCGGGCCGCAAGGCGAGCGAAGACTACAGCTTCATGGAGATCGACTCCGACTTCCGCGCGTACAAGACGCTCACGCACCAGCACGTTCCGGAGATCGAACAGACCCTGGGCATCAAGCTCGTCTTCACCCCGCACCTGCTGCCGATGAAGCGCGGAATCCTCAGCACCGCGGTCGCGCGCTTGAAGACCGGGGTGCGCCAGGCGCAGGTGAATGACGCGTTCCAGGCTGCGTTCGGCACGGAGCCGATGGTGAAGCTGCTCCCCAACGCCGACGCCGTGCGCATCGCCGACGTGGTGAAGACGCCCTGGTGTCTGATCGGCGCGTCGGTCGACGAGACCCACGTGGTGAGCGTCAGCGCCATCGACAACCTGCTCAAGGGCGCGGCCAGCCAGGCCGTGCAGAACATGAACCTCATGCTCGGACATGAGGAGACCGCCGGGCTGATCAGCTAGAGGCTCCTCCATGCCAGTCGCTCGTGGGTTTCTGTTCGCCGGTCTCCATTCCGGCATCAAGCCGTTCAAGAAGGACCTCGCGCTGGTCGTCAGCGAGTCGCCGTGCTCGGCGGCGGGCGCGCTCACCATCAACAAGGCGAAGGCCGCCCCGGTGGAAGACTGCGCCCGCAGGTTGCCCATGGCGGGCGTGCGCGCGGTGCTGATCAACTCCGGCAACGCCAACGCGCTCACCGGCGCCGAGGGCCTGCAGGACGTGGTCGAGCTCTGCGCCGCGACGGGCAAGGTGCTGGAGGTCGGCCCCGAGGCGGTGCTGATGGCCTCGACCGGGGTCATCGGTCAGCGCCTGCCGAAGGCGAAGGTGATCGAAGCGTTGCCGCGCTTGAAGGCGCAGCTCAAGGCCGCGCCCGAGTCGGCCGCCGAGGCGATCTGCACCACCGACACCAACATCAAGATCGCCAGCCGGGCGGTGCGCCTCGGCCGCAAGGAAGGCCGCATCACCGCCATCTGCAAGGGCAGCGGGATGATCGCGCCGCAGCTCGCGTCGACCATCGCCGTCATCTGCACCGACCTCGCGATCACGCCGGTGCTGCTGCAGCGCGCGCTGATCGCCGCGATGGAAGGCAGCTTCAACAACCTCACCGTCGACAACGACATGAGCACCAACGACGCGGTGCTCGCGCTGGCGAACGGACAGCTGGGCAACCCGGAGATCACCGAGGTGGGCGCGGAGTACGAGCTCTTCGCCACCCAGCTGCAGTCGCTGTGCGTCGAGCTGGCGCGCGAGGTGGCCAAGGACGGGGAGGGCGCCACCAAGCTGCTCGAGGTGCGCGTCACCAACGCGCCGTCGCTGCCCATCGCCACCGATCTCGCGCGCAGCGTCGCCGGCAGCACCCTGGTGAAGGCGGCGGTGTTCGGCGCCGACCCGAACTGGGGGCGGGTGCTCGCCACCGTCGGCGCGCGCTGCGGCTCGCAGAAGTACGACGTGAACCCCACCGAGGCGAAGGTCACGGTGCAGGGCATCGTGGTCTACGACCGCAAGCCGACGCTCGACCTCACCACGCTCACGCCCACCACCACCGCGAACGACGGCCCGTCGGGGCACCCCAACCTGCGCGCGCGCATGCGCCAGCCCGAGGTGCTGGTGGAGATCGACCTGCGCTGCGGCGAGTTCGCGTCGGTCGGCTGGGGCTGCGACCTCTCGTACGACTACGTGAAGATCAACGCCGACTACACCTCGCTGCTGGTGCCCACGGCCGACGGTAGCGTGGCGAAGGACGATCGGCTCACCAACTACTCACCGAAGTTCAAGGTGAACCTGGTGAAGGAAGCGCTCACGTACATCTCGCGCTTCGCCGACAAGCGGGTGGTGATCAAGCTGGGCCGCCAGGCGATGGGGAAGGACTCGCTGCGCGCGTCCATCGTGGAAGACGTGAACCTGCTGCGCGCGGTGGGGCTGGTGCCCATCCTCGTGCATGGCGAGAGCCCCGAGGGCACGTCGAAGGGCGATTCCCACAGCAAGGAGATGATGAGCTCCGGGCAGACGAACACCGAGCTGGTGACGCTGCTCAACCGCACCGGCGTGCAGGCGATCGGGCTGTCGGGCATGGACGCCTCGTTCATGAAGGGCCGCCGCATGGGCGAAGGCCTCTTCGGCGAGGTGGCCAGCGTGAACACGGACCTGCTCGAGATGTTCCTGCAGCGCAACTACGTGCCGGTGGTCTCGCCGGTGGGGTTCCTCGACGACGGCAGCACCCTGCCGCTCGAGCCTGACCAGGTCGCGAGCGAGATCGCGATCGCCGCGAAGGCCTCGAAGCTGGTGTACCTGGTCGGTGGCCCCGGCTTCGTGGAGAACGACGAGCTGCTGGGGCAGATCAACACCACCACGCTGCGCCAGAAGTCGGAGAAGGGTGTGTTCAACAGGAACCTCACCCGCAAGGCGAAGTGGGCGATCGCCGCGCTCGAGGGCGGGGTGGAGCGGGTGCACGTGATCGACGCGCGCACGCCGCACTCGATCATCGCCGAGTTCTTCACCGATCAAGGCATCGGCTCGTTGGTGACCCATGGCTGACGTGGCCACGCACAGCACCCGGCGCGAGGTGATCCGCCGCATCCTCCGCACCCACGTGGTGGGCACCCAGGAGGACCTGGGCAAGCTGCTCGAGCGCGAGGGCATCGAGGTGACGCAGGCCACGCTCTCGCGCGATCTGGCGAAGTTGATGGCGCGCCGGGTGACGCTGCCCGACGGCGGCACCGTGTACGAGCTCGCCGAGGCGCCCGCGAGCCGCGGCGACGAAGCGCTGCGGCAGGTGCATCACCTCGTCACCACCGTCGATGACGGCGACGCGATGGTGGTGGTGCGCACGTTGCCCGGGGGCGCGCAGGCCGTGGCCGCCGCCATCGATTCGTCGCGGCCGGCCGGGGTGCTGGGCACGCTTGCGGGTGACGACACCATCTTCATCGTGCCCGCCCGCGGGGTGAAGCCGTCGCGGGTGAAGCGCGATCTGCTCGCGCTGTGGAAGAAGGGCAGCGCGTCGTAGCTGGTCGCCCCTCACCCCAGCCCTCTCCCCGCTGCGCAGGGAGAGGGAGCATGCTATCGGCGGCACCTCCTCTTCCCTGGGTCGTTCCGCCTCGGCCAGCCGTACGCTTCGCTTCCGGCTGTCTCGCGCAGCGTTCCGCTGCTATCGGCTCCACTCCATGACGCTCGCCAAGACCGAAGCCTCAGGTGGACCGGGGCTGTTGCCCGAAGTGATGGCCTTCTCCAGCTCGCTCGCTCTCGACAAGCAGCTGCTGCGCGAAGATCTCGTGGGCTCGATCGCCCACGTCACCATGTTGGGCCGCACGGGCGTCATCCCCGTCGTCGAGGCCCGCGCCATTCGCGCCGGGTTGATCGCGCTGTGGCAGCGCGCCGACGCCGGCACGCTCGTCCTCCCGCAGGAGGAAGACGTGCACATGGCGGTCGAGGTCGAGCTCAACCGCACCATCGGCGCGCCCGCAGCGCTGCTGCACTCGGCGCGCAGCCGCAACGACCAGGTCGCGACCGATCTCCGCCTGCACGTGCGCGAGGTCGCGGCCGTGGCGCTGGAGTCGATCACCGGCCTCATCGCCGAGCTCGTCACCCGCGCCCGCCTGGAGAAGGACGTCATCCTCCCCTCGTACACGCACCGCCAGCGCGCCCAGCCCATCTCGCTCGCGTACTGGTTCGCCAGCTACGGCGCCGCCTTCCTGCGCGACGCGCAGGCCTTCGTCTTCGTGCTCGAGCAGTGCCGGCTCCTTCCGCTCGGCGTGGGCGCCATCTCGGGCAGCTCGCTGCCGATCGATCGCGAGATCACCCGCAAGCTGCTCGGCTTCGAGGGCGTGACGCTCAACGGCATGGACACCGTGGGCGACCGCGACTTCGCGCTCGACCTGCTCTACGCGACGGCGCGGTTCTTCGTGCACGCCAGCCGCCTGTCGACGGACCTGATCGACTTCACCACCCAGGAGTTCGGCTTCGCCTCGCTCTCGGGCGACATCTCGATGGGCAGCTCGATGATGCCGCAGAAGAAGAACCCCGACGTGTTCGAGCTGATCCGCGGGAAGTCGGGCAAGGCGCTGGGCAACCTGATGGGCCTGCTCGCCACGGTGAAGGGGCTTCCCGGCGGCTACAACCGCGACCTGCAGGAAGATCGCGCCTCGCTGCTGGAGACCGGGCCGCTGCTGCTCGGCTCGCTCTCGGTGCTGCGCCTGGCGGTGCCGCGCGTCACCTTCCACCCCGACAAGTGCCGCGTGGGCGTGGACGAAGGCTTCACCCAGGCCACCGATCTCGCCGAGGCGCTGGTGAAGAAGGGCATGCCCTTCCGCAAGGCGTACCAGGTGGTCGGCTCGCTGGTGCGCCGTTGCCAGGAGCAGGGGCTCAACCTGCGGCAGGCGAGCGTGGAGCTGGCCCAGGGCATCGACGCGTCGCTCGATGCCGCCACGCTGTCGGTGCTCGAGCCCGCCGGGGCGGTGGCGCGCAAGCTCTCGGCCGGCAGCACCGGCCCCGCCGCGGTCGAGGCGACCCTGAGCGCGCTCGAGACGCAGGCGAAGGCGCTGGGCGAGAAGAGCGGCCAGGTGCCGCGCCTCGCCCAGCTGTTCAGCTCGCTGCAGGCGTCCGAGGTCTGAGGACAGGAACTCACGCCGCATGCCGCTTGCCGCTCGCGGCCAAGTGAGGCAATCACCGCTGCTCCGCAGCAGCGCCAAAGGAGCCGGCCGTGACGTCGAAGAAGCGCGACTTTCTCAAGTTCACCGACCTCACCCTCGACGAGCACCTCGGGCTCTTCCGCCGCGCGGCCGTGCTCAAGAAGGCCCGCCGCGAGCGGCGCTGCGTCAACACGATGGACGGCCGCACGTTGACGATGATCTTCGAGAAGGCCTCGACGCGAACGCGCCTGTCCTTCGAGGCGGCGATGCTGCAGCTGGGCGGCTCGTGCATCGACCTTTCGGCCGGCAACTCGCAGATGTCGCGGGGCGAGCCGCTGCCCGACACCGCGCGCGTCACCGGCCGCTACTGCGACGTGGTGATGATGCGCACCTTCGCCGACGCCCGCATCGAGGAGTTCGCGGCGTACTGCGAGGTGCCGGTGATCAACGGCCTCACCGACGGTGGCCACCCGGTGCAGATCCTCACCGACCTCTTCACCATCGAAGAGAAGCTGGGCTCGGTGAAGGGCAAGACGCTGGCCTTCATCGGCGACACGGGCAGCAACATGGGCCGCAGCTTCACCCGCGCGGCGCCCATCTTCGGCTACCAGCTCAAGCTCGCTTCCCCGAAGGGCTACCACCCGGCGGACGACGTGGTGGGGCCGGCGAAGGGCTTCGTGAGCCTGCTGGCTGATCCGAAGGAGGCCGCGAAGGGCGCCGACGTGGTGATCACCGACGTGTGGACCTCGATGGGCCAGGAGGCCGAGTCGAAGCAGCGCCTCGCGGATCTCGGCGGCTACCAGGTCAACCCCGAGCTGATGAAGCTCGCGCAGCAGCACGCGCTGTTCCTGCACTGCCTGCCGGCGCACCGCGAAGAAGAGGTGACCGCCTCGGTCATCGACGGCCCTCAGTCGGTGGTCTGGGACGAGGCAGAGAATCGCCTGCACGTGCAGAAGGCGCTGCTCGAGTACCTGGTGCTCGAGAACGAGCGTCGCCAGGAATGACGCGAGTCCTCGCCCTGGCGTCGCTGCTCGCCGCGTGCGCCCACGCGCCGCGCGTCGTCGAGCCGCCGAGGGGGAGGGCGTTCTGGCTCGCGCTGCGCGACGCGAAGTTCGTGTTGCCCGCGGGTGAGTCGCGCGAGGCGATACTGCGCGACGCCGAGGCGCTGGTGGAATCAGAAGATCCCGTGCTGCGCGACGACGTGGGCTACGGGCTGGTGGTCGCCTGGGTCTATCGCGAGCACTCGGTCGCCGCGCCCGCGCTGGTCGAGTTCACCGGCCACCTGCAGCAGCGGCTGGGTCAGCGCGAGGGGCCGGTGCTGAGCAGGTCCTTCGCGGCGCTGAGCCTGTCCATCATCGCCGCCGCCGAGCTCAAGCAGCCGGTGCTCAGCCAGGCGCAGTTCGACGCGCTGCTCGACGCGGCGACCGACGAGCTGGTGCTGGAGACGGACCTGCGCGGCCACGACCCGAAGCTGGGTTGGATTCACGCCACTGCGCACACGGCCGATCTCCTCAAGTTCCTCGCCCGAGACGATCGCCTCTCGGGGCTGCAGCAGGATCGCATCGTCAACGCCGTGGTGTACCGGCTGTCGCACGGCCCCGCGTTCGTGTGGGGCGAAGACGAGCGCATCGCCGGAGTGCTGCGCTCGTTGCTGATGCGCAAGGACGCGCGCGTCGAGGTCTTCGAGGCCTGGCTCGGGACGCTGGCGCCTGCGTGGAAGGCGCTGTGGGCCGGTTCCCCGCTCGACCGCGACGCCTACGCGCAGCTCGGCAACGTGAAGCAGACCCTGCGCTCGCTCCACGCGCTGCTCGCTGCCACGGCGCCGTCGCCCACGCTCGACGCCACGCGCGAGAAGGTGCTCGAGACCGTCATCGGCCTGCAGTGACTACTGGCCGGGCGGCTTGACCACGAAGGGGTAGAGCACCGTGACCGTCCCGCTCGACTTCGGGAACGACCACGTCTTCGCCCGCGCGACGAAGCAGTTCTCGACGTTGGGGTTGCCGAGGTTGGAGCTGCCCAGCTTCGTCGCGGCCACCGTGCCCTCGGGCGTGATGATCAGCTCGACGGTCAACTTCCCCATGAGGCCCGGGGTCCGGTTGAGTTCCAGCTCGTAGCAGAACCGCAGCTGGCCGAGGTTCCGCTTCACGATGCGGCGCACGAGGTCCTTGTCGAGCGGGCCGGTCACCGTGGGCGCCAGGTCCTGCACCATCGACACCGGCCGCACGAAGGGCACCGGCTGGGTGACCGGCTGCGCGTCGAGGTTGACCTTCAGCGGCGGAGCGTCCTTGCGCAGCGGCCGGGCCTTCAGATCGAGCGCGGGGAGGTCGGCGATGATCAGCTCTTCGATCGGATCGACCAGCTTCGTCACGTCAGCCTGCGGCCGGCTGAGCGGGGAGCCCGAGCTGAAGAACCCGCCGCCGAGGCCCCCTCCGCAGCCCTGCACCCACATCACGTAGCGGCCCTGGAAGCGGTTGGCCTTCGCCGGGCCCGGCTCCTTCATCTCGGGGATGCCGCCGGCGATGGGCGGCGCGATCCTGAAGACGAGATCGTCGGGTGGGCTGTCCTTCGTGTAGCGCAGGTGCAGCCGCGTGACGGTCGACCCGCGCGCGAACGCGGCGATGCCGTGGTCCGTCTTGATCTTCGGCAGGCTGAGCACGCCCAGGTACTTCGCCAGCGGGTTGTCGACCGGGTGAGGAGGCGGGCAGGGATCGCAGGTCACGCCGTAGATGCCGTCTTGTTGCAGCTCGGTCGGCGGGGGCAGGGCGCCTTCCCAGGCGAACTCGGTCACGGCCGCGCCGGGGTTCTTCTTGAAGGTGCGGTCGAGCAGGTCTGCGTAGAAGGCGCCGAACTGCGGCTGGGTGCGGGTGCGCACGTCGAAGTTCGTGGGCACGAGCACGTTCTTCGCGTTCGCCAGCTCGTAGCGGTCCTTCGCGATGATGTGAACGATCAGCTCCTGCTGCCCGCCGCTGTTGAGCAGGCCCAGGCGCACGGGCAGCGAGAAGGTCTCGGTGTCGTAGCTGAAGCGCAGCGGCGAGAGCACCAGCGCACCGTCCTGGTGCTTCGCCTTCTTCGCGTCGACCTTCGCCACGAAGAACTTCGAGCCCGCCTGCACGTAGGGCTTGAGCAGCGCCGCCGCGCCGTCGGGGATCTTGTACTTGTTCTCCTTGAGCCAGATCTCGAGGCCCAGCGAGAACTCGGCCGAGAGGATGACGATCTCGTATTCCTCGACGTTGAACTTCGCCTCGACCTTGACCCCCAGGTCGCGCGGCACGCCCAGGCTCCCCATTCCGCTGCCATGACCGCCGCCGCCGCGGCCGATGCCGCCGAGCCCCAGGCACTGCTCGGTGGTCATCTCGACCAGGCGCGGCGAGGTGAGCTCGTCGAGCCGGGTGAAGGCCTCACGCGGCAGCGTCTTCACGTTGTCCTTCTGCAGCACCACCGGCACCGGCACCACCAGCGCGAAGTCTTCCGCCGGGCCGCGGTAGTTGTTCTGCATCGAGAGCACCGTGCGCGTGCCGTCACGCAGCAGCACCACCATCGAGGCGTCGTTGAACAGCTTCGCCCCCGCGCCCGAGACGTAGAAACCGCAGAACGCTTCCGCGCTGAACGGCGCGCAGACGAGGAGCAGCAGCAGGGTTCGCAGCATCATCAGTCGGTCTCCGGGGAACCACGTCGCACGGCGCAGCGCACAGCGAATCAGGGCGCCCCTTCATAGCGGATGTCCTGAACCTGCGCCTCAGCGACGGCCGCCCCGGAATGGACCGTTCCGCGAGTTCAGGGGGCGACGTAGTAGCGGATGTCGCGCGTGGCCGTGGCGTGGAAGAAGGCGCGCAGCTGGCCGCTGGAGGTGAGCTCGGCGACCGGAAAGGCCCCGACGAAGGCCGCCCCGCAGGCAGGCAGAGGGGCGGTGGTCCAGCCACCGTCGCTGCCTTCCCTGGCCGCGCTCAGGGCGCCGATCGAGCCGGTCGAGCTCAGGTAGACGATCGCCGCGCGCTCCTGGCCGTCGAAGGCGACGTCGAGCTGGGTCGACTGCAGGGATGAGGCAGCGGCGGTGACCACCAGGTTGGTGAAGTTCGTGCCCGTGGTGCAGGGGGCCACGGTGCACCGCGCTTCCCGAATGAAGCCGAACGTCTGGCCGAAGACGCGGGGCACACCGGCGTCATCGAAGTGCAGCGCAGCGCCCTGGTCGGCGCTCAGGCCCAGGCCCAGGCGGGTCCAGTTCCCTGAGCCGCCGCCGCTCGCGCAGCTCACCGTGGTGCACCGGCCATACTCGCCGTTCTGGCTGATGTAGCCCCGCGTGGGCATCGAGATGTCGAGGCCCGGCCGCACCCTGAGCGACTGGGGGAAGGGCTTGGCGGTGGTCCACGCCGCGGCCATCGTGCAGCCGGCGAAGCACTCGGCGTAGCTGCTGTCGTTGTTGGCGGCGTAGGCGATGGCCGTGATGCCCGGGCTGACCGCGATCTGCGGCGTGGCGTCTTCCACGTCGGCATCGACCAGGGCCCAGGTCCAGTTCGTGGGCGTGAGGCAGCCCGTGGTGCACTCCCCGTAGACCAGCGCGAACCCGGTGCCGCCGTTCGTGATGGCCGCCGCCACCACGCCTCCGCCGGCCCTCGCCTGGATGGACGCGGACACCACGGTGAGAGGCGGACCGAGGAGCTGGGCCGAGCTGAAGCCCGGCGCCAGGCTGGTGCAGCCAGAGGTGCACTCCGCGTAGGTGAGGGTGCCGCGCGAGGGGATCACCCACGCGACCTTCTGGGCGGCAGGGTTCTGCACGCTCGAGATGGTGCTGATCTCTCCCGCGCCGGCATCCGGCGAGGCGACGATCACCGCGCCGAGGCACGTGCAGGTTCCGAGGCGACAGGCCATGTCTGTGCCACAACGTTGACTGGCGCACGCAACCAGATCCGCGCAGTCCGTCGCGCCGTTGCAGTCGTTGTCGAGGCCGTCGCCGCACGACTCGGGGCCGGTGGGGAAGCAGGAGCCACCGCCTCCCCCCGTCGGGGTACCTCCACCTGCGCCGCCGCCCGTTGCTCCGCCGCCGCCGCCCGTCGCGCCTCCGCCGCCCGTCGCGCCCCCGCCGCCCGTCGCGCCCCCGCCACCACCGGTGACTGCGCTGCCGCCTCCAGTCGGGGCACCGCCGCCGCCACCGGTGACTGCGCCGCCGCCTCCAGTCGGGGAGCCGCCGCCACCACCGGTGACTGCCCCGCCACCACCACCGGTGATTGCGCCGCCGCCACCACCGGTGATTGCGCCGCCGCCGCCACCAGCGACTGCGCCGCCGCCACCACCGACGGTGCCGTCGGCGAGGCAGGTGTTCGACTGGCAGGAGAAGCCTTCAGCGCAGTCTGCGTTCGAGCTGCACGCGTAGACACGCTCGGTCGCGCCGGTGCCGCACTGGCAGCCGATCATGCTCAGCACCACGGTCAGTTGAAGCGCACGAAGCATGGCCCTCGACTCTAGCCCGATCGAACCCGCATGACGCGTCGCGGGACGGGAGCTAAGAGCAGGAGCCCCCTCGACTCCGCGCGGGGTGAGCGGGGCAGGGAGGCTTTACATGCGTGCTTCAGTCATCGTCGCCGCCATCGCGTTCAGCTCGTGCAATTTCCCCACGGTGGTCCCGGAGGCGCTCAACACCGAGTTCAAGCCGACCGGTGAGGTGCTCCTCTACAACCGCACCGCGAGCTTCGACGCGTACCGGGTGCGCAGCCCCAAGTGCAACCTGAGCAAGCGCACCGACGGGAGCTGGGGCGGGGTGCTGGCCGAGCGCCCCATCGACGTGTCGGTCACCGACACGCGCATCTCGGGGGTCGATCTGATGCTCACCCGCGAGAAGAGCGAGGGGAGCCGGGTGGTGATCACCGGGCAGTTCCAGGGCCGCATCTACCGGTTCGAGCTCGACGAGAACCGGGTGATCATGCGGGCGCCGACCAACGCCTACACCCTCGACGGCCGCCAGGTGAGCGCCCAGCAGACCACCTACGGGCCGCGGGGAGACCTGCAGCTCAAGGGCGAGGCGGGGGGCGACAATCCCCCCTGGCCGCAGATCGCCTTCGCGCTGATCGCGATGATGAACTGAGCGGAACGCTGGCCAAGCTGTAGCGACCATTAACTGAGCGCGATTCCGGGCGCTTGAAGTTGTAGCGGGCTGACAAGTGCCGTGGTACGCGCCGCGCACTTTCCACGCCTCCCATCAGTGAAAAAAGGAACACCCCGATGCAGATCCGTGCCGATGAAGTGAGCCGCATTCTCCGTGAGCAGATCAAGGACTACGGCAAGCAGGTCACCGTCTCCGAGACCGGCACGGTGTTGGCGGTCGGTGACGGCATTGCCCGCGTGTACGGCCTCGACAACTCGCAGTCTGGCGAGCTGGTCGAGTTCCACAACGGCGTGAAGGGCCTCGTGCTCAACCTCGAGGAAGACAACGTCGGCGTCGCCATCATGGGTGACTTCCGCGGCATCCGCGAAGGCGACACCGTCAAGCGCACCGGGCAGATCGCCCAGGTCCCCACGGGCAAGGGCCTGCTGGGCCGGGTGGTGGACGCGCTCGGCAACCCCATCGACGGCAAGGGTCCGATCGAGTCGACCGAGATGCGCCGCATCGAGCTCAAGGCGCCCGGCATCGTCAAGCGCAAGGGCGTGCACGAGCCCATGCAGACGGGCATCAAGGCCCTCGACGCGCTGGTGCCGGTCGGCCGCGGTCAGCGCGAGCTGATCATCGGTGACCGCCAGACGGGCAAGACGGCCGTCGCCATCGACGCGATCATCAACCAGCGCGGCCAGAACATGGTCTGCGTGTACGTCGCCATCGGCCAGAAGCAGTCGACGGTCGCGCAGGTGGTGGACAAGCTGCAGAAGTACGGCGCGCTCGAGTACACCATCATCGTCGCGGCCAGCGCCGCCGACCCCGCGCCCATGCAGTTCTTCGCGCCCTACACCGGCTGCGCGATGGGCGAGTACTTCCGCGACAACAAGCAGCACGCGCTCGTCATCTACGACGACCTCTCGAAGCAGGCCGTGGCGTACCGCCAGCTGTCGCTGCTGCTGCGCCGGCCCCCGGGACGTGAGGCGTACCCGGGCGACGTGTTCTACATCCACAGCCGCCTGCTCGAGCGCGCGGCCAAGCTGTCGGACCAGGAGGGCGGCGGTTCGCTCACCGCGCTGCCCATCATCGAGACGCAGGCCGGCGACGTGTCGGCGTACATTCCCACCAACGTGATCAGCATCACGGACGGGCAGATCTTCCTCGAGACCGACCTGTTCTTCTCCGGCATCCGCCCGGCGATCAACGTCGGCCTCTCGGTGTCGCGCGTCGGCTCGGCGGCGCAGGTCAAGGCGATGAAGCAGGTCGCCGGCTCGATGAAGCTCGACCTCGCGCAGTACCGCGAGCTGGCGGCCTTCGCGCAGTTCGGTTCCGACCTCGACAAGGCCACGCAGGACATCCTCGCCCGCGGCGCCCGCCTCACCGAGCTGCTCAAGCAGCCCCAGTACGAGCCGCTGCCGGTGGCCCAGCAGGTGATGCAGATCTACGCGGCCATGAACAAGGACGACGCGGGCAAGCGCGGCTGGCTGCGCGAGATCCCCGTGGTCGACATCAGCCGCTGGGCGAAGGAGTTCCTCGAGTTCTGCACGGCGAAGTTCCCGCAGATCGAGAAGCGCCTGGCCACCGACCTCAAGTTCCCCGAGGTGAACAAGGCCGCGTCTGACCCCGAGCTCAACAAGGCGATCACCGAGTTCAACGCCGCGTTCATCAAGACGCCCGGCGCGAAGCTCTGAGTTGACGGCCGGTTCCCGGTTCTCGGTCCACGGGAGCTACCCTTCGGGGTGGCTCCCGTTTTTCTGGGTCGCTGCGCTCAGGTGCATTTCCTTGGCGTGTCCGGGCGGAGCGGCATAACAACGCCCGCATGCGCCTGACCGTCATCGTCTCCTGCGTGGCCGTGCTGATCAGCGGCTGTGCGCTCCGGCCCCGCTACGCCGACTTCGTCACCAGCAAGACCCCCGGCAAGGAGCTCACCTTCCTGGTGACCGACGCAGACACCGCCAGGCCGGTGCCCAACGCGAAGATCGAAGTGAGCGAGCTGCGCAACAAGCTCACGGTCACCACCGGCGCCGATGGCACCTTCAAGCTGCCCGTCGAGAAGAAGTACCTCGATGAGAACCCCGTCTTCGTGGTCAGCCTGCCGAAGGGCATCCTGCAGTACCGCCTGGCGCTGGCCCCCCTGCCGGTGACGCCGGTGGAGCCGGTCATCGCGCCCCCGGCCGGCCCGCCCCCGCCGGCCCTCGAGGCGATCCCCGACGCCGGCACGCCGGCTTCGAATGGGTGACCCGCCGCTGCGTCCAGAGCCCACCATGCGATTGCTGACGTGTGTTTGCGTGCTGTTGAGTGGCGCCGCCGTGGCGGACTCCGAGGTCTTTCACGGCTGGTCGAAGGACGGCACCTGGCTGGTGTACGAGCAGCGCACCCACGACGATCGCGTCGAGCTCTACTTCTGTCCCACCGACCCGCAGACGAACCCGACCTGGCCGGCGGCGCTCCACAACCTCGACCGCGAAGACGGCACCCTCTCGTGCGTGCGGTTTCTCGACCCGAACAAGGCGCCCTACCAGTGGAAGAACCTGCTGGTGCTGCCTGCGCCGTCGATGCAGCAGGCGGGCATCAGCATCTCGCCCGAGCTGGCCACCGACGGCGAGTCGCCTGGCTTCACGCTGGTGGCGGGTGACAAGAAGCAGAGCTGCTACGCGTCGGCGACGCGCGAAGACTCGAAGCTGATGAAGACCTGGTTCCACCCCAGCTCGCGCTTTGTGGCGGCGATCATCGACGGCAACTTCCGGCACTGCGTGGTGACGTTGAAGCCCACCAGGGCCGTGAAGCCGCCGGGCGGCAAGAAGAAGTAGCCGCCCCTCGTCTGCGCTCGGGGTGAACGGTGGGTCAGCGGTCCTGCAGCCAGCGCAGTGCCCGCGCCTCGGCCCAGAAGGAAGGCCTCAGCACCGAGCCCTCGACGAAGCCCACGTGCCCTCCGCGCTTCGTCACCAGCACGTCGAGCGCCTCGTTGCGGCTCACGCCGGGCGGCAGCACTGGTGGCGCGAGCGCGTCGTCTTCGGAAGAGAGCAGCAACGTGCGCGTCTTGATGCGCTCGAGCTGCGGCCCGGCTGAGCACCGCGCGTAGTAATCCTCGGCGGACGTGAATCCGAACAGGGGCGCGGTGACGAGGTGATCGAAGTCGCGAATGCGGCTCGCCGCGGCGATCGCCTTCACGTCGAAGCGCCCGGGGTGCTCCACCGACTTGGCCAGCGCCTTGGCCTTCATCGCGGGGAGGAACCGCCGCAGGTAGGCGCGCGCGATGAGCGAGCCGGAGTCGAGGAAGCGGGCACCCCGGGCGAGCTCGAAGGGCGCAGAGACCGCGACCGCAGCACCGAGCCGAGCGGCGCCTGGGTCCTTCGCGAGGAAGTTGAGCAGCACGCTCGCGCCCAGGGAGAAGCCCACCGCGAACACCCGGCCCGGAAGCTGGCTCACCACCCACGAGAGATCGCGGAAGTCGCCCGACGAGTACGACGCGGCCTGCCGGTTGGGCTCACCCGAGCAGCTGCGGGCGTTGAGCGCGATCGCGTTCCACCGCAGCCCGGCCAGGCCCTCGAGCATGAGCTGGATGTAGCCGGACGCCGACGAGCCCTCGAGCCCGTGGAGGAGGACGACGGTCGGCGCGCCCGGCTGGCCTTCGAGGAGGTCGACGTCGACGAAGTCTCCGTCGGGGGTGAGGCGCCGCTCGCGGCGGACGAACACCTTCACCTTCGGCCGCCCCAGCACGCCGAAGAGCGACTGCGCGTGCCCCGACCAGAGGCCCGTCGCAGCGCGGAAGTCGTCGGTCAGGACAGGCATGAAAAAGAAGAGCCGCCTCTCGTACTGCAGAGGCGGCTCCCACAGCTTTTTCTTTCTGGCGGGCCACTCCGCGATGTCACCTGAAGCTCAGGGCTTCAGAGAACCACCGCGGAGATGGTCCCTGCTTTATGACTTTGCAAGGCACCACCTCCTTTCGTCGCCCCGAAGGGCTCCGCGCATCTTCACCCATCTGCCCCACCTCGCAAGGGTGCGGCTGTGCGTTCAGGTAGGTGCAGGATTAGAAGTGGTGAATGGCCTCCACCGCCGACGGCTGGGCTCCCGAGGTGTACGCGCGGTTCGCCACGGATCGCGCCGCGCCGTTCGACGATCTGCTCCGCCTGGTCTCGCCCGCGCGCCGGGGCACGCTGCTCGATCTCGGCTGCGGCAGCGGCGCGCTCACCGCCAAGGCCCACGTGGCGCTGCAGGTGTCGAGCACGCTGGGCCTCGACGCCTCGCCCGCGATGCTGGGCAGCGCTGGCCTCTCGCCGGGCGTGACGCTCGAGCGCCGCGACATCGCCACCTCGCTGCCCGACGCGCGCTTCGATCGGGTGATCAGCAACTCGGCCTTCAACTGGATCCCCGGCCACCGCAGCTACCTGCCGCGCGTGCTCGGGCTGGTCGCGCCCGGTGGAGAGCTGGCGGTGCAGATGCCGTCGAACCCCGACAGCGCCTTCTCCCGCTGCGCGCTCGAGGTGGCCGGCGAGTTCAAGGCGCTGCTCGACGGCTTCTCGTACCGCTCACCGGTGGAGACGCCGGAGCTGTACGCCGAGCTCCTCGCGCGCGACGCCCGCATCGCCGAGAGCAGGGTGGGCACCTGGTACTACCCGCAGCTGCACGAGTCGGTGGCGGGCATCGTGGCGTTCGCGCAGGGCGGGTTGCTCTCGGCCTACCGGGCGCGGCTGCAGCCGGCCGACTTCGAGCGCTTCTGCGCGGCGTACCGCGACGCGCTCGAGCGCGAGCTGGGCGCGGGCCCGGTCTTCTTCGCGTTCCGGCGGGTGTTCCTGTTCGCCAGGCTCAAGGCGCAGGCTTGATCTGCGAGTCGGGGAAGTAGCGAAGGAGGATGCCCTTCGCGTCGATGCCCTTCTCGGCCAGCGCGCGGGCGCCGAGCTGGCACATGCCCACGCCGTGCCCGGTGCCCGCGCCGTCGAGGCGGAGGGTGGTGTCGGTCTCGGTGGTGCTGAACTTGAGGCTGCGCACCGCGCGCCAGCCGAACGCGCGGCCCACGCGGGAAAGGAACTCCTGGCCGGTGAAGCGCCTGGCGAAGGAACGCACCTCGAGGATGCGGCCCCCCTTGTCGCGGCGCAGCGGCTCGAGCGCAGCGCCCGTGGGGGCGACGCCGAGGGCCTGGGCGAGGTCCTTCTTCTCGACCTCGAAGGTCCACGCCAGCTCGGGGCCGTGGCACCGCGGCGCGCCGTTCTCCACGTCACTGACGGCGGAGCTCGAAGCGTCCTCTCCGAAGACGTCGCTGGCGGTGCTGGTGTGGCCGCCGCACGAGGAGTGGAAGAAGGCGGGCTTGAGCACGATGCCGCCGATGAGGAGCACCTGGCCGGCGGTCTTCTTCACCGCGGCCTCGGCGTCCGGGCTCGACGGCGCGCGGCCGCGGTAGAGCTGGCAGTGGGTGAGATCGCACAGGTGGTACCCGGCGTTGGCGTGCCGGCGCTGGCCCGTCAGGGCGAAGGTGCGCGAGACGATCGCCTGCGCCTCGAGCGCGGCGGGCTTCGAGCCGTCGGCCTCGGCGTGCACCACGGACGGGAGATAGGCCTCGACGTCGACCGCGTTGATCAGCCGCAGCAGCCCGCCCTGCAGTGAGACGCGGATCTGCCCCGGGTACTTCCGCTTCGTGTCCTTCACCGTGACCGAGACCTCGTCTTCGGCGATCACCTGGGTGCAGGTGGCGGTGCCCACGCGCACCTCGCGCACGCTCGCCTCGGCGTCGACGACGTTGGGCAGGGGCTTGCCGTCACAGGTGATGCGGGCGGCCTCGAGGTGCACGCGCGAAGGCACCTCGCGCTCGAGCACGCGGACTTCGAGGGGCGCAGCGGCGAGGGTCAGGAAGAGGAGGGCAGTCACTTCTTCGGCTCCGTCTTCTGGGTCGCCTCACCTCGGCCGACGCTTCCGCTTCGCTCCGCGTCGTCGCGCGCAGCCTTCGGCTGCTGCCGGCTCGGCTCCGTCTTCTGCGTCGCCTGGCGGCTCGGCTCCTGAATCAACTTCCAGGTCGGCGACTCGAGGACGAGCTGGCTGCCCTCCGCGCCCTGGCTGATGAGGCCGTTCTTGTCCTTCTTCGCCTGCGGCAGGTATTCGCGGTCGACGAGCTTGCCGCTCACCGCCACCTGCTTGCCGTGCAATTCGTTGGGCCAGCTCTCGAGGCCCGCGAGATAGAGGGGCGAGTTGTCGATCAGCAGCACGGCGCCGCCCTTCGCGTCACGGGCGATGCCCGACAGCCGCACGCGCAGGTTGAGCAGCTTCGAGAGCGAGCGCTCATCCTTCTTCGGCTTGCCCGGCTCCCGCAGGTGCGGCGCGAGCAGGGACTGTTCGTGATCGTTCAGCGAGGGGCGCAGCAGGCCTTCCACGCGAACCCGGGCACCGATGAGCGCGTCCCACCCCTCGGGCGGCGCGCCGTAGCTGACGTAGACGAGGGTGTCGTCGTCGAGCACGAGCGCGGTGCCCTGCCATTCCGACTTGCCCTTGCCGATGGCGACCCGCTCGAGCTGGCCGACCACGGCCACCTTCTCGCCCATGTGCTTCTTGACCGTCTCACCGCTCGTCACGTCGGGCACGGGGGCTCCCGTCATCAGCATGCTCACCACGAGTCCGCTCAGCATCGGCAGAGCGAAGCACACGGTCAGTCGACGAAGAAGTCGGGCGTGGGCTCGACGTTCGGATCGACCTGGTACTGCTTCAAGTCGGTGACGCCCGCGGCGCGGAGCACGTCGTCGTCGATGAGGAAGTTGCCGGTGAAGTCCTTGCCCTTGAGGAAGATGGCGTGCGCGGCGTCGGCCATGATGTCGGGCTTGCGGCTGGCGCGCATGAGGTCGTCGCCGCCGAGCATGTTCACCGCCGCGGTGGCGATGGTGGTGCGCGGCCAGAGCGCGTTGACGGCCACCTTGCCCTCGAACTCGGCCGCCATGCCCAGCACGCACATCGACATGCCGAACTTGGCCATCGTGTACGCCACGTGGTTCTCGAACCACTTCGCCTTCATCGAGAGGGGCGGCGACAGGTTCAAGATGTGCGGCGTGAACTTCGAGTTCAGCAGGTGAGGCAGGCACGTCTTGCTCACCAGGAACGTGCCGCGCGTGTTCACGTGGTGCATCAGGTCGTAGCGCTTCATCGTGGTGTCCAGCGTGCCGGTGAGGCTGATCGCGCTGGCGTTGTTGACGCAGATGTCGAGGCTGCCGAAGCGCTCGACGGTCTTCTTCACCGCTTCCTCGACCTGCCCCTCCTCGCGGATGTCGCACATGATCGGCAACGCCTTGCCGCCGGCCGCTTCGATCGCCTTCGCGGCCGAGAAGATGGTGCCCTCGAGCTTCGGGTGCGGATCGGTGGTCTTCGCGGCGATGGCGATGTTGGCGCCGTCACGCGCGGCGCGCAGCGCGATGGCCAGCCCGATGCCCCGGCTCGCGCCAGAGATGAAGAGGGTGCGTCCTGCCAGTGAGCTCATGGTGCGCGAGCTAACACTTCTTCCCCCGGGTGGGAGTACCGTTGAGCACCCCCGCTGCCCCGCGGGTGTGTGCATGCGCTACCTCATCGTACTCAGCCTCGTCGCGATGTTCGGCTGTCTGCCGAAGCCCGCCGACCCCGCCTTGCGCGCGGTCGACCCGGTCTTCTTCGACGCGAACCTCGGCACCGGCCTCGCGCTGATCGCCGAGGCGCTGCTGCCGCCCACCACGCTCGACTTCGATCAGCCGGCGAAGTCGCCGAGGCCTTCGGCGGTGGTGAGCGCGTTCATCGACGACGGCACCACGCGGGTCGACCTGCTCGACGTGCAGTGGGTCGACTCCACGCGGGTCACGGGCCGGCTCCCGGGGCCGGTGCCCATCGGGGTCTACGACGTGCACCTGATCGAGCCGAGGGGAACCGAGCTGGTGCTCGCGGCGGCGCTCTCGGCGCTCGATTGTTCCGAGGGTGATTGTCCGCTCGAGGACGGCGGCATCCCCGACTCGGGCGTGGTCGCGTGCACCACCATGAGCTACCGCGATCGCGACCTCGACGGCTTCGGGAGCGGCACCCCGCGTACGCTGTGCGGGCCGGGCTGGGCGCCGCTGAGCGGGGACTGCGACGACCGCGACGGCCTCACCTCTCCGGGCGCGTTCGAGACGTGCAACGGGGTCGATGATGACTGCGACGGCCTGGTCGACGAGGGCCGGTGTGCGGACGCGGGGTGGACGGCGGTGGACCAGCTCCGCATGCCCAATAACGACCTGCTGGCGTCGGCCTCGTTCGCTCCCGGCGGGCTGTGGATCGCCGCGGGCTCGAGGGTCTTCGTCCGCCGCTTCGAGCTGGGGTTCTTCGACCTGGGCCCGTCGTGCCCGTCGGACATGCAAGCCGTCTGGGCCCAGCCCGATGGCGACGCGGAGGTCGCGGGAGCAGACAACGGGGCCGGGCGCATCGCCGAGCAGTCGTACTCGTCGATCGCGTGCACCAACGAACGCGCCGTGAGCGAGCCGCCGGTGGCGATGGTCGGCTTCTCCGATGGCCTGCTCGGGTTTCAGTACGTGGCGGTGTTGGACGATGGGCGGCTGCTGCGCTGGGTGCGCGGCCAGCAGCCCGCGCTCGCCACGAGCAACCTCCCCTCGTCTGCCGAGGTGACCGACCTGCACGGGGTCGCCGCAGATCAGCTCTACGCGGTGGGCTCGACCGTGATCGGCAACAGCCGCAGGCCGATGATCTGGGCGCTGCAAGCGGACGGAGGCTGGAGGGAAGAGCTCTCGGGCACGGGCAACCAGGGCCGGCTGCTGGGGGTGTGGGCGCTCTCCGCGGTCGACGTGATCGCCGTCGGCGAAGACGGGCGCATCTACCGGCGCAGCGCCAGCGGTTGGCGCCCGGTCTCGTCGGACACCTCGAGCGATCTCACCAGCGTGCGCGCGTTCTCGCCGGGGCGCTTCTACGTCACCACCAGCGACGGCCGGGTGCGGCGACGCTCAGGCAACACGTGGACGACCGTCTTCCGCAACGACGTGGGCGTGCGCTTCAACGATCTGAGCGCGACGAGCGAAGAGGACGTCTGGGCGGTGGGTGATGATGGGGTCATCGGCCGTGGGCCGCGCTGACGCGCCTTGAGTCTTCGTCTCCAAGGTCTCGCCCTCAACCCCACCCCTGAACCTTGCGCTCAGCTGAATCGGCGGCGTCGCCACGCCGCCAACAGTGACAGGGCCCCCAGCAACTCGGGACCCGCGCCCGTGCCGCAGCCGCAGCCCTTCACCGCGACTCCGCCCATCCCGCCGTCGGCTCCGTCGGCACCTGCGTCGGCTCCGGCGCCCCCCGTTCCTCCACCGGTTCCGCCTCCTGCGCCGCCCGCGTCGGCCAGGCCTGCGTCGGCCACGCCCGCATCGACCCCGCCATCGGGCTGAGCCACCGCGTCGTTCTCGTCAGGGTCGACCGCGAAGGAGCAGCCCGGGTCGTCGGGGTAGTCGGTCTTCCCGTCGCCGTCGTTGTCGAGGCCGTCGGCGCAGGCGGGGAGATCCAGCTCGCTGGTGTCTGTGGCGCTGGTGCAGCCCGGGTCGGCGGGGAAGTCCACCCGGCTGTCGCTGTCGTTGTCGACGCCGTCGCCGCATGCCGCCATCCCCCCTTCGGTGTTGTCGACAAAGGAGCTGCAGCCCGGATCCGCGGGGAAGTCCACGAGCCCGTCGCCATCGTTGTCCAGGCCGTCGGAGCACTGCGGCACGTCGGTCTCGTCGATGTCACCCGTCGAGGTGCACCCGGGGTCCGCGGGGAAGTCGACCAGTCCATCGGCGTCGTTGTCCAGCCCGTCACCGCAAGAGGCGACGCCCCCGAGGGCCTGGACGATGACCGGCGCGGAGAGGAGGCTCTCGGCCTTGCCCGTCGCCTGGACCGTCGCCCGGACCTCCTGGCCGGCGAAGAGCGTGGCCACGGTCAGGGAGAAGGTGCCCCCCGCCGCGGCCGGGCCCGTCCCCGCGGGGTTTCCGTTGACGAAGAGGCGCACCACCGAGCCCGCCGCCTCCGTCGTCGCGCCGCCCACGGTGCGGGCGCCCTCAGTGAGGGGCGCGTTCACCGTCGGGGTGGCCGAGCGGAGCTGGCCCACCACCACCGGGGCAACCCGGGCGAGAGAGTCCTCCACGTCCTTGCCGAAGCCCACGTCGCGCAGCCACGAGGAGAGCCCGGCCGAGTACACGCCCGGCGTTGTGCCCGCCGCCACGGAGGCGTCGAACTCGAGCACCATCGGCGCCCCGTTGGCCGGAAGGGCCACCAGGCCGCTGGTGAAGGTGAGCTCCGGGCCGGCCACGGCGGGGTTGGCCACCGCCGCGCCACCCAGGCGCGCGGAGCTCGCGACGTAGGAGAAGCCAGCAGGCAGCACTGCGCGCAGGTAGCAGCCCTGGCCGCTGCACCCGGTGACGCCAGCGAGCCCGGTCCCCGCGTTGCCGATGGTGGCGGTGTAGTGCACCATGCCCGGCGGCGTCAGCACGGTGTCGGGGCTCGCCACGAGCGCCAGGCGCACCAGCGTCAGCGCCCGCAGATTGGTGAAGGCCACCGCGGTGAAGCCGGGGCTGGGGAGCGCGGTCGAGGTGTAGACCGCCTGGTTGAGCGTAGAGGTGGCGTTGCCGCCCGTCACCGTCACCGTGAAGGTGAAGCCCGCTCCCGGCGCGAGCGTGCCCGGGCTCCACACCACCGCGTCTTCGGTCGCAGGGTTGGGGCAGCCGGCGCCCGAGGGGTCCACCGTGCCGCCTCCGCTGGCAGAGACGAAGGTGACCTGTCCCGCATTAAAACAGTCGATGACCCTCACGTTCGTCTGCGTGTTGGTCGACAGGTTCTTCCCTTCGATGGTGTAGGTGAGGGTGTCGCCGGGCAGGGCGATCAGCTTGTCCACCCGGTTCTCGAAGAAGTTGTTCATCACCACGCAGGAGGGCGCGGGCAGGAAGTAGCGCCAGGTGTTGTCCTTGCCGCCGCCGCTCACCTGGTCCATCGCGGAGGCGTCTCCGCCCGTGACCTCGGCGCAGTTGGCGTCCATCATCATGAGCGGGTCGAGGGGGGTGGCGAGCACCCGCAAGGACACCTCGGCGTAATACTCGTCGCCGACCACCAGCTCGCCCAGGGCGAACCGCAGCGCGTTGGTCCACGGCGCGCCCGGGTTGGCCGGGTCGTACGAGGGCAGCGGGTTGTCGGGCGTGAGGTCCCACCCCAACAGGTTCGACCCACTGACGGCCAGCGTCCCCACCCGGGTGGGGCTCCCGTGCGCCATCGGGGGGACCGCGCCGCGAGCGCCGATTTCTCCGCCGGTGGTGCGCAGGCGCTTCCAGGGCCCGGTGGTGCCCAAGGCACGCACCGTGGTGTTCGAGACGGCCGGGCCCAGGGCCGGATCGTGCGAGGCCTCCAGCCGGTACCAGCTGTCGGGGCCCGCCACTGCCGAGCCGTAGCCGACGCCCGGGTTGGAGGGCGCTTCCGGGGCAGTCCCCTGGCCGTTGGGGTTGACGCCCCCTGCGTTGACGCCGAAGGCCATCACCTGGGTGAGGTCCCACAGGTTGTGGGCGTACAGGGTGCTGCCGGTCGGCAGGCCCAGAATCTGGGCCAGGCCGTTGGCGCCGGTGGGCCGGGGCGTCATCGGCAATCCGCTGGTGAGGGACAGGAAGGTGTTGTTGGGCGTTCGCTGGGTGCGTGGATCGGTGGAGTAGAAGATGCCGGTGTCCGCGTAGAGTTGGGAGAGGGAGCCGTCCACCAGGGGGCCGGGCCAGGTGACCGAGCCTCGGGGACCGAAGCCGTCCGGCGCCAGCCCGCCCCGATGAGGGGGCACGGTGCGGCCATTCCGGTCGACGATGCGGGCGCCGACGACCTGGGTGTTGCGGGGCACGTACTCCGTGACGTACCCGCCCAGGCCGCGCACCGCCCCGTTGGGCACCGGAGTGAATTGGATGATGAAGGTGAGCACGTCACCGGGCCGGATGGTGGTGTCGGTGACGCCGCCATCCACCACGGTCCTCCCACCCTGGGGGTCGAGCTGCACCACTGTTTGCCGACTGATTCGTTTGGCGGTGGAGACCTGCGCCACGCTGTCCGCCCAGGCCGACAGACAGGTGAGGCTCAGCGCCAGCAGCAGGGCGGGGAGTGGGCTTCGCATGTGGGAGGACCTCAATTGATGCCACTGATAGTGGGCGGGACGATGACGTAGACGATGCGTTCGTCGAGCGTCGTGACGCCGTCGCCCACCACCTCGAGGTGAAGCTTGAAGAGCCGGGGCGTCGCTGCGGGGGGAACGAAGTCGTTCTGCGCCTGGAACTTGAAGGTCACCGTGCTGCCGGTCGTCACGCCGCGGAACACGTCACCCACGATGGTCGCTCCGGCCGGCGCTGGGGGCACCGGGGTGATGGCCTTGATGAACCGGGCTGAGTCCACCCCCTGCGCCTGGGCCTGCTGGTCGCCCCGCGCTCGCGAGGAGATGTCGATGGTGCTCAGGGTCGCCAGGGCGCGGATGGCCTCGACGATGCGCCCGCCCAGCCCACTGCCGTCGGTGCGCACATCGAAGACGAGCGCGCACTTGCCCGAGGTACCCCAGGTGGGGCGCGGGCTGGGGGTGGCGCCGACCAGCACCCCGGTGGGGCAGGTCCCCGCGGTGGGTGGCACCAGGGCGTTGGTCGCGCCCGCCAGGTCTTCCAGCTGGGCCCGCGGATCGTCAGCGGTGCCCTGGTTCTCGAGGCTGTTGATGCCGATGATGCGCGCCCCCATTCTCGAGAGGGCGCCGAGGGCCTGGGTCTTCCCATGAGCACCGAAGGTGGCGGGGTACTCGGCGGCGTCATGCGCCCGGGCGTCCGTCACCTGCACCACGATGGGCAGCGCGTCGGCGCGGAAGCCGGCCCCGCCCAGCTCGCCCATTCCCGCGGTGGCGCTGTAACCCACCTGCCAGTCGAACGGCGCGGCGCCGAAGGCGGGCAGCCCCAGCCCGGCGCCCCATTGGTACAGGGCCTCGAAGCCGGCTTCGGGCTTGTCGTTGCCGCCGGTCGCCGGGGGGAGCTGGTCGATGGCTGCGCTGACCCGGGCGTCGTCGGTGGTGAGCCGCTGCAGCAGCTTGAAGGGCCGGTCGCCGGCGAGCCCGAAAGGCGAGAGGGGGAAGTCGCCGAACTTGCCCACGCCGAAGGCCGCGTCGGGGATCTGAGCGCGCACCCCGCCGAGGATGGAGGCCAGCGACGCCTGAATGTTGGCGATCTCCTCGTCGAAGCTGCCAGTAGTGTCCACCGAGAAGAGGACGTCGGCCTTGCGGAGCCGGGTGGTGAAGCTGAAGGTGGCTTCCACGGCGGGGTCACCGAGCGGAAGCACGAAGTAGAAGTCACCCGCGGGGATGTTGCTCGTCGCGCTGTTGGGGTCGGTGCCCGCCTGGCGCTCGACGATGTCCGGCGTTCCGTCGCCGTCGGTGTCGGCGCTGCGCGGCGAGCTCTCGCCCGGGTCCAGCACGCCGTTGCCGTTGGGGTCCTCCACCTGGTCGGGTACGCCGTCGTCGTCGGAGTCGAGGTCACGGAAGTTCGGCGTGCCGTCGGAGTCCGTGTCGATGGGCGGCGTGGCGAGGTCAGCATCCCCTGCCTCGATGGCATCGGGGATTCCGTCGCCGTCACTGTCGGGATCCAGCGCGTCCACCGTGCCGTCGAGGTCCGTGTCGACGCCTGCCGCCGCGCCCTCGTAGAGGTCGGAGATGGTGTCCTGATCGGGATCGCTCACCGCGGGGTCGTTGTCGCCTCCGCCTCCGCCTCCACCTCCGCCGGCGGCGCCCCCGTCGCCTCCACCCACGCCACCACTGCAGCCAACGGTGAACAACAACGCCACGATTCGGAAGAGTCTCACAGTTGAACCTCGAGGAAGGCGCTCATTAGGTCCGCTGCTCATGGGTGGCCGCGCCGTCCGGCCATCAGGCAGGCCCAAGGCCTGCAACAAGAATTGCGTCGGCGGCGCGGGTACCGCAGCTGATGGTCTGCCCATCGCGACAGGAGTCGCGGACGGTGCAGGCGAGGAACCATGTGGCCCACGACCGAGCTGGCCGGCGTCGCCGCGCGGGCTCCGGAGCCGTCGAAGCCCGTGGTCGAGCGCCTTGCGGCAGCGCTCGATGCGATCGCCGGCGACCCGGGCAGCCCTGGCAGGTCGTGCTCCGCGCCCGGGGCACCTCTCCTTCCGAATCAGAACGGATCCTCGAGGCGCGGGTGGAAGCGGAACCCTCGGGCTACCTGTTGCGCTGGACCTTCAGGGCAGCTCGTGCAGATCGAGGCGGTGGCGATCGACCCAGCGGCGCGTCGCGCGCGCGGCGGCGACCTCCATGCGGCCGAAGCTCGTCTTCACCAGCGACTTGAGCGCCGCCGTGCCCTGGCGCGGCTCCTTCACCAGTCGGGGCAGCACGTCGACGGCCGACCGGCGGAATACGCGGGTGTACTCGGCGACGAAGGCCGACACGCGCACGTCTTCGCCAGAGAGGATGTTCATCGACGCCCGGCGCGAGCGCGCTGACGACGCCCAGTAGTTGAACACGCCCGCCTGCAGCGCCTTCGCGCCGGTGTCGTGCGCGCGGAACACCTCGTACAGCGCGTCGGTGAAGAGATCGCGCATGCGCACGAAGTCGTAGCGGCGGCGCTGGTACTCGGACAACGCGGCGTCGCTCGGCCCCGAGCGGCCCACCAGCTCGCCCAGCGTCTGCACGTCATTCATCGCGTTGGTCATGCCCGAGGCGGTGAGCGGGTGCCCGCAGCCTCCCGCGTCGCCCACGAGCACCACGCCCGGCGCCGCGCAGGCCGAGGTGCTGATGGAATGGGTGGCGATGGCCTCGAACGGCTCGTCGCGCAGCGAGCCGATCATCGCCTCGCGCAGCGACGCGGGCACCACCGGCGCGTACTGCTCGATGAGCAGCTTCACCAGCGCCGCGCGGCCCTTGCCTGCGCCGAGTGGAACGTCGACGCAGAAGCGAATGAGCCCCTCGCCGTAGGGGTACGCGAGGATCGGCCCCTGCGCGCCGAGGAACACGTGCCCCCTGCGGCCGTAGGGCAGGTCGCCCTTGATGCCGAAGGCCAGCGTGTACGAGAGCAGGTTGATGTCGGCCTCGATGCCCAGCAGCCCGCGCAGCTTCGACTGACGTCCATCGGCCACCACCACCAGCTCGGCGCGGTGGGTCTTGCCGTCTTCGCCGCGCACGCCGGTGATGCGCGCGCCGTCGCGGAGGAATTCGGTGATGCGGCTGCCGGTGGTGATGCTCACGTTGCGGCGCGCAGCCACCTGCTCGCGCATGGCCAGCACCATCTGGTGGTGATCGATGCCCAGGCCAGGACCCTGCTCCTCGGCGTAGGGCAGCACCGCCGGGCGAATTCCTGCTCCCGGAGTCACCGCGAAGCCGGTGACGGCCACGCCGCCGCGCTCGAACAGCGGCACCTTGAGGCCCAGCTCGTCGAGCCCGCGCACGCCGCGGGGGTGAATGAGCTCTCCACGGAAGCGCGGGTCGGTGCTCTGCGCCGCCTCGAACACCTGCACGCGTGCGCCCGTCTTCGAGAGCGCCGCGGCCGCGGCCATGCCCGTGAAACCACCACCGACCACGATGACGTCGAACGACATGCGGGGGCCGTTTAGGCGCGGGGCAGATCTCGTCGCAACCTCCGTTGCCCGACGACCGTCAGTGAGTGACGCATGTCATCACTGCGCTTATGCGAAACATCGATTAGCCAGCGAGCCGCGTGGACCTCGACGACCTGCTGACGAAGACGAGCCGGACCTTCGCGCTGGCGATTCCGCTGCTGCCCGAGCCCACGCGCCGGGCGGTGGGCGTGGCGTACCTGCTGTTCCGCGTGGCGGACACGTTCGAAGACTCGACCACCTGGCCCCGGGAAGCGCGCATCGACGCGCTGGAGGCCTTCGTCGAGCTGCTCGAGCTGTCCCCGCAGGAACGGAACGGCGAGGCGAAGCGGCTGTCCGCGGCCTGGCTGGAGCGCCCCCCGGTCGAACACGAGGGCTACCTCGAGCTGCTGCGCGACCTGCCCGCGCTGCTGGCGCAGCTCGACGAGCTCGCGCCCGCGGTGAAGCAGCTGGTGGTGAAGCACACGGTGCGCACCACGGAGGGCATGGCGTCGGTGGTGGCGCGCGCGGACGAGCGCGGCAACCTGCGGCTGGGCTCGGTGCGCGAGCTCAAAGACTATTGCTACATCGTGGCCGGCATCGTGGGCGAGCTGCTCACCGAGGTGTTCCTCCACGACAGCCCTTCGCTGGGGACGCAGACGCGCGAGCTCGAGCAGCGCATGCGCTCGTTCGGTGAAGGCCTGCAGCTGGTGAACATCTTGAAAGACGCGGGCGACGACGCGGTCGATGGGCGCGTGTACCTGCCGCCATCCGTCCCGCGCGCCGAGCTGTTCGCGCTGGCGCGGGCCGACCTCGAAGACGCCAACCGCTACGTGCAGGCGCTGCAGCGGGGCGGGGCGCCGCGCGGCTTCCTCGCCTTCACCGGGCTCTCGCTGGTGCTCGCCTTCGCCGCGCTCGATCGCATCGAGGCCGACGGCGCGGGCGCGAAGGTGTCCCGGCAGGACGTGATGCAGCTGTTCGAGACCCTCGAGCGGAAGCTCGACGGCGGCGGCGTGCTCGACCTGCGGTAGCTCCGGGCGCTCGCTTTCTCACTCCGTTCGATCCGAAACTGCGCCTCGCTCGTTCAGGGAGCATGCGGGCAACGGCGTCTCGGTGGAGGGAGGGAGCGATGGAGGGGAACGGTGAAGCAACCACCTCGGACGAGGAGCTCTTTCTCCGCTTCCGTGAGCGGCGCGACACGGCGGCCTTCGAGGTCCTCTACGATCGGTACGAGACCCGCCTCTCAAGCTTCGCCGCGCGCATGGTGGGCCGCGGGAGCGTGGCGGACGACGTGCTGCAGGAGACGTGGATCCGGGTGCTCAAGCACGTCCGGGAGTGGAGACCCGAGGCCCCGCTTCGCACCTGGCTCTTCCGCATCGCGCGGAACCTCTGTCTCGACTACCTGAAGTCGAAGGGCGTTCAGCTCGACGCCGCGGGCGAGCCCGAGCCGGTTTCCACCCGCGACGACACCGACGCGGGCGCGTGGGTGTACCCCGCCAGTGACCCGCTCTTCATCGAGATCGCCGAGCAGGCCGTGCTGCAGCTCACCCCGGCGCAACGCGAAGTCGTGCTGATGCGTGTCGACGGCATGAGCTTCACCGAGATCTCGCAGGCCACCTCGGTCACCGCCAACACGCTCAAGTCCCGAATGAACGAGGCGCGCAAGCGCATCGAGGCCTGGCTCCAGGCGCGAGGCTACGATGGCCACGCCTGAGTTCGATCACGCCGCTTGCGAGGCGGAACTCGTCGACGTCGCGCTCGACGCGGCGCCTTCCCCTGAAGCTGAGCTTCACCTCGAGGGCTGTGCGCGGTGCGCTCGGGCGCTCCAGTCGCATCGGGCAATCTGGGCCGCGGTGGCCAGCCTGCCCGGCCACCCGCCGCTCGCCGCGCTGCGTGACAGCGTGCTGGCCGCGGCCGCGCTGAGCCTGAAGGGGACCACGCCCAAGCCCCGGCCTGGGGCCCGGACGTTCGGCAGCGTCGACGATACGCCGAGCGGGTCGGCTCACCCGGGGGCGCGCGCCTTCGATCAGAATCTCCCGCCCGGGCGGCCCACGCGCGACGTGAAGGCGCACGTGCTCCACGCTGCTGCGGCCGTCACTGCTGGCATCGCTCCACCTTCGGTGGAGCGTTTCAAGGACGTTCAGAGCGAAGTGGGCCGTCCGCCGGGAGCCTCCGCATCACCTGCGCCGCGCCCCTCACGCCTCGGGTGGATGGCGTTCTTTCTGGTGGCTGTGGTGGGCGCCGGTGCCCTGGTGCTGGCCCCGTCGGCAGAGCGGCCGATCGAGTCGCCTCGCGCGGCGATGGAAGCCACTGCCCCTGTCCTCGATGAGTCTCCTCCGCCCAACGCACCTCCGCCCAACGCACCGCTGCCCAACGCACCGCTGCCTAACGCTCCGCTGCCCAACGCTCCGCTGCCCAACGCTCCCCAGCCGCGGGCTACCGGGGAGCACGCCGAACCGGTGGTCGAGGAACTCGTTCCGCGCCCCGCGGTGGCGCTGGCGCCGAGTGAGCAGGCCGAGGCGCGTCCCGAGCACCTCCCTGAGGCGGGCGTCGCCCCGACGCCCGCGGTGCCGGCCGCCGCTCCGCCGAGAGTCATCTTTCTGTCCCGACTGCTTCGCGAGTCGGGGGCGTCCCAATCCCGGGCGAAGGCGGCGTCGCTTCTGGGGCTGAGCCAGGACCTGGCCGCGGTCGCGCCGCTCTGCGAGGCGATGACTGACCCTGACCGACTCGTGCGCGCGGCGGTCGTGGAGGCGCTTGGTGACCTGGGCACGTCCGAACAGGCGTGTCTCGGCCCGAGCGAGAAGCAGCGATTTCTCGAGTTCGCTGAGTTCGAGCCGCTCGTCTCGGGAGAGGTGCTCTCTGAGGAACAGGCCCGGCTCGCGGGCCGGCTCGTTCGGCAGAGCCTCGCCCGCCACAGCGTCGGCCTGGCTGGTGGCGTGGACGGAGGCAGCGAACCCCTGCGCTATCGACTCCAGCTGCACGTGAGCGTTGATGATGACCGCTTGCGCGTCGAGGTCTTGGTGATGCGGCTTCCCCAGCGGGCGGTGGTCGGCGCCTGGAGCGGCAGGGCGAGTGGCGGCGCGAAGCTCGAGGCGAAGTTGAAGGTGCTGGTGCCTCGAGTGATCGACGACGTGTCCTCAGACCTCGGTTGGCCGCCGGCCCCACCGCAGTAGGTCGCTACTGAGGCAGCTTCAGCGCCATGCCGATGCGCAGCATGCGCACGTCGACGGTGGGGTTGAGCGCCGCGATCTCACGCCAGCGCGAGGCGTCGCCGAGCTGGGTCTTGGCGATCTTCGAGAACGTGTCGCCGGGCTGGACGGCGTAGGTCCCCGCGCGGGCCGTGGGCTGGCCAGTGCTGATCTGCCCGGTGGACGTGGACGTCGTCGGCGTGGTGGGCCGTGCCGGCTCTGCGGGCGTGGTGGGCTGGCCCGCGCGGGGGCGGTTGGGCCGCAGCACCCAGACGTGCTCTTCGCCCATGAACGACGAGAGACCCTCGCCGCGAATCGCGCCTTCGCTCTGGGTGGCCTGCGCCGAGTGAATCGAGCCGGTGCCGTCGGCCTGGAGATCGTTCGCCATCACCACGCGCGTGTGCCCGCCGTCGGCCACGCCGGTGCCCATGTGATCGACCATCAGCAGGTCGCCCGGCTGCACGCTGCGCAGCACCTCGATCAGCCGCCTTTCCTTCTCCGCGGGGTCCATGCCGTCGAGGTGCACCTCGTCGACCATCTTGAAGTGGACCTTGTTGTTGAACTGCCCCGCGTACTTGTCGCTGAACTTGTAGAACTGGTTGGCGTTCGGGTACTCGCCCTTGCCCTTGTTGTTGTAATACGGCGGCTCGAAGCCCCCCGCGTACATGGCGTTGCCGCCGAACAGGTTGCACTTCCACACGCCGTTGGGATTGCGCTCGTTCTTCGCGAGGCCTCCCAGCGAGACGTTCGCGGGCAGGGCGTGGTTCGGGTCGACGTTGAACCACGGCTGATCGGTGCCGTAGTTGTTCTTGCGCTCGCGAATCAGCTGCGCCGCGCCGGCCACCATCGTCTCGGAGCCGGGCGGCGTGCCCTTCGGCGCGGTGATGGCCGCGTAGTCGACGGCCGCGAACTTCACGCCGGCGGTCCAGCCCATCACGTCGCTGTTCTGGGTGAGCTGCCCCAGGGCCTTCATCGCGCGCGCCTGCTGCGTGCCGTTGCCGGCGGGGTCGATGAGGGTGGTCTCGGTGGCGGCGGCGTTGCGGCCGAAGGAGTCGACCTGGGTGAAGAGCCGATCGATCTCGGCCTGGCCCTGGATCTTCCCGTCGTGGTCGAGATCGGCGTTGGCGGGAAGGGCGCCGCGCAGCGCCGGATCAGACTCAGCCTTCTTCACGTCGATGCTGGCGTTCGCCAGCGCCTGGTTGAACTCGCTGCGGCCGACCTTGTTGGGCATAGGGCGCGCATTATCGCACTTCACATTCCTTTACGCGAAGAGGGTTGCGCCCCGCCGGGGACCGACGCAGATCAGCGCCATGAAATGGACTCGCGAAGAGATGCCGTCCCTCGAAGGCCAGACCTGGGTGGTGACCGGCGCGAACTCGGGCCTGGGCCTCGAGACCGTGAAGGCGCTCGCCGCCAAGGGCGCGCACGTGGTGATGGCCTGCCGCGACCCTTCGCGGGCCGAAGCGGCGGCTGACGAGGTGCGCAGGGTCGCCGCGAACGCGAAGCTCGCGCTCGAGAGCCTCGACCTCGCCTCGCTCGACTCGATCCTCCGGTTCGCCGGCACGCTCGCGAAGAACCACCCGGTGCTCGACGGGCTGATCAACAACGCGGGCATCATGGCGATCCCCCGGCGCACCACCGCCGACGGCTTCGAGATGCAGTTGGGCACCAACCACCTCGGGCACTACGCGCTCTCGTTGCGCCTGCTCCCGCTGCTCGAGGCGGCGAAGGCCCCACGGCTGATCAACGTGGCGTCGACCGCGCACAAGTTCGGGACGATGAACTTCGACGATCTGATGGGTGAGAAGTCGTACCAGCCCTGGGCCGCCTACGGGCAGTCGAAGCTGGCGAACCTGCTCTTCACCTACGAGCTCAACCGCAAGCTGTCGTCGGCGGGGAAGAAGACGATCGCCGCCGCGGCCCACCCCGGCTACGCGGCCACCAACCTGCAGGGCGTGGGCGCGAAGATGACCGGCTCGAAGTTCAGCGCCTGGTTCATGAACACCGGTAATTCGTTGCTGGCGCAGCCGGCCGACATGGGGGCGCTGCCCACCCTGTACGCGGCGACCGTTCCCGACGTGAAGGGCGGCGAATATTTCGGCCCCGACGGCTTCATGGAGCTCAAGGGCTACCCGCGCCGCTGCGACTCGAACGCGAAGTCGAAGGACGTCGAGGCCGCGCAGAAGCTGTGGGAGGCCTCGGAGAAGCTGACCGGAGTACGCTTCCCGGCGTGAGATTCCTGGCGATCGCGTTGCTGCTGGCGGCGTGCACGAAGCCGCCACCGCCCGCAGTGAGCCACGCGGCCATCGCCTTTCGCGACGACGTGCCGGGCTACCAGAAGCTCGCGTCCGAGAAGTACGCGCTGCACTACCTCGAGCGCAGCTACGAGTCGGTCGAGTACGTCGAGGCGAACGCGACCGACGACGGGCAGGCGCGCCTGCTGGCTGCGATCTCCGCGGCCGCGGGCAAGCACCACACCGTCGACCTGTTTTTCCTCTCGCACGGCAACCGGTACGACACCTGGGTCGCCACGCTCGCCGCGCCGGTGCGCGCGAAGCTGCGGCTCGTCTACAACACGGGCGCAGGTGACGCGCGGCAGGGCTCGTCGTGGCTGGCGCTCGGCGCACGCGCGTACGTGGGGCACCCGGGCGGCAACGTGGCGCCGCTGTTCCTCACCTACTTCCTCCCTCGCTGGGTGAAGGGCGTCGACCTGCGCACGGCGGTGGACGAGGCGAACAAGGAGACGAAGGACGATCTCTCGGGCTCGCTGGTGAAGGGCGTGGCCGGCGTCGTCGACTCAGTCGGCGGGCCGCACCTCGATCCCCCGAAGTTGTGGGCGGGCACCGAGGCCCAGCTTCACGGAGACCCGACGCTCGTCGTCAAGTGACCGCGCTGCTTCCACTCGGCCAGCGCCCAGACGGGGAAGTAGTGGCGGTAGCAGTCGTAGTTGATGAGGCAGGTGCGGTTGAACACGCCCACCAGCGGCTCGCGGGCCCAGCTGCCGTCGGCTTCCTGGCGGGCGCAGAGCCACTGGGCGGCGCGGTCCAGCGCGGCCTGGTCTTCGCAGCCCCCGCGGACGAGGGCCGACAGCGCCCACGAGGTCTGCGCCACGTGCCCCTCGGTGCCCTCGAGCCAGCGCCGCTCGCGGCAGGTGTCGCCGGCTTCGCTCCAGCTGCCGTCGGCGCGCTGCTTGCCGAGGAGGAAGGCCACGGCGCGGCGCACCGCTGAGTCGTCCTTGCGCGCGCCCGCGGCCCGCAGCGCCGAGATGGCGAACCAGGTGCCGTAGGTGAAGCAGACCGCCCAGCTCCCCTCGAAGCTGCCGTCGTCGCGCTGCTGGCTGCGGATGAAGGCCACCCCGCGCCCGATCGCTTCGTCGAGATCGAAGGTGCGGCCGAAGCGCTCCTTCGCCTTCACCAGGGCCTGCACGCAGGCGCTCGAGCACTCGACGAAGGACGTGTCGATCATGATGTCGCCGAACACCTGCGACGGGTTGAGCGCCTCGAGCCAGGTGCCGCCGCGCTGCTTCTCGTACGTGCCCCAGCCGCCGTCTTCGTTCTGCCAGGACAGGATCAAGCGCACCGAGTCGTGCAGCAGCGCGTCGGGGATCTTCGAGGCGAAGCGGCCCTCGAGCGCGAGCGCGCACTTGAGGCCCTCGGCGGTGCAGTCGGTGATCGGCCAGCCGTGCTCGCGGTTGCTGAAGGGCCAGCCGCCCCGGCTCGCGTGCCGGTAGTGGCGCGCGGCCTCGGGCACGTCCTCGAGGATCTGGTTGGCGCGGAGGAAGTCGTACGCCTTGCCCAGCACGCTGCTCGTCTCTTCGGTGGTGAGCGCGCCTGACTTTTCCGCCGCGGTGAGGGCCTGGATGGCGAAGGCCGTGTCCCAGAGCTCGGCGTTGTTGTAGCCCTGCATCTTCAGGCCGTCGTGGCCGTCCCAGAGGTAGGCGTCGTCGAACTTCGGCCAACCCCGCTCGAAGTCTTCGCGGCCGGCTGCTCCGCGGAAGTGGTGCACGAACATGTTCAGCACCGCGTTCACCGGGCCGATGTCGAGATCGTGCGTCGCCGCGTCTTCGTGGCGGATGAGCTTCAGGCACTCGTCGAGCGCGCGCTTGCGCAGGAGGGTGGGGAGCTTCTCCAGGCCCACCTGCGCCAGGTTGACGCCCTTGAGCGCGGCGGTCGCAGGGCGGTAGCTGTCGGCCTTCGCCACCACGTCGCGCTGCGCTTCCCAGCGCACGTCGGCGTAGCGGCCCTGGTACAGCTCGTGGCGGATGGCGCGGAGGAGAGGATCGTCCGGCGCCGTCGACTTCGTGCCGTAGAGCCAGGCCATCGGCAGGTAGACCATGCGCGCGTGGCACCAGAGACGGCCCGGGTTCATCGGCGCTTCAGCCGGCAGCAGCCAGAGCTCGGGCAGCAGCGGGACGATGCCCTTCCAGTCGTAGAGCCCGAGCAGGCAGAGGGTGAACTTGCCCCAGGACGCGGCCCCGAGCGCTCCGCCGTTCGCGTGGATCCAGGTGAGGAGCCTGGTCAGACGCTCGTCGCTTGCGGGCAGGCCGAGCAGGCGCATCGCCACGTACGTGAGCGTGCTGGTGAACATGCTGCCGCTGGTGGACTCGGCGTGCAGGCCGATGCTGCCGTCGGGGCGCTGGACGTTGGTGAAGTAGGTGAGCACGCGGGCCGTGCGCGCTTCGCTGGGGAGGCGCTTCGTCACGTACGCCAGCGCCACCCACATCGGGAGCAGGAACATCGGGCCGCCGTAGTCGCTCGGCCAGCTGCCGCGGGGGGCCTGCCGCCGGGCGAGGTTGGTGAGGGCGCGGTGGAGTGTTGCGTCGACGTTCATGACGGGGGCGGGATAGCAGCGGGTTCGGCTTCGGGGAAGCCGGGTTCGGGAAGGCCGGCTTCGGGGTCGGCTTACGGGTCGGCTTACGGGATCGGGATCGCGATCGGGTTCGTTCACGGGCCACGGCGACGGTCGCGGGAACGGCACTCGCGCTCGCGCTCGCGCTCGGCTTCGGTGCCGGTTCAGGCCTGCGGGGCCACTCGCCCCAGCTCGGCTTGCGTCAGGCCCACGGAACTCCACATGGCGAGCCAGGGGGCGTCTGCTCCGTCGAAGAGGTATTCGTGCAGCAGCCGCACGGGCTCGTAGCTCTCGTCTCCCCTCGTCAGCCTCAGGGGCCGGCCGAGCTCGCTGGTGGCCGTGAAGCCTGCGTCGAGCAGCAGGGCGACGATCACGTCGGACCAGGTGTTCGCCGCGATCAGCAGGAGCCGATCGTCGGTGAGGGCTGCGAAGGACTTGCCGTGGCTTTGTTCCAGCAGCTTCAGCACCGCTGCCCGCTCTCGCGGGAGCGAAGCGGGGGTCTGGCCTTCGAGGGCTGGCGCCAATTCGGTTGCGCGGCTGCGGAAGACCCGCTCGAGCACGCCTCCCGCATCTTCCCAACGCACCCGCTTGAGCGGAGCGCCCTTCACCCAGCGAGCCACCATCAACATCTCCAGCTCTGGCCGGTGCGTGAGGAGCTCGTGCGCGGCGCCTTCCACCGCTCCGTTCGCTCGCGGCGGCTTGAGGCCCAGCGATCTCGCGTGCGCGATCCGCACTGAGAGGGGAGGGTGCGAGTCGTGCTCCTGCTCGGGCTCGCGGTCCATCGTGGTGGCCACCCGCTCGAGCTGCCTCGCCACCGTGGGCGAGTCGAGGAAGCGCGAGAGCCCCGGCCCGATTGGCGGCAGGTAGCCTTCACTGAGCAGCGGCACCACCTCGTGCTGCATGTAGCTGTCGAAGCCCACCGAGGCCGCGCGCACCTTCTGGAGAGAACGCGTGAGCACTTCGACTCCTTCGAGCTGCGCGGCCAGCGCGTCCGCCGCGAGCTCCTGCGCCCTTCCGAGGGCGAGCGTGAAGCGCATGTAGAAGTGGCCGAAGCGCACGAAGGGCCAGCGCACCAACGCGAAGAAGAGCGTGAGCGCCACGAAGTCACTCGAGGCAGAGACCTCGGCCGCTCCGTCGAGGCCCTCCACGATGTCGTGCGTCGCTGCCCGCGCGCGGTAGACCCAGTGGCCGATGCGCGTGTCGCCTCCCGCGAAGTGACCGAACTCGTGCGCCAGCACCGCGCGCAGCTCGGCCAACGAGAGACAGTGCAGCAGCGGCAGCCCCAGCCCCAGCACTCGCGTGGTGAACAGGCCCAGCACGCCCCCCACGTCGGCGACGAACGCGTTCACGTCGGGCGCGAGGTAGACGTGGCGGGGGCCTTTCACTCCACAGCGCGCGGCGACCCGGTCGATCTCCTTGAAGAGCGCGGGGTGCAGCTCTCTCTTGAGCTCAGGGCCCGGAGGCGTGAAGCGCCGCGTGCGGGGAAAGAGCGACCAGGCGAGCACAGCGGCGACGACGATCAGCGAGATCGCCGCGCCCCACCCGACGAGCAGCGCCCCGCCCCTCGCGTGCCGCATCACCAGGCCCGCCAGCGCCGTGCCCGCCCACGCCAGGCTGATCACCAGCCCGATGGTGCTGACGAGGAAGCCGAAGGCCAACGCCAGGGCGGTGATGGCTCGGGTGGTCTTGAAGCGGGGCTCCATCTACCCCGGGTCGATAGCATGGCTGGCTCCCGGCTTTCGCTCCGCCACCCACACCGCCAGCGCCAGCAGCGCTCCTCCGAGCAGCAGGCGGGGAAGATCGACCTGCTCGCCGAACACCAGCAGCGAGACCGCCACCGCGAGCGGCACCTTCGCGTTGTTCATCGCCGCCAGCGTCCCCGCGCTCACCTGCGTCGCGCCGCGGTTCCAGAGAAAGAAGCCCAGGCCCGAGGCGATCATTCCCAGGTAGGCGAGGATCGCCCACTGGGTGGTGCTCGGGGCGAGCGCCGTGAAGTCGGTGCGCAGCAGCGAGGCTGGCAGCACCACCGCGATGGCGCCCAGGTAGAGCAGCCCGAAGAGCTCGACGTCTCTCACGCCCGGCAGGCGCTGGCGCTCGCGGCGGTAGAGCACCTGGCCCAGCGCGAAGGCGAGGTTGGCGAGCTGCACCAACGCGATCCCCTGCAGCGTGCCGTCGACCAGCGCGGTGCGGAAGACGATGCACGCGCCCCCGGCCACGGCGAGCAGCGCGGCGACGAGCCCCTGCACCCGCAGCCGGCGCTCCAGCGCGTCAGCCACCAGCGTCACCAGGATGGGCGTGGTGAGGGTGAAGAGCGCGACCTCGGCGCTCTTCAGGAAGCGGTAGCTCTCGTTGTACGCGAGGTACATCAGCCCGAACTCCAGCGCGCCGATGGCGAGGAAGCTCCACCGCGCGCGCGCGGGCAGGCCGCGGAGGCGCAGGAAGGGGAGGAAGACGATCAGCGCGAGACCGAGGCGCGCCGCCGAGATGAAGGCGCCGTCGAGACCGGCGAGCTGCTTCGTCAGGCCGAACGAGAAGGCCCAGAGCAGCGAGGTGAGGAAGAGGAGCAGCACGGCGCCGCGACCGTAGTCGGTTTGAGGCTGGGCCCCTCACCCCGCCCTCTCCCCGCTGCGCAGGGAGAGGGAGAGCTGCTAGCGAACGCCGAGCAGCGGTGCGGGGTCGACCGCGCCCGAGCGCCACCAGCCCACCCGGTACACCCCGAAGTGCAGGTGCGGCGGCGTGGTGCGCGCGTTGCCCGTGTTGCCCACCAGGCCCAGCACCGTGCCTTTCTCCACCCTGCGCCCCACGTAGAGCCCGTCGTCCCAGTCGTCGAGGTGCGCGTAGTAGTAGAGCGCCGGCCCGTCACCGAGCACCGTCACCACGTTCCCGCCCAGCCGGTCCGTGCCGATGCGCCAGACCTCGCCGCGGGTCGCTGACACCACCGGCGTGCCCTTCTTCGCGAACAGGTCGATGCCCTCGTGCCTGCGCCCACCCGAGCGCGGCGCGTGCCAGCTCGAGCGCGCCTCGCGTGGTTGGAGCCCCGACACCGGCATCCGCAGGGGGCGAGCCCGCCCGTACTGCGCCGCGTGCGTCAACAGCCGCAGGCGCGGGAGCGTGACCACGGCCCCCGCGAGACACACCGCACAGGTGAGGCCGACCAGCCACGCGCGTCGCGACATGCGCCGCTGCAGTGCAACTCAGAAGCCGGCGGAGAGCTCGATGAAGAAGGTGCGGCCGTACTGCGGCACCTTCGACGCCGCGGCCTCGCTCAGCACCGGCACCGCGTAGCGCTGGTCGAGCAGGTTCTGCACGCCCGCGAAGTAGCGCACCGGCCCGTACTCACCCGAGAGCCCGAAGTTGAGCAGCAGCGCCTCGCCCGCCGCCGTGCCGTCGCGCGCGCGCCGGCCCGATTGGTAGATGCCCTGGCCCGAGAGGCGCACCAGGCCTTCCTTGAGCGGCACCATCGCGCGCAGCGCCGCGACGTGAGACGGGTAGGCGGCGCCGGTGATGTCCGCGCCCCCGAGCGTGACGAAGGAATACGAGGCCTCGACCAGGGTGAAGCGCCCGGGCTGCCAGCGCAGCTGCACCTCGGCGCCCGCTGCAGTGAGCCGCCCTGGCGAGTTCGAGTACACGACGCACTGGGTGGGCCCTTCGACGGTGGCGCACAGCGGGGTCTCGAAGGTGTCCTCGCTGAGCACCACGAGCTGGTCGATCAGGTTGAAGTAGCCGCCCGCGGTGATGCGCAGCTCGGGCGTGAGATCGTGCGAGTGCTCGGCTTCGAACGTGGTGATCAGCTCGGGCTTCGGCGGCACCGTGGGCGTGCGCTGGCTCACGTTGTTGTCGTTGAAGTACGTCTCGTAGACCGTCGGTGCACGGAAGGCGCGGCCCGCCACCAGCTTGGTGACGCCGCCGTCGTAGAACTTCGCCACCACCGCGCCGCGCGGGGAAAGCGCGATGTCGGGCAGGTCGAGGTACTTGTCGACGCGCAGGCCGGCCTGGAGGAAGAGCCGGCTGATCACCTGCCACTCGTCGATGATGGTGCCGGCGAGCAGCACGCGGGTGTGGGGATCTTCCACGGGCGCGCCCACCGGGCGCTGGGTGACGAACTGGCCCTGGCCTTCCAGGGACCCGGTGAGCCGGTTGCCGGCGAAGAGCGTGGCGGCGACGCGCACCTCTCCGCTGAACCAGTCGGCCCCGCCGGTGTCGGTGTCGCGGAAGCGGTTTCCTTCGGTGTCGAGCTGCGCGTAGTAGCCGCGGTACCGGCTCGCGTCGTAGGCGGCGCGGGCGGTGAGGGTGACGCGGCTCCACGCCTTCTCGTAGCGAAGCTCGGCGAAGCCGCGGGCGTCGGTGTACTCGGTGCCGGCGATGCCAGGCGTGCTGCCGAGCGGGGCGGTGGGCACCTGCTTGCGGCGCTGGTTGAGCTTCGCGGTCAGCGTCAGCCCGTTCCACTCGCCCTTCATCGCCACGCCCACCGAGCGCTCTCCGTCGAGGCCGCGCACGGTGAGGTCGTTGAGCTCGGTGAAGGGGGCGCCTTCCGCCAGCATGCCCGCGGCGGTGAGCATGAGCGAGGCGCCGTCCTTCGCGAGGCTGCCCATCACGCGCGCCTTCACCCCGTTCTGCCCGCCCGCGCCCACCACCGCCTCGACGTTGCGGTTGGTGCCCACCGCCGCACGGGTGACCACGTTGATCACGCCGAAGAACGCGCCGGTGCCGAAGAGGATCGACGCCGGGCCGCGCACCACCTCGATGCGATCGATGGCCGAGAGATCGGCGTCGAGGTCGCGCGCGGTGAACGCCTGCCCGGCCCACACGTCGTTGAAGGGGTGGCCGTCCCACAGCACGAGGATGCGGGTGTTGAGATCGCCCGGCGGCTGGAACCCGCGCACGCCCACGTAGGTGTAGACGCGATCGTCGGCGAGGAAGAAGCCCCGCACCGCCTGCAGCGCCTCGGCCAGGGTCTGATAGCCGAACGCGCGCAGCTCCTCGCGGGTGATCACCGTGACCGAGGCGGGGGCGTCGTCGACGCTCAAGGCCTGCTTCGACGCGGCCGCCACCTTCGGGGGGGCGAAGCGGAGCTCGGCCGCCACCCGGGTCTCGCTGTTCTCGGTGACCTTCACCGGCTGCACCAGCGGCGTGACCTCCTCGTTGCTCACCTCGATCTTGTACTCACCCACCGCGAGCGTGAGCACGGTGGGGGTGAAGCCGAAGTCGCGGCCATCGACGCGCACCACCGAGTTCTCCCGGTTCGCGGTGACCACCACCTTGCCCGTGGGCTTCGGCTTCTCGGTCAGCGCCACCTTCGCCGCGCTCGTCTCGTCGGCCTTCACGTCGACCAGCACCTGCTGGGGCAGGAAGCCGGGCGCCTGCACCACCAGCAGCCGCTGGCCGGGCGGGAAGGAGAGGGTGGTGGGCACGCGGCCCAGCTCGGCGCCGTCGGCCGATTCGCGGATCACCGCGCCCGCGGGCGTGCCGGTGATCGACACCCCGCCCACCACGCGCTCGAGCGTGGCGGTGAGCTTCGCGTCGCGGCCGCGCGCGGCGGTGACCTTGACGCTGCCGGGGCGGTAGCCGGCCAGCTCGAGCAGCAGGGTGTGCGCGCCCGGGTTGACGGCGATGGTCTGCGGGGTGCGCCCCCGGCTCCCGAGGTCCTTGCGATCGACGTAGAGCTCGGCGCCCGGCGGGGTGGACGTGATGGTGACCAGCGCCACCTTCGGCGCGAGCCGCACCAGCGCCGCCTTCACGTCCTTCCGATCTCCCTCGGGCAGCGAGGGATCGACGAAGAGGTCGTTCCAGTAGCGGTAGGCCTCGTCGAGCCGATCGATCGCCTCGTAGCAGCGGGCGATGTTGAAGAGCACGTTGCGGTTGGGAACGAGCCGGTACGAGAGGAAGTACGAGGCGAGCGCGGTGTCGTAGTCGCGCTTCGCGTACGCCTTGTTCCCCAGGTCGAACGCGACGTCGGCCTCGTCGGCGGTGTTGTCCGCCCAGGCCGGGGTAGAGGCGACCAGCGCGAGGAGGAGCGGGAGAAAGCGCACGGGTGGCGCAGCCTACTCCTCAGCATCCGCTCGGCAATTCTTCAGGGCACCGGGCCGCGGCATTCCCCGAAGCCCTCGAAGCAGCTGCCGGTGACGCAGAAGCCGTCTCGGCAGTCGGTGTCGCTGCTGCACGCGCGGCGCTCGCATCGCCCGCTGCGGCAGTCGAACGTGGACGGGCACTGGGCGGGGCCGGTGCAGGTGCTCGGCTGGCAGCGGCTGCTCACGCAGGTGGTGCCTGTGCCGCAGGGGTTGCTGAGGCTGCACCCGGGCACGCAGTCCGTCTCGCCCGAGCAGCCGCACTGGCGCGGCTCGCAGATCTCGGTCGCGCCACACTGCGCGTCGCTGGCGCAGCTGCTCGGCTGGTTGTTGCAGATGCCGCAGGGGAAGCGGGTGCCCGGGGGCGCGCAGTCTTCGAAGCTCTGGCACTGCGTGCGCGCCTGGCAGCAGCTGGGCGAGAGGCAGCCAAGCTGGGGGCAGTCGAAGGCTTGGGCGGCGAGCGCGCGGCAGCCCTTGAACTGCGGCTCGCAGGTGCACTGCAGGCAGAAGTCCGCGGCGCAGTCGCTGCGCGCACGGCACGCTTCGACGGAGAGCCCCGGGCAGGTCGAGGCGCCTCCGCCTCCGCCCGTTGCGGAGCCGCCACCCGTCGCGGAGCCGCCACCCGTCGCCGAGCCGCCGCCCGTCGCGGAGCCGCCGCCTGTCGCCGAGCCGCCGCCTGTCGCCACGCCGCCGCCGGTGCCCGCATCGCCGAACGCCTGGAGGGCGTCGCGACCACAGGCGGAGAGACAGACGACGACCATCAGGGCAGCGCGCATGGTCGTCCCCGTAGCAAGGCGCGTTCCCCACCTCGACGCAGGTGGATCAATCACCTGGCCTGCGCGCGCTCTCAGATTTCCGTGGAGGTCAGCGGCAATAGCGCAGCCACTGCTCGGGCATCGGGCCGCCCATGAGGCGCTCGGCCCCGGCGCGATCGAGCATCACGAAGGTGAAGTCGCCGGTGAAGCAGAGCTCGCCTTCCTGGCGGATCTCCACGGTCGCCTTCACCACCCGGCTGCCGCTCTTCGTCAGGCGCGCGCGGGCTTCGGTCTCGACGCCGATGCGCACGCCCTTCGACAGGCGCGCCTCGAAGTGGGTGGTGAAGCCGAACTTGCCGGTCACCGCGAGCACGGCCCACGCCGCGGTCTCGTCGGCGAGGGTGGAGATGAGGCCCCCGTGCATCAGCCCCAGCGGGCCCTGGTGGTGCTTTTCGGGCACCATGCGGGTGACCACGTCGTCGCCGTCCATGGTGAAGCGCAGGTGAAAGCCGGCGGGGTTGTCCGGGCTGCAGCCGAAGCAGGGCTGGCCGGGGCCGAAGAGCGAACCATCGAGCGGCGAAACGGCAGGAGTCATGCGCGGCGCCTGTAGTCGCCAGAGAGGCGGAAAGCACGTCCTCGCGTTACAGTGCGCCCGTCCCGTGGCTTCCAACATTCCCGATCTGAGCGGCCGGAGCATCGGCGAATACGAGATCGTCGCCCGGGTCGGCGTCGGTGGCATGGGCGAGGTGTACGAAGGGCGCCACCCGCTCATCGGCAAGCGCGTGGCGGTCAAGGTGCTCCTGCCCAGCCTCTCGAACGAGGCCGAGCTGGTGGAGCGGTTCCTCTCGGAAGCGCGCGCGGTCAACGAGATCCGCCACCGGGGCATCGTCGACATCTTCAGCTTCGGCCAGCTGCCCGAGGGCTCGCGCTACTTCGTGATGGAGTTCCTCGAGGGCGAGGCCTTCGACAAGATCATCAAGAAGCGCTCGCCGCTGCCGATGGCCGAGACGCTGGGCTGGGCCGACGAGATGCTCGACGCGCTCGAGGCGGCGCACTCGGCAGGCATCATTCACCGCGACATCAAGCCGTCGAACCTGTTCCTGGTGAACACGGGGCGCGGGCGGCCCTACGTGAAGCTGCTCGACTTCGGCATCGCCAAGCTCGGCGCCATCGCGGGTGAAGCGACGCCGCAGACGCGCGCGTCCGTCATTCTCGGCACGCCCGACTACATCAGCCCCGAGCAGGCGCGGGGCAAGGCGATCAGCCCGCAGACCGATCTCTACGCGCTGGGCTGCGTGCTCTTCGAGATGCTCACCGGCGAGCGCGTCTTCCGCGGCGAGAACACCCTGCAGACGATGTGGATGCACGTCGAAGACAAGCCGCCCGTGCCCTCGTCGATCCGCCCCGACATTCCCCCCGAGCTCGACGAGGTGATCCTCTGGGCGCTGGAGAAGGAGTCGGTCAACCGGCCTCCGAGCGCCGCGGTGATGCGCGATCAGCTGCTCGCCATCAAGAACCAGCTCGCGCCCACGGGGCAGTTCACGCCGCCGCCGACGACCTCGAGCGGTGGCCAGCGGCCCATTTCCACCACGCCGCCTCCGTCCGGGCGCAACCGGGTGGTGGGCTCGACGCCCGCGCCGCGCTCCGGGTCTCTGGCGCCGGTGAAGACGCCCGCGCCCCGCAGCGGCGGCCACCCGTCGATCTCCGGGAGAACGCGTTCGCCGCCCGCTCCCCCCGCGGTGACCGCGCCGGGGACCGGTGGTGCCTCGCCCGAGACCCGCATGTCTCCGCTGACCGCGATGACCGGCGAGGCGCCGCTGCCGAGCTCGCCGTCGCTGCAGCTCGACGTCGCCGGTGAAGAGGCCGCGCCGGTGGCGCCGAAGTCGAAGCTCCCCCTGATCCTCGCGGGCCTGGTCGGCTTGCTGGCGCTCGGCGTCGCCGCGCTCTTCGCGATGAGCAACGACACCCAGCAGCCCGAGGTGCCGCCGATCGCGCCGGTCGACGTGAAGCCGGTCGAGCCGCCGAAGGTCGAGCCGCCCAGGGTCGATCCTCCGAAGGACCCGGTCGCGAACGTCGAGCCCCCGAAGGTCGACCCGCCGAAGGACCCGGTCGCGAACGTCGAGCCGCCGAAGGTGGTGGAGCCGCCGGTGAAGGTGGACCCCCCGAAGCCGAAGGGGCGCGTCATCACCACCGAGGCGCTGGTGGCCCGCCTGAAGAAGATCGAGGCGCTGCTCGCCTCGAAGGAAGCCGAGACCGGGCAGAAAGACGCCGTGCTCCGCCAGTTCATCGAGCAGGGCCGCAAGGAGATCCAGAAGGCGACCAACGACTCCGACCGCAAGGCGGCGTGGGGCTTCCTCGGGGACATCGAAGGGCAGCTCAAGCGCTGACGCACACGGGCCCACATGGGCGTGCTCAACCGCGCGCCCGGGACGATGCAGAAGTACAGTGTCGGGGTGCTTTCGCTCCTGATGCTGCAGCTCGCGCTCGGACAGTCCACCGAGGTGCGGACCCCGGTCGCGGTGGTGATGACCAGCAAGCGTCCCGGCGCCGAGGCCGTCGCGCCGAAGATCGCCCAGCGCGTCTTCGATTCGTTCAAGCGCGAAGGCGTGGGCGGGCTGCTCGACGACGCGGCCACGGCGAAGGAAGTCCGCTCGGCGGGCTTCTCCGACCCGAAGTCGTGCCAGGGAACGCGCGCGTGCCTGGGCAAGCTCGCCATCCTCCTCGGGCCGAAGGCCGTGGTGGTCGGCATCGACGTGGGCAAGGTCGGCAAGACGCTCGCGATTCACCTCGAGGCGGTCTCGGCCGATCGTGAAGAATCGCTGGGCACGCTCGACGTCTCGTCGTCGCTCAGCGGCTGGAGCGACGCCATGTCGGCGCCCATCGTCGTCTTCGTGCGTGACGTGAAGGCCGGGCTCGAGCTCAAGAAGAAGGTGGCCGCCGTCGAGCCGCCGCCGCCTCCTCCTCCGCTCGAGGTGGCCCGCACCGACACCCCGAAGAAGACCGAGCTGGTACCCGCTCCGAAGCAGCCCGGCTCCGAGCTGGTGGAAGAGGTGCCGGGCAAGCCGCCGCGCGTCGCCGCGTGGGTCTTCGCCGGCGGCGCCGCGGCCACCGCGGGCGTCGCGGTCGCCTTCGGCGTGATGTCGGGCAACGCGAAGTCGCAGTTCGACGCCTCTCTGGTCGACCTCGGAGATGGGACCAAGGGGACCCGCCTGCCGGAAGACCAGGCGCGCGCGCTCGCGAACCAGGCGAACACGAACGCAGCAGTGGCGCTCACCTCGGGAATCCTGAGCGCGGGCCTCACCGCCGCGGCGACCATCTTCTTCCTGAAGGACTGAGGTCGTCATGAAGCGACTGTCGTTGGCACTGTTGATCTCTGCGGTGGGCGGGTCCGCCTGCGTCGACCCCTCCGCGCTCGGGGGCTTCGACTGCGATGACGCCGGGCGCTGCAAGCCGCCGAGCACCGCGGGCACCGGCGGCGGGAACACGGGCATCGGCGGCGGAGGCGCGGCCACCGGCGGAGGCACCACCGGCGGTGGGGGTGGTGGTGCCGTCGGCGGAGGCCTGGGCGGCGGAGGTGGCGCCGCGGGGTGCAGCGCCTCGACCTGCACCGGCTGCTGCGACGACCTGGGCGTCTGCCGCAACGGCGACGAGCTGTCGGCGTGCGGCCAGGGCGGCCTCACCTGCGCTTCCTGCGGCGCCGGCACGCGCTGTGTCGCGGCGGTCTGCCAGCCGCTCTCGGCGAACGGGAGCACCTGCTCCACCGGGGCCGAGTGCACCTCGGCGTTCTGCGTGGCGGGCCTCTGCTGCAGCAGCGCCTGCACCGGCGCGTGTGAGAGCTGCAACGCGGCGGGCACCGAAGGCCGCTGCTCCCCGCTGCCCGAGGCGACGGCGCCGTCGACGTGCGGCGACTACGCGTGTGACGGGGTGAGCGGCTCGTGCCCTGGCACGTGCACCACCTCGCGCCAGTGTGCGCCCGGCCGCTTCTGCAACAACGGCAGCTGCGTGACGCTCAAGGCGACGGGCGCGACGTGTGGCTCGAGCGCGGAGTGCCAGTCGGGCTTCTGCGCCGACGGCGTGTGCTGCAACTCGGCCTGCAGCGGCAGCTGCGATCGCTGCGACCTCGCCGCGAGCCCCGGCACCTGCACGCCTGCGCCCGCGAGCGACCCCGGTAGCCCGGCTTGCGGCGGTGCCATCGTGTGCAACGGCACGCTCGCCGATTGCCCCATCCTCTGCTCCAGCGGCTGCCCCGCCTCGACGTACTGCAGCGGTACGTACTGCTCGGCGAAGAAGCCCAGCGGCGTCACCTGCGGCGCGGCGACGGAATGCACCTCGAACTTCTGTGTCGACGGGGTGTGCTGCAACTCGGCCTGCGGCGACGCCTGCGACGCGTGCAGCGTGGCGCAGGGCGCGGCGGTCAACGGCACCTGTGGGCTGCTGGGCCCCAGCCGCGTCTGTCGCACCGCGGCCTCGACCTGCGACGTCGAAGAGCGCTGCAACGGCACCGCGGCCACCTGCCCCGGCAACGGCTTCGCCGATGCGGGCGTGGGCTGCGGCAGCACTACCTTCACCGCCTGGAGCGTTTGCGACGGCGGCAGCGCCTGCGCCACCAGTGGCGGCCAGACCCGCACCCGGACCGATCCACTCTGCAATGGCGCGGGCGCCTGCAGCCCGATGAACACGGGCGAGGCGCAGAGCTGCATGCGCACCAGCGAGGGCACCGCGTGCGGCACCACCACCTTCAGCGCGTACACCTCGTGCAACTACGCCTCGACCTGCGCCACCACCGGCAGCCGCACCCGCACCCGCACCGATCCGCTCTGCGCGAGCGGCACCTGCAGCGCCGTGCAGAACACCGAGACCGACACGGCAGGCTGCACCCGCACTACCAACAACGTGAGCTGTGGCAGCTCGACGTACGGCGCCTATGGCTCGTGCAGCTACGGCTCGACCTGCGCCGAGACGGGCAGCCGCACCCGCACCCGCACCGATCCGGTCTGCCAGACGGGCACCTGCGGCTCGACCACCGCCACCGAGACCGACTCCACCGGCTGCGTGCGGACCACGGGCGGCCTGTCGTGCGGCACCACGAACACCGGGGCGTGGGGCTCGTGCAACTACGGCGGCACCTGCGCGATCACCGGCACCCGCTCGAGGACGGTGTCGACCTACACGTGCGGCAGCGGGGCCTGCAACACCAGCACGGTGACGGAGAACGACACCTCCGGGTGCAACCGTTCCACCTCGGGCAACAGCTGTAGCGCCACCCAGTACGGCGCCTACACCGCGTGCAGCTACGCCAATTCGTGCAGCAACACCGGTTCCCGCACCCGGTCGGCCACTGCCTATTCCTGCAACGCGACGGGCGGCTGCGACCCCAACACCACCACCGAGACGGACACCGCCGGCTGCAACCGCAGCCAGGACGGCAATGGTTGTGGCACCACCACCTACGGGACCTGGTCGGGCTGCAGCTACCCCACGACGTGCGGAAACAACGGCACGCGCACGCGCACCGTCACCTCGTACTCGTGCGGCTCGAGCATGTGCAACGCGGTGATGTCCACCGAGACGGACACCACGACCTGCGTCCGGAACACCGACGACACCCTGTGCGGGCCACCGTCGTGCGGCACCTGCAGCGCGGGCTGCAGCTGTCTCGACTGCCAGCGCCATCAGAGCTGCACCGGGCCGCGCTGCTCAGCCGGTGCCTGCGTCACGCAGAGCTTCCAGTTGCCCTGCGGCACCTGCTCGGGCTGCCAGCTCTGCCTACAGCCGGAGCCTTCAGCCGAGTAGCGACTGCAGCTCCTGCCAGCGGGCGTAGAGCCGCTCGACGTCGCGGGTCACCGCCTCGAGCTCGGAAGAGAGCGCAGCCACTTCACCCGCGCGGGTGAAGACCGCCGGGTCTGCGAGCTTTCCCTCGAGCGCCGCCTTCTTCGTCTCGGCCAGCTCGATGGCGGCCTCCATGCCGTCGAGCTCGCGCTGGTCCTTGTACGAGAGCCGGCCCCCCTTCTTCGGCTCTGGGCCGGTGAGCGGCGCTGAGACGGGCTTCGGCGCAGCGGCGGGCTTTGCCGTCTTCCCCTCGAGGCGCGAGTTCGCCGTCTCCATCCACGGGCGGGGCGGGCGGAGGCGCTGGTACATGGACCAGTTGCCTTCGTAGCGGGTGACCTTGCCGTCGCCTTCGACGGCGAGCACCGAGGTGGCGACCTTGTCGAGGAAGTAGCGATCGTGGGTGACCACCAGCACCGCGCCGCTGAACTGCACCAGCTGGCGCTCGAGCACGTTCAAGGTGACGAGATCGAGGTCGTTGGTGGGCTCGTCGAGCACCAGCACGTTGGCGCCCTCGAGGAAGAGCTTGGCCAGCAGCAGGCGGTTGCGCTCGCCGCCCGACAGCGCCTTCACCTTCTGCCGCTGCATCAGCACGGGGAAGAGCAGGTCTTCGAGGTAGTCGGCCAGGCGCACCTTCTGCCCGCCCAGCTGCACCCACTCGTCGTGCCACGCGTTCTCGGCGACGGTGGCCTCTTCGTCGAGCGTGAGGCGCTGCTGATCGAAGTAGGCGATCTTGGTGCGGGGCCCGAGCACCACGCTGCCCTTCGCCGGCGGCAGCTCGCCCAGCAGCGTGCGCAACAGCGTGGTCTTGCCCGCGCCGTTGGGCCCGACGATGCCCACCCGCTCACCGGGCTGGATGATGACGTTGACGCCGGTGAAGAGCATTCGGCCGTCGAAGCCCTGGCTCACCGACTTCGCTTCGATCACCGTCTGCGAGAGCCGCGGGGCGGTGGCCATCTGCAGCTGCGGCACGCGCGGGCGCTGGAAACCGCGCTCGGCGAGCAGCTTGTGGGCGCGCTCGATGCGGGCCTTGCTCTTGGTGCGCCGCGCCTGCGGGCCGCGACGGAGCCACGCCACTTCCTGCGCGATCCACATCTCGCGCTTGTGCTCGGCCACCGTGGCCTGCTCGATGCTCGCGTACTTCTGCTCGAGGTAGGTCTCGTAGTTGCCGGGGTAGCTGATCAGCCCGCCGCCGTTGGCGCTGCCGGGTGGCTCGACCTCGACCATGCGTTCGACCAGGCCGTCGAGGAAGTAGCGGTCGTGCGTCACCAGCAGCAGCGCGCCTTCGAAGCCGTCGAGCTCGTCTTCGAGCCAGGCCACCGTCTCGGCGTCGAGGTGGTTGGTGGGCTCGTCGAGCATGAGCAGGTCGGGGCGCGAGAGCAGGGCGCGCGCGATGGCCACCCGCTTGCGCAGGCCGCCCGAGAGCTCGGAGATGGGGCGCTCCCAGTCCTTCACGCCGAGGCGATCGAGCAGCTTCTTCGCCTCGTGCCCGGTGTCCCAGCCGCCGTGCCGTTCGATCTGCTCCGAGAGTGACGAGAGCTGCGCCAGCGCCCGCTCGTCGTGGCTGCTCTCGAGCTCCTTGCTCAGGCGCGCATGCTCTTCGAGGGCCGCCCTGAGCGGCGCCTGCGCGACCTCCAGCTCGGACTTCACCGTGGCGCCCTCGTCGAAGGTGGGCTCCTGCGGGAGGAAGGTGACCCGCGCGCCGCGTTGGATCTGCAGGACGCCCGAGTCGGGCTTCACCTGGCCCGCGAGGATCTTCATCAGCGTCGACTTGCCGCTGCCATTCACGCCGACCAGGCCGACGTGTTCGCCCTCTTCGATCACGAACTCGATGCGCTCGAAGAGCGTTCGGCTCCCGAAGGAGAGGGATACATCGGCGGCGCGCAGCAACGTCATGGCGCGGCGTGTATCACCCACCTCGGACGCGGAACCCTCAATTCGGGGCGGTGTCCGAGGGGCATGTCGATCGAATCGCGGGGAGAAGCGCTGTGTGTGCGAGTGCTCTGGGGTGAGCGTCGCGTCGCCACTCACCTGATTCACCCGGGGCGGAAGCTGGCCCTGGCCTCCACGGGCGAGTCGGTGGCCGCCGCCGAGGCGCCGCTGCAGTTCGAAGCGGGCGCGCGGCACTTCTCCTTGAACTTCCAGGAGGGCGTGGTGGGCGAGCTGCTGCGCAACGGGCAGACGCCGCTCTCGCTGGGTGACGCCGTGCACCGCGGGCTGGCGGTGGAAGAGCAGAAAGGCTGGAGCTTCGACATCGGCCGCGCCGACGTGCTGCGCCTGGGCAACGGGCCGGTCTCGGTCGAGGCCTTCCGGGTGCGGGCGCCTCCCCGCGCGCTGGGTGGGCTGACCGTCGACTACCGCTTCCTCAACACGCTGCTGATCTGCTTCGCCCTCTTCATGGTGATGGCGATGAGCGCGCAGCTCAACGAGGGCACGGGCGACGACGACGCGCTGTCGACCGACGTGACGCGCATGCGCCACATCCTGGTGAAGGCCGAGAAGCCGCAGCCGAAGAAGCACAGCGCCGAGGCCGCCAGCGAGATCACGAAGCGGCCCACGAAGAAGCCCGCGGCCGAGGGGACGCCGCGACCGCCGAACAAGCCGGTGAAGGACACGGGCGGCTCGAACACGCAGACCGCGAAGCAGCTGGCGAACTCCATCTTCTCGGGCGCGGGCGCGGCCGGCATCGTCGGACCCGGTGGCCTGGGCAAGGAGCTCACCGGCGCGTTCGGCAACGTGGTGGCGGCGAACGGCGACGGCATGGGCGGTTGGTCGATTCGCGGCAACGGCGCGGGCGGCCCAGGCGGAGACCCGGTGCAGATCGGCGCCATCATCCGGTCGGGGACCGCGAGCAGGAAGGGCCTCGGCGAGCTCTGCCGCGGTCCGGGCCCGTGCAAGGAGAGCCGCGGCCCCGACATCACTCCGGACCCGCCGATCATCTGTGACGGCGCTGGCGCGTGCATGGACAAGGAGCTCATCCGCAAGGTGATCAACGGCCACCGCGACCAGATCCGCTTCTGTTACGAGATGGCGCTGCAGCAGTCGCCCGCGCTCGCGGGCAAGGTGTCGGTGCAGTTCGCGGTGGGCGCGTCGGGCTCGGTCGCCGCCGCGCGCGTCGAGAACAGCACCGCCCGCAGCGAGGTGCTCAGTGACTGCCTCGTCTCGCGGGTGCGCACCTGGCAGTTCCCCGTGGGGCGCTCTGCCGGCTTCCGCGTGACCTACCCCTTCGTGTTCAAGCCCTCGGGGAGCTGAGTCAGAACCAGGGCCCGAGCGAGACGCGCACGGTGGGCTGCACGCCGGGCCGATCATTCGGGGGCTGGGTGACCCCGGGGAAGATGATCACCTCGGCGTCGGTCAGCGGGAGGCCCAGGAGGGCGACAGTGCCCACGCTCCCGCGGTTCACGCCGTACCAGGTGGTCGCACCCAGCGCGATCGACAGGGTGAAGCGCTTGATGCGCCACCCGTGGCCAATCATCAGCCCGGGCCCGGCCATCCACAGCTCGCTCGCGGGCATCGAGAACACCGAGCCGCGCAGGTCGACGAAGAAGCCCTCGAGTGACCTGCCCTGCACGTAGTACCGCAGGCCCACGTCGAAGCCGAACTGCCCCAGCGGCCCGCCCCCGACGTTCGCGAACAGGTCGAGCCCACCGACGAGCGCGAGGTCGCCTTCGAGCCAGAACGAGAGCGAGAAGAGGCTCAGCGGCGCGAAGAAGAGCCCCAGGGTCGCGTCGGCCAGCGGCGCGGGTGGAGGCGGGGCCTGGCGCACCCTCGTCAGGCCCGGGTACGCGTACGGGGCCGTGGGGGCCTGCGGGTAGGGAGGGAGTTTGCCCGGCGCCTGCACCAGCGGCGCGCGCTCCTCTGGCGCCTGCACCAGGGGCGGCGTGGTCATCATCAGGGCACTGAGGAGCACCGGGAGCATCGCGCCCACTGTAGTGCGTCTGCGCCGTGTTGCGCCGTGCTCGCGCACCACCGCCTTCCGGTCGGAGTCACCGGCACATCGACCAGTTGATCCGAACAGTGAACTCCTGTTCAGTTTGGCCCATGCCGCCCCCCGTGCACGAAGCGCTGCAGCCGTGTCACCCGGTCGTCCGTGACTGGTTTCACGAGACGCTGGGAGAGCCGACCGAGCCGCAGATCCGCGGGTGGCCCGTCATCCGCGAGGGGAAGGACGTGCTCATCGCCGCGCCCACCGGCTCGGGCAAGACGCTCACCGCCTTCCTCGCCTGCCTCGATGAGCTCTACCGCTCGGCGGCGGCGGGCACCCTCACCGACGAGACGCACGTGCTCTACGTCTCGCCGCTCAAGGCGCTGGGCAACGACGTGCAGAAGAACCTGCTGCTGCCCCTGCAGCAGCTCAAGGAGCGCGCGAAGGTGCTGGGCTTCGAGCTCCCCGACATCCGCGTGATGGTGCGCAGCGGCGACACCCCGGCGCACGAGCGGGCCTCGATGGTGAAGAAGCCGCCGCACATCCTCATCACCACGCCCGAGTCGCTGTACCTCTACCTCACCGCCAACAAGAGCCGCGAGACGCTCCGGTCGGTGAAGACGGTGGTGGTCGACGAGATCCACGCGCTGGCCCGTGACAAGCGCGGCTCTCACTTCGCGCTCTCGCTCGAGCGGCTCAAGGCGCTCACCGGCAGGTCACCGCAGTTCATCGGCCTGTCCGCCACCACCCGGCCGCTCGATCGCCTCGCGCACTTCCTGGTGGGGGAGCCGCGCGAAGGCCGCCCGCCGTGCGAGGTGGTGCAGGTGGGCCACGTGCGCCCCTGGGAGCTGTGGCTCGAGGTGCCCGAAGACGAGCTGTCTGCCGCGCCCACGCACGAGATGTGGGGCCAGCTGTACGACCGCATCGTGGCGCTGTCGGCCGAGCACCGCACCATGCTGGTCTTCTCCAACACCCGGCGGCTGGCCGAGCGCGTCGCGCACGATCTCGGCGAGCGCATCGGGCACGACAAGGTCGCCGCGCACCACGGCAGCATGGCGCGCGAGCTGCGGCTCAAGGCGGAAGACCGCCTCAAGTCGGGCACGCTCAAGGTGATGGTGGCCACCGCCAGCCTCGAGCTCGGGCTCGACGTGGGGTCGATCGATCTGGTGGTGCAGCTGGGCAGCCCGCGCAGCATCGCGGTGATGTTGCAGCGCCTGGGCCGCAGTGGTCACCACAAGGCCGCCATCTCGAAGGGCGTGCTCTTCGCCATGACGCGCGACGAGCTGGTCGAGAGCACCGCGCTGCTGGCCGCCATCTCGCGCGGTCACCTCGACGCGGTGCGCATGCCCGAGAAGCCCCTCGACGTGCTGGCGCAGCAGGTGGTGGCCGAGGTCGCCGCCCGGGAATGGAACGAAGAGGAGCTGTTCCAGGTGCTGCGGCGCGCCATGCCGTACGAGACGCTCACCCGGGAGGAATACGAGAAGGTGCTGCACCTGGTGAGCGAGGGCGTGACCACCACCCGGGGGCGCTCACGGGTGCATCTGCACCGCGATCGCGTCAACGGGGTGCTGCGCCCCCGCGCGGGGGCGAGGTTGATGGCGCTGCAGAACGGCGGCGCGATCCCCGATCTCTTCAGCTACGCGGTGAAGGCCGAGCCCGAGGACAAGACCGTCGGCACCCTCGACGAAGACTTCGCCATCGAGTCGATGCCCGGCGACGTGTTCGTGCTCGGCAGCACCTCGTGGCGCATTCGGCGGGTCTACGGCGGCGAGGTGCGGGTCGAGAACGCCCACGGCCAGTCGCCCACCATTCCCTTCTGGAACGGCGAGGCGCCCGCGCGCACCGAGGAGCTGTCGCTCGAGGTCTCGAAGCTGCGCGAAGAGGTGATGGCGCGTGACGACGCGCAGGCGTGGCTGACGGGCGAGCTCAAGCTGCCCGCGCACGCGGCCGACCTGCTCATCCGCTACGTGAAGGCGGGTGCTGCTGCGCTCACCGCGGTGCCTTCACAGAACACGGTCATCGCCGAGCGCTTCTTCGACGAGGCGGGTGGGATGCAGTTGCTCCTGCATGCTCCGTTCGGCGCGCGCATCAACCGGGCGTGGGGCATGGCGCTGCGCAAGTCGTTCTGCCGCACGTTCGACTTCGAGCTGCAGGCGGCGGCGAGCGACGACGGCATCCTGCTGTCTCTCAGCGAGCAGCACTCGTTCCCGTTGATGGACATCTTCGACTTCGTCTCTCCGAAGACGGCGGAGAAGGTGCTGACCCAGGCGGTGCTGCAGGCGCCGATGTTCGGCACGCGCTTCCGCTGGGCGGCGGGGCGGGCGCTGGCGTTGTCGCGGCTGCAGAACGGGAAGAAGGTGCCGCCCCCGATTCAGCGGGCGCGCGCGGAGGATCTGATCGCCTCGGTGTTCCCCGAGCAGGTCGGCTGCCAGGACAACCACGGGGGCATGGAGCTCGAGCCGCCGGATCACCCCCTGGTGAACGAGACGATGAAGGACTGCCTGCGCGACCTGATGGACATCGACGGGCTGGTGGAGGTGCTCACGAAGTTGAAGTCGGGGGCGATTCGCAAGGTGGCGGTCGACCTGCCCGAGCCGTCGGTGTTCGCGCACGCGCTGCTCAACTCGGCGCCGTACACGTTCCTCGACGAGGCGCCGCTGGAAGAGCGCCGGGCCCGCAACGTCGCGCTCCGCCGCACGCTGCCGCCGGCCGACGCGGTGGCCTTCGGAGCGCTCGACCAGGCCGCGATCGATCAGGTCATCGCCGAAGCCGCGCCCGACTTCCGCGACGCGGAGGAGTTCCACGACACGCTCCTGCAACTCGTCTGGTTCCCTCTCCCTGCGAAGCGGGGAACGGCGAACTCGCGCCTCGAGGGAGAAGAGGGTCAGGGTGAGGGGCAGTACCTCCAGTCACTGAGATCAGCTGGTCGGGCGGCGGAACACGAGAACCACGCCTACGCCGCCGAGAGAGTCCCCCTCATCCGGGCCCTCTTCCCCGACGCCAAACTGGCCCTCTCACCACTGCCCGGAGATCTCCCCGTCGATCGCGAGACCGCGGCCCGCCAGGTGATCCGCGGCTGGATGGAAGTGGTCGGGCCCATCACCGTGCCCGAGCTGATGAGCCGCCTCGGCCTGACCCGCTACGACGTCGACGCCGCGCTGGCGAAGCTCGAGTCGCAGGGCCAGGTGCTGCGAGGCACCTTCCGCCCCAGCGCCACGGCCGAAGAGGTCGAGTGGTGCGATCGCCGCCTGCTGCAGCGAATCCACCGGCTCACGGTGGGCCGCCTGCGCAAGGAGATCGAGCCCCTCTCGCAGCAGGACTTCATGCGCTTCCTCTTCCGCTGGCACCACGTCGACGCCGAGTCGCGGCTGCGTGGGCCGGGAGGCCTGGCGAAGCTGGTCTCGCTGCTCCAGGGTTGGGAAGCCCCCGCGGCCGCGTGGGAACGCGAGCTCTTCCCCACCCGCATGCGTCACTACGTGGGCGAGTGGCTCGAAGACGCGTGCTTCAGCGGTGACGTGGCCTGGGGCCGCCTCACGCTGAAGGAAACGGCGAACTCGCGCCTCGAGGGGAAGACGAAGACGATCGCGCCGGGTCCGCGCCGCGGCGTCGAGGTCACGCAGCAACCAGAGACGCCGAAGCGCACGGTGCAGGGGCGCGCGGCCTCGCTCACCTTCGCGCGCCGCAGCGATCTCGAGTGGCTGCTGCAGGCAGCGCGGCCCGGCGCGGTGCTCGCCGATGGACCCAGGCCGTGGCCGGGAGACCTGTCGCACGCCGCCGCCGACGTGCTCAAGGTGTTCGAGCGGCGCGGCGCGTCGTTCTTCACCGAGCTGCAGCAGGGCGCGCGGCGGCTGCCGGTCGAGGTGGAAGACGCGCTGTGGGAACTGCTCTCGCGCGGCTTCATCACCGCCGACGCCGTGCAGAACCTGCGGGTGCTGCAGTCGCCGAAGCTGCGCAAGCGGCAGCGCGCGCTGCAGCGGGGTGGGCCGGGGCGCTGGTTCATTCTCCAGCCGCAAGAACCGATGGAGCCCGGCGTGCTCGAGGAGAAGCTCGCGTGGCAGTTCCTGCAGCGCTACGGCATCGTCTTCCGCGACCTGGTGGTGCGTGAATCGCTCAGCCCGCCGTGGCGCGAGCTCGTGCAGCTCTACCGGCGCTTCGAGGCGCGCGGCGAGGTGCGCGGGGGCCGCTTCCTGCACGGCTTCTCGGGCGAGCAGTTCGCGTTGCCCGAGGCGCTCGACGTGGCCCGCGCGGTGCGCCGCGCGCCGCTCACCGGAGAATCAATTCGCGTCGCCGCGGTCGACCCGCTCAACCTCACCGGCGTGGTGACGCCTGGCGCACGCGTGGCCGCGCAGCTCGGGCACTGCGTCATCTACGTCGATGGCGTGCCGAAGGGTGAAGAAGAGGTCTCCGAAGAGCTGGGCGACGCGTGAAGCGTTCTTGAGAGCGCCGTTCATCCCGAGCGGAGTCGAGGGGGCCTCTGCCCTCAGTCATCGACGTCAGGCGCCGCGAAGCCCTTGTCCTTGCACGCCTCCTCATCGCCCAGCGCGCAGGCCCGGGTCATCAGCTGGCGGGCGCGGGTGTCGTCGCCCCGGCTCGTCAGTGCGCGGCCGAGGTTGGCGCAGCCCGCCGCGTTCTTCTCCGAGCAGGCCTTCGCCCACACATCCATCGCGCCGTTCTCGTCCTTCTTCACGCCCGAGCCGGACCACATCGCCATGCCGAGCTGGTTGCAGCCCGACGCGCTGCCTCCGCGGCAGGCCTGGTCGAAGTACTTCGCCGCCTTCACCACGTCCTTCGCGCCCAGGTCTCCCTGGGCCCACAGGCTGCCGAGCGTGCCGCAGGAAAACGCATCGCCCGCCGTGCACGCCCGCTCGCTCAGCGTCGCGGCCTTCCGGGGATCTTTCGCCACGCCTTCCCCGTCCCACGTGAGGCTGGCGAGGTTCGCGCAGCCGAGCGCGTCGTGGCCGTCACAGGCCCTGGTGAAGAGGCTCACGGCGCGCTTCACGATCGCGGGCTCGCGCGACTTCTCGATCAACCGAAACCCGAGCTTCGAACACGCCCGCAAAGCGCCCCCGGCGCAGCCGACCTCGTAGCGCGCGAGGGCCTGCTCGCGGCAGGCCGGTTGCACGAGGAGCGCGTCACCCGCGGCGATGCAGGCCTCGGCGTTCTTCTGGTCGCAGGGCGCCGAGAGTGTGCAGGCGGGCCCAGCGGCCAGCGCCCAGGTCAGCAGCAAGGTGAGCATGGCCCATCATCGCTCACGCAGTTCAGCGCGCGAGCGCCCACTTCCAAACCGCGACAGCGGGGTCGCATTCGCCGCCTGCAACGCGCCGCAGTGCCTCGCTTCCGCTCGGAAGAATCTGGCATTCAGAGTGCACTGCAGCCGAAGCCTTCATGAGACATCTCTCCGCCCTCCTGCCCTTGTCCCTGCTGGTCTCCTGTTCGCCCCTCGCGACTCCACCGCCGGAAACCACCCGCCAGGTGCAGTTCCGCTTCGTCAACCTCGGACGGGAGGCGGTCACCGTCACCCTGGAAGGCGAGACCGCGGGTCACCAGGTGCTGCCGCTGCAGTCGCTGGCAAAGACAGGCCACGTCACCTTGATCAAGCAGCGCGGCACCGTGGCAGCTCGCGACTTCCTCGCCGATGGGAGCAGGGAACCGGTCACCCTGCCGTTCGAGTTCGACACCACCACCGGCGAGCCGGTCACGTTCCTGCTGCAGGATCTGACGCCGGGGGAGCCCACGATGAAGGTGACGGTGCCCAGGCAGACCCAGGGCGCGACCTTCGGGGAGAAGGTGACCGCGGGCCTTGCGGGCGTGGTGCTCGACGGCGGAGTGGACACTGACGGCGATTGTCTGGCCGACTTCGGCGCGCCCGCTGGAACGCCGGCCCGGGTGGGGTTGCACGGCTCCCCGGCCGATGCCGATGAAGATTGCGCGGGCAGTGCCGACCGCCAGTTCGTGCAGCCGTTCGAGGCCGACGCAGAGGCCACGCCGTATTTCGTGCACGGGAAGAACGGTGAGCTGCAGGTGGCCTGGGTGGGCCGGGTGCAGGCAGGGCTGAACTCGGCGGGTGGCGCGATCTCCCAGGGCGCTTCGCTGCTGGGCGGGGCGCTCCCCGGAGGCGCGGTGATCAGCGCGGCGGTGAGCAGCCTCTACGTGCTCAACGCCAGCGGCAATGGGCTGCCTGCGACGGTCTCGATCGAAGGCATCGAGGTGGCCCGCCTGGTGGCGCCCGGCGCCCTGGTTCGGGTGAAGGCGAGCGCCGTGGCTGCGGCGCTCCGGAAGGCCACGGCCGAGCGGAGGGGCGTGCTGGCGAGCACCACGGTGGGCGCGGTGACGGGCACGGTCGAGCTGGGGATCGGTGAAGACGACACGCTGCTGGTGGTGTCGGAGAACCTGGGTTCGTCGGCCACGGTGATGAAGACGAAGCGTGACACCGCGAAGAACAGCATCGGCAACATGCGGCTGCAGATTGTGCTCGGCAGCACCGCGTCGGCCGAGACCAGTGGCTGCGTCGCCGTGCTGCCGACCGACGACACCTGCATCATGGGCGCGGCCAGGGTGGGCGGCGGGGCGGCGCAGGCTTCCTACGCCTCGACCGGGCTGCTCTTCCCACCCAGCACTTCGCCCACGCAAGGCACCACGATGCGCTTTGGCGTGGAAGAGCTCGGGGTGGTGGTCCGCCGCTTCATCTGGGCGAGCCCCGCGGGGCTGACTCCGGTGGCTGACAAGGCGCCGGGCGGGTTCGCCATCGTCGCCCAGGGAACGGTGCTCGACGCCAACGCGCTCGATCAGCGCGCGCTGCTCTTCGTCGACACCACGGTGAGCCCGTGGACGGTGCAGGCGTCGCTCTCGCGCTGAGGGAGCGAACGCCCAGCCGCTGAGGTCGGCGCCCCGACGCCGGTCGGCCTGACGGTTCGGGCAGCGCGTGCTCAGCATCCCGGGGAGCGTGTGTTAGCGAGAAGCCATGGAAATGCTCCAGGAGACGCTGAGCTTCGCCGCGAAGGGCTTCATCGTCTTCCTCACCGCCGTCGTGACCGTCGCTGTGGTCGTGGCCCTCACCCGGCGCCGCAGGGGCCACTTCCCCCGGCTCGAGGTGAAGAAGCTCAACCAGCGCTTCGAGGCGCTGGGCGACGCGCTCCGCCACGGGGTGTGGGAACGCAAGGAACTCAAGGCGCTGATGCGCGCGCGCAAGAAGGAAAAGGACAACCCCGAGCGTCCGCACGTCTACGTGCTCGACTTCGACGGTGACCTGCTCGCCACCGGCGTGGCCAGCCTGCGCGAAGAGATCAGCGCCATCACCGCCGTGGCCCGCCCCACGGACGAGGTGGTGGTGCGCCTCGAGAGCCCGGGCGGCGCCGTGCCACACTACGGGCTCGCGGCGGCCCAGCTCACCCGCCTGCGCGAGAAGAAGGTGAAGCTGACGGTGTGCATCGATCGCGTCGCGGCGAGCGGTGGGTACATGATGGCCTGCGTGGCGGATCACATCGTGGCCGCGCCGTTCGCGATCATCGGGTCGATCGGCGTGGTGGCGCAGGTGCCCAACGTGCACCGCCTGCTCAAGAAGCACGACGTCGACTTCGAGGAACTCACCGCCGGCGAGTTCAAGCGCACCGTGAGCGTGTTCGCCGAGATCACCGACAAGGGCCGGAAGAAGTTCGTCGATCAGCTCGACGAGACCCACGGGCTGTTCAAGGACTTCGTGAAGACGCAGCGCCCCGCGCTCGACGTGGACAAGGTGGCCACCGGCGAATACTGGCTGGCGAAGCGCGGCCTCGAGCTGGGCCTGGTCGACGCGCTGAGCACCAGCGACGACTACCTGCTGGGCCGCGTGAAGGACGCGAACGTGTACCAGGTGACCTTCAAGCCCGAGCAGAACTGGCGGCGCCGCATCGGCCGCGCCAGCGCTGAGGTGGTGGAGCGCACGGTGATGACGCTCCTGAGCCGCATCCAGGCGCTCCAGCTCAGGTGAGTCAGAAGTCGAGCGGCAGCACGAACGCCGTGCCGTTGGCCGTGCCCGTGCGGTAGCTGAGCGGCGCGCCGATGCCGAGCGCCGCAGGCACTGCCCCGCTCGCCGCCGACAACGAGAGGTCCTGCCCGAAGGCCCCGCGCTCGCGATCGTCCGCCGCGATGAGCAGCACCGGCAGGTTCGGGCCCGGCGTCACCGTGCCGCCCTTGAAGACGAACACCGCGCCCGTGCCGTCACCGTTGATCGTCGCGCCCGGGGCCGAGACCACCAGATCGCGCCGGCCATCTCCGTCGACGTCGACGTTGCCTGCGAGTGATCGCCCGAAGCTGAGCGCCCGCTGCATCGGCACCACCGGCACGGCCACCAACCCGTCACCCAGGATGCTCGCCAGCACGCCCCCCGACGCCGGCCGCTTCGCCACGATCTGCGCCGTGGGCACCAGCAGCACCGTCGGCTGCGTCACGCCCTGGTAGGGGTAGAGATCCGCCGTGATCGCCACCGCGTCGACGCCGCTGGCCAGCACGTCTCTGGCCCGCGCGATGGACACGCCGAGCCGCATGGTGGCCACGCCCGTCTCGGTGTCGCCCGAGATGCGCACCCACGACGGCGCGCTCACGCCCCCGCACCGCACCCCGCCGGGGTCGAACCCGAACGCGATCACCACGCCCTGCCGGTTCGCGTTGTCCGAGTAGCGGAAGGCGAGCTCGTCGCAGCCGTCGGCGTCGAGATCGCCCAGCGCCGTCGGCATCGAGGTGGCCTGGGCGATGAAGGGGAAGCTGAAGATCGGGTCGCACGCCATCGACGGCTTCGTCAGCTGCGCGTCGTCGGGGGCGCGGCCGGCGAAGACCTCGAGCCCGTTGGTGCGCGTCATCGCCAGGTCGCCCTTCGCGTCGCCGTCGAAGTCGAAGCCGCCCACCACGCCGTTGCGCGAGAGCAGCGCGCGCTGGCAGATCGCCGCCGCGCCGCCGTCGGGCACCACGCACGCAGGAATGTCGCGCACCGCCCACACCCGGAAGCCCTCGCGGTACGTGCCGTCGGCCTGGCCCAGGTGCACCAGCACGCCGCCCGGCGACTGGGCCGCGGGGCCCGCGCACTCGGAACGGGGCAGGGCGTACTCGGTGCTCGAGATGCCCCCGTCGCTCAGCCGGGTGGGAATGGGGAAGCCCGGAGCCGCGACCGCGAGATCGAGCCTGCCGTCGCCGTCGAAGTCCGTCATCGCCACGTCGACGCCGATGGTGCGCCCACCGAACGCGCGCAGCCCGGCGTCGGTCACGTAGGCGGTGTTCGCGCCCTCGGCGACCAGCTTCGGCGCCTCGGGCATCGCGGCCTTCCAGGTGATCGCCTGCCCTGCGCCGATCTCATTGCCGGAAAAGTCACTCGCCGACCCCGACCAGTTCGGTACGCCCACCAGCGCGTGCAGCTCGCCGCCCTGGGGGCCGACCTCGAGGCCCGTGCCGAACTGCTGGCCGCCCGGTCGATTCGCCGTGGGGATCGACGTCACCGCCCAGCTCGAGGTGTCCGCGCTGCCGCCCGAGAAGATGTCGAGCCGCCCGGTGAAGTCTCCCAGCAGGGTGGACGCGCGGCCGTTGAACGCCACCACGCGGCCCCGCCAGCCCTCCACCGCCGTGCCCAGGATGTCGGTGCGGTTGAGGCCGTGCTGCACGAAGTCGGGCCGGTTGACGACGCTGCCGGCCGACAGCCGCGAGAGGGCGAAGAACTCGAGGCGCCCCGTGTTGGCGGTCGTCACCCCTGCGTCCACCCGCGCTGCGTAGGGCGCACCGAAGACGAGCTCCTGCGCGCCGTCGCCGTCGGCGTCGATGGTGGCGAAGCTGCGCGTGGCCTGGATGTTGGCCTGATCTCCGTACACCCGCGCCCACGCCTGCAGGCGGCCCACCTGCTGCGGCACCCCGGACGAAGGCATCGCCGACGACAGGTCGAACAAGAGGGCGCCGCCCGCGTTGCCGCCACCCGCGGTGCCGGCGTCGCTGGCGCGCAGATCGGGCGAGTCGGCGCGATCCGCCGCGGCCACCAGCAGCGGAGGCCTCCCGGCGCCCCCTGAGATGAAGCCCAGCCGCCACGTGCCCTCGTCACCGTCAGCCGTGTTGGCCGGCAGCACGTAGAGATCGGGGGTGTCCTCGAAGCGCCTGGGTCCGGAGCCGCGGCCCAGGTGCACCTGCGCCGCGATGACGTTGCGCGCGAGGTTGCCGCCGTCGGCCGAGATCGAGTTGTTCACCGAGCTCAAGATGGCGAGGTCGACCCGGTTGTCGCCGTTGAAGTCCTTCGCCACCAGCGCCCGCCCGGCGCGCAGGTTCGAGAAGCGGCGCGTGCCCGCGTCGGCGTTGAGGTCGTACCCGCTGATGCGGATGCTCCCCAAGTCGGGGATCGGCTGGTCCTTCTGGAGCTGGAAGATGTCGATCACCCCTCGGGCGGTGAAGCCGGCGCCGGGCGCGATGTCGGCGCCGGGCGAGCCGACGATCAGATCTGCGTCCCCGTCGGCGTCGACGTCACCGATGGCCAGCGCCGCGCCGAAGTTGCCACGCCCCAGGCCGGTGAGCGCCGGCCGCAGCTGGCGGGGCCCGTTCGGGCCGATGCCGAAGAGGTACACCGCGCCGGAATCGGCGACCGTGACGTCGTCACCGGGCGCGGAGATCGCCAGATCCGCCCGGCCGTCACCGTCGAGATCGCCCGCGGCCATCACCGACCCGAACTGCGCGGTGTCTGACTGGCCCAGGATCACCCAGGTGGGCGCGTCGGGCAGCGCGCTGGTGCTGCCCTTGAAGATGAAGACCGCGCCGCCCTGGGGCCGGTTGAGATCGCTCTCGGGCACGCCCAGCGCGAGGTCCTCGATGCCATCGCCGTCGAAGTCGCCCGTCACCAACGTGGCCACGTCGGCGCGCCGGCCCTGCGCCACCAGCCCGGGCCGGGTCAGCTCGGTGAGCACGCGCAGCGAGACGTCGGTGGTGGTGTTGAGCAGCTCGTCGCGGGCCTGCAGCTGCACCGTGCCGCCGCCGGTCCCAGGCGCGACGTAGACGGTGGCGCCGTTGCGCTGCTCGATGGTGCCCGTGCCGCTGACGATGCTCCACGCCACCACGCCCGTCCCGTCGAGGGTCTCGAGGGGAATGAAGGTGCCGCTGGGCAGGGCGAGGCGCCTCGAGGCGGGGCGGAAGCTGGCCGAGGTCGAGACGGTGACCACCACCGCCGCCTGGTCGCCGGTGAGCGTGTCGCGCACCAGCAGGACGTCGGTGCCCGGGTTTCCCCCCGCGGTGTACGTGCCGTCGGCCGCGATGCTGCCGCCCGAGGCGAGCGCGCCGCCCTGGGGGCTGTAGGCCGCCGTGCCGCGCAGGCCCGAGACCCGCAGCCTGAAGCTGGTGAGCGGGGCCACGTTCGCGCGGGTGGGCAACACCTCGAAGGCCGCCTCCACCTGCACGCTGAGGCGCGTGCCGTTGGTGCAGTCGTCGGTCACGGTGATGGTGTCGGTGCCGATGATGAGACCGGCCACGTAGCGCGTGCCCGAGAGCGAGCCCACCGGCACGTCGCTGGTGACGGAGTAGGTGTAGCGCCCGCTCCCGCCCGTGGCGGTGACGGTGGCGGCGCCGTTGACCCGCACCGTGTCCGGTACGATCACCGCGGAGATCGGCGGGAGATCGACGCAGGGGTCGACGGGCGGCGGCGGCTTCGGCGGCGCGCTGATGGTGGCGTCGCACGCGGCGAGCGCGAGCACGAGGAGCGGGAGGCCCCCCCACACTGTCTCCCTCTCCCTGCGCCAGCGGGGAGAGGGTCGGGGTGAGGGGCCGAGCTCGACTCGAAGGGCCTTCATGGCTGCGCCCCCCCGTTCACCCAGCGGATGATCGCGGCCACGCCTGCCGAATCGAGCGGTCCATCTGCGGGCATGCGCGAATCACGCACCGCCGAGGCGATCATCGCCGCGTTCGCTCTCCACTGCTCGTAGGTGATGAGCTCGGGGTCCGTCCCCGCGGCGTGGCACTTCGAGCAGCGATCGAGGCCCAGCTGCTTGATGTCCTGCTCCCAGCTGACCGCGGCCGTGCCCGCTCCGAGGAACTCGAAGTGCACGCGCCGGTACGAGGTCGCCTCGCCCGTGGTCGCCGCCACGGTGAGGGTGTGCCAACCGTCTTCCAGCGTGCCGAACGAGATCGGCTTGAGCACGCCGCTCGGCTCGGCCCCGCCGAGGCTGTGGAAGGTCTGCCCCGCGGTGGGCCCGCTGCCGGCCACGCCGTGGGTCAGGTCGAGCGGATGCACGGTGATGCCGTCGAGATCCCAGGTGATCGTCTCGACCGGCTGCGCGGTGGGCAGCGACGCCTGCACCACGAGCTGGCCGTCGAACACCCGCGCCCCCTGAAAGAGCCCGCGCACCCGCGGCGCCACGTTCGCGGCGATGGAGAGGGTTCGGGTGCCCACGCGCACCCACGCGCTGCCAGCGGAGTCGACGCCCAGCAGCGTGCCCGCCGACTCCAGGCCCTGCACCTGCGCCCAGGTGCGCGTGTCGCCGTCGTAGCGGTACAGGCCATCGCCTGCCTGCATCCACGCGAAGCGGCCTGACGCGAGCAGCTTCCTGGGGCTCGGCCCCAGCGAGTACTCGCGCCACGAGGTGCCGGTGTAGAGCAACAGCCCGCGCGCGGTGATGGCCCACAGCTCGCCGCCCGAGTCGCGCGAGGGGCTGATGCCGGCCAGGCCGAGCACGCCGCCCGCCAGGGTGTCCGCGCCCAGCCCCGACGAGCGCACGGTGAACTCGTTGCGTGAAGACTGCGAGGCCGCGAACAGCTTCCCATCGCGCGCGAACCAGACGCCGGGCGTCCCGTCGAGCGTGGGCGCCACGGCCATGGCGGTGAGCCCGGCCAGGCTGTCCTCTCCCAGCTTGAACTCGGTGAGCCCGCCCCGCTCGAGGCGGTACAGGCCCTGGGTGTGCGCGAGCCAGGCGACGCCGTCGCCGCCGAGCGCGGTGGCGAGCAGCCCCTCGGCTGGGAGCAGGCCCTGCCACGACGGGGCGATCAGCCAGCCCTGGTCGGCCACGAAGACGCCGCGCGAGGTGGCCACCAGTGCGTTGCTGGGCCCGAGCGCGAAGACGCCCGCGGCCGGCCCGGGGAACACGTCGTTGCGGGGGTGCGACTCGAGCACGCCGCGCTCTCCGTTGGCGCGCACCCGCACCACCCGGCCGGCGAGATCGATGAACACGCCTCCGCCCCGCTCATCGGCGAAGGCGGGGGACGCAGACAGGTCGAGCATCGTCGCCTGGGCCACGGCGTCGAAGGACGTGGGCGAGAGCGGCTCGAGGGTGGTGACTTCTTCACAGCCCACCGCGAGGAGGGCGAGGCCGAAAAGCAGGGGTCGCACGGCGTGAGAACGTATCAGGCCAACAGACCGGTGAGCGGCTCGACCCGGGTGATGGAGTAGTCGATGCCCGCCGCCTTCATCACGGTGGCGATGACGTGGTCCGGGAGGATCTGGAAACCGCCGGGCGAGGGCAGGCCGGTCGCGTGATCGATGATGCCGGCCGACAGCCCGACGTCGCCGCTCTTGCCGAACACGGTGTTGTGCTTGATGCCCTTGCCCAGCAGCATGCAGCTGTTGGTGATGTGGTGATCTCGGCCACCCGAGGCGTTGATGAGGGGCGTGCGCGAGAACTCCGAGAACACCAGCACCGTGGTGTGTTCCATGAAGCTGCCGCCCGACGGGTGCGGCGAGTTCTTCAGGTCGGTGACGAGATCGGCCAGCGCGTTCCAGCCCACGCGCTGGTTCTGGGCGTGGGTGAGCTGCGTGCCGAAGTGGGTGTCGAGACCGCCGGTGATGTTCATCGACACGCACTGGCTCACGCCGCGCTTGAGCGCCGTGGCCACCAGCGCCGCGCGGGCCGCCGCCGAGCTGCGGGGGTCGTTTCCGCCCTCGGGCCGCAGCTGGTACAGCGCCCGCAGCGCCGCCTTCTCTGCGCGCATCGCCGCGGCGTCGGTGGCGTTGTCTTCGAAGCGGAAGTAGCGATCGAGCTGTGCGTCGAGCACCGTCTGCATCTGCGCCTGGCTCTCGCGGTACTGCGTGACCAGGCCGCGGCTGTCGTACAGGTCGGCCTCGCACGAGATGCGGCGCCCGTGCATGTCGACCAGCTCCTGCTCGATCTCGCTGTCGAGCGCGGTGGGGCTGGGCGCGAGGGTGAGGAGGAGATCGTTGCTGCTCGCCACCCGCAGCGCGTTCGCGTACCCGGGGTAGCGATCGTTATACGTCTCGATGTTGTAGGCGATGTTCGGCACCGGCACGCGGGGCATCATCTGCCCGACGATCTCGGTGGCGGTGGTGCTGCCGCGCGCGGCCGAGCCGTTGGGCTCCTTGCCGGTGAGGAAGTAGCGGAAGCCGACCTCGTGGGCGACCGTGGCCATGTTCACGCCGCGGACGATCGCCATCTGGTCGAAGTGGTTCGCCATGCGGCCGATGGCGGGCCCGAAGTCGATGTTGCTGCCGGCGGGCCGCACCACGTTGGTGGGGAAGGTGGCGTCGCCCGAGAGCAGGCTGTACCCGGGGAGGATGCGCGTCTCGCTGATGCGCTCGGCGGTGAACGTGGCCGGGTCGCGTGGATCGAGCGAGAGGAGCACGTCCCACCCGCCGTTGAAGTACGCGAAGACGAAGCAGTGGTCTGCCGGCGCGAGCCCGGCGGACTGGGCGAAGGCCTTGAACGACAGGCCACCGAAGAGGTTGGCACCGGCAAAGCCGGCGGCGGCCTTCATGAAAGTGCGGCGGGGGAGGGCGAGGTTCTTCTTCATGGTCGTGTCGCTCCCGATCAGTAGGTGATGAAGCGTGGGTCGGTCATCATGGCCACGCAGATGGAGCCCCACGCCTGCTCGGGCCGGTTGATGGTCTTGGCGCGGGTCGCCAGCTTCTTGAAGGTGGCCGTCCAGTCCGTCAGCTCGGCCGTGTCCAGAGGCGAGCCCCAGAAGCGCACCGACAGCGTCAGCAGGTTCTTCTGGATGGTGGCGTCGTCGAGCAGGGTGAAGTCGCGGCCGGTGCCCGGCACGTCGGGCCAGAGCACGCGGACTTCCTGGGCGCGGGCGAGATCGTCGCGGGCCACGCTCAGGCAGACCTCGCGGGCGCCGTCGTCGAGGAACTTGGCGAACACGAGGTTGGGCTCGGTCGCGTCGGACACGGTGAGCGCGTAGTCGGCCTGGCCCAGCGACGAGGCGAGGTTGTCGATCTGCGTCCACTGCTTGCCGGTGACGGTGATGATGCTCGCCTTGAGCTGCGCCACCGAGATGCGGCGGGGCGCGCGGCCGGCGTGGCCCCCGTTCATCTCGGGGTCAGGCAGCGGGGTGAGCACCGGGTGATCGGTGGGCAACTCCACCGGCGCGAGCGAGCCCGCTTGATCCGGCGTGGCTGCGGGGCCCTTGCTGCAGGCCGCGAGCGCGAAGGACAAGGTTGCGATGACGAGGCGATTCATCAGTCGACCCTCCGGTAGGCGTCGGTGCTGACGACGCGGAGCATCAGGTGCTTGAAGCTGTGGTTGCTCATGGCGAACTGGTCGACGAGCTCGTTCATGTAGAGCCGCTCCTCCTCGGTCGTCATCGGGCGACCCAGCAGGTGGTTCCACACGTTCTTCACCGCGCACTTCTCGAGATCGCCCGTCTGCATGGTGCGCTCGACCAGCAGGCGCGGGCCGCCCACGATGTTCGGCTCCTCGTCCGCCGTCCGGTAGAGATAGGTGCGCAACAGGCCCAGCGAGGTGGCGCCTTCGCCGTCGAAGGCCTGCATCACGTAGTTGCCGCACTCGTTGTCGCAGGTGGTGTTGCCTGCCAGCGCGCAGTCACGGCACTTGGCCGAGACCTTGGGGAACATGGTCGGGTCCAGGTACTGCGCGTTGCGCTCACCGAAGCGGCCCCAGTGCGCGCCGACCGGCTCGATGGTGGCGTGGCAGTACGAGCAGCCGCAGCGGGTGGCGAGGTTGTTGTCGCGGTTGCAGCTGTCTTCCGGCGGAGGCACCAGCGCGCCCGCGGGCGGCGAGAAGCTCTTGCACAGGAACGCCTGCCAGAACTGGTTCACCCGCGAGCGCTGCGTGGGGAAGCGGTAGAGCCAGGCCGGGGTGGTGAGCACGCCGGCGGCCTGCTCGTCGCGCGTGTACTCGACCCAGGTGGTGGTGCTGGTCATCGGCACGTCGGGCACCAGGCTCGGCTGCGTGGGCGAGGTGGCCTGCCAGACGGTGGGGCTCTGGGTGTTCCGGTAGAGCTGGCTGAGCGTGCCGTTCACCACGCCGCGCCGGGTGGTGAGGATGTTGAAGTAGTCCTCGTCGCGGCGCAGCACGGTGTCGACGAGCTGCAGCGGCTCTTCGTTCATGGCGGCGATGCGCGCGTTGTGAATCGCGCCGCTGCCCGACTCGCAGCGCCGGCCGCCGACGCCGCAGCCGCAGGCGCGGTCAGAGAGGAAGCGGGTGGTCTCGCAGCTCTCCATCGTCCAGGGGTTGACCTCGCGGGCCTGCGCTTCGATGGCGCACATGGTGACGGTCTGCGCGGTGGTCTCCCAGAAGGGCGCGGCCACCGTGACCACGCCTTCCTTCTGCACGCAGCCGGTCTGGGTGGCGTAGCGGCCGCGCACTCCGCCGGTGAGGGTGAGATCGAGCGTGCAGCGATCGAGGCGCGCGAGCTGGCCCGAGGGCGCCGAAGGGTTGCGGAAGGCGACCACCCGGCTGTTGGCGTCGAGCACCTCCTCGGTCATCGCGGCGGTGATGGGGTTGCCCGCCTGCGGCAGGCAGAGGTGAGGCGACGGCGTGCCCATGGTGCCGATGCGCCGCATGTCGCAGAAGTAGAGGTGCTTGTCGGGAATGACCCCGAGCGTGACCGCGGTGGGGCAGTCGACGATGGCGGGGTTGGCCGTGTCGAGGCGGGTGCAGGTGTAGTTGTCGGTGCTGTAGTCGAACGACACCGGCATCGGCACGCCCAGCGCGTCGCGGCAGATCTTGGTGGTGGGCTCGGCGTGCGCGTCTTCACGCTGGGTGTTGCAGTTGTCCTGCTCGATGAAGTGATCGCAGCCCGCGCCGTTGCGCCCGCGCAGGGGGCGCGCGGGGTTGCCGCGGATCTCCAGGGGCCTGAGCCCGTCGGTGGAGACCTGCAGGCGCGTGTCGCCGTTGGCGAAGATGGACGTGCTGATGTTCGCCCGCAGCAGCGCACGGTGGTAGCCCTTGAGCCGGCCGAAGAACTCGTCGCGGCCCATCAGCTCCTTGAGGTCCTCCTCGAGGATCTCGCCCTTGCTCTGAATGAACTGGTACTCGGCGAGGTTCGGTGGACGCCCGAGCAGGTCGAGGTACACCTGCCGCAGGCGGCGCTCGAGCGACACCTGCGATCGCGACATGGAACAAGTCGGTCCATCGGCCCACGCGGCGCTCGTCATCAGCAGTACGGCGCTCGCTCCGAGTATGCGGTTCATCGGCCACCCCACGGTTGGTCAAGTCGAAGGTGCAAAGTGTGCGGGGAATGATGGCCGCTAGCAATCGACTTGCTGACGATCATCACTCGGGTGTGTGCACAGGTCGCAGGTGTCGTACGAAGGAAGCGCATGAGCGCCGCCGCCCCCACGCCGTCGAGTGACCGATCGTTCTTCATCTTCAACGCGGTGATCTCCGTCGCCGCGCTCTCGTTATTGAGCTGGCTGCTGCTCTTCCACGGGGGCATGCAGGGCACGAACGTCAACCTGCGCTTCCTGCCCGGCGTGAACGCGTGCCTCAACGCGACGGCCGCCTCGCTGCTGATCGCGGGCTGGGTGGCGATCAAGAAGAAGAAGGTCGAGTTCCACCGCTACTTCATGGTGTCGGCCTTCGCGGCCTCGGCCTGCTTCCTGGTCGGCTACCTCGCGTACCACGCGGTGCACGGCGACACGAAGTTCGGGGGCGTGGGCACGGTGCGCACCGTCTACCTGGTGCTGCTCGCGAGCCACGTGCTGCTGAGCCTCTTCATCGTGCCGCTCAGCCTCACGGCGTTCTGGTTCGCGTGGAAGAAGGAGTTCACCCGCCACGCGAAGGTGACCCGCTGGCTGCACCCCATCTGGCTCTACGTGTCGGTGACGGGAGTCGTCGTCTTCCTGCTGCTCCGTCCGTACTACCCGGCGTGAGCTCGATGAGGGGCGCGCGTCACCGCGGCTTGCTGAGCCGCGCGTCGACCGAGGCCCCCGACTCGTCGGCGAGCGAGCGCGCCTTCGCCAGCAGGTCCTCGCTCTTCTTCTTCATGTCCGCCACGTAGGCCACGTCGGCGAGGTCGCGCAGGTTGATGGCCACGTTCCACAACCCACCGCGCACGCCCGCAAACCCCATCTGCACGCCCACCGCCGCGTCGGTGAGCGAGTTGGGGTTTCCCACCGCCGCCGCGTCGTTCGCCAGCTGCATCGCCTCGAAGCTGAGCTCTGCCGTGCGCCACGGCACGTCGATGGCGATCTTCAGCCCGTCCTGCATCTTCTGCTTCCGCAGCGCCTTCTCTTCCGCCGTGCCTTGCGGCAGGCGGCGCGCCTCCATGAACGCGTTGAAGGCGTTGGTGTCTTCGTCGATGAGCACCGACAGCGAGTCCTTCACCCGCTGCGCACCCGCGGCGATGCGGGCCAGCTCGGCGTCGCGGCTCTCCGTTCCCTCTTTGCCGTGGGTCAGCGTCGCCACCATGGAAGCCAGCGCTGCGCCCAGCGAGCCCGCCAGCGCGGCGATCGAGCCACCACCCGGGGCCGGCGTGTCGCGCGAGACCTCGTCGGTGAAGTCCTTCACCGTCATCGACACCAGGGCCTTCGCGCTGGTGGAGGGCAGCCCGAGGACCTTCTTGTCGAGCTCGAAGGGCGCCACGTCGTTGAGGCCCAGCGACGAGACTGCGCAGCGAAGCACGTCGATCAGCGGCCCGCCCGGGCTCTTCCCCTGCAGCGCCTGGTAGTGCCGGCCCGTCTCGAGGAGCGCCTGGTACGGCACCAGCCCCACGATCTCGCTCCCCGTCACCACCAGCCCCCGCGCAGCCGCCAGCCGGCGCGCTTCGTCGTACACCACGTGCAGCGGGGTCAACTTGTAGTTGGTCATGTTGATGCTGACCTGCGCCCGCTTGTAGTCGTCGACGTACCAGCCGAGCGCCTTGCAGTGCTTGAAGGTGCCCGGCCGGTAGACCTTCTGCCCCTCGAGCGCAGTGAGGTCGACCCCCGCCTGGACCAGCAGCGCGTCGAGATCGTACCGGTGCTCGCCCGCGCAGTGGGTCTTCACCTCGGCGTAGCTCTTCCCCACGAAGGCACACGAGCCGCAGGGGAAGGTGGCCGCCGCGTACTTCAGCTCCTTGCCGCGGTAATAGAACGGGGTGGTGTTGCCGCTGCGTGCCACCCGCCCGCGCTCCCTCAGCTCGTAGGCGAGCTCGGCCGCGTGGTTCTTGTCGGTGCTGTTCAGGTTGATGTTCCAGGCGATCAGGAACTCCCGGGCGCCGATCACCGTCGCGCCGCTCTTCGCGTTGAACGCCGCGGGCCCGAAGTCAGGCTTCCAGAAGGGGTCGGCCAGCTTCTTCGAGAGGCCCTCGTACTCTCCCTTGCGGATCTCCGAGAGGTTGCTGCGCGCCGGGCTTCCCGCGGCCTCCTCGTAGAGGAAGACCGGAATGCCCAGTTCCTTCCCCACCCGCTCGCCCAGCCGCTTCGCCAGCGCCACGCAGTCCGCCATGGTGACGCCCTCGACCGGGACGAAGGGGCACACGTCAGTCGCGCCCATGCGTGGGTGCGCGCCGCGATGGGTCGACATGTCGATGAGGGACGTCGCCTTCGCGATCGCCTGGAAGGCGCCTTCCAGCACGGCCTCGGGCTCGCCCACGAAGGTCACCACCGTGCGGTTGGTGTCGGCGCCGGCCTCGACGTTGAGCAGGGTCACCCCGCTGACAGCCTCCGCCGCCGAGGTGATCTGCTTGATCTTCCCCGCGTCACGACCTTCGGAGAAGTTGGGAACGCACTCGACGATTCTCGCCATGCCTTGACCCATACCAAACTCACCGGCGCGTGTAGTGCCGAGTGCGAGCGCGCGAACGCAGGGCGTGCACTCGGCCGGGTGACTGTTACGGTGCGGGTCCTTTCTGGAGGAGATACACACATGCGTGACTCGATTTTCCGAACGTCCTCTCTCATCTGGCTCGTCGCCGCGGCGCTCTCTGCGTGCGGCCCGGCGGGTGTGATCTCGGGCAAGGTGACGGTGGAAGGTGGAACGGCGGGCGGCATCGCCGTGATCATCTACGGGCCTCAGAGCGCAGCGGCGGTGACGGGTGACGACGGCGCCTTCAGCGTGGGCAGCCTCCCCGACGGCAAGTACGTGGTGCGCGCCACGGTGCGCGGCGCCGACGTCGAAGAGCTCAGCGTCACCACCACCATCACCCAGGGCGCCGCGTCGCCCGAGCCGATCCTCGCGTTCCGCGCCTCGACCGCGAAGGTGAGCGGGCGCGTGGTGATGGCCGATGGCAGCGGCCCCGAGAACCTCACCGTCACCGCGGTCGGCCCCGAGACGCGCGGCGCGCGCACCGCCGCCGACGGCTCGTTCTCGTTCGAGAACCTGAAGACGGGGGCGTACCTGATCAGCGTCGAGGCGAAGGACACCCTCGAGGGCCGCGTGGCCGTGGGCGTCAACGCCTCGGGCCCCGTCGATGCGGGCGAGCTGCGCCTGACCCCCATCGGGCGCCTCAACGGCATCGTCACCTACAACACCATGCCGGTCGCCAACGCGCCGGTGGTGGTCACCGGCACGCGCGCTTCGACCGTGACCGACGCCATGGGCCGCTTCAGCCTGCTCGACGTGCCCACCGGCAACCAGGCCGTGCTGGTGCGCGTCGGGTCGGCGCCGTTCTTCCGCTCGGCCACCGCGATGGTGATGGTGGCGCGCGGCACCAACCCCGACCTCACCATGGCGCTCACCGACGACGCGCCGAGGACGGGCACCGTCACGGGCGTGGTCACCTTCCACGGTCCGCGCAGCCCGCGCGACATCACCGTCAGCGCGCTGGGCTCGGGCGTGACCGCCACGCCGCAGCTCAACGGCGCGTACTCCCTGACCCTGCCCGTCGGGGTGTGGGACGTCACCGCCACCGCGCCGCAGCACCCGCCCCGCCTGCTGGGGCGGGTCACGGTGATCGAGGGCCAGGCGCAGTCGCTGCCGGGCGCCGAGGTGTCGTGGTACCGCCCCATCTGGCGTTCCACCTCGGACATCTCGCCGCCCAACTCGCTCACCTTCGGCGCCCTGAACGACAACGTTCCGTGGACGCTGGTGGGCTTCAACGACTCGGCGCCGCGCCTCGCCCTGGTGAACTCCACCACCGCGGACTTCCGCATTCTCGCGGTGGGCTCGACCGCGGGGCACCGCATCTCGAAGGGCGGCAAGTACGCCGGCTGGTACGTGCCGGGCACCAGCACGGTGTTCGTCTACGAGATCGCCACCGCCGTGCTGTCGGTCTTCAGCGCGCAGCAGCCGCCTCCCGTGGTGGTCAGCACCGATCAGATCGAGTTCTCGAGCGACGAGTCGGCCATCTTCATTCGCCGACGCGCGGTGGACCCGACGCCCAACCCGACCATCCTGAACCTCACCCGCATCAAGTTCGCCACCGCGAGCAACGTCGAGATCTTCCCGGCCTCCGGGAGCGCGACCCAGATTCTCTCGACCAACGTCGATCGCTGGTTCGTGCGCGACGCGGCCAACGACGTTCGCCTGGTGACGCCGACCATCGACGTGCCGCAGGTCTTCACCCAGGTGCAGCAGTTCAGCGCCACCCCGACGGCCTGGGCCACCACCAACTGCGGCGCGACCTGCCAGATGATGGTGCTGAGCCCCACCAGCATCGCGGCGGCGGTGCGCGACAACTCGGTCAACCCGCTCCCCGGTGGCGTGACGAACTTCAACAGCCTGGGCAGCAACTTCGACAACCGGGGCGACTACCCCTGCTTCCTCAGCGCGGGCAACGCGTTCTGTGTGAGGTCGGCCGACGGCAACCACTTCGCCCTCGCGGCGGTGCCCCTCAGCTTCAAGCTCAACGAGGCGGGTGATCGGGTGATCTGGACGCTGCCGTCGGGCGCCAACCGCGCCGTCCGCGAAGAAGCGATGCCGCCCACCGGTTCCACCAACCTGGGCAGCAACGGCGTGGGCTGGAACATCGGGTGGATCTCCCCGACCCGCGCCTATGCGTACGAGGTCTCGGGCGGCCCGCGCACCCTCCACCTCGTGAAGACCACCGGCGCGACCACCACCACCACCTCCGACCCGGACGTCGGGTCGCAGGCCGTCATTGCCCAGCCTCCGTTGCTGGTGGTGCCGCAGTCGACGACCTCCCGTTGGCGCGCCTACCTGGGCGATGGCCCGGTGCGGCTGGTCGACGTGCCCACCAACCTGCCGGTGCTGAGCGTCGCGGTGCGGGGGCTGGGCACCGGCACCATCACGAAGTACGCGGGCGTGACCTTCGACACCGTGAGCTCGTGGATCATCGACGAGAACATGGCCACCGTCCGGCAGAACTACGTGGGCATCTCGAGCGGCGCGTCGAGGAGCGGCGCCGTGGAGTGGATGTCGATCGCCCGGCCCGGCGGCCTCGCCGCGATCTTCGTGTTCAACACCGGCGTTCTCCTCGAGTACCAGGAGAACAACGTCACGCTGAGCGCGCCCGTCGGCCAGCCAGGGGTGCTCGGCTACCTCGGCCTGGGCGAGGACCAGCGCACCATCTACGCCGCGGGCTTCCAGCCCTGATGAGCCTGGTGCCGTTGCTGCGGGACCTGGTGGCCATCGACTCCACGTCGACCCGCAGCAACCTGCCCATCGTCGAGGTGCTGCAGCAGCACCTGGTCGCGCTGGGGTTCCGCTGCGAGGTGCAGCGGTACCGCGACGACGCAGGGGTGGAAAAGGCGAACCTGATCGGCCAGCTCGGTGACGGGTTGCCTGAGCTGGCGCTGGTGGGCCACTCCGACTGCGTGCCCTTCGACGCCAGCTGGGGCGAGGCGCTCACCCTCACCGAGCGCGACGGCCGGCTCTTCGGGCGCGGCGCGTGCGACACCAAGGCCTTCATCGCCTGCGCGCTCACCGCCGCGGAGCGCACCAGGGGGAAGCTCACCAGGCCCTTCATGCTGCTCTTCACGGCCGACGAAGAGCTGGGCTGCGTCGGCGCCAAGAAGCTGCTCGAGGCAGGCAAGGGCAGGGCCCGCCGCGCCATCATCGGCGAGCCGACCTCGCTGCGGCCCATTCGCGCGAACAAGGGCTACTGCCTCGCGGAGATCGACCTGCAGGGCAAGGAAGGTCACTCCGCGTACCCCGACACCGGGGCCTCGGCGATCTTCCGCGGGGCGAGGCTGCTCACGAAGCTCGAGCGCTACGCCAACGGGCCCCTGCGCGAGCAGACGCACCCCGACTTCACGCCCGGCTTCGGCACCCTCAACGTGGGCATGGCCTCGGGCGGCAAGGCCAAGAACGTCATCCCCGGGCAGATGCGGCTCACCCTGGAATGGCGTCCGCTGCCCAACCAGGGCACCGAGCTGGTGCTGCGCGCGGTGGAGAAGTTGATCGACGAGTGCTGCGCCGAAGAGCCGGGCTTCACCGCCACCGTACGCCCGCTGCGCATGGACCGCGGCTACGACACGCCGGTCGACGCCGACGTGGTGGCCTTCCTGGCCAGGGCCTCGGGCCGCGCGCCCGACACCGTCTCGTTCGGCACCGAGGGGCCGCAGCTCGCCGCGCTGGGGGCGGTGCCGGTGGTGTTCGGGCCCGGCGACATCACCGTGGCGCACCAGACCGGCGAGTACGTGCCGATGGACGAGCTGCAGCGGGCCGCGGAGATCCTCGAGGCCGCCGTGCTGCACTTCTGTGGTTAGGATGGAGCCGCTGCCCCTCACCCCGACCCTCTCCCCGCTGCCACAAGGAGAGGGAGAGAGTTCCATGCGACCCTTTCTCCTCCTCTGCTTCGCGGCGGCCTTCCTCGGGTGCCCTGCCCCCACGCCCGTGCCCGACGCCGCCGTGGTGGAGCTCGACGCGGGCGTCGAGCCCACCGCATGTGACTCGCCCGATGACTGCGTGGCCGTCGGCGGCGCCTGCCGGCAGCTGATCTGCGAGACCGACGTTCCCTGCAGCGACGATCTCGAGTGTGGCCTGGGCGAGCGCTGCGTGGGCAGCCAGTGCCGCTTCCGGGGGTGCACCACCAACGCCGATTGCCCCACCGGCTTCTGCGACACCCCCACGTATTCCTGCGCCGAGTGTGGCGCCTCGAGCGACTGCCCCCAGGAGCGCCCCGTCTGCGACACCGGCCTGCGCCAGTGCGTGCAGTGCACGAACGACGCGCAGTGCCAGCCGCCCGGCCCCTCGCACTGCTCGACCAACGGCCGCTGCGTGGGCTGCCTGGCCGACGCGCATTGCCCCAACGGGCTCCAGTGCAGCTCGGGCAACTTCTGCGTGGGCTCGCCCTCGAACGCGCCGTGCCCCGAGGGCACCTCGTGCGGCGCGGGCCTGGTGTGCGTGCTCTTGAACCAGTCGCCGGTGTGCCTCGAGGCGTGCGCGCTGTACCAGCCGAACTGCGCTACCGGGCAGATCTGCTTCGGCCTCAACTACAGCTCGACCACCTCGCTGGTGTTCGAGTCGATGGGCCCCATCGGGGTGTGCTTCGCCCCCAACGCCGGCTTCCGCGGCCTGCGCGAGCCGTGCGTGCGCGACCCCGCCACCGGCACCAGCAACTGCCAGCCGAACCTGCAGTGCATTCCCGAGACGGCCTCGCTCGCGCTGTGCCGGCCGTACTGCAACCCGTTCGCGTCGGGCACCTGCCCGGTGGGCGAGAAGTGCACCCCGTTCGTGGGCGACTATTCCGGCCGGGAGTTCGGGGTGTGCATTCCCGACACGGGCTTCGGCGCGAAGTGCAAGGGCGACCCGGCGTGCAGGCCCGGGCTCACCTGCCAGCCGTACGACGACCCGTCGGATCTCGACGAGGTGGGCAGCGTCTGCCAGTTCAACGTGGGTGACGGCGGCGCCTTCGCGCCCTGCCGCGACGTGCCGCTGGCCGACGGCGGGGTGATCGCCGCCGATCGCACCTGCAAGAGCGGCAACTGCGTGAACGACCCGCTCGTCTTCACCCCCGCGACGCCGCCGTACTACTGCTTCGCGGGCTGCGCGGCCGACGCCGACTGCGGCGACGCGGGCGTCTGCGACAGCGACTTCCCGGTGGTCACAGCCTACGGCACGGAGGGCTACGTGCGCGGCTGCCGCCCCCGCTGCGAGGCCGAGAGCGACTGCGCAGGCTACGACGCCGGGCTCACCTGCCGGGTGCGCGTGGTGGCGTCTTCGTCGACGCCGCAGTTCACCACCACCTGCAGCCCGTCTTCCGGCCTGCTGCCCGCGGGCGCGCCGTGCACGGCCAACGGCCAGTGCCGCAGCATTCTCTGCATGCTGGACGATTCGCGCGGCGTGCGCCGCCAGGGCACCTGCGTCAACCCGTGCCGCGACGGCGAGGGCTGCGCGGTCCACGGCGGCACGCTGCCGCTGGCCTGCGCGCCCACCACGTACCTGGTCAGCCGCGGCTTCGACGGCGTGGCGGGCACCTTCGACGACAAGTTCTCCACCCCCAGGCTGTGCGCGGGCGCCGCGTGCACCAGCGATCTCGACTGCCGGCCTGATGGTGGCAGCGCGGTGTGCGCCGCGGAGCTGAGCGTGGCGAACCCCTTCGGCGCGGTCGGGCTGCGCTGCCGGGCCCGCACCTCCGGCTCCCTGCGCGGCGGCGACCCGTGCATCGCCGATTCTCAATGCGAGAGCGGGGCCTGTGGAACGCTGCAGTCGCCGTCGACCGGCACCGGCCGCGCCTGCTTCGAGGCGTGCACGGGCGCGACGGTGTGCGCGGCGTCGATGACGTGCCGGGTGGGCGGGCTGCAGCTGCCCACGCAGATGGGCCCGGTCTCGCTCGACAGCTGCGCTCCCTGACCCGAAGCCCTGCAGGCCGTCGACGCGTCAGATCCGCACGTCGAGCACGATCAGCCCGTCGAAGGTCACGTCCTCGGCCGGCTGCCTGCCGGTGGCCGTGGCCGAGAGCTCGGCCCCCGCGTTGACGTAGGGCAGCAGGTTCACCGCGGGCACGATGTCGAAGTCGAGAATGAGCACGCCGCGGGGCGCCGGCTTGAGCGTGGCGATCTCCACCTTCGGCAGGCCCGCCGCGCTCGCTTCGGCGAACAGGTGCGCCTCGTCGACGAAGTCGAAGTTGCCCGAGGGCATCGCCGCCGGCGTGATGCGGAACTGCAGCTGCTTCAAGAAGAGCTTCGTCGCCGGGCCGGTGCCGCGCTTTTCCTGTTCGGCCTTCAGGTCGATCGTGAACCTGGCCGGGTTGGGCAGCAACGAGGGCAGCAGCCCCCCGAGCACGCCGCCACCCTGGACGCGCTGCTCTGGCAGGTTCTGCTCGACGTCGAAGCTGATCGCTCCGCAGCCGGACGCGACGATCATCACGCAACACATCAACTCAAAAGGTCGCAGCAAGAGCAGCTCCTCCGTCGGCGCGCAGCAAGGGGTCGGCCATCACCAGGTCGCCCACGCGCGCCATGACGCGGGCTGCCTCCTGCTCGGTAACGTCGTGGCCAGAGAGAAGCTCGGCCCGGTGCTCCTGGAGCAACCGGCCGAAGCGTGACCGATGCGCGGGCGGAATACCGGCGATGCCGGCGAGGTCTTCGAGGGTGGGCCCGGCCCCCAGGGCGAGGTCCTGCTTCAACTGCAGGGCGTTGGCCAACAGCCACGCGCGCGCCATCACCAGCGCATCCAGCGAGGGCTCGTCCTCGGGCAGCGCGCTGGCGCTCGGACCAGGGGTTGGTTGCGGAGAGGTCACGCCAGGCTGCAGTGGAATCGGTTCGACCTGGTACGGCATCGGCTGGGGCGCGGGCGCCTGCTGCAGCTGCTTGAGCTGCTCCCGCTGCAGCCGCGCCTCGCGCCGGTGCTTGACCGTGTAGACGGTGGTGATGATGCCGCCCGCCGCTGCGAGCAGCAGCGCGCTCCCCGCGACGACCGAGCTGCTGGGCGCATCGGTGGTGGCGTTGCTCGAGTTCGCCGACGACTGCGCGGTGGCCGACGAGTTGCGCGACTGGTTCGAGCTCCCTGACGACTGCTGGCTCGAGGCGCCCGAGGCCGCCGAGCTGTCTGCCGACTGCTTCGACGAGTTCGCGGACTGGCCCGATGAGCCCCCCGACGTGTTCGAGGTCGCCGACGTCTGCGAGAAGGTGGCACAGCCTGACCCGAGCAGGGCCAGGGCAACGCACAGCCGGAACGGGGTCATGCCCCGTATTGCAGGTCGCCCGCGCCGTGGATCGTCAGGGCGTGACGGTCAACGTGCTCTCGGCGAGCACGGCGCCCGACGCGTCGGTGAAGCGCGCGGTGACGCGCTGGGGCCCGCTCAACCACGCGCCGACCGGCGTGCTCAGCGGCAGGGGCACGTCGATGCCCGCGTCGACGGCGGCACGCTCGGTGCCATCGGGGAAGAAGCGCTGCCCCGAGCCCTCCAGGGCGATCGACAGCTGCGCGGTCTGGGGCGCGGTGTAGGTGAACTGCACCACCGAGCCCGGCGCGCACGCCAGCGTTCCTCCCGCCAGCGCCTCGCCCGTCACCGCGCCACCCGAGACGCAGAAGGCGCGCACGCCCCAGCTCGTGCCTCCGCCGCGCGGGGTGAAGGGATCGTCCTGCATCGCCCGCCACACGGGGATGGCGACCACCACCAGCACCGCCGCCGCGGCGGCCAGGGTCAACCACGCGCCGCGGCGCGAGGCAGGCGGTGGAGCCGCTCGACCCTGCTCGGGGTGAACGGGCGGGGTGACCGCGCTCCTGCCCAGGATGCGGGCCTGGAGCGCGTCGAGGCGCTGCTCCGACAGCCCGCCCCCCGACAGCGACAGGTCGACGCGGGCCAGCCGGTCGTAGCGCTCGCGGCAGCTCTCGCAGGTCTGCAAGTGCAGGCGCAGCTGCTCGGCCCGCTCAGCCAGCACCTCGCCGGCGAACTGTTCTTCCATGGCGGCGCGGGCCGCTTCGCAGTTCATGCGCCCTCCGAGATGAACGACCAGCCGTTCGCGGTCACCGCGCCGAGGTAGCCGTGCGTCTTGAGGAACTCCAACACGCGCAGGCGCAGCTTGTGTTCCCTGCGGCGCAATTGAATGCGGGTCTGCCCCAGGCGATCGGCGGCGGCGTTCTGGGTCAGGCCTTCGACGTAGCGCAGATCGAACAGTTGGCCCTCTTCTTCACCCAGCTCGGCGCGGAAGCGGCGCATCAGCTCGTTCACTTCACGATCCTCGAGCGCCTCGTGCACGTCGGGCTGCTCGAGCGAGAGCACGGCGTCGAGCTCGTCGGACACCTCGATGCCCGCGGGGTGCTCGCGGTTGCGCGCCAGCTCGAGCAGGTAGTTGCGCGCGATGCCCATGAGGAAGTGCTCGTAGGGGCGCTGCCCGTCGTACACCTGGCGCGCGCGCGGCTCGAAGGCGCGGGTGAAGACCTCGACGATGGCGTTCTCGAGCTCCACCGCTGACCTCAGACTCGCGAACGATTGTCCGCGAAACGCCGCGGCGCGCAGCATGCGCGTCAACGGCCCGGCGTGCAGTCGATACACCTCACCCAGGGCCTCGGTCTCGCCGTCCCGGAACCGCTGCAGGAGTGCCCGTTCGAAGCCCATCTTCCCGAGGGTCCCTACCGTGCAACCCACATCTGAAGCCAGCGCTGGCTTCTGTCTGTATTGCGAGCGGCAACGGGCGTGGCTCTTTTGGCGATATATTGTTCTCCCGTGTTCGCGCTCAGCCTCATCGTCGTCGCTTCGCTCGGGGCTGCTTCTCCGGTGTACGCGCTGATCGTCGCGAACAACCAGAGCAACGACCCGAAGCAGGCCGCCCTCAAGTTCGCCGATGACGACGGCGCGCGGTACTTCACCGTGCTCAAGCCCATGGCGCAGCAGGTGACGCTGCTCACCGTGCTCGACGAAGACACGCAGCGCCGCTTTCCGGGGCTCGCGGCGAAGACCCGGCCCCCCACGCGCCGCGAGCTCGGCGAGGCGCTCGGGCGCATCAACGCCGCGATGAAGGTCGATCGCGCCGCTGGACGCACGCCGGTGTTCTTCTTCGTCTTCACCGGCCACGGCCAGCGCGGCGAAGCGGGGGAAGGCTCGATCGCGCTGCTGGGCGAGCAGTTCACCCGCTCGGAGCTCTTCGGCCAGGTGCTCCAGCCCATCCAGGCGAGCACCACCCACCTGATCATCGATGCGTGCGACTCGTACTTCTTCGTCAACCAGCGCGGCTCGTTGCCCACCGCCGCCCCCCAGGCGATGGCCGTGGCCCAGTTCCTCGAGGAGCGCTCGCTCGACAAGTTCCCCGACGTGGGCGTGGTGCTCTCGACCAGCAGCCAACAGGAGAGCCACGAGTGGGCGGCGATCAACGCGGGGGTCTTCTCGCACGAGGTGATCTCGGCGCTGCTCGGGGCCGCCGACGTGAACTCCGACGGCAAGGTCGAATACTCCGAGCTGCGCGCCTTCGTCGCCGCCGCCAACCAGCAGGTCGACGATCCCCGGGGGAAGGTGAACATGTTCGCCCGCCCGCCCGCGCGAGATCGCAGCGCGCCCCTGGCCGATCTCACCGCACCTGCCTCCAACGTCTACCTGCTGCTCCCCGCGGGGGCGGAGGGACGGCATTGGCTGGAAGACAGCCACGGGGTGCGGCTCGCCGACTTCAACAAGGAAGCCGAACGCCCCCTCGTGCTCGCGCTGCCGCCGGGCCAGACCTTCTTCGTGCGCACCGCGACGAAAGAAGCGCGGGTCGAGACGGGCCCCGCGGGCCGGCTGATCGACGTGGCGCAGCTCGCCTGGGCCGAGTCGGGCATCGCCGCGCGGGGCGGCTCACTCGACGAGAGCTTCCGCGAGCACCTCTTCGAGCGCTCCTACGGAGCCCGCTTCTACGGGGGCTTCGTCTCGAGCAGCGGCGAGCTGCCCGTGGGCCCCGCGCCGGAGCCGGATCTCGCACCATGAGCGTGCTGCTGCTCTCGCTGTTCCTCTCGGCCAACCCGTGCACGCGGATCACCGTGGCGCCGTTCGAGCCGCTGGCCACCAGCCCGGCCATCGCCCGGGCGCTCGAAGAAGAGGTGCGCGCCGCCCTCGCCGCCCGCCCCGGGGTGTGTGTCGAGGCGCGCGCGGCCACCATCGAGAAGCTGGCCAGGTTCGAGCGGCACCGGGTCCCGCCCTGTGGCGATCTCGCCTGCGTCACGGCCCAGCTCACCGCGCTCGACACCGACGAGCTGATCACCGGCGTGGTGGTGGGCGCGGGCGGCCGGCGCAACCTCGATCTCCTGCGCAGCACCGCGCCCCGCACCGCGCGCACCACCGCCTCCGAGCTGGAGGTCGCCACCGCCCTGGGGGTGCTCTACCAGTGGGACTCGAAGGAACGCCCCGCGGGCCGCCGCTGGCCGGCGATCGTCGCGGCGTCGCTGGGCGTGGCGAGCGCGGGCGTGGGCGTGGCGCTGGGCGTCGAGTCGCGCCGCCACGAAGCCGTGCTCTCGAGCGGCGTCACGGGGTGTGCCGGCGGAGGGACCGCGTATCGCGACTGCCTCGACGGCCAGCTCCGCACGGGGAAGGCCGAGGCCACCGCCGCGAACGTCCTGTTCGGAGTCGCGGGCGCGCTCGTCGCCGGCGCCGTCGTGCTCTGGGTGGTGGACCTGCCATGAGACGCGCAGCGCTGGTGCTGCTCCTGCTGAGCGGGTGCGGCTTCAACCCCGATCTCTCCCGCTTTCCGCAGTGCGAGCCCGGGGGCCGGTGCCCGGCCGGCTCGTTGTGCCTCACCGAAGAGCAGCGCTGCGTGCCGGAGTGTGGAGAGAGCTGCGTCGGGCCCGTCGATGCCGGAGTCGACGCCGGGCTCGACGCGGGGCTCGACGCTGGCGCGGACGCGGGGACGAGCGACGCCGGGTTCGACGCAGGCGTGGATGCAGGCATGGAGGACGCAGGCCCGCAGCTCGCGCTGGCGGCCGTCGCCCTGCCTGCGGCGATCGAGACGGAGCCCTACGGCTTCACCTTCCTGCCCACTGGTGGCCAGGGCAGCTACTCCTTCACCATGGACGGTGGCGTTCCCGGCTTCTCGCTGCTCGTCGGTGGCCAGCTCACCTCCGCGGCCGCGACGACGGTGGGCACCTTCCCCTTCACCATCACCGTGAAGGACGACGCGCAGCCGGTGCGCGGCCAGGTGACGACGGGCTTCAGCCTCGAGGTGCGCCCGCTGCTGCGCATCGCGAGCGGAGTGCTGGTGGAGGGCCGGCAGGGCCAGGCCTACTCTCAGCAACTGTCCGCCACCGGTGGGCTGCCACCGTATCGCTGGGTCGTCGATGGCGGCACGCCGACCGCGGGCCTCTCACTCGGGGCTGACGGCGGCGTGCAAGGCTCGCCCAGCGCGACCGGCGTGGTGTCCTTCGGTGTCTCGGTGATCGACGCCGCCACCCCGCCGCAGCAGGCCAGCCGCATGGTGACCATCGACACCAAGCTGCTCAGTGTGGTGCTGGCCATCGCCACCCGCGCCGCCGCCGACGGGCGGGTGGGCACTGCCTACAGCCAGCCGCTCAAGGCGTACGGTGGCACGCCCGCCTACACGTGGTCGATCCAGTCAGGCTCCGCCTCGTTGCCGCCGGGCCTGGCGCTCACCAACGCGGGCCCCGACTGGCAGCTCAGCGGCACGCCCACCGACGCGGGCACCTGGAACTTCACGGTGCGCGTCGCCGACTCGCTGTTGGCGGGCCAGAACCAGGCGCTGAGCATCACCATCTACTGACCTCGCGGCGCGAGCTCGATCCAGCCGGCTGGGCCCACGCAATACCTGCGTGACGTGGCCGCCCACCCGACTGGAGACCCAACGTGAACGTACGCCGGATTTCATCTGCCCTGCTGGTGCTGAGCCTCTGTGCCTGTCCCCAGACCGTGATCACCCCCGAGGTGGACTCCGGTATTCCCGAGGTGAAGGTGCCCGTGGGCACCGTCGCCCCGGCCGCGCTCGACTTTCCCGAGGCGCTCTGTGGTGTCGCAGGTACCCGCGACGTGACGGTCTCCAACACCGGCACCGCCGCGCTCGCCGTGGCCGCCTCGACCGGCACCTCCACCGTCTTCAGCGTCGCGCCCGTGGGGAGCATGGTCGCGCCCGGCCAGTCGCAGACCTTCACCGTCACCGCGAGCGTGCCCTCCACCGCTGCCGCGGGCACGGACTTCGCGGGCGTGCTCACGCTCACCACCAACGACGCCGCGGGGAAGAGAGACGTCGCGCTCACCGCGAAGGCGACGGGCGTGACGCTCACGCTCACCCCGTCGGTGGCCTCGTTCGGCGTGCTCCCCGTCAACACCGCCGCGCCGCGCCTGCCGCTCACGCTCACCAACACCGGCAACCTCACCGCGACGGTCAGCCTCGGCCAGCCGATGGACTCGCAGTTCTCGGTCCAGTGGCTGGTGGGCAACCCGGCGGGGTTCCCCCTCGCGCCCGGCCAGAGCGTGCCGGGCCTCGAGGTGGGCTTCACTCCCGCGCGCACCAGCCCGGGCAGCTCCAGCGCCGCCGTCGGCGTGGTCGAAGCGCGCTGCGGCACTTCGGTCAGCGCGATCCCCATGACGGGGCAGGGCACCAACGGCAGCCTCTCGCTCTCGACCGGTGACGTCTTCTTCGGCACCAGCGGCCGGGTCGACTGCGGCACCCAGGCGACGGCGCAGACCATCTCCCTCACCAACACCGGCAACCAGGCCTTCTCGTGGACCGCGACGCTCACCCGGGGGCTGGCCTCGCCCTTCACCGTCTCGCCCAGCAGCGGCACGGTGCCCGCGAACAACGCCACCGTCACCGTCACCATCACCACCACCGGCATCCCCGCCAACGCGCCCACGGCCGACGACGCGTTCGGCGACGTGCTCACCATCGTCACCGACGTGGCCAATGACGTGAGCCACCCCATCAACCTGCACCAGACCGCGAACGGCGCGGTGCTCAGCTTCTCGCCCGGCTCGGTCGCGTTCGGCGAGGTGCCGGTCGACACCACCACCAGCGCGCCCTTCGCCATCGTCAACGCGGGCAACACCAGCCCGATGGTGACCCTCACCTCCGACAACGTGAAGTTCAGCCTCGCCCCGGGCAGCCCGCTGGCCGCGGCCTCCGGCACCAGCACGCCGATCACCGGCACCTACGCGCCGGGCACCTCGGTGTTGCCCGAGTCGGCGCAGGTGACGCTCACGCTCGACCCCAACGAGCCCCTCTGCGCGCCGTTGCCGGCCGCGTTGCCCATGACGGGCCAGGGCACCAGCGGCTCGGTGAGCTTCTCCCCGGTCGCGCTCGACTTCGGCCAGGTCAACTGCGGCACCACCCCGGCCCCGCGCACGGTGACGTTCCGCAACGACGGCAACCAGGCGTACACCATCACCCCCGTGCTCGGCCGTGACGCGGGCTCGCCCTTCGTGGTGAGCATGGCGCCGCCCACGGGCGTGGTGGCCGTCGACGGCGGCACCGTGGTGATCACCGTCGCGCCCAACGGCATTCCGCAGACCTCGGCGGTCACGCCGGATCTCTACGGCGACACCCTCACGGTGAGCACCGACGTGCCCGGCGACAACCCGCGCGACATTCCCCTGCGCCTCACCGCGCGCGGCAGCATCTTCGCCATCTCGACCAACACCCTCGACTTCGGCTCGGTGGCGGTGGGCGCGACGGCGAGCTCGCAGTTCACCGTGAGCAACAGCGGCAACGCCACCGGGGGCCTCGTCTTCACCCCGGGCCAGCCCACCATCTTCGGCCTGCCCGCCAACGCCCAGGTCAACCCGAACACCTCGACGGGCCAGACGGGCACGCTCAGCCCGATGGGCGCCATGTCGTACAGCGACACCGCCAGCATCGCGGCGGCCAGCGGCACGGTGCTCTGCCAGCCGCTGCCCTTCACCTCGATGTCGCTGGCGGGCTCAGGCACCTCGGGCAACGTGGTGGCGCTCTCGGCCTCGAGCCTCACCTTCGGCGCGGGTGGCCTGGTGCCCTGTGGCACCACCGCGAGCGCGCGCACGGTGAGCGTCACCAACAACTCGAGCCAGCCGCTGGCCCTGGCCCTCACGCTCGCCGGTGGCGCGTCGTCTCCGTACACCGTGTCGGGCCCGGCCTCGGTCGCCGCGGGGGCGACGGTGCTGGTGACGGTGACGCCGAAGCTGGTGCCGGCCACCTCGTCGACGGCGCCCGACGCGTTCGCCGACACGCTGTCCATCGTCGCCACGGGCGGGCCGATCGACGAAGGCCACACGGTGGCGCTGCACGAGACGGCGCAGGGCGCGGTGCTCACCCTCAACCCGGTCGCGCTGTCCTTCAGCGGCACCCAGTCGAAGAACTTCACCGTCAACAACAGCGGCAACCTCGCCGCCGCGTACACGCTGGCCCTGGGGGGCACCAACGCGTCGAACTTCTCGGTGACCCCCACCTCGGGCACCGCGCAGGGCGGCGGCAGCGTGACCGAGACCGTCACCTTCACCCGCCCGCTGCTGGGCGGGGCGCGGTCGGCCAGCATCAGCCTCTCGAGCAACGTGGGGCGGTGCGCGCCACTGCCTGCGGCGCTGCCCCTCTCGGGCAACTGAACGTCGGAGGGGATCCTGCACGGCTGCTCCCGCGACGGCGGGGGCAGCCGTGCATTTCCTTTCCGGCCCGGCCCGGTTTCGGCCTATCTCCACCCCGTGGCGACGAAAAAGAAGAAGACGCGGGCGGCGAAGCCGACGAAGGCGCTCAAGCTCGCGAAGCCGAGCCGGCCGACCAACCCGAAGCGGGCGGCCCCGCCTGATGAGTTCTCCGCGGCAGGCGGCATGCCGATCGTCCCCCAGGGGTTCCCCGGCAGCGACACCAGCAGCCGCAGCCGCCAGGCGATCAAGGAGCTGAGCTGGGGTGACTTCGATCGCCAGGTGCAGGCGCTCGCCCGAGCCGCGTCGCGCAGCTTCCGCCCCGAGGCGGTGGTGGGCCTGGTGCACGGCGGCGTCTTCGTCGGCGGCGCCCTGGCCAGCGCGCTCAAGGCCGAGTTCTTTCCCGTGCGTGTCACCCACCGCAGCCGCGACACCAACCACCTCGCGCGGGTGAGCGACGACATGCCCAGGGAACTCGCGGGCCGCCGGGTGCTCATCGTCGACGACGTGGCCAGCTCGGGTGACAGCATCGAGTTCGCCACGCGCCTGGCGAAGGCGCAGGGCGCGAAGGGCATCAAGAGCGCGGCGTTGATCGCCCGCCCCGGCCGCTTCGAGCCCGACTTCGCGGCGATCACCTCGGACGACTTCTTCGTCTTCCCCTGGGACTACCAGGACGTGGTCGAGGACGTGCGCTTCGAGCCGGCCGACGAAGGAAAGCCGGCGCGCGCGGCCCGCCGCTCGTGATGGCGCGGCCCCACCGTTCACTCCGCTCGGGACGAACGGGGGGGGATCCCTCTCTCGGGGTGAACGGATTCCCCTTCGGGGACCAACCGTGTTCGTCGGCACCTCGGGGCACGTCGACCACGGCAAGACCTCCCTGGTGAAGGCGCTGACGGGCATCGACACCGATCGCCTGCCCGAAGAGAAGCGCCGCGGCATCACCCTCGAGCTCGGCTTCGCGCACCTCGCCCTGCCTTCGGGCCGCACCGTGGGCGTCATCGACGTGCCGGGCCACGAGCGCTTCGTGAAGGCGATGGCCGCGGGCGCGGGTGGGGTCGACGTGGCGTTGCTGGTGGTGGCCGCCGACGAGGGCGTGATGCCGCAGACGCGTGAGCACGTCGACATCTGCTCGCTGCTGGGGGTGCGCAGGGGCGTGCTGGTGATCACCAAGAGCGATCTCCTCCCCGGCCTCGGCGAGGGCTGGCTCGAGCTGCTCGAGGCCGACCTCCGCTCGCTGGTGATCGGCACGCCCTTCGAGCGCGCCGCGCTGATCCCCGTGAGCGCGAAGTCGGGCGAAGGCCTCGACGCCCTGCGCGCCGAGCTCGATTCCCAGGTCACCGCGCTGGCGCTGGAACCCGAGCTCACCCGGGGCGCCGACGCGCCCGTCTTTCTCCCCATCGATCGCGCGTTCACCTCGAAGGGCTTCGGCCTGGTGGTGACGGGCACGCTCTGGTCGGGCCGGCTCACCACCGAGGACGCGGTGAGCCTGTTGCCGGGCCTGCCGGGGCCGCTGCGCGTGCGCGGGCTGCAGGTGCACGGCGCGAGCGTGACGGCGGCCACCGCGGGGAACCGGGTGGCGGTGAACCTGCCGGAGCTCGAGGTGGCGCAGGTGCGGCGCGGGCTCGTGCTCACCCGCGCAGGCGAGCTGCCCGAGGCGAAGGTGCTCGACGTCGAGCTCACCCTGCTGCCTTCGGTCGAGGCGCCGCTGGGGCGCCGTTCCCGCCAACAGCTCACGCTGGGCACCGAGCAGGTCGAGGCGGTGGTGCGCCTGGTCGACGTGGACGCGCTGCGGCCCGGCGAGAAGTGCTTCGCGCAGCTGCGCTTCTCCGCGCCCGTGGCGGCGATCCCCGGGCAGCGCTTCATCTTGCGGGGCACGCGCGCCATCGAGGGCCGCGGCGCCACGGTCGCGGGCGGGCGGGTGCTGCTGGTCAACCCACCGCGGCGGCGGGCGGGCGCGGCGGCGAGGCTCGCCCGCTTCGCCGAGGCCCCGCTCGAGGAGCGGCTCCAGCTCCTGCTCACCGAGGCCGGCTACGGCGGGCTCGACGAGGCAGGGCTCTTCGCCCGCGCGCAGTCGACGCAGAAAGAAGTCACCCGCGCGCTCGAGCGCGCCTCGGCCCGCGGCGCGGTGGTGCTGGTGGAGCGCGAGCGGAGCCGGTCTGGCGGAACGCCGGCCCAGCCGGGACCGGAGCGAAGCGAGGACCTGGGCCAGGGCGAAGCGACCAGAAAGCTCGAGCGGAGCCGGTCTGGCGGAACGCCGGACCAGCCAGGACCGCAGCGAAGCGAGGACCTGGGCCAGGGCGGAGCGACCAGGAAGGGGGAGCGGAGCCGGTCTGGCGGAACGCCAGACCAGCCAGGACCGCAGCGAAGCGAGGACCTGGGCCAAGGCGAAGCGACCAGAAAGAGAGACGCCCGCCGCTTCGTCGCCGCCGAGGTGCTCAAGGCGCTCGAGGCCCGCGCGCTGGCCCGGCTCGACGCCTTCCACCTCGCCAGCGCCGAGCGCGCCGGCATGCCCCGCGAAGAGCTGCGGCAGCGACTGGGCGAGCCCCCCGAGCGGGTGTTCGCCCGGGTGGTGCAGGGGCTGCTGGAAGGCAGGAAGGTGGAGCTGATCGACGAGCTGCTCCGGCTCCCCGGGCGGGGGCGGGCCTTCACCGAGGCGGCGTCGGCGCACCAGGCCCAGCTGGCCGCGCTGCTCGAGGCGCGGGGTCTCTCGCCGCCCACCTTCACCGAGCTCGAGTCGGCGCTGCGGCTGCCCCCGGCCCGCGTCCTCGAGCTGGGCCAGTCGCTGGTGTCGGCGGGGCGGGCGGTGCGCGCGGGCGAGCTCTTCTTCGCGAAGAGCGCCATCGGGGCCCTGCACCAGAAGCTGCTCGCGCACTTCGCCACGCACGAGAAGCTGAGCACCCAGGCCTTCAAGGAGCTCACCGGCCTGTCCCGCAAGTTCCTCATTCCCCTCGCGGAGTACTTCGACCGCGAGAAGGTGACCCTCCGGGTGGGTGACGAGCGCCTGCTGCGCAAGCCGGGCCGGAGTTGACGGTGCCCCAACGCGGGCGAGTTCGGTGATAGGCCTGCCCGTTGATGACTCCTGCTCCCGCTCCAGCCGCGCAGCGCAAGGGCCGCATCCTCGTCGTCGACGACCAGCGCAACATGCGCGCGACCACCGCGTTGCTGTTGCGCGCCGAGGGTTACGTGGTCGACGAGGCGGGCAGCGGCGAAGAGGCGCTGGGGTGGCTGGCTGATCACCAGGTCGACCTGCTGCTGACCGATCTGAAGATGGAACCGATGGACGGGCTCCAGCTGCTCAAGCGCGCGGTGGAGCTGGCCCCGCGGCTCTCGGTCATCGTGATGACCGCCTACGGCAGCATCGAGACCGCCGTCGAGGCGATGCGGCGCGGCGCGTACGACTACATCACCAAGCCCTTCAAGGACGGCGAGCTGATCCACCGCGTCGACAAGGGCCTCGAGCACGCAGGCCTGGTCTCGGCGGTCGATCTCTTCGCCGGTGAGTTCAAGGCCCGCCACGGGTTGTCGTCGCTGGTGGGCCGCAGCCAGGCGATGCGCGATCTCACCACCCGCATCTCCCGCGTGGCCGCCAGCGAGGCCACCGTGCTGGTGCAGGGCGAGTCAGGCACCGGTAAAGAGCTGGTGGCCCGCGCCATTCACGCGCTCTCGGGCCGTTCGCGGGCGCCCTTCGTGCCCGTCAACTGCGCGGCCATCACCGAGTCGCTGCTCGAGTCTGAGCTCTTCGGCCACGCCCGTGGCGCCTTCACCGGCGCCGTGAAGGCCCGCCGCGGCCTCTTCGAGGAAGCCCACGGCGGCACCATCTTCATCGACGAGGTGACCGAGACGGCGCCCGCCTTCCAGTCGAAGCTGCTGCGCGTGCTGCAGGAGGGCGAGGTGCGGCGGGTGGGCGAGAGCGCGTCGATCAAGGTCGACGTGCGCACCGTGGCCGCCACCAACCGGGACATCGAGGTCGAGGTCAACGACAAGCGCTTCCGCCAGGACCTCTTCTATCGCCTCGCGGTGGTGACCCTGGTGGTGCCGCCGCTGCGCGATCGCCTGGAGGACGTGCCGATCCTCGCCCAGCACTTCCTCGATCGCGCCAACGTGCGCAGCCGCAAGCCGCACCGCTTCCACCCCACCGCGCTCGATCACCTCGCCAGCTACGGCTTCCCCGGCAACGTGCGCGAGCTGGAGAACCTGGTGGAACAGGCCGCCGCGCTGGCCGAGGGCGAGGAGCTGCTGCCCGACGATTTCCCCCTGCGCCGCAAGTCGGGCGAGGCGGTGCAGGTGCAGGTTCCCGCCCAGCCCTCGGGCGGCCCGGTGCAGTCGCTGGCCGACGCAGTCACCGACGCCGAGCGGCGCGCCATCACCAGCGCCCTCGAGCAGTCCCCCCATGACCTGTCCCGGGTGGCGGAGGTGCTGGGCGTCTCGGCCACCACCCTCTGGCGCAAGATGAAGCGCCTGGGCCTCAAGACCACGGGCGAAGAGCCCCAGTTGTCCTGAGCCGGTGTCCTGGATCAAGACTGTTTCTTTCAGATCTGAAATGCGCCCCCTTGCATTTGTGCAATCTTAGCAACCGTCCGGGGCTCAACATGCTGAAATAACTGGCAGTCCACTTTGGCACACCGTTCGCTGGGTAAGCAGAGGTCGGGCAGACGAAGGTTGAAGGAGGTTCCCCCCCACCACTTCAGCAGCCTCGCTCGACTTCAGCACCAAGAAGACCCGCGGCTCGGCGCGAACCTGCGTCGAGCCGCCTTTTTTTTCGAAGGCGAAACCCCGTTTCATCGCTGCAATTTCAACCGTGGGAGTGAAGGCCGGGTTGAGATCACAACCGTCTGAAAAAGCTCGAGAAACGTCGTGGCACGCGACTGGCAAAGATAGCAGTCCGACACGGCAGTCGATGTGTTGAAGGGGTTCCCCCCCACCGCTTCAGCAGCCTCGCTGTGTTGGCAGTACAAGAAGACCCGCGGCCCGGTGCTCCCACAAGGAACGCCGGGCCGCCTTCTTTTGGTCCGCTGTGCCTACGGAACGGTGAAGCTGCCGAAGGTGGTGATGTCCACCCCCGCTTCGTCCACGCGGTTTCCGGTGATCGCGATGTCATCTCCGGGCTGCGGCGCGCCGCCGGGCCAGGCGAACACGCTGAAGCCCCCCGCGGGGACCTGGCCGATGGTGATGGGAGGAGTCATGCCCGTCGACGACGAGACCAGCCACACCGGGTTTCCGTTGCGCGCGATGGTGATGGACAGCGCCGGCTCGGGCGGCGTCCACGAGAGGGTGTTGCCCGTGACGGTCACGGTGGCCAGGGAGATCTTCCGCGACACGCGCAGGCGCAGGGTCACCGGCGTCGACGGGCACACCCGGCGCACCTCGGCGTCTTCTTCGATCTGCTGCTGGCCACCGACGTCGCGGGCGAAGATGGCGCTCAGGCGCACCGAGTGGAACGCCTGCTTCTTGAGGCTGAAGGCGCCCTGGGCGTCGACCGCCACGCTGCTGTTGCAGTCGGTGCAGGCGGGCGTGCCTTCGGGCACGGCGAAGACCGACGAGGACGACACGCCCGTGCCCTGCGCGGCGGGCAGGCCGTCGACGCCGTAGACGGTGCCGGTGATGGTGCAGCTGCGCGGCACCAGCCGGTTCGCCGCGCTCAGGGTGTCGCTCTTCGTCGAATCGCAGCCGCAGCCGGCGAGCTCGGGCGTGTCCTGCTCGCCGAGATCCCACGCGTCGGGGCCGACGCGCACGATGGTCACCACCCGCTGCTTCTCGCCGGGCCGGCCGTTGCCCGGGCCCGACTTGCCGAAGTCTTCACCCGCGGCCTCGCTGCGCATCACCGGCACGCAGTAGCGGCCCGCGGCGTCGGTGACCTTGTCGGGCGAGCGGCCCGTGTACGAGATGCCCTGCACCTCGAGCTGCGCGTTCGCCGCCGGGCTGCCGTCTTCCTTGAGCAGCAGGCCCGAGATGCAGGTCTGCGAGGTGGCCGGCCAGTCGACGTTCCAGGTGCTGAAGTGCGTCACCTCGGCGCGCGCGAAGACCACGCCGGGCAGGGTGCCCGCGACCAGCTCGGGCAGCTTCGCCTCGGCGATGAGGGCGCCGGTGCCGTCTTCGTAGAAGCCGGTGCCCTCGCGCACGAACGAGCCCTTCGCTTCGTCGAACGCGTACATGGGCACGTCGATGCGGTCGTTGCCCGGCTGAATGTCGACGGTCTCGGCCCAGGTCTCGCGGGGCACGCGCATGCGCAGGGTGGCGGCCTTCGAGAGCTTGCTCACGGGCTTGCCGTCGGCGTCTTCGACCTCGACGGTGGCGAAGACGCCCGAGGTGAGCAGCTTGCCGTCGGAGTCGATGAAGCCGCCCGGCATCGCGCCCGCGCTGTCGACCGGGTTGAAGGTGGTGCCGCGCACCTCGAAGCCCTCGTCGAGGCCGTCGACCTTGAGGCCGCGATCGGGCGAGACACACTTGCCCGCGGCGCAGGCGAGCTTCTCGATGCGCACCAGCGAGACGTCGAACCAGGCCGACTGGTCGCCGGTCTTCGCGCTGAGCACGCGCACGGTCGAGTTGGTGGAGCTCGACGAGAAGCGCACCGAGATCTCCTTGCCGTCGAGCGTCCCGGCCGAGACCGAGAAGGTGCCGTCGTCGGCGGTGGTGCCTTCCTTGAACTCCTCGGGCTGGATGATGCCGTCCCCGTCGAGATCGCAGCTGACGCGCACGGTGGCGTCGCCCAGCGGGCTGGCGTCACTGCTGCCCAGCTCGGAGACGATGCCTTTGACGGTGACCGTCCCCGTCGTCTTGCGGGCACAGCCAAACGCGAGGGACAGCAGACAGAGAACCAGCAAGGGTGAAGATCGCACGGGCCACCTCCAGAGCGGTTGAGCCTCCCTGCTTGCTCCACCCCAGCGGGGAGGGCAAGCGCCGTCTCCGGTGCGCCTCCCCGGATCCCGGGAGCCGAGCATTCAGAGCGAGGTGAGCTCGAACGTCGGCGGCATCGGCAGGGTCTCGAGCCCGAACACCTCGGTGAACAGCTCAGGTTCCTCGAAGAACGCGTGGACGTAGGCGACGGTGCGGGGCACTGCGAGCGGGGGGGCGACCTGCGCGCACAACCCGGGCGCCTGCGCCGTGTTCTCCACGTTGAAGTAGCCGAGGCCGCTCGCCCAGCCGTTGCACGCCATGCGGCCATTGCCCGAGGGGAAGATCGCCAGCTGAGCCTGGGTGCAGGGCGCGGCGAAGCGATTGTCTGCGGTGGCGGGCAGGTCGAGGTCCCCGAAGCGGGTGGGGCGCACCAGGCCGAACGTGAGCATCGCCTGGATCGTCAGGGCCTCGCTCACCGCCCACTGCACGCGTGCCAGCCCGTTGTCCGCCGCGGTGATCGACAGGCGCTGGGTTCTCTCCTGTCCCGCGCAGGGGTTGTTGGAGGTCTCGCTGCTGGTGCATACCGACGTCCTCTCCTCTGGGAGCTCCAGGCGGGGAGCTCCGTCGAGGCTGCAGGTCGCCGCCGCCCCCACGACCTGCGCGACCGCCTGGTTGGGTCCCATGGGCCAGAAGATCAGCCGGTGCAGGTACAGCGCTCCCGTGGTCATCCACACCGCGAGGTACACGGTGCCGGTGGCCCGCGCGCCATCGACGATGGGGCTGGTGGAGGCCACGTAGAAGTCGCGCGGGTCGAGGGAGACGGTGAACCGCAGCGTGCCGTCGGCGACATCGGGCGCAGCCTGGTTCCGCAGCCAGAAGCCGTTGTTCACCCGCTCCAGGTTCGAGTTCTCCAGCACGAGCGAGGTGGCGTTCATCGTTCGCGTCGGCGCGGCGAAGGTGGCGTCTGGCTGGTTCCAGGCGAGCAGCGCCACTCCCGACACACGCGCGTCCCGCTTCATGGCCTCCTTCACTTCCTTCGGAGCCTTCTTCATGAAGATGTCGCGCTCGGTCGGGATGATCTCGATCTCTCCGGTGAGGCGCTGGGAGATGGGGTTCCGGAACGCCTGCTGGGCACCGCACTTGTTGCAGGTGTTGGTCGTGCAGCAGGCCTCGACCGGCGCGACGAAGAGGGTCGTCTGGTCGATGGTCTCCAACTGCTTGACCAGGGGAAACCCGTTGGGAATGGGCACCGCGAACTTGAGCGGCGTGCGCTCGGGGTTCTGAAGGTGCGCGGTGACCAGCAGGGCGCTGTGACTGGAACGCGCGAGGGTGGAGTATTGGGCGAAGCTCACGCCCACTGAGGCCTCGAGCACTCCGCCCGGCGCGACGTCCTGGAACACCGTCGTGAGCAGCTCGACCCTGGCGCCGTTGGGCGCCATCACGTCGTCGGGCTTGATGGACACCAGCTCGAGCTGCGTCACGGACCAGGTCAGCGCATGGGGGCTGGAGGCAGGCCAGAGGTTCCAGAGGCGCACGCTCAGGCGCAGCATGTCGCCCGAGGCCGAGGGCGTCACCTCGGCGCGCGCGGGTTGCAGGCCCAGTGAAAGCACGCTCTGTGCGTAGCCATGCGCGCGCGCCATCAACGGCTCGGCGTAGTGGTTCCATGCGTCGGGCCCGAGGACGTTGGGGCCGGAGAACCCGTCAGACCACGCGCTGTCGAACACCGCCACCGCGGGGAGCGGCAGGGAGCCGGGCGCGCTGGGAAAGAGATTCCCGGCTCGCGAGTCGAGCTGCGGCCACGGGTACTCCACCAGGTTGTCGATGCGGGGCAGCGGGAGGAAGGCGAGCGTCGGGGCCAGCGAGCCCAGCCGCGGCGATCGCTTGAAGCCTTCACCGGTGTTCTTCGGAACGGTGGAGAAGTCGATGTCGGCCGGCCCCCGCTTGAGGTGACTCCAGGCAAGGAAGTTCGCGTTGGTGAACTCGGCGATGCCGGGTGTCAGGCCGCTGAGCGTGGCGGCGGGCGAAGTGCTGTAGACGTCGCGATCCCAGAACGCGCGGATGCCGTCGGTGGCCAGGGTGCGCACCGGGAAGATGGTCCACGTGGCGGCTGGCGTGTGGCCGAAGAGCTTCTTGAAGCGGGCGTCGTCACGCAGCCACTCTTCGAAGCCATCGCCCGGGTGCGCCAGATCTCGCGCGTGATCCGGCACCGTGTTGTCAGAGATGAGGTGCATCACCTGGCCCATGGCGCGGAACGCCGAGGCCAGGCCACTCTCGCGCTTCGCGAGCTCTCGCTCGCTGAAGGCCCGATGCAGGCCTTCCCCGATGGTCGGGTAGCCCCAGTGGTTCTTTCCGTCGGCGCCGCCCGACTGGGCGTTCATCACCCACTCGGTCACCGAGATGCCGCGACGAACCAGGTTGAGCATCGGGGTCGACTCGAGCGCGTTCTCGTCGAGCAGGCCGGTGTAGCCGCCTCCCCCGGTGGCGAGCGGGTCGTGGAAGTGGTTCACCGCGCGGCGCCCGCCCCACTTCGTGCCGTCCTCCATGCCGCTGAAGCCGTCTTCCCAGAAGCCTCCCTTCACCACCCAGCAATACAGAGGCAGAGACAGGCTGGGCGGGTCGGTGGGTTTGTCGTTGCCAATCACCGCGCCCCCGCCGCCGGGCTCGAAGCGCACGCCCTGCACGAGGTCCTTGCGGCCTTTGACGCACTGCTCGGTGGAGAGCTCCGGTGTCGGCGCGATGTCGTTGGCGATCGGGGGGGCAGCAGAGACGTAGAGGATGCGCTGCAGGACTCGTCGAAGGAGCCGATGGGCTGGCCGCCGCGAGTGATGCCAGTGCCCCAGGGCGTTCCCTCCTTGATCACCTGGACGTTGAGGTCCTGATGGTTGGGGGCCCAGAACGCGAGCCCGGCGCTGGCGAAGAGCATCAAGCAGAGGGAGAGGAGCCGCTTCATTGGTTGGCCGAACGGCGCAGCTGGGGCAGGGCGCGCTGCTCGAGGACCCCGACGCCCGCGGTGTAGAGACGACCATCGCCACCCGAGGCGAGCGCCGTGACCGGGTACTCGAGCGCATAGGTGGCCTCGAAAGACCCGATGCGGAACAGGTGCAGCTTCCCCGTGGAGTCCAGCGCCCAGAAGTCGCCGACGATCAGTTGAGGCCCTTCGGCGTAGTCGACGAAGGTGACCCCGCTCCGCGAGACGGTGATGGGCGCGATGCTGAAGGTCCGGCAGATCTTCCCGCCCTCCACGTCCCGCCCGGGCGAGCGAAACGGAGGCTGAAAGCCGCACCTCGCTCTGGCCTCGTAGCTATCGGCACCCCTGTAAGGCTCCGGGTCGCCTAACCGCATTCCTCCATCGGGGTCTCGGCTGACGAAGTGCTCTGAGCCATCAGCCAGTTTGACGTCCAGGCCCGACTCCCAGACCCTGAAGCCAATGGCCTCGGACCATGCTGGGACGGTCAGCTTCCCACTGGCTCCGAAGCTCGCATCCAATGCTCCCGACACGTCGAAGCGAACGAGCGCGTTGGCTCCGGGATCGAGCACGGTGGCGCGCCCCTCGCCATCGATGTGCACATCGACAGGTCTGGTGAGGCCCTGCAGCGTGCGCAGCAGCTTGAGATCGGCGTCGAAGATCTTCACAGCCTGACCATCGATCGCGGCGACGAAGCGCGGCCGCTCCGGAGGGTCGAAGGGGAAGACCCGCAGCAGCGTGGGGTTCTGCACCTCGCGGGTGGAGTGGAGAACGGCCGCGTCTGCGGTCACGGCGAAGCGCGTGGTGCCATAGACCCAGGCTCCTTCGACCTGCGTGCGCGCCACCACCTGGTAGCGGCCAGGGTTGGGCCACGCGTGGCTGGCCTCGGCGGACTCCTCGTCGAAGGTGCCGTCGCCGTCGAAGTCCCACTGCCACTTGCGCTCGGTCGCCGTGCCGATGGAAGCGCGCAGCCGCACCGGCACGCCCGGCTTGCCCTGCTGGGGCTCGGCCACCACCGTCGCCGGCACGGAGGTGACGTCGGTGGCTGTCACGGTGCGGTGAATCGGACCCAGTGGCCGCATCTGGCGGGAGAGGGCGATCACGGTGATGCGATTGCTGCCTTCGGCGACCGGCACCCTGGGCGCGAAGAAGCGGCCGTCCTTGCGAAAGGTCACGGTGACCGAAGGAACGCCGACATGCCCGGTGGGCTCGTAGAACTCCTCGACGGGTGCGCCGACCACGCTGACGAAGGCGATCTCCGCGGGGTCGAACCAGCCAGAGACCGAGATCCACCGCCCTCGCACCGTGGCGCCGTCTTCCGGGCCGTCGAGCACCACGCCCTTCTCGGCGAGGTCCTTCGGAGCCGTCTCGGCCGGCGGCGTCGATTTGCAGGCCCCACAGCCCGTCAGCATCAGCAAGGTCAGGAAGCTCGGCAGCTTCATCGGCGGGACTTTCCTCATCGCGGACACCGCATGACGCAGTTGGACAGCACCAGCACCGACAGGAAGGTCTGCTGTCTCATGGGTCTCTCCGTCATCGCGGACACCGTTCAGACTTCACGCAGAAGGGCGCCCCACCGCGCATGCAGCACAGCGCCTCGGCCCCGAAGGTACAGGTGTCACAGGGGCAGGACGTGCAGCCCACCGCCGACGACAGCCGGTCGGCGCAGACGCAGGAAAGGGGGACAGGCTGCTTTTCGCCAGCCTGCAGGTCGCAAGCAGAGGGGGAAAAGCAGCCTGTCCCCCTTTTTCTTCAGTGACCGAAGACCATGCCCAGCCGGCCGAACCACTCGGTGATCGGCCCGGGGATGATGCCCAGCGCCACCACGGCGATCGCCGAGGTGATCAGCGCGACCTCCGTCGTCCAGTGGCGCACCGGCACTGCCGCGTCGGCAGGCGCCGGGCGCATGAACATGTACACGACCACCCGCAGGTAGAAGTACACGCCCACCACGCTCGAGAGGATGCCGATCGCCGCCAGCCCCAGCAGGCCCGCGTCGACCGCGGCGCTGAAGAGGAAGAGCTTGCCTAAGAAGCCCACCGTCGGAGGCACGCCGCCCAAAGACAGCATGAAGGCCGCCATGGCGATCGCCCAACCCGGCCGGCGCTGCGCCAGGCCCGCGAAGCGCTCGAGGTCCCAGGTGTTGCCGCGGGTCTCGTCTTCACGCCGCTCGAGCGCCGAGATGGTGCCGAAGGCGCCCAGCGAGGTGACGGTGTAGCCCAGCAGGTAGAAGAGGATGCCCTTGTAGACGGCGGCCGAGACGTTCGGCACCAGGCCCATCAGCGGCGTGGCGCTGAGCACGCCCACGCTCTCTGCGCTGGCCGCGCCGGTGGGCGCGAAGAGCGCCGCCACGCCCAGCAGCAGGTAGCCCGCGTGCGCGATCGACGAGTACGCCAGCATGCGCTTCACGTTGCGCTGGGGCAGCGCCAGCAGGTTGCCGCCCACCATGGTGAGCAGGGCCAGCGCGCTGAACACGTAGAACGGCACCTCGGGAGGAATGCCCTTCACCAGGAAGAGCGCGGTGCGCACCAGGGCGATGAAGGCCGCGGCCTTCACCCCGGCGCTCATGAGCGCGGTCACCGGCGTGGGCGCGCCCTCGTACACGTCAGGCGTCCACATGTGGAAGGGCACCGCGGCCACCTTGAAGGCGAAGCCCGCCAGCACCAGGCCCAGGCCCGCGTACACCAGGCCGGGCGAGGCGATGAAGGCCGCGGGCAGCGCCGCGCTCACCTCGACGAGCTTGGTCGCGCCGGTGGCGCCGTAGAGCAGCGCCGCGCCGTAGAGCAGCAGGGCCGCCGAGAAGGCGCCGAGGATGAAGTACTTGAAGCCGGCCTCCGACGGGCGCGGGCCGCGGCGCAGGAACGCGGTGAGCGCGTAGGTGGCGATCGACATCACCTCGAGGTTGATGAAGAGGGTGATGAACTCGGCCGACAGCGCCAGCAGGCTCATGCCCGCCGCCGCAAACAGCATCAGCGCGTAGAACTCGCCGCGCTCGGCGTTGCGGTGCTTCAAGAACCCCGACGAGAGCATCACGGCCAGGCCGGTGCCCAGGCACACCATCGCCGTCATCCAGCTCGAGAAGGGGTCGAGCACCGCGTAGCCCTGCAGCGCCGCGTGCGCGGGCTCGAAGGCGTTGTTCACGGCCACGGCGCCGGCGACGAAGGTAGCCAGCGTCGCCAGCAGCGCCTGGTAGGTGCGGGTGGCCGAGACGAGGAAGACCTCGGACAGCATCAGCACGATGGCCGCGCCGACCAGCACGCCCGCCGGCATCACCGGGAGGAAGTCGTCGATGTGGAACTGGGGGATGGTCAGCGCAGCAAACAGAGGGAGGGTCACGGCAGCACCTTGGCGTCTGACGGCTGCAGCATGGGCTTCACCGGCTGGAGTTGCTGGAGCATCGTCGGCCGCGCAGGCCGGACCACGCCTTCGGGCAGCATCTTCACGGCAGCGGGCGCCGCCTGCGCCACCGCCACCTTCGGCAGCTGCCGCACGATCACCCGCACCGCGCGATCGTCGGCCGGGCCTTCACCCGCCGCGTACTGCGCGCGCGCCACGTAGCGGGTGGTGCTGGTGTTGAGCACGTCGAGGAAGGGCTGGGGGTAGAGGCCCATCACCGCGATCAACACGATGAAGGGCAGGGCCGCGATCAGCTCGCGCTTGTCGAGATCCTTGAGCCCCAGGTTCTCCTGGTGCGTCACCTGGCCGAAGAAGACCTTCTGCACCATCCACAACATGTAGGCCGCGCCGAGAATGACGCCCGAGGTGGCGATGACGCCGAACCAGAGCGGCAGGTTCGACTTGAACGTGCCCAGCAGCACCAGGAACTCACCCACGAAGCCGTTGGTGCCGGGCACCGCGATGCTCGAGAAGGTCGTGATCAGGAAGAACGCCGCGTACACCGGCATCACCCGCGCGATGCCGCCGTAGTCGCTCATCAACCGCGCGTGGCGCCGCTCGTAGAGCATGCCGAAGAGGAGGAAGAGCGCGCCCGTCGAGATGCCGTGGTTGAGCATCTGGTAGGCGCTGCCCGTGGCGCCCTCGGGGGTGAAGGCGAAGATGCCCAGCATGCAGTAGCCGAGGTGGCTCACCGACGAGTAGGCGATGAGCTTCTTGATGTCGCGCTGGGCCAGGCACATCAACGCGCCGTAGACGATGCCGATGAGCGCCAGCACCGAGAAGAACACCTGGTACTGCCGCGCCGCCACGGGGAAGAGCGGCACCGCGAAGCGCCAGAAGCCGTAGGTGCCCAGCTTCAGCATCACGCCGGCCAGCACGATGGAGCCCGCCACCGGCGCCTGCACGTGCGCGTCAGGCAACCAGGTGTGCAACGGGAACATCGGCACCTTGATCGCGAACGCCAGCGAGAAGGCGAGGAAGAGCCACGGCCCGTAGCGGAACAACGCGAAGGCCACCGGCGAGAGCCCCGCGCCGTTGCCGTCGGGGTTGGCCTTGAGGTAGCCGGCCAGCTCGCGGCTCGCCCCCATCATGCCGTTGTACATCGTGGAGTAGTCGAAGCTGCGCGCGCCCGACGGCGCCGAGAGGAAGTACACGGCGAAGAGGGCCAGCAGCATCAGCACCGAGCCGACCATCGTGTAGAGGAAGAACTTCACCGCGGCCTTCTGCCGCTCCTCCGAGCCCCACACGCCGATCAGCAGGTACATCGGCACCAGCACGGCCTCGAAGAACATGAAGAAGAGCAGGGTGTCGATCGAACAGAACGCGCCGAACATCGCCGTCTGCAGCACCAGCAGGGCGATGTGGAACTCCTTCACCCGCTCCTGCACGAAGGTCCACGACGAGAGCACCACCATCGGGCCCAGCACGCCGGTCAGCAGCACCAGCGCCACCGAGAGGCCGTCGACGCCCACGTGGTAGCTGACGCCCGCGTCGGCCAGCCACTCCATGCGGTACTCGAGCTGGAACTCGACGGGCGAGCGCACCTCGAAGCGCGCCCACGCCCACACGGTGGTGAGGAAGCTGCCGATCATGCCGGCCAGCGTGATGGCGCGAATCTGCCCCTTCTCGTCCTTCGGCAGGAAGGCCACCAGGGCCGCCACCACGAGGGGGAAGAAGATGACCAGGTTCAGGATGCGGGAGTCGAAGATGGAATTCATGGAGCGGACCCGCCAGCAGCGGAACGCTGCGCGAGACAGACGGGAGCGAAGCGGACGTCTGGCCGAGGGGAAGCGACCCAGATCATGGCAGCACCTTGAAGATGGCCCACACCAGGCCGCCGGAAGCCGCGAGCGCCATCACCGCCGCGTACATCTGGGCGTCACCCGTCTGCAGGTACCGAAGCACCGCGCCGGTCCGCGCGGTCAGCCACGCGGTGCCGTGCACGGCCATGCCGTCGATGAAGATGGAATCGACCACCTTGTGCAGCGCGCGAGAGAAGAGGGTGAGCGGCTTGATCACCACGAAGTTGTAGAGCTCGTCGACGCCGAACTTGGCGAACGAGGCCTTCCGGAACGGCTCCAGCGCCGCCGGCAGCGAGCCCTTCGCGGGCAGGTAGCGCCGGTAGACGAAGAAGGCGAAGCCGCCCGAGACGATGGCGATGATCCACGCCTGCAGCCAGGGCCCCAGCATCGAGGCGTGCTCTTTGGGCACCTCGAGGAACTGCTTGCGGGCGATCAGATCGTTGGTGGTGCGGAACACCGGGTCGAGGAAGTTCTCCATCAGCGTCTGGGTGATGGTCACCCCGCCGCGCTGCATGTGCATGATGGGCAGGCCGTGCACCAGCGCGACCACCGCCAGCACCGCCAGCACCACCAGCGGGCCGGTCATCGCCGAGGCCGACTCGTGCGCGTGCGGCGTCTTCGCTTCCTTGCTGCGCTCGCCCTCGAAGGTGAGGAAGTACGCGCGCATCATGTAGAACGCGGTGCACGCGGCGGTGAGGGTACCCAGCACCCACGCCACCGTCTGCAGCCCGTGGTACCCGGCGATGTGCTGCGTGTGCGCCGCGTGCAGGATGGCGTCCTTCGAGAAGAAGCCTGACAGCGGCACGATGCCGGTGATGGCCAGCGTCGACACCAGGAAGGTGGCCCAGGTGATGGGCATCTCCTTGCGCAGGCCGCCCAGCTTGGTCACGTCCTCTTCGTCGCCGTTGCCGTGCATCACCGAGCCCGCGCCGAGGAAGAGGCAGGCCTTGAAGAAGGCGTGCGTCACCACGTGCAGGAAGGCCGCCCAGAAGGCGCCCACGCCGATGCCCAGGAACATCAGGCCCAGCTGGCTCACCGTCGAGTAGGCGAGGATCTTCTTGATGCCCTTCTGGCTGAAGGCGATCAGCGCGGCCACCAGCGCCGTGCTGCCGCCGATGAGCGCGATCACGATCATCGCCGTGGGCGAGAGCACCAGCAGGTAGCTGACGCGGCAGAACAGGTAGATGCCCGAGGTCACCATCGTCGCGGCGTGGATGAGGGCCGAGACCGGCGTGGGGCCGGCCATGGCGTCAGGCAGCCAGACGTAGAGCGGAATCTGCGCCGACTTGCCGGCTGCGCCGAGCATGAACAGCAGCATGATGATGGTCAGCGCCCACCCGTAGGTGAGGCCCGTGAGCGGCCCGGTGACGATCTTCTCGTCGAGCACGTCGGGCAGCGTCTTCGCCGTCTCCTCGAGCACCGAGAACGCCAGCGGCCCCTTCTCGGCGACCGCAGAGACGTAGGTGGGGCTCACGTGACCACCCTGCGCCGCGGCCGGCCGCAGCAACAGGCTGTCCACCATCAGCACCATCAGGAAGCTGGCGACGAGGAAGCCGAAGTCACCGATGCGGTTGGTGATGAACGCCTTGCGGCCCGCGAACGCCTTCTGCGGGTCGTCGTACCAGAAGCCGATCAGCAGGTAGCTGCACAGGCCCACGCCTTCCCAGCCCACGAAGAGCAGGGGCAACGAGTCGGCCAGCACCAGGGTGAGCATCGCCCCGATGAAGAGGTTCAGGTACGCGAAGAAGCGCCAGTACCCCTTGTCGTGGCTCATGTACTCGGCCGAGTACACGTGGATGAGGAAGCCCACGCCGGTGATGACCAGCAGCATGGTGCCCGACAGGTGGTCTGCGAACAGCCCGAAGTTCACCCGGAAGGTGCCCGCCTGGAACCAGGTGCCGAAGTCGGCGCCCACCGCGTAGGCGATGCCCCCGAACGGCGAAGGCGAGGCGGCGCGGTAGTCGTTGATGGTCCAGAACACCACCAGCGAGAGCAGGAAGCTGCCCAGCACCGACGAGATGGCGATGAGGTTGGTGTTGGCGCGGCCGATGACCTTGCCGAACACGCCGCAGACGAGGGCGCCCAGCAGCGGCAGCGCGATGATCAACCACAGCGCGTGGCCGGCCTGGGTCGGGTCGACGGGGGCAGTCTGAAAGAAGAGCTGGAGCTTTTCCACGTGGGTCCCCTCAGTGCTTCATCGACTGAATTTCCTCGATGTTGACCGTGCCCCTGGCACGGAACACCGAGATGACGATGGCCAGGCCCACGGCGGCTTCAGCCGCGGCCACGGCGATGATGAAGAAGGCGCTCAGGTGCCCCAGGTCGTCGCCGCGCGCGCGGGCGAAGGCGAGGAACGTGAGGTTCGCGGCGTTGAGCATGAGCTCGATGCACATGAACACCACGAGCGCGTTGCGGCGGATGAGCACGCCGAACATGCCGAGGCAGAAGAGCGCCGCGGCGAGAATGAGGTAGTGCGAGGTCGAGATGGTCTGAATCACAAGGCCCCTTCAGATGCGCGGCTTGGCGACGACGACGGCGCCGAGGATGGCCACCAACAGCAGCAGCGACACCGCTTCGAACGGGAACAGCCACTGCGTGTACATGATCTCGCCCAGGTGCTTGATGCTCCCGAAGTCCTTGAGCTTCGCGCCGTCGGTCGTCCACGCCAGCTCGGTCGCCGGCAACCTGCGGAACACCGCGGTGAGCGCCACGAACAGCCCGACCACCGACGCGCCGCCCGCGATGCGCGTGGGCGAGAACGTCATCACCGGCCCCTGGTCAGAGAGGGACAGCAGCATGATCACGAAGAGGAAGAGCACCATGATGGCGCCCGCGTAGACCAGCACCTGCAGGGCCGCGATGGTGTGCGCCCAGAGCAGCACGTAGATGCCCGAGAGGAAGAAGAAGGTCGCCACCAGCGACATGGCCGACGCGATGGGGTTGCGCGCGAAGATGACGCCCAGCGACGCGGCGATGGTGCTCACCGCGAAGACCCAGAACAACACCTGCTCCACGAGGACGCTGTTCACTTGAACTCCCCGAACGCGCCCCAGGGCTTGTCGCCATGCGGGCAGCACTTCTGCGTGATGTGCTCCTCGAACTCCTTGCGGAACTTGGTGAGGAAGGCCTGGGCCGGCAGCGCCCCGGCGTCACCCAGCGCGCAGATGGTGGTGCCCAGGCCGATGGGCGGCCAGGGCGCGATGCCGCGGGCCACCTGCTCGATGGTGTCGAGGTCGGCCAGCTCGCCGCGCCCCTCTTCGATCTTCCGGAACAGCCGGGCCAGCCACGGCTGCCCCTCGCGGCAGGGGGTGCATTGGCCGCAGGACTCCTCGGCGTAGAAGCGGGCCACTCGCCACGCGCAGCGCACGATGCAGGTGCTGTCGTCCATCACCATGATGCCGCCTGAGCCGGCCATGGAGTTGGTGGGCTTGAAGGCGTCGAACTCGAGCTTCACGTCGAGCTCGTCGGCGGTGAGCACGGGCGCCGAGCTGCCGCCGGGCACCACGGCCTTCACCGCGCGGCCCTCGGGCATGCCCTGGCCGTAGGCCTTGTCGAAGATGAGCTCGCGCAGCGAGGTGTCCATCGCCACTTCGTAGGTGCCGGGGCGGTTGACCGAGCCGGACAGGGTGACCAGGCGGGTGCCGCCCGACTTGCCCAGGCCCAGCTTCATGAACCAGTCCGAGCCCTTCTCCACGATGCGGGGCAGGGCGGCGATGGTCTCGACGTTGTTGACCACCGTGGGGCAGCCGAAGAGGCCGACCACGGCGGGAAAGGGCGGCTTGAGGCGGGGCCAGCCCTTCTTGCCTTCCAGCGACTCGAGCAGGGCGGTCTCTTCGCCGCAGATGTACGCGCCAGCGCCGCGCACCTGGTAGACGTTGAGCTCGAAGTCCGTGCCCATCAGCTTCTTGCCGAAGATGCCGGCGGCGTTCGCCTCGGCGATCGCCCGGTCGAGCACCTCGGACGGGTACTTGAACTCACCGCGCGCGTAGATGTAGCAGGCGTGCGCGCCCAGGGCGTAGCAGGCGATGCCGATGCCCTCGAGCAGCAGGTGTGGATCGTTCTCGAGGATGAAGCGGTCTTTCGCGGTGCCCGGCTCGGACTCGTCGGCGTTGACCGCGAGGTAGCGGGGCTTGTTGTTCTTCTCGAGCGAGGGCACGAACGACCACTTGAGCCCCGTGGGGAAACCGGCGCCGCCCCGGCCGCGCAGGCCCGACTTCTTCACCTCGTCGGTGATGGCGGCGGGCTGCATGCCGAGCGCCTTCTTGAGCTGCTCGTAGCCGCCCTGCTTCTGGTAGCCGGCCAGGGTGTTGTTGCCCGGCTTGTCCCAGTCGCGGGTCATCACCTTCTCAGCGAGCACGGTCATGACAGCTTCTCCAGGAGCGCATCGACCTTCGCCTTCGTCAGGCTCTCGTGATGGTCCTCGTTGATCTGCAGGCAGGGCGCCGTGCCGCACGAGGCGAGGCACTCGGTCTCGCGCAGGAAGTACTTCTCGCCGTTCTCGCCGGCCTTCGTGGCCAGCTTCTGCTCGAGGTACGCGAGCATGCCCTCGGCGCCGCGCAGGGCGCAGGCCAGGTTGGTGCACACGTCGATCACGTAGGTGCCCGGCTTCTTCGTGTGGAACATCACGTAGAAGGTGGCGACCTCGTAGGCCGCCTCCACCGTGCTCTCGAGTCGCTTCGCGACCAGCTGCATGCCCTCGGGCGGCAGCCACGTCTTGAGCGACTGGAGGAGGCGCAACGCCGGCAACATCGCCGCGCTCTTCCGATCAGGGGGGTAGTGCGAGAGCAACTCGGCGATACCCGCATCGAACTTCTTCTGCTCGTCTGCGGTGAACAGGGGCTCCGACATGGCGGCGGGTTCGTAGAAGCATCCCTGTGAATCGTCAACGAAATCCTTGGATTGCCGAATCGGCCTGATCAGCGAAAGAGCGCTTTGAACTGCCGATAGTGCAGGTGGGCGAAAGCCATGCTGATGGACCCGAACACGTGCCAGATGGCGTGGCCCTGGAACACGTGGTCCTTCGGGTCGCACCGGGCGCCCGTCGCGTCAGAGGCCGAGAAGGCGAACGCGATGGCCACCGCCACCAGCGACAGCCCGAGAAAACGGTAGCTGGGCGCTCTCGACGCCCGGCTCGCCAGCGCCTCGGTGAGGAGGATCAGCACCAGCATCACCGCCACGATGCCCTGCACCGGCAGGTTGAGCTTGGCCACCACCACGGTGAAGACGGTGAGCCCGCCGATGGAGAGATACAGGGTCTTGAAGAGCTTGTCGGCCCCCAGCTTCCCCATGCGAATGAGGTTGAGCAGCAGCACCAGGCCAAAGAAGAAGTACATGCCCCAGAAGTCGAACACCTGCGTCACGAAGGTGACGCTCGCGTGGTAGACGAACGAGGTCGTGCCCACCCAGAAGGCCACCGGCGCCCAGAAGCGCAGGGTGCGGCTCTCGTCTTTCCGGGTGAACCACCACAGCCAGCCCGCGACCACGATGTACGCGAGGTTGCTCCAGGTGTTGGCGGGCTCGGCGATGAGGCTGCAGAGCGTCTCCTCGCACCACTTCACGTTGGGGAGGCCCCCGAGCTCGCGCAGGGGCGTCCACACACACTCGGGGTTGCTGATGTTCGGGTAGTCGGCAAAGGACTGAGCCATGGGCGCGCGACAGACAACGCGCCGCAGCCCGCGTCAACGAAACGCCGCCCGACATTTCCCGAAGGTTGTGAAGGTTCCTGGCTGGCTACTTGAGCGGAACCGAAGGGCCGAACGACTTGCCGCCCTTGACCGGCTCCACGCCCGTCGCGGAAGGACCGCGCTCTTCGGGGGCGGCGCGGCCGAAGCGGTAGGGCACCTTGTAGTGGAAGCCCATCGCCCCTGAATCGCCGTCGAGCTTGAGGATGGCGTCGCCTTCGGGCGGCGCGTCGAAGCCCAGGGTGAGCCGCTCGGTCACCAGCACCGCCTCGGTGTTGGGAAGCAGCGTCAGTTGCGTGCGGCCCTCGAGCAGCTTCACCCCGGCGGGCAGCTCGACCGACATCACGAAGGGCATGTCGAGGCGGTTGACCCGCTCGATCTTCGCCAGCACCACCGCCTCGGTGGCGGAACGCGACACCTCTTCCCACGTCACGCGCACCGGCGACTGGAGGCGCACCGTCGTCTCGGCGGTCCCTCGACTCCGCTCGGGATGCTCGGGGCTGGCACAGGCCGACATCACCATCACCATCATCACGAAGACGGGCTTCATCACAGGCACACTCCATTGACGCAGGATTGACCGCCCCCGCAGGCGACGCACTGCACGCCGCCGGTTCCGCACGCGCTGGCCACGTTGCCGGCGTTGCAGGTCGTGCCGGTCTTGCACCCGTAACAGAAGCCCGCGCGGCACGAGGGCGCGGTGCTGGGGTAGGGGTAGTACGCGCCATTGCCCGACGAGGTGGGCGCGCTGCACGACTGCAGGATGGTGGCGGCCGGCATGCGGTTGCTCTGCGCGGGGCTGCCGCCGCAGCTCAAGGCGTCGAGCATGTCGGCCACGTGCAGCGAGGGCTGGTTGGTGTTCACCACGTTCGTCTTGTTGCAGCCGCTGCCCACGTCCCAGGTGCGGCGGGTGTAGCCGCGGGGCCAGGGCGTGGTGTTCATGTGCGCGCTCGAGACGGCGTTGAAGATCTCCTCGGCGCCGGTCTGCCGCGAGTTCGAGATGTACCAGAGCATCGCCGACACCGCGTTCTCGTCGATCTGCGCCTGCAGGTTGGTGCCGCCCGGGCCGTTGATGGGCATGGCCGAGGTCGACTGCGGGAAGTAGGTGCGCGAGCCGATGTCGAACCAGAAGAAGCCGCCCTGCTGCTTGTCTTCGAGCGTGGGCTCGTTGCGCACCGCCGCGGAGTGCCAGGTCGCGTAGCCCTCGCTCCACGCCTGGCCGGGGAAGGTGGGGCAGGTGAGGGTGTGCGGGCCGCCTTCGTTGGGTGAGGTGCCGTAGCTGCGCATCTGCCAGTGCCCCAGCTCGTGGGCGATGGTGTAGTCGCTCCAGTAGCCCTCGTCTTGCGAGCCGCCCGGCATCCAGATCGAGGTCTCGAAGTCGCCGCCCGATTCGCTGAAGCAGGCGCCGCAGCTCCACTCGGTGCCGAAGCCCATCCACATCGAGAGGGTCATGCCGGGGCGGCCCTGGTTGTTGGCGATCGACGAGGCCCAGATGTTCTGGAGCAGATCGTACATGTTGAGCGCGCCCGAGCCCTCGGCGGTGGTGATGGTGGTGGTGCCGCCGTTGGCGAGCGAGGAGATGGCCTTCGACCAGCTCCAGTACCTGATGTTCTGGCCCTGCTGGCCGGGGGAGAAGGTGCCGGTGCCCAGGCCCGGATCTCCGACCACGTAGCGCATGCCCAGGCCGTCGCCGCCGAACGCCGCGAAGAGCACCAGGTCGTTGGCGGTGGGGGTGGTGGGCACCTTGATGGTGTACTGCCCGGCCGCGTTGGTGGTGGTCGCGTCGATCCACTGCTGACCGCGCAGCGAGAGCACCAGCACGTTGCGGGCGGGCACGGCCACCGGCAGGCCCCAGTCGGTGAGATCGGCGCGCGGGCTGCGCGACTGGTAGAGCAGCGTGGCGGTGAGCGCGGTGGTGGGCGTGGAGATGATGCAGTTCGCGCCGACCGAGCTGCCCACGCAGCCGCCGCCTCCGCAGCTCTGCGCCGCGCCCCAGGTGCCGCTCGCGCTGCACTGCTGAATGGTGGTCGCGCTGGCACAGCGGGTGTCGTCCTGCCGGCAGGTGCCGGTCTGAATGCAGGCGGCGCCTGCGCCCGTGGCCTGGCAGCTGGTGCCGCCCGGGCAGGCGTAGGTCTGCACGGAAGGCGTGCCGGAGCCGGTGGGAATGGAGCAGTAGCGCACCAGCGTGCCGGTGACGCACTGGCCACCCACGGGGACCCCCTGGCAGGGATCCACGGTGCCGCCGCCGCCGCCCGTCACGGCGCCGCCGCCCCCGCCGGTCACGGCGCCGCCACCGCCGCCCGTCGCGCCACCGCCGCCGCCGGTGCCGGCCGGGTTGCAGGTGAAGGTCGCCGCGCTGCAGATGAGGCCCAGGCGCGCGCAGTCAGAACACGCGGCGCCGCCGGTGCCGCAGAAGTTGGCGGTCGCGTTGAGCGGCGCGGTGAAGCACTGGCCGTTGGTGCAGCAGCCGGTGGGGCAGCTGGTGGGGTTGCACGAGGTGCTGGCCACGCAGCGCAGGGTGCCGCTGTCACAGCGCTGGCCGCGCGCGCCGCAGTCGTCGCACGCGGCGCCGTTGTTGCCACAGAAGTTCGAGCTGCCGTTGAGCGGAGCGGTGAAGCACTGGCCGTTGCTGCAGCAGCCGGCGCAGGTGCCGGGTCCACAGGCCGCGCTGCCGCCGCCTCCGCCCGTCGTTCCTCCTCCGCCGCCTGTCGTTCCTCCTCCGCCGCCGGTGACCCCGCCGCCACCGCCGGTGACGCCGCCTCCGCCGCCGGTGACGCCACCGCCGCCACCGGTGGCTCCGCCGCCACCGCCGCCCGTGCCGCCACCGCCGCCGCCGGTTCCGTTGGTGAGGCACTCGGGCGCGCCCGAGGCGACCGAGCAACTGTTGCAGACGCTGGTCTGCTGCCACTTTCCGCTGAAGCACGAGACGAGCGCGGGAGGCAGGCCCTGGCAGGCCGAGCGGCCTTCAGCCCAGGGGGGGCAGGGCGTGTTGGCCGACGCGAGCGTCAGATCGCAGTTGAAGGCGCTGGTGTCGGTGCAGCCCTTCGGCCCGGCGCAGGGCGCGACGGCCCACGTGCCCTGAATGCAGGCATACGCCTCCGTGCTCGACTTGCAGGTGACGGTGTCGGACGCGGTACACGGCGCACCGGCGGAAGGCCCACAACCGGCCGCAGACAGGAAGAAGACGACGCCAACGAGCGACTGACGCATGTGCACCTCAGGCCAGGGCGGGTGATGTAGCACGAGGCCCGGTGGATCAATCTTTCCCTGCCCCGCCACAATCGAATAAACCCTCGATACTTCGATGAGCACTGAGCAGACCAACCCATCCGGAGCCAGCGCGACTGCCCCTCCGGGTGTCAGGGTCCTGATCGTCGAGGACAACCCTCACATCATCGAGATGTACAGCTACGTGCTCAAGAAGCTCGCAGCGAACGAGTTCAAGGGGTCGACGCCGCTCGAGGTGCACTTCGCGGCTGACGGGCACGCGGCGATGGCGATGCTGACCGACTCGTCGTTCCAGCTGGTGATGACCGATCTCTACATGCCGGTGATGGACGGCTTCCAGCTGCTCGAGAAGATGCGTTCGACGCCGTCGCTGGCGACCATTCCCGTGGTGGCGATCTCGGCCGGCGGGCTCGACGCGCGCGACAAGGCGATGAAGCTGGGTGTGAACGTCTTCCTCAAGAAGCCGGTTCGGTTTGCCGAAGTGATGGACACGGTCAAGCAGCTCTTGCGCCTCAAGTGAAAGGAACGCCCGCGGCGTTCGTGGGCACCACACATGTCAGAGACGACGCGGGACAAAGTGAGCGGCGATGCGCTCTTCATTCTGAAGAGCCTCAAGGAGAACACGCGCCTCGGCCGCTCCAACAAGCTCGCGGACGTGAAGATGTCGCTGGAGAACTCGGTGTCGCTCGAGTTCGACAGCTACTTCTTCTTCCTCCGCAAGTTCCACTACATCGCGATGGACCGCGAGGCGCAGCTCAAGCTGACCGACCAGGGCGATCGCGTCACCTCGGGTGAAGAGGTGGAACGGTTCGGCGGGGAGATCGCCGACTTCTTCGCCGATCAGATCAACGAGGGCCTGCCGCCGCCCCCGCCGCTCGACGACGAGCCCGCCTACCCCAGCCCGCAGCCGCCGCCGTCGTTCGCGCCGCCTCCCCTGCCTGCCACCGACATCGTCATGGAGTCGAACCCAATGCCTCAGCCCCCGAATCGTGGCGGTCGCAAGCCGGCCCCCCAGGATGACAGCTTCCCCCAGGTCACCGCGCCCGAGGTTCGCTCGGGTGGCGGCTATGGAAACCCGCCGCCGCCGCCTCCCGCCCCCATGCAGCTGACCGCCGCCGTCTCGAGCCCGTCGGGCCTTGGTTCCCCTTCCAGCAACAAGGGGCAGGATCTCGATCTCCGCTACCAGAAGAACGATCAGCTCGGCTCGGGCCCGCTGGGCACCGTCTACAAGGGCAAGCACAACGCGCTGGGCCTCGACGTGTGCGTGAAGGAGCTCAAGGACATCTTCGGCTACTTCTCGTTCCTCCAGCGCGGCGAGGTGATCAAGCGCCTCAAGAAAGAACTGTGCGCGCAGGCGCAGGTGCGTCACCCGGGCATCGTGCAGGTGCTCGACCAGAACACCGACGTGGCGCGCCCGTACTTCGTGATGGAGCTGCTCAAGGGCAGCCTGCGCGAGAAGCTCGACGCTTCGGGCGGCAAGGGCATTCCGGTGCCGCAGGCGATGCGGTACTTCCTGCAGATCGCCTACGCCATGCGCGCCGCGCACCAGCAGGGCCTCACCCACCACAACGTGAAGCCCGAGAACGTGCTGTTCGACGCGTGGGGCAACGCGAAGATCGGTGACTTCGGCCTGGGCCGGGTGATCGAGGTCGATCAGAGCAAGGGCATGCCGCAGGTGTTCGTCGGCACCGGGGGCATGGGGTACATGAGCCCCGAGCTGATCAGCCGGTCGAAGGACTCAGGCCCGTCGAGCGACGTGTACGGGCTGGGCATCCTCCTCTACGAGATGCTCACCGGGCAGATCCCCGGGCGGCGCAGCCCGCTGCCGTCGGAGATCAACACCGACGTGCCGGCCAAGCTCGACCCCATCTTCGACAAGATGACGCAGGACCGGAAAGACTCGCGCTACCCCGACTTCGAGGCGGTGTTCGAGGACTTCTATTCGGCGTTCGCGGACAAGACGTATCTCGCCCGCGGCGACCTGCTGATGTGGAGCGAGCTGGTCAGTTAGCCAGTCCGAGCAGTGCCTGGACCTCGGGTCGGTTTCGTACCGGCGCGAGGTCTTCGTCCGTCTTCGCCTGCGCGAGCCCGGCGAAGCCGAGCGTCTTGGCCTTCTGCAGCGCCGTGACCGCGTCTTCGAGGCGGCCCAGGTGACACAGGCAGCAGGCCTCGTTGTAGGCGTGCACGCCCTGGCCGGTGCGAAGGCGCTCGCTGGTGCACAGCTCGAGTGACTGCGCGTACGCGCCGGCTTCGAAGAGCTTCGTCGAGGCGCTGGCGGCGAGGTCGACGTGCTTGCGGGCGAGCGCGATGGCGTCGTCGTAGCGCTCCTTCACGATGAGCGCCGAGAGCAGCAGCGGGCGATCGGTCTCGGTGGCCGCACCCGCGGGCTCGAGCAGGCGGATCACCTTGTCGACGTCGTTGTCGGTGGCCGCGAGCCGGGCCTGGAGCGAGACCGAAGGCACGCCTTCCATCGCGCTCACCGCCCGGCGCGCGCCGGCGAAGTCGCCCTTCCGGAGGCGCACCCAGGCGAGCTGCTCGCCGAGCCGCGCGCGCTTCACCACGTCGGAGGTCGCCATCAGCTCGAGCTGCAGCTGCTTCTCTTCGTCGTCGGTGCGCAGGGGCATCGCGGGCATCGGCTGCGGCGCGGCGTTCCAGCGGTTGTAGCCCTGGAAGAGGCCCATGGCGCCGAAGTAGCCCAGCAGCATCGAGCGCTGGGAGAACGCGAACGCCACGATGAGCGCGCCGCCGATCATGCTGCTGAGCGCCACCACCCGATCGTGCCGCCGCCCGGTCGCCCACTGCGTGCCCGCGTCGAGGATGAGGCCGCCGTCCCACGGGAGAATGGGGAGCAGGTTGACGATCGACCAGCCGACGTTGATCCACACCGCGTCGGAGAGTGCGAGCGCAATGTCGGGGTTCGTCGTGGTGGTGAACCGCTCGATCGCCAGCGCGATCAGGCCCAGCGTGAGGCCTGCGCCGGGGCCGGCGAGGGTGATGAAGAAGCTCTGCTTCGGGGTGGGGCGGGCCGTGTCGGGGTAGCGGGTGAAGCCACCGAGCGCGTGGAGGGTGATGGACGGCGCGAAGTGGTTCGCCTTCATCGCCAGCGCGTGACCGAACTCGTGCACGAGGATGCTGACGAAGACGAGCACGCCCCAGATGAGGGCGCCGCGGACGTCACGGTTCTGCAGCGCGAGGAGCGGAAGGATGAAGAACCACAGCTCCACGCGCACGGGGATGCCGAAGAGCGAGAACTCGAAGCCGGGCGCGCGTTCGTTCATGTGCAGTTCCTCGTAACCACCTTTGAGCGCGGCGCCAGCAGATTGGCCTAACGTTCAGGCGATGGCCCTGGTCCTCGCCCTGCTGCTGTCTGCCGTGGCCCCGGCTGGGGGAACCGGGGTGCCGGTTGGTGCGAGCCCATTTCACCGCTGGGGGTTGAGCCTCGGGTTGGGGCTCGACAAGCAGCTGTTCGGACCCAGCTCACTCTCCGTCGACCTCGAGGGGACCCTGAGGCCGCTTCGCCATGTGCGCTTCGGGCTCATCGCGACAGCAGGATGGTCGCCCGCGCCGCCTGCTGACTATCCCGGGCGGAACGCGACCTATCGCGCGCTCGCGGTGATCGATCTCGTCGTTCCTGTCGCGTGGGGAGCGTTCTTCTTCGGGCTGGGAGGCGGCATTCATCACACCAACCTGCTCTTCGACGAGTTCGCGAACGAGCCCGCCTTCCGCCCCAGGCTTCAGAGCTGGGCCACCGGCGCCACCCTCGTCGTGCGCGCAGGCGCAGAGGTGCTCGTTCGCGAGAACGTGGCGCTGGGGGGGAGCTTCGCCTTGTCTGTGTGGGCGAACGCGCCCTGGATCGCTCTCAACGTCTACGTCCTTCACCCGACGCTCGAGGCACGCGCGCGAGTCAGCGTTCTTTTCTGATGAGGACGGTACGAGGTTGGCATGAGTGAAATGAAAGAGCCCCCGGAAGGAGCGCTGGCCCGAGTCGCGGCGCGCTTCACCGGCTGGGCCGAGCGCTGGATCCCCGACGCCTTCGTCTTCGCGCTGCTGGCGACGGTGATCGTGGTGCTCGCCTCGTTCGGCAAACTCCTCACCGAGAAGAGCGCCGGCGTGGCGGCGCAGGAGGTCGTCACCATCTGGGGGCAGGGCTTCTGGGAACTCATCCCCTTCACCCTGCAGATGGCGCTGGTGATCATCACCGGCTCCGTCGTCGCCACCACGCGCCCGGTGTACCGGCTGATCGTCAAGCTCGCCTCGGTGGCCACCACGCCGCGCGGCGCGGTGGCGTGGGTGGCGCTGCTGGCGATGGTGTCGAGCTGGTTCAACTGGGGCTTCTCGCTCATCTTCAGCGCGATGCTGGCGCGCGAGGTGGCGCGGCGAGTGCCGAGCGTGGACTACCGCGCGGTCTGCGCGAGCGCGTTCCTCGGGCTGGGCAGCATCTGGGCGCAGGGCCTCTCGGGGAGCGCGGCGCTGCAGATGGCCACGCCCGCGGCGCTGCAGCCGGCGATTCGCGCCATCGTGGCGGGGCCGGGCGACCTGGTGCCGGGCGGCATCATCCCGCTCACGCACACCATCTTCCTCTGGCAGTCGCTGTTGTGCGTGGTGATCGAGATCGTCGTGGTGACCACGCTCATGTACTTCGCCGCGCCGGTCGCCTCGCGCGCGAAGACCGCCACGATGTTCGGCATCGACCTCGGTCCCTCTCCGCTCGAGGCGCCTGAGCCGCAGGGCCGGGGCACGCCGGGCGAGTGGCTGGAGTACCGCCCGCACCTCTCGGTGCTCTTCGTGTTGCTCGCGGGCTCGTACCTGGTGTCGACCTTCGCCACCTCGGCCGATCCGCTCAACGCGCTCAACCTCAACACGCTCAACCTGGGCTTCCTCACCCTGGGCGTGGCGCTCCATGGAACTCCGGCGCGGCTGATGCGCGCGGTGAAGGACGCGACGCCGGGCGTGTGGGGCGTGATCCTCCAGTTTCCGCTCTACGCCGGCCTCGCCGCGTTGATCGTCAAGACGCACCTCAACGAGGTGATCGCGGGCTTCTTCGTCTCGCTCTCGACGAAGGAGACGTACCCCGCGCTGGTGGCGATCTACTCCGCGGTCTTAGGCGTGTTCGTGCCCAGCGGCGGCAGCAAGTGGGTGATCGAGGCGCCCTACGTGATGCAGGCTGCGCACGACTTGAAGGTGCACCTCGGCTGGATGGTGGCCGTCTACGATCTGGGCGAGGCGCTGGCGAACCTGGTGCAACCGTTCTGGATGCTCCCGGTCCTGGGCCTGTTCGGCCTCAAGGCGCGGGACGTCATGGGCTACACCTTCCTCGTGTTCCTGCTGCTGACGCCGCTGGTGCTGGTGCTGGTCACGGTGCTCTCGCTCACACTTCCGTACCCGCTCTGACAAAATGGCAAATGGGGACATGGCAAATGGGGACAGGCTGCTTTTCGGGCACCGGTCCGCCCCCGAGGGTTCGCCGACGCGAGCGGGTCGACGGGCCCAAAAGTAGCCTGTCCCCATTTCCAAATAATTGCCTGTCTGAGGCCGCGGGCCACACTCCTGTCACTGCCTGTTGCAGCGCGGAGGAAGTCGCATGGCCTTTGACGTCGTGATGTTCGGATCGTTGTCGATTCCCGAGCGGAGCCTGGAGGACTGGCTCGCCAGCCCGGTGGAGTTCAGTGAGTACCCCTGGCTCGACGAGGTGGGTGGCGTCGACGTCTTCCACGACACGCCCGAGGCGCTGTTGAGCTTCCTGGGTGACGTGAGCTGCGCGCCCCACGAGCTCTTCGAGGTGAGCCTTCAGGAAGGCGAGCTGACGGTGCAGTGCTACGCGTCGGAAGACACCTTCCGCGCCACCAGCCAGGCGCTCGCGCTGCTCTTCGCCTCTTCGGCGGCGTTCGGTGGGGTCGGCGAGCTCTGTTACACGGGCTACCAGGGCATCCGCTTCGGAGAGCGCCTGCTGGTGCGCGGCGGCCGCGGCACGTTCCGCCGCGTCGCGGGTGACGAGCTGGCGAAGCTCGAGCAGCAGAAGGCCTTCCTCGCGCTCGATGCGCGCATCCACGAGCGCTACGACTCGCTGGTCGGCCGCACCGCGCCCGTAGATCCGAGAAGCTCGAGGTGGATCATTCACCCGTTCACCGGCCGCAAGGTGAGGGTCGCCGACGATCTCTCGCGGGGAGAGATCAAACCAGCCCCCTAGAAATTCACCGCGAGCCCCACGCTCACCACGTGCCGCACGTAGACGAACTCGTTGTTCGGCAGGAACCCCAGAAACCCCGCGTATCTCACGTCGAGGTCGAGCCACTGGTTGAGCGGCTTGACCAGCTTGAGCGTGAGTGACGACACGTTCTCGTCTTCCTCGAGCACGGTGAGATCGGGCGAGAGGTACACGCCCTCGGGGAACACGGCCGGCTGCCAGGTGAGGCTGCCCAGCAGCATCAAGTCCCACGGCAAGCGCACCCCGGCAGTCGCGTTGAGCCGATGCCGCTGCACGCTCTCGCCGAACGAGTTCGAGGCCTGGTCCGAGTACGAGTAGCTGAACGTGAAGTGAAACGGCCCCCGGTACGAGTACGAGAGGCCGCCCCCGAACACGTTGTCGGCCCGGGGGACCTCGGGAACCCGGCAATCGTCCTGCGTGCCCTCGGGCCCGCGCGGTGGCCGGGCGCAGCTGTTGTAGGTGCGGGGGTTGAACGAGCCGAACACCGACACCGAGTGCCTGCGGTTGAACCGGTAGCGCGCGGACACCAGGCCGTCGGGCCCCCAGAAGCTGTAGGCGAAGCGATTGTAGAAGAGGAAGCGATGAGCGCTGATCTGCGCGCGCACGTCGACGGCCGCCGAGGGAAAGAAGTCGAGCACCGCGCCCCCGACGAGATCGGTGTAGTCGCGCTCGGCCCCGCGGCGATCGCGCGCGCGCCCCGAGAGCCCGAAGGCGAAGTACTGCGCGAACGACACCGTGGCCTCGAGCTGCGCGGCCTGCACCAGCGTGTCTTCCGTGGGAATGAAGAGAAACTTCCGCCCGCTGATGTCGTAGCTGCCCGACACCCGCACGCGCTCGCCGAAGCGCAAGACGCCCTCGAGCTGGCCGAGGCCGAAGAGGAAGGCGTCGGCCTGGGTGCCGACGTCCGGCGAGACGAAGTCGCGCCGCGCGTTCGAGTCGATCGCCGGGCCCACCCACAGCCGCGCCCGCCCCTTGAAGTCGACGGCCGGCGCAGACGTCGCCGCCAACAGGAAGAGCAGGGTGAGTGTGCGTCGCACCACGAGGCGCCGGAACTTAGCCAACCCTGCGCCGCGTCGTTACAGTGACTCATCGTGCGTGCCCTCTTTCTCTCCTTCGCCGCGTTGGCCTTCGCGTGCGGTCCCCTCCCGTTCACCACGGAGATGAAGGGCGAGGCGGTGATCCAGGGCAGCCCGCTGGGGCAGTTCTTCAACGTCTTCCCGCCGCTGAGCGGCTTCGCCAACCTGGACTTCGATCAAAACCAGGACTTCAAGAACAACGACGCGACGCGGGCGATGGTCAAGACGATGAAGGTGACCTCGCTCACGCTGCGCATCGTCTCGCCCCCCAGCCAGGACTTCAGCTTCCTCGAGTCACTCGAGTTCGCGGTGAAGAGCGGCGATCTCGAAGAGAAGGTCGCCTCGAAGACGGCCATCGACAGGCTGGGGCTCGCCGCGCCGAACCCGACCCTGAAGCTCGACGTGGTGAACGTGGATCTCGCCGCGTTCGTGCACGCGCCCACCATGTCGATCATCACCCGCGGGACCGGGCATCAGCCCGCCCAGGAGACGCGGCTCGAGGCCACGGTGAAGTTCCAGGTCGGGCTTTAGGCCCGCGCCCGCGGCCTTTCTTGGCCGGCGCCACCGCGAGCTCCGCTTCCGCGGCGCACAGGCAGGCGCCGAAGATGAAGATGCCTCCCGAGAGGTAGACCCACAGCAGCAAGGCCATGATTCCGCCGAAGGCGCCATAGAGCGCGTTGAGGGTGGCGAAGCGCGCCAGGTAGACGGCGAAGAGCCGCTCGGCGACCAGCAGCAAGCCCGTGGCGCACAGGGCTGCGACCCAGAGCCGCCGCTTCGGCTCGCGGCGCTGCGGCGCGAGCCGGTAGAAGAGCAGCAGGCTGCCGAACACCACGGCCAGCGGCACCGCCGACACCAGCAGCCCATACGTCCACGAGCCGAAGACGCTGGGCGAGAAGAACCGCTTCTCGGCGAGGCCCGCCAGGGTCGGCAGCGCGATGCCCCCGAGAATCGCCAGGGTCGTCAAGGCGAGCAGCCCCAGGCTCTTGAGGGGGAGCCGCCACCAGCGGTGCGCCTCGTAGCCCCAGGCCGCGTTGGTGACGTTGATCAGTGTGCTGAAGCACTGCAGCGTGGTCCACACCAGGGCGAGCAGCGCGATGCCGCTGGCCGAGGTGCGCCCGTTGATGACGCCGGCGATCACCTCGAAGATCCGGGCCTTCATCGCCGCGTCGAGCGGGAAGTAGCCCTGCAGGTAGCTGATCACCGCCTGCCCCGCGGCCCCGCGATCGACGAAGACCGAGGCGATCGTCACCAGCAGGATCATCAGCGGGAAGAGCGAGAAGAAGGCGTTGAAGGCGAAGGCCCCTGCCCACTCGAAGGCGTCGATGAGGAGGAAGCGCGACCCCGCCAGCCGGAGCGTGGCCCACCCGAGGCGCACTCTCTCGAGGAATTGACGTCCTCCGAGCTCGAGGCGCCGCGACGCCGGCTGCAGCTGCATCGCTGCTTCCATCGCACCGCCCGTGCCGTGAGGCGGGGCGCGGGGTTCCGGCAGGTTGAGGAAGCAGGAGGGCCGCGCCAGCCATCAGGATGACCGCGCGGCTCATCAAAACGACTTCGTGCGCAGGCAGGTCACTTCAACTGCGAAGCGCGCTTCTGCAGCTCGTCGGCCTTCTGCTTGAGCTGGCCGGCGAGGCCCTGCAGGCGCAGCCGCTCGACCTCGAGGTCTTCCAGGTCGTCATCGCCACCGGAGATGGCGCGGGCGCCGCCGACCTGCACCCGGGCGTCGGAGGCGTTGGTGACGCGGATGCTGGAAGAGTCGAGGCCGGTGTTGATCGAAGTGCCCTCGTTCGCGCCGCGCGCGTCGGCAGGAGCGCCCGGAGCCGCACCGCCCAGCGACTGAGCGCCGAAGGGGCCGGGGCTGTTGAACGCGCCCCCGCTGCCGGCCGTGGTGTCTGCGGTGGTGCCGGCCGGAGGCGCCGCGGCTTCATTGTTCTTCGGATCGGCGAGGGCGGCGGTCGGCGCGGTGCCCGGGGTGGTGACGGTGCGCTGCACGCGCAGCCGGCGGTCGCTGTCGTCGAACATCGACTCTTCGCCCATGAAGCGCTGCACCCGGCGATCGAGCTCGACCTCGTCACGGCGCTCGGCGATGCGGGCCTCGAGGGTCTTCAGCTCGCGGCGCAGCTTCTCTTCGTTGTCGCGCAGCAGGTCGGCCTGCTCGAGCAGTTCTTCCGGATCGTCGCTGGGCCGCACGGCGTCGAGGGTGGGGAGCTTCGCGGCGGGCAGGGTCGCGCGCAGGGCGTCGCGCTCGGCGCGCAGCTTGCGGAGCTGGTCGATGAGGCCCTTGCGAGCGCCGCGGTCGGTCTGGCGATCGAACTCGGCGCGCAGGCGGGTCAGCTCGGAAGAGAGCCCGTCGAGGAGCGCCATGTTCGCGTTCTCGAGCTCGGCCTCACGACCCGACACCTGCTGGGCGAGCGCGCTCAGCACGCCCGACAGCTCCTGGCTGCGCTTGAGGGCGGAGTCGAGCTCGCCACCGGGGAGGAGCTTGCCCTTCGAAGCGGCCTTGAGGGTCTCGATCTGGGCCGAGAGCGCAGAGAGCTCGTTGCGCTGCTTGAGCTGTTCGGTGCGCAGGGCCGTCACCTGTTCCCGCGCGCCCCGGCTGCCCGAACGGAGGGCGTCGAGGGATCCTGCCGCCCAGACCGGGAAGGCGAGGAGGCAGGCGGTGAGGATGACGGCGCTCAGCTTCATGATGGGAGGTCTCTTGAGCAACGCTGGTGCCAAGAGGCAAGACGGAATGGTGCGGAAAACCAACCCTTTGGCACGATGTGTGACAGTGGCTTCCTCATGAAAAACCCGGCGATCGACAGTTTTCCGAGGGCGGCGTGAAGCGGCCCCCGTCGGCGCTCTGGCGCGTGCACAAGCCGCCCGGGGTCAGCAGCGCCTCGCTGGTGGAAGACTTCCGTCGTACGCACGGCGGGAACTTTACCCTGAAGGTGTCTCACGGTGGGGTGCTCGACCCATTCGCGGAGGGGCTGGTGCTGTTGCTGGTGGGCGCGGCCAACCGGCTCTTCGAGGCGCTCCACGAGGTGCCCAAGACGTACGTGGCGCAGGTGCGCTGGGGCGTGGAGACGGACACCGGTGATGCGGGCGGCAAACCGGTGCCGCTCGTCCCGAGCGGGCCCCCTCCGTTCATCCCGAGCGGAGTCGAGGGACTCACTCCTGATCACCTCGACGCCGCGCTGATCCCCTTTCGCGGGTGGACGGCGCAGGTGCCTCCAGCGACGAGCAACAAGCGCGTCGGCGGTGAGCGTGCGTACGAGAAGGCGCACCGCGGAGAGACCGTGGTGTTGCCTCCGCAGCAGGTCTACCTGCACTCGGCGAAGTGGCTCTCGCACGACCTGCCCACCAGCAGCACGCTCGAGCTGGTGGTGCGCGGCGGCTTCTACGTGAGGAGCCTCGTGACCGATCTCGGCCGCGCGCTCGGCGTGGGAGCGCACGTGGCCGCATTGAAGCGGCGCTCCATCGGCCCCTGGGACGACGTGATCCAGCCGCTGCAGCACACCGGGCGCGAGGTGTTGCCGTGGCTGCCCGCGATGGAGTTGAGCGATCTGCAGTGGGGCGATCTCAAGAACGAGGTGACCCCGCACGAGCTGATCACCACCCCGGGTGAGTGGCCACTGCCCGCGGGCTTCCCTGCGCCGACGGCAGGGGTGCGCGCGCTGCACCAGGGGCGGCTGGTGGCTTTGATCAGGAGCCCTCCACTGCTGCTCCCGGGAGGGATCTGAGCGCGTCAGTCCGCGAGGGGATCGCGGTAGACCTCGGCGACCGAGAGCTCACACTTCAGCGACTGCAGCTCGGCCACGCCTGACTCGGAAGTGTGACATCGCCACCCGCGCTTCTCGCGGCGCCACACCTCGATGCGCCGGGTCACGCAGGAGACGACGACGATCTCCTCCAACGACGGGATCTTCTTGTAGTGGTCGAGCTTCTCACCGCGGTCGTACTTCTCGGTGGAGGAGCTGAGCACTTCGACGATGACGCGTGGGTTGACGGCGGTCGTCTTGCTCGCGTCATGCGGATCGAACTGCACCTTCCCGCTGATCACGCTGCCATCAGGGTAGGTGCCCAGGCCGGTCGCGCGAACACGGATGCGGAGATCCGATCCGAAGACGCGGCAGGGCTTCCCCCGCAACTGGTTGGACAGCAGGGTGGTCACGTTCACCACGATCGCTGCGTGATCAGGTGTCCCGCCAGCCATCGCCCACACCGCGCCATCGAGCCACTCGTGCCGGATGGGGCTCATGGCCTCCATGCGGACGTACTCGTCGAACGCGATGCGCTGTCGTGCAGGCTGAGCCATCGCCGCCAGCGTACCCATCGCCCCTCGGCCGCCGCGCTCTTCCTGTTCCGCCCCAGCGGCATCTGGGTCTTCAGCGCCCAGCTCGTGGGCTGGGCGATTCTCGAGGTGCTCCACGCGCGTCGCACCCCGGGCGCGGACCGGCGTTGGCTCTGGCGCATGGTCGGCTGCTTCGCGCTCGGCTTCGCCTTCTGGCTGGCGGACAAGACGGGGCTCGATTGCGACCCTTCGAACCACGTGATCAACGGTCACTCCCTCTGGCACCTGGCGACCTCGGCGTGCCTGGCGCTCTTCTTCAAGTTCGAAGCGGGGCCCGACGACAGCTGACGGCCAGTTGTGGCAAATTGCTGCGCCATGCCCTCCATCCGAGACGGTGGCCGCAAGGTCACCACGCCCGCGACGTCGAACACCACGCCGACGACCGCTCCGAAGCCCGCCACCACCACCCCGACGCCCGCGAGCTGGGGCACCGGCGGCCCGCCGGCAGCGCGCGACGGTTTCCAGGGCAGCCTCCGCACCGATCCGTCACTGGCCTCCGTGGCCGCCGGCACCGCGAGCCTCGAGAAGGGCGCGAAGGGCGACGGCGTGAAGGCGTTCCAGGCCGCGCTGATGAAGGCCGGCTACGCGCTCCCGAAGTACGGCGCCGACGGTGACTTCGGCAGCGAGACCATCGGCGCGCTCAAGAAGTTCCAGACCGACAGCGGGCTCACCCCGTCAGGCCGCTTCGACAAGGCCACGCTCGACAAGCTGGCCGGTCCCGCGGCGCCGCCGAAGCCCGCGGGCCCTCCGGGCGAGCCCGCCACGTACCTGCTCAAGGACCCCGCGCTCGCGCAGGTCGCGTCGGGCCAGGTGACGCTGAGCGAAGGGGCGAAGGGTGACGGCGTGGTGAAGCTGCAGGAAGCGCTGCAGCTCGCCGGCTACAAGCTCCCGAAGTACGGCGCTGACGGCGACTTCGGCGGCGAGACGGTCACCGCGCTCAAGTCGCTCCAGTCGAAGGCCGGCCTCAACCCGCCCACCGGCCGCCTCGACCAGGCCACCCTGCAGGCGCTCGACACCGCCGCGGCCGGCAAGCTCAAGTACCCCGAGTTCGGAAAGCTGTTCGCCGACGGCAAGCTCAACTCGACCATCGGCGTCGGCTACGACGAGGCCGGCTCGCACCGCGCCGAGACGCGGGAGATCGTCAAGGGCCTGCTCGGCGACGGCACCGCGGCCAACCCGGGCCAGGGCTATCGCGAGCTGAACCCGCGCACCGCCACGCCCGCCGAGCTGACGGCGGCAGGCATCGACCCCGGCACCGTCGACAAGGACGTGCGCTACTTCGTGAAGACCTTCCAGCACGAGGGGAAGGACGTGAAGTCGGTGGTGAAGCTGATCACCCCCGAGACGCCCAACGCGAAGGAGAAGTTCGCGAAGGACATGGAGAGCTCCGAGATGGTCATGTACTCGGGCCACGGCCGCTACGGCTCGGGCCCCGACTTCGACGACATCAACTCCACCGCCGGCAACTTCGTCATCGGCGATCCGTACGAGCAGGGCCACGTGCAGCTCGGCGCGAACGACCTCAACAAGGCGAAGATGACCAAGGACTACCAGCTGATGATGTTCGCCGGCTGCACCACCTTCAAATACCTCGACGAGCTGCGCGCCAAGCAGGGGAAGGACTCGAAGAACCTCGACCTGATGGTGTCCACCGACCTGCTGTACTGGGGCAACCTCGGGCCTTCCAACCTCGAGATGCTCAGCTCGGTGACCAGCGGCCGCAGCGTCAACGAGATGCACGCCCGGGTCGACACCATCAACGCCCAGCCCGGCAGGAAGACGTCGTGGAAGGCCGACGGCTTCCAGGACAACTGAGATGGCGGGCCTCACTGATCCGGCTGCCACGGCCGAGGAACGCCTCGCCGCCGCGAAGGCGCTGGGCACCTCGAAAGATCCGCTCGCGGTCGAGACCCTGATTCGCGGCCTGGGCACCACCGACGAGGCGCTCACGCGCGCCGTGGTGGAAGCGCTCAGGGCGCAGAAGGCCGCGCCCGTGCTGGCGAAGCGGCTGGCCGATCCGAACACGGTCGAGGCGCGCAAGGTGCAGGCGTGCCTGGGCCTGCGCCACCTCAAGGATCCTTCGTGCGTGCCCGTGCTCGCCGCGGCGCTCAAGGACGAGAGCGCCCTGGTGCGGCGCGAGGTCGCGCTGGCGCTGACCGTGATCGGTCCCGCGCCGGCCGAGGGTGAGTTGCTCGCGGCCTTGTCAGATACCGATGGCGACGTGCGCTACGGCGTCGCCGAGGCGCTGGGCGAGGTGAAGAGCGCGAAGGCGAAGCAGGCGCTCGAGGCCCAGCTCGCGAAGGAGACGAACCCCACGGTGCGCTTCGCGCTCGAGGGCGCGGTGCGGCGCTGCGCTCCTGCGTGAGGCGCAACCAGGGCTGCTTTCTGCGCGCTGGGGAGCCCATCCCTCGACTCCGCTCGGGATGAACGGGCCTCGGCCCGGCCTCAGTCCGGCCTCAGGCGGCCGCGGCGGCCTCGGTGGCAGCGAAGTCGACGTGCACGAACGGCTTGCCCGGGCGGGCGAAGAAGTAGCCCTGCATCAGGTCGACGCCGAGCTCGCGCAGCATGGTCAGCTCCTTCGCGGTCTCGATCGCCTCGGCGATCACGCGCAGGCCCATGCGCTCCGAGAGCGCGACCACCGCGCCGACGATCATCTGGTTGACGCCCGAGGTGTCGATGTTGCGCACCAGCGAGCCGTCGAGCTTCACGAACTCGGGCTGAATGCGCGCGAGCGTGGTGAGCCCCGCGTAGCCCGCGCCGAGATCGTCGACCGCCACGCGGTAGCCGAGCGCGCGCAGCCCATCGATGTGGGTGGTGAGGTCTTCGTCGTGCGCGACGGAAGCGCGCTCGGTGATCTCCAGCACCACCCGCCGCGCGAACGCGGTGAGCGGCGAGCCCGGCTGGTACAGCTCGGGATCCTCGAGATCCGCCGGGTGCAGGTTCACGAACACGTCAGTCGCGCTGTCGAGGCCCGGGAGTTCACCGGCCACCGAGCTGCGAATGGCGCGGCCGAGGTCGAACAGGCGGCCGGTCTTCTCGGCCAGGTAAAGCACGTCACCCGGGCCCTTCACCTCGGGCGCGTCCGAGCGCAGCAGCGCCTCGTACGCGAGAGGCCGCTGCTTCGAGAACTCCACGATGGGCTGGTACGCCATCCACAACCCCTCGATCGCGCGATCGAGCCGGCGGTTCAAGCTGGGCAGGTCATCAGAGCCCACCCGCCGCTTCACCGCGTCCGTCACCGTGGTCGTGAAGACGTCCACGTCGAACGGCTTGGGCAGGTACTTGTGCACGCCCAGATCGATCGCCGAGATCGCCGACTCGATGCTCGGCGCGCCCGTCATCAACACGAAGGGCACCGTCGCGTCGAACGCGCGCGCGGCCCGCAGCAGGGCGAGCCCGCTCAGGTCAGGCATGCAGAAGTCGGACACGATGGTGTCGTAGCGCTGCGTCTCGATCAGCTTGAGCGCCTCGGTGGGACTGAGGCTGGTCTCGACCGTGAGCCCGGCTCGCTTGAGGAGGCTGCTGCAGACGCGCAGAAAGAGCTCGTCATCATCGACGACGAGGACACGGCCATTGGGAAGCGACATGGGGAACTCCTGAGTTCCCCTTGAGCAATGACAATGCCGCTCCGATCAGCGCGGAAACAGGGACCCGCGCCCGGGTCGTGAGCCACCCGGCGGGTCTTGCCCGTCGACTCATTCACTCTTCGGGGGGGCGCTCACCCTTCTGGATGAAGCCGTATTTCTCGAGCTTGTAATAGAGCGCCGACGTCTTGATGCCGAGCAGCCGCGCGGTCTCGGTCTTCACCTTCTTCGCCTTCTCATAGGCGCGCTCGATCAACTGGCGCTCGAGATCTTCCAGAATGTCCGGCAGCGGGCGATCTCCATGCGGCACCGGCAGCGCGCCCTGGGTGTGCGACGCGCGCGCCTCGGCCGACTGGAGGAAAGCGGGCAGGTCCTTCTCCTCGAGCTCCTTGCCCTCGGCGAACACCAGCGACTGCTCGATGGCGTTCTCCAGCTCGCGCACGTTGCCAGGCCACGCGTAGCGGCACAGGCTCGCGACGGCCCCGGCTGACAGGCCCTTCACCGCCGCGTTGATGCGCGGGGCGTGCTTGGCGATGAAGTGGCGCGCCAGCTGGCCGATGTCTTCCGGGCGCTCGCGCAGGGCGGGCAGCTCGAGCGGCACCACGTGCAGGCGGTAGTAGAGATCTTCGCGGAACCGGCCCGCGGCGACCTCGGCCTTGAGGTCCCGGTGCGTCGCGCACACCACGCGCACGTCGACCTTCACCGTCTCTTCGCCGCCGACGCGCTGAATCTCGCGCTCCTGCAGCACGCGCAGGAGCTTGGTCTGCACGGTGGCGCTGATCTCGCCCAGCTCGTCGAGGAAGATGGTGCCGCCGTCGGCCAGCTCGAAGCGGCCCAGCTTCTTCTTCACCGCGCCGGTGAAGGAGCCGCGCTCGTGGCCGAACAGCTCTGACTCGAGCAGCGTCTCGGCCAGCGCCGCGCAGTGCGTGACGATGAAGGGGCCGGCCGCGCGGGGCGAGAGGTCGTGCAGCATGCGCGCGACCAGTTCCTTGCCGGTGCCCGACTCGCCGTGCACCAGCACCGTGGCGTCGGTGGCGGCGGCGCGGCGCACCTGCGCGAGCAGCTTCTGCACCGGCTGGCTGTCGCCCACCATGGTGACGCCGATCTTGCCCGTCAGATCGCGGCTGAGCGCCTCGGTGGTGGCCTCGAGCTTCACCACCCGCGCCCGGGTGCGGCTGAGCTCGAGCGCGCTGTCGACCTTCGCGCGCAGCACGTCGGGCGGAAACGGCTTCTCGATGAAGTCGCTGGCGCCGTGCTGCATCGCCTCGACCGCGGTGCTGATGCTGCCGTGGGCGCTCACCACCAGCGCCACCACGTTGGGATCGTGCGCCTTGAGCCGCTTGACCACCTCGAGGCCGTCCATCTGGTCCATCTTCAGGTCGGTGACCACCAGGTCGCCGCCCTTCGCCATGAAGGCCGCCACGCCCTCGGTGCCGCTGCGGAAGGCGAACACCTCGTGGCCGGCCTTCTTCAGGGTGACCGCCATGCCTTCGCGCATGGTGTCGTTGTCATCGATGACGAGGATCCGGGGCATGCGCTGGGTATAGCCCTACTTCCGAGGTTGGTTGCCGTGATCAGGGTTTGGTGAGCTTGCACTCGGTGCCGTCGACCTTGAGGGTGTAGCGGGTGCCCCACAGGCCCTGCTGCACGGTGAGGTCGACCGCCTTCGTCCCGTGCTTGCCGCTGATGCTCTTGGTCTGGCCCACGTTGACGTCCTGCTCGTCGCCCATCTTGCGGCCGTCGACCAACAGCATCGCGCGCACGCCGGTGAGGCGGGTGCCGCCGTGCACCTCGATGGGAAGGCCGGCGCAGGTCGCCTGGAGGCGATCGGAGAAGCCGCTCGAGAACGTGCCGCCCTTCTTCTTGCCGGTGGGCTCGGGGCGCTCGGGGGGCGGCGGCGGGGCCTCGGCCTTCTCCTGCTTGCCTGCGCCCGTCACGCAGCCGGTGCCGGTGACGAAGTGCATGCCCGCGGGGCACGAGGTGTCGATGATGGCCACGCACTTGCCGTTCTCGAAGTGCGTGCCGCCGGGGCACTCGACCTTCGGCGCCACGTTGGCGAGGCAGCCCTTGTCCTTCACGAAGTGCATGCCGGCGGGACAGTCGATCTTCACCTCGGGGCCGGCGAGGGCGACGGCGCTGAGCACTGCAGAGAGGGCGGCGAACCGGCGAACCCGGGCCTCGAAGCGGAATCGGAGCATGGGTGCGCCCATACTCAACACTCGGGGGTCACGTCACGCGGGGCAGGCGAGAAGCGAGCTTGCGCGCGAGCAGCTCGATCAACGCGCGGGCACGGGGTGGCGATCTCCGCCCCGCCGGGAGCAGCGCCCACAGTTCCAGCGACGAGAGCTTGAAGCCCGGCAGCACGCGCACCAGCACGCCCGCGTCGAGGTCGGCCTTCACCATGAAGCTGGGCATGGTGCCCACGCCTTCCCCCTGGCGCACCAGCTGCTGCAGCACCGAGCCCTCGTCCACGATCCACGGCGGGCTCACGGGAATGGTCACCGGCGGACCACGCGGCGGGGTGAAGCGCCACTCGGCCTCGGCCGGCGTGGGTCGGTAGCGCAGGCAGCGATGGCGGAGGAGATCGTGCGGGGTGGTGGGCGTGCCGTGCTTCGCCAGGTAGCCGGGGGACGCGACCGCGACGATGACGTCGGTGGCGAGCTTGCGCCCCACCACGCCACCGGGCAGCTGCCGCGCCACCCGCACCACCACGTCGTCCTTCGCCTCGAGGAGATCGATGGGCCGGCTCTCCACGGTCAGCTCGATGGGGCCGGGCGAGTCCTTCACGAACTCGGGCAGCAGCTCGCTGAGGGCGGCGGTCACCAGCGAGAGCGGCGCGTTGATGCGCAGCGGCGTCTCCTTCGGCGGCCCGAGGAGCTGCAGGCCCCGGGTGTCGTCGAGCAGCCGGCTGGCGGCCTCGTACAGCGCCAGGCCCTGCGCGGTGGGGAGCACCCTGCGGGTGGTGCGGCGGAACAGCTCGACCCCCAGCCGGGCCTCGAGCCGCGCGATGCGTTGGCTGACGGCCGAGCGGGTGAGCCCGGTCTCCTTCGCCGCGGCGGAGAACGACTGCGCCCGCAGCACCAGGGCGAAGAGGCCGTACAGCGGGAGGAGGTCGAGATCGATCATGTCACCTTTCTCCCTCTCCCCGAGGGGGGAGAGGGTCGGGGAGAGGCCAACCAACGAAGTCGATTGTCCACAAGTATGGACAGTCTGACCACCCAGACGAGCTACCGGAGCCGGCGCACCGCCACTATTCACAGTGGGTCGCCGGACTTCCCCGGCGCGTCGCCAAGGACATTGTCAATGGACACCGCCACTCAGCCCGCCTCCGCCGCCATCCCCGCCCCCCTCGCCTCGCCGGTCACCCGCTGGGAGCTCGACACCGTGCACTCCGAGGTCGGCTTCCGGGTGCGCCACATGATGGTCTCGTGGACGCGGGGCAAGTTCGACCGCTTCGCCGGCACGCTCGAGCTCGACGGCCAGGACGTGACGAAGTCGAAGATCGAGGTCGCCATCGAGGCGGGCTCGATCAACACCAACGCAGCCGACCGCGACGCGCACTTGAAGAGCCCCGACTTCTTCGACGCGGCGAACTTCTCGCACCTCAAGTTCACCTCGCAGAAGGTCGAGCAGGTCAGCGGTGGCGGCCTCCGCGTGCTGGGGCAGCTCGAGATCCGCGGCGTGAAGAAGGCGGTCGCCCTCGACGTGGAGCCGCTGACGCCCGCGGCGAAGGACCCCTGGGGCGGAACGCGCCGCGGCACCCGCGCCACCACGAAGCTCAGCCGCAAGGACTTCGGCCTCAACTGGAACGCGGCGCTCGAGCTGGGCGGCGTGCTGGTCGGTGACGAGGTGGAGATCACCCTCGAGATCGAGCTCATCCAGAAGTGATAGTCGGCAGGCATGACGCTGCAGGCGCTGCTCGCTGCCCACCACCCGAGTGATGAGAAGGAAACGGCGGACCTGGCCCAGATGGCCGGGTTTGCCGGGTCGTTGGCTGAGCCGTTCTCGCGAGAGCAGTGGCCGGCGCACTTCACCGGCAGCGCGGTGGTGGTGACGCCCGACGGGCAGAAGGTGTGCCTGGTGCTGCACGCGAAGCTCGCGCGCTGGCTGCAGCCGGGTGGCCACGCGGACGCCGCCGACAGCGGCTCGATGGAAGCGACGGCCCTGCGGGAAGCGCGCGAGGAGACCGGCTGCGAGGTGTCGCTGCACCCGTCCGCGCCGCGGCCGCTCGACGTCGACGTGCACGTGATCCCCGCGCGGAAGACCGAGCCCGAGCACCGGCACCTCGACGTGCGCTACCTGGTGGTGGCCGCGAACCCCGAGGCGTTGGCGCACGATCCGAACGAGTCACACGGCGCGCAGTGGCTCACGTGGGACGAGGCGCTGGCGCGCGCAGACGAGGCGCCGCTGCGGCGCATGCTGGAGAAGGCTCGCTCCCTCTCCCTGGGGAGCGGGGAGAGGGCAGGGTGAGGGGCCACCACCTGCACCGCGCCCCTCACCCGGCGCTTCGCGCCGACCTCTCCCCGCGGTCGCAGGGAGAGGTTTCACCAGCCGAAGCGAACGCCCGCGAACGCGCCGATGAAGAAGCCGCTGCGCTGAGCCTCGAGCGGGCCGTCTGACGCGCGGCCCGCCACCAGGGAGACCGTGAAGAGGCGGTAGCTGAACTCGACGTCGCCCGTCACCCGGCCCCAGTCGGACGAGATGAACGGCGTCCAGTGCGCGTTGAGCGAGAGCCGCATGCGCCGGGTGTCGATCAACGAGACGCCCACCGACGGCCCGAGGCCCACGATGAACTTGCTGGTGGGGAGGCTCTCCACGCCAGGCTGCGTCGTCTGCACGAAGCGCAGGTCGCCCGCGAGGCCGATGCCGAAGAAACCGAAGAAATAGCGCGCGCTCACCAGGCTCTCGAAGGTGAGCAGGGGGGACACGGCCACCGAGCCCCACAGCCGCACGTTGGCCCGCAGCTCGAACCCGTTCGAGAGGCCCCGCGCGGGCGCGACGCCCCAGAAGCCCACGTGGCCGATGGCCTGGATCCCGAACGCCGCACCGCCCGAGACGTTGAGCGCGCTGCTCACGTCGCCCAGGCGCAGCAGCCCGGCGCCCGCGGTGAGGCCGATCGACGCCTTCGCGCGTTCGTCGCTGTCGTCGACGTAGATGGCGTCGGCAGCCTGCTTCGCGTCGAGGCGGGCGCGGTCGGCCGCCTCGAGCGCGAGCTGGGCGTCGGCCGCCTGCTTCACCAGCTCGGCGGCGCCGCCCGGGTTCTGCGCCACGGAAGCCGAGGCGGCCTGGCGCGCCCGCGTCGCGGCCTCGAGCGCCTTCTGGTAGTTCTCCTCGGCGTCGTTGACGAGCGTCTCCTTCTGCTTCCGCTGCGCCGCCTTCTTCGCCTCGCGGGCGTCGACGACCTTCCGATCCTCCGCGGCCCTGGCGTCGGCGCTCTGCTGACGCTCGCGCTCTTCGGCTTCACGCTTCGCCAACGCGGCGGCATCACGCACGCGCTGCTCGGCGGCTTCGGCGGCGGCCTTCTCCTGCTCGTACTTCTCCTGGGCTTCCTTGTTGGCGGCGTCCGACGCGTCGGCCTCGGCGCGGGCGGCCTGGGCGCGCTCCTGCTCCTGCTTGAGCTGGGCCTCGGCCGCTTCACGGGCCTTCGTGGCCTCCTCGGCGCGGGCCTTCGCTTCGGCGGCCGCTTCCTGTTCCTTCTTCGCGCGGGCCTCGGCGCTCAGCTTCTTGAGCGCGGCCTCTTCGGCGAGGCGCTTGTTCGCCTCGGCCGACGCGCGCTGCTTCTGCGCCTGCTCCTCGGCCGCCAGCTTCGCCGCCGCGGCGGCCTCGATCACCAGGCGCGCAGCGGTGGCCGACGCCTTCTCCTTCTCGGCGCGCTCCTCGGCCGAGAGCTGGGCGGCCTTCGCCTCGGTCGCCAGCCGCTCGGCCTCGCGCGCGGCGGTGGCCTGCTCTTCGGCGCGCGCCTCGGCAGCCTTCTGCGCGGCGGCGGCCTCTTCCGCGGCCTTCTTCGCCGCGTCGCCGATCGCCTTCTCCCGCTGCAGCTTCTGCTGCGCCGTCATCTTGCTCCGGCTGGCGTCTTCGGTGCGGCGCGTGGCTTCCTGGGTGGCCTCTTCTTCCTGCTTGAGCAGCGCTTCCATCTGCTGCTTGGTGGTCTCGGCCAGCGTGGCGGCCTGCTCGGCTTGCGCCCGCAGGGCGGTCGCGTGATCGGCAGCCTGCTTCGCGGCGATCGCGTTGGCGGTCTCCACCCGCGCCTTCTCCTGCGCGGTGGTCTGGCCCTGCTGCGCCTCGGCCAGCTTGCGTTGCGCGGCCTCGGCCGTCTCCCGCGCGGTGCGAGCCGCGGCCTCGGCGGTCTTCTGATCCTCCTCGGCAGCGCGGGTGGCCAGGAGCGCCTCGGCGGCGCGGGCGGCTTCGGCAGCAGCGCTCGCTTCGGCCCGCTGCTTCGCCTTCACCGCTTCTTCCGCGGTGCGGATGGCCGCCTCGGCGGCGTCCTTCTCGCGTACCGCCACCTGCTCCGCGGCGCGCCTGGCCTCGGTGGCGTCGGACGCGGTGCGGCGCGCGGCCTCGGCCTGCTCCTTCTGGCGCAGCGCCTCGGCCTCGGCGGCCTCGGCCGACTTGAGCGCGGCCCGCGCGGCTTTGGTGGCGTCTTCGTTGGCGGCCTTCTCGCGCGTGGAGCGCTCTTCGGCAGAGAGCTGTCGCTTCGCGGCGTCGGCGGCGAGCTTCCGTGACGCGGCGGCCTGGTCCCTGGTGCGGGCGGCCTCGAGCTCGGCGGCGGCGCGCGCCTTGTCGGCGGCCTCGGCGGCCCGCTTCGCGGCCTCGGCGGCGTCGCGCTCGCGGCGCCCCGTCTCTTCGGCCGAGAGCTGCTCCTGCTTGGCCTGGTCGGCGCGCGCGCGGGCCTGGTCAGCGAGCGTCTTCTGTTCGGCCGCCCACGACTCGGCGGTGATGCGCGCGGTCTCGGCGGCGGCGGCGAGGCTGCGGGCCTCGGCGGCCAGGGCGCGCTCACGCTCGGCGTTGATCACCGCGCTGCTGGCGCTGCGAGCCTGGAGGTCGCTGGCCGAGAGCGCAGGGCCCGTGGCGCAGCGATCGGCGGCGGCCGCCGCCCAGGCGACATACGTCACGTACTCGCGCGCCAGCGCGATGCGCCGCGTCTGTTGCTCACTGGCGCGGCCCAGCATGTCGCGCAGCGCGAGCAGGGACGCGGGGCAGCGCGCGGTGGCGAGCGGCGTGGCCGGGGTCCAGATGCGGCTGGGGGTGAAGGTCTCGCCGCGGTACGGGGTCTCGAGATCGACGAGGTACGGCGCTTCGTCGAAGGTCTTCTCGGCCGCGGTGTTGCTGGTGAGCGTCGCGGTGCACTGGCTCACCTCGGCCGCGCAGTCGCTGCCTCCCGCCTGCCTGCACCCGAGCGTCTTCTCGAGCGCTGCCACCAGCTCGGTGTCTCGCTGCGCGGCCTGCTGGAGGGCTTCAGGGGGGTGAACGGGGGGCACGGGGCACTGCGCGGCCTGGTGCACGACCAGCAGGAACAGGAGCGACATAGCCCCTCGTCCTACTCCCGCCGTGGCCGCGCTTCAGCAGCAACTTCAGACGTGATCGTCGAGCAGGCAGCCCCGGGTGGGTCCTTCACCTTCATCGAGGCGCCGCAGCGTCACCAGCGTGGTGGGGAAGCGGGCCTGCATCGCCTGCTGCGCGGCCAGCGCCGCGCGCGCGCCGGGCCAGAGCTGCAGCAGCAGCACGAACGCGCCGAGCGCGCCCGAGACGAAGAGCAGCCACGGCCACGCCTTCGACCACGCGTCCCAGCCCGAGTTCAGCACCGAGACCAGCGCGGCGATACCGCCGATGCCGGTGAGCAGCACGAAGCAGCCAGCGAGCGTGCCGAGCACGTCGCTCGCGCGAGAGCCGGTGCGGCTGGTCTTGCGCGCGGCGCGCTCGGCGAGTGACTCGACCAGCTCTGCCCACTGCATCTCGCGCAGGGTCAGCTCGTAGCGTCCGGGCGGAAGCTCGAGCACCGGCCCGGCCTGCTCCAGGGCCTCCAGGGGGGAGAAGTGGAGTTGGCCGGTGGGCACGAGCAGCAGCCCCTTCACGGCGGGGCCCGCGCGCTTCTCCATCGAGCGGGGCACCGGCTCACCCTCGAGGAACACGCGGAAGAACGCCTCGCCGTCACCGAAGCCACGCGCGGCGAGCCGGCCAGCCTTCACCTCGCCCTCGAGCGCGTCGAACCGCTCGCCTTCTTTCTTCGCCAGGAACTCCTTCACCGCTCCGGGATCGAAGATGACCTGGAACCCGGCGTCGGTGAGGCACTTCAAGTCGCGCGGCACCTTTTCAGAGGCTCCAGTCGAGCGGCGCGTCGAGCAGCGAGTTCACCGTCGTGAACAGCTTGTCCTTCGCCACCGCGTCGACGAACGCCCTGCCGTTGAGCGGGGAAGGGTGGGGCGCGGCGACGACCGGGTGCTTCGTGCCCAGCGACTCGACCAGCTTGAGCGCGGGCTTGCCGAAGCAGAGGAAGACCACCTTGCGCGGCGAGCTCGCCACGTGGCGCAGCACCGCGGTGGTGAACGGTTCCCACCCCTTCTTCTGGTGCGACTGCGGCGTCTTCTCGCGCACGGTGAGCACGGCGTTGAGCAAGAGCACGCCGCGCTCGGCCCAGGCGGTGAGGTCGCCGTGCGCCGGCACGCTCAGGCCGAGATCGGCCTGCAACCCGAGGAACACGTTCTTGAGCGACGCGGGGATCTTCACGTCCTTCGTCACGGAGAAGGCGAGCCCGTTGGCGTTGCCGGCGGTGGGGTAGGGGTCCTGGCCCAGCAGCACCACGCGCACCGCCTCGGGCGGCGTGAGCGCGAGCGCCGCGAAGACCTGTTCCTTCGGGGGGAACACCACCGCGTCGCGCCACTCGTCGTCGAGGAAGGTGCTCAGCGTGGAGAAGGAAGGGGCTGACGTCGCTTCGGTGAGCGCGGCGCGCCAGGGCGCAGGGACCAGCTCGGCGAGGTTCATGGTCATGGAGCTGAAGCGAAGCGGAAGTTTGACCGAGGCAAGCGACCCAGAACATGGAGCGGCGCCGATAGCAGCGCGACCCACGGACCGTAAACCATGCCGGCGGAGCTGGAGCACGCCCGCGCCACCTGCAAACGACAGGTGGCTGCCCGGTGCGCTTCAAAGGCCGTCGAATCAGCCGCTTGGAGCTGGCCTGCCGGGTGCTTTGCACCCTGGCATGACCCGACGATTCGCTCCCCAGACTCAGCCCGCGCGTCCCGTTTCTCCTTCGACCCTCGGTTCCCGGCTCACCACCGAGCGCCTGCCCCTCGACCTCGCGTTGTCCCTCGCCGTCGAGGTGGTCGACGCGGTGGCCGCCGCGCACCAGCAGCGCCGCTCGTTCGGCCAGCTCACCGCGACCGACTTCGTGGTCCAGCCCGATGGCACCATCGCCGTCACCGCGCCGTCCGTCATCTCGGCGTCGACCGACACCTCGGCTGACACCTTCGCGGTGGGCGCGGTGCTGTACCAGCTCTTCACCGGCTTCACCCCGAACCAGGCCCGCGCGCGGCTCGCCGTCTCGCCGCTGCACGAGGTGCCGCTCGCCTCGCGCATCAACCCCGCCATCGACGACACCATGGAAGGGCTGCTCTCGATGATGCTCGATCGTGATCCGGCGCGCCGGCCGCACTCGCTGCGGGTGATCGAGGCGCTGCTCATCGACGTGTGCGAGTCGATGGAGCTCGAGCCCTCTCGCGCGGCCATCCTCCACTGGGCCACCGTTCACCCCGAGCAGACCCGAGGGGCCACCCTGCGCGTGGTGCCGCAGCAGCTCCCGCCGCCTCCTCCGGCGGCTCGCCACAGGCCCTCGTTCGTGGTGCTGGCCGACGAAGACGTGGTCGCGCTCGACGACGACGAGGAGGTCGAGGCGGAAGCCGAGGCGTCCCCCTTGCGCTTCGACATGTGGGCCGTGGCGGCGTGCGCGTTCTGCGTCGTCGCCTTCGCGATGGCCACCCAGCTCTGAACGAGGTCTCCCATGCGCGCGCTCCTGCTCTGCCTCACCGTAGGCGTTGGACTCCTGCTGACCGCGTGCACGCCCCCGCGCTGCACCGCTGACACGCAATGCGCCTCAGGCCAGGTGTGCGTGTTGCCGTCGGGCATCTGTCTCACCGCGTGCCAGAGCGCCGCGCAGTGTCAGGCCGGGCAGCAGTGCAGCGCGCGCGGGGTGTGCGTGAGCGGGTGCTCGGTCTCGGCCGACTGCGGACCGGGTCAGACCTGCGCGCCTGATGGAACGTGCACGTCCGGAGGCGCGGTCGACGCGGGCCCGGTGAGCTGCGGCGGGCAGAAGTTCGAGTCGACGGCGACCGAGGCGAACATTCTCATCGTGCTCGACCACTCGTGCTCGATGCAGGAGGTGATCTCCGCCAGCCGCTCGAAGTGGGACATCGCCACCGCGGCCGTGCGCACCGTCACTGCGCAGCACGCGACGAACGACAAGCTGCGCTTCGGGCTGCAGCTCTTCTCGCTGCCGCCCAACCAGTGCAATCCCGGCCAGGTCGACGTGCCCGTGGCGCCCGCGAACGCGACGGCGATCTCCAACGCGTTGCCGCCCGCGGCGCTCGGGAACTCCACGCCCATCGGCGGCGCACTGCACGTGGCGGCGGCGAGCGGCCAGCTCACCGACGTGACGCGCGCCAACTACGTGCTGCTGCTCACCGACGGCATCGAGAACTGCAACGGCGCGCCGGTGGCCGAGGTCGAGGGCCTCTTCAACCGCGGCGTGCGCACCTACAGCGTGGGCTTCGGCAGCGACGTCGACGTCAATCGCCTCACCCAGATGGCGGTGAAGGGCGGCACCGCGCGCGCCACCACGCCGCGCTACTTCCAGGCGGACGACCCGACGGACCTGGCCGCGGCGCTCAACGCGATCGCCTCGGGCGCGGCGAGCTGTGACTTCACGCTCACCACCGTGCCCCCGAACCCGGCGAGCCTCTACGTCGCGGTCGACGGCCAGTTCTTCCCCCGCGATCCCTCGCGTGTCGCCGGCTGGGACTACCAGGCGAACGGCAACCGGGTGACGCTGTACGGACCCGCGTGCGACATCGTCAGCCAGCGGCCCGGCGCGAAGGTGTCGATCATCTACGGCTGCCCCGATGACTCGCTCACCGAGCGCGGCCCCGGCGGCACGCTCGATGCGGGCATCATCGAGACCAGCGACGGCGGGTTTGCCTGGCCGGCTGACGGCGGCGCGATCCCCGAGATCAACTGAGCAGCCTCGAGTTCCCCTCGACTGCGCTCGGGGTGAACGCTCGATCGTTGCTCACCGCGCTGCCTAATCGGAATGCCCTGTAACGAACGCTGACTTCCATCCTCCCGGACTTGCGTCGCTTTACCCACGCAACCCGGAATTTCCCGAGGGTGAGAATGAGTGCACAAAGGGATTCTGGAGGCACACATGACCGCCGTCTCAGCCGTCCGCAGCACGCAGGCCCGTTCCCTCTCCCACCCCACGCTGCGCCAGGGGGCTCGGGGTCCGTCGGTGACGCTGCTGCAGCAGAAGCTGCGTGCGCACGGCTTCAACGTCTCGGTCGACGGTGACTTCGGGCCGAACACGGCCGCGGCGGTGCGCGCGTTTCAGCAGGCGCGGCGGCTCGGCGTCGACGGCGTGGTGGGGCCCAACACCTGGAACGCGCTCAACGCGGCGGCTCCCTCCACCGGTGGTGGCGGCGCGACGCCCACCCTGCGCCAGGGGGCTCGCGGCGCGGCGGTGAGCCAGCTGCAGAACCGGCTCCGCGCGCACGGCTACAACGTCTCGGTCGACGGCGACTTCGGCCCGGCCACGGCGAACGCGGTGCGCTCCTTTCAGCGGGCGAAGGGCCTGGGCGTCGACGGCGTGGTCGGCCCGGCGACCTGGCGTGCGCTCAACGGCGGTTCGGTGGGCCCGCCCCCGGCGACCGGCGGCGCGCGCGTCAACGGCTACGTCAACGGCGTGGCCCAGAGCATCACGGTCTCGAGCGTGGGCAACGGCAAGTTCCTCCGCACCGACGCGGCCAACGCGTTCAACCGGATGAAGGCCGACGCGGCGCGCGCGGGCATCAACCTCTCGGTGGTGTCGGGCTTCCGCACGATGGACGAGCAGCGCTACCTCTACAACCTGTACCTCCAGGGCCGCGGCAACCTCGCGGCGCGCCCGGGGTACTCGAACCACCAGAGCGGCATCTCGGCCGACCTCAGCGTGCCGGGTGGGTACGGCAGCGCGACCTACCGCTGGCTGCAGAACAACGGCCGCCGCTACGGCTTCGTCAACGACGTGGGCGGCGAGCCCTGGCACTGGACCTACCGCGGCTGATCACGGCCTCGCTTCGCAGCGAAGGAACGCCCCGCCTCCGCAGAAGCACTTCACGTCGACGCCGCACTCGTCCGGGCACCAGCAGGAATCGGTGACCATCACGCACTCGTCGCGGCGCTGGAAGCAGCCGCACATGGTCGTGGCGGCTTCACAGGGCGGCGGCTCACAGCCGAGCCCCAGCACCGCAGCCGTCAGCAACGCGAGCCTCGTTCTCATCTGGCTCGGCTTACGGCGTGGGATCGACGCAGCCGCTGCCGCTGCTCGAGCACATGCCGCTGACGCAGTTGCTCGAGGTGCACTCGGCGTAGCTCATGCAACTCGCGCCGGCACCCTTCTTCATCGCGCACACCCCCGACATCATCGTCGAGGTGGCGGTGCAGTACAGGGAACCGCTGAAGCCGCACTGGTAGCCCGTGTACGTGCACGACTGGCCCAGGGTGTGGGTCGGCTGGCAGGTGCCGGTGCTCGAGCCCGTGGGGAGGTCGCAGATGAGGTTCGGCTGGCACTGGCCGGGCGACGAGCACGCGGTGTTGATGGTGCCCAGCGCGACGCAGACGTTGGTGGCGCTGCAGAAGAGGTCACCCATGCAGCTGCGCGTCGAGTCACAGGGCGCTGAGGGCGCGCCGAGCCGGCCGCACACTCCGCCGTAGCACTGCAACAGCCCGGCGCACTGGCCGTAGCCGACGCACGTCTGGCCCATCAGGCGCTTCGCCGTGCACACCTTCGTGCTCGAGCAGAACGCGTCGGCCGCACAGGGGCGATCGTTCGTCTGGCCAGACGTGGGCGCGCAGGACTGGCCGATGGGCGTCAGCGCCACGCAGACCGAACCGTAGGGCTCACTGCCCGGCGCACAGGGGACGCCGGACACGGTGGGCTGGCCGACGGGCGTGGTGGCGCTGCAGACGCCGGGACAGGTCGCGGACGCGTTGCAGTAGAGGCCCGCCGCGCACTCGGTGTCCTGGCCGTAGCAGGCGGCGTTGAGCGCGCCCGTGCCCCGCAGCGTGCTGGAGCAGACGGTGAAGTCGACCGCGTCGCAGGCGCCGCTGCTGAGCTGGCTGAGGCAGCTCGCGGCCGCGTTGGCCTCGAAGACGGTGCGGCCGTCGCGCATCGCCGGCGTGACCGTGCAGAAGCCGCTCGTTCCTCCCGCGCTTCGGCAGAGGGTGGCGGAAGAGTACAGGCCGCAGCGCACGGCGAAGTCGCAGATGGTGGTGATGTAGTCGGCGCACCAGACCTCGAAGGTCGAGCCCGTGCCACCGCCAGTGCCACCGCCGGTGACGCCGCCGCCAGTGCCACCGCCAGTCACGCCACCGCCATTGCCTCCACCGGTGACCCCGCCGCCGCCACCGGTGATGCCGCCGCCACCCGAGCCGCCACCCGAGCCGCCACCGCTCCCCGCGCTGCCGCAGATGCCGATGTTGCAGTTGAGGCCGGCCGAGCAGGTGCCGCAGAGGAGGCCGCCGGTGCCGCAGGCCGGGTTGGAGTTGCCCGCCTGGCACGTGCCGGCGGTGTCGCAGCAGCCGCTGCAGTTTCCGGGACCGCACTTCTGCGTGGGACCACAACCGGTGACGGCGAGGAGGACCAGCGTGAGGGCGAGTGCGCGCATGGGGCGCGAATCAACACAGTTCGCCGCGGAAGTCACTCCAGCGGCAGCATGAGCTTGAACACCGTCTCGCCGGGCTTCGACTCGAGGGTGAGCGTGCCGCGGTGCGCTTCCACCAGCTTGCGCGCGAGCGGCAGCCCCAGGCCCGTGCCCTTCTCCCGCGTGGTGAAGAACGGCTCGAAGATGCGTGCCTGCAGCTCGGGGGCGATGCCCGGGCCCTGGTCGCGCACCTCGACGGTGTACTGCTGGTTCGCCTTGCGGCCGCGCAGGGTCACGCGCTGGCCCGCGGTGGAGATCTGCACCGCGTTCTTCACCAGGTTCACCAGCGCGCTGGTGAGCAGGCTGCCGTCGCCCTGGATCGTGGCCGGCTCGGCGTCGACCTCGAGCGTGACCGACTTCCCCCCGGCCTCGCCGGCGAGGTGCTGCGCGGCCGAGTCGAGCAGGGCCTTCGCGTCGAGCGGGGTGAGGGTGAGCTTCTGTTCCTTGGCGAAGGCGAGGAAGTCCTCGACGATGCGCTTCAAGTACTGCAGCTCGCGGCGGATCTTCGTGAGGTGCGATCTCGCCTCGGCCACGTCGGGTGAGGCGGCGACCAGCTCTTCGTCGAGCAGGCCGGAGAAGAGCTCGATGCCGCCCAGCGGGTTCTTCACCTCGTGCGCCACGCCGCCGAGCATGAGCTTGAGCTGGCGATCGCGGCTCTCCAGCGCCTCGCGCATCGACTCGAGCTCCCGCGCGAGGATGCCGATCTCCAGGGTCGCCTCGCCGGCCACGCGCGTGGACAGATCGCCGCCGCCGATGCGCAGCGCCGCGCTCACCAGCCGCTCGAGCGGCGTGGCCACGCCCCGCGCCGAGAGCACCGCGGTGATCGCGAGCAGCAGCAAGGTGAGCACCGCCAGCCCCACGAAGGCGTTGAGCAGGCGCGCCAGCGGGCCGAAGAACGCGGCGCTGCCTTCGATCGCCACCACGCCCACCACCTTCCCGTCGGACAGCAGCGGCGCGTAGCCCGTCTTGTAGAAGTTGCCGTCGGTGCCCTGGAAGAGCACCTGGCTCGAGGCCAGCTCTCCTGCGAAGACGCGCTTGAGCTCGGTGCCGTCGCGCAACAGCTCAGTGGCCTCGGTCATGGGCATGAGCGAGCCGCCCACGTCGAGCCGCGCGCGGCGCTCGGAGTCCACCACCAGGATCCTGCGCACGCCGGTGCGGTCCTTCACCTCGGTCAGCTCGCGGGTGAGGGAGCGCCAGGTGCGGCTGCCTTCACCCTGCGCGTCGGCCGCTTCCACCGAAAGCACCCGCTCGCCCTTGAGCTGCGACGAGACGGTGGCGGCGATGCCGGCGAGCGAGCGGCCCAGCTCTTCCTCGAGCACGTTGCGGCTGGCGCGGTACAGGCCGAAGCCGCCCAGTGACAGCACCAGCAGGGTGGGGATGAGGAACGCCAGCAGGAGCCGGCCGCGCAGTCCCATGAGCCTTCAGTTCCTGGTGCCGCTGCGCTGCGCGCAGATCTCCGCGATGAGCGCCATCGATTCTTCGTCGAAGTTCATGAACTCGATGCCCATGCCCGCCGGCCGCTTCGGATCGCCGACGGGGTTGACCCGCACCACCCGGCCCATGCCTTCGATCAGCTTGCTGCCGTCCTTGAGCGCGAACTGCAGGTAGATGACGGCGCCCTCTTCGCGCGGCTCGTCGGTCTTCACGAAGATGCCGCCCGGCGAGATGTTGACGGAATACTCGGCGAGGAACTCGTCGAAGGTGTCGAAGCGGAACTGCACCAGCACGTTGAGCGGCGTTCTGGGGTGCCGTCTCTTGTCCGGGCCTGACCCGTCCGAGTCGCTCATGATCTGCGAGCAAGGATAAGCGCCTCGGAGGCCTCTTCCCCAGAAATCGTCCCCGAGCCGTTCACCCCGGGAGGATGGGCTAGGTTCTTCCCCATGGCGGGCAACGGCGACCTCATCCGTTCCATGCGGGCCGGCGGTGGCGCCGGGGTCGCCGCCGTGCAGGAACTGCTGCGCCGCGCGAAGGCCGGCTCGGTCTCCACCGCCGAGCTCAAGGAAGTGCAGAAGGTCATCACCTCGCCCGAGCTGCGCGACGCCTTCAAGAACGTGGCGCGCGACGTCTCGGCGCTCCTCTCGAACGGGGGCGAGCGGGTGTTTCGCGACGTCAGCTCCCTGACACCCGACACCGGCCGGCTCACCGACGCGCGCGCGCTGCCCGAGCGCTTCCTCGCCGACCTGACGCTGGTCGAGCAGGAGCTGCTGCACCACCCCGGCATGACGAAGGACCAGAAGGCCGCCCGGCTCTTCGCGTTCTTCGAGAGTTATGCCGCCCGCTTCGCCGAGCTCGCGCACGGCACGGCCCAGGCAGAGCAGGCCGCGAAGGGTCAGCTCGCGCAGGAAGGCGGGGCGTTCGCCGCGGTCGACACGGGCCTCCAGCTCGCCCCCGCGCTGAGCGAGGCCGAGCTGCAGAAGGCGCGGGCCCAGTTCGACAAGGCGCTCAAGCGCGCAGGCTTCGAAGAGCTCAAGACCGACGATGGGCGCACCGGGCTGGAAGCGGCGCGCGAGCTGCTCGAAGCGAAGACGAAAGACGCGCAGGCGCAGGCCCGGCCGCGCAGCCTCGAGGCGCCAGGGTGGAAGGACAACGCCGCCGCGGCGGATCGTGGCCTTCGCGCCGACGTCGACAAGGAACGCCGCGCCATCAACGCCCTCGACGTGAAGGGGCCGATTCAGCCGCAGCTCCGCGTGCCCGCGCCGAAGGTCGAAGAGGCGCCGCAGGACGCCGCCAAGAAGAAGAAGAGCAGCGCTGCTGCCGGCACCGACCAGGTGCTCGGCGGGCAGATGTTGTGGAACGTGATGCACCTGCTGCGCGGCGACGAGCTCGACGACGTGGCCCGGCGCGACGCGATGACTCAGCTCGCCGTGGCAGCCGCCCTGATCCTGATCCTCGGGGCCATCCTCGTGGGCGTCCTGGTGTGGATGTAGGCCCCCGGAACCTCAGGGGCCTGCGCGGGAGTTCAGTCGAGGCTACAGTTGTTCAAGGCCGCAGGAGGTTAGCGCCGTGCGTCGGATCAGCGTCACCCAGTCCCGTCCAGATTACATGGTCGTCCACATCGGGCGCGACCGCGCACGGCTGGTGCTGTGGGGCGCGACGCTCCTGGTGCTGGCCGGTTCGCTCACGCTGATGGACCTGTCCAGCGGTGGCGGCCTCTTCACCCTCTTCCTCGACGCCTTCATCTTCCCGGTGATCGTGGTGGCGTTGCTGCGCCTGGGGAAGAAGCAGGAACGCACCCTGGTGCGAGCCAACAACCGCCTGCTGCTCGACGGGGAGCCGCTCGAGATGGCGCGCGTCGAATTGCGCGTACTCAAGCTGCCCATCACCCGGGTGCCGACGGGCTACGCGCTCTCGTTGTGGGTGATGACGGCGTCGGGCCCGGAAGACGTGCCCATCGGCCGCTTCGCCACCTTGCTCGAGGCGTCGGCCCTCTCGGGTCAGCTCGAAGACTTCGTGCAGCGCGCGAACGTCAAACAGCACCGTCACGCCTGAAAATCCGTGCTCCCCGAGCGGAGTCGAGGGGCCTAGAGTCGCCGCCCCATGGCGCGTGACGAAGCGGTGCGAGACCTGGTCGACCGGCTGGAACTGCCCTTCAACTCTCTGGGCATCGACCCGTACGGCATCTCGAAGAAGCACCTGACGGTGTTCTTCAACGTGCTCGGCTTCCTGTACCGGCGCTATTTCCGGGTGAAGGCGGTGGGCATCGAGAACGTGCCGCCGCGCGGGCGCGCCATGCTGGTGGGCAACCACTCGGGTGGCTACGCGCTCGATGGCGCGATGGTGCTCACCTCGATGCTGCTCGAGATGGACCCGCCGCGGCTGGCCCAGGGAATGGCCGAGAAGTTCATCAACATGCTGCCGGTGGGCAGCACCTGGAGCTCGCGCTGCGGCCAGCTCACCGGCCTGCCCGAGCACGCCGAGCGGCTGCTGATGGACGATCGCCTGCTGATGGTGTTCCCCGAGGGAGCGCGCGGCACGGCCAAGCTCTTCAAGGAACGGCACTCGCTGGTCGACTTCGGCACGGGCTTCATGCGCCTGGCGCTCAAGACGAAGTCGCCCATCGTGCCGCTGGGCTTCGCGGGCGGCGGCGAGGCGGTGCCGACGATCATGAACTCGACCACCCTGGGGAAGTTGATGGGCGTGCCCTACGTGCCCATCACCGCGTACGGGCTCGCCGCGCCGTTGCCCGCGAAGCTGGCGGTGCACTTCGGCAAGCCGCTGGTGTTCTCCGGCACGGGCGACGAGGAGGACTCGGTGATCATCGGGTACGTCGACGAGGTGAAGGCGCGCATCGCCGAGCTGCTCGAAGCCGCGCGCGTGTCGCGAGGGGGCGAGTCATGAAGGTCCTCATCGTCGGCGTCGGCGGCGCGCTCGCGCGGCTGGTGGCGCTCAAGCTGCGCGAGGCGGGGCACGCGGTCATCGGCCTCGATCGCCGCCCCTGGTGGGACGCGCCTCGCGACATCCAGGTGCACGAGGTCGACATTCGCAAGCGCGCCGCGGAAGACGTGTTCCGCCGCGAGCGCCCCGACTGCGTGGTGCACATGGCCACGGTGAACGCGCTCTCGGCGTCGGGCGAAGAGCGGGCCCGCATCAACATCGCCGGCACGCGGGCGGTGTTCGATCACTCCGTCGCGCACGGGGTGAAGCACGTGGTGGTGGTGGGCCGGCACACGTACTACGGCGCCTCGGCCGACTCGCCGCTGTACCACACCGAGAACGAGCCCCCGAACGGCATCGGGAACTTCCCCGAGCTGGCCGACCTGGTGGCGGCCGATCTCTACGCGGCCAACATGTTGTGGCGCGAGCCGTCGCTCACCACCACGGTGCTGCGGCTGGTCTACACGCTGGGGCCCTCGAAGACGGGCACGCTCTCGAGCTTCCTGCGGGGCAAGCGGGTGCCGATGGTGTTCGGGTTCGACCCGCTCTTTCAGTTCCTCGAGGAAGACGACGCGGCGCGGGGCATCACCATCGCGGTGGAAAAGCGGCCGCGGGGCATCTTCAACGTGTGTGGGCCGGCGCCGATCCCGCTGGGGACGATCGCGAAAGAGACGGGCCGCACGGTGGTGCCGGTGCCTGAGCCGATCCTGGTGCAGTTGCTGGGGCGCTTCGGCTTTCCCGCCCTTCCGAAGGGGGCCCTCGAGCACATCAAGTACCCGATCGTGGTCGACGGCACGGCCTACAAGACCGCCACGGGCTTCACGCACACGACGAGCGAGGTCGAAGCGCTGCGTCGCTATCGCCGCATCAGCCCGGTGTGAGGACTCGCCAGAAGGGTCAACGAGAGTCCCTCTCCCTGCGAAGCGGGGTGAGGTCAGGAGGGGGGCTCACTTCGGCTCAGGGAGCACTTTCAGCACAGGGCAAACGAACCACCCTCCCACGCCTGACAGATCGCCTCCCGCTGGGAGACGGCCTGCTCGTCAGCCCCATCTGCCTCGGAGCCGTCGCCAGACCCGACGTCGTGCTGGCCGCCTGGGAAGCGGGCATCAACTTCTTCTTCCTCACCGCCGACATGCACTGGCCGATGTACGAGCCGCTGCGCCGGGGCCTGAAGACGCTCTTCAAGAAGCCCGGAGCGAGGGACAGCGTGGTCATCTGCACCACCGCCTACGTGACCCAGCCCGACTTCTGCGAGATGCCGTTCGAAGAGGTGGTCGAAGCGCTGCCCGGCCTCGATCGCATCGACGTGGTGACGATGGGCGGCGTGTCCGAGGGAGACTTCAAGCAACGCCTGCCCGTCTACCAGCGTCACCGCGAGAGCGGCTTCGTGGGCAACAAGGCGATCGGCGCGTCCTTCCACGATCGCAAGACCGCGCGCGCAGCCATCAACCAGCACCTGGTCGACCTCGCGTTCATCCGCTTCAACGCCGGTCACCCGGGAGCCGAAGCCGACGTCTTCCCGCACCTCGAGCAGCCGCGGCACACGAGGCTGTTCAACTTCAAGACGATCGACGGCTGGGTCGCGCCGCCGCAGCTCGACGCGCTGGGGCTCGATCCTCGCAGCTGGCAGCCGCACCCGGTGGATCACTACCGCTTCGCGCTCTCTCAGCCCTCGCTCGACGGGGTGTTGGCCGCGCTGTCTCACCCACGCGAGGTGCAGCAACTGGCCGACGCGCTGGCCGCCGGGCCGATGGCCCAGGAAGATCAGCGCTACCTGATCACCCTCGCGAAGGCGCGACGCTCAGTGGAAGAAGCTCCCTCTCCCCGAGGGGGAGCGGGTCGGGGAGAGGGCTAGACTGATGCCGAGACCGGGGCTCGCAACGCTGTTGGCGCAGAGATCGCTGAAGCACTTCTTCACCAAGTCCTGGCCCGACGAGCCGTTCCTGGTGCACGCGCCGCCGTCACGCCTCGAGGGCCTCGCCGACGCCCGGGAGCTCGCCTCCATCGACGCGCTCGCCAAAATCCCCTGTCACGCGGTGCTCGCTCAGGGGCAACACCTCGACACCAACCGGTTCGGCAACATCGCGGTCGCCCCCGAGCTCGCGTCCTCGCTGCTGCGCGCGGGCGTGACGATGTACTTCAACGAGCCGAAGTTCCCCTCGCGCTCGGTCTGGCGCTGGGTGCACGCGGTGGAAAGAGACCTGGGCCTCGGCCCCGGCAGCATCCGCCCCAGCGTCTTCTTCTCGACCCCGGGGCCCGGGGCGCGGATGCACTTCGACTGCACCGAGTCCTTCGTGGTGCAGCTCGCCGGGCGCAAGGAATGGCGCATCGCCGCGAACGAACACATCCCATTCCCACCAGTGAACTACCTCGAGGGCGCGCCGCTGCCCGACGAACTCGCGCTGCTCACGAAGCGGCCGATGAAGGCGCCGAAGAAGGTGCGCACGGTGGTGCTGAAGCCGGGCTCGGTGCTGTACCTGCCGCGCGGTTGGTGGCACGCCACGCGGACGCTCGAGGCCTCGACTCACCTCGACCTGCTCACGGCGGTGCCGACCTGGGCCGACACCTTCCGCCCGGTGCTCGAGGCGCTCTTCGCGCAGGGCACGCACTGGCTTACCCCTGCCACCGCGCCGCGCTTCGGACCTGCCATGCTCGAGAAGCTCATCGACGAACTGCGAGGGAGACTCGAATGAACCCCAACCCGCTGACCCGCCGCCGCTTCCTCGTCGCCGGAGGCGTGGTGGGGGCCGCGCTCGCCGCAGGGAGTGCGTTGCTCATGCGCGGCGGCGGCGACGCGCACTACGCCTCACTGCTGCCGGGCGCCACGCCGCGCGTGCTCTCGCGCAAGGAACTGGGCGTGCTGGCCGCCTTCTGCGACCGCGCCTGTCCGCCGGAAGGCGAGGACGACCCGGGGCCGCGCAAGACCCGCGTGGCCGAGCGCATCGACAAGGAGCTGACCTTTCACACCCCGAAGATGCAGGCCGACGTGAAGGCCGCGCTGTTGCTGCTCGAGCACGGCGGGGTGCTGCACCTGCAGTCCACCCGCTTCACCCGGTTGCCGGCCGACGAACAGGACGCGTACCTGACCCGCATGGGCATCGACGGGAACGCGCTGGAGCGGCAGGTCTTCGCCAACCTCAAGCTGCTCGCGATCTTCTTCCACTACTGCGACGAGCGGACGTGGAAGGGGATCCACTACGAAGGCCCGTTCGCGGCCCGCAAGGCCCCGGCAGCCGACTCGAGGGTGTCGTGAAGGAAGAGCTCCGCAGCAAGATCCTCGAGTCGGAGCACGTCACCTCCTCGCGGAAGGAAACGGTGGATGTGGTGGTGATCGGCACCGGCTGCGGCGGGGCGGTCGTCGCCCGCGAGCTGGCGCGCGCCGGCAAGAAAGTGCTGATGCTCGAGCGCGGCGGCCTCTCGCTGGCCGAGCGGGGGGACTTCGACCAGCGCGAAGACGACATGTTCGCGAAGATCGACGGAGGCCGCGGCCTGCACGCGTCGGAGAACGGCCAGGCCGCGCTCACCTATGGACGCGCAGTGGGCGGCGCGTCGGTTCACTACTGGGCCGAGACCTGGCGCACGCCGGCCGATCGCCTGGCGAAGTGGGAGCGGGAGCACGGCCTCGAGCACCACACCCTCGAGCAGCTCACCCCGTTCTTCGAGCGCATCGAGAAAGACCTGCACGCGCACCCGGCCCACGAGCTCAAGCGCAACGCGATGAACCGGCTCTTCGTGCGCGGCGCCGAGAAGGCCGGCATCCACTGGGAAGCGGTGGTGCAGGCGCGCGACGATCGCTGCATCGGCTCGGGCTACTGCATGCAGGGCTGCTCGTACGACGGGAAGCAGAGCCAGCTGGTCACCACCATCCCCCAGGCGCTCGAGCTGGGCGTGATGCTCTTCGCCGACTGCGAGGTCACGCAGATCGACGTCGAGAACGGCCGCGCGGTGGGCGTGTCGGCGCACTTCCTCGATCGCGCCACCGGCAAACCCTCGGGTCACACGCTCACGGTGAAGGCGCAGAAGGTCATCGTCGCGGCCGGCGGCTTCAACTCGGCGCCGCTGCTGCTGCGCTCGAAGATCCCCGATCCGTCGGGCCAGCTCGGCAAGAACCTGCAGATGAACCCGTGCCCGCAGCTCTTCGGGCTCTTCGACGAAGACGTGGTGCTCTGGCGCGGCATCCCTGCGGCGGTCGGCACCATGGACTTCCGGCTGCACGCCTTCGACAAGGGCCGCTACCTCGAGGGCGGCTACCTGCTGTACCCGAACCAGCTTCCTCCCGCGACGCTGGCCGCGCTGCTGCCGGGGTTCGGCAAGCCGCACCGCGACCTGATGAAGCAGGCGCACCGCATCGGCAGCGCCATCGCGTGGATCGACGACCAGAACTCCGGCAGCGTCACCCTCGATGCCGAAGGGAACCCGGTGTGGCAGTGGGAGCTGTCGGGCCTCGACGAGCTCACCGTGCGCGACGCGCTCAAGAAGGAAGCGACCGTGCTGCTGCACGCCGGGGCGCGCGAGATCATCGTGCCCGACCCCCGCGGCACCCGGCTGTCCGACCTGAAGGACCTGGCGAAGCTCGACACCATCGATCTGCGGCCCGGCTCCACCATGCTCGCCTCGCCTCACCCTGCCGGCATGTGCCGCATGGGGAAGGACCCGGCCACCTCGGTGGTGGACAGCAACCACGAGGTGCACGCGGTGAAGGGGCTCTTCGTCTGCGACCCGTCGGTCTTCCCCACCGCGGTGTCGGTCGACCCGTCGGAGACCATCATGGCCTTCAGCTTCGTCGCCGCCGCGCGGATGCTCGAGCGCTGGTGACTCAGGCCGCCCGGCGGCGCGCCCAGTAGCGTCGCGCCGCCCAGGGGCGGGTGTCGGGCCCGGGCTGCGCGAGCACGAGCGAGGTCCACCGCTCCACCGCCGCGCGTCCCTCGTTCCACAGCGCCTGCGCGTCGGCGCCGGCAGCGAAGGCCCGCGCCTCGAGCGTGTCGCGTTCTGCGAGGAAGAGCGGGGCGAGCCGGGCCGGGTCCTTCATCACCGCGCGGTGCAGCCGCTCGTGCGTCCACCACAGGCTCTGGTCCGGCGTCAGCGAGGGCACGGGCCCCAGGTCCAGCGGGGTCTCGACGCGCAGCGGTTTGAAGGTGGAGATGCAGGGCGCGCTGGTGCCGGTGGCCCACGCTCGCGCGCCTTGACCGGTGAGCTCGACCACCAGCGAGGCCGTCGTCTGCGAGCCGGCGAGCAGCCCGCCGCCGTGCATGCAGGGCGCGCGCATGGCGCCGCGATGCCACTCGTACGCAGGCCAGGGCGTCTGCCCGTGATCGCGCAGCAGCGCGGCGAACTCGCGCGGCGAGTCGGCGCCTTCACCCAACGCGGTGGTGCGTGCCCGGCGCAGGCGGCAGGCCGACACGCTCGTCTTCACCACGTCGGAGTGCGCGCTGGCGAAGTCGCCGATGGTGAGCCCGTTCGAGATGGAGCGCGTGCCCACGACCTTCTCCACCGCCGTGTCCCGGCCCGCCGTCTCGAGCACGAACGCGCCCTTCGCGTCGGCCACCAGGAAGGTGGAGAAGTAGCGGAAGCCGCGGTCTTCGTAGCCGCACTGCCCGCCCTGGCCGTGCGCGGCGTTGAGCGCCTTGATCACCTCCACCGCCTCTTCGGCCGAGGCAGCGCGCTCGAGGGCCAGGCGGAGCAGGTCCATGCCGGTGAGGCCGCCCTTCGGGGGCACGCGCTCGCGGGTGAAGACCGCCTCGTTGCCGATCGCCACCCCGTGCTCGTTGAGCCCGATCTCGGCGCCCCACATCCACACCGGGCGCGAGAGCAGCACCGCGTGGGTACGCGCTGCCTGCGGAATCTCGAGCCAGGTGCAGCGCACGTTCCCGCCCAGCCCCTCGCGGCGCGGCTGCCACTCGAGCACCTGCGGCTCGTCCGCCTCCCGATCGGAGTTCTTCGCGAACAGCACTCGATCCGTCAACACGCGCACGACGGTGTCACACATGGGGATGGCCCTTCCTCGGGGCGGGGGTTGGCATTGAAGTGAGGCGGTCCAGCCAGCGGCGAGGCAGCGCGCCGAACCAGGGGGCTGCCCAGTCGAGGCCTTCGCGCTCGAAACGCTCGGCCACGGCGGTGAGGCTCGGGCGCCCCTCGCCGCGGGCGGTCAGAAGCCCCTCTGCGACGAGCCTGCACCGGTGTGAGCCGAAGCTCTCGGCGTGGTGGCCTGGTGACTCGGCGACCGAGACTCCACGTGCGAGCGGCACGGTCATCGGGGGCGTCTCGTCACGCAGGGCACGGGGCCTCCGCGCGAAGGCGGTGAGGAGACGCGCGATGCGGGCTGCCGAGCCCGGCGCAGCGTAGACGAGCAGCGTGTCGCGGCGACCGAAGTGCGCCGGGTCGTTCGTCACTTTCGCCTCGAAGCGGGCGGTGCGCAGCTCGAGCAACGCCCCGACCAGGTCGAGCGCGCCCGTGGGCGTGGCGTTCACGTAGAACTTGAGGTGCGGTGCCCCGGGGTCGAGCCGGCCCGCCCTGGAGACGATGGTGAAGAACCCGGGAATGGCGCCTTCGCGTGCGCAGGGGAGCTCGACCGCCACTTCCGCCCCTGCGCGAGCGTTCACTGGCCGCAGCGCGGCGACGTGCGGAACCCACAGCGAGATGCCGCCGCTCTCGACGAAGGCGCCGCCGCGCGTTCGCTGGGTGACGCGAAAGCCGCGTTCGAAGGTGGTGGGGCCGGCGCAGCGCGCGGTGAGTTCGGCGACGTACCAGGGCGAGCCGGAGTACTCGAGGCGCGGGGCCGAGGGCCGCCAGCCGATGAAGTACTCGCCGTAGAGCCACTCGGAGAGGGCCGTGGTGGCGAGCGCCCCGGCGCTCGGAATTCGTGCCCACGGAATGCGCGCAGCACAGCGCGTGAGAGCAACGACGTGGCTCACCTGTCTCCCTCTCCCTGCGGAGCGGGGAGCGGGCTGGGGTGAGGGGCCGCTCGCCCGAAGCGACCCCCACCCGGCCTGCGCAGACCCAGCAGCTCGAGACTCCAGTCCGCGGGCGCCTCCAGCATCGCGATGCCCGCGTCGACGAGCGGCTGCGGCAGGTGCGCGTGATGGTGCGTCATCGTGTACGCGGCGCGCAGCAGGGCCTCGGCCGTCCAGCGCATCACCCGCGAGCGGTGATCGTCGGCAGGCGTGAAGCCGAGCTGCGCCGCGGCGTTCTCCCAACCGGTCATGAGCGCGCGGGCGTGCCGCTCCAATTCCGCGCGGCTCTGCACCTCTTCCTCGTCGCGCGGCAACAGCCACGCGCGCACGTCATCGGCGAGCAGCATGCCCAGATCGCGCGCGGGATCGCCCAGGCCGCACAGCTCCCAGTCGACGAAGGTGATGCGGCCGCGGTGCACCATGACGTTCGCCTGGCGCAGATCTCCGTGCACCAGCAGCGCGCGATCTGCCGTTTCGCCTTCCAGCAGTTCACGCAGCGACTGCAGCGCTGGCCCGCTCGCCTGCACCTGCTTGACCAGCTGCAACGACGCCGGGCCCAGCGAGGCGAAGAAGGCGGGCGAGGTCCACAGCAGGCGCTCGCCGAGGTCACCACGCACCCCGAAGGACGAGACCGCGCCGCGCCCTTCGAGCTGCACGCGGGCGAGGGCCGCGCCGATCGCCTCGTCGGGACACGGCTTCGTCGCGCGGCGCAGCTCCCACAGCGTTCGGCCTTCGAGCCACTCGAGCGCGAGCGTGCCCCCGGCCGCGTGGCGCATCTTCGGCACCGAGGCGAGTGACTGCAGCGCTCGCAGCACCACCTGCTCGTGCGCGATCCCCGGATCGTCCCGAACGGCTGACTTGACGAACACGCGCTGCCCGCCGCGATCGCGGCAGAGCAGGGTGGGGTTGCGGCTCTCGGGGTGACGCTTCATCGCGCGCACGTCGACCCGCAGGCCGTGGCGCTTCAGCCAGGATGCGAGGGTGGGAGGGAGTTCGACCATTCGCCCCTCACCCCGTCCCTCTCTCCCCGCTTGCGGGGAGAGGGAGACCATTACCGCGAGTTCGGGTTGGCGCTGGTGAGCGGGCCCGTGCGCGGCGGCGGCGGGTGCGGCGCGATCGACTTGAGCGGCGCGGTACGCGGGAACGGGTTCGCGCTCTTGAGCGGCCCGCTCTTCGGCGGGGGAGGATGCGGCGCGATCGACTTGAGCGGCGCGGTGCGCGGGAACGGGTTGGCGCTCTTGAGCGGCCCGGTGCGCGGCGGCGGCGGATGCGGCGCGATCGACTTGAGCGGCCCGGTGCGGGGAGCCGGGTGCGGCGCGATCGACTTGAGCGGCCCGGTGCGGGGGGCAGGGTGCGGCGCGATCGACTTGAGCGGCGCGGTGCGCGGGAACGGGTTCGCGCTGGTGAGCGGCCCGGTGCGCGGCGGCGGAGGATGCGGCGCGATCGACTTGAGCGGACCGCTCTTCGGGTTCCACCCGCTCTTGAGCGGCGCCGTCTTCGGCGGCGGCGGGTGCGGCGCGATCGACTTCAGCGGCGCGGTCTTCTGCGGGGGTGGCCTCACGCTCTTGAGGGGCGCGGTGCGGGCGAAGGGGTTGGCGCTGGTCAGCGGACGGTTGATGCGAGGCATGGTGTGAGTCCTCCCGAAGGGTTCAAGAACCTACACCGGAGGCCCCCGCGCGGTGCAACGATGGCTGTCGTTTTGGATCCCCTTTCGAAGACGTGGCTGGCCGAGGCGTGGGCGCGCGGCTTTTCCCTCGAAGAGCTCGTCGCCGCCAACCCCTTCGCCGACGTGACCCCGGCGCAGCTCGCCCGCGGCCTCCGGGCCCTCGAGCGCTCCCCTGACGCCGAGGTGATTCGCACCCTGTCCTTCCGCCTCGCGCGCATGGAATGGCAGGCCCGAATCCGCCGGACCTTCGGCGGCAGGCCCCGCCTTCCTTCCGTGGCCCGCCTCAGCCGCCGCGACTTCCTCGAGCGCCACTACGCCCCGCAGCGCCCGGTGCGACTCACCTCGATGATGCGCGATTGGCGCGCCCTGAAGCGGTGGACCCCTGCCTTCTTCCGCGAGCACTTTGGCGAGGTGCCGGTGAAGGTGGCGCAGGGCCGCGACCAGACGCCGTTCTACGATCTCAACGTCCACCACATCAGCGGCGAGGTGCCCTTCGGGCAGTACGTCGACTGGGTCGAGCGCACCAGGCGCAGCAACCAGGCGTACCTGGTCGCCAACAACAACGGCCTCTCGGGGCCGCTGCGGGCGCTGGTGAAGGACGTGGGTTTCTTCGGCGGCCTGATGGATCGCCGGCGCATCGATGGCTTCGTCTACCTCTGGTACGGCCCGGGCGGCACGGTGACCCCGCTGCACCACGACACCACCAACATCCTCTTCTGCCAGGTGCGTGGGCGAAAGCGCGTCACCCTCATCGACCCCGCCTGGACCGAGCTGGTGCGCGACTGCGTGAGCTTCTATTCGCTCGTCGACGTCGAGCGGCCCGACGCGCGGCGCTTTCCCTACTTCGCGGGCATTCCGAAGCTCACCGTCACCCTCGGCCCGGGCGAGTGCCTCTTCATTCCCGCGGGTGGTGGCACTTCGTGCGCTCGCTCTCGGTGAGCGTGTCGATCTCGATGACCAACTTCTGCGTGCCCAACTCGGGCGACTTCGAAGAGCCGATGCCGGGGGCGCTCAGCGCTGCGGGTTCGCGGCGGCGCGGATGATCTGGATGATCTTCTGCCGCTTCGAGCGCACCACCTTCTGGCGTTCTCCATCGAGCAGCGTGTCGGAGTCGGTGTACGCGCCGTCGAGGTTTCGGTCTTCTTCGAGGTCGTCTGCGTTGCGCAGGGTGAGCTTCACCCGGCCCAGCGTCGCGCCGAGGGTGAGCGCCTCGGCCTCTTCCGGGGACAGCAGCAGGGTCACGTCGACGTAGGCCTTTTCGCGCTCGTCCATGGTGGCCTCGCCCAGCGCGTCCGACACCTTGCCCGTGGCCAGCACCGGCACCTTCTGCAGCAGGGTCACCGCGCGGCGCTCGACCTGCTTCCGCGGCCCGTCCTTGCCGGGGAAGGTCACCAGCACGTCGACGAGATCTCCCGGCTTCACCCAGCGCCCCACGGCCGAGACCGCGTTGACCGCGATGGTGAAGCCGCGGGCGCGCTTGAGCACCTTCTTCGAGAGCCGCTGATCGGCCGTTCGCATCGAGACGAACTGCGACATGAAGAGCGGGTCGCCCATCTGCACGCCGACGGCGAGCTTCTGGTCGAGGATGAAGTCCATCATGTCGCCCTTGACCACGCCGCTGCCGTGGTACGGCTCGGGCACCGAGCGCAGGGCCACGTTCTCGAGCGTGACGGTGTCGCCGACGCCCAGTTCCTCGGCCGCGACCACCACCTGCGTCAGCTGCCAGTTCGCGCGCGCGTTCCGCTCGGCCGCGAAGATCGACGTCGAGTAGATCACCAGGCCCACCACCGCGAGCCCGAGGGCGAGGAAGAGCGGCTGGCCGCCCTGGAGCACCGGCGCGTCGAGCACGCTGGCCTGGGGCGTGGGCGCGGTGACGCCGCCGACGCGGGTCTCTTCGTGCGTCAGCGAGGGGGGCGCCGTGGTCACGGCCGCGCTGAGCGGCAGCATCATGGTGGGCTTGCCCAGCATGCCGCTCTCGGGCGAGGTGACGATCTCTGCCTGCGCCGCGAGCACCAGCGCCGGCACCTTCGCCTGCGTCTCGTCGGGATCGTCGAGCTTCGGGGCGTCCTTCGTCACCTCGGAGCGCGGGGGCATCGGAGGCAGGCGCCCGCTCTTGCTCCCGTCGAGGTTCTTGCCGCTCTTGTTGCTGTTGCTCTTCCCGCTGTTGCTCTTGCCGCTGCGTTCGCCCTCGGGAGAGGCCACCGGCACGGGCCGCGGCGGGAGCGCCTGCTGCTTGCCGCTCTTGCCTGGGTCCTGAGCGGAGTCGAGGGACCAGGGCACCATCGGCAGGCTGCCGCGCGCCTCGGCCGGGAGATCGGTCGCGGCGATGGTGCGCACCTGCGGCTCGAAGGGGTTGGGCACGTCGAGCGGCGGGGGGCGGGTGGCCGCCGGCACGGGCGCGGTGACCACGCCCGTCTCGGTGCCCTCGAATTCCTCGAACAGCAGGGGCTTGATCGGCGAACTCGCGCCTCGAGGGGAAAGCGTGCCGCCCACGGCCTGGAGTTCCTGGAACGTGCCCGCCGAGGTCTCTGCGGTGAGCGGCGCAGCGGTGGGGTCGAAGCGCAGCAGGGGCAGCTGCATCTCGAGCCGCGCGAGCAGCGGCGGGGGGCTGCCCGACAGCTCCCACAGGTACTCGTCGCCGGCGAAGCTCTGCCCCTGGCCAAAGGCGCGCGCGGCCTCGGCGGCGGCACGCTCCAGCTCGGCGCGCAGCTCACCCGGCGCCACGCGCGCGACCTGCGCGAGCTCGGGCCCGGGGATGCCCTCGACGAGGCGGAGGAAGAAGCGCTCGCGCGCCTGTTCGGGAATTGAGCGCAGCCGCGAGAGGCTCTGCCGCGCCTCGAGCAGCGCACCCTGGGAGCTGCCCTGCTCTTCGATGGCCCCGGGCGTGGCTTCCTTCGCCATGCGACGGGCCACGTTCATCACGTGCACGCCGACGCTGTCGTCATCGACGCCGCCCAGCGAGCGCATCGCCTCGTCGAGGATGCGGGGCACCAGGCGCTCGGTGACGTGGTGGGGCGCCGAGGCGAGCGCAACGCCGTGGGCGAAGGGCGTGAGGTATTCACGCAGCCGTTCCCGGGCCCCCGCGTCACCGGCCCTCGCGGGGCCTACGTCTTCGCGCCACTCCATGACGCGCAGTCTGTCACGGCCCGGGCGCGGTGGGCACGGGGGGCGTGCGAGCGTCACCCGCCCGAGACAGGGTTGCTTGCTCGAAGCGTGCGTGCTGTCAAACCCGCGTCGATCTCGACGTGAAATGGACGAGGCGGCTGATCCGAAGGACAAATCGATTCACGCATGGCGGACATCATCGACTTGTCGTTGATCGCTGAATCCCGAAAACACCTGGCGAAGCTGCTGGAGGCGCGAGGCATCAACTATTTTCTCTCGAAGGACGCGCGGCGGCCGTTTCAGCTCGAGCCTTCGCGGGTCGACCTGGTGGTGAGAGCCGCCGCGAAGACGCGCAAGACGAACACCGGCCGGGTGCACCCGAGCGCCTACGAGCGGGCCCGCAAGGACGTCAGGCGCGAGCTCATTCGCCGCGTGGTCGCCGAGATGCTGCAGACCGGTCTGTGACTCCCTCTCCCTGCGAAGCGGGGAGAGGGCCGGGGTGAGGGGCCTACGCCGCCGCGCACTCCACCAGGGTCGGACCCAGCACCCGCACCACCTCGGCCGGATCGATCGAGCACAACAGCCCGCGCCCGCCGGCGTTGATGAAGATCTTCGGCAGCGCGGTGATGCTCTTCTCGCAGCACACCCGCAGCACCTTCTTCGTCCCGAACGGCGAGGTGCCGCCGACCTGGTACCCGGTGTGCCGCTGCGCCACCTCGGGCTTGCACGGCTGCACCGACTTCACGCCCAGTTGCCGCGCCAGCGCCTTGGCCGACACCTGGCGATCGCCATGCATGAGCACGATCAACGGCGCCTTCGTCTCGTCTTCGAACACGAGCGTCTTGATCACCTGGTGTTCATCGACCCCGAGCTTCGCCGACGACACCTTCGTCCCGCCGCGGTCCTCGTACTCGTAGGTGTGAAGGGTGAACGCCACCCCGTGCTCGCCCAGGAACCGCGTGGCCGGCGTCTCGGTGCTCATTTGCTGACCGTGCGCGTGAACTGCACCACGCCCTGTGCGTCGTGGAAGCTGGCCGTCAGCGTGTTGCCGCGAATGACCACGGACACGAAGCCGAGCTTGTCGCTCTGGTAGTAGTTCGGTGCCTTGCCGGGCAGCGGAGTCGTCTTCGCGCCGGCGCCCGAGACGATCAGCTGCGTCTTCGTGGCCGAGCCCGGCCGCGAGCAGGTGCTCTCGAGCCACTGCAGGCTGTGATCGTGCCCGGTGAAGAGAAAGTCGGCCTGACCGCACACGTGATCCTCGTGGAAGCTCTTCACCGCCGCGCCGTTGGCGATGGGCACGAAGGGGAGCTCGTCGTAGCTGCCCGCGTTGCCGTGCATGCCGTTCGACTCGTACGGGTGATGCGCGAAGACGATCTTCCACTTCGCGGTCGACGCCGGGAGCCACTTCCCGAAGTCGGTGCGCGCGTCTTCGTCGACGCTGAACATCGAGCGGTTGGTGTCGGCGACGAAGAACCCGACCTCGCCGAGCTGCCACTGGTAGTGCCGCGCGGGCATGCGCCACTTCGGGTTGACCGCCGAGTACGCGACCTCGTTGTCCCCGCGAGGGAGATCGGTGCCCGCCCCGTCTCCACCGCAGTCGTGATTCCCGAGCACGGCGTAGAACGGCGCGTCGACGGTCTTGTAGGGCTCGACGAACGCGGTCTGCCACTGCGGGTCGTCGGTCGAGGCGACACCGTTCGGATAGAAGTTGTCGCCGAGCAGCACCACGAAGTCGCAGCCGTTGGCCGCGCACCAGGTGCCGATGGCCGCGCCCACCTGGTACTGGCCGGGGTTGCCCTTGCCGGTGTCTCCGGTGGCGACGAAGCGCACCACGCCCGCATCGGCCTCCGGTTCCGAGCCGACCAGCGCCGAGCGACCCGCATCGACGGCGCGGGCCGGGGCGGCCGGCTTCGAGCAGCTCCAGGCGGTGAGGGCACACAGCAACAGCGTTCGACGCATCAGGACGCTGCCTAGCAGGCTGCGGGGGAATGCGCGCCCCTCCGCGATGCGTCAGACTGCACCCATGTTTGGTTTCGGAAAGAAGAGGCCCGACGACGGGCATTCGCTGACGCAGCCCATCCCTTCAGGCTGGGAGATCGTCGACCTCGGGCTCCTGGGCGCCGGCGGCATGTCGCGGGTGTACCGGGTGCGCGACGAGAGCCTGGGGCGCGAGGTGGCCTTCAAGGCGCTGCGCCCCGAGCTGCTGAAGGAAGAGCAGGCGCTCAGCCGCTTCATCGAAGAGGCGCGCATCACCGCGCAGCTCGATCACCCGAACATCCCCGCGGTCTACGCGCTCTCTTCCGACAAGAAGAAGTCGACCTGCTTCACCATGAAGGTGCTCGAGGGCAGCAGCCTGCAGCAGATCCTCGAGTACAACGAGAAGGAGAACATCGACGGGCTGTTCTCGGCGCTCGACGTGATGGTGCGCGTCTGTGACGCCGTCGCCTTCGCCCACGCGCGCGGGGTGCTGCACCTCGATCTCAAGCCGTCGAACGTGATGGTCGCCGAGTTCGGGCAGATCTACGTGGTCGACTGGGGGCTGGCGCAGCGCAAGGCCAACCTGCCCACGAAGGAGAAGGACGACGGCTCTTCGTTCGGCACGCCCGCGTACATGGCCCCGGAACAGGCGCGCGGTCAGAACTACGCCCTCGACGAGCGCACCGACATCTTCTCGCTGGGTGGAATGCTCTACCGCATCCTCACCGGGCGGCCGCCGTACGTGGACAAGACCTCGAACGGCACGCGCGCGCTGGCGATCGAAGCCGTCATTCAACCGCCGGAACAGGTGGGGAAGCGGGGCGGCGCGCAGTTGATGCCGCGGCGCCTGGTGGCGATCTGCATGCGGGCGCTCTCGGTGGCGCCCGAAGAGCGCTACCAGACGGTGGGCGAGCTCAAGCGCGAGCTGGAAGACTTCATTCGCGGCACCGCGCAATTGCCGCAGATGACCTTCCACGCGGGCGAGGCGATCGTGCGCGAGGGCGAGACGGGCGACGCGGCCTACGTGATCCTCGATGGGCATTGCCAGGCGACGCGCACGGCGGCGGGGAAGACGCAGATGCTCCGCTTGCTGGGGCCGGGCGAGATGTTCGGCGAGACGGCGGTGCTCACCGGCAGCCCGCGCTCGGCGACAGTGACGGCGCTGCTCGACACCACGGTGGCGGTGGTCGATCGGCTCTTCCTGCAGGAAGAGATGGAGCGCACCTCGTTCATGGCGCTGGCGATTCGCACGGTGGCCTCGAGCTTCCTCGACTTGAACGCGCAGACCAGCGCGTTGCTGGAAGAGCAGCGGCTCAACAAGGTGGTCGATCAGACGCTGCGACACCTCGCGCTGATGGGGGTCGATGGGCCCGGCGGCACGCGGCGTACGCCGTGGAAGTCACTGCTGACGAAGCTGGTGGCCGACACCGGGCTCACCGAAGAGGCGATCACCGAGCGGCTCGATCGCCAGCCGGGGTTCGAGGTGCTCAACGATCAGCTCGTGCTCAAGCCCGCCGTCCGCTAGCCCCCTCTCCCTGCGAAGCGGGGAGAGGGTTGGGGTGAGGGGCTGGCGTCCCATGAGTCGCCGTCAGGGCGAGTCGAAACTGAGTCGCAACCACCGCCAAGGCTGCCGTCCGTGTCCATCCGCGGGAAGCAGCGGGCGTTGTCGGCTCGGACTCTCGCGCCTGGCGCTGGCAGCCCATCGCTCGAACGGACCACGCCGGACACGCTCCAGGTCTCGACTGCCTTGAAGTCGACCCGGCTGGTTGGCGCGCACCCGTTCAGCATCGAGGTGAGCAACACAGCGACGATGCAATTCGCGCCTCCACGCATTCAGTTGATGTTGGGCACGACGCACAACGAATTGACGCACACCGTGCCGGTCAAGGCGTCGCAGCAGTCGGCGTGCGTGGTGCATCGCTCGAACTCACGCGAGCACGCGCCGCCGTTGTTCGAGCTGCACGTCTTGTCCGTCTCGTTCGACCCGCGGCAGTAGCCACCACAGCATTGATCTCCCGAGCCACACCCTTCCGAGTCGGCGCGGCAGGGGTCGAGCGACCAGTAGCCGCGCGAGTTGCCGGCGAGCAACTCCTGCGCGGGCAGGTAGAACGCCGGGTGGCTCGGGTCGCTGCCCGGCGCCGCGTCGAGATCGATCGCCGCCACCCACAACTTCTTGGTCGTCGGTGACTGGGTGAGATCGTGAAACCGCGGGTCGCTCCAGAACGGGTTCATCGTCGCCACGTTTCCGTAGAGGCGCCGGCTGGTGAAGATCACCCACGCGTAGCCACCCGAGGGAATCGGGCTCACCGTCGGCTCGTAGTTGAGCGTCGCGTCGGCCTGGTGCGCGTTGGGACCGGTGGGTAGGCCCATGCCGTTCAGGTTGTTGAGCGCGTGCGCCTGCTTGGTGGCCACGTCGACCCACCACAACTCGCCATGCGCGCCGACGTCGGAGCACGGGCCCGAGCCGTCACACGTCGAGCGCGTCTCGGCGAAGTTGCGGCCGCTGCTCGCCGTCTCGAGCTGGAAGACCACGCCGGTGCCTGTGGGCAGGTAGCTCGGGTAGAGATCGAACTGCCCCGCGGCCGGCGTGTGAAGCGTGGTGAAATCGCTGAACGTGCCGGGCGGCGTGAAGCGCGCGTGCGCGAGCGAGCGGCCGTCTGCACCCGGGCCTCCGTACCAGTTGAACGCGAGCGAACGTCCATCAGGCGCGAAGACCGGAGTTCCCGCGCGCAGCCCCGCCGCGAGTCCACTCATCGGAATCGTGGTTCCACTCGGCACCTGGAAGAGCGCGCTGGGGTCTGTCGAACTGCCCTGCAGCGGCGCCGAGTTCGAGAACAGGAACGTGCCGTCGGGCGAGAGGCCTCCCCAGGCGTAGCGGCCGTCACCGGGCGCCATGGGCGTCTCGGCGTTGCCCATCTTGAGCGCGTACTTCGAGGTGGCGCTGTTGTTGTCGCCCTGCTGCGAGAGCAGCGTCGAGCCATCGGCCGAGACCACGTGACACACGCGGCAGTCGTTCGTCGGTCCCGTCTTGCCGGCGACCAGCACCGGGTCGGTCGAGCCACCGCGGATCGCGAGCGTGGCGCCGCCGAACATGCCGCTCGGCAGCGCGCCCGGGTAGTTGAGCGCGAGCTTCGTGCCGTACGAGTTGTAATAGACGACGCCCTTGAGGAAGCCCGGGGCGATGCGCCAGGTCTCCACCAGCGGGCCGTACGCGACGCCGCCCGCTGCGAACACGAGCCGCACCGTCACCGTCTCTCCGGCGCAGGAATCGCCCAGCTGCTTCCACGCCTCCTGCGGAATGGGGTGGTGGATGAACGGGGTGGCCGTCTTCGCGAACGCCCCGTCCCAGGTGAAGTTGCGGCACTCGAGGTGAATGCCGATCGCATCGGCGGACTGCGCCCCCCGCTGCCACTGCAGCAGCGGCGCGAGGATGCCGCGCGGCCAGACCGTTTGATCGTACGGGTAGAGCCAGCCGAGCCCGGGGTCTGCGGTGGGCGTGGACTGCAGCACCGTGAGCGTCTGCGGTGAGACGGGCCCACCGACGCCTTCGCCGCCGACCCCGCCCACGCCGCCCGCGCCGCTGCCGCCACCGGTGCCTCCGTCGAGTGAGCCGTTCTGCACGAGGTGGACGCGCACGGTCACGGTGGTGGAGTCCTGCTCGGCGCCCAGCGTGGCCCTGATGGTCGCGACTCCGCCGGTCGAGCCGGTGGGCGTGAAGAGCCCGCTCGGGTTGACGCTCCCCAGCGCTGAGGCCGACCAACTCGGCGTGACGGTCGCGCCGTACGCCGAGGCGGTGAACTGCACGGTGGGGATCGGCTGGCCCGGCTGCACGTCGATCACCTGGTCGCGCGGGTCGATGGTGAGCGCGCCGGTGCTGATTCCGCCTCCGCTCCCACCTCCGCCGCCGTTGCCCGCGCCGGTTCCTCCGCCCTGGCCCGCGCCGCCGCCGCCGTCGGCGCCGCCGTCGACGCGACCGCCGATGCGGCCGACGCTCGCGCAGTCACAGGCCGAGAGGGTCAGCGCGATGACGACGCATGCGTTGCGGAGGGTGGAAGAGGGCACCTCGGAAGCGTACACCTGAGGTGGGTTGCTGTGATGCGGTGCGGGAGGACGAAATGCGACGTCCCCTGGCGCGCTTCAGGGCACCGTCCAGGTCAGCCCCGTGTCGACCACCGAGCAGTTCTTCGCGCGCAGCACGATGGGGTGCTCGCCGGGCTCCAGCGCCGGCACGTCGCCGAGGAAGGCGTTCTGTCCCGGGCTGTAGCTGGCGTGAGCCAGCGCCACGCCACCGATGATCAGGTCGAGCCCGCCCGACATGTTCTCTCCCGTCACCACGATCGGATCGACGGGCGAGACGGGCGCCTCCACGCGCGTCACCCGCGGCGTCGGGGAGTCATCGCAGATGAAGAAGGGCAGCGTCTCGGCGTGCTGCCCGCCGCGCCCATCGCGCATCACCATCCAGATGGTCCCGGTGCGCCGCTCCGGCACCGGATCTTCAGGCACCTCGTTCGAGCCCGGCACGATGAACGTCGTCTCCGCGCCCTCGGTCACGTCCACGCGCGCTTGATCGAAGCGGCCCGCGCTCGAGTACCAGGACGCCACCAGCTTCTCGGACCTCTCGGTCGGGCCCGACGGCAGCACCAGCGAGTACGTCTCGACGGAGTCCCCGGTGGCCCTCGGCACCAGCTTCACCTTCGCGCCGGCCCTGAGCTGCAGCCTCGCGCCCTTCGGCACCACCACGCCGTCCTGCTCGAACGACTCCAGCTTCGGGTTCTTGTTCTTCACCGCGCGCTGCGAGACCGTCACGCGCGTCAGCGCCATCACCGTCTGCACTTCCTGCCGCTCGATGCGCCCGAAGATCTCCCGCAGCTCGTCGTCGGTCGTGGTGGGCAGCACCTCTTCACCGATCACCACGCCGAGCACCGGGCCCGAGGTGCCGTTCGCGCGCACCGGATCGTCCGCCGCCAGCCCGTCGAAGAGCGTGGGGGCCGACGCATAGGCCGCGCGACCTCCGAAGCCGAGGATCCGCACGCCGGGTGGGAAGCCCGTGAACGAGGTCGGCTGCAAGAGCGCGCTCGTGTCGTTGCAGGCGCTGCGGTTGAAGTCGATCGGGTCGGGCTCGCAGCCGACCCAGACGACCGTGGTCACGCCTCCGGGACGGGAAGGGTCGAGCTGGAGGATCTGCAGCGAGGCCGTCTCGCCCGGGGAGACCTCGGGCGGCTCGGTGGTGATGGCGAGCACCCGCATCGCGTCGACGAGCGTCTCGGGCTTGAACTGGGCCCCGCAGGCGGTGAGGAGGAGGGTGGTGCTCAGAAGAACGGCCCTCGACTTCGTTCGGGGTGAACGGATTGGGCCAGTTCCGTGCCCGCCGAGCGGACTCGAGGCGCCTGGTTCACCAGCCTGGTCTTGTCGTTTCACAGCTCACCCCTGATTCCGAGCGACGGGAAGAACGGCAGGCCGTTCACTTCCGCCTTCTGCGCGTAGTTGAAGCTGTAGAAGAGCCCCTCGGGGTTCTTCTGGTTCGTGACGTTCTGGATGTCGAGGTAGAGCGCGAGCACCCAGTTGTCGAAGACGAAGCGCTTGTCGATGCGCACGTCGAGCTGGATGAAGTCGGGCAGCCGCACGCTCCAGGGAATGCCGGGCAGCGGGTAGTAGTAGTTGCCGTCGACGTCGTAGAGCGACGCCACCACCGGCGTGATCAACGGCCCCGACGCGAAGCGGAAGCGCCCACCCACCACGATGTCGAACGGCAGCTTGTAGCTGGCCACCACGATCAGGTTGTGCGGCTGATCGAGCGGGCCGGGCCGGTACCTCGCGGGTCCGTAGCCATCACGCTCGAAGCGCGAGAGCGAGTACGCGATCCACCCGAAGAAGTTCTTCGTCAGCTTGTGCCGCAACAGCAGCTCGGCGCCGAAGGTGCGGCCGTAGCCCTCGCTCGAGAAGCGCGTCTCCACCCCGGGAATGTTGATGTCGGTGCCCAACCCGCTCGAGAGCACCTGGCGCACCTGCGAGAACAGGTCCTTGTAGTAGACGTTCACGTCGAGGCTGATCGCGTCGGTGAAGCGCGTCTCGGCGCCCACCGTGAAGTGCGACGCGCCCTCGGGCAGGAGGCCGGGGTTGCCGAAGACGGGCGAGAGCTGCCCCACCCGGTAGTCCGGAGGCTGGTGGTACAGCGCCGCGCCGCCCTTCACCGTCAGCCAGTCGACCGGCGTCCACAACACCGACAGCCGCGGGTCGACCCAGAACTTCTTCATGTACGACTCGTAGTCGGCGCGCACGCCGCCGATCACCGAGAGCGCCTCGACCGGCTTCCAGGTCGCCTCGGCGAACACCGCGGGCTCCACGAAGAACGAGGTCGACTGCTCCACCAGCAACCGCCGCGAGACGTACGGGTCGGGCACCTGGTTCGCCTTGAAGTTCGGAGGCGTCTGCGCATCGAGGAACGTCGGCACCACCAGCACGTCGAGGCCGGTCGACAGCGTCAGCTTCGCCTCGGGGATCTCGATGCGAAACCGTTCCCGCGCCTGGATGGGCGTCTGCGTGCCCCGGTAGAAGATGTCGGTCGCGCCGCCGAGCTGCTCGTACACATCGAACCCGATGCTGTTGCGCGAGGTGAAGGTGACGCGATCAGAGAAGCGGTAGTCGAAGCCGAGGGTGAGCCGGTGGTACGCGATCGAATTGCCCGCGCTGCCCTGGTTGCCTTCGGTCGCCGGGTCGATGAACGGGTTCGGGTTGATGAAGGCGTACCGATCAGACGAGCCGTAGAGCGAGATGAACAGCCGGCTCTTCGAGGTGCTCTTGCGCTCGGCGCGCAGCTGGTAGTCGAAGTACTGCGGCGCGAGCGAGAAGCCGATGCCCGCCGCTTCCTTCGGGGCGAAGGTCTTGATCGCGAACGGCAGCACCACGTCGGCGAGGCCGCGGCGGCCGGCGACCGAGATGCTCCAGTTCTTCGAGACGGGCAGCTCCACCATCGCCGACAGGTCGAACGTCGAGACGTCGATGTAGCCGTGCAGCCCGGTCTTCGAGGGCGAGCGCACCTCGGCCTGCACCAGCCCGCCGATCGACCGGCCGTAGCTCGCCCCCCAGTTCCCCGGCTGGAACGAGATGCTCTCGATCATCGACGCGTTGAACGTCGCGGACAGCCCGGCGAAGTGGAAGAGCTGCGGCACCGAGATCTCGTCGACGTACACCCGGCTGTCCCACGACTTGCTGCCCCGCACCACCAGCGCGCCGCTGCCGAACGCCGCGCGCGCCACGCCGGGCAGCGACTGCAGCACCTTGAACGCGTCACCCTGCGTGCCGGCCACGCTGCGCAGCTCGGTGCGGGTGAGCTTCACCTGCGTCACCTCGCGGCGCTCCCTGTCGGTGCGCACGATGGTCTCGAGCGAGGGCACGCCCGACGGCTTCACGTAGTAGACGACCTCGGTGCGCTCGTCCTTGCGGATGGTCTCGGTCGCCTCGAAGCGCTCGAAGCCCGGCGCGGTGACGATCACCTTCGCCTCGCCCACGGGGATGTCGAAGAGCTCGAACTCGCCCGACTCGAGGCTCGTCACCGACTGTTCACCCACGGTGATCGACGCCGCGGCGATCGGCTCGCGCGTCCCCGCAGTGCGCAGCACGCCCAGCAGGTTCACCGCCGGCACGCCCGCGTCGATGACCGCGATGGGCGGCGGCGGCGGCTCGTACGTGAGCGCGTACTGAATGCGGACCGCCGCGGGCTGGTGGTCGATCTCAGCGGGGGTGAACACGAATTGCTTGAGCGCGATCACGGCGGCCGCGTCGAGCTCGGGCGAGAGTCCCGACACCACCTTCACCGCGAGCACCTTGCCGTCGAGGCCGAGGTCCACCTCCATCACCACCGTGCCGGGCGTGGTGACGCCGCCGTCCGGCGTGAGCGGTTCGACCTTCTCGAGCAGGGTAGGGGGCTTGGTGAGGGTTTGAGCCAGAGCGCTCGAACCACACATCGCGAGGACCAGGACCAGTCGAAGCACCGGGGCCCTCTAGCCGATTTTCTGAGCGCACGTAGAGTGCACGGCAGATGCGTACCGTCGGTGCTTTTTCGGTGTTGCTGATCGCCTGCTCGGGGCCAGGTCCCAACCCGCTGCCAGATGCGGGCAGCCACGCGAGCGAGGCGTTGAAGGCCTGCGCGGCGGTGCAGGTGCCCGAGCGGGTGACGACGATCGCCGCCGCGGTGACGCGGCTCAACGCGCTGCCGGCCCCGGTCACGCCCGCCTGCTTCGTGGCAGGGCTGCAGCGGCCTCTCGACCTCGTGGCCTCGACCAGCGTGCTCAGCGCGCAGCCCGCGGTGGGCAGGCAGAGCCCGCGCATCTTCGTGCTCGCCCCGGCGCTGGCGATCTCGGTGGTGCCCTCGGGCGATGGCGCCACCCTGGTGGAGTTCGCGCAGTGGATGACGCCGACCCGCACCCTCAAGGGCGAGGTGCAGCTGCCGCTCAGCGCGCCCCTCACCGAAGACGCGCCCTACACCCGCGTGCACTCGAACTTCGGCGTGACGTCATGCGGGCTGTGCCACCGCAACGAAGCGCCGCACCCGACCATCGACGGAGGCTTCATCTCGGACGCCTTCAGGCCCGAGCCGAACACGCTGGTGCCGCTGACCGAGCTGAGCGCCATGCACGCCGCCTGCACCGAGGACGACGTGAGCGAACGCTGCGCGCTGTTCCACGCGCTCTTCGATTTCGGCGTGGTGCGGCAGGGCGCGTTCTCGAACGAGGTCGACCTGTTCGTGCAGTGAGTCAGCCTCGCCAGCCGGCCACCTGCTGCGGTACCTGCGCGCGCGCAGCGCGGGCCTCACCGGGCATGCGCCTGGCGGGCGCGGCGCTTGTGGACGCAACGGTAAGATGGGAATCTTACTTTCGTGCGTACGACCATCTCATCGAAGGGCCAGTTGGTGCTCCCCCGGGAGCTGAGAGAGCGGGACGGCATCGTCCCGGGCACCGAGTTCGACGTCGAGCGGGTGCGCGCCGGCGAATACCGCCTCGTGCGCCGCAAGAAGAAGAACGCCGGCCTGGTGGACCGGCTCCTCGCCTGCCCGGAGAAGGACTGGTTCGTGCCGATCAGCTCCGAGTCGACGGACACGCTGTGAAGTTCCTGGTCGCCGCCAACGTGCTCAGCGAGGCGACCCGTCAGTCGCCTTCGGTCGAGGTGATCGACTGGCTGCGTCGCCATGAAGCCGACCTCGCGGTCGATCCGATCGTCCTGGGTGAACTCCGCTTCGGCGTGTTGCTGCTCCCGAAGGGCCGGCGGCGAGCGGCGCTCGAGCACTGGTTCGTCAACACCGTGAAGGCGATCCCCTGCGTCACGTGGACTGCCGACACGGGCCTCAGGTGGTCCGGCCTCCTCGCGAGGCTGCGACGCCGGGGAAAGGCGATGCCCATCAAGGACAGCCTGATCGCGGCGAGCGCCCTCGAGCACGACCTCACGGTCGTCACCCGCAACGTCCGCGACTTCACGGCCGCAGGGGTGCGCATCGTGGATCCGTTCGCCGTCCACTGATATCGGCGTCCGCCGTGCAGGCCTTCCTCGCCAGCCATCCCCTCGTCCTGCTCTGCGTGCAGGCGGTGCTCGTCATCGCCACCTCGCGGCTGCTGGGCGTCGTGCTGCGCAGGCTGGGCCAGCCGCTCGTCATCGCCGAGGTGCTGGCGGGCATCGCGCTCGGCCCTTCGCTGCTCGGGTTGATCTCGCCTGACCTGCTGGCCACGTTCTTCCCCGCGAGCTCGCTGGGCACGCTCGGCGTCGTCAGCCAGCTGGGCCTGGTGTTCTTCATGTTCCTGATCGGCCTCGAGCTCGAGCCGGCGCTGCTCCGCGGCCTGGGCAAGAGCGCGCTCGCCATCAGCAACACCAGCATCGCGCTGCCCTTCATCCTCGGCGCGGGCGTGGCGGTGTGGCTGGCGCCCACGCTCTCGACGCCCGCCGTGCCGCTGGCGAGCTTCGTGCTGTTCCTCGGCGTGGCCATGAGCATCACCGCCTTCCCCGTGCTCGCGCGCATCCTCTCGGAGCGCGGGCTCATTCACACCCCCATCGGCGCGCTCGCCGTCACCTGCGCCGCCATCGACGACGTGACCGCGTGGTGCCTGCTGGCGTTCATCTCGGCGGTGGTGAAGTCGACGGGCCTGGCCGGCGCCGGGCTGACCGCGGTGCTCAGCGGGCTCTACTGCGGCGCGATGTGGTTCGTCGCCCGGCCGCTGCTGGCGAGGCTCGTTCGGGAACGCACCGATCGCCGCGGCATCAGCCAGCGCATGGTGGCCTTCACCGTGGTGCTGCTGTTGCTCTCATCGCTCGCCACCGAGGTGATCGGCATTCATGCGCTCTTCGGCGCCTTCTTCTTCGGGGTGATCGTTCCCCGCGAAGGCGGCCTCGCTCACGGCCTGCGCGAGCGCCTCGAGGACTTCGTGGTGGTGCTGCTGCTGCCGCTGTTCTTCGCCTACAGCGGCATCCGCACGCAGATCGGCCTGCTCGATTCCCCCGTCGCGTGGGCGATCTGCGGGCTGCTCACGCTCCTCGCGGTGGTGGGCAAGTTCGGAGGGGCCACGGTGGCGGCGCGCCTGACCGGCCAGTCCTGGCGCGACTCGATGTCGGTGGGCGTGCTCATGAACACCCGCGGTTTGATGGAGCTGGTGGTGCTCAACATCGGCCTCGACCTCGGCGTGATCAGCCCCACCGTCTTCACCATGATGGTGCTGATGGCCCTCGTCACCACCGTGATGACCTCCCCGCTGGTGGCCTGGCTGCAGCGCCGCGAAGGCGAGGAGCTCAGGGCCCAGGCGGCCGCCGCGAGAGCCCCGTGACGCCCCACCGGCCGGTGGTGAAGAGCGGGTCCTTCATCATCGACTTCTCGCCCACCGTGACGATGTCGCAGTTGTTCGGGTTCGCGATCTCGTCGAACTGTTCGACCGTGAGGTGCAGGTAGCGCATCACGAAGCAGCGCAGCGTGAGGCCGTGCGTGACGATCAGCACCCGCTCGGACGTCTTGCGCTCGACCTGCCGCATCAGCGACTCGAGGAACGACGAGGTGCGATCGAAGCAGTCGGCCGGGCTCTCTCCGCCTTCGAAGCGGTAATAGAACCAGCCGTGCGTGCGCCGCATCGTCTGCTGCGCTTCCCACTCGGCGTACCCGTGCTCGACCTCGCGCAGGCGGGGGTCTTCGTACACGCGTACCGCGCTGGTGCTCAGCCCGGCCCCCTCGAGGATCGCCGCCAGCGTCTGCCGGGTGCGTTGATACGGCGAGGCGTAGATGAGCGCGCCGTCGAGGTACTCGCGCCCGAGCGTGGCGCCGGCCTGCTTCGCCTGCGCGTGGCCTTCCTCGGTGAGGGAAATGGTGTGGTCGCCCACGTCCTTGGCGTCGACCTCACCCACGTTCGCGCGCGACTGACCATGGCGGACCAGCTTGATCGTGAGCATGCGTTCCGGGGGTTGAGGTTGGACCCCATATATACAGGGTCTGGTGAGGGACTTCGTCCGGCAGGTGACGGTGGTGAGCGTGCCGAGCCTGGTGCCCGAGGTGGTGCTGCGCCTGGCCAGTGAACCCATCGCGCCGTGGGAAGCCACGGAAGCGCGGCTCGGCGCCGTGCAGCCCCCTCCATTCTGGGCCCACGCGTGGCCGGGTGGGCTGGCCCTGGCGCGGCTGGTGCTCGACTCGCCCGGGCTGGTGCGTGGGAAGCGCGTGCTCGACTTCGCGTCGGGGTGTGGCGTCTCGGCGATCGCGGCCGCGCGCGCCGGGGCCTCGGAGGTGATCGCTTCGGAGCTGGACGCGTTCGCCATCGCGGCCATCGAGGAGAACGCGGCGCTCAACCAGGTGAAGGTGGTGCTGAGCGCAGAGGACGTGATCGGCCGGGATGATGGCTGGGACACGGTGCTCGTGGGTGACGTGTTCTACCAGGCCGAACTCTCGCGCCGGGTGATGGCGTGGCTGGTGAAGCTGAGCGCTCGCGGGGCGGTGGTGCGGATCGGCGATCCAGGGAGGTCGTTTCTTCCGATGGAGCTGCTCGAGTGCGTGGCCACGTTCACGGTCCCGGCAGTGGTGGCCTGGGACAGCGTGGTCGATCGCCCTGCCCGGGTCTGGCGGGTGAAATGACGGTTTGTCTGCCCTCTCCCCGACCCTCCTTCCCCTCGAGGCGCGAGTTCGCCGTTCCCCCTCGAGGCGCGAGTTCGCCGTTCCCCCTCGAGGCGCGAGTTCGCCGTTCCCCCTCGAGGCGCGAGTTCGCCGTTCCCCCTCGAGGCGCGAGTTCGCCGTTTCCCCTCGGGGAGAGTTAGACAGTGTCAGGTGGTCACTCGCTGAACCCAGGCCACGGAGCCCAGCGTCACCACCGCGCCCAGCACCATCTGCAGGGTGAGCGGCTCGTGCAGCACCACCACGCCGAGCAACACCGCCACCACCGGGTTCACCACGCCGAACGTCCCTGCGCGGGCAGGCGGCCAGTCGCGCAGCACGATCGCGAACGCCGCGAAGCCCGCCACCGAGGCGAAGACGGTGAGCACCGCGATCGCGCCGGCGGAGGTGACGGTGATGGGCGCGTGCAGCACCCCGAAGTGCAGGCTGAGCAGCCCCGCCAGCCCCGCGCCGCCGGCCATCTGCACGGCGAGCTGGCTGAACAACCCGCTCGTCCCCAGGGCCTGCGTGCGGCGCTGCAGCACGCTGGCTCCGGCGAACAGGAACGTCGCCAGCAGCAGCGCCGCGATGCCGATGCCCTCTCCGTGCAGGGTGCCGTCCGCCGGCCAGAGCAGCAGCACCACGCCGCCCACGCCTCCCGCCACGCCCCACCACGCGCGACGCGGAGTCCTCGGCAGCTCTGCGCCGAACGCGCCGAGGCTCCCCAACGCGGCCAGCCACACCGAGCCCAGCGAGTGCACCACGCCGGTGATCCCCGATGAGACGCTGCCCTGCGCGAAGGCGGTGAGCGCGTTGCTGCCCGTCATCATCAACATGCCCACGGTGGCGAAGCGCAGCGCCACGGTCCCCCGGGGAAATCGTTCCTGGCGCACGATCGCGATCCCCGCGCACAGCAGCGAGGCGAGCCCGAAGCGGGTCATCACCAGGCCCACCGGGGTGAAGCTCGCCACTGCGAGGCGAATGAACAGGTACGACGAGCCCCACGCGGCGATCACCGTGAAGAACGCGAACCAGGTGCGGGACTTCGGGTCACTCATGAGCTGCGTCGTTGCGCCTACACCATCTCAATCGAGCGTGATGCTGCCGCGCATGAGCGGAATGACGCGCCCGCTCACGTAGATGCGCCCCTCCGCGTCGAGCCGCAGCCCGAGGTGATTGATGCGCCCCGTGGCGTGGCCCTGCTCGATGCTCCACTGCGCCGGGCCCTTCTGACCGCGCTCCAGCAGCCATGCGCCCAGGTTCGCGCACGCCGAGCCCGTGCCGGGGTCCTCGCGGACTTCCCCGTGGTGCGCCCAGAAGTAGCGGCTGGTCACGCCCGCTCCATCGATCACGAACAGCGAGACGTTGGCACGGCCCTTCGCGTTCGTGCCGCACCGCTCGAGGCCCGGGTGATCAGGGTGCGCCGCCCTGAGCGTCTCGACGTCGCGCAGCGGGACCAGCAGCTGCTCGGTGCCGGTGTTGACCCAGCGCGCCCCGGGGAGGATGGCCGAAGGCTCACAGCCGATCATCGCCGCGAGCTCGGCGTCGCTGGCGGGCGCGCGGGTGGTGCCGGGGTTGGCGCGCAGTTCCCAGCGATCGCCCTCGGCCGTCACTGCGATTTCACCCACCGGCAGCTCGAGCGAGAACGCGTCGCCGGCGCTCTTCAGCGCCCGCACCACGTGCGAAGTGCCCAGGGTGGGGTGACCCGCGAAGGGCATCTCGCCGTCGGGGCTGAAGATGCGCACCTTCGCCGCGCCTCCTGCCTGCGGTGGAAAGACGAACGTCGTCTCGGACAGGTTGAACTGCTGGCACAGCGGCATCAGCTCGTCTTCCCGCAGCGCGGTCGCGTCTTCGATGACCGCGAGCGGATTGCCCCCGAAGCGGGTCTCGGCGAAGACGTTGAGGATCTGGAAGTCGACACGTCTCAAGGCCGGTAGACTGTAGCCTCCGATGTCGCTCGAGGCGCTGTGTCAGTCGTGCGGGCTGTGTTGCGACGGCAGCCTCTTCAGCCGCGTGCCGCTCGGCCTCGAGGAGCAGGTGCCCGAGGTGAAGCTCGCCGTCGTCACCAACGAGCGCGGGGGCCGCCACGTGCCCCAGCGCTGCGCCGCGCTGGCGGGCACCGTGTGCCAGGTCTACGGCCAGCGCCCGCTCGCGTGCCGCCGCTACGAGTGCCTGCTCTTCGGCGCGCTGCGCGAGGGCGAGGTGTCGCTGCCCGACGCGATCGACGTGGTGAAACGGGCCCAGGCGCTCGTCGCCGCCCGCAGCCCGGACCGGGACGACTTCCTCACCTTCCACTTCGGCCGCCGCCCGTGAGGTGGCTCTTCGTCGGCTTGCTCTTCGGCTGCGAGACCGAAGAGACCCGCGCCTGGGCTGCGCGTCGCGCCGAGCTGGAGCAGCGGAAGGCCGAGCTGGCGCAGCTCGAGGCGCACGGCAGCCCCGACCGCGTCGCCGACTTCCGGCGCTCGCTCGATCTCGCCGCCTTCGTTCGTGAGCAGGGCGTCGAGGCGCGCGTGTTTCTGGGGCCCGGAACCGTTCGCCTCACCGCCTCGGGCACCGTGAAGGCCTGCCGCGACACGGTGAAGGCGCTCGCCGGGGCCCGCTGGCTGACCGAAGGGTGGCGGTTGCGGCTCGAAGCGGATCACTGCGAGTGGGAAGCGAGGACCGGGGCCGACTTCACGAGGCTCGAAGAGGCGCTGGTCGCTGCCCCGAGCCCGAAGTGGAGCCCGCCGCCCCCGCGGCTGCTCTCGCGTGGCGTGGCCGAGGCGAAGGAAGCGGTGGCCGCGCTCGAGGCGAAGGTGCGCGCGAGCGAAGCCAGGCTCGGCGCCGCCGCCCTCATCCAGCGACGGCTGGACCAGGTGGATCCGCTGGTGGAGTCGCTGCGGGCGCGGCCTGCGCCGTGCGATCTCGCCGTGCTCGACCGCGAGCTCGCGCTGGACGACGGCGCGCGGGGCAAGCTGCTGGAGATCGAACACGATCGCGTGGTGCACCCCCTCGAGCCGCGCGGTGACTTCCGCCTGCGCGGGCTGGTCGAGGTCCACGAAGGAGTGCTGCTGTGGCACTGTGAGGCGCTGTGAAGCGTGCCGCCCTGCTCGTGTGGGTCGCCTTGCCGAGCCTGGCCGCCGACCTCACCCGCGGCCCGTTTCTCCAGCTCGCTGACGCCACCGGCATCACCGTCGTCTTCCGCACCGACGCACCGAGCATCGGGGCCGTGCAGTTCGGCACCGGGGCCCTCTCGTCGGTGGTGACCGAGCTGGTGCCGTCGATCGATCACGTGGTCCGCCTCAGCGGGCTCACGCCCTCCACGCGCTACGGGTACGAGGTGGTCGTCGACGGCGTCACCGTCGCCGGCGGAGACGCGTTCCGCTTCCGTACCCACCCCGCGGCGGGCACGGCCTCACCCTTTCGCCTCTTCGCCTGGGGTGATTCGGGCCTGGGCACGGCGGGCCAGCTGCGCCTCGCAGAACGGCTCGCGACCGAAGTGGGCGACGCCACCCTCTCGCTCGTGCTCGGTGACCTCATCTACGACCGGGGCGAGGCCGCGCTCTACGACGCCCGGTACTTCGCGCCCTACGCGCCGCTGCTGCGCCGCATGGTCGCGTGGACCGCCATCGGCAACCACGACATGGCGCTCGATCCGCTCGGCGGGCCGTACATCGACGCGTTCGTGCTCCCCACCAACAACCCGCTCTCGACCGAGCTGTACTACTCGTTCGACTATGGCGACGCGCACTTCGTGTGCCTCGACACGCACGTGAGCGGGCACGGCGCGGGCTCGGCCCAGTTGCAGTGGGCCGCGGCGGATCTCGCGGCGTCGAACGCGAAGTGGAAGTTCGTCTTCTTCCACGTGCCGCCGTGGACTGGCGGCACCCACGCCGATGATCCGCAGGTGATCTCCGGCATCGTGCCGCTGGTCGAGGCGGCCGGCGTCGACGTCGTCTTCTCGGGCCACTCCCACGTGTACGAGCGCACCTACCTGCTCAAGGGCAGCGCGATCGCCCAGGCCGACCCCAGCTCGTACCTCAAGGCGAGCCCCGACGCGGGCACCCTGTACCTGGTGAGCGGCACCGCGGGGCAGACGGGGGCGCTCTCCAATCCCTCGCACCCGCTCATGGCGTTCCAGGCGGGCAACGTCTTCGGCGCCAGCGTGATCGACGTCTCGGGCGACACCCTGCACGGCTACTTCCTGCGCGATGACGGCGTGGCGGTCGATCTCTTCCAGCTCAGCAAGGGGGTCGACACGGTGGCGCCGCGGGTGATCGCCGCGCGCGCGGTGTCGCCCACGCAGGTCGAGCTCTCGTTCGACGAGCCGGTCACCGCCGCCAGCGCGGAGCTGGTCTCGGCCTGGGCCATCACCCCTTCGATCGGCGTCACCGCCGCGCGCCTCGGTAGCGATCGGCGCACCGTGCAGCTCGACACCACCGTGCACGCGAACGGCGTGTACTCGGTGGCGGCGAGCGGCGTCGTCGATGGGGCGGGCAACGGCTCATCGGGCGCGGCCACCTACGAGGTCGTGCCTTCGGTGGCGCTCACCATGGGTGCCCTGCGGTTTCTCGTGCCGTCGAACGGCACGCCGGCCGGCTGGCAGGCTCGCTCGTTCGACGACTCGGGCTGGCCCGCCGGCACGCTGCCGATCGGCTACGGCTCGAGCGGGCTCGTCACCACCGCCGCCCTCGGCAGCGAGGTTACGCTCTACACGCGCGCGCACTTCACGCCGTCGGTCGACGTACGCCGGCTCAGGGCGCTGACCCTCGAGCTCGACTACGACGACGGCTTCGTCGCGTTCTTGAACGGCGTGGAGATCGCCCGGCAGAACCTCCCCCTCGGGCAGGGCCGCGACACCGTCGCCACCGCGTCACGCGAGCTGGGCTTCCTCGAGCATCGCCTGGTCGCCGCGCCGCCCGCGGGCGTGCTCGTCGAGGGCGACAACGTGCTCGCGATCGAGGTGCACAACGTCAGCGCCACCTCGAGCGATCTGTTTCTGTCGGCGCGATTACTCGGCGTCCTGGGTGATGAACTCGACGCGGGTGTCGTCGCTGATGCAGGCGAAGACGGGGGCGTCGACGCGGGCGTCGATGCGGGCGTCGATGCGGGTGAGGGTCCTCGCGACGCGGGCCCGGTCGACGCCGGCCTCACCGATTCAGGGTTCGTCGACGCCCCTGATGCGGGGCCCAGCCTCGGCCCTGCCGGCGGAGGGTGTTCGTGCGACGGCGGTGGCGGGGTGCTGACCATCTTCCTGCTCGGTGCTTTCGTGCTGAGGCGGCGACGCTCACCTTGAGACACCCAGCTCGTAGAGCGGGCCATCGGTGCCCTTGCCGGGCCACTGCGTCAGATCCCGCGGAGCTCTCGACAGCACGCCCGCCAGCAACCCCTGCGTGAAGCCGAGGTGCTCGAACAACGCGAGCGGCCCCGGCATCGTCGCGGCGATCTTCACCAGCGACTGGCGCGGCGGGATCATCTGCTCGAAGCGCGCCCACAGCCCCGGCGCGTCGTCAGGCCGGGTGAACCCCAACCACGGCCCCGACTCGTTGAAGCGCTGCTGCCATGGTCCATGCGCGAGCTGCAGCACGTCGAACGCAGGTGGGGCCTCGGTCCACCACGCCTCCATCCACGTCCAGCCGATCAGCTCGAGACAGTGTGCGTACCAGCCGGTGGCGACCAGCGGCGCACGGGTCAGCTCGAGCGGCCACGTCTGCGCCAGCGCGAAGCCCCTCGCCTGCGCCGCCTCGACCGCTTCCGGGAGTGAGCTCAGCGCCGGCGGCAGCTCCCGGCCCACGCCCTCGAGCCCCAGCCGCACCAGCGCGAAGGCCGCGGCCATCGGCCCCTCCACCCGCACCAGCAGGTCGCGCTCCTCGGGCGGCGGCAGCGTCCACACCAGGCCTCCCGCGGCGCGGAAGGCGTCGAGCCGCCCGTCGCTCGCGGGCAGCGCCGTGATCAACAGCGCCTGCTGAAACTCGCGCACCCGCGCCAGGGCCAGCGTCGCGTTGGGCGAGAGCTCCTGCGACAGGAGCACCAGCGTCTGCCCCTGCATCCGCACGTCGTCGGCGATGAAGGCAGACAGCGGCACCTGGGTGACGCGAATGCGCAGCTCGTGGCGGAACCAGGGCTCGAGCGATCTGGTCACCGCCTCGCTGGCCCCGATGCCGGTGAGCACCACGCTGTTCGAGCCGAGCTGCCGCAGGCCCTCGGGCGGAGGCAGGGTCAGCACCTGGCGGAGGATCTCCGGTACGCGCCGCACCCGCGCCTCGAGCTCCTTGACCGAGGGGTGCATCAGTGGCCCCCCGGCGCGACGTCGATCTTCTGGTCTCTCATCGCCGCGAGGTATGCCAGCAGCGCGCTCAGCTCGTCTTCGGTGAGCTGCGGAGAAGGCGGCATCACCGAGATCCGGAACGTGAAGGGGTTCCGGATCCACGCGCGCAGGAACGCCTCGTCGCGGTACTCGGTCACGTTCTTCGGCACGTTCAGCTCGGGCCCCACGCTCCCGCCCTGCTGGTTGATCGCGTGGCACTTCACGCACTGCTGGCGGAACAACACGAAGCCCTGCTGCACGCGCGGGTCTTTCGAGCGGGGCACCACCAGCGGAAACACCGCCTCGAACGGCTCGATGGACAGGCTCGCCAGCGCCCACGGCCGCGGGTGCGTGGTGAGGTCGAGCTGCTTGCCGCCCTTCCACACCAGGTACCAGGGCCCCGGGTCTGCGCGCCTGGCGCCGATGGGCTCCCACGCGCCGTCGGCGTCGGAGAAGGCGAGGTAGGCGCCCCCCTCCAGCAGCCGCGCGCCGGAAATGGGCACCGTGTAGCCGTCGAGCGCGCGCAAGGTGAACTCCTCCGTGGCGAGCTGGCTCGAAGGAAACGCCAGCCGCAGCACCGGCTCGAGGGGGAGCGCGCGCCAGCGCTTGGGCCGCTGGTAGTACGGGTCGAAGCCCGACACCGTCTCCTCGGGCACCTGCGCGCGGAGCTGCGCCAGCGTGAAGGCGCCGCGGTCAGCGCCGTTCTCGAAGAAGCGCAGCGTGGCGGCCTCGTTGACGGGCGCCACGTGCGCACACGAGCCGAGCAGCAGCAGGGCGCCGAAGAGCCTCATGCGGTCGCCTCCGCCGGCGCGCGCCAGGCGGCGAAGACGAGGAACAGGCCGTAGTAGAGCGCGTTGGGCACGAAGCGGAGGGCGTACGCGAAGTCGGCGCCGGTGAGAATGAGCACGTCGCAGGCGACCCACAGCGCGTACTGCACGAGGAAGAAGCCCACGAGGCTGGTGGCGTACCAGCCCAGCGCGGGGCTCTTCGCGGCGCGCGAAGGGTAGCGCGTGATGAGCAGCCCGGCCGCGAGGACCACGAAGAGCAGCTCGTAGACGAGGTAGATGCGGCGCAGGTCGGTGAACGTGCCGGGCGCCGAACGAATGGCGATCGCCTGCGCCACCGGCACCAGGAAGCTCCAGGCCACCGCGCGGCCGACCGCCACGGGCCAGCGCGCCTCACCGCGGAAGCGCTCGAGCAGGACGAAGAGGCGCAGGTCTCCCAGGATGACGAAGGCGATCGACACCGGCTGGGCCAGCGCCCCGCCGGCCGGGAGCGGAGAGAGCGCGCCGGTGAAGAAGGCGTCGAGCGCCGTCATCGCCGTGAAGGCGAGCAGCGCGCGCCGGAGCGGGCCGGGCGGCACCCGCAGCACCACCACCACCGCCGCGATCGCACCCAGCCCGAACGCCAGCCCCGGGTGATGCCACGCGCTCTCCGAGAGCCCCCTCCACTCGACTGACATGCGCGCCTTGTAATCGGTTCGGCGCGTCAGCGCTGCCGGCGCTACGTGCCGGGCCCTTCCAGCAGCTTCAGGGCGAGCTCCGAGAGATCGGCGCACCGGTATTCCGGCGGCCGTTGCGGGAGGCAGTCGCGCACGGCCTGGCGCCAGCGCTTCGGGATCGCCTCGACGCCCAGGGTCGCGCCCAGCAGGGCCCCCACGATGGCCGCGTTGGTGTCGGTGTCGCCGCCCATCGAGACGGTCTGCACCAGCGCCGCCTCGAAGTCCGTCGAGTGCGCGAGGTGAAAGAACGCGTGCTGCAGCGCGAGCCGCACCCAGCCCTGGCTCTCGCCATCGGACACCGGGAGCTCCTTCGCCGCCGCTTCCAGGGTGTCGCGCACCGGCGAGTCGGCCGCGAAGGCGAGCGCCCGCGCGTACAGCTCACTGCCACCCAGGCCGGTGGAGATCGCCTCGGCCACCGTGGTCACGAACACCGCGCACGCCGCCTGGCAGACCGCATCGGGGTGGCTCAGGGTGCTGTCGGCCCGGGCCAGCTGCGCGAGCACCTCGCGGGGGAGGGAAGCGCCGAAGATGCCCAGCGGGCTCGAGCGCATCAACGAGCCGTTCGCCTGCGTCTTCCGGCTCGCGCGCTGCCGCATGCGCTCGGCCAGGCCCGGGCCCGTGTCGAGCGAACGCCCGAAGGCCTGGTCGGTGGCCTGTCCGCAGTCGAAGGGGCCCGACCTCCGCCAGCGCGCGTAGGCGCCCGCCACGTCTTCCCCGTCGTAGCGCCCCAGCTTCGCCAGCGATCGTGCCAGGCACAGCGCCAGCTCGGTGTCGTCGGTCACCTGCCCGGGGAGCAGTTGAAACGGCCCTTCACCGATCAGCTCCCGCGGCCAGGCTGACGGGGCGCGGGTGGCGATGCCCAGCTGGTCCTGGAACTCCACCGTGGTCCCCAGCGCGTCGCCCACCGCCTGCCCCCACAGCGCGCCGCTCGCCCGCTCCTGCCTGGTCGTCATGGAGATAGAGTCACATGGACTTCATTGGGAGTCAATGGCGGGCGGTTGCGTTGCGTGGCCGGTTCTGGTCTGTGGCCGCCCACACGTTTCCCGGGGGTCCACATGTCGCTTCGTCCGAGCATTCTTCTGTCGATTGCCGCGCTGTCTTTCGCTGCCTGCAACAACGGCGCGGGGGGAAGCGTGGTCCTGCGCATCGAGGCCGAGCTGGCAGGCGCCCGCTGTACGAACGGCGGCGTCGCCGTGCAGACCGGCTTCGATGCGAACAGCAACCAGGTGCTCGACGACGACGAGGTGTCTGCCGAGCAGACCAAGTACGTGTGCAACGGCGCGCCGGGCACGGGTGGGATGACGGGCCCCGCGGGCGAGACCGGTGATGCGGGCACGCCCGGCACGCCCGGCCTCAACGCGCTCTCGGTGGTGACGGCCGAGGCCGCAGGCGCCAACTGCACTTACGGCGGGGTGCGCATCGACGTGGGGCTCGACGCCAACGCCGATGGCACCCTGGGCACCAGCGAGATCACCTCGACCCGCTACGTGTGCGATCGCGCCTCGGTGGACTCCGTCTATTTCGGCGACCTCACCATCCGCACTGCCGCTGACCTCGCGCTGCTCGACGGCATCAAGGTGGTGGCAGGCACGCTCACCATCGAGTCGCTGCCGGGCGGGGTGATCACGCTCCCCACGCTCGAGGTGGTGAGCAACCTGATCGTCTTCGCCAGCCGGGACGGCGGCCAGGGCGTGCCCGGCGACGAAATCACCTCGGCGAGCTTCCCCGAGCTGCGCCGCGCCGGGGAGCTCAACGCCCGCTTCAACCTCGCGCTCACCAGCGTGGCGGCGCCGAAGCTCGAGCGGCTCAACCGGCTCGACCTCTCGTACCTCGACGGGCTCACCACCTTCACCGTGCCGCAGCTCGCGTACGTGGGCGACGTCTTCATCACCAGCAACCCCGTGCTCACCACGCTGAATTTCCCTGCGCTCACCAGCGCGCACTCGCTGCAGGTGAGCTCGCACCTGCTGCTCACCGGGCTCACGGCGCCCGTGCTCGCCAGCGTGACCAGCTACCTGAACATCAGCAGCAACACGGTCCTCCCGGTGTGCGCCGCCTGGCGCATCGTCAAGGGGCTCACGTCCGCGCCCGGTTCGGTCTACGTCGGCGGCAACGACGAGACCCCGAGCTGCCCGGCCGCCGACATCTGCGTCACCACGATGGTGGCCGGCATCGCGAAGCCGCTCGCCCGCTGCGTCCGCCCGTTGTCCTATGCGGTGGCCGAAGGGGTCTGCGGCTCGATGGGCACGGGTGCGTCGCTGGCGTGGGTGACCTCGGACGCCGAGTGGGTCGCGCTGAGCACCGCGGTGTCGACCCGCACGTTCCCCGCCCAGGGGTGGATCGGGTACTCGGATGCCATCGCCGAGGGCACCTGGATCGTGGTGGGCGGCTTCATGGGCTACCTCCCCACCTCCCGCATGGACTTCTGGGCGCCCGGTGAGCCGTCGGACACCAGCTCGTCGGAAAACCAGGTCGAGCTTTACGTCAGCGGCCTGGCCAACGACGCCCCCGCGGCCACCGAGCTGCCCTTCATCTGCCGCTTGCCCTGACGGCTGTCACCCTGCGTTGCTTGCCCGCGTGCGCCGGCGGCGCTACGCGCGCGGCATGAGCTTTGACGTCGCCATCATCGGAGCGGGCCCGGGCGGGGCCGCCGCCGCCGTCGCCCTCGCGCAGCGGGGCGTGACCAACGTGGCGTTGCTCGATCGCGAGGGTTTTCCCCGCGACAAGACCTGCGGCTCGGGCCTCTCTCCCAACGCGCTCAAGCTGATCCAGCAGCTGGGCATCGGCGCGAAGGTGAAGGAACTGGGCTACCCCATCAACGCCGTGCGCATCGTCACGCCCGGTGGCCGCGAGCTGCGCATCGCCAGCGACGCCGCCGCGGTGGTGCTCTTGCGCCGGCACTTCGATCACCTGCTCGTCGAGCGCGCGCAGTCGCTGGGGGTGACCCTGATGACGCCCTTCCGCGCCGACGCGCTCATCGAAGAAGACGGCCGGGTGCGCGGCGTGAAGAGCTTCGAGGGGAAAGAGGTGCACGCGAAGTACGTGCTCTTCGCCGACGGCGCGCACTCGGTGTTCAGCCAGGACCAGCGCCCGAAGCGCAGCATCTCGACCCTGATGGGGTGGTGGGAAAACTTCGAGAGCGCGCCGAACACGCTCGACATGATCTTCGACAAGGACGTCGCGCCCCTCTACGGGTGGATGTTCCCCGAGACGAACGAGCGCGTGAACATCGGCATCTGCGTCGACGGACAGGACGAGTCGGGCGAGAAGTCGACGAAGAACCTCCGCGCCACCTTCGAGGGGTTCCTGGAACGCCACTACGGCCAGCGCCTCGCCTCGGCGAAGCAGGTGGGCAAGTGGAAGGGCCACCCCATCGTCTACACCACCTGGGTCAGCCACATGACCCGGCCCGGCGGGCTCTACCTGGGCGAGGCGGCGCGGCTCACCCACAACGCCACGGGCGAAGGCATCAGCCAGGCGATGGAGTCGGGCGTGTTCGCCGCCGAGGCCCTCTCCTCCGTGCTCCAGGGCGGGGTGAAGGAAGAGAAGGCCTGGGGCGCGTACGTGCAGCGGCACCGCAGGCGCTTCACCGGCGCGTTCGTCGCGGGCCATGCGCTGCGCGCGGTGATCGCCTCGCCGGTGCTCGACAACGTCGCCGACATGTACAACCAGCCCCTCGTGCGCAAGCTGGTGGTGAAGCTGCTGGGCAGCGCGCTGGCCGGCAGCGCCGTGAACGATCGCACCGCATGAGGCGCGCCGTCCTCGCCATGATCGCTCTGGCCGTGGTGGTGGTCGTCGCCCTCGCGGCGTGGCTGCTGGGCGAAGGGCCCCGGCGTCCCCGGCCCGAGGGCTGGAAGGCGCCGTGGGCTGAGCTCCCGCTGATCAAGGAGGGCGAGTGGGCGGTCGACGCGCTCAAGCGCGGCGTGGTGCAGGGCGAGTTCTTCCACGCCACCGACGGGCTCGCGCACTGCGTGGTGAAGCACGGTGGCGCCGAAGGCGCGGTGGTGAAGCTCGAGCTGTTGGTGGAGACCGAACACGGCGTGACCCACTTCGAGTACGTCGAGGCCGAGCCCAGAGCCGATCTCCCCGAAGGGCTGGTGTCGTGCATCACCCGCCGGTTGGAGGAGGCGCTTCCTCTCCCCACGCCGGGTCTGCCCGACGGAACGCGCTGGCGGCTCGAGGTGAGCTTCCTGGTGCCCCCGGCCGCCGACCTCCCGAAGGTGCCGTGGTGGAAGCGCTGGCTGCCCCGGCCCGGGCCATCCGGGGGCAACCACGTCGGATGAGGAGGGGCGCTCGGGGTGGTTTTCCGCTATGGGCGCCGCATGACGCAGCTGTCCGAGTTCGAATCTCTTGGCCTCTCCCCCGCCAGTCTCACGGCTCTCACCAAGGCGGGCTACGAGAAGCCCACGCCCATCCAGGCGCAGACCATTCCCCACGCGCTCGCCGGCAAGGATGTCATCGGCTGCGCGGCCACCGGCACCGGCAAGACCGCGGCCTTCGTGTTGCCCATCGTCGAGCGGCTGCACAACAAGAAGGGGCTGCGCGCGCTGGTGCTGGCGCCGACCCGCGAGTTGGCGCTGCAGATCGCCGAGCACGCCACCCGCTTCGGTGCGCCTCACGGCGTGAAGTGCGTGGTGCTCATCGGCGGCGTGGGCATGGGCGCGCAGATCGAAGGGCTCAAGCACGCGAGCATCTGCGTGGCCACGCCGGGCCGGCTGCTCGACCACATGGGGCAGGGCACCGCGGTGCTCGCAAACATCGAGGTGCTGGTGCTCGACGAGGCCGACCGCTGGCTCGACCTGGGGTTCAAGCCGCAGCTGACCCGCATCCTCGCGAAGGTGCCGCGCCCGCGGCAGACGATGTTGTTCTCGGCGACCATGGCCGGCGAGGTGGCCGACTTCGCCCGGGTGAACTCGAAGGACCCGGTGCGTGTCGAGGTGGCCCGCAGCGGCACCACCGCGTCGCGCGCCACCCAGTGCGTGTACGAGGTGGGGCAGAACGACAAGACGCCGCTGCTGCTCTCGCTGCTGGGCCAGGGCGAAGAGAGCACGCTGGTCTTCACCCGCACCAAGCGCCGCGCCGACAAGCTGACCAAGTCGCTCGAGCGCGCCGGGCACGAGGTCGAGCGCATTCACGCCAACCGCAGCCAGTCGCAGCGCAAGTACGCGCTGGACGGCTTCAAGTCGGGGAAGTTCCGCGTGCTGGTGGCGACTGACATCGCCGCCCGCGGCATCGACGTGGCCGACATCGGGCACGTGGTGAACTTCGACCTGCCCCACGTGCCGGAAGACTACGTGCACCGCGTCGGCCGCACCGCGCGCGCGGCGGCCAGTGGCCACGCGTCGGCGTTCTGCGCCCCCGAGGAGCGCGACCTGCTGCGCGACATCGAGAAGCTCCTGCGCAACAAGGTGCCGCGCGCGGAAGTGCCGGTGGAAGACCCGGTCTTCATCGCGGCCGCGGCCGCAGAACGCACGCGCCAGGCCGATCCCGGTCCGCGCTCGCACCACCACGGCGTCTCACAGCGTCCGGCCGGTGCTCAGCCCGGTCGCCACGCCCGCTCGCATCCGAAGAAGCCCGGCAGCAGCGGCGGTGGCAGTGGCGGCGGTGGACACAGCAGCGGTGGTGGCGGTGGCCATGCCGCGGCGACCACGGTCAAGCCCACGGGCCAGTCGCTGTTCCGCGGCGGGCCGCGCGGCCGCAGGTAATCGTCAGGCTGCCTGTGCTCGATTCGCACAGGCCCTCACCTCCGGCAGATGCGTCACTCGCGAGGACGGCGAGTGCCTACTGGCAGCCGACGCGGGCGTCGTCGATCGCGAGATCATCGAGCCAGGCGTCGAGCGTGCCGTTCGAGGCACGTAGGAGATGCTGCCCAGCGCGACGTTGGTGAAGTCAGCCAGGCGCGCTCCCGTGCGGCCGGTGAGCCGTCGATGAAGAACCGGTAGGCGTCGGTGCCGTCGTTCACGTACCACCTGGCGCAGTGCCAGTTGCCGTCAGCTCACGTCAGGAGTCGCGCACGCCGGGCCGATCATTCGTCGGCACCGTCACGGCGCTACGCTTCAAGTCGCCGCTTTCAGCTTGTCCTTGATCACCGCGGCCAGGATCTTCGGCTTGAAGCCCAGCGCCGCCGCCTTCCCGCGCGCCTCTTCGGCCGCGACCGCGTCACCGCGCATCGCCGCCAGCACCGCGAGATTGCCCCAGGGCACCGCGTAGCCGGCGTCGTGCTCGAGGGCGGCCTTGAAGTGGGTGGACGCGTCGTCGAGCTTTCCCTGCTCGAGGCGCACCGCGCCCAGGGTGTTGCGTGAGGCCGCCAGCGCGTCCGAGGTGTAGAGCCCGACCGCAAGCGCTGCGAGGGCGCGCTTCCAGCCGGCCTGCGAGAGCGCGCGCTCGAACGCCGCCAGTTCCGTCGCTGCCGCGTCGAAGTCCTTCTTCCGCAACAGGGCGCGTGCCCGGTGAAACGGCGCCGTCACCCAGAGGGCGAGGGCCACGAAGGGAACCGCGAGGGCGGTGGCCGCCCAGAGCGCCGCGTCCGGCAGCCGGGGCGCGGCGAAGAACGCCGCGACCATGAACCCGGCCACCAGCAACCGGTTGCGAACGGGCCTCGTCATCAGAGCGGAATGTTGCCGTGCTTGCGGGGAAGGTTTTCCTGCCGCTTGTCTTTGAGCATCTCGAGCGCCCTGATCAACTTGAGGCGGGTCTGCTCGGGGCGGATGACCTCGTCGATGTACCCGAGCTCGGCGGCCTTGAACGGGTTGGCGAACTTCTCGCGGTAGTCGGCGACCAGCCGGTCCTTCTCGGCCTTCTGATCGGCGGCGCCCTCGATCTCCTTGCGGAAGATGATGTTCACCGCGCCGTCGGGGCCCATCACCGCGATCTCGGCGGTGGGGTAGGCGAAGTTCATGTCGGCGCGGATGTGCTTGCTGGCCATGACGTCGTACGCGCCGCCGTAGGCCTTGCGGGTGATCAGGGTCACCTTGGGCACGGTCGCTTCGGCGTACGCGTAGAGCAGCTTGGCGCCGTGCTTGATGATGCCGCCCCATTCCTGCGTGGTGCCGGGGAGGAAACCGGGCACGTCGACCAGGGTCACCAGGGGAATGTTGAAGCAGTCGCAGAAGCGCACGAAGCGCGCGGCCTTCACCGACGCGTCGATGTCGAGGCAGCCCGCGAGCACGGCGGGGTTGTTGCCCACGATGCCGACCGACCTGCCGTTGAGGCGGGCGAAGCCGATCACGATGTTCCTGGCGTAGTGCTCCTGCACCTCGAAGAAGCGCTTGTGATCGACCACCAGCTTGATCACCTCGCGGATGTCGTAGGGCTTGTTCGGGTTGGTGGGCACCAGGGTGGCGAGCGCGGCCTCGGCGCGATCGACCGGATCGTCGGTGGGGGTCGAGGGCGCCTCTTCGGCGTTGTTCGACGGCAGGTAGGAGAACAGCTCGCGGGTCATGGAGATCGCGGCCTGCTCGTTCTCTGCGGCGAAGTGGGCCACGCCGGACTTCTGGTTGTGCGCGGTGGCGCCGCCGAGCGCTTCCTTCGTCACCTCCTCGTGCGTGACCGTCTTGATCACGTCGGGGCCGGTGATGAACATGTACGAGCTGGCCTTGGTCATCAGGATGAAGTCGGTGATGGCCGGCGAATAGACCGCGCCGCCGGCGCACGGCCCGAGAATGAGGGAGAGCTGGGGCACCACGCCCGAGGCGAGGGTGTTGCGCAGGAAGATGTCGGCGTAGCCGGCGAGCGACTCGACGCCTTCCTGAATGCGGGCGCCGCCGGAGTCGTTGAGCCCGATGATCGGCGCGCCGACGCGGGTGGCGAGATCCATCACCTTGCAGATCTTCTGGGCGTACGCGCCCGAGAGGCTGCCACCGAAGACGGTGAAGTCCTGCGCGAAGACGAACACCTGGCGGCCGTCGATCTCGCCGTAGCCGGTGACCACGCCGTCGCCGGGGATCTTCTTGTCGGCCATGCCGAAGTCGGTGGCGCGGTGGGTGACGAACTTGTCGAGCTCCATGAAGCTGCCCGGGTCGAGGAGCAGGTCGATGCGCTCGCGGGCGGTCAGCTTGCCGTCTTTGTGTTGCTTGGCGATGCGGTCCGCGCCGCCGCCGAGCTCCGCCTGCTCTTCGAGTTTCTTGAGCCGAGCGCGGAGTGGATCGTTGTCGAGGAGGTCAGTCATGGCGCGCGGGACGTACCAGACCGCGCGACCGTTGGCTCACACTACGGTTGGCAGGTGACGAGACCGCCGCTCACCGAGCAGGTGCGGCAGGTGTTGGTCTTGAGGAACACCCCGTCGCGACACTCGAGGGTGCCCAGGCCATCGGCGGTGCACAACCCGCGGCCTTCGGCAGACGACGCACACGCGTCACCCTCGAGGCTGCCGGTCATGTCGCAGGTCACCACGCCGTTGGCCCTGGCGCAGCCACCCGGGCCGCGGCAGGGGAGGGCGACCCAGTGTTCCAGCTTGCACTCGAGGGCAACCGCGGCGGACTCGCACGAGAAGCCGGCGGCCGAGCACGGCGCTCCGAGCATCGGAGCGGGAACACACCCTCCGTCGGCGCCGGGCGAGCCCCCATCGCAAGGTCCGGCATCGGCCGTGTTCATCGAAGAACCACAACCGCAGGCGAGCAACGCGATGAGCACGATCCTCATGCGCGGCACCTATCACACCAAGCGGGCGACTCCGCCTGCGACGAGCCCCAGGGTGGCGCCGGCCATGACGTCGAGCGGGTAGTGCACCCCGAGGTACACGCGAGAGAACCCGACCAGCGCGGCGAAAGCCGAAGCGAGCAAGCCCAGCCCACTTCCTTCACCGGCCCACGCGACGGCGAGGGCGACCGACGCGGCGGTGTGCCCCGAAGGAAACGAGAACGCATCAGGGTTCTGCACGAGCGCGGTAAACCCGAGGATCCCGGCGTTGGGCCGCCTGCGCTTCGACAAGCGCTTGACCACCTGGGCGAGCAGCGCTGCGAGGCCCGAGCCCAGCATCAGCATCCAGCCGAGGTGCCTGGTGTACGCGGTCCCCACGAGCAGGAGCACCAGGCCCATGAACGTGAGGCTCTGAGCATCTCCGAGGTGGGTCACTCCGCGCAGGGCGCGAGTCACCACCGGCCGCTGCAGCCGGCTCACAGCCACCAGCAGCGCCTCATCCCACGCCAGCACTCGTCGGAGTTTTTCCACGCTGCACTTCTCTCATCGCCGCGGGGCGCCCCGATGAAGCCCCGGCAACATTCCGGTGACCACGAATCCAAGAACCCAAGAGCCGAAACCGCCCCCCGAAACTCAAACCGAAACCGGCAAACCCGAAACCGAAACCGAAACCGGCAAACCCGAAACCGCCCCCGTGCCCGATCCCGAAGCCGATCGCGATCCCGATCCCGATCCCCAGCCCCAGCCCCAGCCCACCTAACGAACCCCCGCATCCCCCACAAACTTCTCCTCATCCAACTGCCACACCACCCGCCCGGAATGCGCTCCGCCCCCCGCCGAATCCAGAAACCCGCTCACCCTCTCCGACGCCAGCAACAGCGGCCCCAGCTCAGTCCCCGCAGCCACCAGCCCCGCCAGCTCCGGCGCCTGCACCGCCTCGAGCAACGGCACCTGCTGCAGCCCCTTCGCCACCAGCTTCGGATCAACCTCGAACTCGACGCCGTGCCCCTGCTTCCCCGCCGCCTTCGCCAACGCGGCGACCGCCCTCGCCCTCACCTCCGCGTCATTCGCCACCACCAGCACCATCCCCTCGAGCGTCACGCTGAGCGAGCCTTCGCGAAACGCGAGCGCCTTCGGGTCGAGCTTCGCCAGCAGGGCGGCCACCGCGACGGCATCAGACACCTCGACCAGCAGCGCCGAGCGCAGGGCGAAGAACCGGGCCTCGCGCGTGCGCAGCCCGCTGGTGACCCTGGCGTGGCTCACCAGCACCGCCGCGTTGCCGGTGAACGACGGCGCCGCCTCACGCGCCAGCGGCAGCAGCGTCGCCGAGCCGGGAAACTGCCGCACCGCCTGCTCCACCAGGTTGAGCACCTGCGCCTTCGCCACCCGCGCGCGGATCACCGCCATGCCCGGCGTGGAGAACGCGCCCAGCGGCGAGGCCCCCGCGCCCGCCAGTTGCGCCAGCGGCAAGCCCTTCGACCGGCCGTCGACCGTGAGCGCCAGGTCCTTCGCGTTGAGCGACAGCACCCCGTGCTGCGAGCCACCGGGGGCGATCACCTGCACCACCCCCGGCACCTTCGCCGCGAGCACGAAGCCCGGCCCCTGCGCAGGCTTCGTCACGATCCGGCTCAGCATCGGGAACGAGGTCTCCACCGAGCGGCCGTGGCCCGAGATCGCGCACGATTCCCTGCCGTGCAGCACGTAGGCGGCGAGCACGCGCCCGAGCGGATCGCGGGTGGCGTACACCGACACGCCCGCCTCGACCTTCTCGAACACCTCCCCCAGCCGCGCCAGCTTCGCGTCGGCGGCCTTCCGGTACTTCTCGGCGTCGCTCACCGTCACGCACGCGATCGACGCGTCGCCCAGGCGCGAGCTGGTGAGGCCCGCGCCCGGGTCGATGCCCACCAGCGCCAGCGCTGGCCTGCTGGTGACGTCGACGTCGATGAGCGGGTGCGCGTCTGCGCGCCACGCCTCGGGCCGCAGCAACACCGAGCGTGAACCGGCCGCGGTGAAGAACGGGAGCAGCTGGTTCACCTGCTCGAGCTTCGGCACCCACGCCACCACCTCGGCCTCGGCGGGCGCGCGTGGAGCCTGCAGCACGCTGATCAGCAGCAGCGAAAAAATCATGCGCTGATCAGAGCAGGCTGGAGTCGCGCCGGGGCCGATTTTTCGGGGCCCCACGCGATTTTCGAAGAGTGTATGGTGCGCGCCCTCTCATCACGCAACAGGAGTCATCCATGGCCTTCAAGGCATCCAGGGCAAAGTCAGGGCTGTTCGAAATCCACGGTCTCGAGGCGTTCATCGAGAAGAAGCTCGCCGAGCTCAAGCGCGCGTTCGGGGTCACCCCCGGCAAGGCCGCTCCGAAGAAGGCGGCGAAGCCGGCCCCCAGGGCAGCTCCCGCGAAGAAGGCGGCCGTCTCGAAGAAGGACCCGCTCGCCCAGGTGCTCGCGTCGCTCGAGGCGCACCCGAAGAAGGCGGGGCTGATCAAGGCCGGCAAGCAGAAGGACCAGCTGCTGCGCTCGCTCATTCCCCTCTACGTCGCGCGTGGCGCGGTCGAGGTCTCGTCGGGCACCACCTCGAAGTTCTGGGCGAAGCACGGCGTGGTGTACGCCGCGCCGAACGTCGCCAAGGCACTGCGTGAGCACGTCGGCTACGCCCGCCGCACCGCGAAGGGGCCGCAGATCACCCCCAACGGCATCAAGTACGTCGAGCAGGCGCTGAGCGGTAAGCGCAAGGCCGCCTGACCTCTCGTCGCAGAGTGCAGCCCCGGGCCTTTCCCCGAGGCGCGCTGCTGGTGTGCCTCGGGCTGGCCTGCGGGCCGCGCCCGATCACGGACGAGTTCATCCTGGCGAAGGTCAGCTGGGAGTTCGACGTCACCGCGCGCTGCTTCGTGGTGCGCGCGTCGGCGGAAGGTCGCGCTCCGCGCACCACCCGGCCGATGCTGCGGGGCGAGGCGGAGGAGCTCGACGTCGCCATCTACCGCGACGACGACCCGCGCGAGGTCACCCTCGAGGCGCTGGGCTTCGCCGACGAGGGCTGCCTCGAGCCGACGGGCGAACGGAGCGAGCCGCAGCAGGCGTCCTTCGTCAAGCGCGGCTCGAAGTCCCTGGTCGAGCTGAAGGTGGCGGTGCCGATCGCCATGGGCATGGACGTCGACGGCGATGGCGCGCCCACGCCTGCCGATTGCGATGACGGCAACCCGGCGGTGAAGCCCGGCCTGCCCGAGGCGTGTGGCGACACCTTCGACAACGACTGCGACAACACGCTCGACTGCGCCGATTCCGACTGCCCGGGGAAGTCGTGCGGGGTCGGGGTGAGCTGCAAGGGCGCGCGCTGCGGCGAAGACGCGTGCGGCAACAACATCGACGACGACCTCGACGGGCAGGTGGACTGCGCTGATCAGGACTGTGATCTCCAGAGCTGCGGCGGTGGGGCCGGGACCTGCCGTTTCGCTTCGGACGGGGGCTGCCAGTGAGTGACGTGCACGAAGCGCTGCTGCGGGGCCTCGCGCCGGGGGCGCAGATGTGGCTGCGTGCGGCGGGGAACAGCCTCTGGCCGCTCTTGCGTGACGGCGACTCGCTGCGGGTCGAGCGCATCGACGAGGCGGGGCTGCGGCCAGGCGAGGTGGCGGTGGTGAAGTTGCCTGGCGGCGTGCTCGCGGCGCACCTGGTCGCGTCGCTCGCGCCGCTGCGCACCTCGTCCAGCGTGGGGGTGCTCGATCCGCTTCCGCTCGAGGCGCTCGGCCGCGTGGTCGGCTTCCGCCGCAACGGCGTGGTGCACGACTGGCCAGGCTTCAGCCGCCTCGTGCTCCGGTTTCTTCCGGCCACGGCGCTGATCCTCAAGCGGGTCCCGCTCGCGAAACGAGCAGTGCGGCTGCTTCGACGGAACAGTTGAGGTTGCCGCGGCGAGGTCACCTGGCACCCGCCGTCGACCGATGACCCACGCCCAACACGCCGTAACTCGACCGGACTTCCCGCTTTCTGATCCTCGGATGGGGCCCGACCTACCCGGCAAGGTGGGAGAAAGACTCATACTTTTGGGGATTTTTGATGGGGCTACAAGTGGCCGGCCACCCCCGTCTCGGTTAGTCTGCGCCCGATGCCTCAACGAAGCGGACTCAACCTGTTGGTGCTCGCCGTTCTCGTCTGGGCAGCTTCCGCCGAGGCCGTTCCGTTCAACATCACCATCACGAACACGGGCACGAACACGGCCTACCCGTGGTCGGTGGGCTTGCTCACGTTGAGCCCGACCATCGCGATCGGTCTGAGCCCGCAGCCGGGATCGCCTTCGTACCCGACCTATTCGTACGCGAACTCGCACTGTGGGCTGAGCGACAGCTTCTGCAGCGGGGGCGGCTGCAACGACAACGGCAACGCCATCGTCCTGGCGCAGCGCCTGGGGCTGACGCTGGGAGTGAACGCCTGGCTGGTTCCGGCGTTGGCGGCCGGTGGTAATGCCACGGCCACGGTGGCGATCGACGCCCCGGTGGGCAGCCGCCTCTCGTTCATTGCCTGGATCAACAACACCTCGGTCTTCGACGACTTCGTCGCCTTCCACCCCGCGGGGGACGTGAACACCCTCTCCGTGCCCCTGTTCGATGCGATGGGTCAGCCGCTCCCGACTGTCGCCTTCGCGGTGGGCGGCTACGACACCAACTCCACCAGCCCCACCAACGGCAGCGGCGCCACCTGCTCGCTGGAGTGCCCTACGCAGACCACGGGTTGCTATGTCGCTCCGGGCAATGCCTCTATCGGCTTTCCTGGCACCTATCCCCCTCAGCCGAGCACCACGCAGGCGCTGACGCTCGTGACGTCTGGGCTGGCGACCACCACCACCCCGCAGGTCACGTACACGCTCACCTACCGCAATCAGAGCGGCTCGCGGGTCAACAACTCGGTGCTCACCTACCGCTTGCCCGCGGGCGTCACCTTCGTCTCGGCCTCGAACGGCGTCACTCCCTCTGGCTCGACGGTGACCTGGAACATCAACCGCCTCAACGCCGGCGCGACGGGCTTCCAGACAGTGACGGTGAACCTGGGAGGCCTGGGTAGCACGACCGCTCACTCGGGTTCGATCGCCTGGACAGCCGGGGGCCGCAACTACAACCTGACGTCCAACGTGGTGACGACCTTGTACTCGGTGACGATGGTGCCAACCTGGACCTCGACCATCTCCACAGGGCACTTCACCGATGGGCTCGCCGTGGCTGACCTCGACGGCAGTCCCGGGAGCGAGCTCGTGGTGGTGGCGCCAGCGCGCGGCACCCTCTCGGGGCCGGGCCGCTCCATCGTGCTTCGCAGTGACACGGGGAACGAGGTCAGCACCTTCGCCACATCAGCAGGCCGCAACGTGATGGGGCTGCCCCTGACCGAGGAACTGGTCGGCGGAGGCACCCGCGAGTACGTGTTCGGGGAGGCTCACCCGGCGGCGCTGAGCGCGGCGGTCTTCGCGCGCCTTGGCACTTCGGGCTCGCTGTGGACCTCGCTGCCCTACGGCTACGCTTCGTATTGGAACATGGGCCCCTCGTCGGCCGACGTCTCTCCCTCCGCTGGGACGGAGCTTGTGGTCGCCGACTGGGACGGGCACGTGAGCCTGCTCACGGGCAGCTCAGGTGCTGCGCCGGTGACGTACAACACCTGGGACGCCGACGGGGACCACGCCTTTGGCCACGTGGCCCTCGCTGACATCGACGTCGACGGTACTCTCGAGGCGGTGATCTTCGGGAACACGCTGGGCACAGTGATCGCGCTCAACGCCGAGACGATGACCCTGCAGTGGAAGAGCGCCTCGCTCAAGACCCTCTACGGCGACGCCGCCTACGGCAGCGGCCCCGCGATCGGCGACATCGATGGCGACAACAGCGCGGAGATCGTCGTCGCCACGCGTGGCACCACCAGCGACATCTACGCCTTCAACCAACTCGGCGTCTGCGAGCACCGGTTCGATCCAGGAGGCAGCTTCACCTACACCTCCCCGGTCATCGGCCATGTGGATGGGAGCGGGCTGAAGTCGGTCGTCGCCCTCTCTTCCTCCACCTCGGTGCTCTCGGTGATGCGAGCGGCCACGCCGGGCTGCGCGGCCGCAGGCGGGCTGATCGTCTGGCAGCACACCATCAAGGCCGGCGAGGGCTCCGCGTTCACGCCGATTCTCTATGACGTCACGGGCGACGGCGTGCTCGACGTCATCGCGGCCTCGAAGACCCGACTCGAGGTGATCGACGTGAAGAACCGCAACGTCGTCCTCGCCTTCGAAGACCCCACTGCGACCTTCACTCCCTCGGGGGTGATCGCGAACGCCGACGGAGCGGGGGCGCGCGAGCTCTACGTGACGGGCTGGCGAAACTCGAAGGTGTACCGGCTGCCACTTCCGGCCACCGCCACCTCGCCCAACGACTGGACCACCTTCATGGGCGGCAACACCCGCACGGGAGCACGGTAGACATGCCCACGAAGCTCTTCTTGGCCGTGATGCTCTTCGTTGCGACGATGCAGACCTCCTGTGGGGGCACCGAGGAGCCCGAACTGGTCCTTGAGGCGGCTGCGCCGGACTACCTGCCGTCTGCTGTCCCGCACGAAGGCCTCGACCTGGGGATGGTGGTGTCCTCGGGCATTATCCCGTCCGCGAACATCCCTCCTGGCCCCGAATCAGATCGCTGACGTGTCTCAGGGGCCGGCTTGATTCGGAGGCGAATGCCGGGCGTTCAGGCGGGAATTGTCAGTGGGGAGTCACGGCCAGGATCGTGCCATCCCCTGGAGCGCTGCTAGCTTCATTGTGAGGCTGCCCCCGCAGCCATCGGCAAAGACGGAAGAGTTACCCATGGTGAAGAGCACATTTCGGCCTGAGGACCTTCGGACCGAAAAGGCTGATTCACGGGGCGCGCCCGATGCGTCCGGAGACACCACTCCATGAGTGACGAACGCGTCGACAGGCCGCGGGTGCCCGGCAAACGTCTCTACGTCCCACCTTGCATGAAGTCGCACTCGAGCAACGGGCTCGCGCCGCTGCTGATGGCGACTCCTCCCGGCCCCGGCGAGCGGTGCTGCAGCGAGCTCGAAGACATCATCACAGGTTGCCCGGTCAGCGGCGTGTATCCGGACTGCTGACACGGCCACGGGCCGCCTCCGAAGAAGTCCGGAAGCGGCCCGCGTTCACTTCATGACGACCTGAAACTCAGTACCGGTAGTGGTCCGGCTTGAACGGCCCATCGACCGAGAGGCCCATGTACTTCGCCTGCGTCTCGGTGAGCTTGGTGAGCTTCGCGCCGACCTTGCCCAGGTGCAGCCGCGCCACGTGCTCGTCGAGCTTCTTGGGCAGCACGTACACCTTGCCGGCCTCGAACTTGTTCCCCGTGTCGATCGCGCCCCACAGCGCCAGCTGCGCGAGGGTCTGGTTGGTGAACGAGTTGCTCATCACGAACGACGGGTGACCCGAGGCGCAGCCCAGGTTCACCAGGCGGCCGCGCGCCAGCAGGGTGAGGCGCTTGCCGTTGGGGAAGATGAACTGGTCGACCTGCGGCTTGACGTTCTCCTCGCGGATCTCCGGGTTCTTCTCGAGCCAGCTGACCTGGATCTCGGAATCGAAGTGACCGATGTTGGCGAGGATCACCCCGTCCTTCATCGCGGTCATGTGCTCGCCGGTGACCACGTCGACGCAGCCCGTCGCCGTGCACACGATGTCGGCCAGCGGCGCGGCCTGCTCCATCGTCATCACGTGGAAGCCTTCCATCGTCGCCTGCAGCGCGTTGATGGGGTCGATCTCGGTGACGTACACGCGCGCGCCCATGCCCTTGGCGGCCTGCGCGCAGCCCTTGCCCACGTCGCCGTAGCCGGCGACGACGACGATCTTGCCGGCGATCATCACGTCGGTGGCGCGCTTGACGCCGTCGAGGAACGACTCACGGCAGCCGTACAGGTTGTCGAACTTCGACTTGGTGACCGAGTCGTTGACGTTGATCGCGGGGATCTTCAGCTCGCCCTTCTTCGACATCTCGTAGAGGCGGTGCACGCCCGTGGTCGTCTCTTCCGAGAGGCCCTTGATCGCGTCCGGGCCCTTGAAGAGCTCGGGGTGCTTGTTGTGCACCCACATCGTCAGGTCGCCACCGTCGTCGAGGATCATGTTCGGACCCTTGCCGTCCTTGAACGCGAAGAGCTGCGCCTCGAGGCACCAGTCGGCCTCCTCGAGCGTCTGGCCCTTCCACGCGAACACCGGCACGCCGCTCTTGGCGATCGCCGCCGCGGCCTGGTCCTGCGTCGAGAAGATGTTGCACGAGGTCCAGGTGACCTCGGCGCCGAGCGAGGTCAGCGTCTCGATCAGCACCGCCGTCTGCGTGGTCATGTGCAGGCAGCCGGCGACGCGGGCGCCCTTGAGCGGAAACTTGCCCGCCCACTCGGCGCGCACGGCCATCAGGCCCGGCATCTCCTTCTCGGCGATGGCGATCTCCTTGCGGCCCCACTCAGCGAGCTTGGGGTCGGCGATCTTGTAGGCAGGGAAAGCGGTCTTGTGTTCCATGGGTCAATCCTTGGGTTGGGAGTTCACTGCGGGGAATGCGACAGCGGTTTCTGGGCGACCCAGGCGTGCCAGGTGACTGACGCGTCGGGACCGACCGGGTGAAAGGAGTTGGGGATGCCGACGTCCCCCAGGAAATGCATGCCGGCTTCCTTCGTGAAGCGCTTCACGTCTTCGGCGCCGAAGCCCAGCCAGACGTCGCCGGCCTCGGTGCGCAGCGCGTCGAGCTCGTGGGGCAGGTAGTCCATCACCACCAGGTGGCCGCCCTTCTTGAGCAGCCGCGAGAACGCCTGCACCGCCGAGCCGGGGCGCGAGGCGTGGTGGAGAATGCGGCCCGCGAACACCAGGTCTGCCCCGCCCGCGGCGTCCACCCGCTGCACCAGCGTCGCGTCGTCGTAGCTGCCGGGGAAGAGGCTCACGTGGTGAAAGCCGCGCGCCGCCACCCGCTCGGCCACCCGCGCCAGCTGCGCCTGGCTGCGATCGACCGCGATCACCCGCGCGAACAACGGCGCCAGCACGTCGAGCGAGAGCCCTTCACCCGTGCCCACGTCGACGGCGAGCCCGCGGCCCGGCATCAACAGCGAGAGCGCCGACAGGTGCGCGAGGTGCTCGGGGGAAGCAGGCACCGACGCCGTCGACGTCGACGCGGGCGCCTGCTCGAAGTGCGAGCGGCCGTGCTCTTCACGCGCCGCCACCATGCCCGGAACCCGCGCCAGCGAGCCGTCGATCAGGCAGAGCCGGCGCCCTTCCGACAGCGCCTCGGTCAGCACCGGATCGCCGTTGATGGTCGCGAGGTCCGTGCGCAGGAAGAGCCGCGTGCCGTCCTTGCGCGCGTCGAGCAGCCCCGCCTCGCGCAGCGGCGACACCTTCCGGCTCATCTGCGGCTGGCTGTCCTCGAGGAGCGTCGCCAGCTCGGAGACCGACAGCTCTTCTGCTTCACACAGCGCCAGCAGCTGCAGCCGGCCCGGCTCTGCCAGCAGGCGAAAGAGCTCCACGCGCGGAAGCCGCGGGGAAGGCGTCGCCTGGGTCAGGGCCGGAAGCACGCCCTATCAATAGTGCATTCATGCGCAACGATGCAAGTACTTCTCAAGTCGCTGAAATCAGGGCGCGCAACGGCGAATTCCCCAGACTTCCCGCCCCTGCTTCCAAGCGAACGTGGCCATCGCCTCGCGGCTGGGAGGGAGGCGCACGGAGTCCATGCCGGTGCCGACGAGCCGTCGCTGCGTGCCCCGTTCGTTGACCAGCCAGAGCGCGGTGGTGCCTTCGAGGCCCACCAGGAGGACGCGGCCGCGGTGCTCGTTCGCCTGCTGCCCGCTCAGGGCCGGCACCGGGAACGGGGTGATCGCCCGGGGCGCGGTGGCCGTGAGGAGATCGTCCCAGAAGACCGGCTGACTCGTTGGCCCCGCAGGAACGCCCGCCACGATGGCCGACTCGAGATCGATCAACGCCAGCAGCGGTCCCACGCCTCCGTCGCGCAGCAACACGAGGTCGGCCGTCCGCGTCACGCCACCGGACCAGGCGAGCGATTCCCCGGTCTGACTCAGGCGCAGGGTGCCATCGGTGTCCGCGCCCACCGAGCGCACGCCTCCATCGCTGAGCGAGCGCAGTTGCACCTCTCCATTCACGATCGCAGCGGCGAAGTCTCCCGAGAGGTCGAGCGTCGTTGGCGAGGCCCAGCCCGCTTCAGCCGTGGAACCGCCATCGGCGTCGAGCGTCGTGAACACCACGCCTGCGTCGTCGAGCGTGGCGAGGATCAACGAGTCGCCCCGGCTGGTGGCGAGGCTGGCTCCGGCGTCGAGCGTGACGAGCGCCTCCAGCTCGAGCTCACGGGAGAGCCAGCGCGCTTCTTCTGCGCTGACGAGCGCGAAGCCCCGCGGGGTGGCGAGCAGGAACCAGGGCGCCACGACCTTCGTCGACAGCTGCACCGCGGCCGAGCCATCGACCACCCCGTCGCAGTCGTTGTCGAGGCCATCGCAGCTGATCTCGTCGGCTTCGAAGTCCGGGCCGTACGACTGAACCTCGCACGCCCGGAAGGCGCCCTCGAGGCAGCGCTGCCGCGCACCGGCACAGACGCCGAACGTCCGCTCGCAGACCGGGGGGAGCGCGATCTCCTCGTCCACCAGTCCGTCGCAGTCGTCGTCGAGCCCGTTGCAGCGCTCTGCCATCGCGCCGATCGCCCCCTCGCACGCGCCCCACTCGGTGCCGGCGCAGCGCTGAACGCCCGGCACACACGTGCCCTGGCTGCTGCCGCAGCGGCGCTCTTCTCCGTCGCGGCACTCGCAGCGCCCCGTCGCCCCGGCGACGCGGCAGAAGCCCTCGCGGCAGGCCGTGTCGGACGGACACTCGCCTTCCGCACCGCAGGTGATGCGGCAATCGAGCGGACGGGGATCGTAGATGCGGCAACCGGCGATGAAGAGCCACACCACGAGGACCCTCACCATCGCGCGCCCCAGCTCAGCACGCCGCCGCCGCTCGTCGGCACGAACACCAGCGCGGGGAGATCGGTGCGCGGGCCGAACAGCTGCAGTCCCGTGACGAGCAGCCCCGCGGCCATCACCGCCACGCCGGCCCCGGTGAAGAACCAGCTCCAGGTCTGCGCGCTCAGGCCCGACGCCTCGAGCCGGCGGGCGCTCTCGTCCCAGCCGCCGCCACGCTCGTAGAGCAGGCTCACCTCTCTTCCGGCCGCGCGCGCGGGCAGCTGCAGCAGGAGCCCCAGCCCGAAGCCCAGCGCCCCGCCTCCGAGGGTGACCAGCCCTGCGATCGGCGCGGGCCGGGGAGGGAAGGCGTGCACGAGGGAGAGGGTGAGCCTTCGTTCTTCGCCGGCCACCAGGGAGATCGTCTGCGAGACGACCGCGCCCTGCAGCTCGGCCGTCACCGTGTGTACGCCCGGCGCGAGCGTCTCGCTGCGCGGCGAGAGGCCGGCGAGCACCCCGTCGATCGTGATCGCCGCGCCAGGCGGGGAGGTGGCGACGATGAGCAGGCTGCGGTCCGCTTCCACGCCGGGCGCCGCGGCTGAGACGAACACGAGGAGGAACGCGAGGCGACGCACGGGCGAGGGAGGTTAGACCGTTCACGTCAGAAAACTGGCCCGAAGGCCCGGGTGGGCTCTGCTCGGCGGGTGCTCGCCCTGCTCTGCGCCCTCGCCTTGACCCAGTCGCCGCCCGAGCGCGTGTCGGTGGGCGCGCACCTGCGCAACGTCGAGGTGATCAACCTCGAAGAGAACTCGTACTTCGCCTCGTTCGTGCTCTGGGTGAGCTGGCGCGGCGAGCGCGACCCGACGAAGGGCCTGCGCTTCGTCAACCTGATCGAGGCCTGGGCCCTCACGCTCGCGCCGGTGTACGACGAGCCGCTCACGCTGCCCGACGGGCGCAGGTACCAGCGCTTCGTGGGCGAAGGCCGCTTCTTCCACAAGTTCGAGCTCGCCTCGTTCCCCCTCGACAGCCAGCAGATCGTGCTCGAGCTGGAAGACGCGCAGCGCGCCGAGACCGAGCTGGTGCTCGAGGCTGATCCCGCCAGTGGGCTGTCCCCCGACTTGAGGGTGCCGGGGTGGACGGTGAAGGGCCCCGTGCTCGAGGTCTCGCACGTGAGCTACCCCGGCGCGCTGGGGTTGCCCTCCGACGGCGCTCACTCGCGCGTGCGCTTCGGCGTCACCCTCGAGCGGCCCTGGCGCGTGTTCTTCATCACCATGTTCCCGCCGATCCTCCTGGTGATGATGTGCTGCTGGTTCATCTTCTTCCTGCGCCCCATTCACGTGGAGGCGCGCGTGGGCACCGCCGTCACCGCGCTGCTCACCATCGTCTTCCTGCAGCTCGCCTTCACCGACGATCTCCCGTACCTGGGCACCACGGTGCTGCTCGACCAGGTGTTCAACTTCTCGTACGCGATCATCACCGCGGTGCTCGCCGAGTGCGTGGTGGTGATGCGCTGGCACGATCGCGCCGTGGCCATCGAGACCTCGCTGCCCGCCATGCCCGAGTCAGAGCGCCCCGGCCTCGACGCCGAACGCCGGGCCGCCCGGGAGAAGTTCGAGCGCATCGATTCCCGCTCGAAGTGGCTCTTCCCCGTGGCGTACGCGGTGGGGTGTCTGGCCATCGTGGCCACGCACGTCTAGGGCACAAAACAAAACCCCCGGCGCCGCGTGGGCACCGGGGGCTGGAAGCTGGAAGCGAAGCGGCGGTTACTTGCTGGCGTTGATCTTCGCGGAGATCTTGCCGGCGGTGACGTTGATCGACTCGTCGTAGGTGAAGGTGCCTTCCGTGGTGCTGATGGTGCCTTTGAGGATCACCGAGACGCCCGTGCCGCTCGCGCCGAGATCGCCGACCGCGACCTGCTGGCTCACGTCCACGTCGAGAAAGTCGTCGTAGGCGCCCTGGACCAGGACCCGGCCCTTGAACGCCTGCGAGATCGAGGCGTTGCCGCTGGCGGCCGTGATGTTCTGCGAGAAGGTGAGCTCGCCGTTGTAGATCGCGACGCCCAGGTCGCTCCGGGCCACGCCGCAGCCGTTGTACTTCATGTTGAAGTTGGTCCCGACGCCGGCGCCGCCGCCGCCGATGTTGACGCTGACGCCTGCGCCGGTGATGGACGCCGTGCCGCCCTCGGGGCAGTTGGCGCTGATGTCGACGGGTGAGGCGGCCGTGTTGGCCTTCGTGGGCTGCGAACCGGCGAAGAGCGCTTCAGCGGCGCCCTGCTTGCCGTCGATCTTCGCTCCGGGACCACACGCCATCATCGCAAAGCTCGAGACGACGACCATCAGGATGCGCTTCACCATGTGTTACCTCCAGGAAAGGGTACTGCCTGAGTTGCCGGGGATGGGCAGGACGATCCCTCAGTTTTGGCCCTCTGTCACTTGAGCTGTACGTCCTTCAATTCCTGAGCTTTTTCCCTCATGGCCTTGAGGAGGGCGTCCCACCCACCCTCCTTGAGGATGGGCTGAATCTGGTCGTCGCGGATGCCGGTGAGCATCGAATCGCCCAGCACCGCCACGTCGACCACCTTCCACCCGGGGCCCGCCTTCACCAGCTGGTACTTCACCTTGAGCTCCTGCTTCTTGAGCGGGTGGTTGATCAAGATGGTCGAGCCCATGGCCGCGGTCTCACCGGTCACGGTGGGCTCCTCGTAGAGCACGGTGTCGAGGTTCTCGAAGTTCTTGCGGATCTTCGGGAACGCGATCTTCCCGAAGAGCTGGAGAAAGAGGTCCTGGAACTCCTTGCGCTGCGCGTCGGTGCCTTTGCTCCAGCTGTCAGCGACGAGGAACCTGCCCTGGTCTTCGCTGGCGAACTGCTTGATGGCGGCCAGGTCCTTCCCGTAGCGCACCGAGTTGATGATCGTCTTGAGCGGCTTGCTCAGGTCGTCCTTGGGGGTGGCGAGGGCGGGCAGGGAAAGCAGGGCGAGAACGAGCGTGATTCGCATGGTCGGGTCGTTAGTCCAAAGAAGGACAACTTGCAGCGCGGCACAGCCACCGACGCGGGCCTGCCCGGACGATTCACCCGGCCATTGCCGCGACGCGCCACGCGCGCTAAGGGGCCCCCCTCCGCAGCCCATTCACACACGAGGAACGCCATGCCGAAGGACTACCTGTTTACGTCGGAGTCGGTCACCGAAGGCCACCCGGACAAGATTTGTGATGCGATCTCCGACGGCGTCGTCGACGCGCTGATCGAGAAGGATCCCCGCGCCCGCATCGCCGTCGAGACCCTGGTGAAGACCGGCATCGCGATCGTCGCCGGCGAGGTCACCACCAACGCGTGGATCGACATCCCCAAGATCGTCCGCAGCACCATCTGCAAGATTGGCTACACCGACTCGGCCATGGGCTACGACGGCAACACCTGCGGCGTCATGGTGGCCATCGAAGGCCAGAGCCAGGACATCGCCCGCGGCGTCGACGAGAAGGGCGCCAAGGAGCAGGGCGCCGGCGACCAGGGAATGATGTTCGGCTACGCCTGCACCGAGACCGCCGAGCTGATGCCCGCGCCGATTCACTACGCGCACGCGCTGACGAAGAAGCTCGCCGACATCCGCAAGAAGAAGCACTCGTGGCTGCGCCCCGACGGCAAGAGCCAGGTCACCGTCGAGTACGTCGACGGCAAGCCGGTGCGCATCGACGCGGTCGTCGTGTCGACGCAGCACGCGGAAGAGGCGTCGAACAAGAAGATCAAGGACGTCCTCATGGAGGAGGTCATCAAGGCCTCGCTGCCCTCCAAGCTCCTCGACAAGAAGACCAAGTTCTTCATCAACCCCACCGGCCGCTTCGTCATCGGCGGCCCCATGGGCGACTCCGGCGTCACCGGCCGCAAGATCATCGTCGACACCTACGGCGGCATGGGCCGTCACGGCGGCGGCGCGTTCTCGGGCAAGGACCCGTCGAAGGTCGATCGTTCGGCCGCGTACATGGGCCGCTACATCGCCAAGAACGTGGTGGCCGCGGGCCTGGCCACGCGCTGCGAGGTGCAGATCTCGTACGCGATCGGCGTGGCTGAGCCGGTCAGCGTGATGGTCGAGACCTTCGGCACCGCGGCGGTCGACGAGGACCGCATCGCCAAGGCGGTGCGCAACGTGTTCGGCCTCAAGCCGGCCGAGATCATCGAGCACCTCGACCTGCTCAAGCCGATCTACCAGCGCACCTCGGCGTACGGTCACTTCGGCCGCCCTGAGTTCAGCTGGGAGCGCATCGACAAGAAGGACGAGCTCCGCGACGCCGCCGGTCTGCGCGGCAAGAGCGCGGCGTAAGTCGGTATGGCGAGCGGGAAGAAGGCCAAATCGCTGACGGCGTTGGCGAAGTCGCTCGACACCCGCAAACGCGAACTCCCTCTCCCTGCGAAGCGGGGAGAGGGGCGGGGTGAGGGGCCACCGGCCTCACTCCTGCGCCCGAAGATCGAACAGAAGTTGGCCGCGCTGCCGCCCCGCTCACCCCGAGCGGAGGCGAGGCGCCCACCGGTGCCGGCAACGAAGCCGGTCGTGCTTCCGCCCAGGCCGGCGGTGCTTCCCCCCAGGCCCAACCCCGCCCCCGCCGTGCTTCCCCGCGCGGGAGCACTCGCCTCGATGCAGCGCTCGCCCAGCCCGGTGCCCGCGCGCATTCCGACGGCCCAGAAGTCGACCGCGAACGTGGTGGTCCCCGTCGGTGACGCCCGCCGCCAGTACCCCCGCGCTGACATTCACGTTCGCGCGCACCTGTCGATCGCCGACGATCCCTCGCGCTACTTCGAGGCCGCGCTGCCGACCATCAACCTCTCGGTCGGAGGCATGTTCCTCGAGTCGAGCTTCTTCCTGAAGATCGGCACGAAGCTGCTGGTCACCCTCCAGCTCCCGCAGAAGGGGCGCGAGGTGAAGGTGAAGGCCGAGGTGGTGCGCGTCGAATCGAACGTGCACGGCGCGTCGGGCTTCGCGCTGCGCTTCACCGAGTACCTCGACGGCAGCCAGGTGACGCTGGCCACGCACTTCCTCTCGCCGGTGCTGCGTGAGTTCCTCGCGGCCTACGCGAAGGAACACCGCTTCTCGGCGAGCGCCGAGTACCTCGCCCACACCGCAGACGTGCTGGCCGCGTGGGAGCTCAAGAAGGCCGAGCTCGGCGGCGACGTCTGGAATCTGTTCGCGGCCAAGCCCACGTGACGTTGTGGGAAGCGGCAGTGCTCGGGGTGGTGCAGGGGCTCACCGAGTTCCTCCCCATCTCTTCGACCGCGCACCTGCGCATCGTGCCCGCGCTGCTGGGGTGGGATGATCCGGGCGCGGCGTACTCGGCGGTCATTCAGCTCGGCACGGTGGTGGCGGTGCTCGCGTACTTCTGGCGCGACATCATCAAGCTGACGAAGGGCTTCGTTCAGGGCCTCGTCGATCGCAAGCCGTTCGGCACCGAAGACTCGCGGCTGGCGTGGTTCGTGGGGCTGGGCACCATTCCCATCTCGGTGTGCGGGCTGTTGTTCAAGTCGGCGATCAAGACGTCGCTGCGCTCGCTGTACGTGATCTCGGCGTCGCTGATCATCCTCGCGATCATTCTCTTCCTGGTGGAGCGCATCGCCTCGCACAAGCGCACCATCTCCGACCTCACCTTGAAGGACGGGCTCATCGTGGGCCTGTGGCAGGCCCTCGCGCTCATTCCCGGCAGCAGCCGCAGCGGCACCACCATCACCGGCGCGCTCTCCCTGGGGCTGCGGCGTGAAGACGCGGCGAGGTATTCGTTCCTCCTCTCGATTCCGGCCACCACGCTGGCGGGGTTGCTCGAGCTCAAGGACCTGTTCGAGGCCACGTCGCGGCCGTCGACCGGGGCGCTGGTGGTGGGCACGGTGGTCTCGTTCGCCGCGGGCATCGCCGCCATCTCGGGGCTTCTGCGCTTCGTGAAGAGCCGCTCGATGCTGGTGTTCGTCGTCTACCGCATCGTGCTGGGAGTACTGCTGCTGGGCCTGCTGGGCGCGGGCGTGCTGCAGCCGTAGGCGATCGTGTCTCCCTCTCCCCGAGGGGGAGAGGGCCGGGGAGAGGGCAAGAACCTCATGATCAGGCTGCTCGCGATCACGCTGGCCATCCTCGGCGTACTCATCGCGAGCTACTTCGTGCGCAAAGGGCCATCGCTCACCACGCCCGCGCGAGCCCTCACCTGGACGCGAGGTCCGCTCGACGCAGGCGAGCTCGAGCAGCAGTACTCGAGGCTCGGCGTCGACTTCATCCGGGCCCACGACGCGGCCGAGCCCATCCTCTCCTTCGCGGTGCTGCGACGCGGGCATCAGCTCGCCGTCGTCGACGACATCAACTGGTTCCACGCCGTCGAGCAGCACGACGGCAGGCTCTGGGCGCTGGGCGAGAGCACCACCGAGGGCCCGGGCCCCTCACTCGACCTGCTGCTGAGCGAAGACGACGGGCGAACCTTCGAGCTGCGCGCTTCGGTGCCCAAACCCAACTACCAGGCGCTGTTCGAGCGCTGGACCGTGAAGGGCGACGAGCTCACCCTGGTGCTCTCGGTCGACGACGCGACCCCGATGTCGGACGACTGGCTCTGGCCCTGGTGGCAGCTCGACTTCGCCAGTGCCCGGCGCCCCACAATCGGGCCGGGGCGGTTCATCCTCCGCTCGAAGAACGGCGGGCGGACCTGGCGCCTGGAGCGTTAGAATTGTCGCCGTCATGACGCCCCCCGATGCAGCAGGCCAGGCGTTCTTCGGCCGGCTCAAAGAGCACCTCCACCGCGAGCCGTCGAAGACCTTCGACGCGCCGGGCCTGGTGCTCAAGGAAGCCGCGGTGCTCGCGCCGCTCTTCTGGCGGGGCGGTGAGCCCTGGGCCCTGCTCACCCGCCGCCCGATGAACCTGCGCAAACACCCGGGGCAGATCTCCTTCCCGGGCGGGGGGAGAGAAGCAGGCGACGTCACCCCCCTGCACACCGCCCTGCGCGAGACCCGTGAAGAGCTGGGCATCGCGCCGGAGAACGTCGACGTGCTCGGCCTGCTCGGCGCCATGCCCACCATCACCTCGTACTGGGTGACCCCCTTCGTCGGCGTGGTGCCCGAAGACGTGAAGCTCTCGCCCAACCCCATCGAGATCGACGAGGTCATCGCCGCGCCCCTCTGGAGGCTGCGCCGCGAGAAGCGCCACCTCTACCAGGCCGATCGCGAGGTCTTCGTGTGGGACGACGCCCAACACGTGGTGTGGGGCGCGACCTGGCGCATGCTCGGTCAGCTCATCGAGCACGTCGAGGCTGTTTCCCCCTCGAGGTGAGAGTTCGCCGTCACCCCGCGAGGCGCGGGTGCGCCGATCCGCTGACTCCCGCCAGCCGGGTGTGCTCAACTCTGTCCCGATGAGGCACGCAGCGCTGGTCGCAGAACTCGAGGCCTGCATCGGTGACAACGCCGTGCGGGTGGTGCTCCTCAGTGCGCCGCGGGGTTCGGGCGTCTCTGCCGCGCTCGCGTCGTTCGCCGAGGAGATCCGCGGGTGGGGCCACCGCGCCGACGTGGTCGACGCGGAGCGCGTCGGCGTGCAACCCGGCGGCGCCGTCGATGCGCTGCTGCGAGCGCGCCTCGGGCTGGGCGCGGCGGTGAAGGGCAACGAGCTCCTCGAGGCGCTCGACACGGCCGCGCCGGGCCTCGAGCCGCTCGCGCGCGAGTTCCTCGCCTTCGCGATGGGCTTCACCCGCGACGACTTCCAGACGGCGCGCCTCGACGTGAAGAGCCGGTGGGAAGGCGCGCTCGCCGAGGTGGGCCGGTGGCTGGCCGCGCGCGACGGGACCTGGGCCTGGGTGATCGACGACGCGGTGGTGGTGGACGACGAGACGCTGCTGCTCGTCGAGCGCCTCGCGCGCGGGGCGGCCACGCCCGGCCTGGTCGTGCTCAGCGTGCGCGATGACGAGCGGCAGATCTTCGAGCCGCGCCTCAAGGCGATCCGCGCCAGCGGCAAGGTGCGCGAGCTCCCGCTGCCCTCGCTGACCCCCGAGGCGCTCAAGCTCGCGTTCCCCTCGACGGCGAGCGCGGCGCGCGGGGTGGTGCTCACCGCGAAGCTGCTCCAGCTCAACGGCCGCGAAGGCGGGCTGCCCACCACCACCGAGGCGCTCGTTCGAGACCTCATCGCGCAGCTCCCCGCGCCGCAGAAGACGGTGCTGTCCGTGCTCGGTGTCGCGGGTGGCCGCCTGCCCCTCGTCGCGCTCGAAGCGGCCCTCGGCGCTCCCCAGCAGGCGGTGGTCGAGACGCTCGAGGCGAGGCTTCTTCTCCGCCGCGGCCCCACGCTGCGCTGCGGCGGCGGCGACGAGGCGTGGCTGCGTTTTCCCTCGCTCGCCCCGCCCGCCGAGGCGAAGCTCGCCGCGCAGTGGATCGCCGCCGTGGGCGCCTGGGGCGAGCGGCAGCTCTGGGGCGAAACGCGCAACGACGCGCTGCGGGCGGTGGCCCTGCCCCAGGTGGTCCGCGCGGCCGACGCCGTCAGGGACACCACGCGCGCGAGCCTCGCCTGGGAACTCTCGGCGCGCAGCGGCGGCGGCGTGTTCGCCTGGCGCAAGGCCGAGTCGACCGCCCACGGGGTGCGCCGCCTCGTGCTGGCGCGGCTGCTCGCCGAGGAAGAGCTCTTCCGGGGTGACGTGCAGAAGGCCGCGGCCAGCGCCCTGGCCGGAGCCCGCCTCACGCCCTCGGCGCCGTCGCCCATCCCCGACACCTGGCACGAGGCCACCCTGCACGGCGTGACCGACGAGCTGGAGCGGTGGGATCGCCTCTCCGCGGAGGAAGCGCAGATCGCCCTCGATCTCGCCCGCGCCGAGGCCATCTCCCAGCTCGGCCAGGCCGGCGAGACGCGCCGCGCCTTCGAAGCGGTCGAGGCGCGGTTGCAGAAGACGAAGCCTTCTCCCGTCACCGGCGCCATCTGGCTGCGCATGGCGAAGACCTGGGTCTGGTTCGCCGCCGAGATCCTCGCCGACGGGCCGCTGGCGCGGCGCATCTGCGACACCATTCGCAAGCGCGTGCATCCTGACGTGCTGCAGGCCAGCTTCCACGCCAGCGCCTTCCTCCGCGCCGAGCAGGTCGCGCATTCCCGCGGGGGTGACCCGGCGCGCGCGCGGGCGATGGCCGACGAGCTGATCGCGCTCTCGCGCGCGCGCAGCGATCAACGCGAAGAGTGCATCGCGTGGAACGCACGGGCGCTGCTTCACCTGCGCGATGGAGACCTGCGCCTGGCCCGGGTCGGCTTCGAGCGCAGCCTCGATCTCGCGCGCAACATCGGCTTCCGCCGGCGCGAGGCGGTGGCGCTGCACAACCTCGGCCTCACCCAGGCGTACGCCGGTGAGTTCGGCGCCTCGGTGGCCTGCCAGGAACGCTACATCGCGCTCTCGGAACAGATCGGCAACTTCGTGGCGCGCGCCTACGGCCCCGCGGCGCTCGCGCTGGTCTACGTGCAGCAGCTCGAGGTGCAGAAGGCCGAAGGCCACCTCTCCCGCGCGCGGCGCTCGGCGGAAGAGAACGGCTGGCCCGGGTTGATCGCGTGGACGAGGCACCTCTCGGGGCTGCTCAAGATGCTCAAGCACCTCGAGAAGCGCGACACGTTGTTGCTCAGCCTGGCGCGGTCCGACTTTCTCGCGTGCCTCGACCTGCTCGAAGACCGCAAGGGCACCTGGTCGGAAGAGCTCGACCCGGCCGAGGCCGCCGCGTTCCTCTCGCTCACCTGGCTGTGCGCGGGCAACCTCGCGCAGGCGAACGCGGCGCTGCCCCGGGCGGAGAAGTTCGAAGAGGGCAGCGCGGCGTCGAAGTACGTGGTGCTGGCGCTGCGTGACGTGCTCGGCGGCCGGCCCCCGGCCCAGAGCGTGGCGTGGTTCGAGGCCAACGGGCAGGGCCGCTCGCTCGAGCTCTGGCAGCGCATCTCCGTCGCGCTGGGCGTGCCCGTGGTGGCGGTCCCGCCCGAGGTCCGGTCCGGCCTCTGACGCATCTCGTGCCTCCCTCTCCCCAGGAGTGGAGCCGGTCCAGCGGAACGCTGGGCGAGCGCAGCTGAAGCGAAGCGGAAGATGCGCCGAGGCGAAGCGACCCGGGAGGAGGGGGAGAGGGCGAACCGATTCCGGCTTTGGCGGCTATGCTGCCGACCGCACATGAACGACTTCGATCTCGTGGTCATCGGTGGTGGCGCCGCGGGGGAGAAAGGCGCGGTGCAGGCGGCCTTCTTCGGCAAGAAGGTGGCGCTGATCGAGAAGGAGCCCGTGCTCGGCGGCGCGATGGTGAACACCGGCACGCTCCCCTCGAAGACGCTGCGCGAGACCGCGCTCTACCTCTCGGGTTTCCGCCAGCGCGGGCTGCACGGCGTCGACATGGCGCTGGGCCGCGCGGCGCGCATCGACGAGTTCCTCTACCGGCTCGACCAGGTGGTGAAGGCCGAACACGGCCGCATGGGCGTCAACCTCTCGAAGCACGGCGTGACGGTGCTGCACGGCGCGGCGTCGTTCGTCGATCCCCACACGGTGCAGGTCGGCGGCGAGCGCATCTCAGGGCGGCACGTGCTCATCGCCACCGGGAGCCGCCCTCACCGGCCCCCTTCGTTCCCCTTCGAGCAGCCGCACGTCTACGACTCCGATGAGATCGTGCGGGTGGAAGCGCTGCCCTCGACGATGGCGGTGGTGGGCGGCGGGGTGATCGGCTGCGAGTACGCCTGCCTCTTCGCCGCGCTGGGCACGAAGGTGACGGTGATCGATTCCAAGCCGACGGTGCTCGGGTTCCTCGACGGCGAGGTGGTGGGCTGGCTGCTCGAGCGCATGCGCGCGCTGGGCGTGGTGTTCAGGCTCGAGTCGCAGGTGGCGAAGTGTGAGGCGGCGCCGGGCGTGGTGCGGCTGGGGCTCGACCGCGGCGCGCCGCTCGAGGTCGACGTCGCGCTCATCTGCGCGGGGCGCAACGCCAACACCGACTCTCTGGGCCTGGACCAGGCGGGCATCAAGGCGGGCAAGCGGGGGCTGATCGAGGTCGACGCGCGCTTCCGCACCAACGTGCCGCACATCGCCGCGGTGGGCGACGTGATCGGCTTCCCCTCGCTCGCCTCGACCTCGATGGAGCAGGCGCGCGTGGCCGTCGTCGACTTCTTCGACCTGAAATACAAGACGCGCGTCGCGCCGCTCTTCCCCTACGGCATCTTCACCATCCCCGAGGTGTCGATGTGCGGCGAGACCGAGGAATCACTCTCGAAGAGCGGGGTGGCGTACGTGAAGGGCATCGCCAACCTCGCCGAGAACCCGCGCGGCATGATGATCGGCGAGTCGGGGCACCTGAAGCTGCTCTTCCGCCGGGAAGACATGAAGCTGCTGGGCGTGCACTGCATCGCCGAGGGGGCGACCGAGCTGGTGCACGTCGGGCTCACCGCGATGCTCGCCGGCGCGGGCGCGGACCTGTTCATCGAGGCCTGCTTCAACTACCCGACGCTGTCCGACGCGTACAAGTACGCCACCTACGACGCGCTGCAGAGAAAGGCGCGCGCGTGAGCTGGAACCAGGACCTCTTCAAGCGCACGCTCGACTTCGCGGCGAAGGTGCACGGCGCGCAGCAGGTGCCCGGCAGCGGCGCCCCGTACGTGGTGCACCTGGTGAAGGTGGCCACCGAGGTGCTGCGCGCGGCCGACGGCAGCTTCGACGTCGACTTCGCCATGCAGTGCGCGCTGCTGCACGACTGCGTGGAAGACGCGGGGGTGAAGGTCGAGACGCTGCACCTCGAGTTCGGCTCGCGCGTGGCGAACGGCGTGCACGCGCTCACCAAGGACGACGCGGTGTCGAAGCCCGAGCGCATGGCGGACAGCCTGCGGCGCATCAGGGCGCAGCCGCGCGAGGTGTGGCTGGTGAAGCTGGCCGATCGCATCACCAACCTCGAGCCGGCGCCCGCGCACTGGGCCGCCGAGAAGCGCGCCGCCTACCGGGCCGAGGCGCAGGTGATCGCCGACGCGCTCGGTGAGGCCCACGCTGGGCTGGCCGCGCGCATCCGCGAGAAGATCGCCGCTTACGCCTGAAGCTCCCTCTCCCTGCGAAGCGGGGAGAGGGCTGGGGTGAGGGGCGGGTGGTGTTTTGCAGTGAGCCCCTCACCCGGCCTGCGGCCGACCTCTCCCCGCTGCGCAGGGAGAGGAACAACCTCACCGCCGCTTCGTGCGCTTCAGCTCATCGACGATCAGCTCCGCCACCCGCCGCACCCGGGGAATGTCGAGCGCCGACTTCGCACAGACGAGATGCAGCGCCTGCTTCCCATGAGGCCCCAGCTCGAGGTCGAGCGGCACCAGCGATGAGTCCCGGCTGAACCGGTGGCTCACCCGCCCCAGCACCATCGCGCCCAGCCCGGCCTCGGCCGCGGCCAGCTGCACCAGGAAATGATCCGCGGTGAAGGCCGGGGTGAAGTTGGGGATCAACGCCTCGAGCTGCGGGTTCGGTGGAATCGACTCGAACGGGGGGCACCACGCCACCCACGGCAGCGTCTGCAGCGTCACCTTCTTCGGCAGCCTCGCCTTGAGCGCCTTCGACACGAACACCGCGCTCTCGACCTCCAGCGAGTGCACCAGCTGCAGGTCGGGGTTCGACGGCGCCCGCGAGCGCATCGCCAGGTCAGCCTCGCCGCGCGCCAGGTCGAGGTACTGCACGCTCGAGAGCACCTCGAGCCGCAGCCCCGGGTGCTTCTCCGCCAGCAGCCCGGCGAACGGCGCGAGGAAGTCGAAGCAGATGAACGGGCTCGACGTCACCCGCACCAGCCCGCGCGGCGCGCCGTCGCTGGCCGAGGCGGCGCGGTGGAGCTCGCCTGCCCATTCCGCCATCTTCTTCGCCGGCCCCACCAGCCGCTCCCCCGCGCTGGTCAGCGAGGCCCCTTCCACGCTGCGGCGGAACAGCGCCGCGCCCACCGTGTACTCGAGCATCGCCAGCCGCCGCGTCACCGTCGGTTGACCGAGCTTGAGCTGGCGCGCCGCCCCGCTGAGGCTCCCCGTCTCCGCGATGGCCAGGAACAACTTCGCGTCGTCCCACGAGATATCCATGAATGGATGATGTCATGCAGACTTCGCAGATTTCCATTCGAATTCGAATCGCTACCTTCGGCTCACCTCGAAGCACAGGAGAGCACTCCATGAAGACGACGATGCTGCTGGCAGTGATGGTGATGAGCGGTTGCGCGGTGACCTCGCACGGCACCCAGCCCGCGACGCTGGGCACCCCGAGGTCCACGGCAGACCTGGCGGCGGCGCTGGCGGAGCCCGGCCCGGTCGAGCTGGAGAGCGTGGCCTCGGCCGACTGGGCGGTCGAGCGCAGCGGGCTGCTCAACCTGGGCAACCCCACCGCGAAGGAGGCGGGCCTCGTCGACGGCGACGAGCCGATCCAGGTCTTCTTTCACGTGATCCGCCACCCCACGAAGGGCACCTTCATCGTCGACACCGGCGTGGAGACGGCGCTGCGCGACGCGCCGGAGAAGTCGGCGATGAGCGGCCTGGTGCGCAGCGCCATGCACCTCGAGAAGTTGAAGGTGCACCAGGGCCTGGGCGAGTGGCTGGCGAAGGCAGGGAAGCTCGACGGCGTCTTCCTCACCCACCTTCACCTCGATCACCTCACCGGCATGGCCGACGTGCCCGAGGGCACGCCCGTCTTCACCGGCCCGGGCGAGGCGAAGGCGACCGGCTTCATGAACCTCTTCGTGCGCGGGTCGACCAACCAGGCGCTCGAGGGCAAGCCGGCGCTCTCGGAATGGCAGTTCACCGCCGACGCCACCGGCAGCTTCGAGGGCGTGCTCGACGTCTTCGGCGACGGCTCGGTGTGGGCGCTGTGGGTGCCCGGTCACACGCCGGGCAGCACGGCCTACCTGGTGCGCACCCCGAAAGGCGCGGTGCTGCTCACCGGCGACGCCAGCCACACCCGCTGGGGCTGGGACCACCACGTCGAACCGGGCACCTTCACCGGCGACGCCGTCAAGGGCACCGAGAGCTTCAAGCGGCTGCAGGCCTTCGGGGTGGCCCACCCGGACGTCGAAGTGCGCGTGGGGCACCAGCACTGACCTGACCTGCAGTAACTTGGGCAGGCCATGCTCGGCAGTCGCCGTTTCCCGAGGTACCCCGTCAATCTCCGGCTGCGCCTGCAGTTCCCCTCGGGCGAGCTGGAGACGACCACCGACGAGATCTCCCTCGCGGGGTTCAGCGCGCCGTGCCCCGATCTCCCCGAGGTGGGCACCAGCTTCGGCTTCGTGGTGCACCTGCCCGACGGCAGCATGGTCACCGGCACGGCCTGCGCGATGCGGCTGGCGCCCGGCGGCTCGGCGGGCTTCTCGTGCGAGTTCTCGCCTGCGCAGCAGCCCCTCTGGGAAGCCTTCGTGCAGCAGGAACAGGGCAGCGGTGGCGTGTGGCGCATGATCGGCCGCTACGCCACCAGCGCCGGGCAGGAACAGGAAGCCGCGCGCTCGGTGCTCGAGAAGGGCCCGCTGGGCATCCTCTTCAAGCGCATCGGCGGCGAGAAGAAGCCCGACCCCGAGCAGGCCGAGACGCCGGTGGTGATGCGGCTGCACATGGTGGGCGAGAACGGCGAGGCCTACCGCGTCGCCTTCGAGAAGCACCCCAGCGAGGCGCCCGAGACGGCCTTTGCTTCCGCCCCCCCGAGGGTCCTCGAGCTCGCCCGGCGCGCCGTCACGCGCGTGCTCACCCAGGACGTCTTCCTCAAGCGCGCCCCGCACGCACCCGTCGAGGCGGTGCGCCTGGTGGAGATGCTGAAGGGTGGCTTCGGCTACATCGTCCAGGCCGCCGGGAAGCAGAGCCTGATGGGGCTCCACGGCAGCGAGCTCATCGCCATCGAGGCCGACGGCAAGCCGATCTTCCCGTTCTTCTCGACCGATGAGCTCGACCGCATCGCCTGCGACACCTTTCGTGTCTCGGACGAACAGAAGCCGCAGGCCGCGGCTCCGAGCGCCCCGGTGGTGCAGGAAGAGCGGTTCTCGGCCCAGTACGAGCACAAGAAGCTCGACAGCACCGAACGGGTAGGGTGCACCCCCAAGCAGCTGAGCGAGGCGATGGACGCCAGCGCGCGGGTGCAGACGCGCACCTACGGCACGCGCACGGTCCGTCTCTATCCAGACCTCTGGCTCGAGCTGCAGCGCGCCGCCTGGCCCGCCCCCGCGCGCGGCTTCGCCATGGAAGATGGCGGCTCGCTGTGTGTCTTCGTGCTCGTCGGGCCCGACGCGCCGCGCGTGGTGCGGCTCGGTGCCGGCGACACCGTGTTCATCATTCGCGACCGTTGATCGAAATGAACGACCGGTTCCCTCATTTTCGAGGGACGACTCCGCGTGCGAGGAATCAGCCCGGGTCAATGAGCTGGAAACACTCGGCGACATCCAGTGGCGCGAAGGGTGCTCAGCGAGGTGAGGCAGCACTCACCCCCGAGGACGACTCCCATGAAGACGCGCCTGACCCGAACCGCCGCCGCAGTCCTTTTTTCGCTCGCCACCGCCTGCGGGCTGCCACCTGAAGCCGATTCACAGGTGGGCTCGGTCGAGCAGGGGCTGGTGAGCGCGCCGCCTTCGCTCGGCGCAGCCGCCGGCTTTGCAGTGCTCGGCGCGAGCACAGTCACCTGCACCAACGCCTCGTCCGTCACCGGCGACGTGGGCGTCGCCCCGGGTACCGCCATCACCGGCTTCAACCCCGACTGCACCCTCACCGGCGCCATCCACGCGGGCGACGCGGTCGCTGCGCAGGCCCACAACGACCTGCTCACCGCGTACAACAACCTCGACGCGATCGCCTGTGAGCACAACCTCACCGGCGCGGATCTCGGCGGCATGACGCTGGCCCCCGGCGTGTACTGCTTCGACTCGTCGGTCGGCCTCACCGGTGAGCTCACGCTCGACGGCGGCGGCGACGCCAACGCGGTCTGGGTGTTCCAGATCGCCAGCACCCTCACCACGGCCTCCAACTCGGCGGTGGTGATGGCCGGCAGCGGCAAGCCGTGCAACGTGTTCTGGCAGGTCGGCAGCTCGGCCACGCTGGGCACCAACACCGCGTTCCAGGGCAACGTGGTCGCCTTCGCCAGCATCACCCTCACCACGGGCACCAGCCTGGCGGGCCGCGCCCTCGCGCTGAACGCCGCGGTGACGATGGATCAGAACGTGGTCTCGCTCTGCACGGGCGGAAGCACGGGCAACCCCGGCAATCCGGGCCCGACGTGCCGCAGCCGTGACTGGGTGACGGGTGGCGGGTTCATCAAGGACAACGGCCCGAAGAAGACCTTCGCCATCAGCGGCGGCATCAAGCGCAGCGCGTTCTGGGGGCACTTCACCTTCCAGGACCACGCGGCGAACGGCCTCAAGGTGCAGAGCCAGAGCATCACGGGGTACGTCGCGCTCGACGCCACCACGCGGCGCATCAGCGGCACCGCGAAGGTCAACGGGCAGCCGGGCTTCGGCTTCGAGGTGATCGTCAGCGACAACGGCGAGCCGGGACGCAACGACACGTTCTCGATGGTGCTGTCCAATGGCAGCACGGCGTCGGGGCTGCTCACCGGCGGCAACATCCAGCTGCACCAGCGCGCGGCGGGCCAGTGCGGCGGGAATGACGACGGCGACGATGGCGACCACGGTGGCGGCAGCGGCGGCAGCGGCGGTCACGGCGGCAGCGGCGGTCGCGGCGGCAGCGGCGACCACGGTCCGCGCGGCAATGGCGGCAGTGGTGGGAGCGGCAACGGTGGCAGCTGTGGCCGGAACAACGGTCACTGAGGACGAGTCGAGCTGAGAAGTGAGAGGCGGGGGAAACCTCCGCCTCTTTTTTCGTTCAGTGGGTTCGCGATGTGGCGCCGCGCCTGGGGGAGGACCGGTGCCACCGAACGATGAGTACGACGGGCTCTGGGGAGACGCGACCGTCTGGCGCTGCAGCATCGCAGCTCGAGCACGTTCTTCGTCGGCGCGGAAGCCCCTGGGAGGCCCGAGCCGTTCACCTGTGCGAGTCGAGGCTGCAACGGCCTCGAGGAACGCGGTGGTCAAAGATCATGTCCCTGCTCGATCCGCGCGAGCCCTCGGCACGACGCGAGGACGCGCAGATGCCGAGGTGGGTCGCTCTCCATGAGATCCTCAGGAGACCTCCGGGGGCGTCGCTCTCCCAGCCGCGTAATGGACCATTACCGCGCGGTCATGGTCCATTACTCGCTCGGGAAAACGACCCGACCGGGGTGGTCCCTGCCGCGACGGTGAGAAGCTCGCGCGGCAGAGCGGTCACCGGACGAACCAGACCCCCGCCCTCCGTCGCCCGTTCGCGGTGACGCGCTCGGCAGGTCGGCGTGCGCCTGCGTCGCGGCGGTGTCGGTCACGTGCGTGGTGCCCACGGTGACGGTGGCCGCCCATGAGCGGGCGCTGGCGCTCACGCCGAGATCGCTCAACGTGGCGCCCCGCCCGTACGGTCCCGGGACTGGGCTCCCTTCGCGTCCTTGCCCGAAGTGAGAGGCAAGCGCGCCACGAGCACGGCGCCAACCCGAGTCGCACCACGTCTCACCAGGGCCGCATCGGCGACCTTCGGCTCGCGCTCAGGCGATCAGGTCCATCATCTGGGTGCGCCGCATCGCGCGCCACGTGGTGAACACCCCGAGCGCGAGCGGGTAGAGCACCGCGAGCGCCAGGGCGAAGCTCGGCCCCAGCGAGTTCGCCAGCCAGAAACCCACCGGGCCCAACACCGAGAGCTCCGGGTCGACGCTGGCGAGAATGCCCACCCGCGCCGCTTCACTCGGGTTCAAGGCCGCCAGCGCGAACACCACCTGCGGCGGCAGCGAGGTGCGCAGCAGCGCGGTGATCAAGAGCACGTCGTGCAGCGCCGCCGTGGTGACGAAGACGAGCAGCGCCCAGACCATCGCCCGCTCGGCGCTGCGGGCCGCGGCCGAGATCAGCAGCCCGATGCCCACGAAGGCGAACACCAGCGCGGTGCACACCGCCAGGCTCTTGAAGCCGATGAAGGCGAGCCCCGGCTCAGGCTCGACGAACGCGGCCGCCACGAAGCAGCCCACCAGCAGCACCACCAGCGGGCCCACCAGCACCAGCAGCCGCGAGGCGAGCAACGCGAGGAACCAGGTCGAGCGCTTCACCGGCTGCGCCAGCATCAGCTCGCAGAAACCGCTCGTGCGCGCGTGCACCACCGCGGAGTGCGTGCCGATCAGCACCACCAGGGGGAAGATCACCAACACCGCGTTGGCCAGGTTGAGCAGCACCCGCGACAGGCCGGTGAAGCCGAGCACGCTCGATTCCCTCAGCCCGAGCCACACGAACGCCACCGCCAGCCCGACGTAGAGCATCGAGGCGAAGGCGACCCACCGCGAGCGCAGCGCGTCGGACAGCTCGAGCCGGAGGAAGGCGGTGAAGGGAGATCCACTGGTGGCGCTCATTGATTGCTCCCGGGCTTGCGTTGGGCCTTCTCGCGCACCGCCGCGCGCACCTCGTCGTACGTGACGGCGCCCTGCGCGTCGGGGAGAAACCCGAAGTCCATCGGGGTGGGGTGGCCCGGGCTGAAGTGCGTCGCGGCCGGGTCGACCCAACCGGTGCCAGACGGATCACGCACCCAGCGCGCCGTCACCTTCGGGCTCTCGCGATCCTCCCAGGCCACCATGCAGCCGAGATCGTCGAAGAAGCGCCGCTTGCCCTCGGCGGTGAACGCCTGCGCCGCGGGCGGCTTCTCGCTCACCAACATCGCGCAGTGGGCGCACTGCTGCTTGCCCCAGATCGGGTCCTCGGCCTTGAGCGCGCCCTCGGTGCAGCCGAGCACCAGCACTGCCATCAGCACCGGCAGCGCTCTCATGGGCTCACCGCGCGCAGTGGAATGACCTTCGCTGTCGCCCCTCGAGGCGCGAGTTCGCCTTTTTCGTGCAGCGCGTCGGAGTCCTGCAGCGACAGGTCGAGCAGCCGCGGGCCCCAGGTGGCCACCAGCCGGCTCACCACCTCCACCTTGTCCACCTCGGAGAACTCGCCGTGGAAGCGCGTGGGCCCCGAAGGCGCGAAGCCGCGCGCCACGAGCGTGGCCACCTCGGCCGCGTCGGGCGGCTCGCGGAAGGTGAGGTCGACGCGGAAGCCGCGCATGCGCGCCAGCGTCTGGGAGAGCGAGCCGTCGGCCACCACCCGGCCCTCGTCGAGCTGCACCACCCGCTCGACCAGGTGCTGCACCTCGTCCACCCGGTGGCTGCACAGCACCAGGATGGAGTTGGTGGGGCGGGCCAGCACCTCTTCGAAGAACACCCGCCGTGCCGCCGGGTCGAGGTTGGCGGTGGGCTCGTCACACACCAGCACCGGCGCCTCGGCCGTCAACGCGAGCGCGGCCAGCAGCTTCTGCTTCATGCCGCCCGACAGGTCTCTGACCCGGGTGCGCGCCACCGTCTCGAGATCGAGGCCCAGCCGCTTCGCCCGCGCGGCCACGGCGAGCGGGTTGCGGTTGCGCAGCACACAGAAGGCGCGCACCAGCTCCACCACCGGCGCGTCGAGCGGCGGGGCGATCTGCGGCATCGACGAGAGGCTGCGCAGCGCGACCTGCGGCTCCTTCGCCACGTCGGAGCCGTACAACGTGATGCGGCCTTCCACGCGCAGCAGCCCGCACATCGCGCGCAGCAGCGTGGTCTTGCCCGAGCCGTTGGTGCCCACCAGCGCCACCCGCGAACCGGGGGGGAGCTCGAGCGACACCGCCTCGAGGGCCTGCACTGCGCCGAAGCGCTTGCTCACGTTCTGAATGGAGATCATGGAGTGGCACCGGTCGCAGCGGAACGCTGCGCGAGACAGACGGGAGCGCAGCGGACGGCTGGCCGAGGTGGAACGACCCGGGTCATCGCAACTCCCGGTGGGGGCGCACTGCGGGCCGCGGGTCTTCGAGCAGCAGGCGCGTGGTGAAGTAGGGCAGCGCCGTGGCCACCGCGTCGTAGAGCCCGAAGGCCGCGGTGCCGTGAAAGAACTTCAAGTCGGGGTGCGAGTCGCTCAGGTCACTCGAGGCCCGCTTGATCTGGAAGGCCACGTCGCCGAACCCGTCGCGATCGAGGTCGTACCCCGCGTAGGCGGCCCAGTAGTTCCCCTTGAAGTCGATGCTGCGCGCGTCGCCGTTGCCGTCGACTTCGCACAGCACGTCGTTCGACAGGAAGTCGTTCTCGATGAAGCTCGCGCCGTGTTCGCTCGAGTGCGTACGCAGGGCCACCCCGTTGAGCGCCAGCACGTTGCCCTCGAAGAGCACCGGCTGCTTCGGATCGCGCGGCGTGTAGTCGAGGTAGGTGCCGATGGTGTTCGAGACGATCAGGTTGCGCTTGAGCGTCACCGCGTCGGATTCCTTGAACCCGATGCCCATGCCCGCCGGCCCGCGCGCGCCCGAGAGCTCGTTGTCCTCCGCCAGCACCCGCGCCGAGTACATGACGAAGATGCCCACCGTGTTCCCGCGCATCACGCTGCGCCGCACCGTGGAGTCGTGCGCGTACATGAAGTGCGTGCCGTAGCGCCCCCCGGTGATGCGGTTGTCTTCGAGCGTGACGTGGCGCGAGTACCAGACCACCACGTCCCGCATGCCGTGCACCCAGATGCGGTGCACCTGGGAACCGTGCGCTTCCCACAGCTTCACCGCGTCGCCGCGCTGGTTTTCCTCGAGGTCGGGGCGGCCCGAGATGTCTGCGTCCTCGAGCCAGCAGGAATGACACTGCTCGAAGGCGATGCCGTAGAGCGTGTCGCGTACCGTCACCCGCCGCACCATGGCGCGCTCGCCGGTGATCTTGAGCGCGCCGTCTTCGAACGAGGTGCGAATGCCCGACTTCTGGAAGGTGAGGTCTTCCACCAGCACGTCGTCGCCGTGCAGCTTGAGCACCGTGCCCTTGCCCGTGCCTTCGAGCACCGCGCGCTCACAGCCGTGAAGCCGGACGCCGTTCGTCCCGAGCGGAGTCGAGGGGCGCTTCGCCTCGAAGTCGCCCACCACGTGGCCGGCGACCCAGATGTCCTTCTCGGTGCCCGAAAGCAGCGCCTCGAGCTCAGCCGCGGTCCTGGCCAGCACCGCGCCCTGCGGGCAGGGCCTGTCCACCGGGCCAGCCGCTGAGAGCACGACGAGGGCGAGGAGCGCGGTCATCGCTCATTTCTCCGCGCTCTTCAGGTACGAGAGGATGAAGGGCAGCTCGGTCTGCGGGTTGACGCCCTGGTTGGGCATCGGCACGAAGGTCTCGGCGAGCAGCTTCTTCGCCACGTCGTCTTCCTTCAGCATGATCTCCGGCTTGAGGATCATCTTCTTGATCCACGACTCCTCGCGACGCGCGGTCACGCCCTTGAGGTCGGGGCCCACCAGCTTGCCGCCGCCGATCTTGTGGCAGGCCACGCAGCCCTTGGCGGCGAAGAGCTCTTCGCCCTTCTTGATGTCGGCCGCCTCGGTGCTGATGACGAAGTCCGGCACCTCGATCACCGTCTTGGCCGGCGGCGCGTCGACGACGGGAGCCGGAGCGACGGCGACCGCCTCCGGCTCGACCTTCTTCTCCGAGCACGCGATGAGGGACAGGACTGCGAACAAAGCGGTGGTGATACGTCTCATGGCGTTCTTCTCCGGGGGGGCTGGGTTGAGTGGGCCGAGAGCCGGTCACTGCAAGGCGAGTGCCCAGGCCTCGGTCCACCACGAGGAAGGCCTCGTGGGGACCTTGCTGCGTCAGCTCACTTCACGGCCTTCGGCTTCACCATGAAGTAGCCCATCATCTCGAGGTGCAGCGCCGAGCAGAACTCGGTGCAGTACATCGGGAACGCGCCGGGCTTGTCGGCGATGAAGGTGATGTTCTCGTGCTTGCCGGGCTCGAGCGAGACGTTGAGGTTGTACATGTCGATGGTGAACCCGTGCACCTGGTCCTCCGCCTGCTCGATGGAGGTGATGTGCAGGCGCACCGTGTCACCTTCGTCGACCTCCACGTAGTCCGGCGTGAAGTGGCTGCGGATGGCGGTCATGTAGATGTCGACCACGTTGCCCTTGCGCTCGATGCGCTCCTTGCCCGGCGTCACCGCGAACTCGTCCTTCTCGTCGGTCAGCGGGTTGGTGCCCATCGGGTACACCTTCATGGGCTTGAGCTTGTCGGCCTTGATCATCTGCGCGTAGTGCGGCTCGCCGATGCCGATGGGCATGTCGGTGAGCAGCTTCATCTTTTGACCCTCGATGCCCACCAGTTGGAAGTTCTGCGGGTAGAGGGGGCCGATGTTGGCGAAGCGGTCGATGCTCATCTTGTTCATCGCCACCACGTACTGGCCGTCGGGGCTGACGGTGTCGCCTTCAGCCGCGAGGATGTGGCCGATGTTGTAGTGAACCGACAGCTTGTCGACGACCTTCATGGTCTTGAGGTCCCACTTGGCGACCACCGACTCGATGAACACCGAGGTGTAGGCGAAGCCCTTGTTGTCGTAGACGGTGTGCAGCGGCCCCAGGCCGATCTCGACCTGCCCGCGGATGGAGTCCTTGAAGGGCAGAATCGGCAGCCCGTACGGGTCCTTGCCTTCGTGCGTGCCGGCCTCGATCAGCGCCTGGATCTTCTTGAAGTTGTAGACGGTGGCGTGGGTGTCGAGCTTGCCGCCCACCACGATGTCCTCGCCGTCGGGCGTGACGTCGGCGCCGTGCGGGCTCTTGGGCTCGGGGATGAGGGTGAGCACCTTCTCGGGGCCGCTCACGTCCATCATCAGCACCTTGACGCCCTTGATGTCCTTCGCCTTGCCGGCCTTCACCAGCGCCTCGGCCTTCTTCCAGTTGATCACGTGGAGGAAGTCGGTGTCGTTCTGCGACGCGCCCGACTCGACCGGGGGGTTGCCCTCGAGGATGCCGCCGGTGGCCATCTCGGTGTTGAAGCTGTTGATGAAGATGTACCCGTCGGAGACCAGCTTGCCGGAATCGGCCAGGTCCTGGGTGTAGGGCGGCAGCTCGACGCCGAAGGACTCGCTCTCGATGATGCGGCCCTTCACCTTGTCGAACTTCCAGAACATCGCCAGCCCGCGGTACTTGGTCTTGTACTCGGAGAGCGGGGCGTAATCGCGGCCCAGCGGCGCGGGGTACTGGCTGGTCTCGATCACGTAGTCGGTGTCGGGCGTGACGAAGGCGCCGCCGTGATCGGACGCGACCAGCTTGTTGGGCACGATCTGCTTGGTGGCGAAGTCCTTCAGGTCCACCACCGCGATGCGCGCGTTCGCCTTGTCGTTCACGAAGAGGTACTTGCCGTCGTAGTCGCCCTTGGTCTCGGACAGGTTGGGGTGGTGCACGTCGGCCCAGCTGAGGCGCTCGCCGATCTTGTACTGCTGGCCGCCCTCGAGGACCTTGTTGGTGTAGCCGCCGTAGCCGTAGCCCTGCCACGGCTCGGGGGTGAAGACGCCGATCACCTTGAGCAGGCGCATCGAGGGCACTCCGATCACGAGGATCTGCCCCGACTGACCGCCCGAGGCGAAGATGACGTAGTCGTCCTTCGTGCCCGTGGGCTTGTAGGTCAGCAGCGCGGCCTCGACGTCGGCCTCGCTCAGCTTCCGGTCAGTCATGATCTGCTTCAAGCCCGCGCTCGACTGGGCCGCGGGGGTGCCCGTGCCGCCTCCGTTACCAGCGCCTTGCTGGCAGCCGTACGCAAAGGCGGCCAGGACGAGCAGTCCGGCCAGTGATCCGATCAGCTTCAGTTTCATGGGGAGTCTCCGTAGGGGTGAAAGCGAGGGCGCCCACTGCGACCGCCGTGCCATGCGACGTTTCGCCGCAGGCCGCTCGGAAGCACCCTCAGCGGTGTTTCACTGTGGTGCAGCGCGGAACAGCCTCAGTCGGACGCGCCGTCGATGCCCGTCGCCCGAAGCACCTCGGCGAGCAGGTCCCGCACCCAGGGCCCCCCGTTGAAGGGGGCCAGCTTGATGGGGGGCAAGGCGTCGGCCGCGGCGATCACCGCAGCCGCCTCGTCGCGCAGCACCTCGTCGCAGAGCGGGTAGAGCCCGCCCGGGCCTTCCTCGAGCGCGGCGTGGTGCGCGAACAGTTCGCCCAGGTTCTCCACCCATTCCCGCTCGGGCAGGGGCACGCAGAGGGTCGCGAAGCCTGCGTGGTCCTTGCGGAGCGCGTTGCGGAAGAGCGGTGGACTGCCCAGCTTCTTCACCAGCGCCGGCATGAGCACCCGCTCTTCCTGGGCGATGTGGCGCAGCAGCAGGCGCCTGAACTGGTCGAACGCGGCGGTGTCGACCTTCCCCGGCGGCTTCAGGCACTCACGCAGCGCCTGGTCGAGCTGCGCGTGGACGGCGACGAAGTGAGACGAGATGGGGCCAGGCATCGGGGCGCCCTCTGCACCCGATGTGCCCGCCCACGCGCAATCGTTGCACTGGGGTTGTTCATGACCCGCAGGCGATGCGCAGACGCTGGTGTGCTGCGCCAGAGGCCTCAGTGGGGCTGATTCATGATCCAGGTCAACGATTCGTACGCCCCGACGCGCAAAACCTGCGTCAGGCCTCGAGACCGAAGGTCTTCAGCTTTCGCCAGAGCGTGGTGCGGCCGATGCCCAGCACCCGGGCCGCGTCGAGCTGCTGACCTCCGCACGCCTCGAGCACGCGGAGGATGTGGCGCTTCTCGGCCTGGGCGAGCGTGAGCAGCGAGCCGTCGTCTTCGGGCGTGGGCAGCACGATGGGCTGCGAGAGCTCCTCGGGCAGATGCTCGAGGTCCACCGGCGCGCCCAGCGAGAGCACCGCGCCGTGCTTCACCGCGTTCTGCAGCTCGCGCACGTTGCCCGGCCACGGGTACTTCACCAGCGCCGCCAGGGCGCGCGGCGCGAAGGTGGCGCCCTCGCGTTCCTGGTGGAGGAACATGTTCGCCAGCACGGGGATGTCTTCCATGCGCTCGCGCAGCGGCGGCACCAGCAGGGTGAAGACCTTGAGGCGGAAGTAGAGGTCTTCGCGGAAGCGCCGTTCCTTCACGCACTGGAGGAGGTTCTGGTGGCTGGCGCACACCACCCGCACGTCGACGTGCACCGCTTCCGATTCGCCCACGCGGCGGATCTCTCCGTCCTGCAGCGCGCGCAGGAGCTTGGCCTGGAGCGGCAGCGGCATCTCGGCGATCTCGTCGAGGAAGAGCGTGCCTCCGTCGGCCGTCTCGAACAGGCCCTTGCGCGCGGTCTGGGCGCCGGTGAAGGCGCCGCGGGTGTGACCGAAGAGCTCTGACTCGAGCAGCTCCCCGGGCAGCGCCGCGCAGTTGACGGCGAGGAAGGGCTTGCCCCGCCGCGTGCTGTTGGCGTGGAGCGCGCGCGCCACCACTTCTTTCCCCGAGCCGCTCTCGCCCCGCATCACCACCGACGCGTCGGTGTTCGCCACCGTGGCGGCCTTGCGCAGGAGCGCGTTCATCGCGGCGCTGCGGGCCACCATGCGGTTGCACTTGCGGCCCACCGGCGTCTCCGGGAGCAGCCGGCAGGTCTTGCACAGCCCACCCCCGCGCTCGAACGGCGTTTCACACGAGAAGGGCCCTTCTGCGCTGATCTGTTCGGCCATGTTTCGTCTTGGAACACCTCGGGAGCGGTGCGTCAAGCCGGGCAGACGGGTGGCGGCCTCTTTGCAGCAGGGAGGCTCATGAAACTGCACCTGGACTCCTTCTACGCGTTTCTCGCGAGGCCCCTGAAGCCACGCGCCCGCATCCTGCTCGCGATCCTGGCCGTGCCCCTGGCGCTCTCGTTCACGCAGCCGCTGTGGCGCATCTCGATGGAGGCGCCGCAGTACCCGGCGGGCCTGTACCTCGACATCTTTGCGTACACGGTCGAGGGCGGGAACGACGGCCAGCACATGCAGGAGATCAACGTTCTCAACCACTACATCGGCATGCACACGCTCGATCGCGAGGCGATGAGCGATCTCGACTGGCTGCCCTTCGCCCTGGGCGCGCTGTTCATCTTCGCCCTGCGGGTGGCGGCGATCGGCAACGTCAGCGCGCTGGTCGACCTGGTGGTGATGACGACGTACGTGAGCGGCTTCGCGTTCGCCCGGTTCGTCTACACGCTCTACATCTTCGGTCACAACCTGAGCCCGAACGCGCCGGTGAAGGTACCGGGTTTCATGCCGGCGGTGCTGGGGAGCAAGCAGATCGCCAACTTCACCACCCACAGCTGGCCGCAGGCGGGCTCGTATTTCCTGATCGCCTTCGTGGTGGGCACGGTGGGGGTGCTGCTCTGGCACCTCGTGTCCGGGCGCCGCCAGGCGGTCCGTGAGGCGAAGGCGGCGACGGTGGCCGCGACGGCGTGAGGCTGCCGATCGCGCGGCGCCTGGCCCCCGAGGTGCCGACGTTTCCGTGGAAGCCGTTCGTGGTGGCTGCGTTCGCGTTCACGTTGACGGTGGGCGCGCTCACCGGCGCGATCGATCTCTGGAACCTGCGGGTGGTGCTCGCGCCGGTGCCGATCGATCACCACCGCGGACATGCCTTCGCGCAGGTGTTCGGCTTCCTCGGGCTGTTCACCATGGGCGTCTCGCTGCAGCTGGCGCCGCGCTTCTTCGGGTCAGCGCCTGCGAGCCTGACGCGCCGGAGGGTGATGGCGTGGAGCGGGATCGCCGGCGTGCTGTGCCTGGTCGCGGGCCGCCTGGGCGCGTTGATCCCCGGTGCGCCGGTGTTCTCGGTGAGCGGCGCGGTGCTGGTGCTGGTGGCGATGAGCGCGTGGCTGGGGTTGATCGTCCGTCTCTGGCGGTCCACGGGCGGAGTCCACGACACGCTCCATCGGTTTCTGCTCGCGGGCGTGAGCTGGTGGTGGCTGTCGGCGGCGGCGCTGCTGGCGTGGACGGTGGGGCAGGTGGCCGGTGGTCCGCTCGTGTTCGTTCCGCTGGAGTCGGTCTACGCGCTGGCGCTGTTCGGCGGCACGGGCTCGTGGCTGTGGGGCATCTTCCTGCGCGCGGGCATCTGCACGCTGCACGTGAAGCGGCCGCCTGAGCAGGCGCAGCTGCGGCTCTTCGTGGTGTGGCAGGCGGCGGCCGCGCTCGCGGCGTTGGCCCCGTGGTTCGGCGCGACCTGGCTGAGCGCGCTGCAGCAGCTGGGCGCGGCGTTCGCGGTGGGGTTCCTGTGGTGGACCGTGCGGCCGTTCTCCGGTGAAGGGCTCGGCGTCGAAGGCAGCCTCGCGCCGCGGGCGGTGCAGGCGGGGCTCACGTTCCTGGCGGTGTTCGGGCTGCTCTCGCTCTGGAGTGGCCTCTTTGAGCTGGGCCTCTGGGCGCCGCCGCTGCTGCGAGATGCGACGAGGCACGCGTACACGCTGGGCGGGGTGACGTTGCTGGTGCTGGGCTTCGCGGGGCGCATGGTGCCGGGCTTCAGCGGGAAGACGCTCAAGTGGCCGGGCGCGTACGACGCAGGTGTGCTGGCGTTGATCGCGTCTGCGTCGTTGCGGCTGTGCGAGCTGTTCAGCATGACCAGGGCCGGGCTCGCGTTGGCGGGGGCCTCGGGCGGCCTGGCGTTCCTGGGCATGACGCTCGTCACGGTGTCCTTGATCGGGAGCATGCGCTGGCGCCTGGCGCGGCCGGCTGAGCGGGATGCACCTTCTGCACAGGCTGCGTGACGCCTGGCTCTTCCTTCGCGGGAGCGTGTCGAAGAAGGGCCCGCGACCTCGCCCGGGCTGAGCGGATTGGGCCGGTTCCGTTCAGCCTCCCAGAGGCGTACCCGATGCACTGCGGGGAGCCATGGCCACGCTCCTCCTCCTGCTGCTGCTCACCGGCTCACCCGAAGATGAACTCTCGCTCGGACCCGTCCTCTCGCGAGTGAGCCGCGGCCCGGTGACGTACCTCGCGCTCGAGTCGGGAGGCGTCGCGGTCGTCGACACCAGCGGCGCCACGCCGCGGCTGGTGGGCCGCCTCGCCGAAGGCAGGACGTTCTCCCAGCTGGTCCTCTCCGGAGACGCGTTGCTGGCCCTGGAGCTTCGCCAGGAGGTGACCACCTTCTCGTTGGCCGAACCGCTCGCGCCGATCGTCGCGCGGCCCGGAGTGCAAGCGGTCGTCACCGCGCCAGCCGCGCCGCCCCCCGGCCCGACCCCGCGCGCGAAGGTCACCGCGGTCACCGACGGCCGGGTGCTCTTCGACGGAGGGACCGGCATGGGCTTCGTGAAGGGCAGCCGGCTCCGGGTGATCTCGCAGCGTCCCGAGATGAAGCCGGACCTGGTCACGGGCCAGCAGGTGAGCGCGCCCTCGGGAGCGATCACCGCCGTGCTCGAGGTGGAGGACGCGCAGCCGGGCCGGGCGATGGCGATGCTCGGGCGCGGCGACACGGCGGAGGTGGGAGACCTCGTCGAGCCGACCAGCGCCGAGCTGTCCGAGCGCCTGCTCGCTCCCCGGAGAGCGCCGTTCCGTTTCCGCACGGGCTTCGAGGTGCGTCCGTTTCTGGGGCTGGAGGGCCAATCGAAGCCGGTGGGGGTGATGCTCGACGCGTACCTGCAGTGGTACCTGCACCCGATCCCCGTGGTGCTCTCGCTGAGCGGCGCGCCGCTGTCGGTCGCCTTCAACAGCAGGGAAGCGCACTACCCCGGGGTGATCGCCTTCACCGCCGCCTACGCGACGGACTTCTTCGAGATTGGCCTCGGCATCGGCGCGCTCTACGGCAACCCGGGGCCGTGTGAGCCGTTCCTCGCGTGCGAGGTGAACACGGGCTTCACCATCAACCAGGTGTTGCGGCTGGGGGCGATCGACGGGCTCAACCTCGAGTGGCACTCGTCGATCTTCAGCCGGCCCAACCAGTTCGTGTTCGGGGTGGGGCGGGGCGTGATCGCCGTGCCGCTCAACAGCCGCCTCAGCCTCTTCGGCGCGGGCGGCGGCGGCGAGAACGGCTGGGCGATGGGCGAGTTCGGCGTGCGCACCGCGGTAGGCGGTGCGGGAGGGAAGGGCACCATCATCCTGTCCGCGAGCCTGGGCGTGAGCGGCATCTTCGACGGGCCGTCACGCGAGCTCGTGCTCGGCCCCGCGGTGTCTTTCGGGGCCGAGTGGAGGTTGTGAGGCTACTTCGCGGCAGGCGCCGGCGGCAGCAGCACGCCGTCGATGATGTGCACGATGCCGTTGCCCGCGCGCGCGGAGCCGACGATCAGCGCGTCGTTCACGTAGGTCTTGCCGTCCTTCACGTGGAACACGACGTTGCCGCCGTTGGCGACGCCGAGCTTCATCCCTTCCTTCATGAAGCGCGTCTCGTAGACGGAGACGGCCACGTGGTACTTGAGGATGTTCTGGAGCGCTTCCTTGCTCTCGGGCTTCACCAGGCCCTCGACGGTGCCCTTGGGCAGCTTGTCGAAGGCGGCGTTGGTGGGCGCGAACACGGTGAAGGGACCGGCGTTCTGCAGCGAGCGCACGTAGTCGGCGGCCTTCAGCGCGGTGACGAGGGTGGTGTGATCAGCGGAGCCCACCGCGATGTCGACGACGGTGGCCGGCTGCGGCGGGTCTCCCGCGAGGGCGAACGGAGCAAGGGTCAACGCGGCAAAGAGGAGGAAGCGGTTCATGGGCACGGCCTTTCGCTGGGGAATGAGGCGAGCGGCCCACTGCAGCTTCCGTTCCCCCGTCCGTCCGAGGGGGCTCCGGGCCTGGAGCACGAGAAACTGTTTCCCCGTGTTTCAGGGTGAAAAGGTGGCGAGGCGCAAGCTCTGCGCCAGTGCCGCCGGGGGTGGGGAATCGCGCGTGGGGATCGGTGTTGGAAGATCGTCATGCGCTGGCAGCGATTCACTCCCGAGCTGAAGCAGGTGCGCGCGCTGCGCTTGCACCGCGCGCCCATCTTCCCTGGCTGACCCGCCGCTGGCGTCGTGCCCGCGGCGGGTCCTCTCTGCGCACCGCTTCTCTACCGGACGGAGTCCACTCATGCAGATCCAGCCCTTGCAGCCCCAGCCCCCCATCACGCTCACCCGGCCCGACGTCGAGCGCCTCACCGAGTTGTTGGACCACGAGCGGGGAGGCAATCGTGACTTCCTGGTGGAGCGCCTCGAGGAAGAGGTGAGCCGCGCGGTGATCGTCGAGAGGGCGCCGGACGTGGTCACGCTCGGAAGCCGGGTGGAGTACGAGAACCTCGAGTCCGGTGAGCGGCGCGAGGTGGTGCTGGTGTTGCCTGAAGACGCCGACGCGGCCACCGGCCGGCTCTCGGTGCTCACGCCCATCGGCTGCTCGCTCATCGGCGTGCGGCAGGGCGAGACCTTCACCTGGGACGCCGGGGCGCACCGCTGGCGGCTGCGGGTGCCCTCGGTGCGCGCGGCGTGACGGCATCACCGTTCACCCCGAGCGGAGTCGAGGGGGCCCGAACGCAATCCCATGCATGCCGCGGGTGCTCGATCAGCGCGACTGAGCCCTGGTCTTCTGGAGCGCGTACTGGGTCCAGCCCGCGCCGGCGAGGTCGATCAACCCGAAGAGCACGAGCAGCGGCGGGGCGAGACCGAAGAGCACGAGGCTGAGCACGCCGCTGAAGAACATCAGCCTCGCGATGACGGTGGCCTGGAAGAAGCGGCGCTCGCCCGGCTGGGCGCAGTACACGAAGTACATGCCCAGGATGGTCGTGAGGATTCCGACGATCCGGATCCACTCATCGCCCGGCGCGGGCAGGCCCAGCCTCGGCAGGATCAGGCCCGGAGCGAGGAAGAAGCCCACACCGTTGGCGGCGAGGTACACACCGAAGACACGGCTGGCGAACACGGGATCAGCGATCTTCACGTGAGCATCATGGTCGGCACCCGTCGGGATGCGAACAACCAGTTGAGGCGAAGTGCCCAAGGCCGGAATCGAACCAGCGACACGGGGATTTTCAATCCCTGCTGGTTCGCGGATTCCGCTCGGAGAATCGTCGGAGGTGGAGCGCGTTGTGCCACTGGTGTGCCAAGTCGCAGCTAGGCCGGGGCCGCGGCCCAGCCGTGCTCGCGCAGGCGCATCCAAGCGGCCCCGATGTGACCGGGCTTCATCGCCGACTTCTTCCGATCGCTCCACGCGTGGACGCGGACGACAACGTCCTCCAGCTGCGTGACGGCCTCGTGCTTCATGACCCAGTGACCGGTCGCGAGGAGCTCCATCCCGAACGGTGTCTCGAAGCCGTCAATCAGCTTGGCGACGCGATCGAGGCGCTGAAGTGTCTGCGGCCGATCCACAAGAAACGACCGCGCTGAATCAAGGGCGTTCGGCAACAGGTCGAGAGGGGTCTCCGGCGCGTTCTTACCGTCGCCAACGCCCACCGTGTAGTGGCCCTCCATGTTGCGGAGCACCTCGCGGAGGTCGTCGGCGTACGGCCCGTAGTGATGCGCTCGATACTCGAGGCGCAGCGCCTCCCGGCCTCATGGAGGAAGTACGCGAGCTTCTGCACCTCGACCAGTGACAGTCGGTACGCGTAGTCGGTCTCAAGGTACCGTCCCATGAGCGAGCCTCAGCGATAGCGCCTCGCTGCTACCAATCTGCGCATGTGCTTGAGCACGGTCGCGGAAGGCAGTTGCCGCCCAGCTCGGAGTGGTGAGTGTTGGTGGTGCGCTTCGCCTCGCCCAGTCGATTGTCGCCGGCCAGGCATGTTCATCACCGTCAGGATCGGGTCGACGGCGGCGCGAGTGCGCCCTTCGAGTACGCGACGACGCTCGCTCCCGGTAGTACGGAGGTAGTAACTCGGCGGAGAAACAAGCAACTCGGGACACTCATGGCGAAGGCTTGCCACGCGGAATCACGGGGTGAAACGAGTGCCCAAGGCCGGAATCGAACCAGCGACACGGGGATTTTCAATCCCCTGCTCTACCAACTGAGCTACTTGGGCGGACTGCGTGAAGCGGCCGGACTTGTGCCCCACGTGTCCTACGTCGTCAAGAATGATCGAGACCTGACGAGGCGTGAACCTCGGCATGGGCCGCCGCCGTGCCATCAACCAGCTTTCCGTCAGCCATCAGCACCACCCGCCTCGCCCGCTTCATGATCCGCGGATCATGGGTGGAGAAGAGGAAGGTCACCCCCCGCGAGGCGTTGAGCCGCTCCATCAGCTGGAGGATCTGCTCGCTCGTGGCCGAGTCGAGGTTGGCCGTCGGCTCGTCGGCCAGGACGATCTCCGGCTGGGTCACCAGGGCCCGCGCGATGGCCACCCGCTGCCGCTGACCCCCCGACAGCTCGTCCGGCCGGTGCTTGAGCACGCTGGTCAGCCCCACCTCCTCCGCCAGCAGGTCGACGCGCTTGCGCAGCGCGCGGCGGTCTTCCTTCCGCAACAGGCAGGGGAACTCGATGTTCTCGCTCACGTCGAGCACGGGGATCAGGTTGAAGGACTGGAAGATGAACCCGATCTTCCGGTTCCGCAGTGCGGCCATGTCGTTGAAGTCGCGCCCCGCCAGCTCCTCGCCGTCGAGCTTGAAGCTGCCCGCGTCCGAACGATCGAGCAGCCCGATGATGTTGAGCAGCGTCGTCTTGCCGCTGCCCGACGGGCCCATCACCACCGTGAACTCCCCCGCGTCGACGTCGAGATCCACCCCCCGCAGCGCGGGAACCGAGGTCTGCCCCAGCTGGTACGACTTCGTGATGCCCTTCAAGCTGATCAACGCCATGTGCTTCCTCCAGTTCAGAAAAATGCGCGCGCCTGCACCAGCACGCGGGTCTTGAAAGGGGACAGGCTGAATTGCCCGTAGTCCGTCTCGCCCACCTGCACGCCCCAGCCCTGCACCCCCGCGAACGGCACGTAGACCGCCACCGTCAGCTGCAGCCATTCCTTCGGCATCCACTGCACCTGCGGCACCAGCTGCATCGAGAGATCCTCCAGGCCCACCAGCGCCGTGGCCGAGATCGTCCAGTCGTCCCACAGCTGCGGCCGGCTGAACTGCAGCACCAGGTAGTGCCGCCGCAGCGCCTCGAGCGAGAACTTCTGCGGCGTGCCCGGGTCGCTCGCGCCCCCCGCGATCGCCTGCTGCGCCAGCGCCGGGTTCCGCAGCGACAAGGTGGCCAGGCGGCGGAAGCCGGCCGCGTCCTGCCCTTCGCCGTTGAAGTAGTACTCCGCCGCGAAGATGCCGCTCTCGCCGAACTGGTAGCGGAAGCCCACCAGCGCCCGGGTGTTGAGGAAGTCTTCGTTCAGGTGCGGCCGGCTGATCACCGGGATCCCCCGGAACAGGCACTGCGCCGGCTCGCTCACGCAGCTCTCGTTCGCCTCCACCCGCGCCGAGCCCGAGTAGAGCAGCGCCTCGCCGTGCACCTCGAAGTCACCGAACACCCGCGACAACGACAGCCCCACCCGCGACTTGTTCTTGAACGCGTCGTTGTAGAGGTTCGAGTAGCCGTAGATGAGGTTGATATCGATGTCCTGCAGCAGCAGGTACAGCCGCGAGGTGAAGACGAAGTGCGCTTCGTCGTCGCGATCGTCGGTGGCGATGCCTCGCACCACCTCCGCCGTCGGGTTCTCCGGGTACACCACCAACGCCGTCGGCAGCCCCGCGTACTGGCGCGTCGCCTTGCCCGCCACCACCGCCGAGAGCGCCACCTTCTCGAAGCCCCACTCGGCTTCTGCCAGCCACGCCCCCGCGCGCTGGAAGGTCGGGTCGGTCGGGTCCTTGGCCGGGTTGAGCATGTCCGTCGGGTTGAACGAGAGCCCCGCGCCCCAGACGATTCGTTTCTTCCCCACCAGCAGGCGGAAGTGATCCTGCAGCGGGAGGTCGGCGTAGAACTCGCTCAGCACCACTTGCGGCCGGTACTGCGCCAGGTCCTTCTCGCCTCCCTGGATGAACCAGGCGCCCTGCCAGAAGAGCGATGCGTCGGCGAAGAACGTCGCCTTCTCGTGGGGTGTCAGTTTGACCTGCACGTTTGCTTCGCCCAACTCGGTGAGCGCGGGTGCTCCGTCGAACTGGGTCCAGGCTCCCGTCGTGCGCGAGTCGACGTAGCCCGTCGTCGTCACGATCGAGGTCTGGGACAGCAGCAGGAGGATCAGCGTGTTCATTTTGTTTGCCCCTCACCCCGACCCTCTCCCCGCTTGCGGGGAGAGGGAGACTCAGTGACCCAGGTCCGACAACCCGAACTTGCCGTCACCGACCGTCGCCGCGGTGTCGATCGACTCCCACACCATCTCGCTGAAGCGCTGCGTGGCGATCTCGTTGCGCATCGTGATCTTCGCGGGCCGCTTGAGCCCGTTGCCGTAGTCCTTCACCTCGCTGAAGTCGGCCGAGCGCAACATCTTGCCGCTCGAGGTGAAGTACTCGCCGTGCACCGGCAGCCCCAGCGGCTCGCGCGTCACCCACAGCTTCACCGAGTCGTACGCGCTCTCCGTCGTCTTCGCCTTGAGCTCGATGAGCCACTGATCCGCCTTCTTCGGGTCTTCCTTCACCACCCCGTCGTAGTCGCGCGTGTAGTTGGCCCGCAGCACGTCGGCGTTGTTGAAGTCACCGCCCTGGAAGTTGTCGCGTGACGCCAGCCGCAGCGCCCGCTTCAGGTTCGGCATGTAGACCCAGAAGTTCTCGCCGTTGCGCAGCATCTCCTGCCCACGCACCGCCGCCGGTTCCTGGAACCAGATGCGCATCTTGTCGTCGACGCCCTTGAGGAAGGCCATCTTGTAGGTCCGCGTGCTGCCGTCGTCGCGGTGCGCCGTCATCAGCGCGACCGCCTTGAACGTCGGCGGCGCCATCACCGCGTCGTACTTCGCCAGCACGTCTTTCGTCGTCGGAGGTTCGGCGGTCAGCAACAGCGCGAGGAGGATCGAGGTCATGAGGAGTTCCTTTCAGAGAAGTCAGGGAGAAGAGAGCGCTTCGACCGGCCGCATGCGCGCCGCGCGCAGGGCAGGGGAGACGGCCGCCAGCACGCTGCCGATGCAGGCCGAGCCCACCACGATGAACGGCACCGCCGGCAGCAGCGTGGGCATCATGCGGAAGTAGCCTTGGCCCGCGCCCATCGACACGGTGACGCCGCCGCCGCTGCGCGCCAGCTCGATCAACAGCACCGCCAGCCCCAGCCCCACCACCGCGCCCAGCGCCGCCTGCAGGAACGCCTCGAGCATGAACAGCCGCGCCACCATGCTGCGCGTCATGCCCACGGCCAGCAGCGTGCCGATCTCCCGGGTGCGCTCGAGCACGCTCATCAACAGCGTGTTGGCCACGCCGAAGAGCGCGATCAGCAGGAACACCAGCGACACCCCGCCGAGCACCGCCCGCTGCAGCAGGCGCGCGTCACGCAGCGCGGGCCGCAGCTGCTCCCAGGTCTGCACCTCGAACTCGGGGCCGAGTTCGACCCTCAGCGCCGCCGCCGTCGGGTCGATCAGGTTCACGTCCTTCACCGCGATCACGTACTCGGTCACCTTGTTCTCCATGCCCAGCAGCGACTGGGCGAAGGCCAGCGGCACCGTCACCGCGCGCTTGCCTTCCATCGGGTTCTGCCCCGCCAGGATGCCGCGCGGCTCGAGATCGAGCGCGTTGTCGCGCCCTCCCAGCCCCTGCGCCTGCAGCATCAGCGGCACCCCGGGCTTCAGCGCGAGCGCACGGTTGAGCTCGAGCCCCACGTGCGCGCCGTTGCGATCGCCAGGCGCGAGCGGAGTGCCCTCGAGGTACAGGTCGACCTTCGGCAGCGCGTCGTGCACCGTGTCCGGATCCACCGCGGTGATGATGGCGATGGTGCCGCGGCTGCCGTTGGTGAGCAGCCCGTTGAAGGTGATGCGCGGGGTGAGCGCCTTCACGTTGGGAGTGGCGAGCAGCTTCGCCTCCACCGCGGGATCCCGGGTGAGGTGCAGGGCCAGGGGCTGGCGATCCCGCTTCTCGAAGTAGCCGGTGCGGTGCACCTGGATCGCGCCGACCCGCGACTCGATCGCCTCGGCCACCAGCGACTCGCCCACGCCCATCACGAAGCCCGAGAGCAGCAGGCTCATCGTCACGCCGAAGAAGAGCGCACCGACGGTGATGGCCGAGCGGGCCTTCGCGCGGAACACGTTTCTCATCGCCAATCGCAAGAGCATGGTCATCCGTTTCTGTGTTGCTGGGTCACTACGCCTCGGCCAGGTCTCCGCTTCGCTCCGTCCTGTCTCGCGCGCCGTTCCGGCGCTACCGGCTCCGTTCCGTCAACGACCCGCGAGGGCCTGCACCGGGCGCAGCCGGCTCGCCCTGAAGGCGGGGTAGAGCGCGAAGACCACCGCGCCGGCGACGGCCGTGAACAACACGCCCGCGGTGAACCAGAAGGTGAGGAAGGGGAAGACCTCCATGCTCATGGTGGCGCTGGGCGGGGTGAAGGTGATGCCCTTGCGCGCGAGCACCGTGGTGAGAATGAGCATCAACCCGAGGCCTCCGCCTGCGCCCAGCAGCCCCAGCACCAGCGCCTCGAGCAGGAACAGCGTCATCACGCTGCCCCGCGTCAGCCCCACCGCCATCATGGTGCCGACCTCGCGGGTGCGCTCGAGCACGCTCATGAGCATGGTGTTGGCCACGCCCAGCAGCATCAGCATCACGAAGACGACCGAGACGATCACCGAGATGGCGTCCTGGATGCCCATGATGGTCTTCCGCTCGGGCGCGAGCTCGTTCCACGCGTGCACCTCGAACTCGGGCCCCAGCGCGGTGCGCAGGCCGGCGGCGATCTCAGGCAGGCGCTTCACGTCGTCCACGGCCACCGCCAGCTCGGTGACGCGGCCTTCCATGCGCAGCAGCCGCTGCGCCAGGCCCAGCGGCACCACGGCGATCTTCATCTCGCCCGGCATCATCGCGCGCATGGCGCCGCCCACCTTCGCCAGTTCGCCGTTGAGCGAGCCGTCGCGATCGGGCGCCAGCAACACCGCTTCCGCCTCGCGCTTCGCTCCGAACGCCGCCGCGAGCGCGTCGCCCAGCACCACGTGGCTCTCGTCGAGCACCGTGCCCTCGGTGAAGAGCTTCGGGCGCTGCGGGGTCACCCCCGGCTCGAGCGTGGGGTCGATCGCGACCGCCGCGAAGAAGAGCGCCTCGGGCTCCTCCTCGCCTTCGGGAACGGAGAGCGTCATCGTGCCCGCGAACTGAATGCGCGGCGCCACCGCGGTGACGCCCTTCACCGAGCGCACCTTCGAGAGCATCGCGTCGTCGGCCACGAAGTCCATCGACAGCGGCGTCGACATCACGTTCGCCAGGTAGCCGGTGCGGTGAATCTGCAGCGCGCCCAGGGTGGTCTCGATGCTGCCCTTGATGATGTTGCCCTGCAGGCCGTTGAGCACCCCCCGAATGGTGCCCACGGCCGCCACGCCGATGGCCACCGCCGCCAGGGTGATCAACGTTCGTCGGCGATTGCGCAGCACGTTGCGGAAGGCCATCGAGAGGAGGGGGTTCATGACCCGGGGCCGTAGAGCACGGGGAATGCCAACGCCCTTCCCCTCGGAGCCGCGCCTCGAACCGTCGGAGGCCCGACAGGTGCGGTGTCGGCTTTCCGACAGGTGACGGCCTGCCCGGGGAAGTGCACTCTTGCGCCCGTGAAGCCAGAGGGAGTGGAGAGCCTCAGCCTCGAGGAAGTCGAAGAAGCCGCCCTGGAGACCCTCTTCCAGAAGGGGGTGCAGCTGCGGCTCTACTTCGCCCCCTTCGTCTTCCTGGCGGTGATGTCGCTGCTCGCGTGGGATCCCGCTCCGTGGCGGCTATGGGTGGTGGTCTTCGGCGTCACCCTCGCCCTCGCGCGCCTGAGCTTCGAGTTCCTCCGCGTGCGCCGCGATGGTTTCCAGCGCACCCGCCTCTCCACCCTGCTGCCGGTGCCGGCGACGCTGCTGCTGCTGGTGGTGTCCTCGTCGGGCGGGCTCGACAGCCCCATCTTCGTGATGCTGCCGCTGGTCACCGTCTTCCTCTGTCTCTTTCTCCGCCCCGTCTACGGGCTCATCTTCTCCATCGTCTCCACCGTGCTGGTGTGGATGCTGGCCGTGGTGGCGTGGAACGAGTGGGTGCCCACCCTCATCCCCGCGGTGTTCGGTGGGGGGCCGCGGGTGCCCGGCACCGCGGTGCTCCTCTTCACCCGCGCCACCTTCCACACCCTGGCGCTGCTCTGGGCGGCGCTGGTGGGCTGGGTGATGCGCCGCGGCTTTCAGGCCGCCATCCAGCGGGCCCTCGACGCGCGCGACGAGCTGCTGGTCAGCCACGAAGAGTCGACCCGCACCCTCACCACCCTGGCGGCGGAGATCGCCCACGAGCTGAAGAACCCGCTCGCGTCGGTGAAGGGCCTGGCCGCGCTGGTCGATCGCGACGCGCAGGGCAAGGAGAAGGAGCGCCTCACCGTGCTCCGCCGCGAGGTCGATCGCATGCAGGAGATCCTCGAGTCGTTCTTGAACTTCAGCCGCCCCCTGGTGCCCCTCGACGTCGCGCCGGTGCGCCTGGCCGAGGTGGTGGAGCAGGTCGCGGCGCTCCACGAGGGCGTGGCGCGTGAGCGCGGGGTCACCGTGCGGCTCGACGCGAGGCCCGACGTGACGGTGAAGGCCGATGGGCGCAAGCTCAAGCAGGTGATCATCAACCTGATGCAGAACGCGCTCGACGTGACGCCGTCCGGCGGCGCGGTGGACGTGGTGGTCGGCCCCGACGGCGGCGGCGCGAAGGTCTCGGTGATGGACCGGGGGCCCGGCGTGAAAGACCCCGAGCGCGTCTTCGACCCCGGCGTCACCTCCAAGGAGAACGGCAACGGCCTGGGCCTCACCATTTCCCGGCTGCTGGCGAGGCAGCACGGGGGCGACGTCAGGCTCAGCGCGCGCGACGGGGGCGGGACGATCGCCCTGCTCACCCTGCCCGGAGCGCCGCCCCCGTGAGCGCTCCCGGCCCCGGTGACGCAGACAAGCGCGTGCTCATCGTCGATGACGATGCGGGCGTGCGCTTCACCCTCAAGGGCCTGCTCGAAGACGAGGGTCTCGAGGTGCTGGAAGCCGCCGACGGGGAGCAGGGCCTGGCGCTGGTCGAGCGGGGCGGGGTGGCGCTGGTGTTGAGCGACGTGCGCATGCCGAAGCTCGACGGGCTCGGCCTGCTGGCGCGCCTGCAGGAGCTCCCCGAGCCGCGGCCCCACGTGGTGCTCCTCACCGCGCACGGCAACGAGCGGCTGGCGGTCGAGGCCATGAAGCGCGGCGCCTACGACTACTTCAAGAAGCCCTTCGAGCTCGAGGACGTGCTCACCGTGGTGCGGCGCGCCCTGGGCACGGTGCGGCTGACGCGGGAAAATTCACGCCTGCAGGGCGAGGTGGCGCTGCTGCGCAGCCTCATCTTCGTCTCGCCCGCGATGTCCCGGCTCGCCGAGCTGGTGACCCGGGTGGCGCCGCGCGACGTGACCGTGTTGATCACCGGCGAGAGCGGCACCGGCAAGGAGCGGGTGGCCGAGGCCCTCGTCGCCGCCTCGAAGCGCGCCGACCGGCCCTTCGTGCGCTTCAACTGCGCCGCGCTCACCGAGGAGCTCGCCGAGGCCGAGCTCTTCGGCCACAGCAAGGGCGCCTTCACCGGCGCGGTGCGCGCGAGGCCAGGGCTGTTTCGCGAGGCCGACGGCGGCACCCTGCTGCTCGACGAGGTGGGCGAGCTGGGCGCCTCGGTGCAGGCGCGCCTCCTGAGGGTGCTGCAGGAGGGCGAGGTGCGGCCGGTGGGCGAGGAGCGGCCGGTGAAGGTCGACGTGCGGTTGGTGGCGGCCACGCACCGCGATCTCGCGGCCGAGGTGAAGGCCGGCCGCTTCCGCGAAGATCTCTACTACCGGCTCAAGGTGGTCCACCTGCACGTGCCCTCCCTGCGGGAGCGGCCCGAAGACATCCCCGTGCTGGCCCGGCACTTTCTGTCGCGCGCGGCGAAGGCCTTCGGGCTGCCCGCGGCGCAGCTGACCCGGCCCCTGCTCGAGAAGCTCACCTCGTGGTCCTGGCCGGGCAACGTGCGCGAGCTGGAGAACGCGCTGGAGAGCGCGGTGGCGTTGAGCGCCGATGGGGCCATCGAGCTGTCCCTGCTCCCTTCGGCCGTGAGCGGCGTCGAGCTCGAGCCCGGCGCCGGCCTCAAGGAAAAGCTGGAGGCCACCGAGCGCGGGCTGATCGTCACCGCGATGGACGCGGCCCGCGGCAACGTGTCGGAAGCGGCGCGGCAGCTGCGCATCGGTCGCGCGACGCTGCATGACAAGCTCAAGAAGTATGGGCTGGGTGACGGCACGGCCTGAAGCGCTCGGGCACGCTACTCTCCCGGTCGGTTGCTGTGATCTCCGTCGAGCCGCCGAGCCCACGAAGAAACAGCGCCCTCGGCGGCTCGACGGCATCACAGCAACCGACCTCAGGGATACGCTGGCCCGGTGAGCACCCCGCGAAGACCCACCGAAGAGCGACGCCAGCAGATCGCCGAGGCCGCGCTGCGCATCATCAGCGGCAAGGGCGTGCACCGCCTCACCGCGCAGGAGCTGGGCCGCGAGGTGGGCATCGCCGACGGCACCATCTTCCGCCACTTCAAGGACAAGGCGGAGATCGTCCGCGCCGCCATCGCGCACCTCGAGGGCGTGCTCTTCACCAACTTCCCCCCGGCCGCGGAAGATCCACTCGAGCGGCTGCAGAGCTTCTTCGAGGGCCGCCTCACCCTGGTGCAGCGCATGCCGTCGGTCTTCCTGGCCGCCTTCAGCGATCGCCTCGAGGAAGCCGCCGGCGAGGAGGCCGGGGTCGTTCGCTCGATCATCGAGCGCTCTCAGGCCTTCGTGCGCCAGTGCCTCGTCGAGGCCCAGGAGCGCGGCCAGATCGACCCCCGGCTCTCCCCTGAAGCCCTCACCCTGGTGGTGATCGGCACCCTCCAGGCGTCCGCCTTTGCTCACCGCAGGTCGGGTGGAAAGAGTAAGATGGACCCTCGCATCGCATGGCAAACCATTGAAATCATGCTGACGTCGACCGCCAGAAAGTAGATTATCAATCGCGCTTGCAAGTAAGTACTTGCAAGCCTACAAATGCGGGGTCCCTCGAAAAGGAACCCGCCATGTCGCTTCCCCCCCGCTTCCCCCTCCTCGCCATCGCAGCCGCGCTGGGCCTGGGCGCCTGTGCCGGCGTGTCCAAAGGCGTCGCCCCGGCTGCGCCGTCTGCCGTGGCGCTCGACTGGCCCACGAGCGGCAAGGCGCTGGACCACGTCGACGCGTTTCAGAACGCGGCGGTCAAGGTGGGGTTGATCTCGTTGCAGGGAGGGGCGCGCATGCCCGAGCACGCCTCGCCGTTGCCGGTGCTGCTCACCGCGGCCTCGGGGCGGGGCACGGTGACGACCGCGACCGGCTCGTACGCGCTCGACCCGGGCCACGCCGTCTTCCTCCCTGGCGGGGAGCGGCACGCGGTGCTCGCCGAGCAAGGCGAGGTGCTGCGGATCGCGGTGGTGGCGATCAAGGGCGGGGCGCCGGCGGCACCCCACGGGCACTGAGCGATGCGCGCCCCGGGCCTGCTGTGGTTGGTGATGACGGTGTCGACCGCCGGGCTGGCTGCAGAGCCGGTGCGCCTCGACGTCGCCCAGGCGCTCGCGCGCGCGGCCGCGCACAGCCCGAGCCTGGCGATGCGGAGGGCGGCGGTGGAAGCGGCGGATCATCGCGTCAGCGCCAGCACGGCGCGGCTGCTGCCCCGCCTGTCGCTCAACGTCCGCTACACGCGCCTGAGCTACGTGCAGCCCGGGGAGATCACGCTTCCCTTCAGCCTGCCCAATCAGCCCCCGCCTGATCCCATTCGCCTGGGGGAGGTGATCCGCGACCAGTTCGCGTCCAACGTGGTGCTCGAGCAGCCGCTCTTCACCGGGCTCACGCTGCTCAACACCCGCGAGGCGGCGCGGCACGGGCAGGAGGCTTCCACCGCGCAGCTGCAGCAGGAACAGCAGGACCTCGCCCTGCGCACCGAGGAGGCCTACTTCGGCCTGTACCGCGCGCGGCAGCTGCTCGAGGTGACCGAGCAGTCGATGAAGGCGCTCACCGCGCACCTCGAGCGGCTCGAGCGTCTGGCCCGCGAAGGCGCCACCACGCCGCTCGACGTCAGCCGCACCCGCACCCGCCTGGCCGGCACGCGCGTGCAGCAGCTCCAGGCGCGCGCCGCCGAGGCGGTGGCGCAGCAGGCCCTGCTCACCCTGCTGGGCCTCGACGCCGACGTGGTGCTCGAGCTCACCCAGGATCTCGAGCGCCTGCCTCCTCCCGCCGAGGGCGATCTCCAGGCGCAGGCGAGCACGCGGCCCGATCTCCAGGCGGCGCGCGCGCTCGCCGCGTCGAGGGAAGCACAGGCCCGGGCCGCGGGCGGTGGGCTGTGGCCGCAGGTGGCCCTGCGCGCGGCGGCGCAGTTCGACAGCCCCAACCAGCGCTACTTCCCCCTGCGCAACGAGTTCAACCCCAGCTGGGACGCGTCGGTGATCCTCTCGTGGACGGCGTGGGACTGGCTCGCCACCTGGCACACCCAGCGCGCCGCCCAGCTCGACGCGCTCGGCGCCCGCCACGCCGTCGCCCAACTCGAAGATGGCGTGCGCACCGAGGTCGAGCGCAGGCGCCTCGAGGCCTCGACCGCGGTGGAGCGCAGGCAGGCCTCGCGCGAGGCGGTGGACGTGGCCGAGCAGTCGCTCCAGCGCGCGCAGCGGCTGTGTGACGCGGGACAGGCGGCGTGCATCGGCGTGCTCGACGCCGAAGCCGAGCTGACGCGCCTGCGCGCCGAGTGGGTGCAGTCCCGAATCGATCTCCGGCTGGCGGCCAGCCAGCTGCGCCGCGCCGTCGGCACCCTGTCGCTCACACCTGAAGGCACGCCATGAACTCCTCACCTCTGCTGTGGGCCGCTCCCCTCGTCTTCTTCGCAACCTGCGCCAAACCGCCGCCGACCGCGGCGCCGCCCCGGGCGGTGCGGGTCGCCACCGTCACCCTGCGCCCGGTGGCCCAGTCCGCGCGCTATTCCGGGGTGCTCGAGTCGCGGGCGCAGCTCGACCTCGCCTTCCGGGTGCCCGGCCGGGTGGCCAGCGTGGGCCAGGTGAGGTTGTCCGGCGCGATAGGCCCCTCGAGTGGCGCGACGACCCGGGCCCTGCAGGAAGGCGACGTGGTGAAGGCGGGCGACGTGCTGGCCACCCTCGACCTCGACGATCTCCGCCGCCAGCGCAGCGCCTCGGCCGCCGGCGCCGCGAGCACCGCCGCGCAGGTCCGCACCGCCCGCACCTCCCTGGCCCAGGCCGAGCGGGAGGTGGCGCGCGCCCGCAAGGTGTTCGCCAACGGCGATCTCGCCCAGGCCGAGCTCGATCGCGCCGAGGCCGCCTTCGCCGCGGCCGGTTCGTCGCTGGCTTCCATCGAGGCCCAGCACCAGTCGCGCATCTCCCAGCTGGCCTTGAGTCAGAGCTCGCTGACCGACGCCACGCTGCGCAGCCCCATCGACGGGGTGGTGTCCCGCAAGAACGTCGACCCGGGCGAGCTGGTGCCCCCCAACGTCCCCGTCTTCTCCGTCGTGGACGTGTCCGAGCTGCGGGTGGTGTTCGGCGTGCCCGACACCCGCGTCAACCTGGTGCGGCTGGGTGCGCCGGTGACGGTGGTGGTCGAGGCGCTGCCCGGCCGGCGGCTGCCAGCGACGGTCTCCAAGGTGGCGCCCACCGCTGATCCCGCGCTGCGCACCTACGCCGTCGAGCTGCGGCTGGAAGGGACCAGCGAGCTGCGCCCGGGCATGACGGCCACCGCCCTGCTGGGTGACGAAGGGCAGCAAGACGCCCCGGTGCTCCCCCTGTCCGCGGTGGTGCGGCACCCCGACGGTGCGGGCTACGTCGTCTTCGGCCTCAAGTCCGACTCGACGGTGGAGCTGCTGCCCATCGAGGTGGCGGACCTGCTGGAGAACGACGTGGTGGTGGCCTCGGGGCTCACCGCCGGCAGCCGGGTGGTGGTGGACGGGGCCCAGTTCCTCCGCGCCGGAGAACGGGTCGGGGTGGTGCCGTGAACCTCGCCCGGGTGTTCGCCGAGAAGCCGCAGATCGGCTGGGTCGCCATGGTGGGCGTGCTCATCTGGGGCGGCGTCTCGTACGTGAAGATGCCGCAGCGCAAGGACCCGGAGATCAAGATCAAGACCGCGGTCGTCAGCACCCTCTGGCCGGGCGCCAGCGCGGAGGACGTGGAGAAGCTCGTCACCCGCCCCGTGGAACAGGTGGCGGGCCAGGTGGCCCACGTCGACGTCATCACCTCGACCTCGCGCGCGGGCCGCTCCACCGTCTTCGTCACGCTCGAAGACTCGGTGCGCCCGGGCAAGGTGGACCCGGTCTGGGAAGACCTGCGCGCGCGCCTGGACACCTTGAAGGGGCTGCCCACCACCGCGCAGCGCCCGCTGCTCAACTCTCACTTCGGCGACACCGCCACGCTGGTCTTCAGCCTGGCCAGCCCCCCGGCCAACCCGGTCGAGGTGTCGCTGCGGGCCGATCTGCTGCGGCGCGCCCTGCAACCGCGCCGCGCGCTCGCCACCGCCCCCGGCGACCGGCAGAGCACCATCATCATCTTCCCCGATGGAGTGGAGCCGGCACGCGTGGCCGCGGCCGCCGCGCAGTACGCCGCGAGGGGCCGGGCGAGCGGGGCGCTGGACGACGCCGCCATCCTCTCGGGCGCGCGCTTCGTCGCCATCGACTTCACCCCGCGGGACGAGGCGGCGCTGGTGGCGCTCGATGACGACTTCCGGCGCGAAGTGGTCGGCCCCGATCAGCCCCACCCCGACGTGTGGGGGCCGGTGCGCGTGGGCCCGCTGGACACCCTGGAGGCCCGCCTCGGAGCGGTGGCGCCGGACAAGTACAGCTATCGCGAGCTCGACGAGGCCGCGCGGCTGGCCCGCGACGAGCTCGCCCGCATCCCCGGCGTGGGCCGGGTCGAGCTGCACGGCGTGGTGCCGGAGCGCGTCTCGCTGCTCTTCTCTCAGGAGCGCCTGGCGGCCCTGGGCGTCAACCCCCGGCAGATCGCGCAGGCGCTCAAGAGCCGCAACGCCGCGCTGCCGGGCGGCACCCTCAACACCGGGCAGCAGCTGCTGCTGGTCGACCCGGGCGCGAACTTCGACGACGCGAAGGAGATCCTCGACACGGTGGTGGCCAACACCGCCGACGGCAAGCCCGTGTACGTGCGCGACGTGGCAGAGGTGCGGCGCACCTACGATCCATCCTCCGACACCACCTGGCTGGCGTGGCGCGGGCCGGACGGCGATTGGCGGCGGACCCGCTCGGTGGCGGTAGCGGTGCAGGCGCGGTCTGGCGTGCAGGTGACGGCGCTGGGGACCGAGCTCGACGCGGCGCTCTCGGGCCTGCGGGGGCGCCTGCCCTCGGACCTGGAGGTGGTGCACACCACCGATCAACCCGAGCTGGTGCACGACAAGATCTCCGAGTTCATGCGCAGCCTGCTGGAGGCGGTGGCCATCGTCATCGGCGTCGCGCTCATCTTCATGGAGCGCCGCAGCGCGATCCTGGTGGCGGCCAGCATTCCCCTGACGCTGGCGATGACCTTCGGCGCCATGCGGCTGCTGGGCATCGATCTGCAGCAGGTGTCGATCGCTTCGTTGATCATCGCGCTGGGCCTGCTGGTGGACGACCCGGTGGTGGCCAGCGACGCCATCAACCGGGAGATCGCCGCCGGGGTGCCCCGGGTACGCGCGGCGTGGCAGGGCCCCACGAAGCTGGCCAAGGCGATCCTCTTCGCCACCATCACCAACGTGGTGGCCTTCGCCCCCCTGCTGTTGATCGAAGGCAGCATGGGCGAGTTCATCTACTCGCTGCCGGTGGTGGTGACCGTCGCGCTGTTCTCCAGCCGCATCGTGTCGATGACCTTCATGCCGCTGCTGGGCCGCTACCTGCTGCGCGGGCAGAAGGGCTACGAGGCCGCGCTGGAAGGCGGGGGCCGCTCGGCGGAGCTGGCGCGCAAGTACAACGCCGTCACCACCTGGATGCTGGAGCACAAGCGGCTGAGCTTTGCGGGCTTCGGCATCTTCCTGGTGGTGGGGCTGGCGCCGGTGACCCTGGTGAAGACGCACTTCTTCCCCGAGGAGTCGATGAACCGCTTCTACGTGCACGTGCGGCTGCCCGAGGGGTCTGATCAGCGCGCCACCCAGAAGATCGCCGACGAGGCGCGTGAGCTGCTGCTGGCGAAGGAAGGCGACGAGCTCGAGCGGCTCACCCTCTTCGTGGGCGACGGCGGGCCGCGGTGGTGGAGCAACGTCGCGCCCGAGCCACGCAACCCCGCCTACGCGTTGTTCATCGTGCAGACGCGCGACGATCGAAAGACGCGCGAGCTGATCCGCCGCACGCAGGATCTCCTCACCGGCTCGATCGCGGGGGCCCGCTTCGAGGCGTTCTATTTGTCGTCCGGTGCGCCGGCCACCATCCCGGTGGAGGTGCGGCTGAGCGGGCCCGACATCGCCACGCTCAAGGGGCTGGCCGAGCAGACCCGCCGGGTGCTGCGGGGTATCCCCTCGACGGGGGACGTCACCGACGACTGGGGCGCGGAATCGCCCAGCCTCAAGGTGACCATCGACGACGTGCGCGCCAACCGCGCCGGCATCACCCGCGAAGACGTGGCGTCCGCGTCGATGCTCGCGCTGTCCGGGCAGACGGTGACCCAGCTGCGCGACGACGATCGGCTCATCGACGTGAACCTGCGGCTGCGGCCCAGCGAGCGCACCAACGCCACCAGCCTGCGCGAGCTGTCGGTGTGGGGCTCGCGCACCAACCGCGCGGTGCCGCTGGAGCAGGTGGGGGTGGTGCAGCTCGACCACCAGCCGCAGAAGATCGTCCGCTACCGCCAGGAGCGCACCATCACCGTGGGCGCGCTGCCCCGGCCCGGCGAGCTGCCCTCGGTGCTCTTCAAGGACGCGCGCCAGCAGCTGTCCACCCTCGAGCTGCCCCCGGGCTACCGGCTCAGCTACGGCGGCGAGTACGAGCAGCAGGCGCGCGCCTTCGGGCACGTGCGCATCGCCCTGGTGGTCTCGGTGCTGCTCATCTTCCTGGTGCTGGTGTGGCAGTTCGAGAGCGTGTTCAAGCCGATGATCGTCTTCGCGGCGATCCCCTTCGGGCTGGTGGGCGCGGTGCTGGGGCTGGTGCTGACCAACACCCGCTTCGGCTTCATGGCCTTCCTCGGGGTGGCCAGCCTCATCGGCGTGATCGTCAGCCACATCATCGTGCTCTTCGACTTCATCGAGGAGTCACGCGAGCATGGCGTGCCGTTGCACCGCGCGGTCATCGACGCGGGGCTGGTGCGCCTGCGGCCGGTGCTGGTGACCGTGCTGGCCACGGTGGGCGGCCTGATCCCCCTCGCGATCGAGGGCGGGCCCAAGTGGCAGCAGCTCGTCTACGTGCAGATCGGCGGGCTGTTGCTGGCCACGCTGGTCACCAAGGGCGTGGTGCCGCTGCTCTACGTGGTGCTGGTGGAAGAGCTGAAGTGGATCCCCTGGGAGCCCACGCGCGATCCCGATGAGCCGCGGGCTCCGCTCGTGGTGGTGGCCCCGGACGTCGCAGGGCCCCCTGCAGAGGAGCTCGGTCATGGGTGAGCAGGCGCTGGTGATCACCGGGAAGACCCGCGTCTCGGACATCGTGGAGCGCTACGGGGACCTCTCCGGGGTGATGGAGGTGCTGGGGCTCAAGCTGGTCGGCAGCGTGTCCCTGCGCCGCCAGTTGACGAAGTTCCTCACCGTGGAGCGCGCGGCCGGAGTGCAGGGAGTGCCGCTGGACCGGTTCCTGGTGCTGATCCAGGTGGCCATCGCCCAGCGGGTACGGAAACCCGGGAGTCAGTCATGAGTGAAGGACCGTTGATCGTCACGAAGGACACGCGGGTCTCGGAGATCCTCGAGCGCTACGGCGACATCGCCGAGGTGATGGAGGTCTTCGGCGTCAGGCGCGTCGGCCCGCTGTCCCTGCGCCGGTTCCTGGGGAAGTTCCTCACGGTCGAGCGCGCGGCGAAGGTGCACGGCGTGCCGCTCGAGCAGTTCCTCAAGCTCCTCCAGGTGGCCATCGCGCGCCAGGAGGGCCGATGAAGGCCGACACCGACGTCGACGTGTTGATCGTGGGCGCAGGGCCCACCGGGCTGGTGGCCGCCATCGAGGCGCTGCGTCACGGGCTCTCGGTGCGCGTCGTCGATCAGAACGAGCGCCGCCGCCCCCACTCGAAGGCGCTGGTGCTGCACTCGCGCTCGCTCGAGGTGCTCGATGATCTGGGCTGCGTGGCGGCGGTGCTGGAGGCTGGCCGGGAATTCCGGGCGCTCAACATCATCGACCGGGGCGGCGCGCTGGGCCGCATCGCCTTCCGGGAGCTGGCGTGGGGTGACGCGCCCTACCCGATGTGGCTCACCATTCCGCAGAGCGAGACCGAGCGTTGCCTGGAAGAGCGGCTCGAGGCGCTCGGGGGCAGGGTCGAGCGCCAATTGACGCTGCGCACGCTGCGGGAAGTGGAGGGTGGTGTCGACGTGGAGTTGCTCCGCGCCGACGGCCGCCTCGAGGTCTGCCGCGCGGCGTGGCTGGTGGGGTGTGACGGCGCGAAGAGCGACGTGCGGCGCAACGTGGGCGTGGAGCTCGAGGGCGACACCAGCGGCGAGGTCTTCATGCTCGCCGACGTGACCATGGAATCGCCGCTCGTCGACGCCGAGGGCTACAACGTGCTGGCGCGCGAAGGCGTGCTCTTGATCGTCCCGATGAAGACGCCGGGCCAGGTGCGGCTGATCGCCCATCTGCCAGGCGTGCGGCCCGACCAGGCGCCGGCGATCGACCTGCCCATGCTCCAGCGGCTCGTCGACACGCGCACCGGGCTGCCCACGAAGCTGTCGTCGTTGGGGTGGACCTCCGTCTTCTCGCCCAAACACTTCCTCGCGAAGTCGCTGCGCGCGGGCCGGGTGTTCCTGGCCGGCGACGCGGCGCACATTCACTCGCCGGTCGGAGGGCAGGGCCTCAACACCGGGATCCAGGACGCGTACAACCTGATGTGGAAGCTGGCCCTGGTGCAGCGGGGGCTCGCGCCCGGGGCGCTGCTCGACACCTACGAGGCCGAGCGTCACCCGGTGGGCGAGCGCATGATCCGCGGCGTGCGCAGGGCGACGCGTGGGCTGACCCTGCGCGCGGGTGCGGCGCAATGGGCGCGCAACCGCCTCGCGTCGCTGCTGCTGCGCTTCGCGCGGGTGCGAAACCTGATGGGTGCCGCGCTGGGCATGCTGCAGCTCCGGTACGCGCCGGGCCTCGCCGCCTCGACCTCGCCCCTGGCGGGCTCCCCGCGGCCGGGGGAGCGCGCCACCCAGCAGGCCGCGAGCCCCGGGCTGACGCACCGGCTCCGGGGGGCCCACCACACGCTGCTGTTGTTCGACGGGCCGCGCGAGGCGCTGGCCGGGACGGAGGTCGAGCTCGTCTCCGGCCTGGCTCGGACCCTCGCGGCCCCGGTGGAGGTGATCCACGTGCGCAAGGACACGGTGCCAGGTGAGGCGCACCTGGCTGACCCCGACGGTGCGATCCACCGGGCGTTCGGTGCCGATCGCCCGCTGGCCGTGTGGATCCGCCCCGACAAGGTCGTCGCCTTCCGCGGCGACCCTCGCGCGACCGGGCCGCTCCGCGCCTGGTTGAGCAACTTCCTCTCACCGCAGGAGAAGCACCGTGAATGAACGTTGGTCGAAGAAGATCGTCGCGCTGCACTGGCTCTCGGCCGCGCTCCTCGTGGGGATGGTCATCGTCGGCTCGGTGATGGTCGGGCTCCCGGCCGACGAGCCGCTGCGCCGGGTGCTGGGGCGGGCGCACTCGCTGACGGGAGTGACTTTGGGGGTCCTGACGCTGGTTCGGCTCGTGGTGCGGCTGCGCGGCCCGAGCCCGGCCCCCATTCCCCTCGCGCCGCTGCACCGCAGGGGCGCCGCGTTCATTCAGGGGCTGATCTACCTCGGGCTCTTCGGCATGGGCCTCACGGGCGTCGCCACGGCGTACCGGAGCAACTGGCACGCGTACATCGAGGGCGCTGATCCCTCGCCCGTCTTCGATGGCCTGCTCTCGCGCCAGGTGCACGGGGTGCTGGTCATCGGCCTGGTGCTGCTGGTGGGCGCGCACGTGATCGGCGTCCTCGTCCAGGAAGTGCGCAAGGGTGGCACGCTGCGCCGCATGCTGCCCTTCCTCAAATGAAGCATTTTCACCCCCACCCCAGAAGGACGCCCCCATGACGCGAATCTCCCTGCTGCTGACCCTCACCCTCTCGCTCACCGCTGCGGCGCAGAACCCGAAGGCTCCGCTCAACGCCGTGCAGCGCGAGATGCAGGCGCTGCACGAGCTGATGGTCATTTCCCTGGTGGCGATCGAGAACGGCAAGACCGACGTCATCCCGGCCGCGATCCACAAGGTCCACGAGGCGAAGGGCGAAACGGAGAAGGCCATCACCTCAGGTGCGTGGAAGCCCGCGCGCACCGACGCCACGGTGGCCGACTTCGTGAAGACCGACGAGGCGTTCCACGACGAGCTGGTGAAGCTGCTGCGCGCGTCGAAGCAGAACGACGTGACGGCGACGACCCGTCAGCTGGGCGCCGTGCTGGACGGCTGTACGTCCTGCCACGTGCGCTTCCGTTTTCCTGCGGCGGTGCCACCGAAGAAGGAGCTCAAATGAAGACCGGACGCTTCAACGCGGGCGTGGGGCTGATCGTGATGGCCCTCTTCATGCTGTACGGGTTCCTGATGATCTACCTGCGCGACTTCGCCCCCGACAGGGAAGCGTGGGTGGCGAGCTACTCGGTGGGCAAACACTTCGAGGCCCGGCTCGCGCACGTGCACGGCAACCTGTTCGCGTTGCTCAACCTGGCGCTCGCCTTCGTGCTGGTGCGACTGACCTCGGCGTCCGATCGAGGCCGCACCGCGGTGGCCGCGCTGGGGCTGGCCGGCCTGCTGATGCCCGCGGGGATCCTGGGCGAGGTGTACCTGGGGCTCTCGCCCCTCTTCGTGCTGATCGGCGCGGTGGCGATGACCGCCTCCGTGTTCCTGGCAGGGGTGCTCTCGCTGCGTCACTGGCGGGAGGCCTGACAGCGCCGGCGCGTCGAGGCCGTGCATCATCGGATTACGTCAGTTCGTACAGCCCCTCACCCCGACCCTCTCCCCGCTCCGCCTCATGATTGATCAGATCTCTGGGCCAGGAGCCAGCCCTCAGCAAGCGCTTGGAGGGCGCGCAACGCTCGCCAGAGGATGAGGAGCCCCGGTGGGCCATTCTGTTTGAGATGGCCGCCGTAGCGAGCAAGGGCGACTAGGAACTCCTTTGCGGTCGCGCCCGGTTTGAGTCGCTTCTGGGCGATGAGGACGGCGAGCTCTGACTCAGTGGCGACGGTTTCCGCTGGGCTATCCTTGACCGTGCGCTCGAGGTGACGCAGCACGAGAAGCCTCCACGCAATGATGGCGAAGAGGCCGAGTGCGTTGAGGAGTGAGCCGAGACTCTCCAGCTGCCGCTCCTCGTACTTGCAGCCCGTCTTCAGAGCCTTGAAGTACTCCTCGATCAGCCATCGAGTTCTGTATGAGTCGATCACCCATTCGACGTCCGCCTTGGTGCGGATGGGCTCAGTGGTGAAGAGAAGCCACTCGACAGGCTCCTCGCCCTTGGGCGTGTCGCGCTCCCCCACGTAGACCGCGTTGAGGACAAGTTCCGGGGCGCTTCCGCCCCGCTTTGGTGCGCGAAGACGAATGACGTCGGCACGGATGTCCACCTCGGCCTCGCGCACCTTCCGGTTTCGATGCTGCGCCTGCGGCAAATGAGCGTGCTTGGCGCTGCGCGCGGAGAGGTGAATCGAGCGCGAGAAGCGAATGGGCATTTGCCGAGCGCTCTGGAGGACGTTCGTCGCTTCACCATCCTCATCCAGGACGAGGCGGCTCGATGTGGCTCTGACGATGAAGTGCATCCCCCTCGAGAGGCGCTCCGCGAAGCTCTCGAAGATGTCCCCTTCTCGGTCCTCGACGTGAACCAGCTGCGTTCCACTCGGCATCAAGGCTTCGACATCTAACGACTGTTGCAGCCATCGCTTCGACTCGAGCGAGGGGTCCTTCTTCCGTTGCTCGATCGTGCGCTTGCCCTTCTTCTCGGTCCGGATCCACGTGTCGAGAGCGAGCAGGCCGAGCGGCTCGCGCGTTTCGTCGGCAGACACAGCCAGGCAGCCATGCGCGTAGAAGCCCTGCTGCTTTTGGTCGACGAGACCAAGTCCCTCTCGATCGCCGTCGAACGAGAACGAAGTGGTGTCGTGAATCGCCAGGGCCCGCCCGGCAGCGCTGACTCGGCTCACTGTGTTCGCGATGTGTCCGCCAAGAATGCTGGGCAGGTCTACGCGTCGATTGCCGAGGAAGCGGTATGTCCCCTCGAGCTGCGACGCGTCCCTGAATGCCTCGGGGAAGCTCAGCTGAGGGTCCACCTCAAGCTGACCGACCAGCTTCACAACTCGCTGATGCAGCCGAGCGTCAGGGAAAATGCAGCCTTGAAACTCCTCACTGACAGGAGGCAGAGCGCGCATTCGCCCTAGAGATCACGCTCCGGATCGGCGAGCAACTTGTGATGGATCATGAGCCGCTCCGCAGGGAGAGGGAGACAGGCTCAGCGCACCCGGTACGCGAGGTGACAGCTGACGCAGGCGTTGTTGAGCGTGGGCAGGGCCGCCAGCGTCTTCTCGCGATTCCCCGTGGCCGCGATGGCCGCGAAGGCGCTCGCGGTCTGGTGCCCCTGCCGCGCCACCTCGTGCATCTCCTTCGGCATGTGCGGCCCCGGCCGCGCCTCGAGCGGCTTGTCGCGGTGCTGGCCCATCACGGAAGTGCCCAGCTTCTTCTCGGCGACCAGCCCCGCCTCCTTCACCTTGCCGGACACGGTGAGGGTGAGGATCTCGTTGAGGGCCACCAGGTTGTCGCGCATCTCCAGCCGCAGGGTCTCTTCTGCGGGGGTGGGGAGCTTGACCAGTTGCCGGGCATCCTGGGCCAGGGCGCTGGAGCTGGAGAGGACCACCACGAGGAGGCCGAGGGGAGCGCGGAGGGACATGGTGACTGCTTCAGAGCCAGGCGCGCGGCCGGGGATACGCGCAGCCTGTGCGCGCCCCCCGCGTCACCTTGCCGCAGGCGAATCCCCGGGCAGCCGCGAGGCTCTGGCAGGTGAGCATGAGAACATTCCTGCTGGCTGCGTCGGTCTGGCTGGTCGCCTGTCCTGTGATTCCTCCGATCGGGGGTGAGTCGCCCGCTGACGCAGGGGTGGTGGCGACGCACGACGCAGGAGCGCTGGCTGACGCCGGGGTGGCGGAGACGAACGACGCAGGAGCGCTGGCTGACGCCGGGGTTGAGGAGACGAACGACGCAGGGGCCCCGGCTGACGGTGGCGGGCTGCCCGCGGCGCACCCTCCGCTCCCTCCGGGCGTCTCGCTCCGCAACGCGTCCTTCGCGACCGGCGCGGTGTGCGGTGAATGTCATTCCGCCACCGCCACCACCAACGTCGACGAGCAGGGCCGCCCCGTCGGTCTCTTCGAGCAGTGGAGCGCGAGCCCGATGGCCAACGCCGCGCGCGACCCGCTCTTCCGTGCCGCGGTGGCCAACGAAGCCGCGCGGGCGCCCGCCGCCGCCGACGCCATCGCCTCGGTCTGCCTCACCTGCCACGCAGGCATGGGCCGCCACACGCAGCTGCGCGCGGGCACGCCCACCACTTTCGCGCTCCTCCAGTCGGCCACCGATGAGGGTGGGCTCGCGCGTGACGGCGTGTCCTGCACGCTGTGCCATCAGATCGAGCCCACCAACCTGGGCCAGGACTCGAGCTTCAGCGGCGGGTACCAGCTGGCGACCGCGCGGCAGTTGGTGGGGCCCTACGCGGCGCCCTTCGCCATGCCCATGGTCAACCGCACCGGCTTCACACCCGTCGAGGGCCGCCACGTGCAGGACTCGGCGCTGTGCGGCACCTGCCACGCCCTGGTGACCGAGGCCCTCACCCCCGAAGGTTCGGGAACCGGCCATCACCTGGGCGAGCAGCTCACGTACCTCGAGTGGCGGCGCTCTGCCTTCAGCACCGAGGGCGGCGGGACGACCCCGCGCAGCTGTCAGAGCTGTCACATGCCCGACACGCGCGACGACGGGCAGCCCCTCTTCACCCGCCTGGCGCATCGCCCCGACGGAACCGACTTCGGGCAGCTTGCCGCGCGCGGGCCGTTCTCCCGGCACGTCTTCGTGGGGGCCAACACGCTGCTGCCGAAGCTGCTGACGCAAGGACGCGCGCTGCTCAACCCCATCGCCGGTGACGCGGCCCTGCGCGGCGCCGAGCAGCTCGCCCGGGACAACCTCCGCGCCCGGGCGGCGCGCGTCACGCTGCTCGACGCGCAGCGCGCCAGCGGAACGCTGTCCTTCACCGTGCGCGTGGAGAACCTCACCGGTCACAAGTTCCCTTCCGGCTACCCCAGCCGGCGCGCCTTCCTCCACGTGCGCGTGCTCGATGGGGCAGGCGCCGTGCTGTTCGAGTCTGGCGCCGTCGATGGCGCGGCCCGCATCATCGGCGCCGACGGCCAGCCGCTGGCGGCCGAGCTCCGCGGCGGCCCACATCACCTGCACCGCGCGCGCGTCACCACTGCGAGCGAGGTGGTGGTCTTCGAGTCGGTGATGGACGACGGCGCGGGCGGGCCGAGCTTCGACCTGCTGGGCGCGCAGGGCTACCTCAAGGACGATCGGTTGCTCCCCCACGGTCACCTCGACACCACCACCGGGCCGCAGTCCACCGCGCCGGTGGGCGTGAGCGACGCAGACTTCCGCGCCGGCTTCGACGACGTGCGCTTCGAGCTGCCGCTGACCGGCACGCCGGCGGGCGTCGAGGTGCGGCTGCGCTACCAGACGTTCTCACCGCGTTACCTCGACGAGCTGCTCGTCAGGCCGACGCCGGAGGCCACGGCGCTCCGCTCGATGCTCGTGCCCTCGATGCTGGCGCCCGAGCTGGTCGACGAGGCAGTCGCAGCGGTGCCCTGAGCCGAGCGTGGCCCGGGTCTCAGGGGGCCTTGAGCGCGTAGTCGAGCTTGCCGAAGATGACCTCGCCTTCGCCCTTGAAGGTCATCGGGTTCTGCGTCGAGCCGGCGGCCGAGACGACCTTGCCTGTCTCGTCGAGTCCGTACACGCAGGTGTGACCGACGGTGCCCTGCGGAATGTAGAACTCCGAGAAGAGCGGGCCGGGCGCGGCGAGCTTCTCTTCGCCGTACCGCGTGGGCTTCTCGGGCACCGGCGTGCACGGCTCGGCCTGCGCGACGAAGATGTACTTCGCCGCCTTCACCTCGCCCGCTGACCAGGTGCCGAAGAACTCGACCTCGGCCTTGCCGGCGGTGTCGTCCTTCACCTTCTTCGGGGCGGTGGGCGCGGCGTCCGTCTTCGACTTCTCACACGACAGGAAGGTCAGGAGCGGCAGCGCGAGGAGGAGTGTTCTCATGGCGCGCACTTCTAGTACGACAGATCAGAAGTTCGTTCAGCCTGTCTCCCTCTCCCTGCGCAGGGGGGAACGGCGAACTCGCGCCTCGAGGGGAAAGAGGGCGGGGTGAGGGGCAGACTTCGCAGTGGGCCCCTCACCCGGCCTGCGGCCGACCTTTCCCCGCTTCGCAGGGAGAGGTTTCAGGCGCCAGCCGCCGCTGCGGTGGCGTGCTTCATCACCAGCTCCAGCGGCGGATGATCGCCGGCCGTCGCCGACGCGAAGCCGTACTCGATCGCCCCGCCACGCCGCACCACCAGCACGCCGCCCTGCTGCCAGGGATCGCCCTGCGTCGCGCCCTGCCGGAAGCCCTCTCGCCACGCCCGCAGGAAGTGGCCCCACACCCTGGGCCCCACGGCGCTGAGCACCGAGTGCTTGAAGCCCAGGTGCGCGTACGTCACCCGCCTGGGGTCCACCCACACCGGCACCTCGAGCCCGAGCTGCTGACGAAAGTCCGCGGCCATCAGCGCGTTTCCGCTGCCGATGAACACCAGGTTGATGCCCTTCGCCTTCAGCTCTTCATGTCGGGACCGGAACCCGGTCGCCTGCTCGCGGCAGAAGAGTCAGCCAAAGTGGCGGAGCCACACCAGAATGGCCGGGCTCCCGGCCCATGCGCTCGAGATCACCACTGGCGCTCCGGTCCAGTCTTTGAGGCTGATCGCGCCCAGGGCCGCGGTCTCGAGGGTCATTGGTGACACGTGAATCATCCGCTCCCCCGGCAACTGCAACCTTTTCCGTCAATGAACTGACGCGCCCTCGCGCAAGCGGCTGATCCACCCATGACGCGTCAGCGCGGTGGATTGGCAAGCGGGTTGCTCTACCGGGACGCGTGACGAACAGCATCGCCAGCACCGTCGAGTTCACCAAGCGCCGCGAGCTCATCCGCATGCGCGAGGAGATCGACCGCCTTCGGGAAGAGAACGAGCGCCTCTCTGCACTGGCCTACCGCGACCCCCTCACCGGCCTGCGCAACCGCCGCTGCTTCACCGAGCGCCTCAACGAAGAGCTCTGCCGCCTCAAGCGCAACCCCACCAGCGCGCTGTCGGTCATCTGCATCGACGTGAACGACTTCAAGCGCCTCAACGACACCCAGGGCCATGCCGCTGGTGACGCGGCGCTGCGGGCGGTCGCGCAGGTGCTCGAGAACCTGGTGCGCTCGGAAGACGTGGTGTGCCGCCTCGGCGGAGACGAGTTCGGGGTGCTTCTGCCCGACACCGATCGCGAGCAGGCCGATCGCGTCGTGGAGCGCATCCGCGCTCACGCGCCGGTGTTGTCGGGGGTGGGGTTGGGGCCGCGGGCGCTGGCGGTGGGCCTCGCCAGCTGGCTGTACGGAGACGGGGAGGCCTCGCTGTTGGCGAGGGCCGACGAGGAGATGTACGCGGACAAACGGAGCGCGCGAGGGGAACAGGCCACACGTTCTCGCGAGCCGTTCGTCAGCGCGGCGTGAGGGGGAAGACCCCGTGCGCGCGCCTTCCGGGTTGGGGAATCCGGTGAGGCGACGTGCCGGGGGCAGGGCAGGGGAAGGCGGGCGGGACGAGTCGTGGGGACGGCTCGTCCCGCTCATTTTTTCTCGAGCGGGCTAAAGAATGCGCCGTGCTCCCGTTTCCCACCAGCCAGTGCCATCAGTGCGCGCACAAGCGCGACGTGAAGAGTGAGCGCTCGCACTTCCTGAAGTGCCAGGAGGGGACGCCGCCAAAGTACCCGCCCCAACCGGTCACCGGCTGTCGGCGATGGGCCCCTCACCCCGGCCCTCTTTCCCCTCGAGGCGCGAGTTCGCCGTTCCCCGCTTCGCAGGGAGAGGGAGAGAAGGGTTAGCCCTTGAGCGCCTCGGCGCCGGACACGATCTCCACCAGCTCCTTGGTGATCTGCGCCTGGCGGCTGCGGTTGTAGAAGAGCGTGAGCGAGCCGATCATGTCGCCGGCGTTGCGCGTGGCGTTTTCCATCGCGGTCATGCGCGCGGCGTGTTCGGCGGCGTAGCTCTCGAGGAGCGCCCGGTAGATCTTCACCGCCACCGCCTGGGGCACCAGCTGCTCGAGCACCGCCTGCGGGTTGGGTTCGTACTTGTAGTCGACCGAGGCCTGGCCGCTCTTCGTGTCGGCGGCGTGCGCCTCGAAGGGCAGCAGCTGCGCCTGCGTGGGCACCTGGGCGATCGCCGAGACGAACTCGTTGAACATGATGAAGACCGAGTCGACCTCGCCATCGAGGAAGCGCTTGCTCAGCTCCTTCGCCAGCGACTCGGCCGCCGCGTACGACAGCTTCTGCAGGAGGCCCGGGTTGTCCTTGCGGATGGTGGTGCCGCGGCCACGGAGGAAGTCGTGGCCCTTGCGGCCCACGGTGGTGACCGTCACCTCGACGCCCGCCTTCTGCTGCTCGGCGATGTACTTGAGCGCGCGGCGGTTGATGTTGGCGTTGAAGCCGCCGGCCAGGCCGCGATCGCTGGTCACCACGAGCAGCTCGACCTTCTTCACCTCGCGGCGGGACAGCAGCGGGTGAGACAGCTCGCCCGGCTCGGACTTGGAGATCAGCGTCGACATGACCGCGTCGAGCGTCTTCGCGTAGGGACGCGCGGCGATCACGTTGTCCTGCGCGCGGCGCAGCTTGGCGGCCGAAACCATCTTCATGGCCTTGGTGATCTGCCGCGTGTTCTTGACCGAGCGAATGCGCTTCCGGATGTCGCGGAGTGATGCCATGGCGGCCGCGCCATAGAAGGCGCGGTAAACCAAGTCAATGAGATAGGGGGCTGACCCCCAAGTCTCTGAAGTAGCTCGACTTCTGGAGCACTCAGGCCGGTGCGCACCTTGCTATACCCACATGGCTTTGCGCACCCCTCTCTCCATGCTCCTGCTGGCCGTCTCCGTCGTCGGCTGCGAGTGCCGGCCCCCCAACCTGGTGGGCACCCTGCCACCCGACGTGCGCGTCGACACCTACACCCAGCAGGCGGCCTCGAAGATCGACGTGCTCTGGGTGGTGGACAACTCGGGCTCGATGGCGCCGCGGCAGGAGAACATCGCGCGTAACTTCAGCTCGTTCATCACCGAGTTCACCCGCAACTCCATCGACTACCGGATCGCGGTGACCACCACCGACATCTTCAAGGAAGCGGGCCGCTTCGTGGGCACCCCGAAGATCCTCAGCCCCACCACGCCGAACGTGGCCACGGCCTTCGCGAACAACGTGAAGGTGGGCATCAACGGCAGCCCGTTCGAGGTGGGCCTCGAGGCGGCGCGCATGTCGCTCGACCTGCAGGCGCAGGCGAACGCGGCGTCGGTGATGCAGTGCCAGGCGGCGTGCCCCACGACCGGGCAGGCCACCTGCCGGGCGAACTGCGAGACGAACACGGTGTTCCAGTTCCTGCGGCGCGACGCGTACCTGTACCTGATCTTCGTGACGGACGAAGAGGACCGGTCCAGCCAGGACGTGCGGTATTTCTACCGGTACTTCGAGACGGTGAAGGGCGTGGGCAACGACGGCACGGTCACCACCGCGGCCATCATGGGCGACACCCCCAGCAACACCTGCGGGGCGACGCCGGGCACCCGCTACAAGGCCCTGTCCGACCTGACGGGCGGCGAGGTCGGCAGCATCTGCGACACGAACTTCTCCACCACCCTGGGCAAGCTGGCGCGCAACGCGGTGGGGCTCAAGCGCAAGTTCGCGCTGCAGGCCAAGCCCAACATCCAGACCATCCAGGTGCGGCTGCGCTACCCGTGCAACGTGCCGGCTGATCAGACCGCGGCCTGCGCGTCGATCGATCGCACGAAGTGCGAGGGCAACCCGGCCGACTCGATGAACGTGGTCTGCACGCCGAGGCAGGGCGCACCGGACGGGTGGGAATACGAAGAGGGCGGCAACCTCGTCTACTTCGCGGGTGAATCAGTGCCGGGGCTCTCGGGACAAATCGAGCTCCAGTACTACGAGGAAGGGAAGGGCCCGTGAGCGCCGATCGAATGGGCCCAGCCCGAGCAGGGTTGCCCGAACGGCTTCGGCGGCACCGCCCGCCCGCGATGAACGGTGCGCTGGGGCTCGTGCTTCTGGCGCTGGTGGGCTGCGACAACCAGAACCTGCAGCAGGTGAAGCCGCGCCTGTCGCCTCCGGGGTCGCCGGTCGACTTCGGGCTGTTGCCGGTGCTCAACCAGAAGCGCGTCGAGATCCCGCTCACCAACGTGGGCCGCGCGAAGATGAACGTGTCGAACATCACGCTGGGCAAGGCCGACGGCATCTTCCGCCTCGAGGCGAAGCCGGAGCTGGTCGAGAGCGGCGTCACCGAGAACATCGTGGTGGTCTTCACGCCGGTCGCCGAAGCCACCTACGAAGACACGCTCGACTTCGACACCGACGACGAAGACAACAAGCACATCACGCTCGCGCTCACCGGCGTGGGCAGCACGAAGGCGATCATCGAGCTGCAGCCGCCGATGCTCGACTTCGGGCGGGTGGCGGAGTGCGCGTCGACGGTGCAGCTGATCACCATCCTCTCGAAGGGCACGGCGGACCTGGTGATCGAAGAGATCGCCTTCACCGACGGCACCTCGCCCGCGTTCAGCTTCGTCGGCTCGACGCGCACGCCGGCGACGGTGCAGACCATCGGCAGCAACGGCTTGCCGGGGCAGATCCAGCTCACCGTGCGCGTCTCGGCGGCGGCGACGAGCGAAGGCACGCTCACCGGCGGCATCCGCATCCGCTCGACGGATCCGGAGCAGCGGGAGCTGATCATTCCGCTCACGGCCACCGTGAATCGCGCGCCGGTGGCCAACATCGCCATGCTCGGCAACGGCGCACCGGGGCAGCGCATCACGCTCGACGGCACGGCCTCGATGGATCCCGACGGCGACGACCCCATCACGTACAAGTGGACCATTCGCAGCAAGCCGCTCGCGTCGTCGACGACGATCGCGATGCCCGACGCCGCGACGACCGAGATGACGCTCGACGCGATGGTGCCGGGTGCCTACGAGGTGCAGCTCGACGTCACCGACTCCACGGGCGCGAAGTCCTGTCAGCCCGCGCGCGCGACGGTGGTGGCCGCGCCCGCGCAGAAGTTGTTGGTGGAGATGTTCTGGGACAACCCGGGCACCGATCTCGATCTGCACGTGCTGCGCAACTCGATGGCGCTGCTCAACACCACGCCCGACGATTGTTACTACCAGAACCGCACGCCTGACTGGGGCCTGGTGGGCGACACGAACGACGACCCGCAGCTCGTGCGCGACGCGCTCACCGGCTACGGCCCCGAGGTCTTCGGCTACGTGAACCCGGTCGACGGCACGTACCGCGTCGCGGTGATGTACGAGAACGAGCTGCTCAGCCCGATGCCGGCGAGCACGGTGACGGTGCGGGTGTACCTGTTCGGCATTCTCAAGGCCGAGCGGAGCAAGACCCTCCAGACCCGCGGCACGGTCTGGGAAGTGGTCGACGTGACCTGGCCCAGCGGCGACGTGACGGTGCTGCCATGAGGGCCAGGCCCCTCACCCCGACCCTCTCCCCGCTTGCGGGGAAAGGGAGACAGGTGGCCCTCCTGGCGCTGCTTTTAACCGCCTGCCCGCAGGTGAAGCCCGAAGCCGACGCCGGCAAAGAACCGCAATGCACCACCCGCAGCGAATGCGACGCGGGCCTCGTCTGCACGAGTGATCAGTTCTGCGCGACCTGCAGCACCTCGGGCCAGTGCAGCGTGAAGGAAGAGTGCAACTCCGAATCGCGCCTCTGCTCCCTGCGAGCCGGCTGGGGCACGGCCTGCGCGATCAACGACGACTGCCAGGCCGGCTCCTGGTGCAAGCAGGGGCTCTGCCAGCCGCGCTCCGAGGTCTCGCTCTGCGCCGGAGGCCTGAGCAGCGAATGCCCCCAGGGCGAGCGCTGCAACCGCATCACGCTGGTCTGCGAAGAAGATCTCGGCTGCTCGATCAACGACGACTGCTCGGCCGGAGAGATCTGCAACACCGGCTCACGCCAGTGCCAGCCGCGCTGCACGCCCGAGACCCAGGTCGACGTCTGCGCCCCCGGCCAGCGTTGCGTGGCCGAGAAGTGCGTGCAGTGCGCAGCCGACGCCGAGTGTGGCCCGGGCCTCACCTGCGACCCCGCGGGCAACTGCTCGGCCGGCACGCGCTGCTACACCGACCGCGACTGCTCGGTGCCCCTGGTCTGCCTGGTGCAGACGGGCGCCTGTCTCCCCAAGGCCCCCGCGTGCACCAGCGACGACAACTGCGCGAGCAACCAGCGCTGCGACGTGCCCAGCGGCCGCTGCATCGCCCGCGACTGCCAGCCTGATCGCTACGAGCCGAACAACGACGACACCAAGGCCTTCAGCGTCGCGGCGGGCCCGTACCGCAGCCTGACGCTCTGCCCCGCCGACCAGGACTGGTACTCCATCGCGCTGTCCCGCGGAGACCTGCTGGGCGTGAACGTGGACGCCGACCCGTTCGCCGAGAACAACTTCACCACCGTGGTCAAGGACACCACGGGCCGCACGCTCGCCGGAGGCCGCCTGCTGGTGAGCTACGTCGCGCCGCTGCCGGCCACGTACTTCGTGGTGGTGAGCACGATCGACCCGTTCCAGACGTACGACGTCACCTTCCTCAAGTCGCGCGGCACGCCGTGTGACGACGACACGCTCGAGCCGAACGACTCGGCGACGCAGCCCACGCTGCTCAACACGAGCACGCAGGCCGACGGCCGCATCTGCCCGCAGGACCAGGACTGGTTCCGCTCGACGGTGCCGGCCGGGCAGGGCGTGCGGGCCAGGCTCGTCAACTACGCGGCGGGCAACGGCCTGTTGCGCGTCTGCCTCTTCCAGGGTGACGGCACCACGCTCATCGGCTGCGTGGCCGACCTGATGCCGTCGATCACCGTGCCGGGCACGGCGCTCACCTCGAACCAGATCCTCGTGCGCGTCGTCGGCGACACGGACCGAAGCGCCAATTCGTACACGCTGTCACTGGAGTTCCCATGAGAGCTCAACACTCGCTGCTGTTCCTCGCGGCCTTCGTCATCTCGGCGTGCAGCTGCGACCCGAAGCCGGTGCCTGACGCCGGAGAGCCCGACGCGTCAGTCGAGGTCGACGCGGGCTTCGATGCAGGCGAAGAGGTGCCGGACGCGGGTGAAGAGGACGCGGGTCCTCCGCCTGAGCTGGGCATCACCCGGCTGCTGCCCCCGCGCGGCGCGTCGGCCGGCGGCACGTCGGTGCTGCTCGAGGGCTCGGCGTTCCTGCGCGACTTCGCGGGCACGGGCTCGCAGGCCAAGGGCGTGACCACCATTCGCATCGGAGGGAACCAGGTGCAGGACTTCCAGATCATCGACGACGAGACGATCGAGCTGCGTACGCCGCCCGGGGTGTCGGGGCAGGCGTCCGTCTCCATTCGCAACCCGAACGGCAGCTTCGTTTGCAACAACTGCTTCACGTACTTCGATGAGCTCGTGGTCACCGGCTTCACGCCGGCGCAGGGCCCGCTCGCGGGTGGCAACGAGGTGACCATCACCGGCCAGGGCTTCACCGCCGACACCCAGGTGCTCTTCGGCAGCTTCTCCAGCCCGCGCATCACCTTCGTCTCGTCGACCCAGCTCAAGGCGATCGCCCCGCGCGGCCTGCTGGCCGACGTGGTCGACCTGGTCGTCTACAACAAGAACGGCGTGTCGACGCAGCGGCGCAGCTACACGTACCTGCCCGACGTGCGCATCGCCTCGATCTCGCCCGTCACCGGGCCGATCGCGGGTGGCACCACCATCACGCTCATCGGCTCGGGGTTCGCCGGCGCGACCGCCGTGCGCTTCGGCGCGACCGACGCGACCAGCTTCACCGTCGTGTCTGCGACCGAGGTGACCGCGGTGACTCCGGCCGCCACGGCTGGAGCCGTCGACGTGAGCATCACCACGCCCGCGGGCGCCTGGACGGCGCGGCGCGCGTTCACGTACTTCGATCCGGCCGGGCCGTTCGCGGTGCTGGGCCTTTCGCCGCGGCTCATCCGCGCGGGCGACACCGTGCAGCTCACCGGGCAGGCGCTCGACGTGGGCACGCTCGACGTCACCATCGGGGGTGTCGCGGCCGTCGTCGGGGCGCGCACCTTCTCCACTGCCCAGCTGACGATCCCCGCGCGTGGAGCGGCGCCTCGCGTCTCCGACGTCGAGGCGATCGGCGCTTCGACCATCACCCTGCCGGGCGCGGCGACCTGGCGCATCACGCTCGCGTCGGCGACGCCGAACACGGGCCCGGCCGCGGGTGGCACGCAGGTGGCGCTCGCGGGCTCGGCGATCCCCGCGGGCATCGACCTCAACGTCGGAACCTTCGCCGCGACGGCTGTCACGGTGACCTCCGAGACCGCGGTCACGCTCACCACGCCTGCGGGCAGTGGCGGCGCGCCGAGCGACGTGTGGATGCGCGAGACCGCCGACGTCGAGAACGAGGCGCTGCTCGCCGGTGGCTTCACGTACTTCGAGCCGCTCTCCATCGGCCGGGTGCAGCCCGAGCGCGGCGCCATCGCAGGCGGCACGCTGGTGACGGTGCTCGGCTCAGGCTTCGGCGACTCGATGGTGGTGAAGTTCGGCCAGTTCAACGCGAAGGATCTCAAGTTCGTCGACAGCCACACCATCACCTGCCGCACGCCCAAGGGCTCGGTGGGCGTGGTGGACGTGAGGGTCGAGCGGCTCACCGAGAACGACACGCTGCCCGGCGGCTTCTCGTACTTCGACCCGCGCAGCATCTCGGGCGGGCTCTCGGGCGGGCCGCTGGTGGGCACGCTCAACATCACGGTGCTCGACTCGACGCAGGGCTCGTACGGGGCGCCGGTGCCGGGTGCGCAGGTGATGCTGGGCCTCGACCCGACCACGCCGTTCCAGGGCTTCACCGATCAGCGCGGGCAGATCACCTTCTCCGATCCCTCGTTGGTGAAGGCCGAGACCATCACCGTCATCAAGGACTTCTACGAGTCGGCCACGGTGACGGGGGTGAACGCCGAGAACCTGACGGTCTTCATCGCGCGCACGGGCGGAGGCGAGCCGGGCTCAGGCTTCCCACCTCCCGGGCCTCCGCCGTCGACGATCGCGGGGCGGGTGACCGGCTTCAAGTCGCCGCGGCCGCTGGTGGCTGGTGAGAGCCTCGAGGCGCGCGTCTTCGTGGCGCAGACGTCGCTCTACAGCGGCCCTCCGTTCGGCAACCCGCCCGACAAGTCGCGCGAGAAGTGGCGCGTCGTCACGGACGGCGCCGACTACCTCGTCTACACGGGCGCGGGGCTGCGGGCCGTCTACGCGATCCTCGGCATCGCGCGCACGAACAACTTCACGCCCATCGGCATGGGCATCAAGCGCGGCATCACCACCTCGCCGGACAACCCGGCCACCGGCAAGGACATCATCATCGACATGCAGCTCGACGTGTCGGTGCCGATGACCATCGACTCGCCGCTCACGTTCGAGGGGCCGCTCGGGCCCGAGCCGGGCTTCAACAGCCTCTACGCCTGGCTCGAGCTCGGCGCGGAAGGCTTCATTCCGAACCCGAACAACTGGGGCACGGGCACGGCTGCGGCGACCAGCGTGTCGTCGGCGAGCGCGAACCTCACGTTCCCGAGCTTCCCGCGGCTCGATGGAAGCAACTTCATCTTCCTCAACGAGTCGGCGGGCTCGGCGACGTACCCGGTGAGCTACTACTTCAGGCGTCAGCCCGGAGACCTCACCCAGGGCGTCACCATCGGGCCCATGCTCCCCGCACCGAACATCGTGCAGCCGAGCGCGGCCTTCACCGGCACCATCTCGTGGACGATGGCGCCCGGCCCGGTGCCGAACCTGCACAACGTGCAGATCCTGAGGCCGACGCTGTTCGGCAACATCACCGTGTGGAGCATGGTGTTGCCCGGCACGGAGAACCAGGTGGTGGTGCCGCAGCTCGCGGTCGACAAGCTCAACCGGGAGGAGGCAGGCAACCAGCTCTTCGTGGTGATCCTGTCGAGCCGCGCGCCGAAGTTTGCGTACAACCAGTGGACCTACGACACGCTCTCCGGGGTGAGCTGGTCCAGCTACACCATCGCGCTCAGCAACGGCTTCACTCCATGAGTCTTCGTCTTGCGCTCTTCGTGAGCGCTTCAGTGCTGGCGATGGCGGGCTGCAAGGACACGCGGCTCGGCGGAAAGGGCTGCCGGGAGGACAAGGAGTGCGGCTCGCCCACCTCGGCCTATCGCTGCGAGGCGCAGACGGGCGTCTGCTACTGCCGCACCGACGACGCGTGCCCGGGCGCCCAGTTCTGCAACGTGGCCGGCTTCTGCCAGGACCGGTCGGGCTGCGAGAACAACCAGGACTGCCTCGACACCTCGACGTTCTGCGACACCTCGAGCGGCCAGTGCCTGCCGCGCGGCCGCTGCTCGTCGGATCTGCAGTGCGTGCTCGGCGAGGTCTGCGACGTCGCCCGCTCACGCTGCGTGATGGGCTGCCGCACCAACGGCGACTGCAACGGCACGAGCTGCCGCTGCGCTGACGTCGCGTGCAGCTGCACCGGCACCACGCCGGAAGAGCTGGCCCGGTGCGAGATCGGCACCTGCGACCCCGAGTTCTGTGCCGATTCCACGTTCTGCCGCTTCGGGGAGAGCTGCGGCGTCCAGCCCGACGCCGGCTCTCCGCGCGCGCGCTGCTACACCGACTACGACACGCGCCTGCGCCCGTACTGCGACAACTGCACCTTCGGCGGCGGCGTCAGCATCTGCGGCACGGGCCCGAACTACTGCCTCATCGACACCCGGCACCCGGGCAACTCGTTCTGTGGCGCGGACTGCGCGTCGGGCCAGTCGTGCCCGCGCGGGTACGCCTGCCAGGACGTGATCGTGGTGGTGAGCCAGTGGGCGTGCACGCGGACGAATCCGTCGTGTCCGGTCAACTCGGCGCTGCCGTGCGCGACCGACGCCGAGTGCCGGCGCGGCGGTACCTGCGCCAAGGCTCCCGGGCAGACGATGGGGTACTGCGCGGGCAAGTGCGCGGTCGACGAAGGTGACGAAGACGGGTTCTGCACCTGCCAGGTCGACGATGACTGTGCGCAGGAGACCTGCAGCGCCGGCGAGTGCAGCGTCAGCCGCCGCTCGTGCGTGGTGGACACCGACTGCCGCTCGATTCGCTGCGTCGACTTCCAGGGCGGAGGCGGGTGCTTCATCGGCAGCAACTGCGCGCCGGCCAACGGCCTGAGCTGCAACGAGGTGAAGCCGCAGTGAGGTGGGCGGTCGCGGTGCTGGCGCTGTCGGCCTGCCCGAAGTCAGACAGCGACGTGCACCGCTCGACCACCCTCGCCACGGCGAAGGAGCGCGTGGCGTTTCTGTGCGACTTCGCGATCTGCCCCACGCAGCCGGACGACGCGGCGTTCCACATCTACCCGGGCGACGACGGGACGATCGTTCACGCGGTGGTGAAGATCGACCCGAACGACGTGCACCGCTGGTCGATGGGCTGCGACAACCTCACCGTCGAGACGCGCCCGAAGTGGCTGACCGAGGTGATGGGCCCCACGGGCTGGAAGCTCAAGACCATCCCCGACACCTGGCGGTGCGGGGGCGAGAAGCGGGTGATTCACGTGAAGGAAGCGATCGTGATTCGCGCGCTGCTTCGCGCTGAATAGTGGTGGGGGCGAGGGCAAGACGCTGCTGTTTTTTTGACGAACGCTCTGCGGCGCGTTGGATCAGGTCCGTAGCCACCTGTTCCACCCGGAGATGCCCATGAACGAGCAGAACAAGCCCATCGAACTCACCAACACCGATCGCCGCCGCGGCAAGGCCGCCACCATGTGGGGCGAGCTGGTGGTCGAGTCGGCCTGGCGTCCCAGCGACAAGCCTCGCGTCGAGTCAGAGGGCTGGCTGCGCTCGCACGGCTACCTGGCCGATCGCCGCCAGGGCCGCTGAGAGGTCCGCCCCTCACCCCAACCCTCTCCCCGCTGGCGCAGGGAGAGGGAGACAGGGGCTACTTGATGCCGAGCTTCGCGGCGATCGAGTCGATCGTCTTGCCGCTCTTGCCGTAGAGCTCAGCGTCACGAAGCCGCGCGTTGAGCTTCGCGCGCTCGGGCTTCTTCTGGCTCTCCTTGCCCCACTTCTTGTCGAGGTCGTACGCGTCCTCGATGTACTCGCCGTAGAGCTTCTGCAGGTCAGCGCTCTTCTGCAGCAGGGTGGGGTCGTTCTCGAACGCCTTCTCGACCGCGTCGCGGCGCTTGGCGAACGTGGCGTAGCCGCCGCTCGGCGTCACGGTCGGCTCGGGAGGCGGAGGCGTGTTCTTCGCCACCGGCTCCGGGTCCTTCGCGGCAGGCTCCGGATCCTTCGCGGCGACCGGCTCCGGCTTCGGAGGCGGGTCCTTCTTCGTGGTCTTCACCGGCTCGTCGGCCTTGTCGTCCTTCGCGTCGTCGGCCTTGTCCTTCGCGTCGGCCACCTTCGCGTTCGCGTCGTCGATCGCCGCCTGCGCCTTCTTCTGCGCCGCCGCCGTCAGCGCCGCCGCGCGCTTCTTCGACCACTCGGCCGCCTCGGCCGGATCGGTCGGCATCTCGCCGAGGTCAACTTCCGCTGTGTCTCCATCTGTTGCAACCGCGGCGATAGAAGAGCCGGTCCCCAGAGACTTGGGGTGAAGGACGTACGAGATCACGCCCCAGACGCTGTTGAGCGCCCCCAGGGCGCCAAGTACCAACACCACCGGCTTGACCCACTTCACTAGCTTGAAGAACACGATCCACTGCACGCTTACGTAAAGCGTCGCGAGTGATGCGATGACCCCCAGCACCAGGCCGATGGCGCCGATGAAGGGAACCGGGAGGGAATTGAGGATGGTGAAGAGCGCCCCCGGGACAGCCGTGATGATCGCGAGGGTCTGCATCTGGAGGAAGAAGTTCGAGCGCGAGCGCGCGTCCGACTCACCCTTGAGCTTGGTGATGATCCACTCCGTCACGGGGTGGAAGATGAAGCCGGTGATCACCGCCGCCACCACCGCGATCACCGCGGGGACGATCGGAATGAAGAGCATCAGCTGGAAGCCGCCGCCCCCGATCAGCGCGCCGATGCCGCCCGCGATGCTGCCCAGCAGCGCGGTCGCCAGCATCGAGGGAAGGGCGTACCCGATGAGCTCGGTCTTCCCCATCGCTTCGGCCGGCAGCTCCTCCAGGGTCTTCCGCACCGTGCCGAACGGGTTCACCAGCAGCTTGGGGACGTTCACCAGGTAGTACGCGATGCCCTTGGGCACGCCGACGAACAGGGCCTTGATGCCCCCGGCGGGCGCTTCTTCAGCGGCTCCCGCGGGCGCGGGCGGAGCGCCCTTCTTCGGAGGCTGAGGCGAGGCCTGGGTCTTCGCGTTGCTCGGCGGGGGATTCGGCTTCTTCGCCGCGGCGGGCGGCGGGCCCGGCCTGCCCTTGCCCGGGGCGATGGTCGGCGCGGCCGGCTCGTCTTCCTCGGCCTCGATCTGCACCACCTCGAACTCGCTCTGGCCGACGGTGAAGCTGGCGCCTTCCTGCAGCTGCACCGGGCGGGGTGCCTTCGAGCCCTGCGGAACCGCCAACGTCTCGAGCAGCCACATGCCGCCCTTGAGCGACACCCGCGCCTGGCGCCGGGAGATCGAGTTGTCCTCGATCTGAATGTCGGCATCGCCCCCGACGCGGCCGAAGATGTAGCCCTCGGGCGGGACGACGATGTCTTCGTTGGTCGAAAGATCGCGGAGTGTGACCTGGCCCATGTGGAGAACGCCTTCGTGCGTGAAAGGAGGGCGCAGGCTTTCTCAGGTCGGAGCCGGTGTCGAGCGACTTCAGTCCTGACGGTTGAGGGCGTCCAGGTACGACCCCGCGCGCGGTTTGAGCTCTTCGCCTTCCAAGAAGACCCGCGCCCGCAAACGTCCCGCACCCGTGACCACCACGTCGCTCCCTTCGGGCAGCGCGAAGAACTGGGTCAGGGGCGGCACCTTCACCGCGATCTCGATCAGCGGCACCACGCTCAGCGCGTCGGGCGACTGGTGATCGTGCGCGTCGTCCATGCAGCCGACGAACCAGCCGGAGTCGGTCGGCGCGCTCGGTGCCGTTCTCCCCATCATGAAGGCGGGGGCTTCCCACGCGCGGCTGCAGACGATCGCCTGCAGCGCCTGCCGCGGGTAGTCGGCGCGCTCGAGCAGGCCCAGGCTGTCGAGCACTTCCTTGTGGCGCCAGGTCTCGAGCAGCGATTGATCGACGGATTCGATCCACTTGAGCTCTTCCTTCAGGTCGGGCTCGAGGACTCCGAGCGTGCCGTCGTCGCGCTGGGTCAGGCGCAGCGTCGCCCAGCCGAGTTGCACGGTTTGGCCCGGCTTGAAGCGCGTGCCGGTGGCGACGGCGTTCTCGAGGTAGCCGAGCAGCATCTTCTCGAGGCCGGGCACCGGGACGTCTCGCAGGAAGCGCAGGGTGAACTCGGTGTGATCGTGGGCGGAACAGGTCGTGGTTCGGAATTCGGTGATGTCGCTCACGCCCCTCACCCCGGCCCTCTCCCCGCTGGCGCAGGGAGAGGGAGGCAGGTGGCGTGGTCTTTCGGCGTCCGCACCTCGACCTCGCGCTCGATCACCCGTCCCAGGCGGAAAAGCAGATTCTCTTCGTACGGCCGCGCCATCAGGTGCACGCCCACCGGCAGCCCGTCGCGATCGAACCCGGCCGGCACGCTCAGCGCAGGGAAGCCGGTGATGTTCGCCACCCGGATGAAGCGCATCAGCGCGTCGACCACCGGCAGGTTCGATTCCCCATCAGGCAGCGACGACTCGGGGATCGGCGGGGCCGTGGTCGCGGTGGTGGGGGTGATCACCACGTCGCAGGTCTGCATCGTCGCCAGCCATTCGCGCGTCATCGCGTGCCGGTGCCTCAGTGCGTGCACGTACTCGGTCGCGCGGAAGTGCTGCCCGATGGCGAGGTTGGTGCGCGTGTCGAGGCCGAACTGGGTCACGTCCTTCTTGATCTGCGGCCCCATCGACTGGCACATCTCGGTGAGGATGAGGGTGCTGTGAGTCCACAGCACGGTGTTGAGGTTGGGCCCTTCGATCTCCACCACCGTCGCCCCCGCATCGGTCAGCGACTTCACCGCCGCGCGGCACTTCGCCACCACGTCAGGCGCCGCGTCGTCGAACCAGGCCCGGCAGATGCCCAGCCTCACCCCGGCCAGCGCCCCCTTCTCGTAGTCGGCCAGGTGCGCAGGGGGCTGCAGCTTCGACACCACGTCGTGCTCGTCGGGCCCCGCGAGCACCGCGTACATCGCCGCCACGTCGTCCACCGTCAGGCCCATCGGCCCCACGTGCCCGACGTTCCAGCAGAGCGGCGGCACGCCCGTCTCGGGAATGCGCCCCCACGTCGCCTTCAACCCGACGATGCCGCACAGCGCCGCGGGAATGCGAATGGAGCCACCGCCGTCTGCCCCGATGCTCAACGGACACAGGCCCGCCGCCACCACCGCGCCCGACGCGCTCGAGCTGCCGCCGGTGATGTGTTTGCGGTTCCACGGGTTGCGCGCGGCGCCGTGCCACGGGTTGAGGCCGATCGGGTTGATGCCGATCTCGTTCATGTTGAGCTTGCCCAGGATCACCGCGCCCGCGGCCTTCAGCCGCGCCGCCACCGTCGAGTCCTTCGTGGCCACGTCCTTGCGCCAGCGCGTGCCCAGGGTGGTGACGTGACCGGCCAGATCGACCTCGTCTTTCAACGCCACCGGCACGCCGTCGAGCACGCTCAGCGGAGCCCCCGCGCGCAGCCGCTTCGCCGACGCCTCGGCCGCGGCCAGCACCTCGTCGGGCTTGCGTGAGACGAACAGGCCCAGGCGCTCGTCGCGACCGTCGAGCCGCTCGATGCCCTCGTGCACCTTGCGCACGACCGCCACGGGATCGAGGCCGCCCCGGTACGCCGCCGCGAAGAGCGCCACCGTCTCGCGCTTCGATTCCGGCGCCGCCGCGATCGCCCGGGCGGCCTGCTCAGTCGCGCTCTGCTGTTCCCCCGGAAGGGCAGGGTGGGGCAGCGGACACTGCACCGGTGGCGCGTCGCCCGCGCTCAGCTGGCGCCATTGATCGATGCCGCTGTCCCGCACCAGCTTCTCGAGGAGGACGGGCCCCAGGCTGCTCTCGAGGGCTCCCACGAAGGCCTTCAGGGCGAGGCCGGCGACCCGCGGGGCCTTCACATCGTCACGGTGATAGCTCATGGGCGCAGTGTGGATCATTTGAGCCCGTTCACGTCGAGCGAAGTCGAGACGCCCCTCGACTCCGCTCGGGGTGAGCGGAGAGGTGAATTTTTCTGCCCCCGGCTCCGTAGAAGACGGCATGAACCGAACACTCCTTGCATTGGTAGTGATGGCGGCGGCGATGGGCGCGACGGTGGCTCGCGCGGACGACTGCGGACCCCGGCCGACGTACGCGCCGCAGGGTCAGAGCTTCCAGCAGGGCTCCTACCAACTGCAGACCCAGCAGGTCTGGGTGCCCGGCGTGCAGCAGCAGGTGTGGGTGCCCGGCCAGTGCCGCCAGCACCGCCGTTTCCAGCGCTGCACCCAGGGCTCGTACCAGACGGTGGTGACGCAGGGTCACTATGAGAACCGCCAGGAATGGGTGTGGGTGGCCAGCTACGACTACCAGCCCCGGCCGTACCGCTACGGGGTGCAGGTGCAGTTCGGGCGTGGGGGCCGGCACGGCGGCCGGCACCACGGCGCGGTCCCCGTCGGGTATTGAAGAGCTCTCAAAAGGCCCCTCACCCCAGCCCTCTCCCCGCCTTCGCAGGGAGAGGGAGCCAGAAGTAGAGCCCCACTTCCTTCATTGGAGGTGGGGCTTCGTCGTTTGATCAGGGGCGATTCGGGCTAAAAGAAACCCAAGGTGTCGTCGCCCTCCCACAGGCCTGTCGCGGTGCTCCCGGTCGACGGTGCGTTGTACGCGCAGCTCAAGGGGCTGCTGGAGGCCGCCGGGGTGCCGGTGGCCGACGGGCTGGGCCCCGACCTCGACGTCGCGGTGGTCGACCTCGGCGCCGCCAACGCCGAGCTGGCCCGGAAGCTGCTCGTGGAGAAGGCGCCGCGCGCCGCGATCCTCGGCATCACCGTTCCCAAGCCCGACGTCGACGCGGCGGTGTTCGAGGTGGTCGCCCCCGACTCGATCGTGAAGGAGCTGATGCCGCGGCTGGTGCACCTGCGCGCCCGGCTGGCGATGTTCAAGGAAGCCCAGCAGCGCCAGCGCGACCTGCAGGTGCTGCTCGAGCTCACCGCCCGGTACGCCGAGGCCACCGACATCAACGAGCTGCTCCACGACGTCACCCGCAGGCTCGCCGACGAGCTGCACATCGACCGGGTGGCCTTCGTGGTGGTCGACGGAGAGCGCGGCGAGGGCACCATCATCGCCGCCAGCGACGACGCCGCGCTCAAGGACCACCGCATCGATCTCGCCCGCTACCCGGAGGTGCGCGAGGTGCTGCGCACGGGCAAGCCGGTGATCGTCGAAGATGCGCCCAGCCACCCGCTGCTCGAGGACGTGAAGGCCTCGGTGGCCGCGCGCGGCATCAGGAACCTCGCGGCGCTCCCGCTGGCGGTGCGGGGCCAGGTGCAGGGCGTGCTGCTGCTGCGCCGCTCGACGGTGGGGCCGTTCAACCCGCGCGAGGTGGAGTTCCTCACCACGGTCGCCCAGGCCACCGCGGTCGCCTTCCGCAACGTGCGGCAGCTGGAGCGGATCCGCGGCCAGCGCGAGAAGGAGAAGTCGGCCCGCATCGCCGCCGAGGAGCGCGTGGCGGAGATGAAGCGGTACGCCGCGTACTTCGATCACCTCAGCGACGGGGTGGCGATCCTCGACGCGCGGGCGTGCGTGCTCTCGCTCAACCCCGCCGGCCAGGCGCTGCTCGATCTCAAGCAGGCCGACGCCGAGGGCAAACACATCAACACCCTCACCAACCCCAGCGACGAGGCGCTGCTGCTCGACGTGCTGTTCGCCGTCTCGAAGGGCCAGGTGAAGAGCGACGTCGACCTCCACGCGAAGACCGGCACCGGGCGCAGGCTCACCCTCTCGGTGTCGGCGGCGCCGCTCAGGGGCGACGCGGGCGACGGGGTGGCGATCCTCACGTTGCGCGACGTCACCCTGCAGCGGCACATGGCCGAAGAGCTGCGCCAGACGTCCGACTTCCTCGAGCGCCTCATCGACAGCTCGGTCGACGCGATCATCGCCGCCGACATGAAGGGGCACATCATCCTCTTCAACAAGGCCGCCGAGGCCATCTGTGGCTACAAGGCCGACGACGTGATCGGCAAGCTGCACGTCACGCAGCTCTACCCCGAGGGGGTGGCGCTCGAGCTGATGAAGAAGCTCCGCTCGTCCGAGCTGGGGGGCGCGGGGCGGCTGACGTCGAGCCGGGCCGAGATCATCGCGCGCACCGGTGAGCGCATTCCGGTGAACCTGTCGGCGTCGATCATCTACGAGGGCGCGCGCGAGACGGCGACGGTGGGGCTCTTCACCGACCTGCGCGATCGCATCTCGCTCGAGCGCAAGCTGACCGACGCCGAGGCGCGGCTCCTGGAGAGCGAAAAGAACGCGGTGATCGTGGCCCTGGCTGGCACCGCCGCGCACGAGCTCAACCAGCCGCTCACTTCCGTGATGGGCTACGCCGAGCTGCTCAAGCGGAAGATCAAGGAGACCGAGCCGACGTGGCGCCCGGTCGACATCATCCATCGCGAGGCCGAGCGCATGGCGGAGATCGTGAAGAAGATCGGGAAGATCACCCGGTACGAGACCAAGGCGTACGTGGGGACCGCGAAGATCGTCGACCTGGACAAGGCGGCTGCCCATGAAGACTGAATCGAACGTGCTCCCCTTCGGGGTCACCGGGCCCGCCGCCGACGCCTTCCAGGCCTTCTTCGACATGGTCGACGCGCCCGCGGCGCTGTGTGACCTCGCGCTCAACATCGTCACCAGCAACGGGCCGTTCGAGGTGCTGTGCGGCGCCAAGGAGATCGCCGGCCGCTCGCTGCACGACTTCATGGAAACGGTGGGGCTGACCGTGCCCGAGGACGGGCGCGGCGTCGAGGTGGAGGTCGCCTGCAAGACCGGCCAGCTCGTCACCCTGTCGATCACCCGCCGGGGGCAGACCGTGGCGCTGGTGGCGCGGCGGCTCTCGCCGATGCTCGACTCGCTCGCGGCCGCCGGTCGCGCCCTGCTGGAACAGGCCCGCGTCGAGACCGCCCTGCTGGAAATCGGCCGCAGCGTGGCCGGCGCCACCAGTGAAGAAGAGCTGGTGGCCACCGTGGCGCGCGGCGTGAAGGGGCTCTTTCCCGGCCGCGCGTTCTGCGTGCGCATCGTCGACCCGCGCACCTGCAACCTCACCTCGCTCTACGCCGAAGGCCGCATGCGCGACGGGCAGCGCGACCTGTTTCACCTGCGCCGCTCGATGGTGGAGAAGACGAGCCTCGAGACGCGGGGGCTGCCGATCGATCGGGTGCTGATCACCGCGGGCGAGCTGCCCCTGCTCTTCCAGGGCAGCGTACGCGGCATCGCGGCGCCGCTGGTGGCCTCGGGCCAGCTCTTCGGCGCGGTGAACATCGAGTACCCGGCGGGGCTGACCGCCGACGTGATGACCGACGAGCGCATTCTCATTCAGCTCGCCAACCAGGTCGCGGTGGCGGTGCGCAACGCGAAGCTCATCGACGAGCTCACCTTCATGCGCAAGTACCTCGAGGAGCTGCTCGAGAACGCGAACGCCCTCATTCTCGTGGTGAACCGCGACGGCAAGGTGGTGGTGTTCAACCACGCCCTGGTGAAGCTCACCGGCCGCGCCAAGGCCACGGTGCTGGGCACCGAGGTCTCCGAGCTGATGCCCGAGTCGGAGCGCCTCAAGCTGCTGCGCGTGTTCGGCGCGGCGATGAAGGGCCAGCCGGTGACCGGGGTCGAGTCGGTGCTCCTGGGGCAGGGCGATCGCGAGATGCGGGTGGCCTTCAGCACCTCGGCGGTGATGAGCCAGTCGGGCGAGGTCGAGGGCGTGATGGCCATCGGGCAGGACCTGACCCGCATGCGCGAGCTGGAGCGACGGGTGATCCAGGCCGAGAAGCTGGCGTCGCTGGGGCAGCTCGCCGCGTCCGTGGTGCACGAGATCAACAACCCCATGACCGCGGTCTCGACCTACGCCGACGCGCTGTGGCGCCGCGCGCAGCACTCACCCACCGCCGACCCGGCCGACGTCGACAAGTACAAGCGCATCGTCGACAACTCCGAGCGGGTGCTGCGCTTCACCCGCGACCTGGTCAACTACGCGCGCCCAGCGCAGGACAAGCCCGAAGACATCGACTTGAACGCGGTGATCGAGAAGGCGCTGGGCTTCTGCGACCACGTGCTGCACAAGCACGGCGTCACCATCGAGCAGAAGCTGGGCGAGGTGCCCGGGTTCCTGGCGGTGCGCCAGAACCTGGTGCAGGTGTTCGTGAACCTGATCACCAACGCCTGCCACGCCACGCCGGCGGGCGGGAAGGTGACCGTGGCCACCAGCACCGCCGACAGCATGGCCGTGGTCACGGTGACCGACACCGGCTCAGGCATCGCGGCCGAGACGCAGTCGCGCATCTTCGAGCCGTTCTTCACCACCAAGCCCGACGGCAAGGGCACGGGGCTGGGGTTGTCGATCGTTCAGGGCATCATCGAGAACCACGGCGGCTCGATCACCGTGCAGAGCGAGGTGGGCCAGGGCACCACCTTCACCATCCGCATGCCGATGCTGCAGGGGGTTTGAGCTCGGGTCAACGCCCCTCACCCCGGCCCTCTCCCCGCTGCGCAGGGAGCGGGAGACTCAGCTCTCGCGTTCCAGCTCGGCGAGGAACTCGTCGCGGGTGATGAGCCCCTTGCGCTGCATGATGCGCAACAGCGCCCAGAAGCGGCGTTCCATCTTCTCGACTTCGCTGTCTTCGTCGGGGCGCTCGCCGAAGAGGAAGTCGAGGTCCTTCGCCACCGAGCCGCCCTTCTTCTTCGCGGGGCTGGGCGCTTCCTCGGCCACCGGGCTGAGCTGCGAGACGATCTCCTCGCCCATCACCATCGGGGGATCTTCCTCGACGGCCACCGGTGCGGGCGCGGGCCTGGCGCGGGCCGCGGCGTCGGCAGGAGAGGCCTTGTGGTAGTAGCGCAGGATCGCCGCGCGCACCTGGCTGTGGGTCGAGACGTAGGCGGTGACGGTGAGCCCGGTGGTGAACTCGATCTCTTCCGTGGCCGCCTGGTTGAGCGGATCGCTCATCGCCACCAGCAGGCGCTTGTTCGCCGTGCCCTTGCCGTCGATGGCGAAGGGAAACAGCTCGTGCGTCTCGCAGAAGCGGGTGCGGAGCATGTGCACCGCCGACCAGTCGACCTGCACCTGGTTCAGATCGACCGTGGACAACGAGAGCGACTGCGCCAACACCTGCGCGAGCTGGATCTCGGAGAGCACACCCTGCTGAATCAGCGTCACCCCCAGCCGCTGCCGGGTGCGCTTCTGCGCCGCCAGGCCCGACTCGAGCTGCTCTTTGCTGATCGCACCGCGCTCCAGGAGGAGCTCGCCGATTCGTTTCCGCGCCATCAGGGGGCCGACTAGCACGGGGCGCTTGGTGTAGGAAAACTCAAGCGCGCTCGGCAGGTTGTGAGAGTGAAGAAGGTGACGTCGGTCGCCTTGACACCCCTTTCCAGCGGCGCCTATGGTTCGCGCGCTTTTCCGGGTTTCAGATCCGGAAGCTCATAGGTTCTTCGGAGGCATAACTACAATGACGCTTGGAATGCTGAGCATTTTGGCCGCTGAGTCCGCAGGTGAAGGTGAAGAGAGCTTTTTTGCCGGCATCGCCAGTTCATGGAACGAAGGCGGCTGGCCGATGTATCCCATCGCGCTCGTGTTCGTCGTCGGCCTGGCGATCTCGGTCGAGCGTCTGATCGTGCTCTTCGCGACGGCCTCCATCAACAAGGACGGCTTCATCCGCGGGTTGAAGAAGCACATCTACGCAGGCGACCTCGACAAGGCGATCAACTACGTGGCCGGCCAGAAGCCGACGCCTCTGACCAACGTGGTGAAGTCGGGCCTGATGAACGTCCCGAAGGGTCAGGAAGAGGTCCAGGCGGCACTCGACGAGGCCTCGCTCCGCGAGACGCCCCGCATCGAAGCGCGCACCGGTTACCTCGCGATGCTTGGCAACGCCGCCATGCTCATCGGTCTGTTCGGCACCGTGCACGGCCTCATCGGCTCGTTCAAGGCCGTCGCGCACGCCTCGCCCGCTGACCGCGCGACCATTCTCGCCGGGTCCATCGGTGAGGCCATGAACTGCACCCAGTTCGGGCTGATCGCGTCCATCCCCCTCCTGGTGATGTTCTCGATCCTCAACGGCCGCACCCAGTCGCTCATCAACGACATCAACGAGTCGTCGGTGTCCGTGCTGAACCTGATCGTGCAGAACCGCGACAAGTTCAAGAACATGAGCGTCCCCGCGGCGGCCGAGGAGTAATTCTCCCCGGTTGGCGTATTCCTGGCTGATCGACGGGCGGGCTGAAACCCTGCCTGTCGAGTGGCTGTCTTGGTCGTAACGCCTCTTCAAGAAGAGGCTGTCGCAGGAGGTCTCATGGCTGGTGGCATGGATTTGGGCACGAGTAGCAAGGGCGGCAAGAAGCCGCTCGACGCTATGATCAACCTGGTGCCCTTCATCGATCTGATGGCCGTCACGATCGTGTTCTTGATCATGACTGCCGTGTGGACGCAGCTGGGGCGCCTGCAGGTGTCGCAGTCGGGTCAGAGCACCTCTGAGCAGGAGCCGCCGCCGACGCAGCTCCAGCCCATCACCCTGCTGATCACCGAGAAGGACCTGAAGCTGACGGTCGGTGGCTCGCAGCTCGATCCGCTCCCCATCACGCGCGACGCGAAGGGCCGCATCGACATCGAGAAGCTGATGATCAAGCTCAAGGAGCTCAAGACGCAGCAGCCTGACCAGGCGGCCATCACGCTCTCGACCGAAGACTCGGTGAAGTACGAAGACCTCGTTCGCCTCATCGACACGGTGGTGACGGACAGCACCAACACCCCGCTCTTCCCGTCCGTCTCCGTTTCACCGGCCTCGGCCACCTAAGGACTCATCACCATGGCCATCGTCTCTCCAGGCAAGCGGTTCGGTAAGCGGCTCTCGCACTCGAAGGTGTTCGGGCACGGGTCAGCCGGTCACAAGTCGACCAACGCCGACCTGAACGTCACCCCGCTCGTCGACATGTTCGTCATCCTCGTGCTCTTCCTCATCGCCAACTTCTCGGCGACGGGCGAGCTCCTCTCGATGTCGAAGGACATTCAGCTGCCCGAGGCCGCGCACACCGAGGAGCTCACGCTCGCGCCGGTGGTGCAGGTCAGCCAGCAGGAAGTGGTCGTTTCCGGCGCCGTCATCGGCCGCGTGGAAGACCTCGCCCGCGAGGACTACCTCAACATCCCCGCGCTCGAAGAGAAGCTGCGCGAGATGAAGAAGCAGTTCGAAGACCTGCACAACCAGGCGGGTGACACGGGCGCCTTCAAGGGCGACGTGAACATCCAGGCCGACAAGCAGGTGCAGTTCCGCATCATCAAGAAGGTGATGTTCAGCTGCGCCTCGGCTGGCTACGGCAACATCTCGTTCGCCACCATGTCGGCGAGCCCGGACAAGAAGCCCGAAACCGCGATGCGCTGAAGCTGTCCTGCCGGGTCGCTCCGGTTCGCCGCCGCAATCCGCGTCGGCTCGGCTTTCGCTCCTGCGAGGAACTTTGAAGAGCCCCGGTCTCCCGGGGCTTTTTTTTGGGGCCCCGGCGGGCTAGTCGGCCTTTGCGCATGGAAACCCTGCACAAGCTCAAAGAGTTCCTCGACCCGACGTACCTCATTCAGCTCTTTGGCTACCCGGGCCTGACGGCGATCGTCTTCCTCGAGACCGGGGCGATGGTCTTCTTCCTGCCCGGTGACTCGCTGCTGTTCATGGCGGGGCTCTTCGCGGGCAACGGCGACCTGAACCTCTTCCTGCTCTGGCTGCTGCTGATCCCCGCGGCGGTCATCGGCGACGCCACCAGCTACATGATCGGCGCGAAGATGGGCCCGGCGCTCTTCAACAAGCCCGAGTCGAGGTTCTTCAAGCCCGCGCACATGAAGGCGGCGCACGACTTCTACGAGAAGCACGGCGGCAAGGCGATCATCATGGCGCGCTTCATGCCCATCGTTCGCACCTTCGTGCCCGTGGTGGCCGGCATCGGCAAGATGCCGTACCGCCGCTTCGCCTCGTTCAACATCATCGGAGGGCTGGCGTGGGTCGTCTCGATGACGGTGGCCGGGTACTTCCTGGGCCAGTTCGAGTTCGTGAAGAAGCGCATCGAGCTGATCGTGATCGGCATCATTTTCCTCTCGGTGCTCCCGGGCCTCATCGCCTGGCTGCGCGCGCGGAAGGGCGGCGGTGGCAACAATTCGTTCGCCACCATGTCGGCGAGCCCGGACAAGAAGCCCGAAGCCGCGACGCGCTGAGACAGCCTCGCGCCTCAGGCTGACCGAACCCCCGGTGCCCTACGGCGCGCGGGGTTTTTCGTTGCGCCTCAGGAGTGCTACGGGAGCACGACATGACCGAAATGCTGATTAGCCACATCGAGGCGCTGGCGGCGCACGCGGCCGTCTGGGGTTTCCTGCTGGTGGTGCTCTTCATGACCATCGAGAGCTCCTTCATTCCCTTCCCCAGCGAAGTGGTGATGATCCCCGCGGGGTTCCTGGCTGCGCGCGGCGGCCTGACCACCGGCCAGCCGGTGCTCGACGCGGTGCTGGCGGTGCTGTGCGGCACCCTGGGTTCGTTGCTGGGCGCCTACATCAACTACTTCCTCTTCAGCTGGCTGGGCAGCCCGTTCCTGGAGCGCTACGGGAAGTACTTCCTGCTCCCGCCGGCGAACCTGCGGCGCGCGGAAGAGCTCTTTCGCAGGTACGGGGCGGGGGCGACCTTCGTGTGCCGGCTGCTGCCCGCCATCCGCCAGCTGATCTCCATCCCCGCGGGGCTGGCGAAGATGCCCCTCAAGTCCTTCACGCTGTGGACGGGCCTGGGGGCGGGCATCTGGGTCACGGTGCTCACCGTGGTCGGCTTCGTGGTGGGCTCGCAGACGGCGACGATGACGTACGCCGAGCTGGTGCACACCGGCACGGCGATGGTGAAGCAGCACTTCGTGTGGATGATCCCCTCGCTGGTGCTCGCCTTCGTGGCCTACGTGCTGATCTCGAAGAAGATCATGCAGAGCCGAGAGCCCACCAGCAGCGCCGTCTGAAGATGCAGGCGATCGACAAAGCCCGGGCCGCGGTGAAGCGGCTCAAGGTCTTCCCGTTGCCGTCGGTGGTGCTGCTGCCGGGCTCGGCCGCGCCCCTGCACATCTTCGAGCCCCGCTACCGCGCCCTGGTGAAGGACGCGCTGGCCACCGACGGCCTGTTCGCGATGGCGCAGGTGATGCCCGGGCAGGAAGCGCTGATCGCGAACAAGCCCCAGCTCGAGGAGATGCTCTGCATCGGCCTCATCGGCATGAACGAAGAGCTGGAAGACGGCCGTTACAACATCGTGCTGGTGGGGGTGGCGCGGGCGCGGCTGCGCCACGAGCACGAGAGCACCCACCTCTACCGCGAGGTCGAGGCCGAGCTGATCGAAGACGAGGTGGTCGAGCCCGAGGCCGACGTGTCGCTGCGGCGCGCGGTGGTCGAGCTGGTGGCGCGGCTGCCCACGCAGGTGGGGCAGCGGGTGGCCCAGGTGGCCTCGCGGGTGTCGGGTGGGGCGCTGGCCGACGTGGTGGCGAGCACCTTCATGCAGGACCCCGCCAGGCGCTTCGAGGTGCTCAACGAGACCGACGTGCGGCTGCGCATGGAGATCGTCACCGAAGAGCTGCTGATGCTGGTGGGCCACCTGAAGCCCCGCAAGCCAGAGGGGCTGATGAACTGAAGGAGCGTCCCTCGCCTCCGCTCGGGATGAACGGGGACGAAGGCGAAGCGACTCACAGCAACCGACCGGAGGAGTAGGGTGACGCCATGCGACTGGTGAAGCTGGGACTCGCGGCCGTCAACACCACGGTGGGCGCGTTCGGGAAGAACGTCGACCGTGCGGTGGGCCTGGCGCGCGAGATGGCGGCGCAGCAGGTGACGGTGGCGGTGTTCCCCGAGCAGCTCGTGGGAGGCTACCCGCAGGAAGACCTGGTGCAGTGGCAGGCCTTCGTCGACCGCCAGTGGGTCGAGCTGCTGCGCTACGCGGCCGAGACGGCGAAGCTGCCCCTGGTGTCGTGCCTGGGCGTGACGGTGGCGTTCCAGGGCCTGCGCTACAACTGCGCGGCGGTGGTGGCGGGGGGCCGGGTGCATGGCCTGGTGCCCAAGGAGAAGCTGCCCACGTACAACATCTTCTACGAGGGCCGCACCTTCGCGCGGGGGGCGGCGGGCATGCGCGAGTCGCACCGGGGCGTGCCGCTGGGCGACTTCCTCTTTCAGTTCGACTTCGGGGTGCTGGGCGTGGAGGTCTGCGAGGACGTGTGGAGCGCCGATGGCCCGATGCGCCGCCGCGCGTATTCGGGGGCGGAGCTGATCTGCAACCTGTCGGCCTCGCCCTTCCGCATCGGGGTGGACGGCACGCGGCGCGAGCTGGTGTCGACGCGGGCGGGCGATCACCAGGTGGCGCTGGCGTACGTGAACCAGGTGGGCGCGCAGGACGGGCTCATCTTCGACGGCGGCGGCTTCTTGAACCAGAACGGGCGCATGGCGCTGGTGCTGCCGCGCTTCCAGCAGACGTGGGGCGCGGCGACGATCGATCTCGATCGGACCCTGCGGCTGCGCACCGAGAACACCACCTGGCGCGACGACAAGAAGAGCTGGGCGCTCGACGACGCGCCGGTGCCCACCCTGAAGGTGGACTTCGAGACGAGCCGCCAGGGGCTCACCTTTCCGGTGCCGGCGCAGCGGAGCTTCTTCCTGCCCTCGAGCGACCCGGTGCCCACCGCGCGCGAGCGCTACTGCGAAGACCTGCTCGACGCGCTGGCGATGGGCATCGGCGACTACTTCGAGAAGACGCGCGGCTTCAAGTGCATCGGCATCGCGCTCTCGGGCGGGCGCGACTCATTGCTCACGCTCTTGATCGCGCACCGCTACGCCGCGAAGGCAAAGGTGCCGATCGAGACCTTCTTCATGCCCACGCGCTACTCGTCGCAGGGCACGCGCGACGCCGCCGAGCTGATCGCGAAGGAGCTGGGCGTGGCGTTCCACATCATCTCGATCGACGAGGCCTTCGAGCGCGAGATGGCGGCGACGAAGGACATGCTGGGCGAGGCGCGGCCGCTCACCCCGGTCACGCTGCAGAACATTCAGGCGCGGCTGCGGGCGCAGCGCATGTGGAACTGGGCGAACTCGTCGGGCGGCCTGTTCCTGCAGACGGGGAACATGTCGGAGAAGGCGGTTGGCTACACCACCATCGGCGGCGACCTGATGGGCGCGCTGGCGGTGATCTCGAACCTGCCCAAGACGGTGGTGATGTACCTGCTGAGCTACCTGCTCGAGAAGCACGGGTACGAGGGCATCAAGGCGGTGACGGCGCGGCCGGCGGGGCCGGAGCTGGCGCCCAACCAGGTGGGCGAAGACGAGCTGATGCCGTTCCCCATTCTCGACGCGTGCTTCCACCTCTTCGCGGGGGAGAAGCTGGGCCCCGCGGACGTGGTGACGGCGGTGAAGGCCATCTTCCCCGAGCTGAGCGCGGAGGTGGCCGAGGCCCACGTGAAGAAGTTCGTGCGGCTCTTCACCCAGAGCATCTACAAGTGGGTGCAGTCGCCCATCGCGCTGCACGTCGGCAACCTCGATCTCGACCGGGAACGGGCGCTCCAGCTGCCGGTGGTGACGCAGACCGAGTGGTGACCATGACCTGGGTTTCGCCTCGGCGAGAGCTGTGCCTGGCCTGGGTTGGTCTCGCGCAGCGTTCCGCTGCTGAGGGCAGCATTCCATGAGCCGGCCGCTGTTCAGCCTGCGACGGCTGGTGACGGCGTTGCTCGCGTGCTTCGCGGTGGCGCTGGGCGCCTTCGTGCTCGCCGTGGCCTTCGGCGAACAGGCGCTCGATCTCGACCAGGTGCGTACGCCGGGCAGCTCGCAGGAGCTGATCTTCTATTCGCTGCGCCTGCCCCGGGTGGTGCTGGCGGCGCTGGTGGGCTGCGCGCTCGCTTCGTCCGGGGCGATGCTGCAGTCGTTGCTGCGCAACCCGCTGGCGGACCCGTTCGTGCTCGGCGTCTCGGGAGGCGCGGCGCTGGGGGCGACGGTGGCGCTCGCCTTCGGGCTGTCGGTCTTCGCCTGGGTGCCGGGGCTCTCGGCCGTGTCGGCGTTCGCGTTGTTGGGGGCGCTGGGGGCGACGGTGCTGGTGCTGGTGGTGGGGAGGCTGGCGGGCGGCAATTCGCCGAACACCACGCTGCTGGCGGGGGTCATCTTCAACGCGTTCGCGCTGGCGGCGATCACCTTCATCAAGGCCCTGGTGGCGCCCGACAAGCTGGGCGAGATCCTCTTCTGGCTCGCGGGGAGCCTGGGCAACGAGCAGTGGTCGACGCTGGGGTCGACGGCGATCGTGGTGTTGCTCGCGGTGGGGGCGTTGGTGGTGCTCTCCCCGCGCCTGAACCTGCTCACGCTCGGCGAGGAGGACGCGCAGAGCCTGGGCGTCGACGTGAAGTGGACCCGCAGGTTGTTGCTGGTGACGGCGTCGGTGGCGGTCGCGGCCGTGGTGTCACTCTCGGGGCTGGTGGGCTTCGTGGGGTTGTTGGTGCCGCAGCTGACGCGGCTGCTCTTCGGGGTCGATCAGCGGATCTCGGTGCCGGCGAGCGCGCTGTTGGGGGCGGCCTTTCTCATGCTGGCGGATCTGTTTGCCCGGTTGCTGTTCCGGGTGTTCCAGACCGAGCCGCCGGTTGGGGTGATCACCGCGCTGCTGGGAGGGCCGCTTTTCCTCGCGCTCATGGCTCGGCAACGCAGAGGCTGAGGTTTGGTTTTTTCGGGCCCGGTTTTTCGGGCCCGGTTTTTCGGTTTCGGTGTTTCGGTTTCGGTTTCGGTTTCGGTTTCGGTTTCGGTTTCGGGGGCGGGGTCGGCTGGCGGGATCGGGATCGGGATCGGCTTCGGGATCGGGTACGGGGGCGCCTTCGGATCACGGATGCCGGTGGTCGGCCTCGGGGGCGGAGTCCGAACCCGTGCGCATCCCCGAGACCGCCACCGTCCTCCGATCCCGAAGCCGATCGCGATCCCGATCCCGCCAGCCGACCCCGACCCCGACCCCGACCCCGACCCCGCCCCCGAGACCGAGACCGAGACCGAGACCGAGACCGAAACCGAAAACCCGAGATCGAAATCGAAATCGAAATCGACCCCGACCCCGAAATCCCCCCCAACTCACTGCTCAAAACAGATCTGCTCGTCCCCCCTCGCGCTTCCCCCCCCCGCAATCGGCGGGACTCCGCACACGCACAAACCGAAGTCACAGTACCGTCCCCCACTGCACCCCGCGTGGCACGAAATCCCCCCTGAACCCCGGCAGAACGTGTCGTTGTCGAGGCAGATCCCGCTCGTATTGCAGCACCCGTCAGGGCACGTCGACGGGCTGCAGGGCTGGCACGCCCCGCCAGCACACCCGTTCGCGCAGCTCGAGGTGCTCGAGCCGTAGCTGCAGTTGCCAGCAGAGCACGTGCCCGACGACGAGAAGATCCGCAGCGTCCAGGCGTCGTCACACACGCTCGGCGGCGGCGAGTTGCAGGTGACTCCAGAGCACGGGTCGCCAACGCACACCCCTCCGCTGCAGCCGAACTGGCAGCTCGCGTCGACCGGCGCATAGGTGCAGTTGCCCTGGCCGTCGTTGCAGGTGCCGGGGTTCGCGTACGCGCGCGCCACGTTGCCCATGCAGATCGGCGCCGGCGGGCTGTTGCACGCGGTGTCGACGGGCGGATAGCTGCAGGTGCCGGCGCTGCACGTGCCGCTCGACGAGAACGTGCGCACCGTGTTCGCCCCGTTGCACGTCGGCGCGGGGGGCGCGTTGCAGGCCACGCTGCTCGACGGGTAGCTGCACGAACCTCCGCTGCACGTGCCCGGCGCGGTGTACGACCGCCGCGTGGTCGAGTCGGCGCAGTCCGGGCCCGGCGCGCTGTTGCAGGTCACGCCTGTGCACGGGTTCGGGTTGCAGGCGCCGTTGGCGCAGCCGAAGCCGCAGGTGCTGTCGGTGGTGCCATAGCCGCACGCCCCGCTCGTGCACGTGCCCGCCGCGGTGTAGCTGCGCAAGGTGGTGCTGGTGACGCAGAAGTTCGGAGGCGGGGTGTTGCAGGCGAGGTCGTTGGGCGCGTAGCTGCACGTGCCGGCGCTGCACGTGCCCGAGGCTGCGTACGTGCGCCGCGTGGTCCCGTTCGCGCAGGTCGGGCCGGGCGGCGTCGTGCAGGTCACGCCCGCGCACGGGTCTCCCGCGCACGCGCCGTTCGAGCAGCCGTTGCTGCAGGTCGAATCAGTCGAGGTGTAGTTGCAGTTGCCCCCGCTGCAGGTGCCCGCGGCGCTGAAGGTGCGCAGGGTGCTGGTGCTCACGCAGGTGGCCGCGGGAGGCGCGTTGCACACGGTGTCCTGCGTCGGGTACGTGCAGGTGCCTCCGCCACAGGACCCCGGGCTGCCCGAGGTGCGCCGGGTGGTGCCGTTGAGACAGGTGGCCGCGGGCGGCGTGGTGCACGTCACCCCCGCACAGGGGTCGGCGTTGCACATGCCGCCGGTGCACCCGTTGGAGCAGACGGTGTCGGTCGGAGCGTAGTTGCAGGTGCCCCCCGAGCAGGTGCCGCTGGCCGCGAAGGTGCGCCGGCTGGTGCCGACACAGACCGCGGGGGGCGGGGTGCTGCAGGCGGTGTCGGTGGGCGTGTACGAGCAGGTGCCGGCCGAGCAGGTGCCGGTGGCCGAGAACGTGCGGCGCTGGTTGCCCTGGCAGGTCGCGCCCGGAGGGGTGTTGCAGGTGATGCCTGAGCAGGGGTCGGCGACGCAGCTCCCATTCACGCAGCCGTAGGGGCAGCTGGTGTCGGCCGGGGTGTAGTTGCAGCTGCCCAGCGCACAGGTGCCGCTGCTCGAGTAGGTGCGGCGGGTGGTGCCGTTGAGGCAGATCGCGCTCGGCGGCGCCATGCAGGTCACGCCCTGGCAGGGATCTCCCAGGCACTGGCCCGCGTTGCAGCCGCTGGCGCAGGTGGTGTCCTGCGGGGCGTAGCTGCAGCTCCCCAGGCTGCACGCGCCCGGCGAGATGTAGCTGCGCCGCACGCTGCCCATGCAGGTCGAGACGGGCGGGGTGGTGCAGCTCATGCTCGCGCAGGGATCTCCGGTGCACTGCGCCGTCGCGCCGTCGCAGCCGAACTGGCAGGTGGTCTGCGTCTCGGCGTAGGTGCAGCTGCCGAGGCTGCAGGTGCCCTGGGCCGCGTAGCTGACGCGCGTGCTGCCGTTGCACCGCGCCGCGGGAGGCGATTCGCACAGCACCCCCGCGCAGGGATCGGGGTTGCACGCGCCGCCGTTGCACCCGAAGGCGCAGGTGGTGTCGACCTGCGAATACGTGCACCCGCTCGCGCCGCACGTGCCGGGAGACTCGTAGCCACGCCGTACGTTGCCCATGCACACCGCCTGCGGCGGCACGAGGCAGCCCTGGCAGACGTCGTTGACGCACGAGCCGTCGGTGCACCCGAACGCGCAGGTGAAGGTCTGGGTGCCGTACTGGCAGAGGCCTCCGCCGCAGGTGCCGGGCGCGCGGAAGGCGGTGCGCTCCGACGCGCTGGAACAGGTCGCCGCGGGGGGCGCATCACAGCCGCCGCAGGCCACGCCGCCCAGGCCGCACTGGGCGCCGCTCTGCTGGCTGGGGCGCAGGCACGCCCCTGAGGCCGTGCAGCACCCCGCGGGGCAGCTGGTCGCGTCGCACACGCAGCTGCCGCCCGCGCAGCGCTGGCCGATCGCGCAGGTGGGGCCGCTGCCGCACTCGCAGTTTCCCCCCGCGGTGCAGGTGTCTGCGCCCATGCCGCAGGTCGAGCAGGCGCTCCCGTTGGCGCCGCAGGTGTCGAGGCCGCGCGGGGCGCACGTCGAGCCCGAGCAGCAGCCCGTGGAACACGACTGCAGGCAGCCTCCGCACGCGCCGTCGACGCAGGCCTCGGTGCCCGGGCAGGTCTCGCAAGCGCCGCCCGCGCGGCCGCACTTCACCGAGCTCTGGCCGGGTACGCAGGTGTTTCCGTCGCAGCAGCCGTTGGGGCAGGTCGACGGGCTGCACGCGGTGCCGCCGTCGGCACCTCCACCACCGCCGCTGCCGCCGCCCATGCCGCCGCCGGTGGTGGCGCCACCACCCGCCCCTCCGCCCGTCGCGTTCCCGCCGCCCGCGCCGTCACAGGTGGCGCGGCAGCTCGAGTCGGCGCAGCACAACAGCCCCGAGGGACACCGGCCCCCTTCTCCGCACCCGAAGAATTGCAGCAGCTCCGGATCGACCACCTTGCAGCCGCCGAACGAGAGGGTGAGCAGCAGCAGCGCTGCCCGGAAGGCGTTTCGTGGGGACATTCGCCCGACGCTAGCACCCGCCCGGAGAGGGCTCGGGTGAGCTCAGCGCCGGCGGCGGAAGAGCGCGAGCGCGACGAGGAGCGCGGGGAACAGCTCGACGCTCGAGCAGCCGCAGCCCGGCTTCGCCTTCGTACCGGCGAGCACCTTGAATGCCTGCGCGAGGGTGGCCTGCTCGCCCGAGAGGTTGATCACCGACACGTCGTAGGTGCCCGGCGTGAGCAGGTTCGCGGTGAGCGCGGCGCTGATCACCCCGCCCGACTCCACGATCGCCCCTTCCACGCGGGTGCCACCGATCAAGACCTGCGCGCCCGTGCGGAACCCCGCGCCGGTGATGAACAGGCTGGTCGCGTCTCCCGCGTACGTCTGGGCCGGCGTCACCGCGGTGATCGAGAGCGCCTCGGTGCCGGTGTTGCCGCCACCGCTCCCGCCCGTGCCGCCTCCACCGCCCGTGCCGCCGCCCCCACCGCCCGTGCCCATGCCGCCGTCGCTGTCGAAGACCTGGTAGCCGTTGGGGAGGACGCCCTCGACACCGCCCGGGTTGCGCACCCTGACGTCGTACCGCCCTGCAGGCAGGCCCACCGGCACCGTCGCGCCGATGGTGACCGAGGTGAGGTTGTTCACCATGAGCTCGTTCGTGCCGAGGAAGGCGCGTGCACCGAGCTCGAAGTTGCTCCCCACGATGACGACGTTCGTCGACACGTTGGTGAGGCTGCTCGAAGGGGTGATGGACGTCACCGTGACCGCGACGTCAGGCACCTCGAGCACCAGCCGGATGATCCAGTTGCGGTTGAGGCCGCCGAAGTACCCGCCGTCGGGCTGGTCGAAGCGCGCGAAGGTGCCGAAGCCCTCGAAGAACCAGTTCGCGTTCGGCTTGGGCGTGGTCGCAGTGTCGAGCGCGATGGTGGTGCCATCGGCGGCCGTCTCGAGGATCTGGGAGACCTTCACGAACACCTTTCCGCTCGGCACGGTGATGGGGTTGGGGAAGGTGTAGCGGTTGAACATCGTCGAGGACGGCGTGAGGGCGAGGGCCTCGCCTGAGATGCGCCCGAAGTAGGTGCTCCCGCCGTCGTTCGGCCTGGGCGGAGGCACGGTGCCGGCCGATTCGTCCCAGAGATCGAACTCGTACTGCCCCAGCACGGCGCCGCTCTGCATCATGTAGGGCACGAGCAGGATGTCGATGGCGATGATCCGCAGCGGGTAGTCGGACGGATCAGGCTCGAAGAGCACGCCCGCGCCCTGGTACTCGCCGAAGCTCAGCCCCGCGAAGATGTTGCCCGCGCCGGTGAAGGTGTCGTTCTTGATCACCTTCGTGCCCGCGACCGCCGTCCCTGCCATCAGCGCTGCCAACAGCACCACTCGTGACGTCATGGGCGGAATGGTACCCCACGCGATTCGAAAATTCGGGGGCTCACACCCGCGCACATCTCAGGGGCGGGCGGTGAGCAGGGCCCGCAGGGTGTCGTACGCGTGCCGCAGGGCTGACACGCTGGCGCTCTCGCCGCGCTGGTGGGCCTGGGCCGTCTCACCGGGCCCGAAGTTCACCGCGTCGACGCCCAGCTCGGAGAAACGGGCGACGTCGGTCCACGCCTGCTTCGCCTCGGCGGGGCGGCCGCTGAGCTTCTCCAGCGCCTGGAACCAGGGGTTGCTGCCGCACAGCTTCCCGCTGGGCGCGAGATCGATGAACGACACCTCGCAGCGCCCCCCCACGAAGGCGAACACGTCGGCCTGGGCCTGGGCCACGGGCTTTCCCGGGGCGAAGCGGTAGTTCACGTTGAGCTCGAACGAGTCGGCCACCACGTTGCGCGCGCGGCCTCCCTTCGCCAGCGTCGCGCTCATCACCTCGTAGAAGGTGTGGCCTTCGACGATCACCGGGGTGCGCTCGCGGGCGGCGAGCTCGGTGAGCAGCGGCCCGGCCGCGTGAATGGCGTTCTTCCCCTGCCACGGGCGGGCGGAATGCGCGGCCTGGCCCTGGAAGCGCAGCGTGGCGTGGAGCGTGCCCACGCAGCCGACCTGCACCGCGCCGTCGGTGGGCTCCATGGCGATGGCGAAGCGCAGGCCCTTCAGCTCGGGCACGCGCTCGAAGAGCGGCCCCAGGCCTGATTCCTGGAAAGGGCCTTCCTCGCGCTCGTAGAAGACCAGCAGCAGGTTCACCGGCAGGGTGTCGCGGGGCAGCGATTCGGCCAGCGCCATCATCACCGCCAGCGCGCCCTTCATGTCGGAGCTGCCCAGGCCGAAGAGCCGATCGCCCTCGAGGCGGGGCGGGTTGCCCTCGGGGTGGGCCGGCACGGTGTCGAGGTGGCCCACCAGGGCGATGGTGGGTCGCGCATCGACGCGGCGCCCCACCACCAGCGAGTGCGAGACGCGGACGATCTCGTCGGGGGGGTAGTGCTGGTGCGCCCACGCCTCGACGTGGTCGGCGATCGCCGCCTCGTGGCCGATCACCGAGTGGATCTGCACCAGCTGCAGCGCCCGCTCTGCCAGGACTGAGCGGAGCGCCAGCGTCATACCGGCACGGCGAAGTCGCGCAGCACGGCGTTGAGCGAGGTCTTTTGATCGGTCGAGGCGCTGCGCTTGCCGATGATCAGCGCGCAGGGCAGCTGGTACTCGCCCGCGGGGAACTTCTTGGGGCGGGTGCCGGGGATCACCACGCTGCGCGCGGGGACGCGGCCCTTGAACACCACTTCCTGCTCGCCGGTGACGTCGATGATCGGCGTCGACGCGGTGAGCACGGTGTTGGCGCCGATGACGGCCTCCTCTTCGACCACCACGCCCTCGACGATCACGCTGCGGCTGCCGATGAAGGCGCCGTCTTCGATGATCACCGGGCGGGCCGAGCTGGGCTCGAGCACGCCGCCCAGGCCCACGCCGCCCGAGAGGTGCACGTTGCGCCCCACCTGGGCGCAGCTGCCCACGGTGGCCCAGGTGTCGACCATGGTGCCCGAGCCGACCCAGGCGCCGATGTTCACGTAGCCCGGCATCACGATCACCCCGCGCTCGCAGAACGCGCCGAAGCGCACCACGCCCGGGGGCACCACCCGCACCCCCGCCTCGGCGAGGCCCTTCTTCAGGGGGATCTTGTCGTGGAACTCGAAGGGCGGCAGCTCCATCGTCTTCATCTCGCTGATGGAGAAGAAGAGGAGAATCGCTTCCTTCACCCAGGCGTTGACCTCCCAGCCGTTCTCGCCCTTCTGGGCCACCCGCAGCACGCCGCGGTCGACGAGGTTGAGCGTCTCGCGAATGGCCATCGCGTAGAACGGCTCGTGGGCCTTTTCCCGGTCGATGTACGCGGCCGTGACGCGCTGCTTGAGGTCGTCGACGTTCATGCGTTGTTTCTACCCTCTCGCTCGCCTGAGTTGATCACCGTTCTGTCGCCAGCGCGCCCCAGTTCCCCAGGTGCGCTGGCGCCCCGGCGTCAGAGCGGCATCGACTCAGGGGAGCTCAGGGTTGGCGCGCTCGCCGCCTGCGCAGCAGCGGGAAGAGCGCCGCCAGGAACACCAGCTCGGGAATCACCGCGGCGCCACAGCCGAAGCGGGGCGGGGGAATGACGGTGGTGCTGCCGCCTCCGCCTCCCGCGCCCCCGCCCGTGCCCATGGACGCGACGTTGGGGCTGGTGCCCGCCATCAGCTCGGCCACGTCGGTGACGCCGTCGCCGTCGCTGTCGACGCTCTCGGTGGCGAGCGCGTCGAGGGCCGCGTTGAGCGTGGCGGTGTCGTTGGCCACCAGGCCGCGCATGCGCACCGCCCGGCCGAAGGGGGTGTTGACCGTGCCAGCGCCGGTGATGCCGTTGGTGTGGCACAGCGCGCACAGCTCAGGGGGCAGCTCGGCCAGCGAGTACTTGTTCTGGATGACCGCCGGGTAGGTGTCGGTGGCCCAGGCGGGGACGGCGACGAGGAAGAGCAGCAGAGAGGTGCGTTTCACGAAGTCGTCCTCTCAGAGAAACAGGTGGAGGTGCACCAGCAGCGAATACTCGAACGCCGCGATGGTGGCGCCGGGGGTGGAACGGCGGCGGAAGATGTTGTCGATGCGCAGCTCGACGTGCGGCAGGAAATACCACGTGGCCGAGAGCCAGCCCCCCACCGAAGGGCCAGGCTCACCCGCGCCGGTGTGCCCCGCCTCGAGGGTGCCGATGAGGTGGAGCCCCTGCATGAGATCGAAGTCGGCCTGCGCCAGCGCGGCGAAGCCGATGCGATCGAGCTGCTGGGGCGATTGCCAGACCAGGAAGTCACCCTCGGCCAGCAGGGCGAGCTTCTCGGAGGGGGCGATGCGGGCGAACAGGCCGTGCGCGTGCCGGACGGTCTGTTGCTGGGTGGCGAGATCGGCGCCGGCGTACGTGATGAGGCTGCTGAGCCCGAGGTACGCGTTGTGTGACAACGAGTACTCGCCGAACGCGGAATAGCCGCGCTCGCGGTAGATGTCGGGGCCGACCTGGAAGTTGCCGATGATGCCCATCACCTCGCCGCGCAGCGACTCGGAGTTGTACGCCGCGCTCACGCCCACCTGCTGGCCCACGTTGATGTCGGTGCGGGTCAGCGCGCGCACGTAGCTGTTGTGCTCGTTGTTGCGCAGGCCAAAGGGCAGGTTCATGCGCCCGGCGCGCACCATCACCGCTTCGTCGGCGAACTTCGCGCCCAGCCAGAACTCGCGGGCCACCCACTGCACGCTGCAGCGGCCCGCGCTCGGATCGCAGAGGGGGGCGATGGCGGCCGGGCCGGAGTAGGCGACGGCGTTGGTGGAGTACGTGCCGACCCCGGTGGTGACGTGGGCCACCACGGGGCCGAGGTTGAGCGTGGCGTAGAGGTCGGTCGCCATGAGCAGCGGCACGAAGGGCGACGAGCTCGCCGGGCGGATCATCGAGGCGTAACGGAAGTTGCCCGACAGGTTGATCAGCTCGGGCAGCTCGATGAACCAGAGGAAGTTGGCCGAGCGGGGCACCTCTTCCTCGTCCTTGCGCGGCTGGGTGCGCCAGCGCACCAGCACGTCGGCCTGGGCGCGCCCGTAGGGGGTGAGCTGGCCGGCGCCGGACGGGTCGACGTGACAGGTCGCGCAGCTCCCGTAGCTGTGCTTCACCATCCAGGGGAAGGCCCAGGCCGGGGCAGAGACCAGCGACGCCAGCAGGAACCAACGCACGATCGAGTGAGGAGCCACGGCGCGCGTACTTTCGCCTATTTCGCCGTGAGCGAAAGTTACTTCTTCACCTTGAACTTCGCGCCCACCACGATGTCCGGCTTCACGGTCACCCCGAGGTAGGACCGGATCTTGATGCCGAAGTCGCCGAGGTTGAGGTTGGCGCTGCCTTCGATCTCACAGGTGTTGCCCGCACACTTCGGGGTGTAGGTGAACTTCGTGTCCTTCTTCTGGCCGTTGAGCTCGAAGGTGCCTGTGAGCTCGTGGGGCCCGCCACTCTCCTTGAGCGAGGCGACGGGGACGGTGAGCGTCACCAGCGGGAAGTCCTTGGCGTGCGTGTCTTCGAGCATGTGCTTGTTGCGCAGCCCGTTGTCGGTGTCGACGTCCTCGAGCTTCACGGTGATCCTGAGGTTCTTGCCGTCGTCGGCGACCGTCACCTTCTCGCTGGTGCCGTGGATCTTGAACCCGGCCGGGCCCTTCGCATCGAAGGTCACCGTGCCGCCGCCTTCCTGGGTCCAGCCGGCGAAGGCGAGTGAGGCGATGAGCAGCGAGGCGGTGAAGAGCGAACGAGGGGAGGGCATGGAGGTCTCCGTGAGTGAAGGGCGCGCAGTGTACGGAAGCGGCGGGCGAAAGTGTGACGATGCGTTGTGCCTGAAATTCCAAATGAGGGGACAGCAGCGATCTGCCATCATGTGGGCTGATTCATGAGCACCCCCTGGGACGAGTTTGCACGTGTCTGCGTCGACGTCCTCAAGGCGAGGGGGGAGGTCCGGCCGATCACCCTCGACGAGAAGCGCGACCGGCTGGTGGTGGGCGAGCCGGGGGGGCCGATCTCGTTCGTGCACCTGCTCCACGCCCGCCCCGAGTGGGAAGCCGCGCCCCTGGGCGCCCGGCCCCGGGTGCTGCATCGCCGGTTCTGGTCGTCGATCCGCAACGACACCGCGGCCACCCGCGAGCAGGTGCTGCGCGGCGTGCTGCCCCGGGTCAGGGACCGCGCCTGGTTCTCGGCCGTGCGCAGGCAGGCAGAGCTGGAGCTGGGGGCGGACGAGACGGCCATCGACGAGGTGATGCTCCCGTTTTCCGCCATCAACGAAGAGCTCGCCGCGCACCTCGCCTACGAGCTGCCCTCGTCGGTCACCGAGATCGGTCCCGATCGCCTCCAGGCATGGGGCATGACCTTCGATCAGCTCTACGAGCGCGCGAAGGACAACCTGCGGGCGGCCTCGAAGGCCCCGTGGGAAGAAGCGACGCCGGGCGTCTTCGTCTCGCCCTTCCACGACTCGCTCGACGCCACGCGCGTGGTGCTGCCCGAGCTGTTCACCTCGATGCCGCTCAAGGGCAAGCCCGTCTTCATCGCGCCCACCCACGACATCGTGTTCGTCACCGGCGACGACGACCCCGAGGGGCTGCAGCAGATCGCGGTGTGGACCGAGGAAGCCCTGCTCGAGCCGCGCGCCCACACGGCCATCGCCTTCAGGTTGGTGGACGGCAAGTGGGAACGCTGGCTGCCGGCGAAGGGCCACCCCGCGTTCGCCAAGCTCAAGCTGCTGGCCCTGCAGACCACCGCGTCCGCGTACTCGCGTCAGAAAGAAGTGCTCGAGGCGCTGCTCGAATCGAACGGGCACGAGATCCTCGTGGCCACGTTGCGGGCATTCCGCTCGCCCGCGGGTGACGTCTTCACCGCGTGTGCGTGGCAGGACGGGCTCGAGGCGCTGTTGCCCCAGACCGATCGCATCGACTTCGTGCGGCCGGGCCCGGGGAACACGCCGTCTTCAGCGAAGGTGTGGAGCACCACCTTCGAGATCGCGCGCAAGACGCTCGGTGAGCTGATGCAGCCCATCGGCGATCTACCGGAGCGCTGGCGCGTGAAGGGCTTCCCCACCGAGGCCCAGCTGGAACAGATGGCGCTCGAGGGGAAGCTGTAGGACCTGCCGGTTACTTCTTGGCGGGCTTCTTCGCGGCCTTGGCCGGAGCGGCGGGCGCGGCCTTGGCCGGCTTGAACTTCATCACGAAGGCCGCCACGTCGCGGATCTGCTGATCGTTGAGCGCGCCCGACCACGCCACCATCATGGGCGACTTGCCGTTGGCCTGGCCGCCGAGCTTCACCATCTTGTAGACCCACTCCTCGGTGATGCGCTCGGCGTTGGCCGGGTCGGTGAAGTTGCCGGGCTTGGGGGTGAGGGCCGCGCCAGCGGGGCCGTTGCCGTCGCCCTTCTCGCCATGGCACGAGATGCAGAGGGTCTTGTAGTGGGCCTCGCCCTTGGCCGCGTCGCCCTTGAGCTCGAAGGGAGCATCAGCAGCGAGAGCGGGGAGCGCAACGAGACCGGCGAGCAGCACGAGCTTCTTCATGGGGAATTCCTCCTGGGGAAGTGATGAGACGGCGTGGGAGACGGGGCGCTCTTGGCGCGATTCAGTCGGCCCGGCAAGTCAGATGAACCTGACCCTCGGAATGCGTGATCTGAATCACTTCGCGGCAGAATCTGCGCTGATGAGGGCGCGGATCGCCTCGGCGACCGACGTGAGTGGGTGTGGGTCGCCCGCGGGCACGGCCACTTCGGGCCCGGCCAGCCGGGTTCCGTCGCGCAGCACCACCTCGAGCAGCGCCAGCGAGAGTGGCGGGTGCTCGAAGACCTGCACGGACACCCGGGTGATCTCTTTCGCGGGGCTGCGCCGGGGGGCGACGGAGAAGGCCACCGGCCAGCCCTCGACCGAGTCCCTGGTGAAGCGCAGGCGCACCCCCAGCCTCGCCCGCTGCACGTTGCGCAGCGACGCCGGCAGGCCGAGCAGGGCGACGACGAGGAGGAGCGCGCTGATGGGCCAGATGATCAGGCGGGCGCTCGCGGGGGTGGCGAGCCCCAGCGCGAGCGCGACGGCCAACGAGCCGAAGGACACGACGAGCGAGCCCCCGGCCCTGCGCCAGCCCCCGGCGCGGTGCTGCTCGAGCACGAGCTCGTCGGCGCTGTGACGGGCGACGCGCCAGTCGGGCCCGAGCGCGCGGCCTTCGAGGCGCTCAGTCATCGAGCGCGTCGATGGCGGTCTGCAGCACCTTGAGGCGCGCGACGCGCTTGTCGTTGGCGGGAATGATCACCCAGGGCGCGTCGGGCCGGTGGGTGCGATCGAACACGTCCTGGTAGGCCTGCAGGTAGTCGCCCCACTTCTTGCGGTTGCGCCAGTCGTCCGGCCCGAGCTTGAAGTTCTTGATGGGGTCCTGCTCGCGTTCCTTGAAGCGCTCGAGCTGGGTCTTCTGGTCGATGTGCAGGAAGAGCTTCACCACCGTCACGCCGTCGTCGCTGTGCATGCGCTCGAAGCCGTTGATCTCGTCGTAGGCGCGCTGCCATTCCTTCACCGAGGCGTAGCCCTCGACGCGCTCGACCAGCACCCGGCCGTACCAGCTGCGATCGAAGATCGCGATCGTGCCCTTGGGCGGCATGCGGGTGGCGAAGCGCCAGAGGTAATGGTGCGAGCGCTCTTCTTCACCGGGCGCGGCGATGGGCCACACCTTGTACCCGCGCGGGTCCATCTGGGCCGTCATGCGCTTGATCGCGCCGCCCTTGCCCGCGGCGTCCCAGCCCTCGAAGACGAAGACCGCGCGGCGCTTCTCCATCCAGTAGCGGACCTGGAGCTCGTAGAGGCGTTCCTGCATGTCCTCGAGCTTCTCGTCGGCGGCGTCCTTGTCCTTCGTCTTTGCGCTCAGGTCGGTGCCGGCGAGGTCGAGCGTCCCGGGCGGGTGAACGTCGAAGTCCCACGCCTCGAGGGTGCGGTCGGTGAATCGGCTGGAATGTCTGGCCTTCCTCTTGTCTTTCTTGCCCATGGGAAGTGCAGTGTGCCGCATGAAATGGTTTCTGGCGCCGTTCGTTGAGGGGTCATGAACGTCGCTCATGTCAGCCGCTACGTGCGCAGCGCTTCAGTGGCGCGCTGGAAGAAGCTGCTGGGCGTGCTGGCGGTGATCTACGCGGTGATGCCGATCGACCTCATCCCCGACGTGGTGCCCGTGCTCGGCTGGCTGGACGACATCGGCTTCCTCACCGTCGCCTTCGGCTTCATCGCGCGCGACATGGCGAAGCACGCGAAGCAGGTGCCGCCGGCTGAAGTGGTGATCGACTCCGCGCCGGTGCAGCGCTGACGCTGGCGGACCGGGCGCCGGGTGAGTAGTCACTGGCCATGCGCTGGCTCTGCTCCCTCGCCCTGACGACGACCCTGCTGGTGGCCCTCACCCCCCGCGCCGCGAGGGCCTGAGGCGTCTCGCCTCCCGTCGGTCCGACGGGGCTCGCACAGCGGTGTCACGGCGCCGCGAAGGAAGGCCACGAGCCTCCGAGGTGGCGCGTGGGCGCGACCTTCGGCGCGTTCCGCACCACGCTGCTGTTCTCCGACGGCACCACGCCGCGGCTGGAGCAGCTGGCCGTATCGGCCTCGCTGGAGTACCGCGTGTCGGATCGCGTCACGCTGGTGGGGGCGGCCGGCGCGATGATCATGGGCCAGCTCGGAGGTGTGGCGACCACGCCCGGTGGGGTGGGGAGCCTGGCGATCTCGATGCTGCTGCTGGAGCAGGGAACCTGGTCGCCGTTTCTCCAGTTCTCGGGTTCGCTCGCGGTCTCGGCCATGCGCGCCGCCGAGACGAACTACGTGGCCATCGACTTCCGCGCAGGGCTCGCCGCGGGATGGACGTTCTTCGAGCGCTTCACCCCGTACGCCGTGCTGCGCGCCTTCGGTGGGCCGGTCTTCTACGGCAGCGCCACCGGCACCGACGCGTACCATGTGCAGCTCGGCGCGGGCTTCGTGGTGGGGTTGCCAGGCGGGCTCGATCTCTCGGCCGAGCTCATTCCGCTCGGCGAACAGCGGGTGACGGCAGGCCTCGGCTTCTCGTTCTGAAGGTTCTGCGCGTACCCACATGTGGGTACGCAGGACTTGCGGCGGCGCACGGGGGCATCGCCGCGCAGAGATTGCTGGCACAGCGGGTGCTGCGGGCAGGGGGATGATCAAGATCCACCCGGTCCGCAAGTTCATGTCGACCTCGCCGATCACCGTCGGGCCTGGCGCGAAGCGCACCGAGGCGCTCGCGCTGATGCGGGCGAAGAAGATTCACCACATGCCGGTCTGTGACAGCGGCCGGGTGGTGGGCATGGTGACCGAGTCGGATCTCGCCGAGCCCGAGCCGGGTGGTGAGGGGAAGATGGTGAAGGACCTGATGCGCGCGCGGCCGTACACCGTCTCGCCGGAGTCGCCCGTCGACGAGGTGGTGAAGGAGATGGCAGGCCACAAGCACGGCTCGGCGGCGGTGGTGGTCGACAACGGGCGGGTGGTGGGCATGTTCACGGCCACCGACGGGCTGAGGGCGTTCGCAGACTTCCTGCGCACCGCTCGCTGAAAAGCCCGAAAAGGGAGTGCGCGCGGCGGCCCACGGGGGCAGAAGGCGGGCATGTCCCGCTCACTGTTCCTCCTGGCCCTGCTCCTCGTCGCCTGTAAGACCGCTGAGACGCCCGCACCGGCGAAGCCGGTCGAGCCGGTGGCTGCGCCGCCCCCTGCTCCAGCGCCCGCGCCGGCACCCGCACCTGCGCCGAAGATCGAGCTGGCCCCGGCGCCTGCGCTCCCCACGCGCCCCATCGGCCTGCCCGAGGTGCCCTCGCCGGCGGACAACCCGACCACGCCGGGCAAGGCCGAGCTGGGCTGGAAGCTCTTCTTCGACAAGCGCCTCTCGAAGGACGGCTCGATGGCCTGCGTGCAGTGCCATGAGATCGCCCGGGCCTACACCTCGGCCACGGCGCTCGACCCCAAGGTGGGCGGCGCAGTGAACATTCGCAACACGCCCACGGTGCTGAACCTGGGCTTCCACACCAGCTGGTACTGGGACGGCCGCATGGCCACGCTCGAGGCGGTGTCGAACGCGGCGTGGAAGGGGCAGCTCGGGGCCGACCCCGCGATCGTGGCGAAGACGCTCAACGAGGTGCCCGTCTACAAGGCGATGTTCGAGCGCGCGTTCGACGAGCCGGCGACGGCGGACAACGTGCCGAAGGCCCTCGCGGCGTTCTTCCGCGCGCTCACCTCGGGCAACTCGGCGTTCGATCGCGCCCAGGCCGGCGACAAGAAGGCGATGTCGGCCGAGGCCACCGAGGGCTTCAAGGTGTTCGGCGCGAAGGGGTGCACCACCTGCCACGTGCCGCCGCTCTTCACCCACTACGACTTCGAGAACATCGGCATCGGTGACGACCCGGGCCGCAAGGACGCGACCAAGGCCGACGCCGACACGGGCAAGTTCAAGACGCCCAGCCTGCGCAACGTGGCGCTCACGGCGCCGTACTTCCACGACGGCCACGCGAAGACCCTCGAGGAAGCGATCGCCTTGATGGCGAAGGGCGGCAACAAGAACCCGAACCTGTCCACGAAGCTCAAGCCCCAGAAGCTGTCGCCGAAGGAAGCGAAGGCGATCAAGGCGTTCCTCGAGGCGCTCACCGGGGAGTCGACGTACACCACCGAGCCCTCGCTGCCGTGAGAGGGGTCGCGCTCTGTGTGCTGGTCCTGGCGGGCTGTGTGAAGCGCGTGCCTGAGGCGGACCGCACCATCGTCTTCGTGGCGAAGCGCATTCGCACGATGGACGCGGCGCGCCCGACGGCCGAGGCGATCGCCTGGCGGCACGGGAAGGTGTTGGCGGTCGGTGGCAAGGCCGAGGTGCTCGACGCCGCGGGGCCGGGCGCGATCGTCGAGACCTTTCCCGAATCGGTGATCATCCCCGGGCTGGTCGACGCGCACGCGCACGTGGCGTCGCTGGGGCGAAGCCTCTCGACGATCTCCCTGCTCGAGGTGACGAGCGAGGCGCAGGCGGTGGAGCGGGTGAAGAACGCGCCCGCCTCGGCGTACCAGGGCGAGTGGTTGATGGGGCGGGGGTGGGATCAGAACGACTGGCTCGGGGCGCCCGGGGCGGGCCCTGCGGCGATGCCGATCATCGGCATCAGCCGGAACGTCGACCACTACCCGACCAGGGCCACCCTCGACGCGCTGCACCCGAAGACGCCGGTGTTCCTCGCGCGCATCGACGGGCACGCGGCCTGGGTGAACTCCGAGGCGCTGCGGCGGGCGGGCATCACCGCGGCCACGAAGGATCCGCCGGGCGGCCGCATCCTCCGCGGTGAAAACGGCGAGCCCACCGGCGTGCTCATCGACAACGCGATGGACCTGGTGACGGCGAAGATCCCCGCGCCCACGGACGCCGAGGTGCAGTCACGCCTCAAGATCGCCCTCGAGACCTGCGCGCGGCTGGGCCTCACGCAGGTGCACGACGCGGGCATGGACCTGCGCACCTTCAGGCAGCTCCAGCAGTGGGACATGCTCGGCCGGCTACCGGTGCGGCTCTACGTGATGGCCGACGGGCAGGGCGACGACGCCGAGCAGTACCTGGGGCTGGGCACGTTCTCCGGGCGCCACCTCGAGATGAAGGCGGTGAAGCTGCTCATCGACGGTGCGCTGGGGAGCCGCGGCGCTGCGCTCCACGCGCCGTACAGCGACGAGCCCACGCAGCAGGGCCTGCTGCTGCTCACGCCCGAGGTCTTCGAGGAGAAGGCGAAGGCCTTCGCCGAGCGTGGCTTCCAGGTGGCGGTGCATGCCATCGGAGATCGCGCGAACAGCGTGGTGATCGACGGGCTCTCGAAGCTCGACCCGAAGCTGCGCCACCGCGTCGAGCACGCGCAGGTGCTCACCGCCGCCGACGTGGAGAAGTTCGCGAAGGCGGGTCTCATCGCCAGCTTCCAGCCCACGCACGCGACCAGTGACATGCCCTGGGCCTCGGCGCGCCTGGGGGCCGAGCGCACCCGCTTCGCCTACGCGTGGAAGTCGGTGCTCGACACCGGCGCGCACGTCGCCTTCGGCAGCGACTTCCCCGTGGAGGATCCGAACCCGATGCTCGGGCTCTACGCCGCGCGCACCCGGCAGGACGCGAAGGGCGCGCCCCCGGGCGGGTGGATGCCGGAGCAGGTGCTCTCGGGTGACGAAGCGCTGGCGGGCTTCACCACGGGCGCTGCGTACGCCGCGTTCGCAGAAGAGAAGCGGGGCATGCTCAAGGTCGGCTTCGACGCGGACTTCCTGGTGTTGCCGGTGGACCCCGTGGCCGACGCGCCGAAGACGTTGCTCGACGCGAAGGTGCAGGTGACGGTGGTGGACGGCGTCGACGTCTACCGAGCGCCCTGAGCGGGAGGCTCCGCGACTACGGAACCACCTGAAGCCCAAACGCCATGCCGGACCCGGCCCCGCCCGAGCCGTGGAAGTCGCAGTAGAAGCCATACTGACCGGCCACGACGCTGAACGTCGCGGGGGTGGTCGAGCTGGCTGGCAGGGCGCTCGTCGGACCACAGGACTGGGAACCCGGATGACCACCGGAGATGCCGGTGATTCGCACTTGCTGAGACGCCGTCACCCTGTGGCAGCCGCTGGACTGCGACGGGAGGTCGATCACCACCGGCGAGGCTTCGGCGGAGTGGTCCGTGTAGGTGACGCACCCGGCGAAGTTCGGGTTGGTAGGGCACGGAGTTCCCATGGCCCCTCCGCCGCCACCGGTCGCGGTGCCGCCACCGGTCGCGGTGCCTCCGCCGGTCGCGGTGCCACCACCGGTCGCGGTGCCACCGCCTCCGCCGGTTGCGGTGCCACCACCGGTCCCGCCATCGACCGTCGTGCTCGCACCACAGGCCATCGCCAGGCTCAGGGCCAGGGCTGCCAGCTGCACTCTCATCTTCATGGGCGCAATCCTCTCGATTCCCGGTGCTCGGCCACCGAGGGAAAGGGCGCTTTCTACCGGGCCTTCCCTGGAAGGCAATCTCGAACCCGGCCATTTCCATCGACGGCGGAGCTGCCCGTGGTGCGTCGGGTGGGCTCAAAGTGACGCGAGCGCGCCCCTGGACGAGCTGCTTAGCTGCGATGGCGATGAAGACGCGACGCTCGGCGGCGCTGGTGCTCATGCTCGCTGCCTCCGTCACGCTCGGCGCCGAGCCGCTCACCTGGGGTGCCGATGCCCAGGGCGGGGCGCCGTACGTCTTCCAGGACCCGATGGAGCCCAACCGGCTCACCGGCTTCGAGGTCGAGCTGGCCACCCTGCTCGGCCAGCGCATGGGCCGGCAGGCGCGCCCCGTTCACGGCCAGTGGGACAAGCTGCTCGAGCTGCTCGCGCGCGGTGACTTCGACCTGGTCATCAACGGCATCGAGGTCGCTGAAGAGAAGAAGCGGGTGGTCGAGCTCTCCCGCCCGTACTTCGCCACGCCCGAGGTGCTCACCATTCGCAAGGCCGACCCGGCCGCGCCGCGCACGCTCGAGGCCCTGGCCACCCGCAAGGTGGGCACGCTGCCCGGCTCGATGGCCGCGCGCATCGCCGAACGTGCGGGCGCTGACGTGCGCACCTACGAAGGCGGGCAGGACGAGATCTACGACGACCTCAAGCTGGGCCGGCTCGACGCGGTGCTGCTCGATGAGCCGGTGGCGCACTACTACGGCGACCTCGAGCCCGAGTTCGAGTCGGTGCGCGAGGGCTTCGGGTCGGTCGAGTACGCCATCGCGGTGCGGCTCGACGATCACGAGCTGCTCGCGCAGGTGAACACCGCGCTCGAGGGCCTGCAGCGTGACGGCTCGCTGCGCGCGCTCTACGAGAAGTGGGGCATCTGGTCGCCCGAGACGGCGCAGCTCTTCGGCGATCCGTCGCCGGCTGCCCGGGGGCCCGCCATCGAGTTCGAGCGCTGGCGCGCGGCGGTGGGCAAGCTGCCTTCACTCTGGGAACGGATCACCACCCGCTACCCCGCGATGGTGCCGCTCTTCTTCCGGGGCGCGGCGCTGACCTTGCTCGTCTCGCTCTGCGCGATGGCGCTGGCGGTGCTGCTCGGGGTGGGGCTGGCGCTGGGCCGGCGCTTCGGGCCGACGCCGCTCAGGTGGCTGTGCGTCGTGTACATCGAGTTTTTCCGCGGCACGCCGCTGCTGGTGCAGCTGACCATCGTGTACTTCGGGCTGCCCGAGCTGGGGCTCAAGCTGCACCCGTTCGTGGCGGGCGTGGTGGCGCTGGGCCTCAACTACGCCGCTGCCGAGGCAGAGAACTACCGCGCGGGGCTCGAGTCGGTGCCCTCGGGCCAGCAGGAGGCGTCGGCGGTGCTGGGGCTCACCACCTGGCAGACGCTGCGCCTGGTGATCGGCCCGCAGGCCGTGCGCATCTCGATTCCCCCGATGACGAACGACTTCATCGCGCTGCTCAAGGACAGCTCGCTGGTGTCGATCGTCACGCTCACCGAGCTGACCAAGACGTACACCAACCTCGCCAACTCCACGCGCGATCACCTGGGCCTCGGGCTGGTGGTCGCCGCGTTCTACCTGCTGCTGGGGCTGCCCTTCGCCCGGCTGGCGCGCGCGGCCGAGCGGCACTTCGGGCGTCACCTGCGCCGGGAGGCTTCATGACGCTGGTGGTGAAGGACCTGGTGCGGCACCACGACGGCAACCTGAAGCCGACGCTCGCGGGCATGTCGTTCGATCTGCCGGCGGGCACGCTCACCGCGCTGCTGGGCCGGAGCGGGGCGGGGAAGTCGACGATGCTGCGCTGCGTGATGGGCCTCGAGCCCTTCGAGTCGGGCAGCATCGACATCGACGGGGTGGTGGTGAAGGGCACGAAGGAATGTTCGCCGGCCGAGCGGAAGAAGGCGGTCGCCGCGTCGCGGCTGCGGCTGGGCCTGGTGTTCCAGTCGTTCGAGCTCTTCCCCCACCTCACCGCGCTCGAGAACTGCGTGCTGGCGCCGATGCACGCGAAGAAGGAACCCCGGGCCGTGGCCGAGAAGCGGGCCCGCGAGCTGCTGTGCCAGCTCGGGCTCGAGCCGCGCCTCGACGCGTTCCCCGAGCAGCTGTCGGGCGGGCAGAAGCAGCGGGTGGCGATCGCGCGGGCGCTGGCGATGGAGCCGCGGGTGCTGCTCTACGACGAGCCCACCAGCGCGCTCGACCCGTCGATGAAGAACGAGGTGCTGCAGACCTTGAAGCGCATCGACGCCACCGGGGTGACGCAGGTGGTGGTGACGCACGATCTCCAGCTCGCGCGGGGCGTGGAACACGTGTGCATTCTCGACCACGGGGTGGTGATCGAAGCGGGGCCGCCTGACCAGGTGCTCAAGGCGCCGGCGCACGAGAGCACCAGGGCCCTGCTCGCCGCGTGGATGCAGCACGAAGGTGCCTGAGGCTCACGCGGCGCGGTTGAGCGCCTTCTGCACCTTCAGCAGCTCTCTCAGGTTCGACATCGGCAGCACGCCGACGAGCTTCTCGCCATCGAGCACCATGAGCACCGAGTCGCTCTCCTCGCTGTTCTCGTTCAGCTTCGAGAGCGCCTCCTCGATCTTCGAGTCGACCTCGATGCCCTCGTGGTCGCGGCGCATCGCCTCGCGCACCGTCGCCCCTTCGCCGTGCTTCTCCAGCCCCTTGAGCAGGTCGTCGAAGCCCAGCACCCCGGCCACCGAGTCCCACTGCATCACCGGGAACTCCGACTGGAAGGTGCTCACGAAGACCGAAGAGGCGTGCTTGAGCGTGTCGCCGGTCGAGAGGGTGATCGGCTCGTCCACCATCACGTCGCGCACCGAGAAGGGGCGCAGGGTGTGGCGCTCGCGCACGTCGCGCAGCTCGTGGCGCGCGCTCATCCACAACCAGACCGCGGTGAGCACGAACACCAGGTTGAACTTGCCGGGGACGATCGCCAGCGCGATCGAGCCGACCTGCGCGACCCGCGCCGCCACCCGGGTCGCCTCGGGGTAGGGGAGCTTGAACGCGAGCGCCGCGCGCAGCACCCGGCCACCGTCCATCGGGAAGATGGGCAGCAGGTTGTAGAGCCCCAGCACCAGGTTGAGCCACATCACCGCCGCGAGCGGATGCCGGGCCGGGTCGAAGATCTCCTCGAAGTCGAAGAGGTGGTCGCCCACCTTCAGCACCACGAACAGCACCAGCGCGATGGCCAGGCTCACCACCGGCCCCGCGAGCGAGATGAACAGCTCGTGCCGAGGCGCTTCGGGCACGCGCTCGAGGTGTGCCATGCCGCCCATCGGGGTGAGCTCGATGTGGAGCGTGCGAATGCCGAGCCGCCTCGCCACCAGGGCATGCCCGAGCTCGTGCAGGAAGACGGTGAAGAACACCGCGACCATCAGCAGCACCGCGGAAACGGCCGCGCTCCAGCCGCCGCCCGCCTGGATGGTGCGAATCGCGATCCACGCGAGCAGCACTGCGAACGTCACGTGCACCTGGAGCTGGATTCCGGCGACCCTGCCGAGCGCGAACGACCACGGGTTCTTCGAAGGCATGGCGCATGGTGGCACCAAGCCCGCCAGGGAGCGATGATGCCGGGGTCAGCCGCCGCAGTCGGCCTCGCAGTCGACACAGCGAATCGTCGACGTCGCGCTGGCGCGGCCGAGGAACTGGCCGGCGCGCTTCACCGTCACTTCCATGCGCAGCGGCTCGCGCATGACGCTGACGCCGGGGGCGGTGGGGCACAGCACCATCACCACCGAGCCCTCGGAGATCCACGCCCCCCCGTCCGTCGCCATCACGTCGAACACCCTGCTGCCGCGGCTGACCAGCAGCCCATCGCGCACCCGGTGCACCCGGTGCTCGAAGGTGGCGTCTGCCGCGACGCGCCCGCTGACCTGGTACTTCGCGTAGACGTGATGGCCACCCTGCGGGCCGCGGTGGAGGTCAATCTCCACGCCGATCGGCATGAACACGTCGCCGGTGTCGTCCGTGGTGCCGAAGACGATGGTGCCGTCGGGCCAGAGCGGGGGGCCGAGATCGCCGCCGTCCTGGTCGGTGAGCGGCTGCGGCCGGGGCGTCGGGACCTGGATGCAGCAGGCGCTCAGCCCGAGCGCGAGGAAGAGGAGTGCGAAGGCGCGCATGTCTGGCAACATCTTCGCGCTTCGACGGTGGCAGCGTCGCCCGGAAACTGACAAGCCGGGCTCATGCGCCTGTCCTTCCTCACGTTGCTGTTCTTTGCCTGCGGAGACCCGACGATCCTCGACGGGAAGGCCTACTCCAGAGCGTGCGCCGTCAGCGCGGACTGTGTCGGTGTGTTCCTTGGCAATCAGTGCGAAGCCTGTGGCTGCCCGAACGCGGCGATCGCGAGCAGCGACAAGGTTACGTACGAAGCCGATCGCTCGTCGGCCCTCGCGGCGTGCGGTCCTCGTCCGGAGATCGGCTGCACGCCCTGCCCGGACCGTCTGCCTGCCTGCCTGCTGACCGGCAGCCCAATCTCGGAAGATCGGGCCTGCGCGCTCCAGTGAGGGCTCTGTGGCGTTGGCCGACCGCGCTGCACGAAGGCCGGCTGGTGCGCCGCTACGAGCGCTTCATCGCCGAGGTGCGGCTCGGCCGGCAGTTGGTGCGCGCGCACTGCGTGAACCCCGGCCGCATGGAAGGCATGGTCGTGCCCGGCGCGCGCGTGTGGCTGAGCGAGGCGCCGGGCCGGCACCTGCCGTGGACGTGGGAGCTGGTCGAGCTCGAGGGCCGGCTCGTCGGCGCGAACACCTCGCTGCCGAACAAGCTGGTGGGTGAGGTGCTGCGCCAGCGCCTGCTCCCCGGCCTCGACGACGCGACCGCCATTCACGCCGAGCGCGTCTTCGGGCGCGGGCACCGGGTCGACTTCCTGCTCGAGCGGCCGCGCGGCGATCACTACGTCGAGGTGAAGAACTGCCACCTGGTCTACCCCGATGGCTGCGGCTACTTCCCCGACTCGGTGAGCGAGCGCGCCACCACGCACGTCGAGGCGCTCACGCGGCTGGTGAAGAAGGGCGTGCCGGCGACGGTGGTGTTCACGCTGCAGCGCGACGACGCGGTGCTGCTGCGCCCGAGCGCCTTGCACGATCCGAAGTTCGCCTCGGCGATGCGGCGCGGGGTGAAGGCCGGCCTCGAGGTGCGCGCGGTGCGGCTGGTGCCTTCGCTCGAGGGGATTGCGTTCGATGGCGAGGTGCCGGTCGACGTGCGCGGCTCAGACGTCGAGCTCACGCGCTCATGGAGCGCGGCCTACGACTCGACCAGCGGCTGGGTGCGGAAGGACGGAAGGATCGCGGGTCGCGCGATCCCTCCAGCGTGAGGCGGGACTTCAGCCTTCGTTGGTGACCTTGAGGCCGGGCGCCATCGGGAAGCCCCACGCCTTGATGATCTCGACGGGGTCGACGAACTTCATGCCTTCCTTCTCCTGCTGCTTGCACAGGCGGCCGGACATGCCCACGTAGGTGACGACGCCCTTCTCCATGTGGATGTGGCCGTTGAAGAGCATCTGCTTGCCGCGCGCGAGCGAAGCGGTGGTGAGGATGAGGCCGGGGTCTGCCTTCGAGCGGCGCGCCGCGGGCACCGCGTGGAGCGAGCCGTCAGCGAGGATGGCGAAGTTCGAGGCGTACTTCTGCCCGCCCGCCCCGCGCGCGAACGTGTCCGAATGAGACGCCTCGTCGTACAGCTCGGTGATGTTGCCGCTGCCCTTCATGCTGACCTTCTCGTAGGTCGCCCGGTTGTCCTTCACCCCGGTGATCACGTTGAAGGTCTGCACCGTGTTCATGTCTTCGGCGATCTTCGCCGGCGTCAGCTCGGTGTGCTTGAAGGCGAGCGAGTCGGCCGCGTTCGATTCCTGGCTGTAGGGGTTGAACTTGCCCTCGACCGTCAGCTCGGGCTCGCCGTGCGAGGTGTCGTAGATGGGGTCGGGCTTGAGCTCGCGCACGTCGTACGCGGTGGCGCCGTTCTTGAGCTGGTTGTTGACGGCGTTCTTCACCGCGTCGGGAATCGGCGAGCCACCGAAGCTCTTGGTGGCCGTGCCGACGGTGAGCAGCTTGCCCGCCTCACTCGAGAGCTTCGCGGCAGACGCCTTCACGTCGCGGTTCACCTCGGCGGCGTCGCGGCGCAGGCTGTCGATCTCCCCCAGCTTGGTCTGCAGCTTTTTCTTCGCGGCGGGCTCCATCATGCCGGCGAACTTGTCCGCCTCGGCCTTGATCGCCTTCTGCTCTTCCTTCGAGATCGAGCCGGCCGACTCGAGGATGGTGTCGACGTCCTTCACGTCGATCTTCCGGTCCGTCGTCACTCGCTGAAATGCGCCCTTCACGTCACTGACCGACATGGTGCCCCCTGCTGATGAGTTGTTCGAAAAGGCGTGTAGCGTAAGCGGCGCCCGCTGAATCCGTCCTGTTTCAAGACCTCAGGTACGAGGATGTAGGCGTTGTCGGCAGATGTGCGCCAGGGTTGCGGACGATTCGACAAAGCCCTTTTACATCAAGGGCCTGGCTCACTCGCCCATCACCTTGACGATGACCCGCTTGCGCCGCTGGCCATCGAACTCGGCGTAGAACACCTGCTGCCAGGTGCCGAGGTCGAGCTGCCCCTTGGTGACCGGGACGATCACCTGGTGGTGCACCAGCATCGACTTGAGGTGCGCGTCGGCGTTGTCCTCTCCGGTCTGGTGGTGCTGGTAGTCGGGCTTGGCGGGCGCGAGGTGTTCGAGCCATTTCCAGATGTCTTCGAAGAGCCCTGACTCGTTGTCGTTGACGAACACGCCGGCGGTGATGTGCATCGCCGAGACGAGGGCCATGCCTTCCTTGATGCCGCTCTTCCTGACCAGTTGGGAAACGGTGTCGGTGATGCGCACCAGTTCCCGCCGCTGCGGGGTCTCGAACCAGAGGTATTCGGTCAGCGTCTTCATGAACGCGCGGTATACCCCGGCCTCATGAACCCCAACCCGATGAACGCTCCCGTGAAGCCCGCCGTGCTCCCCGTCGTTGCGTTGGTCCTGGGGGTGATCGGGTTCTGCTTTCCGCCGTTCTTCCTGATCGCGATCGTCCTGGCGATCGTGTCCCTGGTCAAGGCGGCCGAGCCGGCCTACGCGGCTCGCAAGACGCTGGCCATCATCACCCTGGTGCTCGGCTTCGTGTACGTACCGGTCGTCGGCATCCTGGCGGCGATCGCCATTCCCAACTTCATCAAGTTCCAGGCGCGCTCGAAGCAGAGCGAGTGCAAGGCGAACCTCAAGGCCGCCTTCCAGGCGCAGAAGGCCTACTTCGCCGAGAAGAACACCTATGGCACCACGGCCGAGGAGATCGGCTTCTCGCTCGAGCCGCGCAATCGCTACAACTACCGCATCGGGCCCGACAGCCTCATCCCCGCCACCCAGACCACCACGCCCTCGCAGGAGCTCGAGGCCGGCTACCCGCCCGGGCTCATCGACCTGGTCGGCCTCCATGGCGACTGCGCCGACAAGTGCGACGTGACCATGGTGTGCGCTGGGAACGTGGACAACGACCCCTTCGTCGACGTGTGGAGCATCTCCACCGGCCAGCGCACGGCGAACGGTGAGGTGGTGCCCGCCGGCGTGCCCTTCAACGAGGCGGACGACCTCAGCAACTAGAAGAGAAATTCCGGGGTGATGGAGCGGGTGGTACCGTCACACACCTCTTCATCCCATGGCAGAGAAGGACACCACATCGAGCGTCGCGCGGACCGCCGGGCCAGAGCTCCGGTTGGTCGACCGCCGTGCGTTCGTCGGCTTCCCCGAGCTGAAGATCGCGCCGGGGGTGGTGATCACCGACTTCGCCCTGCAGATCCCCGACGTCACCTTCCCGCTCAACCTCTCGGGCGGCGCGTCGAAGTACCAGAAGAAGAAGCTCGACTTCGGCTTCCTCGAGATCGCCATCGACGCCGAGGTGATCCAGCGCGAGGTGCGCGCCATCTCGGAGAAGCTGCCCGAGCTCGACGACGTGAAGCTGCACTTCCGCCCGGGGCACCTCGAGGTGCAGGCGCGGCTGCGCGGCCCTGAGCGCACCCCGGTCACCTTCAAGGTCGCCTTCGACGGCGATGGCGAGCGCCTCGCGGTCTACCTCTACGACGTGCGCCTCTATTCGTTCTCCACCACGCCCGCCGGGCGGCTGGGGGCGATCATCAGCGAGGCGGTGCGCGAGCTGGGCGCCTTGCCCGAGGTCGAGCGGCGCGGCGCGAGCGGCTTCACCACCCGGGTGTTGCCCGGGCTGGTGGAGCAGGCCGCGGTGGGCCGTGGCTACAAGATGCCCGCGCTCGACCAGGCGCGGCTCGCCGAGGCCACCGTGTCGTCGAAGGGCCTGCGGCTGCGCTTCAGCTCGGGCGGGCTGCCGCCTCCGGGCGCGCCCGACGAAGAGCTGCTGCTCGCGCTCGAAGGGGCGCGGGCCTTCGCCGACGCGGAAGAGCTGCTGGCGCAGGGCAAGCTGGTGGCCGCGCGCGAGGCGTACCTGCGGCTGGGCGACGCCACCGAGGCGCACCCCTTCGCGGTCGAGCGGCTGCTGACGTTGCTGGTGGCCGATCTCCAGGCGCACGAGCTGGCGCTGGACATCGCCGCCTCGCTGCAGCGCCGCCGGGAGCGCAGCGCCACCGCGCTGTGGGCCGAGGCCGTGGTGCGGGAGCGGCGCGGTGAGTTCGCCCGCGCGTCCGAGCGGTTCCTCGCGTTGTGCCAGCTGGCCCGCAAGAACCAGGAAGAGGCGGGCGCGTTCTTCTCGGCCGAAGCGGCGGCGCGTTCGTCGCGCGACAACTCGCCGCAGATGGCGGTCAAGGCGCTGCACGAGCTGCTCGGGCTCAAGCCGGACCACCTGCCGTCGCTCAAGGCGCTGGCCCGCGCGTCCGACCAGGCGAAGGACCGCGCCGGCGCCATTCGCGCCTACCGCCGCCTCGCCGCGCTCGCGCGTGATCCTGTCGACGCCGCCGAGGCCCACGTGCAGCTCGCGCGGCTCTGCGCCGAGACCGAAGACGATCTCGCGGGCGCGCGGCTGCACTGCGAAGCGGCGCTGCGGCTCTCGCCGGATCACCCCGAGGCGCTCTTCCAGCTGGGTGAGCTCTGCTACCGGAGCGGCGAGTGGCTGCGGGCGATCAAGGCGCTCGACCGCGTGCGCGAGGTGGCGATGGGCCGGCACGAGGTCGATCGCGTGGGGCGCGCGAACGTGCTCGCGGGCCTGGTCTGGGAGACGGGGCTCAAGCAGCCCGAGAACGCCCTGCTGCGCTTCCACGAGGCGACCGCGCTGCTGCCCGGCGAGCCCGAGCCGCACTACCTCTCATCGCGCGTGGCCGAGTCGCTGGGCAAGCTGCAGGAAGCGGTGGCCGGGTACCAGCAGGCCGTCGAGCTCGCCGGCCCCGCGCCGCGCACCGAAGCCATCCGCAAGGCCGCGCACGCCTCGCACCACGCGCTGGCGCGGCTGCTCAAGACGAAGCTGGGCGAGCCCGCGCGGGCCCGCGATCACCTCGAGGCCGCGCTCGCGCTCGACCCGCAGGACACCCTCGCCCTCGACGAGCTGCTCCCGTACTTCCGCGCCTCGGGCAAGGCCGCCGAGCTCGCCGATGCCTGCGAGAAGGCCGCGGCGGTGCTCGAGGAACCGGCGCGCCGCGCTGCGCTGTGGGCCGAGGCGGGCGAGCTGTACCGAGGGCGCCTCAACCAGCCCGACAAGGCCGAGCGGCTGCTCAGCCAGGCGCTGGAGGCCGACGGGAAGAACCGCCAGGCGCTCGAGGGCATGCTGGCGCTGGCCGAGAGCAAGCGCGACGGGGGGCAGCTCACCCGCTGCCTCAAGGCGCTCGCCGAGCTGGCGGAAGATCCGAAGGAGCGGGTGCGGCACTACCGGCGCCTCATCGTCGCCGCGCGCGATCTCGCCTTCGACCTCGAGGCCGCGGTGCACGCCGCGCGCGAGGTGCTGCGCGTCGAGCCCGACGACCTGCCGGTGCTGGGTGAGCTCACCGCGCTCGAGCGGCGCCGTTCCGACATGGCGGGCCTCGCCTGGGCCCTCGAGCAGCGCGCGCGCGTGGCCGAGAACGCAGGCGACAAGCGGCTCGCCGCGGCCGCGCTGCGCGAGCTCTCGCAGGTGCTCGACCAGCGGCTCGGGCGGGCCGGCGAGTCGCTGGTCGCGCTCGAGAAGTGCACCCGCCTGTTCCCCGACGTCAACGGCCTGCTCGAGCTGGCCACGCTGTCGCTGCGCCTCGAGCGCCCGCTCAACGCGCGCCGCGCGCTCGAAGACGTGCTCGCGCTGCTGCCCCGCCACGCGCCGCCGGAGAAGCTCGCCGAGGTCCGGGCGCGGCTCGGCCGGGCCTGCGAGCAGCTCGGCGACAAGGACGCCGCGCGCGAGAACTACGCCCTGGCCTTCCCGCTGCGCCGCCTCGACGACGACCTCGCCGCGCACCTCGAGGCGCTCTACGTCGAGAACCGCGCCACCCGTGAGCTGACCGATCTCTGGGCCGCCCGGGCGCAGGCGCTCCTGCAGGCCGGCCGCGCACACGACGCCGCGCCGCTCTTCCTGAAGGCAGCCCAGACGCTGCTCGAGGCGGGCGATGCGCAGGGCGCGATCTTGCGGCTCACCGCTGCGCTCGACGCGGCGCCCACGGGCGAGAAGGCCGGCGACGCGCTCGAGGCGATGGCGAAGCTCGAGCTCGATCGCGGCGCCTCGCAGGAAGCCGCCCGCCTCTACGGCCGCCGCGCGCTGCTGGCCAGCGAACCCCGCGAGGCCGCGCGCTGGTTCTTCCGCGCCGCGACCCTCACCAGGGACACGCCGCGCGAGCAGCCGTTCCTCGCCCAGGCGCTCGAAAAAGACGCCACCTTCATCCCCGCGCGGCTGCGGCGCGCCGAGCTGATCGAGGTGACCAACCCGCGCGAGGCGCTGGCCGACTTCGAGGTGGTGCTCAGCGCGGGCGGCGAGCTGCAGGACGACGAGGTCGCCGCGCTGCAGCTCGATCTCGCGGGGCTGACGCGCCGCGCAGCCCTGGCGGCCCAGAAGGCGGGCCACTACGACGCGGCCCGGCGCCTCTTCAGCCGCTACGTCGCGCACCGGCCCGACGATCTCGACGCGCTCCAGGAGCTGGCGAAGCTGCACCGCCGCGCGGGCGCGCTCGAGCCGCTGGTCGATCTGCTCGGCGAGCTGTGGACGCGGCTCCAGGGCGAGGCGCGCGTCGCCACCCGGCGCGAGTTCACCGAAGGCGCGCTGTCGCTGGGCCGCACCGCCGCCGCGCTCGAGGCCCTGCGCGCGATGCTCGCCGACGAGCCCACCGACGAGTGGGCGGCCTCGCGCCTGCTCACGCTGCTGCCCAACGACGACGTGCACCAGCCCGAGCGGCTCGACCTGCTCTCGCGGCTGATCGTTCACGCCAGCGGTGAGCCCCGCGCCGAGCTGCTGTCGCGGCGCGCCGAGCTGCACCGGGTGGCGGGCGATCTGCTCTCGGCCCGCGCGGATCTCCTCGAGGCCAGCCAGCTCGCGCCGCACCCGGTGCCGCTGCTGCGCGCGCTGGCCGAGCTCTCGCGCCAGTCGCACGACGAGGCGGCCGAGCTCTCGGCGCTCAAGCTGGTGCTCGAGCACGCCCGCGGCGACGAGGCGGTGGTCACCGACGCGGCCGAGCGCCTCGTCACCATCGCCCGCAACCGCGCCCACGCCGAAGACACCCCGCGCGCGCTGGAGGCCTTCGAGGCCCTGGTCACCCTGCCGCTGCCCCCCAACGAGCGCTTCGAGGCGCACTACGGGCTGGCGCAGGTGGCGCGCACCGCGGGCAACATTCGCCGGGCGGAAGAGGCGCTGCTCGAGGCCTCGAAGCAGGGTCCCGTGCCCCGCCGGGTCGACGCGCTGCTCGAGCGCGCCGCGCTGGAAGAGGGCCGGAGCGCGCTGGAGGCCGCGGTCGATTCGTACGGCGCCGCGCTCGAGCTCGCGCCGCGGCACGCGAAGGCCACCGCAGGGCTCATCGGGGCGCTGCGCCGCGTGGAAGATTGGGAAGGGCTGGCAGAGGTGCTCACGGTGGAGGCCGCGCAGCTGGGCGGGCCGCACTCGGTGGCCCTGTGGGTCGAGCTGGCGAGCCTGCACCTCGACAAGCTGAAGGCGCCGGGCCCGGGCGAGGCCGCGCTGCGCCGGGTGGTGGCGCTGGACGAGACGAACGTGTCCGCGCGGCAGCGCCTCGCGGGCCTGCTGGCCGGCCGGGGCGAGCGCGTCGAGGCCATCGAGCTGCTCGAGGCGGCGGCCGCGAACCTGGGGGCCGACGAGGCGGCCGCGACGTTGCGCGAGGCGGCGCGGCTGGCCCAGGAGCTCGACGACAAGATGCTCGAGCTGCGGCTGATGCGGCGCGCGCACGAGCTGGTGCCCTCGACGGGCGAAGATCTGCAGCGGCTCGCCGAGGCGCTCTACCTGCAGGGCAGCGTGCGCGAGGCGCTCCCGATGCAGCAGGCGCTGGCGGCCTCCGTGTCGTTCCACGACGCGCCCGACGTGGCCGAGCGCATCTGGCTGCGGCTGGCAGACCTGGGCGAGCAGATCGAAGACGAGGCGCTGGCCGAGTCGAGCCTGCGCCGCGTGGTGACCGAGCGCCCCCTCAACGGGAACGCGGTGGATCGGCTCGCGGCGCTGGTCGGTGCCCGCGACCCGCGCGCGGGCTTCGAGCTGCGCGCGCGCTGGGCCGAGACGCTCTCGAAGTCGTCCCGCACCGCCGAGCTGCTGCTCGAGCTCGCGCGCGAGGCGCACCAGCTGCACCGCGACGTGGAGAGCTCCACGCGCCTGTACGTGAAGGCCGCCGCCGCCGCCGAGGCGCCGCTGCCGGTGCGCCTCGAGGCGGCGCAGGTGCTGCGCGAGGCTGGCCGTACCGCCGAGCTGATGACCGAGCTGGCCGAGATCGCCCAGCTCCAGCTCACCTCGGGCGATCTCGAGGGCGCGCTCACCGCGTGGGACGAAGAGGCGCGGCTCGCCGAAGGCAGCGGCCGCATCGACGACGCGCTGCGCACGCTCTCGGCGATGGCCGACGTGTGCGCCGACGAAGACCGGCTGGCCGAGGCCGGCCGCCACCTGGTGCGCCGCGCCGAGCTGCTCGCCGAGGCGAAGCTCGATCTCGCCGGGGCCGCGCAGGCGCTCGAGCGGGCGTGGGAATACGCCCCGTCGGCGCAGCTGGCGAAGCAGGGCCTCGCGCTCTCGCGCCGCCGCAGCGATCGCGACGCGGAGATCGACTGGCTGGAGCGGGTGCTGGCGCTGCTCTCGGGGCTGGAGCAGGCCATCGCCTTCGTGCAGCTCGCGCGGCTGCACCTGGGACTCCCGGCAGAGGCTGGCGGCGACGTGGCCACCGCGCCCCTGCTCGCCCCGGACCAGGCCGAGGCGGCGCTGCAGAAGGCGCTCTCGCTGGTGCCCGCGCTGGCCGAGGCCGAGCAGATGCTGCTGGCGCTCTACGAGCGGCAGGATCGCCTGGGCGACGTGGCCGCGTACTACGAGGCCGCCGCGACGCGCACGAGCGATCGCAAGCAGAAGGCCGAGCTGCTCCTGCGCGCCGCGCAGCTCTACAAGGACCGCGCAGGCCGCCCCCACGACGCGGCGGCTGCGTTGCTGGCGGCGCGCTCGGCCAGCCCCGACGATCTCTCGCTCACCGCGCGCGTGGCCGACCTGCTGATCGAGCTCGGTCGCCGGCAGGACGCCGCCGACTTCGACGCGCTGCTCATCGAGAGCGACCCGTTCCACAGCTCGTTCGACCGGCACACCGCCTGGCTCGAGGAGAGCGGCGACGACCTCTCGCTGGCCGGCGTGCTCTCGCTGCGCGCGGAGGCCACCAAGGGCGACGAGGCCGGCCCGCTCTGGCTCAAGGCCGCCGCCGCCTTCCGGCGCGCAGGGGCGAACGAGCGCGCGCAGGTGTGCGAGGCGCAGGCCTTCGAGGCGTCACCGGGGAACCGCGAGGCCTTCGAGTCGTTGCTCCAGCGCGCCGAGGGTGAGCCGCGCCGCCAGGCCGAGCTGCTCGCCATTCGCGCCCGCGCCGTGCCTGCCGAGGCGTCGACCCTGCTGCGCCAGCGCGCGCAGCTGCTCACGAAGTCGGGTGAGCCCCTGTTCGCCGCCGCCGCGTGGGACGAGTACCTCGAGCAGATCCCCGATGACCTGGTGGCGCTCGAGGCGCGCGGCACCCTGGCCGCCGAGGGTGGCGGAGCGCGCGCCGCGCAGCCGTTCGATCGCAAGCTGGTGCAGTTGGGTGGCGACGGGCTGCCTGCCGCCACCCGGCTCACGGTGTGGACGCGCCTGGGCCGGGCCGCCATCGAGAGCCAGGCCTGGCACGACGCGGTCGACGCGTTCGAGGCCGCCTTCGCCATCGACCCCGAGTCCGAGCGGGGCAACGAAGCGCTCTCGATGTTGAACGAGGCCTACGCGCGCCTCGGCGACGCCCCTGGCCAGTACCGCACCACCATGCGCCTGGCCGCGCGCACCACGGGCGACGAGGCCGAGGCGCTGCACCGCCGCGCCCTCGCGCTCGAGCCCGCGCCCGAGAAGGCCATCGCCGCCCTCGAGTGGCTGCTGGCGCGCCACCCGGGTGACGCCACCCTCTACGAGAAGGGCCTCGCGGCGTACCGCGCGCTGGGCCGCCTGGGCGAGGTGGTCTCGCTGCACGAGCGCTTCGCCGCCGCGTCGGGTGGGTCGACGGCCGCGAAGGCGCTGCTCGCCGCCGCCACGCTGGTCGAGACCGGGCTGCACGAGGGCCAACGCGCCTTCGAGCTGCGCCAGGCCGCCTACGAAGCCGACCCGAACGACCTGGAGGCCGCCGAGGCGGTGCTGTCCGAAGCGCGCCGCCGCGGCGACGTCGATCGCCTCGAGCTGATGCTGGTGCGCATCTCGCTGGCCACCCAGGACGAGCAGCGGGCCGCGGAGCTCAAGCTGGAGCTGGCCGCTTCGCTCGAGTCGCGCCAGCAGTACGAGGCCGCGCGCACGCCGCTGGAGTCGATTCGCCGGCTGGGGGCGGGCGCACCGGGCTACTCGCAGGCGCTCGCGGGCCTCGAGCGCATCGCGAAGGCGCTGTCTGATTCTGCCGCGCTCGCCGACGTGCAGTTGGCCTCGGCCGAGCTGATGGGCGCGCAGGAGCGGGCGGCGCGGCTGTTGGAGGCGGCGAAGAGCTTCCGCGAGGCGAAGCAGCTCTCGCGCGCGATGCAGCTCACCCGCGAGTCGCTGGGGGCGCGTCCTTCGAAGGCGGGCTTCACCCTGCTGGTCGACCTGGCCAGGGAAGACGGCCACCCCGACGAGCTGGCGCGGGCGCTGACGCAGCTGGCGGAGCAGGGCGAAGGCGTGGAGCGCGCGGTGATGTTGCTGCAGGCGCTCGAGGCCTGGCGCGCGGCCGGTGAGCTGGCGCAGGCCCGCGAGGTGCTCGAGCGCGTGCTGCGCGAGGCGCCGGGCGTGGTGAGCGCGACGGACGCGGGCAAGCGGTTCCTCGAGCTGGAGGCTCCGAAGCGCGCGCTCGAGGTGGCCTTCACCCCCGCGGTGCGTTCAGGCCGGCTCGACGAGGCGCTGCTGCTCGCCGAGGCGGCGGGCGACGCGGCGAAGGTGCGCGAGGTGTTGGCGGTGCAGGCTTCGGCGGCCCCGGCGTCCCCCGCGGCCGAGCGGTACCTCGCGCTGCTGCGCGAGGCGGAGGACGTGGCGGCCCTGCGCGCGTTCGCCGCGGCCGTCAGCGCCGCCGCGCCCGGGCTGGCCACTTCGATCCGGGTCGAGCTGGCGATCGACTTCCGCCAGGTGGACGAGGTCGAGGGCCTGGTGACCGCGGGCGCGACCGACGTGCTGGCCGACCAGGCGAGCTCTGCGAAGTCGGCCGAGGTGCTGGTGGCGCTGCTGCCGTACCTGGGCTCGGTGTCGCCGGAGCGCCGCGAGGGCATCTTCGAGCTGATCGCCTCGCTGGTGCCTGCGCGCCGCGCGTCGATGCTGCGCGAGCTGGCCACGCTGCGGCGCGACGCCGGCCGCTTCCAGGAGGCGGTGGACACGCTCTCGACCCTGGCCGGGCTGGAGCAGGGCGCGGGGGCGCGCGGGGCGTTGCACGTCGAGCGCGCCACGCTGTTGCTGCACCAGCTCGACGAGCGCGAGCTGGCGCAGGCCGCCTTCGAGCGCGCGCTGCTCGACGACCCGTCGCAGCTGGCCGCGGTGCGTGAGCTGGTCGAGCTCTACCGTGACGGAGACGCCGCCCGCTTCACCTCGATGGTCGAGCGGCTGGGCGAGATGGCGGGCCCCGAGGCCATCGCGCGGTGGCGCGAGCCGCTCGCCCGTGGCTACGAGTCTCAAGGCCGCCTCAAGGAGGCGTACACGCTGCTGGGCCAGCTCGAAGAGACGCCCGACCTCATTCGTCACCGGGTGCGCCTGGCCGAGCAGCTGGGCCTCAAGGGCGAGGCGTTCGCGCTCGCCGAGAAGGTGGCGGACTCGCGCGGCGAGTTCGAGCGGATCCTCGAGGGCTACCTGCGCTCCGAGCTGGTGCCCTTCGCGGTGCGGCTGGGCGAGAAGCTGCTGGCCGAGAAGCCGCTGCCTGACGCGCTGCTGCAGCTGCTCGCCGAGCGCCTGGCGCCGACGCAGCAGGGCGCTCCGCTGGCGGTGCGCGCGTGGCCCGAGCTGCTGGCGGCCGACGTCACCGACGTCGATGGGTGGACGCTCTTCGGCGAGGCGCTGCGCCTGTGTGGCCGCGAAGAAGCGGCGACGCTGGCGGACGGCTTCGGCGCGGCGCTCTCATCGAGCGCAGGGGGCGCGCCGGCGGTGCAGGCTCGGAAGCTGGGCTGGGCGCCGGGCACCGCCGAGGAGCCCGGGTCGACCGTGGCGGTGAGCGACGAGACGATGCCGCGGCTCTTCAGCGCGATCTCCGAGACGCTGGCCGGCCTGGGCGCGCCGCGGCTGGCCGTGGGGCTCGACGTGCAGGGCGGCGTCGAGGCGTGGCTGTCGAGCTCGAGGCTGGTCGTCGGCGCAGGTGCGCTCACGGTGTTCGGCCAGGCGGAGCTGCCGGCGCTGCTGGCGTTGGCGCTCGCGCTGGGTGAGAGCGGCGTGGCGCTGCGCGGCATGGGCGAGGTGCCCGGCTACACGGACGCCGCGGTGCGCGCGTTCGAGGCCTACCCCGCGTCGCTCGCGTTCTCCCGCGTGCTGGCGCAGCTCGACGACTCGACGCGCGGCTCCGACCCCGCGAAGGTCGACGTGGGCCGGGTGTTGCGCAGGAGCGCTGCGTTCAAGGCCGTGGCCCTCGCCGCGCTGGCCTCGATTTCCGGAGAGAGGGCGTGAGGGTCCGCTCCCCCGTGAGGGGCGCGGGCGTGGCACTCGCGCTGGGCTGCCTGGCCTTCTTCGGCTGTCCGCCGAAGCCGCCGCCGGGCGATCAACCGATGGGCTCGTACGCGATGAGCGCGACCGGAGGCCTGCAGCGCCATGCCGACGGCGGCGGGATCGATGCGGGCCGGTTGTTGGATGGTGGGTTCGAGTGCCCCCTGGTCGAGGTGACTGGCGCCGACTTCGCGTTCGACGCGATCCTCACGCGGGAGAGCACCTCGTCGCGCGCGTGGATCACCCTGGCCGGGTACTCGCGCGAGGGCACGTTCGACGGCCAGGTGCTGACGAGCCAGGCCGATGCGGGCCGCGTGTTCGCCGCGTGCGCCAAGTGTTCGACGCGGGTGGTGGAGACGATCTCGGTGGCGCTGCTGAGCCGCTCTCAGAACGAAGCGCTGGGCGGCGTGTGCCCCCCCGACGCGCTCGATGGCGGCGTGGTGACCGACCCTGACGCGGGCATCGTGGGCCCGGGCCAGACGACGCAGGGCTACGACTCGGTGCGCCTGTGCGGTGAATTGACGACCGAGGTGGTGGCGCTGGGGTTGGTCGACGGCGGCGAGTGCGAAGCCCAGTGCGGCGGCTGCGTCGTGCAGTACCAGTTGCGCGGCGAGCGCCGCTGACGCAAGCAGGGCCCATGAAGAAGAAGGCAGTGGTGCTCCTCTCCGGTGGCCTCGATTCGACGACGTGCCTGGGCATGGCCCTGCGCGCGGGCTTCGAGCCGGTGTGCCTGTCGATCGACTACGGCCAGCGGCACTCCATCGAGCTGGAGCGGGCGAAGGTGGTGGCGAAGGCGCACGGGGTGACGGATCACCGGGTGGTGAAGCTCGATCTGCGCGCCATCGGAGGCTCGGCGCTCACCGCCGACATCGCGGTGCCCAAGCACGACGACGTGTCGCAGGTGAGCGCGAGCATTCCCGCGACGTACGTGCCCGCGCGCAACACCATCTTCCTGGGCCTCGCCCTGGGGCTGGCCGAGGTGATCGGCGCCACCGACATCTTCATCGGGGTCAACGCGGTCGACTACTCGGGCTACCCCGACTGCCGCCCGGAGTTCGTGCGGGCCTTCGAGCAGCTCGCCACCCTGGCCACGAAGGCGGGGGTCGAGGGCGCGCGCTTCACCATTCACGCGCCGCTCTCGGGCATGACCAAGGCCGACATCGTGCGCGCGGGCACGGCGGCGGGCGTCGACTACTCGCTCACGCACAGTTGTTACGATCCGTCGCCCGAGGGGTTGGCGTGCGGCCGCTGCGACTCGTGCCTGCTGCGGAAGAAGGGCTTCGAAGAGGCCGGAGTTCCCGATCCCACCTCGTACGTGGGACGCTGAGCACCGATGACGCCCCTGCTGCTTTCGATCGCGCTCGCCGCTGCTCCCGACCCGTTGATCGAGGTCACCACCGTGGTGCCCGACGCGGTGGTCGATCTCCGCTACGCGACGCCCGACAACTTCATGAAGAAGCAGGTGTACCCGTCGAACGCGCGCTGCCTGTTGCTGGAGCGCAGCGCGAAGCAGCTCAAGGCGGCGGCCGACGTGCTGCGGGAGAAGGGCTTCCGCCTGCGCCTCTACGACTGCTACCGGCCGCACCACGTGCAGTTCGAGCTGTGGAAGGTGATGCCGGTGCCCGGCTACGTGGCCGAGCCGAAGAAGGGCAGCAACCACAACCGGGGCGGCGCGGTGGATCTCGGGCTGGTGACGCTCGACGGGAAGGACGTCGAGTTCCCCTCTCCGTACGATCACTTCGGCAAGGAAGCGCACCACAAGTACGCCGACGGCCCGAAGGCCGCGCTCGAGCACCGCGCGCTCTTGCGCACCACCATGGAGACGGCGGGCTTCAAGAAGAACCCGATGGAGTGGTGGCACTACGACCTGCCCGACGCCTCGAAGTACCCGCTGCGCGACGAGCCCTTCGTGGCCCCCGACGCGGGACCCTGAAATCCGGGCCGAAATTGCCCGCAAAGTGCAGCGTGCGTTGACACCTCTTCGCGGGAATCGAGCGGTGTCGCGGCCGATCATCGGGAATGCCTCCCATCTCCACGTCCGTGTTTCCCTCGAGGCGCGAGCTCGCCGTGCGCAGGGCCGAGTCGCAGCTCAAGCGCCTGGGGTTCAGCCCGGGGAAGGTCGATGGCGTCGCCTCGGCCGCGCTCACGAAGGCCGTGCAGGAATTCCAGACGGCCTGGGGCCTGGCCGCGAGCGGCGAGCTGGACGAGGCGACGAGCCTGAAGCTCACCTCCACCGCGGACCGGGTGAAGAAGCACGGGCGCGACCTCTACGTTTCGGTCGGTCAGAAATCGAAGGACATCGCGGTGCTCGAGCGGCGGCTCACCCGGCTGGGCTACACGCCCGGCCGCGCTGACGGCATCTTCGGCCGCGACACCGCGGAGGCGGTGAAGGCGTTCCGTGCAGACCAGAGCGAGCTGAAGGACGGCCCGGGCGCGCTCAGCCGCAAGGCCCGCCAGTCGCTGCGCCGCGAGGTCGGTGCGCTCTCGCATCCCCCCGAGCGCCGGCGCCTCGCTCCTTCGAAGGCCCAGACCCGGCTCGATCGCAGCACCGCGCAGAAGGCCATCGCCGGCTTCGGTGAGGGCGAGCAGGGCGCGCACGTGAAGAACCTGCAGAAGCACCTGCGCGCGGCCGGGTTCGATGCGAAGCACGCCGGCGGGCGCTTCGACGAACGCACCACCGGCGCGCTGAAGGCGTTCCAGCGCAGGTCGAACCTCGAGCCGACGGGCACGGTGAACGCGCGCACATGGAAGGCGCTGCAGAAGAGCTTCATCCTCACCCACTCGAAGGCGAGCCCGGCGCAGGCGCTGCACGAGCGGAGCGGGGCGGTGAAGGCGAGCGAGAAGCTGCTCAAGCAGCTCGGCTTCAACCCGGGGAAGATCGACGGCCTGTTCGACCGCAGCACGCTCAAGGCGGTGAAGGCATACGAGAAGCAGCAGCACGCGAAGGTCGATGGCGTGATCGGCGCGGGTCAGCTCGAGCAGATGAAGAAGCTGACGAAGGGCGTGACCCTGGGGCAGCTGCACCGGATCATGCCCAGCCTGCCGATGTCGAAGGCGCGCACGTACCTCCCGCTCCTCAACCGCGCGATGGCCGAGGCGAAGATCAACACCAAGCCGCGCAAGGCGATGTTCCTTGCCCAGCTCGCGCACGAGAGCGTGTCGCTGCGGTACTTCGAGGAGATCGCCTCGGGCGCGGCGTACGAGGGCCGCACGGACCTCGGCAACATCCACCCGGGCGACGGCGTTCGGTACAAGGGCCGCGGGCCGATTCAGCTCACCGGGCGCAGCAACTACCGCGCCGCGGGTCGCGCGCTGGGCTTGCCGCTCGAGCGCAAGCCGAAGATGGCGGCGCAGCCGAGCGTGGGCTTCCGCACGGCGGCCTGGTTCTGGAGCAGCCGCGGGCTCAACCGCTACGCCGATCGCGGCGACTTCCGCGAGGTCACCCGGCGCATCAACGGTGGCTACAACGGGCTGGCCGATCGCCTCGCGTACTACCGGCGCGCGCTGTCGGTGCTCTGAGCTGGATAGAGTCAGGATGACTCGACAGGGTCGTCGGGGCTCCATGACTCCGATCACGCTCGAGACGTTGAAGGCGGCGATGGCCCGCGGTGAGGCGTTCACCTTTCGTCCGTTCTACGGGCACACGCCTCGTGCTGATGGTGCGCTGAGCGACGCGTGCTTTTCGCAGTGGTGGCGATGCCGCTTCGAGGTGGACGGCGTGCGCTACACGACCGCGGAGCAGTACATGATGGCGGCGAAGGCGCGGCTGTTTGGTGACGAGGCCGCGCTGGCGCAGATCCTCGCGGAGGAAGATCCATCGAAGGTGAAGGCGCTGGGCCGGCAGGTGAAGGGCTTCGTCGATACGCAGTGGGCAGCGGCGCGTTTCGATGCGGTGACTGCGGGGTCGATCGCGAAGTTCTCTTCGAGCCCTGAGCTGAAGGCGTACCTGCTCTCGACGGGCGAATCGGTTCTGGTGGAGGCCGCTCCGAGAGATCGCATCTGGGGCATCGGCCTGGGCCGCGAGAATCCGCTCGTGGCGGAGCCGGCCCGGTGGCGGGGACTGAACCTGCTGGGGTTCGCGCTGGTGCGTGCGCGGGCTGCGTTGTGCAGCAGCGCGTGATGGGCGGTCAGCCTCGAGGGTGGTGGTGAACCAAGCCTTCGGTCGTGCTCGTCGCGGGCTTGCCACTCGCTTCTGACAAGGACGCGACGCTGACCCAGGCCGGCGGTCCTCCGCGCGGCAGAGCACGAACGCAGACCTGATTCACCACGCCCCTCGAGGCCGTTCGATCCGGTCACCGACCTCGGCGATATGGTGAGTCAGATGCGTTCCGAGCTCGAGGCCGCACTGCTGCAGCACCGCGACGACGTGAAGCGGTGGGCCGTCTACGCCGACTGGCTCGAGGCTGCCGGTGATCCGCACGGTGCGCTGGCGTCGCTGATGCTTCGGCGGGAGGCAAAGCCTTCCCGCGCGCTGAGCGAGGCGCTCGCAGCGCAAGCCCCGTTGATCGCCACCCTCACGCCGGAGTCGCTCAAGACGCTCGCCACCCGCGGCTTTCCCCGGCTGGTGCCGGTGTTCCGGCGCGGCTTTCTCTTCTCCGCCGGCGCAGAGCAGGCGTCGGACTTCGAAGCCCTGGTGCACCACCGCAGCGCCGCGCTGCTCGACCACGCGATCCTCGAGGCGGGCACCGAGACCCTCGAGGAATGGTTGTCGACGGTGAAGGGCCCGCTGCCCTGGCGCCGCCTCGAGCTCACGGCGAACGACGGTGACGAGCCCCTCGACGTCGGCCCCTGGCTCGAACGGTTGCCGTACCTCGAGGAGCTGTCGGTCAGCGTCGAGAGCGGCCAGGTCGAGTTCGGACCCTCCGCGACGCTGCGCCGCGTTCGAATTCGGGAGGCTCGCCCCCCCAATCTGGCGTCGCTCTTTGGTGCGCGCCTCCCCTCGCTCACCGCGCTCGAGTTGGTGGCCGACGAGGATTGGCAGCTGGACCCGCTCGCAAGTGAGCTGCAGGCAGGGTGGCCCAAGCTCACCGAGGTGCTGGTCGAGGGCCGGGTCGAGGGTGAGACCCGGCGGCTCTGCGCGCGTCGTGACGGCCCAAGGCAGGTGGTGGTGCGCGCGGGCGAGGGCTCGCTGGACGACTTCGCCATCCGCCTCCAGCGGGAGCTGGAGACGTCCTTCGTGGTGCTGCACGGCGAGCTCACCCCCGAGCGGGAGCAGGCCATCACCCAGTTCGCGCTGCTCGGCGGTGTCACGCGGCTGGTGGCTTTCGTCGGGGCGGCGCAGGGCCTGACGCTGATCCGCCTGCACGGCACGGGTGACGCGCCGCTCGTGCCCCGCGTGGCACTGCAGCAGTTGGTGAAGAAGGACCGCTCGCTCAACGGCGTGGCGCTGACCCTCTCGTCGTCGAACGATGCAGCGAGCGCGTGGTCGTTCGGCCCACATGTCGCGCGCGCCGACGAGAGACGCAACGTGCTGCCGCTGAGCCGCCGCGACGACGCGTATCACTCGCGCGATCAGCTGACGCGCGAGGTGCTCGACGCGCTGCTTGGGTACGATCCCGGACTCGACGTGCTCGAGGCGCTGCTGCTGGCGACGGACGCGGCCAGGCCTCGCGCGTTGGTGGGTGGGTTGCCTGCTCCGGGCGAGCGCGTGCCGTTGTTCACCGATCACGAAGCGCAGCCGGAGGTCGATGAGACCGACGAGTACGACGACGAGGAGGGTGAAGACGCGCTCGACGGGCATGGCGAGGATGACGACGACGCCCGGTACGATGATTGGGACACCGAAGAGGCTGACCCGTGGGGCGGGGCTCCCGTCAACGTTCCGGACTACGGCCCTCCGGAACCCGTCGCCGCTGCGCCTGCGGACGAGGCGATCGTCGAGGATGATCCCGAGGACGATCTCGATCCACCGCTGCACGACGCGTTCACCGCGGACGAGGAAGAGGTGTGGACCGAGGGGCCCGTGGATCTGCCCGAGCATCATGCACAGCTGCCGGGCGATCCGATCGTCACCGAGCCTGAGCCGGATCCCCAGGGCTCGGTGGATCCTGCGCTGCTGCCTTGTGCTCGTTGTCACCAACCCGCCGAGACCGCGCGTTGCGCGCGCTGTCAGGAGGAGCTGTGCCGCTCGTGCGCGGGTCCGCAGGCCCTGATCGCGTGGGAAGAGGGGCTCTCGTTTTCTTGCTCGCAGTGCGTTCCTGAAGCGGAAGGAAAGTTTGTCAGGCCCAACAGGGCTCGCCCTCTCCCCAACCCTCTCCCCGTCGGGGAGAGGGAGTCATGATTCGCGCTGTCCCCTTGTCGTGATCACCCCAGTGCGGCGACGCCGCGGCCCAACTCGACCGGGTGGCCGCAGGCCTTCAAACCCCGCTCGATCGCGCTGACCGTGGTGACCAGGTCGCTCTTCGTCACCGCGCCCATGTGCCCCACCCGGAAGTACTTCGTCTTGAGCTGCGGGTGCAGCCCACCCGCGATCACCACGCCCTCCGCCCCGACGGCCTTGACCAGCGCCGCGTCGACCTTGCCCGGGTAGTAGAGCGCCGAGAGCGTGTGCGCGCTGATCGCGTGGCTCTTCGGCAGGGGGGTGAGGCCGAGCGCTTCCCACGCGGCCCACATCGCGCCGGCAAACTTCTCGTGCCGTTGCACCCGCGCCCCGATTCCTTCCTCGACCAGGTGCCCCAGGCTCACGTCGAGCGCCATGATCAGGTTGACCGGCGGGGTGGCGAAGTACGCCGGCTTCTCCGCCTCGTACGCCTCGTGGATCGGCAGCCACTCCGCGAAGTCGAGGTACATCGACGCGACCGGCTTCGTGCGCGCCTTCCACGCCGCCAGCGCGCGCGGCCCCGCCACCAGCACGGCCAGGCCGGGCGGGGTGCCCAGGGCCTTCTGCGACGCGGTGAAGGCGACGTCGACGCCCCACGCGTCCATCTCCAGCGCCTCCCCACCGACGCTGCACACGCCGTCGACCACCACCAGCACGCCGTGTTTCTTCGCCGCCGCGGCGAGCTCCTTCACCGGCGCGAGCACCGCGGTCGAGGTGTCGACGTGCGTCACCGTCATCACCTTGAAGCCACCGCTCGCCAGCGCGACCTCGACCTCGTCGGCCGTGGGCAGCGCTCCGGGATCGGCGCGCAGGTGCGTCACCGCCGCGCCGTGCCGCTCGAGCATCGCGCCGATGCGGTCGGAGAAGTAGCCGCTGTTCACCACCAGCGCCTTGTCACCTTGCTGAACCAGGTTCGCGACGGCCATCTCCATCGCCAGGGTGCCGCTTCCCGCGACCACGAAGGGCTGGGCGGAAGGCGCCTGGAACACCTCGCGCAGCCGTTTGATCGCCCGGCCGTAGGCCTTCATGAACACCGGGTCGAGGTGGCTGCGCGTCTTCTCTCCGAGCGCGCGCAGGACGGAGGGCTCGAACTCGATGGGCCCCGGGATCATGAGGAGGTTTCGTTCGCTCATGCGCGAGGTCTAGCACCGGGCTTCTGCTATGGGAGCGCCATGCATCAGCGGTGGCCACTCCGGAGCAAGCCCCAGCGTGTTCAGGGGCTGCACTACGACGCCGGGTTCCTCTCCCGGGCCGATCGGGCGGAGATCCTCTCGTTCATCTCCACCCTGCGCCCCATCTGGGAAAACCGCTTCTGTGACTCGAAGCCGCCCCCCGAAGGGGAGGAGCAGCGCCGCCTGCTGCGGCCCGTGTACTGGCTGGGCAACTGGCAGTTCGCCTGCCTCGACTACTACCGCCCGCCCCTGGGCCTGCTCGATCGCTGCGTGCAGGCCGAGCCGTTTCCCCCGGTGCTGGCGAAGCTGGTGGCGCTCATCGAGCAGCGCGCCCGGCGCATGTTCAAGGGCGACGACATGCCCGCGAAGTGGCACCTCAACACCTGCCTGGTGAACTTCTACGGGAGCCAGCTCGAGAACGGGAAGTGGGTCGACACCGCGCGCGTCGGTGAGCACAAGGACTTCGAGCCCGGTCCCGTCGGCTCGGTGTCGCTCGGTGAGCGCGCGCTCATTCAGTTCGTCTCGAGCCGCAAGCCGGGCACGCGCGACTCGGTGGTGGAGCAGCAGTGGCTCGACGACGGCAGCCTGCAGATCTTCGGCGGCGAGCAGTGGAAGAACCGCACCTTCCACCGCGTGCAGCGCGTCGACACGAAGGGCGGGCACCGCTTCGACATCCACGTGCCTGACTTCGAGACCCGCCGCATCAACTTCACCTTCCGCTACGTGCCCGATGAGCACGTGCAGCCCTTTCGCGCGTTGTCCGAGCCGGCCCGGCGCGATGTCGAGGGCTACGTGCGCGAGCTGGCGAAACACTCCCCCTTCTTTGCTGCTGCGCTTGCTCCATGACTGCTCCGTCGCTGGGTTTCTTCGTGAAGTTGCTGGTGCTGGACCGTGTCGCGTCGGCGGCGTTCTACGAGGGCCTGGGCTTCGTCCGCGTCGGGGCTGACGCCACCTTCACGCACGTGCGGTGGGAAGAGCATGGCGACGTGATGTTGGTGAACGCGCCGACGGGGGTGCGCGTGGACGGCAAGCGCGGGTGGGGCGTGTTGCTGTCGTTCACCTCGAAGACCGAGCTGGCGACGATCGCCGAGCGGGTGGCGTCGCTCGCTGCGCCGTTCGAAGGACCGGAGACCAAGCCCTGGCACACCCGCGAGCTGGTGGTGACTGATCCGGATGGCTATCGGCTCAACTTCGTTCAGCCGGCTTGATTCCGTCAGAGATCGCAGGCGCCGTTCTTCTTGTTGAGCGCCTCGGAGTCTGAATCGCCCAGCGCCACCGCCTCGGCCTCGAGCATGCGGAAGACCGCGTTGGCCACCGGCTTCTCCACCCGCACGTTGTAGAGCCACACGCCGAAGTTCACGAGCTTGTCGCGGATGATCGAGTGCGCGAGCGAATGATCTCCCGCGCTGCCTGACTCGCACGCCTGCCGGTAGAGCCCCCGCAACGCGAGCAGCTCGCGCCACTCCTCGAGCTGGGGCAGCTCCTTGTTGCCGAGCTTCCGGCCTTCCATCCGGTTCATGCGCTCTTCGAGCTCGGTGTAGAGCGCGTCTTTCCGTGTCTGCGCCGCCGTTTCGATCAACGCCGGCAGCGCGCCCGGCACGTCGTTGAGCTTGCCGGGCAGGAGCGGGCCGAGCGCCTGCTCCACCAACTGCCTCACCTCTTCGACCGCTGCGTCCGGCTCGCCGCCACCCACCAGCGTGGCGCGCACGAAGAGCTTCGAGCGCACGTCCGAGCCCAGCGCCGCTTCCCACGCGCGCGCCACCTCGACCACCGACGCCGCCGCCGGCGAGGAGTACCCCTTCAACGCCAGGGTGAGGAACGTGGCGCGGCCCATCGCGTCGAGCGCTTCGGGAGGCGTCGGCAGGGCCGCCTGGGGCGCCTGCCGCTTGCCCCGGTGCTCCGCGGCCTGCTTCACGAAGCCGCGCGTCCACAGCCGGCGCGGGGCGAGCAACCACCAGAACCAGAGCCCCGCGTTCGTCGGCAGCGGCTCGCCCAGCATGCGCCCGGCCAACGCGCCCAGCAGCGTGAGCGTGCTGCTGCCCGGCCACTTCTTGTTGTCGGAGATCGCCTTGACCCGCTTCCAGTCACCCCGCGCCGCCGCGTCGGTGGCGAGCCATTCCGCGGCGACCACCCGCACGCGCGGAGGGGCCACCCGGGGGTCGAACATCAACACCGAGTCGAGCCAGTCCCTCGCTGACTCGAGGCGCCCCTTGGAGGCCTCGAGCAACCCGAAGGCCACCACGCCCGAGCCCTGCAGCGCCGCCTTCGACGAGGCGAGCTTGCGCTCGACCCACGCGATGGAGGACGGCCACGGCTTTTCCTGCTGCGCCAGCGCCCACGCCGCGACGAGGGCGGGGCCACCCGGCTTGTCGCGCCGCCATTCCACGCGTGAGAGCGACGCGGTGAAGTACGCCAACCGCACGAAGCCGAGCGGCGCGAGGATGCCGCGGGCGATCCACCCCGGGAACAACAGGTAGAACGCGGCGAGCCCGGCGGTGAGCGCGGTGCCGTTGCCGCTCTCCATGCCCACGCCGGTGAGGCCCATCGCCACGCCGCTCAAGATGAGCTGGAAGACGATCGTCCCCCCCGCGCCGCTGTCCTGCCAGAAGGTCGAGCTGCCGCGCGAGACCGGCACCGTCGCCGCGGCCACGGTGGCGGGCGTGCCCTGGCGGTTCTGCGCCGCGTTGAGGGCGCGCAGGCCCAACACCACGGCCACGAGGATGGCGCCGACGGGGACCATCAGTCCTTCCGTTCCGGGCCGTAGCCGAACACCACCGGCGCGCGCGCCCACTTCACCTCGTCCTTCGCGGCGGCCGGCGCCGCGGGCACGCTCACCGTGACGGGCAGGGCCGCCAGCAGCTCGTGCACCAGCCGGCGCTTCGGGTCGCGCAGCTCGGCCATCGCCGCGCGCACCGCCTCGGCTGTGCGCGGGTGCTCACCGACGGGCGAGCGATAGGTCTTCGATTCCTTCAGGTCGAGCTGGAGCATCGAGAGCAGCTTGTTGCCCTCGCGCTCGAGGTCGGTGCGCGTGGCGGTGGTGGCCACGCCCAGCACGTAGAACGGATTCTCGGCGATGCGCTCGAAGAGCCCCTGGGCCACGCTGGTCACCTCAGGCTGGAGTCGTGGCCGAGCTTGCGCGTCTGCGCGTCGGCCGGCATCAACCGCCACAGCTGCTCGGTGACGCGCTTGAGGGTGGCGTTGTCGCCCCGGGTCATCGCCTCGCGGCCATCGGCGACCAGCTTCTCGGCCCGGGGGAGATCGCTCATCGACGACACGTCGGACGCCGCGTTCTCGAACTGCCACTGCCAGGCGTCGGGGTGCTTGTAATAGGCGGCGTAGCCCAGCTGCCGCACCTGGCGGATGCGCCGCTGCAGCTCATGCACCTGCCGCGCGCGCCGGGCCTTCTCCACCCCGGCCACCGCCTCGTCGAAGAGCCGCTGTTCCTGGGGCGAGGCGAACTGGGCCACCCACTTCGAAGACCACGACACCGCGTTGACCGCGTCTTCCTCGAGCTCGGGGAACTTGGAGTCGCCTTCGATCTGCTCGAGGGTGGCGTCGACCTCGATGAGGCCGCGCTTCGCCTTCTGCCCCGCGTCCGCGTCGCCACCGCGCGAGGCGGCGATGTCCTGCTCCACTTCGCCCAGCGTCTGTTCCACCGCGCCGAGCTGCTCGATGCTGCGGGTCAGCCCGTGGCGAAACGCCGCGGTGCGCAGCTGGGTCAACCGATCGCGCGTCGCGCCCAGGCCGACCTGCAGCGCCTCGGGCGTGGCGTCGGGCACGAGCAGCTGGGCGATCTCCTCGAACACCTGCCGGGTGGAGATGATCATCGCGCGTGCCGAGAGCCGGCCGCCGCGATCGAGCTCGAGCGTGAGCTCGACCTGGCTGGCCGCGGGCAGGGTGGCGTTGAGCTGATCACCGCGAACCTCGAGCGCGCCCACCAGGCGGCAGAGGTGCGCGTGATCGTATTCACCCTGGACGATGGGAATGCGCAGCACGCTCTCCTTCTCGCCCTTCACCATCGCCTCCACCGTCTCGTGGCGGAAGCTGCGGCGCGCGGGCAGGGGAGCCCCGCGCTCGAAGTAGGTGTTCACCATGTCGTTGGCCATGGCCACGCCGATGGTGCGCGAGAGCGGCGGGTCGGTGAGCGTGATGCCCTGCACGATGCTGAACTTCGAGGGCCTGAGCGGCACGCTCTTGCCGTCGGCGCCCTTGCCGCGCAGGGTGAACTCGTTGGGCTTGCGCGGCTGCACGTCGACGGCGAGCACGAAGGCGCCCTCTTCGTTGAGCGTGGCCTCGGCGCTCTTCCACCCGTCGTGGCGCTCGAGCTGGATGCTCACGGGCTTGACCCCGGGCTCCTCGACGAGGCGCCCGACCACGTGCGGGGAGAGATCGCTGGTCATGGCCGGGTACTGCAGCCAGATGCGGCGGCCCTGCTCTTCGGCCTTCGGGGCGGGCCGCGCGTCGAGCCCGGCCGAGGCGGCGTAGAGCGCCGCGCCCTGCGCCACCAGCGTCATGGGGTCGAGCCCATCGGCGAGCTTCACGCCGAACAGCTCGTGCAGCCGCTGCCGCAGCACGGGCATCACGGTGGGGCCGCCCACCAGCACCAGGCGGCTGAGCTGGCCGGGATCGAGGCCGTGGGTGCGCAGCAGCCGCACGCACACGCCGATCGATCGATCGACGAGCGGGGTGCACAGCCGGGTCACGTCGTCGCGGGTGAGGGTGAGGTCGACGTCGAGCAGGTGCTCGCCCAGCTTGAGCGCGGGGATGAGCAGGTTGGCGGTGGTGGCGCGGGTGAGCTCGATCTTCACGTCTTCCACGCCGAGCTTGAGCTTGCGCAGGCCGGCGGCGAGCCCGGGGTCTGCGCGCAGCAGCGTGAGGCCGGTGTCGGCCGAGAGCTTTTCCAGCACGAAGTCGACGAGCTGGAAGTCGAAGTCGCGGCCGCCGAGGAAGTTGTCGCCGTCGTGGCCGATGACGCGCAAGAGGCCGTCGCGGGTCTCGAGCAGCGAGGCGTCGAAGGTGCCGCCGCCCAGGTCGTAGACCATCCACGAGCCGGCGGCGTTGTCGGTGGTCCACCCGGCGGCGAGCGCGCTGGCGATGGGTTCCTGGATCAGCTCGACGCGATCGAAGCCGGCCAGCCGCGCCGCTTCGCTGGTGGCGGAGGACTGGGGCAGCTCGAACAGCGCGGGCACCGAGATCACCGCGCGCGAGGGCGCGACGCCGAACTGTTCCTGCACGTCGGCGCGCAGCGACTTGAGCACCTCGGCCGAGAGCTCCTCGGGCTTGAGCTTCTTCTTCGCTGCGGGGAAGTCGAGCAGCTGCCCGGTGCCCATGAGGCGCTTGAACTCGCCGCGGGTGTTGTCGGGATCCACGTCGAGCATGCGGCGGGCCTTGGCCCCCACCAGCGCGTTGCCCTTCGCGTCGAGGCGGATGATCGACGGGGTGAGCGTGGTGCCCTGCGCGGTGCGCACGAGGTGCACCTGCGTGCCGTCGAACACGGCGGCGGCCGAGTTGGTGGTGCCTAAGTCGATCCCCAGGAACAGGCTGCGGTCAGTCATGGAAGTGTTGGATGACACCCGGGAGGGGCGCAGAGCGCACTATTATAAGGGGCCCACACCGTCGCACCCCGGAAAGAGGGGACTTGATGTTCAGAGCCTTGCTCCTGACGTGTGTTGCCGCTGCAGCGCGGGCGGAGTGTCCGCCGAAGGTCGAGCTCCAGGCGGCGTGGACGGAGTGCAAGGCCGACGCTGACTGCGTGCTCGCGGGCGACGCGTGCCGGACCTGCGGCAACTTTCTCCCGGTGAACGCGAAGTTCCGCGCCGAGGCCACCAGGCGGGACGCGCAGCAGAACCAGGCGGCGAAGTGCGTGCGCAGCTGCGAGGCGTGCTCGGCCGCGCTGGTGAAGCTGACGTGCACCGCCGGCCAGTGCCGCGCATCGCCCGCGTCGAAGTAGCTGAACCGGGCTACACCTCGCCTTTCATGGGTCCTCTCGACGTCGCCGTGGTGGGCACGGGCACGGTGGGCAGCGCCACCGCGCTCTTCCTCGCCAGGCAGGGCCACCGCGTCACCCTCTACGAGAAGGTGGCCGAGCCGCAGACGCTGGGGGCCGGCATCATGCTGCAGCCCAGCGGCATGGCGGTGCTGCGCGTGCTCGGCCTCGAGCAGGACGTGGTGCCCCGCGGCGATCGCATCGATCGGCTCTGGGTGCAGACCGCGTCGGGCCGCAAGGTGATGGAGCTGGAGTACGCGCAGCTCGAGCCGTCGCTGTTCGGCGTGGGGCTGCACCGGGGTGTGCTCTTCGACGTGCTCTATCGCGCCGCGTGCAGGGAGCCCGGCGTCACCGTGCGCACCGGCCTCGACGTGGAGGATCTGCACCCGGCGCGGGGTGGCCGGCAGTCGGTGATCGAGCGCGGCACGCGCAAGCGGCATGGCCTGCACGACCTGGTGGTGGTGGCGAACGGGGCGCGCAGCTCTCTGCGCGACGACACCTCGTTCGTGAAGTCAGTCGAGCCGTACCCCTGGGGCGCGCTCTGGGCGATCGTTCCCGATTTCGACAATCGCTTCACCGGCCGGTTGTTCCAGGTGGTGCGGGGCACGCGGCGGCTCATCGGCCTGCTCCCCACGGGACACGGCCCGCTGGAGCGGAGCCGTCCCAGCGCAGCTGGGCCAAGCAGCTGGAGCGAAGCGGAAGGTGCGCCGAGGCGAAGCGACCATGGAGACGGTGGTCCCAGGCAGGTGAGCTTCTTCTTCAGCCTGCGCGCAGATCAGCTCGACGCGTTCCACGCCGGCGACTTCGAGGGGTGGAAGGCGGGCGTGCTGGAGGACGTGCCCGAGGCGGCGCCGGTGCTCGGCCAGCTCACCTCGCACGACAGCCTGCTCTTCAGCAGCTACCACGACGTGGTGATGTGGCCGTGGAACACCGAGCGGGTGGTGTACCTGGGCGACGCGGCGCACGCGATGAGCCCGCAGCTGGGGCAGGGCTGCAACCTGGCGCTGCTCGACGCGTGGTATCTCGCCGAGGCGATGCGCGGCGCGGAGTCGGTGCCCGATGCGCTGTTCCGCTACTCCCGCAACCGCCGCTGGCACCTGAGCTGGTACCAGTTCATCACCCGGTGGCTGACGCCGTTCTTCCAGTCGGATCTGACCTGGCTGCAGCCGCTGCGCGACTACGGCATGGCCTGGTCGACGAAGGTGCCGTGGGTGCGCAAGCAGATGGTCTCGGCGATGTGCGGCGTCTCGCGTGGGCCGTTCATGCCGCTGCTGCGCCTGCCGAAGTAGCGCGAGGTGGCCCCTCGACTCCGCTCGCAGGGTCGGCCGAAAGAGGGCTCGTGCCCCGTTCATCCCGAGCTTCAGTCGAGGGATTGGCGCCCAGGCTCGCAGGAAGTCGCCCCTCGACTCCGCTCGGGGTGAACGGTGACGGCTCGATCGTTATTTCGATCGACCCTCTCGGGGTGAACGGTGACGGGCTCGATCGTTATTTCGATCGACCCTCTCGGGGTGAACGGTGACGGGCTCGACCGCTATTTTGATCGACCCTCTCGGGCTGCGCGGCGCCTCAGGGCACGCAGCGGGCGCTGCAGGTGCCGCCGACGCACGATCCCGACGCGCACTCTTCCGGCCGCTGACAGGGCTGCGCCGCGCTCAGCAGCGCTCCACACACCGCGCCGCCGTCGACGTTGGCGAGCTCGCGGCACAGGCCCCAGCGGCACTCGCGGGTCTCCGCGCAGCTCTCACCCGGCAGCGGCAACGACGTGCAGGTCGAGGCCGCGCAGACCGAGCCGGCCCAGCAGGTCTGCGTCGAGTCGCAGGTCGCGCCCGCCGCTGCGCGCCGCTGGCAGACGCGCCCGCCGTCGGCGTCCTGGCAGGCGAGGTGCGCTTCGCAGTCTGCGTGGGTGAGGCACGGGTCTCCCTCGGGTTGCGGCGCGTGGCACAGGCCGGCCACCTGGTTCGACGCGCCCAGGCAGACCTCGCCGGGCGGGCACTGCTGCGCGAGCGAGCAGAGATCTCCCGACGAGATGCGAATCTTCACGCACACCGCGCGGAGCGGGTCGCACACCAGGGCGGCCTGGCACTCACCTTCGAGGCACGTCGCGCCTTCCTGCTTGCGCGACACGCAGAGGCCCGCGTCGCCCAGGCCGTCACAGAACCCCTGCTCCGAGCAGAAGCCCTCGACGCACGGCGCGCCGGGCACGGGGAGAATGCGGCACTGCTGGTTGATGCACTGCAGCCCCTCGAGGCACTCGCGGCTGCTGTCGCAGGCGGTGCCGTTGGTGCCGAACGCCGTGCACTCACCGGCGTTCGGGGTGAAGGGCGAGAGCTTGCAGAACAACCCGTTCTTGCAGTCGCCGTCGACCGAGCAGGGATCGTTGATGAGCGCGCGGGGCAGGCAGGTGCGCGGGCACGACGAGCCGCGGCACACGCCGTCGGCGCACTCGGTGTAGCCGTCGTAGCAGTCGGCGTAGAGCGGCACCCGGGGCACGAGGAAGCGGTTGCAGGAATCGGGGAGCGTCGTCCATTCACCGCAGACCTGGGTGTCGAACGACGCTGCGCAGGCTTCGGCCCGCGCCGGCTCGAACTTGAGGGCGCCGGCCGCGACGTGGCTGGGCCAGGTCATCGGCCCGCACCAGGTGGCCTCGAAGTAGCGAGCGCATTCCTGGCGCGACTGGGCGTCGTTGGCGATCAACCCGCACCGCGCGAGATAGGCGCAGCGGCTGTCGTTGAGCACGAGGCACGCCTCGGTCGGGCTGAGCCCTCCATCGATGCGCACCCCGCTGTCGGACGTGGGCTGAACGCCGCTGTCCACCTTGCCTCCGTCAGGCGTGGGGGTCGACGGAGCGAAGCTGCACGCCACCACGAACGCGGCGAGGAACAGGAACGAGACTGCGGATCTGAAAAGGGTAGTGCGCTTCAAGGACTCGTCTACAGCCCGCCGTCGGCCCTCTGCGAGCAACTCGCGATGCATGTGCCACCGAATCCACCGTCCGGCAAGGTGGCGTACTCGCAGTCGTTCGACAGGCACTCACCACCATAGCCGCACTCCTGCCCCACCGTCTTCCAGGCCACGCACTTGTCCTCGGAGGTGCCCGAAAACGCACAGGTATTCCCGGGGGCGCAGCGGTAGCCGGTGATCTCGAACGAACAGAGGCCCCCCGCATCGGGCAGGGCTTCGCAGCGCTGGCTCTTGGCGTCGCAGTACAGGCCGTCTTCGCAGTCGTCGTAGTTGATGCAGGCCTCACGGAAGGCGCCCTTGCGCAGGCAGGTGCCGGTGGTGATGAGGGTGCTGCAGCGCAGGCTGGGCAGGCAGCTCCCCGGGCCGGTGCAGGTGCCGCCGAGGCCCGACTTCCGCTCGCAGGTGCCGGGTGGGCGCACCCCGTTGACCGGTGGATCCTGCCGGCAGAAGTACTCGTCGGTGCAGAAGGGGTACCCGTTGCGGCTGGCGCAGACCTCGCCCGGGCCGGCCCTGCGGGTGATGCAGGTGCCGTCGACACACGAGGCGAGGTCGCCGCAGGCGTCGTAGCGCACGCAGGGGTCGCCATCGCTCTTCTTCGGGTGGCACACCGCGCTGCCGGCGTCGTTGTTGTCGCAGCTGCCGTTCTGGGGATCGCAGCGGCGGGTGAAGCCATCGCAGAGCTCGCCCAGCGCGGCCCAGCCGCGGCAGCGGTGCGGGCAGAGGCCGTCGTACGGGTCGCAGAAGCCGAACGCGTTGCAGTCGGTCGGCGCGAGGCAACCGGCGTCGGGCGGCGCCAGCCCGGTGAAGACGTTCGCGCAGGCGAGGGGCGCCTCTTCGCAGCTGTCCTGGGCCAGCGCGTTGAGGCAGCGCACCGCTTCGCTCTCGAGGTATTGGGTGCGCCGTTCCCCGACGCCCCGTTGAAGCGCGATCTGATCGCACGAAGCGATCGTGGTGCGGGTGAGCATGCAGCCGGCGAAGCCCGCCTGGCTCAGCCGGCCACAGCGCAGGTCCCGGCCGCACTCGGCCAGCGCGCGCGAAGCGCACCACGTCTCGATCGGCGCGGCCGTGAAGCCGGCGTCGGGAATGCCCGCGTCGCGCGGGGGTCTGCCGGCATCGGGCTGACCCGCGTCGGGGAGGCCTGCGTCGACCTCCACCACGCCCGAGTCGGGGACCGGAGCGGGGGTGGGGCAGCCCGCGACGAGCAACGCCAATACGCTGGGAAGCAGAGCCTGACGCACGGCGGGGAAGGTAGCACTCCGGGTCACGGTTTCCGGCTCGCTTCAGTTCGCCGAATACTCCGCGGCCGCCGGCCCTGTTGCGTGTGGGATGAGGTGTGATAGCGCGGAGACCCATGAGGAACGCGCTCCTTGCCGGGTTGGTGGTGCTGTCGGGTTGTGGCGTCCAGGAGGCCTTCGTCGACGAGGGCGAGCCGGTGGACTTCGAGGCGGTGGCCGACGCGCCGCTGCTGGGCGCTGACGGCAAAGACGCCGCCGAGCGCGGGTGCCAGGTGGTGCTGCGCAGCCTCGAGCGCGGGGCCGCGGCGTGCAGCGCGGGTCTGTGCTGGTGGACCTGGACGGGCCTCATCGACCTCTCCACGCAGGCCGAGACGGAGGGCGCCAGGCCGAAGGTGCTCTTCAAGAACATCGACGCCACGCGCTGGTCGAGCGTGTCGGCGACGAAGACCACGGGCGCCCCGGCCGGCTTCTCGCGGTACCGCTTTCGCCTGGTGAGAGACACGCTGCGCGACGGCATGTCGGCCACCGCGTACTCGCGCGCCACCGTGTCGGTCGCGCCGTACCTGCTGACGAAGAACGGCGCGCGGCTGTTCGATCACAACCGCGTGCCCGGCGACCTCGACGCGTACGTGCTCAACCAGGCGGGTGGCTGGCGCGTGGCCCCTGACGCGGCGATCTGCAGCGGCGACGTGGTGGTGCCGCGCGCGCTCGAGTTCCAGGCGGGCTTCCGCACCCAGCAGCGCGGCGCGCTGGTGGCGGGCCAGCCGGTGACGCTCACCTATTCGCTCGATCGCCTCACCACCTGCCGGGGCACGCACAACGGCTACCCCGCGTGGGACGTGACGGCCTTCGTGCGCTTCTCGCCGTCGGGCACGGTGGTCGAGGGCACGGTGCGCGGCTTCGAGTCACTGTACGGGGTGCCGTCGAACGCGGGCGCGAAGAGCGTGCCGCTCGACGTGGCGATCCCGGTGGGCACCACCTCGATGGAGGTCTGGTTCAGGAACTGGTCTGGCGCGGGCATGAACTGCGAGGCGTGGGACTCGAACCTCGGCGCCAACTACCGCTTCCCGGTGTCCGCCTCGGCGCCTGCGCGCGTGGAGTGGGTGGGCAACGCGGGCTCGAGCTTCTCGCGGGCGTGCTCGCGGGCGGACGGCGTGCCCGCGCCGGCCACCCTCGATTCGTACGTGCAGACGCGCGCATGCGCCTTCGTGGAGGTCGACGTGTACGTGCCGGGCCTCACCGACTCCGGTGCAGCGCAGCCGGGCGCGGTGTTCGCTCAGGCCGAGCTCAAGCGCGACGGCGTGGTGTTGCCGGTGACCGATCTCTCGTTCGTCGGGCGGGTGGGCAACGACTACCGCTTCCACTTCGAGGTGCCGAAGAGCGACCTGTATTACGGGCCGAAGTGGCAGCAGCTCGAGTACGGGTTCCGCTTCAGCACCGACGGGCGGGTGTGGCTGCGCGAGGGCACGCGGACGATCGTGCGCGACGCCAGCTTCTGCAACCCGGCGTGGGGCGGCTGCTAGCTGTCTCCCTCTCCCTGCGCAGCGGGGAGAGGGCTGGGGTGTGGGGCTGATCGCCCGAAGCGCCGGCCACCCTCAGCGCGGGTAGAAGCGCTCGAGCGCCGGCAGGTAGAAGCCGCTGGCCGCGTTGCTCATCATTCCCCCTGCGATCACCTCCTGATTGCGTGAGAGGCGCGACTCGACCACGTCGATCATCGGCCGCGACGACCAATGCTTCGCCAGCGCCCAGGAGCAGCGCTCGCCGGGCGCGGAGAGGGTCTCGAGCGTCGCCGCGTAGCGCGCGCGCCACGGCTCCCGGAGCAACGACTCGAGGCCGGCGGTCACCGCGACGACCTCGGTGATCGCCGCGCAGCTCGTCACCTGGTCGCACGCGGCCGCGCGGGCGAAGGTCGCCTCCTCTGCCATCGGGCTGAAGAACGCGGGCGCGGTGCGCACCACGCGGCGGGCGCGCCCGACCGTCGCCTCGTCGAGGGGCGTCCACCCGCTGGTCTTCACCTTGCGCTTCTGGGCCCAGTCCCACGCGCGCCACTCGATGGTGAGCAGGTTGAGCCCGACGCTCTGGCCGATGAGGTTCTCGGAGCTGAGGGCGAGGCGCGCGGCGTGGCGCACGTCCTTCGCCGCCTGCACCAGCTTCCCGCTCTTCGCGCCCCGGCGCAGGTGCAGCCGCGCCGCGAGGGTGAGCCGCGGGAAGAGCGGAAAGGGCGCTTCGGCTGCGTTGAGCGTCGACGCGGGGTCGAGCGGGCCGTGCGTGCCCGGCAGATCCCAGCGCTCGAAGTCCTGCAGCTTCGAGAAGAACGAGAGGTCGGTCGACGCGGCGGCGGCGAGGTGCTTGTCGGAGAGGTCCATGAAGCCCGCCACGCTGAACTGTTGCTCGAGCTCGGGGGGCAGCTTGAGCGTGCCCGGGAAGTCCTTCGTTCCCGTCCGCCTCTCCCAGCCGAGCGTGGTGGTCAGCAGAGGGCCCGCGTCGCGGTTCTTCGCCGTGGGCTTGCGCTGGAAGAACGGCAGGGCGGCGAGCACGGCCTGGTCGGCGCAGAACTCTTCGACCCGCGCCGCCGTGGCGGCCTCGTGGGCGCGCACGGGCGAAAGCCAGCGCTCGCGTCGAACCCGGAAGGACGCGCCTGCATCGGCCAGCGAGAGATCGAAGCAGCGTTGGATCTTCACGGCGAGCGCTTCGTCGGCCGTCTTCGGCAGCGCGTCGAGGCACTTCGCCGACTCCGGCGTCATGTCGAGGAGCACCTCCGCGGGCATGCGCGGCTCCACCAGCGACCAGCTGGCCTTCGACCAGGGGCCGGCCAGGGCCGAGGCCGGCGCGACCAACTGCGGCGTGGTGAAGTACCCGTTGCGGAAGCCGATGAGGACGATCTTCTCCTTGCCCTCGACGAACAGCGCCGCGCCCGACCCCGTGCTCGCCACCAAGGTCAGCCGCCCCATGGACTCGAGCGCCTCCGCGGTGACGGCGAGGCTGAGCACTCCGGCCACGCGCGGGCGCGGCAGCTCGCGGTGCAGGTTCGCGAAGGTCTCCACCGGCATCAGGCCCGCGACCGCATCGTCGGGATCGTCGGCGAAGTCGAGCAGGTGATCAGAGCCCGCGGGCAGGGGCGCGGGCAGCACCGCCTCGAACTTCACGGGGGCGGTCTCGCCCTCGAAGAACACCTCGCCTGACGCGTCGCGCTTCACCTTGCGGCACGTGCCCTCGGGCGCGTCGGCCAGGCGTTCTGCCACGGTCGTCTTGAGAGGCTCGAGGCCGGCGAAGAAGAAGTGGGGCGGGTGCGTGGGGCTGGCGGGTACGCCGAACACGTTGGTGTCGACGGTGAACCTGAGGCTCCACACCCGCTCACGGCCCTGGAGCAGCGCCTCGAGCTCCCAGCGGCGAACTCGCGCCTCGAGGGGAGTCAGGCTGTCCCAGTCAGGTTGCACGCAGAGGCTCACCAGCATCGGCCCGTCGGAAGCGAGCTTACCGTTGACCTCGCGCACCTGGCGTTGGAGCGAGGCGCTCAGCGCGATGAACTCCGCGGCGCGCTTCTCCCTGGGGTAGCCGAGCGGCGCCGAGACGAGGGCTCCGAAGGACGCCGTCACGTCGCGCTTCGGCTCGGTCATCAGGTCGAGCACACCGCCCGCGAAGACCGCGCCGAGGCGCGAGACGCTCAGGTCGATGGGCTTCTTCGGGGGCTCGGCGGCCACGGCCCGGCCCAGGGCGCAGAGGACGAGCAACGCGCTGAGAGACGACCTCGGCAAGGTGTTCCTCTCAGGCCTGCTTGCGGCGAACGGAGATGAGCCGCGCGACGATCGACACGGCGATCTCCGCGGGCGTGAGCGCGGCGATGTCGACGCCCATGGGGCTCTCGAAGCGGGCGACCTCAGCCGCGGTGAAGCCGGCGGCTTCCATGCGTTGGCGGAAGCGCAGGGCCTTGCGCTGGCTGCCGATGACGCCGAGGTACGCGAGCTTCTTCTTCACCAGGGCCTCGACGCACGCCTGGTCGAGCGGGTGATCGTGCGTGGTGACGCAGCAGTACAGGTGTTCGCTCTCAGCCAGCGACTTCGCCACTACGTCGGGTTGTTCGAGGCGCCGGGTGGCGTGGGGAAAGCGTTCGGCGTTGAGCCACTCGACGCGCTCGTCGACCACGGTGACCTGGAAACCGACGTGATGAGCGAGGCCGGCGAGCTCCTTCGCCACGTGGCCCGCGCCGAAGATGAAGAGCGAGGCGGGCGCGCCGTGCTTCTCGAGGAAGACGGTCATCTTCCCGCCGCAGCACATGCCCAGGTCGTGGGTGAGGTGGGTCTCGAGGGTCTTCGTCTGCGCAGCGGGGTCGGCGAGCAGCGCCAGGGCCGCGTCGACCACCTGCTTCTCGATCGCCCCGCCGCCGATGGTGCCGCGCAGCGAGCCGTCGCCCAGCACCACCAGGCGCGAGCCGGGCTTCTGCGGCGTGCTTCCGTGGGAAGCGGTGACGGTGCACAGCACGAAGGGCCGGCCCTCGGCCTCGAGCTGCGCGATCTCGGCGAAGAGCGTCACGGCCGGCAAGCGTGGCCCCTCGACTCCGCTCGGGGTGAACGGGTGGGGAGGCGCACGAGGGTCAGTACTTCGTCTTCGGGCAGGCGTTGAGGTCGTTCTTCTTCTGCTCCTCGACGCGGACGACCTCGGCGGTGGACGAGGTGAGCTGCTGCGCGAGCATGGGCTCGACCTGCGCCCACTGCGGATCCTTCGCCTTTTCGGCGGCGACCAGCTTCTGCGAGTCTTCCAGCACGGCGACGAGGCTCTTCACCGCGGCGATCTGCTTGTCGTCGCCCGCGGCGACGTCGGCGCACTTGAGCTTGAGCTCTTCCAGCATGCCCTTCGCGGGCTTCTTCTTGTACTGCTGGGCCAGGTCGTCGAACGCGAGCGCGGCGGCGACCCGCTGCCCGGCGGCGATCAGCACGTCAGAGGTGCGCTGGGCGCGCATGCCATCGAGCTGCTGGAACCGGAGCGCGGCCGGCGCGGACGGATCGAGCTGGCCTGCGTAGGTGTTTTTGAGCAGCAGCGGCCAGTTCAGCTTCGCCTGCGCGTCACCCAGCTTGAGCGCCTGGATCTTCGCGGTGAGGCAGGTGGTGAGCTCGTCGGTGGTGCCGAAGTTCGCCTTCACCACGCCCTCGCTCCCCACCTCGACCTCGGCCTTGAGCATGGGCGCGGGCTTGTCAGCGAGCTTCGCGTAGCAATCGCACATCGACGGCTGGGAGAGGCGCAGCTTGCCGGCGACGTCGTTGGCGGCGTTGTCGCCCACGCGCACCGTCTGGGGCCCGCCCGAGACGGGGATCTCGGCGACCACCGGCTTGCTCCCCGCGGGCCGCGCCTGCAGGCCCAGCTTCTTGAAGGCCGCTTCGACGCACGCCTTGCCCGCGGCGGAAGCGCCCAGGCCGTTCACCTCGTAGGTCACGCCCGACTCGGCGACGGTGATCTTCGCCTTGAGGTCGAACGGCTGGCCGTCGCGCGCCTGGAGGTCGACGAAGCACTCCTGCGTGGCGGGGCTCATCGAGAGCATCGCGCCGGTGAGCACCTCGGCCGTCATCGGCGAGAGCGGGAGCGTGCGCGGGCCGCACGCGGCCACGTCGAAGGGGATGACGTTGGTGATGGCGAGCTTCTGCGGCTGCCCCTCGGAGGGCTTCGGCGAGCCGGTGTCGGTGGAAGACGACGAGGTCGACGTGGTGGCGCAACCAGCGAAGGCAAGCAGGAGGGCGAGGCGCTTCATGAGAGGTTCTCCCGGAGACGAGTCGAGCCGGGTTACACACCGCGCCGCGCGGCGAGGCAATGAGTTCAGCGCAGGGGCGCGCGCGTGCAGCGGCGGGTATGCAGCACGCCCCGGGCGGTGCCCACGGGGACGCCGGCGGGGAGATAGCCCTGGTACGTGCCCGAGGACTCCAGGAAGGCCGCGCGCTCCAGCGCCACGCCGTCGACGATCACGTCGAGCACCGAGGTGAGCTCGCCGCCGTGCAGCACCACCGGGTCGTCGCTGGTCGCAGGCCAGTCCACGCTGGTGACGATGGGCGCGGCGAGCGTGGTGTCGCAGACGTAGAAGGGCCACTCGCGCCACGCCTGCCCGCCGCGCGTGTCGCGGAAGACCGTGTACAGCGTGCCGGTGCGCCGCTCGGGCACGGGGTCAGCCGCGGTCGCTCCGGGCGCGGTGAAGATGGTCTTCACGTCCTCGCGCAGCGCGGTGCTCGTCTCGCTGAAGCGGCCCGAGGTCGAGTACCAGGCGGTCATGATGCGTTCGGTCTTCATCTCGATGCCGGTGGGCGTGTCGAGCTCGAAGGGCTCGAAGCTCGAGTCGGGGGCGATCACGTCGAGGGTCACCGGTTCGCCTTCCTTCACGAAGAAGCGCGCGCCCTTCGGCCAGGGCTCGTTGGCGACGACCAGCGCGTCGACCAGGGGGTTGGTGTTGCGCACCGGTGACTCGGAGATCGCCACCCGGAAGAGCGCGATGATCGACTTGAGCTCCTTGCGCTGCACCCGTTCGAAGAGCGCCTGCAGCTCTTCCATCGGCGCCTGCGGGCTGACGGTCTCGGCGACGGCGAAGGCGATCAGCTGGCCGACGGTGCCTTTCTGCCGGCGCGGATCGTCGGGGGCGAGCACGCTGAAGAGCCCGGAGGGCACGGTGTAGAAGGCGCGATCATTGAGGCCGATGACGGTGACGCCGGGCGGGAGCATGCCGGTGCCCGCGGTGAGCGCCGAGGGGTCCTGCAGCACGTCGGGGTTCGCGCAGGGGCTGCGGTTCAGGTTGAACGGGTCGGCCTCGCAGCCCAGCCAGAGCACCGTGCTCGGGCTCGAGCGGGAGGGGTCGAGGATGAGGGCGCTCACGCGCGTGGATTCGCCGGGCAGGAGCTTGGGGGGCTCGGCGCTCACGCCGATCAGGCGCATGTTTTCGATCAGCGTCTCGGGGCGGAAGCCGGGATCGCAGCCGGCGAGCAGCATCGTGCAAAGCAAGAGGCCCCTCACCCCAACCCTCTCCCCGCTGCGCAGGGATCGGGAGACCATGGTCTCCATCAGAACTCCGCCCTCAGCCCGAGCACCGGGAGAATCGGCAGGCCGGTCAGGTACGCCTGCTCGGAGTAGTCGTAGCTGTTCATCACCGCTTCCACGTTGCGCTGGTAGGTCACGTTCTGCACGTCGAGGTAGATGGCGAACATGAAGTCGCGGAAGACGAAGCGCTTGTCGATGCGCAGGTCGAGCTGGAAGAAGTCAGGCAGCCGCCGCGAGTACTGCTGGCTCTGAATGGGGAAGAAGTAGTTCCCGTTCGCGTCGTAGATGGCCGCGTTGATGGGGCGGGTGAGCGGCCCCGAGGTGTAGCGGAGCTTCGCGCCCACGATGAAGTCGTACGGCAGCTTGTAGCTGGCCACCACGATCAGGTTGTGCGGCTGGTCGTACTGGCTCAACCCGAAGACGGTGCCGCCGAAGAAGTCGCGCTCGACGCGCGAGAGCGAGTACGCGATCCACCCGAAGAAGTTCTTGGTGAGCGCGTGGCGCAGCAGGATCTCGGCCCCGTAGCTGCGCCCGCGCCCCACGCTGGTGTAGCGGAGATCCACCGCGTCGAGATCGAGCTGGCCCCCCGTCTCGCCCAGCGTCGCCCGCGCCTGGTTGAAGAGGTCCTTGTAGTAGAGCTGCACGTCGAGGCTGAGCGCGTCGGTGAAGCGCGCCTCGCCGCCGAGCATGAACTGGTTCGCGCCCTCGGCCTCGAGGTTGGGGTTGCCGTACCCCCTGGTGAGCAGCCCGCCGCGGTAGTCGGGGGTCTGGTGGTAGATGCCGGCCGCGCCCTTGAGCGCCACGCGCTCGTGCACCTGCCAGAACACCGCGAGCCGCGGGTCGGCCCACGCCTTGTTCATCTGCGAGTTGTAGTCGACGCGCGCGCCGCCGATGACGCGCAGCGAGTCGAGCGGCTTCCACAGCAGCTGCGCGAACAGCCCCGGCTCGACCGCGGTGACGAACTCGTTGGTGTAGATGAGCGACTTGCTCTGGAACGGGTCGGGCACCTGGTTCAGCTTGGGCAGCGGCGGCGACTGCACCTCCACCGAGTACGGCTGCACACCCAGATCGAGGCCAAAGCTCAGCTCGGCCCTGATCTGGGGGATCGCCCAGGTGAAGGTGTTGCGGGATCGCACCGGGTACTGCCGGCCCTGCGCGAAGATGTCGTCGCCCAGGCTGAAGCGCAGCGCGTCGAGGCCCAGCGAGGTGCGGGTGCGGAAGTCGAAGCCCTCGGCGAGCTTCAGGTCGAGCCCGAAGAGCAGCCGGTTGTAGAGGATGCTGGTGCCGAACGTGCCGCGGCCCTCGGGATCGAGCGAGGGGTTGGGCAGCGCCAGCACCAGCTCGTCGGACGAGCCGAAGAAGCTGACGAAGAAGCGCACCTTGCCGCTCTTCGGGCGGTACTCGAGGCGCGCCTGGTAGTCGTAGTAGCGCGGCGCCAGCGTGAAGCTCACCGCGTCTTCCGCCCCGGGGATGAGGCTCAGCACCGCCGGCAGGATCACGTCGATGTAGCTGCGGCGCGCGCTCACCGAGAAGCTCCAGTTCTCGTTGATCGGCCCCTGCAGGATCCCCGACGCGTCGACCAGGTTGACGTCGACGTAGCCGTGAAACCCCTTCTTCGAGGGCGTGCGCGACTCGGCGCTCACCAGCCCGCCGATGTTGCGGCCGTAGTCGGCGTTGAAGTTGCCGGCCTGGAAGTTGATGTTCTCCAGCAGCCCGGCGTTGTACGTCGAGAACAGCCCCCCGAAGTGGAACAGCTGCGGCACGGGCGCCTCGTCCACGTAGGTGCGCGTGTCCCACGACTTGCCGCCGCGGACGACCAACAGCCCGATGCCGAAGGGCGCGCGCGCCACGCCGGGCAGGTTCTGCACCACGCGGAACGCGTCGCCGTTGGTTCCGGGGATGAGCTTGATCTCTTCCTGCGAGAGGGTGACCTGGGCCACCTCCTTGCGCTCCTTGGGCGCGCGCACCACCGTTTCGTACGCGCCGTAGAGCTTCTTGCGAATGAAGTACTTCACCTCGGTGCGCTTGCCCGGCGCGAAGGTCTCGGTCACCTCGTAGCGCTCGTAGTCGCCGTTGACGACCACCACGGGGAAGGTGCCCTCGGGCACGTCGCTGAACTCGAACTGCCCACCTTCGCCGGTGACGGTCTCGAGGCCCTGCACCACCACCTGCGCGCCTTCCACGGGGTCGCGGGTGCCGCGCTCGACCACCACGCCCCTGAAGTTGACCTTCACCCCGGCGTCGATCGCCACCGTCTCGACCACCTGCGGGCGGTAGAGGAACTCGAGGGAGAACGAGATGCGCACCGCGGCGGGCACGCCGTCGATCTCGGCGGGGGTGAAGACGAACTGGCGGGCCGCCGCGAGCGCCGACGCGTCGAACGCCTCACCCGCGCTCTTCGCCACCCGCGCCTCGAGCACCTTGCCGTCGGGGCCGATGTCGACCTCCAGCGTCACCACCCCGCTCACCCCCGCGTCGATCAGCTCGGGGGGGAAGACCGGCTCGATCTGCTGGGTGAGGGTGGGGGGCTTCGTGAGCACGCCAGTGCCCGCGTCCGCGTCCTCTTGCGCGAGGGCGAGCGAGGTGAAGAACAGGCTGAGCACCAGGGCGCGGCGGACCACGGGGCGCTCCTTATCACGCTGGCAGCAGAACACCGGCGGCCGAGGTCAGCTCGAAGGCCGTGTTTCGTGGATGTTGCCGCGTCAGAAGTCCGGCGGGCTCAAGGCGTGCCGGCTTCGTGACGAAGCCCCGGTCGGAGGGCGGTCCATGAGCGCGCAGGAAGCAGAGCAGCAGCCGTCGAGCTTCGAAGACGTCGTCAACGAAGGCTTCGCCCGGGCACGCCAGGGGGCGGTGCTGGTGGTCGAGGCGCGGGGCTTTCACCCGACGCGCGTGCGGTGGCTGGGGCAGCAGCTGAGCCAGCTCGTGCCGGGCAGCGCCGTGCACCCGGCGGGTGACTCGCTCTTCCTCATGCTGGTGCGGCACGCGGGCCCGGCCGAGACCTGGCTGCTGGTCGAGCGCCTCCGCCGTCAGCTGATGAAGACGGGCTGGGACCGGGTGGTGGTGGCTTCCGGGTGCTGGCCGGTGCAGGGCTCTTCACCGATGGACGTGGTCGCCGCCGCGCTCGCTTCTCTCTTCGACGAACGCTTCCGGGTCGAGACCGAGCTGCACACCCGCGACATCTTCGTGGACATCGACGGGGGCGCCTTCAACTGGTCGTCCGCCGGCGAGCTCCTCAGCGGCTGAGCTCAGGCCGCTGGCTCGAGGGGAATGGTGAAGCGGAAGGTGCTCCCGGCCCCGAGCTTGCTTTCGACCCAGATGCGCCCGCCGTGGCCCAGCACGATGCAGCGCGAGATGTAGAGCCCCAGGCCCACGCCGCGGCGATCGTTGGTGCTGACCTGGAGGTAGCGCTGAAAGACCGCCTCGAGCTTGTCGGGTGGCAGTCCGATGCCGGTGTCGCTCACCGAGAAGCGCAGGCCCTCTTCGACGGGCTCGACGCAGATGACGACCTTGCCCTTCTTCGGGGTGAACTTGATCGCGTTGCTGAGCAGGTTCGTGAGCACCTGGAGGATGCGAGGCGGATCGAAGGACGCGCTCAGCGGCGCGGCCAGCTCGGCTTGGAGCGAGATCTCCCGCTGGGTGGCGAGCGCCTTGAAGGTGTCGATCGCCTCGTGGACGATCTGCGTGGGGTCTTCGACGTAGCAGCGCACCGCGAGGGTGCCGGCGTGAATGCTCGCCACGTCCACCAGGTCGCCGATCAACCGGTTCATCCGCGCGCCGGAGCGCTGGATCATCTCGGCGGTCTTGACCATCTCGGGGCCGTATTTGGCCCGCGACACTTCCATCGAGATGAGGCCGGCGAAGCCCATCACCCCGTTGAGCAGGTTGCGCAGGTCGTGGCTGACGACTCCGAGGAACTCGTCGCGCGTGGCCACGGTGTCGTCGGCCTGGCCGCGTTCCCGGTCGAGGTCCCGGTCGGTCTCCTTGCGCTCGACCGCGAGCAGCGCCACCTGCTCGACGCGCTCCTCCCGCACCACCTCGTCGGCCGTGGCCCGCTCGGCCTGGACCACCTTGTCTTCGAGGGCGCGCCGTTCCACCGTGGCCGGGCCGCTGGCCGCGCCTTTGTCGGTCTTCGCGCGCGCCGCGGCGAGCACGGCGTCTGCCCTGGCGCGAGCCCGGCTGATCACGGCGTCGGCGAGCTCGTCGAAGACGGCCAGGTGCTCGGCCAGGGCCAGGTCGGCTCGCTCACGTTCAGCCGCGAGGCTCTCGTCGGTCTGCTGACGTTCGGGGCGCGGCGCTTCTGGTTCGGTGCTGGTCGGCAAGGATGGTCCGTATCACGGGCAGTGGCCGGCGAGGTCACGCTGTGGCCCGCCCGTTCACACGGCGCGGCCCCAACCCCGTGGAACGGCACGGTTGAGGACTGGCGCGGTGCGTGCTCTGGACCGCCCCCGCCAGCTGCCCACTTCCCTCGGAGCCACACATGAACCGCGTCCTCGCAGTCGTGTCGTTGAGCCTCATCGTGTCCTGCACCCCGTGTCCCACCCCGCCGCCGCCGGGCTGCACCGCTGACGGCATGGGCACCATCGTGGTGACCTCGACGGGGCTGCCTTCGGGCGTGACCGGCAACATCCACCTCACCGGGCCGACCGCGCAGACGGTGACCTCGAGCCGCACGCTCACCGTGGGCTCGGGGGCCTGGAGCGTGACGGCCGATCGCGCGACCGCGGCTGATCCCCTCGTGCGCACGGTGTACCTGCCGACGGTGACGCCGGCGAGCTTCTGCCTCACCGCGGGCGGGACGCAGGACGTCATCGTCACCTGGGCGCCGGTCGCCACCAGCAACAAGCTGTGGGCCACCAACGCCAACGCCACGGGGCAGTTCCTGGGCTTCCGTTCCGCGTCGCTGACGACCAGCGCCACGGTGACCGCCGACGTGGTGGCCCGCGGCGGCTTCGGCGCCGACCTCGCGTTCGATCGCGACGGCAACGTGTGGGTGCCCGGTGGCACCACGGCCGACGCGCACCTCCAGCGGTTCCCCGCGGCGCGGTTTGCCGCCTCGGGCGCGGTGGAGCCGGAGCTCGAGGTGAACTTCTCGAGCGCGGGCTGCCTGCCGCTCGTCGCCGGCCTCGCGTTCGACGCGGCCGGCAACCTCTACGTCAGCTCGCCCTGCCTCGACGCGGTGGTGCGCGTGGACGCCGCGGCCCTCGCGGCGGGCGGCACGGTGACGCCGTCGCTGAGCATTCCCGTGGCTGATCCCCAGGGCATCGCCTTCGATCGCGCGGGCAACCTCTGGGTGGCGGCGCGCATGGACAGCCGGGTGTGGCGCTACGACGCGGCGCAGCTGAGCGCGGGCTCGGTGACGGCGCCGTCGTTCAAGCTGGGCAGCCTCGCCACCAGCGTGCCGATGGACACCTCGCTGCTGACGCCCAGCTGGCTCGCCTTCGACGCGCGCGGAGATCTCTGGGGCAACGACTTCGGCGGCAACCGCTTCTTCCGCCTGGGCGCGCCGACCCTGCGCGGCACGGGCAGCGCCGACGTGCAGCCGCAGGTGCGCATCACCATCGGGGTGCTGGCGCTGCTCGAGGGCTTCGCGTTCGACGGCGAGGGTGGCTTGTGGAGCGCGGGCTCGGCGGGCCGGCTCATTCGCCTCGCGCCTGACCAGCTCGACGTGAGCTCGGGCTCGGGCATGCCGACGATGCCTCGCACGGTGCTCGACAGCACGGACATCGGCTCGGCGGCGAACCTGGCGTTCTACCCGGCGCCCGCGGGGCTCCCGCTGTTCCACGCGCTGCCGTGATCGAACCCGCCCTCGACTTCGCTCGGGCTGACCGGCTTCCGTTCACGCCGAGCGGACTCGAGGCGCGTCACCAGCTGGGGGTCATCCCCATCAACTGCCGCCTGATCTCCTCGACCAGCGCCCGGATGTGCTGCATCGCCTTCTCGTCCGGCACCGACTGAAAGTGCCGCCACCGGCGCTGCTCGAGGAACAGGCAGCCGCGCAGCTCGTCGAGCTCGTGCGGCAGCGTGCCCGCCGCGCGGTGTTGCTCGGCGAGGGCGCCGAGCCGCTGGCCGATGCGCTGGTACCCGTCGAAGGTGAGCGCGAAGTGTTCGATCTCCTGCCACGAGGCCTGCGGCCCGGGCACCTGCGCGCGTCTCAGGTCTGCGTTCGACAGGTCCACCATCACTTCGCCTTGAGGCCGTACTTGCGGAGCAGCCGGTAGAGGTAGACGCGATCGACGTCGGCCTCTTTCGCGGCCTGGCTCACCTTGCCGGCGTAGCGCTCGAGCAGCTGCTCGAGGTACGCGCGCTCGAACTGCTCGATCACCCGCTGCCGCGCCGAGGCGAGCGACACCCCGGCCCAGGACTGCGGCGCGGTCCGGCTGCTGCCCGCCGTCGAGGCCGCCTCGCCCAGCGGCACCTGTTCCTCGAACAACATGCAGCGCTCGAGGTGGTTGCGCAGCTCGCGCGCGTTGCCCGGCCAGTCGGCGCGCGAGAGCGAGGCGAGGAACTTCTCTTCGAACAGCGCCGGGTGCGAGGCGGGCGTGGCGCCCAGCTCGCCGAGCAGGGCGTGGGCGATGAGGGGCAGATCTGCGAGCCGGTCGCGCAGCGGGGGCACGGTGACGCGCACCACCGCGAGGCGGAAGTAGAGGTCGGCCCTGAACTTGCCGGCGTTCACGTCGGCGCGCAGATCGCGGTGCGTCGCCGCGAGGATCCGCACGTCGATGGGCGTCGACTTGTTCTGACCGAGCCGCTTGATCTGCTTCTCTTCCAGCACCCGCAGCAGGCGGGGCTGGAGCTCGACCGGCATCTCGCCCACCTCGTCGAGCAGCACGGTGCCGCCCTCGGCTTCCTCGAACACGCCCATGCGCCGGGCCACCGCGCCGGTGAACGCGCCCTTCTCGTGACCGAAGAGCTCGGCCTCGAGCAGGGTCGGGGGCAGGGCCCCGCAATCCACCACCAGGAAGGGTTTACCGGCCCGCGCGCTCTTCTCGTGGAGGGCGGCGGCGGCCTTCGTCTTGCCGGTGCCGGTCTCGCCGTCGAGGATGACGGTGGTGTCCGTGCGAGCGGCCTTCTCGAGCACCATGAAGAGCTGGCGCATCACCGCCGAGTTGCCGACCAGCTCGCCGAAGGCCGGGTCTTCGGACACGGGCAGGAAGTGGCGCTTGCCCTCGAGCTCGAAGCGCACCTCGGTGTTGCCCAGGCGCAGGCGCGCGCCGCTCTTGAGGTAGCCCTCGCGCACGCGCACGCCGTCGATGAAGGTGCCGTTGGTGCTGCCCAGGTCGCGCACGAGCACGCGCTGGGCCTCGATGCGCACCTCGCAGTGGAAGCGCGAGACGGTGGGCTCGCTCACCACCACGGTGTTGCCCGGGTCGCTGCCCAGCTGCGCGCGGCCGTCGACCACCACCACCCGGCGCTCGTTCCACGTGAGCGCGAAGCCCTCGACCGAAGGCGCGATGCGGTAGCCCGAGCCGAGCTGCAGGGTGCGGTCGTCGGGCTTCTTCGGAAACGGCGGCGCGGCGAGGGGCTTCAGCTCGAGGCTGGTCGCCTTGCTCGACTCGTCGTCGTCATCATCCAGTGCGCCCCGGACCCGTTGAGCCATGGCTGCGGTATATCCTGCGCGCCCTATCCGGCGGGAGCGGACCCATGAAACGAATCGTCGTTTTGACCTCAGGTGGCGACTCGCCCGGCATGAACGCCGCCCTACGGGCGATCGCGAAGCTGGGGGCGGCCCAGGGCCTGCGGGTGTTCGGCACGCTCGACGGCTACGACGGGCTCATCGACGGCAACTTCCGCGAGCTGACGAAGGTGCTCAGCGACGGGCAGGTCTCGGTCGACATCGAGGTCGACGCGGCGGGAGGGCAGGGCGGCACCATCATCGGCTCGGCCCGTTCCACCCGCTTCCGCGAGGCGGCGGGGCGCAGGGTGGCGGCGGAGCAGCTGGAGAAGCTCGACGCCGAGGGGCTGATCGTCATCGGCGGAAACGGCAGCCTCACCGGCGCGCACGCGTTCGCCACCGAGACGGGCATCAAGGTGATGGGCATTCCCGGGTCGATCGACAACGACATCGGCTGCACCGCGACGTCGCTGGGCGTCGACACCGCGCTCAACACCATCGTGGAGGCGTGCGATCGCATCAGCGACACCGCGCGCGCGCACCGCCGGGCCTTCGTGGTCGAGGTGATGGGGCGCGACTGCGGCTACCTGGCGATGGCCAGCGCGATCGCCATGGCGGCGGACGCGGTGCTGATTCGCGAGTCGGGCAAGGCCGAAGAGCAGCTGGTCGACGACATCCGCCAGGTCATCTTGAGCGGCTTCGCGCGCGGCAAGCGGCGCATCCTCATCATCAAGGCCGAGGGCGTCGCCGTGCCGTGCACGAGGCTGGTGCGCCTGACGGAGGACCGGATGAAGGCCGAGCTGCCCACGCTCGAGATCCGCGCCACGGTGTTGGGTCACGTGGTGCGCGGCGGCAACCCGAGCTACCAGGATCGCGCGGTGGCGGGGCGGCTCGGCTTCGGCGCGCTCAACTCGCTGCTCAAGGGCGCGACCGACGAGATGGTGGGGTGGCTGCCGCCGGTGCAGGGCGGCACGCCCACGGCCGACAGCTCGGTGGTGCGCTTCAGCCTCGAGCGGGTGCTGGAAGAGACGAGGGCGCTCATCGACGGCAGCTCGCCGGTGACGAAGCGGCGCGTGGCGTTGATGACGCAGGCCTCGGGAGTGCTCGCGCTGTGAGCCCCCTCTCCCTGCGCCAGCGGGGAGAGGGTTGGGGTGAGGGGCCGACCGGGTGAACGCAAAGGACCTCGCAGGCCGCCTGCTCGAGTCCGGAGGCACGGCGAACGAAGACGCAGGCGAACTGCTGGGCGTCTCCCTCTCGGGCGCAGCGAAGTCGAGGCTGCTCGCGGTGGTGAAGACGGGGCGGATCCCGCTGGCCGAGCTCCTGTCCTTCATCGAGAGGGTCAGCCACGGCACCGACGACGTGGTGGTCGAGCGCAAGGCGGTCATCGGCCGCAGCAACACCTGGCTGCAGTTGCTGGGAGTGCGCTGGCGAGAAGGCGACGCCCGCCGCCTGACGGTGGGAGCGCGCACGCACTGGGGTTCCTCGCGCCTCGACGTGGCCTGGCCCGAGCTGGCGACCTGGTCGCGCAAGCCCGACGCCAATCGCGCTCGCGCGGAAGCCTGGGCGAGGAACGACGAGAAGGACCGGGTCACGTTCGAGTGGCGGGCGCGCCCTCCGAGGTCAGGCGGCCTCGACGAGACGCAGCTGCGCGCCGCGATCGCCGACGCGCCCGATGAGGTCGCGCCACGCCTGGTATTCGCAGACTGGTTGCTGGAGCAGGGCAACCCGCTCGGAGAGCTCATCCACCTGGCGCACCGCAAGGCGCCCGACCTCGAGCGCCTGCGCGAGCTCGACGAGTCGTGGCTGCGCTGGGCGGGCCCGCTCGCGCCGTACACCGGGCGGCAGTTCGTCAAAGGCGGCTTCGTCACCGAGGTCTCGATGACGGTGCCAGCGTTCGAGCAGCACGGCGAAGCGTTCTTCCGCATGCACCCGATCCGCGCGCTCTCGCTGGTGTGGCAGGGGTTGACGGGCGAGCACCTCGGAAGGCTCAGCCGCGCGCCCGCGCTCGACCTGGTGCGGGTGCTCAAGCTCGAGCGAGGCCACTTCACCCAGAAGCGGCTGCCGCTCGCGGCCCTGGCCGAGGGAGATCACTTCGCGAGGCTCGAAGAGCTTCACCTCGGTCGCGTCGGAGATCGCGCGGCCGACTGGCGTTCGCTCTTCAGCGGGCTGCGCGCGCCAAAGCTGCGCCGGGTGAAGCTCACCGAGACCCGCACCAGCGCGTCGACGCTGCAGTTCCTCGCGCTGAACCCCGAGCTCACGCTCACCGACGTTTCGGAGGATCAGGCGAGCTGCTTCGAGAACGAGTCAGGCGCGCGGTGGCGCGACACGCTCGCGGCGTTCGCGGAGCACCAGCCCTCGCTCGAGCGGCTCCTGCTCGAGGGGAACAGCTCGCTCTCCGACGACGCGTTCCACACGCTCTTCGTGCCGTCGAGCAAGGTGTCGCTGGTGAAGCTGGCGGCGCGTCGCACGGGCATCAGCGGCAAGCTGCTCGAGGCCATCGCAAGGTCTCCGCGCGCGACGCGCCTGAACGAGCTCGCTGTGGACGTGTGGGACGCGCTGATGGTCGAAGGGCTCGAGGCGGTCCTGCAGACGCCCGGCGTGCCGCTGACGACGTTGAGCGTGCTCTGCAACGATCGCCACGCGGCGGTGCGGCTCAACCAGCTGCTGCGTTCGCTTCCCCCGAAGGCGCACCTGCAGAAGGTCCGCGTGCGCGGGAGCATGCACTCGCTCGCCGTCGACGGGTTGGGCGAGCGCTACACGGTCCTCCCGTAGGTGCGGGCATCCAGCCCCGGAAGTTGGGTAAGGTCGGCGCCATGGGTTCGAAGATCGACAAGGAAGGCGCCCGGTACCGGGCCCGCCTCGACAAGACGCTGACGGACAACAAGGTCACGCTCAAGGAAGCCTCCGCGCTGATCAAAGACGCGAAGAACGGCCACTTCACCGAGGTCGAGGCGCACTACCTGTCGGGCTTCGTCGATCGCAAGAAGCGCTCGTTCGATCCCGCGGCGCGCGAGAAGCTGGTGGCGTTCGTGGCCGGTGAGATGGAAGCGCTGGCGATCATCGCCGGCGACACCGGGCTCAAGGCGCCTCCGAAGCAGCCGAAGCTCACCGAAGACAGCCAGAAGACGGGCCTGGTGACCTGGGACGCGAAGCCCGGCGAGCTGAGCGTCGACGGCTTCGGCATGGACGACGCGATGCAGGGGCAGGTCGGTGACTGCTACTTCATCGCCGCGCTCGCCTCGGTGGCCAGGACGCACCCTGAGCTGCTGGCGAACGCGGTGAAGACCAACCGCGACGGCACCTACACGGTCACGTTCTTCGAGCGGCCGAAGGGGGCGGCGAAGCCGAGCCCCATCTCAGTCACGGTCGACGGCTCGTTCGCGAATCGTCATGGCCGGCTCGAGTACGCCTCGGCGCGCGAGACGAAGGAGCTGTGGCCGATGATCTTCGAGAAGGCCTACGCCTCGTGGAAGGGCGGCTTCGACGCGATCGAGGCGGGCATGTCGGCCACCGCGCTCGAGGCGCTCACCGGCGCGAAGCCTGACTTCTTCGCCGTGACCTCCGACTCGAAGCCCTCCGAGCTGTGGGCCGGGCTCAAGCAGGTGACCGCGGGCGGCGGCTGCGTGGTGGCGCTGAGCAAGCCGTGGGATCCGTCGGAGCAGGGCGTGGTGGCCGATCACGCGTACACCTTGCTCGGGGTGGAGGAGAAGAACGGTCAGAAGCTGGTGCAGCTCCGCAACCCGTGGGGCGAGCGCGAGCCCGGACACGATGGGCGTGACGACGGCATCTTCAGTATGCCTCTCGAGAAGTTCATGACCTCGTTCGCGACGGTCGAGTTCGCGAAGCCTTAAGCCATGCAGTTGCGCGTCGCCCAGATCGTTCCGGACACCGAGGCCGAGGGGCCGGGCAAGCGGTTTGCGCTCTGGGTGCAGGGCTGCACCTTGCACTGCCCCGGCTGCTGCAACCCCGAGATGTTCGCGCCCGACAAGGGCGGCACGCTGGTCGAGGTGGCAGACCTGGCGTCACGAATGTCGGCGACGCCCGGCATCGAGGGCATCTCGGTGCTGGGGGGCGAGCCGTTCCAGCAGCCCGAGGCGCTCGCCGAGCTCTGCGCCCTCGTTCGTGCGAGCGGGCTCTCGGTGATGATCTACACGGGCTACACGCTGTCGGAATTGAAGGAGATGTCTCCCTCTCCCCGGGGGGGAAAGGGCAAACCAGGAATCGCAGACCTCCTCGCGAACACCGATCTCCTGGTCGACGGCCGCTACGACAGGACGAGACCCGAAGCGGGCCGCCGCCGCTGGATAGGCTCGAGCAACCAGGTGATGCACTTCCTCACGCCGCGCTACGCGCCGACCGACCCGCGCTTCACCACGCCCAACACGATCGAGCTGCGCTTCGTGAACGGGCAGCTCACCATCAACGGCTGGCCCCAGGCCGCAGACGCGATGCGCAAGCCATGATTCTGGGTCGCTCCGCCTCGGCCAGCCGTTCGCTCTGCTCCCGGCTGTCTCGCGCAGCGTTCAGCTGCTGGCGGCTCCGCTCCATGATCTGGGTCGCTCTGCCTCGGCCAGCCGTTCGCTCTGCTCCCGGCTGTCTCGCGCAGCGTTCCGCTGCTGGCGGCTCCGCTCCATGAGCATCCACGTCACTCGCGCCGAGTCGTACCTGCTCACGCTCGCGAGAGTCACCGTCGGCGTGGTGCCCCCGATGGACGCGATGCGGCTGCTGGTCACCTCGGTCACGCCGCCCCCGAAGCTCGGCCCCACGGCGCGCAAGGCCCTGAGCGACACGCTCGCGCGAGGCTCGGTGTTGTCGTTGGCCAGGCAGGGCGGCTGGCTCAAAGACGGGCCGCTGCGGCTGTGGGAACGCCACTCGGCGCCGCCGCTCACCTTCAGCGGGAACACGGTGCGCCTCTTCTCGTGGCTCCTCACCACGCCGCTCGCGGAGTCAGACGCGGGCCCGCTGTTGTTCAAGGGACAGCTCACGGTCGCCGAAGACTTCCTGGTGGCGCTGACGATCGATCGGCTGCGCGGCAGCGGCTGCGATTCGCTGCTGGCGCGCCAGCTCTCGATTCGCAAGCTGCCGCTCACCACCCTGGCGCACGCGGGGTTGATGGCGCGCGAGGTGGGGATCGACGAGGTGCCGAAGTTCGACGTGCCGCACCTGGCGCCGTTCGTCGAGGGCCTGCGCACGCTGCTGTCGCGTTCGTGGCTCTCGGCCGAGCGGAGCAAGCGAGACCTCACCGCGCCCGACATGTTGAGCCGCGTCGGGCGTGCCCAGGCCGACGTGCTCGACGCGTGGCTGGCCGCGATCGACCAGGCAGGGCGGCGCGATCTGGCCACGTTCCTCATCGACGCCGCGAGCACGTGGTTGGCGGCCGATCGCAGCGCCGACGAGCTGACCCGCTCGATGTCGCCCGACGCGCCGCTGCGTGAGCGCACCGATGCCCGGCGCCGCGCGGCCGCGATGTTGCGAAGCCTGGGGCGCCTGCGCGAGTGGGACCAGCAGCACCGCAGCGTGCGCTTCATCGACGACGGCTACGCGCTGGCGCAGCGCCTGGTGGTGGACTGGGAGCGCCTCGGCGAGCGGGGCTTCACGCGCGCGGCCAACCTGGTCACCGAGTTGGACGCCATCCCCACCCTGAAACCCGTCGAACCTGCCTGATCTCCGTCGCTTGCGGTGGTGACGGCGAGGGCACAGGTGTGGTCCGCTACGCCCATGTCCCGCGCGTACCGAATCAGCGTCAAAGAGAGCCTCTCCCGCCACGTCGAGGTCGAGGACGGCGTCTGCTCCTCGCTCGAGCTGCTGCCCATTCTCTCGAGGGAGCGCATGGGCGAGCTGCTGGCCGCCGAGCTCGAGCAGCGCGGCTTCAAGCGCGACGGCAAGACCGCGCAGCGCAAGGAAGGCGACGGCGTCCTGGTCGAGGTCAACGTCGAGACGGGTGATGTGTCCGTCACGGCGGAAGGCCACGCGCAGGTCAACCTCGAGACCGAGCGCACCGCGGTGGTCGACAACACCCTGGCGGGCGATCGCGAGAAGCACCTGCGCGACGCGGCGAAGCAGTCGCTCGAGCGCGAGGCGAAGGCCGAAGAAGAGGCCCTGCGCCGCAAGGTGACCGAGCAGCTCGAGGGAAAGCTGCGCGATCTGAAAGAAGAGCTCGACGGCGCCGTGAACCGCGTTACTGGAACGGCGCTCAAGCAGCGCGCTGCCGAATTGGGCCAGGTGGAAGAGGTTCACGAAGAGGCCAACGGCAGCATCACCATCAAGGTTCGCGTCTAAGAAGACCCCCCCCGTGTCGATCTCCATTCCCGAAGAGAAGCTCCCCGCGGAGCTCACCGCCTTCGCGGCCGTCGAAGCCGCCTACCCGCAGGAGCTCGCGCGCATCACCGATTCGCTGCGTCGGGGTCTCCCCGTGCTCGTCGAGGCGGAGAAGGAGCTCACCCCCTACCTCTACAAGTGCGTGCGGGATCGCCTGAAGAAGGAAACGCCGCCGCGGCAGTTCCTCTACCTCGACGGGCGGCCCATCAACGACATGCCCCCGCCGCAGCCGGGCATGGGGCTGGTGGCGACCATTCTCTACTACCTGCGCGAGGCGGTGCGCGGCGCGGTGGCTGACCGCATTCTGGTGTTGCCGCACCTCGACCTGCTCACCACCTCGGTGGGCGGGCTCACCAGCGAGGCGCGCGAGGTGATCCCGCTGCTCTACGAGAACCCCGAGCTCTGCTTCATGGGCTTCAAGGATCCCTCGTTCCCGCTGCCCAGGGTGATCGAGAACCTGTTCCCCCGGCGCGAGTCGTTGCTGGGCGTGCCGCGCGATCGCCTGGGCCAGCTCGTCACGCAGCGAGAGAGCCGCAAGCTCTCGGCCGATCGCAGCCTCAAGCCGTACCAGCTCTACAAGAGCGTCTCGGGCGTCAACGCGGTGCGCATGCGCCGGCTGCTGAGCACGCTCACCGGTGAGGACTACCCGGTGGACACGAAGCCCGCGTACCTCCAGCTGCGCCAGGCCACGCTGGTGGGCCAGCTCACGCTGCCCGACGTCGATCTCGCGCGCGACATCGGCGGCTACAAGAAGGTGAAGGAGCGGCTCAACAAGGAGATCCTCGACGTGCTCGCGCTCAAGGACACGAGCGACGACGAGGCGGCGATGAAGCGCATCGAGGGGCTCATTCCGCGCGGGATGATCTTCTGGGGGCCTCCGGGCACCGGCAAGACGCTCTTCGCCAAGGCCATGGCCACCGCGCTGGGCGCCGCCGTCACCATCGTGTCGGGGCCCGAGCTCAAGTCGAAGTGGGTCGGCGAGTCCGAAGAGAACCTGCGCCAGGTCTTCACGCGCGCGCGGCAGGCGGCCCCGGCCATCATCGTGTTCGACGAGCTCGACAGCTTCGCCACCGCCCGTGGCACCTACCAGGGCAGCGGCGTCGAGCACTCGATGGTCAACCAGCTGCTCACCGAGATGGACGGCTTCCGCAAGGACGAGCTCGTCTTCGTGGTCGGCACCACCAACTTCGTCGAGTCGCTCGACCCCGCGCTGATGCGCCCGGGGCGCTTCGAGTTCCACCTGCACATTCCCTACCCGACGGCGGAAGATCGCCGCGCGATCCTCGGCATCTACGATCAGAAGCTGGGCCTCGAGCTGTCGCCGCGCGCGATGGACTACGCGGTCAAGCGCACGGCCGACCTGGTCGAGGGACAGCACAGCCGGTACTCGGGCGATCACCTCCAGGCGTTGTGCCGGGCCCTGGCGCGCGCGCGCCTTCGGGAGCGACGCGCAGGGCCGCTGGAGATCGACGACGTCGAGAAGGCGCTCTCGAGCTGGGCCGAGCGGCCGACCCTCACGCCGAGGGAAGAGAAGGTCGTGGCCACGCACGAGGCCGGGCACGCGGTGGCGGCGCTGTTCTGCCCGCACTCGCCGCCGATCGATCGCATCAGCATTCGCGGTGATCTCGCGGGCGCGCTGGGCTTCGTCAGCTACTCCGATCCCGCGCACCGCTACGTGGTGACGCGCGGGCAGTTGCTCGATCAGATCTGCACGCTCTACGGCGGGCGCGAGGCTGAGCTGATCTTCTTCGAGGACCTGTCCATCGGCAGCGCGGCCGACATCGACCGCGCCACCGACATCGCGCGGGCCCTGGTGGAGCAGTTCGGCATGGGCGGCGACCACATCGGCGCGCGGCGCATCGAGCAGAGCGAACACGACCCGGTGTCGGAGACGCTCAAGGCCTCGATGGAGAAGGCGGTGCGCGAGATCCTCGACGAGCAGCGCACGCGCTCGCGGCGGATCCTCGAGCAGAACAAGATCCTGGTGTCGACGCTGCGTGACCTCTTGCTCGAGAAGAAGGTGCTCGACAAAGAGGCGCTCGCGAACATTTTGCCGGCGACTCCCAAGAAGGACGCCGTCGCCGCGGAAGAGAGCTGAGCCATGGCTACCCTGATCCTCCGACTCGACATCGATCCGCACACGAAGAAGAAGAACGTGTGGGTGAAGCTCGACAGCGACTCCGACGCGCTCCCCATGGAGCACGAGGAGCAGCACAAGCGCATCGTCGAGGCCCTGCTCGCCAACGGGGGCCTCAAGGCCGAAGACCTCGGCACCATCACCATCGAGCGCGAAGGGCAGGGCGCGGCGGTGAGTGAGGACAAGAAAGACGCGCCTGCGCAGCGCGAGCCGGTGGGCACGAAGGGATGAGCTCGCCGTATTCCACGCTTCGGAACTCGCTCACCGAGCTGCTCCGCATGGGCACCGGTGACGCGTTGTCGCTGCGCGCCTGGTACGACGAGGCGCAGCGGGTGATGCGCTTCGTGAGGGATCAACAGCTCGAGGTGCCGCCGCTGGTGCACCAGTGGCTGGCGGGTGCCGAGTCGCGCGCGAAGGACCCGCTGCTGGCCGCGACGGACAACGCCGAGTTGGCGAAGTACCTCGGCACGCTGCCGCGCGAGTGATCGATCTGGAGCCCGAGACCGTTCACCCCGAGCGGAGTCGAGGGGCGCGACCGAGGCACGTCCGCTGGGGCTGGACACGCTCGACTCGTTTCCCTCGCTCGCTACACTCGCGCCCGTGGGAATCACGACGACGTCCATCGAAGCGCTGAAGCGGCTCGCGTCGTTTCCCATCGACGCGATGTTGCAGGAGGTCGGTCCGTTGGCGCTGGTGCAGCGCATCGCCGCGTCGGACTCGCAGGCCACGCTCCACAAGCAGCTCTCGCGCACCATCGAGACCGAGGGCCGGCCGCAGGTCGCGCGGCATGCGCTGTCGCTGATGCTGGGCCTCGATGATGGGCTGGTGGTGCCGCTCGGCCGGGAGAACCCCGAGGGCGCGCTGGTGCTGGGTCGCGGTGAGGAAGCCGACGTGCAGTTGTTCGACGGCTCGGTGAGCTCGAAGCACGCGCGGGTGCGGTGGGATGGCTGGAAGCGTCAGGCCTGGCTGTCGGATCTCGGCTCGACGAACGGGACGTTGATCAACGGCAAGGCGGTCACCGCTGAAGAGACCGCGCTCGCCGAGGGGAACGTGGTGTCGCTCGGTGATGAGACGGCGTTTCTGTTCCTCAAGACCGAGACGCTCTACGCGCTGGTGCGGACGCGCTGACTCGCCAGCTGCCCTGGGTAGGCGGTGAGGTCAGGGTTTGCTCCGTTGCCCAGCTCCCACGAGCCCTCGGTCCGCACGAGGACTCTCATGTGATGCATGGCCTGTTGATTGTCTCCTTTGTTGACGATGAGACAGGGGGCGAGGGGGCCGAAACCCTCGTACTCTTTGTTGACAGTCCTCGCGGCCGCCCCGCTGACCACTCGGAGACAGAGCCGCATCGTCGGCACATGAATCAGACGCGCGCGAACCGGTCCGCAGTCAGCCGCTCGCCCGCCTCGCGGCGAACGCGACCGTTGCTGGCCAGGTGCCGCAGACAATGGAACGCCGTCTCGACGTCCTCGATACCCGCCGCGGCTGCGAGCTGCTCGACCGTCTGCGGGTTCGCCGTGAGCGCCCCCACGATCTGGTGCTGCGTCGCGAGCACCGCCTCCGCCGCCTTCTTCCCCGCCTCGACACCAGGCTGGTGGTACGCGTTCACGTTCACCAGCGTGCCGTAGAAGCCCACCGTGCGCTCGAACAGCGCGATGAGCGCGCCGAGTGACCGCGCGTTCACCTCGGGCAGGGTGAGGGTCATCGACTCGCGCCCCTTCTCCGCGAGCGCCGCGCGGGTGCCGAGCAGGAAGCCCTGCAGGTAGTCCCCGGCGGTGACGCCCGGCTCGACCTCGAACGGAGCCCCCGCGCGGTCCTTCATCACCTCGAGGAACAAGACGAAGTGGTTCGGCACGCCGTCTCGAAGCTGCTGCACGTACGCGTGCTGATCGGTCGAGCCCTTGTTCCCATACACGCTCAGTCCCTGCTCGACGGTCTTGCCCTCGAGGTCCTTCTCCTTGCCCAGCGACTCCATCACGAGCTGCTGCAGGTACCGGCTCATCAAGAGCAGGCGGTCCTTGTACGGCAGCACCACCAGGTCCTTCGCGCCCACGCCCTTGCTGGCGTGGTGCCACATCAGCGCCATCAAGGCGGCGGGGTTCTTGAGCGCGTCACGCACGCGGGTGGCGCGGTCCATCTCCTTCGCGCCCGCGAGCAGCCCGTCGACGTCGAGCCCCTGCAGCGCCGCGGGGAGCAAGCCGACTGCCGAGGTCTCGGACGTGCGCCCGCCAATCCAGTCCCACATGGGGAACCGCGCCAGCCACGACGACGCCGCGCGATCCAGCTCGCTGCCCGCGCCCGTCACCGCCACCGCGTGCTTCGAGAAGTCGAGCCCCACGCGCTCCCAGGCCGCCTTCGCCTCGAGCATTCCGTTGCGCGTCTCCTTCGTACCGCCCGACTTGGAGATCACCAGCACCAGCGTCTCCTTCAGGTGCCCCGACAGCCGCGAGAGCACCCGGTCGAAGCCATCGGGATCCGTGTTGTCGAAGAAGAACGGCTGCAGCTTGTCGGCCTCGCCGCCGAGCGCGTCTGCCGCGAGCTGGGGCCCGAGCGCGGAGCCGCCGATGCCGATGATCAACTGCCGGGTGAACTTCGGTGCCTTCGGCGGCGCGATGCGGCCCGCGTGCACGTCGGCCGCGAACGACTTCACCTTCGAGAGCGCGTCGTTGATGGCCGCCGCGTCTTCTGCCGAGGCGAGCTCGGGCGCGCGCAGCCAGTAGTGCCCCACGCGCCGCTTCTCGTCCGGGTTGGCGATCACCCCGCGCTCGAGCGCGTCCATCGCATCGAACGCGTCCTTCAGCTTCGGCGCCATGCCGTCGAGCCACGCCTGGGTGAAGCCCATGCGCGAGACGTCGAGGGTGATGCCCAGCGTGTCGACCATGCAGAGGAAGTCCTGGTAGCGCTGCCAGTTCGGGTTCATGGCGGCGGAGTGTCGCTTCGGCCGGGTCGTGCGGCAACGGACGAATCAGCGCAGACACGAGCCCAGCCCGAGACCAGCGCTGGTTGCGCTGAGGTACAACGGCCCTGTGAGGCTCGGACTCGCGGTGTTCTTGCTGTTGGGCAGCCCCGACGCAGGCCAACAGGTCGTCTTCGGTGGCGCTCGCCCGGTCACGCTCTCGGTACCTCGCGCGTACGCCGGCCGTCCCACACCGCTGCTGTTGGTGCTGCACGGCTACGGGTCCTCGGGGAAACACCACGAGAAGTACCTCGGGCTCGACCGGCTCGTGGAAGAGCGCGGCGTGCTGGTCGCCTCGCCTGACGGCACCCCGGATTCAGCCGGCGGTCGTTTCTGGAACACCGGTAGCGACGCCTGCTGCAACTTCCGCGGCAGCGACGTCGACGACGTGAAGTACCTGCGCGGGCTGATCGCGGAGATCCGCGGCGTCTACAACGTCGATCCCCGGCGCATCTACGTGCTGGGCCACTCGAACGGCGGCTTCATGGCGCACCGGCTCGGCTGTGAGCTCTCGAAGGAACTCGCCGCCGTGGTGAGCATCGCAGGCAGCACGCCGCTGGAGCGCTGCAAGACGCCGATGAGCGTGCTGCAGATCCACGGCGATCGTGACTACGCGGTTCGCTACGACGGAGGCGTCAACATCCTCGGTCGGGGAGGAGGCGCGTACGTCGGCGCAGAGGAGAGCGCCTCACGCTGGGCTCGCGACGACAAGTGCAAGCTCACCCGCACCTCACGCGAACGGCTCGATCTCGTCTCGACGCTCCCGGGCGCGGAGACGATGGTGGGGACGTACGACGGCTGTCCGGCCGGCACCGACGTGACCCTGTGGACCATGCAGGGCGGCCTCCACGTACCGGACTTCGGCCCGCAGTTTCCCTCGCTCGTCTGGGGCTGGCTCGAAGCGCACCCGCGCCCCTGACCGCCGAGGTTCTCCCGCTCAGCCAGTGCCGGCGACGGAGCCCGAGAGCGAGCGCAGGAAGCCGTGTACGAGTCGGGTCTTCTCTGGGAGGTCGAGGTCGGCGAGCGTCTCCAGCGACCAGCCTCCCCGACGGTCGAGCCCTCGCAGCAGCTCGCCGCGGGTGTGCTCGCCCTCCGCGTCCAGCGGCAGCTGCTCCGCCGTGACGAGCAGTTCGATCAGCTCGTGCAGGGCGCGTACCTTGTCGAAGACCTCGAGCATCGCTGGCTCCTCGCGCCACGAAGCTGAGAACAGCGCGGTCACCACCTGGCCTGCGCCGAGACAGTCGTAGCGCACGCAGCCACCCATGCCGGCTGCCTCGCGCGACGCGTGAATGCCGCAGCGGTCGTCCGCGGTGAGGTGCGGGCACACGCAGTGCGCCCGCTTCCGGAAGGCGAAGAGCGAGGAGGTCTCGAAGCCAAGCGCTACGCAGCACAAGGCTGCGCAGCGCGCACAGTCGGCGCGGAGCGGAGTGTTGGTCACGGGTGGTCTCGGGGCAAAGCGCGGCCCAGGGGGGGAGCGCGGTACGGCGGCGGTGAGTCAGTTCAGGTCAGCTCAGCAGCAGAAACGCAAACGCCAGCGGAGGCTGGCGTGGGTGAGGTCGGTGATGTGCGCTGCTGAAGACTTCGTAGGGTCCGGCTCGTCAGTCCGTCAAGGGCTCCAGCAGTGAAGGGCGAGAGGCTCCTGATGTCCCCCGCGCGGGCCGCCTCGCGAAGCCCGGCTTCCTTCAGGCGCCTATTTCGGCGCCGTCTCGAAGTTGAACTCCACGCGGCGGTTCAGCTCCCGCCCGGCCGGGGTGTCGTTGGTGTCCTTGGGCTGATCCGGCCCGAAGCCCACCGCGTGCAGCCGCGCCGCCGGCACCTTCCGCTTCACCAGCGCGGCCTTCACCGCGTCGGCACGCGCCTGAGACAGCGCCACGTTCTTCGCGCGCACGCCCACCGAGTCGGTGTGTCCTTCGACGCGGATGAGCGCGACCTCGGGGTGGGCGAGCAACACCTCGGCCACGTTGTCGAGCAGCTTGTTCGAGCGCGCCAGCACCACGGCCTTGCCGGTCGCGAAGTAGACCGCTTCCTGGATCACCAGCTTGTCCTTGGTGATGATCACCAGCTGCTTCACCTTCGCCGGACAGCCCGCGTTCTCCGGCACGCCCGCCACCGTGGGGCAGTTGTCGAGCGCGTCTTCCACCGTGTCCGCGTCCTGATCGCGGATCGGGCAGCCCTTGCGCTCGACCGGACCCGCTTCGGCCGGGCACTCGTCGACCGGGTCTTCCACCCCGTCGAGGTCCGCGTCCCTCACGGGGCAGCCCTTGCGCTCCACCGGGCCCGCCTCGGTCACGCACGCGTCGTCGGCGTCTTCCACGCCGTCCTTGTCCTGGTCCTTGATCGGGCAGCCCTTGCGCTCGCGCGGCCCGGCTTCCTTCGGGCAGGCGTCGACGTCGTCGGTGAGGCCATCGGCGTCGGTGTCCGGCAGCGGGCAGCCCTTCGCGGCCACGACTCCGGGTACGCGCGGACACACGTCTTCGCCGTTCTTGATGCCATCCCGGTCGGCGTCGAGCGTGGCGCAGGCCGTGCGCAGCACCTCGAGGGACACCGAGTCATCACAGCGCTGTACCGGCACCGCCACCGGCTCTTCTGCGGGCGGCTGCACCGTCACGCCCGCGAACACGCGGAAGGCCGGGTTTCCCGGCAGCGTGCCCAGGCCCGGACCACCGAGCGCGAACACCTCGATCCACCTGTGCACCTGGTAGCGCCCGCCGAAGAGCAGATCGCCACCGGCGCTGGGCGCATCGAGCGCGACCGCCGCGCGCAGGGTCACCTCGCCGCGCAGCGCATGGCCCTTCGTCGTCGCCGACAGCCCGAACGTGAAGGCCGAGGCCGTGCCGCCCTGCGTGCTCCCCGCGGGCGTGCCGCGCACCATGAGTCCCACCTCTGCGCCCAACCGAAGCCACGCCAGCAGCGACTTCCCCGCGCCCACCCGCGGCGCGAAGGCCACCGGGGTCGCGTTGGTGAAGGCCGGCGCATTGCCGAAGGGCAGCCCCAGCCCCAGCTGGAGCGCGAGATCGAGCGGAGCTCCCGCGCGCTCCCGCAGGAACGCGAAGCGCCCCGTCAGCCAGGGCGTCCCCAGGGACGTGGTGGCCGGCGCGGCGACGTCCCACGCCGAGAGATCGTCTCCGCCCTGCCAGAGCACGATCGGGAGCTGCAGCCCCACCTCGAGCCAGTCGAGCGGCGCCCAGGCCCCTACGAGGTGCGTGGTGACGCGGCCTCCAATCACCGAGCCGAGCCGCTCATTGGTGTCGAGGCGATACAGCACGATGGGGTCGTGCTCGTAGTGCACCATCAACGACGCCCGCCACGCGCCCTTGCGCATCACGTCGCCGGTGCCGGTGACCAGGCTCGCCGACGCGCCGGGGTTCAGGTCGAGCCGCTCGGCGTCGAAGCCCACCACCTGCGCCGAGGCCGCCTGCGCGGTGACGAGCGCGACCGCAAGCAGGGGCAGTCCGGTCAGTCGTCGAAGGCCCCTCCGTGAGCGTCGTGCGCCGAGGAACATCAGCAGCGCGAGGGCCGCGAACAGCCCGCCCGCGCCGTCCGTCACACCGCAGCCACAGCCACCACCGCGCACGCCGATCGCCGGGCGCGCCACGATGGGCGCGGTGACCTGGAAGCTGCGCGTCGCCTCGCCGGTGTTGCCGGCCGCATCGGTCGCGCGCACCACCAGGGTGTGATTGCCGTCGCCCGCGGCCGTCACGTCGAGGGGACTGGCGCAGGGAGTGAAGGCCGCGCCGTCGAGGCTGCAGGTGAAGGTCACCGGCGCCTCGTCGGCAGCGAACGTCACCACCGGCACCGTCTCGGTGTTCTCCTGCTCGAGCGTCAGCGTCACCACCGGCGCGCGGGTGTCGATGATCACCGTGACCGGCTCAGAGGCAGGCGACATGAGGCCGTCGAGGTCCGCCGTCGCGGTGAGCGCGTGCGTGCCGTCTGCGATGGCCACGGCCGGGGTCAGCGTCCACACGCCGGCCGCATCGGCCACCACCGTGCCCAGGAGCACGCCGTCGATGAAGACCGACACCGTGGCGCCGGGGTTGGTGGTGCCGCTGATGGCGGGCGTCCCGTCGTTGGTGAGCGTGCCGCTCGCCGGCGAGGTGATGGTCACCACCACCGCGGGAATGTCGACCACGAAGCGGTTGGTCATCGACGGGGCGCTGGCGTTGCCCGCCGCGTCGAGGGCGACCGCGGCGACGCGGTGAGCGCCGTCTGCCAGGTCGTCCGACGCCGTGCACGCCCACGCGCCGCTCGAGTCGGCGATCGCCCGGCAGGCCTCGCGATCGTCGACCGACACCAGCACCGTGCTGCCCGGCTCGGCGGTGCCGCTGTATCGCGGCGTGCGCACGCGGATGGTCGCCTGGTCAGCGGGTGTCACCACCACCGGCGCCGAAGGCGCGCTGGTGTCGACGATCCACGTGCGGCTCGCGGGCGTGGGGTCGGTGCTGGCGCCGTCCACCGCGCGCACCTCGAGGGTGTGGCTGCCGGCGGCGAGCCCGGTGAAGGTGGCCGGCGTGGGGCAGGCGCTGAACGGCGCGCCGTCCAGGCTGCACTCGAAGGTCGCGCCGATCACCGTCGAGGTGAAGGCGAAGCCCGCCGTGGTCGCGCGCACCGTGCCGCTCGGGCCCGCGATGATGGCGGTGTCGAGGGTGGTGCTCCCCACGGTGAAGGGCACGCCGGTCGAAGGCGGCGAGGGATTGCCGGCGGGGTCAGTGGCCACCGCGGTGACGGTGTGCGGCCCCGGCGGCAGCGCGCTGGGCGCCGCGCAGGAGAAGTTGCCCGCCCCGTCGGCCACCGCCGTGCACGCAGGCTGGCCATCGAGGGACACGACGACGGTGCTGCCCGGTTCGGCGGTGCCGGTGAAGGTCGGCGTGCCGCTGGTGGTGCCGTTGGCCGTGGGCGAGGTGATCACCGGCGCCGCGGGCGCGGTGGTGTCGAGGGTCCACGCACGCGTCGCGGGCGTCGGGTCGGTCATGCCTCCGCTCACCGCCCGCACCGCGAGCTGATGTGCCCCGTCGGCCAGGCCCGTGAACGAGGGCGACGCGGAGCAGGCGGCGAAGGCGGCGCCGTCGAGGCTGCACTCGAAGGTCGCGCCCGAGGCGTCTGAGGCCACGGTGAAGTCGGCGCGCGCCACGTTGGTGAGCGCGGCGGGCCCGGTGAGGATGACGGTGTCGGGCTTCGCGCTGTCGACGGTGAAGCCGCGTGGGAGCGAAGGCACCGAGGTGTTGCCGGCGGGGTCCGTCGCGGTGGCCGTGGCCGTCTGCGCCCCGGCCGCGAGCGCGGTGGTGGCGTTGCACGTCCAGCGGCCCGCAGCGTCGACCACCGCCGTGCACACCGTCATGCCGTTGATGGTCACGGTCACCGTCGAGCCAACCTCGGCGAGCCCACCGAAGCGGGGCAGGGCGCCGGTGGTCGCGTCAGCCACCGGCTCGGTGATGAGCGGCGCCGCGGGGGCGAGGGTGTCGACCTCCCAGGTCGCGCGAGCGGGCGTCGCGTCGAAGTTGCCCGCGGCGTCGAGCGCGCGCACCAGCAGCACGTGCACGCCGTCGGTGAGGGTGCCGGTGGTGAAGGGTGCCGTGCAGGCGGTCCACGCGGCGCCGTCGAGGCTGCACTCGAAGGTGGCGCCCGCTTCGGGGCTGGTGAACTGGAACGTGCCCGTGGTCCCGTTGGTGAGCGCGGCTGGCTGCTGGGTGATGCTCGTGTCGGGCGCCTGCGTGTCGACGTTCCAGGTGCGCGTCGCCGGCGTGGGGTCGACGTTGCCGACCGTGTCGACGGCGCGAACGCTGAAGGTGTGGCTCCCGTCGGCGAGGGCGGTGAGCGCGGCCGGCGTGGTGCACGCGGCGAAGGGCGCGCCGTCGAGGCTGCACTCGAAGGTGGAGCCTGCCTTGGTGCTGGTGAAGGCGAGGGTGGCGTCTCCGGTGGCGACGTTCGCCGCCGGGCCTGAGGTGATGGTGGTGTCGGGCACGAGCGCGTCGACGGTCCACGAGGCGGTGGCGGGCGTCGGGTCGGCGTTGCCGGCCGCGTCGACGGCGCGAACGCTGAACGTGTGCGGCCCGTCGGCCAGCGCGGTGAGCGAGAGGGGCGTGGTGCAGGCGGCGAAGGTGGCGCCGTCGAGGCTGCACTCGAAGGTCGCGCCCGGCTCATTCGAGGTGAAGGTGAGGCTCGCCGTGGAGACGTTGGTGGTGCCGGTGGGCGCGCCGCTGAGCGTGGTGTCGGGCAGGGCGGTGTCGACCGTCCACGTGCGCGAGGCTGGCGTGGCGTCGGCGTTGCCCGCGGCGTCGAGCGCGCGGACCAGCAAGGTGTGGCTGCCGTCGGCGAGCGCGGTGAACGTAGGCGACGCGGCACACGCAGCGAAGCCCGCGCCATCGAGGTTGCACTCGAAGCTCACCGGCGACTCGTCGGACGTGAAGGTGAAGACCGCGGTGCTCGAGGACACGGTGCCCGTCGGGCCCGAGGTGATGGTGGTGTCGGGCACGCTGGTGTCGACCGTCCACGTGCGAGAGGCGGGCGTGGGATCCAGGTTGCCGGTGGTGTCGCGCGCGCGGATCAGCAGCGTGTGCGAGCCCTCGCTCAAGCCGGGGTACGTCGACATCGCCGGGCAGGCGGTGAACGCCGCGCCGTCGAGCGCGCACTCGAAGGTGGCGCCCGCCTCGCTGGTGACCACGAAGGTGGCGGTGGTGCTGCTCACCGAGCCGTTCGGCCCGGAGACGATGGTGGTGTCGGGCGCCCCGCTGTCCACCGTCCAGGTGTGGCTGGAAGGCGTGGGGTCCACGTTCCCCGCCGCGTCGACCGCCTGCACCAGCAGGGTGTGGCTGCCCTCGGCGAGCGAGGTCAGGCTCAGCGGAGACGGGCACGCAGTGAACGCGGCGCCGTCGAGGCTGCACTGGAACGAGCCGCCGAACTCGGTGCTGGTGAAGGTGAAGCTGGCCGAGGTGCTCGGGTCGAGCGCGGGCGGCGCCGAGGTGATGCTGGTGTCGGGCGCCGCCGTGTCGACGACCCAGGTGAAGCTGGCCGGCGTGGCGTCGACGTTGCCCGCGGTGTCGCGCGCGCGCACCTGGAACGTGTGGCTGCCGTCAGCGAGGCCGGTGAGGGCGGCGGGCGTGGTGCACGGGGCGAACGCGGCGCCGTCGAGGCTGCACTCGAAGGTGCCCGCTTCCGTCGAGGTGAAGGCGAAGCTCGCGCTGGCGGAGTTGCCCAGGGCCGGCGGCGTCGAGGTGAGCGTGGTGCCCGGCGCGGTGGTGTCGACGGTCCACGTGAAGCTGGCGGGCGTGGCGTCCAGGTTGCCGGCGGTGTCGAGCGCCCGCGCCTGGAAGGTGTGGCTGCCCTCGGCGAGACCGCTGAGCGAGACCGGCGTGGTGCACGCCGCGAACGCAGCGCCGTCGAGGCTGCACTCGAAGGTGCCCGCCTCGGTCGAGGTGAAGGTGAAGCTGGCGCTGGACGAGGTGCTGAGCGCGGGCGGCGTGGAGGTGAACGTGGTGTTCGGCGCCGTGGCGTCGACGGTCCACGTGAAGCTCGCGGGCGTCGCGTCGACGTTGCCCGCGGTGTCGCGGCCCCGCACCTGGAAGGTGTGGCTGCCATCGGCGAGGCCGCTGAGCGAGGCCGGGGTGGTGCACGCGGCGAACGCGGCGCCATCGAGGCTGCACTCGAACGTGCCAGCCTCGGTCGAGGTGAAGGAGAAGGCCGCGCTGGAGGAGCTGCTCAGCGCCGGCGGCGTGGAGGTGAGCGTGGTGTTCGGCGCGGTGGTGTCGACCGTCCACGTGAAGCTGGCGGGCGTGGCGTCGAGGTTGCCGGCGGTGTCCCGCGCGCGCACCTGGAAGGTGTGGCTGCCATCGGCGAGGCCCACCAGGTTGCCCGGCGTGGTGCACGCGGCGAAGGCAGCGCCGTCGAGGCTGCACTCGAAGGTGCCCGCTTCGGTGGCGGTGAAGGTGAAGCTCGCGCTCGAGGACGTGCTGAGGGCGGGCGGGGTGGAGGTCAACGTGGTGTTCGGCGCGGTGGCGTCGATGGTCCACGTGAAGCTCGCGGGCGTCGCGTCGACGTTGCCGATCGCGTCGCGCGCCCGGACCTGGAAGGTGTGGCTGCCGTCGGCGAGGCCGCTGAGCGAGACAGGCGTGGTGCACCCCGCGAACGCCGCGCCATCGAGGCTGCACTCGAAAGTGCCGGCCTCGGTCGAGGTGAAGGTGAAGGTCGCGCTGGAAGAGGTGCTCAACGCCGGCGGCGTGGAAGTCAGCGTGGTGTTCGGCGCGGTGGTGTCGATCGTCCACGTGAAGCTCGCGGGCGTGGCGTCGACGTTGCCGGCGGTGTCGCGTGCGCGCACCTGGAAGGTGTGGCTGCCGTCGACGAGGCCAGCCAGCGCGACCGGCGTGGTGCACGCAGCGAAGAGGGCGCCGTCGAGGCTGCACTCGAAGGTGCCTGCCTCGGTCGAGGTGAAGGTGAAGCTCGCGCTCGACGAGGCCGTCAGCGCGGGCGGGGTGGAGGTGAGCGTGGTGTCGGGCACCACCGTGTCGATGGTCCAGGTGAAGCTCGCAGGCGTGGCGTCGAGGTTGCCGACGGTGTCGATCGCGCGGACCTGGAAGGTGTGGCTCCCGTCGGCCAGCCCAGCCAGCGCGGCCGGAGTGGTGCACGCGGCAAACGCAGCGCCGTCGAGGCTGCACTGAAAGGTGCCGGCCTCGGTCGAGGTGAAGGTGAAGGTCGCGCCCGAAGATGTGCTCAGCAGCGGCGGTGTCGAGGTGAGGGTGGTGTTCGGCGCCGTGGTGTCGACCGTCCAGGTGAAGCTCGCAGGGGAGGGGTCCGGGTTGCCGGCTGTGTCCACCGCGCGCACCAGGAAGGTATGGCTGCCGTCAGCCAGACCCGCGAGTGCAGCCGGCGTGGTGCACGGGGCGAAGGCAGCGCCGTCGAGGCTGCACTGGAAGGTGCCCGGCTCGGTGCCGGTGAAGGTGAAGGCCGCGCCCGGCGAGCTGCTCGCGGCAGGCGGGGTTGAGGTGAGCGTCGTGTTCGGGGCGGTGCGATCGACGATGGTCGAGGTGACATTGGTGAGCAGGATCTTCTGCGTCATGCCCACCGTGTACGAGAGCGACGCGGTGTTTGCGTACGTGCCCTCGGGCGCGGTGACGGTGACGGTGACGCTCCCGCTCGCGCCGGCCGCCAACGTGCCGAGCGGCCAGGTGACCGTGCCCGCGGCGTTCACGCCGCCGCCGGTGGCCGAGACGAAGGTGGTGCCCGCGGGGAGCACGTCGACGAGGCTCGCCGAGAAGGCCGCGCCGGGCCCCGCGTTCGCGTAGCTGAGGGTGAAGGTGAAGTTGACCGCGCTGGTGGTGGCCGGCGCGCTCTTCGACACGGTGACCGCGGGTTGATCGGTCAAGAACAGCCCGGGCGTCTCGTAGAGGCCGTTCAAGAAGAGCCGCGTGCCGTTCGACTGCGGGTTGGTCGAGATGGGCACCGTGGTCGAGTAGTTGTGCCCGGCCAGGTAACTCACCTTTCCCTTGGTGAGCGCGCCGTCGACGTGGCCGGTGAGCCAGATCATGCGGGTGCCCAGGGTGGCCCCGTTGAGATCCATGAGCACCGAGCTGTTCGCGTAGAGACCCGAGCCCGGGAGGAGCCCGATGGAGTCGACCGAGCCGGTGTCGACGGTGAGGTTGCCGTCGAACTGCGCGAACAGGCTGTCGGGGACCCGCAGGCGATCGGGGTTCGCGGTCGCGCCGTCGTCGACCATGCCCGCGTCGCTCAGGAAGCGGCCGTTGACGTTGGTCTCGAAGGCTTCGACCGCGTCGCACTGCATGTACGCGTGCGTGGTGGGGCCCAGCGACAGCCAGCCTCGCACCTCGCGCACCACCTCGTCGTCGGCCGGCACCGTGTAGTGCATCGAGGTGAGCTGATCGAAGGCCGGCTGACCGCCTGAGAAGAGCGCCCCGTCGAAGGCGCCGCCGTTCGCGCCCGCGGCAGCAGCGAGGGTGAGCGCGCCCGGGCTCGTGATCGACCAGGCGTTGCCCTGGGAGTCCTGGATGTTGGCGGCGTTGAGGTACGTGAACGCGATGGTCTCGTTGCCGTCGCGGAGCACGGCGATGCGGGGCGCCGCCACCAGGGTGCGCTGCACGTCGGCGTTGAAGGGCGCGGTGGCGATGTGCACGTTCGTCACGGTGTCGGCGGCGAGGTAGGTGTTCACCAGCGTCAGCACCGCGGCCGTCACGTCAGCGGCGGCCACCACGATGGGGCCCGCCCGGTAGCTGACCGAACCGAGCACGGCGCCCGTCTCGAGGTGGTTCACCGTGGCCGAGAAGTCGATCGCGCCTGCCGCTTTGCCCGTCAGCGCCACGCGGTGCACCGGTACGTTCGCCCGCAGCAGCCGATCGACGAGCCCGAACGCCCGGAACGTGCCGTTGTTCTGGCTCGTGTTGTCCATGGGGATGATCAGCGAGCCGGTGGCGAAGGCCGTCACCAGCGCGGCCTCCTGCTTCGCGACGGCCGGAATGGGCTCGGCGTCGCGGGGGGAACAGGCCAACAATCCAAGACACAGCAGCAGCGCGGGGCGGATCATCTCGTTCTTCTCCTTCAACTCGTTGCCGAACCCCGCACCCTGCGGACGCTTCTGGTGCGGCTGCAACTCAGGACCGTCAACTTGGCAGCGCGGGTCATGCACTTCAATTGAGTCACAACCGCTTCAGGGTCAGAAGTGAGATCGACCGCGGAAGTGGCAGGAATCGTTGCCTCACCCGGGTGCTGGAGACCCCGCCCCGCCCCTTTGAGGCGTCGCTTTGCGTGGGCGCTCAACCATCGCTCCACTACAGTGCGCTCCGCTCATGGAGGCTTTGGTCTTTCCCAGTGAGGAGGCGCTGCAGGTCGCGATGCGATCAGGCCTGGTGCCCGCCGACCTCCAGCGAGAGCCCGCGCGGGTGGGCACCACGAAGGAAGGCCTGTTCGAGGTGGTGCCCGAGGGCAGCCTCACCGCGAAAGCGAGGAAGGCACTGCTGGCCGCCGGGGTCGAGTCGCGCCCGTCGTCGGTCGAGCTGAGCCCCGTGTCCTGCTGGGCCGAGGCCCTCTCGCCCCGCCGGGTGGGAGAGCCGGCCGGCGCGATGCCGCAGGTGCTCTTCACCGTGACCGGGCGCCGGTCGTTGCTCGAGCTCTCGGGCGAGCTGCTGCGGCTCGGCTGCGATCGGCAGGAGCTGTCGATGGTGAAGTCGCCGCACGCCCACGCGCTCGTCCGGGTGGTGGATCCGCCCTGGTTCGTGCTCTCGCGCGCCCTCGATCACCTCGACGGCCTGCGCGCCTTCGTGCCCACGTCGCCCGGCCAGGAGCGGCTGTGGACCGAGGTGGCCTGGGCGCACCCGCTCGACACCACGCTCGAGGCGCCCGACGTGGGCATGGTGCTGATGACGCGCGAGGGCCCGTGGTGGCGCATCTCGGACAGCGAGTGGATCGACATCGACCAGCTGGTGGTGCCGGTGGGCCTGGGCGCGGCCTCGCAGGTCGAGCCGAAGCTCGACGCGCCGAAGGTGCAGGTGACCCTCACGCTCGCGCGCGCCGCGAGGCCCGAGGCGCCCACCCTCTTCGTGCTCCCAGCCGGGCAGGCCGCCGTCGAGGCGCTGGTGCGGTCCACGCCCGAGGCGCAGCTCGAGAACATCCTCTTCGTGGTGTCGGACGACCTGGTGGTGCTGCGCGCGCGGCCGGGGCGGGAGGCCAACGCGGGCGCGCTCCCGGGCGAGGCGTACGCGCGGGTGCTCGACATGCCCAACCTCTTCGCGCCCGCCGCGCTCACCGTCGAGCCACCGCTGCGCCGCGATCGCCTGCGAACCTGGCTCGCGCCCGACCCGGATCTGATCACCTGGCTCGAGCCCACCGCGGGGGGCTTCGGCCGCCGGTCCGTGCTCGAGGCCGCGTTCCGCCCGCTCGCCGAGTGGGTCGACTACGTGATCGACGGCGCCGCGGAGACGCTGCAGACCTGGGCGCGCTCGGCCGCCTTCGACTTCGAGCCCTTCATCGCGCTCGAAGACGCGCAGCCGCAGCCGTCCGACGCGAAAGAGGACGACGAGGTGCAGCGAAGCCGCCCGCGCAGCCGCCGTGAGCCGCGCCCCTCGGCCCCGCGGGAAGCCGCGCCCACCGAGACCGCGCCGCGCACCTCGACGCCGGTGGTGGCGATCGATCTGCCGCGCAGCCTGTCCGAGGCCGAGGCCGTGGTGGCGCGCGAAGAGACCGCCTTCCTCGAGCTCGAGGCGGCCGCCGATTCCGTGGCGCGACGCACCGCCTGGGTCCGCCTCGCCGAGATGTACTCGCGCGTGCAGCGGCCCCGCGACTCGGGCATGGCCTGGGCGCACGCCCTCTGGGAAGCGAACGCCGACGAGGCGCTGCGCATGGCGCGGCGCTGGGCAGACACCTCGGGCGTGCGGCTCGAGAGCCTGCTCGCGCAGGCGGCGCCCAACATCGAACAGACGCGCGGCGCCGTGGCGCACCTGCTGGCGGCGTCGCTCGAGAACAACCAGAGCATCGCCGCGCGCGTCACCGACTGGGTCACCTTCCTCGATCGCTTCAGCGAAGATCTCGACGTGCGCAGCTACTGGCTGGGGCGCGTGGCGGTGGCGCGGCTGGCGGGTGGCGACACCCTGGGCCTGGCGCGCGCGAGAGATCGGGTGCTGGCGCGGGTGCAGGGCGGGCTCTCGCTCGATCGCGACGTGCCGCGGCTGTTGCGCGTGATGGGCCAGGCCACCGCCGCGGGCGCAGGCACCGGCCGCGCGATGCGGGTCGGCGCCCAACTGGAAGCGCTGCTCAAGGCCTTCGAAGAGACGCCGCGCAAGCGCTCGGCGGTCGAGTCTCCCCCGCAGCTCACCCGGGCCTACGTGGGCCTCGAGTTCGCGTGGGGCTTCGCGCGCCTGGCCAACGCCGAGCGCGCGCGGCAGCTCCGTGACGCGGCGCTCGCCGTGCTGGATCGCAAGGACTCGGTCCACGCCTACCTCACCCGCGCGTACGTGGCGCGCATCGACCAGGCGCTCGAAGGCGTGGCGCCGTACACGCCGCTGGCCCCGGAGATCAACGGGCTGCTCACCGGGCTCGAGGCGCTCGATCGCTACAAGGTCGATCGCCTGCGCCAGTTCAGCCAGGTGCTCGAGCCGCAGGAACGCCTCGAGGCGATCAGCGCGTTCTGGCGCAACAACACCCGCGAGGGCCGCGGTGAAGAGCTCGGCGCGCTGCGCTCGCTGCGTGAGCCGGCGGAGCTGCTCAAGGCGATCCAGACGCGCATGAGCGTGGCGGCCGACGCGCAGCTGGGCGTCGAGGAGCGCGTGCGCCTCATCGACGGCCTGCTCGACTATCTCCCCCAGCTGCCGGAATCGCAGGCGCTGCCGCTCTTGCAGCGCTTCCTCACCATCGGCGACGCGCTGGCGGCGAAGCACCGCGCGGTGGTGCTGGAAGACGCGCTCAAGATCGCCGGCCACTTCGGGCGCGCCGCGCTGGTGAAGCAGCTGGTGCTGCAGCTGGGCAACGCCATCAAGGAGGTCGGTGGTGAAGGGGTAGGGGAGATCGGCGGCCTGCTCGTCTCCGGTGTGCGCTCGTTGCGCCGCGTCGGTCTGCGCGAAGAGGCGGGCGAGCTGCTCTCGCGCGCGTCGACGGTGCTCAAGGGTGAAGACGTGCCCACCCTGCAGGCGCGCCTCGGGCTCGCGTCGGGCTTCATGTACCTGGGCGCGTTCCAGCAGGCGCAGCCGATCATCGACGAGGCGCTGGGCCGGCTCGGCCGCGAGTCGGGGCTGATCATCGCCGAGCGGATCAAGCTGACCCGCGCCACCGCGCAGGCGCTCAGCCACGCCTCGACCGAGCTCGCGTTGCCGGGCCTGTTGCGGGTGGCCCAGCAGCTGCCGTGGATCACCGACAGCTTCAACACCAACTCCCACTTCTGCCTCTCGATGGTGGACTTCGCCGACGCCCTGGTGCTCGGCCACGTGGGTGACGACCTGACGCTCAATGAGACGACGCGGCGCTTCCTCGACGAGGACGAATACCTCGTGCGGCGGCGGGTGCACCGCGACGTCGGAGGAGACACATGACGCAACCCTTGAAGAAGGATCCGCTCGACTCGGTGGCCGAGCTGCCGCTCGACAAGCTGCAGAACGAGGCGCAGGGGCTGCGAGATCGGCTCAATCGCTTCCGCCTCGGCCTGGGCCGGCACTTCGTGGACAAGCAGCCGCTGATCGACCTGATGGTGGTGGCCGCGGTGGCGCAGGAGCCGCTGCTGCTGGTCGGCCCGCCCGGCACGGCGAAGAGCGATCTGGTGATCAAGTTCAAGGACGCGCTGGGCATCGAGGGCTCGGACTACTTCGAGTACCTGCTCACCCGCTTCACCGAGCCGTCCGAGGTGTTGGGGCCCATCGACATCAACGAGCTGCGCTCGGGCCGCTACATCCGCCGGGAGCGCGGCAAGCTGCCTACGGCGCGCCTCGTGTTCCTCGATGAGATCTTCAAGGCGAGCTCGGCGATCTTGAACGCGCTGCTGACCGTCATCAACGAGCGCAAGTTCTACCAGGACGGCGTGCCGGTGCCGGTGAAGCTCAAGATGTTGTTCGCGGCGACGAACGAGATCCCCGAGCACAGTGAATTGGGCGCGCTCAAAGATCGCTTCGTGCTCAAGGCCGCCTGCCGCTCGGTGCAGGAGACGCACTTCATCGAGCTGCTCGACGCGGGCCTCGACTCGCAGACGAACAAGGACCTGAACCAGAAGCCCTGGGTCGAGGGCCACGCGAACCTGGAGGACCTGCTCAAGGCCCACCGCTATCTCACGCTGCTCATGTCGCGGCGCGAGCCCAGAGATCGCGAGCTGTTCTTCCGCGACGAGGTGATGCGCGAGTTCCGCCGCGTCATCCGCACGCTCGTGCGCGAAGACGAGGTGTTCGTCTCCGACCGCAAGCTGATCAAGCTGTACCGGTTGCTGCGCACCCGGGCGTGGATCGTTCACGGCGGCGCGGTGGAGCGGGAAGACCTGCAGCTCCTCGCCTACCTGGGCGAGACGCGCGAGGAGATTGACCTGCTCGAGGAGAAGGTGCCGCGGCTGCTCGGGATCAGCTGACCAGCCAAGCTATGGCGGATGGGGCAGGAGACCATCGGGCCCAGCAAGTCTCCAACCGCAGTGGAAGTTGGCCGAGTATTCCCTGGCATCAGGGTGGCACCACTGGCGGTCGGTGAACTGGGACTTCGTGACTCCGTTCTCCACGCACGCGCATTGATCGACACCGCCATCCGCAGTGCAGATGACCTCGTAGACATCGGCCCCGCACGTCCATCGACCACAACAACCAGGAGCACAGGTCGTAGGCCGGACCCCACCGGTGACGGGGTCGCTTGCGCAGACCCACCCACAGTTGCAGCCACTGGTGACGGCGGCGAGAAGAACCGCGAGGAGGTGGACAACGGCATGAGACCGAGGCGCCAATCGCCGAAATGTCTTTCTTGTCTCCATCACCGCAATGCCTCCCGCCCGCAGACGCGAAGCATGTCTTCTCCAGTCGTGACGTACAACGTCGCCTGGCCTTCTGGGCATAAGCTGAGCGGGTGCAATTCCGCGCCTTCGAACCGGGGATCGAAGTCAACGGCCAGACGGTCTGGGCGCTCGTCGACGGCTTTCAGAACAAGGCGACCCCGAGCCGCATGCTGGTCGAAGAGGGGATCGGCACGCTGGGCCCCGACGGCGTGGTGCAGCTCGACCGCGAGGGCTGGTACTCGCAGGAAGCCTGGCTGCGGGCGTTCGAGAAGATCTTCGCGGCGCTGGGGCCGCAGGCGCTGTTCAACATCGGCCAGCGCATCCCCGAGAACGCGATCTTCCCGAAGTGGGTCGACGGCATCGACTCGGGCGTTCGTTCGATCGACGTCGCGTACCACCTGAACCACCGCAAGGCGGGGGTGGTGATGTACGACCCGCAGACGCAGGCGATGCTGCCGGGCATCGGGCACTACCGCTACGAGCGGCCGCACCCGCAGAAGCCGCTGATCGTCGTGGAGTGCAGGAACCCGTACCCGTGTGACTTCGACCGCGGCATCCTCACCGCGATCGCCCGGCGCTTCGAGCCCACAGCGAGCCTGGTGCACCTCGACGAGCACCGGTGCCGGGCGACCGGCGCCGATGCCTGCACGTACCACGTGAAGTGGTGACGCCGGGCAGTGGGCCCCTCACCCCGGCCCTCTCCCCGCTTCCGCAGGGAGAGGGAGACCCTCGCTAGTTGCGCTTGTACATCGTCATCACGCAGGCGCCGCCCAGGCCGAGGTTGTGCTGGATCGCGACCTTCGCGTCCTTCACCTGGCGCTCGCCCGCGGTGCCGCGCAGGTGCCACACCAGCTCGGTGCACTGCGCGAGGCCCGTGGCGCCCAGCGGGTGCCCCTTGCTCAGCAGCCCCCCCGACGGGTTGACCACGAACTTGCCGCCGTAGGTGTTGTCGTTCTCCTCGATGAACTTCTCGGCGCCGCCCTCGGGGCACAGGCCGATCGCCTCGTAGGTGAGCAGCTCGTTGGCGGTGAAGCAGTCGTGCAGCTCGACCACCTGCGCGTCCTTCGGGCCCGTGCCGGTCTTCTCGTACAGCTGATCGGCGGCCGACTTCGCCATGTCGTAGCCGATCATCTTCATCATCGAGTGGCCGTCGAAGCTCGAGGCGAAGTCGGTGGTCATCACCTGGCCCGCGATGAACACGGCAGGCTTGAGGCCCTTGCGCTTGGCGAAGTCGTCGCTGCAGAGGATCGCCGCGGCCGCGCCGCAGGTGGGCGGGCAGCACTGGAAGCGGGTGAGCGGATCGAACACGTCCTCGCTGGCGAGGATCTGCTCGACCGACAACACCTCGCGGAAGAGCGCGAACGGGTTCTTCGCCGCGTGCTGGCGCGCCTTCGCGCTGATCTTCGCGAAGGTCTCCCGCTTGGTGCCGTGCTTCCAGCGGTACTCGCGCGCCGCGCCGCCGAACATCTGCGCCGCGAACGGGGCCTGGTTGACGCCCTGCTCGGCGTTCATCACGTCGACGTGCTTGTCGAGCGGGTTGGTGCGGTCGTTCCACGTGCTGGCGAGCGCGCCCTTCTGCATCTGCTCGAAGCCGACGGCGAGCACGCACTCCGCGAGCCCGCCTTCGATCGCCTGCCGCGCCAGGTAGAGCGCGGTGCTGCCCGTCGAGCAGTTGTTGTTCACGTTGATCACCGGGATGCCGGTGGTGCCCACGCTGTAGACCGCGCGCTGGCCGCAGGTGCTGTCTCCGAAGACGTAGCCGGCGTACGCCTGCTCCACGTCCTTGAAGTCGATGCCGCCGTCCTTCAGCGCGTCACGAATCGCGCCGTTCGCCATCACCTCGTAGCCATCGGAGGCGCCGGGCTTCTGGAACTTCACCATTCCCACGCCGAGTACATTGACCTTGCGACCCATTGTTGTGCTCCTTGTTCTTTTCGGAAGAGTGGAAGTTCAGACGAGCTGCTTGAGGAAACCAAGTCGGTGCGCGGCGGCCAGGTCGCCGTCGATGCGGAGCTGGCCGTGCTGGAAGAGGGTCTGCGCGCTCTCTCCCTTCGAGAGCGCGCCCAGCGCCTCGTCATTGAGGACGATGCGGGTGCCGGCCTTCGCGTCGAAGCCCGGCTTGACCGAGGGCGAGCCGCCCTTGAGCTCGGCGGTGAACTCGAAGCCGGCGTCCTTCACCTTGAAGGCGATGACGGCGTCGACTTCCTTCGCCAGGCCCGGGTTCTTCGCCAGGCGCTCCTGCAGCGCCTTGAAGACCTTCGGGGCGATCACCTCGGCCGAGGCGGGCGCCTCTGCTGCAGCCGCGGGAGCAGCAGCTCCGCTCGCCACGGGCATCGAGCTCTTGTCGATCTTCTTGAGGAAGTCGAGCTTCTGCGAGGCCATCACGTTGCCGGTGATCTTCAGCTTGCCGCCCTGGAACAGCTTCATCGGGTCGGCCTTGCCGGACACCATGTCGAGCCAGTCGGAGTTCGACAGCGAGAGCGTGCAGTCGGCCTTGTCCACCGTGCCCGCCTTCACGTTGCCGGCCTTCAGATCCAGCACCCACGCCGAGTCAGGCGAGGAGAGCTTGAACTGGTAGACCATGTTCACCTGCTTCACGAGGTCCGGCGTCTTCGCCACGTACGCGCCGATGCCTTCGAAGGTCATCGCCGCGGTGATGGTCGGCGCCGCGGCAGCAGCAGGAGCCGGGCCCTCGACTCCGCTCGGGGTGACCGGCCGCTCGATCTTCTTGAGGAAGCTGAGCTTCTGCGAGGCCATCACGTTGCCGGAGATCTTCAGCTTGCCGCCCTGGAACAGCTTCATCGGGTCGGCCTTGCCGGTGACCATGTCGAGCCAGTCGGCATCGGAGAGCTCGAGCGTGCACTCCGCCTTCTCGGCGAGGCCCGCCTTCACCGCGCCGGCCTTGAGGTCGACGATCCACTGCGAGTCCGGCTTCTTGATCTTGAACTGGTAGACGACGCCGATCTCCTTGGTGAGCTCGGGGTGCGCGGCGACGTAGGTGCCGATGCCCTCGAACGCGGCGGCCGTGGTGAGCCCGGGCGCGGCGGCGGCAGCAGCCTTCGGAGCCGCCACCTCCTTCGCCTTCGGCTTGGGGATCTCCGGGTAGAACTCGACCACGCCGTTGCTCATCACCACCTTGTTGCGCTCGACCACCGTGGCGCGCATCAGGATCTTGAGGTCGCTCTCCTTCCACATCTCGAACTTGAGCGTCTCACCGGGGAACACCGAGTCTGCGAAGCGCACCTTGATGCTCTTGAAGGTGCGGGGATCGCCCTTGGCGAACGCGCTCACCACCGCGCGGCCCGCGTAGCCGAACGTGCACAGCCCGTGGAGGATCGGCTTCTCGAAGCCGAACATGGTGGCGAACTCGGGGTCGACGTGGAGCGGGTTCCAGTCACCCGACAGGCGGTACAGCAGCGCCTGGTTGTCCCCCGTCTTCTCGGTCACCACCGCGTCGGGCGCGCGCTCGGGCGCCTGGTTCTGGTCGGTGGCAGGGCCGCGATCGCCGCCCCAGCCGCCCGCGCCCTTCACCACCATCGACACGTCGTTCTTCACCAGCAGCTCGCCCGTCTCGGCGTCGTAGCTGTCGAGGTGGGTCACCACCACCGCGTGCTTGCCCTTGTCGAGGATCTCCGAGATGCGCGCCTTGTGCTTGAGCTTCGCGTGCGGCGGCAGCGGGCGCATCACCTCGAGGTACTGCTCGCCGTGGAGGATGCGATCGAGCCCGTAGTTGAGGCCGGGCGCGGTCTGGCCCTCGGACGCCATCTTGAAGATCGCGTTGAGCGCGGGCACCACGCCGTAGGTGGGCAGCGAGTAGAAGCCGTCGCCGTTGCGCTCGTAGACGAGGTGCAGGTCTTTCGGATCTCCGGGGACCTTGCCCGCGCCGACGCCGAGCGCGTACAGCGCCAGGTCGCGCTCGTCGTACGACGACTCGAGCTCAGGCAGCTCGTAGCCGAGCGCCTGGTCGACATCGATGAACTCGTTGCCGCCCTTCGACTTCGTCGAGAGGTTGCTCATCACGGTCGAGAGCGACTCGGTGATGTTCGCGGGGTGCGTGGCCTTCTTCCAGTTGGTGACGTCGTCCCAGGCGTTCTGCACAGCCTCGGGGCTGATCTCCCGGCCGAGCTTGAACAGCTTCCCTTCGGTGCGCTCCCAGCGGAGCTTGCCGAAGTAGCCGCCGCCCACCTCGAAGAGCCCGCCGTTCTCCTTGCACGACTCGTGAGCGAGCCACGCCACCAGCGGGGTGACGTACTCGGGCTTCAGGTTCTCGAGCATGTCCTTGGGGAGCACGGTCTCGGTGAGGCGCGACGCGGCGATGGGCGCGATCGCGTTGACCAGCACGTTCTTCTTCTCGCCCTCGATGGCGAGCGTGTTCGACAGGCCCACCAGCGCGAGCTTCGCGGCCGAATAGTTCGCCTGGCCGAAGTTGCCGTAGATGCCCGCGGCCGAGGTGGTGAAGAGAATGCGGCCGTAGCCCTGCTCGCGCATGATCGGCCAGGCGGCGTGGCTGCAGCGGAAGGCGCCGTTGACGTGCACGCGGAAGATCAGATCCCAGTCTTCCTTCGTCATCTTCTGGAAGCTGACGTCGCGCAGGATGCCCGCGTTGTTGATCAACACGTCGATGCGGCCGAACGAGTCGATGGCCGTCTTGATGATCTTGTCGCCGTCTTCCACGGAGTCGTAGTTGGCGACCGCCTTGCCCCCCGCGGCCTTGATCTCCTCGACCACCTTGTCGGCCGCCGCCGAGCTCTTGCCCCCGCCGGTGGCCGTGCCGCCGAGATCGTTCACCACCACCTGCGCGCCCCGCTTGCCGAAGAAGAGCGCGTGGCTCCTGCCCAGGCCTGCGCCAGCGCCGGTGATGACGACGACCTTTCCATCGAATCGAAGCTCGGAACCCATGGGGACACCCTTTCGAACTGCGTGGATGACGCGTTGGAGCAGGAAATTGATTCCAGAGTCAATATCCAACCGCAGGTATAGTCACCTGGCGATGTCTGACGAGCGGCTCGAGGGTCCACGCGCTGAGGCTTTTCTCTCGGCCGCCATGTCACTCGCGCGCGACGCCGCCACCTCGCCCACCTGGTTCGAGACGTCGGTGCGCGCGCTCGAGGCCGCGTATTCCGAGCGCCCGCTGCTCGCCGCGCCCACCCTCGTGTTCGATCTCACCGCGCTCCTGCACGGCGAGCGGCTGTTGCCCGTGCCGCCCCCCGGCCTCGAGCCCGTGCGCGAGGCGATGCGTGGGTATGAGGATCACGTGCTGGCGCGGCTCACCGCCGATCGAAGGTGGACGCGGCTGACCGAGGCCGTCGCGGGGCTGCCGAAGGAGCTCAGGGCGCCAGCGGTGGGGTTGGTCACCGCGCAGCTGCTCTCGCGCCTCAAGCTGGGCACGGGTACCGGCGTGAGCACGGGCCTGGTGCGCCGCTTCGCCACGCGCCCGCCGGAAGAGGTGCTCGAGGCCGGCCGCGCCGCGCTCTACGACGAAGAGCTCGCCGCCCGCGTGGTGGAAGGCCTGAACCAGCTCTCCCGCGCCGCCCGGCGCACCCGCGAGCTGCTCAGCGACGCCGAGGTCTTCCTCATGGAGAACCTGGCCGCGCTCAAGGGGCTCGCCGCCCGCGTGGCCCTGGCCCAGCTCGCCGAGGTGGCCCAGGCCGTCGACGAGCACCTGCCCACGCGCTTGCGCGGCCAGGTCTTCGAAGACGGCGACGCCCCCACGCAGCTCGAGGAAGACTCGTCGTACCCGGTGGGCGGGTTCTCCAGCATCAGCACGGTGGGCAACATCGAGAACCTCGTCACCAGCGAGCTCATCTACATGGAGCAGGGCGACGACCCCGACGCGCGCCCCGATCTCTTCGACGTGCGCTTCGTCGAGGGCGAGCTGCTCTACTACGCGCGCGATGAGTCGGTGGCCGTGCGCAAGAGGCGCACCCTGGTGCTGGTGTTCGACGCGTCGCTCGCGCGCTGCCGGGTGAAGGATCCCGGCGAGACGTACCAGCGGCTCATGTGGCTGCTCGGCTCGGTCACCGCGCTGGTGCGCAAGCTCTCGGAGTGGCTCAACACCGAGGCGCTCCGCTTCGAGCTCATCTTCGTGAGCGAGGCCGAAGACGTGGCCCTCAGCGAAGAAGAGGGCGTGCTGTCGCTGCTCTTGCGCGAGTTCCGCGAGCGCGGGCAGGTGGACGTGTTCCGCACCGACTCGTCGCTCCACGCGATCCGCACCGCGCGCGAGACGCACCGGGGCAGGGCGCGGGTGATGCTCTTCGCCACGAAGATCCCCTCGGGGCTCGAGGGGCCGGCTGCCCCCGACGCCATCGTCGACGCCAGCGGTCCGCGGCCGCGCGTGCACTGGGCCGAGGCGATCGCCGAGCGCGAGCCCGTCACCTCGACCGCCGTGGAAGCGTGGGCTGAGATCACCCGCCAACTGCTCGACGGCCTGCTCAAGCGCCGCTGAGCCGCAGCTCTCTGCGCCACGGCGCGGCACGACCGCAAGAATTGCGCAGGCACTCCCGGAATCCGGGGGCGCGCGGTACGGCCGATTCGTTGCTTGTACCTCGAGGTCCTTTCTCGGAGTGCTCGCGTGCGCACTTGCTGACGGTGTTCGCAGCGGTCGTGTCGTTGACGCTCGGGCGCGAGGCCCGCTGGGCCCATCTCTGGGTGCGCGGCGACGCCAGCGGCGTGGTGCCCGTCACCGCGCCCACCACCGACTACTTCGGCATGGGCGCCGGCGCCTTCGTGGTCGGCCTGGGCGAGCTGGGGCCGTTCGTCGATGTGGGTGGTGAGGCCGGCTACCTCTTCGCCAGCCCGGCTCCCGGCAGCCCGCTCGCGAGGCCGGCGAGCCTGGTGGCGGTGGGGCCGGTGGTGCGCCTTCACACCCGGCGCGTGGCGCGAGGAGCTCTGCTCTGGGCCCAGGGCAGCGTCGACTACGTGAGAACCGGAACGCTCGACCGGCTGGGGCTCGGCGTCGGCGTGGGCGTGGCGTGGATGCTCAGCCCCACCATCGCGCTGGGCCCCCGGGTCGACTACCGCGAGATCTTCGCGATGTCCGACGCGCCGTTCCCGGCGCGCGACGCGGGGTTGGTCACCTTTGGGCTCGCGCTCGAGTTCGGGCTCTTCGGCTCGGAGCCGGCCGACGCGCCCCCGGTGCCTGAGGGTGCGCCTCCGGCGATCGCCGAACCCGCGCCCGATCCAGACCCTGATCGCGACGGCCTGTCGGCGCCCGCTGACCGCTGCCCCCTGGCGGCCGAAGACCCCGACGGCTTCGCCGACGAGGACGGCTGCCCCGAGCTCGACAACGACGGTGACGGCGTCTCAGACCAGAACGACGCCTGCCCCGGCGCCCGGGGACTGGCGTCGGCCCGGGGGTGCCCCGATCAAGACGGCGACGACGTCGCCGACCGCCTCGACAGCTGCCCTTCCGTCCCCGGGTTGGCCGCGGAGGGCGGCTGTCCCCGCTACGCACAGGTCGTGGTCACGCCGAACAGGCTCGAGCTCGGCCAGAAGCTCAACTTCCTTCCGGCCACCGCCACGCTCCTCCCTTCGTCGTTCTCCGTCCTCGAGCAGGTGGCGCAGGCGATCAGAGACCGCGCGGCCCTCTGTCTGCGCGTGGAGGGGCACGCAGAGACGTTCGACACGCAGAGACTGGCGCAGGCGCGGGCCGAGGCCGTGCGCGCGTACCTGGTGAGCAAGGGCGCCTCGCCGGTGTCGCTCACCGCCGTCGGCCAACGCGCCGAGCCCGGCGCGCCGAGGACGGGCGGCATCCGCCTGGAGCTGGTGCCCGTCGCCTGCCTCGAGCGGAGGTCGCCATGAGCTGGCGCCACGGGCTGCTCGGCTTGCTCGCGGTGTTCGCGACCGCGTGCTTCGAGGCGATCGTCCGCACCGCGGACGATGCGGGCGTCACCTGCAGCGAGGGGCTGACGCTCTGCGGTGACGTCTGTGTCGAGCTTCGGCGCGACCTCTCGCACTGTGGCGCCTGCGACACCCCCTGTTCACCGGGCGCGGCCTGCGCCAGCGGGAACTGCCTGCCGGTCGACTGCCCCGGCACGGACTGCGCCGAGGACCAGGTGTGCGAGCAGGGCCGCTGCCTCGGCATCGACTGCGTGGGCGTCGGCTGTGGCGCGGGCGCCTGCTATCGCGGCGCGTGCCTGCCGGAGGCCTGCGGCACGCTCGCCTGTCCCGCGGGCCAGGTGTGCGACCAGGAGGTCTGCCTCGATCCCCGCTGCGTCGGCGTGCGCTGCGCCTCGGGCCTGAGCTGCGTGAGCGGCGCGTGCGTCGTCGGCTGCGTGAGCGGCTCGACCTGTTCACCCGCGGCACCGTGCAGGCTCGGCCAGACCACCTGCGTCGACGGAGGGCTGGGCTGCGCCGACGTGGGCGCGGTGACGCCCGGCACGAGCTGCGTGGGCGGCGTGTGCGGTCCCACGGGGACGTGCGGCGCGTGCGACGCGGGCGATCGTTGCACGCCCGCGGCCTGCTTCATCGGCGCGGTGAGCTGCGCCACGGGGCTGCCGTCGTGCGCCGCCACGGGCCAGCTGGTCGCCGGCTCGCCCTGCGGCACGGGCCGCGTCTGCTCGGCCGACGGAGGCTGCCTCAGCTGCGATGCAGGGGTGGCGTGCGCGCCCGGGAATCAGTGCCTCGTGGGGGTCACCTCGTGTGGCACCGGAACCCTCGCCTGCCTGCCCAGTGGGCCCGCGGCGTCAGGCGCGCTCTGCGGCACCAACCAGGTCTGCGACGGTGACGGCGGCTGCGTGGCCTGCGTGGCGGGCTCGGCCTGCACCCCGCACGACGCGCCCTGCTTCGACGGCGTGCTCTCGTGCAGCGCCGGCGTGACCTGCAACCGGAATCTGCAGCGCGACGCGGGCAGCTCGTGCGGCACCGGCAAGGTGTGCGCCCCCGATGCCGGCTGCGTCGACTGTGTGCCGGGTGCTTCCTGCGACGCGGGCACGTGTCTGCTGGGCGCGCTCGCCTGTGGCTCAGGCACGCCGCGCTGCACGTTCGCCGGGTACACCACGTCTGGCACCGCCTGCGGCTCGGGCCAGTTCTGCAACGGCGACGGCGGCTGCGGCGCGTGCAGCCCGGGGGGCGCCTGCTCGACGGGCAACGTCTGCGAGTTCGGGGTGATCACCTGCGGCACCGGCTCGCCGGTCTGCGTCGGCCTGGGGCCCAAGCCGCCTGGCGTGATCTGCCGCACGTCGGTGGACGTCTGTGACGCGGAGGAGCGCTGCGCGGGGCTCGTCTGCCCGCCCGATCTCAAGGCCCCCGAGGGCGCGATCTGCGGCTCGTCGAACGCCACCGCCTGCGACGCCCAGGACTCCTGCAACGGCGCTGGCGCCTGCCTGAACCGGGTGAAGGGAAACGGCGTGTCGTGCCGGGCGGCGGTGGGGGAATGCGATCTCGCGGAGACCTGCGATGGCCTCAGCGCGAGCTGTCCGGGAGATGCGCATCGCCTCGCCGGAGCGAGCTGCGTAGGCGGCGTGTGCGACGGCAACCTCACGTGCAACGCCTGCTCGCTGGGGGCTGCGTGCGGCAGCAACCCCAACAGCTGCTTCGACGGCATCATCCAGTGTGGCACCGGCGTCGCGGTGTGCGCCGACAACCTCGCCTCGCCCCGGGTGCCCGGCGCTGCGTGCGTGGGCGGCGTGTGCAACGGCGCGGGCGTCTGCACGCCCTGCGTCGCGGGCTCGGCCTGCAGCACCAACCCCGGCACGTGCTTCGCCGGCGTCATCGTCTGCGGGAGCGGGGCGCCGGTGTGCACCAACAACGCCGCTTCGCCCAGGCCCTCGGGCACCAACTGCGGCTCGTCGAACGCCAGCGCCTGCGACGCGCAGGACACCTGCGACGGCGCGGGGCTGTGCGTGAACCGGGTGAAGAGCGTGGGGGTCGTCTGCCGGGTGGCGGGTGCGAGCGCGGCGTGCAACCCCGCCGAGGTCTGCGACGGCGTCTCGGCCGCGTGCCCGCTCGACCTCATCGCGGCCTCGGGGACGAGCTGTGGCTCTTCGACCAGCACCGGCTGCGATGAGCAGGACACCTGTGATGCCGCGGGGAGCTGCGTCGATCGGATCAAGAGCGCAGGGGTCATCTGTCTGGCCGCGGGGGCAGATGCGATCTGCGACCCCGCCGAGGTCTGCAACGGCAGCACCGCCACCTGTCCCCCCAACGCCTTCGCCCCCCTGGGGACGAGCTGCGGCTCGTCGAACGCGACCGACTGCGACGCCCAGGACACCTGCAGCGGCGCCGGAGCGTGCATCAACCGGGTGAAGGCCAGCGGGGCCACGTGCCGCGCGGCCGTGGCGGAGTGCGATCTCGCCGAGACCTGCAACGGCACCACCACGAGCTGTCCCCCCGACGTGCGCAAGCCCGCAGGCACCGCCTGCATCGGCGGCGTGTGCGACGGCAACCTGACCTGCAACGCGTGCGTGGCCGGGAGCCTCTGCACCACCAACCCGAGCGTCTGTTTCAACGGCCTCGTGCAGTGCGGCACCGGCGTCGCCGTGTGCACCGACAACCTCACCTCGCCGAAGGCCCCCGGCGCCGCCTGTCCCGGAGGCGTGTGCAATGGTTCTGGTGCGTGCACCCCGTGCGTCGAGGGCGCGGTCTGCGCGACCAACCCGAACGCCTGTCTCAACGGCGCGGTCGCGTGCGGAAGCGGGGCGCCGGTCTGCAACGACAACGCGTCGTCGCCGAAGGCGCCGGGGACCGCCTGCGGCTCGTCGACGAGCACCGCCTGCGACGCCCAGGACACGTGCGACGGCGCGGGCGCGTGCGTGAACCGGGTCAAGAGCGCGGGCGCGGTCTGCTTCGCGGCCGGGGCAGACCCGACCTGCGATCCTTCCGAGGTGTGCGATGGCGCCACGGCGATCTGCCCTCCCAACGCCTTTGCCCCCGCGGGCACGAGCTGCGGCTCGCCCAGCACCGTGGCCTGCGACGCCGCCGATACCTGCAACGGCCTGGGGGCGTGCGTCGACCGCGTCAAGAGCGCCGGGGTGATCTGCAGGCCCGCGGCAGACCCGATCTGCGACGTGCCCGAGAGCTGCTCGGGCAGCGCGGCCACCTGCCCAGCCGACGCCGTCGCCCTCAATGGAACGGTGTGTGAGGCCGAGACCTGCGACTTCACCGTCTGTCAGGCCAACTGTGCTGCCGAGCCGCTGTGCAACTCGCGCCTGTGCACCAGCGGCGCCTGCCTGCCGGGGGTGCCGCGCGTCCTCGCAGGTGGATGCGCGGCGCGGCCCTGCTCGAGGCCTCCGGCTGCCGACGGCTTCTGCTGCAACGCCGCCTGCAGCGACACCGGTTGCTGAGGGCTCAAGCGCTGCTTGCCGCTCGACCGGTCGAGCGCCGTCATCGCCTCGAACTTCTCCGTCGTCACTTCGCGGCGACGGGCAGGTCCCACGCCTCGGTGAGCAGATCAGCCTGGTGGACCGAAGCGCGCATGCGGTGCGTTGGCTCACGGGGCCGGCGGCCGCTTCGCCACGAAAGCGACAGGGAAGGGAGAACGGCGGAGGCGTGTTAGATCGCAACCTCCGATGAAGCGGTTCCTCGAGCGATTGCGCCGCGTGTTTCCTCTGCGTGCCGGCGCGCTCGTCCTGCTTGCGGCTGCCGCGGCGCTCGTCTTCCTCTGGGCGCCGAAAGAAGCCGACTTCCTCCTCTACCCCGCGGGGCTGGTGGCGCTGCTGCTGGTGGTGGCCTGCACGGTGCTGGTGGCGCTCGGCACGCTCTGGCTGCGCCGCGCGGTGAAGACCCTCGACGTCACCGTGCCCGAGCGCCTCGAGACCACCCGCGCGACCGGCACGGGCTTCCGCTTTCCGTCGCTGGGGCGCTGGCTGGTGCTCGACGTCACGTTGTCCTGGGTCGAGCCGGCTGGTCTCGAGGTGCGGCTCGAGCCGCTCGAGGGCCTGCTGTCCGAGGTGGTCACCGCGAAGGCACGGGGGCGCTACACGCGGCTCGTGCGGCGCTTCACCGTGGAAGACGTGTTCGGCCTCACCCGCTTGAGCTTCGACGTCGCGTGGCCCGTCGCCCTCTCCATCGCGCCCGCGTCGGCGAAGCAGGGGGCGCAGCTCGCGGCGGGGCGATCGCAGGGCGAGACGCTCGCCAACCCCGCGGGCCGCGCCGAGGGCGATCTCGTGGAGATGCGCCAGTACGCCTACGGCGACTCGATGCGCCACGTGCTGTGGAAGGTGTACGCCCGGTCGCGCAAGCTGCTGGTGCGCATGCCCGAGCGGGCGCTCGCGCCGGGGCCGGTGAGCGTGGCCTTCTTCGTCGCGGGTCCCGATGACGAGGCGAGCGCCGGCGCGGCGCGCCTCTACGTCGAGGCCGGGTTGCTCGGGGCTGACCTGCTCTTCACGGCCGATGGCTCGGCAGCCCCGGCGCGCTCGGCCAGAGACGCGGTCGAGCAGTTGGTCGACTCGAGCACGCAGCGCGAGCACGGGGCGGGGGCGCTCGACGCCGCGGCCGCGCAGATCGACCCCGGCCGGCTCACGTCGTGCCTGCTCTTCGTGCCGCCCGTCGACGGGGCGTGGCGGCAGCGGGTGGTGGGCTTCGTGCGGAAGCACTCGTTGAGCGCGTCGGTGATCATCGGCGTCGACGAGGTGGGGGAACAGCCGGCGCGGCACTCTCGGCTCGAGTCGTTCCTCTTTCAGCCCGAGGAGACGCTCGACACCGCGCGGCCGTCGCTGAAGAAGTTGCGGGAGGCGCTCGAGGCCGACGGGCTGCCGGTGAAGGTGCTCCACCGCACCACGGGGCAGCTCTCATGATGCGGACGGGCAGAATTCGCAGCGCCGCCTCCGCTCGGGGTGAACGGTTGGGAGGCGCGCGATGAGCCCCTCGCTCGCGAGAGACTCGGGCACCGTCACGCTGCTCAAGGCGCTGTTGCTGAGCGCCGCGGTGGTGCTGATCCTCTGGTCGCTCGCCACCCCGCCTGGCCTGCTCGCCGCGGTCGCCGGCACGCTCTTCGCCACGCTGCTCGCGCACCGGCTCGAAGACGCGCGCCTGCGAATGATCAACTGGGTCGTGCTCGGCCTGGGGCTGGTGCTCGCCGGCCAGCTCGCCTCGCGCTTCCTCTCGGCGTTCGCCTCGTTCCTGCCGCCGTGGTTCACCCTGATGACGGCCGACGCCCTGGTGCTGGGCTCGACCGCGTTCGGCTTCTTCCTCGCGCTGCGGCTCTGCTCGTCCCGCTGGCGGGTGTTCTCGGTGCTCGAGCTGGGCATCGTGGTCTTCGCCGTCGCGCACGCGTTCGCAGATCATCGCCACATGCGCATTCACCAGCCCCGCTTCCTGAGCGACTGGGCCTGGTCGCACGGCCTCGAGCCCGAGCCGGTGCTCTCGGTGCTGGGCGTCACGGCGATGGCGCTCTCGGCGCTGCTGCTGCTCCGCGTGAGCCGCGCGCGGCGGCTGGCGGCGATGTTCCTGCTCTTCCTCGGCGGCATCCTGGTGCTCCTGCTCGGCGAGCAGCCGCGCCTCGACGTGCCGAAGGAAGACGAGCTGGGCGTGCGCGGGAACGAGAACGACAAGGACAAGGACAAGAAGCAGGGCGGAGGCAGCCGCAAGAACAACAAGCCACCCGAGCCGATCGCCGTGGCGGTGCTGCACGACGATCTCCCCGAGTCCGACGCGCTCTATTTCCGCCAGGCGGTGCGCTCGAAGCTCACCGGCGATCGCCTCGTGGAAGACGGGTCGGGCACCTTCGACACCGACGTACCCACGCGCTTCCCCGCGGGCTCTCCGGTGCGCGTGGCCACGCCCCAGGTGCCCGCGTTCCACCGGCGGCTGCACACCTCGATGTTCCTGCTCGTCGATCACGCCCAGCTCTTCGGCGTGGGGTTCCCCGAGGAACTGGCGCCGTTGCCCAACCCGAACCCGCGCCGCTTCGTGGCGGCCTACGACGTCGACTCCCAGTTCCTCACCCGGCCCATCGAGCGGATGCTCGGCCGCACCGCCATGCCCGCCGACTGGTCCGAGGCGCAGCGCAAGCACTACACCGAGCTCCCCCCCGACCCCCGCTACCTGGAGCTGTCCGAGCGCCTCGTGCGCGACGTCGACCCGCGCTTCGTCGGCGACGACATCATGAAGGCGCTCGCCATCAAGCAGTACCTCGAGAAGGAAGGCTTCTATTCCCTCGAGGACAAGACGCTCGAGGGCGACGACCCGGTGGCGCAGTTCCTCTTCGGCGATCTGCGCGGGTACTGCGTGCACTTCGCCCACGCCGCGGTGTTCCTGCTCCGCAGCCAGGGCCTGCCGGCGCGCGTGGCCATCGGCTACGGCGTGCAGACGCAGCAGCGCGGCGCGGGCTCGGCGGTGCTGATCTTCGCCAACGAGGCCCACGCCTGGCCCGAGCTCTACGTGGACGGGGTCGGCTGGGTGACCTTCGACATCCTGCCCGAGCGCTCCGACGAGCCGCCCTCGCCACACGTCGACCAGGATCTCGAGGCGGCCCTCGGTGAGCTCGCCCGCAAGGACCCGCCCAACACCCTCGAAGACACCTCGCCGCTGGTCATTCCCTGGGAGCTGATCGGCTTCGCCGCCGGCAGCCTCGCCGGCCTCGCGCTCGTGCTCGCCTTCGGGGTGAAGGTGTACCGGCGCCTCGGCCGCGGCTCGCATCGGCTGGTGTACCGCGCGGTGCTCGACGTCTTCTCCGATCTCGGCCAGCAGCGCCGCAAGGGTGAGAGCCGCGAGCGTCACGCCCGCCGGCTCGCCGCGCGCGCGCCCAGCTTCGTGCCGCTGACCTCGACGCACCTGCGCCTCACCCTCGGTCACGATGACCCCGAGAGCCGCGCCCAGCTCGAGGCGCTCGCCCGCGCCACCCGCGCCGAGCTGCGCCAGCACACCCCCTTCTTCGCCCGCGTGGGCGCACTCCTCAACCCTGTCGGCTGGTGGTTCACCCGATGACGCGAAAGACCCCATGATCCCAGTGCTCTCCACTCTCGAGGAAGTCCGCGGCGTCGCCGCCCGCCTGCGCGATCGCGTTCGCCACGACGTGATCGGCCGCGACGACATCATCGAGCTCGTCCTCATCTCGCTCTTCGCCGACGGCCACGTGCTGCTCGAGGACTACCCGGGCTCGGGCAAGACCACGCTCGCCAAGGCGCTGGGCCACGCGTTCGTCGAGGAACCGGCCGACTCGCTGGGCATCGCCACCTTCCGGCGCGTGCAGTTCACGCCCGACCTGCTGCCGTCCGACATCACGGGCGTCACCATCTTCGACACCGCGACCAACCTGTTCTCGTTCCGCCGCGGGCCGGTGTTCGCGTCGATCCTCCTCGTGGACGAGATCAACCGCACCTCGCCCAAGGTGCAGTCGGCGCTGCTCGAGGCGATGGCGGAGAAGCAGGTGACGGTCGACAACGTCAGCCACCGGCTCGACGACCTGTTCTTCGTGATGGCCACGCAGAACCCGCTCGACTCGGTGGGCACGTACCCGCTGCCGCTGGCGCAGCTCGACCGGTTCCTCTTCAAGCTCACCATGAAGCACATCGACGCGGCGTCCGAGCTGAGGGTGCTCGAGGCCTGGGGCCGGCCGCGCGTGGCGATGGAGCTGCCGAAGGTGTACCGGGCCGAGGTGATCGCGGGTCGGGCGCTGCTGCGGGAGAAGATCGCGGTCTCGAGGGCGGTGCAGCAGTGCCTGGTGGACATCGCCACGGCCCTGCGTGACACCACCCGCACCCGGCAGGGCGTGTCGACCCGTTCACTGGTGCAGGCGATTCCCGCACTGCAGACGCGCGCGCTGCTCAACGGCCGCGACTACGTGTCGTCCGAAGACATCGAGGCGCTCGCCTTCCCCATCTTCGCGCACCGCATGGAGCTGATGCCGGGCGTGCAGGCCGACCTGCTGGTGAAGGACGCGCTCAAGGGGCCCATCGAGAAGCTCTCGCGCTCGACCCTGGGTGCTGCGTGATCGTGCGACCCGAAGTGGGCGCCTCGACTGCGCTCGGCGTGAACGGAATCCGTTCAGCCCGAGCGGAGTCGAGGGCGATACTTCTGCTCCTCCTCCTCGCCGCGCTCCCCGCCCGGGCCGACTTCGCCGACCACTTCACGCCCCGCGAGAAGACGCTCCTCGAAGAGCTCAGCCAGGGCCACTTCATCAAGGCGCGCGATCTCGCCGAGAAGATCCTCACCGATTCCCCCGGGTCCTTTCCGGCCACCTGGGCGATGGCGAAGGTGCACATCGACGAAGAAGGCAACCACGCGCGCGCGCTCGCCTGGGTCCGGCGCGCGCAGGACCTTCTCGGCGACGCGGACGACGAGTGGGGCATGAAGGTGGTGCTCGAAGAGCACTTCATCCTCGCCGAGATGAACCGCAACGAAGAGGCGCTGGCCGTGCTCGATCGCTTCGGAGAGAAGTACGGCCCGGCGCCCGAGTACCTGCGGGTGTGGCCGCTCTTCAAGTCAGGCCACGGCGCCGAGGCGCGGGTGATCGCCACCAAGCTCGCGGCCAGCGACGACGATACGGACCGCGCCGAGGGGTACAACGGGCTGCTCAGCATCGCGTTCGAAGAGCGCGATCGCGCGGGCACGTACAAGTGGTCGATGGCGGGGGTCGAGGCGACCGGCGGGCGGAACTGCACCATCCTGCGCAACGCGTCGAGCGCCGCGTACATCCGCTTCCGGCTCGACCAGGCCGAGGAGCTCTCGCAGAAGGCGCGCAAGCTCAAGGACTGCATCGATCCCGTCGACAACCAGATCGCCAGCCTCTCGATCATCATGGGGCAGTTCCAGCAGGCGGTGGCCGCGCTCGAGTCGTCGCGCTCGACGTACATCGAGAAGCGCTACCGGCCGCACTTCGCGCTCGAGCGCCGCGGCGTGCTGGTCGATCTGCTCGAGGCGGTGGGCCAACCCGAAGAGGCGCTCAAGCTCGCCACCGAGCTCTACGGGCAACAGCAACGCATGGGGGTCTCCAGCGGCGCGCCCGAGATGGAACGGCTCACGCGCACGCTGCGCTACCTCCACGCCCTCGACGGCCGCATCGCCCAGCTCGGGGAACAGGGCTCGTACGCCGAGCGGCTGAGCGGGCCTGCCTCGACGGCGGCTGAGCGGGCCCGCCTGGCGGCGACGCGGTGGGAAGTGCGGCGGGCGCTGGTGCAGCTGCTCGCCGGCGGAGATCGCCTGCTGGTGGTGACCAGGCCGATGCTGGCCGACCCGGCGGACTGGTCGAACTGGCGCACCGGAGATCTGATCGAGATCGTCGGCACCGGGGTGATGCGCGCGGCGATTGCCCGCGCGCGCGCCATCGACGCCGCGTTCCCCGAGGCGACCGCACCCCTCGACGCCCTCGAGGGCGAGGTCGCCTGGCAGGAACACGCCTACGAGTCGGCGGTGAAGCTGGCCACGTCGGCGCTGGCGGGGCTGTCGAAGAAGGAAGCGCTCTGGCGCTGGCGAATCATGGCCTGGCGGGGTGATTCCCTGCGGCGGCTGGGGCGGCTCAACGAAGCGCGCGCCGACTACCAGGAACTCCTGCAGCGCTGGCCCACGGGCTTCCGCATGCTGGGGTTGACCGTGCCGGTGACGCTCTCGAACGACGGCAGCACGCTCGCCCGCGAGACCGCCGCGCGGCTCGGACGCTCCACGCGCTTCGAGGTGAAGGACAAGGCGCCCTTCCAGCTCACCGTCAACGCGCGCGGGGCCGCGGTCGACCTCTGCCTGCTCGACGACAACGGCTCGCAGCTGGCGTGCGCGTCGGGCGAGGGCGCCGACCAGGCGCTCGAGGCGTTTCACGTGGCGGCGTTCTCCCCCAAGGTCTCGCTCACGCAGAGTGACCTGAAGAGCCTCGATGGAAGCCCGGTGCGCGTGGGCGCCGATCAGGCCATGAAGAAGCTGCTCGGCAAATGAGGCGCACCAACCACCCAGTCCGAGGGACCCTCCGTTCACCCCGAGCGGAGTCGAGGGGCGAGACTGCTCCCTGCGCCCCCTCGACTTCGCTCGGGGTGAACGGTGTGGTCTGCGTGCTTCTGCTTCTCCTCGCGCTCCCCGCGAGCGCGCAGGACCAGGCCCACTGCGTCGGCGGCAAGTGGACCAGCAGCAGCGGCTGGTCGGGCTGCCTGGTGTCCGGCAAGCGTGAAGGGGAGTGGACGTGGAAGCTCCCCGGTGGCCAGCTCATCGAGCGCTCCGAGTGGCTCCGCGGCACGCGGTCCGGGAAGTACGAGCGCTGGTTCGAGAGCTGTCAGATCGCCGAGCGCGGCGCGTTCAAGAATGGCCTGAAGGACGGCCCGTGGGTCCACTGGACCGACGAGGGAAAGAAGGATCGCGAGGGCAGCTACAAGGCCGGCCGCGAGACAGGCACGTGGATCAGCTACCACCCGGACACGGGCCTCAAGCACCTCGAGGGCCCGTACGTGCGCGGGCAGGCCGAGGGTCTCTTCACCGAGTACCTCCCGCACGGGGAGAAGTGGCGCGAGGTGAAGTTTCACCAGGGCCTGCGCGTGGGGCCCGGGCCCCTCGAGTGCGAGGACAAGAGCGGCGAGTGGACCGTCGACTTCAAGGGACGCCGCGAGGGCTGCACCGTCGACGACGAGCCCGAGGGCTCGTGGACCGGCTTCGACGGGGCGGGGAAGCTGCGCTGGCGCGCCGAGTACAAGGAAGGCCGGCTCGACGGCATGTACACGGACTACCACCCCACCGGCGAGGTGCTGCGCCAGGGCCGCTACAAGGGCGGCGCGCCCACGGGGAAGCACACCTTCGCCGCGCCCGACGGCGAGGTCTACGGCACGTCGATCATCCGCAACGGCGATGGGCAGTGGCGCGCGTTCCACCCCAACGGCCGTGTCTCGGAAGAAGCGAACTACCTCGGCGGCTGCGTGGACGGGGTGTGGCGCAGCTACAGCGAAGAAGGCCGGCTGCAGGTCGAGGCGAGCTACGCCGACTGCACGCGCGACGGCCCCTACACCTGGTTCCACACCAACGGGCAGCGCCGGCTCGTGGGCCAGTACAAGGCCGGCAAAGAGGTGGGGGAATGGAAGGCCTTCTACCTCAACGGAGATCCCGAGTTCCTCGGCCGCTACGAAGACGGGCTGCGCACCGGGCCGTGGAAGTTCTGGCGCTGGGGCCGGCAGTTGCGCACCGAAGGGCCGATGGAAGAGGACATCCCCAAAGGCCTGTGGACCGATTACCACCCGACCGGGAAGCCGAGCGCGAAGGGCGAGCGGGTCGGCGTGAACAACGAAGGCGCGTGGCAGACCTTCTGGTCGACGGGCGAGCCCTGGCGCGAGGTCGAGTACGTGCGCGGCCGCGACCAGGACGAAGCGGCGAGCACCTGCGGGCGCCTCGGCGGCGTGTGGAGCGCTGACGGCGAGCAGCGCACCCTGGGCTGCCTGGTGTGCCGCGCGCGGCCGGAAGACCAGGTCGAGATGGTCGGCGTCGGGGTGTGGACCTACTGGCACCCGAGCGGAGGCATCGAGAAGCAGGGCGCGTTGGTGGAAGGCAAGCCCTCAGGCGAGTGGAAGTTCTTCCACGACAACGGCGGGGTGATGATGCGCGGTCACTTCGATGGGGGCGTCGAGGCCGGCGCGTGGAACGGCGCGTACCGCACCGGCCAGCCGCGCTTCGAGGGCTCGTACGCCGACGGCTTGCCCGACCAGCAGTGGACGAGCTGGTACCCGGACGGCGGGGTGATGTCGGTGGGCCGCTACGCCGCGGGGAAGAAGGTCGGCGAGTGGAAGTACGAGCGCGCAGGTCAGCTCGTGAGCGTCGACGCCGGCTTCTGAGGCGGCGTCACCGGCATGTCTTCACGCGGCCGGCCCAACTCGAGCAACCAGAGGAGGCCCAGGGTGGTGAACAGCACCACGGTCTCGAGCCTGAAGTGCGTGCCGGTGTCCGTCGAGATGTTGGTGAAATACGACGCCACGCACATGCCCAGCAGCACCAGCCACACCATCACCCCGCGCGGGCGCACCGTGGCGCCGTGGCTGGTGTGCCGTTCGGCCGCCAGCACCACGAAGAGGAAGGCCGAGTGCAGGTAGTAGTTGGCCGGGTTGAAGATGATGCCGATCAGCGCCACGCCCCACGCGGCCGCGCGGGTCAGTGACGCGCGGCGCAGCGTCACCAGCAGCACCACCAGCGAGCCGAGGCACGCCGCCACCCACATCGGCTTCTCCGAGCTGATGTACGTGCGGAAGGCGATGTTGTTGAGGTGGTTGTCGCGATCGAGCGTCTGCACCTTGTGCAGCCATTCCACCCACGAGCTGGCGCCGAAGACGGCGATCGACAGCCCCACCAGCACCACGCTGGCGACGATCACCCCGAGCGCCACGCGCAGCAGGGGCTTGACCACCTCGCGCGCCTCGGCCGGGCGCCTCTGCAAGAGCAGCTTCACGCCCACCCACACCACCGGAAAGCTCAAGGTGATGAGCGTGAGGGCGGGGAACGCGCGGATCCACGCGCTCCAGGCGAACGCCGCGCCGGCGAGGCCCAGCTTGCGCTTCTGCAGCAGCGCCAGCCCGATGGCCCACAGCGAGAGCCAGTCGTGGCGTAACGTGGCGCCGAACCAGTTGCTGCCGAACTGGTAGAAGTCCATCGCGCCGAAGACGGTGATGCCCAGCAGCGCAGTGCGTACGCCGAACGCCCAGCCCAGCGCGAGGAAGGCGAGCGCCAGCAGCACCAGGTCGGCCACCACGCCCCGCCACAGGGTCGCGTCACTCGCGGGCGCGTTGGCGAAGATCGCGCGCGCGGTGAGGAACCACACCGGCGTGGCGTTGCCGCCGTGATCGTTCATCGAGCCCAGGAACCCGCCGTCGCCCATCGCGCGCCGGAAGTACTGCATGTCTTCGAGGAAGAGCGCCCACCGCTCGGGGCTGAAGCGCGCGCGGAGCTCGAGCAGGTGCGCCTTCGAGTCGTGCACGTTGGTGAGCACGTGGGTGCGGAGGTCGCGCAGCGGCTGTCCGTCGAAGAGGTCGAGGTTCTTGCCGTCGGCCACCGCCAGCACGCTCGCGCCGTACACGCCGTCGAAGCGCAGCTCGGGGAAGTACTTGGCGATGGGGAAGTACGTCCGCATGTCGTAGTGGTGAAGCCAGGTGCCGCGGCCGGCGGTGACGTCGTGGAACTGCGGCGTGCCCAGGTTGAGGAAGCACCAGGTGGCCATCGCGGCGCAGACGCCGAGCGTCCCCACCACGAAGCCGCCGTGCGCCGGCCAACGTCCACGCCAGAGCCGATCGCGAATGACCGCCGCCGCGGCCACCAGGGCCACGGCCGCGCGGATCCACGGCAGCGATTGCAGCGCGCCCGGCGTTGCCGGGGTCAGCTGGAAGACGAGGTACGCTGAACCCGCCAGCCCGCCCACCGCCAGGCCGACCAACACGACCGTGGGGAGCCGCTTGCTCGAGATCGCCAACAGCACCACGGCCGCGATGATCCAGTCGATGAAGGACTGCTCGAGCGGGCGCCGCGGAACCCACCGCGCGCGCAGCAACGTCGAGCCCTCGGTGCTGCCCGCGAAGACCTCGAACTCCGAGACGCTGTAGCGGGTGTCGCCGCCGCTCGCCGTGAGGCGAAGGAAGCGCGCGTTGCCGAACGGGGCGGTGATGGTGCGGGTGCGCAGCCCACCGCCGTCGATGGGGCCGGCCCGCCACGCTTCCCGCCACGCCACGCCGTCCTCGGAGAGGGACAGGATGTAGTCGTCGTTGTTGTCGGCCTGCACGGCGGCGCCGGTGAGCGCCTGCGGCGCGCCGAGATCCCACTCCACCATGGCGCCTGGGGGAATGATCGCCGCCGAGGGCCCGTCCCACGGATCTCCGTCGACGGGGCTCTGCAGGTTGGTGAGGCGATCCGGCCCCGGCACGCCGGGCGCCTGCGAGGGCATGCGACGCGCGAGCACGTTCTGCGCGTGGGCCGACAGCGAGGTCGCGACGAGGAGGCAGAGGAGCAACGGTCGCATGGCGCGCGGACCCTAACCCCGCGTCCGGCTGCCCCCAAGGACCGTTCACCCCGAGCGGAGTCGAGGGGCGACTGCGGATGCGTTGGTCCCTCGACTCCGCTCGGGATGAACGGACTGGTACCCTTCCCGGTGATGTTCCCCGCACTCGAGGTGATGACCGAAGGCCGCCACGGGCTCGCCGTCGGCACCCGCCTCCCGCTCGACAAGCTCCCCTTCGTGATCGGCCGCGGGAAGGAAGCCGCCCTCCACACCTCCTCGGGCCTCGTCTCGAGGCGGCACTGGGAGGTGGTCTTCGAGTTCGAGCGCTGGTGGGTGCGCGACCTCGGCACCACGCACGGCACCTGGCGCCTGGGTGAGCGGGTGCTCGACGCCGAGCTGCTCGACGGCGACGTGTTCGAGGTCGCCCGGAGCGAGTGCTTCCGCCTGCTGCTCAGCGAACCCGTCGACCCCCGCGACGCCGAGATGGAGCTCGCGATCCTCGATCGCCCCGACGACGAGGAGCGCTGGTCGGTCTACGCCGACTGGCTGCAGGAGCACGGCGCGCCGCTGGGCGAGCGCCTCGCGAACCCGGCGCCCGAAGGTGATCGCCGCTGGCTCGGAGCGCTCGCCGGGTTGGCAGGGCGGGGCGAGCTGCACGTGGGCTGGGCGCATGGGCTCCCCGCGCGCCTCACCCTGCGCTGCCTCTCGACCTCCCGCCCGGACATCGGCTGGGAGCAGCGGCTCGCCACGATCCTGCGCCAGCCGCAGTTGCGCTTCCTTCGCTCGCTCGAGCTCGACCTCGGCTCGTTCCTGCGGGAGAGCCCGAGGGTGGAATGGGGCGCGCGGTTGCTCGAACTCCTGGGGCCCGACGCGTTGCCTTCGTTGGATCGGCTCGCCATCGGCCCTGGCACGCCGCCGCCCGACGTGAGTGCGCTCGAGCCGGCGATCGCCGCGCGCCGCCAGCGACATCCCCGCTTCGCCACCACCGCCGGCACGCTCTTCTTTCCCTGGCGGCAGGCGACGCTCACCCGCGGGCAGGACGTCTTTCAGCTGCGCAGCGCGGGCTCCTTCCACGTCGGGCCTCCACGCTCTGATCTCGAGCTCGGAGGCTGCCCGGCGTTCGGCATCCTCTCTCTCGAAGACCGCTGGCGCCTCACGGTGGAAGCGAGCCGCGACGTGAAGCTCAACGGCGTCGTCTGCAAGTCGGCGCAGCTCAGGCCGGGTGACGTGATCGAGCCGATGCCCGGCACGCGGCTGCTGTTCGACGCCTGACGCACCACGCAGAAAGCCCGGCTTCGGAATGAACCGAAGCCGGGCGGACTGCAGTGAACTCAGGCCTGGGGGCAGGCGACGCGGCGCCGGCGGGCCGCCAGCATCGCCAGGCCGGCCAGCGCCATGCCGAACACCATCGGGCCGGAGCCGGTGCTGCCGCAAGCACAGCCCATCGCCGCTTCGCCGCCGAGGTCGAGCGCCTCGACCGGACCGAGTGCGTCGGCCGCGCCGGGCAGGTTGATGGACTGAGTCGTGTGGAGCGTGGTGATGCCGTCGACCGAGATGGTCTCGATACCGGCCGCGAGGTGCGTCACCACGGCCCGGGGGGCGGGCATGCCGACGAAGGCGAAGGCCGCGTCGTCACCGAGGAGCGCCACATCCATCGCGCAGGCGTCGAAGTTGCCGACGTCGATGCCCAGCGAACGACAGGTGGCGAAGGCGTGGTCGCGCAGCGCCGGGTCCAGGTCGCTGAAGCGAAACTGGTGGTTCTCGCACTGGGCCGGGGGGCCGTCGAACATCGACTGCGAAGCGGGCACCCGCCAGTTGTCACCGAAGCGGCTGTTGAACACGTCGAGGCTGGTGTTCAGGGGCAGCGTCGCACCTCCACCGATGTCGAGGTCGTTGGTCGGATCACCGTCGCCATTTCCCATCAGGCCGGTGGTTCGCCCCAGCTCGGACGGGGAGATCTGGGTGCGGACGTTGAGGTACCCGCCACTGCTGCGGCCGTGGACGCAGGTGATCACGCGCTCTCCGGTGAGCATCGCCAGCGTGTAGCTGGTGGCGCAGGGCACATCGCTGTCCAGCTGCTGCTTCGCCTTCGCAATCACGGTGACGTGGTGCTCGAGACGACCAACCCCGGGGATGACCGCGGTCTGCAGGCAGCCCTCGGCCCCGTCACCCTGCGCGCACTCGAAGGTCACTGCGTGGCCATCGACCTGGACGCAGCGCTCGCCCACGTTGCCGTTGGCTGCGCAGTCCCTGTGGAGGGGCGTGAGGCGAATGGAGTGACCGCCGATGAGCATGCCCACTTCCGTGTTCACCGAGCTGTCAGTGTCGAGCCACTTCGTCTGGCGTACCTGCACCTCGAGACCTGAGCCGGCGGTGCGCAGCAGCACGAACTCGCCGCAGGTCTGCAGGTCGTAGGCGAGCCCGTCGAGGGTGCGCATGTGGGGGTCACCCGTGGTGCTGCCGTCCGAGATGACGACCAGCGAGTACGCCTGGGCGCCGGTGCAGGCGTTCGCGTCCGAGCCGGTGACGGTGAAGTTGAAGGTGCCGAAGACGGTGGAAGAGCCCGAGAGCGTGCCGTTGGTGGCCAGCGTCAGGCCGGCGGGCAGCGCGCCCGAGGTGACCCGGAAGGTGTACGGGGCCACACCGCCGCTGCCGGAGAGGCTCTGGCTGTAGGCCGTGTTCTGCGTGGCGTCAGGCAGCGTGGTCGGAGCGACCGTGATCGCCGGGCAGACGGCCGCGCAGGACGTGATGTCGTTGTCGTCGAGCGTGGCCGAGCCGTTGCGCACCAGCACGCGCCCGGCGATGGTGGCGCCCGTGCGCAGCGAGATGTCGGTGAGCGCGAGGATGTTGCCCTGGAACGCCGAGGTGGTGTTCAGGGTCGCCGAGCTGCCGACCTGCCAGAACACGTTGCAGGGCGAGCCGCCGTTGATCACCTGCACCCGCGAGCCGCTCGCCGCGGTCAGCGCGCTGCCGATCTGGAAGATGAAGACCGCGTTGGCGTTGCCCTGCGCGTCGAGGGTCAGCGTGCCGTTCAGGAGCGCCGCCGAGGTGTAGCGGTAGACACCCGCGACCAGGTTCTGACCGCCGAGGTCGATGCCCGACATGTCAGCCGTGGCCACCTGCCCCGCGAGGTTCAGGTACGCCGCGGTGGTGTCGGCCCTGGCCTGCGCCGCGACGGCGTCGGTCTGGTGGGTGGTGCCGCCGATCAAGATGCCCGGGGGAAAGCCGGTGATCACCGAGCCCGGGCTGACGCCGAGATCTCCGAAGAGGCGCGAGGGCCCGGTGTTGTTCACGTCGGTGCTGCCGAGCACCGCGAAGCTGCCGGCCTGTCCGAGGGAAGGCGCGGTCTGGGCGAGGGCCGAAGCCGACACCAGCGCCAACGCGGCGGCCAACAGGGAGAAGACCGTCATTCCAGCATTTCGTGCGTGCATGGCCTGGCGCTGTGCACCACCTGCGCCACGCCGTTTTCCGAGCAGGAACGAGTCCTTGGGAGCTCCGGGTCTCAGAGGCCTCCATCAAGATGACCGAGCCCTCATTCGTTTCAGGTAACCCTCGTGGTACGTCAGCCGATTCATGAGCCTCCGACACGCCCTCGTGTGCTGTTCGCTGCTCGTCGCCTGTTCACGTGATCTGACCCTGCCGCCCCCACCGCCGGTGCTCCCGGGGGCGGTCTTCGGACGCGTCGTGATCGCGGTGCCGGGGCGGTCCGAGCGGCAGCCCGCGAAGGGCGCACAGGTGGCCCTGCTCGGCTCGAGCCTGAGCGTCACCGCGGGCGACGACGGCCGCTTCGCCCTGACCGAGGTGAACCAGTCCGCCGGCAAGGTGCTCTTCCGCTACGTCGAGGGCGTGCACGTTCGCCAGAAGCTGGTGTCGCTCGAGGACATCGGCGCAGGCCCCAACCGCCAGGTCTCGCTCGGCGACGTGCTGGTGGCAGAGAACGCCACCGTGCTGGGCCGGGCGCTGCGCTCCGAGCTGGCCGGTTCGAAGATGGGCCACCGCGGCACGGTGGTGTTCGTGCCCGAAGGGCCCTTTCTCACCTACACCGCCGACGACGGCAGCTTCGAGTTCACCGATCTGCCCGAGGGAGCCATCGAGCTGGGCTTCTTCCGCGTCGGCTACCTGAGCACGGTGCTCCCCGCGCTCTCGCTGCGAGGTGGTGAACAGCTCACCCTCCGCGACGTGGTGCTCCGGCCCGATCTGAACCCGGCCCCCGGGGCGATCCTCGGCTCGGTGAGCTTCGCGCCTCCGCTCGAGGACGCGAGCGAGGCCGTGGCCGTCGCCACCGCTGAGGGGTTCGTGCGACAGGGCCGCGCCCAGCCGGGCGGCGACTTCCAACTCGAAGACGTGCCGCCGGGGCTCTACGCCGTCCAGCTCTCGCGCCCTGCGTACTCCGCCAGCACCCTCTTCAACGTGCTCGTCACCTCGGGCCAGCCGACCCGGCTCGCCAACGTGGTGCTCGGCCAGGGGGCGACGTTCGACGCGGGGCGGCCCCCCGAGCCGCCCGATGCATCCGTTCCTCCCGACGATGGAGGAACGGACGCCGGAATGGACGCCGGAATGGACGCAGGCGTCGACGCAGGTTCGGACGCGGGCTCGGACGCCGGCTCGACCGGCTGCACCCAGCAGCTCGATTGTGCGCTGGGGAGCTGGTGCGACGATGGTTTCTGCGTGTCGCAGTGCATGCCGGGGTCGTGCAGCAATGGCCGCTTCTGCGATCCCGGCACCCGCACCTGCCTCACCTCGTGCGCGCTGGGCTGCGACGCGGGCCTGTCGTGCGACCTCACCATCAACGCCTGTGCGCCGCTGTGCGGCGGCCCGGTCACCTGTTCACCGGGCTTCGTGTGCAACAACACCACCAGCCTCTGTGAGTCGGAATGCTCGCTCACGCGCGCCTGCCCTTCGCACTTCACCTGCAACGCCGGGCAGTGCATTTCGCTGGGTACGTGCGATCTCGATCTCGACTGCCCGCGCAGCCGCGTGTGCCTCAATGGCACGTGTGTCCCCCGCAGCGCGGACGGAGGCGTCGCTTGCACCAGCCCCTGCGACTGCCGGCTCGACGAGACGTGCGCGCCCGATGCGGGGCAGTGTGTCGTGGTCGCCCCGCCCACGCTCTTCTTCCTCCCCGACGCCGGCGGTACGGGGGCGTCCACCGCGGCTCCTTCGGGCTCGCTGCCCGACCTCGCGAGCCGGGCGACGCGCGGCGACGTCATCGCGCTCCTGGCAGGCACCACCGCCACCTACCCGGGGCCGATCGCGCTCGACGGCGGCGTGACGCTGGCAGGTGGCTACGTCGACTGTGGGCCGGGCCGGTGGGTGCGCGACGACACGAGCCGGAGCGCGCTCGAGGGCGGGAGCACCTCCATCGCGTTCAGTGGCACCGCGGTCTCGCCCCGAGAAGACGTCGTGCTCAGGAACCTCCAGATCGCCTCGCAGCCGGTCAACGGCGTAGCGGCCGTCGAGGTGGGCCAGGTGGAGCGCTTCACGCTCGACAACGTGGTGCCCCGGCTCACGCCGCTTCCCCCGGGCACCGGCTTCGCCTTCGTGCGCTGCACCGATTGCTCGAACCTGCGCTTCTCGAAGGTCGGCCTCCCGCCTTCCCCCAACGCCCAGTCGCCGATGAGCCTCATTCGCCTGCTCAACGCTTCGGGGACGATCGACGGGCTGTGGGTCGAGGACACCACCCAAACGGCGTTCTTCGGGGTCTACGCCACCACCCTGACGGGCGGGCTGTCGGTGACCAACAGCCGCTTCGGCACAGTCTCGGCTGGCATCGTCAACGGCCTCATCAGGGTCGACGCCTGCGCGGCCTACCCGCTCAGCGTCACCGGCACCGTCGCACGCTGGCCGAACATCGCCGACTTCTACGAGGGGCGCACGATCGTGGTGACGAGCTGCGATGACCTGACCCTCACCGACAACCTGATCGACGGGCGCGGGCAGTCTGCGCGGCTGCGCGACAACGAAGCCGAGAGCGCAGCCTTCAGCGTCTACAACTCGAAGGGCGCGGTGGCCCGCAACACGGTCTACTTCCCTGCGGGGCTGCAGGGCGGAGCGGTCGCCTTCGACCTGCGGGGGCCGCAGCTCGAGCTCGACTTCCACGACAACGTCACCGACGGCGGCGTCAGCCTCACCTTCGCGACCGGGGTGAGAATCAGGGGCGTGACGCTGGGCGACCTCGACCTCCACGACAACAGTCTGGGCGTTCACGGGGCGGCGCTCGTGCGGGGGTTCGATCTGCAGCAGATCGCAGGCGCCAGTGGCCTGCGGATCCACGACAACGACGTGCGCGTCGACGCGCCCTCCATCTCCACCGCGCAGGGGGTCTACCTCTTCGATGGGGTCGCGGGCCTCCTCGAGCGCAACCAGGTGGTGGTGGGCGCCTCGGGCGTCACCCGTGGTATCCAGGTCGGCGGCGGAGGCACGCCCAGCCAGGTCGAGGTCTTGCAGAACCTCTTCCGCGTCGGCGCCGGCGTCTCTCCCGGCACGTTTGGCGTGGGCAGCATCGGCTGGGAACTCCGAGGCGGAGGTCAGTATGCGTTCACCGGCAACTCGCTCGACGTCAACCCTGACGCGCTCCAGCCGGGCCCGTCGATGGCGATGGTCTGCGGTCCGCTGACGGGCGTGTTCACCTCGAACATCCTCGGCGCGGGCAACAAGCCGGACTCGACCAGTGTGCTCCACATGGACGGCGTCAATTGCTACGGGACCAGCACGTTCAGGAACAACTACGCCTGGTACGGGGCACCGGCGCTCCACGCGAATGACCAGACCGCCATGCTCTTCATGGCTGACGCCGGCGTGTTCGACACCAACGGCAACGTCCTCGCGCCCAACCAGAGTCCGTACTCCTCGGCGGGGAGCTTCGAGCTGAGCACCGGCAGCCTCTGCATCGATCGCGGGGTCGCCGGTGTCCGGAACGACGCGACTGCCATCACCCTCGACGCCCTGCGCCGGCCGCGGGTGGTGGGGGCCAGCGCCGACATCGGCGGGGCGGAGAAGCAATAGCGCCGCTCACCCCGCCTTTCGGACTGCTCACGCCACAATCAGGCAAGCCCCCGGCGCCTCGCGCGTAGAGTCGGCTGCCCCCATGACCGTGGCCCTCGCAGTGAGCCAGTTGGTGAAGACGTGGAAGGGGCTGTTCGGGCCTGAGCAGCACGCGCTGCGTGGCCTCACGCTCTCGGTCCCCACGGGCGCGGCGTTCGGCCTCATCGGCCCCAACGGCGCCGGCAAGACCACCTTCATCAAGGTGCTGCTGGGCGTGGTGCGCCCCACCTCGGGCGACGTCACCGTGCTCGGCGGAGATCCGCAGGACACCGCCATCCGCGCCCGCATCGGCTACCTCCCCGAGCGCATGCACCTGCCCGCGGCGCTCAAGGGGCGCGACTTTCTGCGCTCGGTCTCGACGCTCAAGGGCCTCTCGCCGGCTGACCTCGAGCTCGACCGGCTGCTCGAGCGCGTCGGGCTGCGCACCGGCTCGCAGCGCGTGGGCACGTTCAGCAAGGGCATGCGGCAACGGCTCGGGCTGGCCGCCGCGATGCTGGGCCAGCCCGAGTTGCTCATTCTCGACGAGCCCACCGACGGCATCGACCCGGTGGGGCGAGTGGAGGTGCGCGCGCTGCTCCTCGAGGAGAAGAAGCGAGGCGCCACCATCCTCCTCAACTCGCACCTGCTCGCCGAGACCGAGCGCATCTGCGATCGCATCGGCGTGCTCGAGCACGGGCAGCTCCGCCTCGAGGGCACGCTCGACGACGTGCGCCGCGCCGCGAGCTGCTGGGTGGTGCGCTTCGAGGGCGAGGTCCCCGCCATCGACGTCGAGGCGGCGGGCTTCACGCGCGTCGACGGCGCCTGGTCCTTCGAAGGTGACGTGCAGGGCCTCAACGAAGCCCTCGACGGCGCGCGCAGCCGGGGCTTGCGAGTGGTCGCCCTCACGCCCCAGACGCGAGACCTCGAAGCCGTGCTCACCGACTCCCTCACCTCGAGGGAGTCGAATTGAGACAGCTCTTCCGGGTGGCGTTCGATCTCCTGCTCGAGGCTGCGCGGAGAAAGTGGTTCCTCGCGCTCTTCGGGGCGATCACCCTGGTGCTGCTGTTGCTGGGCTTCTCGTTGCAGCTCGACGTGGTCGACGGGGCCATCGCCGGCTCGAAGCTCTTCGGCAACCTGTTCTTCGACGACATCGTCTCGGCGAACCAGGTGATGGCGGGGCTGTACAAGGCCACCGCGTACGCGAGCTTCTACGGCGGCGCCTTCTTCCTGGCGATCGCCTGCAGTGACTTCGCCCCCGAGCTGCTCGCCCCCGGCCGCATCGAGCACCTGCTCTCGCTGCCCGTCTCGCGTTGGCAGCTGCTCTTCGGCACCTACCTGGGCGTGGTGACGCTCGCCGCGCTGGGCGTGCTCTACGGCGCGGGCGGGCTGACCCTGCTGCTGGGCGTGAAGACCGGCGTGTGGAACGTGAGGCTGCTCATGGGCAGCGGGGTGGGGTGGGTGGGGTTCTGCGCGCTCTACGCGGTGATGCTCACCAGCAACTTCTTCGTGCGCAGCGCCGCGCTCTCGGGCGCGCTGGGCGTCGCCACCTTGATCCTCGGCGTGGTGGCGAGCTTTCGCGAGTCCATCGCCGTGGCGATGAACGCGGGCTTCGGCCGCGAGCTCTTCTCGTGGGCGATGTTGCCCATTCCCCGCCTCGGCACGCTCGCCACGGTGTCGGCGCGGCTGGCCGCTTCCGAGCCGCTCGAGGGCGAGCTGGTGAGCCGGTTGCTGGTGGGCTGCTTCATCTTCAGCGCTGCGCTGCTTTCGGTGGCGGCGTGGCGGTTCGAGCGGAAGGACTTCTAAAGCATGGCTCAACGAAGACGCGCTCCCTGGCTGTGGTTGATCGTCGCGGCGCTGCTGCTGGCCGGAGGCGCGTGGCTGATGCGCGGCGCCGAGCCGCCCAGCCGTCCACCGCCGCCCCCCGTGCGGCTGCCTACCCGCATGAACGGCAGCGAGCACCTGCGCGCCGACAACCGCCGCACCTGGGTGCCCTTGCCCTCCCTCGATGCAGGCGTGGCGGTGAGCGCGCCCCCGCCGGCCCGGGATCCGGTGCTGGCCCTGATGCCGGCAGAGGTGAAGCGCGCCGCGGTGGTCGCCGAGTTCAACGCGATCGTGAACTCCGAGCTGGGCGGGCTGATGACCGACTGCCTCTTCGGTGATGACTCCAGCTTCCTGGGCGAGCTGCGCGATGCCGGCATGGATCCGGTCACGAAGATCGATCGGGTGGCGATGGTCGACGACTCGGTGGTGGTGACGGGCGACTTCAAGAACGCGCAGTGGCGGAAGTTCCTCCCCGAGGACGCGGTGGCGAAGGGCTACGGCCGCCAGGGCGAGCTGATCGAGGTGAAGCGCGAAGATGGGGGCATCGACACCTTCGCGGTCTGGGGCGGGCAGATGTTCGTGGCGGGCGGAGACGAGGCCTCGCAGCGCGCCATCCTCGATCGCCTCGAGGGCAATGGCCCGCCCGCGAAGCCGGTGCTCGACGAGTCGATGGCCTACGGCGAGGTCTACGGGGTGGTGGCCGCGGGCGCGCTGGCCGATCTGATCGGCAAGCAGGACGCGCGGCTGGGCGAGACCATTCGGCAGTCGGCGAAGTCGGTGCAGCTCCACATGGACGTCTCGCACGACGTGGGGTTGGTGGCCGACGTGCAGTCGGAAGATCCCCAGAAGACCGAGGAGCTGCGCCGCTCGCTCGGCAGCGCCCTCTCGCTCGCGCGCATGCAGGCCCAGGCGCAGGGCAAGACCGGGCAGGCCGACCTCCTCGATCTCGCCCACGTGCGCAGCGCGGGCGGGGGCACCGACTTCCGGCTCGAGGCGGGGCTGCCGTACGAGTACATGGAGAAGGCGTTGCGCCAATGCGTGGCGGATCGCAAGGAGCGCGCGGCAGGGAAGCGGCGCACGGAGCCCCCCGCGCCCGCCCCGCAGTGAGTCAGCGCTTCACCACGATTCCCGCCTGGTGCAGCGTCGCGAGGATCTCCGCCAGCACGAAGGGCTTCGAGAGGAACCCCGCCGGCGGGTGACCGCGGAAGCGCTCCACCACGTCGGCTGCTGCCCAGCCCGAGCTCAAGACGACCTTCACCGAGGGGTCGATCTTCTGCAGCGCGAGGAACGCGGTGTGGCCGTCCATGCGCGGCATGGTCAGGTCCATCAACACCCACCGCAGCGTGGCGCGCTCGGCCTTGAAGACCTCGATGGCCTCGTCTCCGTCGGCCGCCTCCACCACCGAGAAGCCGAGCGCCTCGAGCAGGTTCCGGGTGCTCCGCCGCACCATCGGCTCGTCCTCCACCAGGAGCACCCGGCCCCCTTCGGTCTCCAGCGCCGTCGCAGGCCGAGGGTCCGGAGGCAGAAGCGGCTCGGCTGATGCGGGCAGGTACACGGTGAAGGTGGTGCCCCGCCCGGGCTCGCTGTCGAGCAGCACGCCGCCCTTGTGTGCCCTGACGATGCCCATCAGCGCTGACAGCCCCAGCCCGCGGCCTGACTTCTTGGTGCTGAAGAACGGGTCGAAGATCTGCGCCTGCACCTCGCGGCTCATGCCTGAGCCCGTGTCCGTCACCCGCAGCAGCGCGTGCAGCCCGGGGCGGACGCTCTGCCCTTCGAAGTCGCGAATGATCTGCGCCTCGCTCAACGTCACCGACCCGGTGTGGAGGGTCACGGTGCCCAGGCCGTCTGCGAGGGGCGCGCTCGCCGGGTTGCGCGGGAGGATCGACTCCGCGGCGTTGATCACCAGGTTCATGATCACCTGGCCGAGCTGCGCCGCGTCGGCGCGCACCGGCGGCACCTCGCCCTGCGCCTCGTAGACGAGCTTCACGCCCTTGGGCACCGACGCGGAGAGCAGGTCGGCCATCTCGCGCACCTCGCGCGCGAGATCGACCGGCTTGATGGTGAGGCTGCCCTGGCCGCTGTACGCGAGCATCTGCCGGGTGAGGTGTGCCGCCTTGTCCACCGCGGCTTCCATGTGCTTGAGGTAGTCGAGCGCGGGGTTCCCCGGGGGCACCTCGAGCCGCGCGAGCGAGAGGTTTCCCAGGATCGCCGCGAGCAGGTTGTTGAAGTCGTGCGCGATGCCACCAGCGAGCAGGCCCAGTGACTCGAGCTTCTGTGTCTTGCGCTGCGCCTCTTCGGCGCGCTTGCGCTCGGTGATGTCGCGCCACACCACCATCAGCATCGGCGCTTCGCCCTTGGTCACCGGCGTCAGCACCACCTCGACCGGAAAGTCGGGGCGGTGCGGGCTGCAGTGGGTCCACTCGAAGCGGTGCGTTCCCACCGCCACCGCCGCGGCGATCATCTTGTTCGCCTTGGTGAAGGAATCCTGGCCGTCCGGCTGGGTGGCGGGTGAGAGCGCCGACGGGTGCAGCGAGGCGAGCTCTTCGCGCGTGCACCGCAGCATCTCGAGCGTGGCGTCGTTGTACTGGACGAACTGGTTGGTGGCGGTGTCGAGCAGAAGAATCGCGTCCGAGCTGCGCTCGAAGAACAGCCGGAACCTCGCGTCATCGTCGTGGCGAGGCGCTGCTGCCGTGTCCCCCATGTCGGACGGGGTCAGAACCTAGCGCAGGTTCCTGCGCAGCCGGGAGCAGGGCACCGTCACTTGCGGTGGGTGCGCTTCGTGCTTTCAATCGCCAGCATCGTGCGACTGCTCGCGACCCTCGTGATGCTCAGCGCTTCCCTCGGCCAGGCCCAGGTGGAGACTGACCTCACGCCGCCGCCGGTGATGGCGGTGCCAGCGGAACCGCCGGCAGACCAGCCCGAGGCGCCCAGCTTCCTGCAGCGCTGCTTCGCGGTGCCGGGCCAGGTGTGGATCCCCACGGTGGGTGGCCGGTATTACGCGGTGAACCCGGCGACGAGCAGCGCGCCGCTCTCGAGCTTTCACACCGCGCAGCCGGTGGGAAGCCCAGGCTCCGGGCCGAGCGCACCTTCAGGCGGCTCGAGCGGAGGGGGCGGCAGCATCGACGGCAAGGCGCTGCTGGTGCTCGCGGTGGTGATCGTCGCGGCGCTGCCGGTGATCGTCTACGCGGTCGACAGCGACGCGCCGGCGGTGGTCGAGCAGCGCTTTCACTGCCCCAGCTTCGGCTTCGACGCGGTGGGCGGGGTGGACCTGGGCGACAGCGTGGGCCCGGCGGGCTCAGGCTCGGGCCGCTTCACCTTCGGCATCGGCTACTTCGGCAGCGACTTCCAGTTCGACCTTTCGGCGGGGTCGATCAACGCGTGGTCGGGGCACCTGCTGCTGCGCATCTTGCCGAAGAGCCACCTCGAGCCCAACCTGGCCTTCGGGTTCCGCACCATGTCGCTGGGCGGGCGCACGCGGAGCGGGCTCGAGGTGGGCGTGCCGCACCGCTACGTGCTGTGGCGTGAGGGGCTGCGGCAGTTCAGCATCGAGCTGCGGCCGACGTTCATGTTCGGGCTGGGCTCGTTCGACGTGGGGCTCGAGGCGGCGCTGCTGATTCCCCTCGTCGAGCCGATCCACCTGCGGGCGGGTGGGAAGGTGCAGTCGTTCGGCAACGAGGTGATCGGCGGCTTCAACGCGGGGCTGTCGTTCAGCCTCTGAAGGCGGAAAGAGCTAGTTCTTCACCGCGAGCGTCTCGTCTACCGGCACCCACACCAGCTCGCAGTCATCGAAGCGGGTCCCACACGCACGATCGAGATCAGCCCTCGTGTCGCAACCCGGCTTGTCGTCCGCGCACGTCTCCGGAAGATACGCCCACACGATCTGCAGCACGTTCTTCCGCTCCTCGGGCAGCGCGGCGAGGAAGTCGTCCTGGTGGGTCCTGAACAGCTCTGAGAGCTTCACCTTCTTCCCGTCGATGGCGAAGTGATCGCGCCGCTGCACGAAGCGCCTCGTCGCGTCGTCGAGCTGCAGGTTGAGCGACTCGGGATCGAACGGAGCGCCATCGAGCACGCCGCGCCCCTTCGCGCCGGTGAAGATCGACAGGAACACCCGCGCGTCACCGGACTGGCTGAGCGCGCGCCGGTAGATCGACAGCCGCGTCATCCGCCGGCCCCCGATCGGCGCGGCGTCGAACGCGTGCCGCCAGGCCGAGGTGGTGGTGCTGCGCGTGTCGAGCAGCTCGAGCAGCGCGAGCGCATGGTACGCGTTGAGCCAGAACGCGAGCCGGGCCTCGACGGTGGGGAACGCCTCGGGCGTGAGGTCGGGCGACCTGGCCGAGAGCGAGGCGACGAAGGTCTCGAGCGCGCCGTGCCGTTTCTTGAGCTCGGTGAGATCCACCACGCCCCGGCTGTCCACCGCGCGCAGCGCGTCGACGAGATCGGTGATCTGCTGCGCCGGCGCATCGGCCGGCACGCGGGCAGGGATCTGCCCGTTGAGGTGCAGCACCAGCCCGGCGACCCCCACCATGCCCGCGGCCATCAGGTAGACGACTTTGCGAAAGAAAGAGCGCACGGGCTGGCCTTTGAATTTCGCATGAAACCCACGCCGGGCCACCCGCGAAGGCAGCCCGGCGTGTTCACCCCCTTCTCAGCGGCCTGGCGGGCGACGACCCTGCGCAGCGGGCGCAGGCTCGGGCTTCGCGTCGGCAGCCACCTTCTTCACCGCCACCGTCGTCGGACCGGACGTGGTGAGGAAGGCCTTGAGCTTCTCGAGCTTCTTCGCCCCGAAGCCCTTCACCTTCTTCAGATCGTCGACCTTCGCGAACGGCGTCTTGCTGCGGTGCTCGATGATGCGCTTCGCGGCCTTCTCCCCGATGCCGGGCAGCAGATCGAGCTGCTGCGCCGACGCGGTGTTCAGGTTGACCACCCCGCTCAGCTGCTTCTTCATCACCGGCTTGCCGGCCAGCGCCGACCCCGCGCTCAGCGCGAGAACCACCACCGCCACCCACCCCATCGCCTTCGTTCCCGTGTGCTTCATTTCAGTGTCCTCCCATCGAATCGGCCAAAGCGGCCTCCTGCGTCGACGAACCATTCGCCGATGCAGCCCTGCTGTTGCTGCTCTCTGCCCGCTTGTCCTCCAGCGGCTCCCGCACGTGCAGCTTCCCGTCCAGCGGGAGCACGTCGAGGTACACGTTGAGGCTGCCGTCGCGGTTCACCCACGCCGTGCCAGCCTTCACCCACAGCGTCCGCTTCTCTTCGTTCGGCTTCTCAGGCGTCTCCTTGATGGAGAACACCTGCAGCCGCTTTCCCGGAATCAACACCCCTGCCTCCTGTTCGCGCCGGCCCGATGCCGGCGTGCAGGCGCGTAGAGCAGCGGGTGTGCCAGCGGCTCGCCGCGAGGGATCAGCCGGTTGGCCTGCGCCAGGGGACGGAGAAACGCGATGGGGCGTGGACGCTCCGGTCGCGTTCTCGGCCGCCGGGAAAAGGAAAAGGGGACAGGCTACTTTTCCGGCCGTCGCACGAAACGCAGGAGGCTCAACCCTCCAACGGGAAAAGTAGCCTGTCCCCTTTTTCAATCCCGGAGGACCGGCTGCGCGGCGCTCAGTCCAGCAAGAACTGGTACGTGAAGACGATCGAGTAACCGACGGGCTCGCCCCCCTTGGTGGCGGGCTTGAATCGGAACTTCCTGATCGCCTCGCGTGCCACCTCGTTGAGCCCGTAGCCAGGCCCCGAGATGACCGCGACCTCCGTCACCCGGCCTTCCGGGTCGATGGTCACCTTGAGCCGCACCGGCCCCTCGATGTCGTTCTTCCTGGCCTCGGCCGTGTACTCAATCTTCGGCTGGCTGATCACCACCGGCTCGGTGTCCGCCCCACCGGGAGGCGCGTACTTCGGCGCCTGGTAGGCCTTCACGTCGGCCGCGTCGACGATCTTGTCCGAGGTCTTGCCGTAGGTGGTGTTGCCCACCTGCACCGCGAAGCCGCCCGTGGTGGTGGTCGACGACATCGAGATGCCCACCACGATCGGCACCACCTTCGGCGCCTCGGGAGGCGGCTCGTCGTTGGGCGGGGGCGGCTCGTCCTTCGGAGGCACCACCTCGGCCAGCTTCACCACCGGCTTCACCTTGATCTTCTCCACCGGCTTGGGCGGCTCGGGCGGCGGCTCTTCTTTCGGAGGGGGCGGCGGAGGCGGAGGTTCGTAGAACTCCATCTCGACGCTCCTCGACTTGTCGACGCGCGCCATCGCCTCGGGCAGCAGCACCATCGTGACCACGTGCCCGGTGATCGACAACACCAGCGTCCCGGCCAGGAACCAGAGGCTCTTGTCGTCGTCTGTTCCAAACTGCCCGCTGGCGCTCATCGTCGTCACGGCACCGGCTTCGACACCCGAAGGCCTCGAAGCGGTTCCTTCCTCGTCAAGGCGAAGCCGTCTTGGGCTTCGCTTCCTTCTGAATGTTGAGCGCGAACTTCGCGATACCGGCTTCTTTGACCAGGTCGATGAGCCCCATCACCTTGCCGTAGTTGAGCGACTGGTCGGCGCTGATGATGGCCCGCACCTCTTTGTCCTTCACCACCGCTTCCTTCATCTTGCTCATCAACGCGTCGGGCGCGACCTCGATGCCGTCGAAGAAGACCTTGGCGTCCTTGTCCATGGTCAGCATCACCGGGCCCTGCACCGTCTTGTCCTGCGTGTTCGCCGCGCGGGGCAGGTCGACCTCGACCGTCTCGCGCACGATCATGTTGGCTGTCACCATGAAGATGATCAGCAGCACGAGCACGATGTCGACCAGCGGGGTGACGTTGATGCCGGTGATCTCGTCGTCGCCTTCGGGTGCGCCTCCAGCCATCTGTTATTTCCCCGTCGAACGGAGGTGACCCACCAGCGCATGTCCGAGCGCGGTGGCGCGCCAGGCGGTGTTCTTCACCGAGCGCTGCAGGACGTTGTACCCAACCACCGCGGGGATGGCGACTGCCAGACCGACCGCGGTGGCCACCAGGGCCTCGGAAATACCCGTCATCACGGTCTCGGCCCCACCCTTGTTACCGGCCATGCCCAGGTCCTTGAAGGCCTTGATGATGCCGAGCACGGTGCCGAACAGCCCGATGAACGGGGTGCTGCTGCCCAGGGTGCCGAGGAACGAGAGAAAGCGCTCATAGCGGGGGCGCTCGCGGGCCATCGTGGCGTTGATGATCTGCTCCACCGAGTCGGGGCCCTTGTCGACCCAGCCCAGGCCCTCGCGCAGCACCGAGGCTTCCATGCCCTGGTGCTTGGCGATCTCCGCCTTCACGCCCTCGAGATCGCCCTTGGCCAGCTTGAGCACCACGTCGCCGCTGTTCGGGAGGCGGTGCATCGCGAAGTAGACCGACCGCTCCAGCATCACCGCGATGGAGATGATCGACAGCCCGGCCAGCAGCCAGAGCACCCACTCGGCGTTGCCCGTCAGCACCCCCAGGAGTCGAATGGTGAGCCAACCCTGGTGCTGCTCGTTCGCTGCCTGCGCCAACATGAAAAACGGAGTCATGGAACCTGAAGGTAGAAGGGCCTGAAACGACGGGGTGATCTCTAGCGCGGGGTGCCGAATGTCAACCAATTCGGCCGCCTTTCCGGTGGGGTTGCGCCCTCAACGCAGGGGGCCCCCATCGATTTCATCCAGCGCGGGCGGCGTCGCGCAGCGCGAAGGCCGCCGCCTTCACCTCGTTGAGCCTCGCCAGCGACAGGCCTGTCGCGGTGGGCAGGGCTGCACCCGTCTCGCCCAGCCCCGTGTCGCGCTGGTGCTTGAGCATGCCGAGAATGAGGGCGCGCACCTCGTCGGCGTCCTGCAGGCCGACCAGGGTGACGAGGTGGGAATTCTCGGCGCCGGGCGTGGTGTCGGCCCCCGCGGTGCTGATGGTGAGCGACTTGAACCCGAAGACGCGCTCGAGCGGGCCCTGGTTCACCTCGATGTTCTGCACGTTGGCGTAGCTGAGCGTCACCTCTTCGCGCTTCCACGCGCCCTGCGCCACGCGCAGCGAACGATCGCCCACGAGGTAGTGGCGCAGCTCGAAGTCGACGCGCGTGGTGACCAGCGCCAGCCCGATGAAGAAGCCCTCGACGGCGAACACCCCCAGCGCGATCAGCAGGCCCCAGCCCTTGAACTTCGCCACCAGCGCGATCACCGCGATGCCCACGCCGATGAACTGGTTCAAGAAGCCGAAGAGCGTCTGCAGGTAGCGGTAGGCGAGCCACTGCTCCGACGGCTTGAGGCTGCGCACCAGCGAGGTGCCTTCGGGCAGGTGGGGCGCGGTGAGGTCGAGCTTGAGCAGCGGCAGGAAGATCGGCTTGAGCAGCCTGAGGAGCAGCTCCATCACGGCACCGGCTTCTTTCCCGCGGAGAGGGCGGCCGCCGCTTCCTGGAGCGCGTCGCGGATCTCGACGAGCACGCCGTCGGTGGTGCCGGCCGCGGGGTGCGCCTCGTGGGGCTCGGTGCGCACGCCCCGCATCTTCGCGTAGAGGTAGTCGCGAATGGCGTTGAAGTCCTTCACGCCCACGATCATCAGGTTGCCCGCCGCGCCGGAGCCCGCGGTCTGCACCGTGACCGTGCCGATGCCCAGCCACCGCTCGAGGATGTTCTGCGAGAGGTGGATGTCCTGCATGCGCGCGTAGGTGAGCTGCATCTCGCGGCGGAAGAGGATGCCGTAGCCCATCGACACGCCGCTCGGATCGAAGCGGTACCAGAGCGTGTGATAGCGGAAGTAGAGCGGGATGAGGGCGATCGGCGCCGCGCACAGCAGCGCCAGCGAGGTGACGAAGTACATCCACAGCAACGCAGGCTCGGGCCGGGTGATGAGGTGCACCCGCTTCTCGAGGGTGGCGAGTTCGGTCGCGTTCATGCCGCGGACCGTAGCGGAGTACGCTGCCCGCTCCCCCTGCAAAGGACTCCCATGCTGGTCGCCGGTGCCGTCGCAGTCGGGTTGTTGCTGGGAGGGCACCTCGAAGCGCCACGCGAGGTGAAGTTCGCGGGCGCGCTGCTGGCCCAGGCCGGCGTCGCGCCGCCTCAGGTGAACGAAGAAGCGCGCAACCGCGAGCTGGCCGAGCTCATCCGCGATCGGCCCAGCCTGACGCCCTCGGCCGTGGTCCTGGGGATCTCCGGCGGGCTGACCGTCGTCACCCTCGCCGTGGTGATGATCGGCGCCGGCATCGCGCGCTGGGGGTCGCTCACCGCCATCCTCGTCGGGTTCATGATCGGCTTCCCCGCGTTCATCGTCGGGATGGTGGGGGGCATCATGATGATCGTCGCCGGCGTGATGCTCCACTCCACCGACGAGCGCATCCGCGAGCTGAAGGCCGCGGGCCCACCCGTCGTGCTCCGCTTCTGACGCGGCTCAGGGCACCGTGTACGTGAGGCCCGTGTCCACCGAGCTGCAGTTCTGCCCGCGCATCGTCACCGGGTAGGTGCCTGGCGCGAGCGTGGGGGGAAAGCCGACGAACGCGTTCCGCACCGCGCTGTACGTGCTCGTCTCGAGCGCGACGCCGCCGATGAGAATGTCGAGCACCTTCGGCATGTCGTCGCCCGTCACCAGCACGGGGTCTCCTGCGACGGTGGGGGCGGTCACGCCCGTCACCTTCGGCGTCGGCAGCGACTCGTCACACACGTAGAACCGGAACTGCTCGAACGCCTGGGCACCGCGGTTGTCCCGCACCACCAGCCAGAGCTGGCCGCTGCGCTTCTCAGGCACCGGGTCCTCCGGGAATTTCGTCGAGCCAGGTGCGATGAACGTCGTCAGTTCGGTCGAGGTCACGTCGAAGCGCTCGCGGCTGAAGCGGCCGTTGCTCGAGTACCAGGCGCCCACCACCGCCTCCTGCTTCTCGACCGGGCCTGAGGGCTGCAGCTCGGTGTAGCGCTCGCGCGCCGACTCGGGCACCTCGACCCCCAGCGCCACCTCCTGGCCCGGCCGCACCTGCAGGCGCGCGCCCAGCGGCAGCGGCGCTCCGTCGAAGGTGAGGTTGGTGATGGTGGGGTTCAGGTTCTTCTGCGGCTTCTCGCTCACCACGATGCGGGTCAGGCCGATCGCCGTGGGCGTCTCCTTGTTCTCGATGCGCTGGAAGACCGCCTTCAGCTCGTCGCCCATCGCCGACACCTTCACGTCCTCGGCGATCACGATGGCCATCACCTGCCCGATGCTGCCGTTCTGACGGATGGTGTTCTCGGGCTCGAGAATGTCGAAGACCCCGGGCTTCGCCGTGTAGACGGCCTTCGGGCCGAAGCCGAGCAGGGTGAGCCCGGGCGGGTACTCGGTGATCAACGACGGCTTCACCAGGATCGACGCGTCGTTGCAGGCGGTGCGGTTGAGATCCAGCGGGTCGGGATCGCAGCCGACCCAGATGATGGTGCTCACCTGGCCCACCCGGGTGGGGTCGCCGAAGAGCACGCTCACGTTGGTCTGGCCTCCCGGCGCGACCTCCGGTGGATCCGAGGTGATGGCGAGAATCCGCAACGAGTCGACCAGCGTCTCAGGCGAGAACTGCACCCCGCACGACGAGGCTACCGCCACGATCAACAGCAGGTGAGCGCGCATCACCACTCTCCTCGCAGGCCCAGCGTGGGCAGAATGGGAATGCCCGTCACCGAAGCCTCTTTGGTGTAGTTGAAGTTGTAGAAGAGCGCCTCGGGGTTCGCCTGGTTCGTGACGTTCTGCACGTCGAGGTAGACCACCAGGGTCCACGCGTCGAACACGAAGCGCTTGTCGAGGCGCGCGTCGAGCTGGGCGAAGTCCGCCAGCCGGCGGCTCCAGGGCAGCCCCGGCAGCGGCACGTACAGGTTCGCGTTCGTGTCGAAGAGCGCGCCCAGCACCGGCGTCACCAGCGGTCCCGACGCGTAGCGGAAGCGCACCCCCAGGCTCAGGTCCCACGGCAGCTTGAAGCTGCCCACGATGATCAGGTTGTGCGGCTGATCGAGTGGGCCCGGCGCGAGCGGCGGCGGGGCGGTCGGGTCGAGCGAGAAGTAGTCGCGCTCGAAGCGGGTGAGGCTGTACGCGATCCACCCCACGAAGTACCGGGTGGGCCGCACGCGCAGGAGCACCTCGCCGCCGTACGCGCGGCCGAAGCCGGTGCTGGTGAAGCGCGACGCATTGCCGGCGATGGCGATGTCGCTGCCCGCCCCGGTCGCGAGCGTCTGCCGGGCCTGGTTGAAGAGCGGCTTGTAGTAGCCCTGCACGTCGAGCTCGAAGAGGTCGAAGAGCTTCGCCTCGGCGCCGGCCATGAAGTGCCACGCACCCTCGGGCAGCAGGCCGGGGTTGCCGAACACCGGCGAGAGCTGGCCGGTGCGGTAGTCCGGCGGCTGCTGGTACATCGCGGCGCCGGCCTTGATCGCCAGCTGCGGAATGATCGACCACCGCGCCGAGAGCCGCGGGTTGAGCCACACCTTCTTCATCGTGGTCAGCTCGCCGTCGAAGCGAACGCCCCCGCGCACCTGCAGCGCCTCGACGGGAGTCCAGGTGGCGTCGACGAACACGCCCGGCTCCACGTAGGTGCGCTGCTCGGTCTGCGCGATGAGCCGACGCGTCGGGCTCGAGTCACCGATTTGGTTGGCGGCGAACGGAGGCGGCTGCTGGGCGTCGAGCAGCGCCGGGGTGATCAACGCGTCGAGGCCCGCCCCGAACACCAGCTTCGCCTCGGGCACGTCGATGCGGAACCGTTCGCGCAGCTGAATGGGCACCTGGGTGGCGCGGAAGAAGATCTCGCTGGTGGTGCCCTGCTGCTCGCTGACGTCGAAGCCGATCGAGTTGCGCGAGGTGAAGGTGACCCGATCGCTCAGCTTCTGATCGAGGCCGATCACCAGCCGGTTGTAGAGCTGCGAGTTCGACGCCGCGCCCCGGTTGCCTTCGATGTCGTTGTCGACGAACGGGTTGGGCGTGAGGAAGGCCCAGCGATCAGACGAGCCGAAGATCATCACGAAGAAGCGGTTGCGGCTGTTGGGCAGGCGCCGCTCGGCCCGCACCTGGTAGTCCCAGAACTCCGGCGCGCGCGCGAAGCCCAGCGTGTTCTGCAGGTTCGCGGGCACGAAGGTCTTGATGGCGAAGGGCACGGTGAGCTGGGCGAGCCCGAAGCGGCCCGCGGCGCTGACGCTCCAGTTCTCGCTGATCGGCGCCTCGGCGTTGGCCGAGATGTCGAAGAAGTTCACGTCGATCGCCCCGTGAATGCCCTTCTTCGAGGGCGTCTTCACCTCGGCCTGGATCAGCCCACCGATGCTGCGGCCGTAGTCGACGCCGAAGTTGCCGGGCTGGAACGAGATGCTCTCGACGGTGGCCGAGTTGAAGGTCGCGTTGAGGCCGGCGAAGTGGAACAGCTGCGGAATCTGGATCTCGTCGACGTAGATGCGCGAGTCCCACGCCTTGCTGCCCCGCACCACCAACGCCGCGCCACCGAAGGGCGAGCGGGCCACCCCCGGCAGGTTCTGCACCACCTTGAACGCGTCGTTGCGCGCGCCGGCCACCATGCGGAACTCGCTCTGCGTCAGCTTCACCTGCGCGGCCTCGCGGCGATCCTTCGTGCCGCGCACCACCGTCACGTTCGGATCGCCCGTCGAGCGGAGCACGTAGCGGACCTCGGTGCGCTCGCCCGCGCGGATCTCCTCGGTGGCGGAGTACGGCTCGAAGCGCGCCGCGGCGACCTTCACCTCGAGGGGGCCCAGCGGCATGTCGGTGAACTCGAACTTTCCTTCCGTGTCGGTTTCGACCGTCACCCCGTTGGCCGTGACGCTCGCCGCGGCGATCGCCTCGCGCGTGCCCGCGGTGCTGAGGCTGCCCTTGAAGTTCACCACCGGCACGCCGGCGTCGAGCACCACCGGCACCTCGACCACCTGCTGCTGCACCATGAACTGGCTGCTGTACTGAATGCGCACCGGGGTGGGCTTGCCGTCGAACTCGGCGGGGGTGAACTCGAGCTGCTTCGCGGCGGTGACCGCGGCCTCGTCGAACTCCGGGCCGGCGCTGCCGATGACCTTGACCTCCATCACCTTGCCATCGGCGCCGATGTCGATCTCCATCACCACCACGCCGCCCACCCCTGCGTCAGCGAGCGAGGCGGGGAAGATCGGCTCGACCGGTTTGATCAGCGTGGGCATCTTCGGCGGCGTCTGCGCGAACGCGGACACCGCCAGCAGCAGGACCAGGCACAAAGCTCGGCGCACGAGAGGGCATGTAGCCCAGCGGGGCCTCGGAGGCACTTCCGCGCTGCTACTCGTCGTCGAGCGGCTCGTCGGCGAAGAGGTTGCCGAGCGGAAACTCCATCTCGGCGAAGGGCTCGGCCCGCACCACCTCGCCCGCCGATGCGGTCATGGCGACGACGTAGCCGCTGGCGCCGTAGCGCAGCACTGTCAGCGTCTGTTCCTCGGGATCGATGAGCCAGTAGTGCGGCACTTCGCACCGATGATACGTGCGGAGCTTCTCGACGCGATCGGTTCGGGCGTTTGAGGGCGACAGGATCTCGCACACCCAGTCCGGTCGCATCAGCACGGGCCGCTCAGCCGGGAAGACAGGGCATCGCTCCCTTTTCCAGCCCGCCAGGTCGGGAAGGTAGACCTCCTCCTGGAACTGGACGGCGACGTCGAGCACGATCCACCAGCCACCCGGCAGTCGCCCCCCGGGTTTGCGGTCGAAGCGTCGCGTGACCGCGCTTCCGAGTCGCGCCATCACGCGGCCATGGCGTGGGCCCGTCCGTTCCCGATCGACCAGCGCGCCTCGAATCAGCTCTGTTCGCGGGTCCCCTGGCAGCGCCAGCCAGTCGGCCACGGTCGCAGGGGCTTTCAGTGCGCCGCCGCTCATGTGCGTATCGTAGCGCACGACAGCCTCTGCGGGCCGGTCAGACACCACGATCGACGGCTCCGTTCCACTTCCGACTGACTGCCAGAAAGGGGAAGGGCCGCGGGGGCTCGCGAGTTAGGCTGAACAACCCCATGGCCGCCGGCGAAGAACGACGGAAACAAGCGGTCAACGCACGCATCTCACGGGTGCGGCGGCACCTGAACCTCGAGGTGTTGTTGCGTGCCGCCGTCGGCCCCGTGTGGGTCGCCGTCACCGCGTTCGTGGTGTGGCGCATCTTCGTGCAGAAGGGCCTGTTCATCGTCGGTCCGCTCGCGCTCGCGCTGGGGGCGCTCGTCACCTGGCTGCTGGTGCGCAACAGCGGCGTGTCTCAGGCTCGCGCGGCCGTGATCGCCGATCGGCAGGCCGAGGCAGGAGGGCTCTTGCTCACGCGCCTCGAGATGCCCGTCGGCGAGTGGGAGCTCGGCCTCAACCAGCAGCTGAAGACCATTCCGCTGCCTGAGATCCAGCTGCGCCGCCCGGTGTCGCTCATCGGCCTCGCGCTGGTCTTCCTCGCGGTGGGGCTGCTCGTCCCGCAGGCGCAGAGCGTGCTCATTCCGCCCAACGCCGCGGCCGCCACGCGCGTCGAGGAGCTCGCCGACAAGATGCAGGCGATCGCGAAGGAAGAGCCCGCCGAGCAGGCCGCGCTCGCCGAGCTGCAGCGCCTGCAGGAAGAGCTCGCGGACAACTCCTTCGACGCCGCTGACTGGGAGGCCGCCGACGCGCTCGAGCAGCAGCTCGACAAGCAGGCTGCCGAGGCCTCACGCGAGCTCGAGCGCGCCGAGAAGGCCGCGAAGAACCTCGAGAACGCGATGGCCGAAGCGCAGTCGGGCGAATCCGAGAAGCGAGAACGCGACGAGCTCGAGCAGGCGCTGATGGATCTGTCCGACGGCCAGGCGAACTCCGGCGAGCAGGCGATGGAGCAGGCGCTCGGCAATGGCGAGAACGGGAAAAACGGTGAGAAGGGCCAGGACGGTGAAGGGAAAGACGGTGAGCAGGGCAAGGACGGTGAGCAGGGCAAGGATGGTCAGCAGGGCAAGGATGGTGAGCAGGGCAAGGACGGTCAGCAGGGCAAGGACGGTCAGCAGGGCAAGGACGGTCAGCAGGGCAAGGACGGTGAGCAGGGCAAGGACGGGCAGCAGGGCAAGGACGGCCAGCAGGGCAAGAGCGGTAAGCCCGGGCCGACCAGCAAGCAGGTGAACGATCTCCGCAAGGCGCTCGCGCAGCGGCAGGACCAGCTCTCGAAGCAGTTCAGCCAGGGCAACTCTCCGCAGGCTCGCAAGTCCTCCTCGGGCAAGGGCCAGAAGGGGAAGGGCGAGGGCGAGGGCAAGGGCGAGGGCGAAGGCGAAGGAAAGGGCGAGGGCGAAGGGCAGAGCGGCAAAGGCAAGCCCAACCCCGGCAACGGCCAGGAGCACGCCTCGCGCGGCGTCGAAGAGGGCGGTGGCGTGGGCCGCGGCGGCGACGCGCAGGAGCTCGTCTTCGGAGGCCAGGCCGAGATCGATCCCGACCGCCTCAAGTACGAGGCGCTCCCCGAGGGAAACGGCGGCGAGGGCGACGAGCTCTTCGGCTTGCGCGCGACCAACCCGAAGAAGAACCCGGACGGAACGGTGAGCCCGGCCACCGGCACCGGCGCGACGGGTGATCAGGCCGCCGGCTACGACGAAGGGGCCATGCGACCCCGCAACCGCGCGCTCGTTCAGCGGTACTTCGATTCAAAGTAACTGACGTTCGAGGGGAGTCCACGTGTCGGATCAGCTGCTCACGCCGCAGGAAGTCCAGGCCGCAGGCGAGGCGATCGGAAAGCTCAAGTCGGGCCTCAATCAGGTGCTGATCGATCAGACCGGCGTCGTCGATCGGGTCACCACCGCCATCCTCGCCCGCGGACATCTGCTGCTCGAAGGCCTGCCCGGCCTCGGCAAGACCGAGCTCTGCAAGGGCCTCGCTCGCCTGATGGACCTGCCGTTCAAGCGCATTCAGTTCACGCCCGATCTCCTGCCCGGCGACATCACCGGCACCTACGTCATCGATGGCGAGACGCGCGCATTCACCTTCCGGCCCGGCCCGCTCTTCGCCTCGGTGGTGCTCGCCGACGAGATCAACCGCAGCTCGCCCAAGACGCAGTCGGCGCTGCTCGAGGCGATGCAGGAACGCAGCGTCACCGTGCTCGGCACCACGCACCAGCTGCCGCAGCCCTTCTTCGTGCTCGCCACGCAGAACCCCATCGAGCTCGAGGGCACCTACCCGCTCCCCGAAGCGCAGCTCGACCGCTTCATGTTCCGGGTGATCGTGCCGCCGGTGGGCGCGAAGACGATGGCCACCATCCTCACCTCGCGCTTCCGTGGACAGCCGCCGCAGCTCTCCGCGGTCACCGACGGCCCCGGGCTCGCCACGCTCTTCTCCCTGGTCGATCGCGTGCACCTGCCCCTGCCCGTCGCCGAGTTCATCGGACGCCTCGTCGAGGCCACGCACCCCGCCGCCGCCAGCGCGCCTGATCCGGTGAAGCGCTTCGTGCGCTACGGCGCCTCCCCCCGCGCGGCCCTCGCCCTCGCTGCTTCCGCGCGCGCGTGGGCGCTGGCGAAGGGAAAGCCCAACGTCGGCTTCGACGAGGTCAAGGACATGGCCGGCGCCGTGCTCAACCACCGCCTCGTGCTCTCGTACGAAGCAGGCCTCGAGCGCGTGACCGCAGACAACGTCGCCGAGCAGTTGCTGGCGGCCGTGCCCGAGGTGCCGCGTGGTTGAGAGCCTGCTCCTCGCGGCGCTGCTCGCCGTCGCGCAGGACGTTCCAGACACCGAAGAGGTCGACGCCGAGCCCATCGCGGCCCCCGAGCCCGAGGAGGAGCCCTCGAGCGGCCTCGTCTCGTTGCTCGACTACCAGATCGCCCAGGTCAACCGCATCGACGTGGCCAGCGGCCGCACCCGCGTCGCGGTCGAATCGAACGCGCCGTCCCCTCGCTCCGGCAGCTTCCCGGTGCGCTTCTTCATCGACAACACCACCGGCCCCCGCCAGGTGATCACCCTGTCCATCCGCAGCACCGTCTCGGGCGGCATGCACTCGGTGGTGCGCAGCGTCGAGGTCAACGCGGGCGAGCGCCGCACCGTCAACGTGCCCGTGCCCAGCGAGATGCGCTACGGCACCGTGCGCGCCGAGGGCCCGGGCATCACCGAAGACGCGAACGCCTCGATGTACTTCCAGGCCACCTACGATCCGCAGCGGGTCGTGCTCACCATCTCCCGCCCCGAGCAGTTCGAGAAGTACGTGGGCAAGTCGCCGCGCTACTCGGGCGCGAACGTGCAGGTGCACGCCATTCCCCCCGCCGAAGCGCCCGGCGAGCTCGCCTCGTACCTGGGCTACGACGCAGTCGTGGTGCCTGACGGCTCCACCCTCGACACGCTCGACGAGGTGCAGCGCCGCGCGCTCGAGGCCTACGTCGCCACCGGTGGCCACCTCCTCGTCGGTGGCGGCGTGCGCAGCCCCGCCATCTTCCCTCTGCTCAAGGCCATCCGCCCCGGAACGACGAACTACGGCTTCGGCAAGCTGCTCGTCACCACGGGCGCGCCGTCGGGTGATCTCGACATCTTCCGCGACACCATCACCGTCAGCCCGCACGGCTCGCTCCCCGAGTACGAGCGCCGTTACAACAACGAGGCGAAGAAAGACCTGCTGCTCCCGCAGGCCACCGCGCCCCTGGGGCGCTTCCTGTTCATCATCACCCTCTTCACCCTCGCCATCGGGCCCGGCAGCGTCTGGGTCGCGCGCCGCCGCGGCCCCGCCGCGCTGCTGGTCACCATCCCCGGGACGGCGGTGCTCACCTGCGCGATGATCATCACCTACTCGGTGATCGCCGACGGCTTCACCGTGCACACCTCGTCGTATGGCTACACGCTGCTCGACAGCCAACAACACCGCTTCATCACCCAGGGCGTCACCGCGTACTACGCCAACCTCGCGCCCTCGAAGGCCACCTTCGGCCCGTCGACGATGCTGGTCGCGCCCTCGGAAGATCGCCGCGAGAAGTACGTGGCCGACCTCTCCTGGAAGGACGGGCTCACGCTGGGCGGTGACTTCGTGCCGTCGCGCACCTACCGCGAGTGGGGCTTCGTCTCGGTCGAGCCGACGCGCGCGCGGGTGGTGGTGAAGAAGAAGGGGGACGCCTGGGTGGTGCAGAACGCGCTGGGCGTGCGCGTGGAGAAGGTGGTGGTCAACGTCGACGGCCGCTTCTTCACCGGCGGGCCGATCCGCGATGGCGGCGAGGACACGCTGCTGGCGGGCAACACGCTCACCTACACCGGCAACCTCGCGGCGAACCGCTTCAGCAGCGAGGTGGCGCAGGCCGTGGCGCACCGCGCCCTGCAGCACCACGAGTTCCTCGCCCGCATCGTCGACGAGACGCTCGTGCCCACCGGCGGCGTCAACACGAAGCTCAACGACGCAGAGCACTGGGTGCGTGGGGAGTTCGAAGAATGAGCGCCTTGCTCGAGGTGAAGGGTCTCTCGCGGTACTACGGCTCGCTCAAGGCGGTCGACGACATCACCTTCTCGTTGCCGGCCGGCACCATTCTCGGGTTCATCGGGCCCAACGGCGCTGGCAAGTCGACCACGATGCGCATCATCGCCACGCTCGACGTGCCCACCAGCGGCGAGGTGCTGCTCGACGGCAAGTCGCTGGTGGCCCGGCCCGACCAGGCGCGCCCGCTGCTCGGGTACATGCCCGATCGCTACGGCACCTACGACGACATGACCGTCTTCGAGTTCCTCGACTTCTTCGCGCGCGCGTACCGCCTGCGGGGCAACGAGCGGAAGGCGCGCGTCGACTCGGTGATGGACTTCACCGGCCTCATGCCCCTCAAGGACAAGCTCACCTCCGAGCTGTCGAAGGGCATGAAGCAGCGCGTGGCCCTGGGCCGCACGCTCCTGCACGACCCCAAGCTGCTCATCCTCGACGAGCCGGCCGACGGCCTCGATCCCCGCGCGCGCATCGAGCTGCGTGAGCTGCTCCGCGCGCTCGCCTCGCAGGGCAAGGCGGTGCTCATCTCGAGCCACATCCTCACCGAGCTGTCGGAGATCTGTGACACCTGCGCGATCATCGAGCAGGGCCACCTGCTCGCCACCGGCACCGTGCAGGAAGTGCTCTCGCGCACCTCGAACGCCGCGGCCTTCAGCGAGGTCGAGCTCACCCTCTACGCCGGCGCCGGCGTGCCGCTGGACGAGGTGGGCAGGAAGACCGAGCGGCTCCTGCTCGAGCAGCCGCTGGTCACCAACGTGTCGGTGCTCAACAACGCGGTGCGCTTCCGCCTCGAGCTCGCCCAGGGCGTGACGCCGGGCGCGGGCTGGGTGGAAGAAGCGAGCGTGCGCGTGCTCAAGGTGCTGGTCAACGCCGAGATCCCCGTCACCAGCTTCCGCACCCGCGAGCACGATCTCGAAGACGCGTTCATGTCGGTCACGAAGGGCAGGGTGCAGTGAGCGCCGTCGTCGAACTGACCCCCGAGGGCCGCGTGCCCGACGCGTTCGATCGCTTCGGCGAACGGCTCGCCGATCGGGTCAACCCGATCGTGGTGAAGGAGGTGCGCCAGGGCCTGCGCACCCGGGTGTTCTGGATCTTCTTCTCGCTGATGCTGGTGGCCTGCCTCTTCATCTCGCTCTTCGCGTTCGCAGCGAGCGACGGCATCGCCGATCGCGCGGGCCAGGCGACCTTCATCGCGTACTTCGTGTGCCTGGGCTTCGTGCAGTTCTTCGTCATTCCCTACTCGGCGTACCGGTCGATGGCGCGCGAGGCGGAAGACGAGACCTGGGTGCTGCTCACGCTCACCGGCATCGGGCCGCGGCGCATCCTCGCCGGCAAGCTCGGCAGCTCGGTGCTGCAGGGCACGCTCTACGCCTCGGCGGCCACGCCCTTCCTCCTCTTCTCGTACTTCCTCAACGGCATCGACCTGCCCACCATCATCGTGGGCGTGGCGGTGTCGATGGCGTACCAGGTGTTCCTCGTCTCGGTCTCGGTGAGCCTCGCCACCCTGGCGGAATCGCGGCTGGTGCGCGCGCTGCTCCACTTCGTGCTGCTCGGCGTGCTGCTGCAGGGCCTGGGCTTCGGCATCACCGGCGCGGTGCTGATCGGCGAGTTCGCGCAGAAGGTCACCTCGAGCGCGGCGTTCTGGCTCACCTCGCTCTCGATCTTGTTCGGCATGGTCACCACCGGCCTGCTGCTCTTCGAGTCGGCCGCGGCGCGGCTCTCCCTGGCCACCGAGGACTACGCCCGCGGGGCTCGCGCCGTCTACGTGGCACAGTTCGTCGGCGCGGCGCTGCTCTTCCTCTGGGGCTGGTCGATCAGCAGAGAGGCCGAGGTGCTCACCGCGGGCAGCGTCACCCTCTCGCTCTACGCCACGCTGGTCGGGCTCTTCGTGGCCAGCGATCGCGACGGCATGGCGAAGGTGCACTGGGTCACCGGGCGCCGCTACTCGTTGCTCAAGCCAGGCGGGCTGCGCGGCTTCGTGCTGGTGGTGGTGATGCTGCTGCTGATGGCCGCGACGTTCGTCACGCTCGCGTTGGGTGAGGGCAAGCTGCCCATGGGCGCGATGCTGGTGCTGGTCGCCGCGCCCGGTTTTGCGCTCCTGATGCTGTCGCTGCCCGTGGTGGTGGCCAGGTGGATTCCGCACCCCCCCTGGCAGACGCCCGCGATGATCCGCCTCGTCTTCCTCGGGCTGGTGGTGCTGATGACGGGCGTGCCGCCGTTGATTGGGGAGATCGTCAGCGACGCCGACGACCTCTTCCTCAACGCGCTCAACCCGGTGGTGGGCCTCATCAACATCGAGCGCCAGGCGCACGACGCCCTGCCGCTGGTGTTGCTGGTGTGGGGCGTCGCGGTGGGCCTCGCGGCCTCAGCGTTCTTCTCGTTGCGTGCGCGCGACACGGAGTGGCTTGCGTGAGCACCGTGACCCGGCAACTCGATCGTTTCGTGGAATCGGTCGGGCCCATCGTGGTCAAGGAGGTCCGCCAGGGCCTCCGCGCGAAGGTCTTCGCCATCTTCTTCGGAACGCTGCTGGTGGTGTGCCTGTCGATGGCGCTCGTGGCGGTGGCGCAGGCCACGGAGTCGGCGGGCGTCGCCTTCGGCAAGGACTTCTTCGGCGGCTACCTCACGGCGCTGGGCGCGGTGACGTTCTTCGTCATTCCGTTCGTGGCGTTCCGCTCGATGGTGCGCGAGCTCGAGGACGAGACCTGGGTGCTGCTCACGCTCACGGGCCTGGGCTCCATCAGCATCGTGCGCGGCAAGTGGGTGAGCGCCATGTCGCAGTCGCTGCTCTTCGGCTCGGCCTGCGCGCCCTTCGTGCTCTTCAGCTACTTCCTCAACGGCATCGACATTCTGCAGATCGTCGCGGCGCTGCTGCTCGCCGCGGGGTGGAGCGCGTTGCTCACCGCGTCGGCCATCGGGGTGGCCACCCAGGCGCACAGCAAGCTGGGCCGCACCATCGCGCACTTCGTGGTGCTGGGCCTGCTCGGCTTCGGGGCGATGGGCGGCATCGCCTTCGCGTGGGTGCTCGCGGAAGAGGGCAACAAGCTCGTCACCAACGCCGCCTTTCGCAACTTCGCCATCGCGGTCGGCGGCTTCAGCTGGGGCGTCACCTGGCTGATGCTCGAGAGCGCCGCCGCGGGCCTGGCGCTCCCTTCCGAGGCCGCCTCGCGCGGACCGAGGGTGGCCTTCACCATCGTTGGCTTGCTGGCGCTCGGCTACGGGCTGGTGGTCTTCATGCTGCAGAATGGCCGCGCCAATGACGCCGCGGGCGGACAGGTGGTGACCAGCTTCTTCTTCACCCTCGCCGGCGTGTTCTGCATCTCCGAGAGCGACGGCTGGCCCCGGCAGGCAGCCTTCGGTGGTTGGCTCAAGCCGGGCGCGGTGCGCAGCTACTGGCTGGCGTTGCTGCTGCTCTTCCTCTCGGCGGTGATGTGGGGCCTGCTCTTCTTCGAATTCGCCCACGGGCGCGGCTCCTCGTCAGACAAGGCCGTCCGGGGGATCGTGGCCGCCTTCGCCTACCCGGCGCTCTACCTGTCCGCGGGCGTGATCGTCGGGCGGCTCACGCCGCTGCGGCGGTTCGGCGAACCCATCGCCACCCGGGTGGGCTTCCTCGGTTCGGTCGTCTTGGGGGTGGCGGCCTCGATGGCGCTCGCGCTCGTGTTCGAGGGGCGCGCCAGCGGCAAGGTGATGAACGCGCTCAACCCGATCGTCGGCCTGGTGAACTTCGTCGATCGTTCGGGCTCGCAGTTCGACGCTCCGCTGGTGCTGCTCTGCGCGGTGGCGCTGCTGGCGATCTTCCTCGCCGCCGTGGTCCTGCACGGCCGTGACGAGGTGCGCTCCGCATGACCGTCAGGCTCGACCAGGGCGTGGTGGAGCGGGCGGCCGCGGGTTGTTCGCTGCGGCTCCCGCGGGGACCGCACCGGGGCAAGCTGGGCGAGGTGCGCGCGGCCTCGGTGGGCAGCAGCCTCGAGCTGCACGACTTCCGCCAGTACCAGCCCGGCGACGACCTGCGGCAGATCGACTGGAACGCGGTGGCGCGCACCGGTGAGCTGTACCTGCGGGTGCGGCAGGACGAGGTCAGCCCGCGCGTCGAGGTGCTGGTCGACGGCTCGGCTTCGATGCGCATCTCCGAGGAGAAGGCCGCGCGTGCGCGCGAGGTGGCGGCGTGGGTGTGCGCGCTGGCGCGCCGCGGTGGGCTGGATCCCGTGGTCATCGCCACGGGGAGCACGGTGCGCAAAGCAGGGGGGCCGGCGATCCGCGCGATGCTCGAGTCGCTCGAGTTCGATGGGCGCGAGCCGTTCGACGTCGGGCTGCGCCGCGCGCCGCCGCTGTTGCCGTGCGGGTTGCGGGTGGTGGTGAGCGACTTCCTCTTCGACTCCGCGCCCGAGCCGTTCTCCGAGAGGCTCGCGCGCGGCGCGTCGGGGCTGGCGCTGGTGCAGGTGCTCGACCCCGAGGACCTCGACCCGTCGGGTGGCGCGGGCGCGCGGCTCACTGACTCCGAGTCGGGCGAGGTGCTCGAGCGCATCCTCACCCCGGGCGTGGTGGATCAGTACCTGGCGCGGCTCGCGGCGCACGTCTCGCTCTGGCAGGGCGCGGCGCGGCGGGTGAGGGCGAGCTGGTCGCAGGCCTCGGCGGAGTTCCAGCTCGACGCCCTCGCGCGCAGGGAGCTGCACGAGCTCGTGGAGGTCGCATGATCTCCAACGTTCTCCCTCTCCCTGCGAAGCGGGGAGAGGGCCGGGGTGAGGGGCCTTCCACCGCCGCCCCTCACCCGGCGCTGAGCGCCGACCTCTCCCCGCTGTTCGCAGGGAGAGGTGGAACATGACGCTCGGCTTCCCCCTGGGCCTGCTCGCGCTCGCCGCGGTGCCCGCGCTGGTGGCCGCGTACTTCCTGCGCCGCCGGCAGCCGCCGCGCACCGTCTCGGCCCTCTTCCTCTGGCGCACGCCCGACCAACGCGCCGAGGCCGGCCCGCGCCTCAACCGCTTCTCCCGCGAGAGCTCGTTGGCCCTCGAGATCCTCGCCGTCTGCTTCGCCGCGCTCTTCCTGAGCGACGTGCGCTGCGGGAACTCAGCCCCGAAGCAGCACGTGGTGATCGTCGTCGACGGCAGCGTGAGCATGAACGCGCGCGTCGACGGCACCACCGCCACCGAGCGCGCGAAGACCGCCATCGCCCGCATCGCCCGCGACGAGAACGCCGGCGTGCTCACCCTCATCGAGACCGGCGTGAAGCCCACGCTGCTGGCCGGCCCGCAGCTCGAGCGCGACCGGGCCCTCTCGGCCCTCGAGCGCTGGAACCCCGCGCAGCCCGCCCACGACATCTCTCCCGCGCTCACCCTGGCCCGCGAGCTCTCCGGCTCGAGCGAGCACCGCATCTTCTTCCTCACCGACGGCCCGGTGGGCGAGTCGGTCGCCATCCCCCCGCAGTTCGAGGGCCGCTCGGTGGGCAAGCAGGCCAGCAACCTCGCCTTCCTCTCCGCGCAGCGCCGCGACGAAGCGGGCTACGCGCAGGTGACGGTGCGCGTGGGCAACTTCAGCGACGTGGCCGTCACCGCCGAGGTGCGCTTCACCGCCGTCGACGACAAGCCCCAGAAGCAGGACGTGAAGCTGCAGCCCTCGGGCACGGCGGTGCTGCGCGTCGGCTTCAAGACCACGCAGCAGATCACCGTCAGCCTCCCCGACGACGCGCTCTCCGAAGACGGCCAGCTCACGCTGCTCCCCTCGCCGCTGGCCGACGTGACGGTGAGCCTGCTCGAGGGCATGGACGGCGCCGCGCAGCAGGCGGTGCGCCGCTTCCTCTCGGTCGCGCCGGGCGTGAAGGTGACCGTGCCCTCGCTGCTCACCTTTGGCCCGCCCGGCAGCACCGCTGGCGTCCAGCTCGGCGCGAAGCCGCCCCTCAAGTCCTTCGTGGGGCCGTTCTTCGCGCAGAAGGGCAACCCGCTGCTCGACGACGTGCAGCTGGGCGGCGTGGTGTGGACCGCGGGCGAGAACCCGCCAGGCCGGGTGTTGATGAGCGCGGGCGAGGTGGTGCTCATCAGCGAAGAAGACGACGGCGTGGTGCACTTCAACCTCGACGTGAGCCGCAGCAACGTGCAGCGCACGGTCGCCTGGCCGGTGCTGCTGAGCAACGTGGTGCGCCAGGCGCGGCTCTCCACGCCCGGCTTCCCGCGCAAGCACCTCATGCTGGGCGAAGACACGCCGCTGGTGGCGAGCCCCGGCTCGAAGTGGGAGCTGGAGGCCCCCGACGGTGAGACGCGGCCGGTGATGGGCAGCGGCGCGCTGATGCTGCCCCCGCTGCCGGCTTCGGGCCGCTGGCGGCTGAAGAAGGACGGGGAGATCTTCGACGCGCTGGTGGTGCTGCCGCTCGACCCCCGCGAGTCGGACCTGCGCACTCGCGGCGCGTGGGAGGCGGTCCCCGCGCAGCGCCAGGCCTTCGCGTCCTTCGCCACTGCGAGCCCGCGCCCCTGGTGGCCGCTGGTGGTGGTGCTCGCGCTGGTGCTGCTCGACTTCTGGCTCACCGCTGCGCCGCGACGGAAGGAGGGGAGGTCATGATGCTCGTCGCTCCCCAGGCGCTGCTGCTGCTGCTGCCGCTGGGCCTCTTCCTCTATTACACCGCGCGCATTCACGGGCCGCCGATGTGGCTGCGCGTGGCGCTGGTGACCTTGCTGGTGATCGCGCTCGCGCGGCCGGAGTTCCGCCTGCGCAGCGCCGGCAGCGACGTGGTGGTGATCGTCGACCGCTCGCGCTCGATGCCTCCGCGGGGCGAGGCGAGCGCCGAAGAGCTCATTCGCCTGCTCGAGCCGCAGCGCCGGCCGGGAGATCGCCTCGGCGTCATCTCCTTCGGCCGCGATCCCCGCATCGAGATGCCGCTGTCGAGCGACGGGCGCTTCCCGGGCTTCAACGCGGCCATCGATGGCGAGGCGAGCAACCTCTCGGCCGCGCTCGACGCCGCGGGCGATCTGATCCCCGCGGAGCGCAGCGGCCGGGTGCTGGTGCTGTCCGACGGCCGCGCCACCGGCCTCGATTCCCGCGCTGCCGCCCGCAGGCTCACCTCCCGCGGCGTGCCCGTCGACGTCCGCTTCATCGGCAGGGAGGAGGTGGCGATGGACGTCGCCGTCACCTCGCTCATGGTGCCGCCCACCGTCGCGGCGAAGGAGCCCTTTCTCCTCACCGCCACGCTCAAGGCCACCTCGCCCACGAAGACCACGCTCACGCTGCTGCGTAACGGGCGCCCCCTGGTGAAGACCGAGCGCGAGCTCGCGGTGGGCGCCACGGTGCTCACCTTCCGCGATCTCGTCGACGCGCCCGGCCTGGCCTCGTACGAGCTGCGCGCCGACACGGCGGACGACGGCGTGGTGGAGAACGATATCGGGCGGGCGGTGGTGCGGGTCGAGGGTCCGCCGCGGGTGCTGCTCATCACCGACAAGCCGCAGGGCACGCTGGCGAAGGCACTGACGGACGCGAACTTCGCCCTCGACGTGCGCGTCCCGGCGCCGCTGACGATGGAGCACCTGGAAGGCGTGGGCGCGGTGGTGCTGGAGGACGTCGAGGCCGGGCGGCTCAGTGAGAACGGGCTGCACGTGCTCGCGCAGTTCGTGAAGGAAGCGGGCGGCGGGCTGGTGATGACGGGCGGCAAGCACAGCTTCGGCGAGGGTGGTTACCGGAAGTCACCGGTCGAAGAGCTGCTGCCCGTGTCTCTCGAGGTGCGAGAGGAACAGCGCAAGGCGGCCATCGCCATGGCCATCATCATGGACTGCAGCTGCTCGATGGGCGCGCGGGTGCCCGACGGCCGCACCAAGATGGAGCTCGCGGCCGAGGGCGTGGTGGGCGCGCTGCAGCTGCTCAACCCGCGCGACGAGGCGTCGGTGGCGATGGTGGACACCGAGACGCACGTCATCTTCCCCATGAGCCCGGTGGCCGGCGGCCTCCCGCTGGACAAGGTGGCGAAGGGCTTCTCGGGCGGCGGCGGCATCTACGTGGGCGTGGGGCTGCACGCGGCGAAGAAGGAGATCCTCGCCTCGAACAAGGAGACGCGGCACGTGCTGCTCTTCTCCGACGCGGCCGACTCCGAGGAGCCCGCCGACTACGAGAAGACGATCTCCGAGCTGGTGCGGGAGAACGTGACGGTGTCGGTGATCGGCATGGGCTCGCGGGCCGACTCCGACGCGAAGCTGCTCGAGGAGGTCGCGCGCCGCGGCAACGGCCGCATCTACTTCGCGGAAGACGTGATGAGCCTGCCGCGCATCTTCAGCCAGGAGACCATCGCCGTGGCCCGCTCGACCTTCGTCGAGGAGAAGACCGACACGAAGCTGGGGCCCGACCTCGCTCAGCTCGGCAAGCTCCCCACGGCCGACGCGCCGAGCCTGGGCGGGTACAACCTCACGTACCTGAAGCCGCTGGCGAGCGTGGGGCTGCGCACCAGCGACAACAACGACGCGCCGGTGCTCAGCATGTGGCCGCGCGGAGCGGGCAGGGTGGGCGCGCTCACCGCCGAGGTCGACGGACCTTTCACCGGCGAGTTCCGCAAGTGGGGTGGCCAGCGCGCGCTGCTCACGCAGTTGGTGCGGTGGACGATGCCGCCCCTGGCGCTGCAGCTCGACGCCGTGGCGCGCGCCCAGCTCACCGGCAACGATCTCCACGTCACCCTCGACTTCGACCCCGACGCGCCGCCACCCTCGGGGACGCCGACGCTGGTGTTGCTCTCGGGCGACGCGAAGCGAGCGCCGCTCGAGCTGCCGATGCGCTGGGAAGACGAGGACCGCGTGGGAGCCCACTTCGTCCTGCCGGGCAGCGGCACCTGGCACCCGGTGGTGCGCCTGGGCGATCGGCTCTTCCGAGCGCCGCCGGTGACGTTGCCCTGGGCGCCCGAGTTCGAGCCCGCGCCCGTGAGCGAAGGCAAAGCACTGCTGGCAGCGGTGGCGAAGGCGGGAGGAGGGCTCGAACGAATTGCGATGGTGGGGCTCTTCAAGGACGCTGTGGAGTCGGAGGCTGCGATTCCGCTAGCCCCTTCGATCCTGGCGTTGTGTGTGCTGCTGCTCGTCTCGGAAGTCTTCGTGCGCCGCTTCCTGTCCGGTCCGCGGCTGCGCAAGCGCGCGAAGCCGGCAAGAGTGTCCGCCCCCGCGCTGCCCGTGCTTCAGCCGAGGAGTGTGTCGTCCCCCGGCGTGCCCGTGGTCGCAGCCGCACCCGGGGAGAAGCCGCCCGACGAGCCGCCTCCACCGCCCCCGAAACCGAGCGCGCCCACCATGCAAGACGCCCTCTCGGCAGCGCGCGACAAAGCAAAAAAGCGCACTGGCCGATAGGCGCGGGCGTGAGGCGGGCCACCGAAGCCGCGCCCGGGGCCCGATCGCGAACCCGATCGCGATCCCGATCCCGTCGCCGACCCCGGTCAACCGCCCCCGGCACCGCCCCCGTCAACCGCCCCCGGCACAATCGCCCCCGGCACAACCACCGCGGGCACAACCGCCGCCCCGACCTCCCGATCAATCTCCTTCACCCCCCGCAAAAGCCCGGCCTCCCGAAACGCAGCCCGCAGCTCCTTCCACCGCTTCCCAGGCTCCATCCCCGTCGCCACCATCAACTTCGCCAGGCAATGAGGACACGGCTCCAACGGCCGCGAGTCCGCCTCCACCTGGTGATTCGACCCATTCATCGGGCACTCCCACGCCACGCAGTGCAGCAGCTGGAACATGTGCCCGATCTCATGCATCGCCGTGGTGTACGACCGCTCGAGCACCACCGTCTGCTCGGTCATCAAGTCGCCCGTCCGCGCGAGGCTCATCACGCCGACGCGCCCGTCGTACGACGCCTCGCCGAACACGAAGTTCCACGTGGGGTCCGGGTACAGATCCACCATGGTGATCGCCATCACCGCCGCGGCGTCTGCGGGCTTCACCTTCTCCAGCCCCTCGAGGATGTCCCGGGTGAGCCACTGCGCCCCGAAGTCGGGGTGCGGTCGCTCGGACTTGCCGGCGATCGCATCGCTCAGCGGAGGCAGCCGCTTCACCGGAAGCTGAAAGTGCGCGGCGAGCAGCGGCTCGAGCCGATCGATCACCTTCTTCGCCGCCTCGCTGAACTCACCCGCGGGCACCAGGTAGATGACGCGCCCCACCACGGGCCTGCAGTCCACCTTGTGCTGCGCCAGCGACTGACCGTCCTCCGGGTGCTCGCTCAGCCAATCGCCGGGCCCGGAGGGCAGCTTGGGCTGGGCAATCGACACCAGCGGCGCGAGCACCTCGGGCAACGGCTCGGCGCGCAGGCGCTCTTCGCGGGTCGGAGGAGGGGGCTTCACGGGCTTCTCCACCACCCTCCGCGGAGGCGGCTTGGCCGTGGCCAGCATGCCCACCATGATCAACCCGCCCAGCAGCACCGCGCTGACGGCGAGGACCCGGCCCATTCAGCCCCGCCGGCGGCGCAGCGCGAGCAGGATCGCCCCGGCCACCAGCCCCGCAGCAGGCACCGCGGTGCAGCCCACGTTCTTCGTCTTCGTGGGCACGCACCGCGCGTTCACGCACGCGAAGCCCTGCGAGCAGTCCTTCGAGAGCAGGCAGGGTCCTCCCTGCGGGTCGTTCTCCTCGGTCATGCCCTCGGCGCTGCCGCCCTCGATGGAAGCGTCCGGCAGCCCCGAATCGGGCAGGCCCTGGGCCATGGCCGGCGCGGCCACTCCCAGCAGCACGATGAAGAGGCAGGTTCGCATGACGCGTTTACTTTGGAGCGCTGGCTGCAGAGGCTAACGTGACCGACGGCATGTCGCCCACCATTCTCGTCGTCGACGACAACAAGGAACTGGTGGCGTTGCTCACCTCTCTCTTCGAGGAGGCGGGCTACGTCGTCGTCGGCGCCAGCAAAGGCAAGCCGGCGGTCGAGCTGATCAAGACCGAGCCCATCGCCGTCGCCCTCATCGACGTGCTGCTCCCGGACATGATGGGGTACCACGTGGGCGAAGGGCTGCGCGCCGGCAAGCCCGGCCTGCCCCTGCTCTTCATGAGCGGCGTCTTCAAGGGCAGCAAGCACAGCACCGAGGCCCTCACCCGCTTCCCCGGCTCGAAGTTCTTCGAGAAGCCCTTCGACGCCAAGCAGCTGCTCGAGACCGTCAAGCTGCTCGCGCCCGTCACCAAGTCCTCCATCCCCGCGGGCGTCCCCGACGAGCCGTTCGACGTCGAGCTCGACATCGACGTCGACGACGAAGGTGAGGCGATGGAGCTCACCGGGAAGATCCGCGTCACCGGTGGCGGCAACATCACCGCCGAGCTCCAGGGCGAGAAGCTCACCGCCCAGCGCCACATCGCCGGCCCGGTGTCGGGTACGCGCCCGCCGGCCACCAGCGCGCCCGCCGTCGCCCTCGATCCCCAGCGCCTCACCCGCCAGGGTGAGCTGCGCGACAACCTCCCCGGGCTGATCAGCGCCTTCTACCTGTCCCGCGAGACCGGCGAGCTCTACGTGCAGAAGGGCAAGGTGAAGAAGGTCGTCTATTTCGAGGCCGGCCAGCCCGTGTTCGCCTTGAGCAACCTCGCCGCCGATCGCTTCGGCCAGTTCCTGGTCCGGGTGGGGAAGATCAAGGCCGACCAGCTGCAGGACGCTGCCGTGGTGGCGGCCCAGAGCAAGCGTCGCACCGGCGACGTGCTCGTCGAGCGCGGCCTGCTCAAGGACACCGAGCGCCTCTATTACGTCGGGCAGCAGGTGAAGGCGATCATCTACAGCCTCTTCGGTTGGGAAGAGGGCCAGTTCACCGTCGCCTTCCGCGAGAAGGCCCGCACCGAGAGCATCAAGCTCGATCTCTTCCCCGGCAACCTCACCATCCGCGGCATCAAGAAGCTCTACAAGCCCGAGCGCCTCTCACGCATCGTCCGCCCGGAAGATCGCCTCATTCCCAGCCAGCAGCCCGCCTACCAGCTGCACGAGCTCGAGCTGGAGAAGTGGGAAGCGCAGCTGCTGCCCCGCGTCGACGGCACCCGCACCAACGCCGAGCTGCTGGCCATGGCCGGCAAGCCCGAGCACCAGGTCAAGGCGTTCCTCGCCGCGATGCTGGGGGTGCAGATCCTCGAAGCGCGCGAGGCCTGAAGCCGCGTCTCAGGCAGCGTCCTTCGAGAGGAAGCCCTTGAGCGCTTCGCGATCGCGGACGTTCGTGTCGATGCCCTCGAAGCTCACGCCGAGCCCCTTCGAGTGGCCCTTCTGATCACGATCGATGCGCGCGACCGAGCCCACCAGGGTGCAGTAGCGAGGCCCGTCGGGGAAGGGGAGCGCCAACGCCACCCGCACCGGGGTGCCCGCGCGCGCCGGCTCCTTCGTCTTCAAGTACAGCCCGCCCTCTGAAAGATCCGCGATGGCGTCTCTCACGAAGCGGTTGCCGATGCGGCAGTGCGCGGTGAGCGCCACCTGGATCCGCGGAAACGTGCGTTTGTCCCGACCCTCGTTCGTCCCAGGCATTCAACCTCCGGCCCACATCCAGCGCTTGCGGAGGGAAAAGTGCGCGATGTGCCTACCTCTTGTCAATCCACCGGCGATGATTTGTCGCTCAAAGGCGTCACTGGAGCCTTGCTCCATGACGCAGAACGCCAAAGTCGGCTCGCTCAGCTGTCGACAGAGATGCTCTGCACCGCGTGCCGGAAGATGAAGATCCGCTCGGTGTTGGTCCGGTTGTCGGCGGGGACCACGAAGAAGCCCGAGGTCGCGCCCTTGTGGTCCTTCGAGAAGCCCGCCACCTGGCGGCCGTCCTTGAAGGTCACGCGCACCTTGTTGCCTTCGGTCGACGGGGCGCGGGCGCCCGGCGCGAGCATGAAGAAGAGCGCCTTCACCCGCTCGCGCGGCAGGGTCTCGGTGCCCCCGTTCGCGAGCTGGAGCAGCAGCTGGGGATCGCCCAGCTTCGCGTCCTTGATCGCCCCGCGCTTCACCTGGCCTTCGACGGTGTGGAGGATCACCCGGTGCTCACCGGGCACCAGCACCGGCTGGCCGGACGAGGCGCCCACGGGCTGCAGTGACGGCGAAGAAGCCCCCGGGCCCGCCACCGGCACGGCTGACTGGCCGACCGGCGTGGGCGGCGCCGACACGGGCGGGGCCGACCTGGTGACCGGGGTCGAGGGGGCGGCCACCGGCACGGCCACACGCGTCTGCAGCGGTGCCGCCCCGCCGAGCGGAGGCACCACCCGCGCGGCCTGAGGCGGCGCAGGGGCAGGCGGCGGAGGACGGACGGGCTGGGGCGGCGGCGCGACGGCCACTGGCGCCGGCGAAGGCTGCGAGATCGCGACGCCCCACGAGTCGGCGGGCTCGGCGTGCACGGGCTCTTCTTCCTCGAGCACCATGCCCTGGATGACCTCTCCCTCCTCCTCACCTTCGAGGGGGATGGAGTTGCGCGTGTCAGACCACGCCTCGCCCGTGCCGGTCAGCTGCGAGTTGTCGAGGAAGTCGACGTTGCTCGCCAGCTCGAGCTTCCCGTCGTCGATCGAAGAGGGGCCGGTCTCGCGGACGTTGGTGGCCAGCGCGGCTACCGACGCCGACTCCACCACGAACTCGCCCATGTCGGCTTCGAGCCCCGCGTCGCCCGGCGAGCCCACCTGGGGAATGAACTCGGAGGCCGAGGCCAGCTCCACCGCGTCAGACGGGTCTCCGCTGAGCGCGAGCTCGATCGCTGGCGTGGCCGGCTCGCCGTTGTCCCAGGCCTGGCCGAACACCGAGGCGTCGGGCGGCGGCTCTGCCGGTTCTGCCGTCTCTTCCCAGCTGCTGGCGAAGACCTGGTCGCGCGGCAGCGGCGCGAGGGGGGCCGGCGCAGGCGCAGGCACGGCCGTCGCGAAGGTGGGAATGCGCGGCGCCGACTCGGGCGGCATCGCCAGCATGTCGAACGCGGACCCGAAGCTGGCGACCGGTGCGACGGGCGCAGGCGCTTCGACCACCTCGGCCTCGAGCTCGAGCGTCGCTTCGAGGAACGTGTCTTCCTCGACGGGGACCGCCGACTCTTCGATGGGGGCGTCCCACGACGGCGTCGCTTCGGGCGCGGCTGCAGGTGCCGCTGCAAAGGGAGCGGCCCACTCGGGCGCCACTGGCGCGCTCGGGGCGGCGGGACTCTCGACGACGCCCCACGATGAGGGAATCGGCGAAACCTCGGGCTCCACCGCGGGCGCGGCAGCCGCGGCGAGCGGCGCGGACACCGGAGGCGGGGCGCGCATCACCGCCGGAAGCGGCTGGGGTGGTGCGTTCAGGGCGATCGGCTCGAGGCGGGGCTGCGCGAGCGAGATCTCCACGGGGGCGTCGAGGGAGCTCTTGAGGGGAAGCGGTACCGCCGCCGGCGTCAGGGCGATCGGAAGCGGCGCGACCGGCTCGGGCGCCAGGGCCACGCTCGGCGGCGGCGCGACTTCCGCGACCGGCGGCGGGGCTGCGACCTCGACCGGCGCGTCCCACGACTGCGGCTGCGAGACCGGCTCGGCCACCACGCTCGGCGGCGCGACCTCGTCCCACGGCCTGGACTGCGCGATCGGCTCGGGCGCCACGACGCTCGACTGCGGGGCGGGCGCGTTCCACGACTGCGGCTGCGCCGCCGGCTCGGGCTCGACTGCCACGCTCGGCTGTGGAGCGACCGGCGCGTCCCACGACTGCGCGATCGGCCCAGGTACCACGCTCGGCTGCGGAGCGACCTCGACCGGCGCGTCCCACGACTGCGCGACCGGCTCGACCATGCTCGGCTGAGGAGCGACCTCGACCCGCGCGTCCCACGACTGCGCGACCGGCTCGACCATGCTCGGCTGAGGAGCGACCTCGACCGGCGCGTCCCACGACTGCGCGACCGGCGCAGGTACCACGCTCGGCTGCGGAGCGACCTCGACCGGCGCGTCCCACGACTGCGCGACCGGCGCAGGTACCACGCTCGGCTGCGGAGCGACCTCGACCGGCGCGTCCCACGACTGCGCGACCGGCGCAGGTA
>JAUXRX010000034.1 GCA_030681645.1 Archangium sp.
CCGTCGTTCGGCGGCGTACTGCTGGTCGCAGGCGTGCGGGGCTTTCGGCGTCGGCTCATGCGCCGCGTAGATCACGCCCTTCGCGCCCCTGTCGATCCCCCCGGAATCGCGGGCTTCCCTCAATCTCGTCGTGCACCCCCCCACCGCCGCTCCCGGCCTGAATGTCAGTGGGTGCCGATAGGAAGAGCCATGCCGAGAATTCCGAGAGGTCTGAGGGGTGGTGGGGTCGCGCACGTGCTGAGCCGCGGCAATGGCCGCGCGACCGTCTTCCACTCAGCCAGCGAGTACCAGTCCTTCATCGCGCTCCTCGACGAAGCCCGCCAGCGTCACCCGGTCGACCTGCTCGCGTTCTGCCTGATGCCGAACCACTTTCACCTGGTCGCACGGGTGGAACAGAGCGCCGAGCTGAGCGCCATGATGCAGTGGTGGCTGACCTCGCACGTTCGCCGCCACCACCAGCGGCACGCGTCGAGCGGCCACATCTGGCAGGGCCGCTTCAAGAGCTTTCCCATTCAAGAAGACGCGCATCTGCTCACGGTGCTGCGGTACGTCCTGCTCAACCCCTGCCGGACCCAGCTCGTCCGGTCACCCTGGGACTGGCAGTGGAGCAGTCTTCGCTTCGAGCGCATGCTCGCCCCCTGGCCCGTCGAGCCTGCGCAGGGCGTGGACACGTGGCTGGCAACGCCGCTGGATGAGTGCCCGGAAGAAGACGTGCGCGCGTCCATTCGCCGGGGAACGCCGTTCGGCGATTCACACTGGCGCGCGCGGGCGGCCGACGCCTGGGGCCTCGAGGCCACGCTTCGCCCGCGAGGCCGGCCGAAAGCAGCGGGGGCGTCCAGCCAGTCGCTGGGGGCGTAAAGCAGCCTGTCCCCATTTCCTTCCCGAAAAGCAGCCTGTCCCCTTTTCCTTTGCCTACGCTTCGCGGCCGATGGTCACGTACACGCTCGTCACCTGCCCGCAGTGCAATGCGCCGCTGCCGAAGCTGGCGCCGACGGGCGTGATGCATTGCGACTACTGCGGCGTCGCGCTGGTGCCCACCACGGGCGGCGTGCGGCTGATGCAACCGCCGGAAATGGACCTCCCCGAGCCCGGGCGCACGCGCCTCTGGGCCGGCGGCCGGCGCTACATCCTCGACGGGCGGGTGGCCAGGGGCAGCTCGAGCGACGTGTTCCTGGGGCGGTTCGATCACCGGCTCTCGGAACAGGTCGTGGTGAAGATGTTGCGCGCACCCGACGATCTCGACGTCTTCCGCCACGAGTGGGACGTGCTCGGGTCGCTCCAGCGCGCCACCCGCGACGGCACCGCGCACTTTTCCCGCCTCATGCCCTCACCGGTGGCGTTCGGAGAAGCCCGCCTCGGCATCCACGGCACCGAAGGCACCCGGCAGGTGATGGTGTTGGGGCTCGCGTCGGGGTTCGTCCACACCTTCGACGACGTGCGCGCGGCCTACCCCGCGGGCATCGCCCCGGGCGCGTCCATCTGGTTGTGGAAGCGCGTGCTCGAGTCGCTCGCGTGGCTGCACGGCACGGGCTGGGTGCACGGCGCGGTGCTGCCAGAGCACCTGCTGGTGCACGCGAGGGATCACGGGGTGCGCTTGATCGGCTTCTCCTGTGCGACGCACGTGGGCGCGCCGGTGAAGGTGACCGTGCGTGGCCTGACTCCCGGCACGGTGGCGCAGCCCGCGATCGACTACGCGATGAGCGCGCAAGCGGTGAGCTCACTCCTCGGCGGGTCAGTGCCCGAGCCGTTGCAGCGCCTCCTCCAACGCGTGACCGACGACGCGGCGAGCTTCGCTGACGGGTGGGCGCTCATCGCCGAGGTCGATCGCGTGGCCCGCGAAGTGTTCGGCCCACCGCAGTACGTGCCGTTTCAGATGCCGGGTTGGAAATAGCGCCTCACTCACCAGGGAGCTCACATGGGTTACGGGTCGTACAGCTACGAAGCGCATCAGGCGATCACCACCAGCCGTGCGGGCCAGTCGGCCGCCGCGGTCTTCAAGGGGACGGTGGTCGACCCGAAGATGGACCCGAAGGGCGTGAAGTACCGCGAGTCGCGCGACAGCAAGGACAACCCCGACTCCCTGGGCATCGTCTTCGCGCTCGACATCAGCGGCTCGATGTCGAGCATCCCCGTCGACATCGCCACCAAGCAACTTCCCGGCTTCATGAAGCTGCTCACCGACGCGAAGGTGGCCAGCCCCCAGGTGCTCTTCGCGTGCTTGACCGACGTGACGGGTGACGGGCGGCCGTTGCAGGTCGGCCAGTTCGAGACCACCGCCGAGCTGATGGACCAGTGGCTGACCCGGTGCTCGCTCAAGGGCGGCGGCGACGAGCTCTACGAGCTGGCGTTCCACTTCTTCGCCCGCCACACCGCCATGGACTGCTGGGAGAAGCGCCAGCGCAAGGGCTACCTCTTCATGACCGGCGACGAGCCCAGCAACACCACCCTCTCCGGCGCGCTGGTGAAGCGCTGGCTCGGCACCGACCAGCAGGACATGCCCCTCGAGGCCGTGATCGCCGACGTACGCCGCACGTTCCACCCCTTCTTCATCGCGCCTGATCGCAAGCGCGGCGCCGGCGTCTCCGCGTTCTGGACCCCGTATCTTGGCGACTCGTTCATCTCGCTCGATGACCCCGCCGACACGTGCGCCGCAGCGGCCGGGCTGGTCGCGCTGGGAGAGGGAGCGGTGAAGGGCCTTGCCCAGCTCGAGGCCAGCCTCACCGCGTCGGGCAACACCCGCGCGAAGCAGGTGGTCGAGGCCCTGCGGCCGTGGGCGGCGGCGAACGGGAAGGCGTGACGTGGGGTACGGCGCGTACAGCTACGAGGCCCACGCGGCGCTCACCTCGGTCAGGGCGAGCAAGCCCACGCAACAGCTCTTTGCGCAGCGCGCCTGCCACCCCCTGATGGACCCGCGCGGCGTGGGCCTGCGCGAGAGCCGCGACAGCGCGCAGCACCCCCAATCGCTGGCCATCGCCTTCGCGCTCGACGTCACCGGGTCGATGGGCGCGGTGCCTGAACGGCTCGCGCGGCACGATCTCCCGGGGCTGATGAAGCGCCTGGGCGAGTTCGGCGTGCCTGACCCCCAGGTGTTGTTCATGGCGGTGGGCGACGCCTTCGATGATCGCGCGCCGCTGCAGGTGGGTCAGTTCGAGTCCACCGCGGAGCTGATGGATCAATGGCTCACCTGGACCTGGCTCGAAGGCGGCGGCGGCGCGGGCAACCGCGAGTCGTACGACCTCGCGCTGTACTTCGCCGCGCGCCACCTCGACCTGGACTGCCACCGCAAGCGCGGGCAGCGCGGCTACCTGTTCCTCACCGGCGACGAGAAGCCGTACAGCCACGTCTCGCGCAAGATGGTCAAGCAGTGGCTGGGTGACGAGCTGGAGGTCGACCTCCCGCTGGCCTCGGTCGTGGAAGAAGTGCAGCACGCGTTCGAGCCGTTCTTTCTCATTCCTGATCTCGAGCGCCGGGCGGACTGCGAGCGCGCGTGGCGTGACCTGCTGGGCGATCACGTCGTCTGCCTGGAGAGCCCCGAGGACACCAGCGTGGTGGTGGCGGGCCTGCTGGCTCTCGGGCAGGGGCTGCACACGCTCGACTCGCTGGCGAAGCAGCTGCGTGACGGCGGCTTCGACGGCCGGCGCGTGGGTCGCGTGGCGCGCGCGTTGATGCCTTTCGCGGCGAGCCTGGGGAAGGACGACGCGCCCAGGTTGAAGCTGGAATCGACCGCCGAGGTCCTCGACGTGTCCGACGGGCCCAGCGGGCTCAAGCGCGCGTGACCCCGGAGCGACGCATCACTGAGCGGCGCGACCAGCAACCCCGCGCCTTCATCGTCACCGGCCTGGGCTTCGGAGATTGTGGGAAGGGCACGGTGACCGATGCGCTCACCCGCCGCTTCGATGCCCGGCTCGTGGTGCGCTTCAACGGAGGCGCGCAGGCCGGTCACAACGTGGTGCTCCCTGATGGGCGTCACCACACCTTCGCGCAGTTCGGCGCCGGCACGTTCGTGGAAGGCGTGCGCACCCATCTCGCCGCGCAGGTGGTGGTGCACCCCACCGCGCTCGCGGTCGAGGCGGACTACCTCGCCCGCGTCCGTGTCTCCGATGCCTGGAGTCGCCTGACGGTGGACCCTCGGTGCCTGGTGACGACTCCGTTTCATCAGGCCGCCGGGCGGCTGAGGGAGCGCCTGTCGAGGCACGGCACCTGCGGCGTGGGCGTGGGCGAGACGGTGCGCGATGCGCTGGCCCACGCTGACGACGCGCTGCGAATGAGCGAGCTCCACGACAGGGGCGTAGGCGACCTGCTCGAGCGCATTCGGGCGCGGCTGTTCCAATCGCTGCCAATTGCCGTGGAGAAGGACGCCGACTGGTTGCTGCTGCAGGACCCGGAGTTGGCACGGCGCTGGTTGGACCTGGTGCGCGCGCTGCCGTTGCGCCTGGTGACCGATGAAGAAGTGGCGCACGCGCATCGGGAGCACCCCATCGTGTTCGAAGGAGCCCAGGGAATCCTGCTCGACGAGCATCACGGCTTTCACCCGCACACCACCTGGAGCACCTGCACCGCGCGCCACGCGCTGCACTGGCTGCGTGCTTCGCCGCACCGGGTGGAGCGGGTGGGCGTGTTGCGCAGCACCTTGACCCGGCACGGTGCGGGGCCGCTCCCGTCGGAGTCGGCGGAGCTGTCGGCGCGCTTGCCTGAGCCTCACAACCAGAGTGCCGGTTGGCAGGGTGCGTTTCGGGTGGGCTGGTTCGACCCGATTCTCCTGCGCTACGCGATGGCTGCGAATGGCGGGGTCGATTGGCTCGCGCTCACACACGTCGATCGACAACAGGCGCGCTTCGTCGAGGGGTACGCCTTCGAGCCGCGGACCCTGACCGCGCCTGAAGGCTCGCCCGAGCGGCTCATTCAGCAGGCCGCGTTGACTCGAGCGCTCGAGCGCGCGGCGCCGATGCTGGCGCCGATTCCCGATCAAGCGTTCGCGGACTGGGTGGAGCGCACGCTCGGCGCACCGGTCGGCGTGACGTCGCACGGGCCCACGCACGAAGACAAACGCTGGCGGTAGGGTGCAGTAAGAGCCCCGCCATGCTCAGTGTTCTCAGACCGCGCGGCTGTACTGCATGAGGAAGGGCCTCCTGGTCTGGTGCGCGACCATGCTCACGCTCGTGCTCAGCACGGGCTGCGAGTGCGGGCCGGGCTGTCCCGAGTTCGAGGTGCCGCCTGCACTCGCGCAGCAGCCGCTCGGTGGCCCGTGCGATGACGACGCGAGCTGCCTTGCGGGTCTGCAGTGCCTGCCCAGCGGCTTGCGCTGGAAGCTCTGCAGCACGCCTTGCGGACCCGGGTTGAGCTGTCCTGCGGGCGCGAGGGGTGGCTGCTTCCGCCGCAACGAAGACGCAGGCACCGGCGCCTGCGAGGCCGAGTGTCTTCCTGATGGTGGGTGCGTGCTCGGCGCGCTCTTCGGGCGGTGCTTTCCCGGCTCGAACACGTGCGGGTTCATCAACTGCCGGGGCGCGGGCAGTTGTCCCGAGGGCGCGTACTGCGCTGGCGTAACCTCCACTTGTCATCCGCAAGGGAGCTTCGAGGTGCAGGGCGGGTATTGCCGGGTCATCGGCCAATAGGAAACGCCCCCAGGGTCAACACTCCGCTCACGCTGTCGGTGGCGCGAGCAGCGCGGCCCTGCTCGGGCGGTTCTTCGCGCGAGCGTCTTCACGTCGCGCTGAAGTCTTCCTCGCTTGTGGGCCTCGGCCTCGCGATACTGGAGCCATGGAAAGACTGGCGGTGGTGGTGGCCCTCTCTCTGATGTCGTGTTCTCCCGCGACGGCAACCCCTGAACTCATCGTCGCGATCACTCCGTCTGCGTTCGGTCCGGGCGTGACGGTGCTCTCAGGGAAGGTCACGGCGATCGACGGCCAAGGGCTCGTCGGCAAGGGCACAGTGACCTTGAGCGTCGACGTCGGCACGGTGGAGCCTTCCGAGGCGACCCTGGACGAGTACGGCGTCGTGAAGTTCGCGTGGACCTGCACCATGGGTTGCGACGCCGGCGGGGAGGTCAGGGCCGTGTGGAGCGCAGCGGCCTCGAGCGCCCCGATTCGCGCATCCAAACGCGCGACCTACGATTCCACGAGCGGCACAGGCGGTGGCACGGGCGGCGGCACGGGCGGCGGCGGTACGACCCTCATCGAGACGAGCAGCACGTGGCGCGTCACGAATGCCACCCCGGCCTCCCCCGATTGGACCACGCTCGTGGGCTTCGCCGACGGTAGTTGGGCGTTCGCACAGGTCATCGCACCCAGGGTCGCCGGGACCAGGGACGCGCCCGAGATCTGGGACGGACCGACTTCCGCCTCAGGGAGCGCCAGGATCTACCTGCGCCACAAGTTCACCCTCAGCGGCGTCATCGACTCGGCCACGCTCAAGGTGGCCTGCAACGACGACATGGAGCTCTGGCTGAACGGCACCCAGGTGGTCTTCGATGCCGATGGCCAGACGACGCTGAGAACGTTGAGCAACGTGACGCAGAACCTGGTCATCGGAGAGAACCTGATCGCCGCCACCTGCACCGACATCATCGTTCCGGAGCACGGCTTCTGGGCGCTGCTGACCGTGACGACCCACTGAGTGCTGTGGTTTCCGGCGGGCCGGTGAGCGCGGCGCTGATCAGCGCTTCACGTCTCGAAGGCCGTACTCGGCGGCGAAGGCGCGGGCCTGGTCCAGGGTGTCGAAGGTCTTGAGCACGTCGTAGACGTGGTGCTGCGTGCCGCCGTCGCGGACCAGGTCGACCACCGGCCGGGCCGCCTCGGGGGGCCAGGGGCACAGGTCCAGCAGCTTCGGTCGCGCTGGCTCGGCCGCGGCGGCCTTGCACTTCTCGCAGCGCGCCGGGCCCCGCGCGCAGTGCACCTTCTTCATCACCTGAATCGCCAGGCAGTCGGGCGTGCGCCCGGCCTGCGCGGAGTGCGGGCCGTCACCCACCACCTGCTCGTGCACGGCGAACACGGTGAAGGTGGGTTCGTCCCCGCTCCCGAGGCTGCCCACGCGGCCGGAGAGCCAGACCACGCAGCGCTCTTCCCTGCACAGGCGCTCCAGGCGCTGGGCCAGCGCGATCCCCAGGGCGCTGTCGTCGAACCGCCAGGGGCGCTCGGGCAGCGCGCCGTGCACACCGATGGCGCCAGCGAGCCGAAGGCCCTGGGTCTTCCAGATGGTGAAAGGCAACTTGAGCGCCGCGGCGTTCGTGTGGCCCGCAAGCCAGCGCTGCAGCGCCTCGGCGTCGTCCACCCGCGGACCGCCCACGAAGAAGATGGCCGGCGCCTGCTGGGTCACGTGTCTGTCCTGGGCCATCACGCACGTTCCTGCGAGAGCGAGCAGCAGGGTGAAGGTCTTCATTCAGCCGGCAGTGTACCCGCCCGCGGCGCCCTGAGGCTCAGCGCCGCTTGAGGAGCGGGGAGATCGCCGCCGGCAACGGCAGCGCCCCCTTCGCTGGGTCGTGCTGCAGCCGCACGAGGAACCCCTCGGGCTCGTAGAAGGTGAGGCGCACGTCGCCGATCACCACCACCGACGCGTTCTTCAGCACCGCGCCCTCTGCGCCCACGGGCAGGCCGTCGACCATCACCAGGACCTGCGTGTGCACGCGCCACGTGCCGTCGGCGAAGGTGAGGTGGAGCTGGGTGCGCGAGACGGTGAGATCATTGACGACGATCTGGTTGTCGGTCGCGCGCCCCAGCTGCAGATCGGTGGGGCGGCGCTTGAGCTCGAAGCACAGCGCGTCGTCACCGACGGGCCGAACCGTAGGGCCGCCAGTGGGAAGCTGCGTCGCCTCGGTGTTGCTGGTGCTCTCCGAGCGCGCCGGGCGCCAGGTGCCGGGCTCCCAGACCAACCAGTTCGAGGGGTACCGCTCGAGGAACCGCGCGCCCAACAGCAGACGCTGACGGCCCAGCAGCGACAGCATGAAGGCGGGGACGGACATGGGCCTGACGTACACCCGAAATCATGGACGGTCGACCCCTGCTGCACCCAAATCCGGGGAGCCGATCAACCGTGTTGGTGGGGGAAGCGCCGCGCTTCCGGGTACGGCATCACGTCGTCCTCCACCCCGCGCGAGAGCTGTTCCTGCTTCGCCTTCCAGAACTCCGGCGTGGCCAGGTCGCCGTGCATCGAGAGGAAGAGGTCGCGCGCCTTCGCGCTGTTGAACAGGAAGGTGGGCAGCTCGGCGGGGAAGATGTCGGTGGCGCCCACGAAGAACCACGGCTCGCTCGACATCACCTCGTCGTCGTCCCTCGGCGTGGGCAGGTGCCGGAAGGTGCACGCGGTCACCTCGGCCAGCTCGTCGTAGTCGTAGAACACCACCCGCCCCGAGCGCGTCACCCCGAAGTTCTTCAGCAGCAGATCGCCCGGGAAGATGTTCGCGCCCGCCAGCTCGCGGATGGCCTGGCCGAACTCCTTGAGCCCGCGCTTGAACTTCTCGTCGTCGGCGCCCTGCAGCCACACGTCGAGCGGCACCATGCGGCGCTCGATGTACACGTGCTTGATCACCAGCCGCTCACCGTCGAGCTCGAGCTGCGAGGGAATCAGGCGCTCCAGCTCGGCCATCAGCGAGGGCTCGATGCGGCTCCTCGGCAGCGCCACGTCGGAGTACTCCAGCGTGTCCGCCAGCCGCCCCACGCGGTCGTGGTACTTCACCACCTGGTACTGCTCCATCACCTTCTGGCGGTCGACGTCCTTGGGCGGCTCGAAACGATCGCGGATCACCTTGAACACGTACGGAAACGACGGGAGCGTGAAGACCACCATCACCATGCCCTTCACGCCCGGCGCGATGACGAAGCGGTCCGTGGAGTGGCGCAGGTGCTCGAAGAGGTCCCGGTAGAAGAGCGTCTTCCCCTGCTTCTGCAGCCCCAGCGCGATGTACAGCTCGGCCGAAGGCTTGCCCGGGAAGATGCTCTTGAGGAACGAGACGAAGGCCGACGGCACCTCCATGTCGACCATGAAGTACGCCCGGGCGAGCGAGAAGAGCGTGCCCATCTGCTCCTGCCCGGCCAGCACCGCGTCGAGGTACAGCTCACCCTTCGAGTTCTTCCGAATCGGCACCGCGAAGGGGAACTCGGCGGCGCCGGTGTCGAGCCGGCCCACCAGGTAGGCCGAGCGGTTGCGGTAGAAGAGCGACGAGAGCACGTGCACCTGCAGCGAGGGCGTCACCTCGCGCGGCTTGGGCAACAGCTCGCTCACCACCTTCAAGAGCGAGTGGAGATCGCGCTCGAGGTCTTCCCAGGACGAGAGCAGCTGCAGGTCGAGGAAGATGCTCTTGAGCGTGCCGCGCAGCCCGCGCTCGGCCGGGTAGTAGACCTTGTAGGTGGGGCAGAGGCTCTCGATGTGCTCGGTGGACACCGCGGGCCGCCAGAAGATGTGGGCGTTCGTGTAGTAGGTGCGGCTGAGCACGCGCGTGGCCACCGAGTTGAAGAACGTCTCGGCCAGCTCGGGCTGCTGGTGCTCGAGCAGCAACCCCACGTAGGCCTGCTTGATGGCCGGCCAGAGCACCTCGTCGCTCGCGCGGGGGAAGCGCTGCAGCCCCGCCACCGCCTCGCGCACGCGCGCGTCGTACATGTCGATGCGTTCGCGGTTGGCCTGCCGCACCGCCGCCCAGTCGCCGCGTTCGAAGCGCTCCTTCGCGCCGGCGCTGATGGCGCGGAACAGCCGGTAGTGCTTGTCGAAGCCGTCGAGAATGGCGCGGGCGATCTCGGTAGGGCCGTCGGTCGGCATGCGCACCTCAGGAGCCAGAGAGGGCACGGAGGGGTTCCGCGCCACTCAGGCGTACACCCAGCGGCGCACGTCGTAACGCGCCACTTTTGCGCGGCCCCCGAGGCGGGCGCGCAGCTCGGCCGCCTCGGCTTCGGCGTCCACGTTCACCAGGCCCCGGCGCTCGAGCTGTACCGCGAGCGGCCCCTCAGAGACGACGAGGGGTGAGACGTAGACGACGTCGTGTTCGTCCAGGCCGAGCGTGGGCAGCAGCTCAGCCGACTTCTCCACGTGCGCCCGCCCGAGGCCGGCGAGGAAGATGACGCCCACCGAGACGCCGCCGGCCTTGAGTGACTGCACCAGGCGGCTCACGCCCGCGACGGTCGCGGGCTTGCCCAGCACGGCGAGCGTGGGCTCGTCGCCCGACTCCACGCCGATGAACACCCGGGTCAGCCCGCGCGCGCGCAACGCCGCCAGCTCCTCGGCCGTGCGGTAGTCGTCGAAGGCGTCGATGAAGCTCGACACGTCGGTGGCGAGCCTCGGCAGCTCGGCGTGGAGCAGGTCGAACACCTCGAGCAGCGCCGCCTGCGGCATCGCCAGCGCGTTCGCCTCGCCCAGGAAGACGCCGCGGCGCCCCTCGAGGCCCGAGCCGACGAAGGCCTTCACCTTCTGCAGGTGCGTGCGCAGCTCGGCGGGCGGCACCACCCGGTAGCGCTGGCCCTTGTAGAGCGAGCAGAAGAGGCAGCCGTTGTACGCGCAACCCTGGGTGGCCTGGATGATGAGCGAGCGGTAGCGATCGGGCGGCACGATGCCCACCGGCCGGTACGCCTCGAGGAAGCGCTCCTTCTCGGCGAGCAACTGCTCCACCGTCCACCCCGGCAGCAGCACCGGCGCGTCGAGCCGCGCGCGCTCGAGCAGCGAGGTGACCGCCTCGTGCGCGAGCCGCACGTCGGTGAGGCGCACGTCTTCCCCGGCAGCGCCGCCGAAGCGCTCCAGCACCACGCCGTCGAGCCCGCGCAGCAGGGTGCGGCCGTTCACCTTCGCCCGCTGCCAGCGGCCCTCGAGATCGAAGTGCGCCACGTCGCCGTCGTGCTCGTAGAGCGAACGCGCGGCGCCGGCCTCGCCCCAGAGGAAGCGGCCCCAGGTGTGGACCTTCGAGAAGCGCGCCGCGGTGAGGAGCTCTTCGAACATGTCACCCCAGCAGACGCCGCAGGGTCTCCTGCATCACCGTGCTCGCCCGCTTCGTCGAGAGGCCCTGGGTCTGGCGCAGCGAGTCCCAGAAGGCACCTGCGCTGGCGGCGTCGACCGCGTCGAGCACCCAGCCGTCCTGCTTCGCGAGCTCTTCGGCGAAGGAGCGCTGCACTTCCTTGCGGCGCTGACGCGAGACCTCCTTGAACGCGGCAGAGATGGCTTCCCAGCGGCCTTCAGCGGAGCGGCCCATCTGGCGAATGGCCACGCTCGTCTCGAGCGCCTTGCTGCGGGTCGCCACGAAGCTGACCAGGCGCTGCTCGAAGGTGCCGGTCGTGGCCGCGGGCTCGCTGTGCGGCAGCCGCGCGAGGTGCTTCTCAGCGAGGGCGGCGAGCAACTGCTCGCGGGTCTTGAAGTGCTGCGCGATGGACCGCAACGCCACGCCCGCGCGCTCGGCGATCTCGGCGGCGGTGGGCTCGGGCCGGCCTTCGTCGATCAGCTCGAGCAACGCCTCGAGGATGCGGGCGCGGGTGCGGACCGCGCGAAGCCGACGACCGTCCTGCGGAAGCTCTGTGCCGCTCATGGAGCGCGACCCTATCTCCCCGGTCGGTTGATGGGATCTCCGTCGTGCCGCCCGAGGTGGGGGACAGCTCAGTGCGGGCGCCTATGACGGGATGCAGGTCAACCGCGCGTTGACCGACAGACGCGACCGACTGCCAGCGCCGATCGCGCGTTCCCAGCGCGGCAGCAGCTTCGTCACCGCCGGCACCTCGTCGCCGTCCTTCGCGGCGTTGTCGAAGTGGGCCTTGAGCGTGCGCCAGCGCCGGGAGTCGAGGGGCAGCGGCTCGATGAGGCGCTGGGGTTTCGGTCGATTCATGGGAACCGAAGCATGCACGACTTCGGGCACACTGGCGGCCATGCGAGTCGGCGGGTTGATCCTCGGGCTGGTGGTGCTGCTGCTGGGCGCGCTGTGGTTCAGGTCCGTCGACGAACCCGAGGACGGGCTCACGGTTGCGCCGCCCACGACGTCAGCGCCACGCGCAGTCACCTCACCTTCGGTCGTGACCTCGACGGAGCCACTCGAGCCCTCGCCCCTGGCGCAGGAGGAGGACGAGGAGGAGCCCGCGCCGAAGGGCCGCATGCCGAAGTGCCGGCCGACGCTCCGGGCTGGTGACGGGCCGCCGCTCGAGCTGACGTTGACGGGCGCAGACCTGCCCGCCGCGCCGCCGAAGTCGATGTTCCTCGAGGTGCGCTGGACGGAAGAAGGCCAACCACGCCGTTGGTACGTGCAGCTCACCGACTGGAAGGCGGCCTTCTGGCTCTGCGACGAGAGCGAGGTCGCGATGCGGCGCGGGCCGTATCGGCTCCGGAGCCAGCGGGTGCCCCGGTCCGGGCCCGTCTCGTTCTTCCTCGAGAAGCCTGCCGCCCCGAGCGAAGTGACGGTGCGCACGGTGAGGCGCGGCGCGCCGGTCGCGGGCGTGCGGGTGAGCCTCACGGGCTGCGAGCCGCTGGTGACGGGAGACGGCGGCGTGGTGGTGACGAGCTGCGAGGAGGTGGAGGAGCCTCGCCGCGCGGTCGTGCGCGCTCCGTGGCGCTCGGCGACGCTGACGTCGATCGCGCCGAACGCGACCGAGGTGACGCTCTCGGTGCTGGGCCGCGACGAGGTCGAGCCCGGGCGCGTGGGCCTCGGCTTTGCGCAGGGCGCGACCACGCCCGTGGTGGGCGTCCTCATGAACGGTGGTCCGGCCCAGCGCGCCGGCGTGAAGGTCGGCGACGAGGTGCTGGAAGTGGACGGCGCCGGCGTCTCCACCGTCGAGGAGACCATGCCGCGGATCATCGGAGCGCCAGGCACGACGGTGCGCTTCAAGCTCAGGCGCGGCCAGGACGTGCTGCTGCTCGACGTGGTGCGCGTGGAGTAACGGCAGCGTGTCTCTCCCTCTCCCCGAGGGGGAGATGGCACCCCGACGGAGCGTCAGCCGCTGACCGGAGGCTGAAACCACCGCGAGAGCAACGGCGTGCGCTGACGTGGCCGCGCGTGCACCCACACACCGGGCTGCACCTCGCCCGCGGAGTGCTCGAAGACGCGGTACGCGCCGAGCGCGGTGGAGCTGCCGGCGTTCGCGACCCGAAGCGGCCTTCGGCCCTCGAGCACCTGCTCCTTCGGCGTGTGCCGGTGGCCGTGCAGCACCAGGTCGACCCGTCCCTCGACCCGGCGCAGCAGCTCGCGCCCCAGCGAGAGCTCGGCGGCGTGCGGCCAGCCCACGAGATCGGCGAACCACTCGCCCACGCCCTCGACCGGCATGGGGAGCACGTGATGGTGGAGCAGCACCGCGCGCGTCCAGTCGCGCGGCGCCAGCTCGAGCGCCTCTTCCACGCTCAGCAGCATGCGCTCGCACAGGTCACCGTGGCTGCGGAACGGGGTGCGGTTGTGCGGCGCGGTCGAGTCGACGCACACCATGAACAGCCCCTCCCGCGCGTCGACCGACACGCGGAGCTCGTCGCTGAGCAGCTCGGCCACGCCATCGCCGGCGCGATCGTGATTGCCGGGTACCACGGTGACGCGCTTTTCGCGCAGCAGGGGGTCGAAGATCTCCAGCCACGCCTCGTACTCGTCGATGCGGCCCAGGTGCGTCACGTCGCCGGTGACCACCACGTGATCGACGTCTTCCTCGAGCACCGAGCTCACCAGCGCGCGCGCGGCCGTGGCGTGCTCCGGCCGTTCACCGAGATGCAGATCGGACAGGTGAGCCAGGCGCGCCATGTCAGGACCGCAACTGCTGCCAGGCGCGCAGGGTGTGCACCGCCGCGCCCACGAGCACCACCGAGACCATGAACGAGAGCCGCCTCACGACGCCTCCGCGTGGGCGGGCCGCAACCCGGTGGAAGGCCGCAGCAGCCGCGACCGCGCCCCGACGCGCAGGCGATTGCCCCGCCAGATGACGGTGCGCGACCACAGCCCAAGGAACCAGGTGACGAAGATGATGGAGTCCTTCACCACCACCGCGGGCACGGCGCGCCAGCCGGCCGGATCACAGCGCAGCGCCCGGGCCGAGCTGACGTCGAGCGCGGTCTTGACCAGGGTGCCCAGCGCCAGCGCGGCGAGCGTGCGCAGCCCCGGCTGAAGGACCGCGGCGATCGTCAGGAAGGGGAGCGGATTGACCAACCCCTGCGCGAGCGACGTGGGAAGCGTCACCGCGGTGCGGTGAATCACGCCCCAGCGCAGGTAGCGCTCGAAGAAGCTGCGCACCGGCCGGTGCAGCGCCACGTTCCACACCGGCGTTCGCGCCACGCGCACCTGAAGCCCGAGCCGGCGCAGGTCCTGGCCGATGACGTAGTCCTCGGCGAGCACGTCGGCGTAGGCGGTGAAGCCCCCGAGCGCGGCGAGCGCAGAGCGGCGCAGGGCCATCGACTTGCCCACCACCAGGTCCCTGCCCGTCAGCGCCTTCACGCCGAGCTGGGCGGCACCGACCGACGAGACCAGGTGCAGGTTGTCGAGCAGCGCGCCGAAGGACACGTGACCCTGCCCGCTCACCGGGTGCGTCACACAGCCGACGCGGGGATCCTCGAAGTACGCCGCGACCTCGAACAACGCGCCGTTCGGTAGCCGCGCGTTGCTGTCGGAGACGAGCAGCAGCTCGTGCTTCGCCTCGGCCGCGAGGGTGACCAACTGGTTGACCTTCGGGTTCAGGCCCGGGCTGGAACGCTGCAGCACCACCCGGAAGCGCGGGTCGCGCAGGGCGAAGGCCAGGGCGAGCGGATAGGCGGCGTCGTGGCGGTCCTTCACGCCGAGCAGCACCTCGAAGCGCGGGTAGTCGAGCGCGGCGAAGGCGCGGAGGTTCTCCTCGAGCGCGTCGTCGACGCCGCAGAGCGGCTTCAAGATGCTGACCGGCGCGAGACGGCCAGGTGCGGGCACGGGGCGCAGCAGCGCGACCGCGAGCGCGATGCGCTGCACGAGCAGCAGGAGAAAGCCGATCGCCGCGATGCTCACCAGCAGGGTCGTCACCATGCGACCTCCTTGTTGGGCCCGGACTGTGCGCGGCTCGCGCGACGGTCCGGGGGCGGTCAGGCAAAGCTCTCGCGTCCACCCCGCAACGGCTCAGTCACGATCCGGGGTACGCTGCGTGCCATGCGATGGGCGTGGGCGGTGACGATCCTGGCTGGTTGTCCGAGTCCTCTGCCCGTGATCGACGCAGGACCTCCACCCGCCGTGGTCTCGATGCCGGACGCGGCGATCGCACCGCCTGAGTACGACCCCTGCGTCTGGGACGGCCGCGACGACGGGGTGTGCTTCGTGGGTACGGCCGCGGTGTTCGACGGGACGGCGTGCCGGACGGTCTGCGGTGCGCAGCCTGCCCTCGGTCGCCCCGGGGTCTTCGCCGACGAAGCGCAGTGCCGCGCGACGTGCCCCTGCAGCCCCGGGAAGTTCGTCGGCTTCGGCGCCCCCTTTGCTGCCGCTGGCTTTTGCGACGCGCTGGTGGCGGTGACGGAAGCTGACGCGGGCCTCCCGGGGATCGCCGGCGACTGTTCCCGCGACGCGCTGTGGGACGGCCCGACCGAGCACAGTTGTCGCTTCGGCGCAGATGGCTGGTTCGATCGCCGCGCGATGGCGAAGGCCTGCCGCGTGAGCGCGCTCGCGGAGGTCCATCGCGTCGTCTGCGTGCTCTGGGTCGACTGACGCTACAGCGACTTCCCCAGCCCTCCGGCCTCGAGAATGGCCTTCTCGAGCGCCGCGGCGCCCACCTCGGCCCCGCCCATCACCATCGGCTCGGCGATGACGGCGTCGATGGGGCCATAGCCCACCAGGCCCAGCACGCTGCGCAGGTAGGGCACCGCGAAGTCCATCGCGGCGTACGGCGTTCCCGGCCCGTAGGCGCCGTCGCGCGTGGTGAGAATCGCCGCGCGCTTCCCCTTGAGCAGGCCGTTGAACTGCCCGTTGACGAACTCGAACGTGAGCCGGCCCTGCACCACGCAGTCGATCCACCGCTTGAGCATCCACGGCACGCCGAGGTTCCACATCGGCGCAGTGATGAGCAGCACGTCGGCGGCGTGCAGCTGGTCGGTGAGCTGGGTGAGCCGGTCCCACCGGGCGGCGGCCACCTCGTCGAGCTTCCCCTCGCCGTACGCCATCTGGAACTTCGCCTCGATGTCCCATTCGTCGAAGGCGGGCAGCGTGGCGTGCTCTGCGCCGAGATCGAGCGGGAGGTGAACGAAGTCGGGGTGCGCCTGCCGGTAGCCGGCGAGGAAGGCCTGCCGGAGCTTCTGGGTGCGGGACTTCGCGTTGCGGGGAGTCGCAAAAACGTCGAGCAGGGTGGGCATGGGGTCCTTGAGTCAGGCAGCGCGCTGGATGCTGAAGGTGATCTCGACGGTGGTGTCCGCCTTGTTCACGTCGAAGCGCGCGGAGTGCGAGCACAACATCTGGATCAGGGGAGACTGGCGCACCAGGGACGGCGTCAGCTGCCGGTCTTCCGCTGTGAGCCTGAAGTCCACCGAGTTCGCGCTCGACATCACCTCCATGCTCGCCCCGCCGATCGCCTGCAGCCACCGCGCGACACCCGCGACGAGCGATTGGGTGCGAGTGAGTTCTTCCCAGCCGAGGCCGATGCCGGTGAGCGACTGCTTGAGATGGCTCCGCAGCTCGACCAGCGAGACCGCGCCGTCGAGCTTCGAGCTGTACCTGCCGGCTGGAGTCGCTTCGAGCTGCTCCAGCAGCTCTCTCTCGAGCTCCGTGGCCCGGTGCACGCCCAGCGACTTGAGGTTGCGGATGAGCCGGTCGGCCATCATGCCGCGCTCGATGCGTCCGAGGTGCTGCAGCTCGAGCTGGGCGCTCGGCCCCACGGCGTGGAGCGCAGCATGAAGCTCCCCCGCCGACACGAGCTCACCCACGACGGAACCTGCGACCTGTTGGAACTGCGGCATCAGGACACCTCGTCCCCCCAATTGCTCGAAGATAGAGAGGGCACGCCCTCGCTGCAGTGTCGTTGTGGTGCGCACTCCGAGCGGCGGGAATGCAGGTGAACAGGCCCAATGATGGCCGCGCAAATTCTTCAGGCCCAGGTGCGCCTGAAGGCCTCGAGCGCAATCTCCAGGTGCCGCTCGGCGTCCTCGCTGAGGGGCTCGCCCAGCTCGAAGCGCTCCCCGCGGATGGCGATCACCCACGCGTGCGGCGGAGCGGCCTGTTCCACCTCTTCGAAGGTGTGCAGCAGCGCCGCGGGCGAGAGCAGGTGCGAGGTGAAGCTCGCGTCACGCTTCGGCTCCACCGCGCGCACCTCGAAGTCCGCGCCAGCGGTGCTCGCGTCGACGAAGTAGACGCAGAGCCTGTCCTTGAGATCGAGCGCGTGTTCGATCTGCAGTTGATAGTCGGTGAGCACCTCGAGCTCGCCCCGGGCGATCTGCGGGCCCATGCGCTCCGAGAGGCGCCGCACGAACTCGGGCCCGAGCGCGTCGTCACCGCGCGAGGGGTTGCCGTAGCCGAACACCAGCACCGGCGCGGTCACCTGACCAGCCTCCCCAGCAGCGCGCCCGTCGGGGACCGCACCTCGACCTGCAGCGGCATCTGCCCCAGCGCGTGGGTGGCGCACGAGAGGCACGGGTCGAACGCCCGAATGGCCACCTCGAGGTGATTGAGGAGCGGCTCGGTGGGCTCGTGCCCGTCGAGGTACTCGCGCGCCACCGCGCGCACCGCCTCGTTCATCGCCTGGTTGTTGTGGGTGGTGCTGACGATGAGGTTGCACATGGTCACCAGGTCCTGCGCGTCGACCCGGTAGTGGTGAATGAGCGTGCCGCGGGGCGCCTCGATGCAGCCCACGCCCTCGCCGGTGCGCTCCCCGGTGACCACCAGCTCGGTTCCCGAGAGGTCGTCGTCCACGAGCAGCTCGCCCACCACCTCTGCCGCGTGCAGCAGCTCGATCAGCCGCGCCCAGTGGTACGCGAGCGGGGCGTGCACCACCGCGCCGCCGTGAGCGTCGCGGAAGGCCTGCCGCTGCGCCTCGGCCAGCGGGGTGTGGATGAAGTCGCAGTTCTGCACGCGCGCCAGCGGCCCCACCTTGTACCAACCGCGCTCGGGCCCCAGCGAGGTGAGGTACGGGAACTTCATGTACGACCAGGGCTTGATCTCCTCCTCGATGTGCGCCCGGAAGTCCTTCGGCGCCACCCCGTCGAGGATGATCTTCCCGTCGGCGTCACGCGCCCGCAGCGTGCCGTCGTAGAACTCGAGCCGCCCCTGCTCGCCCACCAGCGAGAGCAGCGTCGATCGAAACAGGCCGAACGACTCGTACAGCGCGCGGTTCTTCCCGTGCAGCGCCTTCACCAATTCCACCCCGCTGCGCGCCCACTCGAGCACCTGGGGCAGCGCGGCCAGCAACTCCTTTCGCTCCTCGCGCGAGACCGACTTGTTCACCCCGCCGGGCACCGAGCCCGTGCCGTGCACCCGCTTGCCCGCGGTGATGCGAATGATCTCCTGCCCGAACTTGCGCAGCAGCACGCCCTGCTTCGCGAGCTCCGGGTACGCCGCGGCCACGCCCACGATGTTGCGCCGCGACACCTCGCTGTCGAAGCCGAAGAGCAGATCGGGCGAGGCGAGGTGGAAGAAGTGCAGCGCGTGCGACTGCAGCATCTGCCCGTAGTGCATCAGCCGCCGCACCTTCTCCGCGGTCGCCGTCACCTGCTTCGCCCCCACCACCACGTCGAGGGCCTTCGACGCGGCGAGGTGGTGGCTCACCGGGCAGATGCCGCACAGCCGCTGCACCATCACCGGCACCTCCCAGTACGGCCGGCCCTGGATGAAGCGCTCGAAGCCGCGGAACTCGACGATGTGCAGCCGCGCCTGGTGCACGTGCCCTTCGGCGTCGAGCAGCAGCGTCACCTTGCCGTGCCCTTCCACGCGCGAGACCTGCTCGATGGCGATGCGCCGGGTGGGCTTGTCGGTGCTGGAGGTCTCGAGGGGAGAGGTCATGTCAGTCGTAGCGGATGAGGCCGTGCCCGAGGTGCGGGGTGCGGCCGGCGAGGAGATCGGTGAGGAACTGCCAGAGAGCGTCGGCCGAGGGCGGGCACCCCGGCAGCGAGTAGTCGATGCGCACCACGGCGTTGATGGGGTGCACCTGGTCGAGCGGCAACGGCAGCTCGGGGTCGTTGGGCACGGTCGAGTAGACGGACCGCAGGCACTCCCTCACGTCGAGGTGGTTGCGCTGCGCCGGGAGCCCGCCGTTGATCGCGCACGCCCCCACCGCCACCAGCACCTTGCACTGCTTGCGGAACTCCCGCAGCACGTGGACGTTCTCGGCGTTGCACAGCCCGCCCTCGATCAACCCCAGGTCGCAGGGGCTGCAGTGCTTGAGGTCGGTGAGCGGCGAACGATCGAACTCCACCAGCTCGAGCAGGGTGAACAGCCGCTCGTCGATGTCCAGCAGCGACATGTGGCACCCGAAGCACCCCGCCAGCGAGGCGGTGGCCACCTTGAGCTTGCGGGCCGGGGCGGTCATGGCTTCCTCGGGGGGAGCGCGTCGATGGGGGCCAGGTCGTACGTGCGCTGGCCGATGGGCACCGCGAAGCCGCGCCCCTTCTTCAAGATGACGCCCACCGGGCACACCGCGACCGCCGTGTCGGTGACGGCGATGGACGTGTCGGCGAGCTTCCCCGACTCCGCGTTGACGATCAGGTGCTTGCCGATGCCCCGGCCCGAGAGGGCGAAGACGTTGCGGCCGTCGATCTCGCTCGAGGCGCGCACGCACAGCTCGCAGAGGATGCAGCGGTTGAAGTCCAGCAGCAGGTCGGGGTGCGACGCGTCGACCGGGCGATCGGGGAAGAGCTGCGTGAAGTGCAGCGTCTTGACCTCGAGCTGGTAGCCCACCGCCTGCAGCTTGCAGTCGCCGCTCTTCTCGCACGACGGACAGAAGTGGTTGCCCTCGACGAAGAGCAGCTGCACCAGCTCGCGCCGCAGCTCGCGCACCTCCTCGGTCTCGCTCTCGATGACCAGCCCGTCCTGCGCGGGCAAGGTGCACGACGCCGTCATCCGCCCGCCGGCCTTCACCGTGCACACCCGGCAGCTGCCGTGCGGCTTGAATTCGGGGTGCGCGCAGAGGTGAGGCACGTAGACGCCCTCGTCCAGCGCGGCCTGCAGCACGGTCTGCCCGTCGGTGAAGGGCACCTCCCGCCCGTCGAGGGTGAAGGTCTTCGTCATGGGTCCTCCAGGTGCGCGAGGCGATCGTCGCGGCCCGTCACCTCGCGCGCCGGCGCCAGCGCCTCGTCGAGGTCGAAGGTGGGCAGGAAGTCGAGCGAGGACAGCCGCCGGTCGAGGGTCGGCCTGAACTTCCCGTGCAGGTTGAGGAAGGGGTTGGCGGCGGTGTGACCCAGGCCGCAGTGGCTGGTCTGCTGCATCAACTTCGCCAGGCGCAAGGCCACCTTCACGTCGCGCCGGGTGCCCCGGTCGGCGGCGATGGCGTCGAGCGAGCGCTTGAGCAGCGTGGTGCCCGCGCGGCAGGGCGTGCAGAAGCCGCAGCTCTCGTGGGCGAAGAAGTGGGCGAAGTTCACCACCACGTCGAGCAGGTCGCGCTGCGGGCCGAAGACCATGAACGCGCCCGCCGACGACACGTCTTCGAAGGACAGCCGCCGGCCGAAGTCCCCGGGGCCGAGCAGCACGCCCGAGGGCCCGCCCACCTGCACGGCCTGGGTGTCCTTCGCGCCGCACGCGTCGAGCAGCTCCCTGACGGTGACGCCGAACGGATACTCGTAGAGCCCGGGCCGCGCGCAGTCGCCCGACACCGAGTGCACCTTGGTGCCGGAAGACTTCGGGGTGCCCACGCCCGCGTACCAGTCACCGCCGTTGACCGCGATGAGCGCGGCCGCGGCCAGCGTCTCGACGTTGTTCACCACCGTGGGCTGCTGCAGGTAGCCGTGGGTGACCGGGTACGGAGGCCGGTTGCGGGGAATGCCGCGCTTGCCCTCGAGCGATTCGATGAGCGCCGATTCTTCACCGCAGACGTAGGCGCCGGCGCCGAGGTGCAGCTCGACGTCGAAGTCGAGGCCGCGGTGCCCCAGCACGTCGCGGCCCAGCAGGTGCGCCTTGCGTCGCGCCGCCAGCGCCGCCTCCATCGCGTCCACCAGGAAGAGATACTCGCCGCGCAGGTAGATGAAGCCGCGCTGCGCGCCGATGGCCCAGGCGCACACCGTCATGCCGTCCAGCACCAGATCGAGGTGGTGGCGGAGCAGCACGCGGTCCTTGAAGGTGCCCGGCTCTCCTTCGTCGGCGTTGCACACCACGAAGCGCGTCGGCCCCGGCGCCGCCTTCGCGCTCTTCCACTTCTCCCCGGTGCTGAAGCCCGCACCGCCGCGGCCCCGCAGCTTCGAGCGCAGCACCTGCTCGAGCGTGTCGTCGGCGCCCCGCTGCAGCGCCGCGCGCACCGCCTGCCCGCGGGGCAGCGTGCTCGAGAGCATCACGTCGCTGCGCTGCACCACGTCTTCGATGGTGAAGAGCTGCGCCGGCCACAGCGAGACCGGCTGCCTGGCCTCGATGCAGCGGGCGATGAGGTCGATGCGCTCTTCGGTGAGGCGGCCGATCGCGCGGCCGTTGACCAGCAGCGCCGGCCCCTGCTCGCACAGGCCGGTGCACGAGGTGATGTCGACGCTGACCCGCCCGTCATCGCGGACCGCGCCGGGGCGCACCCGCAGGGTCGAGCAGAGCCGCAGCCGCAGCGCGAGGCTGCCCAGGAACTGGTCGGTGATGCAGTCCGAGAAGAGCACCCGGTACTCGCCGGGCGGCGTGGTGCAGAAGAACGAATAGAAGCCCGCCACCCCTTCCACGCGCGCGCGGGGAAGGCCGAGCTTTCCTGCCAGCTCGGTGATGGTGGCGGGCGAGATCCACCCGGCTGAATCCTGCACGTCGCGCAACAACTGCACGAGCCGGGTTGGGTCGTGCCGGTGCCGCTCGAGGAGAACCGCGAGGTCGGGGGCTGGCATTTCCCGGGTTTGGACTTCATGACCTGTGCCACGGCGCCTGCCAACGATTGAGCCCTCTTGGCCCCCGCGCAGGATGATCGCGCGCAGAGATTGCGGCGAGGCCACCTCTGGCCGACACTCCGCGCCCCTCATTCCAACGGAGCTTCCCCTTGCGCCTCTCGGCCCTGCTGCTGTCTGCCACCCTCTCGTTCGCCGTCTTCGCTCAGCCCGCCCCCCCGCCGCCCGCCAAGGCCGCGGAGAAGAAGGAAGAGAAGAAGAAGGAAGAGAAGAAGGAGGAGAAGAAGGAAGAGGCCGCCGCGAAGAAGGAAGAAAAGAAGGAAGAGGCGGCCGCGAAGAAGGAAGAGACGAAGGAAGAGAAGGCCGCCGCGAAGGCCGCGCGCGACGAGAAGAGGAAGGCGTCGAAGGCGAAGGCCGACGAGCGCAAGAAGGCCGCCACCGCGAAGGCCGCCGCTGCGAAGACTGACTCGAAGTCGAAGGTGGACGCGGCGAAGGCGTCGAACAAGGCGGCCGTCACCACGGTGAAGGACGAGTGGGCGAAGAAGATCGCCGCGGCGAAGGAGACCGCGAAGAAGGCCGCCGACGAGGCGAAGGAGAAGAAGGACGCCCCGTCGAAGGCCGCCGCCGCGAAGGCGAACGCCGAGGTGAAGCGCACCACCGCGCTCGCCGCCGCCGAGCAGAAGAAGGCCGAGGCCCAGGCCGCCGCCAACGACGCCAAGGCCGCCGCTGACGCGAAGTTCGAGCAGGCCGCCGCCGCCGCCGACGCCGACGCCGAGAAGGCGAACGCCGACGCGGATCGCGAATCGGAAGACGCCGAGAACCCGTAGGCCTCAGGGAGTCCAGGCGGGCGGGTCGCTGGCCGGGAAGCTCTCGGCCAGCGCCTCGTCGACCGCGTCGTACGTCGCCTGGCCGAAAGACCAGGGGATCGGCACGAGGACCTCGCGGGCCGGCAGGTCGGGCTCCGCGGCCAGGGGCACCAGCGGTTCGCCCAGGACCAGGCTCCACGCTGACGCCTCGATGGCCGGCGACCAACCGATCATCGCCTGCTCGATGGCCTCACTCACGCTCTCGACGTCGAGGCGCCTGCGCACCGGGGCCGCCTCCACCCGGGCGGGCGTCGGGGCGGGCTGCGGCCACGGATACTCCTGCTGGGGAGAGATCATGACGGCTGCTCCTTTGCCGGTACGGGTAACGCCGGGGCGCCGGAGAGCGCCACCTGATCAGCCTCGAAGAGCTTCTCCAGCTCTTCCCGCGAGGTGGCCGCCTTCTTCTGCAGCGACGGCAGGTCACCGCGCAGGTGGTAGCTGTCGTCGAGCAGCTTCTCGTCGAGCGCGCGGAAGATCTCCATGGTGCGCAGCGCCTCGCCGAAGGGCAGGCCGAGCTGCACCAGCACCGAGCGGGTGAGCTCGAGGCTGCTGGCGAACGTCTCGCGGAACAGGTGCTCGACGCCCATCGCCTTGAGCTCGTACGCATGCTGCCGGTTGCGCGCGCGCGCGAGGATGACGAGGTGGGGAAAGTTCCGTTGCACCGTGCGCACGGTCTCGAGCGACGCCTTCACCTCGTCGATCGCCACCACGAAGACGCGGGCCTTCCCCGCCCCGGCGGCCTCGAGCAGCTCGAGCCGCGAGGCGTCGCCGTAGAACACCTTGTTGCCGAAGCGCCGCACGAAGTCGACGTGGTCGGGGCTGGCGTCGAGCGCCACGAAGTGAATCTTGCGCGCCGAGAGCACCCGGCCCACCACCTGGCCCACGCGGCCGAAGCCGGCGATCAGCACCGGCGGGTCCTCGCTGCTCTCGATCTTGTCGAAGGCGCGGTCCCGCGGGGGCGCCAGGCGCGGGGCGATCAGCCGCTCGAAGAGCGCGAAGAAGAGCGGCGTGGTGGCCAGCGACGCGCCCACGATGAAGATGACCAGCTGCTCGAGCTCGGTCCACACCAGCGCCTTGTCGGTGGCCAGCTTCACCACCACGAAGGCGAACTCACCGCCCTGCGAGATCGAGATGGCCAGCCGCAGCGAGGCGAGCTTGTCCTTCGTGCGCCACCAGCCGATGCCGAAGAGCACCACGGCCTTGATCGCCACCAGCGCCAGCACCACGCCCACCATCAGCAGCGGGCGCTCGGCGGCGAGCGTGAGGTTGACCGACATGCCCACCGACATGAAGAACAGGCCCAGCAGCAGCCCCTTGAACGGCGCGATGTCGGCCTCGAGCTCGTGCCGGTACTCCGAGTCGGCCAGCAGCACGCCGGCGAGGAACGCGCCCAGCGTGGCCGAGAGGCCGATGAACTCCATCAGCAGCGCGGTGCCCACCACCACCAGCAGCGCGCTGGCGGTGAAGAGCTCGGGCACGTGCAGCGAGGCGATGGCCTTGAGCGCGGGCCGCAGCACCACCCGGCTGACCACCACCATCGCGGCGAAGGTGCCCAGCACCTTGAGCACGCCCACCCAGGTGGTGTGCTCGCCGCCGCCCGCCAGCACCGGCACCAGCGCGAGGAAGGGAATGGCCGCCACGTCCTGGAAGAGGAGGATGCCGAAGGCGATGCGCCCGTGCTGCGCGGCGAGCTGGTTGCGCTCGGCCAACGCCTGCACCGCGAGCGCGGTCGACGAGAGCGAGAAGGCGAAGCCGAGGATGAAGCTGGTCACCGCCGGCAGCCCGGCCAGCACGAGGATGCCGGTGAAGAGGGCGGTGGTGACGCCCAGCTGCACGCTGCCCAGCCCGAAGACGTGCCCCCGCATCGCCCAGAGGCGGTTGGGCTGCAGCTCGAGGCCGATGACGAAGAGCAGCAGCACCACCCCCAGCTCGGACGTGCGCATCACCGACTCGACGTCGCCCACCAGCTTGAGCCCCGAGGGCCCGATGACCACCCCGGCCACGAGGTAGCCGAGCACCGCGCCCAGGCCGAAGCGCTTGAAGAGCGCGACGCCGATGACGGCGGCGACGAGGAAGATGACGGCGTCGTGCATGAATCCCATGGGACCTCTCCCTCGACGAATCGCGCCGCGTGTTTCCCCGGCGAGCTGCGAGGCGCATTTACAGTCGGCGGGCCTGATTAACCGGACACGGCGGCCGTGGCGCATCGAGCTGCAGAAAATCGACACGCAGACGCTGGAGCACGAATGTTCCAGCGGCCGGGTCTCCCGCACCTGCTTTCGCGGACTCTGGCCGGCGCCGCACCGGCTGAAGCCTGTGCACGCGTGTCAAAGATGTTCGCTCCCACCTCGCCGCACAGAAACGGCGCGGGGCGCGCGCGGGAGAACTCTCTCGAGCCTTCCACTTCGAGGAGTTCGCCATGCCCGTCTCAGCCGTCGCCCGCACCGCCGTCAGCAGCAGCAGCAACACCACGCCCACCCTGCGCTTCGGCGCGCGCGGCAGCGCGGTGGTGGACCTGCAGCAGCGCCTGCGCTCGGCCGGGTTCGATCCCGGCGGCATCGACGGCACCTTCGGCCCGCGCACCCAGGCGGCGGTGCGCGCCTACCAGTCGGCGCGCGGCCTGGGCGTCGACGGCATCGTGGGCCCGCAGACCTGGGGCAGCCTGCGCGGCGCGTCGGGCCCGGCACCCGCGCCCGCCCCGGCAGCCGGCTCACCCACCCTGCGCTTCGGCGCCCGCGGCGAGGCGGTGCGCGGGCTGCAGCAGCGCCTCTCCCAGCTCGGCTTCGATCCGCGCGGCGTCGACGGCGTCTTCGGCCCCGGCACGCAAGCGGCGGTGCGGTCCTTCCAGGCCTCCCGGGGGCTGGGCGTGGACGGCATCGTGGGCCCGCAGACCTGGGGCGCGCTGCGCACCGGTGACGTCTTCACTCCGCCTCCTTCCTCGGGTGGGGTCAGCCGGCCCGTCGGCGCGCGGCTCACCTCGAACTCCGAGTTCGGCATGCGCGACGCCGAGGGCGCACCCGCGGCGAACGGCGCCCGCTATCACGCCGCGAAGGACTGGTTCGCGCCGGGCGGCTCTCCGGTGTCCTCGCCCATCAACGGCACCGTGGTCGAGGTGCGGGCCTCGCGCGGCAACTCGGGCCAGGTCTTCGGCGGCACGGTGAAGATCCAGGGCGCCGACGGCCGGGTCTGGGTGTTCCGCCACGTGGACCCCACCGGCGTCTCGGTGGGCCAGCGCGTGAACGCAGGCCAGCAGGTGGCCACGGTGACGAGCTGGGCGAGCGGCCCCTCGCACACGCACATCGAGCTGTGGCGCACCTTCGCGGGCGGCTACCGCTACGAGAACATGATCGACCCGATGACCGAGCTGCGCCGGTTCCTCTAACCCCGAGCTCGCCTGAGTTGATGCCGTTCTGACGCCGGGGCGCCAGGGCACGCGACAGAACGGTGATCAACTCAGGCGAGCGAGAGAGTGAAGCCGGTGTGCAGGGAGCTTCACAGGGTGCGCAGGGCCTTGAGCGGCCCGGCACCTTCATCCCCCCGGAAGTGCAGTCGGCACGGCGGGTGCTCAACGCCGCTGCATGAACCTCTCTGAGACGAAGCGCCTCGTCGCTGACCTGTCGACCCCGGACCCCCGCGCCTTCTGGCGCGAGACGCTCGCGACGGGGGGCGTGGGCTGGCTCGCCTTCGGCGTGGGCATGACCAGCCGGCACCCGCTGGTGACGGGCCTCGCCTTCGGGGTGGCCGTCGCGGCGATGTTCCGCGCCACCACGTTCCTGCACGAGCTGGCGCACCTGCGCTCGTCGCAGGCGCCCGGCGTGCGGCTCGCGTGGAACCTGCTCTGGGGCGTGCCGCTGATGGTGCCCTCGTGGCTCTACGAGCGCATGCACGGCGATCACCACCGGCCCAACCTCTACGGCACCGCGGGCGATCCGGAATACCCGCCCCTGGGCAGCCACTCGACCGCGCAGTTGGTGGTGTGGGCGCTGATGGGGCTGTGGCTCCCGCTGCTGCTGCTGGTGCGCTTCGCGGTGGTCGCGCCGCTCTCGTTCCTGGTGCCGGGTGGGCGGGCCTTCGTGCTGGCGCGCTTCTCCACGCTCACGGTGAACACCGCGTACAAGCCGCGGCCGCTGCAGGGCCCGGCGCGGCGCTTCGCCCTCTTCACCGAGGGGCTGACGATGCTCGCCGCGTGGGGGTGGATCGCGCTGGCCTTCGTCGCCCCGCACGCCGTGCTGTTCCTGGCGTTGGTGATGGTCTGCAACATGGGCCTGCAGCAGCTGCGCACCACGCTGGCGCACCGCTACGCCGGCCACGGCGAGGTGATGACCGACGAGGAGGTGCACGCCGATTCGTACAACCTGGTGCCGCGCTCAGCCGTGCTCCGCTTCCTCCTGCCGGTGGGCGCGCGGCTCCACGCCCTGCACCACGTCGCCCCGGCGGTGCCGTTTCACCAGCTCGAGGCCGCGCACCAGCGCCTCGTCGAGCAATTGCCACCCGGGAACAGCTACCACCGCGCCACCGCCACCAGCGTGGGCGCCATCGTCAGCGCGCTGCTCGCTTCGACCCACGCCGTCGTCGCCCCGGAGGCCGCATGAAGACCGCGCTCGTCACCGGTGCCTCCAGCGGCTTCGGCCTGCTCGCTGCCGTGGAGCTGGCCCGCCAGGGGTACGTGGTGTTCGGAACGATGCGCACGCCGACGAACCGGCTGGCGCTCGACAAGGCCTGTCACGCGGCCCGGGTGAAGGTCGAGGTGCTGCCGCTCGACGTCACCCGGCAGCAGTCGATCGACGCCTGCGTCGAGGCGGTACGGCGGCGCGCGGGGCGGCTCGACGTGCTGGTCAACAACGCGGGCATCGCCATCGGCGGCTACTTCGAAGACCAGAGCGACGGGGAGATCCGCGAGCAGTTCGAGACCAACGTGCACGGGCTGATGGCCATGACCCGCGCGGCGCTGCCGCTGATGCGCGAGCAGCGCAGCGGCCGCATCGTCAACGTCTCGTCCATCGGTGGGCGGGTGGGCACGCCGGGCCTCGCGCCGTACTGCGCCACCAAGTTCGCGGTGGAGGGCTTCTCCGAATCGCTGCACCACGAACTGTCGTGCGACGGCATCGACGTCACCCTGGTGGAGCCGGGCACGTTTCCCACCGACATCTTCTTCGGCAACCGCCGCACCGCCGAGGCGGCCACGCGGCACGACGGCCCGCGCCGCGCCCGCTTCGTCGCGGGTGAGCGCGCGATGTACGACGACATGCAGAAGCGCAACCCCGACCCGAAGATCGTCGGCGAGACCATCGCCCGGGCGGCGAGCGAGGAGCACCCAGCCCTGCGCTACCCGGTGGGGGCCGACGCGCAGGCCGCGACGTGGGCGATGCGGCTGTTGCCCGCACGGCTGTGGCACTTCCTGGTGGGCTCGCGCTTCAACGTGAAGCCGGAGCCTGTCTCCTTCCCCCTGCCCAGCGGGCCCAGCGGGGAGAGGGCGGGGTGAGGGGCGCAAGCCGTTCTATGCTCAGCGGATCAGCTCCCTTCTCAGTACCCCCGCGCCTCGTTCTCGCGCGTTTCTGAGGCTCGAGGGCCCGGGGCGTCGTTCCACGGAAACACGCAGGCCCGCGCGTGGCAGGCGAGCGGCACCTTCACCTGGGTCGCCTTCGCGGTGCCGGTGCTCAGCCCGAACTCGAGGCGCAGCAGCACGCGCTTCACGCAGGCCACGTCGAGGCGCGCGGCCCCCTCGACCTCGGCATGCACGACGAAGCCGGGCTCGTTGACCTCGAAGACGAGCAGGTGCACCGTCGGCAGCGGCAGCGGAACCACCGGCGGAACGCCCTCGTGCCACCCCTTCGGCCTGGGCGCTGGCGGCGGCGCGAGGCAGGCGTCGAGCGCGGCGCGTGCTCCCTCGAGCGTCTTCTGCACCACGACTGGAGCGTGCCCGCGCAGGTCGACCGTCGCCACCGGCGGGCCACCCAGCAGCAAGAGCGTCAGCAGTGAAGAAAGCACTTCGAGGACCTCATCAGTGACGGCCTCCGCTCGGGAGTCCCTCTCAGTCAGAGCGACGGCGGCGCGACGTAGGGAACGGGCCGGGCCTTGGTGAGGAAGGTGAGCCACGCGTGCAGCGCGGTGACGTCGTCCTTCGTGACGTCCTTGAAGAACGGCATCATCTGCCCCTTCTCCGGCGCGTCGCGATCGCGGTAGCGCACGTGCAGGTAGAGCGCGTGCACGCCGACGCGCTCGACCACCGGCGCAGGCTTGACGAAGTCGATGCCGTAGCGGCCGCCCACCTCGCGCACCGAGTGGCAGTACTGGCAGTGGCTCTTGAAGACCACGAAGCCCGCCTTCTCACCGTCGGTGCGGCCGACGTCGAACTGCTTGTACCACTCGTCTGCGCGCACGTACTCGATGCCCGTGAGCGTGTTGGTGAAGGAGAACGGCGAGAAGCCATCGGCCTGCGCCGCCCTGGTGGTGAAGGGGTGCACCTTCGTGGCGACCACCAGCTTGTTGCGCTGGAACTTCAGCGGCCGCACGTCGTGGCCTTCAGGCCCCTTCGTCACCATGGGGAAGGCGGTGATCCACAGGTCGTTCACCTTGAGCTCGGTGGCGATGAACGGGTCGAGCGTCTTGAGCACCTCGAGGTCGTCGATGGGGAACGGCACGCTCATGCCGTTCTCGAAGTGCAGCAGCACCAGGTCGCTGCGGCCGGTGCGCTCCATCACCTCGAGCAGCGAGCGCAGCGGCACGCCCCGGTACTTCATCTTCTCGCCCGGGTACTGGATGTCTTCGCGGGTCACCTCGACCTTCGGCTTCGCCGAGAGATCGACCTCGGTGTACTTGCGCTCGGCGCTGCCGCTCGGGCGGATCCAGATCTTGATCACCTGGCCCGGCGGCGGCTCGACCGGGGCGGGGCCGGCCAGCGCCACGCCGGGGAGGAGAGCCAGCAGGAGGGTCGTCGCAACACGGAGTCTCATGCGCAGCGACATACCAATTTTGACGGCCCTCAGTAGTGCCGCTCGAGCACGTACCAGCCGAACGCCCGGAGCATCACCTTGGCCAGCGAGTCTTCCACCAGCGGGGTGAGCGCGACCCACGCGTCCTCCACCAGCTTGCGCGCCTCGGCCAGGCAGCCGTCGAGCGCCCCGCACTTCTCGATGAGCCCGATGGCCTCGCCCACGATGGCCGGGTCTGACGAGCGCATCGAGACCAGCACCCAGAGCCTGCGGCGATCGACCTCGTCCAGGTGCCCCAGCGCGCGCGCCACCGGCAGGGTCACCTTGCCGTGCGTGATGTCTTCGCCGGTCTGCTTGAGCTCGCCCTTGAAGCCGCGCAGGTTGAGCACGTCGTCGACGATCTGGAACGCCAACCCCAGCGCGTCGAAGTAGCGGCCCACCGCCTCGACCTGCACCTTCGTGCCCCCGCCCACCAGCGCGCCCATGCGCGCGAGCGCCGAGGCCGGGGCGGCGGTCTTGAGCCGGTGAATGGCCAGCACCCGCTGCTCCAGCGACGCCACGTCACCTCCCGCGAGCGCGGCCGGCACGAAGGCCTCGAGCCCGTCGAGGTCGATGGCCTGGCCCGCGTGCCCTTCGCGCAGCGCCTCGAAGTAGAGATCGTACAGCTCGAGCTTGATCGCGTCGGGCACCAGCGAGCGGCGCAGCATGCGCTCGCCCATGAAGTACGCGGCGGTGCCGGCGTTGATGGCCAGCGCCTCTCCGTACTTGAGGTGCGCGGTCGGCCCGCCGCGGCGCACGTCCGACTTGTCCTGCACGTCGTCGACGATGAGCGAGCCGACGTGCATGAACTCGGGGAAGGCGAGCCACTCGGCGAACTTGCGCGAGTCGCCCAGCACCACGTCGCAGCAGGCCAGCGCCGCGTACGAGCGCCAGGCCTTGCCGCCGCGATCGGTGATCTCCCGCACCGGGGCGATCAACGTGCGCGAGAGCTGCTGCATGTCCACCCCGTCGAGCACCGACTCGCGGCCGGGCGCGGCCACCAGCTTCTGCGCGTGCGCCAGGGTCAGGTCGAGCGGGTAGACCTCCTTCACCGACTCGCGCACCGCCTCGCCCACGCTCTTGAAGAAGCCGTCGAGCGTCTCGGCGGTGAAGAAGCCGCTGCGCTCCACGAAGCCAGGGCCCTGCACCGCCTTGCCCTCGCGGGTACCCTTCACCCTGCAGCGGCCTTCCCAGAAGGCGGGCTTGCTGATCACCGTCACCAGTTCCTGGTCGCTGAACTCCGCGTCGACGGTGAGCGAGAGCGCCGCGCCGGGGATCTCCAGCAGGAACGAGGTGGGGTAACACTCGAAGGTGCGCACGCTGCGCCACTGGCCCCGCGGCGCGAGGGTGAAGTCGCGAAACGAGCGGCTGGTGCCGTCGGCGGCGATCACCACCGCCCAGCGGCCCTGGCTCTCCTTCGTCTGCGAGTGCACCAGGTCGTACACGCTGACGTCGCTGCCGTCGTCGAGCTGCGCCGACACCCAGTTCCACGCCACCACGCCCAGGTCTGATTGTTTCTTCTTCCCGGGTTGCCGGTCCGGGGGCGGAGCGCCGAACTCGTGGTCGTACCAACCCTGCCCGCTCACCTCGACGCGCGCGCCGTCGATGGTCACCGCGCCCTTCACCTCGCAGCGCGGCACGAAGACGTAGAACATGTCTTCGCCGTGCACCCCGCGCACCACCCCGTCGTCGCCGTGGCGAATGGGCGGCTTCTTCAAGGCGAAGGTGAGCTCGGCGCCCAGCGGACTGCGCGGCCCCTCGGCGCTCCCGAGCACGAGCCGGTACTCGCCCGGCTTCACCTTCTCGAAACGCAGGCCGCCGTAGTCGAGCGCGAGGCGATCGGTCGCCACCTGCACCGGCCCGGGGAAGAACCGGTCTGGCAGCGGCACCCGGCCCGCGCGCAGCACCTCGCTCACCGCGCGGTTGAGCCGCTCGTCCCGCGCGCCATGGCCCTGCTTGATCCGCTCCAGCCCGATGGCGGGCGCGTTCGCGTCGACGAAGCTGCGCGCGAGGTACTCGCCCTTCGCCACGTCGGAAAGCGCCCAGGTGAGCGAGTGCGCGTACTCGGGTGAGCCGTCGGCCCGCTTGCCGTTGACGATCCGGAAGAACGCGGCGAACAGCGAGAGCGCCCGGCCGTCGGCGGCGGTGAGGTGCGCGTTGACGTACCACCACTCGGTGGTGGCCGAGGCGTGTGGGAGGTCGTGCGTGGAAAGGTCGACCGGCCCGGACACGGGCCAATCACTGGGGAAAATGCTGGGGGTCGACACCCGGAAGGCCTTCTCTTTCGTTTCCCCCTCGAGACGGGCCGAACCTTGAAAGGCATGACCCTCCGTGTCAACGCCAGCGTTGGCGATGCAGGAACCATGGTCGGGGAGTACAAGAAGCCAGACGGGCGCCGTGACCTGGGGGGCTGATGGACCAGCTGCCGGACTTCTTTCAGGAAGCGTTTCGGGTCGCGCCCGTCGGGATGCTGGTGGTCGACGGGCGCGGCGTGATCGTCGACGTCAATCGCCAGCTCGAGCGGCTGTTCGGCTACTCACGCGAGCAGCTCCTGGGCCAGCCCGTCGAGCTGCTGGTCGATGGGCTCGCCGAATCGCACCGCAGCCAGCGGGAAGCGTACCTCGCCCGCCCCGCGCCCCGGCCGATGGGTGCAGGCCGCGACCTCTTCGGGCGCCATCGCGACGGCCACCGCGTGCCGGTGGAGATCGGCCTCACCCCGCTCGCCGCGGCCGGCACCACCTGGGTGCTCGCCTCGGTGGTCGACCTCACCGAACGCAAACGCGCTGACGAACAGTTCCGCCTGGCGATCGAGGCCGCGCCCAACGGAATGATGCTGGTGAACGAGGAAGGCACCATCGTGCTGGTCAACCAGCAGATCGAACAGCTCTTCGGCTACACCCGCGACGAGCTCATCGGCCGCTCGGTCGACGAGCTCCTCCCCGCCCGCTTTCGTCACGGGCACGACGGCAGCCGCCGCTCGTTCTTCGCGCAGCCCAGGGCACGGCCCATGGGCGCGGGCCGCGAGCTCTTCGGCCTGCGCAAGGACGGCCGCGAGGTGCCGGTGGAGATCGGCCTGTCGCCCCTGCAGACGGCCAGGGGCGTGCTGGTGCTCAGCTCGATCGTGGACATCACCGAGCGCCGCCATGCCCGGGAGCTGCTGCAGGCCTCGCTCACCGAGACCGAGACGCTCCTCAAGGAACTGCACCACCGGGCGAAGAACAACCTGCAGCTGATCGCCAGCCTGCTCGACCTGGCCTCGGCGGCGCCCGGCCCCGACGTGCTGCGCGAGTGCCGCGACCGGATCAACAGCATCGCCCTGGTGCACGAGAAGCTCTACCAGTCAGGCACGTTCGCGAAGATCGAGCTCAGCGACTACCTCCGCACCCTCAGCGAGCAGGTGACCTTCGCCTGGACGCGGCCCGAGGGCGCCCCCATCGACGTGCGCATCGAGGCCGAGGACATCTTCCTGCCCCTCGACCGGGCCATTCCCTGCGGGCTGGTGATCAACGAACTCCTCACCAACGCCTTCAAGCACGCCTTCCCCGGCGCACGCGGGGGCACCGTGTGGGTTCGCGCCGTTCGTGAAGGCGCCCGCCTTCACCTGAGCGTCGAAGACGACGGGGTGGGCATGGCGCAGGGCGTCGGCCGCGCCGGCCACATCGGTCTCGAGCTCGTGCACGCGCTCGCCCGGCAGCTGCGGGGCGAGCTCCACTTCGGCGGCGGACGCGGCACCCACGTCAGCCTCCGCTTCGAGGGGTCAGCCCATGACGACGGCACGAGTTGAAGAGGTGGTGAGGTCCCGCCGCCTGCCCATCGACGTGCGCTCTCTGACCGCGTTCATCCGTCGCGGCGAGCCGGCGAGGTAGCCACGTGCGAGCGCTCTTCGTCCTCACCGTGTTGATGAGCTCGCCCGCCTTCGCCGCCGATGCGGGCGTGAAGGGCCCGGTGTTCGTCGCGGTCGAGGTGCTCGAGGTGGTCGACACCGAGGACGGCATCGCGGTGCTGCTGCTGCAGAAGGAAGCGGGCGTGGTGCTGCCCATCCTCATCGGGCCGGCCGAGGCCAACGCGATCAAGATGCGGCTCGAGAAATCGCGCCCGCCGCGGCCGATGACTCACGATCTCCTCGAGGACGTGATCACCGCCATGGGCGCGAAGCTCTTGCGGGTGGAGATCGACGACCTCAAGGCGAACACCTTCCTCGGGCGCCTGGTGCTCGAGCAGCGCAAGAAGGTGACCACCCTCGACGCGCGGCCGAGCGACTCCATCGCGCTCGCGCTGGGGCTGGGGGCGCCCATCCTCGTGGCGCAGCCGGTGCTCGAGCGCGCCGGGCTCCCGCTCAAGGGGAAGAAGCCCGCCAGGAAGCACCCGGTGCCCGAGACCCTCTGAACTCCCTCTCCCTGCGCAGCAGCGGGGAGAGGGCTGGGGTGAGGGGCCGACCCCGGGCCGACCCCGGGCCGACCCGCGCTACGCGCGCGCTTCGTGAGGCTCGCCCACCAGCGGATCGAACCAGGGCCGCTCGCGCAGCGGCACGCCGAGCTCATGCGCCAGCCGCCGGCAGGCCGCGAGGTCGAGGCCCGGCACCGCGACCACGCTCGCCTCCACCCGCTCCACGTGCTTTCGGGCCGCGCGGATGAAGTCACACGCCGCGGCGTGCGCGGCCTCGCCGTACCGGTTCGGGCACAGCTTCACGTACGTCGCCGGATCAGCGGCGTTGAGTGAGACGATCACCTCGTCGACCGAGCCCGCCAGCTCAGGCGCGACGTCGTGCCCGGCCCGCAGCGAGGCCAGCCCATCGGTGACCAGCCGCACGCGGTGGCCGTGCGCGCGCAAGCGCCGGCCCACCTCCACCACCACGGGCAACCGCATCGTCGGCTCGCCCAGCCCCACGAAGGCGACCTCGCGAAAGCGTTCTGGGTGAAGCGCCTCGGCTGCGGCGAACAGCTCGTCGGCGCTCGGCTCCGCGTCGTTGCGGAGGTCGTTGCCAGCCACGATCCACCGGCCGTGCTGCTTGGGGCAGAAGGTGCAGGCCAGCGTGCAGCGCTTCGTGGCCGCGAGGTAGAGCACGCCGTCGTAGGGGTACGCGATGGCCATGGCTACTCATGGGCAGCGCGAGGTCACCCGTCAAGCGCATGTCTTGCGCTGCCCTCCCCTCTGGGTGATCACCGACACGTTCCCGGCGGGCGACCTCCGCGGGGCCTCGCAAGCGCCATGGATCAGTGCCGACCCGGCTGGCACGCGCCGTGGACTGATCCGCTCCCATGCGAGTGATCAGACTGCTGATGCTCGGAGTCCTCGTCGTCTTCACCACGCTCAGCTTCGAGCTGGCCTGGAATGCGGCCCAGGACACCGGAGACCTGCTGAGCCGGCAGGACCCCTCGGTCACGGACTACGTGGTGAGCGTCTCGCTCGCGGCAGTCAACGCCGTGCCCGGGGAGTCGCTGGACGAGCTCGAGGCGTGGGAACACTGGGTGGTCGAGGCGCCCCCGGTCGACCCCGAGCCTGAGCCGACCCCCACCGTCACCCGCCGCCGCATCAAGCGACCCGTCGCGAAGGCCGAGCCCAGCGCGCTGGTCGCTCCGGAAGACGCGATTCGCATGGTGCTCCGCCGCAAGCGCGCCGCCTTCGAGCACTGCTACGAGCAGGAGCTCAGGAAGCAGGCGTCGTTCGACGGCTTCGTGGTGGTGTCGATGAGCGTCGCCGCCGACGGGAGCGTCACCGACGTGAGGGTCGAAGAGGCCTCGCGGCGCGACGCGGTGGTGGGCGCGTGCATCGTGGCGCAGCTGCGCCAGCTCAAGCTGCCGCCGCTCACCGAAGAGGCCGACCTGCTGATCCCCATTCGCCTGCAGGCGAAGAAGCCGACCTGAGCCTCACGGGTGCACGGGCGTGTGCGGCCTGGTTCCGCCGCCGAACGCGCTCGCCAGCAGCCGCACCAGGCTCACCATGATGGCCACCGCGCTGCCGAACACGCCGAGCGCGAGCAGCACGCGCGCGGTGACCACGACCGGCTCGCCGAAGCGCGCCAGGTCGAACGGGAACACCCGGTAGAACACCACGGCGCCGACGAGCGCGGCGCTGGCGAAGATCAGATCCATCACGCGCCGCAGCGGCCGGGGGCTGGTCACCGAGAGCACCAGGTTCCCGAAGATCTGCACCACGAAGCCCAGGTTCGCCGCCCAGAGCACGTCGACGAACGACGCCGTCACCACGCCGTGCAGCCACGGCCGCCACACCGCGTGCGCGTTGAGCACCAGCATGAACACGAAGTTGAAGATGGCGGCGAAGGCGAAGCCGACCGGGCTCTTTTCCGTCTCGGTGTTCTGAAGCATGGGGACCTCCTCGAGCGACTCGAAGAAGGTGACTGCATCGCGCATACCCGCAGGTGGCGGGCCCTTACGGCCCGGGGGAACGCACGCCTTGCGCCGCCTCAGCGCGCCGCGCGCATCACTTCGCGGGCAGCGCGGCGACGATCTTCTCCGAGACCTCCCACAGCCGCTTCGCCAGCGCCGCGTCGGACGCGTCTGCGCGCGCCTTCGCCACGTTGCAGTCGGCGAAGTACTCGCCCGAGACGGTGGCCACCGACGGGTGCGTGGCCACGAACACCTCGGTGGCGGCGCCCTGCGGCACGTCCTTGAGCACGAGCGGGCCGAACGCCCCGAAGAAGAAGCGGGCGACCGGGTTCATGTGCCGGCCCAGGTTGGTGCGGATGACGCCCGGGTGCACCGCGTTGGCCGTCTTCTTCGTGCCGGCGAAGCGCCGCGCGAGCTCCCTGGCGAAGAGGAGGTTGGCGAGCTTCGACTGGCCGTAGCTGCCCCACGGCGTGTAGCCCTTCGTGCCCTCGAGGTTGTCGAACTGAATGCCTTCCTTCGGGGCCCTGAAGTGCGCGGCGCTGCTGAGCATCACCACCCGGCCGGTCTCGGTGAGCTGCTCGAGCAGCCCGGTGACGAGGATGAAGTGGCCGATGTGGTTGGTGAAGAACTGCAGCTCGTAGCCGAAGGCCTGCTCGGGCTTCGGCAGGGCCATGATGCCGGCGTTGCAGATGATGGCGTCGAGCTTGATGCCCTGGCGCTTCACCTCTGCCACGCACGCCTTCACGCTCTCGGGGTCCGACAGCTCGCACGCCAGCGGCACGGTGCTGCCCTTCACCTTCTCGCAGGCGGCCTTCGCCTTCTCCACGGTGCGCGCCGTGCCCACCACCCGGCCGCCTCTGAGGGCGAGCACCCGCAGCGCCTCTTCGCCCAGGCCCGAGTTGCAGCCGGTGACGAGGAACGTCTTGCCCTCGAGCGAGAGGCCTTCCGTCACCTGCTCGGCGGTGGAGCCATACCCGAAGCCGCTCGGGCCCTTCGACGTGAACAGTTCGTAGAGGGACATGCCGCAGGAGTAGCTGATCTCCCTCTCCCTGCGAAGCGGGGAGAGGGCGGGGTGAGGGGCGGCTTCAAGGGGCCGCCGTCCCCGCGGCGTCATCGAGCACCGGGGCGAAGCGGTTGTACGCGAGCGTCAGCGCGACCGCGAAGAGCACGGCGAAGAGCCCGAGCGCGCCGGACCACGGGGCCGGCGCAGACAGGGCCAGGCGCAACATCACCGTGGCCACCGCCAGGCCCGAGTTGCGGAACACCACCCGGTAGCTCGAGTTGTACCGGAGCGAGATCAGCACCACGAGCACGTCGGCGAAGATCAGCACCGTGTAGAACGCCTCGAAGAACCCGCTGGCGTGGAACGTGGTGGCCAGGCTCCACACGCTCTCCAGGGCCAGCCCCGAGAAGACCACCACCAGCACCAGCGAGATGACCTTCTTGGCCAACACGAAGTTCGCCCGGTCGCGCCGATCTTCCGAGAGGGGCCGGTGCCGCTGCAGCGGGTAGTAGAAGCCGAGCGAGACGAAGATGAGCAGCGCCGCCACCGCGTCGCTCAGCATCGGCCACACCACCCCCTGCGCCTGCACCCAGCGCAGCGGCTCGTCCATCTCGGCGAAGGCCTCGAACGAGCTGCGCAGCAAGATGAGCGAGAAGATCTCGAACTGCTTTCCCGCGGCGTTCGACACCGACTTGACGATGGCGAAGACCAGGCTCGCCACCTCGAACGAGAGCAGCAGGTAGAAGGCGAGCTCGACCGCGTGGAAGTGACTGCGGGGCAGCGCGCGCTGGAGGCCGGGGCCCAGCAGCCCGCGGTTGGACAGCTCGATGACCACCAACGCCACCAGGAACGCCGCCACCAGGCCGGTGGACAGGATGCGCCGATGCGCGGCGCTGTGAAAGGCACGCTCGAGGCGGTCGAACACGCGGGAAAACGGTGACTCCCTGGCCGTGACGGTCGCCACGCCACCTCAGAGCCCGTCTCCCGCAGGAGGGTTCAACGCCGGCTGATCAGACGGTGCGGCTGAACAGCGGGCGATCGGGCGCCTGGCGGGCCAGCCGCGCGTCGAGGGCCATGCACACGTTGCGCACGAAGGGCTGGCCGGCCTGCGTCACCTTCACCGACGAGCCCGAGAGCTCGACGAGGCCATCGCGCGCCATTTCGCCCAGCTTGTCGGGCAGCGACGCGAAGTAGGGCAGCGCCTTCGGTTCCCAGGTGGTCTCGAAGCGCGTCATCACGTCGAGAATGTGGCGGCGCAGCACCAGGTCTTCCTGGTCGAGCAGGTGCCCCTTCACGATGGGCAGCTCACCCTTCGCGATGCGCGCGCTCCACTCGGGCACGGTCTTCTCGTTCTGCGCGAAGGCGGTCCAGGTGTCGCCGATGGCCGAGGTGCCGAGCGCGAACAGCGGCATGGTGCTGCGGTCGGTGTAGCCCATGAAGTTGCGGTGCATGCGGCCCTGCGCGTACGCCTTCCACAGGCCGTCGGTCTCGAGCGCGAAGTGGTCGAGGCCGATCTCCTTGTAGTTCGAGCCCAGCAGCAGCTCGCGGCCCAGCTCGTAGAGCACCCGCTTGGCGCTGCCGCCCGGCACGTCGGCGTCTTCGAAGCGGCGCTGGTAGGTCTTCATCCACGGCACGTGGGCGTAGCCGTAGAAGGCGATGCGATCGGGGTGCAGCTTGCGCACCTGGTCGATGGTGTTCTGGATGCTGTCGGTCGTCTGCTTCGGCAGCCCGTAGATGAGGTCGTAGTTGATGCTGGTGAAGCCCAGCTCGCGCGCGTGCTCGGTGACCACCCGCACCTCTTCCACGGTCTGGTAGCGATTGACCGCGAACTGCACCTTCTCGTCGAAGTCCTGGATGCCGAGCGAGAGCCGCTTGAAGCCGAGCTTCGAGAGCACCTCGAGCTGCGCGCGCGTGGTGACCCGGGGATCCGCCTCGATGCCCAGCTCGGCGTCGGCGGGGAGCTCGGCGAACGAGAGGATGCCCTCGAGCATGCGCTGCAGCTGAGCAGGCGTCAGGTAGGTGGGGGTGCCCCCGCCGATGTGCACCTCGTCGATGCGCACCTTGCCCAGCCGCGAGACGTAGAGCTGCCACTCGGCCCGAATGCTCTCGACGTACGGGTCGCTGTACTTCGGGTCCTTGGTGATGAAGGTGTTGCAGCCGCAGTAGTGGCACAGCGTGCGGCAGAAGGGCACGTGCACGTAGAGCGCCCCGCCCTGCCCCGCCTCGCGGCTCCGGCTGATGGCGTCGGCCACGTGGGTCAGCCACTGCTCCTCGGTCGGCGTCTGCTGCCAGTAGGGCACCGTGGGGTAGCTGGTGTAGCGGGGCCCCGGCACGTCGTACTTCGCGAGCAATTCGGTGGCGGTCATGGGGCACTCCGGAGCTCTTCGGCGAGCATGGTGATGAACTGCGGCGACGCGTTGACGGAAGGCACCAGGGTGAGCGACTCGCCCCCCGCTTCCTTGAAGGTCTCGGCCGCGCGCAGGCCGATCTCCTCGAGCGTCTCGAGGCAGTCGGCGACGAACGACGGGCAGGCCACCGCGAGCCGCTTCACGCCCTTCTTCGCGAGCTCGGCGACCACCTCGTCGGTGAAGGGGCTGAGCCAGGTGGCGCCCTTGAGCCGCGACTGGAACGCAGTCGACGCCGAGGTGAGCCCGGCGGCCTTCGTGAGCGCCTCGCTCGTGGCCAGGCACTGCGCGCGGTAGCAGTGGTCATGGCCCGGCCCGAGCGGTCCGCAGGGTCTGCCCGCCGGCGCGTCCTTGCAGACGGGCGCGAGCTGGCGAATCGGCAGGCCGTGGAAGCTGAAGAGCACGTGGTCGGCCTTCGCCGTGGCGACCGTGGCGCGGATGTTCTCGGCGAAGGCGGCGATGAAGCCGGGCCGCGCGTGGAAGGCAGGGAGCACCGCGGTGGCCGGCGGCTGCACCTGCAGGCCGAGCAGCCGGTGCCAGGCCTCCACCACGCCGCCGCTCGTCGCCGAGGCGTACTGGGGGAACATCGGCACCAGGGTGATCTGCGTGACGCCGCGCGCGAGGAGCTTTTCCAGGGCCTCGGGCATCGACGGCTTGCCGTAGCTCATCGCCAGCTCGACCTCGACGCCGGGCATGGCGGCGCGCAGCGCGGCGAGCTGCGCGTTCGAGTTCACCAGCAACGGCGAGCCCTCGGGCGTCCAGATCTGCTGGTAGGCGTGCGCGCTCTTCCGCGGGCGGAACGGGAGGATGACCAGGTTGAGCAAGAGCCAGCGCGCCGCCGGGTTGATGTCGATGACGCGCGGATCGTTGAGGAACTCGGCGAGGTAGCGGCGCACGTCGGGCACCGAGGGCGAATCGGGGGTGCCCACGTTGACGAGCAGCACTCCGCGCACTCCCTCTCCCTGCGAAGCGGGGAACGGCGGACTCGCGCCTCGAGGGGCCGAATGATCCATGCGCCCCTCACCCGGCCTGCGGCCGACCTCTCCCCGCTTCGCAGGGAGAGGATTCACGGTTGGCGTGGGTTCATTCATGGGCGGAACAGGTAGCCGCGGCCGCGGACGGTGACGAAGTGCACCGGGCTCTCGGGGTTGGGCTCGAAGAGCCGCCTCAGCCGGAGGACGAAGTTGTCGATGGTGCGATCGGTGGGGAACGCGTCCATGCCCCACACCTCTTCGAGGATGTCGGCGCGCGCGAGCACCTTGTCGACGTTGCGCGAGAAGAGCTCCATCAGCTTGAGCTCCTTGTCGGACAGCGTGACCTCGCCCTCCGACGTCACCGCGCGGCCGGTGTCGAAGCGCACCGAGAAGCCGGCGACGCCCAGCTCGAGCGCGCGGGGCGCGGCGGCGACCGAACCCGACGCGCGGCGCAGCAGCGAGCGAATGCGCGCCAGCAGCTCGGCCACGTCGAAGGGCTTGGTGAGGTAGTCGTCGGCGCCGCAGTCGAGCCCACGCACCTTCGCCTGCACCTCGCTGCGCGCCGTGAGCATGAGAATGGGGTAACGCGCCCCCGCGTCGCGCGCGTCACGAACGAGCTGAAAACCTTCTCCGCCTGGCAACATCACGTCGACGATCGCCAGCCCCACGTCGGGCTGCGCCAGCGCGGCGGCGCCCGCGGCGAAGGTGGCCGCCGAGGTCACCTCGTAGCCGGCGTGCTTCAAGTTCAGCACCACCAGGTCGCGCACCAGCGCTTCGTCTTCGATGACCAGGATCTTCTCAGCCACGCGCCACCTCCCGCGCCAGGGGGAGCTCGAGGGCGAACACGCTGCCCTGCCCCGGCCCCGCGCTCTTCGCCGTCAGCTCCCCGTGCATGCGCCGCGCGAGCTGCCGCGAGATGAACAGCCCCAGCCCGCTGCCGTGGGCCACGCCCGTGCTGCCCCCGCGCTCGAAGGGCTCGAACAGCCGCTCGGCGTCTTCGGGGGGAAAGCCCTGGCCGCTGTCGCGGATCTCCAGGCGCCAGCGCGGGCCCTTCGACAGGCCCACCAGGTCGACGCGCCCGCCGCCGTACTTGCGGGCATTGTCGAGCAGGTTCTCGAGCACCACCCGCACCGCGTCGCGATCGCACGACACCGAGACCTGGTCGGTCGGTTCCCAGCGCACGTCGTCGTCGGGGAAGCTGGCGCGCCGGTGATCGAGGATCTCCGAGACGAGCTGCCGCGCGGGCACCACCTCGGGGTGGCTCGCACCGCGGGCCACGGTGCGCTGGTAGGCGAGGGTGGTCTCGACCATGTGCTCGAGGCGATCGCACTCCGCGATGCCCTGGTTCAAGAAGCGCCCGTGCAGCTCGGCGGGGATGCTGCCGTTGCCCAGGCTCTGCAACAGCGCGCGCACGCCCGCGAGCGGCGTCTTGAGCTGGTGGGTGGTGAGCGAGATCATCGTCTGCAGCCGCTGCGTCTCGCGCTGCCGCTTGCGCGCCACCATGAAGAGCACCACCGCCAGCGCGCACAGCAGCAGCCCGGCCAGCGTCGACTCGCCGCTGATCATGAACAGCTGCCGCTGGGTCGCGGCGTCGAGCGCCAGCAGGCGTTCCAGCCGCTGCGCGCCCTCGAAGGTCGCCTCGATCTGCCCCCGCAGCAGCTTGTCGCTGCCGATGATGTTCCGGCGCACCAGCACGGCCCACCACGCCATGAGCGGGCCGACGCACGAGAGCGCCGCCCCGAAGACGATGACGTCGAAGTTCCTGCTGAGAAACTGCCGGAAGCGGTTCATGAATTCGGGACTATCAGAGTGCCGCGACGAGCCGTTCGACGTCGTTGGGGGAGTGCGCCGCCGAGAGGAAGCCCACCTCGTACGCCGAGGGCGGCAGGTAGAAGCCCGCGTCGAGCCACTGGCCGTACCGGCTCTTGAAGCCCGCCACCGCCTCAGGCGCGATCTTCTCGGCCTGGGTGGGGATGGGCCCGGTGAGCGCGTAGTACGGCCAGAAGAGGCTGCCCACGCGCACCATGCGGAACGCGCGGTCCTTCTTCGAGTCGACCGCCGAGTCCATCACCGCGCCGAGCGCCTCGAGGTGCCGGTACGGCGCGCCGGTGCGCAGCTCGGTGAGCGTGGCGATGCCCGCGGCGAGCGCCACGGGATTCCCGGCCATGGTGCCGGCCTGGTACGTCTTCCCGAGCGGAGCGAGCCGATCGAGGATCGCCGCGCCGCCCACCACCGCGCCCACCGGCAGGCCACCGCCGATGATCTTCCCCAGCGTGGTGAGGTCGGGCTGCACGCCCACCACCTTCGCGTAGCCGTGGAAGCCGAAGCGGAAGCCGTTGATCACCTCGTCGAAGATGAGGACGGTGCCGTGCTCGGCGGTGAGCTCGCGCAGCCGCTTGAGGAAGCGCGGTTCCTGGATGAGCAGGCCGTTGTTCGCGGGCAGTGGCTCGATCAGCGCCGCGGCCAGCTTGCTGCCGTGCTCCTTGAACACCAGCTCGAGCGCCTCGAGATCGCCCAGCGGCGCGACCAGCGTGTCGGCCGCCACCGTCACGCCTTCGCTCTCCGCGAGGCCCAGGGTGACGATGCCGCTGCCGGCCTTCACCAGCATCGAGTCGGCGTGGCCGTGGTAGCAGCCCGAGAACTTGAGCAGCAGCTTGCGGCTGGTGTGCGCGCGGGCGAGGCGAATGGCGGTCATCACCGCTTCCGTGCCGCTCACCACGAAGCGCACTCGGTCTGCGGGAGCGAACGCCTCGAGCACCAGCTCGGCCAGCGCGGGCTCGTTGCGATGACAGGTGCCGAACGCGAGCCCGTCCTGCGCGGCCTTCGTCACCGCCTCGATGACCGCGGGGAACGCGTGCCCGAGGATGTTCGGGCCCCAGGCCATGCAGAAGTCGGTGTACTTCCGCCCGTCTTCGTCGAAGAGGTACGCGCCTTCGCCGCGCGCCATGTAGCGGGGCGTGCCGCCGACGCTGCCGAAGGCGCGCACGGGGCTGGAGACTCCGCCGGGCATCAACGCCCTTGCGCGGGAAAACAGGCGTTCAGATGCGCCGGGCGAGCCAGTCATTGGATTCCTCCTGTGAAGTGGTGAGCTCTTCGAGGCGCGCAGCCAGCCACGCCGTGTCGGGTTTGTCGGACAGCACCACCGTACGCCGGGCCCAGCCCTTCTCGGTAGCAAGACCGAGCGAAGCACGCCCGCCGTCGATGTAGCAGCCAAAGGGCGTGGTGCAGCCGCCCTCGAGAATGCGCAGGAAGTCACGCTCGAGGTTGACCGCGCGCGCGGTGGCCGGGTGGTGAATCGCGGTCAGCAGCGAGAGCACCTCGGTGTCGTCGGCGCGGCACTGCACCGCCACGGCGCCCTGGCCCGGCGCGCACTGCCACCGCGCGGGGTTCAAGCGGAACGCGGCGAGCCCGTTCAAGTCGAGCTGCAGCCGCGAGATGCCCGCCTCTGCCAGGAGAATGCCGTCGTACAGCCCGTCCCTCAGCTTGGTCACGCGCGTGGGCACGTTGCCGCGCAGGGGCACGGCCACCGCCTTCGGGGCGAAGTGCTTGAGCATCGCCTCGCGGCGCAGCGAGCTCGAGCCGACCCGGCTGCCCGCCTTCAAGGGGACGAGCGCGTTCTCGTCCACCGCGTCGAGGCGCACCACCAGCAGGTCGGCCGCGGGGGCACGCTCGAGCACCGCGCCGAGGGCGAGGCCGGGGGGCATGCGGGTGGGGAGGTCCTTGAGCGAGTGCACCGCCCAGTCGATCTCCTTGTCGTGCAGCGCGGCCTCGAGCTCGGCGGTGAAGAAGCCCTTCTCGAGCTTGCCCGCCAGCTTCTCGGCCTGGCTGGTGTCACCCTTGGTGGTGATGATCCGCTCGGCGATGGTGGCGCCGCTCGAGGCGAGCAGCGAGGTGACGTGCCTGGTCTGCCACAGCGCGAGCGCAGACCCGCGGGTGCCCACCGTGAAACTCCTCATGACGCCGCCTCTCGGGTTCGTTTCAGCAACTGGTGGGTGAAGGCGCCGACGGCCTGGCGCACGCGCCGCGCCTGCTTGGGGGGCAGGCCGGCGAGCAGCTCTGGCAACTGCTCGTTCAAGAAGGCGAAACGATCGGCGTCGATGGCCGCGAGCGCGCTGGCGGGCGCGGGCGCGGCGAGCTCGGTGGTGAGCGCGGTGCTGGCGTGGTGCACCAGGTCGCCCAGGCGATCGCGCTCGGTCTCGCTCAGGTGCAGCTCGGGGCGGGAGAGCAGCGTGTCGAGGCCGACCGTGGTCCACCCCGGCGCCGACTTCACCTGCGGGGGCGCGCCGGCGTCGATGATGAGCCCGGCCTTGCGGCGTCCGGGCACGTTGAGCCAGGGGCTGGTGCCGGCGGTGCACACCACCAGCGCGTCGTGCGCCCCGAGCTCGGAGAACAGGGTGTCGAGCGACTGGCGGGCCCAGGTGGTGACCTCCCAGCCGGGCACGGCCTTCAGGCTGCGCTCCATCGCCTGGCCGAACTCGCCGCGGCCGAGAATGGCGATGCGCTTCACCGGGTGCTCGTGCAGCACCTCGCGCACCAGCGCCTGCACGCCGAGGCTGCGCGCGCCGGGCACCTCGTCGCGGCGGGTGTGAATGAGCCGCTCGACGTGTTTCCACACGCGGTGCAGCCGGCCGTCAGAGATGCCGGTGCTGCGGGCGAGCTCGAAGGCCTTGAGCACCTGCCGGCCCACCGCGCCTTCGCCCTCGGCGACCGAGTCGAGCCCGACGGCGACGCGAAGCAGATAGTGCACCGCGGCACTGCCTGCTCGCACCTGCACCAGGTCGGGCGCCACGTGGGGGAGGCGCGAGGCGAGCGCACCGCGGAGCAGGCTGCCGGCCCACTCCGGCTGATCCGAGGTGATGATCCACTCGGTGCGAGAGCAGGTGGTCACGCAGGCAGCGCCGGAGACGTAGCCAGCCTGCCGGAGCGAGGCGATGGGCTCGAGGTCGTTGGCCAGCGCCGCGAACTGCGAGCGCACCACCGTGTTCGCCGCGCGCCAGGAGACCCCGACGACCGCAAGTGGGGGACTCATAGCTCCCTCTCCCTGCGAAGCGGGGAGAGGGCCGGGGTGAGGGTCAGCGGCACCTGCTGCCTCTGCTGCAGTTGGTCCGCCGCCGCAAACCCACTCACGAGCGCATCCTTCATGGCAGCCCCACCAAAGTAACTCCCAGCCAGAGCAACCCGGCCACCGCTGAGCGAAGCCTGAAGCCGGGCCACCTGGCCCGCGTGCCCGACGGCCGGCTGGAACACCGCCCGCGGCCACCGCACCACCTGCATCACCTGGCCCACGATCCCTCCAGTCAGCCTGGTCAAATCCGCCTGAGTACCCGCCAGCAACTCTGCATCAGACAGCGCCGCGCGAGCAGGATTAAGCGCCCCACCGATGAAGGTGGAGAACCTTCGCGGCGATTCCTCGAGCAGGTCGCCCACGAAGAGCGTGCCGAGCGCGAACAGCCCCTCGATGGGCGCGGTGAGGTAGCCGAAGCCGAGCGGCAACTTCGAGTCGCCCGGAGTCTTCTCTGCCCACTGCACCAGCGTGACGGGGGCGTACTTGAACTCCGAGAGCAGCGCCGCGGTCTCGGGCATCGAGCGCTTCAGCAGCGTCCCCGCGAGGTCAGCCTCGGTGGCCACCACGAGCGAGGCCGAGTGGAACTCCACCGTCTCGTCCTTGCGCCGGCCGATGACCGTGACGCCGTGAGCATCGATGGTGATGGCCTCGATCTCGGTCTCGAGCGAACACTTCAGCCGCTCAGCCGCGCGCGCCCCGACCACCCCGAAGCCCTGGGCGAAGGTGTACAGGCCCGGGCGAGCGCCCGACTCCGGCGTCTTCATCGCCTTGAGCGCGCCCTTGAGCACGCTGCCATATTCCTTCTCTGCGCTGACGAGCGCGGGCATGCAGGCCTGCGCCGAGAGCGCGCGGATGTCGCCGGCGAAGATCCCGGTCATCACCGCGGAGAGGAAGTGGTCGACCGTCTTCTGCCCGAAGCGGCGCACCAGCAGCGCCTCGAGCGACTCGTCGTTGCCATCGCCGCGCGCGGGTGAAGGCGAGAGGAACTCCTTCGCCAGAGACCACTTGTCGCCCAGCGACAGCGCGCCGGTGCCGAGCACGCTGAAGGGGCTGGGGCGCAGGCCGTTCAACTTCCCGTCGCGCACGATGTAGCGCGACGACGAGGCCGGCTTGAGCTTCGTGGCCTCGTCGCTGAGGCCGAGCAGGTCGAGCAGCCGCCAGAACGAGGGGTGCCGGCCGTTGAAGCTGGTGGGCCCGGTGGGGAAGCTGCCCAGCGCCGTCTGCGTCGAGCCGGCCTTGCCGCCGAGCTGCGCGCCGCGGTCGATCACCATCACCCGACGGCCGAGGCGCTGCAGCTCGAGCGCCGCGGAGATGCCCGCGAGCCCACCGCCCACCACCAGCACGTCTGTCACCTGGTCGCCTCGGCCTGGCCAGCGCTCCGCTTCGCTGCTCGCTGTCTGGTCCGCTGTGCCAGCGGACCGCCTCGGCTCTGGTGATTCAGCCATGACTTGCCACCTCGTCGCACAGGGCGGCGACGGTCTCGGGGTTGGTGTCCTTGTGGATGCCGTGGCCCAGGTTGACGATGCAGCGCTTGCCGTTGTCGGCCTCGCGCATCACGCGCAAGAGCGCGCTGGTCGCGGCGCGCACGGGCGCCACCCCGGCGAGCAGCAGCGCGGGGTCGAGGTTTCCCTGCAGAACGTGCTTCGGGTAGCGGGTGCGCGCCTCGCGCCAGTCCGCGCGCCAGTCGAGCGAGAACCCATCGACGTCGGCCTCGCCGAGCACGGGCAGGAGGTGCTGCCCGCCGCGCACGAAGAGCATCACCTTGCGGCCCTTCGCGTGGAGCGGCTCGGTGATGCGGCGGATGGCCGGCACGCAGAAGCGCAGGTAGTCCTCGCGATCGAGCAGGCCGCCCCAGGTGTCGAAGAGCTGCACGGTGTCGGCGCCGGCCTCGCACTGCGCCTCGAGGTACTGCGCGGTGACGTCGGCGAGAATGCCGAGCGCCTTCTCGGCGAGGGCGGGCTGCTGGTGCAGCATCACGCGCGCCTTGAGGAAGTCGTCGCTGCCCCCGCCCTCGGTGCAGTACGCGAGCAGGGTGAAGGGCGCGCCGGCGAAGCCGAGCAGGCCGTAGCGGCCGGCGAGCGCGGTCTTGAGGTGCTTCACCGCGTCGCTGACGAACTTGAGGCGGTCCACCGCGCCTTCGACCTTCCACGCCGAGAGGTCGGCGGGGCCTTCGAGCCGGCGGGCGAGCTGCGGGCCTTCGCCGGCGCCGAACGTGACGCCCAGGCCGAGCGCTTCCGGTACCACGAGAATGTCGGAGAAGACGATGGCGGCATCGAGCTTGAAGCGGGCGAGCGGCTCGAGGGCGACGCGGGTGGTCAGCTCCGGGGAATGGCAAAGCTCCCAGAAACCCGCGCCCTTACGCACTTCCCGGTAGTCCGGGAGGTAGCGGCCGGCCTGGCGCATGAGCCAGACCGGCGGGCGGTCGACGGTGGAACCAGACAGCGCGGCGAGGAATCGTTCTCGGGAGTCCATGTGGTGCATCATGAATGCAACTGTCGACGGGGCCCCGTGTCACAACTCCGTCATGCGGCCGGGCGCGTGGGTCGAAAGCCTGCGAGATCTCTGTTCGTGGAGACGACGTGGCTCATCACCCGTGAAGCCGACGACGCGCGCAGCGAGCGCGACGCGTTTCTTTCGCGGGGAGAGCGCGCGGTGATCGTGCCCTGCGTCGAGACGAAGCTCCTCGAGTGGCCCTGGAGCGAGGGCGAGAGTCCCTCCCCCTGCGAAGCGGGGGGAGGTCAGGTGGGGGGCACACCTGCGCTCGAAGTCAGCCCCTCACCCCAACCCTCTCCCCGCTCGCGCAGGGAGAGGGAGCTCACCTTCTTCACCAGCCGGAGAGCGGTCGCGTCCTGGAGCAAGACACACGCGCCGCTGAACGAAGTGGCCGCGCTGAGTCCCGCCACCTCCACCGCGCTCGAAGCCGAGCACATCACCCCGACCATCACCGCCGAAGGCGGAGTCGTCTCCCTCGCCGAGGCAGTCCTCGCCTGGTGGACCGCGCGAGGCACGCCCCGCACCCTCATCCGCTACCCCACGAGCGACGCCGGCCTCCGCTCGCCCGAGCAGACCGAAGCCCTCAATCTCCTCCGCCGCGTGGGCGAAGTGGACCGCCGCGTCGTCTACGTCGTCGCCCCGCCCCCGAACCTCCGCGCCGCGCTCGAGCAATCCACCCAGGGAGCCTGGGCGATCTCCTTCGCCAGCCCTTCCGCCGTGCAACACTTCTTCGCCTCGGGCGCCGCCATCGCGCGCGCACCGAGCCGCGTCGCCTGCCTGGGCGCGGCCACCGAGCGCGCATGGAACACCGCCCGCCGCGAAGGCTGGCCCCAGGCCGTCAACAGCAGAGAGTTTCCTCCCACCCCCAAGGTCACTTCATGACTCTTTCGATTCCCGTTCGGTTGCGCCGGCTGCGTTCGACTCCTTCCATTCGCGCGATGTTCTCTGAGACGCAGGTGAGCCTGCGCCAGCTCGTGCAGCCGTACTTCATCGTGCCGGGCAAGGGCGTGAAGCAGGAGACGCGGCCCGGCTACGGCCTGTGGCAGGTCTCACCCGACGTGCTGCGCGAGGAGATCGGAATGCTGGCGAAGGCCGGCGTGGGCGGGGTGATGTTGTTCGGCGTGCCCGACCACAAGCGCGACGACGGCAAGGGCCTCGACGTGCAGATGGAACCGCTGCGCCAGGCGATCATCGAGTCGAAGTCGGCGGCGCCCGAGCTGCCGATCTTCAGCGACGTCTGCCTCTGCGCGTTCACCACGCACGGCCACTGCGGCCTGGTGAAGGGCAACACCATCCTCAACGACGAGAGCGTGGCGGTGCTGACCGAGATGGCGGTGCTGCAGGCGAAGTGGGGCGTCGACTTCGTGTGCCCCAGCGACATGATGGACGGCCGCATCGGCGCGATGCGCAGCGGGCTCGACGAGGCGGGGTTCACCAACACGTCGATCCTCAGCTACGCGATCAAGATGGCGAGCGCGTTCTACGGGCCGTTCCGCGAGGCGGCGCACTCGGCGCCCGGCTTCGGAGACCGCAAGAGCTACCAGATGCCCGCGGGCAACCGGCGCGAGGCGCGGCGCGAGCTGCTGCTCGACGTGGCCGAGGGCGCGGACGCGGTGATGGTGAAGCCGGCGATGACCAACCTCGACCTCATTCGCGACGCGCGCGAGGCGACCGACCTGCCGGTGTTCGCGTACCAGGTGTCGGGTGAGTACGCGATGCTGCGCGCCTCGGGCGACGCGGGGCTGATGGACTTCGACCGCGCGCTCGAGGAATCGCTGGTGGCGATCCGCCGCGCGGGCGCCGACGTCATCGTCAGCTACGCGGCGCGGCCGTGGGCGCTGCGCTGACCTGAAGCGGAGCTGCTCAAGGGGCGACGGCGGAAGTAGCGACCGCGCCCGCGACAGGGTCCGCGACGGTGAGCCGCTCGAGCTGCGAACGAGCCCCCTGCAGCAGGGGCACGCGCAGCCGGTACGCCGCCAGCAACAACAGGAGGTCGAGCAGCACCTTGAGCGCCGCGACCACCGACGTGTGCAACAGCAGGACGGTCGCGGTGCCGGACGCCGTGCCGTCGACGAGATCCTGGCTCAGGAACGTCTCGCGGTGGCCCCTCGGCAGCTCGACCCGCGCAGGCGTGCCTTCATAGCGGGGCACGACTCCTGACGAGGCGGGCGCCTCAGACTCACGGCGCCTCGACACCTGGGTGTCACCGGCGAGCGCATCGGCCGACATGCCAAACAGCGCGCGAATGTTGTCGCCGAACAGCGTCGCCCCGCCGACCAGCAACAGCATGCCCAGCCCCACCACCGTCACCGTGCCCGCGACGCTCGAGGGGCTGATGAGGGGCAGCTGCAGCCGCCGGAGCCACGGCACCATGCGCAGCATCGTCACCGCCGACACGCCGATCAGCACCGACCAGTACCCTGTCTGCGTCGACCAGGCGACGAAGCCCAGCAGCACCGCCACCATCACCGCCTGACGACGGCTCAGCCACGCGGCGAGCACCTGGGCCGCCCACGCCGCCAGGCACAGCAACACCAGGACTTCCCCGAACGTCGGCAGGCTCCAGCGCCGTTCGCCGGAATAGCCCTCGAAGAGCGGCACCCACTCGCGCGCGTAGCGGAGCCTCACCGAGCTCGAGGTGGCGGTCGCGCCGAAGCCCGGCACCTCGAGCCGCCCCCACGCGAGCCCGGGCACGACCTCGAGTGCCTGGCGGTGCTGCACCGACGCCAGCTGCGGCCCGAGGGCGAGCGGCAGGTAGAGGCCGCCGTGCGCGTCATGGGTCAGCGCGATCGCCGTGTCACCCACCGACGCCCAGACCGGCCTGGCGGTCAGCGGCATCGACAACGCCGGCGCGCCCACGTTCGAGAGCTCCGCGGTGCTCTCGGCGACCGTCTGCCCGTCACCGCCGATGAAGAACGTGCTGAGCACGGTGCTCACCGTGTAGCTGGTCGACGGCAGCGCCTCGAGGCGATGGGCGGTCCACGACACCTGCTGGCCCGTCGAGAGCAGCAGGGCCTGGGCGCCGCGGTACTGCGCGGTGATGCCGGTCTCCGCGGGGCTGACCGCGCTGCCTTCGCTCCTCGTCTCGAGGCGCAGCAGCGGGTGACTCTCGAGCAACACCAGCTGCGCGGCCGCAGGGAGCGGCGGCACGAACTGCGTGCCCTTCAGGGTGCCAGTCATCACCAGCTCGACATCGCCGGGCGCGACGTCGAACGTCACCGCGTCGGCCGTCACCTCGCGGGCCACGGGAGTCGAGCCCTCGACCTGCTCGTTGGGGCGCACCGGCACGATGAAGTCGGCGTGCTCGCGGTTCGGGTTGTGCACCTGGAGCTGCCAACGAAACCGGACCTCGTCAGGCAACACCGTCAGGCGATAGCGCCCCACCGCGGTCGGGGTCACCTTCGCGAACTCGGTCTGACGCGCCTGGGTCGACGCGACACGCCGCGTGACGGACACCCGCTGCGACCCAGCGGCCGGGGTGCCCAGGTCGACGATGCCGTCGCGAACGACTGCCTCGACCGCGGGCACGTTCAGCAGCGAGAGCGTGACGCCCGACTCGCTTCGTCCCAGCGCACACCTCACCTCGAACTTCGCGGCGAGCGGCGTCAGCTCGAGCTCGCCCGTCGCCGTGCGCCCCAGCACCGCGTCGCGGCTGGTGCAGCTGAGCAGCCGCGCGTCATCGCCGAGCACCTTCACCGCAGGCATCGCTCCTCGCGCGCGACCGGCGAGGGTGAGCGTCACGCCCTGCTCGAAGCTGCCCTCGAGGCGCGCCGACTCGACGATCGTGAAGGAGGACACGTCCTGCGGCGGGCGACCGCGCACCAGCGTGTCGTAGCGCTCGAGCGGCAACACCACGTGCGCATCGGGGTCTGCAGCGAGAATCAGGAGCGCGAGCGTGAGCATGCACTCGTTATCGCGCCGCACGCCGGGCGCGAACATCGGCCAGACGCCCGTCGGTCGTTCGCCCGATGCCGTCCGGGCCGAAGGGCCCGTGGGCTACGACTCCGCCTTCGGTGAAGCCAGGCTCTTCGGGACCCCTGCCAGCGCACGCGCGACCACCTCGCGGGGGTTCCACCCTCGGCCCAGTGCGCGGGCGAGCAGGCCCGGCTTCGGAGCCAATGCCAGCACCTCAGCGCGAAGCGCCGCGCCGTGCGAAGGGCGCGCCTCGGGCTGCCTCGCCAGCATTCGCGTGAGCAGCGGCTCGAGCGCGCTCGCGCGCATCGACGGCACCAGCCCCTCTCGGAGCGCCGTCCCCGCCGCGAAGGCATCGGGCCCATCGAAGGGCGGGTGTCCCTCGAGCATCGCGAAGAGCACCAACCCTGCGCGGAACACGTCGGCCTCCGGGGTGTTCGAAACCTGCTCCGGCACCTCCCAGAGATCGGTGACGAGGCGCTGGGTGCGTCGCGAGCCGCGCGAGTCACGGCGAAAGGACTCCGCGCTGCGACCGACTCCCGCGTGGAGCAGGCTCACCAACCCATCGCCGCCCAGCCACACGGAGTCGGGATTGAACCAGCCGTGACGGCAGCCGGCGGCGTGAAGCCCTTCGAGCGCAGCAGCCAGCTGCGCGAGGATCGCCAGCCCGACCTCCGGGGGCACCACGCCGCCCAGCGCGGTACACGCTTCGCGCAGCGTGAGGCCCTCTCCCACCGCATAGAAGACGCGGGCCTGCTCGGCCTCGAGCTCCAGCAGCGCCGGCCGCGGAAGGTGTGGCCCCTCGTGCGCCAGGACCGCTTCGAGCTCGCCGGGCGACTCGAACGAAAAGTCGAAGACCGTCAGCACCCCCTGATCACCCGAGTCCACAGCGCGCACCGCGTGCACGCTCCACGAGGTACGGTCGGCCAGGTTCCGGACCCTCACGAAGCCCTCGAAGGGTGACGCCGCGATCTCGTCAGGCTCGACCTCGAAGTCGTTCACGAGCCGGTCCACCAGGGCCTGGGGAGCGAGGGCACCCACGCAGACCGCGTCGGCCACCTCGCCTTCGTCGAGCAGGTAGAGCGGACAGCCGGGGGCCAGCCGCGACAGCAGACGGCGAAGCCGGGTGAAGGCGAGCTCGCGTGGGCCCCGGCGCGTGACGATCAGGTCGAAGGGCCGGGCGCGTGGCCCTGCCGAGGCAGCCTCGAGCAGCCGCGCCAGCTCGTCTTCGCTTTCGGCCAGCGCGTACGAGAACCGGGAAGGGCGCTTCGCGTGCTGAAACGCGTTGCTCCAGGTGGGGTCATCGAGGAAGAGCAGCGCGCGCACGGGTCAGGTCGACTGCACGTCGAAGCGAAGGTTGTCGAATTCGCCTGGGCTGGAGATCAACACGTAGAGGCGGCCGAGGTCGCCCCACATCAGGCCGCGGTCCTCCTCCGAGTCGACCTGAAGGAGCAGCCGTTCCCCCTCGGTCTCGGGCGGGTATTGCACCGCGTGTGGATGGCCACCGACCTGGTGCGAAAGCCTGTCCGAACGCGCCTGCTGATGCTCGTCCAACGCCGCGCGATAGATCCGGGTGAACGCCTCATCGTCCTCGAGGAGCTGCTCCGCGAGCTCGATGGGTGGCGGGGTCCAGAGTTCCTCCAGCACGATCGCGCTCTCGTCCAGCTCCAGGGCCTGGTCGTTCGTCGTCGGCGCGAGCGCTTGATCGGCGTCGAAGATGAAGGCCTCGCAGATGCCGTCATCGGCGGCCTCCATGAACACCGACAGCACGCCGGTCTCGGGCAGCCCCAGCTCGCCGCGGCAGCGTTCAGTCAGCTCAGCCAGCTCGAGCTGCGCAAGAAAGACGAACGGTCCCGAGTCTGCCTGCGGCCACGAGAACCCCTCCGGCGCGTGAGGCTTCCCACCCACCTTCGAGACGCTCCCGGAGGCCGCCTCGAGGGAAACCGCGGCCGCATACCGTCCCGCTGCGCACAGCGCCTGGGCGTGCTCCTCGGAGAGGCCCGCCTCCTGAAGGCTGGTCTCCCACTCTCTGGGCGAAGACAGGCTCGCGAACGAGACCTGCTTGCCGTCTCGCTTCAGCGACATCGCGACCAACCCGCCGAGCATGTGCTTCTCGAGGGTGAGGACGTGCACTCTGACTCCCACCAGCGGCTGTTCCTCGCCAGCGAAGCTCACGATGCTCTTCAGGCCCGCGACACCGACCCTCACGATGGTGCCGTCCTCGAGCTCGATTCGGCCGACGCCGTCTTCATAGTCGAACGAGGTGATGACGCCCCGCTGCGGCAGTTCTGGATCGCCCATTGGCCGTTGACGATAGCGAATCAGCCAGCTCGGACAGGACTACTTCGTGGCGATGCGGCAGTTCTTCATCTTCGCCATCGCCTCGTCGGCGATCCGCTGCCCGAGCGACTTGCCGCCGATGACGATGTTCACGTCGACGTCCTTGCCGTCTTCACCACGCACCCGCAGGCCCTTGTCTGAGACCTCCACCGTGCTGTTCACCGTCGCACTCTTCGCGACCTTCACGGTGCCGCCGATGGCCAGCGCGGTCTTCGTCACCTTCGCGCCGTCTTCGACGACCACCCCTCCGTGGAAGGAGACCGCGTTCTTCACCGTGGCGCCCTTCTTCACGGTGACGGTGCCGTCGAGGGCGACCGCGTCCTCCGCCGTCTGGCCAGCCTCGATGACCACGTTTCCGGTCTTCTTCACCACGTCGTTGGGCCCGGCTTCGACGCGGCACTCTTCTTCAGCGAGAACAGGGAGAGACGAGAGGATCAGGAGGGCGGCGAGGGTTCGCATGCCCCATGTACGCAGTGCCCACCTGCCGATTGCTGGCTCAGTGCTTCAGCGCCTCGAGCCGCCGCATCACCCCCTCGAGAATCTTCTGCTCCTTCGCGATGGCGTGCTGCAGCGTGGGGTTGTCGGTGCGGACCAACTCCCGGTCGACCTGGTCGAGGTGACGGCGCAGGTGGATCTCGAGGAGCGTCAGCTCATCGCTCGACAGCTCGACCTGTACGGCGCGTGGTTCGTTCATGACGGGCCTCCAGGAGATCCCGAGGCAAGCGGCATGCCCGCGCGCTCCGTGCTGGATGAACCGGGGGCCGCAGTCCTTGCGTGCCCTCCGCGCAATTATGCGAGGGAAGCCACGAGCCGCTTGAGCAGGGCCGACTCTTCGGCCTTCACCTTGCCATCTGACAGCACCAGCGCGCGCGCGGCGGTGATGGCGTCGTCGCTGCGGGTCTTGAGCAGCGCCCAGTCAGGCTCGCCGGGCTTCTTCCCCGCCTTCACGTCGGCCATCAGCGCCTGGAGCGCGTCCTCGGGCACGGTCCAGCTCCGGCCCAGGCTCATCACCATCTGCGCTTCGTGCTGATCGACCTCCCCGTCCACCCAGGCGACGAAGAGGAGCAGCCTGAGCACTTCGAGGTTGAAGGTGTCTTCCGCGGAGAGAGCCATGGCGTGGCTCTACTGAACTCAGCGGGCCAGCGCGAGCGCGCGCCGCAGCATGGCGAGCGAGACCGGCTTCACCAGGCAATCGTCCATGCCGGCATCCCGGCAGGCGGCGAGCTCTTCGGGGAGGCCCGACGCGGTGAGCGCGACGATGGGCGTGGCCGCGTGACACGGGCCTGCGCGGATCAGCCGGGTCGCCTCGAGCCCGTCCATCTCGGGCATCTGGCAGTCCATCAGCACCAGGGCGAACTCGTGGCGAAGCACCGCGTCGACCGCCTCGCGCCCGTTGCGCGCCACCTGCACGGTGAAGCCCGCCCGCTCCACCAGCCCGCGCGCGACGAGCAGGTTGATGGGGTTGTCGTCCACCACCAGCACGGGCCGGGTGGAGTGCTGCACGTCGGGTGCGATCGGCTCGCTCACCGGTTCATCGGGGGCGTTCACCAGCGGCACGTCGACGGTGAAGAGGCTCCCCCGTCCACTCTCGGAAGTGACGGTGAGGGTGCCGCCCATCGCCTCCACCAGCTGCCGTGAGAGCGCCAGGCCGAGGCCTGACCCACCGAACCGCCGGGTGGTGGAATCGTCGGCCTGCTCGAATGGCCGGAAGAGGCGCGCCATCACCCGCGGGTCGATGCCCATGCCCTCGTCCTTCACGGTGAGCACGAGGCGCCCGGCGTTCGCCTCGAGGCGCACGGCGACCTCGCCGCGCTCGGTGAACTTGAGGGCATTGCTGATCAGGTTGGTGAGCACCTGCCGCCAGCGAACGCCGTCGAGCTCGACGCGGGAAGGCACGCCCGGGTCGATGGTGGCCTTCAGGCTCAGCCGCTTCTCGTGCGCCACCGGGGCGAAGAGCTCGACGACGTCGGCCACCACCTTGCCGATCAAGAGGGGCGCCGGAGAGAGCACCAGGCGTCCGCTCTCGGCGCGCGTCACCAGCAACAGGTCGTCGATGAGCGTGATCAACGTCTCGCCGCTCCGCTTCACCAGCTCGATCTTCTGCCGCTGCTCACCGCTGAGTGGTCCGGCGAGCACCAGCTCGGTCAGGCCGAGCACGCCGTTCATCGGCGTGCGGATCTCGTGGCTCACGTTCGCGAGGAAGATGGTGCGGGCCCGGCTCGCCGCCTCGAGCCGGGCGAGCGTCTCGATGCGCATGCCGTCGAACCAGCTCACGAACGAAACGACCAGCACCATCAGCGCCGCGAGGTTGAGCGCGGTGACCACGCCGTGGTGGGCCCGGAGCGGACCGCCGAGGTGGTGACCGGTGGCCATCAACCACTCCGACAGCGTGCCCAGCACGACGGCGATCCCCAGCCACAGGCGCCGCTCCCGGACCGAGAGCATGAAGCTCGCGAGCAGGGGCAGGAGCACCAGGAAGACCGGAGCCATAGGGTTGGGCGGGTTCTGCAGCAACCCGGCGAACGAGATGAAGGGCGCCACCACCGCCAGCGAGAGGTTCGTCGCCAGCGACAGCCGCGGCACCAGCTTGACAACGAGCAGGCAGGACACGGCGGCGAGGACCAGGTACCCCTGCGCGAGCACCAGCCACCACAGCCCTTGGGTGAAGGCGAAAACACCGAAGACCACGCCGAACGCGAGCCCGTAGCCCCAGGTGCGAATGAAGAACCGCGTGCGCCAGTCGGAGGCGAGCTCAGGGTGGATCAGCCATCGTTCGACCTGCTGCAGCACGAAGAAGAACTAGCCGCCCCGAGCTCCCCGCGCGAAGGGTCCCGACCGACCGTGGGTCAACGACCGGTCACGGGTCAGTCTCGATGGGGCAGGCGGGCGGCTGCGCGGGGCCGGGGGAGCTTCTCGAGCGCGGCGAGCACCTTGGCGCGAGCGTCGTCGACGAGCGGCGCGCCGTGGCCTGCGAGCACGTGCTGGTAGGGGAAGCCCGCGGCGTGGAACGCGTCGAGCGAGCCGTGCGCCTGCGCCACGTCGATGGAGTACGCGTCGTAGGGCGGCACGATGTCGCGCACGATGGTCAGCGGCGGGCGCGCGGTGAGCAGGGTGTCACCTGTCAGCAGACAGCTGGTGTGCTCGTGCCGGTAGAAGACGGAGCCCTCGGTGTGACCGGGAACGTGGTGCACCTCGAGGCCGGCGATCGCCTCCCCTTCGTCGAGCGCGCGGTCGACGCGGACCTGCGCGGGCCACCGGTTCTCCACGGCGCCCAGCGCGCGCTCGAGCAGGCTGCCCTTCGTGCCGAGGCGGAAGCGGTGCGCCTTGCCCTCGAGCACCTCGGCGTCGGCGCGATGGGCGTAGATCTTCACCCCGAACTCACGCTGCAGCCAGGCGGCGTTGCCTGCGTGGTCGGAGTGGCGGTGCGTGAGCAGCACCCCGGTCAGCTCGGAAGGGCGCAGGCCGGTGCGGCGCAGCTCGGCGCCCAGCTGCCAGCGCTCGGTCCAGTGGCCGGAGTCGATGAGCCAGCGATCTCCGGCCCCACCGTCGAGCAGGTAGACGTTGGAGACGAAGAGCGTGCTGAAGCGGTGAAAGGGGTGAACGACGAGGCGCATCGGGGCAGCAGGCTACTGGAGTGCCAGCTCGGACTGGGGATTGAGCAGCGCGCGCAGGTCGTTCAGCCAGCTACCGTCGGCGAAGGTGTTGAAGGTGACGGTGACGGTCCGCCACCCCAACGCGCTCAAGCGGGAGCGTTGGCGCGCGTCGCGATCGAAGCGCTCGCGCTGGGAGTGCCAGCGGAAGCCGTCCACGTGCAACGCCACCTTGAGGTGAGGCCAGCAGAAGTCGAGGCGCATCACGTAGTCGCCGTTGAGGTCGTAGACCTCGTACTGCGTGAGGTGGGCCAGGAGCCCCGCGTCGCGGAGCTTGCGCAGCACCTTGACCTCCAACGCGGAGTCGGTGACGCCGTCGCTCCGCAGCTTGATCAACTCGAGCAGCGAACTGAGCCCCGGGGTGGCCTGGACGCTGAGCCGCTTGATGTACTCAGTCAGCCACGTCATGAACTCAGGGTGCTTGCGGTGCGCGGAATCGAGCGCCGTCTCGAGGGCCTCGGGCGCGAGCACGCCGGCGAGGTCGACGATGGTCCGCTGGACGCTGGTGACGTCGAGGCCCCGCTTGATCACGGCTGACCCATTGCCAATGCGCGAGCGATGGAACGCGAGGCCCTCTCGGGGGCGCGGCCGATTCCTTCCCACGGAGACGTCGATCACCTTCGGACGCTCGAAGCCATCGAGCGAGTGCAGCCACGCAGCGCTCTGGTGCGAGATCGCGCTTTGGGGGCCGCCGATGAAGACGCCTTCGGTCGCGCGCTGCTCCCAGGTCCGTGGAACGCCGCGGAGGAGATAGGCGCGCTCATGGGCCCGAGTCAGCTCGCCGTTCTTCACCTTCCACGCGATCGAGGAACGGTGCTTGAGCGCCTTCAACACCTGCTCACGTGAGACCACGCCGAACTGCTGCTTTGCGAGTTGCTCCAGTTGCTTCATGCCGACCATTCACGCCCTCCAGAGTGCGCGTTGTCGCATGCGGGTCTGACATTCTCAGAGGCGACGCGCGGTACCACCGTACAGCCGGCTGTACGCTGGGCTCTCACGTCACACTTTGCTGCAATTCCAGAAGCAGCCTGGGGAAGGGGCGGTGGGCAAGGGCTTCGGCCCGGTGCTCGAATCGCACAGGCCCCTCACTGCGGACTTCTGTTGACGCACTGATTCAGGCTTCGACGCTCAAGATGGCGACGCGCGGTACCACCGTACAGCCGGCTGTACGCTGGGCTCTCACGTCGCACTTTCCGGCAATTCGTCACTCTCGCGTCCTTGCCCCGAGCCGAGGGCCTCCGCGAGTCGAGCACGGCGCAAACCCTGCCCCACCGCCCACCTCGAGGCTGTTCGCCTTTCAATCCCCACACCCCTCACGCTCTGCCTGAGTGCACCTGATCCGCACATGAAAATGATCATCATGCGGCGGCGCATCAGACGGCTGGTGCAACAACCGCTCAGCCGCAGCGAGCACCTTCGGCGACGACCTGCTCTTCCGCCCCTGTGCCAACAACGCGTCCTTCAACGCGCTGCTCACGAAGATCCACTTGAGCTCGATCGCCTCGTCACTCACCAGCGCCGCCACCAGCGCCCAGTTCCGCGCCACGTCGAACTTCAACTTCCCATCCTCCGACTTCAGCGCGCCATCGAACCGCTCGAGATCCTCCAACGCCACCGGCCCCTGCGCATCGAGCGCGTAGAACGCGAGGTCTCCATCGCGCCCCGCCTGGTGACTATGGGAATACGGGGCCAGGGAACCACCCCGCGCGCGGCCCAGGTTCCCCACGCCCAACGCGGGTGAATCGGGCACTGCCTTCTGCACCTCCCGCCCTGCCCGCTCGAGCGCCGCGATCAACCTCGGCGTGGCCCACGACAGGCACCTCGCCCGATGACGCTTCGGCAACACGCGCACGGCCGTCGTCTCGGTGAGCCTCACCGCGCCCTCGACGCGGCCCTTCGCAGGACGTCCGACCGAGGCCGGAGTGCCCTTCGACGGCCGCTCCTCGCAGAAGGTCGGCTCAGCCCCCAGCACCAGCATCAGCACGGCGAACACCATGGATGCCGAGTCTGTCACCTCTGGGGTAAGGAGCGCCCCATGGGACGCATCTTCGAGACCCGCAAGCACACGATGTTCGCGCGCTGGAACAAGATGGCGAAGGCCTTCACGCGCGTGTCGAAGGACATCACCATCGCCGTGAAGGCCGGGGGCACCGACCCGAACACCAACCCGGCCCTGCGCCGCGCCATTCAGAACGGCCGCGCAGCGAACATGCCGAAAGAGAAGGTCGACGCCGCCATCAAGCGCGCGGCCGGCGAGGATCAGAAGGACTACGAGCTGCACACCTACGAGGGCTACGCGCCGCACGGCGTGCCCGTGATCGTCGAGACCGCGACCGACAACGTGGTGCGCACCGTCGCCAACGTGCGGGTGAACTTCAAGAACTGGGGCGGCAACATGGGCGCCGCCGGCAGCGTCGCCTTCATGTTCAAACGCATGGGCGTCTTCCGCCTCGACCCCGCGGGGATCGACCATGACGCCCTCGAGCTCGACCTGATCGACCACGGCCTGCAGGAGCTCGGCGAAGGCACGGGCGAGAAGGGCGAGAAGCAGCTGATCATCCGCTGCGACTTCACCGACTTCGGAAAGCTCCAGTCGGCGATCGAAGCGCGCAAACTCGCCGTCATCTCGGCCGAGTCCGAGTACGTCGCGAACACGCCGGTCGAGCTGCCCGAAGACCAGGCCGCCGAGGTTCTCAAGATGGTCGACGCCCTCGAGCAGGACGACGACGTGCAACGGGTCTTCCACGCGCTGGCCTGAGCGATGACGCCCGGGCCGCAGACCCTGTTCGACCTGATCGGCAACACGCCGCTGGTGAAGGTGACACGCCTCGACACGGGCCCCTGTGAGCTCTTCCTCAAGCTCGAGAGCCAGAACCCCGGCGGGTCGATCAAAGACCGCATCGGCCGCTCGATGATCCAGGCCGCTGAAGAGGCGGGCCACGTGGGCGCGCACCAGAAGAAGCTGGTCGAGGCGACGGCCGGGAACACGGGCCTGGGCCTCGCGCTGGTGGCCTCGCTCAAGGGCTACGAGCTGACCCTCGTCATCCCCGACAAGATGAGCCAGGAGAAGGTGACGCACCTGCGCGCCAGTTGCGGTGATCAGCTGCCAGAGTAAGTGGGGGGCGTGTTCTCACCCGCCGTCCGAAGAGGCATCGGCTCAGCGCTGACGACGCTGGGCTTGCTGGCGCTCGCGTTGTTGCCCTCCCGGTTGGCGGTGGCCATGCGGGTGCGCGGGGGGACCTTCTTCGAGCGCGTGACCCGGGCGATCGCCGGCACCACCCTCGACCTCTCGACCGTGCTGGTGCCCCTGGTGGTGCTGCTGGCGCTGGTGGTGCTCTTCGCCGCGCTGGTGCCGCGGCGAAGGACCCTGTGGCAGCACCTGGGCGCGCCGCTCTTCGTGCTCCCCTGGTGCTTCGTGCTCTACGTGCTCACGGTGCTGCAGCAGGAAGTGAAGGCCGAGCGCGGTGCCTTCTCCACCATGCAGGAGATCACCGCGGGCGCGGTGCAGACCTCGTTCGTCGAGGGCACGCTGGGGTTCTTCCGGTACGAGCGCATCTGGATCCCCGCGGTCGCGTGCGGCGTGGTCGCCTTCTTGTTGTTGGTGATCCGGCTGCGCGCGGCGAGACGCGAAGAGGACCTGCCGTGGCGCGGCTGGGCGACGGGCTTCGGGGCCGTGCTGGCGCTGAGCCTGGTCCTGGTGCCGGGCGCGGTGCTGGCGCAGTCGAAGCTCTCAGCGCGCCTGGGCCGCGCGGCGCTGGGAGATCCGCTCACCAGCATGATCGAGACGACGATGGACCTCGTCGAGCACCGGGTGCCCCTGAAGCCCAGTGAGCTGTTGCAGCAGCTCGAGGTGACGCCGGCCGAGGCCGCGATCGGCGCATCACGATTGGGCTGGCCTGCGCTTCGGAGTGACGGCCCGTGCTTCCCTCACCCGCACGCACGTCCGATGGAAGGCGAACCCGCGTCCGCCGGAGCAGAGCTCCTCGCCGCGTTCGAGCGGGTGTCCGAAGCGCTCTTCGACCCCGCCGACGAGAAGATCGCGGTCTTCCAGTTCTCCCTCGAGAGCTTCCGGGCCGACGACCTGCACGCGCTCAACCCCGCCGCGCCGGAAGGCCTCGACCCCTTCGTCAACGGGCTCTACGCGACCGCGCTGGGGAGCCGGAAGATGTTCCAGGCAGGAGTGCGCAGCGCGCAGGGCGTGGCGGCGATGACCTGCGGCGTGGGTACGTTGCCGTACAACCTGAGCATCATCCGCGACCTCGACGCGTTTCCGCTGCGGTGCGCGCCGGATCTCCTGAAGGAAGCGGGCTTTCACGGCACGTTCTTCTACGGCTCCGACCCCGGCTACGACGAGATGGCGCGCTTCCTCGCCGCGCACGGCGTGACCGAGGTGGTCTCGCAGGACGAGCTGCCGGAGAACCTGCCGAAGGGCGCCTGGTCGGGACTGACGGACTTCGTGGTGTTCGACGAGGCCGCGAAGCGGGTGGCGAAGGGGCTGGGTGACGCGCCGCAGTTCGCGCTGGTGATGTCGCTGTCGAACCACTCGCCGTACACGCCGCCCGAGGACCTCCCGCCCCCGGTGCTCGCGCGCATGGAGCTCGCCCTCAAGACCTCGCCCCACCGCGCCTCGATGGATGATCGACGCAGGCTGCTCACGCACTCGTACACCGACGCCGCGGTGGAGCGCTTCTTCGGCCAGCTCGATGCGCTCGGCATCGCGGAGCGGTCGATCGTGGTGCTGATGGCGGATCACTCGACGGGCGAGGACTACGTCTGGGGCCCCGACTCGATCGAGCACGAGACAGACGCGGCGAAGGCGCAGGTGCCGTTCCTGGTGGTGATCCCCCCTGCGTTCCTCGCGCGCGTGAAGGACCGGCCCGCCCTCGAGTCGGCGATGAGAGCCGCGCAAGAACAGCTGAACGCGACGCCGCTCTCGCAGAACGACGTGCCGGCCCTGCTGCTCGCATTGCTCAAGTTCCACCCCGGGCTCCGGGCCCTCCCACCCGCGTCGCGATGGCACACGCTGGGTGGCCAGGTGACGAGCCCGTGGTTCAAGCCCGGCGGAGCGCCGGAGTCGTTCCTGCTCGGCATCAACGGCGTCGATGAGCTCTACGTGCTCGACCGGAACGGCAAGCGCGTGGGCGCCTACGAAGACGCGGTGTTCCTGCGCACGCGCAGCGAGCGATCGCAGGTGACGCCGCGGCTCATTCCGGTCGCCGCCACGCTGGTGCAGACGTTGCGCTCGCCAGTGCAGTGTCCCTCACCTTGATGGCCGGGTGCTTCATCTTGATGGCATCCGCGGGGACAACCACGCATTCGCGCTCGCTGACGCGTGGCCCCCCCCGTGCAACCGGGAGCGCGTGCTCAAACGTGTGAACGACGTGCCCTCGTGCTGGTTCCTGCCCTTCCTGCTGCTGAGCTCGCTGAGTTGCGCCCCGGCGCCGGCCGCGACGGCCACCACGCAGGGACCCAGCGCGGGCGAGGCGCTCACCACGTTCCTGGTGGAGGCCCACGCGGGCCGCTTCGACGTCGCGGCCTCGTCGCTGACCCTCGACTTCGTCCCCGAGGCCCAGCGCGCCACGGAAGGCCCGCGCCTGGCGCGCCGCCTCATGTTCCTGCTCGATCGCCACCTGGTGGTCGAGGCTGCGCCGCCCGCGGCCGCCGAGGCCGCCGTCGTCACCGTGGGAGCGCTGCCCCTGGGCCGCTTCAAGATCCCCGTGGAGCTGGTGTCGTTTCCGCGCGCGGGCCAGCCGGCCTGGTCGTTCAGCGCGCGCACCGTGCGCTCCATCGACGCGCTCTTCGCCGAGCACGGTTCGCCCCTGTGGGAAGTGCTGCCGCAGTTCCTGGTGAGCCGCACCCTGTGGGTGCTGGGGGCCTGGCAATGGCTGGGCTTGATCCTGCTGATGGCGTTGGCCTGGGGCCTGGCGCGGCTGGTGCTCGCCGGCCTCACGCCCCTGCTCGCGCGGATCTCGCGCCTCACCACGACCACCCTCGATGATCAGCTCGTGGTGCAGCTGGGCCGCCCGGCCCGCGCGCTCTTCTTCCTGCTGGGCATGGCGCTGGGCACGCGCGCGCTCGTCTTCCCCCTGGCGGCGCAGTCGCTGGCCGACGCGATGACGCGCTCGGCGGTGGTGGCGGCACTGGCGTGGGCGCTGCTGGTGGTCAGCCGGGTCGTGGCCGGCTCTCTCCAGGCAGGCGCCTCGCGCGATCGCGACGCGAACTCGGCGGGCGCGGTGAAGACCCGGGTGTCGGTGCTGCACCGGCTGACCGACGCGGTGGTGCTGGTGGTGGGCGTGGCGTTGATCCTCCTTCAGTTCCCCGGGGTGCGGTCCATCGGCATGTCGGTGCTCGCCTCGGCCGGCGTGGTGGGTGTGGTCATCGGCCTCGCGGCGCAGCGCACCATCTCCAACCTCCTCGCGGGGATTCAGATCAGCATCACCCAGCCCATCCGCCTCGGCGACACGGTGGTCATCGACAAGCAGTTCGGCGTGGTCGAGGAGATCCACCTCACCTTCGTGGTGATCAAGGCGTGGGACCTGCGCCGGGTGGTGGTGCCGGTGGGCACGCTGCTCGACAAGCCGTTCGAGAACTGGTCGCGCTTGTCCACCGAGCTGCTCGGCACCGTCGAGCTGTACGCGGACTGCAGCGTCGACGTGGAAGCAGCGCGCGCCGAGCTCCTCCGCCTGGCTGAGGGCTCACGGGGGAAGCTGTGGGACGGGAAGAAGCAGGCGCTCCAGGTGACCGACATGTCCGAGCGCAGCGTGACCCTGCGTGCGCTGGTCAGCGCCGAAGACGCGGACCGGCTCTGGGACCTGCGCTGCCTGGTGCGCGAGCACATGGTGGCGTGGCTCCACCAGCAGCCGGGCGCGCTGCCCCGCGTGCGCACCGAGGCGACCGCCTGACCTCTCTCCCTTCCCTGCGCAACGGTGCGATCAGACGCTGAAGTTCGGCGAAGGCGCCTGACCTCGAGTGGGCTTGCGGTGCACGGCGCGGGGGCTCACACTCCCGAAGGCCGCGCTCGGGGGAACCATGCACCGCTACCACGCAGTCGTCTGCTGCCTCGTCGTCGGCCTGTCTTCCTGCCGCTGCAATCCGCCTCTCGGCGGTCGCGCTGCCCTCAGCCCCGACGAAGCCGGAAAGGCCTGCGCCGTGCTCCAGGCGTGTTTCCCGGCCGAGTGGCGCGGGGGCCTTTTCGGATCAGACCTCTCATCCTGCAGCACGGGCACAGGCACCTGGCTCCCCACGTCGCCCGGGGCGCTGATGGGCAAAGGGGCGCTCTCCACCGGCCTCGAGGGTCCGCTCCTCGACATCTACCGCTGCGTACTGGGCGCTGGCGGCGACTGTACGAAGGCCGGCGCCTGCTGGGCGCGCACCGGCCAACCTGGGAGTTGTTCGCCCGCCTCGTCGCTGCAGCAGGGGACCTGCAGCGACGCCGAGGTCCTCTCGGGCTGCACCGCGGACGGCCTCGCGTTCTCGGTCGACTGCCGGAGTTATGGCGGTGGCTGCCACAGTGACTCGGTCTTCTTCGCGCGCGTGAGCCTGTGCGACCTGGGCGCCTGCCCGGCGAAGACCCAGTGCCGCGGCGCTGAGGCTGAGCTTTGCGTGGGTGAAGGGCTCTTCCTGGGTGACTGCAGCACCGCGGGCCAGTCGTGCATGTTCGACGAAGATGGCGGCGCCCGCTGCGACACCACGCAAACCTGCGACGCAGGAACCCGCACCTGCGAGGGCACCGTGGCGGTCGACTGCGTCCAGGGTCAGCCCATTCGCGCTGACTGCGCACGCAACGCCAGCCTGAAGCGCTGCGAGGCAGGGCGGTGCGTCGAGACCGGCAACGAATGCACCGTGTCGGCCGACAGGGCGAGCTGCGACGGCGCCACCGTCAGGTATTGCCAGGACGGCTTCCGACGCGAGCTCGACTGCGCAGCGTTGGGTTTCGCGAGCTGCCGGGCAGGCGCCTGCTCGAGCTGCGAGGCCGACGCGGGCTCATCCTGCGGCTGCACCCGCACCTCGTGCGCTTTCGCGGGGAGGAACTGTGGCTCAATCTCCGACGGCTGCGGGGGCATGCTCGACTGCGGTACCTGCCCCTCACCGCAGATTTGTGGAGGCCGTGGGCAAGCCAACATCTGCGCTCAGCCCTGCACGCCCACCACCTGCGCGGCCCAGGGAAAGACGTGCGGCACCATCTCGAACGGCTGCGGTGGCACCCTCGCTTGCGGCGCCTGCACGCTCCCGGCGACCTGCGGCGGCGGCGGGACACCGAACACCTGTGGCACCGGTTGCACGCCCACCACCTGCTCGGCCCTGGGGAAGGACTGTGGGACCGTCGCGAACGGCTGCGGAGGGACCCTCTCGTGCGGCACGTGCGCGGGTCCACAGACGTGCGGCGGCGGCGGCACCGCCAACGTCTGCGGCTCCTGTACGGCAGCGACCTGCGCCGGTCAGGGCTGGGACTGCGGTACCGGACCCAACGGCTGTGGAGGCCTCCTTTCGTGCGGCTCGACCTGCACCGGCAACCGCTTCTGCGGGGGCGGCGGGCAGAATCTGTGTGGTCGAAACGCCTGCACGCCCACCACCTGTGCGGCACAAGGCAAGGACTGTGGCGTGATCTCAGACGGCTGCTCGACGGCGCTCGACTGCGGTTCGTGCACGTCGCCGCAGACCTGCGTGGCGAACGTGTGCCAATAGGCAGCAGCCCGGTGGGCGTCTGGCCTCGTCGGCTTCGGGTGGCTCAGGGGCGTACCGGTTCGACGTCCCAGATGTCGGCGGCGTACTGGCGAATGGTGCGGTCGGAAGAGAACTTGCCGATGCGCGCCACGTTGAGGATGGACCTCTTCGTCCACACCGCGGGGTCCCGGTACACCTTCGCCACCTCGTCCTGGCAGGCGACGTACGGCGCGTAGTCGGCGAGCAGCAGGTACTCGTCGTGCCCGAGCAGCGAGTCGACCAGCGGCCTGAACAAGCCCGGCTCACCGGGGCTCAACGAGCCGTCGGCCATCATGGTGAGCACCTGCTTGAGCTCGGCGTTCTCGGCGGCGTAGCGGCGCGGCTGGTAGTGGGGCTTCAACGCCCGCACCTCGGGCGTGGTGAGCCCGAAGATGAAGATGTTGTCGTCGCCGACCTCCTCGCGGATCTCCACGTTGGCGCCGTCCATGGTGCCGATGGTGAGCGCGCCGTTGAGCGCGAACTTCATGTTGCCCGTGCCCGAGGCCTCGGTGCCGGCGGTGCTGATCTGCTCCGAGAGATCCGACGCGGGGAAGATGCGCTCGGCGAGCGACACCTTGTAGTCCGCGAGGAACATCACCTTGAGGCGATCGCCCACTTCCTTGTCTTCGTTCACCACCGAGCCGATCGCGTTGACCAGGCGGATGATGAGCTTCGCGGTGTGGTACCCGGGCGCCGCCTTGCCCGCGAAGAGAATGGTGCGCGGCGTGACCTGGGCCTTCGGGTTCGCCTTGATGCGGTTGTAGAGGGTGATCGCGTGCAGCGCGTTCAGGAGCTGCCGCTTGTATTCGTGGATGCGCTTGATCTGGCAGTCGAACATCGAGTCGACGTTGATCTCGAGCTTCATCCCCCGCTTCTTGAGCTGCTCCACCATCACCGGCGCGAGCCGCGCCTTGTTCGCGCGCTTCACCTCGCGCCACTTCTTCTGGAACGCGGGGTCGCTCGCCAGCGGGGTGAGCTTCTTCAAGTCGGACAGCTCGGTGATCCAGCTCTTGCCGATGGCGCTGGTGATCAGGTCCGACAGGCCGCCGTTCGACTTGAGCAGCCAGCGCCGCTGCGTGATGCCGTTCGTCTTGTTGTTGAACTTCTTCCCATCCATTTCCACGAAGTCGGGGAACACCGTGTCTTTCAGGATCTGCGTGTGCAGCGCCGCCACGCCGTTGACGCTGTGGCTGCCCACGATCGCCAGGTTGGCCATGCGCACGCGCGGCTCACCGCCCTCCTCGATGATCGACATGCGGCGGCACCGCGCGTCGTCACCGGGAAAGCGCTCGCGCACCTCGTCGAGGAAGCGGCGGTTAATCTCGTAGATCAGCTCCATGTGCCGCGGCAGCACGCGCGCCATGAGCGAGACCTGCCACCGCTCGAGCGCCTCGGGCATGACGGTGTGGTTGGTGTACCCGCACGTCTTCACCGTGAGGTCCCACGCGGTGTCCCAGTCGAGGCCCTCGACGTCGAGCAGCACCCGCATCAACTCCGGCACCACCAGCGCGGGGTGCGTGTCGTTCAACTGCACCGCGTTGCGCTCGGCGAAGCGCTGGAAGAGCGGCGTGCCCGGCTTGTCGTGCAGCCTCGCCTGCTTCTTGTACCGGCGAAGGATGTCTTGAATGGTGGCCGAGACGAAGAAGTACTCCTGCTTGAGGCGCAGCTCCTTGCCCTGGACGCTGTTGTCGTTCGGGTAGAGCACCTTGCTGATGTTCTCCGAGTGCACCTTGCTCTCGACCGCGCCGAGGTAGTCGCCCTCGTTGAACTCGCGGAAGTCGAAGTCGCGGCTCGCCTTCGCAGACCAGAGGCGCAGCGTGTTGACCGTGCCGTTCTGGTACCCGGGAATGGGCGTGTCGTACGGCATCGCCAGCACGTCTTCGGTGTCCACCCAGCTCACCTCGAGCCTGCCGTCGACCTGCTCGTGCTTCACGCGGCCGTAGAGCTTGATGGTGAAGCAGTCCTGCGGGCGCGGAATTTCCCAGGGGTTGCCGAACTCGAGCCAGGTGTCGGGCACCTCGACCTGCGCGCCGTTGACGATGCGCTGGTGGAAGATGCCGTACTCGTAGCGGATGCCGTAGCCGTAGGCGGGCATCTGCAGGGTGGCGAGCGAGTCGAGGAAGCAGGCGGCGAGGCGCCCCAGGCCTCCGTTGCCCAGGCCCGCGTCCCATTCCACCTGGCGCAGGTCTTCGAGCGAGTAGCCGAGCTCTTCCAGCGCCTTGCCCGCCGCGTCCTGCACGCCGAGGTTGAAGAGCGCGTTGCCCAGCGTGCGCCCCATCAGGAACTCGAGCGAGAGGTAGTACACGCGCTTGGCGTCGGCCGCGTAGTAGGCGTCTTGCGTCTTGATCCAGTTCTCGATCAGCCGGTCGCGCACGGCGAGGGCGAGGCTGACGTAGGGCTCCCAGGTGCTGTCCACGTGCTTGGGCAGCTCGGCCAGCGTGAACTGCAGGTGCTGGACGATCGATTCCCGAATGGCCGGGGCGTCGTTCTTCAGCGAAATCGCAGCGCGGGCGGTGAGCCTGGAATTGGGAGTCATCGGCGCAGCAGAGTAGTCGACTCGCCCGGGCACGGCGCTGATGGCGGTTATCGGTCCCGCGTCCGGGGGAGAGGGTGTATCTGGGCGCGATGGCCGAGACCTGGAACCAGCGCTGGCTCCGCGAGGTGCGCGAGGTGCACGCCGCCGTCGACGCCCTGCTCACGCGCGATCCTTCTGGCCCTGCGCTGCGCACCGCCATCGAAGAGGCCTCGAAGGTCCGACACTTCAATCACCTCTCGTACAAGTGGGCGCCCTGGCTGTGGCGCAAGCTGGCCGCAGACAGGTCACAGCGCGTTGCGCTCAGGCCCTTCCTCCTCGGACACCTCGACGGCTCCGCGCTCGATCCGAAGGGCCGCTTCGTGCAGCCGTGGTCCGAAGGGAAGGCGCTGGACAAGTGGCTCGCCGAGGTCGACGCCGCCAACGACGTCGAGCTCTTCCGCCAGGTCATCCAGTGGAAGCTGAGGGACTCGTGGAAGGACTTCGCCAGGCGCTGGCGCGAGCTGTTGCTCCAACGCGTCAAGGCTGCCGCCACCACCACCGAACGGCAGGACGCGCTCGCCCGCTTCGACTTCCCCGCCGAGCTCGACGAGCCCACCGCGCTCATCCTCTTCGAGACCTACGGGTCCACTGCGCGCCGCTTCATCCTCGATCGCCTGCCGTGGCGCGGTGCGTTCTGGGAAAAGCTGCACGGGCTGGCGATCCGCAAGCGTGACGAGGACACCGCCTGGCAGCTCTACCGCCGCCAGGTCGATCCTCCGCGCTGGGCGAAGGACGTGCGCTCGCTCATCACCACCATCTCCGACGGCGAGACGCTCGTGGCCGAGCTGGAGAAGCGCCACCCGCAGGTCGTCTCCGACGCCGGCCCCGTCTTCCTCGAGCTCGCGCAGAAGAAGGGCGTCGCCGCGCTGCCCTACCTGCAGCGGCACGTGCGCGCCGTCTTCCCCCGCTGGGGCTGGTTCGGCCGCACCGAGGGCAAGAGCCTGGTCGACCTGGTCAAGCTCGCCGACGAGCGCGCGTGGACTTCGCTCTGGGCGAAGCTGCTGCAGTCCTCCGCCACGCCCGAGCTGTGGAACAGCGAGGTGAAGCGGCTGCTTCAGCTGGGCGCGTCCACGATGACGGTGCAGCACAAGCTGCAGCTCCTCACCGGTGCGGGCGGCGAGTGGAACTTCTCCGGCTTCGGGCTGGCGCAGGTGCAGCCGCTGTCAGACGAGGTGGCCTGCCTCATGTACGAGCGGGCGCCCGCGCTGCTGCGCGGCCCCTTCCGCATGCACCTGACCCACGCGCAGGGCACGCCGAAGCTGATCGCCCGCGTGCTCACCGCGGACGACGAGCTGCTCGTCGATTACTTCGCCAGCCGCGCGCTCATCGACTTCCGGGTCATCGGCGAGACGGTGGACAAGCTGACCGCGCACTACGAGGCGATGAGCCTCACCGACGGCTCCTTCGTCCGCCGCGCCACCCACGCGCTCTCGATGATGCCGGCGTTCACCATCTGGAACTACGAGCACCTGCTCACCACCAACAAGCTGGCGCGCCTGCTCTTCGAGCGCTCCACGCCGCTCTATCTCTCCGACGCGAAGCTGGTGCGCGAGCTGCTCGAGTCTCCGCAGATCCACGTGCAGGCGCTCGGCTTCCGCGTGCTCGGCACGCGCGATCCCCGGGCCGTCGCCATGGCGGCCCAGCAGACCGACGTCCTCGCGCCCACGCTGCTGCGCCCGCTGCACCGGCGCACCCGGCTGATGGCCTTCGCCGCGATCGACAATGCCTGCCAGGCCGAGCCCGCGGCGAGCGCGCTGCTCGACAAGATGAAGCAGGCGCTCGCGCTGCCCGATCGCCGCTACCCGAAGGAGGAGCTCGTCGGGCTGATCGGCCGCGTGCTCTCCCGCTGGCCGAAGCTCCGCGGGAAGAACGAGCAGCCGCAGCTCTTCCGCCGGGAGCTCGCGTGATCCCCGTCTCCTTCAGCTACGCCGTCCCCAGCGCCTTCGAGTCGACGCGCACCCGCGCGCTGTTCGACCTCTCCGTCGACCTCGCGCGCCCGGTGCGGCTGCACGCGAAGGTGGTGAAGCACGTGCTGCCCCTGCGCTTCGCGTTGCAGGCGCTCGGCCAGCTCATCTGGCACTCCGATGAGTGGACCACCGAGTTCTTCACGCTCGACCCCATCATCACCGTGCACCCCGACCGGGTGTTCTTCGAGGCCTTCAGCGCCGACCAGTCGAGCTACGGGCTCGTCATCGCCGACCGCGCGCTCTTCGAGCCGGAAGGCGAGGTGCACTGCGGCACCACCAACGTCGACTTCACCGCGTGGCTCTGGGCCGCGCTGGCAGAGATGCGCTCGACGCGCGAGACGTTCTTCCGGGTGGGCCCCGAGGGCTTCGAGGTGAAGACGGAAGCCGCCGGCGGCCGGTTCGAGCAGAAGGTCGACGTGCCCGAGAGCTGGGTGCGGGGCCTGCTGCAACTACAGGGCGCGATGGCGATGCCGGGCACGCGACTGTCCGTCAGGCCCGTCGATCTGCTCGCCGCCATCCGCACCCTCTCGCACATGAAGTCGAAGGTCTCGCCGCGCGCGCTTCGCTACGAAATGGACCCCGGCAGGGACGCCGAGCTCGTGCTCGAGCCCTGGGAAACGAAGATCCCGCTCGCCGGCGCCACCCACGCCTTCACCGAGAAGCGGGTCATTCGCACCTGGGGCCGCAGGAGGCTGCGGCTGCTCGAGCCGCTCCTGCCCTGGGCCGACGGCGTCGAGGTGTACCTGAAGGGCCGCGCGCTCCCGTCGTTCTACAGCGTGAAGCTGCCCGGCGTGCGCTTCGTGCTCGGCCTCTCCGGTTGGACCCAGAACCGGTGGACTGACGCCGCGAGCTTCGATCTGCTCGTCGCGCCCTCGGGAAACGAGGCCCTGCACGACCGGGTGCTGGCGTGGCTCACCAGGAACTTCTCCGGCACCACCGAGGCGGTGAGCGCAGCCGTGGGCGCGAGCGTGGCGGAGGTGAGCCAGGCCCTCTCGTCGCTCTGCGCGGCGGGCCGGGTGATGTTCGACGTCGAGGCGCGGGCGTGGCGTCATCGCGAGCTGTTCCAGAAGCCGGTCGACCTCACCCGCCTCTATCCGCCCGATCCACGACGCGAAGAGGCGAGCGGCTATCTCTCGCGCGCCGAGGTGTCGCTGACCAGCACGGTCACCCGCGAGACCTCGAAGCAGAAGCGCTTCAAGACGCCCGACGGCGTGCTCTTTCGTGAGGTCATCTACCGCGACTGGGTGGTGCACGGCCGGGTGGGCCCGCAGCCCGAGGTGGAGCTCGTGCTCAACGACGAAGATCGCCTCATCTTCGGCCGCTGCAAGTGCGCCTTCTTCGACGAGCACCTGATGAACCGGGGGCCCTGTGCGCACCTGCTCGCGCTGCTCCAGTTCGCCCAGCCCCAGCGGAAGGACCTGCAGAGCGCCCGCGAGTCTTCCGCCGAGGACGTAGAGCACGCCCCGAAGAAGGACGTGAAGAACGAAGAGCCCGGCGTTGACTCGGAGGGCGAGAGCGATGAAGAAGAGTGACGCTTCCGGAAGGGGCCTGCGGGTGCAGCCGAGCCAGTTGAACCACGGTGCTTCGCCGTGGTGGCACCTTGCTTTCATCACCACGCCAGGGTCCCGCCGTACGCAACGGTGGGAGCCCCGGGTCCAGGGCTTCGCAGGTCGACTCACGTCGGCCTCTTCCGGAAGCGTGTCGTGCTGCCTCTCGAGGGGCCAGGCATGAGTCTCTTGAGCTGGTTCAAGAAGGTGCTCGGCTTCGGCCCGGTGGAGCGCGACGTCGTGCGCCTGCCGGGTCATGGCGCCGATGGGCGCGCCGGCGACGTGGTGAAGGAGGTCGTTCGCATGGAAGGGCCGCTCAAGCCCTTCCACCGCCGCCTGGTGAAGCGGGACAAGCGGCTGCTCCCTGATTCGTCGCGCAAGGCCCACTGGTCGGCGCTGATCGGCTTCACCCCGCGCAAGAAGGTGATGACCGCCAGCGAGTCGCGCCGCCTCTTCGCGGGCACGCTGCGCACGAAGAACCGCGAGCTGCGCACCCTGGCCACCGACGAGGCGCAGCTCGAGCGGTACGGTCTCCCGGTGTGGCGCGACGAGGCGGCGCTCGCGGAAGGGCTGGGCCTCACCGTCAACACGCTCCGGCACCTCTCCACGCATCGGCTGCGGGAGCGCGTCTCGCACTACCTCGCCTTCGCCATTCCCAAGCGCAGCGGCGGCGAACGCGTCATTCACGCGCCCAAGAAACGGCTCAAGCGGGTGCTGCGGCAGGTCAACGCGCTGCTCGTAGACAAGCTGCCGGTGCACGGCGCGGCCCACGGCTTCGTGAAGGGGCGCAGCGTGAAGACGAACGCCGAGCCGCACGTGGGGCGCGCGGTGCTGGTGAAGCTCGATCTGAAGGACTTCTTTCCCACCGTCACGTTCGCCCGCGTGCGCGGCCTGTTGATCGCGCTGGGCTACGGGTACCCGGTGGCCGCGACCCTGGCGGCCCTGGTGACCGAGTCCGAGCGGCAGAGGGTCGAGCTCGACGGCCAGGTCTGCTTCGTGCCCATCGGACCCCGGGTGTGCGTGCAGGGCGCGCCCACGAGCCCGGGCCTGTGCAACGCGATGGTGCGGCGCATGGACTCTCGCCTCACCGGGCTCGCGAAGAAGCTCGGCTTCACCTACTCGCGCTACGCGGACGATCTCGCGTTCTCCGGAGACGACGTGGCGCAGGTGCAGGTGCTGATCCAGCGCGCCTCGCGCATCATCCACACCGAGGGCTTCGTGGTGAATGGCGAGAAGACGCGGGTGATGCGGCGCGGGGGCGCGCAGCGGATCGCGGGCGTCACGGTGAACTCGGTGCTGGGCCTCTCGCGCAAGCAGCGGCGGCTGATGCGCGCGGAGGCACACCATCAGAAGACGAAGGGCGCGACCCCCGAGCAGCAGGCCGCGCTCACGGGCCGGCTCGCCTGGCTGCAGATGCTCAACCCCGCCCAGGCGGCGAAGCTCCGTTCACGCCGGTGACTGGAAGGTCTCTCAGCGCGCCCAGTTCGGCACGGGCCGGCCGATGTTGTGGCCCCGCGACGTGAGGTGGATGTCGCCCGCCGAGCCGACGAGGCCGTCGCCACCGCGGCGGTACTCACTGACCTGGTTCTTCGCGACCTGCGTGGCGCGCGCGTCGCCGATGGCGATGGCGTGGATGTGGGGATCGAACGAGTCGTTCACGCCCCGGTGCCAGGCCGCGAAGCCCGCCATGCGCAGCGCCTTCACCACGTTGTCCGCCGTCACCCCGGAGTAGCCACCGATGCGGATGTCGAGAGCGCCGCCGCCGTCGTGCGTGCCCGCGCTCGCCGAGACGCTGGTGTTGTAGCTGCCCTGGCTGAAGCTGAGCTTCGAGCTGATGCCCATCTGCTTCATGTACGACTCGGCGCGCTCGATCATCACGCGCGTGCGGACGTTCACCTTCACGCCGCGGAAGCTGACGATGCGGTAGTCGGCGGGCGGCGGACCGACGGTCTTCCAGTTCGGCTTCGGGAGCGCCTTCACTTCCTTCGCGAGGGTGGCCTGCACGCGGGCGCCGGCGACCCCGTCGGGGTTCCAGCCGTGCTTGCGCTCGAAGGCCTGCACGGCCGCCTTGGTGACCGGGCCGAAGCTGCCGTCGACGGGGGCCTTGTAGAACCCGAGCCGCTGGAGCTGGTTCTGCAGGGTCTTCACCTGCTTGCCCGACATTCCCTGCCGCACCGGACCCGGCGCGGTCGCCTTCGCCAGCGCGTCGCGCGTCTTGCCGTCGGCGATGCCATCGGCCTTGAGCTGGTGCTGCTTCTCGAACGCCGAGACCGCCTTCTTCGTGACGGGGCCGTAGTCGCCGTCGATGCGCGCCTTGTAGTGGCCCAGCTTCGCGAGCTGCTGCTGGAGGTGGGTCACTGCGGAGGAGCGGGTCCCGGGGGCGATGGTGGACGTCATGCAGAGGTATCTCCACCCAGCGACGGACAGTGCCTCCCACCTCTGCGAGGCGCGTTTACAGAATGGGGCGAATTACGGACCCACATCTCGGCGATTCGCCGTCAGCTGTTCAGCGCGACGATCGCCGCGATCGCGATCGCGTTCATGACCACCAGGTAGATCGCAATTTTCCGCGTGTTCGACTGGCCAGTCTTGCCGTTGTACGTCGCACCGCACGAGCCGCACTTGACGTGGCTGAAAATCCTGGGGCCCAACGCGCCGCCCCACCAGGTGAACGAGACGGGCACCGCCGTCTGCGCCTGGCACTGGTAGCAGGCGGCGTGCGGGTTGGTGGGTTGCCGGGCGCGGCACGCCGGACACAGGCCGCCGCTGCCACAGGCTCCGCAGGCGAAGGTGCCGCACCGCGTACAGGCCACGAGGGCCTTCGTCATGGGGTGCGTGGCGCACATCGCTTCATCGGGCGTCGCGGGCATGGAGCAGATTCTGACCCAGACGCCCGAGCACGGCCAGAGAGACCAACCGTGAAGGCCCAGACCATCAACGACCACGAGCAGGCGCGATAGGCGACTGCTCCCAGCCGTCTGCGCAGAATGCCTGTGCCGTCTGCTCCGACGTGGTCCGCGGGTGTTCCTGCGCCGGTGCGCTCGACGGTGGCGCAGCAGACGCCGGCGGCGTCTGGACCTGCGGACGGTGACCCTCTCGGGGTGAACGTTTGGTCGTGGGCGGTTTGGCGCTGAGGGCTCCAGTGATAGATGGCGCCGATGGCGAAGCAGACCCGCAGGCATTTCCTCCGGATCACCGCGATCAGCGGGGCCGGGCTCGTGCTCGGCTGCGGCCGCCCCGCGGGCGTCAGCGCCGACGGGGGCCTCCTCGACGAAGACGGCGGCCTCATCAACGCGGACGACGCGGGCGTGGACGGCGGCGTCGACGCGGGCCAGCCGCTCCCGCCCGACGAGCCCGAGCTGATCAGCGAGGCCTTCAACTTCCCGCTCGGCATCGCCAGCGGCGACCTCGAGCCCACCCGCGGCGTGGTGTGGACGCGCTACGACGGCACCGCGGCCCTGCGGCTGCGCGTGTGGCGCATGGAGCTGGCCGTCTACGCCGAGCGGGTCGCCGACGTGCTCGTCACCCCGGGTGATGGCGGCTTCGTGCACCTCGACGTGGCCGGCCTGATGCCGGGTGTCCGCTACCGCTATGCCTTCTTCGAGGAGAACGCCGCGGGCACGCTCACCGCCCGCAGCGCCCTCGGCCGCTTCCGCGCGGCGCTCGCTCCGGGGCAGAAGGAGCCGCTGGTGTTCGGGGCCTGCAGCTGCACCCAGCAGGGCACCACGCCCACGCCGCTGCGGCGCGCCGGTGAGCGCGAAGACCTCGACGCCTTCATGCTGCTGGGCGACACCTCGTACAACGACGGCGCCGACACGCTCGCCGAGTACCGCACGAAGTGGGCGAGCAACCTCGGCAGCCCCGAGTACCGCCAGCTCCGCGCCGCCACCAGCGTGCTCGCCACCTGGGACGACCACGAGGTGGCCAACGACTTCAACCCCGAGACCATCGACGCGGGGAAGTTCGCCATCGCGCGCGCGACGTACTTCGAGGCGCTGCCGCTGCGGCGTCACGACACCGAGCCCGATCGCCTGTGGAAGTCGATGCGCTGGGGCGACACCGCCGAGATCTTCGTGCTCGACAGCCGCGGCGAGCGCAAGCCGTCCACCCGCTTCAACGGCCAGCCGCACCAGTACCTCTCGCCCGCGCAGTTCGACTGGCTCAAGACCGGCCTCAAGGCGAGCACCGCGGTCTTCAAGATCGTCATGAACTCGGTGCCGATCACCAACTTCGGCTTCTCGGCCTTCACCGGTGACAGCTGGCTGTCGTACTCGCAGCAGCGCACCGCCATCCTCCAGTGGGTGGAAGACGAGCGCATCGAGGGCGTGCTCTGGGTGTCGGGCGATCACCACTTCGCCAGCGTGGGCCAGGTCTCTGCCTTCGGCGCGGGCTCGCAGGCGCTGGAGATCCTCGCGGGGCCGGGCGGGCAGAGCGCGAACCCGGTGTGGGGGCTGCTCCGCCCGCCGCGGTGGGACTACGCCACCGGCACCAACAACTACGCCACCATCGCGCTCGACCCGATGACCAGGGTGGCCCGGCTCGCGTTCCACGACGGCGCGGGCATGGAGCTCTTCGCGAAGGACTACACGCTCTGAGCCAAACCCCATCGCGCCTCAATGTTTGACGTTGCGATGACCCATTCAGACCGGTGTCGTTCGACAAAGCCTCATGCGCTTTCCTGTGTGGCGTTTGTCGGTGCTGTTGGCGTTTTCCTGTCAGCCTCAGGCCGTCACCCCTGATGGCGGGCCTGTCGATGCCTCAGTTCTGCTGAGCGATGCTGGCGCTCTCGATGCTGGCGCGTTCGATGCTGGCGCGTTCGATGGCGGCGCGTTCGATGGCGGCGCGTTCGACGCTGGGGCGGGCGACGCTGGGGCGGGCGACGCTGGCGCGGGCGACGCTGGCGCGGGCGACGCTGGGGCGGGCGACGCTGGGGCGGGCGACGCTGGCACACCCGACGCGGGAGCGGCCGCAGACTGCACCAGCCTCGGGCTGGTTGGCGGCCCCGCGAGCTCGTTCTGTTGGGCGCATCCACGACCGCACGGCGCGGCGGCGCTGGACCTCGGCCAGGCCGCGGGTCAGTGGTTGGTGGTCGCTGACGACCAGGGCGTGCTGCAGAGCTCCGACGGCGTCACCTGGGCGCAGCGCTCGATGGGAAAGCAGTTCTCGTCGGTCTTCCATGATGGCACGCAGTGGATCGCGGCGGGCGACGGCGTCTTCACGAGCCCCGACGGCGCCAGCTGGACTCAGCGCAGCGCGCAGGCCTTCACCCGCGTCCAGCGCGTGGCGAACACCTGGGTGGGCATCGACTACGGGGCGGGCATCTCGTCGAGCACCGACGGCGTGACGTGGACGCTGAGGTCGAGCGCGGCGGGCTTCTCGCCCACCTCGATGCTCTTCACGAACGGGCTGTGGATCGTCACAGGGGTCACCTCCAACAACTACGGAGCCCTCATGACGAGCCCCGACGGAATCACCTGGACCCAGCGCGCCCCCGCCACGTGGGTGAACGGCTCATTGCAGGGGCTCGCAGAGGGCAATGGGTTGCTGGTGGCCTGGGGGCGCTCGGCGATCGGCGCCACCGCTTTCCTGTACACCAGCGTCGACGGGCTCACCTGGACCTCGCGCGGTACGCTCTCTCAGCGGGTGCTGCACCTCGCCTTCTCGAATGGTCGATGGGTCGCGGCGGGCTCGAGCGGGCTGCTCACCAGCACCGACGGCCTCGCGTGGTCCGGCGTCCCCGGAGCGCCCCTTCTCAGCCGGCTCTGCGCGGGTCCCCAGGGGTGGTTGGGCGGCGACGCCAACGGGTTCTTCTGGACGAGCGCCGACGGGCTGACCTGGTCGCCGCCTGGCGCTGCGGCGCTGACGAGCGTGCAACTGCGGCACGTGGTGTTCGGTGGGGGCCTCTGGGTCGCCGTCGGTGGGGCCGAGACCGTCCTCACCAGCCCCGACGCGCGCACGTGGACGCTCCGCCACCAGGGTGGTGTCTCGCTGGCCTCGGTCGCGTACGGGGCGGGCCGGTGGGTCGCCGTCGGGTCGAACCGCGTGCTCACGTCGACCGACGGCATCTCCTGGCAGGCCGTCAGCGGAACCTTCCCCTCCTTTCAGGACGTCGGCTTCGGAGACGGGCTCTGGTTGGCCGTGGGCCTTGCGGGCCAACGCCACTCGAGCAGCGACGGCCTCACCTGGGTGTCGCGTCCAGGCAACCCCAACGAAAACTTCTCGGCAGTGGCGTGGTCGGGCTCGCTCTGGGCCTTGGTCGGCACCACCGTTTCCACCAGCGTGGACGGCCTCACCTGGGCTCAGCGGGCCACGCCAACGCGACCCAAGGTCGATGTCGAGTGGGGAAACGGTCGATGGGTGGCGGTGTCGTCGGGGGACAACTACGCCCGGGGGCCCGACGAGACCCTGACCAGCACCGACGGCGTGACCTGGGTGGTCTCGCAGCAACCCGTCTGCGAAGCGGTTGGTGCCGGCTCCGGGCAGTGGCTCGGCCTCGGTGGCGGGACGACGACGACGGACGGCGTCACCTGGCTGCCGTCCCGCGGCCTGGGGACGAGTCGCGCCCGGCACCTCGCCTTCGGGGACGGTCGTTGGGTCGTGGTCGGCGACGGAGCGAAGATCCTGGTGACACCGGGCTCGACGTTCTGAGCCACCAGTCTCTCGCAGTGCGAGGACGGGCGCTGACGGAGTAAGAGCGTCGGCATGAGCCGATACGATTACTCCTGCGCCGCAGTGGTCGTGACCGAGGGTGTCGCCGAGGTGGTGTTGACCGCCACCGGCAAGGGCCAGCGCATGGGCCCCGACTACTGGACGCAGTTCCCCGTGCTCTTCGAGCAGCTCGACGCCGACGAACAGGTGCGGGTGGTGCTGCTGCGCAGCGGCGCCGAGCACTTCAGCTACGGGCTCGACCTGGTGGGCATGGGCGCCGAGCTGGCCGACCTCACCGCGCCCGACGCGCGCGCCACCCTGCGCACCCGCTTCCTGGGCACGGTGAAGAAGATGCAGAAGACGCACACCGCGGTGGCGGCGTGCAGGAAGCCCGTCATCGCGGCGGTGCAGGGCTGGTGCATCGGCGGCGGGGTCGATCTGATCACCGCCTGCGACATTCGCCTCGCCTCGCACGACGCGAAGTTCTCGGTGCGAGAGGTGAAGCTGGCCATCGTCCCCGACGTGGGCACGCTGGCGCGGCTGCCGGCGATCGACGGCCCGGGCGCGGCGCGCTAGCTCTCGTTCACCGGTGACGACATCGGCGCCACCCGCGCGCTCTAGCTGGGCCTGGGGAGCGAGGTCTACGACGCGCCCGAGACGCTGCTCACCGGCGCGCGGGCGATGGCGGCGCGCATCGCGAAGAACGCGCCGCTCACGGTGCAGGGCATCAAGCAGGTGCTCAACTTCACCAGCGAGCGCGAGGCGGCGCTGAGCCTCGACGCGGTGGCGCTGTGGAACTCGGCCTTCTTCCCCAGCGAAGACCTGCAGGAGGCCATCGGCGCGTTCATGGAGAAGCGTGAGCCTGTGTTCAAGGGCCGATGAAGCGCGCGCTCCTCTCGCTGTCGTGCGCGCTGGCGGCGTGCGGGCCTTTGCCGATCGACGACGACGGTGGGCCGCCGGACGCTGCGATCGAGTCGGATGCGGGCGCCGATGCAGGCTCACCCGACCTCGATGCTGGAGCGGCTGATGCGGGTGACGTCGACGCCGGCGAGCCCGACGCGGGAATGGCCGACGCGGGGCAGCCCGACGCAGGGCCGCCTGATGCGGGCGTGCTCTGCACCGCTGGCGGGCTGCCCGGCACGTGCATGGACGTGAGCGCCTGCATCGGCACGCGAATGCCGACCGCAGGGCTGTGCCCCGGCCCGAGCTCGGTGCAGTGCTGCACACCGCGCTACACCAACAGCTGCGATCCCAACGTGGATCCGCAGCCCAACCTCGGGCTGATGGCGTCTCCCGGTGATGGCGGCTGCCCGCTGCCGGGCATGGTGCGCGTCACCACGTTCTGCATCGATCAATACGAGGGCTCCATCCTCGAGGTGCTCGACGGCGGGGCGACCCGGCCGTGGTCGCCCTACGCGAACCCGGGCACGCGCGTGCTGCGCGCGCAGTCGGTGCCTGGCGCGGTGCCGCAGGGCTACATCACCCAGCTCCAGGCCGCGGCGGCGTGCGCCGGTGCGGGCAAGCGCCTCTGCACCGACGCCGAATGGCTGCGCGCGTGCCGTGGCCCGGCGAACACCACCTACCCCTACGGCAACACGCGCCTGGCGGGCGTCTGCAACGACGCGCGCAGCGTTCACCCCGCGGTCGAGCTGTACGGCACCGGCGCGAACTGGATCTACAGCCACATCGACAGCCCGTGCCTCAACCAGCTGCAGCCCGGGCTCGATCGCTCAGGCGTCAACACCGGCTGCGTCAGCGCCGACGGGGTCTACGACCTGATGGGCAACCTGCACGAGTGGACCGCCGACCCCAACGGCACCTTCCGCGGCGGCTTCTACGTGGACACGGCCATCAACGGGAACGGCTGCCTCTACGCCACCACCGCGCACGCGGTGACGCACTGGGACTACTCGACCGGCTTCCGCTGCTGCGCTGATTGATCAGCCGGGGCGATCGCGGTGAGCACGCCTCGAGCGATCCCGCGCCGCGCCGTGAGGCCGATGAGCCGCCGAACGTTCGCAGCTTCCTGGTCGGCCCGGCTGACGGGGCGCATAGGCTCCGAACGATGCTGCCCGTTGGTCGCCCCTCACCCCGCCCTCTCCCCGCTTCGCAGGGAGAGGGAGTCTCCGGAGATCGACTGCGATGATGACGCTCGGCGACTGGGAGAAGGGGGGCAGCGTCCGCACGCTGTGCGGGAAGCGCGTGTTCTGCCGCGAGGGTGGCGCGGCCGACGCCCCGGTGCTCGTGCTCATTCACGGCTTCCCCACCTCGTCGTGGGACTTCGAGGCCCTCTGGGGCCCGCTCACCGCGCGCTACCGCGTCGTCACCCTCGACATGCTGGGCTTCGGCTTCTCCGAGAAGCCCACCAGCGGGTACAGCATCGGCGCGCAGGCCGACCTCTTCGAGGCGCGCCTCGCCGAGCTGGGCATCACGAGCTACCACGTGCTCGCCCACGACTACGGCGACACCGTCGCGCAGGAGCTGCTCGCCCGGAAGAGCCCGGCGCTCAAGAGCGTCTGCTTCCTCAACGGCGGGCTGTTCCCCGAGACGCATCGCCCGCTCCTGGTGCAGAAGCTGCTGCTCTCGCCGCTGGGCGCCTTCGTGGCGCAGCTCACGGGACCGGGCCGCTTCGATGCGAACCTGCGCCGCATCTTCGGGCCGGGCACGCAGCCGTCACGCGAGCTGCTCGACGGGTTCTGGGCACAGCTCACCCGCGAGCAGGGCCTGCGCGCGATGTCGAAGCTCATCCACTACATGCCCGAGCGCGTGGCGCGCCGGGAACGATGGGTGGGTGCACTGGTGAACGCAGCCGTGCCGCTCAAGTTGATCGACGGGGCGGACGATCCCGTGTCGGGCCGGCACATGGCCGCCCGGTATCGCGAGCTCGTGCCTGCGGCAGACGTGACGCTGCTCGAAGGCATCGGGCACTACCCGCAGGTCGAAGCACCGCAGGCCGTGCTGGAGGCGTACCTCCAGTTCCGGACCAGCAGGACTTAGGCGCGCTTCTTCGCCGCGCGCATCGCGGCGTCGTACGCCGTCATGCCCGCGCCGTCGGACGACCACGCATCAGCCGCGAAGCCACCGTCACGCCAGTCGAGCTTCACCCAACCGCCCAGCTTGCCGGGGAACCAGCCTGAGACCGCGGCGACCTTGTTCGAGCAGGCCACGGCGTCCCACGTGAGCGGCTGGCCAGACTCGGAGTGCATCAGCCCGATCGGCTGCGTCTCGCCGGCCGGGCCGAGCGACTGCATCGTCACCACGCCGTCGACGGTGAGGGGAATCACCACCAGGCCAGGGGTCTGGTGCCCGACCAGGGGAGCCGGCGCGGTCACGGCCTCCGGAGTCGAGGGGAGAGGTGCGGACTGCGAATCGCTGTGCGTCAGAGGCTGGGGTTGGGTCATGTGATGGATACCCCGTACGGGCTCTGGCGCCAGCGGTCAAGGTGGGGTGCGTGCCGACACCCCCAACCGGCAGTTGAATTCAGGTCCGCCGGCGGCGGAACCAGAGCAGCGCGGCCACCAGCAGGAACGGCCCGCCCGAAGAGCAGCCGCAGCCCTCGGCCTTCGGCCCCAGCGTGTCAGGGGCGGCCACGATGACCACGGGCATGGGCTCGGGCGTGCCCGCGTCGACCACCGGCTCAGGGCAGGTGCCATCTGCCTGCTCGAACGAGTAGCCCAGGTCGTACAGGGTGCGATCGCGCTGGCTGGTGTTGCCGATGGCGAAGTGGAGATCGCCTCCGCACGGTACGTCGATGAGCACCTTGCCGGTCATCATCCCCATGGTGGCCGTGGGCACCACGCTCTTCTGCGCGTCGTTGATCAGGTCGCTGGCGCCGCTGCGGGCGAAGGTGATGGGCTGGTCGGCCGACGCGAGGATCTGCAGGCGCGCCAGGCCTCCGCTCCCGCCCTGGTACGGACCGGACACGGTGAGGCTCTTCGCGCCGTTCGGCACGTGGATCTTGAACTGGTACGGGCCGGGCACCGGGTTGCCCGTGGTCACCTCGGCGAAGGCCGCGCCGGGAATGCCGAAGTAGAGGCGCGTCTGGTTGAGCGAGTTGGTCACGTCCAACACCTTCGAGCAGTTCGTCACGCCGCGGCCGTCGAAGGCCGCCTCGAGCTTCGCGCGCGTGTCGGTCGCGCCGGGGAACGCCTGCACCATGCTGGCGGTGATGATCTGGGCCGCCTTCTCGAAGTTCACGTCGGGCGGGAACGAGACGATGGCTGCGTAGAGCGCCGCGTCGAAGGTCGCGCCCTGGTCGGTGCCGAGCAACTGCCCGCGGGCTTCCCAGACCGCGCCGGTGAAGTGCAGCGAGTCTTCGTGCGACTCGCCCCAGAGCACGTCGGGGCAGCGCGAGGCGTTGTCGACGTTGCGAATGGAGGTGGTGCCCGGGTCGATGCGCGGCCCCACGTAGGCGCCCACGATGGGGTCATTGCCCACCATGGCGGCGATCAGGTCGCTGACGCCTTCGTGCAGCGCCGACGACTCGTTGTTCGCCGAGCGCGAGTCGATGGTGACGATGGTCTGCCAGTCGGCGGTGGAATGAATGATGCCGTGCCCCAGCTCGTGCCAGAGCACCGGCCCGTCGTAGGCGAAGTCGACCGCCTGGCCCTGGTAGATGACCAGCGCGTCGGACTGCAGCACCTGCGGAGGCAGCAGGAGGAAGTCCATGTTCTCGCGCGCGAGGAACATCGCGTTCTCGGTGCGCGCCAGGGTGTTGCTCACGTAGACGCCCGCGCCGTTGGGCGTGGCGTTGCCGAAGTCGGCGTCGCTCACGTTGACCCAGACCGCGGGGAGATCCGGCCCGGCGTTGCGCATGGCGAAGGGCGAGAAGCCGCCGTCGCGCGCGAGCGGCCCCATCGAGAGCTGGCGCACCGACTCGTAGGCCTTGCTCACGTGGTAGTACGCGTGCACCTCGGCGAACTCGTCGAAGTCGGCCGGCTGGTTGATGCTCGGCGCGGGGGTGCCGGGCGGGTCGACCGGGGCATAGACGTAGTCACCCGACGCGTGCACCGCGGGATCGTTGGTGGCGCGCTGCCGCTGGTCGCAGATGGCCACGTCGAAGTCGACCACGCCCTGGAAGGTCTGCGTCTGGCCCGTGGCGCGCGCGGGCCCCGCGTCGGTCTGGCAGTTGAAGGTGGGGCAGCAGTTGAGCGCGCGAATGCGGCTGCCGGTGAGGAAGCCCCCGTCGTCGGGCAGGTTCTGGAGCTGCGCGTCGATGGTGGGGGTGCGGCCCACGCCACCGCTGAGGCCCCCGGGGCTCGAGGCGTACACCTTCGCCTCGCGCGCGGCGTGGGTGCGGTTCTCGACGAAGAGCACCGTGCCGTCGACGCCGTCGACCGCGACGTGCCAGCTGTCGGACGTCTTGAGGGTGGGCACGAAGGCGAGGAAGCCGGCGTGCAGCGCGCCCCTGACCACGAAGGCCTTCTTCTTGAAGCCGCCGTAGGGCACGCCGTCGCTGCGCAGCCAGGCGCCATCGACCTCGTGGGTGGCGATGGCGAGGGCCTGTTCCCCGGTGAGCGTGGGGGTGGTCACCACGGCCGAGAACGGGCGCAGGCTCGAAGAGACGCGCACCACGCGCTGCTGCTGATCGAACGTCACCAGCACCTTGCTGCCGTGCACCTCGAGGCCGTCGACCTGCTGCACCAGCTGGGCGGTGCCGCCAAAGCGGGTGGAGAAGAGCTTGCCCACCACCAGCGTGGAGCGCGGGTCGAGGCCCAGCTCAGCGCGGCGGGAATGGGCGTAGTTGATCGCCGCGGCCCCGGGCGCGCCGACGAGCGGGGGCGTGAGCACTCCGTCCTGGAAGGAGATTGCGGGGGCCTGCAGGAAGAGCGCGGTGACGAGGGGCAGCAACATGGAGTGCGCCTGTAGGCCCTCTGCCCCTGTCCGCGCAACCTCGCGGTCGTGACGCCCTGCGCCAGAGTCAGGGGGCGCGCCACATGCCGGTGATGGTCGCCGCCATCGCCTCGTCGAAGGCGCCCACGAGGACGTACGGGTTGGTGATCACGTCTTCACCGGGCACGAGGACGGCCGTGACGCGCAGCACGTAGACCTCGCCCGAGACGAGCACGCCGGGAGGAATTCGCGCCGACGTGCGCGAAGTGAACACGGTCGCCTCCGTCTTCCGGACCGTCGCGGTCCCCGACACCGACAGGTGGATCACCGCGACTGTCCACGCGTTCGGCGTCATGCCCGCCCCGGCCTGCCAGCTGACCTGCGGCGTCAGGCTCGCCAGGGTGCCATTCGAGCCCTCGACGCCGGTGATGCGCGGCGGGAGCACGCGCGGCAGCGGCGCCGCGACCGGCGTGAGCAGCCGGCTGTCGTAGAGTGACGCCGACACGGTGCCGCTGCTGGTGCCGGGCAGCCGCGTGCGCTGGGCGCTGTAGGCGCTGACCCCGAGGACCAGCTTCCACTCAGGCGGGTAGGGGTTGACGTAGGGCATCAGCAGCGAGAACTGGCTGGGCGGTGCGTCCGCGTAGAAGTCGGCGAGCACGCCCGAGTAGCCCACCCACTGCTGCGAGAGCCCCGGCGCGTTCGGCGCGGGGAAGACGCTGGCAGAGAGGGTCTGGAACACGCCGCCGCCGTCCACCATCTCGCCGAAGTGGGCCGCCCACTCGCCGTCGATGGTGAGCTGCACGGCCTCGGTGCTGCTCGCGTTCTGAAAGACGCCCGAGATGCTGCCGCCATCGGGCCCGAGGCTGAGCCCGGTGAGCGGCGCCGCCCGCATCGAGGACGTCGCCGACACGTAGAACGAGCCACCGTCGAGCGAGAGCGCGTCGAGATCGCCTGCGTCGAAGGGCTGCGTCTGGAGCAACCACGCGGGGTCTCCCGCGGTTCCGTCGGGGAACCCGCCCGCCAGCACGCTCACCTGCGAGGGCTCGTCGAGGAGGCTCGTCGTCGGGCCTGCAGGCGCCGCCTCGGGGAAGACGAACGCGTTGAACCCGGTGTTCGGCGCGACGACCTGGAAGTCGGGCGCGTCGGTCAGGATCATGTTGCTGGCCGTGATGGTCGCGGTCGAGTCAGCCGCGAGCGGCACGGGCCGGCCGAGGGTGTAGTCGTCGAGGTTGATGAAGGTGTTCGCCGTGACGAAGAAGGTGACCTGCGTGCCGTTGGCGAGGCGCACGTAGACGTCGCCGCCGTCGAGGCCGTCGATGCGGAAGCCGCCGTCGCCCGTGTTGCTCACCGGGCGGCTCGAGAAGGCCCCGCCGGGCTGCGGCAGGAACACGCTGATGCTCGCCGAGGGATCGGGGTCGGGCCGCGCGAGGTCCGTGGTCCCGACGCGAAAGTAGCTGACGTGGTGGCCGACCAGGCTACCCGGGGTTCCGGTGCCTCCGCCGACCCCGCTGTCCGCAGCCCCACCGCCCGAGCCGCCGCCGGAGCCTCCACCCGAGCCTCCGCCCGAGCCTCCGAGCCCACCGCCAAGCCCACCGCCCACGCCCGAGTCGGGCGTCGTCATCTTCGGACACGCAGAGAACGACAACACCGCCACGGCGACCAGGAACACTCTCATGCGGCGCAGCTGACGCGGACCTGCGCCGATCCTCAACCTCAAAGTGCGCCACGGCGCGACTTGACTTGAGTCAGAGCCGCTGAGATTCCACCGCGCATGAAGCTCTTCAACTACTGGCGGTCCTCGGCGAGCTACCGGGTGCGGCTGGCGCTCGGCTTCAAGGGGCTGCCGTACGAGTACGTGGCGGTGAACCTGGCCACGGGCGAGCAGCGACTGGGCTCACACCTCGCGCGCAACCCGTGGGGCGGCGTGCCGGTGCTGGAGTTGACGGAGGGAGGAAAGACGGTGCTGCTGCCGCAGTCAGTGGCGATCGTCGAGTACCTCGAGGAGCGGTACCCGGACAAGCCGCTCTTCCCGAAGGCGCCGCTCGAGCGCGCGCGCATGCGGGCGATGGTCGAGTTGGTGAACTCGGGCATTCAGCCGCTGCACAACCTGCAGGTGCTCAACCACGTGAAGGACGTGCTGCACGGCGACAGCAAGGCCTGGGCCGAGTTGTGGATCGGCAAGGGCCTCGACGCGCTCGAGGCGATGGCGAAGGACACGGCCGGGAAGTTCCTGTGCGGTGACGCGTTCACCTTCGCCGACGCGTGCCTGTTGCCTCAGTTGTTCGGCGCGCGCCGCTTTGCCACCGTCGATCCCACCCGGCTGCCCACGCTGATCCGCGTGGAGACCGAGTGCCTCAAGCTCGATTTCGTCCAGAAAGCCCGGCCAGAGAACCAGCCGGACGCCGTCAACTGAAGGAGGAGTTCGCCATGGAATCACTCGGAATCATCAAGGTCGAATCGGTCCACTGGTACGTGCACGACCTGGCGCGCACGCGCCGCTTCTACACGGAGCTGATGGACTTCGCCGAGCTGGGCGAGTCGAGCCCCGAGCTGACGAAGGCGGGGCGGCAGCACTCGGTGCTCTTCAACGCCAACGACGTGAACCTGATCTGCTCGGCGCCGGTGGGTGAAGGCGGGCGCGCGTGGCGCTGGCTGCAGAAGCACCCCGAGGGGGTGGGCACGATCAACTACCTGGTCAAGGACGTGGAGAAGACCTGGAAGCTGCTCGAGGCGCGGGGCGGGACGATCATCGACGATCAGCTCCAGCGCTTCACCGACGACAAGGGCGGCAAGCTGGCGTTCTTCTCGATCACCACGCCGTTCGGGAACACCACCTTCCGCTTCATTCAGCGCGACGGCTACGTGGCGCAGTACCCCGGCTACGTGGCGCACGCGACGCCCCGGGGCGGGAAGAACCGCTTCGGCTTCGCCAAGGTCGACCACATCACCTCGAACTTCCGCACCCTGCAGCCGATGGTGTTGTGGATGAAGCACGTGATGGGCTTCGAGGAGTTCTGGAACATCGCGTTCCACACCGAAGAAGAGATCGGCAAGGGCAACGTCCACGGCACGGGCCTCAAGTCGACGGTGATGTGGGACCCGCACAGCACGGTGAAGTTCGCCAACAACGAGCCGTCGCGGCCGCGCTTCAAGCAGTCGCAGATCAACGTGTACGTGGAAGATCAGCGCGGCGAGGGCATTCAGCACCTGGCGCTGGCGGTGAAGGACATCGTGCCCACGGTGAAGGCGATGCGCGCCACCAACGGGCTCGACTTCCTCAACACGCCGGCGAGCTATTACGACTACCTCCCTGAGCGCATCGAGAAGAGCGGCATCCTGCGCATCGACGAGGACCTCCAGGATCTGCGGGCGATGCAGATCCTGATCGACGGCCACAAGGAGCACCAGTACCTGCTGCAGATCTTCATGAAGGAGAACTCGCAGCTGCTCGAGAACCGCGAGTCGGGCCCGTTCTTCTACGAGATCATCCAGCGCAAGGGCGACAAGGGCTTCGGCGGCGGCAACTTCAAGGCCCTGTTCGAGAGCATCGAGCGCGCGCAGACCGCAGAGAAGGCGCGCACCGGACAGCGCTGAGCCATGCCGGTCATCGTGCAGGTGGGCCTGCTCCACGGGGCTGTGCTGTGCGCTTTGATGACGGCGCTCATCGCGTTCACCCTCTGGTGGGACCCGATGATCTGGTCGAGGAGCGGCCCGAAGGACCTGCAGGCGCTCGTGGGTCCTCCGTCGGCCGCGACCGTTCGGCGCAAGCGGGCCGGGGGCGTGGTGATGATGGCGATCCTCGTCTCGGTGTTCGGTCACGCGAGCGCCGAGGTGATGGCGCGCTCGACCGGCGGCTTCCCCGCGCTCGAGGTGGCGCTGGCGGCGTGGATCGCGTTTCAGTGCTTCAACCTGTGGGACGCGGTGGTGATCGACCTGGGGCTGGTGGTGTTCAAGCCGCGCTGGGCGTTCATCCCGGGCACGGAGTCGTTGCCCGGCTTCCGCGAGGTGCGGTGGCACGTGGTGAACTACCTGCGCGGGTTCGTGGGGGGGTTCGTGTTTGCGGGGCTGGTGACGGCGGTGGCCTTCGCCTGGTCACTGATCGCAGCGTGACCCAGGCATCCGTGAGGGGCGCGCCGGATGCCCCATGAGGGCGTGGGCCGACCCGGGTCTGCGCGGTGCTCGTGCCAAGCAGGCCTCTCGCCTTCGGGCGAGGACCCGAGGGTGACTCGTCCTTCGGGCTCGTAATGGACCATTACCGCGTGGTCATGGTCCATTACGCCCTCTGCAGATCGACCCTGGCCGACCCTCGTCACCTGTGGATTCTCGCCCGGTCCTCGTGGCGCTGCTGTGGCTCGTGCCGGACAGCGCCTTCGAGAAGATCCAGCACCAGGGCCAGTCAGCCGCCGTTGATCTCGACGTTGGCGTACATCTTCATGAACTCGCCCAGCTCCATCTTGAAGATGCCGTCATCGCGGCCGTTGTTCGCCGGCTCGCTCTCGCCCCAGGGGTTGCGCAGCTGCACGTACTTCTTCCCGCCTGACGTCTCGGTGCCCCACACCGAGTAGGCGTGATCGGAATACAGCCCGCTGTTGGTGTACTTCGCGTTCGAGCTCTCGCCGTACGTCGAGGCGGTGGCAGGCCTTCGCTCCTTCACCGCCAGGCTCAGCGCCTCGAACACCTGGTCGGCCTTCACCCCGCGCTCCTGGAAGTCGATCATCGTGGTCGGCTTGCCGGTGAGCGCGCTCAACGCGTCTCCGGGCACGCCCCCTTCGATCGCCGTGTAGCTGCCGGCCTTCGCCGCGAACGCCTTCTCCAGCAGCGCGGGCCAGAGCTCCTTCTCGTCGCGGGCGCTGGCGTACTGCAGGTGGTACCAGTCGTTGTGCGGCAGGTCGGCGTCGATGTGCACCTTCGTCGGCACCCACTTCGCGCCCTTCTGCTCGTAGATGGTCACGTCGTACGTGCCGTCCGAGCGCTTCTTGAACGCCTTCTCGATCAGCTCAGGGTTGGCGCGCGCCGTCGCCGCCATCGCCGCGATCAGGTAGCAGTCGGCGAGGTACTTCTGCGTCACGTCGTTGCCGTCGATGCCGCCCTTCACCAGCACGCCCTTGAGGTCGGTCTGGCGGAGGCGCTTCAGGTCGGCCTTGAGCACCGCCGGGTCCTTCACGCCCAGCGGATTGACCGGCGTGGGATCGTCGAGCACCGTCGCCGCGCGCAGCTTGTTGGCGATGAAGGCGTCGATCTTCTTCGCGCCCTCGGGCGTGAACTGGTCCTTGTAGCGGGCGGTCTCCTTCTTGAGCGTCTTCGCTTCTGACTCGGTGAGCCCGTCGCGCTTGACCCTGCGGAGCAGGCCGTCGACGTCGGTGTCGGTGATCTTCCCGTCCTTCGCGATGGTGGCGAAGTCGGTGCGGAGGCGCTTGAGGTCGAGGCCCATGGCCCGAACTTACACTTCGGCGCCAGGTGACGTGCAACTCAGCGACCGGCCGCGGTGAGATCGATGCCCAGGCCCTCATTCGCGAAACGCCCCATGCGCTGTAGCAACGCCGCCATCGCGGGGAGCACGTTGCGGCGCTCACTTCCGTTTCTTCACCTTCGATTTCGGCTTCGGCTTCGGCTTCGGCTTCTTCTTCGCCGCCTTCGGCGCCTCCTGCATCAGCTCCAGCGTAGCGCCCCCGCCGAGCGGAAAGGAGTTGGGCTCCCCCGTGGTCACGTTGATCAGCAACTGCATCGCCGCCGTGGCGACGACGAAGTCCTCCAACCGGGGCGTGAACGGCCGCGAGTCGACGATGCGGGTCACCACCGGGGGCGGCACGCCGAAGGGCTGGAAGGCCGGCTTGAGATACGGGTCCTCATCAGCCAGCGCCGAGACTCCCGTCATCGGGTACTTCTCGCCGCTCCAGATCGCGTCGAAGGCGCGCGGGTCCTCGTAGAGCGCGAGGCCGAACTCCATCCCCGCCTGGCCGAGCAGCGAGATCGACTCCTCACGCGCCTTCTTGCCCTGCCGTCGAAGGGCGCGCACCGACAGCTCGGCGGGCACCTGTTCCCACAGGCGCAGCCGGTAGAACTCGATCCACGCGCTGCAGAACTGCAGGATCGCGTTCCCTTCGGGCATCAGGTCTGCCGCGAAGCCGACCGCGATGGCGGCGCACTCGAGCAGCTGGTGTTCGGTCGGGGTGGCCACGTCCCACCCGTGCCGGCGGCCCACCGTCACCAGCGCCGCGTCGCACGTCACCCGTCCCTTCAGCTGTGGCGCGAGGCTCTCGGCCGCGTCGGCCCACGAGCGGCCCATCTCCACCAGGATGAAGCCGCCCGGAAGCTGTGCCAGCAACGCGAACGCATCACCTTCGGCCGTCGGCACCGTGCTCAACGGAAGCACCATCGTGTCCATGAGCGTGTTCCTGCCGCTGAATCAGCCGCACTGAAAGGAGAATCACGCAATCGCTGCGGGCTGCGCCGACCGGCGCCTCTGGACCAGCACCGGCACCGCCGATGCACGTCTGAGGTCCGGAGGTCTCCATGCGCCCTGCCCTCGTGCTGCTGCTGCTCTGCGCCGCCTGCGGTCCCAACGTCACCATCACCGGCGACGGAAGCTCGACCACGCTCGTTCGCCCGGTACCCGGCACGAAGGCCGTGCGCCTCGAGGTACCCGCGAAGCTCACCCTGGTCGTCGGCGAGCCCGCGTCGTTGAAGCTGACCGGTGAAGCCAACCTGTTCCCGTACATCGACAACACCGTGACCAGCGGCGAGCTGTCGATCGGCGTGGTGCCGGGCGCGACCCTCGCACCGACGCGCGCGATGGAGTTCGTGCTCACCGCGCCTTCGTTCCGTGGCCTCACCGCCGCCAGCCCAGGCGACATCATCGCGCCGGCGCTCACCACCACCGACCTCCTGATCAAGGTGGAGAGCCGCGGCAACATCCACCTGGCGCGGCTCGACGCCAACACGCTCGACACCCGGCTCTCCAGCAGCGGCGAGGTCCGCATCGACGAGGGCAAGGTGGGCGAACAGACCATCGCCCTTCGCAGCACCGGGGACTACGTGGCCACCGGGCTGGAGAGCGCGAGCACCACGGTGAACGTGAGCAGCGGCGGCAGCGCGTGGGTGTGGGCGACCGGGCGGCTCACCGTGACCATCAGCGGCACCGGTGACGTGCACTACGTCGGCACGCCGCAGTTGATCACCCACATCACCGGCACCGGCACCGTCACCCCAGTCCCGCAGTGAGGCTCAGCCGCGAGGTGCTCGCGTCGTTTCGCTCAGCACGACGGGGACCAGCGACCTGCTCTTGCGCGCGGCGCCTGCGAGCAGCGTGAGCACCATGCCCGCGCTGAGTGCGCCGCCGAGCACGAGGAGCCCGAGCAGCTCGCCGCGGGCACCTGCCCTGATGACCTCCGCGTCCAGCGGGTCGTGCACGTGGCGCAGCGCCTCGTCCAGGCCCTGCAGGCCCTCGACGTAGAAGAAGCTGCAGAGCGCCACCGTCGCGGCCGCAGAGAGGAGCGCGGCCAGGCGCGCCCCCCGCGCGCGCGAGATGAAGGCCGCCGCGGCCGAGCCCAGCCCGTAGCTGCCCACCACCGCCAGCACCGTCATGCCCGGCCCGCCCTCCCGCCAGGCTTCGAGGGGCACGCTCGACGCGGCCCAGGCGGCCCCGGTGACGCACGCCATCACCGCGGCGCCCACGGCGACAGGCACGTCTCCTCGCATCGCGCGCGCGATGCTCCACCCCGTCGCCGCGAGCGCGACGAGCGGTAGCGACAACAGCTCGAACATGGGGGCTCCTCCTCAGGGACGGCTGGCCAGACAGCGCCGCGCCACCGCGAGTTCCCTGAGAACGGCCGGCGCGCTCAGAACATCCCGGCGATCACCGACGCCGCGCCCAGCACCGCGGCGTGCCCGAGGCTGACCGCCGACGCCGAGAACAGCACGCGCGGCTCGAACCGGTCCGCCACGTTGAAGCGCCGCCACGCCACCACCAACGAGCTCACCGCCACCACCACCAGGGCCGCGCCGAGGAACGGCCCCTCCGCGGGAAGCCGATCGGTGTCGAGCACCGTCATCGCGCCCCACAGCGCGAGCACCAACAACGTCACGTGCGCCGCCACTGCCGAGAAGGCCACGCCCAGCCCGGTGACGAGCGCCGTGCCCACCGAGGCCAGGTGCACCGCCACCACCAGCCCCACCGACCAGAGCACCACCATCGCCAGGCTCCAGCCCAGCACCGCGTTGGTGGACATCCCCGACGTCGCCGCGAGGCCCGCGGCAGGCACGAGCCCCGACACCACCACCGTCGTCGCCGCCGACACCAGCGCCCGGTGGATGAAGACCCGCCGCCGTGGCTGCACCGCCAGCTGCGCGTCGAGCGTGCCCAGGCGTCGCGCCTCGGTGAACGCGAGCGCCGGGCTGAGCACCGCCGCCACACCGCAGAGCACGAAGAGCGCCAGGGTCGCCACCTCGGCCCCCTCCGGGTCGTGGTGCGCCATCAGCCCGAGCACGACGAAGCTCAGCACCGCCACGCCCCCGAGGATGATGCAGTCGCGCTGCCCGTGCAGCTCCGCCCGCAGCACCGGCTTCGCCAGGCGCTCGAGCCACCCGAAGCCCGGCGTGTCCTTGCGCAGCCAGGCCGGCGCACCCGCGGCCACCCCCCGGCGCAGCGCGGCCGGCAGCAGCGCCAGCATCACCACCGCGTAGAGCGTGGCCACCGGAATGACCGCCGCAGGCCAGAAGAGCCCCGCGGGCATCACCGTGAAGAAGGGCACCAGCACGATGAAGCCCAGCGAGGTCTCGTCATCCTGCGTGAGGAAGAACCAGGTCGGCACCGTCGTCAGCGCCAGCACGTGGCCGGCCAGCGCGAACCACCACAGCTCGGTGCCGCGCTGCTCTGCGGCGCTCAGCACCAGCCACGAGAGCACCACCAGGCCCGCCGCCAGCGCGAACTTCTCGGCGAACGCACGCGCGCCCAGCGGCGTCAGCAGCAGCGAAGTGAGCGTGCCGCGCTCGCGCTCGAGGCTCATCGGCATCAGCACGGCAGCCGCGGGCAGCACCACCGCCAGCACCCAGGGCATCAGGCGCACCAGGGCGTGCACCGGGCCGCCCGCCGCGACCACGTCGGCGCACAGGGCCGCGCCGCTCGAGACGGACAGCAGCAGCCCCGAAGCCAGGCCGTGCCTCAGCTCGCTGCGCACCCGCAGCGCGGCGCGCGTGGTCCGCACGTGAGCCCAGAGCACCACCCCGAGCACCAGCAGCGCGGGAACGAACCGCGCCAGCCAGACGGCCGGCCGCACCACGCCGTGCTGGAGATCGAGCAGCACCACCACGTTGCCGGGGATCAGCGTGAGCAGCCACAGCGCCTGCAGGGGAAAGCGTCGGCTCATGGGCAGCTCCAATCAGGCGGCGAGGAGAAAGATGTCTTCGAGGGTGAGCGCGCTCGCGTCGACCCGCGCGGCGCCGGCCCCCTTGAGCCAGCCCTGCGCCTCTTCGGAAGCAGACTCGACCACGAACTCGAGCATGCGGCCCTCGCGCTTGAGCGGGCGCACCGTCTTCATCGGCACGGTCTCCGGCGCCTCGCCGTCGAACCACGCGCGCAGCCGGCAGAAGCGCGCCCGCGCCTCGTCGGCCTCGATGGTGAGCACCCCGCGCCCTTCGCTCATCACCGTGAAGCCGTCGACCACGCCCTCGAACTCCGAGATGAGGTGCGTCGAGAGGAGAATGGTCTTCTTCTGCGGCTCGCGGTCCTGGAACACGCCGACGACCGCCTCGAGGAACTGCTTGCGCACCAGCGGGTCGAGACCCGAGGTGGGCTCGTCGAGCACCAGCAGCTCGGGGTCGGCCGCCAGCGCGCACACCAGCGCCAGCTGCGTCTTCTGGCCGCGCGAGAGCGCGTGGGTCGGCGCGGTGAGGTCGAGGTCGAAGCGGGTGAGCAGGTGGGCCTGCACGTCCTGGTTCCAGCGGGTGCGGAGCGCAGCCGACCAGGCGAGCGTCTCGGCCACCGTCATCCACGGGTGGAAGCCGGGCACGTCGGGCACCCAGGCGATGCGCTCCTTGACCACCGCCTCGTGCTTCATCGGGTCGAGCCCGAACAGCCGCACCGTGCCGCTCTCGGGTCGCAGCAGGCCCAGCAGCGCGCGCATGGTCGAGGTCTTCCCCGCGCCGTTGCGGCCCAGCAGCGCGTGACAGCGCCCCGCCGCGACCGAGAGGCTGAGGCCCTTCACGGCCTCTCCCCGTGGATAGCGGACCACGAGGTCCTTCAGGTCGATGGTCATTCGCGTTCTCCGATGGTGCGGCGGGTGGCCTTCTGGTGGCGCAGGCGTTCGTCGAGCAGCGCGCGCAGGCTCTCGTCGTCCACCTGGAGGTGGTGCGCCTGCACGATCACCTGGTCGAGCGCCTGCGCGAGGCGCTCGTTGCGCACGGCGCGGCGCAGCGGCGTCACCGTGGTGGTGACGAAGCAGCCCGAGCCCTGCCGGTTCTCCAGCACCCCTTCCGACTCGAGCTCGGCCCAGGCGCGCGCGACGGTGTTGCGGTTGAGCTTGAGCTCCTCGGCCATCGCCCGCACCGAAGGCAGCTGGTCACCCGCGCGCAGCGTGCCCGAGGCCACCGCCGCCTTCGCCTGCTGCACCAGCTGCAGGTAGACCGGGACCCCCGAGTGATAGTCGACCAGCCAGCGCATGCACCGGACACTGTCATAGGACACTATGACAGTCAACGGGGTGGCGGCTGATCAGTACTCCCAGGTCTCGGACACGTAGACGTTCGAGGCGTTGTAGCCGCCGAAGAGGATGATCCTCGAGCGGGTGGTGTCGTACGTCATGTTCGACCACCCGCGCGGGCCGGTGTTGGTGGACAGCGGCGTCCACGCGGTGCCGTCGTAGGACCAGGCGCCCGTCTCGGCGTTGTACGAGGTGTTGATGCCGCCCACGAGAATCACCCTGCTGGTCAAGATGTCGTAGGCCATCGCGGCGCCGTGGCGGGCGCTCGGGGGCGAGGCGGGCGTGGGGTTGGTCCAGGTGGTGCCGAGTTCCCAGGTGCCAGCCACCGGGCCGGCGTTGAAGCCGCCGAAGAAGACCATGCGCTGGCGCACGAGGTCGTACGCCACCGAGTGCGTCGCGCGAACGGGGGCGGTGCCGAGGCCCGTGCGCTGCACCCACGAGGTGCCGTCCCAGTCCCACGTGTCGGACAAGATGCTCGCCGCCTCGCCGCCGTAGATGGCCACGGTCGAACGCACCGGATCCCACCAGCACGCGAAGAAGTTGCGGACCGGCGGAGAGAGCGCGGGCAGGCGCTGCGTCCAGGTGGTGCCGTTCCATTCCCACGTGTCGTTGAGCTTCGAGGTGCCGTTGGTGCCGCCGAAGAGCACGGTCACCATGCGCACCGGGTCGTAGACCATGCCCATGAAGGACCGCGCCGGCGGCCCGCTGACGGTGCGCTGCGTCCACGCGAGGGTGGCCGGGTTGTATTCCCAGGTGTCCGCCAGGCGGGTGGTGGTGCCGTTCTCTCCGCCGAAGAGCACCACGCGCTGGCGCACCGAGTCGTACGCCATGCCCTGTCCGGTGCGCCCGCTGGGAGCGCCGGTGGTGCTGAGCTGGGTCCAGTTGCGGACGCCGCCGCACGAGCCGGTGATGCACATCACGCCCACCGCGCACTGGGGTGAGCCACCGCAGCGGCAGCCGCCGGGCCCGCAGTTGTCGGCGCGCTGCGCATCGCAGGTGCTGCACGCGCCGCCGCTGGTGCCGCACTGGGTGAGGGTGCCGGGCGAGAGGCAGCTGGTGCCGCTGCAGCAGCCCAGCGGGCACGACGTCGCGTCGCAGACGCAGGTGCTGTTGAAGCAGCGGGAGCCCGCCCCGCAGGCCGCGCCCGTGCCGCAGCGGCAGCTGCCGGTGCCGCAGTTGTTCGCGGTGGTGGTGTCGCAAGACTGGCACTGCGCGCCGCTGGTGCCGCAGGCCGAGGTGGTGGGCACGCTGACGCAGGTGTTGCCCGAGCAGCAGCCGTTGGGGCACGAGGTGGCGTCGCACACGCAGCTGCTCCCCACGCAGCGCGAGCCCGCGCCACAGGGGCCGCCGAAGCCGCACTGGCAGCTGCCGTTGTCGCAGTTGTCAGCGGTGCCCGCCGCGCAGGCGGTGCAGCTCGAGCCGCTGAAGCCGCACGCAGACGTCGAGACCGCGGTCACGCAGGTGTTGCCCTGGCAGCAACCCGCGCAGCTCACCGAGCAGGTCCCGCTTCCGCCACCGCCCGTGCCGCCACCCGTCACGCCACCGCCGGTGCCGCCCCCCGTGACGCCACCGCCCGTGCCGCCGCCGGTTGCGCCGCCTCCGGTGCCCCCGCCGGTGACGCCTCCGCCCGTACCGCCGCCGGTCGCGCCGCCTCCGGTGCCCCCGCCCGAGCCGCCGCCACCGCCCGCGTTGGAGACACAGATGCCGAAGTTGCAGACCTGGTTGCCGAAGCAGGTCGCGCAGAGGTTGCCGCTCGCGCCGCAGGCGTTCGCCGAGGGGATCTGGCAGACGCCGTTGAAGTCACAGCAGCCGCTGGCGCAGGTGGTGGGCCCACACTTGTCGGGCTTCGCGGGGCTGCAGGAGACGAAGAGGAGAACCGCGGCCAGGGGCAGTGCCTTGAACATGGGCGCCCACGTACCGGGGTCGCGGGGATTTATCCAGACGGCACGCCCTCTGGAGAACGCGTGATAGAGGGCCGGGCATGATCGAGCGTCTCGTCAATGGCCTCGTGCCGAAGAAGCACCACCTGCAGCTCCGCGATGACACGGGCCACCTGCACTTCGAGCACTGCATCACGCAGGAAGGCTTCGATGCGCCCTACACCATCACCTACCACCGCAACGCGCCCCACCGGCAGGTGGGCGCGGTCACCACCCACGGCTGGCTGTCGCGGGAAGCGGCGCCCTCGCGCGAGCTGCGCAAGCGCCACTTCCTCTCGCAGAACCTCCCCACCTCGCCGAAGAGCCCGCTCGACGCGCGCGTGCCGCTGCTCTTCAACGCCGACGTGACGCTGGGCATCGTCAAGCCGACCACGGAAGACACCGCGTACTTCAGCAACGGCGACGGCGACGATCTCTTCTACATCCACCAGGGCGGCGGCACCCTGCGCTCGCTGCTGGGCGATCTCGAGTTCAACGAGGGCGACTACGTCTACGTGCCGCGCGGCATGCTGCACCGCTTCATTCCGCGCAAAGGCGTGCCGCAGTGGTGGTTGTGGATCGAGTGCCGCGGCGGCGCACACATTCCGAAGCAGTGGCGCAACCAGGTGGGGCAGCTGCGCATGGACGCGCCGTATTGCCACCGCGACTTCCGCCCCGTCACCTTCATGGATCCGCGCGACGAGGGCATCCGCGAGACGGTGGTCAAGCGCCTCGACGTGTTCCACGGCTTCACCACGAAGGAAGCGCCGCTCGACGTGGTGGGCTGGGACGGCAGCGTCTACCCGTGGGCCTTCCCCATTCTGAACTTCCAGCCGCGCGTGGGCCTCACGCACCTGCCGCCCACCTGGCACGGCACCTGGGCCACGCGCGGGGCGCTCGTCTGCAGCTTCGTGCCCCGCCCCACCGACTTTCACCCCGAGGCGATCCCCTGCCCGTACCCGCACTCGTCGGTCGACGTCGACGAGTTCATCTTCTACTGCAAGGGCAACTTCACCTCGCGCAAGGGGGTGAGCCCGGGCTCGATGAGCTACCACCCCGCGGGCATTCCTCACGGCCCGCACCCGGGCAGCTACGAGGCGAGCATCGGCACGAAGGAGACCAACGAGCTGGCGGTGATGCTCGACTGCTTCCTCCCGCTCAACCCCACCGTGCACGCGCTGGCCCTGGAAGACCCGAACTACCAGCAGAGCTTCATTCCCTGAGCCTCAGCGGCGCTGCGCGAGCGCCTTGCCCACCGGCGTCGGGAGCCGCGAGCAGGGCGAGCAGCAGCGCCAGTGGTGCCATCGGCGCAGCGTAGCCTGAGGTGGCGTGCTGGGCGGCCCGGGCGTCAGGAAGCTGTCACCGCGGCGAAACGAGCCGGGTAGCGCTGGACTCACGCCGCTGATCCCGAGCGGGCCGGTGACCCGGGCACTACGCATTGATCACCGTGCAAGCTGCCTCCGAGCCGGTGCTGGGTCTCGACCTCGGCACCACGTATTCCACCGCCGCCCTCGTGGTGAACGGCAAGTTCCACTACGCGATCGACGACCGGGGCGAGGCGTGCATTCCCAGCGTGGTGCACTTCCCCAGGACGGGCGCGCCGGTGGTGGGGGCGGAAGCCGACAAGCTGCGCGTCGCCGACCCGGAGAACACGGTGTGGGGCATCAAGCGCGTCATCGGCCGCAGCCTCGATTCGCCCCAGGCGCGCCGGCTCCAGGCGGGCGTGGTGTTCAAGCTGGTGGGCCACGGCGCCGACGAGGTGAAGGTGCGCGTGCGGACCGGCGACTACGCGGCCAGCGAGATCGCCGCGATCCTCCTGCGCAACCTGCGCGAGCGCGCGCAGCACCGCTTCGGCAAGTCGCTCACCAGGGCCGTGGTGACGGTGCCGGTGCTCACGCCCAGGCACGTGCGCGACGACATGGTGCGCATCGGGCGCATGGCCGGCCTCGAGGTGCTGCGGGTGGTGGCAGAGCCCGTGGCCGGGGCGCTGGCGCGCGGCATCGCGGGCGCGGGTGACACGGGCGCGCCCCGGCTCATCTTCGACTTCGGCGGAGGCACGCTCGACCTCACCGTGGTGCAGCACGCGGCCAACCTGGTGAAGGTGCTGGCCACCGGCGGTGACGACAGCCTCGGGGGCGACGACTTCGACACGCAGTTTTCCCGCTACGTGGCCAACGCCGTGTGGGGCAGTCACCAGCTCGACGTCACCCGCGACGCCGTGCTCTCCGACACCATTCACCGCACCTGCGAGCGGGTGAAGCGCGCGTTGTCGGCCGCGCCGTCGGCCCGCTACCTCATCCCCGAGGCCCTGGGCGCGAAGGGGCGGAGGTGGGATATCGAGCTTCCCGTCACCCGGCAGGTGATGGCGCCGGTGTGGGATGAGCTGGTCGGCCGGGCGGTCGACGCGACCCGCGAGACCATCAAGGCCAGCGGCATCGACCCGAAATCATTGTCCGCGGTGAGCTTGATCGGCGGCACCACCTTCATTCCGCAGGTGCGCGAAGCCGTGTCGCGTGCGTTCGGGCTGCCGCTCGACATCGAGAATGACCCTCAGACCGCCGTCGCGCGTGGGGCAGCTTTCCTCGGTGCGTTCCCCGCGCTGATCCGTTGATCCGAAAACGCCCCAGTCGTCTACTCTCCCGCCATGGGATTTTTCGGGGGGTTGTTCAAGAAGAAGGGGTCTGATCCGCTCGACGCGCTGCGGGAACGGGTGGAGGACAACCCGAACGACGCGCGGCTCGCGCAGGATCTCGCCAGCCAGCTCAAGGCCCGGGGCGACGTGAGCGGCGCGGTGGAATACGCGCGCCGCGCCGCGCAGGCGCACCTCACCGCGGGCTTCGCGCAGAAGGCCCTCGCGGTGCTCAAGGGCGCGATGACCTGGGGGCAGCCGTCGATGGAGCTGCTCCAGGATCTCGCCAACGTGCTGCTCGAGCTCAAGCACAAGGAAGACGCCCGCGGCGCGCTCATTCAGCTGCGCAAGCTGCACGCGTCCGCCGGCAACAAGAGCGAGCTGGGCCGCATCGACGCGCAGCTCACCGAGCTCGGCCCCGGGCGCTGACGCCCGGTACCCGAACCGTTCACCCCGAGAGGGTCGATCGAAACAACGGTCGAGCTCATCACCGTTCACCCCGAGTGGAGTCGAGGGGCGTCTTCCTGCGAGCCTGGGCGCCCATCCCTCGACTCCGCTCGGGATGTACGGGCCCCTCCGCTACGGCCAACCGTGCGAGCGGAGTCGAGGGGGCCTGCTCGTGTCGGCGGGGAACACAAACCGATCAGCCGGTGCACGGGTGAATCAAGTGGCGCAGCTTTGCGACAAATCGCCATGCGTCCGCTCCTCGCCCTGCTGCTCTTCCTCTCAGGCTGTACGTCGACCCGGGTCCTGGTTCGCCACGACGCGGGCGCCTTCTCGGTGCGCGACTACCTGAAGACCGCGTACCAGACGCTCACCGAGGCCGAGACCGACGTGGGCGGTCACCGCATCCGCGCGCAGCGCGAGACGCGCGCCGCCCTCGACCTGCTGGGTCAGTCCCCGGTGGCACCGCGACCGGTGCCGTTCGAAGGGCCGCCCACGCTCGCCGTCGCGCTCGAGCTGCTCGAGTATTCCGAGCGGGAGGTTCGCCTGAACCAGCCTGCCCACCTGCACACCACGCGCGCGGTCGCCGAGCTGCGCGAAGCGCTCAAGTGACGCGCGGCCGGGCCCGTTCGCCGAGCTCCCTTTCCTTCTGGTCGCATTGGTGGCAAAAAGAGCCTGATGGACTCTAACATCGCGCAGCTGGCACGCAGCCTGGCGGACGCGCGCCGGGTGGTCTTCCTCTGCGGCGCGGGGCTCTCGGTGCCCAGCGGCATCCGCGCGTACCGCTCGGGCCCCAACGCCATCTGGTCGGAGAACGTGATGGCCTGGGGCACGGCGCAGAAGTTCCACGATGACCCGGCGGCGTGGTGGAGCCGGTTCTGGCTCGAGGCGCACGGCGATCTCTTCCGCCAGTTCAAGCCCAACGCCGGGCACGTGGCGTTGGCGAAGGCCATGGCGCGCTCGCCCGACGATCTCGTCATCACCCAGAACATCGACGGGCTGCACCGGGACGCGGGTCACCCCGAGGGCCAGCTGATCGAGATCCACGGCCGGCACGATCGCTTCATCTGCTCGAGCGGCAGCGGCTGCGAGGGCATCGACCACGCGGTCTCGAGCGTCGACCTCTCGCGCGTGGGCGAAGGCCACCACCCGAAGTGCGAGCGCTGCGGTGCGCCGATGCGGCCGTTGGTGCTGCTGTTCGACGAGCACTACGACTCGCACGCCGGCTTCCAGGCCTGGCGCGGGAAGAAGGCGCTCAACGACGCCGACGTGCTCGTCTTCGTGGGCACCTCGTTCTCGGTGGGCATCACCAGCTACGCCCTGCGCTGCGCCGACGTCTCGGGCGCGCTCACCATCAACGTCAACGTCGAGCCGGCGCCTTTCCCCCGCGTGGTGAACGTGCTGGGCGGCGCCGAGGTGGTGCTGCCTCAGCTCACGGCGCGCTGAGCGTCACCAACCGCCCGGCAGGGCGCCTTTTCGGTGGGCCCGGCACCACGCGGCTCGTGCGACGCTGGGCCATGCTCGAGCGATGGACCCTGGTGGCCTGCGCGGCGGTGAACCTCTACCTGCTGGGCGTGATGGTGCTCTTCGCGGCGGTCGTCTACCCGCAGTTCGGCTCGGTCGAGCGGGGCGCGTTCCCCCCGCTCTACGCCAGCTTCAACGGCCGCATCGGCGTGCCGGTGGTGGCCTTCGAGTTCCTCGCGTTGATCCTCACGCTCGCGCTCTACGCGCTGCGCCCCGCCCAGGTGCCGCTCTGGGCCGTGCACACGGCGGTGGCGCTGGGCGTGGGGTACTTCGCCATCACCTTCGGGCTGCATCTCCCCTCGCACCGGGTGCTGGCCGCGGGTGACAACTCCACCCCGGCCCTCGGGCCGCTGCTCTCGAGCCAATGGGCGCGCACCGGCGTGCAGCTGCTCCGGGCGGGGCTGTTCTCGTGGGCGTTGACGCGCTGAAGCTCAGGCGCTGGCGCTGAGCTGTGGCAACAGCGAGGCAGCCGAGGCCTTGAGCCGCTCGAGGTGCTCGTCGCGGCTGGAATGCCCACCGTCGTCGGACAACCACTCGCTGGCGGCCTTCATGAACGGCTCGAGGGTCTGCGACAACGGCGCGGGGGCGCTTCGCGCGAGCGCGTCGAGCAGCCTGCGCAGCGAGTCCTCGTCCTCTTCGGCGAGGGCGAACTCGAGCGCGCGGGCCACCAGGGCCCCAGCGCCGGGTTTGCCAGCTCGCCAACTCTGCAGCGCCGCGTCGACCAGCTGCTGCTCGGCCGTGCGCTGCACCCTGAACCAGAACGTGAACGACACCGGCACCACGCCGACCAGCCACACCGCCGCCACCAGCAGCGACGAGGGCGAGCCGAAGTGGAACACCGGCGAGTAGAGGAGCCCCCCGAGCACGAACAACCCCACCAGGGACGCGACCAACCAGAGCCCGAAGAGCGCGCGGCGCATGCCCCGGGAAGGAGCAAGGCCTACGCCACCGGCACCGCACGCACGGCCGCCTGAGGCCGCGCAATTCCTGCAAGGGCGCCGCTGGAGACCGGCAAGTGCTGCGCGGTCAGGTCAAGTCAGTCAGGGCTTGCCCTCTCCCGCGCCGGGAGAGGGGGGCGCGTCGTCGAGGCCCAGCACCAGGGCGAGGCGGCCCTCGGCCGCGGCGAGCTCGACCTTGCGCACCTCGAGCTGCGCGCGCGCCTGCGCCGCGGCCGACATGGCGAAGAAGCGCTTGCTGTCGATGTCGCTCACCTCGAGGCTGGTGGAGAAGCCGGCCTGGTAGGCGGAGTCGATCTGCTTCTGCGCGCGGGTGGCGAGCGAGGCCTGCGCCTCGGCCTGGGTGAGCGCCACCTGGGCGGCCACCAGGTTGGTCTTCGCGCCGATCCAGTTCGCCTTCGCCTTGGCGCGCGAGCCCTCGTACTTCGCCCGCGCCTCCACCGTCTTGAAGTCGTTCTCGTGCATCGTCACGTAGCGCTGGCCGCGGTCGTAGAGCGTCCACTGCGCGGCCACCACCGCGTCGAACATGAAGTTGGTGCCGGCGAAGCCCTTGTTCGAGTTGTAGCTGCCCTTGGCCTGCGCCACGAGCGAGGGCAGCCACGAGAGGCGATCGAACGAGTTGAAGGTCTCCTGCGCCTTGAGCCCGTACTCGTTGGCCTTCACCAGGTAGGTCCCGTCCCACGGGGCGATGGCCTCGTCGCTGGCCGTCACCTCGAAGTGGGTGGGCTCGCCGTCCACCGGGCGCACCGGCTCGCCCACCAGCGCTTCCAGCATCGCCAGCAACGCCACCTTCTGGCCCTGCAGCGTGGCGAGGGTGGCGCGGGCCTGGGCGGTCTCCGACTGCGCGCGCAACACGGCGATGTCGGTGGCCACGCCCATCTGCTGCTGGGCGGTGGCGTCCTTCTCGCGCTTGAGGGCCACCTTCTCCGCGTCTTTGGCGGCCTCCTCGATGGCCGAGAGCCCCTCGACGCCGAGGTAGATGCGGGCCACGCCCAGCAGCACCTGCTCGCGCGCCTCGAGGCCGCCGTACTTCGCCGCCTGCTTCGACTGGTCCGCCGCGGGGATGAGGAACATCTGCGGCGCGAAGAGGGTCTGGGTGAGGATCAGGTTCCCGTAGAGCGAGTTGCGCGCGACGATGGTGGTCGGCTTGAGCCCCTCTGACGCGCCGTCGCGAAACCCCTGCTTCACCCCGTCGATCACCTGGTCGTTGGCTTGAACGGGGAAGCCGTAGGCCGGCCCCGCCCCGCGAATGGAGGCGTCGATCACGCCCTCGAACGCCTGCAGGAACGCGCTCGGGTCGAACTTCTGCTCGGCGGTGGTGTGCACGTAGCTCACGCTCGCGGTGATCTCCGGCAGCACCGACGAGAAGACGAGCCGCGCCTTGGCCGCGACCTGGGCAGCGGCGGCGCGGGCGGCGGCGAGATCGGCGCTCTTCTCATCGGCGAGCTTGAGCACCTCGGCCAGCGCCATGGGCTTGCGCGTGGCCACGTAGGCCGCCTCGAGGTCTCCGGGCACGGGGGCCGCATTCGCAGGCAGCGGCGGCGCGGCGAAGGCCGTGGTGGCGAAGAGCACGGCGAAAATCGCCCCTCGACTCCGCTCGGGGTGAACGGTGCTCATGGTGTAGCTCCTTCGGTGGCGTCGGGCTCGGGCTCTTCCACGGGCGGCGGTTCGACCTCGACCCCCTTGCCGATGCGCAGGCTCTTCGGCGTCAGCTTCTCGAACACCGCGAACACCAGCGGCACCACGAAGAGCGTGAGGAAGGTCGACGAGAGCACGCCGCCGATGACGGCGATGGCCATGGGCGCGCGGAACTCGAAGCCCTGCCCGCGGCCGATGGCGGTGGGCACCATGCCGATGGCCATGGCCGCCGAGGTCATGAGGATGGGGCGCAGGCGCCGCGGCCCGGCGTTGAGCAGCGCGGTGTCGAGGTCTTGCCCGGCGCGCAGGTTCTGGAGCGCCTGGTCGACGAGCAGAATGGCGTTCTTGGTCACCAGGCCCATCAGGAGAATGAGGCCGATCATCGCGCCCATGGTGAGCGACCACCCGGTGACCACCAGCGCCAGCAGCGCGCCCACCAGCGCCAGCGGCACCGACACCATGATGGTGAACGGGTGCTTGAAGCTCTCGAACTGCGAGGCGAGCACCATGTAGACGAAGGCGAAGGCGAGAATGAAGACGAGCCCGAAGGCCGAGTTCTGCTCGGCCAGCACCTTCATCTGCCCGTCGTAGAAGAGGCTGTAGCCCTCGGGTGACGGCTCGGCCTCGATGCGTTCCCTCAAGGTGCTGGCGACCTCGCCCAGCGAGGCGTGTTCCGAGGGGCCAGCGAGCACCATCACCCGCCGCTCGCGGTTGAAGTGTTCGATGACCGACGGGGTCTCCTTCATCGAGATCGACGCCACGTCACCGATGGCCCGCGGGCCCGACGGGGTGAAGACCTCGAGCGCGGCGAGGCTCTCGGGGTTGGCGCGGTCCTTTTCCTGCAGCCGCACCACGATGTCGGTCTCGCGGCTGCCTTCGCGCAGCTTGCCCGCCACCTGGCCGTTCATGGCCATGCGCAGCTGCATGCCCAGCGCCGCGGCGGACAGGCCGGTGTCGCTGGCGCGCGCGCGATCGATGTCGATGGCCAGCTCGGGCTTGGGCGGGTTGGTGACGACCCGAATGTCGGCCACCATCGGGTCGCCCTTCTTCGTCTTGAGGCTCCGCAGCAGGTCGGCGATGCGGTTGGCCTCGGTGGTGAGGCCGTCGAACTCGGGGCCCATCACGTAGATCATGATGGGGAAGAAATCGCCCAGGCCCTCGATGGGTGAGGGCTCGATGATGGCCACCTCGGTGGCGGGCAGCGTGTTCAACCGGGCGCGCGCGGTGTTCTTGATGTCCTCGAGCTTCATGGCGCGGGTCGAACGTTCCTTGAGCAGCACGCGGAAGCGCACGGTGTTGGCGTCGCCGCCGAAGCCGTTGGGGTCGGCGCCCACCAGCGCGTAGAGATCGGTCACGTCGGGCAGCTCGCGCAGCATGCCTTCGGCCTGCTCGGCGCGCACCAGGCTCTCGTTGACGCTCGAGCCCTGCGGCAGCTTGAGCTGGACGATCATCGTGCCCATGTCCTGCGGGGCCATGAAGTCGTTGCCCAGGGTGCTGGCGGCGCCCAGCGAGCCCGCGATCACCGCCAGGGTGATGCCGGCGGTGATCAGCCGGTGGCCGAGCGTCCACTTGAGCACCCGCGCGTAGCCGCGTTCCATCGCCTCGAAGAAGCGGCGCAGGGTGTGCGCGACCACGTTCTCCTTGTCGTGCGCGTGGGGGCCCAGGCGCTTGCTGATGCGCGAGCTGAGCATCGGGTCGAGGGTGAACGAGATGAACATCGAGATCATCACCGCCGCCGAGATGGTGAAGCCGAACTGCTTGAAGAACATGCCCACGATGCCGGGCATGAAGGCCACCGGCACGAACACCGCCACCAGCGAGAGCGTGGTGGCGAGCACGGCGAGGAACACGTCGCGGGTGCCCTTGCTCGCGGCCGAGGCGGGCGACTCGCCCTGCTCGAGCCGGTGGGTGATGGCCTCGCGCACGACCACCGCGTCGTCGATGAGCAGGCCGATGGCCAGCGAGAGGGCCAGCAGCGTCATCTGGTTGAGCGTGTAGTCGAGCGCGAACATCACGAAGAAGGTGCCGATGACCGAGGTGGGCAGCGCCAGCGAGCTGATGAAGGTGCCGCGCAGGTCGAGCAGGAACATGAGAATGATGAGCACCGCCATGAAGCCGCCGAAGAGGAGGGCGACCCACACCTCCTTCGCGTTCTCTTCGATGAGCGTCGAGCCGTCGATCAGCACCGAGGCGCCGAAGCCGTGCCCCATCAGCGGGGTCAGCTCGGCCATGCGCTCCTTCACCACCTTCGCCACCTCGACGGTGTTGCTGCCGGGCTGCTTGACCACTTCCATGATCACCGCTTCCTTGCCGTTGAGGCGCGCGACGGTGCGGCGGTCGGCGACCCCGTCGGTGACGGTGGCGATCTCGTTGAGCAGCACCTGCGTGCCCTGCTGGGTGTTCCGGGCCACGGGCAGGTTGGCGATGTCTTCGACGGTCTTGAACTGCCCCAGGCTGCGCACGGTGAGCTCGGTGGGCCCGAGGTCGAAGCGGCCCGCGGGCACGTCGACGTTCTCCATGCCCACCCGCTCGGCGATCTGCCCGGGGGCCACGCCCGCGGCCTTGGCCTTGTCGAGGTCGACGTCGACGCGGATCTCGCGCAGGTCTCCGCCCACGGTGCGCACCAGGGCCACGCCTTCGATCTGCGAGAGCGTCGGCTCGAGCTTGTCCTTGATCAGCTGGCGCAGCTCGGCGCTCTCCATGTCCGCGTTGACCGCGTAGGTGACGATGGGCGCCGCGCCGATGTCGATGCGGCTCACCCGGGGCGCGTCGACGTCGCGCGGCAGCGTCGACACCGAGGCCACCTTGTCGCGCACCTCCTGCACCGCGCGGTCGAGCGGCACGCTCAGCTTGAACTGCACGAAGATGAGGCCCACGTTCTCGCGCGCGAAGCTCTGGATGGTGTCCACGCCCTGGATGCCGGCGACCGCGTCTTCGAGCGGCTTGTTCACCTGCGCTTCGATCTCCGAGGGCCCGGCGCCCCGGTAGATGGTGGTGATGGCCACGAAGGGGAAGCTCACGTCGGGGAAGAGGTCGGTGCCCAGGCGCGTGACGCCGAGCAGCCCGAGCACGATGAGCAGCAGCGACATCATGGTCGTGAAGACCGGCCGCTTGATGGAGAGGTCAGAGAGCGTCATTGGGTTTTCTTCCCGGCCTTCAGCGCTGCGTGACCTTCGTGCCCTCGACGAGCGCCGAGGTCGGGTAGTCCACCACCTGCGTCACCGGGGTCTGCGTGGTGACCGTCACGGTGGTGTTGCCGCGCTCCATCACCTTCACCGGCACGCGCTTGAGCGCGCCCGACTCGTCGACCGCGAAGACGTGCTCGCCGCCGGTGGTGCCCAGCGCCGTGCTGGGAATGACCACGGCCGGCTTCGGCTCGCCCAGGTTGATGGTGACGCGCGCCAGGGTGTTGGCCACGAAGCGGCCGTCGGCGTTGGGCACGGTGATCTCGAGCGGCACGCGCCGCGTCTGCGGGTCGGCCGAGGGCAGCACCACCTTCACCACCGCGTCGTCGGTGGCCGCGCCCGAGCCCGTCGCCTCGACCCGAACCTTGAGGCCGGCCTTGATCGACTCGCGCACCTTCTCGGGAATGGTCACCTTGAGCACCAGCGGGTCGAGCTGCATCAGGATGTAGACGGGCGTGCCCGGGCCCACCATGCCGCCGGTGTTGTCGGGCGCGTCGACCACCGTCGCCGCGAAGGGCGCCGAGAGAAAGTGCCGGCGCAGCCCCGCGTTCGCCTGGGCCACCCCGGCCCGCGCCTGCGCCACCTGGGCCTTGGCCCCCTTCGCCTGCGCGTCGGTCTGCTTGAACTGGAGGTCCGACACGCTGCCTTCGGCCTTGAGCTTCTCGTTGCGGCCGGCCACGTCGAGCGCCAGCGCGGCGCCCGCCTCGGCCGCCATCAAGCCCGCCTCGGCCTGCGCCACCTGGGCGTTGATGATCTCGGTGTCGAGGTTGCCCAGCGACTGGCCCGCCTTCACCAGGTCGCCCTTCGAGACGCGGCTGGTGACCAGGCGGCCTCCCACCTCGAAGCCCAGGGGCAGCAGCCGCGAGGGCCCGAGCTGGCCGGTGACCGACTCGCGGGTGCTGGCGGTGACGGGGCGCGCGGGGACGATGCGCACCCGGGGAGCGACCAGGGGTCCCTCGGCCATGGCGGCAGGCACGGCGAGCAATACGGCGAGGGCGACTGTCAGGCGGTTCATGCGGGTTCCTTCTGAGGCGGGAGAATTCAGGGGCGCCTCTGGGTGGCAGGCGCTGCGGCCGCGGTGCGGCGCACGCGGCGGGGTGTGGCGGGGTTCGTGGCGCGCCCGGCGGCGGCGTCGCGGTGGGTGCGCAGCGAGCCCGACGAGGCGCCGTCGGCGATCACCGCCTGCAGCGAGCGCACCCAGGGCTCGAAGTCGGGCTTGCGCGGCAGGGTCGACATGCGCCGCGCCACCAGCAGGTAGGTGCCCACGATCATCGAGCCCACCACCTCGAACTGCACGTCGTCTCGCAGCAGGCCGGCCTGCTTCATCTGGGCGCACTGGGCCTCGACGCGCAGCACCTCGCGATCGAGCATCTTCCACAGCACGTTCTCGAACTCGGTGCCCTGGCTGCCGCGCAACAGCACGTCGGTCACGTCGCGCCATTCCCACAACATCTCGAGCAGCGCGCGATCGCCGTCGCCCTCGAGCTGCAGCGCCTCGGCGACGAACGGCGCGGGGTCGGCGTGAGCCTGCAGCCCGCGGCCCACCAGCGCGGCCCAGGCCTGCTCCCGCGTGCTGCGCACCTGCTGGATCTGCGCCTCGAGCACGGTCACCAGCTCCCGGAAGAGCGCCTCCTTGCTCTCGAAGTGAAGGTAGAACGCCCCCTTCGACAGCCCGCAGGCCTGCGTCAGGTCTTCGATGCGGGCCCGCAGAATGCCCACCCGCACGAACTCCTTTCGCGCAGCAGCCATCAGGGCACTTCGGGCGTGGGGATCTTTGGGGCGCGCCATGGGGGGGGATGCGTGACACGTGTCAGTAACCCGTCAGTCAGGAATCGCAAGCGGATTGATGAATGAACCCGGAAATTTGCGGGGGGCGGCCACGGAACTACCTTGTCCGACATGCGCAACGCCTCGATCACCGCCTGTCTGACCCTGTTTCTGTCGTGCGGACCCAGCGTGGTGAGCGATCAGCCGACCTCGTCGTCGCGGTGCCTCTCGCTCACCGAGCCAGGGGGCACCACCGGCCTGACGGCCTCACTGCCCTCGCGGGTGGGCCTGCTCTTCAAGGTCGACACCTGTGGCGGCGAGCCGGTGTCGGGGCTGTCGGGCGCGCAGTTCGAGATCTTCGAAGACGGGAAGAAGGTGAGCGCGTTCGAGTCGCAGCAGCGGGTGGCGCCCCGGGGCGAGCGCTTCCGCCTGTATTCGGTGGTGCTGCTCGATCTCTCCGGCTCGATGCTCCGCTCGGGTGACTTCCCCCAGCTCCAGGTCGCGGCCACGCGGTACCTCGACGAGGCGCTGGCCGCGGGGGGTGACGGTCACCGCATCGCGCTGATGACCTTCGACGGGCGCGAGCAGCCGCAGCCGCTGGTGCCCTTCACCTCGGACCGCGCTGCCCTGCAGCGGGGGCTCGACTCGTTGTCGGCCACCGAGTGCAGCGCCTCGAGCGACTGCGCCGCGTTCAGCGAGCGCCGCACGTGCGCGGGCTGGCGCTGCGTGGACGACTCGACCAACCTGAATGGGGCGATCGTCTCGACGCTGGGCACGCTCGACGCAGAGCTCGCGCAGAGCGACGTCACCTGGCGCGACGGCGCGGTGGTGCTCTTCACCGACGGCACCGACCAGGCGGCGCGCGCGTCGGCGGCCGCCGCGCAGGAAGCGGTGCTCCGCTCGGCCCAGCACGTCTTCACCATCGGCCTGGGCGGCGAGGTCGACGAGCGCGCGCTCGAGGGGCTGGGCAAGGACGGCTACTGGCCGGTGGCGAAGGCCGATCAGCTCGACGCCGCCTTCGTGGAGATCGCCGGCCGGGTGGCGGGCCTCGCCAACCGCTTCTACGTGCTCGAGTACTGCAGCCCCAAGCGCAACGGCACGCACACCCTCAAGGTGGTGGCGACCGTCGATTCGCCGCGCGACGGGCGGCTGGTGGGCTCGCTCTCGGGCCAGTTCGACGCCACCGGCTTCGCCAGCGGCTGCGAGCTCTGAACGGCGGTGTGAAGCCGATGCTCGAGCGGCGACGGTCGACGGCACCGAGGTCGAGCCGGTGCGCGTCGATGGCGGGCTCTGCGGCGTGAAGGTACCCGCGGGCACGCATCACGTGCGCCTGCGCTACGTGCCGCCGGGGTGGCCGTGGGTGTGGGCACCCTTCGGCCTCGGCCTGCTCACCTGCGTGGTGGTGCTGCGGCGCTCACGGAAGTGACTTCAGCTTCCCGCCGGCGATGAGCCCGGCGACCCCGGCCACGAGCATGGTCACGCCGCCGATGATCAACCACATCGAGTGATCCGTGGGGTTCCCGGTGAAGACCTTGCTCACCTCCGAGCCGAACGAGCGCGAGGCGTTGATGCCGTAGATGGTGAGCGCGATGCCGCCCGCGAGAATGCCCAGCGCGATGGCGCGGATCACGGCTGCACCACGGTGTTGGCGTCGAGGCTGACCGCGGTCTGCGCCAGCAGGCGGCCGTTGATCGACGCGCCCGTGCCCAGGGTGATCGCCGTCTGCGACAGCACGATGCCCTCGAGGTGCGAGGTGGTGCCCAGCTCCACCCGGCCGGCGACCTGCCAGAAGATGTTCCTGGGCAGCGCGCCGCCTGAGAGCAGCACCTTCATGCCGTTGCTCACCGTGAGGTCCTGCGCCACCTGGAAGACCCAGACGTCGGTCGCGCTGCCGCTGAGGGTGACGTTGGTGGGAATGAGCAGGCCCGTGCCCCACTTGTAGACGCCCGCCTTGAGGGTCATGCCGCCGATGTCGCCAGCGCCCAGCTCGGTGACGGCCGCGGGCCGGCCCGCCGCGGCGGTGAAGGCGAGCTCCATGTCACCCACCGCGGTGGTGAGGCGGGTCGGCGTGGGGGGCGTGTAATCGGACGCGTAGATCTTCCCGGTGACCTGCGGCGAGGTGGAGAAGGTGTTGGTGGCGTCGGTCACCAGCGAGAAGCCGGTGACGAAGGTGGCGGCGGCGGGGCTCACGCCCAGGTCGCCGGTGATGACGGAGCCTGGCACCGTCGAGATGGCGCTCTTGGCGAGGATGGCGAAGCTGCCGGCGGTGCCGAGGTTCACCACGCCGGTCGGCGGGTTGCCCCCGTCAGGCAGCTTTCCCCCGTCGGCCCCGCTGGACGATGGATCGCAGCCGGCCAGCGAGAACACGAGACACGAGAGGAGGAGTTTGGAGTTCATACCCCCCTCCCTGAGCAGCATCGGGGCCACCCCGCCGGGCCCCCTCTTTGCGGTGACTTGCCCCGCGCGCCTCCCCGGCAGTGCCATCAGGACGAGGGGCCGGGTCCCTCAAAGTGATGGAACGCCCGGCCTGCCCCGGCTCCCAACTCTCTCCATTTGTTCGCCAGGGGCCATGGCCCGGATGGTGCTCATGGGGTGCCCATGATGAACACGAAGAAGCACCTCGCGCCCTCGGTCAAGCTGTCCTCGGCCGACGTCCTCGAAGCGCTGGGGCTGGAGCGTCGGCAGAGCCGCGGCAAGAACCTGGCCGTGGCCATCGGGCTCGCCGTCGGCGGCATCCTGGTGGGCGCGGGCGCGGTGCTGCTGCGTGCAGGCGTGCTCAGCCTCGCCACCCGCAAGCCCGCCGAGCCCCTCTCATGAATCGCGCCGTGCTGGCGCTGGCGGCCGCCGCGCTCCTCCTGGCGGCGCCGGCGCGGGCCCACCCGCCCCGGCCCAACCTCATCATCCTCAACGTCGGCGATCTCTTCGGCGGCGTGATCAACGTCGAGTACGAGCGCGCGCTGACCTCGTGGTTCGGGCTCACCGCCGGCATCTCGGTGTGGACCTTTCGCGGCATCTTCGCGCCGCCCGCCGAGCCGACCTTCACCGGCATCAGCCCCGAGTTCGGGGCGCGTTTCCACTTCATTCGCGACGCGCCGGGCGGACTGTGGCTCGGTCCGTACGTGAGCGCGGGCTACCTCTTCTCCCGCTCTGACGGCGGCCTGGCCCGCGCGTGGGCCTGGGGCGTCGGCGCCGCGCTCGGCTACAACTTCATCTTCGGGCGGCACTTCACCTTCCAGCTCGGCGTCGGCGGCGGCTTCACCGACTACGGCGATCGCCTCGTCTGGGCTCCTCGTTTGCGGCTCGGCCTCGGCGCGGCGTTTTGAGCGGCCCCACGAAGTCAGAGGGTGAGGCTGCAGCCGAAGGGGCCCGCCAGGAAGAGCTGCTCAAGACGGACGCGCTGCAGAACGCCATCCTCACCAGCGCCACCTTCTCGAGCATCGCCACCGACGACAAGGGCGTGATCCAGCTCTTCAACGTCGGCGCCGAGCGCATGCTCGGTTACGCGGCTGAGGAGGTGCTCAACAAGATCACCCCGGCCGACATCTCCGATCCCCAGGAACTGATCGCGCGCGCCAACGCGCTGAGCCTCGAGCTGGGCACCCACATCAGGCCGGGCTTCGAGGCGCTGGTGTTCAAGGCGTCACGCGGCATCGAAGACATCTACGAGCTGACCTACGTCCGAAAGGACGGCAGCCGCTTCCCCGCGGTGGTCTCGGTCACCGCGCTGCGCGACGAGCAGGGCAAGGTGATCGGTTACCTGTTGATCGGCACCGACAACTCGGCCCGCAAGCGCGTCAAGGCCGAGCTGATCAAGGCCAGCGCGTTGCAGAGCGCCATCTTCAACAGCGCCAACTTCTCCAGCATCGCCACCGACGAGAAGGGCGTGATCCAGATCTTCAACGTCGGCGCCGAGCGCATGCTCGGCTACGCCGTGGGCGAGGTGCTCGACAAGATCACCCCCGCGGACATCTCCGACCCCCAGGAACTGATCGCGCGCGCCACCGCGCTGAGCCTCGAGCTGGGCACCCCCATCAAGCCGGGCTTCGAGGCGCTGGTGTTCAAGGCCTCGCGCGGCATCGAAGACATCTACGAGCTGACCTACATCCGCAAGGACGGCAGCCGCTTCCCCGCGGTGGTCTCGGTCACCGCGCTGCGCGACGACCAGGGCAAGGTGATCGGCTACCTGCTCATCGGCACCGACAACTCGGCCCGCAAGCGCGCCGAGGCCGAGCTGATCAAGGCCGGCGCGCTGCAGAGCGCCATCTTCAACAGCGCCAACTTCTCGAGCATCGCCACCGACGAGAAGGGCGTGATCCAGATCTTCAACGTCGGCGCCGAGCGCATGCTCGGCTACGCGGCCGGCGAGGTGCTCAACAAGATCACCCCCGCGGACATCTCCGACCCCCAGGAGCTGATCGCGCGGGCCAGCGCCCTGAGCCAGGAGCTGGGCACCACCATCCGCCCCGGCTTCGAGGCCCTCGTCTTCAAGGCCTCGCGCGGCATCGAAGACATCTACGAGCTGACCTACATCCGCAAGGACGGCAGCCGCTTCCCCGCGGTGGTCTCGGTCACCGCGCTTCGCAACGACCAGGACGCCGTCATCGGCTACCTGCTGATCGGCACCGACAACTCGGCCCGCAAGCGCGCCGAGGAAGAGCTGATCAAGGCGGGCGCGCTGCAGAAGGCCATCTTCAACAGCGCCAACTGTTCGAGCCTCTCCACCGACGAGAAGGGCGTGATCCAGCTCTTCAACGTCGGGGCTGAGCGCATGCTCGGGTACGCGGCCGCCGACGTGCTCAACACCATCACCCCGGCCGACATCTCCGACCCGCAGGAAGTGATCGCGCGGGCCAAGGCCC
>JAUXRX010000041.1 GCA_030681645.1 Archangium sp.
GTGCCAGCACCAGCGCGGCGGCGCCGTCGTTGATGGACGAGCTCGATGCCGCGGTGATGGTGCCGTCTTTCTTGAACGCGGGCTTGAGGGTCGGGATCTTGTCGAGCTTGACCTTGCCCGGGCCTTCGTCGATGGAAATCACGGTCTCGCCGCTGCGGCCCTTGACGGTGACCGGTGTGATCTCGGCCTTGAAGGCGCCGGACTCGGTGGCGGCCTTGGCGCGATTCACGCTGGTGGTGGCAAAGGCGTCCTGCGCCTCACGCGTGAACTTGTACTTGTCGGCGCACTGCTCGCCAAAGGTGCCCATGGCGCGGCCGGGCTCGTAGGCGTCTTCCAGGCCGTCGAGCATCATGTGGTCAAAAATCCGGTCATGGCCGATACGTACACCGCTGCGGCCCTTGAGCAGCAGATGCGGCGCGTTGGTCATGCTCTCCATGCCGCCGGCCACCATCACGTCGCGGCTGCCCACCAGCAACTGGTCGTGCGCGAGCAGCGTGGCTTCCATGCCCGATCCACACATCTTGGACAGCGTCACCGCGCCGGTGCTGGCGGGCAGGCCGCCCTTGAAGCCGGCCTGGCGCGCAGGCGCCTGGCCCTGGCCGGCCATCAGGCAGTTGCCAAACAGCACTTCGTCGACCTTTTCGGGGGCAATGCCCGAGCGTTCAATGGCGGCCTTGATGGCAGCGCCGCCCAGGTCGTGTGCCGACAGGCTGGAAAAGTCGCCCTGGAAGCCGCCCATGGGGGTGCGGGCAGCGCCCAGGATAACGATGGAATCAGCGATGGATGTGGACATGGTTTTCTCCTTGAGGTGATGAGGTCATGAGGTCAACTGGGTCACGGTGCCTGCGTTTGCCGCGGCAGTGCTCAGGTTTTCTGCGCGGCGTACTTGTGCACAAAACGCCGCTCGCGTTCATACGGAAACACATCGTGTACGTGGCCGTCGGCAATACGCTGCTTGTGGCCTTGCCAGAAAGTGGCCTCCAGCAGGTCGGCGTGGTGCTTCATGAAAACTTCGCGCACGGCGTCGTTGCCCAGCAGGAAGGGGCCAAAGGTCTCGGGGAAGACGTCCTTGGGCCCGACCTTGTACCAGACCTCGCCGCTCATTTCTTCTTCTTCGTTGCGCGGTGTCGGCACCTTGCGGAAATTGCAGTCGGTGATGTATTCGATCTCGTCGTAGTCGTAGAAAACCACCTTGCCGTGGCGTGTGATGCCGAAATTCTTCCAGAGCATGTCGCCCGGAAAGATGTTGGCAGCCACCAGGTCCTTGATGGCGTTGCCGTATTCAAGCACTGCACGTTCGATCTGATTTTTTGCAAAGGGGTCCTCGACCCCGGTGTCAAACGCCTCCTGCAGGTAGATGTTGAGCGGGATCATGCGGCGCTCGATGTACACATGTTTGATGATGACTTCCATCTGGCCGTCACCGTCGCGGTCACTGATCTCCAACTGGCTGGGGGCAAACTTCTCGATCTCGGCGATCAGCTCGTCGTCAAAACGCTCGCGCGGGAAAGCCACCTCGCTGTACTCCTGCGTGTCGGCCATGCGGCCAACGCGGTCATGCTGCTTGACCAGCAGGTATTTGCCCTTGATCTGTTCACGCGTGGTGTCTTTTTGCGGCGGGTAATAGTCCTTGATGACCTTGAACACATAGGGAAAGGACGGCAGGTCAAACACCAGCATGACCATGCCCTTGATGCCGGGGGCGATACGAAACTTGTCGGTAGAGTGCCGCAGGTGGTACAGAAAGTCGCGGTAGAACAGTGTCTTGCCCTGCTTGGCCAGGCCCAGCGCGTTGTAGATCTCGGCGCGCGGCATGCGCGGCATCATGCTGCGCAAAAACTGCACGTAGGCAGACGGAATGCCCATGTCCACCATGAAGTAAGCACGCGCGAAGCTGAACAGGATCAACAGGTCGTCTTCACCGATCAGCACCGAATCGATCAGTAATTTTCCGGATTTGCCGTGCAGCAAGGGCAAGGCAAAGGGCAGTTCGCTGAAGCCATTGATCAGCTTGCCAACGATGTAGGCACCCTTGTTTCTGAAAAATATGCTGGAAAGCACCTGGATCTGGAAATTGGCGCGCAGCTTGGCTTCACCCAGCCGGTTGTTCAGCTCTTCCACCACATAACCCGCGTCACGCGCCAGGTCTTCAAAACCGACATGAAGCTCGAAGTCATTGACCATGCGAACAATGTGCTCATGCAGCGTGTCGCGCTGGGGGTAATAGGCGCGGTAGGTCGGCTGGGTAGCCAGCTCGTCGTTTTCGATGTATTCGGTGCTGACCGCCGGGCGCACAAAAATGAAGTTGTTGTGAAAGTAGCTGCGATGCAGGATTTTGGTGGTGACCGAGTTGAAAAAGGTCTCGGCCAGCTCCGGCTGGTGGTGATCAACCAGCAGCCCTATGTAATGCAGCTTGATCTGGTGCCAGACTTCCATCGGCTGCTCACCGGCCTTGAACTCGCGCTCCAGCCGCATCGAGGCCTCACGCACACGCAGGTCGTAAAACTCGATGCGCTCGCGCTGCGCGCGCTGCTGTCCGTGCCAGTCGGCTGTTTCAAAGCGGTGTTTGGCGCGTGCCGACTCGGTGCGAAACAGCTGGTAGTGGCGGTTGAAACCATCCATCATCGCCTTGGCGATGTCGTAGGCAAGGGGCGAGTCCAGGCGCTGCGGAAACATGATGTGTGCTGGAAAAAACTCAGGACGCGCGCCGCGTGTCCCAGACACGTTCGACCGCCGCACGATAGAAGGTATCGAGCTCTGCCGGATCCGAGATGGTCATTTGCAGGTCCTGCAACAGTCCGTCGTGCACCCCAAATGCCCAGCCGTGGATGCTGACCTTCTGGCCCTTGGCCCAGGCGTCGACCATGACGGTGCTGACGCAGACATTGACCACCTGCTCGATCACGTTGAGGTCGCACAAGGCGTCGGCGCGCACGGCGTCCGACAGGCTGTCCAGCAGCTGGCGGTGGCGGTGCCGCACGTCCTGGATGTGGCGTATCCAGTTGTCGGCCAGGCCGATACGCGCGCCATCCAGCGCCGCCTTCACGCCGCCGCAACCATAGTGACCAACCACCATGATGTGTTCAACCTTGAGCATGTCCACCGCGAACTGGATGGCCGACAGCGCATTGAGGTCCGAGTGCACCACGATGTTGGCCACGTTGCGATGCACAAACACCTCGCCCGGCTCCAGGCCGGTGATCTGGTTGGCGGGCACCCGGCTGTCGGAGCAGCCAATCCACATGTATTTGGGCTTTTGCTGCTTGACCAGGCTGGTGAAAAAGCCGGGGCGCTCGCGCTCCATTTGCCCGGCCCAGGCGCGGTTGTGGCTGAAAAGGTCGTTGATGGAAGAAGTCATGGCGCTATTGTGGCTTGCGCCGCTTCACATGGTTTCGGCAAACAGCTCGCGGCCAATCAGCATGCGGCGGATCTCGCTGGTACCCGCGCCGATTTCATACAGCTTGGCGTCACGCCAGAGCCGGCCCAGCGGGTAGTCGTTGATATAGCCGTTGCCGCCGAAAATCTGCACGCCTTCACCGGCCATCCAGGTGGCTTTTTCGGCGCACCAGAGAATGACGGAGGCGCAGTCCTTTCGCACCTGACGCACGTGCTCAACTCCCAACAGGTCGAGGTTCTTGGCGACGGTGTAGGCAAACGACCGGCCGGCCTGCAACACGGTGTACATGTCGGCGACCTTGCCCTGAATCAGCTGGAACTCGCCGATGGGGGTACCAAACTGCTTGCGGTCGTGGATGTAGGGGATCACATTGTCCATGACCGACTGCATGATGCCCAGCGGCCCGCCGGTCAGCACGGCACGTTCGTAGTCCAGCCCGCTCATCAACACTTTGGCGCCGCTGTTGAGGCCGCCCAGAATGTTCTGCGCCGGCACCTCCACATTGCTGAAAACCAGCTCGCCGGTGTGTGAGCCACGCATGCCAAGTTTGTCCAGCTTCTGCGCAACTGAAAACCCCTTCATGCCTTTTTCGATCAAAAAGGCGGTAACGCCGCGCGCCCCGAGCTCGGGCTCGGTCTTGGCGTACACCACCAGGGTGTCGGCGTCGGGGCCGTTGGTGATCCACATCTTGTTGCCGTTGAGCAGGTAATAACCACCCTTGTCTTCGGCCTTGAGTTTCATGCTGATGACGTCGCTGCCGGCGCCGGGCTCACTCATCGCCAGGGCGCCCACATGTTCGCCGCTGATCAGCTTTGGCAAATATTTGCTGCGTTGCTCCTCGGTGCCGTTGCGCTTGATCTGGTTCACACACAAGTTGCTGTGCGCGCCATAAGACAGCCCGACCGAGGCACTGGCACGGCTGATTTCTTCCATGGCGATCATGTGCGCCAGGTAGCCCATGTTGGCGCCGCCGTATTCCTCGCTGACGGTGATGCCGAGCACACCGAGGCTGCCCATTTTTTGCCACAGGTCCATGGGAAACTGGTCATTGGCGTCAATCGCGGCGGCGCGTGGCGCAATTTCGGCCTGGGCAAATTCGCGTACCGCGTCGCGCAGTGCGTCGATGTCTTCGCCAAGCTGGAAGTTGAGTCCGGGCAGGTTGTTCATGAGGGTTCCTTGTTTTTTTCGATCCGGTTTTTTTGACGCTCAGTTTTTGACGTCGTCGCGGCCAGTGATGGTCATCAGCGTGGCGCCCATGGTGGCAATGAGTTTTTCACGACCGTCATCGACGGCGTAGGCCCGGCCTTCGGTCACAGTCACGGTACGGCCGGGTTTGATGACCTGGCCCACCATGCGAAACCGCTGGCCCTTGGCCGGGGCCAGCAGGTTGATCTTGAATTCGATCGTCAGCACCCCAGCGTCAGCCGGCATGAGCGAGAAACCAGCGTAACCGCAGGCTGAATCAAGCGCGGTGGCCACCATGCCGGCATGCAGAAAGCCGTGCTGCTGGCTCAGGCCCGCAGCCCAGGCCAGCTCGATGACCACCCGGCCAGGCTCCACCTGCGCAAGCTGCGCACCAATCGTTGCCATGGCACCCTGCAGCGCAAAACTATCGCGTACCCGGGCTGCATAACCCTCGTCTTTCGGCTTGAATTCAGGCTGGTCCATGACGGTGCTTCTGATTGACGTTTACGTAAACGTCAATTATGGCTTATTCGCGGTTTTGGGCGTTTTCCCGGCCTTGGCTGTCCTGGTCAGCAGCGCGCGGGCTTCTTTTTCATGCGCCTTGACCTCCTCCAGGTTGGCCTGCAGGTCCGCCATCTGCTCTTCCAGCTGTTTGCGGTGCTGCGCCAGCACGGCGAGAAATTTTGTCAGCTGCGGGCCGGTGTCACGCGGGCTGTCGTAGGTGTCGATGATTTCCTTGGCCTCGGTCAGGCTCAGCCCCAGCCGTTTGGCGCGCAGGGTGAGTTTGAGCCGGGTGCGGTCCCGGGCGCTGTACACACGGTTGCGCCCGCCCGGCCCGTCACGCTCGGGCTGCAGCAGGCCCATGTCTTCGTAAAAACGGATGGCACGGGTCGTCAGGTCAAACTCTCTGGCCAGATCGCTGATGGAGTGGGTGGTGCTTGCCATGTGCTGAAACCCTGGTGACAGGGCCCTGGTGGTGCGGATCGGTAAATCAGGTTTAATGCCTGAATCAGGCTTACGTTAACGTAAACGTCAATTCAACCGGTGATCTTACAAGATGAATGCACAGGAAGCCCAGCTTGACTACCCTTTTGGCGATACCCTGCCGCCATCCGGCGGCGCGCTGGAAGTCGCCCCCGGGGTCAAGTGGTTGCGCATGCGCCTGCCCTTTGCGCTGGACCACATCAACCTGTGGCTGCTGCGCGATGCCTTGCCCGGGCCGCAGGGTGATGTACAGGGCTGGACGGTGGTGGACTGCTGCATCAGCAAGGACGAATCCAAAGCGCAATGGGAGCAGATATTTGCGAATGAACTCGAAGGCCTGCCTATCCTGCGTGTCATCGTCACCCACATGCACCCCGACCACATCGGCCTGGCGTACTGGCTGTGCGAGCGCTGGAATGCCCCCTTGTGGATCAGCGCCACCGACTACAACGCCGCACGCATAGGCAGCCAGAGCAGCACCGGCTTTGGCGGTGCCAGTGCTGCCGACTTTTTTGCCTCCCACGGCTTGTCGGACCCACTTTATCTGGACCAGATCCGGGGGCGTACCAGCTACTACCCCGGTCTGGTTCCCGCAGTCCCCGGCAGTTTTCACCGCATGATGGATGGCGATAACATCAGCATCGGTGGCCGCTTGTGGACATGTATAGCCGGCTACGGCCACGCGCCAGAACACATCGCCCTGCATTGCGCCGACGCGGCCGTGCTCATCAGCGGCGACATGATACTGCCGCGCATTTCAACCAACGTCAGCGTCTACGACGTGGAGCCAGAGTCCAACCCCTTGACCCTGTTCTTGCAGTCGATCAACCGGTTTTTACCGCTGCACGCCGATACCCTGACCCTGCCCTCACACGGCAAGCCCTTCAGGGGCCTGCACACACGCATTGCGCAGTTGCACGAGCATCACCGCGACCGCCTGGCAGAAGTTCTGGACGCTTGCAGCGCAGGCCCCTGCAGCGGCGCCGACATACTGCCAGTGATGTTCAAACGCCCGCTGGACGTGCACCAGACCACGTTTGCCCTGGGTGAGGCGGTAGCCCATTTGCACACCTTGTGGTTTGAAGGCAAGCTCACCCGGCTTTTGGGCAACGACGGGGTTTACCGCTTCAGGGCCTGCTGACCCGGCGCGCCATCAAGCTGGTGCGTCGGGTACATGAGTCGCCGCCACCTGGGGCAGCGACAGGAAGAAGCTGGCACCGCCCTGATTCGCCGTCACACCCCAGGCTTGCCCCCCATGCAGCTGGGCAACACGTTGAACAATGGCCAGGCCCAGCCCGCTACCCGGAAAATCCGCGGTCGAATGCAGCCGCTGGAAAGCCGTGAACAATTTCTGCGCATATGCGGCATCAAAACCCACACCGTTGTCCGACACACAAATAACAGCGTCGCCGGGGTCTGAGCCTGGTACCAGCCCGACCTTGATCCAGCCTTGCTCTTTTCTGGAGGTGAATTTCCAGGCGTTATCGAGCAGACAGGACAGGGCTGTGACAAGCAGGTGTTTGTCACACGTCACCAGCAGTTCCGCCGGCATTTCAACCAGCACCTGGCGCTCGGGCTCGCGCTTGCCCAGCTCGTCCAGCAGGCGCTGGCAGACCGGAACCAGGTCCACCGTCTCGGGTACCAGGGTCACGCGCGGCAGGTAGCTCAAGGTACGCAGGTCATCGATCAGTTTGGCCAGCTGGCGCGTGCTGGCCTGGATTCTTTCCAGAAAATGCTGCCCCTGGTGGTCCAGCACGGGGGAATATCGTTCTGCCAGCGTACGCGCAAAACCGCTGACAACGTGCAGAGGGGCTTTCAGGTCGTGCGACATCGCATAAAGAAAGGTCTCCAGTTCCTTGCGGCTGCTTTGGGCCTGCAGGGTGGATTGCGCCATGCCAAGCTCCAGTTCGTCATTGCGCTGCCGCAATTGCGCGTCCGCCAGATGCCGCGCACCCACGTCCACCACACTGACCAATACGGCCGGTCGCAGCTGCCAGTGGATACTCGCGCAGACGAGCTCAACCAGCATACGTTCGCCATCGGTTTTTTTTTGCGTGCACAGCCGCATCTCGCCATGAAAATCCCCCGCCGGCAGGGAATCGAGCAAGGCTGCACCCTCGCCATCGGGGAAAAAAATTTCAACCGACCGGCCAGCTGCATCTTCCAGAGGCTGGCCATACAGGGCAGCGCTGGCCTGATTAGCCGCCAGGAGCCGGCGCGAAGCGGGATCGTACAGCCACATGGCCACGGGATGGGCGTCAAACAGGGTTTTCTGGCCTGCCTCGCTTTCGCGCAGGCTGCGCAAGGCATGATGCTCTGCGCTGACATCGCGCAAATTGACGATCATGCCGTCTGCCTGTTGCCGCAGCTGATATTCGACCCACTGGTCCTCAAACGCGTAATGGCTGACAAAGCTGCTGCGGCTGTCAGAGCGCAAGGCGAGCTCAGCAGCGCCGCGGTGCCTGTCGGTGATGGCTTCTGGCAAGGCTTCCCAGAAATCGACCCCCTGCAAAGCGCCAAGTCCCGAGTGCGTCAGCGCCTGCGCGTGGCTGTTCAGCGCCAGCACCCGGCCGCTCCCGTCAAGCAGTATCACGCCGTCGGCGGCCAGCTCCAGTGCGGCTTGAAAAGCATCTTCCGCGATGCTTTGGGCGCTTGGCAGGCGTGCTGCGGGGCGGCGCGTTCTGTGGGTCAGCCAGCTCAACCACCTGGTGAACTTCACGGGGCCGGCTCCAGATCAGTCGCTCAATGGCGCCGTGTCAGCGCCACTTCCGGTTGGCCACCAGCAAGGCGGTGACGTAACCGTGCAGCCAGTCGAAATTGATCGGCTTTTCAAGGTAATGCGAGTTGGGCGGCAGCTCACCCCTTTCGCGCACGGCCTCTCTGGACAGGCCGCTGATGACCAGTATCTGCATGGCCATCAGTTGCTGGTTGCGCTTGAGCGCCCGCAGCATCTCCATGCCATCGACGCCCGGCATGTTCAGGTCGGTGATCAACAGGTCAGGGCGCATGCTGGCAATGTCCATCAAGGCCTCCAGCGCGGACGGCATGAAACTGCAATCGACCGGCATGTTCCATTCTTCAAACTGGGCCTTGTACAGATCGCAGGTTGCCTCATCGTCTTCCACCACGAGCACACTGAGCCGATTGCGCGGGTCGGCATCGACCTGGGCCAGTTGCGGGCTGTTCTTCAACAAGTAATTGTTGATGGCACGCAGCGAGAGGCGACGGTGGCCCCCCAGCGTTTTCCAGGCATCGATTTCGCCCTTTTCAACCAGCGACTGGACGGTGGCAACAGACAGGCCCAGCAGCTTGGCCGCATAAGTGGTGCCACAGTAGTCGTCGCTTGAAAAATCACTTGCCGTGATGGCGGTTTCAAAATTTTGAGGTTCACGCGGCATATGAAAAGCCCTTGAAAATAAGAACTGTTAATTTAAACAAATTAATGGATTTAATCAATTGTATTTAATAACAATCATTTGACACAAAATCTTACCTTTTCAGCTATCGAGCAGCACAACCGCACCCGGCAGCGTGAAAAAGAATGTCGCGCCTTGGTCCGGTGCGGACTCAGCCCAGACCTGACCACCATGTCGGCTGATCACCCGGCTTACTGTGGCCAAACCAACCCCCGTCCCCGGAAATTCGGTGACCGCATGCAGGCGCTGAAAGGTGTTGAAAAGTTTGTCCGCGTAGGCCATGTCAAAACCCGCGCCGTTGTCGCGCACCAGAAACACCATCAGGCCGGCGGCGTCAATGGTGTGCCCTACGTGGATCTCGGCATGCGCCAGCTGGGATGTGAATTTCCACGCATTGCCCAGCAGGTTTTCCATCACCACGCGCAGCAACCTGCCATCGCCCTGCGCCTGAAGTCCGTCTTCTATGTGGATGCTGGCAACCCGCTCCGGGTCACGGCCCCGGCATTCGTCGGCAATTTCATGTGCCAGCGCGCTCAGGCTTACCGTCTCGTGGCGCAACTGCATGCGCGACACCTGGGCCAGTGACAGCAGGTCTTCAATCAGCCGGCCCATCTGCCCCACCCCCGCCTGAATGCGCGACAGGTAGTGCCGGGTTTTTTCATCCGACTGGTCGGCACCGAGCTGTTTGGCCAACAGGCGGCTGAAGCCATCTACCGTGTTCAGCGGCGAGCGCAGATCGTGTGACACCGAATACGAAAACGCCTCCAGTTCCTGGTTGGACAGGCGCAGGGCGGACTCCACCGCCTTGATCTCCGTCACATCAGCGTCGATGCCGACCCAGAACAACACGCTGCCCTGTTCATCGAGAACTGGTGTCGCCCGGTAAGACATGGTGTGGTAAGTCCCATCCTGTGCAAGGAAGCGCCGCATGCCGTGGTACGGCTGGAGCGACGCGCGCGCAGCCTCCCAGTTGGCGACCATATCGGTCAGGTCGTCGGGGTGAATTGCAGCGAGCCACTTGTTGCCCATCCAGTCAGCTGGCTCGCCGCCCATCAATTCGTACCATTTGCGGTTGGCGTAGGTCACCCGTCCCTCGGTGTCGGCGTTCCAGACCACCTGCGGCGCCTGCTCCGCCAGCACCCGGGACATGGCCTCCTGCCGCGCAAGCGCAGCGGTGCGTTCTGCCACTTTTTGCTCCAGGCTCAAATTGAGCTGCTGGACCTGCTCAAAAAGTTGTGCGTTTTCGATGGCAATACAAGCCAGTTGCGCCAGCTCAACACTGACATACTGATCTTGCAAGGTGAACTCACCCTCGTATTTGTCGCTGACCTGCAGCAGCCCCATGGTTTCTCCGTTGTGGCCGGTCAGAGGCACCGCCAGCCAGCCGCGCATCGCCGGGGCTTTGTCATCCCCCTCGTTCAAGCCAACCCAAAGCGGATGGGCCTGCAGTTCAGGCTGGGTCAGGCGCATGGGGCTGGCGGCGGTGCTGGCCATGGCGTCGAGGCCGCTGGCATGGATCAGCCTCACCATGTCGCGGCAATGCGCATATTTGTCTGAATGCGATGTGGCGCTGATCACGCGTCGCTGTTCGCCCGGCAATGTCAGGCTCACCGCCGCCTGATGGGCACCTACGACGGCCCGGACCTGCTCCACGGTTTCCTGCAGCGCGGCTTCGAGTGTTCGGTGACGGGTAATGGCCTGGGTCGCGTCGGCCGCGCGCTGCAGGGTGAAGAGGTGGTCCCGAACGCCCTTTTCGGCCAGCACCTGGGCAGTCATGTCCAGGGCCACCACAAAACGCGCTGGCCGCCCGCTGTACTGAAGCGGGTTAGACACCGTCCCGACGTGAAATTCATGGCCGTTCTTGCGTCGGTGCAGGCGGCGACTGATCACCTGCCTGAACCCACTGGCAATTTCCCCTCGCAGACGCTGCGCTTCCAGTTCCGAGCGGATGTCGAAAATAGTCATGGTCAGAAATTCGTCGAGGCTGTAGCCATAACTCACGATCGCCGCCCGATTGACAGCCAGAAAGCGATGGTTTTCCGCATCAATCACCCACATCGGCACCGGCGCAGCCCCAAACAAGGCCGCGTAGCGTTGCTCACTGTCCACCAGGGCCTGCTCGGCGTGTTTGCGTTGGGTTATATCCCGCTCCACCGCAACCCAATGGGTAAACCATCCGCTGGCATCGGCAATGGGCACGATGTCGAGCTCCAGCCAGAACTCCTGGCCGCTTTTGGTGTAATTGATCAACTCGCCGCGCACCGGCTGCCACTTTCTGAGCGCGGCGCCTATGCGGTCCAGTTCGTCGGGCTGCGTTTTGGGCCCCTGCAAAAAACGGGGCGACTTGCCCAGCACCTCTTCGCGGCTGTAACCGGTGCGGCGCTCAAACGCGTCGTTGACAAAAACAATGCGCGGCCCGGGCTCTTCAACCGGCTCAGCCTCGGTGATCAGCACAATGTCGTTCAGGCGCGAGACCGCCGCCTCCAGCAGCTTGAGCTGGCTTTGTGCCTCCTGCTGCTCGGTCACGTCCTGCAATGCGCCCACCAGCCGCACGGTTTTGCCGTCTTCTTGCAAAGCGCGGCCCTGAAGATGTACCAAACGACGGCGCCCGTTGGCAGTGACAAGTGGCAAGATCAAATCGCAGGGCTGGCCGTGATCAATGCCCGCCTGCAGGGCGGCGCGCACCAGGGGTTGCGCCTCTGGCGCATAAAAACCGATCGCCTGCTCGAGCGGCGTATAGCGGACTGGCGGCACTTCGTGGATGCGGTACACCTCGTCCGAACAGACATACACCATGCGGTCGAGCAGCAACTCCCACCCGCCAATTTTCGCCATCTCGCCAGTGCGGTTCAGCAGTTCGGTGTTGCGGGCCACAGCCAGCTCGGCCTTCTTGCGCTCGGTGATGTCCTGGATGACACCCGCCCTGCGCTTGACTGGCCCAGGGTCATCTTCATCCTGGTCGTGGGCTCGGCCAAACAGGTGAATCCAACGCACCTCGCCGGCATCGGTGGTCACCCTGAATTCGGTGTCCAGTGGCAGACCCGCCTCAACAGCCGCTGCGCGAGCCGCAGCGAAGCCTTGCCGATCGTCCGCATGAACCAGCTGGACAAAGCTGGTGTAGTTTCCGTCAAAGCTGCTGCGATCTACCCCCAGCACATCGTAGGCTTCATCGGACCACCAGCTCTGGCTGGTATGGACGTCAAGCTGCCAATAACCAATTCGCCCCAGGCGTTGCGCGTCCTGCAATTTGCGCTTGACCGCGTCACTGCTGTCCAGTTCAGCTTGCAATGCGGCCTGCTGCTTTTGCAGGGATTCCGCCATCAGGTTGAAGCCAGCTGCGACCCGGGACAGTTCTCCTCCACCCTCAAGAGCCAGTGCCGGAATGCGAGCGTCATAACGCCCCTCCTGGATCTGCCGGGTGGCATGGAGAATCTCTTCGGTCGGCCCCACAATCGCTTGCCCGCCCATTCGCCAGGCAAGCCAACTGCCCAGAAAAGCCACCAGGGCTATCAGCGTCAGTTCCATGCCAAGCTGTTTTCGGACTGCACCAACGGCAGCGTCCCGGTCCACACTGACCGCCACAAAGGAAAAAGCTTGCCCGGCTGCTCCTGCAGGCCTGAAGGCGAAAAGCCGCTGCCGGCCTTGCGTGTCAGGACCTTCACCGATGCCGGTCTGCATGCTGGTCACGGCCTGCTGTAGCAAAGGCACAGAGACCGGCTGCCCCACCACGGCCGATGCGTCTGCGCTGGATACCAGCACAATGCCTTTGCGGTCTGTGACCACAAAATTTCTGCCGCCTGGCAGAGGAGCATTGGCCAATGCGCGGGCGACTTCCGTCAGATCCACCGTGACGAAGGCAACACCGGCCGCCGTGCCCGGCTGAACCAGCGGCATCGCAAATGTGATGATGTGTTTGCCGCTGTTGCGCCCGCGCATGTAGCCGCTGACAGCCACGCGACCGGTTGACCGCGCCGCCTGAAAATAGTCACGGTCACCGGCGTAACCACCCGCAGCATTGCCAAGGCCATCACATCGAAGCAAGCCATCGGACCCTATGACACCCAGGTTGGTATACATAGGGAGCTCGGCGTTCAGCTTCGTCAGATAGCGCCTGCAGTCGGCCAGATCACCAGCCACCACCCAGGGCGACTGGACAAGCGCGGTGAGCACCTGCCGGGCTGAATCCCCCACACTCTGCTGATTGGCCGCCACAAGCGATGCCACAAACTGCAACTCGCTCTTGGCTCGCTCCAGCGCTGCGTTTGCGTTATGCCACGCGGTGTAGATCGACATGCCAAACAGCGGGACAATCGCCACCGCCAACAGCAGCACAATGCGGGCGCGAAGGCTGAATGTGGCTTTCACGGGTCAATAGCGCTGAGCGAGTCAGGCGGACGCGCTGCGACTTCCTGGGAAAATGCGGGGGGAGGGCGGGCGCAGCCGCGTGCCAGACGGGAGCGGCGGCTCAGGCCGTGGCAATGGACTCATTGACCCGCAACCAGTACTCCTGCAGGCGGCTTAGTTTTTCTGTGAAGTCGCCAAAATCAACGGGTTTGCGGACAAAGCCATTGGCCCCGCTTTGATAACAGGCAATGATGTCCGACTGCTCACTGGAAGAGGTCAGCATGACCACTGGCACCAACGCCGTCAGCGGGTTGCTGCGCAGACTGCGCAACACATCGAGGCCCGAAAGTTTGGGCAGTTTCATGTCCAGCAGCACAAAGGCCGGCTGCTTCTGGGTATCGCGCCCCGCGTGCGCGCCCTGACCAAACAGATAATCCAGCGCCTCGGCGCCATCACGCGCCGTCACGATGGCGGTGTCGGCGCCCTGCTCTTGCAGGGTCAGCACGGTCAGTTCAAGGTGGTCGGGATTGTCTTCCACCACCAGGATGGGTTTGTCGTCGTTCATAAAGCTATTTACTCCTGCGCATCGTTATCGGATGTCACTTTCATCACATTTGTCATATTACAGACGTTTACAAGTTTGTCCATCCCTGGCAGCCACATGTTTACCCGCTCCCTGCCTTTTATTGCACGAAATCTCACTAAACCCAGAAGCTACCAGCGCGGCACGGCCTCGTCTTTGAGCTGACTGCGAAGCTCGGCGTAGTTCGGCACGACAGTACGCACAGTGTCCCAGAAGCGCGGGCTGTGGTCCATCACCCGCAGGTGGCTCAATTCGTGCACCACCACATAATCTATGACCGACAGCCTGAAATGGATCAGCCTCCAGTTCAGGCGTATGGAGCCGTCAGCGCTGGCGCTGCCCCAGCGTGTACCGGCGCTGCTCAGGCTCAACTTGCGCCACTGTACGCCCAGTTGCGGGGCGAAATGGTTGAGGCGCTCGGTAAAGAGTCGTTTGGCCTGACGCATCAGCCAGGCCTGAACCGCATCGCGAATCTGTTCGGCGCCAGCCCCATGTGCCAGCGCAATTTGCAGGGTTTTTGCTGCGCTGGTCGACGAGCCAGCAGGCTCCATCGCGGCACCCGGCGGCGCGCCGGCTCTTAGCTCAGCACCCACGCCACCGAAGGCGTGTGTCGGGTCAATCACCAGGCTGACCTGCTCGCCCAGAAAGGGCAGGCAGGCACCTTCCTTCCATTCAATGCGGGCCGACTCAAGCCGCCGGTGACGGGCCCGGGTTTCATGCAATTTCTGGACTATCCAGCCCGCTTTTTCCTGCACCGCCTTGTCAATTTCATAGAGCGGCACCCACTTGGGCGCGCTGACCACCAGCCCGTCCACCCCCACCGAAAAACCAATGGTGCGGCGTTTACCCCGGCGGAAGTGGTAACCCACCACGCTGCCCAGCAGCAGGGCTTCGCGCGTGGCAGCGGGGTGGCGGTAGGTGGGCGGCGCCAGCAGCTGCGCCAGCGTCTGCGCGGGCAGGGAATCAGCAGCAAGGGGCGCATCGTCCGCTACTATTTTTATAGCTGGTGGCGCAGGTGGGACAAGGGCCAGAGGCCGATTTACCTTTGATTCTCCGGGCTGACGCGGTTTGCCGGACGGGGCCAGGGTGGGTTGCTGTGGCTCCCTGTCAAACAGGTCAAGGGTGAACTGAAGAAGCCTTTGCATGATGCAGTTTAGCGCTGGGGGGACTAACCCGTAAACACAGCGTCAGAGTCGTGTCTCGGCTGTTTCCGGATAGGCCTCGGGATCCAGGCGGCGCATCTCGGCTTCTATCCAGGCTTCAACCTCGCGCATCAGTTCCTCCGGCTTGCGGCCAACGCTGCTGATGGGCTTGCCAATCGAGATGTCCACGATACCGGGCTTCTTGATGAAGGCCTTGCGCGGCCAGCACTTGGCCGATGTGACGGCAACCGGAATCACCGGAGCCCCGGTTTCGATCGCCAGCCGTGTTCCGCCGGTTTTATAGACGCCTTGCTGCCCGCGCTCAATCCGCGTGCCTTCAGGGAACATGATGACCCAGACGCCCTGACTCATCAGGCGACGGCCTTGCTCGACCACCTTGTTGAAGGCCTGGGCGCGCTGGCTGCGGTCTATATGGATCATGTCCATGCGAGCCATGGCCCAGCCAAAAAACGGCACGTACAGCAGCTCTTTTTTGAACACGTAGGCCAGGGGGTGCGGCATCAGCGTCGGCATGGAAAACGTCTCCCAGGTGCTCTGGTGTTTGAGCAGCAGCACGCAGCCACTGGTCTCCGCCGTCGGCAGGTTTTCCATGCCGGTCACACGATTCTTGATGCCCAGAATGACCGTACCGCCGCTGACGGCCACTCGCAGCCAGCCGGCACACATCCAGTAAATCTGGGTGCTGCTGCCGAACATCGAAAACACCAGGACAGCCAGCGCCCAGGGGATCACGGTCAGCGTCATCCAGAGCAGGTGCAGGATGGATCGAATCAATGGCATGGCAATATCTTCAGTGAGGTTTAAGGTATTTCAGGGCTGCAGCCTTTTATTTACTTGGGCAAACAGCTATTACTTTCATAGCGCTACAGATGTATTGCGGTTCAGGATGAATTCTGCAAAAGCGGCCAGATCGGTATGCAGGCGCGTGCCGGGCGGCAAACCTTCTGGCTGGCCACCGCCCTGGTAGGTCGCCGATTTTCCCGTCAGCACCAGGTGCGGCTCGCACCCGGCAGCAGCGCCGGCCAGCAGGTCACGCACCGAGTCACCGGCTGTGGGCACCGATTTGAGGGCCACACCAAAACGCGCACCAATCTGTTCAAACAGGCCGGGCAAAGGTTTGCGGCAGTTGCAGCTTTCCTCGGGGCTGTGCGGGCAATAAAAAACAGCATCCACACGTCCGCCGACGGCGGCCAGCATCTTGTGCATTTTGGCGTGCATGGCGTTGAGCGAGGCCACATCAAACAGGCCACGGCCCAGGCCCGACTGGTTGGACGCAATCACCACATGCCAGCCCGCATGGTTGAAGCGCGCAATCGCCTCCAGCGCGCCAGGCAGGGGCACCCACTCTTCCGGTGTTTTGACAAAGTCGTCGCTGTCGCTGTTGATGGTGCCGTCGCGATCAAGAATGACGAGTTTCATGGCGCAGCCCCTGTTGACACTGTGGGTCGGAAGATGAAGTTGTTGTAGTAGTCCTTGGCGTCCCAGAAACGCTCACCGGTCTGCTTCTGATGTAACTCGTCGCGAAACTCGGCCGCAGGCAATTCACGCAGGCCCGGCATGGCCAGCGTCGCGCTGTAACCAAGAGACTCCACCAGTGCGATGAAATCGGGAACGGTTTTTCCGGCCGGCAGATGACGGCCTTCACACTCGATCACCAGCAACGGTTTGTCGCGCCGGATCAGCGCCAGCGCGCCCTGCAGCACCGACAGCTCATGGCCTTCCACATCAATCTTGATCACGCGAACCGGGGCATGCAGCTTGTCGGCCGCGTACGCGTCGAGTGTCGTGACCTGCACCGTTTCCTTGTGGCAATCAGTTTTGTCGGCAATGCTGGCCTCCAGCGAAGCGCCTGGAGAATGACTGTCACCGGGTACAAACAAGTCAAGTTCGCCCTGCTGATTGGACAAAGCGAGGTTTTCAACGGTCACATTGCGCAGGCCAGAACGCTGGCAAGCGCCTGTCAGGTAAGTCGCCAGCCGACTCTGCGGCTCAAACGCCACCACCGGCGATGCGCCGGCCCAGCGCGCCATCGAATACAGGTAGCTGCCCTTGTTGGCGCCCACGTCCAGCGCCACGCCGCCATGGCGCAGGGCCTCGCGGATAGCGCGCAGCTCAAACACCTGATCCCGGTAACGTGTTTTCCACGCGCGCCATGCCAGTTTCAGGTCCATCATGCTGAGCCGGTCAGGTCGCGAGGCGGGACAGATCGGCCACGCGGTTCATGGCCGCATGCAAGGTGGCCAGCAAGCCAAGCCGGTTCAGCCGCAAATCGGTTTGCTCTGCATTGACCATCACGCCTTCAAAAAAGGCGTCCACCGGATCACGCAGTGCAGCCAGGGTTTGCAGCGAGGCCGCGTAGTCGCCAGCGTCAAACTGGGCACTGGCCTGCGGTGCCACCTGTTTCATCGCAGCGTGCAAGGCTTTCTCGGCCGGCTCTTGTAACAACAGCTCGCTGACATGGGCGTCCACGCCGTCCGCTTTTTTCAGGATGTTGCTGATGCGTTTGTTGGCGGCGGCCAGGGCCGGGGCTTCGGGCAACGCGGCGAAGGTGCGCACGGCAGCCAGGCGTTTGGGAAGGGTGGACCACAGGCCGAGCTTTTGCGCGTAAATCGCGGCGTCGACTTCTGCCACCGAATAACCACCTTCGCGCAGATAGCCTTTCAGGCGCTCGATCAGGAACTCGTCCAGCTCTACCGCCTTGTCCTGCAGCAAACCGGCAGGAAAGGCGCCGAAAGCCAGACGCGTAATCTCGTGAAATTGCAGCGGCAGTTCACGCTCGATCAGCATGCGCACGACGCCGAGGGCGTGGCGACGCAATGCAAACGGGTCTTTGTCGCCGGTTGGCAAATTGCCGATGCCGAACATGCCCACCAGGGTTTCGAGCTTGTCAGCCAGCGCGACGATGACCCCAACTTGGTTGCGGGGCAACTCGTCGCCGGCAAAGCGGGGCTTGTAATGGTCTTCGATGGCGTCTGCGATATCAGAGGGCAAGCCGTCGTTCAGTGCGTAATACCTGCCCATGGTGCCCTGCAACTCGGGGAACTCGCCAACCATGTCCGTGACCAAATCTGTTTTAGCAAGCTCTGCAGCTTTTTGAGCGTGCATGGCCAGGCCTGAGTCGCCGTCGACAGCCAGCAGCATCCCGATGTCGGTGGCAATGCGGCTCACGCGAGCGATACGTTCACCCTGCGAGCCCAGCTTGTTGTGATAAACCACCTTGTCCAGCCCCACCACGCGCGAAGCCAGTGTTTTCTTGCGGTCCTGGTCAAAAAAGAACTTGGCATCGGCCAGACGCGGGCGCACCACACGTTCATTGCCCTGAATCACGGCGCTCGCATCCGCCGGGCTGATGTTGCTGACCACCAGAAACTTGTTGCTGAGCTTGCCCGACGCTTCAAGCAAGGGGAAGTACTTCTGGTTGGCCTTCATCGTGAGGATCAGGCATTCCTGCGGCACACCCAAAAATTCCTTTTCGAATTCGCAGACCAGCACATTGGGCCGCTCGACCAGCGCAGTCACTTCGTCAAGCAGTGCGTCGTCGTCGATGGCCTTGACGCCACCGCCAACTTTAGCTGCAGCGGCAGCGAGTTGTTTTTCAATCTCGGCCCTGCGCTCGGCAAAACTTGCGATCACCGCACCGTCTTTTGCCAGCGTCGTGGCATAACTGTCGGCATCTTTCAGGACGACAGGATCAACCGCTGCCTCGAAGCGGTGACCGTGCGTGCTGTTACCCGCCCTCAGCCCGAGGGCCTCGATGGCGACCACGTCACTGCCGTGCAACGCGACCAGCCCATGGGCGGGCCGCACAAATTTCACATCGCTCCAGCCGTCGGCGAGCTGGTAGGTCATGACCTTGGGGATGGGCAGCTTGGCAATTGCTTCCAGCAGGGCTTTTTGCAGCCCCTCGGCCAGCGTGGCCCCGGTGACCGTGCTGTCATAGAACAGCGCTTCGGCTTTGCCGTCCATGATTTTTTTCAGCCCGGCCACAGCCGATGCATCGGCGCCCAGCGCCTGCAGTTTCTTGAGCAGGGCTGGCGTGGCGCTGCCCGCCGCATCGAGGCCCACCGCCACCGGCATGAGTTTTTGCGAGACCGCCTTGTCGGCGCCTTGCGCAGCAACAGCAGTGATATGCGCGGCGAGCCGGCGCGGCGAGGCGAAAGACGTGAGGGCCGAATCCGCAGCCGTCAGGCCCTGGGCCTTGAGTTGCTCAAACAGCACGCCCGCAAACGCCTCACCGAGTTTTTTCAGCGCCTTGGGCGGCAGCTCTTCCACAAACAGTTCGACCAGAAGGTTCTTCGTTGTCATTTTTTTATGCAGCCTTCTTCGTCATCTGTTCCACCCACTCGCGCGGCGCCATGGGGAAGCCGAGTCGCTCACGGCTTTCGTAATAACTCTGCGCCACGGCGCGCGCCAGATTGCGGATGCGGCCTATGTAGGCGGCGCGCTCGGTCACGCTGATCGCACCGCGCGCGTCGAGCAGGTTGAAGCTGTGCGCGGCTTTCAGCACCTGCTCATAGGCCGGCAACGCAAGCTGCACGTCAATCAGGTGTTTGGCCTGCTTTTCATGCGCAGTGAAAGCGGTGAACAAAAAGTCGGCATCGCTGTGCTCGAAGTTGTAGGTCGATTGCTCGACCTCGTTTTGCTTGTACACGTCGCCGTAGCTGAGCTTTGAGCCGTCCGCGCCTTCAGTCCAGGTCAGGTTGTAGACGTTGTCCACACCCTGCAAATACATGGCCAGACGCTCCAGGCCGTAGGTGATCTCGCCGGTGATGGGTTTGCAGTCGATGCCGCCCACCTGCTGGAAGTAGGTGAACTGCGTGACTTCCATGCCATTGAGCCAGACTTCCCAGCCCAGGCCCCATGCGCCCAGGGTGGGGTTCTCCCAGTCGTCTTCAACAAACCGGATGTCGTTCTTCTTCAGATCAAAGCCCAGTGCTTCCAGCGAACCGAGATACAACTCCAGGATGTTGGCAGGTGCCGGCTTGAGCACCACCTGGTACTGGTAGTAGTGCTGCAGGCGGTTTGGATTTTCGCCGTAACGCCCGTCTTTTGGCCGGCGGCTGGGCTGCACATAAGCCGCCTTCCAGGGCTCGGGGCCCAGTGCTCTTAAAAAGGTAGCGGTGTGTGAGGTACCGGCGCCGACTTCCATGTCATAGGGCTGCAAAAGCGCGCAACCCTGTTTGTCCCAGTAGGACTGGAGCGTCAAGATGATTTGCTGAAAGGTCAACATAAATTGGGAGTGCGGCGGGGCAGGCCGCCAGGATGGCCGAAGCGGGCTGAACCCGCGAAAACCCTTGATTTTACGGAGCTTTCACCCGGTTACCCTCAGGCACAAGGAAAGTGTCATGACAACACAACAATTGATCCTGAGCCTGGTGCTGGCCACCATGGTCTTTTCAGTCGCGCTGGAGCTGCGGGTGGAGGACTTCACACGCGTCGCCAAAACGCCCCGGGCGGTCATATGCGGGTTGATTCCGCAGTTCATCCTTCTGCCGGTAGCCACCTGGCTGGCGACGCTGGCGCTGGACCTGCCGCCCAACATGGAGGCTGCGATGATTCTGGTGGCGGCCTGCCCTGGTGGCAGCCTGAGCAATGTGGTGACGCACCTGGGGCGCGGCAACACCGCGCTGTCGGTCAGTGTCTCCGCCGTGGCCAGCGTGATCGCACTGTTTGCGACGCCATTCAACTTCAGCTGGATGATTGCCAGCAACCCGGCGACCGCAGCCTGGCTGCGCGAATTGGCGATTGACCCTTCAGCCATCTGGATCAGCCTGCTGTTGCTGCTGGCCGTGCCCATGGGCCTGGGCCTGCTGTTTTCGCACCAGTTGCCGGGCATCACCGCGCGCATCCGCAAGCCGCTTGGGAATTTCGCCGTGGCTGCACTGCTGCTGTTCATCGTGGCAGGGCTGATCAAGGAGCGCCAGTTGCTCACGCTCGGCCTGCTGCCAACACTGCTGATCGTGGTGCTACACAACGCCAGCGGTCTCTTTTTTGGCTGGATCACCAGCGTGACCATGCGGGTCAGCGAGAAAGACCGCCGGGCGGTGATGATTGAAGGTGGCATGCAAAACTCCGGGCTGGCGCTGGGCATCATTGGTGTGCAGTTCAACAGCGACCTGGGCATGGTGACGCTGGCCAGCCTGTGGGGCATCTGGCACATCGTCAGCGGCCTGTCCCTGGCTTGGTGGTGGAGGAGAAAAGATGCTCGATCTGTTGCTTAAAGGCGGCACCGTCGTGGACGGTAGCGGGGGCGAGCCCTTTGTGGCCGACGTCGGTGTGCGTGATGGCCGCATTGTTGTTGTGGGCACCACCAACGAGGCCGCCCTTGAAACCGTGGACGCGCACGGCCTGTGGCTCACGCCCGGTTTTGTCGATATCCACACCCACTACGACGGCCAGGTGACGTGGGACGAGCGCTTCACCCCCAGCGTCTTCCACGGCGTCACCACGTTGATGATGGGCAACTGCGGCGTGGGCTTCGCGCCGCTGCGAAAGGGTCACGAGGACGACCTGGTGAAGCTGATGGAAGGGGTGGAAGACATCCCCGGGGTGGCGCTGCGCGAGGGCATCAAGTGGGGCTGGGAGACCTTCCCCCAGTACATGGACGCGCTCGAGAAGACGCCGCGCAGCCTCGACTACCTGGTGCAGGTGCCGCACGACCCCGTGCGCATGTACGTGATGGGTGAGCGCGCGGTGACGCGCTCGGTGGCCACCCCTGAAGACGTGGCCGCCATGCGCGCCATCGTGCGCGAGGCGCTGAAGGCGGGCGCCGCCGGCTTCAGCACCGGCCGCAGCGACAACCACCGCACGTCCGAGGGCAAGGACACCCCCGCGGCCGAGGCCAGCGCGGCCGAGCTGACGGGCATCGCCGCCGCCTTCGAGGGCCTCACGCACGGCGTGGTGCAGGTGGTGAGCGACTTCGATCTCCTCAAGGGGCCGCAGGGCTTCGACGCCGAGTTCGACCTGGTCGAGCAGCTCGCGCGCGCCAGCGGGCGGCCGCTGAGCATCAGCTGGCTGCAGCGCGACCCGGGCGGCGAGCAGTACCTCGCCATTCAGAAGCGGGTGGAGTCGGCGGTCGCCGCGGGCCTGCCCCTCTTCCTCCAGACGGGCGCGCGCGGCATCGGGGTGATCACCGGGCTCGAGGCGAGCTTTCACCCCTTCATGGGGTTCCCCTCGTACAAGGAAGTGGAGCACCTGCCCCCCGCCGAGCGCGCCGCCGCGCTGCGGGAGCCCGCGCGCCGCGCGAAGGTGCTGGCCGAGAAGTCAGAGCCGCTCGCGGGTGACGGCACCGCGGTGCCCCCGCTGGTCGACATCCTGCTGGCGAGGATCGACCTGATCAGCGGGCGCATGTTCCCGCTCGAGGAGAACCTCAACTACGAGCCGTCGGTGATGGAGAGCTTCCTGGTGCGCGCAAAGCAGGCCGGGGTGCGCCCGCTCGAGGCCATCTACGACTACCTCGCCGCGGGCGACGGCACCCGGCTCATCTACTTCCCCATCTTCAATTACAACCAGGGGAACCTCGACGTGGTGCGGCAGATGCTGGGCCACCCGCGGGCGCTGGCGAGCCTGGCCGACTCGGGCGCGCACGTGGGCACCGTCTGCGACGCGAGCTTCACCACCTTCATGCTCACGCACTGGGTGCGCGATCGCGTGAAGGACAAGCTGCCGCTGGCCACGGTCATCGAGATGATGACGAGCCGCAACGCGAAGTACGTGGGCCTCACCGATCGCGGCGTCATCGCCGTCGGCCAGCGCGCAGACTTGAACGTCATCGATCCCAGGCGGCTCACCATGGGCACGCCGAAGCTGGTGCGCGATCTGCCCGCGGGCGGCAAGCGCTTCATCCAGCGCGCCCAGGGCTATGTCGGGACGTGGGTTGCGGGGGAGGCGGTGGTGCGCGAGGGAGTCCTGACCGAGGCGCTCCCCGGGCGGCTCGTGAGGATGGGGCGGAGTTGAACTGATCGGAGTCGGGGTCGGAGTCGGAGTCGGGGTCGGAGTCGGGGTCGGAGTCGGAGTCGGGGTCGGAGTCGGAGTCGGGGTCGGAGTCGGAGTCGGAGTCGGGGTCGGAGTCGGAGTCGGGGTCGGGGTCGGGGTCGGGGTCGGGGTCGGGGCCGGGATCGGGATCGGGATCGGGATCGGGTTCGTTCACGGGCCACGGGGGCGCCTGCGGGAACGGCGTTCTTCGTCCGAGACCGTGCTGCGAGCTCCGACCCCGAAGCCGTCCCCGATCCCGAAGCCGATCCCGATCCCGATCCCGGCCCCGACCCCGACCCCGAAACCGAAACCGAAACCGACCTCCGCAACCCGCAACCCGCAACCGCAAACCCGCAAACCCGCAAACCCGCCCCCGCAAGAACCCAACTAAGCTCGCCCTCGATGGCCTTCGTCCCCCGCCCGGCTCCTCTCCCGAAGCGAGTCATCGCCGGCCTCCTCGACTTCGCCTTCATCCTCGTCCTCTCGGGAATCTCCTTCGCGGTCCCCCTCCTCACCCGGGGCATCGTCCTCCCGATGTGGGGCGTGCTCGCGGTGATGGTGGGCTACGCCGTCGTCCCGCTCGCGTTCCTCAAGCGCACCCTCGGGCTCCACATCATGGGCCTCGAGCTGGTGGGCAGGGACGGCCACCCGGTCGACCTCGCCAACGTGCTCTTTCGCGAGCTGCTCGGCCGCGGCTTCTTCCCCGCGGCCTGGCTGTTCACCATCATCGCCAGCCTCGTCGCCCGGTACCTCGGCGTCGGCGGCAGCACCGCGCCGCCCCTGCTCGCCGGGGTGATGACCGTCGCCTGCGCCGGCGCCTTCTGCATCGCCGCCATCGGCCACGTCATCGCGCTGGGCCGGCCTGATCAACGCACGCTGGCCGATCTCGTGGCGAAGAGCTTCGTGGTGGAAGGCCCTTCGCTCCCTCCTCCCACCGACCTCGAGGAGTTCGACGAGTGGAAGGCCCAGCGCACCCGCCTCGTGGTGCGCATCGGGGTGTTCGAGGTGGCGCTGATGAGCTCGGTGCTGCTGCTGCCCTGGCTGCTCACCTCGAGCAGCGGGGAGTCACCCCAGATGAAGGTGGCCCGGCTCAAGCTCGAGTCGCTCCAGGCCAAGTTCGACGCCGACCCCGGCAGCGAGTCGCTCGCCGCCGAGCTCCAGCGCGAGTACTGGCGCCTCGATCGCGAAGCCGAGGTGCAGAAGGTCATCGAGAAGCACCGCAAGGCGCAGAGCCTCCGCCAGGCCGGGCGCGAGCAGTCGCTGCGGCAACAGCTCGCCGAGCGCCACGATCGCGACACGGCCGAGGCGCTCATCGAGCTGCTCGAGCGGCAGGACCGCGTGGACGACGCGGTGGACGTGTACCGCGAGTGGCTGGGGCCCACCCCGCAGGCGCCGGAGCTGGCCGGCTTCGGGAACTGGCTCGCCACCAACAACCGCACCGAGCTCGCGGTCGTCGAGCTCGAGCGCGCCACCTCGATGGACCCGCTCGTGCCGCTCGGCCACACGCTGCTGGGCGCCTGCCTGCAGCGCCTCGGCCGCCTCGAGGAGGCCCGCGAACACCTCGAGCTCGCCCTCCTCGACGATCCCGACGACGCCGACGCCGACGACACGCTCCGCCTGGTCGAGGGGAAGATCGGCCGCCTGCCGGGCAGGGAAAAGCTGGCGCTTCAGCGCCGCGTCGATGCGTGGCGGCGAGACGCCGGCCGCTGACGGTAGGTAACCCCCTGACCCGGGGGGCGGGAATCTCGGCGGTCCTACCGCGTTGGTCAGGTGCCCTTGCGCAGTGCACCCGCTCCGCCCTTACCTTGCAGCCTTCGATGACCCCATTGAGCCGACGACGAATCCTCCAGGGCCTCGCCGCATCCGCGTTCCTGCCGATGGCGGCGCGCGCGGAGCGCAAGCTCATCGCCACCGAGTTCTACGAGGTCGCCCAGATCGACGTGCACCTCACCAGCCTCGATCCCGCGCACGACGGCCTGCGCATCGTGCAGCTGTCTGATCTCCACATCGGCAGCGGCGTGCCCGATGGCCGCATCATCAACGCGGTGCGCGAGGTGAACCGGCTCGCGCCCGACCTGGTGGTGCTCACCGGCGACTTCGTCACCCACAAGCGCGATCCACTCTCACGCGTACCCGAGCTGCTCGAGCCGATCGCGGCCCCGCGCGTGGCCGTGATGGGCAACCACGACTACTGGAGCGGGCCCCGGGAGATCCACGACGGCCTCGAGCGCATCGGCATCTCGGTGCTGCAGAACGAGAACACCGCGCTGCGCCTGCGCGGCGTCGACTTCAACGTCATCGGCGTCGACGACTGCACCACCAAGCACGATGACGTCGACGTGGCGTACCGGGGCGCGGGCAGGGCCTCGCGGCTGATCCTCACCCACACCCCGTCCTGCGCGCGAAAGCTGCCGGCGTGGGAAGACGTGCTCTGTCTCTCGGGCCACACGCACGGCGGCCAGTGGGACGTGCCCAAGCTGACGAAGGGCGTTTATCAGGCGGCGGGTCAGCCCTGGTACAAGGGCGCGTACACCGTGCGCGGCAACCAGCTCTACGTGAACCGCGGGCTCGGCTTCGGCAAGGGCACCCGGCTGCCGCGGATCAACTCGGATCCCGAGGTCAGCGTGATCACCCTGCACCACCGCGAGCCCGTCTGAAGATCGACACCGCTCACCCCGAGCGGAGTCGAGGGGCGTCTTCCTGCGAGCCTCGGCGTCCATCCCTCGACTCCGCTCGGGATGAACGGGCGCGCAAGTCGTTCAGGGCGTCGCTGCGGGCGCATCAGCCGCCGGTGCTGCCGGAGCGGGCTCAGGCGCCGGAGCGGGAGCAGGAGCAGGAGCAGGAGCCCCCAGCAACGGCTTCGCAGCGGGCGCCACGGCACCAAAGTGTCCGCGGACCCCGAAGATGAGGCCGAACGCACCCGAGGTGTAGATGCCATTGCCCACCACGCCAGCGGCGAGCTCGGGGTTCGTCTGCCCGCGCGCGACGACGCTGTCGGTGACGACCGTGGTGTTGGTCGGGGTGAAGAGCGCGCCCGCGATGAGCTCGATGGGCCCGAGGTGCCCCGTGAAGCCGCCGGTGAAGATGAAGCGCGACGGGTGGGTCCAGTCGACGGAGTAGGTCGACGTCGGCGCCGCGCCGGTCTCGTACATCGCGCCCGCGTGCACCGAGAGATACTTGATGATCCTGTACGAGCCGCCGAGGCGCGCGCTCCAGGTGCCCATCCAGTTCTTCTTCACGCCGAAAGCGGCGATGGGCGTCGGCATCGCGCTCGGCCCGCTGCTCAGGCTCACCTGGTCGGGGGTCAGCAGCAGCTGATCGACCGAGTTCCAGCCCTGGTAGGTGAAGTCGAAGTTGATGCCGAGGCCCTCGATGGGGGTGACGCGCGCGCCGAACTTGAGCTCGAGCGGCAGCGTCATCACCAGGGTCGCCTCGCAGTTCGTCACCGTCTTCTGCTCGGCGGTCGAGCACGAGCCTCCGTTCGCGCCCACCACCGTCGCGCCCGCGTTGTTGAAGAACTCCGGGAGGTCGACGGTGATCTTCCCGCGCGCCTTGAAGGGAATGGGCGGGCGAATCGACGCGCCGATCGACAGCCAGTCCGTCGGGCGCGCCATCAGCCCGAGAATGCCGGTGAAGCCGATCTGCCCCGGGAGATCGATGGCGACCGTGGCGTCGTAGTCGGGGTTCTCGAGCAGCTGGCGCTGCGGGTTGTCGCCCAGCGCGTCGCCGCCGTACATCGTCTGCGTCTGCTGAAACTGCGAGACGGTCAGCTGCGCCGAGATGCCCACCTGGAACCGCGGGTGGATGTCGTAGGCGAGCGAGAGCGTGGGGTAGGCGATGACGATGTTCGTGCTGGTCAACGCGTAGCGCTGCGGCGCGTACTTGTTCGCCCGCTCCACGTACTTGCCCATGTCGTCCTTCGCGTAGTTGGGCACGGGGTACTCGTAGTTGCCCTGCGAGGGAGGGGCGAAGAGGCCGACCCCCACGGTGAAGTTCCGGCCCGCGATGGGGAAGCCGTACGACGCCGCGAAGAAGGGCAGGCTGAAGAAGAAGGGGTTCTTGCTGAGCAGGTCGGGCTGGAGGTGGCTGCTGACCTTGTTGATCAGCGTGCTGGGGCTGGCGGGATCGAAGCCCGGGTCCTGCCGGAGGAACGACACGTCGTGGTGGAGCAGCTGCAGGTCCACCAGGAACGAGAACCCGGGCTGCTGCGCGAGGCCCGCGGGGTTGTGCTGCATGGCGGTGGCGTCGTCGGCCTGCGCGGTGAAGGCGCCGCCCTGCACCATCGCCTTCGCGCCGTTGTCTCCCAGGTAGAAGCCCGAGGCCTGGGCCACGCCCGCAGCGCACAGCACGCACAACTTGATGAGACGGTTCACGAGTCCCCCTCGGGAAAGAGGGGCGCGTCATAGCGGGGCAGCGCACAAACCAAAAGCGCCGACTCTCATTTGGAGAGCCGGCGCTTCAGAGCGAAGGCGGCGCGTCGTTCAGCGCGGGGGAGGAGGAGGCGGCGGCGGACGGCCACCCGGGCCCGCGGGGCCAGGCGACGGAGGACTCACCGGGCCGGGCATCGGCTGCGGCCGCTTCGAGGGCGGCGGCGCCGAGTTGCTGGGCGGCAGCTGCGGCGTCACCGTGTACGGCAGCTGACGCTTGGGCTCGGGGTAGTACGGCCGCGGCGGGATGTTGAGGTTCGGGTTCGTGTTGTTCGACGGCGCCGGAGGCGGGTTGTAGGTGTTCGTCGTCGGGCCGGGGTTCGCCGGGATGTACGTGTTCGACGGGCGCGGAGGAGGCGGCGCGTAGGTGTTCGTCGTGCCCGGGTTCGCGGGGATGTACGTGCCGCTCGGCGCCGGTGCCGGGGGAGGAACGTACGTGTTCGTCGTGCCCGGGTTCGCGGGGACGTACGAGCCGCTCGGAGGCCGGTTCCCCATCGGAGGAGGCGGCTGGTTGCCGCCCATGTTGCCGCCCGACGGAGGAGGCGGCGGCGTGTTGCCGTAGTTGCCCGACGGCGGCGGCGGCTGGTTACCCGAGCCACCCGACGGCGGAGGCGGCGTGTTGCCGGAGCTGCCCGACGGAGGCGGCACGTAGCCACCCGAGCTGCCCGTGTTGGGCGGAGGCACCGTGTAGCCACCACCACTCGGCGGAGGCGGCGGGGGCGCGTTGCCGCTGCCGTAGCCGGTGTTGGGCGGGGGCACGGTGTAGCCGCCACCGCTCGGAGGAGGCGGCGGGCGGTTGCCGTAACCACCGGACGGAGGAGGCGGGGGCGGCGCGTTGCCGTAGCCGTAGTTGCCACCCGTGGGGGGCGGAGGCGTGCCGTAGTTGCCGCTCGGAGGAGGCGGGGGCGGACGATTGCCGTAGTTACCCGACGGAGGCGGCGGCACGTAGCCACCACCCGAGTTCGGCGGCGGGGGAACGTACGCGGCCGTCGGCGGCTGCTGGTGCCACTGCACGGGAATGGCGGTGTGGTACCCGCGCGGAGGCGGCACGTACCTGGACGGCGGCCGGTAGGTGTTCGGCGGCGGCACGTAATAGGACGGCGGCACGTAGTTCGAGGGGGGGTACGTCACCACGATGTTCTGCGGAGGCAGCGGGTACGTGCCCGGCGTGCCCAGCGCGTCGTAGTAGCGGTAGCCGTCGTAGAAGACGTAGCAGGTGCGCCACTCGTCCCAGTAGTACGTGTTGGCGCAGGGGTAGCGCGGGTCACAGCTCGCCGTTGTCGTCACCACCCGGGTCGCGGGGTAGGTGCGCACGTAGCAACCGCTGGCCAGCAGGGCCACGGCAGCGAGAGCAGCGACAACAGGAGCTTTGATAGGCATGGCGTCCTTCCTCAATGAGCTGTGAGTCGGTGGATCAGACGGGCCCACCCTCGTTTCATTCAATCGCAACGGAGCGACGCATGCACTGGAGATGACGTTCCCCGGCTTGCGCAAGTCTTTGGATTCCGGTGCTGATTCCGCCCTGAACAGGGGGGCTCCATGCGGTAGCGTCCACCCCTCATGGCTCTGGATCAGCTGACAGAAGTCCTGCAGGCCGACATCGCCCGGTTTCCCAGGGCGCGACTCACCGTCACCAAGGGCCCCGACAAGGGGCTCGAGGTGGTGCTCGAAGGACAGCCGGTCGTGGTGGGCAGTGACGAGTCGTGCCAGCTGAAACTCACCGACACCTCGGTCTCGCGCCGGCACTTCGAGCTCACGGGTGGTCCGGGTGGGTATCGCCTGCGCGACCTGCGCAGCACCAACGGGGTGCGCGTCGAGGGCGTGCAGGTGATGGACGCCAAGCTCTCGGACAAGGTGCGGCTGTCGGTGGGCCGCACCGAGCTGCGCTTCGAGCCCGAGCGCCACGAGATCCAATGGCCGCTCTCTCCGCACGAACGTTTCGGTGACGTGCAGGGCCGCAGCCTGGTGATGCGCCGCCTGTTCGCGTTGCTCGAGCGCGCCGCGCCGACCGAGTCGCCGGTGATCCTCGAGGGCGACCCCGGCACGGGCAAGGAGCTGCTCGCCCGCGCGGTGCACGACAAGAGCGCGCGCCGTGAAGGCCCCTTCGTGGTGGTGGAGCTGGGCGCCTCGAGCGAGCCCTTGATGGAGAGCGATCTCTTCGGCCACGACGTCTCGTCCGCGCGGCCCTCGGCGCGGCCCGGTGCGTTCGAAGAAGCGGAAGGCGGCACGCTCTACCTCGACGAGGTCTCCGAGCTGCCCAACGCCCTGCAGGCCCGGCTGCTGCGCGCGCTCGAGACGAAGGAGATCAAGCGCCCCGGCGTGATGGGGGGGACCGCGAAGGTCGACGTGAGGGTGATCGCCTCGTCGCAGAAGGACCTCGAGGCCGAGGTGAAGGCGGGGCGGTTCCGCGAAGACCTCTACTTCAAGCTCTCGGTGTTCCGCGTGCGCGTGCCTCCGCTGCGCGAGCGGCCGGAAGACGTGCCCCAGCTGGTGCGCCACTTCGAGTTGAAGAACAAGGGTGGGCAGCCGCTGAGCGACGAGACGCTCGAGATGCTCTCGCGGCACGACTGGCCCGGGAACGTGCGCGAGCTGCGCAACGTGCTCGAGCGGCTGGCGGCGTTTCCCGATCTCGGCGCGGGGGCGATCGCGAAGGCGCTGGGGAAGAACCTCGACCCGGGCAACGACGAGTCGTCGGGCGCGAAGCTGCGGGCCGAGATGACCAACCAGCTGCTCTCGTTGCCGTACCACGAGGCCAAGGAGCGGGTGGTGGAGAGCTTCGAGAAGACGTACCTGCTCGAGCACCTCAAGGCCGCGAACGGCGTGGTGACCAGAGCCGCCCAGCGAGCCGGGCTGCCCCGCCAGTCGGTGCACCGCATGTTGCGGCGCCTGGGGATCAACACCAGCGACGAACCGTAGGCGAGTCGAGGGGTCACTTCTCAATCCGCAATGATCCAGATGGAGCGGCTACGCCCCATCCACATCCTGAGAGCCGTTCCACGCCGCGTCGTCGCAATCGCAAGCACTTGGCCGCGGCACCATCACTGCTCCTCCGTTCTCCGACCCGCAGCGCTCCTGCTGCGACGAACCGGAGACCACCGATGCGCGTCGAACCCACCCAACCGATCACCCCGAGCGAAGTCGAGACCGCGCAGAACCAGCTGCTGAGAGCCGGCTTCAGCCTCCCCCGCTACGGCGCCGACGGTCTGTTCGGCCGCGAGACGTCCGCCGCGGTGACGCGCTTCCAGAAGGCCAACGGCCTCCCCGCCACCGGCACCCTCGATCTCGACACGCTGCACGCGCTGGCGAACGCAAAGTCGCCCTCCCCCGACTACGCCGCGCTCTTCTCCGACGGCGTGCTGCGAGCCGTCCTGGCGGTCGGCTACGACGAGGTGGGCTCGCACGAGCCCGAGCAGGAGCGCGTGCTGAGCGGCCTCGTCGATCGCGGCTACACCGCCGTCACCGATGATCAGCGCGCGACGCTCGGCCTCGACGCCGAGGGCCGCTACGTCACGCGCCAACTCGAGCAGGGCACGGTGATCATCGAGCTGATCACCCCTGACCTGACGAACGCGAAGACCCGCTTCGCCGAGGCGCTGCGCCGCGACGAGCTGGTGCTCTACGGCGGCCACGGCCGCTACGGCTCCGGTCCCGACTTCGACGACCTCCGCTCGCCCGCGGGCAACTTCGTCATCGGCCACCCCTTCGAGGCGGGCCACGTGACGCTGGGGCCGAACGACCTCCAGGCCGCGCCGCTGACGAGCGAGTACCAGCTCATGTTCTTCGACGGCTGCAACACGTTCCGCTACTTCGACGATCTCCGCAGCCGCACGCCGGGGAAGACCACGAAGAACCTCGACGTGATCGGCTCGACCACCGAGCTGTACTGGAACGTCACGGCCGCGAACCTGCTCGCGCTGCTCGACGGCGTCACCGAGCAGCGGAACCTGGAGCAGCTCGAGGCGTCGCTCGACGTGGTCAATCGGGCAGGCCCTGCTGATCAGACCCGGTACTTCCGGGCAGACGGCTTCGAGGACAACTGACCGTCAGGACTCGGGAAAGACGATCGTCTGAGGACAAGGACTGGCGGAGCTGATCAGGCTGTGCCATAGAGGGAGTCGGTCGGTGCGACGCATGTCTGCTTGTCGCAGCGAGGAGCGCAGGGGGTTCTCAGCGTTCCCTGTGTCACACCGCACCGAACTTCCGTTTCTCTCCCTTTCCACCCCGCAGAAAGTCGTCCTGCACACCCCCGGTAGCCTCGGGTGTCGTGCGTTGGACATCTCTCGACGAACGTGGTGAGGCCCCCTGATCATGATGACGACGACTTTCAAGTGGATGGCGCTCGGCGCCGCCCTCGGTTTCTCGGTGGCGATGGGCGTGTCCTGCGGCCCTGCCAAGTGCAACCCGACCAACTGTGCCTTCGGCTGTTGTGACCCCACGGGCGTCTGCTCGGCGGGCTCCTCCGACTCGCAGTGCGGCTCGTCCGGCGCGGTCTGCTCGGCGTGCATGCTCGGTCAGAGCTGCCAGCTCGGTCGCTGCGTAGGGACGGGCACCGGCGGCAACGGCGGCGGCTTCAGCGGCGGCGGCTCCGGCGGCGGCAGCGGTGGTGGCGCGCAGGGCGGCGGCACCGGCGGCGCGTCTGGTGGCGGCCTGGGTGGCGGCACCGGCGGCGGTCTGGGTGGCGGTACGGGCGGCGGTCTGGGTGGTGGCACCGGCGGCGGCCTGGGTGGTGGCACCGGCGGCGGTCTGGGTGGCGGCACCGGCGGCGGCACGGGCGGTGGCTCAGCGGACCCGCTCTGCACGCGCTTCAACTCGGCCCAGATCGGCTTCTTCACGGGCCGCACCATGTGCGGAGCCCTCAGCCCCAACCCCAACCTCCTCACCCAGTGCAACGCGGGCATCGCTGCCTGCAACGCCACCGACCGCTCCTCGCTCACCTCGTTCGCGGGTTGTCTCGAGACCGCGACCACCTGTCTCCCCGGGAACGAAGACGCCGCGCAGCAGGCGTTCTTCAGTTGCTACACGAACTTCGGGTCGGAGCTGACGCCCGCCTGCCAGAGCGCCATCAGTGGAGGCAGCACCGGCGGCGGGGGCGGGGGCGCTCCCACGGGCGGCGGCACGGGCGGCGGCGCTCCCGTCGGCGGCGGCACCGGCGGCGGCTGCACCGTCATCACCAGCTTCGTCGCGGTCGGCGGCTATGGCACCTTCGACACCACCCAGAACACCGTCGGCATCGGCCTGAACTCCGCCACCGACCCGACGGACATGCTGCAGCTCGAGCTCTGGTGGAACTCGACGCCCCTCCCCATCACCCGCGATCTCGCCACCGCCGGCACCTACGCCACGTGCCTCTCCTGCGCGGTGTTCCGCCAGGGCTGCTCCCAGGCGACTGGCACCTGCACCGGCGGGGTGTACCTGGGTCGCACGGGGAGCATGACCGTGACCGCGGCGCCCAGGGGCACCACCGGCACCTTCACCGCGGACATCTCGAACGTCCGCTTCGAGGAGTGGGTGGTCGGCCCCCAGGACGACATGCCCGTGACAGGGGGCCGCTGCGTGATCATCAACAGCGGCTCGATGTCCGTGCAGGTCCAGTGACGGGAGCCGGGGCGCTTTCGCAGTAGGCTCCCCGCCACGCTGTGTCGCTCGAACCCGGTACCAGAGTCGGTCGCTACACCATCTCCCGCCTGGTGGCTCAGGGCGGGATGGCCGAGGTCTATCGAGCGGAGCAGGATCTCACCGGCGGCATCGTTCGCCCCGTCGCGGTGAAGGTGATCCGCCCCGAGTACTCGGAGTCGAGCGACTTCCGCGAGATGTTCCTCGACGAGGCCCGCACCGCCTGCACGCTCAGCCACCCGAACATCGTCCACATCTACGAGGTGGGCGAGAGCGACGACGGCCTGCTCTACATGGCGATGGAGCTGGTCTCGGGAGAGACGCTGGCCACCGTCAACCGCACCCTGCGCAGCCATGACGAGCGCTTCAGCGACGAGGCGCTCTTCTCCATCGGCATCCTCACCTGCAGCGCGCTCGACGCCGTGCACGCGCTCAAGGTCGAGAGCGGCCACGCCAACCTGGTGCACCGCGACGTCTCGCCGCACAACCTGCTGCTGTCGACCTCGGGCAGCCTCAAGCTGATCGACTTCGGCATCGCCAAGGCCGCCACCAACCGCAACCTCACCATGCCCGGCGTCACCAAGGGCAAGGCCGGCTACTTCTCGCCTGAGCAGGCGATGGGGAAGAAGCTCGACGGGCGCAGCGATCTCTTCTCGCTGGGCATCACCCTCTACAAGCTCGCCTCGGGCGGCACGCCGTTCGACGAGCACAAGAACCACGCCGAGCGGCACGCGGCGCTGGTGCGCGGCCAGTGGCAGAACCTCGAGGACGTCTACCCGGGGCTGCCCGACGGCTTCTACGAGGTGCTGCGACGTTCCCTGGGCGTGAAGCCCGAAGATCGCTACCAGACGGCGCGCGAGATGCGCGAGGCGCTGGAGCGCGCGGCCTTCGACGCCCACCTCCGCATCGGGCAGTCGAGCCTGATGGGCTACCTCGACGACGACGGCGAGGTGACCGCCGAGGGCGGCAGCCGTATGTCGGCCTTCCCCGGCATCACCGCCGGGCCCAGCATCACGGTGCGCGCGCCGGTCACCTCGCCCATGGCCACGCCGCAGCCCCAGGCCCAGTCGGTGCGGGGGCTGCCGCCGCAGAAGCACGCCACCGAGCGGCTGCCTCCTCCGCCTCCGAAGGAAGAAGGCGCGGGGAAGCGGCGCGCCATCATGGTGAGCGCGTTCGTGCTCGCGGTGGTGCTGGGCGTGGGGGCGACGGTGGCGCTGCTGGGGCCGGGGCCCGAGCCGCTGGTGGTGGCACGTCCTCCGCCGCGCGAGCCAACGAAGGTGGTGCAGCCGCGGGTCGACCCGCCGCGCGAGCCGCCGCTCATGTTCGCCGAGCCGGTGAAGCCGCCGCCTCCCGTCGAGCCGGCGATCAGCGCGAGTCCGATCGAGGTCGAGGTGGAGACGCCGAAGGTGACTCCGAAGCCGCCCACGCCGAAGGTGCCGAAGCAGCCGAAGGTGGTCGCCGCGGTGAAGCTGCCCCCCGAGAAGGCCGACCCGCCGCCTCCTCCTCCGCCACCGAAGGACGAGCCCATTCCCGAGGGCACCGGCAAATTGGTGATCAGCGTGGGCGACAACACCGCGCGCAGCGTCATCTTCGTGCAGGGCGAGGAGTGGGGCGCCCCGCCGATGAACCGCAAGGTCTCCAGCGGCATGTACAAGGTGATGGTGAAGCTCGAGAACGGCAGCCAGGCCACCTTCAAGGCCGCGGTGATGCCGGACAAGACGACGGTGCTCACGCTCGACCCGGGCAGCCTGCGGTGGTCGTCACGCAATCAGTAGGAGGCAGCTCATGAACTCAGCGCTGACGTCGTGGCTGAAGCTGCGCGACCACTTCTCCGATGACCTCTTCGGTGGACCGCGCGTGCTCAAGGCGAGCTGGGTGATCAACCTGCAGAAGGGCGGCACCCTGCCCTTCGTGCTGCTGCTGATGTGGCGCTTCGATTGCTGGACGCCCACGGCCTGGACCTACGCCGCGCTGCACGGCAGCTACGGGTTGTGCTGGCTCTTGAAGGACCGCGTCTTCCCCGATCCGAACTGGGAGAAGCGCGTCACCTTCGCCGGCGCCTTCAACATGTGGCTCGCCGCGCTGGGCTTGTACTGGATCGCGCCGGTGCTGATCGTCACCCAGCGCCTCGAGGCGCCCACGTGGCTGCTCTTCCTCGCCACGCTCATCTACGCGCTGGGCGTGGTGCTGATGATGGCCAGCGACGCGCAGAAGTACTTCACGCTGCAGGTCAAGCGCGGGCTCATCACCACCGGCTTCTTCGCGCGCGTGCGGCACCCGAACTACCTCGGAGAGATGATGCTGTACGGCAGCTTCGCGTTGCTCGCGCAGCACTGGGCGCCGTGGGCGGTGCTGGCGTGGGTGTGGCTCGGGGTGTTCGTGCCGAACATGCTGCGCAAAGAAGCGAGCATGTCGCGCTACCCGGAGTGGGCTGCGTACAAGGCGCGCAGCGGGTTCCTGATCCCGTGGCCTGGACCCGCGTTCGTCCCGAGCAGAGTCGAGGGACCGCCCCCGGCGCGGCTGTAGCTCGTCCAGCGTGCAGGTCGCGAGGCCGGTTTCGGGGTCGGTTTCGGGTCTGGCCTCGGGGTTGGTCTCGGGATGTCTGTTTGCGCTCTCGGTCTCGGGGTCGGTGACGGGATCGGGATCGGGATCGCCTTCGGGATCGGGCACGGTCTCGGTGTCGGAGATCGGCCGGTCGGTCCCGTGCTGGCCGTGCCGCCGAATCCGCCACCGTACCCGATCCCGAAGGCGATCCCGATCCCGATCCCGGCCCCGACCCCGACCCCGACCCCGACCCCGACCCCGACCCCGACCCCGAATCCGAACTCCCGAATCCGAACTCCCGAATCCGAACTCCCGAATCCGAACTCCCGAATCCGAACTCCCGAATCCGAAAAGAGGTTCGGGGCGACGCAGCCTCAGAGCCCCACGCCCACGGCCACCCGCCACAGCGGCGAGCTGACCTGCGGCGGTCAATCCGAAGAGGGGCGGCGCCGGCAGGTGTTCCTGCGGCGGAAGAGCCGCTCGTCAGCCCAGGTCTCGCCCCGCGCAACGCCCGCCACCAACAAGGTCAACGCCCACCGAAGCACTCGCCGATGGTACCGCGTCCCGCCTCAACCGACTGTTGTACCGTCGGCACCGTGAGTGAATCAGACGGCGATGCACTCGGCGCCACAGTCACGCCGAACCTGAGAGAGAAGACGCCGGGCCCCGAGGGCGAGCTACCCGTGGCCGGGCCGGATCGCTACGTGGTGGAGCGCGAGCTGGGCCAGGGTGGTCAGTCGATCGTGTTCGAGGCGAGAGACACCGCGCTCAACCGCGACGTCGCGCTCAAGACCGCGCGCAAGACGGGCAACATCGAGGGCAGCTTCGTGCGCGAGGCGCGCATCACCGGCCAGCTCGAGCACCCCGGCATCGTCCCCGTGCATGAATTGGGGCGCACCACCGCCGGCGAGTACTACTGCACCCAGAAGCTGGTGCGGGGGCGCACGCTGCGGCGCGCGCTCGAGGAAGCCACCACGCTCGAGGCGCGGCTGGCGCTGCTGCCGCACTTCATCGATCTCTGCCACGCCGTCGCCTACGCCCACAGCCGCGACGTGGTGCACCGCGACCTGAAGCCCGAGAACGTGATGGTGGGCGAGTTCGGCGAGACGGTGGTGCTCGACTGGGGCGTGGCGCGGGTGCTCGGCGCCCCGGACGATCTGCCCACCGAGCCCGAGCAGCTCGAGCAGGTGAAGCCGCTGCAGACCGTGCGCCGCCTCGCGGGCGTCACCTCGGGCTCGACCCGGCAGGGCGCGGTGGTGGGCACGCCCCTCTACATGAGCCCGGAGCAGGCCCGCGGCGAGGTCGACCTCATCGACGCGCGCAGCGACGTGTGGAGCCTGGGCGTGATGCTCTACGAGCTGCTCGGCTTCGCCCGGCCCTTCGAGGCCCGGGACGTGCGCGCGCTGCTGCTCGACGTGGGGCGGGGACACTTTCGCCCGCTCAAGGACTTCGCGCCCGATGCGCCGCCGGAGCTGGCATCCATCGTCGACTCGGCGCTGCAGGTCGACCGCGAGAAGCGGCCCGCCGACGCGCGTGCGCTGGCCTCGCAGCTGTCCGACTTCCGCGCGGGCAAGCGGGTGGCTTCGTACCAGTACACCTCGTGGGAGCTGCTCAAGCGCTTCATCCTGCGCAACAAGGCGCTCACCGCGGTCACGCTGCTCGCGCTCTTCCTGCTCGGCGTCTCGGAGGTGGTGGCGTGGTCGCTGGTGGGCGCGCGCGATGCGTCTCTGCATGACGCGAAGCTGCTCGTGGGCGCGTCGTTGATGGAGCAGGCCCGGGGCTCAGCGCGGCTCCATGACTGGAATCACGCGCGCACGGCCTCCGAGCTGGCGGCGCAGGCAGGCGCTCCGGGCGCGCGGCTCGCGATGGAAGCGCTGGCGCCGTGGGCCTCTCCGGTGCGTACACCCGGAGGCCTCGTGCCCGTGCCTGCCAGCGGCGGGGGTGCGCTCGACGTCGAGAGCGGACTGGCCTTGCTCGCCTCCCCTGGCCGCGGGCTGTTCAGCATCGACGACGACAAGAACTGGCGCCTCGTCGAGGGCACCACCGAGGCCGAGCGCAAGCCGCTGCCTGCCGCCATCGCCCCCGGTGGAAAGTGGTGGGCGCTCAAGTCGACCCTGGTGCGGCTCACCACCAGCGAGGGAGTGAACCAAACGCTCGCGGGAACCGAGAAGGCCGCGGCGCTCGCGTTCTCGGGCGACGGCGCGCTGTTGGCGGTGGCGAGCCCGGGAGTGGTGCAGGTGTTCGATGCGCCAGCGGGCACGGCCGGAAGGTCATGGAGCCCGGGTCCCGAGGCTCCCGTGGCGCTCGCGCTGAGCCGAAGCGGGAAGTCCGTCGCGGCCGCGGGCGCAGATGGCTCGCTGCGCTGGTGGGGCGCCGATGGAGCGCTGCACGAGCGCGCGGGCGAGGTGACGGCGCTCGCGTTCTCCGCCGACGAGACGCTGTTGTTCATCGGGGATCAGCAGGACCAGGTGCAGGTGCTCGAGGTGAACACCGGCACGCAGGTGCGCACGCTCGCAGGTCACAGCCAGGGCATCAGCGCGTTCGCGCTCTCGCCTCGCGGGGGTTGGCTCGCGTCGGCCTCGCTCGACGGCACGGTGCTGCTGTGGGACCTGGGCACGTGGAAGGTGCTCTCGCGGCTCGATGGAGATGGCGACGAGCTGCGCGCGGTCTCGTTCTCAGCCGACGGCAACCTGCTCGGCGCGCTCGATCGCGCGGGGCGCCGCTTCGAGTGGAAGGTGCAGGGGCTCGCCGCGCACCTTCCGTTTGCGAAGTTGAAGGAAGGGCCGGTGTGGGCGATCGCCGCCGGCTCTCAGGGCTCACTCTGGGCGCGCACGCCGCAGGCCTTGTTGCTGGTGGGCAACGACGGTGAGGTGCACTGGCGCGAGGCGGGGGTGAAGGGCAACGACGTGCTCGCGGTGGAAGACGGGCTGATGGTGGGGAAGACCGGGCAGATCGATCTCCACGCTGCAGACAACGGCGCGGTGACGGAGACCGCGAAGCCCTGCCGCGCGACGGTGTGGACGCTCGCGCGCGCGCCGGATGGCGAGACCATCTGGGTGGGGTGTGGCACCGACGTGCTCGGGCTCGACTCCGACACGCTCGAGCCGAAGGCCAACCCCATTCACGCGAAGAGCGCGGTGAAGCGGGTGGCCATCTCGCCGAAGGGCGATCGACTGGCGTGGATCTCGGAGGACGGCAGCGGCGCGCTGGTCGCGTTGCCTTCGCTGCGGGAAGAGGAGAGCTGGTCGGGGCGGCAGAGCCAGGCGGTCGCGTTCGATCCGTCGGGCAAGGTGCTGGTGACCGCGGGCGAAGACGGCGTGGTGCTGCGTCACGGCTCGAGCGGCGTCGAGCTGCGCAGGTTGGCGCTGGGCGATCTGCACGTGCGCGAGCTCGGCTTCGCGTTCGATGGCGCGGCGGTGTGGGCGGCCGGCGCGGGCGGGCTGTCGGTATGGAGTGTCGAGGGCGGACCTCAGCTCCCGCTTCCGGGTCTGTACGGTGAGGTGACAGCGGCGGCACCGACGCTCGATGGCGATGGGGTTTGGCTGGCGGATGCAGCCGGCCAGATCTTCATCCACCGGTTTTAGGAGTGGTTTGCCGGCTCCCCGACGCGTTGTTTCCCTCGAGGCGCAGGGATGCAGCTCACTTCCAGTCTCCCTGCGTGTTCAGGGCACGGCGAAGGTGGTGATCACCCGGCCCGAGCGGCCTCCGGTCACCACATGCCGTAGCCGACGGTGAACGTGGCGCTGAGGCCCGACCCGAGCACACTGCCGAAGATGTAGGTCGGGACCAATTGGAACCCAAGAATGACGCCAGTGCGTGCCCCCGCCGTCGCTTCGCGGGGCGCGGGAAAGAAGTTGGCTCGCAGCGGGAGGCTCAGGCTGAGGGCGCCCCAGTTCACGCTCGGCGTGAGCAGCCGCACCCCAGCGCCCACGGTGAACCGCTCGCTCACGAAGTAGTCAATCGCTGGCCCGCCGCCGAGACAGACGTAGGCACCGGGCAGAAACTCGATGAGGTTGCCGGGCACGAGAGAGCCCTCGAGCCGAAGCAGCAGCATCACCCGGTCGCTGAGCACCACGCCGCCATCAATCGCCAGGCCCACGGCGACGATGGGGGTCCGGAAGTCAGGGATGATGCCAAACCAGAGCCCAACCTCGCCCATCGCTGAGAGCGCGACCCCTGGTCGCGGTCTGGCGCGCGTCTCGACGGTGCTGAGGCCTGCTCCACGCTCGCCGAGGGCGGGATCAGCCGAAAGAACGAGCATCAGCAGCGCGCAAGCGACCACGGCTCACCCTGCCACAGGCCGGGCCTGCGTCCAACGAGCGCCCAACGCCGCCTGAGTCCTGTCTCGCTCTCTCCGCGGGGGAGAGGGTCGGGGAGAGGGCAAGACAACTTCTTCTCAGTCGAGCTTGCCGAACACACCCCGGCGCTCGAGGAACTTCGCGAACTCGAGCACCGGCACCACCGTGAACGCCGCGCCGCCGATGATCAGCCAGTCGAGCGGCGAGAGCGGGAACGTGTCGAACAGCTTCTGCAGGAACGGGATGTAGAGGATGGCGATCAGCAGCGCGAGTTCCCAGAAGATGGCGATGTTGAGCCACTTGTTGGCGAACGGCCGGTGCAGCACCGAGGTGCGATCCGACCGGTAGTTGTACGCCTTGAAGAACTGGATCAGCACCAGCGAGACGAAGGTCATCGACATCGCCTCGGACAGGCTGCGGCCCGAGTGCGTCGACCAGGCGAAGAGCCCCACGTTCACCACCGTCGACCAGAGCCCGCCCACCAGCATGAGGATGATCACCGGCCGGGTGAAGATGCCCACCTTCCCGTCGCGCGGGTGGCGCTTCATCAGGTCGTCTTCGGGCGGGTCCACCGCGAGCGCGAGCGCCGGCAGGCCGTCGGTGGCCAGGTTGACCCAGAGGATCTGCACCGCCGTCAGCGGCAACCCCAGGCCCATCAGCGACGCGCCCACCATGAGGCCGATCTCTCCGATGTTCGAAGAGAGCAGGTACATGAGGTACTTCTTGATGTTGCCGAAGACGCGGCGCCCTTCTTCCACGGCCGCGACGATGCTGGCGAAGCTGTCGTCGGTGAGCGTCATCGCCGCCGCCTCGCGCGAGACGTCGGTGCCGGTGATGCCCATGGCGATGCCGATGTCGGCCTTGCGCAGCGAAGGCGCGTCGTTCACCCCGTCACCCGTCATCGCCACGGTGTGGCCGCCCGCCTGCAGCGCCGTGACGATGCGCAGCTTGTGGGCCGGCGAGACCCGCGCGAACACGTCGACGCCGTCGATCTGCGCGGCGAGCTGCCCTTCGTCCATCGCGTCGAGCTCGCGCCCGCTCACCACCTTCCCCTTCTTCAAGATGCCCAGCTCGCGCGCCACCGCCTCGGCGGTCTCCGGGTGATCGCCGGTGATCATCACCGCGCGAATGCCCGCGTCCTCGCACTTGCGGATCGCGTCGAAGGCCTCGGGGCGGGGCGGGTCGATCATCCCCACCAGGCCGAGCAGGGTGAGGTCCTTGTCGGAACCCTCGAGCGTGCCGTCGGGCTGGTGCGCGATGGCGAGCACGCGCAGCGCCTCACCCGCGAACTGCTTCGCGGCCTCGAGCACCCTGGTGCGCCCCGCGTCATCGAGCGGGATGGCGCCCGTGGGGCCTTCCACCTGCGTGCAGGCGTCGAGCACCACCTCGGGCGCGCCCTTGACGAACACCGTGCGGCCACCCGGAGTCTGGTGCTGCGTCGCCATGCGCCGCGACTCGGACGTGAAGGGCACCTCGCCCTGCCGGGGCTGCGCGGCGTCGAGCTTCGCCTTGTCGAGCCCGAGCTTGGCGGCGGCCACCACCAGCGCACCCTCGGTCGGATCTCCGAGCACCGACCAGCCGGTCGCGTCGTGAGAGAGCGTGGCGTCTGACGCGAGCGCGCCGGCCTCGAGCAGCAACTGCAGCGGCGGAGTGAGGGTGGCTTCCTTGCCCGCGACGGTGAGCTGGCCCTTCGGCTCGTAGCCCGCGCCCGACAGCTCGAGCACCTCGCCGGCGACGAAGAAGCGCCGCACGGTCATCTCGTCCTTGGTGAGCGTGCCGGTCTTGTCCGAGCAGATGACGGTGGTGCTGCCCAGCGTCTCCACTGCCGGCAGCCGGCGAATGAGCGCGTTGCGCTTCACCATGCGCTGCAGGCCGAGCGCGAGCGAGATGGTGACCACGGCCGGCAACGCCTCGGGCACCACGGCCACCGCGAGCGCGATGCCGAAGATGAACATCTCGATGAAGGGCTGCCCGCGGAACAGGCCCACCGCGACGATCACCGCGACGACGACGAACGCGACCTTCGCCAGCACCGAGCCGACCTTGTCGAGGTTCTTCTGCAGCGGCGTCTTCGCCGTCTCCACCGTGTCGAGCAGCGAGGCGATGCGCCCGAACTCGGTCTGCATGCCGGTGGCAGCCACCACCGCGCGCCCCCGCCCGTAGGTGAGCGCGGTGCCGGCGTGCACGATGTTCTTCCGGTCGCCCACCGGCTGGTCGCCGGGGATGGGCTTGGTGTGCTTTTCCACCGCGACCGACTCGCCGGTGAGCGCCGCTTCTTCAGCCTGGAGGTTGACCGCCTCGAGCAGCCGCGCGTCGGCGGGCACGCGATCGCCCGTGTGCAACACCACCACGTCGCCCGGCACCACCTCGCGCGCGGGCACCTTCTTCTCTTCGCCGTCGCGCAGCACGTTGGCGTTGGGCGCGGCGAGCTTCTTGAGCGACTCGATGGCGCGCTCGGCGCGGTATTCCTGCACGAAGCCCAGCAGCACCGCGAAGAGCACGATCACCGCGATGATCAACGACTCGAGCCCGTGGCCCACCGCGATCGACAGCCCCGTGGCGCCGAGCAGGATGAGGATGAGCACGTTCTTGAACTGCGCGAGGAGGATCTTCCACCACTTCACCCGCTCGGACGCGCGCAGCTCGTTGGGCCCCACTTCGGCCAGCCGCTGGGTCGCCTCGGCGCTGGTCAGGCCCCGGTCGCGGCTCTTGAGCTTGTCGAGGGCGTCGCTGGTCGAGAGGGAGTGCCAGAGGGGTGCGGTGTCCATGAGTGCAGGCTCGTGTAGTGACGCCGGCTCGCCGCCGCCGTGTGGATGTGTGACGGCACTGCGCGTGCCATCGACGATTTGTGAAGGGTTGAAGCGGCCGGGCCGCGCATTTCCTGCACCTCCCGTTTCAGATGGCCCGGCGCTGGAGCCCCGGGACCGGCTCGTGGCGCTGCTCGCCCAGCGGCAGGAACTGGCGCTCGGCGGGGTCGAACGAAAAGACCACGCCTGTCTCGAGCTCGTAGACCCAGGCGTGCAGGTTGAGCTCGCGCCGCGCCACCTTCGCCGCCACCACCGGGTGCGTGCGCAGGTTCTCGAGCTGCACCAGGGTGTTCTCTTCGATGGTGGTGCTCAAGAGCGCCTCCCCTGCGAGGTGGCCGTAGTTCTCCTTCATGATGCGCTTCGTGGCGGCCGCGTGGCCCAGGAAGCTGCACAGCGCGGGGAAGTCGTCCGGGGAAGGCGGGTCGAGCAGCCCCTTCATCGCGCCGCACTGCGAATGCCCGCACACGATGATGTCCTTCACCCCCAGCGCGGCCACGCCGAACTCGATGGTGGCCGCTTCCCCGCCGTGGTTCGGGCCCCAGGGCGGCACGATGTTGCCCGCGTTGCGGATGATGAAGAGCTCCCCGGGATCCGCCCCGGTGATCAGCGCGGGGTTGATGCGCGAGTCGCTGCAGGTGATGAACAGCGCCTCGGGCCGCTGCCCCAGGGCGAGCCGCTCGAAGAACTCCCTGCGGGTGGCGAAGACGTTGGCCTGGAAGTCATGGAGGCCATCAAGGAGCTTCTGCATGCCCCTGTACCTAAAGGCGGACCATCGCGAGGTCTGCTAGATAATGACGAGCGAATTCTTCGAAAAACCCGAGGTCTCCCGCCGCATGGCCTGGCTCAACTACCACCACCTCTTCTACTTCTGGACGGTGGCGCGCAGCGGCACCATCACCCTGGCCAGCAAGGAGCTGCGGCTGGCGCAGCCCACCATCTCGGCGCAGCTCAAGACGCTCGAGGCCTCGCTGGGGCACTCGCTCTTCGTGCGGGAAGGCCGGCGCCTGGTGTTGACCGAGGTGGGGCAGACCACCTTCCGCTACGCCGACGACATCTTCAGGCTCGGGCGCGAGCTGCAGGAGACCCTGGCGCGGGGCCCGCTGGGGCAGCCGCTGAGGCTCAAGGTGGGCGTGGTGGACGTCATCCCCAAGCTGGTGGCCGAGCGGCTGCTCGCCCCCGCGTACGAAGCGGTGCCCGACCTGCTGCTCGAGTGCGTCGAGCTGCCCCTGGCCCAGCTGCTGGGCAGCCTGGCGCTGCACGAGCTCGACGTGGTGCTGGCCGAGCAGCCCGCGCCCCGCAACGTGAGGGTGCGCACCTTCAGCCACAAGCTGGGCGACAGCGGCATCTCGTTCTTCGGCACCCGGCACTTCAAGGCGGTGGCGAAGAAGTTCCCCCAGAGCCTCGACGGCAAGCCGATGCTGCTGCCCACCATCGACACCGCGCTGCGCGGGGAGCTCGAGGCCTGGTTCCAGTCGTGGGGGGTGCGCCCGAAGGTGGTGGGCGAGTTCGACGACAGCGCCTTGATGAAGGTCTTCGGAGATCGCGGCCGCGGCATCTTCACCGCGCCGACGGTGGTGGAGGACGACGTGCTGCGCCACCGCTCGCTCACGGTGCTGGGCCGCATCGACGCGTTGCGCCAGTCGTTCTACGCCATCTCGGTCGAGCGAAGGCTGCGCCACCCCGCGGTGGTGGCCATCGCCGAGAACGCGCGCCGGGAGCTGTTTGGCGCGGGATAGGCTCTCCCTCTCCCTGCGCAGCGGGGAGAGGGTCGGGGTGAGGGGCCACTAAAGGACGACCAGGGCCTGCTCGGCCAGCGCCCACGTGCCCGGCTCGACGTCCCAGGTGGCGCCATCGAGCTCGAGGGTGCCCGTCACCACGCCGTACACCTGGTGGAAGTCGCGCTCGACGATCCACAGGTCGGCGCTCTGGTTGCGGCGATGGAAGAGCTGCTCGAAGCCGGGAGGCGCGCTCAGGGTGAGGTCGACGCGCGCGCCGCGGCCGGGGGCGGCCGGCGTGTGCACGTGCCAGGGCCCGAACTGCTGCGTGGCGGGGTCGAGCTCGTAGTCGAAGACCAGCTCCTCGACCTTGGAGAAGCGGCTCTCGAGCCAGAAGCCGTGGTTCTTCGTGTCGGCCAGCGGGCGGCTGCGGTCGCGATCGATGGCGCCCTGCACCGAGAACGTGCGCACCTCGCCGGTGAGGCGGTTGCGCGCGCGGCCCGAGGTGGCCAGGTAGTTCCAGTGCAGCGTGGTGCGCTGGTGCCCCACGGTGCGGTCGTAGAGGCCGAGCGCGCCCGGCGTGAGCGCGTGTTCTTCGCCCTCGACCGTCACCGCGCCCTCGGTGAGCGACACGTTGCCCCACACCCCCAGCGCGCCGTAGCCGTCGTGGAAGCGGTGAATCTGCGTGAGCGGCGGCGTGAGGATCTCGCTCGCCTTGCCCCGCACCCGCAACCCGTTCGCGTTCACGTCGAAGTCGAGCTGGCCGTCGACGAGCGTCATGTGCGAGCCGGTGGAGGGATCGGTGAGCGTGGTGACCGCCGCGTCGCACTTCAGGCTGTCGGAGAACATCTGCACCACGTCTTCACTGTGGAACGCGCCGGTCTGCTTGTCGGTCACCACCACCGCCACGTTGCCCGCGAAGTCGGTGCGCACCATCTGCACCACCACGTAGAAGCGGGGGTCGTCCACGTTCACGTGGAGCCACTGCTTCAGGTTGTATTTGTCGCCCGCGGCCTGGTCCTGGTTGAAGGAGCCGGTGAAGGACTCGTACCAGCCGCCCTGGTAGATGCCGCGCGCGTCGACCAGCGCGTCGGGCGAGGGGCGGCGCTCGAGGTAACGATCTCCGGTGGTGTCGATCGTCTGCGGGACGGGAGCACAGCCGATCAAGCAGAGTCCGAGCAGGAGCGCGCGCATCAGAACGTCCTCCCCACGTAGAGGCGCGGCTGCACACCGGCACCGAACAGGCTGAGCATGCCGCTCACCGCGGCGCCGAAGGTCCAGCGCTCGAAGTGTTTCTCCACCGCGAGGTCGAGGTAGCCGACGGGCAGCACCGGGCTGGCGTGTGTCCAGTACGCGCCGAGGCTCAGGCCCAGCCGCGGGCGCACCGGGCCGAGGTCACGGAAGACCGACCAGCCGAGGCGCAGGCCGATCGCCGGGTCGGCCTTGCCGGTGGGGAAGAACAGCATCCACTCCACGCCGGCCTCGAGAGACGACCAGGCGTAGTCGTGCCGGTAAGCGAGCTGGAGATCGGTCGCCCCGACGCGCAGCTCGTTGTGGAGGTTCGCCATCCACGCGGCGCCCGCAGAGAGCTGCAGGCCGTGGGCGCGGGCAGGCGACGCGAAGAGCAGGAGCGCGAGGACGAGGCGGTGCACGAAGCGCGTGTATTCACAGAGGGGACTGCGCGCAACGAACCAGGCAATCGTTCGCGGCCCCGACCGTACGCGCGCGTATGGAAATCCAACCAGTCAACCTCACCGAGCTCGCGGCCGTGATCATGAGCTGCCTCATCGTGCTCATTCCCGTCATGGGCGTGACGGCCCGCTTCGCGGTCAAGCCGCTCATCGATGCGCTGGTGCAGTCGGGGGTGCTGGGGGCGCTCAAGCAGGGCGCACCCGAGGCCGAGCTGGGCCGCCTGTCGCGGCGGGTGCTCGAGTTGGAGCAGGTGGTCGCGCGCCTCGAGGGCCCGCCCGTCACCGACGAGCGCTCGCTCGAGCCTCAGCCGGTCGAGCTGCGCCGGCTGCGCACCTGAGTCACCCTTCCTGGCGCTGAAGTGAGAACGCCCCGTCACCATCGACGACGAGGGCGTATTCGTCGCGCTCGACCGCCTCGACGTAGGCCTCGAGCCACTCGGGGACGGAGGGCGCCAGCAGCCGCAGGTACGGGGCCTCGTCGCTGCCGGCGAACACGCGCCCGGTGGCGGCGTTGACCACCACGCAGCTCCCCTTGCGGCTGGCGATGGGCAGCCAGGCGTCTGACCTCACCTCTTCCCGCGTCATCCCGTGCTCGGGCGCGGCGCGGACCTTCGCCAGCAACCGGAGCGTGGCGGCGCGCTCGTTGACCACCCACGCGATCGGCAGCAGGTGGAGCGCCCCGATGAGGCTGTCGCCGGCCTTCCGCTGGCCGTCGTGCATCAACCAGAGCGCGCGCAGCCCGGGCGGCACGGTGAAGCCCAGCTTGTGCTCGAGCTTTCCGAGCTGAATCGGCTTGGCTCCCGGGGCGAGCGACTGCATCAGCCCCATCGCGTCGTGTTCCTTGAGCCAGGCCGCGAGGCGCCGGAATGAGTCGACGAGGGACACCTGAGCGCCTTTGGCCATCCCCCCACCTACTCCTTTCCCTGCCGGTTGCCGTGATCTCCGTCGAGCCGCCGAGCCCCCGAACAGCCAGAGCCCTCGGCGGCTCGACGGCATCACGGCAACCGGCCTCGGAGTGAAGGCGTGGGATGCGATGACCCCTCGCGTGGGTTACACACCCGCCAGAAGTCCATGCTCCTCGACGCCGCCACCCTCTCCCGCATCGCTGGCCTCAAGCTGCGCGCCCGCGCCGTGGTGGAAGGCGTGCTCTCGGGCCTGCACAAGTCGCCCAGCCAGGGGCAGAGCGTCGAGTTCGCCGAGCACAAGGAGTACGCGCCGGGCGACGAGCTGCGCCACCTCGACTGGAAGGCGTACGGCAAGTTCGACAAGTTCTACGTGAAGCGGTTCGAGCACGAGACCAACCTGCGCGCGGTGATGGTGGTCGACACCTCGGGCTCGATGGGCTTCGGCACCTCGGGCCTGTCCAAGCTCGACGTGGGCCGGGTGATGGCGGCCACCCTGGCGCACCTGCTCATTCGCCAGCAGGACGCGGCGGGCGTGGCGCTGGTGGCGCAGGGCCGGTTCGCCGAGATTCCCCCGCGGTCCACCGCCGGCCACCTGGGCGCGGTGCTCGAGGCGCTGGAGAGCGCGACGCCCCACGGCCTGACCGACCTCGCGCTCACCGCCGACACGCTGGCCGAGAAGCTGCCCCGCCGCAGCCTGGTGTGCGTGTTCTCGGACTTCTTCGACGAGCGGCAGGACGCGCTCAAGCGGATCCTCGCGCTGCGCTCGCGCAAGCATGACGTGGCCGTCTTCCACCTGGTGGACAAGGCCGAGCTCGAGTTTCCCTTCGACGACCCGACGCTGTTCCTCTCGATGGAAGACGACCGCCGCGTCGAGGTGAACCCGCGGGAGATCAGGGAGAGCTACCTCGAGGAGTTCAACCGCTTCCTCGAGTCCACCCGCGACGCGTGCCGCGCGGCCGACTGCGACTACGAGCGCGTGCGCACCGACGAGCCCATCGACGAGGTGCTGCTGCGCTTCCTCGGCCGCCGCGGAGGCAAGCTGTGACCTTCGCTCAGCCGTGGTTCCTGCTCGGCACGCTGGCGGCCTTCATTCCCCTGCTGGTGCACCTGTTCGATCGCAGGCGCCCGCGCGAGGTGCCCTTCGCCGCGCTCGACTTCGTGCTGCGCAGCCAGAAGCGCACGGCCTCGCGGCTGCGGCTCAAGCGCCTCCTGCTCTACCTGCTGCGCACGCTGCTGCTGCTGGCCGTGCCCATCGCCCTGGCGAAGCCCTCGTTCGCCACCGCCGACGCGGCGTTGACCCGGCACGGGGTGGCGGCCACGGCGATCGTGCTCGACACCTCGCTGGCGCTGCGCTGGAGCGACGGCACGCGCCTGTTCGACCTCGCCCGGGACGAGGCGAAGTCGGCGCTGCGCGAGCTGGCGCCCGAGGAGCCGGCCACGGTGGTCATCTGCTCGCGCAACCCGGCGGTGGTGGCGCCCGCCGGCTTCGCGCGCGCGCGGCTGATCACCGCGGTCGACGAAGCGGCGCCCGGCTTCGAGGCGGTCGACTTGAACCGCTGTCTCGAGGTGGCCGCGCGCTCGCTCGACGACTCGCCGCTGCCGAACCGCCGCCTGGTGCTGGTGAGCGCGCTGACGCAGGGCTCGCTGCGGCTCGAGGCACCGCCTCCGCTGGGCGCCGGCGTCAAGGGCGAGAAGCTCAAGCCCGAGTTCGTGGTGCGCGACGTGGCGAAGGGCCGTGACCTGCCCAACCGCGCGCTGGTCGACGTGCACGCCGAGGCCGCGCCGCAGCTGGGACCCCGCGCGTGGCAGTTCACCTTCACCGTGCGCAACTTCGCGAAGGAGGCGGCGCGCGACGTCGAGCTGCTGCTCGAGGTGGACGGCGAGGTGGTGCAGAAGGGCTTCGTCGACCTCGCGGCCGAAGGCACCACGCAGAAGACGCTCTCGTGGCGCTTCGCGAAGGGCGGCGTGGCGACGGTGACCGGCCGGCTCGAGGCCGACGCGCTGCCAGACGACGACGCGCACAGCCTGGTGTTGTCGGTGCCGCGCGAGCTGACGGCGTTGATCATCAACGGCAGCCCCAGCCCCCAGAAGTACAAAGACGAGGCGTTCTTCACCGAGGCCGCGTTGTCGGCGACGGGCAGCCCGGTGCGCGCGGTGATGCGCGACGCGGACGCGGCGTGGCGCGAGAAGCTCACCGGCTACGACGTGGTGCTGCTGCTCAACGTCGAGGCGCCTCCGCCCGAGGCGGCGCAGGGGCTGGCGCAGTTCGTCAACGAAGGGGGCGGCCTGTTCGTCAGCGTGGGGGACCGGGTGGATCCCGACGCCTGGAACGCGTCGATGGGCGCGGTGCTGCCGCGGAAGCTGCGCGTCATCAAGACCGCGGTGGAGCCGGGCCAGCCCGATGCCGCCACCCGCGCCGCGCGGCTGGCGCAGGTGGCGCTCAATCACCCCGTGATGGTGCCCTTCACCGGCCGCGCGAGAGAGGGGCTGCTCTCCACGCGCTTCTACCGGTACGCGTTGTTCGAGGGTGACGCGCAGGGCGTGGAGACCGAGGTGCTGGGCACGATGGACGACGGCGCGCCGGTCTTCCTCGCTTCGCGGCGGGGGAAGGGGCGCGTCTTCGTGTTCGCGTCCACCGTCGATCGCGACTGGAGCGACCTGCCGATTCGCACCTCGTTCCTGCCGCTGATGCAGCGGGTGGCGGGCTGGCTGACGGGCACCCTCGACGAGCGCGAGGAGGTGCGCGCGAAGGTGGGCGAGACGGTGACGCTCAAGCCCGACCCCAACCAGTCACCGGCGTGGGCGCGCGGCGGCTCGGGCGCGGAGGTCGCGTTGACGGCGTTGCCGCAGGGCGGCGGCGTGACGGGCGGGCCCTTGGCGGAGCCCGGGCCGTACCTGGTGGTCGACGCGAAGGGCACCACGCTGGAGCGGCTCGGCTTCGCGGCGGCGATCGACGCGGGCGCGAGCAACCTGGCGCGGCACGGGCTCGACGCGCTGAGCGAGTGGCTGGGCGAAGAGTCGGTGCGCACCGCGGGCAGCGGCGGGCCCGAGTCGTCGACCCCGCTGTGGACGTGGCTGATCACCCTCGCGGTGATCGCCTTCTTCCTCGAGGGGCTGCTGCTGCGCAAAGCCTGAAACCTCTCCCTGCGAAGCGGGGAGAGGTCGGCCGCAGGCCGGGTGAGGGGCGCTTCGGCGACCGACCCCCTAGCGGCGCCGCACGCACCGCAACACGGCCTCGCCCAGCGGCACCGCCCAGGTGTTGCCCAGGAACCACCTCGACGCCGACTCGAACACCGCGAACTGCGAGTCGCCCTCGAGAGGCCGCACGACGAACGGCGTCCTCCCGTATTGGTCGCGCAACGCCAGCAGCGGCGCCGACGCGCCGAAGATCGACGGCGAACACTTGAACGCCCGCACGAAGCGCAGCCCGTCGGTCTCCTCGCGGAGATCCGGCGCGACCACCACCACGTCCCAGCGCGCCTCAGCCATTCGCGCGAGGCCGGACTCGAGCGTGGCGACACACTCCACCAGGCCGGTCTTCTCGAGGAACTTCCGATCGTGCACCGGCAGGTCGCGGCCGATCACCAACACTGACGGCTGCCAATCGAACGCCGGCAGTGCGACGGGCGCCCACCTCGACGGAGGCGCCACGCTCGGGCTCTCAGCCAGCAGGATGTCAACGTCAGACGCGGCCCACATTCGCGCCGATCATAACGGCCCGAAGCGGGAAACGTTGGCCGCGGCCGCTCGTGCGCGTCATGCTTCGGGCGGATGTCCGGCACCGAACCCAGACCCCTCGTGCTGGTCGTCGACGACGACGAGGCGATCCGCCGCCTGATCAGGCTCGCGCTGGCGCAGCGCTTCGACGTCATCGAGGCCGCCGACGCCTTCGAGGCGATCGAGCTGGTGGGCAAGCACGACATCGAGGTGGTGGTGATCGACGTGATGATGCCGGGCATGACGGGCGTGGAGGCGCTGCCGAAGCTGAAGGCGAAGGCCCGGGGCCCGCTGCCGGTGCTGCTGCTCACCGCGCTCGACGACCAGGAACACCGCAACCTCGGCCTCGAGGCGGGCGCCGACGACTACCTCGCCAAGCCAGTCGATCGCCGCGAGCTCGTCTTGCGCGTGCAGAACTTCGTGCGCCTGCGCCGGCAGGAGGTGCTCATTCGCACGCAGCTCTCCGCGCTGACCGATCTCCAGGCCCTCAAGGACGACCTCACCGCGCTGCTGGTGCATGACCTCCGCAACCCGCTCACCGCGGTGAAGGGTGCGTTCCAGCTGCTCGAAGAGAACGTGGTCGCGGAGGACCGCGAGATCTTCCGGCTGGGCAAGAACGCGCTCGACCGGGTGATGGAGGCGGTGGGCGACCTGCTCAAGGTGCGCATGCTCGAGAAGGGGCAGCTCACGCTCGAGCGCGTACCCACGGTGGTGAGCGAGCTGGCGGCGAACGTGATCGAGACGCTGCGCACCGCGGCGCTCGACGGCAAGGTGAACGTGCAGCAGACCAGCTCGGGCGACACCTCACTCGAGGTCGACGCCAAGCTGGTGAGGCGCGCGCTCGAGAACCTGCTCATCAACGGCTTCCGCCACACCCACGAGGTGGTGGAGGTGTCGGTGATCGGCGACGAGAAGGGCGTGACCTTGATCGTCGCGGATCGCGGCCCGGGCGTGCCCGACTTCCTCAAGGGCGAGCTGTTCGACATGTTCGGCTCACTCGCGCTGCAGAAGGCTGGCGGCCGGCGAGGGCATGGGCTGGGCCTGTACCTGGTGAAGCTGGTCGCGCAGGCGCACGGTGGCACCGTGGTGGTGCGGGACCGGGTCGGCGGCGGGGCGGAGTTCGTGGTCACGCTCCCGCGGCCCTCTGCCTGAGACTTGGTAGAAGCGGTCTCATGACGCGCCTCCCGCTGGTGCTGTGTGTGGCTGCTTCTCTGGCGTTCGCGCAGAACGTGACCCCGACGGACCAGGTGCGCGTGCAACTGCACGAGTACTACCGCGGGGAGCGGCTCTCGGGCTTCGTGCCCTTCGTCGGCTCGGGCGTGGGCTCGGTGGTCGCCGGAACGCTGCTGCTCACCAGCAACACCACGCTGGGCCGCGGCGCAGGCTGGACCAACCTGAGCTTCGGCGTGCTGGAGATCGCCGCCGGCCTCTACTTCGCGCTCAGCTCGTACGGAAAGGAGCGCTCGCTCGACGCTGCGCTCACCGCCAACCCCGCCGAGTTCGCGAAGAGCGAGCGTGAGCGGGTGGCCCGCATCCTGAACCGCTTCCAGCCCATCCTGCTCGCGGTCGAGGGCGCGCTCAGCGTGGGCGGCGGCGTGTTCGCGGGCCTCGGCGCGCTGCGGCGCGACGAGCTGATGCTGGGCGTGGGGCTGGGCTTCGCGGTGCAGGGCCTGGTGATGTTCCTGCTCGACTGGGCCGTGCTCGATCGCGCCAGCGCGTACTCCACCGCGCTCTCGCTCTTCAGGCCACCGTGATCAGGATCTTCCCGTGCGCCTTCTTCGACTCGAGGCGCGCGAAGGCCGCCGCGTAGTCTTCGAGCGCGAACTGCGAATCGATGACGGCCCGCAGGTCTCTCTTCGCCAACCACCCGGCGAGCTGCTCGAGGTCGGCGCGCCGCGGCTTCACCACCACCAGGCGCTCCTGCTGCTTCGACCAGCGGGTGAACACGTCGCGGAACACCCTCGCCACCGACGGCACCGTCGAGACGAAGACCCCACGCGGCGCGAGCGCACCGCGCATGCGGGTGAAGTCGAGGTTGCCGAAGACGTCGAACACCACGTCGAAGCGGCCTGAGCGGCTGAACTCGTCGAGCTGGGCGTAGCCCGCGGCGTGGTGCGCGCCGAGCTCGCGGCAGAGCGCGTGGGTGCCTTCGCTCGAGACCGTCGTCACCTCGGCGCCGAGGAGCCGGGCGATCTGCACCGACGCGGTCCCCACCCCGCCCGACGCGCCGTTGATCAAGACCTTCGCGCCGGTCTTCATGCGCGCGACGTCACGGAAGGCCTGCAGCGCGGTGAGCCCCACCAACGCCAGCGAGGCGGCGTGGGCCGGGTCGACGCCCTCGGGCACGCGGGCGAGCTCGCCGGGTTCGGGGGCGACGAGGTCCGCGAGGCTGCCGCGCGAGAAGGTCCATTCCTGCAGCGCGCCGAAGACGAGGTCGCCAGCGCGGAAGTCACCGCTGTCCCGCTCGATCTGCCCGGCGAAGTCGACGCCGCAGCTTTTGGGGAAGTGGCGGCCGCTGAGCTGCCTGAACTTCCCTTTGCGAAAGAGCGCGTCTTTGGGGTTGAGCGCGGCCACGCTCACCCGCACCAGCGGCCCACTCGTGCGCGGCTCGGGCGCCTGGCGGAGTTGGAGCTTCTCGATCCCTCCATAGGCGTCGTACTGGAGCGCGCGCATCAGCGGCGGCTTGTAGTACGGCCGCAGGCCCCTCACCCCAACCCTCTCCCCGCTTCGCAGGGAGAGGGAGCTATGAGCCGAGCAGGCGGCCGAGCACCTCGCGCAGCGTGTCGAGGCGGATGGGCTTGGCGAGCACCTCGGTCATGCCCGCGCGCCGGCAGGCCGCCACGTCGTCGGGCGTGGCAGACGCCGTGAGGGCCACGATGGGCAAGAGCAAGCCCGCGGGCATGGCGCGGATCCGCTCGGTCGCCTCGAAGCCGTCCATGTCGGGCATGTGACAGTCCATCAGCACCAGCGCCACGTCACCCTGGGCGTGCATCACCTCGAGCGCCTCCCGGCCGCTGGTGGCGGGCAGCGAGATGAACCCGGCCTTCTCCACCAGGCTCGAGGCCACGCGCAGGTTGACCGGGTTGTCGTCGACGACCAGCACCCGGCGCGAGCGCGTCTCGGCCACGAGCGGCGCGTGGTGCGCGACGGGCTCGAGCTGGGCGGGCACGCAGGGCAACGAGAAGGAGAAGGTCGAGCCCTTCCCCGGGGTGGACTTCACCTCGATGCGGCCCCCCATCAAGCCCACCAACTGACCCGAGATGGCGAGGCCCAGGCCCGTGCCGCCGTAACGCCGCGTGGACGAGCCGTCGGCCTGCTCGAAGGGCCGGAACAACCTCAGCAGCACCTCGGGCGCGATGCCGATGCCCGTGTCCCGCACCTCGAAGCGCAGCCGGCCCGCCTCGAGCGTGACGGACGCACGCACTTCGCCCACGTCGGTGAACTTGATGGCGTTGTTGACCAGGTTGGTGAGCACCTGCGTGAGCCGCATGCCGTCGCCGCGCACCACCTGCGGCACGCCCGGCCCCTTCGTGATGACGAGCCCCAGCCCTTTCCGCGCCGAGAGCGGCCGGGCCAGCGCTTCGAAGTCTGCCAGCACGGCGCCGAGGTCGAAGGGCGCGGCGTCGACCGCCAGCTTCTTCGCCTCGAGCCGGGTGAGGTCGAGCAGGTCGTTGATCAACGAGACCAGCCCGCGCCCGCTGCGCTGGATCACCTGGAGCTGATCGCGCTGGGTGGGCGACTGCGGCTCTTCCAGCATCACCTCGGTCATGCCCAGCACCCCGTTCATCGGCGTGCGGATCTCGTGGCCTACCGTGGCGAGGAAGACCGTCTTGGCGCGATCGGCCTGGGCCATGCGCTCGAGCGCGTTGCGGCGCAGCTGGTCGAAGCGGCGGGTGAGCACCCACGAGAGCGCCACGATGACGCTGATGTTGAAGATGCCGCTGGTGAGCGGCTCGGGGTCGGTCACCGGCACCGTCACGCCGCGCGAGGCCAGCACCAGCGAGAGGGCGCCCGTCACGCTCGCGGCGATCACCCAGATGAAGCTGTGGCGCACCAGCAGGTAGCTGGCGACGAGGGGCACCAGCACCAGCGTGAGCAGGTTCGAGGTGTCAGCCGGGGTCTGCATCAGCGCAGAAGCACCGAAGGCGAGCGTCAGGGTCGCCAGCGACACCTGCGTGATGATGGACAGCCGGGTCGAGTTCCGGAGCAGCAACAGAATGACGGCCGCGGCGATGAACATCACCATGGTGAGGGCGAGCTGGCCCCACATGCGTGACCAGACGTTGAGCGGCGCGAACGCGAGGCAGCCCCCCAGGCCCAGCAGCCAGATCTGCACGAGGAACCGGGCGCGATCTGCCTCGTCTTCGCTCGCCTGCGCGGGGGTGAGCGCGTCGACGAGGGCCGTGAACCTGCTGAGCATCAGAGTCTCCCTCGAATGGATATCGGTCCGGGACGCCAGCCGCCGCTGGATCGCTGAGCGCCGCCGGTAGCAGCGGAACGCTGCGCGAGACAAACCGAAGCGAAGCGGAGGTCTGGCCGAGGCAGAGCGCCCCAGATCTCAGTCGAGCCGCCCCAGCTTGAGCCGCTTCATCATGGTGCGCACCGTGCCCCCGGGGTCCCTGGCGGCCCCCCGCCCCACTTCCCCCAACAGGCGGGCCGCGGCCGCAGCGTTGCCGTGGGCCCGCTCGAGCGCGAGCTCGAGGGCGCGCCGCTCGAGGCGCTCCACCTCGCGGCGCAGGTTGAACGAACCCGAGGCCAGCCGGGTCTCGAGGCTCGCCTCTTCGGCCCCACCCTCGTCGACGCGGGCCCAGAGCCGGCGAGGGAGATCTGAGACGAGCAGCGAGTCTCCGGTGCGCTTGCTGACCAGCGCGCCGAACACCACGTTGCGCAGCTCACGAATGTTGCCGGGCCAGGCGTAGGCGCACAGCAGCTCGAGCGCCTCGGACGTGACCTGGCTGACCCGGCCGCGCTTCGAGGCGAGCGGGTCCTCGGCGTAGAAGCGATCGACGAGCTGCTTCACCAGCGCCGGCAGGTCATCGAGGCGCTCGCGCAGCGGGGGCAGCACCACCTGCACGGTGGAGAGGCGCTCGAAGAGATCGGCCCCGAACTCGCCGCGGCCGATGAGGCGCTTCAGGTCACGGTTGCTCGCGGCCACCACGCGGAAGTCGACCTTCTTCCACACGTTCTCGCCGAGGCGCGAGATGACGCGATCCTCGAGCACGCGCAGCAGCTTGTTCTGCAGCACCATGGGGGTGTCGTCGATCTCGTCGAGGAACACGGTGCCGCCCTCGCCGGCGGTGAGCTGGCCGTCGTAGTCGCGCGCCGCGCCCGAGAAGGCGCCGCGCACGTACCCGAAGAGCTCGCCTTCCATCAGCTCGTTGGGAATGGCGGAGCAGTTGATGGGCACGAAGGTGCGCGCGCGGCGCAGCGACCACTGGTGAATGAGGCGGGAAGCGACCTCCTTGCCGGTGCCGGTCTCGCCGGTGAGCAGCACCGGCATGGCCGTCTGCGCCGCCTGGTGCAGCTTGCGCAAGAGCGCCTTCGCCGCGCTGCTCTCGGCCACGAAGTCCTTCACGGGGGGCAGCGGCGGCTCGGGGGTGAGCGTCTCCTCGAGGCGGGCGAGCAGGCGCGCCTCCCAGCCCTTCTCGAGGGTGATCACGTCGAGCGCGCCCAGATCGACCGCCGCCTGCAGCAGCTTCGGCGGGGGCCGCTCGCCGCTCAGCCACACCCACCCGGCCGCGCCCCGTTCGTCCCGGGTGAAGTCGAGGGAGGGCAGCTGGGCCCGGGCGGTGCGCACCACCTGCACCCCGCTCGCGGCGGGCACCCAGCCCTTCGCCGCCAGCAGCGGCGCGACCGCCTTGAGTCCGTCACCCTTCCACTGGAAGTTCGGCATGCCCGCAATCCAGCACGAGGCAGGCCGACGTGATTCAAAACCTGCAGGGCGTGAACTGAATCGCCCGGCCGCTCAGGCGGGGTGGGCCATCAGCTCGAGCTGCGCCTGGCGCGTGAGGCGTTCTCCGGCCAGCTGGCGCACGCGCCTGTTCACCTCGGGGTTGGCCATCACGATGGAGCGGAAGTCTCCGGCCGCGATCCGCAGCGCCTGCACGGGCGAGCGGGCCATCACCCTCAACGGCGCGGTCACCTCGGTGAGCGCCGCGAGCTCCCCGAAGGCATCTCCCTCGACGAGGTCAGGGCAGGCGCACTCACCCGGGGCGAGGTGGGACGTCGTGCAGCTGCCCCGGAGCAGCAGGAAGACGCCTTCGCCCACGCCGCCCTCTTCGACCACGACCTCGTTGGCCGCGTAGCCGCACGAGTGGAAGGCCGCCGCGAGCTGCGCGCGCTCGGGGTCGGTGAGCGGCTGCAGGAGAGGGTTGGCGCGCACCAGGTTCACCAGGAGCCGCTCGCGGAAGAACTGCTCGAGGCCCGCGAGCACGCCGGGGTAGCGGGCGATGATGTCGTCCATCTTCTCGCGAGCGAACTCGAGCACCACCACCTCGGTCTCGGCCACGACGCTCGCCATGCGCGAGGCGCCCGAGAGCAGGGCCATCTCGCCGAAGAAGGCGCCCTCTTCCAGCTCAGCCACCCGCTGGCCGCCGCGCCACACGGACACCACGCCCTGGGCGATCGCGTACATCGCGCCGCCGGGTTCTCCTTCGGTGATGATCGGCTTCTGCGGGGGGAAGGTTCGGGCCTCGACGGCGCCGGCGAGCACGGCGACGAACTCCTCGGGGGTGAGCGACGAGAAGAGCGGAATGAGGGGCAGCTCGCCCTGCGGCGCCGGGAGGCCAGCGGGCGTCGGCGCCGGCGCCTGGACGGGTGCCGCCTTCACCAACTGGACGTACGCGAGCGGAATCGGCGAGCTGGCGCTTCGCGGAGGGCTCGCCTGAGGAGCGCTGCCCGTTCCCTGCACGCGGGGGATCGGCGACTTCGGGAGCGCCACGCCCTGGCGGGAGGCGTAGAGCTCGGCGAGCAACTGCAGCGCGAGCTGGTGCGTGGGCTCGAGCGCGAGGATGACGCGGCTGAGCGCCACCGCCTTGAAGAAGTGGCCCTGCTCGGCGTAGCGGCGCACGGCTTCGGCGTAGACCTCGACGGCCTCGTCGACACGGCCCTGGTGCGCGAGGATCTCAGCCACCTTCTGGCGGACCGATTGATCTCCGGGCTCCGCCTGGAGCGCCTGGCGGAACTCGTCGAGGGCCGCGGTGAGCTTGCCCTTCTGGAGCAACTGCGTGGCGCGGTCCTTCTGAGAGCGGAGCTGGGTCATGGGGCCTCGAGGAAGGCGAGCAGGTCTGCGTTGAACTGGTCCTTGTGGGTGTCGAGCAGGCCGTGCGGCGCGCCGCCGTAGATGCGCAGCGTCGCGTTCTTGATCAGCTTCGACGCGTGGATCGCCGAGGCGGCGATGGGCACGACCTGGTCGTCATCGCCGTGGAGCACCAGGGTGGGCACGTCGAAGCGGGCCAGGTCGGCGGTGAAGTCGGTCTCGCTGAACGCCTTGATGCTGTCGAAGGTGGCCTTGTGGCCGGCGCGCATGCCCTGGAGCCAGAACGAGTCCATCATGCCGCGCGACACCTTCGCGCCGGGCCGGTTGGCGCCGAAGAAGGGGCCGGCGGCGAGCTCGCGGTAGAGCTCCGAGCGGTCGGTGAGCGACTTGAGGCGCAGGCCGTCGAACACCTCGCGGGGCAGCCCGGCGGGGTTGCGTTCGGTCTTCAGCATCAGCGGCGGCACGGCGGCGATCAGCGCGGCCTTCGCCACGCGCTTCGTGCCGTGGCGGCCGATGTAGCGGGCCACCTCGCCACCGCCGGCGGAGAAGCCGACGAGGGTGGCCTTCTTCAGGTCGAGCGCCTCGATCAGCTCGGAGAGATCGTCGGCCCAGGTGTCCATGTCGTTGCCCAGCCAGGGCTGGCTGGACCGGCCGTGGCCGCGGCGATCGTGCGCGATGCAGCGGTAGCCGCGCGCGGCGAGGAAGGCCATCTGCGCTTCCCAGCTGTCGGAGTTGAGCGGCCAGCCGTGGCTGAAGACCACCGGGGCCCCGGTGCCCCAGTCCTTGTAATAGAGCTCGGTCCCGTCCCTGGTGACGAAGGTGCTCGGCCGCTGCTTCTGGTCGTCGGGGTTCACGGAGCGCAGCTGTGCATCGGGTGGGCCGTTCGGACGGCCGCGAGGAGCGGCGCACGGTTGAAGCCCGCGGAAGACGCAGACCGGTCAATTCGACCGGTCCGCCCTTCGAGTTGATGGAGACCGTCAGGGGCCGCGGAGGATGGTGCCCGAGGTGCCCACCACCCAGAGATCGTCGGGGGCGCTGCCCCAGATGCCGTGGAGTGCGGGTTGGCCACCGTCGGCGAGCGTCCAGAGGGAGGTGCTGTGGGAGACCCCATTCCAGTGGGAGAGCTCGCCGGCGTTGCCGGTGATCCAGAGATCATTCTCGGCGGATCCCCACAGCGCGAGCGGGCTGTGAAAGAGCTGGTCGGTGAGGAGCCACCCACCATCGAGCCGGTACAGTGAACCGTTCGCCGCCCCCCAGAGGGCGCCGGGGCCGTTTCCCCAGAGTGCGTAGAAGCTGAGTCCGGGCCCGGCGTCGAGCTCGGTCCACGAGGTGCCGTCCCAGTGGAGGGTCGTTTCGCCAGCGGCCCAGACGTCGTTCGCCGCGCTGCCCCAGACCGCGCGCAGGTGGGTGTTGACGCCGCTGTCGACACGGCTCCAGGTCATGCCGTCGTTCGATTGGCAGATGATCCCGTTCTCGCCGACGACCCAGAGGCCTGCGTCCGTGCCCCACACCGCGTTGAAGTAGCCGCCGCCGGGCGAGGCCTGCACGTTCCAGGTGCCGCCGCTGCGGTGACGGATGACGCCGGCACCACCCGAAAACCCGACCGCCCAGAGACGCACGCCACCGTCGCCCTCGGCACGGCCCCACAATCCGCGGTACGAGTCCGAGGGGCCTCCGCTGCTCTCGGGCGTCCACGCTCCCCCACCGCCGCGGAGAATCGTCCCGCCATACCCGACGACCCAGCGCTGATCGGGCCCGCTGCCCCAGACGCCGCGAAGTTGAAAGATGGTGACCTCCGGCTCCTGGCTCCAGCCAGCGTCACGCCCGGTGCCACCTCCCATCCCTCCGGCGTCCATGGCACCGCCGCCGCCCGTCGCGCTGCCGCCGCCGCCCGTCGCGCTACCGCCGCCGCCCGTCGCAACACCACCGCCTGTCGGGCCACCACCGCCACCAGTCTCTCCGCCCCCGCCACCGAGCGCGCCTCCGCCCCCGCCTGGCGCGCCGCCATCACACTGAGCGGGGTGCCGCTCGCACCAGGCGCGCTCCGCCTCGTCGAAGTTCGCGCAGCCGGCACCGAGCACCGCCGCGGCGAGGAGCAGTCGCGCGCTCACGGGAACACCCCGCTCACGGTCAGGCCCACCAGCTGCGGACTGACCTGCATCGAGACCCGCGTCTGGGCGGGCGCGCCGAAGGCGAAGAAGGCGGTGCCGACGAGCGCAGCTGCGGCGCCCGCGGCGACGAGCGCGACACCCGCGACCTGCTTGCCCTCGCCCTCTCTGCGAAGCTGCTGCACCTGGTCCAGCCTCGCCGGTGCTCTATCGGGGTCGCTGATGGTCTGCGCATCGGCGTTGCCCAGCAGGATGAGCGTCACGCCCGCGCCCGCTGCCAACCCGCCGGCCAGCCAGCCGACCCACGCCTTGCCCCGCAGCCCGGCCGGGGACGGCGGAACCAGCGCGTCGGAGAGCTGGTGCGCGGTCTCGACGAACCACGCGTGGAGCTCGTCATCGTCCTTCACCCGGCCCGATCTCGCGCCCAGGGCGCTGCCGTCGCGCGCCGAGACGATCTTCACGTTCACCGTGAACGCCGACCCGAGCCTGCCCACGCTGCCGCTCACCACCCCGTCCACGCCCAGCGCGCCGGCCAGCTCGGCCACGCAGTTGACGCTGGCGTCGGTGCAGCCGAGGAGCTGCTTCTGCCGCTCGAGGCCCAGCAGGGCGGCGATCTCCCGCTGGGTGGTGACCCGCACCGCGCCCCGCTCGGCGAGCAGCTGCGCGAAGGTGTCGGTGTAGAGCGCGCAGACCTCGGGCTCGAGGTGAACGCACTCGAACCCTGGAGCGGCGAGCTTGAGTCCGGGAGCAGCGGCGAGCGTGAGAATGAGCGAGTGAGCGAGCAAAGGAGTTCACCGTACCGTAGCCCAACCGCGCCTTCAGACCGCGTCGAACACCGCCACCACCGGCGGCCCGCGGTCGTCAGCCCGCTCCCAGCGCACGTCGCTGGCGTACGCGTCAGCCTCGGCGCGGCTCTTGAAATCGTGCACGCGCACCTGCGCATCGGGCTCGAGTACCACCACCCGCACCGCGCCGGGGGCGAGCGGGCCGTGCTGGCGGGCGAACTCGAGCAGGGGAGACACGCCCTCACCCTACTCCATGATTTGAAGCAGGTTCACCACGAACTGAATCGTGGTTCCGGCTCGGGGCGCCGCGTGAGTCCGGGCACCTGCGAGGTGGTCCCGGCCGTGCAGTGAGGGCTGCGGTCGTTCACTCACGAAAGGAACTCACGTCATGTTCGCCCTCTTGGCAGAGCACTGGGTCATCGCGGTCGCGATGGCTCTCGTCGGAGCCGCGCTGCTGGTGTTGTTCGCCGGCACGTGGATCATCTCGGAGGACGAGTCAGGCCTCGTCATCAAGAAGTTCGGAGCCGCGCTGCCTCCGGGGCGGCTGATCGCCCTGGAAGGCGAGGCGGGGTACCAGGCCGACCTGCTGCCGCCCGGCTGGCACTTCGGGCTGTGGCGCTGGAAGTACCGGGTGGAGCGCGTGCCGATGTTGTCGGTGCGCTCGGGCGAGATCGCGCTGGTGGTGGCCGCTGACGGCACCGCGATCCCGGGGGACCGCATCCTCGGGCACGAGGTGGACAGCGACGACTTCCAGAACGCGCGGGCGTTCCTGGAGAACGGTGGCGAGAAGGGCCGGCAGGTGGCCTTTCTCCGCGCGGGCGCCTACCGGATCAACCCGGCGGCGTTCCAGGTGGTGACCACCGACAACGCCGAGCAGTTCGGCGTGCACGAGCGCGAGCTGCAGGTGTACTCGGTGGCGCCGGACAAGGTGGGCATCGTGGCGGTGCTCGACGGCAAGCCCATCCCCACCGGTGACGTGGCGGGTCCTCCGGTCATCGGGCACGACTCGTTCCAGTCAGGCCAGGCGTTCATCGATGCGGGCGGCTGCCGCGGCCTGCAGGAGCAGGTGCTGCTGTCTGGCTCGTGGAACCTGAACCCGTGGTTCGTGAAGGTGGAGCAGATCCCCATGACGGAGGTGCCCATCGGCTCGGTGGGCGTGGTGGTCAGCTACGTGGGCAAGGAGCACCTCGACGTGTCGGGGGCGGACTTCACGCACGGTGACCTGGTGGAGCGCGGCCGCAAGGGCGTGTGGGTCGAGGCGCTGCTGCCGGGCAAGCACCCCATCAACACGAAGGTGATGAAGGTCGAGCTCGTGCCCACCACGAACATCGTCCTCAACTGGGCGGGGCGGGTGGAGCAGCACGGGTACGACCAGAAGCTGGCGCCCATCACCGTGCGCTCGCACGACGGGTTCAGCTTCACGCTCGACGTGTCGCAGATCATTCACATCGGCATGAAGCAGGCGCCGCGGGTCATCTCGCGGGTCGGCAGCATGCAGAACCTGGTGGACCACGTGCTGCAGCCCACGGTGGCCAACTACTTCCGCAACTCGGCGCAGCAGGTGGGCGTGCTCGAGTTCCTGTCGGCGCGCAGTGACCGGCAGCGCGAGGCGTACGACGCGATCAAGGCGGCGCTGTCGGCCTACGACGTGGAGTGCATCGACACGTTGATCGGCGACATCCAGCCTCCGGCCGAGCTGATGAAGACGCAGACCGACCGGAAGATCGCCGAAGAGCTGCAGCGCACCTACGGGGTGCAGCGCGAGGCGCAGGTGAAGCGGCAGCAGCTCGAGCGCGAGACGTCGATCGCCAACATGCAGGGCGAGGTGGTGCGAAGCGAGCAGATGGTGGCCATCAGCGAGAAGAACGCGCTGGCGGTGGCCGAGACGGCGCGCGGTGAAGCGAGCCGGGTGCGCTTCGCGGCAGAGGCGGAAGCGGACGCGACCCGGCAGCGCGCCGAGGCGCAGGCGACGGCGACGCGGCTCAACGGTGACGCCGAGGCCGAGGCGACGAAGGCGATCGGCGCGGCGAAGGCCGAGGCCTACAAGGTGGGCGTCGAGGCGATGGGCAACGCGGCGTTCACCTCGGTGCAGCTGGCCACGATTCTCGGCCAGCACGGGGTGAAGCTGGTGCCGGACATCGCGGTGAGCGGCGGCGGCGAGGCGGGCGGGCTGGCGTCGGTGATGGTGGCGAAGTTGCTGCAGCGCGAGCTGCCGGCGAAGGCGGCGCTGACGCCGGCGAACGGCAAGCCGGCCGTTTGAAGTGAGCGAGGTGGGCGGAGGCCGAAGAGGCTTCCGCCCGCTTCGGCTGACTTGACCGGGTGTGGAGCCGAGTCAGGCCTCGCTGGTGAAGGCGCGCCAACGCGTTCCCAGCCCTCGGAGCGCGAGTCGCGCCCGTCGGAGGCTGTCGCTTCGCTGGGCGGCGACTGCCAGTCGCCAATGCTGCGAGGCGAACTCCACGATAGCTGTCACGTAGCCAGGGCCCACCTGCGAGTGCGCGCCATCAGCCGGAACGATGTCACGCTTGAGTCGGGAACTGGTGGAGTGTCGGACGAGGTCGACGAGCGTCCGCTTCGGGTCCGCAAGCCCATCCGGGTCCAAAGGAACGCGCGTCGGAGCCACTCGAAAGAACTCGGCGAACCTCTCCCGATCTGCAAGCAGCCAAGCTTCGGTTTCTCGAACCGCCAGGCGCAGGCAGAACCATCGAGCCTTGGGCCTTCCTTCGATCCAGGCCGGGGCACACGGTGCATCCTGGTCCAAGTCTCGAAGGATGAACCACGGCTGGCGTTCTGCCGCTGCCGCATACTTTGCCAACTGCGCATCGAGCTTCGTCTTTCCCTGGGCTGACTTCGCGAGGAAGACTGCCAGGCCGGCGTCGTCCATCAGGGCGCGCGCCAACGGCTCGTCGGTCGGTCCTTCGAACACGATGAAGCCTGTCATCAGGGCTCCGCAACGAGCGGAAGCGGTAACTGCGAGACGCGGTAGGGGCGGGTCCGGGCGCCGACCAACTCGCTCAGCGGAAGACCGCTTCTGGCAGCACTGACGAACTCCGGGATCTCGCTCCCGAGCTTCGCGACCGTCTCCTGGTCGGTCGGCTCGAGCACGATGACTTCGCGCGGATCGATGCCCGGGTCGGCCAGCATGTTCATCGCATGCGTGCTGACGAACATCTGGCGGCGATGTCGCCGCGCCGCGCTGTGCAAAAGTTGTGGGAGTGTCTGAACAATTCCCTCGTGAAGCGAGAGCTCGGGTTCCTCCAGCACCAACGGGGCCTTGCCCTCGAGAATCGCCCAGAGAAGGCCGATGAGTCGCACTGTCCCATCAGAGAACTCGCGCTCGCTCTGCCAACTGCCCTGGGGTCGCCAATGGGCGTATTTCGCCTCGAGATGAGGGGTGCCACTCCTCTTGTCGCGCATCACCCGAAGTTCGTCGAACTGCGGCACCGCGAACTTCAGCAACTTCTCGAGACGGCGAAGGGCGCCTTTCTGCTTCTTGTTTGGAAGACCAGCGAGCTGCTCGATGAAGTCAGACCCCGGGGCATCCCGAAGCACATCGCGCATCTGGACAGACTTCACGACCTGAGGGACGACGTGAACGAACACGGTGCTGGCCAGCGCGTCCGCCAGTGCCCGGAACTTCGCGTTCTGTGTCACCTGCTCGAGGTGCGTCTGCTCGAGCCGCCGAGCGTCTTTGCTGTCGTCGGCGTCAGGCCGGTCCAGCAGAACCTGGTCACCACGGCGAACGACCTCGCGCTCGACTCGGAACGGCCTGGTCTTGCTGCCGTTCAGAGCCAGTTCGTATTCCCAGATCACGCCGTCCACGTTCACCGTGACTGCAACCTTCAACTCGCTGTTGAAGCGCGCATGGAGGCTGCGGAGGTGCGTGAACCCGACCCGCTCATCCAGCGCCGTGGCGAGCCCTCCCTTAGGTTTGGCGACGTCTCGCAGGAACTTCAAAGCGTCGAGGAGGTTCGTCTTGCCTGCGGCGTTGGGCCCAACGACGAACATGCGCTCTTGCAGCTCCAACTCGACCGAGCGGAAGTTGCGCCAGTTGGAGAGAGCAAGACGGGTGAACTGAATCGACATTGCTTCCGAACAGACCCCACCTCGACCCGGCGGACAACACCAAGCAGCAGACCTGCTGCCGCACTCGGGCATGAGGAGGCCGGTCAACCCGCGAGGTCCACCCACAACGCTGCGCCCTGCCCCTCGAGCGTTACCTCGCCGCGCTCGAGCCGCGCGCCTTCTCCGGTGGCGAGCGTAGCCGCGCCCACCTGGAGCGGCCCGGCGATCGCCAGCAGGTATCCCCGGCGACCGGTGGCGATCTCCAGGGTGCGGCGTCCCTTCACGTCGACCCACCACACGCGGGCATCGCAGCGCAGCGGCATGCCCTCGTCGCCCGCGACCAGGTGCTGCCCCGCTTCGTCGGGGAGCTGCCGGTAGAAGTACGCCGGCGCGCCCCCGCGCGTGACGGGCTCGAACCAGATCTGCAGCATGCGGGTGTTCGCGTCGGTGTCGTTGCCCTCGGCGTGCCGCATGCCGTCGCGCGAGGAGATCAACTGCGCACCGCGCGGCCGCACCACCGAGCCGTTCGCGCCGTCGCCGTGGTGGCTCATGTCGCCCTCGAGCACCACGCTCAAGATCTCCATGTCCCGGTGCGGGTGCAGTGGGAAACGAGAGCGCGGCGAGAACGTGGCGTCGGCCAGCACCAGCAGCGGACCCAGCGGCTTGCCCTGGCCCGCACTCGGCCCCACGGTGGCCACGAAGTGATCTCTCAAGGTCAGCCACGGCAGCGTGGTGGTGGGCAGCGACGCGAGCGGTCGGGGGTGAATCGGGGCCACGGGACTCCGGGGTGAACGAGTGCAGGACCAGACAGAGAGGCCGCCAAGGACGACGGCGCGGCGGGGAAGGCTCACGGGCAACAAGCTACTCTCTGGGCCGGTTGCCCTGGTCACCGTCCTTGTCTGCGGGTCGCCAGTAGAGGAGAGGACCCTCATGAGCACCAACGTCCTCAACGATGCGGCCGACCAGCCGACCGACCCGCAGGTGAAGGCTGCGCTGGGCCCGGCGTGGGAGCACTTCGAGGTGCTGCGCGCGGCCACCGCCACCTGCGAGCACGAGTGGCGTCACTACGGGAAGAAGTACGGCTGGAAGCTCAAGGTGCACGCCGACGACAAGGTGCTCTTCGAGCTCACGGTGGCCGATGGGTGGTTCCTGGTGTCACTGGCCCTGAGGGAGAAGGAGCGGCTCGAGCTCAAGGGGGATGCGCTCCAGGCGCTGGCCTCGCCGGAGGGTTTCGTGAAGCTCGAGGTTCGGGACGCGGCCTCCTGCGAACGCGCGCTCGCGCTGGTGCGCTTCATCATGGCCAGGCGCCAGCCGGCAGCTGAGCAGTAGCGGCGGTCAGGCTGGCAGCCGCTCGGGTTCCTTCACCCGCGCGAACCCGACCACGTAGTTCGTGCCGTAGGCCTTCGCGCAGGCGGGGCACATCACGTACGCGAAGAAGAGCTTGTCGAGCTCGCAGCCCCGCCCGCGGACGAAGGTCCGCATCTCCTCGGACCATCGGCCCATCTCGCTGTAGGGGCCGGAGAAGACCCTGGTGAGGAACGTGCCCGAGAGGCGTTCCATCTTCGCGCCCGGCACCGGCCTGGTGACGTCGATGTACAGCTCGGAGCCCCAGGGCGAGGAGTCGTCGGCGAGCATGAGCTGTTGCTCGGACTTCGCGCCGGCCGCCTCGATGAGCGCCATGTCCTTCGTGAGGCGGCGGCCCATGTTCAGCGGCACGTGGAAGAAGGACACGACGTGGTCCTTGAGGAAGAGCTTGTCATCCCAGTGGACCTCCTTCGCTTCCCAGGTGGCGGGGTCGAACGGTGGGCAACAACCGGTGGGTGTGACGCTCTTCGGGGTCTGCGCTTGTGCGGTTTGCATCGGAACCTCCGCAGGGAGGAAAGCACCGCGCGTGCCCTGCCCCCGCGCGGCCGGAAATACGGGCCTGCGAGGGTGCGTCCGCGCAACCGTTGCGGCTGCGTCCAGAGGTCACTTCGCCACGTGCACTCGAAGGTAAGGCGAACCCGGACCTTCTGCACCTGGGCCAGCGGTCCTGATACTCAGTCCCTGATGAAGGCACCCGTTGCCCACGATGGTTATGCCGGTGTCGCGAAGGGGCTTCTGCGCTGGGCGCTGCTGGGCCTCGGGACTGCCGGGGTCGGTTGCTTCCTTACGAGCGGTGCCGTCGCGCTTCTCTTCGATTCGGGCGATCAGAAGGCCGATCGCGCTGAACTCGACATCACCAACATCAACGCCTCGCTCGCGTCCTTCAGCGCCAAGACGGGCACCTGGCCTTCGGAATCAGGTTGGGCGCAGGCACTGGTCGAAGCGCAGATCCTCGCGCACGAACCACTCGACCCATGGGATCACCCCTACCAGTACCGCCTGGCGTCGCCGGACGGAGGAGCCGCTCGCCCGGTTGTGACCTCCGCCGGTCGTGACGGTGAGCCCGGCACGGACGACGATCTGCCACGGCCCACCTCAATGCGCTGAACACGGCTGGGCTCGCTGCGTGCCAGCTACGGGGACCGCCAGCCAACCGAAATTACGAAGGGGCGCGCCTGGTGAGGAGCGAGTCGCCGGGCTCGAGGTCGCGATGAACGACGCCCTTCTGGTGGACCGGGCCAGGGAGGTCGCCCACGGGCACCCGCACCGTCGCGCGCGTGCCCCGGTCCTTCGCCGAGATCAGCTCGAACGTGCCGCCCAGCCCGCGGACCTGCTCTCGCAGGCTGAACAGGCCGAAGCAGGTGTGGGACGCCGAGGCCGGCTCGAAGCCGCGGCCCCCATCTTCCACCACGAGCTCCAGGTGCCCCTCGCTCTCGCGCAGGTGCACCGTCGCGGTGGCCGAACCGGCGTGCTTGATCACGTTCATCAGCAGCTCGCGCGCGGCGCGGAACACCGCCAGCGCCGTCGTCTCGTCGACCTGACCGCCCCCAGCCTCGAGCTCGACCCGCAGGCCGTGCTTCTTCTCGAGGTCCTCCGCCAACCAGGAGAGCGCCGCGCCCAGGCCCAGGTCGTAGAGCACCGGCGGACTGAGCGCGAAGACGAGCGTGCGGCTGTCGTCGAGTGACTGACGGAGCACCTCCACCACCTCGTCGATGCTGGCGCGCGACGCGCCGCTCACCTCGTCGCGAACGGCGGTGAGCTTCATCACCGACACGGCCAGCGACTGACCGATCGAGTCATGCAGCTCGAGCGCGATGCGGCGCCGCTCCCGCTCCTGCGCCGCGGTGGCTTCGAAGGCCATCCGGCGGAGGCGTTCCTGGTTGTCATGGAGCTCCCGCTCGCGCTCCAGCAACGTCGCCTCGATCTTCTTGCGGACCAGCGCTTCGCCGATCTGCGTTGCGACCTCCTCGAGCACCTCGATGCGTTCGCAGGCGAAGCGGTCGGGGTTGCGGTCGTTGAGCTGAATGAGGCCGACGATGCGCCCCTTGCTGCGAATGGGCACGAGGGCCACTGACGCGTAGCCGTGGTGAATGCAGACGTTGCGAGGCCTGAAGCGGGGGTCCTCCCCCGGCGTGAGCTCGAGCAGTTGGGGCGAGTCGTTCGTCCAGAAGCTGCCGCGGGGCGTGAGGAGCGGGCTGCCGCGCCCCGAGATCACCAGGCCGCAGGTGCACGCGAGGTTGAGCGTGCCGTCGGGCGCTCGGCACACGGGGCCGGGCCCCTCGCTCTCGAGCAGCGTCATCTCGGTCTCGAGGAACGCGTTCGAGAAGCCCTCCTGGACGAAGTACGGGTAGTCCTCGCCTTCCTGCAGGCGAATGCCCACCGCGTGAAAGCCGGTGCGGACCTTGAGGGTGTTCAGCACGCGCTGGATGCACTCGCGCCACGGGCCCGTCTCGTTGAGGATCTCGAGGATCTCCTGCCCCGCAATCCGGTACTGCTCGAGCGCATCGGCGTGCTCGAGGTCGGGGGCGGGGGCGGGGGCGGCGGTCGTGACCTGCGAAGCGTTCAGCTTCATCAACAACAACAGAGCACGGGCACCACGCGCGACAACACCCCCGGCGTTGGGGGGGCGTGATCAGAATCAAGTCGCCCCGGACTCAGTCAGCGAGTTCGCTCGCTACCTCCGACAGACCGCCGGGATGCCCATCAACTCCGTCTGGCCCTCGGCGAACAGGACCAGGCGCGGTCCTTCTGACTGGCCACGCAGAGGGTCACACAGCAGGGAATGGTCAGGCTGAAACTCTCGTTGCCCGGATAAGGAAAGGTGCGGCAACCACAGACCGAGGGGTCGCGCTTCTGCCGGAGAGCTCAAGGACGGCGCAGCCAGTCAGCGCGAGGACGACGAGCAAGGAGGGCGAAGGGTGTGCCATTCGGCTCAAGCTGACGTTGGCACCCGTGACGCAATCGGACCTTCGGGTCGATCGCCTGCGGTGCGAAGCTCACACAGATGAGCGAGAACCCGGGCGAGGGCGTGAGCGAGGTGGTTCCCCCGGTTCCCGAGGCGCCCGCTCCGCCGGAGCCGCCCGCGCCGCCCCCACCACCGCCGCCGCCCGTCGACAGCCGCGTGCACCCGATCGCCGTCGCGATCATCGCCCTGACCGTGTCGCTGGGGACGTACCTGGCGCTCTCTCTGGTGGGCAGCTTCATCAACCTCGCCTTCTCGCTGGTGTTGTCCCAGTTGGCATTGCTCGGCGTCGCGGTCGTGGTGCTGCGGCTCTCGCGGCGCGACATCGCGCGCTTCACCGGGCTGGTGGGCAGCCGCCCGCGCGCGTACCTCGTGGGCGCCGCGATCGGGCTCGGCAACGCCCTGCTCTTCAGCGCCCCGCTGCAGGTGTTCTCGCGCAAGCTCTTCCCCGAGTGGTTGGTGAAGCTCTTCGACATGACCGAGCTCCTCTCGCGGATGAACTTTCTGCCGCTGGAGAAGTGGGCCTTCTTCCTGGCGGCGGTGTGCATGGCGCCGATCGTCGAGGAACTGCTCTTCCGCGGGGTGTTCTTTCGAGCGCTCTCGCCGTGGAACGTGCGCTGGGCGGCCTTCCTCAGCGCGGGCGTCTTCAGCGCGTACCACCTCGACCCCGTGGGCTTCCTCGCGCGCTTCGAGATTGGCCTGCTGCTCGCGTGGCTGTTCTGGCGCACGCGCTCGCTGGGCGCCTGCATCGGGGCGCACGCCGCGAACAACCTGCTCGCCATGAGCGGTGCCCTCATCGCCCAGCAGGGCCCGAGCGACCCCACCGAGCCGACTACCCTGCTGGGCTGGCTGCCGGTGCTCGCGGTGGGCGCGATGTTCTTCATTCCCGCGGCGCGGGCGCTGTGGCGCAGCGAGCCCGCCGACTGGGCCACGCCGGCCGACGACCCCGAGGCGCCGCGCCGCTCGTTCTTCGCCGAGGTGCTGCCCTGGGCCACCGGGCTGGTCCTGAGCATCGCCCTGATGCTGCGCGTCGATGCCGCGGGCGCGCAGCTCACCATCATCGACCTCACCACGCCGCTGCGCAGCGCGAAGACGCCCCTCGAACATCACGAACGTGACGTGCTGCAGCGCCTGCGGAGAGGCGCTCGCGACGGCACCGGCTCGGTGCGGGCCTACACCCAGCTGAGGCGCGAGCTGCAGCAGCGGGAGGGGCGATGAAGCCGCAGTACGTCTTCTCGTTCTTCGCGGCAGCCGCCACCGCCGCGGTGTTCTGGCACCCGAAGCCGCCCGAGCCCGTCGTCAGCACGCGGGTCGAAGATGGGTTCGAGGTGCGCATCACGCGCCACGCCGAACCCCATCGCTTCGAGGAGCTGCCGGTGCCGGCGCTCGAGCGCCCGGACCGCACCGCCTTCCAGCTGCCGCAGAGCTACCTCCGAAACAGGCTGTGTGCGGGAGATGACGTGATGCTGGCGGGGGTGCAGGCGCGCCTGCTGCTCACGCCGGGCGAAGGGGAAGCGTTCGGCGCGCTGGCGGCGGACTGCGCGGGCGAATCCCCGTTCTGTGCGCGCGCCGCGGCCGCGTTGGCGGAAGACGCCGGGCTGAGCGGCGACGAGCTCTGGTTCTTCGCCCAGGCGCTCGCGGGCTGCGCGCCGGAACGCCTCGCCCCGTACCGCGCGGACTCGCGCCTGCCGCTCGAGGTGCGCGTGCGCGCCTGGATCGCGCTGGCGGACGCCGGCTCGTGGTCGCCCGAGCTCGGCGCGCTGATCGACGAGGACTTCGCCACCAATGATGGGGGCGGTGTCCAGTCCTGGCGGCTGGCGACCGCGGTGCTCGCCGTTCGCGAGGACAGCCCCGAGCTCCTCGACGCCTCGAAGCGCTTGATGGACCGCTACCCGTTGTTCGAGCGCGTGCTCAGGCGCTCACCTGTTCCCGCAGTGCGCGCGGCGGCCTGCGCCCGGATCGGCTGCGACGCAGGCGTCGAGGAACCAGTCGACGGTGGCATCGAACCACGAGAGGCGCTGGCGGCCTGCGCCCTGCGGGGCGAGAAGCGCGGCTCGTGCCTGGAGGCGCTCTCGATGCTGGATTGGCCGATGGCGCACCTCGTCGCGAAGCGGGTGGACAACGAAGGAACCCTGGCCGCAGCGCTGCGGGCGTTCGAGACCCGGGAGGCCTTCGTCGAGTTCGCCCGCTCGGTCTCGGTCTCGCCCCGCGCCGACGGCGGCCTCACCCCGTGGGACCTGCTCGGCCTGCCGGACCGGAAGAGCATGGTGCGCCTCTTCACCGCCGACGGCCTGGGCCACGACGAGCTCGCCGCGCGGTGGGCTGAGCAGGCCCCCGAGCTGAAGGGCGCGTTCTTCATCGAGTCGGGTGACGGCGACGCGGGCGATGACCTGCGCCTCTCCGTCCGGCATGGCGACGACCACTTCTCCGTCCTCGTCCGGCGCGAGCGCGAAAGCCTCGACGCGCGCGCGGTCCTCGCGTTGCTCAACGCGACGGTCTCGGACCTCGGCGGCAGCAAGAGGTTCTTCCTGGTCCGCTCGGACTGGATGCCGCTGGTCCAGTTCTCCGACCCCGCGCACGTCGCGAAGCTCGTCGAGCATGGCCTGGTCGAGCTCGAAGACCCCGACCTGCTGCGCCAGGCCGAAGAGTAATCAGAACTTCGGGTCGACCGTGTCCTTGAGCGACTTCGGAATGCGGAAGCGGGCGTTCTTTCCCTCGCGCTCGGCGAGCACCACGCCTTCCATGAACAGGTGGGTCGCCCACGCGAACAAGCGCGCGCTCGGCGAGCGGGGGTCTCCACGTGGAATCCACTCGTCCACGACCGTGGCCGCGTCGAGCAGCTGCCGCGTCCAGTCGGCCGGGGGCAACCCGAGGAGATCGGCGCAGTGGTCTCCCGACAGCGCGCGAATGAGCGCGATGGGAAACCCATCGAGCACCTCGCCCGGGAAGTACGACTGCATCAGCTCCACCAGCGGCCGCATCAGCTCGACGCCGTCGACCGAGGGGCGCCACTGGCGATCGCGGATCGCTTCCATCAGCTCTTCCGCGTCGATCAGATCGACCGGGAGCAGCTCGTCGCGCAGCCCCAGCAGGTGCCCGACCACCTTCCAGGCGTGCAGCCAGGCGTCGGCCTCTTCCGCGGCGAAGGGGATCTCGAGCAGCCGCAGCCCGTCGAGCGTCACCACCGAGAAGGTCATCAGGGTGCCGGCGAGATCTTCCTGGTTGATGGGCAGGCCCAGCTTCGCCGCGTCCCACTTCGGCGACTCGCGCCTCGAGATGAGGTGCCGAATGGCCGCGTGCATGAGCCGCACCTTCTTCGCGGTCAGCACGCCCCGGCCACCCGGCGCGAGCGCACCTTCGTCCATCACGTCGAACAGGAACTGCGCCGTCTCGAAGATGCGCTGCTTCGTGTGCTTCGTCATGCCCTGGGTCTGGGTGATGACGTGCGCGCCGTTCGCCGCGGCGTAGGCCTGGGGCAGCGAGCTGCAGAACAACCCCATCGCGATCTGCCAGCCGGTGCGCGTGAACAACTGCTGCGCGATCGCGAGCTGCTTTGGATCGGCCCACGAAGGCAGCGCGGTGTCAGCGAAGTACGCGGCCGCTTCCGGCGGCAGGCCGGGCGGCAGCGGCTCGGTGGTGCGGAAGATGCTGTTCATCAGCCCGTTCACCGCGTCGACCTGCCCGCGCGCGAAGATGGCGGCGATCACGTCGTCGGCGGCCGGGTCGGTCACCTGCCGCATCGGGTCGAGCTTCGCGTTGCTCCAGCGGAGGCGATCGTCGCCGGCGGTCGACGGGTGCTGGCGGTGCGCGAGGTACCTGCCCAGCGCCTCGGTCGGGTAGAAGCGCGCCGCTTCGGGGTACACGTAGAAGGTGTCGGGCGGAATGTTGACGTGCAGGTACTCGCCGTTGCCCCACGTCCCGTCAGCGCGCTGCGTGTCGAGCAGCAGCTTCACCGCCCTCTTCACCGCGAACGAGTCACCCTCGCCTGCGTCGATCAACGCCTGCACCACCAGGCCGGTGAGCGGCAGCATGGTGGGCCCGACGCCCGCGGCCGAGTCGGTGCGGTACGACTCGGGACCCTCGCCCCAGCCGCCGTCGGCGTTCTGCTTCGAGAGCATCCACTTCACCGCGCGCTGCACCCACGGTTCCTGCAGGTTCACGCCCACGGCCTTGAGGCCGAGCACCACGAAGGCGGTCGCCGAGAGGTAGTTGACCACCCAGCGCCCCCACCACGCCCCGTTCACCCACTGCTGCTTCTTGAGGAAGTCGACCGCGCGCACCACCGCGGGCGAAGAGACGATGGTCTCGCCGAGGTGACCCATCGCGTGCAGCACGCGCGCGGTCACGTCTTCGGTCGAGGGGTCCTGCGTCACCGGGGGCGGCACCAGGAACGCTCCGGCCATCGACCACAGGCTCGAGAGATCGATGTGCGGCGCTTCCTTCATGATCGGCCCGGGCGGCTTCTGGCCCAGGTTCCACACGAAGGCCGACCAGCCGCCGTCGGGGTTCTGCATGTCGAAGAGCCAGCGCTTGCCCAGCTCGGCCGCCTTCGCGAGCGGAGGGCGCAGGTCCGCGGGAAGCCGGGGATCTTCCAGCGCCAGGCCGATGGGAGACAGCGCCACCCCCGCGTCGTCGCTGTCGGGCATGGTGACGTTGCTGCGCTGAAAGCCCCAGCCGCCGGTGAGCACCGCGTTGGGCTTGCGGTTGTCCATGTGCGGCTGCCGCGTGTCGTTGAGCTGCGCGTCAGCCAGCCACTCGAGGCCCCGCGCGACGTCGGGATCGGCGGGGGAGATGCCGCCGGCGAGCAGCGCCCTCACGTCGAACGCGGTGGACCACACGTTGGTGCCGTAGCCGGTGAAGTACGTGCCGTTCGGGTCGCGCAGCTTCTGGCTCTCGAGCCAGCCCAGCGCGCGGGCCCGCATGCCCCGGCTCTCGCTGGTGTCGATGCTGGTGAGCATGGGCAGCACCAGCGCGGTGATGGCGGTGCCGCCGTTGAAGCTGCCTTCGGGGTTCTGGAACTGGCGGAAGAGCGCGAGCGCGGCGCGGCCCTTGAGCGTGCCGAGCAGGCCGATGCGCTTGCCGTCGGCGCCGAACTCACCGCGCAGGCGGCGCACCAGGAACTCGGTCTGGTACGCGCCCATGAGCACGCCCGCGTGAAAGCGCGTCTCCATCAGCGACATCACCGGCGGCGGCACCATCAACGTGGTGCCCGGGCACGGGAGTTCCTTCGCGTCGACCAGCCCCGCCATGCCCAGGAAGAGCGCGGCGAAGTCCTGCTCGGCCATGCGGGCGACGACGCCCTTCACCCCACCGTGGGCGTCGACCCACTTCTTCGCCTCGGCGGCGGCCGCCGTCGCGCCGCACAGGTGCAGCGCCGCCCAGCCGCAGGCGGTCGCGCCGAGATCGCCCTGCTTCGCGTAGCGCTGAATGGTGAACGAACCGTCGGCCTGCTGCTGGCCGGTGAGCCACCTGCCCGCGGCCGTGGTGTCAGCCGGGCCGAGCTGGTCGAGGTAGCGCAGCACCACCACCACCTGCGCGCTCACCCACGCGCCGATGTCGGCGGCCACGTCCCACGAGCCGTCAGCGCGCTGCGTCTTCCACAACACGCGCTGCGCGCGATCGACCGCGAGCTGCACGTCTTCGATCTTCGGCTCCCCGATGCTCATGGCACGCCCTCCCCCTGCTGGTGATCGTCAGATGCTGTTCTTGAGCTCGAGCACGCACGCGTCGCCGTCCTGGCTCTTGACGGTGATGAGATCGGGCCAGCCGGGAATGACCGGGTGTCCGGCGCTGAGCAGCCCTGCATAGAAGTGAGGGACGCCGCTGGCGTCGTTGAGCCAGAGCTCCATCGTCTTCTCGTCGATGATGGTGAGCTTCGACTGGAGAAAGTTGGCGCCTCTGCGCAGGCTGTTCGACATGCGCTGCAGCGAGCGCCGCGCCCCGAAGAGCTTGGCCGCCGACAACATCGCCCTGCCCACCAGGCCGTCGGTGAACTGCATCACCGTGGCGCGACCCACCTCGAAGTGCTGCTGCGTGGCCTCGACGTTGGGGAAGAGATCGGCGCCGACGAGTTGAACGGCCTTCGCCCAGTCGGCCGCCGCGTAGGCAGGCTCGAGCTTGTGCGGCGGGCCGATGCGCAGCGCCGCGAGTGCGCGCTCGGTGTGCGGCTTCACGCGCCCCGCTGCGACCTTGAGGAGTGCTTCGATCGAACTGCTGAAAATCAACTTCGAACCGCCGACGCCCATCCGGTGAGCCTACCCAATACGGGTGAGACTCAAAGCGGCTCGTGCGTCGACACGTCAGCGCCGGGGAGACGGGTGAGCTGACCGACCGTCCAGTCGGTGGGCCGGGTCGACTCGAACTGCGCGGGTTCGAGGTCGGCGACGACGAAGGTCACCGTGGTGAGGTGGGAGAAGCGGTGAAGGCCGCTGCGGGTGCCGCTGGCCGCCAGGCTCCGCGCCGTCTCTCCGTCGTGCAGGCGCCCGCCGTCGGAGAAGGTGGTGCCGCTCGAGTAGTGCTTCGAGGTCCACCTCATCGCCCGGCGATCGACGCGGAACATCTCGCACACCGGTTCCCGCGCGCCCTCTGGCCAGACGATGGCGATGGCGCACTCGACGGGGTTCTCCAGATTCTCTGCCATGAGTCCCTCGCGGTTCGGTGCGCCCATGACGAGCCGGGCGGGCGCGCATTCACCCCGTTCGTGCCCGCGACCCCATGTGGGTGTTCACCGCCCCCCGCCCTCCATTCAGAGACAGCGCCCGGCGGCGCACTGAAAGGAGCAGCACTGCTGGGAATTCAGGCAGGTCGCGTTGGTCGCCAGGCAGCTCATCGCCCCGCATCGCCCGCCGTTGCATTGGCCCGAGCAGCACTGCCCCTGCTCGGTGCACACCTCGTTGGTGGGCAGACAGCTGCCGCGGCACTGGCCCAGCTGACAGCTCAGGCCCAGGCAGCAGTCGGCCGGCAGCGTGCACGTCTCATCGAGCTGCCGGCATTGCGAGCGGCAGGTGAAGGTGGCCGCGCTGCAGAACCCCACGCAACACTCGGCGTCCTGCTGGCACATGGCGCCCGCCGGGGTGCAGGCGACGGCGCGGCACAGGCCGGCGCTGCACGAGCCTTCGCAGCAGTCCTTCGCTTCGGCGCAGGTGGCCCCCGTCGCGCCGCACGCCGCCGCGCGGCACAACGAGCCGGCGCAGGTCGAGCCGCTGCAGCAGTCCGGCGTCTGGGTGCACCCCTGACCCGGGCTCGCGCACGTGCCGTCGCCCACGCACCGGTTCGAGAGGCAGCTCTTCGAGCAACACACCGACGGGGTCGAGCACCCTTCACCCGCGGCGGAGCAACCACACGTGCCGTCGTTGCGGCATTGCCCGTCGCAGCAGTCGCTGTGGAAGCTGCAGGTCTCCCCGGCGGCCTTGCAGGGCAGCAGGCACAGGCTGCCCACGCACGAGCCCTGGCAACAGTCTGCGTTCGTGCCGCAGCTCGCGCGCAACTTCACGCAGGTGGGTGGTGGCGCCTCGACGGTCGGGCCGCAGGCCATCACGAGGAGGCACAGCCACGGGAGCGCTCGCAAGCGCTCATCATACAGGGTCACTTCCCCCGCAGCGCCTTGCTCTGGGCGGTGCACTGGGGGATCAGCTCGCCCAGCGTCGTCTCGGCGCCGGCGACCACGAACTTGCGCCCCTTGAGCTCAGGGCTGCGCGTCTGGAGGATGATCCCCGTCGCGATGCACTCGTCGAACTGGGCGAGGGCCTCGGGCTTCTTGCCCTTGTCGAGCAGGCTCTTCGCCAGCTCGTAGGCGCGCCGGGGGCCTTCCTCGAAGGCGAGCAACGGCACCACCTGCTTGAGCAGCTGGTCGGTGGCGGTGACCTGCTGAACGCACGAGGCCACCACTTCCTTCGGGGTGCTGGGCCGGCCGTCGACGACGACCGCGGCGTTCGAGAGCATGGCGTTCTCCCTGAGCATGCTCGCGCCGTCGGTCGAGCACGCCTTGAAGAGGCCCATCGCCTTCTCGTACTGCGTCTTCTGCGTGCGCAGATCTGCGCTCGAGGCCTGGTTCACCGCGGCGGTGCCTGCCGAGAAGGCCTCGACGGTGCGCTTGCGCACCTCGCGCACCTGCCTGGCGATCTCGAGCTTCTCGAAGAGCTTCATCAGCTCGTCGCGCGACTTGTTGGCCTGCGCGTAATAGCCGTAGTCCTGCGTCTCGAGCCCCACCTGCGCCTCGATCGACTGGTTGAGGCCCTCGACGGCCTGGGTGGCCGCCGTGAGGTCCGCGTCGGTGGACTCGGGCTGGCGGGCTGCGTCGACCTTCGCCTTCGTGGACGCGACGGCCTCGACCAGGGCCGCGCGCGCGTTGGCCGCGGCCAGCACCACCTTGCGCCCGCCCATCTTCTTGGTGAGCTCGGCCACGCGCTTGCGCACCTCGCGGTCGTAGGCGCCGTACTGCCGGTCTTTCTTCGTGAGCTCGGCGCTCGCGTCGAGGGTGGCGAGCAGGTCCTTGATGCCGCCTTCCGCTGCGTCGACCTGGGCCTGGGTGAAGCCGGGCTTCGAGAGCGCGTCGTACAGCGTGGTCAGGGTCTGGCGGCCGGCCTCGACCTTCACGCGCTGGCGCTCGACGTCGACCTCGATGCGGCGCTTGTTGGTGCTCGCCTTCGCGTCACGCAGGAGCGCCTTCGCGTCGTTGACGTAAGCCGCCAGCAGCGCGTTCTTCGCGTCCATCGCGGCGATGGTCTTCTCGAGGATGCCGATCGCGCTGTTGGCCTCGGCGAAGGCGTCGTCGGGCGGGTTGTTCTTCGCGATGGACTTGAGGCCCTGGTTCACGTCCTTGCTCGCCTCGGCGAGCTGCTTGCGTTGGAGGTCGGCGTCGACCTCGTTGCGACGCTGCTTGGTGCTCGCCTTGCCGTCACGCAGGAGCGCCTTCGCGTCGAACACGAAGGGGCCCAGCATCGCGTTCTTCGCGTCGGTCGCGGCGATGGTCTTCTCGAGGACGCCCAGCGCGCTGTTGGCCTCGGCGAAGTTCTCGTCGGTGACGTCCTTCCTGGCGATGGTCTTGAGCGCCTGGTTCACGTCCTTGCTGGCCTGCGCGAGCTTCTTCTTCTGGGCGTCGGCGTCGACCTCGGTGCGGCGCTGGCCCGCGCTCGCCCTGCCCTCGCGCAGCAGCTTGTTCGCGTCTCCGACGTACGCGGCCAGCAGCGGGTTCTTCGCGTCCATCGCGGCGATGGTCTTCTCGAGGATGCCGAGCGCGCTGTTGGCCTCGGCGAAGTTCTCGTCGGTCGCGTCCTTCTTCGAGATGGCCTTGAGGGCCTGGTTCACGTCCTTGCTGGCCTCCGCGAGCTTCTTGCGCTGGCCGTCGGCGTCGACCTCGGTGCGGCGCTGGGCCGTGCTCGCCCTGCCCTCACGCAGGAGCTTGTTCGCGTCGAAGAGGTACGGGGCGAGCGTGGGGTTCTTCGCGTCCATGGTGGCGATGGTCTTCTCGAGAACGCCCAGGGCGCTGTTGGCCTCGGCGAAGGCCTCGTCGGGCGCGTCCTTCTTCGCGATGGCCTTGAGGGCCTGGTTCACGTCGTTGCTCACGGCCTCGAGGTTTCGACGGTGGAGCCCGGCCTCGACCTCGAAGAGCAGGCCCTTCACCTCGATCACGTATTGGGCGAACGCCTGGCTGCGCGCGGCCTCGGGCTCGAACTTCTCGATCAGCTTGCGCACCACGATGGCGGCGGTGCGCGCCTCGGCGAGCTGATCGGGGGTGGGCTTCCGGGCGCGCACGCCCCTGGCGGTGGTGGCGAGGTCCTTGCGGGCCGGTTCGATCTCCGCCTTGAGCCGGGCCAGGCCGGTGGCGCTCCACAGGTCGTCGGCCTTCTTCTTTCCCTGCGTGAGCTCGGCCCTGATCTTCGTGGCGTCGCCGCGGTACGCCGCGTCTTTCGCCTCGAGGGCCTTGCCGTCGTCGAGCCTCTTCGCGAGCGCAGACGCGGCCGTGTCGGCGTCCTTGAACTGGGCATCGGTGGCGGCGGGGCTCAGCGCAGCGAGCGCGGTGGAGAAGGCCTTCCGGGCTTCCTCGAGCAGCGGCCGCTGCCCGGCGACCAGCTGCGCGAGGGTGCGGTCGTCGAGCGCCTTCTCGCGGCGCGCGAGGGTGGCGGTCAGCTCGGTGAGGTAGGCGGCGAACTTCGGGTCTTCCTTCCCGAGGGGCTTCGCGTCGTCGACGAGCTTGCGGAGCGCTGCGATGGCGGCGCGATCGTCGTCGAAGTCTTTCGCGGTGGCGTCCTTGCCTTCGGCGCGCGTGGCCTTCTCGGTGAGCGTGGCGAGCGCGGCGTCGAGCACGCGGCGGCTGTCGAAGACGTGCACCTTCGAGCGGCGCTGCTCGACGTACTCGCGCTGGGTGCGCAGTTCCTTCCGCGCGGCGAGCACGGCCCTGGCGTAGTCCAGGTCGTTCGCCTCGGCCTCGGCGCCGGCGTCGATCGCGGTCTTGAGCGCCTCGACGGCCGCCAGCGCTGCGTCGAGGTCGGGGTTGCTGGGTGGATCCTTCTCGATCCGCTGGACCGCCGCGGTCAGGCTGGACCGAGCCGTGTCGAGCCGCTTCTGCGCGTCCGCGACGCGTGCGTCGGGCGCAGCGAGGACTTCGAGAGGGAAGAGAAGCAGCGAGAGGGCCACGACCGTGCGTGCGAAGTTCATCGGGGGGCCGACCCTACCTCTCCGGGGTCGGTCTCTGTGATCTGAAGGTGTGCGGCAAGGTCACCCTTTCTGCTCCCGCCGGGGGGCCGGTGAGGCGGGGAACTCCAGCCGCCGACGCTCCGCGGCCTGGGGCTTCTGGCGGCGCTCGGCCTCGGCCGGATTCGCCTGCTCCTGCTCACGCCGTCGCGCCTCTTCGTTCTGGCGGCGCTCGGTCTCGAGGCGCTGCTCCTGCTCGCCACGCTGACGATCAGCCTCGGCGCGGCGCCGCGCGTCTTCCTGCTGGCGGCGCGCGGCCTCGATGCGGTTCGCCTGATCCTCCGCCGTCCGACGGCGCTCAGCCTCGACCCGGAGACGCTCTTCCTGGTTCCGCCGGCGCTCGGCGTCGAGGCGGTTGGCCTGCTCCTCGGCCGCCCGGCGTCGCTCAGCTTCGGCACGCAGGCGCTCGTCCTCCTTCTGGCGGCGTCCTGCCTCGACGTGACTCGCCTGCTCCTCAGCCGCGCGGCGGCGCTCGGTCTCGACGCGGAGCCGTTCCGCGTCGTCGCGACGCGCAGGCGAGGCGCGATCGGCCTGCTCTTCCGCCGCCCGGCGACGCTCAGCCTCCTCACGAAGCCGCTGCTCCTGGTTCTGGCGACGCGCGGCCTCCATGCGATTGGCCAGCTCTTCCGCTTCACGGCGGCGCTCGGCCTCTGCGCGAATCGCCTGCTCCTCAGCGGCACGGCGACGCTCGGCCTCGAGACGATCGACCTGCTCCCGCTCGCGGCGCTCCGTCTCGAGGCGATGGGCCTCCGCTTCTGCTGCGCGGCGCTCGGCCTCGTGGCGATTGGCCTGCTCCACGCGGCGACGCTCCGCCTCGAGGAGATTCTGCTGCTCCACGCGGCGACGCTCCGCCTCGAGGAGGTTCGTCTGCTCCGCGCGGCGGCGCTCCGCCTCGAGGCGATCCGCCTGCTCCACCCGGCGACGCTCCGCCTCGAGGCGGTTCGCCTGCTCCACCCGGCGGCGCTCCGCCTCGAGGACGTGGGCCTGCTCGACCCGGCGGCGCTCCGCCTCGAGGACGTGGGCCTGCTCCACCCGGCGACGCTCAGCCTCGAGGACGTTGGCCTGCTCCGCCCGGCGACGCTCCGTCTCGAGGACGTTGGCCTGCTCCGCCCGGCGACGCTCCGTCTCGAGGACGTTGGCCTGCTCCGCCCGGCGACGCTCCGTCTCGAGCCGACTGGCCTGCGCTTCCGCGCGTCGGCGCTCGCTCTCGAGACGCTCGGCGCCGCGACGCTCGGCCTCGGCGCGGAGAAGCCGCTCTTCCCTGCGCTCCTGTTCCCGCTGCGCGTCCCGGCGCTGCTCGAACGGAGACCGCGTGTCGCGCGCCACGTGCATGGGCCGCTCGAGCCGGTGCCTGCGAGCGCCTCCGCCGTGGCCGGGCGACCAGGCCCACGGGGTTCCCCGGTTCCGCCGGTCATGGGCGTCACGCCGCACGCACCGTTGACCATCGACGAAGACGTACGTGTCGCCCTCGAAGTACTCGGTGGTGGCGTAGAAGTAGACGTCTCCCTCGTAGAGGTTCTCGTCGGGCTGGTACGCATACGCGGCGACGGGCTCGATCACCCCTCGAGGCGCGAGTTCGCCGCTCACCACGGGCTCGACCTCGAAGTGGTGCGCGCAGGCCGAAGCCATCAGCAGCGCAACCACGATCACCGCAGCGGAGTTGTTCGTTCTCACGCACCGACGGACGGGTCACCCCACCCTTCACATTCAGCGCCTGATTGTGAAGAAGGGTTGCGGCGGGTGGCACGTCCTCCACGTGAAGCTCGAGAAGGCAGCCGACACCGGGCGCTGCGAGGTCTCGTTTCAGACCGAGGACGACGCGCGGTACCCGCAGGCGCCGGGCCACGTGGGCTCGCGGTGCGCGGCTTCTGGACGGTGGTGCCCGCGGACGCAGGGAAGCTGAACATCACCTACCTCATCTTCAGCGACCCGGGTGGCGCCGTACCTCCGTTCCTCGCGAAGGGCGGCCAGCGCAAGGCGGCGATCGACTTCTTCAAGACCATCCTCGCGCGCGTGAAGGACCGCTGACTCAGGGCACGATGAACGTCGCCTTCACGCGCTTCGACTGCGCGAAGTACGCGATCCACACCAGGCTCGAGATGAAGGCGCGGCCGACCTGCACGCCCGCGTTCTGCTCGCCGACCGGCGTGCCGGCGATGCTCTCGATCCACCCGGTCAACACCAGCGAGAGAACCGCGAGCAGCATCGCCGCCGTGTAGAACGAGATCATCAGCGGCACCGCGCGCCGCTTCTTCTGGAAGAAGGCGATGGCCGCGAAGATCGCCAGCGCGAGGTACGAGGCGTTCGCGAGCATCTCGACCACCACCGGCGCGAGGAGCGGCCCCGAGACTTCCGGCACCGCCATCGCGTCCTGCCCCAGGCCTACGAGGGCGGACAGCGGGCCGACCAGCGTCACGTGCAGCGCCGGCAACACCAGCCACCCGCCGATGCCCTGCACGTGCGGGAAACGCGCCTCGCAGGTGGGGCACTGGTTCGACTCCGGGGCGCGCACGAAGCCCGCGTCCTTGAGGCAGCGGGCGCAGAAGAACTTGCCGCAGCGTGTACAGGTGCCGACCACGGGCCAGGCCGCGTGCAATGGACAGGGGTGTGTCGGCGTCTCGGCGGGAGGCTCCGAGGGGAGCTCCACGGGCTGGCTCTGCGGTGCGCCAGGCGTCGCGACGGCAAGGGAGAAGCCGGCTTCCCCGCGCCCTGCCCGCGCGGCGATGCGCGCCTCGTCCTCGTCGAGCCCCCGCTCCCGCAGCGCCCGCTCGATCTCCAGAATCGCCGCGCCCTGGGAATGGAGGCGCTTCGCCAACGCGTAGGGTGTCTCCGCCGTCTCGTCTGCCATCGCCACGCTCCCGTCGCGGCAGAATACAGTCACGCGATGCGCTTCACCCGATCAGATCCGCGCTCCGAGGTGAGCGCGCTCTGGTTCATGGGACGTTGAAGAGTCCCGTCGGCGTCAGCTGATCAGCCCCGGGAAGTAGAGCCGGGCCATGCGGTCGACCGACTTCACGCCCAGGCGCTCCGCGGCGGCGCGTGCGTGCGCCTCGCCTGCGGCGTCAGCGTGGAGCCGCGCGGTGACGAACCGGCCGCAGTGGGCGTGCAGCTCGAGGCCAGCCTCTTCGCAGCGCTTCACCGCGCGCTCGAGCGGCCCGGCGGGGTCAGCCCCCGCCGCGCGCCGCTCACCCGCCCTCAGCGAGAGGGCCAGCGCATCGGCCCACGGGCGCCTGCGTTTCTCCAGCGTGTCGACCTCGCGGAGCAGCGCCCTGCGCGAAGCGCCCGAGGCGCCCGCCAGGAGCAGCGCGCGACCGCGCATCCACGCGATGGCCACGGCGATCCACTCGGTGCGTGAGAGCAGCGAGCGCTCGAGCGCGGGCAACCCTTCGTCGAGCACCTGCTGCGCGGCGGCCCCGTCGCCCACGTAGAGCTCGATGTGGAACCGGCAGAGCAGGTGAAAGAAGTGCTGCACCGAGTAGCCGGTGGTCTCGAGCCCCGCGCGCGCCAGCTCGGCCTCGAGCCGCGCGCGCGGCTCGTCGTCGGCCGCCAGCCACACCAGGTTCGGCAGGCCTGCCCTCAGGTTGGCCTCGGCGTAGCGATCGCCCCGCTCGATCGCCAGCCGCAGGTACCCGCCCAGCCGGCGCCCCAGCTCGGCGAAGTCCCCTGCCTGCGCCAGGCCCGCGAGCGCGAAGAGCTGAATGGTGAACCGCTCCTTCACCGCGCCGGGGCAGCGGGTGAAGAGCTCCACCGCCTCCTCGAGCCGCGCCCGCGACTCCGCGAGGTGCCCGAGGTGAAAGAACGCGATGCCCGCGCCGCCCAGCGCGCAGGCGCGGGCGTAGGGCTGGCCCAGCGCGGCCGAGACCTCGTCGGCTTCGGCCATGAGCTGGCGGGTGCGCGCCTCGGCCCTGCCGCCGGCGTTTCCCGAGAAGGCGGTCTCGAAGCCCAGGCATACGGCCACGCGCGCCGATTCACCCGCGCGCAACGCTCGCAGCAGCGCCTGCCCCATCAGGTCGGCCGCGCGCAGCGAGTCGACCGCGGCCAGCCCGATGGACGTGGAGGTCAACGCGTCGATCCGCGCCAGCTCGGCGGAAGCGATCGTCTCGGCCGCCCGCGCCACGAAGTGACGCCCCCGCAGCCGCAGCCGGGCGCGCGTCCACACCAGCGAGGCGACGGCGCCGCGCGGGGTGTTCGCCAGCGACAGGCCCTGCGCCTCGAGCACCGAGCGGGTGAGCGACAGGCCCCGCTCGAGATGGCCCGAGCGCAGCAGCTGGCCAGCCGCGCGGCGACGGAGCTCGAGCTGCTCGGTGGGCGGCGCGCCCTCGCACGCCGCGAGCAACGCCTCGGCGGCGCCTTGACCCTGTCCCGCATTCGAGAGCGCCTCGCCCAGCGCCGCCTTCACTGCGCGCGCGCCGGGCTGGGACGGCGCCCACTCGAGCGACCTGGCGTAGAGCTGGGCCGCGTGGTGGAAGGCGAGCGCCGACATCGCGCGCTCGGCGCCGCGGGTGGCCTGGGCCGCGGCCGCTTCGGGGCGCCCCGCGCCATGGAGGTGCAGCGCGAGCAGCTCGGGGTCGACCGCACCCGCCGCCTCGAGCGCGTGGGCGAGCCCCGCGTGGCGCTCCGACTTGAGGGGCGCGGGCAGCTCGGCCTCGACCGCGCGCCGCAGGGTGTCGTGGTAGGGCTCGAGCGAGCCATCGCGCCGCACCCGCACCAGCCGGCCTGCCCGCAGGTGGCCCAGCGCGAGGCCGTCGTCGGTGCCCAGCGCGGCGGCGGCCACCCAGAGCGCGCGCGGCAGCGGCGCCCCTGCCAGGCACACCACCTCGAGCAGCCGCTGCGCCGCAGCAGGGAGCTTCGCCACGCGCGCCGAGACCGCCCCGCGCAGCCCGCCCTCGTGACCGGCGAGGGTGTGCAGGAGAAATGGGTTGCCTCCGGCCTCCGCCACCAGCGCCTCGACCGCCCGGCCCTCGGGGAGCAGCGCGCGGGCGAGGTGATGACTCTGCGTGGGCGTGAGCGGAGCCAGCCGCAGCTCGAGGCGCTGGGCGCGCGCGCCGAACGGACCCCGGGGGCTGACCTCGTCGGCCGGCGGCGGCTCGGCTTTCGCGCGGGGTGCCGGGTCGCCCGCGTTCGCCGCCGCGGCCCGCTCGACCCTCTCTCCGCGGAACGCCTCGAGCAGCGGGTGGCCTTCGTCGCGCAGCGCCCCCAGGAAGAGCACCGGCGGTGGCGACTCGCCCTCCAGCAGCTCGCGGAGGAAGGGCACCGAGTCGGTGTCGGCCCAGTGGAGATCGTCGATGCACACCAGCACCCGCGCCTCGCTCGCCGCGAAGGTCAGCACCTCTCGCAGCGCGACGGCCGACTCGTGGAGGTGCGCCTCGGGGGGAGAGCTCGACGGCGTCGCCCCGGCGAGCGCGGGCACGTGCCGCAGCGCCGGAAAGCTGCGGCCCAGGTTCGCCGCGTGCCTGAGCAGCGGGCCCGGGAGCGGCGCGCTGCGCGAGGTCAACCAGCGGGCGAGGCCATCGACGAGGCCGTCGATGGCCTTGAAGGGCGTGCTCTCGTGCTCGAAGCAGCGCGAGGCGAGCACCAGCACGCCGTCGACGTCCCGCTTGCTGGCGAGGAACTGCCTCAAGAGCGCCGACTTCCCCAGCCCGGGCGCGCCCTGGAGCCACACCGCCACCGCGCCCTCGGCTCGCACCCGCTCGAAGGCACGCTCGAGCTCGGAGAGCGCGTCCTCGCGGCCGATCAACGGCGCGTCGGGCCGCCACGCGAGCAGCGGCACCAGGGTGGAATCGAGCGCCGTCACCACCTCGGCGGCCGAGGGCCTCGCGGCGGGTGAGAGGGCGAGCATGCGCGCGCACAGCGCCCGCAGCGGCCCGGGCGTGGCCGCGTCGAGCTTCAGCACCGCCTCGCCGCGGCGCTTGTTCGCCAGCACCTCGAGCGCAGGGCCCTCGAAGGGCCGAACGCCGCACAGCGCCTCGTGCAGCATCACGCCCAGCGCGTACACGTCACTCGCCGCGCTGGCGTGCGCCCCCGCGGCCTGCTCGGGCGCGAGGTACCCGGCTGCGCCCACCAGGCCCTCACCCGCGTCGGGAGCGCCGTCGACCGCGAGGCCGAAGTCGAGCACCACCGCGCGCCCCGCGGGCGTGACGCGCACGTTCGACGGCTTCAGGTCGCGGTGCAGCCGCCCCGAGGCATGGAGGAAGCTCAAGCCCAGCGCGACCTGCACGAAGACGTGGCGCACGCGCTCGACGCCCGCGCCCTCGAGCGCGGGCCGCAGCTCGAGGCCGTCGACCGCCTCCATCACCAGGAACCAGTGGTCGCCCTCGCGGCCCAGCTCGTGGAGCGCGACCAGGTTGTCGTGCGCGAGATCGGTGAGGGCGCGGAACTCGCGCTTGAAGGCCTGGAGCGCGGTGGGGCGATCGGCGCGCAGCGCCTTGACGGCCACCCGGGCACCACGCGCGCGCTCGGTGGCCGCGAAGACGGTGCCGAACTGGCCGCGGCCCAGCAGCGCCGTGGGGGTGAAGCGCCGGGAGAGCGCCTCTGGCCACGCGGCGAGGGCGAACTCGCGCCTCGAGGGGGAGACGGTCACTCGCGCCCGAGCCCGTAGGACGCCATGCGGCTGAGCAGGCTGGTGCGGGGCAGGCCCAGCTCGCGCGCGGCGCGCGAGACCACGCCGTCGGCGCGCGCGAGGGCCGCGCGGATGACGTCACGCTCCTGGGCGTCGAGCGTATCGCGGCGCTGCTGCAGCTCGAGCCACCCGGCCGGCGGTGCCGGGGCCTCCGCGGGTTTCGGCGCGACGCCGGGCGTGGGGGCGCCGTCGACGTGCGCGGTGGTGAGGCGATCGGCGTCGGCGTCTTCGAGCAGCGCGTGGTCCATCGCGCGGCGGAGCGTGGCCTCGAGCTGGCGGAAGTTGCCCGGCCAGTCGTGCTGTTCCGAGGTGAGCCACTTCACCAGGGCGGGCTCGAGGCTCCACTGCCGGGCGGGATCGACGCGGCGCAGGTAGTCGAGCGCGAGCGCCCCGAGGTCGGCGCGCCGCTCGCGCAGCGAGGGCAGGTGCAGCCGGTGCCCGGCGATGCGGTAGTACAGGTCGGCGCGGAAGCGGCCGTCGGCGACCGCGGCCTCCATGTCGCCGTTGGTGGCGCAGATGAGCCGGGTGCGGCTGCGCCGCGACTCAGGGCGGGCCCAGCCCAGCGGGCGGTAGGTGCCGAACTGGGTGAAGTCGAGCAGCAGCTGCTGCGCCGCGCGGGGAAGGTTGAGGATCTCGTCGAAGATGAGGCTGCCGCCGTCGGCGTACTCCACCAGGCCCACCCGCCGGGCGAGCGCGCCGGAGAACGCACCCTTCTCGTGGCCGAAGAGCTCGGAGGTGATGGTGTTGAGATCGTCGCTGCTGCCCAGCGTGGCGCGCACCACCGGGGTGCGGCCCGACGCCTCGGCGAAGAGCTGGGCGAGCATCGTCTTGCCGGTGCCCGATTCCCCGGTGAAGAGGATGGGGGCGTCGGAGAGCAGCGCCGCCCTCACGCTGCGGGCGAGCGGTTCGAGCGCGGGTGAGCCGAGCAGTTGATCGAACGTCGGCCCCACCGGGCGCTGCAGCCGCACCCGCTCGCTGCGCAGCGATTCCCGCGTCTGGGCCAGGCGTTGTCCCTGGGCCACCACCGACGAGAGCAGCGCGGCGGCGGCGGTGAGGAACTCGGCCACCCGGGGCGAAGGGATCTTCGAACGATCGCGGAAGTCGACGTACAGCACGCCGCGCCGCGCGCCGTCGTCACCCTGCGCGGCCGACAGCACGCCCGGCTCGAGCGGCACCGCGAAGGCCGCGAGAATGCCGAAGGCCTGCACGCTCTCGGTGCCGCCGTCGCCGTCGAAGGCCGACATCGAGACGCAGCGCCCCGCCTGTTCGGCCTCGCGCACCAGGGTGCGGGTGAGCTGCTGCCGCTCGGCAGCGCTCAGCGCCCGGCCCTCTTTCCGCGCGTTCACCGGCACCGTCTCGCCCTCGGCGTACGAGAGCAGGAGCAGGGCGCGGTCGGCGCCCAGCACGTCGGCGAGCGCGTCGAGGAAGTCGTCGGGGGTCAGGTCGCTGTTCCCCAGGCGCGAGAGGAGCGCCTGCAGCCCTGCCCACAGGCCTCGCTCGTCGAGGGAAGGATCGATTGCCAGCGGCCGCATGGGTTGAACAGGGTACCTCAGGCGCCGCCCGTCTTCCCCGCGAAGTGACGCGCTGACGTCGCCCCGACACCCGGGGAGCGTCATTTCGACCGTCGCCCGAAGGGGAACGGCGGCATGCCCGGTGCTTCCGTGCCATTCCCCGCCTGCCCCAGGAGCTTCCCCATGCTGCTTCGCTCGCTGCTCGCCGTGCTCACGTTGTCCTCGACTTCGTTTGCACAGAGCCCCGCGGAGGTCGCCGAGTGGCTGCGCGGCATCGGGGCGAAGGTGAACTCACAGCCGCCCACGCCGGAGCTGATCGCGAAGGCCCGCAGCGTCAGCTTCGAGGGCCCGAAGGACAAGACGGTGGCGACCGACCTGGCGAAGCTCAAGGGCATCCCCGGGCTGCGCGAGGTGGCGTTCTCGAACAAGATCGCCACCGACGCGATGGTGACCGAGCTGGTGAAGGCGGTGCCCGACCTCGAGACGGTGAAGATCCACTACTCGGGCGTCACCGACGCGGCGTTCGTCGAGCTGGCGAAGCTGCCCAGGCTCAGGGAGATCGTCGCGTTCGACACGCCCATCACCGCGGCGGCGATGGTGTCGATCGCCAGACTCCCCGCCCTGTCGCGGCTCGACATCAGCAGCACGAAGGTGGGCGACGAGGGGCTCGAGGCGCTCAAGGCCACGCCCATCACCAACCTCTGGTTCAACGGCATGAAGGGCGTGACACGCAAGGGCATGGCGGCGATCGCGGCGATGCCGAAGCTGACCAACCTCGTGATCCAGAACGCCGAGATCAACGAAGAGGTGGAAGAGCTGGCGAAGTCGAAGACGCTCAAGGACCTCACCGTGATGTCGAGCAAGGTCGACGACGTGGGCGGCGTTCACCTGGGGAAGATCAAGACGCTCGAGAGCCTCTACGTGTGGAGCACCAGGGCCGGTGACAAGACGATGGAGGCCATCTCGGGGCTCTCGCTGCGCACCATCTACGTGAGCAAGACGGCGGTGACCGACGCGGGCATGAAGTCGCTGGCGAAGATCAAGACGCTCGAGACCGTGTGGTTCGACCGCACCGAGATCGGCGACAAGGGCGTGGCGCACTTCGCGAAGCACCCGAAGATCCGCTGGCTGCAGGGCGACGAGACGAAGGTGACCGACGCGGTGACCGCCACGCTGGTGACCCTGCCGGAGCTGACCACCTTCAGCGCCCGCAAGACGGCGGTGACTGATGCGGGCATCAAGAAGCTCGTCGAGAAGTTCCCCAAGGGGCGCTTCTCGAAGTGAGTCAGCGCACCGGCTCCTCGAGCTGAGGCGGGGCCGCGCGGCGCGGGCTGAGCGCGCCCCTGTACCAGGCGACGGCGAGCCCGACGGCGATCAACAGCAACACCAGCGCCGCCACCACCCGCGCCCGCTGAGCCGGGGTCGCCGCCGGCACCACGGGTGGAACCGAGTCTTCGGGCCCGGGGGCCCGGGGCGGCGCGGGCACGGAAGGAGGCTCGGCCCGGCTCTTCTCCCCTCGCGGCCCCTCAGGTCGCGTCGGCGAGGGCTCGAACGGAGAGAGCGGAGCAGCCGGCGAAGGCGCGCGTTCCACGGGCGCAGCGGCGGGCGGTGCCGCGAGCTCGGCGGGCCAGGCAGCAGGCTCGGGCGCGAGCGACGGAGGTGACAGCTCGGCGGGCCACGCGGCTGGCGGCGGAGGCGAGAGCTCTTTCGGCCAACCGGAAGGGGCGGGCGGAGAAGACAGCTCGGCTGGCCACGCGGCAGGCGGCGGTGGCGAGAGCTCGGACGGCCAGCCGGCAGGTGCAGGTGGAGCCGAGAGCTCGGACGGCCAACCGGCAGGCGCAGGTGGAGCCGAGAGCTCGGACGGCCACCCGGCAGGCGCAGGTGGAGCGGAGAGCTCAGCTGGCCACGCGCCAGAGCCCGGAGGGGTCGAGCGCGCAGACCGCCGCGCCCCACCCGCGGGCGGGGGCGCGAGCTCGGCTGGCCAGGCGACAGGCGGCGGGGGGCGCGTCTGGGGTCCACTCGGGGGGGCCGCTGGCGCGAGCGGCTCGTCTGCCCACGCCACAGGGCCGGGCGCGGGAGCGAGCGCGAGCGGTTCGTCTGCGGGCGCGGAGTCCACCGGAGCCACGGGCGGTGGCGCGAGCACGGACGGCCACGCGGGTGTGGTCGACGTGTGCAGAGGGCTCGCGGGCGCAGCCCCGGTGGACCACGTCGCCGAGGGCGCCGGCTCGAGCGCAGCCGGCCACGAAGCGGACGGCGGTGGCTGCGCAGGCGGGGCGAGTTCAGCCGGCCAGGGCGCAGCAGGCTCGGGTGGTGGCGGCAGCTCAGCCGGCCACGCCAGGGCGGGCGCCCGGGGCGGGACGACCGGCCGCACCGGGGGCGGCTGATGCGAGACGCCCTCACCTTCCCAACGCGACAGCCACGCATACAGCGTCGCCTCGTCGGGATCGTCGGCGGCCAGCGTGGCGAGCAGCGCCTGCGTCGCCCGCTGGTCCTCGGCGAAGAGCCGCGTCACCAGCTCGGTGACCTCGCTGGTGGGGGCGAGCGGCACGGCCGCGGCGATCGCGCAGGCGAAGTCGTACGCCGACGCGTGGCGCTGATCGGGGTTCCTCTCGAGCGCCTTGAGCACCGCGTCGTCGAGATCCGGCGGCACGTCGGGCGCGAGCGTGCTGGGCGCGGGTGGCCGCTCCATCACCACCGCGTGCGGCGCCGCCAGCTCGTTGGGGAACATCTTCCGCCCGCTGATCAGCTCGAAGAGGATGGTCGCGGCGGCGAAGAGGTCGGTGCGCGCGTCGATGGGGTGACCCAGCACCTGCTCGGGGCTGATGTAGCTCAGCGTTCCCTTCGCCAGCTCGGGGTGCGTCAGGCGCAGCTCGCGGCGCGCGCGGGAGAGGCCCAGGTCGATCAGCTTCGCGCGGCCCTCGAAGGTGATCACCACGTTGCGCGGGGTGACGTCACCGTGCACCAGGCCCAGCGCGGCGCCCGAGGCATCGGCCAGCTCGTGTGCCGCCTGCAACCCCAGACACACGTCGTGCACGATGCGGCAGGCGAGGGGCAGGGGCAGCTGGAAGCCGTGCTCTTCGGCGACCTTCACCAGGCCCGCGAGGGTCTTGCCGGCGATGAACTCCGTCGCGAGGTACGGGTCACCCCGCCCGGGATCGCGCCCGAGCTTGAGCACGCGGCCCACGTTGGGGTGGGTGAGGCCCGCAGAGAGCCGGGCTTCCTCGAGGAACCGCTGGGTGAACTCCGGGTCGTCGCGGAACGGGCGGCAGAGCTGCTGGAGCATCACGAACTTCTTGAGGGTTCCTCCCCCGGGGGCGGCGGCGAGGAACAGCTCGGCCAGGCCATCGACCGAGAGGGGCGCGACGATCTCGAGGTCGCCCACCTGCCTTCCACTGTCTGATGAAGCGACCACGGGGCCATAGTGCACGAGCCACCGCCCGCCGGGCGCGCAAAAAATGGCGGGCCCCGCCTTCAGAGCAGGCCGGGCACCGGGCCGCAGGCGCCGTCGTCTCCGAAGCCGTTGACCTGAACGCCCATCAAGCGCGCGACCGAGGTCAACACGGTGTCGTTGAAGATGGGCGTGTTGAACTTGAGGTAGCGGTTGGTGCGCAGCCCGCCCTTCGCGGTGCCGAAGAGCACCGCGGGCAGGCGGCGGATGTCGTGGTGCCCACCGAAGTGCGAGATGCCGAGCACGATGGTGTTGTCGAGCATGTTGCCGTCGCCTTCGGGCGTCTCGCGCAGGCGCCGCACGAACTCGCCCAGCATCTGCCAGTCGTACTTCGCGCAGCGAATGTAGAGCTCGCGCTGCTGCACCGGCTGGTGGTGCACGTCGTTGTGCAGGTCGGCCACGTTGGTGTTGGGCAACCAGTCGTAGCGCCAGCCGAAGCCCGACCCACCCCACACCATCGAGCCCACCTGGGCGCGGTTGCAGGCGAAGGCGGCGTGCATCACGTCGAAGTGCGCGCGAATGCGGTGCGGAATGTTGAAGTCGTTGGTGGGGCGCACCGGCGGCTCGCAGCGCGTGAGCGGGGGCGGCACGTTGCCCAGGTCTCGCAGCACGCTCTGCTCGGCGCTGCGAATGGAATGCTCGTGCACGTCGAGCTTGAGCTTCTCCACGCCCGAGAGCTCGGCGCGCAGCCTCGAGAGGTCGCGGCCCAGGCCGTCGAGCAGCGAGCGCCGCGCGGTGAGCCGGCGGATCAAGGTGTCGCGCTGGCCCAGGTCACCCTGGGGAGGGACGAAGCCACCGAACATGCGATCCCACGCGGCCGAGGGCGGCTTGATCGCCACCTTGAACGCGTTGGCCCCGGTGGCGAACGGCCGCTCGCGGATCGACTCGTCGCTGCGGCCCTCGACGTCGGTGATGTTCACCTCGAGCGCGGTGAGGCCCCGCTGCTGCGCGACGAATTGATCGATCGACGCGCCGCCCGGCAGCCCCTCGCCGCCGTCGTCGATGACGTCCTTCGCGGTCACCACCTTGCCCGGCGCGCGCGCGTGGTTCGCGCCGGCGGCGTTGTAGCCGGAGTCGCGGATCTGCACGCCGTCCAGCACCACCATGTTCTCCTTCACCGCGCCGCAGTTCGCGAGGATCTCACCCAGCTGCCAGTTGTTCTCCTGGCCGTTGCTGAAGAAGGCGTTCTCGTCGGGGTAGCCGGCGGAACACACCCAGACGAAGAGCCGTTTGGGCGGCGTCGTGGCCTGCGCGTGAGCGCGGCGCGACGAGAGCACCGGGGAGAGGAGCGCGGCGGCGCTCAGAGAGCTGAAGATGAACTCGCGGCGCTTCATGGAACTCCCGATGACCAGAGCTCGCGGCCATTCGTCGCGAGGATGAGGAGACGTCCGTTGGGGTCGACGTGCAGCACGGCGCCGGGGTTGCCGTTCGTGCCGGTGTGGAAGCGCGGCTGGCCGTCACGGTCGTAGACCACCAGGTTGCCGTCACCCTGCATCGCGGTGACGCCGGGCGTCCCCTGGGTGTTGGTGGCCCAGACCGGCACGCCGCCCGTGCGGTAGAGCACGAGGTTTCCGTCGAGCTGGTTGAGGAGGGTGAAGGCACCTCCGAGCGAGGGCTTCGACGCGCCCGGGGCCAGGCTCTCTCCCGAGGCGAGCAACACCGAGCTTGCGACCGGCACGCCCGCGTCGACGCCGGCGTCGGGCGTGACCCCGGCGTCGGGGGGTCCGGCATCCGGTGTCGAGGCGACCGGCGCCTCGGGGACTCCGCGCCGCACGTAGAGGTGGGGGCTGGACAGAGTCTCTTCCACCAGGCGCGCCACCTCGAGGGGCCCGGTGCCGAGCTGCTGCACCAGCGAATCGCCGAGTGTCTCGGTGTGAGGCGCCGCGGGCGAGCCGAGCGCGAACTTCATGAAGTTGCGGCTGAAGCAGGCGGTGGTGGTGGGGCTCTTCGCGATGGTGTCGACGAGGTCCTGCGCGCCGTCGAACGCCTTCACCTCTCCGCCGAACGGCACGTCGGACACCGCGGGGTCGATGGCCTTCCCGTGCTGGGTGGTGCGGTAGCGGCCCAGCGCGTCGTAGCGGCCGAAGGCGAAGCCCAGCGGCATGAACTGCCGGTGGCACGCGCGGCACTCGGCGCCCTGCTGCATCATCGCCTCGTACTGCTGGCGGGTGGTGAGCTGGTCGAAGCCGGCCACCATCATGGCGGTGTCGCGCGCGACGACGGTGTTCACGCTGGACGGCGGCCCGACCTCTTCGCAGAGCAGCTGCTTCTTGAGCATCAGCCCGCGCAGCACGGGGCGGTCCCTGCCCGGGTCGGACGCCGAGCCGATCGCCGCCAGGGTGCTGGCGAGCGTGAGAATGCCCCTGCGCTGCGTGGGATCGAGCGCGACCCGCTGCGCCACGTCCTGCGTCGAGCTGAGGCCGTACAGCGGCGCGGTGTGCCGATCGACGAAGGTGAAGCTCTCGGAGAACAGCGCCGGCAGCGTGCCCGCACCATCGAAGATGACCGCGCTCACGAACGCGTCGAACTCGGCCTTGAGCGAGCGGCCCTGCTCGGGCGCGGTGAGCTTGGCGAAGTCGCCGGGCTGGCGCGCCATCTGGTCGAGCGTGGTGACCTTGAGCCACTGCCTGAAGAAGTCGGCCTGGCGCTCGCGGGTGCGCGGCGAAGCCCACAGGCGGCGAATGTGCGCGCGCAGGTGCACGTCGTCGAGCAGCCCCGCCTCGGCGTCGGCGAGCAGCGCCTCGTCGGGCATGGTGCCGGTGAGCGTGTAGGAGATGAGCGAGGCCTTCTCGAAGTCATCAAGCGCGAATTGATCGCTCCCGGCCTGCACCCGCTGGCCGACCTCGGTGCGGTAGAGAAGATGGGGCGAGGTGATCAGCCGGGTGATGAGCAGCTCCACGCCCAGCGGCCGGTCGCCCACGCCGCCGAAGAAGGTGAAGAGCTCCTCGGCCTGGGCGGCGGTGAGCGGGCGGCGATACGCCCGCCGGCCCAGCTGAACGATGACCGTGCGCACGCAGGCGTCGGAGAGAGCCGCGGGGTCGTAGCAGGGAAAGTCGGCGGCCAGGCGCGTCGCCACGTACTGCTGGGCGAGCGCCTCGCCTTCGGTGAGCAACGCAGAGAAGAGGTTCTCGTCGACCTGAATCGCCGCGCCGTTGTCGAAGCCGCCCGTCCAATCGGCGTGGGTGAGGGTCGAGGCCACGGTGAGGCCCAGCAGGTCGCGAATGGTGCTGCGGTACTCGGGCGCGCTCAGCACCCGGGCCTGCGCAGGCGCGATGGCGACCTCGATGGGCGGCTTCACCGGCTCGGCGGGCGCGTGGTCTCCGCCGGCCGGCGTGGTGCCTGGCATGAGGTCTCCCACGCAGGCGGCGAGGCAGAGGAGACAGAGGGCGAGGAGGCTGCGGAGCATGGGCGGGTGTTCCAGAGCAGCCTTCGTGCCGCGGCCCAGATGTAAACGGACGGCGCAATGACCTGGATCAGGGGTCCTGATTGTTTTTGCTTACGTAATGCAAATTGAGGAACGGCTCCAGCCCGTTGCCCACTGCAGGTCACCCTGTTCACTGCAGTGCACAGGTCAGTGGGAGCGAAAGTCATTGCGGCCTCGACTCCCGAGGAGGCGCGAAGGGCAGCCACTTGTTCACTGAGGCGGCGAGTCTACTCGTCTCGAGGGGGGGCCCGGTGGCACGCTCGAATGCATGAGCACGTTCGAGCTTCCGTTGAGCTGGAGTCACGGCGGTGCCGACGGCCTCGTCGACTGGCGCGCGCTGGCGCTGGAGACGGGCGGGCAGTTCATTCACGCGCCGCAGGTCGGCCCCGGCGCGACGCTCGAGTCGCTCAAGGAGCGGCTCGACACGTTGGCGAAGCAGGCGCCGCTGGTGGCGCAGGGGCTCGACGCGGAACAGCTCCAGGCGCTGGGGGCGGAGAGCGGCGCGGTGTTGATCGGCTCGAGCGCGCGCATCACGCTCGGTGGCTACCGGCCCCCGCACAAGGTGAGGAACCTGGCGCGGCGCGCCAGCGAGGCGGCCGCGGCAGAGGTGAAGCCGGCGGCTTCCGGACCGCTCCAGGACGAGCTCGAGCTGGCCGCGCGCGGTGGGCAGGCGACGCTGCGCTACGTGTTCCGGGCGCGGGTGGAAGACGCCGATCGCGCCTTCGTGGTGAGCGCCGCGGGCCGCGCGGTGGGGCTGGTGTCACTCACCCAGACGGGCGGCGGCGCCTGGCACGTCGAGCTGCTGGTGCGCCACCCCGAGGCGCCCGATGGCGCGATGGAGCTGCTGCTCTCGCACGTGGTCGAGGTGCTGCAGCGCGAGGCGCAGGCCCGGCTCGACCTGGGCCAGGTGGCCTTCTTCGTGGAAGAGCCCGCGCGCGAAGGGCTCGGTGCGCTCAACCGCGCGCTGCTCGCCGCGGTGCCCGCCGCCGTCGCCGCCACCGGCAGCCGCTTCAACTTCGAGGGCCTGCGGCGCTTCAAGAACAAGTTCGACGTGCAGTGGGTGCCCCGCTACTTCGCGGGTTGGCCGCGCCTGCGGCGGCGCGACTTCCGGGCGGCGTGCGACGCGGCTGACCTGGGGCAGTTCCTTCGCCTCGGGTGGTGATCACCCCTGCTGCAGCGCCTGGTGGGCCGGCGACCGCAGCGCCGAGCGGGCGGGTGCCCAGCTCGCCAGCAGGCTGAAGACGAAGGTCACGCTCACCGTCACCACGAAGCCGGCGCCGCTGAACGCGGGCTCGAGCCGCCCTCCGTCCCCGAGCATGAGGTCTCCGAAGAAGCCCGCCGCGGTCCGGGTCAGCGGCAGCGCGAGCAACAACCCCAGCCCGATGCCGAGCGTGCTCATCACCAGGCCCTCGCGGCGCAGCAGCCTCGAGATGACCTCCGGCGTGGCGCCGATGGCGCGCATCACGCCCAGCTCGCGGGTGCGCTGCAGCACGTCGACACCCGCGGCCGCGGCATTGCCGATCGCGCTCACCACGAGCACGAGCAACGAGAGCACCAGCAGCGTCACCAGGATGATGTCCAGGTGCTCGGAGATGATGCGCACCCGCTCGGCGTGCGACATCACGTACAGCACCGGGAGCCCTGACGACGCCACCGCCTGCTCCAGGTCGCGCTCGAGCTTCAGCACCTCGTCGTAGCCGTCACGCTGGGCGACGAAGAGCAGCGTGGTGACGCGATGTTCGGGGTTGAAGCGCGCGTCGAAGTCGCCCTGGTCGACGTAGAGCTTCGCCTTCTCGAACTGCTGCGCCAGGCCCACCACCACCGCCGGCGCCGACTGCGCACCGACGAACAGGTCGACGCGGTCGCCCAGCGCGGGTTTGCCGTACGCGAGCCACGCCTGCTGGTTGAGCACCACCTCGAGCCCGGGCGACGGCTCGAGCCAGCGCCCGGCGGTGAGCTCGAGCTTCAGCAGCGCCGACTCACGCGGCAGCGCGACCACGCCCACCCCTTCACGCGTCGAGAGCACCCGCGACTGCACCTCGCCCTGCCCTCCGGCCCAGGCCTCGACCCGCTCGACGTTGGCCACGGCCGCGAAGGGCGCGAACGCCCGCTCGCGTTCCACCGGGCCCGAGAGGACCACGGTCACGTCGTAGCGGTTCTCGCTGCTCACGTTCGAGAGCAGCTGCCACAGCGACGCCCGCACGTTGAAGCCGGTCTCGAAGATGGCCACGCCCACGCCCATCGAGAGCACGGTCACCACCAGCCGGGTGCGATCGCGCAGCACGTTGCGCAGCGCCAGCCGCCACTGGGGCGACAGCCAGCCGCGCGCCGCCACCTGGGCGCGGCTCGCGGGCGCCACGCCCACGTCCCGCAGCGCGGCCTTCACCGTGAGGCGGCTGCCGCGCACCAGGGTGGGCAAGGAGAAGAGCAGCGGCAGCACCAGGCTCGCGCCCGCCAACACCACCAGCACCTCGTGCGGCACGCCCGGCGTGAGGACGTCGAAGTTGAGGGTCTTCGCCACGAACGCCGAGAAGAGCCGCCCCGAGAGGGCGGCGAGCGGCACCCCCAGCAGCCCCGCGGCCACCCCCATCGCCATCGACGTCATCACCGAGACGCGGAGCACCTGGCCGCGCGTCGCGCCCACCGCCTTGAGCACGCCCACCTGCCGCACCTGCCCCGCAAGGACCGCGCGCATCAACTGCGAGACGAGCACCGCCGCCATCGCGAAGGCGAGCGCCCCCACGGCGCTGACCAGGAACAGCAGGGTGTCGAGCTGCCACTGGTGCGGGTGCTGCTCGAAGCGCGGCACCTCGGTGGAGGTGACCTGCACGCCCGCGCCCGCCAGCCGCTCCACCAGGCGCGCCGTCACCCGCTGCACGTCGCCGGCCGAGCGCACGTCGCGAAGGCGCACGGCGAGGCGGTGCCCGGTGGGCGCCCCGGTGAGCGCCGCCCAGGTCGGCCTGTCTGCGTACGCGTAGATGAACGCGTCCTGCGTGGCGGGGGCCTGGCTGGCGTCGAAGGTGACGCCGCTGATGGGCAGGGTGCCCAGCCGGCCGCCCACGCTGATGCGCGGCGCGGCGCCCACTCCGAACGTCGCCACGCGCAGCCCATCGCGCTCGACCAGCACGGTGCCCGGCGGAGGGGTCGCCGCGCCCTGCTGCGGCGTGAGCCGGCCCAGGGGCGCGTCGGTGAAGGCGTCCACGCCGTAGAGATAGAGGGGCAACCACTTGTCGGGCGCGACCTCGACGCGGTGGACCGCGAAGTCGCGCAGCGTTGCCGACTCCACTTCCGGAAACGCGGCCGCATCGAACGCACTGAAGTCGTCGGACCGCAGGATGACGTGGGGCGGCCGCGTGCGCTGGAAGTTGGCGGCGAGGTCGGGCGTGAGGATGCGTGACGACACCAGGGGCGTGCCCATGCCCCACACCCCCAGCACCAGCGCCGCCACCACCAGGCCGGTGCGTCCCGGGTGCAGGCGCAGCTCACGCAGCGCCAGCGTGGCCTGCAGCCTCATGACGCGCGCTCCGCCAGGCGGCCGTCGGTGAGCTGCACCACCCGCGAGCAGGTCGCGGCCACCGCGGGGTCGTGCGTCACCACCACCACGGTCTTCCCCCGCCTCGCGAGGTCCCGCAGCAGCGCGGCGACGCTCGCCGCGGTCTCGGTGTCGAGGTTGCCGGTGGGTTCGTCGGCGACCAGCAGCCCGGGGTCGTTGGCCAGCGCGCGGGCGATGGCGGCGCGCTGCTGCTCCCCGCCGGACAGCGAGCCGGGGAGCCGGTCCGCGTGCGCCGCGATGCCCACCTCTTCCAGCAGCCGCTGGGCCCGGGCGTCGCGGGCCGAGGGCGGAACCGCGCCCACCAGCTCCATCGCCAGCAGCACGTTCTCGCGCACGCTCAGGGTGGGGATGAGCTGGAAGAACTGGAACACGATGCCGATGTGGCGGCCGCGGAAGACCGCGAGCGCGCCTTCGTCGAGCGTGCCCAGGTCGACCCCATCGACCTCCACCGAGCCCGAGGTGGGGCGATCGATGCCGGTGAGCATGTTGAGCAACGTCGACTTGCCGCTGCCCGAACGGCCGATCACCGCCACGTGCTCCCCGGGGCCCAGGGTGAGGTCGACCGCCCGGAGGGCGCTCGAGTTCGGGTAGGCCTTGCTCACCGCGCGCAAGGTGGCGGCGGGCCGCTGCTGGTCTGACTGAGTGTTAGTGGTCATAGTGTCTCACTATGGCCACGCGTCCACGAACCCGCCTCGACACGCCGAAGCCGCCGTCCAGAACCGGACAGGCGGGCCCGCGAGTCCAGAAACAGCCAGACGACCGGCGGGTGCGCAGGACGCAGCGGCAGCTCCGCGAGGCGCTGGTCAGCCTGATCCTCGAGCGCGGGTGGGACGCGGTCACCGTGCGCGACGTGACGGAGCGCGCCGACGTGGGGCGCTCGACCTTCTACGTGCACTACGCCGACAAGGAAGCGCTGCTGGTGAGCGGCTTCGACGAGCTGCACGCCGAGATGGCCGCGCTGGGCCGCGACGCGAAGGTGCCGTTCGCCTTCGCCGAGCCGTTGCTGAGCCACGCCGTGGAGAACGAGCGGGTGTTCAAGGCCGTGGTGGGGCGCCAGAGTGGTCAGCAGGTGCAGTGGCGGTTTCGCGAGGTGGTGGTGACGGCGCTCACGCACGAGCTCAGCGTGTTGAAGGTGCCCGCGGCGGTGCGGGCGACGACCGCGCACTTCCTGGCCGGCGGGTTCCTCGAGCTGCTCGCGGAGCTGCTCGAGTCGCCCAGTCCAGCGCGAGCCCAGTCCATCGCCGCGACCTTCAGGCGGCTGGCGCTGGGCGTGCTGCGCACCTGATGTCGAATGAACGCCCCACCGCGGCGAGGTGTGAGAGGGTTCATCACCATGAAATTCGGGTGGCTGGCTCTGGGGTGCGCCGTCGCGACGACAGCCTGGAGCGCGGGTGAAAAGCCGAAGCTGCTGGTGCTCGAGCTGCAGGCCGCCGGCGGCATCGAACCGGCGCTGGCGCACAGCTTGAGCGAGGCGCTGGGCGCCACCGCGAGTCAATCGGGGCTGTTCTCGGTCGCGACCTCGAGCGACGCGATGACGCTGCTGGGCGTGGAGCGGCAGAAGCAGCTGCTGGGCTGCTCCGAAGACGGCAGCTCGTGCCTGGCGGAGCTCGCCGGTGCGATGGGCAGCCGCTTCGTGCTCAGCGGCACGCTGGCGAAGCTGGGTGACGAGGCGTTTCAGCTCACGCTGCAGACGCAAGACGTGGCCCTCGCCCGCGCCGTCGGGCGCTCGGCGCGCATCACGAAAGATCTCGTCTCGCTGCGGGCCGAGCTGCCGTGGGCCCTCGCAGAAGCCACCGCCACCCCTGCGCCCCCGTCCCCCTCGCGCGCGCTGCCGATTGCGCTGGTGACCAGCGGGAGCGCGGTGGCGCTCGCGGGCGGCGTGTTGCTGCTCCAGTCGTTGTTGCGCGAGAACGAGCTGGCCGCCGAGCTGCGGCTCTCGCGCGAGCAGCCCGAGGTGCAGCTGCGCACCGCCAGCTACTACCAGGGGCAGCTCGACTCGGTGGTGGCGCTGCGCGTGGGTGGTTTCGTCGCCGCGGGCGTGGGCGTCGCGGCGCTCGTGGCGGGCCTGGTGGTGTGGCCGCGGGGAGAATCGGGGCGCGTCGCGCTCGTGCCCACCCTCAACGGGGCCTTCGTGGTGGGGGTGTGGTGATGCGAGCGTGCCTGGCCTTCCTGGCGCTGGCGGCCGGTTGCACCACCGTCGACCTGGACCAGGGCTACCGTTTTCTCTGCACCCGCGGCGGGCCTGCGACCGATTGTCGCGGCGCGTTTCACTGCGGCCTCGAGAACCGCTGCCTGCCCGACGAGCCCGGTCCGTGGGCGTGCGCCGAAGAGACCGACTGCTATGGCTGGCACTGCGGCGTGGCGCGCACCTGTTACGACCTCGGCACGGCCGAAGCCGTGGCGTGCCGCGATGATGGTGACTGCTCGACCGCCCGTGGCTGGCGCTGCGACCCCGATGGGCAGTGCGTGCAGACCTCGCCCGAGGCGCTGCGCCCCGCGAGCGCGATCGTCTCGATGCAGAAGGACCTCACCCCGCCCCTGTGGACGCGTACCCCGCGACTGGTGAGCATCGGCGGCCGTGCGCACCCCAGTTGTGCGAACGGCAACCTGCTCACGGTCGACCTCGTCGACTCGACGGGGCTCACCCACCTCGAGATGTCCCAGTCTCTCCCGGGGACCTGCGACGCAGGCACGGCGCGCTACGAGCTGCCCCTCGCGAGCTCACCGCGCGCCGTCGTCAGCGCCCAGGACCTGACCTACCTGCTGGACAACACGGGGGCGATCTCCAGCTACGCCTGGCCCAACCTCACCCCCACCCTGGACCGGGGCACCCAGGCGGCTCCGTTCGACCTCCGCGAATTCAAGCAGCTCGACACCTCCACCATCGCGTTCGGAGACGATGGGCTGACGCGGCTGACTTCGAGCGCCGCCGCCGATGCGGTGCTCGACTCGCCGGTCCGCGACGTCATCGAGGTGCCGATCATCGACGGCGGCCGGGAGCTTCTCGTGGCGACTGATCGGGCGCTCTTGCAGGGAACGCCCGAGACCTCGTTTCGCGCCCCGGGAGACGGCTCACCCTGCTCGACCCTCATGGCCAGGAGGCTGGCCTACACCGAATACCCGGTGCGCCAGTTCTGGGTCCTTCAGTCGAGAGGCGATGGAGGGCAGAGCCTGCTGCGGTTCAGCCACATCGACGGGGGCGCCGACATGTACCCGTTCTGCCTGCCCGAGCTTCCGCCGGGCCAGGCGTGGCACTACGAATCGCAGCTGAGCCGGCCCATCGACGATTGCGACTTCGCGGGCTGGGCCGACGCCCTCGACGGCGGCTTGAGGCTCCTGTGCCAGGTCGACGGCGGCGTCGCAGCGCGCGGCACGGCGAAGGTCTTCGAGGCGACCGCCATCACCCGCACCGGTCCGACCAGCTTCGCTGCGAGCTGGCCGCAGCTGAGGACCTTCTCCGAGCTCGGGGTGGTTCCCCTCATCTCGAATCAGGCGCCAGGGGCAGTGGTGGTCTTGCGCAACGGAGTTCTGGGCTTCAACTTCGACCCGCCGCTCACGACGTACATCGCCAACGACGCGGCGCAGACCCTGCCCGGCTTCTTTGCGAGCGCCGTCGAAGTCACCGGGCGCCCCACCTGGGTTGCGGCCAATGCCGGCTCCACCTCGGCCGTGTACGACATGGAGCGAATCCTCGCCTTCGACTACCGGCCTCAGTTGCTGCTGCCCACCGGCTCGAAGCCGACAGCCGCAGCCATCGATACCGGCGCCGACGGCGGAATCCGCTACCTCATCGCGACGGGTGACACGGTGCGCTTCTCGGAAGGCGGCCCCCTCAGCCTCGCGTTCGTTCCCGCGCCGCAGAGCAACATCACTTCCATCGCCCCGGTGCCCAACGCGCCCGGGGCGCGCTTCGCGGGCGGTTACGTCGTGGCGAGTGGCCGCATCTACCGCTACCGCGCGGAGAACCCCGTGGTGTGGCGCACCGACGAGCTCGTGGTGAACGCCGATGAGGTCGTCGAGGTGCTCGTCGATGGCACGCGTGGCCGCGTCGCGCTGCGCACCGGGGCGGTCTTCAGCCTGCCTTCGCGGGTGCAGCTCGCGCCTCCGACCAGCGCGCCGGCGAATGACTTCGTTCAGCGCTGCGAGCACACCTTCGCGCTCACCGAGGAAGGCCTGGAGCACCTCGTCTCGGAGGGTTCGACGGTCGGCCGTTGGGAGCGGCTCATCACCCACGCGGGCGGTGGGCGGCTCTTCTCGGCGGATCAACGGCTGCTGGTGTTCTGGGCCAATGGGCTCATCAGCGAGCTGCCCGACATTCCCTGCACGCGCTGACCATCGACGGGCGAGCCGCACCTCGGGGTCTCCCGAACGGCGAACTCGCGCCATACTCGCCCGATGCATTTCCTCGACGACCGCCGCCCCGACACCGATCTCACCTACAGCGACGTCTTCCTCGCGCCGTCGCGCTCGAAGGTGGCCAGCCGCATGGAGGTCGACCTGACGCCGCGCGACGGCACCGGCCTCACCCTGCCCCTGGTGGTGGCGAACATGACGGCGGTGGCCGGGCGGCGCATGGCCGAGACGGTGGCGCGCCGCGGCGGCATCGCGGTGATGCCCCAGGACATTCCCGTCGACATCCTCGAGTCGAACGTGCGCTACGTGAAGTCGCGCCACGCCATCTACGAGACGCCCATCACCCTGCAGCCCACCCAGACCGTGCAGGAAGCGCTCAACCTCATTCACAAGCGCGCGCACGGCGTGGTGGTGGTGGTCGACGGCGAAGACAAGCCGGTGGGCATCTTCACCGAACACGACGGCGCGGGGGTCGATCGCTACACGCAGCTCTCGCGCGTGATGTCGACCGAGCTCCTCTCGTTCGAGGCCGGCACGCCGCTCGAGACGATGTTCGAGCGCATGAGCCAGGCGCGCGTGCACTGCGCGCCGGTGGTGCAGGGCCAGAAGCTGGTGGGGGTGATCACCCGCAAGGGCGCGCTGCGCACCACCCTGTACAAGCCGGCGGTCGACGCGGCCGGGCGCCTCAAGGTGGCCGGGGCCATCGGCATCACCGGCGACGTGAGGGGCCGGGCCGAGGCGATCCTCGCGACGGGCGTCGACCTGCTGGTGATCGACGTCGCGCACGGGCACCAGCAGCGCATGCTCGAGGCGGTGGAGTCGATCAGGAAGCTCGCCCCGAAGGTCCCGGTGATGGCGGGCAACGTGGTGACGCGCGAAGGCGTGCGCGATCTGGTGGCCGCGGGCGCAGACCTGGTGAAGGTGGGCGTCGGCCCGGGCGCGATGTGCACCACCCGCATGATGACGGGCGTGGGGCGGCCGCAGTTTTCGGCGGTGCTCGACTGCGCGGAGGAAGCGACGAAGCAGGGCAGACACGTCTGCGCCGACGGCGGGGTGCGCTACCCGCGCGACGTGGCGCTCGCGCTGGCGGCGGGCGCGTCGACGGTGATGATCGGCTCGTGGTTCGCCGGCACCTACGAGAGCGCGGGTGACGTGCTCCGCGACGCCGACGGGCGCCTCTACAAGGAGAACTTCGGCATGGCCTCGCAGCGGGCCGTGAAGAACCGCACCCGGCAGGACTCGCTCTTCGAGCGCGCGCGCAAGGAGCTCTTCGAGGAAGGCATCAGCACCTCGCGCATGTACCTCGACCCCGTGCGTCCCGGCGTGGAGGACATCATCGACCAGGTCGTCGCCGGCGTGCGGAGTGCGTGCACGTACGCGGGCGCGGCAGACCTCGAGAGCTTCCACCAACGCGCGGTGGTGGGGACGCAGAGCCAGGCCGGCTACGACGAAGGCCGGCCCGTGCGCACGAGCTGGTGATCACCTGCAGCGGCCAGACCTGCAGGTCGTGCCGGGCACGCAGTCGCTGTTCACCTTGCACCTGAGCCCCACCGCGCAGGGCGCACAGGTCGTTCCGCCGCAGTCGACGTCGGTCTCGCGGCCGTTGCGCACCAGGTCGAAGCACGACGGCTCGCAGGCGTCGCCGACGCCGTTCTGGTTGGTGTCGAGCTGCGAGGCGTTGGCGACGGACACGCAGTTGTCGCAGGAGTCGCCCACGCCGTCGCCGTCGGTGTCGCGCTGGCTCTGGTTCCAGTAGGTCGCGCAGTTGTCCACGCCGTCGCAGAGGCCGTCGTAGTCGGTGTCGGTGCCGGGCCCGGAGCACCAGTCGCAGCGCCAGCAGTCGCCCAGGCCATCGCCGTCGGCGTCGGCCTGCTCGGGGTTCCAGCACACGCGGCAGTTGTCGCGGGCGTCACACACCCCATCGCTGTCGTCGTCGCCGGTGCACACGGGAGGCACGCCCGCGTCGGCGGGAGGCGGCGTTCCGGCGTCGGGCGTGCCCGCGTCGACCGGAGGCAGTGTCCCGGCGTCGGGCGTACCCGCGTCGACCGGAGGCGGTGCTCCGGCGTCGGGCGTGCCCGCGTCGGCCGGCGGCGGTGCACCCGCATCGACCGGCGGCGCACCTGCATCGACCGGCGGCGGCGCACCCGCATCGACCGGCGGCGGCGCACCCGCATCGACCGGCGGCGGCGCACCCGCATCGACCGGTGGCGGCGCACCCGCATCGACCGGCGGCGGCGCACCCGCATCGACCGGCGGCGGCGCACCCGCATCGACCGGCGGTGGCGCACCCGCATCGACCGGCGGCGCACCCGCGTCGACCGGCGGCACACCGGCGTCGATGGGAGCAGCCGCGCCCTCGGAGATCTGGATGACGTTGTTGCCGCTGAGCGTGGACAGCAGGGTCACGTAGAGCCTGTCGGCGGCCTCGTCGATCGACGCGCTGTAGCCGCTGCCCGGGAGCGCGTCGCCGTTGAGGCTGACCGTGACCGCGCCGACCTCGCTGCCGGTGTAGCGATGCACCACGAACACCGGCCGCTTGAAGGTGATCCCTCCGAGGTCGAAGGCAACCGTGACCGCGTTCCCGCTGCTGGCGAGCTCCCACGTCCGGTACACGTGGTTGTAGCCGGCGGGAGAGTAGAGGTGCGGCGTGGGGTTGCCGGTGCCCTCGGGGCCGGAGGTGAGCAACTCACCTTCGAGCGCCCGCACCGAGACGGCGCCGTTGTGAATGCCCTCGGTCTCCTGGATCAACGACGGCGCGCCGTGGTCGCTGTACCGGCCGAGGTGCAGCGCCAACGAGTAGTTCTGGTAGCCGGGCGTCGCGCCGCCGCCTCCGTACAGCGTGCCGTAGGCCGTGCCCCAGGTGAGCCGCTTCGAGTCGTAGCCGTCGAAGAAGTTCATCTGGTAGCTGTACTCGAGGCCATGCAGGTCGGGGTACACGGGCAGGCGCGTACCAGACGCGTCGGTGCCGCCCGCGAAGCCCTCGCCCGCCGGCTTCTGCGCGTACGTCTCGGTCTGCACGTAGGCGGCCTCGGCGTCACCATTCGCCGGCGCGACCCACTGCCAGATGAAGGGGATGGTGTTGACCCCTCCGTAGGTCCAGTTGGCCATGTCATGGGTCACGAAGAGCTTCGCGTCGCCGAAGCTCTGGCCATCAGGCGCGCCGGTGTACGTGCCGGCCCAGTCCTGCGTGCCCTTCCACGTCGCGGGGACCACCAACGAGTACGGGGCGAGCGTGTTGTTGCGGAAGGCGAGGCCGTCGGTGAGATACGCGTGGGAAGCGTCGATGGTGATGGCGTAGACGACGTGGTCGACGCCGTCGGCGATGAACCAGTCGACCGTGACCTTGACCCACTTCCGCTCCACGCCCGGCTTGAGCAGCGTGGTGTACTGCTTGTACTCGACGCGGAAGATCAGGTGATGCGGCCCGAGGAAGAGCGGGCGCTGCACGAAGTCGAAGCCGTCGCGCTTGCTCGTGGTCGCCGAGAAGCCCGGGCCGAAGTACGGGTTGCTGCCCCCGTACTGCAGCCAGTGCATGTGCATCACGTTGGTGCCCCAACCCTGGGCGTTCCCCGCATTGATGCCCGACGGGTCTTCCTCGGCGACGATGCGCGGGGCGGTGGCGTCCTTCTTCCAGGTCAGGCGCGTCACGTAGCCCATCAACTGCGGAACGATGGAGTTGGGGTACGACTTCGCGAAGTAGAGCTCGCGGTCGAGCCCCTTCGAGTCACGCCAGGTGATCTTGTCGACGGTCGAGAAGCCGTTCACCCCGGGCGCGTCCTCCACGTACGAGACGGCCCGTGAGAGGCTGGAGACGAGACAGAGGCCCGTGAGCACCGAGGCGACGACTGGAGAAACACGTCCATGTGCGAGTCGCATAGGCCTACCCCCCATGGGAGGTGGTGCAAGTGCGGCGCCGCGGCCCATCGCGCAGGATTGGCGCCTCTTGCCTGGGCGCCGCGCAGGCCCGACGCGCTACGGTGCGTTCATGCGCGCAGCCCCGTGGTTCATCTGTCTGGGTGTGATGGCGTGCAGCCCCGGCGCCGAAGTTGACGCCGGTGAAGGACGCGATGCGGGTGCGGGCCCCGACGCAGGAAATTCGGACGGTGGCGGGTGGCTGCGGCTCGCACCGGGTACGTCGTGGCAGTGGCAGCTCTCGGGGACGATCGACACGAGCGTCGAAGCGGGCGTGTACGACCTCGATCTCTTCGACGCGCCGCAGGCGACCATCGACGCACTGCACGCCGCGGGCCGGAAGGTCATCTGCTACTTCGACACCGCCTACGAGCCGAACCGGCCCGACTCGGCACAGCTCGCTCCGTACCGGGGCAACGCCGTGCAGGGCTGGCCCGGCCAGTACTGGCTCGACTTCCGGCAGAGCGCGGTGCGCACGGTGATGGCCGCGCGGCTCGACCTCGCGGTCTCGAAGCGCTGCGACGCGGTGGAGCCCGACGACGTCGACGCCATCGACAACGACCCGGGCTTTCCGCTGACCGGCGCGGACCAGCTCGACTTCTGCCGCTTCCTCGCGGGCGAGGCGCACGCGCGCTCGCTGGGCGTGGGGCTCAAGAACGACCTCGCGCAGGTGCCCCAGCTCGTCGCGGACTTCGACTTCGCCGTGAACGAAGAGTGCTTTCGGTATTCCGAGTGCGACGCGCTGGCACCCTTCATCCAGGCGGGGAAGGCGGTGCTGCAGGTCGAGTACACGGCAGGGAACCTCGAGACGAAGGCTGCGCAGATCTGCCCCCAGGCCAACGCGCTCGACTTCGACACGCTGATCAAACACCTCGACCTCGACGCGCCCCGCAGGCCCTGCCGTTGAACCCCACCGGCTGAGCTCTCGGGCCGCGGGCTGTGCTCATGGATGAGATGAGTTCGTCACGCCCGGCAGCGCGCGACGCCCTTTCCTCTCCCTCCCCGAGGCGCACCATCAGGGTGCTGGTTTCACCTGGAGGCCTCGCCATGAAGCTCTTCCGCACCTGCCTGATGCTCTGCCTCGGACTCTCCGCGTCCGCCGCCGCGAAGGGCGACAAGCCCGGCTGCGTCGACCACCCGCTCCTGCCCACGCGCATGCCGGGCTACGACCTGCGCGACTGCGTGACGAAGGAGTTCGATGGCTACGACTTCTTCGTGGCGAAGGGCCCGAAGCGCCACGAAGAGGGCAGGTTCACCTTCCTCACCTACGCCCTCGATCGCAAGGGCGGCCAGAGCGAGCAGAGCGGGCTGGCCGTGGTGCGGAACTACGAGAACGCGCTCACGAAGATCGGCGCCACCATCGCGGCGACCGACCCCCAGCGCTGGGTCAACGGCAAGGTGGTGATCGACGGCAAGGAAGTCTGGGTGCAGGCCGAGAAGGGCAACGGTCTCATCTGGCTGCGCATCATCGAGAAGGCCGCGATGACGCAGCACATCGTGGCGGACGCGGCGGCCTTCGCGAAGGACCTCGCGGCCACCGGCCACGTCGCGGTCGATGGAATCCTCTTCGACACCGGCAAGGCGGTGCTCAAGGCCGAGTCGACGCCGGCGCTCGAGGAGGTGGCGAAGCTGCTCAAGGCCGACGCCGCGCTCAAGCTCTGGGTCGTCGGGCACACCGACGCGGTGGGCAGGGCCGAAGACAACCTGAAGCTCGCGCAGGCGAGGGCAGAGGCGGTGGTCGCCGCCCTCAGCACCACGCACGGCATCGCCGCGGCGCGGCTCAAGGGCTACGGGGTGGGCCCGCTGGCGCCGGTGGCCAGCAACGACACCGAAGAGGGCCGCGCGAAGAACCGGCGGGTCGAGCTGGTGAAGCAGCCCTGAGTCAGCGCACCGCCACCGCCACCGGGGGCGCCGACGCGCGCACCGCGGGATCGTAATAGAGGTACGCCAGGCTGCCGGCGCCGCGGGTGTCGACGGCCATGGTGGCCTTGAAGCGCAACGAGAAGCTGAAGCGCTCCTGCGGGCTGAGGCGGTCGAGGTAGAGGCGCACCTTGCCCGCGCTCACCTGGTACTTCGCCACGTGCTTCGAGGCGCGCAGGCTCTCGAGATCCTCCACCAGCGGGGTCAGGCCCGCGGGCACGCCCAGCTCGACCAGCGCCATGCCCGACGCCTCGGCGCCCCGGTAGGTCACCCGCACGTCGACCGGCACCACGCCCCCGACGTCGACCTTCTTCGTGCCGTACTCCACGCTCAGCGCGAGCGGCTTGCCGTCGTCTTCTCCCTGCTGCCGCCAGGGCAGCGTGTACGTGGCGGTGGCGATGAAGGGCGCGCTCACGTCGGAGCTGAGCTCGATCACGTTCAGCCCCTTCCGCGCGCGATCTCCCAGGTCGAGCACCTTCGCCTTGCCGTCGTTGAGCAGAAACGTGCCCGCCGCCGTGCCGTTGATCGACACCGTCACCTTCGGCACGCCCTTCGTCTCGCTGCCTTCCAGCAGCGCCTTGAGCGCGAGAATGGTGCCCTGCGTCGAAGGCCACGCGCCGTGCCCGAGGCGCCGCGCGAGGAGGAAGTCGAGCGCGCCCTTCACCAGCGCGGGTTCCCGGCCCGCCTTCGCCAGCGCGTAGGCAGCCAGCGCGGTGGTCTCGACGTCGGCCGCCACCCCGCGCCCGTAGTACGCCGTCGCGCCCGCGGGGTTGAACACCACCAGCCCCTCGACCCGCCGCGCCCGCTTCGCCAGCAGGTCGGCCGCGAGCGCGGTCTGGGCGTGCCCCGTCTTCGCGAAGCCCGCGGTGATCAACGCCAGCGTGTACGCGTCGTCGCTGCCGGACAGGTTCTCCTCGAGGAAGCGCTGGGCCCGCTCCACCTCGGGCGAGCGCAGGCCCGACTCGGCGAGCGCCCAGGCGATGTACGCCGTCACCGCCACCCGGCCCCGGTGCTCCGAGCGCCACAGCCCGTCGCGGATCATCTGCTGGTCGGCGTCCCACGAGCCGTCCGGCTTCTGCCGCGAGAGGAGGAAGCGCTGGGTGCGCTCGATCAACGACGGCTCGACCGGAAAGACCCGGCGCATGTCCGAGAACTCCATCAGGCCGTACGCGCTGAGCACCTGGTTCGCCGGCGCGCGGCCGAACCACTCGAAGCCGCCGCCCGGCACCTCGAAGCTCACCAGCTTCTGGTAGCCCAACGAGAGGTAGCGGGCGCCCCTGCGCTCGAGCTCGGGCGTGAGCCGGCCCTCGCGGCGCAGGAATTCCCCGACCAGCACGTTGGGGTACGCGGCGGCGGAGGTCTGCTCGAAGCACCCGGTGGGCTGCGCCAGGGTTCCCTCGATGCCGTCGAGCGCCGTGGCCGCGAGCGTGGGGAAGAGCTTCACCAGCACCAGGGTCGCGCCCACCGCGGCCTCTGGCACCTCGAGCGCCACCTTCGTCGCGGTGCCCGGCGTGACGGTGCCCGACACGGTGACCTGGTCTTCGCGGCCCGCCTCGGTGACGAGCAGCTCGCGCGCCACCACGTCGCTCTCGCTGGCGCCGTCTGCGCGCACGGTGAGCTTGTGTTCGCCCGCCTGCAGCACGCGGATGCGCAGCGAGCGGCCCTCGACCCCGCTCGCGGCCAGCGACACCTTCGACGGCGCCTCGCCCACCACCTCGAACCAGGGCTGGCGCTCGACCTCGAGCCGCACGTCTTGCGGCTTCTCGAGGTAGTTGTAGAGCGCGATGGGCACGGTGGCCTCGTCGCCGCGCACCAGCGCCACCGGCACGTCGAGGTCCACGAAGAAGTCCTGGAAGACCTTCACCGGCGCGTCCATCGAGCCGAGCTTTCCGTCGGCCGACGAGGCCAGCGCGCTCACCCGCCACGCGGTGATGGAGTCGGCGAGCGGCAGGGTGAGCTCGGCCACCCCCTGCTCGTCGGCGACCAGCTGCGGGTTCACGTAGAGCGTCTCGGGAAAGTGCTGGCGCACCCTCACCTCGCGGCGCGGCGGCTCGTCTGCCGCGGGCGCAGGCGAGGGCGCGATCGCGCTCTTCCCGGCCGAGCCGAGGTCTCCGACGCCGCTGAGCCCGTCGAGCATCGAGGCCGACTTCGCCATCCCCCCCCCAGAGAGCTGCTTCATCACCTTCTTCTGGGACTTCTCCATCGGCTTCGACGGCTTCTCCGCCACGCTGGCGGTCACCGGCGGCTCGGGCTTGACGGCCGCGTCGAGGGCGTCGCCCGAGAACCACGGGTTGAACGACTGGAAGGTGGACGGCGTCCACGTCGCCAGCGAGAGCGCCACGGCCATCGCGGGCACCAGCAACAGCACGAAGGGCGCCTGGCTGGTGCGGCGGGTGGCTGCCACGGTCGCCGCGAAGGCGATGAGCCCACCGCCGAAGATCTGCACCTGCCAGGGCAACCGGAGGAAGCCCGCGCCCAGCAGCAACCCCCCGAGCGCGAACGCGCCCACCGTCGGCGACACCCGCGCGGCGAGGGTCGCCACCAGCACGAGCAGCAGGAGCACACCCGCCCCCAGGCCCACGAACACCGCCGAGAGCGTGAAGCGCTCCTGGTCGAGCTTCTGCTGCGCGAGCTTCGGGGCCACGGTCGACTCGAAGAAGTGCACCGGGTTGCTGTGAGGGCCAGGCGTCGCGAGGGCCAGCAGCAGCCGGCCCGCCACCTGCTGCTCGAGGGTCCACGAGGTGGACGCGACCAGCTCGCCCGCGCTCACGCCGAAGCGCGGCGCGAGCAGCGCGCGCTCGACGAGGAAGAAGGCGCGCACGAGCGCCGGCTTGCTCGAGGTGAGCGCGAACAGGCTCTCGTCCACCACGGACAGCCCCAGCGCCGCCACCTTCGGCTTGCCCTGCGCGTCGGTCACCGTGAAGCGCAGCGTGGCCGGCTCGCCGGGCCGGTAGGTGGGCTTGTCGGTGGTCATCTTCACCGTCAGCCCCGACGGCTCGGCCACCACGATGCGGCGTGGGATCGCCGCGCGATCGCCCTGCGCCGTGATCAGCTCGAGCGTGCCCACGAAGTTCTGGGGGATCGCCAGCGAAGCGCTGCTCTTGCCATCGCCGGCCACGGCCAGCCGTGCGCGCGCAATCAACCGCCCTTCGCCGCGCGCTTCCACCTCGGCGGCGGGCCCCGGCGACTGCAGCTCGACCTGCACCGCCTCACCGGGCCGGTAGAACGCCTTGTCCGTCGTCAACACCGCCAGACCACCCATCGGCTGCACGGCCACCTCGCGGGTGGCGCGGCGCCCTTCGGCGTCTTCCACGCGCACCTGGAAGGTGAAGGGCCCCTTCGGCGCGTACACGAAGCGGCCGATGCCGTTCTCGGCCGTGCGCACGAGCACCGGCGCGCCGAGGGGCGTGGCCACGAACGGAGGCGGCGGGGCAGGCGAGGCGAACTCCCCGCCGAACATGAACGCGAAGCTGACGAGCGCGGTGCCGCCCTTCGGCCCGGCGAAGCGCCAGTTCTTGAGCGAGCTGAGCAGGCACATCTCCATCGCCGGGCTCGCGAGGGTGGACGACTTCACCTTCGCCGACCCCACCGTGCCCTGCGGCGTGACCTGCCACTCCAGGACCAACTTGCCCGCCAGCGGGCCGCTCACCCGCTGCGCTCGCTCGAAGCAGTACGAGGGCTCGATGCGTGAGTTGATCACCTTCGCCACCTGGTCCTTGTCGATGGCGCCGGTCGCGCCGATGGTCCGCGCGGTGGCAGGCACGAAGCGCTTCGCGGCGCCCAGGCTGCCGAGGCCCAGCGCCTGCGCGGGAGCGCTGGTGACGGGCGTGAGCTCGACCTGGCAGGGAATGGCGCGGCCGTCGGGCGTGCTGGTCACCACGAAGAACCCATTGTCGAAGCCCGTCGCGGGCGTGCCGTCGGGGATGACCTCGACCTGCAGGAGCTCGCGCGAGACGGTGACCGCGCGTTCGCCGCGCTCCTGCTGGCCCGCGGCGTCCTTCGCCTCGAGCTGCAGCACCACCGGCTCGGGCTTGCCCGGCGCCGCCAGCTTCGAGGGCAGCTCGGTGGTGAGCGTGAGCGTGCCGTCGCCGTCGGTCTTCCCGGTGAGCTCGGCCAGCACCGTGCCGTCCTGGCGCAGCAGCAGGCCGCGCACCTGCGCGCCCACCACGGGCTTGCCGAAGAAGTAGCGGGCGGTGACGCGGGCCCTGAAGCGCTCGCCCGCCAGGTAGCTCTCCTTGTCGGGAGAGATGGCCAGCTTGAACTTCGGCAGCGTGTAGCGCGCCACCTCCACCTGCGCGTCGGCGGTCACGCCCTCGGCAGTGGCGGTGAGCTTCCAGGTGCCCAGGGCCACGTCATCGGACAGCTCGAGGTCGAAGCTCGCCACGCCGTACGCGCCCACCTGCACGCTCTTCGAGGCGAGGCGGGCGTTGCGCGCGTCGCGCACCTCGAAGACGACGGCGCGGCCCGACGCGGGCTCGGGGCGGGGCGCGCGCATCACCAGGCTGCGCAGGTGAATGGTCTGGCCCGGCTGGTACAGCGGCTTGTCGGTGCTCAGGTGCACCTTGTAGCTGCGCTCCAGCACGAGCGGCTTCGTCACCACGTCCGACTCGGCGCCGGCACGCGTGGTCACCTCGAGCTTCGGGGCAGGGTCGTCGGTGTACGGCACGGCCACGCTCACGTCGGCGTTGCCCGCGCTGTCGGTGCGGCCCTCGAAGAGCGCGACGCGGCCCTGGCCCAGCACCAGCGCGAGCGAGACCGGCGCGGCGGCGACGGGCACGCCGTCGCGCCGCACCTCCACGTGCACCAGCCCGTTGCCGCCCGCCTGCAGCGACGACTCGCCCTCCACGCGCGTCTCGAGCGGTGGCGCGCGAGACGAGAGGTACACCCCGCCCCCGCCCACCCAGGCCGCGGAGAGGACGAGCACCGCCAGCGTCGCCAGCCGCAGCGCCCGCGCGCTCGCGCCGGGCTGCACGCCCAGCCAGGCCCAGAAGCCCGGCAACGGCTCGTCATCGATGACGGGCCCCTCGACTGCGCTCGGGGTGACCGGGGCTGCGACGTTCGGGGTGACCGGGGCTGCGACGTTCGGGGCTGGGCTCGGGCGCTTCTTGCCCCGCTGGCGCGCGCTGGCCTCGAAGGCCTCGCTGGCCCGTTCGAGCGCGCGAGAGAGCGCTTCCTGGTCGGCGCCGGCCTCCACGTCGTACGCGCCGAGGCGCTCGATGCTGTCGCCGAGCCGGGCGTAGGCGCGCGTGCATTCCGAGCAGGTGCGCAGGTGTTCGCCCACGTGCGCCGAGGTCTCGGGGTCGAGCGTGCCGAACCGGTACTGGAGCAGCGTCTCTTCGACGGGGTGGCTCATGACTTGTCCTCCCCGAGGGACGCGAGCAGGGCGCGCAGCTGCACCAGCGCCGCGTTCATGCGTGACTTGACGGTGCCCAGCGGCACGCCGGTGGCGATGGCCACCTCGTCGTAGGAGAGCTGGGTGTAGTGGTGCAGCACGAAGACCTCCCGCTGCGCGTCGGGCAGCGCGGCGAGGGCCTCGGCGATTCGCCGCGCGGTCTGGTTGGCGGCGACGCTCTGCTCGGGGTCGGGCAGCCGGCTGGCCATGGCGCTCACCTCGCCCAGGGGGCGCTCGGCGCGCTGGCCCTGGGTGCGGCGGAAGTTGCGGCACAGGTTCGAGGCGATGCTGAAGGCCCACGGGCGAAACGACTCGGGCGAGCTGCAGCTGTCGACGCGGTCGAGGATGTTGAGCAGCGTCTGCTGGTAGATGTCGCCCGCGTGGGTGCGGTTGCCCAGCTGCCGCGCGATGAAGCCGTACAGCGGCCGCTCGTGGCGTTTGATCAAGGTCTCGAACGCCATGGTGTCTCCCGAATCGCGCAGGGCCACGAGCAGCGCCCCGTCCGTCCGCTCATCCGCCCGCTGGTCCTCCCTGCTCATGATCCCTCCCCGGGACCACGCGCCTTCCGTTGGCTCGTGGGGTGTTGGAAACGCGACCGGGAAAAAAGTTCGGCGCGGTTCGACGATTCAGCGCCGCGACTCTGCCTCAGGTGTAAGTCCCTGACACGATTCATGGAACGCGCACGGCTGCTCCTCCTCCTCGGGGTCTTCTCCTGCGTCCACGCGCCGCCCCCGGCGCCGCCGTCGCCGCCTGCGCCTCCGCCTCCACCTCCAGCTGACGGGCTGGTGCTCGAGCGCACGGCCTGCGCGGGCAGTTGCCCCGTCTACTCGCTCACGCTCGAGCCCAACGGGCACGTGCGCTTCGTCGGCGTGCGCGACGTGGCGCAGGTGGGCGAGCGCGCGTGGCGCATCGAGCCGCTCTTCGCCAGGCACCTCCTCGGCGAGTTCGAGCGCGCCGGCTTCCTTGCGCTCGCGCCGCGCTACCCCACCGAGGTGGAGGAGTTCCCCGGCCTGGTGCTCAGCTTCACCCGCGCGGGCGTCACCCATCGCGTGCAGCTCGGGGGCGAAGGCACGGGCGAGCTGGCGCGCGAGGTGAAGGCCGAGCGCCTGCTCGAGCGCCTCGCCACCACCATCGACAAGCTCACCAGCTCGGCGCGCTACGTCGAGACCGACTCGAAGAAGAAGAACGGCGGCTGCGTGGAGTGAGGCTCAAGCCGCGGCGCGCAGCCGGCGGAGCTGGAGCAGCATCGACACGCGCCACCGGACGATCGCCCCGAACGCCAGCAGGAAGAAGAGCGCCCCGGTCTGCAGCTGCGAGACGTACGCCTCGACCCACGAGCGCAGGGCGAAGCGCACCGCGAGCAGGCCCAGGAGGATCCACCCGAACAGGGGCGAGCGCTTCATCAGGAAGTGCTCGCCTTCCCGGGTGAGCTTCGAGCTGCGCGCCAGCGGCCAGGAGAAGACGAACGCGCCCAGCGCGAGCGCGACCAGCGCCCAGCTCACCGGCACCCGCGTCTGCGGTGCGAGGAACATGAACAGCCCGGTGCTCATCGCCACCGGGGGAATGAGCAGGCTGCGCGTCGTCACCGGCGCGCTCGTCTCGCGGAAGCGCCAGGTGAGCACCACCGCCGCGCCGAACAGCGAGACGAGCACGTACAGCGACGGGGGCAGCTGCAGATCCATCAGCCCGTCACGGGAGGCTGAGCCGGCGCTTCGGGGACATGCAGGGAACTCCGGGTCGAGGAGCGGAGAATGTAATCAGGCGGCGAACATCGCGCGCAGCTTCTCGTGCAGTGGGATGGTCACGGGGTTGCGCGCTGCGTCGATGCACACCATCTCGATGCTCGCCTCGACCAGCAACCGGCCGTCGGCCTTGCGGTGCGCGCGCTGGTCGAAGACCACCCGGTATTCGCTCTCGAGGCGGGCGGTGCTGCGGATCTCGACGATGTCGCCGAACACCGCGCCCTCCTTGAACTGCTGGGTGGCCTTGTAGACCACGAAGCCCTTGCCCTCTTCGCGCCACATGCGCACCAGCTCGCCCGCGCCGAGCACGTGCTCTCGCGCGCGCTCGAAGAAGCGCAGGTAGTTCGCGTGGTAGACGACGCCGGAGAAGTCGGTGTCCTCGTAGTAGATCTGCACATCGAAGGTGTGGGGCGTGGCCATCCTCGGCAGCGCTCTACCCCACAAGCTCGATGGAAGTCAGCGCGCGACGGCGCCTTCAGATGGGCGCGAAGATGCGCAGGCCGCTGCGGCTGGCACCGCCGGCGAGCGTGTTGTTCTCGATGAAGTCGCTGTAGCTGGTGTGCCCGTCGCCCGCGGTGATGGCGGTGTGGCCGTAGATGCTGCCCAGCCGGGTCGAGGTGCGCTCCCAGGTGAGAATGAGGCCCGGCGTGCGGAGCGCCTCGGCCAGCGACATGTGCACTTCCTTGAAGCGGTTGCGCGGGAGGTTGTTGTCGATCTGGTTGCCGTTGCCCCAGACCTTGATGCCGTAGGTGTTCTGAATCGCGCGGCTGACGCCCGTGGCGCAGAGGCCCTGCGAGTTGTAGCCGCCCATGCTCAGCGCCGCGGCGCGACCGGCGGCCGCGAGGCGCGAGGAACCACCGCCAGCGCCGCCGCTGCTGACCGGCGCGGGGCGGTTGGTCCTCGGGGGCTGAAAGGTGTCGCGGCCGCTGTGGCCCGGCAGGCGCAGCGACGCGCCCGCATAGATGAGGTTGACGTTCCTGATGCCGTTGAGCTGCGCGAGGGCCGCGACGCTGGTGCCGTACCGGGCCGCGATGCCTGAGAGCGTGTCACCGCGTCGAATCTGGTAGTTCGCCATGTGCAACCTCCTGCTCCGTTGTCGGCAAACGGAGAGCAGGAGCGTTTCGGCCGACTCGTAAAAGCGCGTTACGTCCAGGGGCAGCAACCCCCGATGGGCTCAGGCTCGCAGGGCCGGCCCCGCTCAGTCAGGTGCCCGTGAGCGCCAGCAGGTCGGCCTCGGGCTCGTCGACGGCCGTCCACGAGACGAGCAGCGGTTCCTTCACCCCGACGGTGGAAGCGAAGTTGCGCAGCCGGGCCATCATGCTGTCGGACACCTCGTGCCCGCGGGCGATCAGCAGCGCGCCGCTGGCGGTGCGCACGTCGTCGACCAACACCATGCCCGGGTGCAGGTTCTGCAGCGTCACCGCGCGCCGCGTGCTGCCCTCGAGGGCGAGGCCCCGCAGCTTGCGGCAGGCCTCGACCAGCACCGGGTCGAGCGAAGGGTCTTCCTTCATGCCTGAGATGAGGGCGTCGAAGTCTTCGCTGGCCGAGAGCCGCCGCTCGAGCACCGTCGCGGCGCGCAAGAGGCGCTCGTCGAGCGCGCTCGCGGCGACCGCGACCGGGCTCACGGCGTCCCTCGCCTCGAGCAGCGCGATCACCGGCTCGAGGCGGGGAATGTGGCGCAGCAGCTGCCGGGTCACCTCGGAGGAGCGGGCCACCATGCGCCGCTCGGCCTCGCTCATGCCCTCGCCAGCGAACCAGCGCTGCGCGGTGTCGGGCGGCAACGTCACCGCGCCCAGCTGGGACAACATCGCCGCCACCTCCACCGGCCAGCGCCGCTCCAGGCCCACCTCTTTCGCCAGCGCGGTGACGATTCGCTTGAGGCGCCGGCTCCGGCCGAACGCGGTGGGGTTGGCGAGCGCGAGCGTCTCGGACAGCGCATCGACGCTGCCGGTGAGGGTGCGCTCGAGCAGCTCCTTCTCGGCCCGGATCAGGTGCCGCTGCTCGACGCCCGCCTCGAGGGCCGCCAGGAGCGACTGGCGCGACGCGGGCTTGAAGAGGAAGCGGAAGATGTTCCCCTCGTTGACCGCGTTCACCGCCGCCTCGAGGTCCGACTGCCCCGAGAGGATCATGCGCACCGCGTCGGGCTGCTGGGCGCGGGCGCGCTTGAGGAACTCGGCGCCGTTCATCACCGGCATGCGCATGTCGCTCACCACCACGTCGAAGGCGTCGCCCTGGAGCGCCTGCAACCCCTCTTCGGGCCCGCCCGCCAGGGTGAGCTCGTAGCGCCCCCGCAGGCAGCGGTTGATTCCTTCGAGCACGTTGGACTCGTCGTCGACGAAGAGCACCCGGGGCAGCTCACTCATGCGGCTTCCTGTTTCGAGAGGGAGAATGCGGCGATGAGCAGATCGAGGTCTTCCACCCCGAACGGCGCCGCGAGGGAGCGCGCGCGGGCGTGCAGCCTCTCGCGACCGGCGCCGGCGCCCGCGGCCAGCTCCTGGACCGCACAGATCAGCGCCAGCACGGACGAGAGCGAGCGCACCACCGGCCCCGTGCGGGGGGCGTGGTGGAGAGCCACGGCCTCCACCAGCGAGGGGGGGAGGTTCCAGATCGACATCAGCACCGCGCCGAGCAGGGTGTGATCGGCGCCCACCACCCGGTTCTCGACCTCGACCCGGTCGTGCCCGCCTGCGGTCTCGCGCTCGACCACCGCGGCCTCTTCCGGCGCCCGCAGCATGAGCAGCAGCTGGCCCACGTCGGCGAGGATGAGCGCGGTGGCGGCGTCCTCCCGCAGCTCGGTGGCCCCCAGCAGGCGGAGCAGCCCGGGGAGCGCTCCCAGCCGCTCCAGCGCCTGGCGCCGCAACCCCTCGACGCCGGGCGCCGCGCCCGAGAAGACCTCGGCGGCGAGCACCACGTCGCGCAGCGGGCGCAGGCCCAGCAGCCTCACCGCCTCGCGCAGCGACGAGACGCGCGTGCGCAGCCCGAACCAGGCCGAGTTGACCGCGCGCAGCACGTTCGCGCACACCGCGGTGTCGCGCTCCACCACCTGCACGAAGGCGTCGAGCGTGGCGTCGCTGTCGAGCAGCTGGTTGACCGCCGCGAAGGTGCCCGGCAGCGCGGGCAGCGCGCCGAACCGGCAGACCAGGGCCTTGAGCCGGGGAGAACCGAGCCGCTCCCTCGCCGCCAGGGCCTCTTCGATGCGCGCGTGCAGCATCGGCACGGCCACCGGCTTGGGGATGAAGTGGTGGCACAGGCCGCTGAGGCGCGCGGTGCCCTCGCGCCCCACGTCACCCGAGAGCACCACCCGCAGCAGCCCGGGCCAGCGATCGCGCGCGGACAGGAGCAGGTGTTCACCGTCCATCACCGGCATCTGTGCGTCGCTCACCAGCGCGTCGAAGGGCTCGGCCTCGAGCCGCAGCAGCGCGTCGGCGCCCGAGGTGGCGGTCTCGACCTCCCAGTGTTGGCGGTACTGTCGCAACGACTTGCGCAGGCCCTCCACCACCCGTGGCTCGTCATCGACGAAGAGCAATCGCCGGCGTGGCCCTCCGCTGAGCTCTCCCTGATCCACGCAGGGGGCCAGTGCAAACCCGGGCCCGGGTCGATCCGCCCGAACCGACTCACCGGAGGGGGGGTCAGGGGCGCTCCAGAGGTCAGCAGTGGCCCCGCCTGCGCTCACCCAGAGGCTCGCCGTTCCTGCCGTCCGCGGGGGTAGCCGAATTGCACGCGTCACGCGGATGCTCGACGGCTTCTTCATGAACAGCCCCGCGCTGATGGTGGTGGTCGACGCCGAGCTCAGGGTGATGAAGGCCAACCCGGCCTTCGAGCGCCGGGTGGGCCCGGGGGTCGTGGGCGGGAGCATCCTCGACCTGTGCCCGCCCGCCGACCAGGACAGGATCCGCACGGTGCTCGGGGAGTGCGCTCAGCACGGCGCGCGCTCGTTCGGCGCCTCGCTGGGCCTGGCACCCGGGGAATGGGTGGTCGAGGTCGACGCAGAGAGGCGCCTGCTGTTGATCATGATCCGAGAGGGCACCACCCGCGAGCGGCTGGAGAAGGAGCTGGCCGCGGCGCAGAAGCTGGAAGCGGTGGGTCAGCTCACCTCGGGCATCGCGCACGAGCTCAACACCCCCATCCAGTTCGTCGGCGACAACCTCTCGTTCATCGGCGACTCGCTGCGGGAGATCTTCCAGGTGTTGCACGCCGTGGAGCGGCACGAGACGGCGAAGGTGCTGCTCACCGAGCACCCCGAGATGGACCTGCCCTTCCTGATCGACGAGCTGCCCCGGGCCGTCGAACAGGCGTGCGAGGGCGTGCAACGCCTCGCCGAGCTGGTGCGGGGCATGAAGGAATTCGCGCACCAGGATCGCGAGGTGACGCCCACCGACCTCAACCGCGCGCTCGAGCGCACCCTCACCGTGGCGCGCAACGAGTGGAAGTACGCCGCCGACGTCGAGACCGCCTTCGAGCCCCTGCCGATGGTGCCGTGCCAGGCCAGCGCGATCCGCCAGGTCTTCCTGAACCTCATCTGCAACGCCGCCCAGGCCAACGCCGAGCGCAACGAGCGCACGGGCCGCGCGAAGGGCTCGATTCGGGTGAGCACCTGGAGCGACGGCCAGGCGGTGACCGTCACCATCAGCGACACCGGCACCGGGATCCCCGAAGCGGCGCGCGCGCGCATCTTCGAGCCCTTCTTCACCACCAAGCCGGTGGGCAAGGGCACCGGCCAGGGCCTCGCCATCTCGCGCACCATCGTCTGCGAGCAGCACGGCGGCCAGCTCGACTTCGAGTCGGAGCTCGGGGTGGGCGCCACCTTCCGCGTCCGGCTGCCCCTGCGCCCGGCCGCTCACTGAGGACACGGCGATGCTCCTCCCGGAGAGAGATGATCCGCGCTGGCGTGACGTGGTGGGCGGGCGGCGCAAGTACGCGCTCCAGAGCCTCGCCGCGCGCATGCTGGTGACCCGGCTGCGGCTGCGCACCGTGCGCGGCGACGAGGAGGCGGTGCAGCAGGCGATCGCCTCGGCCTGGGACTTCTTCGAGCGCAACGAGGCCACCACGCAGGCCGACATCGACGCCCTCTTCGGGGGGCTGTGATGAGAACGCTGCTGACCGTCGAGGACGTCTCGAAGTTGATCGCCGGCGGCCGCCCGCTGCTGGTGGCGGGCACCGAGGCGCTGCTGCGCCGCCTGCCGCGGGGCTGCTGGCTGGGCGGCACCATCCCGTACTTCATGACGGAAGAGGGAGGCCAGCACAGCGAAGAGAGGCTGCTGGCCACCACGCTCCCGCCCGAGTGCGTGTCGGCCACGGTGAAGCTCTACGCGGACGCCGAGCTGGCCTCGATTCCGCGCGACTACCCGGCGCAGGGTGTCTCGTTCATCGTGCTCCCCGCCGGCAGCAGCGCCACCGCCCGCTACGCGCGGGAGAGCGCGTCGTGGCCCGGGTTCTTCGAGCGCCCGCTGGTGGGCTGGGTGGCGGGCGTGTCGCTGGACCGGCTCGCCACCGAGCGGGCGAAGGTGATCGACGGCAGCACCGGCGACGTTCGGGACGACGCGGCGGGGGTGCTGCACGTCACCCTCGCGCCAGGGGTGGTGGCGAAGACCGAGATCATCAACCTCTTCGAGGCGGGCGACGGCGAGGTGATCACCTTCCCCACCGAGGGCTTCTCCGCGCAGCAGTGCACGGTGAACGGCCGCCCGTACGACTTCGCCACCTGGCTGACCGAGCGGAAGGTCGACGTGCGCTGGCCGCTGGTGGCCGACTTCTCGGGCGCGAACATCAACGTGGCCTTCCAGTCGGTCGACGTCGCGGCCGGCAGGGTGGCCTTCTACGCGCCCGTCTTCCGCGGCGTGGAATACCGGCTCGCCCGGCCGGTGACCGACTACGTGGACCGCTTCGCCAGGGTGCTGGGCCGCCGCGGCGTCACGCCCATCTTCAGCTGCAACTGCATCCTCAACTACCTCTACGCCGAGCTGGAAGGGAAGAAGACCGGCGACGTGGTGGGCCCGATCACCTTCGGCGAGGTGGCGTGGATGCTGCTCAACCAGACGATGGTCTACGTGACCCTCGAGCGCGTGGGCTGAGGATCAGCGGGGCGCGCGGGGGGCAGCCCTGCGGATCAGCTCGTCGCGCCACTGGAGGAACGCCTCGTCTTTCGAGCGCACCGAGAGCAGCTCCTCCGCGAGGGCGGGCGACCAGCTGTCGGTGAGGACCGTCTCGAGCTCGCTCTTCGCGAACGGGTCGCTCACCGCCAGCGGCGCGTACTTGAGCCACTTCGGGTCCTTCAGCTCGCGCAACACCACCATCGCCGCGGCCCTCGAGCGTGGGCAGGTCTCGGCGAGGCGGTGGGCCTCGGTGCTGGCGAGCCGGCGGTCTTTGAGCACGGTGAGCGTCGGCACCTCGTCGCCGTTGAACGGGCAGGCGAGCCTCGAGAACAGGTGCGCCTGCGCCGCCGGGTCTCCGCTGAGCAGCCATGGCCGCAGCAGCGCCGGGTCGTTGCGCCGCTCGTCGGGGGTGAACTCCGCGAGCCTGTCCACCAGCAGGCCGCGGCTCAGCAGCAGCCGCAGCGCCTTGCGCCGCGAGTCCTTCGGGTAACGCTCGAGGTCGCGCTGCAGCAACGAGAGCGCCTCCTTTTCCCAGGGAGAGCGGCTCTCCACCAGCGGCAGCAGCACCGCCGAGGCGTCGCCCTTCTGCTGCAGCGGCGCATAGGTGGCCAGCAGGCAGCTGCCGCTGGCCTCGGTGCTCACCCCGTTCGCCTCGACGCGGAAGGTGAAGTTCTTTCCGGACGAACCCCAGCCGCGCAGCTCGAAGGGCCCCGCGGCGATCAACGCGGCCGCGCCCCGCTCGTCGTCGCAGGTGCCGCGCTTCGTGGCGCTGCTGGCCAGCTTCGCCAGGGCCGCCAGGGGGCCTCCCGGCCGCCCCCGGCGGCGCATCACCGCGCACTGCTTGAGCGACATCAGCAGGCGCCGCTCGCCCTCGGCGAGGGCGGGCGCCTCGAGCTGGCCCGACAGCTTCTGCAGGGCGGCGTCGTCGTCCCACACGCTCGCCACGGCGATCAGCTTGTCGAGCCCGTGACCCGAGGTCGCCAGCTGCACCCTCACCTGCTCGTCGGCGCCCGCCAGCGAGAGCAGCAACCCCGCCGCCGCGCTGGTGGGGGCGGGCTCGAAGCGAGGGCCACCCATCATCATGAAGGGGCACTCGAGCCTTTCGCGCAGCACGTCCTGCAGCGAGCCGGGGCCGGCGAGCCTCACGGCGTACGAGAGCAGGGGCCCGGCGGCCTTCGGGTCTGCGCGGAGCGCCTGCTCGGCGGCGGCGCGGTCGGGGCCGGCGAGCTCGAGCACCTGCTCCAGCTTCTTGAGGTCGTACGAGGGGGCCTGAGCCAGCGCCAGCACCGTCAAGAGCGTGAGTGCGTTCATGGAAGGGAAACGTACTCCTGGAAGATGGGCAGGTGAGCGGGACCGAGTAGTCTGGTGGCCCCGATGCTCGACAAGATCCGCCCCTGCCTGCTGCCGACCGCCGAGATCCGTCGCCGGTCTGATGGCACCGAGGGCATCTACGACGCCCAGAGCGGGCACAGCTTCGAGACCGCGCCAGAGCAGGCCAACCTGGTGCAGCTCTTCGACGGCAAGCGCTCGTTGCTCGAGATCTCCGCCGAGTACATGAACCGCTACGGCTTCGTGCCCTTCGCGGCGATCGACGATCTCATGTGGGGCCTGGCCGACGCGAACCTGCTGGTCGACCCCCCCGAGAGCCTCGAGCGCCTGGGCATGCTCGACCGCAGCTCGTGGGCCGAGCTGATCACCCCCACCCCCAAAGTCCGCTGGAAGACGAGCTGGCCCACGGTGCTGCGCGCGCTCGAGCTGATCGTGTGGCCCGCGCTCGCCGTCGCCTCGGTGTCGATGGTGCCCGCCACCCCGCTGGGCCCGCTCGACGTGCTGCTCTTCTACCCGGGGCTGGTGCTGGCGCTGACCCTGCGCGATCGCTTCAAGGGCGCGGTCTGCGCGCTGGCGGGGTTCGCGCCACGCCGCGCTCACCTCGTCTCGGCCCTGGGCCTTCTCTATTACTGGGGCCCGGACAACGCGGTGGTGACGCTGATGGACAAGCGGCCCCGCGTGATCGCCCACCTCGGCGCGCTGGCGGGCGCGGTGACGGCGCTGGTGATCGCCTGGCCCTGGCCGGGGGTGTGGGCCGGCGCGACCATCGTGCTGCTGCTCGATCTCTGCCCGCTGTTCCAATCGTCGGCCAGCTCGATCATCGGCACGCTCATCCGCCAGGCGAACCTGCGCGAGCACCTGCGCGTGTACGTGGGCATTCCGCTGGTCAGAGACCTCTTCTCGTTCCGGGTGCCGAAGGCCGACCGAGGGCTGTTCATCGCGGGCCTCTACGCCTCGGCGTGGATGGCGCTGCTCTTCTTCGTCATCCTCGGGCTGGGGCTCTCCACCGGCGTGCGGTTGATCGAGCTGGGCGGCAAGGAGAGCGGCGCGATGCAGGTGCTCACCGGCATCGGCGCGATGGCGCTGTTCGCGATCTGCCCGGTGCCGGTGCTGCTGGGCGTCTCGCAGTTCATCGAGTCGGCGTTCGCGGTGCTCTGGCCGCGCGACACGGGCGGCCGGCACTCGAGCGGCGCGGCCGACCTCTCGGCGTTCCGCTCGATTCCGCTGTTCTCGAAGCTCGCCGACGCCGACCTCGCCGCCATCGCGGCCCAGTCGCGCGAGGTGACGTACGGCGCGGGCGAGATGATCGTGCAGGAAGGCGCGCCGGGCGACACGTTCTATTCGATTCGGAGCGGCTCGGTGCTGGTGGCCCGCGGCACCTCGAGCGATCGCGCGCGCGTCATCGCGCGGCTGGGCGCGGGCGACTGCTTCGGTGAGACGGCGATGCTCAAAGACGGCGTGCGCACCGCGACGGTGCGCGCGGCCACCCGCACGGTGGTGATCGAGCTCGCCAGCCAGGCGTTCGAGAAGATGGTGGCGACGGTGGGCGGGGTCGACTTCGCCGCGGTGCTGCGCGCCGCCAGCGCCATCGGCAAGAGCAAGCTGTTCAAGGAACTGCCGGCCGAGCGGCTCTCTTCGCTGGCCAGCCGCTTCGTGCCGCGCATGGTGCCCGCCGGGACCGACGTGGTGAAGTTCGGAGACCAGGGGCACGAGTTCTTCCTCATCGCCAAGGGCCAGGTCGACGTGCTCTCGGGTGAAGGCAAGCTGCTCACGAAGCTGGGCGACGGCGATCACTTCGGAGAGATCGCGCTCTTGCGCAGCGTGCCCCGCACCGCGACGGTGCGCACCACGGCCGACACGCTGGTGCTGGTGCTGGGGCGCGACGTGTTCCTGCAGGCGCTCCACGCCGACCTGCTGCTCTCGGCCCGCGTCGAGCAGATCGCCGCCTCACGCGCGACCAACGAGAGCAAGGCGTTCGTGCCCAGCGAAAAATCGAGCTGACGCCGGCCTCGCTCACCGAGGGGAGAGCGCAGGCCTCTGGCGAAAACTCTGCACCCCCCGTTCATCCTGGGCGAGGTCGCTGAAGGGGCATGGTGCGCACCGTGCAGGACCTCCTCCTCCGGCGAAGGAGGAGCACCATGAGCAGGCTCAGGTTCAGAGATCGAGAGGACGCGGGCCTGCGGCTGGCGAGCGAGCTGCGCGGCTACGCGAAAGATTCGCCCATCGTCATCGCCCTGCCCCGCGGAGGCGTGCCGGTGGGCTTCGAGATCGCCCGCGCGTTGGGCGCCCCCCTCGACATCTGGGTGGTCCGGAAGATCGGCGTGCCCTGGCACCAGGAGCTGGGCGTGGGGGCGATCGCCGAGGGCGGCCAGCTGTACATCTCGCGCCCGCTCATCGAACAGATCGGCCTCACCGGCCTCGAGCTGGCGCAGATGACCGAGACGAAGCGCCGCGAGGTCGAGGAGCGCGTGCGCCTCTTCCGCGGAGATCGGCCCCGGCCCTCGCTGCGGGGCCGCACGGTGCTGCTCGTCGACGACGGCATCGCCACCGGCGGCACCATGCGGGCGGTGATCGAGGCGATCCGCGCGGAAGGACCGAAGCAGCTCGTGCTCGCCGTGCCCGTCGCGGCACCCGACACGCTCAGCGAGCTGGGCCAGCTCGTCGATCGCGTCGTCTGCCTGCTCACGCCGACTGATCTCCACGCGATCGGCCTCTGGTACGACGACTTCACCCAGGTGCCCGACGAAGAGGTGCTGCGGTTGCTCGAGCGGGCGCGCCGCGCGCCACCGCCCCTGCCCTCGGTGAAGCCGGGCCCGGGAGTCAGCCATGCGAGGCGTTGAATACGAACAGACCCTGATCATTCCCGCGGGCCGCAAAGAGCTCGAGGGCGACCTGCTCGTGCCCGTCGACGCCTTCGGCCTGGTGCTCTTCGCGCACGGCAGCGGCAGCAGCCGCAAGAGCCCCCGCAACCTGCTGGTGGCCGAGGCGCTGCGAGAGCGTGGCCTGGGCACGCTGCTGTTCGACCTGCTCACGCCCGACGAAGAGCGGCGCGACGCCGAGACCGCGCACCTGCGCTTCGACGTTCCCCTGCTGGCGAGCCGGCTGGGCGCCGTCACCGACTGGATCCAGGGGCGCGGCGCGGCCCGGGGCCTGGCGCTGGGCTACTTCGGCGCGAGCACCGGAGCGGCGGCGGCGATGATCGCGGCGTCGCGCAGACCCCGGTCCATCCGCGCGGTCGTCTCACGCGGAGGCCGGCCCGATCTCGCCCGCGACGCGCTCGAGCGGGTGCAGGCGCCCACCCTGCTCATCGTCGGTGGCGCCGACCTCGCGGTGCTCGAACTCAACGAAGACGCGCTCGACCGCATCCCCGCGGCGAAGCAGCTGGCGATCGTCCCCGGAGCCACGCACCTGTTCGAGGAACCCGGCGCGCTCGAGCAGGTGGCCCGCCTCGCCGGCGACTGGTTCCTCGAGCACCTCGCGGTGCCCGCAACCACGACCCACGCCCACGCACACCTTTGATCAGCTGATCAGCGATTGCGGTCGATGTAGTCGAAGCACCCGCCCACCGTGGCGAGCTGGGGGTAATCCTCCCGGGGGATGTCGAGATCGAGGCGCTCACTGAGCCTGATCACGAAACGCTGGAAGGCAGACGAGCTGATGTCGACGGGCTCCTTGAGCGCGAGCTCCTGGCGGATGGCGATCGGGTCGGCGCTGATGTCTGAATCGGTGCTGATCATTGATGGCCCTCGGGGAAGATTCCCGGGACCTGAGCAAGGTTTGTTCCAGTCCGTTCACCGAGGGGCCTCCCCGGTTCCGGGTGCGCAGATTTCGCGCTCGCCCGCAATCCGCTTGCGCCGAAGGCCTTGACTCAGGGCGTCATCAGCGTCGCCGGCGTCGTCGCGTCGAGCTGGGGGAACTGCCCGTCGACGACCGTCACCACCGGCGGGGTCACGAAGTTCGAGCGATAGAGCACGCTGCCCGCCCCGTACGCCTGGAGGTAGAGGCTGTACTGCCCGCCGTTGAGATACGTGAAGTCGGTGCCCTGAAGGCCGTTGCTCAGGCAGGGCACGTCGACGCCCGCGGTGCCGTAGAGGTAGTTGTTCTGCGAGTCGAGCAGGTTGATGTTCACCTGGCTCACGCCCGCCTGCGCACAGCTCACCACCGTGGTGCCGTTGTTGAAGAGCCACCTCACGGGGAGGCTGCCCACTGCCCAGTCGAACGGGTACTGGTTCGAGAAGGTGTTGCCCGCCTGCGCGATGAGCGAGGCCGTCTTCCGGTAGTAGACGAAGCCGTTCGAGTCGCGCGCCTCGAGCACGATGCCGTGCGTGCCCGGCGTGAGGTTGTCGAGGCGCACCGTCGCGCCCAGGCCCAGCGCACAGCCCACCACGCTGGGCGTGCCGGAATCGATGGTGAGCGCCACGTCGCTCACGCCCGCCTGCGTGCAGCTGGGCGTGGAGGACGCGCCGTTGGGGGGGAAGGTCCAGCTCACGAGCGCGGAGGTCACCGTGGACGAGGGGGCGAGGTTGGCGTTCACCGTGACGTTGCCATTCACCGTGAAGTTGCCGGCGGCCTGGTAGAGCACTGCGTTCGCCGGGCTGAGCCCCTCGATGGTGTAGCTGTAGGCGCCGCCGGTGAAGCTGAGCAGCTGGATGCCGTCGGTGCCGCCCGAGCTGCAGGGGTACACACCGGAGTTCGCCAGCGTCTGCCCCGGAATGGCGATGCGCACCGATTGAACGCCCGGCACCTGCGCGCAGCTGAGCGTCGAGAAGGTCCACAGGAAGGTGACGTTGCCCGGGGCGAGCGTGCCACCTCCACCTCCGCCGCTGCCGCCGCCCAGGCCGCCGCCTCCACCGCCGCCGAAGCCGCCACCCGAGCCGCCGCCGACTGAGCCGGGCTGACAGCTGCCCAGCGAGCAGGTGAACGTGCCGGGGCAGACCGCGCAGCTATTGCCGCCGTTGCCGCACGCGTTCGTCGCGGTGCCCAGCTGGCACTGGCCCGACGCGGTGCAGCAGCCGTTGCAGTTGCGCGGGTTGCACGCATCGGTGACCACCACGCAGGATTCTCCGAGCGCGGTGAGCGCAAGGAGGGCAACGGTGACGAGAGCTCGCATGGCTGGCGTCATAGCGCACGGGCTCCCACAGGGGCACACCGCTTGCTCCGTCAGGGCCCGGAGGTGTGCCCATGACGACCCCACGATTTTCGAATGGTGATGCGCTGCGCTTCGGGTGGCTGACGACGCGCGCGCACCTCGCGCCGTTGCTGGTGCTGGGTGCAACTGGATTGGTGCTCGGGATGTTCAGCCAGGCGCTGGGGCGCGGCGGCGCAGGCGGTGCGCTGCTCACCGCTCTGGTGCAGGTCGCGCAGGTGGCGGTGATGCTGCTGATGACGCGCGCGTCGATGAAGCTGTTCGACGGAGAGCACTTCGACCTCGCCAATCCGGCGCCGCTGCTCGAGGGGTTCTGGCGGTACCTGCTGGTGGTGTTCCTGTTCGGGCTGATCACCGCCATCGGGTTCGCGCTGCTGATCGTTCCCGGCGTGCTCCTGGGGCTCGCCTTCGGCTTCGCGCCGTTCTTCGCCGTCGATGGTCAGCGTGACCCGGTGGAGGCGTTCCGCGCCAGCAGCCGGCTCACCCGCGGCTTCCGGGGCCAACTGTTCCTGTTCGCGCTGCTGCTGATGGGCGTGAACCTGCTCGGCGTGCTCGCGCTGGGCGTCGGCGTGGTCATCACCGTGCCGATGTCGGTGGTCGCGGCGGTCTACGCGTTCCGGCGGCTGCAGGGCCGCACGGAGGCCGCGACGCCGCACGTGCCTTCGATGACGCCGAGGGCCGTGTGATGAACGCGCGCGTGGAGCGGCTGCTGTTCGCGCTGTCATTCCTGCTGTTGCTCGGCGCGTGCGCCGCGGGCGTGAACGAGCACCTCGACACGCCGAACGCACAGGGGACGATCGCCGGGTTCTGGCTCGGCCTCTGGCACGGGATGATCGCGCCGATCACCTTCATCATCTCGCTCTTCACCCGCGAGGTGCGGGTGTACGAGATCCACAACGTGGGCCGGCTCTACGACTTCGGGTTCGTGCTCGGGCTGACGATGAGCATCGGAGGCGGAGGGAGCCGGGCGGGCCGGAGGAAGAAGTAGCGCCTTGATGTGACGTGGGGGTGGCTGGTCGGGGCCGCGCTCGACGCGCAGGAGCCCTCGGCTCGGGGCAAAGACTCGCAGCTGGGTCAGGTGGAGGCGGGGCCGCTCTCCCAGCTCGAGCAACCATGCTGCCTCGCGAGGCAGCAGTGTTGACGCACCGAAGAAGAAGGGACCCGGACTCCACCTCGTCACACGAGCGTCCTGGCTCGAAGCGAGAGGCCAGCACGCGACGAGCAGGGCCTGAGACCCGCACCGACCACGCCCCTCGAGGCTCCAGGCGTGGCGACCGATGGGACCTGGCGGCGACTCAGGCGCCGTGGCACCTTGTCGCTCGGAGAGCCGCGTGACACGTTCGCGCGCCCCCGTGAGGTCCCCCATGTCCCTGCAGCTCCGCGCTCTGACTGTGATGCTGTTCTCTTCGTCGCTGCTCATCTCGTGCGCATGCGAGCCGCCCACGGTGAACAGCTGTGATCCTTCCCGCTGTGCAGGCTGCTGCGTGAACGGCAAGTGCACCTCGTGTGGCACCGGCGGAGGTGGCACTGCGACGGGCGGAGGGACCGCGACGGGCGGCGGCACCGCGACGGGCGGCGGCACCGCGACGGGCGGCGGCACCGCGACGGGCGGCGGCACCGCGACGGGCGGCGGCACCGCGACGGGCGGCGGAACCGCGACGGGTGGCGGAACCGCGACAGGCGGAGGCACCGCGACGGGCGGAGGCACCGCGACGGGAGGAGGCACCGCGACCGGCGGCGGCACTGCCACGGGCGGCGGCGGCGGCAGCGGCAGCGGCCTGGTGAACTTCGACGGCGGCTGGGTGTTGCCGAACTTCGGCCGCAACCCCGCGCTCATCGGCGACGGCGGCACGACGGTGATCGGCACCGGCGCGATGAACTTCACCGGCCCCACCACGGGCCCCGGCCTCAGCGTCGTCTACCCACCCTCGGGCGTGATGTTGCCGCCGAACACGAACTCGATGGAGTTCCACTTCATCCCCGGCGCGGGCCAGACGCTCTTCCGCTTCACCTTCCAGGCGCCCACCACCACGCTCGTCGTCTACACGCCCTGCGTGCCGGTCGGCGCGGGCTGCGTCTACACGCCTGATCCGACCTTCTGGTCGAGCCTCGCCGCCTACGCGCGCGGCACGGCGCCGGTGACCTGGACGGTGGCCGGCGTGAACGGCAGCAGCCTCGGCAACCCCATCGGCACCTCGCCGGTGCAGTCGATGGGCTTCTCCGAGCAGGATCTCCGCGGCGGGCTCTACTACTGGAACAGCGGCGGCTCGGTGGAGCGCTTCGACTACGGCTTCCCCGCCTCGCCGCGGCAGACCTACCTGAGCCCCGCGAACGTGGGTGGCATCTGCGTCGGGTGCCACGTCATCTCGCGGCAGGGCAACCTGATCGTCGCGGGCAAGAACGCGCCGCTGCCCACCGCGGGCTACGACGTTCGCATCGTGACGACCAAGGCCGTCAGCGCGTCGATGACCGGACCGCTCACCGGCAGCGCGAACTTCTTCTCGTTCTCCCCCGACGAGCAGCACCTGCTCACCTCGACGGGCACGTCGATCTCCTGGCTGCGGCTCATCCCCGGCACGAGCACCAGCGTCACCACGCAGGGCGCGATGCCCGACTGGTCGCCCGATGGGCTGCACATGGTCTACGCGAGGCCCGGGTTCTCGCTGCCCTTCGGCGGCAACGTCGGGGTGAGCACCGCGTCGCTGCAGACGATGCGCTTCAACGGCAACGGGTTCGATCCGCCCGTGCAGCTCGTCGCGGCCGGGGGCCAGAACAACTACTACCCCGCGTATTCACCGGACGGCCAATGGGTGGTGTTCAACCGCTCGGCGAGCGACCGCAGCTCCTACGCGAACGCCAGCCTCGACCCGAACGACGGCGGCATCCCCGATGGGCAGCTGTGGGCCGTGCCCGCGGCGGGTGGCGCGGTCCTGCCGCTGGCCCAGGCCAACAGCGCAGGCGCGAGCTCGTGGCCCAAGTGGGCGCCGGTGAAGCACGACTACGTCGCGGGCAAGGTGATGTGGCTGACCTTCTCGAGCAGTCGTCCGTACGGGCTGCGGCTCGGCCCGTACCAGAAGGTGCAGCTGTGGATGGTGGCGTACGATCCCGCGAAGGCCGCGAACGGGCTCGACCCCAGCTTCCCCGCGTTCTGGTTGCCGTTTCAGGACCTCGGCAGCGACAACCACATCGGCCAGTGGAGCACCGACGTGCCGCGCGCCGACTGCGTGGGCTCGGGGCAGAGCACCTGCGGGCAGGGCGAGGTCTGCGTCAACAGCAAGTGCCGGCCCGGCTGATCATCGCCGCCCGGTCAGCATCCGCTCCGAGAGCGTTCGCAGCACCAGCAGACCGGCCAGCACCATCACGTCGATCGGCTCGGGCCCGGAGCTGCACCCGCACGCGTGCACCGGCACCGCCTTGAAGCTCGCCGCCAGCGACTCGGCCTGGGTCACCGCGGCGAGCTCACGGGGCATCGGTTGATCCGGAGGCGGTGGTGCGCTGCCGAAGAGAACGAACGCCGCGCTCAGCAGGAGAAAGGACCGTCTCATGGAACACCCCCCGCACGGTCTCCATGCATGAGTCGTTCTCCTGGCAGCTCGCTCAGGTGCGCGGCCCCTCGCGCCGCAGGTCTTGCGCGGAACGCAGCGCTACCCACGCTTCGCACGCGCGCGTTCGGGCAACCGAGGAAGTCCGGGGGCTTGGCGGCCACATTTATGCAGGCTCCTCTGAGGAATGAACGCCCTCACCGTCCCCAGCGGTCTGACCGAGCGGCTGGAAGCGCTCTTCCCCGGCGCGGAGATCACCGCGATCGAAGCGCTCAAGCCCGACACCGGCACCGGCGAGGTGGAGAAGGGCCACGGCTACGGCCGCCCCCTGCGCCTGCGCCTGCGCCAGTCCGATGGAACGGTGCGCTCAGTCGTCTTCCACGTGGAAGGCGCGGATGAGCACGGTCACGATCGCCGCGCGGATCGCGCCGGCAACGTGCTGCTCGCGTGGGACTCGTTTCGCAAGGTGCCTCACCACGTGCGCGCCCTCGAGGTGGGCGGGCTCGGCCGCGCCGGGAAGCTGGTCCCGCTCAGCGACGTGGGTGAGCTGTACCTGATCACCGAGTGGGCCGAGGGGCACGTCTACGCAGACGATCTGCGGCGCATCGGGCGCAGCGGAGAGGTGACTGCCCTCGACATCGCGCGCGTCGATGCGCTGGCCCAGGTGCTGCTCGAGCTCCACTCCGGGCAGGGAACCCACCCTGCCGCCTACGTGCGCGCCCTCAGGGATCTCTGCGGCAGCGGTGAAGGCATCGCGGGCATCGTCGACAGCTACGGCCAGGGCGCGCCGGGCGCGTCGTTCGAGCGCATCTGCTTCATCGAGCAGCAGTGCCTGAGCTGGAGGCAGAGGCTCAAGCACGACACCGCGCGGCTGCGGCGCACCCATGGCGACTTTCACCCGTTCAACCTCGTGTTCGCGGAAGGAGCGGTGCTGCCCACCCTGCTCGACACCAGCCGGGGGTCACAGGGCGATCCGGCGGATGACGTGACGTGCCTGGCGATCAACTTCCTCTTCTTCGGGCTCGAGCATCGCGAGGGGTGGGCCCGCGGGCTCGGGCAGCTGTGGCACCGGTTCTGGAAGACGTACTCGAAGGGGGGCGATGAAGGGCTGCTCGACGTCGCGGCGCCGTTCTTCGCGTGGAGGGCGCTCGTGCTGTGCAACCCCGCCTGGTACCCGCATGTGCGGGAGGAGGATCGGGACCGGCTGTTGCGGCTGGCGGAGAAGGGGTTGGGGGAGCCGAGGTTCGAGGTGGAGTGGGGAGATGAGGTGATGCGGTGAGCGGGGCGCGGGAGGCGGGTTCGGGAACGGTGGTGTGGATCACCGGGCTGCCGTCTTCAGGCAAGTCGACGCTCGCGGCTCTCGTCGCGGCGGCTCACGGGTCTGCGGTGGTGCTCGATGGAGACGAGGTCCGGGCCGCGCTCAGGCCGGTGCCGGGGTACGGCGAGGCCGAGCGTGATGCGTTCTACGAGACGCTCGCGCGACTGGCCGCGCTCCTCGCGAGGCAGGGGCACGTCGTGCTGGTGGCCGCCACGGCGCATCGGAGGGCGTTCCGGGACAGAGCCCGCGAACTGGCGCCACGCTTCGTCGAGGTGTTCGTCGACACGCCGCTCGCCGAGTGCCGCCGGCGCGACCCGAAGGGGCTCTACGCGCGGGCCGAGCACCAGCTCCCCGGCCTGGGGGTGACCTTCGAGCCTCCCGAATCACCCGACGTGCGCGTGCTGCCCGACGACCCAGGCGCCGTGCAGCGGATTCTCGCCTGCCTCACCTGAACCGAGCCCCAGCCCGCGCGCGTCCCGAAACCGATCGCATGCCGCGTAAAACCTGCGCCTCCAGCCGTTGGGCGCGGGTGAGGGCTCGGTTGATGCAAGCCCTGTCACTGTCCATGAACCGCTCGGCGTGGGTCAGGCTGGCACTCTTCCTCGTCGCGCTCGGCGTGGCGGGAGCGCTCTGGTTCCGGGCGTTGAACAGCCAGGGCGACTCGTTGACGGTGTCCTACAGCGAGCTGCTCGCCGCGGTCGACGGGGCACGCGTGGCGGAGGTGCTCGTCGAGAACGAGCGCGTGGTGGCGAAGCTCAAGGAGAAGTCGGCGGCCGGCCGCGAACAATTGCTGGTGGCGTCGCGCCTGCCCAACATCGACGAGCGCGAGCTGATCACCCGGCTCGAGGCGAAGGGCGTGTCGATCTCAGGCCGCATCGAGCGGGGCAGCTTCTGGCCCGCGGTGCTCTCGTCGATCCTCCCCATCGTGATGCTGGTGCTCCTCTTCCGCGCCGTGGGCGGAATGATCTCCGGCGCCCGCGGCGCGCGGCCGATGAGCTTCGGCAAGAGCCAGGCGAAGATCTTCGATCGCTCGAGCGAGAACCGCACCACCTTCCTCGACGTCGCCGGCGTCGACGAGGCCAGGAACGAGCTGATCGAGGTGGTGAACTACCTCAAGGACCCCGAGAAATACCGGGCCGTGGGCGCGCGCGTGCCCAAGGGCGTGCTGCTGGTGGGCGCCCCCGGCACCGGCAAGACGCTGCTGGCGCGCGCGGTGGCCGGCGAATCGGGCGTGCCCTTCTTCTCCATGTCGGGCTCGGAGTTCGTGGAGATGTTCGTGGGCGTGGGCGCCAGCCGGGTCAGAGACCTCTTCACCCAGGCCAAGGAACGCGCCCCCTGCATCGTCTTCATCGACGAGCTCGACGCGGTGGGCAAGACCCGCGCGGGCGGCGGCGTGTTCGCGGCGAACGAAGAACGCGAACAGACGCTCAATCAGCTGCTGGTCGAGATGGACGGCTTCGACGCCAGCGTGGGCATCGTGATCATGGCGGCCACCAACCGGCCCGAGGTGCTCGACAAGGCGCTGTTGCGCGCCGGCCGCTTCGATCGCCAGGTGCTGGTCGATCGCCCCGACGTGCGCGGGCGCGAGGCGATCTTACGGGTGCACGCGAAGCGCCTCGTCATGCAGGACGTCGACCTCAAGGTGGTCGCCCAGCGCACGCCGGGCATGGTGGGGGCCGACCTCGCCAACGTGGTGAACGAGGCCGCGCTCGCCACCGCGCGCCGCGACGCGAAGAAGGTCGAGCAGCGCGACTTCGAGGAGGCGATCGATCGCCTGCAGCTGGGCCTGCGCAAGGACGGCCGGGTGATGAACGACGCCGAACGCAGGCGCGTGGCCTGGCACGAGGCGGGGCACGCCCTGGTGGCGCTCTCGGTGAAGCACGCAGACCCGGTGCACCGGGTCACCATCATCCCCCGCAGCATCGGCGCGCTCGGCGCGACCCTCCAACTGCCCACCGAAGATCGCTACCTCATGACCGAAGACGAGCTGCGCGACGCGCTCGCGGTGTTGATGGGCGGCCGCACCGCGGAAGAGCTCGTCTTCGAGGGGGTCTCCACCGGCGCCCAGAACGACCTCGAGCGCGCCAGCGAGCTGGCCCGGCAGATGGTGTGCCGCTTCGGCATGTCGCCGCTGGGGCCGCAGACCTTCGGGCGGCCCGGAGGCTCGCAGTTCCTCGGCGGCGGCGCCGTGTCCTTCGAGGAGCGCAACTTCAGCGAAGCGACCGCGCAGTCGATCGACCAGGAGGTGCGCCGGCTCCTCGACGCCGCTCACCAGCGCGCGCAGGAGGTGCTCGGGGCCCGCCGCACCGCCCTCGACGCCATCGCGAGCGAGCTGCTGGTGAAGGAAACGCTGGAGCGCGACGCGCTCGAGGCGCTGGTGAACGCCCGCGGCCCCGGGCTCAAGACGGCTTGACCCGCGCCCCCGGGCATTACGCCCGGGGCGCATTCTTGAAGCCTCCTTGTAGTGGCACGCGGGCAGAGGGCCGGTGAGCTAATGCGAAGCTCCGTTCAGCAGGAGACCCCCATGCGTCTGCGACTCGAATTCTCCGACAAGTACGAGCTCTGGTCCGAGCTGGTGAAGGCCAACACCGATCGCGTCTTCATCGAGACCACCGACACCGCGGCGAAGCTGGGCACGCGCGTGCCGGTGGAGCTCGCCGTGGGCAGCGTGCTCCTGGTGGCGGTCGCCGACGTGGTGGGCATTCGCACCGAGGGTGGGCGCTTCAAGGCCGGCGTGTGGGTGCGGCTCGGCGACGAGGAGGTGCTCAAGGTGCGCCGCTTCCTCGGCCTGGCCGAGGAACCCACCCGGCCGATCAGCGGCCGCAGAGATCACCGCGAGCCGTGCCAGCTCGCCGTCACCCTCGAGCGGCCCGCGGTGCCGCACGCGGCGAAGTTCAGGAACCTCTCGGTGTCGGGCGCGCTGCTCGAGACCACCGCGGCGCTCTCGGCGGGCCAGTTCCTCGAGCTCGGGGTGAAGCTGGACGACGGCACCACGATCAGCCTCTCGGCCGAGGTGGTGCGCGAGCGCAACGACGCGTACCTCGGCCTGCGCTTCGTCGACGTCTCCGAGCACGCGCTCGCCGGGTTGCGCGCGCAGCTCGAGCGCCTCGTGTCGCGGCCACCGCGGGCGCGCCAGCAGATTCTGGTGGCGGACGACGAGGCCGACCTGCGCGAGTTCCTCACCCGGGCGCTCGCGAAGCACGGCTACGAGGTGCTGGAGGCCTCGGGGGGCCGGCAGGCGATGGCCATCATCCGCGAGGAACGCCCCGCGCTGGTGGTGCTCGACATTCTCATGCCGGGCATGGACGGCGTCGACATCTGCAAGACGATGCGCGCCGACGTCGAGCTGGCGCAGATCCCCGTCATCTTCGCCTCGGCGCTCGAGGCGTCGCTGCTGCACGGCATCGCCGACGAGTCGGGCGCGACGGACTTCGTGAGCAAGCCGATGACGCTGGGCGACCTGCTCAACGTGGTGGGCCGCTACCTCAAGCAGTGACTCAGGCGCGCGCGTGCAGGTCCGCCGCCCGGCGGACCTGGAACGCGATCGTCGGTTGCGGGTACTTCGGCAGCAGCGCGAGCACCTTCATCAGGTCGGTCGAGGTGACCAGCCCGATGAGCACGTCCTGCGCGGTGAGAATGGGGATGGCGTCGATCTTCGCGTCGAGCATCGCCTTCGCCAGCTCGGCCACCGACGTGCTGGGGCCGGCCGAGATGGGCGAGAGCGACATCACCTCGCCCACGGTCTGCTTCGGGTAGACGAAGGCGCCGTCGCGCCCGCGGCCGATCACCAGGAGCAGGTCGCGGTCGGACAGGATGCCGGCCAGCTTCTGCCCCGACACCACCGGCAGGTGGCGCAGCGATCGCTCGAGCATGATGCGGTGCGCGGCCTCCAGCGAGAGCTCGGGTGGAACCGTGACGATCTCCAGACTCATCAGCATCTCCGCTTCCATGACAGGACTCCCGGGTGAGGTCTTCCTACGAGCGGGTGGGGACTTCGTGCGACCGGCGCGGCTCGCAGATCGCGCCCAGCGTCGAGACCACCTCGTCGCCCGCCACGTCGGGCACGCGGCGCCCGAGCTGGTGCTGCGCGGTGCGGGCCACGTCGTTGAGCGAGAGCAGCCCCACCAGCCTGTCCCTCGTGTCCACCACCGGCAGGCGGCGCACCTTCTTGCTGCGCATGAGCGCCTCGGCCATGCCCAGGCGATCGTCTTCTCGCACCACCGCGACCGTCCTCGTCATCACCTCGCCCACCGCGATCTGCGGGAGCGCCACGCCGCGCGTGTACGCCGCCATGCAGAGATCGCGATCGGTGACGATGCCCGCCAGCTTCCCGCCGGCGTCGAGCACCACCACGCAGCCGATGTCTGCGTCCCACATCAACTGCGCCGCCCGATTCGCCGTGTCGGTCACGCTGCACGTCACCACCGGCCGCGACATGATCTGTTCGACTTTCATGGGAAGACTCCTGAAAGGACCGTGGAGAAGCGAAGCAAGCACCACGCCACCGTTCCGGTGCATGAACTGCGCGGCTCAGTGAAGCGAGAGCCCCTCGGCGAACGACCGCACGGCGGCGAGCGTGCCGTCGACCGTGCGCCTCGCCGAAGGCGTCACCTTCCGCCCCACCTGCTCGGCGATGCAGGCCCGCCGCTCCAGCTCAGCCCATTGATTGAACTGCGCGCCCGAGTGTTCCTGCAGCCGGGCGCGAATGCGATCGCGCTCCTCCAGGAGCGCCCTCAAGCTCTGCTTGAGCTGCTGCCTCAGCGTCTGCGCCTGTGACTGCGTTCTTCATGTGGTGCCCCCCCGGCTGGTGAGGCGAAGGCGCGGAGCAAGCCGCGTTCCAGCGCGCGTTGCGGGTGAAAGCACGTGCGCCCCGCGAAGGATCTGCGCCCCCGACATCAGGCGGAGAGCCGTGGACAGTTTCGCTGACGCATGGGAGACCGAGGGCCTCGTCAGATGACATCGTCTAGCGGTAGAAGCGGCCCCGGGGGGTTTCACAGATGAACGACGTGGTGTCGGAGCCAGAGCGGGCCAGGGCCCCGTCTGTTGCCCCGCTCGTGGTGGGCGTCGGCGCGTCGGCCGGTGGCCTCGAGCCCATCACCGCCCTCCTCCGCGGCCTCCCCGTCGACGCGCCCATCGGCCTCGTCGTGCTCCAGCACCTCGACCCCGCGCACGAGAGCAACCTGCCCGAGCTGCTCGCGCGGCACACGCCCATGAAGGTGGTGCTGGCGACGGAAGGCGCGCTCGTCGAGGCGGGGCAGGTCTTCGTCATCCCGCCCGCGTCGGATCTCCGCATCTCGGGGGGACGGCTCCAGCTCGTGCCCCGCACGCTGGGCCAGGCCCACCTGCCCATCGACGACTTCTTCGACTCGCTCGCGCGCGATCGCGGCCGGGGGGCGGCTGGCGTGGTGCTCTCGGGGACCGGCGCCGACGGCGCCCAGGGCGTCTGCGCGCTGCGCCGCGTGGGCGCGACCACCTTCGCGCAGGACAGGGGGGCCCAGCACACGGGCATGCCCAGCGCCGCCGTCGCCACCGGCTGCGTCGACCACGTGCTCTCGCCGCCGGAGATCGCCGAGCGCCTGGTGGAACAGACCGAAGACGCGGTCGTCGACGCGCGGCCTGAGAGCGAGACGCTGCAGCAGGTCTTCGCCCTGCTGCGCCGCGCCAGCGGCATCGACTTCTCCAGCTACAAGCCCTCGACGCTGCGCCGCCGCATTCAGCGCCGCGCCGCGCTCGGCCACCACGCCAGCATCGAGGCCTACGTGGCCACGCTGCGCGACGACGCCGGCGAGCTGTCCGCGCTGGCCGAAGACATGCTCATTCACGTCACGGCCTTCTTCCGTGACGCGGGCGCCTTCGCGGCGCTCACCACCACCGTGCTGCCGAAGCTCCTCGCCGAGAAGGCGGCGGGCGAGCAGTTCAGGGTGTGGGTGCCAGGCTGCTCCACCGGAGAAGAGGTGTACTCGCTGGTGATCGCGCTGGCCGAGCTGCTCTCCGACTCGGGCAAGGACCTGCCCATCAAGGTCTTCGGCACCGACCTGAGCGAGAAGGCGATCGATCGCGCGCGCGCCGGCGTCTACCCCCAGAGCATCGAGAGCCAGGTCTCCCCGGGGCGGCTGCAGCGCTTCTTCGTGCGCACCGAGGGCGGCTACCAGATCCGCAAGGACGTGCGGGACCTCTGCGTCTTCGCCCGCCAGGACATCACCCGCGATCCACCGTTCTCGAACATCGACCTGGTGAGCTGCCGGAACCTGATGATCTACCTCGCCGCGCCCGTGCAGCGCCGCGTGGTGCCCATCTTCCACTACGCCCTGCGGGTGGGCGGGGTGCTGCTGCTGGGCGCGTCCGAGAGCCCGGGCAGCCACCCCGGCTTCGAGCCGATCGACGCCAGCCACCGCATCTACCGGCGCACCACCCAGACGCCGCGCGCCGAGCTGGTGATGGGTGAATACCCGCGCTGGCCCGCCGCGCCCCTGGTGGCCCGCCCGCTCCCGCCGCCGGCGAGCCACATCGACGTGCAGCGCGAGGCCGATCGCGCGGTGCTGGCGACGCACGCCCCGCCGGGCGTGGTGGTCACCGACGATCTCGTCATCGTCCAGTTCCGTGGCCAGACCGGCGCCTACCTCGAGCCCGTGCCGGGCACCGCCACGCTCGACCTGCTGCGGCTCGCCCGCGAGGAGCTGCGGGTCGACCTGCGCGCGGTGCTCGAGCACGCCCGCCAGTCGAGCACCACCACCCGCTCCGAGGTGCGCCCCCTGCGCGCCGGTGACAGCCAGCGCCGGGTCAGCCTCGAGGTCATCCCCCTGCTCCCGCCGGCCGTGCCCGAGCGGCACTTCATCGTGCTCTTCCACGAAGAGACGCCGGTGCCCGTGGCAGCGGCCGTGCTCACGCCCGGCGACGCCCAGAGCGCGCAGCGCGCCGTCGAAGACAACCTGCGCAGCGAGCTCGCCTCGACCCGCGCCTACCTGCAGTCGGTGATCGAACAGCTCGAGGCCGGCAATGAAGAGCTGCGCGCCGCCAACGAAGAGGTGGTGAGCAGCAACGAGGAACTGCAGAGCACCAACGAAGAGATGCAGACCGCGCGGGAAGAGCTGCAGGCCACCAACGAAGAGCTCTCCACCGTCAACGACGAGATGGTGCAGCGCAACACCGAGGCGATGCGCATCAACGACGACCTCACCAACGTGCTCAACAGCGTGGGCATCGCCATCCTCATCCTCGGGCGTGACTCCCGGGTGCGCCGCTTCACGCCCGCCGCCGCGAAGCTGCTCAACCTGATCGCCGGCGACGTGGGCCGGCCCATCTCGGACATCAAGTCGAACCTGCAGGTGCCCGAGCTGCTCCAGCTGGTGAGCGAGGTGCTGGAACACCTCGCGCCCCTCGAGCACACCATCACCGACGAGGCGGGCCGCTGGTACCAGCTCACCGTGCGGCCGTACCTGACCACCGACCGCAAGGTCGACGGCACGGTGCTCACCATCGTCGACATCGACCTCGTGCAGAAGAGCCAGCGGCTGCTCGCCGAGGCGCGCGACTACGCCGAGGGCATCGTCGACACCGTGCGCGAGCCGCTGCTGGTGCTCGACGAACGCCGCAAGGTGCGCTCGGCGAACCGTTCCTTCCACCGGAAGTTCCAGACCACCCGCGAAGAGCTCGAGGGGAAGGCGTTCGACCAGCTGGGCGAGCCGCGCTGGGTGCCGCCGGTGCTGCTCGCCGCCCTCGATCGGCTCGCGTCCAGCCCGCTGGGCGAAGAGGCCCGCCTCGAAGACACGCCCAGCCTCTTCGCGGGGCGCTCGATGCTGGTGTCCGGGCGCCCCCTGCTGCGCGGAGGAGACCCGCCGTGGGTGCTGCTGGCCTTCGAAGACCTCACCGAGCAGATGCGCAGCGACGCGGCGGTGCGGCGCAGCGAACGCGCGCTCCGCGAGATGCTCGGCGCGGCCTCGGAAGCCATTCTCATCGCGGCGGGCAACGGCCTCATCACCTACGCCAACGAGATGGCCGCCCGCACCTTCGGCTACCGCATCGAAGAGCTGGTCGGCCTGCCCATCGAGCACCTCGTCCCCGAAGACCGGCGCGACGTCCACGTCAAGGACCGGGAGAACTTCCAGGCCTCGCCCGTCGCCGGGGTGATGGGCACCAACCGCGAAGTGAAGGGCCGCCGCAAAGACGGCACCCGCTTCCCCGCAGAGGTGGGCCTGAGCGTGATGGAAGGCGAGCAGGGGCCGCAGGTGGTGGCCTTCATCAGCGACGTCACCGCGCGGCGCGAGAGCGAGGCGCGCATCAGCGCGTACAAGAAGAACCTGCAGGAAATGGCCTTCGACGCCGCGCTGGTGGAGGAACGCGAGCGGCGCAAGCTCGCCGCCGACCTCCACGACAACATCGGCCAGACGCTGGCGCTCGCGCAGCTGCGGCTCAAGGCAGCGCAGGGGAAGGTCGAGGGAGACCCGGCCAGGGACCTCGCCGAGGGCATCAGGCTCATCGGCGTCGCCCTCACCGACACACGCGAGCTCACCTTCGAGCTGAGCCCCCCGGTGCTCTACGATCTCGGGCTCCCCGCGGCGGTGGCGTGGCTGGGCGATCAGCTCGAGGCCCAGCACCACCTCCACGTCACCGTCGAGGCCGACCAGCCCTTCGAGAAGGTGGAAGACGAGACCGCGGCGCTGCTCTTCCGCGCGGTGCGGGAGCTGCTCACCAACGTGATCAAGCACGCAAAAACCCCGAACGCGCGGGTGGCGCTGCACCGCCGCGACTCGACGCTCACCGTGACGGTCGAAGATCACGGCACCGGCTTCGACCCGGCGCGGCTCAAGAACTACGAAGCGGCCAAGGGTTTCGGGCTGTTCAGCGTGCGCGAGCAGATGACCCGGCTCGGCGGCACGTTCGAAGCAACGTCCAGCCCCGCCCAGGGCACGAAGATCGTCTTGCAGGTGCCACTCATTGAGCGCAGACCAGTACAACCCGCAGCCGGAGAGACCCGATGAACATCCTCCTCGTCGATGATCACCAGATGATGCGCGATGGTTTGAGAGCGGTGCTGGAACGCGAGAGCGATCTCCACGTGAGCGGAGAAGCCGCCGACGGGCGCACCGCCCTCGAGCTGTGCTCGACGCTGCACCCCGACGTGGTGGTGATGGACATCGGCATGCCGGGCCTCAACGGCATCGAGGCCACGCGCCAGGTCACCGCGCACCACCCGCGCACCAAGGTGGTGGCGCTGTCGATGAACTCCGATCGCCGCTACGTGCACGCCATGTTCGAGGCGGGCGCCTGGGCCTACCTGGTGAAGAGCTCGGCGTCGGAAGAGCTGATCCGCGCCATCCGCGCGGTGGCGCACGACGAGAAGTACGTCAGCCCCACCGTGGCCAGCGCGGTGCTCGACGCCTTCGTGGTCGGCCCCAGGACCACCCAGCGCGATCCGCGCAGCGACCTGAGCCCGCGCGAGCGCGAGGTGCTGCAGCTGCTGGCCGAAGGTATGACCTCGAAGGAAATTGCTGCTCGCCTCGATCTCGCGGTGTCCACCATCGAGACCCATCGCAAGCAAATCATGGCCAAACTCGAGCTCCGGTCGGTCGCTGAGCTGACCAAGTTCGCCATTCGTACGGGCATCACCACGCTCGAGTAGCGCTGTCCCCGATGATGGGGATGGAAACGGGTGTCAACGTGACTGGTCAGACCAGCCATGTCTGCTGAATCAGACGGTGGTGCGTCTGCTCCAGAGACCTCCTGACCGCGAGAGCGTGTCGTCCTTTCAAGAGCTTGAGCCTGTCTCGGGGGCGTGGCTCGAGCCAGCGGGCGACTTATAGCGCCACTGCTATTTCAACAGCGCGAGTCCCCGATCCTTGGGATGCGGTTTCGCAGAAGCTGGGCCACTCTTCCGCAGTCGTCGAAAACCCATGTTCTTCCGGGGGGGAGACCATGAACGCCGCATCAGTGGTGCTGATCGATCAGGACGTGACGGCCCGCGCCTGGGCCGCGTCAGCGCTCACTGCGGGCGGGCTCGGGGTGATTGGCTTCGACACGGGCAGAGCCTTCCTCTCTGCCTCGAGCCCCCCCGGCCCGCCCTGCGCGGTGGTCGACGGCAACCTCCACGACATGACCTGCTCGCAGCTGCAGGCGGAAGCCGTGCGCAGGGGCCTGCGGGTGCCGCTCGTCTTCCTCGTCGAACACCAGCAGGTGGAGCTGGCGATCTCCCTGCTCAAGTCAGGCGCGGTCGACGTGCTGGTCAAGCCGGTCGACGTCGACGAGCTGCGCAGGCGGGTGCACGCGGTGCTCACGGCAGGCGAACGCGCGAAGGCCCACGTGGGCGCGGCCCGCGAGCGCCTGGGCCGCTTGAGCCAGCGCGAGCTCGAGGTGGTGATGCTGGCCACCAGCGGTCTGTCGAACAAGGACATCGCCGAACACCTCTCGATCAGCTTTCGCACCGTCGAGGTGCACCGCCGCAACGCCATGCGGAAGACGGGCACGCGTAACGTGGTCGAGCTCACCCACTTCGTGGGCAGCGCCTGGCACGAGGAGCTGACGAACGCCGAGGCAACCGGGCAACGCCTCGAGGCCCTCACCGATCGCGAGCGCGAGATTCTCCAGCTCGGCAGCGATGGGCTCACCAACAAGGCGATCGCCACCCGGCTGGCCATCAGCGCGCGCACGGTGGAAGCGCATCGGGGCAATGCAACCCGCAAGGCCGAGAGCGCGGCAGATCTCGAGGAGGGCCCGAGCGCACAGCTCTCCCTGTGGGCTACGGGCGAACCCGTACGTGCTGATCGAGATTCCGAAGGCCGTCGCAGGACCTTACCCTGAAGGTGTTGCGGGAGCGGTGGGGGCCCGCGCCAGACAGGAGTCATCCATGCACCGAAGAGACGCGAGGCTGCTCGTGGTCGACGACAGTCCCTTGTCCCGAGTGGCCACGCACCACGCGCTGCGAGCGCTGGGGTGCAGGGTGATCGACGAGGCGGGCGAATACCCGCGCGCGCTGCAGCTGCTGGGCGAACAGCACTACGACCTGGTGATCAGCAACTGGAAGAACGGCGGCCGGGAGCTGCTGCAGCTGATCCGCCACACGCCCGGGCTGGCGTCGACGCCGGTGGTGATCGCCACGCCGGTGACGGCCGAGGTGGTGGCCGAGGCGTCTGAAGCGGGCGTGAGCGCGTTCCTGCCGCGGCCCTTCGGGGTGCAGACGCTGGAAGAGGTCTTGCGCATCTTCATCGGCCAACGTTCGCCGGTTGAGCCCGGGCGCGCGTCGAGTGCCTTCGTTTCCTGAGGAGCGCAGTTCCATGCAGCAAGGGGGGAAAGAACCATGAACCGAACCAACACCCGTCTTCTCGTCGTCGACGACAGCGTCTCGATGCGGCACATCATCTGCGACCTGCTGCACGAGCTCGGGTTTCCCGCGGTGGACGAGGCCGGCGACGGCGTGGCCGCGCTCGAGCTGTTCCGGCGCACGCCCTACGACGTGGTGATCACCGACTGGTACATGCCGCGCTGCGACGGCATCGACCTGCTCCGCGCCATCCGCCACGAGCCGGAGCGCGCCGAGACGCCGGTGCTGGTGCTCACGGGCCACGTCACCACCGCGCGGGTGGTCGAGGCGATCGAAGCGGGCGCCAACGGGTTCATCGCCAAGCCCTTCGTGGCGCCGTCGCTGTGCGAGAAGGTGCTGCGCCTGGTGGCGTCGCTGCCGCCGGTGAGCGACTTCGTGCCGTCGATGGCGATGGCTGAGGGCGGCCGATGACGTCGTTGAGCACCTGGAGCGTGGCGCACCCGCGCGCGTTGCGCGATCCGCTCCGCTTCATCGACGACGAGCAGGTCGAGGTGCCGGTGGCGCGCGCCAGCCTGGGTGCGGTCCTGTTCCGGCCGCCCCATGCCCGGGCGTCGGTGATCATCGCGCACCCCAGCGGCATCGCGCGGCTCTCCCGGCTCGAGCGCTTCGTGGCCGGCAGCCTGGCGCGCGCGGGGTTCACCACGTTGCTGCTCGACCTGCTCACCGAAGACGAGGACGCGGTGCGCGAAGGCGCGCACGCCGACATTCCCCTCCTGGCGGATCGCCTCCTGGCGGCGGCGCGCTGGATGAGCGAGTCGATGCGCCTGCCCCTGGGCTACTTCGGCGTCGGCCACGGCGCGGCGGCGGCGCTGGTGGCCACGGCCATCGAACCGAACCGGGTGCTCGGGCTGGTCTCGCGGGGGGGGCGCCCCGACTACGCGGGCGCGTCGCTGCTGCTCACGCGCGTGCCGTCGCTGTTCATCGTCGACGGCAACGACCCGAAGGAGCTCGCGGCGAACCGCGCGGCGTGCGGCCTGTCACCACGGCGGCGGCTCGACGTGGTGCCGTCGCCGGGCGGCTCGTTCCTCGAGGGGGAAGCCCTCGATCGCGTCACCGCGTTGAGCGCGGCGTGGTTCGGGCACTGGCTCGACCCGGTGTTCACCCAGCCCGAGTGGGTCTGAGGCTGTTCTCCCTCTCCCTGCGAAGCGGGGAGAGGGTCGGGGTGAGGGGCCACCTCAGAGACCAAACGGCCACGTATCGGGCACTGCGTCGATGGCAGGCTGATCCGTGAGCGGGTTGAGCGAGTGGGTCTCGTCGAACCACACGTACTCGTCGAACTGCGTGGGCAGGCTCGCCTCGAAGTAGTGGCTCATCAGCTCGGTGGCCGGGCGGTACACCACGCCGATGGCCCGCTCGAGGCGGCTGGGGGTGAGCTCCTCGCGCAGCGCCAGCCGCTGGGGCTCGCGCAGCGCCAGCATGAAGGCCGGCGTGCCGGTGAGGTGAAACAACCGCTCGTAGCTGCCCTGCTGGGCCGGCCGCACCCGCATGCGCTCGACGGGCTCGTCCCACGCGCGGGCGGCGAGCACGGTGCCGTGATCGGTGCCGAAGCCGACGCTGAAGGCCTTCGCGCCGAAGTGCCGCTTGCACAGGTGCCCCAGGTTGAGCTCGCCGCGCTCGACGTGCTCGGTCGCGGCCGCGTCGCCCACGTGGGAATTGTGCGCCCACACCACCGCGCGCGAGGCAGGGCCACCCACGCCCAGCAGCGCCTGCAGGGTGTCGAACATGTGCTGCTCGCGCAGGTTCCACGACTCGACCGAGCCGTAATACATCACCCGGTAGTAGCGCTCGGCGTTGGCCACCACGCGCGCGTTGCACACGGCGTCGAAGTAGCGATCGTGATCGTGCTTGCCGTACTCGATGCGCCGCTCGAGCAGCTCTTCCAGTTGCTTGACCACCTCGCCTTCCGCCGCCTCGTATTGCCGGGTGAGCGGGGCGTGGCCGTAGGCCGCCGGGTCGAACTGCCACTGGGTGAGCAGGCCGTAGCGGGCCCTGGCCACCTCGGCCGCGGCCGGGTCGATGTTCGCCAGCGCGCGGATCACCTCGGACGCCGAGACGAAGAGGCTGTAGAGGTCGAGCCCGAAGAAGCCGCAGCGCTCGGCGGGGCTGCGCACCTCGGCGTTGTGCGCGCGCAGCCATTCCATCAGGTCGACCGTCTCGTAGTTGCGCCACAGCCACTGGGGAAAGCGCTCGAACGCGCGCCACGTGCGGGGATCCCTGGGGAGGTGCCGCACGTGGCGATCGACGCGCGCCGCGTCGGGCCAGTCGGCCTCGGCCGCGATGATGGTGAAGCCCCGGTGCATCACCAGCTCGCGGGTGAGCCGGGCGCGCCAGCGGTAGAACTCCGAGGTGCCGTGCGTGGCCGCGCCCAGCAACACCACGCGCGCGTCTCCCATGCGCTCGAGGAAACCCGAGACGTCCGCGGTCTCGATGCCGTCGATGGGCACGTGCACTTCCCGAATGAGCTGCTCCAGGCTGCCGCTGCGCTCGAAGGTGTCCATCCCGCGCTCCACTGCACGCTGCATGCCTTCAGCGACGCGCGGGCGACACCTTCGCGGCCAACTCCTGAATGCGCTCGTTCACCCCTTCGTCGCAGAAGCGCTGCACGTCGTGCGTGGCCTCGGCGTAATCGGTCAGCGCGACCAGCCACGCGCGCAAATTCTCGTTGGTGGGTTGCTGCTCCCTGACCTTCTTGATCCTCCGGTGCGCGTCTTCGAGCCGGCTGGCGGCTTCATCGAGGTGTTTTCCGAGCGACATGGCGGGCCCCCTGGCAGTGCTGCACCGGCGTTCGCTGCAAAGCCCGCTCCGGCGCCGGCCCCGGGCCATTTCCGCACGAGTGGACGCGCAGGGTTCGCGCGGGGCGTGGCCCGTGCGCAAGCCCCCGCGGGGCTGCTGGCGTACCGAATGCACGCCACCGCCGCATGAACGTCATCAGTGCTCCCGGCACAGGGCTGGATCTTCGCACCCAGCGGGCCGTGCAGTTGATGCAGCGCTTCGCGGAACGCACCGGGCTCAACTCGCGGACCGAGGGGCCCCGGTATCTGTGGACCGACGCCTTCGCGGTCTGCAACTTCCTCTCCCTGGCGCAGGCCACGAGCGAGACCCACTACCTCGACCTGGCCAGGCGGCTGGTGAGCGCGGTGCACGCGACGCTCGGCCGGCACCGCAGCGACGACTGGCGCGAGGGCTGGCTCAGCGGGCTCTCCGAGCGGGGGGCGGCCGCGCACCCCACCTGGGGCGGCCTGCGCATCGGCAAGCCGCTCCCCGAGCGGAAGTGGGACGACGCGCTCGACGAACACCTCGAATGGGAACGCGATGGCCAGTACTTCCACTACCTCACCAGGTGGATGCACGCGCTCGATCAGCTCGCCCGCTTCACCCACCAGGCCCGCTACAACCTCTGGGCGCGCGAGCTGGCGGCGGTCGCCTTCGCGGCCTTCAGCGTCGAGCCGGGGCACGGCGGCGTGAAGCGGCTGGTGTGGAAGATGAGCATCGACCTCACCCGCCCGCTGGTCGCCTCGATGGGCCACCACGACGCGCTCGACGGCTTCATCACCTGCGTGCAGCTGCAGTCGACCGCGGCGGCGCTGCAGAGCACGGCCGAAGGCCCCTCGCTGCTGGAAGAGCGCGCGGGCTTCGAGGCCATGGCCGAGGGCTCGGCGTGGGCGACGACCGACCCACTCGGGCTGGGCTCGTTGCTCAGCGACGCGTACCGGGTGGCCCAGCTGCAGGCCGAGGGGGCGAAGCTCGACGACGAGCTGTTCGAGACCCTGCTCTCCGCGGCGCTCGACGGGCTCGCCCACTATGCCCACCAGAACGCCCTGGCGCGCCCCGCGGCCTCACGGCTGGCGTTCCGGGAGCTCGGCCTCGCGGTGGGGCTGCACGCGCTGGAGCGCCTCAGCCGCGACGGCCCCGCCCGCTTCCGCCCGACCCGCGAGGCGACGCGGCTGCTCGACGCGCTGGCGCCGGCGGTCACCCTGGGCCCGGAGATCGACGCCTTCTGGCTCAAGCCGGAGCACCGCGAGGCGAGCGCCTGGGCCGAACACCGCGACCTCAACGAGGTGACGCTCGCCACCAGCCTGTGTCCGCAGGGCTACCTCGAGCTCCGCCCGGTGCGCTGAGGCAGGGCATACGCGATGCACTGCCCACGGGCATGCCTGGAGAAGTGCTGAGCACGCCGCCGCGGCGCCTGAGAGTGGCCCTCGCCGAAGACGACGACGACCAGCGCCAGGCGCTCGACGCGGCGCTCACGAGCGAGGGCTTCGAGGTGGTGTCCTTCGAAGACGGCGCAGAGCTGCTCGACTTCTTCGAGCTGGCGAGCACGCGCGCCGCCGACGTGATCATCGCCGACCTCAACATGCCCGGCCGCTCGGGCCTCGACGGGCTGGAGCGCGCCCGGGCCCGCGGGGTCACCGCGCCCATCTTCGTGGTCACCGGCGAGAGCAGCGAAGACCTCCGCGCGCGCGTGATGCGCCTGGGCAACGCGCTCTACCTGCACAAGCCCATCGACGCGGGGCGCCTCGCAGAGGCGATCTACCGGGTGGCGGCGCTCGGCCCCTGAGTTGCACCAGCGAAGCCCCCACCGCCCCGGAGGCCGCCATGAAGTGCAAAGACGTGATGCTGACGCTGGTTTTCAAGTGCAACCTGAAGAGCTCCATCATCGAGTGCGCGCAGTTGATGCGCGACGAACACCTGGGCTTCGTGCCGGTGCTCGACGAGGAGCTCTCGGTGGTGGGCGTGGTGACCGATCGCGACATCGCCCTTCGGGTGGTGGCCGAGCAGCGCGATCCGGCCACGCCGGTGAGCGCGATCATGAGCACGGCGCCGTTCCTCACCTGCGCGCCCGATGACGACCTTCACGAGCTCGAGGAGCGGATGGCGAGGTCGAAGAAGGGGCGCGCGCTGGTGAGGGCCCGTGATGGCTCGTTGCTGGGCATCATCAGCCTCTCGGACATCGCGCAGCGCGAGCGCTCGGCCGCGCGCACCGGCAAGCTGCTCAGAGAGGTGACGCGCCGGGAGTCGGTGTCGATCATTCGGCAATAGCCGCCTGGACTCCCCTCGGCGGCCTGCTTCACCGCGGCCGGGGCGCCTCTCGCCGCACCGGCTGGGGCCGCCCGGTCAACAGCGTGAGCACCTGCACCAGCGCCGCGCCGAACGCCCTGGCGTGCGCGGGCCCGCTCGCGGTGACGAGCTTCCCGTCGACCACCACGTCCTGGTGCTGCAGCAGCGCGTGCCTGGCGGTGAGCGAGCCAGCCTCCGAGGGGAAGACGGTGGCGCGCCGCCCCACCAGCACCCCGGCGCGCGCGAGAATGACCGGCGCGACGCAGATGGCGCCCAACAACTTGCCGGCGCGGCTCACCTCGACCGCGATGCGATGCGCCGCGGCGTCGTCGAAGAGCGAGCGCGCGCCGGGGCCTCCGACGAACACCACGCCGTCGAGGCGGTCAGCGCGCACGTCGGCGAGCGCCACCGTGGCGCGCACCGTCGAGCCGCCCGTGCCCGTGCACGGCCCCACCGCGACGCTGCCGATGATCACGTGATGCCCCGCGGCCTCGAGCGCGTGCCGGGGTTCGACGAACTCCTCATCGCGGAAGTCTCGCTGGGCCACGACCATGAGAATGTCCATGACACCTGCTCCTTTCCCCCTCCGCTGACGATGGGCCGAGTCCGGCCGCGCCGGCGTCATTCCCCGGCGCGGCCGGATTTCCCCCACCCCTCAGCTCATTTCCCGACTGCACCGCAGGTGCCATCGGACCCAGAGGGGCCACCCCGGGGAAACTCCGCAACCGCTGCCGCCCCCGCAGAAACCCTTGCGCCGCGTCAACGGCGACCGCTGGCCCGAGTCAATTCGCAGCGAACTTCAGCGCGCAGGGTTCGCGGGAAGCCCGTAGTCGAGGGCGGTTGACGCGCGCCATCGGCCGTGGCGCGCACCTTGCTCAGTTCGGGAGTGCAGGGAGGATCGTCATGAACAAGGCCTTCATCGTGGAAGTCGGGGGGCAATGGGTCGTGCTGGTCGAAGCCGACGGACGACGGCAGGAATACGTTTGCGAGAGCCTCGAGCAGGCCCAACGGTGGGTGACCCTGCTCGGCGCGCCCCTTCGTCATCACGCGCATGGAGTCAGGGCGCGATCGGGAGCGTGAAGAAGAAGCTCGCCCCTTCGCCGGGCGGGCTCTCGGCCCAGACCCGGCCGCCGTGCGCCTCGACGATGCCCTTGACGATGAAGAGCCCCAGGCCGACCCCCGAGGAGCTCCCCGGCGCCGCCTGCCAATACCGGTCGAACACCGACGCGAGCTGGACCGCGGGGATGCCCGGCCCCGTGTCGGAGACCTTGAAGCACACGGCACCGTTCATCCCGAGCGGAGTCGAGGGACCCTCCTCGAGCCACGCGCTCACCCGGATGAAGCCGCCCCGCGGCGTCACGTGCAGCGCGTTGCCGCAGAGGTTCCCGAACACCTGCAGCACGCGATCCCGATCGCAGAGCACCGGCGGCAGGCTCGAGGGGAAGGCGGCCTCGAGGGTGATGCCCTGCTCGGCGGCCATCGGCTCGAGCGCCTGCACCAGGTCCGCCAGCAGCACCTCGTGACACTCGGGGCTGGCGCGCACCGAGAAGTGGCCCGCCTGGATGGTGGAGGCGGCGAGCAGGTCTTCCACCATGCGCCCCACCCGCTGCACCGAGCGCTTGATCGACTCGAGCTGCCCACGCCCCTTGCGGCGATCGCCGCCCTCGCGAGCTCCGGCCCACGGGCGGGTGAGCAGGCTCAGGTTGAGCGCGATGGCGTTGAGCGGGTTGCGCAGGTCGTGCGAGACGATGGCCATCACGTTGTCGCGCGAGCGCACGGCGGCCTGCGCTGCCTGGTACAGCCGGGCGTGATCGAGGGCGAGCGCGGTGCGGAAGGCGAGCTCCTGCGCCAGCACCAGATCGCGCGCGTCGTAGGCGCGGCCGCCGGCGCCGCGGTGCAGGAAGAGCGTCCCCACGAAGCGTTGGCCCAGCAGCATCGGCACGCCCAGGCACGAAGCCACCTCCAGTCCACGCAGCGCGTCCTCGAGCGGCAGCCCGTCGACGCCCTCGACCGGGTGCTCGCCGGCCGACTCGGCCACCAGCACCGCCGCGCCGGTGTTCGCCACCTGCGCCAGCAGCCCGGCGCGGCCGTGCACCATCGGTTCGAAGGGGCCGTGGAAGTGGCGCAGCTGCTCTTCCTTCGCCGGGTCGCGATGCGCGGCGCAGGCGAAGTGAAGGTGCTCACCGTCCCACAGGTGCAGCACGGCCCAGTCGGCCAGGGTGGGCACCACCAGCCGGGCGGCGCTCACCAGCGTCTGCGCCGGGTCGAGGGTGCTGGCGAGCGCGCGGCCGGTGTCCGAGAGCAGCTGGAGGCGGTCGCGGTCGCGCCGCTGCTCCTCGTCGAGGCGGGCGAGCTGTATCGCGTGGCTCACCCGCTCGGCCAGCATCTCGAGGCTGTGCTGGTCTTCCGCCGAGAAGCCGCCCTCGCCCCGCTTGTTGGCGACGTAGAGCCGGCCCAGCCGTTCCTCTCCGAAGAGCAGCGGCACCCCCATCAGGCTCGCCAGCGGCGGATCGGTGAAGGGCAGGCCCGCGGGCTCGCCGCGCCCCTCGAGCTCCCCGGCGATGGAGAGCACCCCCTCGAGGCCGGGGCACGGCGGCACGACGACCACCCGATCTCCGAGCGAGAGCGCGCCGTAGTCGGCCTGGGTGAGCAGCGACGCCTGCTCGGTGATCGTCTGCAGCACCGCCTCGGTCGGCTCGTGAGGGGTGGCGAGCGCGTGGGTGACGCGGAGCGCGGCGCCGTCGACGGCCTCCAGGCGGGCGCGCAGCCGTTCCTCCGCGGCGCGGGCGTGGCGTTGATCGACCTCGGCCTGGCGGTGCGCGGTGATGTCGGTGAAGGCGGTGCGAAAGGCGACCACGCGACCCGACGCGTCGATCACCGGCGTGCTCACGGCCCCGAAGAACCTCCGGAGCGGAGCCGGGGGGGCGCCCAGCTCGGGGTGAACGGTGGTGAGCTCGCAGACCGACTGCCCGCGCGTCTCGCGGCACTGGGCGAGGTGTGCCCAGAACGCCGCGGGCTCCTCGAGCTGCACCAGCGCCACGAACGGCGCGCCCAACAGCTTCGCGCGTTCACCCTTCACCATCGCGGCGCCGGCGAGGTTGACCTCGAGCACGCAGCCGTTCTCGTCGAAGGTGAAGCACGCCAGCGGCGCCGAGTCGAAGAGCTCCGCGTAGCGGGCGCGCGATTCCTCGAGGGTGCGCTGCATCTCGCGCAGGCTGCGGTTCTGCAACTCGAGCTCGACTTCGTGCAGCTGGAGCGAGTTGAGCAGGCGCTGCTGCGCTTCGGGACCATCGGAGCGGCCCAACCGCTCGAGGCGCTCGACGAGCTCCTCCCTAGACATCTGCTCGAAGTTCATCGGCGCTGCCTCCCCCGCGTTCTGCAACCGGCGCCAGAATCGGAGCCCGCGCACAGAGAGGCAATCGCCAGAACTGGGGTGAACGGCAGCCCGGCTCCGGCTTGTGATGAGCCGGGCTGCCCGTTCGGATCAGCTCCTGGTCAAGCCTTCACGCTCGCCGACTTGACCTGGATCTTCTTCGCCGCCGGCGCGGCCACGCGCGGGACGGTCACGGTGAGCACCCCGTGCTTCACCTCGGCGTTGACGTGCTCGACGTCGACGCCCTGCGGCAGGGTGAACGCGCGGCTGAAGCTGCCGTAGCGCCGCTCGCACACGTAGTACGTGTCGCCCTTGTCTTCGCGCTCATCGCGGCGGTTGCCCGAGATGGTGAGCCGGTTCCCCGCGGTGGTGATGTCGAGGTCCTTCTCGGTGAAGCCGGGGATGTCGGCCTTGAAGATGTAGGCGTTCGGGGTCTCCTTCACGTCGAAGGAAGCGACGATGCCCTCCCCCGGCTGGAGCCCGAGCACCGGCGCCATCTCGCTGAAGGGATCCCACTTCATCATCTCGCGCAGCAGGTTCATCGGGCTCTGTTGTCCGGGCTGCCGCTGCTGCCCGCCGTTCGTCTTTCGAATCGCAAGTTCGGCCATGATGGTACGTTCCTTTCACTTCTTCTCGGCGTGAACGGGGATGTGCTTGGTCATCGACTCGCCGGTCTTCGGGAGCTGGATGATCAACACGCCATTCTTGAGCTCGGCGGCGACCTTGTTGGCGTCGACGTCGGTGGGGAGCGTGAAGCTGCGGGAGAAGTTCCCCCAGGTGCGCTCAGAGCGGTAATAGGTCTCGCCCTTCACCTCCTGCTCGCTCTCGCGCTTGCCGCTGATGGTGAGGCGGTTGTTGGCGAGCGAGATGTCGAGATCCTTCTCCACCACACCCGGCACGTCGGCCTGGAGGATGAACGCGTCGCTGGTCTCGCGCACGTCGAACATCGGGTTGAAGGTGATGCTCAGCCGATCCGACGGAATGAAGGGATCCCAGCGGAGCATCTCGCGCATCGCCTGGAACGGATCGAACTGAAGACCGACATCGGGGAGGATCGAGCTGAACGACGGATCGTTTCGGGTGCTCAGGTTCGCCATGATTTTCCTCTGCGTTGGGGTGAACGACTCGATGGAGTCGATCGCCCCGCGAGCAAATGGCGTGCCCACCTGCTCTCACTCGGGAGCAGGTCGTGGCAGAGCGAAGTTCTTGCGGTGCCTCCCGAATCTGCGTCACCAGCGTCCCGACGCGCCTCCTCCCCCTGAGCGGCCGCCGCGGCCCGAGAAACCGGTGCCTCCGCCGCGGCCCCCCCTGCGCAAGAACAGCATCAGCGTGATCAACCGCAGCGCGAGATCAGGCCGAATGATCAGCAGCACCAGAAAGCCAATGATTGCGGCGCCCAATGCCACCCACTCGGGGGTGGTGAGGGTTCGAGGTGCGGGGGCGCTCGGGGCCGGGGCACCACCAAGCGTGGTGATCAGCGCCTCCACGCCACTGGTGAGCGCGCCGTCGGCATCACCGGCTTTGAGGAGCGGCGCGATGCGCTCGTTGATGATGCGAGAGCTCTGCGCGTCGGTGAGGATGGGCTCGAGCCCGTAGCCGACCTCGAGCCGCAGCGATCGATCTTCGGCGAACACGAAGAGCACCACGCCGTCATCGAGCTTCGCGCGCCCCGGCTTCCACGCCCTGAACGCCCGCTCGGCGAAGAGCTCGATGGGCTCGCCCGCGGTGGTCTTGCCGATCCACACCAGCACCTGGTGGCCGGTGCTGCGCTCGAGCTCTTCGAGGCGGCGGTCGAGCGCGAGGCGGGTGCTGGGCGTGAGCAGCCCCGCCTCGTCGGTCACCCAGCGCGTCGGCGCCGGGGGCGTGGCGGCCAGCAGGCTGAGCAGCGCGAGGCCGAGCACGGGCGCTCCGTCAGAAGCGCACCGCGGGGGCCTTCTTCGCTTCGGGAGCGGCCTCGAAGTACGGCCTGGCGGCGAAGCGGTCTCCGAAGCTTCGCGCGACGAACATCGCGGGGAAGCGGCTGCGCAGGGTGTTGAAGTCGCGGGCGGCCTCGTTGAAGCGCATGCGCTCGATGGCGATGCGGTTCTCGGTGCCCTCGAGCTGCGACTGGAGATCGCGGAAGTTGGCGGTGGCCTTGAGGTCCGGGTACGCCTCGCTCACCGCCAGCAGGCGCTGCAGCGACGCGCCGAGGGTCTGCTGCGCGGCCTGGAAGCGCTCGAAGGCCTTCGGATCTTCGAGCACGCCGGCGAGCTCCTTGCCGGAGACCTGCCCGACCTGGGCGCGCGCCTCGGTCACCTCGGTGAAGGTCTTCGTCTCGAACGCGGCGGCGCCCTTCACCGTCTCGACGAGGTTCGGCACGAGATCGGCGCGGCGTTGGTAGGCGTTCTCCACCTGGGCCCAGCGCGAGCGCACGTCTTGATCTCCGGTGATGAGGGCGTTGTACGTGCTGACCGCCCAGCCGACGACCAGCAGCGAGAGGCCGGCGATCGCGATGAGGGCGAACACCATTCCCGACGAGCTGCTGCGGTGAGGAGACGCGTGCTGAGCAGTCGTAGCCATGGATCCCTCCTTGATGGGATGTCCACGGAGGTGCAGCAGCAAGGACGATGCCGTGAACCTCACCCTGCGCAAGCGGGGAGAGGTCGGCCGAAGGCCGGGTGAGGGGCGCTTCTGGCGCTAGGCGGAATCCAGGTTCCGGCGCTGGTGCGCAAAAGGTTCGCTGCGCAGGCCTTCCACCGGGAGGTCCTTGAGGGGGCAGTTCAGACAGGTGAAGCCGGCCCAACCCTCGCGCACCGAGAGGCTGAGGCAATCGTTGTAGTGGCCGCAGTACAGGCGCCGGTGCTTGGCGATGTCGCGCTCGCTGTGGAGGGCGCTGTCGAGGGGCGTCGGCGAGGGCAGCAGGGAGAACTTGTTCGGGGTCTTCGCGTTCATCGCGGCGTTCGTACGCCCGGCGCGCCAACCGGGAACACAGGCCGAACAGCCGGGCCACTGGTGAAGCAGGCAGGCCGCTTGCAGCACCGCGCCTCTGATGAAAATCCAACCGCATGTCGTGTACCGGGGCTTCGGCCCTTCCGCTGCACTCACTGCGCGCATCACCGAGGAGCTGGCTGACCTCGAGCGCATCTGGGATCGCATCACCGGTTGCCACGTCTCGCTCGAGCTGCCGCACCGGCACAAGCGGCACGGCAAACACTTCCTGGCGAAGATCGAGCTCTTCGTTCCCGGCAAGGTGCTCACGGTGGGGCGAGATCCCTCGGAGCACGAGGGCTTCGAAGACGCGTACGCGGCGGTGAACGAGAGCTTCTCGATGCTGCGGCGCCAACTGCGCGAGTACGTGCGGGCGAAGCGCGGGCGGGTCAAGACGCACGAGAAGCAGCCGGTGGGCGTGGTCACCCAGCTCTTCGGAGATCGTGACTGCGGCTTCCTGCGCAGTGAAGACGGGCGAGACGTCTACTTCCACCGCAACAGCGTGCTCGGTGGAGGCTGGCAGCGCCTGAAGGTCGGAAGCCGAGTCTCCTACGCAGAAGAGTCAGGAGACGAAGGACCGCAAGCCAGCACAGTGCGCACCCTCTCCCTGCGAAGCGGGGAGAGAGCCGGGGTGAGGGGCGACGTCACGGCCTGATCAACCCCGAGACCACGCTGGCCCCGTGGTACGGCAGCGTCCACGAGAAGAACGCAGGATCCACCACGCCAGCGGTGGAGTACGCGGTCAGCCGAATCACATACACCTGACCTGCGATCATCATCCCCGGGAGGAAGGTGAAGTTGGTACCAGCCGTGTCGACGATCTGAGTCGCCGCTACCCGAGTCGCGCCATTGCTGTTCGCGAGCCGATCCACCTCCACCCGATACCGCTGAGCAGTCCCCAGCGTGGGGGCGCCCCAGGTGAGCGTGGGATTGAGCCCCACGCCGGTCTGGTCCACCAGCAGGTCCGCGTTGTTGATGCGAGCGGTGACGGGCGGGCCGAGCACGGGCTGAATCGGCGTCGTGGTGAACGCCTGCAGCGAACGAATCGAAAGGAACGCCGAGTTGTACGAGACCGGCGTCGCGCCCGGCAGCGTGCGGGTGAGCGGCACGCGATAGCCCGCGTACACCACGCTGCTCCAGCTCGCGGGGTACGGGAGGCCGAGGGCGATGGTGGTGGGCGGCAACGACGGCGCGTACGCGTACCAGGACAACACCTCGGCGAACGCATCGACGGTGGTCTGGCGCGGGTGAGGCGTCTGGTAGACCGACGCGAAGAAGTACGGCGTGCCGGTTCCGGAGTTGAGCTGGCTGGAGGCGACGACGTAGTCCGCGCTGCGGTAGTCGTAGGTGAGCGAGGTCTGCGGCGGCAGGGTCAGGTTGCCCGTGACGGTGCGGGGCTGGCCGTCGGCCATCGAGAGGGTGCTGACCTCCATCGAGCGGACCGCGGTGGCGACGCCCACGCCGCCGTCGATGGCGTAGGAGTGCTGCACGAGGTACGCGACGTCACCGCGGCTCGAGTCGATCATCGTGCTGCCGAAGGCATTCGAATACAGGAAGTAGTTGAGCGTGCCGGCGAAGCTGGTGGCGCCCAGCGTGGGGGCGCCGGTGCCGTACTGCTGGAAGCCGACGAGGTCGTTCTGACCGGCGTTGAACGAGGTGAAGGCCAGGTAGTCGCTGGTGTCGCTCCACGCGCTGAGGCCGGTGATGGAGAAGGTGAGGTCGGTGGGATCGATGGTGGCCGGCAGCGCGTCCGAGCGGCCCGGGACGAAGAAGTCGAGGTTCGCGTCGCGGGTGGCGGTCACGAAGTAGCTGCTGTTGAGGCGCAGCACGTACGGGCCCTGGGGCACGTTGGGGATGGCGTAGGTGCCGTTGGTCTGGCCGACGCCGGTGCGGAAGACGAGGCCGCCGTCTTCGGTGATCCACGCCCCGATGGTCGCGGTGGAGAGGTTGGGCGTGTTGCTCAGCGTGCCGCCGTCGGCGAGCAGGAACGTGCGCGTGCCGTGACCGATGACGTCGTTGGGTCCGGTCATGCCGCCGCCGGTGCCGCCGCCAGTGACTCCGCCGCCGCCGCCCGTGACACCACCACCACCGCCAGTCACGCCACCGCCACCTCCGGTGACGCCGCCACCACCACCGCCCGTGACGCCGCCCCCGCCACCGCCCGTGACGCCGCCGCCACCGCCCGTGACGCCGCCGCCTCCGCCCGTGACGCCGCCGCCACCACCGCCGGCCGCGCCGCCGCCTGTACCGGTGCCGCCTCCCGTCGTGCCGCCGCCTCCGCCGCTGCCGGTGATGGTGCACACGCCCGCGCTGCAGACCTGGCCGATGATGCACGCCTGGCAGACGTTGCCCGGCTGGCCGCACGCGTCGGACGCGTTGCCCAGCTGGCACCTGCCGCCGGTGTCACAGCAGCCAGCGCAGTTGCTCGGGCCACACTTCGGCGGCGCACAGGCCGGAGTGAGCGCGACGACGAGACCGAAGGTGAGGCCGGTGAAGAACGACTTGAGGGTCGACATGGGGGCGCAAGGAACCACTTTGCGGGGGCTGGCGCCAGCAGTCGCGTTGCCTCTGCGCTCGCGCTGGCGGGACGATCTCCGAGTAGAGTGGCGCCGTGCTTCAGTCTGCCCACGACACCATCGACCAGCGCATCTTCTTCAACTTCGACTGGGACGAGTTCCAGCGCTTCCTGGAGATCCGAAGCGAGCGTCGCGGCAACCGCATCACCTACCTCGATGGCGTGCTGGAGATCATGAGCCCGTCCCACATGCATGAAGGCATCAAGTCCCGCATCGGCCGGCTGCTCGAGCTGTGGGCGACGTTCGAAGAGGTCGATCTCTCGTCGTGGGGTTCGACGACGTTGAAGAAGAAGCGCAGCAAGGTGGGGGCTGAGCCTGACGAGTGCTACGTCGTGGGTCGCGCAGAGTGGCCCGGTCGGCCCGATCTCGCGATCGAAGTCAGCTGGACCTCTGGTGGCATCGACAAGCTCGAGGTGTACGACCGCCTGGAGGTACCTGAGGTCTGGTTCTGGGAAGACGACCGCCTCACGATTCACGTCCGCAAGCCGCGCGGGGGCTATGCAAAGCGCAAGAAGAGCGCTCTCTTCCCCACGCTCGACATCGAGACGTTCTCCGCGCACGCAGCGGACCCTGATCAGCCCCGTGCGGTGCGCACCTTCCTCGCGGCGCTCCGGAAGAACTGACGCCCGACGGCCTGCTCAGACCAACGAGTTGGTGACGACGCCCTTCGCGAGGGTCGCGTCGCCGAAGTCGTCGGTGGGGGAGCCGTCGCTCTTCCGCACGCCCATCGCGTTGATCAGCGTGTTGAGCATCTGGTTCACCGGCTTCTTCTGGTGATCGATCACCTGGCCCGTGCGCAGCGTGCCGCCCGCCCCACCCGCGATGATCCACGGAGTCGTGGACGCGTCGTGCGGCGGGCCGTTGCCGAGATCGTTGTTCCACACCGCCGCGCAGTCATCGAGCAGCGTGCCGCCGTTCGGCGACGCGTAGCCGTCGAGGCGATCGAGCAGGTGCTTGAAGAAGCCCAGGTGCATGCGATCGATCTGGTGGTGCAGCTCCACCGCGTCGGGGATCGCCTCACCATCGGCGCCGTCCGCGTAGATGCGATGGCTGATCCAATGGAAGCTGGGCAGCTTCGTGCCGTTGAGCGTGTACTGCGTGCCGTCGTTGCCGTGACCGACCTGCAGCGTCGCCACGTGGTTGAGCCGGCAGTTGAACGCCCACGCCGCCAGGTCCATGAAGCTGCGCACCACCTGCGGCCGCACGTCATTCGACTCCGGCTGGGTGATCGCCTGCGCGGCCGCGACGCGATCGGCCTCGAGGTCGCAGGTCATCTGCAGCTCCATGTCGCGCACCGCGGCGAGGTGCTGTTCCAGACGGGCCTTGTCGCGGGTCGAGAGCTGCGGCTTGCCGGTGAGCTCACGGAGTTGCGTGCGCACCAGGTCGTTCACGCTCTTGCGGCGGTTCGCCACCAGCACCTGTACCTCGGGCGGAGCCGATGCGAGCCCCGTCAGCCGCATGTACGCGCTCAGCGGTGAACGCTCTGCCGCCGCGCGCTGCTGCGCTGCGCTCCACGAGAGGCCGTTGCCGATGTACGTGTTCGTCGGGCCCGCCATGAACACCAGCGGCGCGTTGCCCGCGCCGTTGAGCGTGTCGCTGAGGTGCCAGTCGACCGAGCGGCCCTGCGCCAGCGGGGAGTTGCTCGTGCCGCCGGTGTGGTTCTGCGCGGTCAACAACTGGGGAATCGCCTCGGCGTGTCCGCACGAGTTCCGCGCGAAGGGCAGCCGCACGTTCTTCACCATCAACAGCCGCTGCGCGTAGTCGCCCAGCACGCTGGTGGCGCGATCGGCGTTGGTGGTCTTGAGGTCGGCCACCGTGAGCGCCCCGAGCGCGCGCGGCCAGAACCGCTCACCGGCCTCACTGCCCTCCTGCACAATGCCGTTGCCCGCGCGCACCACCATGAGGAAGCGGTGGCGCGTCATGCCCTGCCCCCACGCGGCGCGCGGCAGCAGCGACTCGAAGAACGGGAGCGCGAGCGTCACTCCGCCCAGGCCCGTCAGAAATCGGCGTCGGCTCCAGTCGCTCACTTTTCCTCCACGGCGCGCGTCTTGAACGACTCGCTCTCGACCAGCAGCCGCAGCACCTGCGTCACCGGCGTCTTCTCCTGCCACGAGCGCTTGCCCACCCGGTCGATCATCGCCTTGTCGGCCTCGCCCAGCCCGCGGCCGTGGAGGAACTCGACCCAGTGCTGCGCGTAGCAACGGTGCGCCATCGGCTCCTCGGCCATCACCGTGGAGAAGCCCGCCGCGCCGTCGAACGACCGCGGCTTGCCCTCGAAGGTATAGGTGTCGGCCGAGTCCACCGGCAGCCCGTTGTCCACGTCACGCCACCGGCCCAGCGCGTCGTAGTGCTCGAAGGCGAAGCCGGCGGGGTTGATCATCGTGCTGTGGCAGCCCGCGCCGCAGGTGCCCGTGCCGGTGAACTCGGTGATGCGCGTGCGCAGCGTCTTGGGCACCAGCGGGTCGGGCCGCGGCAGCATCGGCACCACGTTCGGAGGCGCAGGCAGCGGCGCGCACAGCAGCTTGTGATTCAGGAACACGCCGCGGTGAATCGGGTCGCTCTCGGTCGACGTGGCGTTGGCCGCGAGGAAGCCCACCTGGGTGAAGAGCCCGCCGCGCTTCCCATCGGCGAAGGTCACCTTCTGGAAGGTGGCGTCGAAGGTGCCGGTGAGCCCGTAGACCCGCGCGAGGTTGGAGTCGACGTACGAGGTGGGTGAGGTGAAGAGCGCGTCGAGGCCCGCCTGCTCGGTGAAGATCTGCGCGGCGACGAAGCGCTGCTGTTCCTGCTTCATCGACTCGCGCAGCGCCACCGAGAACTCGGGGAAGAGCGTGAGCGAGCGGGTGATGTCGGCGTAGCGCGAGGTGCCCAGCAACTGGGCGTGGAACGCAGCCACCGCGTCACGGGCCTTCGGGTCGCCCAGCAGCCGGGTGGCCTGGGCGGTGTAGCCGTCGATGGTGAGCAGCGAGCCATCGTCAGCGGCGGCCAGCAGCGCCTCGTCGGGCATCGACTGCCACAGCGCGTACGAGAGCCGGCTCGCCAGCTCGGCGCTGCTGAGCGGAATCACCTCGGCGGTGACGGTGGTGGACAGCTCGATGCGGTAGAGGAAGTGCGGCGACTGCAGCATCGCCTCGAGCACCAGCCGCGCGCCCGCCTGCCGCGCGGGGACGCCGGGGAAGTAGGTGCCGGCCTGCGCGAAGAGCGCGGTGTAGTCGGTCAGCTCTGCGTCGGTGAGCGGGCGGCGGAAGGCGCGGCGGCCGAGCGCGCGGATGAGGCCGGGGTCGTCGGTGGGCAGCGTGCCGCCTGCGATGGCCGTGAGCGCCTGGGTGTTGAGCGTGGCCTGGCGCGCCAGCTCTTCGGCCGCGGTCTGGAAGTCCTGCCACTCGGCGCTGGTGACGACGAGGTTGCCGCCGTTGTTGTTGAAGGTGGTCGAGCTGGAGTCGGCGACGAAGTTGGTGGTGATGCCCAGCGACTGCTGCGCGCCGAGCAGATCTCGCGCGGTGTTCTCGTACTCGCCGTGAGACAGGCGGGCCACCCGCGAAGACGGCGCAGGCAGCTCGCGCGGCGCGCCTTCAGGCAGGTTCGGATCCACCGGGCGTTCGACCCGCGGACCAAGGAGCGTGCCCTCGCACCCGAACAGGGCGAGCGCGATCAGGAGTGAGTGGGTTCGCATCGGGAAGGACGCATTGTCGTAGGTCAAGGCGCCGCCGGGCAACGTGAGAACTGTCGTTCTCAGGTGGGATAGGCGCTCACTCCGCGCCCTTGAGTTTGCGGAACACCTCTTCTTCAAAGGCCTTGCCGTCCTTCATTGCAGCCTCACTGTCCGCGAGCTCCAGCAGCCCGTCTGTCTGGAGGGCCTCGAGCGCCGGCAGCGGGCCGACGAGCACCGAGGCGGTCTGATCCCCGGTGGGCAACGTGACGAAGCGCAGCTCGCTCTTCTGCTCGATCAGCAGCGCGTTGAGTAGGCCCAGCACCGCGGCGGTGTCGTACCAATCGCCGTGATTCTCCGCGCGGACCGCGTAGCGCTTGCCTGAGAGGAACGCGTGCAGCTCGTACGGGCCGTCGTCCATCTGGTCCTCGGGAGGCGCGACCTCTTCGAACAGCGCTCCCTCGAGCGGCGGGGCCAGCTTCGCCAGCCGCGCGAGGAGGACGTGGTGGCCGTTGGGGAAGGTGCCGGTCTCGACGTCGAAGCGCTCGAGCCTGTCGGCGGCGACGAGCATTCCCTCGACCGTCACGGACTGCCGCTCGGTGTCCTTCGCGTCGGAAGGCAGCAGCATGGCCTTCACCAGCCGCGCGTGCAGGCCGCCCTCGGGGAACAGGGTGAGCGTTCGCGCGACCACGCCCAGGTCTCCAGGCTTCTTCGCCAACCGCTGAGAGTGGATCTTCAGGAACGACTGAAGGGCCGCACGATCCACCTGGCTCATGGCGAGCAGGCACTGCGCGGCCTGGTCGTCAGCCTTCTTCGCGCAGCGCTCGAGGGTTGCGAGATACGCGGGCACGCCGAACCGTTTGGGAAACTCTGCGCTCACGGGCCCGAAGTACGCGAGCACGTCCTCCACGCCGGCATCGGGGCCCGGCTTCTGCGGCTGGTTCTGCGAGAGGAACGCGAGCGGATCATCCTCATCGCGCTCTTCGGGGAAGAACCCGGTGCACATCGCGTCGCGCCGCAGGTCGGGGTGATCGCACGACTTGCGGCCCAGCGCCTTCGCCGCCTCGTTGGGGCTGTGCAGCAGGCCCAGCGCGAGGGTCGCGCGCTTCTGCGCGTCGTGAGTGGACCTCTGCAGCGCCTCCACCTCCTTGAGCACGGGGCCCTGCATGTGCGCGAAGCCGAAGCCGATGGGTCGCAGCGCCTGCGCGGTCGCAGCGTTCTTCACCAGCCGCTTCGCCGCCGCGGCGAAGCGCGGACTGAAGGGCACCAGGCCTTCACCGCGCTCGAAGTAGAACTCCACCACCTGCTCGTCAGGCGCGTCGGCTCGCTCGAAGAGCAGCGCGAGCTTCGGGTCGTGGCAGCGAGTGAGCTTGCCGTACAACACCTCCTTCACCCGCGCACCGGCTGAGGGCAACACGCTGCCCATCCACGTGCAGGTCTGCGCCGAGGGCGAGTAGCCGAAGACGCGGTCGTAGTACCAGCCGAGCTCTCGCGAGAGCGGCACGTCCTTCGTGGCTGTCTCGAGCGCGGCGAGCACCTGCGCGCGCAACGCCGGGCTCGCGTCGAGCTGCAGCGAAATGAACTCGTCGGGCGGAGCGTCCTTGATGCCTGCGGTCGTCGTCGGCAGCGCGGCGCGGTACCGGGCAGGTGCTGCCTCGTCGGTGACCTTCGGCGTGGCCAGCTCGAAGGCCAGCTTCGATTTCGGCGTCGCCTTTGCCGTCACCGCCTTCGGCAGCGGAGCGGGCGACAGGTCAGCCTCCTTCTTCGTGCACGCAGCGAGGAGGAGAGCGAAGAGCAGGAGAGAGCGCATGGGCGCGCACTCTGCCGTGACTGTAGACTCATGCCCAGCCGACGAAGACTCTCCTGCTCATGCTGTTCGTCCTGCTCGCCCCGCCGCCTTGACCTGTCCTGCGGTTCAGGCCGGCGCTGCAGTTGCCGGCATTGCCTCCAGCAGCGCCCACACCGCGTCCTCGGGGAAGGCGCTGCCGGGGTTGGTCGCGCGTTGCAGCAAGGTGATCCGCCCCGCGCCGTCCGTGACGATGGTGCCCGACTGCTGCACCAGCTCGAACAGCACCCGCTTGAAGCCGGCCTGCTCATGGGCGGCCCGGCTCTGCACCACGGGAAAGGTCGCGCCCAACGACTTCGCCACGCCCAGCTCGGAGTCAGGGGCCGGCACCACCACCGCGATCTTCAGTCCGTGACGGGCGAAGTCTCCCTGCATGGCGATCAACCGCTTCACGTGCGCGCGGCACAGCGGGCAATCGGCGGTGCGCATGAAGTAGAGCAACAAGCCCCCAGGGCCCGCTTCCAGGCGCGCGGGTTTGCCGTCACGGAGAACCTCGAAATGGGGAAGGGCGTCGCCGACTTGAAGGAGCATGTCGGCGTAGATGCAGCTGCTCCCCCCGAGGGTACAACGCCCTCACCGATCAGGCAGTGCGCCGCCGCCAGGGGGATCAGGGAACGCACAGCGGGCCACGTTGTGGGTCGCGTCGTCGACCACCGCGATCATCTCGCCGAACTCAAGCACCCGTCCGTGCATCGGTTGCGGAGATCATCCCGGTGTCGCTGATGGCTCACCGCGCGCCGATCACTGAATCCAGGGGCAATTCAGAGACAGGTCCCCACGACACGAGACGGTCGCCCACCCCTCGGGGACGCGGGTGTCTCTGAAAAGCCAGCAGACGCCATCGGCTGGCGAGGCGGCGCACGTGAAGGACGTGCCGGGGAGGAGGTCGCTCGGCGTGGCGCACCCAGCGTATTCGCCAGGGCCGCTTTTGACGCTGGGCGAGTGCACTGCGCGAATCGAGCGGCGGCCACCGCAGGGGCACCGCAGCACGTCGGTGCCAAAGGTCCTTTGATGGAGCTGAGCCCAGTCGAGACGGGGCGGCTTCGGCTGCTTCTTCGGCGCCGCACGTGGAGTGGGGCGCCAGACTGAGCGGGTAGCTGCTCGGTCGTTCGACCGGCGCCATGTAGGTGTCGCACGCCTTCGATTGCTTCTTTGCTGCCCGGGCTGAGGCAGCAAACAATGCCGCCAATGCTTCGACGTGTCCTGTTGGCGGTGGTGTCCAGTGGCGTCGTCCTCCTCACCGCCTGCGACTCGCCGAACGGACAGGCCGACGCTTCGACAGATGCGTCGGTCGATCAGCCCGACGCGTCTGTGGAGCAGCCCGACGCCTCCACGCCCGACGCCGGGTGCCCGGGCACGACCACGATCTGCAACGGGGTCTGCGTCGACCCGAACGTGGACGCGCTGAACTGCGGCGCGTGCGGAAACGCGTGCGCGACGGGGGACGTCTGCAGCAGCGGCCTCTGCACGTTGGGCTGCGCGACGGGACAGACGGTGTGCTCGGCGCTCCCCGATGGCGGCGCGCCTCCCGACGGCGGCGCGCCCAAGGTGTGCGTGGACCTGCAGACCGCGGCGAGTGACTGCGGCGCGTGCGGAGTGACGTGCGCGGACAGCATGAGCTGCTCCAACGGCGTGTGCAGCGATCTCTGCACCGCGCCCCTCACGTACTGCGGCACGTGCGTCGACCCCCGCTTCGATCCAGACCACTGCGGCGGCTGCGCCAACGCCTGCTCGAGCCAGAACATCCCCACGCGCACCTGCTCGGCCTCGACGTGCAGCAGCGCGTGCGCGGCCGGCTTCGCAGACTGCAACACCGACAAGCTCACCGACGGTTGCGAGGTGAACACCAACACCACGCTCGCGCACTGCGGTGGCTGCAACCAGGCCTGCGCGTTGCCCGGCGCCGTGGAGTCTTGCGTCTCGGGCATGTGCACGCTGACCTCGTGCGATCCCGGCTTCGCTGACTGCGATCTCGCGGTGCCCAACGGCTGCGAGGTCGACACCAACTCGACGCTGGCCAGCTGCGGCGGCTGCAACCAGGTCTGCGCGCTGCCCAACGCCGCCGAGAGCTGCGTGAGCGGCACCTGCACGCTGGGCACCTGCACCGCGGGCTTCGAGAACTGTGACTCGGTCTCCACCAACGGCTGTGAGATCGACACCGTCACCGACGTCGCCCACTGCGGCGCGTGCAACCAGGCCTGCACGCTCGCGAACGCGGTGCCGAGCTGCGTCTCCAGTGCTTGCGCCATCGACTCGTGCACGCCGGGGCACGGCGACTGCAACCTCGTCGCGGCTGATGGCTGCGAGCTGGACACCGCCACCAGCCTCACGCACTGCGGCGGCTGCGGGCAGCCCTGTGCGCTCGCCAACGCGGCCGAGACCTGCGTCGCCGGCGCGTGCACGCTGGGAGCCTGCACCGGCTCGTTCCGCAACTGCGACGCCGTCGTGACTACCGGGTGCGAGGCCGACATCAACAGCTCGCTCGCCCATTGCGGCGGTTGCAATCAGGCGTGCGCGATCCCCTTCGCCAACGTGACCTGCAACACGGGCACCTGCACCTTCGGCAGCTGCCAGACCGGCCACTACGACCTCGACGGGAACACCGACAACGGCTGCGAGTACGCCTGCACCTTCATCAGCGCCACCGATCTCCCCGATGACGGCTTCGTCGACGCCAACTGTGATGGCCTCGACGGAGATCCGACGCTGGCCGTGTTCGTGCGCTCGGGTGACGGCCTCGACACCAACCCCGGCACGATGGCGGCGCCGATGCGCAGCCTCACGGCCGGCATCGCGAGGGCGAACAGCACGGGGAAGACGCAGGTCTACGTGGCGGGCGGCGTCTACACCGGGCTCGTCACCCTGGTGAACGGCATCTCGCTCTACGGGGCCTACGGCGCGGTCGGCGCGTGGACACGCTCTGCCTCGAACTTCTCCAACGTCTTCAACTCCGTCCTGGGGACGGTGATCGTGATGCAGGGAAACGCCATCACCAGCCCCACCACCGTCGACCGCTTCCGGATCGAGGCGACCTCCTCCGGTGGGCCGGGAGCGACGGCGTACGTCGTTCACTGCGTCGGCTGCACCGGGCTGATCTTCAAGAACAACCGCGTCACCGCTGCCAACGGCGGCCAGGGAGCGGACGGCGCCAATGGCGCCCCGGGCGCGGCTGGCGGCAACGGCGCGACAGGCGGCGCCGTCGGCTCGGCGTGCACCGTCCCCGGGAACGGCGGCGCCGGCGGCGCATCGACCTGTAACCGAGCCGGAGGTTCGGGTGGCAACGGCGGGGGCTTCACCTCGGCGAGCACGTCGGGCACCGCCGCCCTCGGCGGGGCGTCCGGTGGCGCTGGTGGAGCGAACTCACCCGTCGGCTCCCCTGGGGGCAACGGGGCCAACGGCGTGATGGCCCCTGGGCCTGCGACCAACGGCTTCGGCGCAGCGGGCGGTCTCGTCGTGGGCAACTTCTGGGTCACCAACGCTTCCACGAGCGGCGGCTCCGGGTTCGACGGCCTCGGGGGCGGAGGCGGCGGCGGCGCTGGCGCTGCGTTGGGCGCGGCGTTCGTCCCGGCCTCGCCCGGAAATGGAGGAGGCGGTGGAGGCGCCGGCGGCTGTGCTGGCGGCGCAGGGACGCAGGGAGCTCCTGGCGGCGGCTCGTTCGGCGTCTTCCTCGCCAACTCGACGGGCGCGGTGCTCACCAACAACACCATCATCAGCGGGCAGGGCGGCAACGGCGGCGCGGGCGGCACCGGCGGAACAGGTGGTGCCGGCGGGGCTCGCGGGAACACCGTGAGCGGCAACTGCACCGTCGCTCAACCGGGTGGTCTGGGCGGCGCAGGCAGCAGCGGCGGCGCCGGTGGCCATGGCGGCGGCGGTGCGGGCGGGCCTTCGTATGCCGTCTATCGCCACAACTCGACCGTGACCGTCGCCGGGAACACCCTCACCAATGGGCCGGGTGGCGCAGGTGGGACTTCAGCAGGAAATGCAGGTGGTGCCGGCGTCTCGGCTCCCGTCTTCTGAATCACGGTGAGCGAAGGGAGCGTGTACGGCGCTCGATGAAGACCGCCCAGGCCCTCACGCTCAGCTCTCTGCTTCTCCTTTCGTTCCACGCTCACGCCGACAAGAGGTTCAACCCGGCGAACCGAGCGCCTGGCCTGTGGGCCGAGGGCGAGGGTCCTCGTCGCCGAGGAGGAGGAGCCCTCCCTTGGGCGCCGGCCTTCTTCGGGTCGCGGCGGTGGCTCACCCCCGAGGCGGACACAC
>JAUXRX010000044.1 GCA_030681645.1 Archangium sp.
GTGGCGCCGGGCACGGTTGATTTGTCACCTGAAAACGAGGCGCGTTACGAGCGCGAGCGCACGCACCTGGCAACGGTGATAACCACTTTCACCGAGCCGTTGCCGGAATCTTCCGTGCTGCGTATGCGCGTACCCACGCCCGGGCGGCGCTCCAGCTCGTTCGGGCTGCGGCGCGTGTTCAACGGGCAGTCGCGCAATCCGCACAGTGGCATGGACATTGCGGCCGGAACCGGTACACCGGTGGTAGCGCCGCTACCGGGGCACGTGATTGACACCGGCGACTACTTTTTCAACGGCAACACCGTGTGGCTGGACCACGGCGGCGGCTTGCTCAGCATGCTGTGCCACCTGAGCGCCATCGACGTGAAGCCAGGCGACATGCTTCAAACCGGCGAGCGCCTGGGTGCCGTGGGCGCCACCGGCCGCGTGACGGGGCCGCACCTGCATTGGGGCGTGATGCTGAACCGGACCATGGTGGACCCGGCTTTGTTTCTGGCCGGCTGAATCCATAGCGAATCTGCCATTGCGCCACGTTGCCGTGCTACCGCACTGACTGCGGCGGCGCGTCCAAGCTCGCATCGAACCATGAGCCCCTGCGCCGACCGAAGCGGTGAAGAGGCAAGGCATTTAATCGCCGGCACAGCCAGGCAAGCAGGCACGGAGGCAGCCTCCAGTCCGCGTCAAACATTCTGGCACGCTGCACCGCTGCTGCGTACACTGAAGCATCGCCCCACCCAGGAGCACTCAGGAGAACTGCGATGAACCATTGTTCGAATTCGCCTTCCGGGTTCACCCGGCCCACCCTGCTGCCGGAAGGCGCTGGCCGCCGGGCCTTGCTGGTAACGCTGGCCTTGGGGCTGGTGGCCGGTGCGCCAGCTTTTGCGCAGGGCACGCGGGTGCAAACGCCCTACGCCAGCCCCAAAGTACTGTTTGATTTTTACCTGGACAGCCCAGCCAAGTTGGGGTCGGCGTTGTACTGGGTGCGCTCGCTGGTCAACCCGCTGACCGAAGCGCCTTACAGCATGTTCGCCGACGACATGCGCATCATCGTGCTGCTGCACGGCACCGAAATCGTGACGGTGGCGCGCAAGAACGAGGGCAAATACCAGGATGTGGTGCAGCGCATGCGCTACTACGCGGCCGAGGGTGTGAAGTTTAAGATTTGCGGCCTGGCGATGCAGGACTACGGCTACACCGAAGCCGACATG
>JAUXRX010000060.1 GCA_030681645.1 Archangium sp.
CTGTCATCAGAGGAGACGTCTCGAGAGCGGCGCCCAGGTGGGCAGCACCGCAAGCAGCCGGGTGCCGGGGGGGACGCGTTCGAGGCCGCTGAAAGGCGGCCCCCCCACCAAGCCCGGTTGAGCAAGGAGCGCGAACTGACAACCCGCGTCTCATCGAGGCGATTGCGAGCCAGGCAACACACCAGCTCGCGCTCTCGGGCCCAGCGGAGTCCCGTCGTTCGCAGCCTTCTGCGGTTTTCGGCGTCGGCTCACAGCGAGAGTTCATCGGGTGGGTGATGTCGTGGTCACCCTGGGCAGAGCTGGTCAGCCCACCTGACTACTTCGCGCAACTCGAGGGCGGGCTGAAGCTGACGGTCAGTGACGCCGGCTCTGAGTTGGCCGGGAGCTCACGCAACGGAGCGGAAGGCGGCGGAGGCACGAGCGTGTCCTGCGCGCACTTCCGTTGAGCCGCCGAAAGGGCCGCCTCATCCGAGAGCAGCTTCTGCGCGACCTGTGTCCTGAGCAGGCTCGAGAGCGAGGCCGCCAGTGCGCGGAAGAGCACCTGCTGCGCCGGTGAGCCACGAGCGATCGTCGACCGGAGAAGGACCCGCAACCCATCGGTCGACCCGGCGATGGCCCAGCCGTCCTGGTCCAGGGGCAGGCTTGCCGTGCGTGGCTTGAGCCTCGCGACCAGCTCGCTCACGACCGGTGCGAGCTGCGCCTGGCCGGCTTCATCGAGAGGAGCCTCGAAGCCCGCGAGCGCCCGCAGGCCCAGCACGCGCGCCTGGTCGTCGCTGGTGAGGCTGATGAAGTGGAGCACCTGCGGAATCGCAGCAGCGCCGGCCGCGCGCGATCGGGCGAGCGCTTCGATCACCACCACCTTCGTCCTGAGCTCGGCCCCGTCGTAGACCGAGCGCAGCAGCGCGACGCCTTCGGGGTCCGCGCTCTGGGCCACCGCGTGAATGACGAGCTCGTCACGCGGCGCAGCGCTCAGGCGAAAAGTGCCCGCGAGGTCGTCGTGGCCTCGATGAGGCAACCTGCGCAACACCTCCATCAGCTTCGGGAGCATCGGCTCGTAGAGCTTCACGTCGCAGGCCGCCAGGCCCCGGCGCGCCAGCACGGCGCCCAGGGTCTTGACCGCGAGCACGTGCTGGGGGTGCGTGTCGTCGGCGATGACCTGCGCCCAGCGAGCCAGCGCTTCCTTCTGCGGACCGAGCGGATCGCGGTACGGCCCGGCCGCCCCGCAGTACAGATCTGCCAGCAACACCTCTCGCACCCGGCACGCGCCCTTGTATTGGAGCAGCGCACGCACGCCTTCTGCGCCCCTCTCAGCGAGGGCACGCGCCGCGTTCGTCATGAGATCCAACGCGACGGGGTCGTCTCCGCAGGCGATGGTGACCAGGGTCGGAATCGCCTTGCTCCCCTGCGCCTTCCACGCGCGCTCGAACCGTGACTGGCGCCGGTCTTGCGCGTCTCGCTCCCGCTCCTGCTCAGGCGTGAGGCTCGGCGGCCCGCCAGCGAGTGCGTGCCACGAGACGATGAGCAGGCCGAGCACGAGTCTCACCGGCCGCAGCGTACCGAACTGGCAGGGCAAGGGAGCCCACGGTGACCGACGACTGAGGTAGGAGAGCGCCATGAGCCTCACGCAGCTTCGCTACTTCGTCGCCGTCGCCGAGGAAGGCACCGTCACCCGCGCTGCGGCCCGCTGCTTCGTGAGCCAGCCGCCCTTGAGCCGGCAACTGCGCGCGCTGGAAGAGGAGCTGAGCGTGAAGTTGTTCGACCGCACCCCGAAGGGAATGACGCTCTCCGAGGCCGGACAGCGAATGCTCGAGCAGGCCCGCAGGATCCTCGCGCTGGTCGAGGCCTTGCCGGCGTCGACGCGCGGCTGAGTCTCCACCGTTGGGTCACCGCTCACCCCGAGCGAAGTCGAGGGGCGAGTTCCTGCCCGCCTGGGCGCCCATCCCTCGACTCCGCTCGGGATGAACGGGGGCGGGTAGATCAAACAGGTATTGGCGCACCGTGGCCCCGCCGCGGCATCAAGCCGCGTCATGAGCGACGTCCCCCGCATCACCACGTCCGCCGAGCTGCAGGCCATGCGTCGCGTCGGTCGCCTCGCGGCGCGCACCCTCGCGCTCATCGGCTCGAAGCTCGCGCCCGGCGTGAGCACCGGCGACATCGACCGCTGGGTGCGTGAAGACACGGCGAAGCACGGCGCGCGCCCCAGCCAGCTCGGGTACCACGGCTTTCCCGCCGCGGTGTGCACCAGCCGCAACGAGGTCGTCTGTCACGGCATCCCTCGCGACGACGAGCGGCTCGAGCCGGGCGACATCATCAACGTCGACATCACCAGCGAGCTGCACGGGTGGCACGGCGACACCTCCGCGACGTTCTGCGTGGGCGAGGTCTCCGCGGACGCAAAGCACCTCGTCGAGACCACCCGGCGCGCGCTGCAGGCGGGTCTCGCCGAGGTCCGCCCCGGCGCGCACCTGGGAGATCTCGGCGCCGCCATCGACGCGCTCGCACGCGAAGCCGGCTGCTCGGTGGTCACCGACTGGGGCGGACACGGCATCGGCCGGAAGATGCATCTCCCGCCCCACGTCGCGCACGTCGGCCGGCGCGGAGACGGCCTGGTGCTGCGCGAGGGGATGACCTTCACCATCGAGCCCATGCTCACGCTCGGCAGCCCCGAGACGCAGGTGCTCGACGACGAGTGGACGGTGGTCACGCGCGATGGGAAGTGGTCGGCGCAGTTCGAGCACACGGTGCTGGTGACGCGTCGGGGTCACGAGCTGCTCACCCTGCCCTGAGTCCTCGCGAGGTCAGCGCGCGTGCTCCCGCATCGCGGCGGCGAGGTCCTCGAGCTTGAGCACCCGCGCCGCGGCGCCCAGCTTGATCGCCTGGCCGGGCATGCCGTCCACCACGCAGGTCGACGGCTCCTGCGCCACGGTGGTGGCGCCCGCGCGCCGCAGTGAGAGCAGCCCCGCCGCGCCGTCGTCGCCCATGCCCGAGAGGACCGCCCCCAGCATCGGCCCGCGGAACAGCCTCGCCGCGCTCTCGAACAACAGGTCGGCCGACGGGCGCTGGTAGCGCACCACCGGCCCGTCGTCGGGCGCGAGCGTCTGCGACGAGGTGAAGACGAGGTGCCGGTCGTCGGCCGCCAGGTACACCACGCCGGCCGCCAGCGTCTCCGGCCGCTCGACCAGGACCACCTTGTGGCGCGTCATGTCCTGCAGCCAGGTGGCGAAGGCCGGCCCGAAGCCCTTCGTCATGTGCTGGACCACGATGATGGGCAGCGGGTGCGGCGCCGGCACCCGCTCGAGCACCGCGCACAGCGCCTGGGGCCCGCCGGTCGACGCGCCCAGCAGCACCGCGCCCGGCACCGTGGGCAGCGGCTTCACCGTGGGCGGCGGGGTCATCGTCGGCGCGTGCGTGCGCCTGTGGGCGAAGCGGTGCACCACCGGCACCTGCGAGAGCACCCGCACCAGCCGCACCAGCTGGCGCCTCGCCGCGTCGTAGCCGGGGTGGTCGGGGGCGGGCGGCTTGAGGGCGATCTCCAGCACCCCCACGTCGGTGCCGCGGAACACCAGCGCCGGGTCGGAAGGGTTCGCCGCCGTGACCGCGAGGATGGGGCAGGGGTGGGTGGACATCAGCTCGCCCGCCACGTCGAGGCCGTTCTGGTCCTTCAGGTAGACGTCCATCAGCACGATGTCGGGGGCGAGCCGCTGCACCAGCCGCAGCGCCTCGTCGCCGGTCTCTGCCTCGCCCACCACGCACAGGCCCGATTCGCTCTCCAGCACCGCGCGCAGCGACAGCCGCGCGGTGCGCGAGTCGTCGACGATCAACGCGCGGATGAGGCCCGGGTGCTTCACTCGGTGGCGCCGGTCTCGACGAACCGCCGGGCCTTGTCGCTGATGTCGTTGAGCTCGCGGGCCGACGCTTCCAGCGCCTGCGCGGCCTGCGCGTTGGTGCGCCCGCCTTCCGCCACGTTCGCCATCGCGCCGGCGATCTGCTTGATGCCCGCCGCCTGCTGCGACACCGTCGCCGAGATGTGCCGGGCCCTGTCAGCCGTCTCTTCCAGGGTGTGCGCGATGTCAGCGAGCACCTCGCCCACGGCTTCGATCGACCGCTGCCCCTGCTCGGCCTTGAGGATGACCGGCCTGATGCGCTGGGTGGCCCGCTTGCTCTGCTCGGCGAGGTTGCGCACCTCGGCCGCCACCACCGCGAAGCCCCGCCCCGCCTCGCCCGCCTTCGCCGCCTCGATGCCCGCGTTCACCGCCAGCAGGTTCGACTGGTCGGCCAGGTCGTTCACCGTGTCCACGATCTCCGCCACCTGCGCGATCAGCTCGAGCACCTTCTTCGCCTCCGCCACCGCGACGAGGCTGTGCTGGCCCTTCTGCGAAGCGGCGCTCGCCATGTCCAGCACCTGGGCGGCGGCCGTGGCCGTGGCCGCGCTGGTCTTGCTGATCTCTTCCACCGTGGTGTTCACCTCGGCCACCGTGGCCGCCTGCTCGGACGCGGTCGCGGCAGCCTGCCTCGAGGTCGCGGCGATCTGCGCCGAGGTCGCGGCGATGCCCGTCACCCGCGTGCCCAGGTTGTTCACCACCGAGTTGTGCAGCGAGAGCAGCAGCGGCACCACCAGCGCGACGGCGAACACCGCGGCGAACGCCAACCCCCCCATCGAGTGGGTGCGCGCGACGCCGTAGCCGAGCCACGCGAGGATCAAGCAGGCCGGCGAGACGGTGAGGAAGATGCGGCCCCCCAGCCCGAACCGGTACTTCCACCACGCTCCGCCCATCACCAGGCTCACGACGATCAGGCTGACGACGACGAACGCGACGTCGAACGTATCGATGCTGTCCATTGGCTTCACCTTTCCCTGCTCCGGAGCGCCTCGTCAGGACGTCGCGCCGCTCTCCACGAATCGTCTCGCCTTGTCGCTGATGTCGTTGAGCTCGCGCGACGACACTTCCAGCTGCTGGGCCGCCTGCGCGCTGGTCCGCCCGCCCTCCGCCACGTTCGCCATCGCGCCGGCGATCTGCTTGATGCCCGCCGCCTGCTGCGACACCGTCGCCGAGATGTGCCGCGCCTTGTCGGCCGTGTCTTCCAGCGCGTGCGCGATGTCGGCCAGCACCTCGCCCACCGCCTCGATCGACCGCTGCCCCTGCTCGGCCTTGAGGATGACCGGCCTGATGCGCTGGGTGGCCCGCTTGCTCTGCTCGGCGAGGTTGCGCACCTCGGCCGCCACCACCGCGAAGCCCCGCCCCGCCTCACCCGCCTTGGCCGCCTCGATGCCCGCGTTCACCGCCAGCAGGTTCGACTGGTCGGCCAGGTCGTTCACCGTGTCCACGATCTCCGCCACCTGCGCGATCAGCTCGAGCACCTTCTTCGCCTCCGCCACCGCGAGGAGGCTGTGCTGGCCCTTCTGCGACACGGTGTTGGCGGTCTCCAGCACCTGCGCCGCCGCCGTGGCCGTGGCCGCGCTCGTCCTGCTGATCTCTTCCACCGTGGTGTTCACCTCGGCCACCGTGGCCGCCTGCTCCGAGGCCGTGGCGGCCGACTGCCTCGCCGTCGCGGCGATCTGCGCCGAGGTGGCGGCGATGCCCATCACCTTCGAGCCGAGGTTGTTCACCACCGCGTTCTGCAGCGACACCAGCAGCGGCGCCACGATGGCCAGCCCGATGGCGACGCAGATTCCCAGCATGGTGAGCGTGCGGGTGCGCGCGAGGAGGTAGACCACCCACGCCACCACCATGAAGCCGGGGGTCACGGTGAAGAAGATGCGCCCGCCCAGCCCGCGCCCGTACTTCCACCAGGCGCCGGCCATGAGGCCCGCGCCAGCCACGAGGCTGACCACTGCGAAGGAGATGTCGAAGCTCTCGATGCCGTCCATGGGTCCTTTCAACTCGGGCTCACGTGCGAAGCCACGTTGCGCGCCACCGCCTGCAGCAGCTTCTCTGACTCGAGCTGCCCCTTGACCAGGTACTCGTCGGCGCCGGCCTGGAGCCCGCGCTCGACGTCGTCGCGCTTGCCCAGCCCCGTCACCAGGATGACCGGGAGGTGCGCCAGCCGCGGGTGCGCGCGCACGCGCCGGGTCAGCTCGATGCCGTCCAGGCCCGGCATCTCGACGTCGGACAGCAGCAGGTTGAAGTCACCCTCTTCCAGCGCCCGCCAGCCGGCCAGCCCATCGGCGGCCACCACCACGTCGTAGCCCGCGGTGATGAGGATGTTCTGCGTGAGCGTGCGGTGGGTGAGGGAGTCGTCGACGATGAGGACGCGCGTTCGCGTCGCGCGCCGGGGGGCGTGGGAGGCGTGGCTCGCGCGGGTGTTGGGCGCGGCGAGCAGGGTGGCGTCGAGCACGATGGCCACCGAGCCGTCGGGCAGCGAGGCCGCGCCCAGCACGCCGCGCACGCCCTTGAGGTTCCACGGGAGCGGGCGCATCACCAGCTCGTCCTCCGACAGCACCTCAGACACCACCACGCCCACGCGCGCCAGGCCGGACGTCACCAGCACCACCCGCAGCCAGGGTGCGTCTGCCTCGCCGGCGCGCTCTCCGCCCAGCCACGTCAGCCGCACCGGCGTGCCGTCTTCCAGCGGGCCGGTGGCGACCCCGTCGACGCGCTTGACGTCTTTCGCGCGCACCCGCGCGGTCTTGTCGATCTGCGAGATGGGCAGCCCCCAGGTGACGTCGCCCGCGCGCACCAGCAGCACCCGGGTGGACAGCACGTCGAGGGGCAGCTTGAGGAGGAAGGCGGCGCCGCCCAGCGGGCCCTGCGGCCGCGGCTCCACCGTCCCGCCCAGCTCGGTGAGCGCGCGGCGCACCACGTCGAGGCCGACGCCGCGCCCGCTCACCTGGGTCAGCTGTGCCGCGGTGGACACGCCCTCCTCGAAGGCGAGGGTGACCAGCTCTGACTCGGTCATCGCCTTCACCCGCTCGGGGTCCACCCGGCCCGCGGCCACGGCGGCCTGCGCCAGCCTCGCCGTGTCGAAGCCCGGGCCGTCGTCGCTGAGCTCGAGGTGCACCAGGGCGCCTTCGAGGCGGGCGTGCACCAGCACCCGCCCCACCGGCCCCTTGCCCGCCAGCGCGCGCACCTCGGGCGCCTCGACCCCGTGGCCCACCGCGTTGCGCAGCAGGTGAATGACCGGCTCGCGGATGACGTCGAGCACCCGCTTGTCCAGCTCGATGCCGCTCACGTCGACGCGGAGCTCGACCTGCTTCCCCAGCGCGTGCGCGGCCTCGAGGGTGGCGCGGCGCCAGGACGGCGCCAGCGCCTCGAGCGGCACCAGCCGCAGGCGGCGCACCGCGTCGCCCAGGTCGTTGGTGATGCGCGACAGCGCGCCCGTCTCCTGCCGGCTGCGGCGCAGGAGGTTGGTGAGGGAGTTGGAGAGCGCGAGCAGGTCTCTGCGGTGCGGCTCGGGCACGTGCGTCACCAGCGTGCCCAGCTCTTCGGCGAAGGTCTCGAGGTGCCGGGCGCGCAGGCCCAGCCGGGCCTGCAGCGAGAGCAGGTCGCCGGTGTAGCCCATCACCGAGTCGAGCCGCGACGCTTCCACCCGCACGCTGAGCTGATCCGGCGCGGTGACGGTGGCCCCCGTCTCGTCGACCGTCTTGTTCACCAGGTGCTCGATGGACCCCTTCGCCGCCAGGCCCTCACGCAGGAGCGGGTGCAAGCGGGCCAGGTACCCCACCACCACGTCAGCGAGGTCGGGGGGCGCCTCGGCCTGCGCGCGGGCGATGGGGGAGAGCAGGTCTTCCAGCTCGTGCGCGACCTGGGCCAGCGCTTCCAGACCGACGCTGGCGGCGCCGCCCTTGAGGGTGTGAATGAAGCGCATCGCCTTCGCGGCGGGGGCGGTGAGCTCGGCGCCGCGCTTGCCGCGCAGCTCGGCCACCGTGGCGGTGAGGCCGTCGAGGAGCTCGGTGGCCTCGACGGTGAAGGCGGAGACGATCTGCGCGAGGAGCTGGGGGTCCACGCTCAGGCCCCCCCGGGCGCGACATCGGGGTGGCGGAACAGCGCGGGCACGTCGAGGAGGATCTGCAGGTCGCGCGTCATTCCCAGCACCGGGCGGGAGTTCGCGGCGTCGATCAGCTCGGCCGCGAGCTCGTCGGCGAAGACGTCTCGAAAGCCGAGCACCTCGTCCACGCACAGCGCGAGCCGGCGGCCCTCGTGGTGGATCAACGCCAGCACCTGGGGCGAAGGCGGGTCGGGCACCTTGAACCACTGGGCGAGATCGAGCACCGACACCATGTCGCCCCGCACCTGCACCACCCCGGGGAGCCACGGCGGGAGCTCCGGGAGGTGCGCCACCGGGCGCACGGGGAGCAGCACGTCGACCGCCTCCACCGGCACACCGAAGAGCTGGCCGCCCGCCCGCAGCGAGACCACCCGGGCCACCTGCTTCCGCGTGGACACGTCGGGCCGCTGTGCCAGCGCGCGCGCGCGGACCCGGAGCACCTCGGCGCGATCCCGGCTCATGTGAGTCGCTCCTTCAGCTCGGTGAGCGCCAGGCGCAGCTCGCCCACCGTGGTGACGCCGTCCTCGACCGTCGCCGTGTCTGCCTGGTCCTTCAACGAGCGCTCGAGCTCGAGCGCGTGGCGGATCGCCAGGCCCGCCGACCCGGCGCGCGCGAAGGCGAGCGCGGCCCAATAGCGCCCCAACAGGTGACCGGGCTCGAGGTAGAGCACGCGCCTGAGCGCCTCGGTCGCCTCCGACAGCCGCCCGGCCCCCACGCAGATCTGCCCGCGCAGCAGGTGGCGCGCGGCGGCTGGCGCCCCCGACGGCCCGGGCTGGTCCAGCAGCGCGAGCGCCTCGTCGACCCGGCCCGCATCGGCCAACTGGCGGGGATCCAGCGGGCGCGGAGCAGGCGGGCCCTGCGGGCTGGGCGCGCGCCGGGGGACCAGCGCCCGCCGCGAGCGCGTGGGCGAGGGAGCCACCGCCCGCGCGGCGGGGACCGTGAGGCGCTTCTCGTGCACGCCGAAGGCCACGTGAGTCGAGGCGAGGCCCGGCACCGCGGGAGGCGGGTCGGTGGTGGCGAGGCAGAGCAGGCCACCGGGCCGCAGGGCCCTGCCGAACGCCTCGTAGAGCGGCTGCACGGCGTCAGCCGAGAAATACACCGCGACGTTGCGGAAGATGATCACGTCGACCGACGCGGGCTCGAGCCGGCTGGCCAGCTCCTGGGCCGAGAGGTGCTCGAAGCTCACCGCGGCGCGCAGGTGGTCCCGCACCTTCCACTGCTCGCCGCGCAGGGCCTCGAAGGCGCGCTGCTGGGTGACCGAAGCCGGGCCGCGGAAGGACCAGCGCCCGTACACGCCCGCCCGCGCGAGCGCGAGGGCCTCGGCGCTGAGGTCGCAGCCCCGAATGGCGACGCGGGACGGCCAGCCCGCGCCGAGCCGTTCGTCGAGGGTGATGGCGAGGCTGTAGGCCTCTTCACCGCGGCAGCAGCCGACGGACCACACGGTGACCTGCGCCTGGTCCTGCAACCTGCGCTCGAGGAAGGGCCCCAGCTCTTCGAAGAGCTCGGGGTGCCGGAAGAAGTAGGTCTCGGGGACGCCGAGGTGGCCGGCGAGCTCGCGGAGCAGGGCCGGGTTCGCCTCCGCCCGCTCGAGCGCGGTGTGCGGGCTGAGCGCATGACGCGCGGCGAACCGCTGCAGGGCCGTGGAGAGCGCGGGGGAGGCCGGGTCCACCGCGAGGCCGAAGCGGCCCTCGATGAGGCGGGCGAGGCGCTCGTGGGGGCCTGACCTGACCTCCCTCGTCGACGCGGCGCTCATCGCCCCTCCGAGGCAGGCAGCGAGGGGACCTGGGAGACGAACAACAGCAGCGTGGGGCTGAGCAGCGGCGAGTGACCGTCTTCGAGCGGAACCAGGCCGGTGACGTAGCGCGCGAAGTCCGAGTGCGCGGGCGCGGGCTGCAGGGCCTCCCCGGTGACCTGGCGGATGCCCAGCAGCTCCTGGACCACGAAGCCCACGCGGCGGCCCTCGACCCGGGTGAGCACGATGCGATCGTCGAGCTCCGTCTGGCGCGCGACGCGCTGGAGACGGGCGAGGAGATCGACCACGGGAATGAGGACGCCCGCGCGGTCGAGTACGCCGGGGATCCACGGCGGCGCCTCGGGCAGGGGCGTGAGGTCGGCCATCGGCACCACCTCGTCGACGGCCGCGAGCGGGAAGCAGGCGGTGGTGGTGCCTACGCGCACCTGCACCACGCCCAGCCCGAGGCCGGTGGCCGGGGCTTCTTCCGAGACGAGCTGCGCGCGGAGCGACTGCGCCTCGCGCTCGAGCGCGTCGAGCCGCTCCACCAGGGTCGTGCGATCCCTCATCGGTGGCTCAGGCTGGCGGTCTGGCGTCGAGGGTCGACAGGGCGACCCGAAGCGCGTCCACGAGATCCCTTTCGCGGATGGGCTTCTGCAGGAACGCAGCAGCACCGACGGCGAGGCCGTCTTCCCGGTGGCGGGGGTCGGACGTCATCATCACCACCGCGATGTCGGCGCAGTCGGGGTCTTCCTTCAGGCGGCGGCACAGCTCGAGGCCGTCCATGCGGGGCATGCCGATGTCGGTGATGATGATGTCGGGGCGGTCGCGCCGGGCGGCCGCCAGGCCCTGCTCGCCATCTGCCGCCTCGGTGACCAGGGGGCTGCGATCGCGGAGGGTCGACTTGATGAGACCACCCAGGAGCAACCTGATGGTCAACATGTCTTCGACGATGAGGACCTTGAGTGGCCGCTTGGTGCTGAGTGGCAAGGTGACTCCAGGCATCGGGCGCGGGGGGAAATTCGCACGACCCCGCAAGGCTAGGAGAGGCAGTTCTCCCCGCCAACCCTTCTGCGACCGCGGTCGACGCCGACCCATCGGGGGGAGCGCCAAGCCCTGAACTCCGCTCGGAGTGCCCACGGCCGATGAGGTCGTTCCCCGCCTGTGATCATTGATCCTGATCCGTTGAGGTACCAACTGACCCCCGGAACTTCCAGGGAGAGAAGGAGAAGGAAGCCGCAGCGGACGCGTGGGGGCGAGGCCAGTCGTCGGCCCGCGGGGGTGCGTTCTTCGGCGTCTCCCACCAGGGCACGCCCGCCGCCGCGCTGCGCACCAGCTCGGCGATCACCTGGGCCCCCAGGAGCAGGATGACGAACGCGATCTCCATGAACAGCAGCATCACCACCACCGTGGCGAGCGAGCCGTAGATGGCGTTCACCACCGAGAGGTTGGCGAAGTAGTACACCATGAAGCGCCCGACGAGCTGCCAGAGCACCGCGGCGCACAGGCCACCCACCAGCGCCCGCTTGTTCGAGATCTTCACCACCGGCAGCACCCGGTAGATGGCCGCAAACAACAGCACCAGGCCGGCCCAGCCCGCGGCCCGCAACAGCAGGTTGGTGCCGAAGTCGAGCGAGCCCTTCAAGAGGAGCGCTTCGCCTACTGCATCGAGGGTCGAGGTCAGCAGCGTGATGAAGAACAGCGCCCCCATCAGCAGCACCATGAACGAGTAGGGCAACACCGCCGAGGCGAGGAAGTGCCGGTGCAGCCCGTTGCTCGAGGTGTGGAAGATCGCCGCCACCGCCTGCTCCAGCATGCGAAACGCGATCGAGCTGAAGAACAGCAGCAACAGCACGCTGACCACGCTGGTGGTGGCCTGGTGCTGCAGGTACGTCTCGGCGGCCGCGAGGATCGCCTCGGCGTTCTGCGGAACGAGCACGCGCAGCTCCGTGCGGAGCATGGCCAGGATGTGCTGGTGGTCGAAGAACAGCGAGAGCGCTCCGACGGTGAGGGTCAGGAACGGCACGAGCGAGAGCAGCGCGTTGTAGCCGACGCCTCCCGCCAGCAGGATGCCCCGGTTGTTCAGGAACGCGCTGACCACGCGGCGACCGAAGCGGGCGATGCGCCCGAGCCACATCCACGACCAGCGGAGGGCCTTCATCGGACTCATCCCCGCCGGGAATGCGGGTTTCGGGCCGTCAACCGGCGCCGAACAAGATCCAGCCCTTGAACCCACGGGGCCGCGCCCCCAGGTCGCCGCCCTCCATCAAGATGGGGGGCGGTCGCTCAATTTTGCGCGGTATCCACGTGGGACGGCGTCGCGAGCGAATGTGGCATAAGCAGCGCCGCCCGTTCATGCGTCCTCTCCTGTTCAGTGCCGTGGCCTTCGTGCTCGCCGGGTGCGGGCCCACCGACTTCAAGTCGTTCTGTGAGCACTCCGCCGGCGCCATCTGCCGGGCGGTGTTTCGGTGCACACCCTCGGACGCCCGGAAGACGTGGCTCAACATCCAGGACTGCACCATCGCGATGAGCAAGCGCGTCGAGTGCGCCGACCCCGCGACCGCAAGCTGCAGCATCGACCCGGGGGAATCGAGCCGCTGCCTCGACGATCTCGACAACATGGTCTGCGCGGCCACCTTCGTCGTCCCCACCTCGTGTGACCTCCATTGTGCGAAGTGAGCGCGCTCCTCTTGATGTTGTCGCTGGCAGCGGGCCCCGAGACGACGACGCCTGACGCGCCGACGGTGCCCGAGCCGCGCGGCGCCTTCGTGGGCGACCACTGGCGCTACCAGCAGCGGCAGAAGTTCGGGCCGTGGGTCGGCAACTTCTTTCTGCGGACCCTGGCCGACGTGGTGGCGGTGCCCGCGAGCGTGGTGCGCTGGGAAGCCCCCGACTACCTCGCGCTCGGCCTGGGCGTGGCGATCCCGGTGGGGTTCAGCGTGCCCGTCAACGGGCGCTCGGCCGACTCGCGCTTCACGCTCCTCATGCACGACTTCCGCGGAGGGCCCAACTGCGGCTACGCGCAGGCGAACTCCGCGTTCTGCCCCGCCCCTCCGACGCCGCCCCGCTTCTGGACCCTGCTCAGCGACGACATCATCATGGCGTCGTTCATGGGGATCCCGGTGTTGATGCTGGGGATCAGCGCGTTGATCGACGGCGCGGAGCCCTTCGTCGAGGCCAGCGCGTTGGCGCTCGAGGCGCTCGCGGTGATGCAGGTCTACCACCTCAGCCTCAAGTTCCTGACGGGCCGCGAAGGGCCCCTCGCGCGCGACGGCCGCGGCGACTACTTCGGTCCCACGCGCATCAACTTCCCCGACGGGACGCCCTCAGGCCACTCCGGCACCATGTTCGCGATCGCAGGCGTCTACGCGCTCTACTTCGACTCCTGGCTGCTGCGCGTGGGCCTGCTCGGGTTCGCGAGCGTGGCGGCCGCCTTCCTCGTCGTCGACGACTCGCACTTTCTCTCGGAGATCATCGTCGGTTCGATGATGGGGTTCCTCACCGCGCGGTGGGTGGTGGAGCACCGCTCGAGCCGCTTCCGGTACGGGGAAAAGGGGCTCCCCGTGCGCCTGGTGGGCGTGGCGCCGCGCGCCGTGACGGGCAACGGCGCCGCCTTCGCCGCGACCTTCAGCTTCTAGAAGCTGTGCAGGTGTGGCCGCGCGACGTGCACCTACATGCACACCATCTCGGTAAATACTGAGTCTTTTCAGTGTGTTGGATGCGGGCGCGGCGGTTGCTCAACAGAGCCACATGCTGACTCGTTCCCCACTCCTCCTCGCCGCCCTGGCCCTGACGCTCACCGCTTGTGGCGCCGAGTACTCGGCTTCGGAGATCGACCCGGAAGCGCAGGGCATCGCGCTGGGCGACGCGAACCTCGAGCGGCTGGAGCTCTCGATGGATGGAGAGACCGCCGAGGTCGAGCTCTTCTTCGCCGCCCCCGCGGGTTGTGCGGTGGTGCCCTCGACGTTCGCCGCGCAGCTCAACGGACAGGCGCTCGCGGTGCAGGCGCCGGGTCACTTCGGCTGGGTGATGCGCCCCTCGTGCGCCGCCGGTGAGCAGGGCCCGGAATGCGAAGGCACCACCCTCACGCTGGGCTGCGAGGCGCCCCGCGCGACCGTGACGCTTCAGCGGGCCGCTGCCCTGGTCGACCGGCCGCTCGAGCTGCAGGTCGGCGACAAGCGCTTCACCTACCCCGTCTCTCTGTCGGCGCTGGCGTGGCACGTCGTGCCGGCCGCCGACGGCAGCGCGCAGCTGAGCTGGGGTGGTCCGATCGCGCCGGCGTCGTCGAAGGCCGTCGTGCAGCGCGAGGAGAGCACCGGGGAGCAGCCCGTCGCCTCGGCGAAGGCCGAGATGATCCTGCCGAAGGTCGCCTCGCCTTCGCCGGGCCGGGTCGAGGTGGTGACGTCGGTGGTGGTCAGCGCCCCGGGAGCGCCGACCATCAACGTCACCGTGCGCCAGGTGCTCCCGCTGCCCTGAGGTCGGTCTGGTACTCACCAGGGCTGCGGCGCGATGTGCTCGATGACTCACCGGTTCCGACTGACCCGATCCGGCTGGGTGATGTGCCGGCAATTCCACGCGTGCAGGGGGGCACGTCGAGTGCACCCCACCGGCTTCTCACTGCCGAGGGCTACGTGTCCCAACTCCCCGTCGAAGTCGTCGCCCCCGAGGAGCTCTCTGCCTTCACGCCCCGGCGTCGGATCTACCTCTGGGGAGCGGGGCTGGTGCTCGTCGCGACCGCGGCGTCGGTTCAGGGGGCCTCGCATCCCCGCCTGGTGGGCGCGCTCGGGCTGCTGTGGGCGGTGCACCTCGTGCTGGTGGGCGAGTTCGTCGGCAGGTCGAGGCTCGCGCCTCGCGTGGGCGGGATGATCTCCTCGCTGGGCGGCATCGTGCTGCTGCCCGCGATCGTGCTCTCGACCGGCCAGCCGGTGGAGACCCTGCTCTACGTCGCGCTCACCTGCCTGCCGCTCGTGATCGCCGCCCTGGCGCCGGATGATCGTGGCTCGGTGCTGGTGTTCGCCCTGGGAGGCCTGGGGTGGATCGCCGTCATCGAGCTGCTGACGGAGCACGGCCCCGCGCAGGTCGCCGGGCCCATCGCCCTCTCGGCCAGCTGCTCGATCATCGCCCTGGTGGCGACCTTCAGGTTCGAGCGCGCCCAGGAGACCCAGCGCAGGTCGACGGGAGACCGGATCGTGGCGCTCGAGCAGCTCGCCGCCAGCGAACGCCTTCGCGCCGGCACCGCCCGCCTGGCAGCCATCGGGCAGATCTCTGCTGGCGTGGCTCACGAGATCAACAACCCACTCGCCTTCGTCAGCGCCAACGTCAGCTTTCTCCACGCTGCCGCCAGGGGCGCGGGGGCCCTCGATGCCGACGTCGACGACGCCTTTCGCGAGACGGGCGCCGGGCTGCAGCGCATTCGGCAGATCGTCTCGGACCTCGGCCGGCTCTCCCGCAGCGACGGTGCCGACGACGAGGCGGGCTCGTGCGCGCCGGTGGACGCGGCGCAGGAAGCGCTCCGGCTGGCCTCGGTGCGACTCAAGCTGCCCATCAGGGTCGAGACGAACTTCAGCGCCGATCCACCGGCCGTGGCGATGAGCCAGCACCGCCTCGTGCAGGTGCTGCTCAACCTGCTCGTCAACGCAGCCGACGCGGTGGAGCACAGCGCGGCGCCGCGGGTCTGCCTGGGGTCGACCCGGTCAGGCGACGTGTTCCGCATCACCGTCGACGATTCGGGAACGGGAATTCCGCCGCACATCCTCCCCGACCTCTTCGAGCCCTTCTTCACCACCAAGCCCCCCGGGAAAGGCACTGGCCTGGGCCTGGCGCTGTGCCGGCAGTACCTCGAAGGGGTGGGCGGTCGGGTTCACGCGGAGAACCGGCCCGAAGGAGGCGCGCGCTTCACCATCGAGTTGCCCTGCGCCGCGGCGGCCGCCCCTGCCTGCGAAGCTCCGGTGACTGCGGGCCCGGATCCCCGTGCCACGCAGGCGCTCAGCGGTCAGCGCTTCGAGTCCTGCAGCTCCACCAGCTCGCGCAACGAGGCGTAGTCCTCGGTGCGCGCGGCCACGAAGCCGGTGATGCGTTCCATGCTGCCGCGCGGTTGATCGGCCGGTGGGCGGTAGTCGAGCAGCCCCTTGAGCAACGCCGCCGCTTCCGCCGCGGTCACCTGCGGCCCCGCGACGATGCTGTCCTGCGGCGCGTGGCCGGTGAGGGCGACCTGGCGCAACCCGGTCGCGTCGACGCCCTGGGTCACCGCGCTGAGCAGCGCCGCGGAATACGTGGCGCCCGCCTGGCAGCGCCCTTCGAGCACGTCGCGCAGCACCTGCAGGTGATTGCCGCTCAAGACGACGGTGATGTCCTTCGACCAGTCGAGGCCCGCCTTCCGCGCGGCGATCTGCGGAAAGAGCATGCCGGTGGTCGACTCCGCGTCGGGCACGCAGAGCGACTTGCCCTTGAGGTCCGCGATGGTGGTGATGCCCGACGAGTCGGCGGCGACGAGCACGCCATCGCTGCCCGAGCTGCCTCCGACCATCTTGAGGGCCACGGGCCTGATGCGCGGCTCGCGCTTCTCGGTGCGAACGAACAGCGCCGGGGGCATCGCCGCGAACTCCACCCCGCCGTCGAGGAGCTGGTCGGCGAGGTCGTGGTAGCTCGAGGTGAACACGAACGAGACGGGGCGCCCGGTTCTGCGCTCGAGGTGCAGCCGCATCGGCTCGATGTCCGCGGACAACACCTGCTGGTCGACGATGGGCGGCCAGCCGACGCGCAGCGCCGGGCCCTCGAGCACCGGGTGGCGAAAGACGACGAAGCCAGCCGACGCGCCCACGCTCACCGCGAAGATCGCGACCATCGCCGCCATTTTCCAGAGCTGCCGCTTCGGCGCCGCGGGCGCGACGGCCGGCACCGAAGCAGGCCGAAGGCTCGGCGGTGAGACGCTGGGCAGCGTCTGGGTGATGCGCTTCGTCCTGACGGGTTCCTCGTGGGAATAGCCTTCCCGCTTCACCCGCTCGACCGCTTCCTTCACCGCGGCTTCGTTCGACTTGAGGAGGTCGTCCATCAGGCCGCGCACGTACGCGGCGACCTCGTCGGCGCCGTGGCGAATGCCCACGTCGTCCGCAGCGGCCTCGAGGGCGCGGCGCAGCTCGTCAGCGGTGGCGAAGCGCTCTGTGCGGGGAACGCTGAGCGCCTTCATCACCACCTTCGAGATCGCAGGCGGGATGCCCTCGCGAAAACGATCGGGACGCTGGGCCTCGCCGGCGGTGATGGCCTGCATGGTGGCCAGCTCGTTCTCGCGCTTGAAGAGGCGGCGCAGGGTGAGCAGCTCCCACGCGACGATGCCGAGCGCGAAGACGTCGCAGCGGCGATCGAGCTTCTCCATCAGCACCTGCTCGGGCGCCATGTAGTGCACCTTGCCCTTGAGGGCGCCGGTGCGCGTGGTGTCGGCGCCGTGCTCGGTGGCCTTGGCGATGCCGAAGTCGAGCAGCTTCACGTGCCCGCCGCCGGTCACCATCAGGTTGTGCGGGGAGATGTCGCGGTGCACCAGCCCGAGCAACTTCCCCTGCGGGTCGGTCAGCTCGTGCGCCGCGTGCGCGCCGGCGCAGGCCTGCGCGACGAGGCCGATGGCGACCCCCAGGGGAATCGACTTCTCCTGGTCGACCGCGGTCCTCACCAGGTCGCGAAAGCTGACGCCGATGACGTGCTCCATCGCGATGAACGCCGAGCCGTCTGCTTCGCCGAGCTCGTAGATCTGCACGATGTTGGGGTGGTTGAGGCGCGCCACCCAGCGGGCCTCCTGCAGGAACATCTCGCGGAAGTCGGCCTTCTGCGCGAGGTGCGGCAGCGCGCGCTTGATCACCACCACGCGCTCGAAGTCGTGCAGGCCGCGCTCGAGCGCGAGGAAGATCTCGGCCATGCCGCCGACCTCGAGGCGGTGCACCAGCTCGAAGCGGCCCAGGTGCACCCGGGGGAAACTGGAGGTCGGCATCGCGGGCGAGCCTATTCCCGAACCGGGCGCCACCACGACGGACGTTCAACCCCAGTCATTTCCCGAGGAGCTGGCGGAACGCGATGATCGGGGTGGGGTCGACTTTCCACTGCTTGTCCACCAGCACCAGCTCGATCGGCATGGGCGCGGCCATCGACTTCAGCGTGACCCGGGTCGGGGTCTCGGCGACGCGCTCGATGTCCATGCCGCGGTACTGGCCGGCCAGGAGCTTCGCGGTGTCCGCCGAGTACGGGCCCTGCCACAGGATCTCTGCGCCCGGCCGGTCGATGATCAGCGGCCTGATCTTCGCCTCCGTCCCCTCGAGGTTCGCCAGCATGTAGAGGCGGTACGCCGCCTCGGGAGAGCCGGCGGGATCAGTCTTCTCGGGTGGCGCGGGCGGGTTCAGCGCCAGGTCCATCGAGACCTTCGACTTCTTCGGCGCCTCGGGGGCAGCGTCTTTGGCACAGCCTGCGAGGGCGCAGAGCGCGACGACACTCATCCGGGCGAACGTGATCATCCGCGGACGATGCCACAGCTCGAGGCGGGTCCAGAAAGATCCTGAGGCGCGAGTGCACTGGGCCAGAATGCCCGGCCTGGATGTTCACCTTTCCTGAAGGCACGCGCGGGTTGATCTTCGACTGCGACGGCACGCTCGCCGACACCATGCCGCTTCACCTGCGCTGCTGGCAGCGCGCCATGCGCGAGCTGGGAGGCGACCTCACCGATGCCGAGTTCTGGAACTACGCCGGCATTCCCACCCGGACCATCATCGCGCTGATCAACCAGAAGCACGGCTACACCATCGACCCGGTGAGCGGCGGCGCGCTCAAGGAGCGCTACTACGTCGAGCTCGTGCACCAGGTGAAGCCCATCGCCGAGGTGGTGCAGGTGGTCGAGGCCTGGCGCGGGCGGATCCCGATGGCGGTGGCGACGGGCGGAGAGCTCGACATCGTCTCGCGCACGCTGCGCACCATCTCGTTGTTCGACGCCTTCGACACCATCGTGAGCGCGGACGACGTGAAGCACGGCAAGCCCGCGCCCGACATCTTCCTCGAGGCGGCGCGGCGGCTGAAGGTCGAGCCGGCGCACTGCGTGGTGTTCGAGGACGCCGACCACGGGGTGACCGCCGCGCTCGCCGCGGGGATGACGGCCATCGACATCCGCAAATTCGGGCTCAGCGTTGCGCAACAACCTGCGCAACCGCACTCGGGAGGAAGAGGCTGAGGCGAGCGGTGTTACACCGGGCGCCATGGACGAAGCGGTCTTCGGTCTAGGACTCTGCTGCACCGCGGTCCCCGTCATCGCGGCAGTCGTCATCGCGTGGATGGCACGCGGTCGCGCCGAGGAGGCCATCAAGCGCTCCGACATGACGATGCTGCGGCTCGAGGTGCTGCAGCGTCAGCTGTCGGCCATGCGGACCACGCTTCCTCCGGCGGTCATCGATTCGTTCGAGGCCGCTGCTCCGCGCGAAGAGGTCCGCGCGCCGCGAGAAGAAGTGCCGGTGCCGGTGCCGGTGCCAGTGTCAGTGCCAGTGTCAGTGCCAGTGTCAGTGCCAGTGTCAGTGTCAGTGTCAGCAGCGGAACCCGCAACACCGCCCGCAGTCGCGCCGCCCGCGATCCCCCCTCCACCCGTCCCGCCCGCACCCGCACCAGCGCCCTTCGAGTGGGAGAAGTGGATCGGCGTCCGGGGCGCCGCAGTGCTGGGCGGCATCGTGTTCGCGATGGCCGGCCTCTACCTCTTCAAATACTCCATCGCGCAGGGGTGGGTCTCTCCGGCCGTCCGCGTGATCGGCGCCGTGCTGACGGGCCTCGCCGCCCTGGTCGCTTCGCAGAAACTCCGCGAGCGCTACGAAGTGACCGGCCAGGCGCTCGGAGGCGGCGGCATCGTGGTGCTCTACGCAGCCACGTGGGCGTCGAAGACGCTCTACGACCTCATCCCGCTCCCGGTCGCCTTCGTCTTGATGGTGTTGATCACCGCGGTCGCGGCGGTGTTCGCGGTGAAGCAGGACAACCGCATCGCGGCCTACCTCGGCCTGGTGGGCGGCTTCGCCACGCCGCTCCTCCTCTCGACGGGACAGAACGCGCCCGGCCCGCTCTTCACCTACGTCTTCTTCCTCGACGTCGCGCTGCTGGGAATCGCGTACCTCAAGAAGTGGAAGAGCATCGCCGCGTTGGCGCTGGGTGGGACGCTGCTGATGGAGTTCGGCTGGGTCTTCACGAAGATGGAGCCGCAGCAGGTGTGGATCGCCTTCGTGGTGATGGCGCTCTTCGCGGTGCTCTTCGGAGTCTTCTCGAGCCGCTTCACCGGTGACGACGAGACCCCGACGCCTGCGTCCCGCCTGCTGCAGGGCTTCGCGCTCCTCACCCCGACGGTGGTGCTGGTCTACTTCGGAGCGAGCAACTCCCTGGCAGTCCCGCTGGCCCCCACCGCAGGCTTCCTCGCAGTGCTGCTCATCGGCGCCGGCTTCATTCACCGCAGGGCGAAGGACGGCGAAGAAGCGCTGCTCTCGATCGCGGTGGCCGCGGTGTTGATGGTGCTGGGACTCGCCGCCTCGAACCGCGCCCAGCCCGAGCTGACCTCCGTCATCTTCCTGCTGGTCAACCTCGGCCTCGCCGCAGTGGGAGTGCTCAACGTCGAGTGGCCGCAAGCCGACGCGCGTCGCACCGCAGCGCTCGCAGCAGGGCGCTGGTTGCTGGCCGGCATCATGGGCGTGCTGCTGCTGGCCGCCGTGCGCAGCGTGCACGATGAGTCGCACCTCACCTTCTCCATCGGCTTCGGGGTGGTCACGCTGCTCTTCGTGGTGCTCAGTCGCAAAGACACCGCCCCGGGCTGGCAGATCGCAGTCGGCCTGGCGCCCGCGGTCGCCTTCGCAGTCGACTACCTGAACCTCGCCACGCGGAGCAGCTTCGTGGAGGCGAGCGTCAACGCAGACCCGGTGCTGACGCTGGGTCCCTCGCTCGTGCTCGGCGTGGCCCTGCTCGGCGCGACGTTCTTCGCGAGGGTCGAGCGGGTGCTGGTGGCCTTCGTCATCGCCACGCTGAGCATCGCCATCATCTCGGTGACGGAGCTGCCCACGCAGCCGCTGCAGGTCCTCTGGGCGCTCGGGTTGATCACCGCGCTGGGCGTGGCGGCCTCGATTCGCGGCACGCTGCGCAGCGCCGCGTTCGCGACGGTGGTGCTCTTCGGGGTGCGCCTGGTGGAGCCCCTCCGCTCGGGAGAAGGCGAGCTGATGCCGTGGACGCAGCTCTTCGGGGTGGCGCTCGGCGCCGCGCTGGTGCTGCACGTGCTGCTGTTCTTCGCGGGCCAGAAGTTCCACGAGAAGCCGTGGGGCCCGGTGGCCCTGGCGACCGCGCTGCCGGCCACCTTCCCCGGAATGCTGCTCTTCTGGCAACACGCGTTCGGCCGCTCGATGCAGGGCGCACTGGCGGTGGGCCTGGCGGTGATCGCGCTCGGCTCAGCGTTGTTGGCGCAACGTTCGGCGCGCTCGCTGGGCAGCCGAGGGGTGATGTGGCTCCTGGCCGCGGCGTGCACGCTGCTGGCGATCGCCGTGCCGCTGCAGCTGGAGAACCAGTGGGTCACCATCTCGTGGTCGCTGATGGCGGTGGCCTACCTCGGGCTGTGGAAGCGCTTCGATTCGCGCGGCCTCAAGTGGTTGGCATTGGCGCTGCTCACGATGGTGAGCGTGCGCCTGCTCTTCAACCCCTGGGTGCTCGAGTACCACCAGCGCAGCGGCGTCATCTTCTTCAACTGGCTGACGTACACGTACCTCATCCCCGCGGCGTGCCTCATCGCGGCGACCTGGCTGCTCACGTCCGACGAGGTGTCGCGCGCGCGCGGTTGGGAGACCGGCCTCTACGCGGGGAAGATTCCGTGGGGGGCGTCGAGCTCGGCCATCGGCGGGGCGCTGGTGGTCTTCGCGTGGGTCACCCTGAGCGTGTTCGACTTCTTCTCGCAGTCGTCGACGTTGACGGTGACCTTCGACCGGTTGCCGGCGCGCGACGTGGCGCTCTCGTTGAGCTGGGTGCTCTACGCGGTGGCGCTGCTGGCCATCGGCATGTGGCGCAAGTCGCGCGCGCTGCGGTGGATGAGCCTCGGCTTCCTGCTCACCAGCATCGGCAAGGTCTTCCTCTACGACCTGGGCCAGCTCAAGGATTTGTACCGGGTCGCCTCGCTGATGGGCCTGGCGGTCTCGTTGATCATCATCTCACTGGCGTACCAGCGCTTCGTCTTCCGGCGCGTTGACGTCGTCGAGGAAACGAAATGACCCCGCTCTTCACCTTGCTGATCCTCGCGCAGTCACCGGAGCAACTGCGGGCCGTCTTCCCCCAGCAGGCCGCGCTCAGGCTGGAAGGACGGGTCGGTGACTGGGCCCGGCTGCCGTTGCCCGACGCGGTGCTGCGGCAGGTCGATCGCGACCTGGCCGACGTGCGGCTGTTCGACGCCGCGGGGAAGCTGGTGCCCTTCGTGGTGCAGCGCGAGCGGCCCTTCGATGCGGAGGTGCGGGTGCGGCTGGTGCAGATCTCCGCCACGCGCAAGGAGACGGCGGCCGAACCGGGCACGCCCAACCTCTTCGAAGAGGTCGCGATCTTCGCCCTGCCCGCCGAACGCGCGCGCACGCCGAGGCTCGAGTTCAGCAGTCCCATCTCGCGCTTCGTGCGCCGCGCCGTCATCGAGGCGCTCACCGAGAAGGGCGCGGTGGTGGGGCGCATCGAGACGACCTTGTTCCGACTCCCCGGCACCGGAGAGCGGATGGAGGTGTGGATGCCTGCGCTGGAGAAGGACGCGATGCGCCTGCGCGTCACCTTGAACGGGCAGGACGACGGGTTCATCACGCCGTCGGCGGTGGCCACCTTCGCCGAGCGGGGTCCGCCGGAGACGACGCTGGAGTGGCCCATCACGCAGTCGCCGCAGCGCGAGGGCAAGGCGACGGTGTGGCAGCTGGAGAAGCCGCGCGGCATCGTGCCCATGCGGTTGTCCGTGAAGACCACCACGCCCTGGTTCAACCGCCAGGTGACGGTGCGCAGCCCCAGCGGCGTGCTCGGCCAGGGCCGGGTGTTCCGCCAGGCGGGGGCGACGCCGGTGGAGCGGCTCGAACTGCCCCTCGAGGCCATCAGCGACGAGAGCCTCGAGGTGCGCATCGAGGACGAGGACAGCCCCATGCTCGAGAAGCTGGAGCTGGCCTTCGTCATCGAGCAGCCCGAGCTGGTGTTCGTCACGCCGGGCGCGCAGCCGGTGACGCTCTACTTCGGAGGCCACCGCACGCGCCGGGCGCACTTCGACACCTCGGACAACGAGGTGCGGTTGCCCTTCAACCTCGCCCCGGCGGAGCTGCGCGAGCCGCAGAAGAACCCGGAGTACGTGCCCACGTCCCCGCTCGCCGAGTTCCGCAAGGCGGGCGCCGCGCTGGAGCTCTCCCAGTTTCCGCAGCAGGCGTGGGTGCGCGGGGTGAGCGGCACGGAGGTCTCGAGCGTGACCTTCACCGCGACGCACGCGCAGACGATGAGCCCGGACTTCCGCGACCTGCGCCTGGTGGATGGGCACGGGCTGCAGTGGCCGTACGTGCTGCGCGAGAGCACCGCGTTGCTGCCGGTGGCGTTGACGCCGGCGACCGCGGCGGTGACGGGCCACTCGGCGTGGACCTTTTCGACCGGTGGACGGGTGGAGTCGTTCACGCTCATTCCGCCGGCGGGCGTGCCGTACTTCTCGCGCAACGCGACGCTCACCTTCGCGGGCGAGGGGCTGCGGCCGGTGCAGGTGTGGGCGGGGTGGCTGACGTCGAACCCCAACGAGCGGGGCGTGCGCACCGAGCTGGTGCTCTCGCTCGACGGGAAGTCACGGGGCGCGGGCACGTACACGCTCGACCTCGATGACGGAGGCGACGCGCCGCTGGCCGACCTGTCCTTCGAGGCGGTGGTGAAGGTGCCGCAGCTCACCGCGCTGCTCGCCGCGGGGGACTACCGCGCGGTGTGGGGGGTGCCGTCACTGCGCACGCCGAGGTACGACGTGGAGCGGGTGGCCGAGGTGCTGCAGGAGCTCCGCACCACGCCGCACGAAGCCGAGCGCGCGGAAGCGAACCCGGCCTTCGTCGCGCCCACCTTGCTCGAGCGCACCGGCGGGGCGACGCGATGGATCTTCTGGGCGGTGCTGGCGCTGGCAGTGCTGGTGCTGGGCGGCCTCACCGTCCGCATCGCCAGGGCCGACCCCGGGACGCCGCCTCCGCCGGGTTGAGTGTCAGAGGTGAGGGGCGGCGAGGGCATCCATCGCGGTCCAGAGCGCCGAGACGGGTCAAAGCCCAGGTGCGTGAAGCCGGTGTCCGTGGCTCAGCGCTGCAGCGCCTGCCACTTCGCCGCCCACATGTTGTCGACGAGGTTGGGGTAGCGCCGTCCTGCCGCCTCTGCGCGAGCGCGCGCCGCATCCTTCGCCGCTTCACTGAGCGTGACCTTCTTCTTCCCTGCGGGCTTCTTCTTCTTCCAGGGCGGCCTACGCGCAGTCAATTCAGTTCTTCCCGTGTGGCGAGAGGGAACCCGAGTTCAGCACGTCTGCGAGCGACTGGGGCTTCTCGCGCCAGGGAGCCCATCCTCCCGTCGACGTATGGAGCGCGAGGGTGAAGCGGGTGACAGTCTGCTGGTGCTGCGAACCCTGCTCACCATCATCCTGCTCTCCGTCATCCTCCTCGCTGCATCCCCGGCCTCCGCCTGTGAATGCAAGCAGAGCTCGCCCGCGCGCACCTTCGAGACCGCCGACGCCGTCTTCGAGGCCACCACCCTCGAGCCGATCGCGTGGCCGGCTGACGGTGACGGGACGGTGCGGGTGACGGTGGGCCGGCGGTGGAAGGGCGTCGAGCCCAGCAGCACCGGGCTCGAACTCCATGTCACGCGGGGCAAGTCCTGCGGCTACCAGTTCAAAGCCAAAACCAGCTACCTCGTGTTCGCGACGAAGAAGGGCGAGGTGCTGTGGGTCTCGCTCTGCAGCGCCACCCAGCCGCTGGCCGACGCGAAGGCGACGCTGGAGAAGCTCCCGCCGCCTGCTCCGTAGACGGTTGTGACGGCGCCTGGCCCGCACCTGTTCGAGCACGAGAAGCCGATCCGCAGCGGGCGCTCGAGGTCAACATCAAGGCCCTGATCAAGGGCCTGAACCAGCGCTGAGTCTGTCGCTACGATGCCCCGGTGACGTCCACGATGGAGCGAGTCGAGCTGGAGGAGCGGCTGCGCGTTGCGAGCCGCGCCGTCGACGAGCTCGAGGCCCGGCGCCGGGCCGCGGAGAACTCGGCGCTCGCTGAGACGACCGCAGACCTCGCCCGCGTGAGCACGGGCAACGCCGCCCTGGAACGCTCCATCGCGGCGCTGGTGGCGGAGCGCGGCACCAACGCGGCCCGCGCCGACCAGCTGCGCGCCGTGGGAATCGCGCCGGGGTGGATCAGGGCGGTGACGGTCGCCGGTTGGACCCTCGGCGTGGCCGCGACGGGAATGCTGGTCTCTCACGGGGCCCACCTCGCGGCGGTGGCGAGCCTGGCCGGGCTGGTGGCGGCGTCTCTCCCGGTGTGGCGCCGGTGAACGTGGAAGGGCTCGACGAGCGGGCGCTGCGAGACCTGCTCGAGCAGACGCAGGGTGAGGTGCGGAAGCTGGTCGCGCTGGAGCAACGCGGGTTCGAGCTCGAGACGTTGCGCGCGCAGAAGCGGGAGGAGCTGGCCAGGCTCGAGGCGAAGCGCCGGACGCTCCTCAACCGAGAGCTCGTCGCCAGGGAGGCCCTCGATCGGAGCGCAGACGCGCTCGTCGAGGCGATGGAGGGCAGCGCCTTCAGGACCGCCCTGACGAAGCGCGAGCGCTGGTGGCTGATGCGCGTCGATGGCGGTCAGCTCGCGGGCACGGGCCTCGGCCTCATCGCGGGAGTCCTGGTGACGGCACTCGGTATCCCGGTGTGGGGGCTGGCGATCGCCGGTCCGCTGCTCGTGCTCTTCGCGGCGCTCCTCACGCCCCGCAAGACCTGAGCGGTGAACGAGAACCGCCGAAACCGCGCGGACTCTGGCATGAGGCCGCGCCATGGCTGCGATCCCCGGTCTTCGTGTCTTCCTGTCTTCCGTGCACGGCTACGGCGTGCGAGCCACCCACGCCTTCAAGGAAGGCGACTTGATGGCCGACATCGAAGGCGTCGTCCGCCGCGAAGGCGAGCAGTGGGACGATCGCTACACGCTGAGGATCACCGACTCGTTGTGGCTCGACATGGTCGACCAGACCCGGTGGATCAACCACAGCTGCACCGCGAACGCGGAGGTCGATCTCGGCGTGGACGAGCACGGCGCGCCCTGGGCGAAGCTGTACGCGTGGCGTGACATCGCCGCGGGCGAAGAGGTCACCTGGGACTACGAGTTCCCCGCGTCCCTCGCGGAGCCGTGCAGCTGCGGCTCGGCGAAGTGCCGCGGCTGGATCGTGCGCGAGGAAGAGCTCTCGCTCGTCCTGCCGAGGTGAATCGCGAGGTGTGCATCGATGCACGGCGACCGTGCGGCGATGTGCATTCACGCAGACCCCTCCAGAGGGCTAACACAGGGGCCATGTCGCGATACCTGGCCCGAATCACGCTCGTGGTGCTGTTCGTGCTGCCGTCTTGCGCGCCAGTCGACGCCGGGGCAGCGCCGCCGGGCAGTGAGCTGCCCGGCTGGTACGGCGTCCCCGAGGAGCCCGCGAACGACTTCGCAGGCGAGGCGCGGCTGCGCCTGGTCCAGGGAGGCCTCGCGGGCGAACTCACCCTGGCCGACGCCCTGGCGCGCCCGATGTACTTCGCCATGAAGTGGCGGATGACCGAGCCGCAGGTGATCACCGCCGTGATCGACCCATCGGTGTCGACGTCATTCTCCGCGGCGGCGTTCGAGCCACCCCTCAGCGCGCGAGTGCAGGCGCCGGGAAGCGCCTCGTGCTTCACCGCCGAGGGCCGGCTGCTCGCCTACGCCCTGCGCCGCGGCGCGACCGCCCCTGACCCGGCCCTCGACGAGCTCGTCGGCGTCGGCTTCAAGCCGGCGTGGCTCTTCCCCTTCCAACAGAGCGGCTACAACCAGCGGATCACGTGGAGCAGCTGCCAGGTCGGCACCGGCGACCTGATGCCGATGGAGTTCCAGTTCGATCCGCGCTTCAAGTTGGCGTTGTGTGACGAGGCCGAGGAGCGCACTGCGTCGGTGTGCGGCCAGCCTCCGCTCGACCGCACGCGGATCCACGCGATGTCCCTGAGCGTCAGCGACGAGGGGCGCGTCTTCCTTTCGGCCAGCTTCGTGGCCTACGTCGATGAGCCCGTCACCTATGCCGTGAACGGGGTGTCGTTCCAGGCCACCGCCGGCCAGCTCAAGACCACGCTCGCCGACGGTCCCTGGCGGGACGGCCGCAACACGGTCGAGATCCGCCAGGGCGCGCGCGCGCCGTGGTCCGCCGAGGTGATCCTGCCCGTGCAGTCGCTGCGCCCCCGGCTGCATGAAGCGGCGCTGCGCGACGGAGACACGTTCACCGTGAGCTGGGACGAGGCTCGGTGGGCCCAGGCGTACCTGCTGCTCAGTTATCCCCTCGACGTGCCCGCCGCGCGGGTGCCCTACCCGAGCTGGAGCACGGAGCAGCCTTCGGTGACGCAGACCTTCCCTGGCTTCAGCGATGGCGCCGGCGGCCTGGTCCAGTCGACACGCGCGATGCTGATGTTGAGGGTCAGCGCCGCGGTCGCGTCGCCCAGCACGTTCGCCCCGTTCCACTCGGGCCGGGGCTACGCGGTGCAGTGGAGCGAGGGGCTCGGGGTCGCGGTCGCCCACGCGCGCTGAAGTCACGTGCTGGGTGACCGAAGGCCCGCTCGAGTCGATCGTGTTCAAGGAGCCGCTCTCCGTCCACCTGAAGGGGCTCGAGATCGAGGCGCTGACGTGCCCGTCGCTCGAGATCCACCTGCGCCCGTCCGAGCACCGCGACGTCGACCACAACACCCTGGGGGACATGAGCCGGATCGTCGGCCTCGATGAGCCCGTCCTGGGGTTGCTGTTCGACGCAGCGAAGCTCTCCGTCGACAAGAACCCTCCGCTCCTGGCCGCGCAGGCCCCGGGTCCAGCTCGACCAGGCCACCCTGCTCGGAGAGGGAGCGATGCGGCTGACCGCAACGCCCACGGCGGCGGTGGTCAGCGTCGCGTTCGCCGGAGACCTGGAGGTCAAGGTCGTCCTCGACCACATCGACGCCACCAGGCCCACTGCCGACTTCAACATCGCCCTCGGTGCCCCGGGAAAGTGAGCCCGGGCGCTCATCATTTTGAACGACGGCAGTCCTTCACATCGAAGGAGGAAACCCGGCCGGCGAGCTCGGCGCCGCCCCAAGGAGCACGAATCACGACGCCTCTGAGCTGGACTCATTCCTGCTCAAGAGGATGACGTCATGAACTCGAGAGCATACTGGCTGGGCTTCCTCTTCCTCCTCACCCTCGTTTCGCTCACCGCGAACGCCTTCCGATCCTCGGTGAACGTGGGCCCGGGGCCGGTGCACAGCCTCGCCACCACGGCTCACCTCGACCCTGGCGTCGAGGAGCTCGAGGACCACGCGCCGGTCGTCGTGCCGCGGCACGTGGACAGGACCTCCCGCTCGCGATGAGCTCGACCTCGAGCTCTCCGCCGAGCGTTGAGTCAGCGCAGGAACTCCACGCGCAGCGGGCTGATCGATCGCGACGGCTCGCCCTCGCTCGGCGTGAGCGCGAGATCGAGCCCCACTGACCACGACCGATAGAGGAGCCGCGCGTACAGCTCTTCGACCCCCATCGTCAGCGGGTAGACCTTCAGCTCACCGACCTCGCCCGGCCGCCACACCCGCCCGTCGGAGATCGACACCCACTCGAGAGGCCGCTTCTCCTCATCGAAGATGATCAGGAACGCGTCGCGCAGGTCAGTCTCTCCCTCGAACGCATCGGAGAGCTCGAAGCGCAGGTCGAGACGCCAGGGCTGCGCCATCAACGAGCAGTTGGGGCACCCCGACTGCGAGGGCTGCGGGCCCAGCCCGCTCAGCTGCTGGTCGGGGAAGAGCGCCAGCGGCGCCGGCACCCGCAGCCCCAGCGGCGCCATCCACGACGCCGCGCACGAAGCGCCAGGCACGAGGTTGTCGGCGTAGCTGCCCCAGCCCGGCTCTTCGGCGAAGGCCGGGCACGCGAGGGAGGCGGTCGCGCCGAAGCAGGTCGCCACCGCGCTCGCGCACACGCTCTCCGTCGCAGCGCCGACCATCGGCCCCACGGGGTGCGAGGCCGAGCGCAGACAACTGCGCAGCGCGCTGCACGAGGGAGAACTGACGGCCTCCGTCGCGCGCGTGATGGAGATGCGTCGCCCGACGCCGGGCACGCCCTTGGCCGAACAGAGCGGCTGGCCGGTGAGGTAGAGCAACCGCGCCATGTCGGCCGCGCGCCAGCCGCTCAGGAGCGGCCCCCCATACTGACTGCCCATGAGGTGCGCCGCCGCACCTGACGTCAACGCCGCGGCCGCCGAGGTCCCCGTCACCGGGCCCGGGCTTTCCAGGGCGTGCGCGAACCCGATGTCGGTGGCGCCGCACGCCGCGGCGGTCCCCGCGGAGGGGAAGGCCGAGCTCACCGCGAACACCCGCTCACCTGGCGCGTACACCCGCGGCTCCGCCTGGAAGCGCGTCACCACCGAGCGCCGGTCTTCGAACGTGCTGGCGCCGACCGGCAGCACCGGAAGCCACGTCGCCGAGGCGCGACACGACGCGCGCTCGCCGAAAGCCGCGGGGAGGAACGACGAGGCGGCAGGCAGCGCGGAGTTCACGCCGCTGCAGACCGTCGTCGCCGACCCGCCGACCACCGACCCCATCGAGGTGGACGCGAACTCGAGCGGGGTGTTGCCACCCGACGCGGCGACGAACACACCCTGCTGCTGCATCAGCTCGAACTGCCCGGCCACGTGCAACACGTAGCGCAGCGTCTCGCCCTGCCCGTCTTCCCACGAGCTGCAGCCCGAGCCGTCCGGGCGCGGCCCGGTCAGATACGTCGGTCCCGCGAGGTCAGGAGGGGCGCCGAGGCTCAGGTTCACGATGAGCGGCTTGCGGGTGCCCGTGCTGATGGCCGGGTCGAACACCGCGTCGTCGACCGCGCGCGCGACGCTCACCAGGCTGCCCATGCCGCGGCCATCGAGCGCGCGGTACGAGCGGATGCGTGCGTTCGGCGCGACCGAGCGGATCAACGCGGCCATCTGCGCGCCGTGCGGGTGGTACTCGGCGCGCGTCACGCGCTCGAAGGAAGGCAGCGCGCCCTCTGCCACCACCCCCAGCGCCGAGCGCCAGGCCTTGTCGACTCCGGTGTCGATCAACGCCACGTCGATCGCCTGGAGCCCGGGGGTGGGCATCGCCTCGACGCGCTTGGTCGACCACTCCAGGGTGGAAGCCGACGCGCCCGACTCTGCGTCCTGGACCACGGCGTCGCAGCTGCGCGAGACGAGCACGGGCGGCTGTCGAAGCATGCCCTCGCCGATGGTGATCGACAGGGCGCGCGCCGCCGCCTCACGCAAGGCGCTCACCACGGCGCACGCGTACATCGGGAGCACGGGAGGCACGCCGCCCCACGTCGGCGGGTAGCCGCCCAGCCGCTGGAAGGTGACGACGAACGAGCGGCGATGCCCATCACGTCGCACCAGGGGAATGGTGCTGCCCGTGTATTCCGGCAACACCGGCGTCAGGCGAGGCTGAATCCAGCCCGAGGTGAGCCCGAACCAGCGCGGGTCTCCGGCAAAGAAGCTCGCGAACGAGCTCTCGAAGGTCGTGGGCAGCGCGTTGGCCCACAGCGGGACCTCGAGCGTGAAGGACGAGGCCGAGCAGGACCGCGGCTTCTGTGGCACGCCCACGGCGTAGGGCGGCGGGGGCAAGGCCTGGGCCAGCGCGACCCCATTGACCAGCATGGACAGCGCCAACGTGCTGCGCACAATCAAGTTCATGTGTCCCCCGCAAGGAGCGCCGTGAGCGGCACTCCTTGTACTGGCCAGCCCCGTCATGCCTTTTTTCGCGTCACCAGAAAAGCCTTTCACCGCCCAGACAGTAAGAACCTCGGCGACCGATGAGCGCGCTGAAAGACGACGAGCTTCGAATGGCCCTGAAGGTGAATCCAGCCACGGCGACACGCGCCGACGAGCCTCCGCTCGATGACGGGGTGCTGCTCGCGTTCCGCGCGGGGACGTTGAGCCCCGACCAGAGCGAGGCCATCGAACGGCGGCTCTCACGCGACCCAGAGGCGCGCGCGCTGCTGAGGGAACTGAGCCAGGAGGTCTCACCGGCGGAGGTCGAGGCGGTGGTGGACCGGCTCGGCCCGTCGAACGTGCTTCCGCTGCGCAGAAAGCCGCGCGCACTGGTGTGGGGCTCGGCAGTGATGGCGCTCGCCGCGGGGTTGCTGGCGGTGGTCGTCGCGTGGCCGGCCCGCAACACCGGGCGGTACCTGCTGGAGGTCGAGGGTGGTGAAGCGCAGACGCGTGGGGCGCCGGCGCAGAAGCGGGTGGTGGGTGAAGAAGGCCGGCTCACCTTGCGGCTGCGCGCCCAGACAGCCACCGACGCGCCGCGGGTGCTGGGCGTGTTCCGCGAAGACGAGCAGGGCCGCCTGGTGCGCGTGGACACCGCGCAGGTCTCGTCGGCGCGGGGCTCGTTCGAGGTGCGGCTCGAGGGCGCCCAGTGGCTGGGCGCGGCGGGTGCGCATCGAATATGGCTGCACGTCGGTGAGGACGAGGCGGCCGTGGCCGCGCTCGCCGGCCGGCTGCAGCGTGACGCGGCCGGCGCCGGTCTGGGGTGGTGGGCCATCGAGGTGGAGCGTCGCGCCCCATGAGCGCGCTCGACGTCACCCAAGGTGATGGCACTGCCGCGCTCATCGCGGCGGCGGCGCGGCGCGAACGTGAGGCGCTCCGCAAGCTGACCGAGCGGCTGCTGCCCGTGGTGCGCGCGCGGGTGCGGCGGTTGCAGAGCAAGCGGGCCGATTTGCGGGGGCTCGACACGGCGGACCTCGTGCAGCAGGTGTTCGTGGTGCTGCTCGACGACGACGCCTGGCAGTTGCGCCAGTGGGATCCGGCCCGCGGCGCGACGCTCGAGGGCTACGTGGGCATGGTGAGCGAGCGCGAGGTCGGCAACTCGAGCCAGCGCGCGATGACCCGGGAACGGCGTGAGGCGACCGACGAGCCGCAGGCGGACGCGCCCATCGAGCAACCCTCGCCCGAGGCGCAGGTCATCGCGCGCCAGGCAGCGGCGCGGCTGGGTGAGTTCCTCGATGGGCAGCTGCCGCCGAAGGGACAGGTGGTGCTCAAGTGCCTGTACGCCGACGGGCTCGACGCCGATGAGGCGGCCCGGGTGCTCGGGGTGACGAAGCAGGTCATCTACAACTGGCAACACAAGATTCGATTGCTGGCCCGGGAGTTCAGCGCGGCACACTGAACGGCGCGCAAGATGTGCTCCACTGCGCCGCTTGATTCGGACGCTCGCCCTCGCCGTGGTGCTCTTCGGTGCCTGCCGCTCGCCGGTCGAGCCGCTCGCCGTCACCCTCACGGGGGCCAGCGCGATCGAGCGCACCGACGCCGGGGAGCGGTACTGGTTCGACGCGCCCGACGCACCCACCGTCACCGCCGGCGCGAGGCAGCTCCACGTGCGCTGGGACGCAGCCGAAGCGCGCGTGGTCGAGGGGCCGAGCGTTCGTCTCGAGCGTCCCTCCGACGGTGAACACACGCTCACCCTCAGCACCGGCCGCGCCGCGCGCACCCTGCGGCTCGTCTTCCGCGCACCGGCTCGCGCCATCACCGACGCCTTCGCTGCGAAGGCCCGCGCGGACGCCGGCGGCGCCCGCCGTGAGCTCGACACCCGGCCGCCGCACGAGTGGCCCTGGGCCTGCGTCGGGCTCGCCCGCGAGGCCGCCACGCGAGACAAGGCCGACGCGTACTCCGCGTGTGCCCAGGGCGCCGAGGAGCGCGGCTTCATCACCGAGGCCATCAGCCGGCGCATCGCAGCGCTGCACTGGGCGCGCAGCCTGCGCCAGCTCGGCCGGGCCCGCGCGTTGATCGATCAACTCGACCGGGCGCTGCGCGACTTCCCCGAGGTGCGGCTCGCGTCGCAGTTCCACTACCAGCAGAGCGTCTTCCTCGCCGAGACCGGAGAGCTCCGCGACGCCGAGCGGGTGCTCCGGCTCGCCATCGACGAGTCCGCGCGCGCGCAGCGGCCCGATGAGGCCGCGCTCTACCGGGCGTACGCGGCGGTCATCGTCTCCGAGTCGGGCCACCACGCCGACGCCCTCGCCGAGGCGCGCGCGCTCGAGGGCGTGGCCAGCCCGGCGCTCTCGCCGAAAGACCAGCTCGCGCTCCGCAGCAACCTCGCGTGGGTCAAGCTGCGCGCCTTCGCCCAGCACGTGAGCGGGGTGGACGCCGGGGCGCTCCGCGACGAACTGACGAAGCTCGCCGCGGACGGCCTCGCCGCCGACCAACCGCTCCACGCGTCGGACACCCTGTCCAACCTCGCCTGGCTCGAGCTGACCCAGGGCCACTTCGACCGGGCCACCGAAGCGGTGGCGAAGGCCCGGGCACACGCCGGCGACGCCCAGACCGTCGAGGTCCTCTTCCTCGACTGGCTCGAAGGCCGGCTCGCGCTCGCCTCGGGCGACGGCGCCGGCGCGGTCCGCGCCTTCGAGGCGATGCTGCAGCGCGGCTCCCGGTCGGTCGATCGCTTCGCCGATTCCGCGTGGCGGGCGCACCTCGGGCTCGCCGAAGCGCGCCTCCAGCTGAACCAACGGGCAGAAGCGGTGAAGGCGCTGGGTGAAGCGCGAGCCGCGCTCTCGCAGCAGGCGCGTGACTTCGACCCGTCCCAGCGCGTCGCCTTTCTCCAGGACCGCCGCAGCGCCATCGCCAACGCCGTCGAGGCCTTCGTTCGCGCGGGGAAGTGCGACATCGCGTGGAGACTGGCCGACGACGGCCAGGCCTGGCTCGCCCGCAGCTTCGAGTCAGACCGCCGCGTGCGCCTCGCGCAGCTCACGCCCACCGCGCGCGCGGCCTTCGAGCGCGACGAAGAAGCGTGGGCGCTGGAGCGCGAGGCCCTGCTGTCGGCCGCGCCGCCGGCGCTCGCGTCGGTCGAGGAGCTCGAGGCCTGGAAGACGGCCCGGGCCCTCGCACTCGAGCAGCTGCGCACCCGAGCCAACGGGCTCGCCGCGGCGCTCGACGCGCAGGCCCCGCTGCGAACGCGCGCGGCCTTCGAGCCGAGCGCGCTGGCGGCCGATGAGGCGCTGCTCGAGTGGTTTCACACCCCGGCCGGCGACCGGCTCTTCGTGGTGCGCGCGAAGGGCGTGAGCTGCCCCGCCCCCGGCGCGCCGCTGGCCCTGCCGGGCGTGGCGCACGTCACGCTGGTGGACGGCGGCGCCCGGCTCGACGCGGCGTTCATTCATTCCCTGCTGAAGACGGCGACGGTGAGCTTCGTGCCCAGCGCGGCGTGGCTGACGCAGCCGCCCGCGCAGCCGAGCGGCGTGCCCCTCGTCATCGGAGATCCACGGTTCGATCTCCCGGCCGCGCGTGCCGAAGCGCGAGCGGCGGCGAAGGCGCTCGGGGGCGAGCTCCTCGAAGGCGACGCGGCGACGCTCGAGGCCGTGCTCGCAGCCTGGGCGCGGCGCCCCGTGGTGCACTTCGCGGGGCACGGCCGTCTCAACGCCAGCGCGCCCTGGGAAGCGCGGCTCGAGCTGGCGAAAGGACAGGCCCTCGACTTCGAGCTGTTGCTCTCGCGCCACCCCGCACCGGGCCTGGTGGTGCTCAGCGGCTGCGAGACGGGAACGGCGCTCGACGCGCCCGCCGACGGCATCGGGCTGGCGGAAGGCTTCCTCGCCGGCGGGGCGAACCAGGTGCTCGCCACCACCATCGAGGTGCGCGACGAGCGCGCGCGCACCTTCATCGAGCGCTTCTACCGGCTGGGTGGAGCGGAGAACCCCACCACCGCCTTCCGGCTCGCGGCGCTCGAGGCACGCGCCGCGGGTGATTCGAGCTGGGAAGAGTGGAAGCTCTTCGGCCGAAGGGCGCTCAGCGCTCGACGGTGAAGCGCACGCTGCTGCCGGTGACGGAGAACGTGTTGCCCACGATGTAGCTCCAGTCACCACCACCCGGCGGCGGAGCCACGGCCCCCGCCACTTCGAGCAACAGCCTCTGGAGCGCCAGCTGGGTGCTCCGCTCGGCGAGCGCGTTCTGCACGCCGTCGAGCATCGCCTGCTGCACCCGGCTCTTGATGTCTCCATTCATCAGGTCGACGATGAAGGAGAAGAGGTTGTCCACCCCGCTGAAGTTGCCGTTGAAGGTCGCGGCGCTGGCCGTCACTTCCGGCTGACCGCACATGCCGACCTTGCCGCCGAAGGCGACCGAGCCGTTGAACGAGCTGATGTTGAGGTTCGGGTACACCCAGTTGCTGCTGAGCAGCTCCAGGCCGCCCTCTTCGAAGCGCGCGGTGAGGATGACGCTGCGCGAGCTGGGCGTGAGCGTGAGCGCCGCGCCGCCGGCGAGGTTGATGTTGTTGGGCGTGTAGCGCGTGGAACCCAGCGGCAGGTCGAGGTCGACGGCCGGCAGGGGAATGGACTCCGGCGCGAGGCCTGCGGCGACGAGAGACGTGGAGGGCGTGAAGTCCGCGCTCAGCCCGTGCGCGCGAAAGGTCGAGCCGAGGATGGCGAGGTTGAGGCCCGTGAACTCGGGCACCCCGAGCACCACGCTGCTGCGCTCGTGCGAGATGACGCCCTGGAACACCGAGCCCGTGTCATCGAGCACCGTCAGCCTGCCCACCCCGCTGGTCGCGATGGCGCGCACCGTCGGGCGATCGGGGCGCAGGCCGCCCGGAGAGATGAAGCGCCAGTGCTCGTTGCAGCCCGTGCCCACGTTCTCGAACAGCGCGTCGTCGAAGTTCTGGGCGTACAGGCGGTCTTCGAGCACCCCACCGGCCAGGGCGATCTGTTCCGCGGCGGCGGCCTCACCCACCGGCGTCCAGGCGCCATTGGGGGTGGTGGTGCGCCGCACCTCGCCGGTGTCCAACAGCGCGACGAAGTGGCTGATCGCGCCGAAGAGGACGAACACCGAGCCGCCGCTGACGTGCGTCGTGCCGACCGGTGCAAACCCGACGTGCGTCGCCGGCAGCCCCAGCGGCGTGCCGTCGTTCTTCAAGATCTCCCGCGAGCTCTTGCGGAAGAGATGCACGGCGTTGTTCACGCACGACACGGAATCTTCGCCGCGCGCGGCGCCCAGCGAGCCGGTGGTGCCGTTGAGCAGCCGCAGTGTGCCCGCGCCAGTCGGAGTGGCCGCGTCGATGCCGTACACCCGGCCATCGGCGCACGTCGCGACCTTGCGCAGGCGCGCGTTGGTGGGAATCGAAGCGTCACGCGTCCACGCGACGGACACGGCTTGAGCAGCGAACGCGGTGGCGATCACCGCGAGAGAGAGAAGACGTTTCATGAGGAGGCTCCTGTTGGGGTTCCGGAAGATCCGGACGCGTCGGAGTACTCGTCACCCGCGACCGCTCTTTTCCGGCGCCTTCGGGGCCGCTCCGAAAAAGGCGAGCGCGCCGGGCCGAGTACCAGCCGCTGCACCCGAAGTTCCCCAACGAGGCCACCATGTCCAGACTCACGAAGCTCCTCCCGCTGTTGCTGCTCTCCCTCACCGGCTGCATCTCGCGCTCGCTGGTGGGCGACCCCTACAACTGCCAGTGCGCAGTCCCCCTCCTCGGGCGAGGCGGCTGCGGCGGCTTCGGCGTCGCCTTCGATACCTGGGCGTGCGTCGCGCCGGGCGATAGCGCGGTCAATGCCTGCAACAACGCCTGCATGAACGTCGCTGGTCTGGGCAGCGGCGTGTTCCTCACGTGCGAGTTCCCCGGCTACGACGTGCCGGCGGTGTCCCCTGCGCCCGACGCGTCCCGCTGCCAACCGCCGGTCGGTGGCACGGGGTCCCCGCTGCTCGCCACCACCGGCTACGAGAGCTCGCCGTGGGACTACGTCCCTGGCCGGTCGGTGGTCAACGTGCAGAACGCGCGTGACACCGAGAACATCTCGCTGAGCGCCGGGCAGATCTCGCTCTTCATGCCCGAGGGTCACACCAACCCGGGCCCGATGCGCTTCGACCTGGTGAGCCTCGTGGGGAACACCAGCGCGTTCGGCTTCGACGGCCACACGGTCAGCAGCTTCCGCCTGATGAACGCGGGCCGCTTCACGGCAACGGCCGGGCCCGGCTACGCGCCGCCGCATGCGGGCCAGTTCAACTCGTACCGCATCGAGAGCGGCTACCCGCTCGCCTACACCGTGGTGGTGGACGGCGTGGAGATCAGTGACCTCGTGTCCGACTCGGCGCCGCACACCGGGTACATGTACTCCGACAGCAGCGGCCAGTACCTCGTCTACGAAGGCACCTTCACGCTGGGCGTCGACCCGAAGAACCCCATCACGCTGACGATGCACCTCGAGTTCCGCTACGGCCTCAGCCGCCCGCCTGCGCCGACGCTCGAGATCACCCGCACCGACACCGGCGGCACGGTGGGCCTCACCGCGAAGCCCGGCGACAGCGACCCGAACGCGACGTACACGTTCATCTGGGTGGCAGGCCACGAGTTCGTCTCGAAGGCCCCCGTCCTGTCCACGGGCCCGTCGGTGAGCGTGAACCCCAAGGTCCTCGGCGAGGACTGGGTGAGCGTCCTGGTCTACGCGAACGAAGCGAAGATCTGGCGCCAGCAGAGCGTGTGCCTGAAGCCCGGCGGCTGCTGAGCGGTGCCCGAGGAGAACTCCCATGAAAACCAGCTCACTCGTCTCTCGGCTCGCCGGCCCCCTGGTCGCGCTCGCCCTGTGCGCCGCGCCGCCCGCGGCCGCACAGCGCCTCGTCGGTTTCGCCGACACCCATTCGCACCCCATGAGTCACCTGGGGTTCGGTGGAATGGTGATGTACGGCTCACCTGACCCGTCACTCCCGATGCTCGCCGGCCAGAAGTACCGCGGGTACGACGTCTTCAACCCGGAGTGCAACCCGAGCACCGAGATCGCCGGCTCAGCGGCGGGCGCGCTCGGCAACTGCAACGCGCTCCACGGCGCGCCGGGCGTCGGCAACGACTGCGGCGACGTCCTCCGCTCGGCGATCGTCGACCAGGTCGAGGAGCGCTACGTGTTCGAGACGCCCAACCCGGGCCTGTTCGGCGCGGTGATGGATCACCCGCACGCGGGCTACCCCGGCTTCGCGCACTGGCCGCACTGGTCCACCGTGACGCACCAGCAGATGTACTGGGAATGGGTGCGCCGGGCGTGGCAGGGGGGGCAACGCGTGCTGGTCGCGCTGGCGGTGAACAACTCGCTGCTGGCCAGGGCAGGCAACGCGCGCCAGTACATCGACGATCGCGCCTCGGTCGACGTGCAGCTCGACAACATCAGCGCCTTCGTGGGCGCGCACCCCGACTTCATGGCCATCGCCCGCACGCCGCAGGAACTGCGCGACATCGTCAACCGCGGCGACCTCGCGGTGGTGCTGGGCGTGGAGACCGACGACTTCGGCAACCTCACCCGCCGCCAGGCCGCGGGAGAGACCATCACCGACCCGATCATCGCAGAGGAGATCCGCCACCTCTGGGAGGACAAGGGCGTCCGCTACATCCTCCCCATCCACTTCTCGGACACGGTGCTGGGCGGCTACGCCATCAACAAGGACCTCTTCGCGCTCTCGTCGAAGGAGTACCGCAACGAGTTCCCCACCCCGCGCAACAGCTGCGGCGAGGGCGTGCACTTCGAGCTCAACCGCACCGTCTTCAACAGCGTGCAGTCCGACCTCCTGCGCACGCGTGACCTGGGCCGCATCATCGACACGCAGCCGACCTACACCCCGCCGAGCGAGGGCTGCGGCCACGCCAACTCGCGAGACCTGCAGCCCATCGGAGCGCGGGCGCTCTCGATGATGATGGCCCGCGGCATGTTGATCGACATCGACCACATGTCACGCCTCACCGCCGACGAAGCGCTGCAGCTCGCGTACAACCGCGACTACCCGCTCACCTCCGGGCACAACGGCATGCTCGACCCGGCGTGCCTCACGAGCTCACCGGTGGACCCCGATCGCTGCAACGAGAACGCGCGCACCCGGGCGCAGTACGAACGCATTCGCACCATCAAGGGCATGGTGGGCATGGGCCACGGCGGCGGCTCGACGAAGTTCGTGCGCAGCTACCGCGACCTGCTCACCGTGATGGGCAACCGCCCGATGGCCATCGGCACCGACGCGAACGGCCTCGAGGCGCTGCCTGCGCCCGACCCGCTCGCGCCGGTGACGTACGACGCGTCGTTTCCGCGCTACACGTTCGACGGCACGCCGTTCGACTTCAACGTGGTGGGCTTCGCGCACTACGGCATGTTCCCCGACTTCCTGCGCAGCCTGCAGTCGAGCCCCACCCCCTCGCTGCGCATGACCACTCCGGAGATGAGCACCTTCCTGAGCTCGGCCGAGCAGTTCGCGCGCACCTGGGAACGCAGCACGCTGCGCGCGGTCGGAGCGCCGCGCCTCACCGCCGCGACCGTGAGCACCGTGTGGTGCACCCACTCCACCGTCACCGGCGTGCTGGCGGGAGACTTCAACGGGGACGGGGCCGACGACCTGCTGTGCCGCGATCCCTCGCGGCTGTGGTTCAGCTACGCCAACAACCGCGGAGAGATCACCGGGGGCGACCACTGGCGCCTCGACACCACGTGGTGCACCGAGCCGGGTTCGACGCTGCAGACCGGAGACTTCGACGGTGACGGGCGCAGCGATCTGCTCTGCCGCGACAGCGGGCGCATTCGCATCGACTGGGCCGATCGCTTCGGCCACTTCGCAGGCGCGACCGACACCGGCAGCACCGGGTGGTGCCCGGCCGGCGCCACGCTGCTGGTCGGAGACTTCAACGGTGATGGCCGGTCCGACCTGATGTGCCGGGACGGCGCGAGCAACCGCATCGACTTCGCCAGCAACACGGGCCGCCTCAGCGGCTCGACCGAGGCGTCGAGCAGCCTGTGGTGCGGGAGCAGCTCGACGCTCTCGCTGGGAGACGTCAACGGCGACGGGCGGACGGATCTGCTCTGCCGCACGGCCTCGGGCCTCTTCGCCGACCATGCGAGCACCACTCCTTCGACGACGTTCTGGGGCAGTGACTGGTCGGTGAGCACGGCCTACTGCACGCACGCTGGCGCCCGGCCCGCGTTCGCCGACGTCAACGGCGACGGCCGCGTCGACTGGCTCTGCAAGGACGCGACGCGCATCTGGGTCGACTTCGCCGACGCGAACGGCAGGTACCCCGGCGCGCCGTGGGAACGCGCGCTCACCTTCTGCACGGGCGCGGGCGACACGTTCAGCATCAGCGACGTCAACGGCGACAGCCGCGCCGACCTGGTCTGCAAGAACGCCACGACGGTCAACGTGCGCTACTCGCTGCTGACGGGGAGGTACTGAGAGGCCCCTCGGGGTGAAGGAAGTTCAAGGAGCCCAGCGCCACGAGCCTTGACGTGGCGCTGGGCTTCTTCGTTTGAACGGGCTTGCTCGCTCCGCTCCGCATTTCCGCCAGCCGCGCCCGAAGGACTGAAGCGCACAGGGCTGATCAGCGTTGACCGCTCGGCTTCGCGGGCACGCGCTGGAGATACGCCCACAGCGCCCTCAACTCGTGGTCTTCCATCTTCTGCGCATAGGACGTGATCATCGACATCGGAGGCCGCAGCGGAGTGCCGTCCTTGCGCACGCCCTTCCGCACGGCGGCCTCGAAGGTCTCGTAGGTCCACCCCGCGAGCCCCTCGGCGTGCGGCGTCAGGTTCAGCGCGACCGGCCACGCCGGATCACCGCCTGGAATCGGGCCCCCCGAGAAGCCCGGACCGTGGCAGCCGACGCAGGTCTGAGCGAGGTGCTTGCCGAAGTCCGCTGCCTCCACCGGCGCCTCTCTCGCATGCGCGGCGTGGTGATCGGTCACCATTTCCGCCGGCACCAGGATCTTCCCCGTCGCCAGCAGAATCGTGCCGAGGGGACCGAAGGTCGGGTTCGGCACCGCTGCGTCAACGGGCGGCAACGAGCCGATGTAGGCGATCAGATCCGACAGCTCGCGATCGCTCATCTCGAAGAAATCGACCGCCGGCATCGCCGTGCCCGTACCGTCGGGCTTCACACCGTGGCGCACCAGCCGTTCCCAGTCGGACGTCTTGTAGTTGGCGACCGCGCTCCCCTTGCCGCGCGTGAGGTTCTTGCCGAGCAGCTTCCCCATCGGAGCCGCGTCGACCATCGTGCCGCCGCCAAAGTCCTTCCCGTGACAGTCGGCGCAGCCGTAGCGCGACTCGACGAGGTGTTTGCCTCGCGCGACGGCGCGCTCGAGCGCGAGCTTGTCCTTCTCTTCGGCCGCCAGCATGGTGCCTTCGGGCTCGAGCGTCCTCAGTTCTTCCGCGCTGAGCGGGAACGGCACGGGGATCTCGACCCGGTGCGTGTCCCAGCGATGATCGAGCCGCGCTGCGCCCGCCGACTTCGCCCAGCCAAAGACACCTGCCACAGACACACCCAGCGCGAGGGCGCCCAGGCCCAGCTTCTTTCCGATACTCACGTGTGGTTCTCCCTGATGAAATGCGTGTTCATGGAGACGAGACTGCCCAGCCTCGATTTCCTGGGAACCTGAAGTGGGCTCGCCCTGAGATCGCTACACTCGCGCGATGAGTTCGTTTCTGGTGCTCTGGTTGGTGGGCGCGACGCCGGCGGGCGAGTCGCTCGCGCAGGTGCAGGCGCGCGAGCTCGCGGCCGCGCTCGAGGAAGTGAAGCGCGACCCAGACGGGGGCTGCGTCCGGCTCGAGGAAGCGCTCACGTACTTCTGGGCGCCGTGGAGCGCGGACGAGCGCGTGCAGTGGCCCCGTGTGTGGCGCACGCCCATTCCGGAGTCGCTGGCCGCCTGGAAGCCCGCGGCTGACGCCTGCGCCGCCGAGCTGGCCGCGGATGAGTGGGGGTTGAGCAACTTGATCCACTCGGGGCTGTTGCGGAGCGAGGAGCTCCACGCCCGATCCCTGGCCCTCGCGCTCGAGCGCAAGGTCGTGGCCGTGAGCGAGGACGGAGGCGTCGAGTATTCCCCTCCCCAGAGCCTCTCCCGCTCCCTCGAGCGGGCCCATGACCCGGCCACGGCGCCAGTGACCCGCCTCACGGGCAAGTTCGACCCCGAGCTGGCGCGCAAGGTCATCCGCCAGAATCGGAACGTCGTGATGTGGTGTTACCAGCGCTCCGCAGACCCGCACCTCTCCGGCGAGCTCTGGGTGCGCTTCACGCTCGTTCCGGGGCGCGACACCGCCAGCGTCGCCCTGGAGAAGACGACGGTCGGGAACTCACGCGTCGAGGCCTGCGTGCTGACGCGCGCGGCTCGCTGGCACTGGCCCCGGCCGAAGAAGGGCGAGGTCGTCTTCACCTTCCCGTACCAGTTCGAGCCCGGGCGCGACGCGGAGTGACGGGACGCCGCCTCAGGCGCTCAAGAACCTGAGCACCGCGTCGAGGGTGTTCCCCAGTTCCTTCGGTGCGCGCGCCGCGCCGCTCTTGAGGCACGAGCGGCACACCAGCCCGCTGGCCGTGATGTTTCCCTGCTCGTAGGGGAAGCGGGCTTCGCAGCCCGCGCACAGAAAGCCGAGCTCAGGTGACTTCTGGCTCGCGTCAGGCGGCCGCGGCAGGTGCTGGTCGGCGAGGGCCGCGACGGTCGGGCCATCGAGCCAGGTGCCCTGACAGGCATTGCAGCGCGCGGCGGCGAACTGTCCGCCGACCGCCGGGTCGCGAGCTGGATCCGAGCACGAGGGACAGAAGTACTCGAACCCCGGCCCGGCAGGGAGCGCGCGATGGGTGGCCGTCAGCTCGAGCTCACCGGCGTCGAACCAGAGGCCTCCACACTCGCCGCAACGATCGAGTTCGAGTTCCCTTCCGGCGGGGGTCGAGCTGATCAGCCGCTGCATCGGGGTGCGGTGGGTCGGGCAGGTCCGGGCGCGCATGGTGAGCACGCTACCAGGGTGATTGCCCCGACGTGGTCGACAGCGAACTACGCGGGCAGCCTCTCTGCGAGCCAGCGCATCACGTCCATCGCGGAGATCACCCCCAGCAGGTGACCGTCCGGCGTGGTGACAGGCAGCCGATCGAGGCCGTGCCGTGACATCAGCCTGGCCACCTCCGCGACGCTCGCGCCCTGAGCCACCGTCACGGCGTCGGTGACCATCGCGTCCTCGATCTCCAGCTCCTTGACCTCCCGGAGCCGGGCCAGGGTGGAGAGGAAGACGACGCCCACCAGCACCCCGTTGTCATCGACCACGGGCGCCGAGCTCAGCCCCGCCGCATCGAGGAGGCTCAGCCCCCTGGAGGCCTCGAGCTCGGCGTCCAGGCACCTGGGCGAATCGCTGACCAGGCCACACAGCTCGGTCGAGTGCCCATTCTTCCGCCGCCCGGCTTTCACCCAGTCTTCGATCTGCGCGGCAGCAGTTGATTGCATGGGGACACCTCGGACGCTGTGCCCATCAACCTCCTCTTCCGGGAGGAAGTCACCGGGGCGGCCGCTGATAGCGGGAAATAGTGCCCCGACAGAATTCCGGTGCGACTACTTCTTCCGTGCCTGCAGCACGCGCTCGATGCTCCGCCGGTCGCCTTCGAGCTCGAGCACCAGCGTGTCGGTACACGCAGCCCACGCCTCGTCCACCCACTTGAGCGGGACGGTGGCGAGCAGGCGGGACATCACCACCGCCCGCTCGTACGGAGCCCCGTGCACCAACTCCACCGCCAGGCGCGTGGTGACGGCTTCCGAGGTGCCGCCGCTGCTGATGGAGTCCCGCGCCACGCGCCAGCGCGCCAGGTCGACCTGCTGCTCGTCCCACACGGCGCCGTCGAGCGCGTCGAGCCGCTCGAGGAACTGGGCCAGGGCCTGCTGCCCCCCGCGCGGATCCAGCCTGGTGTTGAACGCGAGCAGGTTGTCCTCGGTGCGCAGGTCGGACACGTCGACCCAGACGCCAGAAGCCAGGCCCAACGTGTCGCGCAGCTCGTGCTCGAAGGTCTGCTCGAGCGCCGCGCCGAGCAGCCGGTGCGCGCCGCGGCTCTCCACGGTCGGCGCCGGCGGCAACCGGCACACGAAGCGCACCCGCGTCAGCGTCGACGACTTGCCCTCGAGCACGATGGGCGCCGCGGCCCGAACCGGAGGCGCGCCCAGGTCCCGTAGCGCCCGCGCCCTCGCCCTCGCCTTGCGCGGCTGCCAGTCGGTGAAGAGCTCCCGCACGATGGCCTCGGTCGCGTCGAGGTCGAGATCGCCGTCGACGGTGAGCACCGCCCCGTTCGGCCGGAAGGCCAGCTCGAAGAAGTCGAGGAAGTCGCTCTCGGGCAGCTCCTTCACCTCGGCCACCTTGACCGGGAGCAGCGCGCTGCCCTCGGGCAGTACGGTCCGCTTCAGCTCCGAGGTGGGCAGCACCTGGTTCCAGTGCCCCTCCCACTCCGCCTGCGCGGCTTCATCGATGAACTCGTCGGCCCACTGCTCCAGCACGCGCGCCCCGCCCCAGATGACCCGGGGCGTGGTGTTGTGACCGATGACGTCGAGCATCACCGGCAGCTCCCACGAGGCCGAGCTGAGCTCGATCACCGTCTCATCGGCGTTCACGCTCACGCGCGGCCGCCCGAACCGGGCGGGAGGTGGTCTGCGGCGCGGCCACCACTGAATCACCGAGCCCGCAAGCGCGCTCACCGCCCGGCTGGTGCTGCGGGCACCCGCGGGCAGCGCCAGCTTCACCACCGCCACCGGCACCGGGCCGCGTCTGGAGAGCACCACCTGCAGCCCGTTGGGCAGGGTGAAGTGTCGCGCCGCCGGCAACGAGAGCGGCAGCGTGGCGCTCTCCAGCATCTGGCGGGTGACCACCAGCTGGCGGGGCTTGCTCGTCTGCGCAGGCGGGAGCGGTGGCGAGGTGTTGGTCTCGAGCATCGGGACCACGTCGATCTCCCGCGCCCTCTCCCAGGTGAGCACCCGCTCGTCGAGCTCCTCGAGCGCGGCGAAGTTGGCCTGGCTGCCCCAGTACTGCTCGGCCCTGGTGCTCCCGGTGGCGAAGATGAGGCGCGCCCGGTTCTGGGCGTGCGTCAGCAGGTGCTGCTCCTCGCGCAGCCGCTCCATGGTGAGCGAGCGCAGGTTGACTCGCCAGAAGTGCCCCAGCCCGGTCTCGCGGAACGCCTTGCGCACCGCAGCCAGGTTCGCGGTCGAGTCGACCTCGGCGAACACCACCACCACCGAGGTGCGCACGCCCAGCAGGTAGTCGGCGGCGATGCGCGTCACCCCCAGGTCCTTCCCCACGTCTCGAAAGCGCCACGCGAGCACGCCCGCCAGGCGCGGCACCGCCATGCCTCCGGGCTGCGTCGTACCCGGCACCGCCCAGGCAAACATGACCTGCCGTTGGAGCACCGGCCCCTCGACGACAGGCGGGAACTCGCCTTGCGGCGGAGGCGGAGGCACCGAGAGCCCGCCGCGCGTGATGCCCACGCCGGGGTCTTCGACCACCAGCTGCAGCGGCTGCTGGATGCCCCCGGCACCGGCGGCCAACCACGCAGGGGGAAACGCAGCGCGCACCAGCGCGTCGATGGACGCGGGCTCGAGATCGCCCACCAGCATCACCGTGAGCGCGCGGGGGCGATAGCGGGCCGCGATGAAGGCCTCGAGGTCTGCGCGGGTGATGGAGGACAGGCTGGTCTCGGTACCGATGGAAGATTCCTGGCGGCCGCCCAGGGTGGCCTGGCGCACGGCCGCGGCCAGGTCCCCGCCGCCATGCGGGTCGCGCAGCAGCCGCTCGCTGCGCACGATCGACCGCTCCAGCTCGAGCGCAGCGTCGTCGACGTCCATCAGCGGGTTGACCACCAGGGACGCGAGCAGTGACAACGCCGGGCCGGCGCGATCGCCCGAGGTGATGCCCGAATAGACCGTGTCGTTGAGCGTGGACACGCTCTCTTCCATGCCGGCCGAAGAGACCCCGGCGAACTCGAGCTCTTCCGCGGCCGTCAGGCGGTGCGAGGGCCTGGAGCGATACGCGACGTGCTCCAACAGGTGGGCGAGGCCCGCGCGGCCCGGCGGATCATTCGAGGCTCCGGCGCCCACCAGCAGCGCCATCGCGAGGCGCTGCGAGCCCGGGTGTTGCTCGAACACCACGCGCAGGCCGCTCGGGTATTGCAGGGTGGTGCTGGGCGCCGCTCCCATCTTCTCCGGCAGCGGCGCGTGGTGAACCTGGCAGCCCAACAGGACGAGTACCGGCGTGGTGATCAGCAGCCTGAACATGGTTGACGCCCCCCAGCGCCCTTCTACCCGCTCTGCCGGCGCCGCTCGTCCCTCTTCACCACCCCGGGGCCGGGAACAGCGGCGACCTGCGCCGTCCCAGCGCTACTCGAGCACCAGCGTCAGCGAGTAGTCGCCGTCGCTGTAGGGCGAGAGCGCGATGAACAGGTCACCCGCCGCGGGAATGGGGTCACTGAGCGCCGTCCGGGTGGCCCCGGTGTAGGAATAGAGGTTCCAGTCGCCACCGAGGCTGACGCCGCCCTGGATGACGTCGACGTAGAAGTCGTAGCTCACCCCGGCGGAGGTGGAGATCATGCGCACCCGCTTGCCCACGGCCGAGGCCGGCACGGTGACCTTGAACCAGTCCTGGTCGTCCACCGTGCCAGTCAGGAGCGAGCCGGTGAGCAGCGCGGGGATCGCGGCGAAGCTCTGCGCGGTCAGCTCGGTGTCGTTCGGCTCGGTGTCCGGCGACTCGGGGATCGGCACGCCCGTGACGGTGGTCACGCCCGCGTCGCCCGCGCCGTCGAAGACGGTGACGGTGCCCGTCGCGTTCAGCAGCAGCAGCGAGTTGCCCACCTGCGACGAGGTGTCCCACCCTGCGTCAGGCGCGAGCACGCCGAGAAGCGCGCCCTCCGACGCTTCCAGCACGGTGCCCGTGGCGACGTTGGTGAGGTTGTAGACCACGCTCTCGGACGGCGCCGAGAAGGTCAGCATCGCCGGCAGGGCCGGCAGGTCGACGGGGGTGTTCGCGGTGACGCTCAACGCGTCGGGGAAGCTCAGGTTCACGCCCGGCGCTCCACCGAGCGAGACCGTGCGCGCGCCCGGCGCCGCGTCGAGGTCGACGCCCAGCAACACCTCGGCGCTGCGCGCCTGCTCCTTTTCCACGCGCACCAGGCTCACGCCCGCGCCGGCGCTGAACACCGCGTTGGCGGGGAAGACGAACATCGGGTCGTTGACGAGAATGCGCGCCCGCAGCAGCCCGCCCTGGATGCCGGTGCCCGAGAGGGCGAGGCTCGCGTAGGGGAGCACCTCGAAGCCGCTGAAGGTCGAGGTGACCGTGCCTTCGCGCACGCTGACCTCTCGCGGGCCCGGCACCGCGTTGGGTGCGACGGTGATGGTGGCGAGGATCGCGCTGCTGCTCGCGGCCTTCACGTTGCGCACCGTGATCCCCGCGCCGAAGGTCACCACCGACTGATCAGTCCACTTCGTGGCGTAGCCCGAGATGGTCACGTCCGCCGTCAGGCCCACCGCGAGGCTGCGCGGCGCGACGGCGCTGATGGACACCGGCGCGTCGTAGCCCGGGCCGGCCGGACCCGTGCTGCCAGCAGGGCCGTCAGCACCAGCCGGGCCTGCGGGACCGATGGGGCCGTTGCAGGCGGCGAGAGCGACGACAGCGGAGACGATGAGCAGGCGACGGATCATGCGGCGCCCCCTAGCACGGCCGGGTGGCTGCTGTGTAGGGAGGTCAGCGCATCGCCCTGGCGAGAAAGAGAAACGTCCCTCCCATGGTGACGCTGGAGAGCAGCGAGGCGAAGCGGTTGACGTTCGTCGCCAGGCCCACCCGGAAGGGAAACTGCGCCGCGTCGGTGACGATGCCGGCGGACGCCGCGTCCGCGTCCCAGCCGTACGCCTGCAGGTAGAGCACCGAGCCCCGCCAGAGGAAGATCAGAAAGAACACCGCCCCGAAGCCTCTGAACGCGGGGCCGATGGGCGTGTCGCGCACCTGCACGTGGATCTTCCGCAGCAGGTCCAGGTTGATCACCACCAGGAACACCCAGCAGGCGTTCTCCACGATGCGAATGTGGCGCACCACCGTGGCGGTCGGCGTCGGGTTGATGGCGAGGAACACCATCGACGCCACCAGCACGCCCGCGGTGAGGGCGTACACTTCCCACTTGGCGCCGCCGCTCTCGAGCGTGCGGGCGAAGACGTAGTACTCCATGAAGCCGTGGGTGATGACCAACACCGCGATGGTGCCCACCACCGAGTGCACCGCCATCAGCGCCTGGTTCGATTCCCAGGGGGCCAGCAGGTAGCCTTCCGAGATGAAGACCAGGAAGAATCCGGTGCTGATGCTCGTCCAGATTCGAGCGCTGCCGACGCTGAAATAGAGACTGATCAGCCCTGCGATGAACCAGAGCCCTACCCGCATCACGTCGAACACGTCTACTTGCGCCATGCGTCGTTCCTTCAGGTGATCAGCCGAGCTCCGCCCGGGTCGCGCCGAGTTGCTGGGTCACCGCGGCCTTCAACCGCTCGACCATCTCCCGGACCTTGGAAGCGCCCGCCACGAGGCGCGCGCCCTTCTCGATGCCCGCCAGCAACGTCACCACCTGGTCGGGCTTCATCAGGCAGGCGCGGCCACCCTGCGCCGCGAGTTCCTTGTTCACCAGGTTCTTGCCCAACGGGCCCACGCACTCGGCGGCGATGCTCTGGAGCGAGGCTTCGAGCGAAGCGAGGCTCGACTCGAGCTGCAGCCGCTCGGCCGCCAGCGCCTTCTGGTGCAGCGCGTCGGACTGGGCCTGGTTCGCGCGCACGCTCGCGTCCCACACCTTCTGCAGGTTCACCATCTCGAGGATGTCGTAGGCCTGCAGCTGTTCCGCCGACCGGGTGGACAGCACGTCCATCTTCGCGCCGGGGAGAGTGGCGATCTTCTGCGACTCGGTGGCGGTGGTCTCGATGGTCTCGGCGCCGTCGTGGAAGAAGCCGAACCCCACCCCGTCCTTGTAGAAGATGAGCGAGGTGCGGGTGCCGGCGTAGACGCGCACGCAGCCGTTGAGCCGCTCGGCCTTGATCTTCGCCGTGAGCGCCTTCGGGTCCACCAGCTTCATCTCGCGGGCGCGCACCTCGTAGTTCCCGTGCAGCAGCCCGTGGAGCGACATGGTGAGATCGGGCGAGAGCCGGTAGACGTCGATGCTCCCGTCCTCGCTGGCCACCCGGCCACACAGCTCGGTGAGGGCGTCGAGCCCTGAGACACGCACGGTGCCCCGCTCGACCAGCACCGAGATCAGCTTGCCCGACTCGAAGAGCAGCACCACCAGCGAAGCGGCAAAGGTGTAGCGCGCGTAGCCGGTGAAGCCCGAGCGCGCGAGGCGCCCGAGGAACTCAGGGACCGAATCTCGCGAGGCCGGCAAGCCCGTCGCGACCGGCACGCCTTTCGGGAGAAAGAGCATCCCTGCCCGTATAACGGAGGGCTCGAAGCGCTCTCCGGGAATGCGCGAGCGCGCCACGCCTCTGGGTGATGGCGCCAATGCCGTCGACTGTCGGGGCTGCGCCCCGGGTTGATCCGCGTCAAGCCCGGGTCAGGCGTCCTTCCAGTCCACGGAGATCTTCTCGTCGGGCATCTTGCGACGCGCCAGCTCGGCGAAGGTCTTCAGCTCTTCCTTGCAGCAGTCGATGGTCTTCGCCTGCTCGATGCGCTTGAGCAGGTCGCCGACGAACTCCTTGATGGTGATCTCACGCTTCATGATGACTCCTCCGGGTCAGGTCCCATCACTGCGCATGCCAGCGGCGGCGAACCGGGCTGCCTTCAAGCGTTCACGGCGGTTCCCACCGAAGCGGGGGTCTGGGGCGGCGCAGGGCTCGTCTCCTCGAGCAGGCCGGGGCGCATGGTTTGCACGGGTGCGGTCTTGTGTGGCTCAGGTCGATGATGCTTGATGTCCCTCATGAGAGCGGTGGTGCTGGGGCTGGGGCTGGTGGCTGGAGTCGCGTTCGTTGCGTGCCTGGACACAGTCCCAGAGGTGAGCTGCACCGACGATTCTCAGTGCCTCGCTTCTGAACGCTGCGTCACCGGCTTGTGCGCAGTCCGCGATGGCGGAGGTGGCGGAGGAGTCGGCGGCGGTATCGGTGGCGGCGGAGTCGGCGGCGGTATCGGTGGCGGAGGAGTCGGCGGCGGTATCGGTGGCGGCGGTATCGGTGGCGGCGGAGTCGGCGGCGGTATCGGTGGCGGAGGAGTCGGCGGCGGTATCGGCGGCGGAACCGGCGGCGGAATCGGCGGCGGAATCGGTGGCGGAGTCGGTGGCGGAATCGGTGGCGGTGGCGGTGGCGGTGGCGGAATCGGTGGCGGAGTCGGTGGCGGAGTCGGTGGCGGAATCGGTGGCGGTGGCGGTGGCGGTGGCGGTGGCGGAATCGGTGGCGGAGTCGGTGGCGGAGTCGGTGGCGGAATCGATGGCGGAGTCGATGGCGGAGTCGGCGGTGGCGGTGGCGGCCCAGTGCTCGTTCACCAGCTCGTCAGCTGCAGCACGTTGAACGCGACCTTCGGCACCGCGGTCGAGCTGGATCGCGCGACGGCCACGTTCTCCCAGAGCAACGCGGGACCCTACACGATCGCCCGCGCAATCGACGGCGACCTCGTCAACTTCGGCTGGGCGATCGACGGGCAGCTCTCTCGCGCGCACAAGGCCGCCTTCGAAACGCTGGTCGACACGCCCATTCAGCCCACGGGCACCCGCTTGCTGCTGACCCTTCATCATTCTTACGGCGTCGAGCACGCCCTCGGTCGCTTCCGGCTCGCCGTCACCACCAGCGCGCGGACCGCCTTCGCGAACGGCAACGAGGGCATCTCGACACCTGGCGACGTCGGTGCCGATTCGATCTGGACCGTGCTCATCCCCCGCCGCTACTGCATCACCACCAACGGCCCTCTCACCGTGTTGCCCGATGAGTCGCTGCTCGCGGGCGACACCAACTCCACGCTGGTGGACTACGTGATCGAAGCCGACACGACTCTCACCGGCGTCACCGGCGTGAGAATCGAGGTCCTCACGCACGCCTCGTTGCCTTTCACCGGCCCGGGCCTGAGCAACATCAACGGGAACTTCGTGCTCTCCGAGTTCCTGGTGCGTGTCGGCGACCAGGCTCCCTAGCTCTGGCGTGTCACCCTTCGGCGTCACTCGTGCACCCGCGATGGGCAACCCCACCCCTCCGCCCTAGCATCGCGCGGTGCGCTTTCGACTCTCACTCGTGGTGGCCGTGCTGGCCGGTTGTTCCGGAGTCTCACCCCAGGACGCGGGGCTCGACCCCGTCGATGCTTCGGTCGGCCCCGTCGACGCGGGAGTGATGCAAGACGCGGGGATCGATGCGGGCCCGGCGGACGCTGGTTCGGAGACCGATGGCGGTGCCGAAGCAGACGCCGGCCTCGACGCGGGTCCCGGCGATCCCTGCGCGGTGAACAACGGCGGCTGTGACGTCCTCACCCTGTGCACCGTCGTGAACGAACAGGCGACCTGCGGCGCGTGCCCGGCGGGCTTTTCGGGCGATGGGGCTTCTGGCTGCATCGACGTGGACGAGTGCGCGACGGTGCCCGACGCGGGCTGCGGCGGCACCACCTTCTGCGCCAACACGCCGGGCGCCTTCCGCTGCCTGGAGCGGCCCACCGGGATCGTGCTGTTCGACCCCCAGGACACGCAGGGCCAGGGCAACCTCAGCGGCACGCCGCACCTGCAGCCCTGCCCCCCGGGCCAGGTGAGCGTCGGCTACGACCTGGGGTCCAACAACCAGAGCAAGATCACGACCGCCTCTGCCGTCTGCGCCGCTTTGACGCTCAGTGGTTCGCCCACGGCCGGCTACACGCTCACCACCCCGCCCTCGACCGGCGACCGCATGTGTCCGGCGAACGAGGTGGTGACCGGCATGGCGCTCGCGTTCAACACCGATCTCCAGTCCCTGACGGTGTCGTGCGCCCCGCTCTCGGTGCAGCTCGACCCGAACAGCGGCTTCACGGTGGTGACCGGGACGCCGCACAGTCTGCCGCGTTACCCGACCGCGTCGAGCCCGGCCCCCAACCTCGCCGTGGCCTGTCCCCCGAATACGGTGGGTGCCGGTGAAGTGACCAACGGTGGCCAATGGCTCTTCGGCTTCGCGATGAGGTGCGTGCGGCCCGCGATGAAGTTCGACGTGCCCGCCATCTCTTTCGGCGCCACCACCGATGCAGCCTTCGTCGGCATCACCGCCGGCAGCACCCCCGATAGCCGCGACCTGTGCCCCGCCGGGCAGATCGTCACCGGCCTCGAGCTGCAGAGCCAGTGGCGCTCGTTCGCGGTGGAGTGCGGCACGCCTGTCTTCGACCTGCCGTTGCGCGTGGCCGTCACACCCGCGGACCCGCTCGCGTATCACGGCCTGCTCGCCCCCCAGTTCGCCCACCGCTGCCCCTGGGACGCCGCGGTGACCCACGTCGAGCTGGTCACCTTCAACTCTTCTACCCTGGGGATCGGCCTGCACTGCGCCACCTTCACCGGCTCGATCGTCCCGCCGGTATGGAGCGTCTCCGTCGACGCCACCGCCGTGGCCGTTCCGCTCCCTCCGTTCGCCAGTCCCCCGAAGACGACGACGTGTGCCGCGGGCGAGGTGGCGGTCGGGGTGCAGTCGAGCCTGACGACGCAGTCGAACGGCTACCGCACGCTCAGCCATCTCGGCCTGGTGTGCGCGGCGCCGCAGGTGCCGTGAGCTCGCGGGGGGAGGCGGAGCTGCACCTGGGTCTCATCAACACTCGTTGATGACGCGCGGAAGCCAGTCGCCCTTCCTGACGATGTCCATGTGCGAGCAGTTCGCGCGCTCGTGCTTGACCTGTTCCTTCACCCGCGGCGCCAGCGCCACGCGCCACGCTTCCGCCTTGTGCCAGGTCTCGCGGCCGACCAGGCACAGCCGGGCGCCCGGACTCTTCGCCAGCCAGCGCGCCCAGGGCGCGGCGTCACCGTAGAACCCGTCGAGGAGCACGATTTCCGTGACGCGGGTGGACCTGAGCCAGCGCCTGATCGTCAGGTGCCCACCGCTGTGGCCAACCACGAGCACGGGGCCGCGCAGCGACGCGCCCAGGCGCAGGCCCACCACCTCGAGCAGGGCATCGAGGTCATCGAAGGCGACCCGCTCACCGGGGCCTGAAGGCGCAGCCACGGCGATGAAGAGCGCCTCGAGCCCCGACTTCGCGAACTGCGCGGCGAGGCGGTGGTCGGCGAAGGCCGAGTCGACGTCGTCTTCGTAGCCATGAACGTAGAGCACCACGCCACCGGGCACCGTCGCGCCCCGGCACCAGAGGTGTATCGGCCCCTCCTTCATGGCGAGCCGGGTGTGCTGGCCGCCTTCGAGCAGCGCGCCGCGGGGGCACGGGGTGGTCGAGAGCAGCGTGAGCGCGAGGAGGGAGAGCATCCACGGAGGTGCTCAAGCACTCCTCGCGCCATCATCTGCTTCGAGTGGTTCCGGTCGATTGACCCGCGCGGACCTGGCGCGGCTCGCTCAATATGAAGGGGCCGGTGCTCTCCTGAGGCTGGCCCTCGCCGTCGTCTCGCCGCGCGAAAGGAGAGACGAAGGCAGTGACGCGAAGACAGCGGCAAGCCGATCCCCGAAGGTGACGAGGCGCGCGCACGGATCGCCGAGCTGGACTCGCGCTCGCGGTGATCAGCGCGAGCGGGTCCGATTGCAGATCGGCGCCCCCCCGGGTAACAGGCGCTCATGAGCAGATCGTTCGTCGCCTTCGCGCTGTTCGCCGCGGTCCTCCTGTTTTCCGCGTGCGGCACCACGCCGAAGTGCGACAGCTCGACCTGCGCCACCGGCTGCTGTGACAGCGCCGGGCTCTGTCAGGGCGGCTCCCTCGGCCCGGCGTGCGGATCCTTCGGGTCCAGCTGCCAGGCCTGCGGGGTCGGCCTCACCTGCCAGCTCGGCTCCTGCGTGCTCGTCGGGAACACCGGCGGCGGCTCGGGAGGCGGCGCCACGGGCGGTGGAACCGGCGGCGGCACCACCACGGGCGGCGGCACGGGCGGCGGCGCCACCACCGGCGGCGGCACGGGCGGCGGCGCCAC
>JAUXRX010000045.1 GCA_030681645.1 Archangium sp.
CCAGGCCAACACCATCGTCGCCGACCTCGACCAGAGCGGCGTCAAGGTGGAATGGGACAGCGAGATGGTCGCGCTGATCGCCTACCTGCAGCGGCTCGGCCGCGACCAGGGCGTGGGCTTGAGCGACGCCGCCCCCAAGACCGCTGCCCTGCTCGATGGAAAGGAGGTCTCGCCGTGAGCGCCGTCAACGACCCGAACTCGAAGATCGTTCACCGCTACGACGACATCGAAGAGGAAGACAACCAGCTGCCCAACTGGTGGCTGTTCATCCTCTTCGGCACCATCCTCTTCATGTTCGGCTACTGGCTCGTCTACCACACCACTCACACGCTCCAGGACCCGCGCACCGAGTACAACGCCGAGGTCGCCGACATCAAGAAGGCCCGGCTCGCGCTCACGCCGTTGAGCGATGACGCCATCTCCGCGGTGGTGAATGACCCCGCCCAGGTCGCAGAGGGCAAGCTGGTCTTCGCTTCGACCTGCGCCGCCTGCCACGCTCAGCAGGGCGAGGGCCTCGTCGGGCCCAACCTCACCGACAAGTTCTGGATTCACGGAAACAAGCCCAGCGACATCGCCAGGTCCGTCACCGACGGCTTCGCCGACAAGGGCATGCCCCCGTGGGGCCAGCTGCTCGGCCAGGAGAAGGTGCGGAAGGTCGCGGCCTACGTCGTCACCCTCAAGAACAAGAACGTGCCGGGCAAGGCGCCGCAGGGCGATCCGCTCGAGTGAACGCGATTGATGTCGGCAGCGTCGCTCCGGGCGAGGGTTGCGCCCGTCGAGGCGTCAGCGGCTGGCGAAGAAGAGCGACGCGTCACTGCTTGACGACGCCGAGATCCACGTAGGCCTGGTTCACCATCACCACGTAGGGGCGCTGCTCGAACTTCAGGCCGCCCTCGCCGTCGTGCTCGATGATCTCCAGCTTGCCCATGCCCGCGCCCATCGGCCCGATGGAGTAGTAGTGGGCCTGGAGCGTGTACGGCGCGGCGCGCTTTCCCTTCGGCAGGCGGATGGTGAAGCACTCCGGGCCGTAGCCGGTGGTGACGTCGGCGTAGAGCTCGCCACCCGACGGCAGCACCTTCGACGAGTAGTACGCGTGGCCTCCCTTCGCGTCGTAGATGTGGAAGTCGACGTCGTTGGCGTCGGTTTCCCAGTTGAGGACGAAGCGCAGCGAGGGCGCGTTCTCGGTGACGCCGCCGATGGCCTTCAGCTTCTGCGCGATCTCCGCCTTGCGCGTCGGCTCGGCCTTGCCCCACGCCGCGGCGATGAGGCCCGCGTCTTCGCGCAGAATGCGGTCCACCCCGAGGAAGCGGCCGCCCGGGTACGTCTGCTTCACGCCCACGGTGATGGCCTCGAAGGCCTTTTCGAACTTGCCGGCGCGCACCAGCGCGAAGGCGAGCAGGCGGTGACTGGCCGGGTGATCCGCGCGCTGCTCTGCAGCCCTGGCATACGAATCGGCGGCCAGCTCGAGGCCGGTGGCGAGGCGCTCGAGGCGCACGCCGGCGAAGCGGCGCAGGTCGGCGCGGGCAGGGAAGAGGTCGATGATGCTGCCGTAGGCGCGCGCGGCGGTGCCGAGGTCGCCCGTCTTCTCCAGCGCCTCACCCAGCGCCACGAGCGCCAGGAGATCGCCGGGCTGCTCTTCGTGCCAGCCGTGCGCGAGGGCGAGCGCCTTCGGGGGGTCACTCTTGAGCCCGTCCATCACGTCCTTGAACTTGCCGGTGTACGGATCCGGCCCCTTCTCGGGGATCGCCACGGGCGCGGCCGTCGCAGAGGGCGTGGTCACCGGCTGCGGAGAGGGACTCCTCTCCGAGCGGCGCGGCTCGGGCGCGCGGGGATCAGCCGCGGGCACGCGCATCGACGGGGCCGGCGGCGGCGGGGCGGGAGCAGGGTCGACCACCTCGGCCTGGGGTTCGGAAGGCCTCTGCTCCGACTCCTTCTCCTCCTCGGCCATCGCCATCTTGGGCGCGTCCATCACGCCGTCTTCGTCGCCGCCCCGCTTGCCGGCGGACGCGCTGCTGTCCTTCGAGCTGTCCATCTTCTTCTCGGCCTTCAGCTTCTCCATCGGCTTGGCCGGCTTCGGCGTGGGGGGCGGCACCTTCGCCACCACCGCCACCACCGACTCGGCGCTGCGCTTCTGGCTCTTCACCTGGCCGTTCTCCACGGTGAGGATGTCGGCGAGCGCGCGGCGATCGATGTTGAAGCGCGCGTAGTCAGCCTCGGTCTCGAGCACGAGCAGCGCGGTGAGCGACGAGAGCACGCGGCTCTTCACCGACACCTCGACGATGTCCTTCTTGAGCTTCTCGCGCTGCGGCGCGCCGTCGGCCTGGTCGAGCTGCGCCTGGAGCGAGTCGATGCGCGCCTTCGCCCACGCGCGCTCGAGCAGCGGGCGCTCGATGGACGCGAGCTGGGCATCGGCCACCGGCAGCGCCTTGCCGCCGACGGAGATCTTGAACTGCGCACCGGGCTTCAACTGCGCGTACACCAGCACCGCGTCACCGGCCTGCACGCCCGCGAGCATGGTGGGCCAGACCGCGGTGGCGCCGTCGACCTTCACCTCGAGCTTCGACTTCGTGGCGAGGCTCAGGCGGCGCGCCAGTTCGACGGGCGCGAGGCCTCCATCGAGCACCGCGCCATCGCGGCTGAGCGAGCCGGTGGTGAGCCGCGCCAGCGCCGCTTCGTCGCGCAGGCCGCCCACGGTGATGGCGTCGATGCGCTGCACGCCCGCGGTCTTCGCCTTGAGCAGCTGGGCGACGAGGTTCGGGCCCTCGGTGACGCCGGCCGTCATCACGCCGTCGGTGATCAACAGCGCGCGCGCCGTGGGCTTGCCCTGCAGGTGCTTGAGCGCCAGCTCGACGTTGGACGCTCCCAGCGCGCGGCGGGCCCGCAGGGTCTTCGCCTGGGCGTCACCGAAGCCGGACGCGGGGCCCGAGTAGATCGGCGCGAGGTCCTGGTCGAACGCCACCACGCTCACCTGCGGCTCCAGGCGCTGCTTCGCGAGCGCGGCGAGCAGTTGCTGCACCAGCACCACCTGCTCACGCCAGCCCAGCGCGCGCGAGCCGCTGGAGTCGACGAGCACGGTGAGCGCGGTGATCGGGTCAGCGCCGGTGCCGTCGACGGGAATGACGCGCGCGGCGACGAGGTCACCCGAGCGCACGCCCACCTGGTTGCGCTTCGGCGCGGCCACGAAGTCGGCGTTGGGCACGAAGCGCTTCTTCGCCAGCACGCCCTCGCCGGTGACCCCGGTCACCTTCACGTCGAGCTCGCCCACCTCGGGCAGGCCCTCGAGGGGCAACACGTAGTTGGCCGTGGTGGCCACCAGCTCGTGCGAGTACGAGAGCACCACTTCCTTCACGCCCCTGGCGGGAATGGGGAAGACCTTCGCGGTGAACTCGTTGCCGCCGCTCTGCTCGAGCAGCGCGGGGTCCTGCCGGCGGTGAAGGAAGTCTTCGTACGCGCGGCGCGCGGCCTGGCGCTCGACCACCTCACCTTCCTGCCAACGGCCGTCGAGCTTCATGGCGAAGCGGCTCACCGTGGCGCCCGCGGGGAGCGTGACCTTGAACTGGCCTTCGATGACGCGGTCGAGCGGGTTCTCGAACGAGAGCGTCAGCTCGGTGAACGCGAGCGGGTCCATCACCACCGCGCGGGCCTGGAGCTTGATGAGCTTGAGGCCGGTGCCGTCAGACGCGGTCAGCGAAACCGGCGCATCGGAAGCGGCGGCGAGCGACGACAGCGACACCACGGCGAGCAGGAGCGGGAGTCTCATGGATGACCTTCGACACGCGGAGAAGGGAAAGAGGTCCCCTCTCAGGGAGAGGGCCCAAAGTAGTGTACGAGGGCGCTGATGACTGACGAGGGAAAATCCAGGGGAGCGATCTGGTTGGCGCTGCTGGCAGGAGCGATCGTGCTGGGCACCGGGCCCGCCGTCCTCGCCTTCCTCCTCTTGCTGGGCTCGGACGGCGCCAGCGGCCTCGCGCAGCTGGTGATGGAAGGCGGCGGCGCCAGTTATGCCGTGCTCTTCGCAGGCGCGCTGGCCAGCCTCATCGGCGCCGTGCTCGCGGCCCTCTCGGTGCGGCGTCCGGGCCTGCCCGCCTCCCTCGCCCTGGTGCCCTTCGTCCTGCCGGTGCTCGCTGCGCTGGGTGGAGTCATCGTGGGCATGCGCGGCGTCCTCGACGCGGTGACGCACGTCGCGCCCGCGGACAAGGCCACCATCCTCGCGGCGGCCACGGGAGAGCTCACCTCGTTGTGCATTCAGTCGCTGGCCTTCGCCGCGGCGGGTGCGCTGGCGGTGGCGGTGGCTGCGTTGGTGAGCCTGGGCGCGCCGGGCCGTGGGGGCCGGCTCCTGACGGTGCTGGGCGCGGGAACGCTCGGCCTCTCGCTCGGCTCCTCGGCCGCGCAGGACATGTCGATGCGCAGCGGCTTCATGGCGCTGGCGCACGTGAGCCCGGCTGATCGCCTCACCCTCCTCATGGGCGTCATCGAGGACTGGCAGCGGATGAACCAGGTCTCCAACGCGCTCTTCCTGCTGAGCCTGGCGGTGACGGTGGTGGGCGCGGCGGTGCTGGCGGCGCGTGGGCAGCGGGGCGCGGGCATCGGGGTCGCGGCCGGGCTGCTCGTCGCGGCGGTGGGCTTTCGGGGCTTCAACGCCATGTCCGAGCGGCAGCTCGCGGGCGTGCGCGACGCGGCTCCACGGGCCGAGCTGATGACGGTCGGTGGCCTGGCTCCCCTGAGCTTCAGCACCGTGGCCCTCGAGGACGATGAGCCGGTGCGAATCGACAACCTGGTGCTGCTCCGCGCGCGGTTGAACGAGCCGGGTCAGGCGTGGGTTGGCGTCGAGCTCGGGCTGACGCTCAGGCCCCAGACGGTGCTCCGCGCCCTCCAGGCCGCGCACTTCGTGAAGGCGGAGGTCGAGCTCGTCGGCCAGGCCCAGAAGAAGAACCTCGAGGCGCCGCCCATCTTCGCGGCGGCCGTGGCGGCGATGAGCGACGTCCAGCTCGCGGCGCCGGTGCGGGTGCTGTACGCCGAGGAGCCCTGTGAGCAGTGCGTCCTCGCCACGCTGACGCCGGCGGGGCTGAAGGTGGGCGAGGTCGAGTGGAAGCAGGAAGAGGTGCCCCGCTCGGCGGAGGTCCAGACCTTCCCCCTGGTCGAGTTCGCCTGGTCGAAGAACACCGGCGAGCTCGTGCGTGCCGCCCTCATCGCCCTCTCGCATCAGCACATCCTGGTGGTGCGGGTGCCCCTGCCGGACCCTCCGGTGGTGCTGCCGGATTATTGATCCCGGTCATTGGTGGATCCGCGGCGGCGAGCAGGGCTACCCTCCCGCCTCCACTCGCAGCCGAGGTTGCCCATGCCCAAAGTCACGTCGAGCCGAGCCAAGACCGTCGCCGCGCCGAAGAAGCCTGCCGCCAGGCCGAAGGCGAAGGCCACCGAGAAGAAGGTCGCGCCGAAGAGCACGGGCTGGACCGCGAAGGGCGGCACGAAGAAGACCACCGTCGGCGGGCGTGGCAGTGACGTCTCGACGCGTGACTCGCGCGAGCGCGTCGCGAACCTCTACGTGGGAGGCCGGGGCAGCGACAACTCCACCGCCGACTCGCGCCGCCGCATCGCCGACATCTACGCGGGCGGGCGCAGCAGCGGCTCGAGCTACAACGGCGGCGGCCGCGGCAGCTGATCCGTTCTCCCTCTCCCTGCGCAGCGGGGAACGGCGAACTCGCGCCTCGAGGGGAAGGAGGGCCGGGGTGAGGGGCCCAGTGACGAAACACACCATCCGGTTGCGAGAGTTCGCCGCGAGCAAGCTGAAGCGCCTCGCGCAACCCGGTGACGCAGTCGCGATCACGGGCTCGGTCGCCAGAGGTAACGCGAGAGCCGACTCCGACCTCGACCTGTGGATCCTCGGGACCCGCAGCGGCCGCTCCGTGCGCCGCCTCGAGGGAGTGAACGTCACGCTGCTCTGCCAGACGCCGGCGGAGGCAGAGCACTTCGACAACCTCTGCCTCTACGAGGTCGACGATCTCGTCGTCCTCGAAGACGGCTCAGGCGCGTTCGCGCACCTCCAGGAGAACTGGCGCAAGCACCGCCGCCGCATCCGCGCTGAGATCATCCGCTCGACCGAGGCGCAGGTGCGTTGGGAACTCTCGCGCGCGGAGCAGGGGAGCGCGTTGCACCGGTCGTCCTTCCTCCGCTTCGCGGGTTGGCGGCTGATGTGCCTGCGCGTGTACATCGATCGCGGCTGGCGGGTGCCGCGGCTGCACACGCTGCGTGAGCAGGTGCCGGCGGCGTTGAGGAAGCACCTCGACGCGACGCTCGGGCTGCCTTCTGCCCCGGTGTGCCGTCGCGCGGTGAAGTGGATGCCTGCTGCGCTGAAGGAAGTGCAGGCGATCGCCGGGCGCGATGGCTACGCGCTGCCTGAGTCGATCGCCGAGAAGGCGAAGCTCGCTCCTGAGGAGGCCGCGCTCGTCGCTCGCAAGGAGCTGCTGCTCGAGTTGTTGCCTCGCGTGTTCCGTGAGTACGGCATCACGGACGTTCGCGGCGTGGAGTTGCTCGGCGGCGTGGCGCCGAAGTTGCGGGCGGCGTTTCGCGCGCTCGAGCCTCGCGCGGATGCGGCGAGCTTGAAGCGCCTGCGGGGCCACGTGCTCGCCCTCGAGCGATCGCTGCGGCCCTGAGGGTTGCGCGGCCCTCTCCCCGACCCGCTCCTGCTCCGGGAGAGGGAGTAGAGTCCTTCGGTGGCCGCCGTCTCGTGGTTCGACAGCCTGGAACCGGACCTGCGCGACTGGCTTCGCTCGAAGATGGCGCCGCTCACGCTCGAGTCCGGAAAACAGCTCTTCGCCGCGGGCTCGCCTTCCGACTGTCTCTACCTCGTGGTGCGGGGTGCCCTCGGGGCGTTCACCGCGGGCGATGAACTCGTCGGGCAGATCGTCGCCGGCGAGACGGTCGGTGAGTTGGGCCTCGTCACCCGCCGTCCCCGCAACGCCACCGTGCGCGCCCTGCGAGACAGCGCGCTGCTGCGGCTCTCCCCCGAAGGCTTCGACGCGCTGTGCCGCACCCACCCCGAGGCCGTGCTCGCGCTCGCCCGCGTGGTGCTCGAGCGCGCCCAGCGCCCCATTCACCAGCGCCTCGCCGCGCACCCGCGCACCATCGCGTTGCTCCCGCAACGTGACGGGCTTCACGTCGACGCCTTCGCCCGCTGGCTCGCCGAGGCGCTCGGCGGCGACTCGAAGGTGGCCATCGTGCACCGGGCCGACGCGCCGACCGACGACGCCCTCGACGCGCTCGAGCGCGACCGCGCGTACGTCATCTACCTCGCCCACCCGGAAGACGACCCCTGGCGCAAGCGCTGCCTCCGCCAGGCCGACGCGCTCGTCTTCGCGGTCGACCTGGTCGAGCCCTGCTCCTGGTGGTCCGAGCTCGAGCGCGGCGTGCACGCGCCGCTGCCTCGCCCCGAGCACCTGGTGGTGATGCATTCGGGCGACGTGCCTCCCGGCAGCGGCAAGCCGTGGAAGGACAAGCGGCCCCAGGCGCAGCTCCATCACCTCCGCGGCGCAGGCGACGCGGCCCGCATCGCGCGCCTCATCGCGGGTGAGCCGAAGGGCCTCGTGCTCTCGGGTGGAGGCGCGCGTGGCTTTGCGCACCTCGGCGTGCTCCGCGCGCTCGAAGAGGCGAAGGTGCCCATCGACGTGGTGGGCGGGGCGAGCATCGGCGCCATCATCGGCGCGGGCTACGCGGCGGGCTGGTCGATCTCCGAGATGACGCAGGTCTACCGCTCGTCGTTCATCGCCGAGAACCCGCTCTCCGACTGGACGCTGCCCTTCGTCTCGCTCGTGGGGGGCCGCGCCGTCTCACGCCTGCTCAAGGAAGCCTACGGCCGCCGCGACATCGAAGACCTGGTGCTCCCGTACTTCTGTGTCTCCACCAACCTCACCGCGGGCCGCAGCCTGGTGCACCGCAGCGGCCGGGTGTGGAAGTGGCTGCGCGCCTCCGCGGCGATTCCGGGCGTGTTGCCCCCGGTGTTCCAGGGCGGCCAGGTGCTCGTCGACGGCGGGGTGATGAACAACCTCCCGGTCGACGTGATGCGCGACGGGCTGGTGGCCGACGTCATCGCCGTCGACATCGGCGCCGACGACGCGGTGCTCGCGCCGGGGTCCCTGGACGAGTTCGAGCTGCCCAGCATCTGGAAGGTGATGTGGGACTGGCTCACGGGCACGCGGCGGCCTTCGTTGGCCAAGCTGATGCTCGGCAGCGGCATGGTGAACTCGACGGCGGCGACGTTCGCGGCCCGCGCGGCCTCGTCGCTGGTGCTCACGCCGCCGGTCTCCGACATCGACCTGCTCGACTGGGACTCGTTCGACGTGGCGATCGAGCGCGGCTACGAGTCGACCTGCCGGGCGCTCGAAGAGCAGCGGTGAACGCGGTTCGTTTTCGTTGCGGCGCCCGAAACAGAGGCGTACGCACGTCCCGTTGACCGTCGTCATTCCCAAGGGGGCACCATGAAAAACGTCATCGTCGTCGCGCTGTTCACCCTGACTGCCTTCAGCGCCCAGGCTGCGGATCAGGTCGTCACCGTCACCTTCGAGTCCATCGCGAACACGCCGACCAAGAGCGGCGAGAAGCTCGACCCGAGCCTCTTCAGCTTCGGGCCTGCGGTCGAGGGCGGTGAGCCCGATGAGTCGAAGGCCAGCAGCAGCGGCTTCGGCAAGCCGAAGGACGAGAGCTGCCGGTGGGCGCTCCTGGCCAGCTTCATGAAGTTCCAGAACAAGGCGAAGGCGATGAACAAGCGCGTGGTCGGCGTGCGTACCTACGCGGGCTCCACTGAGAGCGCGAAGGCCGACGCGTGCATCTGCCTGGCGGGCGGCGTCGTCGTGCGCAGCGTCATCAAGGCCAGCTACAAGTAAGCGGCCGGGCTCGAGAAGCGGCGGTGATCGTTGCGGGCTATGCTCCCCCTCGATGGTCTCCGCCCCGCCCACCTTCGCTGAAGCAGCGCGCGTGCCGCTGCATTGGTCGGCGTTCTGGACTCGCCTCAGCCAGGCCGCAGGGGGCCCATCGCAGGTCACCAACTGGCTCATCGCGCAGGCGAACGCGCGGGGCTTTCACGGCGCCATCGTCAATCGCGAGGATGCCCTCGACGCCTCGCTCGGGCTGGAGGACCTGGTCGTGGGGCTGCTCATGCCTCACGCCGAACTCGATGCGCGGGTGATCAAGCTGGTCGTGCGGTTGCTTCAGTCGACCCAGATCCCCAGCAACTCGTCCGTCGAGCCGCCACGAAGGACCACCTGTGGCGCGCGAAGCAGAGCTGATCCTCCAGGCGCTCGACAGACACCTCGAGGGCCCCGGCACCATCCGCCTCCTCGGCGGTGCGGCGTTGATCCTCGGCTACGGCCTCGACCGGGCGACCGAGGACGTCGATCTCCTCCAGGACGATGCCGAGGTGCGCGCCCGTGGCCGCGTGCGAAGGCTTCGCTGAGTCTCCTCCTCGCGCGCATGCGCTGAGGTATGAGGCTCCGCGTGAACGCCTCCGAGCTGTGGCACCAGGCCACCGATGGAAAGAAACTCCTCCTGCGCCGCTTTCTGCCCGACGGGCCGCCGAAGGCTGTCGTGCACCTCGCGCACGGGCTCGCCGAGCACAGCGCCCGCTATGCACGCCTGGGCGAAGCGCTGACCACCGCGGGCTACGCGCTCTACGCGAACGATCACCGCGGCCACGGCAAGACCGCCGCCACGCCCGACGAGCTCGGCTTCTTCGACGGCGGCCTCACGCGCGTCATGGACGACCTCGTCGAGCTGGTCGCGTTCGAGAAGAAGGAACACCCGGGGCTGCCCTTCGTGATGATGGGCCACTCGATGGGCTCGTTCTTCGTGCAGCGGTTGATGCAGACGCACGGCGCGCAGTTCGACGCGGCGGTGCTCTCGGGCTCCGCGGGCAAGCCGAACCTGCTCGCCGCGGCAGGCAGGTTGATCGCTCGCCTCGCGCGGCTGCGCCGGGGTCCCCGTGGCCACAGCCCACTCATTCGCGCGCTCGCCTTCGACGCGTTCAACAAGCCGTTCAACCCGAAGACCACCCGCTTCGAGTGGCTGTCTCGCGACCGCGCCGAGGTGGACAAGTACGCCAACGATCCGCTGTGCGGCTTCGATTGTTCCACGCAGCTGTGGGTCGAGCTGCTCGACCTGCTCGGTGAGCTGGCCCGGCCTGTCCTCCAGGCTCGCATTCCTCACGGGCTTCCCGTCTATGTGTTTTCGGGTAGCCAGGACCCCGCGGGTGATTTCTCGAAGAGCGTGAAGCAGTTGGTCGGGGCGTTGGGGGTCGCGGGCGTGAGCGACGTCACCTCGCGGTTCTATGAAGGCGCTCGCCACGAGGTGCTCAATGAGACCAACCGGGTGGAGGTCATGGCGGAGTTGATCGCCTGGCTCGACGCGAAGCTCACCCGCGGGTAACGCCCCTCACCCCGGCCCTCTCCCCGCTTCGCAGGGAGAGGGAGTTACGGAGCGTCGTCGAGCACCCGGTGGGCCGCTCGCGCGTCGACCAGCTTGTTGTGCGTGTGCTGCGGCACCGGCTCGTACTGCGCCAGCTCGACGGTGAACGTGCCGTGCCCGCCCGTCACGCCCCGCAGCGTGCCGGCGAAGTCGCGCAGCTCGGCCAGCGGAGCCAACGCGCGCACCACGCTCAGGCCCCCGGGCAGCGCCTCCATGCCCAGGATGCGCCCGCGAATGCCCTTCATCTCACCCGTCACCGCGCCCATGTATTCCTCGGGCGCCGTCACCTCGAGGTTCACCACCGGCTCGAGCAGCGCCGGCCTCGCCCGCGGCAACGCGTCGCGCACCGCCCACTTCGCCGCCGTGCGGAACGCGATGTCCTTCGAGTCGACCGAGTGCGTCTTGCCGTCCGTCACCACCACCCGCACGTCGAACACCGGGAACCCCGCCAGCACGCCCCGCTCGAGCGCGTCGTGCACGCCCTTCTCGACAGAGGGAATGAACTGCCCGGGAATGGACCCGCCGAAGACCTCGCTCTTGAACTCGAAGCCGGCCCCGCGCGGCAGCGGCTCGACGCGCAGGAACACCTCGGCGAACTGGCCCGCGCCGCCGGTCTGCTTGCGGTGGCGGTAGTGCCCCTCGGCGATGGCCCCGACGGTCTCCCGGTACGGAATGGTCGGCGCCTTCGCCACCACCGCCACGCGGCTGCGGTTCTGCAACCGCTCGAGCATCACCTTGAGGTGCACGTCGCCCAGGCCCGAGAGCACCAGCTCGTGCGTCACCGGGTCGTGCGTGTAGCTGAACGTCGGGTCCTCTTCCGCGAGCCGCGCCAGCGCCTGCCCCACCTTCACGTCGTCGGCCTTCGACTTGTTCGACACCGCCAGCGACAACATCGGCGTGGGGTACTTCGAGGCGGGCATCACCCACGTGTCCTTCACCTCGGGCGCGTGCAGCACCTGGTCGACGTGCAGCTCCTCGGTGCGCCCCAGCGCGACGATGTCTCCGGCGAAGGCGACGGTCTCCAGCTCGGGGTGATCGCGCCCTTCGATCTTCATCAGGTGCCCGGCCTTGCGCGCCTTCTGATCGCTCGCGGCGATGAAGGGCGTGGTGGGCCCCAGCGCGCCCTGGAGGATGCGCAGCATCGCCACCTGCCCGAGGTGTGGATCCGCCGTCACCTTGAACACGTGCGCGAGCAGCGGGGCCTTCTCGTCGCAGGCGAGCTCCACCAGCGCTCCGTTCTTCGACAGGCGCCGCGTCCGCCCGCTCACCGGGCTCGGCGCGTCCTTCACCACCACGTGCAGCAGGTCGGCGATGCCCGCGCCGGTCTTCGCCGAGGTGAAGAGCACCGGCACCACGTGGCCCAGCTTCATCGCGCGCACGAAGGTCGAGCGCAGGGTGTCGGCGGTGAGCTTCTCGCCCGAGAGGTACTTCTCCAGCTCGGCGTCGTCGACCTCCACCACCGCCTCCACCAGCGCCCGGTGCGCGTCCTTCACCGAGCCGAACGCCACGCCGCCTGATTCCTGCTCGAAACAATCGACCACGTGGTCGAGCCCCGCCGTGGGCAGGTTGATGGGCAACAGCCGCGAGCCGAGCGCCGCGCTGAGCTCGGCCAGCAGGTTGGGCAGCCGCGGCGGCGCGAGGTCGAGCTTGTTCACCACCACCATGCGCGCGAGGCCCGCCTCGCCCGCCGCGTGAAAGAGGCGGCGCGTGTTGAACTCGACGCCGGTCGACGCGTTCACCACCACCAGCGCCGTCTCCACCGCGGGCAACACCGCCAGCGCGCTCCCCACGAACTCCGGGTGGCCGGGCGTGTCGATGATGTTGATCTCCACCCCTTCGTGCGTGGTGAAGAGGATGGAGCTCGAGGTCGAGTGGTGATGCGCCTTCGCCTCGGGCTCGTGGTCACTGGTGGTGGACTCGGTCTCCACCGAGCCCAGGCGGGTGATGACGCCGGTCTTGAGCAGCATCGCCTCGACCAGCGTGGTCTTGCCTGCGCCCCCATGACCGAGGAGCACGATGTTGCGGAGATCCTCGGGGCGGAAGCTGGACGCCTTCATGGTCAATGCTCCACGGGTAGCGGGGGAAAGCCCTGCGTGGTGCAGCCCCTGTACCGTCCCTGTTTCCGGGGAGTTCCGCTGAGCCTCGGCGCAAATTCTGCGAAATCCCGGGCGGGTGAACCGTGGAAGGCCGTCCGATTCACCTGAGGGCGTGCGCCTCGTCATTGCCGTGCTCGTCCTCACCACCACCACCGCCGCTGCCCAGGAAACCAGCTTCCAGTGCATGCGCCGGGTGGGCACGGTGCTCGAGGTGCCGTACTGGTGGGGCAAGGCGGGCCAGGCCGACGCGGGCACCGCGCTGCAGCGCGTGCCGGAATTCCTCGAGCAGCCCGGCTTCGCCAACCGCTGGGGTGCGTTCCTCAACAGCCGCTTCAACGCGCAGCCGGGGCTCAACGCCGAAGAAGACGTGATGGTGTCGGTGGTGCGCTTCGTGCTCGAGAACCACCGGCCCTGGAAGGACGTCTTCGTGGGCCGCTTCTCCCTCACCGGCCCGGGCGGCTACCCGAAGGTGCTCGACGACCCGACCCGGCCTCCGTACGGCTTCTTCGGGCTCGCGCCGTGGCTCAGGCGCTACGCCGGCAACGCCAGCGACGGGCGCATGTTGCAGGCGGCCTACCGCATTCTCCGCGCGGTGGTGGGGCTCGAGCTCGTGCCCTCGCCGCAGAACGCGTCGGGCGACGCCAGCCTGATGGGGCGCCAGCGGCCGGAGTGCCGCTCGTGCCACTTCGACAGCCCCTACGCGCTCGATCACGTCGCTGCGGTGCTGCCCTGGTACCGCAAGGGCGTCGGCTCGCGCGCCACCGTCGAGCCGCAGGCGCCGACGCCGCAGGTGCTCTTCGGCGGCCGCCAGGTGCAGTCGCTCGACGAGCTGCTCAGCATCGCCGTCGAGTCGGACGCGTTTCACTTCTGGTCCTGCCGGCTCGCCTTCGAGTTCGCGATGGGCAGGCCCGAGACCGGCTGCGAGGCGCCTCTCTTCGATGCCTGCGTCGACGCGTTGAGGCAGACGCAAGACATCCGCGCCGGGCTCACCGCCATCATGCAACACCCGTCGTACTGCGAGGGGCTGTGGCCATGAGGCGCGCGCTCGCGGGGCTCCTGCTGATCTGCGGCTGCGAGGGCACGCTCATCACGCCTGATTCGCTGGCGCTGCCGGAGGGCGCCGAGGCGGGAGCCTCTTCCATTCCGCCGCTGCCGGCGGCGAGCACCTGCCAGGCGGTGAACGTCGGCCGCAGCTACCGCGGGCTCGCGGGTGAGGTGCTCGAGGCCGGGCGGCTCGACACCGACCCCTCGTTCGATCGCCTCCGTCCGCTGCCCAACCCGAGCCAGAGCAACGAGTGGTCTCTGCTCTCGCGCATCCAGGGCAGCGTGGGCGGAGATCACTTCTCGCACCCCGCCCTGAGGGACCCCTCGGTGGGCAACACCTTCGGCAACATCCCCGCGCGCTGGTACGACGAGGCCGACGTCGGCGCGTTCTCCCTGAGCCTGGTGTTCAACTTCGCCTTCGACAGCTGCCTCTACGCCTTCCAGAACCAGCGCAACTACCGGAACACCACCGACTGGTTCGCGCTCACCGACGCCCTGCCCACGCCCGACACGGCCCGGCGCTTCTGCAACCGCTCGGTGAAGCAGGCGCTCTCGCGCGAGCCGCGGCCCGCCGAGGTGGACGGCTGCGTGGCCACCATTCTCGAGGTGATGGCGCTGGGCGAAGAGACCGAGCCCCGCCGCCTGTGGGCCTACGGCTGCGCGTACGCGGTCGCGACCCCGATGTACCTCACGTACTGACCGGAGCCTTCCCGATGCTGCTGACCCGACGAGGACTGCTGGGCGCCGCCGCCGCTTCCCTGCTCACGCCGCGCCTCGCCCGCGCGCAGGCCGCGGACAAGGGCGCGGTGGTCATCATCTTCTTCAGCGGGAGCTACAACGCACTCTTCTCCGCCGCCGACGCGTACGTGCCGAGCGGGAACTTCGCGGTCACCGCCGACAACGTGCTCGATGCCGGCAGCGGCGTGGTGGTGGACCGCTCGACCCTGGGCCAGCTCCCCGCCCCCGTGCTCTCCTCGATGTGCACCGTGGGCGTGGCGCACGGCTACTCGGATCACGTCGGTGGGCCGCGCCAGTTCTTCGTCGACGCGCGCTCGAAGAGCTACCCGCTGCAGCTCGCCGCGGCGATGGGCGGAACGGCCGCCTTCCGCTGCGTGCACTTCGGCCCCCGGTTGCCCGGCTCGCACCCGGCGCTCGGCGGCGTGTCGATGATCGGCGTGCCCGACCTGGCCATGCCCATCGCCCTCTCGTCTTCGGGCTCGAGCGGCGCGGGTCCGAAGCGGGCGTCGTCGGCGCTGGCCTTCCGCCAGGTCGCCGCGGCCTCGCAGCCGATGTTCGAGAAGAACCCCGGTTCGCTGCGCAACACGTACGAAGGGCTGCACACGTTGATCGGCGCGCTCGAGCGCCCGCCTCCGCCCGGGGTGGTGTGGGGCGACGTCGCCGCGGCGTACGGCCTGCCGGCCAGCTCGACCGCGGCGCAGCAGTTCTCCGCCCAGCTCGCCGGCGCCGAGCTGATGATTCGCGCCGGCGCGAACGTGGTGACCATTCAGTCGATGTCGTGGGATCACCACGCCGACTGGCCCACCACGCGCAGCCGCATGAGCACGGAGATCATGCCTGCGCTGTCCACCTTCCTCTCGCGCACCGCGGCGATGAGTGGCTTCAACGTGGTCACCGCGCTCACCGGGGAGTTCGCCCGCACCGGCGGCGGCGCCGGCGCGGAGTCGGGGCACGCCAACGGCCTGAGCGCGACGGTCTTCGGGAAGAGGGTTCGGCAGGGCACCACCGGCCGCCCCACCGTGTCGACCCACGGTGGCTACGCGTTGCCGATGGGCACCCCCGGCACGCGCGAGTTCTGGGGCCTGCTGTCCACGCTCGCCGCCAGCGCCGACAGGCCCTTCGGCCCGAACGCGCACCCGCTGCTGGTCACGAGCTGAGCGCCTGTCACCCTCTCCCTGCGCAGCGGGGAGAGGGTCGGGGTGAGGGGCGAAATGGCGGTACTCAGCAGCCAGCGCGCTGCTCGAGGCCGTTCGCCAGCGAGCCGAGCAGGTCGCGCGGGTTCACGGCCGCCAGCTCGGTGCACGCGGGATCACCCGTCTCGATCACCTTCCACTCGCCGCTCTCGAGCTGGCCCACGTCGACCGCGAGCCACGGCACCTTCGTGCGCTTCGCCACCTCGTGCGCCAGCGCGCGAATCTCCCGCTCGTCACGCTCGGTCAAGCCGCCGAAGGGATCTTCCGCCACCCAGTACGGGCCCATCGCCAGCACGTCGGCGTCGAGCACGAAGAGCCGGTACTCGCGCGAGAGCGGGAAGCCCTGGTGCAGCTTGTCGATGCGCCGCAGCGGCAGCACCTCGCGCAGCACCACGCGTCCACGTGAGTAGTCGCCCAGCGCGAGCAGCTTGGTCACCAGCGTCTGCGCCTCGGCCACCGTCTCGGCCACGCACGCCTTCCAGCCCAGCTCCTTGGCCGAGCTCACCGCGCCGCGGATGAACACCGGCAGCCGCACCCGGGCCAGCGCCGCCGGGACCTCGCCCACGCTCTTCACCACCTCGGTGCGGGCGGTGAGCCCGTCGAGCAGGGCGATGGTGCGATCGAGCTCTTCGGCGTCGCGGTGCTGGGTGGCATCGTTGAGCAGGGTGATGTTGAGCGCGCGCGCCTCGTCGTGCAGGCGCTGGTAGCGCTCGGGAGAAAACGCGCTGCCGTAGAGCACGCCCCACTCGAAGTCGCCGCCCTTCAGCGCGGGCTCCGCGGCCGAGAGCGCACCCCCGGGCGGGATGACGTGAACGTGGTGACGCAGCGCCTGCGCCGCCGCCATCAGCCCCTGTCGATCATCCCTCGAGGCGCGAGTTCGCCTTTCGGCTCCCTCGAGCGGTCCTTCCATCAGGATCAGCATGCGGGGCGCACCTTACAAGCTCCGGACTGGATCGCTTGAGAGCGTTTGGTGCCCCGTTTCAGACCGGCTCCACCCCTCGACTCCGCTCGGGGTGAGCGGTCTCGGGGACCTGCGCCATGGCCCACCGCTCGCAACCAGGCAGGGCATGGCCGAGCGAGACGTCAGAGAGAGAGACATCCTCGTTGCATCGAACGAGTACGCCTACGTGCAGGACCTCACCAAGGGCGACATCGTGCTCTACGTGGGGCCCACCAAGATCTCCCTGTCCAACACGGAGCGCCTGGTCGAGCTCAAGGCCGATCGCTTCGCCCCCATGCGCGGCGACGATGGCAACGGCGTACAGCCCTTCGTCACCGCCTCGAGCGCGCAGTACGTGGTGCTGGAGAACCCGGCGAAGGACGCGACCGTCAAGCCGGTGAAGGGCAACAACTCGGCGGTGGAGTTGCTGGTCGGGCGCCGCGTGGTGGTGCCGGGGCCGGCCACCTTCCCGCTCTGGCCGGGGCAGAAGGCGCGCGTGGTCGCGGGCCACGAGCTGTCGGAGGATCAATACCTGCGCCTGCGCGTCTACGACCGCGTGGAAGGCGAGAGCGCGGCCATCGGCACCGAGCGCATCATCAAGGGCAGCGAGGTGAGCTTCTTCATTCCGCGCACCGGCCTCGAGGTGATGCCCGACGACAAAGGCGAACTCGCGCCTCGAGGGCAAAACGGCGGCTACGTGCGCAACGCGGTGACGCTGCTCGACGGGCAGTACTGCGTGCTCCGCGGTCCGCGTGGGCGCCGCCGCTACGAGCGCGGCCCGGCCGTCGTCTTCCCCGAGGCGTGGGAAGAGTTCCTGGTGAAGAACGCGGTGCGCGTGTTCGCCGCGTGGCCGTTGAAGAGAGATCGCGGGCTGCACGTGCGCGTGCTGCAGGCCTTCGAGGCGAAGGAAGGCGAGTCCGTGCCCGCCGGCCGCTACGAGCCCGGGCAGGAGCTCTTCGTGCACGCGCGCGAAGGCTACTTCTTTCCTTCCGAGGCGCTGGAGGTGCTCGGCGAGGTGGCGGCCGTGCAGCTGGCGGCGAAAGAAGCGGTGTACCTGCGCGACCTGCACACGGGCGCCGTGCGCACGGTGGAAGGGCCGTTGGCGCTGCTGCCCGACCCGACCCAGGTCGAGCGCGTCAACCGCGTGGTCGAGCCCGAGACCGCGCAGCGCTGGGGCCTGCCCAAAGCCGACCCGTCCCGTGCGCCCACGTTGATCATCCCGCCCGGGGAAGCGGTGCTGGTGACGGGCACCCAGACGCGCGAGGTGGTGCGCGGCCCTGCGGTGCGGGTGCTCGCCTTCGACGAATCGCTCGAGACGTTGACGCTGTCGACCGGCACGCCCAAGCGCGACGAGGTCTTGCTCTCCACCTGCTTCCTCCGCGTCGAGGGGAACAAGGTGAGCGACATCGTGAAGGTGCGCACGGCGGACCACGTCGAGCTCGAGGTGCGCCTCTCGTACCGCGTCAGCTTCGTGCGCAAGGAAGGCCCCTCGACTCCCCTCGGGCCAGGCGCAGACGATACGCGGTGGTTTGCGGTGCCGAACTACGTGGGGCTGCTGTGCGATCACCTCGGCAGCCTGGTGCGCGCGGCGGTGCGGCAGACGCCGATCGAGCGCTTCCACGCGGCGTCGGCCGAGGTGTTGCGCACCGCGGTGCTGGGAGAGAAGAAGGGCGAGCGCCGCACCGGCCGCGAGTTCGAGGAGAACGGCATGGCCGTCTACGACGTCGAGGTGCTCGACGTGCGCATCCTCGACGAAGCGGTCGAGGCGCTGCTCACCGACGCGCAGCGCACCGCCATCACGTCGGAGGTCGCGCGCAAGCGGGAACACCTGCGCCTGCAGACGGAAGAGACGAAGGAAGCGGTGGCCCGCGCCATCTGGACGGCGCAACGCGAGACGCTCGGCGTCGAGACCGAGCTCGAGCTCGCCCGCCGCGCCCTGTTGCTCACGAAGGTGGAAGCGAAGGGTGAGGCCAGCCGCGTCGAGTCGGTCGCGCGCGCGCGCGGCGAGGCCGAGGCGCTCACCGTCACCTCGACCGCCGACACCCAGGCGCGGGAACGGCGCGCAGGGGTGGAACGGCAACGGCTCGAGGCGCGCACGGCCGCGTTCAAGGAGCAGATGGCCGCGCTCCACCCCGAGCTGGTGTCGACGCTGAAGACCCTCGGCGCGCAGCACTTCGCCGCGTCGCTCACCGAGAACCTCTCGCCGCTCGCCATCCTCGGGGGCGAGTCGGTGGCCGACGTGGCGAAGCGGCTGCTGGCGGGGCTCCCGCTCGGGAGCGCCGGCACCGAGTAGAGTCGCCGAAATGAGCCCGGCCCGTTCACCCACAGCGAAGTCGAGGGGCCCAGCCAGTGCCCGCCCCCGTTCGTCCCGGGCGGGGTCGAGGCCAGGAAGCCGCCCTTCCCGGCACGAACGGCAGCGGCCCTGCGCTCGTGAGGTCGCCTGATGTTGCGAGAGACGGAAGAAGGCGATCTCCCCGCGCTCTACGAGCACCAGCGCGATCCCGAGGCCGCGCGCATGGCCGCGTTCACCCCGCGGGACCTGCCCGCCTTCCTCCATCACTGGCGCACGCGGATCCTCGGTGACCCGCGCGTTCGCGCCCGCACCATCGTCGTCGACGAGCGCATCGCGGGCTTCGTGTCGTCGTGGACCCAGGGCGAGGCGCGCCTCATCGCCTACTGGGTCGCACGTGAGCACTGGGGGCGCGGCGTCGCCACCGCGGCCCTCGCCGAGTTCGTCGAGCGGGTGGACCCCATGCGACCGCTCGACGCGTTCGTCGCCACCTCGAACCATGGCTCCGTCCGCGTGCTCGAGAAGTGTGGGTTCGGGCTGGTGGCGGGCTCGGCCGAGACGGGGCCCGACGGCGTCGAAGAAGTGCGCTACCGCCTCGGCTCTCCCTGACCTCGGCCAAAGGTGCGAGGCTCTCCCCATGACGCACGAGGTGCGCTTCCAGCCGGAGTTTCGTGCGCGCCTGCTCGACTTCGAGTTCGCCACCCTCGAGCGCGAGCAGCACAGCGTGTTCGCGCTCTCCCCCGCGCTGGCCCTCGTGTACTTCAACCCCGCGTACTGCGGGTTCGCCGCCAGCAACCACGGTGAGGCCGTGCTCACGAAGTTCCCCGTGGGCGCCAGCCTGCTCGACGCCGTCAGCGGTGAGCTGAGGCCCTTCTACGAGCAGCGCCTGGCGACCGTGCGCGCCACGCACACCGCCTGGCACCACGACTACGAGTGCTCGAGCCCGGACACGTTCAGGGCGTTTCGCCAGAGCGTGTACCCGCTCGCGAACGGCCTCGGCTTCGTCTTGATCAACAGCCTCAAGGTCGAGGCGCCGATGCAGACGCGGGGCCTCGAGGCCCACGCGCCGCTCGACGAACGCTACCTGCAGCAGACCGGGCTGTTCACCCAGTGCAGCAACTGCCGCCGCACCAGGCGCAACGACGGCTCGGAGCAGTGGGACTGGGTGCCGCGCTACGTGAGCGAGAGGCCCGGCAACACCAGCCACTCCATCTGCCTGCCCTGCCGGGACTACTACTGGCGGTAGTCGTCCCGGCGGGCGTCCCTGCTCAGGCCTGAACGGTGAGGGGCTTCTGAATCAGCGACACCTTGTAGGTGTCGGTGCCGTCCACCATGTTGTCGTAGAGCTTGGTGCCGGGATTGCGCGAGAAGTTCTTCAGCGCGATCTCCGCCAGCTCGCGGCGCTTGCCGCCCAGCATGGGGATCTTGAAGCCGTGGAACGCCTTGATCAGCTGCTCCACGTACGAGTCGATGCGCGCCTTGTCTTCGTCGCGCGCCCTGACCGCTTCCTTCGTCACGTCGCACGTCTCGAGCACCTTGAAGCCGATGCTGTGCAGCAGATCGAAGCACGGCTTCCACGTCGACTCGGGGATGGCGTTGCCCCACACCAGGAAGCCGCCCGGCTTGATCATCCGGTACGCGGTCTTGAAGAAGCGCTCGTCTTCTTCGGTGGCGCGGCCCGGCATCTCGGTGACGTGCGTCTCGTTGACCGCCACGAAGTCAGCCGAGCCGTCGGGAATGGTGAGCTTCGTCGCGTCGCCGCACGTCGCCACCAGCCGGCCGTTGAGCTCGGGCACGAACTTGCGCTTGCACGAGTTGATGCCCGCCTGCTGCATGTCGACCGCTTCGTACGTGCAGGTGGGGATGATCTTCGAGCAGATCAGGTGCGCGCCCGCGCCCGTGCCGCAGCCCATCTCGACGATGTGCACCTTGCCGTCCTTCGACTTGATGTACTCCTTCACGAGATCGAAGTGGTACAGGCCGGCGTACGCGTTCTTCCCCATCAGCTGCGGGTCGCTCGGCGAGATCGGCCCCGGGCCCCACGACGCCGGCCAGGTGTATCCCCAGGTGTTGAAGGTGAACTCGTACGGCTCGCCGTTGCCCGAACGCACCGTGCCCATCGAGCGGTAGAGCGCGTAGAGCAGCGAGTAGATGGACGTCTTGTCGTAGTCGTCTTCGGCGATGTCGCCGTTCTTCAGGTCGATCTTCTGCTTCGGCTCGACCATCGCGCTCATCACCCACGCGCCGACGATCAATTGGAGCTGCGTCTTCGAATAGTCGGACTTGTTGCTCAATGCGGTCAGGAGATCCATGTGCACCTTGGAATGGGGGAAACAGCAGCAGCTGTGACGTGAAGTGGCGGGGCGGCTCACGAAAGGAACGTGAATCGCTACCGACGCGACGCGGGCACCTTACAGGCGGTTGTCGAGCATGAACAGCCAGTCTCCGGTGATCGCCGCGTACGTCAGAGACCCGCTCACCATCGCCCCGCACACGCCCGCCGAGAACGAGTCCTGCCCGGTCAACCAGAGCCCCTCGATGGGGGTCTTCGGCCGGAGCCAGTGGGTGTCGCGCGTGAAGTGATCTCCCGAGGGCTCGATGCCCAGCGAGCAGCCTCCCCATGCGCGCGGGTTGCAACCCACCGGAACACCGACGTGCAGCGAGACCGGCTTCTTGTCCTTCAACACTGGCATGTGACGGTGAACCAGCTTCATCATGTTGTCGCGCACGCCCGCGTCGAAGGCCGGCCGGAACGACGGGTCTTCCCGGTAGCGCTTGACCCAATTGGCGGGCGCCTCGGCGAGCACGGTCACCGTCGACTTGCCGGGGCAGCGTTCGCGGTAGACCGGGTCGCGCGCCGACGGGCTGAGCAGGTAGCCGCCCATGCCCTCGAAGCGCATCTCGCCCTTGTAGACCATGTCGGCAGCGTCGAGATCGTACGGGTCGACGCCCTCGTACGAGGGCATGTGCCAGACGATGTGTTTGGGCAGGTCGATCTCTTCGTCGTAGCCGAGGAACAGGTAGCACATGGCCGGGCTGGGGCCGGTCTGCTCGAAGCGCTTCGCGTAGCCGTGCTTCTCCCGCTCGGCCTCGGGCAGCAGCTCCATGAAGGTGACCCACGCCGACGCGTCGCTGATCACCAGCTTGCTGCGCACCTCGGTGCCATCGGCGGTGCGCACGCCCACCGCGCGGCCGTTCTCGATGAGGATCCGTTCCACCGGCGTCGACACGGCGAGCTGGCCACCCGCCGCCTCGACGATGGGGATGACGCAGTTGGCGATCTGCGAGGGGCCGCCCACCGGGTAATAGGCTCCGTCGCGGTAGTGGTAGAGGTTGGCCGAGTGGAACGCGAAGGGCGAGTGCTGCGGCGTGCGCCCGTGGTTCCCGTACATGTACGAGAAGATCGCCGCCAGCCGCTTGGAAAAGCCCAGCTCGCCCATGAACACGTCGGCGGTGGTGCGGTGCATGTACTTGCGCCACTTGCCGCCCAGCGTGGCGTAGAACGCCTCTCTCGCGCTCTCGGGCACCCAGGACGGCGCCATCTTGGTGATGGCCCACGACCAGGCGTCGAACTGAATCTTCTCCTCGAGGTCGTAGTACTTGCGAACGTTGCCTTCGCCCGGGAACTTCTTCTCGACCCACTCGATGTTCTTCTCGGGCGACGAGTACCACCAGAACGTCTCGTCGCCGAAGGTACAGGTCTCGTGTCCGTCGGGCATCTTCGCCCACTCGAGCTGGCCGCCGGTGATGAAGTCGGCCGTCGCGCGGAACAGGCCGCGGCCCACGCGCGGGTCCATGTCGCCGATGCTGTCGACGCCGCTGTTGTATTCGAAGCCGTCCAGCTCGTGGCAGTGCGTCGAGCCCCCCGGCACCTTCTGGTGCTCGAGCATGAGCACCTTCATGCCCCGCTTCTGCGCCAGCGTGCTCGCGATCGACAGGCCGCCGATGCCTGTGCCGATCACGATGGCGTCGGGGTTCTCCATCAGCTTCGCGGGCTTCGCGTAGCGCTTCGAGGCGGGGTTTGCGGTGGTGAGGTACGCCGGTCCGCGATTGGGTTTTCCGGGCGTGTAGAAGAGTTCGGCGTCGGTCTTCATTGACCTCGGCCGATACCGGAATTGGGGATGTCAGGAATTGATCGGCGACAACGCTTGCCGCGCCCCCGGCGCAGAATCAGCAGCAGGCCGAGCAGGGTGAGGGCGTTTCAGCGCCCTCGATTGACGATAACCTGACTCACTCTCAGGGGGTTCCATGGTGGACAAGCGGGGCTCACGCCCGGTCGTCAGGCGGAAGATGGGCGGGGACTGAGTGCTCGCCCTGGTGGGAGGAGCGCTGGCGCTGCTGGGCGTGGTGTCGCTGGGCCGCACGCTGGCATCGGCGGGCAGGCGCAAGGGCACCGACTCGTGGCCCGTCGTGCCGGGCGTCATCGTCGCCTCGTCGGTGCAGAGCGGCGATCGCGCGCTGACCGTCAACGTGCCAGAGCTGAACCCGGGCACCGGCCGCGGCCCACGCGTGCACGTGCCGCGCGTGCAGTACCGCTACCGCGTCGGTACGCACGACTTCACCTGCGACCGCGTGGAACAGGCGGTCACCACCTACTCGGCCGAGGCGATGGCGGTCGCCGTGGTCAGCCGCTACCCCGTGGGGGCGACGGTGCGCGTCGCGTACGATCCCGCGAACCCGGCGTCGGCTGTGCTCGAGGTGGAGAGCTCAGGCGTCGCGCGCGACCTGGCGGTGGGGGCGCTGCTCGTCTTCGTCGGCGGAGGCCTGCTGCTCGGCTCCTTCCTCTTCGGCTGAGCAAGGGTGTCGTCGCCGGGGCAACAGGAGGGCACGCCTCACCTGCTCCAGGGCCTGCATCGCCTGTTGCCTCAAGGGTCACGGTTTCTCCGGGGCCGAGAAACTCCGCCCTCGTTGCTCTTCGAGCGCTGCGGGTGGCACAGGCACGCGCAGGCGAAGGCAGCGCAGGTTCCAGCAATCGCGACGGTCTGCCGCTGGCACCAGCCGTGAAGAGGACCCGGGCACGACGTTCACTTCTTCCCGGAGAACCCGATGCCCCGCCGCCTGCAAAGCTGGTCCGACAAGCCCCTCCCCACCCGAGTCCCCGTGCCCACCAACACCGCCATCGGCAGGCAGATCGCCTCGCTCGTCCCCGCCGGCGCGGTGCGGCTGGGCCGGTCCGAGGAGCGGGGCGTGGAGGTCGTCGAGACGACCGACACGTTCGATCTCAACGGCGACGGCCGGGCCGACGCGCGCCTCCGCACGACGAGCCGCCTCGGCGTCGTCGACAGGGTGATGCTGGAAGTCGAACGCCCCGCGGCCGACCGCCGCCAGGCCTGGTTCGCTCCCGGGAACGGCAAGGTCGATTCGTTCTTCGATGGCAACGACACCAACGGCACCTGGACCCGGGACGAAGACCGTGACGGGCGCGTCGACGCGGTGCTGATGACGGGCGCCGACATGGGGTCCTTCACCCTGGACGGCCATACCGGCCGGCCGATCGATGACCGGGGCCAGCCCATCCCCGTGGAGTCGGGCAAGCTCCCGGCCGCCATCTTCGCGCGGGGCTTCGACGACACCGACGGCGACGGCAGCTTCGATCAGGAGTTCGTCGGTGGGCCGTGGTGGATCAAGGAGCAGTGAGTCAGCGCCAATCGCGCAGCGGCACGCGCTCGGCCACGGCTTCCTGCTCGAGGCGGCGCAGGGCGCGCTCGGCCTGCTCCCGCTCGGTGCGGCGCACCTGCAGCGCGGTCACCATCGCGCCGGTGGCCGTGCCCCGGCGGCATTGCTGCGCGGTCTGCTCGTCGTGGGCCTCGGCGATGACCCGGCCCCGGCGGCGGCTCAGCACGCGGGCGCTCGCCTTCGCCGTCGCGGTGACGCAGAGCTCGCGCTCGGCTTCGTACACGTCGCGCTGCGCGGCGCTCTCGAGCGCCTGGCTCGCCTGCACCGCGAGCCGCGCCTGCTCGAAGCGCGCTCGCCACCACGCCGAATCGTCTGCGCGCGAACCCCCATCGGCCAGCACGACGGGCCGGCCATCTGCGTCGATGACGGAATAGCCGCGCCCTTCGAGCACCGTCGCCCCGTGCGGGGCCTGGTTCGAGGCCACCACGTGCACCACGCCGTGCACGTCGGTCCACATCGAGAGGCCGTCGAAGCCCTGGGCCAGGGTGATGAGGAGCAGCGCGGTGTTCACGGGCCGCTCCGACGGGCGGCGCGGCGCGTTATTCAGCGTGCGCGGGGGCGCGGGCTGGTTTCACTGGTACCATGCGCGCCCATGAGGCTTCGCGCCGCGCTCGGTGGGTTGTTGCTCGCCGCGGGGTGTGGGCCGGTGATCGATCTCGACGACGCCGGGCCTCGCATCGACGCGGGGTTCTTCGTGTTCGACGCGGGCCAGCCGGTGGACGCTGGCACGGACGCCGGCGTGGTCGAGCCGGACGCGGGCGTCGACGCGGGCCCCGATGCGGGCGTGGTCGATGCGGGCCAGCCGGTCGACGCGGGCTTCTCGGTGCTGCGCTACCCGTCGGGCCGTACCCAGTCGCCGCTCACCGCCGAGGTGGCGGCGCACCTGCGGTCCATCGCCGCGCTCTCGCCCTTGAGGAACGCCGCGGTCTTCTCGAAGATCGGCGACTCCAACACGGTGAACACGAACTACCTCGGGTGCTTCGCCGGCGCGGGGGTGGACCTGTCCACGCACACCGCGCTGCAGCCGGCGCTCACGCATTTCCTCGGAGGCATGGTGGGCAGCACCACGCCGTTCGATCGCACCAGCCTCTCGGCGACGGTGGGCTGGTTTGCCTCCTCGACACTCGTCGGAATGCCCACGCCGCTGCAGCAGGAACTCGACGCCGCCTCGCCCCGCTATGCCACGGTGATGTTCGGCACCAACGACGTGGGCCTCGCCGACACGCACACGTTCGGGCGGAACATGTTCACCATCATCGACACGCTCTCGATGCTGGGCGTGGTGCCGATCGTCTCGGCGATTCCGCCGCGCGACGACAGCGCGACCACCGACGCGTGGGTGCCCCGGTACAACCTGGTGGCGCGCGGCATCGCGCAGGCCCGGCGGGTGCCCTTCATCGACCTGCACCGCGAGCTGCTCAACGTGCCCGCGCACGGGCTCGGCGCCGATGGGGTGCACCTCAACGTGTACGTGCCGGGCGCGGTGCGGGGCTGCGCGCTCACGCCCGCCGGGCTGGCCTTCGGTCACAACACCCGCAACCTCGCCACGCTCGAGGGGCTCTCGCGTGCGTGGGGGGCGGTCAGCTCGGGCACGGCGCCTGACGCGACGGCGCCGCGCATTCAGGGCACCGGGCTGCGGGGCGACGAGATCGTGATCAACTCGCTGCCCTTCGTCGACGTGCGTGACACGCGCACGGACGGCGCGGCGCGCATCGACTCGTACCCGGGCTGCGCTTCGGCGGCGAACGAGAGCGGGCGCGAGGTGCTGTACCGGCTCGAGCTGGCGCAGCCGACGAACGTGCGCGTGTTCGTGGTGTCACTGGGGACGGCCGACATCGACGTGCACCTGATGAGCGACACGACGTCGGGGCAATCGTGCGTGGTGCGCAACGACAAGTTCTTCGTGCGCCAGCTCGCCGCGGGCACGTACTGGCTGTCGCTCGACACCTATCAGTCTGCGGCGGGGGTGCTGCCCGGCGAGTACCTGGTCGGAGTCATCGCGGAGTGATTGTCGGGAGAGGGCAAGCCGCTTGCACACCAATCGCCCGTGCTGACCTCCGTCCTGCTGTTGATCACGAGCCAACTGGTCGACGTCCCGCTCCACAAGTTCAAGGCCTTCGCCGAGCCGAGCACCATCGCGGCCGTGGCCCTGTCGCCCGACGCCCACACCGTGTCGGTCTGGACACGCTGGTCAGCGCAGACGCCGTGCATCCGCTGGACCGTCGACGTGCAGACCGGAGCCACCGAAGGCTTCGGTGAAGACGCCTGCCCCGACATCCCGCTGCCGCCCGCGGTGAAGTGCGAAGCCACGGGCTGCCGCCTGGGCAAGAAGCCGCTGGGAGAGACCACGCTTCAGGGAACTCCGCTCAGAGAGCAGCTCACCGTGCACCCGGTCGAGCCCGTCATCGCCCTCAACTTCGAGCGCGCGCTCACCTTCGTCTCGAGCGCCGACGGGAAGGTGCTCAGCTCGTTCAGTCACGCAGGCTTCGCGGTGAAGGGCGTGGCGGCGAGTGAAGGGGAATGGCTGCTCTGGGTGCAGGCGCGCGACGGCGCAGATCACCTGTACCTCGCGGACACCGCCGAGCTGATCGCCCCGGCCGCCGAGAAGCCGTTCGTCCGCGCGGTCTCGCGCATCCGCCTGCCGTCGTCGTTCGGCTGGAAGCAGGACACGCGGGGGCTCACCGATTCGCCGTGCGACTTCTTCGAGCGCGGCGTGATGGCGGGGGACGACGTGCTCTTCCTCGACTGGCGCGCGGACGCGAAGCCCCTTTCCCCTCGAGGCGCGAGTTCGCACTTCGATCTCTACGTGCGAGGGCAGGGCAGGCAACTGCAGAAGTGGAAGGTCGACGTCTCCAACCCGACCGCGGTGGCGGGCCTGCATATCGAGCGCATGCACCTCGCGAAGCAGGGGCGGTGGCGGCTGAAGATCACGCTGCCGTTCCCCATCGACTCCCTCGCGATCGCCGAGGGTGGCGTGAAGGTGGCGCGGCTTCGCCCCATCGCCTGGCCGCTGAGCACGCGCAGCACCGAGCCGAGCTGCGTGTTCGTCGACGGCGAGCTGCAGCCCGAGCGCTTCATGCTCGATTCCCTGCTTCGCTGAGGGCGCCCCCCCGCTCGGGGTGCACGGTGATGAGCTCGATCGCGATTCGATCAACCCCTCTCGGGGACGGTCCGTGCGCGCCACGCGAGCGCGAGCCCGCCAAACCCGACGAGCGTGGCCGCGGCGAAGATCTCGAACTGCCACCCGGTCAGCAGCGCCGCCGCTGGGGAGGCCACCGAGAACGTGGCCGCGACGGGCCACGCGCGGCGGTCGTAGAGCACGCTGGCGATCCACCAGTTCACCGCCACGCAGAACATGAACGTGACCGCCGCGGCCTCGAAGGTGAGCCCCAGCGCCCACGCGCCGCTCCAGAACACGATGAAGCTGACCAACGCCACCCGGTTGCCGCGCAAGAGCCGCCGCTGCGCCTCGTTCAGCTTCGAGCGCTGGCGAATGAGCACCTCCATCAAGGCGAGGGCGACGCTGAACACCGACATCCCCACCACGGCCTCGCGGAAGCCGAACGGCATCACGCCCGCGCGCTTGAGCAGGGCGATGCCGAACATCGCCGCCGAGCACACCAGCGACACCGCCAGCGCCACCCGCGAGCGCAACGACACGGCGCGGTTGAGATCCGTCTCCTCTTCGAGGTGTTCGAGCGCGGCCACGCGGGCCTTCTGCCCGGCGAGCTTCTGCGCGAGCGCCTCGGCCTCCGCCGCGAGCTCTGGCGGCACCACCTCGAGCTGCGAGATCAGCGCCCGCGCCGCAGGGAGGTTCTCGTCGAGCAGCTCGCCCCGCGCCATCGCCATCAGCGCCCGGGAGAGCCCGGCCTTCGCCGACGCTTCCAGGCCAGGCACCGCGCGCACCTGCTGGAAGGCGAAGCGGCACTCCGTGAACGCCACCTGCAGCGCGAGTGGATCGACCGCCGTTCCGGCGCGCTTGTGCGCGAGCGAGGTCTCGAGCGTGCCGAGCCGGCGCTCGGCCTCCGCGGCCAGCGCGAGGGAATCGCGGCGGCGCAGGAAGCCCTCGAGCGCGTCGCGCAGCTCCTGCACCGAGGCGTAGCGCTCCTCCGGTTTCCGGGCCATCGCGCGGCGGCAGATGGCGGCGAGCTCGTCGGGCACGGTGGCCGCGAACGCAGGCGGCTTCGCTTCCCACGCCTCGGTCAGCACCGCCACCACGGTGGAGCCCTGGTGCGGCGGCTTGCCCGCGATGATGTGGTGCAACACCGCGCCGAGCAGGAACACGTCGGTGCGCTCGGACAGCCTGGTGCCGTCACCCCCGGCCATCTCGGGCGCCATGTACGAAGGCGTGCCGCAGATGCCGTGGCTGTCCGACGCGAGGGAGAGCAGCGGGTCGGCCTGCACGGTGACGGCGATGCCCCAGTCGAGCACGTACACCTCACCGAAGCTGCCCAGCATCACGTTGTCGGGCTTGAGGTCGCGGTGCAGCACGCCGCGGCTGTGCGCGAACGACACCGCGTTGCAGACCTCGAGCAACACGCCCAGGTGAAAGCCGAGTGGATCTTCGGCCCGGCGGCCCACCTTCGCCAGCGCGGCCGGGTCGTCGAGCAGCTGACGCCACGGCGTGCCCTCGATGCGCTTCATCACGAAGAAGGGCGCGCCGTCCTGCGCCTTGCCCAGCGTGTGCACCGGCACGATGTTCGGGTGCTCGAGGCGGCCGGTCACGAGCGCTTCCCGCATCAGCTCGGCGGTGAGCTGGCCGGTCACGTCGGCGTTGCGCGGCATCTTCACCGCGACCTCGCGTTGCAGGGGGCGCTGAACGGCGAGCAGCACCTTGCCCATGCCGCCCACGCCCAGCGTGCGCAGCACGCCGAGCTCAGCCGACAGGTCCGGCTCGCCAGGCGGCGCGGGGGGCGGCCTCACCTCGACCCGCTCGTCGACCCGCGCGCGCGCCGAGGGCGTGAGCATGGTGCCGTCTTCCGCGAGGGTGAGCGAGGAGGCCTCGATGCCCTGCGTACGCAGGTGCAGCGTGTACTTCTCTTCGCGCTCGGACGGGGTGCCCTCCACGGGCCGCACCCTAGCCTCCCGCTCGCCCGGGTTGATCACCGTTCCGTCCCCGGCGCGCCTCATTTTCGCCCGGGTCCGCTGGTTCAGGGCGGGAGGTCGAGCGGGCGCCCTGTTCGCGAGAGCTTCGGCCAGGAGAAGTGAATGACCTCGGCGACGCCTTTCACGTCCTCGAGCGGCACCGGACCATTCGAGCGGCTGTCGAGCGAGTTGTCGCGGTTGTCGCCGAGGGCGAACACGTGGCCCTGCGGCACGTCCCAGCTTCCCGGCAGCGCGAGCTGGCCGGTGATCACGCGCCACCTGTGCCTTCCGCGTCGCTCGGTGTGGCAGCCGCTGGGCTCTTCCGGCTCGCACGGCCCGGTGGGAAGCGGCGTGCCATTGATCGTCAGGGTCGCGCCGTCCCAGTCCACGCGATCGCCTTCGAGGCCCACGGCCCGCTTCACGAAGTCGAAGCCGCTCGTCACATCGCGGTAGACGATCACCGAACCGCGCTCCACCGGGTTCCGGTCGCGATCGGTGAGGACGTAGAACTGGTCTCCGGAGATGAGCGTGGGCCTCATGCTCTCCGCGGGCGTGTTGAACGGGGCGAGCCGGGAGCCAAAGAGCTGTCCGACGAGGTTGTTGAGCACGAGCACCCCGAGCGTGAACGCCAGCACCGCGGGCCAACGCGCCACCGCCTTGCGAGCGGCGAGGGCGCCGAGCACCGCCTGGACGAAGTACGCGCAGACCACCACCACCACCGCGAAGACCACCAGCCACACGAACTTCCGGGGCGCGAAGCTGAAGACGAAGAGCGCGCCCGGGAGAGGGAGGATCGCCAGCGAGGACGCGATCGCGAGCTGCGGCTTTCCCGCGCGCCAGAACCCGACCCCGGGAGCAAACAACGAGAAGAGAAACCAGCGCAGGACCAGGAACACGCGGGCACTCTTTCCGCGACGGCGTCCAGCCGCAAGCAGCTCAGCCCCGCGCGGATTCCTCGGCGTCGGTCTTGTCGGCGATCTGCCCCGCGACCTCGGCGGCGGCGTGCGCCGTCACCCCCGCGGTCTGGCGCTCGTATTCACGCTGATCGCTCGCGTCCTGCTGCTGCACCAGGTGGCCGTCGTGGTCTTCGCCGGGTAGCTCGACGCGCAGCTCCTCGAACAGCATGCGCAGCGCCGCGGCCACCGGGAGCGCGATCACCGCGCCGATGATGCCCAGCAACCGGCCGCCGATGAGCAGCGCCACCACCACCACCACCGACGGCAACCGGAGGATGTGGCCGTACACGCGCGGCACGAGAATCCGGCTCTCGAACTCCATGTAGACGAACATCGCCACCAACACGATCACGCCCACCCATGGGCCCACGGCGACCGCGGCCAGGGTGGCCGGCGTCATCGCGATCAGCCCGCCCACGAAGGGGATGACGTCGGTGAGCCCCGCGAACGCCGCCAGCGCGAGCGCGCCCGGCACTTGACACGCGGTCAGCAACGCCCAGGTGAAGAGGAAGATCGCCACCGAGGTGATCAACTGCCCGCGCATGTAGCCGCCGACGATGGTCTCCAGCCGGTTGAGGATGTGGGCGAGCCGAACGTGGTGACCACGCGGCACGAGGGAATAGAGCCCTCCCCGCACCCGCTCGCGATCGGCGACGAAGTAGAGCGCCAGCACCAGGCTCGAGGCGAGGTAGCCGAGAAACTCCAGCACCCCGCCCGAGGCCGAGGCGAGCCGGGTCACCCCTCCGGTCATCAGCGTTCCCGGGTCGAAGTTCTTCACCGCTTCCGAGGCCGAGCTCAACGAGCGGAACTCACCGAGCGCGGCTGCGAGGCTCGCCTGCAGCTCCGGCACCTTCGCCGCGTAGTTGAGCAGCTGCTCGGTCAACGAGGGGAAGATGAGCAGGGCCAGCGCTCCCACCACGAGCGCGGACACCCCGAAGACCACCACCAACGCGAGCTCCCGCCGCACCTGGTGCCGCTCGAACCACTGCACCGCCGGGTTGAGCGTGCCGGCGAAGATGAGCGCGACCACCAGCGCCAGCGCCACGGGCACCAGCGTGATCAGGATCCAGGTCCCGGCCAGCACCGCCACGGCGAGCAGCATCGTCTTGAGGCTCACCTCGATGCGCAGGGTGGGGTTGGGGCCTGACGGGGGGGTCACACCCCCCGTCACTGCAAACCCCGCGCGCGTCGCAGGCGCCGGGATTCAGGTGTTCCCAGCGGCGCTTTCCGCACCCAGCTCCATCAAGATGACGTGCGCTCCATCATCCCGGGTGACTTCTCACGTGCGTGCTCCGCCAGCGCTGCGTGGAACTTCTGGGGGTGGGTGAGGGGCCCCATGTGCCCCGTGCCCGCGACCTCGACCGCCCGGGCGTGCGGGTTGTGGCGGCCCAGCGCCTTGACGGTCTCCCGCGAGCCGGTGGGGCTGCGCTCGCCCATCGCCAGGGTCACCGGCACGCGCGGCAGCGGGTGCGCCTCGAAGGTGCGCGACGAGAAGAACACCGAGCGCACCTCCTGGAACATCTTCCAGCCCACCTCGAGGTTGTGGTTCCGCATCAGGTCCGGCAGCCGCGCCCACGAGCCGGGCCGGTTCCAGAAGTCGATGAAGAGCTCCAGCCAGGGCTCCGTGCCGCCCTGCTCCGTGTCGGTGAGGAACCAGGGGTTGCCCATGAACTCGTGCACCTGGGCGATGGCGTCAGGGTCGGCCGACGGCTCCTTCGCCAGCGCGCCGAACATCACCGGCTCCCAGAGAAAGAGCGAGCGCAGGCGGGCCCCGAGCAGGGGGATCAGCTCGAGCGCGAGCAGCCCTCCGTACGAGTGCGCCACCACGTCCAACCGGCCCTCCCGCGGGAGCTGCGCCACCAGGTGGGCCGTGTCTTCGCCCAGTGATACCGGCGTGCCCCGCGCAACCGGCGCGTGGGGTGGGTAGCCGAGGTTCGACGGTGCGAGCCGCTGGTCCGCCGGGATGAGCTCGTCGGGGATCGAGTCCCACATGAAGGGGGCCGTGCCCGTGGAGTGGATGAGGAGCGTGGTCATAGCTGAGTTCTAATGAGCTACTCAGGTGGTGTCACTGGGTTGTTGAATGCAACTCAGGTGGTAGGGTGAGTGTATGGAACGGACCGAGCTGCTCGCGATGCCCCGTGAAGGTTGTCCCGTGGCGGGTGCGCTGGAGATCGTCGGTGAGCGCTGGACGGTGTTGATCATTCGCGAGGCGTTCTTCGGGTTGCGCCGCTTCGATGAGTTCCAGCGCGCCGTCGGCTGCGCCCGGAACCTGCTCACCGCCCGGCTGGCGACGCTGGTGGAGCACGGCGTGATGCAGAAGGTGCCGTACCGCGACGAGGGGCAGCGCGAGCGCTTCGAATACCGGCTCACCCCGAAGGGCCATGAGCTGTACCCGGTGCTGCAGGCGCTGAGGCAGTGGGGCGATCGCTGGCTGTACGACGGCGCGGGCCCGCTCGAGGTGTTCCATCGCGAGTGTGGTGGGCGGGTGTTCGCCGAGGTGCGCTGTGAGCATGGCCATGGGCCGCTGGCGGCGCGCGAGACCGACGCGGCGCCGGTCAAGCGCGGGAACAGGGGCAGGCAGCGCCGCGTGGGTGGACGCTCGAGGTCTTGAGCCCGGGGCCGCCGGACCTGACCCTCGGCGTGTTGAGGGTGTGGGGACCCCACCAGGTTTCCAACAGTGGCCGGCCCTGTGCGACCGCGGGCCCATTCGTCTACTTGCCGGAGACAGGGTGTCCCTCGACGTTCAACAGGCCTGGCAGCTTCTCGACCCGGGGCGCCCGGCCGCCCATCTGACCACCCTTAACCTCGGCGTGGTCTGGACCGCGGGCAGCGCGCGGTAAATCGGCCAAGTTCGGCTGTTATTCCGAGATGTTGCGAGGGTCGGAATCGATGCTTCAACAGGTCGAAACATGCTAGACGGTTTCTCGTGTTTTCGCGCGTTTGTACCGCGCGGTTTCAAGCGAGGAATCACCCCGAGATGGACACTCCGACGCCCCAGACCGACGCCAATACACCGGCCGAATACAACGCAGCGAGCATCACCGTTTTGGAAGGCCTGGAGGCGGTCCGCAAGCGCCCCGGCATGTACATCGGCGACACGTTCGTGCGGGGTCTTCACCACCTCGTCTACGAAGTGGTCGACAACTCGGTCGACGAAGCGCTCGCGCAGTTCGCCACGCAGGTGAACGTCTTCATCCACGTCGACAACTCCATCACCGTCATCGACGACGGCCGCGGCATTCCCGTCGGGCCGCACCCGACCGTGCCCGGCATGGACACGCTCGACGTGGTGATGACGAAGCTGCACGCCGGCGGCAAGTTCGAGAACTCCGCGTACAAGGTGTCAGGCGGTCTGCACGGCGTGGGCGTGAGCTGCGTCAACGCGCTGTCCGACTGGCTCCACGTCGAGGTCTCGCGCAACGGCAAGGTCTACCAGCAGAAGTACGCGCGCGGCGTGCCCCAGCAGGCGGTCGCGGAGATCGGCACCACCGACAAGCGCGGCACCAAGGTGTCCTTCCACCCGGACCCGACCATCTTCGAGGTGAAGGAATACGACTTCGACACCCTGTCCACGCGCCTGCGCGAGCTCGCCTTCTTGAACGCGGGCCTGCACATCACCATCACCGACGAGCGCAGCGGCAAGGGCCACGACTTCTGCTTCGAAGGCGGCATCATGAGCTTCGTCGAGTACATCAACTCGGCGAAGAAACCGATTCACGAGAAGCCGGTCGGCCTCAAGGCAGAGAAGGACCAGATCCAGGTCGAGATCGCCCTGCAGTGGAACGAGGGCTACGACGAGAAGATCTTCACCTTCGCCAACAACATCAACACGCCCGAGGGCGGCACCCACCTCTCGGGCTTCAAGGCCGCGCTCACCCGCACCATCAACGCGTACGCCGAGCGCACCGGCCTGTGGAAGGACATCAAGGAGCAGCCCAGCGGTGAAGACGCGCGCGAAGGCCTCGCCGCCGTCATCTCGGTGAAGATTCCCCAGCCGCAGTTCGAAGGGCAGACCAAGCAGAAGCTGGGCAACTCCGAGGTGAAGGGCCTGGTGGAGAGCATCGTCAACGAGCGCCTGCAGAACTGGCTCGACGAGAACCCGCAGACCGCGAAGAAGATCATCGGGAAGATCGGCGACGCCGCGCGCGCCCGCATCGCCGCGCGCAAGGCCCGCGAGACCGTGCGCCGCAAGGGCGTGCTCGACGGCATGTCGCTGCCCGGCAAGCTGGCCGACTGCCGCGAGAAGGACCCCGCGAAGTCCGAGCTGTACATCGTCGAGGGTGACTCCGCAGGCGGCTCGGCCAAGCAGGGCCGCGACGCGCAGTTCCAGGCGATCCTTCCGCTGCGCGGCAAGATCCTGAACGTCGAGAAGGCGCGCCTCGAGAAGATGCTCAGCAGCGACGCCATCGTCACGCTGATCACCGCGCTCGGAACCGGCGTGCGCGCCGGCAACAACACCGAGGACTACAAGCCCGACGAGATCCGCTACCACCGCATCATCCTGATGACGGACGCCGACGTCGACGGCTCGCACATCCGCACCCTGCTGCTGACCTTCTTCTTCCGGCAGATGCCGGAGATCATCGAGAAGGGCTACGTGTACATCGCGCAGCCGCCGCTCTTCAAAATCACGCGCGGCAAGAAGGAGCTGTACGTCAAGGACGAGGACGCCCGCGACGAGTACCTCCTGTCGATCGCCGCCGAGCGGACCACGCTGGTCCGCGCCGACAACACCGAGGTGGCCGGCGACGAGTTCAAGGCGCTGCTCTCGAAGGTGATCAAGTACGAGAAGCGGCTCGAGCGCATGTCGCTGCGGAAGGACGCGCGGGTGATCGACGCGTTGATCCAGGCCACCTCGCTCACGCCCGAGATGCTCAAGGACGATGACGCGGCCGCTGATCAGTTCGACCAGATGCTCGAGTACATCGAGACGCGTCACCCCGACCTGGTGGACTGGCTCTCGAAGAACGGCACCAAGCGCACCGCCGACCCGGAGCACTCGGCCAAGAAGTACATCATCGCCACCGAGGTGAACGGCTCGCCGCGCGACACCGTCATCGACGTGCCCTTCCTCACCTCGCCCGAGTTCCGCGAGCTCGTCGCGCTCAAGGAGAGCTTCAAGGCCTTCGGCGTGGCGCCGTACACGCTGCACATCGGCGACGCCACCAAGGACGCCGTCAACGAGACCTTCACCGCGAACACCTACCAGGAGGTGCTCAAGTACGCGCTCGACGACGCGCAGAAGGGCGTCGCCATGCAGCGGTACAAGGGCCTCGGTGAGATGAACCCCGAGCAGCTCAAGGAGACCACCATGGACCCCGCGGTCCGCACCATGTTCCAGGTGAGGGTGTCCGACGCGGTCGAGGCCGAGCGCTACTTCTCGCTGCTGATGGGTGAAGAGGTCGAGCCGCGCCGCAAGTTCATCGAAGACAACGCGCTCAACGCCAGCCTCGACATCTGATGTCGCTCCTCCACGCGCGCTTCCTCGAGCCGGAGTCCCTGCGCGAGCAGCTGCGCGCGGTGCCGCACAGGGTGCTCGAGGCGACCTTCGACACCGGCACGCTCGGTGACGAGGCGGCGGCGGCGCTGGCCGCCACCATCTTCCGCGCCGGTGAGCCGGGCGGGGTGCTCGACCTCGAGGGCGCCAGCAACTGGGAACAGCGCTTCCACCTCATCGCCTCGCTCGCGCTGACCGACGACGCGCTGGCCACGCAGCTGCTCGAGGGCGGCTGGCTCGATCGCCGCGGGGTGGGCGCGTTCGCGTTCGGCTCGCTCCCCCTGCGGGTGGTGGCCCGGCAGGTGAACAAGACCTCGCTGCGCCAGGCGCGTGAGGCGGTGCAGTTCGGGTGGGAATCAGAGCTGCTCAACGTGCTCGAGAGCAGCGCGATGCGGGCCGAGCGGGCGCCCGAGGAGCACGTGGTGCTGCTGCGCCGCGGAGATCTGTCCAGCCCCCAGCCTTCGCGCACCGAGGCGCTGCAGATCTCCACCCTGCTCAAGGAAGTGCGCGCGCACGGCGCGACCGATCTCACCCTCACCGTGGGGCTGCCTCCGACGCTGCACGGCGCGTTCGGCAGCAAGGCGCTGGGTGAAGCGCTGCTCACGCCAGATGAAGTGGCTGACCTGGTGAGCCCGGTGTTGCCCTCGTCGCTGCTCGCCGCGCGCGGGCCGGTGGTCCACTCCGTGGCGTCGACCGAGCTGGGGCGCTTTCGTGTCACCGTCACCACCGAGCGCACCTTCCGCGCCGCGACCTTCCGCGCGCTGCCGTCGGCGATCCCCACGCTCGATGAGCTCGGGCTCTCTCCGTTGGTGCAGGGCCCGCTGCTGCGCCTCGAGCGCGGGCTGCTGCTGCTGAGCGGCGAGCCGGGCAACGGGCGGAGCACCCTCTACTCGGCGCTGCTGCAGCGCTTCGTGGCTGACGGGCGCCACGTCGCTTCGCTCGAGGAACCGCTGGGCCTCCCGCTCCGTCCCGGACCGGGCGCGGCCCGGCAGTCGATCCTCGGCATGGACGCCGACCTGTCCGACTTCGCGCGCGCGACGCGGCTGCAGCCGCTCGACGTGGTGGGCTTCGACCTGGTCGACGACGCGCAGGCCCTCGATCTCGCGCTCGACGCCGCGATGGACGGCCGCCTCGCCGTCTGCGTCTTCCGCGCGCCCAACGTCACCGCCGCGATTCACCGCGCGGGCGTGCTCGACGGCAAGCACCACCGCCGCCGCCTTTCCGAAGGGCTGGCCGCTTTCATCTACCAGCGGCTCTTCCCGCTCGACGGCAAGCACGTGCTCGAGGTCGACTTCCACCTCCCCTCGATGGCCCTGCGCCGCCACGTGCGCGCGCACGAGACCCCGCCGCCGCCGATCGTGTTCGAGACCGACTCAGTCGGCTGAACGAGTGTCTCCCTCTCTCCGAGGGGAAGGGCGAACTCGCGCCTCGAGGGAGAGAGGAGGGCAACGCTACGGTACGTGTCCCGCGATGCCGATGTGCCAGGAGGCCGCCCCTCGACCCCGCTCGGGGTGAGCGGGTTCGCCCCGAGGGTCAGCGGGGTCCCGGTTCCAGGCCTCAGCGGTGCTCGGGCGAGATGCGGCCCGCGTGAACGCGGTACCACTTCGTGTCTGCTCCGGCCGCGCGCGTCACCAGCGCCGCGTCGGTGGTGGTGAGCAGCGTCTGGGCGCCGCTGTCGGCGAGGTAGCCCATCAGGAACGCGTTGCGCTCGGGGTCGAGCTCGCTGGACACGTCGTCGAGCAGCAACAGGGGCAGAAAGCCGTTCTGCTGCTGCAGGTTCTCGATCTCGGCCACCTTCCAGGCCAGCACCAGCGCGCGGCTCTGGCCCTGGCTGGCGTAGGCGCGCGCGGGCTTCTCGCCCAGGGTGATGTCGACGTCGTCGGCGTGCGGCCCCACCGACGTGAAGCCGCGCTCGACGTCGCGGGTGAGGCGCGCGTCGAGGCGCCCCAGCATCTGCGCGGCGAGCTCGGCCTCCGACGCGGTGCCAAAGACGATGCCCTCGCCCAGGTGCGCCGGTTCGTAGCTCCACTGCGCCTCGAGCGGCGAGCGGCCGATGCGCTGGAACGCCGCGCGCGCCCGCTCGACCAGGCTGACCATCAGGCCGCGGCGCCGCACCCACAGCCGCGCCCCCAGCTTCGCCAGGGTGGCGTCCCACGCCTGGAGGTGGCTCATGGGCGCGCGGTCCTTGAGCAGCTTGTTGCGGCTCTTGAGCGCGCGGCCGTACTCGCGGCTCTCGTCGAGGTAGCCGGGCACCACGTTGAAGACGCTGCGATCGAGGAAGGCGCGCCGGCCGTCGGGCCCGCCCTTCACCACCGCGAGATCGTCGGGCGTGAAGGCCACCACCGACACGCCCCCGAAGTAGGCGTCGAGCGAGTGGGCGCGCTTGCCGTCGACGAAGGCGGTGCGCCCCCCGGGAATGACCTCGACCGAGATCTCCCGCTCGGCGCCCGCGATGAGGAAGCGGCCCGTCACCTTCGCGCTCGGCTCCCCGAAACGAATGAGCTCGCTGAGCTTGTTCGCGCGCAGCGGCTTGAGCGTGGCCAGCAGGTACAGCCCCTCGAGCAGGTTGGTCTTGCCCTGGCCGTTCTCGCCCACGGCGATGGTGGCGTGCGGCGACGGCTCGAGCGAGATGGGCTCGAGGTTGCGAAACCGCTCGTACGAGAGCGAGAGCAGCTTCACCGCAGGCTGCGCACGTGCCGCGCCACCTGCAGCACCTGGTCGTCGAGGAAGAGCAGCAGCCTGTAGGTCTGTTCTTTGCCAACGGGCGGATCCACCGAGACGAACAGCCGGCCGGGCTTCGCTTCCGTCGGGCGGAACAGGCCGCCGTCGCGCATCCACGGCTTCGGGTTGGCGCCTTCGAGCGTCACCTCGCGCCAGCTCATCGGGCGGTTGATGCCGCCGTCAGGGAAGCGGTTCTGCAGCTTGCCGTTCACCACGTCCCACCCGGCGATGAAGACGCCGGTGGTGGCGTAGGCGACGGGCCACCCACCGAGGTTCTCGTAGTCGAGCACCTGGGGCGGCACCTCTTCGTTGGCCGGGAGCGGCTCGGCGAGCTCGTACCCACCCGGCAGCGTGGAGATCTGCCCGTCGCTGAAGCCCACCCGGCCCAGCGCGCTGCGCGTCGAGTCGAACCACACCTCGAGCGGCTCGCCGCTGCTCAGCTCGAGCGGCGTCGAAGACCAGCGCAGCGGGTTTCCACCCAGCTCCCAGGCGAACACGTCGCGCGAGGTGACCAGGTACCCGCGCGCGTAGTCTTCGCCGGTGCCCAGCGGGGTGCGCTCGAGCGCCAGGCTGCGAATCGGCACCGAGGGCTCGGGCGTGAGGTCGGGCGTCACCACCTCGTCGGAAGGCCGCAGCGAGAGCTGCTGGTCGGGGTTGCTGACCCGGTACAGGCTGTCGTCGGCGGCGAGGAAGAAGATCACCCCGCCGTCTTCGAGGGTGAAGGACTCGCCGCCGATGGTCGAGCCGATCGGCTCTCCCGACGCGCGCACCAGGGCCGGCCCGAAGCGGGGGAGCGCGGGGCCGGGCTCGGTCCTCAGCGCCACGAGGTCGCCCGCGGTGCTCACGCCCCAGTTGGCGATGCCATGCACGAAGCCCCCCAGCCTCGCGTCGGGCCCGAACCGCAGCTCGTCGGGCAGTACGCGCCTGAAGCCGTTGTGGAGGCCGGTCTGGCCCGTTGCCTGCTGCACCGCCACGTAGTCGTCGGTGAGCGCGGCGGTGACGGGCACGCCCCCGACCTCGCCGGGCGCCACGTCGAGGGGCACCCGGTCCAGGTAGGCGGGCCGAAGCGACGAGATCGACTCGCCCGTCCACACCTGCCCGTGCTGGCCACCCAGCAGAATGCCCGCCTGGGAATCCCACGAGGCGGTGGCGAAGCGCCGCGCCTGGGGAAGCAGGTCGATCTCCTCGGTGGTGCACCGGTCGGTCTGGCTGCGCGCGATGCTGCCGGTCACCACCACGGCGTCGAGGGCACCACACACGAGCTCGATGCGGACCGTTCCGGTGGCGGTCGTCGGTGAGATCTGCGCGGGCGGGTCGGTCACGTCGCAGGGCCTGCAGTCGGGCCACGCGCGCGTCAGCGTCAGCCCGGCCGCGGTGGACAGCACCTGGAAGGTCGAGAGCACGTTGCCCCGCTCCACCACCACCACCCGCCCCGCGACGTCGGTTCGGATCGTCCCGGGGAGCGTGCTCATCGGCAGCGGATCCAGCGAGACGTCGGCCGCCTGTCCTCCATCGAGCGTGTGCAGCTCGAGGGTGTCGTTCTTCAGCATCACCAGCCACAGGGCGTTGACCGTGGGCAGGCCCGCGACGTCGTCGTACCGGCCCGTCGCGTTCAAGAGGGGCTCGAGGGTCCACGCGTTCGCCGACTGCTGCCGCACCACGCTGACCTGGGTCTGGTCCCACACCACCGGCGTGGCGAGCGACGCCACCAGCACCCCGGCGTCGAAGGAAAGCTCGGGAACGACCACGTCGCGGAACTGCCCGGTGGGCAGGGGCGCCACGGTGCCCGTCTCGAGATCGCCGACGGCGAGCCTCAGCGGGAGGTGGATGAGCACCTTCCGCGCGCCGGTCGCGTCGGTGAAGGGCGCCAGCGGTGGCGGTGGCCCGGGCGGGAGCATCGGCGGGAGGGCCACCTGGGTGAGCTGCCCCAGGAAGTCGAGCTCGAACACCTGGAGCGCGCCGTTGGCGTCCTTCATCGACAGGAAGGTGCTGCCGCCGGGCAACACCTCGCGGGTGACGAACTCGACCTTCTGGTTCAACACCAGCGGGTGGAGCACCGCCCCCTCGCCGCTGCCCGGGCCGAACGTCGGCACCGTCAGCCCCAGCCCTGCCTCGAAGCGTGGGCCCTCGTAGATGTACTTGCGGCACACGTTGTTGATGCCGCACACGTCACCGGGCTGGCAGACCGCGTCGCGGAGCCCCGGCCCTTCCGAGAAGTCGCACGGGTAGGCGTTGCCCTGCTCGAGGTAGAGGCCGGTGCACGCGGCCGCGGCGACGAGGGGAAGGAGCCACCACAGACGGCGCCACATCAGAAACCTCCTGCGAGGACGAAGCCGTTGAGCGAAGGCAGCATGCGCGCGGTGATGCGGGTGCGCGCGTCGTCGGGCGGCAGGAGCCACACCCCGAAGCCCAGCATCAACGCGCCGGCCGCCATCAGCCCGATGCTCACCGCCTTCTGCAGCGTGAGGGCCTGCTCCTGCTCCACGTAGAAGGTGCGATCGCGCAGGTTGTTGCCGTCGCAGCGCCCATCGTCGGCCGGCCCGCCGGGGCACAGCTCGTCGTTGAGCTGCGCTTCCTTCGAGAGCGCCAGCAGCCCCACCACGCCGCCCGAGAGCAGCGTGGCGCCGCCGGTGGCCAGGAGGGTGATGGGCAACACGCGCGAGGGAGGCGGGGGCAGGGGAGAGCCGGTGGCCTCCGACGCGGCGTACGGCACCAGCGCGCGCACGGCCTCGAGGCTGCCGGCGAGCTTCGAGCTGCGGCTCGCGGTCTGCGCGCGCTCGGTGTCCACCAGCTGCAGGGTGAGCTGGTAGGCGCTGCCCACGCGCGCGAGCTGGCCCGACAACACGAAGCGCGCCGAGACCAGCTTCGAGAGGTCGACGCTGCAGGCGAGGCTGTCGTCGCCACACGCGCCCAGGAGCTGCTTCTGCCGCTCGGCCCCGAGGATGGTCTGAATGTCGCGCGCCCCCAGCACCTCGAAGAGGCCGCGCGCAGAGAGATAGGTCACCACGGCGTCGGTGATGGCCGCCGCCTCTTCGGGCGCGACGCGGAGCGCGGTGAGATCGTTGACGACCAGCCGCGGTTTCTTTTCCGTCTCCGCCGGGCCGGCCGCGAGGGCGGGCAGGGCCAGGAGCGCCGACAGCACCACAACGATGCGCATGGGCGGCACCGTACCTGAACCCGGGCGGCGCGACAGAGCACCGTTCACTCCGCTCGGGACGAACGGCCGCGGCACTGGTCCCTCGACTCCGCGCCAGATGCGCGGGGTAGAACGGTGACCCATGGCGGAGCGACGCAAGCCGAGCGACGAAGAGCTGCGCCGCAAGCTCGAGGCCGCCGCGCCGCTGCTCGAGGCGAGCCGCACCCGCTACCGCGCCCTCATCCCGGCGCTGCAGGCCTGGGGGTGGCGCCAGCGGCTGCGCGAGGTCAGCGACATCGCGCGCGAGGTGGCCCGCACCGACGAAGAGGTGGGCCACGCCCTGGAGCGAGCGAGCCGCCGGGCCGAGGTCGAGGCATGGCCCGCAGGAGAGGTGCGCACGCTCCTGCAGGACACGACGAAGCTGCGCGGCGAGCTCACCGAAGCCGTGCAGCGCCGGCTCGAACGCGACGCTTCGGCCGGCGAAGGCCTGCGTGCGCTGCTGGGCCAGGTGCTGGGCGTGCCGCGCCAGGTGGCGATGGGCGAGCGCGAGGCCGCGGCGCAGGAAGCGCTGCAGCTCGACGAGGCGCTCCTCCCCGCGCTCAGTCGCTTCGGCGGCGCGCTCGAGGCCGTCTTCGGGCGGCCGTTCGCGCGCGGACAGCGGCTGCCCTTCACCCTGCCCGAGTACGAGGTGCTGCTGGCGGCGCTTCCAGAAGGTGAGCGCGCGCTGGAGCAGGGCTGGGCGCAGGTGACCCGCATCGACACCACCGGCGGGGTCGAGCGCGAGCTGCGCCGCCGCGCGAAGCGCGCGCCGAAGAGCAGCCGGGGCGCCGGTGGCCCGCGCGCGCTGGTGCACGCGACGTTCTGGCGAGGGGCGGCCGAGGCGCACGTGGGGGCGATCCTCTCCGAGCGCTTCGCTCCCGTGCAGCTCTCGGAAGACGAGCGCCCGGCTGCGCTGCGCTGGCTGCTGGCGCGTGAGCTCGACGGCGCCGCGCGGCTCCACGCAGAGTCTGCGCGCGCGGCCCTGCTGATGCTTGCGCACGAGCTGACCGCTTCCCCCGAGGGGCGTGCGCCGCTCCAGGGCGGGCGTGCGCAGGTGCGGGCGTGGGCGGCGCAGGCAGATGGACTCGAGGGCGATGAAGACTGGCGGCGGCTGCGTGACGGGCTGCGCGCGCTGGCGGCTCGCAGCTTCCGCTCGGCGCTCCCGCCGCTCTACCGCGTGGGTCGGCCCACCGAGCGCGCGGCCCTGCCCGAGCGGCTGACGGACTTCTTTTCGGGCGACGGGTGACATGCGATGAGAGAGCGCATGTCGCGTCGGAGCTCGTGGTTGCTGTGCGTGTTGCTGGCGGTGCCCGTGTTCGCGGCGCCGAAGAAGAAGAAGGGCCCGCCGCCTCCTCGTCCTCCCGTCACGGCGCCGACCGAGAAGGTGACCGAGGCGCTGGGCGACAACGTGCTGGGCTCGCTGGGCGGCGCGTCGAAGGTGCAGGTGTTCCGCGTGAGCGACTCGGGCGGGCTGCGGCCTGACCCCTCGAAGGCGATCTTGAGTGAGTTCGTGCGCGGCAACGCCGGCAAGGAGCTCGACCCGAAGCAGCTCGAGGGGCTGCGCAGCGTGCTCTACGACGACAAGAGCTACCGCCTCGAGCAGGACGTGGCGAAGTGCAACTTCGTGCCGCACCTCTCCTTCCAGATGCAGTCGGGCATCGGCACGCTCGAGGCGCTGGTGAGCTTCTCCTGCAACCAGGTCTTCTTCGTGCTCGGGAAACCCGGCGGGCGCTGGGTGCCGGGCGGGCGGTTCGACGTCAGGCCCGCGCGCAAGAAGCTGGTCGAGCTGGCGAAGGCCACGCTGCCGCAGGACGCCGAGACTCAGAACCTGAAATGACAAACGCTCCGGAGTTGCCCCCGGAGCGTCGGCCGTTCACCCCCGAGCGAGGTCAGGGGCCGCTGATCAGAGCTCGCGGCTCATGAGCAGGCGCAGCTTGCCGCTCTTCTTCGACACCACCGTCGCCACCGTGGTGAAGCCGACCTTGCGGTAGAACGAGACGGCCGGGCCGTTCGCCGGGTCGACGCGCAGGGCGAGCGTCTTGCGGTTCATGTCGCGCGCGATGGACAGGCCCTGGTCGAGCAGCACGTGCCCCAGGCCCTTCTGGCGGAACTCGTTCTTCACCACGATGTTGCGCAGGTACGCGGCGCCGGGCACCGGACCATCGCGCTCGATGGTCACGTAGCCGACGAGCGCGCCGTTGAGCTTGCCCACCGAGATGAAGGGCCGCAGCTTGGTGAGCGCCTCCAGGCTCTCGGCCTGCGTCTCGCCCCGCTGCTTCCAGGGCTCGCTGCCAGAGCGCAGCCCAGCGAGGAGGCCCATGTCCTCGTCGGTGGGTGACGCAAATTTTACGAGCTTCCAGTCCATCGGAATCGGCATCGGCGGGGTCGGGTTGGTACCCGGCGTACCTTCGAGCTGCTTGTCGGTCATCGCCACTCCTCCACGGTGTACTTCAACTCGGCCGGTTCTGATCCTAACCACCATCTTCAACGTCGCGCACCCTCAGACATTTCAATGTGGGGGGCGCTGATGTCGGCTTTCTGCACACCTGCCCGCCCGATGCACGAGTTGTTCTTGGCGGGTCAGGCGGTTGGCCCCACAATCCCCCGACGTGCAACTGAATCACGCCCAGCGGGAACTCACCGTCAAGATCGTCTATTACGGCCCCGGTCTTTCGGGGAAGACGACCAACCTCCAGATGGTGCACCAGCGGACCAGCCCCGAGGTCCGCGGGCGGCTGCTGACCGTCGAAACCCACGACGATCGCACGCTCTTCTTCGATCTGCTGCCCGTCTTCTTCAGCACCGCCAACGGCTTCAAGGTGAAGGTGAAGCTGTTCACCGTGCCCGGCCAGGTGATTCACAACGCAACGCGGCGAATCGTGCTCCAGGGGGCTGACGCGGTCGCCTTCATCGCCGACAGCCGCCGCGCCGCCGCCGCCGAGAACAACGCCTACTGGAAGAACCTCGTCGAGAACATGAAGGAGAACAACCTCGACCCGGCGCAGGTGCCGGTGGTCATCCAGTACAACAAGCGCGATCTGCCCGACACGAAGACGGACGCGGAGATCGAAGAGACGCGCAAGAAGGGCAAGGAGCCGGTCGTCGGGGCGATCGCCATTCGGGGCGTGGGGGTGCTCGAGACGCTCTACGCGGTGCTGCAGTCGGCCTTCCGCAGCCTCGAGGCGCGGGCGGGCCTGACCAAGAACATCGGGCTGGGCGAGAAGGAGTTCCTCACCCAGGTCTTCGCCAACATCGACATCAGCGGCACCGAGCTCGAGAAGCTGCTGCCTCCGAGGACACCGGGGGCGCGCCCGTGAGGCAAGGCGAGTCGGTCCTCCAGCGCCGCATCTCGCTCGGCGAGATGCTCGACACCGAGTCGTTCACCGAGGTGGTGAAGGGCTTCGTCGAGCTCTACCGGGTGGGCATCAAGGTGTTCGACGAGAAGGGCGGCAAGCTCGCCGACATCAAGATCGGCAACGGCGACTTCTGCGGCTACGTCTTCAGCTTCCCCGAGGGCCGCCGCCGCTGCACCGCCACCGTGGGGCGGGTGAAAGACGGCCCGCTGGCGCTCAGCCACGGCGCGCGGTTGCCGGTGCTCGAGCCCGACCTCATTCCCGGGAGCAAGGGCATGCTCACCGTGCCCTGCTTCACCGGGCTGCGGTACCTGATCGTGCCCATCATCTGGGAAGGCGATCACATGGGCCGGGTGGTGTTCGGCCCGTTCATGCCGGAGGATCTCAAGGACTTCGCGCCCAGGACGCTCACGGAGATCTCCGAGGGCTTCGACGTGGGCAACGCGAAGAGCCTGGTGGAGAAGGTGCGCCGCGCGCCCGAGGGCACCATCGCCCGGGTGATGCTGCACTTCGGCCAGTTGCTGCAGACGATGTTGTTCGGCGGTCAGAAGATGTTCCTGACCACCCAGCTGCACATCGAGGCCACGCTCGACAACAACCGCGAGCTCGAGGAACGGAACAAGAAGCTCGAAGACGCGAACACGAGGTTGAAGGAGCTCGACCGCCTCAAGAGCGCGTTCCTCGCCACGGTGAGCCACGAGCTGCGCACGCCGCTCACCTCGATCATCGGCTACTCCGAGATGCTGGCCGAGGGGCTGGCGGGGCCGCTCAACGGCGAGCAGGTCGACTACGTGCGCACCATCATGGAGAAGGGCGAGACGCTGCTGAAGTTGATCAGCAGCATCCTGGACATCTCGCAGATCGAAGCGGGCAAGGTGCGCCTCAACTTCGAGCCGATGGACGCGCTGGAGCTGATCAACGGCTCGCTCTCGAGCCTGCGGCCGCAGGTGCAGAAGAAGGGTGTCGCGCTCGAGGCGAAGCTGCCGGCGAAGATGCCGATGGTGACGGGCGATCGCGATCGCCTGCGGCAGGTGATCGTCAACCTGCTCACCAACGCGGTGAAGTTCACGCCCAAGGGCGGCCGGGTGGCGGTGACGCTGACCGAGATCCAGCAGCAGCCCGACCTGAACGCGATGGGCTACCGCATCCTGGTGGAAGACTCGGGCGTGGGAATTCCCGCCGACCAGTTCGACAAGATCTTCAACAGCTTCTACCAGGTCGATTCTTCCTCGACGCGAGAGTACGGCGGCGCGGGCCTGGGGCTGGCCATCGTGAAGAGCTTCGTGGAAGGGCACGGCGGCGTGGTGCGAGTCGCGTCCGAGCTGGGGCACGGCTCACGCTTCACGCTGGTGCTGCCAGTGTCACCCTCTTCCCAGACACAAGTGTTGATCACCCCACCCGTCACCTCGGTCTCGCCCGCTGATGATCGATTTTGATTCTTTCTCCCTCTCCCTGCGAAGTGGGGAGAAGGTTGGGGTGAGGGCCCTGACTCCGCAATGAACATCCTCTTCCTGTCCTCAGAAGTCGCACCGTTCGCAAAGACGGGAGGCCTCGGAGACGTCTCCGCCGCGCTGCCCAGGGCCCTCCATCGCAAGGGCCACGACGTGCGGGTGTTCATGCCGATGTACTCGCGCATCGAGCAGAACAAGTACCGCTTCCGCTCGATCGACTCGCTGCGCGGCCTGAAGGTGATGTTCGGCACGCGGTCCTTCGAGGTGAGCATCTTCGCGGCGACGCTGCCGGGTTCGACGATGGAGGTCTTCTTCGTCAACTGCCCGCAGCTCTACGGCCGGCACGCCATCTACGCGCACGACGGAGACGAGCACCTGCGCTTCCTGGTGCTCTGCTACGCGGCCCTCGAGGCGGCGCAGCGCATGCGGTTCGCGCCCGACGTGGTGCACTGCAACGACTGGCAGACGGCGATGGTGCCGCTGCTGCTCAAGACGCGCTTCGCGTGGGACGGCGCCATCTTCGGCAAGACGAAGACGGTCCTCACCATCCACAACCTGAACTACCAGGGCACGTTCCCCTCGAACGTGCTGCCGGACACGGGGCTGCTGCGCTCTGCGCACCTCCTCCACCAGGATCAGCTCCACGGCGGCAGGATCAACTTCCTGCTCCACGGCATCCTCTACGCGACCGCGGTCACCACGGTGAGCCCGACCTACGCGAGGGAGATCCGCACGCCGGAATACGGCGCGGGCCTCGAGCCGTTCCTCAAAGCCCGGGAGTCGACGGTCTTCGGCCTGCTCAACGGCGTCGACTACGACGAGTGGAGCCCCCAGGCGGATCGCCTCATCCCCCAGCGCTACGACGTCGACGATCTCTCCGGCAAGGAGCGCTGCAAGGCGGCGCTGCTGTCCCGCGCGCACCTGCCCGTGCTGCCCGGCGTGCCGCTGCTGGGCATCGTCTCGCGGCTCACCAGCCAGAAGGGGTTCGATCTCCTGCCCGACGCGCTCTCGCTGGGGCTGCGCGAGGGCAAGTTCCAGCTGGTGGTGCAGGGCAGCGGAGAGAAGCGGTTCGAGCGCATGTTCCACCAGCTGCGCGACAAGTACCCGCGGCAGGTGCGGTTCCAGACGGCGTTCGACAACCCGCTGGCGCACTGGATCCAGGCCGGGTCCGACTTCTTCCTCATGCCGTCGAAGTACGAGCCGTGCGGGCTGACGCAGCTCTACGCGCTCAAGTACGGCACGGTGCCGATCGTGCGGAAGACGGGCGGGCTCGCCGACACGGTGCAGCTCTGGTCACCGCGTACGGGCGGCGGCACGGGCATCGTGTTCGACGACTACGACGCGAAGGCGGTGCACTGGGCGCTCGAGGCCGCGTTCAACATCTACCGCGACCGCCCCGCCTACCGCCGCCTGCAGCACAACGGCATGACGCAGAACTTCTCCTGGGATCACCAGGTGCAGAAGTACGAACAGCTCTACTCCAAACTCGTCTGAGGTCCTGACATGCACGTCGTCTTCATCGAGCCACGCTTCCCGGTCAACCAGCGCTACTTCGTCAAGGCGCTCAAGGAAGTGGGCGCCACCGTCACCGCCATCGGAGAAGGGTCGAAGGACTCGCTCAGCGGCGACATGCGCCAGTGGCTGACGCACTACGAGCAGGTCGACTCGGTGGTGAATGAAGGCGCCGTGCTGCGCGCGGCGAAGTTCATTCACAACAAGAAGCGCATCGATCGCATCGAGGCGACGGTCGAGGCGCACATCATGTCGACCGCGAAGGTGCGCGAGGCGATGGGCATCGAGGGCACCTCGGTGAAGACGTCGTGGCTGTGCCGCGACAAGCCGTCGATGAAGGAAGCGCTGCGCAACGCGGGCGTGCCGTGCGCGCAGTCGACCGCGGCGTCTTCTCTCGAGGAGCTGGTGGCGTTCGCCAAGCAGGTCGGCTTCCCGTTGATCATCAAGCCGCGCGACGGCGCGGGCGCGTCAGGCACGAGCCGCTGTGACTCGTTGGCAGACCTGGCGAAGGCGGCGTCGGAGCTGGGCGTCGATCGGGGGCGCTCGGTCGCCGTCGAGGAGTTCATCGAGGGCCACGAAGGCTTCTACGACACCATCAGCATCGGCGGCCGGGTGGTGCACGAGTTCGTCACGCACTATTACCCGAACGTGCTCGAGGCGATGCGCCACCGGTGGATCAGCCCCCAGTTCGTCAGCACCAACCGCGTGGACTCCGCGCCCGGCTACCAGGAGCTCAAGGTGCTCGGCGGCAAGGTGCTGCGCGCGCTCGACATCGGCACCTCGGCCACGCACATGGAGTGGTTCAGCGGGCCGAAGGGCCTCAAGTTCTCGGAGATCGGCTGCCGCCCGCCCGGCGTGCGCGCGTGGGACCTGTACAACGTGGGCAACGACGTGGACCTCTATCGCGAGTGGGCGATGGCCATCGTGCACGGCCGGCCGGGTGCGCGCCTCTCGCGCCGCTTCGCCGCGGGCATCGTGGCGCTGCGTCCCAGCCAGGACGGCCGCATCGTCGGCTACGAGGGCGTGGGCAAGGTCGAGCGCGCGTTCGGCCAGTGGATGATCGACGCGCACCTTCCGCCCGAGGGGACGCCGACGCAGCCGGTGTCAGCAGGCTACATGGCCAACGCGTGGATGCGCTTCAAGCACCCCGACTACGACCAACTGCGCGAGATGCTCAACGCGGTCGGCGAGACGGTGAAGGTCTACGCGAGGTGATGTTCGGGCAACTCCGGCAACGGCCGCGTCCCTTGAGTTGATCGCGGCCCGGTCTTACTCTTCTGACAGATGAGCAAGACCATGGACAGCCTCACGATCAAGCTGCCGCCCCAGTTCGAGGTGATCTCCCCCACGCTGCAGCCGTAGACGCGCAACGATGAGCTACCTGCGCTCGCCAAAGACGTCATCCGGAGACGTCACAGTGCCCGAGTCGCTGGGCGGGGACGCCGGAGCGCGGGCGGGCTTGGGCCGGGGCGCTGTCGTCGGCGCGCGGGCAGGTCCACGAGCCGTCGGCCCGGGAGCGACCTGAGGGACCACCCCATCGCCTGGGGGGAGCGGCCCGGTCTCGGGTGCATCGACCGTCGCGGGTGCGTCGGCGGTGGGGAGAGGCTGCGCTCGGGGCGGGGGCGTCACCTCGGTCGCCTCGGTGCCGACCGGGTCGGCTGTCGGCTCCACCGTCGGCCCGCGGAAGACCAGCGCGATCACCGCCGCCAGGGCGAGCAGGAGGCTTGCCGCCAGCGCCGCCCGCGGGAGCGCGGGGCGGCGAACCACGGGAAGTGGCTCCTGGTCCAGTTCGAGAGCTGCGGCGATCTCGTCCAGCGCGCGGCTCACCTCGCCGGCAGCGGTGGGGCGGTGCTGGGGGTCCTTGCTCAGGCAGCGATCCACCAGCGCGCAGAGCGCCGCGGGCGCATCGGGCACCAGCTTGGCCAGCGGCGCGGGGGTGCGGCTCTGGACCGCGTACATCACCTCCACCACGGTGACGCCATTGAAGGGCAGCTCACCGGAGAGCAACTGGTAGAGCACCACCCCCACCGCCCAGAGATCGGTCCTGGCGTCGATGGGACTGCCGTGGTCGATCTGCTCCGGGGCCATGTAGGGCGGCGAGCCGATCATCATCTGCGCGCTGCTGGTGCCCAGGCCCTTCTCGATGTCGGGGTGGGTGGACTTTGCGATGCCGAAATCCAACACCTTGATCACCTCGGAGCCGTCGGGCCGCCGCGCCAGGAACAGGTTCGCCGGCTTCAGATCGCGGTGCACGATGCCCATCCCGTGGGCTTCGCCGATCGCCTCCAACGCCTGGCGCACCCACGCCACGACCTGTCGAACGGAGATGGTTCGCTCCCGGCTCAACCGCTGCTCGAGCGTCTCTCCCTCGAGGTACTCCATCACCAGGAACGGCGCGCCGCTGGGGAGCGAGTCCAGGTCGAGCACCCGCCCTGCGTGGGGAGACTGCAGGCGCACTGCCGCGCGGGCTTCCCGTTGGAAGCGGGCCACGGCCTGGGGGTCCGCCACCAACGCGGGCAGCATGAACTTCAGGGCCACGCGCTGGTTGAGTTGCAGGTGCCAGGCCAGCACGACGGTGCCCATGCCTCCGGCGCCCAGCGTCCGCTCGATGCGGTACTTCCCGCCGACCGTCTCGCCGTCACCCACCGGGGAAGGGACTGCCGCGGTCTCCCTCTCTGTGATGGGCTCGGCGCTGGCGTGCGTGTGGGAGAGCGCCGCGAAGAGGCGACGGCATGGCTCACAGTCGCGAACGTGAACTCGCAGCGCCTCGGCCTCCTCCGGCTGACAGGCACCCCGGGCGTAGGCCTCGACGGTGTCCTGGTTGAGGTGTCCGGCGCGCGACATCGTCAGTGCGCATAGCAGACGCGATGCAGCGCAGGCAAAGCTCCGCGTCGACCAGCCGGCTCAGGGACCGCGGTGGAGGATGGTGCCGCCGCTGCCCACAGCCCAGACATCGCCGGGCCCGCTCCCCCAGATGGCGGTGAGGCCGCGTCCGGTGATGCTCGTCGACGCCGCCCAGAGGCTGCCTTCCCAGTGGAAGCGGCCCTGGCTTCCGCCGCCGACGGCCCAGACGTCGTTCGCGCCGCTCCCCCAGATGCCTCGCAACGAGAACGTCGTCGAGGTGGCGGGTGACCACGCCCCGCCGTCCGAGTGGAAGATGAAGTCGGAATCGGACACTGCCCAGAGATCCGACGCGCTGCTCCCCCAGACCCCATAGAGCACGTACTGCGTGAGGTTGACGGTGTGGGTGGCCCAGGCCGTCCCATTCCAGTGAAGGACGATGCCGCCGCCGCCCACGGCCCACACGTCGGTCGGCCCGCTGCCCCAGACCGAGTAGAGGCTCGCCGTCGTCCCGCTGATGAAGGGGGTCCAGGCCGAGCCGTTCCAGTGGAGGATGACGCCGGCACCGCCGACGGCCCACACGTCAGCGGGCCCGCTGCCCCAGACCGAGAAGAGGCCCGCCGTCGTCTCACTGGCGACCCAGGCCGAGCCGTTCCAGTGGAGAGCGGTCTGCATGCCCACCACCCACACGTCGTTGGGGCCACTGCCCCAGACGCCCGTGAGGTCCTTGGTCGTCCCGCTCGCAGAGTTGGTCCAGGCGCTTCCGGCCCAATGGAGGATGGTCCCGGAATTGCCGACGACCCAGACGTCGTCGGGGCCGCTCCCCCAGACGCCATTGAGGTTGAGGGTCGTCCCGGTGCTGGCCCGGGACCAGTTGATGCCGCTCAACCGCAGCAGGGTCCCCGTGTCTCCCACAGCCCAGGCGTCACCGGCGCCGCTTCCGGAGAGGCCATTGAGCCGGGCCCCCGTTCCGCTGGTGACGAGGCCCCAGCCCCCCCCGTCGCCGCGGAGCAGGGTTCCGTTGACTCCCACAATCCAGAGGTCAGTCGGAGAGGTGCCCCACACCCCGTTGAGTTGAGCCGTCGTCGGCGTCGCCGGGATGACGGTCGCCCAACTCGACCCTGTCCAGTGGAGGATGGTGCCGGTCTGCCCGATGGCCCAGACGTCATTCGCGGCGCTGCCCCAGATGCCGAGGAGGTCGCGCACCGTCCCGCTGGCGACGGTGGCCCAGGTCGTCCCATTCCAGCGGAGGATGGTCCCGCCGTCTCCGACGGCCCAGGCATCACTCGCGCTCCTGCCCCAGATCGCGTTCAGCCAGGCCGTGCCCACGGTGGACGTCGCCCACGAGGTCCCGTTCCAGTGGAGGAGCGTTCCGCTGTCCCCGACGGCCCAGACATCGCTCGCGCTGCTGCCCCAGACCCCGGCCAGGAGCTCCGACCCGCTCCGCACGACGCTCCAGGCGCTCCCGTTCCAATGGACGATGGTGCCGAAGGAGCCCACGGCCCAGGCGTCGTCGGCCGCCCTCCCCCAGATGCTCGTCAGTCCCACCGTCGTACCGCTTTCGACGCGGGTCCAGGTGACGCCGTCCCAATGGAGGATCAATCCGCCGTCGCCGACGGCCCAGACGTTCCCCGGGGCGGCGCTCCACGTGCTCCGGAGGTGGTTTCCCTGGGGAAGGGGGTTGCTCCAGCACCAGCGATCGCCGATACACACCGGGCCTGCGTCGGCGCCGACGGTGATGGTGACGGTGGACGGGCTGAGCGAGGTCACGCTCGCGGCGTTGGTCACCGTCAGAGAGAAGGTGAGGAGCCCCGAGGCCGGCGCGGTGAAGGTGGCGCTGGCCGTGGCGGCACCGGTCAGCGTCACCGCAGTCCCTCCCAGTTGGCTCCACGCGTACGCGAGCGGGGTGAGGGCGGGCGTGTTGGGGTCAAGGGAGGCCCGCCCGTCCAACGTCACTGTCGCGCCGGCGGCGACCGTCTGCGCGGGACCGGCGTTGGCCACCGGCGGCAGCATCACGCAACTGCCCACGCGGCAGGTGGGCGCCGCGGTGCCGCAGGCGCCACAGGCGAGCCCTCCGCCGCCACATTGGGAGGGGCTCTCTGCCGCCAACTCGACGCAGGTGGCGCCGTTGCAGCACCCGGTGCAGTTCCCGGCGTTGCATGGCTCGCCGCTGTCCGTGCCGGCGTCCGCGCAGTCGGGGCAGGCGAAGACCTTGCCCTCGCTCGAAAGGTCGAGGCAGCCCATCAGCAGGCTGCACCCCAGCACTGCCCCCCACCACGCGTGTCGCGTCATTACTTCCATTCTCCGTCCGTGGAGTCCCTCAAAACTCACCGCCCAGCACCACGAGCGGACCGGTCGTGGTGGGGATTACCGCGAGCGTGCCGCGGGCGCCGCGCGCGTACCAGACGAGCCCGGCAACCGTGGCCGCGGCCCCCAACCCCACCGCGACCCACGACGCGGGGTACTGCCACTGAAGTTGCTCGAACTGGCTCCGGGTGACCGTGGGGGCGGAGGCGCAGGGGTTGCCCGGCTGTTGGCAGACCGTGCGGTCGTAGGTGGTGAGGGTTAGCGCCAGCCCCACGCCGCCTGCCACCAGCGCAGCGCCGCCGATCGAGATGAGGGCGATCGCCCCGCCTGGCGCTGCCGGGCCGGGGGCCGGCGCCGTCACCTCGATGGTCGGTGGCGGCGCGGGCCGGGGCGCGGCGATCTGCGCCAGGGGCGGTACGACGACTGGGAGGACTGAGGTGGACGCCACCGTCACGCGGGTGGACCAGCTGACGAAGCCCGGCGCCTCAGCGAGGATCTCGACCTCACCGGCATCGACGGGGACGGACTCCGGCGTCTGCCCGAGGTTCACCCGGAACCCCTGGATGACGACGGTCAAGCTGTTGACGGGCGCGGCGGAAGACAGGGCCACCCACGAGAGCTTTGCCTTGAGCGCGGCGGCGCGCTGTCGGGCGACCTCTTCACGTTTGCCCTCGCGGGTGCGCTGGGCCCACGCGGCCGCCTCGTTGAAGCGCAGGTAGGCCTGTACCAGCTGCCCCGTCTTCTCGCGGCAGTCGGCGAGGTTGAGGAGCGTTCCGAGCGCCGGGTCGAGCGCGTGGCTCTCTTCGAAGAGGGGGCACGCCTCGGTTGCGCGCCCGGAGCTGAGCAGGTCCCGGGCCTCCCGGAACAGACGCTCGGCGTTCCGAGAGGGGGCAGGCCCAGGCCCGGCCGCGGCGAGAACCAACGAGAGGAGCAGCAGCGGCACAGCGGTACCTCCGATGGGCACTTCAGACACCGACTTTGGCCGTTGGGTCCAGTGGCGTCACGGAAAAGAAGAGGAGAGGGCGTCCGTTGATTCCCTGCGCGGCGGAGTTGCCACCTTGATTTGCCAGTCCGCGAACACGAGTGATTACGGCGAGATGAACGCCCAGTCGTTCAGTGGAGTCTCGCTCCGATCAGCAGAAGTCATGACATGATGACGCGGCCTTGCGAGAAGCGGCTGACGACTTGACGCGAGCCACACCGGAGCAAACGACGTGAAGGGTGTACTGCTGGGCCCCCAACAGCTGAAGGTCAGTCTCGGCGATGCGGTGAGCGCGCTCGGTCGCGAGGGGCCCATCGCCCTGGTGACCTGCGGCTGGCAGGAGCGCGAAGACAACGACGAAGACCTGCCAGGTCAGCTCGGGCGCAAGACCATCAACCTGAAGCTCTACGAGCGCGGTGAGCAGGTGCTCGCCGCCGACAAGTCCTTCGCGCGCGCCCACCGCGCCCGGCAGGACCAGCTGCGGCAGATCCAGGAGTTCTACCGGCTGCGCCTCGAGCGCACCTTCGACGCCGCGCTCGACATCGCGCGAAAGTCGGCCGGCACCGACCTCGAAGCCGACGAGCTGCGCCTCTCGATGGAGCAGATCCGCCGCATCGACCAGGAACACCTCGAGCGCGTCAGCTCCCTGCGCGAAGCGTACGAGCTGCAGCTGCGCCCGATGGAGCGCCCGGTGATCGCCAAACACCGCGCCGAGCTCAAGAAGATCCTCGACTCGGTCGGCATCCTCGCGATCGCCGGCGGCCACGTGGCGGTGTTGATGAACCGGCTGCGCATGTTCGGCCTCAAGGACCTGCTCGACGACCAGGCGCTCGTCGCGTGGAGCGGCGGCGCGATGGTCACCGGTGAGCGCGTGGTGCTCTTTCACGAGAGCCCGCCAGAAGGCTTCGGCATCAGCGAGGTGCTCGAGCAGGGCATCGGGCTGCACGCCGGCGTGCTGCCGCTGCCCAACCCCAGGCTTCGCCTCAAGCTCGACGAGCCGCTCCGCGTGGGCTGGCTCAGCAAGCGCTACGCGCCGAGCAAGTGCGTCGCGATGGATCAAGGAGACTTCGTGCTGTTCGAAGACAACAGGTGGTTCGGCGAAGAGGGCACGGTGTTGCTGAAGGAAGACGGCACCGTCGGCACCGGGTGGACGCATTGAGCGTGTCCGACCTCGCCATCGACAAGCTGAAGAAGGGCCCGCACGACGGCCCGGCGCTCGACGCGTTCATGCACAGCCATTCCTTTCCGCTCGTGGAAGGCGGCAAGGTGACCTTCGTCTTCCGCGGCGCGGTGGAGGCGGTGCACCTGAAGAGCTGGGTGTACGGCCTGCCCAACAGCCAGCCGCTCCATCACCTCGCGAACACCGATCTCTGGCACCTCACCCTCGACATCCCTCCGAAGTCGCGCGTCGAATACAAGTTCGAGATCGTCCGCAACGGCAACGGGCAGTGGATCGAGGATCCGCTCAACCCGTACCGCGCCACCGACCCGTTCGGCGCGAACTCGGTGGTGCACGGCGAGGGCTACACCGTGCCGGAATGGACGCAGGTCGACCCCGACGCGCGCCCCGGCACGCTCGAGCCGTGGGTGGTGAAGAGCAAGGCCTTCAACGACACGCGCGGTTTCCTCGTCTATCTCCCCGCGCGCTTCCGCAAGACGCGGCGCTACCCGCTGCTCTTCGTCCACGACGGGCCGGACTACGTGCGCTTCGCCAACTTGAAGACGGTGCTCGACAACCTCATCCACCGGCTCGAGATCCCCGACATGGTGGTGGCGCTGACCGGCAGCCCCAACCGCATCGGGGAGTACGCCGACGACGAGCGGCACGCGCGCTACGTGACCGAAGAGGCCATTCCCGATCTCGAGGCGCGGCTGCCCCTGCTCGGGACTCCACGGGGCCGCTGCCTCATGGGCGCGAGCTTCGGGGGCGTGGCGTCACTGTCGACGGCGGTGCGCTACCCGGGGTTCTACGGGCGGCTCTTGCTGCAGTCGGGCTCGTTCGCGTTCAGCGACATCGGGCACCAGAACAAGCGCGGGCCGGCCTTCGAGCCGGTGGTGCGCTTCATGAACCGCTTCCGCGAGAACCCGGTGCTGGTGGCCGACAAGGCCTTCATCAGCTGCGGCATGCACGAGTCGTTGATCTACGAGAACCGCTCCCTCATCCCGATGCTCCAGACCACCGAGCTGGAGCTCAAGTACGTCGAAGCCCGCGACGGTCACAATTGGGAAAACTGGCGAGATCGCCTGCGCGAGGGACTCTCGTGGTTGTTTCCGGGCCCGCTGCGCATGGTCTACGAGTAAACTTTCGCGAAGGGAAAAACAGTGGCGAACGTCACCAGAAGCATCGGCCTGTCGCTCGGCGCAGACATCTGCTGGCCCATCTGCTTCGAGCAGATCATGAAGCGCCTGGCGCTTCGGGTTCAGCACCAGGGCGACACCATCGACTTCGCGGTCGAGCGGGTCACCATCGAGCCCTTCGCGCTCACCCAGCCCATCAAGTACGACGTGGTGATCGACCGGCTCACGCACTGGTACGACACCACGCGCGAGTGGATCAAGAAGGGCGTGTTGATGGACGGGCTCTACGTCTTCAACAACCCCTGGTCCGTGCAGTCGATGGAGAAGCACACCAGCTACGCCGCGATGACCGCGCTGGGCATGCCCATTCCCGAGACGTGGATGGTGCCTCCCAAGGCGTACGAGGCGCTGCCTGACCTGAAGCCGACGCTCAAGCAGTACGCCCGGCTCTTCGACCTCGCGGCGATCGGCAAGAAGATCGGCTACCCGCTCTTCATGAAGCCGTACGACGGCGGCGGGTGGAAGGGCGTCACCCGCATCGCCGACGAGGCCGCGCTCAAGAAGGCGTACGACGACTCCGGCACGCTGGTGATGCACCTGCAGAAGGCGGTCGAGCCGTACGACCGCTTCGTGCGCACCATCGGCTTCGGGCCGCAGACGCACTCGGTGCTCTACGACCCCGCCGCGCCGCTGCACGATCGCTACACCCTGAAGAAGGAATCGGAGTTCCTCGACGCCAGGGACCGCAAGGTCCTCGAGGACACGACGCTCACCATCAACGCGTTCTTCGGGTGGGACTTCAACTCGTGCGAGTCGCTGCGCAAGGACGGCACCTGGTACCCGATCGACTTCGCCAACCCGTGCCCCGACTCGCAGGTCACCTCGCTGCACTACCACTTCCCCTGGATGGTGAAGGCGTACCTCAAGTGGGCGATCTTCACCGCGGCCACCAAGCGGCCGATGCGCAAGGCCTTCGACTGGGAGCCGTTCTACGCGATCGCGAAGGAGCCGCTGCCGTACGACCAGAAGCTGGCGAAGTACGGCGCGCTGTCCCGGAAGATCCTCGAGGCGGACCAGTTCGAGGAGTTCTGCGCGAAGAACTTGAAGCACCTCGACGAGGTGGCGTGGGAGTTCTTCTCCACCGACGTGGCGAAGGACGCCATTCGCCAGAAGGTGACCGCGCTCTTCCCCGCGCACGAGGTGGAGAAGTTCACCGAGCTGTTCTTCAAGCGCATTCAGCAGTGGAGGGCTGATCAGAAGGCATGAGGGCTTCCGAGAACAAGACGACGGCGAAGTGGTTCAGCCAGCGCCTCCAACGCGAGGTGAGCATGGCGCGGTGGGGCTCGTTCGGGCAGCCCGTGCTCCTGTTTCCCACGGCCGGGGGCGACTGCGAGGAGATCGAGCGCTTCCTCATGATCAAGGTGCTCGCGCCGCTGATCGACGCGGGGAAGATCAAGGTCTACTCGTGCGACTCCGTGGCGGGGAAGGCGATGGTCACGCAGGAAGGCTCGCCGGGGCATCGCCAGTGGGTGCTCAACCAGTTCCACCAGTACATCCGCCATGAGCTGGTGCCCGCGGTGCGCAAGGACTGCGGGTCGGACAGCATCGAGCTGTGGTCCGCGGGCGCGTCGATCGGCGCCTTCCACGCGGCGGCGGTGCTGTGCCGCTTCCCCGACGTGTTCAGCAAGGCCATCTGCATGTCGGGCACCTTCGACATTCGCCGCTTCATGAGCGCGGACCAGTTCGGCGACGACTTCTGGGTCAGTTCGCCCCTGCACTTCGTGCCGACGCTGTCAGGCCCACATCTGGAGAAGTTGCGCACCCGCTACGTGTTGATCCCCTCGGGCGAAGGCAAGGCCGAGGACATCAGCGAGTCGTGGGCGCTGGCCCGGGTGCTGGGGAAGGCGGGCATTCCCAATCGCGTCGACAGCTGGGGAAAAGAGACACCTCACGATTGGATGACGTGGCGTGACATGCTTCCGCGGTACCTGTCGCAGTGGGTCGCCTGACGGGAGGCTGATGAGTACGGAAACGACGCGAGCGCACAAAGAGATCGATGTGGAGCGCGATGCGAAGACGGGCCGCGCCTTCACGCGCGCGGTGTTGGCTGATCTTCGGGCGATGGAGCGGATGCTCGCCGAAGGGCACTTCGAGAAGGGCGTCAGGCGCATCGGCGCCGAGCAGGAGATGTTCCTCACGGATCAGGCGTATCTGCCCGCGCCCGGCGCGCTGGCGATGCTCGACAAGCTGAAAGATCCACACTTCACCACCGAGCTCGGCGCGTTCCAGCTCGAGATGAACGCCGCCCCGCAGGACTTCACCGGCACCGGCTTCTCTGCGCTCGAGCGGCAGATGACGTCGCTGATGGAGAAGGCCTGGAAGGCGGCCGGCGATCTCGGCTTGCACGCGGTGCTGGTGGGCATTCTTCCGACGATGCGCAAGGCAGACCTGGGCATGGAGAACATGGTGCCCAGCCCGCGCTACCTGGCCCTTTCAAAGGCCGTGGCGGCGCTGCGCGGTGGCGACTTCGAGTTCTCCATCAAGGGCCTCGACGAGCTGATCATCGCGCACGACTCGGTGATGGTCGAAGCGTGCAACTCGAGCTTCCAGGTGCACCTGCAGGTCGACGCCGACGACTTCGCGCGCCAGTACAACCTGGCGCAGGTGCTGGCCGGGCCGCTGATGTCGATCTCGTGCAACTCGCCGCTGCTGTTCGGCAAGCGGCTCTGGTCCGAGACGCGCATCGCGCTGTTCCAGCAGTCGGTGGATACGCGCAGCAAGACCCAGCACCTGCGTGACGCAGCCGCGCGCGTGACGTTCGGCACGCGGTTCGTGGAAAGGTCGATCACCGAGATCTTCCGCGAAGACATCGCGCGCTTCCGCACCCTGGTGGGCACGGACCTCGATGAGGATCCGATGGCGGTGCTCAACTCCGGCCAGGCGCCGCAGCTGAAGGCGCTGCGCCTGCACAACGGCACCATCTACCGCTGGAACCGGGCCTGCTACGGCATCATCGACGGCAAGCCGCACCTGCGCATCGAGAACCGGGTGATGCCCGCGGGCCCCAGCGTGCCCGATGAAGTGGCGAACGCGGCATTCTGGTGCGGGCTGATGATCGAGTTCTCGCAGCGGTACGAGGACATCACCCGCCACATCGACTTCGATCACGCGGCGGGCAACTTCTACACGGCGGCGCGTGAGGGCTACGTGGCGCCCATGCACTGGCTCGACGGCGAGGAAGTGTCCGCCCCGCGGCTGGTGCTCGATCGGCTGTTGCCGGCGGCAGAGGCGGGGTTGCGGCGTCAGCAGGTCGACGAGGCGGACATCAAGCGGTACCTGGGCATCGTCGAGGCGCGCGTGCGCAGCGGCCGCACCGGGTCGCGGTGGCTGACGTCGTCACTGCACAAGATGAAGGACCATGGCAGCGCCGGCGAGCGTCAGTGCGCGCTGGTGGCGGCCACGATCGAGCGACAGAAAGCGGGGCGACCGGTGTCTGAGTGGGAACCAGCGCGGCTGGATGAAGCAGGCTCGCCGAAGCACACGTACCAGCGGGTGGAGCAGTTCATGACCACCGACCTGTTCACGGTGGAGGCCGACGACGCCGTCGATCTCGTGGCCAACATCATGAGCTGGGAGCGGGTGCGCTACATCCTGGTCGAGGACAAGGACCACAAGCTGGTGGGCCTCATCTCGTACCGCGCGGTGCTGCGCTTCCTCGCGGGGGGCGGCGCCACCAAGGACGCGGCGGTGTCCGAGGTGATGAAGCCCGACGTGATGCACGTGACGCCCCAGACCTCGACCCTCGAGGCGATCTCGATCATGCGAGACAAGCGGGTGGGGTGCCTGCCGGTGCTGCTCGACGGGAAGCTCGTCGGGGTGTTGACCGAAGAGAACTTCCTGAAGATCGCCCGGGACCTGCTCGAAGCGCAGCTGAGGCAGTGAGGCAGGTCAAGGCGGCGGAAGGCGCGATGAGGCCACAGTGACGCCGTGACCGAGCCTTCCGCGTACGAGGTCAGCGCGACGTACGCGCGAGGCTTCGCGAAGGCTGCGAAGGACCTCGGCCTGCTCCCCGCGCTGAAGCCCCGCTGTTCTCCCCAGGCGCTCGAGTTCCTGATGGATCCCGACGCGAACCGCTGGTGGCCGTCCGCGGCGGTCGAGGCCTGCACCGAGCTCATCCACGAGATGAGCGGCGAGGCCACGCTCTTCGAGGTCGGTTACCGGACGGTGGCCGTCACGGTGGGGCCCGTGCTGCTGCCGCTGGTGAAGGTGTCGCTCACCCTGTTCGGGGCCACGCCGGCGACCCTGCTCAAGCGCGTCGCCGACCTGTCGAGCTCCTCGCTGCGCGGGATGATCTCGACCTGGAAGCCCGGCGGTCCACGCGATGGAGAGGTCACGCTCACGTACCCGACCCAGGTGCCCAGGGGCTACGGCGAGCTGTGGCGAGGGGCGCTCCGCTGGGTGTGTGAGGCGGCCGACGCGAAGGACCCCAGGGCAGAGCTGCTCAGCCACACGGGCAAGGTGCTCACCTTCAAGGTGACCTGGCGCTGAGTTGCCGTGGTGACGTGGTTGTCATACGTTATGTATGACATGAGTACCCGAATCAACGCCCGCATCGACGACGAGCTGAGCCGTCAGCTGGAAGAGCTGCGCCGACGCTCGGGCCAGACCCTCACTGAGGTCATCGAGGCCGCGATCCGCGCGTGGACGCAGGAGCAGCTCGGAAAGCGTCCCTCCGCCGCGGAGGTGTTCGCGTCCACCGGCTTCATCGGGTCGGGCGACGGACCGCGAGACCTGGCCCGCAATGCGAAGAAGTACCTCTCTGAGTCGCTCAAGAGGAAGGCGTGATCATCGCGGACACAGGGTTCTTCGTTGCGCTGGCCAATCGAGGCGACAAGGACAACGAGGCCGCGGTGAAGGCCCTCGGGAAGCTGCGGGAGGGGCTGGTGACGACCTGGCCGGTCGTGACCGAGACGACGCACCTGCTTGCTACGCGGTCGGGCACGCATGCGCTGCTGGCCTGGGTGGCGAGCGCTCGCGCGGGCGCCTTCAAGATCTTCGAGCTGAACGCAGGGCACTGGCTTCGGCTCGAGGGGTTCATGAAGCACTACGCCGATTTGCCAATGGACCTTGCCGATGCGTCGCTCGTGTTGCTTGCCGAGGAGCAGAACGACGGGCGGATCTTGTCGACCGATCGCCGCGATTTCCGGACGTATCGCTGGAAGAAGCGGAAGCCTTTCAAGAACCTGCTCGATCTCGAAGACTGAGGCATTCGCTCAGGACGATCGGATTGCGTCTGAGATGTCGACGACCTTGCTCATCCTTCTGAGGTCGAGCTGCTCGCCTTTCGTGCGCGCGTCGTAGGCGAAGCGCAGCGTGGCGTGCTCGACGACCCGGCGAACAATGCGATTCGTAATCACGACCTGACGGATGAGCCTCACGGCTCCTTCGCCGCTGGGGACCTCCGTTTGCCCGTAGTCGAAAGAGCATGTGATGGCCGGTCCCGGGAGCTCGCGAGGCCAGATGACCAGCGAGATGTAGCCGTCGTTTCCGTTGGCGCGCCACAGGTACTTGACGTCGTTGACGACGATGTTTCGTGCGCCGACCTTCGACTTCGCCATCGATGCCTCTCTCGGGGTTTGCCCTCTCCCCGACCCTCTCCCCCTCGGGGAGAGGGAGACACTTTCTTTCTTTGCTCTCAGCCTCCCGCGTAGAGCGTGACGTCCGTCGCGGCGGCGAAGGCGATCTTGTAGGCCGTGTCCCAGTTGGGGTGGCGGATCATGAGGTGGCCGTCGGAGAGCAGCGTCTGCTTCCAGTTGCGCCGCATCGTGCCCGGGCGCAGCAGCTGCTCCTCGACCACGTAGTCTCCGTACTTGTGCAGGTACTCACGCAGCCCGGTGATGCGCGTGATGCGCCCCTGGCCCAGCGCGCGCTTGAAGATGATGCCCGCGTTGTACTTGCGCTTGGTCGACCCCTCGAACGACTTCCAGCACGCCACCCGCGCCCACTCGCGGAAGAGGTCGACGTCGCCCGTGTAGTTCATCTGGTCCACCAGGTGCGCGCCGCCGGGCCGGCAGCCGATCTCACCGAACACCGCCTCGCCCTTCTTCGTCATGAACCATTCCATGTGGGTGAAGCCGTCGCCCATGTTGAGCGCCTTGAGCACCTTCCGCCCCAGCGCGATGCCCGGCTTGATCTTCGGCTGGTCGAGCTCGCGCACCGTGATGATCACCGGGCTCACCCACTCGTTGCTCCGCGCGATCAACGGCGGCGGCAGGTAGGCCGCCACGTTCTCGTACAGCGGCTTTCCCCCCACCGAGATGGTGTCGTAGGTGAACTCTTCGCCGTCGATGAACTCCTCGCAGCTGCAGACCTCGACGTGCCTCATCATCGGGATCGCCGACTCGAGCTCGGCCTTCGAGGACACCTTGTAGGTGTCGGCGCTGCCGGCGCCCGAGATGGGCTTCAAGATGAGCGGGTAGCCGATCTTCTCCGCCGCTTCGCGGATCTCCCGCTCGCTCTTCACCTTGAAGGCGTGCGGCACGCGCAGCCCCGCCGCCTTCACCCGGTCCTTCATCAACATCTTGTCGCGGAAGCCCGTGACCGTGTCGACCGACATGCCCGGCAGGCCGAAGCGCTCGCGCAGCTTCGCCGCGAGGATCACCAGCGGCTCCCAGTTCGCCAGGATGCGATCGATGCGGCGGCCGCGCAGCCAGGCCGACACGCGCTTGATCACGTCTTCTTCGTCCATGATGCGCGGCACCTGGAGGTAGTCCGCGAGGTACGGCTTGAGCGTCGGAGGGAGGCCGCGCCGGGAGGAGTCACCCACCCCGAAGACGTTGGCGCCCACTTCGGCGAGGCCACGCGTGTATTGCTGCATCTCTGGCGGGTACGAGGGCGCGAGGAAGACGACGTTCATGGGGCCGGAGCATAGCTGCCGGGCTTATGGGTCAGCTGCGCAGAATTTGCCCCTCACCCCGGCCCTCTCCCCGCTGTCTTTCGGGTCGCTTCGCCTTGGCGCACCTTTCGCTTCGCTTCAGTTGCGCTTGTCCAGCGTTCCGCTGGACCGGCTCCGCTCCCTCTCTGGTCGCTTCGCCTTGGCGCACCTTCCGCTTCGCTTCAGTTGCGCTTGTCCAGCGTTCCGCTGGACCGGCTCC
>JAUXRX010000013.1 GCA_030681645.1 Archangium sp.
GACAACGTCGGCAAGGAAGGCGAGATCACGGTCGAAGAGGCGAAGGGCCTCGAGACCACCATGGACGTCGTCGAGGGCATGCAGTTCGACCGCGGCTACCTCTCGCCGGACTTCTTCACCAACCCGGACCGCATTGAGGTCGAGCTGGCTGACCCCTTCATCCTCATCAACGAGAAGAAGGTCTCGTCGATGAAGGACCTGCTGCCCGTGCTCGAGCAGGTCGCGCGCGCCGGCAAGCCGCTGCTGATCGTGGCCGAGGACATCGAGGGCGAGGCGCTCGCCACCCTCGTGGTGAACAAGATCCGCGGCGTGCTCAACGTGTGCGCGGTCAAGGCCCCCGGCTTCGGCGATCGCCGCAAGTCGATGCTCGAGGACATCGCGATCCTCACCGGCGGCAAGCTGATCGCCGAGGACCTCGGCCTCAAGCTCGAGAACGTCACCCTCGCCGACCTCGGCAAGGCCAAGCGCCTGAAGGTGGACAAGGACAACACCACCATCATCGACGGCGCAGGGGCTGAGAAGGACATCCAGGCTCGCGTGAAGCAGATCCGTGCGCAGGTCGAGGAGACCACCTCGGACTACGACAAGGAGAAGCTCCAGGAGCGTCTGGCGAAGCTCGTCGGTGGCGTGGCCGTCATCAACGTCGGCGCCGCGACCGAGACCGAGATGAAGGAGAAGAAGGCCCGTGTCGAGGACGCGCTCAACGCAACCCGCGCGGCCGTCGAAGAGGGCATCGTCCCCGGCGGCGGCGTCGCGTACATCCGCGCGCTCAAGGCCCTCGAGGGCATCCAGGTCACCGCCGAGGAGAAGTTCGGCGTGGACATCATCCGCCGCTCCGTCGAAGAGCCGCTTCGCCAGATCGCGGCGAACGGTGGTCTCGAGGGCTCCGTGATCGTCAACAAGGTCAAGGAGGGCTCGGGCGCCTTCGGCTTCAACGCCGGAACCGGCGTGTTCGAGGACCTGCTGGCCGCTGGCGTCATCGACCCGGCCAAGGTCTCGCGCTGCGCGCTGCAGAACGCGGCGTCGGTCAGCTCGCTGATGCTCACCACCGAGGCGATGGTTGCTGAGCGCCCGCGGGACAACGACGGTCCGTCGATGCCTCCTGGTGGCGGCGGCATGGGCGGCATGGGCGGGATGGGGATGTAAGGACAGAGAAGCCCGGGTTTCGGGCTTCGATGCACTGCGGCCTCTGAGCTTTGGCTCGGGGGCCGTTTTGTTTGCGGGGCGGGCTCGGGTGATTTGCCCACGGACGCGGGTTCGGCGGTTTGGCGCCTGACAGGGCTCGCGGTTAGATCACCGTGCCATGAAAGATGTCGTCGTCTACAGCACCGATTATTGCCCTTATTGCCGCCAGGCTGAGCGGTTCCTCACCGAGAAGGGCGTCGCGTTCAAGAGCGTCGATGTCACTCATGATGAGGCGATGCGGGAGAAGCTCGTCGAGATGAGCGGCGGCCGTCGCACCGTTCCTCAAATCTTCATCGGTGGTGAGGCCATCGGCGGGTACTCAGACATGATCGCGCTTCACCAGAAGGGCGAGCTCGACCCGAAGCTCGCTTAGCCGAGCCTCACGTCGAGCACGGCCCCGCTTCGCCCCGCCAGCTCTCGCAGCTTCGTCTCGACGATCGCCCGCTCGTCCCAGAGCAGCGCTTCGTTCGGCATGTAGAACGTCCCCGTCTCGCCTATCGACCCGCGAATCGCCCAACCCAACGAGGGCGCGCAATCCTTGCCCCCGGAGTCGCCTGCCAGGATCAACGTCTTGAGCTGCCAGCCCAGCAGGCTCATCGCCCGCTCCGTACTCGGCAACAGGTTGAGCGAACTCACCAGCATGCCGCTCACCACCTTCGCCTCGACCGCCGCTCCCACGCTCAGCGCTCGCGCCTGCAGCTCGACGGCATCGGAGCCCTTCGCCTCCCCCAGCGCGGCACCACCCACCGTCGCTTCGAGGCGAAACGACTCGGCCGTGATCGTGAGGAACAACCCGACCGTCGCCGTCTCTCCCAGCGTTCGGAAGTGCGTCCTCAGATCGTCGACGGACAGCCCTCGCAGGTAGAGGCGCTGGATCTCGGGTTCCAGCCGGCGAAAGTGCGCGATGTAGGCCTTGGGGTTTACCCCCGCAAGGGCAGGTGTCAGAAGCTCGCGCACATCGCCTTATCTCCCAAAACAACTCTGATTTCAACGGCTTGAAGTGGGGGCAGGTCATGACATTCCAGGACGTGGCAAGCCCCGATCGCCGTGGTACTCAGAAGGTGAGTGCCGGCCTTTTTGCCGTCCTCCCGACACAAGATCCGAGGCTGCCGCAAGGCTCCCGGGGGCGTGCTCGAGCGAGGAATGCTGAACAGGCCGGCACTCATTTTTTGTTTAGTCTCGGCCCCTCGATGCGTTCGCGACTCCTGATTTGTCTCTGTGTGGCGCTCGTCGGGTGTTCCGGTGGGATCACGAAGGTGATCAGGCCGCCTGAGACCCCGATCACCGTCAGCGCCGTGGTGATCCCGCCGGTTCGCATCACCGGCACCCTCGCCCCCGGCTGGCGACGCTTCGAGCTGGCTCAGCGACAGGTGGAAGTGGGACTGAGCGACTGCGGCGACCGGCTCGCGTTCTTCGGCCCCTCCGAGGTGCAGGTCAGCCGCTGGGAAGAGCCCGGCTGGCTGGGCAACACCGCCGTGCCCCTGCTGGCCAGGGCGGCCGTGCCCGTCGATCAGGCCGTCCTGATCAGGTCCACCGTGGAACAACGCCTCGCCTCGTCGACCCAGGAACGGGAAGACGCGAAGGGCCTCAGGAAGGGCGGCGTGGCGAGCCAGGAGACCACCTGGCTGGTCACGGTGGAGCTGGTCCACCCCTCGAGCCGGGCGATCATCGCCGAGCTCAACGCCCAGGTGGTGATCGACCCCTTCGCCGAGCCCACCGGTGAAGAGGAATTCGACGCCGCAGCTCCCATGACCCACCTGCTCGAGCGGCTCACGAAGCAAGCCCTCCAGATCGCCCGCCGCTGGGAACTCGACCGCCCCAACACCCGCGACTCGGGGCTCACCCTCGCCCTGTCGCCGGCCATCACCGCTGCGCAGCCTGACTCCGCCGAGGCCCAGACCGACGCGCTCCAGGCCGAGATCTGGATGCAGGCTCGCGCCCGGTTTCTCTCGCCCTGGCTCACCGATGATCAGGCGGCGAAGCTCGCCAGGACCACGCCGTCGCTCCTCGTGGTGGCCGCGCCCGGTGGCGGCTCGGTGCAGCCAGGCGATCTGATCCTCTCCGTCGATGGCCAGCCGGCGCTGCCCGAGGTGCTCGCGCGCAAGCGACTCGCCGGGGTTCCCGTCGAGGTGCGCGTCGGCCGCGGTGGGAACGAGCGGGACGCGGTCATTCCGTAGGGCGCGAAGCGCGTTCAGAGGTATGGTTTTCCCAATGGTTGAGACCACCGAATCGGTGACGATCCCGGGTGACAGCATCACCCGTGTCCCCATCCGCGAATGGACCGTCGAAGTCATCGGAGGGCCCGACAAGGGGAAGTCGATCTCCGCCCTGTCCGGCCTGATCCGCGTCGGCTCCGACGAAGGCAACGACCTGGTGCTCTCGGACTCGACGGTCAGCCGCAAGCACCTCGAGATCGAGCGGACCTCGCGCGGGCTGCTGCTCCGCGATCTCGGGTCGCGCAACGGCAGCTTCCTCGCGGGCAGGCTCACCTTGCAGGCCTTCGTCGAGCCGGGCGACAAGATCGACCTGGGCAAGACCCGCCTCACCATCAAGCAGAAGAGCCGCGAGACCGAGGTCGAGCTCGACGGCGGCGAACAGTTCGGCGATCTCGTCGGCGTCTCGGAGGCGATGCGCATCATCTTCGCCGAGCTGCGCCGGGTGACCCGCGAAGACGTGACCCTGCTGATCGAAGGCGAGACCGGCACGGGCAAGGAGCTGGCCGCACGCGCGGTGCACGCCTACTCGGTGCGGCGCTTCGGCCCGTTCCGGGTGGTGGACTGCGCGATGCTCTCGGAGGCCGCCGCCGAGCGGGAGCTGTTCGGGCCCGACGGCGCCTTCACCACCGCGCAGGGCGGCATCATCTTCTTCGACGAGGTGGCCGAGCTGCCGCTGGCGGTGCAGCCGAAGCTCCTGCGCATCCTCGAGAGCAAGGAACTGCCGGGCGGCAAGAAGCTCGACGCCCGCATCATCGCCGCCACCTCGCGCAACCTCGCCGAAGAGGTGCAGCAGCAGCGCTTCCGCCAGGAGCTGTTCTTCAGGCTCGCCGTGGCGCGCGTGCGGCTGCCTCCCCTGCGCACCCGGAAGATCGACATTCCGCTGCTGGCCAAGCACCTGGTGAAGGGCCTCTCGACGCCGATCGATCTCTCCCCGCAGATGTTGTCGCTGCTCGAGGGCTACGACTGGCCGGGCAACGTGCGCGAGCTGCGCAACGTGCTCGAGCGGGGGGCGCTGATGCAGGCCACCGGCAACTCGTCGTGGCTCGAGCTGCTGGTGCCGACCGATCGAAGGCCCGATCGCACCTCGCTGCTCGAGGTCGCGGTGAAGCTCGCCTACCACGAGGCGAAAGACCGCATCTTGAACGACTTCGAGAAGCACTACTTCGCCGAGGTGATGAAGCAGTGCGGCTACGACATCAAGCAGGCCGAGGAACGCACCGGCCTCTCGATGCAGTCGCTCTACCGGCTGCTCAAGAAGAACGGGCTGCGCCTGAAGGACCTGAAGAACGCCGACGGCCTGGGCTGACTGAAGCTCCCTCTCCCTGCGCAGCGGGGAGAGGGTTGGGGTGAGGGGCCCATGGTCAGGAGCAGTCCCCGCGAGCGTCGGCCCTCAACACGGAGGTGCACACCATGGCGACCCTGAACATCACCTACAACGGCCTCTCGGCTGACTACGCCCTCGAGCTCGACGCCCACGTCTCGGACGCCGACATCCGCCGGATCGCGGTCGAGGTGGTGCGCTCGGGCAACGTGGCCGGCCTCGCCCTGCCCCACCTGACGGATCACGCGTTCGACGGCTTCGTGGTCGACCGCCTGCAAGGTGGCCAGCGGATCTACCTGCGCCCGAAGGTTCCGTTCGGCGCGTAGTAAAAGGCTCCCATGCGCATCGTCTTCTGCGGCGTGGGAGCCCTTGGTTCGACGGCAGCGGTGCTCTGCCGCAACCTCGACGCGACGCTGGTCTTCGTCGACTTCGATCGCGTCGAGTCGAAGAACCTGCTCGCCCAGGCCTACGTGAAGCAGTCGGTGGGCAAGAACAAGGCAGAGGCGCTCAAGCTGCAGCTGCTCAACTTCCACGGGGTGAAGGCCGAATCGTTCGGCGTGCGGGTCACCGCCGAGAACGTGGCCACCCTGTGCAAAGAGGCGGGCCTGGTCATCGACTGCTTCGACAACGCCGCCAGCCGCAAGGTGTTGTCTGACTTCGCGCGGGCCTCCTCGACGCCGCTCCTCCACGCGGCGGTGAGCGGCGACGGCACCTTCGGCCTGGTGCGGTGGGACGAGCGCTTCGTGCCCGACGCGGAAGACGTGGCGGGCCAGGCGACCTGCGAAGGCGGCGAACACCTGCCGCTGCTGGGGCTGCTCTGCGCGGCGATCGCGCGCACCGTGCAGGACTTCGTGAAGGGCGGCACCCGGCGCGACTCGATGGTGGGGCTCGCCGCGGTGACGCCGACCTCATGACTTGCGAGACCTGTCCTGGGGAGAGGGCCAACGCCCGATGACCCCCCTCGAGGCAGCATGGGAGGCAGTCCTCTCCTCACCCGACGACGATCAAGCGCTCCTCGTGCTCGCCGATGCGCTGATGGAGCGCGGCGATCCACATGGAGAGCTGATCAGGCTGCAGCTCTCCGGCGACGACGAAGGCGCCCGCGAACACCTCGTCAGGCACGCGACCGGGTTGCTGGGGGATGACACCTGCCTGGAGCTCTGGTCGCCTCGATTCAGTCGGGGTTTCGTCGAGGACGTCCACGTCGCGACGGCCGCGGAATTGGCCGCGGTAAGCGCGCGTCCCGTCGGACGCCTGGTTCGACACGTTCACGTCCGCTCGGGAATGACGGAGCCCGTGCAGCGCATCGTCAAGGTGCTCGCCCGCGGCCCCCAGACCATCAGGTCCCTGGGCTTCGAAACCGGCGGGCCCGGCACGCTCGAGGTGGCCCCGATCACCTCGCGCCTGACTTCGCTGGAGACCCTGTCGCTGGGCGCCTGGCCCCTCCGGTTCGAGGGCGCACTCAGCGCGAGCCTTCGCCACCTGATCATCAACCTCCGCGAGCCGGTCAGTGGTCTTGGCGAAGCCCGCTTTCCCGGCCTCGAGAAGCTGGCGCTCGAGCTGCCCTTCCGCCGGTTGGAGGTCCCGCCGGCGCTCCTCGGAGGCGAGGTGGCGGCGAGCCTGAAGTCGCTGACCCTCTCGGGCGCACTGTGGCCGCAGCAGCTCGGGGAGCTCTCCGCCAGCGCCCTCCTCCGAGGGCTGAGCGAGCTGACCATCTGGGCCGGAGCCGAGACGGGCTGGTACGCCGCCCTGCTCGAGTCCATCGACTCGTTCGCGCACCTCGATCGCATCTCCCTGCTGGCCGATCGCCACCATCCCGAGTGGGTCGAGGCCGTGAAGACCGCTCTGCCGCAGGCGAACATTCGGGGACCCCAGCTCAGGCTGTGACGGACAGCGGGCCTCAGGTGTCGTACGAGCCCGCGGTGATGAAGAAGTGGCTTCCCCCGGCCGTGCTCACGGCGATCTTCGTGCTCTTCCGGGTGCCGGTGCTGCTGAACGCGGGGCTCCTCAACTCCGACGGGGCGATCGCGGGGCTGCAGGCGCGGGCCATGCTCGCCGGAGAGTGGGAATGGGCGCACTGGGGCCGGCACTACCTCACCTCGCTCGACTCGGTGGTCGCCGCGCCCTTCTTCGCGATCTTCGGGGCCACGCCGCAGGTGCTGCTGAGCGTCACCCTGCTGGCCCAGCTCACCTTCACCTGGCTCGCGTACGCGATCGTCAGCCGTCGCGCGGGGGCCTGGACCGCGCTGATCGCCACCCTGCCCGTCGCCTTCATGACGATGGCGCTCAACATCTATCTCTTCTTCGACGTGAGGCAGTGGTGCGTGGCGCTGGTGCTGCTCGCGTGCTGGCTCTTCGACCGCGCTCCCGAGTCGGGGCGCCCCCGGGTGATGCTGGTGGTGGGCCTGGTGGTCAGCTTCGTTGCCTTGTTCGTCGACCTCTTCGCCGTGCAGTTCCTGCCCGGGCTGATCCTCTTCGCGGTGTTGAGCGCGCATGACGGCACGCTGAAGCTGCGTGCGTCACTGCCCCGGTTCCTCGCGGTGGTGGGTGGACTCGGGCTGGGCTTCTTCCTGCTCCAGACGATGCGGGGCGTGGCGCACCTGAACACCGGCCGGGCGGGGTTGCAGTTGAGCCGGGTCACGACGAACTGGCCGCTGCTCGTCGACCAGTGCCTGCCGTGGCTCATCGGCGCGAAGGTGTTCGCGCTCGATGACATGGGAAGCATCGATCCCGCGGCGGCGCCGGGGTGGTTCCTGCCGGTGCAACTCGCCGGGGCGATCGTCTTCGGGGGCGTGCTGCTCTCGGGCGCGGTGCTGTTCTTCGTGCAGCGCATTCCCTGGCGGGTGCGGGTGCTGGGCGCGGTCGGCGCGGGCATGGGGTTCACCTCGCTGTTCGGCTTCCTGGGGAGCAGCACGGCCCAGGACATTCTCGGGGCGCGGCTGCTGCTGCCGGTGATCGTCGCCCTGCCCCTCACCCTCGCGCCGCTGGCGTCCCTGGCGGGTGACCCACGACGCTTCGCGCTCATTCTCTCGCCGTACCTGCTGTGCACGGCGATCGGCGGGTGGCTCTCGTACGGACCCCTGGTCCATGGGGCCACCCCGCGCGGGGCGATGACGGAAGAGCGGGCGCTGGGCGCGGCGCTGCGTGAGCGGGGCATCAGGTACGCCGCCGCGGACTACTGGATCGCCTACCGGCTCAGCTTCATCCTCGGAGAGGACCCGATCGTGGTGCCCGAGGCGAGCGAGGATCGCTACCCGAGGTGGCGCACGGAGTTCGACGCGCAGTCCAGGGTCGCGTACGTGTTTCACCCCTCGTCCCCGACGCCGACCCTCGAGTCGATCGAGGCCCGGTTGGCCGAGCAGCGCCTCGGGTTCGAGAAGCTGGTGGTGCAGGGCTACACGGTCCTGATCGTCCAGCGGACCCGCTAACTGGGCACGAGCTGCGGGGCGATCTTCTCGAGATCGGACAGGCTCAACACCGTCACCACCTGGGTCACCACCCGCGCGTAGTTCGGCATCTCGCTGTCGCCGAAGCCCCAGTTCACCTTCGGCTCGGTGCAGATCCACACCACCCGCTTCGCCTTCCGCTTCAGGTCTTCCAGCGCCCACACGTGGGGGGCGTTGAAGTTGTTCCGGCCGTCGCCGATCACGAACACCGTCGTCTTGCGCGTGATGGTGCCCAGGTAGCTCTTCGTGAACGTCGAGAGCGCGTTGCCGTAGTTCGAGTTCGACGAGAGCGAGATCACGTCACCGGACAACGCGGCCTCGAGCGCCTCTTCGGGCTTCGCGTCCTTGAAGTGCTTCGTCACCTCGCCCAGCTCGGACACGAAGATGAACGAGCGCACCCGGGTGAAGAGCGACTGCAGCGACCAGGTGAACAGCAGCATCAGCCGCGAGGCGTTGCGCACCGAGTCGGACACGTCGCAGAGCACCACCACGTCGGGCCGCTGCGGCCTGCGGGTGCGGAACTGCGGCACCATCGGAATGCCCCCCGAGGTGAGGTTCTTGCGCAGCGTGCGGCGCGGGTTGAGCTGGCCCTTTCGTTTCGAGCGCTGCCGGCGAATGAGCCGGGCCTTCAGCTTCTCGGCGAGCGCGCGCACGGCCTTCTGCGCGAGGTCGACCTCCTGGCGCGAGAGCGTGTGCAGCGCCTTGTCGCCCACGCCCGCGGTGGCCTTCTTGAGCCGGGCGTTCGACTGCCGCTGCACCTCGAGGCGGGCCGCGTCTTCCACCTGCCGCAGCGCGGTGGAGAGGTGCCTGGAGACGACCTCGACGCCGCGCTCCGACAGACCGCGCGAGGCGAGCTCCTTGCCGATGCTCTCGAGGTCGCTGCGCATGTTCTCGGCGCCGGCCGCGGTGAGCAGGCGGCGGCTGTAGAAGCCCGTCTGCAGCGCGTTCTGCAGGCGCGAGAAGTCGATCTGCAGCGAGGCCTGCCGGAAGAGCTGCGCGAGCCCCCCGCGGTTGCCCTGCATCGCGGCCGCGGTGAGCGGCGACATCTGCCCGGCGAGGCGGTCCATCATCCAGACGATCATCTTGATCTCGTCTTCGCCCAGCAGGCCCTCTTCCTGGATGCGGGCCAGCAGCGACTTCTCGACGTTCTCCAGCATCCTCGAGGCGCCCGCGAAGAAGAAGTCGAAGGCCTTGTCGAAGACGAGCACGTCCTGGGCGCGTTTGCAGAGGGTGGCCTTGAGGGTGGCCCGGGTGAGGTCGCGCTCTTCGACTCCGACTTCGGCCAGCGCTCGCACCGCGTCGTTCGCCTCGCTGATGGCGACCTTGAGGCCGTTCTGACGGAGGACCTCGACGAACTCGACGACGCGTTGCTCCACGCGGGGTTTTGTACCACCAACCGCGCTCCCTCTCCCTGCGCAGCGGCTCATGATCCATCACAAGTTGCTCGCCGATCCGGAGCGTGATCTCTAGGGCGAATGCGCGCTCTGCCTCCTGTCAGTGAGGAGTTTCAAGGCTGCATTTTCCCTGACGCTCGGCTGCATC
>JAUXRX010000017.1 GCA_030681645.1 Archangium sp.
GGCGCCGGCATCGAGACGGTGAAGAAGGAACTGCAGAAGTTCACCAAGAACGAGGTCTTCCTCAACATCGTCGAGGTCCGCAAGGCCGAGATCGACGCGCAGCTCGTGGCCGAGAACATCGCCACCCAGCTCGAGCGCCGAATCGCCTTCCGCCGCGCGATGAAGAAGGCCATTCAGACCGCCATGAAGTTCGGCGCCAAGGGCATTCGCGTCGCCTGCTCGGGCCGCCTCGGTGGCGCTGAAATGGCTCGCTACGAGTGGTACCGCGAAGGTCGCGTTCCCCTCCACACGCTCCGCGCCGACATCGACTACGGCTACGCGATCGGTCGCACCACCTACGGCACCATCGGCTGCAAGGTGTGGGTGTGTCGCGGCGAAGTGCTCCCCACCAAGGGTGGCCCGCGCGGCGAGAACAACCCGAACGCCAACCCGAACGCCAACGCGAACCGGTAAGGACACGTCATGCTTCAGCCTGCACGAACCAAGCACCGCAAGATGCAAAAGGGCCGCAACCCGGGCCTCGCCTACCGTGGCTCGACGCTCGCTTTCGGCGAGTACGGGCTCATGACGCTCCAGCCGGGGTGGCTCACCTCGCGGCAGATCGAAGCCGCGCGTATCGCCATCAGCCGCAAGATCAAGCGCGGCGGCAAGATCTGGATTCGGATCTTCCCCGACAAGCCCATCACCAAGAAGCCCGCCGAGACCCGCCAGGGTACCGGGAAGGGTGGCGTCGAGTACTACGTGGCCGTCGTGAAGCCTGGCCGCGTGCTGTACGAGATGGGCGGCATGGACGAAACCCTCGCGAAGGAAGCGTTCGCGTTGGCCGCCGCGAAGCTGCCGGTCATGACTCGCGTCGTGCACCGCAGCGAGCAGAGCCTGTAAAGGACCGATCATGACGACCGCAGCGGAACTCAAAGACCTCTCCACCGACGACCTGAAGCGCCGCGCCGACGAACTCAAGGCGACGCTGTTTCAGGACCAGCTCAAGCTGCGCACGGGCGCGCTCGACAACCCGTCGGAGCGCACCACCCACAAGCGCGATCTCGCGCGCGTGCTGACCGTTCTCACCCAGAAGCAGAAGTCTGCTTCGGCGAAGAAGTAAGGACGAACCATCATGGCTGAGACCACCACCACTGAAGCGGCTGATGCTTCCCGCGGGCGTCCCAAGACCCGCATCGGCGTCGTCACGTCGAACAAGATGCAGAAGACCGTCGTCGTCACCGTTCGTCGCCGCGCGGCCCACGCGCAGTACGGCAAGATTCAGACGCTGCGCGTGAAGTACAAGGCGCACGCCGAGGACCACGACTACCCCAAGAAGATCACGGTCAATGAGGGAGACAAGGTCCTCATCGCCGAGACGCGCCCGTTCTCGAAGGACAAGCGGTGGCGCGTGGTGAAGGTCATTGAGAAGGCTGGCCAGGCCTGAAGTTCACGCCTCACCGGCGTAAAGGAAAACGACCATGCTTCAGATGACCAGTCAGTTCGAGGTGGCCGATAACTCGGGCGCCAAGAGAGTGTTCCTCATCAACATCGCCGGAGGTTCGACGCGTTTCTACGGGTCGATCGGCGACGTCGTCACGGTGTCGATTCGTGAAGCGCTGCCGGGCTCCAAGGTGAAGAAGGGCGATGTGGCGAAGGCCGTCATCGTTCGCACCGCCAAGGAGATTCGTCGCGCTGACGGCTCGTACATCAAGTTCGACGTCAACTCGGCAGTGTTGATCAACAAAGAGCTCGAGCCCATCGGGACTCGCATCTTCGGGCCCGTCGCGCGTGAGCTGCGAGCCAAGAAGTTCATGAAGATCATCTCCCTCGCGCCTGAGGTGCTCTGAGTCATGCAGAAGCTGAAAGTCGGAGACACGGTTCAAGTCACGTCGGGCGCTGAGCGCTCGGCCAGCCTCAATCGGGGCAAGATCATCGCGATCGATCGCGAGGCGCTGCGGGTTCGCGTCGAGGGCCTTCGGGTGGTGAAGCGCCACGTCAAGAAGGGCCGCGACCGCGCCAACCCTGACGGTGGCATCATCGAGAAGCCGGGCTCCATCGCGCTGTCGAACGTCGCGCTGGTGTGCCCGAAGTGCGACAAGGCCACCCGCATCGGCACGCGGACGGTCGAGGGCAAGAAGAAGCGTTTCTGCAAGAAGTGCGACGCCACCATCGAGTGAGTCGTTGAATCAACCGGCCTTTGGAGCGCGGAGAAAGACCGCGGACCTGGAGAACACGCCGCCCACGAAAAGGAAACACGACGATGGCTGACGAAAAAGAAGAGAAGAAGCCGGAAAAGAAGCCGGACGCGCCGAAGAAGGAAAAGGCCGTCAAGCGCAAGAAGGAAGACGTCAAGAAGGCCGGCTTTGCCGCGAACATCGAAGAGGGCCTGCAGGTGCAGCCTGCCCGGCTGAAGCTCCGCTACCGCAAGGAAGTGGTGCCCCAGCTGATGAAGACGCTGAACCTCAAGAACCCGATGGAAGTGCCGCGGATCAACAAGGTCGTCGTCAACATGGGCCTTGGCGAAGCGCTGGCGAACAACAAGATCCTCGAGTCGGCCGTCGACCAGCTCGGCGCCATCACCGGCCAGAAGCCGGTCGTCACCCGGTCGCGCAAGGCCATCGCAAACTTCAAGCTCCGTGAGGGCCAGGCCATCGGTGCCATGGTCACGCTGCGCGGCGATCGCATGTTCGAGTTCCTCGACCGCCTCATCAACGTCGCGCTCCCGCGCGTTCGTGACTTCAAGGGTGTCTCGCCGAAGGCCTTCGACGGCCGCGGCAACTACACCCTCGGCCTGCGCGAGCAGATCATCTTCCCTGAGATCAACTACGACCAGATCGAGAAGGTGAAGGGTCTGAACGTCAGCATCGTGACCTCGGCTGGAAACGACGAGCGTGCGCTCGCGCTGCTGAAGGCCATTGGCGTTCCGTTCCGCGCCTGATAGGGCGGGCACCCGGCGCTCAAAGAAGCGCGGTGAACGCTTCTGACGAACCACCGGGATGGTCCCGGAAGGCGCCAGAAGCTCCGTGGCTGGGGGACACCCGGCCTGCAGGGAAGAAGTGATTCATGCCGGTCAATGATCCCGTCGGTGACCTCGTCACGCGGCTTCGCAACGCGACGCTGGCGAAGCACGACAAGCTGACGCTCCCGTCGTCGAACCTCAAGGTCGAAGTGATCAAGGTCCTCAAGGAAGAGGGCTTTGTCGCCGACTTCGTCGTTCACGAGAAGAAGCCCCAGAACGAGCTCACCGTGATGCTCAAGTACGGCCCGAACCGCGAGCCGGTCATCACTGGCATCAAGCGCGTCTCGAAGCCTGGCCTGCGCCGCTATTTCCCGGTCGGCAAGCTCCCGCGCGTGCGCGGCGGCACGGGCATCTCCATTCTCTCGACTTCCCGCGGCATCATGAGCGACGGCGAAGCCCGCAAGCAGAACGTGGGCGGCGAGCTCATGTGCACGGTGTACTGAGGACACGACCATGAGCCGAATTGGAAAACTCCCCATTCCTGTCGCCGACAAGGTGAAGGTCGCCCTCGCGCCGGGCAAGGTGAACCTCGACGGCCCGAAGGGCAAGCTGTCGGTGGTCATTCACCCCGAAGTGAAGGTCGAGATGAAGGATGGCGCGATCGTCATCACTCGTCCCTCCGACGCTGCCAAGCACCGCGCCCTGCACGGGCTCACCCGCGCCATTGTCGCGAACGCCATGAAGGGCGTCTCGACTGGCTGGGAGCGCGCGCTCGCGATTCGCGGCGTCGGCTACCGCGCCGAGGTCAAGGGCAAGCAGCTGCACCTCTCGCTCGGCTACTCGCACCCGGTGGTGTTCGACCTTCCCGAAGGCATCGTGGCCGAAGTCGCCAAGACGCCCCGCACGGAAGATCAGCTCCCCACCATCGACGTCACCCTGCGCGCGGCCGATCGCCAGCTGCTGGGTGAGACCGCGGTGCGTATTCGCAACCTCCGCCCGCCCGAGCCGTACAAGGGCAAGGGCATCAAGCTGCACGACGAGACGGTGCGTCGCAAGGAAGGCAAGACGGGTACGGCGTAAGCCACTACCCCTCATCCGCCGGCGGACGTCCTGATCGCTGGCGGAAGGAAAGGAACCACACATGAGCAAGAACACGCCACGTCTCAACCGCAAAGAGCGCATTCGCAAGAAGGTCTCGGGGACCACCGAGCGCCCGCGCCTCACCGTCTACAAGTCGCTCAAGCACATCATCGCCCAGGTGATCGACGACAGCACCGGCCGCACGCTGGTCGAGGCCTCGTCGCTGTCGAAGGAGCTGAAGGGCAAGCTCAGCGAAGACGACAAGACCGCAGCGGCGAAGAAGGTCGGTACCCTGGTCGCCGAGCGCTGCAAGACTGCCAAGATCGAGAAGGTGGTCTTCGATCGCAATGGTTTCCCGTACCACGGACGCATCGCGGCGCTGGCAGATAGCGCACGCGCTGGCGGCCTGCAGTTCTGACCGAGGAACGAGGACAACCACTCATGAGCAATACTCCGATCAATCCAAACGACCTCGACCTCAATGACCGGGTCGTCAGCATCAACCGCGTCGCCAAAGTCGTGAAGGGCGGCCGCCGATTCAGCTTCGCGGCGCTCGTCGTCGTCGGCGATGGCAACGGCCACGTCGGCGTCGGCCTGGGCAAGGCGAACGAAGTTCCCGAGGCCATCCGCAAGGGCGGCGAGAACGCGAAGAAGAACCTGTTCCGCGTTCCGCTGATGGGCAGCACCATTCCCCACGAGGCGCTCGGTCACTTCGGCGCTGGTCGCGTCTTCCTGCGGCCTGCCTCTGAAGGTACGGGCGTCATCGCAGGCGGCGCCGTTCGCGCCGTGCTCGAGGCGGCTGGTATTCGCAACATCCTCACCAAGAGCCAGGGCAGCCGCAACCCGCACAACGTGCTCAAGGCCGTCGTCGACGGGCTCAAGCAAATGCGGTCGCCCGAGCAGGTGTCTCGCCTGCGCGGCAAGGAAATTCACTTCGGCAAGAAGGCGCAGGCCTGACAATGGGAATCAAGGTCAAGCTGGTGAAGAGCCACTCGGGCGCTTCGGAGCGTCAGGTCGCGACGATCGTCGGCCTGGGGCTGAAGAAGTTCGGCTCCGAGAAGCTGCTGAAAGACACTCCGGCCATCCGGGGCATGATCGACAAGGTCCGCCACCTGGTGGAGCACGAGATCGTGAAGGACGAGCCCAAGGTGCGCGCTCGCACGAAGCCCCGCGCCGTTCGCGTGCGTGATGCTGCGCGCGCTGCCGCCGCCAAATCGCAGGCGAAGTGAGGAAGACATGACCACGCTCCATACGCTCAAGGCTCCTCACCGCTCCACCCACCGCAAGAAGCGCGTCGGTCGTGGCCAGGGGTCTGGTCTCGGCAAGACGGCAGGCCGCGGTGGCAAGGGCCAGAAGGCCCGCTCAGGCAACATGCGCTTCGAAGGTTTCGAAGGCGGCCAGAGCCCCCTGCAGCGCCGCCTGCCGAAGTTCGGCTTCAACCCGCCGAACCGGCTCGACTGGGCCATCGTCAACCTGGGCGACCTGCAGCAGTTCGCAGACGGCGCCACGGTCGACGGCAAGGCGCTCGCGAAGGCCGGCCTCGTCAAGGGCCGCTTCGACGGCATCAAGGTGCTCGGCAACGGCGAACTGAACAAGAAGCTCATCGTCAAGGCGCACAAGTTCTCGGGCACGGCGAAGGACGCCATCACCAAGCTGGGCGGCTCGGTCGAAGAGCTCCCGCTCATGGTGCACAAGCCCGAGGCCGCCGCGAAGGCGCACGCTGGCAAAGGCGTGAAGGCCGTGAAGGCCTGACCGACGTCGTGCTGACCTGTTCAAACAGGTGTTGAACCTCGCCCCTCGGACCGCCTAAAGGCCCGTGGGGCGTTTGGTTTCTGACGTACCCGAAAACCGATTCGACCGAAGGACGGACCCGTGGCTCTGAATGCCATCACCAACATCTTCCGTGTCGCAGAGCTGAGGACCCGGCTCACCTACACGATCGTGCTCCTTGCGGTGTACCGCATGGGCATCTTCATCAACACGCCGGGCATCGACCGTACGGTGATGAACGCGTTCATGGACCGCCAGCGCAAAGAGGGCGGTCTGCTGAACCTCTTCAACCTCTTCTCGGGCGGCGCGCTCGATCAGATGTCGATCTTCGGTCTGGGCATCATGCCGTACGTCTCGGCCAGCATCATCATGCAGCTGCTCGCCGTGGTGGTGCCGACGTTCGAGCGCCTCCAGAAGGAAGGCGCCGCGGGCCGCCAGAAGATCAACCAGTACACCCGGTACGGCACGATCCTCCTGTCGATCGTTCAGGGCGTCAGCATCGCGCGCTTCATCTACTCGCTCGGCCGCAGCGGCGGGCAGAACAACCAGGCCTTCGATCAAGTCGTGGTTCCCGACAGCGTCGACCCGCTGTGGTTCACGTTCATGACCGTCGTCACGCTCACCGCCGGCACCGCGTTCATCATGTGGCTGGGTGAGCGCATCACCGAGAACGGCATCGGCAACGGCATCTCGCTCATCATCTTCGGCGGCATCGTCGCCGGCATTCCTCCCGCGGCCCAGCGTCTCTGGCAGCAGATGGACGCCGACAAGTACGGCGCCGACGCGCTCAACCCGGCCGCCGTGCTCGCGCTGCTGGTGTTGATGGTCGCCATCATCGGCGCGGTCGTCTTCATCGAACGCGGCATGCGACGAATCCCCGTGCAGTACGCCAAGCGCATGCAGGGCCGGCAGATGTTCGCCGGGCAGGCGACGTACTTCCCGCTCAAGGTGAACGCGTCGGGTGTGATCCCGCCCATCTTCGCCGGCGCGCTGCTCTCGTTCCCCGCGACCCTGTCGAACTGGGTGCCCGCGCTCGGTGACGTGCAGCGTGCGCTCCAGAACAGCGCCTGGGTCTACAACGGCCTCTTCGTGCTGCTGATCATCTTCTTCGCCTTCTTCTACACGTCGCTGACCTTCCGCGCCGATGACGTGGCCGACAACATCAAGAAGCAGGGCGGCTACATTCCGGGCATTCGGCCGGGCCGCCAGACCGCCGAGTTCATCGAGCGCGTGCTTCACCGGCTCACCTTCGGCGGAGCGCTCTACCTCTCGTTCATCTGCGTGATCCCGACCGTGTTCGCGCAGGAGTTGAAGGTGCCGTTCGCCTTCGGAGGCACGGGCCTCTTGATTGTCGTCGGCGTCGCCCTCGACACCGTGCAGCAGATCGAGCAGCACCTCATCAGCCGCAACTACGAAGGCTTCGCCGGTCCACGTGGTCCACGCATTCGCGGTCGCGTGCGCGTTGGCGACGCAGCCTGAGCCTTGGGGGGGATCATGCACCTCGTCTTCTTTGGGCCTCCGGGCGCTGGCAAGGGCACACAGGCCCAGCGCATCGTGGCCGACTTCGGTATTCCGCAGATCTCGACCGGTGACATCCTCCGCGCGGCGGTTGCCAACGGCACGACCCTCGGCAAGCAGGCCGGCCCGTTGATGGCGGCTGGCAAGCTGGTTCCCGACGAGCTCGTCATCGGCATCGTCGAGGAGCGCCTCAAGGAGCCCGACTGCAAGAAGGGCTTTCTGCTCGACGGCTTCCCTCGCACGATTCCCCAGGCGCAGTCGCTCGAGGTGGTGCTCCAGAAGCAGGACAAGCGTATCGAGCACGTCGTCTCGCTCGAGGTCGCCGACGAGGTCATTCAGGAGCGAATGAAGGGTCGCGGCCGTGCCGACGACTCGCCCGAGACGGTGCAGAAGCGCCTCGACGAGTTCCGCAAGCTGACGGCCCCGCTCAAGGCCTACTACCAGGAGCGCGGGCTGCTCCGGACCATCAACGGCGTCGGCTCGCTCGACGAGATCTACGCCAGCATCAAGCAGTCGATCGGCCGCTAGACCGGGCCGAAAACACGAGTTTCAGCCACGCGTAGGCAGCCCCGCTTGCGTCTGGTGAGCAGAAGTGGTACGGGCCGCGCTCCTGTAGGGGTTAGCGGTTCCTTGAAGAGAGGTTGCGGCGTTTGGCGAAGGAAGACTCGATCGAAGTGGAAGGAACCGTGAAGGAGCCGCTCCCGAACGCCATGTTCAAGGTGCAGCTCGAGAACGGTCATGAGGTGCTTGCGCACATCTCTGGAAAAATGCGTATGCACTTCATCCGCATTCTTCCCGGCGACAAGGTGAAGGTCGAGCTGTCTCCGTACGATCTCACCCGAGGCCGCATCACGTACCGCGCGAAGTAATTCACTTTCAAACCGTTTCACTTCAACGTCACGAGGGTTGTCATGAAGGTCCGTCCGTCAGTGAAGAAGATTTGCGACAAGTGCAAGGTGGTTCGCCGCGCGGGCGTCGTCCGCATCATTTGCCCGGCCAACCCCCGTCACAAGCAGCGTCAGGGCTGAGTCGTCCTCAGCTGATCACCTCCCGTTAGGAAGAAGAACCAACATGGCTCGTATTGCAGGCGTTGACCTCCCAGTTGCGAAGCGCGTCGTCATCTCGCTCCAGTACATCTACGGCATCGGCAAGAAGTCGGCGGCCGAGATCGTGACGAAGGCTGGCATCGACATGACCACCCGGACCAAGGATCTGACCGACGAGCAGTCGCGCAAGATCCGCGAGATCATCGAGGCGGACTTCACGGTCGAAGGTGACCTGCGCCGCGAGATCACGATGAACATCAAGCGCCTGATGGACCTGGGCTGCTACCGCGGTCTGCGTCACCGTCGCGGTCTGCCGGTTCGTGGCCAGCGCACTCACACCAACGCGCGTACCCGCAAGGGCCCGAAGCGTGGCGTGCAGCGCGTCAAGCCCGCCGCTCCTGCCGCGAAGTAATTCACCCCCTGGCTTCGCGGGCCGTTCACGACGCGAAGCTGATCACCTCCACGAAGCGAGAACATCATGGCTGAAGAGATTGCAGCACCGGCACCGGCCGCCGCTCCAGCTGCCCCGGTGGCAGCGGAAGGCGAGAAGAAGGTCGCCAAGGCGAAGAAGGGCAAGAAGAACATCCTCAACGGGATCGTTCACATTCACTCGACCTTCAACAACACGATGATCACGATCACCGACGTCTCGGGGAACGTGATCTCGTGGTCGACGGCAGGCGCGCGTGGCTTCAAGGGCTCGCGCAAGTCGACGCCGTTCGCCGCGCAGGTCGCCGCTGGCGACGCCGCCGCGAAGGCGATGGAGCACGGCCTGAAGAATGTTCAGGTGCTCGTGAAGGGCCCCGGCGCGGGCCGTGAGTCGGCGCTGCGCGCAATCGCCGCAGCTGGCCTGAAGATCTCCCTGATCCGCGACGTGACGCCGATTCCGCACAATGGCTGCCGCATGGCCAAGCGCCGTCGCGTCTGACCCTTCACTCTCTCCACACCAAGGACACCCACTTCCATGGCTCGTTACACCGCCAGCGTCTGCCGCATCTGCCGACGCGAAAACCTGAAGATGTATCTGAAGGGCGACCGTTGCTACACGGACAAGTGCGCCATCGAGCGCCGCCCGTATCCTCCGGGCCAGCACGGCCAGGGTCGCGTGAAGTTCTCGAACTACGGCGTCCAGCTGCGCGAGAAGCAGAAGGTCAAGCGCATGTACGGCCTGCTCGAGAGCCAGTTCCGCGGCTACTTCGCGCGCGCGGCTTCGTCGAAGGGCAAGACGGGCGAAATGCTCCTCCAGCTCCTCGAGCTGCGCCTCGACAACGTCGTCTTCCGCATGGGCTTCGCTGACACCCGCGCCGAGGCACGCCAGCTGGTTCGCCACGGTCACTTCACGGTGAACGCCAAGCGCGTGAACATGCCGGGCTTCGCCATCAAGCCGGGCTCGGTCGTCGAGGTTCACGACAAGTCGAAGAAGATCCTCCGCATCCAGGAGGCCATCGAGACCGTCGACCGCCGCGGCATTCCCCAGTGGCTCGACGTCGACAAGAAGCTGCTGAAGGGCACCGTCAAGACGCCTCCGAACCGTGAGGACCTGACGATGCCGATTCAGGAACAGCTCATCGTCGAGTTGTACTCGAAGTAATCGACCACGCGTCCTGCTGCCGGGCCTCACGGCTCGGCGTGGGACGCGTTTCATTTTCACTCCGGAGCGGCTGTCTTCGCTCCGGTGTCTCTCACCGGCCGAGCCCTCCTGCACTCCGCGGGTATGTTGGTGGCTCGATCGTCAACAGGAGCAGCACCCATGGCTGAATCAGCACTGATCGCGAAGAACTGGCGTGACCTCATCAAGCCCCGTCGCCTCGACGTCGACGCGGAGACCCTCACGGGCACCTACGGCAAGTTCGTTGCCGAGCCCCTCGAGCGCGGCTTCGGCACGACGCTCGGCAACTCGATTCGCCGCGTGCTGCTCTCGTCGCTCCAGGGCGCCGCGATCACCACCGTGAAGATCGAAGGCAACGGCGGCATGGTGGAGCACGAGTTCGCCTCGGTGCCCGAGGTCAGCGAAGACGTGACGGACATCGTCCTCAACCTCAAGGAAGTGCGTCTGCGGATGCACACCAACGAGCCCAAGACGATTCGCATCGAGGCCGAGGGCCCCAAGGAAGTGAAGGCGGGCGACATCATCGCCGACGACCAGGTCGAGGTGCTCAACCCCGGTCACCACGTCTGCACGCTCGCTGAAGGCGGCAAGATCCGCATCGAGATGATCACGCGCCGCGGCCGTGGCTACGTCTCGGCCCAGAACAACAAGGTCGCCGGCTCGCCTATCGGCAGCATCGCGATCGACTCGCTGTTCTCGCCGATCGTGAAGGTGAACTACCAGGTCACCAACGCGCGCGTCGGTCAGCAGACGGACTTCGACAAGCTCGCCCTCGAGGTGTGGACCGATGGCTCGGTCAGCCCCCAGGACGCGGTCGCCTACGCCTCGAAGATCCTCAAGGAGCAGCTCTCGGTCTTCGTGAACTTCGAAGAGACCGAGGAGCCCACGGCGGTCGAGTCGCCGCGTGAAGAGGCCAAGCTGAACGAGAACCTCTTCCGCTCGGTCGACGAGCTCGAGCTGTCGGTTCGTTCGGCGAACTGCCTGCAGCAGGCGAACATCCGCTCCATCGGCGACCTCGTGCAGAAGACCGAGGCCGAGATGCTCAAGACCAAGAACTTCGGCCGCAAGTCGCTGAAGGAGATCAAGGAAATCCTGGCCGAGATGGGCCTGTCGCTGGGCATGAAGCTCGAGAACTGGCCGCCGAAGACGATGCCGGCCCCCTCGACCGGTCCTCGCATGTAAGTCGTCCCCGCTCCCTCGAAACGGGGAGCGGACCTCAGCCCGGCGGTGGTCGTCGGGCTGCTCCACAAAACCGCGGCGAGTTCTTCGTCGCGATTACCTCCTCCCGGTACCTGAGACGGCCGGTGGGGTTCGAAAGCAGGCGTCATGGAACACCGAGTCGGATACCGAAAGCTTCAGCGCACCACCGCACACCGCATCGCGATGCTGCGCAACATGGTCACCTCGCTGCTCGAGCACGAGCGCATCGAGACCACCCTCCCGAAGGCCAAGGAGGCCCGCCGGCTTGCCGAGCGGATCATCACGCTGGGCAAGAAGGGTGGCGTGCACAACGCCCGCCTGGCCGCCCGTCACGTGAAGAACCGCGACGTTCTCCAGAAGGTCTTCGGAGAGCTGAAGGATCGCTACTCCAAGCGCGCTGGCGGCTACACCCGCATTCTGAAGGGTCACTTCCGCAAGGGTGACGCCGCCGACATCGCCATCATCGAGCTCGTCGATCGCAAGGAGAAGGCCTTCGAGGCTGCTCCGACGACCGAGACCGAGACCGAGAAGAAAGCCTAAACCCGTCACGTCGTGACGAAGTCGCTCGCGCCCCGTTCGGTCTCTGTGACCGGCGGGGCGTGTGCTTTGGTGCTCCCCATGTCGCTGCGCCTCGCGCTCGGAGTCGGACTGCTGGTCGGGCTCATCATCGCCTCGTGCCGTGAGCCCTGTGACGCTGAGACGTGCGGTGGCTGCTGCGATGCCAGCGGCGAATGCCAGCTCGGCACGAAGGTCGCGGCGTGCGGCAGAGGCGGGCTGGTGTGCTCGACCTGCAACCGCGGAGGGACCTGCAGCCGACAGGTCTGCGTCGGGGGCACTTCAGAAGATGGTGGTCTGGACGACGCGGGCACGATCACCGGAGACGGGGGCTGCTCCATCGGGCTGTGCGGGCAGCAGGTCTGCAACGTCGTCAGCGGGACCTGTGAGACAGGCGCGAGCTGCGATCTCATGGTGGCCCAGCCCGCCGGCTGCGGCTCTGGCCACGTCTGTACCGCTGGAGGCTGCCGTGACGTCGCGCGGCCGCAGTGCATGAACTTCGGGCCCCAGTCAGCGCCACTGCGCTGGAACCCCGGCGTCAACTTCGGCCCGGTGATCACTGGCGCACGCGGGGTCTCGTTCGGACTGGACGTCGCCCGGTGCCCGGCCGGTTCTTCGAAGCGGGCGGTCGTCGAGCTTGTCGCGTACGACTTCCAGTCGCGCTTCGTCGATGGCGGGTATCCCAGGCTCTTTCTCTACCGTGAGGGGCAGACCTTCGGAACTGTCTCTGACGGTGTCACGGTGACCTCCTCGAATCAGGGAGGGGTGGCGACGCTGCTCGTCTCTCAGTGCGGCCCAGAGTCGGTCGCCTCATTGACCGTCGGCTACGCGTTCGAGAATGGCAACGGCGTCTGCATCAGCCTGCCGTGATGTGAGCGGGACCGGGACAATCAAACTGTGGAGTCGTTGACGGCGTGACGGCCATGCCGCTGCATGCTCCCTCACCCTCGCCCCCCGAGCCCATCGAGCGCGCGATGGAGATCGTCCCGAGGCTCAGCACCCGGCGGCGACCCGGTGATTGCAGCGGGGTGATGGCTCCCGACCGCGCGGCCTCGAGCGCAGTCCGCGTGACCGGCCGGTCTGAATCGGCTGGAGGCGCCCTCGACGTTCCGGTAACTCGCGCGCGTGGCGCTCAAACACCAGCCGACGCTGCCGGACCTGCCGGCCAGACGGGTCGAGGAGATGGGGCTCAAAGAGCTCGAGCGCCTTCGGCTCGTCCTGCGCGGCGGCTCTGTCATCGAGTGGCGCCGCATGCACTTCACGACCTGGGACGAGGTCGATCGGTTCATCCGGCTCTGCCAGATCGACCCGACCCAACGGCACGACGAGGCGTGGGTGCGACAGGTCTTGAGCGACGCGGTCGAGTACCTGCGCCGCACGTTCGACTACAAGGTGGCCGACGCGGTCGCGAACCCCAACATGATCCACGATCTGTTCCTGCTGGCCTCAGGACAGGTCGACAAGAAGTACCGGAAGATCGCCTGCGTCGTGTTGAAGGTGATGCACGTCATTCAGCACATCGAAGCGCGCGATCTGCTCTTCAAGACGGCGGTGTCGGAGGCCGGCCTCGCTGAGATGGTGACGGAGCGGGTCGTCGCGGTGATCGACGACGCGAAGGCCAAGGGCCTGCCGATCGTCGAGTTCTCGGACTCCATCAAGGCGCGCGAGTCGGTGATCACCAAGCTGATCGCCAAGAAGGACTCGACCGCGGCCGCCGTCTACGATCGCACGCGGTTCCGCATCATCGTGAAGGAGCGCGACGACGTATTGCCGACGCTCTACTTCCTCATGCAGCGGCTGATTCCGTTCAACTTCATGGTGCCCGCGCAGACCGAGAACACGCTCCTGCGCTTCAAGGATCTGCTCGCGCAGTACCCGAACTTCAGGAAGTACGCGAAGCAGCTGCACCTCGACGTCGACTACGAGGAGCGCGAAGAGGGCAAACGAGGCAACGCCTTCTCGGGCTCGACGTACCGCATTTTGAACTTCGTCGCCGACGTGCCCATTCGCCTCGACGCGTACCTGCCGCCGCCTGAGTACGACGATCGCAGCCGGCGCGGCCGCATCACGCTGGCGACGTGCGAGTTTCAGATCGCCGACGAGAAGCAGGCCGCCGAGAACGAGAAGGGCGAGAACTCGCACGAGCGCTACAAGCAGCGGCAGCGTGACGTGGTGCTCAAGCGCCTGTCGCGCGGGCTGGTCGTGCCGAAGCGGCGCCGGTCCTCCGAGCCCTGACGACCTCGGCGTCGACGCAAGTCGCGTCTGAAGAAGGGATCGTCACGTGGAGCAATCCAGCCGGCCGGTCAGCGGTCTCTTCGAAGCAGTCAGGTCGGTCGCTCGAAGGCGGAGTGCACACTTCTGCGCCGTGTGGACTGCCGAGACCGGACTGCTTCAGGACGGGGAAGTGAATACGCTCGCGGACGCTCTGCTTGGAGATCCTCAGCGTGTTCGAAGCACGCTCGAGTTCCTGAGCCGTCGTCCAGTGCCGCGGATGTGGGGGCAGGGGGGAGATCTGCTCGTCTTTCACGTGACGCCTTCGTTGCTCATGGCGGTGGGCTTCTTCGGCGGCACGGTTGCCGATGCAACGAAGTGGTACGAGACCGCTGTAGAGGTGTCGGGCGAGTTGGAGGACTTGAACGCGTCGTCCGAGCCGCGGAAGTGACGTGCCGCTGGATGTGCGCGGTTCGACGCTCGTCGTCAACGTGCCTGGGAGCCGATCACTCGCGTCCAGAGAGCGTCGGCGGGCGCAGCGCAGACCCCCGCGGCACAGACGAGGAGCTCGCGCCGGTTCGGCGAAGGGCGTCGTGACTCGCTGCCAGAATGGCGAACACCGCGAAGGCTGAACGGCCGTCGTGGCGTGTGGCGCGGTGTTGTCGTGGCCTGGCGCTTGCGGTGACCTCGGACGCCGATCGTCTGCGGGATCTCCATGACCGTCCTCATCATCCTCAGCGTCATGAGCTTCGCGTGGTGGGGCGCACAGGCGCTCCTCTTCCTCCGCGCCCGCTGGAGCGTGCACCAGGTCGGCGCGTGCTCGACTTCATCACCATCTTCCCGCGCGTTCGTCTGACGGGCCTCGCCCTTCGGCTGTCGCTGGCGACGATGTTCCGGGTGCTGATCCTCTTCACCCGGCCATGGGCGGTGCGCGACCGACGCTCCAGCGCGTTCATGGGCGTCGGGGCCTTCAACCTCGTCCGCCGGTCCGCGTTCGCGAAGACGCGCGGGCTCGAGTGGCTGAAAATGGAGACCGGAGACGACGTCGCGCTCGGCCGGATGATGAAGGTCAGCGGCGCTCCGTGTGAGGTGTTCCTCGGCGGTGAGGCCGTGCACCTCGAGTTCTACCCGAGCTACGGCGTGATGATGCGCGCGGTCGAGAAGAACGGCGCCTCGGCACCTGCGGTCGCGCTCTTCGCGGCGTGCGGCGGGCTCGTGCTCCTCGAGCTGGGCTTCGTCGCCGGGTGGGCGCTCGGTGGTGGGTGGGCCGTCGGAACAACGGTCGTCGCCGTGCTCGGGCCCGCGCTCAACCTCCTGGTCGGCCGGTGGCTGGGCTTTCCCACCTCGACCTGCCCACTGGCCGCGCTCGGGGTGTTGCCGTTCGGCTTCGTGATGGTTCGCTCGGCAGCGCTGGCCCTGCTGCGCGGTGGGGTGATCTGGCGCGACACGTTCTACCCGACGAAGACGGTCGCCGAGGGTCGTCGCATGTTCGGGAGTCCCTCAACCGACCCTGTCTCGAAGCAGTGAGCCTCGAGCGGGCCCGATGGGTCAACGCTGAGTCGAACCACCGCGCCCACGCCGAACACGCCGTGCTCGTGCCGTCGCTGTCCGATCGCGACCTGCGCATCATGACGCCCATCCTCGAGTCCCTCGTCATGGCTGACCCGCTTCACGACACCTCACGGCACGACGAGCACGATCATCGCGGTGATGTTGTGGCTCATGCGATCGGCCTGCGGGGCAGGGCGGTTGACCACGTTGTTCATGTACCCAAGCTCGAACTGCCACGCCGCCACCTTCACGTTCACCCCGACGAACGCGCGGTTCTGATCGAAGCCGGCGACGGGCCCACGCTCCACCGAGTTCAAGGTGACGAAGAGTTCGTCGAACACCGCGAGGCCCCAGGGCGACTCGGGCCCGAAGCGGATCACCGCGCGCACCATGTGCCGCAGCCGGTACGAGGGCCCGCTGGTGTAGGCGATGAATCGCTCTTCGGTGCGGAACCGGTTCACGAGGTTCACCACGCCGAACTTCTGCTCGACCAACAACTGCTGCCAGGGCCGCTGCTCGTCTCGGTACGAGGGCGTGAACGAGGGCGTCCACCCATAGCCCGCCCAGAGCGACACCTCGGGCGTCAGCTGAAAGCCCACTGCAGGCCGAAGCAGCAGCCGATCGAAGCGGCCGGTCGTCAGGCTCACCCGAGGCTGGGCCTCGGCGAACCAGCGCGCCTTGCCTTCGCGGCCCCACACAGTCAGCAACGACCAGCTCGCGAGCTCATGCTCCATCGCCTGGGCGCGAGCTGATCCCGACACCGCCATCGCCACGACGAGCAACCACCGCACGGCCTGCTGTTCAGCACGACGCACGCGACGGCTCCACGAAAGACGAAGGCCCCCGAAACCGAAAAGGTTCCGGAGGCCTCGAACAGCACCCAACTCATCCGAAGACGAGTCGGAAGGGCTTACATGCCCATGCCGCCCATACCGCCCATGCCGCCGCCACCACCACCGGCAGACGGCTTGTCGTCGTCACGCGGACGCTCGGCAACCATCGCCTCGGTGGTCAGCATCAGCGAGCTGACCGACGCGGCGTTCTGCAGGGCGCAGCGCGACACCTTGGCCGGGTCGATGACGCCAGCCGCGAGCAGGTCTTCGAACGCGCCAGTCGCCGCGTTGAAGCCGAACGCGCCCGTGCCTTCCTTGACCTTGTTGACGATCACGGAGCCCTCGAGGCCGCCGTTCGCCGAGATCTGGCGGAGGGGCTCCTCGAGCGAGCGACGGATGATGTCGACGCCGAACTTCTCTTCGGCGTTGACCGTCACGCTCTCGAGCACCTTGAGGCAGCGGATGTACGCCACGCCGCCGCCAGGGACGATGCCCTCTTCGACGGCCGCGCGGGTCGCGTTGAGCGCATCTTCCACGCGAGCCTTCTTCTCCTTCATCTCGGTCTCGGTGGCCGCACCGACGTTGATCACCGCCACGCCGCCCACGAGCTTCGCGAGACGCTCCTGGAGCTTCTCCTTGTCGTAGTCGCTGGTGGTGTCTTCGACCTGCGCGCGGATCTGCTTCACGCGGGCCTCGATGTCCTTCTGCTGGCCAGCACCGTCGATGATCGTGGTGTTGTCCTTGTCGACCTTCACGCGCTTGGCCTTGCCGAGATCGTTCAGGGTGACGTTCTCGAGCTTCAGGCCGAGGTCCTCGGCGATCAGCTTGCCGCCCGTGAGGATGGCGATGTCTTCGAGCATGGCCTTGCGGCGATCGCCGAAGCCAGGCGCCTTGACCGCGCACACGTTGAGCACGCCGCGGATCTTGTTCACGACGAGCGTGGCGAGCGCCTCACCCTCGATGTCCTCAGCGACGATGATGAGCGGCTTGCCAGCGCGAGCGACCTGCTCGAGCAGGGGCAGCAGGTCCTTCATCGACGAGACCTTCTTCTCGTAGATGAGGATGAAGGGGTCAGCCAGCTCGACCTCCATGCGGTCCGGGTTGGTGACGAAGTACGGCGAGAGGTAGCCGCGGTCGAACTGCATGCCCTCGACGACGTCCAGGGTGGTCTCGAGGCCCTTCGCCTCTTCGACCGTGATCACGCCTTCCTTGCCGACCTTGTCCATCGCCTCGGCGATGATCGTGCCGATGGTGGTGTCACCGTTGGCAGAGATCGTCCCGACCTGGGCGATGTCCTTCTTGCCCGCGGTGGGCTTGGAGAGCTTCTTGAGCTCGCCGACGATCACGGTGACGGCCTTGTCGATGCCGCGCTTGATCTCCATCGGGTTGTGACCGGCGGCCACCAGCTTGGCGCCCTCACGGTAGATCGCCTGGGCGAGCACGGTCGCGGTGGTGGTGCCGTCGCCGGCGACGTCAGAGGTCTTGGAAGCGACCTCCTTCACCATCTGCGCGCCCATGTTCTCGAACTTGTTCTCGAGCTCGATCTCCTTGGCGACGGTGACGCCGTCCTTGGTGATCGTGGGGGAACCGAACGACTTCTCGATCACCACGTTGCGGCCCTTGGGCCCGAGGGTGACCTTCACTGCGTCGGCGAGGGTGTTCACGCCGCGGAGGATCGCGTCGCGCGCCTTGGTGTCGAAAATGATGTCTTTGGCAGCCATGTAGTTGAGTCCTTGGAAAGAGGTGTGAGGGTTACCGCTTCACTTCTCGATGATGCCCAGCACGTCCTCTTCACGGATGATGAGGTGCTCGTCGCCCTCGATCTTGATCTCCGTGCCCGAGTACTTGCTGAAGAGGATGGTGTCGCCGGCCTTGATGTCCATCGGGCGAACCTTGCCGTCCTCGAGGATCTTGCCGTTGCCGACCGCGATCACCTTCGCCTCGAGCGGCTTCTCCTTGGCCGAGTCGGGGATGATGATGCCGCCCTTGGTCTTCGTGTCTTCCGCGATGCGCTTGACGATCAACCGGTCGTGCAGGGGACGAATCTTCATGGTCGTAGCTCCGTGTGTTTGGGTGACTGCGGGTTGCCGGTTAGCACTCGACCACTTCGAGTGCCAGAGCCGATGGCGCGGTGGATATAACTCCGACTCCCCGAGCGTCAAGGCACGAACTGGCACTTCATGGGGTTGAGTGCCAGCCGGGTCGAGGGCGGCCGTTGGCGCTTGATCTGAGTGAGTGCCAGCGCAACCACCCGAAATATCTGGGGGATTTTTGTAACGACAGGCCTGTGCCGATACGATCAGGGAGAGATGGAGGTCGTTCGAGCATGAGTCAATTGGTCCTGAGTGGTTCCCTCAAAGAGTTCTTCCGGATGCTGGTGGGCGAGGTGGTCAAGCGGCAGCGGGTGTCGATCGAGGAGGTGACGGAGTTCTACGTCGTCAACCTGCTCTCGGACTACGCCAAGGCCGAGAAGCTGTTCACCCAGGAGGTGGACGGCAAGCGGGAGACCGAGCCGCTGGCCGTGCTGTACCACCGGGCGCTGCAGCAGGAGCGGGAGGAGAAGATCCGCACGCTGCGGCAGCTGGGCGACGTCTCGCTCTACACGGCGGGCTTCTTCAACAGCTCGCTCAAGGACAGCGTGGTGGGGGCTGACTACTACGTGCAGATGGGCCGCAACGCGTACAGCGCGGTGGCCGATCTCGCGGGCACCTCGGCGTTCGCGGGCGTGTACCAGGAGCTGTGCCTCAAGTTCTCCTCGCTGGTGGAGGTGCTCGAGGAGATCTCGGCGCGCGGGCTGGCCGCGACGGGGCCGCAGGGGCAGCTCAAGGTGTTCGAGACCTGGTCGCGCACGGGCAACAACCGGCTGGAGCAGGTGCTGATCGACTCGGGGATGTTGCCGGCCAAGAAGCTGCTGGCGAACTGACATGCGCACAGTTCAAACGGAGCGAAGTCCCCCCGTTCACCCCGAGCGGAGTCGAGGGGCCTGATGCTCGACGCCATCCAGGAGCAGCTCGAAGCCATCTACGGGATCCGCGCCGAGTACCGGGCGAAGGACTTCCTCGTCGACTCCGACGCGGCTCGCAGGCTGGGTGGCTCGGGGCGTTCGCGCGAGGAGCTGCTGCTCTCGGAAGACGGTCAGGAGGTCGCGCTCTACATCGAGCCTTCGCTGCTCGCGCGCGTGTCCTCCGCTGATCCCAAAGGTGCGATGACGGCAGACATGGGCGACTTCTGCGAGGTGGCAGAGGGCGTGTCGCACTTCCTGTACGTGGTGCACACCGTGAAGCAGGAGCGCACGGTTTCACTGCTCGAGTTGGAAGCGCAGGCCGAGGTGGATAAGTTCGCGGTCTGCACGCTGCTCGAGTGGGGACTCAACGTGGGTCGTTGGGCCGGGTCTCTCGTCGGTCGCCTCTTCGAGCAGGTGCAGCTTCGTCCCAACCTCACCGAGCCTGAGCGGTGGCGGTACACCGAGGCCAACCGGCTGGCGAAGTCGTACTGCGAGCGGCTGCTGCCGATGGTGCGCTCGGGGCGGATGGACCGATTGCTCGCCGAGCTGCGCCACGGGTACCGGCTCGGGGCCGAGGCGAAGCTGGCCTATTTCGGGCGTGCCCGCTGACGGCGGCGTGACTAAAACCCCGGGGTGGTCGCGACGCGGGAATACTCAGCCGGTGGCGTCGTGCTCCGCCAGGTCGAGGGGCGCACCGAGGTCGCGGTCATCAAGCCGGCCGGCCGCAACGTGCTCGCGCTCCCGAAGGGACACATCGAGAAGGGCGAGACGTCCCAGAAGACCGCCGAGCGCGAGATCTTCGAGGAGACGGGCCTGGTCGTCGTCTGCATCAAGAAGCTCGGCGACGTGAAGTACGTGTACCGGTTCAAGGGCAAGACCATCTTCAAGTGCGTCAGCTTCTACGTCTTCCGCTGGGACTCCGGGGAGATCGATCAGATCGCCGAGTCGATGCGGAAGGAGGTCGACGTGGCGAAGTGGATCCCCATCGAAGAGGCGGTGGCGCGGCTGAGCTACCCCGGCGAGCGCGACATGACCGGGCGCGTGCTCGACGAGCTGATCAGCGAGATCGTCACGCCATCTTGAGGGTCGGGGAGAGGGCCAACACAACTCAGCCCCGCCACCTCATCGAGGGAGCAGGGCCGAGGTGAACTGCGAGCGGTTGTTTCTTCAGCTCTGCGCGGCGGGCGCGTTGAACTTGCCCATGAGCGCTTCGCGGACGTCACGGTCGAACTTCACGTGGCCGGTGGCGATCTCGCGGATGGCGAGGACGCAGGGCTTGTTCTTCGAGTGCTCGACGAGGGGGCGGGCGCCGGCCATGAGCTGACGAGCGCGCTTGCTCGCGAGCAGCACGAGGGCGAAGCGGTTGTCGACGTGGGGGAGAGCGTCTTCGACGGTTACGCGAGCCATGGAGGTGTCCTTGCAGAAGGTACGGAAAGAAAGAGGGTGGTCCTAAGCGGGCTGTCCGGCTGCGTCAAGCCTGCCCTGACCACGCCGGGTCACCTACGGCTGTTGGAACAGCCCTTTCCCGGCCGGCGTCGCTGTTCCCAGACGAATATTCCGAAGCTGGAGTCACCAGGTCACAAGACGCTCGCGCTGAGGGGCAAGCCCGAATGAGGCGCGATCGAGAACCAGACCGCCCGCTCCCCTCAGAGCAGCAGTTCCCGAGGACGTTCAGTCGCAGCACGCAAGCGGAAGGACCGACGCGCAGCTCAGCCCCGGCGCCGACGACGAGGTGTAGCCCGTGGGCAGCACCACCAGCCCGCTCGAGGTCGTGCTCGCCGAGGTCCACTTCGAACAATACGAGTCGTTGTACGCCTCGCCCGCCGAGCCACCGAACTCGAGCCACGCGGCCTGGGCAGTGAGCGGCACGCTGCCTCTCGACTCGCGGACCTCGAAGTCGTTGCACAGGTGCGAGCCGGGGAACTCGGCCGAGCAGCGGGCGTTGGCGGGCGTGCGGCCCCCCATGTTCCCGTTGCTGGTGAACGCGGTGTACCCGCGGAAGCGATTGACCCCGCCGACGCAGCAGGCCAGCGGTAGCACCGACGCGCAGCTCAGCCCCGGGGCGGAAGAAGACGTGTAGCCGGTCGGCAGCGCCACCAGGCCGCTCGAGGTCGTGCTCGAGGACGTCCACTTGCTGCAATACGAGTCGTTGTACGCCTCGCCCGCCGAGCCCCCGAACTCGAGCCAGGCGGCTGCGGCCGGCAGGGTCGCGCTCGAGCGGGCCTCGCGGAACTCGAAGTCGTTGCACAGGTGCGAGGTGGGGAACTCGGCAGCGCAGCGGGCATTGGCCTGCGTGCGGCCCCCGATGTTTCCGTTGGTGGTGAAGGTGGTGATGCCGGCGACGAGGTGCCTGCCGTTTAGCGCGCCGCCATTGACGAGCAGCACGCCGCCATCGACGTACAGCACCGCGCCGGGAGGACCTTGTGGCCCCATCGGTCCAGCTCCGCCGATCGGTCCGGCCGGACCGGCGCTGCCGGTGGCGCCAGCAGGGCCGGTGGGGCCAGCGGGACCGACTGAGCCCGCGGGGCCGACGGGTCCGATCGCGCCAGTCGCGCCCGTCGAGCCGATCGCGCCGTTGCACACCGCGGCTGAGCCACCGTCGGGAAAGCCGATGAGGAGCCCCCCGGTCGCGCACTGCGGGCTGAGCGTGGGCAACACCGAGGTGGTGACCGACGCGCCGGTGGCGCCCGTCGCGCCCTGCGGCCCGATGGCGCCCGTCGCGCCCACGGCCCCGTTGCAGACGTGGGTGATGCCGCCGTCAGAGAGCTGGGTGAGGCGAACGCCGCCGGTGGGGCAGGGCGCGCCACCTGCGGTCACGGTGCTCACCATCACCGAGCTCCCGGGAGGGCCGACCACCACGCCGCCGTCGATCACCAGCACGGATCCCGCGGGTCCCTGGAGTCCCTGCGGACCGGCGGGACCCTGCAGGCCGTCGACGCCGGGCGTCCCCGGGACTCCTTGCGGGCCTTGAGGTCCAGCGGCGCCCTGGGGTCCTGCCGGGCCGACGTCGCCCTTCGGTCCCGCGGGCCCCTGCGCGCCGTTCTCTCCCTTTTGTCCCTCGGAAACGGGTGACGGGCAGGCGGCGAACGCGAGGGCGGCGATGAGGAGGACGGAACGCATGTCCGCCTGACACCCCAGCCGGGGCTCCAGCGCAGGAAATCTGAAGCTCAGGGAAGCTCGGTGGGCCCAGCCCCGGCCCGCTGGGCGCGCATCGTCTTCACGAGGCCAAGCGACTCGCGCACCGAGACGGCGCCCGAGCCGAGCACCAGCGCCACGTAGATGGCCACGTCGATCAGCAGCCGCGCCGCGCCGAAGCCCTGGAGCAGCATGCGGTCGACCGTCATCACCACCACGCAGGTGAGCATCGTCTTGATGATCATCTTCGCCAGCCGCGCGTCGAACGCGACGCGCCCGAGCCGGTAGAACATCACGATCAGCACGAGCACCTCGGTGCCGACCGCCGCCATCGCGCACCCCGCGCCCGCGCCCCCCAGGCCCCACCCGTGCGACAGATCGACCAGGAACATCACCAGGAGCGGGTTGACCACCATGCTCATGAGCGAGGTGAGCGTCACCGTCCACTCCCCGCCGCCGAGGTTGAGCGCGATGCCCAGGACCACCGCCGTGTACGTGAGCAGGAACGTGGGGCCGAGGATGCTCAGGGCCCACGCTGAGGCCGCGTACTGATCGCCCAGCACCAGGTGCACCCAGACGTCAGCCCCTACCGCGATGAAGAGCGAAGGAGGGAAGGCGAGCACCAGGATCAGCTCGAGCGTGCGCCGCACCATCGCGTGGTACTCGGCCTGCCCGCGGGTCTGCATGCGCGCGAAGAGCGGCATCACCACGCCGCCCAGCATCGGCACGAGCACGAAGGTCATCTGCGCGAGCTCGGCGGCGGCGCTGTAGAGCCCGATCTCCTTGTCGTTGCTGGCCACCTTGAGCACGTTCACGTCGAAGCGGTTGACGATCACCACCGCGACCGCGTTCACGTAGAACGGGAAGGCGCTGCGCAACACCGGCGTCACCTTCGCCCAGTCGATCGTCAGCCGCAGCTTCACGTGCTTGCGCGCGAGCACGGCGCCGACCACCAGCTTCATGAACTCGGCGATGAACACCGAGAGCGGAATGCCCACGAGCGGCAGGTGGAAGATCATCGTGAGCACGAAGCCCGCGGCCCACATCAACTTCGCGGCCACGTTGAGCGCCGACAGCCCGTCGATGGTGCGCGCCGACTGCAGCAGCGCCACCAGCGTCTGGTTGTAGCTGACGCACACCTGGGCGGCGCCGTAGACCCAGACGAGGAGCCTCACTTCGGGCGGTTGGCCCATCAACGTGAGCACCAGGCCCATCAGGAAGAAGACGGTCACCGACATCACCGCGCGAATGGCGAAGATGGTGCCGAGGAACTCGTTGGCGCCCTCCAGCGTCACGGGCACGATCTTCCGCACGTAGATGTCGATGCCGAGGCCGAGGAAGACGAAGGCCGTGGTGGTGAAGGCGTCGGCGAAGTTCACCGGGCCGATCACCTCGGGCCCCAGGTACCGGCGCAGGGCGATGCGCACGCCGAACCCGATGCCCAGCGTCAGCACCAGCGAGCCGCCCAGGGTCAGGGCGTTGCGCATGGTGGTGGCCACGTCGTGCCGGGAGGCCTCGCTGTGGGAATGCTCGGTCACGCGCGGCGCTATATCCCCCCGGTCGGTCGCTGTGTTCTCCATCGAACCGCCCAGCCCACGAAAGACACCCTCGGGTGCTTCATTTCCTCAACGCTGGCGGAAGACGATCGGCCAGGTGAGCTTGAACCCGGCGGGGCCCTCGAGGAAGCGCAGCCTGAGCGCCACGCCGCGCAGGCACTGGGTGAACCCGGGCGCGATCATCGGGAAGTCGACGCTCACCTCGGACACCTGTCCACTGGGCGCGACCGTCAAGGTCAACCGGGCCCGGCCTTCGAGGTCGGGTGGGTCGCGCCTGAGCGCGGCTTCGTAGCAGCGCTTGAACCCGGGGGAGCCGCCCTGGAGCACGGCCTTGATCGCGGTGCGATCGAGGCTCGAGCCGGTCAGGAGGATCACCGTGGCGGCCAGGAGGCTCACCACCGCTGGACAACCCCTGCGTCGAGCGGGTTCCGGAACCCGCTCGGGTCCCGGCTGTCAGACCGCGCAGACCCTGACCCTGGAGCGCGCCATGACGGACTTCTTCGCTGAAGGTGGTTGGACGATGTACCCGACGATGTTGTTCGGTGCCCTGACGGTCGGCTGGTCGCTGGTGCTGGCCGCCCGGCCCGAACGTCGCTTCGTGCCCCTGTTCCTGGCGCTGGGCGCGTTGACCACGATGACCGGGTTCCTGGGCACGTTGTGGGGCCTCACGGGCCTGGTGAAGGCCTCGGCCAACGCCGCGCCGGCTGACGTGCAGACCATCATGAGCGCCTGCGCCACCCAGGCCTTGAACAGCCTGCTGCTGGGCAGCGTCCTCGTGGTGGTCGCGACCCTGGGGGCGGCCTCGGGGGCGCTCCGCGTCGCGCTCACCCCCCAAGCCAGCGTCGCAAGCTGAGCAACCCGCTGCACAGGGTGTGAACCCCCCGGTCCACGAGCGGGGGCGGCCCCGCTCTCGCGCCGCGATGGCACGGGCGGTGCTCAGGCCGCCGTCATGCAAACCAGCGTGCTGACGGCCGTGCTGCTGCCCATCGCCCTCGCCATCGTGATGCTCGGCCTGGGCTTGAGCCTGACCCTCGCCGACTTCCGGCGCGTGCTGCTCTACCCCCGCGCGGTGTTCGCCGGGTTGCTGGCGCAGGTGGTGATCCTCCCGCTGCTCTGCTTCGGCATCGCCACGAGCTTCGGCCTCGCGCCCGAGCTCGCGGTGGGGTTGATGCTGCTGGCCGCGTCTCCCGGCGGGGCGACGGCCAACCTCTTCAGCCACCTCGCGCGCGGCGACGTGGCGCTCAACATCACCCTCACGGCAGTCAACAGCGTCATCTCGCTCTTCACCCTGCCGCTGATCCTCAACTTCGCGCTCATCCACTTCATGGGAGCGGAGAACAGCGTGCCGCTTCAGTTCTCGAAGATCCTCCAGGTCTTCTTCATCGTGCTGGGGCCGGTGTCGGTGGGCATGGTGATCCGGGCGAAGAGGCCCCAGCTGGCCGCGCGGCTCGACCGCGCCGTGCGCGTGCTCTCGGCGCTGGTGCTGGTCGTCATCGTCGCGGCCACGATGATCAAGGAGCGCGAGCACATCGTCAGCTTCTTCGCCCAGGTCGGCCTGCCGGCGCTGGTGTTCAATCTCTCCAGCATGGCGGTGGGCTTCTTCCTCCCGCTCGCGCTGCGCCTCGAGCGCCGCCAGTCCGTGGCCATCGCCCTCGAGATCGGCGTGCACAACAGCACGCTGGCCATCGCCATCGCGAGCGCGCCTTCGCTGCTCAACAACTCGGTGATGGCGATCCCCGCGGCGGTCTACAGCCTCATCATGCTGGTCACCGCGGGGCTCTTCGGGATGCTGGTCAGCCGCCGCATGGCGTTGCCTGAGGGCAGCGTGGCTACTTGAGCGAGACGGGCTCGCACGCGTAGAGCGCGCGGCACAAAGCCAGCGCCCGGGGCGAGCGCACGTGCGGATCGAGGCGGTTCATCACGTACCCGAAGGTGAGCCCCGCGACGGGATCGCACCACCCCAGCGCGCCGCCCAGCCCCGCGTGCCCGAAGGACGCCTCGTTCGGCGAGAAGAGCTTCGTCTCTTCTTTCAGGAAACCCTGGGACCACCCCAGCGGCTTCTGCAGCACCGCGTCGCGTTCCGACCAGCCCTGGCGCCGGTAGAGCGGCTCGAGGGTGCTGGCTTTGAGGAACGTTCGCCCTTCGAAGGCACCGCCGTGCGCGAAGGGCAGGTAGGCGCGGGCCACGCCGTGGGCGCTGCCGGTGGCCGAGGCCCACGCGAGCTCGGCGCGCCGCACGGCCGGCTCTCCGTACACGCCGACGCCGAGGGGGCCGAGCGCGGGCGTGGTGAAGGCGAACCGGGACAGCGAGCGCGGCGCGAGCATGGCCCGGGCGATGCGCGCGTCTTCGGTGTCCCCGCCGAGCAGCCCTGGCAGCCCGAGGCGGAGGCGGTCACCGAGGGAAGGCGGATAAAGGGTGGCCATGCGGCCGTCGAGCGAGGCGGGCGTGCCCAGGGACACGTCGGCGCCGAGCGGCTCGAAGAGCTCCCGCGCCAGGAACGTGCCCATCGACTCTCCGGCGATGCGCTCGAAGACCTCGCGGGCGTACATGCCGAAGGTGATCGCGTGGTAGCCCTGACTCGTGCCGGGCTCCCACCTGGGCTTCTGCTTCTCGAGTGCGGCGAGCAGGTGCGCCTTCCGCTCCTCGAGGAGGCAGTCCTCCATGGTGAGCGGCTCGTCGAGCCCGGGCAGCCCGGCGCGGTGGTTGAACAAGGTGCGCAGCGTGATGGCGCCCTTGCCCGCCTGGGCGAACCCGGGCCAGTGCGTGGCCACGGGCGCGTCCCACTCGAGCTGACCGCGATCGGCGAGCAGGTTGAGGGCCATCGCCGCCAGGCCCTTGGTCACCGAGAAGACGACCACGCGCGTGTCTCGCTCCCAGGGCACACGACGCGCGACGTCTGCGAGGCCGCCCCAGAGATCCACTACGCACTTGCCGCGCAGGTACACGGTGAGGGCCGCGCCGTGCTCGGCGCCCGAGCGCAGCGCGCCCGCGAAGGTGGTGGCCAGCGGGGCGAAGCCGTCGGCGTACGTGCCGAGCGCGGGAGACGGCGCGGGGTTCATGGCGTGCTCAGTACCATCGTCCGCGTCGCGTGGCCGCTCGGCAGGTCCCCGCGATCACCGAGAAGGAAGCGGTACTGGGCGAAGCACCTGGACAGCTGCGTACTCGTACCGCGGCCACGGGATGAGCGGAGCGGTCGGCTCTGAATCTTCGAACGCTCCTTCCCACTGCGCGTTGATGTACCTGGGGGCGCAGCGGGCGATTTCCGACCAGGTCGCTCCGCGGTTGAAAATCGATATCCACGGAGCTGCCCGCGATGAGGGTCGTCAGCGGCAACCTCACTGCCTTGCGGGTCCGTCGGGAACAACTGGAGGACCAGACTGGACAGGGTGCGCAGCATGACCCTTCCTGCTTCGCAGGTCGTTGGGTCGTACTCGAGTTGACGCCCATCGCGCAGATACGCGACCAGATCGGGGGGCAGAGTGAGTGACTCGTTCATGGCCTGTCGCCCGTCAGAGCCTTGGCGGCCCTTGTCGCAGCTGGCTCCATACGTGCAAAACCGTCACGAGCGCCTTCGCCGCATCAACAACGTAGTAGAGGTGCAGTTTCGTCTTCTCAGTGCCCATTCGGTAGAGGACGCGCCTCGCCGAGGATCTGGCTCTGAATCCAGTGGTGGGCACCGAGGCCAGCCGCCCAACGATGATGCTGATGTCGCTCTCGAAGACTTCGGGGTGACGCGCCTTTTCGTTCCAGCGCTGCGCCATGCGAAGCAGCGCCGCGCGAGCGCGTGGCGTGAAGTAGACGTGCACGACTACTTGAGCGCGCGGAGTTCGGCGAGAACGACGTCAGCTGGGATCAGCTCCCCTCTGTCGGCCTCAGCGATGGACTCGTCGATCTCGGCCCAGGCTTCCTCCGAGAGGTCCCAGCCCTCCGCGTCGGCGCCCGCGGGGCGCAGGACCACGTCCACGCGCGTACCCTGAGGCAGCGGCACGCCTTCTTCCACCACCAGGGTGTTGCCCACGACGGTCGCCTTGACTCGCACAGCCGCCATTGTCGTTCCCTCGAGCCGTGGCCGCAACTGGCAGACCAGAACGATTGGTCTTCGTGCCCACAGTCAGCAGCGCGGGAAGCAGCGCAGGTCAGCTCTCCTTCATGCCTTCGACCCGCACCTCGTCACTCTGTTCCTGCATGCGGGGAAGGCCGGAGAAGTCGATGAAGTGGCCCGAGCGCTTCGCCTTGGTCTCCAGGTAGAAGCGGTTGTGGGCGTTGGGCGGCAGGAGGTGGGGCAGCCGCGCCGCCACCTTCACGCCGTGCTTCTCGAGCTGGCCGACCTTGCCGGGGTTGTTGGTCATCAGCTGCACCGAGGCCAGGCCGAGGCTGTGGAGCATGTGCGCCGCCACCGCGTAGTCCCGCTCGTCGTCCCGAAAGCCGAGGGCCAGGTTCGCCTCGACGGTGTCCATGCCGCGATCCTGCAGCGCGTAGGCGCGGATCTTGTTGGCCAGGCCGATGCCGCGCCCTTCCTGGCGCATGTAGAGCACCACGCCGCGGGGCTCGGCAGCGATGCGCAAGAGCGACGCCTCGAGCTGGTCCCGGCAGTCGCAGCGCAGCGAGCCCATCACGTCGCCGGTGAGGCATTCCGAATGCAACCGGGTGACGACGTCTGACTGCCCCACCACGTCTCCGTGGACGATGGCGATGTGGTCCTTCTGGTCGCGGTTGTTCACGAAGGCGACGATCTGGAAGTCGCCCGAGCGGGTCGGCAGGTGGGCCACCGCCACCATGCGCACGCAGATCTTGTCGGGCCCGTAGCCCGGGCATTCGTGGTCGCGGTCTTGTTCGACCAACCCGAGCAGCTTGGGTTCGACGGCAGTCATGGGTTCTCCTGGAGCAGACGTTGAGCGAGGTGGTTGCCAGATAACCACGCGGCCTGGACGCCGCCGCCGGGAGCGAACAGATCGCCCGCCAGCCCCAGCCGCTGGCCCCCCGGGAGCGAGAGGCTCAGGGGCTGCGCCAGCTCGCTGCCCCGCTCGACCCGGGCGTAGCTCCATCGGTGAGGCGCGCTGAAGAGGGGCTGGGCGGCCCACGCCCCCACGCGCCCGGCGGCCTCGGCGAGCAGCTCGGCCGCCCACGTCTCGGCAGGGAGCTCGAGCCGCTGGCGGGACCAGCGCGGCCTGGCCTGAAGCACCAGCACCCTGGCGCGCGGCGCCTTCCGTTTCGCCGAGTCGTTGGCGATCAACTGCAGACAGTCGCTGTCTTCCGGGTACTGCACGTCCCACGCGGGCGCGGGCGTCTCGAGCCCGTAGCCGGCGATCAACGTGAGAGACGGCACGCTGGCGAACATGCCCAGCAGGCCCAGCGCGCCAGCGACCTCCGGGGTCTGCGGCAGGGTGCCCAGCAGGGCCCGGCTCTGCTCGAGCGCCAGGGCCACCACCACGTCGCTCGCTTCCAGCACCTCACCGGCCTCGGTGTGCACAAGGAACGTCCGCTCGCCGGCCGACAGGCGCACCACCCGCGTCGACAGCTTGACGGTGAGGCCCTGCGCGAGGTGCCTGGGGAACGCGGCCAACCCTTCAGCGAAGGCGAAGCGGCGCTCCCCCGGGTTGAAGCTGGCGGGCTGGCACGGCGCGCCCCGGCCTTCGACCCGGTGAGGCCAGTCGGCCAGGGGCGTCACGCCAGGCACGCTGGCGATGGCCGCGAGGAAGGCCGCGTCGCTGCCGTGCAGGAACAGCGGGCCGAAGTCCACGGGCTGCTGTTCGAAGCGCCGCGTGGCGCAGCGCCCGCCGACCCCTCGCGCGCGATCGACGACGAGCACGCGCCGCCCGCCCGCGGCGAGGGTGCGGGCGCATTCGAGGCCAGCGACCCCCGCGCCGATGACGATCACCTCAGGAGTCGTGACGCTGACCTGGCTGGACACCAGCCCATCTTGTTCCCGGCCCGGGCCTCGAGCACCCTTCTTTCGGCTCGAAGGGCTCGTTTCGAACTCAATGCGGTTGACGGCTGACCCGGGGCGAGACGAGCTGCACCAGCGTCTCTTCGAGTACGCCCGCGACGCCCCGCACGCCGGGGGGCCAGGGCTCGTCTTTCAGGGCCTTTCGGGCGGCGGCCTCGAAGGTCCACCGGGGCCGGTAGTCGATCTCGCCCCAGTAGCGATCGTCGGTGGGCAACAGGTCGGCCTTGAACCCGAGCACGAGCTCGCGCGCCAGGGAGAAGTCGGCGCGGGTCACCAGCTTGAGCCACCACGACGACAGCGAGACGCTCAAGAAGGGCACGCGCAGGCTGGGCACGCGGCGACCGCGAAGCGAAGCGATGGTGGAGAGGATCTGGGCGCCGCTCACCGTGTCGGGCCCGGGGATGTCGTACCAGGCGCTCGCGGGCAGCGGCACGTCGAGCGCGCGGACCAGCGCCACCACCACGTCCTCGATGTCGACGGGGCAGGTGCGGGACGCCGTCCACGACGGCAGCAGCATCGCCGGCAGGCGCATGGCCAGGTCGCGCACGATCTGCCAGGACGCGCTGCCGTTGCCGATGATCATCGAGGCGCGGAGCTCGATCGCCGGCACCGGGCCAGCGCGCAGCACCTCGCCCACCGCGAGCCGGCTCTTGAGGTGCTCGGACGGCTCGGACGAAGGGGCCACCCCGCCGAGGTAGATGATGCGGGCCACCCCCGCCCGCGCCGCCGCGTCGCGCAGCTCCTGGGCGACCCGCCGCTCGGTCTGGGCGTAGCCGTGCGCTCCGGCGCCCATCGCGTGAACGAGGAAGATGACGACGTCGATGCCCTGCAGCGCCCGTTCGACGTCCTCACGGCGACCCACGTCGCAGGTGACCCACTCGAGGCCTGGGCTCTTGCCGGGCGGTTTGGCGCTGCGGGTGGTGGCGCGAACGTGGCAGCCGGCCTTGACGAGCGCCGGCAGGAGCGCCTTGCCGACGAACCCGGTCGCTCCCGTCAGCAGCACTCTTCTGGCCCCGCGCTGAATGCTCATCAAGGTAACTACCGCGCAGCGCCCGGGATAGCTTGGCTCGGTGTCGCCACCCGCCAGAGCGCTCGCCCTCGCGCTGTTCGCCTTCGCCGGCTGCAGCCGGAACCTGGGGGTGTTGATTCACACCCGCGCCGAGGTGCCCGACGAGCGCATCGTCGGCCTCTTCCCCTGCGAGGCCGGAGGGCGGGACGTCGTCGATCTCGACCCCTCGAGGCCGGTGACGGTGCTGGTGCACGGCTGCAATTCGTCGGGGGAACGCTTCAAGACGCTGGCCCAGGTCTTCGAGGCGAACGGCCAGCAGACGATCTGCTTCAACTACAACGATCGCGACTACATCAACACCTCCGCCACCCAATTGGCCACGTCGCTCAGCGCGCTCCAGCGGCGCCTCGAGCCCCGGGAGATCACCGTGCTCGGACACAGCCAGGGTGGGCTCATCGCCCGCCGTGCCCTGCAGGCCGATCTTCCCAGGCCCCTCGTCACCCGCGAGGGCTTCAGCTACCGGCTCGTCACCATCTCGGCGCCCTTCTCCGGCATCTCGTCATCGGCCGATTGCGGGAGGACCTGGCTGCACGTGCTCAGCTTCTCGGCGACCGTGTTGGTGTGCCTGGTCGTGACCGGCAACAAGTGGACGGAGATTCCCCCCGGCTCGGGGTTCATGACCAACCCGACCCCGTTCATCGGGACGCGGCACCTCCAGATCGTCACCGACGAGCGCGCCACCTGCCGACACCGCCGCGGCGACGGCACGTGCGAGGTCGACGACTTCGTCTTCGGGCTCGACGAGCAGCGCAGCGCCATCGTCTCCGCCGACCCCAGGGTCACCACCGTCGAGCTGCGTGAGGGGCACGCGGCCGTGGTGGGAGAGAACGGCGTGGCGCCGCTCTTGTTGATCGACGCGCTGCAGAAGCAGAACGTCCTCGCGGCGACGCCGCCCGGGCAGCAGGCGGCCTTCGCCGGGCTGCTGGCCCGGCTCTACCCGCGGTGAGTCAGCCGTTCAGGTCTTCGTGCCGACCGTCAGCAGGGCGGGCATCTCGACCTTGATCGGTCCCTTGCCCAGCCGCTCTTCGACGCGCGCGTAGAGCTTCTGCATCACCGGCGCGTAGTCGACGCCCAGCTGCTTCGAGAGCGCTGCCAGCGGCGCACAGCTCGACGGGAACCAGGCCCAGTACTCCGCCAGCGAAGGCGACTCGAACGCGAACGAGGCGCGCTCGACCTTCACGTCGCCGAAGCCCGCCATGCCCATCTCGGTGAGGCACGCCTCGGGCGTGTCCAGCACCCGCTGCGGCGGGGGAAGGCCCGGCACCAGGTCAGCCAGCGAACCGAAGACCGCCGACATGAAGGGCAGCTTCTCCATCGGCTCCCAGCTCGCCACCACGGCCTTGCCGCCCGGGCGGAGCACCCGGTACAGCTCGCCGAAGCCCCGGGCGCGGCTGGGGAAGAAGATGAGGCTGAACATCGAGAACGCCGCGTGGAACTTGTCAGCCGGCAGCTCGAGCGCCTGGCCGTCGCACACCTTGGTGTCGACGCGGATCTTCCGGGCGCTGGTCGCCGCGCGCAGCCGGTCGATCATGTTCCGCGAGAAGTCGACCGCCGTCACCGTGTGCCCCTGCTCGACCGCCAGCAGCGCCAGGGTGCCGGGGCCCGACCCCACGTCCACCACCTCGGACGCCGGAGGCACCGCCGCCAGCTTCAGCGCCTCGCGTGAGTAGTTCTCGAGTACCGGCACCACGTGCTGCGTGTACGCCTCAGCGACGAGATCCCACGTCGCTGCCGCTGCCATTGGGCCCCCGGGTTTGCTCATAGGGCCGCACCTATCACTGAACGGAGGTCTTCAGGCCAGCAGTCGTTCGAGGGCGAGGCGGGTTTCTGGCGGAAGGGCCGGGGTCAGCCGGAGCGCCCGGCGGGAAAGCAGCCGGTAAAGACTCCCCAACTCCGGGGGGAGCGACTCCAGGTGGGCCTGCACCACGCCCACGTCACCCCGCACCACCGGCCCGGTGAGGCCCTTCTCGAGGCCGCGCGAAGACACCCCACGCAGCGCCGAGGCGGACAGCGGGAGCAGCGCCTTGATCGCCACGTCGCGATGCAGGCCGGCTTCCTCCAGCGCGGAAACGGCGCCGTCGAGCAGCGCCACCAGCAGCCCGGCGCTGAGCACCGCGCCTGCGTGGTACGCGGTGCGCCCCGTCTCAGGCACTTCGAGGGGCGACATGCCCAGCGCGGCCGCCATGCGCTCGAGGTTGGCGTGCAGGGTGCGATCGGTCGAGGCGAGGGCCACGGTGTGGCCGCTCAACGAGTCCTTGGGGTCCGAGATCGCCGCGAGCGGGTGAAACGAGCCGACCGGCCGCCGGGTGCGCGCGGTGGCGAAGGTGGCGAGGGGCAGGGCGCCGCTGCAGTGCACCAGCGCGGTGGAAGGGCCGAGATCCTCCTCGACCAGCTCCATCGCTGGCACGACCGCGGAGTCCGGCACCGCCAGGATGCACAGCTGCGCTGCCCGCAGATCGTCGTGATCCGCGAGGAAGACCCGCAGCGAAGCGGCCTTCCGCACCGAGTCAGCCGAGCGCGGCAGCACCGCGACGTCCCAACCCGCTTCACGCAGGCCCAGCGCGATCGCCCCGCCCACGCGGCCGAAGCCGACGATCACCACCCGGGGGGTCGCCTGGCGCCGCGGCGCGGTCTTTTTCTTCTTCTTCAATTCGCGCTCTCGACCGGCCTGAACTGCAGTTGGCCCGCCAGCAGCTCGACGCGCACGCGATCACCCTGCGCGAAGTCCCCGGCGAGGATCCGCTCGGCCAGCGGCCCTTCGACCAGGCGCTGCACGGTCTGGCGCATCGGCCGCGCGCCCAGGGTGGGGTCGAACCCGCCGCTCCTGAGCAGGTGAGCGATCACCTCGTCGGTGGCCTCGTAGGCGATGCCCTTCTCGGAGTGCAGGCGCTTGCTCGACTCGGTGAGCAGCAGCCCCGCGATCTTCGCCACCTCGATCTCCTTGAGCGGCTTGAAGGCGCAGCGCTCGTCGATGCGGTTCCACAGCTCGGGCGGCAGCGACTTGCGCGCGCTCTCGGCGGCGGCCTTCTCTCCAGAGACCTCGACGGGCTCCGAGGAGCCGAAGCCCATCGACCGGCCCTTCGCCGAGAACGCCTCGGCGCCGAGGTTGGTGGTGAGGATCACGATGGTGTTCGAGAAGTCGATGTGGCGGCCCTTGCCGTCGGTGAGGCGGCCTTCCTCGAGCACCTGGAGGAGGAGCAGCAGCACGTCGCGGTTGGCCTTGTCGATCTCGTCGAGCACCACCACCGACGACGGCTTGCGGCGCACGGGCTCGGTGAGCTGGCCGCCTTCGCCGAAGCCCACGTAGCCGGCGGGCGCGCCGATCAACCGGGACACGCCGTGGCCTTCCGACATCTCGGACATGTCGATGCGGATCATCGCGTCGCGGCTGCCGAACACGACGTCGGCCAGGCCGCGCGCCATCTCGGTCTTGCCCACGCCCGTCGGGCCCAGGAAGAGGAAGCTACCCATGGGGCGGCGGCTGGAGAAGCCGGCGTAGTTGCGGCGCACCACGCGCGCCACGCGATCGATCACGTCCTCGTGGCCGATGACGCGCTTGCGCAGGTCGCTCTCCATCGAGAGCAGCCGCGCCGAGTCGTTCATGAGCAGCCGCTCTTCCGGCAGCTGGGCGATCTTCGCGATCACCCGCGCCACGTCCTGCGGCTCGACCAGGGTCTTGCCCTCGCGGTGGCAACGCGAGCCCGCGAGATCGAGCACCGAGATCGCCTTGTCCGGCAGGAACCGGTCGCTGATGTACTTGGCCGACATCGAGGCCGCGGCCTGCAGCGCGTCGGGCGCGTACTTGAGGCGGTGGTGCTGCTCGTAGCGGCCGATCACCCCGTTGAGGATGTAGACCGTGTCGGGGATCGAGGGCTCGTTCACCACCACCGGCGTGAAGCGGCGCTCGAGCGCGGGATCGTTGCCCAGGTGCTTGCGGTACTCGTCGTGCGTGGTGGCGCCGATGCAGGGGAACTCGCCGCGCGACATCGCCGCCTTGAGCTCGTTCGCCGCGTCCTGCGGGCCTTCGCCGGTGGAGCCCGCGCCCATGAGCGTGTGCACCTCGTCGATGAACACCACCACCTTGCCGGCGTTCTTCACTTCTTCCTTCAGCGAGTTGAGGCGCTCGGAGAACGAGCCGCGCAGCTGCGTGCCGGCCACCAGCGTGGCCATGTCGAGCTCGATGATCATCCGGTCGCCGAGCGGCCCCTTGAGGTTGGCCAGCTGCTGGGCCACGCCCTCGACCACGGCCGTCTTTCCCACGCCCGGCTCGCCGAGGAGCACCGGGTTGTTCGTGCGGCGCTTGCCGAGGATGTCGATGATCTCGTCGATCTCGCGCGCGCGGCCCACCACCGGGTCGAGCTTTCCTTCGCGAGCCAGCGCCGTGAGGTTCTTTCCCAGCGAGGTGAGCAGCGGGAAGGTGCGCGGGTCGAGCTGCCACTTGCCCGACATCACGCTCGGCGCGGCGCGCGCGTGGGGCACGGGCGCGGGAGACGGCACGGGAACGGGCAGGGCGGCCAGCTCGTCGAGCTCGTCGTCGGACACGTCGTCGACCAGGTCACGAATCGACATCGCCGGCTTGAGCGTGGCGGGCTTCGGAGGAGGAAGGACCGTCGCCGTCGCAGCGCGGGGCGCGAAGGGCAGGGGAGGCGCGCCGACCGGGCGGCCCGAAGACGCGCGCGGAACGTTGGGAGGCAGCTCGCGCTGCAGCATCAGGCGGCGCGGCATGCGGCCCGAGGTGAAGTACGAGAGCGCGGTGTTGCGCAGGGCGGTCAGGTCCATGCCCGTCTTGAACAGCAGGTCCTGGGCTGAGCAGCGCACGCGCGTCATCGCGATCATCGCGTGCAGGCAGTCGGCCTCGGCCGAGCCGCAGTTGGCGGCGATCTCTTTGCCCTTCTCGCGCAGCTCCTTGATCAACCCGTCGGGCTCGCTGGGCGCCGAGGTGAGCAGCTCGAGGAGGATGTCTTCGTTGACGCCCCGCTCGCTGAGCAGCATCGCCGCGCGGTTCTCGACGGTGAACATCGCGAGCAGCACGTGCGCCGTGGTGAGGCGTTGGCTGACGCTCTGGGCGATGTCCTCCGCCTCCAGCATCACTTGAGCGAAGTCGGTGCTCTCGACCATGTGGCGTTGGACTCCCGTGCGGGTGAGGGCCGAGTTGTACACCCGCGAGATCTCTGCCCCAAATTTTCCGCTACAGGTCGCCACAGACCGGTTTCTCACCTCATTCCGGTCAGTTATGCCGAGGGCGGATTCTTTTAGTTGGCGAAACCGGGGCCTTGGTGAAATCACCCACAGCCGCACGCGTTGTGTGCGCGCCACCCAAAGCCCATGGAAGCCCTCACGCTGCCGCTCCGCGCCTTGCTCGATCCCGTGGGGGCCATCCCCCGCGCGGTGGAGACACGTCGGTGGCTGATTCCGCTGTTGCTGGTGGCGGTGCTGACCGCGGCCGCTGGAGCGGCGATCGCGCTGCGCCTCGATGCGTCGCGCCTGGTGATCCCGAAGATGCAGATGTCGGGCGAGCTGATGAAGGCCAGCGAGCGCGAGGTGAACGAGGCGATCGAACAGGCCCAGCGGGTGGCCCTGGTGGGTGGCATCGCGAAGGGGCTGCTGCTGATGCCGCTGCTGGTGCTGTTGCTGTCGGTGGTGCTCAAGGTCGCGGCCTGGCTCATCGGCCGGAAGGCGCTCTTCGCCGATCTCTTCACGGTGGCGGCGCTCACCATGCTGCCGGTCGCGGTGTTCCACGGCATCGAGGTGGTGGCCGCGCTCAAGCTCGAGGTGATCACCCCGCGGGTGGCCGAGACGCTGGTGCCTTCGTCGGTCGCCGCGCTGGTGCAGATGGCGTCGCCCGCGCTCAAGCGCGTGTACACCGCGATCGATCTCATCAACATCTGGTCGTCGCTGCTGATGGGGCTCGGCTTCGCCGCCGCCTCGAAGTGGAGCCCGTGGAAGGGCGCGCTGTTCGGCCTCTTCCTCTACGTGCTCTTCGCGGCCGCGTTCTTCGTCGGTCTTCCGGGGCTCGCGCCGCCGGAAGGCAGGGGAGGTGGGTGACGTGAGTGTCCTGAGTCTGATGGTCGTCAGCCAGCTTGCCGCCACGCCGATCACCCTCGAGGAGGTGCGCGAGGCCTCGCGGCAGTCGCTCGACGCCATCCGCGCCCGGCTCGACGTGCAGCGCGCCGAGTCGCAGGTCAAGACGGCGCGCTCGGCCATCCTCCCGCAGGTGTCGATGAATTTCGGGATCGGCCTGAGCTTCATCGGTCCACAGCGCCAGCTGATTTCCTACAAGGACCCCGACTCGGGGAACTTCGTTCAGCAGTTCCAGGACACCAACAACTCCCTGGTGCGGGGGAACTTTCAGCTGGGGCTGCAGGTCAACCAGCTGCTCTACGACGGCGCCCGCTGGTGGACCCAGATGGCCCGCTCGGGGGACCAGGAAGAGGCCGCCCGCGGGCAGCTGGCCGAGCAGCAGCTCTCCAGCGAGTTGGAGGCGACCCGCCGCTTCTTCGAGCTGCTCAAGGCCCAGCTCGCGCTCAAGGTGCTCGAGGAGAGCGTCAAACGCAGCGCAGAGCAGGTGGCCCGCGCGAAGGCCCTCTACGAGGCAGGCCGAGGGCAGCGCAGCGCGGTCTACGATGCCTCCACCAACCTGGGGAACGACGAGATCGGCGTCGTGCGGCAGCGGCAGCGCATCGTGCAGACCCGGCTGGCCCTGCTGCAGTGGCTGGGCCGTGAGGACGCAGACGTAGAGGCGGTGCCGCCCGGCGATCTGGCCGAGGTTCGCGCCCCGTACGAGCCGGGCCACGCGGTGGCGCAGGCCCGGTCGCTCCGGCCGCTCTTCAAGTCGCTCGGCGCGCAGGTGCGCGCGGCTGAGCTGGGCATCACGGTGGCGCGCGCCGACTACTTCCCACGCATCGTGGCCAGCGCCTCGTATTCCCGCAACTCCCCCACCGCCGACCCGTTCTTCACTGACCCCACGCGCCAGAACAACCTCAGCGCCGGCGTCAACCTCTCGTGGGATCTCTTCAACGGCTTCGCCCACGTGGCGAACGAAGACCGCGCGCGCATCGAGCTCACCCAGGCCCAGGCCCAGCAGCGCCAGTCCGTGTTGGACCTGGAGTCGGAGATCCGCCGCGCCGTCGACGCGCACAAGACCGAGGTCGAGGTGCTGGCCATCTCCGAGCGCAACCTGGCGCAGGCTCAGGAGCAGGCGTCGCTCGAGACCGAGCGCTTCTCTGCCGGCGCCGGCTCGTCGCTTGAAGTGCGCAACGCACAGATCAAATACACGCAGGCGCAGCTCTCGGTGCTGCAGGGCAGGGCGGACGTCGCCACGGCCAAAGCAGCGCTGGAGCGTGCGGTGGGAGGCTCACCATGACGTGGTGGAAGATTCTGATCGCGGCGCTCATCGTCGCGGGAGTGGGCGGCATCACGTTCGCCGGGCTGCGCGAGAAGCCGCCGCCTGCGACCGAGGTGCAGTTCGGCAAGGTGAAGAAGGGCCCCATCACCCGCACCGTCACCGGCGCGGGCAAGGTCGAGGCCGCCACCACGGTGAAGATCAGCTCGAACCTGTCGGGCGATCTGACCGAGCTGCCGGTGAAGGTCGGCGACACGGTGAAGAAGGGCCAGGTGCTGGCGAAGCTCGACAAGCGGCGCGTCGAGGCCAACGTGCGCCAGGCCCAGGCGTCCTGGTCAGCCGCGAAGAGCGAGATGGCCACCGTGCAGGTCGAGATCGATCGCCTCGCCCGCGAGCTCGAGCGCGTCACCGGCCTGGTGGCCAAGGGACTCGCCTCGAAGGCCGAAGAAGAGCGGGCGAACTCCGATCTCGCCTCGGCGAAGTCGCGCCTTGCCTCGCAGGCCGATCGCGCCGCCTCGTCGGCCGCGGTGCTGGAGGAGGCGCAGAACAACCTCGCCAAGACGACCATGTTCTCGCCGATCGACGGCAACGTGATCGAAGTGACGCGCGAGGTGGGCGAGCGCGTACGCGGGTCGGACTTCAACGAAGACGTGGTGATGACGCTCGCCGCGCTGCACGCGATGGAGGTGAAGATCGAGGTGGGCGAGCACGAAGTGGTGCACCTGGTGATCGGCCAGAAGTCCGACATCAAGATTGACGCCTTCGACGGGCAGACCTTCGAGGGGACCGTGGTGGAGATCGCGCAGAAGGCGCTCATTCGCAACCCGGGCACCGAGCAGGAGACCACCAGCTTCCCCGTGACGGTGGCGCTGGTGGCCAAGCCCGATCGGGTGCTGCCCGGCATGAGCGCCGAGGTGAAGGTGACCGCCGAGCAGCGTGACTCGACGCTGATCGTCCCGGTGCAGGCCGTCACGGTGCGGCCCGAGAAGTCGCTCAGCGACACCGCCACCAACGTCGAGGGCAACAAGCTCTCGGCGCCGAAGAAGGGCGAGACGTTCGCCAAGGTGGTCTTCGTGGTCGACGCCGAGAAGAAGGTGCACGCGCGCCGGGTGAAGACGGGCATCTCGTCCGACACCGACATCGAGATCATCGAGGGCCTCGTCGAGGGTGACGAGATCATCGAGGGCCCGTACCGCACGCTGGCGAAGGACCTGAAGGAAGGCGACCTGGTCGAGGAACAGAAGTCGGGCGGCGGCAAGGGGCCGGGCGGCCGCGGCGGTAAGCGCGGGTGAGCACCCCGTTCGTCCCGAGCGGAGTCGAGAAAACGCTCGGGCCCGCGGGAAGTCGCCCCTCGACTGCGCTCGGGGTGAACGGAGGCGGCAGCGATGCTGATTGAGCTCAAGGACATCCACCGCGAGTACACGGTCGGCGGTGAGCTGGTCCGCGCGCTCGACGGCGTCAGCATCGGCATCGAGCGCGGCGAGTGGGTCGCGATCATCGGCCAGTCGGGCTCGGGCAAGTCGACGCTGATGAACGTGATCGGTTGTCTCGACACGCCGACCCGCGGCAGTTACCAGCTCAACGGGAAGGACGTTTCCCGCATGGACGACGACGAGCTGGCCGGCATCCGCAACGCGGAGATCGGCTTCATCTTCCAGAACTTCCAGCTGCTGCCCCGCGAGACCGCGCTCGCCAACGTCGAGCTGCCGCTGGTCTACCGCGGCGTTCCGGCGAAGGAGCGCCGCGCCAAGGCGATCGAGGCCCTGCAGAAGGTGAAGCTCGAGCCGCGCATGCACCACAAGCCCACCGAGCTGTCGGGTGGCCAGCGGCAGCGCGTGGCGATCGCGCGCGCGCTGGCGGGCACGCCCTCGCTGCTGCTCGCCGACGAGCCCACCGGCAACCTCGACTCCAACACCGGCGAGGAGATCGTGAAGCTGTTCGAGGAGCTCCACCACGCCGGGCACACCATCGTGCTGGTGACCCACGAGCCGAGGCTGGCCGCGCGGTGCCCGCGGGCGATTCGTTTGAGCGACGGCAAGGTGGTCGGTGATGGGCCCGGCGCGCAGATCGCGTTCCAGGACGCGCCGCGGCCTCCCATCGCGGCCCCTCACCCCGGCCCTCTCCCCGCTCCGCAGGGAGAGGGAGCATGAGTCTCCGCATCGATCTCGTCGAGGGCATGCGCATCGCGGTGAAGTCGCTGGCGAACCACCGCCTGCGCACGCTGCTGACCACCGTGGGCGTGGGCATCGGCGTGGCCACGCTGCTGGCGATCCTCGGCATCACCCAGGGCATGGACACGAGCTTCCAGGCGCAGCTCGCGAGCCTGGGCAGCTCGTCGGTCTACATCGGCAAGCACCCGTGGGTGCAGATGGGCAACTGGTGGGAGTTCCGCAACCGCAAGAACCTCACCCTCGCCCACATGGAAGCGGTGCGCTCGCAGTGCACGCTCTGCGGCGCGGTCGTGCCCATCCTCGACGACAACGACGACGTCGAGTTCATGGGCCGCGCGCTCAACTTCGTGTCGATCACCGGCTCGACCGCCGAGTACCTCACGGTGAGCGGCTTCGAGACCACCAAGGGCCGCTTCCTCACCGACGCCGACAACGAGGGCCGCAGGCTCGTCGCGGTGATCGGCACCGACATCGCCGACACGTTCTTCCCCGAGGGCACCGATCCCCTCGGGTCGAGCATCCGCATCGCGGGCAAGCCCTTCACGGTGATCGGCGTGCTCTCGCGCAAGGGGAAGATCCTCGACCAGAGCCAGGACCTCACGGTGATCGTCCCCTTCAACACCTTCAAGTCGTTCTTCCGGGGGCGCCGCTCGATCGAGATCGGCATCCAGGTGAAGGACCCCGAGACGATGGACAAGACCGAGGACCAGCTGGTGGGCATCTTGCGGCGCGCGCGGGAGACGCCGCCTGAGAAGCCCGACGACTTCGCCATCAACAAGCCCGACCAGCTGGCCAGCACCTACGAGCAGCTCACCGGCGCGCTCTACGGCGTGGCGCTGGGCATCGGCTTCATCACCCTGCTCGTGGGCGGCATCGGCATCATGAACATCATGCTGGTGTCCGTGCGCGAGCGGACGCGGGAGATCGGCATTCGCCGGGCGCTGGGCGCGACCAAGCGCACGATCATCACCCAGTTCGTGCTCGAGGCCACGCTGGTCTCGGCGGTCGGCGGCGCCATCGGTACCCTCGTCGGCCTGGGCGGCGCGAAGATCATCAGCCTGATCACCCCGCTGGCCGCGACGGTGAAGCCCGGCACCGTGTTCTTCGGCGTGGGCTTCGCCGCGCTGGTCGGGCTCGTCTTCGGCATCTGGCCCGCCGCCCGCGCCGCCAACCTCGATCCCGTGGAGGCCTTGAGAGACGAATGATCCGCGCCTTCTTCGACAACCTCGGGCTCGCCTTCGGCACCTTCGTGGCGCACCCGCTGCGCACCATGCTCACGCTGCTGGGCATCGTGATCGGCGTGAGCACCGTGATGACCATGATGGCCCTGCTCGAGGGGCTGCGGGTGAAGGTGAACAAGGACTTCAGCCAGCTCGGCGCCAACGTGTTCCGCGTCGACAAGTGGCCGCAGGGCTTCCGCTTCGGTGGGGGCGGGGTCGACTGGAACCGCATCAGCAAGCGGCCCGCGCTCACCGTGGCCGACAAGCGCGCGCTGGCCGAGCAGTGCCCGTCGGTGCTGCGCACCTCGGCGTCGTCGTGGCAGCCGGGCCAGAAGGTCCGCACCGCGATGTCCGAGACGCAGCCGAACGTCTTCATCATCGGCGCCACCGTCGAGTACCCCGAGACCTCGGGCATCACCATCGCCAGCGGCCGCACCTTCAACGAGACCGAAGAGGTCGATGGGCGCAGGGTGGTGGTGCTCGGGCCCGACGTCGCCGACAAGCTGTTCCCCTCGCTCGACCCGCTCGGCCAGGAGGTGCGGCTCAAGGGGCGCCCCTACACGGTGATCGGCGTGATGGAGCGGCGGGGCAAGCTGATGGGCCTGTTCAACATGGACAACCAGGTGATGGTGCCCATGACCACCTTCCTGGGCGCCTACGGCAAGCGGCGCAACGTCTCGCTGAGCATCGAGGCCCTCGACAAGGACCGCATCGACAAGGCGATGGAAGAGGTGACGCGGGTGATGCGCCAGCGCCGCGAGGTCGCCCCGATGGAAGAGAACAACTTCGAGATGTCGACCAACGAGTCGATGGCGAAGTCGCTCAACGATCTGTCCAACGTGGTCACCGCGGCCACGTTCGGCGTGTGCATCTTGTCGCTGATCGTCGGCGGCATCGGCATTCTCAACATCATGCTGGTCTCGGTGACCGAGCGGACCCGCGAGATCGGCATTCGCAAGGCGCTGGGGGCGCGGAAGAACCGCATCTTGATGCAGTTCGCCACCGAGGCCGTGGTGCTCTCGCTGGTCGGCGGCATCATCGGCATCGGCATCGGGTTCGGCCTCGCCTTCCTGGGGCGATGGACGTTCGGGCTCTACACCGACGTGCCGCTCTGGGCCGTGCTGATCTCGCTGGCGATGTCGAGCGGGGTGGGGCTGATCTTCGGCATCTACCCGGCGGCGCGCGCGGCGAAGCTCGATCCCATCGAGGCGATGCGCGCCGAGTAGCTCCCTCGAATCGGTGCCTGACTCCATCAGGTTGATGGCCCGTCGGGGGCCAAGTGGGTGGACTTCCTCGCGGCGCCCGGTCGGCCCGGGTGTTGCTGAGGCCCTGCGCATGAAAACCACCGTCCTGAAGGCATTCGTGTTGGGAATCTCGCTGGCCTCGCTGCCGGCTTTCGCCGTGGTGGTGCCCGATGGGCTGATCACCTCGAAGACGAAGCTCTCGTTGTGGACCACGGCCGGCCTGCGCAGCACCACCGTGCACGTCGACAGCAACGACGGCGTGGTGACGCTCTACGGCAAGGTGCCCACGTCCGAGCAGCGCGACGCGGCCGAGAAGACCACGCGCGCGATCGTCGGCGTCACCGGCGTGCGGAACCTGCTGCAGATCGTGCCCGCCTCGCAGGCGAAGCAGGTCGAGAAGGCAGACAAGGACACCCAGGCGCTGGCCGAGAAGACCCTCAAGGCCGACGCCGCCCTCAAGGACAGCAAGATCACCGTGAAGTCGGTCGACAAGGGCGTGGTGTTGCTCGCGGGCGACGCGAAGACGTTCAGCGACCACCTGCGCGCGGTCGTGATCGTCGACCGCCTGGTCGGCGTGCGCCGCGTGGCGAGCGAGGTGAAGGGCCCTGACGCGTTCGGCGCCGACGAGCGCATCACCTTCATCACCCCGGCCCTGCCGAAGGCGAAGGTCGAAGCGCGCAACAGCGCCACCGACATGCGCATCTCGATGGCGGTCAAGATGCGCCTGCTCACGGCGGCGCAGGTGCCCTCGAACGAGATCAGCGTCGACACCGAGGACAACGTGGTCACGCTCTTCGGCATCGTGCCCACCGCTGCCGTCAGCCGCGCCGCGGCCACCGAGGCCGGCAAGGTCGCCGGGGTGATCAAGGTCGAGAACCAGCTCGAGATCGTCGCCACCAGCCAGAAGGAGAAGGTCGACGCGAAGGACGACGACATCACCCGCGACCTCGCGCTCGCGTTCAAGGATCGGCCCGAGCTCAAGGGCGTGGTGACCTCGGTGAAGAACGGCACCGTGCAGCTCTCGGGCTCCGTGCCCTCGGGTTGGGACGAGGTCAACGCGCTGCGCATCGCCCGCAAGGTCTCGGGTGTTCGCGGCGTCGAGGACCAGCTCAAGATCGACGACAAGGCCTGAGCCGCGACCAGCTCACCTGACCGGGCAGATCAGCCGCGCGGTGATGCGCGCCTGGTCGTTCCACGCCAGCGGCAGGAAGCCGCCGGCGCCCGGGGCGCCGAGCCGGGGCACGCCGAAGCCGTCGCTCAGCCCCAGCGGCTGCTTCGCCGGCGGCTGCGAGAGCGCCCCCGCCCCGACCGAGCGCCCCAGCACCAGGCGCCGCCCCACGTTGTCCATGTAGACGAAGCTGACGCGGCCCTCCGCGTCGACCACCGCGTCGGAAGAGCCCCACGCCGTCGCGTTCGTCATGGTCTCTTCCACGGTGAGCTCATCTGCCGTGGTGAGCGTGAGCATGTCGGGGTTGAGGTAGATGCCGCTCCAGTCCGAGTCGGTGAAGACGTACGTGTAGACCGAAGCGAGCGCACCGCTGGGCAGCTCGAGCAGGTTCGAGTCGTAGAGGTCGTACTGGTAGTACGGCGCGTCGAGCCGCACGATGCCCAGGGTTTCGGTGTCGACCAGCACGCGCAGGTACCCACCGTCCTGCGGGGCGGCGGCGGTGAAGAGGGCGTAGTGCGCTTCGGAAGTGAGGGCGGGGGTGAAGCCGTCGGTTCCGGCGTCGAGCGTGGCGAAGTCGGTCACGTCGGTGAGCTGGCCGCCCGGCGACCACCGGCCCAGGCGCGTCGAGGGGGTCCCCGGCTGATCCCAGTGGGCGAGCAGCCGCTGGTCGTTGACCGCGAGGCGAACCCGAAAGCCCGCGCCGGCGTCGTCGACGCTGTCGTACGGGCTGCGCTGGCCACCGGTGAAGCCTGCCACCTCGAGGCCGCCGTCGTACGCCCAGGCGAGATACACGGTGGAATGAAGCGCCGTCGCGTCGTGGAGCGCCCGGGGGCCGACCCGCGCGGTGGTGACGACGAGCGGCTCGAAGCCGGGCCCCAGGGTGCGCAGCTCGGTCAGATCGTCGCCTGCGTCGGTGACCCGGGTGGTGACCAGCGCGTAGCCCGCGTCGAGCGAGAAGAAGTGCCAGGTGCGCGTGGGCCCTTCGAAGAGCACCGCGGGCGCGAGCTGATCGGTGAGGCCGTCGCAGTCGTTGTCGACGCCGTCGCAGACCTCCGCCGCCGGGGTGATCTCCCCCACGCAGGCGCCCCACGCGCCGGCCACGCACACCTGGTTGCCGGCCCGGCACGAGCCGCGGGTGACCCCGCACATGCGCTCGGTGCCGGTGTGGCACTCGCAGCTCACCTGGTCGTTCTTGCGGCACAGCCCGTCGAGGCAGCGCAGCCCCGCGGGGCAGGCGTCGGTGCAGGCCACCGCGCAGTCCTCGACCTTCGGGGCGTAGAAGCAGCCGCTCGCCGCGAGGCCGAGGATCAGAACGACACGACGCATGATGCGTGAGCTCCCTGGGCGGTGGGGAACAGCATGAGCTTCGCGGCCGGTCTGGGCGAATCGGCGAAGGCCGAGACGAAGGTCGCGATCACTCCCGAGAGCACCAGCGCGCCGCCGCCTCCGAGCAGCAGCTGCGCGGCGAGCATCTGCTGTTGGCCGGTGCGCTCGGTGTTGACCCACTGCGCGTCCCAGGTGGCCGCGCCGGGCCGGGCGAAGGCGGTGACCTCGGCGGCCGAGCTGGTCGCCTGCGCGGCGAAGAACACCCCCAGGCCCCCGGCGATCAGGCCCGCGCTCAGCAGCGAGACCCCGACGATGGGGAACGGGCGGGACTGCGGCGCGGCGACGGTGGCCGCGACCGCGACCAGCTCGAGGGTCACGCTGCGTGGCTGGCCGGGCTGCACCACCACGTCGGTCCGCGCGGGCGTGTGGCCGTCGAGCCGCGCCACCACCTCGTGCGCGCCCGGCTTGAGCTGCACCGTGCGGGGGGAAGGGGCCGCCGGCGCTCCGTCAATCGAGACCAGCGCGCCGCTGGGCCTGGTCTCGAGCACCACCTCGACGGGGCGGCTCAGCGAGCGCAGCGAGAACTGCACCGCCTGCGCCTGGCCGGAGACGACCTCGATGGTCCGCTCTTCCGCCACGTCGCCCTCGCGCTCGGCCCGCACCACGTGCTTGCCCGGCCCGAGCGGGATGAAGTCCGTCAGCGGGGTCTGACCTTCCTTCTCTCCGTCGACGGTGATCGTCGCGGGCTCACCTTCGACGATGACCGCGACGGGGGCGGTGAGCGCGCGCACCGCCTCGATCTCCCTGGCGACCGCGGCGCGGCGATCGGCCGCCACCTTGTCGCCGCCCAGCTTGAGGTACTGGGCGAAGGTGCGCAGCGCCTGGCCGTACTTGAAGGTGCGGCGCTCGCAGAAGCCGATGTTGAAGAGGACCTCGTAGCTCGGCGCGGACTGGTACGCGGCGCGGAACTCGGAGAGCGCAGCGGCGAAGTCGCCTTCTTTCGAGAGGGCCACGCCGCGTTGGTAGTGGGTGGCCGCTTCCTTGCGCTGGGCGGGGGTCGCGACCTGTGCGTGCGCGGCGGTGGCGAGGAAAAGACACAGGCAGAGGCTTCGCTGGCTGCGCACGGGCCACAGACTACTCCCAAGCTCAGGTGAATCGACTCCGTCTCGTCGCTCCCTCACTGGTAGGGGTTCTTCTCGTCGACCGAGAGGCCCCTGGGCGTCTTCTTCTTCTTCTTCGCGGGACTCGCGGGACGGCCGGCGTCCATCGCGGGCTCGGGCGTGGCGGCCACCGGGGCGGCGACGAGGACGACCTTCTGGGTGCGATCCTCGTCGAAGGTCACGTCGAGGGTCGCCTCGGCCATGCCCTCAGCGGTGACCTTCACCTGCTGCTTCGTGCCCAGCGCGCCGGTGAGCTCGCAGGGGTTGCAGGTCAGCGCGGTGCCTCCGGCCTTGATGCGGGCGCCCGCGGGCTCGGCCTTCAGGGTGACGGTGATCGGGGCGGGCGCGACCGGCGGGGCGACCACCACCGGCCGGGGCTGGCTCTTCAGGTACCAGACCGCGCCCCCACCGCCCAGGGCGAGCGCGAGCACGGTGACGGCGATGAACAGGCCGGGCTTGCTGCCCGGGGGCGCGACCACGGCGGTCCTGGTGGGCGCGGCGTTCGGAGGAGGGCGGGGTGCGCTCGGCGTGGCCTTCTTCGAGGGCACTCCGGGCAGGCTCGCGTTGCTGCGCGAAGGGGTGGGCGCCAGCGCCGAGGCCCGGGCCGTGCGAATGGCCGCGTTGTAGAGCACGGCCAGATCGGTGGCCGGCACGCACTGCTGGAGCGCTTCCTTCACCGCGGCCGCGTCCTTCGGGCGCCTGGCGCGGTCCTTGAGCAGGAGCGAGTCGACCAGCTCGCAGAGCGCCGGCGGCAGGCCCGTGGTGATCGACGCGAGCGGCGCGGGGGTGTCGTGCAGCGTGCGCGCCAGCAGCGCCATGTCGGAGCCCGAGCCGTGGGGGAGGCGGCCGCTCAACAACGAATAGAGCACCGCGCCCACCGAGTAGAGATCAGCCTCGGGGCCGAGATCCGCTTCGCCCAGCACCTGCTCGGGCGCCATGTAGCGCGGGGTGCCCACGGCGGTGCCGGTGTTGGTCAGGCCGCTGCTCGCCCCGAAGCGCGAGACGCCGAAGTCGAGCAGCTTCACCACCTGCGGCTTCGCACAGACGAAGATGTTGGCCGGCTTCACGTCGCGGTGAATCACGCCCGCGCGGTGCGCCGCGCCCAGCGCGTCGAGCACCGGCAGCATCACCCCCACCGACTGCTCGGGGGTCAGCCCCTTGAACTCCTTGTTCAGCGAGCGGAGCGTCATCCCCTCGAGGTGCTCCATCACGATGAAGGGCTCGCCCTCGTCGGTCTGGCCCATGTCGAGCACGTCGACGATGCCGGGGTGGCTGATCACCGCGGCCGCCCTGGCTTCCATCTCGAAGCGCCGGCGCACGTCTTCGCGATCGGCCACGGCGGCGTGGAGGATCTTGATCGCCACCCGGCGCCCGATGGACAGGTTGGTCGCCTGGTACACCGCGCCCATGCCGCCTTCGCCCAGCAGGCCCTCGAGCTCGTACTTGCCTGCGATGAGGGTGCCCGGGGGCAGATGCTGCGGCGCGGCCATCGGGGACGACCTTATCCCCCATGCCGGTGGCCGTGATCTCCGTCGTACGGCTGAGCGCACGAAAAGCCGTAGCCGCCCGACGTCAGGGCCCCGCGAGCTTGCGGATGAGCGCGATGATCGCCTCGAGCTGCTCGGGCTGCAGCTCGTCCTTGAAGGCGGGCATCTCCTTCTTCACCCCGTCGCGTTCTTCGAGCAGCCCGTTGGTCACCCGGTCGCGAATGAGCTCGTCGGTGGTCTTCGCCTGCCACTGGGGCCTGGTGAAGTCGGGCAGCAGCAGCTTGCGCCCCGTCTCGGTCTGGCCGCGCCCGTCGACGCCGTGACAGGCCGAACACTTCGCCTTCCACAGCCGGGCGGCTTTCTTGTCGGGAGCCTCGGCGAGGCAGGGCAGCGCGAAGAGGACGACGAGCGTGGCCAGTGAGCGCATGGGCCGCAATATGGCTCCCCCTTGCGCTCGGGGTCCATTCCGGGTGAGACGAGTGCACCTGCCTTCCCCGGGGACCCACTTGAAGACCTTCCGCTTCCTGCTCCTGTCGACGCTGCCCCTCTTTCTGTTCTCTGGCTGCCCGGTGAAGCCGGCGCCCTGTGATCCGACGACCTGCGGCGCGGGCTGTTGTGACGCCACCGGGCAGTGCCAGCTCGGCGCCTCGGGCGACGCGTGCGGCACCGGCGGCCAGCTCTGCACGCAGTGTTTCCCCGGTCAGCTCTGCAGCCAGGGGCTCTGCCGGGCGGCGGGTACCGGTGGCGGCGGCGGCGGCACGGGCGGCGGTACGGGTGGCGGCACCGGCGGAGGCACCGGAGGAGGCACCGGGCCCCTCATGTGCGCGGCCGGCAAGACCGCGTGCTCCGGCTCGTGCGTCGACACCCGCACCGACAGCCGCAACTGCGGCAACTGCGGCACGCTGTGCAACTCGAACCAGTTCTGCACCAACGGCGCGTGCACGCTGCTCCCCACCGGCTGCGCCGGCGGCTGCCCGTCGGGCTTCTTCTGCACCACCGGCATGGAGTGCAAGCCGGGCTGCGCCACCAACGCCGACTGTCCCCAGCCGGGCAGCTGCGACACGCGGCTCAACGTCTGTTCCTGCCTCACCGGCTTCCACGCCTGCGGCCAGAGCTGCGAGGCCGACAACAACATCGCGGCGTGTGGCCCCTCGTGCGCCAGCTGCGACGGCATCGCCAACGCGGTGCCCGCCTGCGCCGCGAATCGCTGCGACTTCACCTGCAACCCCGGCCTCCACCGCTGCGGCAACGAGTGCAAGCCCGACAACGACATCGCCACCTGCGGCACGAGCTGCACGCCGTGCACGCCTCCGCCGAACTCCGTGGCGATCTGCGGGACGGGCGCGTGTGACTTCGTGTGCAATTCCGGCTTCCACAAGTGTGGCAGCGCCTGCGTCAGCAACACCTCGGTGAACTCGTGCGGCACCACGTCGTGTTCGGCCTGCACGCCGCCGCCCAACGGCACGGCCACCTGCAACGGCTTCTCGTGTGACTTCACCTGCAACGCCGGCTTCCACCGCTGCGGCAGCGCGTGCGTGTCGAACACGGCGATCGCGAGCTGTGGCTCGTCGTGCTCGGCGTGCATTCCCCCCGCGAACTCCACCGCCACCTGCGACGGCGTCTCGTGCGGCTTCAGCTGCAACACCGGCGCGCACGGCTGCGGCGGCGCCTGCGTGTCGAACCTGTCGACGGCGAGCTGCGGCACCACCTCGTGCACGCCGTGCTCGCCGCCCTTCAACGGCACGGCGACCTGCAACGGCATCGCCTGCGACTTCACCTGCAACACGGGCACGCACCGCTGTGGCGCCGCCTGCTCGGACAACACCAGCATCAACGCCTGTGGCAGCAGCTGCACCCCATGCCCCAATGGGCCGGCGAACTCGGTGCGCACCTGCAACGGCGTGAGCTGCGGCTGGCAGTGCAGCGCTGGGTACCACGACTGCGGCGGCACCTGCGTGGCCGACTCGAGCACCACCCAGTGCGGCCTGTCGTGCACCTCGTGCCCGGTGGTGGCCAACGCGGTGCCCGTGTGCACCGGCGGCACCTGCGGCTTCACCTGCAACCCGGGCTTCCACCCCTGCGGCGGCGCCTGCGTGTCGAACACCGACGTGAACAGCTGCGGCACCACCTCGTGCACGCCGTGCCCGAACGGCCCGGCGAACTCCACCCGCACCTGCAACGGCACCAGCTGCGGTTATGCGTGCGGCGGCGGCTTCAACGCCTGCGGCGGCGAGTGCGTGCCGCCTGACTACGCCAGCGCGTGCGGGGCCGCGTGCTCGGCGTGCACCTCGACGGGCACGTTCGATCGCCCCATCTGCTCCACCGGCACCTGCGGCACGGCGTGCATCACCAGCTGCAGCGCGGCCTGCGTCGACGTGAACCGCGACCCCGCGAACTGCGGCGCCTGCGGCACGGCGTGCGGCGGCGGGCAGATCTGCACCACCGGCGAGTGCCGCGTCACCTGCGCCACCGGGCCCGCCTTCGAGGGCGCGCTGCCGTACGTGCAGGTGAGCGCGAACGCCGCGTACAAGTTCCTCGTGGAGGATCTCAACGGCGACGGCCGCGCCGACCTGGTCGACAACGGGTCGACCGCGGGGCTGCACGTGCGCTACTCGAACGCCGACGGCACGTTCCAGGCGCCGGTGCTGGTGGGGCTCGCCAGCTCGCGCGCGAACGCCTTCGTGCTGGTCGACGTGAACGCCGACGGCCGCAAGGACCTCGTGGCGACGCGCTCGTCGTCCGCGACCCCGAACGTCTTCGTCGCGCTCAACACCGGCACGGGCTTCGGCACCGCCACGGGGCTGGGCATGAGCGGCTACACCCCGAGCGGGGCGGTGCAGGCTGCCGACGTCAACGGCGACGGGCGCCCGGACCTCATCGTCCCCGCGGCGACGCTCTACTATTTCTACTTCATGCAGACTGCGTCGAACACGTTCCCGGCGACGTACACGAACTGGTCGATCAACGCCTCGGCCACGCCGAACCTGCTGACGGGGCCGCTGCACGCCGAGGTCGCCGACTTCAACAAGGACTCCCGGCCCGACCTCGTGGTGGCCAACGGCGCGCAATACCAGGTGCTGATCCGCAACACCGCGACGGTCACTTCCACCAGCAGTGAGATCTTCGTCTGGACCCCGCAGACCGCGGTGGCGCTGCCCACCATCGGCGGCGTCAGGGCCGCCGACCTCAACGCAGACACCAACCCCGACGTGATCGTCCGCACGGCCTCGGCCGGCTCGTACGTGCTGGGCACGGGCACCGGCACGTTCGGCGCGGCCACGCCGCTGACCTTCGGCGGCAGCTCGGCGATCGTCCCCGTCGATCTCAACGCCGACGGGCTGGTCGACCTCGTCAGCGGAGGCAGCTCGCTGGTGTACTTCTCGCTCGCGACCGCGGCGGGTGTGTGGCCCGCGCCGGTGAGCAGGCTGCTCAACGCGCCGCCCAGCGTGCAGACCGCGATCGCCACGGGCCAGCTGGTCGGCTCGTCCGCGCCGGAGATCTTCACCGCGCCGCAGAGCTCCACCAACGTGCAGGTGAGCATTCTCGTCAACGAAGGCGCGGTCCCGTTCGACGGAGTGCGGGTCTCGGGCTCGAGCACCACCAACGTCACCGCCACGTCCGGCGACGTCGATGGTGATGGCGATCGGGATCTGATCGTCGCGCCGGCGATCGCCACCGGGGGCACGGGCACCGGCTCGGTGCTGCCCGGCAGCAACACCGGCTCGTTCGGCGCGGTGCTCTCGACGGTGACCCTGCGCGGTGACGAGCTGGCGATGGGGCGGCTCAACGGCGACGTGTTCGCGGATCTCGTGGCGAGCATCGAGAGCACCAGCGTGCCCGGCGTCGACGTGTTCCTCGGGAGCGCGGGCGGCACGTTCGCCGCGCCCGCCCGGCTGGCGACGACCTCGCTCCCGACGCGCGTGCTCATCACCAACCTCGACGGAGACTCGAACGCCGACGTGCTCGTGGGCACCAGCGCGGGCGTCGAGTGGTTCCGGGGCAACGGCGATGGCACCTTCGGCGCGGCGCAGCGCGTGGGCGTGGCCCAGGGGGCGGTGCAGGCCTTCACCGTGGCCGATCTCAACCTCGACGGCCGCATGGACCTGCTCATCAACGGCGGGGCGGGGTCGCTGAGGGTGTACCCCGGGTACGGCGCGGGCGCGTTCGCGCTCAACGCGTTCGCGACGGTGGCCACGTCGGCGACGGCGACCGATGTCGTCAGCACGGACTTCGATCGCGATGGCCGGCCCGACGTGGCGGTCGCGACGTCGTCGGGGGTGATGCTCTTCCGGGGCACGGGCAATGGCTCGCTCACCGCCCAGGCCACGCAGAGCACGATGCTGGGGCGGCTCAACGTGGTCGACCTCGACAACGATGGCTTGATGGAGCTCGTCACGATGAACGGGGAGGTCCAGGTTGCTCGTGGGCTGGCCACTGCGTTCACGTTCGGGCCGAGGCTGCCGTTCGTGCCGGGCCGGGCGATGTCGCCTGCGGTCGTGCTCGTCGACAGGTTCAATGGGGATACGTTCCGCGACGTCGTCGTGCTTTCGACGAACACGGAGATTTGGAGCTACACCGAGATTTGTCGGTAAGGATCGGGGTCGGCTTCGTGGGGGCGGTTTCGGTCTCGGTTTCGGGGTCGGCCTCGGGGAGCGGTTTCGGTTTCGGTTTCGGGGTCGGCTTACGGGATCGGGATCGCGATCGGCTTCGGGATCGCATGACGGCCTCAGTCGCGGGTGACGGCGTGCGCGGAAATTCGTGAGCCGAACCCCGTGAGCCGAAACCGAAACCGAAACCGAAACCGAAACCGCGAGCCGAACCCGAAGCCGTGCCCGATCCCGAAGCCGATCGCGATCCCGATCCCGGTCTCCAAGTGTCCGTAATTACGCCTCGCTAGAGCAGACCCATGCAGTTCAAAACGCCTTGAACTATATGAACGGCCATGGACGCCTTCGCCTCCTTCAAGCCGTTCCTCACCCAGGTCGAGTCGCAGCTCACTGCCCAGCTCGGGGGTGAGACTCCGACGCCCGACGACACGCTGCTGCTCGCCGCGCGGCACCTGTGCCTCAAGGCCGGCAAGCGCGCGCGCCCGATGCTGGTGAAGATCTTCGGCGACACGCTGGGCGTTCCCGAGACGAAGCTGGTCGATCCCGCGGTGGCCGCCGAGCTGATTCACGCGGCGTCGCTCCTGCACGACGACGTGGTCGACAACGGCATGTTCCGCCGCGGCAAGCCCACCGTGAACGCCCGCTGGGGCAACATCGTGGCGGTGATGTCGGGTGACCTGCTGCTGTCCGGCGCGCTGCTCAAGCTCGCCCAGTTCGATCCTCGCATCGCCCAGGCCGCGCTGGCCACCGTCACCGAGATGACCCGCGCCGCGATGGACGAGGTGCAGGCCCGCGGCAACCTCGAGCTCACCCTCGACCAGCTCAAGGCCATCGGCGAGGGCAAGACGGGCTCGCTCTTCGGCTTCTGTGGCAAGGCCGCCGCGCTCGTGGCCGGCGACGAAGAGGCCGCCCGCCGCTTCGACGCCTTCGGCCGCCGCATCGGCGTCGCCTTCCAGATGGCCGACGACATCCGCGACATCAGCGGCACCGACGAGGGCAAGCCGCAGTACGCCGATCTCCAGTCGCGCACGCCCAACCTGCCCGTGGTGCTCGCCGTCTCGCGCGACGCGAAGCTCAAGCACCGCATCGCCGAGGCCTGGGGTTGGAGCGCCCTGACCGCCGACAAGATCAAGGAACTCGGCACCGCCGTCCTCGTCACCGGCGCTCTCGACGACGCCACGGTGTTGATGAACCGCGAGATCGACGCCGCCGTCGACGCCCTCGGTCCGTATGCGCAGCGCGAGTCGGGCGCCAACCTGGTGATGTGGGCGCGAACGCTCGCCCGCGGCATCGCGCTCAAGGGGGCCGCATGAAGGGCTATCTCTGGCAGGACGACGCTACCGAGGAGCACCCGAAGAAGCTGCTCCACTGGGAAACCGTCGCCATCGACGCCGTGGGCAACGTGATCGAGTTCTGGGGCTTCAAGCGCAACCAGGGCCGCGTGTGGGCGCTGCTCTACCTGCGCGACGTGGCGCTCACCGCCGCCGAGATCGAGAAGGAACTCGCCCTCAGCAAGGGCGGGGTGTCGATGCTCACCCGCGATCTCGAGCGCTGGGGCGTGGTCCTGCGCGTGCGCAACCCCGGTGACTCGTCGTGGCGGTACCGCGCCGAGACCGACCTGCTCAAGATGGCCCGCCGGGTGATCGAAGAGCGCGAGTTCTCGTTCATCGCCCGCATTCGCGCCGATCTCGAAGAGGCCCGGAAGCTCGCCGAGGCCGACGGCACCACCACCAGGGCCCAGGTGCAGCGCCTCAAGCGCATGGAGACCCTCGCCGAGGCCACCGAGAAGGCCCTGCGCCTCTTCCTCAAGACCTCCCGCCTCGACGTCGGCAGCATGTTCGATGTCTTTCGCAGCTGAGCCGAAGCCGTTACACAGCCGGGCATGGACGCCCACTACGACATCGTCATGAAGGCCCGGCAGCAGGCCGGGGAAGGCCGCCGCTTCTACTTCGCCTACTCGACCATCCTCGATCGCGCGGCGTTCGAGGAATGGCGCACGCAGCACAGCTACCAGTTCTTCGATCTCCCCGAGGGCCGCGCCGGTGAGGCGGTCGACCTCACCCTCGTCTACGACTTCCCCTCGCGCTGGTGGGGCGGGCGCGTGGCGGGCCTGGCCGACGCGAAGGGCAGCTCGGTGCACGGCCTGGTGTTCGAGATCAGCGAGAAGGACTGGCCGATCATCCAGCACAAGGAAGGCGCGGTGACGGGCATGTGCGTCGAGCGCCCCGTGCAGGTGAAGCTCGCCGACGGCACCGTGGTCGACGCGATCGCCTTCACCACCAACCCGCAGCGCGCCTCCACCGACGGCCCGGTCAGCGATCGGTTCGTCGAGGCGATCAGCCGCGGCGCGGAAGCCGCGAAGCTCCCCCCCGCGTGGGTGGCGAAGCTCCGCGCCCGCTGACCGGGGGCCCCCGCAGCCACCACGGCGTCCGGTTACTGACAGGTGCTGTATTCGGGCTTGCCCAGCGCCGACTCGCAGGCCGTCTGGTTGTTCGACTTCACCAGGATCTCGCAGGCGGTCTTGGACGTGGGCGTGCACTTGTCACACTTGAGCGCGGAGCAGGGCGTACCCCCGCAAGCCGACAGCGTGGCGAGGACGACGGCGGACAGGACGGCGAGGATCTTCTTCATGGGGGCTCCTTGAACGAGCGTGAGTGCTCGAAGGCCCCCCTTGCAGCTCGCAGACCAGCGGGCTCGCGCAGCGACGGTGCGGGCCTGGCCCGAGCGCGGGTGTCGACAGGCAGACAACACCCGTCGACCCCGCGGCGACGACGGGCGCCCCGTCACCGCTCCGCCCGGCGCATGGAATGAACGCTGCAGTGGCCCCTCGCGCTGTTCTCACCCAGGGGAGTCCCTCATGAAGACCATCGTGCTGCTGTCGTTGCTGTCGTTCTCCTTCAACTCCTTCGCTGCCGACCCGGCGACGCGCGCCTGCCGGGTGCTCGACGAGACCGGAGCGGTGATCGTCGCCCACGAGAGCCCCCGCTGCCAGACCGAGATCCGCGAGATGGTGAAGAAGCAACGCTGCGCTCCGGGCCTGAAGCTGGCGGTGACCTTCATCGCCCAGGGCTCGAACGGGAAGGACCTCAAGCCCCTGACGATGAACATCACCTGCCCGCGGCGCTGATCCGATCCGCTCCGCTCCCACGGACGCATTCCGCGCTTGAATTCTGGGGCGCATTTGCTCTCAATCGCGCGTGCCCGAAGAAGACGTGCTGCCGCAGCTCCCCGGCTTCCAGGTTCTCCGCCGCGTGGGCCACGGCGGAATGGGCGTGGTGCTCGAGGCCGAGCGCGTGGGCCCGGGCGGGTTTCGCAAGCGGGTCGCCCTCAAGCGCCTGGCCCTCGACTTGTCGATCGACAAGGCGGCCGTCGAGCGCTTCCTGCTCGAGGCGCGCATCTGCGCCCGGCTCGACCACGACAACATCGTGCAGGTGCAGGACCTCTGGATGGAGGCAGACCGGCCCTACATGGTGATGGAGCTGGTGCGCGGCGCCACGCTCTGGGACCTGAGCCGCCACCTCTCGAGGCAGGGGCCCGTGCCCTGGTGGGTGCCGCTGGCGGTGGCCGACCAGGCGCTCTCGGGGCTCGCCTACGCCCACGCGTTCAAGAGCGACGAGGGCCGGCCGCTGGGGCTGGTGCACCGCGATCTCACGCCGCGGAACCTGATGGTGACCGAGTCGGGCGGCGTGAAGGTGCTCGACTTCGGCATCGCCAAGCTCACCGCGTCCTTCACCAGCCCGCCGCTGACGGCCCAGGGCACCGTGCAGGGCACGCTCGAGTTCTTCAGCCCCGAGCAGGCGTATGGCGCCGAGGTCGATCTCCGCAGCGATCTCTTCCAGGTCGGAGGGGCGATCTACTGGGCGCTCTCCGGCCGCACCCCGCATGGTGCGGGCAGCCCGGGCGAGGTGCTCGCGCGCGCGATGACCGTCCTGCCGCCCCCGCTGAAGACGCTGCGGGCCGACGTGCCGCCCGCGGTCTCCGACTTCCTCGAGCGGGTGATGGCGCGCGAGCCCGGCGATCGCTTCGCAGACGCCGCGGCGATGCAGCTCGAGGTGCGCGCGCTGCTCGCCACCGCAGGCAGCCCCGGCGCTGCCGAGCTCGCTGCCCTGATCGCCCGGCTCGACCTGCCGCCGCCCCCTCCCTCGGCGCCGCTTCCCGAGGCGGCCCCCGCAGCCGAGGAGGTGCTCGAGCCGACGCCCAATCCGCAGCAACCCACCGTCCTGGCGCGGCCCCTGCCAGCCAGGCCCGCTGGCCTTTCGCGCCGCGCCCTGGTCTCGGCCGTCGCCGCCACCGCGGCCGTGGCAGGCGCAGGTGGGTTCCTCGCCGGCCGCAGGTCGGTGGGCTGGACTCCCCGGCCTCCCCGCCCCGCGCCGGAGTACGGGCGGCTCACCTTCGGGCGCGGCACCATCTACAGCGCGCGCTTCGCGGGCGAGGACAGCTTCGTCTACAGCGCCTCGTTCGGAGGGGGCGCGGTCCAGACGTGGCTGGGCGTCCGCGGCAACCCCGAGGGTCGCCGCCTCGACCTGGGCACCGCAGAGCTGGCGGCCATCTCCCGGCAGCAGGAGCTCGCGCTGTTGACCGACGTCGAGCAGGTCCATGGCTTCGTTCGCCGGGGAACCCTGGCGCAGGCCCAGCTCTCGGGCGGGGCGCCGCGGAAGGTGCTCGAGGGCGTGCAGTGGGTCGACTTCCATCCCCAGTCCTCCGCGCCGGCCCTGGTGCGGTGGAAGGACGAGCAGACCACCCTCGAGTACCCCCGGGACACCGTGCGCTACCAGACGCCCACGGGGTGGATTGGAGAGATCCGCTTCTCTCCGAACGGCCGCCACCTGGCCTTCGTGCGGCACCCCGCGCGCTCCGACGACCGGGGCAGCGTCTTCGTGGTCGACCTCAGGGGCACCGCTCCGGCCCGCGAGCTCTCTTCCGCCTTCAGCTCGCTTCGCGGGCTGGGCTGGCGCGACTCCGAGACCGTCTGGTTCAGCGCCTCGAGAGAAGGGCTCACCGGCGAGCTTCACGAGGTCGACCTGGCAGGCCAGCAGCGGTTGCTCGAGCGCACGCCCGTCTCGCTCCGCCTGCTCGACCTGGGAAGCGGAGGGCGGGCGCTGCTCACCCGCGACAGCGCGGCGATCGAGGCAGCAGGCCGGCTGGCGGGAGAGCCGATCGATCGCGACCTCTCGTTGTTCGACGCCTCCTTCGCCGCGCACCTCTCGGCGGATGGCACCCACCTGCTGCTGGGCGAAGGAGCCGGTGACGCGGTCGGGCCCGAAGGCGCCGTGCTGCTCCAGGCGGCGGGGGGCCGGCCGGTGCGGCTGGGCACCGGCATCGCGCGCGAGCTCTCGCCCGATGGTCAGTGGGCGCTCGTCAACCCGGTCCACCGGAAGTCGGCGCGGCTGCTGCCCACCGGCGCCGGGCTCCCCAGGGAGTTCTCCCTCGGGGCGCTGCTGCTGCAGTCGGCGGTCTTCTTTCCTGATGGCCAGCACCTGCTGGTCTTTGCGAGCTCGGGGGACGACGCGCAGATGAAGTTCGTCCGCGTCTCGATCGAGACCGGCGAGGTCACCCCGCTTCCCCTCGACGGCTTCCTCGCGCCCTCGACGCTGCCCTTCACCCCCGACGGGAAGAAGCTGGCGTTGATCAACGCGGCGAGCCAGCGCCTCGAGCTGGTCTCCCTCGAGACCGGCGCGGGAGAGCCGGTGAAGGGCGCGTTCAGCGGTGAGACGGCGCTCGAGGTGGCGGGCGACGGGAAGTCGATCTACGTCGGCCGGCTCGAGACCCACCCGCTCGAGGTCTTCAAGGTCGACCTGGCCACGGGGCTCAGGGCCAGCTTCCGGAAGCTGGGCCCCGCCGACGCCGCGGGGGTCGACAAGGTGTTCTGGGCGGTGCTGACGCCCGATGGCCAGAGCTGGGCCTTCACCTACCACCGCATGCTCAGCACCCTCTTCCTGGCGACCGGGCTCGACCCCGGGAAGGAGCGAGGTGGCACGTGAGCACCGATGACGCAGAGCTGCTGCCGCTGGACCCGGTGCCCACCACCCTCGAGGTGCGCGGCGCCACCGGCCCGGAAGCCCACCTGGGGCCGGTGCGCCTGAAGTGGGTCGCGGGGCCCGATGCGGGCGCCTCCTATGCGTGCCGGGCCGAGCGGTTCGTGCTCGGCACCCACCCCAGCGCAGACGTGGTGCTCCACGACCGGGCGGTGTCGCGGCTGCACTGCGAGCTGAGCCTCGAGCCGGGCGGCCTCGCGGTGAGGGACATGGGGAGCCGCAACGGCACCCGGGTCAACGGGGTGCGCGTGGAGAAGGCCTGGCTCGCTGCGGGAGACCGGCTCACCGTCGGCGCCTCGTCGGCCGTCATCGAGCTCCAGGGAGACCCCGTGCGAGTCGCCCTGCACCCCTCGGGGTCCTTCGGCGCGCTGGTGGGCACCTCGCTGGCGATGCGGGCGCTCTTCGCGCGGCTGGCGCGCGCGGCCGCCTCGAGCGCGACCGTGCTGCTCACCGGCGAGAGCGGCACCGGCAAGGAGCTCGCGGCCGAGGCCCTCCACCAGGCCAGTCCGCGCGCGGGCGGCCCGCTGGTGGTGGTCGACTGCGGCGCGGTCCCGCCCGCCCTCCTCGAGAGCGAGCTGTTCGGTCACGAGAAGGGGGCCTTCACCGGGGCCCAGGCGACGCGGGTGGGCGCCTTCGAGCAGGCGCACCAGGGGACCCTCTTCCTCGACGAGGTGGGCGAGCTGCCGCTCGAGCTGCAGCCCAAGCTCCTGCGGGTGCTCGAGAAGCGGGAGGTCAAGCGGGTGGGCGCGGGGGACTGGCGCCCGGTCGACCTCCGCGTCGTCGCCGCGACCCACCGCGACCTGCGCGCCGAGGTGAACTCCGGCCGCTTCCGCGCCGACCTCTACTACCGGCTGGCGGTGGTGGAGGCGCGGCTGCCCGCGTTGCGGGAGCGTATCGAGGACCTCCCTGGCCTGGTCGCCGAGCTGCTCGCGCGGCTCGGCCTCGAAGGGCGGCCCGAGGCGAAGCGGCTCCTCGAGGAGCCCCTGCTGGGCACGCTGAAGAGTCACCCCTGGCCCGGCAACGTGCGCGAGCTGCGGAACTTCGTCGAGCGGGCGGTCGCCCTCGACGACGCCGGCCTGCCCTCGCTCGCGGGCACCGGCGCCGCGACGGTGGCGGCGGACTTTCGCGGAGCCCGCGACGAGGCCGTGCGCGCCTTCGAGAAGACGTACCTCGAGGCCCTGCTCGCGCAGCACGGGGGCAACGCCGCGGCCGCGGCTCGTGGCGCGGGCATCGACCGGGCCTACCTCTACCGGCTGCTCTGGCGGCACGGGCTGCGCTGACCGCACCGGCGTGGGTGGCGAAGCTCCGCGCCCGCTGACCGCCTGGCGTAGAATGCCGCATGCTCACCCGGCTTGCGTCGTCGTTGCTCGTCTGCGGATCGATGATCGCCAGCGCCCAGGTCACGGTGGTCGCCGGCTCCTACGGAGAGAACTGCGGGGCGCCGCGTGGAAACAAGACGGGGCACCTGGCTGAGTTCTGCAACGGCGCTCGCAGGTGCGCCTACCGCATCGATCACCAGGTCATCGGCGATCCGGTGATCGGTTGCGGGAAGAACTACCTGGCGGAATGGCGCTGCGAAGCGTCCGGGAAGATCTTCAGGGCCGCCGCCGCCCCCGAGGCCGGCTTCGGCTCGGTGCTGACGCTCTCGTGCCCGCCCGAGCTCCAGCAGGCCCCGGTGCTGCCGCTTCAGGCGGGCGGGGAGGGCATCACCGTCATCCAGGTGACGGGCGGCTCGCGCTGCGGCTTCTCGGGCGCCCAGACCGCGCCGCTCGCGAAGGCGTGCAATGGCCGCACGCGATGTGACTTCGAGTTCGGGCCCGAGGTCGACGCGACGTGCCTCAACGACCTCAGCGCCCGGTGGCATTGTGGACGCGAAGCGCGCTCGTCGCTGGTGCTCGTTCCCCCCGGCGCGAAGACGCTCACCCTCTCGTGCGAAGCGCCGCGGCCCGCGCCGCCCCCGCCACCAGAAGGCGTGCAGATCGTCTCGGCGACCTACGGCGGCAATTGCGGCGCCCCGGCGGGAAACGTGAGCGCGGTCGTCGCGGCCTCCTGCAACGGGAAGGCGGCCTGCCCCTACGTGGTGGACTGGCAACGCCTCGGCGACCCCGCCTGGGGCTGCGGCAAGGACTTCGTGGTGGCCTGGCGCTGCAGCTTCTCGGCGAAGGTGGCGACGGTCAGGGTGCCGGGCGAGGCGGGCTTCAAGAAGACCGCGCTCGTCAGCTGCCAGTGACTACAGCACCGTCTGTTCCTGGCTCGCGGGCGCAACCGATGGGCCCGCATCGCGGGGCGAGGCATCGAACACCGGCAACCCCGGAGTGGAGTCGACGAAGCGGAAGTGTCCCGTGCCCGAGCCCGCGGGCACCCGGATCGCCGCCGGGGTGAGCGGGCGCTGACAGCTCGAGTCGCCCTCCTCGAAGAAGCGGGTGCTGCTCGAGCTCGAGCCGAGGAACACCTCGAGGTCCGCCGGCACCGTGGTCATGTTCCCGTAGACGTCGCGCACCAGCACGGAGTGCGGCTGCGAGCAGGTGCCCGCGGGCAGGGTGGCCGAGGTCCCGAACGAGAGCCGGCCCGGTGCGGCGCCCACCACGCTCTGCACCTGGTTCACGGGCGGCTGCGCGCCCTGGCCGACGCTCACCAGCACCGAGCCGGCGGACGTCGAGGTGAAATAGAGCTCCACCACGCCCGAGGGCGGAATGACGAACTCGCTCACCGCGCCCGCAGCGCAGGCGCTGTCGGCGAAGAAGCCCGACTCTTCGTTGGCCAGGCCGATGACCAGCGGCGCCGCGCCGCCGTCTTCTCCCACGCCCGCGTCTTCGTAGACACCCACCTGGATCATCTCGGAGCAGTCGCCCGCGCGGATCGTCCGGGGGGGCGTGAGGAACACCACGCCTTCCAACGGCCCGGCGTCGAACCCGCCCGCATCGACCGGGCCGCCACCGCCACCTGTCGCGCCGCCACCGCCGCCTGTCGCGCCGCCACCTCCGCCCGTCGCGCCGCCACCTCCGCCCATCGCGCCACCACCTCCACCCGCGTCCTGTTCTCCGGTGCCCGGCGAAATGGTGCAGACGCCCTGGATGCACTGGCCCCCGCCCACGCAGGGATCTTCCGGGCTGCACGTCTTCACGCCGAAGGTGCACCCGGCGAACAGCACCAGCGCCGCTGAGATCGAGACGAGACGCATGGTCAGAAGGCTCCCTGCACGCTGATCGCCGCGCCCTGCGGTCCGGCCATCGCCGACACCTTCACGCCGCCGCCCGGGGCGAGGCCCCACGCGAACGCGCCGACCACCGCGGTGACGCTGCCGGCCGCGAGCCCGATGAGCCCGGCCGTGGTGAAGGTGCGCGCCGACTGGAAGGTCGGGAGCTGCGCGAGCGGCAGGTTGAGCTGGGCGTCGGGGGTGAGCTGGCCACCCATCACCTGTCCCGCCGCGAGGAACGCGCCGCTCACCGCGGCGGCCGCGGTCCCTGCGATGAAGATCGCCCGGCCGGTCGTGCGCTGGCCTGCCCCTGGATCGTCCACTCTCGACACGGCAGGAGGCGCGATCACCGCCACGGCCTTCGCCTCGACCGGGCGTTGCCCCGGCAGCCGGGCGAGCTCGAGCTGGCTGAGCAACTGCGTGAGCGCCTTGCTCGCGGTCTGCTTGAAGGGCTGGCCTTCCAGCGTCACCGTCTGCGTCGGGCTCACCACCTTGCCGTCGTCGCGCACCACGCGCCCCGAGACCTGCACCGCGCCCTCGAGGGTGAAGTCGAGGCTGGCGTAGACCGCGTAGAGCGACTCGGCCTTCTTCGCCAACTGCACCAGGCACTCGTCTTCGCGTTCACAGTCCTGCCGCTTGAGCTCCCTCAGCGCGAAGTCGAAGCGCGCGAAGTCGGGGATCTGGGCGCCCGCCAGGCGCAGCAGCCGGGTGAACTCGCGCTGCGTCGTCTCGCGCTCTTCCTTCGTGAAGCCCTCAGGCGTGCGCTTCACCTCGAGGGGAAACGGCATCACCTGCGGAGCCTGGGCGAGCGCCACCGAAGAAACGAACAGCGCCACGCAACCCCACTTCTCGAGCGCGAACATGAATGGGCGCAGCGTAACAACCGCCCCCGGCCCACTTCATCGTGGGCGCTTTCCCACATCTGCTCCAACTCGACTCAAATGGTCTTCTTCTTCGGCTCGTCGATCGGCGCCAGCCAGCACACCGCGAGCGGGGGCAGGGTGATCACCACGCTCGCCGGCTGGCCATCCCACGACTTGTGCTCGGCTTTGAGCGGCGCGTTCAGCACGTTCGAGCCGCCGAACTCCGCTGCGTCCGTGTTGAGGATCTCGGCCCACCAGCCTCCGCCGGGCACGCCGACCCGCCACTGACGAACGACAGGCGACATGTTGGCCACGCAGACGATCTCCCGCCACGCGTTGTGGCCGCGGCGCACGAAGATGTAGACGTTGTCGGCCGCCGCGTCGGCCTGCACCCACTGGAAGCCCTGGGGCCAGAAGTCGCTCTCGAACAACGAGCCTTCCTGCCGGTAGAGCGCGTTGAGCCTGCCCACCAGCTTCATCATGCCCGCGTGCCGCGGGAACGCGCCGAGGTGCCATTCCACGCTCGAGTCGTGGTTCCACTCGGTCCACTGGCCCAGCTCGTTGCCCATGAAGAGGAGCTTCTTGCCGGGGTGGGCCCACATCCACCCGTAGAGGGCGCGCAGGTTGGCCTGCTTCTGCCACTCGTCGCCCGGCATCTTGTTGGCGAGCGAGCCCTTGCCGTGCACCACCTCGTCGTGGCTCAGCGGCAGCACGAAGTCTTCGCTGTACGCGTAGAGCAGGCCGAAGGTGAGCTGGTGGTGGTGGTGCTGCCGGTGAATCGGGTCCTTCTGGAAGTAGCTCAGGGTGTCGTGCATCCACCCCATGTTCCACTTGTGGGTGAAGCCCAGGCCGCCGTCGCGCGTGGGGCGGGACACCCGCGGCCACGAGGTCGACTCCTCGGCCAGCACGTGCACGTCGGGGTGCAGCGCGTGCACCGTGTCGTTGAGCTCGCGGAGGAAGCCGATCGCCTCTTCGTTCTCGCGCCCGCCGTGCTGGTTGGGGATCCACTCCCCCTCTTTGCGCGAGTAGTCGAGGTAGAGCATCGAGGCCACCGCGTCCACCCGCAGCCCGTCCACGTGGTACTGCTCGAGCCAGAAGAGCGCGTTGGCCACCAGGAAGTTCCTCACCTCGTTGCGGCCGAAGTTGAAGATGAGCGTGCCCCAGTCAGGGTGCGCGCCCTTTCGCGGGTCGGCGTGTTCGTACAGCGAGGTGCCGTCGAACTGCGCCAGGGCGAAGGTGTCGCGCGGAAAGTGCCCTGGCACCCAGTCGATCAGCACGCCCACGCCCGCCTGGTGGAGCGTGTCGACGAGGAAGCGGAAGTCGTCGGGCGTGCCGAAGCGCGCGCTGGGCGCGTAGTAGCCCGACACCTGGTAGCCCCAGCTCCCGCCGAAGGGGTGCTCGGCCACCGGCAGGAACTCCACGTGCGTGAAGCCCAGCCGCGAGGCGTGCTCGGCCAGCTTCGGCGCCAGCTCGCGGTAGGTGAGGCTGCGGTTGCCGTCTTCGGGCACGCGCATCCACGAGCCGAGGTGCACCTCGTAGATGCTCATCGGCGCCCGCGCGGCGTCGAGCTTCTCTCTCTTCCGCAGCCAGCTCTCGTCGCCCCACTGGTAGCCCTCGAGCTTGTGCACCACCGAGGCCGACAGCGGCGGCGGCTCGGTGCGGAAGGCGAGCGGATCGGCCTTGAGGAAGGGCGCGCCTCCCCGCGGGGAGATCTCGAACTTGTACCGGTTGCCGGGCGCGACGCCGGGCACGAAGATCTCCCACAGCCCCGAGGCCCCCAGCGAGCGCATCAGGTGCCGCCGCCCGTCCCACCGGTTGAAGTCGCCCACCACCGAGACGCCCTCTGCATTCGGCGCCCACACCACGAAGGCGGTGCCGGTGACGCCCTGGTGCGTGAGCGGGTGCGCGCCCAGCCGATCCCACAGGCGGCGGTGCCGGCCTTCACCCACGAAGTGCAGGTCGGCGGGGCCCAGCGTGGGCAGGAAGGCGTAGGGGTCTTTCTCGCGGGAGGTGCCCTGCGCGAAGTGCAGCTCGAGCTCGTACGGCGCCAGGGCGCCGGCGGTGAGGCGACCTTCGAAGATGCCGGGGAAGCCGGGCCGCGGCTCGAGCGTCGCCTGGGCCTTGCCCATGGTGACCACGACCTTCGTGGCGTCGGCGCGGAAGACGCGAAAGAACACCTCGCCCCCCGCCTGGTGCGCGCCGAGCAGGCCGTGGGGGTTGGCCGTCCGGAGCGCCAGCAACTGCCGCAGAGCGTCTTCGTGCATGTCAGCCGAAGCGTGTACCAGAAAAGAAAATCGGGTCAGGGACAGTTCGTGGTGCCCAACGGCACGCCCGCGTCGAGCCAGTCCACCAGCACGGCCTTGTCGGCCGCGTTCAGGGGCGGACCACCGAGCGGCATGAAGTCCGTGCGCAGCGCCTCGAGCGCCGCGGCGCGCACGGTGCTGGAGAAATACGTGGCCTGGAAGTCGGCCTGGGTGAGCAGGGGAAACGGTGCTCCCTGGGTCGGCGGAGCGCCGTGGCAGGGCTGGCACCTCGTGCGCAGCACGGCCCCGACGTCGCAGGGCAGCTGAGGCCCTGCGTCGAGGCCTGCATCGATGCCAGAGGGCGGGGTGGGCCCGCACGCGGCGGACACCACCCCGGCCATCACGAAGGCCGTTACGGGAACGAGCCGCACGCCGCCGCGGTGAAGTTGGTGTTGTGCGTCTGGTTGATGGTGACGTTCTGGGTCACCGCCGCCACCGGGTCGCGCCACACGTGATCCGTGGGAGGCGCCTCGCACATGCTGTTGGCGTTGCGGTCGGCGTAATAGTCGACCTGGTAGGCCTGACCCTGCGCCAGCATCTGGGTGAAGGTGATGGTGAAGTTGCCCGACGCGACCGTCTGCTGCTGGGTCGACACGATGCCGCCGTCGGAGATCTGCACGAGCGCCATGCGCATCACTTCGCCGTTGTGCGGGGCGTAGCCGGTGCCGTTGAACACCAGGTCGAACATGGCCGTGCCGCCGCCACCGCCGGTCGCACCGCCGCCACCGCCGGTCGCACCGCCACCACCGCCGGTGGTGCCGCCGCCGCCGCCGGTGGTGCCGCCGCCGCCCCCGGTCGTGCCCCCGCCGCCCCCGGTCGTGCCCCCACCGCCACCGACGCCTGCGTCAGGGAAGGGGCTGCCGGCCTTGCACACGCCGCTCTCGCAGGTGAACTCGGCCTTCGCAGCCTTGGCCTTGTCGGCACAGTCGGCGAAGTCGACGCACTCGGGTGCGCAGCTCGACGAGTAGAGGAAGAGTGAAACGGCGACCGACGCCAGTGCGGCAACTTTCAGCGGATGAGCCTTCATGTGGTGGGTCTCCCAGGAGAAATGGTGCGACCAGCCCTCTTAGGCCAACCGAGCACTCAGTTCCAAAAAAGAAGGAGCCCGGGACGGGCGAAGCCAGACCCGGTTACGAGGCCCTGGGCTTGTAGAAGAGCGTCAGCGAGTAGCAGTGAAACTCGTTGTCGCTCGACTGCCGCACCACGCGGTCGACGATCTCGAGATCGCTGTTGGTCTTGAGCCAGCGCGACACGTTCTCGCTCAGCTCTTCGCGTTCCTTCGCCTTCGTCGCCGAAAACACCTTGACGCCAGTGAACATGCGGGGCTTATCCCACGCGGCGAATTCCCCCTTCAAGGGCCTCCATGCTGATCGATCTGCACGTCCATTCGTATTTGTCCCGCGATTGCCAGCTCGACCCTCGTGCGGTGCTCACCCGCGCCGAGTCATTCGGGCTGGACGGTGTCGCGTTCACCGAGACCAACACGCAGGACGGCTGCGACGAGCTCTTCGACCTCCAGCGCACCACGAAGCTGCGGATCTTCGTGGGCCTCGAGCTGGCCACGGACAAAGGTCAGTATCTCTGTTTCTTCGAGAAGCCCGAGCGCGCGCCCGAGCCGGTGCAGATGTGGGGCAGCAACCGCGAGACGCCCTGGAAGGCCGAGGAGTGCCTGCCGAAGCTCAAGGCGCTGGGCGCGGCGATCGTCGCCGCCCGCCCGTACGACAAGGACTACCCGACCCCGGCGCTCGACTTCATCAAGACGCTCAAGCTGCTCTCGGCGGTCGAGGTCTACAACCCCAAGGCCCGCGCGGGCGCGAACGAGCTGGCGATCGAGGCGGCGAGCGCGCTGCAGGTGCCCGGGGTGGCGGGCAGCGACGCGCGGGGCTCGGTCGACGAGGTGGGCTACGCGGCCACGCTCTTCACCCGGCCGGTGACGACGCAGGCTGACCTGGTGAAGGCGCTGCTGGGCCGCGATTACTTCCCCGTGCAGATGGGCGAGCTGCCGCACCTGCAGCGGCCCGGCGACGCGCGCACCGCGGAGCTCAAGGCGAAGAAGCGGAAGAAGCGCCGTTGGCCCCGGTGAAGGCCGTCAGCCGCCCGTCGAGCAGGGTGGCCGTGCGCGCGCCGTCGCCCCAGCGCCAGGTCTCCTTGCGCTGGGTGTCGACGAGGTCGATGCGCTTGCTGTCGGGGTAGCCCCAGGCCATCTCCAGCGCCTCGGCGGGCATGTCGATCACCGCGGCCTTGGTGCGGATCGCCTCTCGCACGCCGTCGGAGAAGCCCTCGAGGCGCCTGCTCTGGTCTTCGCGGGTGAGGTGCCGCTCGAGCTCGGCGAGGAAGTCCTGGTCGGTCTTGAGGCCGGGCCTGAGCACCAGCACGGCCGGAGGCGAGTGCGGCGGGGTGCCTGCCACCTCGAGGTAGAGCCACACCAGCGAGCGCGGCGTGTAGAGCACCCGCTCGGTCATCACCCAGGCCGAGGGGAACTCGACCTTCGTGATGCGCACCTTCGTGCCCGCGGGGAAGGTGCGCTCGACCGCGCCCGGCTTGAGCGGCTTGCCGTCGGTACCGTCGAGCAGGCGCACCAGCTCCGGGGGCACCGGGGTGAGCAGGCGCCTGGTGGCGTCGCCGAAGAACGGGGTGAGGAACATCGAGACGCGCAGGAAGCGCTCATCGCCGTTGAGCGAGCGCTCGAGGTCGGCGACCTGGGTGGGCGGAATCGCCACCTGCGCGGTGACGCAGCCGCAGAGCAGCAGCAGGCCCGCGGCGGCGATCAGCCGGGTCACGTGGAGGAACCGCCCGAGCCGGTGCTGCCGCCGCCCGTGGTGCCCGAGCCGGAAGAAGCGGGAGCGGCGGGGGCCGCGGTGGTGGTGGTGGTGCTCGCGGTGCTGGCGCCGGTGCCGCTGCTGGCGGCGGTGGTGGAGGCCGGCGTGGTCGACGCGCCGTCCTTCTTCGCGCTCGCGTACAGGTCGGACCCCCAGCCGCCGCCCTTGAGCTGGAAGCTGGTGCGGCTCATCAGGCGCGCGAGGGCAGGCTCGTGGCACTTCGGGCACTCGGTGGGGTTGGGGTCGCTCACCTTGTGCATCACCTCGAGCTCGTTCCCGCACTTCGCACACTTGTATTCGTAGATCGGCACGGCGTTACCTCTTGTCCTTGAGCCAGGGCTCGAGCAGCCCGAGTTTTTCCAGCGCTCGCCGCAGGCTCTCGGCGTGGAGCGCGTGTTGCCGCGAGATCAGATCCACCAGGGTCGGCACGGTGGGGGCGGCGTCCTTCACTTCTTTCACCAGGGCGGCGAGCTCCTTCGACAACACCTGGGAGAACTTCTTCTCGATGCCCAGGTCTTCGAGGTAGCGGCCGCGGAAGAGCAGGTCGAGCCGCAGCGAGAGGTTCTCGGTGGCGAGCGCTTCCTTGATCCAGCGCTCGCGCACCTGGGTCACCTCGGCGTCGATGCCCAGCGCGGCGATGAGCTTCTCGAGCTCTTCCACCGTCAACCCGAAGGCGTGCGCGGCGCGGCCGAGCGAGCCCTTCTGGTCGATCACCGCGGCGAGCACCCCGTCGCGTTCCTTCTTCTCGATCAGCTCGAAGAGCTCGTGTTCCTCGAGCACGTCCTCGACGTCGCCGACGCTGAGCGTCTGGTTGCGCTTGCTCACGTAGCCCTGCTCGAGGGTGCGCAGCAGCGCGACCCGGTGCGGCACCTGGGCAATCAGCGCCTCGACGGTCTCCTTGCCCTCGGGGCGGAAGAGCGATTCGAAGCTGGCGCGGGTCGGGTCGACGGTGGTGAAGCGGCCGCGCGGGGCGGGCAGGTTGCGCCTGGGCAGGAAGGACGAGCCCGGCAGCGACGGCTGGGCGGGCGCGCGATCGAACTCGCCGGCGCGGCGCTTGTGGGGCGCGATCTTCTCTTTGATCGTCTGGGCTTTGGGTTTGCGCGCCCGCGGCGCGGACGGCTGCGGGTCCTTCGTGGGCTTTTCAGGGCGAGCGGAGGTGAGCACGGGCAGGGGCGCGGGGGCCTTCTTGGGGGTCTCGCGCGCCACCTTGCGGATCTCGTCGTAGTAGCCGGTCAGTTCCCGCTCGGCCGCGACGCTGGTCCTGGTGCCGAGCACGACGTCGACCAGCGCGAAGGGGCCGAGCTTCGCGGTGGGCTCGGCGTCGGTGAGCTCGCGCACCCGGGGGTCGTCGGCGTCTTCGAGCATGGCCAGGGCGTCCCGCACCAGGCCGGGCGAGGCCGGGGCCCTGGCCCGCCGGCAGAAGTCGGACACCGCCACCGCGATGGGCGTGGGGACATCTTCGGGGAGTCGCTTGCGCTGCCAGGCCATCATCTTGGGTGTCAAAGGGTGCCGCGGTGCGTATAAGCAGTCTTCGGAACCTGTCAATCAAGCGGAGCGACCCCGTCGCCGAAGGCGGAGTGGGTTCGCAGCGGAGCACACGACATGAACGCCAAGCCCGAGACGTCAGACGAGCCCAGCGTCGTCGGAGTCCGTGTCCGCCCGGTGTGGTCGATGGTCCTGTACGGGCTGCTGGTCCTCTCGGCAGGGGTGGCGTTCTACGCCCAGCGGTCGCCGGGCGTCGACCCGATGGTGGCCCGCACCGCGCCGTGGATCTTCCTGGTGTTCGGGCTGGGCTTCTCGATCTACCGGATCGCCCTGGTCGCGGCGCGCCGGTACTCGCCGTTCAAGGCCTTCATCCAGATCTTCCTGGCGGCGTTGTTCTTCCTGCTCCTGCTCTTTCCCCGGGTGCAGGTGGCGGCCGGGGAGAGCTCGTTGTTGGTGCACCGCGACGAGCGGGTGCGGGCGCTGGCGGCGGAGGTGATGGGCTGGCGCGGTGACCAGGGGCAGGGCGCCGCGCTGGTGAAGCTGCTCGACGACCCCTCGCCCGAGGTGCGCGAGGCGGCGCACGCGGCGCTGGTGAAGCTCAACGCGGGCGTAGACCTGGGGCTGACCCCCGAAGGCTGGGGAAAGCGTTTTCCGTGAGCGTCTCGAGCGCGCAGCGGGAAGAGCTCGAGCGGCTGCTCGAGCGGTACATGACCGAGCGGGGGCTCAAGTCGACCCGCCAGCGCAGCCTGATCATCGACCTGTTCTTCGACATGCACGGCCACCTCTCGGTGGAGGACGTGTGGTCGCGCGTGCGGCAAGACGACCCGCGGGTGTCGGTGGCGACGGTGTACCGCACCATGAAGCTGCTCTCGGAAGCGGGCCTGGCGCACGCGCGCAACTTCGGCGACGGGCAGACGCGCTTCGAGCCGGCGGTGGGGCGCGAGCACCACGATCACCTCATCTGCACCCGCTGCGGCACGATCATCGAGTTCGAGAACGATCAGATCGAGCGCATGCAGGACGCCGTCGCGCGCCGGCATGGCTTCAAGGTGACCTCGCACAAGATGGAGCTCTACGGCCTGTGCAAGAACTGTCAGAAGTAGGAGCGCAGGCGGCAGCCGCGGAACGCGGCGCGAGACAGGTCCGGAGCGAAGCGGAGACCTGGCCGAGCCGGAGCGACCAGGGAAACGGAGCGCAGGCGGCAGCCGCGGAACGCGGCGCGAGACAGGTCCGGAGCGACCCGGGAAACACAGTCGTGATCTCGCGGCGCGGCCTGTTGCTGGGCGCGCTGGCGAGCGGGTGCGCGCGGCCGAACGAGGCGGTGCTCGCCGACTTCCGCACCTTCATGAACGCGTTGCCGCGGCAGACCGCGGGCCGGGTGCCCTTCGAGCCGTGGAAGCTCGAGGGGAAGGTGGTGCTCGTCACCTTCATCGCCACCTGGTGCTTCCCCTGCCTGACGGAGCTGGTGGTGATCAACCGCCTCGAGCGGGATCACTCGGCGAAGGGCTTCGCCAACGTGCTGGTGGGCATGGATCTCGAAGGGCGGCAGGTGCTCGAGCCGTTCGCCGAGGGCTACAAGCTCACCGTGCCGTTGATCATCGGAGACGATCGCATTCGCTCGGGTGAGACGGTGTTCGGCCGCATTCGCGAGCTGCCCAGCCGCATTCTCTTCGGCCGCAGCGGCGAGCTGGTGGTGGGCTTCGCGGGGGTCTCGAAATACGAAGACCTCGAACGCCTGGTGGCGTCCGAGGTCTCGAAGTCGTGAGCTGAAGGCTGGTTTAAGCCTGCGCGGTCGGGGTCGCCGCGGGGGCGGGCGTCTCGGCCGGAGCGGGCGTGGCGTCTGCCGCGGGAGCGGCGGGCTCCTCGAGGTGGGTGGCCGGCGCGGCCTCGAGCTTCGCGCGGGCATCGGCCTCGGCGGCGTCTTCGGCGGCGAACTTGGCCTTCACCGCGGAGTCGCTGGTGGCGATCTCCTCGGCGTTGAGCTCGAGGCGGCCGGCCTCGACGCCCGACTTCTTCTCGAGGTCCTTGATGGCGCGCTTGAGGAGATCGTTCTCGACCAGCGTGCGGTTCAAGCGCACTTCGACGGCGCGGAACTTGTCGCGGGCCAGATCGGCCTCCTGGTACACGCGCTTGCTGTCGCGCTGGTGGCGATCGAGCTTCGCCTTGAGGCTCTTGAGCTCACGGTCGAGCTCGTTGGCCTTCTTGCGGTCGGTGGACGAGCTGGCCTCGAGCTTGGCGATGCGCTCCTTCTCGACGTCGGACAGCTCGCGGATGACCCGGGTGATCACTTCCTGCGGCTTCTCGGCCTTGACCTCTTCCTTCTTCTCGGTCGGCTCGGCGGCCACGGCGGGGCGGGGCTTGTTCTTGTTGTCGGCCTGGGTCTTCAGCTTCTGGATGTCGGCGAGCGCGGTGGCGAGCTCGGCGCGGGTGGCCTCGAGCTGGATCGACGCGGTGCGCTCGACCTCGGCGCGGGCCTTGACCAGGTCGTCGCCCGACTTCTCGTTCTCGCGCTGGTCGTGGAGCTTCTTCTTGGTGGCCTTGAGGTCGTCCTTGAGCTCGGCCTGGGCCTTCTTGACCTCCTCGAGTTCGCGCTTCTTCTTGTCGAGCTCGGCCTCGAGCTTGCGGGCGCGGTCGTCATCGGAGCGGGTCTCGCTCTTGCTGGACGACGAGGTGTTGGCAGCGGCCTGAGCGGACGGCTTTGCGCCGCCGCCGATGAAGCCGAGATTGAACGCCAGGCTGATCGCGAGCGCGATGCCGAGCAGGATGATGACTGGGGTCACTTGAGAGGCTCCTGGAGGAAAACGACGCTGGCCCTATACAGCGCGCGGCTGCGGGGCGAAACCCCCATAGGCTGGAAGGGTGGCGCGTCCTCGAGTCCGGCTGGCCGTACGGGTGACTGTGATCGGGGGGCTGGCCGCCCTCGCCTGGCTGGCCTGGCACCCGGGCGTGTTCCGGCAGGTCCTCGCGGCCCCCACGCTGGTGACGCAGAGCCGCCACCCGCTGGCCCCTGGAGTCGAGCTGCGGGTGGCGAGCGTGCCGCTGCGCGATTGGCGGGTGATCGACTTCGAGGTCGACCTGGCGAAGGCGCACCTCGAGGTGGGCACGGCGCCGGGCGGGGGCTTCCTGTCTGAGCTGATTCCCGAGGGGGCGATCGCGGCCATCAACGGGGCGTTCTTCGAGGCCGACTTTTCGCCGCACGGGTGGCTGGTCGACAAGGGCGTCGAGCTGCACGCGAAGCGGGAGTCCAGTCCCCATCACCTGTTCGCGGTTCGGGGGACGACGGTGTTCGGAGGCCGGTGGGAGGCGCTGCCGTTCGAGCCGGTGCTGGCGCTGCAGAACTTCCCCTTGCTGGTGGAGAACGGCGCGGCGCGGATCCAGGAGAGCGACAGCGACCCGGGGTTTCCGCGCACGTTCGCGTGCGACAGCGGGGGTGGGGTGGTGCACCTGGTGGTGGTGCTGCCGGTGGAGAGCTCGGGGCCGTCGATGTTCGAGACGGCGAAGCTCGCGGCGCTGCCCAAAGCGCTCGGTGGGTTTGGGTGTGTCAGCGCGGTGAATCTCGATGGCGGGCCGTCGAGTGGGTACTGGGTGAGCGCGGCTGCGGGCGTGGAGTTCGTGGAGCCTCCGGTGCGTGTTGGGCACTCGCTGGCTGTCGTCGCGAATTAGGAGCCCGAGGGAACGCAGGGGGTGTGGGGTCTGCCTTGTGCTCGTCGCGGGCTTGCCTCTCGCTTCGAGGCGAGGACGCGAGGGTCGCCGCGTTGGTTGACAACAACTCACTGGCCCGGCCCAATCTCTGCGTGCCGAAGCGCCCGTTCGAGAGACGTGACGGAGTCTTGCTCGACAGCTACGAGTTCCCAGCTGGTCAGAAGTGCACCGCCCAGCTCTCAGCTCACCGTCTTGGGGAGCCGCTTTCGGAAGAACAACTCCAGCTCGCACGTGAATCGTCTGCGCAGGGACGAGACCGGGCCCAGGGAGCGTTCGTCCTCAGGTGGGAGGAGAAGAGCGAACAGACGCTCGAGGCGCTTCTCGAGGGCCTGAGGGCGGGCAACATGGCGACTCCTTCCTCGCTCCTCAGATACCTCGATGACGCGCGCGTGCGTCCTGCCTTGCTCGAGGCGACGAGATGCGCTGATCCCACGCTATTGGCGAACTGCGCGCAGGCCCTGGGCATTGCCGGCGGACCCGGAGCCAGAGATGTCCTTCGCCAGCGCATGGAAGAACTGCTCGCGGCCCCGCAGACCTTCGAGGATTCGTCGTTCATGAACTTCTCAGCGGGTTCTGCGGCGACGGTCGCTCAGTCACTGCTTGGCCTGGATCCGGACGACACCGCTGCAGCGAAGTGCTTGCGCATGCTCCTGACGCACCCGTGTGCGCATAACCGTCTCACGGCCGCAATGTGCGCAGCGGGCGCGTATCGCCACGGGATGAAGACCGAGGCGATGCAAGTGCTCGAGTCGACGCTGCGACCGCTTGTCCACAACCCAGACAATGACCTGTTCTTCGCGGCGATCGAGGCCCTCAAGGTCCTTGAACCGCAGCCGGTGATCGAGCGCTGCGTGCGACTCCTCGACGCCGAGGTCGTTCAGCTGATCCCGCGTGCAGCGAGCTTCCTCACCGGGTTGCGACTCTCGGAGAATGCCGTTGTTCCGGCCCTCATCGCGTGGATCTCCAGGCAGCCCGTTGCTCGCAACGCGCTCAGCGTTGCAATGGCGCTGGGCTCGCTCGTACCTGAGGAGCTTCGGCTCGATCTGGTGAAGCGGGCATTGGCCGACGAATCTCCTTCTCTGCGGTGGGCGGCGATCAGTTGTCTGAACTCGCTCGAGCGGGGGCAGATGATCGGGTTGGCCTCGACCGCTCTTGAGGATGAAACGGACCCAGCGCTGATGAGGGCGCTCAACGCCGCTGCAAACCCGAGTTGACGGCGGGAGACCAGCCGGGCTCTCTCCCGGGCACGTACTGAACCAGTACCACGGTGTCATGGTCCAGTACGGCCCCTGGAGCAGACGGGCCGCCGGACCCTGAAACGACCGCGTCACATGCGCGTCCTCGCCCGAGGTGAGAGGCCTGTGCGTGACAGGCGGGGACGGAAACCCGCCCTCATCGCCCACCTCGAGGCAGTCTTCGATCAGCGCATGGAGCGCAGCCGCTCGACTCTCGCCTCGATCGGCGTGCGTGGCGAACAACCCGAGACGATCAACAGATCAGCCGTCGCCGGGCTCTGATTCCCGACTCGAGCCGGCTCAGCGCGCTCGCCAGCCCCCGATTGGCCGGTTAGTTGTCTCCTTTGATGACGCCGAGAGGGGGTCGGAGGGGTCTCAAAAGCGTGTCCTCTTTGATGACAACGAAGCGGCCAATCGGTCCATCGGCCCTCGAGTTTCAGCGTCCCGGTGCGAGCCAGCGGAAGAAGACAACGAGGTCGTGCGCATCCGCGCGCACCGTTTCGCGGTGGTGACGAGCACCCTTGCCCTCCACGACGAACAGCCCGTGACGGTGTCTGCCGGCCCGTGACATCGCCTCTCTTTGTCTCAGTTTCCGCACCCGGAAGGGACGTTTCGCCGACCGACATACGAGGTCACATGCGGATCCTCGCCCGAGGTGAGAGGCCTGTGCGTGACGGGCACGGAAGGAGACCCGCCTTCACCGCCCACCTCGAGGCAACCTTCGATCACCGCATGGACAGCAGCCGCTCGACCCTCGCCTCGATCGGCGGGTGCGTCGCGAACAACCCGAGCACCCCGCGACCCGACAGCGGGTTGACGATGAACAGGTGCGCCGTCGCGGGGCTGTGATCGAGCGGGATCATCCGGTTGCCCGACTCGAGCCGGCTCAGCGCGCTGGCGAGGCCTTCGGGATCCCCCGTGAGCTGGGCCGCCGAGGCGTCGGCGTCGAACTCGCGGGCGCGGCTGATGCCCAGCTGGAGCAGCGTCGCCGCCACAGGCGCGACGATCAGGAGCCCCAGCGTGGCCAGCACGCCGCCGCCCTCGTCCTCGTCGTCACCCCGGCCCAGCAGGGCGCCTCCCCACCAGAACACCATCTGGGCGACATGGGTGATGACGCCCGCCAGCGTGCCAGCCACGGTCATGATGAGCGTGTCCCGGTTCTTCACGTGCGACAGCTCGTGCGCGATCACCCCCGCCAGCTCGCGTCGACCGAGCAGCTGGAGCAACCCCGTCGTCACCGCCACCGCCGCCTTCTCCGGGCTGCGGCCCGTGGCGAAGGCGTTGGGGGTGGGGGACTCGACCAGGTAGAGCCTCGGCATGGGCAGGCCCGCGCGCCGCGCCAGGTCGGCGGTCATCGCTTCCAGCCAGGGGCGCTGGCCGGGCTCGAGCGGCCGGGCCCGGTTCATCAGCAACGCCAGCGAGTCGCTGAACCAGAACGACACGAAGTTCATCACCAGGACCAGCGCGCCCGAGATCAGCAGTCCCTTCGGCCCGCCGAGCAGCTGCCCGACGCCCAGCGTCAAGGCGCTCAGCGCGGCCAGGAGGATCGTGGTCTTCACCAGGTTCGAGGCGCGGTGGTCACTTCCGGGTCGAATCGTCGCTTCCATGCGAGTTTGGTTAAGGCGCACGGACAGGCACGCAAGCTACCCATCTGGAGGGCGCGACCATGTATATGGGCGACATGTCTGGCCTCTTCATCACCGACGAGCAGATCGCCGAGGCGCGACAGCTCGCCTCTGACATCACCGACCCGATCTTCGGCCTCATCGCGAAGAACACCACCATCTCCGTCGAGCGCACCGTGCTGCGCTGGTTCGGCGTCGACGGCGTGGGCAACCTGGGGGCCCCCCTCGTCAACCTCATGTGCGATCGCCTCAAGGAGGCCGGAGTGCTCAACAAGGGCGCCGCCTACTGGTACGGCCGCGCGCTGCGCATGGGCGCCAGCAGCCCCCTCGACGCGGTGGAGCGCCTCACCGCCGCGCCGCTCGAGACGCTCAAGCCGCTCGCGCCCGCCGAGGAGGCGAAGCTGCGTGACGAGGTGCGCGCCGAGGCCCGCGCCGCCGTCGACGAGCTGAAGAGCCGCGTGGCCCACCGCAACGATCTCAAGCGCGAGTTCCCCATGTCGCCCGCGCCGCACAAGTACGTGATCGTCGCCACCGGCAACATCTTCGACGACGTCGACCAGGCGCGCGCCGCGGCGCAGGCGGGGGCCGACGTGATCGCCGTGATCCGCTCCACCGCGCAGTCGCTGCTCGACTACGTGCCCCAGGGCGCGACGACGGAAGGCTACGGCGGCACCTACGCCACGCAGGAGAACTTCCGCGTGATGCGCGAGGCGCTTGACGACGAGAGCAGGAAGCTCAAGCGCTACGTCGAGCTGACCAACTATTCCTCGGGCCTGTGCATGTCGGAGATCGCCTTCATGGCGGCGTGGGAGCGGCTCGACATGCTGCTCAACGACGCGATGTACGGGATCCTCTTCCGCGACATCAACATGCGCCGCACCTTCATCGATCAGTACTTCTCGCGGCGCATCTGCGCGATGGCCGGCATCATCATCAACACCGGCGAAGACAACTACATCACCACCGCCGACGCGTTCGACGCGGCCCACACCGTCATCGCCAGCCAGTTCATCAACGAGTGCTTCGCCAAGCGCGCCGGCCTGCAGGACTGGCAGCTGGGCATCGGCCATTCCTACGAGCTCGACCCGCACAAGCCCGAGACGCTGCTGCTCGAGCTCAGCCAGGCGATGCTGGTGCGCCGCTGCTTCCCCGACGCTCCGCTCAAGTACATGCCGCCCACCAAGCACAAGGAGACCGACATCTTCTTCAGCCACGCGTACGACGTGATGGCCGACCTGGTGGCGGTGTGGACGCGCCAGGGCATTCAATTGCTGGGCATGATGACCGAGGCGATGCACACGCCGCTGCTGGGCGATCGCTACGTCGCGCTGAAAGCAGCCTCGTACATCCACCGCGCGGCCCGGGGCATCGACGAGGAGTTCACCGTGCGCGAAGACGGCAAGATCGCCAACCGCGCGCGCTTCGTGTTCGGCAAGGCGATCGAGCTGCTGCGCGAGTGCCACGGCGACGGCATGGTGGCCGCCATCGGCCGCGGGCGCTTCGGAGACGTCAAGCGCGCCGAAACCGGGGGCAAGGGCCTCGACGGCGTGGTGGAAAAGGCGTCGGATTACTTCAACCCGTTCCTCGAGCTGATGGAGAGCAAGTCATGACCGCACTCGCACTGACCCTCGCGCTGGCGCTCGGCGGCGCCGATTCGCTCGCCAAGCAGACGCTGGGCGGGCTCACCTTCAAGGCCCCCACGCAGTGGGAAAAGACGCAGCCCGACGATCACTCGCTGACCTGGGCCGATTCCACCTCGGGCGCCGAGCTGGCGGTGACGGTGTTCCCCGTCGACCCGCAGCGGCCCGCGAAGACCTGCGTGAACCAGATGGTCGAGGCGCTGGGCACCGAGGGCTTCACCGCGTTGACGCTCGGCGCGCAGCCGGCCTCGAAGAAGGTGACCACCGACTTCGTGGGCGAGGGCGGCGAAGAGGCGAAGACCGACGCGAACAAGGTCACCACCACCTCGATCGTCGGCTGCAACGGCAAGACGAAGTGGGTGCTGACCTGGACCTCGAAGACGGCGCAGGGCGCGCGCTTCGGGCCCATCTTGAAGCGGGTGATGGACTCGATCGGCTACGGGAAGTGAACGATGACTGAAAAGCACCTGATCCGCGCCTACGGCGATCGCCGCGACGACGGGATCATCCAGATCTCCTTCACGCTCCCGGTCGCCACCTCGGAGAAGGCGAAGGAGGCCGCGCAGCTCTACTGCAAGAAGCTGGGGCTCACCGACGTGAAGGTGGCCGCCGCCGAGCGGGCGGCCGACCAGTACACGTTCTTCGTGGTCTACGCGCGTTCACCGGTGATCATCGATTACAACGAGATCGATACGCCGGAGATCGTGATCAAGAAGCTCGGGTTCTACGAGCTGAACGAATTCATCGAGCAGAAGATCGCGCGGAAGGTGGTGGTGTTCGGGGCCTGCACCGGCACCGACACGCACACCGTGGGCATCGACGCGATCCTCAACATGAAGGGCTTCTCGGGCGACTACGGGCTCGAGCGCTACCCCTGGTTCGAGGCCTACAACCTGGGCTCCCAGGTGCCGAACACCGAGCTGATCCGCCGGGCGAAAGAGAAGAACGCCGACGCGATCCTGGTGAGCCAGGTGGTCACGCAGCGCGACGTGCACAAGGAGAACTCGCGGCAGTTCATCGAGGAAGCGAAGGCCGCCGGCATCGTGGGCAAGATGACCCTGCTCCTCGGTGGACCGCGGGTCGATCACAAGCTCGCCCTCGAGCTCGGCTTCGACGCGGGCTTCGGCCCCGGCACCAAGCCGTCTGACGTGGCGAACTTCGTGGCGCACCAGGTGATGCAGCGGCTGGGCAAAGAGGCGAAGGGCACCCACTTCGAGGGAGAACCGACGTGAGCGAGAGCAGACCAGGTGTGGGGTTGAAGGTGATGTTGCGGCTGCGCATGGGCACGCACGACGCGCACTACGGCGGCGATCTCGTCGACGGCGCGCGCATGCTCGCCCTGTTCGGCGACGTGGCGACTGAGCTGCTCATCCGGCTCGACGGTGACGAGGGCCTGTTTCGCGCCTACGACGCGGTGGAGTTCCTCGCGCCGGTCTATGCCGGCGATTACATCGAGGCCGAGGGCACGATCACGCAGATCGGCAACACCAGCCGGAAGATGACCTTCGAGGCGCGCAAGGTGATCCGCTCGCAGCCGAGCGTCAGCCCTTCGGCGGCCGAGGTGCTCGAGCCGCAGATCGTGGTGTGCCGCGCGAGCGGAACCTGCGTCACCCCGAAGGACAAGCAGCGGAGGCCCGCATGAACCCGATGGTGATCACCGCCGCGATGGTCGGCGCCGAGACGACCCGAGAGCAGACGCCGTATCTCCCCATCTCGGCCGACGAGATCGCGGAAGACGCGGCGAAGTGCCGCGAGGCGGGAGCGGCGATGGTGCACCTGCACGTGCGCACGCCCGAGGGCAAGCCCAGCCAGGACACGGAGTTGTTCCGCGCCGCGATCCGCGCCATTCGCAAGAAGTGTGACGTGTTGATCCAGGTGTCCACCGGGGGGGCGGTGGGCATGAACGTCGACGAGCGGTGCGGGGCGCTCAAGCTCACCGGCGCCGATCGGCCCGACATGGCCACGCTGTCGACGGGAACGGTCAACTTCGGGCCCGACGTGTTCTGGAACCCGAGGCCGCTCATTCGCGACATCGCCACGCGCATCAAGGACCTCGGCCTCAAGCCCGAGATCGAGTGCTTCGACGTCGGCATGATCGACGAGGCGCGCGCGCTCGAGAAGGAAGGGTTCATCACGCTGCCGGCGCACTTCGACTTCGTGCTCGGCGTCGGCGGCGCGCTCGCGGCCACGGCCGAGGGGCTCGACTTCATGCGCTCGTACATTCCCGCCGGCTCGTCGTGGACGTGCGCCGCGATGGGACGGCACCAGCTGCCGTTCGTCGAGCTGTCGGCAGAGCGGGGAGGGAACGCCCGGGTGGGGATGGAGGACAACATCTACATTTCGAAGGGAGTGCTCGCGAAGGGGAACTTTGAGTTGGTGGCGGAGGCGGCGAAGAGGGCGAAGGGGAAAGGCCGCGAGTTGGCGACGCCGGCTCAGGCTCGTGAGTTGTTGCGGTTGACGTGATGAGTTCGGATTCGGATTCGGTTTCGGTTTCGGATTCGGTTTCGGATTCGGATTCGGATTCGGTTTCGGATTCGGTTTCGGATTCGGATTCGGATTCGGGGTCGGGGCCGGGATCGGGATCGCGATCGGCTTCGGGATCGGGCACGGAGGCGGTTTCGGCGATCGGTCGCACGACCGGGTTCGGCTGTGTTCCGCGACCGTGCGCGAACCCGCAACCGTCCACGAACCCGCGACCGTGTCCGATCCCGAAGCCGATCGCGATCCCGATCCCGGCCCCGACCCCGACCCCGAAGCCGACCCCGAAGCCGACCCCGACCCCGTTCCTCCTCCTCCTGGCCCTGACGGCCTGCACCACCCCCACCGAACCCGAAACCCTCACCCGCACCGGCACCGTCACCGGCGCGATCACCACCACCGCCCCGGGCGACGCCTGGGTCTTCCTCTACCGCCCCGGTGAGGGCCCTCCCGGCCCTCCGGCCGAACCGCAAACCGCCACCGCGGTCAGCGCGAAGCGAATGGAGACCGACCCGCGCTACGTGATCGCCAACGTCAAGCCGAACCCGTACCGCCTCTTCGGCCTCATCGACGTCGACTCCGACTTCGACGGCACGATCGACGTGCTGAGCCAGCCCACCGCCGGCGACCGCGTGAGCACCCCGGTGGCTCTGCAAGCCCAACCCGGCCGCGGAGCGGTCGTGCCCCTCGAGATCGACCGTCCCGTCTTCACCGAGCCGCCCGCCTTTTCCCTCGAAGGCGTCGTCGCCGACGACCTGGTGCTCGACTTCGCCCTCGACGCGATCACCCCGTTGACCCTCGTCGCCGATCCCGTGGGTCACTTCGACCCGAAGAAGGTGGGCTTCACCTTCGGCCTGCTCGACGCCGACGGCAACCTCAGCCCCGACGACGCCGACGGCGATGGCACCCCCGATCTCTCGCTGCAGCTCTTCCTTCGCTGGCTGCCCCGCCCCGGCCAGGTCGAAGCCGGGACGACCGTGATCGTCCCCCTCGTCTTCGATCCTTCCCCGTTCCTGCAGACGCTCGAGGGCCGCCTCGACACCACGGTGACCGCTGGCCGCCTCCAGGTGGTGATGGTGCCCGTGGCCCAGGCCCTGGGCCCCACTGAAGACGGAGGGCAGGGCATCCGGCCCCTCGGGCCCCCTCCCGCGGGCGACTACGAGCTGGTGGCGCTGGCCGCCGGAGGCCAGTTCTGGCGCCTGCCCAACCAGCTGCCCCTCAGATCGCAGAACCTCCGCCTGCACATCGATCGCGTCTCCCGCTGACCGAAAGCCGAACCTGACATAGACTGCCGCGGCCCCATGACCGTTGCCCCGGAATCCGATGCGGTCATCGTGAACCCACTGAGGGCGAGCGGGCTTCTCGATTCGATCGGCCTCGAGCGCGCGCGCGCCCACGTGAGGGAATCCGGCGGCCTGCTTTCCGACGCGCTGTTGCGCCTGGGCCTGGTGAAGGAAGGCGACTTCCTGCGCATCTTCGCCGAGCTCTATTCCACCCGCTTCGTGAAGGCGGAGAAGCTCAAGGGCATCCGCCTCGACGAGGGGCTGCTCGAGCGGGTGGGCGTGCGCAGCGCCGAGCGGCTGCGCATGTGCCCCATCCACTGGGACCAGGTGAAGATGGAGCTGCACGTCGTCGCCTCGGTGCCGCTCAGCTCGAGCCTCGAGCCCGAGCTGCGGCAGATCGTCGGGGCCAAGAGCATCGTGGTCTACGTCGCCACCAGCGGCGCGGTCTCGGCGCTGATCCGCCGGGCGTACTACCGCCAGGACGACGCCTTCAAGGACGTCACCGCCAACGGCGCCGGCCCCGCGCTCCCGCCTGCCGCCAGGCCCGGCGAGACCTTCGAAGAGGAAGCGCGCGAGAACACGGTCGAGCGCACCAGCACCGGCGCCAACATCGAGGTCGACGCCGAGCTGGGCGCTTCGTCCGTCGACGAGCAGCCCGAGCCGCAGAGCACCGAAGGCAAGACGGTGATGGTGAACCTCGAGGCGCTCACCATCGCCACGCTGCGCCGTGAGAACGCCCGCTACCGCATCGCCCAGGAATTCCACCGCCGCGTCTCGCTCGAGCGCAGCGTCGAGGCGATGGTCGATCGCATCCTCTCGGTGGTGTTCGAGCTGCTCAACGCCGACGGCGCCGCGGTCTGGCTCACCTCGGGCCGCTACGCCTCGAAGTCGCGCGCCGGCGATCACGTGGTCGAAGTGCCGCGCACCATCATCGACCAGGCGCTGGTCTCGACCAACGGCCTGCTCACCAACAACGCCCTGCTCGACGAGCGCTTCGATCGCAGCAAGAGCGTGATGATCCGCGGGATCAAGAGCGTGATGGCCGTGCCCCTGCGCACCCGCAGCGGCACCATCGGCATCCTCTACGTCGAGTCGGTGTCGATGAGCGCGGCCTTCACCGACGAAGACCTGCCCCTGCTCGACTCGATCGCCAGCCAGGCCTCGATCATGCTCGACAACGCCGCCCTGGTCGCCCAGGTGCAGAAGGAAGTCGAGACGCGCGCCAGCCTCTCTCGCTTCCTCTCGGCCGCCGCGGTGGAAGAGGTGCTGTCGGGCCGCATGAAGGTGAACATGGCGGGCCAGAACGCCGAGGTGACGGTGCTCTTCGCCGACATCCGCGGGTTCACCACCATGTCGGGCCAGATGCCCCCGGAAGAGGTGGTGCGCTTCCTCAACGCGTTCTTCAGCGAGGCCGTCGACGCCGTGGAGAAGAACGGCGGCGTGGTGGACAAGTTCATCGGCGACTGCGTGATGGCGATGTGGGGCGCGGTCGATCAGCGCGAAGACGGCGCGCGCAAGGCGATCGCCGCCGCCCTCGAGATGGTGCAGCGGGCCGGGCGGATCACCGTGAAGGGCGTGCCGCTCGAGATGGGCGTGGGCATCAACACCGGGCCCGCGGTGGTGGGCGCCATCGGCGCGGCGCGGCGGCTCGACTACACCGCCATCGGCGCCACCGTGAACCTGGCGGCGCGGCTGTGCGGTATCGCCCAGACCGGGCAGGTGCTGGTGACGAGCGACACGCTGCTGCGCGCCGGGCCCGGCGTGATTCACGAGCCCAACGAGGCGGTGATCCTCAAGGGCATCGACGTGCCGATCGTGCCGTACTCGATCAAGGCGCTCACCATGCCCCTGCAGCTCAACCAGGTGATGAGCCCGCACCCGCCGGGGTCGACCTTCAGCAAGCTCCCCACGGCCCCGGGGATGCCGTCGCCGCTCAAGCCCCGCTGAACGGGCTGAAACGAAGGATGAATCAAGGTTCGCGCAGCGCGTCATGGGGTAGGTTGCCGCGCTTCCAAGGAGCTCACCCGTGATCGCCCCCCTCGTCCTCGCTCTCGCCCTCGCTGCTGGCCCCGGTCCCATGTCGGTGGTCAAGACCGCCGACACCGAGGTGCAGAAGGTGTTGCAGGCGCCCGACGCCTCGACCTCGAAGCTGGCGGCGCGCGCCGACGAGTTCGTCGACTTCGCCGAGCTGGCCAAGCGGGCGATGGGCACCGAGTGGGCGAAGCTGAACAAGAAGCAGCAGGACGACTTCGGCCAGACGATGAAGGGGCTGCTGCGCGCCAGCTACGCGCAGAAGGCCGTCAACGATGGCCGCGGAGGCAGCGGCGCCAAGGTCGAGTACGGCGACGAGAAGGTCGAGGGCAATGAAGCGGTGGTGAGCACGAAGCTGCTGGTGAAGCAGGACGTGTACCCCGTCGTGTACAAGCTCTACCGGGCCGACGCGAAGGGCCCCTGGCGGATCTACGACGTGGTCACCGACGAGGTGTCGCTCGTGTCGACCTACAGCGACCAGTTCCGCAAGGTGATGGGCACGAAGGGGTTCGACGGCCTGCTCAAGTCGCTCAAGGACAAGCAGGAGTCGCTCGAGAAGCAGAACGCCGAGAAGACCGCCGCGGTGCCTGAGAAGAAGTAACCGGTCTCCCTCTCCCTGCGCAGCGGGGAGAGGGCTGGGGTGAGGGGCGCCTGTCGCCTGTCGCCTAGCGCCTGCGCTTGTCGATCAACGTGCGCAACGCCTCGGCGCTGCGGCGCAGCTGGGCTGAGCCCACGCTGGTCGCGCGCCAGGTCATCGTCTCCACCGCGTCGTAGACGAGCTCGCGCAGGGTGAGGTTCTCGGCGGAGGAGGGCGGGGTGGTGTGCGGCAGCTCGGGCTCGAGCGGCCGGCGCTCGCGCGGATCGACGGTGGTCCAGTGCAGCGCCGCGGGGGCGCCCATCGCGTAGCTGCCCGGCCTGGCCAGCACCGGCGCGTCCTTGTTGATCGAGCCTGGCTCGGGCACCTGGAGCTTGCGGCTGAGGCGCTCGAACGCCTCGGCGATCTGCGCCACCTGCGCGTCGGTGAGCGTCGCCGGCATGGCCAGGAGCAGCCGCGAGCGGGGGCCCGCCAGCCACCCGCGGCAGGCGATGCCCAGCTCGGCCAGCGCGGCCAGCCACTGTTCGCACAGGGCCTCGTCGCCGAGCCACACGGGGATCCACGGGGTGACGCAGGGCCCGGTGTCGAAGCCGCGGCCCTTGAGCGAGGTGAGCATCTTCTGCGCCACGTCGAAGAGCCGCGCGCGGCGGGCGGTCTCGGTCACCGCGATGTCGAGGGCGCGCGCCGAGGCCGCCAGCGACATGGGGGCTGGCGCCGGGAGCGCGCCGCGCACGGAGTCGAGCAGCTCGCGATCACCCAGCACCAGCGCGCCCGCGCCCGGGATCGCGCCGCCCAGGGGGAGCACCCGCATCGTCACCTGGGCCTGCAGGGAGAGGTGTTCGATCGCGCCGCCGCCGGTGGGGCCGAGCACGCCCAGCCCGTCGTCGATCACCAGCAGGTTGGAGTGCCGGCGCTGGCAGGCCTCGGCGAAGCGGGGGGTGAGCGCGAGATCGCCCTCGAGCGGGTGCACCGCCTCGAGGATGAGGCCGAGCATGCCGGGGTGGGAGAGGGCGACCTCGGCGTCTTCGGGGCTGGTGATCTGCGCCGCCTCGGGAATGGAGCGGCGCCCGCGCGCCTCGGTGGCCATGCGCCAGGTGGGGAGGAGCGGCAGCAGCGCTTCTTCGTGGCTGATCACCAGCGCCGCGTCGGCGCCGAAGAGGGACATGGCGCGGGCCTCGAAGTCGGCCTGGGTGCGGGTGCCTTCGCTGCGCGAGAGGCCCAGCTTGCGCAGGGCGGTCTGGGCTGCCTCGCGCACCCGGGCGTCGCAGCCCAGGCCGAGGAGATCGTCGGTGGAGGCGACGAGCAGGCGGGCGCCGTCGCTCTCGACCTCCGACGCGGAGGGCAGGGCGTCGACGCGGCAGTTGAACTTCATCCGCCCACGGACGTTGCGCGACAGCACTGACGGGTCGACGGCCACGGCCGCGTCATACTCCGCGACGGCGCAAAATCCTCTCCCCTGCTCAGGTCACTGGCGTACATGACCGCATGCGAATCGTCCTGCCCGCCGTGCTCGCCCTCTCTGCTTGCGTCACCACCGCGCCGATGCAGCAGCCTGCGCCGAAGTTCGCCGCCACCGAGCTCGAGCTCACCGTGAAGGACGTCGACGCCGATCTGGTGCAGCAGATTCAGGCCCAGTTCGCGAAGAACAACGACCTGCGTTCGGCCCAGCTCAAGAGCCACAGCGGCAAGGTGGCGGTGTTCACCGTGATGTACCCTGGCGACGTCGGCGATCTGCCGAAGACCCTCGCCACCATTCCCGCGCCTGGCCTCAAGTTCGTCAGCGCGAAGCACCAGTTCGAGTACGCGGCGTTCGACAATCAGCCGCCGACGATCAACTTCCTGCACCCTCAGCCGGAGCAGGTGCTCAACACGAAGGATCAGTTCATCACCGTCGAGGTGCCCGACAAGGACGTCGCGCAGGTCAGCATCGGGGGGAAGTCGGCGCCGCTCTACAAGGGGAGCATTTACCGGCTGAAGCTCGACTTGAACGAGGGCAAGCAGGAGATCGTCGCCACCGCGAAGGACAAGGCCGGGAACGAGTCGAGCGCGAGGGTCGCGGTGACGGTCGATACCACGGCGCCGGCGCTGCAGGCGCAGATCAAGCTGGTGGTCGAGGGGCAGGTCGAGGCTGGCAGCTCGGTGCTGATCGATGGGGTCGAGGTCTCGGTTGATTCTTCGGGCCGGTATCGGGCGGAGGTTCCGGTGAGGAAGGGGCAGAAGAAGGTGGAGATTGTGGCGATTGATCAGAGCGGGAATAAGTCGGTCACGGTCAAGACGTTCGGGGAGTAGCTGACCCCCCCCCGTTTCCGTTCCGTTTCCCGGTCCCGTTTCCCGTTTCCCGTTTCCCGGTCCCGTTGCCCGGTCCCGTTGCCCGGTTGCCCGGTTGCCCGGTTGCCCGGTTTCCCGGTTTCCCGGTTTCGGTTTCCCGGTTTCCCGGTTTCGGTTTCGGTTTCGGTTTCGGGGTCGGGGTCGGGGTCGGCTGTCGGGATCGGGATCGCGATCGGCTTCGGGATCGGGCAGGGGGGCGGTGTCGCGAACGGATCTCGGTTCCGGCAGCCGCGCGCTGGCCCGAGCGCCGCGACCGCCACCGTGATCCGTGAACGAACCCGATCGCGATCCCGATCCCGACAGCCGACCCCGAAACCGAAACCGCCCCCGAAACCGTCCCCGAAACCGTCCCCGCCATCTCGCCTGTCCGTTTCGGCTTCGGCCGTCGGGGTCGGCCTCTCCGGGTCGACCGCAAGCCGTCCCCCCGAGCATCTTGCGTGACCGCCACCGTGCTGCTACGTGCCCCTCCCCTCGCTCCTTTCCACTTCCGGAAAGCCGCAACCGGACCGCTGGCCTTCGCGCCATGTCCGAGAGAAGGAAGCCACACCATGAAGGGTCTCATCGGCAAGAAGGCCGGCATGACGCAGATCTTCAACGCGGAAGGCAACGCCGTTCCCGTGACCGTGATCGACGTCACCTCCGTCGAAATCGTCGGCAAGCGCACCATGGAGAAGGACAAGTACTCCGCCGTCATCCTCGGGATGACCGACGCGAAGGAAAAGCACCTCACCAAGGCGCAGGTCGGCTCGTTCAAGAAGGCCGGCGCCAACCTCAAGCGCATCGTTCGCGAGTTCCGCGTCGACGCGTCCGAGCTCGACGGCTTCAAGATCGGTGAGCACGTCAAGGTCGACTCGTTCTTCAAGATGGGCGAGCTCGTCGACGTGACCGGCATCACCAAGGGCCGCGGCTACCAGGGCGTGATGAAGCGCTGGAACTTCCGCGGCTTCGGCCAGACCCACGGTACCCACGAGTACCGCCGCCACCCCGGCGCGATCGGCCAGCGCAAGACGCCAGGCCGCGTGTACCCGAACAAGAAGCTCCCGGGTCACTACGGCGTGGAGCAGGTCACCACCCAGAACCTCGAGGTCGTCGGCCTCCACCCCGAGAAGAACATCATCCTCGTGAAGGGTGGCGTCGCCGGCTCGAACGACGGCCTCATCGTGATCAAGCCCTCGGTGAAGCTCGCCCTGCGCGCCGCTCACAAGGCCAAGAACACCCGGAAGTAAGCGCTTCTCCGGCAAGGGGAAACCATGTGGCGTTCGCGCTCCCTGTCGCTCGTCGTCGTGCTGCTCTGCGCAGCATGTGGCACGTCAGGGCCCAAGCCCATTCAGCTCGGGTTGCCCTGCGTTCCGGGCAACGCGTCATCGGTCTGCGCGTCGGGCCTGTGTGTCGCGCTCGACGATCAGTCGGGCTTCTGCACCGACACCTGCACGTCCGACGATCAGTGCCCCACTGATTTCCTCTGCCAGGCGGCCGGCCGCTACGGCCGCATCTGCCGCCCCCTGACCGGCTGTAAGACCGAGGTCGACTGTCCGTCCGGCCACACCTGCAACCCCGACACCGGCAACTGCTACATCGCCGTGAGCCGCTCGCTCTGCAGCCCCTGCCAGGACGGCAAACAGTGCCCCGAGGGCGGCGCGTGCTTCTCGGCCATCGGCTCGGGCGAGCAGTTCTGCACCACCGCCTGCGGCGCGGGCGATTCCTGCCCCACCGGCTACAGCTGCAGGGACCTCCCTGTCGGCGTCGAAGGCGCGCTCGTCAAGCAGTGCGCTCCCGACACCGAGTCCTGCAACAACGGCCGGACGATCTGCGCGCCGTGCCTCGGCGACGACGAGTGCGGCGGGCCGTTCGACCTCTGCGTGCGCAACGTGGTCTCGGGCGCGACCTTCTGCGGCCGCGACTGCAACCCCGCCAAGAACGTCTGCCCCACGCTCGGGTGCGATCCCCTGACGCTCGGCTCGGCCGAGAACCCCGACTGCCCGGCCGCGTTCTCCTGCACCAACATCGGCCAGAGCGATGACCCCACCGTCTCGGGCCCCTTCCAGTGCGTGCCCAACAGCAACACCTGCGAGGGCTACTGCGACCAGACCGACAACATCGGCCAGCTCTCGCAGTGCGGCCTGGGCAAGGTCTGCTCGGGCAACGTGTGCACCGGCGCCGCCGACGGGCGCATGTGCTCGCCCTGCACCGACAACGATGACTGCCGCCGCGGAGGCTTCGCCGAGAACCGCTGCATCGTCAACAACTGCACCAACTGCCCCTTCGCGGGCGAGTCGTTCTGCTCCACGCCCTGCGCCGACGACGCCGCCTGCGTGCGCAGCTTCGGCGCCGGCTTCGTGTGCAAGCCCGTGACGGACCCCAGCGCCCCGCAGCGCAGCTACTGCATGCCCCAGCGCGGCACCTGCAAGTCGGGCCTGGGCCGCCTCGGCGAGAACTGCTCCGTGGCCGGCCCCCAGGACTGCGTCACCGGCGTCTGCCTCGAGGCGGGCCTCAACGACTTCTGCTCGGGGCCGTGCACCACCGACGCCCAGTGCGGCGACACCCGCTTCCGCTGCTGCGAAGAATCGGCCGTCACCGGCGGCTACGACTGCAGCCCCGCGCACCGCAGCGCCACCGGCCCCCTGAGCGGCACCGGCGTCTGCGCCCCCATCGGCGGCCTCTTCGGAGACGACTGCGCCCCCGGCCGCGCCCCCTGCCAGAGCGGCACCTGCCTCGACCTGGGCACCGCGCGCCTGTGCAGCGTGACCTGCCCCGCGGGCACCTGCCCCGACGGGTTCGCCTGCCGCCAGGCCGTGGGCTCCGACGGCACCACCCAGGTCGCCGTGTGCTTCCCCAACGGGGGCGGCAAGGCCGGCGCTGACTGCGACTTCGGCCCCGCCGCCTGCGAGACCGGCATGTGCATCCGCAAGGACTCCGGGCCGATCTGCACCCAGGGCTGCACCGGCGATCCCGACTGTCCCGAGGGCTGGATCTGCGAGGTGCAGCTCACCGTCACCGATCAGTCCGTCCAGGCCTGTCTGCCCCCCGCGCTGACCGACGGGTGACCCTCATGACCCCGTTCACCCCGAGCAGCGTCGAGGGGAGAAGAAACCCCTGTACCTGCGTGGACTTCACCGTGCTAAGCCGCCCGCCCCACTGAGTCATGCTGCTTCAACGTGCGCTCATCTTCGTGTCGATCGGGCTGGCTGCCGCCGGTTGTGATGATCGCACGCGCACTCGGAAGATCATCGAGCCGTTCGTGATCGTCCCCGGCACGCCCACGGTCGACGACGCCACGCCCGCGGTGAAGACCGACGGCACCATGGCCACGGACACCTTCGGGGTGAACGTGCCCAGGCAGTGCGACGCCTTCACCCAGCTGCCCGTGCGCAAGGTCGACATCCTCTGGGTGGTCGACTCGTCGGGCTCGATGGCCCCCAAGCAGGCCCGGCTCGCCTCGAACTTCCAGGGCTTCATCAACCAACTCGTCACCGCGAACCCGCCCATCGACTTCCACATCGCCGTCACCAGCACCGACAGCGACGACGCGAACGCGCGCGGCAAGCTCCGCCCGTGGACGCTGGGCACCACCAGCGAGAACTACATCAGCTGCACCCCGATGACCGGCGGCGGCGTCACCTGCAACACCGGCCCGAACCTCACCACCGCGGTGCAGGCCTTCGGTCAGATGTCGGCGGTGGGCATCAACGGCAGCGCGTCCGAGCGCGGGCTCTACGCCGCGTACCTCGCGCTCACCGAGCCCACCAACATCACCACGCCCGTGTTCGATCGCTTCATCCGCGAAGACGCGGCGCTCTACGTGGTGGTGGTCTCGGACGAAGACGACGCGTCGTGCACGCCGATGACCCGGCAGACCACCTGCACCGCCGACCCCGGCTGCCGCTGCGCGCCCGACAACTCCCTGGCAGGCGCCGGCACCTGGGGCAGCACCGCGTACTTCACGCGCTTCCTCGAGACGTACAAGGGCTACGGCAACGCCGAGTCGGTCGCGCTCGCCGCCATCGTCGCCACCGCGACCGACGAGCAGCCCGTGCCTTCGCAGTTCGGAGACCCCACCCCCCACGTCGGCTGCTGCCGCGCGCTGGGGGCGGGCGCCTGCCCCGATGGCGGCGTCAACGACGGCGGCTTCGAGATCGCGTACACCGGCAACCGCTACGAGAAGGTCGCGACGGAAACGGGTGGGGTGACGGTGTCGATCTGCCAGCAGGACTTCTCGGGGGCGCTCTCGTCGCTCGGCTACGCCGCCTCGGGCCTGCGCCGCGACTTCCGCCTGAGCCGCGGCCCCGACCTCCGCGCCGATGGCGGCGTGGCCACCGGCCTCACCTCGTACGTGAGCCCTGCCAACGCGGCCAACTGCACCGTCGACGGCAACTGCCCGCTGATGACGCCCTCGTGCCGCAACGGCCGCTGCGCCCGGAAGGTCGACGTGGGCGCCGCGCCCGTCACCAACGGCGCCTCGTACCTCAAGTGCGAAGGCGCCGGGCTGCGCAACATCGTTCGCTTCGATGGCACCTCGGTGCCCGAGCCGCTCAGCACCGTCGAGGTTTGTTACGACGTGCTCTCCACGTTCCAGAACAGCTGTCCGTAGATGAGGTGAACAAGGCTCCATGACTCGCACGACACTCAACCTGATGAGCTGCCTGGTGCTGTTGACGGCCGGTGCAGCGTTCGCTGAAGAGACTGATGAGCTCGTCGAGAAGGTCGCGGTGCGTAACCGCCTCTTCTCGACAGAGGGACGCTTCGAGCTCGGCGGCAACGTCGGCTTCTCGATCCTGAGCCGGCTCACCGAGCACTACAACCTGAACCTGTCCGTCGCCTGGAACGCGAAGGACTGGTTCGGCCTCGAGTTGCGCGGCGGCTACGCGCTGTCGCGGCACACCTCGCTCGCCGATCAGATCCAGAGCGACTTCTTCGATAACACCACGATCACCCAGGCCAACGACGCGGCCGATCTGTGGACGATGACGTGGCACGCGGTGGCGGGCGCCCGCTTCCAGCCGTTCTACGGGAAGATCAACCTCATGTCCGAGCTGCCCATTCACTTCCAGTTCTACATCTGGGTGGGTGGCGGCGTCGGCGGGCTCGCGCGCGAGTCGCTCGTGCTCTGCCGCGATCGCGCGGCCTGCACCGAGTACCTGAGGGACGCCGACGGCGACGGCGACGCCGACCGCCTGGGCCCCAGCCCTTTCCTCACCGAGACGAAGGTGAGCCCCCTGGTCTCGGTCGCGCTCGGCTTCCGCTTCTTCCTGCCCTTCACGGGACACTCGGTGAAGATCGAAGTGCGTGACTGGAGCTACCTCGACTCGTTCACGATCAAAGCCGATCGGGTGACGAGCCAGGGCGGCGAGGCCAGCCCCAACGCGGGCATCACCAACCTGGTCCAGTTCGACCTGGGCTACGCGTTCATCTTCTAAGGGACCGACCTCCGATGACCTCCATCGCTTTGCTCCGTAACGCGCTCCTCTTGCTCGCAGTGCTCCCCGTGGCGTTCGCCCGGGCCGCGCCCGCGCCCTCTGACGCCCCTCTGATGTCAGTGGCACAGGCCACGCCTGCCGACGACGACGACGAGGACGATCCGGTCCCTCCGACGACCACCACGCCCACCACCACGCCGGTGAAGACCGACGCCCCGACGGCGACCACCACGCCAGCGGCGACCACCCCTGCGGCCACCACGAAGGCGGCCGATGAAGAGACGCAGCGCCTGGTGTCGGGCGCGCCGCTCTTCAATCCGAACGTCGCCGTGCACATCGTCGAGCAGAAGGCGTACTCCGACTCGAAGAAGAGCGAGATCGTGCTCTACCCGGTGGCGATGCAGGTGAACGGCAAGTTCACCCAGCACTTCGGCACCATGGGCTCGTTCGTGTACCACCTGCAGGAGAACTTCGGCCTCCAGATCTCAGGCGGGTACAACTGGTACAACGTCGAGTCGGCCTTCAACGGCGAGCTGGTCGAGAAGTTCCGCGTCGAGGCGCAGGCCGCGACCTCGCTCTTGTGGACCTGGGGGGTGATGGGCGGCGTCGAGGTGAGCCCGCTCTACGGCAAGTTCGCCATCTTCGAGGGCACGCTGGCGCACTTCAGCTTCGTCTTGAACGGCGGCGTCGGCGCGGGCGGCACGCGGCACCAGCTGCGGCCCGAGACGGTGCGTTCCGACGGCACCATCAGCCAGGCTTCCTACGGCGACACGGGCGTCCGCTTCATGGGGTCGCTGGGCGCCGGCTTCCGCCTGCAGCTCGGTGAGCGCTTCGCCCTCCGCCTCGAGGTGCGCGACGTCGTCTACACCGCGCGCATGGAGCGGGTGAACGGCTGCAACGCCGACGACCTGAAGGCGATGGACGACAAGCTCAAGGGCGGCCAGGACCCGGGGACCGCGATGGTCGGCCCGACCTGCAACCTCGACACCTTCACCGGCATCGTGGAGGGCACCGAGCAGAAGCGGAGCAACGACATCCCGCTCGCTCGCGCGCTCGTGCGCATTCCCAGCTCCGACGTGCTCAACAACATCGGCCTGTACCTCGGGATCTCGTTCCTCTTCTAAGGGCACACCATGAAGCGCACGCTCTTCTTTGCCATCACGCTCCTCGCCGCCAGCCTGGCCCAGGCGCAGGATCTCGCCGTCTACAACAAGGCCCTGTCTGCCTATAACGGGAACCAGTTCGAAGACTCGGCGCGGCTGTTCTTCGAAGTGACGAACAGCACCACCGACAACGATCTGCGGCTCAAGGCGGAGTACTACCTCGCCTCGAGCTTCCAGCGGGCGAACCTGCCGTTCACGGCGTTCATCTACTTCACGCCGATCGTCCGCGCGGGGCCGCAGCACCCGTACCACCTGAAGTCGGTCGAGGCGCTGATCGCGCTGCAGGAGGTCTTGCAGGACGACTTCCTCATTCCGTCGATCATGAACAACCTCTACGATCGCTACGCCGACGCCTGGGCGACGCTGCCGCTCGAGGTGCTGGCGCGCATCAACTACCAGATCGGCCGCATCGCCTACCGCAAGCAGAAGCTCGACGAGGCCAAGCAGTTCCTCGAGGCGGTGCCGGACACCAGCCAGTTCTACGCCAAGGCCCAGTACCTGATGGGCATCTCGCTGGCCGACCCGCGCTACCCGGCGGCCGACGAGCAGACGCGCAGCAGGAACGTCGAGGCGGCGATCACCACCTTCGAGGGCGTGCTCAAGATTCGCACCCGCCAGCTCGACTTCGACGACACCCGCCACCTCGCCTACCTCGCGCTGGGCCGGGCCAACTACAACCAGGGCCAGTACCAGAAGTCGACCGAGTGGTACGAGAAGGTGCCGCGCTTCAGCAAGTACTGGGACCAGTCGCTGTTCGAGAACGGCTTCGCCCGCTTCCAGAACGACGACTTCGGCGGGGCGCTGGGCTCGCTGCAGGGCCTGTACGCGCCGCAGTTCGCCGGCGCTTTCCAGCCCGAGTCGTGGATCCTCACCTCCACCACCTATTACTTCTCGTGCCTGTACGACGAGTCGAAGTCGTCGCTGGCCGAGTACGAGCGCATCTACCTGCCGATGTCCGAGAAGCTCAAGCCATTGGTCGACTCGGTCGAGCCGCGCGAGCTGGCGGCGTACTTCAAGATGGTCAACGTCACCGAGAACCCCGAGCTCCCCAAGGCGGTGCTCAACTGGGTGCGCACCAACGAGCGCATGCTGGGGCTGTTCGGCATGCTCAAGGAGATCGAGACCGAGAAGTCGATGATCGAGGCGAACCAGGGCTGGCGCGCGGCGAAGATGAGCAACGAGCTCGTCACCTACCTCGACCAGAACAAGGACACGCTCGAGAAGACCGCCGGGCAGATCGCCAAGGCGCGCCTCACCGAGGCCTACCGCACCATCAAGGGCTTCGGCGACCAGGCCGAGATCATCCGCTTCGAGATCGCCAAGGCCGAGAAGGAGTTCGCCGAGACGGGCCTCGACGGCGAGGCGCTCCTGGGCAAGCAGACGCTCTACCGCCCCAAGATGCCCGCCGAGAACTGGAACTACTGGAAGTTCGAGGGCGAGTTCTGGCGCGACGAGATCGGCTACTACCAGTACACGCTCAAGCGCGGCTGTCCGACCAACTGATTCCCCCTCGAGGCGCGAGTTCGCCTTTCTGGCGGGCTTTCGACATTCTCAGGAGTTGAGAGGGGCGCCCACTGTTGTGCAGGCGCCCTTTTCATCCATTGGAACCTCGGTGTAGGTTCCGCGCGTTTTTCGCCCCACAGGAGCAGAGATGAAGCTCGCAGTTCGCCTCGTGACGATCCTCGCTGTCGCCGCTGGCCTCGCCGCCAGTCCCGCCGCAGCTCAGGCCAAGAAGAAGGCAGATCCGAAGGCGGCCGCCGGGAAACCGGACCCCAAGGCAGCAGCCGCGGCGAAGGCCGCCGCCGCCAAGAAGCCCGAGGAGCGCAAGGGCCCCGCGAAGCTCGACGGCCGCGAGGCGCCCAAGCTCGAAGACGTGGTGAAGGAAGCCACCGCCGACAAGAAGCGCGACGAGCAGATCGAAGCGGCGAAGAAGATCATTCCCAAGATCGAAGACGGCAACCCGCAGAAGGCCGACCTGCTCTTCCAGCTCTCCGAGCTCTACTGGGAGAAGTCGCGCTACCTGTACCGCAAGGAGATGCTCGGCTTCTTCAACCAGCAGAAGGAAGCCGACGAGAAGAAGAACCGCGGCGAGAAGATCGCCGAGCCGAAAGAGGATCACCGCGAGTCCGAGCTCTACCGCTCCGAGACGATGCGCCTCTACGAGACCATCTTGCGCGAGTACCCCACCTACGAGCGCAAGGACGAGGTGCTCTTCAACCTCGCCTACAACCAGTACGACATCGGCAAGCGCGACCTCGCGGTCAAGCGCTACGAGGAGCTGCTCAAGAGCTACCCCGGCAGCAAGTTCGTGGCCGACACCTACGTGCAGCTCGGCAACCACTACTTCGAAGTCGCCAACATCCTCGAGAAGGCGAAGACGATGTACGAGAAGGCCTTCGCCTCGAGCAACCCGCGCATCAAGTCGTACGCGCTCTACAAGCTGGCCTGGTGTGACTTCAACGCCGGCGAGCACGAGAAGGCGCTCAAGAAGCTCCAGGACACCGTGGAGTTCGCCGAGAAGCAGGGCAAGGAGAAGTCGTTCACGGACCTCAAGAACGAAGCCCTGCAGGACTCGATTCGCATGTTCGTGCAGTTGAACCGCGCCGACGACGCGATGGCGTACTTCAAGGCGCACGCGGGCAAGAAGAAGCAGCACTCGCTCACCCAGAAGCTCGCCTACGCGCTGCAGGACGCAGGTCACCATGACAACGCGATCAAGTCGTTCCGCTACCTGCTCAACGACAACGCCGTGGCCGAGGCGGCGCCCGACTGGCAGCAGTCGATCATCAAGTCGTTCGAAGGCCTGCGCCAGCGCGAGAACGTCAAGGGCGAGGTGAAGAAGCTCGCCGAGCTCTACCGCCCGGGCAGCGTGTGGTGGAAGGCGAACGAGTCGAAGAAAGAAGTGCTGCGCAACGGCTTCAACGTCGCCGAAGAGGCGATGCGCCAGGTCGTCACCGAGTACCACCAGGAAGCGCAGAAGACGAAGCAGGTCGAGACGTACCGGCTCGCCCGCGACATCTACAAGCAGTACGTCGACGCGTTCGCGGTCGCCGAAGACGAGAACTTCGTCTCTGACCAGGCCTTCAACCTCAAGTTCTACTACGCCGAGATCCTCTGGGCCCTCGAGGAGTGGGAGCCCGCGGCCAGGCAGTACGACGGCGTGGTGGCCTTCAAGATCCCCGGCCGGCCCGAGGCGAAGGAAGCGGCCAACGAGAAGTACCGCCAGAACTCCGCCTTCAACGCGATCCTCGCCTACGACAAGCTGGTGAAGATCGAGCGCGGCATCCTGCAGAAGTCCGAGCTCAAGGAAGGCACCAAGGTCGAGGAGGTCAAGAAGAAGGGCCAGGTCGAGAAGGCGCAGAAGCTGGCCAAGCGCGACCCCAAGGAGATGGAAGAGAAGCCGATCACCGCCTTCGAGAACCAGCTCGTCGCCGCGTGTGACGCGTACAACAAGCTCTTCCCCAAGAACCCCGACGAGGTCGACATCTCGTACCAGGCCGCCATGGTCTTCTACGACAAGAACCACTACGTCGAGGCCGGCCGCCGCTTCGGTGACGTGATCAACCGGTACCCCGAGCACGCCAACTCCGAGAAGGCCGCCGATCTCACCATGGCCGTCTTGAACGACCGTGAAGAGTGGCTCGAGCTCAACAAGCTGTCCCGCCTCTTCAAGGCGAACACCAAGCTGAGCAAGCCGAACACCGAGTTCACCAAGCGGGTCAGCTCGCTGGTCGAGGGCTCGCAGTACAAGTACATCGACGAGGTGGTCTACAAGAAGGAGAAGGACCCGGCGAAGGCGTCCGAGCTCTTCGTGGCGTTCGTGCAGGAGTTCCCCAAGTCGGAGAACGCCGACCGCGCGCTGACCTACTCGATGATCATCGCCCGCGAGGCCAACCAGCTCGACAAGGCCATCGCCATCGGCGAGCGCGTGCTCAAGGAGTACCCGAACAGCGCGTTCGACCTGAAGGTGAAGGTCGCGCTCGCCTACTTCTACGAGAAGATGGCCAACTTCGAGAAGTCGGCCCAGATGTACGAAAACTTCGTCGCCACCTACGATCTGGCGGCCGGCGACAAGGCCATCGGCTACGCCGACATCAAGGACCTGCTCAAGAGGGAGAAGGAGGCCCTGGCGAAGGAGCTCAAGGCGAACAAGGGCAAGGGCCCGCCGCCCATCACCACCTTCGATCTCAAGACCGTCAGCGCGGAGAACCGCGAGGCGAAGAAGAAGGAGCGTGAGGGCCTGGTGAAGGAAGCCGAGGCCCTGGTGGCCGATGCGCAGTTCAACACCGGCTTCTGGTACGAGGGCGTGGGCCAGTACGACAAGGCGATCGCCGCGTACGGCCGCTACATCGCGCGCTTCAAGGACAAGAAGGACGTGCCTGAGCTCGCGTACAACATCGGGCTGGTGCTCGAGAAGCAGGGCAAGTCGGCCGAGGCGCTCAAGCAGTTCGACGGCTTCCTCACCAGCTACGCCAAGGACACCCGCGTCACCGACGCGCGGCGCCTCGAGGTGAAGTACCGCCAGTATCTCCTCAACGGGAAGCTCAAGAACGCGGGCGAGCAGGACCGCCTCGCGCGCGAGATCATCGCGGCGTTCCCCAAGCTCAAGGAAGAGGACAAGAAGAACGACCGCGCCATGCTCGCCTTCGCGCACACGCGCTTCGTGACCCTCGAGCCCTCGTGGAAGTCGTTCACCGAACTCCAGTTCAAGAAGATCGCCACCTTCAAGAAGGACCTGCCGGTGAAGCAGAAGAAGCTCACCGAGCTCGAGGCCGCGTACATCGAGGTGCTGAAGGTCGGTAACCCCGAGTACGGCATCGCGGCGCTCACCCGCGTCGGCCTGCTCTACGCGGACCTCGCGGCGAACATCACCGACATGCCGGATCCCCCGGGGCTCGACGAAGACCAGCTCGCCATCTTCCGCGGCGAGTTGGAGAACCGGTACATCTTCCCCCTCGAAGAGAAGTGCGTCGAGGCCCTCGATAAGGCGCTGGCGAAGTCCTACGAGCTGTCGATGTACAGCGAGTGGACGCTGGCGGCGCAGGACAAGCTCAACAAGTTCAAGCCCGGCTTCTACGGCAAGCCGCGCGAGCTCCCGTACCGGGGCAGCGAGTTCTTCGTCACGGCGGGCTTCGAGAAGAAGGTCGAGCTGCCGGCTGAGCCGGTGGTCGAGACGCCGCCGCCCGCCGCCACCCCTGCTCCCAACAGCGCCGCAGCTCCCACGCCGGGCGCGGGTGTCCGATGAGGTCGCAAGCCATGAAGTCGATTCGTTTCGCAGCGCTGGTGGTCGTCGGTTCCGCGGGGTTCATGGGCTGCCCGCCCGCCGCGGTCGAGGTGAAGAAGGAAGAGGTCGTGAAGGCTCCGCCCAAGCCGGTGGAGAAGACGATCAAGGAAGTCTTCACCGACGCCGTGGCCGCGTTCGACGCGGGCAAGTACGACGACGCCCAGGCGGGCTTCGGCAAGGTCGCCGCGAAGTTCCCCAACAACGTGGTGGTGCAGTTCAACCTAGGGGTCATCAGCGAGCGCCAGGGCAAGCTCACCGAGGCCGCCGGCTACTACGAGGTCGCCAACAAGCTCGACCCCAAGCACAAGCCCACGCTGCTCAACCTCGGCCGCGTGTACCGCCAGCAGGACAAGTTCGACAACGCCATCGCCCTCTACGAGGCGGCGCTGAAGGACCCGGCCAACGAGTACGACGTCGAGCTCAACAACAACCTCACCGTCGCCTACCGCCTGGCGAAGAAGTACGCGCTGGCCGAGTCGACCGCGCGCAAGGTGCTGGCCCGCACCAAGGACAACCCGGACGCGTACAAGAACCTGGCGCTCATCTACTTCGACCAGGGCAACTTCCGCCTGGCCGAGTTCATCTCGGACAACGCGCGCAAGCTCGATGACAAGGATCCGGGCGTCTACAACAATCTGGGTCTCATCTACCTGAAGTTCGACGACCGCCGCCGCGCGCTGGGGCAGTTCCAGAAGGCCGTCACCCTCAACAAGGACTTCGCCCCCAGCCTCTTCAACATCGGCACGATGGCGCTGACGTACCGCGACTACGACGGCGCCGAGAAGGTGCTCTCGCGCGCCACCGAGATCGACCAGAACTCCTACGAGGGCTTCCTCGCGTACGCCTTCGCCCTCGACGGGCAGAAGGGCCGCGACGCGAAGAAGGGCCTCAAGGCCGGCGAGATGTTCGAGCGGGTGCTCGCCATCAAGGCCGACCAGAACGACGCCATCTGCGGCGCCGCCTGGGCCTACGCCGCCGACAAGGCCGGCTGGGACAAGGCGCTGGGCTTCCTCGATCGCTGCAAGGCGCTCCCCGGCACCTCGTCGACCGACCAGCAGCTCATCGACAGCAAGATGAAGGGCATCCTCGCCATGCAGAAGGCCGGCGCCGCCGCGGCCCAGCCCAAGCCGGAAGAGAAGGAGAAGCCGAAGGCCACTCCCACCGGCCCGTCGCTGCTCGACAAGGTCTCCGACGACGCCGCCAAGCAGGATCCCGGCACCACCACCGACCCGGCCGCCACGCCCCCCGCGGGCGCGGCTCCTGCGCCTGGCGCCGCCCCGGCTCCTGCCGCGGCCCCCGCCGCGCCCACCCCCGCCCCCAAGTAGTTCGGGTGGGGGTGACAACCACCCCTCAGATCCCTACTATCCGCCGACTTTTCAGGAACCCGCCCCTTCAATGTGGTGTCACAGGGGTGTACGGAGGCAGCAAATGAACCGTCTTTTCGCAGGTCTCGCAGTCGTTTCCCTGGCCATCTCGAGCGTGGCTGTCGCCCAGGAAAAGGTCACCCGTGAGGCCGACAAGACGGTCTTCCGCAAGAAGACCACCATCGACTTCACCGACGTGGCCATCGACGGCGAGCTCACCAAGCCCGAAGGCAGCTACTCGGTGTCGAAGAAGAAGACGACCTTCAAGACCCTGATCAAGGTCCGCGACAACTTCAACCCCGAGCTCCAGAAGTCCGTCGAGAACCTCTGAAAATCTGACGCAGCACCGCCTTCACCAGGACATCCCCCATGGCCAAGAAGACTTCGATCACCCTCCACATCACCAACCCCGACGGCTCGGTCACCGAGTCGACCAGCGAGCTCGAGAGCATCATCGTGGGCTCGGGTTCCGGCGCGTCGGTGAAGGTGACTGATCCCAAGGTGTCCAACCTCCACTGCATGTTCAAGGTGGAGAAGGACGGCGGCGTCACGGTGATCGATCTCGGCTCGGAGAGCGGGACGAAGTTCAAGGACCAGGCGGTCAAGGAGCCGGCGGTCGTCGCGTCGGGCGAGACCGTGATGATCGGCGAGTCGAAGGTGAAGATCGTCTACGGCGACGAGAAGGCCGCCGCGCCCGCAGTCGAGGCGAAGGCCGAAGAGAAGAAGGACGAGAAGAAGGAAGAGAAGCACGAGAAGAAGAAGGACAAGAAGGACAAGGTCGTGCCCACCACCAAGGGCCTGGCCGGTACGGGCAAGAACGCCGCGCACCTGTTCAGCGAGCCGCTGCCGGCCGAGGCCGTGCCGACCGAGACCGAGAAGGTGCTCCAGGTCGCGCTGCTCTGGGGCGACACCCTGATCAACGTGCAGCACTTCGGTGAGGGCGTGCCCGTCACCATCGGCGACGGCGAAGGCAACCGCTTCACCGTGTTCAACGCCGGCGCGACCTTCTCGCTCGCCCAGGCGCGCGGCGCGACCGCGGTGGTCAACGTGCCCTCTGACGCGGGCCTGATCGTCACCACCAAGAGCGACAGCCACAAGTCCAAGGAGCAGCTCAAGAACGAGGGCAAGCTCAAGGCGGCCGAGGGCGGCGTGCGCGCCGATGCCGTCGAGCTGGCGCTGCACGACCGCGCCCAGGTCTCGTTCAACGACGTCGCCTTCATCTTGCGCTTCGTGCGCCCCAGCACGCACGTCACCGCGAACACCCTCGAAGAGCACGACTTCACCTTCTTCAAGATCACCTCGATCTGCCTGATGGCGTTCTTCGCCCTGGTGGCCGCGATGGTGCTCACGCCCCTGGGCTTCGGCGGTGACGGCGACGACATCTTCGGCAACCCGTCGAAGTACGTGAAGCTGATGATCAAGCCCGAGAAGAAGATCGAGATCAAAAAGTTCATGGATCTCTCGGGCATCAAGGAAGGCGAGAAGCCCAAGGAGAAGGAAGGCAAGTTCGGCAAGCAGGACGCCAAGAAGGACCAGGCCGACCCCTCCAAGAAGCGCATGGACGACCAGAAGAAGGTGTCCAGCCTGATGGCCTCGATGTTCGGCGGCAGCAGCAAGAGCCTGTTCGAAGGTGGCCTGGGCACGGGCGTCAACCAGGCCCTCGGCGGGCTGACCGGCGGCGCGGGCGTGGGTGATGCGCAGGGCGTCGGCGGGCTCGGTTCGCGTGGCAGCGGCGCCGGTGGCGGCGGCATGGGCCTCGGGCTCGGCGGCCTCGGCACCAAGGGCGGCGGTCGTGGCCGCGGCGGCTACGGGTCGATCGACCTCGGCGGCAAGGGCAAGGACTCGACCCGCGTCATCCCCGGCAAGACCACGGTCGTCGGCGGCCTCGACAAGGACGTGATCATGAAGGTGATCAAGCGTCACCAGAACGAGATCAAGTTCTGCTACGAGCAGGAGCTCCAGAAGAACCCGGCGCTCGGCGGCAAGGTGGCGGTGGCGTGGACCATCGACCCCTCCGGCGGCGTGTCCGAGGCCAACGTGAGCGAGTCGTCGATCGGCAACGCCAACGTCGAAGGCTGCATCGTGCAGCGCATTCGCCGGTGGAAGTTCCCCGAGCCCGCGGGCGGCGGCGTCGTGAACGTCACCTTCCCCTGGATCTTCAAGGCGGCCGGCGACGAGAGCGAAGACTGAGCACTCGCAGGCCCTGAAAACGTGCGGCGCGGATCTCCTTGGAGTTCCGCGCCGTTTTCGTTTATTCGCGATTGCGTTTGCGGCTTCTGACGGTATGGTGCCGCGCCCTTTGGTCTGGAGGATTCGTGCGGAAGCTCGCCACGTTGGTCGCTGCGCTCCTTGTTTCGTCGTCCGCCTTTGCCGCCACGCCTCCTGAGGGCGTGCCGCTGCAGGTGCGCCGTGGCTTCTTCACCGAGACTGACGTCGGTGGGATCTTCACTGTGGGAGGCGACAACGGGTACTCGAACCTGCAGACGTACCTGCAGCTCGGTCTCGGCTACCAGCTGACGATCAACGAGGGGAAGGGCCTCATTCCCATCGGGTTCCACGTGGGCATCGGCGCCAACGCGCAGAACTGCTGGGCGGGGCTCAACAACGCCAACGCCTGCCTGCAGTCCGACAACTTCACCATGACGTTCTTGAACGCCAGCGTGGGCTACCTCCACCAGGTGGTCGAGCGCTTCTACGTGGGCGGCAAGCTGCTGGGCGGGGTGACGCTGCTCGATCCTGATCCGGTCGGCGACGGCGCGCTGGTGCGCGGCAACTTCGGCGTGGCGCTGAGCATCGAGTACGCCACCAACATGGACCACTTCTCGGTCGGCCTCGACGTGTCGTACCGCTTGATCATCGGGCCGAACATCAACGGCCTCATGTTCTACCCGCGCGTCCAGTACACCTTCTAGGCGGCCCTCGACGGCAGCTGGCCAGACGGCTCCGGAACCACCGGGGCCGTTTTTGTTTGTCGCGGCGGTGGTAGACGCGCCACCCATGGACGCTTACGGATTGGGCCGAGTCGTCGGTGAGAAGGGCGTGCTGCCGCAGCGCGCGAAGAAGGTCGATCCCTCGCTGCCCCTGCGTGACGGCGAGCTGCTGATCGACGTCGAGAGCCTCAACATCGACGCGGCCTCCTTCAAGCAGCTCAAGGACGCCGCCGGCGGTGACGTGGCGAAGATCGCCGCCGCCATCACCACCATCGTCGCCGAGCGCGGGAAGATGCAGAACCCGGTCACCGGCTCGGGCGGCATGCTGATCGGCCGCGTCAAGGAGCTCACCCCCGGCCACCCCGGCACCCTCAAGGTGGGCGATCGCATCGCCACCCTGGTGAGCCTCACCCTCACGCCGCTGGTGATCGACGAGATCCGCGCGGTGAAGCCCGAGATCGATCGCGTCGACATCAAGGGCCGCGCGATCCTCTTCGCCTCGGGGATCTACGCCAGGCTGCCCGACGATCTCCCCGACACGCTCAGCCTCGCCGCGCTCGACGTGTGCGGCGCCCCCGCGCTGGTCGCCCGCTACGTGAAGCCCGGCATGCGCGTGGTGATGCTGGGCGCGGGCAAGAGCGGCGCGCTGTGCCTGGCCCAGGCCCGCGAGTCGATGGCAGGGCAGGGGCAGCTCATCGCCCTCGACATCAGCCAGCCCGCGCTCGAGGCGCTCTCCGGCCTGAAGCTGTGCGACGCGTTCGCGAAGGTCGACGCCACCCAGGGCGTCGAGGTGATGGACACCGTCAGCAAGCTCACCGGGGGCAAGCTCGCCGATCTGGTCGTCAACTGCGCCTCGGTGCCCAACACCGAGATGGCCGCGATCCTGAGCGTGCGCGACGGCGGCACGGTGATCTTCTTCTCCATGGCCACCAGCTTCACCGCGGCCGCGCTCGGCGCCGAGGGCGTGGGCAAGGACGTGCAGATGATCGTCGGCAATGGGTACGTGCCCGGGCACGCCGAGCTCACGCTCGAGCTCTTGCGGCGCCAGGAGGGGTTGAGGAAGTTGTTCGAGCAGCGGTACGTGTAATGGCCCCTCACCCCGGCCCTCTCCCCGCTCCGCAGGGAGAGGGAGGAGTGCTCAGAGCGTGAAGCGATCGGTGACGCCGGTGGTGCGCTGGAGGATCGCCGTCCACCCGATCAACATGTCGACCTTGGGCTCCACGTCCGGCGGCGTCAGGCCGATCGACGCCATCGAGCCGGTGCAGGCGAACAGGGTGGCGTTCCCCGAGTCGCGCACCACGTCGAGCAGCTGGCGGATGGTGGGAACCCCGCGCAGCTCCATGGTGGCGTTGACGTCGTCGCGTTCGAGATCGGGCTCGTCGAGGTTGCCCCGGGCCAGGCGCTCCAGCGCCCACCAGAAGAAGTAGAGCTCGACCTTCCGGCCCATGGCCGCGGCGGAAGCGGCGATCGACACGCCCTGGTGAACGGCGTCGTACTCGCCCCGATGCAGAAAGACACAGACCGGCCCCGCCATGGCGTCCTCTTAACCCGAAGCTCAGTTGAGTCGATGCCGTCTCGGCTCTGCGAGCCTGGTGGTAGCTCCCCATCTTCGTGGGGCCATCGACCTTCTGCAGCCAACTCCGACCGCCCGGGTTAGTTCTTCGACCGCAAGATGACGTTCGTAAATGAATTCGCAGGTTTCCGTGTGGAATCGTGGCGAAGGACCCTGTTAGGAGAACCCGCCGCGATGCACGACGAGACCACAGCCCGCCGCAAGGACGCCCATCTTGATCTGTGCGCCACGGAGGAGGTCGCTCCGCTGGAGAACTCGACGCTCCTGAGTGACGTTCGGCTGGTGCACTGCGCCATGCCTGAGCTGGCCTTCGACCAGGTGCAGCTGGGGTTGAGCTGGTTCGGCAAGACCCTCAAGGCCCCGCTGCTGATCACCGGAATGACGGGTGGCACTGAGCGCGCCGCCCAGGTCAATCGCGACCTTGCGCTCGTCGCCGAAGAGTTCGGCGTGGCCTTCGGGGTGGGCAGCCAGCGGGCGATGGCAGAGCGGCCCGAGCTGACCTCGACCTTCGCGGTGCGCAGCGTGGCGCCGTCCACGGTGCTGATCGGCAACCTGGGGCTGGTGCAGGCCACCCGCATGACGGTCGATCAGATTCGCCGGCTGTCGGACGCCATCGGCGCCGACGCGCTCGCGCTGCACCTGAACCCGGCCCAGGAGCTCAACCAGCCCGAGGGCGATCGCGACTTCGAGCTGGGCTACCTCACGGTGACGGCGCTGGCGAAGGCCTACGGCGATCGGCTGCTGGTGAAGGAGACGGGCTGCGGCATCTCGCCCGACGTGGCGCGGCGGCTGGTGGAGTGCGGCGTGAAGAGCATCGACGTCTCGGGCCTGGGGGGGACCTCGTGGGTGCGCGTGGAACAGCTCCGCTCGAGCGGCGTGGCGCGTGAGGTGGGCTCGCAGTTCGCCAGCTGGGGCATTCCCACGGCGGCCGCGGTGGCCTCGGTGCGCAAGGCGGTGGGCCCCGACATCAGGCTGGTGGCGTCGGGCGGCATTCGCACCGGGCTCGAGGTGGCCAAGGCGCTCGCGCTGGGGGCCGATCTCGGAGGCATGGCGCTCCCGCTGTTCCGGGCGCACCAGACGGGCGGCGTGGCGGGCGCCCGCACGGCGTTGCAGACGGTGATCACCGCGCTCGGCCAGGCGCTGGCGTTGACGGGCAGCAAGAGCGTGGCCGACCTGCGGCGCCAGCCTCGCGTGGTGACGGGTGAACTGAAGGACTGGCTGCAGGCCTTAGGGTGACGGCGATGAAGAACTCGGAGAAGCAGATGTCGGAGCTGATGACCTCGAGGCTGGCGGGCTTCCACAAGCTGCCCGTCGCCGATCGACTGGGCACCGTGGCGCGGATGATGCGGCTGAGCGCCGAGGAGGCGGGCGCGCTGGCGGGCACCGCGCTGAGCGTCGAGATGGCCAACCAGATGATCGAGAACGCCATCGGGGTGTTCAGCCTGCCGCTGGGGCTGGGGCTCAATCTCCAGGTGAACGGGCGCGACTACATCGTGCCGATGGCGGTGGAAGAGCCGTCGGTGGTCGCCGCGGTGAGCTTCGCGGCGAAGATCGTCCGCGAGGGGGGCGGGTTCCAGGCCGAGGCCGACGACCCGATCATGATCGGCCAGGTGCAGCTCACCGGCTACGGCGATCCAACCGAGGCGTCGAAGACGTTGATGGCGCACAAGGAGCAGATCCTCGCGCTCGCCAACAGCTTCCACCCGGCGATGCTGGCGCGGGGCGGCGGGGCGAAGGACATCGAGGTGCGCATCCTGCCGGCGCCCGAAGGCCCGCGCGGCGAGCCGATCTTCGTGCTGCACCTGTACATCGACACCCAGGAGGCGATGGGGGCCAACCTCATCAACACCATGTGCGAGGGCGTGGCCCCGCTGGTGGAGCAGCTCACGGGCGGCAAGGTGTTCCTGCGCATTCTCTCGAACCTGGCCGATCGCCGGCTGGCGCGCGCGTCGTGCCGCATTCCGGTGGCGTCGCTGGCAGACTTCGATCTGCCCGGTGAGGCGATCGCCGAGGGCATCGTGCAGGCGAGCCGCTTCGCGCAGGCCGATCCGTACCGGGCGGCGACGCACAACAAGGGCGTGATGAACGGCGTCGACGCGGTGGCTATCGCCTCGGGGCAGGACTGGCGATCGATCGAAGCGGGGGCGCACGCGTTCGCCTGTCGTGACGGGCAGTACCGGCCGCTGTCCACGTGGATGCTCGAGGAAGGGCACCTGGTCGGGCGCATCGAGCTGCCGCTGGCGCTGGGCACGGTCGGGGGGCCGATCAAGGCGCACCCCCAGGTGCAGGCGGCGCTCAAGGTGCTGCGGGTGTCGAGCGCGCGGGAGCTGTCGATGGTGATGGCGGCGGTGGGGCTGTCGCAGAACTTCGCGGCGGTGCGGGCGCTGGGCTCGGTGGGCATTCAGAAGGGCCACATGGCGCTGCACGCGAGGTGCGTGGCGGTGACGGCCGGGGCGCGTGGGCACTGGGTGGAGCAGGTGGCCAACGCGCTGGTGAAGGCGGGGCAGGTGAAGGTGGAGAAGGCGAAGGAGATCCTCGCCGCGATGATGAAGGACCAGCCTCAGCCCGCGGTGGTAGGAGACGTGAGCGCACCGTAGTGCCTCCCTCTCCCGAGGGGGGAGAGGGTCGGGGAGAGGGCAAACACACAGTGAACCAGCTCACAGCGTTCGGCCCGGGAAAAGTGATCCTGCTCGGCGAACACGGGGTCGTCTACGGACACCCGGCGTTAGCCGCCGCCATTTCCCGAGGCATGCGCGCCTGGGGCGTACCCTCCGACGCGACCTCGCTCGAAATCCCCGAAGGCATCTCGCCGGCCCACCAGGAAGCGCTCGAGCGCGCCTTCGCCCGCGCGGCGAAGAAGGCACGTCACCCGAAGATCTCGGTGCACCTCGAGAGCCAGCTCCCCTTGTCGATGGGGCTGGGCAGCTCGGGAGCGTTGGCCGTGGCGGTCAGCCGGGTGCTGCTCGAGGCGAAGCGCGGCGGGCCGGCGAAGACGAAGGACGTCGAGGCGCTGGCCTTCGAGATGGAGAAGGAGTTCCACGGCACGCCCAGCGGGGTGGATCACACCACCAGCGCGCGGGGCACGATGGTGCTCTTCAAGAAGGGCAAGGCGACCGAGGTGGTGGCGGCGAAGCCGGTGAAGGTGCTGGTGGCGCTGGTGGGCCCGCGGTCTTCGACGAAGCAGACGGTGGGCGCGCTGCGCGAGCGGCAGCAGCGGTGGCCGGCGCGGTACCGGCGGGTGTTCGATTCGATCGGCCGCCTGGTGCTCGAGGGCGCCGCCGCAGCTCGGGCCGGTGAGCTCGAGGCGCTGGGGGACGTGATGAACATGAACCACGGCATGCTGAGCGCGCTGGGGCTCTCGAGCCCGCAGCTCGAAGACATGGTGTACCGGCTGCGCGGCCTGGGGGCGCTGGGCGCGAAGCTGACCGGGGCGGGTGGTGATGGGGGCGCGGTGATCGGGCTGTTCCGCGAGCCCGAGCCGACGGTGATGAAGCTGCGTGCGCAGGGCGTGGATTGTTTCGCGAGCCAGCTCGCGGGGCCGCGCGCGTTGTGAATCAATGGTCTCGCTCTCCCGCAGCGGGAGAGGGTCGGGGAGAGGGCAAGCCGTGAAAGCAACCGCAAGAGCGCACCCGAACATCGCGCTGGTGAAGTACTGGGGAAAACGCGACGAGAAGCTGATCCTCCCGCACCAGTCGAGCCTGTCCGTGACCCTCGGGCCGTTGTCGGTGACGACGACAGTCGAGTTCACGGGCGAGAAGGGCGCAGATCAGATCGAGATCAACGGGAAGCTCGCCGAAGGCTCAGAGCGCAAGCGCGTGGAAGAGGCGCTCAAGCTGGTGCGGGCCGAAGGAGGGCGGAAGCTGGGGGCCGCGAAGATGGTCTCTCGCGGTGACTTCCCCGCCGCCGCCGGGCTCGCCTCGAGCGCAGCGGCCTTCGCGGCCCTCGCCGTCGCCGCGCGGGCCGCGGCGGGCTTCAAGCGGGACACGAGGGCCGAGTCGATCCTCGCGAGGCGGGGCAGCGGCTCGGCGTCGCGCAGCATCCAGGGGGGCTTCGTGCGCTGGAATCGCGGCAGGCGGCCCGACGGCGAGGACAGCTTCGGCGAGCAGCTCTTCGACGAGGCGCACTGGCCCGACCTGCGAATGCTGGTGGGCATGGTGAGCCGCGAGGAGAAGGAAGTGAAGTCGCGCGACGGCATGCGCTCGACGGTCGACACCTCGCCGTACTACCCGGCGTGGACGAAGGACGCCGAGCGCGAGGTGAAGGAGATCGTCCGGCACGTGAAGAGGCGCGATCTCGAGGCGGTCGGGGAGCTCGCCGAGCGGAACGCGTGGCGCATGCACGCCAGCGCGCTGGGGGCCAACCCGCCGCTGTGTTACCTGAAGCCGGCGACGCTCTCGGTGATCGAGGCGTGCCGCGGGTTGCGGCAGCAGGGCGTGGGGGTGTGGTTCACGCTCGACGCGGGGCCGAACCCGGTGCTCTTGACCACGGTGAAGGACGAGGCGCTCGCGGGCGCGATCGTGATGGCCCAGGGCGCGACCGAGGTGGTGCACTGCGCGCCCGGTGGCGACGCGCAGTTGGTCGAGACGCACCTGTTCTGACTGGTGGTTTGAAGCCCCTCGACTCCGCTCGGGGTGAACGGTGATGAACTCGATCAACTCCGTTCACGCCGAGAGCTTTCACCAGAGTCAGAAGTCGACGCCGGCGCCCGGCGCGGGCACGGACAACGACAGCCGCTTCACCTCGCCGCCGTAGAGCTGGCGGTAGATGAACAGATCGCACGTGACCTGCTTCACGTACCCGCGCGTCTCCTTGAAGGGGATCTCCTCGACCCACTGATCGAGCTGCTGCGTGCCGCGCTCCTTCGCCCAGCGCGCCACCGACGACGGCCCGCCGTTGTACGCCGCGGCGACGAGGGTGGGGTGGTGCAGCCGGGCGGTGAGCGCCCGCAGGTACCAGGTGCCCAGCCTGATGTTCCACTCGGGCGAATACAGCTCGGCGTCGTCCGCCGGCGCCAACTTCAGCTCGAGCGCGATCGCTTTCGCCGTGGGCGGGATCAACTGCATCAACCCGCGCGCGTCGGCGCTGCTGGTCACCTCGGGGGCGAAGGCGCTCTCGCGGCGCATGATCGCCCACGCCAGCGACGGCTCGACGTCGTGCTTGCCTGCCCACTGCTCGACGCTCGATCGGAACGCCCGGGGGTACATGAGGGTGAGCGCCTCCGGCGTCCGCAGCGTGTACACCGCGCCCCACAGGTACCTGGCCGCCAGGGTGTGCGCCGCGCCGAAGTCTCCGAGCGCCTGCAGCGCGTGCCCCCACTTGATCGCCTCCGACGGGGGCATGGTGGCCACCGCGCGTGTCACTTCCTGCGCCGCGTCGCGGAACAACCCCGTGCGCGCCAGCAGCGCGGCCAGCTCGAGGCCCGGCGGCCGCTTCACCGGCAACACCTTCGGCGCGATCCCGAAGGGCAGCGGCGCTTCCACCGAGAGCTCCTGCAGCCGCTCGGAGGCCAGCAGCCCGTAGAACGTGCCCGGGAAGCCGCTCACCACCGCCCGGTACTCGGCCACCACGTTCACCACCGGCCCGGCGTCCGCCGGAACGTCGTCGAGCTGCCCCGCGCGCGCCGCCCAGTAGAGCGCCTGCGGCACCAGCTGCGACTTCGGAAAATCACCCGGCAGCGACAGCAGCGCCTCCCGCGCGTCCCGGTACTTCTTCGCGCGGATGAGCGAGAAGCCGCGGAACCAGCGCGCCTCGTCACGTCGCCGCGAGCCGGGGTGGCGCGTCTCGAAGGTGCTGAAGTCGGCCACCGCGGTCTCGAAGTCACCCGAGTTCATCGCCAGCCACGCCGCCAGGTAGCCGCCTTCGTCCGCCGCGGGGTCGGCCGGGTACTTCTCGTCGAGCTTCCGGAACGCCGCGCGCGCGCCCGCGTTGTCCTGCAGCCGCATCAGCCGCTTCGCCGAGGTCATCAACGCCTGCGCGGCGATCGCCGGAGGTCCCGCCGCCGCGATCGCCAGCTGCGCCTGGGCCTCTGCGTCCTTCTCTTTCCCCCGTGCGAGCAGCGCCTGCCCGCGCAGCAGCGCCACCTTCGCGTCGGCCGAGCCGGTGGCGTCGAGCGCGGCGAGGCACCGCTGCGTCGCGCCCGCGTTGAACATCGCCTGTGCCCGGGCGAGCTGCTCGTCGAAGGTGAACACCACCGGCCCGGCGGCCTCGAGCTTCGCCTGCGCCGCGAGCCCGTGGGGGTGCGTGGGGTACTTGAGGGCCAGCGTCTTCCAGTCGGCCTGCGCGAGCGCGGTGAGCTGGCCCGCTTCCCGCGCGAGCGCCCGCGTGTAGAGCAGCTCGGGCGTGCGGCCCACGTCGGGATCCACGTCGAGCAGCCCGCGCGCCTTCGCGGCATCTCCGAGCTCGAGGTACAGCTCGGCCAGCCGGCGATCGATGCGCGGCAGCAGCCACGACGGCGCTGACTTCTTCGCCTTGAGCAGCGTCTTCACCGCCAGCGAGCGCTGGCCCGACCACGCCTGGGCCTCCCCGAAATACCAGGCGTGGAACGCCTCGAGCCCCCTGGGCGCCCTGCCGGCGGCCAGGCGCTGCGCAGCCACTGCCGCGTTCCCCTCGGAGAGCTCGAGGAAGGCCGTCAGCAGGGTCAACCGCTCGCGATCGGGGCACTTCGCGGTGACGCACGCGTCGAGCTCGGCCTTCGCCTCCGCCGCCACGCCCGCGCGGTGCACTCTGACCCCCTCCAGCAGGGCCTCGGACTGGGCCAGCGCGGGCAGGGCCGTCAGGAGCAGGGGAACGAAAAATCGCAACATCCCTGTCTCAAACATACCTGCACCGGTTTGACATTCGTCGACCCCTTGCCGTACATCGGCCCTCGCTCGCTTTCTCTCACGGGACAGCGAGTGCATTCGAGAACTGAGTGATTCCCATAAGGATTCCGGGACCTGTCGGCGAGTACCCCCTTTGATCGGCCGATGAGCAACAGAGTAGGTCCCGCGCCGTAGAAATCGCAGTCGTCTTCGAAGTACCGCCAGTCGCAGTCGTCTGGGGGGGATCTCGTATCCGGGAGGCCGAACCGCACATGAAGCCGTGTCCCACCGAACTTCCGCAGAGCATCAATCCTGAGGCCGGTCCCAAGCGTCTTGGGGTTGAGCACCACCGGAATCTCGACTGTGCCCACTACGACAATTGCCTCGATGAGGCAGTCCGTCGCGGGTGGCAGTCTTTCACCTGCATCAAGTGTCCGCTCTACGCGCTGCCGTCGGCGCAGCAGGCGGGCATCGAGTCCTTCGCGACCCAGCGTCGCGTGGTCTGATCGCAGCCCACACTCACCTTTGAAGACGGCGCCTCCCGGCTCTTGCCGGGGGGCGTCTGTCTTGCGGGCTCAGGCCTTCTTCAGCGTCACCACGCCCCGGCGAATGAGGTCCTTCATGCACTCCTCGATCTCCAGGGGCGAGATGTCGAGGCGGGCGATGATGTCACGCGGAGGCGTCTTCTCTTCGCAGATGAGCCGGGCGGGCTCGAGCCACTGCTTGGGGCCGACCGCGGTGTAGACCGCGTACAGATCGGTGTTCACGTCGATCTGCGTGGCGGTCACCATCAGCGACTCGCGCATGCGCCGCTCGTTGTCGTTGAGCGCCGTGCAGGCGCGCTCGATCAACACCTCGGTGGCGAGGAAGAGGTTCTGCTGCAGGGCCGGCGGGGGGCCGATCGCGAAGCCGCCTTCGCCCGCGCGGCTGGCCACGAAGGCGTTGAAGGCGCGCTCGCCCTCGGCGGTGTACTTGCCGGCGACCGCGTCGGCGTGGAAGCAGACGCCCTGGTTGAAGCCCAGGGTGTACGAGGCCCAGCCGTCGCGGCAGGTCACCACGCCGCTGAGCTGCCGCTGCGCGAGCAGGCGCAGCAGCCACTGCGGGCCCACGGTGTGAATGGCGAGCTCCTGGGTCTGGCCCAGGTCCAGCATCGCCAGCAGCGAGCGCCGGGGCTCGAGCAGCTTGATCACCTGGCCGACGATCACGTCGAGCTTGGTGCCCTTCGACAGGTAGGCCTGGGCCCCGGCGTCGAGCGCGCGCAGGGCCTCGCGGTAGTCGTCGTGCGCCGAGAGGAAGGCGATGGGCAGCTCGCGGGTGCGGAAGTCTTCGCGCAGCGCACGCAACATGCCCCAGCCGTCGAGGTGCGGCATGTTGAGGTCGGCCAGCACCGCGTCGAAGGTGTGCTGCAGCGCCACCTCGAAGCCCTCGTTGCCGTCGGTGGCGGTGCTCACCACGAAGCCGTGCTTGGTGAAGAGCGTGGAGAACATCTTCACGATCGCCGGATCGTCGTCGACCAGCAGCAGCTGGGTGGCCACGCCCTGGGGCGCGGGGGGCGGCGGCTCGGCGGCCCGGTGCGGCATCTCGAAGGCGAGCGGCTCGTCGTCACCGGTGCTCACCTCGGCGATGGGCGTCTCGCCGGTGACCACGTCGCCCAGCTCGATCACCACGCCGGCGCCTTCGCTGTGCGAGCCGGCGACCTCGGTGAAGCTCCAGCGCACCTGCGGCTGCTTGAGCATCGCGATCACCGCGTCCTGGCCATGCGCGCCGAGGAAGGAGGCCTTGTCGAGCTTGCCGTAGATGAAGCTGGCCCGGGCCTCGTTGGGGGTGCGCGCGTTGGTGACCAGCACGCCGCTGCGGCGGGTGCGGCGAATGTGCTCGATGAAGCGGTGCAGGGTGGCCGCGTCGGCGGTGCCCGCGCTGTTGCCGGTGCGGGTCGACACCTCTTCGTGCAGCGCGCGCACCACCCCGATGTGCGCGGGAGTGAACGGCGCGGTGAGCAGGCCCACCACCCCGGTGCGCATGCCCTGCACGAAGTTCGAGTCTGAGGTGTCGCTGCAGACCACGATGACGGGGCGCTGCGCCGAGCCGACGTCGCTGGAGAGCGCGTCGAGCACCTGGATCACGAAGTCCGACTCGAGCTCACCGAAGACGAGCAACAGGTGCGGCTTGAGCTGCTTGATGCCGCCGGTCACCTTCCGGCGATCGGTGACGAAGCGATAGAAGATGCCTTGTTCGTTGAAGGCCTGCGCGATCGCCGTCTGCGCGCCACGGTCTTCATCGATGCCCAGGATGATGGGGGCTTTGAGCTCCGTCATGGCTCAAAAAGTAACCAGCAAAGGCAGCGCAGCGCGACCTTTCATTCTCCTGATCGCGGCACGCCGTAGATCACGACGATCCAATAGCGGCCCGCGCCGAAGCGGGGTGAGTCGCCTTTGACCAACCCCACGCCCACCAGCCGGTTGCCGGCGGTGGCGAGGTTCTTCGATTCACCGGCCAGCCGAGGGGCGTCGGCGACGAGCACGTCGACGGAGACGGCCGAGAGCTCGTCCACCAGCTCGAAGGCGCGGTCGGCCAGGCGCGGGCGCCCGGGGATCTCGGCCTTCGGGAGGTCCTTCGCCAGCGCCTCGCGCACGTGGGACATGGCGAGCCCCTCGAGCAGGGCGCTGGTGGCGAGCGGCGGCAGCTTCTTGCGTTTCCGCTCGGCGGCGATCGACGCGTAGACGCTGCCCAGCGGGTCCTTCTCTTCCACCACGAGGACGGGCTCGGCGAGCACCTCGACGAGCACCTGCAGCCCGTCGGAGCGCGTGGCGAGCCCCAGGCCCAGCTTGCGATGGCCGGGCTCGAGCAGGTTGTTGCGGTGGCCGGGGCTGTGCTCGATGCCGAAGTGCGCGGCGAGCGGGCCTGACGAGAGCCCGAGGTTCTCTCCCGCGGCGCTGAACTTGTAACCGCTCTGGGTGAGCCGTTCCTTGAGGGTGGTGCCGTCGGGCGCGACGTGGCTGAAGAAGCCCTCGTCGGCCAGGCGCTGTGCCCACGCCTGGGCCACCGCCTCGAGCCCGGAGTCGGCCTGCACGGGGACCAGCCCCATCTGCAGCCTCAACGCGTTGATGCGCACCAGCAGCACGGCGCGCGCGGTGGCCGCGTCTTTCGGCTCGGGGAGCGCGTCGTCTTCTTCAGCGCGCACGGCGCCGATGTCGACGAAGAAGAGCGCGGCGACCTCGGGGCCGCGCGGGCCCGAGCCGAGCACCTCGACGGCGTGGCGGCCCGGGGTGGGGAAGTCGAGCGCGGCGCAGCGGGAAGCGCCCACGGCAGGCATGGCGATGCGCTCGACCGCGCCCTGCGGGCGGGTGACGAAGAGCTCGGCCGTGTCGAGGCCGTCGCTGAGCACGCCGCACAGCCGCTGGCCCGAGATGGGCCTGGGGTGCGCCCGGGAGAAAGGGGAGAGCTCGATGCGGCGCCTGGCGAGCAGGACGATCACCGCGCTCCGCTCGGGGCCGACGGCGAGGCCGACGCCGACGTGGGTGCTCGCTTCGCCGCTGAGGTCCTGTTTCTTGAGCTCGGCGGCGATGGCGTCGGTGCCGGCGCGCAGCGCGACCACCACCGGGTTCGGATCCCACGCGCGCTGCCTGGACAGGGCGGCGGTGACGCGCAGCAGGCTCGCGGCGTCTTCGACTCCGTGCGAGAGCGCACGGCGGGCCAGCTCGTCGGCGGCGCGGGAGAGGCCAGCGTCGATCGGCGGCGAGGTGCGGCCCACGGCCTCGAAGCGATCGCGCACGGTGCGCTCGAGCTCGACCTTCGTCGGAGCGGCGCTGATCAGGGATACGAGGACGAGAGAGATCATCGAGCGGTCGGGGGAGAAGGCGTACCAACCTCGAGAACGATCGCCGCCACCGAAGATTCTCCCGTCGCGGCCGCGAGCTTGCGGGCGAGCTGTCCCCGCTCAGGCTCGAGCGCCGCGCGCCACGCCTCGCCATCGCAGCGGATCACCAGCGTCTTGCCTTCCCACCGCACGGGCCGCGTGTGCTTCGCCACCACCTCACCCACCACGCGCGCCCACACGGAGTTCATCGCCCCGGCGGAACCGGTCTGCTTGAGGACAGCGCCCATCATGTCGGCCAGCGACTTCATCGCCGGTCATCATGAAGGAACGCGACACTCGTGTCGTGGTTGACGCGGTGCAACAGACCGAAACCCTTGCGGAAAGAATGTGGCATCAGGCTCGCTAGGCGGTTGACCGGACTCGCCCGGAAAGCGAGAGTGCGCCGCCTTTTCGAAGTCGGCCATTTCCCCACCAAGGAGCATCGAATGACTGCAGTGAATCGCAAGACGCTATGGGCGGCTTCCGCCCTGTTGGCGCTGAGCTTGACGGCGTGCCCGGTGCCGCCTCCTCCCTGTGATGGCGGCGCGTGCGCTACCGGCGGCGGCGGTGGTTCGTCTGCCGAGTGTGTCGAGGACAGCGACTGTCCGGATCCCCAGTTCTTCTTCTGTAACACCGTGACCTCGCAGTGCGAGCCCTCGTGTCGTTCGGCGGCGCAGTGCAACCCGGCCTCGGTCAACAACGGCGTGCGTCCCCCGGCGTACGCGCTCGACTTCTGCACCGGCTCGCTCGGCTGCCAGTGCGACGAAGGCAAGTGCGTCGGCTCGCTGTGCTCGGCTGACTCGGACTGCGGCTCGCTGGTCTGCCGGAGCGGCGCGTGCGTGACGCCCCCCGCGGCGACGGCGGTGGCGAAGTGCACCGTCTCCCCCGACTTCGCGGTCTTCAAGCAGGGCAGCAAGGCGCGCTTCTGGGTCTCGGCCTGGGACGCGTCGAACAACCCGATCGTGATCAAGGACGGCGCGACGTTCACGGCCGTCGGCTCGGCGCTCACCCTCACCGGCACCGGCACGGGTCACTTCGCCGACTTCACCGCCGCCAACGCGACGGTCACCACGCCCACGGCGTCGGTGCAGGCGTCGTTTGGCACCGTCAACTGCCAGGCCAAGGCCATCGTCCTCGCCAACCCGGCGGCGGGCGAAGTGGCGGTCTCGGTCATCGACGAGCTCTCCGGTCGCCCCGTTCCCGGCGCGAAGGTGATGCTCTCGTCGACGGCGGGCGCGATCATTCAGCAGGGCGCCAACGACACCGTCGACACCGACGCTCAGGGCTACGCGGTGCTCTCGGGCATCCCCGCGGCGTACAGCGTCTCGGTCTTCCACCCCGAGTTCAGCTACGTGACCGTCGCGAACTACGCGGGCACGTCGCGCTTCCTCTCGTTCGCCATTCGCCGCAACTCGCTGGACAAGTACGGCGGCTACAAGGGCGGGTTCACCAACGTGCCGATGTCGTCGAACGTGCACGCCGCGCTGGCCGGCATGTCGCTGGCGGGCAGCATCACCAACCTGAACCTCACGGCGCTGCTCGGCCCCTCGGTGCCGACCGACATCAAGATCGGCTCGGCCATCAACGAGATGGGCGTCGGGATCCCCGCGGGCGCGTACCTCGGCTTCGGCGACCAGAAGATCAAGGACGACATCGCGGGCCAGGGCCTCAACGGCACCTGCCTCGATGGCGCGGGTCAGCCTGACGAGGCGCGCATCGCCGCGGGCACCTGCGGCACGCGCACGGCGTGGGCGCTGGCGGGTGACGTGCCGCTGGGCGATCTGCCCATCGACGCGGTCGCGGGTGGCCTCGACAACATCAACATCGGCGCGCTGCTGGGCCGCATCGTGCCCATCTTCAAGAAGTTCAACTCGTCGGTCGTGCGCGACGTGCAGTACACGCTTCGCCCGACCCCCATCCTGGACGGTGGCGCACCGGACTTCACCGATCAGTCCCAGTACACGGTCGCCAACCACGACTTCACCCAGATCCCCCTGGCCTTCAACTTCGTGGTGAAGATGCCGACGCTGCCTCAGTACAAGAGCAGCTTCGTGGACGCGGTGGCCATCATCGGTGGCGCGAGCGCGGTCGGCCGCGGCGTCGTGCCGCTGGGCATCGGCGTCGGCGTGAACACCATGCCGGTCGACGGTCAGATCGACCGCCTCGAGCCGGGCGGTGGGGCTCCCACGATCGCGGCGGGCAACATCGGCGTTCGCATGGCGCCCACGCACCACGGTCTCGAGGGTGCGCACTACGGCCTGCTGATCGCGGCCATCTCGGCCAAGGGCCTCACGGACGCCTCGGCCGGTGTCGGCGCGTCTGCGCTCTTCCCCCGGCTGCCTGGCAACAAGATGGTCTTCGATCCCGCGGGCAGCACGCCCGTCGACATCTCGACCCAGGTGTTCCCCATCTACCCGGAAGGCGCGAAGTTCAACTACGCCGGCGCGAATGACGGCGCGGTCCCGGCTCGCAGCTTCCGAATCGGTGCGACCCCCACCACTCCGGTCCCGGGTGTGAATGTCATCCGCGTCTCCTTCGCGGACGCCATCGAGACCCGGTGGGACATCCTCGTGGACGCCGCTGCTCCGGGCTTCACCGTTCCCCCGGTGCCCGGCACGCTGCGCGATCGCCTCTTCGCCAACAACGTGGCCGGTGGCACGCGGTCTGACCTGCTGGTGCAGGCGTTCCGCATGACCAAGGACCCGCTCGTCACGACCAGCCCGGCGGTGTCCTTCACGGACTACGTCGAGCTCAACGACACCAACGCGGACCGCACCACGGACTTCCTCACGGCCTTCTCGTTCCTGAGCTACGGGAAGCCCACGATCGAGTTCAAGACGCCGTCGGCGAACCCGGCCACCATCGTCGCGGGCTCGAAGATCGTCGTCAGCGTCGGTGGCTTCAGCATCGGCACGACGCCGGGCACCAACGACGGCGTGGTGCGGCTCAGCTTCACGGGCGGCCCCGCGGCGTGCGCCACCGTCGTGCTCTCCACGGAAGTCCCGATGGCGGGCAGCGGCGACCTCGAGCACACCCTGCCGGCCGGCTGCGTCGGCGCGGGCATCGGTATCCGCGCTGAGCTGCTGAAGGTCGACAGCTCGACCCCGATCAACCCGGCCGTCGCCACGACGATCACCGCGACGATCAACTAAGCAACCGGTTCCCGGTTCACGGGGCTCCTCCTTCGCTGGGGGGGCCCCGTTTCATTTGCGGGGTGGTAGCCTCCGTGGCTTCCCCGATGCCGCGCAAGCACACCACCGCCATCACGGTCATCTCGAAGATCTCCGAGCGGGCGGTGAGCCGGGCCGCGGCGTTGGTGGTGATTCACGGGGAAGACCTGGGGCGGAAGTTCGACCTCACCACCGAGGAGACGCTGATCGGCCGCACCTCGAAGGCCGACATCCAGGTCGATCAGGACTCGGTGAGCCGGCACCACGCGAAGATCCGCGTCGACGGCACGCGCATCACCGTGGAGGACATGGGGTCGACCAACGGCACCATCGTCAACGACGAGCACATCGAAGAGACCCTGCGGCTGCGCAACGGCGACCTGGTGAAGATCGGGCGCACCATCTTCAAGTTCATCGCCTCGAACAACATCGAGGCGGCCTACCACGACGAGATCTACCGGATGACCACGGTGGACGGCCTCACCCAGGTCTTCAACCGGCGCTACTTCGAGGACGCCATCGAGCGCGAGCTGTCGAGATCGCGGCGCTACACCCGGCCGCTGTCGCTGGTGCTGCTCGACATCGATCACTTCAAGAAGATCAACGACACCTACGGCCACCTGGCGGGCGACGCGGTGCTCAAGGAAATGGCGCTCACGGTGCGGGCGCGCACCCGCCGCGAAGACGTGTTCGCGCGCTTCGGCGGCGAAGAGTTCGCGCTCTTGCTGCCCGAGGTCGATCAGAAGGGCGCGGCGCACCTGGCAGAGAAGGCGCGCAAGCTGGTCGAGAAGCACACCTTCATCTTCGACGGCGAAGACATCGCGGTGACGATGTCGGCGGGCGTGGCCACGGTGCAGAAGAAGAACGAGAGCCACACCGAGCTGATCCGCCGGGCCGACGAGAAGCTGTACGAGGCGAAGAGCGCCGGCCGCAACCGCGTGGCGATGTAGGTCAGAAGACGCGTTCGCGGTGCTGCAGCATGTCGGTGAGCATCGCTTCGATCTGATCGCGCACGGCGAGGTTTTTGCGCTCGACCCAGGCCAGGTCGCGGTCGGACTCGGCGGTCGCGTTCTCCATCGAGACGGGCGTGGCGAAACGAATGTGCCAGCGCGCGGGGAGCGGGGGCAGGGTGATGGGCAGGTACTGCACCCCGAAGAGCCCGCCGGGCAGCTTGCCCAGCAGCGGCATCGATTCTTCTCCGCCGATGATCGCCGCGGGAACGATGGGCACGCCGGCGCGCAGGGCGATCTTCACGTAGCCGCCGCGACCGAAGCGCTTGAGCTGGTAACGCTCGGAGAACGGCTTGCTGAGGCCGTGGAAGCCCTCGGGGAAGACGATCAGCGGGCGCCCTTCCTCGAGCAGGCGCATCGCGTTCTCGGGGTTGGCGCGCACGGCGCCGAGGCGGTTGGCCAGCACGCCGACGAAGGGGGCGTGGAAGACCTGGTCTTCGAGCAGCCAGCGGGACTCCTCGAGGTCAGGGCGCTCGCGGCGCAGGGCGAGGTGGAGCACCGGGCCGTCGAGGGGCAGGGCACCGGCGTGATTGGCCACGATGATGCACGGTCCGGCAGGCAGGTTGGCGGCGCCTTCGACGCGCACGCGCCAGTACTTCTCGTAGAGGAGCTCGGCGAGGGGCCGGAGCGACGAGGAGAGCGCCGCGTCTTTGCCCCAGCGATCGACCTCGGTGGCGCGGCTCGAGAGCCCGGCAGAAGAGCGGGCGGCGTTGAGCAGCCCCTTGAGCGCCCCGGAGATCGTGGGAGCCGAGGCCAGCGCGGGTGCCGGTGCCGGCGCAAGTGTCTCCCTCTCCCCCGAGGGGGAAGAGCGAACTCGCGCCTCGAGGGAAGGAAGGGTCGGGGAGAGGGCGAACTCCGCGCGAGGAGACGAAGCGGCGTGAGGGCGAGGATCGAGCGTGAGTGAAGGCGAGCCCGAGTGCGAGGTCGTCGGGGCACCCACGTGAGGGCGCGGATCCACGACGATCGAGGGCGAGCCGGCGTGCGAGGTCGGGCCGCTCAACGTCTGAGCAGTCGGAGCACCGGCGTGAGGGCGAGGATCCACGACGATCGAGGGCGAGGCGGCGTGTGAGATCGGACCGCTCACCGTCTGAGCAGTCGGCGCACCGGAGTGGGGGCGAGGATCCACCGCGAGAGTCGGCGAAGCGGCGTGCGAGGTCGGTCCGCTGAGCGTCCGCGCGGTCGGGGCCCCCGCGTGAGGGCGCGGATCGACGGCGAGCGACGGAGAAGCGGCGTGCGAGGTCGGACCGCTCAGCGCGTGCGCGGTCGGCGCGCCGGCGTGAGGGCGAGGATCGACCGAGAGACCCGGAGAGGCAGCGTGGGAGGTCGGTCCACTCAGCGTCTGCGCGGTCGGGGCGCCCGCGTGAGGGCGGGGATCCACCGCGAGCGAAGGCGAAGCAGCGTGGGAGGTCGGTCCAATCAGCGTCTGCGCGGTCGGGGCGCCCGCGTGAGGGCGAGGATCGACCGCGAGAGTCGGCGAAGCGGCGTGCGAGGTCGGTCCACTCAGCGTCTGCGCGCTCGGCGCGCCCGCGTGAGGGCGAGGATCGACCGCGAGAGTCGGCGAAGCGGCGTGCGAGGTCGGTCCACTCAGCGTCTGCGCGGTCGGGGCGCCGGCGTGCGGACGCGGATCGACCGCGAGACCCGGAGAGGCAGCGTGGGAGGTCGGCCCACTGAGCGTGTGCGCGGTCGGGGCACCCGCGTGAGGGCGGGGATCCACCGCGAGCTCAGGCGAAGCAGCGTGCGAGGTCGGTCCACCAGCGTGCGGACGCGGCTCGACCGCAAGGCCCGGCGGCGCGGCGTGCGCGGCCGGCAGCGGGCCGAGGGCGTCACTCCCACCCGGAGTCTTGACGATCAGTCGAGGTGACGCGCGGGGCTGCGGGCGAACCGGCGTCACCGCCGGAGGGGGCGGCACGAAGCGCGGCGCCGGCTGCGTTCCACCCTTCGGCTTCTCGTCGATCGCCTGCAGCACCGGGCGCTTCCGATCCACCACCCTGCGTACTGGCGGCACCGGCTTCGCTTCCTGCAGCTCGGGCGTCGCGGGCCGCGCAGCCTCACGCGGTGGCGGCGGCGCCTGCGTCGAGACCTCGCGCACGGCCGACCCGCGCGCGAACGGATCATTCCCCAGCACCGGCGTCTTCGGCGCAGCCTTCTTCTTCTTCGGAGGTGCTGGCTTGCGAGCCGCCATGTCAGGGCCTCCTCTCGCGCATCGACGCCATCGCGTCCTGGAACGGCACCCGTGGCTCGAACCCGAGCTGCTTGCGCGCCTTCACCCCGTCCGCCACCCAGCTGTACCTGAGGAAGGCCAGCAGCGGCACCGGCACCGACGCGATGCCCGCACTCTCGAGCGCGAGGATCGTCGCCCGCAGCAGCGGCCCCGGCAGCGGCACCGCCTGCGCCCCCGCCAGCCGGACGATGGTCGAGAAGGGCGCCGCGGTGTCACCCACCACGTTGAAGCTGCCCTCGGCCTTCGTGGTGAGCGACAGGTGCAGCGCCGTCACCGCGTCGTCCTCGTGCACCACCTGCCACAGCGGGTCGAACCCGAGAATGGTCGGGACGAACCCGGTGCGCAGCAGGCGCGTGAACGGGTTGTTCGACGTCTGGCCGACGATCGGCGCGAAGCGCAGCACCACCACGTGCACGTTCGGGTTCCGCTCGGCGAACTTCACGATCTGGTGCTCGACCTCGACCCGATCGGTGACGAAGCGCACCCCCTCGCCCTCGAGCGGGTGGCTCTCGATGCAGACCGCGGGGCCATTCGCCCGCGCCCCGTAGAGCGCCGTGAGCGAGGGGATGATCAGGCGCCCCAGCCCCGTCTCCTGGGCCGCCGCGAGCACGTGCATGGAGCCGATCACCTCGAGCTCGTGCGCGAAGGCCGCGCCGTGCACGCGCGAGTTGACGAACGCGAGGTGGAAGAGGGCGTCGAGGCGCTGTTCCTTGAAGGCGCGGGTGAGCTCGGCTTCCATGCCGGGCCGGGTGAGGTCGACGCGGACGAAGCTGCACTTCTTCGTCAACGAGGGCGGGTGCGCGACGTCGAACGCCACGATGCTGTCGACGAGCGGATCGGCCTCGAGGCGGGGCAGCAGGCCGCGGCCCAAGTCTGAAGAGACGCCTGTGACCCCCACGCGCATGCACTTTCGCGAATAGCCCAATCACACCGCGCTTGAAAGCAGCGGAAGCGCGCGACACGGTGGCGGCGTGCGTTGGCTCATTCCAGTGGTGCTGCTGTCGGGGCTGCAGGCCCGCGCGCACGACGCCGACGTCATCTACGCGCTGGTGAAACACGGCGGGCAGCCGGGCGTGCTGGTCGAGAGCGTCACCCTCACCCCCGCCACCCTGGCGTTCCTCGCGCCGCTCGACGCCGACGGAGACGGGGCCCTCTCTCAGGCGGATCTGGATGCGAAGCACAAGGCGCTCGAGGTCGGCTTCTGGGACGAGGTGCCGCTGGTCGCCGCGGGGAAGCGGTGCGGGTTGCTCGAGGCGAAGGCCTCCCTGCGGGAGGGGTTCGTCGAGCTGGTCGGTCAGTTCAATTGCGGCGAGGGCGAGCTGCGCCAGGACTTCAGGATCCTGCGGGTGTTGCCCACGAACTACCGGGTGGTGCTCGGGAGCCAGCTCGACGGCGAGGCCCCCTCGACTTCGCTCGGGGTGACCGGGGCGCGGAGCTTTGCGCAGGGCTCGTTGACCACCATTGCGGTGCCGCGCCCGCCCGCTCCCGGCGCCTGGGACGCGGCCGGGTTCCGGCGCGAGCTGGCCCAGGGCGTCACGCGAGGGCTCTCGATCGAGGTGCTGGCGGCGCTCTTCGGCGTGCTGCTCGCAATCGGCGCCTGGCGGCGGGGGCTGATCGGGGCCGCGTTGATCCTGCTCGGCGCCGCCCTGGGCAGCTGGGCTTCGCTCGACTGGTGGCCCCCGACGATCCTGATGCTGCTGGTGCTGGGCGGCGCGGCCGCCTTCAAGTCACCTCCGCTGATCGTCCCCGCGCTGCTGGGGCTGGCGATCGGCACGAGGGAAGGGGGCGGCCCGTGGCCTGCCTGCCTCGGCCTCGGCGCGGGGACCGCCGTGGTGTTGCTCTTCGCCTCGCCGATCGCGCTGGCGGTGGGGGTGATGCTGCAACGCCGGCCGCGCGCCCTGCGTGTGGTGAGGTGGGTGCCGCTGCTCGTGGGCGTGGGCGCGGTGGTGGTGCACGCGCGGCTTTCGTGGTGACCGAAACGTGGCCTTGGGTAGATTCCCCCCATGGCCAAGGAGTCGTACGACGAACTGATTTTCCAGCTGGGTGATCTCGCGCGCGAACACCTCGCCGAGGCGAAGAACCCGCCGCGCGCCATGGAGACCGTCTTTGCGCAGGAAGACCAGGTGCTGGCCCTGCGCGAAGAGATGGAGGCCGTCGAGGAAGAGATGAACCAGGAAGACGCGTCCTGGCAGGACTTCCTCGACGCGCAAGAGGCCGAGAAGGACGAGCAGAAGGCGATCGTCGCCAAGTGGCGCGGCGCGGTGCTCGGCGTCGAAGGCCGCTCTCGCGACATGAAGAAGCGGCTGTCGTCGATGAAGGCCGCGTTCCGCTACCAGCGCGACTCGCTCAAGCGCGCCGAGGTCTCCCACAAGGAGATGGAGCTGCGCGAAGGCCACGACGTCAAGAAGATCAACCTCTCGCGCGAGAACCTGAAGAAGTCGCGGCTGCACATCATGCGTGAGCAGCGGTCGATCGAAGAGCTCGAGTACGACTTCAAGCAGGTGCTCACGCCGCGCTCGGGCCAGCAGGGCGCGCAGGGCATTCTCGCGCACGCCCGCATTCTCGAGATGGAGGACGAGTTCGAAGAGCGCGAGCACGCCCACAAGGAACGGATGAAGGAGATCGACGCGGTGATCGCCGCGAAGGAGGAGGACGTGAAGGCGGCCGAGGCCGAGCTCGACGCGTGCCTCTTCGAGCTGGGCGAGGAATGTTACGCCGAGCGCATTCCGCACCCGCAGCTCAACCCGGTGTACCTGCGGCTGGACAAGGCGAAGTAGTTGGTGGGGCGCTCGGCGTGAACGGAACGGGCCCCGCCAGCCGTTCAGCCCGAGCGAAGTCGGGCCCAACTCCTACTCTTCGTCTTCCTGCTCGAGCAGCGTGCTCTTCAGCTTCTTCACCGCTTCACCGTGCAGCTGGCAGACGCGCGCTTCGCTGACCTGCAGCGCCCCGGCGATCTCCTTGTAGGTGAAGCCCTCGACGTAGTGCAGCGAGAGCACGGTCTGCAGGCGCAGGTTGAGCTGCTCGATGCCCTTCGTCAGCCTCGCCAACCGCTGGGCGCGATCGAGGTGTTCGTCTTGCAGTGAGTCGAGGCTGGGCACCTGGAACTCGGGCGCCAACGGCGCGGCCGGCGCGGAGAGGGCCTCGAGCGTCTCGACGTCCTCCACCGGTACGCCGAGGTGCACGGCGAGCTCGTCGGTGTTCGGTTCGCGCCCCAGCTTGTTGCCCAGCGCCGTGCGCGCCTTGCGCACCTTGTCTGCGTCGGCCCGCATGCGCCGCGGGAGGTGATCCATCTCGCGCAGCTCGTCGATCATCGCCCCGCGAATGCGGTGCTCGGCGAAGCTCTCGAACTTCACCGCGCGCGCCGGATCGAAGCGATGGTACGCGTCGATGAGCCCGAGCGCGCCCATGCTCCAGAGGTCGCCGGGCTGCACCGTGTTCGCGGTGCGCGCCGAGATGCGCCGGGCGACGCGATCGATCAGGTGAGACCAGGTGCGGACGACCTCCTCGTCCGAGAGCTGGGCGGGGGCGGCGGTGGCGGCGTAGCTGAGTGCGGCGCGATGCATGGAGGACTCCATTGAAGATCAGGCGGCACGTGAGTCGCGCAGCAGGCGACTCCAGAGGAACTTGAGGCCACCCGCCAGCTGCGCCGGGGGAGGCTCGTTGAAGAGCGCGTCGGCGACGCCGTTGAGCGCCCGGGTCGCGGGGGAAGCGGGGAACAGCTCGACCAGGGGCCGCTGCGCCATCACCGCGCGGTGCACGTTCTCGTCGCGCGGCACCCAGCCCAGCCAGCGCACCCGCGCGTCGAGGAACCGGCCGGCCACCGCCGAGAGCTTCTGGAAGATGTCGCGGGCCTGCGGCTCGTTGCTGGCCTGGTTCACCACCACGTCGAAGTAACGAACCCCCGCGTCCTGGCAGAGCACCTTGATGGTGGCGTACGCGTCGGTGAGCGAGGTCGGCTCGGGGCTCACCACCAGCAGCGCTTCCTGCGCGGCGCCGATGAAGAAGAGGACGTTGTCGCCGATGCCCGCGCCCGAATCGAGCAGCACCACGTCGAAGTCGTCCTCGAGCTCTTCCAGCGCGCTCACCAGCCGCAGCCGCTGGCCGTCGTCGAGCCGGGTGAGCGCCTGCAGCCCATTGCCGGCCGGGAGCACCTTCACCCCGCACGGGCCCGCGACCAGCACCTCGCGCGGCGAGACGTCGCCCTCGAGCAGGTGGCCGAGGTGATGTCTGGGCCTGATGCCGTAGAGGATCTCGATGTTCGCCAGCCCCATGTCGCCGTCGATGATCAGCACCCGCTGACCCTGCTTGGCGGCGATCACCGCCAGGTTGGCCGCGACGTTCGTCTTCCCCACGCCGCCCTTGCCGCTGGTGACGCCGATGATGCGCAGGGGCCGCTTCGAGCGCCGCTGCTCCTTCATCACCTCGCGCAGTCCGTCTGCCTGGTTGTCCATGTTCAGCGCCCCCCTGCGGACTGGGCGCGGCGCTCGCCGAGCACGAGCTCGACCAGGTCTGCGCTGGAGAGGGCGTGAATGTCTTCGGGCACCCGTTGGCCATCGGACACCGCCACGATGGGCCGGCCGATGCGCACCGAGGCCGAGAGCAGGCTGCCCGGGCCGACCGCTTCGTCGACCTTGGTGATCAACAGCCGCTCGGGCGCGAGCGCGCGATAGCGCTCGGCGGCGGCGGCCATCTCGCGGGGGCCGGTGCAGGCGCTCATGGTGAGGAAGAGCGAGATGCCCTCGACGCTGCGCAGCATCTCGGCCTGGCGCGCCACGGCCTCGTTGAGCGAGCGGCCCGCGGAATCGACGAGGATCAGATCGGCGTTGCCGCACTTCGCGATGGCCCGGGTGAGCTCGAGGCGATCGCGCGCGATGAAGGTGGGCACGTTCATGATCTCGCCGTAGCGGGTGAGCTGCTCGCTGGCGCCGATGCGGTAGGTGTCGACGGTGATCAGCGCCACCTTCTGCTTCGACTCCATCAGCGCGCGCGCGGCGATCTTCGCCACCGAGGTGGTCTTGCCCACGCCGGTGGGGCCCACCAGCGCGATCACCCGGCGGCGGGGCTCGGCTTCCCAGGGCGCCTTGCCGGCGATCACCCGCTCGGCCAGCGCCGTCCTCAGCGCGGCGAGCAGGCTCGAGCGGCTCTGGTTGGGTGACTGGGTGAGGGCCTGGCGCACGCACTCCTCGGCGAGCGCGTCTTCGACCCCGCGCTGAATCAGCAGCGTCATCAGCTCGGCGGCCGGCGGAGACAGCTGCAGCTCGCGCTCCATGCGCACCTGGCTGCCCATGCGCCGCAGCTCGCTGCGCATCTCTTCCATGGAGGACCTGAGGCTCTGCAGCTCGTCGTTCGACTCGGCGCGGGGCGCGGGCGCAGGGGGGGCCGTCTCGGTGAACTGGGTCAGCGCCTGCTGCAGGTTGGTGCGCGAGGTGACCAGGGTGGGGGCGTAGGCCTTCGCGGGCAGGGTCTTGTTCTTCGCGGGCGCCTCGGGGAGCGCGGCGGTGACCTCGATCTCCTTCGCGCGGAAGAGGCCGTTGTCGACTTCCTTCGTGGCGAGGATCACCGCCTCGGCGCCGAGCGCGGCCTTCACCATGGCCAGGGCGCTGCGGGTGTCGGGGGCTCTGAAGGTGCGGAACGTGCTCATGGGTCAACTCCTCAACCGAGGGTGATGGTGCCTGCGGGTTCGATGGTGGTGCCGGGCGCGAGCTCGCGCGCAGAGACGACGAAGAGATCGGGGACGAAGCGGCTGGCGAACTCGAAGAGCGCGCGGCGCAGATCGGCGGGGGCGAGGATCACGGCCGAGCGGCCCTGCGCGGCGAGCGTGGCGGCGCGGTTCTCGAGCGAGGCGATCAGCGCGCGGGCGGTGTTGATGTCGGGCGCGAGCGTGGGCTCGCCGTCGTTGTGGCCCAGCGACTGGCGCAGCGCGTCTTCGGTGGGGCGGTCGAGGGTGAGCGCGTAGAGCACGCCCGCCTCGGCGATGCGGGAGGTGATCTGCCGGGCGAGGCGGCGGCGCACCTGCTCGATGAGGAAGTGGGCGTCTTTGCTGCGGGGCGCGGCGTCGGCGACGGCCTCGAGGATGCTGCGCAGGTCGCGCACCGAGATGCCCTCGCGCAAGAGCCCGCGCACCACCCGCACCAGCTCGCCCAGGGTGATCGCGCCGGGCACGGTGTCTTCGACGAGCTTGGGCGTCTCCTTCGCGCAGGCGCCCAGCAGCTCCTGCACTTCCTGGCGGCCCACCAGCTCGTGCGCGTTGCGGCGAATGAGCTCGGACAGGTGGGTGGTGAGCACGGACGACGCGTCGACGAGGGTGTAGCCCTTGCCTTCGGCCAGCGAGCGCTGCTCCGGGTTCACCCAGACCGAGGGGAGCCCGAACGCGGGGTCCTTGCCGGGCAGGCCGTCGATCTTCGGCGTGCCGCCCGAGGGCTCGAGGCACATGAGCCGGCCGAAGTGCGCGGTGCCGCGGCCGATCTCGATGCCCCGCAGCTTGACCCGGTACTCGTTGGGCTCGAGGCGCAGGTTGTCGCGCAGGTGCACCGACGGCAGCACGATGCCCAGGTCGCTGGCGAGCTGCTTGCGCAGCGCGGTGACGCGGCCGGGGATCTCTCCGCCCTTGTCGAGGTCGATGGAAGGCAGCAGCGCGTAGCCGACCTCGAGCTCGAGCGCGTCGAGGGCGAGGAGGTCGGTGATCTTCTGCTCGCCCTTGGCCTTCTCGTCGACGGGCTTGCGCGGGCTCTTCGCGGCCTCGAGCGCCTTCTTCTCCACGCGCTTGGCGAGCACGAAGGCGGCGATGGCGAGCGGGGCGAAGGCCATCGCCGGGAGCCCGGGGATGATGGCCAGCAGGCCCATCACGTAGCTGGAGTACTTGAGCGCGCGGTAGCTGGCGAAGATCTGCCCCGACACCTGCGAGCCGAGGTCTGCGCCTTCGATGCGGGTGACGAGCACGCCGGCCGCGGTGGACACCAGCAGCGCGGGCATCTGGGTGACCAGGCCGTCGCCGACGGTGAGCACGGTGTAGGCCTCGACCGCGCGGCTGAGCGGGAGGTGATCGCGCAGCACGCCCGCCAGCAGGCCGCCGATGATGTTGATGCCGGTGATCATGAGGCCGGCGACCGCGTCTCCGCGCACGAACTTCGAGGCGCCGTCCATCGCGCCGTAGAACTCGGTCTCGCGCGCGAGGCCCTGGCGGCGGTCGCGCGCCTGCTTGTCGTCGATGACCCCCGCGGCGAGGTCGGCGTCGATCGACATCTGCTTGCCGGGCAGGGCGTCGAGGGTGAAGCGGGCGGCGACCTCGGACACGCGGCCCGAGCCCTTGGTGATGACGGTGAAGTTCACCACCAGCAGGATGAGGAAGATCACCGCGCCGACGATCAGGCTGCCGCCGACGGCGAAGCGCCCGAAGGCCTCGATCACGTGGCCCGCGGAGCCAGGCCCCTTGCCGCCCTCGAGGAGGATCAACCGCGTCGAGGCGACGTTGAGCGCGAGACGGAAGAGCGTGGTGATGAGGAGCAGCGACGGGAAGACCGAGAACTCCATCGGCTTGGTGAGGCCGAGCGCCACCAGCAGCATCAGCACCGAGAGCGCGACGTTGAGGGCCAGGAACCCATCGAGCAGCACCGCCGGGAGCGGGACGATCAGGATCGCGAGGATGCCGAGCACCGCCAACGCGAGCAGCGCCTCTGCGGGGACCTTGGGTTGTGCCTGGGCGACAGCGCTCACGCGGCCCACCTTGAGCAAGTGGCGCACCACCGGTGTTTCCCGAGTGATGACTCGGGGTTGGGTCGGTTTTCGGGGTGGCAAGGGCGGGGTCTGGGGAGACCTCACGTCAGGAATACGACTGGGGTTCTGACCCATGCCAGCCGCGTGACGAGACCCTTCGATTCAACGGGGTCTTCGACACGGGAAGGGCTTTGGCTTCACGAGAGTTCGGCCATACCTTCCGCGCCATGAAGACACGCGCCTGGGCCACTTCTGCCGCTGATCAGCTGCTCGCACCGTTCGAGATCGATCGCCGCGAGGTGGGCCCGCTCGACGTGCAGATCGAGATCCTCTTCTCGGGCATCTGCCATTCCGACATCCACCAGGCGCGCGGGGAGTGGGGCAACTCGAGGTTCCCGATGGTGCCGGGCCACGAGATCGTGGGCCGGGTCACGGCGGTGGGCGCCAGGGTGACGAAGCTGAAGGTGGGCGAGCTGGCGGGGGTGGGGTGCATGGTCGATTCGTGCCGCACCTGTGCGCCGTGTGGGCAGGGCGACGAGCAGTTCTGCCAGGCGGGGCCGGCGTTCACCTACAACTCGACGGAGATGGATCGGAAGACGCCGACGTACGGCGGGTACTCACGGCAGGTGGTGGTGACGGAGCACTTCACGCTGAAGATCCCGGCGGGGCTGGCGCTGCAGGGCACGGCGCCGCTGCTGTGCGCGGGCATCACCACCTACTCGCCGCTGCGGCAGTGGAACTGCAAGAAGGGTGATCGGGTCGGGGTGGTGGGCCTGGGTGGGCTGGGGCACATGGCGGTGAAGCTGGCGGCGGCGATGGGCGCCGAGGTGACGATGCTGAGCACCTCGCGCTCGAAGGAAGCCGACGCGGCGCGGCTGGGGGCGACCTCGTTCGCGCTCACTTCCGAGAAGTCGACGTTCAAGACGCTCGCGGGGCGGTTCGATCTGCTGATCGACACGGTGTCGGCGCCGCACGACCTGAACTCGTACCTGGGGCTGCTGCGGCCGTACGGGGCGATGGCGATCGTGGGCGTGCCCCCGAAGCTGGAGATGCACCCGTTCTCGCTGATCAACGGCAACCGGCGGCTGTCGGGGTCGAGCATCGGCGGAATCCGCGAGACGCAGGAGATGCTCGAGTTCTGCGCGCAGCACCAGATCGTCGCTGACGTCGAGGTGATCCCCGCCGAGAAGATCAACATGGCCTACGAGCGGATGCTCAAGAACGACGTGCGCTACCGGTTCGTGATCGACGCCGCGACGATCTGAAGTGAATCAGTGTCTCCCTCTCCCCAGGGGGAGAGGGTCGGGGAGAGGGCAAACAGTCGATGAAAGCTCGCTCAGCATCCGCCATCCAAACTGCAGCCCGGCGGAGTGCATGGGCCGTCAAAGAAGAACTCCCAGCACTCATTGGGCGTGCAGGTGTAGCCCCAGCCATTCTGGCCGGCTGGACAGACCATCGTCCCACGAAGCTGCGCAGTGCAGGCAGTGGCTGGCTCGGCAGCGTTGGTGGTCTTGCTGTCGATCGTTCCCGGACAAAGACCTCCCGGCTTCCCACAGCCCACAGCCACGACTGCCAGGATCAGGGTCAGCCTCACAGTCAGCCTTCTCGTCATGGCGCACCAAACGCCCGGAGCGGAATGACGAGCCGGCGCGAGCCAGCCGTCGCCTCGAGCTGGCCTGTGATCGGCCCCGCCGCCGCGGGTGAGAACCGCACCCGCTGACTCCGCGAGCCGCGCACGAGCATTCCCTGCGGATCTCTCGTCGCGACGCTCGGAGTGGTCGACGTCGAGACGATGGTGAAGTCCGTGCCCGGCAGCGCGACCTGCACCTCGTCGAACGACAGGTTCTGCACGGCCACGTCGAGCTCGATGCCGTCACCGACTCTCACGTCGCCGAAGTTCACCTCGGGCGGGCCGTACAGCACTGCGGGCACGCCGTCGCCCACCACGGTCACGGACGAGAGGGCAGGGCAGTCGAGCATCGACGCTCGTGACGCCGCGACCTCCTGGTAGCCGGCGTCGCTCGGTGAGAAGCGGAGCTGCGCGCCGTCCTGAAGGAAGTCAGCAGGGAGTCCAAGCAGGGGCTCCGTGCTGAGCGCGCCGGTGCCGCCGACTTCCACCCCGGCGAAATCGAGCCGGCGGGGGAGCGTGGGGACGACCTCGACGACAGCGGCGCGGAGGTTGAATTGAAGCGTGCTCGGGCCCGTGCTTCCTCCGCAGCATGGAGAACCATCGAGGGCGACTACCAGGTCTCCTTCGACCGTCGAGGCGTCACCTGATGCCGCCTTCACGTCGAACTGAAATACCTCGGCCGCGGCGAGCGTCACCCGCTGATCGGGGACGGTGAGGGAAGGCGAGCTGGTGGACAGGGAGAACGTCGCCGGGGCGAGCCCGACGCTCTGAACCTGGAGACGGGTGTTCCTCGCGCATCCTCGCGTTGGCGGGTCGAGGGCCACGTCGCCGGACTCACCCGCGACCGGGTTTCCACTTTCCATCCAGACCAGGCTCAGCGCCGCTGCTCTGCAGCTGCAGCGCGGCTCTCCGCAGCCTGGCAGTGCCACGATCAGCATCATGAGGAGAAGCGGTCGCATCGCTCGAACCTAGCGTGTTTGCCCTCTCCCCCCCCGGAGGCTGTTGAAGAAGGGCCCTCGACTTCGCTCGGGCTGAACGGATTCGGCCGGTTCCGTTCACGCCGAGCGGAGTCGAGGCGCCTCCTTCAACGCTCCCCTCGGGGAGAGGGAGGCAGGGCGTCACTGGGCGACGGCGGCGGCCCGGCCGGTGAGCCGGTAGACGAACGCGAGCACCGCCGCGACCGCCTTGTAGGTATCGGCCGGCACCGCGCCGCCGACCTTCACCTTCTTGTAGAGCAGGCGCGCGAGCGGAATGTCCTGCACGATCGGAATGCTGTTCTCGCGGGCCGTCGCGCGCATCGCCTCGGCCAGCACGCCCTTGCCCTTCGCCAGCACCCGCGGCGCGCCGCTCTCGTCCTTGCGGTAGCGGATCGCGATCGCGATGTGGGTCGGGTTCACCAGCAGCACGTCGGCCTGCTTCGTCTCGGCCAGCGCGTTGCGCTTCACCAGTTCGCGGTGCTTGCGCTTGCGCGCGCCGCGCATCATCGGATCGCCCTCGTCCTCGCGGATCTCGCGCTTGAGCTCTTCCTTCGTCATCTTGTGCTTCTTCGCGTACCGCCACTTCGTCAGCGCGAAGTCCGCCACGGCGAAGAAGATGAGCAGCCACAGCGCGCGCACGCCGATCTTCCACAGCCCGCTGAACAGCCCGCTGAGCGCGTCACCCGGGGCCGCCAGCCCCAGCTTGTGCACGCCCAGCAGCTCGCCACGCAGCACGCCCCAGCACGCCCAGCCGACCGCGAACACCTTGATGAGCCCCAGCGCGAGATCGATCAGGAAGTCCTTCGTGAACAGCCGCGTCAGCCGCCCCGTCGAGAACACGCGGGAGAAGTCGGGCGTCGCCTTGTCTTCCCAGAGATGGGCCTTCGTCTGCACGAAGGTGAGCAGGGTCGCTCCCACGGCCATGGCGGTCAGCACCAGCACCGCCGGCAACGCGACCGGCGCCATCATCGAGGGCAGCGAGCCGAACGGGGCCGTCGCCACCATCGACGTCGTCTCGCTCACCAGCCGCACCAGGCGGGCCTCGAAGGCCGCCGCCGCTGCGAAGAGCGCCACCAGCCCGAGCACGAACGCGCCCGTCGTCACCAGCTCGTGGGACAGCGCGATGTCGCCCTGGTCGAACGCCTGCTGCAGGCGCCGGTCCGTCGCGGCTTCCGTTCGCTGCTCGTCTTCCGTTTCGCTCTCGTCGGACATGGGTCCTCAGCTCCGCGAGAAGATGGTGAGGGCGGCCTGGGCGCAGACGCGCGCGCCTTCGGGGGCCACCAGGTACAGCGCGCCGCCGCCGCACATGATCGACACGCCGAAGCCGAGGTTGGACAGCGAGAGCTGGGGTGAGGCCTTGCCGAGCAGGCCGAGCACCGCGTAGCCGAACAGCGAGGCCGCGAAGAGCGGGTAGGCGACGCGGATCGCCAGCGTCACCGCGAAGATCACCTGCCGCACCATCGCCGACGAGAGCGTGATCACGTCGACCGTGCCTCCGGGTGGGACCTCCTTGAGGCTGCGCACGATCCACGCGATCGCTTCGGTGTGGATTCCCAGCGTCAGCGCCACGCCGAGCGCGAGGGCTCCGTAGAGCTCGCCCACCGTCGTCGACTCGGCGCCGCTGTTCGGGTTGATCATGTGGCCAAAGCCCAGGCCCATCGCGCCGCTCGCCGTCTGGCCGCCGAACTGCGCGGCGTCGAGCACCAGCCGGGAAGAGAGGCCCGCGGCGAGACCCACTGCCAGCTCGGACAGCACCAGGCCGGCCAGCGTGCCGAAGTTGTCCGGCACGGCGATGGTGGGCATCCCCGCGGCGGAGAACGCGAGGAAGGAGATCGCGAAGGCCAGCGTCGCCTTGATTCGCATCGGGATCGATTTGGAGCTGAGTACTGGCGCGGTGCCCATCAGCGCGGAGATCCGGGTCAGGACCAGCACGAAGCCGAGGATCAGGTTGAGGGGGAGCATCGGCTTGCCCTCTCCCGGTCGTCGCGGGGGCTCACAGCGGCGGCGCTCCCATGCGCTCGATCGCCACGTGAAGGAACCGCGCGAGCCGCTCCATCATCCACGGCCCCAGGAAGATCGCGAGCAGCACCACCGTGGCGATGCGCGGCACCGCGCCCACCGACGGCTCCTGAATCTGCGTCGCCGACTGCAGCACGCCCATCACCAGCCCCACCACCAGCAGCCCGCCGAGCAGTGGCCCCCCCACCACGCCCAGCAGGGTCATTCCCTCGCGAAACAGGGCACTGAGCGCGTCGCTGTTCATCCGAAGCTCCTCACCAGCGACTGCACCAGCAGGTGCCAGCCATCAGCGAGCAGGAAGATGCCCACCTTGAGCGGCAGCGACACCAGGGTCGGCGGCACCATCATCATGCCCAGCGCCATCAACGTCGCGCTCACCAGCAGGTCGATGAGCAGCAGCGGAATGAACAGGAACAGCCCCATGCGGAACGCGGTGGTCAGCTCCGAGACCATGAAGGCCGGCACCGCGATGTGCAGGGGCACGTCTTCCGCCCGGGTGGGGCGCGCGCTGCCGGACAGCTCGTAGAACAGCCGCAGGTCGTCAGGGCGGGTCTGCTTGAGCAGGAACTCGAGCACCGGCGCCGAGCCACGGTCCAGCGCCTGCTGCCCGGTGATCTGATCCTCGAGGTAGGGAGAGAGCGCCGCCGAGTTCACCTTCGCGAAGGTGGGCGCCATCACGAACGCAGTGAGCGCCAGCGACAGCGCCACCACCACCTGGTTGGGAGGCAGCGACGGCGTGCCCAGCGCCTGCCGCAGAAACGACATCACGATGATGATGCGGGTGAAGCTGGTGATCGAGATCAGCGCGCCCGCCGCGAAGGACAACGCCGTCATCAGCAGGAAGAGCTTCACCGCCGACGAGCCGCCGCCCACCGAGATCTGCATCGGCGCGTCCGCCGCCGCGAGCACGAGCAGGTTCACGGGACCACGCCCCTCATGCCCGCCGCGAGCTTCGCGCGCAGCTCCTGGTCTTCGATCGACTCGAGCAGCGACGCGTCGAACGCCCTCGCCGGAGACTTGCCCTTGAGCCGCTGGAAGAAGCCCATCGCAGGCGCCGCCACCGCCGCGGGCACCACGTACGGCGCGGGCTCGGGCTGCGGGGCAGGGCGGTTCATCAACACCGTTACCCCGGCCTCGCTCACGCCCAGCACCAGCCGCTCGCCCAACACGTCGGCGATCACCAGCGAGCGCTTCTCCCCCAGCGACGCGGCCTCGACGATGTGAATGCTGCCCCCGCTCAGCTGCTTGCGGCGCTTGAGGGTGAACGCGAGCGCGGCGAGGCCGGCGATGGCCAACCCGGGCGCGAGCAGGTTCTGCGCTGAGAACGACGGCTCGACCTTCAGCTCGGCGGGCTTCGTGCCGATGTCCTTGTTGAAGGCAGCGGCGACGACCGTGTCGGCGGCCGACGGAGGGGCAGGCGGTTTGTCCGGCGCGGAGCCCTCCGCGGCCACCGGCGTTGCCGCGACGAGCGCGGTGATGATGAGCGCGAGCATGGTGGCCTTTCAGCGCAAGCGCGCGATGCGCTCGCTCTTCGAGATGATGTCGGTGATGCGAATGCCGAACTTGTCGTTGATGACCACGGCCTCGCCGCGGGCGATCAGCCGGTCGTTGACCACGATGTCCAGCGGCTCTCCGGCGATCTTGTCGAGCTCGACGACCCCGCCGGGCGTGAGCGCGAGCAGGTCCTGAATGGTCATGCGCGACCGGCCGAGCTCGATGGTGACGTCGAGCGGCACGTCGAGCAGCAAATCGAGCCTGCGGGTGGAGACCGGCTCTTCGACCTGGGCTTCAGCGCTCATGTGTCATTCCCCTTCAAGCTGCGTGTTTTTCGGTGGCGGCGGGCGGCTGTTGTTCGAACGGCCGGCGGATCTCGGCGCAGGGGCCGCGATCGAGCTCGATGCAGAGCGCGCCGCCCACCACCTTCGGCTGGCCGGTGAACTTCGCCCGGCCCTCCACGAAGATGGGCAACGAGGCGCCCTCGCTGGTGCCCAGGGTGAGCACCGCGCCCACGTCGAGGTCGAGCAGCTTGCGCAGCGACAGGCGGGTGGTGCCCAGCAGCGCGCGGAGCTCGACCTCGGCCTGTGAGATCTCTTCCTCGAGGCGGTTCGCGAAGCCCGCGTCCGAGATGGTGCTCAGCTTCGGCGGCGACATGAGCGCCTTCTTCGCCGGCTCGATCGCCGTGTACGGCATGGCGAGCTGAATGAGGCCCTTGATCGCCCCGTCGAGCTCGAAGCTGCACAGCACCGCGGCTTCGTTGACAGGCGCGATGGCTGCCAGGCGCGGGTCCGACTCGAAGCGGGCGATCTCCGGGCGGAAGGGCAACACCGGCGCCCACGCGTCTCGCATGCCATCGGTGAACATCGCCAGCAGCCGGCCCAGCACCTTGCGCTCGACGTTGGTCAGCTCGCGGCGCTCGGCCGGCGGAGGCGCGCTGGAGGCCTCTTCCGAGTGATTGCGCTTGTCCCCCAGCGCGGCGGCGATCAGCGCGTCGGCCAGGCCCGGCTCGAGCACCAGCAGCGCCTGGCTGCCTGCCTTGCCCAGCGAGAGCAGGCCGACGGTGGTGGGCGGCGCGAGCAGCGAGTTGAAGTCACCGAACTTGAGCAGCGACGCGGGGCCGCAGCTCACCCGCACCTCGAGCCGGGTGCGGCCCGAGAGCCCCATGGCGAAGTGCGAGGCGATCTGCTCGTTGATCGCGTCGAGGGTGGGCATCTGCCCGCGGATGACGCGATCCTGGCTGGTGAGATCGTACGGCACCGCCGCGCCCCGGCCCTTGGGCGCCTGCGGGGCGACGCGGCCATCCTGGATGGCCGACATCAGCGCGTTGATCTCGTCCGTGTTCAGCAGCACGCCACCCGCCATGGTGAAGCTCCTCGAGTGACCGTTGATTCACTGCACGACGAAGTCTGAGATGTAGAGCGCGCGAAACCGCGCCTCGGGCACCAGCTCCCGCAGCTTCTGCTGGAGCGCGTCCTTGGTGCGGGTCAGGCCCTCGCTGCCCCGCAGCTCTTCGACCGTGCGATCCGACAGGTAGCTGATGAAGGCATCGCGCACGCGCGGCAGGTTGGCCGTGAGGCGCTCCTTGTCGGGCTCGGCCATCACCTCGACCTCGAAGGTGATGCGCGCGTAGCGGTCGAGGTCCGGGTTGCGCAGGTGCACCACGAAGTCGGGCAGCTTCACCATCGGGCCGGGCGCGCCGGCCATCGCGACGGGCTGTTCCCCTTCCTTCCCCTTGCCCTCTTCCTTCTTCGCTTCACCCTTCACCGCGGGCTCGGCCTTCTCGTCAGGCTTTGCCTCGGCCTCGTCAACGTGCTCCTCGGAGTTCGCTGGCGCCGGCGGGTGAGTCATCTGGTAGCCCATGAAGCCCAGCACGCCGACCAGCAGCAGGCTGTTGAAGCCGATCAGGATCGGCATGAGCTTGCTGGACGCCGGCGGAGGAGGTGTGGCGGGCCCAGCCTTCTTCTCGTCGCTCATGCCGTTCGACTGAGCAACGCATGTGCCTGTGACGCGTCAGGGGGTTGGCGTCGGTGAGGGCAGGTAAGCCCTCGGATCCTGCGGGGGAACCTCGAGGATGATCTCGATGCGGCGGTTGAGTTCCCGGTTGTCCGGGGTGTCGTTCGACACCAGGGGATGACTCGACCCCAGGCCCGCGGCGGTGAGGCGGGTGTTCGCCACGCCGTGCGCCTGCTCGAGGTAGGACACCACCGTCGCCGCCCGGGCCGCCGAGAGGTCCCAGTTGTTGCGGAAGCGCAGCGAGGTGATCGGCCCGTCGTCGGTGTGGCCTTCCACCCGGATCAGCTGGCCTGACTCGGCCAGCTCGCTCGAGATGGCGTCGAGCACTGCCAGGGCCTCCGGGCGCAGCGCCGCCGAGGCGGGGTCGAAGAAGCGGTACGCCGCCAGCCGCAGCCGCAGCTTCCCGTTCTCCACCTCGACGATCACGGTGGGCGTCTTCTCCTTGCGCAGGAGGAAGGGCTTGAGCGACTTCTCCAGCTTGCGCCGGGTCTCTTCGACCAGCTTCTTCTGCATGCTCGACACCACCGGGTCTCCGCCCAGGTTGGTGACGCAGCCGCCTTCGGTGGGCGGGCCGCGGAAGAGCGCCAGCTTGGTCACGCCGCCTTCACCCTTGAAGTGCAGCGCCCAGCGCATCGACTCGCTCGCCTGCGCCAGCTTGCTCGTGTCCACCCGGCTCGAGGCGTAGAGCACCACGAAGACGGCGAAGAGCAGCGTCAGGAGGTCGGCGTACGAGATGACCCACCGCTCGTGGTTCTCGTGTTCCTCATGTTTGTGCTTCTTCGCCATGGCTCATTGACTCATCGGCACGTCGAGAGGGGAGCTAAACAAGGCGTCTGCATGTTCACGGCGACCGAAGTGGAGCAGTTGGGCTCGAGAGGCTTCTTCACCAAGCCTGCCTTTCTGGGCCCTTCGCTGGCGCTGCAGGTGCGCGCCGAAGCGCAAAGGGTGCCGATGAAGCGCGCGGGCATTCGCCGCGGGCACGAGCTCGACGACGCGGTGCGCACCGATGAGATCGCCTGGCTGACGGCCGGCGAGGCCACGGGCGCGCTGGCCGAGGCCGTGGCCCACTTCGCCGCGCTCATGCAGCCGCTCAACGAAGCGGCGTGGTTGGGGCTGCGCAGCTTCGATCTGCAGCTCTCGCACTACGGGCCGGGGGCTCACTACGCGCGGCACCGCGACGCGTTCCCCGGACAGGACAACCGGCGGGTGACGGCGATCGTCTACTTGAACGAAGGCTGGGGCCCCCAACACGGAGGGCAGCTGCGGCTTCACGTGGCCCCGCCGATCGACCTCGAGCCCACCCTGGATCGCCTGGTGATCTTCCGTTCCGAACTGGTCGAGCACGAGGTGCTCGAGTCGAAGGCCGACCGCTGGGCGTTGACCGCCTGGTTCTCGGCCCGGTGACTCATGAGGGCTTCGCGGCAGGCGCCCTGGCTGCGTGCTTGCCGTGCGCTCCGGCGAAGCTCTTGAGCTTCTCCTCGAGGATGCGGGGGTTGAGCCCTTCTTGAATGGAGAGCACGCCCTCCGAGATGAGGACCTTCCGTTCCTTCTCCAGCGCCACCCGGCGCTTGAGCTTGTTGGCGATGGGCAGCGCGATCAGGTTGGCCGCGCCGACGCCGTAGACCGTGGCCACGAACGCGACGGCGATGCCGGGGCCGAGCTTCGACGGGTCGTCGAGGTTCTCCATCACGTGAATGAGGCCGAACACGGCCCCGAGCACACCGACCGTCGGGCAGAGCGCTCCGAAGTCGCCCCAGATCTTCGCGTGCACCGTGCCCTCTTCGGCTTCGACCTCGATCTCGGTCTCGAGCGTGTTGCGCGCGACGCTCGCCTCCACGCCGTCGACCAGGAAGCCCAGCGCCCGCTTGAGGAACGGATCCTTGATCTCGGTGAGCTTGCTCTCGAGCGCCAGCACGCCGTCGCGGCGGGCGACCGTGGCCAGGTCCACCAGCTGGGCCATCAGCGGCACCATGTCGTTGGGCTTCTCGACCAGCGCCAGCTTGAAGGCCTTGAGCCCGCCGATGATCTCGCCGAGCGGGTACGAGACCGCCACTGCGCCCACGGTGCCGCCGATCACGATCAAGAAGGCGGTGAGCTGGAGCAGCGAACCGGCGTGCCCGCCCTCGAGCTTCTGCCCGAGCAGGAGCATGCCGATCGAGAACACGATTCCGGGAATGGTCGTCTTATCCATGCTCGCCCCCAGGGAACGTCGACCGCCGGAAGGCTCGCACCCGCTCCATCAGCTCTGCCAGCGGCTCGCGAATCAACATCCGCTGCCCGCCGGACATCGTGATCACCGTGTCCGGGGTCGACTCTGCGAAGACGATCAACTCGTCGTTGACGGCGATGGTGTGTCCGTCGAGCTTGGTGAGGAGGATCATGGTGCGTGCCCTTCGCCATCTCTTCGGCACGGCGCGCGTCGGACTTGAGGCGCGTCAGGGAATTGGCGAGGGGGCCACTTCTCACCTCACGCCTACCGCTTGATCTGCATCAGCTCCTGCAGCAGCTGATCGGCGGTGGTGATCGTCTTCGAGTTCGCCTGGAAGCCGCGCTGCGCGGCGATCATGCGCACGAACTCGTTGGCGAGGTCGACGTTCGACTGCTCGAGCGCACCCGACTTGATGACCCCGCGGCCGCCTGCGCCCGGGTCGCCGATGGTCGGCTGCCCGGAGTCCACCGTCTCCTGCAGCATGTTGCCGCCCATGCGCTGCAGGCGATCTGGCGCCTCGAAGTCGGCCACCGCCACCTGGCCGAGAATGCGCGTCGCGCCGTTGGTGAAGGCGCCGATCACCTCGCCCCTGGTGTTGATCTGAATGCTCGCCAGCTCACCGTACGAGCTGCCGTCCTGGCTGACGAACGTGGTCGTGCCCGCGCCGGCGAACTGGGTGACGCCGTCGAGCCCGGTGCCCGTGGGGATCGGGGTGCCCAGGTTGAAGGTGAGCGCCTGCGGCTGGGTGGCGCCCGTGGGCAGGAAGTTCGAGCTCTGGGTCGAGCTCACCAGCGCGCCGGCGGTGTCGAAGTCGAGCGTGCCGGTGGCGATCTCGCTGCCCTGGCCGGCGGTGCCGCCGGTGACGTTCGCGCCGTCGGTGACCGCGTGGAATTCCCAGGTGCCCGGGGCGGTGTGCTGCCAGTACACGTCGACCGTGTGGGCGTTGCCCAGCGTGTCGTAGATGGTGGTGGTGGTGGCGAACGAGGCCGTCGCCGACGGGTCGAGCGGGTCGAAGGCCGCGGTGGGAATCGGCGCGTTCGAGTCGAGGTTGGCGCGAATGGTGATGTTCCCCGTGGGCACCGCGACGGCCGTGGCGCTGCCCACCTTGAGATCGCCGATGTTGCCGCGCGCCTGGCCGGTGCCCGTGTTCGGGTAGCCCTGCACGCGCAGCCCGTCGAGCGTCGAGAGGTAGTCCGACTCGTCGACGCGGAACTGGCCCGCGCGCGTGTAGAACTGGCCCTGCACGCCGGCCTGCGCGCCGCGCACCACGAAGTAGCCCGAGCCGTCGAGCGCGAGATCGGTGGCCAGGCCCGTTTCCATGATCGAGCCCTGCGTCACCAGCCGCTGAATCGCCTGGAGCCGCGAGCCCAGGCCCATCTGGCCACCCCCGGGCGAGCCGATGATCTCCTGGAGCAGCTGGTCCTGGAACGCGGCGCGGCCGGCCTTGAAGCCGATGGTGTTGGCGTTGGCGATGTTGTCGCCGATGACCGACAGCTCGGTGCTGTTGGCCTGCAACCCGGCGGTGCCGGTGGTGAGGGCAGAGAGAAGGCTCATGGGTTCAGGCTCCTGGTGGTGGTGCGTTGGTGGTGGCGGCTTCGGCGATCTGAATGATGTCGGACATCTTCACGCGCACCCCGTTGAGGATGAGCTCGGGGTAGCCCGCCTCGAAGGTGACGCCGGTGGCGCGCGCGCGGTTGCGGGGGGCGATGGCGATGCTCTCGCCCTTCTCGTCCTTCGCGGTGAGCGTCACCTTGTACTTGCCGGGCGGGAGCGAGGTGGTGCCCCAGTCGAAGCTGACGGTGCCAGCCTGCTGATCGTGCATGACCAGCTTGGCCACCTCTTTGCCGTTCTCGTCGGTGATGATCGCGTTGACCTGCGTCGCCGACTCCGCCAGCTCGCCCTGGATCTGCGGGGTGGGGTTGGCGGCCGTCGCGGCGATGCTGTCGGTGCGGTAGATGATGTCTTTCCCCACCAGGTTGGCCACCGAGGTCTGGTTGTTCGCGGCCTGCGCGATGATCAGCGCGTCGAGCCGGCTGTTGGCGGCCTCGGCCTGCTCCACGCTGGCGAACTGCGCCAGCTGCGCGATGAAGGCCTGGTTGTCGGTGGGGGCGAGGGGATCCTGGTTGGCGAGCTGGGTGGTGAGCAGCTTGAGGAACTCGTTCTTGCCGAGCGCGCGCGAGCCGGTCGCCGCGGCGCTGCTCGGGGGGGCTCCGGTGGTGCTGCTCAGACCTTCGATGGAGTTGGGCATGGCGTCAGGCCTTCACGTGAACGCGGCCGTCTTCGGCCGCGGGATCCTGGGAACTCACCGCGCGGCGCGCAGTGGGGGGGGGCGAGAACTCGAGCTCGGGGCGCTCGGCGTGCCGGTGCTGGGAACCGCTCTGGGTGAGATCGAAGTGGCCGAGCGCGAGGCCTTCCTTCGCCAGCGCCACCCGCAGCTCTCCCTGGCGCGACTCGAGCAGCTGCGCCGCGGGGCCGGTGGCGCGCAGCTCGGTGACGCCGTCCTGCACCTTGAGCTGCACGTTGATGCGGCCGGCCTCGCCCGTGTCCATCGAGAGGCGGGCGATGGTGGGCAGCAGCACCACCCGCAGTGACGGGTCGTCGTTCATCACCGGGGCGAGCGGGACCAGCGGCGCGGCTTCCTTGATCGGGGCGGGGGCCTCGAGGCGGAACGGCTCGGAAGTCTGCACCTGGGCCGCCACGGACGTCTGGGCCGTGACGGGGGCCTCGTCGGATCGCTTCGCCTCGTGGGTGCGCTCGCGCGTGGCCTCGCGGGGCTGCGGCTGTTCTCCGCGCAGGGGCTTCTTCTCGGTGGGCCCGGTGACGCGCGCAGGGGCGTGCTGTTCTCTGGAGCGCGTGGCGAGCTGGTCGAGCGTGACGGCCTTCTGCGGCGACGCGGCGGCGAGCGCCTTCGGCGCCCTGGGGTCCTTCAGGTCGGGCTGCTTCGTGACGAAGAGCGTGTGGGGGCGGGCGTGGGGAGTCAGGTTGCGAGAGACGAGGAGCGCCTCCTCGGTGCTGGACGCCGCGCGGGGCTTCTTCTCGTCGCTCGAGGACGCGGGGGCCGCACCGCGCCCTGCCTTCGGGTGGGGAGACTCGGCGAGCAGCGCAGCCTCGAAGCCCGGGGCAGGCGCCCCCTTGCGGGCTTCCGGCTTCTTTCCCATCAACAGCTTGAGCACGTCGATCTTCACAGGCGGCCTCCCGCTGCTTTCGGGGGCGTCGAAGGCATCGTCGACATGAGCGCCATCAGATCGGCGGCCAGCTCGGGCTTGAGCCGGTCCATCACGGCCCCGGCGTCGGCGGGCTTCATGCGCTTGAGCAGCGCGGCCGCGAGGTTCGGCTCACTGCGCTGCACCAGGGCCGCGGCGGCTTCAGGCTTCATCGACTTCATGGTGCGGGCGAGCGCGTCGAGCTCCTGCGGACGCGAGGCCGTCACCTTCGGCGCGGGCCGCTCGGCGGGGGGCGGTGGTGCGTCATCACGCTTCGCCAGCAGCGCCTCGAGCCTGTCCGTCTCGGTGCGCAGGCCGGCGCGCGCCTGGACGATCTCCGCCTTGAGCTTCTCCAGTTCCCTGCGCTCGCCGTCGAGCGCCTTGCGATCGGCCTCGACCTTCGCGCGCGCGTTCGCCAGCTCCTTGCTGGTGCGGGTGAGCTCGCCACACAGCGCCTTCCGGGTGAGCGGCGGCGGGGGCACCTCGGGCATCACCTCCGGCAGCACAGGCACCGGTGCCGGCGCCGCGACCAGCGGCACCACCGGCGCCTTCGGCGGCGTCGGCGCCTCGGGACCACTCGCCAGCAGCATCACCATCATCAGCTCAACCACGGTTCGGCTCCCGTCTCACGGCCGGCCCCGGCGTCGGGGTCAGCGCGGCCTTCACCTGCGTCAGCGTCTGCTCGAGCGACAGCTGCTCGTCGGGCGCCTGCTTCAGGAAAGCATTGAGCGTGCCGATGACCTGGAGGGCGCGATCGACGCGCGGGTTGGACCCTGACTGGTAGGCGCCGACCTCAATCAGATCGGCCGCTTCGCGGTACGCAGAGAGCACGTCGCGCATCGTCGACGCGAGCTCGCGATGCGTCACCGACGTGACGTCCGACATGCACCGGCTCACCGACGCCAGAACGTCGACGGCGGGAAAATGACCGGCGTTGGCCAGGCGGCGGGACAGCACGATGTGCCCGTCGAGCGCCGCGCGCGCCGCGTCAGTGACCGGATCGGTCAGGTCGTCACCTTCGGCGAGCACCGTGTAGAGCGCGGTGATGCTGCCCTGTCCCGCGTCGTTGCCCGCGCGTTCCACCAGGCGGGGCAGGGCGGCGAAGACCGAAGGCGGGTAGCCCTTCGAGGTGGGAGGTTCACCTGCAGCGAGCCCGATCTCCCGCTGCGCCATGGCGATGCGCGAGAGCGAGTCGACCAGCAGCAGCACCTTCTTGCCCTTCGCGCGGAAGTACTCGGCCACCGCGGTCGCGGCCATGCCCGCCCGCACCCGCACCAGCGGCGGCGCGTCGCCCGTCGCCACCACCACCACGCTGCGCGCCAGCCCCTGGGGGCCCAGGTCGCGCTCGACGAACTCGCGCACCTCGCGGCCACGCTCGCCGATCAGCCCGACCACGATGATCTCGGCCTTCGCGTGCCGGGCGATCATCCCCAGCAGCACCGACTTGCCCACGCCGGGGCCGGCCATCACCCCCACGCGCTGGCCTTCACCGAGCGTGAGGCACGAGTCGAGCGCCTTGACCCCCAGCACCATCGGCTTCTCGATGCGCCTCCGCTGCATGGCGGGGGGCGGCGCCGCCGAGAGCTTCGCCCGATCGCGCAGCACCATCTGGGGCAGCCCGTCGAGAGGCTGCATGCGCGCGTCCACCACCCGGCCCAGCAGCGCGTCACCCACCGGCAGCTCACTGGCCGCGGCACGGGGGATCACCACGCACCCCTCGCGGATGCCTTCCATCTCGCCGAACGGCACCAGCAGCGCGGTGGGCCCGTTGAAGCCCACCACCTCGGCCTGGAACACCCGGCCATCGTCGTCGAGGATCTCGCAGGCCGTGCCCAGCGCCACGCGCGGCAGCGAGGCCTCGAGCACCAGCCCGGACGCCTTGACGATCCGCCCCTGCACCACCACCGGCTCGGCGCGCTCGAGGTTCTTTCGCAGGCGCTCGAGGTCGAGCCCGCTCACTTCGGCGTCCCGTCGAGCTGGCGCACCAGCTCTTCGAAGCGGGTCGACAGGCGGCCGTCGATGGTGTGCGAGTCGGTGTCGACCATCACGTCACCGGGCTCGAGGGTGAGGTCGGCGACGAGCTCGATCGTGCCCAGGCTGAAGTCGGCGCGCGCCGCGGCCTCGAAGCGGATCACGTCGATGGAGTTGAGGCGCACCCGCGTCACGTGATCCTCGCCCACCCGGCGGATGGCGCTCTTGATCAGGCTGAAGACGCCCTCGAGGTTGGCCGAGAGCTCGCGCTCGACGATGCGCCGGGCGATCAGAATGCCCAGCTCGAGCGCGTCGCTGCGGGCCTGCTCGGCGAGGCGCTGGCCTTGCGAGTTGAGGGCCTCGATCGCGGCCTTGAGCTGCCGCTCGGCCTCGGGCGTGAAGGCCGGGCCCACGGGCGCAGACGCCAGGGGCACGAAGCCCGGGGGCGGCGGCGTGGGAGGCGGCGGGGGCGGTACCAGGGTCAGCTCGGGCAGCGCCGGCTCGGGCGCGCTCGGCGTCCACGCCACGTTCCTGATGCGCGATGGGTCGATGAGGGCCAGCTTGAGCGCCTCGTTCGGCACCGCTTTCGTCCCGATCATGAACGCTGGTGTCTTCATTCGTTCCCTTCGGGGTCAGAGCATCTTGTCGGTGGGCCTGACGATGGTGATGCGCCCCTTCTCGGCGGCTTCGATCGCCACCTTGGCGATCTCTGCCTGCGCGCCCTCGACCTCCGAGAGCTTCACCGGGCCCATCGCCGTCAGGTCGTCCTGCAGCAGCTCTCCGGCGCGCGACGACATGTTCTTGAGGAACTTCTCGCGCAGCTCCGGTGAGCCGCCCTTGAGGGCGACGGTGACCTGCTTCATGTCGAGGTCCTTCATCAGGCTCTGCAGATCGCGATCCGACAGGCGCGTGAGGTCTTCGAACGTGAAGAGCTTGCTGCGCAGCTCGTTGGCGAGGTTCGGGTCGTCCCGCTCGATCGACGCGAGGATCTCGGTCTGCTGGGTGGCCGGGCTGCGCCGGAGGATCTCGAGCGCGGCGATGCGCCCGTCGACGCGGCGCATGCCCTCGGCCACCAGCGAGTTGAGCTCGCTGGCGAGCGCGGTGCGCACCTCGCGCAGCACCTCGGGGGAAACGGCCTCGACCACCGCCATGCGGCGCACCACCTGGGGGCGCATCGCCAGGGGCAACCTGTCCATCACCAGCGCCGCGCGCTCGGCGGTGAGCGAGCTGAGCACCAGGGCGATGGTCTGCGGCTGCTCGCGGGCGAGGATCATCGCCAGCGACTCCGGGTCGGCCGTGGCCACCACGCCCAGCAGCTCTTCGGGCTGGTGGGTGGGGGGCTGCGCGTCGAAGGTGCGCTTGACGGTGTCGGGCCCGAGCAGCTCGGTGGCCATCTTGCGCAGCATCGCGTCGCCGCCGAGCGCGTCGACGCCGGCCTGCATCATCGAGTCGCAGAACGTCTTGAGCGAGTCGGGAATGGCCTTCGTCCCCATGCGCTTGAGCGCCTTCGCGCCGAGCGCGATCTGCCGCACTTCCATCTCGGTCATCTGCTGGAAGAGCGCGGTGGCCGCCTCGGCGCCCAGCCCCATCAACAGGGCCGCCACCCGCTCTGCGCCCGGGCCGCCCTTCTCGAGCCACGGCAGCGCTTCGTCCTTCTTGCCCTCAGCCATGATGTTCCGTCCCCTTCTCGAGATCCGAGCTCAGCCAGGCGCGCACCAGCATCAGCGCGCGCTCCGGGTCTTCCCGCACCAGGGCGCGGGCCCTGTCCTTGAGGTCGGCGAGTGGGTCGACGAGCAGCGGCGGCTCTTCCTTCTTCACCGCGGTGACGATGCCGTCGACGGCCGCCTGGCGGGCCTCGAGCTGCGAGACCGTCTCGCCGGGCTTGAGCACCAGCGTCTGCAGCTTGCCCTTCGCGTTCGACGCCCGGCGCGACAGGAAGAAGGCCAGCGCCGCGAGCAGCAGCACGCCGCCGGCGACCGCGCCGTAGACCCAGGCGGCCACCGTGGCGGCCACCGGCTTGACCTCGGGCACCTCGGCGCTGCGACCGAAGAGCTGGCTGGTGATCTCGAACTGGTCTCCACGCGCGTCGTCGAAGCCCACCGCCTTGCGCGCGAGCTCGCCCAGCTTCGTCACCTCTTCAGGCGTGCGGGCCTTGCCGTCGGCGCCGTCGACGATCACCGCCACCGAGATCTTCGTCAGCCGCGGGTGGCGCACCTGGGTCTGGGTGGTGGTCTTGGTGATCTCGAAGTTCTTGGTGAGGTCCGAGGTCTGCGAATTGCCCTGCTGCGTGGGACCCTGCTGCGGGGGCTGCGGCGCCAGGGGCACGTTGGCCTGCGCGCCCGCCACGCCGGCCGGGGTGTTGGTCTGGTTCGAGGTGTTGCCCGAGGCGGTGCGCTCGCTGCGCAGCGCCACCTGGTCGGGGTCGAACACCTCGCTGTTCTGGTTGACGGTGGAGTTGTCGACCGTGGCCGTCACCTTGGCGATCACCGCGCCCGCGCCCACCACGGGCTCGAGCAGGGTGATGATCTGCTGCTCGAAGGCGTGCTCGAGCTTGCGCTGGTACGACGCCTCGGGCGCGTCCCACGCGGAGTCGGCCGAGAGCACCGCGCCGCGCCCGTCCATCACCGTGACCGCGTCAGCGGCGAGGCCGGGCGTGGACGACGAGACGAGGTGGCGGATGCCGGCCAGCTCGCGATCGCCCAGGGTGCGGCCGGGCTGCAGCACCACCACCACCGACGCCGCCGCCTTCTTGTCTTCGTCGCGGTACAGGCCGTGCTCCCCCAGCGACACCGTCACCCGCGCGCTGCGCACGCCCGAGAAGTTGCCGATGGTGCGCGCCAGCTCGCCCTCGATGGCCCGGCGCAGGTTGACCTTCTGGGTGAACTCGCTGACCCCGAGATCGCCGCGGTCGAAGAGCTCGAACCCGACCCCGCCGCCGCGCGGCAACCCCGCGGTCGCCAGCAGGATGCGCGAGTCGTAGACCTTGTCTGCAGGCACCGCGAGCGCGGTTCCGTTCGCTTCGCTGCGAAACGGAATGCCCGCGTTCTGGAGAATGCCGGTGGCCTCGGTGGAGTCTTCCTGGGTGAGGTTGGTGAAGGCGTACTGGTACTCGCCGCTGCGGGCGACCCCGGCCACGCTCAGGGCCACGGCCACCGCGAGCCCCACGCCGGCGATCAGCGCGATGCGCAGGCCCGCGGGCATCGCCAGGAAGCGGGCGGGCAGTTCCTTGAGCTGCTTGAGGAGCGTCTCCATGGCTTACACCGGCATCCGCATCACTTCGTTGTAGGCATCGAGGATCTTGTTCCTCACCTTCATGGCGACGCGCATCGCCACGTCGGCCTTCTCGAGCGCGAGCATCGTCTCGTGCAGGTTGCCGGCGCCGCCCGCGAGCTTCTGCGACTCGAGGTCGGCTTCGCCCTGCAGCGCGTCGACCTGCTCGATGGCCGACTTGAGGGTCTGGCCGAAGCCGTCGCCGTCGACCTTCTCGGGCGTGGCGATGCCGGGGCTCGCGGCACCGGGGTTCTCGATGGTGTTCAGGGTCAGGGGCTTCATGCGTTACCTCGAGATGTCCAGCGCGCGCTGCGCCATGCTCTTGAGCGTGTCGACCGCGCTGGCGTTCGCCTCGTAGCTGCGAGACGCCGTGAGCAGGTTGACCGTCTCGTGGAGCGGGTTGACGTTGGGGAAGGTGACGAAGCCATCGGCGTCGGCGTCGGGGTGGCCGGGCAGGTACACCCGCTTGCCGGGCGACTGGTCCTCGACCACCTGGGTGACGGCCACGCCCTCGGCGCCTCCCGGGCCGGTGCCGGCGCCAGCGCCGCCGAGCTCGGCCTCGAAGTTCACCGCGGTGAGCACCGGGTCGCGGCGGTGGTACGGCTGGCCGTCGGGGCCGCGGGTCGACTCGGCGTTGGCCAGGTTGCTCGAGGCGAGGTTGACGCGGGTGCGCTGCGCCGAGAGCGCCGAGCCACTGACGCGCAAGGCCGTGAGGAAGTCAGACATGATTCGCTCCTGTGGCTGTCATCGAGGTCATCAACCCACCCCATCCGTCGCGACGTACCGCAGCAGCGCGAGCTTCTTGCCCACCGCCTTCGCGGCCGCGCCGTACAGCAGCGAGTTGCGGGCGAGCTCGACCATCGTCTTGTCGAGATCCACGCCGTTCCCATCGAGCCCGCCCTGCAGCTCGGTCGCCACGTGAATGAAGGCCGAGCTGTCCGCGCCCACGGGGTCCGGGTTGCCCACCGGCAGAAACCCCTCGTGCGACGCGACCGGCGCCGGGGCCCCGGCGTCCTTCGGCGAGGCGACCGCCGCCGCCAGCGCCTTGTCGAAGTCGAGCTCGCGCGGCGAGTACCCGGGCGTGTCGAGGTTGGCGAGGTTTCCGTTGAGCACGTTCTGCCGCTCGAGCCGAACGTCGAGGGCAGACTGAAGCTTCGTGAGCGTCGTGTCGAAGAGCTTCATGATCAGGGCGCCTCGGCGAGCAGCTCGGCGCCGGCGTGGGAAGGGGTGGTGGTGTTCAGCTTCTGTCGCAGCGTGCGCAGGCCGATGTTGAGCAGGCGGGCGGCGTGGGTGCGGTTTCCGGACGTGCGGCGCAGCGCCTCTGCGATGGCCAGGCGCTCGAGCTGATCGAGATCGAGCGGCAGGTGGTTGGGGAAGAGCGAGAGGTCGACGGGCCGGGCCGTGAGGCCGAGGTCTGCCGCTTCGATCAACGGTCCGCGCGAGCGGATGGTGGCGCGCTCGAGCGCGTTGGCCAGCTCGCGCACGTTGCCGGGCCAGGGCTGGGACTCGAGCAGGCCCAGCGCCTCGCCGGTGAGCCGCGCCGCCTGGCGGCCCAGGTTCACCGCGGCGCGCTCGAGCAGCAGGTCGGCGAGCGGCGCGATGTCTTCCTTGCGCTCCCTCAGCGAGGGCACGGCGATGGGGAAGACGTCGAGGCGGTAGAAGAGGTCCGAGCGGAGCTGGCCGCGCTCCACCAGGTCGCGCAGGTCGCGGTGCGAGGTGGCGATGATGCGAGAGGCGTGCGCGCCCTCGAGCAGGGTGAGCAGCCGCCCCTGCACCTCGATGGCGATGCTGCCCACCTCGTCGAGGAGCACCGTGCCGCCGTGGCGCAGGGCGGCCTCGGTCTGCTCGAGGTCCATCGAGGCGCCGGAGATCACCGTGAAGGGCAGGTCGGCGCGCGCCGAGCTCTGGTGAATGAAGCGGGCGAGCACTTCTTTGCCGGTGCCGGTCTCGCCGCTGAGCAACACGGTGGTGGGCGTCGAGGCCACGTCGAGGGCGGCGCCCAGCGCGTGCCGCATGGCAGGGCTGAAGGACACAGGCGCGCCTCGGGGTGACACAGGCGAACTCGGGGACATGCTCATGGTGCGTTCTCCGGAATGGACGCCCGGCTGCGCAAGGCGGCCGCGCGGGCGAGATCTGTCGACAGCGAGACCTGCGTGCTGAGGGCTTCGAGTGAGCGCTCGACGGTGGGCGCAGCGACTGCGGTGCCCGCGCGGCGGCCCAGCTGGCGTCGCGCGCCGTTCCAGCCGCCGCGGTACGCCCCGGCCCCGAGCTTGCCTTCGGCGTATTCGAGAACCACGGTCGCGCGCACCGGGTCCCGCGCGGCCAGGTAGAGCCTGACGATCTCCAGGAGGTGCGCCGAGAGCTCGGCCGCCGGCACCTTCGGCGTGTTCGCCGAGAGGATGCTCGCAGCGAAGGCCGGCGCGCCCAGGTCCCGCGCGGTGAGCGACGCGGCGCGGTTGAGCTCGTATTCCGCCGGGCCCCTGCGCGCCTTGTCGGTGAGGAACGCCGAGAGCGCGGCGATGCGCGCGTCGGCCGAATCGCTGGCGAAGCCCACCGCGAGGAACTTCTGGCAGAGCGGCAGCCACCCCTCGCACGCCTCGCGGTCGGTCTCCATCAGCGCGAGCAGCACCTGCATGGCCCGCCCATCGCGCCCCGCGGCCAGCTCGCGGCGCACCGAGAACAGGGTGAGCTCGCGGGCCAGCTCGGCCGGGAGCGCCTCGGTGTTGCCCGCGTGGGTCGACGCGTCTTCGGTGAGGCACGTGCCCAGCAGCTCGCAGGTGCGCGCCTGGCCCATGCGGCCGATGAAGCCGACCGGGGGCACCTTCGCGTAGTACGCCAGCGCCGCCTCGATCGCGCCTTCGCGGATCGCCAGGTCGCCCAGTCGCAGGTGGCAGAGGCTGGCGTCGGGGCCGGTGAGACCGTCGGTCCACGCGGCGCGCGCCGCCTCGAGCTCGCCGCGGGCCAGCGCGCACTCACCCCGCGCCGCCGCCAGGGTGCCCGGGCAGGTGTCGGGCAGCAGCACGCTGTGCGGGGCCCAGCCCTTCATGGGCAGCAGCGACAGGTCGAGCCAGCTCACGCCGCTCAGCTCGCGCAGGTCGATGAAGTGTCCACGCACGTCGTGTGAGACCTCGGCCCAGAGCTTCTTCGTGGTGCAGCGCAGGGTGAGCTGGTCGCCCTTGCGCTCCACCGTCGGGCACAGGCGCGGCGCCTTGCCGCTCAGGCTCGCGCCCTGGACGAGCACCCGCCCCAGGAGGGGGTCGACCACCACCGTCGCGGCGCCTGAGAGGTCGACGCGCTCCACCGAGACGGTGAAGCCGGTCGGGACCCTGTCGGGGACAGGGCTGGTGCCCGGGGAAGTGACGCCCACGAGAAGGGCCAGACTCAGGCTCAGCAAGGTGTCACTCCTTTCTTCGCAGCGTGGGAATGCTCAGGCGGCCTGGGTCTCGCGGCTGCGGCGGCGCAGCTTCTCGACGAGCGTGGTGCGCTGGAGCCCCAGCAGATCGGCCGCGGCCTTGCGGTTGCCCCCGGCCTGGGCGAGCGCCGCGGTGATGTAGAGCTCTTCCACCGTGCGCAGCAGGTTCGGCAGATCGATGGGGAACTTCGGCCCCGCGGCGTCGGCCAGCAGCGCGGCAGGCGCCAGCCGCTGCAGGTCGGGGCCTTCGCTGGCGAGCGGCTCGAAGCCGGCAGGCAGCGCGGCCTCGAGCGGGAAGCGCAGCGGCGCGGGCGGCGTCGCGGGCGGAGGCCCGAGCAGCAGGCTCACCGATGACGGAGGGGGCACGATCGACAGGCCGATCTCGTTGGCGGCCATGGCGGCCTGGCGGATGTGCGGCGGCAGGTCGGTCACGCGGATGACGGTGCCCTCGGTGCACACCGACACCCGCTCGACCAGGTTCTCCAGCTCGCGCACGTTGCCCGGCCACGAGTGCAGCTCGATCGCGCGCACCGCCATCGGCTCGAGCGGGCGGGTCTCGCCGCGGCCGCGCCAGAAGTGCATGAACAGCTTCATGATGTCGGTGCGGCGCGCGCGCAGCGGGGGCAGCTCGAGCGGGCAGACCTGCAGGCGGTAGAAGAGATCGCGGCGGAAGCGCCCGGCTTCCACCTCGGCGGCGAGGTTGCGGTTGGTGGCAGCGATCAACCGGAAGTTCGCGGTGACGCTCTCGGCGCTGCCCACGGGCTCGTAGGTGCGCTCCTGCAAGAGGCGCAGCAGCTTCACCTGGAGCGAGAAGGGCAGCTCGCCGATCTCGTCGAGGAAGAGCGTGCCCCCCTCGGCCATCGCCACCCGGCCCTTGCGCGAGACCACCGCGCCGGTGAAGGCGCCACGCACGTGACCGAACAGCTCGCTCTCGAGCAGTGTCTCGGGAATCGCGCCGCAGTTGACCGGCACGAAGTGTCGGCCCGCGCGCGGGCTGTGGTCGTGGAGATGGCGGGCGAAGACCTCCTTGCCCGTGCCCGTCTCTCCCGTGAGCAGCACGTTCGAGTCGGTCGGCGCGATGCGCTCGCAGGCCCGCAGCACCTCGACGATCGGCGACTGCGCATCGTGAATGAGGTTGTTGCTCGTGCCGAAGTCGCCAGAGGTCAGGTTCGCAGTCGCCAGGTTCATCGTGTCGCCCCTCACCGCGTCCCCACTGCATGTGGGTCGGCTTGTGTGCAGGGGGCCTGAGCAACCCGCTTGCCACCGCCAGAAACCCAACGATTCCGAGTCATTCGGCTGACGCGCCACATGGGTGACCAAGGGTCGACTTCACCCCCCGTTTTGCCGAAGCGGTCTGCCCGCATGCGAGATCAACGGCTTGGTCGAAGGGTGATCGGGGACTCAGGCAGACGCGCGAATACCCATGCGGCGGGCGGCCGAATTGCACAGCACCGCAGGAGCATGAGCCGCCTGCTGCCCCAGCGCGTGGAGGAGTCCTCAGGAGAGGACGGCTTCCGCGCGTTGATCGATGAGCTGCCCGTGGGGCTGGTCTGGGTCAGCGAAAGCGGCGAGGCGATGGATTGGAACAATCCGGCCGAGACACTGCTGGCATCCGGGGCTGGTCTCCGAATCGAGCAGTTGATCGGTCGGCTGCTGGAAGCCTGTCGCACTACCCGCACCTGCATTCAGTCGGGCCTGGAGCTGTCGGGCTCGGAGCGGGTGCAGGTGTCGGTCGCCCCGGATCGCCGCGGTGACGCGTTCATGGTGGTGCTCGATCGGCAGCGGCTGGAAAAGGCGCGCACCGAGGCGTCGGTCCTGCGGGCGGTGCTCAAGGCGATCGCGTCGAGCACGACCCGCCAGCAGGCGCTGCAGCGGGCGCTCGAGGCGGTGCACACGGCGCTCAACGCCACGCACCTGGCGTTCTTCGAGCTGGATCCGACGGGCACCCGCTTCTCGTGCGTCGCGTCGTCGGGGTTGCCGGCGCACGACGCCGCCGAGGCGGTCGCGCTGCGCAACGAGGTGAACGAGTCGGTGCTGGCGGTGGTGCTGCAGCACCGCAGGCCGGTGACGCTGCCTGACCTGGCGAGCTGCGAGTCTCCGGTGCCGTTCCGCCGCGAGCGGGGCCTGGCCGCCGCGTTGATGCCGGTGTTCGGGCGCAGCGCGAAGGGCGTGCTCTATCTCTCCACGCGCGACGGGTTGTCGGAAGGCCTGCTTCGGCTGTGTCACGCGCTGGCCGACGCGGTGGGTGCGGTGCTCGATCTGGCGACGTTGGAGCAGGAAGCGAACCGGGCGCGCGAGGTGGCGACGCAGCGCGATCGGCTCGCGACCATCGGCCAGCTGGTCGCCGGCGTGGCGCACGAGATCAACAACCCGCTCGCGTTCCTGAAGAGCAACCTCAACTCGCTGCGGGGGGATCTCGACGATCTGCGGGAAGGCCGCTCGACGTCACCGATGAGCGAGGTCGACGACATGGTGAGCGAGTCGCTCGAGGGCGTCTCGCGCATCGAGGCGATCGTGCAGGCGCTCAAGGGCACGGCGCGGAAGAAGGACGAACGCATTCGCTTCGAGCCGGGCCGCGCGGTGAGCGAGGCGGTCACCATCTTCCGGGGCGCCCACAAGCAGAACGTCGACGTGGAGTGCAGGGTGGGGCGGTTGCCCGAGGTGATGGGCAGCCCGTCGGCGCTGGGGCAGATCACGCTCAACCTGATGCAGAACGGCATCGACGCGATGAGCGAGCTGCCGCGCAACAAGCGCAAGCTCGAGATCAGCAGCCGCAGCGACGCGGCGCAGGTGGTGATCCTGGTGCGCGACTACGGCACCGGCATTCCGCTCGACGTGCAGAAGCGCATGTTCGACGCGTTCTTCACCACGAAAGATCCGGGGAAGGGCACGGGCCTGGGCCTGGCCATCTGCAAGGAGATCGTGGCGTCGATGGGCGGAACGCTCACCTTCACCACCGGCTCCGATGGCACCTGCTTCGAGGTAGCCGTCCCACTCGATCTCACGGACTGATCGAAAGAGACGAAAGAGAAGTGCCTCCCTCTCCCCGAGGGGGAAGGCGAACTCGCGCCTCGAGGGGAAGAGAGGGTCGGGGAGAGGGCAAACCAACCCTGTGCTACGCGCCGGTGCATGCAACAAACGCTGACCTGCTCCCCAACGAAAGACCCGCACCAGGTGAGAGCACCCGACGGCCGGGTCCTCCAGATACCCGCGGGCTGGGCCTGCCTCCCGCCCGGTGACGCCGGGCTGACGCGCCGGGTGAAGGCCGCCGGCCCGAGCTGGACGGTGGCCGAGAAGGTAGGCCGCAAGACCTTCTCCAAAGGAGTCTGGGCGCCCGCCGAGAACATCGAAGCCGCGAAGGCGCTGCTCGATCAAGAACGCACCACCCCTGCCTACGCGAAGCGCCGCGCCGCCGAGCTGAAGCGCCGCCACCAAGAGCAGGCGCAGTACGAGGTCGACTTCGAGGCGAGCGTGCGAGCGTTCCTTCGCTTCACGCCGCAGTTCAAGGAACTCGAGGCGAGCGTGGCGAAGGCGGTGGCCGTGCACGCGACGCCGGTGGGCAGCGGCACGGTCGCGCGCACCGAGCGCATTCCCCTCGAGCAGCGGGCCGAGGCCGCGGTGATCGCGTGGATGCGCCACCAGACGACCGCCTACGACTCGCTCAAGGTGGCGCGGGTGAAGGGCGCGCGCCGCGAAGTCCGCAGGCAGCTGGCGGAGGTGTCGCGAGCGGTGCTCGATCTCCATCGGGGCCGGGTGACGCACCCGCCGGGGAGCTGCCCGCTGTGCAGCGCGATCACTCCGGGAACCGCAGCACCCGGTAGGGGCGGCTGACGCAGTCGGTGTCGCCCATGCGCTGCACCGTCGGCGGCGCCCAGCAGGTGTGGAGGATCAGATCGTTCTCGTCCACCTCGCCCAGCGGCTCGCGGTCCTCGAACAGGATCGCCACGTGGCGTGAGCCGGGGAAGTGCACCAGGTCTCCCGCGCGCGGCTTCTTGCCTTCCTTCAGCAGCGGCGCCTGGCGATCGATCTCGTACGACGAGGTGTACGTCGCCGGCTTGCCGCTCCGTCTTCGCGCGTAGACGATGAAGTCTGCGCAGTCCGAGCCGATCAGCAGATCACTCTGGTTCCGCCCGTCGGGGCCCGCGCTGCCGAAGATGTACGGCGTGTTGAGCAGCTCGGTCGCGTAGCCGATCAGCGAGTCGTCGCGCCGCACCGCCACCCGGTACACGTCGGGCGTCAGGCCGCCGTACTTCGTGCTCGCCATTCCCGGCGTGGACAGCGTGGTGCCGTCCTTCGAGACCAGCTCCACCCGGTACGCCATGGTGCCGACGCCGGGGAGCGCGTCGACCTTCGGCAACCTCGTGGGCGTGAGGTCGGCCGCGCAGGTGAGCTTGCCTTCACACGCGGGCAGTGCCGTCTCGACGTAGGTCACCGGCTCGAAGTGAAACGAGGGCGTGGTGTTGTCGATCGCGCCGATCGTCGGCTCGATCTTGAACCAGTGCACTTCCTTCGCCTCGCAGCCGTGCACGACCGCGTGCAGCGTCACGGGCTGACCCTGCTTGGCGTAGACCCAGGCCTTCTTCGGCTTCGCTTCGCCGATCGCGCCCTGGATTTCGAGCGTGGGCTTCGCGGCGAGGAACAGGGTGATCAGGAGGAGCATGTGGGGTGAGACATTGGCGCAGGTCGGTGTGTTCCGCCGCTATTCGGCGGCCAGCGCCCGCTCGATCCGGTGCTTCGCGACCTTCGTCTTCGGCACCGCCACGTCGAACCAGCTCCGCACGTCCTCCTCGAGCCCGATGCCGTGCATGAAGTTGTAGATCGCCTTCTTCAACGCCACGCCGAGCGCGTCGTGATCGACCCCCGTCGGGTCGATGAAGCCGATGTCGTTCTTCGCGAACGAGACCTTCGGCAGCTCGTGAAGGCTCACTCCGAACTCCGATGGGTTCTTGCCCACCGGCGAGTGCACCGTGCAGGTGAACCGGTGAAAGAACCCCGACTGAATGCACCCGGCCGCGAACAACTGCCGCACGTATTCCAGCGCGTCCACCGTGTCCTGCACCGTCTGCGTGGGGAAGCCGTACATCAGGTACGCGTGCACCAGGATCCCCGCGTCGGTGAAGGCGTGCGTCACCCGCGCCACCTGGTCGACCGACACGCCCTTCTTCATCAGCGCCAGCAGCCGGTCGGACGCCACCTCGAGCCCGCCCGAGACCGCGATGCACCCGCTGTCCGCGAGCTGCTTGCACAGCGCCGGGGTGAACGACTTCTCGAAGCGGATGTTGCCCCACCAGGAGATCGGCATCTTCCGCCGCACCAGCTCCGCCGCCAGCGCCTTGAGTGACTTGGGGGGCGCCGCTTCGTCGACGAAGTGAAACCCCGTCTGGCCGGTCTCCTTCACGATCGTCTCGATGCGCGAGACCAGTGTCTCCGCCGTCGCCGCGTCGTAGCGCGAGATGTAGTCGAGGCTCACGTCGCAGAAGCTGCACTTCTTCCAGTAGCACCCGTGCGCGACCGTCAGCTTGTTCCAGCGCCCGTCCGACCAGAGCCGGTGCATGGGGTTCAACATGTCGAGCAGCGAGAGGTAACGGTTCAGCGGCAGGCCGTCCCACGTCGGCGTCCCCACTTCCGCGAACGCGATGTCGGGCTCGGCGAAGTTCGTGAAGCGCACCTCGCCGTCGTGCCGCGAGTAGGTGCGCACCAGCTGGCTCGCCGGCCGCTTGCCTTCGAGGTGCTCGAGCAGCGCGAGCACGGGCCGCTCTCCCGCGTCGAGCGTCACGAAGTCGAAGTGATCGAACACCCGCGGCTCGGTCAGCTCGCGCAGCTCGGTGTTCACGAACCCGCCGCCCAGCACCGTCACCACCGAGGGATCGTGCGCCTTGATCGTCTGCGCGATGCGGAAGGCCGCGTAGACCGCGCCGGGGAAGGGGACGGAGATCAGGACCACCTTCGGCGCGTGCCGCTTCAGCGCCTCGAGCGTCAGCTCGTGCAGCGTCACGTCGACCAGGTTCTGCGGCGCGGCCAGGGCCTGCGCCAGCGGCTCGAAGGTCGGCTGGCTGCTCGCCAGCGACTCCGCGTAGCGCACGAACTCGAAGCGCGGATCGACGGCGTCCCGAAGCACGTCGGCGAGGTCGTTCAGGTACAGCGTCGCCAGGTGCCGCGCGCGATCGTGCGTGCCCAGCGCGCCGAAGGCCCAGGCCATCGGGTCACCACCGTCCTCGTTCACGTAGACGTCGAGCGACTCGAAGCGCGGCCCCTCGGGCAGGAACTCGCGGCTGCAGATGCGGTGCATCAACGTCGCGTCGCGGCCCTGGAGGAAGGCGATGGTGGGCGCGATCGTCTCGACGTAGCGATCGAAGTGCGTGTCGAAGGCGTTGATCGCGGGGGTGCGCTTGCCTGGCGTCACCTGCGCCCGGATCGCTTGCAGCCCTTCCGGCGTCAGCAGCTTCAGCACCAACGCCAGCGCCAGATCTTCCTGCACCGCGGGGACTGCCCTCGAGCGGAGGAAACCCGTCAGGTACGCCGTGGACGGGTAGGGCGTGTTGAGCTGCGTCATCGGCGGGATGACGGCGAGGACTTTCGGGTGCGGCGACATGGCTCGTTCAGGCTCTTGCCATGAAACCAGCGACGGCGCCCGCGCCCCTCACCCCGGCCCTCTCCCCGCTTGCGCAGGGAGAGGGGGTACGGGCAAAAGAAAACGGGTCCATGGCCAAAGGGGGAAAGCCACGGACCCGTTCGAGGTCGACCCTATGTCGGCCTCTGTTGATGTGTGATCCGCAGCTCAGGTCCCCAGCGGGCGTCCCATGGGCTGCGTTACTTCGTCAGTGAAAGTCTCGGAGAGCTTCGCGTGCACCGAAGCCAGGCTCACCGGCATCGTGGCCTCGGGCTCCCGTACCGGCTGGTACCTGGCGCCACCCGCGAGCGCCGCCAGGGTGCTCGGAGCCGCGACGCCCGTCACGGGAAGTCCCACGTGAGCCTGCAGGCGCTTGACCGCCGCCTCCGTCCGCGGGCCGTAGACGCCGGGCCCCGACTTGTAATCGTTGGGCGACAGGAACTTCGCCGCCACCAGTCGCTCCTGAAGCTGCCGCACCGCCGCGCCCATCATTCCGCGCTGGAGCTGCTGCGCCGTCACCGGCTTTCGCTCGAACCCGTCGACCGCCTTCTTCACCGCAGCCGCAACAGGGCGCGCCGCGTGGTGCGCCTGCGCCTGAACGGGGCCAGTGGGTCGAGGTGTGGAGCGAACCGAGGTCATCTGACAGGACCCATATCCAAACGGCGGGCCAAGTCTTTTCGCGGCGGAATCATCGATGGATCAAAGACTTACGTGTGGAAGCGATTGACAAGGTGCGCACGGATGCACCAGTCACAGCGCAATTTTCAGTGAGTTCAATGACTTAGGCGATCCGTCCAGAAATCGGACGGCGGAGTCTCCCGACTCCGCTCGAGAAGAACGGCTCAGGTCAGCAGCTCGAGGATCTCTTTGGCGATCAGCGAGTCCTTGCGGACGTAGCCGTCTGCCCCGGCAGCCTTGGTGATCCGCTGCAGCTCGCCCTCTTCTTCGGCAGAGCACAGCACCACCTGGATCCCCGCGAACAACGAGTTGCCCTTGATGAACCGGCAGAATTCCTCGCCGTTGACGCCGGGCATGTGCACGTCGAGCAGCACCAGGTCGGGCCGCGTCTTCTTCTTCAAGATGATCTTCGTCGCCGCGTCGGCCGAGAGCGCTGACATCACCTCGTGCCCCTGCGCGGTCAGCTCGGCGTTGAGCAACCGCGCCGTCGCTTCGCTGTCGTCCACCACCAGCACCCGCCGCTTCACCGGGCCGTTGGCTGCGAGCGCGGCGCGAATGGTCTCCACCGCCGTCTCGAGCCCGCTGCTCTTGGTGATGTACCCGTCGGCGCCGACCGCCTTCGCCTTGGCCGCGAGCTCCTCTTCAGAGATGTCGGAATAGAGGTACAGCCGCGCCTTGAGCTGGCGCTGCACCTTGAGGAACTCGACGACGTCGTCCCCGTACATCTCGGGCATGTTCACGTCGACCAGCACCAGATCGTAGATGTGTGCATCGAGCTGCTTGTCCAGCTCCGCCAGGTCAGAGGCGGCGTCAGCGCTCAGCCCCACGCCCTCCAGGGCCTGGGTGATGAGCTGCACCATCATGGGGCTGTCGTCGATGACGAGCACTCGCGCGGCCATGACGGGCGCTTCTAGCAGACTTTTCCCATCGGTCCGTGAGCGCATTTCGCTACGCTGCGTGCCTTCGCCTTGGAACCTTCTCTGCTTCAACGGGCCCTCGCTGCCGCACCCGACCGCGCTTCGGCGACGATCGCACGCCCTGACGAGGAGTTCTTCGTCTTCCGCTGCGGCGATCTGACGCTCGGCGTCCGCTCGGATCACGTGCGCGAGGTCACCCGCATGGGCCTGCTCACGCCGCTCCCGCGCTCACCGTCCTTCCTCCTCGGCGTCGTCGGCCACCGCGGCGAGGTGGTGCCCCTGGTCGATCTCCTGCGCTTCATGGGGCAGGGCGAATCGAAGCCCAGCCCCCGCACCCGGGTCTTCATCAGCGAGGCCGGCACCCAGGTCGTCGGCTTCCTCGCCGACCACGTGATCGGCCTGCGCCGCATCTTCATCGCCGACAAGATGCCCGCGCCCGCCGGGTCCGGCACCTCGCAGGAGTTCCTCGACGGCGTCGTCCAGTCCCGTGAGCTCGGCTCGTTGAGCCTGCTCCACCTCCAGCGCGTGATGCAGTCGGCGCGGCAGAAGTCGGTGGCCCGATGACCGCGCTCGCGCAGATCGACCTGGTGATCTTCGAGGTGGCCGGTATCCGCTTCGGCGCCGATCTGGGCCAGGTGCGGCGCATCGACGTCGACGACCCCACCGAGACGGTGGGGCAGCCGCTCGGTCCTCCCACCCGGGGGAGCCGCGCCCTCGTCTTCGAGACCGGCCACGGCCACGAGCGCCGCCTCGCCGTCGATCACGTGCTGGGCGTCTCGCGCGTGCCGGTCACTTCGCTGCGCCGCATGCCGCCCGCCGTGAACGCCGCGAAGTACTCGATCGGCGCCTGGCTCGACGGCGACGTCACCGTTCTCCTCATCGACTTAATCGCAATGGTCCCAGCGACCTGAAGGAACCCTCATGGTCACCGAAACGAACGAGCCCCCCAAGAAGACGAAGAAGTCCGCTCCCGCTGCCAACGGCAGCTCTCCCTTCATCGGCGTGCTCCGCGCGGCCGCCGCGGGCGACTACCTGGGCCGCGTCGACGTGAAGGGCCTGAGCGGCGAGCAGAAGGAACTGGCCACGCTCCTCAACGCTCTGCTCACCCGCGTCGGCGCCGAGGCGAAGACCGCGGTCTCGCGCCGGGAAGAAATGCAGCACCTGCTCGAGTCGGCCCAGTCGGCCCTCTCCGCGCTCGTCAGCCACGGCGATCTCACCACCTTCCAGTGGACGCCCATCGACGACCCGGTCATCGACCCGCTGCTCGACGGCTTCTCCAAGGTGATCGACACGCTGCGCACCTTCGTGCGCGAGATCAACGAGGCGGCGCTGCGGCTGTCCTCGTCGGCCAACGAGGTGCTCGCCGCGTCGACCCAGCACGAGTCGTCGTCGACCGAGCAGGCCGCCGCGATCCACGAGACCACCGCCACCATGGAAGAGCTCAAGCACGCCTCGGCGCAGATCGCCGAGAACGCCGGCGCCGTGGCCCGCGTCGCCGAAGAGACGCTCAACTCGGCGCGCTCGGGCCGGGGCGCCATCGGCGAGTTCATCGAGGCGATGCAGCAGATCCGCGCCGACGGCATCGCGGTGTCCGAGTCGATCACCAAGCTGCTGCGGCGCGTGGAGCGCATCGGCACGGTGGTCGAGGTGATCGACGAGATCGCCGACCGGTCCGACCTGCTCGCGCTCAACGCCGCGCTCGAGGGCTCGCGCGCAGGTGAGGCGGGCAAGGGCTTTTCCATCGTCGCCGCCGAGATGCGCCGCCTCGCGGAAAACGTCCTCGACTCGACCAAGGAGATCAAGAACCTCATCACCGAGATCCGCGAGGCCACCGCCGCCGCCGCCTCGGCCGCTGACGCCTCGCGCACCGCCACCGAGCAGGGCGAGCGCCTCGGCTCGGTCGCCGCCAGCGCCGTCGAAGGCATCCTCGCCGGCGTGCAGGAGACCAGCGACGCCGCGCGGGTGATCAACCTCGCCACCCAGCAGCAGCGCACCGCCACGGAGCAGGTGGTGGCCTCGATGGCAGAGATCGAAGACGTGACGCGCCAGACCACGCAGGCCAGCAAGCAGGCCACGTCGGCCGCCGCCGAGCTCACCCAGCTCGCCAGCCGCCTCTCGGATCTGATCAAGCGCTTCAAGGCGGACTGATCCACGGTGGATACGGAAGCCCTCAAGAAGTCCCTCCTCGTGAAGTTCGTGGAGGTGACGCAGGATCGGCTCCAGGCCATCCAGCTCGGCATCCTCGAGCTGGAGAAGCCCGAGTCGAACGCGGCCGCCGAGGGCGTGGCGCGCGAGCTCCACACCATGAAGGGCGAGGCCCGCATGCTGGGGCTGGCCGCGATCGGCCAGCTCGCCCACTGCTGTGAGGACCTGCTCAAGGTCGAGCGCGACAAGAAGGTCGAGACCCGCGCCGCCACCGATCTGCTGCTGCACGCGTGCGACGCGATCTCCGATCTGCTCGACGATCTCGAGGCCGCGAAGAACGGGTCCGACGAGTCGAACGAGATGGCGGCGAAGCTCTCGCAGACCGCCGGCACGCCCCTGCCGCCGCTCAAGCCGGTGCGCCCGGGCTCGAAGCAGAAGCTGCCCCCGGTCAAACTCCCGGCCGAGGCGCCTGCCCGGGCCGAGGGGGCCTCGCCGGTGCCTGCGCCCACCGCCCCGTCCGGCGCGGTGCCCGCGCCCACCGCCAGTGCACCCACCCCCGGCAAGCCGCCCGAAGAGCGCGCCGAGCGCTCGACGCCGATCGATCGCAGCATCCGCGTCAACGTCGAGATCCTCGACGCGCTGGGCCTGCTCGCCGGCGACCTGCTGGTCGAGAGCGCGCGCTCAGGGCTGCGCGGCGCCGAGATCCAGGGCCTGTTCGAGCGCTTCTCCCGCCTCGGCGACAACCTGCTGCGGCTGTCCGAGCAGCAGGACCTCGCCGAGAAGGAGCGCGAGCGGGTGGCCCAGCTCGAGAGCGACCTGCACCTGCTGCGCGACGACGCCTTCCGCTTCGTGCGCACGCACGCCGACGGGTTCAACACCCTGCACGGCAACCTCACCCAGATGGCCGATCACGTGGCCGAGGCGCGGCTCATTCCGCTCGCGTCGGTCTTCGAGGCCTTCCCCCGCGCCGCGCGCGATCTGGCGCACGCCCAGAACAAGCACATCGAGCTCGTCGTCGACAACACCAACGCCGGCGTCGATCGCAGCCTGGTGGCCGACCTGCGCGACGCCCTGGTGCACCTGCTGCGCAACAGCGTCGATCACGGCATCGAAGGCCCAGACACCCGCAGCACCCTGGGCAAGCCCGAGACGGGGCGCATTCACCTCCGCGCCCGCGCCGACGGCGACATGCTGCACGTCGAGGTCGAAGACGACGGGCGGGGCATCGACCCCGATCGCCTGCGCCAGGTGGCGGTCAACAAGCGCCTGCTCTCGGAGTCGCAGGCGGCCTCGCTCTCGGAGCGCGAGGCGATGGAGCTGATCTTCCGCGCCGGCTTCTCGACCCGCGACGAGGTGAGCGAGCTCTCGGGCCGCGGCGTCGGCATGGACGTGGTGAAGAAGAAGGTCGAGGCGCTGGGCGGCTCGGTGGCCGTGACCAGCCGCATCGGCCGCAGCACCACCGTCTCGCTGCGCCTGCCGCAGTCCCTCGCGCTCATGCGCGTGCTGCTCATTCGCATGGGCGACGACGTCTACGGCATGCCCGCCGCCGACGTGGAAGCGGTGGCGCGCTTCCGCCCCGAAGATCGCCTCGAGATCATGGGCACGGTGGCCGTGATGCACCGGGGGCGCCCGGTGACCATGGTGGCGCTTGGCCCGCTGCTGGGCCTCAACGGCGGGCCCCGCTTCGAGCGGCCGCCCTGCGTGGTGGTGCGCTACGGGGAAGATCTCGCCGCGCTGGTGGTGGACGGCTTCGTCGACGAGCGCGAGGTGGCGGTCAAGCCGGTGGGCGGCGACTTCCTCAAGGGCGCGCCCTTCGTGGCCGGCTCTGCCGCGCTCGAGGACGGGCGCATCGCGGTGCTGCTGCACGTGCCCGACATCATGACCGAGGTGCGCAAGATGGCGCGCCCCGTCACCGAAGGCCCGCAGACGCGCAGGCTCAAGGTGCTGCTGGTCGACGACTCGCCCATCGCCCGGGCCACCGAGAGCGCGCTGGTGCGTGCGCTCGGCCACACCGTGGAAGAAGCGCAGGACGGCGAAGACGGCTGGAGCAAGCTGCAGAGCGCGGTGTTCGACCTCATCCTCACCGACGTGCAGATGCCGCGCCTCGACGGCTTCAGCTTGACCCGGCGGATCAAACAATCGGCCGAGCTGGCGAAGGTGCCGGTGGTGATCCTCTCGTCGCTCGCTTCTCCCGAAGACAAGCGGCGCGGCCTCGACGCGGGGGCTGACGCGTACCTCATCAAGGGCGAGCTGGGAGTGGAGAGCCTGGCGCTCACGATCGATCGGCTCACGTGAGCTGCTCGGCCCTCCTCGTCGACACCAGCGGCACCGCGGGCGCGCGGTATGGCTGGGTGTTTCGAAACGAGCTGTCGGCCGCGGGTGATCCGGTGCCCCCCAGCCTCGCGCTCGAGACGGTGCGCAGGCTCGACCCCCAGCTGTTGTTGATCGAGGTGGTGTCCATGTCGGCCGAGGTGCTGCGGCTGGTGGAGCGGGTGATGTCCGATTCTCCGCGGCCGATCGTGCTGCTGGTCGGCTCTCCCGCGGCCAGGCAGGCGGCCTTCACGCTGCTCGATGCGGGCGCGCTCGACGTGGTCTCGGTGCCCGAGGCGCCCGACGCGGCCGCCGAGTCGGCCCTGCGCAAGCAGCTGGTGCTGCTGTCGTCGATCTCGATCGTCCGGCATCCGCGCGGGCGCAAGCGGCGCACCTCGGCGGGGCTGCCGATGGTGCGGCCCGATTACTTCGTGGTGGCGATCGCCGCCTCGCTGGGGGGGCCCAAGGCGCTGGCCGAGGTGCTCGCCGATCTCCCCCAGGACTTTCCCGCGCCGGTGGTGATCTGCCAGCACATCACGCCCGGCTTTTCCGACGACCTGGCCCGCTGGCTGGCCCAGGAGACCGGCCACCGGGTGCACGAGGCGACCGACGGGCAGCGCCTGGTGAAGTCGGAGTTCTTCATCGCGCCCTCGCACCTGCACCTGATCGTCAGCCCGGGCGGGGTGGTGCGGCTCGACGACAACCCGCCCATCGGTGGCTTCAAGCCGTCGTGCGATCTGCTGCTGCGCAGCGTGGCGCAGAGTTTCTCCAGGCGGGCGATCGGCGTCGTACTCACGGGCATGGGTCGCGATGGCGCGAAGGGCCTCGACGAGATCCGCAAGGCGGGTGGGCACACCATCGCCCAGGACAAGGCCAGCAGCGTCGTCTTCGGCATGCCCGGAGAGGCGGTCGCGCTCGGCGCGGCTGAGCTGGTGCTGCCCCTCGACGAGATCGGCCGGCAGTTGGTGAGGTGGGTGTCATGAGCGATCCTGTCTCCCTCTCCCTGCGCAGCGGGGAACGGCGGACTCGCGCCTCGAGGGAGAAGAGGGCCGGGGTGAGGGGCCTATCGTCCGAAGCGCCCCTCACCCGGCCTGCGGCCGACCTCTCCCCGCTTCGCAGGGAGAGGTTTCACGCCCGTCGGGGTTCCGCATGACCCTGAGCATCGAGCGCCCCTCCCTCGAGCTGCTCGCCGCGCTCCTGCTCGAGCGCGCGGGCCTCAAGATCACCCCTGACGGGTACTACGGGCTGCGCCTGGCCCTGCAGGCCCGCATGCCCGCGCTCGGCATCACCGACGCCACCGAGTACGTGGGCCGGCTCAAGCAGCGCGCCGGTGAGCAGGAACTGCGGTCCCTCATTCCGCTGGTCACCGTCGGCAAGACGGAGTTCTTTCGCGACACCAGGCAGTTCCTCTCGTTCGAGCGCCACGTGCTGCCCCAGGTGATGGAGCGGGGGCGCCTCGAGCAACGCCAGACGAAGCTGTGGTCGGCAGGGTGCGCCACCGGCGAAGAGCCCTACTCGCTGTCGATGGTGGCGCTCGAGCGCGGTGAGACGCCCGCCACGGTCGACATCTGGGCCACCGATCTCAACCCCGCGGCCACCGAGTCGGCCTCGCGGGCGTTCTTCCCCGCGCGGCGGCTGGTGGGTGTGAGCGAAGATCGCATTCAGCGCTTCTTCACCACCGTCGAGGGCGGGTACCAGCTGGTGCAGCCGGTGCGGGAGCTGATTCGGTTCGAGGGCCACAACCTCGCCGCGCCGGTGTGGCACCAGGTGCAGGCGCGATCGCTCGACGTGATCTTCTGCCGCAACGTGATCATCTACTTCGATCAGCCCACCATCGTCGGCGTGATGGAACGCTTCTACGAGTCGCTGCGCCCCGGCGGGTGGATGTTCCTCGGGTACTCCGAGAGCCTGTTCAAGATCAGCACGCGCTTCGAGATGGTCGAGGTGGGGGGCACGTTCGCGTACCAGCGGCCGCTCAACACCATCCGCAAGCCGCCGGCGCCGGTCACCACGGTGGCCCGGCCGTCGGCGCCCCCGCCTCCTCCTCGCTCGCCGACCGACGTGGAATCGGTGCTGCGCAAGCTGAAGCTGCAGGAACCGCCGAAGCCGCCCCGGCCGTCCGCGCCGCCGCCGCCTCCCAGGCCGCCCGTGCGCAAGACGCCCGTCGAGCGGCTGGCCGAGGTGGTGGAGGCGATCGAGAAGGGCGACTTCCCCAAGGCGCTGCGCACCGTGCGGCGGCTCGCTGACGAGGAGCCGGATGATCTCGCGGCGCGGCTCACCCTGGGCAACGTGCACGCCCTCATGGGCAACCTCGACGAAGCGCGCGAGGCGTACCAGTACGCGCTGTCGAGGGAGGCGCTGTGCGTCGAGGCGCGGCTCTACACGGCGCTGGCCGAGATGCAGGGCGGACAGCTCGACGACGCGAAGCAGGAGCTGACCCGGGCGCTCTTCCTCGAGCCCACCCTGGCCGTCGGTCACTACCTCCTTGGGCAGGTGAACGAGCGCAGGGGGGACGTCGAGGGGGCGCTGCGGGCGTACCGCAACGCGATCAGCCAGCGGAAGCAGCCCAGGCACGAGCTGATCGGGCACTTTCCCGATCTGCCGCGCAGCAACGAGGCGATCGCCCAGGCGGCCCAGTACCGGCTGGCGGCGCTGTCAGAGCGGTAGGTGAAGGAACCGGGGCAAACACGCCTCAGTTGCCCTCACCACCCCTTCATGGTTAAGAGACGCCCCCGCCGGTCCATCGGGATTGTCCTGATGCAAGGTGGTTACGAAAGGTCGTCCCGCACATGAAGCCCGACATGCACCCCGTCTACCCGCCCTCCCGCATCACCTGCGCGTGCGGAAACATGATCGAGACCCGGTCCACCCGTGGATCGTTCTCGGTTGAAGTCTGCTCGAACTGCCACCCGTTCTTCACCGGCAAGTACAAGCTGATGGACACGCAGGGCCGCATCGACCGCTTCAAGAAGAAGTACGACACGAAGAAGGGCGCGACGCCCGCGGTTCCCAAGACGACCCCCTGAGTCGTTCTTCGGTTCATCGAAGAGGCCGATGGAGCTCATCGCTCCGTCGGCCTTTTTCGTTGCGGGGCTACTCGTCGACGACCGCGGCCGTCGAGGCGCGCAGCTGGGTCGCGACGCGCTGCCAGATCGTCCCTGAGCGCACCGCTTCGACGAAGGCGCGAGTCACGCCCGGCGGCTCGACGGTGAGCATCTCGTCGGCGGTGTGGAGCAGGTAGCGCAGGGCGCGGTAGTCGTCCTGGCGCACCACCTCGAGCTGCCCGTCATCGAGCAGAATCAGCGACCGCGCCGAGAGCTGCCACGGGCACTCGTGGCCCTCTTCGTCGAGGGGGCCGAGCAGCTCGAGCCGGCCGAAGCCGCCGTTGCGCATCTCGGCCGCGAGCTCCTGGCCGTCGCCCAGCAGCCAGTCCCACGCCACCAGCAGCTCCGCGCGCAAGGCCTCGCGCTGGGCCTTGCGCTCTTCTTCCCTGCGGCGCGCGGCCTCGTCGCGCTCGCGCTCGAGCTGCTCGGCCCGCGCGATGCGCTCGGCGCGGGCGTGGGGGAGTTCGGCGAAGAGCGTGCGGATGTCGTTGGGCAGAGCCATCACCCGGATACTCACCCGGTAGCGCAGGGGGCGCCAAGCGGCTATCTGCCCGGCGGTGAGCGAACAACCCGCTGGAGTCCGTCAGCCCTACATCGGTGGCCAGGCCGTGATCGAGGGCGTGATGATGCGCAGCCCGAAGTCCTTCGTGGTGGCCGTGCGCAGGCACGTCGGCGGCATCGCCATTCGCGAGCAGGAATGGCGCCAGCTGCTGCCAGGGCTCAAGTTCCTGCGCTGGCCGATCTTCCGCGGCGCGCTGGTGCTCGCCGAGTCGCTGCACAACGGCTTCTCGGCCCTCAAGTTCTCCGGCGATCACGGCCTTCCGCCGGAAGAGCAGGGCGGCAAGAAGGGCATCAGCACCTCGGCGTTCCTCGCCTTCATGCTCTCGGCGATCGTCTCGGGCGCCGATTCCGATCCCTCGAAGGGCGAGCCTCCGCCTGAGAAGAAGGAGAGCACCACCGGGGCCGACCTCATGCTCGGCTTCGCCACGCTGATGATGGTGCTGTTCTTCATCGGGCTGCCGCACGCGCTCACCTGGCTGGTGGGCCGCGCCATCGGACCGTCGTTCGACACCACCAGCTTCTCGTTCCACTTCGTCGACGGGATCTTCCGCGTGGCGATCCTGGTGGGCTACGTCTGGGTGCTCTCGAAGACGAAGGACGCGTCGGTCTTGTTCCGGTACCACGGGGCCGAACACAAGGCGATTTGGACCTACGAGTCGTACAAGCCGCTCACCGTCGACGAGGCCCGGCCCTTCACCACCCGGCACCCGCGCTGCGGCACCAGCTTCCTCTTCATCGTGGTGGGCGTGGCGGTGCTGCTGCACGTGGCGCTGTTGCCCTTCGTGCCCCGGCTGCACGCCAACGACTTCGTCAACCAGCTGCTCATGGTGTTCATCAAGGTGCCGATGGCGTTCCCCATCGCCGGCATCGCGTACGAGCTGCAGCGCTGGAGCGCGAAGGACTCGTGCCCTGCGTTCATCAAGGGCCTCACCCGCCCGGGCATCTGGCTGCAGAAGATCACCACCCAGCCGCCCACCGACGCCCAGCAGGAAGTCGCGCTGCTCTCGCTCGATCGCGCGCTGGCCCGTGAAGAGGGCAGGCCGAAGTCGCCCGAGGGCGTGACGCTGTACGAGACCTTCGCTCAGGCCGCGGCATAAAATTAGACAGCGATCCAACCTCACGTACCGTCTCGATCAGGCCTGTAGCACTCACGGCCCTTCTCGAAATTCGGAGGTTGGATGTCGTCAACGATCTCGATCCCGCGCCCTCGCGGGACGTCGGAGCTTTCGGAGTCTGTCTACGCGCGCAGCAAGGACTACGTGCTCTACAAGGGCGACTCGCTCGCGCTGCTCGATCGCTTCGAGGACCAGACGTTCGATCTGATCTTCGCCGACCCGCCGTACTTCCTGAGCAACGGCGGCTTCACCTGCGCGAGCGGCAAGCGGGTGGCGGTGAAGAAGGGCGACTGGGACACCAGCAAGGGCATCGAGGCCGATCACGAGTTCACCTCGGCGTGGCTCAAGGCCTGCCAGCGGCTGCTCAAGCCCTCGGGGTCGATCTGGGTCTCGGGCACGCAGCACGTGATCTTCTCGGTCGGCTTCGCCATGCAGCAGCTCGGCTACAAGCTGCTCAACACGGTCACCTGGTACAAGCCGAACGCGAGCCCGCACCTGGCCTGCCGGTACTTCACGCACTCCACCGAGATCCTCGTGTGGGCCTCACCGCCGGTGAAGGGCAAGCTGCAGCACAAGTTCAACTACAAGGACATGAAGGAGGCCAACGGCGGCAAGCAGATGCGCGACGTGTGGGCGCTCCCGAAGACCGGCGACGAAGAGCTCGACGCCAACGGTGAAGGGCACCTGTGGTCGATGACCTCGCCCAAGCCGAGCGAGAAGTCGCACGGCCGGCACCCCACCCAGAAGCCGATCGCGCTGCTCGAGCGCATCGTCGACGCGTGCACCGACGACGACGCGCTGATCCTCGACCCGTTCTGCGGCTCGGGCACCACGGGCGTGGCGGCCGTGGGCAAGGGCCGCCGCTTCGTCGGCATCGACATGGACCCGACCTACCTCGAGCTCACCAAGAAGCGCATCGAGGCCGCGAAGTAACTCCCTCCCCCTGCGCAGCGGGGAGAGGGCCGGGGTGAGGGGCGCAGTTCAGCTGGCGTTGTGAAGCTGAGCGGTCCGCCGCGACACGAACTCCACGAGGGTGCGCACCCCGTACCCGGTCGCGCCCTTGTTGAGATACCCGCGTTCCTTCGGGCTCTGCGAGGGCCCCGCGATGTCCAGGTGGAGCCACGGCGTCTCGCCGACGAACTCCTTCAAGAACAGCGACGCGCTGATCGCCCCACCGGCACGATCTCCGGCGTTCTTCATGTCGGCGATCTCGCTCTTGAGCACGTCACGCTGGTGCTCGCTGACCGGCAGGCGCCAGAGGTCTTCACCGGCGAGCCGCGCCGACTCAGACACGTCGTAGAACAGCTGGTCGTCCGCGCCGAACGCGCCGGCGATGTAGTTGCCGAGCGCGATGATGCAGGCGCCGGTGAGCGTGGCCAGGTCGATCAGCACCGCCGGCTTGAGCTCGTTGGCGTACGCGAGGATGTCGCCCAGCACCAGGCGGCCCTCGGCGTCGGTGTTGGTGATCTCCACCGTCTTGCCCAGGCGCGAGACCAGCACGTCGCCCAGCCGGTACGCGTTGTGCGACGGCATGTTCTCGCAGGCGCCGAAGAACGCGTGCACGGGGAAGGGCGGCTGCATGCGCGCGATCACCTTCATCGCGCCGAGCACGGCGGCCGAGCCGGCCATGTCGGTCTTCATGTCGAGCATGCCGTCCGACGGCTTGAGCGAGAGGCCGCCGGAATCGAAGGTGATCGCCTTGCCCACGAAGCACACGGGCTGGCGCTTCGCGGCCTCGGTGTCGCGGGGGATCCACGAGAGCTGCACCAGGCGGGGCTCCTCGATGCTGCCGCGGGAGACGCCCAGGAACATGCCCATCTTGAGCTCTTCGATCTTCTTCCGATCGCCGATCGCGATGTTGAGGCCGACCTCCTTGGCCATCGTCTTCGCGGCGTCGGCGAGGATGGTCGGCGTCATCGTGCCGGCCGGCTCGTTCACCAGGTCGCGGGCCCAGTTGGTGGCCTGGGCGATCAGCTTCGCGTGGGCGAGGAGCTCGTCGTGCGTCTTCTCCTTCTTCACGCCGTCGGGCAGGTGCACGTGCACCTTGTCGACCTTCGGCGCGTTCTTCTCGTCCTTGTTCTGGGTCTTCCAGCGATCGTACCGGTAGGCGCCCAGCTCGAAGCCCTCGACCACGGCCTTCACCGCGTGCTCCAGCTCACGCACGACCGGGAGCTGAATCGTGACGTTCTTCGCCTTCACCCGGGTGGCGGCCTTCACCGCGCGGCCCGCGGCGAGGCGCAGCAGCTCGGCGGTGAACTTCGCGCGCGCGCCCAGCCCCACCAGGATCACCCGCGCCGCCGGCACCTTGCCGTGCGTGAGGAACACGAACGTCTGGTCTGCCTTGCCCTTGAAGCCCTCAGCCTGCGCCGTCTTGAAGAGGAGACCCTTGGTGCGCTTGTCGACCGCGAGCAGGGCCTTCGGGGGGTTCTTCTTTTCGGTCAGATCGGTGTCGAAGACGGGGAAGACGAGGACGTCCGCCTTGGCCTTGGAGGCGTCAGCGGCAACGAACGAAAAATTCATGGGGTACGACTCCTTCGGGGGGGCAGAAGCGTTTTGGACCTTAGCCAAGCGCTGACTTTGGGCCACAGGAAAGGACGCCTCGGGCCGCCGGGGAGCAGGTATGGTGGCTGGCAGCTGTATGTCCGCACTCCTGACGCACCTCACCGCGGTCGAACGTCTCGCCGCCCATGTCAACGCGCTCCCCGGGGAGTTCGCCCGGGCGTTGGGGGAAGACCTCGAGTACGCGCGCTTCGGTGCGGCGCTGCCCGAGCTGCCGCGCTTCGGCGGGTGGAGCCAGGGCGTGGGCACGTGGCTGGCGCGCGGTCACCGGCCGCACTTCACCGAGCTGATGGCGGCGCGATCGCCCGTGCACTTCGGGCTCAAGGCGGCCGAGCTGGTGTCGAACGGCGCGCTGATCGGCATGGACGCCGGGCTGGCGTGGCTGGCGGGCTACTTCACGCAGCTGTGCGTGTCGCGGGCGCTCGAGCCGGTGATGCAGCAGCTGCTCACCACGCAGCGGCACCAGGGCGAGGCCGAGCTGGTGGCGCGGGCGCGCATCGAGTGGACGCAGTCGCTCTTCTTCATGCAGGACCTGCACGGCAGCTCGCTGGTGGGCACGCCGGCGGTGCGCGCGAAGCTGCAGATTCGCAAGGCGAGCAGCCTCAAGGGCATCGGGCGCGGCTTCTACGAGCTCATCCGCGTGGCGTCGCTCGACGCGTTCGGCGAGGCGCCCTCGAAGGTCGAGGTCGATGGCTGGGTGCGCGGGCTGTACGTGTTCTCGCTGGCGCTGGGTTCTCCGCTGGGCAAGCTGCGCGCGCCGACGGCGCACCTGTCGACGCGGGAGCTGTACCGAGGTGACGGCTTCGACGTGTTCGCCACGGTCGACGTCGGGCTCGAGCGAGCGAGAGAGCTGCTGACAGTGCTGGGCGCGATGATCCGCCGCAACAGCTGGACGTCGAGATCGCGCAGCCGGTTCTTCGAGATGTGCCCCGAAGGTGCGCCGTCGCAGGTGATCAAGAGCGCCGCGTAGTACGGCAGAACAGAAGTTCGTTCAGCCTGTCTCCCTCTCCCTGCGCAGCGGGGAGAGGGCTGGGGTGAGGGGCGATAGCTCGAAGCGCTTTCCTCCATCAGGCCAGGCGTCTCTTCGGTGACGAAGTGGGCACGAAATCGAGAACTCCGGGAGGAACTGATCCAGCCGGTCAGGGCAGGGTGATGTCGCTGACCACGTCGGCCATCTGCGTGTTCACGGTCGCATGAGCAGCCCCGGGAGCGAACGGGTTGACCGTCCACGTGAGCGCATCGGTGATCGGGTTGGCGCCGTTCGCGTTGGTGAACACGCGCAGGTTGACGACGCTGTTCCCGCGGAACGCGGCGCCCGAGTAGCTCGCGCGAGAGGTCATGGTGGTGCCGTCCTGCATGAAGATCACCGGCATCAGCACCGCCTGGATGCCGTCGGTGATCGACGCCGTCTTCGCCCCGACGATGCCGAAGCCGAGGCCACCAGTCGGCGCCGACATCGCGCCGAGCACGATGTCGCCCGAGATGGTCACCGGGCCGAACGCGAAGTCAGCCACGGTCTCCTGGTCGGCGATGATCGTCACCGGCTGCAGCGGGTTCGCCAGCAGGTTGAGCGCGATGCCGCCGTTCCCGAAGCCGAACAGCGACGGCACCGGGTTCACCCGGCCCGGCATGAGGTCGGTGATCACGTACGGGTACTGGGTCTCGTTGGGCGTGGTGATGATCTGGTACCCGTTCTGCAACTGCTGCAGCAGCGCCGCCGGGTCGAGCCCGCCGGTGAGCGCGCCGGGGTCGAGCAGCGAGATCTGCAGGTTCTGCAGTGCGGGCGGCTTCGGCAGCGTGATCGTGCCGCGCAGCGTGCCCAGCCCCGAGCCTGACGCGCCCAGGTAGATGCGCACGTTCTCAGGGCCCGCCTTGAACGGATCGTTCAGGTCGAGGTCGATCGTGGTGGTGGCCGACTGATAATCGAGGAAGGGGATCAGCTGCCCGTCGTCATTGCGATCGGAGATCGCGGTGAGGCGCTGCGGCCCGGTGCGCAGCCCGGTGAAGAGGAAGGGGATCTCGGTGGGCATCATCGGCTTGCCCATTCGCTCGAGGTTGGTGTTGCGGAAGAGGCCGACTTCCTTGCCCACCGCGTAGCCACCCACCACCACCACGCCCGAGATCGTGCCCTTCGGCCCGCCGGCGCGCAGCCACGTGCCCTCCTCGAGCTCGCCGTCCTTGCCGTCGACCGAGGCGAAGTACTTCACGGTGGTGGTCGCCGAGACGGTGAGCGTGAGCGGAGACGGCCCTGACACCCGGCCCAACGAGCTGGTGCGCGGATCCTGCCCGTTGCTGCTCAGGTAGATCGTCGCGGGGCGCTCGGCCTCGAAGGTGATGGTCACCTCACCGTTGAACGGCCCGGCCGGCGGGTCGGCCTTCACGCGGGGAGGACCGAGCTCGGCGTTCGGCTCGAACACGAGGGGCCCCGGCTTCTGGCCACAGGAAAACAACCCCAACGCAGCGACGATGACGAAGAGGGGGAAGCGCATTTTCGGGGCGCATTGGGCTCGTCCCCCGAGCGAAAGTCAAACCCCGGAACTCACCGCGCGATGTCTGCTTCCATCTTCTTGCCCGTGATCTCGAGGCCGTTCTTCACCTGGTCGGGCACCATCTCCATCACCTCGCAGGTCTTCGCGAGGGCGGCGAGATCGTCCATGTCCGAGACCGGGCACTTGCGCGCGGCGAAGGTGACGCGCACGTCGCGAACGTGCTCGTCGCCGCGCAGCATCGTGACCAGGCACTGCGTCAGATACAGCCCGTCGCCGGTGTTCCACGCGATCCACGGGGCGATGATCACGCCGCTCTCTTCGTTGGTGTCGCGCACGCCGCCGCAGTGCGCTTGCGTCGCGGCCACCGCGCGGGCCCACGCGTCATCGGGCTGCTTCGTGCGGAAGTACGGCTGCGGCACGGTCCACGTCTGCAGCGCGCACCCCGAGAGCACCACCAGCGCAAGCCACTTCATCGGCGTTTCCTCTCGGACAAGTCGCTGTTCACCAGGGGCGAGAAGAAACAGTCCTTCTTCGTGTACTCGTCGAACGAGAAGGCAAACCGGTAGCTCGCCGCCGACCGCTGGTTGCAGTCGGTGCGCTCGCAGAACCGGCACGACACGCCGATCGGCACCGCGTCGCGCTTGAGATCCGTGGTGGGCAGGCCGTACGCCAGGTACTTCGCGTTCTCGGCGTGCGTGCCCAGGCCAATCGAATACGCGGTGCCGCGCACGATGGTGCCTTCGATCGGCTGCAGCTGCACCTTGGCGAAGTCGAAGTACGTGGTGCCGTCGGGCATCGACGAGTACTGCCGCGTGAGCTGCGAGGGGTTCAGGAAGGCGAGGTGCACCGCCCACTTTCCGCAGTTGCCCGACGAGGCGAACTTGATGCCGGTGCCGGAATACCGCTTGCTGATGTTCCCCGCGATGTCGGTGCGGATGAAGTGAAACGGCAGGCCCTTTCTCTTCACGTCGGCCAGGTTGCACACCCGGTGCGCGACGGTCTCGTAGGTGACGCCGAAGATCGACGCGAGCAGCTCGATGTCGTACCGCGTGCGCTGCACCTCCTTGAAGAAGTCGCCGTAGGGCAGCATCAGCGCGCCCGCGAAGTAGTTGGCGAGGTTGACCTTGATGAGGCGCGGCGTCTCGGCGTGCTTGGTCTTCGCGCCGACGATGCGCTCCACCAGGCGGGTCTTGTCGAGCGTGAGCAGCCCCAGGGTCGCGGCGATCTGGAACTTGAGCGGCTGCTCGGTGAGGGCAGGGGAGACCTCGAGGATCTTCTGCTCGAGCGACACCCGCCGCACCACCGAGCTGCCCTGCGGTGCCTCGGCGATCCGCGTGACGATGCCGAAGCGCGCCTCGAGCATCTTCATCAACACGCCCGAGCCGAGGATGCGATCGGCGGACTCGCGCCTCGAGGGGTGCTCGTTGCCGAAGTCCTTGCGCAGCGACTCGGCCTCTTCTTCCAGCTCGGGGAAGTAGTTCTGGTGCGCCTGGAGGAAGTCCGAGACCTCGTCGAAGGGCGAGTAGTCGAGCCGCGGATCACCGGGCGTGGCTCGCCCCGCCGATTGCTCGCTCGAGAGCTGGGCCATCACGTTCTCGAGCTGTGAGCGGGTGTTCTTGTAGAGGTTGAAGAGCGCGGCGACGGTGCCGGCGAGCTTCGGCTCGGCAGACAGCGACTGCAGCGAGTCCTGGTCGAGGTCGAGCGTCTTGAGCAGCGGCTCGTCCAGCAGCTTGGCCAGCGCCTCGTCGACGCGGCCTTCCCCGAGCTGCGACATGAACTCTTCCGGATCGACCTGGAAGAAGCGCAGCGCCTTCCAGAGCAGGGGGAAGGGCGTGACCCGCTTCCCCTTCTCGATCAGGTTCAGGTACGCGGGGCTGACGCCGAGCTCTCGCGCGCAGTCGGCCTGCTTCACGTTCTTCGAGAGGCGCACCGTGCGAAGACGGTGCCCGACGTTCGCGTTGAGCGCGTTCTCGTTCATCGGGCGCCCGGGCACCGGACGTTCAGCCGACTTCAATCAGCTCGATGTCGAAGATCAGCGTCGAGTTCGGGGGAATGACGGGCGGGTACCCACCGGCGCCGTAGCCGAGCTCGGGCGGAACGGTGAGCTTGCGGCGCCCCCCGACCTTCATGCCGGCCACGCCCTGGTCCCAGCCCTTGATCACCATGCCGGCGCCGAGCTGAAAGTCGAACGTCGCGTTGCGATCACGGCTCGAGTCGAACTTCTTCCCGTTGGTGAGGGTGCCCGTGTAGTGCACCGCTACCGACTTGCCGGGCGTTGCTTCCGCGCCCGTACCGACCTGGAGATCTTCGATTTGAAGAGGCATGGGCGTGGACCCTACCCACGCCCCTTCAGGCAGTCGAGGGCAGTTCCGTGATGCCCTGCGCAAGCAGCGCGATGCCGTTCAGATCCTCGATCGCCTCCCCCAGATAGGGCGCCGCGATCGCGAAGGCCGTCGACGGCACCTCTCCGCGGAGTTGCGTCAGCAAGGCCCGATCACGCGCGACGCGCGTCAGCTCGAGCTTCGCCAGCACCTTCAACTTCTCCAGCCCCGACCTCATCGGCGAGGTCAGCTCGAGCTTCAGCGAATCAGGGTCCACGAAGCCGTCCGTGCGCACCCAGCTTCGATTCAAGATGAAGCCGGCGAACGGTAACCCCATGCCCGTGATCCGGTCGCGGAAATACCGGGCGTCTGCCAGCGCCGCCTGATCGGGGCTGGTCACCAGCAGGAACGAGGCGTCCTTCGAGGTGAGCAGCGCCCGCACGCCCTCAGCGTGCAGACGCATGGGCCCGAACATGCCGCCCATCGCGCCCAGGAACTCCTGGATCTCCTGGAAGAACTCCTTGCCGAACACCTTGTTGAACACCGTGCCGATGAGCTCAGTCGCCTTCTTGAAGATGCCGCGCGTCTTCGACGGCATGAACAACGAGAGGATCCGCTCATCGAGAAACCGCGCCAGCTTCCCCGGCGCCTCGAGGAAGTCGAGCGCGTTGCGTGCCGGCGGGGTGTCCAGCACCACCAGGTCGTACTTGCCGCTCTGCGACAGCTCGTACAGCGCCTCGGCCGCCGTGTATTCCTGCATGCCGGCCACCAGCTCCGAGAGGTGCTTGAACAGCCGGCTGTCGAGAATGCGCTGCGCCTGCTCGGTCGTGGGCGCCATGCGCCGCACCAGGCTCTCGAACACCACGTCGGGGTTGAGCATCCACGCGTCGAGCGTGCCGGTGGTGACGCCCGCCTCGGCCAGCCGTTCCTTCGACACCGAGGCCGGCTCGCGCATGTGCTGCGAGAGCCCCATCGCCTGCGCCAGCCGCTTTGCCGGATCGATCGTGAGCACCAGCACCCGCCGGCCCTGCCGGGCCGCCGCCAGCCCGATCGCCGCGGCCGTGGTCGTCTTGCCCACCCCACCGGCGCCGCAGCAGACGATCACCTTCTTCTCCGCCACCAGCCGGCCCAGGTCGGGAATCGACGACATGCGCGTGAGGATACGTGATCGACGCCGCGGACGTGGCTCCTTCGAAATGGAGTTGGCTCCTTCACCTTGATGGGGTGCCGCCGCCGTTGTCCGACTCAACGGCCCGCAACGCGGAGTGATCGTCTCTGGCGTGGATCGTGCTGACGAACCCGGTGGAGGGGTTCCTTGACCAGACGACGCATCGCAGCTCCGCTCGGCCTGCCTCGCATGCCGACGGGCATCAACGGCTTCGACGAGCTCCTCGGCGGCGGGCTCCCCCGGCATCGCACCACCCTGGTCGTCGGCGGAGCGGGCAGCGGCAAGACGCTCTTCGCCCTCGAGACCCTCGTCAACGGCGCCCGCAGGTGGAACGAGCCGGGCATCTTCATCGCGTTCGAAGAGAGCGCGCGCCGCATCATCGCCAACTCGGCCTCGCTGGGTTGGGACCTCCCGCGGCTCACCCAGAAGCGCCTCTTCTTCCTCGACGCGCGCCTGCCGCACACGGCCATCGTCGGAGGCGAGTTCGACCTGCAGGGCCTCCTGTCCTCGGTCGAGGCCAAACAGAAGGCGCTCGGCGCCACGCGGGTCGTTTTCGATGGCATCGATGTGCTCCTCAGCTTCATGAATGACCCGACGGTCGAGCGCCGCGAGATGTACCGGCTCAGCGAGTGGCTCGCGGACCTGAAGCTGACCGGCGTCGTCACCTGCAAGAGCGAGGTGGGGGAGTTGCTGCTGCCGCGCTATCGCTACCTCGAGTACCTCGCGGACTGCGTGGTTCAGCTCCAGCACAAGGCGGTGGGCGCGATGCCGCAGCGGCTGCTGCGCATCGCGAAGTGCCGGGGCCTCCCCCACGCGACCGGCGAGGTGCCATTCGCCCTCACCAGGCGGGGCGTCGCGGTCATGCGCTACGGCCAAAGCCAGCCCGCCGTGGTCTCGACCGAGAAGATCTCCACCGGCATCGCCCGGCTCGACAGCATGCTCTCGGGCGGCGTCTTCCGGGGCTCGGCGGTGCTCGTCTCGGGGTCCTCAGGCACCGCGAAGTCGACGCTGGCCGGCAGCTTCATCGAGGCCGCCGCGAAGCGCGGCGACCCCAGCCTCTACGTCACCTTCGACGAATCGGCGCCGCAGCTCGTGCGCAACCTCAGCTCGGTGGGCATCAGCCTCGCGCCGCACCTCAAGTCGGGCGTGCTGGAGATCAGCGCCAAGCACCGGGTCGAGGTCAGCCCCGTCGAGTACGTCGCCCGCATCGTCGAGCTGATCGAGGCGCGAGGCGTGCGCTGCCTGGTGCTGGATCCCGTCTCGGCCTTCGCCGGCTTCGGCGCGATTCCCCTGGCGGAAGAGCTGGTCGGTCACCTCCTCGACTTCACCCGCGCGCGCGGCGTGACCGTCGTCTACACCACGCTGTTGGGGCTGGGCGAAGGCGTGCTCGACGAGACGGCCCGCGGGCTCCCCACCGTCGCCGACACCTGGATCCATCTCTCCTACGTGGTGCGCAACGGCGAGCGGAACCGCGCGTTGACGATCGTGAAGTCGCGCGGCGTGGGGCACTCGAACCAGGTCCGTGAGCTGGTGCTCTCCTCGAGGGGCGTGACCCTGGCCGACGTCTACTCGGCGGGCGGCGAGGTGCTCATGGGCACCATGCGCTGGCAGAAGGAGGCCGAAGACAAGCAGGTGCTCGCGCTCAAGCACCGCGACGCAGGCCGGAAGCAGCGCGAGGCCCGCCTCGCCGTCGCCGAGACCAGTGCCCGCATCGCGACGCTGGCTCACGAGCTGGCGGGCCGCGAAGAGGCGGTGCGCGAGTTTTCCCAGGACGCCGTCACGGCGGCCACGCACCTCGTCGATCGGAGCAATGACGAGCGCAGGTTGCGGCGGTCAGACACGGTGGCCGTCCGCGCCCCCGCGAGGAAGCCGCGCGGGTGAGCGCGCCGACGACGAAGAGGAAGCCCCGCAGTCCGAAGGCGTCTTCGCCCCGGCCTCGCGCCCCGCCCCGGCCGATCGCGCTGCGGCTCTACGTCGCGGGGGCCTCTCCCAACTCGCTGGCCGCGATCCACAACCTGAAGAGCATTCACGCGCGGATCGATGGAGCCCGCTTCGAGGTCGAGATGGTCGACGTCCTCCGCGAGCCCGACCGCGGCCTGGCTGATGGGATCCTGGTGACGCCCACGCTGGTCAGGGTCTGGCCGCTGCCCCGGTGCCGCGTGCTCGGCGATCTCCGTGACGTCGAACTCGTGGTGCGTTGCCTGGGGCTCGAGTGAGCGCCAGGCGGCTTCCACAGGTCCGCAACCGCGTCGACGAGCTGGAACAGCAGCTCGAGGAAGCGCGGGCGGCCTTCAGCGCCCTGGCGGCCGGCCAGGTGGACTCGATCACCCGGTCAGACGGCCCCGTGCTCTTGCGCGCCGCCCAGGAAGCGCTGCGGAACTCGGAAGAGAACTTCCGCGCGCTCATCGAACAGCTCCCCGACCAGGTCTGGGTGCACCGCCACGGGCGCGTCATCTACGTGAACCTGAACACGCTGCGCACGCTGGGCTACGCCAGCGAGGACCTGATCGGCCGCGAGCTGATCGACCTCGTCGTGCCCGAAGATCGGCCGGGGGTCGCTGCGCGCATCGCCGCGGGCTGTGCCATCGGAGAGACGCTGCCTCGCTACGAGGTGCGGCTGCTCCGTCGCGATGGCGCGGCCGTGACCTTCGAGATCAGCCCGCGGGGCGTGCTCTTCGACGGGGTGCCGGCGACGCTCAAGGTCGCTCACGACGTCACCCACCGCAAAGAGCTCGAGGCCCAGCTCGTCGTCGCCGATCGCATGGCTTCCCTGGGCATGCTCGCCGCCGGCGTGGCGCACGAGATCAACAACCCGCTCGCCTGGGTGATCGCCAACCTCAACTTCGTCGCCGAGGAACTCGCGGAAGTGAAGGACCGCCCCGTGGGGGCCGCGTGCGGCGAGGCGCTCAGCGAGGCGATGGACGGGGCCCAGCGGGTGCGGGGCATCGTTCGCGACCTCAAGGCCTTCTCGCGCTCGGAAGACGGGCAGCGGGGCCCGGTCGACCTGCACCGGCTGCTCGACTCCACGGCCAACATGGCCGCCAACGAGATCCGCCACAGCGCGCGCCTGGTGAAGGACTACTCGCTGGCCCCGCTCGTCGTCGAAGGCAACGAGTCGCGGCTGAGCCAGGTCTTCCTCAATCTCCTCGTCAACGCGGCGCAGGCCATTCCCGAGGGGGCGGCCGATATGAACGAGATCCGGCTCACCACGCGCCGTGAGCCCGACGGCCGCGTGCTGGCCGAGGTGCGCGACACGGGCCCGGGCATGAGCCCCCAGGTGCTCGCTCGCATGTTCACGCCCTTCTTCACCACCAAGCCCAGGGGCATCGGCACCGGGCTGGGCCTCTCGATCTGTCACAAGATCGTCGGGGCGCACGGCGGCGAGATCCGGGTGGTGAGCGAGGAAGGCAAGGGCTCGGCCTTCCGGGTCTGGCTGCCCGCGGCCGCTGCCCAGCCCGAGGTCGCGCAGCCCCTGCGCCTGGCCGCCTCGGGCGCACAGAGGGGCCGGGTGCTCGTGATCGACGACGAGCCGCTGCTGCGCAGCGCGCTTCAGCGGGTGCTCTCGCGCCACCACGAGGTGATCGCGGTCGGGGGTGGGCTCGAGGCGATGGACCTGCTGGCGACCGACCAGCACTTCGACGTCATCCTCTGCGATCTGATGATGCCGCAGGTGTCGGGTGCGCAGTTCTTCGAACAGCTCAGCGTCGCGCATCCCGAGCTGGCGCCGCGCGTGGTCTTCGTCTCGGGCGGTGCCTTCACCGACAGCGCGAGGAAGTTCCTCGACGAGACGCCCAACCTGCGGCTCGACAAGCCCTTTGACGTGAGCCAGATCCTCGCGGTGATCACGCGGCTCCTCGCGCGCGGCTGAGGGTGCCACCTCCAGTGAACAGGAAGGTGGGGTCCAGCCGCTCCACATCGAGCGGGGTCCCGGTGGGGTTTCGGGCGGTTGGGTGGCGGCATCGCCCTTGCTCGAGCGAGCCGCATGCGCGCGCTCGTGGTGGCTGGCTCCTTCCTGCTGATCGCCTGTGAGGGCCAGGTCGGCGAGCTCGGAGACCAGGGCGGCTCCAACACCGTCGTCATCCGCGACCGGAGCGGCCCCGAGGTGGTCTCCTTCACCTGCGCGGCCAGCACCGTGGCGACGCGCGAGGCGCTCACCTGCAGCGTCGAGGCGCGTCACCCCACCCAGGAAGCGCTGCGCTGCACGCTGGAAGTGGAAGGCCCCTCGACCTCGCTCGCGGCGAACGGGGTGTTGGGTGACTGCACGACGGTGCGCAGCACGTCACTTCGTTTCTCCAGCCCCGGCGTCGCGCACCTCACGCTCAACGTCCTCGATGCGCAAGATCGCGCGGCCACCCGCACCATCACGGTGCAGGTGACGGGCCTGCCCAACCAGCCGCCCGAGGTGGTGGGGCTCACCGCCTCGCGCACCTCCGGCGTGGCGCCGCTGCAGACGACGCTGTCCTGGACCTCCACCGATCCCGAAGGTGACGCGGTGAGCTGCGCGCTCGACGTGGGCGCCGATGGCACCATCGACGAGCCGGTCGTCGACTGCGCCACCTGGACGCTCGCCCTGCGCACGGTGGGCGCGATCCCGGTGAAGGTGATCGCCACCGACAGCGGAGGCCTCACCAGCGATCGCACGGTGACGATCACCGTCGCGCCCCCGACGGCGGACCTGCGCATCGCCTCGGTCGAGTTCGGCCAGACGGTGATGAAGGCCGGGCTCGAGCTGGTGAAGGACAAGCCGGCGCTGCTGCGCGTGACCGTGCTGGCGAACGAAGGGGCGATGGCCACGGTGGTCGAGGTCGAGGCGAAGCAGGGTTCGACCGTGCTCGGCACGCAGCGGCTCACCGGCCCCGCGGTGGTGCCGTTGACCGCGACGCCCGCCGATCTCTCGAAGTCCTTCCGCTTCATGATGCCGCGCGCGTGGGTGGTGGAAGGGCTCACGCTGAGCATCAAGGTCGACCCGGAAGACGCGACGCTCGAGGCTGACGAGACGAACAACGCGCAGGTGCTCAGCCCGATGATGGGCCGGGACAACGTGCTGCACCTCACCGCGGTGCCGATCGCGATCGGCGCGCAGACCGGCCAGCCCCTCGAGCTCAACGACACCATCACCGCGTTGTGGCCGGTGAAGTCGGTCGATCAGCAGAGCCGCGCGCCGTACACCTTCACCGGTACGCTCTCGTCGACCAGCACTCAGGGCTGGGCGCAGCTGCTGGGCGAGCTGGCGCAGGTGCAGGGCGCCGATGGCAGCAGTCGCGCGTACTACGGCTTCATCCCCGGCGGCGGAGGCGGCATCGCGGGCCTCGGCTACGTCGGCCAGCACGTGGCGATCGGGCTCGACGGCTACGCGACGGTCGCGGCGCACGAGCTCGGCCACAACTTCGGCATCAACCACGCTCCCTGTGGTGGCGCGGCCGGGGCGGACCCTTCGTATCCGTACCCCAATGCGCAGTTGGGGAGCTGGGGCTTCAACGGCTCGCAGTTGCTCTCGCCCACCTCGCACGTGGACGTCATGAGCTACTGCTCGAGCGTCTGGGTGAGCGACTACAACTACGAGAAGGCGCAGCAGCACATGGAAGGCCGCCGGACGTTCGACCCCACCGCGGTCCTGCCGGCGATCATCCCGGAAGATTCGGTGCTGATCTCCGGGCGCCTCACCTCGAACGGGGCGACGCTGTCACCGGTCTACCGGGTGAACGCCGTGCCGACCGCGCAAGTCGATTCGGACACGCGGCTGCGGATCGCCACGGTCGAGGGCCGCCACCTCGAGGTGCCGGTGACGCTGCTGCGCCCGGCCGAGGGTGACGAGCTGCACTTCTTCGCGGTGATCCCCTGGCCGGGCGAGCTCACGAGGGTCTCGGTTTCACGTGCTGGCGTGGTGCTGGCGTCACGCGACGGGAGCTCGCCCCTCGACGCCCGGGCCCAGGTGCAACGGGTGGACGCGAACACGATCCGCGTCGCCTGGCCGGGAGGGGCCACGGCGACCATCGCGCACCTCGGCGCCGTGCGGACGACGCTCACCATCGGCGCGAGCGGAGGCACCGCGCTCCTTCGCACCGACGGACTCGAGGGAGGTCAGGTGGAAGTGAGCCTGTCGACCGGGCTCAAGACGACGCGCACTTTGCTCCCTCTCCCCCTCTGAAGGGGGAGAGGGTTGGGGTGAGGGGCGACGCACTACTGACACGAACAGCGACCAGCGCTGCACTTGCCGAGCTCTTCAATCGACTTGCCCGCCACGCACGCCGAGCACGCCGACTCGACGAACACGCCCGCGTCAGCGCTCACCGACCAGAAGCAGCCCACGATGCGGCCATCGAAGGTGCAGGTGCCGTACGTCTCCGCCACCTTCGGACACGCGTCGCCGCTGGCGGCGCCCTTCCAGTCGCACTTTCCGCCCGAGCACGAAGGGCAGGGATACCCGGCCCACTTCGAGCCCTCGCACACGAGGAGCGTCTTTCCGCCCGAGCACTCGACGGCGTTGGGCGTGGAGCAGGGTGAGCCCTCGCTCGAGCCGCAGGCCGAGACCACCACTGCCACCAGGAACAGGATGATGCGCATGGCCGGGCGGCTTAGCAGAGCAGCGCGAGGTTCTTCGACGCTTCGGTGCCCACGCCCTCGACCTCGGCCAGCACCACCGAACCCTGCGGGTGCTTCTCGCGCAGCAACTCGAGGGCCGTGCGCGCCCGCTCGATGCGCTTCATTTCGCGCGCGCCGAACACCAGCGCAGGCAGCGCCTCGCCGAGCGCCGCCCGTTCTTCGCTCGAGAACGGATCAGCCGGCACCCGGTTCACCACGATCGCCGACACGGGCAGCTTGTGCTTCGCCAGGCCCTTCTCCAGTTCCATCGCCTCGGTCACCGGGAGCGTCTCGGGCAGGGTGACGATCACGCACGCGGTGATCGCGGGGTCGGTGAGGAACGTCACGCCCTCGTGCGCGGCCCGGTAGATCGGCCCGCCGGGGATGACGCGGGTGAGGAACTCCGGAATCTGCGCCAGCGCCAGCGCGTGGCCCGTCGCCGGCGAGTCGATGATGCACACGTCGAACATCGGCCCGCCCGCCGGGTGCTTCCGCTTCGCCAGATCGAGCATGCGGTACATCACGCCCATGTCCGAGAAGCCCGGCGCCGCCGAGAGGAACTTCTTGAGCCCCTGGCTGCGCATCGCCGTGTCGGCCAGCAGCTTCAGGGGCAGCGCGTCTTGCAGGAAGCGCAGGTGGCCCATGGTGGGCGTCAGCAGCGTCACCCAGAGGTTCTCGCTCACCAGCAGCGGCTCTTCGGTGGGCTTCGGGCCGCCCAGCGCCTCGTAGAGCTGGGAAGGCGTGTCGGCGTTCGGGACGATCTCGGCGAGGAGGACCCGCTGGCCGCGCTGGCTGAAGCCCCGCCCGAGCGCCGCGGTGACCGTCGTCTTTCCCACGCCGCCTTTGCCGGTGACGATGATGCATCGGCGCTGCACGAGATCGAGGAGAGACATCAGGCGCGGCGAGGCTAGTCGATGTGGTGCCGGGGCTTGGGCAAAAGCGTCCCTCGACTTCGCTCGGGATGAACGGAGCGGGCCGGCCGTTCACCCCGAGCGGAGTCGAGGGGCCACTGCGCTGGTGAGCGGAACGCTCGTCTGTGCTGGCGCTCGCGGGCGTCCCCGCTACATTGCTGGCCGATATGCGCGCCATCAACTTCAGCGCCGGACCCGCTGGCCTCCCGCTCCCTGCTCTCGAGAAAGCCCGGGACGAGCTCCTCGACTACGCCGGCACCGGCATGTCGATCATGGAACAGTCCCACCGCGACAAGCCCTACGAGGCCGTCCACCAGGACGCCACCGCCCGGCTGGTGAAGCTGCTCGGCATCCCCGACACGCACACCGTGCTCTGGCTCACCGGCGGGGCGTCGGCCCAGTTCGCGTTGATCCCGATGAACTTCCTGCCCGCGGGGAAGAGCGCCGACTACGTGATGACCGGCGTGTGGAGCGAGAAGGCCCTCGACGAGGCGAAGCTCGTGGGCACGCCGCGCATCGCTGCCACCACCCGCGGCGCCGACGGCAAGTACATCCGCGTGCCCACCCAGGCCGAGGTGAAGTTCGACCCCGCCGCGACCTACGTGCACTCGACGTCGAACAACACCATCTACGGCACCCAGTTCCACACCCTGCTCGACACCGGCAAGGTGCCGCACGTCTGCGACATGAGCTCGGACTTCATGTGGCGCCCGCTCGACGTGAGCAGGTTCGACTTCATCTACGCCGGCGCCCAGAAGAACCTCGGGCCGTCAGGCGTGCTCGTCGCGATCGCCCGGAAGGACTTCCTCGCCCAGGGCCGCAAGGACATCCCGAAGATCTTCCGCTACCAGACGCACGCCGAGGCCGACTCGCTCTACAACACGCCCCCCACGCTCGCGATCTACCTGGTGCGCAACGTGCTCGAGTGGATGGAAGGGCAGGGTGGGCTCCCGGGCATGGAGCAGCGCAACCGGAAGAAGGCCGAGCTGCTCTACGGCGCGCTCGACCAGCTGAGCGGCTTCTACACGGCGCCAGTCGAGAAGGCCTCTCGCTCGGTGATGAACATCGTCTTCCGCTGCCCGTCGGAGGCGCTCGACGCCACCTTCGTGGCCGACGCAAAGAAGGCCAACATGATCGGGCTCAAGGGCCATCGGACCGCGGGTGGAATACGGGTCTCTGCGTACAATGCCGTCTCGGTTCAGGACATCGAGGTCCTCGTGTCCTTCATGGAGCAGTTCGCGAAGTCCCACGGTTGATCACCCGGAGTCTCCACATGAAGCGCTTCTTCCTCTTCGCCGCCCTCATCGCCCTGCCGGCCTTCGCCGCCGAGTTCGAGGGCGTCACCTCCGCGGACTCGATCACCGTCGACGGCAAGACCCTCACGCTCAACGGCATGGGCCTGCGCCGGAAGTTCATCGTCAACGTCTACGTGGGCTCGCTCTACCTCGAGCACACCTCGAAGAACGCGGCCGACATTCTCAAGGCCGACGAGGTGCGCCGCATGGAGATGAAGATGCTCCGCGACGTCGACAAGAAGGCGATGGTCGAGGCGATCATGACGGGCGTCGAGAAGGCCACGGGCGACAAGTTCGCCACCTACAAGCCGCGCCTCGACAAGTTCATCGAGAAGTTCTCCGACCTGAAGAAGGGCGAGGTCTTCGTGCTCCAGTACACCCCGGGCAAGGGCTCGCGGGTCGAGGGCGCGAAGGACGCGGCGGTCGCCGAGGGCAAGGACTTCGCCGACGCCCTCTTCTCGGTGTGGATCGGCTCGAACCCGGTCGATGACGGCCTGAAGAAGGGACTTCTCGGCGGGAAGTGAGTGTTAGGAAGCCTCCCGCTTGCTCCCGGAGGTTTCCCAAATGAAGACCCAGCACCTCGTCGCCCTCCTGTTCGCCTCGTGCGCGACCCAGGAGGCGGCTACCCGCCCCGCTGAGCCCACGCCTGCTCCCGTCGCTCCGAAGGTCGAGCCGAAGTGGACTGCTGATCTGACGAAGCCCATGCCACCCGGCCTCGAAGAGGGCGTGATGGATCTGACCGCGGATCCCTGCGGCGATTTCTACCAGTACGCCTGCGGCGGCTGGATGGCGAAGACCGAGATCCCCGCGGATCGTTCGCTCTATTCGCGCGGCTTCGTGTCGATCTCGGATCGCAACGAGGAGGCGCTCAAGGCGATCCTCGACGAGGCGGCGGCCGACAAGCTCCCCCCTGGGACGCCGTTCGCGAAGCAGCTCGGTGACGCGTACGTGAGCTGCACCGACGAGGCGGCGCTCGAGAAGGCGTTGCCCGAGGTGAAGAAGTTCATCACCCAGGTCACCACGTTCAAGAACCCGACCGAGCTGGCGAAGGTGGTGGCGACGCTCCACGCCGCGGGGTACCGGCCGTTCTTCGCCGTCGGCAGCGAGCAGGATCACAAGAACTCGACCGAGGTGATCGCGGGCCTCGCGCAGGCTGGGCTCGGGCTGCCGGACCGCGACTTCTACCTCGATGAGACCGATCGGATGAAGGGCATCCGCGCCGACTACCTCGCGCACATCGAGAAGATGTTCACGCTCACAGGCGACAAGCCCGAGGTGGCGAAGAAGACCGCCGAGGTGGTGATGGCGCTCGAGACGCGCCTGGCGAAGGCTTCCCTCAGCCGTGTGGACCGCCGTGATCCGGACAAGGTCTACAACCGCGTCGACCGCAAGGGGCTCAAGGAGAAGGCCGGCGACTTTCCGTGGGACGTCTACTTCACCGCGCTGGGCATGAAGGGCGTGGAGGGGATCAACATCAGCTCGACCCCCTACTTCGTGGAGCTGGCGGCGATCACGAAGGACACGAAGGCCGACGCGCTCAAGCTGTACCTCGGGTGGGTGGCGTTGCGCGGCTCGGCCGCGGCGTTGCCGAAGGCGTTCCAGGACGAGACCTTCGCCTTCGCCTCGAAGGCCTTCACCGGCGCGAAGGAAGACCGGCCGCGCTGGAAGAAGTGTGTCGCGTTCGTCGACGGGGAGATCGGCGAGGCGCTGGGCCGCGAGTTCGCCCGGCGGCTCTTTCCCGAGGAATCGCGCGCGCGCACCATCGCGATGGTCACCGCGCTGCTGGGCAGCTTCGAGAAGAACCTCGGCACGCTGTCGTGGATGGACGAGCAGACCCGGCAAGGCGCGCTGGTGAAGGTGCGCTCGATGGTGGGGCACAACAAGATCGGCTACCCCGACTCGTGGCGCGATTACACGGCGCTCAAGACCGACCGGAAGTCGTTCTTCAACACCACGCTCGAGACCAGCCGCTTCGAGATGGCGCGGCAGCTGGCGAAGATCGGCAAGCCCGTGGACCGCGGCGAATGGCTGATGTCGCCCCCCACGGTGAACGCGTACTTCGAGGCGCAGCTCAACGAGATCGTCTTCCCCGCGGGCATCCTGCAGCCGCCGTTCTTCAACAAGGACGCCACCGACGCGGTGAACTTCGGCTCGATGGGCATGGTGGTGGGCCACGAGATCACCCACGGCTTCGACGATCACGGCCGTCGCTACGACGCGGACGGGAACCTGAAGGACTGGTGGACCGAGACGAGCGGCAAGAACTTCGTCTCGCGCGTCGGCTGCGTGAAGACGCAGTACGACGGCTACACCGCGCTCGAGGATCTGAAGGTGAAGGGCGATCTCACGCTCGGTGAGAACGTGGCCGACCTCGGCGGGCTCAAGCTCGCGCACGCCGCGATGGCCGACTGGTACGCGAAGAAGCCGGTGGCCGAGTCGCTGCGCTACGATCCGTCGCAGCAGTTCTTCCTCGGCTTCGCGCAGTCGTGGTGCACGAAGGTTCGGCCGCAGCAGGCGAAACAGCGCGTCACCACCGACACGCACGCGCCGCCGTACTGGCGCGTGAACGGGCCGCTGAGCAACAGCGACGCCTTCAAGGCGGCGTTCCAGTGCTCTGACACCGCGAAGATGGTCCGCGCGGGCGAGGCTCGCTGCAGCGTCTGGTGACGTCAGATTCGGGCTACCTGGACTGAGTGGCTGTAACGATTGCGGAAACTGCCTGCGTCTTGACCTTGGTCAAATGACCAAGATAGCTTGGTCGGATGACCAAGGCGCATCCCCAGCCCCGCGCGGCAGACGTTCAGCCGGCGCCGGTGGACACCGAGGAGCGGGTGCTGCTCGCCGCCGGGAAGCTGTTTCGCGAGAAGGGCTTCGCGGCCACCACGGTGCGCGAGATCGCGTCGGCCGCCGACATGCTCCCGGGCAGCCTGCACTACCGCTACGCCAGCAAGGACGACATCCTGGTGGCGCTGATGAAGCGCGGCGTGGAGCGCGCGATTGGCGCCGTCGAGCTCGCCACCGCGAAGGAACCCAGCGCGATCGAACGCCTGCGCCTGGGCCTGCGCGCGCACCTCGAGCTGCTCTGTAACGGCGACGACTCGCTCTACGTGCTGCTCTTCGACTGGCGCTCGCTCACGTCGGGCGCGCTCAAGGGCCTCATCCGCGAGCGGGCCCGCCTCGAGGCGTACTGGGAAGGGCTGCTGCTCGAGGCGCACGCGTCGGGCACGGCGCGCCCGCTGCTCGACATCGAGCTGGTGCGGCACTTCGGCTTCGGGGCCATCAACTGGGTCGCCACCTGGTACCGCCCGCAGGACGGCCGCACCCCCGCGCAGATCGCCGACGCGTTCTGGAGCTTCCTCGCCTACGGCCTGCTCCACGAGAGCGCCCGCCCGCCCGATCTCGACACCCACTTCGCAGCGCTGCTCGCCTCGAGCCTCAGGAAGACCTCATGACCGCCATCACCACCCTCGGAAACCTGCTCCACACCATTCCCCTCGTGCGCGACGCGAGCGCGAGCGGAAACCTCGCGGTGCTCAAGTCGCTGCTCGGCCCCGCGTGGCGCGGCATGATCCAGCAGGCGGGCAAGGCCACCTCGACCACCGCGATGCCGGTGAACTACTCGGTACACTTCGACTGGCACTACCTGCGCGATCGCCCGGCGCTCGCCCGGCTCTACGACGCCGCGAAGGACTCGCAGTGGCACCCCCAGAAGGACCTCGACTGGAAGCAGTCCGTCGACCCGATGTCCGACGAGGCGCCGCTCCTGCCGTGGGACTTCCTGCCCGTGTACGGCCTCAAGCAGTTCGGCTCGGCCAGCCCCCGTGAACGCGCCGAGCAGCGCCGCGGCATCACCTCGTGGTTGCTCTCACAGTTCCTCCACGGTGAGCAGGGCGCGCTCTTCGCTGCCTGCCAGGTGACGGAGGCCGTGCCGTGGCTCGACGGCAAGCTCTACGGCAGCACCCAGGTGGTCGACGAGGGCCGCCACGTCGAGGTGTTCCACGCGTACCTCACCACCAAGCTCGAGAAGAAATACGAGGTGAACGACAACCTCTACGTCGTCATCGACGCGCTGATGAGCGACTCCCGGTGGGACATGAAGTTCCTCGGCATGCAGATCATGATCGAGGGCCTCGCGCTCGGCGCCTTCGGGATGATCCAGCAGAAGACGCGCGAGCCGCTGCTCAAGAAGATGCTCACCTACGTGATCACCGACGAGGCGAGGCACGTGCACTACGGCGTGCTCGCGCTGCAGGAGTTCCTCGCGCAGCTCACCGATCGCGAACGCCGTGAGCGTGAAGACTGGGCCTTCGAGGTCTCGCTCTTCCTGCGCAACCGCTTCTTCGCGCACGAGTTCTACGAGGAGTACTACGGCCACGCGATGTCGCGCGCGCAGTGGGAACAGCTCGTGCTGCAGTCCGAGATGATGAAGATGTTCCGTCGCACCATGTTCAAGCGCGTCATCCCCAACCTGAAGCGCATCGGCCTGCTCAGCGATCGCATTCGCCCGAAGTACGCCGAGCTGGGCCTGCTCGACTTCGAGCACGGCCGCGCCGCGCCCGAGCTGACCGCGCAGGATCTCGTCGAAGACCGCGACTGAGTGTCACCCTGGCGCGACGGCGCACATGTGCGCACTGTCACGCGAACGCGTCCAGGCGAAGTCTCTTTACGATCGCCTGTCGTGAGTCGCGCCAGGGCCTTCGGAAAGTGGCGCACGACTTCGCGACAGTCACCGTGATCGCGGCCGGCAACCGCGCGTAACCCGACGTCGCGCCGGTTGGAACGGCGTGTGCGCTCTCTCCCTGCGGACTCCGTGAAACCTCCGGGTTTCGCGAACGAACAAGGGGAGCTGTTCATGAATCGGACACTGACTGGAATTCTCGCCGCGCTGTCGCTGGTGGGCTGTGGAGTCGACGACTCGGCGATCGTCATTCGCAACGACGACACCTTCACGGAGCGCGCCGAGGGGGCGTCCGCGGACTCCGAGCTTCGCGCGGCCACCACGCACGACGCCGTCTTCGAGGCCGCGGGCAAGGAGTTCAACGTGCCGCCCGCGCTGCTCAAGTCGTTGTCCTGGTCGCTGACGCGCTACGAGATGATCACCAGCGAAGGCGAGTTCGACGGCCTGCTGCCCACCGTCGGCCTGATGGCGCTCTCGCCGCAGGTGCTGGCTGAGGGCATGACCCTGGCTCACGTCTCCGAGGAACAGGCGAAGACCGACGTGACCGCGAACGTCCGCGTGGCCGCGGCCTGGCTGTCGAAGCAGGCCGACACGCAGGCGATCGACCGCGAGCAGCTCCTCGCGTGGTCCGCGCTGATCGGCGACTACACCGGTCTCGAAGATCCGCAGGTGCGCACCGCCTTCGTGCAGGGCGAGGTCTATTCGGCCCTCAAGCTCGGCGTGGGCCGCTTCTCCGAGGAGCTGGAGCTCTCCGGCAAGGCCCAGCAGCTCGAGGCGCCCGTCGGCGAGTACTCCGAGGTGCTGCAGGGGCTCTCGCGCGCGCCCGACTACGGCGCGGCGGTGTGGCGCCCGTCACCCAACTTCAGCTCGCGTGGCGGTTCGCGCCCCCAGATGGTCGTCATCCACACCTGCGAGGGCGCGTACTCGGGCTGCTGGGGCTGGCTTTCCAACACCCGCGCCGGCGCGAGCGCGCACTACGTGGTGAACACCACCGGCTCGGAGATCAGCCAGCTGGTGCGCGAGTCGGATCGCGCCTGGCACGTCGCCGCCGACTACGCCTGCAGCCGCAACGGGAACCAGATGTGCGGCCTCAACGGCCAGGGCACCAATGGTGTCTCGGTGGGCATCGAGCACGCGGGCTTCGCCTCGCAGTCGAGCTGGCCCGCTGGGCAGATCGATGCCTCGGCGCGGCTGGTCTGCAACATCACGAAGGACTGGGGCATCGCGCGCGATCGCTTTCACATCGTGGGGCACGGGCAGCTGCAGCCGTGGAACCGCACCGATCCGGGTCGTAACTGGCCGTGGACGGCGTACCTGCAGAAGATCAACTCGATCTGCTCGCCGCCTGCGCCCACGCCGACTCCCACGCCGACCCCGACGCCGACGCCTGCGCCCGCGGGCACGGTGATCGTCGACAGCAACAACGCCAACAACAACCAGGCGCGCGGCTACGTGCAGGTGTCGGCGAACTGGAAGAGCTCGGCGAACGTCGCCGGCTACTACGGCAGCGGCTACTGGTACGCGACCACCGCCGAGGTGAGCGATGGCGCGGCGTTCTTCTTCAAGCTCGACGCCGACGGCGCGCGCACCATCGACGCGTGGTGGACCGCGGCCAGCGACCGCTCGACGGCTTCGTCCTTCGTGGCCTTCAACTCGCGCGGTGATCGCGTCGGCGTGGGCACGGCGAACCAGACGGTGAACGGCGGCAAGTGGAACCAGGTCGGCCGGTTCAACTTCACCGCGGGCTGGAACAAGATCGTGCTCTCGCGCTGGCAGGCCCCGGGCAAGGTCGTGATTGCCGACGCCGTGCGCATCCGCTGAAGTCGGGGCGATGTGGCGCTTCGGGCTGTTGCTGGTGGTGGTGACGGCCTGCAGCAAGAAACCCGCGGTGGTGGACGCGGGTCCCTCGACTCCGCTCGGAATGAGCGGGGGTCCCTCGACTTCGCTCGGGATGAACGGACGGGTACGGCTGGCTGATGCGGGCTACTCGCTCGCATGGATCTCCGAGGCGTCGGGGTTGCCTCAGGTCGTCGTCGATGGGCGGCCGATCTCCGGCGGTCCCGCTGCGCATTACCTCGCGGCGGCACAGGCCAGCGGACTGTTCGTCACTCGCAGCGAGCACGAGGTCGAGCAGTTGTTCTGGCTCTCGTTCGACGGAGGCGCGACTGCGCTCAGCGCGCCATCGCCCCGGGCGCGCAGCGTGAGCACCGCGGGTGGCGTGACGCTCTTCGAGTCGGGCGTCGGCGGGCTCTCGAACCTGGCGCGCGTCGACGGAGGCCAGGTCGTCACGCACTCCGCCGGGAGCTTCGAGCCGAGCGTCGCGCCCGATGGGCGGTGGTTCGCCTTCGTCTCGAGCCGCGATGGCGACGCCGAGATCTACCGCGCGGCGATCGACGGAGGCCAACTCCAGCGGCTGACCGCGTTCCACCTCGACGACGTGGCGCCGAAGGTGAGCCCCGACGCGAAGTGGATCGCGTTCGTGAGCAACAGGGAAGGGCAGGACCGGCTGTTTCTGGTGAAGCCTGATGGGCGCGGTCAACGACGACTGCACCAGGAAGCGGCGCAGGACACGCGGTGGGATGCGGGCGAGTACGAGGCCGCCGAGGCCGACGCGGTGTGGACACCTGACTCGACGGCGTTGCTCTTCTCGGCGCGCGGACCGCGCGGGCATTGGCACCTCTTCATCGCCGAGGTGGTGAGCGGAGAAGTGACGCGACTGACCGACGGCGCGTGGGACGATCAACTCCCCGCACTGAGCCCCGACGGGAAGTGGATCGCGTTCGTCTCGAGCCGCGATGGGAACGCAGAGCTCTACGTGATGCCACGGGGTGGTGAGGCCACCCGGGTCACCTTCGAGCCGTCGTCAGACTGGAAGCCCCTCTGGGTGCCATCGAAGTGAGGAACGTGCCGCAGTCCGTCTCAGTCTTCCTCGAGGTGTGCCCGCGCGGCCTCCGCGAAGCGACCCCGGGGAAATCGCAGCAGGTATCGCTCGAACGCCGCCTTCTCCTCGAGGGAGCTCGCGAGTCCGTACATCGCGCGCTCTTCGGCCTCCACGACCAGGCGTCCCCCGAGCGCCGTCTCGAACTGCCGCCGGGCCGAATCGCGCCGGCCCGCTTCCAGCAGCAACTCTCCCAACAGCACTCGCAGTTCGTCGCCACGCGGCGTGGCGGTGAGGTCCAGCGACTCCAGCAGGGCGAGCGCCTCAGTTCTCTTCTTCGTGGCGATCAGGGCCTCGATGCGCGTGAGCGTGGCTTCGTCGCGCAACACGCCCTGCTTGAAGCGCACCGCGTACTCATCGAGCGTCGCGAGCGAGGCGTGGCCATTCTGTTGCTCGCGAAGTTCAAAGAGCGCCCGCGCCAGCAGGCGCGACTCGGCAAGCAATGGGTCTTCTGCTTCCACGGGGGTTGGGGCTCGCGCCATCGCACGGGGGGCCGCGCGAACCAGCGCAGCTGGCGGGACCAGCGGCACTGCAGGCACCACCGGAGCGAGGACCATCGGGGCGACCGGAGACGGGAGAGGTGGCGTCGGAGTGACTTCTGCTGCCGTTTCGCGTGCGGGTGAGTAGAGCAGCATCGACGCTGCAACCAGGGCCACCACGGCCCCTCCACCGACCCATTTGGCGACTGGGTGCCGCCGAAGCCGCGCTGCCGTCTTCGTCCAGACGGAATCCAGCTGCTCGGGGGAGAGCGGCTCCGCCCGTCCAGCCTTCCGAAACAGCGCTGCCGCCCGCATCTCTGTCGTCGGGGTCTCCATCACACGACTCCTTCGGTCCGCTCGATGATCTCGAGGCGTTTGTAGAATTGCGCCCGGGCCCGGGTGAGCCAGACGAAGACCACGCTGGGCGTCACCCCGAACAGCTCGGCGATCTCGGCGGCCGGCTTGCCCTCGAGCTCGAACAGGATGAGCGCGGTCCGGAACTTGTGGCTGAGCTGGTCGAGGACCCTGTGCACCCGCAGTCTCGCCTGGCGCTGCGCCAGTTGATCATCGGCGAGCGGTGCGCCCCCCGGGAGCTTGCCCGCGACCTCCACCGCCGATCCGCCCAGCCATCGGCGCACTTTCTGGACCCGTCGATGGCGCTTCACCAGGTTCGAAGTGATGCCGAAGAGCCACGTCGTCAGCGCCGAGTCTCCGCGAAACCCCCTGCGCGCCCGGTGCACGGCGACGAAGACGTCCTGCACCAGGTCCTCGACATCTGCCTCCGGACCCGCGAGCGCGCGCACCCAGCGAGACACCTCGGCTCCATGCGCGCGGAAGAGCGCCTCGGTGTCGGGCGGTGCCGCCGGTTTTGCCGCTGCGACTGTCAGCTCCCACGCCACACCTGGTGAGTCGCTCGACGCCCCCGGACCTTTCACTCGCGCCTCAATCACCGAAGGCGACTCCCAGCCGGAGCCCAGCCGTCAGCGGCGGGAGCGGCAGAAAGACGTCGACACCGGTCACCCGCACGGTCTGGCGAATGAAGGGAACGGTGAGCGCCAGCTGGAGGAAGACCTCGAGGCCCGCAGCGATTCCGCTCGAGACGCGCAGCGAGGTCTCGAGGGCTGGATCGAAGACCGTGGCGGCGGAGTTCTGCTCGAAGCCGCGACCCCAGGCGACCAGCAAGCCTGCATCGAAGCTCGCGCCCACCTCCAGCTTCAGCGGGCGATCCAGCACCGTCAGCGTGGCCCCCAGACCGAGCGCGGGCCGCAGCCACACGACCACCCCGTCGGCCGCCGCGCCCTCGACCGGGAGCAAGCCGGTGGCGTGCAGTCGACCGCGCCACCGTGCCCCCGGTGGGCCCAGCAAGGCTGCCGCGGTGAGGCCCGCCGTCGGCGCCGTGCCGATGAGCGCGCCCGCGAGGCCGACGTCGATCCGGAAGACCCGGTCCTTCAGTGGTGGTGGTTCCGGCGGAAGCTGGGTGTGTGCGGAAGGTACCTGGAGCGGCGTGCGTCGGACGGGAAGAGGGGGAGCCGCGGGTGGCAGGCTCGCTTCCCAGGCGAGCAGGGTCGCAGCGCCCGCCTCCAACAGGCCCTGGCAGGTGGCCGCGCGGAGCACGCGCGTGGCGACCCGATCTCCATGCTCGTCGAAGAGCGTCAGCTCGATGGCGCGTTCGTCCTGCTGAGAGATCCGTGCACGATGCCCGGGAGTCTTCACTCCAGTCAGGAGCGCTTCGAGCTCCGTGGGGCGCGGACACGCTGCGTCGCCTTCCACGGGGAGCGCTGCCAGCAGGGTCACCATCCACACGCCGCTCACGAGTGACTGGAGACCACAGTGAGAGGGGTGCGCGCAACGAGGGGCGATTTTGGCGCTCGCGTGAAAGGTCTTCCCGCGGCATGTGACTCATCCTGCATGAGACGACTGGCGTGGAGTGCTGCGGTGGTGTCCGGGGTGGTCTTCGTCGCGTGCGATGGCGAGCCGTTGATCGTCGGTCACGCGACGCCAACGCAGAGCGCGCTGGTGGACGGAGGGGTGACCCGGTTTTTCCCTACCTCGATGGGAGACCCGTTCGAGGTCGACGCACCAGTGGTCCTTCCTGATACGGGCGTGAGCGACCTTTCCCAGGCCTTCGACGGCGCCATGCACCTGGTCGCCTGGACCAGCCCTCGTGGCGTGATGGCGGTCCGCTATGACTTGCAGGGGCTCCGACTGGACGCAGCGCCGATCAAGCTGGCGCCACCCGGGCTGGCTGCCGGGGACACGCTCGTCACTCCGAGGCAGGGCGGAGGGTTCGAGGTGTTCTCACAGGGGCTGGTGTTCATCGTCGAACGTGATGGGTCGACTTCGCTGGGCGAGTTTGGGGCTGGAGAAGCCTCTTTGTTCGACGTGGGGCTCTCGAGCGGAACCAGCCCTCTCCGGCTGGTGCGGAGTTGCGTCGTGGAGGACGACTTCATCACCCTCAGTACGATCGCTGTCGCGCAGGTTGCGCCGAGCGGCAACAGTCGGATCAGGGCTCCTGCGGGCCGCTCTGTGACGTTGCCCCTGGCTTCGGTGCTGGCCGTCGCGGTGGCTCGGTTAGGAGACCACGACTATGTCGCCACGATCTCAGGCGGCTCCACCGCACGCGTTCTCGAACTCCGCGTGCTCCCCTCCGGCGATGAGTACGGTCCACCTTTCGGTGCAGTGGACCTGGGCACGGTCATCTTCTCCACCCCAGTGATGGCGAGAGACCTCTCGCTCCAGACCGTCGGAGACCGGGTGATGCTCGTCTGGCGCGACGAGACCAGTGTTTACAGCCCTGACGACGGAGGTGCCGTCTTCACAGCGCGGCTGTCTGCGCTTTCGGTGCGGCCTGGCACTGCGGGAACCTTCGACCTGACGGGCCCGTCCGTGCTGATTGCAGGCGCGTGGCTACGTGATGGCTCACTGGTGACTCAGACCACGGGCACCTCCGTTCTGGTGGGCTCGGGAGGAGTGCTCACTTCGGCCCACCTCCCCGTTTCCCCACCGATATTCGAGGTCGATCCGGTCACGCTCGCGCCCGGTCTGTCCATCAACGCGGACCAGCTCACGGGAAAGGTGGCCTTTCGGGGGTGCTCATGGGACGGCGAGGCGTGCCTGGTGCTCTCGAGTACCGGCGGGCAGGAGAATGGAATCGTCGTGGGGCAGCGGGTGCCGCTGGGCGGAGCCATGATCGCGGCCACGCCGGAGCAGGCGCTGCCGGGTCAGCAGGGGGAGCAAGGCAGGCCCGGCGTCGTGTGCGCGTCGACGACCTGCCTCGTGACCTGGAGGGCCGTCGATCCCCATGAGCCGTTGAGCACGGGCAACGGCTACCCGTACGACTTCGACGACGTCTTCCGCGCCGTTCGCGTCAGCAAGGCCAGCGGCCTTCCGATCGACCTGCAGTCTCTCGATCTGTTCCCCCCCGGGCCCTCGGACACGCGTGCGACCGACGCAAAGGCCGCGTCGACCGGGCACGGCTTCGTGACAGCGGAAGCGCGGTGTGCCGCAGGAGCGCTGCAGATCGCCGTGCGCGTCGTACCCGAAACGGGTGCGCCTGCTTCGCCCCAGGTGATCAACTTCGCAGACCAGGACTGCCCGGGGGGGCAGAGGCAGCCGCTGATGATCGTCGCTGACGGAACCCGGAGTCTCATCGTCGAGAAGTGGTCTCTGCGGATGGTGTTGGTCGGAGCGGATGGCGTCGCACACGCGCGACCGAGCACCTTGTCCGTGGACTGGCCCGGTAGCTTGATGGACGGAGTGATGGTTGGGGACAAGGCGGTGGTCGCGTTCTCGAACGGGCCTCGATGGACGACGGTGGTGTTCGATCTCACGACCGGCGTCGACGCGGTGGGGCTCCGTGATGCGTGTCCCGATCTGGACTGCGAGTTCGGAGCGGGGCGATTGGTGATGCGGCCCGGGCACCCGCTGCCGGGGTGGATTCACCTGGCGGGTTCCGTCAACAGCGCCGAGCGGCGTTTGACGTGGACCGAGCTCGATGATGCAGCGAGGCCGGTGGGGCCGCCTGCGACCCTTGCCTCAGGTTGGGCGGGTGGATTGGTCGACGTGGTCGCCGATGAGCGCGGGCTTGCCGTGCTGACCATCGAGGCGCGGTATCCGTTGGCGCCTTTGCGCGATCCCGACCTCAACCTGGTCTTCACGCGTTTCGACTCATCGCCGATTCCGCAGCCTGGACTCCCCGCGAGAGTGATCGCGACAGGCCTGTCTACGTTCGAACACGCGCTCGCATCATGCGGCGATGGTCAGTGGCTGACGGCGTATCAAATCGGCGGTTCGTTCCGCCCGATCCCTGCGGGAGCCAGTCCAAGCCGAGTGATCGGGCGATTCGTCTACGAAGCACCCTGAAACTCACTTCTTCAGGAACTTCTCCACGCCCTTCGCCACGGCCACCAGGTTCGGCTTGATCGCTGCCACCAGGAACGCCTCGATCGCCGGGCCGACCGTGCCCGCGAGAATGCGCGGCACGCCCTTCACCTTCGCGGCGTCCACCTTGAGGTCGCCCTTGATCGTCAGGGTGGTGATGCCGGGCGTCCGCTCGACGAAGGTGTTGTGCCCGCGCGCGTCGACCGCGTCCTTGAACGACGGCACCACCGTCTGCCACTGGCAGGTGAAGTCGGTCGCGTTCCAGGTGGCCAGGTCGTCCCACTGCAGCAGCTCTTCCGAGAGGAACTTGCGCACCACCGAGGGGATCTCGCCGCCGCCCTTCCAGAGGTTCACGAACTTCACGATCGAGCCCTCGTCGATGCGCGAGGTGACGGTGATCGAGCGCACGTTGGCCAGGTAGGGCACCAGCTCGGGCAGCTTGTCCCGGTAGGTGGCGAAGACGATGTCCCTCGGGAAGGCGATGTCGGCGGTCGTTTCGATTTTCATGAGTTTCGGGGGACGTGGGCGCCGACGTCGGGCGGGGTGAAGGAGAACGTGGGCCACAGGCCCGGGGACAACAACGACTGCGTCAGCTCGCTCGACGGCGCGAAGGCAGGGAAGGTGGGATCGCGCTTGCACGGCCCTGCCACGGTCTTCTCCACGATCATCGAGGAGTACTGATCGAGCGAGTCTTCTCTCGTGTTGCCGTTGAGCACCACCTCGAAGCCCATCTGCTCGGCGTACGCCTTCACCCCGGGGATCTTCGACTGCAGCGGCGCGTAGCTCTCGGGCGCGACCCCGTTTTCGCTCACCACGAAGGGGCCGTCGGGCGTCACCACGCACAGCGACATGTTGCCGCGCGTGTGGCCGCGCGTGTCGAGCAGCGCCACGCCCCTGCCCAGGAGCACGTCGCCGTCGAGCAACACCACGCGCGATTCAGGGATGTCGCAGCCGTGCGGCACGTACCAGACCTGGTTCATCGGATGCAGGTCCTTCACCTCGGCCCACTCGGCCGCCATCACCAGCAGCTTCGCGTTCGGGAAGAACGCGGACTCGCCCAGCCACTTCCTGAGCTCCTGCACGTGGAGGTGATCGAACGCGACGTAGTCCACGTCTGACGGCTTGAGGCTGGCTCGCGCCAGGTGCTGCTCGACCGTGCCGAAGTAGCTGGGGATCACCTTGTTCGAGAGGAACTGGCCGAAGGTCGCGGTGAGGTCGGCGTAGAAGGTCGCCGCTCGCGCTCCCTCCACGTCGGTCGGGTTGAAGAGCAGCGTCTTGCGGCGGCCTTCGTGCTCGAACTGAACGATCTGCATCCGGTTCGTCATCATCACGAACGGCGCGGGGCTCAGGCCTCCTCCCGCGAAGGCGTACCGGGTCGGGTAGGGGAAGGTGACGAGCTTGTGCGTGGTGCAGGCGAGGACCGGGCCTGCGTCGATCAGTTGCTCGCGGGTGGACAGCGCGGCTCGGCGGAGTTTTCTCAGGCGCTCGGCGGATCCGGGTTCGCGCCAGGCTTCGCGGAGGCCTCCTGCGAGCTCGTTGAAGTGGTCCATGGTCAGCCCCTCGCCCCGACCCTCACCCCGCTTGCGGGGAGAGGGAGGCAGTTATTCGTCTTCATCGACCGCCGGACGCCGCTTCTTTCTCGCGTTCTCTTCTTCCTCGTCGTCGTCGAGCCGCGCCTTCTTCTTCCCGGCGGGCCGCTTCGGCGCGTCTTCGTCTTCGTCCTCGTCGTCTTCTTCCGCGTCGTCCTCGCCGCCCCGCCTCTTCTTCCTCTTCTCTTCCTTCTCGTTCTCTTCTTCTTCCTGCTGCTCTTCTTCGGTGAGCTCCCGCTTCGGCGTCGCGATCGCCAGCGTGAAGCCCGGGAAGATCGCCCAGCCGCCACCGCCGGTCGCCGGGTTCGGGCTCGCTGGCGTCTCCGTCGCCCCCAGGCGCGTCACCGAGGTCTGCGCGATGCCCGGCGTCACCGCGAAGGCCACCTCGGGCCGCAGGTGCAGCCAGCCCAGCTTGATGTCGATGCCCACCGAGACGCTCACCTGGTGGCCCGTGGTGGAGTTGACGATCTCCGACTTGTCGGTGGTGCCCACGCCCCCGACGATCGCCGCGTTGTAGTTGCGGTTGAAGACGAAGTCGTACCCGACGCCCGCATAGAAGCCGCTGCGGTGCGAGAAGAGGAACTTGAGCCCCGCCAGGAAGGTGAAGCTCGTCTGCGAACGCGGGTTGCCTTCGATCAGCACGCCATCAGCGCCTGCCACGAACGAGGACGCCCCCAGCGACGCGTAGCCGAACGCCACCTGCGGCATCAGCGCCACGTGCGCCACCTTCGACTTGTTGAGCGTCAGCTTGAGCCCCGGCTGCAACCCCGCCGAGCTCGCGTGCACGTTGAGCGAGACGTGATCGTTGAAGCCCGTGCTCAGGTTCGCCTCGAAGGCGGGCAGGGTGAAGCCGTTCGTCTTCTCGTTGGTCTTGATCGGATCACCGATCCCATCGCGGCCGTCGAACTGCGGGTTGGTCTGCGAGGCGTAGATGAAGCCCGTGTAGACGCCGACATCGGTCGCGCCGCGGCCCACCGGCGCCGCCATCTGCCCGATCGTCATCGAGCGCGGAACGATGCACCCCGAGGCCAGCGCCAGGACACAGCACAACCAGGTTCGCATGCCGCTCATGCTACAAGCTCGCGCGCCAATGACACGGAGAACCGGAGATCCCCTCGACCCCGTCGTCGCCAACGACGAACAGCGCCTCGAGGCGAGCCTCCGCCCGCAGACCTTCGAGGACTACGTCGGCCAGTCGCGCGTGGTGGAGAAGCTCAAGATCTACGTCAAGGCGGCGAAGGCGCGCGGGGAGTCGCTCGATCACTGCCTCTTCAGCGGCCCGCCCGGCCTGGGCAAGACCTCGCTGGCCCACATCATCAGCAGCGAGCTGGGCACTACCATGCACGTCACCTCGGGCCCCGCGCTCGAGAAGAAGGGCGACCTCGCCGGCCTGCTCACCAACCTGGGTCCCCGCGACGTGCTCTTCATCGACGAGATCCACCGGCTCTCGGCGACCATCGAGGAATACCTCTACCCCGCGATGGAAGACTTCCGCCTCGACATCACCATCGACTCGGGCCCCGCGGCGCGCGCGATGAAGATCGATCTACCGCCCTTCACGCTCATCGGCGCCACCACCCGCACCGGCCTGCTCACCTCGCCGCTGCGCGATCGTTTTCAGATTCAGGAGCGGCTCGAGTTCTACTCGCCGGGTGATCTGCAGAAGATCCTCACCCGCTCCGCGCGGATCCTCGGCGTGAAGCTCGAGCGCGAAGGCGGGGAAGAGATCGCCTCGCGCGCCCGCGGCACCCCTCGCATCGCCAACCGCCTGCTGCGCCGCCTGCGGGACTTCGCCGAGGTCGAAGGGCAGGGTGTCGTCACCAAGGCGCTCGCTGACAACGCGCTGCGCCGCCTCGACATCGACGCCAGCGGGCTCGATCACATGGACCGGCGCATTCTGCTGACGATCATCGAGAAGTTCGGTGGTGGGCCCGTCGGCGTCGAGACCATCGCCGCGGCCGTCGGCGAGGAACGCGACACCATCGAAGACGTGTACGAGCCATACCTACTCCAGGAGGGCTTCATCCACCGGACTCCCCGGGGCCGGATGGCCACCCTCCACGCCTATGAGTACTTCGGGAAAGTGGCGCCCAGGCGCGACAGCCAGGGCGACCTTTTCTGAAAGCGCGACATCGGAGTCATGCGGCGTAACCTGTTAGAAACGCGTCAGGTTTGTCGTGACATCCGAAAATCAGAGTGGTGCATCGCTAATCCACCCTGTGATTCCGCGTGGTTTTTGCTTTGGAATCACCATTTTCGTGGCATATGGGTTGCTCAACGCGCCGCATCACGCCGGCTTCCAACCGGCTCACAAAAGGGCGCGAAACGTCATGGCCGGCGACTCTTTCGAGCAGAGAACACTTCAGCGGGCGGTGGTGGTCGAGGGTGTGGGGCTCCACAGTGGGACGAAGGTGTCTCTGCGACTGCTCCCGGCTCCTGCCAATCACGGCCTCGTCTTCGCGCGGGTCGACCTGCCCGGACGGCCAGTCATCCGCGTGGCCTCCGAGTTCGTCACTGACACCGCGCTGGCGACCACGCTGTCCGTCGGCAAGGCGAAGGTCGCCACCGTGGAGCACCTGCTCGCCGCGCTCTCGGGCCTGGGCATCGACAACCTCCGCATGGAGATCGACGGCCCCGAAGTGCCGATCATGGACGGCAGCGCTGCGCCGTTCGCGCTGCGCATGTCTGAAGCCGGCATCCGTCACCAGGGTGAGCCCAAGCGCTTCCTGGTGATCAAGAAGACGGTGACGGTGTCGGACGGCGACAAGCACGCGACCTTCTCCCCGGCCAAGCGCTTCCGCATCGACTGCACCATCGACTTCAAGCACCCGCTGATCAGCGATCAGCAGTTCACCCTCGAGTTCAGCGATCGTTCGTTCATCCGCGAAGTGGCGCGGGCGCGCACGTTCGGCTTCCTGCGCGACGTGGACAAGCTCCGCGCGATGGGCCTGGCCCGCGGCGGCTCGCTCGACAACGCGGTGGTGGTCGACGACTTCTCCATCTTGAACCCCGAGGGGCTGCGGTTCCCCGACGAGTTCGTGCGCCACAAGCTGCTCGACGCGCTCGGTGACGTGGCGCTGCTGGGCCGCCCGGTGATCGGCGCCCTCACGGTCTACAAGACGGGTCACGCGCTCAACCAGAAGCTGGTGGCGAAGGTGCTCGCCGATCCGTCGAACTTCGAGGTCGTTCCAGCCCGTCGCGCGAGCGTGGTCTCGCACGAGCTCGAGCTGGACGATCTCGCTCCCGTGCTGGCGCCCTCCGCGGCGTAGTCGGCTACGGTCACTCCCGTGACCCAGCCGGCTCCCAGCGCAGCCTCCCCCGTTCATCGGAGTCGAGGGCCGCGACCGGGTGCCCCCTCGACTTCGCTCGGGGTGAACGGTGCGCTGCTTTCCCTGCTGCTCGCCGGCTGCAACTGCACCGAGCCCATCCTCGACCCGGTGCTGAGCTTCATCCGCGTCGAGCCCGGGCAGATCGACTTCGGCCGGCTCGTCGTCGGCCAGGCCTCGGCGAGGAACGTCGAGGTGATCAACTCGGGCAAGGCGCCCATCGACGGCACCTGGTCCCTCAGGGGCGACGGCTTCCTCAGTGACGACGCCAACCCGTCGCGCGCGGCCGTCGGCTCGACGCTGATGACCCTTCGCTGCGCGCCGCAAGCCGTGGGCCTCTTCGACGGCCAGCTCGAGGTGGCGCTGGTGGGCCTTGCGCCCATCACCGTGCCGCTCGCCTGCGAAGGTGTGCCCGTGCCCGAGTGCACGCCGAGCGCGCCCTGCCGCACCGCCGCCTTCGATCTCGTGGCCGGCCGCTGCGTCGAGCAGGACCAGCCCAACGGCACCAGCTGCGCGGCGGGCGACGTCTGCCTGCTCGACGCCGTCTGCAACTCGGGGCGCTGCGAGGGGACGCCGCGCGACTGCGGCGACGGCGATCCATGCACCTCAGACACGTGCCACCCCAGCCGGGGCTGTGAGCACACGGGGCCGATCGCCTGCCCGGGCGAGGGCGTGTGCCGGGTGGGCCGCTGCGCTCCAGGGCTTGGTTGTGAGCTGGCCGACGCGCCCGATGGGGTCCCCTGTGGCCAGGCGCGGAGCTGCACTTCTGCCGACGTCTGCATCGCCGGCGCCTGCGTGAGGCGCGATCCTCCCGATGGTTTCGAGTGTGTCCCCACCGGTCCGTGCGGTGACGCCGGCTACTGCGTCAACGACGTCTGCGAGCCGGGGCCGCTCTTCACGCTCGCCTCGACGTGGAGCCTCAACGCCCCCCAGCCCGACGGTGGACCGCCCGAGGCGTGGAGCGATCTCTTCGCAGATCGCAACGGCACGCTCACCGTCTCGAGCTACTTCATGTCGCCCCCGCGCCTCTCGGCGAACAGCGCGATGCCCGTGACGCTCACCCAGACCGGGCGGCGTTGCATCGACTGGCTGGGGTGGGTGGTGTGCGGCGATCTCCCAGGGAACCAGAGCTCGCCGGTGAGCGCGCTCGATCCCACCAGCGGGCAGATCGTCTGGAGCTACTCGAGCGCGGCCCAGGTGATCCCCGAGTTCGCCGGGCCCTCGGCGCAGTTCTTCACCGCGCGGCTCGCCGTGCTCTCCGAGAACGAGCTGCTCGCGCTCTACGAGTCGCGCACCATGACGCCGGAAGGCGCCGACCCGCGCTGCCGCACCTTCGGCATGGTGGTGATCGATCGCCAGGGCCAGGGGCAGCGCAGCCTCTTCATCAACGACCCGATCTTCACGGTCTGCGATCACCCGCACAGCTACGGCGTGGCCGTCGACGCGCAGTCGAACATCTACCTCGCGTTCACCCCCAGCGGCGCCGACAACCCGGCCACCAGCCTGGGCGGCACGATGATCTTCAGCTTCACCCCCGCCCTCCAGCTGCGCTGGCGCCGCTTCGTGCCCGGCCTCGTGGGCGGGGAGCTCGCCGTGGCCGACGGGGTGCTCTTCCAGGAACGCAGCGCCGAGGTCCGCCTCACCCAGACGGGTGACGTCGCCGCCGTGCTGGCGCGCCCCTTCGGCCTGGGCGTGGTGGGAGACGGCACCGCGGTCACCACCCAGGCCGGCTCGCAGACGCTCAGCACGCTCGCCACCCGCACCAGCCTGCCGCGCTGGCAACGCACGCTCACCGGCACGCTGGGGCGCACGCCGCTCACCGCCGCGACCTGGGCTTCCCCGTGGGGACCGCGCGACGTGGCCCTCGCCTTCACCACCGACGGCGCGCAGGTCAGGCTCGAAGGCACCGAGCTGCTCACCGGCGCCGCGGCCTTCTCGTGCCCGATCGCGCTGTCCGAGCTCCCGGCCATGACCGCGATCACGCCCGGCGGGCTGGGGGTGATGCTTGGCACCGTCCCGGTCGGCTCGGGCTGGCCGGTGTGCGACGACTGTGATCCCAAGTACGCCCGCACCCGCAGCAGCTTCCAGTGGTTCCCCCTGCGGGGCCTTTCCCCGTCGTCGGCGCCCTGGTCGGGGGCCTGGGGGAATGAAGGCCACTCCCATCACGAAGGCCGCTGATCTGCTCGCGGCTGTTCTATCCTCCCCCGGAATCCATGGCCGAGCTGGAGTTCATCCTCGAGGCACCCGAACGCGGTCGCGTGGTGGCCTTTCCATCGAAGTCCTTCATCATCGGCTCGGATGACGCGTGTCAGGTCTGCTTCAAGTCGGCGCTGGTCTCGCCCCGACACGCCGAGGTGGTGAAGGACACGCGGGGCGAATGGTGGATCCGCGATCTGATCGGCACCGGCGCGGTGGTGGTGAACAACAACCCCGTGCTCGATGAGCGCCTCAACGTCGGCGACAAGCTGCGGGTGGGCGACGTGCTGATGACGGTGCGCGACAGCGGGGTCAATGCGCACGCGCGCACCCGCTCGGGCGATCAGCTGCTCGCGGTGGACGCGACGGCCGAGCTGCAGCCCGAGACGGTGATCGACCAGCGCTACAAGATCATCAAGCGCATCGCGACGGGGGGCATGGGCGAGGTGTACCGCGCCGTGCACGTCGAGCTGGGCAAGGCGCTGGCGCTCAAGGTGATGCTGCCCGAGCTCTCACGCGACGCCGACTTCGTGGGCCGCTTCAAGCGCGAGGCGATCGCCTCGAGCCGCATCGGCCAGCAGAACATCATCGACATCTCCGACTTCGGGCGCACCGCCGATGGGCGCTTCTATTTCGTCATGGAGTTCGTCGACGGCAAGACGCTCATCAAGCACCGCAAGGAAGGCCCGTTCTCCTTCCAGCGCGTGGTGCACGTGGGCCTGCAGATCGCGCGCGCCCTGGCCGCCGCGCACACCGTGGGCATCGTTCACCGCGATCTGAAGCCCGAGAACATCATGCTGGTGCAGCGGCCCGGCCAGCCCGACTTCGTCAAGGTGCTCGACTTCGGCATCGCCAAGGTCATCAGCAGCAACGGCACGGGCGCGGCCTTCACGGCGATCGGCTCGGTGGTGGGCACGCCGCAGTACATGGCGCCCGAGCAGGCCGGGGGGCTCGCGGTCGACGCGCGGTCCGACATCTATTCGATGGGCCTCATCCTCCACGAGCTGGTGCGGGGGAAGCCGACCTTCGTGGGTGACTCGGCCGTCGAGCTGATGAGCATGCAGTTGGCCACGCCGCCGCCCGCGCTCACCTCGCCCCACGGCCAGGTGCCGCGCGCGCTCGAGCAGATCATCGCGCAGATGCTGCAGAAGGCGCCGGAAGACCGGCCCGCGTCGATGGAGGCGGTGGTCACCGCGCTCGAGGCCGTGGCCTCGTACCCCACGCCCACCGCCAGGACGGCGCCGCTGCCTGCGCCCGCTTCGTTGAGGATGACGCGGGAAGAGCAGCCGCTCAAGGAGCCGGTCGTCGCCTCGGTCACCCGGGTGATCACCCCGTCCGATCCGGGCATCCCCCGCCAGGGTGATCCCGCGGTGACCAGCGTGAACGCGCCGCGGCTGGTGACGATGAAGCCGCCCCCGGCGCGAGCTGGAGCTGCCAGGCCCGTTCCGGCGCCGGAGAACTCCGACAGCGCTGTCGATCTCGCGGCGGTGCGCCCCAGCCGCACCCCGCTGCTCGTGGGCGGGCTGCTGGTGCTGGTGGCGCTGCTCGCGGTGGGCGTGGTCCTGGTCGGTAGGCCTTCGGGTGAAGGCGGCTCGAACACCACGGCCACGCAAGCCGAGCCGCCTCTCCGGCCCGTGCCGGTCGAGCCCGACCCTCCGAAGCCCCAGCCCCCCGCGGTGATCGCCGTGAAGCTGGGCCTCGAGACGGTCACCCCCCCGCATGTCGAGGTCTACGAGGACGACGTGATGCTGGGCTCCACGCCGCTCACCATCTCGAGACCGCAGGGCACCATCACCAGCGTGCGCTTCGAGGCGAAGGGGTTCGTGCCGCTCACCCGGAAAGTCCGGTTCGAATCGGACACCACGCTGCGGCTCGAGCTCGAGAAGGAGACCGTCAAGGTGAAGAAGCCGGTGGGCAAGCCCCGGCCACCCGATGAGGGTGACTTGATGGACCTTCCAGACTAAGCGGCGTGCCCATGATCCAGCCCCTGCGAATGTCCCTCGTCGCGGTCACGACCGCGGCGTTGTTGTTCACGGCCTGCAAAGAGAGCGGGGGCGCGGGAACGACCTCGACCACCGCCGCGGTCACTGCGAACGCCGAGAACCCGAACCAGCCGATCGCGAAGTACAACGACGTCACCATCACGCTGAAGGACGTCGACGCGAAGATCGCGCCGCAGCTCAAGCAGTTCGAGAAGCAGAAGATGGAGCTGCGCCAGCAGGCCGCCGAGCAGATCGCCCTCGAGGCGCTCGCCAAGGCCGAGGCCGCGAAGGTGGGCCAGACGGACGAGCAGTGGGTCAAGGCACAGCTCGAGTCGAAGCTGCCGGTGCCTTCCGACGCCGAGATCCTCAAGGTGTTCGAGGAGAACAAGGCCCGCATGCCCCCCGGCTCGACGGTCGAGTCGATGCGCGAGCAGATCATCGGCTTCCTCCAGAAGGACAAGGGCCGCGAGGTCGCGATGAAGCTCTTCGACGAGCTCAAGGCGAAGGCGAACTACCAGATGCTCCTCGAGGAGCCGCGCGTGGTGGTCGAGGCGAAGGGCCCGGCCCGTGGTCCTGAGGGCGCGAAGATCACCATCGTCGAGTTCTCCGACTTCGAGTGCCCGTTCTGCAGCAAGGCCGAGGACTCGGTGAACCAGGTGATGGAGAAGTACGCCGGCAAGGTGCGCCTGGTGTTCCGCCACTTCCCCCTGAGCTTCCACCCGCACGCGCCCAAGGCCGCCGAGGCCGCCGCGTGCGCCGCCGACCAGGGCAAGTTCTGGGAGATGCACAAGCAGCTCTTCGCCAACCAGAAGGCGCTGAGCGTCGACGAGCTCAAGCAGCACGCGGCCGCGGTGGGCCTCGACAAGGCGAAGTTCGACGAGTGCCTGGACACGGGCAAGAACAAGGCCCTGGTCGAGGCAGACACGAAGGCCGGCTCTGACGTGGGCGTGACGGGTACGCCGGCGTTCTTCATCAACGGCAAGCTGCTCTCCGGCGCGCTGCCGGCGAGCGAGTTCGAGAAGGTCATCGACGCCGAGCTGAAGAAGGGCGGCTGAGCCTGGCCGCTCGCGATCGCATCGCGTTGGCGGTCGATCTCCCGCTTCCCGAGGGCCTCGCGGCCTGGGAGCGGGTGGTGCCGTACGTGGGCGTCGCGAAGGTCGGGCTTTCGTTGTTCGTCGAGCACGGGCCTCGCGCAGTGGAGGAGTTCCTCCGGCGCGGGGCTCGCGTGTTTCTGGACCTGAAGCTCCACGACATTCCGAACACGGTGGAGCTGGCCGCGGCGCGGGCCGGTGCGCTCGGGGTGTCGTACCTGACGGTGCACGCGTCGGGCGGGGCGGCGATGGTGAAGGCGGCGGTGGAGGGCGCGGCGAAGGGCGCGGCGAAGGCCGGGCACGCGCCGCCGATCATCCTGGCGGTGACGGTGCTCACCTCGATGGATGATGCGGGGCTGTCGGAGATCGGGGTGCCGGCCACGGCGCGCGATCACGCGCAGGCGCTGGCGCACGTGGCGGTTCGGGCCGGGGCGACGGGGCTGGTGTGCAGTGCGCGCGAGGTGGCGGCGGTGCGGGCGAGGGTGGGGTCGAAGGTGGTGCTGTGCACGCCGGGCATCAGGCCCGCGGGCGCCGACGCGAACGATCAGGCGCGCACCGAGACGCCGCTGGCGGCGATTCAGGCGGGGTCTGATTTGCTGGTCATCGGCCGGCCCATCACCACGGCGGCGGACATGGCCGCGGCGGCGAAGGCGATCGAGGCAGAGATCGCGTCAGGCTAGAGAGAGAAAAAGGGGACAGGCTGCTTTTCCCGTCGGGAAAAGCAGCCTGTCCCCTTTTTCTCTTTTTCTTCACCCGCCGCGCGTGTGCATCTCGAGGTGAGGCTCGCGCCGAAGCTCGGCGGCCGACACCAGCGGCCCCCGGCCCTCCCGGAGCTCCAGCCTCCGCTCTGCGCCGCGATCGACGCGACCTTCCCAGACCGAGCGGATGAGCTGCTCGAGACCGGCTGCGTCAGCGCCCGCGCGGAGCGCCGCCTTCAGATCGGTCCCCCCGGTCGCATAGAGGCAGGTGAACCAGCGCCCATCGGCGGTGAGCCGCGCCCGATCGCACGTGCTGCAGAACGGCTGCGTCGTCGAGGCGATCACCCCGAACGTGCGCCCATCGGGCAGGCGGAACCGTTCGGCCGGGGCGCTGCCGCGGCCGGGCAGGGGCGTGATCACCCCGAAACGCGCGGTGAGCCGCTGCAGCAGCTCCTTGCCCGAGATGACCTGGTCCATCGACCAGCGCGTCGCGCCCCCCACGTCCATGTACTCGATGAAGCGGACCTCGGCGTCGTGGCTGCCCGCGAAGTCGAGCAGCGGCTCGAGCTCATCGTCATTGAGGCCGCGGGTGAGCACCGTGTCGAGCTTGAGCGCCTCGAAGCCCACCTGCCGCGCCGCGGCGATGCCCTCGAGCACCTGCGGCAGTTGATCGCGCCGGGTGAGGCGGAGGAACCGATCGCGACGCAGCGTATCGAGCGAGATCGTCACCCGCTGCAGCCCGGCGTCCTTGAGCGCGCGGGCGTGCGTCGCCAGCAGCACGCCGTTGGTGGTCATCGCCAGCTCAGCCAGGGGCTTGGCCGCCAGCAGCTTCACCAGCACCGGCAGATCGCGCCGCACCAGCGGCTCGCCGCCCGTGAGCCGGACCTTGGTCACCCCCAGCGCGATGAAGCGATCGACGAGCGCGGAGATCTCCTCGAAGGAGAGGATCTCGTCCGAGGGCAGCCACGAGTACTCCTCCTCGGGCATGCAGTACGCGCAGCGCAGGTTGCAGCGGTCGGTGACCGACAGCCGAAGGTTGGCCATCGGCCGCCTCAGGGCGTCGCGCAGCGTGGCGGGTTGCTCAGTGCGTGACATCCGCCGGTGCCGCCGCGGAGGCTGCGATGCCACCGCTTCCCGCGGGAGGCGTGGTGCTGCCACCGCCAGCCGCGCCGCCTTCGCCGTTGTTCGTGCCCCCGCCGTTGGCGGCGTTGAGCTTGGCCGCGGCGGCCGCCTTCTTCCGCGCGACCATGTCTTCCTTGATCTTCACCAGGCCCGCTTCGCCGATGTCGAGGAACGCCTTCACCACCTGGGGATCGAACTGCGTCCCGCTGCAGCGGTGGATTTCTTCGATCGCGTTCGCGAAGGTCGTGCCCTTGCGGTACGGGCGATCGCTGGTCATCGCGTCGAGCGTGTCGGCCACCGAGAAGATGCGCGCCCCGATGTGGATCTCTTCACGCGCCAGCCCACGGGGGTAGCCGCGGCCGTCGAAGCGCTCCTGGTGCGAGAGCACGATCTGCGACGGAATGGAGAGGAAGGGGATCGGCGCGATCATCGAGAAGCCGATGTCGGGGTGCTTGCGCATCTCGACCCACTCTTCAGGCGTCAGCTTGCCGGGCTTGAGCAGCACCGCGTCAGGCACGCCGATCTTCCCGATGTCGTGCAGCAGGGCGCCGCGGCCGATCTCGTCGAGCTCGGGGCCCTTGATGGCCATGATGTGCGCGATGGCCGTGGTGTACTCGACGACGCGCTGGCTGTGATCGCTCGTCTCGTGCTCGCGGGCATCGAGCGCGGTGACCAGCGCGAGCAGCGTGTTCTGGTAGGTGGTCGAGACGTCTTTCAGCGCGCTGCGCAGCTCGGTGGTGCGGTCGCGCACCTTGCGCTCGAGCTTCTTCTGGTAGCGCTTGCGCGCCAGCTCGACGCGCCGCTTGGCCAGGGCGCGCTCGATGGAGCGGATGAGATCGGTGAGCTTCGGCGGCTTGAGCAGGTAGTCCACCGCGCCGCGGCGCAGGCAGTCGACCGCCGCCTCGGTGTCGCCGTAGCCGGTGAGCATGATCACCGCGGTGTCGGGGTGCTGCTCGCGCATCGCCTCGAGCAGCCAGAGCCCGTCCTTGCCCGGCATCTTCATGTCGGAGATGACGAGGGGCGTGTCTTCGTGCTGGGCCAGCTCGAGCGCCATGTCGGCGCCCGACGCGACGGCGCAGTGGTAGCCCTCTTCGCGGAGCAGCACGGAGATCACGTCGCGGACGGACTCATCGTCGTCGACGATCAGAATTCGGGGGGGCGGGGGCGGGATGGCTTCCAAGGTGTGGGCCTGTGTGTAGCGACGAACCGACTCTAGGGCGAGTTTCGCCGGTACCGGAAGGGCCTCAGATCAACGGACACCTTCTCGCGACGTACCAATTGACCCATCAGACGGGCCGTGATGGGCGCGAGGAGTATTCCATTTCTGAAATGGCCGGTGGCCAGGAGCAGCCCGGGCTTCGGTCCCTCCCCCAGAAAGGGGAGCTGATCGTCGGTCCAGGGCCGCAACCCCGCCCAGGTGCTGGTGACGGAGGCCTGGGCGAGCGCCGGCACCAGCAGGAGCGCGGCGGCGAGCAGCTTCGACATGCCCTCGGCGGTGACGTTCTTGTCGAAGCCCACCATCTCCATGGTGCTGCCCACCAGCACCGAGCCGTCGGCCCGCGGCACCACGTAGCCGGTGGCGCACTTGAGCAACCGGGAGAAGACCGGCGAGCGCAGCTGCAGCTCCATCATCTGGCCCCGCACCGGCTTGACCCGCGCGGGATCGACCTCGGCCCCGGCGACGAGGCCCGACCACGCTCCGGCTGCCAGCACGACCAGCTCGGCCTCGAGCCGCTCTCCGTCGAGATCGACGCCGGTGACCGTGCCGTTGGTCTCGACGAGCGACCGCACCGTGCCCGAGCGGAACTTCACGCCGCTGCGGGTGGCGGTCACCGCGAGGGCGCGCATCAGCCGGCGCGGATCGACCTGGTGATCATCGGGGAAGTCGGACGCCGCCAGCGCCTTCGGGTTGAGGGCGGGCTCGAGCTCGCGCAGGGCAGGGCCGGTGAGCAGCTCGGCGCGCAGGCCCTGGGCCTTCTGCCAGGCGATCTTCTCGTCGAGCGCGTGCACCTCGTCGTCGGTGAAGGCCACCTGCATGCCGCCGCACGGCACGTAGCCCACGTCGACGCCTGACTTCTCCACCAGCTCGGCGGCCCACTTCGGCCAGGCCATGCGGGAAAGCAGCGCCAGCTCGAGCATGGGCCCCGGGCCGGGCGCTTCGAACTGGGGGGCGAGCATGCCGGCCGCGGCCGACGAGGCCTCCGCGCCGGGAATGGCGCGCTCGAGCACGGTGACGTCGAAGTCGCCTGAGCGGCGCAGCTCCACCGCGATCGACATGCCCATGATGCCGCCGCCGACGATGATCACCTTCACGGTACGCCTCCATCGATGTGGATCAGCTGAATCGTCGTCGCGCGCGCCGGCACCGGGCGGTGCGTGCGCCACCAGAACCACGCGAACGCGAAGAGCGCGAGCGTCATCAGGATCCGGGTGCGGGGTGGGAGCCGGGGCACCTGCGCGCCTTACCAGCGCGCACAGAAAGCTGGTTGCCTTCTGAGAGTGGCGGCGTAAGAGACAGCCCGATCTCGCAGTAGCTCGAATCACTCAAAGGAGACGTTCGTGGCGGATACTTTCGACGTTGTGATCATCGGTTCGGGCCCTGGCGGGTACGTGGCGGCCATTCGTGCAGGTCAGCTCGGTCTGAAGACCGCGATCATCGAGAAGGACAAGAAGCTCGGTGGCACCTGCCTGCACCGCGGCTGCATCCCCACCAAGGCGCTGCTCTACACGTCCGAGCTGTACAGCCACATCCTCCACGCGGCCACCTTCGGCATCAACCTGGACAACCCCTCGCTCGACTGGGCGCAGGCGCAGAAGCACAAGCAGAAGGTCGTCGACAAGGGCGCGGCGGGCATCGACTACCTGATGAAGAAGAACAAGGTCACCGTGTTCAAGGGCACGGGGAAGATCGCGGGCAAGGGCAAGGTCGAGGTGGTGCTCACCGAGGGCGGGAAGAAGGAGACCCTCGACACGAAGAACATCATCGTGGCGACGGGCTCGGTGGTGACCACGCTGCCCAGCATCACGCTCGATCACAAGCGCGTGCTCTCGTCCGACTCGATCCTCGAGCTGCCGGTCGTCCCGAAGAAGTTGATCGTGCTGGGCGCCGGCGCCGTGGGCACCGAGTTCGCGTCGATCTTCAACCACGCGGGGTCCGAGGTGACGCTGGTCGAGTTCATGCCCAACGTGCTGCCGATCGAAGACGTCGACATCAGCAAGGAGCTCGAGAAGCAGCTCAAGCGCCGCAAGATGAACGTGATGGTGGGCACGAAGTTCGAGAAGGTCGAGACCAGCGCCGACGGCGTGAAGGTGACGGTGGTGCTCCCCGACGGCAGCAAGCAGGTGCTCGAGGGCGACTACTTCCTCTCGGCGGTCGGCCGCGCGCCGGTCACGAAGGACATCGGGCTCGAGAGCGTGGGCGTGCCGGTGGGCCCCAAGGGGCACATCACCATCGACGCGATGATGCGTACGAGCGTGCCGGGAGTGTTCGCCATCGGCGACGTGACGCCGCACCCCGCGCTGGCGCACTGCGCGTCGGCCCAGGGCATCGTGGCCACCGAGTTCATCGCCGGGAAGAACCCGCGCCCGTTGAACTACGACCGCATTCCCAACGCGACGTACTGCTACCCGGAAGTGGCGTCGGTCGGCCTCACCGAGAAGAAGGCGAAGGAACGCGGCTTCGACGTGAAGGTCGGCACGTTCCCGTTCTCCGCCATCACCAAGGCGTCGATCTCCGAGGAGGGGATCGGCCTGGTGAAGATCGTCTCGGACAAGAAGTACGACGAGGTGCTGGGCGTGCACCTGATCGGTCCGCACGCGACGGAGCTGTTGGCCGAGGCCTGCGTGGCGCTGCAGCTCGAGACCACCACCGAGGAGCTCGCCCGCACGGTGCACGCGCACCCGACGCTGTCCGAGATCATGCACGAGGCCGCGGAAGCGACCCTCGGGCACCCGATTCACATCTGAAAATGGGGACAGGCTACTTATTGCCTGTCGCCCTCTCCTCTGCGCCCCCCGACCGGAAAAGCAGCCTGTCCCTCTTTTCCTTCAGGCAGCGGCTTCGGGCAGGTCGAAGGGCACCAGCGCCGCCTCATCGCGGCGCATCAGCCCCAGCAGTGACTTCTCGTTGTGCACCACGCCGGTGATCCGATCCTCGAGCACCAGGTTCCGCTGCGTCTCCGACAGGTGAACGAACAGCGAGTAGACGAGGTTGAGCGTGGTCTCGCCCTCGATGAAGACGCTGCCGTCGCTGGTGATCCACACCTCGACCACGCCGCTGCCCTGGCCCGAGACCCGCCACGCGCGCCGGCCGTCACGGGTGCGCCGCGCGAAGGGGAAGCAGCCCACCGCCACGTCGAAGCGAAGCTGGTCGAGCTGGCTGAACGGGCCCGCGAGCGGGGATGCCGTCACTTCGTCCCACGCGAGGGGGAACTCCCACTTCGTGACTTCGTTCTTCACCCGGACGATCGAGAATTCGCGACGCATACCAGCCGGACCCGGCACCCCATGTAGGCGGTGAAATCATCTTTCGCAGTCTGGAATCGGCGCCAGAAGAGCCCGAAATTTCAGGGAGTTGACGGGTGGGGTGCCCGTCAATACATGGAGTCCACCATGGCGACTCCCCACCGCTTGCCGATCGCGACCACGACCTCCACCGGCAAGCCCGACTGGCTCAAGGTGCGCCTGCCGAAGGGCGAGGGCTTCGAGAAGATCAAGGCGCTGACGAAGTCGCTCAAGCTCGCCACCGTCTGCGAAGAGGCCCGCTGCCCGAACATCGCCGAGTGCTGGGGCGGGGGCACCGCCACCGTGATGCTCATGGGCGAGGTCTGCACGCGCGCTTGCCGCTTCTGCCACGTGAAGGTCGGCTCACCGCCGCCGCTCGACCCCGAGGAGCCCGAGAACCTGGCCAACGCCGTGCGCGAGCTGGGCCTCGAGTACATCGTGGTCACCTCGGTCAACCGCGACGAGCAGCCCGACGGCGGCGCCAGCCACTTCGCCGCGGCCATCACCGCGCTCAAGCGCGAGTCGCCGAAGACCACCGTCGAGGTGCTGATCCCCGACTTCCAGGGCGTGGAGTCCTCGCTCGCCGTGGTCGCCCAGGCGCGCCCGCACGTGATCGCCCACAACATCGAGTCCGTCGAGCGGCTCACCCCGACCGTGCGCGATCGCCGGGCGAAGTACCGCCAGTCGCTGCGCGCGCTCGAGTACCTCAAGCAGCGCCCCGAGAAGCTCTACACGAAGACCTCGATCATGGTCGGCCTCGGCGAGACCGATGAAGAGCTCGAGCAGACCTTCAAGGACCTGCGCGACGTCGGCGTCGACGTGCTCACCCTGGGCCAGTACCTCCAGCCTTCCCAGTTCCACCTGCGCGTCGAGCGCTTCGCTTCGCCCGAGAAGTTCGCCGAGTACAAGCGCATCGCCGAGGGCTACGGCTTCCTCTACGTGGCGTCGGGCCCGCTGGTGCGCTCCAGCTACCGGGCCGCGGAGTTCTTCATGAAGGGCCTCATGGAGCGCGATCGCACGGCACAAGTCGCTGTCGCCGCGCCCTGACCTGAAGTACGAGCCCCTCTCCATGGCGCTCTTCGAGTTTCAGCTCCCGGACATCGGTGAAGGTGTGGTCGAGGGTGAGATCGTCAAGTGGCTGGTGAAGCCCGGCGACGTGGTGAAGGAAGACCAGCCCCTCCTCGAGGTCATGACGGACAAGGCCACGGTCACCATCCCCAGCCCCAAGGCCGGCAAGGTGCTCAAGACCCACGGCAAGGAAGGCGAGCTGGCGAAGGTGCACCTGCCGCTCGTCGATCTCGAGATCGCGGGGAACGCAGCCGCTGCCGCTCCGGCTCCGAAGAAGAACGGCGCCCCCGCGGCCGCCGCGCCCCTCGCCGCTGCTGCCAGCACCTCGAGCGACAAGGTGCTCGCGACTCCGGTCACCCGGCGCATGGCCAGCGAGCACGGCATCGATCTCGCGAACGTCTCAGGCTCAGGTCCGCAAGGGCGCGTGCTGAAGACCGATGTCGAGGCGTTCATGGCGTCGGGTAGCAGCAAGGCTCCGGCAGCAGCGAAGACCTGGGCGCCGGTCGCCTCCTCTGCCGCCGATCAGCGCATCCCCATTCGCGGGCTGCGGAAGAAGATCGCCGAGAAGATGGTGAAGTCGAAGTTCACCGCGCCGCACTACACCTTCGTGGAAGAGGTCGACGTCTCCGCGCTGGTGGCGTTGCGCACCCGGCTCAACGAGTCGCTCGCCGACGAGAACTTGAAGCTCTCCTTCCTGCCGTTCTTCGTGAAGGCGGCCATCGCCGCGTTCCGCAAGTTCCCGCAGGTCAACGCCAACATGGACGAGGCCGCCCAGGACCTGATCGTCCGCGGCGACTTCAACATCGGCATCGCAGCCATGACGGAGCAGGGGCTCACCGTTCCCGTGGTGAAGCACGCCGATCGGTTGAGCCTCCGCAACCTGGGCAACGAGATCAGCCGGCTCGGCACCGCCGCGCGCGAGCAGCGCCTCAAGCTCGAGGAGATCACGGGCGGCTCGTTCACCATCACCTCGCTCGGGCAGACCGGCGGCCTCTTCGCCACGCCGATCATCAACCACCCCGAGGTGGCGATCATGGGCGTGCACAAGATGCGCAAGCGCCCCATCGTGACCGACGACGATCAGATCGTGATCAAGCCGATCATGCTGTTCTCGTTCGCGTTCGATCACCGGGTGATCGACGGCGCGACCGGCGCCGAGTTCGCCTACGAGGTGATCAAGTACGTCGAGCAGCCCGAGCTGATGCTCGTCGACATGGTCTGAGTCTCACAGGCCGTTGGCGCGGCAGTAGCCCCCGCCGATCCCGACCCCGTCGCCAAAGTGCGTGCAGACTTCACCGACGCAGGAAGCGCCTTCGGGGCAATTGCCCCAACTCGGGCTGCACTGAATGACGGCGCAGCCAGTGGTGTCGCAGCGGCCGAACATCGCGCCCCGTACACATCCACCGTCGGGCAAACAGGGCGGGGTGCAGGTGCCCGTCCCCGCGTCTCCGGACGGAAGCAGGCAGGTACCGCCTTCGGGGCACGCAAGCGAAAGACCGTGGCCGCACGGCCTGGTGCAGATGCGCCAGAGGCTGGCCCACTTGAGGCAACTCAGGCCAGGCTGACAGCTCTCGTCCGCCTCGCAGGGGCCTCCGTACGGCTGATTGCTCGAGGAAGGCGGCGCCGGTAGCTCAGGACACTTCACGGGGCCAGCGCAGCCACACCACACCGCGGCGCAGAGGGCCCACGCGCGCATCGCTCAGCCACCGAAGCCGCGTGAAGGCGCCTTGCGCAGCTTCTCGTGCAGCGTGTTGGTGAGCAGGAACCAGTACTGCACCTCGCCGAACGAGAGGATGTCGCCGTCTTTGAGCGTCGTCTCGCGCCGCAGTCGCACGCTCGCGTTGAGGAACGTGCCGTTGGTCGAGCCGAGGTCCTGGATCGAGCACTTCTGGGTGGACTCGTCCCAGCGCAGCAGGGCGTGCGTCTTGGAGACCGAGGGGTCGTCGAGCACCAGATCGCTGTCGGGCTGCCGGCCCACGGTGAGCTGATCGACCCCGTGCAGCGGCGGCACCGAGGCCACCACCAGCTCGTCGAACTGGAACAGCAGCCCCAGCGCGCCGGCCGACACCTTCTCGGGCTTGGCCACCGCGGTGCGGTGCACGTTCGAGGGCAGCCCCATCATCTGGGTCGCAGGGGTGCCCGCGGCGAGGTTCGGCGGCTGCTGGACCAGGACGAACGGGCCCATCTGCTCGCGGAACTGCTTCGCCGTGAAGCGGGAGGCAAGCCCTCTGAGTTCCTTCACTGACAGCACCAGCCCACGCTAGACCCGACGAGGTACTGTCCGCTACGGTTCGCCGCTTTCGAAAGGAAGTAAGCGATGTCTGATCGGTTTCCCACCACGGCCTCTGGCCTCAAGAAGATGCAAGAGGAACTCAAGCACCTCGAGACCGTGGAGCGCCCGAAGATCTCCCTGGAGATCGGCATCGCGCGCGCCCACGGGGACTTGCGAGAGAACGCCGAGTACCACGCGGCCAAGGAGAAGCAGGGCTACATCGAGGGCCGCATCCTCACCCTCAACGCGTGGATCGGCCAGGCCGAGGTCATCGACGTCCTCGCCTTCAAGGGTCAGAAGAAGGTCTTGTTCGGCGCCTCGGTGCAGCTGCTCGACGTCGAGACCGACAAGAAGGTCAGCTACCGGATCGTGGGGGAATTCGAGGCCGACCTGAAGAAGCGGTGGATCTCGGTGGGCTCGCCCGTCGCCCGTGGCCTCATCGGCAAGGTGGTCGGCGAGGTCGTCACCATTCAGAGCCCGGGCGGCAACCGCGAGTACGAAGTGCTCTCCGTCGACTTCGAGGATGGCGCCTAGTCCGCACCCGCTCGAGTCCCTGGTCGGGCCGCTGCGCTTTGCCTCTGCGCGCGACTTCGCCAGCCTCGGGTCGGTGAAAGACCTGCGCACGCCCCTCTCGGCTGCGCTGAACCGATCTCGCAGCACGCTCCCTGCTGCACGTGTGTCCGCCCTCGAGGCTGAGCTCGGCTTCATCGATTCGCCGGTGCCTGAGGCGAGGAAGGCGTCGATCCGCCGGGTGCTGAAGGTGATGAGCGAAGAGGGACTCCTGGTCTCCCTGTCCCCCGCGGGGGCAGGCGAGCTCGCGTCTCGAGGGCAAGAGCGGGTCGGGGAGAGGGCCCCGTCCCTCGACTCCGCTCGGGATGAACGGAAGCCGCCCGCGCAACCGCGCGATGAACGGAAGCCTCCGCCCGCGCAACCGCCTCGCGCCCCTTCGACTCCACTGGGGGTGACCGGCTCGGGGCCTGCGACGCCGAAGAAGACCCGCAAGAAGAAGGCCGCCGCCTCGACCGAAGAGGCCGACGCCACCGCGCGCATGCTCAGCATCGCGCCCAGCGCCGGCCCGCTCGCCACGCCCCTCAAGCAGGTCGGCTGGCGCCTCAACCCGCGCCTCGTGGGCATCCTCAACAAGAAGGGCCTGCAGCGCACCGGCGACGTCCTCTTCCTGCTCCCCCGCGTCTACGAAGATCGCCGCACGCTCAAGAAGATCGCCCAGCTCGTGTCAGGCGAACGCGGCACCATCATCGCCGAGGTGCGCCGCGCCGATGACGCCCCCCTCGGCCGCGGGCGCCGCCAGTTCCGCGCCGTGCTCGCCGACAGCTCCGGCAGCATCGCCGCGGTCTTCTTCCAGTCGGGCCCGTGGCTCAAGGCGCGCTTCCCCATCGGCAAGCGGCTGGTGGTGAGCGGTGAGGCGCGCGCCACCAACTTCGGCTGGGAAATGCCCCACCCGGAGATCGAGCCCGCCGACGACGTCGAGACCTCGCCCATCCACTTCAACCGCATCGTGCCCGTGTACCCGGGCTTCGAGCGCCACGAGCAGCGCGCCCTGCGCGAGCTCGCCTTCCGCATCGCCGACAAGTACGCCGCGTCGATCGAAGAACCGCTCCCCGATGCGTTGCGCGCCCGCCTCAAGCTCTTCGGGCTGGGCGAAGCGCTCAGGTACCTCCACTTTCCGCCCGGTGACGCGAAGCTCGACGCGCTCGACTCGCACATCTCGCCCGCGCACCAGCGCCTCGCCTTCGACGAGCTCTTCTTCCTCCAGCTCGGCATGGCCCTGCGGCGCCACGGGGTGAAGGTGCAGCCCGGCATCGCCTTCGACGTCGCGCCCGCGCTGGTGGACCAGGCGAAGGCCCTGTTGCCCTTCACCCTCACCGGCGCCCAGCAGCGCGTGGTGGGCCAGGTGACGCGCGACATGGCCCGCCCCGAGCCGATGAACCGGCTCCTCCAGGGCGACGTGGGCAGCGGCAAGACGGCCGTCGCGTTGGTCGCCGCCGGCGTCGCCGTGCAGAACGGCTACCAGGTCGCGGTGATGGCCCCCACCGAGATCCTCGCCGAGCAGCACTACCGCACCTTCCAGAAGTTCCTCGCGCCGCTCGGCGTCGAGGTCGCCTTCATCACCGGCAGCGGCACCGCGAAGGTGAAGGCCGCCCAGCGCGCCGCGGTGGCGAGCGGGAAGGTGAGGGTGGCGGTCGGCACCCACGCCCTCATTCAGGAATCGGTGGCCTTCGAGAAGCTCGGGCTGGTGGTGATCGACGAGCAGCACCGCTTCGGGGTGATCCAGCGGCACGCGCTCATGGGCAAGGGCGTGCGCCCCGACGTGATGGTGATGACCGCCACGCCCATTCCCCGCACCCTGGCGATGACGATGTACGGCGATCTCGACGTCTCGGTGATCGACGAGCTGCCGCCGGGCCGCACGCCCATCGAGACCCACGTGGTGTCGGAGTCGTCGAAGACCCGCGCGTGGGACGTGGTGCGCTCCGAGCTCGCCAAGGGCCACCAGGCCTACGTCATCTATCCGCTCGTCGAAGAGAGCGAGAAGATCGACCTCGCCGACGCCACGCAGGGCGCGGCCCAGCTCAAGGTGCTCTTCCCTGAAGCGCGGGTGGGCCTGCTGCATGGCCGCATGAAGCAGGACGAGAAGGACACCGTGATGACCGCCTTCCGCGCGCACGAGCTCGACCTTCTCGTCAGCACCACCGTGGTCGAGGTCGGCGTCGACGTGCCCAACGCGTCGGTGATGGTGATGGAGCACGCCGAGCGCTTCGGCTTGAGCCAGCTGCACCAGCTGCGCGGCCGGGTGGGGCGTGGCGCGGCGAAGTCGTACTGCATCCTCATCACCGGCTTCGCCCAGAGCGCCGAGTCGGCCGAGCGCCTCAGCGTGATGGAAGAGAGCAGCGACGGCTTCGTGATCGCCGAGCGCGACCTCGAGATCCGCGGGCCCGGCGAGTTCCTCGGCACGCGGCAGAGCGGTCTCCCCGAGCTCGCCGTGGCCAACCTGGTGCGCGACCAGGCCCTGCTCGCCACCGCGCAGGAAGAGGCGAGGGCGATCGTCGAGCGCGACCCCGAGCTGAAGGCCCCCGAGCACCAGCGCCTGGTGAGGGCACTGGAAGAACGGTGGGAAGGTCGTCTCAAGCTCGCCCGCGTCGGCTGATACACTCCCCTGCACATGATCTGCCCCGTCTGTGAGCACCAGCAGGAGTTCGGCATGGAGTGCGAGGTGTGCGGCAAGGAGCTCGGCGGGCTCGCCGGCCTCGGCCCCCCGCCGGTGCAGACCGTGCGCATGGAAGGCCTCGAGGTCACCGTGCCCGAGAAGCTGGGCGAGGTGCCGGTGGAGAAGATGGGCGAGCTCGAGGTGACCCGCTTCGCCGCGGTCAACGTCGCCCCCGACGTCACCCCAGACCTCGACTTCACGGCCCGGGCGCCGGTCGGCGACATTCCCATCGATCGCGTGGCCGACATGTCCGAAGACCGCGTGCCCGACGACGGTCAGCGCACCGCCTTCGCCACCGGCCCGGCCACCTGCCGCTATTGCCGCAACGTGCAGGCCACCGGGACGATGTGCGAGCGCTGCGGCATGAAGCTCCCCATCGTCGCCGTGCCGCCGCTCGAGGCGATCGTCGGCAAGGCGCTCAGCGACTACGAGAGCAAGGTGCGCTGCCGTTCCTGCGGGGCGCCCGCGAAGGCCGGGGAGCGCTGCGGCGACTGCGGCCGTGAAGTTCCGTACCCCGACGCTTGATGCGTGGCGCCGGGGGTCGTATGGCGGCTCACGCATGGCAATCGATCCTGTCCGAGCCGAGCACGACGCCGTCCTCTCGTCCCTCTCGACGCGGGTGAGCACGAGGCACTTCGCGCACGGAGCCGTCAGCGTGCTGGTGGCCGTCGCCCTCGCGGGCACCGCGGGCAAGCTCTGGTGGGACTTTTCCACCACCCACCCGGAATGGGCCGGGGGCTTCGCGGGCCTCACCGCGCTCGTGCTCAGCTACGCCGCCATTCGCTTCGTGCTCGGAGCGCGAGCCAACACCCGCGAGCGGGTGCAGCTGGTGAGGCTGCGCGAGCTGCGCAAGACGCTCGGCGTCGACGCCCCGGCTTCCCTCACATGAACCCCCGCGCCGTCTGCGCCGTGATCATCGGCAACGAGGTGCTCACCGCGAAGGTGGTGGAAGCCAACGGCACGCACCTGATCCGCCGGCTGCGCGAGCGCGGCGTCGAGCTGGCCTCGATGCACCTGGTGCGCGACGAGGTCGACGACCTGGTCGAACAGCTCGTCGCCTGCCGCCGCCGCGCCCGCTTCATCATCACCAGCGGGGGGGTGGGGCCCACCCATGACGACGTCACCGTGCGCGCCGTCGCGCTCTCGCTGCAGCGGCCGGTGGTGCGGCTGCCCGAGATGGAAGCACGCATTCGCGCGTACTACGCCGACCGGCCCATGCCCGAAGAAGCGCTGCGCATGGCCGAGGGGCCCGCGGGCAGCACGCTGATCGCCAGCGAAGATCCACGCTTCCCGGTGCTGGAGTGCGACGGGGTGTTCATGCTCCCGGGCGTGCCGCAGCTGTTCAAGATGCACCTCGAGGCGGTGCTGCAGCAGTTGCCGGGCAAGCCCGGGGTGCTGCGGCAGTTGTTCCTCTCGGTGGGCGAGGCCGACATCGCCCACGCGCTCGATGCCGTGGCGCGTGCGCGGCCGCACGTGGCGCTCGGCTCGTACCCGACGTGGGGTGAGACGAACGATCACCGGGTGAGGTTGACCGTGGAGCACGAATCGGCCGGCGAGGTCGACGCGACGGTCGAGGCGCTGGTGAACGCGCTCGGTGCCGGGGCGATCATCCGGCGGGAATAGGAGTTCGGCTTGCCCTCTCCCCCTCGGGGAAAGGGAGGCACTCTGCCTGCTCTCAGCCCAGCGACACGCCGATGCGCTGGCGGAGCCGGAAGAAGTCGTCGGTGATCGCGAAGGTCAGCAGCTCCTTGAGATCGGCCCGGGCGAGCACCGCGTTCGCGATGGCCTCGGCAGACTCGGGCTTGGGCTGGTTGACCGGCACCTCTTCCTTGAGGATCAGGTTCAGCCCCGCGGTCGGGTCGGCTGACACCACCAGGCCCGCGCGATCGGCCGCGAACATGAGCCCCTGCACGATCGGCTCGATCGCCACCTTCGTCAGCGGCAGCGCCGCCTGCGCCGGCTCCTCGAGCAGGCGCAGCGACTTGCGCGAGTACGCGCGCCGCAGTTGCTTGCTCTGCTCCTCGCTCTTGCGCCCCAGGCCGTCGAAGCCCGCCTGGTGGATGCGCACCGAGTTGCCCAGCACGTCCGCCAGCTCCTGCGGCGCCAGCTTCCGCAGGATCGCCGCCTTGTCGTAGAGCCCCATCGCCGCCCGCCCGTAGAGGAAGCGCTGCTCGCGGATGTTGAAGCGCCGCACCACGTCGGGGCCCAGGCACACGCTCAGGGGCTCGGTGGTCTCGAGGAACACCAGCCCGCGCTTGGCCTGGTAGACCTCGAACTCCTCGATGCCGAAGAGCGCGGTGACCGTCTGCAGCGCCTTGAAGACGGCGTGATCGTTCTTGAGGCGGTCTGCCTTGCGATCCATGCCGTTCACTTCGAACTGCGGCGGGTAGAGCTTCACGAACTGGTCGCCGATCGACCGCAGCACGTCGACGATCGGGTGCCGCGCGGCCACCGGGTGCAGCGTCACCAGGTCGGCCGGCTGCAACGAGCCCTTCAGCTCGCTGCTGAGGCGGTTGCGGCCTTCGCCGTAGAAGGCCGCCTCGGTGTCGTTGGCCTGCTTGAGGAAGACCAGCAACGACGCGGCGCAGAAGGCCTTGTCGAGCTGCCTCAGCGATTCCCACATCCTGAAGAGCGCGTGCAGGCTGTCGGCGCGCGTGGGGTCGAGGCGGATGATGTTGCGGTGCGCCTCGATGGCGAGCGCGGTCGACGCGCTGTCGCGGCCGTAGAGCTCGGCGAGGGCGATCCACGCGGCGATCTGCGTGGGGTCCAGCTCGATCACCTGACGCAGGGTGGCGATGCCGCGCGGCGGATCGTCGAGCGAGCGGGCGTAGAGCGAGGCGATGCGCAGCTTGAGCGCCACCACCTTCTTCACGTCAGACGCCTGCTGCGCCTGCTGCTCGAGCATGGTGGCCAGCTCGGGCAGCGAGCCGGTGCGCTCGTAGAGCGTCGCCAGCCGGTCGAGCGTCACCGCGTCGCCCGGGGTCAGCTCGAGCGCCTTGCGGTACAGCGTGATCGCCTGGGCGATGTCGCCGAAGCCCTCGTCGGTGATCCGCGCCAGCGAGAGGGTGTGCTTCGCCTTCACCTGCGGGCTGGGGTCGAGCTCCAGCAGGCGGCGCATGCAGTCGGCGGCGCCGGTCCAGTTGCGGCCGTGGGTGTGAATGTTCGCCAGCCGCTCGAGTGCTTCGACCGAGCCGGGATCTCCCGAGAGCGCGGTCTGCAGGTGGGCCGCGGCGCGGGTCATGTCGCTCAGGTGGTCGTGGTACAGCGCGCCCAGCTTCAGGTTGAGCCGCGCCAGCGCCCTGGGGTCGCCGCCCTGCTGCACCCGCACCGCGAGCGCCGCGGCCGCCTCGGCGTAGTCGTGGTTCTCGAGCGCGAGGGTGCCCTTCATCTCGAGCGCCTCGGCGAGCGTCGGCATGGCCATCAGCGCGCGGTCGAGCATGGCGATCGCCTGGTCCCGCTTCTTGAGCGAGTCGAGCGAGATGCGGGCCGCGTCGAAGAACTCCTTCGCCGCCGCCAGCAGGTCCTTCTGGGCGAGCTTCGCCTCACCGCGCCGCTCGTGCAGCCTGGCGAGATCGTCCGCGCCGCCCTTGCGGGCGAGCAGGTCTTCGAGGGCGGGCCCGGCCTCGGCGTGCAGGGGCTCGTACGCCAGCACGCGCTGGAAGAGCGCCTCGGCGGCCGTGGGGTTGCCCTCGACGTCGCGCGCCAGCTTGGCTGCGTCCATCATGGCGCTGAGCGCGGTCTGCGGATCGCGCGCCGTCTGGGCGATCGCCTCGTACGTCGCGCGCGCCCGGGGGTGATCCCCCAGCTTCAGGTAGCAGCGGAGCTGGCCCTGGAGGGCAGGGTAGAGATCGGGCGCCGACTGCAGGGCCCCTTCGTAGGCCTTGAGCGCGCCCATCACGTCGCGCAGCCGCGTCTCGTAGAGATCGCCGATGCGCAGCTGCAGCTGGAGCAGGTCGGCCGAGTCGGTCGCGCCCTGGCGGCGGCGCTCGTAGAGGTCGATCAGGCCCCTGCCGTCGCCGACCTTCTGCAGCGCCTTCTCGAGGACCAGCCCGAGCGCCTCGTCGGTGGGGTCGGCGAGGTACGCCGCCTTGAGCTGCTCGAGCACCGCCGCGTCGGGGGGCGCGTTCGGGTCTTTCGCCTCGACGTTCGAGAGCTTGATGGCCGCGGCCAGCTTGTCGTCGCCGATCGCCTCGGCGATGCGGGCGCGCAGCTCGGCCCTTCGGGGCTTGTCGTTGGCGCGGATGCGCTCGAGCAGCCGCAGCGCGGTGAGGTTCGAGTCTTCGAGCCCCAGCGCCGCCTCGCAGCAGGTGGCCGCGCGGGTCGGCTCGTTGATGCGATCGAGGTAGAGGCGGGCCAGCTTGAGCCAGGCCGCCACCCTCGCGGCGTCGGTGCCGGTCTGGGTCTGGCGATCGAGGAGCACGATCAGCTCCTTCACGTCGTCCTTGGCGGTGAGCAGGCGCTCGAGCTGCTGCAGCGCGGTGGTGTGGTTGGGCGCCAGCCTCAACACCTCGTGGTACGCCTCGATCGCCGCCTCGGGCTTCTGCAGCTGGTCTTCCCAGATCGCCGCCGACTGGAAGATCGCGTTGGCGCGCTCGGTGGGGTCGCTGCGGTTGGCCGCTTCGGCGCGGAGGATCTCGATGAGCGATTCCCAGTCACCCTGGGTGCGGTAGATGCGCGCCAGCGAGCGCAGCGCGGGCACGTGGTTGGGCGCGAGCGTGAGCACCTCGCGGTACGACGAGATGGCCTCGTTCAGGTCCTTCACCTTCTGCTCGAACAGCTCGCCCACCTTCTGCACCAGGCTGGCGGCCTGGTCGGTCGACGGCGCGATCTCGGCCTCGGCCCGGTACATCTTGATCAGCGCGTCCCAGCGGCCGTCCTGGCCGTAGAGCCGCCCCAGCGCGCGCAGCGCCGGCAGGTACGCGGGCGAGAGCTGCAGCACCCGTTCCCACGCGTGGATGGCGGCGGGGCGGTCCTTGAGCTGCTCTTCGAGGATCTCCGCGTTGCGGTGCGCGAGCGAGACGATCTGCTTGGTGTCGCTGGCCAGCCGGGTCTCGGACTCGTTGAGGTCGAGCAGTTCCTGCCACTTCGCGCCGCGCTCGTAGAGCCGCGCGAGGTTGCGCATGGTGGGCAGGTGATCGGGCGAGAGCTCGAGCACGCGCCGCAGACACTCGATGGCGTGCTCGACGTCGTTGAGGCGATCTTCGTAGAGCGCGGCGATCTTGTTGAGGGTCGAGATCTGCTGCTCGCGATCGCTCGTCTGCAGCAGGTCCTGCTCGTACATCGTCACCAGCTCCTGCCACTTGCCCAGCTTCTCGTAGAGGCGGATCAGCGCCTTCTGCGCGGGCAGGTAGCCCGGCGAGAGCTGGAGGCAGGTGTTGTAGCGGGCGATGGCCTCGTCGATGAGGTTGAGCCGTTCCTCGAGCGTCTCGGCGGCCTTGTAGACGCGGCCCGCCTTCTGCCGCGGGTCGTCCATCGAGGCGGCTTCGGCCTCGTAGGTGTCGAGCAGGCCCCGCCAGTTCTGCGCGCGGTAGTGCAGCTTGCCCAGGCCCGCCAGCGCGCCGGCATGACCGGGCACCCGGTTGAGGATCGCGTGGTACCGGCCCACCGCGTCGACCTCGCGCTGCAGCTGCTCGTACAGGGCGGCGAGGCGCTGGTTGATGCTGACGAACTCGCTCTCGTCGGCGTTGGCGCTGCCCCAGGCCTGCAGCACCTCGGCGAGCTCGTCGAAGCGGCTCTGGCCTTCGTAGATGCGCGCCAGCTCGGACAGGATGAGCGGGTCGTTCTGGCTCACCCTGCGCGCGGCGAGCAGCGCAGAGAGCGCGTCTTCGGGGCGCCCCAGGCGCTCGTAGGCCTTGCTGATCTGCAGGAAGGTCGGCGCGGCGGCCGCCCCCTGGCCCTCGGCCTCGGCCGCGAGCGCGGCGAGCTCTTCGTCGACGGTGCCTTCCCGCTGGGCCACCCGCTTCATTGCCGCGAGCAGCTGTGGATCGCGGCGATCGATCGCGAACGCCTGGCGGAACGCCTCGGCGGCGCCGCGCGGGTTCTTGAGCCGGTCCTCGAGCAGCAGCCCGGCCGAGGTGAGGTACACCGCCTTCGCCGCGGGCTCGGTCACCGCCTCGGCGAGCAGCCGGTACACCTCGACCAGCGCCGGGTAGTCGGCCTTCTCGGAATAGACCTGCTCGAGCTGCACCAGCAGGGTGACGTCTTCGGGCCTCAGCTCGAGGCACTGGGCCACCACCGCGGCGGCGTCGGCCTCGCGCGAGAGGCGCTGCTCGAGAATCTGCCCCTTCTCGAACAGCAGCGCGGCGCGGGCGCGGCGGGCGTCACTGGCGGCGAGCTCGGCGTCGATCAGCGTGACGGCCATCACCCAGTTGCCCACCTCGGCGAAGAGGCGCCTCGCCGCGCGGATGTTGGCGAGGAAGCGCGGGGCGAGCTTGAAGGCCTGCTGGTAGGCGACGGCGGCGTTGCGCGGGTGGCGCAGCGGCGCTTCCCACAGCAGCCCCATCTCGTGGAACAGCAGCGCCGCGGCAGGCACGCCGCCCATGGCGCGGGCTTCCTTCTCGAGCGCGGCGATGCGGGCCCTGGCTTCGTCTTCCGACGCGGTTGCCGGCTGGGTCGATTCTTCGGGAATCGGGATGGCTGGGATCGCGGTCGAAAGCGTTCTCGGAAACTCGTTCCGCTGCTCGCTCATGCGCGCGAGTCGTAGCATGCACGTCGGACCGTCGCGAGGAGTTCCCCCGAGTCGACCAACGCCGCCACCGCCGAGATGTCCTTGTGCAATTCGCGGTCGGTGTCCATGTGCGTGACGCGCGAGCGGATGAGCTGGTGCGCCGCGGCGACGCCTCTTCCCGGCGCGGTCTTCTGCGGCTCACGGAAGTCGAGCGCCTGGGCGGCGACGAGCAGCTCGATCGCCACCACGTGCCGCGCGTGCTCCACCACCTGCCGCGCCTTGAGCGCCGCGGTCATGCCCATCGACACGTGGTCCTCCCGGCCGGCCGAGGAGGGGATCGAGTCGACCGACGCGGGGTGACAGAGAATGCGCGCCTCGGCCACCAACGCGGCCGACGTCACCTGGGCGATCATGAAGCCCGAGTTGAGGCCCGAGTTCCGCGCCAGGAACGGCGGGAGCCCGGACAGGGCCGGGTTGACCATCTGTTCCACGCGGCGCTCGCTGATCGACGAGAGCTGGGTGAGGGCCATCGCCACCACGTCGAGCGCGAAGCTGATCGGCTGCCCGTGAAAGTTGCCGGCCGAGACGATCTCGCCGGTGTCGGCGAAGACCAGCGGGTTGTCGGTGCCCGCGTTGACCTCGACCTCGAGGATCTTCCGGGCGAAGGTGAGCCCCTCGCGCGCGGCGCCGTGCACCTGGGGGATGCAGCGCATCGAGTACGGGTCCTGCACCTTGGCGCAGTCGACGTGCGTCTCGACCAGCGCCGACTCGGCCAGCAGCGAGCGCATGTGCGCGCTCACCGTGCCGTGGCCGGGGTGCGGCCGCACCGCGTGCACCGCCTCGATGAAGGGCTGGTGCGAGCCGAGCATGCCCTCGATGGTCATCGCGCCGGCGACGTCGAAGAGCTCGGCCAGCTCTTCGGCCTGCAGCAGCGCGGGCACGCCCACCGCGCACATGGCCTGCGTGCCGTTGACGAGGGTGAGGCCTTCTTTCGCCTCGAGCACCACCGGCTCGAGCCCCGCCTTCCGCAGCGCGTCGCGGCCCGGTAGGCGCACGCCGTCGAAGAAGGCCTCGCCTTCACCGATGATCACCAGCGCGAGGTGCGCGAGCGGGGCCAGATCGCCCGAGGCGCCCACCGAGCCGCGCTCGGGCACCACCGGCGTGACGCCCCGGTTGAGCATCTCGACGGCGAGCCGCAGCGTGGACGGCCGCACGCCCGAGAAGCCCTTCGCCAGCACGTTGCAGCGCAGGAGCAGCAGCCCGCGCGCCTCGGGGATCGAGAGGGGGTTTCCGACCCCGGCGGCGTGGCTGAGGATCAGGTTTCGCTGCAGCTGCTGCAGGTCTTTCTTCTCGATGTGCACCTCGGCCAGGGTGCCGAAGCCGGTGTTGATGCCGTAGGCGGGCTCGTCTCCCGCGGCCACGCGGTCGACCAGGGCCCGGGCCTTCGACACCCGCTCGAGCGACCCGGCCGTGATCTCCACCGGGCGGTTGCGGGCCGCCACGTCGCGAATGTCGGAGAGCGTGAGCGTGTTGCCGTCGAGCTGGAGAGGCGTTGTCATGGAGCGGAGCCGATAGCAGCGGAACGCTGCGCGAGACAGGCGGAAGCGACACCCGCGTGCGCAAGAGACTCGCGTGACGCGTCGCGACAAAGTAAGTGCCTCCGCCTCATGTTGATTGTCCAGAAGTACGGCGGCACCTCGGTAGGCGACGTCGAGCGGATCAAGAACGTCGCGAGGCGGGCCATCGCGGCAAAGAAGGCAGGGCACCAGGTCGTGGTCGTCGTCTCGGCGATGAGCGGAGAGACCAACCGGCTGCTCAAGCTGGTGCACGGCATCACCGAGCGCCCCAACGAGCGCGAGCAGGACGTGGTGGTGGCGACCGGCGAGCAGGTGACGATCGGGCTGGTGTCGATCGCCATCGAGGCGGCGGGCACGCGCGCGCGCAGCTTCATGGGCCACCAGTGCCGCATCGTCACCGACAGCACCTTCAGCAAGGCGCGCATCAAGCGCATCGACGCCGACGGCATCTTCGAGTCGCTCAAGAAGGGCGAGATCGCGGTGATCGCCGGCTTCCAGGGGGTCGATGAAGAAGGCAACGTCACCACCCTGGGCCGAGGCGGCAGCGACACCACCGCGGTGGCCATCGCCGCGGCGATCAAGGCCGACGCGTGCGAGATCTACACCGACGTCGACGGCGTCTACACCACCGACCCGAACATCGCCCCGAAGGCGAAGAAGCTCGATCGCATCAGCTACGAAGAGATGCTCGAGCTCGCCTCGCTCGGCGCCAAGGTGTTGCAGATCCGCTCGGTGGAGATCGCCATGAAGTTCAAGGTGCCCCTCTGGGTGAAGTCGTCGTTCAGCGATGATCCGGGGACGCTCGTTTGCGAGGAGGATGAAGCGATGGAAGACATTCTGGTCAGTGGTGTGGCGCTGGATCGCAACGAGGCCCGCGTGTCGATTCGTGACGTGCCCGATCAGCCCGGGGCGGCCGCGAAGATCTTCGGCGCCCTCGACGAGCGGGCGATCAGCGTCGATCTGATCGTCCAGAACACGCCCGTGAAGGGGAAGACCGATCTCACCTTCACCGTGGGCAAGGCCGACCTGCTCAAGACGCAGGACGTGATGAAGAAGGTGGTCAAGGCCCTCAAGGCCGGCCCCGTGGAGGTCGACGATCAGTGCGCGAAGATCTCGATCGTCGGCGTGGGCATGCGCACCCATTCAGGCGTGGCGGCGCGCATGTTCAAGACCCTCTCGACCGAGGGGGTGAACATCCTCGCCATCTCGACCTCCGAGATCCGCGTGTCCTGCCTCATCCCGGGCAAGTACGCCGAGCTCGCCGTGCGCGCGCTCCACTCGGAGTTCGGCCTCGACACGAAGGCTTGATGAGATGAGCCGCCCGCAGGCGATCGCCGTCGTGCTCGCGCTCGCGGGCGTGCTGGGCCTCGTGGCGGTGTTGCGCTGGCCCCACCAGGAGCCCTCACTCGACTGCCCCGACGGGGGCCTCGTTCAGCTCGGGGCCGACGGGGTGGCCAGCTGCGCCCCCGGAGCGCCGCTGCCCGCGGGGCAGGCGCTCACGCTGCGCCAGAAGTTCGACTGCAACACCGCCACCGAGGCTGACTTCGCGCTGGTGTCCGGCATCGGTCCCTCGCTGGCCAGGGAACTCGTCGCCGCGCGTGACGGCGGCTTCGTGAGCTGGGATCAGATCGACGCGGTCTCGGGGGTCGGCGCCACCCGCCTGATCGCGCTGCAGGCTGCGTGTGAGATCCGGGTAGGGGACGGAGGGGTGTGGTAGAAGCTCGTGCGTGCTCATCTCGTGCGAGAAGTGCTCCACGACGTATGTCCTTGACGATGCGCTGATCCCACCGCAGGGGGCCCCCGTTCAGTGCACGCGTTGCGGGCATGTCTTCACCGCCCGCCTGGCCCCGGCCGAGCCTGCGCCGGTGCCGGCGAGGGCCGCCGCGGCACCCGGCAACAGCACCATGATGTTCGGCAGTCCGGCCGCCGTGGCGCCCACTGCGCCCCCGGCAGCAGCCAAGAACCAGACGATGATGTTCGGCGTGCCCGGCGTGAGCGCTCCTCCGCCTCCGCCGGCGCCTCCACCTCCCTCTGCACGCACCACCATGATGTTCGGTACGCCGGGTTCCAACGTCGCGATCCCCCCTCCTGCCGCACCTCCGCCCCCCGCCAACGCGCGCAGCACCATGATGTTCGGAACCCCGGCGTCGAATGCCGCGCCCGTGCCTCCGCCCGCGGCGCCCCCGCCCTCGGCGAAGGCCACCATGGTCTTCGGCGCGCCGGTCGCGATCCCGCCCCCCGCTGCGTCGAAGAACACCACGATGATGTTCGGTACGCCGGCCTCGAACGCGGCAGCGGCCGCGGCGCCTCCGCCCCCCTCGTCGTCGTCGTCGAAGCAGACCATGGTGTTCGGCTCGGCTTCGCCCCCGCAGCCCCCGCCGCCGTCCGCCAGGCAGACGATGGTGTTCGGCACCGCGGCGTCGAACGCCGCGGCGAACCAGCCGCCGGCCCCGGCCCCGTCGTCGAAGGCGACGATGGTCTTCGGCGCGCCCGTTGCCGCGCCTGCGCCCCCCGCGAAGAACACCACGATGATGTTCGGTACGCCGGCCTCGAACGCGGTGTCCGAGCCGGCCGAAGAGACCATTCTCGAGCAGCCTGGCCAGTCGTCGCGCACGGTGTTGTTCGGCACGGTCCCGCCCCCGCCCGAGCCCGCGCCTTCGAAGAACCAGACGATGATGTTCGGCCGGCCGGCCGCGATCCCCAAGGTGACCGCGGGGGTGGTGGAGCTCGCCGGCATGTCCGCGGACGAAGGGGCGCCCAACGAGAGCACCGTGCGGGTCGACGCCGCGCAGGTGATCGAGGAGCACGGCGATTCCGAGGCCCCCGCGCCGGTGCACCGCCACGATCGCACGCAGCGCTTCGCCATGAGCGATTCCGATGGGCCCTCGGCCGGCCTCACCCCGCCCGAGGGCCAGAACCCCGTGCAGGATCGCCACAACCGCACCCAGCTCTTCGCGATGTCGAGCAACCAGGAGCGCACCGTCCCGGTGGCCCAGCGGCTCGATGACGCGGACCCGTCGGTGTTCGTCGGCGACACCACGTTGCCACCGGGCGCGATGCCCGCCATCGACCGGATGCGCGGCAACACCGATCTCAACACCACGCTCCCCCCCGACGGCATGCCGCTCGACCCGCCGGGCGTCTCGCTGCTGCACGATCCCGCGAACATGACGCCGCCCGAGGCCGTGCCCGCGGCCGACGGGCCGGTGGCCACCACGCTGCCCAACCTGCCGGCGCTGCACGAACGGCCGATGAAGCCGCTCGCGCTCGAGCTTCCGCCCGAGCCGATGGGCTCCCCCCAGGATCTGAGGGCGATGCCTTCCCAGCCGCAGCTGGCCAAGGAAGACGCAGCGGCGTTGCGCGCCGCGCGCTCCGGTGGGGCAGGGCGCGCGATCGTCGTCATCCTGATCATCGTCGCGCTCGCGCTGGCCGGCGTGTTGGTCTACCGGCTCTTCGGGCGCGAGCTGCTGGGCAAGACCGTGCCGGTCGAGGCGATCCGCGCGACGGAGCAGGCGCTGGCATCGTTGCGCTTCGACGACCAGGCCTCGCAGGAGAAGGCGCTGACCCAGTTGACCGCGGTGCTGGCCGAGTACCCGGCGCTGCCCGAGCCGCAAGCCGCGCTGGTGATCGCCACCGCGCTCCGCTTCGACGACGTGCAGGGTGAGCTCACGCGCGCCACCGGGTCGCTCAGATCCCTCAAGGCGAACGGCGGCCCGGCCCCGCGGATCGCGGAGCTCGAGGCGAAGATCACCGCGAGCGACACCGCGGCGAAGGAACTGAAGACCCGGCTGGACGCGGAGCTGGCGAAGCTGCAGGCGCTCATGCCCGCGGCCGAGGCCGGCAGCTCCACCCACCTGGCGATGCTGCGGGCCGACGGGTTGGCGCGGGGGGTGCTCGGAGACGGCGAGGCACTGATCCGCGCGGAGGCCTTTCGCCAGCGCGCCACCACGCACGACGACTGGGCCGAGCTGATCGAGCCCGAGTACGCGCTCAACGGGGGCTCGTCGATCGACGAGGCGATCGCCCAGCTGATCGCCGTGAAGGCGCGCGGGTCGAACTCCACCTTCATCAGGCCGTACGTGCTGCTGGCGCGGCTTCAGCTCAAGAAAGGTGATCGGGCGCTCGCGCGCGCCGAGCTCGAGCTGGTGACGGCGATGAACTCGCGGCACCAGATCGCCAACGACCTGCTGGCCTCGATCGCTCCTTAGGCGCGGCTCAACGCTTCGCCAGGCGCGACTCGACCGGCAGCAGCGTGGCGAAGCCGGCGAACAGCTCGGAGGTCAGCCGTGGCTTCGAGCCGGGCGCTTCGGTGCGCAGCCAGTCGTTGAGCCGCTTGCCCGACGCGGTGCGCAGCTGGGTGGGCGTGGACAGGTTCATGCGGTAGCGCACCACGCCGCGCGCGACGCGGTGGATCACCAGCACCGTGCCGTCGGCCTCGACGTCTTCCACCAGGCCGACGTGGGTGAGGCCGTCGTTGGTGTGGCCGTCGCGGTTGAGATCGTAGGTCTCCTTGAAGAAGACCAGGTCGCCGGGCAGGGGCCGGCCGCCTTCGAAGATGCGGCCGTGGTGCGAAGCGAAGCGCCACATCGCGGTGACGGCGTTGTCGCCGGGCCGGGCCTCGGTGAGCAGGTCGACCCCCAGGGGCTCGTAGAGGGCCTTGACGAAGCTGGTGCAGTCGTCGCCGTAGCGCTTGCCTCGCACCACCACGCGGCTCTTGCCGAGGAGGGCCTGGGCGGTGCTGACCGCGGTGTCCCGGGCGCCGGGCGCCACGGCGAGCGGGGCCCGGGCGTCAGCTTCCGCGTCGGGGATCTCCCGGGTGGCGGCGGGGCGGGCGAAGGGCTCGTAGCGCTCGACGTACAGGTGCCGGCCGCCGATCGGCGCGCCGGTGGCGCAGCCGGTGGCCACGAGGGTGAAGGCCGCGCTGAGCCAGAGGGAACGCACGAAGCCCAGCCTCGCCCACGGGGGCGCCGCGTCAATTTTCTCCTGCGCGGTGCTATGAGCGCGGCGTGCGTCCTTCCCTCGTGCTCGGGCTCCTGCTGGTGCTGACGGCTTGCCGCGACAGCGCGTTCCAGGCGGCGAACCGCCTCGACACCCTCGACGGCTGGCGCCGCTTCATCGCGGACAACCCGAAGGACGACGGCGTGGACGCCGCGCAGCAACGCCTCGAGGAACTGGCCTTCGCCGAGGCGCAGAAGGCGCACACCGTGGTGGCCTACAAGCGCTACCTCGAGGAGTACCCGGAGGCCGACAAGGTGGCGACCGTGCGCAAGCTGCTCGAGTCGCTGCGCTTCAACGCGGCGATGGAACGCAACACCGCCCACGCCCTGCGGCAGTTCCTGCGCGATCACCCCGACGGCGCGCACCGGGAAGAGGTCGACGCGAGGCTCGGCAAGCTCGAGCTCGAGGAGCTGGTCACTTCCGAAGACGCGCGCGCGCTCGAGACGCTGGTGAAGAAGCACCCCGAAGATCCGCGCGTGGAGCAGGCCAACGCCAGGATCGACGAGGCGGCCTGGGGCGCCGCACGCACCGCGCGGGCGCTCTACCACTACCTCCGCGACTTCCCCGCGGGGCGCCACCGCGACGACGCGAAGAAGCGGCTGCTCTCGCTGCAGCTCGAGGGGCTGCTGGTCTCGGGGGCGCTCGACCAGGCGCGGCTGGTGGCCGCCCGGGCCCCGCTGGCGAAGGAGCTGCCCGATCTCACCGCCAGGCTGACCCGGGCCGAGCAGGTGGCGGTGCTGCAGCGCTCGAAGGACGAGCGGGTGGTGCAGGCGTTCGCCGGGCAGTCGCTGAGGGCGCTGGCCGACCTGGTGACGTCGTTCGCGGCGCGCGACCCGCTGGAGCGCTGGCAGGCGGCGGAAGAGGCGGGCGCCCAGGTGAGCGTGCTGGCCATCGACCCGCTGCTCGAGCAGGTCCGGTCGGCGCGCTCGCCCCTGGTGCGCCAGCGCGCGTTCGAGAGCCTGGGCCGGGTGCTGCGCTCGCTGCCGCGCGAGGTGGCCGAATACGAGGTCGCCACCCGGGTGGAGGCGCTGCAGGGCCAGGCGGGCGACTCGCAGCTGGTGCTCACGCTGGCAGTGTTGCTCGACCTCACCGGCGAGCTCGAGCGTGCCTCGACGGAGTACCAGCGCATGTGGGACGCCGCGAACCCCGACCCCATCGTGCTGCGCCGCTGGTCTGACATCCGCCGCGAGCGCAGGCAGTTCTTCTCGTCGGCGGTGGTGGCGAGGCAGCTCTCGGCGTGGGCGAAGGGGGTGGCCGACGCGGCGTTCGAGCCGGGGCCGCTGTCGGCGCTCTCCGCGAGCCGCGAGCTGTGTGGGGCGGTGGAGATGGCGCGCTTCGCCGAGGGCATCATCGAGGGGGCGTCGAAGGAGAAGACCGACTTCCCCGACGACATCGCGGCCTTCCTGATGCGGGCGCGCGAGGCGCGGCGGCTCACCGAGGCGAAGCTGCGCGACGCCGAGCTTCAGCTGCTGGCGACCGACGCGAACGCGCGGCGCTGTGGCGACGCGGCCGTCACCGAACGGCTCGCCGAAGGGGAACAGCGGCGGATCGCGTCGCTGGGTGCGCTCAAGTCGAAGCCGCCGCGCGAGCTGCCGCTCATTCTCGAGATCGTGCGCGAGCGCGATCCCTCGCCGCAGGTGCGAGCCGCCGCCGCGAAGTGACGCCGGTGGGTGACTGAAACAGGGCTCGGCCCCCGTTCATCTCGAGCGGAGTCGAGGGATGGGCGTCCAGGCTCGCAGGAAGACGCCCCTCGACTCCGCTCCGCTCGGGGTGAGCGGTGACGAGCTCGATCGCCATTCCGCTCCTCTCGGGGTGAGCGGTGACGACCTCGATCGCTTGTTTCGCTCCCCTCTCGGGGTGCACGGCAGGCCCCGCGCTATTCGCAGCTGCAGGTGCACTGCGTGCACGTCGCGGCCGTCCCGCTGCACGTGTCCAGATCGAGGGTGCAGCGGAGGACCGAGGGCATGGTGCAGCTGTTGGGGCCAGCACAGTTGGTGCTGTTTCGGGTGGGCCCGGTGTACGGGGGCGGCCCTCCACCGCAGAAGGTCGCCGACGAGGCGAACGCGTTGGCAGGGCACACCTCGCTCGATCCGTCGCAGGTCTCCGGGACATCGCAGAGGTTGCTCGCTGCACGGCAGACCGTGCCTGCGCCCGCTGCGCGCACGGGGCACGTGGTGCCACCGGTGCACACGTCGTCCAGGTCGCAGGCACTCGCGCCGCGCGCGCGGCACACGGTGCCGTTGACGAGCACCTGATCGGCCGGGCAGGTGTTGGTCGAGCCGGTGCAGTTCTCCACCGCGTCACACGGGCCGCCTGACCCGCGGCAGACGGTGGTGTTGGGGGCCATCGAGTCACCCGGGCACGCCACGCTCGCGCCGGTGCAGGCCTCGGCCACGTCGCACTGCCCGTTCTGCGGCCGGCACACGGTCCCGCCGGGCACCAGGGCATCGGCCGGGCACGCGGCGGCCGAGCCGGTGCAATTCTCGGTCACGTCACAGGACCCCATGGTGAAGCGGCAGATGGTGCTGCTCCCCACGAACGCATCGCCGGGGCATTGCGTGCTCGACCCGGTGCACTGCTCGGCCACGTCGCAGAGGCCGGCGCTGGGGCGGCAGACGGTGGTGCCGGGGGAGAGGGCGTCGCCCGGGCAGGCTCCGCTCGAGCCGTTGCAGGTCTCGGCAGGGTCGCAGGCGCCCGCGGAGGGGCGGCACACCGTCGCTGCCGGCACGAGCACGTCGACGGGAGGACAGAGGCCGTTGGTACCGGTGCAGCGCTCTTCGACGTCACAGGCGCCGGTCGAGGGGCGGCAGACCGTGGTCGGCGGCGCATAGCTGTCGACGCAGGCCGCTGACGAGCCGGTGCAGAGATCGGCCACGTCGCAGCCACCCGCGCTCGCGCGGCAGGGAGCGCCCGCGCTGAGAAAGCCGTCGACGGGGCAGGGGCCGCTCGACCCGGTGCACATTTCGGCCACGTCGCACGCCCCCGCGCTCGGGCGGCAGGTGGTGCTCGCGGGCGAGAGCACGTTGGCGGGGCAGGCGCCGCCGGAGCCGGTGCAGTTCTCTGCGGGATCGCAGAACCCGGTGGAGGGGCGGCAGACGGTGCTGGCCGGAGCGACCACGTCGGCAGGGCAGTCGACGGCAGCCCCGCTGCACACCTCGGCAGAATCACAAGCGCCGTTCCCGGGGCGGCACACGGTGCCCTGGGTCACCAGCACGTCGGTGCAGGCGGCTGACGAGCCGGTGCAGGTGTCGGCGAGATCGCAGGCGCCCAGGGTGGGCCGGCAAACCGTCCCACCGGAGACGAAGGTGTCGGCCGGGCACGCGTTACCCGTGCCGGTGCAGAGTTCGGCGACGTCGCACGGGCCGGCGGCTGCGCGGCACTGCCGGTCGCTCGGCGCGAACGTGGTCTCAGGAGGGCAGTCGGGCGAGGTCCCGGTGCAGTATTCATCGACGTCGCAGGCGGTCGTGATGGTGCGGCAGACGGCGCTCGAGGGCTTGAGGCCGTTCGCGGGGCAGTCCACCGACACGCCGTCGCAGAACTCGGCGAGGTCGCAGGCGCCGGCCGACGCGCGGCACTCGAAGGTGACGTTGCCGGGCCGCAGCGCATCAGCGGGGCATTCGCCCTGGGCGCTGCAGGTCTCGGCGAGATCGCAGGGGCCCGCGGCCGCGCGGCACTCGGTGTTGGGGGTGCACGGGGCTCCAGCGTCGCCGCTGCTGCCCCCGCCGGTACCTCCACCGGTGCTTCCACCACCCGTGCCTCCACCGGTGCTTCCACCCGTGCCTCCACCGGTGGTCCCCCCACCGCCGCCCGTGGTCGTGCCGCCGCCGCCGCCGCCCGTCCTGCTGCCGCCGTCGTCAGGCACGCAAAACAGAGTGTCTTCGTCGCAGACCGTGCCTGCGTCGCAGCCCTCGAAGCAACCGCGCCCTCTGGGGGAACAGCCCAGCAACGTCGACACCACCACCACCACCACGCCCAGTCGCAGGTTCATGGGCGCGATCTAGATCGCAGCGCAGAGGGAAGCGACTACTTCGGACTGATGTACGGCGCCGACGCGAAGAACGCTTTGCAGACCAGCAGCGCGCCGATGGGCCCGGCGAAGTCCGCCACGAGGCAGGCCGCGAGCGTGTGCCGCAGCGCCTTGACCTGCACCGCGCCGAAGTAGAGCGCGAGCACGTAGAAGGTGGTCTCGGTGCTGCCGTTGAGCACCGAGAGGAGGTAGCCGACGAACGAGTCGGGCCCGTACGCCTTGAGCCCATCGCTCATCACGCCCAGCGCGCCGCTGCCCGAGAGGGGGCGGATGAGCGCCATGGGGAGCGCTTCCGGGGGGAAGCCCAGCGGGGTCACCACCGGAGAGAGCACGTTCACCAGCACGTCCATCGCGCCCGACGCGCGGAACATGCCGATCGCCACCAGCACGCCCACGAGGAAGGGGATGATCGAGATCACCGTCTGGAAGCCGTCCTTCGCGGCGCCGATGAAGGCCTCGTAGACCTTCACGCCGCGGCCGAAGCCGAGCGTCACGATGGTGAGGATCAGCAGGGGCAGGAGCCAGCCCGACAGGTACGCGCGGCTGGTGTCGAAGGCGCTCTGCGAGGCGGGCGCGGCCAGCACGTCGCGCACCAGGGCGACGAGCACCGCCACCCCGATCGCGACCGCCACCACCTGGCGCCAGCTCGAGGTCTTCGGGGCGACGGCGGCGAGCTCCTCGGCCTTCTCCAGCGCGGTGGCGTCGGGGGCCTTGAGCTTCGTGGCGTCGATCTCCACGGCGCCGTAGCGGCTCATGGCGAAGATCGAGCGGCGCTCGAGCAGCTTGCAGGCGAGCACGGCGAAGAAGGTGCTGAACGACGCCGCGAGCAGGGTGGGCACGATGATGCCGGCAGGGTCCTTCGAGCCGAGCGTGGCGCGCACGCCGATCACGGTGAGCGGCAGCGCGATGCACGAGGTGTTGATGGCCAGGAAGAGCGCCATCGAGTTGGTGGCCACGCCCTTCTGGGTGTTGAGCTTGTCGAGCTCCTGCATCGCCTTGAGGCCGAAGGGGGTGGCAGCGTTGCCCAGGCCCAGCACGTTGGCGGCGAGGTTCAGGATCATCGCCCCCATCGCGGGGTGATCGACCGGCACTTCGGGAAAGAGGCGGCTCATCACGGGCCGCAGCACGTTCGCCAGCGAGCGGAGCAGGCCTGCTTCACGCAGCACGCCCACCAGGCCCAGCCAGAGGGTCATCTGGCCGATGAGGCCGAGCGCGAGCTCCACCGCCGACTTCGCGGACATGACCGTGGCCTCGGTCAGCTTCGGCATGGTGCCGTTGAAGGCGGCCGTCAGCACCGAGACGACGATCAGCGCGAGGAAGACCCAGTTCATGGAGCGCAGCCGATAGCAGCGGAACGCTGCGCGAGACAGACAGGAGCGAAGCGGAGGTCTGGCCGAGGCGGAGCGACCCAGTACACGGAGCGGCATCCCACGCCGCCCGCGCGAAAAGACCAGTTTTCTGACACCCTGTTCGCGATGCCCGAGTTCCCTTCAGAGGCGTGGTGCCAGTGGGCGATCCGCCTCCTCAACGAAGATCGCGACGCGGCCGGCGCGGCCGAAGGGTGGGACGGGGACTTCGGCGTGGTGATCGATCGTGAGGGCGGGGCGATGGGGATCTCCATCGGCGCGCCGGTGAACGGGAAGCTTCCCGAGCCGCGCTTCCTCTCGCCCGAGGCGGTCGAGGCCGCGCAGCCCCGGTTCTTCGCGCGGGCCAGCCAGGCCGACTGGTGGGCTTTGATCGAAGGGGGGCTGGATCCCATCGCCGCCATCGTGCAGAAGCGACTGGTCGCGAGGGGTGATCTGACGCCGGTGATCGCGCGACTCCAATACCGCGGGCTGGCAGAGCGCTGGCTCGAGCGAATCAGAAGTGGGGGATGACATGGGCATCGCGAGCAAGCTGAAGGCACGGGCGCTGGGCTACGGGCAGAAGGCCATGGAAAGGCTCTTCGCCGACGAGAAGCGCGCGCAGAAGGTGGTCGAGGCGCTGGGCAAGGCGCAGCAGGCCAAGAAGAGCCTCGACTCGACCCAGCGGGTGGTGATGCACCAGCTCAACTTCGCCACCAGGCAGGACTTCAAGGATCTGGGGCGGCAGCTGTCGGGCCTCAAGAAGCGCCTGCGCTCGCTCGACGACAAGCTCGCCGAGCTCTGAGCACGTCAGTTGGTGGGGCCCGCTTCGTCCTTGACTGCCTCAGGACTGCGTGGCACTTACCGCGCCGATTCTGGGCACATAGCTCAGCGGTAGAGCATCGCCTTCACACGGCGGGGGTCCCAGGTTCGAAACCTGGTGTGCCCACAGAATTGAGGCCGGGGTCGCGCACAGCGGCTCCGGCCTTCGACTTTTCGGAGCGCCGCTCGGTACACTCGCCTCGTGAGCCCGCTCCTCCTCGCCCTCATGATCGCCCAGAGCACGATCTACGTGTGGACGGACAAGACCGGCGCGGAGCACTTCACCGACGATCTCAACTCGATCCCCCGCGGCGTGAAGGTGCGCACCACCGAAGGCGCCCAGATCTCGCGCATCGACAGCGACGGGGCGAAGACCCAGAAGCCTGCGGTCGCGTCAGCCCCCACGCAGCCCGCGGCGCCCAGCACGTCCGAGCAGACCTGGCGGCAACTCTTCAGGGACGCGCGGAGCCGCGTCACCAACCTCGAGGAAGAGATCGAGTCGGACCGGAAGAAGGTCGAAGAGGTCAACGGGCTCCCCGTGAGCGCCGGCTTCAACTGCGCCGGTGGCTTCTACAACCAGCCCTTCGTCACTTCCCGTGCCTCGGTGGTGGTCGCCGGTCAGCCCTTCCCGGGCGTCACCGTCAACACCACCTTGACGGGCACCACCATCGTCGGGCCCCCGCAGACGCTGTACGCGGCGCCGTGCTTCTACGCCTTCAACCCGGAGTTCGAGCGGGTCCGGGAGCGGCTCGAGAAGAACCGGCGCGAGGTGGTTCGTGCCCGGGAAGACCTCGCCGACCTCGAGCGGCGGGCATCGTTCGAGGCTGTTCCGCTCCACTGGCGTCGCTGATAAACGCCTGACTTCAAGGTCCCGTAGCTCAGTTGGATAGAGCACATCTTTCCTAAAGATGGGGTCGCAAGTTCGATTCTTGCCGGGATCATTTTTCGTAGCGAGGGGACAGCTTGGTCATCGGTGAGAAGTTGCCGTGGAAGATCATCTTCCGTCTCCACGCGCCCTGGCTGGGCATGACCGCTCTCGTCACCCTGGCCGCGTGGGTGTTGACGCGCGTGCTCCAGCTCAAGCTGCCCGTCACGCCCGTGCCGTTTCAGATCGCCGGCGTCGCGCTCGCCATCTTCCTCGGCTTCCGGAACAACTCCGCCTACGACCGCTGGTGGGAAGCGCGGAAGCTCTGGGGCGGCATCGTCAACCACTCGCGCACGCTCGGCCGGCAGGTGCTCACGCTCTTCAACGCCCCTGACGCCGACCGCGCCGCGCTCGCCGAGCTCCAGAAGCGCGTGCTCTACCGGCAGATGGCCTGGCTGCAGGCGCTCAAGCAGCAGCTCCGCGGCCTCGACGTGCTGCCGGCGATCGCGCCCTACCTCTCCGAGACGGAGCGCGCCGCCGCCCCCGCCCAGAAGAACGTGGCCGCCTGGCTCTCGCACCTCCAGGGCGTCGAGCTGGCCGAGGCCTCGCGCCGCGGGTGGATCACCGAGTTCCGCCTCGAGATGATCGATCGCTCCCTGACCGAGCTGCTCTCGATGCAGGGCGGCTGCGAGCGCATCAAGTCGACCCCGATCCCCACCGCGTACCGCGTGTTCACCCACCGCTTCACCCGCGTCTACATCAGCATCCTCCCCCTGGGCCTGCTCGAGCAGGTCGACCTCACCGCGCTGCCGGTGCTGCTGGGGCTCTCGCTCGCCTTCCTCGTGCTCGAGACGCTGGGCCGCATTCTCGAAGATCCGTTCACGTTGAACCCCAACGCCCTGGCGCTCAACGCCATCTGCCGCACCGTCGAGATCAACCTCCGCCAGCAGCTGGGCGAGACCGAGCTGCCCAGCCCGATCGAGACCGAGCTGGTGGGCAACGTGCCGGTCCTCCTGTGAAGAGCCTGCTGACGAAAGAGATCGTCCCCCCCGCGGTGCTCGAGGTGGTGAGCGGCCTCCAGGCCGGGGGCTTCCGTGCCTTCCTCGTGGGCGGGTGCGTGCGGGACATGCTCCGCGGCCAACCCCCGAAGGACTTCGACGTCGCGTCCAGCGCGCGCGTGGAAGACGTGCAGAAGCTGTTCAAGAAGGTGATCCCCACCGGGGTCGAGCACGGCACCGTCACCGTGGTGCTCCGCGGCCAGCACGTCGAGGTCACCACCTTCCGTGCCGAGGCCGACTACGTCGACGGCCGCCGCCCCTCGAAGGTGGTCTTCCACGAGGACATCGAGGCCGACCTGGGCCGCCGCGACTTCACCATGAACGCGATCGCCTGGAACCCGGCGACGGGCGAGCTGGTCGACCCGTTCGGAGGCCAGGCTGATCTCGCCGCCCGCACCGTGCGCTGCGTGCGCGACGCGATCGAGCGCTTCTCGGAAGACGGGCTGCGGCCCCTGCGCGCCGTGCGCTTCGCCACCGTGCTCGACTTCACGCTCGAGCCCGCCACCGAGGCTGCGATCCCCAGGACGCTGGCCATCTTCCGCAAGGTCGCCGCCGAGCGCGTGCACCAGGAGTTCACCAAGCTCCTGCTGGCCCCCAAGGCCACCATGGGCCTGCGCCTGCTCGCCAGCTCGGGGCTGCTCGCGCAGTTCATGCCCGAGGCCGCCGCCGCCGAGTTCGATGCCGTGGGCGTCGCCCCGAAGGACGAGGTGATCCGCATGGCGCTGCTGCTGCTGGGGCAGCCTCAGCCGCGCGAGGTGATGATCCGCCTCAAGTTCCCCAACCGCACCGCCGAGGACACCGCGGCACTGGTGCTCAGGTCGGACCTGCCGCCCCCTGAAGCGACCGACGCTCAACTGCGCCGCTGGCTGGCGAAGCTCGACGCCGCGCGCGCGCCCCAGCTCCTCTCCCTGCACGAGGCGCGGCTGACCGCGCCCATCGGCCTGCGCGGCCGCGTCGAGGCGATCCTCGCCACCAACCCGCCCCTCACCACGCGCCAGCTCGCCCTCGACGGCAAGGCGATCATGGCGGCGCTCGGCACCGGTCCTTCGCCCGCCATCGGGCACGCCACCAGGCACCTGCTCGAGCTCGTGCTCGACGACCCCTCGCTCAACACCACCGAGGCCCTCCAGGCCGCCCTGAAGGGTTGGATTCCACCCCCCTGAGGGGGTGGTTTGTTTCCCACAGCTTTCCCACAGCCGCTCCGGTGGTTGTCCACGGCGCTTCCGAAGGGAATCGGCTCTGCTCGGAAGCACCCAGAAATCCAGAGCAATTACAGCGACTTGGGTGGTGTCTGCGTTTGTGACACCGAGCGTTACCCACACCATCACCCATCTGGGGTGCTTGTGGAAAAGGTGCCCTTCACCCTTTCCGGAGCGACCCGGAGACGGGGGGTTTCAGGAAGGCCCGGCCTGTGACATCGGGAGCCCATGCGCGTCGTCGTGGCCATGTCGGGAGGGGTCGATTCCTCAGCCGCCGCGGCTCTGCTCAAGGAGCAGGGCCACGAGGTGATCGGCATGACCTTGCGGGTGTGGAGCTACGAGAGCACCGCCCAGTGCGGCAGCTGCTGCAGCCCCGACGACATCGACGACGCCCGCGCGGTGGCCGAGAAGCTGGGCATTCCGTTCTACGTGGCGAACGTCGAGGACCTCTTCAAGGAACGGGTGGTCACGCCCTTCGTGAAGTCCTACCTGGGCGGGCGCACGCCGATCCCCTGCGTGGCCTGCAACCAGGACGTGAAGTTCGGCTTCCTGCTCAAGCGGGCGCGGCAGCTCGGCGCGCGGCTCGCCACCGGGCACTACGCCCAGGTGACGGAGCAGGACGGGCGCTTCCAGCTCCAGCGCGGCGCCGACGCGGCGAAGGACCAGTCGTACTTCCTCTTCACCCTCGGCCAGGACGAGCTGCGCGATCTGATCTTCCCCGTCGGCGCGATGAAGAAGGCCGAGGTGCGCGCGATCGCCGAGCGCCACGGGCTCGTCACCACGCACAAGGCCGAGTCGATGGAGATCTGCTTCGTGCCCGACGGCGACTACGCGCGCTTCGTGGAGAAGGTCGCGGGCGCGCAGCCGAAGGGCGAGATCGTCACCGCCGATGGCGCGGTGCTCGGCGCGCACGACGGCATCCACAAGTACACCATCGGCCAGCGCAAGGGCCTGCAGGTCACCAGCCCCGGGAAGCTCTACGTGCAGCGCATCGAGGCCGAGACGAACCGGGTGGTGGTCGGGCCCGCCAGCGAAGGCGAGCGCGACACCTTTCACCTGCTGCGCCCGCACTGGGTCGACGGGGTGCCCGCGGCGGACAAGCCGGTGACGGTGCGCATCCGCCATCGGCACCAGGGCGCCCCGGGCCGGGTGAAGCTCGAGCTGAATGGCCACTTCAAGGTGATGCTCGATGAGCCCGCGCGCGCGGTGACCCCGGGGCAGGCCGCGGTGGTCTACGAGGGCGAGCGCGTGCTGGGCGGCGGATGGATCGCGTGAGCCCCGGGATGAACGGTCTGCTGTTCGTGGTGCTGGTGTTGAGCGCGTGCACGAAGGAACCCGAGTCGGCGGTATGCGGGCTCCAGGCCGCCTCAGAGCCGGTGCTGCTCGAGGGCAAGCGCGAGGTGGCCTTGAGCGTGGGCGCGAAGTTGATGCCGTCGGATCGCATCGACGCCCGGGGCTGGGCGCTGCTCGAGTGTTTCGGCGGCGCGCTCAAGGTGCTCGACGACGAGAAGGTGCGGGTGGGCGACCTGAAGGAATCGAAGATCGAGGCCACCACCATTCCCCGCTTCGTGCTCAAGGACGGCAAGCCGGTGAAGGCCACCATGCTCGCGCCCTCGATGTTGCCCCGGTATTCCGACAACCGCTTCACCCCCGCGAGCGCCTTGTCGGGGGGTACCGAGCCGACCTCGGCCGACTACTTCAAGGCCTTCTTCACGCCCAACGGCATCGAGAACATGGCGTCGCCTCCGCGGGAAGACGGGCCGGTGAAGCTGCCGCCCCCCTCGCAGCGGGTGAAGGTGGCGCGCATTCACGCGGCGTCGCTGGGGCAGGGTGGGCCGCGCCTCGAGGTGGACGACGAGGTGGTCTTCGCCGAGACCGACGACCTGGCCACGGCCGCGCTGCCCGAGGGCCACACCTACGAGCTGGGGGCGACGGTGCGCCTGGTGCTGCCCGACGGGGCCGAGGCCACCCTGATCCGCGACGGGGTCGAGCTGGAGCTCGAAGGTCCGATGGATCTCCGCCTCCGTTGATGGGTTAGGCTGCGCCGCTGATGCGCGTTTCCCGGGTATTCGTGTTCGGCGTCCTTTCCGGGCTGTTGGCTTCGGTCACGGCCTCCTGCGGACAGGGCATGGCCCCAGCGAAGAGCTGCAGCGCCGCCACCTGCCAGGGCTGTTGCTCCGAGACGGGCGACTGCCTCGCGGGCACGGCGGTCTTCGAGTGTGGCGCGGCCGGCGAGGCCTGCGTGGCCTGCCAGTCCAACCAGGTCTGCCAGGCCGGCGTGTGTGGGCTGTTCGAGAACGGCGACTACGACGCGAGCTTCCCCGATCGGCCCGACGCATCGATCCGCTGGGACGCGGGGGTGTACCGGCCGCCTGACTCGGGCGTGGTGGTCGTCGACGCGGGCATGACCGACGCCGGGCCGATGAACGTGAGCTATTCAGCGCAGGTGCAGCCGATCTTCGACTCGCGCTGCGACGCGTGCCACGCGTGGAACTACGACGCGATCGTCAACCAGAACGGCCGCATCACCCCGGGCAACCTGAACGGCTCGGCCATCTACACGCGCACGCTGGCCGGTGACATGCCTCGCGGTGGTGGCGCTCCGCTGACGGGCACGCAGCAGGTGTTGATCCGTGACTGGATCCTCATCGGCGCGCCCCGAAACTGAGCTGGCCCCGCCCAGCAAATTGACGCGCTGATACAGCGCGCTACCTTGGTGGTGCGACATGCGCGACTCCCACCGGCTGAAAGAGAAGTACGAGCTCTCGCTCGACAATCGACAGATCGTCAGCATCACCATCGCTTCGCTCGTGGTCCTGGGCGGCGTCTTCATGCTCGGCGTCGTGGTCGGCAAGAAGCTGTCTGCCGAGACGGCGGCGTTGCAGCAACAGCCCACCGATCTCCTGGGGCAGCTCGATCGAAAGACCGACGCCCTCGAGACCGTGAAGGCCGACGCCGCGTTCACCTTCCAGGACGAGCTGACGCGCAAGGCGCCGACGCCCACGCTGATCGCCGAGGCGCCCATCGTGAAGCCCGTCGAGGCTCCCGTGGCCGTGGCGCCCAGGCCCGAGGCCGTGGTGCCTCCGCCCGCTGACGCAGCGGTGGTGGCCGTGGCGCCCGAGCCCGTCAAGCCGGTGCTGCCCGACACCCCGAAGGGTGACTCGGTGGCGACGCGCACGGTCGACGGCGGAGGCCTCAAGGAAGCGTTCGGCAAGGCCCAGCAGCGCCCGCCCACCGAGACCGCGGCTGACGGCGCGTGGACGGTTCAGCTCTCGGCGTACCAGGACAGGGCCGAGGCCGATCGCTTCGCCGCGGGGCTGCGCGACAAGGGCTACGCCCCGTACATCGTCGAGGCCACCATTCCGGGGAAGGGCACGTGGTTCCGGGTGCGCATGGGCCGCTTCGGTACGAAAGAAGCCGCCTCGCGCTACATGGACGACTTCCGCCGTGAGACGTCGATGAACGCCATCGTCACGACCTCGAACTAGCCCTCGGCGTCGGGGTTCTTCGTCCACTTGTCGACGTTGCCGTCGCCGTCGAGATCCTCGCCGATGCGGTCGACCTGGTTGTTTTCCCAGTATTCCCAGTAGTCGACCTTGCCGTCGGAGTTGGTGTCGCGCTCTTTGCGGACGATCTGGCCCTTCTCGTAGAAGACCCAGAGGGAAGGCTTGCCCGCCGACGAGAGGTCGCGCTCTTTGCGCACCACCAGGCCCTTCTCGTAGAAGATCACCTCGTCGACCTTGCCGTCGAAGTCGAGATCGAGCGCCTCCCGGCTGATCTGCTCCTTCTCGTCATACTGGCGGGCGATGTCGACCTTGCCGTCCCAGTTGATGTCGAGGTCCTTGCGGGCGAGGCGGTCGATGTCCTTCCCCTCGGCGTTCTTGGCGCTGACCGTGTAGGTCCACACGTCGGACTTCTTGTCCTTGTTGAGGTCGAACTCGGTGACCTTCTCGTCGCCGGCCTGCTTCTGGCGGATGTTCTCGGCGACCTGCTCGCCATCGGGGCCGGTCTCGCCTTCTTTCTTCTCACCGGAGCCGGTCGTCGCGCAGCCCACCAGCGCCAGCGCCGCACCGAGCAACGTCATCCTGAACCCGTTCATGGTCATTTTTTTGCCCTCGGCCTGAGTCGACATAGCGTCACATACGTCCATGGCGCGCAAGAAGATCAGCACGACGATCTACATCACGCCCGAGCAGAATGAGCTGCTCAAGGAATTGAACCAGAAGACCAAGGTTCCGGTCGCAGAGTACATCCGCCAGGGGATCGACTTGATCCTCGAGAAGCACAAGGAAGACCTCCCGGGACAGCAGCGCTTCGACGGAATCTGAAATACACGCACCCGGGTGAACTCCATCCGGGGAAAACGATCGGTGGTGCTGGGGGGCGCGGGCTTCCTCGGGTCTCACCTGTGCGAGCGGCTGCTGGCCGACGGCGCCGAGAGCGTGCTGGCCGTCGACAACCTCGTCACCGGCAGCCTGAAGAACCTCGAGGGCCTTCAGCGCGACGCCCGCTTCGACCTGCTGCAACACGACGTGTGCCTGCCCCTCGTCGTCGCCGGCCCCGTCGACTACGTGTTCAACCTGGCCTCGCCTGCCTCGCCGAAGGACTTCGAGGTGCTCTGGCTCGAGATCATGCGGGTGGGCAGCCTGGGCACCCAGCACGCGCTCGAGCTGGCCGAGGTGAAGCAGGCGGTGATGCTGCAGGCCTCCACCTCCGAGATCTACGGCGATCCCCTGGTGCACCCCCAGGTCGAGAGCTACTTCGGCAACGTCGACTCCACCGGGCCGCGGGCGATCTACGACGAGGCCAAGCGCTACGGCGAGGCGCTGGTGCAGGCCTTTCGCCGCAAGCGCGGGGTGGCCACCCGCATCGTGCGCATCTTCAACACCTACGGGCCCCGCATGCGCCTCGACGACGGCCGGGTGGTGCCCGAGCTGGTGGGCCGGGCCCTGCGCGGGGAGCCGCTCACCCTCTACGGAGACGGCTCGCAGACGCGCAGCTTCTGCTTCGTCGACGATCTGATCGACGGCATCCTCAAGCTGGCCCTCTCGACCGAGCAGGGCCCCGTGAACGTGGGCAACCCGCGCGAGCAGACCATTCGTGAGTTCGCCGAGGCGGTGCTCCGCGCCACCGGCGGCACCAGCGGCCTCGTCTTCCGCCCCTTGCCCCCCGGCGATCCGAAGCAGCGCCGGCCCGACATCACCCGCGCCCGCACCCTGCTGGGCTGGGAACCGAAGGTGACGCTGGAAGAGGGCCTCCCGCGCACCATCGAGTACTTCCGCGGCCTGCTCTGACTACTCGAGCTCGAGCACCCGCACCTCGTCGTAGTACGTCGAATAGAGGCGCGTGCCGCGCACCACCAGCCCGCGCCGGAACGTCTTGGTGGGCCCCGCCTCGAGCGTCGAGCTCCCCCCGTAGGTGAGGCCGGGCAGGGGGAACTGCGAGAGGACCACGGGCGCGGTGGGCGTGCGCACGTCGACCGCGCGGATGCTCACCCCCGAGCGCCCCACGGTGTAGAGGTGATTGCCGAACACCTCGAGCGCGCCGCTGCCGCCGCTGATGGTGGCGCTGAGGGGCGTCACCGGCAGCGCGACCGGCGGCTCCTGCAGCGTCTCCTTGATGTCGACGACGGCGATCGAACTGGCGCCGCCTGCGTAGAGCCAGCCCCCGCGCACCTCGGTCTCCTGAATGCTGGTGAGCGGCAACGAACCCAGCACCGACACGCTGCTGCCGGCCACGTCGTCCATGAGGGTGCGCACGTCGACGATGTAGAGCGCGGGGCTGGGCGGGGCCGACGCCTCGTCGAGGGAGATGATCGCCCGGCCCGCCTGCATGGTGATCGACGCCCAGAGCGTGGCGCCGGGCACGAAGTTGGCCACGCGGAACGCGCCGCGCGAGTGCGTGGTGGCGTTGAAGGTCGCCGCGGCCGGGTTGCGAAGCGGGCGCGCGTCGAAGACCTCGACCCAGACGCCGTCGGCGCGGACCTCGGCGGCGACGAGGTAGTTGCCCCACGCCTCCACCCCGGTCACCCGCCGGCCGGTGCTGGGCAGCATCACCGTGGTGGCGTCGGCCACGTCCCAGACGGTGCCGCCGTTGCGGTCGGTCTCGTCTTCCGTGTTGAAGATGATGAAGCCCGGGCCCTGGGCGGTGACCACGCGATCGCCGAAGCGGGCCATGTCGTAGGCCCAGTGATCGTCGAGCGTGCCGAAGATCGCCTCGGGCGCGACGGGGTTCATCACCGGCCCGGCGTGGAGATCGTGCACCCGCGCCATGCCGCTGTAGAGGAAGCCGGGGCCCAGGTCCGCGAAGGGGCCGCCGCCCGAGCCTGACGCCACCTGGTGCATCGAGCGGGGCGTGGCGAGCTCGAAGAAGTGGAGCGTGGCGTTGAGCGCGTAGTTGCTGCCCACCACCAGGAAGTCGCCGTACTCCGCCACCGAGCGCACCGCCCCCGGGAAGGTGTTGAGGCTCGACTCGGACATGCTCGTCGCCAGCCTCATGTCGATGCTGCGCAGCGCGGTGCCGCCCAGCACGAAGGCCTGGTTGCCCATCACCGTCATGCCGTCGCCGCCCGCGCTCTGGATCTGGCGGAACAGATCGGTGGCGCCCACCAGGCCCGGGCCCGCCGCGGTGCTGTTCCACAGGTTGCCCAGCCGGAAGAGGGAAAAGGACGTGCTGTTCGATTGGTAGAGGTAGCTGCCGCCGGTGGCCATGCGCACGTTGGGGGTGCCGTCGAGGTAGCTGCTGACGGTGATCGACGCGGCCGCGGTGGTGAAGCTGGGGGCGGCGAGCAGCGCGTTGTCGAGCATGAAGTTGTAGGTGTCACCGCCGTTGTACGTGAACTCGATCAGCCGATCGCGGGTGACGTTCGAGCCCGACGCCCAGAACGGCCCCGCGAAGTTCGGCAGCGCCGTGCCGATGACGTCGGCGGTGGTGACGGTGGTGGCTGCGTTGCCGTCGTAGAGGTCGGTCAGGTTGATCGCGGTGACGTGCGGGTCGCCGGTGACGAAGAGCCGATCTCCGATGAGGTTGAGCTGCTGCACGGTGTTGGCGAGGGTGATGGGGGAGCCCGGCATCAACGCGGGCGAGTCGGGGTTCGCCAGCGAGAAGATGCGCACGTTGGTGCCCGAGGTCATGAACAGGTACGGGCCGTCAGCGAGCACGTCGACCATGTAGGCGTGCGCGACCTGCGCGCTGCAGGGCACCGCGTCCGGGAAGGTGACGGTTGCGCCGACGATGGTCGGCGTGGTGGGCGTCAGATCGGGGTGGCCGAGAGACAGCTGGGGCGCGAGCCCGTCGAGGTCGATCACCGTGAGCGTGGCCGAGCCCGTGGAAGGGCAGCTCGAGTTGGTGCGGCCCACCACGTACGCGCGATCACCCTGGATCGAGATCGCCTCGATCGAACCTGCGTTGGGCATCGGCAGGCGCGACACCCGGTTCATCGACACGGCGTTGGGCTCGAGCGCCACGTAGAAGTTGGTGAGCTGTGAGCCGGTGACGGGCACCAGGCCCTCGTTGCCCGCCTGGTCCACGGCGGTGACCGTGGCGAAGACCTGCGAACCGTCGGTGAGCCCGGTGAGCGCGATCGATTGATCGGCCGCGCCGGGGATGGCGGCGATGGTGATCGGTGAAGCGCCCTCGACCGCGTTGGTGCCGGTGAGGCTGGCCGCGGTCCCCCCGGGAACGGGCCCGTAGTAGACCTTGTAGGCCACCACATCGAGATCGCCCGGGTTGGTCGTCCAGTGGAAGGTGCTGCGCGCGCTGCCGTTGTCGACCCAGAAGTCGCGCAGGCCCAGCGGCTGCGGCCGCACGTAGTCCCAGGTGATCGCCACGCTGTCTTCCGCCGATGCGTTGCCGGCCTTGTCGACCGCGCGCAGCCGCAGCACGTTGGTCTTGTTCTGCTGCAGGGTGTAGCCGAACGAGGTGGACCCGATCGCCAGGTCGGTGGTGCCGTTGCTCGTCCAGTTCTGCAGGGTGCCGCCGCTCCGCTCGTAGCGATCGAAGTTCGCGTCGGTGACCGCCCCCTGCGTGGTCACGGTGAAGGCCGCGACGTTGGTCATGTTCAGCAGCCGCGGGCTGGTCGTGATGTTGGGCCCCGTTGGCGGAATTCGATCGAAGACCACGGTGATCGGGCTGAGCGCCGCAGAGCCGTTGCCCGCCGCGTCGACCGCGCGGCCACACAGTTGGTAGGTGTTGTCGCCGCCGACGAGGGTGTAGCTGAACGGGTTGGTCGCCGGGATCACCGGGACCCCGATGAAGTTCACCGGGGTGCACGAGGCGGCCTGCATCACCTGCACGCCGGCCGCGTCGACAGGCGCGCCGGTGACGCTGAAGGCCAGCACCCGGTTGTTGCTGTACCCCGGCTGCGCGCCCAGCGGCGCGAGGAAGGCCCAGGCGGTGCTGGTGACGTCAGGCGGGGTGACGTCGATGTCGATGGTGTCGGTCACCACGTTCGACTCGTTGCCCACGTCGTCCTTGAACTTCGCGTAGACGGTGCGCACGCCGGTGCCGCCGAAGGTGAAGTCGAAGGCCCCGAGCGAGCGCCAGGCGGGGAAGCTCGCGGGATCTTCCGAGACCGTCCAGCGAATGGCGGTCTGCGCGCCGCCGTTGACCGAGCCGATGGTGCCGCCGCGGATCGTCACCTGGGCCGCGTTGATGAAGCCGGCGTTGCCGTCGATCACCACGCCCCCGGCGGTGGGGCCCTGGCGGTCGAGGAGGATGGTGTTCGGCAGCAGCGTGCCCACGTTGTGGGTGGCGTCGCGCACGCAGCCGTAGAGGGTGTTGGTGCCGTCGGGGCCGGCGATCTGCGCGGGCTGGCTCGCCGCGTACGACTGCCACGGGTAGCTCGCCACGGCGGAGCAGGCGAGGTTGGTGGTGGTGAGGTAGATCTCGGTGGGCGTCTCGCCGCAGCCGCTCACGCTGGCGGTGACGGTGGTGTTGGCCGTCTTGCCCCCGGGCGCGGCGGTGCCGTCGACCTGGGTCCCCGAGAGCGAGAGCGCGCAGCCCGTCGGACCGGCGGTGTCGAAGGGAATGGTGTCGCTGAGGGGCGTCGAGACGTTGCCGGCGGCGTCCTTGAGGCAGAGGCGCACCTCGCGCGGGTTGAGCGCGCTGGTCATCACGTGGCCGACGCTGCTGCCGGTCAGCGGCGAATAACCTCCGACGGGGCAGGTGGTGAGGCTCTCGTTGCCGAGCAGGTACTGCGTCGCGCCGGTCTGGGTGACCTGCACCGTGACGCTGTTGGTGTTGGTGGTGGCGGTCGAGGGCGTCCCATCGGCCAGCGCGCCCTGGATGACGATGGAGCCGGTGGGCACCACGGTGTCGAGGGTGACGTCGACGGTGGCGAAGGCCTCGTTGCCCACGAGGTCGCGGAAGCGCACGTAGATCTGCTTGTCGCCGTTGACCCCGGTGAGGGTGAAGGCGAGCTGGCTGCTGCCCGGGAACGCCGAGGGCCCGGTGAGGCCGGTGAGGAAGAACACGTCTTGCGAGGCGGTGACCGCGTCGGTCACGCCCAGGCCGTTGAGGTCGGTGGCGCTCAGCTGCAGGTTGGTGGCGGTGACGTTGGTGGGGTTCGCGGTGAGCAGCGTCGCCGTGGCCGGCGTGGGCGGGGCGGTGTCGAGGGTGATCGACCCGGTGCTGATCGCGGTGACGTTGCGGGCGGCGTCGCGCACGCAGCCGAACACCTGCCGGGTGCCGTTGCCGCTGGCGAGGCTCACCAGGCTCGAGGGCGAGAAGGGCAGCCACGACAGCGGCGCGGCGGCGCTGCAGGTCACGGCCGAGGTGCTCACCACCAGCTCGATCGGCGCCTCGGCGCAGCCGCCGATGCTGGCGGTGATCTCGGTCTTCGCGGTGAAGCCCGCGGCGGCGGGAGCGCCGTCGACGCGCCGGCCCGCGAGCGAGAAGGCGCAGTTGGCCGGCCCGGCGGTGTCGAGGGGAATGGTGTCTTCGAAGGGCCCCGAGGTGTTGCCGGCGGTGTCGCGCAGGCAGACCCGCACCACGCGGGGGGCGGCCGTGCCCGTGAGCGCGTGGTTGAGGCTGGTGGTGGTGATGGGGGTGTAGCCGGTCGCCGGGCAGGTGATCAGCCCCTCGTCACCCAGCACGTAGCTGGCGCCGCCTGCCTGCGTGAGCAGCACGGTGACGGCCGCGGAGGTGGCCCAGTCGGTGGACGGCGTGCCATCGGCCAGCGCGCCCTGCACCACGATCGAGCCCGTGGGGGCCGCCTGGTCCTTCGTCACCGGCACCGAGACGAGGCTCTCGTTGCCCACCCGATCGCGGAAGCGCACGTAGATCACCTTCGCGCCGTCGCCGGCCGAGAGCGTGAAGCTGAGCTGGCTGGTGCCGGGGAAGGCCATGGGCCCGGCCACGCCTGCGCCGGTGAAGAGCAGGTCTTCGGCGGCCGTCACCGCGCCGGTGGCCGAGAGGCCGTTGAGGTCGCTGGCGGCCAGCGCCACCGTGACGCTCGACTGGTTGGTGGGCGAGGTGCCGACCAGCGTCGCGGTGGCGGGCGAGGGCCCGGTGGTGTCGAGCGTGGTCGTGGCCGAGGTGAAGCCGCTCACGTTGCGGGCCGCGTCGCGAACGCAGCCGAAGACCTGCCTGGCGCCTTCGCCCGGGGCGAGGGTCACCGCCAGGGTGGCGGAGTACGGTTGCCAGTTGAGCGAGGCGGTGTTGGTGCAGGTCACCGCGGCGGACGCGAGGTGCACCTCGGCCGGCTGCTCGGAACAGCCCGACAGCGAGCCGGTGATCGAGGTGTTCGCGGTGAGCCCCGCGGGGGAAGCCGAGCCGTCGACGTTGCGGCCGGCGAGCGCGAGCACGCACAGGGTAGGCGCGGCGGTGTCGAGCACGAGCGAGCGCTGCAGCGGGCCCTGGGTGTTCCCCGCGGCGTCGCGCAGGCACAGGGTCATCACCCCGCTGGCGGCGAGCGCCTGGTTGGTGAGGGTGTTGGTGACCAGCGGCACGTAGCCGGTCATCGGGCACGAGGTCATGGTGCCGTCGCCGAGCCGGTACTCGGTGGCGCCGCCCCCGACGAGGTTGACGGTGACCTGGTTGGTCGAGGTGAGCGTCGAAGAGGGCGTGCCGTCACCGAGCGCGCCGGTGAGGGTGAACGAGCCCTCGGGCGGGGTGGTGTCGAGCGTGATCGCCACGCTGGTGAAGGCGTCGTTGCCCGCCTTGTCGGTGAAGCGCGCGTAGATGGTGCGCACGCCGTCGCCCACGGGCAGGGTGAACGTGGTGGTCGCCGCCATGGGGAAGGCCATCGGGCCCTGGGTGTTGGCCGAGGTGAAGGTGGCCTCGTCCGAGATGGTGAAGGCGCGGGTGCTCGCGAGATCGGCGGTGTTGGTGGTGAGCGCGAGGTTGACCATCGGGTTCCTCGTCACCGCCCCGCTGAGCGAGGTGATGGAGGCCGGGGTGGGCGCCACCGTGTCGTAGGTGATGGTGTCGGTGGCCGGGCTCACGCTCTCGTTGCCCGCCACGTCGCGGAAGCGCGCGTAGACGGTCTTGAGGCCGTCCGAGGCGGGGTTGATGAACCACGCCGCGCTGCTGCTGGCGGGCTGGTACACCGCCGGCCCGAGATCGGCCGAGGCGTTGGCGAGCTTGATCAACACCACGCCCGCGTCGGCACCGTCGGCCCAGTTCTCGTCGAGCGTCACCAGCGGGTTGTTGGTGAACCCGTCTTCGGTGGCCCTCGCGCCCCGGCGAAGGGAGATGTTGCCGGTGGGCGGCGCGGTGTCGACGGTGATCGAGTCGGTACCGGCGAGGCTCACGTTGCCGGCGTTGTCGATCACCTGCACGAAGACCCGCTGGAGCCCGTCCACCGGGGCGGCGCGCCGCAGCGTCGCGGTGAGGCGGTACGCGTCAGGCGGTTGGCTCACGTTGCCCTGGCCATCGACCGCCTCGCCCACCTTCATCAGCGACAGGCCCGAGCCCATGTCGTCGAACGAGAGCACCTGCAGGGGCAGGTCCTGCGCGCGGTTGGTGAAGCGCTGGGTGCCGTCGCTGCCGGTGCTCTCGAAGGTGATCACCGGGAGCGTGGGCCTGACGGTGTCGAGCACCACGGTCGAGCTGAACGTCTGGCTCACCTGGCCGTTCCCGTCCTGGTACTGCGCGTAGACGGTGTGGGCGCCTTCGCCCGTCAGCAGGGTGAAGGGCTGAACCCGGCCGCTGTAGGGCAGGAAGGTGCCTCCATCGAAGGTGGCGTCTTCGCTGGCGCGGTACGCGGCGACGCCGGTGGGCGGGAAGCCGGTCAGATCGAGCGTGACCGCGGTGGTGCGGGTGTAGCCGCTGGTGTTCGACGGATCGGCGTCGTCGATGCTGAAGTCGCCGAAGAGCCGCGAGAGCAACAGCACGCCGGAGTTCACCGAGCTCCCGGGCACCACCGTCACGGTGATCGACTTGATCGAGTACTGCTCCTTGCGCGCGGTGAGGCCCCACATGCCGGCGGGCACGTTCTGGATCACGAAGTCGCCCTGCGAGGGATCCATGGCGTTGGGCGAGACGAGGGTGGCGTAGCCGTTGCCCAGCTCGACGCGCGCGCCCGAGACCGGGGCGTTGTCGGCGAGCTTGACCGTGCCGACGATCGAGCCGCGATCGATGAGCAGCGTCACCTTGTCGGTGGGCGTGGTGGCGCCGGGGTCGAGCCGCACCGGGCGCGAGACCGCCGGATCGTGGAAGCCGGGCAGGGTGACGCGCATGAGGCGGCTGCCCGCGGCGAGCCCGGTGAGCTGGAAGTTGCCCGCAGCGTCGACCGACGTGGTCTGGCCCGAATCGAGGGTGATCAGCGCGCCCGCGGCGGGCTCCGGTTCACCCTGGTCGCGCTCCTTGAAGACGATGCCGGTGAGCGTGGCGGGGTTGATGTCGAGCACCAGCGGCGTGGCGGTGAGGTCGAGCGTGGCGCCCGGCGCGAGCGTGACGTCCATCATCATGGCGCTCACGAAGGCCGGGTGGCTGGCCTTGAGCGTGAACGTGCCCGGGGGGAGCGGCTGGGTGAAGAGGCCATCGGAGCCCACGGTGAGCTGGTCGATCACCGTGCCTGCGAGCACGAACTCCACCTTCGCGCCGGAGATGTCGCCGCCTCCGTTGGCCGAGACCCTGCCCGACAGCGATCCGGCAGAAGGGGTGTTCTGCAGCCAGTCTGGGGCGAGCACGCCCACGTCGGTGTCCTGCCCCGACTGGACGGTGAAGAGCTCGGAGTTGAACTTCGCAAACCCCGGCAGCGAGACGCTCACCACGTGAAGGCCCGGTGGCAGATCGCCGAAGAGGAAGGCGCCCGTGTCGTCCGTCAGTTGGGCGTACCGGCCACCCAGCTCGGACGACAGCGTGACGGTCTGACCGGCCAGGGGAAGGTGGCCCTGGGTGTCGATCGAGCCGAGCAACCGGCCGCGCTGCGGATCGGGCACCTTCAGGTCGAGCTTGCAGCCAAGTACCGACAAGCACACAGCCACGACCAGCGAAGTCTTGATGCAACGCAAAGGAAAGCCCCCAGTCCGGAAGACCGGGGAGTGTTACTCGCGAGCATCGCGCCTCTCAAGGTCCTCTCCCTGTCGAATGCAGGGAGAGGCCCTTTGGGATCACGCCCTGATTTCGGACTTGGGCTCTTCCACCACCGGAGGCACCACGATGAACGGCGAGCGCTCGAGGTTCAGCTTGAGCGCGTCATCGATGTGCGGAACGAAGTGGAATTCCAGGGCGTTGCGGACCACGTCAGGCACGTCGACGAGGTCCTTCTTGTTCTTCTCGGGCAGGAGCACCCGCTTGATGCCGGCGCGGTGAGCCCCGAGCACCTTCTCGCGCACGCCGCCGATCTGGCCGACGTTGCCGCGCAGGGTGATTTCCCCGGTCATCGCCGTGTCGGCCCGCACCGGGATGCCGGTGAAGAGCGACGAGAGCGCCGAGATGATCGCCACGCCCGCCGAAGGACCGTCCTTGGGGGTCGCGCCATCGGGGAAGTGGAGGTGCAGGTCGGTCTTCTCGAACACCGAGGGCGAGAGGCCCATGCGCTCGCCGTTGGCCCGCAGCCAGGAGAAGGCGATGTTCACCGATTCCTTCATCACGTCGCCGAGCTGGCCGGTGAGGGTGAGGGTGCCCTTGCCGGGCATCTTGGTGGCTTCCACGAAGAGGATGTCTCCGAAGCCGAGCGCCGTGTAGTACAGCCCGACGCTGACGCCGGCCTGCGAGGTGCGCTCTGCCACGTTGAGCTCGTGGCGCTTGGGCCCCAGGATCTCCTCGACGCGGGTGGCGTTGATGGTCTGCTTTTCCATCTTGCCTGACGCGACGCCCACGGCCACCGAGCGGCAGATCTCGGCGATCTTCCGCTCGAGCTGACGAACCCCGGGCTCGATCGCGTACGAGCTGATCACCTTGTCGAGCGCGTCGGGCAACAGCTCGATGTGCTCGGCCGTGATCCCGTGCTCCTTGATCTGCTTGGGGATGAGGTGGTTGCGCGCGATGTGATCCTTCTCGATGAACGTGTAGCTGCTCATCTCGATGATCTCCATGCGGTCACGCAGCGGCGCGGGGATGGTGTCGAGCCGGTTCGCCGTGGCGATGAACATCACCTTCGAGAGATCGAAGGGAATGTCGAGGTAGTGATCGCTGAAGGTGTTGTTCTGCTCGGGGTCGAGCACCTCGAGCAGCGCCGCCGACGGGTCGCCGCGGAAGTCCGAGCCGAGCTTGTCGATCTCGTCGAGCAGCATGATCGGGTTGCGCGAGCCGGCCTTCTTCATCTGCTGAATGAAGCGGCCGGGCAGGGCGCCCACGTACGTGCGGCGGTGGCCGCGGATCTCGGCTTCGTCTCGCACGCCGCCCAGTGACAGGCGCACGAACTTGCGGCCGATGGCGCGCGCGATCGACTGACCGAGCGACGTCTTGCCCACACCCGGAGGGCCCGAGAGGCAGAGGATCGGGCCGCGCATGTCGTTCTTGAGCTTGCGCACGGCCAGGTATTCCAGCACGCGCTTCTTCACGGTCTGGATGCCGTAGTGATCGTTGTCGAGCTGCTTGCGGGCGTTCTCGATGTCGAGGTTGTCCTCGGTCATCTTGGACCACGGCAGATCGGCGATCCAATCGAGGTAGGTGCGCGCGACCGTGTACTCGCTCGACGCCGCGGGGATGGTCTTGAGCCGGTTGAGTTCCTTGTTGGCGACCTTCTCGACGTCGGGCGGCAGGCCGGCCTTCTTGAGCCGCTCGCCGAGCTCGTCGAGCTCTTCCTCGTCTTCGCCCATCTCGCCGAGCTCTTCCTTGATCGCCTTGAGCTGCTGGCGCAGGTAGTACTCGCGCTGGGTCTTCGACATCTCGCCCTTCACGGCGGAGTCGATCTTGTTGCTCAGCTTGAGGATCTCGCGCTTGCGGTTGAGCAGCTCGAGCACCAGCTTCATGCGCGCCTTGAGATCGACCGTCTCGAGCACCGCCTGCTTCTCTTCGATCGGCACGTCGACGTTGGCGGCGATGAGATCGGCCAGGTGGCCCGGGTGGGTGATCGACTCGACGAGCTCGGTGGCCGCGGCAGGCAGCTCGGGCATCATCTCGATCACTTCACGGGCGAGCTTCTTCAGGTTGATCGTCAGCGCCTCGATCTCGACGTTGTCGGGCGCGGTCTTGTCGTCGACCGGCTCGATGCGCGCCTTGAGGTAGGGCGATTCCTGCACCAGCTCCATCACGCGGAAGCGCGCCAGGCCCTGGACGACGAGCGAGTAGTTGTCCTCGCCCATCTTCAGCAGCTTCACGATGCGGGCGACGGTGCCCATGTTGTAGAGATCGGTCGCGCCGGGATCTTCTTCCTCGGCCTTACGCTGGGTCACCACGCCGATGACCTGGTCGTCGCGAACGGCGTCCTTGATCAGCGCGATGGTCTTCTGGCGTCCGACGGCGAGGGGGAGCACTCCGCCCGGAAAGAACACCGAGTTGCGGAGAGGAAGAATGGGAAGGACCTGGGGAATGTCGTCCTTGTTGATGGCACCGGGAGGCGTCATCGTCGTCGGCAGCGCTTGCGCGCCGACTGCCTTCTTCTTGTCATCGGACATGTGGGGGATCTGCCTTTTCAATGGGTTGGGAGGGGACGCCCTCCCGCGGTTTCACAGTCTTGAGGGTAGCAGCGAAAAAACCGACCGCAACCGCTCCGTTGAGTATTCCGGTTCCTCGCCCCCGCTGATTGTCCGGTGCATGATGGGCCTTCGCCGCCGGCCGCTGAAGGGCTTCGACACACCATGAAACCACGCACGTTCCTCGCCTCAGCCGTCCTCATGCTCGTCGTGAGCTGTGAGGGCTGCTTCGGCTGCCCCTCTCCGATCACGAACCCCGAGCTGGTGCTGGTGCGGAGCTGCGAATCGGCCCCCCCGCTGATCGAGCCGCCCAGGCTCGACATCCTCTTCGTGATCGACAACTCGAACTCGATGCGTGAGGAGCAGGAAGCGGTCGCCCGCGAGCTCACCGCCTTCATCGACGAGATCAAGAACAGCGGCGGCGTACCCACCGAGTTCAACATCGGGGTGATCACCACCGCGATCTATTTGAACGGCCGCGTGGGCGGTCAGCCCTTCGTGCTCAACTACCCCCGGCAGAGCGGCAAGCTGCGCCCCGTGCCGGCCGAGCTGCCCGACGGGGGCCTCGATCTCGAGCCGGTGGGCGCCGAGCGCCTGCTCTCGGGCACCGATGCCGACCTCATCCCCAAGTTCTCCCGCCTCATCCGCCAGGGCACCACCGGCTCGGGGCAGGAAACGCCCTTCGAGGCCGTGCGCCTGGCGCTGCTGACCGACCTGGCCACGACCCCGCTCGCCCAGGGCGGCAACCAGGAGTTCCTGCGCGACGGCGCGCGGCTGCTGGTGGTGGTGCTCACCGACGAAGACGACTGCAGCGAGACCGTGCGGCCCCCCACCGTCAGCGTGGGGGACAACGGCGCGATCGCCGACTGCACCGACAAGGAACTGCAGCTCACCACGGTGGGCGAGTACCACCGCATGTTCACCGAGGATCTCAAGAACAGCGACGGCACCGCCAAGGAGGTCATCTGGACGGCGATCGCCCCCGTGGGGATCAGCACCAAGGCCGCCATGGCGATGGTCGTGGGCGGGCAGGTGCGCAACATCGACTGCCCCACCTCGAACCAGGGCGGCTTCAGGCACCGGCAGATGGCCGAGATGTTCGACAGCACGCTCATCAACCTGGACTCGATCTGCAAGACCTCCTTCCGGGAGACGCTCATCAACATCGCCCAGCTCGCGTCGGTCGCACAGACGATCGAGATCAAGAACGTGCCCGACGAGCGGCTGATGCAGTTCGTCATCACCCGCAAGTCAGGCGAGGTGCAGAACTGCACCCTGTCGAACGAGGGCATCGTGAACTTCTCGCGCAACACCGAGGGCACGACCGCGAAGGTGCAGTTCGGCAATCAGTGCCGCCGCCGGGCCGACGACCAGTCGATCGTCATCAAGATGATCTGCGCCATCTGAGGGCCGAAGAAATCGTCGGTCGAAAATTTGCGCGATCGCGCGGCGGGTGCACCATGCCCGCCATGCCGAGCCAGAGCTTCACCTTCTTCTTCACCGTCGACACCCACCGCGCGACCGATCACAGCCAGACGCCCACCTGGTCGTCGTCGAAGTCGACCAGCTCTGCGCCGCCGCAGGCCCTGGCCTGGGTCGCCCCCCGCCCGGCGTGAACTGGGGCTGAACCCGCGTTACGGTCGTCCTTCGACTCCTCTCAGGACGGCCGTGCGCATCGCATTCTTCGATCTCGACAAGACGATCCTCTCGGTGAACTCCGGGTCGCTGTGGGTGCGTCGCGAGGTCGCGCTGGGTTACCTGTCGAAGCGCAAGGCGTTCCGGGCGATGGCCTGGCTGGCGCGCTACCACTTCGGTTTCGCGTCGGCCGAGGCGATGGTGGCCCAGGCCGTGGCCCACGTGGCGGGCACCTCGTCGGCCGAGCTGCGCGAGCGCACCGAGCGCTTCTTCGAGGAAGAGGTGCGGAACACCTACCGGCCCGGCGCGCGCGAGGCGATCGAACGGCACCGCCGGGAAGGCTGGAAGCTGGTGATGTTGACCTCGTCGAGCCACTACCTGTCCGAGCTGGTCGCCGCTGAGCTGCGCTTCGACTCGGTGCTCTGCAACCGGCTCGAGGTGGACGAGGGCGGCAGGCACACGGGCAAGGTGGTGGGTGGGGTGTGCTTCGGGCCCGGCAAGCTGCCCCACGCGCAGGGCGAGGCCGAGCGGCTCGGCGTGCCCCTGCGCGACTCGACCTTCTACACGGACTCCTACAGCGACCTGCCGGTGCTCGAGGCGGTCGCTCAGCCCGTCGCGGTCAACCCCGACCCCCGGCTCCGCCGCCACGCGCACCGGCGCGGGTGGCAGATCGTCGACTGGGGCGACGCGACCGCGCGGGCGGCGTGAGCCCCGCGGCGACCCTCGGGGCAGGCCTGGTGCGCTGGCCGGCGCTCGACGAGCAGGCGCGGCGCGTGCTGCTCGATCAGCTCCTCGAGCGGTTGCCGCCGTGGCTCGAGCTGGCCGAGGTCGGCGTGCACGCCCGCTTCAGGGACACGCGCAGCAGCGAGACCTGGCGCCTCTTCACGGGTGGCAAGGTCACGCTGGGGGCCACGCCCGAGCGCATCGCGGCGGTGGAGGCGTTCCAGGAGCGCGATCCGCTCACCCTGTTCGATCCGACGGCGTACTGGCCGGTGCGCGACGTGACGCTGTCTCCGTTTCTGCTGATGGAGAGCCCGATCGCGCTCGAAGACGCGCCGCGGTTCTTCTTCAAGCACGTGGCGAAGGAACAGGCAGACCTGCTGGCGGAACGCGGGCAGCGCCTGCCCACCGAGGCCGAGTGGGAATTCGCCTGGTGGAGCGTGCAGGCCTGGCGCGAGCACTGGGACCCAGGGGCCAGCGAGCTGTGCGCAGATGGCTGGCGGCCCCACCTGCTCGAGCTCGCCGCGGTCGACCCGTCGATCCCCGGTGGGCCGGAGGTGGTGCGCAGCGCCAGCTTCGACGGCAGGTCGCTCGAGTCGGTCTTTCCCACCCGGTTGCCGTTGTCGCTGGTGCGGCTGGTGACCATTCGCCCGGCGCTGGACCTGCCCGCACTCTGAACGGCCAACAAGAACGGGAACAACTGCATCGAGGCGAGGGTGGCGGAGCTCGGCCCGCCTACTGGACCTCGATCGGCAGGGTCAGCGGGACCTTCTCGATCAGGCAGTGCTGCGGGTTGCACACGCTGAACGCGACGGTGCCCGCGACCGTGGCCGGGCCGGCCTTCTCGGGCGTCAGCGCGATCGGCACCTCGACCGCGCAGGCGTCTTCGGCGTTCTCGGCGCAGGGCGTCTTCGCGCCCCAGGTGAGCTTGAGCCTGTCCTCGGCGAAACGAACGCCGACGTGGCCCTCGGGCTTGAACACCATCGGGTACTCCGGGTTCACGTGGTAGCCGGGCTTCGCGGCGACGGTGAGCGCCACCCCCGCCTCCTTGCCCGCGGAGTAGGGCGCGCGGGGCACCAGCGCCACCGTGTACTCGGCGCCGTCGGGGCCCTTCGCCTTGTCGGCGGCAGGTTTCGGGGCGGCGGCAGGCACGGCAGCCACCGGCGCGGGGTCCTTCGTGCACGACGACGACACGACTGCGAGGAGCAGGACGGGCAGGGTCTTCATGGTCGCTGCCGATATAACGTGCCCCGCCCATGTTCGTCCCGCTCGCGCTCGCGCTGCTCATCGCTGCAAAGCCCCTGCCTGATGCCCGGCAGGACCTGCTCGACGCGATGGTCGACGAGATCAACCGCAGCCAGGCCGAGCTCAAGCTGCGCGAGAACCGCGGCCCCTACTTCATCGGCTACCAGCTCAAGGACTACGACAGCCGCGAGGTGCTCGCGCGCTACGGCGGCGTCTTCCAGGACGCCGCTACCCGGGATCGGAAGATCTCCGTCGACGTGCGGGTGGGCGACTACGTCTTCGACTCCTCGGTGGGTGACGATCTCGACCTCTCGTTCGCGCTCAAGGGCCCCAGCTACCTGACGAAGAAGAGCGCGCCCATCGACGACGACCCGGCCGCGCTGCGCACCGCGCTCTGGCTGGTCACCGACGAGAAGTACAAGGCCGCGCTCTTCAACTTCCTCAAGAAGAAGGGCGACGACGTCTACGCCGTGGAGGACCCGAAGCGGCCGCCGTCGTTCACCAGGGAGGCGCCCGAGGTACAGCTGGGCGCGAAGGTGCCCTTCGTCTTCACGCGGGACCGCTGGCTCGCCTTCGCCCGCGAGGTCTCGGCGAGGCTCGCCCGCGAGAAGGCCTTCTTCGACTCGGAGGTGCGCATCAGCGCCGACAAGGTGGTGCGCTACTACGTCACCACCGAGGGCACGCGGCTGGTCACCGAGGACACGCTCTTCGGGATCCACGTGCAGGCGTGGACCCGCGCCGACGACGGGCAGCTGCTCGAAGATTCGCGCGAGTTCTACGCGCCGCTCGAGTCGCAGCTCCCCTCCGACGCGGCGATGAAGAAGGAGACCGAGGTGATGGTGAACGATCTGCTGGCGCTGCGGGTTGCGCCGACGATCGATCCCTACACGGGCCCGGCGATCCTCGAGGCTGACGCGGCCGGCGTGCTCTTTCACGAAGCGGTCGGACATCGGCTCGAGGGCGAACGGCAGGACAGCGACGCCGAGGGCAAGACCTTCCGCGGGCAGGTGGGCCGCCAGGTGCTGCCGCCGTTCATCACGGTGATCGACGACGCCACCGCGACCGAGCGGGGCGGCAAGCAGCTCAACGGGCACTACCTCTTCGACGAAGAGGGCGTGCGCGCGCAGAAGGTGACGCTGGTGAAGGCAGGCGTGCTGCAGACGTACCTGCTCTCGCGGCGCCCGGTGGAAGGCTTCCTCAAGTCGAACGGCCACGGCCGCGCGCAGGGCAATCGCAAGCCCATCGCGCGCATGGCGAACCTGATCGTCGAGTCGACGAAGCGCCTGCCCGCGGCCGGGCTCAAGGCGCAGTTGATCGCCGAGGCGAAGCGGCAGGGCAAGCCGTTCGGCCTGCTGATCCGCGACATCACCGGGGGCAACACCAACACCGCCGGCTTCGGGTACCAGGCGTTCAAGGGCACGCCGCGCATGGTCTACCGGGTGGATCTGAAGACGGGCGCCGAGACGCTGGTGCGGGGCGTGGAGATCGTCGGCACCCCGCTGTCGTCGATGAACCGCATCCTCGCCACCGGGCAGACCGAGGGCGTGTTCAACGGCTTCTGCGGCGCCGAGAGCGGCATGGTGCCGGTCTCGACGGTGGCGCCCGCCGTGCTGCTGCAGGAGCTCGAGCTGCAGCGCGGGCAGGAAGGCAAAGACCGGCCCCCGCTCATTCCCAGCCCCGTCTCGCTGACGAAATGATCGAGCGCTCGGGGGCCCGAACATGGAGCTGACGCTGGCCGGGTGGTGGGCGCTCGACGAAGGCGGCCGCGAGGTCGTGGTCGATCAATTGCTCGAGCGCGTGCCCGCTGGCTACATCGATCCACGCTCGGTCGGCCACGCACCGGGGCCATTGCCCCAGCTGATCCACCAGGCCACCGGGGTGCTCTTTCACCTGGTCTTCGGCGGCCCCGCCGTCATCGGAATGTCCGAGCGGCGCTTCGATCGCCTGCGCCGCCTCAGCGCCGACGACGATGAAGACCTGATGGTCCCCGTCGCACGCCTCGACGAGGCGAAGGAACTCCAACCCGCCCGCGCCCTTCGCGTGGGCGCCGCGCTCGTCGCCGATCAGCCGCTGCCCTTCGGCGTGCTGCGAAAGCTCGGGCTCGACGAGAAGTACCTCACCATCGCCGGCGTCAGCCCGGTGGCCGTGGGCGCGCTGCTCAAGGGGCTCACGCCGCTCCACTGGCGGGCGCCCTCGGAGGCCGAGTGGGAATACGTCTGCCGCGCGGTCGAGGACGAGGTGGCCGACGAGCCCCCGGCGCGGCCGACGGGCCGGCTGCTGGGCGTGGGCCTGGGCCAGATGGGCAACCGGGTCGAGCTGTGCCGCGACGACTGGCGCGAGGATCTCTCCGAGCTGCCGGAGGTGGGGAGCCTGGGCCGGGGCCACGAGGTGCTGCGCGGGCGGGGGGCCGGCGCTCGCTTCGCGGGGTGGAACGTCTCGCCCGCGTGGAACGAGGCCCTGTGGCCGGGGCGCCGCAGCCTGGCCGGGTGGACCGGGGCTGTCGCCATGCGGCCCTGGATGGACCTGTTGAGGTAGCCGACCGGGAGGATAGGGTCCGGCGCCATGCGCTCTCTCTGGCTCCTGATCCTCCTCCTTCTCCCGGCCGCGTGCGCGAGTGTTCCGCTTTATCCGTCGCGGCCCGGCGCTTCGACGGGGGCGCCCCACGCAGATCCGCTCCCCGCGAAGGTGGTGGTGCACCTCACCGCGACCTCCGATGGCCTGCGCCAGGCGCTCGATTCGCGCGTGCCGAAGAGCGGCGAGACGACCTTCGAGCTGCGGGGCACGCGCGCGGTGGGCTGGAGCCGCGGGCCCTTCACCCTCCGCTTCGCCGATGGGCGGGTCGAGATGAAGACCGACCTGAGCCTCGAGGTCGACCTGCCGGTGCTGGGCAAGCAGACCGTGCCGGTGGGGGTGACGGTGGTGGGCGAGCCGATCATCACCAGTGACTGGAAGGCGCGGCTGCAGGGCGCGAAGGTGAAGCTCGAGTCGAAGGACCTGCGGCTGCGCACCGCGCAGGGCTTCGGCGGCGCGATGGAGAGCGCCACGAAGATGACCGAGGAGTTCATCGAGGGCTTCTCCTGGGACCTCGGGCCGCAGATCAAGGAGGCGTACCAGAAGCTCGCCACGCCCATCATGCTGCCCGCAGGCGGGGCCGACGGCTGCGCCGTGCTCAAGGTGACCTCGATCGAAGCGGGCCCCACGGTGATCGCCGGTGGCTTCGAGAAGGACCTCGCGCTGGTGGTGGAGCCCTCGGTGACCATGCCCTGCGGCACGCCCACGCTCGACCCCGAGGTGCCGCGGCTCTCGAACGTGGCCACGCTGCCTTCGGGGCCGTTCACGGTGGTGGTGCCGATCGCCGCCCGCTACGAAGAACTCGCGCGCGCGATGACGCTCGCCTTCACTGACGGGAAGCTCTTCTTCTCCAGCACCTACAAAGAGCTCTACCTGAGCAACCCCGAGGTCTTCGCCTCGGCGTCCGATCAGCTGGTGGTGAAGCTGCACCTGTCGGGGCCGATCAAGGCGGCGGGCCTCAGCGCCAACCTCGACGGCGATCTCTACTTCGCGGGGCACCCCGAGGTGGTCGACAACGAGCTGCGCATTCCCGATCTCGAGCCCACCGTCGACACCAGCAGCTTCCTGCTGGGGCTCAAGGCGAGCCTCGACAAGGACGGCATCCGCAACCAGGCGCGGGCGGCGCTCAAGCTCGATCTCGGGGAGCGCTTCGCGGCCGTGCGCGAGAAGCTCTCGAAGGACGTGGCCTTCGACGACAACCTCGGCTGCCTGCGCGCCAACGTGGCGAAGATCGAGGTGACCGGCGTGTACCCGCACGGCTCGTACCTGCGCGTCTACGTCACCACCACGGCCCAGGCCGGCGTCTACATCCCCTGTCCGGGAGTCACCGCGCCGCCGCTGGCCGAACGCTGAGAACGAAGAGGCCTGAGCACCCGCTACCGCTTCTCCAGCCACTGCCGCAGCTCAGGCCGTGAATGACCACCGCGCCCCGCGCCACGGAAGGCGCGCAGCCGCAGGAAGTTCTCGAAGTCCTTCTGAAACCGCTCGACCGGAACGCCGATCGCCTTCGCGAAGGCGGTCTCGAAGTCGGCGCTGCCGCGCATGATGGCCATCAACTCCTCGATCCGCTCCTTGCCGTACCTGCGCTCGAGAAAATTGAACGCGTGCAGCGCCAGCCCATACATCTCTGCCGACTGATCGGCCGAGAGCGTCTCGCCATCGCGGAACGCGTCGACGCCGGCGTTGCGCTGCAGCCAGAGCGCGCTGTCTTCGAGGCTCGGGTAGAGCCTGGCCTGACCCGCGGTCGAAACAGCCATGCCCTCGCGGAACCAGAGCGGGATCTTCTTCTCCAGCCACGTCTCGCGTGTGCCGGACCGCTGGAAGAGCAGGCAGTGGGTGAGCTCGTGCAGCACGAGCTGTTCGACGGGCTCGTCCTTCGTGGTCCAGGTGGAGGGCGCCTGGAAGATGACGTCGTCGTAGCGGGCCCAGGCGCGCAGCCAGCCGTACCCGCGCCGCTGCACCGCCGCCTCGAGATCGTCGTGGCTGCTCACGAGGTGGACGGTGACCGGCTCCTTGAGGCCGCCCCAGCGGCTCAGGCCGGCGGTCGCCTTGCCGAGCGCGCTCTGAATGCGCTGGGCATCGGCGGCGCTCTTCTCTTCGCTGCGGAGGGTGAAGCGGTGCGGTCCCAGCTCGAGCGGCGTCTCGACGCGCAACGCCCCCAGCGGCCCTGCGCACCCCAGCCCGAGGAGGACCAGCCACGAGTATCTCAAGCCGCCACTCCCAGCAGGCTGAGCGCCGCCGCGCCGACGTCGGCCACCGTCTGCATCGGCGGGAGCCTCGCTTCACCGAAAGACAAAACCGCCACGGGGTTGCGCGTGTGGCCGCGCGTGGAGAGATCTTCGACGTTGCCGTGATCGCTGCAGATCAGCACCTGGCAATCAGCGGGCCGGTGCTCGATCACCGCGCGGGCGAAGGCGTCGAAGGTGCCCAGCGCCCGCTCGGCCGCGGGAAGATCCTGCGCGTGACCCGCCTCGTCGGCGAGGTAGTGCTCGAAGAGCGTGAAGTCGGCGGCCAGCTTCCAGAAGATCGCCGCCGCCACCTCGGGGCTGCGCAGCGGCACCACCAACCGTCGCCGCGCGGCGCTCGAGCCGTCGACGTCGTGGGTGAGGCCCTGGTCGTGGCGCGCGTCGTCGAGGGTGCGCAGCTCCACGCCGCCGGCCGACATCGCCAGCGTGCTCGCCGACGCCTTGAGGCGCCTCAGGAAGCGCGCGGGGATCTCGATGTCCATGCCCTCCGAGGCGCGGCGCTTGAGGCCCAACGCGTCGAGGTAGCCCGCGGGGTAGGCGTTGGCGAAGGTGGCGCTGCGGCCGGCTTCCGTGACCCGGCGGACGATCGAGTGCGTGGCGATGAGGCCGCGCAGAGGCTCGTTCGGGTAGCCGAGCACGTGGCGGCCGATCAACTGCGGCGCGGGCCGCCCGGTGAAGATCGCGGTCTGGTTGCTCGCAGACTGGGGCCGGCCGGGAACCCCGAAGGTGGTGTCGACGTCGTGCCGGGACCCACCGGGCGGTAGCGCGGTGCCGTCGCCATCAGTGAACTGCGAGAGCAGGTACGGCGCACGCGCCAGGGGGTTGGTCGCCGGATCGCGCGGGCCCACCCCGACGCCATCCGTGAAGAGAATCGCCACGCGCATCGGCCGCAGTCTAGTACCGCAGTTCGTCAGTTCGGTCGCTGCTACCTGAGCGATCGGCCCCTCACCCCGGCCCTCTCCCCGCTGCGCAGGGAGAGGGAGACAGGCCAGTCAACGCCGCCCGGAGATGAGGAAGAAGGCACCTGCCTGAACCGACTCTTCGGTGCCCGCGCGGATTGCGGCTGCCACGCGCTGCGAGGTCGCCCGCACCACGGCCCAGTTGCGCTCGAACTCTTCGGCGGAACCGCCACCGGCGAGGAACCAGCGCTGCGTGTCCTCGCGGTCCCAGTACCAGAAGTCGCGGTCGGCCCAGTCGAGCAGTTGCTGCTTCTGCGCGGCCTCCGCGGGCGAGGCGTAGGGTGGGAGAAACGGGCTCGCCATGTCCGACTGGTAGACGGCGACTCCGGTGAGGCCGAGGCGCGCGAACATGCCCGGCACCAGCTCTCCGATCGAGTTGTGGCCTTCGCCGAGGGCCTGCTTGCCGCGCTCGCAGAGCAGCTGCATGCGCACGTGTGCCAGCACCTCTTCGGCCGGCGACGCGAAGCGCGTCTTCCCCAGCATCAGGGACCCGCTCAGGTTCTGGGGCTCGGCGACGATGAGCAGCCCGCCGCGCTTGAGCACGCGGCGCATGCCGGCCAGCGCCGCCTCGGGATCGCGGAGGTGGATGAGCACCGTCTGGCAGGTCACCACGTCGAAGCTCTCGTCTTCGAAGGGCAGGGCGGCCGCGTCGCCTTGTTGGTACTGCGCCGGGAGCCCCTGAAGAGCCGCGATGCGGGCGGCCTCCTCGACCCACTTCGGCTCGCGGTCGATGCCCACCAGGGTGGCGCGCGCCGACACGAGCGAGAGCATGAGGCGCCCCCAGTGGCCGACGCCGCACCCGACGTCGAGGATGCGAGGGGCCTCCGGCAGCCCCCAGCGCCTCGCCATCAATTCCAGGAAGTCGTGGTTCCACCAGAAGTCGCGTTGTTCGCCGAAGTACTCGGCGGAGTGGGGGGTGTCGGCAGCCATGGGCGGACTCTGACTCAGAATCGTGCCGACTCTGACTCGGAGTGGGTAACGTCGGGCCACGCATGGCCTTCCACGGTGATCTCTCGAGCTACCCGCTGCCGGATCTCCTCCAGTGGCTCGACGCCTCGAAGAAGAGCGGCGCCCTGTCGCTCTCGTGGGAAGCGGATCAGCGCAAGGTCTTTCTCCTCGGCGGGCAGATCATCGCGGCCTCCGCGCCGGGCCTGTGGGAGCGGCTCTCGCGGGTGGTGGAGCAGACCGGTGAAGCGAGGGGCGACGTGGTGCTGGCGGCGTTGAAGCGGGCCGAGTCGCTCGGCGCGGAGGTCGACGGGGCGATCAGGCAGATCGCCGAGGAAGAGCTCGTCGGCAGCCTGGTGGACCTCACCCCGGCGCAGGGCCACTTTCACTGGTCGGAAGACTCGGATCGCGGCGAGGACGAGTGGGTCTCGCTCGAGCTGCCGCTGCGGCACGTGCTGTTCGAGACGCTGCGCCGGATGGACGAGGTGATGGACGTCGAGCGCGCGTTGCCCCACGAGCAGCTGGTGCTGCGCGGCTCGCCGGGCGCGAAGCCGTCGCACGCGCTGCATCGGGCGATCCTGGGGGTGGTGAACGCGTCGGACGACGTGACGATCAGCCGCATTCGCCTGTCCCTGGGCCTGGCGCGCTCGGTGGTGACGCGCGCGGTGTTCGACATGCTGCGCACGGGGCGGGCGGTGGTGATCGGCGCGGCGCCGATCGAGGCCGATCCGATCGCCGACATGCTGGAAAAGGGCGCGATCCTGGTGCGCGAGCGGCAGTTCGACGCGGCGGCGCTGATCTTCGCGTCGCTGCTGCAGAGCGACCCCGGAGATCGCCGGGTGCGTGAGTTCGCCCGCATGGTCGAACGCGAGCACGTGGCGGCGATGTACCGCGAGCTGCCCCCGCTGGCGCGCTTCGAGGTCACCGACAATCAGACGATCCAGAGCTCGCTGCGCCCCGAAGAGCGCAGCGTGGTGCGGTGGTTTCAGGCGGGGTGGGATCTCTCGGCGGTGGTGCTGGCCAGCACGCAGCGGGAACTCGAGACGCTCAAGTCGGTGATGCGCCTGATCCGCATGGGTGCGCTGATCCGCAGCTGACGGCCCTCGGCTTCGCGCGCCCAGGCGCGCAGGAAGACGCCCCTCGACTCCCGCTCGGGGTGAACGGTGATGAGCTCGATCGCTGTTTCGATCAGCCCACCGGAGAGGGCCCCTTACTGCTCCGGACTGGGCAGCCCGGCCTGGGTCAGCCGCACGAACAGCTGCGCGAGCACGAACAACGCAAACGACGCGTCATCGATGTTCGACGCCCCGCGCTGCGAGCGCGTGTACGCATCGAGCACGTCGCGGCCATTGAGCCCGAGCAGGAACGACTGGTGCGCGATGGACGACTCGCCGGCGAAAGCCAGCCCCCGCTGCAGCGTCTCGAGGCAGGTGCGCACGCACCCCTCGAAGTCGCCCTGCGCGAAGTACATCTCGGCCACCCGCGCGGGATCGATCAAGGCCGCGGGCGCCAGCGCCGCCACCGGCCCCAACGCCGGCTTTCCGTGCGGCGGCGCGGCGGGCTCGGGCGCGGGCGCCTGCACCAGGTGCTCCTGGACCTGCGACTCGAGCGAGGCCCCCGAGTCCTTCGACAACGACGGCGTCGGCGCCGACGGCCGCGGCTTGCTCGGCGGCACGATCTTCCGGGCCCGCAGGTCCTTGATCACCAGGCGAATCATCGCCTTCATCGCGTCGAGCACGCCGTCGCCGCTCATGGCGATCGTCTCGAAGTCGGGCACGTTCCGCTTGTTGAGCAGCGCGCGCATCTGGGCCACCGGCACCGCGTTGCCCAGGTCGCGCTTGTTGAACTGGATCACCAGCGGGAACGAGTCGAGCGCGATGCCCTGCTCGGCGAGGTTCTCCTCGAGGTTGGCCATCGACTCGCGGTTCGCGTCCTGCGCGCCCGGGTTCGAGTCGGCCACGAAGACCACGCCGTCCGAGCCCTGCAGCACCAGCTTGCGGGTCGCGTTGTAGAAGACCTGCCCGGGCACCGTGTAGAGCGCCAGCCGCAGGGCATAGTCACCCACGCGCTCGACCCGCACGGGGAGGAAGTCGAAGAAGAGCGTGCGGTCGGCCTCGGTGGGCAGCGTCATCAGCTCGCCGCGCAGCGAAGGCTTCACCGTCTCGTAGATGCGCTTGAGGGTGGTGGTCTTTCCCGAGAGACCGGGACCGTAGAAGACGATCTTGGCGGCGATCTCCCTCGCCATCACGTTTACCGTACTCATGCGGGCTTCCTCGTCTTGAGCGGGTCGTTCTTCTTGAGACTGCTCTCAACCATCTTCACGGCGCGCTGCGCGGCGAGCACCTCACCCTCGAAGCCCAGGCCCGGCAACACCTGCCGGCCCGCCAGCAACACGTGCTTCCAGGGCGAGCTCGTCGTCAGCCCCGCCGCGCCCAACCACGCGCGGGGCGGGAGCTGGAAGAGCGGGGCCACCTCGGCCCGGCCCGCCACCACGTGCACCGCGTCGATCCACGGCGTCGACTCGAGCGTGAGGTGCGGCCTGGTGAACGGCATCACCCGCGCCAACGCCGCGTGGACCTGGGAGATCAGCGCCCGAATCGCGGGCTCGCCGCCGCTGCGCAGCGCGAGGGGCGCGATCACCTGCACGGTCATCACCCTGTCGTCGGGCTTCGTGGCGGGCCCGACCTGCAGCAGCAGCGCGCCGCCCTCCAGCCCCGGTGCGTCGACCAGCGCCAGCGCGCCGAGGCCCCGGGGCAGGGCGCGCTCGGGCAGCACCAGGTTGAGCGTGAGCAGCGCCTTCTGCGCCGCGACGGTGGGCAGCACCTTCGCCGCCGCCTTGCGCAGCTTCTCGGGCACGAGCCGGGTGAGCACGTCGAGGTCGGTGGCCGCCACCACGAAGCCCGCGCGGTAGATCGTGTCGTTCTTGGTCAGCCGCACGCCGGTGGTGCCGCCCTCGAGCACCAGCCGCTCGACGGCTTCGTCACTGGCCAGCACGTCGGCGCCCAGCTCGCGCGCGCGATCGGCGATCACCTGCCACAGCCCCTCGCGCCCCCCCTGGAAGATCGCCGGCCCCGCGAGCGCGCGGCCCAGGGTGCGGGCGCGGCTGAGCGTGCCCGGGTTCTCGACCGAGCCGATGAAGGTCGCCAGCTTGCGCACCAGCGCGTCGGAAGGCAGCGGCGTGTCGAGCCCCAGCCCGGGGAACCGCGCGAGCTGCCGCTTGAACTTCCAGCGGCCGAAGAGGCCTTCTGGGGGGAGATCGGGGTGGGCCTGGAAGAAGCTGTCGCTCGCGTCGCCGGCCGCCTGCGCCTTGCGCATCAGCTCGTCGAAGCCCTCGGCGTCGGCGCCGAACACGCGCGCCAGCTCGGGACCCCGCCGCTTCTCGTCGTGGCTGAGCTCGAACCAGCGGTCCTGCTCGAGCAGCTGCAGAGGCACCGCGTGCAGGGCCCGGGCGACCGCCGTGGTGAGGCCCAGCTCGTGCAACGTCTCGTCGAAGGCCGCGACCGCCTTGAGCGGCGGGAGGAAGAACGGCGCGAAGGGCAGCTTCGCGTCGCCATGCGTGTACGGCTCGGAGAGCCCGTCGTGAGGCACGTGGAGCACCTGCAGGCCCCGCCGCGCGAACAACGCGGTGGCGAGGACGCCGCCGAGCTGACCACCCACCACGATCACGTCGTAGACGTGCCGGCCGGGGGCCGTGCCTTTTCGCACCAGGGCTGACATCAGAGCGGCTCCTCGAGGCGGACCTTGCGGCCCTCGAGCGTCACCGCGCCCCGGGCCAGCGCGCGCACCACCGCGGGGTAGAGCCGGTGCTCCTCTTTCTGAATACGCGCGGCCAGGCTCGCCTCGTCATCGGCCGGGAGCACCGGCACGGCGGCCTGCGCGATGATCGGGCCCGTGTCGGTGCCTTCGTCCACGAAGTGGACGGTACACCCGGCGACGCGCACTCCCGACTCGAGGGCCTGCCGCACGCCGTGCAGGCCGGGGAAGGCCGGCAGCAGGGCGGGGTGGATGTTGATCACCTTGCCGGGAAAGCGCCGGAGGAAGGCGGGGCTCACCAGGCGCATGTAGCCGGCGAGACAGACCAGCTCGATGCGCCGGTCGATGAGCGCCTGGGCCACGGCCTCGTCGTACTGTTCACGCGAGGGCATCGAGCGGTGATCGAGCAGCACCGCCTCGACGCCAGCCTCGGCCGCGCGCTGCAGCACCTTCGCGCCGGGCACGTTGCAGATCAGCACCTCGACCCGCGCGGCGGACGCGGGCTGGTTGAGCGCGCCGACCAGCGCAGAGAAGTTCGAGCCGCTGCCCGACGCCAACACGCCCACGCGCATCATCCCCGAGGGCCCTCGCTGAGCAGCTGGGCTGGGCCCGGTCCGTTCATCCCGATGCTCATGGCTCGACGACGGCCTCGGCCTCGGCGCCCGGCTTGCCCGCTTCGATCACCCCGACGTCCCACGCCTTCAACCCGCGCGCGGCGAGCAGCTCGAGCGCCGGCTTCACCTGGTCGGGCGAGACCACCACCGTCATGCCCAGGCCCATGTTGAAGGTGTTGAACATCTCGCTGCGCTCGACCTCGCCGAGCCGCTGGAGCACGTCGAAGATCTGCGGGCGCTGCCAGCTCGATTCCCTGAGCACGGCCCGGGTGCCGTCAGGCAGGCAGCGCGGCACGTTCCCCGGCAGGCCGCTCCCCGTGATGTGCGCGAGCCCCTTCACCGGCACCGCCGCGTGCAGGGCGAGCACGTCCTTCACGTAGATGCGCGTCGGCTCGAGCAGCGCCTGCCCCAGGGCGAGGCCATCGACGGAGTCGGTGAGCGAGAGCCGCGCGTCTTCGAGGATGCGGCGCGCCAGCGAGTAGCCGTTGGAATGGAGCCCCGACGAGGCGATGCCCAGCACCCGATCTCCGGGCACGATCTTCTTGCCGTCGATGATCTGCGCCTTCTCCACGATGCCCACGCAGAAGCCGGCCAGCTCGTACTCGCCGGGCACGTAGAAGCCCGGCAGCTCGGCCGTCTCGCCGCCCAGCAGCGTGCAGCCCGCCAGCTCGCAGCCCTTCGCCACGCCGGCGATCACCTTCTCGGCGCGCTCGACGTCGAGCCGGGCGGTGGCGAAGTAGTCGAGGAAGAAGAGCGGCTCGGCGCCGCTGGTGAGCACGTCGTTGACGCTCATCGCCACCAGGTCGATGCCGACCGTCTCGTGGCGGTCCATCGCGAAGGCCAGCTTGAGCTTGGTGCCCACCCCGTCCGTCCCGCTGACCAGGATGGGTTCCTTGTACTTGCCGGGGGGAATGGCGAAGAGCCCGCCGAACCCGCCCACGCCCGAGAGGACCTCGCTGCGGCGCGTCTTCGCGGCGTGGGGCTTGATGCGCTCGACGAGCGCGTCGCCTGCTTCGATGTCTACGCCAGCCTGCTTGTACGTGGTTCCCACGGGCGCGGCTTGTACCCCTTCGTCCCTGCCTTCACCACGATTGCGGGCGGGCCTTCGCGCCGTGGAGGGTAGTCTCAGGGCCGCGAATGCGACCATTCCTCTCGAAGCGCCGCTACGAGGTGCTGGCGGTCCTGGCCTTCGCCGTCTTCGGCGTGGTCCACGGCCAGACGTCGGAGCCGCTGATGGGCCTGACCGCCGAGAAGGGCGGGGCGCTCCACCGCCTGGTGCAGAACCTCGACGGCCGCGTCACCACCCTCATCTTCCGCCTCCGCGGGCCGCGCCCTGCCCACCCCGACGTGGTGGTGATGGAGATCGACGAGCGCGGCGCCCAGCGCTACGGCCTGTGGCCCTGGCCGCGGGAGGTGGTGGCGAAGGCCCTCGAACGGCTGCTCGACGCCGACGCGAAGGTGATCGGCCTCGACATCGCCTTCAGCGACCCGAGCCAGGTCAACACCCGGGAAGCGGCCTGGCTCGAGACGCTCCGGGGCGTCGAGGCGCTGCCGCCGGCCCTGGCGCCCCTCAAGGCCGAGCTCGAGGATCGCGTGCGCACCTCGCCCGATGAGGTCCTCGAGGCGGCCTTCAAGAGGGGCGGCCCCCGCATCGTCCAGGGGGTGGTGCCCTTCGCCGCAGGCCAGGCCTCTTCGTTCACCGACGAGCAACGCAAGATCTGGAAGGCCGAGCTGGCGGGCTCGGTCATCAGCAGGGTGCCGGGCTCGGTGAAGGGCTTCTTCAAGGAACTCCCCAACCTCGACGTGTACCCGAACATCGGCGCGCAGGCGCCGATCCCACGCTTCGCGGCGGCGGGCTCGAGGCTCGGTCACTTCTCCACCGTCCCCGACATCGACAGCACCATCCGCCGCTCGCCCCTGCTGACTCACCTGGAAGAGCCGCCCGGCCTGCTGCCCTCGTTGGCGCTCCAGGTCGTGGCCGCCCAGCTCGACGCCCAGATCGTCCCGGAGGTCCCGTACAAGCGGCTCGAGGGCATCCGCCTGGTGCGCGCGGGCGGCGACGTGCTCATTCCGGTCGAGGGCGAGTCGCCCATGACGCTCATCAACTACCCGGGCGATGAGAAGGCTTTTCAGCGGGTCAGCGTGGTCGACGTCATCGACGGCAAGTTCGACAAGGCCCTGGTGGCGGGAAAGGCCGTGCTCGTGGGGGTCACCATCATCGGCAGCAGCGGAGATCAGCGCGTGACCCCCTTCTCGGAGTTCACCGCCGGCGTCTACACCCACGCCTCGCTCGTCTCGAACACGCTGCGGGGCGACTTCCTGAGCCGCCCCGAGTGGCTCAACTGGCTGGAATGGTTCCTCATGCTGGTGCTGGGCCTGGCCGTGGCGGTGATCACCCCGCGGGTGCGCAACTTCGCGGGGAAGATGGTGCTGATCGTCGCGGTGATCGCCGGCTTCTCCGTGTTCACCTTCGTGCTCTTCGTCAACGGCCTCAAGCTCAACTGGGTGGTGCCCGCGCTGCACCTCACCGTGACCGCCTTCGGCACCATCTTCCTGGGCTACCTCTCGGTCGATCGCGAGAAGCTGAAGATGCGCAGCACCTTCAGCCGCTACCTCGGCGAAGACGTGATGGACGTGGCGCTGGAGCACCCCGATCGCCTCAACCGCGGCGAGAAGCGCGAGATGACGGTGCTCTTCTCGGACATCCGCGGCTTCACTTCGTTGTCCGAGCACATGTCGCCCGAGAAGCTGGCCGACTTCATCAACCAGTACCTCTCGCCGATGACGCAGATCGTCTTCGACGAGAAGGGCACCCTCGACAAGTACATCGGCGACGCGGTGATGGCCTTCTGGAACGCGCCCCTCGACCAGGCCGATCACGCCCTGCGCGCCTGCCGCGCCGCCGTGCACATGCTCGAGCGCCTGGAAGAGCTCAAGGCCGAGTGGCGCAAGGCCGGCCTGCCAGAGCTCGAGATCGGCATCGGCATCAACACCGGCCAGATGGTGGTGGGGAACATGGGGTCTGACGTGCGCGTCGACTACACCGTGCTGGGTGACTCGGTGAACCTGGGCAGCCGCCTCGAGGGTACGAACAAGGAATACGAGACCCGCATCATCATCAGCGAGTGGACGCGGGGCGCCGTGAAGGAAGGCATCATCACCCGCCGCCTGGGCGCGGTGCGGGTGAAGGGGAAGAAGATGCCGGTGGGCATCTTCGAGCTTCGCGGCCTGGGCACCCCCAACGAGGTCGAGGGCAGGGCCATCGCCGCCTTCGAGGCCGGGCTGACCGCCATGACCGAGCGCCGCTTCGACGACGCGACCCGCGCCTTCACCGAGGTGCTGGCGATCTGGCCCGGCGACGCCCCCGCCCGGAACTACCTCGAAGAGCTCGAGACCTTCAAAGAGAGCCCGCCCCCCGCCGACTGGGACGGCGTGGTGTCATTGAAGACCAAGTGATCGCTGGATCTTCAAATTGACGCCCCACCTGTTGCAGGTGAGAGTCAGGGACTTTCATGAGCGCCGAAGAAGCCCTCTTCCAACGTTTCGGCAAAGACATCCCCAAGGGGACGGTCCTCTTCCGCGAGGGTGACCCCGGCAAGGAGATGTACGTCCTCCAGTCGGGCAAGGTGGCGATCTCGAAGAAGGTGCGCGACGTCGAGAAGGTGCTCGCCATTCTGGGGCCCGGCGAGTTCTTCGGCGAGATGGCGATCATCTCGAACAAGCCGCGCAACGCCTCGGCCACGGTCGAAGAAGAAGCGCGCGTGCTGGTGATCGACCCGCGCACGTTCGAGGCGATGATCCGCGGCAACTCCGAGATCGCCGTGCGCATGATCAAGAAGCTCGCCGAGCGCCTGTCCGACGCCGACGCGCAGATCGAGAATCTGTTGTTGTCCGATCCCAACAGCCGGATCGTTCACCACATGTTGCAGCTCTGCCAGTCGCGGGGCCGCCAGGGCGAGGAGGGCATCGAGGTGGACTTTCCGGTCAGAGACCTGCCGCGTGAGCTGGCTGTCGGCGAGCCGGCCATTCGGTTCATGGTGAGCCGGCTCGAGCGCGCCGGGCTCGTCGAGACCTCCGGTGACAGGCTCACCGTGCGGGACACCGCGCGCCTCTTCGACTTCCTCCGCTACCTGGAGATGAAGTGGAAGTTCGGGGAACTCTGAAGCCATGTACTGGGTCGCTCCACCTCGGCCAGCCGTCCGCTTCGCTCCCGTCTGTCTCGCGCAGCGTGCCGCTGCTACCGGTTCCGCTCTGTGAAACTGAAAATCCTCGGGCCACACGGTGGCGAACTCCCCGGGTGCAAGAGCACCTGTTTCCTCGTCGACGATCGCCTCGCGCTCGACGCCGGCGCGCTCACCAGCATGCTCGACCTGCAGGCGCTGGCGAAGGTCGACGACATCCTGCTCACGCACTCCCACTTCGACCACGTGAAGGACCTGCCGATGATGTCCGACGTGATGGTCGGGCGGCGCGACAGCCCCGTCACCATTCACAGCAACACCGAGTGCATCGACACGCTCAAGGACAACATCTTCAACAACGTCCTCTGGCCTGACTTCACCAAGATCCCCACCCAGAAGAACCCGGTGTTCAAGCTGCGCGCCTTCAAGGCCGGCTCGAGCTTCAAGGTGGGGCCCTACAAGGTGAAGTCGGTGCTGGTGAGCCACCCGGTGGAGTCGTGTGGCTACGTGATCTCGGACGGCGCGGTCTCGATGGCCATCAGCGGAGATACTGGCCCCACCGAGAAATTCTGGAAGGTCCTCAACAAGGTCAAGGACCTCAAGGTGCTGCTGCTCGAGTGCAGCTTCCCCAACCAGCTGCAGGCGCTGGCCGACATCTCGGGCCACTTCACCCCTCAGACCATCGAGAAGGAACTCGAGAAGTTCGATCGCCGTGGCTGCGAGGTGCTGCTGTACCACCTCAAGCCGGCCTTCGTGGCCCAGCTCAAGAAGGAAGTGCGCCACCTCCCGGTGCACGTGTCGGAACTGGGAGAAGAATTCGACTTCTGATAGCGCCCCGGTCGTGCCCGCACCTCTCGTCCTGGGAATCGCCGGTGGTACCGCCTCGGGCAAGACGACCGTGGCCCGCAAGATTCACGAGGCGTTCGCCTCGCGGGTCGCCTTCATCGATCAAGACTCGTACTACCGGCCCCTCGATCACCTGAACCTCGAGGAGCGCCGCGAGGTGAACTTCGACCACCCCGACGCCTTCGATTCCGACCTGCTGGTCGCGCACGTCAAGGCGCTCAAGTCGGGCACGTCGGTAGAGAAGCCGGTCTACGACTTCGTCAGCTCGACGCGCCAGCCCCGCACCGTGGCGGTCAACTCGGCCGACCTGATCCTGATCGAGGGCATCCTGGTGCTGCACATGGAAGCGCTGCGCGAAGAGATGGACGTGCGCATCTTCGTGGAGACCGAAGACGACGTGCGCATCATTCGGCGCCTCACCCGCGACATCAAGGAGCGCGGCCGCGACTTCGACCACGTGATCCACCAGTACTTCAAGCACGTGCGACCCATGCACATGGCCTTCGTCGAGCCGAGCAAGCGCTGGGCCGACATCGTGGTGCCGCACGGGGGCAACAACGAGATCGCCATCGACATGCTGGTGGGGGCGATCAAGGCCCGGCTGGTCAAGGCGAAGTAGTCAGGCCCGCGTCGGGCACCGGCTCGTCCAACACCTCGGCGAGGGTGAAGGGGAACTCCCCGAACCTGCTCCCGTCCGACTGGAGCACCTGGTCGCGCGTTCCCCGCACGTAGAAGCCGCTGGGCGTCTCGGGCACGGGCTTGCCGATCACGAAGCGGGCGAGCTGCTTGCCGTCTTCGCCGTAGAGCGTGATGGACTTCGCCTTGTCGTCGAGGCCGTACTTGCCCCAGTCCTTCGGCTTCTCTTCGCCCGCCGCGAGCGTCTTGGCGCTGGCCAGCGTCCACAGGGCCGAGGTGACCTTGAAGATCTTCGCCTTGCCCGCGCGCGGGGCGACCACCCGCCAGGCCTCGGCGGAGGCGTCGACGGTGTCCTTCGTCACCACGATCTCGGGGCCCCCCACGTCGCGGAAGACCATCTTCGTGACGGCCTCGCGCTTGAACCGGACGATCGTCTTGTCCTTCAGGTCGAAGGGGTTCCGGTCGTACTGAGTGGAGCCCGGGCCCACCTGGGCCAGCGTCGAGCCCATCGCGTCGTCGCGGATCACGTAGAAGACCTCGGAAGGGCCGCCAGGCCCCGCATCGGCGATCCCTGCGTCGACGGCCTGCCGTGAGACGCGCAGCCGCACCGGCGGGCCCTCGAGCAGGGTGATGGTGGTGTCGACCAGCGGGGCGTCGAAGCCGAGGCCCCTGCGGTTCGCTTCGGAGTCCTCCGGGAAGGCCTGGGCCCGCTCACCGGAGATTCCGGAGATCATCGCCGAGATGCTGGCGGTGTCGGCCGGCTCGGCGAAGGGCCTGGTGATGTTCCACTGCTTGTCGGCGTTGCGCTCGAGCACGTAGTCGTTGTTCACCGACTTCACCGCGATCTTCTGGATCTTCGCCTCGTCGACCGCGAAGGGCTGCTTGTCGCGCAGATCGAGGGTCGTCTTCCCCAGGGTGAAGCGCACCCCGCCTTCAGCGGTGAAGACGGGCTTCTCGTCGTTGCGCCGCACGTAGATCGAGCCATCGAAGGTGTTCTCGAGGCCGCCCACCAGCTTCACCGAGCGGCTCTCGCCGTTGACCTGGGCCGTCGCCTCGACCACGAGGAGCGGCTTGTCGAACCCGAACTTCGTGAGCGTGGCCTGGTCGGGGTTCTCCTCGAGAGTCGCCTTGAACTTCGAGGTCTGGAGCTGGCTGAGCGCCCCATCGACGACGAGCCGGTCGGCCTTCGCCTTCACCGGCGAGGTGACCCACCACTCCTTGCCCTGGCGTTCCACGACCGTGGTCTGGCCCTGGTAGGTGATGGTGAGCCTGCTGAACTCGGCCGGGGGCGAGCCGCCGTCGGGGGTGCGCTCGTCGAGCTTCTGGGGGGCGAAGAGGCGCAGGTCATGGTCCTGCTGCTTCGCCGTCTGGGCGTCCTTCTTGTAGATGCCGAACCAGGCGTAGCCGCCGATGCCTCCGGCGATGGCGAGCAGCACCAGCATCTGCACGAGGGTCTTCTGGCTCTGGCTCATCAGGTCACCGCGCTCGCCGGGCTTGCCAGATGGTGAGACCGATCGCCATCAGCAGGGTGGGGAAGACGTCGATCGCCAGCAGGCGAATGGTGCCCAGCTTCTCGTCGGTGAGATCGACGGTGGAGATGTCGCGATCGGGCGGGCGGATGGTGATCTTCGCCGGCTGCTGCGTGGTCCACGCGAACGCGTTCATCACCAGGTCGCGGTTGGGGTCGTAGCCAAAGGTGCCGGTGAGCAGATCGCTGTCGCCGAAGATGACCACCCGCGCCTCGTCATTCCGGCGCGGGGTGGTGTGCACGGTGGGGCGGGTGACGCTGACCGCCAGGACCTGCTGGCCCGTGCGCTCGGTCGGATCGGGGGCCAGGGGTTCGCCGAAGGTGGTCTCGAGCCACGCGTAGGGCGTGGTGAGCACCAGCGGCACCACGTTGAGGTCCGTGAGCGTGCCCTCTTTGAGAAGGGTGATGCCCCTCGCGGTGGCGAAGACCACGTTCACCTTCGCCTTCTCGGCCGGCCGGGTGATCTCGTGATCGCCGAAGAAGGGCGTGTAGACGATGAAGGGCTGCTTGGGGTTGACCTTGGTGTCGGCCACGATGCCCGGCTCGATCTGGGCGCCGTACTTCGCCAGCAGGCCCTCGAGCCCGGCTTCGGCCTGGGCCTCGGCGAAGAAGAGCAGCCGGCCGCCCTGGTCGAGGTACCGCTCGAGGATCGCCTGCTCGTTCTCGGAGAACGTGTTGGTGGCGCCGGCGATCACCAGCGCCGAGGCGTCGGCGGGTACCTCCTGGCCGTCGATCAGGTTGAGGGGCTGCGGGTTGTAGCCCTCTTCCTGGAGCACCCGCTTGGCGGTCGCCAGCGAGGCCGCCAGCGCTTCCGGGCCCTCGCCCGCGGGATCGAGGGGGAGTTCCCCGTGGCCCACGATGAAGTAGAGCTTGTGCTCGCCCACGCGCCCGAGCTTGAGCAGGCCGTTGGTGAGCTCCTGCTCGCCGAGCTGCCAGCTGGCCAGCCGGTTGAGGTTGAGCACGGTGTGGGTCTGCTGCTCGCCCTCGGAGATGAGGATCGCCACCGGCTCGCCCTTGCGCACCTTGTACTTCTCGGCGAGGTCGGGGTTACGGCGCGGGTCCTTGAACTCCCAGGCGAACTTCTCGTTGAGCGCGGCGTAGCGGCGGAAGAGCGCCGCCACCTGCTCGGGCTCGGGGCCGTCGACGAAGGCGATCACCCGCACCGGCTGCTGCAGGCCCTTGACCGCGTTCTCGGTCTGGGGCGAGAGCGAGAACACCTTCTTGGTCGTCAGGTCCCACGTGGGGCTGCGCCTGGCGACGATGAAGTTGGCCGCGCTCAGCAGCGCCAGGAAGATGAGTCCCAGGCCCACCGACGAGGAATAGAAGAAGGCCGAGCGCGCCCACGTGCCCGCCCGCTCTCCCGCCGTCACCGCCCACACCGCGATGCCGAAGACGCCGAGGCCGAGCTTCAGGAAGAAGGGCACCAGCGAGCCGGCGGTGACGAAGAAGGTGACGAACGAGGTGAGGGTGAGCAGCAACCCGACTCCACCGGCGACGCTTCCGAGCGTTTTCTTCATGGCGCCTCCTTCAGGTCCAACGCTGGGCTTCGATGGAACGGTGGGTGAGGGCGAGGAAGACCGCGATCACCGAGCTGAAGAAGACGATCGGCTTGAGGTCGAGCACGCCCTTGACCAGGTTCTGCATCTGGGAATCGAAGGCGAGGTAGTTCAGCACCGAGCGCAGCGGCTCGTCGGCCCGCGGGGCGATCGAGCTGACCAGCATCCACAAGAGCGCGATGGCGAACGAGACGAAGGCCGCCACCATCTGCGACTCGGTCAGCGAGCTGACGAACATGCCGACGGCCATGTTGGTCGCCCCCCACAGCAGCATGGCAAAGTAGCCCAGCAGCACCGTGCGCCACTCGAGCGCCGAGCCTGACTCCGAGGTGCCGATGACGGAGAGGATGATGGGGAAGACGATGGTGACGCCCAGCGTGCACACCACGATGCCCACCGCGCCCAGGTACTTGCCCAGCACGATCTCGATCGGGCGGATCGGCGTGGTCATCAAGAGCTCGAAGGTCTTGTTGCGGCGCTCCTCGGCGAAGAGGCGCATCGAGAGGAACGGGGCGACGAAGAGCGTGAGCACGAGAATGGTGCCCCACAGCCCGATCATCACGCCGTCGGTGAGGTTGCGGAACTGCTGAGCCTCCGGGGGCAGGGCCGCCCACCCGCCCTGCGAGTTCCGGGCGAACTCATGCGCCTGCTGGAAGCCTGCCAGCAGCACGATGAAGAACACCGAGCTCACGAAGGCCATGACGGTGAACACCACCCAGGCCCACAGCGTGGTCAGGTACGAGGTCAGCTCTTTCTTCATGATGGCGAAGATCGTTCTCAAGGGTCACTCCGCGGTCAGTTGGATGAACTTGTCTTCGAGGCCGGTCTCTTTGCCGCCGGTGATCGCCGCCATGGTGTCGTCGGCGACGATCTTCCCGCGGTGAATGATGAGGACCTTCTGACAGATGGCCTTCACCTCCGAGAGGATGTGCGTCGAGAGCACCACGGTGTGCTTTCCGGCGAGCGACTTGATCAGCTCGAGCACTTCCCTGCGCTGGCGCGGGTCGAGGCCTTCGGTCGGCTCATCGAGGATCAAGAGGGCCGGATCGCCGAGCATGGCCTGCGCGATGCCCACGCGCTGCCGGTAGCCCTTCGAGAGCACCCCACACAGCCGCCCCAGCTCGGGGACGATGCCGGTGCCCTGCGCCACGCGGTCGATCTCCGACTTCACCCTGGCGCGCGGCACGCCCTTCAGGTCGGCGACGAACTTGAGGTACCCACCCACGGTGAGCTCCGGGTACAGCGGCGGCGTCTCGGGGAGGTAGCCGATGCGGCGCTTGGCCTCGAGCGGCTTCTCGAAGATGTCGAAGCCGGCGACCCGCGCCTTGCCCTCGGTGGCCGGCATGAAGCCCGTGAGGATCTTCATGGTGGTCGACTTGCCCGCACCGTTGGGCCCCAGGAAGCCGACGATCTCTCCCTCTTCGACCTTGAAGTTGAGCGCGTCGATGGCGACGCGGTCGCGGTATTTCTTGGTGAGGTTCTCGACCTCAATCATCGCCATGGGCACTTCTCCACGAGAGGGGTCGGCAAAGCGCGGCGGAATATAGGGGCGGAACTTCGAGTGTCAACGCGGGCTTCCGGAATGAATTCCACAGGTTGGCCGGATTCGTGCAGTGGGCTATGGCGACCGTCGAGAAGGAGCCACATGTCGCGGATCGTCGTGCAGAAGTTCGGAGGCTCGTCCGTCGCTGACGCCGAGAAGCTCCGCAAGGTCGCGCAGCGGGTGAAGGCGCGCAGAGACGAGGGCTGGCGGTTGGTGGTGGTGGTCTCGGCGATGGGTGACACCACCGACGAGCTGCTGTCGCTGGCCAAGCAGATCAGCGCCGATCCCCCGCGCCGTGAGCTCGACATGCTGCTCACCTGCGGCGAGCGCATCTCGATGGCGCTGCTGTCGATGGCGCTGCACGAGCAGGGCGTGGCGGCGATCAGCTTCACCGGGAGCCAGAGCGGCATCATCACCGACTCGACCCACGCCCAGGCACGCATCATCGAGGTGAAGCCCGCCCGCATCGAAGAGGAACTCGCGCGCGACAAGGTGGTGATCGTCGCCGGCTACCAGGGCGTGTCGAAGAACCGCGAGGTGACGACGCTGGGCCGCGGTGGCTCGGACACGACCGCGGTGGCGCTGGCCGCCGCGCTCGGCGCCGATTGTGAGATCTATTCCGACGTCGACGGCGTCTTCTCCGCCGACCCGCGGGTGGTGCCCAGCGCCCAGAAGCTCGAGTCGTTGTCCTTCGACGAGATGCAGGAACTCGCCGCCGCGGGCGCGAAGGTGCTCAACGCGCAGGCCGTGGAGTTCGCGCGCGAGAAGGGCATCGTCATTCACGCGAGATCGACGCATGCGGGCGGCACCGGCACGGCGATCCAGACCACCACCGGGCCTTCCCGGGTGAAGGGCGTGACCTGTGAGGCCGACGTCTGGGTCTTCTCGACCAGGAGCGCGCCCGACGCGTTGCTCGAGCTGCTCGACGGCCAGCAGGTGAAGGGCCGCAACCTCCTCTGGGACGAAGCGGGCCGCACCCTGGTGGTGGTGCCGCTGCACGACGTGCACGGCCCCGAGGTGCTGCGCGCGAAGCTGCCCGACGGCGTGACGCTGCTCGAGGATCACGGCACGGTGACCTGCGTGGGCACGGGCCTCAACGCCGACTGGTCGATCTCCCGCAAGGCGCTGAGCACCGCGCGCTCGCTGGGCGCCCAGGTGGTGGCGAGCTACGCCTCGGCGTTGCAGCTCACCTTGATCGTCAAGCGCGACCAGGTGAAGGCGCTCACGAAGGCGCTGCACGAGGCGCTGATCGGCTGAGTGACTTGAACCCGCAACCTCGCGGGTACTCGAGCGCTCTGCCAGCGGAACTCCGGAGCTGCTTTCAGCTGGGCCGGGGCCTGACGGGCCCCGGCCCCCGGTGCCAAAGGCCTACGGCGCCGGCACCGTCACGGGGTTGTTGTCGAGGGTGACCGTGCCGTTGCGCGCCAGCCCGCGGCCCAGGAGCGTGGCCCCGCTGTTGAGGGTGACGTCGGTGAGCGAGAGGATGGTGCCGGGGAAGGTGCTGTTGACGCCGAGCGTGGCCGAGCTTCCGACCACCCAGAAGACGTTGGCCGCCTTCGCCCCGTTCTGCAGCACGTAGGTGGACCCGGTGCTGGTGGTCATCGAGCTGCCCACCTGGAAGACGAAGGCGGCGTTCTGGTCACCGCCGCCGTCGAGCACCAGGGTGCCGGTCAACCCCGCGGTCGAGGAGAAGCAGTAGACGCCGGGCGCGAAGGGGGTCGCGCCGAGGTCGATGCCGCTCTTGTCGTTCCCCGTGGGGCAGACCTTGCCCTGGGCCGCGAGGTACGCGCTGGTGAGATCGGTCTGCGCCTGCACCGCGAGCGCGTCGTTCACGTGCAGCACCCCGATGATGTTGCCCGGGGGGAACCCGGTCACCGCCGTCGCCACGCCCGGGTCGAGGCCCACGTCGCCGGTCAGCGCCGACGCGCCCGAGTTGATGATCGAGGTCCCCGCCAGCACGGCGAAGCCCGACGCCGCGCCGAGCGCGATGACGACGGGAGGGGGGGGCGCGGCGGTCAGCGTGAGCGTGGCGAAGCCCGAGATCGTCCCGCTGGTGGCGACGACCGTGCTGGTGAAGGTGCCCGCCACGGTGCCGGCGGTGAACAGCCCCGCCGCGTCGATGGTGCCGCCACCTGCGACCACGGACCACGTGGCGGCGAGGGGGACGACGTTGCCACTCGCGTCCCGGCCGGACGCGAAGAGCTGGCGGGTGGTGTTGACCTCGAGGCTCGCCGCCTGCCCGGTGATCACGATGGTCGCCAGCGGGCCGGCGTTGACGGTGATCGAGGCGAGGGCAGAGACGGCCCCGCTGCTGGCGCGGATGGTGTCGGGGAAGCTGCCTGCGACGGTGCCGGCGGTGAACGAGCCGAAGGTGTCGATCGCTCCGCCGCCGGAGAGCACCGCCCAGGTGGGGGTGACCACCACCGGGTTGGCGAACGCGTCGAGGCCGGTGGCCGTCATCTGCTGGATCGCGCCCATGTCCAGGGTGGACGCCGCGGGGGTGATGGCGAGCGTCGCCAGCAGGCCCGGGGTGACGGTCACGGTGGCGTTGCTCGAGATGCTGCCGCTCGTGGCGACGACGGTGTCGACGAACGTGCCCGCAAGCGTGCCCGAGGTGAACAGCCCCAGCGGGGTGATGGCGCCGCCGCCGGCCACGATGGACCACACCGGCGTGAGCGAGACCACGTTGCCGTTCACGTCGCGCCCGGTGGCGGTGAACTGCAGGTCACTGCTCATGGCCATCGTCGACGCGGGGCTGGTGATGACGATGGTCGCCAACGGGCCTGGCGAGACGGTGACCGACGCCCGCCCGGCCACGCCGCCGACGCTGGCGTTGACGGCGTTGATGAAGGTGCCGCTGAGCGTTCCGGCGGTGAACAGCCCGGCGGCATCGATCGTGCCGCCCGCGGTCGCAGCCCACGCAGGGGAGATCGAGACGGCGTTGCCGTTCACGTCGCGACCGAAGGCGCTGAAGAGCTGGGTGGTGCCCGGGGACAACGTGACGGTGATGGGCGTGACGGTGATCACCGCGAGCGAGTCGGAGGTGATCGTCACGGTGACGTAGTCAGCCAGCAGCCCGCTGCTCACCTTGATGGTGTCGATGAAGACGCCGGCCGATCGGCCCGCCGTGAAGAGCCCGTCGGCGCTGATCGTTCCGCCACCCGAGACCACCGACCAGGTCGGCGTCACCCCGATGGGGTTGCCCGCCGCGTCGCGGCCCAGCGCGAAGAACTGCTGGACGCCGTTGACGGGCAGGGTGGCCGTGGTCGGCGTCAGCGTGAGCCTCGCCAGCCCTCCCGCGTTGATCGTCACCGACGCATACGCGGTGACGTTGCCCAGGTTGGCCCGCACTGCGTTGGGGAACACCCCGGCCACCGTGCCCGCCGTGAAGCGGCCCGTGCTCGAGATGGTGCCGCCGGCGCTCGTCGACCAGCTCGGCAGCACCGACAGCGCGTTGCCGTCTGCGTCCGCGCCGGTGACCGTGAACTGAAACGTGCCGCCGGGAGCGAGGTACGCGGCCCGCGGCGTGATCGCCATCGTGGCGACCTGCCCACCCACGATCGAGACGGTCGCCTTGCCGAAGATCCCGGCCTGCGTCGCCCGAACGGTGGCGGTGAAGACCCCGGAGGTGCTCCCCGCGGTGAAGATGCCGTCGCTGGTGATCGTCCCGCCACCGGCGGCGACGCTCCAGGCGGGGGCCATGGCGATCGGGTTACCGAAGGCGTCCTGCCCGGTGCTGAGGAACTGGGCGCGGGTGTTGACCGCCAGCGTGGCGCTGGCCGGCGTCACGTGGATCGCCATCAGCGCGCCGGGCGTGATCGTCACGGTGGCGCGCGCAGAGATGGACCCGCTCGTCACCGTGATCGCCTCGGGAAAGCTCCCCGCCACCGTGCCGGCGGTGAACCTGCCCGCGGCGTCGATCGCTCCGCCACCCGAGGCAGACCACGCCGGCGAGACCTCCACCGCGTCGCCCTTCGCGTCGTGGCCGACGACGGTGAAGAGCACCGCGCCTCCGACCGTCACCGTGGCCGCCGAGGCCCTGATGTCGAGCGTCGCCAGCGGCCCCGGCAGCTCGGGCGTGGGCGGCGTGGGCGTGGGCGTGGGGACCGGCGTGGGATCGCAGGCGGCGAAGACCAGCGCGGTGAGCAGAGAGAGTCGGGGCAGCAATCGGTTCGCGGGGGATGGATTCATGCGCCGGTCTGCTGCGGCTCTCACGCCACGCACCCACACGCGTGATTGGAAGGGCTTGGAGTCGCGCCGTTCCTGAGCGGGCGCTTTTCCCAGTCAGGATGATGGGGCGCGCGCCCGCTCGACCTTCAATGTGACCGCGTTCGCTTCGTCACCGCAGTCGTCCGTCGGGCGGATGACGGATGCGTGACAGTGACTTCCGTCTGGCGTGGAACCGCAATTCGCGCGCGGGCCGCGCACAACAGGCGCGCTCGCCAGTTCCTGGCGCGGGAGTGAACTGCATGCGGCTGATGTTCTTGAGGAGTGCGCGCTTCACGTTTCTTGAAGGAAACCGTTTCGTGAGCTGGCGCATCTGTGTGGCGTGGGCAGGGAGTCGTGGCTCCTTGCGATGGACCGAACCTGCTTTATCTATGAGGTCATATGAAAGGCCTTCCTCCGAAGACGATTCCCCTCCGTGTTGCCGTTCTTGGTGACTACGCGCTCGTTGAGGCGCTGTCAGAGCACGCAGAGCAGATGATTTTGAGCCCCGTCGAGACCAACCTGGAAATCTCGGCGCGTGTCACGCAGGCAGACGTGCTGGTCGTCGATGTCACGACCAACACCGTCGCTGCGCTGCAGACGATCAAAGAGCTGACGTACAAGAAGCCCGTGCTCGCGCTCGTCAACGCCGGCCAGAGCCTCGATGCGCTCAAGGCGGGCGCGAAGGGCGCGATCCGTCGCGACAGCAAGGCGATGGCCATGGCCGCCGCGATCGAGGCGCTGCACGAAGGCCTCGCCGTGGTCGACCCGAGCGTGCTGGCCACCCTGGCCAACGCGAAGCCGCTGCTGGTGGGCGATCTGTCGACGCCCGGCACCAGCGTCGAGAACGACACGTTGACCAAGCGCGAGAACGAAGTGCTCGTGCTCCTGGCCGACGGCCTGTCGAACAAGGAGATCGCCGTGCGGCTCTCGATCAGTGAGCACACCGCGAAGTTCCACGTGAACTCGATCCTCCAGAAGATGAACGCTCAGAAGCGCGTCGAGGCGGTCGTGCGCGCCGCGAAGATGGGCCTCATCAACCTCTGACGTCTCGCAGCAGCCTTGACCAGCACGAGAGCCCCCTTCCACACCGGGAGGGGGCTCTTTGCATTTCTTCAAACTTCTCCTCTCCGTTGTGGCGATGGCGGAACGCGAACGCACTCCTACGTTTGCGCGGTCGTCAGCACTCAACCAACCTCGGAGCCGAACACCATGCCTGTCGTCATCGCAGAGCTGTCGGACACGCTGAGCACGATCGTCGAGAACACCGGGAAGAGCGTCGTGCGCGTCGAAGGAGGGCACCGCCGCGCCATCAGCGGGATCGTCTGGAGCCCGAAGCAGATCGTCACCGCCGCCGGCGGCGTGCTGAAGGAAGAGGTGGTGGTCTTCGTCGACGGCAAGGAGCTGAAGGCCCGCCTGAAGGGCCGCGACGAGTCGACCGATCTGGCGCTGCTCGAGGTCGACGAGCCGCTGCCTGCGGCGACGTTCGACGACGGTGCCGGGGTGAAGGTGGGCCAGCTGGCGCTGCGCCTGGCGCGCCCGGGCGAGACGGTGCGCGCCACCAGCGGCATCTTGAGCGCGGTGGGGCAGAAGCCCTGGCGCACGCCCCGCGGGGGCGAGGTGGACTTCTACCTGGAGTCCGACGCCCCGCATCAGTCCGGCTTCTCCGGCGGACCGCTGGTCGATCTGCAGGGGAGGGTGCTCGGCATGACCACCAACGGGCTGCTGCGGGGCACGAGCGTCACCATTCCCACGAAGACCATTCGCCGCGTGGTGGCGCAGTTCGAGGCGCACGGGAAGGTGCGGCGCAGCTACCTCGGGCTGCAGCTCCAGCCCGTGCAGCTGCCCGACCCGGTGCGCGCCTCGACCGGCGAGGAGATCGGCCTGCTGGTCACCTCGGTGGAGAAGGACGGGCCCGCTGACAAGGCCGGCATCCAGTACGGGGACACCGTGCTGCACCTGGGCGACGACTCGGTGAAGACGCTGCAGGATCTGTATCGCTACCTGCGCGCCGATCATTCGGACCAGCAGGTGCCGCTCAAGTACTTCCGCAACGGCCAGGTCACGACCTCGCAGGTGACGCTCGGGGGCCGTTGACATGAGCCCGCTCGAGCTCTTCAGCGACGAGCTGGAGAAGTTGGTGGAGCGCGCCGCTCCCAGCGTGGTGGCGCTCGAGCACCGGCGCGGTCACGGCACGGGCCTGGCGATGAGTGATGGCTTCGTGCTCACCAACGCGCACGTGGTGAAGAGCACCTCGAAGCTGCAGCTGCGCTTTCACGACGGCGCGAAGTTCGAGGGCGAGGTGGTGGGCCGCGACGAGGTCACCGACCTCGCCGTGGTCCGCACCGGGCGGAAGGACGCGCCCGTGCTGCCCTTCGCCTCGGCTGCGCAGGTGAAGGTGGGCCAGGTGGTGCTGGCGCTCGGTCACCCGTTCGGCTTCGAGCGCAGCGTCGCGCTCGGGGTGGTGAGCGCGCTCGAGCGCCGGTTGCCGGGGCGTGACGGCGCGTCGCTCGACGGGCTCATCCAGACCGACGCGGCGATCAACCCGGGCAACTCGGGTGGGCCGCTGCTCAACGCGCGGGGGCAGGTGGTGGGCATCAACACCGCCATGCTCCCGTTCGCGCAGGGCATCGGCTTCGCGGTGCCGTCGTCGACGGCGTCGTGGGTGTCGGCGCTGCTGCTCCGGCACGGCGAGGTGCGGCGGCGCTTCCTCGGCATCGCGGCGCGCAACGAGACGCTGTCGGCCGAGCTGGCGACGCGGCTGGGTCAGCCGAAGGCCGTGCGCGTGGTGGAGATCGGCCGCGACACGCCTGCGTCGGCAGGCGGGCTCGAGTCGAACGACGTGGTGCTGCAGTTGAACGGCAGCAGCGTGGCGAACGTGGATGATCTGCAGCGGCTGCTGGCGATCGACTCGGCGACCATCGTCGAGCTCACCGTGTGGAAGCGCGACGGGGTGGTGCAGCGCCAGGTGCGGCCCGCCCAGCGGGCGGCGTAGCCCTCCCTGCCTCAGCGCCCGTCAGACTCGGCCAGCTGCTTCAGCTTCTCGAGCAGGCCGTCCCCACCCTTCATCGCGTCGGCGTAACGCGCGGCGCCGTTCTGCACCCGGCTGAAGTCACCCTGCGAGAATTCGAGCCGCGTCGCGGTCGCGGAGAGCGGGGTGAGCCGGCACGTCATGGTGACGTGGTTCTCGGGCACGTCGACCATTCCTCCATGGGGGTCGAAGGTGGTGTACGCGAGCAGCGAATGCGGCTCAAAGGTGACGACCCGGCCGGTCACGAAGACCATCGGCTTTCCTTCCAGCTCGCCCCGCCAGATCAGCGGGCTGCCTGGTTTCCAGTCGGAGATCGCCTCGCAGCCGAACATGTACTGCTTCGTCAGTGCCGGGTCGGTCAGCAGCGCCCACACCGTGGCAGCGGGCGCGGAGATGTCGATGGTCTCGTGGGTGAAGAGTTCGCTCATGCCGGGTGGTGTACCGGCCCGCTGCGATCGACGTCTTGCACAAACGCGACATGAACCGCCGGGCTGCCAGGCCGGCGCGTGGGGTGGTGCACGGCGTGGCGAGCGGGCCCGTCACCCATGCGCGCACCGCGCCGGCAGAGGCCCTGGCCGGCGTCATCGAACACTTCTGGTCCGTCGCGTGGGACCTGCGGGGCCTGCCGCCGCTCCTGGTGCAGACGCTTCCCCACCCGTCGGTGCACGTGATCGTCGAGGGCCACAAGCACGAGGTGACGGGCGTGGCGACGCGCCGGTTCTCCCGCACCCTGGAAGGGAAGGGGCGGGTGTTCGGGATCAAGTTCCGCCCGGCGATGTTCCACGCGGTGCTGGGTGCTCCGGTCTCGACGCTCGCCGATCGGGTCGTGCCCCTCGGCACGGTGTTCGGCCGCGCGGGGGCGCGTTGGGCGGAGGACCTGTCTGCCGACGCCGAGCCGATCGCGCTGGCAGAGCGGTTCTTGCTCGAGCGCGTCACCGACGTGGATCCGCTCGCCCGCGCGGTGAGGGACCTGGTGGAGCGTGCGGCCCTCGACCGGACGTGGGTGAAGGTCGAGCAGCTCGCCGCCGCCTCAGGCTTCACGCTGCGCATGCTGCAGCGGCACTTCCGCACGTACGTCGGCGCGAGCCCGAAGTGGGTGCTGCAGCGCTATCGCCTGCACGAGGCCAACGAGCGGCTCAAGGCGAACCCGAAGCTCGAGCTGGCCGATCTCGCCGCCGAGCTTGGCTACGTGGATCAGCCCCACTTCGTGCGCGACTTCAAGGCGCTGCTGGGGGTCACTCCGGGCGCGTACGCGAAGACCGTGGCAGCGGGCCGGGCCTGAAACGACGGGGCGCTTCAGCCCTCTTCCTTGCGCGGCGTCACCGCCGGCAGCGGGCCCGACTGGTGGCGGCTCGCCGGCGTGGCCTCGAGGTTCTTCGCCGCCATGTAGATGATGTTCCGCGTGCCCTTCTTGCCCCGGTACATGGCGCGATCGGCGAGATCGACCAGCGTCTCCTGGTCCTGCGCGTGCTCGGGGTAGCTGGCGATGCCGATGCAGGTGCTGATGCTCAGGCTGAAGCCCTCGCGCGCGAGGAAGCGGTGCGACTCGATCGACCGGCGAATGCGCTCGGCCACCTTGAGCGCGCCCCCCGAGTCGGTGCCCCGCAGCAGCAGCACGTACTCGTCGCCGCCCCACCGGCACACGATGTCGTTGTCGCGCACGCAGTTCTTGAGCACCCGCGCCACCTCGACCAGCAGCTTCGAGCCCACCAGGTGGCCGTGGGTGTCGTTGATGCTCTTGAAGTAGTCGAGGTCGAGGAACGCCAGGGCGAAGGGCTTGTCGTTCGTCGCCTGCGACTTGAATTCCTTGTCGAGCACGAGCTGGAGGTAGCGGCTGTTGAAGAGGTGCGTGAGATCGTCGAGGTAGACGAGATCTTCCACCGCGGCGAACTTGCCCAGGTTCTTGAGCGCCAGGCCGAGGTGCCGCGCGAGGAAAGGCGCGCCCGAGACGCCGGCGTCCGAGATGTCGTCGCGGAAGAACAACAGCACCGCGCCGTACATCGCGTCACCCTCGTACACCGGCACCAGGAAGGCCGTGTCGAAGCCCAGGTCTTCGATGGCGATCTCCTGGCCGGCGCGATCGATCTTCCCCACCGCCTCGCGCACGATCTGCAGGGTCTGCTTCTCCACCGGCTCGCGCGGCACGTCGGCGAAGCCCTGGAAGCTCGCCAGCTCGAGCTGGCCGCCGGCTTCCTTGACGAAGACCACCACCGCGTCGGCCGCACACATCGACTGAAACGCCGAGGCCGTGGCCTCGAACAGGTGGTCGCGCTCGAGCGTGGTGGCGATGCGCTGACCCGCCTCGAGCAGCGCCACGTGCGTGCGCAGCGCCTCGTTTTCCTTGAGCAGGGTGTGCTGGGTGAGGGCGCGGTTGACCGCGTGGGCCAGCACCTCGGGCTGCACCGGCTTGACCAGGTAGTCAGCCGCGCCGCTCTTGATCGCGCGCACCGCGGGCTCGACCTTGTCGAGCGCGGTGATCACCAGCACCTCGACGTCGGGCTGGGTCGAGCGCACGTACTGCAACAGCGCCATGCCGTCGCTCTGGGGGAGAATGAGATCGGTCACCAGCAGGGCGAAGCGCGTCTTCGCCAGCGCTTCCTTGGCCTCGGCGACCGAGCCGACCGCGGTGACCTCGTGCCCGGCGCCCGCCAGGAAATCGCTGTAGAGCGATCTCGCGACCTTCTCGTCATCGACCAACAGGATCTGCGCCATTGCCGGATGGGCGAACTAGCAGACGCTCGCAGGCCGTGCGAGCTTGGCGCTTCTGGTGAGTCGCGATGAACGCCGGCTGTGTGTCTTCTTCAGCGCGGGTGCGACGAGGTACGCACTCGACGCCGTGCGCGTGCTCGAGGTCGCGCGCGTCAACGAGGAAGGCGTGCTGCAGCTCTCGCAGCACCTGCCCGTGCGCGATCTGTCCCTGATCCTGGGGGGGGACACCGAGGCCCACGTCGGGGCGGGCGTGGTGCTGGACGTCTCGCCCACGCTGGCGCTGCGGGTGAAGCAGGTCGACGGCGTGTTCGACTGCACCGGGCTGCCGCGCTGGACGGTGCAGGGGCGGCTGGTGCCGCTGCTCGCCCCGGCGATCGCCGCGGCCATCGAGTACGAAGGCCGGCTGGTGTTCGAGCTCGACGCCGACGGCGCCGCGCGTGGGCTGCCCCGCCAGCTCAAGCCGCTCGAGCGCCACCACCGCACCGATCCGAGCGCGCTGGTCTTCACCGTGCAGGGTGAGCGGCTGGCGATCCCCCTCCACCACGTGGTGCAGGTGATCGAAGCGGGCGCCCAGTTCAACCGCGCCCCCAACGCCGGCAGCTTCCTGGGCGTGGCCGTGCACCGCGCCCAGCTCTGCCCGGTCTTCACCGTGGGGCCCCTGGGCCTGGTTCAGCCGTTCGTGGTGCTCTTCGAGGTCGGTGGTGACCTGCTGGGCCTGTCGGCCAGCCAGGTCGAGGGCGTGCGGTCAGGAACCTCGCTGGATGGGGCGTCAGTCCTCGACGTGGGGCGCATGTTTTCTTGAGGGTGCCGAAGGGTTGCCCCTAAACTGACCGCGATGCCTAAATCAGTCCTCGTCGCCGACGACTCGCTCACGATTCGCAAGATCGTTGGAATGCTCTTTGCGATGGAAGACTTCACGCTGACAGCCGTGGACAACGGGCTCGATGCGGTCGCCAAGGCGCGCGAGCTGCGCCCCGACCTCGTCATCGCCGACTGCATGATGCCGGGAAAGAACGGCTACGAGGTCTGCCAGGAGCTCAAGAGCGATCCTTCGACCTCGCACATTCCCGTGCTGCTGCTGGCCGGGAACTTCGAGCCCTTCGATCCCGCGCGGGCCCAGGCGGTCGGCGCCAACGGCCACATTCCCAAGCCGTTCGACAGCACCAGCTTCCTCGATCGCGTGCGCGCCTCGGTGGGCATGGCGCCTGCCGCCGCGCAGCCCAACCCGCTCTCGCACCTCGGTCCTTCCACCACGCCGATGGGCGCGCCCGCGGCGCCGAACCCGCAGCAGATCCGCCCGCCGGCCGCGCCGCCGCAGCCGCTCCAGGGCATTTCGCAGCCGCGCCCGATGCCGGGCCTGCAGGGGCAGCCCGGTCAGCCGCTCCGTCCGATGCCGGGCGTGCCCATGGGTACGCAGCCGGGCATGCCGCCGCGCCCGATGGGCGTGCCGATGGGCACCCAGCCCGGCATGCCGCCGCGCCCGATGGGCATGCCGATGGGCCAGCCGGGCATGCCGCCCGGTGGAATGCCGCCGCGCCCGATGGGCGTGCCGATGGGCACCCAGCCGGGTATGCCGCCGCGTCCGATGGGCGTGCCGGGCATGCCGGGCACCATGCCTCCGGGGCCGGGCATGGCGCGGCCTCCGATGGCTGGGACGCCGGGCATGCCGCCCGCGCCGGGAATGCCCGGTGGGTTCCCCCGTCCTCCGGGTGCCGCGCCGCTGCCCGGCGTGCCCCGCCGCGATCCGTTCGGGTTGCCGGGCCACGCGCCTCCGCAGCAGCACCAGCAGCCGCACCCGCCGCAGCGCACCGAATCGCTCGACCTCGACTCGCACCGCGGCGCTGGCGATGGCGGCGAAGCGCACCTGCGCGAGGCCCTCTCGAAGGCCTCGAAGGAAGTCATCGAGAAGATCGCCTGGGAAGTCGTTCCCCAGCTCGCCGAGACGATCATCCGCGAGGAGCTGGAGCGGCTGATCAAGGATCGCGAAGCCAAGGGCCTGGCGTAAGCGCGATTTTTGAGAATCTTCAGTTGTCGAAGGCGGCCCTTTCCGTGTTTGAGGGGGCCGCCTTACTTGTTTCTGTTTCGAAGGGTGTCAGATGACGAACGAGACTGAGCAGTCCGCCGAAGCCCCGAAGAAGTCCGAAGGTTGGGTGCCCGGCGTGGTGGAATCGAAGTGGTACCCGATCTGGAACGAGCGCGGCTATTTCAAGCCCGACCCCCACTCGACCAAGCCCGCGTTCTGCATCGTCCTGCCTCCGCCCAACATCACGGGCTCGCTGCACCTCGGTCACGCGCTGACCGCCACCATCCAGGACATCCTGGTGCGGTGGAAGCGCATGAGCGGCTTCAACGTGCTCTGGCTGCCCGGCACCGATCACGCCGGCATCGCCACGCAGATGCTGGTCGAGCGCGAGCTCCTCAAGACCGAGAAGAAGTCGCGGCACGACTATGGGCGCGAGGAGTTCTTGAAGCGCGTCTGGGCGTGGAAGGAGAAGTACGGGGCGCGCATCGGTGAGCAGCACCGGGTGCTGGGCGCCTCGCTCGACTGGAGCCGCGAGCGCTTCACCATGGACGCCGGCGTGTCCGAGGCGGTGCAGGAGGTGTTCCTGCGCCTGCACCAGGAAGGGCTCATCTACCGCGCCAAGAAGCTCATCAACTGGGACCCGCAGCTGCGCACGGCGCTCTCGGATCTCGAGGTGGAGAACGAGGAGCGCAACGGCTCGCTGTGGAGCATCGCGTACCCGGTGAAGGACTCGGACGAGAAGCTGGTGGTGGCCACCACCCGCCCCGAGACGATGCTGGGCGACACGGCCGTGGCCGTGCACTCCGAAGACCCCCGCTACAAGCACCTCATCGGCAAGAAGGTGCTGCTCCCGTTCGTGAACCGGGAGATCCCGATCATCGCCGACGACATCCTCGTCGACCCGAAGTTCGGCACCGGCGTGGTGAAGGTGACGCCCGCGCACGATCACAACGACTACGCCACCGGGCAGCGCCACAACCTCGAGATGGTGAACATCTTCACCGAGACGGCGCACGTGAACGAGAACGGCGGGCCCTACAAGGGGCTCGAGCGCTTCGCCGCGCGCAAGAAGATCCTCGAAGACCTCACCGCGCTGGGCCTGCTGGTGGAAGAGAAGCCCCACAAGCTGCCCATGGCGCTGAGCCAGCGCACCGGCGTGCCCGTGGAGCCGCGCCTGTCGTGGCAGTGGTACGTGAAGGTGCAGCCGCTCGCCGACGAAGCGATCGCCGCGGTGGAGCAGGGGAAGACGAAGTTCGTCCCCGAGTCGTGGACGAACACCTACTTCTCGTGGATGCGGAACATCCATGACTGGTGCATCAGCCGCCAGCTCTGGTGGGGCCACCAGATCCCCGCGTGGTACCAGGCGAACCCCGACGGCACGGTGGACTTCGAGAACGCCCGTGTCGTGGTGTCGAAGACGAAGCCCACCGAGGGCAACTGGGTGCAGGACCCCGACGTGCTGGACACCTGGTTCAGCTCGGCGCTCTGGCCGTTCTCGACGCTCGGCTGGCCGAACACCGAGTCGCCAGACCTGAAGACCTTCTACCCGAACTCCGTGATGGAGACCGGGCACGACATCATCTTCTTCTGGGTGGCCCGGATGATGATGATGGGCATCCACTTCATGGGGAAGGTGCCCTTCCACACCGTGTACCTGCACGCGATGGTGCGCGACGAGAAGGGCGAGAAGATGTCGAAGACGAAGGGGAACGTGATCGATCCCCTCGACATCATCCAGGGCGCTCCGGCGGCCAACCTGCCCGCGTCGGTGAGGAACAAGTACCCCGACGGGCTCGAGCCGATGGGCGCCGATGCGCTGCGCTTCACGCTCGCCTCGCTCACCCAGCAGGGGCGGGACATCAAGCTCAGCGTCGAGCGCATCGAGGGCTACAAGGCGTTCTGCAACAAGCTGTGGAACGCGTCGCGCTTCGCGCTGCAGAACATGGGCGACTTCAAGGTCGACCCGAAGATCTTCGTGAAGGAACGGGCGCTGTCGCTGGCCGACCGCTGGATCCTCTCGCGCCTCAACGTGTGCATCAACGGCGTGCAGGCCGCGCTCACCGCCTACAACTTCGGCGAGGCGAGCTCGCTGCTGTACCAGTTCCTCTGGCGCGAGTTCTGCGACTGGTACATCGAGCTGTCCAAGAGCTCGCTGCGCGGCGACGACGAGCACGCCCGCGACTCGACCCGGGCCGTGCTGGTGTTCTGCCTCGACCAGGTGCTGCGGGCGCTGCACCCGATCATGCCCTTCATCACCGAGGAGCTGTGGCAGCAGCTGCCCATGCAGCGCCCGGTCGAGTCGATCAGCCTGGCCACGTACCCGACCGAAGATCGTCGCCTGAGCGACCCCGAGGCCGAGGCGCTCATGAAGCCCGTGATCGACGCGATCGACGGCATCCGGACCATCCGCGGCGAATCGCTGCTCTCGCCCGCGATCCGCGTCGAGGCGCACATTCAGTCGCCGCACCCGTCTGTGCGCGAGACCCTGCAGCGGTGCCGCGACTACGTGGTGCAGCTGGCTCGGCTCGCGTCGTTGCACGTGAGCGACCTGGGCGTGAAGCCCCCGCAGGCTGCCGCAGAGATTCGTGCTGACATGGAGATCTACGTGCCGCTCGCCGGAATCGTCGACCTCGCCGAAGAGCGCGAGCGCCTCAAGAAGGAGATCGAGAAGGCCGAGAAGGAGATCGTCGGCATCGAGGGGCGGCTGAGCAACCCGTCGTTCGTTTCCCGCGCCCCGGCTGAGGTGGTGGCGAAGGACCGCGCGCGGGTGGACGAGCTGCGCAACCGCATCAGCAAGGTCAGCGACAACATCAAGCGCATCGCGCCGGTCGAGGTGCGCATCGCGGCGCCCGCGCGGGATGGCGCGGTCAACCTGGGCGAGGAGCTGAAGGAAGAGCTGTCGGGCCTGCGCGTGCAGGAGACCGATCAACAGGTGACCGAGGCGCTGCAGAAGCTGCGGGAGGGCACGAAGGAGGGGCTCACTTCGCGTGATCACACGGACCTCGGCGTCGCCTACATGAGCATGGGCCTGGTCGACGACGCCGTGCGTGAGTTCAACGCCGCGAAGAAGGAGGAGCCGAAGGAGAAAAAGGCGGCTGCGAAGAAGGCGGCCCCTGTGGCGAAGAAGAAGGCGGCTCCCGCGGCGAAGAAGAAGGCGGCCCCCGCGGCGAAGAAGAAGGCGGCTCCCGCGGCGAAGAAGAAGGCGGCTCCCGTCGCGAAGAAGAAGGCGGCTCCCGTCGCGAAGAAGAAGGCTCCGGCGAAGAAGCCGGCTCCGAAGCCCAGGGCGAAGAAGCGTCGTTGATTTGCCCTCTCCCCGACCCTCTCCCCCGCGGGGAGAGGGAGACACGAGAACGAGCATGAATACCTTCCTCGACCGGCTGATCGACCTCTCTCTCGATGAAGATCTCGGCAGCGCGGGTGACGTCACCACCTCTGCGCTCGTTCCTCCCGGCGCGCTCGGCCGCGGGGAGCTGTGGGCCAAGGAGAAGATGGTGCTCTCCGGCCTCGGCGCCTTCGTACGCACGTTCGAAAAGGTTGATCCGTCCGTGCGGGTGAAGCTCGAGGCTCGTGACGGCGCCAGGACGAGTGAGCGGCAGCGCGTGGCCACGCTCAAAGGGCCGCTGCAGAGCCTTCTCATCGGCGAACGCACCGCGCTCAACATCGTGCAGCGCTGCGCTGGCATGGCCACGGCTGCTTCGGCCGCGATGGCGCTGATCGAGGGCGTGAAGGGCAGCAAGCTCAAGATCCTCGACACCCGCAAGACGCCTCCGGGCATGCGCGGGCTCGCCAAGCAGGCCGTGAAGGACGGCGGCGCCTTCAATCACCGCTTCGGCCTCTTCGACGGCGTGCTGATCAAGGACAACCACATCGCCGCGGTCGGCGGCTCGATCGCGAAGGCGCTGGCGCGCGCGAAGGCAAACGCCCCGCGCCTGGTGAAGATCGAGATCGAGGTGACGAGCCTCGAGCAGCTCCGCGAGGCGATCGCGCACGGCGCTCACATCGTGATGCTCGACAACATGGACGACGCGAAGGTGAAGGCGGCCGTCGCGATCGCCGCAGGCAAGGTCGAGCTCGAGGTGTCGGGTGGGGTGACCGAAGAGCGCCTGCCGCGCCTGGCGAAGCTCGGCGTCGACTACGTGTCGATGGGCGCGCTCACGCACTCCGCGCGCGCCATGGACCTGAGCCTCGAGCTGTTTTCCGGGAGCTGATGGATTGGGCGCTTCCTGCGCTCGGTCAACGAAGAGCGAGGTGCTGCCCAGACTTCAGCTGAAGGCCATCACGCCATCCTGCACGGCGTAGCTGGCGACGGTCTTCCTGCCCCCCGAGTAATCGCGCGTGGGGATCGTCTTGAGCTCCCAGTCGGGCAGCACCAGCGCCGTGAGGCCACGCCCGAAGACCGCGCCGGTGTCGATGCCCACTGCCCACTGCGTGACGAGCGGCTGGTCGAGCACCGAGTGCCCGAAGATGAGCCGCTCCGGGCCACGCCAGAAGTTCGTCCAGAACGAGAAGTCGGCCGGCGCCTTCGAGGGCCAGAAGCTCTTCAGGCCAGGCGGCTTGATGTGCTGCACGTGGAGCAGGTGGTTGGGCCGTTGATCCTCGAGCGGCACTCCAGGGAAGGCGCCGGCGTGCACGACCGCCGCGCCGAACACGGGCAGGCGGATGAACAGCGGCAGCTTCTCGAAGTACTCGTAGTGTTTCGGCTCGAGCGCGTCGCGGGTGAAGAGATGGGCGGGCGAGAGCTTCTCGGGGCGGCTGTGCCGCTGCTGCAGGTGCTTCTCTTCGTGGTTGCCCAGGATGCACTCGTGCCGCATCGCCAGCTCGACGCACTCGCGTGGCTTGGGGCCCCGGTCGACCAGATCACCCGCGAAGATGACGCGATCCGAAGACGTGACGTGGAGCGCGTCGAGCAGCTCGACCGTCTCGTCGTAGCAGCCGTGCAGGTCTCCGATGACGATGGTGCGGCTCATGGCGGGTACTCCAACAAAGATGCGCCCGAGTGGAGAAGCCACGGAATGGCTCGTTCCAAAGACGAGTGCGGGTGCCGTCCCGCGGACACAACCTGATTTTCAGGTTGCCTGGAGTCGAACCAGAGGGAGCGTGTAGGGCCTCTCCGGCCGGGCGCAAGGTGAAGGGGAGACGCTCTCTCCCGAAGAATGCCGGCACTTGAACCCGAGTGTGAAAGCCGCGATTTCCGAGCGCGGCGAACCGCGTAGCGTGTAGGGCTTTCCCGGCCGGATTCAGCGACCGTTGAGGGAGAAGACGAGGGCCTCATTTCTTCCTGACGGCCTTTGATTCCAGGGGCTTCGAGCCGTCGATTTCCGGTCAGGAATGCCGCTGCCCCCCCGTGTGGGACAGGTATGGTCCCGGGCCTCAGCCCATGCTCAACGACGACGAGTTGTTCGCAGACATCGCCAGGCGCAAGGCGCTTGGCCAGGACTACAAACGCCCTCTGGGTGAACTGGTGTTCCGGTGGCGTGATGCCTCGACCACCGTCATCCGCCGGGTGCAGGGCGCGTTCATGAGGGGTTCCCCCGACGACGCCGACGAGATCTTCCAGGACGCCGTCGCCAAGTTCATGGCCAAGGGGCTGGATCAGTTTCGTGGCGTCTCGGAGCAGGTGCCTGGAAAAGCCGCCTCGCCCAAGACCTTCTTCCTGCGCATCGTGAAGCACTGCGCGATCGACCGGTACCGCCGCCAGCGTGAGGAGCTCGACTCGGGCCACGGCGTCGGGGAGGACGGCGACGAGCCCGAAGTCAGCTTGCCCGAGGCCAATCGGTCCATCGCTGAAGCGAAGGCGCTGGCTGAACAGCAGGAAGCCCACGGCGAGTACTGGCTCGCCTGGGAGCGGCTCAAGGAAGAGCACCCCAACGAAGCCGCTGCGTGGGATCTGTACCACCACCAGGATCTCGATGATCACGAGGAGGTCGCTCGTGCCCTCGGCATCACCGTCGTCAACTCGTACAAGCGTGTCAGCCGCGCGCAAGCGTGGCTGAAGCTCTACATCCTCGAAGCGCGCAAGCGCGACGAGGGCCCGAAAGAGGAGTCTTGAACATGGTCCCGTCTGCCCCCACGAAGTACGCCGCCCGCCTCACCGAGCTCGAAGCGCTGCACCACGAGCTCGAGACAGGAAAACGGCCGGGCGATGGGGCGGTGGTGGTGGGGTTGCTGCTCGAGGCCGCGGGCGACGTGCTCCGCAGAAAGTCGGCCCTCGGCGTCTCGCCCGCGAGCGTGACGAAGCCGCTGGCCTCGATTCCCGAGCTGGCGCTGCGCTCGTGGGGTGACGGCGTGCAGGTCGCCGAGCTCGCCCAGCGGCTCAAGCGCGCCGCCAGCCAGGCCGTCGAGTCCGCCATCCCCGACAGCGTCGAAGACGGGGAAGCGATGGCGAAGTGGGCGGTGCAGGATCTCCAGGCCCGCGACCGCCTCGAATCTGCGCTGGTCGCGCTCGAGACCCTGGGCGGTACCGGGCGGGGCGACGCGAAGTCGCTGGCCGCGAGGTTGCGGAGCGCGATCGGCAAGGTCGATCGCGACTGTCGCGCCGGCGTCGCCAGCCTCACCGCCCTCAATGACGCACGCAGGGCCGAGGCGGCGTTGATTGACCAGGAGTTCCGCGGGCAGGCCTGGTGGTTCTCGGAACGAACGGGCATCGACGACGACCAGTTGGTGAAGGTGCTGGGCGGTGAGGTGAAGGGCTCGATGCCAGCGGAGTTCAAGAGCGCGAATACCGAGGTCACCCGCAAGCGCGGCCGCCCGGTGAGCTTCGACGACCTCCTCCGCTTCGATCTCGGCCTCTCGAGCCCCGGTGAAAAAGAGGTGATTCGGCTGCAAGCCGACGCAGATCCAGAGCTGAAGTTGTCGCTGGCCGCCATGGACGCCGCCGAGGCCGCCATCGCTGAAGAGACGCAAGACGAAGTGGCCGCACCGAAGCCTGCTCCCGTGAACCTCCCGGTCGAGCGCTCCAGCAACCCCGAGATCATCGAAGAAAGAGCCGAGTTCAAGGTCCTGCTCTTCCGCACGAAGAAGAACGTCCAGGTGGTGGTTCAACCCCACCGGCTGGATCGCCTGGCGGCCGCCGCGGTCTATCGGAGCGACGAGCCCGACCGCCCGTTTCCCTCCGCGCCCGGAGACATGGGGCTCCACTTCGAGCTTGGCGCCCCCGAGCGGCTGGTGGGCGTGCTCGCAAAGATCGTGGTGAAGCTGGTCGACGGTCAGACCCACGCGTTCGAGGTCCGGTTGTGACCACGGGCCCCTCGGCTCCGCTCGGGACCGGGATCGCCGTCGTCCTGGTGACGGCCCCCAACGAAGAGAACGCCGCGCTGATCGCCCGCACCCTCGTGGAAGAAGGGCTGATCGTCTGCGCCAACCTCGTGCCCGGGGTGCGCAGCATCTACCGCTGGGAAGGCGCCGTGGCTGACGAGCGTGAGGTGCTGATGGTGCTCAAGGCGCCGGCGGCGGGCTACCAGGCGCTGCAAGCCCGCATTCTCTCGCTGCACCCCTACACCGTCCCCGAAGTGCTCCGCCTCGACGTTCCCGAGGGATCTCCCGCATATGTCCAGTGGGTCTTGAGCGCGTGACGCGGGTGGTGGTTGAGTCCCGACCATGCTGCCGGGTTCGGCGGCTGGTGGGGGGGCCACCAGCTACCTCAAAGATGTGATGTCGGTTGACGCTGCCAGGCGTCGACGCACGGCCGTGCGCGTGGGGATCTTCCTGGGCCTCGCCGGAATTCCCGTCTTCATCCAGATGCTGCTGACCCAGGCGCCGGTGCATAGGCTGCCGATCGCCGCGCTGGTGCTGGTGCTCACGTTGATGGGGCCGGCGGCGGCGTGGCTGGCGCACTCGGGGCGCGGCACGGCGGCGGGGCTCTGGCTCTGCGCGGTGCCCAGCGTCGGCGCGGTGATCTCGGTCTGGCTCTCGCAGCAGATAGGGGCGGCCCCCTTCTACGTGGGGGTGGGCGTGGTGGTGGCCCTGGCCACGCTCGAGGGCAGGGCGCTGCGGCTGGCCCTGGTGGGCACGGTGGCGTGCGTGATCTCGATGGCGGTGATCGCCACGCAGGTCGAGCTCCGCGAGAGCGTCCTCTCACAGGTGGTGCTCAGCGCGGTGGTGGCGGTGGTGCTGATGGCGGTGATGGCCGGCCTGCACGCCCGCGCCTTCCAGCGCACGCTCGGGGAGGTCGCGGCCCACCAGACCCACGCCGCCGAGCTCGAGGCGCGCTACCGGCTGATCGCCGAGAACACGATGGACCTGGTGGCCCTGGTCGACGCGGCCAACACCGTCGTCTACGCCAGTGATTCCTTTCGCCGGGTGCTGGGCGTCGATCCCACCGGGGGCACCGCCGGCGCGGCGCTGGTCGACGACCCCGACTCGAGCGCGCTGGAGACGGTGTTGTCGCTGGCCCGGGCCGGGCAGGTGGCGCGCAGCGAGGTGCGCCGCCGCCGCGCCGACGGCACCACCGGCCGCTTCGAGTGCGTCGTCTCTCCGGTGGCCGAGGGGGGGCTCATTCTCTGCGTGGCCCGCGACGTCACCGCCGAGCGCGCGATGGTCGCCGAGCTGGAGCACGCCAAGAAGATGGAGGCGCTCGGCCGCTTCGCCGGCAGCATCGCGCACGACTTCAACAACCTGCTCTCGGTGATGAGGGCCTGCACCACGCTGGCCGCCCAGTCGGTGCCGCGCGACAGCAGCACGCAGGCCGAGCTCAACGACGTGCAGGAGGCGATCTCCCGGGCCAGCGGGCTCACCTCCCAGCTCCTGGCGTTCAGCCGGCGTGACGTGGTGCTTCCCACCCGCGTCGAGGTCGGCCCGCTGCTGCTGCGCGCCAGCGAGCTGGCTCAGCGCCTGGTGGGCGAGGCGATCAAGGTCGAGCTCGAGGTGCCGCCCGACGTGTGGGCGCTCTGGAGCGGCCCTTCGCAGCTCGATCAGATCGTGATGAACCTGGCCGCCAACGCGCGCGACGCGATGCCCCTGGGCGGCACCCTGCGGCTGTCTGCTCGCAACGCTCCGGGCTCCATCGTGGGTGATGCGGTGCTCCTCTCGTTCGCCGACACCGGCACCGGCATGTCAGCCGAGACGCGGTCGCACCTCTTCGAGCCCTTCTTCACCACCAAGGCGCCGGGCATCGGCACGGGCCTGGGGCTGGCGACGGTCTTCGGCGTGGTGAAGGCGCTGGGCGGGGTGATCGAGGTCGAGAGCGAGCTGGGGAAGGGCACCGACTTCCGCATCTGGCTGCCACGCGCGCTGGAGGGCGTCGACGCGATCGCTCCGGCGTTGAGTCCGCCGCGCCGGCAGCGCCGCCCCAACGAGGCGACCGTGCTGGTGGTCGACGACGATGCCGACGTGAGATCGCTGATGGTGCGGCTGATCGCCCACGAGGGCTTCCAGGTGCTGCCGGCCGCCAACGCCGAGCAGGCGATGGCGCTCTCGCTGAGCCTCTCCGAGCTGCCGGTGCTGGTGACCGACGTGCTGCTGCCCGGGCAGGACGGGCTGTGGCTGGCGCAGCGGCTGCTGGATCGCTTCCCCTCGATGCGGGTGGTGCTCGTGTCGGGCTTCGCGCCTGACCCCCTCGCCGCGGCGCGGCTGGTGTCGCAGGGCGCGCGCTTCGTGCAGAAGCCGTTCCGGCCGGGCGCGCTGGTGCACGCGGTGCGCGAGTGCCTGGGCATTCCCCCGCCCGCGCCCGTGCCGTCGGTCAGGCCCGAGCAGGCGAGCTGAGTCCACGGCGGCGGAGTGGTGGCTGGCTGCCGGTCGAGTCGATCCGGTCACTTGAAGCGGCACCGAGAGTGCACCGCAGCGTGGCTCCCCACACCTGGAGCTGCCATGGAGCCCGTCTCGAATCGTCTGACCTGTACCCCCGAAGACCTTGCTTCCCCGGTCTCGACCGCTGAGCCGCTGCCCGGCAGCGGAGGGGCCGATTCGACCATGCCCTTCGCCGGGCCGCCCGCCGTGGCCGAGGGGGACGACTCGTGGCTCGAGAGCCAGATCCGCGATCAACTGAGCGGGCTCGGTCCCGACGAGAGCCTCGAGCTGAGCACCATGGCTGGCGTGAAGCTGAACCTGGCGGCTGAGTTCAAGGGGAAGCTGCGGGTGGATCCGCAGGCCGACGGCAGCTTCGTGGTGGAGGTCGACGGGCAGGGTGACGGGGGCGCGGGCGCTCCGGTCGCGGGCTCGGCGCGGGTGGGCGTGGCGGCAGGCACGAAGTTTCACGTCGAGAACGCCGCGAAGGCCGCAGACCTCTGCGACGCGCTGCTCAAGGGCGCGGCGGTGACCAGCGCGAACGGCTCGCTGCCGGGCCTCGAAGCCGCCTTCGACCTGGCGCATCAGCTCGGCGTGAAGGGGGACGTGGTCGACGCGGGATCGCGCGTGCGCGGCTATGTGTCGAAGATCAGCGAGGCGAAAGTGGACCTGACGGGGGCGGTTCAGGTCGGCGACTCGATCGGTGTCAAGTTCGAGGCGTTCGGCGTCGATCTCAAGGTGGCGGGGGCGAAGGCGTCAGCGCAGGGCCGCGAGGGGCTGAGCATCGACTTCGAGAAGGGCGAGCTGCGGCAGAACCTCACCCTCGGCGTCGCTGCCGACGCGTTCATCAAGGTCCCCGTCGCGTTCAACGCTGCCGGGAACACGAAGGCCACTGTCGTCGCCTCTGCCGTCTTCAAGCTGCCCGACGAGGTGAAGCAGGCGCTGAAGGAGGGGCGGATCTCGGGTCCCCAGGCCTGGGCGATGCTCGCCGGCAGAACCCTGCCCGACGCCGTGGTGATCAAGGCCGAGCTCGAGGTCTCGGCGAAGAACCAGTCAGTCGCAGCCGGAGACTTGAAGGTGAAGCTCAAGGCGGAGGCGTCGCTCGACGTGGCGCACTTCGGCCGGACGCTCTCGGTCGACGACCTGCGCCAGTTTCTCCAGCAGGTGAAGTGGTCGGTCGAGAGCGAGGCCGGGCTGGGTGGTGGCGTGGGCGCGGACCTCGGCGCGGCGAAGTTCGAGGTCGCCTTGCTCCGCAAGCAGCGCCACCAGCTGGTCGGCAAGTTCGATTCTGGTGAGGCCTTCCAGAAGGCCCTCGCCCTTGCTCGCGACGGCAGTGACTCATCGCTCGTCGCGCGTCGTGCTGCGTCTTCACTTCGTTGAATCCACCTCGATCACCCAGGAGCCTTCATGTCCCCGTTCGTCGGCGTCATCGTCTTGATCACCTTTCTGTTGGTCCTCGCGCTTCTCTGGTTCTTCACCCGGTTCATGGTGCCCGTGGAGGCGCTGATCGCGGGTGCGGCCACGGTGGTGGGCACCGCGCACCTCTGCGCCGGCCTCGTGTACGAATTGCCGCTGCTTCTCGGCGCGGCGGCTGTCCAGCTGATCGCCGCGGCGGTCTTCGGGGCGCGAGCGGGGGCGCAGATGAGCGGAAAGCCGCTGGTCCGCCGCCCGCCCCGAGACCGCTTCACTGCCTGAGGAAAGAGACCAGCGCCCGCTGTGCGCTCACTTCGCCGTGGTGCAGCGCGACGCGCTTCACGCCGGGGATGGCGCCGAGCCAGGCCGCGAGCTCTTTTCGATCGGCGTGAGCCGAGAGCCCGCGCAGGGTGTCGATGCGGCAGCGGACGGGGACTTCCTGGCCGTCGAGCCAGACGCCGCCGCCGCGCTTCGCCGCGTCCTGGATGCGGCGCCCGGGCGTACCCGCGGCCTGGTAGCCGGCGAAGAGCAGGGTGTTGCGATCGTCGGCCAGCCCGCCGTCGACGAGGTGGTTGACGATGCGGCCGCCGGTGAGCATTCCCGAGCCGGCGATGATGATCATCGGGCCGGGCGCGTCGCGCAGCCGCGCCGAGTCGGAGCCGCGCCGGGACGCGTAGAGGTTCTCGAAGTCGAGCGGCGCGTCGCCCCGGGCGAGCTGGCTGAGCGACTCGGCGTCGTAGAGCTTCTGGAACTTCGAGTAGGTCTCGGTGACGAGCAGGCCCATCGGGGTGTCGAGGGCGACGGGCACGCGTTGCAGGCGGCCGGACTCGACGAGCTGGTTCAAGAAGAAGAGGATCACCTGGGTGCGGCCGATGGCGAAGGCGGGGATGAAGAGCTTGCCCTTGCGGGCGGCGGTCTCGGTGACGACCTCGAGGAGCTTCCTCGCGATGTCGTCGTGACCGTGCTCGTGTTCGCGCTCGCCGTAGGTCGACTCCATCACCACCAGGTCGACGGGGCGGCCGTTGGGCCAGGCGGTGAAGGCGTCTTTGAGCAGCGGCGATTGGGGCCGGCCGAGATCGCCCGAGAGGATCACCCGGCTCTTCCCGCTGGCGACGTCGACCGAGGCCGAGCCGAGAATGTGACCGGCCTCGCGGAAGGACAGCTGGAGGCCGAGGAGGCTGCTGCCGTCATAGGGCACGGCCTTCGCGAGGCGATCGAACGCGGCGAGGAGGGCGTTGGTCTCGCGGAAGCTGGCGCGCTGCATCGAGAGGGTGTCCTCGAGCGAGATGCGGGCGATGGCGAGCGTGGCGGTGGTGGCGAAGAGGGGCTTGTCGAAGCCGCCGTCGAGGAGGTGGGGGAGCGCGCCGATGTGATCGAGGTGGCCGTGGGTGAGCAGCACGGCGTCGACGTCGCGCGCGGCGTCGGGGAACACCCAGTCGCGTGCCTCGCGGCCCTGGCTGATGCCGCAGTCGACGAGCAGCTTCTTGCCGCCGAGCTCGACGCGCGTCATCGCGCCGGTGACGCAGTCGATCGCGCCCAGCAGCCGCACCTCGCCATCGGGAAGGGGGTGCACCGCGGTGCAGGCGTGGACTTGCATGTCGACACCCTATCTCCCTCTCCCCGAGGGGGAGAGGGTCGGGGAGAGGGCCGCGCATTTCATAAGTCGACGGGTAGTCGTCGTTTGCTACAAGCACCGCCCATGTTCGCGCTCAAGAGATGGCTTTGCTGCGTGGCGTTCGTCACCTCTTCGTTCGCGTTCGCGCAGGAGCCGCGGCCCTCGGTGATGCCGTTTCCACTCGAGTTCAAGCGCACGCCTTCGGGATTCTCGAACGAGGACAAGGAAGCGATGCAGCGCGACTACACGCGGTTGCTTCGGCTCGCCGGCGCGGCGGTTCCCGACTTCGCAAGGTACGATCTCGCGCTGAAGGAGTTAAAGCGGTCGGATTGCGAGCGCGAGGACGAGTGCCTCGTTCAACTGGCGAAGAAGGCCGAGGCCCTCTACGCCGTCTACGCGAGTCTCGACTACACGCTCGAGGGTGCGGTTCTCGTGAGCGGTCGAGTGGTGCGTGAGGATGGCAAGGTCGCCAGCCCGACGGCCACGGTGAAGTTGGCAAAGGGGCGTGACGCGTTCAAGGACATCGCCAAGAACGCGCTGACGCAGTTGTTCGCGCAACTGAAGATCGGCGAATTGCCAGCGACCAGACAGGTTGAGGTAGTGAAGATCGACCCCGTGAAGGACCCGATCAAGGACCCGCCCCCACCACCCCCGCCGCTGGTCATCGAAGATACCGGCGCAGGGCAACGGGCCGCGGGCAAAGGTCTCGTCTACGCCGGAGCCGGCGTCGCGGTGCTGGGCGGAGTGCTCGCAGCGGTCGGTTGTGGATTCGGTTGCGGGGTGACGCCGACGATGGGCGGCAGCCTGCCTGAGCCTCAGCTCGAAGCAGCGCGTACGGGTCGAGCCCTCACGGGTGTGGGCCTGGCGGGTCTTGGCATCGGCGCAGTCGCGGCCGGCATCGGCGCGGTCCTCTGGGGGACGGCCGCCGCGGCGCCAGTCAACACGGTGACCATCCTTCCAATTTCAGGTGGCGGAGTGGTGCAGTTCGGAGGGCGATTCTAATGCGCTTACTGATCGTGGCTGTGTCCTGTGTCTGGTTTGTGGGCTGCACCTTCGGGGTTCGGACGTGCACGGACTCGTCGCAGTGCGAGTTGGGCGCAGTCTGCCGCGACAACTTCTGCGTGATCGTAGACGCAGGCGCGGGCGGGGGAGGTGGCGGGACGATCGGAGGCGGAGGAGGTTCCACCGGCGGCGGTGGTGGCGCGACGGGCGGCGGAGGAGGCGCCACTGGAGGCGGCGGAGGAGCCATGGGCGGCGGAGGCGGCGCCACGGGAGGTGGGGGAGGCAGCGTGGACCTGTGCCAGGGCGTGAGTTGCCTGACCGGCTACAGCTGTGACGCCGCGGATGGCGAGTGCAAGTTGCGCGTGACAGGGCTCGAACTGCTTGGCCCAGCGATGGGGCCGAGGGACGCCGGCGCCGCGCAGCTGCGGGCGGCACTGACGACCGACGCGTCGGTGACGCTGCCCACGGCGCTCGAGTACCAGATTGACACCCAGGCGGCTCAGCCGCTGCCGTCGGTAGGGCTGGAGTACAGCGCCGCTCTGTCGTTGACGGAGGGGCCGCACACGCTCGTGGTGCGGGCGAACTTCGCCGATGCGGGGTTTCAGCAGTCGGTGGTGGTGAGGGTGGACACGGTGGCGCCGACGGTGACTGGGCCGCCCGGGATGGCGGTAATGCAGCGAGACGACATCTTCATGGTGGAGTTGGGGGTTGATGAAGCAGTGAACGTTGCGGGGATGGACGTGAGGCTTCAGGGGGTGCTCCTGTCGCCGTATGACGCCGGGGTCTGCGCGGGGACAGGTGGCTGCTGGGTAGTGGACATGTCGCTGCCGCCCCTGGACGGGTTGACGGGGACCTTCCAGATGACCGCACGGGCGACGGACGGAGTGGGAAACTCGAAGACGTCGATGGTGGGCAACATTGGCGTTACGCGCACCCGCTGGGAAGTGCAACCGACGATGCAATCCATTCGGGCCTCGCCGGCGGTGGGCCGGGACGGCACGCTCTACGTCGGAGCATCCGATGCAGTTGGCTCGCTCTTCGCCATCAACGCGCTGGATGGAGGGCAGGTAGTTGCGCCGGTCGCGCTGGGCGCGATTCAGAGCCTCGCGACGGCGGTCAGCAGCGATGCGGGGCTGGTGTACTTCTCGGCCAACGACGGCTCGGGCGGCAAGGTGGGCGCTTTACGAGCTGTCGACTTCTCCGCACCTGCCCAGTCCCCTGTGCGAGGCAACAACGGGGGCCTCATCCACTCCGCCATCGCGCTGATGGGGACATCGTCGAGCGAGGTGGTCGCGGCGGGCTCGTTCAACGCCAATGGAGGTAGCTCGTCCAGAGTCTCCGTGTACGGTCCCAGCAACGCCTTCAACGGGATCAACGCGCTCGATGCGGGTGCCTTCGACTTCGCCGCGGTGCCCAGCCCGCCCTACCAATCGGCAGCCAACATCATCGCGGATGGCACCAGCGCGTACCTGTTGACGAACCCGGGCGGCGTAGGCCTCAACTGGCAGGTCATCAACAACGTGACGACGTCGCCCGTCGCGGGCGGGGTGCAGTTCCTCGAGTCGCCCGGCAATGACTGCTGTCTGGGCGGTCAGGCGTTCCTCGGCGCAAGCACCACGCTCGTGTCCGGCTCGACGCTGGGTGCACGGCGGCTCTACCGCGTGATGACGGGGGTGATGACAACAGGTGACTTGACGGTGTCGGTGGACAACGGGGTGGCAGCAATTGGCAACACAACCACGGCCTTCGCTGGCCGGGGCACCGACCTCGTGCGCTTCAATCCGCAGATGCTCACCTCTGCAGGAACGGCGGTTGGCACCGGAGTGGGCTTCATCCGCACTTCGCCGGTCCTGGCGCGGCCCCGCGCGGGTCAGGCGATGGGGCTGGGCTACGCCGTCAACGCCAACGGCAGCCTCTACGTCTTCGCGCAGGACGGCGCGACAGGGAGCGCCTCGGCGTGGGGCAACATCTTCAGCGGCAGCAACTCGGTCTACGCGCACCCGACGCTGGACTGCAATCGTCGGCCCGGCGCCGCGACGGCCACCACGGGCGTGCTGTACGTGGCAGCCAGCACCGGGAAGGTGGTGGCGCTGATCGTGGACTCGCCGAGGCTGCTGGACAGCACCGACGCCTGGCCCCGCTTCCAGCGCACGGCGGGCAACGCGGGCAACGCAGACGTGACCCGCTTCCCCATCAACCCCGGTTGTCCCTGAGGGTGGAGTCGGTGCGGAACATCGTCGGACTGTTGGCGGTGTTGCTGCTGGGATGCACTGAACGCGCTCGAGCCACGCCAGCCGCAATATCCGACGCCGGGCCGCGGTCCCGTTTCGCGGTCAAGGTCGAGTCGGGCACCTTCTCGACGACGCTCGACACGCGACTGGAAGCTGAGCTGATCCTCGCGCTCGCTCGCCAGCCCGATCTGGAGATCGTCAGCAACGCAGTCGCAGAGAAGGCGCTCACGAAGCAGCACGTGTGCGAGCCCGAGCAGGACTTTGCAGCGTGCCGCGTTCGCCAGCTTGGGCTCGCGGGTGACTTCCTCGTCGAGATCGAGATCGGCGCAGTGCCCGGAACGTGGGTGCTGACGACCGCCGTCACGCCCGCGGGCGACGTGCTGTCTTGGCTCCCCACCTTGCCCTTCAGTCAGCAGCAGGGCGAGAGCCTGGAGGACGCGGTGGTGCGCGCGGCCCGCCTCCTTGGGGCGAGCCTCGGGCCCGACGGGCTGAGGCGCGGTGTGGTCTTCCCCCCGGCAGCTCGAGGCACCTCGACTGTCGCTCGCGCCTGCTCGGCCTTCAACGCTCCCTGGAGTCTCTCGTCTCAGTTGGCCTGGCAGAGCCGCGTGGCGTTGCGTGCGCGCCTTCACCAACTTGATCGTGAGGCCGAGCTCGCGACAGCTCTGGCGGAATTGAAGGAAGCGTCGAAGCCCGGCGATGCGCACTGTGAGCAGCTCGCGACGCTCATTTCATGGCAGGAGCGCGCCGTGAACCGTGGATGGTTGCCGTCAGAGCTGCGCTCCGAGACCTGGAGAGCCAACGTCGACATCGAGTTGCGGGGTTCGGCTCCCGACGGGCTGGCGGATGCTCTGGCGGGCTCTCTCGCGGCGCGAGGCGTAACGCTGCGTTCCGTGCGACCAGCTCAAGAAGCTTGTGAAGACGGCTTCGACTGCATTGATGGCTTCTCCGTCAGTGACGTTCAACCGACGGGCTGGCTCGTCGCGGCGAGAGTCGACTCGTCCGGAGGCAAGCTCAGCGTGAATGCGTCCCTCGTGTTTCGTGACGGCGCCGGAAAGGCGAGAGCGTTGCCATTGCCCAGGCTCGAAGCCGCTGACGTCGCCGCGCTTAGACCGGCCCTCGATGCCGCAATCACCGAGGTGCTTGCGCGCATCAAGTAGAGGCGAGAACCGCGCGCAGGATGTCGGGTCGATCGGTCATCACGCCACCCACGCCGTCGAGCAGGCAGCGGTGCATCTCGACCTCTTCGTCGACCGTCCACACGTTGATCCACTTGCCGTGCGCCTTCGCGACCTTCGCCAGCTCGGCGTCGAAGAGGATCACGCCTTCCCATCGGTAGGGCATGTCGAGCACGGTGTAGCGCGGGTCGTCGTCGGGCGGCTCTCCCCCCTTCGTGGGCAGCACGAAGGCCGCCAGCGCGTCGCGCGGGTAGAAGTGACAGGCGTCGGGCAGCCGCTTCGCGAGCTCGGCGGCGATCGAGTCGTGCTCGCTGCCGATGCAGAGGCGATCGAGGCACTGCTCTTTCTTCACCAGGGCGACGAACGCGTCGAGCGCGCCCTCGCTCTTCACCTCGACGTTGAGCCGCAGCCCGGGCGTCGCGGCGAGGAGCTCCCTGAGCAAGGGCAGCCTGATGCCCTTGCCCCGCAGCGGCGTGCCCTGCTCGCCGACGGGCGTGAAGTGGAACGCCGCGTCGAGGCGGGAGAGCTGGTCCCACTTGAGCGCACTCAGGGGGCCCGCGCCGTCGGTGCAGCGCTCGAGGGTGGGGTCGTGCGCCACCACGATCTCCCCGTCGGACGAGGCGTGCACGTCGAGCTCGAGCATGTCGGTGCCGTGCACCTTCATCGCGCGCTCGAACGCGTACATCGTGTTCTCGGGGTACAGCGCCGCGCCCCCGCGGTGCGAGATGTGGAGCGGCGCTTTCAGGCCGGTGAAGAATGGGTGGATCATGTTCGGCCCCTCACCCCAGCCCTCTCCCCGCTGCGCAGGGAGAGGGAGACAAGCGCTGAGTGGTTCATGGAGCCTCGAACGTAGCCGCGATGCCCTGGCCGACGCCGATGCACATGGCGACCAGCCCGCGCTTCGCGTTTCGGGCCTTCATCGCGTGTGTGAGCGTCGCCACGATGCGGGCTCCGCTCATCCCCAGCGGGTGACCCAGCGCGATCGCTCCGCCGTTGACGTTCACGCGCGCCTCGTCGAGCCCCAGTTCGCGAATGCAGCCCAACGACTGCGCAGCGAACGCCTCGTTGAGCTCGATCAGGTCGAGCTCGGACAGCTTCCACGAAGCCCGCTCCAGCGCCTTCCGCGTCGCAGGCACGGGCCCCAGCCCCATCACGCGCGGATCGACGCCGGCCGTGCTGCTCGAGACGAAGCGGGCCAGCGGGGGCTTGCCCCAGGCCTTCAGCGCGCGCTCGCTCATCAACACCACCGCCGAGGCGCCGTCGTTGAGCGTGGACGAGTTGCCCGCGGTCACGCTGCCGCCATCGCGGAACGCAGCCTTGAGCGTCGAGAGCTTCTCGTACGTCGAGTCACCTCGCGGCTGCTCGTCTTGCGAGACCACGATCGGCGGCCCTTTCTTCTGTGGCAGCTCGACCGGGACCAGCTCGGCGCTGAACGCCCCGGCCTGCTGCGCGCGCACGGCCTTCTGGTGAGAGGCCAGCGCAAAACGATCCTGGTCCTCCCGCGAGATCTTCAACCGCTCGGCCACGTTCTCCGCGGTCTCCCCCATGCCCTCGAGCGGGAAGCGCGCGGCGAGCTTCGGGTTCGGGTAGCGCCAGCCCAGTGACGTGTCCCACGACTCGAGCTTGCCGCCGGGGAACGCCTCGCTCGGCTTGGGCGTGCTCCACGGCGCGCGCGTCATCGACTCCACGCCGCCCGCGATCACGATGTCCGCTTCCCCGAGGCGGATCTGCCTCGCACCCTGGATGATGGCCTCGAGCCCGCTGCCGCACAGGCGATTGACCGTCGCGGCCGGGACCGCGTCAGGCAGCCCCGCGAGCAGCGCCGCCATGCGCGCCACGTTGCGGTTGTCTTCGCCAGCCTGGTTGGCGCAGCCCGCGTAGAGCTCGTCGATCTGTGCTCCCTCGACCCCGGTGCGCTGGAGGACCTCGGCCACCACCAGCGCGAGGAGATCGTCCGGCCGGACGTCCTTGAGCGCACCGCGCAGCTTGCCGATCGGCGTGCGCACCGCGTTGGCCACGAAGCAGGCGCTCATGGTGCCCCTCGACTCCGCTCGGGGTGAACGGTGCCCCTCGATTCCGCTCGAGGTGATCGCCCTGTCTGGCTCATGGCGTCAGCACCACGTTGCCGAAGGTCTTGCGCTCGGCGAGGAGCCCATGGGCCTCGGCCGCCTTCTCCAGCGGCAGCACCCGATCGAGCACCGGCACCAGCCGGCCGAGCTCGACCAGCTCCAGCACCTTGAAGAGCTCGCTCTTGCTCCCCATGGTCGAGCCCAGCAGCGAGATCGACTTGTAGAACAGCGTGCGCAGGTCGAGCTGCACGTCATGACCCGAAGTGGCTCCGCAGATCACCAGGCGTCCTCCCTTCGAGAGACAGGCGATCGACTTTTCCCACGTGGTGGCGCCCACGTGCTCGAACACGACGTCGACCATGCGCCGCGAGGTGAGCTTCTTCACCTCGTCCAGGAAGTCCGACTCCGCGTAGTTGACCAGGTGATCGGCGCCGAGCGACTTCGCCTTGCCCAGCTTCTCGGAGGTCGACGCGGTGGCGATCACGGTCGCGCCGGCCAGCTTCGCCAGCTGCACCGCGGCGCTGCCCACGCCGGAGCCCGCCGCGTGGATCAGCACCGTCTCACCTGCTGACAGCTTCGCGCGGCCGAACAGCATGTGCCACGCGGTGAGGAAGGTCAGGGGCAGGCACGCGGCCTGCTCGAAGCTGAGCTTCTTCGGCTTGGGGAGAATGTTCTGGCGCGGCACGCAGACGAACTCGGCGTAGCCGCCCGCGACGTCCTCTCCGATGATCTTGTAGTGGCGGCAGAGCACGTCGTCGCCCGCGAGGCAGCGCGCGCACGCCCCGCACGAGAGCCCCGGGTTCACCAGGACCTCGGTGCCCGAGGGGAGATCGGTGACCTCGGCGCCGACCGCGTCGACCACGCCCGCCACGTCGCTGCCGAGCACGTGCGGAAGCGCGAGCTTGAGGCCCGGCCAGCCCTTGCGCACCCAGAGGTCGAGGTGGTTCAGCGCGACGGCCTTCACCTTCACCCGGACGTCCTTCGCTCCCGGCGTCGGAATGGGCAGATCCATCAGTTCCAGTACTTCGGGGCCGCCGTGCTTCTGGAAGGCGATCGCTCTCAAGTGACGACTCCGTTTCCAGCGACGACTGGGTCGCTTGCCTACCGGGGAGACCGTGTGTACACGACGCGGGACGACGGCCGGAGCCCGTTTAGAAGCCGCGGGCGCTGAAATCCACAGGGAGCCTCAACCGATGATGTCTCGTTCGATGATGATGGGTGCTGCATTGATCTTCGCGATGGGCTGCCGGGTCACTCCGAAGCCTGACGCTGGCTGTGTCGGCATCACCTGCCCGACGGGCGGTGGCGTCGGCGCCGGTGGCGGCGGTGGTGGTGGCGGCGCGACGGGTGGCGGCGGTGGCGGTGGCAACGTGACGGGCGGCGGCACCGGCGGCGGCGCGACGGGCGGCGGCGGCGGCGTGACGGGCGGCGGCACCGGCGGTGGCGGCATCCCCACCACCATCCAGGCGGCGAAGGGCTCGACCTTCCCCACCCGGGTGAACCTGCAGGGCGTGGTGGTCACGGCCATCTCGTTCGCGCGCCTCTCGGCGGCCTCGACCAACTGCGCCAAGCTCGCCAACGACGGTGGCCTGAGCAAGGGCGTCAACGCCAGCTTCTGGGTGGCTGACCAGAACAACGCGCAGTTCGGCATCTGGGTGGAGAAGTTCCGCTGCGACGGCGACGTCGACTACTTCCCGCAGGTCGGCGACATCGTGAACATCAGCGGCATCATCGGCTTCGAGTCGAGCTTCCAGCAGCAGGAAGGCTTCCGCATCATGATCAAGTCGGAGTTCGACTACATCCCCAGCAAGCCGAGCGGCTACGTGTGCGATCTCTCCTCGACGCCTCCGTGCGAGCCCTTCGTGATCGAGAAGGTCGGCACCATGGCGCCCCTCCCGGTCGTCGACGTGCCGATCACCTTCGGCGCCAACGGGGCGATCAAGGCCGAGCCGACGTACTCCGGCGTGCGCGTGCGCATCGCGGGCCCGCTCACCATCGGCGACATCGACCCGATGGCCCTCAAGCGCATCTCGGCGCTCCCGAATGACACGCGCTACTTCGGCTTCGGGCTGTCCAACGGCGTGCTGGTGAACAACTTCCGCACCTTCGAGGGCGCGACCGTCGAGGACGGCGGCGTCTCGCACTGCGACGTGCGCTACGTGGTCGGCGACGGCGGCACGGTGACGTTCCCCAACGGCATCGTCGGCGTCTGGGACACGTACACCCACGCCACCTGCACCGACGGCGGCACCAGCCTCACCAGCTGCTTCAACAACCGGGGCACGGTGCCGGGCGCGCCCGACGCGAACTACACCAACGTGCTCTACCCGACCGACTGCTCGGATCTGACCCCGTAAGCTCCGCTCGACCCGTTTGACCTCGCGACGCGCGTGCCTGGCCCTCACCGGCCCGGCGCCGCGTCGCGACTCTTTTCTGGAGGAGTCCCGATGATCACCACGCACCTGGCCGATGGCATCGCGTCGCTCGAGCTGAACCGGCCCGAAGTCCGCAACGCGATCAACAAGGACGTCTGTGACGCCGTCAGCCGCGCGCTCGACACCTGGGCCGCGCAGGACGACGTGAGGGTGGTGATCGTCTCGGGCGCCGGCGGGAAGGCCTTCGCGGCCGGCGCCGACATCGCCGAGCTGAAGGACAGGACCCACGCCCAGGCGTTCCTCGGGTGGACGCAGAAGATGCTGCAGCAGCTGGAAGACTTTCCGCGGCCGACCATCGCGGCGATCGACGGCTACGCGCTGGGCGGCGGGCTCGAGCTGGCGCTCGCGTGCGATCTCCGCGTGGCCTCGAAGAGCGCGAAGATCGGCATGCCCGAGGTGACCCTGGGCATCTACCCGTCGGCGGGTGGCACGTGGCGGCTCCCCCGGCTGGTGGGCCTGGGGCGGGCGAAGGAGCTGATCTACACGGGCCGCATCGTCGACGCGGAGGAGGCGGCGGGGTGGGGGTTGTTCGAGTCGCTGGTCGAGACCGACGCGAAGGGCGAGGCGCTGCGCCTGGCGAGGTCGATCGCCGCCAACGCGCCGCTGGCGGTGCAGGTGGCGAAGGTGTCTCTCAACGCGGCCGCGAAGGTGAACGCCGCGCCGATGGAGTGGGTGGGGCAGGGGCTGCTCTTCGACTCCGACGAGAAGCGCGCGCGGATGACGGCGTTCCTGGAGAAGCGGAAGAAATAGCGGTCCCTCGACTCCGCTCGGGATGAACGGCCCCTCCGCTATTCGGCCAACCCTGCGAGCCCGTCAGCTGGCGGGCTTCTGCGGCTCGACAGGTGGCGGCGTCGCCGCGGCAGCCGCGGCCTTGCGGTTGTGCCAGATCGTCAGGCGCAGGTAGCCGATGATCGCCGCCGTCACGCCGAGCACCACCAGCCACCCCGTGTCGAAGGGCGGCGCCGGCGCGGGAGGCGGGGGGGGCGGCGGCGCGATGCGCTCGAGCTGCGCGCCCAGCAGCGCCGCCTGCGAATCGAACAGCTCCAGCTCGGTGGCCGAGTACATCGAGTCGCCACCCTCGGCGGTGAGCCGCAGGAAGCGCACCTGCGTGTCGAACTCGGGCGAGGTGCGCGTCTGCACCCCGGGCAGCTCGACGATCGGCGCGATCCAGATCGTCGACCAGGTCGCCCCGTCCAGGCTGCCGCTGAGGATGTAGCGGTCGTTGTTGTCGGCCTGAATGCGCATGGCCGACACGTGCTCGACGGCGCCGAGGTCCCATTCCAGCACGCCGCCCAGGGCGATCAGCGCGGCCCGGGGCGAGTCCCACACGTCGCCGTCGGTCGAGGCCACGCCGTCGGCCAGCCGGGCGAAGTTCGGGCAGCCGTCCGACCGCATCACCCTGGCGGTGCGCAGCAGGTTGGGGCGGGTGGTGCTGACGGAGCTGGTGGAGGTGGCGGCTCCTCCGTCGTCGGCGGCGAGGGCGAGGGAGAGCAGGAGCGCGAACGTCATGGCGCGCGCACCATAGCTGAGCTTGAGTCCCTCAGACCCTATGACTGGATCGATCAAACAGGTGGGCATCGTCGGCGCCGGCACCATGGGCCACGGCATCGCGCACGTGGCCGCGCTGGCCGGCTTCGAGGTGAAGCTCTACGACGTGACGCTGGCGGCGGCGATCGCCGGCAAGACGAAGATCCAGGCGAACCTCGAGGCCGGGGTGACGAAGGGCAAGGTGACCGCCGCCGATCGCGACGCCGCCCTGGCCCGCCTCACCTGCGTCGACGCCCTGGCCGCGCTCTCGGGCTGCCAGCTGGTGATCGAGGCGATCCCCGAGAAGCTCGCGCTCAAGCAGGAGCTGTTCATCACGCTCTCGAGCCTGTGCGCGCAGGACGCGATCCTCGCCTCGAACACCAGCTCGCTCTCGCTCACCGAGATCGCCGCCGTGGCCACCCACCCGCAGCGGGTGGTGGGGCTGCACTTCTTCAACCCCGTGCACCTGATGAAGCTGCTGGAGATCGTGCGCGCCTTCCAGACCTCGGACGAGACGATCGAGGCGGTGAAGGCGTTCGGAACCGCGATCAAGAAGGAGCTGATCGTGGTGAAGGACTCGCCCGGCTTCGCCTCGTCACGCCTGGGCGTGGCCCTGGGGCTCGAGGCGACCCGCATGCTCGAGGAGGGCGTGGCGAGCGCGGCCGACATCGATCGCGCCATGAAGCTCGGCTACGGCCACCCCATGGGCCCGCTCGAGCTGGGCGACCTGGTCGGCCTCGACGTGCGCCTGGCCATCGCCGAGTACCTCTACGCCGAGACGGGCAGCCCGACCTTCCGGCCGCCGCAACTGCTCAAGAAGATGGTGAGAGCGGGTAAGCTCGGCAAGAAGTCCGGCGAGGGCTTCTACACGTACTGACGAAAGCGCCCCTATTTCGACGTCCGGTCCACAGAGCGCGATCCCCTTCGGCTCGTACCTGCTGCTCAAGCGCCTCGCCGTCGGTGGCATGGCGGAGCTGTTTCTGGCGAAGGACACCCGCAACGACCGGATGGTGGTGCTGAAGCGGATTCTCCCCTACCTGGCGGAGGAGGCCGAGTTCGTCCGCATGTTCCTCGACGAGGCCCGCATCGCCGCGTCGCTGCACCACCCCAGCATCGTCGAGCTCTTCGAGCTGGGGCACCTCGAGGGCTCGACCTTCATCGCCATGGAATGGGTCGACGGCATCGACCTGCGCCGCGTGCTGCAGAAGGAACAGGAACGCCGCAGCGTGGTGCCCGCGGGCGTGGCGGCCTGGCTGGTGGCGCGGCTGTGCGAGGGGCTGCACCACGCGCACTTCGCGAAAGACGCCGCCGGCACCACCCTGGGCATCATCCACCGCGACGTGAGCCCGCAGAACGTGATGGTCAGCTTCAAGGCCGACGTGAAGCTGGTCGACTTCGGCATCGCCAAGGCCACCGCGTGGATGGGGCGCAGCAAGCCCGGGGTGATCAAGGGCAAGTTCCTCTACCTCGCGCCGGAACAGCTCACCACCGAGCCGCTCGATCACCGCACCGACCTCTTCGCGCTGGGCACGATGCTGTACGAGCTCACCACCGGCCAGAGCCCGTTCTACCGGACCTCCACCGAAGCGGTGATCTACGCCATCCGCATGGAGGAGCCCGATCCCCCCTCGAAGGTGCGGAAGGACTTTCCGCCCGGCCTCTCGAAGATCATCCTCAAGTGCCTGGTGAAGGACCGCGCCCAGCGCTACCAGACGGCCGACGAGATCCGCGCGGCGCTCGAGGAGTTCATTCGCGTCGAGGTGCCCACCACGAAGGCCGACGCGCTCCGGTACGTCTCGACGCTCTTCGGCGACGACAACGAGCGCACCAGCATCTTCATCCCCCCCAACGCCCAGTCGCCCCTCGGGGGTGACCGGGCCGAGAGCCGCACCGACACCAGCACGCAGCGCGACACCAGTCCGTACTCGAACTCCGACGACGAGATGACGCGCCCGATCAACGCCCCGCGCGCAGAGCGGCCGGTGCCCGAGGGCCGTCGCCAGACCGGCGAAGAGCGGCTCGAGGTCACCGGGCCCACGCGATCCGATCGCCCCCGGGTGAAGCCCGGCGTCAACCCGTGGGAGCCCGAGCTCACCGCGCCCATGCCTGCCCCGAGCCGGGTCGAGGGGCCTCGCGCCGAGGTGGCGAAGCGGCGCGACTTTCAGGCCACCGCCGAGATCGACGACGTGCGCTCGGTGGGCGCGGGCGACGTGCCCCCCACGGCCGTCTCGGTGTCGGGCGCGCGTGACGTGCAGGTCGGCGAGATCTTCGCGCCGTTGCTGCCCACCATGGCGGGCCTCGACTCGGTGCCCGACCTGCCGCCGGTGAAGCAGACGCCTCCACGTCCGCGCGCGCTCGTGTCGCGGCCCCTGCCTCCCGTGCCGTCGTACGACTCGTTGCCCGATCTGTCGGTGGTCTCGGCCGGCGAGGCGACGCAGGGCGTGCTGATGGACGAGTCCGGCGAGACGTCCGAGCCCTCGGAGCCGTCAGAGCCCTCGCCGCCCGCTCCTTCGACGCGGGCGCCGCCCCGGCGTGGGCCTCCGCCGCAGCTGAAGCGGCCCACCCCGCGCGATCCCGACGACGACGTGGCCACCGTCGACCAGGCCAACGAGTTCTCGGTGACCGGCGCGCGCTCGAGCAGCCAGAAGGTGTTGATCGGGATCTTCGGCGTCGCGGCGCTGGTGGTGCTCGCCCTGCTCGCGGTGCTGCTGTGGCCGTCGAGCGAGGTCGACGTGAAGAAGCCGAAGCCCATCGTGGTGGTCCCCGCGCCGAAGCCTCCGCCGAAGCCCGTCACCCCGAAGGGCGGCCTGGTGCAGGTGCTGGTGCGGGCCGTGAAGGGCACGTCGATGACGGTGGATGGCAAGGCCGTGGCGCCCGAGTCGATCATCGAGCGGCCGGTGGGCGAACTGGTGCTCAAGTTCACCTGCCCCGCAAAGAAGAAGGTGAAGATGACGCCCGGCACGCTGCGCGCGCAGATTCCCCCGTCGACCAGCGTGGTCGCGGTCGAGGTGCCATGTCGTTGACGAGGCTGGTGGTGGTGTTGCTGGCGACGTCGGCCAGCGCGCAGGTTCCGCTCAGAGAGCGCGTCAAGGAGGTCAGGCTCGCCAACGGCATGACCTGGCTGGTGGTGCAGCGGCCCGAGGCCCCGGTCTTCACCGGCTTCGTGCGGGTGCGGGTGGGCGGCGCCGACGAGAGCCCGGGTGCGACGGGGCTGGCCCACCTGTTCGAGCACATGGCCTTCAAGGGCACGCCGCAGCTCGGCGCGAGAGACTGGGCCGCCGAGCAGCCGCTGCTGGTCGAGCTGCAGCGGGCGGGCGATGCGCTGGCGGCGCTGCAGCGGCAGGGCCAGGCCGGCACGGAGGAAGGAAAGCGGCTCGCCGCGACGGTGGCCGCGCTGCAGAAGAAGCACGGGCCCCTGTTCGACGAGAACGCGCTCGCGCGGCTGTACCAGGTCAACGGCGGGGTGGGCCTCAACGCCACCACCGACAAGGACATGACGTCTTACTTCGTGAGCCTGCCGAAGAATCGGCTCGAGCTCTGGCTCACCGTCGAGGCCCAGCGCTTCGCGGCCCCGGTGCTGCGCGACTTCTACACCGAGCGCTCGGTGGTGCAGGAGGAGCGGCTGCGCAGCATCGAGACCAACCCCGCCGGCGCGATGTACGAGGAGCTGATGCAGCTCGCCTTCGTGTCGAGCCCGTATCGCTGGCCCACGGTGGGCTACCAGGCCGATCTCGCCGCGATGAGCTGGGCTGGTGCACAGGCGTTCTTCGACGCGCACTACGTGGCCTCGAACGCGGTGGGCTGCGTGGTGGGCGACGTCTCGGTCGAGGCGCTGCAGCCGCTGCTCGAGCGCACCTTCGGGCAGCTGCCGCTCGCGCCCCGGCCCGCGGGCCCGGTGTTTTCCGAGCCGCCCGCGCGCGCCCAGCGCCGCAGCCAGCTCACCTTCGACGCCGCGCCCAGGCTGATGCTGGCGTTCCGCAAGCCGGCGCCCCCCGCGCGCGATGACACGGTGTTCGACGTGCTGCAGGTGCTGCTGGGGGAAGGGAACACCGGGAGGCTGCAGCAGCGGCTCGTGTTCAAGGACCGCCTCGCGCAGGGCGTGGGGGTGTTCACCGGCCCCGGCATTCGCCTCGACAACCTCTTCATCATCGCGGTGACGCCGCTGGCCGGGGTGAAGACGGAGCAGGTGGAGGCGGCGATACAGGACGAGCTGAACAAGCTCGTCGCCGAGCGCGTGCCGGACCTCGAGCTGCAGAAGGTGCGCAACCGGGTGACGGCAGACTTCGCGCGCAGCATCGAGTCGAACTCGGGGCTGGCGAGCGCGCTGTCGAGGGCGCAGACGCTGATCGGCGACTGGCGCTACGTGCTCGACCAGCCACGCCTGGTCGAGGAGATCGACGCGGCCGAGGTGCAGGCGGTGGCGAAGAAGTACTTCAGGAAAGAGAACTCGCTCGTCGTCACGCTGGTGCGGCCGTGAGGGGTGATCGAACCCCGAACCGTTCATCCCGAGCGGAGTCGAGGGATGGAATTCCGATCGGTTCGCGCGCGGCCCTCGACTCCGCTCGGGCTGAACGGAGGCTCGCGGGCCTCCTCGTCTTGCTGTTGCTGGGCTGCGCGACCCCGAGCCCCGTGGCACCAGCCGTCGTCACCCGTCGCGAGCCCGGCCTGCTCTCTGCGCCCACGCCGAACACGCTCATCCGCCAGCTCCCGGCCGCGTTGGACGTGGATCCAGTCGCCATCAAGCCGCCGCCGCTCGAGTTCTCCCTCAAGCAGCCCGAGGTGCTCACGCTGCCCAACGGGCTGCAGGTCTACCTCCTCGAAGATCACACCGCGCCGCTGGTGCTGCTCCGCGCGCTCGTGCCGGTCGGCGGCGTCGACGACCCCGCTGCGAAGCTGGGCCTCGCCTCGGTCACCGCGACCCTCGTGACCGAGAGCGGAGCCGGCACCCGCACGCCCGAGGTGCTCGACGAGCTGCTCGAGTTCCACGCGGCCGACGTGAGCTCAGGCGCAGGCGACGAGTACTCGACCGTCACGCTCTCGCTGCGCTCGGTGGACCTGGCGAAGCTCTTCCCCGTGTTCGCAGACCTGGTGCAGCGCCCCCGCTTCGAGGCCGCGCGCTTCGACGTCGCAACCGGGCGCTTCCTCGAGGGCATCCGCCGGCGCGAGGACCGCCCCGACGGCGTGGCCGCGCGCGCGCTCAACAAGGCCGTGTTCGGTCCCACCTCGCCGCTCGGCAGGGAGGCCACCGAGGCGACGGTCAAGGCGATCACCGTCGCCGACGTGAAGAAGCTGCACGCCAGCACCTGGGGCGCGAAGAGCACGCGGCTGATCGTCACCGGAGACTTCGACCCGAAGGCGCTGCGAGCGCTGCTCGAGCAGGAGTTCGCCGGGTGGAAGGGCGGGGCGCCCCCGCCGCGTCAGTGGCCCGCGCCCCCGCCGCTGGTGCGCCGGGTGATCGTGGTGCCGCGGAAGATCGCGCAGGCCAAGGTGCGCCTCGGCGCCTGGGGCTTCCCCCGCAACACCCCGCTGGAGTTCCCGCTGCGCCTGGCCAACACCACGCTGGGCACCTTCGGGGTAGGGCGCCTCTACAAGGAGATCCGCGACGAGCGCGGGCTCGCCTACTCGGCGTACTCCTCGGTGAACCCGGGCCCGACCACCGGCCAGTTCACCGCCGGGTTCGACACGAAGCCCGAGCAGGTGGTCGAAGCGCTCGAGGTGGCGACGCGCATCCTCCACGACCTGGGCACCGGCGCGCCGATGAGCGAGGCCGAGCTCCGCACCTCGAGCGACATCGCCACCAACGCGTTCGCCTTCCGCTTCGACTCCGCCGCGAAGATCGCCTTCGAGCGCGCCACGTACGATCTCTTCGGCTACCCGCAGGACTACCTCTCGACCTGGCGCGCGAAGATCGGCGCCGTCGGCGCCGCGCAGGCCAGCGAGGCCGCGCGGCAGTTCGACGCCGGCCTGCAGATCATCGTGGTCGGGCCGGTGGACAAGCTCGGAGATCTCTCTCGCTTCGGGCCGGTCAGCACGATCACCGACGTCGAGCAATTTTTCCCTCGAGGCGCGAGCCCGCCGTTTCGCTGAGCAGCGAGCCCGTTTTTTTGACGGGGTGCTGCAGGCCCGTACGCTTCGCAACAGCTCGCTGCAGCTCGCAGCGGCGTCAAGGAGCGAAGCTCGATGAGCAACAAGCGCAAGCAGAACCGGGTCAACCTCGACATCTACCTGAACAAGTACGTGGCGGGGGTGCCCTACATGGCGCGGACGTCTGACATTTCGCGCGAAGGTGTGGGCCTGGCCCACCTCATCGAGCCTGACATGGCGGGCAAGCGGGTGGGGCTTCAGTTCCAGTTGCCGGGCTCTGAAGAAGTCATCTACGCGGAAGGAGAGGTCGTTCGCGAGTGGTGCGACCTCGACGAGGCGGAAGAGGGCTCGGGAGTGCGCTTCACCCTGCTGACCGAACGGCACCGGCGCCTGATCGATCAGTTCTGCACCCGCAACGATGTTCAGTAATCGGTGTTGAAGGTCGGCGTCCGTCGACCGTAGATTCGACGCAGGTCTTCTTTCTCTCCTCTGGGGGCGTCGAACATGAAGCGCTTCGTCTTGGCCGTGGTGCTGGTTCCGCTGATCGTGGTCGCACAGGGCAAGGACGCGAAGGCCGATCCTTCCAAGCCTCAACCGGGCGTCAACTGGGCCGGGCAGGTGGTCCGCGCCACGGGGCAGGGCGCTCCTGATCTGAAGGCCCAGAACCCGGCGCAGGCCCGCCTCGGCGCCGAGCGCGCCGCGCTGGCTGACGCGCTGCGCAACCTCCTCGCGCAGGTGAAGGGCGTCTCGGTCGACGGCACCCGGAAGGTCTCGGACCTGATGGAGAAGGACGAGATCCGCACCCGGGTCGAGGGCCTGGTGCGCGGCTACAAGATCATCAACAAGCGCTACTTCTCCGACAGCGGCGTCGAGGTGGAGATCGAAGTGCCCCTCGCGATGTTCACCGACGTGGTCGATCCCGACACCACCCAGATGTTCGCCGCCCCGCCCGCGAAGCCGGTCGAGGCCGACAAGAGCAACACCGGCCTGGTGATCGACGCGCGCGGCCTCAAGGTGGTGCCCTCGCTCATGCCCCGCGTGCTCGACGAGGGGGGCAAGCCCGTCTACAGCATCGACTTCCTCTCGACCGACGCGCGCAAGCAGTCGGCCGTGGCGGCCTACGTGCAGAACATCGACGACGCGCAGAAGTCGCAGAAGGCCGGCGAGAAGCCGCTGGTGCTCAAGGCCGCCAGGGCCACCGGCGCCGATCTGCAGCTCGCCCCCGAAGACGCCAGGAAGCTGGCTGCGCTGAACACCAGCTTCCTCGCTGCCGGCAAGGTCGTCATCGTTCTCAACTGAGCGCTCAGAAAACCCCACATGAAAACACTCAAGCTGACGTTGCTCTCGCTGGCCCTCGCGCTCACCGCCTTCGCCCAGACCGTGGTGACGAAGGAGGGCACGGGTGAAGCCGCCATCGTCAACAAGGACGAGGTCAAGGCCTTCGAAGAGGCGAAGGAAAAGGCGCTGCGCGCGGCGGTGGAGCAGGCGTCGGGCGTGCGCATCGACGCCGACACCACCGTGGTGAACAACCAGCTGGTGCGCGACCAGGTCTTCGCCAACACGTCGGGGTACGTGAAGAAGTACGACGTGCTCGACAAGAAGGTCGACAAGGGCGTCATCACCGTCAGGGTGAAGGCCGACGTCATCACCGAGAGCCTGGAGAAGGACGTCACCGCCGCGCGCGATCTGGTCAAGCGCATCGGCCGGCCCAAGGTGGTGATCCTGATGCAGGAGAACACCCTGCAGGCCGACGGCAAGGCGGTGATCAACAGCAACACCTTCGCCACGGTGCTCAGCGACGCCTTCTCGAGCGACGGCTACGACGTGAAGGACCCGGCCTTTGCCGCGGGCAAGGTGCGCATCGCCCCCGGCGTGGTGTTGGGCCAGGGTGAGGCCAAGGAGATCGGTGACCTCTCCAAGGCGGACTTCATCGTCTACGGCTCGGCCAACTTCCGCCAGCAGTCGATGGGGGCGGTGGCGGGGCAGAAGGGCGCGGCCGAGGCGCAGGGCGCGATGTTCGACAAGAGCCTGTACCTGGTGTCGGGCGAGTACGAGCTGTCGGTGTTCGCCACCCGCACGGGCTCGCAGATCGCCAAGCTCGCCAACAACTTCTCGTTCAAGGAGCCCGGCGCGGCGATCAAGAGCAGCCTGGTCTCGTTCGAGCGCACCGCCCTCGAGCTGGCCAAGGCCCGCAAGGACGAGATCAACTCGGCCGTGCGCAAGGCGATCCTCGAGTACTTCCGCAACGAGCTGGTCAACGGCGCGCGCATCGAGCTCTCGGTGATGGGGCTCGACAGCTTTGGCTCGGCCAAGGACTTCAAGCGCTCGGTGGAAGGGCTCAAGGGCATGAAGGAGGCCGTGCAGGACTCGTTCGCGGGCGGCAAGGCGGTCTACCGGGTCACTTTCCTGGGCACCGCGCAGGACCTGGCCGAGCTGGTCGAGTCCTCCACGTTCAAGAAGAAGAAGATCGAGGTCACGGCGGTCAACGGCAACGCGCTCGAGGTCAAGGTCGGCAAGTGAAGTCGGCCTTCTGGGCGCTGGGGTTGATCGGCTGCGCCCAGGCGCCGAACGTGCTGACGGCCAACGCGCAGAAGCTGGCCACCGGCCGCGTCACCACCAAGAGCGAGCTGGTCCTGTCCTGCACGCCGCCCGACGCCGACGTGGAGCTCGACGGGGTTCCCCAGGGAACCTGCGAGGACTTTCGGGGCGAGCCCCGGGGGCTGGCGATGGGGAAGGGTGTGCGCCGGGTGCAGGTGAAGAAGCAGGGGTATCTGCCGTGGGACACAGTGGTGGAAACAGACGGAACCCGCGTGGTGATGAACGTCACGCTCATTTCAACTGGAGGGGGAACGCCATGAACAGGCTCCTGGTCGTCGCGGTCTCGTTGCTCTCGTCGCTCGCGCTCGCCGAGGTGGGCAAGGTGGCCGCCCTCGAGGGCGAGGCCACCCGTACTCCGAAGGGCAGCACCGCCGCGGAGGCGCTCAAGACCGGCAGCGAGGTCGAGCTGGGCGACACGCTCACCGTCAAGACCGGCAACCTCAAGTTCGAGCTCAACGACGGCAGCGTGATCATGCTGGCGCCGGCCAGCACGCTGGAGATCACCGAGGCCGAGTTCCAGGGCCAGGAGCGCACCGGCTTCTCGGGGCTGCTCAAGTCGGGCTCGCTGTGGACCAAGGTGAAGAAGGCGATCGGCGGCGGCAAGTTCGAGGTGTCGACCGAGCGCGCGGTGGCCGGCGTGCGCGGCACCATCTTCCGCATCGACGCCGACGCGCTGGTGAAGGGCGCGCGCGGCAAGGGCCGCAAGGCGTCCATCGTCCGGGTGGTGGAAGGCTCGGTGGGCGTGAAGCCCTCGAAGGCGATCGGCCCCACGCTCAAGGGCGCCGTCCCGAAGAAGGGCCCGCGCGTCGAGGTGCCCGGCCCGAAGGAGGTCGGCGTCGACGAGTGGGAGAAGATCTTCGTCAACCTCGCGGCGAACCAGCAGGTGGTGGTCGGCGTGGACCTCTGGGAGCAGGCCGAGATCGACGCGGCGTCCAAGACCGATGCGTTCTCGAAGTGGATTGAGAAGAACCAGTAGGCCTTCAGGTCGGGCGGAGTCGAGGGCCCCGTGCCTCGAGGGGCCCCTCTTCCTCCTGGCGCTCCTCGGCACGGCGGTCTTCGCGCAGGACCAGCGGCCCCTGCCGCGGGGCTCGCCCGAGGTCTTCATCGCCACCTTCCCGCGCGTGCACGTGCGCGCGCACGAGGACCTCGACCCCGATCGCTTGAGGGACCTGGCGCGCCCCGGCGTCACCCTGTGGCTCACGACGCGCACCAACACCCTGCGGGCCTCGACGCTCGAGAACGTGGCGCGCTTCGACACCGCGTGGGTCCAGCTGCGCGCGCCGCTCAAGCCCTTCGACGCGAGCGTGTTCAGCAAGCTGCCCCACGCCGGCGCGATGCTCGAGGCCGACGCGCTGGGGCTGGCCGGTCGAACGCGCCGCGCGGTGGTCTCGCTGCGTGGACCGATCGACGAGGCGCTGGCCGCGAAGGTGCGCGCGGCGAAGCCGGCCGAGGTGCGGTGGGTTCCGGAGGGCGAGGTCGACCTGCTCGCGTGGAGCCAGTTCCGCCAGCTGCCCGGGCGCAGGGTGATCGTCGCCGCGCCGCAGATGCTCCTGCCGGTGAAGTGCGCGCAGCGCAGCAACGCGGACCCGTCGATGGAGCTGCACGTGGCCAGCCTGCTCGCGCTCTCCAGCGACGTGTATCCGTGCGGCACCGGCACGCGGGTGGTGGTGCAGCCCGAGGTGGAGACCTGGCTGTTGCAGTCGCTGCTCGTGCGCGATCCCTCGGTGGAGCTGGTGGTCGACGTCGGCGCCGACCCGGCGCGGGCGATCGCGGCCCGCGGGTTGCTCGAGCGGCTCCAGCTGGGAGCCTCGCGGTGACCCTCGCTTCACTCCATCGGCGCATCACCCGCTGCACCCGGTGCGCGCGGCTGGTGGCGTGGCGAAGCGAGGTCGCGCAGGTCAAGCGGCGCGCGTACCGCGACGAGACCTATTGGGGGAAACCCGTGCCCGGCTTCGGAGACCCGAAGGCGCGCCTGGTGATCGTCGGGCTCGCCCCCGGAGCCCACGGCGCCAACCGCACCGGGCGGATCTTCACCGGCGACGCGAGCGGCGACTTTCTCTACGCCGCCCTTCACCGCGCCGGCTTCGCCAACCAGCCCACCAGCCGGCGCCGCGATGACGGGCTGGTGCTCGACGACTGCTTCATCACCTGCCCGGTGCGCTGCGTGCCTCCCGGCAACAAGCCGAATCCCGAGGAGATCCGCGCCTGTGAGCCGTTTCTGCGGGAAGAGCTGGGGCTGCTGCGGCCGCGGGTCTTCCTCGCGCTCGGCCGGCTGGCGTGGAAGGCGGCGCTCGATTTCCTGAAATGGCCTCCTGCCGATTTCGCCCATGGCGCAGAGGTGCGACCACCCGGTCAGGCAGTCACCCTCCTGGCCAGCTTTCACGTCAGCCAGCAGAACACCCAGACTGGAAGATTGACCCCGGCGATGTTCGATCAAGTGCTAGGACGCGTGCGCTCGCTGCTTGACGCCCCTGTTGGCTCGGGGGGATGATTTCGCCCGCACAAAGGGATTTTTCCAAGGAGTCCTGACCACTTGCTTCATCAGCAGCTGGTCTTGGCGCTGCAACAACAACGCGCTTCTTCACCCCGGACTCCTGACCAGGACACTCATGCGCCGATCCGTCTTCATTTCCGTTTTCGTGTTCTCGATGGTGGCCGCTGCCCAGGCTCCCGTAGACAAAAAGGCCGCCAAGGAAGTCGAGCTCAAGAAGAAGGAGTCGAGCCTCGTCCCCGACAAGTCGCTGGCCGGCGACATCACGCGCAAGAAGGAGAAGCGCGATGACGCCCCCTCGCTGAAGTACGACGAGTTCCGCAGCGGCGTCGAGCTGCAGGTGGCGGCCAAGCGCCGCGAGCAGATCATCGACCTGCAGAAGATCATCGATTTCACCACCGACAAGGTCGAGAAGCCGTCGCTCCTCTTCCGGCTCGGTGAGCTCCACTGGGAAGAGTCGAAGTTCTTCTTCTTCGAGGCCAACAAGAAGGACGACGACAAGATCCGGGCGATGAACGCCGGCGACAAGGCGGCGCAGGAACGGGCTGAGAAGGAAAAGGAAGAGCTCCTCGAGCAGTCGAAGGCCTACGCGCAGAAGGCCATCGGCAACTACTCGACCATCGTGCAGGAATACAAAAACTTCGAGCGCACCGACGAGGTCCTCTACTTCCTCGGCCTGAACCTGATGGAAATGAACGACGAGAAGCGCGCGCTCGTCGCCTACAACCGCCTGATCGCGAAGTACCCGAAGTCGAAGTACCTGCCTGACGCCTACCTGGCCGTCGGCGAGTACTGGTTCAACGGCTCGAAGGGAAAGCGCGAGTCACTCGAGAAGGCGCTCGAGGCCTACAAGAACGCCTCGAAGTTCCCCGAGAACCAGGTCTACGGCTACGCCCTCTACAAGCAGGGCTGGTGTCACTTCAACATGTCGGACTTCGAGAAGGCCCAGGACCAGTTCAAGGCCGTGGTGCTCTACACGAAGTTCGCCGGCCAGGAAGCCGTCGAGGGCAAGAAGGGCGCGAAGGGCTCACGCGCCGGTCTCGCGAAGGAAGCACGCACCGACTACGTGCGCGCGTATTCCCGCGGCGGTGGTGGCCCCGGTGAGGCGCGGGAGAAGTTCAACAAGCTCTGCGACACCCCCGACGAGCTTCGCATCATGATCAAGCAGCTCGCCGGCCTCTTCTACGAAGACGGCAAGGACAAGGAAGCCGCGCTGGCCTACGACATGTTGATCAAGGAACGCCCGCTCTCGCCCGAGGCGCCCGGCTTCCAGTCGCGCATCGTCGACTGCGTCATGCGCGCCGGGAACAAGCAGATGACCGTTCAGCAGGTGCGCCGCCTGGTGAAGATCATGGACGACGTCACCAGGGGCGGCCAGATCAAGGAAGACAAGGACAAGAAGGCGATGGAAGAGGCGCGCGAGCTCTCGGAGCGCACCATCAGCAAGCTCGCCGTCGACTGGCACAACGAAGGCCGCAAGACGCGCGACGAGCCGACCTTCGAGTTCGCCAACGCCGTCTACGCCGACTACCTCACGCTCTTCCCCCAGAGCCCCAAGGCGTACGACCTGCGCTTCTTCTGGGCGGAACTGCTCAACGACAACCTGAACAAGTACGAGAAGGCCGCCGGCGAGTACACGACGGTGTTCAACATCGACGTCGAGAAGGTGAAGAAGGGGGGCGAGGGCAAGGAGAACAAGCCCGGCAAGTACTTCATGAACTCGTCCTACAACGCGATCCTCGCGTGGAGCGAGGTGGTGAAGGCCGACGTGACCTCAGGGAAGATCAAGCCTGAACCGATCACCGACCCGAACAAGAAGCTCACCATTCCGCCCTCGCAGCAGAGCCTCGTCGACGCCTGCAACAACTACCTGAAGTACATCGAGAAGGGCGAGAAGAAGGTCGAGATCGCCTACAAGGCCGCCCGCATTTACTACGACTACAACCACCTCGACGAGGCGGTGGCGCGGCTGTCGGAGATCGCGCTCAAGCACCCCGAGCACAAGTTCGAGGACGGCAGCAAGGCCGGCGAAGTCGCCGCCAACCTGGTGCTCGACTCGTACAACCTCATCGGCGACTGGCAGAAGGTCAACGACTGGGCGCGGAAGTTCTACGCGGAAGAGAAGCTGGCGCAGGGCCAGTTCAGGATCGAGCTCGCGAAGCTGATCGAGCAGTCGACCTTCAAACTCATCAACCAGCTCGAGGCGAAGAAGGACTACGCCAAGGCCGCCGAGGCCTACATGACCTTCGTGACCGAGTGGCCGAAGTCAGAGCTCGGCGAGAAGGCGTTCCACAACGGCGCCATCAATTATTACAACGCCAAGATGATCAACAAGGCGATCGAGCTGCGCAAGCAGTTCATCGTCAAGTACCCCAAGTCGCAGTACGTGCCGGCCGACGTCTACGCGCTGGCCGAGGGCAACGAGGCGATCGCCGACTTCGAGCCCGCCGCGCAGTACTACGAGCTCTACGCCAACAACTACGAGAAGAGCCGCGGCCCGAAGAAGGCCGGCAAAGCGAAGAAGGGCGACAAGGACAAGAAGCCCGATGTCGAGCAGGTGTGGGAAGAGCAGAAGGCGCAAGACGCGCTCTTCAACGCCGGCGTCTTCCGCGAGGGCCTGGGCAACTACAAGGCCGCGCTCAAGAACCGCGAGAAGTACCTCGAGCTGTGGCCCAAGTCGAAGGACGTCGAGGCGGTGGAGAAGTCGATCCTCGATCTCTACGAGAAGATGGGCGCGTGGACCAAGGTGACCAAGGGCCTCGAGGACTACGAGAGGAAGTACATCAAGGACCCGAACAAGGTCCTCACCGCCGAAGGCCGCATCGCCAACATCTACGAGTTCAAGCAGAAGAACGCGAAGGCGGCGGGCAAGGTCTACCAGCGCATCACCGACTACTACGAGAAGCTGGGCAAGAAGCAGCGCGACAACCTCGAGATCACTGCCCTCGACGGCGTCGCCAAGGCGAACTTCCTGGCGAACGAAGATGACTGGAAGAAGTACAACGCGATGAAGCTGCGCTGGTCGAAGCTGCAGAACGTCAGCGAGCTCAAGTCGTCCATCACGGCCAAGAGCAACGCGCTGCAGGAGATCCAGAAGACGTACACCAAGACGGTGGCCTTCAAGTCGGCCGACCCGGCCATCTGCGCGCTGCACAAGATTGGCCTCGCGTACGATCAGTTCGCCGATCAGCTGATCAACTTCCCGGTGCCCAAGGGACTGCCCGAGGAGCTGTTGATCGAGATGCGGCCTCAGTTCGAGCAACAGGCCGAGCCGGTGAAGAAGAACGCCGCCGAGGCCTTCACGGCCGTGGTGACCAAGAGCCAGGAACTCGATGTCTTCAACCCCTGCACCATCGCCGCGCTCGAGATGCTGCGGAACAAGTACCGCCCCGAGGCCTTCCCGAAGATGCGGGAAGACATCATGAAGCTCGAGCAGGCGCCGGAGAAGGCGCTCTCGATCGGCGGCGACGTGCTCACCTCGGTCCAGTCCGTCCCGGTGATCGCCCCCGAGAAGGCGCAGGAGATCCGCAACAACACCAACGAGGTCGGTTCGCGCGAGGTGGCGGACACGATGCCCGAGGTCGATCTCTCGGGGCCGGCCCCGAAGAAGGACGCTCCCGTCGCGAAGAAAGAGCCGGCGCCTGACACCAGGAAGCAGCCGGCTCCCACGCCCACACCCAAGGGCAAAGATCCGAACGACGAGCCGGAGGACACGCTGTGAACCGCCAGATCCTTGCAGCAGCAGTCGCAGCCCTGGCCCTCGCGGGCTGTGTCACCACGTCGACCGGCAACAACACCGGCGGCAGCCGGCCGGCCGGCGGGCAGCGGGTGCAGCAGCCCGTGAACGCCAACGGCGAGCAGCCGACCGAGGTGGTGCCGCAGATCTCGAGCAAGGCGAAGCTGATCTTCGACGACGCGCTCAAGGCCTACGAGGCGCAGAAGAAGGGCGGCAAGATCGACTACCCGGGGCTCGAGAAGCGCTTCCGCGCGGCCGCCGACGCCGATCCCAACCTGGCCGAGGCGACCTACAACCTGGGCGTGCTGGCCGACCGGCAGGGCAAGACCAGGGAAGCGGTCTCGCTCTACAAGGAAGCGCTGGCGAAGAAGCCGACGCTGCGCCAGGCGGCTGAGAACCTCGGGGTGATCGCCCAGAACAACGGCGACGAGGCGGGCGCGACCCGCATCTACACCGACATCCTCAACAACTACCCCGACGACGCCGGCAGCCGCGCGCGCCTGGCCGAGATCGCCCGCCGCAAGGGTGAGCTCGATCGCGCCATCGAGCTGTCACGCGAGGCGCTGTTCCGCGACCCGAAGACGCTGCAGGCCTACAAGACGATGATGCAGGTCTATTACGAGCAGAAGCAGTTCTCGATGGCGCGGCTGATCGCGCTGCGGGCGACCAAGCTCGACGACTCGGATCCCGAGATCTTCTACACGCTGGGGCTGATCAACCTGGCCGAGAAGGACCCCACCAAGGCGCGCGCGCAGTTCAAGAAGGCGGTCGAGGCGCGCCCCGACTTCCTGCCCGCGCACTACCGGCTCTGCCAGATGGCCTTCGAGAAGGAGGACTACATGGGCGCCGAGGAGCACCTGCGGAAGATCCTCCAGTCGAACGGGAAGAACGCCGACGCGCTGCTCAACCTGGGCGTCGCGTACAAGGGCATGGGGCAGCTCGACAAGGCGATGGCCACCTACGACGAGGTGCAGAAGCTCAACGCCGACATGCCCGAGCTGTACCTGAACCGCGGCATCATCATCGGGCTCAAGGGCGATCCGGAGAAGGCGATCACCCTGTTCAAGACGTACATCGCGCGGAAGGGCGAGTCAGGGCTCGGCATGGATCACCCGGTGCACGTGCTCATCACCGAGCAGGAAGAGGTGATCAAGAAGCGCGAGGAGGACAAGCGCATCCAGGCCGAGGCCGCGAAGATGGAAGAGGAGATGAAGAAGATGGAAGCGGCGGCCGCCGAGGAAGAGCGGAAGAAGAAGGAAGAGGAGTTCCAGAAGGCGAAGCAGGACGCGAAGAATCCTCCGCCGCCCGACGCGAAGGCCGGCGACCCCAAGGCTGGCAAGGGCACCGCTGCTCCTGCGAAGGAAGAGCCGAAGAAGGAAGAGCCGAAGCCCGAAGCGAAGAAGCCTCCGCCCGCTCCGGCCCCTGCAGCTGCTCCGGCAGCACCCGCGCCCGCCAAGAAGGGCGAAGAGCCGGACGACGGTCTCTAACCTCTCCCTGCGACGCGGGGAGGGACGATCAGCCCCTCACCCCAGCCCTCTCCCCGCTCGCGCAGGGAGAGGGAGACGGGTCAGTCCTTCCCCCGGCTCAGGATCATCTTCATCCACGCCAGGGCGAACTTCCGCCGGCTGCCCTCGACCATGAAGGCGGGGATCGATCCACCCGGGTCGCTGAACACCAGGTAGGTGACGCGGGTCTTCCCGTCATCACCGCGCTCGAACCGCCACTCCCCGCGCAGCTTGGTGATCCGAACCCAGCCGCTGGGCTTCGACGGTGCGACCTCGTTGGCGGCCTCGAACGTCACCTTGCACGCGTCGTCATCGGTCCGGATCCGCTTCGCGCGAGCGGCGTAGTCGCGGTTGCTCACCACCGGCGGGCTGATCTGATCGTACGTGACGCGTTCATCGGCCGACTCCGAGATGATCTTGCGCGACTTGAGATCGGGCTCCTCGGGGTCGAACTTGCCATCGCCGAACGCCGCGTCGCACAACGAGCCGGGCGTCTTCGGGGTGGTGGTGGTCAACCGCAGCTCCACCACGCTCGAGCCCGTGACGGGGCGCGACTCGATCAGGACACCATCGGCTTCCTCGATCTTCGTGAACTCGGGGGTGGCCTGCAGCACCAGCGCAGCGAGCAGCTCGATCATCATGAGGGAAGCTGCAGCTTTCGGGTCTGGTTCGCCATGATTTGAATGGTGGCCCGGCGCGGCAGAAACCGGAGCAGGAACGACGCGAACCGGTTGAACCGCCCCGGGATCAGCATCGGGCCGCTGCCCAGCGCGTCCAGCGCCTCGCGCACCACCTCTTCCGGTTGCTGCATTCCGGGAGGAGCCTTGCGCGTCGCCTTGAGCAGGTTCGGGGTGGCCGTCGCGCCCGCGCACACCGAGAGCACGTCGACGCCCTGGCCGCGCAGCTCGGCCCACAGGCCCTCGGCGAGCGAGAGGTTGAAGGACTTCGTCGCGCCGTAGGTCGAGACGAAGGGCGATCCCTGGAACGCGGTGAGCGACGAGAGCAGCACCAGCCCGCCGCGGCCCCGCTTCACCAGCCGGGGCGCGAAGTGGTGGGCGAGGGCGGTGGGCGTCTTCACGTTCACGTCGATGGCGCGCAGGTTCTCTTCGAGGGACTGCTCGAGGAAGGGACCGATCGGCGAGAGGGCGGCGTTGTAGACGAGCAGGCCCACGTCGAGCCCGGCGGTGAAGGCGGCGATGCGCGCTGCGGCTTCAGGCGTGCCGAGATCGAGCGCGAGACACTTCGACTCGCCGGGCAGGGTGGCGGCCAGCTCGGTGAGCACCTGCTCGCGGCGGGCGACGAGCACCACCTTGAGGCCCCGGGCCGAGAGCTGCTTCGCGAACTGCGCGCCCATGCCCTCTGAGGCTCCGGCGACGACTGCCCACGGTCCGTACTTGTCGCTGAACATGGTCAATACGGCTTCTGCCCCAGGTAGTTGCCGGGTGGATCGTAATTGCAGACGAAGAAGAACCAGGCGCCGCTGCCGAGCGGGTTGCCGGTGGTGCAGCGCTGCTGGGCGCAGCCCAGGCCCACGCTCGAGCGCCAGACGATCTGCGTGTAGTGGCCACAGGCCTTCCCCAGGCGGCAGGTGTCGGTGGCGTACGTGTAGTCGACCCTCTCGCCTGCCCAGAGCCCCACCACCTCGGCCGGGGTGAACTCGCGCGTGGCGGCGGAGAGGTTCTCGCCCAGCGTGTTCGGATCGCGGTGCATGAAGTTGCAGCGGGAGGCCCACTCTTCGGCCAGGGCCTGGGCGCTGGGGCTCCACCGCATCGCGGGGAGCGCGGGGCTGGGCACCGGCATGGCGTTCGCGCGCACCCCGTCGTGCGCGGTGAGCAGGCCCTGCTGGAAGGCGGTCAGCGTGGGCCCGGCGTCGACGACGCCCGCGTCTTCACCGGCGTCGAGCGCCGAGGGCGTTCCTTCGCAGGCGGCGAGCAGGATCAGCGCGAGTCCGAAGGCGCCCCTCACCCCGGCGCTCTCCCCGCTCCGCAGGGAGAGGGAGTCACGTGTGGGGCTCACGGAGTCTTCGGCTTCGCGCCGCGGAGGATCTCGTACGACGCCTTCTTGCCGTCGATGGTGAGCAGCGCGGCCAGCCCGTAGCTGGTGCTGCCGTCGTTGAGCTTCCACGGCAGCGGGTTGGCCGAGCCCTGGTTCACGAACAGGGCAGGGTGCGGCTTCTTCTGCGGCAGCGACTTGCCCGAGGCGTCGGTGCCCCGGCCCGCCGCCTCGAGAATGTGGCCGTGAATGCCGAAGCTGATCTTCGCCCTGGCGATGAGCTCGCTCAGGTGCGGATCGCCCACGTTGTCCGCTCCCGGCACGTAGTCGATCGCCTGCTGGCCCTTCTGCCGCGGCGGCCCGTGGGTGAGCAGCACCACCGTGTCATCCGCGGCGGCCGCGGCGCGCTCGAGGGCGTCGATGTCCTTCTCCTTGTAGATGCAGCCGCCGGCGAGGTGCAGGTACGCCTTGTCGTGGTACCCGCCCAGGCCGAGCACGTCGACGCCGTCGCCGTCGTAGCGACGGATGACGTCGAGGTTGAGCAGGTGCGTCGCGCCCGCCTTGCGCTGCTTGAGGACGGCGTAGTTGAGGGCTGCGCCGCGCTCCATGTTGCCGGCGACGACGAGGAGGGGCCGGTTGGTGGCCTTGCCGAGGTACTCGAGGATCTGATCGAGCGCGTCAGGCTCGGAGCTGCTGTCGCCGCCGATCACGATCGCGTCGACGTCGGCCTTGTCGAAGGCGGCGATGAACGTGTCGAGCATCGCCTTCGTCTCGGGCTCGAGGTCCTTGATGCCGGCGAGCAGCCCCAACACCGGCTTCTTGCCGGCGCGCGGCTTGACCCGGCGCACCTTCACCGTGGCGCCCGTGTGCTCGAAGCGCCAGCCCTCGCGTTCCTTCACGTCGGCGGGCGTGAAGTGCTCGAACGGGCCGTTGCAATCGAACTGGTAGCGCTCCTCCCAGGCGGAGAAGTCTTCGGCATGGGCGAGGGTGGCGAACAACACCAGGCTGAACAGGAAGCGCACGTCAGGGTCCCTTCTTCTTCGGAATGGCGGGGTCGGTGGTGGCGCCCGCCCTGGCGGCGGGGATCTCGGGAACGGTGGGGCGTTCGATAGCGTAGCTGCGAGTCTCTTCACGAGAGAAGTCGAGCGGCTGTGACACCTCGACGTTGCCCTTGGCCAGCGCCTTGAACCGGAGCTGCCACTCGTCGCGCTCGGCCAGGGCGCGGGCGCGGCCATCGCGTTCCTGGTCGATCATGCGGCCGAGGGCCTCGAGGCGCAGGTTGAGCTGATCGCGCTCGGACACGAGGTTGGCGGCGACCTGTCGCTCGGCGTCGAGCGCGGTGCGCAGATCGGCGCTGTCGTCCTTCTTCGGCGCGGCCAGCTTCACGTGGAGCTGGCGCGCGAGGGTGCGGGCCTCGTCGCGCTCGGCCTGGAGCTTGTCGGCCTGGGCCTTGAGCTTGAGGGCCACCTCGCGCGCCTCGCGGGTGGCGGAGGACTCGGCGCCCATGCGCGCCTCGGCTGCGGCGAGCTGTGCCTGCAGCGCGTCGCCGCGGGCCACGGCCATGCTGAGCGACTCTTCGCGGCGGGCGAGCTCGGCCTCGAGCGACGCGGCGGCGTTGCGCGCTTCCTCGAGCTCGGGCGTGAGGGTCGAGGTCATCTTCGCGCTGCCCAGGTCAGCGGCGAGTTGGGCGTACTCCTCGCGGGCCACGGACAGCTCGCCCTCGAGGTGCGCGCGCGCGCCCGTGGCGGCCTCGAGCTCGGCCTCGAGCTGGGCGCGCGAGGCGGTGGCGATCTCCAGCTCGGCGGCCGAGTCGGCGCGCAGCAGCTCGAGCTGGCCCTCGAGCTGGGTGCGGCTCGCCGTGGCCGCCTCCAGCGCTGCGGCGAGCGTCGCGTCACCCTGCGAGCCGGCCCGCAGCGCCTCCAGCTCGGCCTCGAGCTGCACCCGCGCCGCGTTCGCCGCGTCGAGCTCGGTGGCGAGCCTCGCCTGCCCGGCCGCGCCCGCGCGCAGGGTCTCGAGCTCGAGCTCGACCTGCGTGCGCGCGAGGTAGGCGGCTTCCAGGTCTGCGGTGAGCTGCGCCTGCAGCTCGCCCATGTCGGCCGATGCAGCGCGTCGAGCCTCGAGCTCGGACTCGAGCTGCGCCTGGCTCGCGAGGGCCGCCTCGAGCTCAGCCGCCAGCTTCGCCTGCGCCGCGCCCGCGTCGCCCGTACCGGCGCGGAGGGCCTCGAGTTCAGCCTCGAGCTTCGCCAGCTTCTCCTGCGCCGCGCCGGCGTCAGCCAGGCCCGCGCGGAGGGTCTCCAGCTCGGCCTCGAGCTGGCCGCGCTGCTCAGTCGCGGCCGCACGGACCGTCTCGAGCTCGGACTCGAGCTGGGCGCGCTGGGTCGCGGCGGCCTCCAGGTCCGCCGCTCCGGCACGCAGCGTCTCGAGCTCGGCCTCGAGCTGCACGTGGCGCTCGGCGGCGGCTTCGAGTTCGGCTTCGAGCTGGGCGCGCGCTGCGGCGGCGGCTTCGAGTTCGGCCGCCGGCCCCGCGCCCGCACGGAGCGAGGCGAGCTCCTCTTCCGCCGTGCCGAGGGCGGACCGGGCGGCCTGCGCTTCGGCGGTGAGCTGCGTGCGGATCTCTTCCAGCTCGGCGGCGAGGCGCTCGCGTTCTTTCCGCTCGGTGGCGAGCGCCAGCTCCCGGGCTTCGGCTTCCTGCTGCACCGCGTCGTCGACGGCCGCGACCCGGGCGCGCGCGTCGTCGCGCTCGGCGGAGATCTGGCTCTCGCTGCTGAGGTAGCGGGACTCGGTCTCGGCGATGCGGGCCTCGGCGGCGGCGAGGGCGGCGGCGAGCTCGGCCTGCTTCGTGTTGCCGGCCTGGAGCTGGGCCTCGAGCGCGGTGAGGTGCTCGGCGCGTTCGGTGACCTCGCCCAGCTTCGTGCGGGCGGCCTCGAGCTCGGCCTCGACCGCGGTGAGGTGCTCGGCGCGAGCGGTGAGCTCGCCCAGGTTGGTGCGCGCGGCCTCGAGCTCGGCCTCGAGCGTCGTGATCCGCGCCGCATGGTCCCCCGCCTCAGCCTCGAGGGTGGTGAGGCGCGAGACCTGTTCCTCCAGCGCGGCCTGCCTGGTGCGGGCAGCCTCGAGCTCGGCCTCGAGCGCGGTGAGCCGCTGCTGGGACTGCGCCGCTTCGGCCTCCCGTGCGGTGCGGCTGTCGGCGAGCTCGGCCATCAGGGTCGAGCTGCCCGCGGCCTGCTCTTCCCGCAGCCGATCGAGCTCGGCTCGCGCCTTCTCGCGCTCGGCGAGGACGACGAGCCGGCCTTCCTTCTCAGCCTGCAGATGGGCGGTGAGCGAGCTCACCTGCGCACGGGCGGCCTGGAGGTCGGCGGCGAGCTCCTTGCGATCTTCGTTGATGACGGCGGCGCGATCGCGCGCCTCGTCGCGTTCGGTGGTGAGCGTGCCCGTCAGCTCGTCATGCGTGCGGCGCAGGCGCTCGAGCGCGCCCTCGAGCTGCAGCACCTTCGACTCGTCGATGGCCACGAGCGCCGCGTCGCGGCCGTCACTGAGGCGGCGGCTGGCGCGGGAGAGGCGGGTGGTGCCGTCGGCGGTGAGATCGAACGCGAGCTTGAGCAGCCCGATGCCGGGCGCGTCGACGATCAGCCCGACGGCGCTCGGCTCGACCGAGAGGCCGATCTCGATCGGCCCGGCCTCGCTGTCCGCGTGAAGTCCTGCGTCCCAGGCGTCCGGCGCGGTGGTGCGGCTGCTCACACCGGCCCGCTTTCGTGATTCGGCCATGCCCTCCATCGTACCCTCGAACGTCAGGCGCCTCCCCTAATCTGCCGGGTCGCTTCGCCGTTCCGCCAGGCCGGCCCCGCTCGAATTGGCCGGGGGAAGACAGGGCGGGACATCAGAGGTAGAGCCCCCGCCTCGATGCCTTCGCCCATCCGTTACGAATTGCAGGCCACCGCCCCCTCCGGGGCCCGGGCCGCCGTGCTCCACACCCGCCGCGGCGCGACCATGCTGCCCACCTTCATGCCTGTAGCAACGCACGCCCACGTGCGCGGCTTGACGATGGACGAGGTGGCCGAGTCGGGGGCCACCATCTGCCTGTCCAACACCTACCACCTGCTGCTGCGGCCGGGCGTCGAGGTGTTCAAGCGCTTCGGCGACGTGCACCGCTACATGCAGTGGAGCGGCGGCGTGCTCACCGACTCGGGCGGCTTCCAGATCTTCAGCCTGCCCGGCTCGCGGGAGATCGGTGAGAAGGGCGCGCACTTTCGCAGCCCCTACGACAACCACGCGCACCTGCTCTCGCCCGAGACGAGCATCGAGACGCAGCAGGCGATCGGCTCGGACATCATGATGGTGCTCGACGTGTGCATTCCGTCGACCAGCGCCGAGCCCGAGACCCGCGAGGCGATGGAGCGCACCCACCGCTGGGCGCTGCGTTCACTGGCGGCGCGCGACGCGAAGGACACGGGGCAGGCGCTCTTCGCGATCGTGCAGGGCGGGGTGTTCCCCGAGCTGCGCACCCAGAGCGCGGGCTTCCTCACCCAGCACCCGTTCGACGGGTTCGCCATCGGCGGCCTGGCGGTGGGCGAGTCGCGCGAGCTGTTGTACTCGATGACCCGGCACACCGCGCCGCTGCTGCCTTCCGACAAGCCGCGCTACCTCATGGGCGTGGGCACGCCGATCGACCTGGTCGAGGCGGTGAACGCGGGCGTCGACATGTTCGACTGCATCGTGCCGCCGAAGATGGCGCAGCAGGGCTACGCGTACACCTTCGAGGGCATGTTGCGCATGAGCCGCAACGAGTTCCGCCTCGGCGACGAGCCGCTCGACGCGACCTGCCTGTGCCCGGTGTGCAAGCGCTACACGCGCAGCTACCTGCGGCACCTCGCGCACGGCAATCACTACCTCTCGTCGCGGCTGCTCTCGATTCACAACCTCTGGCACTACCAGGCGCTGATGCGCCGCATGCGCGAGGCGATCATCGAGGGCCGCTGGGCGCAGGAATACGCGACGCTGCGTGAGGTGCTGGCGCCGAAGAAGGGCGCGGTGCGGCCGACCGGCGTGAAGGACGGCCACTTCGAGCTGGTCACCACGCGCACGGGGCACCGCGCGGTGCGCCACACGGGGCACGGGGAGATCATGCACCCGGTGGGGCCGTGGGAAGAGGCGAACCGGCTCTACGTCGATCAGCTCGAACTCGAGCGGCTGCTGGCCACCGCCTCGGAAGATCCCCTGCGGATCCTCGACGTGGGCCTGGGTGCCGGCACGAACGCGATCGCCGCGCTGACCCGCGCAGAGAAGATGGGCGCTGCGCGCAAGCGCCCGCTCGAGATCGTCAGCCTCGAGATCGACCTCACCCCGCTCAGGCTCGCGCTGGGAGATCCCGAGGGCTTCCCCTTCCTGCAGCCGTGGAAGCACGCGGTCGAGGCGATCCTCGCCGAGGGCCGCTGGGACTCTCCGAGCCTGAGCTGGCGGGTGCTCGAGGGTGACGCGGTGAAGCTGGTCGATGAGCTCGATGGGGCGTTCGAGGTCATCTTCTTCGACCCCTTCAGCCCGGAGTCCAACCCGACCATGTGGACGGTCGACTTCCTGCGCGAGATCCGCTCGCGCACCCCGCGCGAGGGCGGAATGCTGGCCACCTACAGCGCCGCCACCCCCACGCGCGTCTCGCTGCTGCTGGCGGGCTTCTTCGTCGGTCACGGCATGTCGACCGGCACGAAGGGCGAGACGACGATCGCCGCCACCGCGCCCGGGCTGGTGCAGCAGGCCCTCGGTCAGCGCTGGCTGGAGCGGTGGCAGCGCTCTTCCGCGCCCGGCCCCCATGGCGGCGAGCTGACCACGGAGCTGGAACAGGCGGTGCGGGCGCACCCCCAGTTCGCACCCAGGAAGCCGGGTTCATTGACGGATTCTTCAGTTGCGTAAATAAAAGATACAGAAGCTGCCTGAAGTGGAGCATCGACGCGCACCGATGATGAGGGACACACTGCGCGTCGAGGTTGCCCATGATTCGGAAGACCACTGGTTCGAAGTCTGCCCCTGCCGCACCCAGCCGGAGATCGAGCGCCTCGACGCAGCCCAAAGCGGCCACGAAGAGCCAGGCGACCGCCTTCAAGCGCGACGAGCTTTCCACCGGCCGCGGTGGGGCGCTGCGGGCGAACGCGCAGAAGTACCTGGGCGCGCAGATCGGGGTGTCGTCGCCGCGCCCTCCGCCTCCTCAGCGCACGTCTGAGATCGCGATCGCCCAGGCGAAGGCGTTGTTCGTCAAGACCCCCGGCACCACGGGCGCGATCGGCGGTGCGGTGACGGACTTCCGCGCGGTCACCGACAAGAGCCTCTCGGTCGAAGCGCAGGCGCAGCTCGAGAAGAACAAGGCGCTCGAGCAGAAGGCCGTGGCGGCGCTGAGCAAGGCCGATCAGCAGCGCTACACCGACGTGCAGACGAAGCTGGTCGATCCGACCGCGAAGCTGGCGATGCAGACGATGCTGCTCGAGGGCCGGCTGCCCGGTGAGAAGGACCTGCGCGACGGCAAGACGCTCCTGCAGCAGCTCGATGGGCTCTCGAAGCAGAAGTTCGCGCCTGAGCTGGCGGGAGCGGACCAGATCCTCGAGCAGACGGTGAAGGAGGTCTTCATTCCCGCGGCCATCGGCCAGGGCGTCAAGAACACGTGCGGTGCGACCTCTGCGGGCGCGGCGCTCGCTGTGGAGAACCCGGCCGAGTACGTGCGGCTCATCGCCGGCCTCGCGTCGCCAGAAGGAACGGTGGTGATGGCCAACGGAGACTCGCTGGTGCGCGAGCCCGGAACGCTCAGCGCCGACCCTGCCGGGGTCGATCGATCGGTGACGCAGCGGCTCTTCGGGCCCGCCGCGATGGAGTACGCCAACGGATCCCTGGACTACGACAACGAGCGCGACATCAGCATGATCCTCGTGGGCGGGATGACCGCCGGCATGGAAGAGCATCTGCTGGAGGGCCTCCTCAATCGCGACTTCACGAGCCGCTTCGACCCGCTCGACCCCAAAGGGCTCGCCGAGCAGGCGATCGAGGCGATCGACTCGGGCGAATCACCGGTGGCGGTCACGATGGGCTGGCCCAACATCCTCAAGAACCACATCCTCATGATCGATCGGGTCGAGCGCACCGACGAAGGCACCTTCGTGGTCGTTCGCAATCCGTGGGGCCAGGAAGAGCGGCTGCCGTACGACACGTTCAAGGAGCACCTCAACGGGGTGGTCATCCCGACTGAGCAAGTCGTGCCGCCGTCCGGCAATTGGGCGTGACCATGTCGGCTCACCGGATTGCGAGGCTGAAGGCGCCGGAAGAGCAGGGATCGGCCGAGGCCATGCGGCGCTCGTTGGCGATGATGAAGCTCGTTGCTCAGGGCGCGCGTCAGCTGGAGAAGGGAAAGGCCATCTCTCACGACGAGGTCTTCAGAAGGCTCCGCAAGCGGCTCAGATAAACGGTCACTGCACGAGTTCGGGTGTGGCCATAGCGAGATTTCCTGTCTCGTCGAGCACGACGTCGCCCCCTTTGCAGGGCAGGAAGAGGCGGCCGTTCTCGAGAACGAACGAGCCCTCAGGAACGCCGGGCAGAATGCGCCACTCGGTTGCGTGCGGTGTACTGTCTGCTGCGAACTCGACGCGGAATACGGCGCCCTCGTTGATGCCCAGGTGTGCGAGACCCGTAACTACAATCAAGCGTCCGCCGAGCCGGTGAATGCCGACGATGTTCTCTTCTAGCAGCGGACGCTGTTTGCCGCCGGAACTCCAGACCAGCTCGCCCCCCCACTCACCGCGATTGGTGCCGAGAAGAAAGCCTCCATCCAGAGCCAAGGCGACACTGGGGGGACCAACCACGCTCTCGGTCAGGGGGCCGCGCTCACTCCAACTCCTCACCGCGCCCGTCACGCGAAGCGCTGCGCGCTGCCTCTCACTGAGTTCCTCAGTTCGCGCGGCTGCGCGAGGCACGGGATGTACCCTCCATGGTGACCCGTCAGGCACTTCCCATTTTCGCTGCTGAGAAAGCACCACCCCGGACTCGAGGGCCTTCCCGGCCGCGTCAATGCACTCGGCTGTAGGTGGATACCAAGCGGTCCGGGCTGCTGCCCGAAGCGCCGACAGCTTTGAGTTCGCCTTCAGCGTGACGAGCGACCGCGCCGCAGCGCATGGGATTTGCCAATCGGTGTCGTCAGTGAGCGCCAACTCCAGCCTGGCGATTGATGGGTCGCCGCCAATGGCGCCGAGTGCCTTGACGGCTTCGAGCCGAATGTTCGCCGTTGGATGGTCGGTGAGGGAGAGGACCGCTGGCTCGGCGATTCGGGCTGATTGCCCAGCGGCGACGAGCGCGGCAACGTACTCGGGCTGCTTGGCGAGCCGGCGCATGATGATCCTGACCCCTTCAGGGGTACCGAGCGTCACCTGGAGCAGGCTCGTGTTCTTGTCGAGCTGAAGGGCTTTGCTCGCCGTTACCGCACCGTCGACGGCGACCCGCTCACTCGCAGAGAGGGGAGGGACGCACCCAAGCAACCACAGGGCGGCTTTCCGGTTGGCGACGGGCCGCATCTCGCTCGCGAGAGTCACGAGGAGTTCGGCCCCCACGTTCGTTCCACCTGCACCCAATTCACGAACGCCGCCGCACGCAGACGCTGCGAAGTGATCACGTACGGGGGCGTCACGGTTGAGCGGTTGGAGAAGAGCCTGGACTCCCGCGGGCCCGAACTGGCCGAGGTGCCAGGCAAGGGCTTCATTTCCCTGCGGTGCCCGCTCGAACTCGCCCGCCAGAAACGAAATGGCCTTTGGTGTACGGATAGAGGCGATCGCGCCGACCACCCACCGGTTGCCACCCCTGTAGGCAGCGATCAGTGCCGGGAGTTCGCGTTCGGTCAGTCCAGGGAGTCCCTCGAGGACACTGCCGAAGAACCGCCGCACGACGGGATTGGGGTCTTTCAGGTGCGGAAGAGCCATCGAAATGGCCTGCTCTCCGAACGTGACAATGGCTTCGCGGTTCCGCAGGAGTTCCTGAGGCAGCCCGCCGTTGTCTGCCATCCGCCCCGCGGTGGCGCGGCTTTCCCGTACGAGGCGCTCCAGTTCGACAGGAGGGGACCCGGCCAGGAGAAAGGAAAGAAGAAGGAGTCCCACCATGACGCGCCTCTTGGTTTCAGTCTTGCACGGCCTCAGCCGAAGAGCGCCCGCTCGGCCAGCAGCGTGGCGAGCCCGATCACCAGCGAGAGCAGCGTCGCCGGCGCGCCCACGCGGAAGTACTGCCAGAAGGTCACCTTGATGGTGTCCTTCGCGCCCTCGAAGACGATCAGGTTCGCTACCGAGCCGATCAACGTGAGGTTGCCCGCGAGCGTCGAGGCCAGCGCCAGCACCTGCCAGCCCAGCAGGGGGTCCGTCATCCCCGGCACCCACACCCGCGCCAGCATCACGAAGGGCACGTTCGAGAACAGGTTCGAGGCGAGCAGGGTGAGCGCGGTGAAGCCGAACGACTCGCGAATCGGCCCGCCCACCATCAGGGGCGCGAAGAGCTCGCGCATCGCCAGCGCCCAGCCGTCCTCGTTGACCCCGTGCACCACGATGAAGAGGCACGCGAAGAACAGCAGCAGGCCCAGGTCGATCTTCTTGTACTGGGGCTCGGGGTCGATGCCGGCCACCACCATCACCGCGGTCGCCCCCACCAGCGCGCTCCACGACAGCGGCAGCCCCGCGAAGAACGCCACGAGGATCCCCGCGACCGCGATGCTGCAGATCACCATCAGGCGGCGATCGACGGGCGGCGGTGGGCCTTCGGGGTGAATCGAGCGGTGCGGCAGTTCCTTGCGGAACATGAACAGCAGCACGCCCAGCACCACCAACAGCGAGAGCAGCGCGGGCAGCGCCATGTACGCGATGAACTGCGCGTAGGGGATCTTCGAGGCCACCCCGATGATCATGTTCTGCGGGTTGCCGGTGAACGTCGCCACCGACCCCGCGTTCGACGCCATGCACAGCCCCAGCAGGTAGGGCAGCGGAGGCAGGTCGGCGCTCTTCACCAGCATCAACACCAACGGCGTGAGCATCAGGCACACCGTGTCGTTGACCAGGAACGCCGAGAGCAGCCCGCTGATCATCACCAGCGCGAAGAGCAGCCCTCGCGGCGTCTTCGAGTGCACCAGCACGTAATACGCGGTGGCCCTGAAGAAGGCGGCCCGGGTGAGGTACGCCGCGAGCAGCATCATGCCCAGCAGCAGCACCAGGGTGTCGACGTCGACGGCGGCCGCCACCTCCGAGGGCTTGATGATCCCCAGGCCCACCATCGCGGCAGCACCGACCAGCGCCGCGCCGGTGCGGTCGAGCTTGATCCACGGGAGCTTGAAGCCAGCGAGGAAGACGTAGGTCAGCAGGAAGACAGCAAGAGCCAACGGCTACCCCTTGCTCTTCTTCTTCTTCCCACCTTCGGCCGCGGCCTCGGTGCCTGCAGCGTGCTTGGGCGGCTTGCGCTCGGTCTCAGCGGAAGCCGCAGGGGCCGGAGCGGTCGCGCTTCCACGGGCGAGCGAGGCCTTCAGGGCCTCCATCAGGTCGACGACCTTCGCCACCGGAGCAGGTTGCGGCGTGAGATCCACCGCCTCGCCCTTGATCTTCTTGTCGAGCATGTCGCGCAGCCGCTCGCGGTACTCGTCCTTGTACTGGGTGATGTCGAAGGCCGGCTTCGCCATCGCGGTGATGAACTGCTTGGCGAGCCCCAGCTCGGCGTCGGTCACCGTCGCGTCGGGAATCGGGATGTCGCCGAGCGTCTTCACCTCGTCGGCGTAGCGCAGCTGCTGCATCACGATCGCGCCCTTGAGCGGGCGGAACACCACCAGCTGCTGGCGGCCGCGCGCGATGTACTTGGCCACGGCCGCGTAGCGCGCGTCGGTCAACGCCGCGGCGAGCAGCTTGTACGCCCGCTCGGCGCCCTTGTCGGGCCCCAGGTAGTAGCCGCTCTCGAAGTAGAGCGGGTCGACGCTGTCGAGCGGGACGAACTCGGTGATGTCCATCGAGCGCGAGGTGGCCAGCTCGAGCGCGTCGAGCTCTTCCTCGTTGATGATCAGGTACTGGTCCTTGGCGTACTCGTAGCCCTTCACGATCTTCTCGCGGGGGACGATCTCGCCGGTCTCCGGGTCGTACATCTGCTGCTTGAGCCGGGTCTTCTTGTCGGCGTGCAGTTGGTTGAACGAGATCTTCTCGGTGGTGTTGTTCGCGGAGAACACCTTCACCGGGATATTGACCAGCCCGAAGCTGATCGTTCCAGAACCCATCGCTCTAGCGGCCATGGCTGTTACCGTACCTCCAACTCGCGCAATCGAAAATGAATGCTGACGATGTCGTCCTCCAACTCGCCGAAGCCCGTCCGACCGCCTTCACGAAGGATGGCTGGGGCTTCGAGCTCAAGCTCGACGGTTTCCGGCTGCTGGCCGAGCGGGTGGGCGGCAAGGTGCGGTTGGTGCTGCGCCGTGGGCGCGAGGCGACGCGCCAGTTCCCGGAGATCGTGACCGAGCTGGAGAAGATCCCCGGCGGCGACTTCATCCTCGACGGCGAGCTGGTGATCCAGGACGAAGAGGGCCGGCCCATCTTCCAGCGGCTGCTGACCCGCGGCACGCTCACCGGCCAGCGCGAGATCGACCTGGGCATGCGGGCGAACCCCGCCGTGTTCTTCACCTTCGACCTGCTGATGGACGAGGGCGTCGATCTCCGCCCCCTCCCACTGCGCGAGCGGAAGGCCCGGCTGATGAAGCGGGTCCCGAAGCTCGAACGCGTGCTGCCCGTCGAGCACGTCGAGCGGGAAGGGGAGGCGCTGCTCGAGGCCGTGCGCGCCAAGCAGCTCGAGGGCATCGTGGGCAAGGACCTCTCGGCCCCGTATCGCGGCGGGCGCAACCCCACCTGGCAGAAGATCGCGCTCAAGCACGTCGCCGACTTCGCGGTGATTGGGTACGCCGACGACTTCAACGCGCTGTACCTGGCCACGTGGGATGGGCTGCAGTTCGTCTTCGCAGGCAAGGTGGGCTCGGGGATCACCCCGAAGATCAGCGAGCTGATCCGCCCGCTGCTCGAGGCCACCACCCTCAAGTCGCCGCCCTGCATCGGCGAGGTGCCGAAGGAGAAGGAGGCCCGCTGGTGCACGCCCAACCTGGTGGTCGAGGTGCGCTTCAAGAACTGGCCCGACGGCCTCTCGATTCGCGAGCCCGCGTTCCTGCGGTTTCGTGAGGACAAGCTGCCCACCGAGTGCCCCACGCCGAACTTCGGCCACGCGCCCGCTCCGGCCCAGGCAGCGCAGGCTCCGAAGATCTCGAACTCCGACAAGGTGCTCTTCCCCGATGACGGCATCACCAAGGGCGAGCTCGTCGAGTACTACCGGCAGGTCTCGAAGTGGCTGTTGCCGTACCTCGTCGACCGGCCGCTGATGCTCACGCGCTACCCCGACGGCATCCGCGGGAAGAGCTTCTTCCAGAAGGGCGCCCCGGCGAAGTCGCCAGACTTCGTGCGCACCATTCCCGTTCGCAACGAGGAAGAGCAGCGCGACATCGATCAGATCGTCTGCGACGACCTGCGCACGCTCGAGTGGTGCGCGAACCTGGCCACGCTGCCGCTGCACATTCCGGCGTCGCGGGTCGGCTCGATGGACAAGGCCGACTGGGCGGTGATCGACTTCGATCCCAAGGGCGCGCCGTTCGAAGACGTGATGACGCTCGCCAACGCGCTGCACGAGCGGTGCGAGCGGGCGGGGCTACCGACGTTCGTGAAGACCAGCGGGGCGAACGGCATGCACGTGCTCATTCCGCTCGCGGGGCAGCTGGATCACGCGGGGGCGCGGCAGTTGGCGGAGTTGTTGTCTCAGTTGCTCGTCGCGGACTTCCCGAAGATCGCCACGCTCGAGCGCGCCATTCCGAAGCGGCAGGGCAGGGTGTACGTCGACGCGCTGCAGAACGGCCAGGGCAAGTTGATGGCGTCTCCGTTCTGCGTGCGCGCGCTACCCGGTGCTCCGGTGGCCATGCCGCTCGAGTGGAGTGAGGTCGTTCCGGGGCTGACGGCACGCACCTTCACCATGAAGAACGCCATCGCCCGGCTCGAGGCGAAGGGCGACCCGATGGCTCCGGTGTTGAGCCTGAAGGTCGACCTCGGGGCTGCGCTGGCGAAGCTCGGGTGAGTTGGTTTGCCCTCTCCCCCTCCGGGAGAGGGAGGCGCTTGCTCAGCGGCCCTGCGCGATGCGGCGGATCACCACTCCTGCGATCTGCATGCCGAAGATCGAGGTGACGAAGGCCACTGAGCCATCGATCTGGTTGCGCTCGTCGCACGAGTGAAATTTGTTCGCGCCGTGCGGGCAGACGCACATGAACCCGCCCGATGCTTCATCGTATTTCAGGTCGAACGGCTGGCGCCGCGGCTCGATCGAGAACACCGCGGTGATCCCCGTCGGCTTGTTCGTGTCGATGCCGTGCTTGCGCTTGAGCAGCTTGCGCACGTCCTTCGCGAACGGATCCATGTGCGTCTCGCACAGATCGTCCACGCGGATGTACGTCGGGTCGAGCCGGCCCGCCGCGCCCATGCAGCTCACCACGGGGATGCCGCGCTTCACGCACTCGTTGAGCAGGTGCAGCTTGGCCTTGATGTTGTCGATCGCGTCGACCACGTAGTCGTACTTCCCCTCGAACATCTGCTCGGAGTTCTCCTCGCGGTAGAAGTCGACGATCGTCGTCAGCGAAATGTCAGGGTTGATGCTCTTGCACCGCTGGGCCATCAGCTCGGCCTTGGCCTTGCCCACCGTGCTCACCGTCGCGTGCAGCTGCCGGTTCGAGTTCGTCACGCACACCACGTCGAAGTCGACCAGCGTCAGGTGCCCCACGCCGCTGCGCACCAGCCCTTCGACCGCGTAGCTGCCCACGCCGCCCAGCCCCACCACCAGGACCCGCGCGTCCTGCAGCCTGCGCATGCCCGCATCGCCGATCAGCCGCCCGGTGCGATCGAGGCGGCGGTGAAGGCGGAAGGGCTTCTCGACAGGCTGGGTTTCAACCGGAGCTTCGAGCGAGGAGGCGAGCTGCATCAGGACCTCCTACCAAGCCCAGCCGATTCGATCACCCTCCCGGCTCTACCGGCATGAAACCGCCGTAGATCCGGGAGGGCATCGATTCGACCGAGCTTCGGTCAGGCCACCCCGAACCCGCACCGGAAGAACCGGCGGGCATTCTGGGTAGTCCGTTCGCGCAGCTCGACCCCCAGGTACGTCCCCATCGAGTCGAGGATCAGGGGCAGCCAGGCCGGCTCACTGCGCTCACCCCGGTGAGGGTGCGGCGCCTGGTCGGGCGCGTCGGTCTCGCCCATCAAGCGCTCCAGGGGGATCTTCTTGAGCGCCTCCAGCGGCCGCCGCGCCTCGGGAAAGCTCACCGGCCCCGCGAACGAGAAGTGACAGCCCGCCTTCACGTAGAAGCCCGTCAGGTCCGCCGAGCCCGAGTAGCTGTGCATCAAGAGCCCCGCCTCGGGAATCGGGTGCTCCTTGAGGTAGCGCTGCAGATGCGGGTGCGCCCGGTAGCAGTGCACCAGCAGCGGCAACTTGTACCGGTGGGCCAGCTCGAAGTGCTCATGCAGGATCCTCAGCTGCCGCTCGATCGGCGCCCCCGCCTCGCTCGGCCCATCGAGACCGCATTCGCCCACCGCGATGGCGCCGCCCTTGGCGAGCATCGAATCGAGCAGCGCCAGATGCCTCTCGTCCTGGTCCGCCGGCAGCGAAGGCAGCAGCTGCGGGTGAATGCCCAGGCCCACCTGCACCCGCGGATCGCGCTGGGGCCAGCCGAGCAGCGCTTCCCACGCGGTGGGCCCGATGGCGGGAATGACCAGGCCCGTGACCCCGGCCGCCCACGCGCGCGTGAGCACGTCGGATCGATCCGCGTCGAAGCGCGGCACGTCGAGGTGGCAGTGTGTGTCGATCAACTCAGAAGTTCGGCTTCACGCCGTCACGCTTCGCCAGCTCGAGCAGGCGCTCGTGCTCAGACGCGTCGGCAGCCTTCGCCTCTTCGATCAACATCTGGGGCACGTCGTCTTCGACGCGGTACTTCCGCTTGAGCCGGGGGTTGTAGAGCACCTGCTCGGTCGCGAAGAACAACAGCGGGCCCTTGTCTTCGGGGCACGCCAGAATCTCGAGGAGCCTGGGGTCGAGCGGCATGCGGGGTCACCTACCACAGCGTGTCAATCCCGACACGGCACGCCGTCTGCGGGTCATTGCGCCTCCGTGAACCCACTGGCGAGAAGTGAATGAAACTCGTCTTCTTGATCTCCTCCCACGGGCTGCCTGGGCTTCACTGACCAGTCGCACACAGGGCGGGCAAAACCCTTACCAGCCAATTTCGTCATCACTGGCCTCATGACCGTATGTGACGACAGGAAGGTCCTTCTTGGCTGGCAAGCTCGCCCTCTCAAGCGGCTCAACCGAAGAGGACAGCTTCAGCTGCCCTCTCCGCACCGAGAACGCTGAGGCGATGTGATCACCCCAGGATCCCGCCTTCGGCTCAGTCGAAGCCTCGACTACGAAGCACGCAGGCCACTCGTAGTCCTGGTCGTCGACAGGCAGGCGCGGATCGCGAAACCACACTGTGTACACGAACCTCATGGCAGTCGGTCCATAGCGCACCTTGGTCTGTCTCGGCCTGTGCCAATCCCCGAGCGTGCGTCGGCCCCCTGAACGGGTGCGTGCAATCGCGCGTGCCGAACGCGCGCGCTTTCTCGTGGCACCTCGCCACCGACCAGAGTCTCATCGGGCCGATGGCCGTTCCCGGGCTGCAAGCGCACATCGAGTTCCAGGAGACGCCCGAGCCGCGGCTGATCGACAGGAAGACGGGCGGGGCGCTGCCGCTGACGGCCGCTGAGCGCCTGCTGCTGCTCTCGTGGGACGGATCCCCTTCGGCGGCGCGCCTGTCTGCCGCCGTCTTCGTGAAGGGCATCGACGTCGAGCCCTGGCAGGTCGGCCAGTTCTTCAACCGGCTCACCCGCCTCGGCTGCCTCGCGGTGGCGCCGCCGGCCATCCCCAACCTCGTCGCGCCCTCCTCGGGCGTGAGCAAGCTCGAGGACAAGGTGCCCCGCATGCGCGGTGATCTGCTGATCGTCCCCGCGCCGCGCAGCCGCTCGGTGTTCCACGTGGCTGACCCGAAGTCGAACCGCGCCTTCGGCCTGTTCGACACCGAGGTCTCGGTCGCGCGCATGCTCGACGGCAAGCGCAAGGTGAAGGACGTGCTCGAGAACGCCGCGAGGCTGGGCGTCGAGGTGAGCATCGATTCGCTCCAACACTTCATCTCTCACCTCAAGAGCTACCGCTTCATCGACCAGGGCCTGCGCGAGGGCGAGTCGACCTGGCCGGCCCGGCAGCAATGGACCGAAGAGGAGCGCCAGCTCTACCAGTCCTCGATGAAGAACCTGCGCGAGGGCCACTTCGCCGAGGCGCTTTCGTTCGCCGAGTCACTCGAGGCCGCCTCCAGCTCGAAGGACGAAGCGCGGCTGCTCAAGCACCGCGTCGAGGTGGCGGCGCAGGGCGTGGTGGAGCTCGTGGTGACCTTCGCTGCGATGCACGCGACGCCCCAGGCGGCCGTGCCCGTGGCAGTGGTGCCTGCTTCCTCCGCGCCCGTGGTGGTGCCCCCCGCCGCTTCCGCGCGACTGATCTCGAAGCACCGCCGCGCGCTGGCCGTGGGTGGCGCGGTGCTGCTGCTGTTGCTCGTGCTCCTGCGCCCCGTGGAGGTGACGACGGTGGTCGCCTGCGAGCTGCAGGTCGAGCAGCTCGGCCTTCCCCGCACCGTCCGCGGAGGCAAGGTCGGCGCGCGCGACGTGGCTCCGGGTGCGCGCGTCGAGAAGGGCGCGGTGCTGGCCCGGCTCGGCTCGGGAGAATCGCCCGAGGTGCTCGCCACCAGGGTGAAGGCCCTCGAGGCCGCGCTCGCCGCGCTGCCCAGGCCCGTGACGGGGAAGAAGACCGAGCTCGCGCGCGCCCACCTGCAGAAGGTGCAGTCAGAGATGGTCGCGCTCGAGAGGAGCCGCAAGCGGGGCACCCGGGCCCAGCAGCAGGCGGCCGAACAGAAGCTCAGGGTGAAGCTGAAGGACCTGGTCGTCGCGAAGAGCACGCTCGACGCGCTCACCCACGAGCTGACCCGCGCGCCGCTCGAGGCCGAGCTCAAGGCCGTGCGCGAAAAGAAGGACACGCTCGACGGAGCACTCTCGCGATCGATCGTCATCGCGCCGGTCGCCGGCGTCTTCGTGGGTGATGGGGCGTTGCCCGACGAGCTGGGCGTCAACGACAGCTACGGTCAGGTCGTCGCGCCGTACTTCAAGCTGGTGACGAGGGACGCACTGCCTGCTCGCATCGAGTCGGCCACCTTCCGCACGGGTGAATACGAAGCGGACGTGGGCATCGTCGCGGGCCAGCCGCGCTTCCCGGTGCGGCCGGCGTTCGTCGGCGCGAAGGGCACCCTCGAGGTGAAGGTGGGCCGCACGCCGTGGCTCTTCTCGCTCTTCAGATGAAGACGAGCCGGCGGCCGACCCGGTCAGAGAGGCCCTGAGAGCCGAGCACCCTCATCACCTGGCCCGCATCGCCCAGGGCGTCGAAGGCTGCCGAGATCAGGTCTCCCACCGTCAATACCCGCGCCTCGACGGCCACCTTCAGCTTGTTGCGCATCTTCGGCATCGGTCGACGGCCCTGCATTTTGCTCTTCTTCATGGTGTTCCCTCCGGTGAGACCCGTTACACAGCAGGCCGCGTGCCAGCCCTTCGCTGTCGCGCTTCTGCGCACTTGAGACTCATGCACATGGTTTGTTTTCGACCCACGGTCGGGTATTCCGCGATTCAGGTGAGTCGAGCTCTCGTGGTGACCCTGCTGTTTTCGCTGCTCTCAGGGCCGGCGTTTGCCTTCGAAGAGACCGTGCGCAGGCAGGAAATCGACGCGGGGATCCACATCCCCGTGCTCACGAAGGCGCCCACGCTGGTCACCTTCATCCAGGCGCAATACCCCGCAGAAGCTGAGAAGCAGGGCCTGGCGGCGTCGGTGAAGCTGATGATCACGATCGGCGTCGACGGGCTGGTGGCCGAGGCGCAGGTCACTGCACCTGCAGGCATGGGCTTCGACGAGGCCGCGCTGGCCGCGGTGAAGCAGTTCGTGTTCACCCCAGCCGAGGTCGATTTCGCCCCAGCCCCGGTGCAGGTCGAATACGTCTACCACTTCGTCCTCGAGGTGGTCGCCGACGCGGGGGAGGTGGAGCTCGCACCCGACGCCGGCGCCCCCGCGAAGCTCGAGGGGCAGCTCTTCGCCCGCGGCAGCCGGGGCTTCGTGCCGGGCGCCATCGTCCGCTGCGACAACGCGCCCGACAAGGAGACGTACTCCGACGAGACCGGCCACTTCTCGCTCGAGGTGCCCTCGGGCATCTGCGAGGTGCGCATCGTCGCGGCCGACTTCGACGTGTTCAAGACGAAGGAACCGCTCGAGCCGGGCGAGACGAAAGAGGTGAAGTACTACGTGCTGCCCAGGCCCTCGGGCTACCAGACGATCGTCCGCGACACGAAAGAGAAGAAGGAAGTCGTGCGCCGCACCCTGTCGCGCGCCGAGATCCAGAAGATCCCCGGGACCTTCGGCGACCCCATTCGCGTGGTGCAGAACTTCCCCGGCGTGGCGCGCGCGCCCTTCGGCCTGGGCCAGCTCATCGTCCGCGGCGCGAACCCGAACCAGACCCTCACCTTCTTCGACGGCGTCGAGATCCCGCTGCTCTTCCACCTCGCCGGCGGGCCCTCGATCGTCAACGGTGAGTTCCTCGATCGGGTCGACTTCTTCCCCGGTGGTTTCGGAGCCCGCTACGGCCGCGCGGTCGGTGGCGTGGTCGACGTGTCCAGCCGGCGCGGCGCGGCCGATACCTGGCACGGCGTGGCCAAGGTCGACCTGCTCGACGCGAGCCTCTTCGTCGAGGTGCCGCTCGGCAAGGACGTCTCGGTCGCCGTCTCGGCGCGCCGCAGCTACATCGACGCGCTGCTGCCCCTGGTGCTCCCGAAGGACCCGCAGGGCGGCTCGCTGCTGATCCTCCCCGCGTACTGGGACTACCAGGTGCGGCTCGACGTCGGCGGCAAGAAGGGCGAGAAGCTCGCCGACGGCCAGTCGAGCTATTCGCTGTTCGCCTTCGGTTCAGACGACACCCTCAAGGTGATCGCCACGGGCGGCGGGCGCAACGTCGACGTCTCGGTCGAGACCCAGACGACCTTTCACCGGCTGATCGGCACCTGGAACTACAAGGGCGGCAACACCAGCTTCAAGCTGACCCCGTACGCGGGCATCGACCTGGCGAAGGTGGACTTCGGCATCGCCAAGCTCAACGCCGACAACTTCATCGCGGGCCTCCGAGCCGACCTCGGCGTCGAGGTGAACAGCTTCTTCACCGTGCGCGCAGGCGCCGACATCTTCAACGAGACGCTGGTGGGCAAGGCCGAGCTGCCGCTGATCGGCGGCGTGCAGTACGTGAGCTTCCCCGGCGCGGATCCGAAGGTGGGCACGCAGCAGATCGCGACGCTCATCAACACCTTCGACGGCGCCGTCTACACGGAAGCCGATTTCTCGATCGGCACCTTCACCGCCACGCCGGGCGTGCGGCTGAGCCACGCGGTGATCCACGGCCAGGTGCGCGACGCGGTGGATCCACGGCTGTGGGCGCGCTGGCAGATCCTCGACACCACCTCGCTCAAGGGCTCCATCGGGCTCTACACGCAGCCGCCGGCCGGCGAGACCATGGAACCGCCGCCCTTCGGCACGCCGTCGCTCAAGCACGAGCGCGCCTTCCAGAGCTCGCTGGGGGTGGCGCACCGCTTCACCGACTACATCAACGTCGACCTCACCGGCTTCTACAACCGGCGCTACGACAACATCGTCACGCCGGGCACCACCACGGTGAACGACGACGGCAGCGTGACCACCACCCGCCAGGCCAACCTGGGGCTGGGCCGCGCCTACGGCCTCGAGGTGATGCTGCGCCACGAGGTCTCGAAGAACTTCTTCGGGTGGATCGCCTACACCTTCAACCGCTCGGAGGATCGCCGGGCCGGCTCGGGCCGGGACTACGTGCAGAGCACCTTCGATCAGACGCACATCCTCACCGCGGTCGGCAGCTACAAGCTGCCCTTCGGCTTCGAGATAGGCGCGCGGTTCCGCTTCGTCACCGGCCGCCCCAAGACCGCCCTGGTGCACACCTTCGACATCTACCAGGCCGACTCGAACTCGTACTCGGGGCAGTTCGGCCCGACCAACGCCACCCGCATCAAGGACTTCCACCAGCTCGACATTCGCCTCGACAAGAACTTCGTCTTCCAGGCGTGGACGCTGGCCATCTACCTCGACGTGCAGAACGTCTACAACCAGCCCAACGTCGAGGCGACCTTCACCGACTACCGGCAGCGGCAGGAGTACGACGTGCCCGGTATTCCCATTCTCCCCGTGCTCGGTATCAAGGCCTCGCTATGAAAAGGGCGCTCCTCCTCGGCACCGTGCTGATCACCGCCTCGGCCTGCGTCACCGGCCAGGACGACCCGACCAGCGTTCACGATCTGCGCGTGCTGGGCATGCAGTTCGAGACGCCCGAGGTGATGATGACCGGCTGCAACGTGCAGTTGCTGCTCGGCGCGGCGGCGGGCGCGGGTGACGGCGGCACCATCATGCTCCCTCCGCAGTTCCAGGCGATCCTGGCGCTCTACGCGGGCCGCCAGCTCGAGTTCACCACGCTGATCGCAGACCCGGCCGGGGCAGGGCGCTCGCTCGACTACCGCCTGCTCGCCTGCGCCAACCGCGGTGATCGCGACTGCAACAACGAGGGTGACTTCATCGAGCTCAAGGCGGGCACCACCACCGCCGGTGAGCTCAAGCTGACCGTGGCGCCGGGGATTCAGTTCCTCGACGACGGGCTGGCCACGCCGCTGCTGCTCGAGGTGATCAACCAGGACACCTTCAAGGGGCTGGGCGGCATCCGGGTGCCGGTGGTGCTCGAGCTCTCGGCGCCCGACACCGGCGAGAAGATCTACGCGCAGAAGCTGATGGTCTACACCTGCCAGTTCTTCCCCACGATGAAGCAGAACGTCACGCCCCGGCTGCCCGGCATCCTCTTCGACGGCGATCCGTGGGCCGAGGGTGAGATCAAGAAGGTGCGCGGCAAGCAGGAGTTCCCCATGGAACCCGAAGACTTCCTCCCGCTCGAGGAGGACTACGTGGTGCCCAGCCTGGCGCTCAAGCCCGTCGACCTGCACGAGAGCTGGAAGGTCACCTGGATGACCACCAGCGGCACGATGAGCCCCTACAACTCGGGAGGCACCAACCTCACCGGCGTCACCGGGCGCCACCGGGCGAAGTGGCGGCCCGATCAGTCGGCGACCGAAGGGAAGGACGTCGACTTCTACTTCGTGGTGCGCGACGGCCGCGGCGGCAGCTCCTGGCTCAAGCGAAGCCTGAGGTGGGAACCCGACTGATCCTGTGCTCCCTCTCCCTGCGCGAGCGGGGAGAGGGCCGGGGTGAGGGGCCGATCGTACTCAAGAAGGTCGGCGACGAACGAGCAACAACCCGAGCACCAGCAGTCCGGGCCCAAACCCCGACGCCGAACACCCCACGGTGAGCGGCCCGCTGCACTGCACGTCGAGCTCGACCGCGATCGGCTCGGAGCGGGAGCCGTCACTCACCTCCACGGTGAAGGCATGGGAGCCGCGATCTCCCCGCGTCGGAGTCCACGTCAGCTCACCGGTCACCTCGTCGAGCGCGACGTCGGTGCTGGTGGTGGTGAAGCGCGTCGCGTTCGGCGCGTGCGCCCGCAGCGGATATCGGAACGGCACGCTGCACGAGGCCGACAGCGCGGGCACGCTCGTCTCCACCAGCGGAGCGATGGGCTCGTAGATCACCTCGAGCGCCGGCCGCAGCGAATCGGGCATCGAGTCGCTCGACCGGAACGTGGTGGAGGAAGTGAGCGGCGCCTGGCGCAGCGCCACGCCGAAGTTCTGCCGCGGGGCGATCCACGTCTGCACCAGGAAGGTGACGTCGATCACGTTGCGGCCAGCCACCGGGGTGAAGCGCACCTTGATGTTCGGCGAGACGTTGCCGATGAAGTTGGTCCACGTCGGGAAGGTCTCGGCCCAGTCGGCGGTGACGGGGTGGAGCTCGATCTCGACGCCGCTGGTGGCGTACGTCTCGAGGATCAGCCGCGCCTCGCTCACCCTCGCGTCCGGCGGGAGCGCCGACACGTCGAAGAAGAGGAACGACACCTTGTCGGTGCTGCCCACCAGCCCCGTGTAGAGGGTGTCGGAGTTGCCGTTGTATGCGGGCGCCTCCTCCCACACGTAGCAGTCACGGGTGGTGCCTCCGGTGGCTCCCCGCTGGACGGTGAGCCGCTCGGCGAAGGCCAGCGATGAGCAGAGAACGAGAGCAACCAGAAGCGACCGCACCGCCGCATTGTGGCTGCGCCGCCGCTGCCACTGCAAATGGGTGTGCGACTAGCTCTGTGTCACGCGCACAGTGGTCTTCATGTCCTTGCCCGTGTCGGGGTCGCGCGCGGTCATGGTGAGGATGCCCTCGATGTTCACGTCGAAGGTGATCTCGACGCGCACGTTGCCCGCCGGGCCCTGGCGAATGCCGGAGAAGGTGAACTCGCCGAGCTGCTCGTTCTCTTTCGAGACCTCATGGTCGCCCTGCCAGATGCGCATGATCAGCTCGGTCTGGTTGTTCACGCTGGTCGTGCCGGTGATCTGCTTCGCGTTGGGGATGGGCGAATTCCGGGGGAAGACGAGGTGCATCTGCCCGTCGGCCTTCTCCAGCCCGATGCCCATGGGGATGACGTCGAGCAGCTGCAGCTTGAGGTTGGTGTCGTCGGTGAGCGAGAAGGCGTAGAGCGCCGCGCCGATGGCGACGGCCTCGTCGGGGTGCACGCCCTTGCTGGGCGTCTTGCCGAAGAACTTGGTGAGCCGGTCCTGCACGGCGGGCATGCGCGTCTGGCCACCGACCAGCATGACCTCGTCGATCTCCCGCGTGGACAGCCCCGAGTCGACCAGCACCTTGGCCACGATCTTCAAGGTGCGATCGACGTGCTCGCTGGTGAGCTTCTCCAGCAGCTTGCGGCTGAACTTCATCTCGATGTTGAGGGGCTGGCCCTGCGGCGTCATCGTGATGAAGGGAATGTTGAAGGGCGCCTCTTCACGCGCCGAGAGATCGATCTTGGTGCGCTCGGCGAGATCCTTGATGCGCTGCATGGCGACCGGGTCGGTGGACAGGTCGATGCCCGTCTTCGACTGAAACTCGGTCAACACGTAGTGGATCATCGCGTTGTCGAAGTCGATGCCCCCCAGGAAGATGTCGCCGCCGGTGGCCTTCACCTCGAAGACCTGGTTGCGGATCTCGATGATCGACACGTCGAACGTGCCGCCGCCCAGGTCGTAGATGCAGACCTTCTGCTGCAGCTGCTTGCCCAGGCCGTAGGCCAGCGCGGCCGAGGTGGGCTCGTTGATGATGCGCACCACCTCGAGCCCGATCAGCTTGCCGGCGTCCTTCACCGACTGGCGCTGGCGATCGCTGAAGTAGGCGGGCACCGTCACCACCGCCTTGTTCACCGGCTGCTTGAGGTGGTTCGAGGCGACGTCGCGAATCTTGTTCAAGATGCGCGCAGCGACTTCCTGCAGCGTCATCTCTTTCTTGGCCACCTCGATGGTGACCTCTTTGTTGTCCGCCGAGGCCTTCACCCCGTACTGGACGATCTTCTTCATCGACTCGACGATGTCGGAAGTCGCCGTGCGCCCCACCAGGCGCTTGCTGCCGTAGATCGTGTTGCGAGGGTTGAGCTGCCACTGCCGCTTGGCCTCGTAGCCGATCAGCTCGTTGCCCTTGTCGTCGACCGCGAAGATCGAAGGAATCGTGTACTCACCGCCCTTGTAGGGGATGAGCTTCACGTTCGGGACGCCGTCCTTGTAGCCATCGACGTAGGCGGCGCAGCTGTTGGTGGTGCCGAGGTCGATACCGATGATCGGTTCTGAGCTCACGGCGCGGGAGTGTAGGCGAAAGCGCTCACCTGTCGAGACGGGAGTAGCCGTCGATGACCGACGACCAGCTGGACAGGGTCACCCCGGAGGCGTCGAACACCTGCTCCACCGACACCCCGCCCACCAGATCCACTGCCACCACCTCGAGCTTCGTCATCGCCTGGGCAGAGGGATCCTGCCCCGGTCCGGTCGGCGCGCTCGGCCAGACGATCGCGGTCTGCCCGTTGGCCATGGCGAAGTAGATGACGTGCCTCGTGTCGGTGCCTGTGAGCGCCACCCGGCCCAGCTCGCCGCCCGTCGAGAACACGGACGCCCAGGCCGGCTGGCCGGGGTTGAGTGTCCTGTTTCCGGGGGTATAGGTGGCCATCGCGGGGGCGGGGAGGAACGGGGTGATCAAGACGCGCGAACCCAGGACGGTGGAGCGAACGAGGCGCCCGCTCGACGCTGTCCCGCCCGCGTTGCCAGCCAATGCCCAGATCCCGGGGGTCGCGATTTCGAGCCCATTGTACGCAGGCCCCCCGCGGATGGTGACCGGCTCCACTTCGCGCATCCCGTCCGACCCGGTCATGCCGGGGGTCTTCGAGGCGAAGCCCGTCGGCAGCATGCCTGCCCGATCGTCGAAGAGGGCCGACGCGACCAGGATGGTGTCGAAGGTGGAGGGCACCTTCGGCAGCACCACCTCGGTGCGCAGCTTCTGTTGGCGCCGCGGCTGGAAGGCGAGCTGGGTGAAGCGGGCGTAGTCGGGCACGTCCTCCGAGCCCATCGGGCAGCGCTGCATGTTGCTGCACAGGCCGTCACCGTCGACGTCGCTGCTGTCGGCGACGAAGGGCTTCGGGCTGAAGGCGATGCCGGGCACGTGCGCGTAGTCGAAGGCGCCGAGGTACGAGAGCACGTCGATCGAGCGCAGCGCGAAGGCCGACTCCAGGTACGCCCGGCCCGCCCACGCCTGCACGAAGCGCGAGGTGCCCGGCTGCGCGAAGGCGAGGGAGCGCGGCTTGACCTCCTGGGGGAAGCCGAGGCCGGGCGAGGTGTAGAGCACCAGCGCGCCGGGCACGGGCACCTGCTGGCCCACGCCGGGGATCTCGACCATGAAGTTGTCGCCCAGCAGGCCGCTCGCGGTGAGCGAAGGAATGTCCGAGGCGGACGCGGTGACGAAGCCCGCCCAGTAGCTGCCCACGGTGCTCACGTCGGAGAACGAGACCGAGGCGCTGAAGCCCGCGTTGCCGCGCACCGGGTTCTCGCGCAGCGGGATCAGCACGTCGGTCGCGGTGGTGCCGATGATCGACGCGCGCTCGAGCGCAGGCAGGCCGTCGGTGCGCAACGTCGCGGGCACGGCGGTGAAGGTGGTGGCGGTGCCGTCGAGCAGCGGAAAGTCGGCGGTGCCCTGCGCGGTGGTGACCACGTCGGTGGGCGCGGTGCAGTCGTTGGCTGGGCAGGCGCGCACCGTCACGTTCGCGAGCGGCCCGCCGGTCTCGGCGTCGGTGACGATCACCCGGCGGCCCATCATCACCCGGGGGATGATGGTGATCGTCGCCTCGTTGGTCGAGAGCGCGCTGCCGGTGACCTGGGCGCGAACGCGCACTTCTCCGGCCATCACCGCGCTCACCAGGCCCGTCGCGCTCACGGTGGCGTTGGTGGACGGCAGGCCGGCGGTGTCCTTCACGTCCCAGGTCGCCGATTCCAGCGGGTAGCTGCTGCCGTCGAGGCGGTAGACGATCAGGTGCAGCTGCAGCGCGTCGCCCTCGATGAGGAAGCCCGTGGCCGGGGTCACCCGCATCGCGTCGATGTCGGCGGGCAGGGGAGGGCTCACGCACGCCCCGTCGACGCAGGCCTTCCCCGCACCGCACTCGAGGTGACCGCGGCACACCGACGGCACGCACACGCCGCCGATGCAGGTCTTCCCGGTGCCGCACTGCTGGCTCACCACGCAGGTGGGGCTGGGCTGGCAGTGGCCTTCTTCGCAGTAGCCGGTGATCTCCGAGCCCATCGTGCCGGGCACACCCGAGACACAGTCACCGTCGGCCAGGCAGCGCTGCAGCTCGCGGCAGATCGACTGCGTGCAGTCGAAGCCGGGAGGACACTGCGTCTCGGGGAAGCGCTTGCACTCGAAGTTGCGCATGCACTCAGGGGTGGCGGTGCAGGTGGTGTACGCCTCGCAGCGGCCGAAGGTGGCCGAGGTGCAGTACTGGCCCGCGGGGCAGTCGCTCGCCTGCGCGCAGTCGGCCTTCGTGCACAGCCCGCTGCGGCAGATCAGGCTCTGGCCTCCACACTGGAGATCCTGCGTGCAGCGCCGGGTGCACGTGCCCGCGGCGCAGGTGTAGAGCGCGAACGCGACGCGGGGATCGAGGGTGGGCGCGCAGTCCTGCGGCATGTTGCAGACCGGCAGGCACAGCCCCTGCGTCACCTCGCAGCGGGCGCCGGTGCCCCGGCAGTCTGCGTCGGCGGTGCAACGCGGGCGCGTCTGGCAGGCGCCGTTGGTGCACTGCTGGTTCGCCGCGCACGCGCTGTCGTCTTCGCAGCGGCACTGGCCCTGGCCGCAGACGAAGCCGTTCGCGCAGTCCGCGTCGCGCGCGCACTCGGGCCGCGCGCCGCAGGTGCCGCCGGTGAGGCACACCTGGGTATCGCCGCAGTCGGTGTCGTCGAGGCAGATCGGGCCGCACGCCCCGCGCCGGCAGCGCTGATCAGCGCGGCACTGCGTGTCGTCGCTGCAGGGCGTCGAGTTGATCGGCGGGCAGCTGAAGAGCGACAGGCACAGCAGCCCGCCGAAGAAGAGCCTGTCTTGAGCGGAGCCGAAAGACGACATTCCGCCCATATAGCTCGGGAAACGCGCCAGAGGTTTTCTCAGCGCCTGAGAGGAAAACCCGAGTGAGGGCGGTCGCTTGCGGCGGCGTTGCCCCCTGTGGTCTACAGCCGAAACGTTTGATGTCGGAGGTTTCATGACCACTCGGTTCGCAGTCATCGCAGCGTTCGTTTCGTCGGTGGCGGCGGCTCAGCCGGTCACGCTCAACGGCGACATCGTGCTGATCCAGGATCCGAACGGGGCCATCAACGAGCTGCTCGGCATGAACAACACGTCGATCCTCCCCAGCAAGCAGGAACAGTTCTGCCGCGCGGCCTTCAACACCGCGCGGGCGGCCGGCATCCCCGATCTCTTCGACGGGGTGATCACCTTCACCGCGTCTGAGACGATGACCGATCTCGACAACGTGTGGCAGGGCTCGCCGGTGCGCGCAGATGCGTCGGGCTACGGCCGGCAGAACGCGGCGTGGGTGAACACCTACGACAGCACGCGCATGGGACAGTGCGTGTTCATGGGCACGCTGGGACGGGTGCAGAGCTTCTTCGGAGGGCCGGGGCCCGAGGCGCTGCCGTCGAACCCCGACGGCGACTGGGCTCCGTCGCTGGGCATTCCGATCCCCGGCATCACCAGCCTCACCGGCATCGAGATGTTGGGCCACGAGTACGGGCACCACTGGTTGATGGGCATCGAGTTCGATCAGAATGACGGGCGCGGCCGGCAACATTTCATCCGTGGCTTCTCGGGCGCGGACGACATGGGGCAGGGCGGCAACCCCAACCAGCACTACAGCCACTACGCCGACTCGCGCTCGGTGATGTACGGCAGCTGCATCACCGACCTGGGCAATGGCAGCTACGACGTGCGCGGCTGCGAGCGGAAGTACAGCCACATCGACCAGTACCTGATGGGCCTGCGCGCGCCTCACGAGATCGATCCGATGCTGGTGCTCGAGGACCCCACCGATCTGGGCAAGGGCGTGGACACGGTGGCCTACGGCCGCACCTCGAGCGGCATGGTGGTGAGCAACCGCACCCGCCACGACGTCACCGGTGACGAGATCGTGCGCGCCATGGGCGCCCGCATTCCGGGTGCGCCGGCCGCGCCGCGCTGCTGGCGGGTCGCGTTCATCGTGGTGCTCGCCCCGGGCCAGACGGCGCTCTCGCCCGCGATGCTCGACAAGGTGAACCGCTACCGCAACCGCTGGGGCCCGTGGTTCAACAGGGCCACCGACGGCCGCGGCACCATGGACTCGCGCATCACCGGCAATGGCTGCGTGACGTTCCCCAGCGACGCGGGCGTGGTGATTCCGCCCGACGATGCGGGCGTGATCGTCGTCGATGACGCGGGCACTCCTGATCCCGACGCAGGTGTGGTGGAGCCGGACGCTGGCACTCCGGCCGAAGAGCTCGATGCGGGGGAGGTGGTCGATGCCGGCCAGGATCCCGGCCCGTCGAAGTGGGACACCTACGTTCCGCCCGACATCGGGAAGATCCGCCCGGGATGCGGGTGCAGCACGCCGGGAGGTGGTGAGCTGTTTGCGATGCTCGCGGGGCTTGTGGCGCTGGGTCGTCGGAGGCGCTGAGCGGGCACGGTTTCCCCGGCTTTTCGGGCACGGCTTCGGTCCCCCGAAACCGCCCCACCAACCTCAGGGACAGTTACACTCCGCCCTCATGGACGCGCGACGCTTTCTGCAGGAAGTCGGCAACACGGTTTCGAGTGACTTCGAGAAGAACCGCTCGTTGCTCTCCTTCGAGGAGTACCTCCAGCTCTTCAACGGCGCGCCGCGGCTGCAGGCCCGCAACGCCGCCCAGTACCTCAAGGACGCGATCGACTCCTTCGGCACCGAGCAGGTGCCTCACCCCTCGGGGCCGGTGCGCCGCTTCAAGGTCTTCGACGCGGTGAAAGACGGCCACCAGGTGCGCGTGGCCGGCCAGGAAGAGGTGCAGAACGCGCTCTACCGGCTGCTGGGCAACTTCGTGCGCGCGGGCCGCATCAACAAGCTCATCCTCATGCACGGGCCCAACGGCTCGGCGAAGTCGTCGCTGGCCGAGTCGCTCAAGCGCGGCCTCGAGATCTACAGCCAGACCCCCGCGGGCGCGCTGTACACCTTCAACTGGGTCTTCCCGAAGGAGAAGCTGGTCAAGGGCAGCATCGGCTTCGGCGAGAAGTCCTCGAGCGGCCCGGTGACGTCGTACGCGCACCTCGACGCCGAAGACATCGACCTGCGCCTCACCAACCCGCTGCGCGAGCACCCGCTCTTCCTCATTCCCCGCCACGATCGCCGCAAGCTGCTCGACCAGGCGTTCGGCCAGAAGGACTCCGACGCGGTCGCGCCGTCGTACCTGCTGGAAGGCGAGCTCTCGACCACCAACCGGAAGATCTTCGACGCGCTGCTGGCGAGCTACTCGGGCGACTGGCTCAAGGTGCTGCGCCACGTGCAGGTCGAGCGCTTCTACGTCTCGCGCCGCTACCAGGTGGGCACCTTCACCGTCGAGCCGCAGATGAGCGTCGACGCCGCGTATCAGCAGGTCTCGGCCGATCGCACCCAGGCGAACCTGCCCTCGGCGCTGCACAGCGTGGTGCTCTTCCAGCCCGCGGGCCCGCTGGTGAGCGCGAACCGCGGGCTCATCGAGTACGCCGACCTGCTCAAGCGCCCGCTGGAAGCCTTCAAGTATCTGCTGGGTTTCTCCGAGACGCAGGAAGTGCCGCTCGAGCACATGGTGCTGCAGCTCGACGAGGTGCTGCTCGCTTCTTCGAACGAGAAGCACCTCGCCGCCTTCAAGGAGCTGCCCGACTTCAGCTCGTTCAAGGGCCGCATCGAGCTGGTGCGCGTGCCGTACCTGCGCAGGTGGAAGCTCGAGCGCGAGGTCTACGACGCGCAGGTCACGCCGCGCACGGTGGGCCGGCACGTCGCGCCCCACGCCACCCGCGTCGCCGCGATGTGGGCGGTGCTCACCCGGCTCAAGAAGCCGATCCCCGATCGCTACCCGGCCGAGGCGCGCGCGCTGGTCGAGCGGCTGTCGCCGATGGAGAAGCTCAAGCTGTACCAGGACCAGGAGGCGCCCGATCGGCTCACCGTGCAGCAGCAGCGAGAGCTCAAGAAGCTGGTGCCGATGCTCTACGAGGAGTCTGACTCGTACCCGAACTACGAGGGCCGCTCCGGCGCCTCGGCGCGCGAGATCAAGACCGCGCTCTTCAACGCGGCGCAGTCCCCCGAGCACGACTCGCTGCACCCGCTGGCCGTGCTCAAGGAACTGCTCGCGCTCACCCGCGACAAGAGCGTGTACGAGTACCTGCAGCAGGAGATCGTCGACGGGTACCACGATCACGCCGAGTTCGTGCGCGTCGTCGAGAACGACTACCTCGACGTGGTCGATCGCGAGGTGCGCGACTCGATGGGCCTGGTGAGCGAGCAGCAGTACGCCGATCTCTTCGAGCGCTACGTGCAGACCGTGTCCGCGTGGATCAAGGGCGAGCGGGTGCAGAACAAGCACAGCGGCGCGCAGGAGAAGCCCGACGAGGCGCGGCTGGCCGAGTTCGAGGGCTACGTGATGCCCAAGGGCGAAGACGCCACCGCGTTCCGCCGCTCGCTCATCTCCACCGTCGGCGCCTGGCGCATCGACAACCCGGAGATCCCCGTCGACTACGCGCGCATCTTCCCCGACCTGTTCAAGCGCCTCGCCGATCACTTCTACGAAGAGCACAAGCGGCAGCTCAAGCGCTACGTCGAGAACATCCTCAAGTACCTCTCGGACGAGCGCAGCTCGCTCTCCCCGAAAGATCAGCAGCAGGTGCGCAAGACCATGGACGAGATGATCTCCCGCTTCGGCTACACCGAGGCCTCGGCGAAGGATGCGATCGTGTTCCTCGTTCGCAAACGCTACGCGTGAAGGGTCTGGCGACGCACGTGCACGTGGAGCTGTGGGGCGTCGACGGCGCGCTCCTCGATGATCCACCGCGCCTCGAGCAGGTGTTGCTGGCCTCCGCCGCCGCCGCGAAGTGCACCGTGCTCGGCTCGGTGAAGCACCAGTTTCAGCCGCACGGCGCCAGTGTCGTGGTGCTCGTCGCCGAGAGTCACCTCTCGATCCACACCTGGCCGGAGCACGGTTACGCCGCCGCGGACATTCTGACTTGTGGGGAAACTCTCCCCGAAGAAGGGGTCAAGTCGTTGATCGCCTTGATGAAACCGGCGAGATCCGAGGTCAAGCGGTATGACCGGGGGATCGTGCAACCCCCCTGAAAAAGTGGGGTCCTACCTTGACCGACAGGGGTCAAGTGACCGAAGATCCGCGGCCCAAGGCCGGGCAGTCCTGTCACATCCACCATTTCCCGGTCGGCCACTTTCCAGGAAGGCGTTTCTCAATGAGTCACGGACCCGTGATCCACTTCTTTGCCGGAAAAGGCGGCTCTGGCAAGTCTACCCTCGCGACTGCCTATGCCATGAACCTCCTCGAGGCCAACGGCAAAGAGCGCGTGCTGCTGCTCTCCCTCGAGACCCCGGGCGGCGTCGCCGACCTGCTCAAGAAGAAGCTGACCAACAAGCCGACGAAGATCGCGCTGGGCAAGGGCCTGGGTGGGCTGTTCGCCGCCGAGGTCGACTTTCCCGCGCTCGGCGAGGCGTACCTCAAGTTCGCCAAGCCGCAGGTGATGGCGGCCGTGACGAAGGGCGCCGTGCTCTCGGAAGACGAGCTGAAGAAGGTGCTCGAGGCGAGCCTCACCAACCAGGGCGAGGTGGGCTTTCTCTTCAACCTGCTCGAGCTCTCGGAAGGCAAGGAATACGAGCGCGTGGTGATCGACGGCTGGTCGAGCACGCACACGCTGCGGCTGCTCGATCACGCCACCAACGTGCGCCGCCTGGTGGGCCTCATCCGCGCCGAGCGGACGCAGCGGCCCTCGAAGACCACGCCGCGCGCGCCGACCCCGGTCGACGAGCTGGCGCTCAAGGCCGACGCCGTCAACGCGATGCTGAAAGACCCGAAGCGCTTCGCCATGCACGTGTGCGCGGTGGCCGAGCCCGTCGGTGAGTCGCAGATCAAGAACCTGGTGAAGGGCCTCACCGAGCGCGCCATTCCCGTCGCCGAGATCATCGCTGACATGATCGAGGACGGGAAGGGCAGCCGCGAGGTCGAGAACCGCCGCGGGCTGCAGGCGCCGCACGTGCGCAAGTTCGCCACCATGAGCCCGAAGGTCGAGCTCATCCAGCGGCGCATCCTCGGGCCGCGCGGCCAGGAAGAAGTGAAGAAGTTCGCGAAGGAATGGTCGACCGGCAAGGAGACCAAGCAGCTCCAGTTCACGCCGGCCGAGGCGCCCCCTGCGCTCGTGCGCGCGCCGTCGATGCCTCCCATGGCAGCGCCGCCGATTCCGCCTACGCGCTTCATCTTCTTCGTCGGCTCCGGGGGCGTGGGCAAGAGCTCGTGCGCCGCCGCCGCCGCGGTGACGCTCACCGAGAAGGAGGGGCCGGTGCTGCTCCTCTCGATCGATCCGTCGCACTCGCTCTCTGACGTGCTGCAGAGCCGGCTCACCGACACCGAGACCCAGGTGAAGGGCACCAAGGGGCTCTACGCGCGCGAGATCGACTTCGCGAACTGGTTCGGGAACCTGAAGAAGAAGCTCAAGGAGCTCGCCGAGCCCATGTTCGGGCCCGAGGCGAAGGGCGAGACGTTCTCGCTCGACAAGGAGCTGTTCCGCAACCTGCTCGACCTCGCCCCCGTGGGCATGGACGAGCTGGCCGCGGTCAGCGCGCTCACCGATGCGCTGGTGCAGGAGCGCTTCAAGCGCATCGTGATCGACCCCGCGCCGTCGTCGAACTCGCTGCGCATTCTCGAGCTGCCGGGCATCGCGCGGCCGTGGCTCGCGTCGATCCACGCCGTCGCCACGAAGTACAAGGCGAAGGGCGGGCAGGGGCTGCTCACCTGGGTCGAGGCGCTGCTGGCGCACCTCGATCGCTTCGAGAAGGCCACCCTCAACCCGAACGAGTGCCGCTTCATCGTGGTCACCCGCGGCGAAGAGCTCTCGGTGCCGGCGGCCGAGCGCATCGTCGAGTCGCTCAAGGCGCGGTCGCTGCCGGTCGAGCGGGTGCTGGTGAACCGCGTGCTGCCCAAGACCACGTGCCTGGTGACGGAAGAGCGTCGCAAGAACGAGCTCGAGATCTCGAAGCTGGTCGAGAAGCGCATCGGGCTGCCCGTCACGATGGCGCCGGCGCTGGGTCGTCACCCGGCCGGGCTGCGCGAGCTCAAGGGCTTCCGCACCAGCTGGTACGCCGCGGCCGCGGTGCTCAAGAGCAAGGCCGCCTGATCGTTCGTTCTCCCTCTCCCTGCGAAGCGGGGAGAGGGTTGGGGTGAGGGGCAAGCGCCACAGCTTGCTGATCGCCCCCGAGCGCAACTCGAAGCCCGTTCCCTGGTCGACGGTCGTCGACGCGCCCGTTGGCGCTCTCCCAACCTCTCCACCGCCTGCTTCGCCTCGGCGCACCTCCGCTTCGCTCCAGTTGCGCTCGCCCAGCGTTCCGCTGGACCGGCTCCGCTCCGGGGGAGAGGGAGACAGCGTCGTGCGTCATTTTAGGTTCTTGACGACGCGGCCCGGCTCGACGACACACCGCGCACATGGCCGCAATCAACATCGCGCACTCCCTCGAGTTCGAGCGTCCGCTCCTGCTGCTCGAGAAGAAGATCGACGAGCTCAAGACCCTCTCTGCCTCCGGCGCCGTCGACATGACCGCCGAGATCGGCCGCCTCGAGAAGAAGGCCCGAAGGCTCCAGGAAGAGATCTTCAGCGACCTCTCCCGCTGGCAGATCGTCCAGCTCTCCCGGCACAACGCCCGGCCGTACTTCAGCGACTACATCGCCCACACCTTCACCGACTTCTGCGAGCTGGCCGGCGATCGCCTCTTTGGCGAAGACCCCAGCATCGTGGGCGGCTTCGCCCGCCTCGACGGTGAGCCGGTGCTGGTGATGGGCCACCAGAAGGGCCGCAGCACCAAGGAGAACATGCTGCGGAACTTCGGCATGCCCAGGCCCGAGGGCTACCGCAAGGCCCGGCGCCTGATGGAGCTCGCCGCCCGCTTCAACCGCCCCATCTTCACCTTCGTCGACACCCCCGGCGCGTACCCCGGCATCGGCGCCGAGGAGCGCGGCCAGGCCGAGGCGATCGCCATGAACCTCGAGGTGATGGCCGGTCTGCCCGTGCCCATCATCAGCACCGTGATCGGCGAGGGCGGCTCGGGTGGCGCGCTGGCCATCGGCGTGGGCAACCGGGTGCTGATGCTCGAGTTCTCGATCTACTCGGTGATCTCCCCCGAGGGCTGCGCGTCGATCCTCTTCCGTGACGCCTCACGCGCCGACAAGGCCGCCGAGGCGCTCAAGCTCACCGCGCGCGACCTGCTCAAGCTCAACATCGTCGACGAGGTGATCCCCGAGCCCCGCGGCGGCGCGCACCGCGACCCGACCACCACCGCCGATTCCGTCGGTGCCACCCTGCGCAAGCACCTGGGCGAGCTCAAGAAGCTCAACCCCCGGCAGCTGGTCGCCGATCGCTACGCCAAGTTCCGCGCCCTCGGCGCCTTCCTGGGGAAGTGAGTGGCGCGGCCCCTCATCGTCGCCATCGATGGTCCTGCCGGCGCCGGCAAGTCGAGCGTCTCGAAGATCCTCGCGCTGCGCCTCAACTTCACCCTCGTCGACACCGGCGCCATCTACCGCTGCATCGCGCTCAAGGCGTCGCGGAGTGGGGTGGCCTTCGATGACCTCCCGGCGCTGCAGAGTTTGCTCGACGCGGTGAAGGTCACCTTCCGCATGGAGGAGGACAAGAACCACGTCTTCCTCGACGGAGAAGACGTGTCGGCGGCCATTCGCACCTCCGAGATCTCGCTGGCCGCCAGCAAGGTGTCGAGCCAGCCGGTGGTGCGCAACGCCCTGCTCGAGCTCCAGCGGCGCCTGGCGCTGGCTGCCGAGCACGGCGCCATCCTCGAGGGGCGCGACATCGGCACGGTCGTCTTCCCGGACGCTGACATCAAAGTTTTCCTCTTCGCCGACCCTGCCGTCAGGGCCGAGCGCCGCTACGAGGAGCTGTTCCAGAAGGGTCACGAGAAGCCCGTCGACCAGGTGCTCGCCGACCAGAACAAGCGCGACAAGGAGGACACCGAGCGGGAGGTGGCCCCCCTCAAGCCCGCTCCGGACGCCGTGCGGATCGACTCCACCCACCTCCACCTCTCCGAGGTGGTCCACCAGATCGAGGGTCTGGTCTCCGCCAAACGGGGGTGATCTTAAGACTCAGTTTCTTTCGGCCAGCGGCGCGCCGACCTAGAGTGGCGCCCAGTCCCCCATGAAGTGGACCACTGACGAATTCACCGGAAGGCGCTTCGGCAAGTACGAGGTGCTCTGCAGGCTCGCGATTGGCGGCATGGCCGAGATCTTTCTCGGCTTCGCCCGCTCGGGTCCGTTCATGGGCCGGCCGGTCGTCATCAAGCGCATCTTGAACGAGCAGCGCGAAGACTCGAACGCCCTGCAGATGCTGATCGACGAGGCCAAGATGACGGCCACGCTCAGCCACCCCAACGTCGCGCAGGTGATGGATCTCGAGTCTGACGGCGAGGAGATCCTCCTCGTGATCGAGTTCATCACCGGCGCCAACGTCGAGGAGATCGTCGAGGCCTACACCACCCGGCAGGAACCGGTGCCATTGGGCTTCGCCATCACCGTCATCCGCGAAGCGGCGCAGGGCCTGGGCCACGCGCACGGCCACAAGAACAGCCGCGGCGAGCTCTTGCCCATCATTCACCGCGACGTCACCCCGCGTAACGTGATGGTCGACTTCGAGGGCGCCACCAAGGTGCTCGACTTCGGCATCGCCCGCGCCAAGGGCAGCGAGCGCCGCACCCAGGCCGGCATGGTGCGCGGCACCACCGCGTACATGTCGCCCGAGCAGGCGGTCGGCAAGGAGCTCGACCCCCGCACCGATCTCTTCTCGCTCGGCACCATCTTCCACGAGCTGCTCACCGGCCAGCGCCTCTTCTACAAGGGCAACCCGGGGCAGGAGATGGCCGCGGTGTACGAGGGCGAGATCCCGCTGCCCTCGAAGGTGAACCGCCGGGTGCCCAAGGCGCTCGACAGCGTGGTGATGAAGATCCTCGAGCGGAAGCTCGAGAAGCGCTACCAGACCGCGCTCGAGCTGATCCGCGATCTCTCGCTGGCCGCCGGCTCGACCGCGTGGAGCAAGGAGCGCTGCGCCGACCTGGTGCGGGAGCGCTTCTCGGCCCGCCAGAAGGACATCGAGAAGCTCGTCATTCGCATTCCCAACAAGGTGCCCTCGGGACCGCTTCAGGCGCCCGCGGCCCCCGCGTACCCCGAGGGGCGCACCATCGTCTCGAAGGCGCAACTCGCGCCGATCAACGACGCCGACAGCGGCGCGCGCACCATGGTGGGGGCAGCCCCGCTCGCCGATCGAAGGCCCACGCTCGCCACCGAGCCGGGCCGCGAGGTCGCCACCGATCCCGGGCGGCCGGCCATGCAGTCGCGGCCCGTCACCCCCGCGCCCCAGCCCCCCACCAACCCCACCAGCCAGCGCCTGAACGAGGCCGAGCTCTTCGATCACGAAGATCCCGAAGAGGCTGGCGCCCGGACCCGCATCATCCCCGGCGGCTCGATGCGCTCGTTGCCCCGCATCTCGGAGCAACCCACCGATCCCCGCCGCGCCGCCATTCCCCGCGAGCCGGCCCAGGCGACGGGCTCTTCGAAGGGGGTGCTGATCCTCGCCGCGGTGGTGGCGCTGCTGCTGGGCGCCGTGGGCGGCGCGTTCATCTTCCGCAGCATGCAGGCGCCTCCTCCGGTGCAGGCCTCGGTGGTGCGGTTTTCGCTGACCGCGGATCGCCCCGTGGCCGTGTGGCTGGGGAAGCAGGAACTGGGCACCACGCCGGTCTCGGTCTTCGTGCCGTCCGGCCGGCACCTGCTCGAGCTGCGCGAGCCGGAAGGCCCCCGGCGTTCGCTCGAGGTGAACCTGTCGCCCAACGAGAGCGAAGCGAAGATGGTGGTAACGCTCGACTCGTTGCCGCAGCTGCCGTAATTCGCGGGGCATGCACTCGATCATCGTCGTCGTCGCCGCGCTCGTGAGCGCGCAGACCCCCGCTGCGAAGCCGGCCACCGCCGAAGACGCGAAGGCCTTCGTGAAGAAGCTCGACACCGACCTGCGCAAGCTGTGGGTGCGCCAGTCGACCGCCGAGTGGATCAAGTCGACCTACATCACCGACGACACCGAGCGGAACGCCGCGGCCTTCAACGAAGACGCGATGGCCTACCTCACCCAGGCCAACAAGGACGCGCTGCGCTTCAAGGGCCTCAAGCTCGACGCCGACACCGAGCGCATGTTGTACCTGCTGCGCATCAGCTCGGCGCTGCCCGCGCCGTCGAACGCCGAGAAGCGCACCGAGCTGGCGAACACCGCCGCGAAGCTCGAGGGCCTCTACGGCAAGGGCAAGTTCTGCAAGCCCGGGAAGCCCGGCAAGGACGGGAAGCCGACCGAGGTCTGCCGCGATCTGCAGCAGCTCTCCGACGTGCTGGGGAAGATCGCCGACAAGAAGAAGCCGGCCTCGTACGACGAGATGCTCACCGCGTGGACGGAGTGGCACGAGACCTCGAAGGAGATGCGCCCGCTGTACGAGCGCCTGGTCACCTTGAGCAACGAGGGCGCGAAGGAGTTCGGCTCCGGCGACCTGGGCGAGCTCTGGCGCTCGGCCTACGACATGCCCCCGGCCGATTTCGAGAAGGAGACCGACCGCCTGTGGACGCAGGTCAAGCCGCTGTACGACGACCTCCACTGCTACGTGCGCGCGAAGCTCTCGAAGAAGTACGGCGCTGACAAGGTGCCCGCCACCGGCGGCATCCCCGCGCACCTGCTGGGCAACATGTGGGCGCAGGAATGGGCCAACGTCTACCCGCTGGTCGAGCCGTACCAGGGCCAGGCCAGCCTCGACCTGACCAAGAAGCTCGCCGACCAGAAGTACGACCCGAAGAAGCTGGTGCAGCTGGGCGAGAAGTTCTTCACCTCGCTGGGCATGGACCCGCTGCCCGCGTCATTCTGGGAACGCAGCCAGTTCGTCAAGCCGCCGGGCCGCGACGTGGTCTGCCATGCCTCGGCGTGGGACGTGACCTACTCGAACGATCTGCGCATCAAGATGTGCATCAAGATCGACGAGGAGGACCTGATCACCGTCCACCACGAGCTCGGTCACAACTATTACTACCAGAACTACTACACCAGGCCGGTGCTCTTTCAGCAGGGCGCCAACGACGGCTTCCACGAGGCGATCGGAGACGCGCTGACGCTGTCGATCACCCCTGAGTACCTCAAGTCGCTCAAGCTGCTCGACACCCTCCCGAAGGACGAGAAGGGCCTGATCAACGTGCAGATGAAGGACGCGCTCGAGAAGATCGCGTTCCTGCCCTTCGGCCGGATGATCGATCAGTGGCGGTGGGACGTGTTCACCGGGAAGGTGAAGCCGTCGGAGTACAACAAGCACTGGTGGGCGCTGCGGCTGAAGTACCAGGGCGTCGCGCCGGCCGGCTCAGCCCGCGGCGAGGACTTCTTCGATCCGGGCGCGAAGTACCACATCCCCGCGAACGTCCCGTACATGCGCTACTTCCTGGCGCGCATCCTCCAGTTCCAGTTCCACCGCGCCATGTGCCAGGCGGCGGGTCATACCGGCCCCCTCCACACCTGCAGCATCTACGGGAACAAGGCGGCCGGCGCGAAGCTCAAGGCCATGCTGGCGATGGGCGCGAGCAAGCCCTGGCCGGACGCGCTCGAGGCCCTCACCGGCCAGCGCCAGATGGATGCGACGGCAATTCTCGATTATTTCCAGCCACTTCAGGCCTGGCTCAAGGAGCAGAACAAGGGCCAGCAGTGTGGCTGGCAGCCGTAGCCAGCTATGACTGCCATGGCGCGTCATCTTTCAGAAATGAAAGGTCAGCCGTTTACAACTGGCTCGCCGTTCATTTATGACGCCGCATCCCTCCTGCTCATGGGCGGGCAACTGAAGGACGACTGACGCATATGGCTACCGGTACCGTGAAGTGGTTCAACGACGCGAAGGGTTTTGGGTTCATCACGCAGGACGGTGGCGGCGAAGACGTTTTCTGCCACCACACCGCGATCACCATGGACGGGTTCCGTACCCTCCAGGAGGGTCAGAAGGTGGAGTTCGACGTGACCCGTGGGCCGAAGGGCCTGCAGGCGCAGAACGTTCGCGCGGTCTGAATCACAGCTGAAAACAGCATGCAGTACATCTACACGGCCCGACGGGGGGGATAACTCGTCGGGTCGTCGTATGTCCGGGGTCCGAAGTCTCTGGAGTTCGAAGTTGAAATCCGAATCGGGGTCCCGCAGCTTCCGCCGCCATGCTCCTCATGACGCTGGTGCTGGCCGCGGGACCCATGAACACGAAACCGATCGAAGACGAGCTGCTCAAGAAGTTCGGTGAAGCGCAGCGGGCGCGGGTCGAGCGCGGCGTGCGGCAGACCGCGGCGTTGTGGCGCAAGGAAGACGGCGACCTGGCCGCCTTTGCCCGCGACAACTTCCTCACCGAGCAGAAGGAGCTCGACGACACGTTCGCCCGCTTCGAGGCCAACTTCGAGCAGCTCGACGGGCACCTCCTCGAGATCGGCCGCGAGCTGCAGAAGGCCACCGCGCTCGACGTGGGGCCGCTGCTGAAGGTCGATCCGTACTTCGCCGAGTACGACCCTGGCGCGCACCTCACCGAGGATCTGTTCAGGAACAAGCTGGGCTTCGTGGTGCTGCTCAACTTCCCCCTCACCACGCTGGAGCAGCGGCTGGCGGCGAAGGACTGGTCGCGGCAGCAATGGGCCGAGGCAAGGCTTGCGGGCCGGTTCGCGCGCCGGGTGCCGGCCGAGGTGCAGCAGGCGATCACCACCGCCTCCGCGGGCGCCTCGCTCTACATCGACGCCTACAACGTGTGGATGCACCACGTGCTCGCTGAGAAGGGCGAGCGCCTCTTCCCCTCGGGCATGCGCCTCATCAGCCACTGGAACCTGCGCGACGAGCTCAAGGCCCAGTACGCCGACAAGGACGGACTGGCCCGCCAGCGCATCATCATCAAGGTGATGGAGCGCATCGTCACCCAGACCATCCCCGCGGCGGTGATCGACAACCCCACGGTCGACTGGAACCCGTTCACCAACACGGTGGTGGCCGCGGCCGAGGGGACGATCGAGGCCGACGCGCCGAAGAAGCCCGCTGCGCCGTCGACGAAGCCCGAGCCCGACGTGCGGTACAAGAAGCTGCAGGCGAACTGGGCGGCGCAGAAGAAGGCGGATCCGTATTCGCCGACCGCTCCGACCGCGATCGATCGCGCGTTCTCGCTCGGGGCGGAGATGCCCGAGGCGCGGGTCAAGGAGCTGCTCGAGGCGGTGCTGGCCAGCCCGCTGGTGCCGAAGATCGCGGCGGAGATCGAGAAGAAGGTGGGGCGCAAGCTCGAGCCGGCGGACCTCTGGTTCAACGGCTTCCTGCCGCGGGGCTCGATCGCCGAGAAGGACCTCGACGCGAAGGTGCGCGCGAAGTACCCGAACGCGCAGGCCTTCGCGAAGGACATCCCCCGCATCCTCCAGGGCCTCGGCTTCCCGGCAGATCGCGCGAAGTACCTCTCCGAGCGGATCCTGGTCGATCCCTCACGCGGCGCCGGCCACGCTTTGCAGGCCGCGCGGCGGGGTGACTTCCCGCACCTGCGCACCCGGGTCGAGAAGGACGGCATGAACTACAAGGGTTACAACATCGCGGTCCACGAGCTGGGGCACAACGTCGAGCAGGTGTTCTCGCTCTACGACGTCGATCACACCCTGCTGGCGGGCGTGCCGAACACCGCCTTCACCGAGGCGATCGCGTTCGTCTTCCAGGCGAAGGACCTCGAGCTCCTGGGCGTGGGCAAGCCTGACGCCGAGGCCGAGCGGCTGCGCGTGCTCAACGACTTCTGGATGACCTGGGAGATCGCCAGCGTGGCGCTGGTGGACATCGAGGTGTGGCACTGGATGTACGATCACCCGAAGGCGACGCCGGCGCAGCTGCGCGACGCCACCGTCGAGATCTCGAAGAAGATCTGGAACAAGTACTGCGCGCCGGTGCTGGGCGGGAAGGACACGCCGCTGCTCGGCATCTACTCCCACATGATCAGCTACCCGATGTACCTGTTCAACTATCCACTCGGGCACCTGATCGCGTTTCAGATCGAGGAGCAGGTGAAGAAGACCGGGAAGATCGGGCCGGAGATCGAGCGGATGTCGAAGCTCGGCGCGGTCACTCCGGACGCGTGGATGGTGCACGCCAGCGGCGAGCCGGTGTCGGCGGGGCCGCTGCTCCGGGCGACCGAAGCGGCGCTGAAGAAGTAGGCCGATGGAGGAATCGACCGTCGAGTCGGTGTCCCGGCCCGTCGCCTTCGGGACGGCGATGCTGATGATGTTCATCAACTGGATGGTCATCGGCCGGCCCGACGGCTCGGCGTGGGTCTGGGTCGAGCACCTCGCGGCCGACTTCTTCGTCCTCGCGCTCATGGGCGGGGTGGTGGTGACGGGCCGCGTGCGGCCCGGGTGGTGGTCGTTGCTCAGGGGGCGGCGGCCGGCTCGGCAGGTCTCCCGCGCCGCGCAGTCCGTTCGGGACGCGGTTCACCTGGTCCGCATCGCGTGGTGGCGCATGCGCAGGTACAAATAAGCGCGCTGGCCCAGGCGCAACGCCCCTCCCGTCGACGACGGGCGAGGGTGCGCCGCAGAGCATCCCGGGTCCTGAGTCATCCGGCGAGCACCTATGACGGGATGCAGGTCGAGGGCGCGCTGACCGCCATCCCGACAGGAGGTCTAACCAAAATGAGTGCCTTCGGCGCGTTTCAGCGAACGAAACGCCCCTGAGACTGCACCATTTTGGGGCGTTTTCTTGTCGAAACGTCGGTCAGCACGCCCGTGACCTGCATCCCGTCATAGTGACCCCATGGTTGGGCCGGTGCCCGTCGCTCCTGAGGCTCGCACGCGCGTGCGTTTGAGCCTTCGCGGGCGCACCGGCCAGAGCGAAGCAGCTGACGATCTCGTTCAGCAGCGCCTTGTCCTCTGACGTCTTTGCCCGTGGCGAGGGCCTGTCCGAGGCGCGCACGAACGAGTCATCGCCACGCCAGCGCCGAATCACGCAGCACTTCCCGGCGGCTTCCGTCGCCCTGCCGAAGCTCACAGCCCGTCAATCACCGCGCAGTCGCTGGCGGGCCCTGACACCACGCCGCCGATCCAGCTCTCCGCGTAGTGCACCACGGTGAAGCTCTTCCCCCAGCACTCGGTGATGTTGAACCCGCTGTACGTCCCCTTCGTCACCACCCCGAGCGCCCTTCCTTCACCCGTCGGCTTCCATGCGGCGTTGATCTCGAGCTCAGACACGTCGGCGCCGGGCAGGGTGTAGACGAAGCGCATCGCCCCAGAGCCGTCCTCCTGCGCGCGCGCCGTGTAGCCGAGCGACGAGATGCCCAGCGTGCTCCCCGGCTTCACCGCGAACAGCATCTCCACGCGCCTGGGGAACATGTCGGTCACGTACCCCACGTCGATCTGATCGAGCTCCTTCATCTGGTCGGCGATCTTCACCACGTCGCGGAAGTCCTTCACGTGCACGATGAAGGTGCCCCGGCCGCGCCGCGCCGTGTCGGTGGCGACGAAGTCCCCAGTGAGGATCCGGATGAACTCGCCGTTGGTGGGGCGCGACTCGATGCGCCAGGTGAAGTTGACCTCGTCCTTCCGCTCGATCACCACCTGCACCTCGCGGCCCGGGTTGTTCGAGTCTGCGAACGGCCCCCACGTCCGCGAGTCGGTGGTGCGCGTCGTCGGCGCCACGGCCCTGACCTGGTCCACCACGCCCAGCACCAGGTCGAGCAGGCCGTTGTAGTCGGTGGCTGCCTTGCGGGTCGCTGCCCAGGCTCCAGACGGGTCGCCCACCACCAGGCCATCGCGCCGCGTGCCCACGCCCTCGAGCGGCTGCGCGGTCGAGCTCGAGGGGAGCTTCGACTTGAGGTCGTCCCGGCGCGGCAGCGCGTTGGCGAAGGCGAGGTCGGCGTTCGACCAGTTCCCGCCACACGCGGACATCGACAGCACGCTGAAGAGGAGAAGTGCTCGCATGGGTCAGTCCTTGAACTCGTAATCGAGCAGCGCTCCGAAGTCGGCGCTCCCCAGGCTGCGCGTCTCGTCGACGTTGTAGAGGAGGTAGTGCACCCGCGCCCTCGCCACCACCGAGACGCTCTTCGTGAGCCGGATCTTGAGCCCCGCCACGATGCCCGGCGTGAACGTGGAGTAGCTCTGCTTCGCCAGCGCAGTGTCGGTGAACTCGCGGGACATGATGTTGAAGCTCAGGTGAATGCCCGCGAAGGGGATCCACCGGTCGCCCTGGAACCACTCGTAGAAGAGCGCCGCGCCGATGGTGATGAGGTCGTACTTGTACGCGAGGTTGCCGAGCAGCGGGCCTGACACCACGCCGGTGGTCCAGCCGTAGCCGCCGTCGACCGAGAGCGCGAAGCCGCGCCCGAAGAAGTTGTGCAACGTCGCCTCGGCCCCGATCAGCGGCGCCGAGGGGAAGTAGCCGCCTGCGTTCGTGGGGCGATCGAACACCGCCTGGTAGTGGCCGGACGCCGACAGGCTCCAGTGCCGCGAGAAGATCGAGCTGATGCCCGTGCCCTTCACCGGATCGTCTGAGAACTTCGCGTTCTGAAAGGTCGTCTCGTCGATGGTGGCGACCTGGCCGGCCTCGATGTCCACGCTCCCGATGCGCAGGCGATCGGGGAGCCGCCGCTTGATGGTGTAGTGCCCCGGCGCCAGCGCGATCAGCCGCTCGTTCTCGAGCTTCACCGCCTCGGCCACCACCACGCCTCGCGGGTCGATGATGAAGTACGGCCCCGTCGGCGCGCTGGCCGGAATGCGCAGGCCCTCGTGCCGCTCGGCGACGTCGGTCAGCACCAGGTCGCCGTTGCCCGCGAGATCGAAGCTGAAGGTCGGGTGTTGCGGGCCTGCCGCGCTGTCGGCCGTGCTCGCCACCGTGCGCTCGTAGGCCCAGGCGTAGGCTTCCGAGAGCGTGACCCTGCCATCGCCTGTGTCCGCGCTGCCGAGGAGCCCGGTGGCGAGGTGGTACGAGAAGTAGCTCGCGCCGATCAGATCCGACTCCTGTGAGTCTTCGTCCGAGGCCGAGGAGGTGAGGATGACCAGGCCCTTCGCCTGTCTCGTCGCATCGGTCTCCACCTCGAAGGCAGGGGCTCGACGGACTCCCTTCGTGCGCGTCACGGCCCCCGAGCGGCAGGCGTCGAGGAACGCCACTCGCATGTCCGCCGGGCCCGTCGCGAGCCGCGACTTCACCGACTCGAGCGGGAGCTTCGTCGTGCCCAGCCTCAGCGAGCCGTCCTTCGCGTGGCCCGAGTAATAGAAGAGCAGGGTGGTGCGCTCGCCGCGGGACTTCGCGTCGCGGATGCGGCGCTCGAGCTCTCCGAGCGCGGTGGTCACGTCGTCCGCCGTCTCGTCGAGGATCAGCATCGCGTCTTCGGGCTTCACGCCACCCAGGCGCAGGAAGACGTCGTGGAGACGTTTGGCGTCGTCCCGGGCGTAGAGGAGGGGCTTGGTGCCTTCGCCTCCTTCGTTCTGGCCGATGAAGATCGCGAAGCGATGGAGCGGCCCGGCTTCTTGCGCGAAGGCGGGCAGCGCCAGCAGGCAACAGCACAGCGCGACGCCCCTCACCCCAGCCCTCTCCCCGCTCCGCAGGGAGAGGGAGGCAGGCGTGCTGGCGACGGAGGCGTTCACGGCTTGAGGAACATGCGGTGTACCTGAACTCCGGGCACTTCGAGGTCGCCGAGTTTCGTCAGGTCTCCACCAGCCGACTTGAAGTGGGCCTGGAGCTGAGCGGCGACCCCTTCGGCGGCGATCGGCGCGTCCGAGAGGACTACCAGCACGTACTCGCGCCCCTCGCCGGTGAACTCGAGCGAGTCGGGCAGCCAGGTCTGGCCTTCCGCGCTCAGCGTCTCCGCGTACACCGTCGACACCTCGCCCTCGTCGTCGATGCTCAGCGCCAGCACGTGCTTGCCCCCGCTCACCCCGATGCGCACCCGATCTCCCGCAGACAAGGGCTCGACCTCGTTCGCTGCCGGGCGCTGCCCCGAGATCCCTGAGATCACGAAGTCCACCGACGCGCCACCCTTGAGGCGATTGCCGCCCCGGCTCTCTTCGAGCACTTCCCGCCCCGCGAAGAACGCCACGAAGCAGGCCGCCAGCGCCATCAACAGCACCGGGAGCGACCCCGTCGGCTTCTTCTTCGACACCCGGGCCGACTTCTCCACCCCCGCCGCGAAGCGCTCGAAGGGCACCTCGGCCTCGAAGGCCCGCTGCTCTTCCTTGAATTTCTCGATTCGCGCAGAGCACTCACTGCACGAGTGGAGATGCGCGACCGTTTCCGCGTCGAGCGTCTCTTCCGCCAGGAACCGGCGCAGCGTCAGCTCTCCGGGGTGCTTCGTCGCCAGGGTCGTCATGAGAGCTCTCCTGCCAGCGTCTGCCCGGTGGCATCGGCGAAGGCGCGCAGCCGCTTGCGAATCGTGGGCACCGAGCGCTCCAGCACCGCCGCCACTTCTTCCAGCGTCAGATCGTCGACCCAGTAGTGAATGACCGCCTGCTGGGTCTCGAGGTCGAACTTGCGGAGGCTCTTGCGCACCAGGTCGCGCGCTTCCATCACCGGCGCGCCGCCGTGCCCTTCGCCCCGCACCACCTGCATCGCCGCGTACTCGTCACGCCACCCTGCGCCCGCCGCCCGGATCACGTTGAGGCAGTGGTGCGTGGCGATCTTCATCAACCAGGTGAGCGGTGAGGCCTCGGCGCGAAAGCGGGCCTCGTTCACCAGCGCCCGCGCGAACACGTCCTGCATGGCGTCTTCGGCCAGGCTGCCGTCGCGCAAGATGAAGCGGCAGCGCCCGTACACCGCGCTGCCGTACTTCACGTACAAAGACTGCAGCCAGGCCCGGCCCGTCGTCTTTCCCCCCTCGATGACCTGGAGCGCGGGCCGCATGCGGGGTGCTTACAACGAGGGGTACTCCGCCGTCCCGAAGGCGCACGCCGTCGCGGCGCCGTAGTTGAGCGCGGGGCTGAACGAGGTGTCCTGGAAGCGGCTGAGGAACCCCGAGTCCCAGCACTCGTTCATCGTCACCGGCGCGCTCAGATCGCCCCCCGACACCTGCGCGTCAGCGCGACCTGCGCCCGACTCGAGCCAGCGGCTCTTGATCTTCCCGGTCTCGAGCGCCGCGCCGGTGACCAGGTCCTTCTGGAGCTGGAACTCGAACGAGCCGCCCTGGTTGGGCGTCGACCAGTAGCGGTACTGCGCGTCGACCAGCGGCTCCACCGTGCCGTGCCGAACCTGGGTGAACTGCGCGTCGATCTGCGTCGTGGCCGTCGCCGAGGTGCGCGAGTACGTCACCGCGACGGTGCCGAAGTTGTTCGCGTTCTCTGGCAGCTGGCGATTGAGGTCCCAGTCGATCAGGAAGCTGCCGGTGCCGAGGTTCTGGCCCATCGTCACGTGGTTGCCCGAGAGCACGGCCCGGTACGCCGAGTCTGCCTCGGTCTTGCCCTTGCCCTCGAGCAGGTAGCTGTACGTGTCCGTCGCGGTGCGGGTGACGGTGAGCTTCCAGGTGTTCGGAGAGAGCGCCTCGGTGTGTGGGCCCCACACGGCGGAGTCCTGCCCCACCGTCGTCGCCGGGTACTGAACGATCTTCTCCACCAGCGTCAGCACCGCGGCGGTGCCCGTGTTCACGAACACCGTGGTCTCCCGGGTGAGCCGGTAGAAGTCCGACGTCTGCCCCTCGAGTCCGTCGCGGCGGGTGCTCACGCTGGTCAGCGGCTGGCTGCTCTTCGCGGGCAGCTTGAGGGCCACGTCGCCCGCCTGCGGAAGGCCCTTCCGGAAGTCGTCGGCCTTGTCGACGCCACACGCGCTCACCAGCACCAGCAGGCCCAGCATCAGCGTCTTCATGGTTGCTCCTGTCGAACAGCGGGTTCGAAGGAATGGACACGGCGGGCCCCGCAAACAGAAAGGCACGTAAGTCGTTGTTGTTGCTGCTGCCTCGGCCTAGAAGCGCGACCCCATGAAGCGATATTTCGGCATCATCGTGGCCGTCCTGGGTGTCTCCGCCGGCATCGTGTTCGCGATGCGGAAGTGGGACGCCAAGAACGCAGAGTCTGCGCGTGAACTGAACATGGCCCGCATTCGCGCCGAGTACCTCGAGCGCGCGGCGTGGCTGCGGAACGTGCCCGATCAGAAGGCGTACATCGACGAGAACCAGACCTTCATGACCTGGTACTTCAAGGAGGTCACCGAGCACTTCAACAAGCACGGCGGCAACCGCGACTTCGACGACTACCTCAAGGAGCTCGAGGATCGCGCCGCCCGCAGCAAGAAGGACGATGACGGCGGGAAGATGGACGAGAAGAAGGCCGTGTACGAGTACACGCGCAAGGTCTTCGACCTGCTCAAGAAGAAGGAATATTCCCCGTGGTGGACCGCGACCGACAAGGGCATCCGCTTCGACATCGTCTCGGCTGACGGCACGTCGGACGGCCGAATCCACATTCCGGTGGTCGTCTGGGGCCTGCCGCGCGACTCGCGCACCGACGACAAGAACATCACCCGCGTCACCGTCAACGCGAGCTTCAAGTTCAACTGGAAGCTCTACGACGAGAAGCAGAAGCTGATCGGCGAGATCCCCGGCGAAGGTGGCCCGGACAGCCGCGTCGACTGGCCCGATCGCTTCGTGAAGTTCTTCCCGCCGATGGTGGTGATCGGTCACTACGACATCGACAAGCTGCCGGCCGAGGTGAAGACCGCCGACATCGAGTGGTCGATCTCCGCGCGCAGCCCCACCGGTGGCGACATCCTCGCCACGTTCTCGTGGAAGGGCGAAGTGCCCGCCGCGTGGAAGATGGGCGCCGGCGAAGTGTGGAAGGGCGCGCAGGATTCGATCCGTCCCGAGGACGAGATCAACCCGACCGCGCCTCCGAAGAAGAAGTAGCCGGAGCGGCGCGATGCGCCGAAGGCGCACCTACCGCCCGAAGCGCAGCGGAGGGCGGGTGAGCGACGCGACCAGATACTCAGTCGTGGAAGCCGACGACCTGCCAGGCGGCGCCCGCCTGGTGGAGCAGCACGATCGCCGCGTGCCCTGACAGGTTGCCCACCGCGACGTAGGTGTTCGGCGAGCGCCAGTTCCACGCGCTCAACCGCGCCGGCGGCTTGCCGTACTTCTTTTCCATGTCAGCCGGGAGGAAGACCTCGACCGAGTAGAGCTTGAGCAGGTCCGCGCGCCGCGAGCGCAGCGCCTTGCCGAACTGGGTGCGCAGATCCTCGGGGCGATCGACGCGGCGCGCCTCCATGAAGAACGGGTAGCCCGAGCGGGCGAGCAGCTTGCCGGTGTCGGCGGCGATCAGATCGAGGAAGAAGCCGCGCGCCACCACCTGCGCCTGCTCGGCGGGCGCCAGGCCCAGGTACTTGTCGAGATCGATGTCGGCGGTGGGCAGGACGGGGTTCGACTCGGCCTGTCCGTACTGCTTCGCGAGCGCCTCGAGCGCGGCGACCCGTTCCTCGGGCTTCATCGAGGGCAACTTCGACATCAACCGGGTCACGTCGTCAGCCCCCTTCGGCCGCGCCGGGCCCGCCGGGGCCACGGGCGCCGCGGCGGGCTCCCCCTGGGCTTCCGCGGGAGGCGCTTCAGCTGCAGGGGGAGCCGGCTCCGGCTCCTGGGTCAGCGCGAGACAGAGGGCGTAGGCGGCGACGTTCATCACGTCGCCCGTCTTACTCCGACAGCGGCTCTTTCGGCAGCGCTCGCGCGCTGAGGGTGAGGTGCGCCAGCGCCACGGCCAGGCCCACCACCAGGCAGCCCAACCACAGCGCCCGGTGGCCGATCACCGGAATCAGCGACGAGCCGATCAGGGGGCTGGCCATCGCCGCCAGGCTCCAGGTGATGGTGAACGCCCCCTGGTACCGGCCCCGCAGGTGCGTCGGTGACAGCGTCGCCACGATGCTGGCGTTCACCGGCGCGAAGAGGATCTCGCCCCACGTCCAGATCGCCACCGTGAGCGCGTAGGTGGGCAGCGTGGTGGCGAAGGTGGTGAGCCCGAAGCCGACCCCAGTCAGCGCCGCCGCCAGCGCCAGCACCCGCGCCTTCGAGTGGCCCGAAGCCAACCGCGTCGCCAGCGGCTGAAAGAGGACGATCAAGAGCCCGTTGGCCGCGATGCTCAGCCCGAACTCCTCGGTCGAGAGGCCCTTGAGCCGCATGTCCTCGGGCAGCGAGGAGAGGTGCTGGAAGAAGAGCAGGGCGATGAGGAAGTTGAGGAACAGGAACGGCCCGTACTTCGCGTCAGTGAAGGGCGTCAGCGCGTTGCCTGCCGGGGGCGGGTGCTGAGGGTGACCTGGCGCGGGCTCGGGCCGGCTCTCGGGGATCGCTCTCCAGACGATGAAGGCGAGCACGAGGGTGGTGATGGCGTCACCGATGAAGAGCGCGCCGAAGTTCCGCTTCGCCATGTAGCCGCCGATCACGCTGGCGAAGGTGAACCCCAGGTTGATCGCCCAGTACTGCATGCCGAAGGCCTTCATCTGGTGCTTCGGCGGCACGATGTCGGCGACGAGCGCCTGGCTCGCGGGCCGGTAGGCGTCTGCGGTGAGCCCCATGAGGAAGGTGGCCACCGCGAGCTGCCAGAGCTCGACCGAGAGCCCCAGCACCAGCAGGAACGCGGCGCCCACGAGGAGCGAGGCCAGCATGGTGAAGCGCCGCCCGAACCGGTCGGCCATGATCCCGCCGAGGAAGGACCCGAAGAGCGAGCCCAGGCCGTAGAGCGAAGTGATGGCTCCGGCGAGCGGGAGCGGCAGGCTCCGCCCCTGGCTCAGGTACACGAAGAGCAGCGGCATCACGAAGCTGCCGGCCTTGGTGATGAAGGTGCCCAGCAGCAGCGCCCAGAAGGGCCGGGGTATTCCCTCGGAGAGCTGCGCGAATCGACTCGGCCCTGACACGGTGGCGGGGGTCATGCCGCGCTGACGCGCTGCATACAAGGCGACTGACGGCTAAGTTGCCGGGCGATGTCGGACATTCGAAGGCTCCTGAGCGACGCGCAAGACGCCGAGCGGCGCGGCAAGAAAGAGGAAGCGGTCCGCCTCTTGCGGGTCGCGGCCGCGTGGTACCGCGATCGCCAGATGCTCCGGCGCGCGGCCCAGATGCTGCGCCAGGCCCGGCGCGTCGAGGGCGTGGAGGAAGAAGAGCCCGGTGACGCCGTCGTCGCCGAGGGCGAGTTCGATGGGCCGGTTCCGGAGCTCTCCGAGGGCAGGGTGCTGCTCGAGCAGCGTGTGCCCCAGCTGGCCGATCCGGCCCTCGATGCGTGGTGCTCGTTCTGCTGCAGGCCGGCGGCTGAGGTCGGTCCGCTCGTCGCCGGGCCCGCGGGCGCGTACGTCTGCGACGAGTGCGTCTCCACCTCGGCTGGCCTGTTGGACCCGGTCCGTTCACCCCATTTGGAGTCGAGGGGCCCAACCTCGACCTGGGAGATCAAGGCCCTCTCGTTCGAGCTGCCCTCGCAGCGCCGCGCGCGGATGCGGCTGACCCGGAGCCGCTCCCGCCTCGCGCTGGTGATCGGCCCCGAGGGCACCGGAAAGTCAGCCTGGCTCGAGTCGCTCGGCGCGCAGCCCGATCTGCGCCACCTCGAGGTGGCCGGCCCGCTCACCGCCGACGACGAAGAAGAGCTGCTGCGCTGGCTCGACTCACCCGCCCGCAGCGCGTTCCTGGTGGTGCGCGCCCCGGTTCCTCCGCCGGCGTTGGTGCTGCAAGGTGAACATGGAGAAGAGCCGCTCCACGACACCGCGTCCCTGGTCGGCGCCGTGCCGCACGTCTCGGCCCGCGTGCTCGCCAGGGTGGACGCGGTGATCCCCTTCGAGCCGCCGCACCCCGAAGAGCTCGCCTCGCTGGCGCAGGCGATCGCCGAGGCGCGCGGCGTGTGGCTGCCTGATTCGGCGCTGGCCCAACTGGTTTCACTTGCGCTGCGCGCACAGCGGGGCGCGCACGAGCTCGCGACGTTGATCGCCCGCATTCCCCCCGGGAAGTACACGTGATCCGGGTCACTTCGCCTCGGCCAGACGTCCGCTTCGCTCCCGTCTGTCTCGCGCAGCGTGCCGCTGCTGGCGGCTCCGTTCCATGAACCCGCCCGTGCAGTGGTACCGGCTGGGCCGGGTCGAGTACGGCGACGGGCTCGAGCTGCAACGGCAGCTCCAGGAAGCGCGGAAGACGAACGCCGTGCCCGACACGCTGGTGTTGCTCGAGCATCCGCCGGTGCTGACGCTCGGCCGCGGGGCGAAGGACGACAACATCCTCATGCCGAAGCCGCAGCTCGACGCGCTCGGGGTCGAGGTCTTCGAGACCGATCGCGGCGGCGACGTCACGTACCACGGGCCCGGTCAGATCGTCGGCTACCCCCTGCTGCACCTCGGGCCCGGCCGGCAGGACGTGCGCAAGTACGTGCGCGCGATCGAAGAGCTGATGATTCGCACCGTCGCTGACTGGGGCATCGTCGCCACGCGCATCGAGCAGTGGCCGGGCGTCTGGGTCGCCGAGAGCCGTCGCGGTGGCCCGCGGAAGATCGCGGCGCTCGGGGTGCACCTGTCGCGTTGGTACACGAAGCACGGCTTCGCGCTCAACGTGCGTACCGATCTGAGCCACTTCGAGCTGATCGTCCCCTGCGGGATCAAGGAGGCCGGCGTCACCTCGATGCGCGACGAGCTGCAGCGCGACGTGGCGGTGGCCGAGGTGGAAGACCGCATCGTCCATCACTTTCGTGACGTGTTCGAGTGCGAGGTGACCCCGGGGCCCGAGCCGCGCCGCACCGTGTCGGTGGTGGTCACTCGCGACGATGGCCGGGTGTTGTTGCTGCAGCGCACCCCGGCCCGTGGCGGGTTCTGGCAGCCCGTGACGGGCAGGGTGGAGCCCGGGGAATCGCCGGTGCAGGCGGCTCAGCGCGAACTTCGCGAGGAGACGGGGTTCGAGTCGGCCGTTGCTCCGCTTGGGTACGAGCACGTGTTCGCGTTCGGTGAGGCTCAGCTGATCCGCGAGACGGCCTTCAGCGCAGGCGCTGCGGGGCCGGTGCGACTCGATCCTTCGGAGCACGTGGCGTTCGAGTGGCTCACGCCGGCGGAGGCGATCGCGAAGGTCCCTCACGCCGGGCTCGCGAAGGCGATCTCGCTGGGAAGCGGCGCGGGCTGATGTGCTGGCGATGGGAACTGGTCACGCTCGTGCCCGGCGCCCTCGCGTGGTTCCTGCTCGTCGCTGCCGCGATCGGGAACCCTGAGCCCCTCACCCCGGCCCTCTCCCCGCTTCGCAGGGAGAGGGAGAGCTAGAGCTTGATGACCAGCCCTTCCTTCGCCGCGACCGTCGCCTTCCGCTCTTTCTTCACCAGCTTGAGCATCGCGTCGAGCCCGTCGTCGGTGCGCGTGGGGTCGTGGTGGAACAGCACCAGCGTGCCGGCGTTCGCCGCGTTGGCGATGTGCACCGCGTGCTGCCAGGTCGAGTGCCCCCAGCCGACCTTCGAGCTGCCGTTGCGGCCCAGGTACTCGTCCTCGGTGTACATCGCGTCGTAGATGAGCACGTCGGCGCCGCGGCTGAAGTCGATCAGCTGCGCGTCGCGATCGTTCCCGTGCTCGGTGTCGGTCGCGTAGACCACCGTCTTGCCCTTGTAGTCGATGCGGTAGGCGAGGTTTCCACCCGGGTGGTTCGCCTCGATCGCGCTCACCGTCACGCCGCTGAGCTTGAGCCGGTCGCCCGCCTCGAAGCCCTGGTATTCGAGCTGGGCGCGGAAGACCATTTCCACCGTCACCGGGAAGAACGGCTGCTGCATGTGCCCCGAGAGCACCTCTTTCACCGAGCGGCCGTTGCGCGTCGGCCCGCGAATGGTGAAGCGGCTGCGGGGGTCGAAGATCGGCCCGAAGAACGGCAAGCCCTGCAGGTGATCGTAGTGGTAGTGCGAGAGGAAGATGTTCGCGTCGAGCGGCCCCTGCGCCGCGGCGCCCAGCTCGCGCACGCCCGTGCCCAGGTCGAAGATGAACATCTCACCGCCCGCGCGGATCTCCACGCACGGGGTGTTGCCGCCGTAACGCGCCGTCTCGGGACCCGGGGAAGGGATGGAGCCGCGCACTCCCCAGAAGCGCACCGACAACCCCACAGCGGCGTCAGCCCGCTTTGGTTTTCGAACTTTCCTCGCTGAGGAACTCAATCAGGTGACCAGACCGATCCCGCTTCGTCTTGAGATACTCGAGGTTAAGCGGGTTGGAGAGGGTCCGCGACGGAATTCGCCGACGCACCGGGATGCCTTCATCGACGAGCCCTGCGATCTTGAGCGGGTTGTTGGTGATCAGATCCGCGCTGAGCACGCCGAGGCTGCGGAGGATCTCCGCCGCCACGTCGTAGCGCCGCAGATCGTCGGCGAAGCCGAGCTTCAGGTTCGCCTCCACCGTGTCCAGCCCCTGCTCCTGCTGCAGCGCGTACGCGCGGATCTTGTTGCCCAGGCCAATGCCCCGGCCCTCCTGGCGGAGGTACACGAGCACGCCCTTGCCCTGCTGGGCCATGAAGTCGAGCGCCCGATCGAGCTGCGCACGGCAATCGCACCGCATGCTCCCGAACACCTCGCTGGTCAGGCACTCCGAGTGCAGCCGCACCGGCACGCCCTCGAGGTTCCTGATGTCGCCCTTCACCATCGCCACGTGCTCGCGCCCGTCGCGCTTGTCGCGGAAGACGACGATGCGAAACAGGCCCCGCTCCGTGGGGAGATCGGACTCTGCGTACCGCTCCAACAGGTGCGTGTGCTTCTTCGTTGGAAGCAGCTGAGTGTGGTCCGTCATCGATCCCTCGGGTTCTCGTCGCACTCTGGTCATCCGTCAAGGCAGGGTCTTGTTGCGTCGACACCGTTACAGATGCTGGCTCTGAACAAACGTTGCACCCTTTCAGGCCCCCGCCCATGCCACGGGTAACAGCTGGCAATGACTGCCGATTTCCACGTTTCCAGAGGCCTCGGGGATGTCGATCAGGCAGGTCGCTCCCGATGCCGAAGAAAGCGCTCCAGACGACTGTGACGCCAGCGGAATGGCCCAGAGCTCTCCACCCCGAACCTCCCAGGTCGCACGGACGAAGTGCCGCAGCCCGGGCTGCCTGGCGATCGCAGCCGCAGCGCGCGCCGGCAGCGCCGTGGGGAACGGCGCGAGCCCCTGCAGCACCCTCAGCGCCGGTCGCACGAAGATCTCGAAGGTCACCATCGCCGAGACGGGGTTTCCCGGCAGGCCGAACACGATGGTGTCACCCTTGCGGCCGAAGGCGAGGGGCTTGCCCGGCTTCATCGCCACCTTCCAGAAGTCGATCTCCACGCCCAGCGAGGTGAGCGCCTCCTTCGTGAAGTCCTTCTCGCCCACCGACGCGCCGGCCAGGGTGATCAGCACGTCGCTCTCGAGCCCCTGGCCGAACAGCGCGCTCGTCGACTCCAGCGAATCGGCCGCGCGGCCGACCTGCGTGGCCAGCCCTCCCGCGCTGCGCACGGCGGCGGCGATCACCGGCGAGTTGCTGTCGACGATCTTGCCTTCCACCACGGCGCCCACGTCGCACAGCTCGTCACCGCTCGAGACGATCGACACCCGCGGGCGCCGCCGCACGAAGACGCGCTCGAGCCCCTGGCCCCACAACGCGCCCGCATCACCCAGCCCCAGCTCCCGGCCCGCGGGGAAGAGCAGGGCGCCTTCCACCACGTCCTCCCCGCGTCGCCTCACGTTCGCGCCGGGCTTCGGGGCCTCGACCAGCTCCACCAGGCCACCCTCGAGCACCTTCGTCTTCTCCTGCATCACCACCGCGTCGGCACCGCGCGGCAGCTGCGCTCCCGTCATGATCCGCGCGCAGGTGCCGGCGACGACCTCGTGCTTCGGGGTGTCACCCGCGAAGATCTTCTCGATCACGCGGCGGGGCCCCGCGTCAGCCGTGCGCACCGCGTAGCCGTCCATCGCGGAGTTGTCCCAGGGCGGCAGGGTTCTGCGCGCGACGATCGGGTCTGTTACACTCCGACCCAACGCCTCGGCGATCTGCACTTCCTCACGGGTGAGCGGGTTGATGAGTCGCAGGATTCGCGCTCGTGCCTCGTCGACCGGAATCAGCGAACTCGCCATGTGCGCTCCATGCCGATTTCAGGCGTGAAAACCAATAGGAATTGCAGGGATTTGGCTTGACGCCAACCCTTCGAATCGACTACGGGGACGAACCCCAGCCCAAGGAGACAGCGTTGGCCAAGAAGAAGGCAAAACCCGCTGCCGCGAAGAAGAAGGCGAAGCCCGCACCCCAGAAGAAGCCTGCCAGGGCCGCCAAAGTCCTGAAAGCCAAGGGGAAAGTGGCGAAGCCGGCCAAGGCCCCCAAGCCGCCGAAGGCGACGAAGGTGGCCAGGGTCGAGCCCGTGCCCGAGCCCGTGAAGGCGGGCAAGGTTCCGAAGGGCACGAAGGGGCAGGTACCTCCTCCCGCGGTGAGCGCGCCTCCGCGCCGCGCCGACGGCTGGCTGGGGCCCATGCCGGACAAGCCGATGCCGCGGTCGACCAAGCTTCCGCCCGAGGCCAACCTCCTCACCAAGCGCGAGATGGAGCAGGCCCTCACGGTCGGCGAGCGCGGGGTGATCGGCGAAGGCTCGATGAAGGGCAAGCTGGTGCTCTACCAGGGCTTCCCGTACCTCGAGGTGATCGGCCGCGACAAGCGCGAGCTCTGGTTCCTCCTCCAGGGGCCGGACCAGGAAGTGTTGCCCGCGTACGCGGATCACAAGGTCTCCGTCTCGGGCCTGGTGAAGCGCTTCCACAACTACGGCGGCTCGGTCGACGTGCGCAAGTACTCGGCCAAGAAGCCCGAGGCCGAGGTGGTCGCCGTCGTCGAGGTGCCTGAGGCCGCGAAGCTGCGGCTGCTCTCGCCCGGCGAGGTCGCCACCATCGCCAACCCCGGCATGTCGGTGGGCGTGAAGGGCTTCGCGACCCTGCGCGGCCGCCTCGAGATGAACGCCGACGAGTACTACCTCGTGGTGTCCAACCCCGGCACGCGGCAGCAGGTGGCCTTCACGCTCGAGGGCAAGGCGAGCAAGGGCCTCAAGAAGTTCATCGGCGAGATCGTCGTCGCCACCGGCGTGGTGGAGAAGTCCACGGGCTGGGGCGGGCGGATCGTCTGTGAGATCTGCGAGCCGCGCGCTCCGGAATATCCCCCCGTCGCTCGCGAGAGCATCGAGGTGATCGAGGTCGAGGCGTCGGGCACCGGCCAGGCCCGCGAGGCGAACGTGAAGCTGAACCACGGCCTCACGGTGAAGCTGCCCGAGAAGCAGGGCCACGTCTGGGCCATCGAGCCGCAGACGGCCAAGCGCGTGTCGTTGCGCGAGGTGAGCGTCAACCACCCGTCTTCGGGCTCGCCGGTGCGCGAGTTCTTCTTCACGCCAAGAAACCCCGGCCTGCAGGAGATCGAGTTCTTCCTGGGCAAGGTGCACAACCCCATGCAGGTCGCGCGCACCTTCAAGGTGATCGCGCACGTGAAGTCTCCGGAGGTCGTCTCGTGAAGCAGCTCGTCCTGGCGTTCGTCATCGTCGTCGCAGGCAGTGCCCTCGCTCAGGAGATCGGCACCGAGATCACCCCCACCACGCCCACCTCGGGCGTGCAGCCGCAGCCCAACAACCCGCCTCCGCAGAACGACCCGCCCAAGAGCGGGTACGTCTACAAGCCGAAGGGCGCGAAGGACGAGGGCGGCTCGTCGTCGAGCGCCCCCACCTTCACCGGCACCAAGGTCTCCGCGTCCAGCGGCGACTTCGGCATCCGGGCGGGCTTCGGCGCCACGTTCACCCCGGGGCTGTCGACGGCCAGCGGGGCGACGGTGGCTGCGCCCAACCTGGGCATCTCGTACTTCGCGTCGGACGCCTTCAAGTTGATGATCGATCTCGGCTTCGGGATGGTGCTCAGCAGCAGCACGCCCTTCGCCCTCAACGCGGTGGTGGGCTTCGACTACCTCTTCCGCACCCCCGGCGACGCGATGCGGCCGTTCTTCCACTTTGCCGGCCTCTTCACCATGGCCGGCGGCGGCTCGAACATCGGGGTCGGCTTCGGAGCGCAGGTCGGCTTCGGCGCCGAGTTCTTCTTCCACCCGTCCTTCTCCGTGAACGGCCGCATGATGATCGCGGTGCCGATGTCGGTGGCGAACGGGTTCATCGTGGGCATCTTCACGCTGACGCCCGGGGTGGGCGCGACCTGGTACCTCTGAGACTGAACACCGTCAGACATGCAGCACCGGCCGCGTCAAAGCGGTCAGGCGGGCCAGACGACCTCGCATCTCGCGGGGACGCTGGCCCGTCGCTCTTTTTCAACCTCTCTCAAAAAACAGTACCGGTCCCCGCCAACGCGGGGCGGCCGGGCACTTCTGAACTGGATACATCTACACGTGGCAATCGACTCTGAACAAATCTTGAAACTCGTGAGCACCGCGGGGCGCGCAGTCGGCGTCCAGGAGCTCCTCCGCGCCGGCGGGTTCAACCCCGGCGAGCAGACCGCGCTCAAGCGCGTGCTGCGCGAGCTCGTCAAAACCGGCGAGCTCACCCGTGACGGCAAGCGCTTCCTCCTCGCCGCGGCCAGCGCGCCTGTCGAAGGAACGCCAGCCAAGGCGAAGATGAAGTCGGGCCCGGCCTGGGGCGGCAAGGCGCCCGCGGCGGTCCGCGCGCACGCCGGCGTGAAGACGAAGGCCCGCGCGCCCGAGCCGGAAGCAGGGCGGAGCGGAGGACTGGCCAGGGCGAAGCGACCCGAGAAACAGGGGCCTCCCAGGACGCGCTCGACCGCGGGCAGCGGCGGCAAGACGGTGGTGGGCATCATTCATCACCACCGCGACGGCTTCGCGTTCCTCAAGCCGATCGTCGGCCAGGACTCGGAAGATCTCTTCATTCCCCCCGATGAGACGCGCAAGACGCTCGACAACGACCAGGTGGTGGTCGAGGTCGTCCCCGGGCAGGGCGGCCGCACCGCGGGCCGGGTGATCGAGGTCACCTCCCGCACCCGCCAGCTCGTGGTGGGCACCTACGAAGAGAACGCCCGCGAGGCGTGGGTCGAGCCGCGCGAGAAGGAACTGGGCAACATCCGCGTTCCCAAGACGCAGCTGGCGCGCCCCGGCGACGTGGTGAAGGTGCGCCTGGGTGTCGGCACGGCCCTCTTCCAGGGCTCCAACGAGCTGACCGGTGAAGTGGCCGGCTCGCTGGGCTCGCAGGCCGATCACTCGATCGAAGTGCTCTCGGTGGCCTTCTCCAAGGGCTTCCAGGACGAGTTCCCGCCCGAGGTGATGGACCAGGCCGACCAGATCCCGCTCGAGGTGAGCGAGTCGGACGCGCGCAGCGAGCACCGCCGCGACCTGCGCAAGATGCCGCTGATCACCATCGACGGTGAAGACGCGCGCGACTTCGACGACGCGGTCTATTGCGAGAGCCACCCGCGAGGCAGCCGCCTGGTGGTGGCCATCGCCGACGTGTCTCACTACGTGCAGCAGGACACGGCGCTCGACGCCGAGGCGCTGCGGCGCGCGACGTCGGTCTACCTGCCCAGCCGGGTGCTCCCCATGCTGCCCGAGCGGTTGTCGAACGGCATCTGCTCGCTCAAGCCCGACGTCGACCGCCTCTGCATGGTCGCCGACATGGTGATCGACGCGCAGGGCAACACGCTCGAGTCCGAGCTCTACCCCGGGGTGATGCGCAGCGTGGCCCGCTGCACGTACACCGAGGTGCACCAGGTGCTGGCCGGCGAGAAGGTGGCTGGCCGCACCGAGCTCAAGCCGATGTTCGACAGGCTCTACGCGCTGAGCCAGACGCTCACCGCGATGCGGCTCGAGCGCGGCGCGATCGACTTCGATCTGCCCGAGCAGAAGGTCGAGCTGAAGGAAGACGGCTTGCCCGACAAGCTGGTGCGGCGCGAGCGCTGGGAAAGCCACCGCCTGGTGGAGGAGTGCATGCTGGCGGCGAACGAGGCCGTGGCGCGCTTCTTCCGCGAGAAGGAGCTGCCCACCGTCAACCGCTTCCACGGCAACCCCGATGAGGATCGGCTCGACATGTTCCTCACGCTGCTCGGCTCGTACGGCATCACCGTGCCGCCGGGTGACTTCACCAGCAAGTCGCTCAACGAGATCCTCAAGCAGCTCGAGGGGCACCCCGAGCAGCGCGCGCTCAACCAGCTGGCGCTGCGCTCGATGATGCAGGCGGTGTACTCGTCGAAGAACACGGGGCACTACGGCCTGGGCGCCGAGGACTACCTTCACTTCACCTCGCCCATTCGCCGCTACCCTGACCTGCTGGTGCACCGGCTGCTCAAGGAGCTGTGGGGCCGCGGCAAGAAGCGCCCGTCTGACGAACAGCTCGAGGCCGAGAGCGAGCGGCTCGAGGCGCTGTCGGTGCAGTGCTCCGAGCGCGAGCGCGCGGCGATGCAGGTCGAGCGCGAGGTGAACCAGCTCTACTCGTGCCTGTTGCTCAAGGACCGGGTGGGCGAGGAGCACCCCGGCGTGGTGTGCGGCCTGTCGGAGAACGGCTTCTTCGTGCAGCTCGACGAGCTGTGGGTCGAAGGCTTCGTGCGCGGCGAGTCGGTGTTCCCGCAGTTCGAGTTCGATCAGTCGACCTACCGGATCACCTTCGGCAACGGGCTGGTGGTGAAGGTGGGCCTGCCCTGCAAGGTGCAGATCGCCTCGGTGAACATGGAGCGCAAGCAGATCGACTACCAGGTGCTCGAGCTGGAAGGCGCCGAGGTCGAGACGCACGAGTTCGACGCGTCGCGCCCTCCCTCGAAGGGGAAGGCTGCTGGCGGGCGTGGCGCGAAGTCGGGTGGCGGACGGAGCTTCGGACACAAGGGCCAGCCGCAGGGCAGGGCGGGCGCGATGAAGGCGGTCGCGGACAGGTTCGCGGGGCCGAAGCCGAAGTCAGGGGGCCGGTTCGGCGCGCAGAAGGCGGGCGGCAGCCGCTTCGGTGGTGCTGCTGAGCGGGGGGCGCAGAAGTCAGGCAGCCGCTTCGGTGGCAGCGAGCCGAGACCCGGAGGCGACAAGAAGTACCGCTCGCAGGATCGCGGAGGCCGCTTCGGGCGCGAGCTCCCGGCCGCTCGGCCGACGACGCCGAACCCGGGCCGGGGCAAACCGCCGGTCACCGAGCGAGCTGACTCGGGCTCGACGAAGCGCTTCGATCGCGCGGCGGTCGAGGACAACCGCCCGCGCCGCTTCAACGACAGCCAGAGCCAGCGCCGGCGCGAGGGCCCGCCCCCGCAGGCGTGGGAAAAGAAGCCGCAGGTCGAGAAGAGCGAAGAAGAGGCGAAGCCGAAGGGTGGCTTCGACGCCCGCGCGACGCTCGATCGGCTGTGGAAGGAACGCGGCGGGAAGCGCTGACCCTCCGATCGGGAGTGGGCGTGGACAGTGTATTGCGGACCGCAATACACTCTGCATCATGAAGACCGCCAACCTCATGACCCGCATGGACCAGTCGTCGAAGAAGCTGGTGACGCGAGCGGCGACGCTTCGGGGCGTGACGACGAGCGACTACGTGCGCCAGGTCGTGCTGGCTCAAGCGCGGCGCGAAGTGGAAGAGGCGCGAAGCCGGACGATCGCCCTGTCGGCTGCCGAGCAAAGGGCCTTCTGGGAGGCCCTCCAGGCGCCGGTTCGGCTCACGAAGAGGCAGCGCCAGCTCTCGCGAATCATGCGCGGGCATTGACGTGGTTCGCTTTCCGCCGGGCTTCCGACTCGAGGCCCTCTCCTCCGAGCATCCGCGGGAGCCCTTCACTTCTGGGCAGGAGCAGGTCGATCGCTGGCTGCGCGAGCAGGCGCTTCAGAGCCAGGGGAAGCGCCTCACTTCGACCCGGGTGCTGGTGGCGCCGACCAACGAGCTCGCCGGCTTCTTCACGCTGGCGACGGGCCAGGTGGACTTCGGCGATCTGCCGCCAGTCCTGGCGAAGAAACTGCCGAAGCGCGCACTGCCAGTCGCGATCCTCGCGTGGCTCGGGGTCGCGGAGCGGCTGCAGGGCCGTGGGTTTGGGGCGATGTTGCTGGCGCAGGCCCTCAACGACTGCTTCGTCGCTGGGAAGACCTTCCCTTTCATCGCGGTGATCCTCGACTGTGTCGACGAGCCGACGAAGCAGTTCTATGCGCGATGGAACTTTTGCGAATTGCCTGGGAGACCGCTGCGGCTCTTCCTGAGCGCGAGCGAGCTGAAGGCGATGGCAGAGGGAGCGGGTTGAGGCCCGGGCGTTCGGTCAGCCGCGCGCGCGCAGCGCGCTCACGATCATCCGCGAGGCCGGGCTGCGGTTGAGCGTGTAGAAGTGAATGCCGGGCACGCCGCGGGCGAGCAGCTCGGAGCACTGCAGCGTCGCGTGCGCGACCCCCAGCTGCATCACCGCCTGGGGATCGTCCTTCACCTTCTCGAGCTCGAGCTGCAGCCGCATGGGCACCGTCGCGCCGCACATGCGCACGAAGCGCTGCACCTGCTCGTAGTTGGTGATGGGCATGATGCCCGGAACGATGGGCGCGTTGACGCCCAGGCGCCGCGCCCGCTCGACGAAGTCGAAATAGAACGCGTTGTCGAAGAACAGCTGGGTCACCACGAAGTCCGCGCCCTCGTCGACCTTGTGCTTGAGGTTCTTGAGGTCCTGTTCCTTCGACGACTCGAGGTGCCCTTCGGGGTTTCCGGCCACGCCCACCGAGAAGCCGAGATCGCGCTCGCGAATGAACGCCACCAGCTCGCTCGCGTACGAGAAGCCACCCTCGACGGCCTTGAAGCTCGTGTCGCCCTTCGGGGGGTCACCCCGCAGCGCGAGCACGTTCTCGATGCGCGCCGCGGCGAGCCGATCGAGCACCTGGCTGATCTCGTCGCGCGTGTGCCCCACGCAGGTGAGGTGCGCCATCGGCTCGATGCCGGTGCGTTCCTTGATGTGGGTGACCAGCTCGATGGTGCGATCGCGGGTGCTGCCGCCGGCGCCGTAGGTGACCGAGACGAAGCCGGGCTCGAGTGAGCGCAGATCTTCTAGCGTCTCCCAGAGTTGCTTCTCACCCTCCGGCGTCCTGGGGGGGAAGAACTCGAACGAGAAGCACGGCTTCGATGGGTTGAGGCGGGTGCGGATCTTCACGTGGGCGTTCTTCTCACGTTGAAGAAAGTGCGTCACTGGGTATGGTGGCCGCGCCTTTTCCCGAGGAGAAATCATGGCTCGTACGACCCCGCTCAACGCCGCGCACCGCAAACTGGGAGGTCGCATGGTCGACTTCGCCGGCTGGGACATGCCGGTGCAGTACGATGGCCTCATTCAGGAGCACGAGCGCGTGCGCACGGGCGTCGGCCTGTTCGACGTCAGCCACATGGGCGAGATCGAGTTCAAGGGCCCCGGCGCGCTGGAAGAGGCCAACCGCCTCATCACCAACGATCTGGCGAAGGCCACCGACGGCCAGGCGCTCTACGCGGGCCTGCTCAACGAGAAGGGCACCTTCGTCGACGACGTGGTCGCCTACCGCTTCTCGCCCGAGCACATCTTCATCTGCGTCAACGCGTCGAACGCCGACAAGGACTTCGCGTGGATGGCGTCGAACGCGAAGAAGGTGAAGCCGGTCAACCGCAGCAACGACTTCGCGCAGATCGCCGTCCAGGGCCCGAAGGCCTTCGGGGTGGTGCAGCGCCTGTGCAAGAAGTCGCTCGAGGGCGTGGGCACCTACCGCTTCACCACCGGCGAGGTGGCGGGCGTGGACTGCATCATCTCGCGCACCGGCTACACGGGTGAGGACGGCTTCGAGCTGTACTGCCCTCCCGACAAGGCAGAAGGCCTCTGGTACGCGATCCTCGAGGCGGGCAAGCCGGAAGGCGCGGCCCCCTGCGGGCTGGGCGCGCGCGACTCGCTGCGCACCGAGATGAAGTACGCGCTGTACGGCAACGACATCGACGATCAGCACACGCCGCTCGAGGCGGGCCTGGCGTGGATCGTCAAGCTCGACAAGGCCGACTTCATCGGCAAGCCGGTGCTGGTGGCGCAGAAGGCCGCGGGCATTCCCCGCAAGCTGGTCGGCTTCGAGATGGTGGACGCCGGCATTCCGCGCTCGCACTACGGCATCCTCTCCAACGGCGAGAAGGTGGGCGAGGTCACCAGCGGCACCATGGGCCCGTCGATCAAGAAGGCGATCGGCATCGGGTACGTGCCCACCGCGCTCTCAGCCGAAGGCAGCACGTTCCACGTCGACATCCGCGGACGCGGCGCGGCAGCTCGCGTCGTGAAGACCCCGTTCTACAAGAAGCCCTGAGGAGCACCCCATGAGCAACTACCCGAGCGATCTGAAGTACACGAAGGACCACGAGTGGGCGAAGAAGGCCGGAACCAACGTGGTGGTGGGCGTCACCTTCCACGCGCAGGACGCGCTGGGCGCGGTCGTCTACGTCGAGCTGCCCAAGGTGGGCACGGTGGTGAAGGCGCACGCGTCGTTCGGCGTGATCGAGTCGACCAAGGCCGTGTCCGAGCTCTTCGCGCCGGTGTCCGGCAAGGTCACGAAGATCAACGACGCGGTCACCGCGAACCCCGGCTCCGTCAACGACGATCCGTACGCGGCGTGGCTGATCGAGGTCGAGCCGACCACCCCTTCCGAGTTCGACGGCCTGCTCGACCAGCCCACCTACGTGAAGTCGCTCGAAGCGGCGAAGTAGGCGATGCGCCGGGCGATCTACGCGGGCTCGTTCGATCCAACGACGAATGGGCACATGTGGGTGGTGGAACAGGGCGCTCAGCTCTTCGATGAGCTGATCGTCGTGATCGGTCAGAACCCGTCGAAGAAGGGCCACTGGCCCGTCGAGGAGCGCGTGGCGATCCTCACGGAGTGCTGCGCGCACCTCCCCAACGTGAAGGTGCGCGTGTTCGACGGGCGCTACCTGGTGCGCGTGGCGGCCGAGCTGGGGGCGAAGTACCTCCTGCGCGGCGTGCGGAACGCGACCGACTTCGCGTACGAGCAGACCATTCGCAACGTGAACAGCGATCTCGAGCCGTCGGTCGAGACGATCTTCGTCATGACGCCCAGAGAGATCGCGGAGATCAGCTCGTCGACCGTGCGCGGCATGGTGGGCTTCGAAGGCTGGCAGGACGTGGTGAAGAAGTTCGTGCCTCCGCCGGTGTTCAGGCGGATGACCAGAGTCTGACCCGGGTCGGGGAGAGGGCCGCGCCTTGATCTGGGGAGTGACGGGCAGCGTCGGCGCCGGCAAGTCCACCGTCGCGACAATCCTCGCGAGCTTCGGCGCAAGAGTGCTCGACGTCGACGAAGTCGCGGCGCGAGCGCTCGCCGAAAGCTCACTCGGGCTCACCGCAGCGCAGGCGCTGGCGGCGGTCGTCACCGGAGGCCCCGATCGCGCGCGCATCGAGGCGGCGCTGATTCCGGTGGTGGAGAACCGGATCGCCGAATGGGCGGCGGCTTCGGAGGTGCCCGGGGTGCTCGACTCGGCGCTGCTCTTCGAACACGGGCTCGAGCGCTTCTGTGACTTCACCGTGTGCGTCTCCTGCCCGATCGAGGAGCGCCGGCGGCGGGTGACGCAGCGCAACACCGCGAGCGCCCGGCTGTTCGACGCGATCGAGGCGAGTCAGTGGCCAGAGAGCGAGAAGGCGCGCCGATCCACGCTGCAGGTTTCGGGGCAGGGTGACCCGACCGCGGCCTTGCGGCAGGCCTGGTCTGTCCCCCTCGGGGAGGGGAGACACTGAGGCATGAGTTGGGCTGATTCTCCGGCTCACGCGGCGGTGGAGCGGACCTTCCCGGGGCGGTAGAAGCCGCCCGCCATGCTCGAGTTCATCGATACCTTTCTCCGTCGTCACGTCGGCCCCTCCTCGAAGGACATCGAGGAGATGCTCAAGACCATCAACGCCCCCTCGCTCGACGCGCTGATCGATCAGACCGTGCCGAAGCAGATCCGCGTGAAGAAGCCGCTCGCGCTGCCCCCCGCGAAGGGTGAGAGCGAGCTGCTCGCCGAGCTCAAGGGGATCGCCGACCAGAACCAGGTCTTCAAGAGCTTCATCGGCGCCGGCTACTACGACACCATCACCCCCGGCGTGGTGCTGCGGAACGTGCTGCTCAACCCGGGCTGGTACACCGCCTACACCCCGTACCAGGCCGAGATCGCCCAGGGCCGGCTCGAGGCGCTGCTCAACTACCAGACGATGATCAGCGACCTCACTGGCCTGCCGGTGTCGAACGCGTCGCTGCTCGACGAAGGCACCGCGGCCGCCGAGGCGATGCACATGCTGCAGTCGGCCGGCAAGGACACCGACGGCAAGGCGTTCTTCGTCAGCAACCTCTGCCACCCGCAAACCATCGACGTGGTGAAGACCCGGGCGAAGCCGCTCGACATCGAGATCGTCGTCGGAGATCACGCCAGCTTCGACTTCGGCAAGAAGTGCTTCGGCGCGCTGGTGCAGTACCCGGCCACCGACGGCGGCGTCACCGACTACAAGCCCTTCATCGAGAAGGCCCACGCGAACGGGGTCCTGGTGGTGATGGCCAGCGACCTGCTCGCCCTCACGCTGTTGACCTCGCCCGGCGAGATGGGCGCTGACGTGGCCATCGGCTCGGCCCAGCGGTTCGGCGTGCCCATGGGCTTCGGCGGTCCCCACGCGGCCTTCATGTCGACGAAGAACGAGTACGTGCGCTCGATGCCGGGCCGCCTCATCGGCGTCAGCCAGGACGCACACGGTCACATGGCGCTGCGCATGGCGCTGGGCACCCGCGAGCAACACATTCGGCGCGAGAAGGCGACGTCGAACATCTGCACCGCGCAGGTGCTGCTCGCCGTGATGGCCTCGATGTACGCGGTGTACCACGGGCCCGCGGGGCTCAAGGCGATCGCCTCCCGGGTGCACCTGCTGGCGAAGACCTTCGCGGCCGGCCTCAAGAAGCTCGGCATGAAGCCGAAGCACGACGCCTTCTTCGACACCGTCGCCTTCCAGCTCGCTGACGCGAAGAGCGCCGACGCGATCGTCGCGAAGGCCGAGGCGCTCGAGATGAACCTGCGCCGCATCGACGCCACCACCCTGGGGGCGTCGATGGACGAGACCACCTCGGCCGCGCACGTGGAGAAGCTCTTCAGCCTCTTCGGCAAGGCCAACGCCGAAGAGCTCGCCACCGCCGCGGCCAACTCGAGCGTGCTCCCCGAGGCGCTGCGCCGCACCAGCAGCTACCTCGCGCACCCGGTCTTCAACAGCTACCACACCGAGCACGAGATGCTCCGCTACATCCGCGGGCTCGAGGCGAAGGACCTCTCGCTCTGCCACTCGATGATCGCGCTGGGCAGCTGCACCATGAAGCTCAACGCCACCAGCGAGATGGAGCCGATCACCTGGCCCCAGTTCAACGCGCTGCACCCCTTCGCCCCCACCTCCCAGTGGAAGGGCTACGCGACGATCTTCTCGCAGTTGGAGGCCTACCTCTCGGAGATCACCGGCTTCGCGGGCTGCTCGCTCATGCCCAACGCCGGCAGCCAGGGCGAGTACGCCGGCCTGCTGGTGATCCGCGCGTTCCACGAGGCTCGGGGCCAGGGGCATCGCAAGGTAGTCCTGATCCCCGCGTCTGCGCACGGCACCAACCCGGCCTCGGCGGTGATGGCGGGCTACCAGGTGGTGGTGGTCAAGACCGACGAGCACGGCAACGTCGACGTGGGCGATCTGAAGACGAAGATCGCGGATCACAAGGACCAGGTCGCGGCGCTGATGGTGACCTACCCCTCGACGCACGGCGTGTTCGAAGAGGCGATCACCGAGATCTGCGAGCTGGTGCACGCGGCCGGCGGGCAGGTCTACATGGACGGCGCGAACATGAACGCGCAGGTCGGCCTCTGCCGCCCCGGCGACTTCGGGCCCGACGTCTGCCACCTGAACCTGCACAAGACCTTCGCCATCCCCCACGGCGGCGGCGGCCCCGGCATGGGCCCCATCTGCGTGGCGAAGCACCTGGTGCCGCACCTCCCCACGCACCCGCAGCAGAAGGTGGGTGGAGACAAGGGCACCGGCGCCATCTCGGCCGCGCCGTATGGGAGCGCCAGCGTGCTGCTGATCTCGTGGATGTACATTCGCCTGCTGGGGCCCGACGGCCTGGCGCACGCCACGCGCACCGCCATCCTCAACGCGAACTACGTGGCCGAGCGCCTCGAGCGCAGCTTCCCCGTGCTGTACCGCGGCAGCCAGAAGCGCGTGGCCCACGAGTGCATCGTCGACGTGCGGCAGCTCAAGGCGAGCAGCGGCGTCGAGGCCGGCGACATCGCCAAGCGCCTGATGGACTACGGCTTCCACGCCCCCACGGTCTCGTTCCCGGTGGCCAACACCATCATGATCGAGCCCACCGAGTCGGAGTCGCGCGCCGAGCTCGACCGCTTCTGCGAGGCGATGATCTCCATCCGCACCGAGATCTACGACGTCGAGAAGGGCGTCTTCCCCAAGACCGACAACCCCCTGAAGAACGCGCCCCACACGGCCGACGCGGTCACCGCCGACGAGTGGAAGCGCCCCTACACCCGGCAGCGCGCGGCGTACCCGCTGCACTGGGTGAAGAAGCACAAGTTCTGGCCCTCGGTCGGGCGGGTCAATGACGTGCTGGGCGACCGGAAGCTCATCTGCAGCTGCCCGCCCATCGAAGACTACGTGTGACTATCCCGTTCAAATGAGTCGATGCCGTCGGGGCGCCCACGGGCGCTTTGGCCTCATGCCAGTGGGCGACCGCGACGGAGATCGACTCATTTGAACTAGACAGATAGGGTGCGGCCGCTCCGATGGCCCCCTCTGAAGCGAAGAAGCCCATCCGTTTCGGCAAATACACGCTGATCGATCGCATTGCGGTCGGCGGCATGGCCGAGATCTTCCTCGCGCGCCAGGCGGGCCTGGAGGGCTTCGAGAAGACCATCGTCATCAAGCGCATTCGACCGCACCTGTCGAAGCAGTCGAACTTCGTGAAGATGTTCTTGAACGAAGCGAAGCTGGCCGCGCAGCTGAACCACCCGAACATCGTGCAGATCTACGATCTCGGGAAGATCGGCGAGTCGTACTTCATCGCCATGGAATACATCTTCGGGCGCGACATGCGTCGCATCATCCCGAAGGCCGACGCGCTGGGGATCCCGTTCCCCATGGTCTACGCGCTCAAGATCGCGTCCTCGGTGTGCGAGGGGCTCTATTACGCGCACGCCCGCACCGACATGTACGGCAACGCGCTGAACATCGTTCACCGCGACGTGACGCCCGAGAACATCTTCGTGTCGTTCGACGGCACGGTGAAGGTGCTCGACTTCGGCATCGCCAAGGCGGCGAACCAGATCGAGCAGACGCGGGCCGGTGAGATCAAAGGCAAGCTCTCGTACATGTCGCCCGAGCAGTGCATGGGCAAGCCGCTGGACAACCGCAGCGACATCTTCTCGCTCGGCGTGGTGCTCTACGAGTGGCTGACGGGCTTCAAGCTCTTCACCGGTGACTCCGAGGTCGCGATTCTCAAGTCGATCACCGAGGGGAAGATCTACGCCCCGTCGTACTTCAAGGCCGACATCCCCGAGGGCGTCGAGGCGATCCTGATGAAGGCGCTCGAGAAGGACCGGGAGAAGCGGTACCAGACCGCCTGGGAGATGCAGTACGACCTGGACCAGTTCCTCAGCCAGTACGAGTTCACGCCGTCGAACATCCACCTCAGTAACTTCCTCAAGCAGCTCTTCAACGACGAGCTCGAGGAGGAGAAGGACCGGCTCCAGACCTTCCGGCAGCAGAACATCATCGGGCCCGACGAGGTCATCCAGGAAGAGGAGGACGTCGTCTCGGTGGTCGAGGCGATCTCCGACATGGCCGAGATGGACGAGCCGCAGAAGATCGGCCCTTCCGGCACGCTGACGTTGTCTCTCCCCGGTGGGCAGATGGATCAGCTCGCCGCGATCGCCAAGCGCAACGGCATCACGGTGAACTCGCTGGTGCGCGACGTGCTCGGTGGGTTCCTGAAGTTCCGCTGACGCAGCCCCTCACCCCGACCTTTACGCCTGCCCGGGCTTCTGCTTCCACGTCCTGCGGGTGGCGCGAGCCACGCCAGCACGCCCGTGCCACCGCAGGTCATGCACCGACCCGACGCCGTCACCATCGTCGCGCACCTGGAGCGCTGGCATGTCGGCCATGGGCACCGTGTCGAGCGTCACCACCCACTCATCGCCCTGGGGCTTGAGGGTCATCACGCTGTGCAGCACCGCGTTCGAGAGGTTGACCGCGCACTCCGGCATCACCGGCAGCGGAGGCGGGGCCTTCTTGCGCGCCGGGGGCAGGCAGAACGCCACGGGGGGCGACTCGCGCTCCACCGGGGCCACGTCTTCGCTCACGAAGAACATGAGCGAAGCCACGAGGGTGATTCCGCTGCTGGCGAGGACGAGAAGGACGTCGGGTGGCATCTCGAGGCCTATGACAACGCACCCCGAGGGTGAGTTCCATGTGGGATGCTGAGGCCATGCCCCGCGTCCGCCTGGTGCTCGAGTACGACGGGACCAACTACGTAGGTTGGCAGATTCAGGAGAACGGGCCGTCGGTGCAGGGCAGGGTGATGCGGGCGATCCAGGAGCTGGTGGGCGCCCCGGTCACCCTCGTCGCCGCCGGTCGCACCGACTCGGGAGTCCATGCCCGTGGCCAGGTCGTCGCCTTTGACTCACCGCGTCAGTTGCCCCTGAAGGCGTACTGGATGGGCCTCAACTCCCTGCTTCCAGAGGACATCGCGGTGGTGAAGGCCGACGAGGTGGCCGACGACTTCGATCCGCGGCGGTGGAGCGACGGCAAGCGGTACCGCTACCTGGTCAGCAACCGCCGGTCTCGCACCCCCCTGCGCCGGTTGACGCACTGGGAGATCTTCCTGCCGCTCGACGTGCCCGCGATGATCGAGGCCTCGGCTCACCTGCTGGGGCGGCACGACTACTCGGCGTTTCGGGCGTCTGACTGCCAGGCCGCCCACGCCACCCGGAAGCTGACCCGGGTCGAGGTCAGCGGGGCCGCCGGAGACGAGATCAGCGTCGTGGTCGAGGGCACGGCGTTCCTCAAACACATGGTGCGCAACCTGGTCGGCACCCTCATCGACGTGGGGAAGGGGCGACATTCCCCCACATGGGTGAAGGAGGTGCTCGAGGGCCGCGATCGCACGAAGGCAGGGCCGACGGCGCCGGCGCATGGCCTGTGCCTCGATGAAGTCTTCTACGGTGCGGGTCCTCGACAGGGAGGGACGATCGATGACGACTAGCGAACCGGCCGCCGCGAAGGCGCCCTCGATGTACGCGCGGGCCGACGCGGCCTCGCGGCAGATCGTGCTGCAGATCGGGCTGGGCGTGGTCGCGTTCGTGCTCGGCAGCATCCTCTCGGTCGGCGCTTCGGCGCGCATCGGTGAGCGGTTGGGCCCCCTGGAGAGCGACTGGGCGGCGCTCGTGTTCCGGTGGGTGTTCGAGCGGCTGTGGCTGGTCACCCTGGTGCCGCTCTTCGGGTACGCGATTGGCCGCTTCACCGAGATCAAGCCGACGCGGTTCGCGCTCACGGCGGCGATCTCGGGCGAGACGTTTTCGGTGCTGCTCGTCACCGCGATCAACGGGTTCGACTATCTGCTCGATGACACGGCCGCGCTGATCGGGCGCGGGGCGACGCTGTTCCTGGGCATGGTGGTCACTGCGCGGGCCGTGCAGGCGGGGAAAGACGCGGCGGCTGCGGCGCAGGTCGAGGCCAACGTGATCGCTGCGAGGCGGAAGGCCGAGTACGCGGAGTTCCTGGCGGCGGCTGAAGGGAAGGGCGAGACCTCGAGTGCGGCCGGCGCGCCGGCTCCCGCGGCGGCGACTGAGACTGCTCCTGCGGCTCCTGCGACTGCTCCTGCGGCGGCGACTGCTCCTGCGGCGACTGCTCCTGCGGGGGAGACTGCTCCTGCCGCGGCTTCTGGTCCGGCGGTTGATGCGAACCCTGCGCCCGAGGTGGTTCGCCCTCTCCCCCGCGGGGGAGAGGGAGACACTTGATTACGATCAGTTGCTCACGCTCGGGGCTGCACTGACAGCTTCAGGCCCGTCGCCGTCGCGTCGATCTTCACGTGATCGCCGGGGACGAACTCGCCGGCGAGCAGCTTGAGGGCGAGCGGATCCTGCACGTGCTTCTGGATCGCCCGCTTCAGCGGCCGCGCGCCGTAGATCGGGTCGTACCCCTCGGCCGCCAGGAACTCGCGGCCCTTCGGCGTCAGCTCGAGCGTGATGCGCTTGTCGCCGGCCAGCTTCTGCAGCCGCGCCATCTGCAGGTCCACCACCTGCGCGATGTCTGACTGCCGCAGCGGCTCGAACAACACCGTCTCGTCGATGCGGTTGATGAACTCAGGCCGGAACTGCTGCTTGAGCTGCTCCATCACCTCGACCCGGCAGGCCGCGTCGATCTCCTTCTTCTCGGCCAGGCAGTCCTGCAGCGCCTGCGCGCCGATGTTCGAGGTGAGGATCAGCACCGTGTTCTTGAAGTCGATGGTGCGGCCCTGGCCGTCGGTGAGCCGCCCCTCGTCGAGGATCTGCAGGAGCACGTTGAACACGTCGTGGTGCGCCTTCTCGATCTCGTCGAACAGGACCACCGAGTAGGGCTTGCGCCGCACGGTCTCGGTCAGCTGTCCGCCCTCGTCGTAGCCGACGTACCCCGGAGGCGCGCCGATCAGCCGCGAGACGGCGTGCTTTTCCATGTACTCGGACATGTCGATGCGCACGATCGCGTTGTCCGAGTCGAACATGAACTCGGCCAGCGCCTTCGCGGTCTCCGTCTTGCCCACGCCGGTGGGGCCCAGGAAGATGAACGAGCCGATGGGGCGATTGGGGTCCTGCAGGCCCGATCTCGCGCGGCGCACCGCGTTCGACACGGCCTCGAGCGCGGCCTTCTGGCCGATCACCCGCTTGGCCAGCCGCTCTTCCATGTGCACCAGCTTCTGCAGCTCACCCTCGAGCAGCTTGTTCACGGGGATGCCGGTCCACTTGCCCACCACCTCTGCGATGTCCTCGGAGTCGACTTCTTCCTTGAGGAACTTCTGCCGCGTCTGCAGGTCGGCGAGGCGCGCGGTGAGCTGCTGCTGTTCCTTCTCGAGCGAGGGGAGCATGCCGAACTTGATCTCGGCCGCCTTGTTGAGATCGCCGCGCCGCTCGGCCGTGGCCTGGTCGTTGCGCGCGAGCTCGACCTTCTCCTTCACCGCCCGGATCTTCGCGATCGCCGCCTTCTCGGATTCCCACTGGGCCTTCATGGTCGTGAACTGCTCGTTGAGGCCCGCGTGCTCCTTCTCGATGGCCGCGAGGCGCTCGCGCGAGTGCACGTCGGTCTCCTTCTTGAGGCCCTCGCGCTCGATCTCGAGCTGCATCACCTTGCGGCGCACCTCGTCGACCTCGGTGGGCATCGAGTCGATCTCGATGCGCAGCCGCGACGCCGCCTCGTCGACCAGGTCGATCGCCTTGTCGGGCAGGAACCGGTCGCTGATGTAGCGGTTGCTCAGCGTCGCCGCGGCCACCAGCGCCGAGTCCTGAATGCGCACGCCGTGGTGCACCTCGTAGCGTTCCTTGAGGCCACGGAGGATCGAGATGGTGTCGTGCACCGTCGGCTCGCCCACCAGCACCGGCTGGAAGCGCCGCTCGAGGGCCGCGTCCTTCTCGATGTGCTTGCGGTACTCGTCGAGGGTGGTGGCGCCGATGCAGTGCAGCTCGCCGCGCGCCAGCGCCGGCTTGAGCATGTTGCCCGCGTCCATCGAGCCTTCGGCCTTGCCCGCGCCCACCACCGTGTGGAGCTCGTCGATGAAGAGGATGATCTCCCCGTTCGCGGTGGCGACTTCCTTCAAGACCGACTTGAGCCGCTCCTCGAACTCACCGCGGAACTTGGCGCCGGCCACCATCGCGCCGAGGTCGAGGGTGATCAGCTTCTTGCGCTTGAGGCCCTCGGGCACGTCGCCGTCGATGATGCGGCGGGCGAGGCCCTCGGCGATCGCCGTCTTGCCCACGCCGGGCTCGCCGATCAGCACCGGGTTGTTCTTGGTGCGGCGCGAGAGCACCTGGATCGCGCGGCGGATCTCTTCGTCGCGGCCGATCACCGGGTCCAACTTCCCGGCGCGCGCGAGCTCGGTGAGGTCCTTGCCGTACTTTTCCAGCGCCTTGTACGTGCCCTCGGCGTCCTGGCTGGTGACGCGCGAGCTGCCCCGCAGGTCCTTCACCGCCGCGGCGATGCGGTCCTTGGTGATGCCCGCAGACTTGAGCAGCTCCCCCGCCGTGCCCTTGTCCTGGGCGAAGGCCATCAGCAGGTGCTCGGAGCTGGTGAACTCGTCCTTGAGCGCCTTGGCCTCGTCCTCCGCGCGCTCGAGCAGCTGCACGATGCGATTGGAGAGGGACGTGTTCGCCCCCTTGATCACCGAGAAGCGCGAGATGGCCTCGTCGATGCGGGAGCCGAGCAGCTTCACGTCGGCGCCGATCTTCTGCAGCATCGGCAACACCACGCCGTCGGCCTGATCGAGCAGCGCCCGCAGCAGGTGCTCAGGCTCGTAGTTGCCGTGGTTCGCCCGCCGCGCGAGAGACTGACCTTCCTGAATCGCTTCCTGCGCCTTGAGCGTAAATTTATCGATCCGCATGTCACCGAAAGTAAGGCCCGATCTGACACGCGCAAGCAGGCGGGCCCGGCCGATGCACCCGTTTGATTGAATTAGAAGTCCTACTTACGGCGCAACGCGTCACGAAATCCAAGGGAAATCGTGGGGTTCCGCCGTGTCTGTGCTTGTGGTGAGAACAGCGCTCATGTAATGGCGGCGACGGAAGTCACTCGGCCCTTGGGGGGACCAACTTGGAATCGCACGGCGGATATCTGTGCCAGTACTCGGATGTCGACGCGGCGTGGCTGCAGCACATCGCCCGCCTGTCACTCGAGGAAGATGGCCAGTCTGGTGACGATGCGGGGCTCCTGGTGACGGTGCTCGGCGGGCCGCGAATCGCGCGCTTCGCCTGGGACGCGCCCTTTACCTACGGCCGGCAGGGCGCGCGGTGGTACCTCACGCACCACGCGCTGGCGCGCAGGCTCTCCGAGCACCTGCGGGTGACGGTGCACGCGTACGCCTTCGATCCCGACGAGGTCGAGCAGGTGATCGCGTACGCCAACGGCCGGCGGGTCGGCGGCGAGGTGCTCCGCTACGAAGACGCCGAACTGCCCGAAGACGAGAACGACGACCGGGCCTTCGAGAAGCTGCAGCAGAAGTGGCCACTGGGCTACGTCGCCCGAGTGCTCGGCATCGATCGCGAGGAACTGCTGCGCATTCCGCGCAAGTCGTCCGCGCTGATCGAGCTGAACCGGCACCAGGAGCCCAAGCCCTTGTGGCAGCTCTTTCCGGAGCGGGTTCAAGCCCTTCGACGACACGAGCTCTTCGCCGCACGCTAGGCCCCGTCGGGACGGTCAGGGGTCGGCGCGGCCCAGGGCCGTGCGCAAGGTCTCCGAGCGGAAGTAGTTCCCCAGCGTCACGAAGCCCGCGACCATCACCAGGGTCCACAGGCCGCTCGCCGCCGACGCGAGGAAGGTGCCCACCACGCTCGCGGAGTGGGCGTCAGGCACGCCTTCGCGCACCATCGCCTTCGAGACCTCCTCGAGCGTGGTGCGAACGATCACCAGGTTCTCCGCGCCGTCGATCGATCTGAGGATCGCGGCGGCCAGCGCGGCCCGGCCGAGGAGCTCGGCGACCGCGGGCCTGCCGTCGGGCGAGACGCGCAGCCGCATGCCCATGATGAACACCAGCCCCGCGGCCGCCGCCAGCGCCAGCGAGGTGATCATGCGCCAGGGCATCAAGCCCGCGAGCGCGGCGCGGTAGCCGGTAGCCGACGCGAGGGCCAGCTGGCGCTGCACCAGCGGGGAGATGCCCCAGCCCGGCAGCGTGGCCTGGCTGTCGTTGAGCGGAGCCGGCTCGTCGAAGGTGAAGGCCGCGTGCGCGTCGAAGGCCGCGACGATCGCCACCTGGAAGCCCACCACGACGGCCGCCGAGAGGGCCCAGCGATAGGAGCCGGGGAGCGACACTCAGGCTTTCGTGTTGCTCTTCTCGACGAAGCGCAGGCGCAGATCGGAGAGGACCGAGGAGAAGAGCTGTTCCTCTTCGGCAGACAGGTTGCCGCGCGTCTTCTCACGCAGGAGCGCCAGCACGTCGATCGACTGGCGGGCGAGGGTGAGATCGACGGTGATCACCCCCGTCTCGGGGTTCTGGTGCACCCCGAGGTGAATCAGCGCCGACGACGCGAGGCCGAGCACGAACGCGCTGAACGTCAGCGTCTCGCCGCCCTGCTGCATGGTGAAGGTCTCACCGGTCGTCGGCATGGGGGTGATTACTCAGCACCCTCGTTGAGGTCCTCGTCGAGGATGTATTCCTCGGCCTCGGCCTGGACGCGCTCGCCCTTCTCAGCGACGTCGGGGAGGGTCTTGAGGTGCTTCTCGAAGGCCTTCTCGTCGACGAGGCCGAGCTTCATGTAGCGCTCGACGGTGCGCTTGTCGGAGTAACGGGCTTCGATCTCGCTCACGGGTACTTCTCCTTGGGTGGTGCAGCCGCGGACGGCTTATAGCAGGGGCGCATGCCTCACAAGCTCCCTCGTGGGTTGTACGCCCTGCTCGATGACTCAGTGCGCCCGGCGCTGCCGATGGTGGAAAAGGCGCGCGCGGTGATCGAGGCCGGCGTGGGCGTGCTGCAGCTGCGCCTGGAGCAGACGCCCGATCGGGTAGCGCTCCCGCTGATTCGCGAGGTGGTGGCGCTGGCCCGCCCCTCGGGCGTGCTGGTGATCGTCAACGATCGGGTCGACCTGGCGCTGGCGGGTGGGGCGCACGGCGTTCACCTGGGGGCTGACGATCTCCCCGTGGACGTGGCGCGCAGGCTGCTGGGCCCCGACGCGCTGATCGGCGCCACCACGCGCACGCTGGCCGACATCGAGGCGGCGAAGGCGCTGGGGGCGGATCACGTGGGCCTGGGGCCCCTCTTCACGACCTCCACCAAGCAGGTCGCCCATGCGCCCCTCGGGCTCGAGGTCTTCGGGGCGATCGCCCGGAGCTCTCCGCTCCCGGTGGTGGGCATCGCGGGGATCACCCTCGAGACGATCGGGCAGGTGGCAGCGGCCGGGGCGTGGTGCGCCGCGGTGGCGGGGGACCTCTTGAATTCAGGGGACCTGGTTTCTCGCGCTCGCGCGCTGCAGGGGGCATTCTCGAGCTCCAGATGATGAAGCACCACGCGCACCCCAGGCGGCCGTCGATCGCCATCACGCCCGACGCCAGCCTCGCGACCCCCGAGTCGCCTTTCGTGAAGTACGACCTGAAGGCGGCCTACGCCGACGCGGTGCTGCGGGCGGGCGGGTTGCCCTTCATCGTGCCGTACACGGAAGATCGCGCGCTGATCGAGCAGTACCTCGATCGCGTGTCGGGTCTGCTGATCACCGGCGGCGCCTTCGACATTCCTCCCGAGATGTACGGTGAGCAGAGCAAGCCGGGGCTGGGCGTGATCAAGCAGGGCCGCACCCACTTCGAGCTCGCGGTGCTCAAGCTCGCCCTCCAGCGGAAGCTCCCCGTGCTCGGCATCTGCGGCGGCATGCAGCTGCTCAACGTCGCGTTCGGGGGAACGCTGATCCAGGACATCGCCACCGAGCTGCCGGCCGCGCGCGCTCACGAGCAGAAGCACGACCGCACCCAGCCGCAGCACCCCATCGAGGTCAAAGACCAGACCGTGCTGGCGGAGTGCCTGGGCGGGAAGGGGCAGGTGATGGTCAACTCCACCCACCACCAGGCGGTGAAGGCCGTCGGGCCGGGCCTGATCGCCAGCGCCACCTCACCCGACGGGGTCGTGGAAGCCATTGAAAGCACTGCGAAAGACCAGTTCGCGCTCGGCGTGCAGTGGCACCCGGAGCTGATGCTCGACACGGTGCCGCCCAACCTCGGCATCTACAAACTCTTCGTTCACCGCGCGCGGGACAGGCGGCACTGAGTTCGCCTGACAAGTACGTACCCAAACCACAGACAATCGAAGTGCTTCCGCTGCAATACTCTGCCCCGGTCGTTCGGGCCGATGACCCTGAGGTCCCCACCATGAATCCAGTCCATCTTGCGTCTCGCCACCTCCTGTTGGCGTGCGCCCTCATGTTCGTCGCGGGCTGCACGTGCGATCCGGCCGTCAACCCCAACGCTGACGGCGGTGGTGGCAGCGGGGGGAGCGGGGGCGGCATCGTCGGCGGCGGCTCGGGCGGCGGAGGCACGGGCACCGGCGGCTTCGGCGGCGGCGGTGATGACGGCGGCGCGGGCGTCGATCCCACCGACCCGAACAACGCCACGAAGGACACCGACTGCGACGGCCTGAGCGATCAGGAAGAGTTCAGCAACATCTACGCGGGCGGGCAGAAGACGAACCCCGCGGTGGCCGACACGGACGGCGACGGCATTCTCGATGGGGTCGAGGCGGGGCACCTGACGTCGGTCTCGGCGGCCTGCACCTCGTACACGGGCGACGCAGACCCGATGTCGCGCACCAACCCGACCGCCACCGACAGCGACGCTGACGGCATTCCGGACGGCGTGGAAGACGCCAGCCACAACGGCCGGGCCGAGCCGACCGAGACCGACGCGATCAACCCCGACACCGACATGGACGGCCTCGCCGACGGCGCGGAAGACGCGAACCGCAACGGCACGGTGGACACGGGCGAGACCAACCCGCGGCTGCGTGACACCGACGGCGACTTCATCGGCGACGGCATCGAGATCAACACCACGATGACCAACCCGCTGCTGCGCGACACCGACGGCGACACCTGCTCGGACGGCGCGGAAGACTTCAACCAGAACGGCATGGTCGACATGGGCGAGACCAGCCCCAGCCTGGCGACCGACTGCGGCCCGGCGGTGAACCCCGACACCGACATGGACGGGCTCCCCAACCGCATCGAAGATCGCAACGGCAACGGCATGGTCGACGCGGGCGAGACCGACCCCGCGATTGCAGACACCGACGGCGACGGGCTCAGTGACGGCATCGAAGACGCGAACCACAACGGCACCCGCGAGGGCAACGAGACGAACCCGCTGCGAAGGGACACGGACTGCGACGGCCTGCTCGACGGCCCCACGATGGGCATGGTGCGCGGTGAAGACGCGAACTCGAACGGCATGCTCGACCTGGGCGAGACCGACCCGCGCCGCGCCGACACCGATGGCGACGGCGTGTCTGACGGCGTCGAGAGCGGGCTCATCACCGCGAACATCGCCGACGCGGTGAACTGCACGGCGGTGGCGGTCGACGCTGATCCGGCGACCACCACCAACCCGGGCAACTCCGACAGCGACGGCGACGGCATCTCGGACGGCGCGGAAGACACGAACCAGAACGGCCGCGTCGATCCCGGCGAGCTGAACCCGAACAACCCGGCCGACGGCATTCTGCCCGATGGCGGCGTCGCTCCGGCGGGCGCGGTGTGCACGGTGATGAACCTTCGGCCGGTGCTGTTCAAGTCAGAGGGAGATCCCGACATCCAGCTCGGGCTCCCGGCGCAGTTCACCGAGGTCAACACCGTCGCGGTGGGCGGCCAGACGAAGGGCATCATCGGCTTCGACCCGACCAACAACGTGGCGTTCGTGGCCTGGCGGCAGGCGGCCCCCGGGGCGGCCACCACCCCCACCGCAGACGAAGCGGCGCTGCGCCCGACCCTCAACGGCATCGGTGCGATCACCAACGCGACCACGCAGACCTTCACCAGCTGGGACAACCTCCCCGCGCTGCAGGGCTTCTACGACATGGCGGGTGGGGCTGACCTCAAGGCCCGCGCCAACGCGATCGCCGACGGCATGGTGGGGGCGGGCGCAGGCACGCTCATGGGCATGGCTGGAGTCACCGGCCCCTTCAAGCTGCAGGTCGAGTTCCTCCACCGCACCAACACGGCGGTGGTGGTGATCGTCGCCATCACGCCGCTGGCGAACTACTCGGGCGCGCCGCTCTTCAACATGAGCGATGCCGCGGGCGGCTCGGCGCTGGCGCAGTTCGGCGATCCGAACGCGTACCAGTGCGAGGTGTTCGCGCCGGGCAGCGGCAAGGTCGACTTCCTCTTCGTGGTCGACGACAGCTGCTCGATGGCGAGTTCCCAGAACGCGCTGGCGAGCACGGCCGCCGCGGTGCAGGCGCAGCTGGCGAACTCCACGCTCGACTGGCGAATCGCCCTGGTGACCTCCTCCTACTCGCGAGGCGGGACGACCCGGAACCAGGACGTGGTGCGCGGCTTTACCCGCGAGATCGACCAGTTCAGATCGTGGCTGACTGAGAATTCGAACTGCGTGGGCATGGTCTGCACCAACGTCACCGGCGCGACGCCGGCGTGCTGGGGCAGCGGCACCAACGGCGGCTGCTGGGTCACCACGGGCGGCAGTGGCACCGAGCGGATCCTCGAGTCGGGGGCCCGCGCGATGACCACGCTCACCCCCGTGCCCGCGGCAGGCGCACCCGACGTGGTGGGCAAGTTCCGCAACGGCGCGCAGGTGGTGGTGATTCTCATCGGTGACGCGGACGATCAGTCGGCGTACAGCGCGGCGCAGTTCTCGACCTTCTTCGGCACGCTCAACTCGACGCTGGGCACGCACGTCAACCGCGTCGGCCCCGTGCCGGTGCACGGCATCATCTGCCCCGTGGGGCAGACCTGTAACGGTGAGCCCCAGAACGTGGACAACGGGGCGGTGATCACGGCGCGCGGAGGCGTGCGTGGCGACATCACCACGCCCGCGTCGATCGTGAACGCGGTGGGGCTGATCATGAACTCGGCGATCGCTTCGGCTGGCTACCGCATGCAGAAGCCGCCCATCGGCGCGTCGGTGAAGGTGGCCATGGACTCGGTCACCGACCCGGCCATGTGCAACAAGGACAACATTCCGCGCAGCCGCGCCGACGGCTTCGACTTCGACGGCATCAACCGGTCGATCTCGTTCTTCGGGGCGTGCCGGCCGGCCGCGAGCACGTCGCTGGCGGCGGTCTCATACCGGTACTGGATCGACACGACCCCGAACCCGGGCGGCAACCCGCCTCCGTGCAGCACCGACACCACGTACTACGACCCGACCGATCCGGACTTCTGCCGGGGACGGCTGGCGTGCGATCGCACCACCAACACCTGCGAGTGCCCGGCTGACTGCGGCGGCAACGCGCCCCCCGGCATGGTGTGCGACACGAACAAGCTGGTCTGCGACTTCGTGTGCACCAGCGACTGCGCGGGCTCGTGCAGCCAGTTCGAGACCTGCGACGTGGCGAGCTGCACCTGCAACTGCCGCCAGGCGGCGTCGTGCCCGGTGGGCTACACGTTCCAGAACACCGGCAGCGTGTGCGGCTGCGTCTGCAACACGGCGGCGCTCAACTGCGGCCCCACGTACAACGCCGACCCGCTGGCCTGCAGCTGCGTGTGCAAGTCTGATTGCGGCGGCTGCCCCGAGCTGACGACCTGCAACCAGTCGACCTGCAGCTGCACGAGCGGCATCAACTGACCGCAGCGGACGACGATTCGCGGATGGTCCTGCTGATGGACTGTGAGAGTCCCATCGAGGCCATCGGCGTTCGGTCGATGCTCGAGGCGCAGGGCATCGCCTGCGTGGTCACGGGCGACCAGCAGTCGTACTTCGCCAGCTGGACGCCCGCCGCGACGATCCAGCCCCGGGTGATGGTGGCGCCCGGCGATCTCGAGCGGGCGCGCGCGTTCCTGGCGGGCAAGGCGGAACACGAGACGACCGGCGCCCCGCTCGAAGGAGCGCTGTGCCCCGTGCATGAGGCGCAGGCCATCGCGACCTGCGCCCGATGCGGGACCTTCCTGTGCGTGACCTGCAGGACCATGGGCTCGCCTCCCGTCTGCGACGCGTGTATCGAGGCTGAAGCAATGCCCGCGCGTGAGCCTGCGAAGTCGCCGAAGACGTTCTTCGCGGTGCTCGCGCTGCTGGTGTTGCTGACGCTGTTGCTGCGGGGCCTGTTCAGCTAGGCGTCGAACAGGTGGCGGCCCGCGGGCTGGAGCGCGCGGTAGCTCTTGTTGGCCTCGCGCAGCAGATCTTCACTGCTGCGCACGAGCTCGGCTGGGAACACCGCGCCGCCGCACCGCACGGTGACGCCCATCGGGCCGTTGGGGCCATCGACCACGATGTCCTTCATCACGTCGAGGATGCGCTGGGCCACCTGGCGGCCCCCGGGCAGGTCGGTCTCGGGCAGCAGGATCACGAACTCGTCGCTGTCGATGCGGAAGAGCCTGTCAGCCGACCGCAGGCAGGTGAGCACGCCCTGGAAGAGGCGGGTCAGGTACGCATCGCAGGCGTCGCGGCCGAGCTTGTAGCGGAGCCCCGCGTAGTCATCGAAGCCGAACATGAGGCACGCGGCAGGGCGGCCGTACCGGCGGCTGCGCGCGAGCTCGGCGTCGAGGCTGGCCTTGAGCTGGGAATAGGTGCCCGCGCCCGTGACGGGGTCGACGGCGCGGAACTGGGCCAGCTCTTCTTCGGCGTCGAAGAGGCGGCGGCGGTATTCGCGCACCATCAGCGCCGAGTTGATGCGGGTCTGCAGCTCGATCAGCTTGAAGGGCTTGGTGACGAAGTCGTCGGCGCCCAGCTCCATGCCGCGAATCTTCCCGTCCATCTCGCCCATGGCGGTGAGGATGATGATGGGCAGGTCGGTGAAGCGCTCGTCTTCGCGGGCCCACTTGAGCACCGAGAAGCCGTCTTTGAGCGGCATCATCAGGTCGAGCAGCACCAGGTCGGGCTTGTGAAGGGCGATCTGCTCGAGCGCCTCGACGCCATCGGCCGCCGCGACCACGCGGAAGTTCGACGACTCGCACAGATCCTTGAGCAGCATGCGCGTGGGATCATCGTCATCGACGACGAGGATCAGGCGGTTGCTGAAGTCGAGGTCCTTCCTGATCGGGGTCGCCACGAGGCGTACTTCATATCAGGCATTGAGCACGGCGCCCTCGGGGACCTCATCGGCGATGCGGCGGGTGCGGCTCTTCAAGAACTCGATCACCTCGGCGTCGGTGCGGGTGTCGCCGGGGAGCCGCACGAAGGCCTTCGCCAGCCAGTCGTAGCGCTTGAGGAAGAGGAAGACCGACACCATGGCGAAGTCGATGCCTTCGAACACGATGCAACCGTTCTTGAAGTACTGCTCGGCGTTGGCCTCGAAGTCTCCGGGCAGCTCGGTCCAGTGGCGGGTCTGCTTCACGTGGTGGCCGATGTGGTACCCGTCGTTGAAGCAGCGGCGATTGTAGACGCTGTTGATGCAGGTGATCGAGTTGACGAAGCTGTCACCGGGCCGGGTGGGGTCGATGAAGGCGTGCTGGCCCCAGTTCCCCAGCATCATGGCGAAGCGCATGAAGAAGTAGGGCACCACGAAGGCCACCAGCGTCGCCTGCCAGTTGACGAACGACATCGCGATCATGAACGCCATGTGCAGGCCGTCGCTGGTCATCGCGCGGCGGGCCATGGCGGGGCGGTTCTTCTTGAGGAAGTACTGCGTCAGCTTCCAGTGCGAGGTGAAGATGAAGCGCAGGAAGTAGAGGAACCAGTTGGGGAAGCTGTCCCGCTGGTAGCCCATGGTGCTCGAGAGATCGGCGCGGAGGTTGTTCTCCGAGTGGTGCATGCCGACGTGGTGTTCCATGTAGCCGGTGGGCACGCCGAACAGCAGGCTGGTCACGTACGGCACCACGCGGTTCATGATGCGCGGCGACTTGAAGAAGGGCCGGTGCATCGTGTTGTGCAGCATCAGGATCGACGGCGGGGCGAGCCAGGCGATCTGGACGATCCACGTGGCGATGGCGAGCCACCACGAGAAGCGCACGTAGAGCGCGATCTGCAGCGGCGCGACCAGCAGCACGTTCCTCATGAACAGGCGCACGAAGACCGCGTCGCGGGGCTCGTACAACATGCCCTCGATCCAGCGCTGGAACGCGTTCGGGGAGTACTTCGGCTCAGTCTTTGGATCGGTGATGGCCGGGACGGTCATGGGGGAGGGTCCACCTAGGCCAGCCGGAGCGACCGGGTCAACTGCCTTGCCAGTCCTTCACCCGGCTCTCGAAGCGGGTGAACTCGCTGAGGAAGACCAGGTCGACCGAGCCGATCGGGCCGTTGCGCTGCTTGGCGATGATCAGCTCGACGGGGATCACCGTGTTGCGCTGGTCGGGGGGCGGCGCGCCTTCTTCGCCCTCGTCTTCGCGGTGGATGAACATCACCACGTCGGCGTCCTGCTCGATGGCGCCCGACTCGCGGAGGTCGGAGAGCATGGGCTTGCCGCCCTTGCGCTCTTCGACTTTCCGGTTGAGCTGGCTGAGCGCGATGATCGGCACGTCGAGTTCCTTGGCGAGCTGCTTGAGCGCGCGGGAGATCTCGGCGACCTCGAGCTGGCGGCTCTCGACCTTGCCCTTCTGGTGCATGAGCTGGAGGTAGTCGATGACGATGAGCCCCAGCTTGCCTTCCTTCTGCTTGAGGCGCCGCGCCTTGGCGCGCAGGTCGAAGGAAGACAGGCCGCCTGAGTCGTCGACGTAGAACTTGGTCTTGAAGAGCTCGTTGGCCGACTCGCTGATGCGCTCTTCGTCGGCCGGCGAAAGGCGCCCGCCGCGGAGCTTCTTCATGTCGACCTTCGCGTGCGTAGCGAGCAGACGCGTCATCAGCTGAACGGACGGCATTTCGAGGCTGAACACCGCGACGGCGAGGTTCTCCTTGCCGGCAGCGTGCAGGGCGAAGTTCATCGCCAGCGAGGTCTTCCCGATGCCGGGGCGGGCCGCGAGGATGATCAACTCGCCGCCATGGAAGCCGGTGAGCTGGTTGTCGAGATCGACGAAGCCCGAGCCGACGCCGGTCACGCCGCCGCCGCTCTGCTTCATCTTGTCGAGGAGGGTGAGGGCCTCCTCCATCAGGTCGGACATCGGGCGCAGGTCGCCCGCGCGGCGCTTCTCGGCGATGTGGAAGACCTTGCGCTCGGCCTCGTCGAGCAGCTCGGCGACGTCGCCGGTCTCCTGGGTGGCGAGGTCGAGGATCTCGCGGCCGGCCGTGGCGAGCAGCCGCCGCGTCGACTGGTTCTTGATGATGTTCGCGTATTCGACGGCGTTCTGCGCGAAGGGCACGGCCTGGTCGAGCTGTGCCAGGTACCCGGGGCCGCCGGCCGAGGCGAGCTTGCCGTCGGTCTTGAGCTGCTCGGCGACGGTGAGCGGGTCGACGCGCTCCGAGCGGGTGTCGAGGGCGACGATGGCGCGGTAGATGTCTGCGTGCGCGGGGACCGAGAAGTCGTCCGCGATCAGGATCTCCTGGATGTTGGAGAGCACCGCGTTGTCCATCAGCACGCAGCCGAGGACCGCGCGTTCGGAGGCGACGTCCTGCAGGGCCGAAGGCGAGCTCATCGCCGGGCGTCTAGCCGAGTGACTGACAGCGCGGAAGGACTCCGGTGCGCGCGTGTGAAGACGGGCGGTTGGGCGCGACGGTGTTGCGCGCCGGGACACAGGTTGCGCAACGAAGTGGTGCACAACAGCGCAGCGGCGAGTGGCGATCATTTCTTCATGATTCCCCGCGCGCTCATCGTCCTCGCTCTCACGCTCAGCGCCTGCAACTGCGGCGGAACGCTCACGCTGCGCGGGATGGACGGTGGAAGCGCTCCCGGCGGCGGGCTGGGTGGCGGCGCCCCGGGCACGGGCGGTGGCGGTGGCGGAGGGTCGGCCAGCGGGGGCGGCCTGGCTGGCGGCGGCACCGGGGGCGGAGGCACGGGAGGTGGCGGCGGCGGGTCTGGTGCCATCTGCGCCGACAGCACCGGGCAGGCGGCGACGCGACCGGTCGACCTCATCATCGCCATCGATCAATCAGCGAGCATGGGCGAGGAGATCGCCGGCGTGATCGCCAACATCAACACGCGGCTCGCCTCGGTGTTGGCCTCGAACCGCGTCGACTACCGGGTCATCTTCGTGGGCGGTCAGTTCTGCATCGAGCCTCCGCTGGGGGCCTCGGCCACCGCGCCGGGCTGCTACGACTCGAACCCGCCGCGCTATTTCCACGCCAACGCACCGGTGAACAGCAGCGACGCGCTCACGCTGCTGCTGTGGACGTACGACGGCCACTACAAGCAGGCGAACACCTGCACGAAGGTGGCTCAGCCCGCGGTGCGTTGGAGCGACAAGCTGCGCTTCGATGCGCAGAAGGTCTTCATCGTGGTGACCGACGACGATCCGGTCAGCTTCTCGTACGCGAGCCAGGGCTGCTCCAGCACCACCTACTGCGCCAACTGGCAGTGCCCGACCTATGCCGACCGCATGGCCGACTGGGGTGGGGCGGACTTCGCCACCGAGCTCTACAAGCTGCAGCCCGCGGGCATGTTCGGGACCGCCGCGAACCCGAAGTGGATCTTCCACGCCATCGTCTCGGTCGACCGCCAGTACAACCCGGCCGAGCCGGTGACGGCACTCAACAACGTGTGCTCGTTCAGCGGAAACACCGGAGAGACGTCGGGCACCGAGTACCAGAAGCTCGCGCGGCTCACCGGCGGCACGCGCTTCCCCACGTGCAACACCGACTACTCGCCGGTCTTCCAGAAGATCTCCAACAGCCTCCTTCCGCTCGCGTGCGAGTTCGACCTGCGCTCCACGGGCCTCGGCACGGCCGATTTTTCCTCGGTGCAGGTGAGCTGGTCAGCCGACGGCGGCGTGGGTCTGCCCATCGCGCGAGACGAGTCACAGCCCTGTCAGCTCGGGGCGAACGGCTACCAGGTCGTCGATCAAGGGCAGCGCGTGGTGCTGTGCGGCGCTGCGTGCGACGCGGTTCGCACCACGGAAGGGGCGGCGCTGAACGTGACGGTCGGCTGCCTCGCCGGCTCGCTCGATGGAGGGACGACGGGCGGCGCCGATGGCGGGCTCGGTGGTGACGGCGGTCTCCAGGAGACGAACGACGGCGGTGTCTGCGTGAAGGTCGGCACCAGCTGCACCGTGGGCGGTACCCGCTGCTGCTTCGGCCTGGAGTGCACGCCGGATGTCGCCGGCGCGACGTGCGAGAGCGTGATCAACTGAGGCGCCCCTCGACGCCGCTCGTGAACGGGGATGAGGTCGATCGAAAGAAAACCGCGCGCCCCCAGCGAAGGGAGCGCGCGGTGTGCATCAGGACCTGAGGTGACTCAGGCCTGCGCTTCGCCCACGACCGTGACGGTCAGCTTCGCCGTCACTTCGCGGTGGAGACGGATCTCCACGGGGAACTCACCGACGGCCCGGATGGGCTCGGGGAGGTGGATCAGGCGGCGGTCGAGCTTGTGGCCCGCTGCAGCCAGCGCCTCGGCGATGTCGAGCGCGGTGACGGAACCGAAGAGCTTCTCCTGCTCTCCGACCTTGCGCTTGATCGACACCTTGGTGCCCTCGAGCTTCTTGGCCTGCTCCAGGGCGCCGCCCTTGAGCTTCTGCTGGCGCAGCTCGATGACCTTCTTCTCGTGGTCCAGCTGGCGCACGTTCGCGGTGCTCGCCAGCATCGCGAGGTTGCGCGGCAACAGGTAGTTGCGCGCGTAGCCTTCCTTGACGCTGACCAGTTCCCCGGACTTGCCCAGGTTGTACACATCTTCTCGGAGGATGAGCTTCATGGGTCAGCTCGCCAGAACGAGGTAGGGGATGAGGGCCAGGCCGCGGGACTGCTTGACGGCCTTCGCCACCGAGCGCTGGTGCAGCGCGCAGTTGCCCGAGATGCGGCGGGGAATGATCTTGCCGCGCTCGGTCACGAAGTACTTGAGGGTCGACTGGTCCTTGTAGTCGACCTTCGCGTTCTTGTCGGCGCAGAAGCGGCAGACCTTCCGGCGGGCGAAACCACGGCCGCCGCGCTTCTCGTCGCCACCTTCCATGTCCCCGTCGTTGTCCTTCTTCGCAGGGCGCTTCTTCTCAGGGCTCATGGTGCTCATCCGTTGTAACCACCCTCGTCGTCCATATCGTTGTCGAACCCGCCGAAGCCTTCGCGCTCAGCGCCGCCGAACGGCTTGTTGTCGTCCTCGCCGGCCAGCTTGAGATCTTCCTGCGGCTGGTGCGACTCGGGGTTCACGTCATCGGCCAGGCGCTTGCTCATGAAGCGCGTGACCTCGTCGAAGTTGCGCATGTTGCGCTCGACCTCGGCCACCATCGCCGAGCCGCCCAGGTAGTGAGCGTGGATGTAGATCGCGCGCGGCTGCTTGGCGACCGGGTACATCGTCTTCTTCTTGCCCCAGATCGTGAAGCGCAGGAACTTGCCGCCGTCGCGGTTGATGATGCCGCGAAGCTTGTCCTTCACCTTGTCCACGTTCTCGTCGGTGAGATCGGGCTTCACGAGGAAGACCGTCTCGTACTCACGCAGCTTGGCTGCGCTCTTCACTGCTTCTGCCATTGGTTCTGCCCCTTGGGTTCTGCCCACCGTCAAAGCGGTGAGCGGGGAGTTCGATCACGGAATTGTGAGCGAGGGCGGGCTCGTACGTGGGGCCTCCCCCTGTGTCAAGGCGTGTGCCGAGGGTGTTCAGGCCGGGATCGGGATCGCGATCGGCTGCGGGATCGGGGACGGTTCCGGTTTCGGCTGGCGGCTCTCGGGAGGCGGGCTCGGGTTCGGGTTCGGCTTCGGGTTGGTGAAGACCTTTCAAGTCGTTGGTTTCGCTCGGAGGGGAGGGTGGTCACGCGGGGGTGACGGTGGTAAGCGCGCCGCCGTCGACGACTCAAGGGGAACCACGCACATGAGATTGATGATCCTGGGCCTGATGCTCGGAGCGGCCGTTTCGCTCGGGCAGACCGCAGACGGTGGATTCACGCCCAGGGCCGACAATCCAGGTGACGCTGACGCCACGCTCATCCGCGATCTCGGTGACGCAGGGGTCGACGAGGCTGATGCGGGCGCTCCCGCGCCGTTCCAGGTCGATCTTCCCCCGGCCCAGGCAGCGGCGCCGAAGCCCGAGCAGCCCGCCGAGAAGAAGAAGGACGGCGAGTCGGCGTGGGAGCTGTCGGCCAGGCTCGCGGCCTCGGTGCGCGTCAGCTACGGCGGCGCCACGATGTTTCCGTTCGACGCCGAGCGCAACACGTCGGTGGTCGCGCCGCTCGAGACCCGCGTTCGCGTGTCTCCGGAGATCCACCTCGGTGGGGTCGGCCTGGTCGCTGAGGCCGACGCGGCCACGGGCGCGATCCTCGGCATTCCGTCGAACGCGCTGGTCGGTGATCGGCAGCCGGTGCCCGCCATTCGCGCGCTCGAGCTGCGCAAGATCTACCTCGAGTACAAGTGGGCCAGCGGCGCCTTCCGCGTGGGCCAGCAGACCTCGCAGTGGGGCCTGGGCCTGCTCGCCAACGACGGCAGCAAGGACGCCGAGGCCGGTGACTTCGGCCAGCAGCACTTCGGCAACCTCACCTACCGCGCCTTGCTGGTGGCCCGGCCGTTGTTCGGCAGGGGCGGGGCCTTCCGTGCGTTCGAGACCGCGCTCGCCGCAGACCTGATCGTCCGCGACAACTTCGGCGAGTTCGCGAAGGGTGACCGCGCGTTCCAGGGCGTGCTGGCCGTGCGCTTCAACAAGGACGCTGAGAACAACTTCGGCGTCTACGCGGTGTACCGCAACCAGCGGAACGTGAACGTCACCGACGGCGGCAAGGCCACCGACGTGGTGGTGATCGACTTCGCCGGCAGGTGGCAGTTCATCAAGCGCCGCAACCGCGAGTTCAAGCTCGGCTGGGAATTCGTCGGCCTCACCGGCACCACCACCCAGGCCCGCAACGAGAACGCCGCGCTGCTCAAGATCGGCCAGTTCGGCATGGCCATCAAGTCGCAGTACCGGGTGGGGCGCACCACCATCTACATCGACGGCGGCCTCGCCTCGGGCGACCAGAACACCGCCGACGATCGCGTGGAGAACTTCCGCTTCGACCGCGACTACAAGGTCGGCCTGATCCTCTTCGACCAGGTGATGGCCTACCAGTCGGGCCGCTCGGGCGTGCGCGCCAGCGACCCCGCGCTCACCGGCATCGCGCCCGAGGGGGCAGACCTGATCGGCACCGCGGGTTCGCTCACCGGCGCCTGGTACCTGTTCCCGCGCATCAAGATCTCCATGTCGGACTGGCTCGACGCCTACGGCGGGCCGCTCTTCGCCTTCAGCACCGCGAAGCTGGCTGACCCGTTCAACTCGCGCATCGGCGGCGGCACGGCCATCAACCCGCTGGGCGGCACGCCCGGCATGTACCTGGGCACCGAGGTCGATCTCGGCATCCAGGCGCGGATCAAGCCCATCCCCGAGCTCACCATCACCGGCACGGCCGAGGGGGGCTTGTTCCTCCCGGGTGATGCGTACACGCTCCCGTCCGGCGGCGTGATGGCCCCGGTTGGCTTTGGTCGTCTGCGTCTGAGCGTCGGAATCTAAGGGCACCCCATGAACAACAAGATCTGGCTGATGGCTGTGGCGGTCTGTGCAGGCTGCGCTTCTCCCGAGGGCAAGGGCCTGATGGAGAGCGGCTCGGGCACCGGCGCCGAGGTCGTCTTCGACGTGTTCGCCAAGCCGCTGCCGAACATTCCCCTGCCCAACGACTTCGCCACCCGCTTCGACGCGACGTCGGTGACGAAGAAGCGCATCAACGCCTCGATGATGGCGTCGACGAAGTGGGAGCGCTCGACCCGCGAGTCCCTCGACCAGCTCGACGGCTGGGGCACCTACCAGAGCATCACGGTGGCGTTCCAGAAGCCGCTCGACCTGCACAACATCATCCGCCGGCACCAGGGTGACGACTACGACGCGCGCGACGACGCGGCGTATCTGATCGACATCACCCCCGACTCGCCCGACTTCTGCCAGCGCGTCCCGCTCGACATGGGCGAGGGCAACTTCCCCATCACCCTCGAGCGCCCGGGCTACTTCGACAACGATCGCGAGGGCGACCAGCTGCTCTTCGACGACCGCGAAGAAGACCTGAACCGCAACGGCAAGCTCGACCTCGGGGAAGACCTCGACATGGACGGCGTGCTCGACCACCCCAACACGCTCTACCCGGGTGACTCGACCTTCAAGGCGCTGCCCTTCTACGAGCGCGAGACCAACACGCTGATCATGAAGCCGGTGATGCCGCTGCGCGAGAAACAGACCTACGCGGTGGTGCTCACCAAGCGCCTCGTCGACGAAGACGGCCGCCCGGTGAAGTCACCCTTCGCGTACATCAACCACGCCTCGCAGACGAAGGCCCTCGAGCCGCTGGCGCAGTGCCTGCCCAACTTCGGGCTCGGCCTCGAAGACGTCGCCTTCACCTGGCCGTACACCACCCAGAGTGTCACCGCCGACTACGTCGCCATTCGCGACGGCCTCTACGGCCTCGGGCCCATGTCGTGGCTGGCCGCCAAGTTCCCCGCGGAGGTCACCAAGCTGATGACCCTGCGCGACAGCATGCCGGGCTCCACCGTCAACGTGCGCATCGTCAGCGGCGAGCAGTTCCGCGCCACGGCGATCGACCTGCTCAAGCAGCTCAACGGCAGCAGCACCCTGAGCGCCTCGATGCAGCAGGTGGCCGAGCACCACAAGTTCATCGACTACCACGTGGTCTTCCAGTTCGTTTCGCCGCAGTTCTTCCCGCGCGTCGACTCGGAGGACAAGCCGCTCCCGCTCTACAAGCAGCTGATGCAGGTCGACCCGGTGACGGGCGTGGCCTTCACCCGCGAGGAGACGATCACCGTGTGGCTGACGGTGCCCAAGAAGCTCTCCGGCACGCCTGCCGGCCCCGCGCCGGTGGTGATCCTCGGCCACGGCTACACCGGCAACAAGCTGGACCCGCTCTTCTACGGCGGCTTCTTCGCCCGCTACGGCCTGGCGACGATCGGCATGGAGAACGTGAGCCACGGCGTGGGCCTCGATCCGACCGATCTCGAGCTCGCACGCGGGCTGCTGGCAGGCAAGGGCCTGGGCAACATGTTCGACGCGATCGCGAAGAACGACCGCGCGTTCGACCAGAACCGTGACGGCGTGCGCGACTCGGGCGCGGACTTCTGGACCTCGTACATTCTCCACACCCGCGAGGTCGTGAAGCAGTCGGCGCTCGACTACATGCAGCTCGTTCGCCTGCTGCGCGGCTTCGACGGCGGCAAGACGTGGCACTACGACGCCAACCGCGACGGCAACGACGATCTCGCCGGCGACTTCGACGGCGACGGCGTGCTCGACGTCGGAGGCACGGCGCCCATCCACATCACCGGTGGCTCGCTGGGCGGCATCATGAGCGCGATCATGTCGGGCCTCGAGCCGCAGATCGACGTGTCGGTGCCCGTGTCGGGCGGCGCCGGCCTGCCGGACATCGGCGTTCGCTCGATTCAGGGCGGCGTGCGCGAGGCGGTCAACCTGCGCATGCTCGGGCCGTTGTTCACCACCACCCGCAACGCGATGGGGCAGCTCGAGGCGTGGCAGGTGCTGCCGAACCTGAACGGCCTGGGCCGGGTCAAGCTGGGGCCGGTCGACGCCACGCTGGTCGAAGGTGACACCGCGGTGCTCTCGAACCTCACCTCGGGCGAGTACCGCTGCTTCCGCGTGGGGCCCAACGGCCTGATGCGGCTGGCCATCAGCTCCGACGAGAACGATCAGTGGAAGGTCGCCGTCTACACGGGCGCGCTGGCGCCGCGGGAGCGCGAGGGTTGCGAGGTCCCCGCCGACGCCACGCCGTATTGGACCATGGAGACCTTCGGCGTCGACTCGAAGTTCCAGGGCCTCGAGCACAAGGCGGGCGAGCCGCTGATCGCGCTGGGCGACGGCTTCGGCCTGCGTCGGCAGTCCCCCGAGATCCGCCGCTTCCTCGGCCTGGCCCAGCTCGCCATCGAGCGCGGTGACCCGGTGAACTTCCTGCCCTTCACCGAGCGCCGCCGCATTCTGCGGTACGGCACCGGTGAAGAGGTGGGCACGCGCATGGTGGTGGTCAACACCATCGGCGACATGAACGTGCCGGTGGCCACGGGCGTGTCGATCGCGCGCGCCGCGGGCATGGTCGAGCTGTTCTCGGCCGACCCGCGCTACAACAAGACGCCCAACCGCGTGCTCATCGACACCGGGGCGATCGAGGCGGTCGAGCGCGTGGGCCGCTACCAGAACTCGGCGGGCGAGAACGTGCTGATGGACATCGACCACTTCTCGGCGCTCTCGGGCTCGGGCACGCAGGACGGCTTCGACACCGCGCGGCTGAACCCGCCGCTGCGGCTGGTGAAGCCGAACGATCGCGTGGGCGGCATCACCGGCGTCATCTTCCCCATGGTGGTGCCCACGGGCCGCCACGGCTTCGACACGCCTGATCCGTCGCTGCCGTTCAACCTGGGCTCGGTGATGTTGAACATGCTGGGCCGCTACCTGCAGACCGGCGGCGCGGAGCTCCCGATGGAAGGGTGCCTCGAGTCGAGCAGCTGCAGCTTCGTTCCGCCGATCCCCGCGGACTGAAGTATCTCCCTCTCCCTGCGCCAGCGGGGAGAGGGCTGGGGGTGAGGGGCCTACGTCAGAGACTGGAACACGACCTTGTTCCGTCCCTGGTGCTTGGCCTCGTAGAGCGCCTTGTCGGCGGTCTCGAGCAGCTGGATGTCGCCGGTGGCCATGCCGGCGGTGAGGGTGGTCACCCCGATGCTCACGGTGATGCCCACGCTCTGATCGGAGTGCATCAGGTCGAGCTGCTCGACGCTGTGGCGGATGCGCTCGGTCACGCGCTTCGCTTCCGTGTCGGGGCACTGCCGGAGGATGAGCGCGAATTCCTCGCCGCCGATGCGGCCGAAGGTGTCTTCGCTGCGAATGAGCGTGCCGACCGCGCGGGAGAAGTGACGCAGCACCAGGTCGCCCATGGCGTGGCCGTTCTTGTCGTTGATCTGCTTGAACAGATCGAGATCCATCATCGCCAGGCTCAGGTGCTGCTTGTGGCGAATGGCCGACGACACGTCCTTGCGGAGCTGATCGAGGAAGTAGCCGCGGTTGTACGCGCCGGTGAGCGAGTCGCGGATGGCGTTGTCGACGAGCGTGCGGTGCGCTGCTTCGTCGAGCTGGTCCTGGTAGACGAAGCGCAAGATGTGGCTGGCGCCGATCTGCACCAGGTCGCCTTCCTTGAGCACCTGCTGGGTGATGCGGGCGCCATTCACCCAGGTGCCGTTGCGTGAGCTCAGGTCGACGATCTGCGCGGCGTCGACGGTGCGCACCACCCGGGCATGCTTGCGGCTGACGCCTTCTTCGTCGAGCCAGACGTCGGCCTCGCCGGCGCGGCCGACCAGCAGTTCCTTGTCGAGCGGGTAGGCGCGGCCGATGGCGGTGCGGGGGCCTCCCACGACCAGCAGCACCGGGTCACGTCGCGCGTCGGGATCGAGCCGGCGTACCGGCATTCCCGCAGTCGTGTCGTCGAGCTCGCTCACCCCACCGCCACTGTACTCAGCGGCCGGAGCAGATCCACGGGGAGGTTCATTCGTTCAAGGGGGACCTCCCCTGATGAAGGTCTCCCTCGCACTTCTCGTGATGGCTGGAGTCGCCGGCCTCGATACGCCGGCGGCTCCGCCCCCGAAGACCGACGTGGTGGTGCCGGTGAAGGCGCCCAAGACGATCTGGGAGGGCGTGGTGGGCCCTGGCGACACGCGGGTGGTGCAGACGGGGCAGGGCGTCTTCGGGTTCATCGCACTCAGAACCACTGACTGTTTCTCCCTCTCCCTGCGAAGCGGGGAGAGGGCGGGGTGAGGGGCGAACACAAGTGGCGCCTCACCTCTCCCCGCTCACGCAGGGAGCGGTTTTTCCTGCCGCCAGCTCCACGCTTCCCAGACCGCAGTCATGACGATCACCGCCGTCATCATCCACGCCACCGCGTACCCCTCGGTGAGCCCGCGGTTCAGGTGTTGGTACAGGTAGTACCCCATGAACACGACGTGGAACCCGATGAGCATGGCGAACGCGGGCTTCTGCTTCGGGCGCTCTGATCGCAGCAGCAACCCGATCGCGAGCAGGCCGAGCATGTTCCAGTAGTACATGTTCACCGTCAGCCAGGTGAACACGAGCAGCGGCCCGAGCAGGAACGCCTCGACGTCCTCGGCTCTCCTGATCAACACCACGAGCAGCAGCGAAAACAACACCCGGCCCACCAGGAAGCCGAACGAGTAGTCCTTCGGGTAACCGCATTCCTGCTCGAAGAGCCGCGTCTGCTCGGCGCCGCTCTGCGCGCAGGGGAGCTCGCGGGTGAACGTGCGCCCGGCCACTCCATCGCGGGAGCAGGTGCACTGACCTTCTGCGGTGCAGGCGAGCGCAAAACGATGCCCGTCGCCACAGCCGGTCAGCTCGCGCGAACAGCTGGTGGCAGTCGACGTCGAAGACCCGCCCTTGCACAGCTCGACGTCTGCGCGGCGCTGCGCGAGCTCGCCGGGGAAGATCGCCTGGCCCCACCGCGAGACCGGATCGGCCGCGAGCTGCAGGTAGACCGCCCGGAACGAGTACTGGATCGCGTAGAACTTCTCGACCTGCGCCACCTCGATGCGCTGCGCGTATTCCTTCCACGCGCTTGCGCCGAACATGATCGAGCTGATGGTCACGGCGGCCGCGCCCACGGCGGCGGCGGAGACGCCGAAGCGCAGGTATTCCTTCTTGAACACCTTCGTCTCCCGCCAGACGAAGAGCGCGCGGAGCCCCAGGGCGAGGCCGAAGAAGACGGGGAAGAGCTTGGTGGCGAGGGCGAAGCCGAAGAAGCCCCCCGCCCAGCCGTAGCGCTTCTGCTTGAGGAAGCAGGCGGCCAGCCCGACGGCGAAGAGCCAGTCCCACCGCAGGAAGCTGCCCGAGAGGTAGTCGAAGACGATCGGCGGCGCGGCCCAGATGAAGAGCCCGACGCTGGCGGCGCGGTGCCCGAAGGTCTGCCAAACGGTGAGCCAGAGCCCGAGCATCAGCAGCATGTCGAGCCAGCCGATCAACGCCTGGCCGCGCCCCGAGAGCGGGATCACCTTCGCGAGGGGCGCCGCGAAGATCGCCCACGCGGGCGAGTTCGAGTTGCCGTGATCGTTCATGATCGAGGTCCAGCTGATCGGCCAGAGCCGGGCCATGGTGGACCAGTCGGTCTTGAACTCCTCCCAGCGCTCGTTGCTGAAGCGCGCGCGCACCTCGGCCGCGTCACGCAGCGCGACGTCGAGGGGCACCTGCTCGAAGTTCGTCAGGTCGCGGGTGGTGGGCATCTGGCCCAGCACGTTCACCGACTCGCGGTCGGCGATGATCACGGCCTTGTAGAGGTTGAACCAGCCGACCTCGCGCTGATACTTCGCGCCCAGGTAGAAGTGGAACTGCTCCCATTGGTGGATGAGCGGCAGCTTGCCCTGGGCGACTCCGGTCGCGACCCAGCCGCCCGAGAGCGCGATCACCAGCGCGATCGCCAGGGGCTTCGAGCGGCTCACCAGCCTGGGCAGCACCGCGGGGGCCTGCCTCTTCCCCGAAGCGAGCTGGGCCGAGTACCAGGCGACCAGGCCGATCGCTCCGAAGACGAGGATCTTCAGCCCCAGCTGCGCGATCAGCAGGGTGAGGAACTGGGTCCCCAGGGCGAGCAGCGAGACGAGCAACACCAGGGCGACCCGCCAGCGCAGGCGGGCGGGATCGGCCTTCGCCCAGGTGACGAACGCCGCCACCCGCTCGTCGCGTTTCGGGTCGAAGGCGAAGCCGATGAGGAACCCGCACAGGAGGATGAGCGGGATGCTGGTGAGCACCTGCAGCACGTCGATGTCGTGGCGCAACGAGCCGTAGTTGCACCAGGCAAAGACCATGAGGCCCGCCAGCACGCCGTGCGCGCGGGACCGCACCTTCTCGAAGCGACCGGCGAACTCGCGCCTCGAGGAGGGATCGCCGGCCGCGGCGTCGATGAGCAGCAGCGCGATCGACCCCTCGAGGAGGACGATCTTCAGAATGCCCGAGATGAAGTGATTCACAGACGTCCCTGCCTTTCTGGGTCACTCCGCCTCGGCCAGACGTCCGCTGCGCTACCGTCTGTCTCGCGCAGCGTTCCGCTGCTGACGGCTTCGTTCCCGTTTTCGGACGCTTGCGTAGCGCCGCCCTCGCCCGTATTGGACGGGCTGCCTTTAGCGGAAAACCGGAAGCGAGCCACCATGAGCGTGCAGGAACGAGATGTCCTCGCGGCGATGTCGACCGTGATGGATCCCGACTTGAATCAAGACGTCGTCAAGGCGGGGATGGTGAAGGACCTCAAGATCGACGGCAGCTTCGTGCAGCTGCGCATCGAGCTCACGACGCCCGCCTGTCCGCTGAAGGAGAAGATCAAGGGTGACGCCGAGGTCGCGCTCCGCAAGGTGCCCGGCGTCGAGCGCATCCAGGTCGACATGTCGGCCCGGGTTCGGCCGCAGCCGTCTGCCGCGGCGAAAGACGCGCTGCTGCCCAGGGTGAAGAACGTGCTCCTGGTGGGCGCGGGCAAGGGCGGCGTGGGGAAGTCGACGGTCGCCATCAACCTGGCCTGCGCGCTGGCGCGGCACGGGGCGACCGTGGGCCTGCTCGACGCCGACTTCTACGGGCCGTCGATTCCCGTGATGACCGGCCTCAAGAAGAAGCCCGTCTCGAAGGACGGCAAGCTGCTCGAGCCGCTCGAGGCGCACGGCATCAAGGTGATGTCGATCGGGTTCCTGATCGAGGCCGACCAGGCGCTGATCTGGCGCGGGCCGATGCTGCAGGGCGCGCTGATGCAGTTGGTGCGCGACGTGAACTGGGGCGAGCTCGACTACCTGGTGGTCGACCTGCCCCCGGGCACGGGTGACATTCCGCTCACCGTGGCGCAGCAGCTCAAGAGCGCGGGCGCGGTGCTGGTCACCACGCCGCAGGACGTGGCGCTGGCCGACGTCATCCGCGCGAAGCAGATGTTCGACAAGCTCAGCATCCCCATCCTGGGGATCATCGAGAACATGTCGCAGTTCATCTGCCCGCACTGCGGCAAGGGCACGCACATCTTCGACACCGGCGGCGGGCGCAAGGCGTCGGAGATGATGGAGATCCCCTTCCTCGGCGAGATCCCCCTCGAGCTGTCCATTCGCGTGGGTGGTGACCGCGGGTTGCCGGTGGTGGTGGGGCACCCCGACGGCGTCGAGGGCAAGTCGTTCATGGAGCTCGCCCAGCGCGTCGCCCAGCGCGTGTCGGTCGAAAACGCGTCGCGCACGGCTCCTTCGGTGACGACTGCCACAGCGTGAGTAAGCTGGAGACGCCATGAGCATCGACGACCTCCCGCCGGAAGACCCCCTCGATGACGATGCGGACGTGGGCGACGAGAAGAAGGGCTTCGTGCCCGACTTCGTGCGCCGCATGGCCTGGGCCGGCATCGGCGCGGTCTTCATGTCGGAAGAGGGCATTCGCCGCCTCGCAGGCCAGCTCAAGCTGCCCAAGGAGGCCCTCGGCTTCCTGCTGCACCAGGCAGAGAAGACCAAGGACGAGATCGGCAAGACGGTCTCCGACGAGGTGCGCAAGCTGCTGCAGTCCGATCGGCTGCGCGACGAGCTCTTGCGCATGATCGCGGGCATGACCATCGAGGTGCGCGCCGAGGTGAAGCTGGTGCCCGATCGGGTCAAGGGCGAGGCGGCGTCGTTGCTCCCGAAGGTGAAGGTGAGCGACCTCAAGACGACGTACGAGAGCAAGAAGCGCAAGAAGGACGAAGAGCCGGATCCCGAGTGAGTCGCCTTCGCAGAATCCTCCCCATGGCGTTGATGCTGGGGGTGGGCCTGGTGATCTGGCGCTACGGCCTGTTTGGGCTGCTACCGACCGATCGCACTCTGGTCTGGCGGCTGCCGGTGTCCTACGGCGAGGTGCGCAAGCTCGAGCTGCAGGTGTGGGACGAGCACGACCTGCTCAAGCGCGAGGAGCAGCTCTTCGCCGCGGGCCTGGTGGGCGAGCCGACCCTCCAGGTGCCGCTGTCTTCGGGGCCGCACCGCGCGATCGCCAACGTGTGGCTCATGGGCGCGACGGCCGCGATCGGTTTCCAGCGGGAGTTCAACCCCGGGGCTGACGAGACCATCCTGATCGAGATGAAGAAACCGTGAAGCACCCGGGCTGAGGCGCGGGCGACAATGCCTTCGTGCGTCCGGCCCTCGTCCTCGCCCTGTTCCTGTTCGGTTGCCCCATCGTCGTGCCGCAGGCAGCCCAGGACTACAACGGCCTGTGCGCCCAGTTCCTGGTGGCAAACGACCTCGCCCAGGCTGACGCGGCGTGTGACCACGCGCTGGAGTACCAGCCGAAGTACTGGGACGCGCTGCACAACAAGGGGATGATCGCCCAGGCGCGCGGGGACAAGAAGAAGGCCAAGCAGTTCTACATCGAGGCGCTGCGGGCCAATCAGCACATGAAGAGCTCGCTCAACTCGCTGGGCGCGATGTCGATGGAAGAGGGCGACCTCAAGACCGCCGCCGAGCAGTTCAAGGCGGCGCTGGTGATCGAGCCGGCCTACCTCGAGGCGCGGCGCAACCTGGGCGCTGTGCACCTGCAGCAAAAGCAGTTCGCAGATGCGGTGAAGGACTTCCGGCAGTTGCTGCTGGTGGACCCGAACCTGGTCGAAGGCCACCTGGGGCTCGCGTCGGGGCTGATGGGGCAGCAGCAGTTCGACGAGGCCTGCCCGGTGCTCGAGCGCGCCACCACCCTGAACGTCGATGACGATCGGGCCTGGCTGATGCGCGGTGCCTGCGAGCAGGCGCGGGGCCGGCAGGCCGAGGCGAAGGACGCGTTCGAGAGGTGTCTGCTGGCGAACGAGAAGAACCTCGAATGCCAGCAGGCGTTGAAGGTGCTGACTTCTGATTGATCGGGCGTGGGGCGGCACTTACAAGGCCGCGCATGTCCATCAATCACATCCTCGTCGTTGGCGCCGGGCAGATGGGCGCGGGTATCGCGCAGGTCGGTCTCCAGGCTGGTTTCCAGGTCACCCTCAGCGACGTGTCCGAGGCGGCACTGGCAAAGGGCAAGGCCGGAATCGAGAAGGGCCTGTCGAAGCTGGTGGAGAAGGGGAAGCTCGACGCGGCCGCGAAGGACGCCGCGCTCAAGAAGCTCTTCACGGCCACTTCGATCCTCGACGTGAAGGACGTCGACGCCGCGATCGAGGCGGTGACCGAGAACGAGGACCTGAAGAAGAAGATCTTCAAGGACCTCGACCAGGTCGTGAAGCCGGGCGGCCTGCTGGCGAGCAACACCTCGTCGATCCCGATCACCCGCATCGGCGCCTCGACGAAGCGGCCCGAGGCGGTGATCGGCATGCACTTCATGAACCCGGTGCCGATCATGGGCCTGGTGGAGCTCATCCGCGGGGCTGCGACGAGCGACGAGACCTACGCCGTCACCAAGGCGATGGCCGAGAAGATGGGCAAGACCACGGTCGTCTCGAAGGACTTCCCGGGCTTCATCATCAACCGCATCCTCATTCCCATGCTCAACGAGGCCTGCTTCGTGCTGGCCGAGGGCATCGCGAGCCCCGAAGACATCGACACGGCCATGAAGCTGGGCACCAACGTACCGATGGGCCCGCTGACGCTGGCTGACTTCATCGGCCTCGACACGGTGCTGTACATCGCCGAGGTGCTGCACAAGGGCCTGGGCGACAGCAAGTACCGCCCCTCGCCGCTGCTGCGGCAGTACGTCGAGGCAGGCTGGCTGGGTAAGAAGTCGGGGCGCGGTTTCTACAAGTACTGAGGGGGCACCATGGACTTCGTCAAACTCGAGCTCGAAGGGCCGATCGCGGTCATCACCATCGACAGGCCGAAGGCGCTCAACGCGCTCAACCGGCAGGTCCTCACGGAGTTCTCCGACGCGATCGGCCAGGTCGCGGCGAACAAGACGACGCGCGCGTTGATCGTCACGGGTGGGGGTGAGAAGGCCTTCGTCGCGGGCGCCGACATCGCCGAGATGGCCGGCTTGAGCCAGGCCGAGTCAGCAGCCTTCGCCGAGCTGGGGCACCGGGTGCTCGAGTCGCTCGAACATCTGCCGATTCCGGTGATCGCGGCGGTGAACGGCTTCGCGCTGGGCGGGGGCACCGAGCTCGCGCTGGCGTGTGACTTCATCTACGCGTCGGAGAAGGCGAAGTTCGGCCAGCCGGAAGTGGTGCTGGGCGTCATCCCCGGCTTCGGCGGCACGCAGCGGCTCACCCGCATCGTGGGCCGCGCGCGCGCGAAGGAGATCATCTTCTCGGGTGACATGCTCGACGCGCAGAAGGCGAAGGAGATCGGGCTCGCGCTCGAGGTGCTCCCTCCGGCTGAGTTGATGGCGCACTGCCGGAAGGTGGCGGCGAACATCGCGAAGCGGGGACCCCTCGCGGTGGCGCAGGCCAAGCGGGTGATCGACGCCGGCATGGATCTTCCCCTGAAGGACGCGAACGCGCTCGAGCGCGACGGCTTCGCGAAGCTCTTCGGCACGGCGGATCAAAAGGAAGGCATGGCCGCGTTCATCGCCAAGCGGCCGCCTGAGTTCAAGGGCGCGTGAGCTCTGGGAGCGAGGTTGGCACGATGACGTGCCGTCACGTCGCGTGGAAGCGTCTCCCCAGGGCGTCGGACTGAAGCTCTGGGGTGCCGTCGCCGTGAACGGTTGAGGTAGGGTCGCGCGATGTTCCGCGCACTGGGTTTGATGCTCGTCGTCATGGTCGCGGCCTCGTGCGGAATCACGCCGAGGCCGGTGTGTGACGCGAATACCTGCGCCAACGGATGCTGCGACGCCGACGGCGAGTGCCAGAGCGGCCTCGAGGCCACAGCGTGCGGCAGGGCAGCCAGCGTGTGCAGCGTCTGCTTCCTGGGCCAGATCTGCTCCGTGGGCTTCTGCCTCCAGTCCAACAGTGGAGGAGGGTCTGGCGGCGGAGCGACGGGCGGAGGAGGGGGCGGAGCGACGGGCGGTGGAGGCGGAGCGACGGGCGGAGGAGGCGGCGTGACGGGCGGTGGAGGCGGCGTGACGGGCGGTGGGGGCGGCGTGACGGGCGGTGGGGGCGGCGTGACGGGCGGTGGAGGCGGCGTGACGGGCGGCGGCGGCGGAGTGACGGGTGGTGGAGGCGGCGTGACGGGCGGTGGAGGCGGCGTGACGGGCGGCGGCGGAGGAGTGACGGGCGGTGGTGGCGGCGTGACGGGCGGCGGCGGCGGAGTGACGGGCGGCGGAACCGGCGGCTGCGGCCCCGCGGTGCCCGGCAATCCCCCCATCTCGCGACGCTGCGCGAGCCCGACCCTCAACGAGTGTGACGGCGTCACCGATTCGCTGCTCACCACCGCGGGGGTTCCGGGCGCGCGCCTCAACGTCGCCCAGGGCAACGGCTTCGACGACGACTGCGACGGCACGGTCGACGAAGGCTGTGCCTGCCCCGCGAACGGCGTCACCAAAGACTGCTACCTCGTGCCCGCGACCCAGGTCAGCGCGAGCAATGGACTGCCCGTCGGGTGGTGCACCAACAACTCCAAAGGCAGCCTCGACTGCGCCGCGGGGCGATGGTCTGGCGTCTGCCGCGGCGGTCTGCCCCCCGCGCCGACCGACTCGTGCGCGGCGGGCGACTATAACTGCGACGGCCTCGCCAGCAACAACGCGGTCGAGGGCTGCTCGTGCCCCACGCTCGTGCAGTGCCCCAGCAGCACCATCACGCTCGCGCCGTACCCGAGCGTCACCGCGCTCCCGCTCATCGACGGCTCGGCGTGGGTCGACGCCACGTCACGCGCGCGCACCACCGGGTGGGCCTGGACGGTGCTCGGCGGCGACTGCGACAACGTGCTCCCCAACCCGACCTTCGCCCTCTACAGCAGCCCCAACGCGAGCACGGCTGGCGCGAGACGGGGCGTGCGCACCGCCGTCGTCCTCGACGCGTCGCAGACGCCCGCGCGCTACGTCGCGCAGTCTGGCGCCCCGTTGATCGCGATGAGCGCGGTCAACTACGGCAGCGGCGTGACGGGCGGGCAGGTGTACCCGGCGTTCGGCCTGTCGGGTGACTACGTCGTCCAGGGCGAGTTCACCCTCGACGGTCGCAGCTACGCCTGCACCCAGAAGGTCCAGGTGCGGGCGCCGGGCATTCGCGCCGAGCTCTGCTGGGACACCGTCGGAGGCTCGTCCGGAAGCACGGGGAACGACCTCGATCTCCACTTCGCGCGCCTGCAGGGCACCACCTGCACGACGCATGGCTGGAACGCGACGTGTACGAGCAGCAACAGCTCCCTCGAAGATTGTCACTGGGCGTCGGCGTCGGGGTGCGCCAACGCGAACCCGCTGCCGAACTGGGGCTACAGCAACTCGGCGACCACGGCCTGCCAGGGCTGGTCGAGCACCCGCACCGCGGCGTGCACCAACCCCCGCCTCGATCGCGACAACGTCTCGTGCAGTCGCGCCACGACCGACCCGACGGCGAGCACCTTCTGCGGCCCGGAGAACATCAACCTCGACAACCCGCTCAACAACGACGACTTCGTGGTGGGCGTCAATCACTACGGAAACAACGCGGGCACCGCGCTCGCGAAGCCGCACGTGAACCTGTACTGCAACGGCGAGCGGGTGCTGTCGGCGGGCTACAACCCGGCCACGGGCCAGACCCAGTTTCCGCTGCTCGACACGCCCGGCCAGGACTTGACCGGTGACTTCTGGACGGTCGCGACCATCAGGGCCAACGTCGTGGGGGGCAACCTCACCTCCTGTACCGTGACTCCCTTGCCGTCGCGCGTCGCCAGCGCGTTGCGCGACGGCCCCGGCACCCCGGGGAACAGCCTCTGCGTCGATCACGCCTACGCGAACAAGAACTTCGTCGAAACCGGCACCGGCCAGGGGCTCGCCGCGGGGGCGCTCCCGACCACGGCGGTGCAGTGGTGCAAGCACTGAGGGAAAAGGGGACAGGCTACTTTTTCCCGTCGGCCTCCGGTCAGCGACCGGCACGCTCGCGAGGTCGCCCGAAGAGAGTGGGGGCGTCGATAGGCAATAAGTAGCCTGTCCCCTTTTCTCGTTCTCGGCCCAGTGGTGCCAGCACTAACCTGACAGGGCCCAGGGTGGGGCGACCGCGAGCGCGGTGCGCACGGCTGCGATCACCCTCCTGGGACCCAAACGCCGCTCGGCCTCGCCCAGGGCGGGAGTCAAATTGAAGAGCTGGCCGGAGTGGATGACGCACCACCCGGTGTTGGTCGCGGCCGCGAGGACCGGTTCGGGCTGACCGGTATCGCCGGAGAGCTCGTTCCACATGCACTCGATACCGCCGGTCCGCTGGCGCACGAGAGAGAGTCGTTCGTCTGACGGATCCGCGAGCCACGCCTCGACTGCGTCTGCGAGCAACCCTGCGCGCTCGACGTGGTAGCCGTCGACCATCGGGTCTGCGGACGCTTCATCGAGCAGTGCCCGCAGCGCCGAGACCGCCGCCCAGACCACCACGCGCTGGGAAATCGCCTGAAGCGCCCGCGACGACGCCACGAGGTCGTCGTCGCTCGACTTCTCGAGCCAGTGATGAAGCGCCTGACTCTCCGCATCCGCTTTCGTCGTCATGTGATCCGACGATCTAGCGCGAGAGGGCCGACTTCATCTGTTCCTGCACCTTGACGCTGGCGAACAGGCGGCCGAGTCGCGCCGCGCCATCGAGGGCGAGCAGGGGCGCGATCGAGAGCAGCCCCACGTCGACCAGCCGCAGCTCAGCGCCCTCGGAGAACATCGAGAACGCCTGCCAGCCGAGCAGCAGCAAGCTCGTGCCAGCGCCGATCCACGCCGCTGCCGGTGAGTGCCGCCGCACCACGATCACCGCGCACACCACCGGCACCAGCCACACCAGCCACTGCACCGGCAGTTCCCTGCCGCGATGCAGCCACAGCGCCGCGCTCCCCAGCAGGAACATCGGGCCCAGCAACAGCTTCCACGCCACGCTCCGGGCGGCAGACGGCAGGTGTTCCTTCATCACCAGCAGCGCGCACGGCTCGCACCACGCCTGCTCGAGGCAGTCTTCGCAGCAGAACGAGCCACAACGAGCGCAGGTCCGCTCAGCGGTGGCGTGTGGGTGCCGGGCGCACCGGGCCTGGTCGTCAAACCACTCGTTCCACTCAGCCGCCATGCGGCCTCCGACACTACGCCCACCCATGAAGTTCCGTTACTCCTGGGTCGCTGCGGCTTGGCCAGCGCTCCGCTCGCTGCTGTACGGCGTTTCAACCCGTTGATAAGGCCCACCTCATGAATTTCGACCTCACCGAGATCCAGCGGGACATTCAGAAGATGACGCGCGAGTTCGCAGCGCGCGAGCTCATTCCCAACGCCAGGCGGTGGGACGAGAACCACGAGTGGCCGACCGACGCGATCAAGCAGCTCGGTGAGCTCTCCCTGCTGGGCATCGCGGTGCCCGAGAAGTGGGGCGGCGCGGGCCTGGACAACGTCAGCTACGCGCTGGCGATGGAAGAGATCAGCCGGGGCTGCGCCTCGACCGGCGTGATCATGTCGGTGAACAACTCGCTCTACTGCGACCCGGTGTCCAAGTTCGGCACGGACGCGCAGAAAGAGAAGTGGCTCAAGCCCTTCGCCTCGGGCGAGAAGATGGGCTGCTTCGGCCTCACCGAGCCGCAGGCCGGGTCCGACGCCGCAGCGCAGCAGACGGTCGCGGTGAAGAAGGGCGATCGCTACGTCATCAACGGCTCGAAGAACTGGATCACCTGCGGCCCCAAGGCCGACGCGATCGTGCTCTTCACGATGACCAACAAGGAAGCCGGCAACAGGGGCATCACGGCCTTCCTCGTCCCCACGGACACGAAGGGCTTCAAGCGCATGGCCCCCGACAAGAAGATGGGCATCAGCGCCGCCTGGTCCTGCACCATGTACTTCGAGGACATGGAGGTGCCGGCCGAGAACCTGCTGGGCAAGGAAGGCGAAGGCTTCAAGGTCGCCATGTCCACGCTCGACGGCGGCCGCATCGGCATCGCCAGCCAGGCGCTGGGCATCGCGCGCGCCGCCCACGAGGAAGCGCTGCGGTATTCCGGTGAGCGCAAGTCGTTCGGCAAGTTCATCCGCGAGCACCAGGCGATCCAGTTCATGCTCGCCGACATGGCCACCGAGATCGACGCGGCCCGCCTGCTCATCCACCGCGCCGCCGCGATGAAGGACAAGGGCCTGCGTCACTCGCCTGAGTCGGCGATGGCCAAGCTCTACGCGTCCGAGATGTCGAGCCGGGTGGCCAACAAGGCCCTGCAGATCTTCGGCGGCATGGGCTACTCGAAGGAGATGGACGCCGAGCGCCACGTGCGCGACGCGCGCATCACCGAGATCTACGAAGGCACCAGCGAGATCCAGCGCATCGTCATCGCAGCGAACCTCCTCAAGGACTGACCATGATCACGACCCTCCTGCTCGCCGTCGCGCTGGCCGCGGATCCCGCGCCGAAGAACGACACCATGAAGAACCTGCTCAAGGACGTCGCCACCGACAAGCCGAGCGATGGGCCCGACGTGAGCAAGATGCCGTTCACGGCCGACTCGATCAAGCAGGTGGTGGTCGCGTACCAGCCGAAGATCCAGGGCTGCTACGAGGACCACATCAGCAACAAGAAGAAGGCCCCCGAGGGCACGCTCAAGACGGCGTTCATCATCACGCCCGACGGCATGGTGAAGGGCGCGAAGGTAGACAAGAAGGGCAGCTCGCTCAGGGACCCCGCGCTCTACGACTGCGTGGTGGCGGTGCTCTCGACCATGACCTTCCCCAAGCCGACCGACGCGAAGGACCACCCCATCGAGTTCCCGTTCAACCTGAAGGCCGTCCACTAAGCCGTGAACTTCGACCTCAGCGAGACGCAGACCCTCATTCGAGACACCGCGCGGAAGTTCGCCCGCGAGGTCGTCGCGCCCCGCGCCCGCCAGCTCGATCGCGAGGAGATCTTCCCCGTCGACGCCTACCGCCAGATGGGCGAGCTGGGGCTGCTCGGGGTCAACGTGCCCAGCGAGTACGGCGGCGCCGAGGCGGGCGTGGTGTCGTATTCGCTCGCGGTGATCGAGATCGCGGCGGCCTGCGCGTCGACCTCGGTGGGCATGTGCGTGACCAACATGTGCGCCGAGCTCATCTGCCAGTTCGGCACCGAAGATCAGAAGAAGCGCTTCGTGACGAAGCTGGTGAGCGGCGAGGCCGTCGCCGGCGCCTTCGCGTTGTCCGAGCCGCACGCGGGCAGCGACCCCGGCGCGGGCACGACGAACGCGGTGAAGAAGGGTGATCGCTGGGTCATCAACGGCAGCAAGCAGTGGATCACCTCGGGCGCGTACGCGGGGGTGATTGTCGTCTGGGCGCGCACCTCGAACGAGGGCAACAAGGGCCTCTCGTGCTTCCTCGTCGAGAAGGGCACGCCGGGGCTCACCGTGGGCCGCGCCGAGGACAAGATGGGCCTGCGCGGCTCGAACACCGTGCCGTTGTTGTTCGAGAACTGCGAGGTCGGTGAGGAGAACCTCCTCGGCCGGCAGGGTGACGGCTTCAAGCTGGCCATGGTGGCGCTCGATGGTGGGCGCATCGGCATCGCGTCACAGGCCTGTGGGGTCGGCCGCGCCGCGATCGAGGCCTCGGTGAAGTACGTGAAGGACCGCCACGCCTTCGGTCACCCCATCGGCGACTTCCAGGCGCTGCGCTTCATGCTCGCCGACATGACCACCCAGCAGCAGACCGCCGAGCTGCTCACCTGGCGCGCCGCGACGATGAAGGAAAAGAAGACGCCCTTCACCCGCGAGGCCTCGATGGCCAAGCTCTTCGCCAGCGAGATGTCGAACAAGGTCTGCGACAAGGCGGTCCAGCTGCACGGCGGTTATGGATACATCGACGAGTTTCCCGTCGAGAGGTACCTGCGTGACGCTCGCGTGCAGACGATCTACGAAGGCACCAGCGAGATTCAGCGCATCGTGATTGCCCGCGAAGTGATCAAGGCCGGATAGCTCCCTCTCCCCGAGGGGGAGAGGGTCGGGGAGAGGGCGACCCACCCCCAGGAGTTCCCATGTTCCGCATCGCCACCTCCATCCTCTTCTCGATCTGGCTGCTGGCCTGCGGCCCGCGCCCCAAGCCGATGATCGACGCAGGCGTGGAAGACGCTGGCATCGAGGTCGACGCTGGCCGCCCGCGCGGTGACGACCCGCCCAACGGTTGGCAGATGGCAGTCGAGCTCCCCATGGGCGCGGCGCTCTCGACGAAGCTGGGCATCTCGGTGGCGGCGATGGGCGATCAGTTCGGCCAGCCGATCCTCGCGGCCCTCTACGAAGACCCGAACGGCGACCTCAACTACGACGACAACCGCGTCGTCTACACGCGGTGGGACGGCGTGGCGAAGGCGTTCGAGCCGCTGCGCACCATCGAGACCGTCGGCGGTGGGCCGTTCGTGCACCCGAACCGGAGCATCGCAATCGCGCGCGACGCAGACACCGGCCGCATCGGCATCGCGTACATCAAGCCTCAGGACAACACGGTGCGCCTGGCCGTCTCGGACGACGAGGGGGCGAACTTCTCGCTGTCCACCGTGTCTGACGTTCCGCGCGCGGCGCTCATGTCGAACCCCTCGCTCGGGCTGCAGGGCGGGGCCACCCACGTGGCGTGGCTGCAGGGCAGCGACATCATGTACCGCAAGAAGCTCGGCGCAGGAGCGTTCATGGACCAGACGCCGGGCGCGATCGTGTCGGGCGGGCAGTCGCTCTCGCTCGCGGTCGACTCGGCGGGTAACGCGGGCGTGGCCTTCTTCGTCTCGGTGAACGCGACCTCGGCCGATCTCGCCTTCTGGCGCCCGGGCAGCGCGGCCAACGCGATCGCCTCGGCCGACATGCTCGATCTCACCGTGATGAACCGGGAGCCCTCGGTGTCGCTCACCTTCGTGGGCACCACGCCCCACCTCGCCTACCACCTGCGCAAGCTGCCCGACGCCGACGCGACCGAGCTCTGGTACCTGAAGTCGAGCGACACGGGCACCACCTGGGCCACTCCCATCGCCATTCCGCGCAACAGCAGCAGCGCCACCGAGTTCCACTCCACCCGGTACTACCAGGCGCTCACCATCGAGCCGTCTGGCCGGGTCAGCGTCGCCGCGCCCTGGTCTGCGACCGGCACGCAGACCAACTGCAACGGCCCCAAGCTGTCCCGGGCGCCCGACGGAGCGGCGTTCACCACCTGCTCGCCGATGGGGAGCCCGATTCAGCGCGGTGGCGACTGGATCAACCTGTTCACCCACAAGCCGGCGAAGCAGACCCTGGTCTTCCACTACGACGCCCGCACCAACCCGAGCATCAAGGCGGGAATCGTCATGTGGCGGGAGCCCTGAAGGCCCCGGGAAAAAGTGTGACCAAATGTTCTGTCTTTTAGGTTCCCGTCCTCCGTAGTCGTTCGGTAGGTCGCCCCGGTCACGCTTTTCCCCCTTGGAGGTCCTTCGTGCTGCACCTTCATGCGCTCGGTCACTTCCACCCCGGAAACGTGATCGACAACCACTTCCTCGAATCGCTGGGTATCGACACCAACGACGCGTGGATCATGGAGCGGGTGGGCATCCGCAGCCGGCACACGGTGTTGCCGCTCGATTACATCCGCACCACCCGGAATCGGGACCCGCGGGCGGCGATCGAAGCAGCCACCATGTCGAACGCGCAGACGGGAGCTCAGGCCGGGCGCATGGCGCTGGAGCGGGCAGGGCTCAAGGCCTCTGACATCGGCATGGTGCTCGCCGGCAGCTGCTCGCCCGACGAGTGCATTCCGGCGGAAGCAAACCGCGTGGCCGCCGAGCTGGGGATCGACGCCCCTTCTCTCGACATCTCCAGCGCGTGCTCGAGCTTCGCCACGCAGCTCTACTTCCTCGAGGCCATGCGGCCCGAGAAGCTGCCCGACTACATCATGCTGGTGAACCCGGAGAACTCGACGCGGGTGGTCGACTATTCGGATCGTTCGGCGTGCGTGCTCTGGGGTGACTGTTCGAGCGCGGCCATCGTGTCGCCGCGCATTCCCGGGCCGTGGAAGATCACCCAGACGTACCTGAAGGGCGACCCTTCGGGCGCGGACAAGGTGAAGGTGCCGCGCTTCGGGCACTTCACGCAGCAGGGCGCCGAGGTGCAGAAGTTCGGCGTGAAGCGGGGCTGCGAGGTGTTCGAGGTGCTGCGCGACGCGTGGCTCGCGGGAGGGGAGGGGCGCAGCGCGGAACAGCTCAAGTTCATCGGGCACCAGGCCAACCTGCGCATGCTCGAGGCCGTTGCGCGGCGCTGTGAGATCGGGCCCGAGCGGCACCTGTACAACGTCGACCAGCGCGGCAACGTGGGCGCGTCGGGTGCGCCGTCGGTGCTCAGCGAGAACTGGGGCTCGGACCGGCTCGGCAATGCGATCGCGATGTGCGTGGTCGGCTCTGGGCTGACCTGGGCCGGGGCGTTGTTCGAGCGGGCCTAGGGGAAATCGGCCCCTCACCCCGGCCCTCTCCCCGCTTCGCAGGGAGAGGAGCAGCGGGCTACTTCTTCTTCTTCGGGTCCTTGGCAGGCGGCGCCACGGGGAAGTTCGTGCCGAGCGTGCGCTTCGCGGTCGCCTTGATGCGCTCGCTGGTCACCTTCTCGACGATCTCGGTCAGCGCCACCTTCGCCGACTCGTACTTGACGTCGTCGAGGTACCCCAGGAACTCACCGCGGAACTGCTCGCCGAAGGTCTTGTCGTCGAGCACCACGTCACGCACGAGGTTGGCGAACTCCTGGGTCTCGCGCAGCTCCTTGTTCGCCCCCAGCCCGTGCGTCGCCTCACGCGCCAGCTCGTTGTTGCCCGGGTTGCCCTTGAGCACCTCGCGCAGCAGCGGCAGCACCTCGACGGAGTTGCTCAGCGACAGCGCGCTGGCCGCCCGCCGGTAGTACCCCGCGCCGCGGCCCTTCTGCGTCACCAGCGTCGCGCGCAGCTGGCCGAGCGAGCCCGGGGTGGCGATGCGCGCCGCGGCCGCCGCGTAGGCAGACACGTAGTTGATGTCGATCTCGCGCTTGGCCAGTTCCTCGAGGATCCACTTGTGGCCATCGGCTGAATCCACGCGGCCCAGCGCCTCCATCGCCGCGCGGCGCACGCGGATGTAGCCCGCGGGATCTTCGTTGAGCCCCTCGGGACGCTTGGAGAGGGTGAGCAGGGGCGCGGCGAACTCCGAGGGCAGCTTGCGGAAGCGCGTGCCCGCCAGGCGCTGCAGCACCGCCTCGCGCACGTACGGCGAGGCGTCCTTGTTGAGCACGTCGAGGATCGCGCCCATCGCCGAGTCGGTCGGTTTCGTCTCGGCCTTCAGCTGCGGGTTGCCGATCTCACCCAGCAACTGCCAGGTCGCCAGCAGCCGCCACACCGGGTCCGCGTCGTTCCGTGCCGCGTCGATCCACTGATCCTCGCTCACCGAGGTCGGGTTCACCTTCGCCAGCGCACCGAAGTCCTTGTTCCAGTTGATCCATTGCGGCGCGGCCGGCACGTCGATCGAGATCTTCACCTCGGGCTTGTCGACGGTGATCACCTCTTCCTTCGTGTACGTCGGCTCGGTGGCGCGGTGGATCACGATGGGCAGCTTGAAGGTGAACGAGCCCTTCTCGCCCGCGTGGTTGTTCTGCTGGCGGATGGTGACGTTGAGCTTGCCGGCGTTGAACGTGTAGTCGGTGAAGATCACCGGGTAGCCGCGCACGGAGAGCCACGAGTCCTTGAAGCCCTTGAGCTCCTTCTCCTTCTTGGTCACCTCGAAGACCGCCTTGAAAAAGTCCGCGCTGGTGACGTTCTTGCCGCCGTTCTTCTCGAGGTACACCTTCATCACCTTCTTCATCTCGGGCTTGCTGATCCACAGCTCGAGCATGCGCAGCACGTTGGCGCCCTTGGTGTACGTGGTGCTGTCGAACGCGTCCTCCCCGGGGATGCCCTTGACCACCAGCGGGTGCGAGTGCGGCCCGTTTTCCTCTTCGAAGTACCCGTTCACCAGGGCCCGGGCGCGGTTGATCTCGACCTCGTCGCTGTCGTTGTAGTCGTCGGTCGCTGCCGCGCCGAGGTACGTGGCGAAGCCCTCGCTGAGCCAGATCTCGTCCCACCAGGCCGGGGTGACGAAGTCGCCGAAGTACTGGTGCGCCATCTCGTGCGACAGCAGCCCGACGATCTGGCTGCGCGCGGTCTGGTCGTTCTTGTGATCGACCAGCAGCTTCGAGGTGCGCTCGAAGATGACCGAGGTGTTCTCCATGCCGCCCCAATAGAAGCGGGGCACCGCCACCACATCGAGCTTCGCGAAGGGGAACTTCGTGCCGGTGAAGCCGACCTGGAAGTTGTAGAGCCCCTTGAGCACGTCAGCGGCGACGAACGCGCGGTCCTTCGAGCCCGGCGGGACCCAGAGCGTGGACGGAATGTCTTCGTTCACCGGCACCGCCTCGAGCTGCGCGATGGCCAGCGCGATCAGGTAGGGGCTGTGGGCGACGTCCTGCTTCCAGTGCACCCGGCGCAGGTTCTTGCCTTCTTCCGCGAACGCCTCGTCCTTCTCCTTCCGGCCGTTGGAGATGACCTGGTAGCGCCCGTCGACGATGGCGAGGATCTCGCTGGTCGCCTTGTCGGCCGGGGTGTCGTTCACCGGCATGAAGCGCTGCGCGTAGTTCGGCTCGAGGTGCGTGAAGAAGCCGGGCAGGGCGTTGGCCGTGTCTTCGGTCGAGGTGAAGAAGCCGGCGTTCGAGGTGCCCGCGGTCACCTGGTAGACGATCTCGACGATCGTGTCCTTGCCGGCGGCGACGGGCTTCTTCGCCTTGAGCTTCACCACGCCGCTGCGGGACTCGGGCGAGTACGTCTCCTTGAACTCGGCCACCTCGCCGTCGATCTTCGCCGACTGGATCTTGAGGTCGTACGCGTCGAGCTCGATCTCGGGCATCGCCTTCGTCGCCTTGAGCGTGGCGGTCAGCGTGTTGGTGAAGACGCCCCCTTCACCCTGCTTCACCTCGAGCTTGTAGTGCTGCGCGTCGTAGGGCCGGATCTTCGGCTGCAGACCGGTCGGAGCTGCGGGTGCCGCGGCCAGAACGCTCAGCATCGTCAGGGTGTGGATCATGGCGGCGGAAGGTACGCGAAGGCGGCGGGCGATTCATCGCTCAATTCGTTTCGCGGGGCGGGTGTACAGTCGGCCCGATGGCTTTGGGTAATCAACTCCGTGAGCTGGTCGACGCCTTCAGCGAGCTGGTGGCGCACCACGTGCGCCTCGCGCGCATGGAGCTCAAGGAAGACGCTCGCTTCATCGGCGTGCGCGTGGGCCTCATCGCCGCGCTCGCCCCGCTGATCCTCGTGGGGTACTGCTTCCTCTGCATCGCGCTGGCGCTCACGCTGCGCCGGTGGATGGGTGAGGAGCTCGCCTTCATGACCGTGGGGTTGCTCAACCTGCTCATCGGCGGGGTGGGCCTCGCGGTGGTAGGCAAGCAGCTCTCGGGGCACAAGGTGATGGACGCCACCGTGGTCGAGCTCGCCTCGTCGACCGCGTTGGTGCTGCCGCACCCGGAAAAGCGTCCCCCGGCCCCGCTCGGGATGAACGGTGGGCGTCCATGAACCACATCGTCAAGGCGCCCCCGCGCGCGCTCGCCCCGGTCGCCTCGACAGATGACGCGCGCGCCCAGCTGGCCGCGGCCCGCGAACGGCTGGCCCAGAAGCTCGAGACCGTGCAGCACACGCTCGAGCCGCTGGGCCACTGGCGCACCTTCGTCAAGCGTCACCCCCTTGCCACTCTCGGAGGCGCGTTCCTGTTCGGCTACGCGCTCTCCCGCCTCTTCTCCCGGAAGTGATGAAAGGACCGTCATGAGCGACGCCACGCAACCCCAACCTGAGGCTCCGAAGGCTCAGCCGCAGGCGGAGTCCGACCCGCTCCGCGAGCTGCATGAGCGCCTCGGGCCCCAGCTCGAGCAGGCCCAGGCCCAGCTGATGGAGGTCAACGAGCGGCTCAAGGACTTCATCAAGAAGAACCCGGGCTCGACGCTCCTCGGCGCGGCGGCCATCGGTTTCCTGGTCGGAAAGTGGGCTTCCCGCCGATGAGCGATCCGAACGTCGTCCCCGAAGAGACCTCCGCGGCTGCGCCGATCCTCGAGACCGCGCGCGAGCTGGCGAAAGACGCGAACTCCGCCCTCAACGGCGTGGCCGACGCGGTGGGGCTCACCGAGCAGGTGGAGAAGGCGCCCTACGCGATGATCGGGGCCGCGCTGGGCATCGGCTACGTGGTGGGTGGCGGGCTCTTCACGCCGACCACCACCCGGTTGCTGCAGCTGGGCATGAAGCTCGCCTCGATCCCCCAGGTGCGAGACCGGCTGCTCGACGTCGCGGAAGCAGCGATCGACGGCGTGCTGGCGAATGCGAAGAAGAAGTGAACGGCAGTCCAGGGAAACGGAGCTCAATCATGTGGCGACAACTGCGGAAGAACCTCCCCGAAGTGGACAAGGACGACATCCTCGAGATGGTCGGCCTCGAGTCGCGCCGATCCTCTGCTGAGCGCATGGTGCCGGCGCTGGCGCTCTTCGGCGCGGGCGTGCTGCTGGGCGTGGGCCTGGGGCTGATGCTCGCTCCGAAGCCGGGCCGTGAGCTGCGCGACGATCTGCGTGAGCGCCTGGGCAAGGGCGCGAACGGCGCGGCTGAGCCGAAGGCCGCGACCGAGTCTTCCGCACGCACGGTCTGATGCCTGCCCCGAGCGGAGCCGAGGGGTCCCCTCACGACACACCGGTCGACAGCCCTGCGGTCGGGGCGCTGATCGAGGCGGCTGACCTCGGCCCCGACGCAGCGCTGCTCGGCGCCCAGGCGCTGCAGCGGGCGCGGTCGGTCGAGACGCTCGAGGTGGCGTACGCCGCCTGGGCCGAGCTGCAGGAAGCCCATCGCACCGCCCGGCGCCGTTGGGCCGAAGAACGGCAGCGCCTCACCGAGCAGGGCGCGCTGTTGCTGGGGGCGGTGAAGGCCGCGGGCGGCACGCCCAACACGACCGAGGCCGGCCTCGCGAAGACCACCGCGCTCGACGGCTTTCTCGTCGACGCGAAGCAGAAGCTGGAAGGGGCGCAGGCCCAGTTGGCCGAGCGGGCGAGCTCGGCCGAGAAGGCGTTCCAGGCCGAGCTGGGCAAGCTGCGCGAAGAGCTGAAGGCGCGGATCGCTCGCCAGTCCGCCGCGATTCACCCGGTGTTCAAGCTGATGATCCGGGTGCTGGCAGGCGAACGGAGAATTCTCCACGCCCACCGCCTCGGTGCAGATGAGAGCGTGATCGCGCTGTGGGTGCTGACCGGCCGCATTCCGAGCCGGTACGACTACCTGTTCGATGACTCCACCGACGACGCGCTGATGGCGCCGCCGATGCTCTACGCCGACGAGGGCGTGACCGAGCTGCGGCCGTCCGCGCTCACGCTGGGCCGTACGCTCACCCCGCTGAAGGACGTGTGGCCGGTGAAGGGGATGATCCCCCTGACGTTGCCTGACGGCACGTGGCTGCGGTGGATCTCCCGCGGCGCGGTGCTCGAGGCCGAGGTGCAGGACGGCGAGGGCTTCCGCAACCTGCTCACGCACGAGGAGGCCGAACGGGTCACGGGGCTGCTGCTCTCGCACAAGCTCGCCGGAAAGCTCGAGCTCGAGCTGGTCCGCGAGTGAACCCCTGCCTCGCTCTCCCCGAGGGGGAGAGGGTCGCGGAGAGGGCCGCGCAACCCAGCGCTACTTTCGCGTCTTCACGATCGCGACATCAGCCGTCCCCGCGAGGATCGCCGAGCCACTGAACAGGTTGTCCGACTTCGGCCCGCCCAGCTTCGCGCTCTGCAGCACGATCACGTAATTCGTATCGGGGTCGGGAAACGCCGAGCCGGGAATCTCGACCACCGTCTTCGTCCATTCGCTGGGCGCGAGCAGCAGCTTGATGAAGCCCAGCGGCGTGGTGGGAATGTTCGTGTACGTCGGCTGGCCCTGGCCCTGCGCGCCCACGGGGAACACGTTGACGAACCCGAAGTTGCGGTTCTGCCCCTGCGGCGGGTCGGGCCGCGCGAACGTGAACGCCGTGCCCGTCACGCCCGCATCGAGCTCGAGGTAGCCCGCGGCCGGGTGGAACTCGGGAATGTTCTCCTTGCTGGGCACCCGCTCGACCTCGGCCAGGAACACCTGCGCCCCCAGCGCGAACTCGAACTGGTACGTCGCGTTGGGCTTGTAGACGAAGCCCGCATCGGGCGAGAGCGCGTAGGTGCCGCTGCCCTGGTCGTCGAGCGCGAAGGTCGGGCCGCTGACCTCCTTCAGCTTCGCGGTGGCCCCCGCGGTGCCGGTCACCGGGGCGTCCGGGGCGTCGCCCTGCCGCTGGCCGAAGAAGACGAAGGCCAGGTTCTGCTCGGGAATGACGATGCCTGCGTCGGTGAGAAAGACCCCGGCGTCGAGGAACACCCCGGCATCGAACGGGGGAATGCTGGCGTCGAGCCCGGTACCCGCGATCGCCGCCCCCTTCACCTCGACCGCGGGGGTGGTCAGCAGGGTCGAGACCGCCACGGTCCTGGCGGTGGCCTGGTTGGTGATCGTCTGCAGGTCGCACGCCTGGAGTGCCAGGAAGCAGAGGCCGGCGAGGAGGGTGCGGGTGATTGTGGGTGACGTGTTCATGGAGTGCACAGCATAGTCCCTCGAACGTGGCGACCAACCCCCTCCAAAGCGCAGGCATGCGCTTCGTCCAGAAGTTCGGCGTCGCGTTCCTCTGGGCCACGATCGTCGGCGTGCTCTTCGGCGGCGCGGCGTACTTCCGCGTGGAGCGCAGGGAACTGGAGGGCGAGCCACGCTGGCACGTCTACCCGCGGCTCTGGCTCGAGCTGGCCGAGGCCCGCACCGTCGACTGGCGCGCCCGGGAGCTGGGCCGCACGGACGACCGCGCTGACGGCGTGGTGTTGATCAACGTCGACGAAGACACCCTGTCCAACGCGCGCGAATCGGAGCACCCCGAATGGGCGATGCGGCCCTGGCCCCGCGAGCTGCTGGGTGCGGTGGCTGAGCAGGCGGTGCGCGAGGGCGCCTCGATGGTGTTCATCGACGAGTCCTTCGCCGACGTCTCCGCGCGCCAGTGTTCTCCCTGCCGGGGTGAAGACCCCCGCACCGACGATCAACGCTTCGCCGAGCGCCTCCGCGGGCTGGGAGGCAAGGTGGTGCTGGGGTTCGACTGGCACCGCGAGACCCGCCGCGCCGCCGATCGCCCCCTGATGCCGCTGCTGATGCGGGTGGCCGAGGTCGACACCGAGGCCCAGACCTTTCCCTTCGTGCGGCGGGTGCTGCTGCAGCGCACCACCGCGTACGTGGTGCAGAGCGAGGGGCGCTTCACGGTGTGGGCCGGCTCGACGGGGGAAGCGCAGACGAAAGACCTGGCGGCCGCGCTCGAGCTCAAGGGCAGCCCGCAGACGCGCAGCCTCACGCCCGCGGACGACGCGGCCGAGGTGGGCGCCCAGCTGCTGCTGCAGAAGCTGGCGCACGTGGAGGTGCAGGGCTTCGACGCCGAGTCTGCCCCTCGCGCGGGTGCGGTCGACGCGCCGGTGCCCGCCCTGCTCATGCCCGAGGTGGCGACGGCCAGCATGCGGTTGATCGCCGATCCCGACGGGGTGGTGCGCTCGGTGCCGCTGCTGGTGAATACCTCGCGCACCAACGACGGGGGGGCGCTCGTGCCCGGCGTCGCGCTGCGCATTCGCCCCGGGGCCCCGGGCACCTTCGTCGTCGAGGGCGGGTACCTCAAGGGGGTCGAGCAGCCGGGCGTGCCCGTCGATTCCCAGGGCTTCCTGGCGCTGCGCTGGAGCGCCGACGAGGCGGGCCGCTCGGGGCGGGGCACGCTCAAGCGCGCGGTGCCCGCGTGGCGGCTGCTGGTCAATCGTGAAGACGACGAGGCCGGCCGCGGCGTGCGCCACCACGACAACGATCTCGCCGGGCGCGTGGTGGTGCTGGTCGACGAGCGCTCGTCTCCGGTGCTGCAGACCCCGGTGGGGTTGCTCACCCGTGGGGCGATCTGGGCGCAGGCGATCTCCAACGTGGCCCGGGGGCAGGGCATTCGCCGGGTGGAACCGCAGCTCGACTTCTGGCTCACCCTCGCGTTCGCCTTCGCCGGCGCGATCCTCGCGGTGGCCTGGTCGAGCCTGATGCGCCGGCCGGGTTGGCTCGCGTGGGTGGCGACGATCGGGCTGGTCTTCGTGGTGCAAACGCTCTTGGCGCGGCAGCTCTACGTGACCCAGCAACGGCAGGTGGTGATGCTCGCGCCGATCTTCGCGTGCAGCCTCACCTTCCTCGCGTCGCTCGGCTACGCGCGCACCCTCGAGCAGAGCCTGCGTGACTTCGTGCTCCGCGCGCTCGGGGGCGCGGTGCGCGCCGACGTCTTCCGCCGGGTCGAGCGCGACCTGGCGCTGATGCGGCCCGAGCGGCGCGAGCTCACCATCTTCTTCTCTGACATCGAGGGCTTCACCTCGGTGTCCAACGAGAAGGACCCGGCGGTGGTGGTCGACGTGCTGCGCGACTACCTGTCCGAGATGACCACGCTCGTGCTCGATCGGGGCGGGCACGTCGACAAGTACCTCGGCGATGGGCTGATGGCCTTCTGGGGGGCGCCGGTCGCCACGCCCAACGACGCCGAGTCTGCGTGCGAGGCGGCGATCCTGATGCAGGCGCGCTTCGACGAGAAGCGCGCCGAATGGGAGAAGAAGTGCGGGCGCACGCTGGTGCTGCGCGCGGGCATCGAGACGGGCGACACCGTGGTGGGCGAGATGGGCACGCTGCACCGGGTCAACTACACGGTGATGGGTGAGCCGGTCGCCACCGCCGCGAGGCTCGAGGCGCTCGCCAAGCGCTACGGCGTGCGCACCCTGGTCGGCGAGACCCTGGTGGAAGAAGCGAAGGACGCGTACCTGTTCCGCCCGCTCGACACCGTGCGCATGGGGCGCGAGGGCCAGCCGATTCGCATCTCCGAGCTGCTCGCGCCGCTCACGGCGCACGGGTTCGAATGGGTGAGGGACTACGAGGCGGCCTGGCTCGCGTGGAACGAGCGGCGCTTCGCCGACGCGCTGACCGCCTTTCAGGCGCTCGCCGCTGCGCGGCCCGACGACACCGTGGTGAGGCGCTACGTCGCCCGCTGCACCGCCTTTCTCGCAGCCGCCCCTGCCCCCTCGTGGGACGGCATCTACGACGGCGACTGACCCGCTCACGCCTTGTATTAGGCGTGCATGTTGCAGCGATGGCCGGCATTAGTCCGAGCGACCCGAAGGTGGCACCCTCGGGTGAATGACTCCGGTCTCTCGCGCAGTGATGCTCGCGCTCGGTGGCCTCGCCCTGAACGCAGCGGCCGAGGTCGACGATCCCAACCGCATGGTCGACCGGGTCTTCTTCTCCGTCTACGGCGGGGTGGGCCAGGTCACGGCGCGGCACCTCGAGGGGCCGGGTGGGTCAGACGCGCGCGGCGTTATCAGCGGGCCTGCCTGGGCCGGGGGCTTCGGCGTCGGCATCTGGCCTGTCGACTTCATCGGCATCGACCTGAGCTTCGAAGCACTCGACCTTTCCTTCGGTGAGCTCGACTCGTCTCGCTGCGTGGGAGGCGCGGCGTGTACGGGGCAGCGCTTCGGCGGTTTCGGGCTGCGGCTCTCTCCCTCGCTGCGGCTCGCGCTCCCGCTGCGTTACGTCGCGCCGTACATCGGGGCTGGCCCGGCGCTGCTGGTACCGTTCTTTTCCACGGGTGAGCTCGAGGGCTCGCCAGGGCCCCGCTTCAACTTCCGGTACTTCGCAGGCAGCAGCATCTACCTGAACCCCGAGCTGCGGCTCTTCATCGAGTTCCACCTGGTGCCGTTCGACCTGTCGGCGCCCATGCTCCTGCCGAAGGAAAAGGCGCCCTCGGCGACCCAGACCATCGAGGGCGGCCTCGCGGGTTACCTCACGGTGGGCCTCGCCTTCACGCCCGAGGACTTCAAGTCCTCGCCGGGCAAAGGCGGGTGGATCGCCCTGCCCATCGGCCTGGCCGTCGCCGCGTCGGCGCTCGCCGTGGCCTTCTCGTTGCCGGAGGACCCGTGAAGCGCCTGGGCCTGCTCGTCACGCTGCTGCTCGCCCGGCTCGCGCTCGCTGACTGGTGGAACGTGGGCCCGGGGCCCGCGCCTCCGCCGGTCAACAACCCGAAGTGTGTGTCCGGCTGCGACGACGCGCCGAGCTCGCAGCCGCAGAACTCGAACAGGAATACGCGCGATCCCGAGGCCGAGGCCCGCCAGCGCGCTGCCGACGAGGCAGCCCGCCAGGAGGCAGAGCGCCGGGCCGCCGAAGCTCAGCGCGAGTTCGAGGCCGTGCGCGACGCTACGCAGCGGCTGGGGGAGGTGGGCTCGTCGACCCGCGAGCAGGCGCGGCGCTTCGACGACTACCGCGATCAGCTCGAGCGCCGCGAGACGCTTGTCCGGTCGCTGGAGCGCGCGCTGGCCCCGGTGGGCGCAGACGTGGTCAAGCCGGCTGCCGGCGCCCGCACCGCGGTGTCGATGAAGGAGTACTGCGATCGCCTCAACGCCGCGGCCCCAGCAGGGCGGACCCTGCGCGTCAGCGACGTGCCGCTCCCGTCAGCCCAGTCCAGTGTGAGGACCGCCGCGTTCGAAGCCCCTCCGTCGATCCCGCCGGGCCGCTTCACCGAGGTGACCGCGGCGATCAACCGCGCGCGAGAGGCGCTGAAGGTAGAGGCGAAGGAGACCGCTGATTCGCTGGGCTGGAAGTACCTCGGCGAGCATGTGCCGTACCTCACGTCGGCGAAGGATCTCTTCGACAGCGGCAAGCAGAACTACGAGGCGCTCTCGGGTCTGACCACCCGGCTGGCCAACGCCGCCTTCGCGCATGCCCATGAAGTCGCACTCACCGTGGGCGGCGCAGGCGGCACCGCGACCCGGGAGGACAACGACCGAATCACCCAGTCGATGGGGCGCGACGTGAATGACACCAGCGCGACTCTCCTCGCCGAGCAGGCGCGCGGCGCGATCAAGGAGTCGCTGCTCGACAAGGTCTTCGGCTGGTTTGCGCCCGGGGAAGACCCATGATCGCTTCCCTCGGGCTGTTGCTGCTCTCGGCCACGCCAGCGGCGTGGGACGGCGTGTTCCCCTCGGCTGCGCAGGCGGGCTTCATCTTCAAGCTCGACGACGGCCTCGCAGGCCGGCGCTTCGCCTTCGACGTCTCTCCAGACGGGCAGCCGTTCCTCGCCTCCGACCAGGTGATCTTCCCCATCAACGATCGTCCCAGCCGCAAGCTGCCCCCGTTCAGGTTGAGCGGCGTGGCGCGCATCGACGAGCTCGGCTTCACCCGCGACGGCGCGCTGCTGCTCATCTCGGGCAAGACCCTCGGCGCCGCCACCGCGAAGGGCTTCCGGCTGCTGGCGATGTTGCCCCGCGAGAAGATGCACCTGGCGACGGGCTCCGGGCAGGAGACGTGGATCTGGGGCGGTGAGAGCGTGTTCAGTTTGTCGCGCGGCGGGAAGATCGAGCACCTGATGCGCACGCCCACGCCCATCGAGGCGCTCGCGGGTGATGGGCCGCGGCTGGTATTCGCCACGCAGGGCGCGCTGCTCGAGCTGCTGGGCACCGGAGAGCCGCGGCTGCTCGCGGTGCTGCCGGGGCCGGCGCGCTCGCTCGCCCTCGCTCCCGGTGGCGCGCTCTTCTATTCGACCGCCTCAGAGGTCGGTTACCTCACCGCTTCCGGCCGCCGCTACCCGTTCGTGAAAGGCAAGGGCGCGCAGGTGCGCGTCGCGGGAGGCGAGCTGTTCCTCTTCTTCGAAGACGAGGGCGTCGTTCGCGTCTCCCCGGTGGAGAGCTTCGCGGCCATGGCCCAGGCCATCGACGCCATGCGGGATGGTGGCCCTTGAGAGCCGCGCTGCTCGCCGCGCTCTGCCTGGTCGCCTGCACGCCCTTCTACCGGGTCGACGAGGCGCACGGCCTGCGCGTGGCCGATGGCGAGGAGCGGGTGCGCCTGCAGGCACGGGCCCACGAGCTGATGTCACTGGGCCGGCCGGGCGCGGCTGCCGAGGCGTACCAGCACGCAGTGGAGCTCGATCCCGATCCACCAGCCGAGCTCTTCCTCTCGCTCGCGCAGGCGAGGGCGGCTGACGGACAACGGGCGCCCGCGCGCGCGGCGGCGCGGCTGGGCCTCACGCGGAACCCGCTCCCGCCCAACACCCGGCGCGGGCTGCGTGAGCTGTTGGTTCGTCAGTACGCGGCCGATGGGCTGATCGAGCCTGCGCTCGACTTCCTGCCCGAGCCGAGCCTCGAGGGCGCGATGCGGGTGTCCGAGCTGGCGCAGGTGCTCGGCCCGCTCGCGGACGCCGATCAGCTCGCGCGCGCGGGCCGCGGCACCGAATCGCTGGCTCGTTACGAGGAATGGCTCGCGGCGTTCGGCGTGCCCACGCATCGGCTGCTGGTGGGCTGGTCGGGCAACGTGCTGCGCGCGGCTGCTGGCCCGGCAGGGCAGGCCGCGCTCGAGGCCGACCGCGCCGCGGAGGAGGGGCGTTTCGACGAGGCCGTTGCCCTGTACGCGCTCGTGTTCCGCTTCCAGTCGCCGGCGACCTTCGACGCCTCCGTGCGCGCGCGCTTCGAGACCGCCTGCGCGCGAGCGGCAGAACCCGGTGCAACGGACGAAGTCCTCGCGCTGACGGCGAAGGCCAGCGATGCGCTGGGTGCAAACCGGCTCGGTGAGGCGCTCGGGCTCTACCGGCGCGCGGTGGCGAGCGCGCCCTGGTGGCCCGAGGCTCGCCACAACCTGGCGTTGCTGCTGGCGCAGGTCGAGCAGTACGCCGAGGCGCTACGTCACATGCAGGCGTTCCTGCGGCTCTCGCGCGACCCGGCGATGACCGCGCGTGCGCAGGCGAGGGTGATCGAGTGGGAACGCCGCGCCGACCCGGCTCAGGCCGAGCAGGTTCGTGCCGAGGCTCAGCTGCGCGAGGCCGACCTCACCCGCCACCGCAGCCGGGCGCGGGCATGGCGAGATCGCGGCTTCGTGTTGATGAGCGCAGGCGCGGTGGTGGGCGCGGGCGCCGTGGCGTGCGCCGTCGTGGGGCTGCGCACCAACGACCAGGTGCGGGCGGGGAACTTCGACACGGGGCGCGACATCCTGCTCGCGACCGAGGTGGGGAAGACGGCGAATACCCTGGGAACGATCCTCGCGGTGACGTCGGGCGCGCTGGTGGCGATCGGGTTGCCGATCGTCCTCTTCAGCCTCGACCCGGCCGCTCCGCAGGTGAGCGTCGTCGGAGGTCCGGGGTTCGCGGGCTTCGCGGTCAGCGGGGTGCTGCCGTGATCGGGCGCGCGGTGATGGTGGTCGCCCTGGGCGCCTCGCTCGGTTGCGCGAAGGACCTCTCGGCGCTCTCGCCTTTCCCCTGCGCGCGCGACCAGACCTGTCCGCTCGGTCTCGTCTGCGTTCCCGGCGTCGGGTGCACCGCTGCGCGACTCGACGGGTTGTGCAGCCCTGAGACCGACTGCTCACCTGCAGGCGGAAGCTGTCTGTTGGGCATCTGCGCCCAGCCGTGCGCTCCGGGTTGCCCCGCCGGAAGAGTCTGCGCGCGCGTGGGCGGGGAAGAGGCCTGCGTGGCGGATTGCGCCGGCGGCGGCGCGTGCGCGCCGGGGCTCGAGTGCAAGGCGCTCTGGTACGGAGACCGCCGGGGCTGCTTGCCGGCAGAGCGAGTGCCCCTGGCCTGCTTCGCCACGGTGGCCGAGGCGAAGCCCGTCTGCGGCCGCGACAGCTTCAACGTGACGTGTGCCAACGGCAGCACCTGCGCGGAGAACAGCAGCTGCCTGGCGAATGGGACGAGCTGCGACTGCAACCCGGGCTTCGTCGCCTGGAGCTGCGCGAACGATCAGCCGTGCTCGAGCGCGAACCGCTGCTCGTTCCCTGACTGGTGGTGTCTGCCCGAGGGTCTGAGCTCGTCGTGCGTGAAAGACGCGTCCTTCACGCCCGGCCGGTACCAGTGCGCCGACGGGCGCGAGGTGCGCGCGACCTGCGAGACCAGCTGCGAGAGCGTCTGCGCAGACAGCACCCGCTGTGACCCGGTGAGACAGACCTGCGGCTCGCTCACCAGACCCAAGTGCACCTTCTCAGACACCGACGCGGGCACGGTGGTCACCGCCTGCGTGCCGTCGTCTGGCGCGGTGCCCGTGGGGGGCACGTGCACGCGAGACCTGAGCACCCTCGAGGCGAACGACGACTGCGCGGCGGGTGGGGTGTGCGTGTCGCTCGGGGCTCCGGGAACGCTGGTGTGCCGCGGGTTCTGCACGAGCAGCGTGAGCTGCGGCCCCGGCGCGCACTGCGTATCGATGACCGAGGCGCCGCGGGTGGGGCTGTGTTCGCCGGACTGCGCGCTGTTCGCGGACTGTGGGCCGGGCGCTACCTGCGCCCCCGCGCGCGACTTCGACGACCTCGTGACCGCGCGGTGCCGCGAGGTCAGCCCGGCTGCGTTGGGCACGCCCTGCACCTACCAACAGGACTGCGATGTGTTTCAGCTCTGCGCGGTTCAGTCGGACGGCGGCGAAGGCTGCGCGGCCCTCTGCGATCCATCGCACCCGTGTGATGCGGGCACGTGCACGGTGATCCGCGACTCGAGGCTCCCCACGGGCTCGGGGTTCTGCCTCTGACCCATGTCGGGGAGAGGTCAGGCCTTCTCCGACCGGAGCCACCACCACACCGCGCCAGACCCGCAGAGGATCACTCCAAGCGAAGCCATCAGCGTTCGCGGCGAGATGTGGAAGGCGTCGAGCGCGCGGCCACCGGCCCAGCTCGAGGCGCCGAGCACCACCAGGAACAGCATCGAGTCGACGGCGAAGACGCGGCCCCGGAACCGGTTCTCCACGCGCAGGTTGATGAGCGAGCTCGAGAACACCCACTGCGTCGCCACGCCGGTGTGGGCGAGGGCGAGGCAGATCGCCGCCACCACCAGGTTGGGGGAGAACGCGAACGCCACCCAGAAGACCGCCGTGACCAGGAAGGCCCAGCCGATCGCGCGCTCCAGGAATTCCGGCGCGTCGCCGCCGAGCCGCCTCGCCAGCAACGGGCCGACCAGCGCACCGATGCCACGCATGCCGAGCAGCACCCCGACGCCCGCGTCAGGCGAGCCGGGAATGCCGAAGACGTGCCGGCCCATCACCGCGTAGAGCATCAGCGCGGCGCCGCCGGTGATGCCCCAGCCCGTCTTCACCCAGAGCACGCGGCGGATCTCGGGCCTGCTTCGCACGAGCTTCACGCCTTCCAGCAGGTCGGAGAGCCCCAGCTTGCCCGCGAGGGTCGCCGGGGGCGGCGGCTGCACCACCCGCGGCACCGCCGCGCGCGAGATGAAGAAGGCCGAGAGCAGGTAGCTCAGCGCGTCGACCACGAAGCTCGCGTCTCGGCCGACCGTGGCGGTGAGGATTCCGCCAGCCACCGCGCCGATGCCGAGCATCGCGCTCCACGTCGCGCCTTGCAGGGTGTTGGCCGTCACCACCTCGTGCGGCTCGACCGTGCTCCCGATCGACGCCTGCTCTGCGGGATCGAAGAACGCCGCCAGGCTCATCTGCAGGAAGGTGAGCGCGTACACGAGCCACACGTCGTCGCGGCTCTTCACCAACAGGAAGCCGAGCACCACCACCGCGCGCAGCAGGTCGCACAGCACCATCACGTGCTTGCGCGAGAGTCGATCGGCCACCACCCCCGCGAGCGGCGAGAAGAACGCCGGCGGGAGGAACCGTGCCATCAGCATCAACCCGATGGCCTCGCTGCTGCCCGTGTATTCCTCGAGCAGCGAGTACAGCGCGATCAGCGTGAACCAATCGCCCGCGAGGCTGACGACCGAACCCAGCCAGAGCGACCGGTACGCGGGCCGCGTCCGGAGGAGCTGGAGATACCCGGGGCTGGCTTCCACGACGTCGGCGCTCCTCTTTCAGCGGCAGGGCGCGCTCTTTGTCAGGCGGCAGGCGCCGAAGCTCGTGGAAAGCGCGGTCAGCGCGCTCCGGCCGCCGTTCGACTCACGCGGCTCGGGCGGCCGTGGGTCTTCGAGGCCGGCTTGCTGGTCGCGGGGATCGGCGTGGTCTTCGAAGGCGGCCCATCGTGGCGCTCGTAGAACGCGACCAGCTGCGGCCAGAGCGTCTTCGCGGCGTGCTTGCTCACCACCGCGCCCACGTGCCCACCGGGAAGGTGGAGGTGCTGCTTGTCCTTCGCGCCGCACGCGTCGATCAACGCGGCCGCGCTGGGGCCGGGCACGATGTTGTCGTGCTCGAAGGTCACGGCGAGCGTCGGGCACACCAGGTTCTTGAGCTCGACCTTCCGTCCCTTGAGCGCGAAGCGTCCGTCGAGCAGCAGGTCCTGCTGGTACAGGTCGCGGATGTAGGTCCGGTAGAACTCGCCGGGGATCGACACGTTGTCGTTGCCCCACGCCTCGAGCGCGAGGTGGCCGTCGAGGTACTCGTCGTTCCACGCGCGATCGATGAGCGTGACCGCCTTCTGCAAGGGCAGCGTCGGGCGCAGCAACTGGAAGGCCGACTGCAGCAACTGCCACGGCACGTTCCCCGTGCCTGACACGAGCGCGTCGAGGTCGAACCCCTCGAGGCGCGTCCACTGCGACAGGAGGCTGCCATCGTTGAACTTCACCGGCGCCGCGAGCGCGACGAACGACTGCAGGTGCTCCGGGTGCACCGCGCCGTGAATGGCGGTGAGCGTGCCGCCCATGCAGTAGCCGAGCACGTGCGTGCGATCGTGAGCCACGGTGCCCGAGACCTTGCGGATGGCGCGGCCGAGCGCGCCGTCGACGATGTCGTCGAAGGTGACGTAACGGTCTTCGTCGCCGGGCGTGCCCCAGTCGATGCAGAACACGTCGAAGCCCTGGGCGACCAGGTACTCCGCGAAGCTCTTGCCCGGCATCAGGTCGAGCACGTAGTGCCGGTTGATGAGCGAGGGCACCAGCAGCACCGGCGTCTGGTGCGAGATGCCCTCAGGCCGGGCGCGGTAGCGCAGCAGCTTCCACTTGTTCTCCTGCCAGAAGACATCGGCCGGCGTGACGCCGACCTGCGGTTTCGGGCGAGCCCAGAGGGTCAGGAGATTCGTGATCCGCTTCATTCGTAGAGCGCCTCCAGGCGCGGGCCGAACGACTTGTACACTTCCTTACGACGCACCTTGAGCGTGCTGGTGAGCAGCCCGCTCTCCACCGTCAGCGGCGTGTCGATGATCACGAACTTCTTGATCGACTCGTAGGACGCGAGCTGGGTGTTGACCTGGTCGACGCGGGTCTGCACCAGCGCCTTGCGCGCCTCGGGCTGCGCGTTGCTCGAGAGGCCGGCCTGCTTGAGGTGCGCGTCGACCGCGGGCTCGTTCAGCCACACCGCCGCGACCAGGTAGCGGCGAGCGTCGCCGAACACCACCACCGCCGAGATGAACGGATCATCGCGGAAGCGCAGCTCGATGTTCGCGGGCGGCACGTTCTTGCCGCCCGCGGTGACGAGGATGTCCTTCTTGCGATCGATGATCTGCAGGAAGCCGTCGTCGGTGAAGCGGCCCACGTCGCCCGTCTTGAGCCAGCCGTCTTCGGTGAAGGCCTCCGCCGTGGCCGCGGGGTCCTTGTGGTACCCGCTGAACACCGTCGGGCCCTTCGCCATGATCTCCCCGTCCTCGGCGAGCTTGAGCTGCACCGAGGGGAGCACCTTGCCCACCGAGTCGAAGCGGAACGCGTCGGGCCGGTTGAGGGTGAGCGTGGGCGAGGTCTCGGTGAGCCCGTAGCCCTCGATGATCAGCAGGCCCGCGGCGTGGAAGAACTCCTTCACCTCGCGCTTGAGGCCCGCGCCGCCCGAGAGACAGAAGCGGAACTCGCCCCCGGTCGCAGCGCGCAGCGCCGCCTGCCGCTTCGCGGGGTCGCTCTCGCCCATCGCCGACATCGCCAGCTTCTCCCAGACGGCGGGCACGCTCATGAAGACCGAGGGCCGCACCTCGGGGAGCAGCTGCATCACCTTCACCGGCTCGCACATGTAGGTGAGCCAGCCCAGCGCGTTGCCCAGGCACGCCTCGCCGAAGCCGAAGATGTGGCTCATCGGCAGCCAGAGCAGGTCGACGTCTTTCGTCTCGAGCAGCGGCGCGTTGCTCTTGAGCCAGTCAGCGCCGTTGACGCCGACGTTGCGGTGCGTGAGCGGAACGCCCTTGGGGTTGCCCGAGGTGCCGCTGGTGTAGAGCATCTGCGCCACCTGATCGAGCGAGACGCTGCCCAGCAGCCGCTCGAACTCCCCGGGCGCTTCCTGGTCGCGCGCGGCGCCCATCGCCTGCACGCGGCTCCACGAGACGAGCTTGCGCTCGACCTCGGCCACCGGCGGCACGGCGAGGCCCTTGCTGCGCATCTTCTCGATGATCGGCCCGGCCTCCAGCGGCTGGGCGCTCAGGGTCACGATGTGCGTGACCTGCGAGTACTCGCCCCACAGCTCGAACACGCGCTGCAGCAGGGCAGGGGTGTCGACGAACAACACCTTCGTGTCCGAGTGGTTCACCACGTACGCGGCCTGGGGCGGCGTGTTCGCGGGGTAGACCGGCACCATCACGCCCCCGACGGCCTGGATGGCCATCGCCGCGCTGATCCACTCCACCGAGTTCGGCGCGAAGATCGCGGCGCGATCGCCCGAGCGCAGCCCGGCCGAGGCGAGGAACAGCGCCGCCTGGCGAATGCCCTTCGCGTACGCGCCCCAGGTGACCGCCTGCCAGTCACCATCGGCGGTGGGCAACATGAAGCGCGGGCGCGTCTTCCGCTCGGGCAGCGAGTCGAAGATGGCGCGGGGCGCGGGCTTGAGTTCGAGGAAGGGAGTGATGTCCATGGTGATGGCCAGTCAGTGTCTCCCTCTCCTCACCTCCCCAAAGGGCGGATGTGTGGAGAGGGTCGGGGAGAGGGCAAACCAACCGCCGTTAGTTCTTCTTCATCTCAGCGAGCTTCTCTTCCAGGTCGATCAACCGGCTCTGAATCTGGTTGAGCGCATGAAGCGTCTTCTCCTGCTCGCGCTTGGTGGGCAGGCCGAGGCCGCCCCACCACTGCGCGCTGGCCTTCTCGACGCCGGCCTTCATCTTCATCGACGCGCTGAGCAGGCCGCCCATCGGCTGCAGCACCGCCGGCGACTTGAGGACCGTCTCCATCATCTCGGCGGTCTTCTGTTCCCACATGTCGAAGCCCTTCTTCCACTGATCCCACATCATCATGTGCTGCTCCTGGTCAAAGGCCGAGCCGACGAAGCTCAGCGGTGGTGGTGAAGTCGTCATTCATTTCGCCATCGGGTGCCGTGGCGCGGGCCACCTCGCCGAAGCACTCGAACACCCAGCCGACCTGCCGGCGCACGATCGAGGTCCCGATCGCCGGCTCGATGGTGGTGGTGGTGCGCACGCGCAGCGCCTGGGTGAAGGTGACGTCGGGCAGCTCGAGCTGGCCCACGCCGTCGACGCGCACCTGGTACGTGTCGCGGCCGGCGAACGGGAGCCCCCGTACGGTCGCGTTGGTGACCTGGCCCACGCTGATCCACTGCTTCCCGTTCTCGAGGGGGAAGCGGAAGATCGCGACGGGCTGCGTGTACACGACCAGCGTCTTGCCCAGCGTGGGCGCTTCCTCGCGCGAGGCGTAGCCGAGCAGCAGGAGGTCGCTGCCGTCGTTGCGGTACACGCCCAGCGTGGTGCCGCCCAGGTCGAGCGCCGCGACGAACTCGCCGTTGGGGAAGCTCGGGGCGAACCAGTGCGCGGCGACGGCCGAGGCGGACAGCGTGGCCACGCGATCGTCGGCGTAGTCGTTCGACAGATCCCACACCCGCTGGCCGGCTGAATTGGTCTCCCCGGGCAACGCCACGGGCCGCGCCGTGCCCGGAGGCGAGGCGAGGTAGCGCACGGGGATCCCGATGGCGGCCTTCAGCTCGTTCGCCTCGATCCTTCCGTCGAGGTTGGGGATGCACTCGAGCGGCGCGACCGTGGGGGCGACGTACGCCTCCTTGGGGGGAATGGTGCGGTTCTCGCCGCACGCGGTCAGCACCAGCAGGGAGATCGTGATCGTGCGCGTCATTTCAGAATCTCCAGGCCAGGCGGACTCGCCCGAGCTGCGCTGGTTGCGCGGTGAGGGACTGGGCCGGGTTGTCGAAGCCGGCGAAGGGAAAGAGCACTGCGTACTCGGCGAGCACGTCGAAGCCGTCCTTGCTCGCCCAGGTGAGCGCGGCGTGCAGCTCCATGCCGAGGCCCGCGTCGTTGCCGGGCGTGGAGCTGGCGTAGAACGCGCGGCTGAAGGTGGCGTCGGCGGCGAGCTCGAGCTGGTAGCTGCGGAACTCGAGCAGGCGCGTCTTCGTCCACGGGCGCACGTACCAGGCGTCGGTGGCGGTGCCGACGATCTCCGCGAAGAGGATGCGATCGACCCGGTAGTCGGGGTGAAAGCGGAAGTTGTCGATGCGGGTGTCGCGGGGAATGTCGAGCTGCGGGCCATCGAGCTCGCCTGCGCCGGGAGTCGAACCCGCGGGCGGGAAGGCGCCGAAGCCGGGGGCGGGGTCTCCGCTGGCGGCGCCCAGGTTGAGCCCGCCGGTGAAGACCGAGCCCGGCGCGCCGATGGTGGTCTCGATCGCGCCGCCGACCTGCAGCGACTGCACGCGGTCTCGCAAGAGCACGCCGGGCAGCAGCGAGGCCTGCTCTGCGTCGGCGATGAGCACGGCCGCTTCGGCCTCGAGCTTGAAGTTCGGCGTCTGCAGCCGCAGCCACCCATCGACGACGCCGGCCTTGTACCCGCGGCGCATCACCGAGGTGGGCGTGAGCGCGGTGTCCTTCGCCAGGTACGAGGCGGGCACGTCGTTGTCCTGCCAGCGGTACGAGCCGAGCAGCCCGTACTCCACGGTCCACTTGCCCGCGATGCGGCGGCGCTTGCGGGTGTGATCGTCCTTCACGTTCATGAAGGCGAACGACACCGAGTGCACGTCGGTGCTCGGGTCGAGGATGAGCTGGCGTTGCGCGTCCTTCCGGTACTGCGTGGGGCCGACGGCAGAGAAGTCGTAGGCGACGGCCCAGAGGTGCTGGGCGAGCGAGGTGACGAAGGCGATGCGATCGGCCGCGTCGCCCAGGTTGCAGTCGAGGCAGTCGCCGCCGTTCGACATCAGCCCCAGGCCCCACATGTTCCCCATGCGGCCGGCGGCGATGTAGCCGAAGGGCGTGAGCACCTCGCCGTAGGCGCGCTTGAGGCGCAGCAGGGTGGCGGGGAACTGGCCCGGGCTGGCTGCCGGCGTCGGCGCGTTGCCTGCGCCGGGTGAGAGCACGGGCGTGGAGCCCAGCACGAGGTTGTCGATCAGGTCCGCCCGGATCTTCACGGCCGCGGCGGCGAAGGGCGCGTAGATGGCGAGGTCGGTGCGCAGGCGCATGTCGGCGGCGAAGAGCGACTGGCCGGTGGGGTTGCCCAGCGGCACTGCGAAGAGCGGCTGGCCGGAAGGGGTGGTGCCGCGATCGAGATCGAGGTTGTTGAGCCAGTCGCCGCGCAGACGGAAGAAGCCGTTGACCGAGAGCTCGATCTTCTCGCGCTCGAACAGATCGTCACCGTGATCCGCGAGGCCCGAAGCCTGGGCGGTGCCGGCGAGGAGAACGAGAAGGCACAACTGTCTCCCTCTCCCCCCGAGCGAAGCCGGTCCAGCGGAACGCTGGGCGAGCGCAGCGGAAGCGGAGCGGAAGATGCGCCGAGGCGAAGCGACCCAGGAAGAGGGGGAGAGGGTCGGGGAGAGCGCGAACACCCCAGAACCGATCCCGTTCACTGGCCACCTCCCAGGAACGTACCCAGGTCACGGGTCGACTCGCTGATCGCCTCGAGCATGGGGAAGTGCCCGCACCGCGGGTACACATTGAGCCGCGCGTTGGGCAGCTGCCGCACCAGCTTCTCGCCGACGGACACCGGGGTGACGAGGTCCTCCCGGCCCCAGAGGAGCAGGGTGGGCGCGGTGATGCTCTTGTACCGGCCCTCCATGTCCTCGAAGCGCATGCCGCGCACGGTCTCGAGCGCCGCAGCGCGGGTCCCCGGCCGATCGAACGCGCGCTCCACGTCGTCCACCAGCGCCTGTGACACGATCTCCGGGTCGTAGAACCCCAGGGTCAACCGCTCGTCGTAGCGCTCTGAATAGAACAGCCCGAACAGCACCTCGCCCAGGCCCTTGGCGCGCGCCATGTGGAACATCGAGGGCAGCTGCGAGTCGTAGACCCACGCGTCGTACAGGGCGAGCCGGTCGACCTGGGCCGGGTACTCGAGCGCGAACGCCAGCGCGACCGACGAGCCCCACGAGTGCGCGACGATCGAGACCTTGTTCACCTTGCGCTCGTCGAGCACCGCCTTGAGCAGCTTCGCCTGCGCGGCCGGCGAGTAGTCGGCGACGGGCCGATCGGTCCACCCGAAGCCGCGCAGGTCGATCGCGATCACCCGGTGGTCCTTCACCAGCTTCGGCATCACCGTGAGCCAGTTCTCGATGCTCGAGGCAAACCCGTGCAGCAGCACCACCGGCGGGCCCTCGCCTACGTCGACGTAGCGCACGCGCGTGCCCTCGACCTCGAGGTACGTGGCGTCCTTCGGCTCGCCGGGCATGGCCCCGTTGTGGAAGTGCAGGCAGCCGCTGCACACCAGCGCGAGCGGCAGTGCAGCGACGATCCTCAAGGAGACAACCTCCGCACTTCCCCTGCGTCGGTGAACTCGGTGCTGCTCTCGTTGTTGGTCGAGGTGAGCGTGGCGACCGTGCCGAAGCACTCGGTGTTCCAGTTGAACGAGCGCAGGGTGAGGATCGGCGTCCACATGGCGAGGGTGTAGATGCGCGTCGAGCGCACCATCACCGTGCGCACGCGCAGGGTGTGGAAGTTCGAGAACGGGGTGAGCGCGTCGCCTGCGCGGTCGACCGTCGAGGTGTAGGTCTCTTCCTGGAAGGGGAGTCCGGCGCCGACGGCTGCGAGTCCGATGGTGAAGCCCTGATATTTGCCGCTCACGGTGGAGGTGGTGCCCCACGAGCCGCCCGCCTGGATCGGGAACTGGAGCACCTTGACCCACGGCGCGTAGTGCAGCTCGGTGCCCGTGGTGCCGTCGGTCGGGGACACCACCCCCTGCAGGTAGAGCGCGTCGTTGGTGGCGGCGAACACCCCCAGCAGCGTGCTGCCCTGGCCCAGCTCGGTGACGTAGCCGGCGTCGGGGAAGTTCGACTCGTACCACTCGCCCTGCAGCGCCTTCGTCTCCACCAACCGCGAGGTGTCACCCGCGAGGGCAGGGGTGAAGTCCCACTGCCGGCCGCCATCGGTCGCCGGCACGCCCGAGGTGTCGAAGGACGCCGGGCCGCTGATCTTGAACGTCGCCCGCAGGCCGGCCTGGAAGAAGACCTCACCGCGCTCGATGCGGCCGTCGTCGTTGGGAATGCAGCCCACGGAGCCGCCTCCACCACCCACGCCGCCGCCCGTGCCGCCACCGCCTCCGGTGCTTCCGCCCCCGGTGCCGCCGCCTGAAGCGCCCCCTCCGCCGCTGCCACCGCCCACGCCGCCGCCCGAGGCGCCGGCGTCAGTGCCCGCATCGACCGCGCTCTGCGGCGCGCAGGTGCCGTCGCGCTGGCACACCCCGCTGGCGCAGTCCGCCCCCACGCGGCAATCGACCTGCGGGCCGGGGCAACCCAGCAGCACTGCACAACCGACGGAGATAATCAGGGAGCGAGACATGGACGTCCTTTGCGCGAGCGGCCTTACGCCGCGGTCCCGCCGAAATCCACCAACCGGCCCACGGGGGCGAGCAGGAGGAGGTGTGCACCTGCGAGCGCCGCGAGGGCCGCCGCGCCGCCGTCATATTGCAGTGCAACACAACCGACCAGCGGCAGCACCAGGGCCCCGACCACGAGCACGCTGCCGAGGGCGACGCGGAAGAGGCATTTGCGGGGCGACATGGGCGGCTCCGAAGAATTGTGCAGGTGCGAAGAGAAAGGCCTCTTCTCGCGTTCAGGGGGTGCCTGTCAAGTCCATCCATGTTGCATCGCACACTGGCGTTGGTAGGGTGGCGCCATGCTCGTCAAGAAATACGGAAACCGGCGCCTCTACGACACCGACTCGAGCCGGTACATCACCCTGGAAGATCTGACCGCGCTCATCCGCGACGGTGCCGAAGCGAAGGTGGTCGACGCCAAGACCGGCCAGGACCTCACCCAGGTGACGCTCACGCAGATCATCATGGAAGGGCGGGGGGCCGACAAGATCCTCCCCGCGCCGCTGCTCCACCAGCTCATTCGCCTCGGAGATGACGCCCTCGCCGACTTCCTCGGGCGCTACGTGCAGGCCGCCCTCGAGCTCTACCTGACGGCGAAGAAGACCACCCAGAGCTTCATGCCCTTCAACCCCCTGGTGGCCCTCACCCAGTTCGCCAACAACACCCCCTTCGGCGGCTGGACCCAGTCGTCCACCCGGCCCGTGCCCGTGCCGTCCAACGCGCCGCCGCCCGAGCCCGCCCTCGACGACGTCCAGCAGATGCGCAAGGAGCTCGACGAGCTCAAGGGCATGCTGCGCAAGCGTAAGAAATGACCGCAGATTGGTGCGGTGCAACAAAATCTGCTTGACGCGAAGGGTCATCTGGTTAATTTATACGGCGTGCCGGACGAGCTTTCCGCCCGGCTTTCGCAGTGAACGCCGCACAAACCAGGAGAAACCCCATGGCCGAGACCAAGACCGTCGCTTCGCAGGTGCAGCATTTCGCGGGCGAGAACGTGAAGAAGATGTTCGAAGAGCAGTCGACCCGCATGACCCAGGTGTTCGAGGAGATGGGCAAGGCCCACTCGAAGTGGATCGAGTACGGCAACACCCAGCTCGACGAGATGAACGAGCTGATGAAGACCCAGTTCAACTACGTCAACGAGCTCGCCGCCGGCATGCGCAAGCTCACCCTCGAGAACGCCAGGAAGACGGCCGAGACGTTCAAGGCCTGAAGTCGCAGTCCCTCCACGCCGTGATGAGAGCTCCATCACGGCGTGTCCCTTCTCTTTCGCAGTGAAGCGAGGTCTCTCACCATGTTCGACGCCCCCGTCACCCTGATGCCCACCCAGCGCAGCACCGTGCTCACCGACGGGCCCGCGTCGCTCTACCGCTTCACCCGCCTCGACGATGTTGCACCTGCGAAGGCACCCCCGGTGCTGCTGGTGCCCTCGATGATCAACCGCTGGTACGTGCTCGACCTCCGCACCGGGGCGTCGGTGGCCGAAGCGCTGGTGAAGGCCGGGCTCGACACCTGGTGCCTCGACTGGGGCGCACCCGAAGATCACGATCGCTACTTCACCTGGGGCGAGGCCGTGCAGCGCCTCGACCGCATGATGCGCCGGGTGCGCCGCGAGACCGGCCAGGCGAAGATCACCGTGCTCGGCTACTGCATGGGCGCGACGCTCACCTCGGTGCACGCCGCCCTGCACCCCGACCTCTACGCCGGCTTCATCAACCTGCTGGGGCCCATCGACTTCTCCGAGGCCGGCATGCTCGGGCGCATGACCGACCCGCGCTGGTTCGACGCCAACGTGGTCGCGGCCGCCGGCAACGTGAGCCCCGAGCAGATGCAGAGCGGCTTCAAGCTGCTGCGCCCCACCCAGGATCTCGCGAAGGCCGTCACCCAGCTCGACAAGGCCTTCGACCCCGTCTTCCGCACCGCGTCCCAGGCGCTCGAGGCGTGGGCGGGCGACAACGTCGCGTTCCCCGCGGCCGCGTACACCACCTACATCAACGAGCTGTACCAGAAGAACTGGCTCATCCAGGGCAAGCACCACGCGCTGGGCCAGCGGGTGGATCTCAAGGCCATCACCTGTCCGCTCCTCACCATCGCCGCCGACAAGGACAGCATCTGTCCTCCGAAGGCCGCGGTGGCCTTGAACGGCGCGGTCGGCTCGAGCCAGACCCAGGTGCTGCCGGTGCCCGGCGGGCACGTGGGCGCAGTGGTGGGCAGCAAGGCCGCTGACAAGCTGTATCCTGCGCTCATCACCTGGATGAAGGAGAGAACATGCAGCTCAGTGAGCTGAAGATCATCGTCACCGGCGGCGCCCAGGGCATGGGCGCGCACTTCGCCACCCGCTTGCTCGAGGCCGGCGCGAAGGTCGCCGTCGGCGACATCAACGAAGAGGCGCTCAAGGCGCTCCCCGCGGGCATCAAGCGGCGCAGGCTGGACGTGGGCAACGAGGCCGACATCATCAGCTTCGTCGAGTGGGCTCACGCCGAGCTGGGCGGCCTCAACGGCCTCATCAACAACGCCGGCATCATTCGTGACGGGCTGCTGGTGAAGAAGGACAAGACCACCGGCGCGGTGGTGAAGATGAGCACCGATCAGTTCAACTCGGTCATCAACGTCAACCTCACGGGCGCGACCCTGATGGTGCGCGAGGTGGTGGCGAAGATGGTGGGCACCGAGCAGCGCCCCGGCGTCATCGTCAACATGTCGTCGATCGCCCGCCACGGGAACCGCGGCCAGAGCAACTACGTCTCGGCCAAGGCGGCGCTCGCGGCCAACACCGTCACCTGGTCGCGCGAGTTCGCCGCCTTCGGCGTGCGCGTGGGCGCCATCGCCCCCGGCATGATCGAGACCCCCATGGTCGCCGGCATGAACCAGAAGGCCCTCGACTCGTTCATCGAGAAGATCCCCGTCGGCCGCATCGGCAAGCCCGAGGACATCTGGCTGGCGGTGAAGTTCATCATCGAGTGCGACTACTTCACCGGCCGCACCATCGACGTCGACGGCGGCTTCGGCTTCTGAGCCGCTCGCGGGGGCGGGCGAAAGAGGGTAGACCCGCTCCCGTTTTGGAGACGTTCTTCAAGTACCAGGGCCTCGGCAACGACTTCGTCGTCCTCGATCGACGCGAGTCGGGCCAGGACGTCGACGAGGCGCTGACCCGCCGGCTCTGCGATCGGCACTTCGGCATCGGCGCCGACGGGGTCCTCTCCATTCTCCCCGAGGCGGGCACCGCCGGGCGCATGGTGGTGCACAACGCCGACGGCAGCGTGGCCGAGATGTGCGGCAACGGCCTGCGCTGCGTCGTGAAGTACCTGGCCGAGCATGATCCGAAGCAGCCGGGCACCCTCACGGTGGCCACCGGCGCCGGCGCGCTGGCCTGCGAGATCGAGTGGGGCGAGGCCGGCGTGCAGCGCGTCACCGTGGCCATGGGCCCGGCGCGGCTCGAGGCCCCCATTCTTCCCCACGGCGGGCCGTTCGTTCGCAAGGTGATCTTGAGCGACCAGGGAACCGGCCAGCTCGGGACCGCGGTGAGCATGGGCAACCCGCACCTGGTGCTGCTCGACGTGCCCCCTTCCGAGGCGGGCAGGCTGGGGCCCGAGCTCGAGGTGCATTCTTTCTTCCCGCAGCGCACCAACGTCGAGTTCGTCAGGCCCCGCGCCGCGGGCGGCCTCGAGGTGGCGGTGTGGGAGCGCGGCGTGGGCCTCACGCTCGCCTGCGGCACCGGCGCCTGCGCCGCGGTGGTGGCCTCGGCGCTCGAGGGCCGCAGCCCGTTCGACCAATGGGTGCCGGTGCAACTGCCCGGCGGCGTGCTCGACATCAAGGTGCAGGCCAACCTGGGCCAGGTGTGGCTGCGCGGGCCGGTGCGCTTCGTGTTCGAGGGGCACCTGCCGTGACCACGATCGATCAGCGTTGCCTGGCCATCGTCGGCCTCACCGAGATCGAGACGCTGCAGGAGCGCATCCTCTCTGAATTCTCCTCGTTGTGCGCCGCGCAGAGTGGCGCGCTCTGGGTGTCGGGCGAGCGGGTGGGCATGCGCCTGCGCGCCTGGCGCGGCATGCTCGATCGCGCCGCGCTGCCCGACCTGGTCGACCCCAGCCTGGTGCAGTCGCACGCGTGGAAGGCCGGCACCTCGCTGCTGGTGCCGCTCATGTCCACCGCCGGCGAGCTGATGGCGCTGGTGCAGCTCAGCGACCCCATCTCGGGGTCCTTCCCCGACGAGCTGCTGGCTGACTGCGAGGCCTTCGGCAGCTTCGCGGCCACCGCGCTCAAGACGGCCACGCGCTTCGCCCAGCTCCAGCGGCAGGGCCTGCGCGATCGCGAGACCGGCGCGTACACGCTCTCGTACTTCACCGACTACGCCACCAAGGAAATCTACAAAGCCCGCCGCTACGGCCGCGCCTTCTCGCTGCTGACCTTCTCGCTCGACAACCTGGCCGGCATCCGCCAGCGGGTCGGCCACGCAGCGGTGCGGCAGGCGCAGCAGATCGTGCTGCGGGTGATCTCTCAGATCATTCGCGACTCCGACGTGGTGGCCCGGGCCACCGAGCAGGAATTCCACGTGCTGCTGCCCGAGACCGACTACTTCGGCGGCCTCATGTTCCTGCGCCGCGCGCTCTCGTCGGTGATCGACGAGGCCGACGCCAGGGCGCTCGAGGCCCGGGTGCCCATGGGGCTCACCGGCGGCGTGGCCACCTTCCCCCGTGACGGTGACGACTTCGACGAGCTGCTGGTGTGCTGCCGCCGCCGCATGGACGAGCGCCGCGGCTCGCTGCACCACCACCTGCGGCTCGAGCCGCTGCCCTTCTGGGACGAGGTCGAGCTGCTGCTGGGCAACTCCCGCTCGCCGCGCCTGCCCGACGCGCCGGGCGAGCCTTCGCGCCGGGGCAAGGTGGCCGACGTGCTCTTCGAGGAACTGCAGGGCGAGATCGGCCGCGAGTTCCTGCGCGAGCCGATGGCCCGCGGCCTGCTCTACGTCGGCGGCCCGGCGGTGAAGGGCGACCTGCCCATCGTGCGCTCGCTCGATCACGCGCCTTCCGACTTCGCGCCGCGCGTCTACGTGCTGGGCCGCCACGCCGACCTGCAGGAACACCACGCGATGACCCCGGTGTTCCTCGAGGGCGACGAGCGCCTGGCGCGCCACGAGTTCCTGTTGTGGATGGGCGACGGCTCGGCCTACGCGCTCCTGCAGCGCCGGGGGCGCGGCGCCACCTGGGGCTTCCACACTTCTGATCCCACCCTGGTCGAGGGGCTCGTCAGCAAGCTCCAGACTGCCTACGACCTGCAGCCCTACTAGCCATGGCGACCGCCCGCAAAGTGCTCCTGGCAGACCCCGATGTCGGCGCCATTCGTGCGCTCACGAAGGCCCTGCGCGCTCGCGGCTACCAGGTGCAGCACGCGCCCGACGGCAGCAAGGCGCTCGAGGTCTCGGTGCTGCGGCACCCCGACGTGATCCTCTTCGACGAGACCTGCACGCTCATCGAGGCGCGATCGTTCATCCAGATCCTCGGGTCGAACCCGCGCACCGAGGACATTCCCGTGGTGGTCACCACCACCTCGCGCGATCTGGACAAGTTCCGGCAGCTCCGCGAAGGCGTGCTGCAGAAGCCCTTCAACCTCGACGAGGTGATCGCGCGCATCGACCACCTCTGCCGCCGCGCCGAGGCCGCCCACGAGCTCAAGGGTGACGCCCGGGAAATCGAAGGCGGCCTCGCCCAGCTGCCGCTGGCCGACCTGATGCAGATCATGGCGATGAACCGGCGCACCGGCCGCCTCGTGCTCGCGCACGGCCAGGAGCGGGGTGAGATTCAGATCGCCGAGGGCAAGCCGGTCAACGCCCGGGTCAACGACATCCAGGGAGAGAAGGCGCTCTTCAGGTTGATCGGCTGGCGCGACGGCACCTTCGCCTTCCACCCCGGCCCGGCACCGGCCCGGGCGAAGATCGATCGTTCGATGGAAGACGCGCTGCTCGAGGGCATGCGCCAGAGCGACGAGCGCGAGCGGCTGCTGGGCTTCCTCCCCCCGCTGGGCCAGTCGCTGGCGCTGGTCCCCGACGCGGGCGAGCTGATCGAGCCGCACCCGGTGACGAAGGAGATCCTGCGGGTGCTCAGCCAGCCGCGGAAGGTCTCCGAGCTGCTCGATCTGGCCGACGCCGCCGATCTCGACATCCTCGGGGCGCTGGTCACGCTGATCGAGAAGGGCATCGTGCAGCGCTTCGACGCGGTCGGCGTGCAAGACGCGCCGCTGCTGGGCACTGCCGAGGTGCACGCGCTTCGCGGCAAGCTGCTGCGGGGCAGGGCGCACCGCAACGCGCTGGTGGCGAAGGTGATCATCTGCGGCACGGGGCCGAAGGCGGGGCGCTGGTTCCTGCGCTCGCTGCCGGGCCTCAAGGCGATCACCAGCGACCCGGCGTGCCTGCGCAGCAGCTTCGGCACCCTGGGCACGCTCGAGATCAGCGACGTGCTCAAGGTCGACTTCGTGTTCGCCCCGACCGCGGAGGCCGCACGGCCGCTGTGGCGACCCTTCCTCTCGGCGGCCATCGGCGCCCTGGTGATCGAAGAGACCGACGCCCTGATGAAGCAGGCCCGCTTCTGCGCCTTCGAGCTGCGCTTGCCGGTCGTCTTCGCGGCAGGCGCGGCGGCGGGTGGGCTCAACAGCTCCGAGGTGTTGCCCCCGGTCCTGCGCGGGGCGCCCGGGGGCGCGGCCGTGGTGAGCACCGACGTGGCCGGGGCCGTGCGGACCCTCCTGCTGGCGGCGATGCAGACGCCCAACCAGGAGATCCCCGAGGCGATGGCCAACGGCGAGCGGACGGGTGAGGCCTGACCCTCGCCGCGGGGCCGACCCGTGCGCGGGCACCTGAGTTCGGGCCGGTGGCGCTGGCGCAGACGCTGCAAAGCCTCTGACGCATGAAGCCGCTCAGCCCGCTCCCGTCGATCGTCGCCCAGGCTGCCAACGACCTGCCCGAAGTGCCTTCGACCGAACGGGCTCGCGAGCGCACCCGGGAACGCCGGCTGCGCGGACCGAGCTGGAGCTCGCCTTCCCACGAGGCCCGCAGCGCCTGAGCCAGGGGGCCCCTCGCGGTGGGCCGGTCGCTACCGCGCGGGCCGCTTCGTGCGCACGAGCGAGCCGTCGCCGGGATCCTCTTCGAGCGCCTCGCGCACGCCCGGCAGCTGACGCAGCAGCTCGAACTCCACCTCGTCGAGCGTGGTGAGCCTCGTGGATCGAAGGTGCTCGAGCCTGATCTCGACCTTCACCACGCCCGCGCCGTCTCTGGTGGCCACCACCCGGGAATCGCCCCCGGCGTCGCGGCACTTCGCGATGTCGAGCTGCAGGGCCTTGAGGCGCCGCGAGATGCGCATCGCCTGCTTGCCTTCGGGAGAATCGAAGGTGTGGAAGTGCCGGTTGCGCGAGAGCGGGGCCCCCTCGTCGAAGAGGCGGAGGACGAGCTTGCGCACGAAGGGATCCATCGACCGCGGATCGTAACATCTGTACTTTGCGATCTGATGCGACGACTGAGTTTGCTCCTCGGAGCTGCGCTGAGCCTGCTGGCCTGCGAGGAGGCCTCGAAGGCCCAGGAGCGCAAGAAGATCGAGCGGACCGTGGACTTCGTGGCCCAGGGCCGCGCCGAGATGTCTGCGGGCCGGCCCGAATCGGCGGTGCACGAGTTCAAGAAGGCCATCTCGGCCAGCCCTGAAGACGTGAGCCTCTACCTGCTGCTCGCCGAGGCCTACCACGCGTCAGGCAACGAGGCGGGCGCGACGCTGACCCTCAAGCAGGCCGAGTCGATCTCCGGCGTGAAGGACCCGAGCATTCGCCGGCAGCGCGCCGAGATGTTGCTCAAGATGCACCAGGTGAAGGCTGCCACCGCCGAGCTGATGTCGATGCGCGACGACGACCTGCTCACCGACACCGAGATCCTCGACCTGTGCCGGCTGCTCGCGCACGCCGGCAAGATCAACGAGGCCTTCAAGACGCTCGAGCGCATCCAGACGAGATCGCCCGACGACGTCGAGGCCAAGACGATGGAGGCCGAGATCCTCTTCCTCAAGGGCGACGTGCTTCTGGCGGCGAAGCTCATGGACAGGCTCCTCGCCGAGACGCCGTCGCTCACCTCGGCCCGGCTGCTGCGCGCCCGCTACTTCCTCAACGAGCGCCAGCTCGAGCAGGCCGAGCAGGACGTGAGCATGGTCGACCCCCGCGACGCCAAGCGCACCGACGTGGTGACGCTGCGCGCCCGGGTGCTCAACGAGCTCGAGCGGTCCGACGAGGCCGCGGCGCTGCTCGAGCGCCTGGTCGACGAGAACCCGAAGGACGCCGAGACGCTCGCGCTGCTGGCCGAGACCCGGCTGCTGCAGGGCAAGGGCGGCGACGCGCAGGTGCTGGTCGACCAGATCCTCGCGATGGAGCCCCGCTGGGCGCGCGCTCTCTACGTGCGGGGCCGGGCGCTCGAGCAGCAGGATCGGCTCGACGAGGCGCTCAACGACTACCAGTCGGCGCTGCTCACCGACGCCAGCTTCGTGCCCGCGCTCAAGCGCATCTGGCGCATCCACGACAAGAAGGGCAACAAGGCCGAGGCCATCGACACGCTCGAGATGTTGTTCTTCCAGAACGACATCGACAACGAAGAGAAGGTGCAGCTCGCCCGCTACTACTCGGAGACCTGGGCGAACGTGGAGCGCGGGGAGAAGTTGATCAACGAGGCCCTGCGCAAGGACCCGAAGAACGCCGACTACCTCAAGATCAAGGCGAAGCTCGCCAAGGGCAACCAGGGGAAGAAGAAGAAGTCTGGCGGGATCCAGATCATCCGCGGCAAGGGCCGCTGACTCACTTCAGCCACCGCCCCGCGCGGACGATCACCCGCTCGGCCTTCTTCTTCGCCGAGCGCGGGCCGACGGAGACCGCCACCAGCCGCTCGGGAGCCAGCCACAGCCTCGCCACCCGCCGCAGCTCTGCCAGGGTGACCCGCTCCATCTCGGCCTTCTTCTGCGCGAACGTCTCGGCGGGCCGGTAGAGCTCGGTGCCGCCGAACCACCCGCACAGGTCCGCGGGCGAGTCCTGGAGGAAGTCGAGGTGCATGGCGAAGCGGGTCTTGGCGCGCCGAAGCTCTTCGCGGGTGATCTTTCCGGCGCGCAGGGTGCCCAGGGTGCGCAGCACCTCCTCGAAGACGGGGGCGAGGTTCTCGGGCGCCGACGCGCCATCGATCTCGAAGGTGCCCGCGTCGTGGAACGACTCGATCATCGCGCCCACCGAGTAGGCGAGCCCGCGCTTTTCCACGATGTTGTGCGGCAGCCGACTCGACAGCCCGTCGTCGAGCACGCGGCGCAACAACGACAGGCCCGCGGAGTCGGGGTGATCTTCGCGCACGGTGGGAAAGCTCAGGCGGAACTCGACCTGCGCCTCGTCCAGGGTCACGTACTTGAAGCGTGGGCCGGTCGGCGCGAGCGGAATGGGCGGGGCCTCGTCGAGCCGAAGCCCCTGCGGCAGGTGCTTGAACGATCGCTTCGTGGCTTCCAGCACGCGGCGCCGCGTCACCGGGCCGGACACCGCCACCACGACGTTGCCGCCCACGTACGCGCGCTCGAAGTGCCGCCGCACCGCGCGCAGGGTCAGCCTCTTCACCGAATCGGTGGTGCCCGCGATCTTCATGGCCAGCGGGTGGCCCTGGTAGAGCACCCGCTTCGAGAGGTTGTCGACGTCGACGTCACGGCCGCGCTCGTCGACCTCGTCGAGCATCTCCTCGAGAATGATCCGCTTTTCCGTCTCGAGGTGCCCGAGGCGGGGCCGGGTCAGCATCTCGCCCAGCACCGAGAGCAGCTGCTCGAGCCCATCGACGTGCGCGGGTGAATAGAAGTAGCTCGAGTCGCGCATGGTGACGCCGTTCAGGTTGCCGCCCACGCCCTCGACCACGGCGTTCATGCGCACCGAGTCGGGGTAGCTCTTGCTGCCGCGGAAGAAGAGGTGCTCGAGCAGGTGGCTCACCCCGTTGCTGCCGTCGTCTTCATGGCGGCTGCCCACGCGCACGTAGACCGCGCACATGAGGCTGTGGAGGTGGGGGGTCTCGATGGTGACGACGGTGAGCCCCGAGGGGAGCACGTCTCTGAACACGGAGAAGCTCACGCTGATGGAAACTCCAGGAGGAAGGTGGTGCCGCGGCTGGGGGCGCTGTCGACGTCGATGCGCCCACCGTGGGCCTCGACGATCTGCCGCGAGAGCGAGAGACCCAGGCCCGTGCCGCCGGGCTTGGTGGTGAAGAAGGGCTCGAAGAGCTTCTCGCGCGCCTCGGGTGAGATGCCCGAGCCGGTGTCGCTCACCCGCACGTCGATGAGCGAGCCCGAGGTGCCGGCGCGAACGGTGAGGGTGCCGCCCGCGGCCATGGCCTCGCGCGCGTTGCGAATGAGGTTCAGGAACACCTGGCGCAGCTGCCCCTCGTCGGCCGAGACGGGCAGGGCGGTCTCGGGCAGCTCAGCGACGATCTTCACGCCGGCACGATCCAGTTCCTCGCGCGCGAAGCCCAGGACCTCTTCGAGGAGCTTCTTGAGGTCCTCCGGGCGCTTGGCCGGCGTGGGGAGCCGCGCGAGGCGCAGGTAGTCTTCGGTGATCTCGGTGAGCCGGTCGACCTCGCGCATCACCGAGGCGAGCAGGTCGCGCGCTTCCTTCGCCTCGGCGGCGGTCTCGAAGCGGCTCTCGCCCAGCTGGTCCTGCAGCATCTCGACGTTGAGGCCGATCGACGAGAGCGGGTTGCGGATCTCGTGGGCCACCTGCGCGGACACCCGGCCCACCGCGGCCAGGCGCTCGGCGCGGATCAGCTCCTGTTGTTTCTGCTGCAGCTGGGCCTCGCGTTCCTTGAGCGCCTTCGCCATGGCGTCGAACTCGCGCGCGAGCACGGCGATCTCGTCTTCGCCCTCGACGCCGATCTTCGCCTCGTAGTCGCCCTGCCGAATTCGCGAGACACCTTCGATCAGCGTTCGCACCGGCCGGAGACTCCGCGCCGCCAGCCCCGTCGCGAGCAGGCCCACGCCGATCGCCACCACCGGCAGCAAGATGATCGCCACGCCGGTGCGGCGCTCGCGCTCCTGCGTGATGCGCACCCGCTCGTGAATGCGCGCCTCGAGCGAGCCGTGCAACAGGCGGATGGTCGACGACAGCGAGTTCTCCATCTGCTGCAGGCGATCGAGCGCGGCGTTGGCCTTGTCCCAATCGGGGTTGGGCGACTCGAGCAGCTGGAAGGCCTGGTCGGCCACCTGCTCGTACTCGGCGAAGCGCACCTTGAGCTCGTCGAACTTCTTCGCCACGTCGGTGACGAAGGGCTTCTCGGCCTCGGGCGCGAACTCGAGCACCTTGGTGGCGGTGTCCTTCCCCGACTGGAGCCGCCCCGCCATCAGCCCCGGAAAATAGAGGCGCGCCAGGCGGATGAGGGCCTTCCGCGTCTCGACGCTCTTCTCGTCGCGCAGGCGCTCGGTGTCCTTCGCCTGGTTGCCCTGGAACGTCTCGATGGCGGCGACGGTCTGAGAGAGACCCAGGTAGCCCTCGGAAACGAGCCGGATTTCCACCTGGTTCTGGCGCAGGGTGAGCACGGAGAAACCCGACACGCCTCCGAAGGTGACGAGCACCACGGCGTAGCCAAGGAAGATGCGGGTGGTGAGGGACAGCTTCACGTGGAGGTAGATTGACCGCGAACGGTGGGAAACACTAAGGTGCCGCGGCTAACCGTTTGTTTTATCAGCCAAAACCAATCATGTCCCGTCTCATTCCCCTGATGTGCGTGGCTGTCGCCGTTTCGGCCCATGCGCAGAAGTCGCGTCTCGTGGTGGTGCCCTTCGCTGTTGGCGACGGAGCGAGCGAGACCGCCTCGGCCAAGTTCAACGCGCTCGTCCTCGACGAGCTCAAGTCGCGCGGTGACACGATCGAGCTCGTGACGCCGCCGGTGGTCAAGCCTGCGCCTCCGCCTGAGAAACCCGGGGTCGCGAAGCGCGGCCCGAGCCCCGAGGCCGTGAGCGCGCTCGAGGCAGGGAAGAAGGCGTTCGATGATCTGCGCTTCGAAGACGCGGTCGCGAACCTGAGGAAGGGCATCGCGGGGATGCTCAGCGATCCCGCCACCGCCGACTACGAGGGAGTGACCGACGCGTACGTGAAGCTCGCCGCCGCCGCGTTCCGCATGGGGGAAGAGAAGGAAGCGAAGAACGCGCTGATCGAGTTCGCGCGCTTCGCCCCGAACTACGAGCTGTCCGCGGGCTTTCCGCCGATCTTCCAGCGCGAGTTCGACAAGGCCAAGAAGCGCCTCGACAAGCAGCCCAAGGGCACGGTGTCGATCGAAGGGCCGTCGGGTTCGACCGCGTTCCTCGACGGGCGCGACCTGGGCATGGTGCCGGTGCTCGACGAGATCGTGCCCGGCGGCACCCACTACGTGAAGGTGGAAGGCACGAAGGGCGAGAAGTTCGGCCAGACCATCAACGTGACCAACACCCTGGTGAAGGTGAAGGCCAGCTTCGGCGGGCCCTCCGAGCGCGGGCCGGTCGTCGCCGCGAAGCCGGTGCTCGTCGACCCCGCCATCGCCTCGTCGGTCGACAACGGCACGTCGACCCGCCTCAACGCGTACCTGAAGGCGGTCAACGCCGACTGGGCGCTGGTCGGCTACGTGTACAAGACGAGCGACAGCCAGCTCACCGCGGGCACGGCGCTGTACGCGGCGCGGCGGCAGGTGTTCCTGGCGCTGACGCCGGTCTCGTTCGACACCGACGTGCTCACCGCCAACACCGAGGCCTTCAAGCTGGGCGAGGAGATCGTCAAGCGGCTGGTCTCGTTCGGCACCGTCGCCTCGCTGCCGCTCAACCTCGCCACGCGGCCGGCGCGCGGGGGAACCACGCTGGCGATGAACGACACGCCCACCAACCCCGACGAGATCGAGACCGCCGGCCCGAAGTCGAAGAAGGTCGTGCTGGTGCCGCAGAAGAAGGTCGAGGAGCAGCCGCCCCCCGACATGGGCGAGAAGCCGCCTGAAGACACGAAGCCCGAGGTGAAGAGTGGCGTGCCCGTCTGGGTGTGGGTCGTCACTGGGGTCGCGGTCGCCGCAGGCGCGGGCGTCGGCGGCTACTTCGGAATCACCGCCTTGACCAAGCCAGTGACGGGCACCGTCACGGCGACCTGGTGAGATCGAACATGAAGCGATTGCTGTTGAGCGCGCTGGTGGCGTTGGGTTCCTTTGGGTGCGCGCCCAAAGAGGTGAAGTACAGCCTCAACATCGTCACGCAGAGCTGTGACCCGTCGGCCAACCCGTTCGAGGGCGTGCAGTTTCTCCGGGTGCGCGTGACGGGCGAGGAGGCCGACGGCGGGGTGATGGAGCCGAAGACCGAGATCTCCGGCAGCAACCCTGCGACGCGAGAACTGAAGATCCCCGAGATTCCGGCTGGGCCCGTGCGGGTGGTCGAGGTGCGAGCCTACGACGGCGATCCGAACGCCGGGGCGCGGGTGGTGTCGATGGGCAAGACCCTTCCATTCGCCGTTCCGGACGTCGTCCCCGAAGACCTGGCGGGCGAACCGATCCGCCTGAACGTGATCCTGCGCAAGGTGAACACGTTCGCGCCGATCGTCTCGGCCGCCGCGCCGACGCAGTGCCAGCAGCTGCGCGTGCCGCGCGCGGGTCACAGCGCGACCGTGCTCAAGAACGGGAAGGTCTTCATCGCGGGCGGCTTCAACCTGAAGCCCGGGTTGCCTGAGAAGAAAGCGCTCGCGGACACCGAGGTGTTCAACCCGGCCACGGGAGCGTTCGAGCTGACCAAGTCGTTGTCGATCACCGCGCAGGGGGCGGTGTACGAGCTGCCGCGCGCGTACCACGCGGCGATCCGGCTCCCCAGCGGGCAGGTGATGGTGTGGGGCGGCGAGGTCTACAGCAACGGCGCCAACAACACGGTCAGCCCGATCGCGTCGATCCTCTTCTACGACACCGACGTCGATGACTTCGGCGCGGTGGGCCCGCGCGTGCCAGCGGCGATCAACCGCTCGCGGCACCAGGCGGCCATCGACGCGAACGGCAAGGTGCTGATCGTCGGAGGCATCACCCGGAAGAGCTCGATCGTGCCGGTGGACGAGGTCGAGTGGCTCGACCCCGCGACCAACCTCTACAAGATCGTCGACGGCGTCACGCTGCCCCGGCTCGACGCGACGGTGATGCCGGTGAAGAAGGGCGAGTACGTCGCGGTCGTCGGCGGCACGGACGGCGCCACGGTGAAGAACGACATCACCTTCTTCAAGTTCAACGGGACCACCTTCGCCAAGCAGTCGACCTCGATGCCTCCGGCGCTGGCGGGCGCGGGCCGGCGCGGGGCCGCGGGCGCGCTCATTCGTGACTCGGCGGACCTGGTGGTGCTGGGGGGCTATTCCGATCCGACGCTGGTTCGTCCGGTCGCGTCTTCCGAGGTGCTCAACGCCGCGGCCGCGACCGTGGCCCCGGGGCCCGACATCCGCACGGCGCGCGGTGACGTCTGTGCGGTGACGATGGGTGACGGCACGGTGCTGGCGCTCGGTGGACGCACGTCTGACTCAGGCGGGCCTCCCCGGTCCGATGCCACCGCGGTGCTGATCACCGCGGCGAGCTCGGGCGGTGTCACCAGCATCGGCGCGCCGAACCTGCCCAAGGCCCGCTACAGCCACACCTGCACCACGCTGCTCGACGGCACGGTGCTGGTGACGGGCGGCATCAACGAGCTGGTGGATGGATCGATCGAGATCCTCCAGGACGCGTACATCTACACGCCCACGCCGCCGGCGGACTGAAGCCCTCGCTGGGGGAAGTGAGACGAGCGACGTCAGACTGATCAGCGGAACAGGGCCTTGAGCGGAAACTCGAAGCCCGCGAGCGAGGAAGTGAAAAGCACGTCTGTCGCGCGTTCCGACTTCCACTTGCCTCGGCCGCGCGTGAGCACGGTGACCACGCGGGCGCGCGGATCCACGATCCAGTATTCTGGAACGCCGGCACGCAGGTAGAGATCGCGCTTCCACACCAGGTCTCGCCGGGCAGTACCGGGAGAAAGCACCTCGACGATCAGTGCTGGGACGCCAACGATCGCGGCAGGCGTGACGCGTGCCTTGCCTCCATGAAGAACGACGAAGAGATCGGGCTCGACCACATCTTCCACGGTCAACCGGAGTCCTGTTGGAGCCTGAAAGACCTCTCCCTTTCCGGACACATCCAGGAAAGTGAAGAGCGCCGCATGCAGGCGTCCAACCAGGCGCTGATGCTCCGGCGTCGGTGCTGGTGACACGTGGAGTTCCCCTCCGATCAGCTCGCAGAGCCCCTGCTCCGGAGCCTCCCGGACCCAGTCTCGCCAAGTCAGTCGGTATGAAGCTGGAATCTGCGTCTGCACGTCCACAACGTAACGCGAAGTCGTGGCGACCGGAATGGACGCGCGGCCCATCCGTTGCGCCTGGAGAGGCCGAGTCATCGAGGCCTCAGTGCCGGACGAGCTTGCGCAGCCACTCCTCGAACTCGACCGGGGAAGGGACGCGGCGCGGGCCGCGATCGACGGGCGGGGTCACGGCGCTGAGCGGCTGAGTCGGCTTGAGCGGGAAGTCGTCGTACGCGCCCGAGCCATCACCATCGACGAGGATCGCGTTCGTCACACCCCACGCGCGGCTCCCTGACGGGGTGCAGATGCCGCCCGAGCAGCTCACGCCGTCCCACGCCATCGGGGCCAGCGTCCGGCTCGCCGCCGACGCGCGCACCATCGCCACGAACCAGGTGTCGGTGGTCGGTGTCACCCGGAACGTCTCGCGCACGTGCACGCGCCGCGCGTTGAAGCCGTTGAGCCCCGGCACCGCCTCGAGCGGCAGCATCGTCGGAACGTACGTCTTCCTCAGCGCCGCCTGGGCCGGGAGCAGGGTGTTGTTCTCCTCACCATTGAGCGCGCCGCGACCGGGCGCGTGCGTGTGCACCTCGATCGAGTCGAACTGCATCCATTCCGGCGCCTGCACGTCGACCGTCAGCTCGATCTCGCCGCCGCCGATCACCGTGTCGCCCACCTCGAACGTGGGCCCCGCCGGCACGCCGCTCTCGACCCTGCGCGCGCTCAGGGTGATGAACGGACCGCTCGAGAACGTGGCCTTGCGCTGCTTCATCGCCTGGATGAACGCCCCCGAGGTCCACTGGCTCGGCTGATCCACTCCGACCTTGAGCCACGTGCGCCCGTACCCGCCCACCACGTTGAACGTGTAGTGCGTATCTGACACGCCGGTGCCGACCTTGAGCCAGCCGCGCGACATGAAGGTCATCCAGTCGTTGAGCACGGCGACGTCGGGGCTGGTGCCGTTCATGATCTCCAGCGCGTCGTAGTTGTTGTCGTAGAGCTTCGTGTCGAGCGCCGTCGCGTCGGGCGCGGCCTCCTGGCGGAAGTCGACGGGGTTGGCGTGACTGGCGCCCGTCTCGGAGTCGATCTTCATCATCGTCAGCGCGCCGCCCGGTGAGCCCCGCGGGTGATTCATCTGAATGACCGCTTCGGGGTCCGCCGCGCGAATGCCGGCGTACATCTGGCCCAGGCGCAGGCTCGGGCCGTCGCCTCCGGCCCACTCGAACGCGCCGCCGTTGAGGCTCTCCCGCCGCGTGAGGGGGAAGGTGTTGTGGTGGCCGTAGTCGAACGGGGTCACCTCGCACCCGATCATCGACGCCATCGACGAGCTCAGCTGCAGCTGCTCGAGGACCGGCGCGTAGTCGGTGATGTAGTCGTGGTCGGTCGACACCAGCACGTCGACGCCCTCGGCGGCGAAGCTCATCGCGCGCACGGAGTTGCTCACCGCGCTGTCCGGGCTCCCCATCGCGTGCACGTGCAGGTCGGCGCTCATCCACCCCGTGCTGTCGATGACCTGCGCCAGCGTCACCGGCACCGTTTGATCGGCCGTGCGCAGGTCGACCGCCTGCCCCAGCGCCGGGTAGGTGTCGGGGAAGGCCGAGTACTCCATGCCACGCGAGACGAGCACCTCGTACTGACCGGGAGGCAGCGGGATCACCGCTCGTCCATCGGCGCCGGCATGCACGATCGCCTGGAGGTCCGACGGCTGGTCTTCCACGTTCGCCCAGGGGCGGTAGTCGATGAGCTGGTGGGTGCACGGTGGGTTCGTGCAGCGCACCACCACCTTCGAGGTGAGCGGCCGATTGAACGGATCGGAGACCTGCACGGTGAGCAGGCGGCTGGCGCCCTTCTTCAGCGTGACGTTCGCCTCGCCGTTCGAAGGAACCGAGACAGGCGTGAGGGGCTCGATCGCCGAGCCCAGCGCCCCGACGCCCATGAGGTAGTTGCCCGGGCGCACGTCACCACGCGCGATGCCCTGCGCGTCGGCGATGAAGAGCGTCTGCATGCGGCCCGACTCAGCGTTCTTGAGGGTGACCCGGCCGCCGGGCAGGGGAGTGCCGTCGGCGTTCTGCGCGGTGACGGTGAGCCGCGACTTCGGAGCCGCGTCGAGCGAGAGCATCGCGCCGGTGATCTCTCCGAGATCCTTCCCCACGAAGAAGTCGCGCAGGAACGTGCGCTTGTCGCCGGGCAGCACCCCGAACGCGCCGGGCCTGCGGCTCGCGTTCGCGTCCATCCACGAGAGCAACCCGGCCTGGTTCTCTCCGTCGGCCAGCACCGCCGCGACGCCGGCCACGTAGAGCAGCGCGTTCGTCGCGGGCGTCTTCGAGTCGGCGAACTTGTAGGCGCGGTAGCCGTACGCCACCCCGTCGGCCTGGTAGCCGAACCACGAAGAAGGGTCGACGAGGCAGCCCTTCGCACCCAGCCCGTTGGTGCAGCCATCGGGGTTGAAGATCTCACTCACGCCGCCCTGCTCGACGATGTCTCCGACCTGCATGGAGATCGTGTCCTTGCCCTGGTTGCAGAACGCCGAGAGCACGCGCACGCGACTCTCTCCGGGCGAGAGCACGTAGTAAGTGGTGACCAGGTACGGCATCGGCTCGTTGGGATCGCGCACCAGCTGCACGTTGCCCAGGAAGTCCGAGATGACGTTCTTCACGTTCACGTAGTCGACGACCGCGTCCTCGCCGGTCGCGGCGATCACCGCGTAGCCGCCCTTGCTGCCGTCGTTGAGCACCTCGACCCTGGTGTGATTCACGGTGCGGCCGAAGGCGTAGACCAGCCCCATCTTCCCGAACTCGTCGCGGCCCGGAGTGCCGGGGCTGCGCTTCAGATCGGCGTCGATGATCGTGCCGCCGTACGGAATCGGAGCGATCAGGTGCGTCTGCTGCTGGATCACCACGCGCACCCGATCGTTCTCGAGCAGCAGGTCACCAATGCGGCCCTGCGCGTAGTTGCCGCCGATCAACTGCGAGGCCTCGGTGATGGTCGTCGCGGTCGCGCCGGTACCCACGTTCGAGAACTGATCGAGCGTGCTGAAGTCGACGTCGCAGCGCCCCGACGGCTCGGGCGGCTTGATGACCTGCTTCGGGGGACAAGCGGTGAGGAAGAGCACGAACGCGAGGGGGAGACGACGCATGGGCGCGGTTCTTAGCCATGTCGTGACGAACCGGTCACGACGCAAGTGGTCATTTCGACTTGAAAAATTGAGGGCGCGGAGGCCGGTGGTACTTTTGAACCTGCATGCCGGCGGTGAGGAGCGCAGAGGAACTTCGAGCAGCGGTCGACTCGATGTTTCGCATTCGAGCGGTGGAGTCGCCACCCGATGCCGGCGGGCTGCGGAAGGTGTGGCATCGCGGTGCCCGTCACGCAGAGCTGGTCAGTGAGATCGACGACACCGGCCGCGTGGCGCGGCACGAGTTCTCGCTCTTCGACGACGTGGTGATCTGGGAGCGCGGGCGTGGCTTCGTCACCGGCTCGGCGCAGCTGGAAGGCAGCACGCGCGGTGCGGCGAACGTGGCGTACGACCTGACCACCGACGGCGAGCGGATGGTGCGCATCGCGGCCGCGCTTCAGCCGTATGCCGGCAGGGATCGCATCATCCAGCACCTGCGCGAGCTGGTGGTGACCACGAAGGAAGGTGGCCAGCCGCTGCAGGATCTCGGCGCCGTCACCGGCAGCAACCGGATCCCCGAGGCGGTGCTACGGCTCTCATCGGCGCCACCCCCGCAGTCGCGCAAGGGCCTGGTGTGGATCTCGATCGGGCTGGTGGTGATCGCCATCGCGCTGGCGTTGATGGCGCTCAAATGAGGTGCGCCTGGCTGTTGCTCGCGCTCAGCGGGTGCGCGCACCGCTTCGTCGAGTGCAACGACACGCTCACCTGCCGGGCGCAGATGGCCGAGCGGAACCGGCAGTTCGCGCTCGAGATCGCGGACGAGCCCCCAGCTGATCGCCTCGACGTCGAGCCGATCTCGCGCCTGGTGCTGGTCGACCGGAACAAGCAGCTCGTCTATGCGCTCACGCCCGAGCTCGTCGCGCTCGAGCTGCGCAACGGAAACGAGCGGTGGCGGATACCCGCTGCGTCGGGAGACAGCCTGTGGAGGGCCGGTCGCCTGCTCGCCGTGGGGATGGAGTCGGCGAGGCTGCCTCCGAAGGTGACCTTCGTCGCGCCGGAAGCCCCGACCAAGCCCGTGCCGTGTTCGCTCGCGCTGGAGGCGCCCGCCGAGGCCGTGACGGCCTGGCTGCACGTGTTCGACCGCGCCGGGCAGCCGTACGTGTTCTGGCGCAGCGACTGGTCGTATTCGGGGGGCACTCCACCCGACGAGCGGGCGAAGGAGCGGGAGGTGGCGGCGGACGCGTGCGGGGTGGTGCGGCTCGACCCGCGGACCTGCGCCGCGGTGCCCGAGCCGCTGGAGGACTTCGTCTGGGAGCCGCCGGAAGGACGCCGGAAGCCCATGGGCGAGCCGGGGGCCTGTGCGTACCTCTCCCCCTTGCTCGACCTGCCGGCGGCTGCGGCCTCGGCGCCGAAGACCACCACGTTGCTTCCGCTGCTTGCGCCAGCCGCAGAAGGTCTCGCGCTGCGCGTGCTGATCGAGCGCGACGGTGAGCAGAGCAACAAGTGCAGGCAGGTCTCGCGGCTGACGCTCGAGGCGCGCGACGCGACGGGCACCCGGGTCTGGGCCAGGCCGCTCGAGGCGCGGGAGATCGACGTCTGCGGCCCGATTTGACGGGTGCCGTGCGAGCGCTTCGGTGCTCCGGCCGCTCATCGAACGCGGTACCCAGACATTCGGCACCGCGCACCTGCCGACCGCGAGAGTAGGGTGCGCGTCCCATGGAGAGCGCGCGCGTCGCCAGCTTCGGCACCTCGGTATTCAGCGAATTCTCACGGCTCGCGGCGCTGCACGGCGCGGTCAACCTCGGCCAGGGCTTCCCTGACTTCGACGGCCCGAAGGAGATCGCCCAGGCGGCCATCGACGCGATCAACGGCGGGGTGAACCAGTACGCGGTCGGGCAGGGCGCGCCGGTGCTGCGGGCGGCCATCGCCGCGCACAGCCAGCGGTTCTACGGGCAGGTGCTCGATCCCGCGTCGGAGATCGGGGTCACGTCAGGGGCGACCGAGGCGATCTTCGACGCGGTGCAGGCCTTCACGAACCCCGGCGACGAGGTGGTGCTGTTCGAGCCGTTCTACGACTCGTACCTGGCGTCGGTGCAGCTCGCACAGGCGGTGCCCCGCTTTGTGCGCCTGCGAGCACCCGATACTGCACATGCGCAGTGGTGGCTCGATGACGCCGAGCTCGAGGCCGCGTTCACCCCGCGCACGAAGCTGGTGATCGTGAACACACCGCACAACCCGACCGGCAAGCTCTTCACGCGCGCCGAGCTCGAGCGCATCGGCGAGCTGACGCGCAAGGCAGGCGCGGTGCTGCTGAGCGACGAGGTCTACGAGCACCTGGTGTTCGACGCCGGGAAGCACGTGCGGCCGGCGACGCTGCCGGGCTTCAAGGACTTCACGCTGACCATCTCGAGCGGGGGCAAGAGCTTCTCGTTCACCGGGTGGAAGATCGGCTGGCACCTCGGGCGGGCCGAGCTGGTGACGGCGGTGCAGAAGGTGCACCAATGGGTCACGTTCTGCTCAGGCGCGCCGTTTCAGGTGGCGATCGCGAAGGCGCTCGAGCTGCCCGACTCGTACTTCCAGGGCTTCGTGCAGAGCTACACCCAGAAGCGGGACTTCCTCACCGCGGCGCTGAATACGGCGGGCTTCGAGGTGTTGCCGTGCGAGGGCACCTACTTCCTGATGGCGCGCACCGACCGGCATCGCCGCGCGGGCGAGGACGACGTGGCCTTCTGCAGGCGGTTGCTGGTCGACCACGGGATCGCGACGATCCCGACGTCAGGCTTCCACTCGGCCGAGCACGCGGTGCACGTCCACGGCATGGCGCGCTTCGCGTTCTGCAAGACCGAGGCGGTGCTTCAGGCCGCGGCGGATCGGCTCTCGAAGCTCTGAGCCGTCAGCGCCCGAGGCGGCGCATGGGCTGATGGGTCACCTCTGAGATCAGCTCGAAGTCGCGATCGCAGTGCCAGAGCGTGGCCTTCACCGATTCGGCCGCCGCGGCCGAGAGGAGATCGATGGGTCCAGGACCCCGGTGATAGCCGCGACGCGCCAACCGAGCCTGCACGTCGAGCGCCCGGACGCAGAGCTCTGCCGAGATTCCGACGACGTGGAGGGCCTCGTAGTCGAGGCGAAGTTGAGCGTGCTCAGCGGCGTCCCGAGCCGAGCGCAGGAGTTCGAGGATCAGCGGGGTGGTGATCACGACCCCGCCACCACTGATGGCGTCAGCCACTGCGTCACGCACCGTCGGCTGGGCGATGCGTGCCCACACGCTGGTGTCGATGAAGACCAGGCTCATTTCGAGGTGAGGCTCCCGGTCTTCACCTGTTGCTGGCGCAAGCGGCGCACCTCCTCAGGGGTGGGAACCGGGAGTGACCCCTTGCGCACACGCTCGGCGAGCCTGGCGCGCCGGGTGATCGTGATGACCTCGCGCAGCGCCGCGTTGACGGTCTCGGTCAGGGACCGGGTCTGCAGCAGCCGGGCGACCTCGGCGAGCAAGTCAGGGTCGACGTTGACGGTGGTGCGCATGGCATCAAACTAGCGTCCGTTTGATGCAGCATCAAGGCATCACGCTGAGTGCCACGTGGTGCGACCGGGGCTGGCGCGTCGACCCTGCTGACGGTGGGCCTGCAAGCTGTTAGTTCTTCGAGCGTGCAAGCCGCCACCGCCACACCCTTCAAGCTTCGTCACCACGTCCGCATCGTCACCGCGGCCTCGCTGTTCGACGGCCACGACGCGGCGATCAACGTCATGCGCCGGATCATGCAGTCCTCCGGCGCCGAGGTGATCCACCTCGGGCACAACCGCTCGGTGGCCGAGATCGTCCACTGCGCGATCCAGGAAGACGTGCAGGGCATCGCGATCACCTCGTACCAGGGCGGGCACGTCGAATATTTCAAGTACATGATCGACCTGCTCAAGCAGGCCGGCGCGAACATCAAGGTCTTCGGCGGGGGCGGCGGCACCATCCTCCCCGCGGAGATCGAAGAGTTGCACCGCTACGGCGTGTCGCGCCTGTACTCACCCGACGACGGCCGCGCGATGGGCCTGCAGGGCATGATCGACGACGTGATCAAGCAGTGCGACTTCGAGAAGCGGCCGGCTGACTTCAAGCCGATGCTCCCGAAGCTGCGCGAGCGTGATCCGTCGACGCTGGGCTCGCTCATCACCATCGCCGAGAACTTCCCTGACGCGGGCGACGGGCTGCGCACGGCGCTGGCGGAGCTCTCGAAGGCCAACACCCGCGTCCCCGTGCTCGGCATCACCGGCACCGGCGGCGCGGGCAAGTCGAGCCTGGTGGACGAGCTGGTGCGGCGCTTCCTCACCGACTTCAAGGACAAGACCATCGCGGTGATCTCGGTCGATCCTTCGAAGCGGAAGACCGGCGGCGCGCTGCTGGGCGATCGCATTCGCATGAACTCGATCGACGACCCGCGCGTGTACATGCGGTCACTGGCGACGCGGCAGAGCAACCTGGCGCTGTCCAAGCACGTGCGCGAGTCGATCGAGATCTGCCGCGCGGCGGGGTTCGACCTGATCGTGGTGGAGACGTCCGGCATCGGCCAGTCGGACACCGAGATCACCGACCACGCCGACGTGTCGCTGTACATCATGACCGCGGAGTACGGCGCGGCGACGCAGCTCGAGAAGATCGACATGCTCGACTTCGCGGACATCGTCGCGATCAACAAGTTCGACAAGCGCGGCTCGCTCGACGCGCTGCGTGACGTGCGCAAGCAGTGGAAGCGCAACCACAACGCCTTCGAGCGCAAGGACGAGGACGTGCCGGTCTTCGGCACCATCGCCTCGCAGTTCAACGACCCGGGCATGAACCAGCTCTACCGGGCGATCATCGGGGTCCTCGCGAAGAAGACGGGGGCGAAGCTCGAGTCGCACCTCGAGCTCACCCCGGGGATGAGCGAGAAGAAGTGGATCATTCCGCCCGAGCGCACGCGCTACCTCGCGGAGATCGTCGAGACGTGTGAGGAATACGACGCCGTGGTGCGGTCCCAGGCGGCGATCGCGCGGCGCATGTACCAACTGCACGGCACCATCGAGCTGCTGCGGGCCAACGTGGGGAAGAAGAAGCTCGAGATCGTCGAGCCCACGACCGCGGGCGGAGTGGTGCACGTCACCGAGCACGTCGAGGGTGAGCCGCCTTTCCTGGGCGAGCTGATCAAGCTCTATCGGGAACTGGAAGGGCGGCTCTCCCCCGAATCACGGAAGCTGCTCGCCGACTGGCCTGCGACGAAGAAGCGCTACGCGGCGGCGAAGTACCAGTACCAGGTGCGCGAGAAGGTGATCGAGATCGACCTCGTCACCGAGTCACTCTCACACCTCAAGATCCCGAAGGTCTGCCTGCCGAAGTACGAGGACTGGGGCGACGTGCTCACGTGGTTGCTGCGCGAGAGCCCTCCGGGGCAGTACCCGTTCACCGCGGGCGTGTTCCCGCTGAAGCGTGAGGGCGAAGATCCCGCACGCATGTTCGCAGGGGAGGGTGGCCCCGAGCGCACCAACAAGCGCTTCCACTACGTCTCGCGCGGGCTGCCGGCGAAGCGGCTGTCGACGGCGTTCGACTCGGTCACGCTGTACGGCGAAGACCCGGATCCGCGGCCGGACATCTACGGCAAGGTCGGCAACTCCGGCGTGTCGATCGCCAGCGTGGATGACGCGAAGAAGCTCTATTCGGGCTTCGATCTCTGCGACCCCGCGACGTCGGTCTCGATGACGATCAACGGCCCGGCGCCGATGGTGCTCGGGTTCTTCCTGAACGCGGCGATCGATCAGCAGTGCGAGAAGTGGATCCGCGCGCAGGGCAAGACCGCGGAGGTCGAGAAGAAGATCGACGAGCTGTTCGCGAAGCGGGGCGTGCCAAGGGCGAAGTACCAGGGCGCGCTGCCCGAGGGGAACGACGGCCTGGGGCTGATGCTGCTGGGCGTGTCAGGCGACGAGGTGCTGCCGCCCGAGGTCTACGCGAAGATCCGCGCGGCGACGCTGTCGTCGGTGCGTGGAACGGTGCAGGCGGACATCTTGAAAGAGGACCAGGCGCAGAACACCTGCATCTTCTCCACCGAGTTCGCGCTGCGGGTGATGGGCGACATTCAGCAGCACTTCATCGATCACAAGGTGCGGAACTTCTATTCGGTGTCGATCAGCGGGTACCACATCGCCGAAGCAGGGGCGAACCCGGTCAGCCAGCTCGCCTTCACGCTCGCGAACGGCTTCACCTTCGTCGAGTACTACCTCTCGCGCGGCATGCCGATCGACGACTTCGCGCCGAACCTGTCGTTCTTCTTCAGCAACGGAATGGACCCTGAGTACACGGTGCTCGGGCGCGTCGCGCGGCGGATCTGGGCGAAGACGATCCGCGACAAGTACGGCGGCAACGATCGTTCGCAGAAGTTGAAGTACCACATTCAGACCTCGGGCCGTTCGCTGCACGCGCAGGAGATCGCGTTCAACGACATCCGCACCACGCTGCAGGCGTTGCTGGCGCTGCAGGACAACTGCAACTCGCTGCACACCAACGCCTACGACGAGGCGATCACCACGCCGACCGAGGACAGCGTGCGGCGCGCGCTCGCGATTCAGTTGGTGATCAACAAGGAGTTCGGCCTGTCGAAGAACGAGAACCCGACGCAGGGCTCGTTCATCGTCGAGGAACTGACAGACCTGGTGGAGAACGCGGTGCTCGCTGAGTTCCGGGCGATCTCCGAGCGGGGCGGGGTGCTCGGCGCGATGGAGCGCATGTACCAGCGCTCGAAGATCCAGGAAGAGTCGCTCTACTACGAGACGATGAAGCACGACGGTTCGCTGCCGATCATCGGCGTGAACACGTTCCTCGATCCGAAGGGCTCGCCGACCGTGCAGCCGCCCGAGGTGATCCGCGCGACGAAGGAAGAGAAGGACTACGCCATCGCCGCGCGAGACGCGTTCTGGAAGCGCAACGCGGCCACCGCGCCGGCAGCACTCCAGGCCGTGGCGCGGGCAGCGCTCGACAACGGGAACGTGTTCGCGGCGCTGATGGAGGCCTGCAAGGTCTGCACGCTCGGTCAGCTCAGCGGCGCGCTCTACAAAGTCGGCGGTCAGTACCGTCGCAACATGTAACCCTTCTCACTCTCCCCGAGGGGGGAGAGGTCGGGGAGAGGGCAAACCGAGACTTGCCGCGAGCCGGACTCTGACGGATGAAGTCGGGTCATGACGTTCCCCCGAGTCACGGCCGCCGATTGGCGCGCCCAGGTCGAGAAAGAGCTGGCCGGCGCTTCGTTCGAGAAGACGCTCGTCTTCAAGACGCCTGAAGGGCTGTCGATCGCGCCGCTGTACACCGAGGCACCGCGCACGCACTCGATCGGCGCCGGTGCGCCGTTCAAGATCGTGATGCACGGCTCTGCCGAAGATCTCGACGAGGGGGCGGAGGGCCTGTGGCTCGACGCCAGGGCGCTTGCCGCGCTGCAGTCGCGTGATGCGTTCTTCGTGATCGACGGGGCGCTGCCCGTGGGTGCGCGGGCCGACCTTCGCTTTGCGCTCGTCGGTCAGCCTGAGTCCGCGAAGTCGATCTCGGAGGGCTACCCCAACGGCGTCGCGGCGATGGTCTCGACGCTCGCCGACCACGAGGCCGGCGCTGACTCGGCTGACGAGCTCGCGATCGCGCTGTCCACAGGTGTGCAGTACCTCGAGACCATGCTCGGTGGCGGGCTCAGTCCGACGGCGGCGGGCAAGCAACTCGCCGTACAGATCTCCGTCGGGCGGGACACGTTCGCCGAACTCTGCAAGGTGCGCGCGCTTCGAGTGTGCTGGCAGAAGCTGCTGGCGGGCGCGAAGGCCGAGAATGGCAGGACTCTCATTCACGCCGTGTGCTCGACCCGCACGCTCACCCAGCGCGATCCGTGGGTGAACATGCTGCGCGGCACCACGCAGGTGTTCGCCGCGGTGCTCGGGGGGGCTGACCTCGTGACACCGATGCCGTTCGATCGCGCGCTCACCGAACAGTCCGCGCTCGCTCACCGCATCGCCCGGAACACGGGACTCGTGCTTCGGGAGGAGAGTTCGCTGGGGCGGGTGTCGGACCCCGCCGGTGGCTCGTACTATCTCGAGACGTTCTCCGATGAGCTCGCCCGTGAGGCGTGGAAGCGCTTCCAGGCCATCGAGAAGGAGGGTGGGATTGCTGCGGTTCGGAAGTCGGGGTGGCTGCAGGCTCGCCTCGACGCTTCGTGGAAGGAACGCCTCGAGCTGGTCGCGAAGCGCAAAGCTCCGGTGCTCGGGGTTTCGGAGTTCGCCAATCTCGACGAGGTGCTGCCCAGTGCTCCGGGGGCGATCAAGGCTCGTCGCGATTCCGAGGCTTTTGAGGCGTTGCGGGATCGGTTTGCCCTCTCCCCGACCCTCTTTCCCCCTCGAGGCGCGAGTTCGCCTTCCCCCGCGGGGGAGAGGGAGGCAGTGGCCCTGATCGCGTTGGGGGAATTCGCGACTTCTCGTGCTCGGGTCGGCTTCGCTTCCGGGTTCTTCGCGGCAGGCGGACTCCGCTCTCGCGAGACCACCAGCGATGAGAAGGCCTCGGTCGCTTGTTTGTGCGGCACTGATGAGCGCTACGCCGCTGAAGCGGTCGATCGCGTGAAGGCCCTCAAGGCCGCGGGCTGCAAGCGCGTGTACCTCGCCGGCAGACCAGGCGCGCTCGAGGCGCCACTGAAGGAAGCAGGCATCGACGGCTTCATCTTCATGGGCTGCGACGTCGTCGCCACGCTCAACGAGGTGGTGTCATGAAGCTCGATTTCAGCTCCATCGACTTCGACTCCGTCAAGGTGACGGCCCCCGCAGACCCCGTCATCCCCGGGTGGGACACGCCCGAGGGCATTCCGCACCGCGCCCGGTACACGCGCGCCGATCTCACCGGCCTCAGTCACCTCGACACCATGCCGGGCTTCCCGCCCTTCCTGCGCGGGCCGTACTCCACCATGTACGTGCGCCAGCCGTGGACCGTGCGCCAGTACGCGGGCTTCTCTACCGCCGAAGACAGCAACGCCTTCTACCGGCGCAACCTCGCGGCCGGGCAGATGGGCCTCTCCATCGCCTTCGACCTCGCCACGCACCGCGGCTACGACAGCGATCACCCGCGCGTCACCGGCGACGTCGGCATGGCCGGAGTGGCCATCGACTCCATCCTCGACATGCGGCTGCTCTTCGACGGCATCCCGCTCGACAAGATGAGCGTGTCGATGACCATGAACGGCGCGGTGTTGCCGATCCTCGCGCTCTACATCGTCGCGGCGGAAGAGCAGGGCGTCGCGCCCGAGAAGCTCTCCGGCACCATCCAGAACGACATCCTCAAAGAGTTCATGGTGCGGAACACGTACATCTACCCGCCCGCGCCCTCGATGAAGATCGTGGCCGACATCTTCGCGTTCACCGCGAAGAAGATGCCGAAGTTCAACTCGATCTCGATCTCCGGGTACCACATGCAGGAAGCCGGGGCCTCGGCCGACCTCGAGCTCGGCTACACGCTCGCCGACGGCCTCGAGTACATCCGCACCGGCATCGCCTCGGGCATGCCCGTCGACACGTTCGCCCCGCGGCTCAGCTTCTTCTTCGGCATCGGCATGAACTTCTTCATGGAGGTCGCCAAGCTCCGCGCCGCGCGGCTGCTCTGGGCGAAGCTGGTCTCGGGCTTCTCGCCGAAGAGCCAGAAGAGCCTCGCCCTGCGCACGCACTGTCAGACCAGCGGCTGGTCGCTCACCGCGCAGGACGTGCACAACAACGTCATCCGCACCTGCATCGAGGCGATGGCCGCTACGCAGGGCGGCACGCAGAGCCTCCACACCAACTCGCTCGACGAGGCGCTCGCGCTGCCGACTGACTTCTCCGCTCGCATCGCGCGGAACACGCAGCTGCAGCTGCAGCTCGAGTCCGGCACCACGCGGCCCGTCGATCCGTGGGGTGGCAGCTACTACGTCGAGCGGCTCACCCATGAGCTGGCCGCCCGCGCGCAGGCGCACATCGATGAGATCGAGGGCCTCGGCGGCATGGTCAAGGCGATCGAGGCCGGTGTGCCCAAGCTGCGCATCGAGGAAGCAGCGGCCAGGACCCAGGCTCGCATCGACTCCGGCCGCCAGGTGATCGTCGGGGTGAACCGGTTCAAGCCCGTCAATGAGGCCCCGGTCGCGGTGCTCAAGGTCGACAACGCCGCCGTGCGGAAGACCCAGATCGAACGGCTCGAGAAGCTGCGCAGGGACCGCGACAACGCGGCCGTGGCTCGCACGCTCGACGCGCTCACGGCTTGCGCGAAGGGCGCCCCCGGGAACCTGCTCGAGCTCGCCGTCGATGCCGCTCGCGCGCGTGCGACCGTCGGGGAGATCTCGCTCGCGCTCGAGAAGGCCTGGGGCAGGCACCAGGCTGAGACCCGCGCCATTTCTGGCGTGTACAGTGGCGAGGTGGGTGAGTCCTCGACGGCGGTCACTGGCGTTCGCGCACGCACGAAGGCGTTCCTCGATCGCGAGGGCCGGCGGCCGCGCATCCTCGTGGCGAAGATGGGCCAGGACGGGCACGACCGTGGGCAGAAGGTGATCGCGTCGGCGTTCGCGGATCTTGGCTTCGATGTGGATATCGGGCCGCTCTTTCAGACTCCTGATGAGACGGCCCAGGCGGCGGTCGAGAATGATGTGCACATCGTTGGGGCCAGCTCCCTTGCGGCTGGGCACTTGACCCTCGTGCCGGCCCTTCGCGCTGCTCTCGCCGCTCGTGGGCGTCCCGATATTCTCGTGGTGGTGGGGGGCGTGATTCCCCCCGATGACTACCCCGCGCTTCGTGCGGCCGGCGCGGCGGAGATCTTTGGTCCAGGGACTGTGATCGCGGATGCGGCGATCTCGTTGATCGATCGACTCGAAGGGGCAGGGCTCGCCCTCTCCCCGACCCTCTCGCCCTCGGGGAGAGGGAGTCATTGAGATGAAGAGAGCCCGCCTCAGTCTCGAGGCCTATGAGCGCGGCGTTCGCTCGGCCGATCGATCCATCCTCGCCCAGGCCATCACCCTCATCGAGAGCAGGGATGCTGAAGACGGCAAGCTCGCCCAGGCTCTGCTGACCCGGCTGCTGCCTCTCACCGGGAAGGCCCGGAGAGTGGGCATCACCGGCGTTCCCGGGGTCGGCAAGAGCACCTTCGTCGACTCGCTCGGCATGAAGCTGATCGCCGAGGGCAACAAGGTCGCCGTGCTCGCCATCGACCCCACCAGCAGCATCTCGGGCGGCTCGATCCTCGGCGACAAGACCCGCATGGCGCGGCTCTCGGTCGATCCGAACGCCTTCATTCGGCCCTCTCCGAGCGGCCTGACCCCCGGTGGCATTGCGCGGCGCACCCGCGAGACCATGCTGCTGTGCGAGGCCGCCGGCTTCGGGGTCGTGCTCGTCGAGACCGTCGGCGTGGGGCAGGGTGAGACTGCCGTGTCCGACATGGTCGACTTCTTCCTCGTGCTCATGCTCCCCGGGTCGGGTGACGAGCTGCAGGGCATCAAGAAGGGAGTGCTCGAGCTCGCCGATCTCATCGCCGTGAACAAGGCGGACGGTGAAGGCGCTGGGCTCGCTCGCGTCGCGCTCGGCGATCTCAAGGCCGCGCTTCGCTACCTGCCTCGCAAGCGCGCCGACTGGGAACCGCAGGCTGTCGCGATCTCAGGGAAGACGGGGCAGGGGATTGATGAGCTTTGGACCCTCGTTGGCCTCCACCGCGATGCTCTCGAGAAGTCGGGCGGACTCGCCGAGCTTCGACACGAACAGCAGCGCTCGTGGATGTGGTCCCTCATCGGGGAGCGGCTCGAGCATGCGTTTCGGGCGCATCCTCGCGTGGCGGCACGGCTTCCGGAGATCGAGGCGGCCGTTCGCGCCGGTACCATGACTGCTGCGGCCGCTGCGGATGAATTGTTGGCGGTGTTTGGGTTTTAGCCCTCTCCCCAACCCTCTCCCCCTCGGGGAGAGGGAGACACGATACAATTCGCGCCGCCGTGCCCACACTGAGCTGTTTCTTCGCGATCTACACCGAAGGGGAGAGTCTCCACGACTCGTTCCCCTCCCCGGCAAGCACCGACGTCTTCCTGGGGGAGATGGGCACGCTCATCCTGCCCGGCCCCCGGGACGAACTCTTCGGCCCCCACGCCACCGCCTTCCAGCGCTTCAAGCCGAAGCGCGGCTTCCTGCTCGGCTTCCGCCGCAAGCTCAGGGGCAGGGCAGAGACCTTCTTCAGCGAGGTGCGCACCGCGGTCCTCCGCGCGACCGTCGGGGTCAAAGGCGTCGGCCTCGACATCTTGCGGCTCTACCCGTTCCCGCTGCAGACCGCCGCTGACGCGCTGCCCGAGGATCTCCTCGCCGAAGATCTCTTCTCCGTCGGCTTCACCGAGATGGGCGATCACGGCCTGCGCGCCGAGACCATCGGCCTCGCCAAGCTGGGCCAACGCGAGATCACCTTCGAGTTCACCGATCCCGCCCTGCTCGAAGAGGCCGCGCTCATGTGCGGTCACCTCGCCGACTGGCTGCTCGATCACAACAAGCGCATCGTGCACGGGCAGTCGATGTCGTTCGGCTTCGATCGCATCACCTTCCTCTCTGCCGAAGGCGACGCGGGCGGTCCCTTCCGCGGGTGGCACCCGCCGCTCATCCAGAAGCTCGTCCCCGAAGAGCTCTTCCCCGGCGTGGGTGTGCTCGAGGTGCACGCCAATCCACCGGGCAACGGTGACCTTCGCGAGGATCTCACCGTGCCGCTGCGGCGCTCCTTCGAACAGCGCACGCTCCTCGAGGAACTCGACCTCACCGGCGATGCGCCACACTCGTCTGCCACGGCCCAGGTGAAGGGCTTCGTCACCGAGCTCAAGAGCGTCGTCGCCATGCGCGAGGAGTCGACGTCGTCCAAGGACAGCGGCTGGCGGTTCCGCAGCACCGTGGAAGGTGATTCAGGGGAGAACGGCGTGATGTCGTTGGCCGACATCGCGCGGCGCGCGCCCGAGATGGTGCGCTTCCTCGCGCTGCCCCAGGGCGTGAAGCTCACCTGGAACGCAGCCGGTGTCCTCGAGGTGGATCGCTCACGCGTCGAGCTGGACGAAGACGACGAAGAGCCGACCGACGACGCATGAGCGGCCCAGGTTCCCCTCGAGGCGCGAGTTCGCCTTTTTTTGGCGAGCTGTACCTCCGCTCCACCCGGCCTTTCCTCTCGGAGGCCGTTACCGCCGCCGAGGCCCGCTTCATTCGCACCAACCTGCCCGAGGGCCGGTTGCTCGATCTCGGCTGCGGCCATGGCCGGCACCTCCAGCACGTGCCCGCATTCGGCATCGATCGTGATCCGCTCTCGCTCACCGAGGCGAAGCAGTTCGGCCCCGTCGCGCGCGCTGACTTCAGGGCGATCCCCTTCCGTGACCGCGCCTTCGACGGGGCGTGGTGTTGGTACAACTCCCTGGGCACGTTCGAAGACGACCAGGTCCCCCTGATCCTCGAAGAGCTGGCCCGCGTCGTCGCCCCGGGCGGGAGCCTCGTCATCCAGGGCTCCCACCTCGATCGGGCGGTGGCCCAGCCCGAGGCCGGGTTCGATGGACCGCTGCCCGACGGCAGCCACCTCAAGGAGAAGGCCGTCTTCAACCCCCAGAAGCGGCGTGACGAGATCGTCCGCCAGCTCACGCTCCCCGATGGGCGCGTGTTGGAGGCCCCGTTCTTCATCCGCTACTATGACCTCGAGGAATGGCGCGGCCTGCTCGCAGAAGCCGGGTTTGACGCGGCCTGGTGGGTCGGCGGGCTCGATGGCGCGCCGTTAGACGACTCTTCGACGGACGTGATCGTCGGAGCGAAACGGCGAGCGTGAAGTGCCCATGACGACCGGTATGCCCACCAACCCGCTGACCTCGATGCCGAAGAAGGTCGACGTGTACGAGGTCGGCCCACGCGATGGGCTCCAGAACGAGCTGCGCACGCTGGCCACCGAGGACAAGGCGCGGTTGATCGAGGCGCTGATCCTCTCGGGGCTCAAGCGCATCGAGGTCTCGTCGTTCGTTTCCCCACGTTGGATTCCCCAGCTCGCAGACGCCGAGAAGTTGATCGGCATGCTGCCGCGGCGCGATGACGTGATCTTCACGGCCCTGGTGCCCAACCTGAAGGGGCTCGAGCGGGCCCGCGCCGCGGGGCTGCAGGAAGCCGCGGTGTTCCTGTCGGTGACCGAGAGCCACTCGCAGAAGAACATCAACAAGTCGGTGGCCGAGGCGATCAGCACGGCGCGGGAGGTGGCTCGCGAGGCGCGCGCCGCCGGCATGCGGGTGCGGTGCTACCTGTCGACCGTGTGGGGTTGTCCGTACGAAGGCCTCACGCCGGTGCCTCGGGTGGTCGAGGTGGTGAAGCAGCTGGCGGACCTCGGTTTCTACCAATTGTCGCTGGGTGACACGATCGGCGTGGGGACTCCGGGGCAGACCGCGGAGATCGTCAGCGAGGTGTCGAAGCTGGTGGGCCTCGAGCAGATCGCGCTGCACCTGCACGACACGCGCGGGACTGCGCTGGCGAACGCGCTGATCGGGTTGAGCATGGGCGTCACTACGTTCGACGCCAGCATCGGCGGGCTCGGCGGGTGTCCGTATGCGCCCGGCGCGGCGGGGAACCTCGCGACGGAGGACCTCGTGTTCATGCTGCAGGGCATGGGCGTGGCGACGGGGATCGACCTGGGCAAGCTCGTCGAGGCCGGTGAGCTCGCGCAGGAATTGATCGGGCGGAAGCTCGCCGGGAAGTACCTGCAGGCGGCGCTGGGCGAGCGCGAGAAGCAGGCCCATCGGTCCCGCAGTGCAGTCAGCTGATCTCCCTCTCCCTGCGAAGCGGGGAGAGGGCCGGGGTGAGGGGCCACCAAGTCGAGCCCCTCACCGGCCTTCGGCCACCTCTCCCCGCTGCGCAGGGAGAGGGAAGAGCTAGCTGAAGAGCCGCTTCAACCAGCCGATCACCCCGCGGGGCTGGAACACGTCGACCTCGGGGTCCGTGTCCTCCTCCATCGCGCGGATCTGCTCCTTCACGTTCGCCGGCGTATCTCGCGTGGCGAACTGCGAGACGATGCGCCGCCCGGTGGTGCTCTCCTTCGCCGTGATCGTCAGCAGGCACTCGTTGCTCAGCTCGAACGTCAGCTCGATCGCGACGGATCCCCGCGGCCCGGGCGGCAGGTCCTTCACCTTGAAGTTCCCCAGCCACGTGTTCACCGCCGCGCGTGACGCCTCGCCCTGGAACACCGGCAGCTCGAGCGTCTTCTGATTCTCGCGCGTGGTGACCATCTGGTACTTCCGCGTCGTCGGCAGCCCCGTGTTGCGCGGGATGATGGGGTGAAACCGCCCGCCGGGCAGCCCGATGCCGATCGACATCGGCAGCACGTCGATCAGCAGCAGCCCGGCCTTCTTCTCGAGCGCGTCGGCCAGCAACGCGGCACCGAGCGCCACCGCCTCTTCGGGGTTGCCCACCGTCACCGGCTGGCGCCCGAACAGCAGCTTGATCCGCTCCTGCACCAGGGGCGCGCGTGACTGGCCACCCACCAGCACGATCTCGTCGATCTGATCCGCCCGCAGCATGCGCGTGCGGATGACCTCCTGGCAGACCTCCATGGTGCGATCGACGATCGCCCGGGTGAGCTTCTCCAGCTGCGCGCGGGTGAGGGTGACGTCGAGATCGACCGGCTTCCCGTTCACCACCGCCACGAAGGGCACGTGAATGCGCGCCTCGGTCAGGTTCGACAGCGACATCTTCGCCCGCTCGGCCGCGTCGTAGACCCGCTGGATCGCCACCCGGTCCGTGAAGATCGTGTCGGTGCGCTCCTCGAAGTCGGCCATCAACTGCGTGACGATCGCCGAGTCGAAGTCGATGCCTCCGAGGAACGTGTCTCCGCCCGTGGACACCACCTCGTAGACCGCCTCGGTGTACTCGAGCACCGACGCGTCGAACGTGCCGCCGCCCAGGTCGTACACGAGCACGCGCTGCGGTTTCTTGTGGCTGTGGCCCCACGCGAGCGCCGCCGCGGTGGGCTCGTTGACGATGCGCTCGACGTGAAAGCCCGCCAGGCGTCCGGCCTCGCGCACGGCCTCGCGCTGCCGCTCGGAGTACCAGGCCGGCACGGTGATCACCGCCCGCGACACGGGCTCGTTGAGCCGATGTTCCGCCAACTGCTTGAGCTCGCGCAGGAGCAGCGCCGAGAGCTCCTCGAGCCGGTACGAGCGATCGGCCAGCTGCACCGCGCATTCGCCGTCTTCGGTGGCCACCACCTCGTAGGGGAAGCGCTTGAGCAGCTCACGCACCTCGGGCGAATCGACCGGGCGGCCGATGAGCCGCTTGAACCCGTACACCACCCACTTCGGGTTGGTGGTGAGCTGCGCCTTCGCCGCCGCGCCCACCACGAGCTGGCCGCGCCGGGTGAGCGCCACCATCGAGGGCACGAGCGCCTGCCCGTCCTTCCAGCTCAACAGCATCGGCTTGCCGTCGCGAACGATGGCCGCGCACGAGTTGGTGGTGCCCAGGTCGATGCCGATGATCGGCCCGGTCCGCAGGGGCTCGGGGGCAGGCTCGAACGGCGGCGCCTTCACCGTGCTCGTCTCGCCACCCACCAGCAATCGGCCCGCGAGCTCGGAGGGCAGGGCGGCCTGGGGCTGCGACGCGGGAGGCGGCTCGGGCGGGATCGCGTCACGGCTGGTGTCGATCGGCCCCACGTTCTTCGGGATGGGGGGATCATCGGACCGCGCATGAGGCATCGCGGCCGAGGCCGACTCGAGGAAGCGGCGGCTCACCGCGTCGAGGGTGATGAACTTGAAGCCCATGCCCGGGACGCCCTGGCCCTTGTTCCCGGTGACGTAGTGGACGACCGCCGACGCGTAGAGCACGCGCGCGCCCGACTCGATCTTGATCTCCAGGAGCACCGCGGTGCCCGGGTTCTTCAGCGAGCGCGAGCGAAGGTAGATGCCACCCCGGGTGAGGTTGGCCCCGTACTTCGCGAGGAAGTCCTCAGCGCTCGCGAAGGGCAGACGCACCGAGAGGCCGATGGGCTTGTTGTCGGTGGACACAACGGGCCCGGAATAGGTCCCCCCTCTGGAAAAGACCAGTCATTCCACCGGGCGGCGGGTCCTTTCCATCGGCCCTCAACTTGTCTAGAGGCCAAACATGCTGACTCCCAACATCCGCCTCGGGCTGACCTTCGACGACGTGCTGCTGCTGCCTGCCGAGAGCTCGGTGCTCCCCCACCAGGTCGAGCTGTTCACGAAGGTGACGCGGAACCTGCGCATTCCCATTCCGCTGCTCTCGAGCGCGATGGACACCGTGACCGAGGCCCGCATGGCCACCGCGATGGCGCAGGAAGGCGGCATCGGCGTCATCCACAAGAACTTCACGCCCGAGAAGCAGGCGGCCGAGGTGCTCAAGGTCAAGAAGCACGAGACCGGCATCGTGGTCGACCCGATCACCATCGGGCCCGACGCGCCGCTCTCGCGGGTGGTCGAGATGATGCGCGAGCACGGCATCAACGGCATCCCCGTGGTCGAGGGCAAGAAGCTCGTCGGCATCATCACCAGCCGCGACGTGCGCTTCGAGAAGAACCTGAACCAGCCGGTGCACCAGGTGATGACGAAGAAGCTGATCACCGCGCGCGAGGGCGTCACCCAGGAAGGCGCGATCGAGCTGCTGCACAGCAACCGCATCGAGAAGCTGCTGGTGGTGAACGAGGCGGGCGAGCTGCGCGGCCTGATGACCGTGAAGGACGTCGAGAAGCGCCGCGTGTACCCCAACGCCGCGAAGGACGCGAAGCAGCGCCTGCTGGTCGCGGCCGCGGTGGGCGTCGGCGCCGATCGGGACGCGCGGGTCGATGCGCTGGTGAAGGCCGGCGTCGACATCATCGTGGTCGACACCGCGCACGGTCACTCGCGCGGGGTGATCGACTCGATTCGGGATCTGCGGAAGAACTTCAAGGGCCCCTGGGAACTGGTCGCCGGCAACGTGGCCACCGGTGAGGCCACCCGGGCGCTGATCGACGCGGGCGTCGACGCGGTGAAGGTGGGCATCGGGCCGGGCTCCATCTGCACTACGCGGGTGGTGGCGGGCGTGGGCGTGCCCCAGGTGACGGCGATCGACGACTGCGCCCGCGCGGCGGCCGGGAGCGGAGTGCCGGTGATCGCCGACGGCGGCATCAAGTACTCGGGCGACGTGGTGAAGGCGATCGCGGCCGGCGCGAACTCGGTGATGATCGGCTCGCTCTTCGCCGGCACCGAGGAGTCACCCGGCGAGACGATCCTGTACCAGGGCCGCAGCTACAAGGCGTACCGGGGCATGGGCTCGCTGGGGGCGATGCGGCAGGGCTCGAAGGACCGCTACTTCCAGAGCGGCGTTCAGGACGAGAAGAAGCTCGTGCCCGAGGGCATCGAGGGTCGTGTTCCGTACAAGGGCACCGTGGGGATGAACGTGTTCCAGCTGCTCGGCGGGCTGCGGGCGGGCATGGGGTACTGCGGTGCGGGGAGCATCGAGGACCTGCAGGCGAAGGCCACGTTCGTGCAGATCACCTCGGCGGGGCTCAAGGAGAGCCACGTTCACGACGTGATCATTACCGAGGAGGCTCCGAACTACCGCCACGAGTGAGTCGAAGTCAGCCCCTCACCCCGGCCCTCTCCCCGCTCCGCAGGGAGAGGGAGACCCCCTACTTGTCGCGCTTGCGCTTCGTGTCCTTCACCTCGACCGTCTTCTCGGCGTTGGCGAGGCGGGTGAGCAGGGTGTCCTTGTCGTCGAGGCCCAGCTTCTCGATCGCCGTGCGCAGCGTGTCGAAGCTCAGGCGGGCAGCCTTCACCGGCTTGCCGTCGCGGTACTCGTCGACCACGGGCAGCTGAACGATCTCGCGCACGAGCCCTTCGAAGTCGAGCCGCACGTCGGCCGCCGACTGGATGCACCCGTCACGCGCCGCGATGATCTCCTGGCTGCCTTCCTGGTACGCCAGGTCGGGGTTGCGGCTGAGCGCGTCTTCGAACTTGGCGGTGCGGTCCTTCACCCGATCGAACAGGTCCGTGTAGATGGTGATGCGCTTCTCTTCCGGGGCGGTGTCATCGCGCGCCTTCGACAGCTCGGAGGTGATGTCGTCGCACTTGAGCGACTTGAGATCGCCCGCCGTGGTCGAGGTGAGGGCGTCGCTCCGCTTGGTCTCGCGATCGAGCCGCTCGTCGCTCGAAATCTCCTTCACGCAGCTGGTGAACAGCAGGGCGGTGGCCAGGGCGGTAACGATGCGCTTGCTCATTGGCGCGGGAGTCTTGAAGGGATAAGGCCTTTCGTCAACGACTGTTCCCGGAGCCGAGCGTGCACGCCACTCACGAGAAGATCCTCATCCTCGATTTCGGCAGCCAGTACACCCAGCTCATCGCCCGCCGGGTCCGTGAGCTGGGGGTCTACTGCGAAATCCACCCTCACAACCTGCCGCTGACCGGCATCAAGGCCTTCGACCCGAAGGGCATCATCCTCTCGGGCGGGCCCATGTCAGTCGAGCAGGAAGGCGCCCCCCGCTGCGTGCCCGAGGTGTTCGAGCTGGGGCTGCCGGTCTTAGGGGTCTGCTACGGCCTGCAGCTCATGGCCAAGATGCTGGGCGGCCGCGTCGACAAGAGCGCCCACCGCGAGTTCGGGCCCGCCCAGGTCGAGGTCGGTTCCCCCCGCGGCCCGTTCGCCTCGTTCATGGCCGGCACCTCGCTCAAGGTGTGGATGAGCCACGGCGATCGCGTCGAGGCCCTGCCTCCCGGCTTCGTGGCCATCGGCAAGACGCCCAGCGCGCCCTTCGCCGCCGCGGCGCACGAGACCAGGCCCATCTACGGCGTGCAGTTCCACCCCGAGGTGGTCCACACCCCTGAGGGCAAGGAGATGATCCGCGCCTTCCTCTTCACCGACTGCAAGGTGAAGGGCGACTGGACGATGAAGAGCTTCATCGAGGAGTCGATCCAGGAGATCCGCAAGAAGGTCGGCGAGCAGGGCAGGGTGATCTGCGGCCTGTCGGGCGGCGTCGACAGCTCGGTCGCGGCGCTCTTGCTGCACAAGGCCATCGGCGATCGCCTGCAGTGCATCTTCGTGGACAACGGGCTGCTCCGGCACGCCGAGCGCGAGCAGGTCGAGGCGCTCTTCACCGGCCGCTTCCACGTGCCGCTCAAGACCATCGACGCGCGCGCGCGCTTCCTGGGCAAGCTGGCCGGCATCACCGACCCCGAGAAGAAGCGGAAGACCATCGGCTACGAGTTCATCTCGGTGTTCGAGGAAGCGGCGTCCGAGTTCACCGACGCGAAGTTCCTCGCCCAGGGCACCCTGTACCCCGACGTGATCGAGTCGGTGTCGATCAAGGGCCCGTCAGCCACCATCAAGAGCCACCACAACGTGGGCGGCCTGCCCGACAAGATGAAGCTGGCCCTGGTCGAGCCGCTGCGCGAGCTCTTCAAGGACGAGGTCCGCGTGCTGGGCCGCGAGCTGGGGCTGCCCGACGAGATGGTCTCGCGCCACCCGTTCCCCGGGCCGGGCCTCGCCATTCGCGTCATCACCGATCTCACCGAGCCGCGCCTCGACATCCTCCGCAAGGCCGACGTCATCGTCCTCGAGGAAATCCACGCCGCCGGCCTCTACAAGGAGACCTGGCAGGCCTTCGCCGTGCTGCTCCCCGTGCAGAGCGTGGGCGTGATGGGCGACGAGCGCACCTACGAGATGACCTGCGCGGTGCGCGTGGTGACCTCGGTCGACGGCATGACCGCCGACTGGGCCCGCCTGCCGTACGACGTGCTGGGGAAGATCTCGAGCCGCATCATCAACGAGGTCCGCGGCATCAACCGCGTCGTGTACGACATCAGCTCGAAACCTCCCGCAACCATCGAGTGGGAGTAGGCTCCGCGGTCCATGGCCGCTGCCCACAAGTCGAAGAAGCCGGCGAAGAAGCCCGCTCCCGCGAAGAAGAAGGCGACCCCGAAGAAGAAGCTCCCCTCGACTCCGCTCGGGGTGAACGGCCGCCACCTGCTGCCGGTGCCCGATTCGCGCGCGACTGCGCTGGCGTGGTTCGCCAACCTGTCGAGCCGCATCTTCGACGCGGGCGTGCCCGAGCTGCAGACGCTCATCGCCGAGGCGCGCACGTATGACCTGGTGGGGTTGGCCGACGCCCTGGGAGAGGACTCCCAGGTGCTCGCCCTCAACAAGGCCGCCAACGAGCTGATCGAAGCGGGGCTGGATACGTTCGGTTCCGCGAGCCCGCAGGGGTTTCAGCTGCAGGTGCTGCGGGACATTCTCAACGACAGTTGAAACGAAAAACCTCTCCCTGCGTGAGCGGGGAGAGGTCGGCCGAAAGGGTTCCCCTCACCCCGGCCCTCTCCCCGCTTTCGCAGGGAGAGGGAGACAAGTTACGGCTGGCCCGACTTCACGCCCGCCGCCGCGCCCTTGATCTCGTCCACCAGGCGCTTGGCGCCGTAGACCTTCTCCATCGCCTCCATCAGCGCGGCGGAGTGCACGGCCACGGTGCGGTTCACCGACTCGTCGAAGCCGTAGTCACCACCCAGCGACTGGATGTTGCCGTCGAACACCAGCCCGACGACCTCGCCCTTCTGGTTGACCATGGGCGAGCCCGAGTTGCCGCCGATGATGTCGTTGGTGGTGACGAGGTTGAACGGCACGTCCATGCCGAGCTTCGCTTTCGCCGCCAGCCAGGTCTTGGGCAGCGCGAACGGGTCGGCGCCGGTGTGGCGGTCGAACGCGCCAGCGATGGTGGTGAACGGCTTCACCTGCGCGCCGTTCTCTTCGTAGCCCTTCACCGCCCCGTAGGAGAGCCGCAGGGTGAAGGTGGCGTCGGGGTAGATGGCGTCGCCGTAGACGGCGAAGCGGGCCTTGGCGAGCAGCTCCTGCTGCTTCTTCACCGGGCCGTCGACCTCGGTCTCGTACTTCTTGCGGATCGCGCGAGCGTCGGCGTCGAACGAGCGCGCCAGCTCGATCATCGGGTCCTTCGACGCGTCGATCTTGGCCTTGCCGCCATCCAGCAGGTCCTTGCGCAGGCCTCCGGTGGCGTTGCCGGTCTTGTCGACCTTGATGTCCTTGAGCCTGGTGCCCTTCACCGCGGCGGTGGCGATCTGCAGCGGGCTCTTCACGCCGAACACGCGCTTGATCACCGGGTGATCGGGGCCGAGGTCTTCGCGCATCTTGGTGAGCGACCAGGTGAGGGTGGCGATCTCCATCTCGTCGTAGATGGGGCGGTTGGCCAGCATGCCCTGCTTGAACTGGGGCAGGCGCGCGTCGGTGAACTCCTTGAGGCGCTCTCCGTTGGGCTTGCCCGATTCTTCGGCGAAGCGCACGTAGCCGCGCGCGATGCCGAACAGGTCGGACACCGGGCCGCGCTCGAGCGCGTTGTATTCCTTGCGGTACGCCTGCTGCTTCTTCACCAGGCCGCCGATGGTGTCCCAGACGGCGCCGTACTGCTTCTCGAGCTCGGGCCTGGCCTTCACCTTGGCGCGGAAGTCCTGCTCGTTCTTCACCAGCTGCCCGTAGAACGCCTTGTCGGCGAGCGCGGCGTGGCGGCCCTTGTAGGCCTTGAAGCCGTTCTCCACGCCGAAGAGCAGGTCGTTGCTGTGCCGCTTCTGCTCGGCGCCGCGCGACTGGTACATGGTGATGAACCCGCGCAGCTCAGCCATGCGCATCAGGACCATCGGCATGCGCATGTCGCGATCGTCGTCGAGCTGCGCGACGGTGAGGCCACGCGAGGTGCCGCCGGGGTTGCCCGAGACGAAGGTGACGTCGCCTTCCTTGAGCGAGCCGTCGGACCACGCCAGGTGGTGGTCCATCTTCATCGGCTTGCCGTCCTTGCCGTAGATGCGCACGAAGGACACGTCGAGGTCGTAGCGGGGGAACATGAAGTTGTCGGGGTCGCCGCCGAAGAAGGCGATGCCGTCCTCGGGCGCGAACACCAGGCGGATGTCCTGGAGCCGGCGGTACTTGTAGAGATCGTACCGGCCGCCGCGGAAGAGGGTGACCACCTCACAGCGGAACTCGTCGCTGGTGGCGCACTCCTTCTCGATGCCCGCGATGACGGACTTCTGCACTTCCGAGAACTTCTCGGTGGGCACGTCCTTCGTCGCGTCCTGCACCTTCTTGGTGACGTCGCTGATGTCGGTGAGCTGGTTGAGCTCCATGCCGGGGCAGCGGGCTTCGTCCTTCTCGGTCTTGGCGAACCAGCCGTCGCGGTTGAAGTCCTTCTTCATGTTGCCCGAGAGGTTCTCGATGCACTCGCGCGCGCAGTGGTGGTTGGTCATCACCAGGCCGTCAGCCGAGACGACCGAGGCCGAGCAGCCGCCCGCGATGCGCACCGACGAGAGCCTCAGGTGATCCAGCCAGTCCTTGGTGGGCTCGAAGCCGTACTTCGCCTTCACCTTGGCGGCTGGGAAGCTGTTGAACGTCCACATACCCTCATCGGCGAGGGCGGGCGCAGCACAGATGGCTGCGGCCAGGCACAGCGAGGCGATTCGCTTCATGCGTGACTCCTTGAAAGGGCGACGACGGCGCGTTGTGCCCCCGCGTATGAGGCAAATCAAGGGCCGAACTGCCGGGGGAATACCGCGCCGCGTCGCAGCAGCAGTCTTTTCGGGCCAGGTCAGGCCCCCAGCCGGACCCAAAGTAGCCTGTCCCCTTTTCCCCTTGCACTCGTGCGGCCAGCCGGGTGTTCCGCCTGCATGACCCTCCGCGCCGCCCTCGTGTTCGCCCTCTTCGGAGCCGCCTGCGCTGCCCCTTCCCAGTCCCCCGAAGGCACCCTGATCGAGAACCACTCGCCCACCTCGGCTCGGGTGCAGGGGCTGCTCCGGGTGGGAGAAGGGCCCTTCCTCAAGGGCGCCGAAGAGACCTTGAGCGCCGCCTTCGATCCGGCGCGGGTGCGCAAGCTCGAGTGGTCGGCGAGCGCCGGCGCGCTGTCGGCCCGCGACGCGCGCGTGAAGTGGACGCTGCCCGACGCCGACTCCGCCACGCTCACCCTGACGCTCACCCTCGACGACGACGCGCAGGTGGTGACCTCCTTCCAGTTCTCGCTGGTCGAGCCGCGGCAGAACCCGCACGCGAGGTCGGTGAGTGAAGCGCTGCTGGCCGCTCCGCTCTCGCTGCTCGACGGCGGCGTGGCAGAGATCTCGGGCGGCGCCTGCGAGGTCGAGTACGACCAGAGCAACAACATCCACCTCGCGTTCACCTCGGCGACGCACCCGGCGATCTACTACGGCCGGTGGAACGGCTCGGCCTGGGCGCTGGAGACCATGGACACGCTGGGCTTCAACACCGGCGGCCGCATCGGCACCAACCAGGCGCACCTGCGGGTCGACGCGGCGGGTAACCCTCACATCCTCTACGTGCGCGACTTCCAGGTCTGGTACGCGACGAAGTCCGGCACCACGTGGACCCGCGAGCGCGTCGATAGCGCCGGGTTCCCCGCGTACAACGCCGACACGCGCTCGATCGCGCTGGCCCTCAACGCGACGGGCCGCCCCTCGGTGATCTACGAGTACTACTCGAGCTACGAGCACCTGATCTTCGCCACCCGCACCGCGCCCAACACCTGGTCGAACACCAACGTCGCCTTCCCTATCGGCGCGAACTACTCGACGCGCGTGCGCGGCGACCTGCTCTTCGACGCGGCTGGCACGGCGTACTTCCCCCTCGAGATCTACGCGGCGGGCACCGGCGGCACGTTCCTCGACTTCTTCGGCTCGTGGAACGGCACGACCGCCGAGCTCAAGACGGCCAACGGAGCCCCGGCTCCGGGCTGGGACATCGTGCACAGCTCGGCTGCGTGGGCGGGCTCCGGCCGCTTCGTGACCCGCACGGCAGGCGGGCTCTACGATCTCACCATCGCCACCCCCTTCGCGAACTCGACCTGGACCTGGTCGGCGAACGAGCAGAACGGCGCGGGCATCGGCGACGTGGCGTGGAATGGCCGGCCGGTGATGCTGCACCACCACTCAGGCGGCTCGATGGAGCTGGTCACGCCCGCCGCGGCAGGCGCCTCGTTCTGGACCTGGACCCAGCTCGGCACCAGCAGCGGCGCCTCGGGCTCCGTCACCGTGCACCCGGGCACCGGCGTGCCGAGCATCTGCTACCAGTCCAACGGCCGCATCATGTTCCAGTAAGGGGCGACGATGCGCGCGTTCGTCCTCACGGCGCTCTGCCTGAGCGTCTTCTCGTGTGACTGCTCTGGCGTCACCAACCAGCCGCCCGACGTGCGCATCGACTCACCGCGCGACGGCGAGGTGCTGCGGGGGGCGGGGCCGTTCGTGCTCGCGGGCACGGTGACGGATCCCGACGAGCTCATTCCGCCGGCGCAGATCCTGTGGGGGAGCGATCGCCAGGGTGGCCTGGGCAGCGGGCCGGTGGTCTCGACCGCGCTGCTCGCCGGTGCGCATCGCCTGCGGCTGACGGCCGTCGATTCCCAGGGCACCACCTCGAGCGCCGAGATCTCGATCACCGTCGAGGGCGATCAACCTCCCGTCAACGCGCCGCCGGTGGCCGTCATCGACGCGCCGGCAGACGGCGCGATCTTCGATGAGGGCCTGCCCATCACCCTGACGGGCCACGCCACTGACGCGGAAGACGGGATGATCGCCAGCGGCTCGCTCTCGTGGAGCTCCAGCCTCGCGGGAGCGCTGGGCACGGGCTCGACGCTCGCCTTCAACGCCGCGGCGCTCGGCCGCCACCGGATCGTCCTGACCGCCACCGACAGGCAGGGCGCGTCGAGCGTGGCGACGGTCGAGGTCGAGGTGGTGCGCCCGGGCACCAATCGCCCGCCCACCGTCCAGGTGCTCACCCCGATGAACGGGGCCACCTTCGTGCTCGGCGCGGCCACCTCGCTCAGCGGCACGGCCACCGATCCCGAAGACGGGGCGTTGACCGGCGCCTCGCTCGCGTGGACCTCGAGCCGCGACGGCGCGCTCGGCACGGGCGCCATGGTGTCGGCCACGCTCACCCAGGGCGTGCACGTCTTGACGCTCACCGCCACGGACAGCGCGGCGGCCACCGGGTCAGCCAGCGTCACGGTCTCGGTCAACGCAGCGAACAACCAGCCCCCGGTGGTCGCCATCACCGCGCCCGCGAACAACGCGACGTTCTTCCAGGGCTCCAGCATCACCTTCACCGGCACGGCCACCGACCCAGAAGACGGCGCGCTCACGGGCGCTGCGCTCGAGTGGACCTCCGATCGCGATGGGCCGCTCGGCACGGGCGCCTCGATCACGAACACCACGCTCACCGCGGGCGCGCACGTGATCACGCTCGTCGGGCGGGACTCCGGCGGCAACACCGGCACCGCGACGCGCACCGTGCAGGTGCTGCCGATGAACGCGGCGCCCACCGTGGCCATCACCGCGCCCGCCGGCAACACCCAGGTGGTCGCCGGCACGAACGTGGTCTTCACCGCCACCGCGAGCGATCCCGAAGACGGCGCGCTCACCGGTGCCGCGGTGCGCTGGTCCTCGAGCCTGGGTGGCTCCCTGGGCACCGGCTTGAGCGTCAGCAGCGCCTCGCTCGTCGACGGCGTGCACACCATCACCGTCACCGCGACCGACTCCGGGGGCCGCAGCACGAGCGCCAGCATCACCCTCACCGTGACGCCGGGCGCGAGCAACCTGCCTCCGGTGGCGCGGCTCACCGGCCCGGCGCTGGGCTCCGCGACGCAGGGCCTCACCTTCGACGGCTCGACCTCGAGCGATCCCGACGGCACCATCGCCGCCTGGCGCTTCGAGTTCTCCGACGGGACCCCGGCGGTCACCGCGATGAACCAGGTGACCCACGCCTTCGCCACCGCGGGCACGTACACCGTCACGCTCACCGTCACCGACGATCGCGGCGCGACGGGCAGCACCAGCCTGATGGTCACCATCTCGCCCTTCGTGCGGGTGCCGGTGGTGGTCGACCCCACGGCGACGGACGAGGTCGCGTCGTCGGCGTGTGGCCTGGTGGCGCGCGGCACCACCCTGCACGTGGCCTGGTACAGCGCGCGGCACCCGACGCTCTGGTACGCGACCTGGGCGGGCGGGGTGCTCACGCGCGAAGTGGTCGACTCGCTCGGCTTCAACCTGGGCGGCTCGATCGGCCCGGCGCTGCAGCTGGCGCTCGACGCGGCTGGTACGCCGCACGTGGCCTACGTGCGCGACGGCCAGGTCTGGTTCGCCACGAAGAGCGGGGCGAGCTGGGTGCGCGAGCGCGCCGACTCCGCGACGTTGCCTGCGTACAACCCGGGCACCCGCTCGCCGAGCATCGCGCTCGACTCCACGGGCCGGGTGGTGATCGCCTACGAGACCTACTCTTCCTACGAGAAGATCGTGATCGCGACCCGCACCGCGCCCGGAAGCTGGACGCAGACCCAGCTCTCGGTGCCGCTGGGCGCGCTCTATTCGAGCCGGCTGCGCGGCGACGTCACCTTCAACGCCGCGGGGACGCTGCTGTTGCCGACCGAGGTCTACGCCGCGGGCACCGGCGGTACGTTCCTCCCGTACCTCGCCTCGTGGAATGGCACGGCGGGCGAGGTCTTCCCGCTGGGCGCTCCTTTGGCTGGCTTGAGCGGCTCGAGCTCGTTCGCCTGGGCGGGGACCTCGCGGCTCTACCTCCTCGGAGGCACCGGCCTGTTCGACTTCGCGCTGGGCGCGCCGCTGGCCTCGACCACCGCGCGCATGTCGTACCTCGAGACCGCGGCCACGCAGCAGCACGCCGTGGCGGCCAGCTCGACGGGCGAGCCGCGCATCATCATCAACCACGGCTCGACCCTCGAGAGCGTCTGGCCGCAGGCGACGCCGGGGTTCTGGAACCGGCTCGACCTGGGCGCGACCGACTCGGGCCGCGTCGACGCGGCGGTCGATTCGAACGACGACACGCGGGCGTGCTTCTTCCGCGCCGGGAAGCTCGTCCTGTACTGAAAAGGGGACAGGCTGCTTTATGGCCCCCCTGGGCCTCTCCGGACGCTCCAGGCCATAAAGCAGCCTGTCCCCTTTTCCCTTCGCTCAGCCCGGGACGGACTTCGCCCAGATCTCGTCGAAGCGGCTCCGGAACACGTTCGCCGTCTCTTCGTGGTTCTTCACCGCGATGCGGTTCTCGGAGTGCTTGGTCGACGACGATTCCGAGAAGTTCGCGCTGCCGAAGAAGACGTCGTTGCCGACCACGCCGAACTTCTCGTGCATCGTCTTCGCCTTCTGGATGCGCACGTCGACGGCGTAGCCCTGGGTGGCGAGCGCCTTGAGGGCTGCCGCCGCCGGTGCGGTGAAGCCGTCTTCGAGCACCACGCGCACCACCGCGCCGCGCTTGGCAGCGGCGATCAGCGCCACGAACTCCGGGGCCGAGGGGCTGGCGCCGTACATCGCCACGTCGATGGTCTGGCCCGCCTTTGCGCGGTTGAAGAGATCGGTGGCGGCCACGGTGACGGACGCACGGCTGTTACCGATCACGCCATCGGCGCCCGCGACCACGGCGGTGCGGGTGCCGTCGGGGCCGTAGCCGGTGCCGCCTGCGGGCGCGCCCGCGGGACGGCTGTTGAAGAACGCCTCGACGTCGACCGCGGTGAGCGACGCGCGCAGCCGGGTGATGGTGGCCTTCGGCACGCCCACCTTGATCAGATCGTCGATCGAGTCGAAGTCGCCGTTCGTCGCGCGGTACGCCACCAGCGCGGTGGCCTGCTTCTTGGTGAGGCCCACCTTGTCGAGTTCCTCGAGGCTGGCGGTGTTGATCGACACCTGGCCCGAGCCGAAGCCGATGTTCTGCAGCTGCGCCTCGGTGAGGCTGGCGAGCTGGGGCACGCGCTCCTTGAGATCGGCGGCGTCTGCGAAGCGGCCGAACTTCGCCCGCTCCTGCATGACGGTGCGGGCGAGCGTCTTGCTGCCGAGCAGGGTGGCCAGGCGGGTCTCGTCCTGCACGCGGAAGCCGTTCACGTCGAGGCTCTTCGTGTCGGAAGGCAGGGCGTACGTGCCGTACGAGTCATCGGCGCGGTTGGTGATCGAGGTGCCGGGCTTGCCGTGCGCGATCAGCATCTCGTTCCACTTCGTGCCCTTGTAGTTCTGGAAGGCGTTGGGCGAGAGCGCGGCGTCGGGGTTGTTCCAGTAGCCGGCGAACTCGCCGCCGAACTGCTCGACCGCGCGGCGCGACGACGAGTCCTTGTTCTGGAAGACGGTGAGATCTTCGTAGTTCTTGGTGTCCGCGGTGGTCGACCAGTTGAACGAGCCGGTGAGCAGCGCGTCGGGCTTGCCGTCGATGAAGGTGACGAAGCCCTTGTGGTGGTTCAAGCCCTGCGTCGCGCCGTGGTTGTAGGTGGGGCGCTTGAGCGAGTCGTTCCAGACGTAGGGGAAGTCTTTCTTGAACTTCACCTGGATGTTGGGGAGCCCCAGCTTGAGCAGCTCGGGCAGGGCGTTGCCGCCCGACGCGGTGGCCTGGCCGGAGTCGGCGATCACCCGGAAGGTGACGTTCGGGTTCTGCCGGGCGATGTCGGTGACGGCCTTTTCCATCACGTCGCTCTGGAACTCGAAGATGAGCATGTTGACGTCCATCGGGCGGCCGTTGGCGCGCACCACGGCGTCCTGCAGCTCCTTCACCATGCGCGCCTCGACCGACTTGCCCTGGAGCGTGAAGACGTTGCTCACGCCGTCGAGGTTGCCGAGATCGGCCATCGACTTGATCGCCACGTGGGCGCCTTCGATGCCGATGCCGAGCCGATCGGGCGTGAGCGCGCCGGTGCCGGCGGCCTCGAACGCGTCAGCGACGGCCTGGACTTCCTGGGCCGAGAGGACCTTGTTGAGATCGGCCCCGGCGGCGTTCACCAGCGCGCTTTGAATGCGGGTGCGGTCGGCGTCGGTGGTGGCGCGGGCGAGCACGCGATCGACGATGGGGCGGGCCGCCGAGGTGAGCTTGAGCTGGGAGAACGTAGTCATGGGGGCGCGATCCGATTCGCTCGGGTGTTCGAAAGCAACTGAAGCGAGCATGTTCCGTCGCGTTCCAATACGAAACGTCAGTGCTCGCGACCGTCGACCCGCTCGGCGAGCAGCATCGGGGCGATCCGCAGGCCCACCAGGGCGAAGCAGGCCGACCAGCACAGCGCGGCGAGCCAGACCCACTGGGTGTAGAGCCCCGGGGCGAGCTGCGGCGCGACGACGCGGGCGAGGAAGCCCAGCCCCATGATCCACAGCGCGAGCCGCTCGGGGAGCCCGAAGACGATCGGCCTGCCCGTGTGGCCCTGCGCGATGCGAAGGAGCATCGCGGGGATGATCAGACCCATCACGCCGAAGGTGAAGACGTGCACGCCCATGGCGCCGATCCAGCTCCCCCGGAAGGCGTCGAGCACGAGCTGCCCCGCGAGGGCGAACATGCCGGCGTACATCACGCCCAGCTCGAGGCGCTGGAAGGCGAGGTGTGGGCTCCAGGTCAGCAGGCGGCCCACGATGAGCAGCGCCAGCACCAGCTCGATCCCCGCGCGGACGGTGGCGGGCAGGATCGGCGCCGCCAGGAGCGAGAGGCCGAGCACCTTGATTCCGCCATCGAGGATCGGCCGGCGGGGCAGGGCGAGCTGGAACGCGCCCTTCATGAACGGCACGAGCGTGCGCTCGAGCATCACCAGGAAGGCGAGGCGGAAGAGGGCGAGGGTGAGGTCGCGGCCTTCGGCGAAGTGCGTGGTGCTCAGCAGCAGCGCGCGCGCGGCGAGGAAGGTGGGGAGGGCGACGAGGAAGAGCAGGTTGTCGCGCCGGTAGCTGTCGGTCTTGCGATGGCGCACCAGCGTCCAGCCGAGCAGCGCCACCAGCGAGGCGGTGAAGAGGTAGCGCGAGCCGAGCTGCAGCCACCCGGGCCAGGCGCCGCCCCACCACATGCCCGCGCGCTCGAAGAGCCAGGCCCCGGCGAGCGCCTGCAGGGTGTGGCCGTAGTGCCCGCGCACCTGCACCCAGTTCTTCGTGGCGGTGAGGAGGAAGCCGCCGAGCACCGCGAAGCCGAAGCCGAAGAACATCTCGTGGGCGTGCCAGGCGAGGGGCGAGAGGCCCGGTGGCGGGGTGAGGGTGCCTGCGAGCAGCAGCACCCAGGTGAAGGGCATCACCACCGCGGCGGCGACGGCGAGCAGGAAGAACGGGCGGAACCCGACCAGCCAGAGAGGGTGGCCGTTCCAGGCCCGGGGAGGGGGCAGCATCACCGCTCCACCTTCAGCGAACGTGCCAACTCGCCGAGTCGTAGATCGCCATGGAAACGCTCGGCGATTCCCGGGCCCGCAGCCAGGGCACGTGGTGAAACTCGAGGCCGACCGCGCAGACGACGATCGATCTTCTCCGGGCGATCTCTTCCAGGCGGTGAATGGCGCGCGCGAGCATCGCGCCGGTGAACGGGGCGTAGAGGAAGAAGATCGAGCCCTCGAGCTCGCAGGTGCTGGCGTCGGCGTGGGCGAAGGTGACGCCGTCGAGGCCGAGCTCGGTGCACCGGGCCCGCGCGCCCTGAACGAGGTGTTCCTGGAGCTCGATGCCGTGCGTGCGGATGCCGGCGAGCAGGTGCGCGAGGATCACCACGCGGCCCAGGCCTGAGCCGAGATCGACCAGCACGTCGTCGGGCCGGATCGTCCCGTGGAGCACCGCGAGCACCTCCTCGACGCCGCACGGCAGGTACGGCACGGACTCGGGCGGCAGGCCGGGCATGTCGGAGGGGATCTCGTCGATGCCGAGCAGCTCGTCGACCCAGACGTCACGATCGATGAAGGGCACCGAGAGGAGGAGCTCTTTGAGTGCATCGCCTCGCAGCGCGCCCGACTTGATCCCCACGCGCGCCGTTCGCGCTCGAAGCCGAAGCGAGTCGTCCATGAGCGCTGCGGAAGCTACGCCGGCGCTCGCAGCGGGTGAAGTCCGACCGCCGGGAAATTGGCCAGGCCGAGCGCGGCCAATCGCGTGGTGTTTCTGGAGGCGCGTCGCTCGACGGCTTGCCGATCTCGGGCCCGGTGGTGAACGCGACCGACGCGTACGTCGCCTCGGGCGGGGTGCAGATCGCTCACGAGCGCGCCCAGATCAGCCGTTCCACGGGCTCGAAGCGGGTCACCGGCGGCAGGTCGGCCACCAGGCGCAGCACCTTTTCGCAGAGCGTGGGTGCGACGAGGGGCTTGACCACGAAGCCGTTGGCCCCGGCTTCAATCGCTTCCCGAACCCGGCCGGCGGTGACGTGACCGGTGAGCACCAACACCGGGGTCTCCTTGCGCTCGGCGCCCGAGCGGATGGCCCGCAGCAGCTCGATGCCGCTGGTCCGCGGCATGTACCAGTCGGTGATCACCACGTCGTAGGGGTTGCGCCTGAACAGCTCGAGCCCCTTGCCACCATCGACCGCCTCGTCGACGGCGGGGAAGCCGAGGGTGCGAAGCAGGTCGCAGATGATCTGCCGCATCGAGGCGCTGTCGTCGACCACGAGGAGGTGCGTGCTGTTTCGGTCCATGCGCTCGTCCTTCATTCAGTGGCGAAACGACTGGGCGGCGTGAGGTGCGTCGAGCTCCAGGCCGCGGCCTCCAATGAAGATCCGCAGCACCTCCTCGAGGAGCTGGCGGTCGAGCGGGCGGGGCAGAAATGCGCTCACGCCGGCGCGGGCCGCCTCGGCCACCACGACCGGAGTGACCAGGGTGGCGATCACCACCGGCACCGTGGCCAGCCGGGGCGTGTGGCGGATCAGCTGAAGCAGCTCGGCGCCGCTCATCATCCGCATCTCCCAGTTGGTGATGACGAGGTCGTAGGGCTGCTCGCTGAGCAACTGCAGAGCCCGCGCTCCGTGTGCGACCTCGTCGATGACCCGGCAGCCCAGGCTGCGGAGGGCGTGGTGCGTCGCCACACTTGACGCAGGTTCATCGTCGACCACGAGCACCCGCGCGTCCCTGCGTTCCATGAGTGCTCCCGGCTTCTGGTGAGTCCGCGCAGATGAGCAAGCTGCGTTCCATCGCCGCTGCGTGCGAGCAGCGCAGGAGAACGTGAAGGGGCTGCGCGTGTTGGGGCGTCTTCAGCAGGTCCTGCACCCGACGAGCGGCCCGCGTGCTCGGGGCCTGAATGGAGCGGCGCTTGCACGGCACGCGCGGCTCACCATTCCCCACGGAGCCGCCCATGAAGGTCGACGAGGTCATGAATCGAACGGTGTACACGTGCAAGCCGAACGACTCGCTGAAGGAGGCCACCCAGCTGCTGTGGACTCACGACATCGGGTGCCTGGTCGTGACTGACGAGGCGGGCAAGGCGACGGGAATGGTGACCGATCGCGATCTGCTGATGTGCACGCACCTGTCCGGCAGGGGGCTGCACGAGGAGATCGTCTCCAGCGCGATGTCGAAGCAGCTCTACGCGGTGCGCGCGGGTGAATCGGTGCAGGCCGCCGAGGCGTTGATGCAGAGCAAGCAGGTGCGCCGCCTCGCGGTGATTGGCCCGGAGGGCCGGGTCGTCGGCGTTCTCTCGCTCAACGATCTCGCGCTGGCCGCCGGTAAGAAGAAGGACGTCCGGCCGGAGGATGTGGCCGCGATCCTCGCGTCGATCTGCCAGCCGCGACCGACCTCCGCGACCGCGAGAGGGTGACTCGGCGCCTGGGTTGCTGACGATCTGATCCGCACAGCCGGTCTTGCAGCTCAGCCAGCAATCTCAAGCTGAGGAGCCGGACCAAAGGACCTCCCAGACCACCCCAGAAACCGGATCCGCCTAGTTTACATAACGCTCATTATCCGACGCAGGCTGAGGGTCACGCTTCGTCCGGGCCATGCACTTCTCCAAGAAAAAACCTCCGACGTGATGCCCGGGTGGAAGACCAGGCGGCGTCGGAGGCGAGCTTGACGGCTGCTCAGTGAAGGAATCGCTCGACTTCCACATCGAACGCGAGTGCTACATACGTGAAGCTGCGTACCCAATCAACTGGGTAGTTCCTCACCCACCTTTGCGTGCCCAGTCATCAAAGAGGGCGAGGTCAGCAGTCGCGCGCCGCAGGTTCGACTTGAGGTCCGTCGCTTCGGGTTGAAGGACGAGTCCTTCAGCCGTCTCGTCGAGCCATGCCTGAATGCCAGCGCGGACCCTGGCAACAGCAACCCGCCGGTCGTCGCCTGCGTCAACGTGGAGCTGCGTCTCGAACGCGAACACCTTGCGGCGCTCCTCCTTGTCGTCGGCCGAGTAACCCATGAAGTGGCTCGCGCGAATCGTGGCCACGGTTACTTCTTCCCCTTCTTCTCGGTCGCCTCCCGCTTCTCCTTCTCGTCGAGCTCGTCGAGCCCCCAGCGGATGAAGGCGATGATGGTCTTGGTGCGGTTCCGGCCGACCTTCTTGGCGCGCGCGTCGAGCCGGTCGCGGAGCTTCGACGGCATCTTGAATGCGACGAGCTCGAGCTCTCCTTCATCTTCGGGGAACGGGTCCATGCGTTGAGTCTCCGGGTGGTGCGCCTGCTTGGCAAGCGCGTTGAGTCGCATACATACGCGAATCCGAACGACTTGACAATCGTATGCGTCTTCGCGCATACTTGATTCACGGTCGAAGCGGGGCCGTACGGCGCGGGCGGGTTGGAGGCGGAGGGCGAGTCGGTCTTCGGGCCGAAGTTCCGTGTGGCGATCGACGCAGTGAGCGCAGCGGGTTCCTCGAAGACGTGAGTTCGTGATGAGCAACTACCAGGAGTTGATCGTGCGTCTGGCTGGCGCGACGGTCGAAGAGGCGCCTCTGGTTGAGGCGATGATGCGAGTCGAGCACGGCACGCTCGACTCTCTTTCCAACGAGCGATTCAAAGGTGAGTCCCAGCGCGCGCTGCTCGAGGTGAAGGACGACCCGGCCGGAGCGCGGGCGCTCGCCAAGTCGCTCGGGATGATGCGCTGATGAGCGCCCTCCCCGACAGAATCGTGATGGCGAGCGTGGGGGACCACCTCATCGTCCAAATGCCGCAGCCTGGCCCGTGCGGCGGCTGCATGTCGTGCGCGGTCTTCTTCGTCTGCCGTGGTGGGCACGTGCTCTGCGTGCACTGCGATGCGCGCGAGCAGGAGCGCCAGAAGACCGAGGCGCGCGTCACCCTCGAGATGGCCTTCAGTGGGCCCGTCGTCATCCCCTGCCGGTGCCCCGTCGACCGCCACCCCGACGCGCTCTTCAAGTGCACCTGCGAGGCGAGCTACCCGGAGAACGCGCCGTGCTGCCCGGGCGGCGAGCCGCTGCCTCACCCCGTGGCGTGCCGCTTCACCGACGACCCGGAGGGCACCGCGTGAGGTTCCTGTGCTGGCTCTTCGGCCATCGGCCTGAGCGCGGGCTCAACCTGAAGTTCTCGATTCGTTTCCACTGCACCCGTTGCCGCCGGCTCGTGCCCGGTGATCTCGGCCGCTCTCGCACGAAGAAGAACACGCCATGACCGCCACCCCCGACGCAGCTCTCTCTGTCCCCGCTTCGATTCCACAGCCGGCCCTGCCTCTCACTGAGGGTCAGGTCATCACGTACGTGCGCGACTTGATCAGCTCGGGCGCCGCGAAGGTCGACCGCCGCCGGCCCGGGCCGAAGTTGGCGGCCGCTCTCGCGCAGGCCCAGGGCGAGTTCATCAACATCCCGAAGGACCGCGAGGTCGAGGTGGTGCCGAAGGACGGCGGCAAGGGCTACACCTTCCGCTACGCCACCCTGCCGGCCATCATGAAGGTGGTCCGAGCGCCGCTCTCGAAGCACGAGATTTCCCTCCTGATGTACCCGACGGTGCATCACCGGGAGGGGATCGCCCTGCAGTACATCGAGGTCACGGCCTACCTGACGCACTCGAGCGGTGAGTGCGTCGTCGGGTCGATTGAAATCCCCTTCCAGGACAACAAGCCCCAGAAGTTGGGCGTCATCATCTCGTACTGCCGCCGCTACTTGGTCAACACCCTGCTGGGCATCGCGCAGGAAGACGAGTCGGACCTGGACGACCAGGGCGTGATCGACGGCCCGCCGCCGATGGCCAACAACCTCACCCCTGCAGCCACCCAGCGCCCCGCGGCGAAGCCCCCCGAAGTGAAGACCGCCGCGCCCACCAGCGGGGCCCCTGCCGCCACCCCTCCCTCCCCCTCGGCAGGGGCCCCGCTCGCCGCACCCACTGGACCGGCCCCCACCGAGGCCGACTTCCACCTGCAGTTCGATGAGGCGAAGACCGAACCGGAGCTCACGAAGGTGGGCGCGTCGATCAACGAGTGGAAGCACACGCTCACCATCGAAGAGCAGGCCCGGCTCACCGCGAAGTTCAAGAAGCGCCGCGAGGAAATCCGCGCAGGCGGGAAGTAGCAATGGGCACCCCTTCCGGCTCAGGCCTTGACCGCGCCGAGCTCTGCCCGGGCTCCATGGTGCTCCCTCACCTGGACTCGGGCGAGGGGGACGCTTCGTCCGACCACGGCCGGGCGATTCACCGCTTCCTGGACATCGTCGCCAAGCTCATCAACCAGCCCGGCTTCGTCGGCTCGATGGACGACGTGAAGAAGAACGCGCTGGCGCTGCTGGAGGTGAAGTACCGGACCATCGCCGCGGCCATCGACCTCTCCATGGTGCCACACACGCAGGCCGGCGTGTGGCGCTCGGAGCAGGCCATGGTGTTCGACTTCTTCCTCCGCCGCGCGGAGTTCCTCGAGGTGACGGAGCGGCGCTACCCGCCGCGCGTCTCGAGGTGGCAGGTCTTCGGCACGGCGGACCTCATCGGCGTCGACGGGGACACCGTGGTTGTCATCGACCTGAAGACCGGCTGGGGCTGGCGGCGCGCGCCGTCTGACTCGCTGCAGCTGCTCTTCTACGCCATCACCGCGGCCAAGGTGCTGGGCTGCTCGCGCGCGCGCGTCGGGTACATGGTGCTGCACGACGACGACACCGTGCCCCGCTTCATCATCGAAGAGGTGGACGAGTGGGCCCTGGCCGCGGCTGAAGAGCGCATCGCCCGCGTGCTCGAGGCCGGCGACCAGGTGAATGGCGATGACCCCGGCGTCTACAGGGCAGGCTCCGGGTGCCGCTACTGCCCGAGCATTCGCGTGTGCCCGGCCCAGGTGGGGCGCCTCTCGCAGCTGCTGCAGGGACCGAAGCACGCGCTCCTCGCGCTCACCGGCGGGCTGCAGGTGCCTGGCGTCGACGCGAAGAAGGAGCTCCCGATGGTGCGCGCGGAGGACCTCCCGCGGCTGCTCGATGCCATCGAAGCGGGGCGCGTCACCCTGAAGCAGATGGTGGAGGACGTGAAGAACGCGGTGCGCGCGGTCGGCACCATTCCGATGCCGAACGGCATGCAGCTCGGCGACATCCGCGTCACGCGCGACACGCTCATCGCGGAGAAGGCGGGCCCTGTTCTCGATGCCGAGTTCGGCGCCGACGCGGCCGACAGGGCCATCGAAACGAAGTTCGTCCTCACGAAGTCGGCGGTGGAGGAGCTCGTGGCGGCGCGGTGCGCGCACACCGGGGAGAAGAAGGCCCCGACGATGCGCGCGGTGCTGGAGAAGTTGGAGGAGGCCGGCGCGGTGTCGACTTCCGAGTTCTACGACGTGAGGGTGCACAAGGCACCGAAGGTGAAGAAATGAGCGCCAGCAATCTGGAGCAGGTGGCCGCGTGGCAGCGGCTCGAAGAAGTGGTGAAGGCGTACGACCCCGCGGACCAGTCGCACCGCATGAAGCTGCACCAGGCCGCCAACGCCTACGCCGCCACGTGTAAGAGCACGGGGAAGCCGACGCCCGGCCGCGTGGTGGGCACCGGCGGCCGCGAGCTCCGCGGTGGGTTCGTCGCTCCGTTCGGCAACGACAAGGGTGTGGCGCTCGAGGAGATCGAGACCAGCGGACTCGAGTGGCTGGCCAACGCGGTGGAGTCGAACGTGCGCGACCCCGAGCGCGCGCGCTTCAAGGCGAAGAACCAGCAGCTGCTCAACGCCATCCGGAAAGAGCTGGCCACCAGGTGAGCAGCGGCGGGGCCGTCAACAGCGTGAAGGTCGCTGCGTGGGCGAAAGAGTTCTTCGCAAAGAACCCCGGCGCGTCCACCAACCAGTGCCTCAAGGCGATGAACAACGCTCGCATTCCCCCGCTGTCCGACCTCGTGAAGCGGATTCACCTGGAGCACCAGCGGAAGAAGTTGGCCTCGATGTTGGACCACCCCGCGAAGGACAGCGGGCCCGGCGGTGCGCAGCCGATTTCCCCAGCGCACGACGACGAGAAAGAGAACCCGATGCCCCCGCCTCCCATCGCCCCCGTGAAGCCGTTGATCACCCCGCCCCCGAGCGCTCAGGCCAAGGAGAAGGAGGTCATCACGGCGCCTGCCCGCGCGCTGCTCGCCGCGATGCGCCAGCTCGGGTGCGACTCCTGCACCATCACCATCATCGATGACGGCGTGAAACCGGTCACCGAGTTCAAGCTCACCTACCGCCAGGCCGGAGGTGGCTCGCTCGACCTCTGATGAAAAGGCAGTGGCGATCCGCGCGGGAATCACGACCCGACTTCGCCTGTGGCTGAGGTTGCGCAGTTCCTCACCTGCAGGTTCGCGGTGGCGCTCAAGGGTCTGGATGAGTCGGTTCGAGTCCCCCTGCTGCCCTCACTCGTAGCACCCACCTCAGGAGCACCATGGGCAACAAGTCGAAGGTCAAGAAGGACGCCACCGGCAGGAACGTCGCTCGCATCGTCGAGTTCAAGAAGACCGACGGGAAGCGCGGCGAGAAGAAGGTGAAGTGGGACGAGAAGCGGAACCTGGCCGAGGCCGGCATGCCGCGGAGCTCGCGCTCGTGGCAGGGGCTCAAGGAGAAGACCATCGCCCCGCGGGTGAGCGGCCACGTGGGGGACAGCATCAAAACGGTGCAGGGCCGGCTGGTGATGAAGCCCCTCTACAACTCCGCCAACGGGGTGCCCAAGCGCAAGTCGCCGGCGCCGCGGCCCGAGGTGAACACGAAGCGCCAGCCCTGGCAGAAGAAGACGGCCGCTCCGTGAGCTCGCTCGAGGAGGGCAGGGTTGGGAACCACTCGCTCTTCTACGAAGGGCCTGGCGATCGCTACTACGTGGGCCACTTCGCGCCCATGCCCAGCACCTACCGAGAGGTGAAAGAGCACGGACTCCCTCAGTTCGTCGTCGCATCCGGCTCCCTCGCGGCGTGCGCAGCTGCGCGGCGCTTGCTCTCCGGAGAGGCACGGCGCCTCGGTGAGTCGAGGTGAAGAGCATCGGCGCGGAGGTCCGTCGACGGCAGGGACAGCGGCTCGAGCGCCGCGCGCGCCCTCCCCTGCCCCGCGTCATCGAGCACCACGTGGTGCAGGTGATGCCGGAGGGGAGCCAGCGCCCGCGCGGGGCGAGCTGGAGGAAGAGCGGCCAGGTGCACTGGAGCGGATGGGGCGGCCACAGGTTGGGCGAGAACTGGGGGACCATTCGATGACGACCGCCGCGTTCAAGAAGCTCCGACGCGCGGTGTTCGAGCGCGCCGAGAACCAGTGCGAGGGCGGGTGTGGCCGGTGGATAACGCCCGATGACGCGCACCTCGACCACATGTTTGGCCGCGCCCGCCGGCAGGAGTCGGTCTCCAACTGCTGGGCGCTCTGCATCACCTGCGACACGGCCAAGACCGTCAACCAGCCGAGCGCCGCTCACTGGCTCAACCGCTTCATCGTGCACTGCGAAGAGCACGGCTACCTCCCGGAGATCGAGATCGCCGAAGCGCGGCTCGAGTCCCTCCGCGCGAAAGGACTCACCACGTGAAGACCGAGAAGCCCTGCATCTGCGACCCCAACCCCTTCCAGTGCGGCCCGGGCTGTCTCTGCGCCGGGTGCGGCTGCATCAAGGAGCGGCCCATTCTCTTCTCCGCTCCGATGGTGCTGGCGTTGCTCGCGGGAACGAAGACGCAGACCAGGCGCATCGTGAAGCCCCAGCCGAAATCGGCCCGAGCAACCACGAAGGAGAGTCCGGTAGAGCCCATCGAACTGCCGATCCTCGGAGACCCCGAGAAGGAGCCGTTTCGCGCGGGGATGCGCCTCTGGGTGAAGGAGACGTGGCGCCCGCTCTCTTCCATTCGCATGCGCGGGCGGATCCACTGCATCGAATACGCTGCCGACAAGAAGGCCGAGTTTTGCACCGCGGCCAAGGACTGGAAAAAGCCGAAGGCTGCGAAGACCGGAAATGTCTCCCCGCTCTTCATGCCCAGGTGGGCGAGCCGGCTCACGCTCGAGGTCACCGGCGTGCGGATCGAGCGACTGCAGGAGATCACCCCGACGGACGCGATCGCCGAGGGAATTCAGCACCTCTACGAGTGGGCGCAGTACCCGCGGCGCGTCTACTCGCAGCTGTGGGAGTCGATCAACGGCGCCGGCAGCTGGGCGGCGAACCCGTGGGTGTGGGCGATCACGTTCAAGGTCCTCACCGAGCCGTGACTGACCCGGGGCCCGCCGAAGACTGGGAGATTTGGACCGGCTCGAGCCTCGCCCTCGTCATCCGCAAGGCTGACCCCGACAAGCCCTGGCTCACCCGGGTGATGTCGCTGAAGTACCAGATGCCCGGGGTGCTCCGCTCGCACGCGCTCCTCGTCTTCACCCGCGCGCTCTCCCGCGGCTACCTGATTCCCCTGCCTCACCACGCAGCACCTACCGAAGGAGACACCGATGCCCCCTGATTCAGCCGCACCCTCTGCCGCTTCACCCTCCCCCGCCCCTCCCCGGCGGCCGCTGCCGCCGTTCATCGAGATCCTGCTCACCGCCGGGACCGTCGACTGCAAGTGCGGCGGCCCGAAGTGCCCGGGCACCCTCGCGCGCGCGGCCAACACTGCGGCGGAAGCGGCGGCAGGCACTTCCGTGGCCCGGGGCACGGTGCTCGACAAGAGCATCGAGTTCGAGCGTGAGCTGGCCCGCCTCATCAACCGCTTGAGCCTCGAGAGCCACTTCGGCAACCGACCGGACTTCGAGCTCGCGCGGCTGGCGTGGACGTTCCTCGAGAACCAGTCCATGCGCGCCCATGTGACGGAGGCGAAGCCCGGGGCCACCCGCGAAGAGCTCTTCATCGCGATGAACAAGGCGGCCTTCAAGCTGGGCTACCGCATCACCGACATGGCGCCCATCAGCTGAGAGGTCGGCATTCCGCCGGCCTCACCCCGGTGTGGACCGGGAGGGGAGCACTCAGTGCGTTTCGGCCTGGCCCGGGCTTCCCCGAAGGGCGTTTCTCAGGGCTTCGGTGCGGTCGCCTTGGCGATCCCGAAGCCAGCCGCGACCCCCGCCGCCACCGCGCCCACCACGATGGCGATGAAGGCGGGGGTGCTCACGATGACGTTCCCCTTCACGAGGTCCTTGCCGAACGCCTCATTGCGCGCGTTCACCCTCTCCCGCCTCACCTGTTCCTGCTCGTCGACCAGCTGCCCCGGGAAGGGCGCAGGCTCGCCCGTGGCGAGCTTTACGGAGCGCCCGGGCGCAATCGGGGCGTCGGCCGGGAACACCACAGCCGCGGGCTCCTGGGCGGCGGCAGGGGCAGCGAGACACAGCACCAGCAGCAGGCTCAGGGTCTTCATCGGCGGTTCCTCGCGGCCTCTTCGGCCTGGTCGGCGGTGGTGATGGCGTCGGCGGCGGCCTTGCCTGCGACCTCGGCCTTGTGGACGGCGCTCTGCGTCAGCGCCTCTCCGAGAGCCAGGAGTCCCTTCCCGAGGAGCGCCGTCTGCTCCGGGGTGAGGTTGAGCCCGGCGAGGGCGGTGGCGATGGGGTCGCTCATGACTGGTCTTCCTCCACGACGGGCTTGGGGGCGCGGCTGCTGTTGAGCGCCACCGCGTTGACGCCGGCGACGAAGGCGAGGAATCCGGTGGAGAGCTTCTCCCCGCGCTCGAGGGCCTTGGCCTCGTACACGTTGAGCGCCTTGGCGAAGCCGGAGAAGAGCGGGAGCAACGCGCCCACCGCGGTGAGCACCACCAGCAGCACCTGCACCCAGGTGGGCATGCTGGCGATGACTTCGGGGGGAACGACGGGGGTGTCCATGGCGAGCTCCTTCAGTCGTGGGTGAAACAGACGACGTTGCGCGAGCCGAACCCGGACGTGAGGGTCCCGCGGCTGAAGTTGGTGAGCCCGGCCTGCGCGATGAAGAGCCCCGCCTCCCCGTTGTCGGGGACGAAGAGCGCCACGTGGCCGCTCAGCTCGCGCTTCGTCACCGGGTGCACCTCGGGGTTGATCCACCCCACCACCGACACGTGCCCGAGGTTCGCCCGCGCCTGCGCCTCAAAGGGCGTGCATTCGCGCCAGCCGTGCTTCCGCCCGTCGCGCTGCAGCCAGCGCACCTGGTCGTTGGCAGAGAGTTGCTTGAGCTCCGCGCCCACCAGCCACCACCGCGGCACCTCGCAGCCCAGGGCCCGGGTGATGTCGTTGAGCCAGATGTTGCAGTACGTCGAGACCTTCGTGAGCCCGCCGGCCAGCTGCTCCACGAGCTTCTGCCAGCGCTTCCCGGTGTCGAGTCCGAACTGCGCCACGATGCGGTCGGTGATGACGCCCGAGCGCGAGGTGGTGCCGCTCGTCATCGGCGGGGTGAGGGGCAGCCAGGGGTGATCGAGCCGCCACGCCATGTCGGGGAGCGCGGTCATTCCGCCACCGCCGCTTCGTGCTTCGCCTCGAGCGCAGCCACCTTCTGCTGGAGCTCGGCGATCGCCGACGACATCGCGGCCATGTCCGAGCTCGCCCGCTTCGACTCGCTGAGGAGCACCGCGACGTTCTCCGACAGCCGCGACACGCTCGCCTGCAGCACGTTCAGCTTGCTGATGACCTCGTTTTCCGCCTTGTCCTGGCCGCGGAAAATGCGCCCGATGAGGAGCGCGAGCAGCCCGCCGCCGCCGGCGGTACCCACCGTCTTCAACGCTTCACCGCTGCCCTCGGGCAGCAGGCTCGGGTCGCTCACAGGTCCACCGCCGGATCTTCCCCGCCCATGATGGAGCACTCGCACGGATCGCACGTCGCGGGGTTCACGGCGTCCGTCCTGAGAAACACGTTGTCTTCACCGAAGGAGAACGAGCCCCCGTCGGGCAGCTTGCGCAGACAAGGGAGCCCGGCGTCGTGCGTGTTGCGCCGGACGCACTTTCGCGCGGTGGCGCCCGGGAACACGAAGGGGAACTGATGGTCCCACCGAGCAATGACCGCGGGGAAGGTGCCGGCGGCGTCGATGACGCAGTCGTTCCAATCCTTCACGCGCACCAGGTCCTTGATGCCAACCATGGCGGGCGGGAGGTCGAAGCTCAGCCCGCCGTCGCTCAGCACGGTGCGGATGACGGGGAAGCGGATCCGGTCGTTGCGGCGGAGCGAGACGCCCGCGTCACGCGCGAGATTGAGCCCTTCGTCGCTCACCCACACCGGGCAGGTGGCGACCCGGTTGGGAGTGGCGCCGCTCAAGCCCACGAAGATGGCGATGACGGTGCCGCCGGTCAGCGTCACAGCGAGAAGGAAGCGCCTCATCGGTAACACCTCGCCTGCTCAGCATCCAGGCAGACATCGCCGCACTCGTACTCGAGCGACGAGCCGATGGCGCCAGAGGCGCAGAAGGAGATTCGGCCCGCGCTCGGGTAGCCCGTGGTCGTCATCGTCCCATCGAAAGCGCCCGTGTTCGACGTGGCGTCCGTGACGTTCTTGAGGTTCATGGTGGCGCTGAACCACTGCGAGGCGTACCGCTTCGCGGTGCCGACCACGATGCCCGCGGCGAGCGTCGGCTCGGTCGTTCCGTCGTACATGCGGAGCGTGGTGTTGAGGTAGAGCATGCGCCCCGCGGTGTCCATGTGCCCGAGTCCCTGCGCAGCGACGGTGTTGCGAGGCAGGATGGTGGCGGAGAAGCTCCCGTGCGTTCCGTACCCAGCAGCCACCAGGGCAGTCGAGTCGAAGCTGAAGGCCGACTCTGCGTTGTGCGTGACCGCGGCAGAGGTGGTTGGAATGTGCGGCCCGCAATTGGCGCCCGCTGCCCCCCACGCAGCCCAGAGAAGCACGTCGTTCGCCGCCCACGGCCCACCCGCCCCGCTCGGGCCGATGTACAGGTTTTCGGCACCAGCCGTGACCGTGAGGTTCTCGAACAGACACGGCGTCCACGTCGTCGCGTTGTAGGTGCAGGTCACGGTCTGCGCTGGGAATCCGGTGAGCGTGAGCATCGGCAAGGAGCCGGAGGTGCCGTTGCCCTTGAGCATGACGCAGAAGCTCGCGTTCGCTACGCCGGGCACGATCGCCTGGAAGAGCCGGCTGTACTCGGACCCGCCCGTGCAAGCCGGCGTCTCCAGACGATCCGCCGTCTTCGTCCCATCGGGCGCGATCGCATAGTTCTCCGTCACCACAGGGACGCGACCGGCCGACCCGTTCTTCTGCCACGAGGCGTTCCCGAATTCCTCGGCGCGCAGCACGGGACTGGTGAGCGTCTGGCGCACCTTGATGCGCCCGCTCGACACGCAGGCGCGATTTGCAGGAAGGACCGACACGACCTGGTTGTCCGAGGACGCGCAGGTGCGGACGGTGCTCCGAACGGTCGCCACCGTCAGGTCGCCGCGCCCGTTGGTCGGCTGATCAGCCAGCACTGCGTGGCTGATGGCCGCGACGCGCGCGGGCGTGAGCACCGCCTTCGTCATGAACGAGCCACCGACAACCGACTCGACGCGCACGGGGAAGAGTCCGTTGTTGTACCCACTGACGCGCCACGCCCCGGTGTTGTTGAACAACGCGGTCGCAGAGGAGGAGTGAATGCTCGTGCCGTCGAGGTAGATGTTGAGCGCCGTGCCGCTTGCGGCGTAGGTGAGACACAGCAGGTGCCAGGCCCCCTTGGTCGTGCCTGCGGTGGCCTTCAGGATGTTGCTCACGTAGACAGCCACGTCGTCGGTGCCGGTGCTCTTCTGGAAGAGCACGTCGATGGTGCTCGAGGTGTTCCCCTTGAAGAAGAAGTTTTCGTAGTCGTTCGTCATGCCGACGATGAACGCCTGGCACACCGACACGTCGACGCTTGCTCCAGTGGCCACGTCGGCGCCGTACCACCCGCCAGTGGCAGAGCCGGCTGTCGCGTTCGTCCGAAGCACCGGGACGTTCGGCAAGCAGTCCGGCCCGTTGGGGCAGATGCGGATGTTCTCGGTCGCTCCGCTGCCGGCGCCCGTGTACGCGAGCGTCTGCTGTGAGCCCGTCGCCATGGTGCCGTCGCCCTTCAAGCAGAACCAGTCGCCCACCTTCTCGCTCGAGGTGATGGTGCTGCACAGGTCCTGAATGTACGGAAGACCGCGCCCGCTCGAGGTGGCGAAGGCGAACGCGGGCTCGCTCCCCATCAGCGAGGGCTGGCTGAAGATGGGCCCCTGGGGATTCCCGAGGGCCGTGGCCTGGGCAAGTACGAGCGCGAGGAGCATGGGCGGCTCAGTTCGACTTCGTGAGCTGGAGGTCGCCAGTGGAGGTGCTCGAGCGGCAGCTCAGCGACAGCCCGCCGCGGCCCACGCTGTATTTGACGATGGTGCCCACGGGCCACTTGGTGCCGAGCGTCGCGCACGTGCTGGCCGAGTCGGCCTGGCAGAGGAACGTGTCGGCGTCGGTCACCGTGAGCACATAGTTGCCCTCGGGAACCGTCTGGGCCGAGCTGCCACCAGAGGCGCAGTCGGTGAAGGTGTAGAGGGTGCTGGTGAGCACCAGCCCGTCCTGGGCGAGCGCGGGGGAGGCAAACACGAGCACGGCCGCGAGCAGCAAGTGGAGGGTCTGGCGCATGGAGGCCAGATTCGGCTCGGAGGGGGACGCTTTCCGCCCGGCGCCCGTGTAGGCTGAGGTGGTGCGTGTCTTCCTGCTGGCCATGCCCCTGTTGATCGCCTGTGGCCCAGCCGCCCATCAGACGCCCTGCGGCATCGACGTGGACGGCTCGCCCTCGAGCCTGACTTCCGAGGGTCTGCAGAGCGCCGTACGGGCCGCACTGAGGGGCGCCACCTTCACGACGGACCCCGCGCTCGCCGACCCAGCCGCGAACTGCAAGGCGATGGAGGGCTTCACCGTCTACACGCGCCCCACCCCCACCTTCATCGATGAGGGTGAAGAGGTCTTCGGCGCCACGCGGTGCTGGAGGTTCGAGGTGATCGTTGGCACCCCCGAGAGCGGAGAGTGGCGCCTCAGCGGCCTGGTGCACGAGCTCTTCCACGTGATGCAGCGCTGCGCCCCCGGCCACGCGAACTGGGAGCGCGACGGCATCTTCTTCGGAATTGGGAAGAGCGAGGATCCCTCGATTTAGTCGAGCTTGTTGATCGCCAGGCTGCAGGAGCCCTGCACGCCGCCGGCGTAGGTGTTGTCGCCGTACGTGTTCCGCGCCACGCCGCCCGTCGAGTACACGGAGATCGCAAGCGTGTCGCCCGCTACGAGCAGCAGCGTGGTCGCCAGAGTGAGCCCGGGGCGGAAGGTGCCGGCGGCAGGCTCCTCCGAGAACCCGCCTTGCACGACGGGCGACCCGTTCACGCGCACGAAGGAGGCCACCGAGCTCGCGCCCGCGAAGACCGTGGCAGCGAAGTGGAGCATCGCCTCGATCGAGTAGTAGCCGCCCTGCCCCGCCGGCACCGTGAAGAGCCCGGTGATCGGGTTGTACGCAAGCGCGGTGTCGTACTCCTCCACCTCGAAGACGATCTGCGTGTCGGCGGCGTTCGGGATCGCCTGAGCCACCACCTGGTTGGCGCGAACGCGAGGGCGCGCGGTGGCCAGCCCATCGAGGATCGCCTTGTCCGCCCCCGACATGAACCCAGCCGCCCCGCCGCTCACCGCGTTGGCGTGCAACGTCCCGCCCCCTCGGTCCCCATGGCCGTGCTGGTGATCAGACCGCGCCAGCGAGGTAGCCACCCCTTCCACTTCCGTGGTGTCGGTGATCTCCGCCGGCGCCGCCACCGTCACCTGGTGCTTGTGGTTCGCGTCGCTGAAGTTCCCGCTGGCCCCGGTGACTGCCGCTGCCGCGTCGACGGCCACAGGAGCCCCGACCGCCGCGGCGTGCTCGTGATTGGCGAGCGCCACCGAGACACCTGAGCCCGCGGCGTTGGCGGCCCCAGCAACCACCGCAACCGGAACGTCGGTCTTCACGTCGTGCTTGTGGTCGATGCGCGCCGCAGTGTTGGCGACCCCCGCATTAGCAGCCGCACTCGACACCTGGGTCATGGCCCCGGCCGCACCATAGAGCACCTCCACGGTATCGGCGTTCGCCTGGATGCCCGCCCCCGCGCCCACATTGAGCGTGGTGCCCGTGAAGGCCACCCCGTTGCCGGCCACGACCGAGCCCACAGCCCCGGCGCTCTCCAGCGCGGACAGCCGCCTGTGGAGCTGCTGCGTCTGGAAGACCACCTCATCGTACTGGTCTTCATGCGCGGCCGGGTCGAACGCACCAGCCTGCCGGAGCGAGGTGGCCTGAGTGAAGGGCACCGTGCGCTCAATCTTCAGCTCCGACGCCGCCGGCGGCGCCGTCACCATGTCCACCTCGCCATCGGCCTGGCCGACGCCGGTGCAGGGCGTCACGTTGTAGTGCACGCCCTCGGTCTGTACCACCGGCGTGCCGCCCGATGGGGTGAGCGTCACGACGACTTCGGAGGTCAGCCGGAAGTAGAAGCCGGTGACGAAGTTGAGGGTGGCACCGTTGCCGGTGAAGAGGCTACGGCTCGTCTCGGTGTTCACGCTCATGCGGCCAGACTCAGCCGCGCGTGGGACGCTTTCCGACGTGCACGAGCCAGCAGATGAGGGTGCGCCGCGCCACCCCGTTGCCGTAGCGGAGGTGCGGCTGCAGCACCTTGCCGTAGCGCATGCGCCGGGTAATCACTCGGCCGGCCTGAGCGGGTCGAGCCCGTCACCGAGCGCCTGGGGGATGTTGTCGGGCTGGTTCTCGCGCTCGCCGTAGACGATGCCGCCCACCGCCCGGCCCACGTTGGGCACCTCGCGCTCGCCCAGGGTGGTCTCGAGCATGTACCGCACCGAGGTGTCGAAGAAGCGCGTGGGCAGGCCCGTCACCGTGCCGATGGTGCGGAGCAGTTCCTTCAGCGCCTTGTCCTTCTTCGCGTCGGTCGGGTCGTGCGCGGCCGCCCCCACGGAGAGGAGCGTCGTCACCCCCTGCAGCAGCGCGCTGGAGACCGGGTCGCGCTGGTGCGCCATGAGGGGTTTTCCGGTGGCGGCCGAGTCGACCCCGGCGGAGAAGATGCTGCCGGCCACCGGGAGGGTGGCCAGCGGCGCCGTCACCATCTTGCGCGCGAACCACCGACTCCACCGGCCCGCGGTGCTCTTCTCCTCGTCGTCGTCGCCGTCTTCGGGCCCGCGCCCGGCGAGCAGCTCTCCGAGCACCTGGAACGCGATGTAGAAGGCGGCCATCTGTGCGGCCACCTTCGCGGCCTTCCATGCCTTCTGGCCCGGGGTGGAGTTCTGGAAGTCCTGCGTGGAGAGCGGCGCGGCGATGCGGTGCTGAGCCCGGTACGCCACCGACAGGTAGCCGTAGAACATCACCACGGCGCCCAGGCCGGTCTTGTTGCGCAGGATGCCCGCGCGCTCGCTCGCCATGCTGGTGGGCTGCACCTGCAGCAGCACGTCATCGGCGAAGCGCACGGCCGCGCCCTCCTCCATCTCTTCGGCGAGCGCCTGGCGGTACGCGCCGAGCCACACGGCGGTGCTCACCGTGGTGTCGACGCCCTTCATCACCGCCATGCCTGCCTCGCGCACCCACTCGAGCCCACGCTTCACCTGCCCGGCGGCCGGGTCGCGCAGCTCGCCCTTGAGCCCGGCGATCGCGTCCTGGTCCATCGCACGGAGGATGCCGCTCTTCTCGAGCGCGAGCTTGCGCTGGCCCGTCGGGGGCAGGAAGCCGAAGGCGGTGTCGCCGCCCAGCTGGGCCACCGCGGCCGCCAGGTGCTTCGCCTTGAGCTTCGTCGACGCCACCGCGGTGGGGAGGTTCGCCCAGTTCGATGCGGCCGTGCCGAGGCCGGAGAGCAGCGAGGTGGCGAAGTTGCTGCGCACCCAGTCGCCCACGCGATCCAGCGTGTTGTGCTCGGCGGCGGTCGCGCCGCCCAGGTCCTTCAGCCACTTCAGGAACTCGGCCGCCTTCGGGGCGCCCAGGTGCTCCTGCAGCGCGGGGGCCACCTTCTTGTCGAGCACCAGCGACGCCACGCTCTTCACCACTTCGCGGTGGGTGATGTCGTGCACCACCGCCTGCACGTGCTTCAGCCCCACCGCGAGGTCGAGGCTCACCGGGTACGTCGCGCCCGTGCGCTCATTCACCCAGCCGTGGGGCGTCGAGGGGCTGGTGTACGTCGGGTCAAACAGCTGGGCCATGTCCCCGCCGGCCATGCGCGCGCCCACCTGCGAGCCGTCCTTGATGGCCTTCAGCGGGTAGTAGCCCCCGGTGAGGGTGCCGTTGGGGAGCACCATCGGTCGCGCCTCCACCGCCTTCGGGCGCGCGCCCGTCATGCGCTCCTCGAGCGCGAACGCCTCTTCACGCAGCGAGTTGATCGCGGCGTGCACCGTGTTCACGTAGGCGATGTCTTCGGCGCTGAGGTCGGAGAGGAACGCGCGCACCTCGGCCTCGCTGATGTTCCGCCCCTCGGTGAGCACCTGCAGCGAGCTCTCACTCCCCGAGTTGAGGGCCATGCCGATTTTCTCATGGAAGTACCGCGGGGCCACCACGCCCTGGTTGGCGACGTGCGTGGGGAAGGCGGCCTTGCCGTCCACCTTCGTGCCCCAGCGCTTTCGCTGGGCCTTCGGCAGCGCCTCGAGCGCGTCCATCACGGGCTTTAGGGTGGCCATGCGCAGGTCGGCTTCACGGATGGCCGCGCGCCGCACCGGGTTGACGATGTACTGCGTAAGCACGTTGTCCTGGTCGTCCCCGGTGAGGTCTCTCACCATGTCGACGGGGGAGAGCAGCTGACCGTCGATGCCGTTGAGTCCGACGCGCAGCTTCTCGCGGATGGTGCGCACGTGCGGCTCCGCCACGCCCTTCCGCTTCGGGAGCACCGCGGCGATCGCCACGAGGAAGCGGTTGACCACCTCCTCCTTGCTGGCTCGCTTCTCCCCGTCCGTCACCTCGGTGCGGTCGCTCGCCGCCTGCTCGATGTGCTTGAGCGCGGCCGCAAAGCTGCGCGCCTCGGCCACCGTCATCCTCGAGAGGTCCGGCTCGGCGTCGCGGGGGCGCTCCCGCTCGATGCGCTCGAGCGCGCCGCGGACCGGCTCGAGCCACTCTGGATCGCCGATGGCGGCTGCGTCGCCATTCATCTGCGCCACCACCGCGGGGAGGGTCGCATCGGTGAGGGAGGCGTCGGCTTCCTTCGCCCCCACCGCCTGCAGCAGGTAGATGATCGCGTCGCGGTACTCGGATGCGGCCTTCCCCAGCTTGCGGAGGAAGTCCTTCTTGCCCATGCGCACCATGCGCTTCTCGAGCTTCTCTCGCTGCTCCCTCGCGCGCAGCAGTTCCGAGTAGATGTGCGCGTTGAGCGCCTCAGCTCGAGCCGCGTCGTGCGCGGCCGCCCACTCGCCCTTCGCGCTGGCCTCGGCCTTTGCCTTCGACGCGGCGCGCTGGCGAGCCAGGGCCACATGGGGGTTCAACTGCCCCAGCTGGCGGCGCTCAACCACCTGGGCGGCGGCCCGGCGGAGCACCTCCATCTCCGGGCCCTTCACCAGCTGCTCGGCCAGCAGCCGCTTCTCGGTGTAGCCGGCCAACGCGTCCTGGACCAGCTTGCGCAGCTCGGTGCGCTCCTCGAGCACCGTCGGGTGGGCCGCCTCCATGCGCTGCCTGGCGGTCTCCTTCACCCACGCATCGCGCGGGCGGAGCTCGAGCAGGGCCTTGAGCATCGCGTCCCCGGTGGGGAAGCCGGCGAGCTCGGCCACGGAGTCGGGATTCACCCCGCCCTTCTCGGTGCGCACGCCCTCGCGGCGCTTCTTGCCGATGGCCTTCTCCACCGCGGCGCGGTCGAGCAGCACCGGGTCCTTGGTGAGCGAGTGCACGGGGTGCTCGCCCTGCAGAATCAGCTGGGCCTGGCGCGCGGGCAGTTCCTCGTACTCGGCCGCCGCTTCCTCCTCCGCCTTCGCGATGCCGTCCTTCCACCACTTCTCGGTGACGCGGAGCCGGTCCTTCAGCGCCAGCATCTGCGCCTTGCGCGAGAGCTCCTCCATCTCGTCTCGCTGCTCCTCGAGCTTCGCGGCCCACTCCTCGGCCGACACCTCCTTCGGCTTCGCGGTGTTCGCCACGCCCTGCTTCTTCTTCATGGCCTCGAGCTCGTCCTCGGTGGCGAGCAGCGCATCGAAGACCCGGCGCACGTCGTCGTTGAGGTCCTGCTGGGGGATGCCCTGCAGCGAGCGGTAGATGCCGGTGAGCCACAGCTTGAACTTCTGGAACGCCGCGGCGAGCTGCGCGCTGGGGGCCTTGCCCTCGTAGAGGTACGCCTCGAAGGTGCGCGCCCACTTCTCGTGGTGCTCGCGGGTGATGCCCTCGCGGTTCTCCACGCCCAGCCACTTCAGCGCGGCCGCGTAGGTCGCCTTCGTGCGCTGGGGTGCGTCCTCGCGTTCGGCCAGGTCGCCCAGGTGCTCGAGGAAGCCGTGGGCCGTCTCGTGGAAGACGGTCGACGCGTCGAACGACTTGTTGAGGAAGACCTTGATGGTCTCGAGCACGCGCCTGGTGGCGGGCACCTCGGTGTAGCCCTTCGGGGGCTTCGGGGCCGCGCCGGCGGCCGCACCGCCCGGGGGTTCGTCCTGAAACAGGGGCTGACCCTTCTCCTTCACCATCGCGCTGAGTGCGTCGGGGAGCGTCGCGGTCCAGACCGGCGTTCCCTGTCGAGCACCATCACGCAGCGCGATGGCTGCGATGCGAAGGGGATCGGTGTTGCTGCTGCCGATCTCGATGTTGGGATCCATCGACTGGCTCTTCAGTGCGGCAGCCGTGGAATGGATGACTCCAGCGGTCCACCCGGCGCGCGCTGCTGCTTCTCTGAACTTGTGCTCCGCGGCCTTGACGTTGCCCGCGCCGAGGGTCTCCTGCTGCACCGTGCCGCCGTCCTTCTTCACCAGCTTCTTGAAGACCGAAGGGAGCCGCACGTCGTAGGCGGCCTTCATCCCCTCGCCGCCGATCTTCAGGCCGTCGCCGGAGAGGTGGCCCCAGACTTCGTCCGTCTTGCGCAACTCGGTGTTGCCCATGATGTTCGTCTTGGCGCCCTCGTCGCCGACGATGCGCTTGGCCACGTCCTTGCCCACCTGCGCCTCGAGCTGGGCCTCGGTGAGATCCTCGCCCAGCACGTGGCGCTTCCCCTCGAGCCACACCACCAGCCGAAAAGTGCCGCCGTCTTTCTTCTGGTACATCACCGCGTCGACCTGCTTGGCCAGGTCGTAGCGCGCGGCCTGCGTCGCGCCCGTCGTCCAACCGATCTTCTTGATGCCCTGCTCCGCCGCCAGCATCAGCACCCGCTTCGCCACCAGCTCTTCCCACGACTGCTTGAACGGGGCGTCAGGGACGTTCGCGCGCGCGGCCGCTTCCTCGGTGGCGTGGACGCTCCCGACGTAGCCCCGGTCTCGTCCCTGCTGGTGGAGATCGCTCTGCACTTCCTCCACGAAGAGCACGCGCTCCCCGGCCGCGTCTTTGTGAATGCTCACCCGGGCGTGAGCGAGCAGCCCCTCACCCTTCGACCCGAAGTGCGGCGCATCGAAGCCTTCGGCCTTCGGCGTGTAGAAGAGGATCTCGCGGTACGAGCCCTGCTCTTCGCCGCCCAGCTTGTAGTGGTGATACTGAGTCCCCTCGCCCGATGCGAAGCCCTGGTCGAGAGCATCGAGCTCGTTGATCAGCGGACGAAGCACTGCCGAGAGCCTCACCGACGACCATTGATGCTCAAGCAGTCGCTCGAGTTCTCCGGCCGCCTTGCCGAATTCTGTCCCCTCGGCCATCGCCTGCGCATCACGGAAGCGCCCGGTGAACTTCTGCAGTTCGGTGTCGGTGATCTCCGAGAGGTTCTCCTCCGACTGGTCGAGCACGTCCTTGAGCACGAAGGCAATGCCCTCGCGCACAAAGGGCATCGCGCGGAAGAAGGTGCTGTTGAAGGTGGTCTCGATTCGCCTGGCTCGATCGCGCTGGCTCTCCCCCGGATCCGCGAGCTGCTGCTCTGTCACCACGACCTTGTTGTGGAGCAGGAACTCGGAGAGGTCGCTCTTCGTGAGCGACTTCACCGGCATGCCCTGCGAGTCCTTCCCCGAGAGCAGCCACTCCTTGATGCCCAGGAACTCGAGCTCTTCAGCCTTCACCCCGGGCGCCTTCTGCAGGTAGGCCCACCACGCCGCGCCGGTGTTCTTCTCCTGCTTGGCGCCTTCGACCGCGCGCTCCACTTGCGAGAACCACTTGGGCCCGCCGGCGGTCTCGTCCTGGTTGAAGCGCCCCTGCACGTTCTTGGCAAAAGCCTGCTGGCGGTCCTTCTTGAGCTCGCGCGCGTAGGTGCTCTTCACCGCGTAGCTCTTCGCGCGGCGCATGTCGTCGGGGATGCCCTCGCGCGCGGAGTCGGTGAGGTCGGAGAGCCCGCTCTCGGGGTCGATGATGTTGAAGTCGTTGCGCAGCCAGAGTTCCGTGGTGCGCTTCACCTCCTTGGAAGCATCGAACACGCCCTCTCGCTGGCCCACCACGCCCGTTTCGCCCAGGCCGGGCCCCGTGTTCTCCACCCAATCGAGGAACGCGGTGGCGGCCCCCACTCGCTCCTCGAGCCGGCGCTTCGCGTCGAGCGCCCGCTCCACCGCGCCCTGCTGGGTCTCCCCGGCCGGCGCCTTCTTCGGCTTCGTGGTGAGGGCCTTCACGGCCATGCGAGCGGTGGCGATCGCCTCGGGCAGGTTGAAGCCCTGCCGAATCGCTTCCGCCTCTTCGCTCCTCAGCGGGCCGTGGGCCTCGCGGGCTGCGATGGTGTCGGCGGCGTGCTGATCAACGTCTTCGGTCACCCATGCAGGAATTTCCGCGTCGCTTCCAGCTGCTGCTCGGTCGGCTCGGTCGGGTCGTCGATCACCAGCGGCTTGAGCCTGGTCGGGCCGAGCGTGAACTCCACCCCCGGGTTGTCCGCCAGGTACATCGCGAACTCTTCCACCGTCATGCGCTCCGGCAGCTTCTGCGCGCTTTCCGGCGTTGAGGGCTTTGTCGGCGTTCCCATAGGTCTTCTCCGCGATGCCCGTGCGGAAGAACGGGCGAATGAGCGTCGTCTGCCCTTCGACGGTAACAGGGATCTCCACCCGGGCCAACTCGGCCTCGAGCCGGAAGTTGAAGCGATCGAGTTCGCTCCTCGTCCTGCCGCCCGCGGCGTACTCGTCGCCCGAGAAGTGGGCCGCGCGCATCGCCTGGCCGCCCGCGCGCACCATCGCCTGCCCGAACGCTTCGATGACGCGATCGCCCAGGGCCTTGCCGTGGGTGTCATTGAGCAGCTTCAGGCCGCGCAGGTCGTACGCTGCCACGAAGGGGTGCTGTTCCGTCTCGAACCCCGCCCGGGTGAGCAATTCGGGCACCACGGGGTCCCGGAGGGCCTTGGCGATGTACTCCGCGGCGGTCGCCTTCCGGCCGGCCTCGCGGTGGGCCGGGGTGAGGTTCGGCTTGGCGGCGCCGCCCGTGAAGGAGGCGTCGGCGAGGGCAGCGGGGGCCATGCGCGTCTGCCCGCGAGGGAGGAGCGCGCTCTTCTGCCGGGACTGCAGGTCCTCGGGCGAGAGCTTCTCGCGCGCGGTCACCTCGGCCTTGAACGCGGCCACCTGGCCCTTCGTCATGTTCCCGGTGGAGAGCATGAGCCCCACGCTCTGCAGCACCTTCCGCTCCTCTTCGGTGAAGGCCTGCTTTGCCTTGAAGGTGTCGCCCGCGGCGGAGGCCTCCACGGCCGCCAGCTTCACGGGCGAGGCGATCTCCGGGGTGAGCCCCTGGGCGCGCTTGCCCAGCGTCGACTCGTCGAGCCGGGTGAGCGCCTCTTTGCTGTTGGCCCCGAGGGCGCCTTCGATGGTGGCGCCGGCCGGGAGCCCCGCGCGCACCTTGGCCATCGCCTCCTCGAGCCCCTGCTGCCCACCCTTCACCGGGAGGAAGAAGTTGGTCCCGCCTCGAGCTGCGTCGGGGCTGATGCCCGCCACCAGTCCGCCCATCTGCGCCAGGGCCTTGTTGGTGGTGTCGTGCCCCCCGCTCTCGGCGTCGTTGATCGCCTTCGCGTCCACCAGCGTCATCACCCCCACCTCGTGGCCGGCGGGGAGCGGCGTGGCGTTGAAGGCCTCCTCGTTGCGCAGCCCGCTGAGCGGGTCAGCGAAGAGCCCCAGCGCGCGCTCTTCCTCGGTCAGCTTGGAGGCGTGCTCAAGCAGATGGTCCCCGGGCGCACCGGTGAGCGCATCGTCGCCCTGGTGGAAGGAGAACGGCGTCTGGGGGAACACCGCGCTGGCGGCCTGCTCGAAGTCGACGCCGGCGGTGCGCGCGAAGGCGGTAATGAGCTTCGCCGCCGCCCGGGCCTTCTCGGTCGCCTCTCCCCTGCCCTCTCCCTTCTTCATGCCGCGCTCGGTCAGCTGGCGCACCACCTCGTTCTGCCGCTCGAGCAGCAGCGTCGCTTCTTCCGTGCGCGCCACCTCTTCATCGGCGATCCGCTTCGCCTCCGCCTTGATGGCCTCGCCCTGCTCCTTGCGCTGGCTGATGGTGGGCGAGCTCGCGTCAAGCGTCGTGTCGTCCTTCAGCGTCTTACCCAGCTCGCTCCCACCCCACGTCGAGAGGAACTTCGCCATCGGCACGGGGAACTTGCCGCCGGGGGTGATGGCGGCCGTCATGAAGTCCTCGGCCGCCTGGTCGCCGGCGAGCTCACGCACCTTCGCGATGGCCTCGGGGCCCGTCAGCCCCTCCTCCTGCAGCAGGCGCAGGGTCTTCTCCCCGTCGACGTGGCCGGCGGTGATGGCCTTGCCGTCCTTCGTCGACTCGCGCTTCACCGTTTCCGCCCACGCGTCGGGATCCGCCTTCACCGCTTCGATGTCGGCCGCGGCGAGGAGCGGGCCCACCTGGCGGTCATCCACTTCGGCCCGGGCGTCGGCCTGCTTGAAGGTGGCCACCTGATGAGCGCCACCAGCCGCGCCGAGAAGCACCGCGCCGGCGGCGCCCGCGCCCGCGGCCTCGAGGCCCTGCTCCACGTTGTAGCCCTTCGACTGCCACTCCTCCTGGACCGCCGACTTGGTGAGGTAGTCGAAGACCTGGTGCACGCCGTCCTGCAGAAACTCGGTGGTGGTCTCCGTCGCCACGCTCTCCCGGTACTGCTTGAAGGCCCGGCTGAGCAGCTCGCGGAAGGCCGGGTCTCGCTTCACCAGCCCCGTGACGAACTCGGGCAGCCCGCGCTTGAAGGGCGTCGCCATCTTCCCGAAGGAGAGCGACTCGAGCGCGCCGGCCGCCGGGCCCACCACGAGGTACGACGCGATGAAGGCCACCTCGTTCGGGACGGGGGTGTCATTCTCCGTCTTCGAGCCGCGCAGCGACTCGTACATCTCCGAGCCCTCGAGCTCCGAGCTGGCGATGAACACCGCGGCGCTGGCGGTCTTCCCGCCCACCAGACTGCCGAGCCCATGCGCAGCTTCCGCCGCCGCCGCGGGCGACTTCGTGATCGCCAGCGCCGCCCCGCCGCCCACGATGGCGCCAGCGGCGTAGCCCGCCCCGCCTGCCTGCAGCGTCGTCTTGCCGATCTCCGCGCTGGAGGCGAGTGCCTGCCCAGCCACCGCCACGTCGCGCCAGATGCCGTGCTCGTCGCCGAGGGCCAGCGGGCGGTTCTTCAGCTCGGCGTCGACCAGCTCGGACAGCAGGTCTTCCGGGTGCTCGTCGCTGAGCCCCACGTCGGCCGCCGCCAGGCGCGTCACGGTGTGGCTCTTCTGCAGCGCGTTGTACGCTTCCTCCACGCGCAGCATGGCGCCCAGGGCCTTGGCACCGAAGCGCGCCACGGCGCTCGGGTCCTTCTCCGCCACCTCGCGCAGCGCGGCCGCCTCCGGGGTGAGGTACTGCACCTCGGGTTTCGGCACGTCCTCCTTCGCGCGCGCGCCCTCGCGGGCCTGCAGCTGCTTCGGGGTGAGCCCGCCCACGTCCTTGCCGGCGGCGCGCTCCTCGAGCGTCATCGGCACGGGCTCGCTCGGCACCACCTCGGCGTCCATCGATCGCTTGCGCTCCGCGGCCACCTTCTCCGGGGTGTCGAGCGACTTCTGGATCAGGTCCTCGCGCCAGCGCCGCGCGACGCGCCACGCCTTCACGAACATCGGGATGTCGGGGCTCGTGATGATGGCCGTGCCCAGCTGGGGGTGGGCGAGGATGGTGTCCGCGAGCTCTGCGTTTTCGCTCTGCCACTTCTCGAAGTCCTTGGCCTTCGCTGCAGCACGAAACGCGGGCAGGTTCGCGCGGACGGTGTCGAACGACACGCCGAGCTGCTTGGCGATCGCCGCGGTGGCGGTCGCGTCGTCGGCGCTGCTCTTCTGCGCCGCATCCCACGCGACTCGGAGCGTGGACGTGCGCTGGGCCTGCCTCGTCTCCTTGCTGATGTCCTCCGCGGTGAAGCCGGTGATCGACGGCGCCACCTCGAGCTTGGCCGCCTCGGACTCGTGGAGTCTCTCCGCGAACCTGGTGGCCTCCTCGGGATTGGGGAACTTGCCCAGGTGTTTGCCGCTCTGGCGGTAGCTGGAGATCGCCTCCTCGTCGGTCATCACCCGGCCGTCGTCGGAGACGGTGGGGATCAACACCTCGCGCCCGTCTTCCTCGAAGGACATCGAGCGCACGGTGGAGGTCGAGCCGTCGGCGTTCTTCACGCGCGGGCGGGTGTCGAGGTCGATGTTGCCCGGCTCGTCGAGCGTCGCGCCCGGGGGAAGCGGGGGGAGCTCGTCGAGGGTGGCGCCTTCAGGCAGCGGGGGCAGGCTCATTTGATGGGTTCCCAGGTCTTGCCGTCTTCACTCAGGCGGAACTTCTGACCGTTCTTCCCGGTGGCCGTCGGGCGCGCCTTCACCGGGGCCTTCGGGGGAGCGGGCGGACCGAGCACGGGCATGTCGACGTTCAGGCGATTGATGGTGCGCGTGCCGTAGACGCGCCCGGGCACCTCCACCTGCGAGCTCCGGAGGGCCCACGCGTTGAGCTCGCCCAGCTGCTCGGTGGAGAGCGGCTTGCCCCCGTTCTCCTCCACCATGGCGCGGTAGCGGAGCATGCCGGCGCCGACCCGGGCCTTCAGGGTGGGCTCGTCGATGGGCTGGCCCTTCTTCTTCGGGGTGCCGTCGCGGATGGTCTTCTCGAGCGTGGCGCCCACCGTCTTCGCGGTGGTGGCCTCGGTCTTGTCGGCCCCCGACTCCGCCTTCGCGCGGTCGAGCTTGAGCAGCGCAGACGCCGGGGCGGACACGTACACGTCACGCCCCTGGGCCGCGTAGTCGGCCACGAACTTCCGGGTGAACTCCTCCGGGTCGGCCTCGGGGTTCTCGTAGAGCTCGGTCGCGAAGAGCCGCTGCGCCTCGAGGTCGAGGGCGGCCTGCTGCCTGCGGAGCTCCGCCTGCTGGGACGCGCTGCCATCGCGCGCCACGCGGTCAGAGAGGATCCGCGCGCGCCGCTGAGCGCGCAGCCCGCGGAGGAAGTGAGGGTCGTACTCGGCGAGGAACGCCACGCTGGCGCCCGGGGTGGGCAGGTCCTCGAGGTCGGCCCGCTCCGCCACCTTCTGGTGCTCGGCGATGTCGGCCTTGAGCCGCGCGGACTCCACCTTCATCTTCTTGGCGATCGCCGCTTCGAAGGCCTCGCGCTGCTCTTCCGGCACCTGAATGCCCCGGCCCCCCACCGCGCCCGCCTTCGCGCGGAGGTCCTTCTCGCTGATGTAGCTGTCCTTGTTCCGAGCGGAGAGAGCCCACTCCTCCACCTGCTTCGTCACCGCCGCGTCGGCCAGGTCCTTCTTCCGGCCCACGGCCGCCCGGTCCACCTCGCGCTTCACCTCGATGTATCGGCCGGCGAGCTCGGCGCGCTGGGTCTCCACCAGCCGCATGGCGCCCTCCACGTCACCCGAGGCCAGCTTGCCGCCGATGAAGGCCTCCGCCGTCTTGCTCCGGAACTCGGCCACCGCCGCATCGCCCACGGGCCCGGGCACGTTCTCCCGGAGCAGCTGCTCGGTCTGCCTGGTGAGGGTCGCGTACGTGTCGAGATCGGCAATGCCAGACTCGGCCATGCCGATGCTCTGCTGCTCGAGCCCCTTCAGCGTGGCTGCCTTCGCGGCGCCGAACTCCTTGCCGACGTGGCTCTCCACCTGCTTGCGGTACGCGAGCAGCGCCTCACCCGAGCGCAGCAGGAAGCGCTGGCGCGCGTCGATGTCGGAAGTGGCCTCGGCCACCTCCGAGCGGTCCTTCTCGAAGTCGGCGAGCACCTTGGCCGACTGCTCGGAGGCGTCGAGCCCCTGCAGCGAGAGGAACCCCTGAGTGCCCGCCGCGCTGTCACCGTTGAGCCGCGCCTGGATCCGCCGGTTGAACTCGAGCGTCGAGCCGGCCTCCGCCATCGAGCTGGCTTCCTTGGCCGCGGCGTCCACCACCGACTGCCGCGCGCGGAGGTCCTTCAGGTCCCCACCGGCTGCCGCGTTCGCCATCTTGGGCGCGGACTCGAGCTCGTTCCCGATGCCGGCGAGCCCCTGGCGGAGCGCGTTGGCCTGCCCGTAGTCGGGGCTCATCAGCCGCGGGCCGCCCTGCCCCGGGAGCCTGACGCTCTCGACCTGCTGCTTGTACCCGGGGACCCTCACATGCCACCGCCGTTCATGCCGCTGGTGGCCATCGACGCGGCCGCCTTGCCCCACGAGAGCATCACCCGGGTGTCTCGCGCGGTCGCGCGCTGGCGCGCCTCGATGCCCAACCGCTGGCCCTCGCGCTCGTAGTCGCGCGCGGCCTCTTTGTGGCCCAGCGCCACCCGGCGCGCGTTGTTCATCGCCGTCGATGCGTCGAGCTCTGCGTACATGCGGCTCGCGTCGACCAGCGCCGCCGGCGTGCCGCTCGATGCGTCGAGGTTGTTGGAGGCGAAAGCCACGGCCTGCTGCGCGGCGATGGCGCTGCCCGTCTGCCTGATGCGCCCCGCCTCCTGCGCCCCGAGGTTGAGCGCGTCGACGGCGCGGCTCTCCTGCCCGCGCTTGGCCTCCATCAGCCGGCGGAAGTTGAAGGCCCCCGCTTCGTAGTCAGCGCGCGCCTCGGCGCCGGCGCCAATGCCCTCGGTGACGAAGCCGAACAGCGCGTCGAGTGGTCCGCTCATCTCTCGCCTCCGGTGTCGATGTCGCGCGTGATGCCCAGGACGATGACGGGCAGCGGGAGCTCCTGACGCAGCACCGCCCGCCCCGTCTTGCGCCAGGAGCCCTTCACCTTCACCTCGGCCAGCACGCTGGCCGCGGAGGGGAACTCGTAGCTGTCGGCCACCACGCGCTGCTGCCACTTCACGAGGTGCGTGAAGTCCTCGCCCACCTTGATGCCTTGGGCGCTGTCCACCTCGAAGCCCACCATCACCACGTTCTTCTGCGCCCCACGCGCCTGAGCGGCGTTCAACGTCTCGAGGTCCGCCGTGTAGCCGAGCCCCACCACCACCTTCACCTGGTTGCCGGCGAGGTTCGCGTGAGGGAACGGCCCCACGGTGATGGATCCACCCAGCACCAGGTGCGGCCCCGACGGGGCGTTCCCCGTGGAGGTCACGTACACGTTGCGGCCCTCGAGATGATCCAGCCCGGTGACGTTGAATGCGGTGTTGATGTTCCCCTCTCCGGCCACGGCGCAGTCCACCGCGAAGGTGGCGCCCGCAGTGCGCGCGGTAATCGGCGCGTCGGTGCTGGGGTCCTGGTCGCGCAGCCACATGCGTTCAATGAAGGTGGTCCCGCCGCGCCGCACGGCAAGGAACACCACATCTCCGTCGACGGTTGGCACGGTGGTGACGCTCAACACCTTGTCGCCGTCGAAGTACTCGTTGATGGGGTCGATTCCGGTGGTGTGTCGAGCCCACGCGTACCCGGCCGCCGTCGGGGTGCAGCTGAGGAGCACGCCGTCGGAGCGTACCGCCCACACCACGCCCCACGGCTGCTTCTGGAAGCACCAGCTCACCAGCGCCTTGTCTCCGCGGAAAAGGTGCTCGGCGTGCCAGGACACGTCCTGGGAGCGGTACGAACCACCCTCCGACTGCGCCAGCGCCACCACCCCGCGGCCCTTCGCGCGCGTGTAGAGCACCGTGCCGTTGATGAGCAGCGGCGGCAGCGAGCTCGCCCCCGTCTCGTCTTCCATCCGCGCCTCGATGGTCTCCGGCGAGATGACGCCAGCCTCTCCACCCCCGATGCTCCAGACCGATGTGTCGGTGAAGACCAGCAGCCGCCGCGCCGCCACCATGTGGCGCACCCGCTCCCGCCGGCGCGCGTAGAGGTCGAACTCGAGCGGACCGCTGGCCGGGATGAAGGGCGGGAAGGGAGCGTCGTGGTTGCCCCAGTCGTCCACCGCGGAGGACCAGAGGGTGCTGAAACGCTTGCTGGAACCGCCCCACCAGCGCCGCTGAGCGAAGAACGCCACCGAGGCCGGGTATTCACCCAGCTGGAAGGGGCGATCGCCACGCAGGGGCGGCCGGAGGTAGTCGGGCTCCCTCGCGTCGTCGACGAAGGTGGCGGCGTACTGCGTGGTGCCGATGAAGCCGAAGAGCTTGCCGCGGCCCCGGTAGTACACGATGCCCACGGGGGTCCAGTTGACGTGGTTGGCCAGGCTCCCGACGACTGGCCCGAAGGTGGGGTGGCGGAGCTTGATGTTCTTCTTCGCGCTCGCGTCGGACGACGCCCCCAGCACCAGCAGGTTGTCAGCGGGGATGGTGGCCACGCTGGGTCGACTGGTGCCGTCGAAGTACTCCGTCACGTCCACGGCCGTCGACTCGACCACCTCCCCCGTGACGTTGTGCTTGAGGAGCGCGCTGGCCTTGTACTTCCACTCTCTCACCGGGTGATCGGCGTCGTCGGCGAAGAGCACGTCGGCCGGCAGGTCCTGCAGCATGGGCGGGAGGCGGAGGTTCCCGTCCTTGTCTTTGAACACCGGGGTGAGCGACTGCGTGCCGCCGATGGTGTCCGCCGGCGGCCCGTACCGCGTTTCCACCATCACCCACGCCACCGACAGGCCCACCACCGGCGCGCGCAGTTCTCGCGGGTCGTAGCTGGGGTGGGCGAGGAAGAGCACCAGCCCCACCTGCGCCCAGGTGAGCGCGGGCAGGTCGGCGGCGCGGAACGGCGTCGCCACCTCGGTGCCCGTGTAGCCGCTCGTCGGGTGGTGCACCCTCACGTAGTACTCGCCGAACTCGAGCACGTACGAGAGGTCATCGCTGAAGTTGAAGGGGATGAGCACCACGTCGGCGAGCTTCGCGGTGGCCAGCTTGAGCGTGCCCGGGCGGGTGACAGCCGAGCCCTGCAGCGAGACGAAGTGATTGAGCAGCTGCCGCGCACCGTGGCGCCACAGCTCGAGGTCCGTCCGCCCGTACAGGTACGGGGAGAGCTCGCCGGCGGAGAATGAGGTCTGACGATCGACGGCCATGGCTCAACTCCGGGTGCGAGTCACCTCAGCAAGCGGAGGGGGAGAGGGAACGGCGCTGTTCAGGTCGGCCGCCGCTGCGATCCGCTGGAACTTCTCGGCCTGACTCTCGAACCACTGCGCCAGCTGGGGCTTCACCGGCACCGACATCGCCAGGTAGCTGGCCAGCTGCCACACCACCGCCGCGACGAAGGACGGCGGGAAGAGCCCCACCTCGGGCACCTGCGCGCTGTAGATGAGCTCCGCGTCGGGCTCGTCGGTGAGGATGAGGTTGCCGGTGCCCGCGTCGTTGAGTTCCCAGTCGAAGGGAATGGCCGTGCCCGGAGGCGTGGGGCGCATGCTCGAGACAATCTCGTGGGCCTTGAGCATCCGCGCCGGCGCCACGTAGACGTAGTCCCAGTGGGTGCGCTCCTCGGTGGAGAGCGCCAGCACGGAGCGCCTGGTGGTGAAGCGCCACGCCCGCGACGCGAGAACGAAGTCACGCGCCAGCGGGTAGTAGAGGGCGCACATCTGCGCCTCGGTCGACTCTTCGGTCAGCGAGGTGATCACCTGCCGCTGGCCAGCGAAGCCCAGCGCCAGGTTGCAGAGCTGGACTTCAGTCGTGACCGTGGCCATGGGCTACCTCGCGCGCTTACTTGGCGTCGTCTTCCTGCCGGACCGGCTTGCCGTCGTTGCCGACCTCGGTCCAGGTGGGCGAGGGAACCTCGTTGGTGACGCTGATGACCGAGCCGGCCTCGATGAGCCCCTTCCGGTAGCAGGGCGCGTTCACGCGGTACCGCTTCGTGCCCTTGTACTTCTCGGGCACCGCGAGGGGCTTGCGCTTGCCGGGGGCCCGCTGGCCAGCTGGGCTCTTCCCCTTCAGCGCCGCCTTCAGCGTCTCGATCTCCGCCAGGGCGGCCTCGAGCTGGCCGCGGAGCTTGCGGTCGTTCGCCGACTCCTTCACCACAGGGGCCGCATCGGCCTCGGGCGCCTCGGTCTCGGGGGTCTTCTCGTTCTTCGCCGGCTTCGCCATGGGTGCGTCTCCTGACTGCGTGGAACTGCGAATAGCGGCGGCTGGATTTGAACCAGCGATCTCCGTCGTATGAAACCGGCGGGGACGACCGTGCTCCCCTACGTCGCATCACCCACCTGGGGGCGGCCCCAGGTGTCCAGCACTTCAGGCGGGGTATCGAGCGCGCGCCGCTCACCCCTCGGGTGGATTCAGCTGTTAGACGGTCGGGTTGCTCGGCCGCGCGTCCTTGTTCGGGATGAGCGCCGCGAACACGTTGCCCGCGGTCGTGGTGGCCGTCGCGATGACGTACTGCAGGCCCATGTACCGCTTGGTGAAGCCAGGCGGCAGGCCCAGCTTGATCTGCTTGCCCACGGTGAGCCCGGCGATCGCCAGCGCGCCCGTGCTCTGCAGCACCTCCACGTTGGTGGTGAGCCCTTCGTCGTCAGCCTGGATGAGCTGGAAGTCGATGGTGGCCGCGCCGCCGGAGGTCACCGCCGTGGTGATCTGCACGAACAGGTCGATGAGGCTCCGTCCGATGTCGTTGAGGACGAGGTTGCCCTTGCTGTCCACCTCGGTGAGCGAACCCAGGTCGACCGACTTGCTGCAGAGGACGGTGGAGGCCACCGCCGCGATGGACTGCTTGTCCGAGAAGACGTTGGCTTTGTCGAGCATCATGGTGGTGTTCCTCGCTTCGTGGTGCTGCGTTGTTACCGCCGAAAGCCCCGCCACCACGAAGGCGACGGGGCTCAGAGCGGAGAACCGAAGGGCTTAGGTGACGATCGCCTCGGTGTTCAGCAGCGCGTCGGTCCACCGGATGGGCATGCCCATGAAGGTGGTGACCGGCTGGCCCTCGATCTGCTCGATCTTCAGCGTCGAGTTCGCCGCCGAGTCCTGCGCCTGCAGGTGGAGGTACGTCGCCACCAGCCGGTTGCAGTAGATGACCGTCCGGCCCGCGCTGAAGTCCTGCAGCGCGTAGGCGGCCTTGATCATGTCCTGGATGAGCAGCTTGCCCGTGGCCGCGATCGCGCTCGTGTCGATGTTGCACAGGCGCACCAGGTACCTGCTGTCCTTCACGCACATGCCCACCTTCCACGTCCAGTGGTCGCGCAGCGCGAGGAACTTCTTCCCGTCCGCGTCCTCCACGTACTCCTCGCCCATGTCCTTGTGCTCGAGCCCGGCCTTCGAATCCTTCGGGTACATCATGAAGACCGTCTCGGGGCTCCAGTTGATGAACCACATCGAGGTCTGGTCGGCACCCGACGCGGCGATCGACGAGTCGATGATCTGGTTCGGGTACGGGCCCGCGATGACATCGAGCCGCGGCGTGAGCCCCTGGAACTTCTCCGGGGTCGCCTCGGTCGAGTGGTAGAAGGCGCCCGTCTCGATCTCGTGCGTGAAGGCCTGCAGGAACGCCGTCGCCTCGCTCGCGCGGAACGCGTCCGGGTTGCCCGAGAGCTCCGCCAGCGCGGAATCGACCTCAGCGCGCCCCTCGAGCATGCCGCACGTCTCGGTGATCTGCTGCGTGCGGCTCTTGGAGGCGTTGATGCCCTCGTTGAACTTGCGCCACCCGATGCTCGGCAGGCCCGTGCGGCTGGTGAACTTGTGCCCGGTGGGCAGGTTGCCCATCACCCATGTGGCGTCCTTCAGGAGCGGCGAGCGCTTCATCATCTGCTCGACCACGATGTCGATCTTCCCATCGGGGTCCATCAGCTTCGCGACATCAGCCAGGGTGGGGTTGGTCGCGGCGGTTGCGGTCGTCATGGTGCGTGCTCCTTTTCAAAAGGGAAGTCGGTTACTTCTTCGGGTACAGCGCGGCCTGGAGGGTCCGGGTCTTCACGGCGGGAGGCGTCGCGCCCGTCCCGCCGATGGTGTCCTCGCCCATCGCCTTGCCCACGCGGGCGAACGCGCGGAAGAAGTCGGGGTTGTTGTCGAGGCCCGTGGCCTTGAGCAGCTTGGCGAGCGGCTCTCCGCCGAACTTCATGACGGCCTTCGTGGCCGCCGTGCGCGACGCGGGGAGGTTGGTGCCGCCGAACTCGGCGTCCTTGGTGATCTCCTCCACCCACTTCGTTTCCTGCTGGGTGTAGCGGGCCTCGTCAGCCTCGAGCGCGGCCTTCTGCTCGCTGAGGAACACGTCGAGCACCTTCTGCCCGGCGGCGCTGTCGAGCTTCAGCTCCGCGGCCGTGGCCTTGAACGTCTCGAGCAGCTTGGGCCCCACCTTCAGCCCCTCGGGCACCTTGAACTCGACCGCCGCCGGCGGCGTCGCACCAGCCGCGGGCGGGGTGCCACCAGCGGGCGGAGGAGCCGCACCACCAGCCGCGGGTGGCGTGCCAGGCGCACCACCAGCGGGAGCACCACCTGCAGCGGGAGCGTTGGTGTTCGTCGTCATGCGCCCAAGAGTCGGGCGCGCGGGGGACGCTTTCCGCCTGAGGGGTTGAGCCGGTCCCTCTCCCCTTCCGGCTCAACCCCTCGAGCTCACTCCTCCGCGGCAAGCGCGGCCTTGTTCTCCGCCTCGAGCAGCAGGGCCGCTTCGCGCGCGTCCTGCGCCGCTTCCTCGAGCATGAGCAGGTACTTCATCGGCGCCACCTTCTGCGCCTCCTGCATCAGGTCGAGGCCTTGAGCTCGCCGGCCTTCCTTGAAGGCGCTGGTGAGCGCGTCACCCGTGAAGGTGGAGGCGAAGACCCCAGAGTCCTGCATCGTGCGCCAGTAGAAGCGCCGCCCGGGCCGGCTGGAGAGCACCGTGCGCAAGTCGTTCACCCGCGTGATGCGGTCGTGCTCCTTCACCTGGCTCATGCGACCCCCAGCCCGCGCTGCATCGTGGTGAGCGCGTTGTTGCCCTCGGTGTCCGTCTCGCTGAGGGTCTTCACCGTCTTCGCCTGCTCGGCCTCGGCCGCCACCCGCTGCATCTTCGCCTGCGCTGCAGCGCGCGCCTTGCGGATCGCCGCGATGACATCCTTCGGCCGCACGCTCTCCGGCGGCACGCCCAGCATGCCCGCGTACTGCAGCACGATGGCGTCGATGTCGAGGTTGTCCAGCACGGTGGGATCGAGCGCCGCGATGCCTCCCACGAAGGAAACCAGCCGCTCCACACCCGTGGTGCCCAGGAGCTTCTGCGCCTGCGCCATGATGGAGATGTACTCGACCCTCATCTCCATGCCCTCAATCTCCTGAGGCGGAGGCGGCAGCAGACCCCGCCGAAAGAGGATGGCCAGCACGCGGTCAATGACCGGGTCGAGCAGCTCATCCGCCAACGACTCGAGCACCGTGCCCAGCTGCAGCAGCTTCTCCTCCCGCCGCTCGATGACCTCTCTGGCCGTCATCGTGCCATCGCTCTCGGAGAGCATCAGCCAGAGGTCCGCGAAGTAGGCGCGCTTGATGCGCACCTCGTGCTCCACCTTCTGCGCCCCGAAGACAGTCATCGCCGCGGGGTTGATTTCGATGGCCGGCCGGACAATCTGCCCGGTCGCCGTGTCGGGCACGTACACCTCCGCCCCAGGGAGCAGCGACACCGGGGAGTTCTTCAGCGACGCGGGCACCTGCATGGGCGGGTTGACGATTTTCTCCGCCGCCTGTGCGCCGCGCTTCTCGAGCTGCTGCAGCGCCTTGCAGTCGCCCTGCGCCTGCCACCCGGGCCCGAAGCCGTACACGTCTTCGCCGGTGACTTCCCACCGCGGGCACATCACGGGGAACTCCTCGTAGCCGGCCTCACGGAGCGGCTTGTCGGCGTTGGCTTCGAACCAGCACGAGCTCCACCCCATGCCGCCGGCGCCGAGCTGCCCGGGCACCACGTCCGCGTTGGGCTGGATGACCTGCACCACGTCGACGTGCGAGTCCAGGTTGCGATTCCTGTGCATGCCCTGCACGGAGGTGCTGCAGTTCTCGAGACCGAAGAGCCGCACCACCTGTGACACCGTGAGGCGCACCTCGCGGAAGATGCAGTCGATGTTTCCCCGCGGGCCCGCCGCCAGGCAGTAGCTCCCGATGGGGAAGTTGTACGTGCGGATGCCGTCCTCCTCGTCCTCCTCCACGTACATCGCGGTGGTGCCGAAGGGACCCAGGTCGCTGTAGACGCCGTGCAGCCCCTTGTAGAAGTTGGAGCGCGACATCGCGTCACGCAGGATGCGCTCCACCTCCGCCAGCCACACCTTCACCGCGGGCAGCTCGTTCAGCTTCGGGTCAGGCAGGGTGAGGCGGAACCACGGCCGCGAGGGGCTGGTGATGCCCGACATCATGCCGGCGGCCAGCGTGCGCTGCGCGTCGAGCGGCGTGGAGTTGGTGATGGCCGTGTGCTTCTTGTCGCCCCGGTTGGTGTCGGTGAGGTTGTCCCGGAAGGCGCGCGGGCGCTGGTGCTGGGCGATTTCACGCCACACCGACAGCCAGGAGGCGCGCTCCGTCTTCAGCGCGGCCAGCCGGCTCCGGTAGCCCGCGATGCGCTCCGCCACCCTCTGCGCAGGCGTCTGCGTCTTCGTCTCGGTGTCGGCCATCGGCTTACCCTCCCAGCAGCGACGTGCCACCAGCCGGCGGCATCGCGTTGAAGTCACCCAGCAGCATCGATTCCTTGCGCGAGCCCCGACGCGCCCGCGTCACGAGGCCCGTCTGTGCGTCGCGAAGCGCGATGTCGGCCACGTCGTCAGGCAGCGCCTTGGAGCGGTCCAGCGCGCGGTTGCGCCAGAGCGCCTGGAGCTGATCCGGGGTGAGCCCCGACATCTCCTTCATCTGCGCGTGCCACGCGTCGGCCGCACCCTCGGGCGCACCCGTGGCCGTGGCGTCGCCGTAGGAGCCGGTGATGCGGCTCTTCAGCAGCGCCGCGCGCGCGCGCACCTTCTCCGCGGCAATCTCCGCCGGCGTGGTGGGCACATAGTTGACGTTCGTTCCAGCCATGGTGTCACTCCCGGAAGGGGTCGAAGTCCGTCTCGGCGCGGCGCCGGGCGTCTCTCGACTGGAGAAGGTGCTGCATGTCTCGCGCGGCCACGGGGTGCGCGAACGTGAGGGCAATGGCGTCGGCGATGTCGGGCGAGCAGCCGGTGCGCTTCTTGATTTCCGCCTTGCGCTCGAGCTGCAGCCGGTTCTCGTCGTTGAACTTGTAGAGCGGCGTCGTCAGCTCGGTGACGAGCTCGGGCATGTTGGGGAGGCAGCCACCGCTGTCCGGCCCACTCGGGCCCTTCACCCACTCCGACATTTTGAACCACATCTCCGCGCGCATGTTGGCGAAGCGGCTGGTGGTGGCCTTGCCGCCGAAGTCGATGCCCATCACGTTGAAACCGAGCTGCTGCAGTCGGTCCACCACGCCCTGGCCGAAGGTGGCCTGGTCGAGGAACACCCCATCGGGCCGGTGCTCCTCGATGTAGAGCGCGATGCGGCCGGTCAGCTGCATGGTGTCGAGGTTGCGCAGCACGAGCGGCTGGTGCACCACCCGGCCCTGCCGGAGCACCAGCACGGAGCGGTCATCACCGAAGCGCGCGATGTCGACGCCCAGCACCCTCACGTCGCGGCCCCACACGGCTTCATGGAGCACCCGCTTCATGGACGCGTGCACCACGTCGGGCCCGAGGAGCGCGTTGCTCGAGCTCGGGGGGAACTGGCCAAACACGTTCACCAGGACGAAGGGGTTGTCCTTGCCGTACTTGGCGATCTGCGCGCGGGCCCACTCGATGTCGACGCGGGGCGCACGCTTCGGGTCGTCCGGGTCGCCGCTGATTTCCTTCACCCACCAGAGCGCACGCTCCGAGGTGCACGCGCGGTAGAGCGGGCCCTCGAGGTGGGTGGGGTTGCCGGCGATGATGAGCAGCGCCTCGCGCCCCTCCGCCTCGCTCGCGTTGGCCAGGCCGCCTTCAGCAGCAGCTGCCACCGCATCAGGCACACCGCCGGCTTCGTCGATGACGAACATCACCGCATCGGCGTGCACGCCGGCGAGCGTGTTGGCCTGCTGAGAGGCGTCGGCCCCCTTCGGCCAGGTGCGCGCGCTCGCCCACCACGTCTGGGGGAACTCGTTGGAGACGAAGCGCTCGGAGCGCCAGGTGAAGGCGGCCTGCAGGAAGGGGCTGCACTGCTGCCACTTCGAGAGCTCGCTCCAGAGCCCGTCCTTGAGGTTGTCCTCGGTGATGCTGGTGCAGACCACCTTCGGGTGCAGTCGGGTGGCGAGGAACCAGAGGATGGCCCACGCCAGAATGGTGGTCTTCCCCGGGCCCTTGCTGGCCTTGAGGCAGAAGCGCTGGAAGCGCCTGCCCTGCGCGTCCTTCCCGCTCACCAGTGCGGTGAGGACCTCCACCTGCCACTCGTCGGGCTCGGCACCCAGGCACTCGCGGACGAACGCGACCGGGTCTCCCAGCCAGCGCAGGAGCACCGTCACCGCCATGGCTGCATCGGCACTCACTTCGCGCCCTTCGCGCGCGCCTGCGTGAGCAGGTCAGCCAGCGACATCTTCGCGTCCACCTCGAGGCGGTCGACGAAGAGCTTGAGGTGCTTGCCCAGCGCAGTGAGCGTGTCCGGCTTGCTCCACAGCTTCACCTCGGTGACGAAGGCTGGCGCGTCCTTCGTCCCCACCGCGGTCACCTTCACCCCCGCGATGGCCCTGCGCACGTGGGGCTCGAGCTCGTGCAGCGGGCGCAGCCGGTTCTGGTCGTCGAACGCGGTGCCGATGTCCGAGAAGGCCAGGTGCATCAACTCGCGGAGCACGTCGTCAGCGCGGAGCTCGAGCTTGTCCGCGCGCTTCACCTGCGCGGCGGCCAGCTGGGCCCGAACCTCAGCATGTTTCAACAGTCGCGCGCCCTGGGAGTGAGCAGTCTTCTTGCTGTAGCCAGCGCGCAGAGCGGCCTGGGTCGCGTTCAGGTCGACCTGGTACTCCCTGACGAATGCGGCCTGCTTGGGGTTGAGCGACACCCCGCCAGAGTCAGTCGGCGGGGGGAGCCTTTCCCGTGTCAGGGGTGGCAGCCGGGTCAGGGATGCTGGGTTCCGGACCCAGGTTCTCGATGCGCACCACGTCGATGACCTCGCCGCGGTTGTTCATGCTGACCATGGCGGCAGTGTCTTCGCCAGCGGCGAGATCCATTGTGTCCAAAGGCTGCACGTCGCCGCAGTCAGCACAGCGCACGCTCGTACGCCCGGCCGGCCCGCTGGCTTCGTCGAAGGTCACGTTGAACGCCACGTAGCGGTGGGAGCAAGGGGGCCGAACTGGCCACGTGCCGTCGAGCAGCTGCGCGGGCGTCGGTATCGGCAGGTGGAAGCGATCACGCAGGGCGTCGTCTATCAGTTGAGCTCCGCCCGGCATGGCGCGCGCGAGGTCGGCGATCGTGGACCCCGCGGCATTGAACCTGCGCCACCCCTCAGCCGGGGAGTCCGGACGCGTGGCGCCGCAGGAGATGCAGCGTTGAGCGTGCAGCGGGGGCGCGGTCTCCACAGCGGGCGCAAAGGTCCACGCGCGCCAGGTGCTCTCGCCGGTCACGAGGTCGGTGTGGGTGCAGCGCTTCTCATGGGCCTTCACCAGCTTGTGGTGGGTGGTGGCCTCTTGCAGGTCGGCGTCGACGTGGCGTTGGAGCTCGCCCGCGTTGAGCAGGAAGAGCGCGTCGAGGGCGGCCTGCCTGGCGCGCAGTGCCATCTGAGGGGTGAAGGTCACGTCGCGCTCGGGAACCGCCGTGCCGTAGAGTTGGCGAGCGAGGGCATCGCCGCCCATCAGCCGGCCCATGTGGCGCTCGCAGTGCTTCACGTAGAGCCGGAGCGCGGCCTCGAGTACTCCGGGGCGGCCGCGGGGCCCCTTGTGGATCCCGATGCCGGCGAGAGCGTCCTCGAAGATGGCGCGCCTGGTGGCGAGCTCGGCCGCCGCCTTCTTCTCGCGGAGCTCCTGCGCCTGCCGCATCTCCAGTTCCACGGCGATGACTTCGGCGTCGGTGAGGGGCTTCTCTGGGGTCATACGAGGCGTCTCCTGAGAGCTGCTCGAACGGTGTTCCGCGAGACCTTCAACAGCCTGGCCGCGGCGCGGATGCCGCCAGCCTCATCAACTGCAGCTCGAGCGCCGGCGGCCGAGAGCTTGGGGGCCGGGCCGGCCACGCGCAAGCCCGCTTCCCGCCGCCGGTCGAACGCCTCGAGGGTCTTCACCACCTGGTGGTGCCGGGCGTAGGTAATGGCCGCCTTGCGGTGGGAGTCGATGTTCCGGCTGAAGGCCCGGTCATCCTCCGAATCGCTGTCAGCGAGGCGCATGGCCGCCTCGTGGAGGTTCTGCGCGGGGGTGAGGCGGCCGGCCAGCGCGTCATTCAGCGGCTCGAGCCGGCCGCCCCGCTGCTTCTGCTTCCGGTGGCCAGCACACAGGCCGCCCTTCTCCACGGGGCGGTCGCAGCTGTCGAATCCGCAGCCCATGGTTCCCCTCCCTCAGCCCCGCGCCAGCGAGAACAGGAAGCCCGCCTGCTGGGGCGTGATTTCACCGGCCAGCACGCGCGCGCGGAGGTTCTGGTACTGCGTGGCGATGGGAACCGGCCTGAGCGCCGGCGCCGGGTAGCGCCCTTTGTGCTTGTCGGGGATGGGCCGGGGGCGAACCCCGCGGCGGATTGCGTCGTCGAGCCGAGCCCGGGCCTCGAGGAGCCACATCTGCCGTTTCACCTCGAAGCTCGCGGTCACAGCCGGCACCTCTCGCGGATGGCCACCACGATGGCTTCGATGTCCTGGGGCTTGAGCTCCACCACGTGGGCGGAGGCCTCGCGCTGCAGCCGCTCGAGCCAGTACTGGAGCGGGTGGCGCATGTTGTCGATGGCGTCGGCGTGGACCTCGGGGTGCGCGGTCAGGTCGACCCAGCCCGGGGTGAGCCAGCAGCCGTTGAGCAGCTGGAAGTTGCGCGTGAGCCAGCGAACGTCCGGCCGCGGGGGCCGGGTGCTCAACGGGGCGCTCACTTCGGCTTCTCGATCTCGCCGTGCTCGACCTGGGCGCCAAGCGGGATGACGAGCCCCAGCTTGCGCTGCATCTCCTCGGGTCGGAGCGGCCGCTCCGAGATGATTTCCCCCGTGTCCTCGCGCACTTCGCGGAACACGCGCGCCGTGAGGTCGGTCTGGTGCGCCACGCGGATGTCGCGGAGCTCCTCCTTGTTCTTCACCACCCCGGAGAGGATGGCGCGGCGGAGCTCGATGGCGCTCCGGCCCTTGGCGAGCTCCTTCCGCACGTTCTTGGAGTGCTCGTCGTGCTCGGCGAGCTGCGCGTGGCAGTCGGCGAGGTGGGCCGCGCGGTCGAGGAGCTCATGCTCCTGCAGCTTCACCGGCAGTTCCTTCACCTCGGTCTTCACGGTGATCACTTCGTGGTGCTCGGTGTCAGTCGTTCTCTTCGGCATCGGTATCCTCCTCGGGTGCTTCGTTGGTGAACGGCAGTGAATCGAGAGCGGCCTGGTGCTCAGCCGGGGTGACCACCGAGCCGGGGATCTCGATCGAGTCGGGCGCCTGGTTGCCCCACAGGTCCCAGCCTGGGGCGGGGCGGCGCGCGAAGAGCTCGAGGTACGGGCCCGCGCTGACGCGCTCGATCACCTCGCGGAAGCACTCAGGCTTCTCGGAGTGTTCGGTGCGCGGCGCGAGGTACAGCGTGCGGCCCTGGGCGCGCTTGCCGTTCGCCTTCACCCGGTAGGTGGGCTGGCCGCGCTTGCAGAAGAGGAGCTGTTCGCTCGAGCCGCGGAAGTACTGCCCGAGTCCCTCCTGAATACCGCGATCCCCCATCTTCCCCCACGTGATGCAGGTGACGAAGGTGAAGCCCCACGCGCGGATGACTTCGAAGGCGCGCTCGAGGAAGTTGTTCGTGGCCCACAGGTACAGGTGCGAGTCGGGGAGCGCGAGCTGGCCGATGGGCAGGGCGCAGATGTCGGCGAGCTTCATCAGCGGGTAGTGCCGGTCCGCGCCGCGCTTCACCTTGCCCCCGCCGCTCTCCTGCCAGGGCGGGTCGGCGAGGATGGTGCCGTAGCGCTTGGGCGCGGCGTAGGTGAAGCCGCCCTCTGCGCTCCAGTCCTCGAAGGTCACGCTCAGCTGCGTGCCGTTGACCTCCGGGCAGATGACCGTTTCGCCCGCGAGCAGCGACCGCTGGACTTCAACAGCCGGGGAGATCGCCACCACCTTCGACTCGCTCATTTTCGGCTCCATGGACGGCAGATGCAGGTGGCGCCCGGGTCCTGAAGAGCGCGCCAGCAGGCGTAGGTGTGGCGGACCCAGATGTGGTGGGCGGCGTGCATCTCGTGCGCGTCGCGGAGCACGGCATCGACGCCGCGGAGGTCGGAGCGGAGGCGGTCGTCGAGGAGATGAAACTGCAGCGGGTGGAATGCCTCGCGCGTGCCAATCTTCTCGGCCATGAAGGCGAGGTCTTCGAGGTAGGTGCGTGCGACGAGAGCGGTGGGGAGCTTCATGCCCGGAGCTCCACGGCCAGCGCGTCCAGCCACTTCGCCAGCACGCCTTCCTCCCAGGTGTCGAGGCGCTTGCCGGCGCACCACTCCGTGGCCTCCTGCCAGTGCGCCAGGCAGAGCGGCACCTCAGCCGAGCCACAGCCACCCTTCGAGCCGCAGACACGGCACAGCGGGCCGATGGGGACGCCAGGCGGGAGTTTCGGGGGCACGCACTCCCGCCACTTCTTGAGCCAGCCGGCCCACGGGTTCTTCCGGGGGAACCAGTAGGGGTCCTTCAGGTACGCCAGCCAGCCGGCCTTCAGTCGGTCGAGATCGCCGCCGACCTCCATCATCGCCTCGGAGAACCACGCGCCCAGGCCGCGAGCGGGCGGCGCTTCACGCACCGCGCCGAGGTCGACGCGCGTTTCTTGGGTCCACGCGAAGAAGCCGTCACCCGTGAAGTCTGCTGCTGGCGGTTGGTCAGCCGAAGGCATGAAGGCTTGAAGGCCTGAAGGCTTGAAGGCCTGAACATCCGACGGGTTGACCCCCCTTCCATGAAGCTCTTTCCCGGGCTCGACCTTCATGCATGGCTTGTTTTCCCGGGCTTCTGCTCCGAGGTTGACCTCGTCCTCCATGCATGAGGCCAATTCCCGGGCTTCATCCGTCAGCGGAGGTGCCGGGAGTCGAGAGGGCGCCTCCTTCGGGTGGGGCCGCTGGTGGTCTTTGAACCTCGGGACGAGCAGGAAGGAGGCCCCGGCCGCCCGGTACCTAGTGATCAACCCCGCCGCGACCAGCTCCCCCAACAGCTCGGCGATGTTCACCGGGTCGCACGGGAAGAGCCTCATCTTGAGCACCAGCGGCTTGTCTTCGATGCGGCCCTCTCTGTCGGCCTCGGTCCAGAGCCCAGCGAAGAGCAGCCGCGCGAAGGCGGAGACCGAGACGATCCGCTCGTCGGTGAAGAACCCAGGGCTGAGCTGCCTCGCTCGAGCCATCAGCGCACCACCGGGAACTCACGCACCCGGAGCCCCGCCGGGAACTGGTCGATGTCGCCGTGGTCGTCCATCTTCAGCAGGGCGAGCTGATCGCGGCCCGCTGCCACGGCGTTCTCCCCGAGCTGCTTGACGAAGGGGGCAGCTCCCAGCGCGCGGGCCTGTTCCACGAGATCGCGCGCCCACTCCGTGTGAAACGGACGCGCACCGTGGCCCGATTCACCGCCGATGATGATCCAGTCGGGCCGGGGTCCCGGCACGGGGGGAAAGCCCACCGAGTAGCCGAGCTCCACGTGCTCGAGCAGCGGCTCCATCGACAGGAAGCGCACCACCGCGGGCACCGAAAGCAGTGCCGGAATGCGCTCGTCTGCGCGCTGCTGGTCCTCCACCGTGGTGCCCAGCCAGACGTTGGCGGGCGGGTCGCCCGTCAGCCACATGGACAGCATGTGTGCGGTGGTCCCCGGCTCCTGCGCAAACGAGGGCGGCATCAGAGCAAGCGACGCAGAGAGAAGCCGGCGGATGCCCTCGGGGCGCTTCGTGAGAAGGAGCCAGTCGAGTTGTGGCGTCTTGCGGATGAGGTCGAAGAGGTCGAGGCGCCACGTGGCGAGTTCCGGACGGTCCTCGAACACGTCGGCCATGCTCGCGCAGAAGACGCGGTGACGCTCCCCGACCTCGAGCGCCAAGCGGTTCCAGCGGAGGGGCTGCCGCCAGTTGGCCGGCGAGGTGCGCAGCCGCGGCGCCTTCGGGCCCCACCTGGTCTTCTTCACGCCGTCGGCCGGGTCGACGCCACCACCGACGCGCTTGTCCAGCGCCTCGGCGTAGCAGTGCTGGCAGCCAGGGCTCACCCGCTGGCAGCCCCACCACGGGTTGAACGTGTGCGTCGTCCACGCAATCTTCGAGTTCTCAGCCATTTCCCCGCTCCCAAACGAAGGTCAGAACTTCTCGAACGGCGGACGGAGCAGCTGCTCCGCCGCCTTCTTCAGCGCTTCACCCACCGCCACGCGCGGATCCGCTCCGGGCTGCGTCTCCACCAGCACCTTGAAGGGCATCGCCCCGGGCGCGCTCACCACCACCTGCAGGTGCGCGCGCCACCAGTCGTCGGCGCCGTCCGTGGGGTTGAGCGGGTTGAAGACCGCCTCGAGCTCGAGCTTCACCGGCATGGCAAGCATCGGGTCAGTGGTCCGTCTTGATGATGGGGCTGGGCTCCTCGGCGACCACAGCAGCCGAGGGCGCAAGGACGAGATTCACGCCCGTGCGCTTGCACGCCCAGACCATGTGGTCCGGAACGTCACGGACCTTCAGCTCGGTCACCACCTCCGCCACGATTTCCGAGCGCTTCTTGAGCGACCACTTGGCCGCCGCCTCAGCCATCAGCGACGCCTTCTCCACGATGAGGTCGCGCCCCACCTGGTCGTGCACGGGGGGCAGGCCGTTCCGGCGCACCTCCTCGCGCATCAGCATCTCGAAGTAGCCGGCCACCACCCCGACCTGCTTGTTCCCCTCGTCGAGGTGCCAGAGGATGGCCTTCTCGCCCTCTTCCTTCTGCAACTGCGCCGCGCCGGGCGGCAGGATGATCGGTCTGTTTCTGCTCATGATTCAGTGGCTCCGCCGGCGGTTGGTGAGGGCTCGAGCCGGGCCGGTGCCGGTCTTGCCGTGCTTCTGCGTTTCGATGCGGCGCGTCTCGAGCAGCCCCTCGGCGAGCCGGTTCAGCCACGCCATGCGGTTGATCTGCTCCTGCAGGTCGCGCAGGACGACGAGCGCCAGACCACTGACCTGCCCGAGTCCGCCGAGGTCTTGGCGCGCCTCACTCAGCAGCGTGTGCGAGGCACGCGCCCGGGAGAGCGCAGTCTTCAGAGCGCGTGCGTTCATCGCGAGACGCTCCAGAGGTTCGGCGTGATCGCGCAGCGCTTGTGCCCCATCAGCGCGTACTCGGGATTGAGTTCGACCCCGACGAAGCGCCGCCCTTCCTTCAACGCCACCAGCCCGGTGGTGCAAGTGCCTGCGAACGGGTCCAACACGGTGTCACCCGGACGACTGCCGGCGACGATGCACCGGCGCGCGAGCTCTTCAGGGAACGCAGCGAAGTGCTCGAGCTTCGACGGCTGGGTGGGGATCTTCCAAACGTCCCGCCAGTTCCGCATGGTGACGGGCAGCGCGACCGCCTCCTCGAAGGAGGCGTTGTTCTTCACCTTCCCCCGCCAGCCAGGCTCCCGGCCCATCCGCTTCGACGCTGCGCCCTTCCCACTCTCGAGCCGCTCCTCCGCTTCCTTGGCCGTGTAGACGCCCTGGTCTCGAGCGTGGTCGGTGTCGCGTTTTCGGGTAAAGGCACGCGCTGCAGAAGCGGCCGCGATGGTCTTCGCGGAGCGCCGCGGGTGAGCCGCGCCAGGCTGGCACTCCTCGCGCGCGTCGGTGTCGTTGTAGAAGTACTTCTCGGAGCGCGAGAGGAGGAAGACGAACTCGTGCGCCACCGTCGGCCGGTCCCTCACGGACTCCGGCATCGGGTTCGACTTCCACCAGATGATGTCCGAGCGCAGCCACCAGCCGTCGTCCTGCAGCGCGAACGCGACCCGCCAGGGAATGCCCAGCTTGTCCTTCGGCTTCACCCCGACGACGCGGTTGCGGAGCTTCGATCTCGCCGCGCGTGAAGCCTGCTGATCGCTCCCGTTGATGGTCGCCATTCCGCCGACCCCACCGCCCCACCCCGCGCTCGCGTAGGTGTCGCCCAGGTTCACCCAGCAGGTGCCGTCAGGGCGGAGTACTCGGCGCACCTCGCGGAAGATTTCCACCAGCTTCTTGATGAACTCGAACGGGGTGGGCTCGAGCCCTAGCTGGCCGGAGTCGGAGGCGATCAACCCAAAAATTCCCGGCATCGACCAACCGGCCGGCCAGCCCATCAGAGCCTCGACGAACGCGGGGTTCAGTCGGAGCGGGCCCTCCGAGGGCGAGGTAGACGCGCCAGCCATCGAGATCACCAGGTCCCGGGGGCCACGCCAGAGCGCTACCGCGTTCGGCAGCTGGTCGTGGTGCCCTCGTTCCTTCGCCAGGTGCTCCGGCCCGTTCGCTCCCTTCGAGTCCCGCGTGGCCGGCGTGGGCCACTTCGAGACCTGCGTTTGCAGATCCGCCGCGCCCTGCTCCGCCATCCGTGCCTTCGTTGCGCTCGGGCCCGTGTCGTTGCGCGTGGTCGGGGTGCTCCACGTCTGCGCCTGCTGCCCAAGATTCACGCCCAAGGGCCGCGTGCCCTGCGCCACCAGCTTTGCGCTCCGCGCTTCGAAGCTCTCGGGGCTCTCGGGGCTCTCGGAGTAGTTGAAGAGCCCGGCCGCGGGCGTCGCCCACTCGGTAGCCGAGGAGGAAAAACCTCGCGCGCTGGTGGGGGGCGCCCACGTCAGAAGCTCGAACTTTGACGCAGGCTCCGGTGTAACCGGCTTGCTCGAATGCTTCGAAGACACGAGGAAGAGAGCGAGCTGCCCCCCCGACGTTTTCCCAGAAGAGGAGAGGCGCTTCTGAGTCGACGCAGATGCGGAGGAACTCGAAGAAGAGCCCACTCCGAGCGCCATCGAGTCCGGCTCGCTTCCCGGCAACCGAGAGGTCCTGGCAGGGGCTCCCCCCAACGACGCAATCCACCGCGCCACGCCACGATCGAGCGTCGAACGTGGACACGTCATCCCAGACAGGAGCCGGTGCCACGGCCTTCTCTTCCATCCGTGCCACGAGACAGGCCGCCGCGTAGGCTTCCCGCTCGACGTACACCACAGTCCGAGCGCGACCTCCGGTTGCAAGGTGGACTCCGAGATCGAGCCCACCTCCGCCGGAGAAGAGAGACAAAACTCTGAGGGGACGAAGAGCCACATTCACCCGCCCCCTCGCTCCGCCAGCGCAGCGCCCGTGCTCGAGTTGCACTTCCCACAGCAAGGCCTGATGTTGGCGCGGACGTACTTCCCGCCACGGCACCCCGGCTTGATTCGGTCGATAGTGAGCGTGTCGTGGCTGAGGAGGTCTCCGCAGCGGTAGCAGCGCACGTGATTCGCCACGTCGCTGGCGTAGACCTTCATCACCCAGTCGCGGCGACGCCTCCGCCCGTAGCTCGAGCCGCGCTCATTCGAGTTGCTGGTGCCGCGGGTGCTCACCTCATAGGAGGCGTACCGGCCGCGCTTGGGCGCCTTCGCGTAGCGGGGCGGAATGCTCACGAGGCCACGCTCCAACCGCCCCGGTGCACCACACCCATCTCCGCGAGCGCGCGCGAGAGCACCGCGTGCCGCTCGAGCTGCGTGCGACCCTTGCGCCGATCCCAGTTGGCCAACGGCTCGTCGAGCACGCTGTCCAAGCACTCGCGCACGCGCCAGCCGAGGAGCGTGCCGTCGGCCACCGCTTCGATGAGGGTGGCGCCGGCGGCCAGGTCGCGCCGCACCTTGCGGAGACGGGCCACGACTTCGGCCAGCTCACCACGCCGCTCCGCCCTCGCCGCGTACGGACTCCGCTCCACCGCCACCCGCCTCGCCCCCATGGTAGGAGTGCGCGGGGAGAGCTGAAATTCCGGGGGAGGTGGCGTGCGAGCGGGGTGCCTCAGCCCCAGGGACTCGGGGCTACGGCTCGCTTCCTCTTGCTTCCCTTCTGTAGCAGGCTGATCACCGCGGACTTCTTCGGGGTGCCGAGCGGAGTTGACAGAATTCCGCTCATTATCCGACGTCGGCTTGTGGGGTTTTCCGAGGGGAATCTGTGTATCAGGCGCCCATGCGATCCAGCTGGCTGGGCTTGTTGCTGGTGCTCATGGCGTGTCCGGCCGAGGTCGCGAAGCCCGTGATCGTGGACGCCGGAGTCGTCGAGCTCGATGCAGGTTCACCGGTGGATGCGGGACCTCCGCCGCCCTCCAGCCTCGAACCGACCGTGGTGGCGTCGTTTGCAGATGGCGGCACGACGGCCCTGACCGCGGAGTCCCAGATCGACGCGGCGAAGGCGCTGACGATCTCCCTGCCGATCAAGTTGAAGGACTTCAGGATTCGCCTGCTCGACTACCGCGAGCAGATCGTCGTGTCCGATGACGAGCTGATGGCCGATGGCCGCACCTACGTGATCACTTTGCCGGAGCCCCTCAAGACCGGCCGTGGTTACAACCTGGTGCTCGACGCCGAGCTCGGCCCGATCGTCACCGATGACTCCGGCGGCACCTGGAACGACTGGGAGCTCCCATTCCGCATCGCCGGCGACGCCCAGCCCGAGCCCGTCGCCGGCAAGAAGAAGCCACAGCCGAAGAAGAAGAAATAGTCAGGCGACCCGCGGCCACGTCGCTTTCGCCGCCTGCTTTTGTTGCAGCGTCACTGGGTTATGGACGCTTCAGGTCGGCGAGCGCGCGCTCCAGGGCTTCGTCGAGCGCAGCATCGGCCGAGGTCGGAACATCCGGCACCACACCGGTGCCCTCCCAGTTGCCGTGCGTGACGGGACTGATCGAGGCTGCGTGCGGCACCGCCAACGTGAACCAATCGTCGAGTGAGACCGTCTTGGTAACGTGCGCTCCACCGCGCGTGGTTTCACCAATGATCGTCGCACGCTTGGTGGTCTGAAGGTCGTACGCAAGCTCTTCACCTCCCGAGAACGTGCGCTTGCTCGTGATCACGTAGACCGGCTTCTTCCCGCCGAACCGCTTGCCGGCGAGCTTCGCGTGCGTCCACGACGGCCTGGTCGTGTTGGTCTCGCGCTCGTAGCTGTCAATGAGGTGGACGGGCTTGTCAGCGAACATGTAGCTCGCAACCAGCGCGACCGTCTCGGGTGAGCCACCGTTGTTGTTGCGCAGGTCGATAATCAGCGCGTCGGCGTCCGCAGCCTGGGACATGAGGTCACCGATGCCTTTCTTGGCGGCCACGAACTCCGCCGGAGGGAACCCGTTGATCACTACATGCGCGACGTTGCCCTTCATGCGCTCGATCGGGCCGAACCCAAAGTTCATCCCACGCAACTGCGCGAGCTGGTCGCCCTCGGGCTGAGGAGGTGGCTCGTCCCTGGGGTGCGGGCCGAACATCACACGCACGTGCAGGTCGTGAGTGTCGGCGTGAAGATCGTCGGTCAACCGCTCTGCGAACGCCGCACCCTCGACGATGTTGTCGTAGTCCCCTGCTGCGAGATGCCCACTCAGCGCTGCCGCCATTGACTTTGCCTTGTCGGCATCGACGTAAGAAGTCGTGAGTGCGATTGCGATTTTGTTGATCGTCTCCTCGCGCCTCGAGCCGTCGATCGCGCGCTCCTTGCGCAGTTCGGGCGTGAGGAATTCGTCGGGCGTGGGCACGACGAGGAAGTAGAGCTTCAGGACGCGGTTCAGATCCTTCGGATCGAGGTCGATCTTCCCGCGCGCGTACTGCCCCCCGTTCTGTGCCTTCACGATCGCCTCGGCGCTCGTCGGCGACAGGTCCCTCATGCGTTTGACAACGAACCCGCCGGTCATCGCGCGGAAGCTCCCGTCGAGCGGCATGTCGGGGTCGTGAGCGACGGCGAATGCGCTTAGCGCCTCCTTGTCATCCGCGTTGAACGCCTTGAACCACTCGTTCATCAGGCGAATCGCGGGCGACTCTGCGGCCGCAGGTGCAGGCGCAGGCGGCGCCGGTGGCAGCTTCGGATCGAACTTCGTGCACCCCATGAGACACGCAGCGACCATCACCCATCGCTTCATGGTGCGAGATTGCCAGATCGGACCAGGCGCAGTTACCTGGGTGGTGCATATGGCGAGTCTTGCGGCCGCGGATCCTCAGCCCCACTGCAATAGCCGTCAGCCGACCTGCGGGTCCTCGCCGTTGAACAGTACGCCGACCCGGTTCAGCACCTTGCCGAATGACGGCATCTCCACCGGCCGCACCTCGGTTCGATCGATCACCAGGTCTGGCCTGGTCCGCGCCTCGTGACGCTCAGGAAGCACCGCCAGCTCTTCGGGCGTGAAACGCCGGCTCACGGTGCGCCTGAGCACGAACGTGCCGCGCTTGAAGAACGCCGGGTAGTCGTTCCAGTTGATGCCCTTCTGGAACAGCATTTCCTGCATCTCGGAGCCCGACTTGTCCTGCAGCTGGGCGTGCGAATACAGCGACCGCGCCGCCATGCTGACCGAGTTCTTGCTCGCGTCGCGCTCACGCCACAGAAATGTGTTCGCGGCTTCCTCCTGATTGGGCACCGCCCAGACCCGGTTGTCGAACACCGCCATCGCGCCGGCCTTCTCAGGCAGCGCCTCGGCCAGCCCCGCGTTGAACCGCGCGGTCGCCATGCTCGCCACGATGCTGGTCAGCTTCTGCACCTTGCGGTCCAGGTACAGCTGCGACCTGGGATCGCTCTGGAACCACAGCAGGCTGATCTCGTCGGACTGGGTGTAGCCCGCCAACGCGCCGGTCTCCTCGACCAGGTGGACGGTGGTCGCGACCATCAACCGGCTCAGCCGCTCGTCGTACGGCCGCTTGAGCTCCCGGGTGAACTTGCTGAAGCCCTTGCCGTCGATGCGCGCGCAGATCGGCAGCTGGTCCATCAGCCGGCGGCCAGCCTCAGCGGCTTCGTAGACCTTCATGCGGTCGCCCAGTTCGTCACTCATGGTCGTCCTGTCGCCGCTGGCCCCCTGCCCCTGACTTCGATTCCAGCGCCAGCAGCAGCCGGCTCACGTCGTAGAGCACGTCGCCGCGCTCGAAGATCGGCTCACGATTCACGTTCCAGGTGTTCAGCTCGGCGATGCGCCAGAGCGTCCACTCGAGCACCGAGCGCAGGTTGATCGCGTCGTACAGGTTGTACTCGACGAGGATCCGCAGGGCCTTCAGGTCGCCGTTGAAGTTCCACTCGCGCCAGAGGCGGATCGCGTCGAGTCCGCGCACGCCCTTCAGGTGCGGCGGCCGGCCCAGGCCGATCGTGTCCTCGACGCCCTTGAGCCCGCCCTTCAACTTCGCGTGGCGAATGAGGAAGCGCAGGTCGAGGTGTAGCAGCGGCCTGGGGAACTCGATCCCTTCACCCCAACCTTCTCCGCCGTTGGGCAGCGGGAGCATGGTCTCGAAGGCCTTCTCGAGCGCAGGCACGTCGAAGACCGAGCCGTTGAAGGTGACCCAGATCGGGCTCTTCGCCAGCCGCTCCGGGAGCTGCCTCAGGGTGTGACCCCTTCGGTACGTCGCGACGCCTTCGCGATCCAACACCCCCACCACCGTCGGCACGTGCTCGCCGTCGGCTTCGATGTCGAAGAAGGCCGCGTCGTCGACGAAGTGCCCGTAGAGCCGCCAGTGCTCCTTCGCCGGCACCAGCTTCGCCAGCTCGGCCAGCGAACGCCTGTTCAGTGCATCGCGCGCCTTGCCGATCGCCTCGAGCAGCTCGCGATCGAGCCGGTCGTTCATCACCACGCCGGCCGACGCGGCTTTCTCGAAGTCACTCCAGGTCGCCAGCTCGCGGGCCCAGAGGTCCCGTTCCCGCCACGGGCCCACGCCCTTCGTCAGCTGAAAGGTCCGCTCGAGGAACTTCATCGCGCCCATCCCGCGAGGTGGAGCAGCCCGCCCACCGCCGCGCCGCCCAGCACCAGCCACGTCGCATTGGGCTTGTACTTCACCAACAGGCTTGCCGAGACCACGCACAGCGCGATCGTCCACGGATCGATCAGCGCGGCCTTGCCCAGCTGGGCGGTCACCACCGCCATCAACGCCAGCGAGGCCACGTTCACCCCGTCGAGGAACGCGGAGGCCGCGGGCGACTTGCGGATTCTCGGGATCAGCGGCCCGCTCAGCGCCACGAAGAAGAAGGCCGGCAGGAAGATGCCCAGGGTCGCGATGAGCGCCCCACCCGGCCCTGCCAACAGGTACCCGATGAACGTGGCCGTGGTGAACACCGGCCCGGGCGTGAGCTGGCCTACCGCGCTCGCGTCGATGAGCTGCGCCTCGGTGAGCCAGCCCAGCCGTTGCACCAGGTCCGCGCGCAGGAACGCGAGCAGCACGTAGCCGCTGCCGAACAGCACCGAGCCGGTCTTGAGGAAGACGAAGAAGAGCGACGGCAGGGTGACCTGGCTCACCGCGCCGGAGGCCGCTGCGACCGGCGCGAGCGGGAGCAGCTGCGAGAGCTTCCCCGGCACCTTCGGCCTCGAGCCGATCATCGTCAGCGCGCCCGCGCCGAAGAGCACCAGCAGCTCGTTCACCCCGACCGCCACCAGCACCACCGCGAGCGCGCCCAGCAGCCGCAGCCAGGTGGTGCGCGCGGCCTTCGGGGCGAGGGACCAGATCGCCTGCACCACGATGGCGAGGATCACCGGCTTCACGCCGTAGAGCACCCAGCCGACGGCCGGCAGCGTGCCCCAGGTCACGTACGCCCAGCCGAAGGCTCCGGTGATCAACATCGCCGGCACGATGAAGCAGACGCCCGCGACGATGAGGCCCGCCCAGCGCCGGCGCTCGAAGCCGATGTGAATCGCCAGCTCGGTCGAGTTGGGCCCGGGGATCAGGTTCACCGCGCCGACGAGATCGAGGAAGCGCTCTTCGGTGAGCCAGCCGCGGCGCTTCACCACCTCGTCCTGCATCATCGCGATGTGCGCCGCGGGGCCACCGAAGGCGGTGGTGCCCAGGCGCAGGAAGAGCGTGGCGAGCTCGAGGAGTGAGGTGGCCCCTCGACTCCGCTCGGGGTGAACGGGGCCGGTCATCGAGTGGCCCCTCGACTCCGCTCGGGGTGAACGGATCCAGCGCTTCGCTCGGGTCCGGGGGTCATCGCGTCGGGACGGTGCCGGCGACGAGCGACTCGAGCAGCGGGAGATCGGCCTCGCAGAACGGCAACGCCTGCATCTCCTTCGGGGTGCAGAACCGGAGCGCCTGCGCCCCCAGCGGCTGCGGCTCACCCTTCCTGATGTCCGCCGCGAACAGCTCGAGCTGGACGATCAGATCGTCGTACGCGTGGTTGTTGCTCCAGAGGCGGCGGCCCACGGCGAGCTCCACCGCCAGCTCCTCGTGGCACTCGCGGGCCAGCGCGGCCTCGTCGGTCTCACCGGGCTCCACCTTGCCCCCGGGGAACTCCCACAGGTTGGCGCGGCTCTTGTTCGGCAGCCGCTGCTGCACGAGGAAGCGCGTCGGGTCACGAGGGTCCACGATCAGCGCTGCGACGACCCGAATGGTCTTCATCCGCCCGTGCTGACCAACTGCAGCGCGAACACCGTGCCGAGGTTGGACATCACGTACAGCCGCGACCCGAAGCGCATCGACGCGAAGCCCGCAGGGGCCGCCGTCACCCCGCGCCCCGGGTTCCACATCGCGCGCACCCTGCCCGAGGTGGGCTCGACGAAGGCCAGCGCGGTCGAGGTCGGCACCACCACGTAGCCCCGGGCCAGCGCCAGCGAGCGCCCTGCGTTGACGCCCTTCCCCTTCGAGGTCCGATCGCTCAGGTTGAGCGTCCAGAGCATCCGCCCGCCCGTCATGTCGAAGGCCGAGAGCGAGCCGTCGCCCGTGGCGAAGAGCGTGTTGCCCCGCGGCAGCAGCGCGGTCAGGCCGCCGTGCGCGGTGGTCCAGAGCAGGGCGCCCGTCTTCGCCTCGAGCGCCGAGACGCCGTCGAGGTAGCTCGCCACGAAGAGCCGCCCGTCGGCCAGCACCGGCGCGGTGTCGACGTCGAGGAACTGGTTGCCGCCCGAGGTCGAGAGCCGCTTTTCCCACATGGCCACGCCCGTCTCGAGGTTGAGCGCGACCAGGTAGCCGTCGGCGAAGCCCATGTACGCCAGCCCGTCACCGACCACGGGCCGCGAGGTGCCGCGCACCGTGAAGCCCGACGGGGCGTCGCGGCGGTACTGCCAGATCCACGCGCCGGTCTCGAGGTTGACCGCGAAGACCGTCTCCGACTGCGAGGCGACCAGCACCTTGTTGTCGGTGATCGTCGGGGACGAGACGAGCTCTTCGTTCGCCTTGAAGGCCCAGACCTGCTCGCCCGTGAGCGCGCGGAAGGCGTAGAGCACGCCGTCGCCGCCGGCCACGTAGACGATGCCCCGGTGGATGGTCGGGCCTGACACGAAGCGGCCGGCGGTCTTGAACTCCCACTCCACCGAGCCATCGACCGGCGAGAGACAGCGCACGAAGCCGTCACGCGTGGTGACGTAGATGCGCTCGGTGTCGGGATCGACCGCGGGGGAGGCGGGCTCGCTGGGCTGGTACTCGAGCAGCCCCAGCTTCACCAGCGGCTTGTTCCACGCCACTTCCCAGATCGCCGGGTGCGAGACGTGCGCCTCGCGGAAAGGGATCGTCGGGTCGTCGTTGAGCGGGATCGCCTTGCAGCCGGCGAGGAGGAGCACGGCGGTGAGGATGCGAATGCTCATGACGGTTTGTTTGCCCTCTCCCCGACCCTCTCCCCCTCGGGGAGAGGGAGACAAAGAGACAAGGCTGAGACGTTACTTGCCGGCGTCGATTGCGATGACGATCGGGGCGGGCTTCGGAACGTCGATGCCCTGCGCCGTGAGGACGCTGATGCGGTCCTTCGCCAGGCGCGCCGCGGCCGAGTTGGGCGCCGCGTTCTCGATCTCAGACAGGGTCTTCGCCGCCGCCGCCGTGTCGCCCTTGAGCAGCAGCATGCGCGCGCGGTGGTACAGCCCCATGCCCTTCATGAAGTCGGTCTTGTTCTCCTTCGCGAGCAGGTCGAAGGCGTTGAGCGCGTCGTCGTACTTCTTCTGCGCCTCGAGGGCGTACCCACGCGCCTCGTACGCCGCCGGACGGAGCGGGTCGGTGGGATCGGACTTCGCGATGTACTCGTCGACCAGGGGGAGCGCCTGGTCGGCCTTGCCCTGGCGCAGGTACGCCTGGCCCAGCGGCAGCGCGGCGGAGACAGCAGCCTTGCGGCCCGGGTGCTTCGCGCGGAAGTCGGTGAGCGCCTTGACGATGGCCTCGTCCTTCTCGGCCTCGGTCTTGAACGGGGGCTCTTCACCCGCCTTGAGCTCGGTGGGCGCCGTGGCGCTGACGGTACGCTCGAGCACCTTGAGCGACGCGCCAAAGTCACGCGACGCCTCGGCCTCGCCGCGGCCGCTCATGCTGACCCCGATCGAAATCACCAGGCCCACCAGGAGCACCCCGCCGACACCCATCACGACCGTGCGGCCGTGCTGCTCCAGAAAGGGCATCGCTTCCGCACCCAGCTTCTGGAGTTCGTCGGGCTTCTTCAGCTCTTTCTGTTCGTCTTTGTAGGCCATCGCGCGGGCTGTCTAAGGGTCGGTTACCTCTGTGTCAACGCGCGCGTTGCTTGCTCTTCTCGCGGGCGCGGAATCGCTGGGCCGCTTCCTTGCGCTTCTTCTGCCCCGGGCGCTCCCGCCAGAAGAGCCGAATGGGCACCTTGAGGCGGAAGACCTTGCGCAGGTAGTTGATGACGTAGCGCTCGTAGCGGTCGGGTACGCCCTTGGGCTGGTTCACCATCATGGTGAAGGCGAGCGGCGCGGTGGCCACCTGGGCCGAGTAGTAGATCTTCAGCTGGCGCCCCGCGATGATGGGCAGCGAGTGCTCGGTGGTGATGTGCTCGACGATCTTGTTGAGCTTCGGGGTCGCGGCGCGGAAGTACTGCTGCTGGAACACCTCGAGGGCGATCTCGAGCACCTTCTTCGTCTTCTCCCCGGTCTGGGCCGAGACGAACACCATCGGAGCCCAGTCCACCCAGTCGAGGTACCACTTCACCTCGGCGCGGAAGTCTTCTTCCTTCTTGGTGCCCTTGATCAGGTCCCACTTGTTGACGCAGATGACCAGTCCCCTGCCCTTGCTCTCGGCGAGGTGGGCGATCTTCCGGTCCTGATCGACGGCGGGCTCGGTGGCGTCGATCATCAGCACCACCACGTCGGCGTCTTCCGCGGCGCGCAGCGCCCCCAGCACCGAGAAGCCCTCGACGCGCTGGGTGATGGTCGACTTGCGGCGGATGCCGGCGGTGTCGGTGAGGATGAACTTGCGGCCCTTGAACTCCAGCTCGGAGTCGATCGGATCGCGCGTCGTGCCCGCGATGGGGCTGCTGATCACCCGCTCTTCACCGAGCAACGAGTTGACCAGGGTGGACTTGCCCACGTTGGGCCTCCCCACGATCGCCAGGCGAATGGGGCGATCGGCGTCGGGCAGCTCTTCCACGACCTCGTCGGTGGACTGCTCGGTGGGCGGCAGCTTCGGGATCAGCGCCTCGAGGACCTCGATCATGCCCTCGTTGTGCTCGGCCGAGACGGGGAACGGGGTGCCCAGGCCGAACTTGTGGAAGTCGGCCACCATCTCTTCGGCGTCGCGGCGGCCGTCGGTCTTGTTCACCAGCAGCATCACCGGCTTGCTCGACTTGCGCAGGTAGTTGGCCACGTCCTGGTCTTCGGAGGTGGGGCCGGTGCGGGCGTCGACCACGAAGAGCACCAGGTCGCATTCCTCGACGGCCGCCTGGGCCTGCTGGCGGATGTAGCGGGCCAGCGGGCTCTCCTTGTTATCGGGCACGAAGCCGCCGGTGTCGACCAGCGTCACTGGCACGTTGTTGAGCTCGCAGTCGGCGTAGTGCCGATCGCGCGTCACGCCAGGCTGGTCTTCGACGATCGCGCGCTTGCTGCGGATCATCCGGTTGAACATCGTCGACTTGCCCACGTTGGGCCGTCCGACGATCGCGATCAGGGGGCGTCCGCGTCTCATGACGCCCTCTCCTGGTGGTAGCCGAGCTTGCGCAGGCCGTCCTGCCGCTCGGTCCAGCGCGGTTCCACCTTCACCTGCAGCGAGAGGTAGACGTGGTTTCCGAGCAGGCGCTGAATGGCCATGCGCGCGTCGGTGCCGATGGTCTTGAGCATCTCGCCCCGCTTGCCGATCACGATCGCCTTCTGCGACTCACGCTCGACGTAGATGTTGGCGAGGATCCGCACCAGGCCCTCGAGCTTCGGCTTGGGCGGCGTGCCCGGCGTTTCCTTCTTCTTGTTCTTCTGGTTCTTCTGGGCGCGCGGGGGTGGCTTGTCGCGCTCCGACTCGTCGAACTCCTCGACCACCACGGCCACCGAGTACGGGACTTCCTGGTGGCAGTGGCGCAGCACCTGCTCGCGCACGAACTCGGCCACCAGGGTGCGCTCGGCCTGGTCGGTCAGCGTGTCGACGGGGAAGATCGGCTCGCCCTCGGGGAGGTGCTTGAGCACCTGCTCGAACAGGTTCTCGAGGCCCTCGCTGTGGCGGGCGCTCACGGGGAGCACCTCCACGAAGGGGAACTCCTTCCGGTACAGGTCGATCAGCGGCAGCAGCAGCACCTTCTTGATCGTGTCGATCTTGGTGAGCACCAGGATGATCGGCTTGCCGATCTGCTTCAGGCGCTCCAGCACGGTGCGGTTGCCCGGCGAGATGGTGGGCTCGCGCTCTTCCGTCATGCCCTCGGAGTCGACGAGAAAGAGCACCACGTCGCACTCGTCGGCCGCATGGAGGGCGGCGTCGACCATGAACTTGTTGAGGGCCCCCCTGGCCGAGTGAATGCCGGGGGTGTCGAAGAGCGCGATCTGCCCCGCCTCCTTCGTGATCACGCCGAGGATGCGGGTGCGGGTGGTCTGGGGCTTGGGCGAGACGATCGCCACCTTCTCGCCCAGGAGGCGATTGAGCAGCGTGCTTTTGCCGACGTTCGGCCGGCCGATCAACGCGGCGTATCCGCTGCGCATGGGGTGCTCCGGAGGTGATCGGGAACGCCGAAAGGCGCGTTCCCTTGAGAGACCGGGCTCCCTTACACGGTTTTGGGTCTCCGCGCCCCTCGCCCTCGACTCCGCTCGGGGTGAACGGGGGGGCCGTCAGCTCAGGCGGTCTTCGAGATCGTCAGCTTCTTGATCACGACGTCCGTCTTGGGGCGATCGCCCGGGTTCTTGGGGATCACGTTGGCCACCCGATCGACGACCTCCTGGCCCGCGACCACCTCACCGAAGATGGTGTGCTTGTTGTTGAGCCAGGTGGTGGGGATGACGGTGATGAAGAACTGCGAGCCGTTGGTGTTGGGGCCCGAGTTGGCGCAGGCGAGCAGGCCCGGCTTGTCGAAGCGGCGCCCCGACTGGAACTCGTCCTCGAACTTGTAGCCGGGGCCGCCGGTGCCCTTGCCGAGGGGGTCGCCGCCCTGCACCATGAACTCCTTGATGCAGCGGTGGAAGATCGTGCCGTCGTAGAGGGGCGTGTTCTTCATCGCCTCGCCCGTGCCGGGGTGCGTCCACGGCTTCTCGCCCGTGGCCAGCCCGACGAAGTTCTCCACGGTCTTGGGCGCGTCCTTCGCGAACAGCCGCACGGTGATCGCGCCTTCGGTGGTGTCGAACTTCGCGTACAGGTCGTGGCCCGCGCGGGCCTCATCCATCATTCCCATGAATCAACTCTCCTCAGGTTGGTTACGGCGCTTCAGAAATCTGGATGCTCTCGATGACCACCGGCTGCAGCGGGCGATCGCCCGGCGCCTTGGGCACCTTCGAGATGGCCTCGACCACCTCGTAGCCCTTCACCACCTCACCGAAGATGGTGTGCTTGTTGTTCAGGTTGCCCGGCGTCGAGGTGGTGATGAAGAACTGCGAGCCGTTCGTCGCCGGGCCCGCGTTCGCCATGGCCAGCAGGCCCACGCGATCGAAGGTGCGGTGCGACTGGAACTCGTCTTCGAACTGGTAGCCGGGGTTGCCGGTGCCGGTGCCGAGCGGGTCGCCGCCCTGGATCATGAAGCCCTCGATCACCCGGTGGAAGATGGTGCCGTTGTAGAGGGGCGTGTTGCGCTTGAGCTCGCCGGTGGCGGGGTTCTTCCACTCGCGCTCTCCGGTGGCGAGCCCGACGAAGTTCTTCACCGTCTTGGGCGCGTCCTTCGAGAAGAGCTTGATGGTGACGCTGCCCATGTTCGTCTTGATGGTGGCGAACAGGTCCTTCCCGGCGGCGACCTTGTCGGTCCAGGCGCCCCCGGCCGCGGGCTCGTCCTTCTTGCAGCCGGCCAGCGCGAGCGTGGCGACGAGGAAGAGCGCGGCTCTCACTTCCCCACTCCCTTCGGCGGCTTCTCCGAGATGGTGACCGTCTTCATCGCCACCCGCTCACCCGGCGACATCGAGATCTTCACCACGATCTCGTAGCCCGAGATGACCTCACCGAAGATGGTGTGCTTCCCGTTGAGGTGGCCCGGCGTCGAGGTGGTGATGAAGAACTGCGAGCCGTTCGTCGCGGGGCCCCGGTTCGCCATCGCCAGCAGGCCGACCTTGTCGAAGGCGCGACCCGACTTGAACTCGTCCTCGAAGCTGTAGCCGGGGCCGCCGCTGCCGGTGCCGGTGGGGTCGCCACCCTGGATCATGAAGTCCTGGATCACGCGGTGGAAGACGAGGCCGTCGTAGTACGCGCGCCTGGCGGGCTTGCCGGAGGCATCGGTGAACTCCTTCTCCCCTGCCGCCAGGCCCACGAAGTTCGCCACGGTCTTGGGCGCTTCCTTGGCGAAGAAGCGGATCACGATGTCGCCGTGCGCGGTCGAGATCGTCGCGTAGAGGTCTTTGCCTTTGAGCGCGGCGGCGGTGAACTTGCCTTCACCTGCGAGCGCGGTGGTCGAAACGAGGGCCAGGGACAGGAGCAGTCGCGTCATGGGCGCGAACCGTAAACCTCCGACTCCCCTGCGCAAACTGGTTTTCTGGGGGAATTCAGGGCTTCGGCTCGAAAACCGCCAGCGTCTTCTCGGCGGCGGCCTGCTCGGCTTCCTTCTTCGAGCGCCCCGTGCTGCGGGCGTAGAGCTCGCCGTTGATGCTGACCTCGACCTCGAAGATCTTCTCGTGCTCTGGGCCCGACTCGCTGACCACCCGGTAGCGGGGGCTGGCCTTGAGGCGCTGCTGCGCGGCCTCCTGCAGCAGTGACTTGTTGTCGCGGCCCTGGCGGCCTTCGGCCACGCCATCGAGGGCGTCTCCGAAGAAGGCGTCGATGAAGGTGAGCACGCCGGGCATGCCGTTGCCCACGTAGAGCGCGCCGACGACCGCTTCCAGCGCGTCGGCCAGCACCGAGTTCTTTTCCCGGCCGCCGGTGAGATCTTCACCCCGCCCCAGCAGGAGCAGCTCGCCGAAGCCGACCGTGCGGGCCACGCGCGCCAGGCCCTCTTCGTTGACGATCAGCGCGCGCAGCTTGGACAGCTCGCCCTCGTTGGCGCGGGGAAAGCGTTCCATGAGGCGCTGGCCCACGGCCAGGTCCACCACCGCGTCACCGAGGTACTCGAGCCGCTCGTTGTCTTCGCAGGGCTCGTCCTTGTGCTCGTTGCAGTAGCTCTTGTGGGTGAGCGCGATCAGGGCCTGGTGCGGATCGCCGAAGGTCTGCTTCGCGCAGGCCTCGAGCCTGGCGAGACGCTCCGCGGTCGACTGCTTCTCGGGTTTCGGTCCGTCGCCCATGTCTAAGAGGTGACCTCGACGTCATCATACGGCACGCCCATCAACTCCGAGATGAACCCCTTGATCCCGGGGAAGTCGTCGAGCTCGAAGCGGTCTGCCCAGATCTTCCCGCTGGGGCCGGCGAGCATTCCGCGGAAGGTGCGCCCCTGCACCCGCGCGGCGGCGAAGCGGAGCTGCTGGGTGCCGATGCGAATGTCGGCCACCACCTCGAGCGGGCTGCGCGGGGGCAACAACGAGTCACCGAAGGCGTCGAAGAGCTCCCTGAAGGGCAGCGACTGGGCGCTGCTGGCGGAGACCAGGGTCGAGGGCGTGCTGGTGATCGTCGCCGAGCCCGCGGGCATGGGCTTCTCTTCGGGCGTGGCGACCACGTCGCTGAAGAGCGCGAAGAGGAAGTCTTCCAGGGCGCGCTTGTCGAAGAACTCGCTGAGCTCGAAGACGTTCTGCCCGGCGTTGGTCAGCTCGACCCCGTCGTTGAGCGTGCGCACGATGCGGAACTGGCCGGTGCGGCTGGCGCCGATGGTGAACTTGAGGGGCGCCTTCTCGAGCTCGGCGGTGAGCTGCAGCGTGCCCGGGTCGACGCGCGGTGAGATGCCCAGCGCGGTGAGCTCGTTGCTGCGGCGCTCGAGCTGGAAGAGGTGATCGTTGAGCGTCTGGGTGATCAGATCTTCCAGGCGGCTCGAGGGCGAGAGGTAGGCCAGGTTGATCGGCTGCGCGCCGACGAACTCGGGCGGCCCGACGTAGAGCAGGCGGTCGCCCATGATGGTGAACGACACCCGGTCGATCACCCTGCGGGTCAGCGGGTTGAGGGCCTGACCGCCCTGGAGCACCAGCTCGGCCTCGACCACGCCGTCCGCCTCCGACACGTCCAATCCGAGCTGTTCCAGGAAGGCCCGATCCATGAGCCGTGCAGATCAGCCTTTCAGGAGGTCACGCGCAATGATGGATCTCTGAATCTCACTGGTGCCCTCGCCGATCTCGCAGAGCTTGGCGTCGCGCAGGTAGCGCTCCACGGGGAATTCCCGGGTGTAGCCGTAGCCTCCGTGAATCTGAACTGCCTTGTTGCAGGCGCGGGTGGCCGCCTCGGAGGCGAACAGCTTTCCCATCGAGGCTTCGCGCGTGTACGGCTTGCCGGCGTCGGCGAGGAAGGCGCTGCGGAAGACGAGCAGGCGGGCGGCGTCGAGCTCGGTCTGCATGTCGGCCAGCATCCAGCGGATGGCCTGGAAGTCGGCGATGGGGCTGCCGAAGGCGTGGCGGTCTTTCGCGTACTTCACGCTCTCTTCGATCGCCCCGCGGCCCAGGCCCACGGCGAGCGCGCCGATGGTGATGCGGCCGCCGTCGAGGATCTTCATGGTGTCGATGAAGCCGCTCCCCACTTCACCGAGGCGCTGGCTGTCGGGGAGCTCGACGTTGTCGAAGTGGAGCTCGGCGGTGTCCGACGAGCGCATGCCCAGCTTCCCGTGAATGGCCTTCTGGCTGAAGCCCTTGAGGTTCTTCTCGAGGATGAAGGCGGTGATGCCCTTCTGGCGCTTGGCGGGCTCGGTGTTGGCGAGCACCACGAAGACGTCGCCCACCGTGCCCTGGGTGATGAACATCTTGGCGCCGTTGAGGAGCCAGCCGTCGCCCTTGCGGACCGCGGTGGTCTTGAGGCCGCCTGAATCGGACCCGCTTCCCGGCTCGGTGAGGCCCCACGCGCCCAGCCACTCTCCGGTGGCGAGCTTCGGCAGGTACTTCTGCTTCTGCGCCGCGTTCCCGAACATGCGGATGTGGGAGGTGCCCAGGCCGTTGTGGGAGGCCACCGTCAGCGCGAGCGAGCCGTCGTAGCGGGCGACCTCTTCGACGACCACCGCCACCGCGAGCGCGCCCATGCCGGCCCCGCCGTATTCTTCCGAGACGCGAATGCCGAGCAGCCCGAGCTGGCCCAGCTCGCGGACGATCTCCATGGGGAACTTCTCGTGGTGATCCCAGTCGCGCGCCTTGTCCTTCACGCGCTTCTCGCAGAAATCGCGCACCGTCTTCTTCAAGGCCTGGATGTCGTCGGGCAGCTCGAATTCCATGAGGGTCGATATACAGAGATCGATCGCCGCTGACACGGAACAGTGAGAACGCAGCGCGTCGAGAAATCCCTTCGCGTTCGATTGTGTTCAGCGCGCCGAGAGCCGGTCGAGCACCCAGATCCACGACGGCGGCAGCGCCGGGGCTTCGAGGCGCGTCAGCGGCCGCGGTAGATCGGAGCGCGCTTCTCGGCGAAGGCCTTGAGGCCCTCGAGGCGGTCTTCGGTGCCGAGGGTGAGCGCGTACTTTTCCTGCTCGAGCTTGAGGGCCGAGTCGAGGTCCAGGTGCGCGCCTTCGTCGATCGCGTGCTTCGCGGCTGAGACGGCGATGGGCGCGTTCTCGCAGATGGTCTTCGCCAGGCTCAGCGCGTCGTCGATCGTCCCGATGCGGGACGCGAGGCCGAGTGAGAGCGCCTCCGCTGCCGGCACGCGGCGCCCGGTGAGGATCAGGTCCTTCGCGACCCCCTGCCCCACCAGACGCGGGAGCCGCTGCGTGCCGCCCGCGCCGGGGATGATGCCGAGCTTCACCTCGGTCAGGCCCAGCTCGGCCGACGGCGCGATCACCCGGAGGTCGCAGCACAACGACAGCTCGGTGCCGCCACCGAAGGCCGCGCCGTTGATGAAGGCGACGAACACGCAGTCGGACTTCTCGAGCGCGCGGAAGGTCTTGCGCATCGACTCGAGGAAATCGGCGACCTCGAGCGGCCGCATGGTGGCGCGTTCCTTGAGATCCGCCCCGGCGCAGAACGCCTTGTCGCCTGCCCCGGTGAGCACCACGGCCCGCACGCTGCGGTCCGACACCCGCTTGATGTGGGCCTCGAGCTCGCCCACCATCGCGCGGGAGAGGGCGTTGCGGCGCGCTTCACCGTTGATGGTCCACTGCTCGACGGGGCCGTGCGCGGTGATGATGAATTCGGACATCGGGTCTGCTCCGTTTCAGTAGGTTCCGCCGCACTCATGCTGACGCGCGCTCGTTGGATACCTCGACTCCCGCTCCTCGTCCTGTGCTTGTTGGCCGGCACCGCGCTGGCCCGCATCGGTGGCGGTGAGAGCTTCGATTCCGGCAACTCGAACTCCGACTCGGGCGGCGGCGACGCGAGCTTCCTCGTCGACATCCTGATCTGGCTGATCTTCCGCCACCCCGCGATCGGCATTCCCCTCACCATCGCCATCGTCATCGGCGTCTACTTCTACCGGCGCTCGCAGGACGGCGACTCGTCCACGCGCAAGGCGATCGACAAGGCCGAGGCCGAGCGCCGCACCACGGTGAGCGCTTCAGCGGTGGACGGCTGGGTGAGCGCGCTCAAGGCGAAGGACCCGCAGTTCGATTTGATGAAGTTCTTCGATCGCACCAAGCGCGAGTTCCTCGAGCTGCAGGACGCGTGGTTCAAGCGCAACCTCGAGCCGGTGCGGAAGTACCTGTCTGACGCCACCTTCCAGCGCCTGGTGACGCAGCTCAAGCTGATGGAGCTGCTCGGCGTGCGCGACGCCATCGCCGACCCCCAGGTGCTCGACCTGCAGATCATCGGCCTCGAGCAGAACGACTCGTTCGACTCGGTGCACATCAGGGTGATGGCGCAGCTGAGCGACGCCGAGGCGCCGGCCAACGCCACCGACGAGCAGGCGCTGGCGGCCGCGCGCAAGGTGAAGCCCGAGCAGTTCACCGAGGTGTGGACGTTCGTGCGCAAGCCGGGCGCGGTGACGAAGGTCGAGGGCGACGTCAGCCAGGGCAAGTGCCCCAACTGCGGCGCGCCGTTCGAGGGCGGCGCGGCGAACACCTGCGAGTTCTGCGGGGCGATCGTCAACAGCGGTAACTACGACTGGGTGCTGGCGGAGATCACCCAGGGCTCGCAGTTCCAGCCGCACCCGATGACGCCGGATGGCTTCGTCAAGGCGAAGCAGTCAGATCCGTCGCTCACCACCGAGGCGCTGGAGGACCGCGCGTCGCTCGTGTTCTGGAAGTGGGTCGAGTCGCAGTCGCTCGGCGACGCGGGGCGGCTGGCGAAGGTGGCCTCGGCCTCGTTCCAGGAAGAGGTGAAGGGCGGCATCGAGCACCTCGGCAAGCAGGGGAAGCAGAAGTTCTTCGTGGAGTGCGCGGTGGGCGCGGTGAACACGCAGCAGCTCACCCAGGCCGACGGCAAGGACCTCGCCGCGGTGGAGATCAAGTGGAGCGCGAAGATCGGCATCGGGCCGAAGGGCGGCAAGCCCCCTGCCCTGCCCAGCCAGCCGCAGCGGTACGTGATGCTGCTCGAGCGCTCGTCGGGCGCGAAGTCGTCGGCCGACAACGGCATGTCGACCAACCGCTGTCCCCAGTGCGCGGCGCCGCTGACGGACAACGGCCAGCCCAGCTGCGAGTTCTGCGGGGCCCTGCTCAGCAGCGGCGAGAAGGACTGGGTGATGAAGGACTTCGGGAGCTGGGAGTGGTGGCGCTCGAAGGGCGGCCAGCCGGCGACGTCCCGCGCGGCTCCGGCGGCGGCCAAGGTGCCCGATCGAGAGGAGCGCGAGCGCCTGGTGTACCTGATGGCGGCGATGGCCATGGCCGACGGCGTGGTCGACGAGGGCGAGCGCAAGCTGCTCAAGATGGCGTCGGATCGCTGGGGCATTCCGTGGGCGAACATCGAGCTGGCGCTCAACGCGCCGGCCGGGTCGCTGTTCGACAAGCTGATCGTCAAGGGCTCGACGGAGGCCGAGTCGTTCCTCAAGGAACTGGTGCAGGTGGCCATGGCCGACGGGAAGGTCGACTCGAAGGAGAAGAAGATGCTCGAGGCGGCCGCCGCGCACCTGGGGCTCCAGGGGCGGCTCGGTGAGTTCCTGAAGTGACGGCACTGCTGCTCGCGCTGGTGACGAGCGGCGCGGCGCTCGAGATGGGCTCGGTGGTGAGCGTGCCTCCACACGTGGGGGTGGTGCTCGGCGCGTCGGATACGCCGGGCGTGGCGCTCTTCCTTCCGTGGGTGCTGAAGATCACGTCTGAGGACGAAGGCGTGTTCCGGCCTCAGCAGCTGGTGATCGAGCCGGGCGTGGTGTTCCGCGCCGAGACGTCATTCACCGCGCGCGTGGCGGTGCGGTGGCTGCGGGCCCCGCTGACCTGGCTCTCGCTCGGGGGCGGCATGGGCATGGGCCTCGAAGCGGGCAAGGCCGTTCGTGGCGTGTCGTCGCTCGAGCTCGTCGCGCGACTGGGCCCGGGGCCCACCGGCTTCGGAATGCTGACCGCGCGGGTCGAGCTGCGCATGGACGGAACGGCCGTGTGGATGCTCGCTGCAGGGGCGACCTACTGGTGAGCGGTCGCGACTGCTCGAAGGGCGCGCGCTCCAGGCTGGTCATCTCCGCGGCTCGACGCCAACGAGCCCTCGGCTACTCGAGCGCGGAGATGCGCCAGGCGCCTTCCTCGAAGGTGAGCTGAAGCGATCGATTGGGCGCCCACTCGAGTCGGGCGAGCCGATGGTGAAGGCGCTCGTGCCGACCGTCGACTCCACGGAAATTCGCGCTCTCTTCCCATTCGCGAAACGCGGGCACCTCAGCCAACTTCAACTTGATCTGAGCGAGCCGCGCCGACGCCAGCGGCTCAGCGTTGAAGTCGCGCTCGAGTTGCTTCACGGAGTAGCGCTCACGAAGTTGCTTCGAGAGGCGTGCGTGCACCTGGTCGAAACGACCCGCCTCGGCCGCCTCGAGGAACGCCTCGACCGCCGATCGCAGCGAAGCCTGGGGCGCTCCAGCGGGCGTGGAGAGCTCGGGCACCGGCTCGGGCTTCACGGGCACTGGCTTCGGGGGCGTGACGCAGCCGGCCAGCAACACCAGCACCAGGCCCCACCTCATGGCGTGGAGGCACCGGCGTCGATCGCCTGCACCAGAATGGCCGGCTGCCGCACCAGGCGGTCGATCGCCTCGGGCTTGAGCGTGGCTGGCCTGAACGGCTTGGCGAACGCCGGAGCAGCCACTGCCGCAGGCGCAACGGGAGGCGGCGGTGGGGGCGCCGCGACTGGCGGCTTCGGCTCCCACACCGAGAGCGCCAGGACCGTAACTGCGAAAGCGATGACTGCACCCAGCGCGATCTGCCGCGTCATGTCACGGGCCTTACCCGAGGGTGGGAGCGCTGGTCTATACCTCCCCGCATGAGTGGACCCCGTGAAGTGCGCGCGCCGCGCGGAAACCAACTGTCGTGCAAGGGCTGGGTGCAGGAAGCCGCCCTGCGCATGCTCATGAACAACCTCGATCCCGACGTGGCCGAGCGCCCGCAGGATCTCGTCGTCTACGGCGGCACCGGCAAGGCCGCGCGTGACTGGCCGAGCTTCGATCGCATCGTGGCCGCGCTGCGCGACCTGAACGACGACGAGACGCTGATGGTCCAGTCGGGCAAGCCGGTGGGCATCTTCAAGTCGCACGTCGACGCCCCGCGCGTGCTGATCGCGAACTCGAACCTGGTGGGCCACTGGGCCAACTGGGACCACTTCCGCGAGCTCGAGAAGAAGGGCCTGATGATGTACGGCCAGATGACGGCCGGCTCGTGGATCTACATCGGCACGCAGGGGATCCTGCAGGGCACCTACGAGACCTTCGTGCAGGCGGGCCGCACGCACTTCAACACCGAAGACCTCGCTGGCCGGGTGGTGCTCACCGGCGGCCTCGGCGGCATGGGCGGCGCTCAGCCACTGGCGTGCACCATGGCCGGCGGCGTGATGCTGGCGGTCGAGGTCGACGCCACCCGCGCGCAGCGGCGCATCGAGACGAAGTACCTCGACGTGATCGCGAAGGACCTCGACGAGGCGCTGGCGCTGGTGAAGGCCGCGAAGGACGGCAAGCAGGCCCGATCCATCGGCGTCATCGGCAATTGCGCCGAGGTGCTGCCCGAGCTGGTGCGCCGCGGCTTCAAGCCAGACCTCGTGACCGATCAGACCAGCGCCCACGATCCGCTCGCCGGCTACATCCCCGCGGGGCTGTCCATGGAGCAGGCGGCGGTGCTGCGGACGGCGGATCCGGCCCACTACGTCGTGCGCGCGCATCGCTCGATGGCCGATCACGTGCGCGCCATGCTCGCCTTCAAGGAGATGGGCTGCCACGTCTTCGACTACGGCAACAACCTGCGGGCCGGCGCGGTGAAGGGCGGCGTCACCAACGCGTTCGACTTCCCGGGGTTCGTGCCGGCGTACATCCGCCCCATGTTCTGCCGCGGCGAGGGCCCGTTTCGCTGGGTGGCGCTGTCGGGCGACCCGGCCGACATCAAGGTCACCGACGACGCGCTGATGGCGCTCTTCCCCGAGAAGAAGCACATGGTGCGCTGGCTCCAGATGGCCGGCGAGAAGGTAAAGTTCCAGGGCCTGCCCGCGCGCATCTGCTGGCTCGGCTATGGGGAGCGGCACAAGGCCGGGCTCATGTTCAACGAGCTGGTTCGCACCGGGAAGGTGAAGGCGCCGATCGTGATCGGGCGGGATCACCTCGATTGCGGCTCGGTGGCTTCCCCGAATCGCGAGACCGAGGCGATGAAGGACGGCACTGACGCGGTGGCTGATTGGCCGATCTTGAACGCCATGATCAACGCCGTGAACGGTGCGTCGTGGGTGTCGTTCCATCACGGCGGAGGCGTGGGCATCGGGTACTCGCTGCACGCGGGCCAGGTGATCGTCGCCGACGGCACCGAGGGCGCGGCGCGGCGCATCGAGCGCACGCTGCTGTCGGACCCGGGCATGGGCGTCATCCGGCACGTCGACGCGGGGTACGAAGGGGCGATCGAGACCGCCAGGGAACGCGGCGTGAAGATCCCCGGCGTGACGGTGTGACCTCGATGGAGCGCTTCGACCTGCTCATTCACGGCGCCTCCGAGGTGCTCACGTGCACGGGCGAAGGCACGGCCGAGGCGAAGCTGGCGCCGATCACGAAGGGCGCGATCGGCGTTCGCGACGGTCGCATCGCCTGGCTCGGCACCGAGCCGCCGGCGCGCGGCGAGTTCGAGGTCGACGCACGCGGTGGCTTCGTGGGCCCCGGCTTCGTCGACTGCCACACCCACGTGGTGTTCGCGGGAGATCGGTCGGGCGAGTTCGAACAGCGCTGCCAGGGGAAGACGTACCTCGAGATCGCCGCGGCAGGCGGGGGCATCGCACGGACGGTGACGGCCACCCGCGCCGCGAGCGAGCAGGAATTGATCGAGCTCGCCGTGCCTCGCCTCGAGCGGCTGCTGCGCCACGGCGTGACCACGGCCGAGGTGAAGAGCGGCTACGGCCTCGACGTGGAATCAGAGCTGCGGATGCTGCGGGTGATCGCGCGCCTCGGCGAGCGGACTCCGATCTCGCTCGTGGGCACCGTGCTGGCGCTCCACGCCGTCCCGCCCGAGTTCAAGGCTGATCGCGCGGGCTGGGTCCGCAAGGTGATCGACGAGCTGCTGCCGGTGGTGGCGAGGGAGAAGCTGGCCCGGTTCAACGACGTGTTCGTCGAGCAGTCAGCCTTCACCCATGAGGAGGCCCGGTCGTGTCTCGAGGCGGGCCGCGCGCTGGGCTTGTCGCCTCGCCTGCATGTGGACCAGTTGACGGCGAACGGCGGGGCCCAGCTGGCTGCCTCGCTCGGCGCGGTCACCGCCGATCACCTCGAGCAGATCTCGTCCGAGGGCATCGCGGCGCTGGCGAAGGCGGGGACCGTGGCGGTGCTGGCTCCGACGTCGACGCTCTTCGCGAAGGCGCGGCCGTTTGCTCCCGGGCGTGCGCTGGCCGATGCGGGGGTGAAGGTGGCCCTGTGCACCAACTGCAACCCGGGCAGCTCTCATTCCGAGAACGTCTTCCTCTCGATGGGGCTCGCGTGTGTCGAGAACGGCCTGACTCCGGCCGAGGCCTACCTGGGCTTCACCCGTCATGGCGCGGACGCGATCTCAGACCCCTCGTTGGGGCGACTGCAGGTCGGCGGACCGGCGGACCTGGTGCTGTTCAACGCCGACAGCTATCGCGCCCTGCCCTACCACTTCGCCATGAATGACGTTGCTCACGTGGTGAAGGCCGGCAGGCTGATCTTCTAGACTGCCCTACCAGGTCGCCCCTCACCCCGCCCTCTCCCCGCTTCGCAGGGAGAGGGAGTTTCGTTACAACTCACCCTCGATGTGCCGAATCTTCGCTGTCCGGGCCGCCACGCCCATCTCCGTTCGCCCCGCCTTTGATGGGCTGCAGAAGCTCGCCGCCGAGCACAAGGATGGCTGGGGCGTCGCCACCTTCCCTGAGAGCGGAAAGTGGATCGAGACAGGCACCATCTCCGCCGAGAGCTGTGATCGCTTCGATGCGCTCGGCGATCTCACCACCCAGGCCATGCTGGTGCACATCCGCCTGGCGTCGGTCGGCACCGTGCACGAGCGGAACACCCACCCGTTCTCCGCCGGCCCCTGGGTCTTCATGCACAACGGCACCCTCAAGAACTTCGAGCGCGCCCGCACCCGGTTCGAAGCGGAGATCGCGCCGGCCTTCCGCGCTGAGCTCCGGGGCGAGACCGACTCCGAGCGGTGCTTTGCGCTCTTCCGCACCTACCTGGGCGACCGCACCGGAACGGAGGACGTCATCGCGGCGCTGTGCAAGGTGTTCCGCACCGCCGAGCGGATCTGCGACGACGATCAGCCCGGGAAGCGCTCGGCCATGAACTTCCTCGTCAGCGACGGCGTGCGCGTGTTCGCCACCCGCAGAGACCGCTCGCTCTTCACCCTCTCCCGCCCCGACCTCGCCGCCATCGCCAGCGCGGAGCTGCTGCCCGACGAGACCTGGCGCGAGGTGCCCGACGACACCCTCGTCACCATCGACGAGAAGCTCAACGTCCTCACCCGGCCGATTCCGTGACCTGGGTCGCTCTGCCTCGGCCAGACGTCCGCTTCGCTCCCGTCTGTCTCGCGCAGCGTGCCGCTGCTACCGGCTCCGCTCCGTGAAACCAGCCGACGTCGCAGTCACGCACCACTTCGTTCAGCTGCCTTCGCTGCGCATGCACTACGTCGAGGCCGGCACTGGCCCGCTCGTGGTGCTGCTGCACGGCTTCCCGGAGAACTGGTGGTCGTGGCGGTATCAGCTTCAACCCCTGGTCGCCGCGGGCTTCAGGGTGATCGCCCCGGACCTCCGCGGCTACGGCGAGACCGACAAGCAGGGCCCGTACGATCTCGACACCATCGTCGGCGACGTGTGCAACCTCATCGAGTCACTCGGCGTCGAGAAGCGCGCGCGCATCGTCGGACATGACTGGGGCGGCGCCGTCGCGTGGCACCTCGCCTCGAAACGCCCCGAGTTCTGCGAGCGGCTCACGGTGATGAACTGCCCTCACCCGGCGGTGATGCAGAAGGTCCTGCTGGGCAAGCGGCTCTCGTGGGCCCAGCTCAAGAAGAGCTGGTACTTCTTCTTCTTCATGCTGCCCTTCGTGCCCGAGTGGGCGCTCACGAAGGACGACGCGAGGATCACCCGGAAGACCATCAGCAGCGCGTCGTTCGACCGCGCGCACTTCAGTGAAGAGGAGCTGCGGCCCTTCGGTGATGGCATCCAGCGGCCCGGTGCGGCCAGCGCGATGGTCGGGTGGTACCGCGAGGCCGTCCGCGATGGGTTCCGGCATGCGTTCTCGCCGAAGAAGTACGCGGACATCGCTGTCGAGACGCTGCTGGTGTGGGGGATGAAGGACCCGGCGCTCGGGTTTGAGGACCTGGTACCCGGGACCGAGGCGTTCGTTCCGAAGCTCACCGTGGAGCGCATTCCGGATTGCGGTCACTTCGTTCATGCCGAACGGCCGGAGTTGGTGAATCCGGCGTTGATCTCGTTCTTATCGAGGTGAGTGTTCGCCCTCTCCCCCTCGGGGAGAGGGAGACACGGCCCAACGATCGAGCAGGGCTTCGCTCTTCGGGCCGGACGTCGTCACCTTCAGCTTCCTCGTCTCGGGCGTGGTCACTTCGAGCGTGATCCGCAGCACGTCGTCAGGCGCCGCACCCTTCACCTGGTCGATCCACTCGACCAGGAACGCGCCTTCGCCCTCGAGCAGATCGTGGAAGCCAGTCGAGAACAGGTCCGCCTCACTCGTCAGCCGGTACAGGTCGACGTGGTGCAACGCGATGCGCCCCCGGTACGACTGGATGATCGAATACGTCGGGCTCGACACGTCGTCGAGCGGCACGCCCGCGCCCTCCGCCACGCCTCGCGAGAACAGCGTCTTGCCGGCCCCGAGCTGGCCGGTCAGCCCCACGAAGTCACCCGACTGCAGCACCTCGCCCAGCGCCCGGCCGAAGGCGAAGGTCGCTGCTGCGTCGTTCGAGATCAGCTCCAGCACGCGATCACCTCGACCAGCGGCGCCAGACTTCGCCGAGCCCGTCGAGCAGATCGGTCGCGATCAGCCCCATCTCTCCACGACGATCCTTTGCGATGTCTCCGGCGAGCCCGTGCACCCAGGTCCCCGCCACCGCCGCGTCTTCCGTCGAGAGCCCCTGCGCCAGCAGCGCCCCACACAGCCCCGCCAGCACGTCACCCGTGCCGCCCGTCGCCATTCCGGGGTTTCCAGTCGGGTTGATGAACACCGTCCCGTCGTCACGCGCGATCAACGTGCGCGCGCCCTTGAGCACCAACACCACCTGGTGGTCCTTCGCGAACGAGCGGGCCAGGGGCACGCGGTTCTTCTGCACCTCTGCGCTGGTGAGGTTGAGCAGCCGGGCCATCTCGCCCGGGTGGGGCGTCAGGAGCAGCTCGCTCTTTGCCTTCTGCAGCAGGTCGAGGTGACCGGCCAGCGCGTTGAGCGCGTCGGCGTCCAGCACGCAGGGGCAGGTCAGCTCTTCGAGGAAGGGGCCCAGCAGCTTCCACGTGTCGTCACCCCGCTCGATGCCGGGCCCGAAGACCACCGCCTGCTTGCCCTCGGCCGCATCGAGGAGCGCGTTCAGATCGCGCGGGCCGAGCGCCCCTTCGTTCACCAGCTCGAGCCCCATCACCTCGGGCGCGTGCTGCATCACCGGAACGAGGGACTCCGGGCGCGTCGCGACCGTGACCAGCCCTGCTCCACCTCGCAGCGCCCCGAGCGACGCGAGCGCAGCCGCGCCGGTCTTTCCCCAGCTGCCACCAATCACCAGCACGTGCCCGTACGTGCCCTTGTGCGAGTCGGAACGGCGCCTGGGAATGCGCCCCCGCACGTCGCTCTCCTCGAGCAGGAAGACGCCGGTTCCGGTGAGTACCTGCTCGGCCGCGCGAGGAATGCCGATGTCGACGATCTCGAGGCGGCCACAGCGGCTGGCCCCGGGCTCGATCACCTGCCCCAGCTTCACGTAGCCGAAGGTGGTGGTCACGTCGGCCGTCACACATGGAGAGAGAGGCACGCCCGAGTCGCTGTCCAGCCCCGAGGGAAGATCGGCCGAGACCACCCGCGCGCCGGCTGCGCGCCACGCCGACATCCGCCCGATGGCGTCGGCGATCTTCCCCTCCGGGGCCCGGCTCAACCCGGTCCCGAGCAGCGCGTCGACCACCACGTCGCCGTGCCCCGCGCCGAGCTCGGCTGGAATCGGAGCCGGAGTGACCCCGCACGCCTTGAGCGCGTCGAAGTTCCGCGCGGCGTCGTGCTGCAGCGCCGTGCCCTCCCCAGTCAGCTCGACGAAGACGGTGCGGCCCAGTCCCGCCAGCTTGCGCGCGACCACGAGGCCGTCGCCGCCGTTGTTCCCCAGCCCGCAGAGCACGAAGAAGCGGCCACCGGGCCCGGCTTCCTTCAGCGCGGCCTGGGTGAGCGCCTCGCCTGCGTTCTCCATCAGCACCGAGCCGGGCATGCCGTGATCGGCAGACGCGGCGTCGACGGCGCGCATCTCGGCGGCGGTCAGCGCACGCTTCACGGGTTCCTCAGGATCTCCACCATCTCGCGCACCGCGCGGTCGAACCCGACCATCACGGCACGGGCCACGATGGCGTGGCCGATGTTGAGCTCGTCGATCTCGGGCAGCTTCGCGATCGCGCGCACGTTCTCGTAGTGCAGCCCGTGCCCGGCCGCGCAACCCAGGCCCAGCTTCCCCGCCGTCTTCGAGGCGTCGACGATGCGGTTGAACTCGCGCTGGCGGTCCTTCTCGGTGCGCGCCTCGCAGTAGCGGCCGGTGTGCAGCTCGATGCGATCGGCGCTCACCTTGTGCGACGCCTTCACCTGGTCGACGTCGGGGTCGATGAAGAGCGAGGTGATGATGTCGCCGTCCTTCAGGTTCTTCACGATCTTCTGGATGGTGTCCTTCTGCGCGTTCACGTCGAGGCCGCCTTCTGTGGTGACCTCCTCGCGGCGCTCGGGCACCAGCGTCACCATGTCGGGCTTGTGCTCGTAGGCCATCTTCACCATCTCGGGCGTCGCGGCCATCTCGAGGTTGAGCAGCGTCTGCACCGTCTGCCGAAGGACGCGCAGGTCTCGCTCCTGGATGTGACGGCGGTCTTCCCGGAGGTGGATGGTGATCTGCGCGGCGCCCGCCAGCTCGGCGATGGCCGCCGCGGTGACGGGATCGGGGTAGGTGGTGCGCCGCGCCTGGCGAAGCGTGGCGACGTGGTCGACGTTGACTCCAAGACGCTGGGGCATGCGGGTTTTCTACACCCGAACATCGGGGGCGTCGCATTCAGGACGGCTCAAAGGGGCGTGGTGATGATCGGTCTGCGCCGTGCCCAGCTCAGGCATGCCCCTCGGCTCGTGGGGCGGATGCTCAGGTGGGTCACGCCGGGTCACTCAGGGTCGTTCCAACAGCCCTATCTGTCCCGGCGTGGCCGGCGAGGGAACACGCCCCGGGTCTCGGGCGTCCTTGAGGCATGTTCGCCCTCGTCGCCCTCGTGTTGGCCGCGCCTCTCCAGTTGAAGGAACTGGCCCCAGGCATCGAGTACGGCGCCACGAGGTGGATCGAGAAGCCCTCGTTCGGTGACGGCGTCCTCCACGTGGTGCGGCTCGACCCGGCAAAGGTCGAACTCCGGGTCGCCCTCGCTTCCCAGGAGAAGGTCCAGAAGCGCACCGCTGCCGAATGGGCCGAAGGCCTGGGCCTCACCATCGCCATCAACGCCGGCATGTTCGACCTCGAAGACCACCAGTCGAACGTCGGCTACCTGCGCACCGGCGAACACGTGAACAGCGCGACGTGGAACAAGTACCGCTCGGCGCTGGGGTTCGGCCCGGGTCGCGCGGCGATGTTCGATCTCGATGCGCCCGGGGCGATGAAGGAGCTCGAGGCCTTCCCCACCGTCATCCAGGATCTGCGGCTCATCAAGGCCACCGGCGAGCGCAACGTGTGGAAGCCGAACGGCCGCAAGTGGTCGGAGGCGGCGGTCGCCATCGACGGACAGGGCCGGCTGCTCTTCTTCTTCAGCCGCTCACCGCTCACCATGAAGGAGTTCAACGACAAGCTCCTCGCGCTCCCACTGGGCATCACCCACGCGATGCATGCTGAGGGCGGTCCCGAGGCGAGCCTGTCGATCCGCGCGGGGGAGCTGAAGATCGATCTCTGCGGCAGCTACGAGACCGGCTTCAACGAGAACGACGACAATCACCGGCAGTGGCCGATTCCCAACGTGATCGGCGTCAGCGCACGGCCTTGACCGAGTCGCAGACCTTCTCGAATCGGAGCCCGGCCGTCTCGGCGTTCGGTCCTTCAAAGGTGAGGATCACGACCGAAGCCCGCCCCTCGCAGATCGCCTGCCCGAAGAAGACCTGGTGGTCCTTGGTCAGAGCAACGCCGCGCCAGCGGGCGACACCGTCACTCACCATGCATGTGAGCGGTTGGGTCACTGTCAGTTCCGGATTTGCCATCGCGAGTTCGGCGGCGGCGCATGCATTGGCGACCAACTTTGCTTTTGCGATCGCAAGTCCCACCTCCGGGCCCTCCCCGTCGAGTCGTGCGGCCGAAACGACGAGCTCCGCATCTTCGCGATCGTGAGCGACCAGTTGCGCGGCTGCGCTCTCAATGAGCCATTCCGCACCAAGCTCGATTTCAAACTCTGAGAGCCGATACCTGGTCACCAGTGGAACTCGGGCTCATCGGGCGGCGGGTCGTCGATCTCCGGGAAGGGCCCACGCCAACTCCCGTAGATCCTCGCCCTCTGCTGCCGGTAGCTGAACTCACTCGTCACCAACTCACGGACGAAGCGGGAGAGGCTCTTCCTTGCGTCGCGAGCCTCGGCCCGAAGGCGCAACGCTAACTCGTCAGGCAGGTGGATTGAGAGCCGCGCCATGGTCCGATCCTCCTCCATGGCGTCGAGGGCTTCAACTCGCCGTCAGGAACTCGTGGAGCGCCTCTGGCGCCTCTTCAGGCAAGCAGTGCCCCACGTCGTGGAGCACCGTCAGCTTCGCGCCGATGGAGAGCGCCAGTTGCTCACCCTGCACCACCGACACCAGCCGGTCCTTCTCGCCCCACAGCACCCGCTTCTCGAACGTCGCGCTACGCAGCGCTTCGACCGGCGTGCGGAACGCCGCGACCGCCCGCAGCGCCTCGAGCATGCCTTCGCTGAAGCCCGGCGCACCCAGCGCTTCTTCGTACAGCGCGAGGTGCTCGTCGTTCAGGTTCGCGGAGGGCCCCCAGATCATCTGCAGGTAGCTCTTCAGCGCCGGCCGCCAGATCGGCATCTTCCCGAACCAGCCCATCGTCATGTCCGCCAGCGGGTTCGCCAGCAGCAGCTTGAACTCGGGCGGCACTCCCAGCGCCGGGGTGCTCGCGACGGTCAGCTTCGTCACTCTCGAGGGCGTGGTTGCCGCCAGGTGCAGCGCGACCAGGCCTCCGAAGGAGTGCCCGAAGAGCTCGAAGGCTTTCACCTTGCGCGTGTCCAGGAAGTCCAGCAGGGCTGCGCTGATGTGCTCGGGCGTGGAGGACGCCCAGTGGCCTGAACGCGCGGTTCGCGGCAGATCGACGCTGATGAGGCGCCGGTAGACTCGTTTCTCGAAGAGTGGATCGAAGACTCGGGCCGAGGCTCCCAGCCCGTGGAGGAGGACTATCGGCGAGCCTTCTCCTTCGTCACGGAAATGGGGCGTCACTCGCGGTTTGCCCTCTCCCCGACCCTCTCCCCCTCGGGGAGAGGGAGACACGTGCTCTGACTTCTCATTCTCCCAACGCCTTCACCAACGCTTCGCCGATCTCTTCGGCCCACGCTTTGATCTTCTTCGCGTCGATGCCCTCGACCAGCACCCGCACCTTCGGCTCGGTGCCGGAGTAGCGCACGAGCACCCTTCCGTCCTTGCCCAGCTTCTTCTCCACCGCCGCGATCGTCTTCTGCACCGTCGGCAGCTTCGAGAGCTCCCGCTTCTCCTTGACCATCACGTTCAGGAGCACCTGCGGCACCGGCTCGAAGATCTTCGTCAGCTCACTCATCGCCTTCCCGGTGCGCGTCATCACCGCCAGCACCTGCAGCGCCGCCAGCGTGCCGTCGCCGGTGGTGGCGTGATCCAGGAACACCAGGTGCCCCGACTGCTCCCCGCCCAGCGAGTAGCCGTGCTTCCGCATCTCCTCGACCACGTAGCGATCGCCCACGCGCGTGCGCACCACCTTCACACCCCACTGCGCGACTGCCCGCTCGAGCCCGATGTTGCTCATCACCGTCGAGACCAGCGTCTTCTTCGCCAGCTCCTTGCGCGCCACCAGCTCGCCCGTGCAGATCGCCATGATCGCGTCGCCGTCCACCACCCGGCCCTTCTCGTCGACCACGATCAACCGGTCCGCGTCGCCGTCGAGCGCGATCCCCAGGTGGGCCTTGTGCTTGAGCACCGCCTTCTGCAGCGCCTCCGGGTGCAGCGCGCCGCACGCGTCGTTGATGTTCTTCCCGTCGGGCGTGACGCCCAGCTCGATCACCTTCGCGCCCAGTTCCTCGAGGGCGGTGGGCGCCACCTTGTAGGCAGCCCCGTTGGCGCAGTCGATCACCAGCGTGAGCCCCTCGAGCGTCAGCTCCTCGGGGAACGTGCTCTTCACCCGCGAGATGTACCGGCCCTGCGCGTCGTCGAGCCGGGTGGCGCCGCCGATCGCCGTGGCGGTGGGCCGCAGGGAATCGAGCGACTTCTCGAAGATGAGCTGCTCGATCTTCGACTCCGTCTCGTCGGGCAGCTTGAAGCCGTCGCGCCAGAAGAACTTGATGCCGTTGTCCTGGTACGGGTTGTGGCTCGCCGAGATCACCGCGCCCGCGTCGGCCCGCATCGAGCTGGTGAGGTGGGCGACCGCCGGCGTGGGCATCGGCCCCACCAGCACCACGTCGACGCCCATGGACATGATCCCCGAGGCCAGCGCCTGCTCGATCATGTAGCCGGACAGCCGCGTGTCCTTGCCGATGATCACCCGGTGCCGGTGCTCGCCGTTGCGGATCATGTACGCGAGCGCGCGGCCGAGCTGCATCGAGATCTCGGCCGTCATGGGGAAGACGTTGGCGACGCCGCGAACGCCGTCGGTACCGAACAGTTTGGGGTGCATCGAGTCACTCATGTGCGGCGGTATGTATCAGGTGGCGAAACGCGCTCCACCGTCACGCGCGAGGCGAATCGCGTCTCCTACCGCCAGCGCGTCGCGCGTCTGCGCCACGTCATGCACCCGCACCACGTCGACCCCGCCCTCGGCCGCCAGCGCTGCGACCGCCGCCGCGCTCGCACCCACCCGTTCGGCGGGCGACTTGCCTCCCAGCAGCGTGCCCAGGAAGGCCTTGCGGCTGACGCCGATCAACACCGGCGCGCCCAGCAGCCGCAGGTCGCCCGCGCGCCGCAGCAGGAACAGGTTGTGCTCGGCGGACTTGCCGAAGCCGATGCCGGGATCCACCCAGAGCCGATCTCTCGCGATGCCCCGGCTCTCCGCGCGGCGCAGCGCCAGCTCGAGCGCGTCGAGGATCTCCGAGCCCACGTCTTCGTAGCGGGGCCCCTGCTGCATGGTCTCGGGCGTGCCCAGCATGTGCATCGCGCAGGCGCAGGCCCCGGTGGACGCGATCACGTCGAGCATCGCGTCTTCACGCAGGCCCGAGACGTCGTTGATCAGCTGCGCGCCCGCCTTCACGGCCGCCAGGGCGACCGACGGCTTGCGCGTGTCGATCGACACCAGCGCCTCGCTCTTCTTCGCGCGCAGCCCTTCGATCACCGGGATCACCCGGCGCAGCTCTTCGTCTTCACTCACCGCGGCGGCGCCGGGCCGGGTCGACTCACCGCCCACGTCGAGCACGTCAGCTCCTGAGTCCAACAGGGACAACCCATGCGCGATCGCGGCGGCGGCATCGGGGAGCGCTCCTCCGTCGCTGAACGAGTCGGGCGTCACGTTGACGATGCCCATGATGCGGGTGCGCTGACCCCACTCGAGCCGCTGCCCGCCCACGGTGGTGCGCGCGGGCGGGTGCTCGGTCAACAGCAGCCGGCTCAACGCCACGCCCAGCTCGCTCAGGCCCAGCCGGCTGAACCAGTTCTCCACCGAGAGCCGCGAGTAGCGGATGACCGCCGCGTCACCCGAGCCGCCTGCCCACGCGGCCCCCACCAGCTCGGCCAGCAGCTCGCGGGAATCTTCGGTGAGCCCCGTCACCAACGCGTGTGACTCGAGGCCCGAACGAACCAGCCCCACCCCTTCCGGAGTGAGGCCTGAACGGTTCCAGAGCGCAGCTGTGGAGTCAGATCTCGAGAGCGGTCTCGCCCAAATCATGTCTGGCCCTCTCCCCGACCCTCTCCCCCGCGGGGAGAGGGAGGCAATGGCGACGATTGCTTAGGCGGTTCCCGGCTCGATCTTCCCGGGCAGCCCGTCGAGCGCGTCCAGAATGCGCTTGTCCTTCTTCTTCTCGTCCTTCGGCGGGGGCGCCGAGGTGACGCGCGGAGGCGGCTTCTCGCGGGTCAGCGGGTTGCCGGCGATCAGCATGTCCAGGTCGGCAGCGTCGATGGTCTCGTACTCCATCAGCGCCTCGCTGATGCGCTTGAGCGTCTCGAGGTTCTCGTGCAGCAGCTTCTTGGCCCGCTCGTACGCGCCCATCACGATGCCGCGCACCTCGGCGTCGATCTGCCGGGCCGTCTCTTCCGAGTAGTCCGAGCGCGCCGCAATGTCGCGGCCGAGGAACACCTCGCTGTTGGCGCTGCCGAACATCAGCGGTCCCAGCTTCTCGCTCATGCCCCACCGGGTGACCATCGCCCGCGAGAGGCCCGTGACGTGCTCGATGTCGCTGGCGGCGCCCGAGCTGATCTCACCGAAGACGAGCTCCTCGGCGATGCGGCCACCGAGCGACATGCACAGCACGTCCATCAGCTTCTTCTTGTAGTAGCTGAGCTTGTCCTCGGTCGGGATGAAGCTGGTGACGCCGAGCGCCTGGCCACGCGGAATGATGGTGACCTTGTGCACCGGATCGCAGCCGGGCAGCAGCCGGCCCACCAGGGCGTGACCGGCCTCGTGCACGGCCGTCAGCTTCTTCTCGGCCTCGGTCATGATCATCGACTTGCGCTCAGGCCCCATCAGCACCTTGTCGCGCGACTGATCGAAGTCGACCTTGGTGACCCGCTCCCGGTTGTTGCGCGCCGCGAACAGCGCGGCCTCGTTGACCAGGTTCTCCAGGTCGGCGCCCGTCATGCCCGGCGTTCCGCGGGCGATGATGTCGAGGTCGACGTCTTCAGACAGCGGCACCCGGCGCGTGTGCACCTTGAGGATGCCGAGGCGCCCCTTCAGGTCGGGGCGCGGCACCACGATGCGCCGGTCGAAGCGGCCGGGGCGCTGCAGTGCGGGATCGAGCACGTCGGGCCGGTTGGTGGCCGCGATGATGATCACGCCCTCGTTCGACTCGAAGCCGTCCATCTCCACCAGGAGCTGGTTGAGGGTCTGCTCGCGCTCGTCATGCCCACCGCCGAGGCCTGCGCCACGGTGACGGCCCACGGCGTCGATCTCGTCGATGAAGATGATGCAGGGCGCGTTCTTCTTGCCCTGCTCGAACAGGTCGCGCACGCGGCTGGCGCCGACGCCCACGAACATCTCGACGAAGTCCGAGCCCGAGATGCTGAAGAACGGCACGCCCGCTTCGCCCGCGACGGCCTTGGCCAGCAGCGTCTTGCCGGTGCCGGGGGAGCCCATCATCAGCACGCCCTTGGGGATGCGGCCGCCGAGCTTGGTGAACTTCTTGGGGTCCTTCAGGAAGGCGATGATCTCCTCGAGCTCTTCCTTGCATTCCTCGATGCCGGCGACGTCGGCGAAGGTGATCTTGTTGTGGCTCTCCGAGAGCAGCTTCGCCTTGCTCTTGCCGAACGTCATCGCCTTGCCGCCGGAGCCCTGGAGCTGGCGCATGAAGAAGATGAAGAACAAGAACAGGAAGACGATCGGCAGCCACTGCACGAAGATCGTCACCAGCAGGCTGTTGCCTTCCGCGGCCTCGATCGACACGTTGATGTTCGCGTCGTTCAGCTCGCGCAGCAGCGCCGCGTCAGGGACGGGGCCGGTGGTGGTGAACTGCTCGTTCGTGTCGGCGAGCGTGCCGGAATAGACGTTCCCCTTGATGGTGACGACCGTCACCTTCTTGCTGGCGACGAACTTCTGGAAGTCGGAATAGGTCACCGCCTTCACCACGGGCTTGGGTCCCGAGAAGATTTGGTAAAAAGCCACGAACAGGATGATCAGGATCACCCACAGGCCGATGGTCTTGTAGCTGTTCCGCACGGTTCAAAACCCTTTCCGTTTCCGACTGGTGACGCCGAACCTAACGCATCCGATCGGCGAGCGCCCGCGCCTTCAGGATGAAGTTGCGTGAAGGCCCCTCGCCTCTGTGGGCAGGCGGGCCGGAGCAGGAAGCACCGTCACCCGGCCATTCGTACAGGCGAGCACCCGATCTCCGGGCAGGGTGGCGGTGGCGCGATCGCGGGCGGCGCGCAGGGCGTCCTCGAGCAGGGCCCCGTCGAGCGGGACCGCCCTGCCCGTCAGCCACAGCGCCAGCACGCGGCGGGCGATCGGGAGTCCCAGCGCACCCAGCGCTTCCGCCTCGAGGGTGTCGTCTTCGGGCCAGCGCACCAGGGAAAGCGCCCGGCCCGCCTCGGCGCTCAACCAGGCCTCGTCCTCGGCGGCGAAGGCTGCGAACCGGGCCAGCGCCCGCTCCACGCCCGGGCCCGCGGCCTTCTCGAACACCGGCAGCACCTGCTCGCGGATCCGCACCCGGAGATAGCTGGGATCGGCGTTCATCGCGTCGCGGCACACGCCGAACTCTCTCGCAGCGACGTAGGCCTCGACCTCGGCGCGCGTGGCGAACAGCAACGGCCTGATCACCCGGTCAGCGCGCGTCTCGTGAATCGACGCAGCGCCCGCCAACGAGGTTCCCCGGGCCAGGCGCATCAGCAGCGTCTCCGCTTGATCGCTCGCCGTGTGCGCGGTCGCCACCTGGTCGAGCTTGCGTTCGACCCGCAGCGACTCGAGCGCGGCGTAGCGGGCCGTTCGCGCCGCGGCTTCGATTCCACTCGTCCCGGTGATCGGCGCGTCGAGCACGTGATGCAGCACGCCCAATGACTTCGAAAAGCGTGCGACTGACTCCACTTCCGCGCGCGCTTCGGGCCGCAGGTGATGATCGACCGTCGCTGCTTCGAAGGTGAGGCCGACCCGACCCGCAAGTCGCGCCGCCCCTGACAGGAGGGTCATGCTGTCGGCCCCGCCCGAGACGGCGAGGAGCACTCCCCATCCAGTTGGGGATAATCGACGAAAAGATCGGCGAAGGCCCTCCTCAAGCACCTGAATGTCTTCGGTTTTCATGGAGTTGAGTCCATTCGCTTTTCACTTGACGGCTGGTTGCTCCACAGGCCGGGGAACCTTATGATGTTGAAGTGTTCTGGCCGGTCCGAGGAATGCAGGCCTCTCGGTAACGTTCTTTCAGTGAGCTTAAGAGTTGGACCCTGGGGTCCCCCCCTCCCCTCCAGGGTTCACGGGATGGGGTCGGTTCGCCGACCCCTCCCTCTTTCTGGGCGCTCCATCAGTTCAAATGGAGCGCCCGTTTTTTTCTCCGCCCTCAGGGCTGCCGCGCGTACCACTGGAGTGCGCCCTGCGAGCTGTCGGGCTCACACCGCAAGCTGCCACCCGCCGCACGAAGACCGAAGCGCGCTATCGACGCGTTGGTGACGCGCCCCGTTCCATCGGCCCCGACGACCGTGACCACGGGAGGCGGCGTGCCTCCATCGGGGAGCGAGCCGATCGCCGTCACCGCCGGCCAGGCGACGTCGGCTACGTGCCAGAGCTTGCACGGAGCGCCGAGCAGCACCTCGTCGGCCGGCATCAACCCCTCGAGCGGGACGATCGTCGCCGGCGTGGGGCTGCCCTTGAAGAAGAGCCGCAGCACCGGCTTCGGCGCCGGGTAACACTTGCCCGAGCCGCTCGGCGCGGCGTTCGCGGGCGCTGACTCGGCCACGCAGCGATCGCCCGTCGCGCAGCTGCAGGCCTCGCCGTCGAGGCACCCCACGCCGCCGTCCACCACACAGGCGGGGGGCGTCACGTGCATGCGGTTGTCGGCGAAGACGTGCACCATCACCCGGTAGCTGCACGAGGCCGTCGCGCAGAGCGGATCGTGCTCGGGGTAGTTCAGCGAGGCGTTCTCGATCAGCTGGCCATCACCGCGATCGTCGAGGTTGAGCGACGGATCGTCCGACGCGCCCGGCTGGCCCCAGTCGAAGTCGAAGCCGGCCACCGCGTTGTTGTCCTTCGTGCGCCTGGCGAAGCCGTTCAGGTCGCCCGAGGTCTTGCCCGAGGTGCCCGCGTTGAAGAACGCGAACGCGCCGGTGAAGGGGTCGCCGCCCGTCACCGCCGAGGGCCGCACGAGGTGGAGATCGAGATCGACGCCCGAGAAACCTTCCCACTGCAGCTGGGCCACCAGGTCCTGCTTGATGGCCGCGGCGAAGCGCATCGTCACCACGGTCGAGCTCAGCCGGGAGTCGGTCACGGTCAGCTCGAGCGTGTACTCGCCGGTGATGATCGGCCTGAGCTGCACCTGCGCGGTGGTGGCGCCCGAGAGCGCGAGGCCCTGGGCGCCCCGCGGCGTGGAGGTGAGCCGCCAGCGATAGGTGAGGCCGGTGCGCCCGTCTTCGGGGTCCGCGGAGCACTTCGTGGGGTCGGTCGCGTCGGAGCTCGCGGAGAAGACCGCCAGCTCGTCGGGACGCACGTCGCGCGTGGCGGTGAAGTCGTAGCCACCGGCCGGCGGCGTGAGCAGCGGCGCCCAGAAGGTCGACGACGCGTAGTCGCGGGGCGCGTCGCCGATCAGCTGCGGCACCACGCGGATCAGGTTCGCGCAGACGAAGGGCGGCTGGTTGGGGCGCAGCGTGCCGGTGAGCTGCACGGTGATCGACGGCCGATCGGGATCGTCCGAGGTGATGGTCAACGTGCCCGAGTAGCTCGCCTGGCCCTCGCTCGTGGGCACGAAACGAAGGGGGAGGTTGAAGCCCGCCGCCGCCTCGAGCGTCACCCCTGCCGGTGGAAAGGGCATGCCCCCCGCGACGGTGAAGGCTGCCGCGTCGGGCCCGCCGAAGGTCGCGCCGGTCACCTGCAGGGCGACCGCGCCTTCGTTCACCACCACCAGCGTGGGCAGCCTGGTGGGATCGATGGGCATCAGCCGCACCAGGGGCTCCATGCCGAAGTCGATCGAGGGCGGCTCGACCACCACGGTCGCGGTGCAGCCGCGCGCGCTCTGGCAGTCGGGGGTGAGCGCGAGCTTCGGCATCGCGCCTTCGCCCGCGAGCGCGACGCGCGTGGCCGGCCGATCGGGATCGTTGCTGTTGAGCACCAGGCTCGCGGTGAAGGCCTGGACGGCGGTCGGCGTGAAGGTGACGGTCACGCTCGCGTTGCCCAGCGCGTCGATGGAGGTGGGGGTGGTGCCGAGCCGGTAGGCCGCCGCGCCCGCGCCTTCGATCACGATCGACGAGAACACCACCGAGGTCCGGGTCTGCGCCTCGAGCCGCACCACGAGCTGTTTCGAGTCGGCCACCTTCACCTGGCCGAAGTCGAGCCCTCCCACCGAGACCGCCAGCGAGGGGTTCACCTTCGCCACGTCAGGCCCGCACTTGCAGGCCGAGGCCGTGAGGAGGAGCGCGATGGCCGCGAGAGGACGCATGAGGCGGTTCTATGCTCAGTGCACACTGAGGGGGAAATGGTTGATTCCCGGAGCCGAGTGTCGGATAACTCAGCTTGTTTCCATCCCCTTCCCGCGGAGACGTCCTTCATGTCTGGCACCGACAAGCGCAAGCAATCGCTCTACTTCCCTGAAGAGATGCTCAAGGAGATCCAGGAAGAGGCGAACCGGCAGGACCGCTCGCTCTCCTGGGTCGTTCAGCAGGCGTGGAAGATCGCCCGCGAGCGCATCAAGTCTTTCCCCGCCGTCAATGACGTCGCCGGCGCGCCGGACCCGAAGGAGGATCGGCGCTGATGTCGACCACCGATCATCGCAAGCAGTCGCTCTACTTCCCTGAGGAGATGCTCAAGGAAATCGAGCACGAGTCCGGCCGGCAGGATCGGTCGCTGTCGTGGATCGTCCAGCAGGCGTGGAAGATCGCGCGCGCTGACTTGAAGCGCATGCCGTCTCCCAACGACGTGCTCGACGCAGCGGCCAACTCTTCGCAGGGCTGACCAGCCTCGAGCGCCGTTCCTTCGCCCTCCGCGCCCTCCTGGGGTTCGGGGGGCGTTTCGCTTTGGTGGCCGGTCAGTTCTGGGGGCGGGTCGGGACGGAGCAGTTCATCAACACCACCCGCGCCGGCTCGACCCTGAAGCCCGCCTCGACCGTCACGTTGAAGGGGCTCTGCTTCAGGTACGCGGCGGCGATGTTCGAGTCGATGCCGCCGGCGCGCTGCGCGTTCGAGGGGTTCCGGGTGGGGTCGGTGCCCTTGCCCGCGAGCATCGAATAGCCGTCGCCGCCCGAGATGAGGAAGGTCGAGGCGGCCAGGCGCAGCTTGCGCTGATCGAGGGTGCGGCCCGGCTTGGTGATCGGCACGCCTCCGATGCTCAGCGACGTGACGCGATCGAGCGGCGCCCGCGAGCAGTCGACCGTCATGGCGACCTCCTTCGACACCTGGAGGAAGGAACCCGCGGGCGAGACGATCGGCGCGGGCGTGGCGAAGAGCCGCTCGACCGAGTGCTCGAACATGTCGACCACCTCGCGCTCTGACAGGTCGACTGCCTGCACGGGGTTCTCGAAGAGCATGATCTCGTGCAGCACGCCGTTCGAGAGCGCGCCCTCGCGCAGGATGTTGCGCGTGATGCACAGGCCCTCGGCGCGGATCGAGCCCCCGTTGACCACCGCGAAGTCGGCCGGCTTGTCGGTCTCCGAGAAGACCCAGGCGAAGCCATCGGCCGCCTGCTGCGCGATCGCGTTGTTCCCGTGCCGGGCGTTGGCGCGATCGAGGAAGACCTCGGTGCCCTTCGCGATGAAGGCCACGCGCTCGGTGGGGTTGTCGACGAGCGGCTGGCACTGATCGTTGTAGGCGATGCAGCCGGTGGCGAAGGCGAGCGACGCGATGAGGAGCACGTGGCGCATGTTCAGAACCCCACCTTTGCCTGCACGAAGGCCTGCCAGGTCTCGCGCGGGACTCCGCTGGTGACGCGATCGGGCCGGGTGGCGTCGTCGGCGTATTCGAAGTTGAACACGTTCTGGCCCAGCACCAGCAACTCGAGGTGGTCGAAGAGCGGCTCGGTGCGCAGCTGCGCGGTGACGGTGGCGTTACCGGGCAGCGTGTAGCGGCGAATGAGCTCGAGCACCGAGCGGCTGTTGTTCCGGCGCTCCGAGGCGAAGCGGCCGACCAGGTCGACGTTGAGCCAGCGGCCGATGGGCACGCTCACCCCGCCGTTCATGCGGATCTGCGGGACGTCGGTGAGGATGCGGCTCTGGGTGGGCGCGGTGAGATCTTCGGCGCGCACCCAGCTGGCGTTGACCCAGACCGCCAGGCGCTGGGTCAGCTCGAGCCGCGCTTCGCCCTCGAGGCCGATGGCCTGCACGCCCAGCAGGCGGTTCACGTACGGCACCAGGTTGCCCGAGGTGTCGACCTGGACGATCGCGTTGGTGATGCGCTCGAAGAAGGCGTTGGCCTTGAGGCGCAGCTTCCCGTCGCCGACGCCCTGCAGGTATTCAGCGCCGACCTCGACCGAGTCGATGTACGCGCCCTGCAGCTGCACGTTGCCGATGAAGCGGCCCTGGTTGAAGTCGTTGTTGGGCACCGTCTCGGCGAGCTCCTGCACCGTGGGCGCGCGGAACGAGCGGCCGTAGTGGCCGCGCAGCACCAGCGAGCGCACCGGGGTGACGGTGAGCCCCAGGCGCGGCCCGAACGAGGGCGTCATCGCCGCGCCGGTCCACTGGCCGAACGCGTCACCGCGCGGGAGCTGCGTCAGGTCGAAGCGCACGCCCGCCTGCACGCTCACCACGTCCACCGGCGTCCAGGTGTCGTGAACGAACACGCCGAGGCTGAAGCGATCGGCGGCCGGCCCGCGCCCTCCCCGCCCGTCTTCCGTGGGGAGCCGCAGCCCCTCGGGCCGGAGGAGCTGCCCCGCATTCACGTTGGTGACCGGCACCGAGTTGGCCAGCACCTCGGCGAGGAAGAGCGACTGGTGCTCCACCGAGACGCCCGCCACCAGCCGGTTCTTCGCGGGGAGCAGGAACTCGCCCTTGCCCACCACGCCGAAGCCGCGCACGCCGTACGAGGCCTGCTCGAGCACGCCGTCGGGGAAGAGGGTGGTGTCGTCGCTGGGGCGCACCTGCCAGCCGTCGGGGGCGAGCTGCCAGAGCCGCTTCGTCGTCTGCTGGTCGAACCACGCCCGCACCGAGAGAGAGCCGCCGTCGCCCAGCGGCTTCTTCCAGCCGGCCTGCGCCTGAATGGTCGTCCAGTCGAGGCGCGAATCGGGGCCCACCACGTCGAAGAGGCCGATCAGGGCGCTGCGGCTCTCGAACATGAAGCGCGCGCTGGCGTCGAAGGTGCCTGCGCTCTCGGTGGCGATCGAGGCGCCCAGCCCTGCGTTCACCAGCAGGCGCTTGTCGCTGGTGTTCTTGGGGCGCTGCACGGTGGCCGAGTCGAGGCCGTCGCGCTGCACCGGGCGGCGTACGCCGAACTGGCTCGCCACGTCGACGTCGCCGAAGAGCGTGACCGCGCCGAACGTGCCCGCGGCGTTCAGGTGCGCGTCGAACATCTCCCAGGTGCCGGCGCTGCCCGAGGCGCGGAAGCCCGCGTCGCGCCGGGTGACGAGGTTGATCACCCCGGTGACGTTGCCCAGGCCCACGTCTGCGGTGGCGGGGCCGCGGAAGACCTCGATGCGCTCGAGGTTGTCGACGGGCAACAGGGCGAGCGCCTTGCCGTCGTAGAAGTTGTTGAGGCGCTGGCCATTGAGGGTGAAGAGCAGCTCGGCGTCGCTGCGCAGCCCGCGCATGGCGACCCGGAAGTTGCCCTGCACGTCACGGCTGACGGTGAGGCCCGGCACGAGGTCGAGCGCCTCGTGCACGTAGCGCACGCCCAGTTGTTTGAGCTGGGCTGCGGTGAGCACGGTGGGCATCTGCGGCACCACGCGGGCGCTCTCATCGATGCGCTGGGCCACCCCGGCGGTGGCCTCGGCGCCATAGAGGGCCAGCTCTTCTTCGAGCTCCGTCTGGCGGCGCGTGGGAGGCGGGGCGTCACCCTCGGCCTTCTTCGGGGGCGGCTCGGCAGGCTCGGGCTTCTTCGGCGCAGGCCGTTCACCGCGCGCGGAGTCGAGGGGCTCGGCCTTCACCGGTTCCTTCTTTTCCGGCGGCGGCTTCTCGGTGGTGTCGACCCACTCGGCGGGGTGCTTTTCCTTCGGCGGCTCCTTCGGCTCGGGGGGCGGAGGCTCTTCCCTGCACTTCTTCCCCTTCTTGCACTTCGGCTTCGCGGGGGCGGTGACGACGGGCTCCGGGTCGTCGCCGATCACGATCACCCGCACCGGCTGGTTGGCCGAGGCGAAGATGGCGGTGCGATCGCCGTCGCTGCTGACGCCCTCGAAGTAGTACTCGATGCCCGGGGGCACCATGCGCGAGGCGGGCAGCGTGCCGCGGTAGAGATCGCCGTATTGGAGCTCGAAGGGGAAGTCTTCGTAGGGCTCGCCCGGACCCCGCACGCGGCAGATCACCTTCGAGAACGAGCCACCCGCCAGCGTGCCCTCGAGCACCAGGGGCTTGCTCACCGGGGCCTCGGTGGGCGACTCGTGGAGGAAGGTCGCGCGCGGCTCGGCGGCGGCGGTCGCTGACAGCACCGCGAGACTGAGACCGAGACAGAGCGAGCGCACGGAGGAGCCGATGCTCGACGGAGCCTCCCTCCAACGCAAGCCCGTTCACCGAGCGGCGGCATCGGCTGACCGAAACAGCACCGGGGGGACGCGCTGGTCGCGTGGCGATTCGGTGCCCAGCACGGACAGGCTCCGCGACACGGGCAATTCGATGCTGAGCCCATCGGACCTGGATCGCCGCCAGCAGCGGTTCGACGCAGCGGAGGCACCCAGGAAGTTGCGGGGGCGGGACCCGCGTGGGACCGTCCTCTCGTCCATGCGCTCGTCGTTGTCCCTGCAGCGTTCGCTCTTCAAGCACCAGGCACGGCAGATCGCCCAGCAGGTGCAGGGCGCCTCGCCCCACTTCCGCGCCTACCAGCGGCGGTACGAAGCGGCGACCCGGCGCTACCGGAGGGCGATCGAGCTGACGGAGGTCGACGCGCGCATCGCGAAGGCCGACCTCGTCTACGTCGGCGACTACCACACGCTGCGCATGGCCCAGCAGGCGTACCTGGCCCTGCTCAAGAGCGCGCTCTCGAGCGGCCGGCGGGTGGTGGTGGCGCTCGAGTTCGTCGAGATCCGCCACCAGGCCAGCCTCGACGCGTTCGTCGCGGGCAAGCTGTCAGAGAAGACCTTCCTCTCCCGCATCGGGCACCCCTACCGCGGGCCGTTCGACATCTGGCCGGGGTTCGCGCCGATCCTCGAGGTGGCGAAGAAGCACGGGCTCGAGGTGATCGCGATCGATCGCCGCGCGTCGGGCCCCCGCTCGCTCGAGCTGCGTGACGAGGCCGCCGCGAAGCCGCTGGCCCGCGCCGCGAAGGCCGCCGATCGCCCCTTGGTGCTGGCGCTGGTGGGGCAGTTTCACGTGGCGCCCCGGCACCTGCCCCGCCGGGTCGAGGCATTGCTGGGCGACATCGAGCGCGAATCGCTCGTCGTCTACCAGAACGCCGAAGGGGTCTACTGGTCGCTGGCCCGCGCCGGCAGGGTCGAGTCGACGCGCGCGGTGGAGATCTCCGGGCGCGAGCTGTGCCTGGTGAACACCAGCCCGGTGGTCTGCCAGCGCAGCTTCCTCGACTACGTGGAGGCCGAGGCGGGTGACGCCCCCCTCGACGAGACGGGCATCGCCCTCACCTTCCGCCACCTCGCGCGCGGCATCGGCCGCTTCACCGGCCTCAAGGTGGGCGCCGCGGCAGACCAGGTGCTGGTGCTCACCGCGGCCGACTTCGACGTGCTCGAGCGGCTGCAGAAGCGCGCCCGCTTCACCCCGGCCGAGCTCCGGCACCTCGAGCAGCACGTGCTGTCGATGGAGAGCGCGTGGATCCCGCGGGCCCGGGCGGTGTGGCTGGCGTCGCTCTCGTTGAACCACGTCGCCGAAGAAGCGGCCCACTTCGTCAGGCACCTCTGCGTGGGCGACGCGATGGAAAGGCCCCGCCCCCGCACCGACGCCTTCTGGGCGCGTTGCCTCGAGGAAGCGCTCGGCTTCTTCGGGAGCCGGCTGGTGAACCCCAAGCGGCGCTGCACCCAGCTCGACGAGTGGACGTGGCACTTCGAGTCGGGGAACGGCGAGCTCAAGCGGGTGGCGGCCTTCACCCTGGCGATCTCGACCGCGCTCAACGACGACCTCGCGGCCGCGCAGAAGATGGTGCCGCTCTCGAGCGTGCCCCTGCTCAACGGCGTGAGCCACGCGCTGGGCTACCTGCTCGGTGACGCGCTGGCCCAGGCATTCGCGCGCAAGGCGATCTCCGCCGCCGACGTGCGCGCGTTGTTCCGCGACCCGTTCGAGGAACCGGCGCTCACCTTCGCCGCCCTCGCCCGCCGGCTCGAGCTGTTTGGCAGCCCCAGACAAGACTCCGCCATCCGCTGAGGCGGCCGGGGCTCTGTTGCGTTGGCGCACGTGCGCTACGGTGCGCCCGTGACTCTGGCCACGGTCGTCCTGCTCCTTTCGTCGACGGTGCCTTCGCTGTCGCTCGACTGGCGCGGACTGCCGGACTGTCCGCCCCGCGCGGACTTCCTCCAGGAGCTGCGCCGCTTGCGCGGCGAGGTCCTGGAGGGAACAGTCGAGGCGTCCGACGTCGCGGTGCTGGTCACCCTCGAGCGCTCGGGGTTTCAGTGGCGGGCCCGGGTCGAGACGCGGAGCCGCGCGGGCGTCGGGTTGCGGGTGCTCGAGGCCGATAGCTGCGCGCGCGCGGTCGAGGTGGCTGCGGTGGTGGTCTCACTTGCGCTGGCCGACCCCCCGCCGACCTCTCCGCCGGCGCCCCCGCCTGTCGAGCCCGACGTCGAGCAGGTCGAGCGCTCCGGGCCAGTGCTCCCGCCCATCGCGCCGCCGCCTGCTCCGCGGTGGCACTTCGGGCTGGGCCTCACCGGTGGCGGACGCGCGGGGCTGTTGCCGACCATCGCGCCGGGCGGCTCGGTCACCGGGGCGCTGAGCCACGGCCCCTGGCGCCTCGAGGCGGCGCTCAGCACGCCCTTTTCGACCCGAGTCGTGCAGGGCGCCGTGGAGGCCGAGGTCGCGGTGTGGCTGAGCGGCCGGGTGTCAGGCTGCTTCGAGGTCACCTCAGGGCGCTTCTCCCTCGGTCCCTGCCTGCTGGCGTACGCCGCCTGGCTCAGCGGGCGCGGCGTGGGGGGCCTGGAGACCGCCACCTCGGGTCACGCAGGCTATCTGGGGGCGGCAGGAGGGCTCATCGCCCGCGCCCGGCTGGTCTCGCAGCTCTGGCTTCGCCTCGATGGCTGCGGCGGCGCGGCCCTGGCGCGCCCCCGCTTCGTGACCACCTCCGCGGCCTCGGTAAACGTGCTCGCCGCCTCGCAGCCCTGGCTGGCGGAGGCCAACTTCGGGGTCGAGTGGCGCTTTGAATGAGCTCCGTGATGGAAATGGACCTCAACGGCCACTCAGGGCCGGCGTGGGTTCTGCGTCCTTCCCAGCCGTCGAGCAGCTCGCGCGGTCCCAGCCGGAGGACCTCGACTTCGCGGCGCTGTACCGGCTGACCTTCCCGTCGGTGTGGCGGGTGCTGGCGCGATTGGGTGTCGCGCCCGACGAGCTGCCCGACGCGGCGCAGAACGTGTATCTGGTGGCCCACCGGCGGCGCGCGGAGTTCGCGGGGCGCTCCAGCCCCAGGACGTGGGTGGTGGGCATCGCAGTTCGGGTGGCCTCCGACATGCGCAGGACCAGCGCGCGCAAGCCCAGCCAGCCGCTCGACGAGCAGCTCCCCGACCCGGCACGCACACCGCTCGAGCTGGCCAGCCAGGCCGAGGCGTTGGCGCTGGTGAGCCGGCTGCTCGAGACGATGCCGCCCGAGCGAAGGGAGATCTTCCTCCTCGCCGAGTTCGAGGAGTTCACCGCTCCGGAGATCGCCGAGGCGCTCAGCCTCAACGTCAACACCGTGTACTCGCGGCTGCGCCTCGCGCGCAGGGACTTCCAGGCCGCGCTCCAGGAATACGAAGCCGCCAGAGGTGACCGTGAGTGAGCTCAGTCCGACGGCGCGGGGGTTGCTCGCCCGCGCAAAGGCAGCCAGCAGTCCGACCCGTGACGACCAGGCCAGGGTGCTGGCCTCGCTCGCGGCCACGCTGCCCTCGACGGGGGCCGGGGCGACGGCGGCCGCGAAGCTGAGCACGGGGGCCGGGGCGTCGGGTTTCTCGCAGGTGTCGACGGTGAAGCTGCTCATCGCCTTCGTCACGGCAGCGGGGACGGGGGCGGTGGGCACGAGCGTGCTGCACCGCGAGTTGTCCGGCCCGCCCCCTGCCACGGCCCGCACGCGCGTCGTCGCGGCCCGGCCGGCTGAAGTGTCGCCCCCTCCGCGCGCTGAGCCGGGCCCCGTCGCGCGGGCAGAAGCGCGGCCGGCCGGCGCTGCGCAAGCGCCCCCTGGCACGCCGGGCGACACTCCAGCCGCCGCTCAGCCGGCGCCGACGCCGCCACTGCCTGCGGGTGACTCCCGCCCAGCTGCCGACCCGACGAGCCTGGCCGTGGCTGCGAACGTGGGGCTTTCGCCACACGCAGGGCGGCCGCCGCCGACGGTGGATGGACTCGCGCCGGAGGCGGTCGCCGGCCCTGACTCGAGAGAATCGCGCGCCGAGACTTCGCCGGTCGATCCCTGCGACCTGAGCGCCGAGCTCTCCACTCTCCGCCGGGCCCAGGTGCTGCTGCCCGCCGCCCCCTCGGACGTGGTCGAGCTGCTCGAGTCGTGGCAGCGCGACTGCCCCCGCGGGGAGCTCTTCGAGGAGCGACTCGCCGTCCGGGCGCTGGCCCTGTGCGCGCAGGCGAAGCGGGAGGCCGGGCGCGCCCTCCTCCTCGAGCTGCGCACCCGCTTCCCCTCCTCTCCGTCGATCGAGCGCGTGGACCGGCAGTGCGCACTCCCGTGATGGGACTTCTGGCTTCCGGCCACTCAGACAGGCCATGAACCGACTCGCCCTCCTCGCCCTGCCGTTCGTTGCCTGTTCGACCGACATTCCCCTCGGCACGCTGAAGTCCTGCCGCCAGGAAGCGCTGGTTCACGCCTGCAACGCCCCGTCTGCCCCTGCCTCCATCGACTGGGGGCAATGCCTGGCCAACGGGAGCTGTGCGTGTCTCGACGGGGCAGAGCTCGATGAGCAGGGGCGGTGCGGGCCGAGCAGCGCCTGTGACGGAGGCCTGTGCGCCAACCTCGCGCCCACCTGCACGCCGGGCCGCGATCAGGAATGCAACGAGGACCCTTTGATGAGCGCGCTCTCGGGCTGGTGTGGCGCCGCTGGCACCTGCACCTGCTCGGCCGGCTTCGAGGTCGGCCCGCAGGGTAAGTGCCGCTCCAACCGAGCCGAGGGTGAGTGCCTTTCCCTGGGCCTGCTGAACCCCGGGAACCTGGTGCAGCCCAGCGCCTCGGGGTGCCTCTGCTCCCGCCGTGACCTCGTCCCCGTGGGCACCTGTCCGCGCGGGGTGGGCGAGTCGGCCTCGGCCACGATCGGGCCGGCGGGCGGCGTGGTGATGCTGATGGGCCAGCAGGGCATCGCCTCAGGAGTCCCCTTCACCATCACCTTTCCTCCGACTGCGATCGCCACTCCGACCCTCATCACCGTCACCGAGACCACCCTTCTTCCGCCTCCGGGCTCGGTCGACTGGTCCCCGGTCTACCGAATCGATCCGGTAGGGCTGGTGCTGGCAGCCCCGGCGACGCTGAAGGTCCCGTGGAGCCAGGGGCCCATCTGGGGCGCTCCGACGCTGTTCTGGTCAGGCGCTTCCACGTGCATGCTCGAACGCCTGCCCAGCAGCTACTCCAACGCCGGCTTCAACCAGGGCAACGTGGGGCGGCTCGGCTACGCCATGTCGGGTTACGCCGAGATCGGACAGGCCCCGATGTGCCAGTAGGCCTCGCAGCTCGTCACCGCGCCTGCCGGTGGACGCGGAAGTACCGGTTCTCGAGATCCACCGGGTAGCCGAGCTGGCTCCACCACGCCCTCGCGGCCCTCGCCCTCGCATCGCGGGTGTTTGCAGACAGTCAGTGCTCGGGACCCGCTGCAGATTCGCTTATGGTTCTGCCCCCTTGTCCGAAGACGCGCTCCAGAGCAGACCCATCAAGGGTGACCCCGTTCTCAAGGAAGAGTTCGGGCCGGCCGGCCGCGCCATCGCCCAGCGGTACTTCGAGGCGATCCGCTTTCCGCAGCACGGCGTCGACGAGCTGCGCGATCTCTCTCAGCGCGGCTTCGTCGTCCACGTCATGCGCACCAGCGCCTGGGTGAACTACCTCTTCCTCCACTGGGCCCTCATCCGCCGCGGGCTGCCGCCGGTTCGCGCGGTGGTGAACCTGCGCCGCTGGTTCACCAAGCCCTTCACCAACGCGCAGATGGCCGGTGAACACGGCTCGCGCTTCGACTGGGCGCGCGGCCAGGGCGGCTCGGGGCTCATCTTCATGCGCGAGAGCGGCTTCAACACCGCCCGGGGCCGGGAGGGCCGGGAAGATCCCTTCCCTGCCCTGGTCGAGCTGGCGCGCAAGAGCGACAAGCCCATCTTCCTCGTGCCCGAGCTGCTCGTCTGGGAGAAGTGGCAGCAGAAGGTCAAGCCGAGCATCAGCGATCGCATCTTCGGCAGCCCCGAGGCGCCCGGCTTCGTGCACTCGGTCGTCTCGTTCGTGCGCAACTACGAGCGTGCGCAGCTGCGCGTGGGCACCCCCATCGATCTGCGCGAGGTGATCGCCAACGAAGGTGACCACTCCACCGCGGTGATCGCCCGCAAGGTGCGCGGCGCGCTCCACCACCACCTCGCCAAGGAGACCCGCGCCGTCTTCGGCCCGCCCGCCAAGGACACCGCCCGCCTCATCGACGAGGCGATGCGCGACAAGACCTTCCAGCTCGCCGCGCAGGAGGTGGCGGCCGAGAAGAACAAGCCGATGCCCGTGGTGTTGAAGGAAGCCCGGAAGAACTTCGACTCCATCGCCGCGAAGCTCAGCCCCAGCTACGTCGGGCTGTTCGCGTCGATCCTCCACCAGGTGTTCAGCCGCATCTACGACGGGGTCGAGGTCGACGAGGCCGGGCTCGATCGCACCATGAAGGCCGCGGCCGAAGCGCCCATGGTGTTCACCCCCAGCCACAAGAGCCACATCGACTACCTGGTGATGTCGTACGTGCTGTGGACGCGCGGGTACCACGTGCCCCTCATCGCGGCCGGGGCCAACCTCTCGTTCTGGCCGCTCGGCCCCTTCCTGCGGCGCTCGGGGGCCTTCTTCCTCCGGCGCAGCTTCAAGGGCGACAAGCTCTACACCGCGACGTTCAAGGCGTACCTCAAGAAGCTCGTGCACGATGGGGTGCACCACGAGTTCTTCCCCGAGGGTGGGCGCTCGCGCACCGGCAAGCTGATGCAGCCCAAGCTGGGGCTCTTCACCTGGCTGGTCGACGCGGTGATGGAAGGCGCGCGCAACGATCTGCTCTTCGTGCCCACCGCCATCGACTACGAGAAGGTGGTCGAGGGCGCGAGCTACAAGCAGGAACTCCAGGGCGGCGAGAAGAAGCCCGAAGACCTGAAGGCGCTGCTCTCGGCGCCCGCGGTGCTCACCGAGAACTACGGGCGCATCTACCTGCGCTTCGACGAGCCCGTGTCGCTGGCGAAGCTGATGGCTGAGCGTGGGGTGACCCGGGAGACGGCCACCGAAGACCAGAAGAAGGCGTTGGTGCGCGCGCTGGGCCACCGCGTCATGTACGGCATCAGCCGGGTGTCCACGGTGACGCCGCACGCGCTGCTGTCCTCGGCGCTGCTCGCGCATCGCCGGCGCGGCATCTCGGTGCGCGATCTCACCGACCGCATCGTCTTCCTGCGCGGCATGGCCACCGATCTCGGCGCCCCGCTCTCGCGCCTGCTCATCGACTCGCCGTCCGACCCCACCGTGATCGGCTCGATCTCCGACGCCATGCGCATGTTCGCCAGCGCCGGCATGGTGCGCAGCATCGAGGCGCGCGGCTCGCCCATCTTCCAGGTCGAGGACGATCGCCGCGCCGAGCTGAGCTTCTACAAGAACACCCTGATGAACCTGATCGCGGGGCGGACCATCGTGTGCGCCGCGGTGATGGCCACCGACCCGAAGCCCGATCGCGCCACGATCAGGGAGCACGCGCTCTACCTCTCGCGCCTGTTCAAGCTCGAGTTCCTCTACCCGGTGGGGAAGACCTTCCAGCACACCTTCGACGAGACGCTGGAGCACCTGACCAAGCTGGGCCTGCTGTCGACCGACGACGCCGGCCCCTCGGCTCCGCTCGGGGCAGGCATTCGCATCGCGCCCGAGGCCCACGCCCGGCCGATGGTGCAGTTCCTGGCCGACCTGCTGCGGGACTCGCTCGAGTCGTACCTGCTGGCGGCGCGCACGGCCGAGGAGCTGCCCCCGGGGGGATGTGATCGAAAGGAGTACCTCAAGCGCGCGCTGGAAGCTGGCCGCGCCGACTTCCTCGCAGGTACCATCACCGCCTCTGAAGCCCTGTCGAAGACCAGCCTGGAGAACGCCCTGCAGTTCCTCGTCGAACAGCATTTCCTGACCGAGAAGGACAAGAAGCTCGTGGCTGGCACCGCGAGCGCCTCGGAGCTGGTCCAGCAGATTCGCCGTTTCGTCCCGGAGAACACGTGAGCACGAGCCTCATCCGTCGAACCCTTCCGCTGATCCTCCTCGCCTCCGTCGCGGGCGCCCAGGAGTTCGAGCTGGATCTGACCGAGGAGAAGCCGGCCGTTCCCACCGAGTTCCGCCCGACCCTGGGAGTGCTCTCGGTGAAGGCGGCCGACACCGAAGACGTGAGCGCGTCGCGCGCCCGTCAGCTCGAGGCCGAGCTGCTCAAGCAGTTGGGCCAGGGCGATCTCTTCCAGACGGTGGTCGAGCCTTCGGGCGCGCGCACGGCGCTGGGCGCTGACTTCGCCAGGGTCGAAGCCTGCACCGACTATTCCTGCATGGAAGCGGCGGCGAAGAAGCTCAAGGTGAACCGGCTGGTGCGCCTCACCGTGGCGAAGCACGGCGTGGGCTCGCTGGTCACCATGTACGGCTACGATCCCGGCTTCAACGAGGTGCTCGTCGTCTCGCAGGAGAGCGGCGAGAAGGCCGAGAAGGCGTTCCTGGGGGTCGCGGGGAAGACCCAGGCCCAGAAAGACCGCGAGTTCATCAAGAAGATCAATTCGTTCCTGGTGCAGGTGCAGAAGACGCTCTCGATCCCCAACGGGAAGATCGTCATCGACAACGATCCCTCGGGGCTGGTGACGGTCGACGGCGTCGAGTACGGCATGGGCTCGGTCGAGGTGATCGCCCAGCGCGGCACCCGCACGGTGAAGGTGACCTCGCCCGGGTACAAGCCGTTCACGCAGACGGTGACGGTCGAGCAGACCAGGTCGGTCGACGTGAAGGTCTCGCTGATCGCGCTGCCGCTGGAGCCGGTGGTGGTGGTCAAGCCGGTCGAAGGGCCGAAGGGCGGCATCTTCGCCAAGCCCGGCCTCTACGTCGCGCTGCTCGGAGCGGCCGCCGTGGGCATCGGCATCGGGTTCGGCCAGTCGGCGGCGAGGGTGAAGGGCCTGCTCGACGCGGGCGGAGACCCCATCGCCGTGACCCGCGCCGACGCGAAGGCCGCGCCCACCAACGCGATGCTCGCCAACGTGCTGGTCGGCGCCGGAGCCGCGGCCGTGGCCGGCGGCGTGACCTGGATCATCCTCACGCCGACGCCGGGTGGGGAGCCTCCTCCGGCCGCGCCGAAGACGGGCACCGGTGAGCCGACCGAGACCACCACGCCGGCTCCTTCGGGGGCGATGATCAACTTCGGTGGCACCTTCTGATCGCCAGCCTCGCCCTCTCGCTGTGCCTGGCGGCGAGTGACGGCGGCGTGTCTGCGCTCGACGGAACGTGGCTGCTCGATCTCGAGCGCACCACCGACCCAGGCCCGGTGCTCGAGCGGCTCAAGGTGGGCTGGGTGCTGCGCAAGGTGGGGCCCACGGTGCGCTTCACCAACGTGATCGTCACCACCGCCGAGCGCGCCACCATCGAGGTGAAGTCCACGCTCGGCGGCCGCCGCAACGTGCTCGTGTTCGACGGCACCACGCCGACGGTCGACGACTTCTTCGGCAACCCGCTCAGCTACGTGGTGACCATCGAAGGCGACACGATCGTCGGCCGCGGACACCTCACCCTCGAGAAGGAAGGCAAGGTGCCGATCGAGCTGCGCCGCCGCGTCGAAGAAGACGGCTCGATGACCTTGCGGATCATCGTCACCCCACCCGGTGAGCCTCAGCTCGAGATGAAGCGGGTCTTCAAGCGGAAGTGAAGGCGGCTCCACGCCCTGCGCGGAGCTCGACCACCGCGGTGCGCCAGTACGCGGTCCAGTCGCGCCCGCGGATGAGGAAGGGCTGCCCCTCGAAGCAGCCCTGCACGAAGGACGCCTCGATCAACGTCGCCTGCTGCTCGGCGTTGAGCTCGGCCCACGCGCGCCCCTGCAGCAGGCCCTTCTCGAGCTCGTAGCCGTCACCGAGCAGCTGGGCGTGCACCGAGTCGCCGATGTACGCGTGCCCGCCGTTCTGGAACTGCCAGACGTGACACAGCTCGTGCACGAGGATGTGCGCCCGCAGGGGCTGGTACCCGCGGGGGAGGAACATCGTCTGCTCGATCACGAAGGCGCGCCGGCTCGCGTTGAGCAGTCCCCGCACGCCCTCCTGCACGCGCACCTTCGAGAGCTCGAGGCTCGCTTCGAAGATCGGCGCGGCCAGCTCACGTTCGGCCCCGGTGAGCGGGCGCGGGTGGCCCCGGCTCAGCAGCGCCACGCCCTGCACCACCCGGGCTGCGACGTGACCGAACGCCGCCTTCCAGCTCATCGGCAGCGGTACTCGTAGAGCGGAGGTGGATCGACCAGCTTCTCGCTCGCGGTGAAGTACGACTGGCCGTCGGCGCCGTACGCGACCGCCTCGCCCTGCCCTTCGTTCGCGAACGGCACGGTGACCGGGTCGACCGAGAAGATCCGCTCGAAGTCGGTCTCTCCCGGCGGCAGGCGCAGCTCGACGAGGCGGTTGTACATGCGCAGCAGCACCGCGGTCCCGCACACGTTGACGTCGGCCGCGGTGAGCGGGCGATCGGTCGCGCCCGGCACGGTGAGCGTGGCGACGAACTCGAGCGTGGCGGTGCGGCTCGAGTCGAACGGCAGCGGGAAGCGGTAGACCTCGCTGGGCGACGCGTCCTCCTTGGTGACCAGGTAGAGGCGGCCCGTCACCGGGTGCATGAAGATCGCCTCGGAGTTGTGCTTCGCCCCGCCGGGATACTCGTAGGAAAAGCGCTCCCACGGCACGCTGGTGGTGCCCGCGAGCACCGTGGGCTCGGGCACGCGGTAGATGGCGTAGTTGGTGCGCACGCGCAGGTTGTCGCCGATGTCGCCGAGGTAGACGCAGGTGCCGGTCGGACACGGGCCCAGGGCGATGTCTTCCCAGTCGCTGGCGAGTCCACCATCGAGCACGTAGGTCTGGGCGATCGCCCCGGTGGTGGCGAGGGCGAAGAAACGGGGCGAGTCACCGGAGTCGTTGTGCGCGAAGAAGACGCCCGGCTGCGCCCGGCTGGCCACCAGCCCCGAGAGCTCGACGAGGGGATCGGCGATCGGCCCACCGTTGCGCGGGTTGCCCCACTGCATGCAGGCGCAGGACGGGCCCGCGTCGACCTCGACGGCCGCGTCGGGGATCGAGCCGTCGAGGTCGGGGATCAGCGTCGTCGCCGGCTTCGGCGCACAGGCGAACGAGAACGACGCGGTGACGAGAAGGAGGAACCTCACGGGGGGCATCGTGCCGTACGCAGGGGCGCCGTTCCATGCGGTTGCGCAGGCCTTTGCGCTGCTGCCGGCTCGAAGACCCGCGGGTTGCTGAACGCCCACGGCCGCTGACGGCTCACATCGAGGCGTCGTGAACGATGCGCCACTGACCGCCCACGCGCTTGAAGACCACCACGGTGTGGCCGGTGGCCGCGGGTTTGTCTGGGTACTCGAGCGTCCACTTCGCGGCGACGGACACTGCGTCTGCCGTGTCCCGCACGTCGAGCGGGCTCAAGGTCAGCTTGCCCATCGCCGCGGGCGTCGGGTACTTCTTCTTGTAGCGCGCCAGCACCTCGGCCCTGCCCTTCGTCACGCCGCTGGGCGAGAGGAACACCGCGTCGTCCGCGTAGACCGAGCAGAACGCGTCGAGGTCGCCGCGGCTCCAGGCAGCCGATTGGCGCTCGAGCAGGGCGAGCACCTCGTGCCCACCATCGGCAGCGCTGATCACCAGGGTCAAGGCGTACGCGAGCACGTGGCCAGGCCGATCTTCCGCATCTCGGGGAGGAACTCCGCCGGCGGGAGGAAGCCCGCGACGCGCGGGTTCTGCAGCACCTCGCCCATCGGGTCGATGAAGGCGACCGTGGGCAGGCCCTTCACCCCGAAGCGCTTGTACATCTGGTCGGTCACGTCGCTCTCGTTGGTGCCGTCGACCTTCACCGTCACGAAGCGCTTCGACTCGGCGATCACCTCGGGGGCCACGTAGGTGAGGTGATCGAGCTCCTTACAGGCCGCGCACCACTCGGCGAAGAAGTCGATCATCACCGGCTTGCAGTCGGCCTTCGCCTTCGCCAGCACCTCGTCGAACGTCGCGCTGTTCTCCTCGGCCTTGTAGGTGAGCGACCAGACGAACTCGCCGCCGCCGCCCGCCGCGACGAGCGTGGGATCGACCGGGGCCACCACGTTCGGCGCGGCCATGCGCATCAGGAACGCCACCAGCACCACGGTGATCCCGATCGACTTGGGCAGCCACTGCCTGCCCTCCTTGAAGGACAGGTGCACGGCGCCCAGCACCACGCCCACGAACGCGAGCGCCGCGCCCAGCGAGATCGCCGCGCTGCGGCCCAGGGTGGTGGTGGTGGCGACGATGAAGTCGCGCAGGCCGGGGAACGCGTCGCGCAGGTACCCGACCGCCATCGCCAGCAATGCGATGCCGAAGATGCTCTTCACCCACTCCATCCACACGCCGCTCTTGGGCAGCCGCATGGTGAAGACGCCGATGAGGAAGAACGGCACGCCGATGCCCATGGCGTAGATGAAGAGCAGCCCGCCGCCGATCACCGGATCCTGCTTCTGCGCCACCCAGGTGAGCACGCCCGTCAGCACCGGGCCCGTGCAGGGCGCCGCCAGGAAGCCGGCCACGCTGCCCATCAGCAGCGCGCCGATGACGCCGCCTCCGCCCACGCCGTTGAGCTTCGTAGCGAGCCCGGACGGAAGCGCGAGCTCGAACGCGCCGAACATCGAGCTGGCGAGCACCGTCATGAAGACCGCCAGGCCGACGATCACCCAGGTGTTGCCCAGCACCGAGCCGAACGCGCGGCCTGAGAGGGCGGCGAAGACGCCCAGCGCGCTGAAGACGAGGCCCATGCCCACCACGTAGGACGTGGTCAGCAGCAGCGCGCGGCCCTTGGACTCGGCCTGCCTCGCGCCGAACACGCCGACCGTGATCGGGATCAGCGGGTACACGCACGGCGTGAGCGAGGTGAGGAACCCGCCCAGGAAGATCACTCCGGCCGCGATGAAGAGCTGGCCGGAAGCGAGCAGGCCCGACGCGTCGAGTGACGAGGTCGGGCCCGCGGGGATCAACGAGGGGATGAAGACCAGCCCGATGGCAGACAGGGAGGCCAGGGCGAGGACTGTCGAACGCTTCATGGGCACTCCAATATGCAGCGAGGAGTGGGAGCGTTTCTCGGGAAAAACGGTTTGCCCTCTCCCCAACCCTCTCTCCCTCGGGGAGAGGGAGGCAGGTGGCTTGATTTACTGGGGTTTCTTGATCTCCAGTCCGGCGCTCCTTGCCAGCCCCATCACCCCTTCGACGGCGGCGGCGATGTACCCGAACGGGTTGGCCCCATCGACCGCGGTCACGTGCACCTCGCCCATCTTCTGCTGGAAGGCCGCGGCGAGCTCCGGGAGCCGGTTGGCCACGGCGAGCTGGATCACCTCGGGCGAGAGGTTGTTCTCGATCTGCCGCAGCTTCGCGGCGCGGTCGAGCTCGGGTGCACCGAGCAGCTGCTGCTTCTGCACCTCGAGCTCGACGGTGCGCGTCTCGATCTCGGTGAGGTGCCGCTTCGCCTCGGCCACCAGCGCCTCGGACCGGAGCAGCTCGACCGCCTGCGCCTCTTCCTGCAAGCGCGCCTGGTGCCGGGCCTGTTCGGTCTGCACCTCGAGCTGAACCGCCTCGAGCTCCGAGCGCAGCTTCTCCTGCTGCAGCTGCACCTCGGCGTTGAGCTTCTGCAGCGCCTGGCGTTGATCGGCCTGCAGCTTCTCCAGCAACGCGGCTTCTTCAGCCAGCTGCCGGCGCTGCCGCACCTCCTGCTCGGCGTGGATCTTCTGCAGCTGGAACTCGCGCTCGGAGGCGATCTGCGCGGCGCGGGTGGCGCGCTCCTGGGCCAGCTTCGCTTCTTCGACCTTGGCATCGGAAGCGAGCTTCTCGAGCCGCGCCGATTCGTCGGCGGCCTGCTTGCGCTGGCGGATCTCGGTGGCCGCCGAGACCTTGATCAGCTCGACCTCGCGCTCGGTCGAGGTCTCGTCGGTGCGAATCGCCCGTTCCTTGGCGAGCTCGGCCTCGCGCGCCACCTGTTCCTGCGAGAGGCGGAAGCGCGCCTGCATGTTCGAGAACACCTGCCCCGAAAGCACGCGCACGTCCTGGATCTCGATGGTGTCGACGACCACGCCCCAGCCGCGATCGGTGGCGTCCTCCATTCGCCCTTCGCCGCTCACCACCGGGGCGATCTCGCGCACCAGCTCCACCGAGAGCGCTTCCTTGCGCTGGGTGAGGCACTGCTCGACGGTGAGGTTGGCGATGAGCCGGCGTGACGCGCCCACGCACATCTCTTCCATCATCTCGGCCAGCTTCTCCTGCGCGCGCTCGGGGAAGCTGAAGTTGAGCATGCGCGAGGCGATCAGCGGCTCGGCGATCCGGTACACGGCGATGCCGGTGACCTTCACGCCCACCTTCTCCTGGGTGATCTGATCGGCGACGAAGTGCAGCCGCTGCACGGTGGTGGGCACGATCGAGATCGAGTCCCACGGCCACTTGAAGACCGTCGCGCCCTGCCCGGCCGAGACCACGTTGCCGCCCCGCATGCGAATCAGGAACTCGCTGGGCTTGGCGCTGATCCACCCCCACTTCTTCGTCTTCTCCGGGTCTTCCTCGGGCTTTCCGCGGCGCCAGCCTTCGATGTACCGAGACCCATCACCCTGCATCGACGAGGTGAGCTGAACCGGAGCGTGTTTGGTCATGCGGCCTGTCCAAAGCGAGCCGCGTGCCGTGAGCCATCCGCGCGGAAACGCGTCGGAGGGCGATCCACCTCGGATCAGATCGCGCCGATCTTCACCACCACGTCTGGGTGCAACAGCGCAAAGGCCGTGTCGAAGGTGGCCACCCTGCCCTTGTGGTGGCGAGCGAGCGCGGCCAGGTACGCGTCGGTCACCTGGGCGCCGCCCTGCAAGCGCTTTGGGGAAACCTCCGCGTAGCTGAGCGTGTCGGCCCAGAAGACGTGGGCGGGGTGGGCGATCATCGCCTCGAGAGATCGCCAACCGGCCTCGACACGCGGGTCTCCGGCCGTTCTCGGGTGCAGGCGCAACAACGTCCCCTGCGTGATGGGGCACGTCGCGAACCTCGTGACGGTCGCTTCGAACCAATTGCGAGAGACCATGTGGTCTGGCGACGCAGGCACTGAGAGGGCCAGGAGCACGTTTCCGTCGAGGAGCCAGGTGGTCATTTCTTCTTGAATCCCAGGGCCTCGAGTCGGGCGAGGTCTTCCTCTTCTTCCATGCGCTGGGCCTCATCTCGGTGGATGATCACCCCTGGCCTCGCCGCGAAGCCCTGCCATGGAGAGGCGGCGCTGGGCACCTGAATGGGATGAGCGGGTACCTCGACCACGCGACGGATCAGCTTGTTGACCACCTGGCTCATCGAGAGGTCTTCGCTCCTGGCGAGTGACTTCACGTAGCCGTAGAGATCGTCATCGAGTGAAATCGTCAGTCTCATGGATCCGCCATGGTGAAGTGGTGAAGTGGTGCACTGGTTCATGAGAGTGCACCCTAAGCGGCGGATCTGACAAGTGACCTCCTGTCCATCTTGAGAACGGGTCGCAACTAGGCCCAACACCCCGGAATCACTGATAGTGGACTTGACTGGTCCACCTTCTTCTCGTTAAGGAATGGCCATACAGGACCGCGCTGGTCCACATTCGAGGGCGTCAATGCTGAAGCTCCCCATCTACATGGACTACCACGCGACCACGCCCATGGACCCCCGGGTCCTGGAGGCGATGCGTCCGTACTTCGTGGAGGACTTCGGCAACGCCGCCTCACGCAACCACGCGTTCGGGTGGAAGGCGGAGGCCGCGGTCGAGAAGGCCCGCAAGCAGATCGGCGCGCTGATCGGCTGCTCCGACAAGGAGATCGTCTTCACGTCAGGTGCGACCGAGTCGATCAACCTCGCGATCAAGGGCGTGGTCGAGTTCTACAAGGACAAGGGCGATCACCTCATCACCGTCACCACCGAGCACAAGGCGACCCTCGACACCTGCAAGCGCCTCGAGCGCCTGCGCGCCGAGCGCATCGATGAGCTCAAGATCCAGCGCCTGATGGAGCTGACCGGCAAGGACATCGACCCGGAGGATCTCGCCTCGCTCGAGATCAAGCACTCGCTCGACACCGACGACGTGCTCAAGCGGTGGATCGAGAAGGTCCGCGTGGGCGCGCGGGTCACGTACCTCAACCCGAAGCCGGACGGGCTGGTCGACCTCGAGCAGCTCCGCGCGGCGATCACCGACAAGACGATCCTCGTCTCGATCATGCTGGCCAACAACGAGATCGGCGTGGTGCAGCCGGTCAACGAGATCGGCGCTCTCTGCCGCGAGAAGGGCGTGCTCTTTCACACCGACGCCGTGCAGGGCGTGGGCAAGATCCCCTTCAGCGTCGAGGCCGCGAAGGCCGACCTGGTGTCGATCAGCGCGCACAAGATGTACGGCCCCAAGGGCGTGGGCGCGCTGTACGTGCGCCGCAAGCCCAGGGTGCGCGTGCGCGAGCAGATGGACGGCGGCGGTCACGAGCGTGGCATGCGCTCGGGCACGCTCAACGTCGCGGGCATCGTGGGCTTTGGCGCCGCGGCCGAGCTGGCGAAGAACGAGCTGGAAACGGAAGCCGCCCGCGTGTCGGCCCTGCGCGATCGCCTCTGGAAGGGCGTCTCGGCGAAGCTCGACTACCTCACCGTCAACGGCTCGGTCAGCCACCGGTTGCCCGGCAACCTGAACGTGTCGTTCTCCTTCGCCGAGGGCGAGGGGCTGATGATGGCCATCAAGGACGTCGCGGTCTCCTCAGGCTCGGCCTGTACGTCTGCGTCGCTCGAGCCGTCGTACGTGCTGCGCGCGCTGGGCGTGGAAGAAGAGCTGGCCCACAGCTCGATCCGCTTCGGCCTGGGCCGCTTCACCACCGAAGAAGAGGTCGACTACGTGATCGAGCTCGTGGTGCGCGCGGTCAACAAGCTGCGCGACATGAGCCCGCTCTACGAGATGGCCAAAGAAGGCATCGACCTCAAGAAGATCGAGTGGAAAGCACACTGAGTTTCAAAGGAGCACCCCATGGCGTACAGCGAAAAAGTCCTTGAGCACTTCGAGCACCCCGGCAACGTCGGCACGCTCGACAAGAACGACCCCAACGTGGGCACCGGCCTGGTCGGCGCCCCTGCCTGCGGCGACGTGATGCGCCTGCAGCTGAAGATCAGCGACGAGGGCGTGATCCAGGACGCCAAGTTCAAGACCTTCGGCTGCGGCTCGGCCATCGCCAGCAGCTCGCTCGTCACCGAGTGGGTGAAGGGCAAGTCGATGGAAGACGCGATGAAGATCACCAACAAGGACATCGCCCAGGAGCTCTCGCTCCCCCCGGTGAAGATCCACTGCTCGGTGCTCGCCGAGGACGCCATCAAGGCCGCCATCGAAGACTTCCGGGCCAAGCGCGCCGCGCGCACCGCCCCTGCTGCGACGACTGAAGTGGCGAAGGAGGCCTGAGTCATGACCGCTGTCGAGACCCAGCCCGTGGCTGCCGTCGCACCCGTGCCCGGTGGCAAGCCCATGGGCAAGGGCATCGGCTTGACCGACAGCGCCGTCAATCGCCTGCAGCGCCTCCTCGCCGAGCGGAAGACCCCTGAAGCGGGCCTGCGCATCGCGGTGAAGGGCGGCGGCTGCAGCGGGCTGGCGTACCACATGGAGTGGGCCGAGAAGGCCCGCGAGCGCGACAAGACCTTCGAGCGCGACGGCGTGCGCGTGTTCATCGACCCGAAGAGCTACCTGTACCTGATGGGCACCGAGCTCGTGTTCGAGGAAGGGCTGCTCGCGTCTGGCTTCAAGCTGCAGAACCCGAACGTGAAGGGTTCCTGTGGGTGCGGCGACTCGTTCACGGTGTGAGCCGTGACGCACTTCGAGCTCTTCAGCCTCGAGCCTTCCGTCGACCTCGACGTCGCCGCGCTCGAAGCTCAACACCGGAAGCTGGCGATGGAGTCGCACCCCGATCGGGTGAGCGGCGCTGATCCCCACACCCGCAGGCTGGCGGCCGAGAGGTCCGCCGCGCTCAACGACGCGATCAAGGTGCTCAAGGACCCCGTGCGGCGCGCGTTCTACGTGCTCGAGCTCAAGGGCGTGAAGCTCGACACCGAGCAGGCGGCGGCGAAGGTGAAGATGCCCATGGATTTCCTCGAGGAGATCATGGAACAGCGCGAGGCGCTCGAGGCGGTGAAGGCCACCCGCAAGCTCGAGAGCGCGCACGCGATGGCGGAGCAGATTCGCCTCGCCCGCGACCGCACCCTGGCGCTCGCCCAGCAGGCGCTGCGCCGCGACGAGGTCGAGACCGCCACCACGGCGCTCGGAAGAGTTCGTTACTACACGCGCTTCCTCGAAGAGGTCGACGCGTTCGAAGAGGAGTTGCAGTCGTGAAGGGCTACCTGCAGATCCACGATCCGCTCAAGCCGAAGGGCAGCGTCGTGGGAATCGATTTGGGCACGACGAATTCCCTGGTGGCGGCCGTGATCGACGGCAAGCCCATCTGCCTGCCGGCCGACGAGGGTGACGGCAAGCTGCTGCCCTCGGTGGTGCACTACGCGGAGAACGGGAGCGTGGTGGTGGGCAAGTACGCCGCCCAGCTGCTCCCCCACTTCCCCACCGACACCATCAAGTCGGTCAAGCGGTTCATGGGCAAGTCGCTGGGCGATCTCGAGACGAAGAAGCTCGGCGCGTACCAGTTCGCCACCGGCAAGGGCGTGGTGCGCTTCCAGGTGAAGGGCGGCCAGCCGGTCACGCCGATCGAGGTGTCGGGAGAGATCCTCCGCCAGCTCAAGCGCAAGGCCGAGTCGTACTTCGCGGGCAAGGTCGAGCAGGCGGTGATCACCGTCCCCGCGTACTTCGACGACGCCCAGCGGCAGGCCACGCGCGATGCGGGCCGGCTGGCGGGGCTCGAGGTGCTGCGGCTGCTCAACGAGCCCACCGCGGCGGCGCTGGCCTACGGCCTCGATAAGGGCGTGCAGGGCCTGTACGCGGTCTACGACCTCGGCGGCGGCACCTTCGACATCTCGATCCTCGAGCTGGTCGACGGGGTGTTCCAGGTGAAGTCGGTGGGCGGTGACTCGGCGCTGGGTGGCGACGACTTCGACCGGGCCATCGTGCAGAAGGTGCTCGAGGCCCGCGGCATCAGCGAGCCGTCTCATGGCCAGGTCGCCTCGCTGCTGCAGCTCGCCTGCGCCGCGAAGGAGCGCCTCACCGACGTGGAGACGACGACGCTGCCGTTCGAGGGGGCCGACTTCCCGGTCTCCCGCGCGGACTTCAACGCGTGGATCCAGCCGCTGCTGGCGAAGACGGGCCAGTCGGTGCGCCGCGCGATCAAGGACGCCGGGCTTTCCGTCGACCAGGTGAAGGGCGTGGTGCTGGTAGGCGGCTCGACCCGGGTGCCCGCGGTGCGCGCCTACGTGTCTCAGCTCTTCGGCAAGGACGCGCTCTTCGACATCGATCCCGACCAGGTGGTGGCGCTGGGGGCGGCGATCCAGGCTGACCTGCTCACCAACGAGGCGCGCAAGGACGAGGTGCTGCTGCTCGACGTCATTCCGCTCTCGCTGGGGCTGGCGACGATGGGCGGCGTGGCCGAGAAGCTCATTCCCCGCAACTCGGCGATCCCCATCGCGCAGGCGCAGGTGTTCACCACCTTCCAGGATGGCCAGACGGGCATGGACATCCACGTGGTGCAGGGCGAGCGCGAGCTGGTGGCCGACAACCGGTCGCTGGCGCGGTTCCGCCTCACCGGCATTCCCCCGATGGCCGCGGGCATGGGCCGGGTGCAGGTGATCTTCAAGGTCGACGCCGACGGCATCCTCTCGGTGGCGGCGAAGGAAGAGACCACCGGCGTCGAGCAGAAGATCACGGTCAAGCCGTCGCACGGGCTGAGCGACGAGGAGATCGAGCAGATGCTGCTCGACTCGATCGACCACGCCGAAGACGACATGCAGCGGCGCATGCTGGCCGAGCAGCGGGTCGAGGCCGAGCGGCTGCTGATGGATGGCAGAAAGCAGCTCAAGGAGAACGGCGACCTGCTCTCGGCAGACGAGCGGAAGGCGTTCGAGCAGCAGCTGGCACGCTTGACCGAGATCACCCGGACCGAGACGAACCACGAGGCGCTCAAGGCGGCGATCACCGAGGTCGACGAGCTGGCCCGGCCCTTCGTGGGGCGGATCATGGATCGGGCGATCGGCAAGGCGGCCGTCGGTCATCGGATGGAGGACTTCTGATGACCCGGGTCACCTTCCGCAGCCCCCTGCAGGAGATCGTCGCTGAAGTGCCCCCCGGGACGACGCTGCTCGAGGCGGCGGAGAAGGTGGGGGGCCAGGTCGGCCACTCGTGCGGGGGCGTCTGCGCCTGCAGCACCTGCCACGTCTGGGTGCGGAAGGGGCTCGACAGCCTCTCCGAGCAGGACGACATGGAAATCGACCGCCTCGACCTCGCCTACGACGTGAAGCCCCAGTCCCGGCTGGCCTGCCAGTCGAAGGTGGGCACGGACGACGTCGAGGTGTGGATCACCGAGGAATCGCTCAAGGCGTTCATGGACGAAAACCCGAACGTGCGGCGGACGCTCGAGGCTGACGGGAAGTGGCCCCCGAAGAAGTTCGCCTGAGGGTGTCAGCTCTTCGTTGACTTCACCGTCCGGCCAACTGTATTGAGCCACGGCCTTCGCCCAGGTGGCGGAATTGGTAGACGCGCTAGATTCAGGGTCTAGTACTGGCAACAGTGTGGAGGTTCGAGTCCTCTCCTGGGCACAGGGGGAATCGGTGAAAGCCGATTCCCCCTTTCTTTTGTCTTTTTTCTGAAGGCGACGATGCGACTGCTGCCGCTCTTGTTGCTCCTCGCCGCCTGCGACGCCGTGGAAGAGGATCTCCCGGGCAGGCTGGTGAGGGTCGAGGTCACCACCCAGTCCGATGACTGCCGCCCTGCCCGCTTCACCGGCGACGCCGGCATCCAGTTCTTCGGCGAGCGTTCTGACGGAGGGCTGGTCTTCACCATGGCCGAGCAGGCGCAGTACGGCCCGACCTCCGACGGAGGCGTGCTCGAGAGCGTGCAGCGCCAGCTCCCCACCACCGGCCGGGTCGCCGTGGGCAGCGGGCCGGGCTGCGAGGGCTCGTTCTCCAACTGGGAACGCACGGTCGACGGAGTGCGCCTGGGCCAGGAATGGCCGGGCGGCGACACCTGCCCGATGGGTCCGATCTGGCTCCCGTTCAAGGCCTGCACCTCGACCCGGCGGTACGCGTTCACCGAGGTGGGCACCTGCTCGCTGCGCTGCGTGAAGCTCTCGCCCGGCAGCGGCGAGGTGGAGTGCACATGCTGAAGACCGTCTTCAGCAGCCCGGTGCGCGCCGAGGCCGAGCTCATCCGCGCGAGGCTCGAGGGGGCTGGCTTTCACCCCGAGCTCACCGGCGCCGCCCAGCACAGCAGCATGATGCCGATGCTGATGAACGTGGAGAGCGAGGTCGCCGTCCCCGAGGCGGAACAGGAGGACGCCGAGGAGTTCCTCCAGGAATCGCGGCTCAAGCTCGACGGCACGGAAGCGAGCGGCGAGATCGTCGAGGGCTCGGTCTGCCCGGTGCATGAGCAGCCCGCGGTGGCGCTGTGCGATCGCTGCGGCACGTTCCTCTGCGCGAAGTGCGGCTCGCTGGGCAGCCCGCCGCTGTGTGAGGAGTGCGTGATGCGGCACGACGTGCCCCGCGCGCGGCCTCGCTGGGTCACCTTCGTGGCGCGGGTCTGGTTCGTGTTCTGGGTGGGGCCGTTGATCGCCGGCGCGATCGCCCTGCTGCTCTATCTGCTGCGCTGACCTGTCTCCCTCTCCCTGCGCAGCGGCTCATGATCCATCACAAGTTGCTCGCCGATCCGGAGCGTGATCTCTAGGGCGAATGCGCGCTCTGCCTCCTGTCAGTGAGGAGTTTCAAGGCTGCATTTTCCCTGACGCTCGGCTGCATC
>JAUXRX010000026.1 GCA_030681645.1 Archangium sp.
CCGGTAAACTGCATAAAGTGGCTATGACAGCATGCATGCGCAAGTTATTGGTAATTCTCAATACCATGATTAAAAATCGCACCTGCTGGGGTACTGTTAATGTATAAAAATATTTCTTGACAAGAAACACAGTTGCTACCCACGTCCATTCCATGCCAGCCGGTACTGCACTCTTCTGCACTTCAGCCGCTTCATTGATTTCCGCCCACATCTCGGTAGGGCATATGTCACTTAGGACATGCATTATTCTCCGAATAAGCGCGAAGATGGATGCTGTATATCCCAGCACTTCATCAAACCGCGCGATGTATCCCCGATGTATGACGCTATTTCGTAGCTCCGTGATTTTAACAGGCAATTCGAATGGTTCACCTGCGATGACTGGGAAAAGAAAGAAGAAGGCTCCGAGCTGACGCTCCGATTGGGCTTTCACTTGCTTCCATGACGCGTCCAATAATGAAGAAGGCAATCTCAGTTTGCGGTATGCAACTCTCAGGAAGAATTCATATGTCCGCTCAAGTGCCGCTGAGCATGTAGAAACAGCTTCATTTGTGTAATGATCAAGGAGAGCGTGACAACCGGACTCGAAAAGGACCCGGTGTTTAGGACTTTGATGAACCGCAATGGTTTTATGGCCTCTATCACAGGTTTGATATACCAGTCCGTTGTCATCCATTTCTCCGTAAAGGAATCTGACTGAAGTGGACTCGCCAGTGCCAATCTTAGCAGATGCTTCCTTCAGGCATGTGATGCAGGGGGCAAATACCTTCATTCTTCCTTATCCATTATTGCCCAACGCAAAGCTCACCGGGAGCCATATTTCTCGGCGATCCGGTGGAGCGGCTCGTTATGCAGCGCTTTTTCCATTTGCAGATACGACACTTCTGAGATGTTGGCTTTATCCTTTGCATGTTCAATGGTCATACTGACAAGATTGCCCTTGTGGTCCAAATCAATATAGAGGTTTTCTGATATTTCTTTCGTCTCTAAAATTGATTCATTTGAAAACTCAATGAGTGCCGTATCCGTATCTGTAAAGTAGCGGATTTTCATGGTTACTCCTCCTTGTAGCTTCTGTCGAAAAAGGCGTTATGAACTGTTTCGCCGTCTTCTAAGAGAATGACTCTCAGATATTTTCCCGCTTCCTGGATATATCTCCATTTTTTTATTCGACCGTCTGACTGCTTTACTGTCTTCAAAGGATTATCGATGGTTTCAAGTATCCATTCTTCTTTGATGCTTTCTCTATCGGATCGTTGTCTTACAAATAAGAAATATTGGGTGCATTTCATAGTTTAATCTTATCACGCTTCGGATATAATTGTAATTATTTGTGCGAAGAGGTCAATATGCATAACGCAGGCATCACCCGCGCCGCACAATGCCTTAACCCCTTGAAATGGCAGCCACTTCCTTATCTAGAACATAGGGTTCGGCGTCGGGTGGATGCCATGGTTAGCCCTTCTTTCTCAGTTTTCAGTGCGCCGAAAGAATATCAATTTGCTTTTGCCAAACAGCACTTCTTGTACTTTTTGCCACTCCCACATGGACACGGGTCGTTTCGTCCAACTCTCGGAATCCCCGACGGTTGTTTGGACTCAAAATGTACTTTTTTGCAGTGAGCATATATTCCCTTAAGCCTGACATGTCTTGCTAGTAATCTTTCATAAATGTCTGGGATCTGGGCTTCTATGGCGCTTCTGAGTGTTTTAGCAGATAATGAAGAAGAGTACTTTTCTAACTCCTTCCACTGCTTCTTTCTGTAATTTAGCGAAAAAGAACATAATTCTGCTCCTATTTTACCAACTCCGTCGATGGGCATAATACTGAGGGTCGTGTCCGTGCATGAACATTTTGGCAATAGACAGAATTGATCCATGACAATGCATTGCTTGTCATCTATGGTGACAAGTATTTGATCTCCGTAAGGCAATACATCATTATAAGCTGACATTAATCCATCTCTTTCAACTTGGCCATAGTCAAAATATGCATCTATTGAATCAACGCCAGTGCTCTCTGTTATTATATTCTTAAAGTCGAAATGCATCCTATGTAAAAAGCCATAATCATTTTCATCTAATGTAGACAAAAATGACTTGGCAAAGTCTAAATATTCTATTGGAGTTCGAAATTTGCCTTGGTGTATTAATATCTTCTCAGTAATATCAATACCAACTCTATGAGGATGCATTGACCGGTCATCTTCGTTTTTGTCCAGCCTTGGAATAAGTTCCAAATGGACACTGCCGCAAGTGCACACAGGATTTTGACAAGCTGAGATAATGCATTCATACTGTTCAATCCTGCCATCGTGGAGGATGGTGGCAATTACCTTCTTTGATTCGTGATCAACCGAAAACACCATTTCATTTCCTCACATCAAGAGCCTGCTAACGACGCTACGGATCAGCGGCTGACGTACACGCGAGCTTGCTCGCGGGGACGGCTGACCGCTGCAGCCGCTTGATGGCCTGGCGCGTTAGCGCCGGGACAGAAAGCGGATGGCAATACGCAGCGTCGATGGCTCGGCGCGTAGCGTCCGAGCCATCGCCTGCATAACCGGGAGTGGCCCGCCAGGGACACGATCCGGCTCATGCAGTGGTTAGCGCCTTTGCCGATTTCCTGCCCAACAAAACAGCGCCATTTCTATTTCACACGCTCGCCAGCTGCCGTTGTTACTCAGGTTGCAGACTGGCTTCGTAATTCCTTTCTGCTTCAAAACTGCACTTATTTCCTCCAATAGATCGATGAACCCAACGTAGCCAGAAACCATGCTTTTATGGTTACCGTCGTATATCTTCGGGAGTTTCCCATCGTCTTTGAGGGCTTCTCTGATTTTTGAATCGAGGGCACCATATGTCGCAGGTTCCATGAACCGGAGAAGCTTTGAAGCATAGGTTAAGCCAAGACCAGGCAAGCGAAGGGCGGAACTAATAGCCAGTTCAGGGGTGGATAGGTTATCAACAACATCGGCGAGGGTCTCGAACAAATTGACTTCACCACTTGCGTCGTTGAATTTCTGCAGAACGCCGTTTTGACTACCTCCCCATTCGATCATCTCTTGAAGGAGATATTTCGACGCCGAGCTGTTAGCCGCCCAGTTTTGCGCCACCCACCGGAACCTCTTTTCAAGAGACGCAATCCAGTTGAACTCGGGGAAAGAATCCGGGGGATAGCCAAACAGCACGTGCTTACCGGACCACGTATAGTTCTTGTAGAATTCAGGGAAGTTGTCGTAGTCAATCATGCTTTATCCTGCGCATCGAGGTAGAACTGCCGGTTGCCCGGCAGCCCCCTCACGGATCCCGGCGTGCGGTTTTCTCACACCGGGCTCTTCAGTATTGCCCGCTTCGTACAAAAGCGTAGTTCAATTCCAATACCCTATGATTCGTGGTTTCGGAATCTTAAAGTAGTTCAGCATATCGCTGAATACTTGCCAGTTACAACTCCGGCGTTGACTCCGCC
>JAUXRX010000048.1 GCA_030681645.1 Archangium sp.
GCGGCGTGGGGCCCCAGGGGGGCTTCGAGCGGGCGGCGGCCCCCGCCCGGCTGCGCGCGCGCCCTGTGCATTTCAAGTCGGGACTCAGTGCACTCGGGGCCGGCCTCAAGAAGTACCCGTCCGCCCCCAGGGGCTCCCCGAGGTGCGGCGCGCTTGAGCGCGCGCCGCCACGCCCGCGGCCTGCGGGCCGCTCTCGTGCAAGTCGGGGAGTCGCTCACACTGATCACCTCGGAGATCACCAACGCGCGCCGGCTGAGATTCGGGGGTACTCCGGTCCTGGCTCGGGTGGCGATCGCTGCTCATAAGGTCAGCCAGGGCCCTCGTTTCTGCCGGCGACGCTGCTGATCCGCTGGTCGGCGAGAACCGAACAGCAGCAGCTAAGAGAGAAACTTCAGCCGGTGATCGCGCTCGCCTCGGTGGTGGAGCTGATCGCCAACCTCTTCCCTCAAGAGCCCAGGGCACGAGCTCCCTTCCTGCCCGAGCGACGGCGCCGCGGTGCTGTCCGCCGCGAGCTCCATCGCGCTACGCTTCGCGGCGATGCTCGCGCTCAGCACCAGCTCCACGTCGACCCACGCGCACGCGCGGCCGAAAACTCGCGTCGGGGTTTTCGAGCAGCGCCGTGCACCTCGCGTCAGGGCTCGAGCGGCCGCAAGCCGAGAAGCGCGCTGGGGAAATTCCTGCGAAGTACGACGAAGCACGGCAGGCCTCAGTCAGTACCTCTCTCCGGAGCCGTATCTTCAGAAGCCTTGGTGGGTGAAGTCGGCTGCGGAGCAGGGCGGTTCCGTTGCGACCTATGCCTACGCTGCGAACAACCCTCTTCGAAATACAGATCCGACGGGCCTCTTCGTCCTCGGCCCTGGCAGTACCTGCGGGAACTGGCCTGCGGCGGTCGCTTTGGCCAAGGAATGGGCGGGCTGCAAGGGGCTGACCGCGAGCACTCCATTGAATTCCTGCCAGAAGGAGGTCCAGGCCCGCGCTGGGTGCGACATCTGCCAGTTCTTGGCGATCTCAGGGGGGCCGACGATGCACGTCCGCCCGCTGATCAGCCGTGCTCACACGAACGTTGGGAGCTTCTATCCTGCCACGATCGATCACCCGGAGCCCGACCCCTCCGCAGTCGATTCCGCGCTCTGTTCCGACAGCGGCAAGGTGAACACGCTTGCTTGGGTACTGATCGACGAGGCGACACACTGGTGCTCGTCGGTGACCGGCAGCAAGGTCCAAGACTGCTACAGCATGAAGGACCCCACTGGCGCAGGCACCGGCGTCGCGCGCTACTGCAAGGACATGGGTGGCAAGTGAACCGGCGCATCGTGGCCCTTCTCGGTGCCGCCTTCGCGACACTGGTCGCAGGCTACGTGGTCAGCAGCCCCTATTGGACGACCTACTTCGCCGATGATGGCGGACCGGTCTTCTGCCGATGTGGTGTCCATCGCCTAGCCGATCGAACCGTCCGCGAGTGCTGGCGGGGGATAGACGAAATCGTCCTCGTTGAGGAGCGCCTTAACGGCGGGGGGCGACGCACGAGCAACTTCGCACAGGGGATTGAGGTCCGCCGTGAACTGGTCGCATCGAACGGTGACACGCGCGTTCTCCATCGCCAGTTCGCCGACTGCTGGCTCGAGGGCGCCATCGACGCGGGGGTTACCATCCAAGGCCAGACGGGAATCCCGTGCCCCTTGTGACCGGCGTCAGCCGTTACCTCTCTCCTGAGCCCATGCTTCGGAAGCCTGGGTTTGCAAGAAACGCAGCACTGATCGGACGGAGTTTCCCCGCATATGGGTACGCCCTGAATAATCCCGTAGCGTACACTGACAAAACGGGAAGCTCGCTGGCGTTTGCTTCACAACTTGGGACTGCTGCGTATTGCGACTCGGACCTGAGGCGTGTGGTGGCGCCGCAGCCGCAGGGGCAATCGTCGGCGGCGCAGCGGGCGCGGCCGCGGGCGGCGGGGCAGCGCAATGTTCGGCTGCGCCAAGGCGTCCTCCATTCGATCCGTTCCCAAACCCGCTGCCTCCACCGGACCCCATGTTTCCACCGGCTTGGCCGGATCCCATCCCCCGCTCGCCGCCGATCACTCCGCCTGAGCACCCGTCGCCGCGTCAGAACTGCGAGATGATTTGGCTGAGAGTTTTCGACAAGCGATGCGGAGGACTGGCAACGCGGGCATTGCGGCAGCCGAGGCCGACAACGATCCGGCTTACCTCCAGTGCATCGCGAACCTCCCAAGCTGAGGCCGACCAGTGAGCGATCCCGAGAAAATAAAGTTGCTTGTCCGAAGTGCTGCCACCAGTCCTACCCCCGAAGCATTCCTGTCGGACCTGACTTCGGCAGCTCGCGCTGCCGCCCCAGGAAGTGTCGTGTTCTCGTCACTCGCCCAGACGGTGCTCTGGATCTGCTCAACCCGCGGAGTCTTTGATGGGGTCCCCGAAGATGTGTTGATCGACCTCGTCGCCACTACGGATTCCGAGGAGGTGACCGAGCGCCTGCGCCAGTTTGCTTCGGACAGGGGTCTAGCGGGGCTTGCGGATGCATGCGCTATGCGTGGAAGACCGAAGTGAACGAAGGGTGGTTGAGGCTGAGGTAGACCCCAGCCGCTACCTCTCCCCCGAGTCTCCTCCAGAATCCCAACTTTGTCCGAGGAATGGCTCGCGGCGGATACGCAACGCCGACATATGCTTATGCGCTGAACAACCCCATCAGGTACACGGACCCTGATGGGCGCTTCGTCCCTGCCGCCGCGGCAGCAGCCGCGACAACGGGTGGCGGCATTGGGGCCGGGGCGGCCGCAGGCACGGCCGGTGGTAGAGGCGGGAATCGGCTTCTTGCTGTGTCTCGCGTCTAAGTGGATCACCTGATCGTCGGTGGCGACAAAGGGCTCCGCCGCCAAGATGAACGAAGAAGACGAAGTCACGAAGTCAGCCGGTGAGGCAGGCGCAAGGACGTTGCACATCGTGAGGACCGAAGAGCGGAAGGGGCGGCTCAGCTTCCTGCCCATCGACGTGCCCGTGGCGGAGGTGCTCCGTGCGCCGGTGGTGCGGAAACCTTCCCGCGAGCACTCAAGGCCCCGCGCGCGCGCGGAGAATCATCAACACTCGCGCGGAGTTGAGAAGAGTGGGCCCACCAGGATTCGAACCTGGAACCAAGCGGTTATGAGCCGCCAGCTCTACCGTTGAGCTATGAGCCCGTTCGCTTCGCCTGACGAACGCGGAGCACCCTACCAGACGGACGCCGCGTGCCCACCAGAGCCCGAAAGAAGCGCGAGACGTACCACCACGGAGATCTCTCCAACGCGCTCGTCGCCGCCGCGCTCGAGGTGATCGCGAAGGAAGAGCAGCTCACCCTGCGCGAGGTGAGCCGCCGGGTCGGCGTCAATCACCGCGCCGTGTACCGCCACTTCGCCGATCTCACCGCGCTCCTCGCCGCCGTGGCAGAGCAGGGGTACCGGCAGCTCCTGGTGGCGCTCGAGGACGCGCTCGCTTCGGCGAAGAAGGCCCCGCCCGAGAAGCGCATGGAGGCGCTCGCCTGCGCCTACGTCGCCTTCGCCATCGATCACCCCGCGCACTACCGGATCATGTTCGGCCGCCGCCTCAATGAGGACGGCCGCTTCAACGTGCTCGAGGACCTCGTGCTCAAGGCCTTCACCATCATCGACACCGAGGTCGCCGCCGGCATCGAGTCGGGCAAGTTCGTCTCCCGCCCCCGACGCGAGCTGGTGTTCGCGTTCTGGAGCCTCGCGCATGGTTTCGCCAGCTTGACGCTCGTCAGGCGCATCAAGGTGAAGCGGGTGCTCGTCGACCCCTACGTGCGGCAGATCGTGGCTCCTTTCATCGCGGGGTTGCGGGCGCTCTGATCGACTTGAAAAATCAGCTCGTGGTGCTTATGTCTCCAGTGGAGACTTAACGTGCCTTCCTCCCGCCCTCTCGCCAAAGACGCCGTTCGCCTCACCGCAGACGACGGTTACTGCCTGGTCGGGCACGTCACCGGCGCGGGCAAGCGGGGCCCGGTGCTGGTGGTCAACGGCGCCACCGGCGTGCGCCAGTGGTACTACGCCCGCTTCGCGTCCTGGGCGGCAGAGCAGGGCGCCACCGTGCTCACCTGGGACTACCGCGGCATCGGTGAGTCCCGCCCGCATCGCCTCCGCGGCTTCCCCGGCTCCATGCGCGACTGGGGCCACCACGATCTCGAAGGCGTGCTCCGCTTCGCCAGCAAGGAATGGAGCGGGCGTCCCCTCGTCGCCGTCGGCCACAGCGTCGGCGGCCAGATCCTCGGCCAACCCGCCAGCAACCAGCTCTACTCGCGCGCCGTCACCGTCGGCAGCCAGTTCGGCTCGTGGCAGCTCTGGCCCGCCCCGCGGAAGTGGGCCTTCGCCGGCCTCTGGTACGGCCTCATGCCCGGCATCACCCACACCCTCGGCTACTTCCCCGGCTCGCTCGGCATCGGCGCCGATCTCCCCAAGGAGGTCGCCCTCGAGTGGGCCCGCTGGTGCCGCAGTCCCGGCTTCTTCCTCGAGCACGGCGTCACCCGCGAGGGCTACGCGCGCCTCTCGATTCCCATGCTCTCGTTCAGCTTCACCGACGACACCTACGCCCCGAAGGCCGCCGTCGACGCGCTGCACTCGCTCTACGCCCGAGCCCAGGTCGAGCGCAGGCACCTGAGCCCACCAGACGTCGGCGTGAAGGAGGTCGGTCACTTCGGCTTCTTCAAGGAAGCGTTCCGCGCGACCCTCTGGGAGCAGCTGGGCGAGTTCGTCTTCGGCGCGGCTCCGGTGCGCTACGGTGCGGCCGATGGCGCCCACCCCGAAAGCCGCGCAGCACACGTTTGAGGAGCTGCTCGACGGGGTCGAACCCGCGCTGGTGAAGATCGCCCGTGCCCTTCGCGCGATGATCGTGAAGGTCCACCCCGACGCCGTCGAGACCGTGCGCCTCGGCGACCACGCCGCCACCTACGGCGTCGGCCCGAAGAAGATGACCGACGGCTACGCGTACATCATGCCCCTGCGGGAGTACGTGAACCTCGGGCTCTACCAGGGTGCCCTGCTGAAGGACCCGAAGCGGCTCCTCGAAGGCACCGGCAAGGGCCTGCGCCACGTGAAGATCCGCTCGCTGCAGGACGCAGTGAATCCCGCGTTGCGCTCGCTGGTCGCCGCGGGGCTGGCCCTTCGTCAGAAGGGGTGAGCCGACGTTGTGACGAGAAGTACGCAGAAGTATGATGAACGTATGACGAACAAGCACCGCCTCTCGGCCTCGGTCGACGCGAGCCTCATTGCCGCGGCGGAGACCGCCATCTCCCGCGGGCGCGCCCCCAACCTGAGCGCCTGGGTCAACGACGCCCTGCGACTCAAGCTCGAGCACGACCAGAGAATGACCGCGCTCGACGAATTGCTCTCAGCGTACGAGTCGAAACACGGGCTCATCACCGAGGCTGAGATCGCTGCGGCAAGTCGCTGGGCGCGTGCCCGGGCCGTGGTGGTGCGGGGCGCGCCGCTTCGGCCGCAGGCCACCCGCAAGCCACGGAAGAGCGCATGACGCTGGTCCTCGATGCGGGCGCCTTCCTGGCGGTCGAGCGCGGCGACCGTCGCGTGATGGCGCTGCTGAAGCGCGAGCGGCTGGGGGGCCGGGCTCCCCTCTCGCATGGTGCGGTCGTCGGTCAGGTCTGGCGAGGAGGCGCGCGCCAGGCGCAGCTCGCCCGGCTGCTGCGCGCCACGGAGATCAGCCCCGTCGACCTCGAGCTGGGCCGCAGGGCAGGGGAGTTGCTGGGTCGGGTCCGGGCGAATGACGTCGTGGACGCTGCGGTCGTGCTCCTCTGCGTTGATGGCGATCAACTGCTCACCTCGGACCCCGGCGATCTGACCTCGCTGGCGGTCGCGGCCGGAATTCACCTCGAGCTCATTCGCGTGTGACGATCGCGCCGCTGGCGCTTCGGAAGAAGTGAGCTTCGAGGCGTATGCTCCCCGGGTGACCGATCGCGAGCTGCGGGACGAGATCGAGCGACTGTCGGCCGAGCTCCGCGCCGCTCGGGACGAGCTGGCGGCGAGCGTCTCCAGCGCCGCGGGTCCCAACCGCGTGAAGGACCTCGGCTCGAAGATCACCGCCGCGAAGCTCGAGCGCACCGCCCTCCGCGAACAGATCGAGTCCAGCCGGAAGCTGCTGGTCGTGCAGAGAAGAGAGCTCGCAGACCTGAAGTCCCAGCTCGGCTGGGCGGAACAGCCGGGCGGCCCCGAAGAACCCTGGAACTTCGGTTGAGCACCCATGAGCTCGAGCAGCGCCGCGCCGCGCTGGGCGCCGAGCTGCGCCAGGTGCGCCGGGCGGTCGAGAAGAACCTGCGCGCCGCGGGCGGCCGCCTGGCCCATTCCCTTCAAGCAGAGCTGGACGACCTGCAGAAGCAGGTGGCGGCGTTGGCGAAGAAGGCCGACGCGCTCTCGGTGCAGGTCGTTCGCTGCACTGACGAACTCAGCGCGCTCAGGCTTCAGATCGCCGCCGCTCAGCTGCTCCCGTCCGCGCCTCACGTCGTCGACTTTCCCGAGCGCTTCGCCGGTGTCGGGGCCGAGCTCGAGAGCCGCGACAGCTGGCCCGTCGTCGCTCGGGTCTTTGGCGGCGGGCCCTGTGCGCGCGCAGGCGTGAAGCCCGGCGATCGCCTCGTCGGCATCGACGGCCAGTCCGTGAGGGGAAGGTCGCTGGGCAGCGTCGTCGAGTCGTTGCGCGGCGAGGTCGACTCCGAGGTGAGCATCGAGCTCGACCGCCGCGGCGAAGTTCAGACCACGGTCATCCAGAGGCAGCAGCTGGCGAAGGTCCCGGACGGGTACGTGCCCGGGTGAGCGAGACCCGGCTCCCCGACCGCCCCAGCTTCACGCCCTCCTTCGCGAGCCGCCTCGCCTGCTCAGCCGCCACCTGGGGGGCGAGCGTCCCGTCGCTGCGCAGCACCCGCCACCAGGGAATGCCCTCGAGCCGGTGGAGCGCCTGCACCACCGCCCGCGCCGCCCCCGGCTTCCCCGCCATCAACGCCACCCGCGCGTAGCTCGCCGTCTGCCCGCGCGGAATCGACCGCACGGCGCGCTCGACCGCCGTCAGCCAGGGGGTGAGCGCGCTCCCTCGACTCCGCTCGGGAGGCACGGGGGGCGTCTTCTTTCTCTTCTTCATGAAGGAACCGTGAAGCTGTCGTGAGTGGGCCGTGGAGCAGCCGCCTCGACGGCATCGCATCCTTCCTCCCGTCACCTCAAGGAGGAACACCATGCGCCTCGCCCTCGTCTGCCTCGTCGTCCTCTCCGGCTGCGCCTCGTCCCGCGCCGCCATGCCCACCCTCGCGCCGTACTCCCTCGCTGCGCTCCCCGCGCAGGCAGCCGTGCTCGAGGACAACCACTTCGCCCGCGACCGCATGGGCGTGGGTGAGCCCGAGCTCAGGCAGATCCTCGCCGCCCCCGTCTTCCTCGAGGAACACGCCCGCATCGGCGTGCTCCCCGTACGCACCGGGTATGCGCCTGATGACGGCGTGCCCGTCGAAGCGGCCCCGGCCACGCTCACCGACGCGCTCGACGGCAGCGGCCTGTTCGATCTCGCCTCGGAGATCTCCACCGAGTGGCCCACCACCAGCGGCACCGCCGGCCTGCGCGAGCTCGCCGCCCGCTACCGCACCGAATACGTGCTGCTCTACCGCCACCGCTTCGCCGACGCGACGCGCGCCAACGGCTTCGCGGCCGGCTTCGTCACCCTCATCGGCGCGCTCTTCCTGCCCGGCACCACCATCGAGTCAGCCGGCGTGCTCGAGGCCACCCTCTTCGACGTGAAGACCGGAACGATCCTCTTCACGGTGCACGAGCGGGTGCGGCGCGAGACGATCTCCCCCCCGCCGGGGGTGGAAGGGCAGCTCGCCGTCATGCACCGCGACATGGTCAAAGACGCCGCGAAGAAGCTCTCGGAACAGGTGCTCTTGCGCTGCCAAAGGCTCGTCACCACTCGGCCCGCAAACGCTGCACCCGTCGCCGAAGTCACTCCCAACTATTGAGGGGACTTCCGCCAAGGCACACACGCTGCATTCCTTTCGTCGCATGCGCACTCTTCTCCTGCTGGCCGCTCTCGTTGCTGCCCCGGCGTTCGCGCAAGGCAGCATCTTCCCTGACAAGAACCTGAAGAAAGCCGCGAAGCAGCTCGAGGCGAGCTCCGTGTCGCAGGAGGTGAGGGACTTCCTCAAGCTCAAGATGAAGGCCCACAGCAAGGAAATGCAGGAGCTCTCTGTCGCCGTCGCCACCGTGCGGCTCATCGACGTGCAGCGCCTCGCGCAGGACATCGCCAACGAGCCCCGCCTCGACCCGTCCGTGGGGCCCGCGGTGAAGCTGCCCCCGCGCTACTTCGAGCTCCAGGACGAGGGGAAGAAGCGGGCCCAGGCCCTCTCCGAGGCCGCGAAGGCCAATGAGATGAGCGGGACCCTGGAGAAGTACGGACAGGTCGTGGAGAACTGCATGGCTTGCCATGCAGCGTTCAGGGCGCAGGTGATGGCGAAGTAAGGCCCCTCACCCTGACCCTCTCCCCGCTTCGCAGGGAGAGGGAATACGGAGTTACTGGCCTTCGACGAAGCTGCGCAGGCGCTTGCTGCGCGACGGGTGCCGCAGCTTCCTCAACGCCTTCGCCTCGATCTGCCGAATGCGCTCGCGCGTCACCTCGAAGTCCTGGCCCACCTCTTCCAGCGTGTGGTCCGACTTCTCGCCGATGCCGAAGCGCATGCGCAGCACCTTCTCTTCACGCGGCGTGAGCGTGGCGAGCACCTTGCGGGTCTGCTCGGCCAGGTTCATGTTGATGACCGCCTCGTCGGGCTTCACGTGCGCCTTGTCTTCGATGAAGTCGCCGAGGTGAGAGTCTTCCTCTTCACCGATCGGCGTCTCGAGCGAGATGGGCTCCTTGGCGATCTTCAAGACCTTGCGGACCTTGTCGAGCGGCAGCTCCATCTTCTCGGCGATCTCTTCAGGCGTCGGCTCGCGGCCGATCTCCTGCACGAGGTAGCGCGAGGTGCGGATGAGCTTGTTGATCGTCTCGATCATGTGCACCGGAATACGAATGGTGCGGGCCTGGTCGGCGATGGCGCGGGTGATGGCCTGGCGGATCCACCACGTGGCGTACGTGGAGAACTTGTAGCCACGCTTGTACTCGAACTTATCCACCGCCTTCATCAGGCCGATGTTCCCTTCCTGGATCAGGTCGAGGAACTGCAGGCCGCGGTTGGTGTACTTCTTCGCGATCGACACCACGAGGCGCAGGTTGGCCTCGACCAGCTCGCTCTTCGCGCGCTCGGCCCGGCGCTCGCCCACCCGAATCGCCTCGTACTTCTCGCGCAGCAGGACGATCTCCATGCCCGCGTCTTCTTCGACCTTCTTGATCCGGCGCAGTGAGGTGCGCACGTCACGGTCGAGCGATTCCATGTGCTCTTCGGTGATGTTGAGCCGGCGCTGCAGGCGCTTGGCGGCGGGCGGGTTGCCCACCGCTTCCTTGAGCGCCACCTTCAGATCGTTCAGCGGAATGCCGTACTGGCGCTGCAGGTCGCGCAGCTCTTCTTCGGCGCGATCGACCGTGTCGATCATGCCCTTCACGTGCTCGGCGATGCGGTCGACGGCCTTCTTCGACAGGCGCATCTCCTCGACCTGCTCCATCATCTTCTCGCGGAGCTCCTTGTCTTCCTGGCGGAGCTCCTTCTTCTTCACTTCCGACAGCTTCTTGCGGCCGTTGAGGTCCTCGAAGGTGTCCTCGACGTCCTTGTAGAGCTTCTTGAGCTTGTCGAGCTGCTTGCAGAGGTTCTCGATGCGGTTCGTCTCGGCCGCGTTGAGCTGGATCTCCTTGGCACCCTCGGCGTCGACCTCGGCCTCGGGCTCGAACTCCGACTCTTCTTCCTCCTCGCGCTGCGGCTCTTCGGGCGCGTCCTTGAACACCTCGCGCACCCGGAGCTTGCCGGTCTTGAGGCGGGGCCCGATGTCGAGCATCTCGTTGACCGCGACCTTGCAGTCGAGCAACGCCCGCATCACGTCCTTCTCGCCGTCCTCGATGCGCTTGGCGATCTCGACTTCGCCTTCACGCGTGAGCAGCGAGACCGAGCCCATCTTGCGCAGGTAGAGCCGCACCGGGTCGTTCGACTTCGTGCCCGCGTCGTCGGCCGAGGCGGACTTCGGCGTGGGACGGCCGGGAGCCGCGGCCGCGACCGGCGCCGGCTTCTCTTCCTCGTCGTCGTCGTCGTCCTCTTCCTCTTCCGCCGCGTCTTCTTCGGCGGCCACGGTCGGCTTGACCTCGACGGTGCCTTCGCTGGCCTTCTGCGCGTCGACCACCTCGACGTCGTTGTCGCCGAACATCGACATCACGTCGTCGATCTGCTCGGGCGAGACCGCGTCGCCGGGCAGCGCGTCGTTCACCTCGTCGAAGGTGACGAAGCCCTTCTGCTTGCCCGCCGCGAGGAGATCCTGGACCTCCTTGCGCTCGTGAACCGGATCTTCCTGGTCATCGTCCTTCTGGGCGTCGGCGTCGACCTCGGCGCCTCCCATCATCTCGATGGCCTTCTCTTCGACCTCGTCGTCGGTGACCTCGGTCGCGCCCTTGCCGCGCTTCTTCAGCTTCTCCTTGGCCAGCGCAGTGGCGTCAGCGGACTGGACGGCGTGCGCAGCGGCGACCGCACGGGCCTCGCTCTTGCGCTTCTTCTCCTTGTCCTTGGCCTTGTCCTCGGCCTTCTTCTTCTTCTCCATGTCCTTCTTGGAAGTCTTGGAGGTAGCAGCGTGCTTCGTGGCCATGCGAGGTGGTCTCCGACTGGAGGAAAGCCGTGGGACTGGTGAACCGGCCGCCCTTAGCTCATTTGCAGGGCTTCATACAATTGAACCGGTGAGACTTCATTTTTGTGACAGCAGCTGCCTCTTGAGGTCGAGCAGCGCACCCCGTTCAGTCAGGAGGTCCCGCGAGTCCTGGGTGAGCTCCGAGGTGCCCCCGAGGGTGTTCGCTGTCTCCCGTGCAATGAACGCCAACCGATCATCGATGGCGCGCAACTTGAGCCTTTTACACACCGAGGCGAACGCCTGTTCCAGTGAGGTCTCGTCGCTCGGCAACATGTCTCTGCTCTTGGTGAGGGCGGCCTTCGTCGTCTCCCCCGTCTCGTAGAGCGCGTCCTCCGCGCTCCCCCCGGTCTGAAGAGCAGCCACAAGATGCCGTAATCCCATGTGTTTGAGCTCGTCGCGGACGCGGAACTCGTCCTTGGCCAGCAGCCGCTTGTCTTTGAGGATCGCCGCCATCCAGCTCGACTCCAGCTGATCAGGCGCGGGCTCGTCTGGCACCTTCGGGGCCGGCTTGGGCACGGCCTTCACCGGGGGCGGGGCCTTGCTGCGCAGGGCCGTCTCCAGCTCCGAGGCGGGCAGCCCGAAGGTCTTGGCCATGGCCCCGAACAGGGCGCTGCGGGTCAGCCCCACCGGCACCTGGGCGGCGATGGGGCGGAAGCGATCCAGTGCGGCCATCTTTTCTTCGAACTCGGAATCGACCCCACCCGGAAGGAGGGTCTGGAACAGGTGGGCGCTCAGCGAGCTGGCGTCGCGCACCAGGGCCTGGACGGCGTCGGCCCCTGCCTTTCTGGCGAAGGTGTCGGGGTCTTCACCTTCGGGCAGCACGGCCACGCGGCAGTTCACGCCACCGGCGAACAGGGCCCCCGCGAGGCGCTCCACCGCCTTGCGGCCGGCCTCGTCACCGTCGAGCAGCAGCACCAGCTCCTTCGCCTCGAGCCTGTTCAAGAGACTCAGGTGACCCGGCGTGAGCGCCGTCGAGCACAGGGCCACCGCGTTCTTCACGCCCGCCTGGTGCATGCCGATCGCGTCGAAGTAGCCCTCGCAGAGCACCGCCGACTTCTTCTTGCGGATCTCGTCGCGCGCCTGGTCGGTCGCGTAGAGGATCTCGGACTTGTTGTAGAGCCGGTTCTCTTTCGAGTTGAGGTACTTGGGCCCGTCATCGCCCTCGAGCAGGCGCCCGCCGAACGCGATGGTGCGGCCCTCGGGCGAGCGAATGGGAATGATCACCCGCCCGCGGAACATGTCGTAGTAGCCCTCGCCCTTGCTGCGCGGAGAGCACAGCCCGGCCTTCTCTCCGAAGGCGAGCAGCCCCCGCTCTCTCAACTGATCAGCCAGCTCGGTCCACGCCAGCGGGGCCCAGCCCAGGCCGAACGCCTTGATCAGATCGTCGGTGAGCCCACGGCTGTGCAGGTAGTCGCGCGCGTGGCGGCCCACCACCGGGTCCCAGAGCCGCTCGGAGAAGTGCGTCGCCGCGAAGTCCGTGGCGTCCTTCACCTGCTGCTTTTCCTGCATGCCGGGGTCGACCGCGGCCTCGATGTCGACGCCCAGCTCCTTTGCCAGGTCGCGCACCGTGTCGAGGAAGGTCTTCCCCATCAGCCGCTGCACGAAGCTGATCGCGTCGCCGCCGGCCTGGCAGCCGAAGCACTTGAAGCGCTTCTCGTCGGGCCAGACGTAGAACGACGGCGACTTCTCCCCGTGAAACGGACACAGGCCCTTGTAGCTGCGCCCCGACTTCTTCAGGTCGACCCCATGGCGCTGCACGAGCGCGATCATGTCGACGCGCTCCCGCACTTCCTGGATCTTCGAGTCGGGGATGAGCAAGTTTCAGCCGAGCTTACCGAGCTGCAGCTTCACTTCGTCGCTGATGGCCTTGCCCTCGGCCTGCCCTTTGAGGCGGGGGGTGACGATCTTCATCACCGAGCCCAGGTCCTTCATCGACTTCGCGCCCGCCTCGGTGATCGCCTTGCTGATCTCGGCGGAGAGCTGCTCGGCCGAGAGCTGGGTGGGCAGGTAGACCTGCAGCAGCGCGATCTCCTTCTCTTCCTTGTCGGCCAGATCGACGCGGTTGGCGGCCTTGTACTCGGCGGCGGCGTCGCGGCGCTGCTTCACCTGGGTGACGATCACCTGGATGATCGCGGGCTCGTCGAGCACCTTGTTGGCGGCCTCGACCTCTTTGTATTTCACCGCGCTCTTGATCGCGCGGATCGTGCTGAGCTTCAGCTCGTCCTTCGCGCGCATCGCGTCCTTCAGGTCGGCGTCGAGACGCTCTCGCAGGGTTGCCATGGCTTTGGTTCCTTGTCCTTTGAAACGAAAACGGAGGTTGGCAGTTGATGCCAACCTCCGTGTACTCCTGACGACTCAGGCCGTCAGTACGACCGGCGGTTCTTCTTCACCGCGCGCTTCTTGGCTGCGATGGCCTTCTTCTTCTTCTTCACGGAGGGCTTCTCGTAGTGCTCGCGCTTGCGGATCTCGGAAAGGATGCCGGCCTTCTCGGTGGCCTTCTTGAAACGCTTGAGGGCCCCCTCGATGGACTCGCCGTCCTTCAGTTTGATGGTGGTCATGTGTCACCTCCTTCCGAGACGTGCTGCTTCACAGGGCCGGGCGTGTGACACAGGCCCCCGGGCCCACGCAAGCAATCATCTCGACAGAAAAGGGGGACAGGCTGCTTTTCCCGTCGCCCGCGTTCTCCCGTTATCGAAGCCCGACGGGAAAAGCAGCCTGTCCCCCTTTTTCAGCTCATCTCGCGGTGACGCGGAAGACCGTGCTGCCCAGGCGCACCCGGGTGCCCTCGAGCACCTTGCGCTCGGCGCTCGGAGGCAACATCACGAACGTGCCGGCGCGCGCCGACTTGTCGACGATCTCCAGCGCGGGCCCCGCGGGCCGGAGCTCGGCGTGCAGCAGGGCCATCGACTCGTCCTCGGGAAAGCGCACCACCGTGCCTTCACGGCCGATGGTCACCACGCCGCGCAGCACCCAGGTGCGGCCCGGGCGGGCCCCCACCAGCACGTGCTCGAGCCGCCACGACGCCGCGGGGCGGGGCGCGCCGTAGGGCCAGGGCGCTTCGGCCGGCGCCGTGTCGAGGGGGCCCAGGTACCGCAGCCGCTGCAGCCCGGCCGAGAACGAGTCGCCCGGCATCAGCCGCTGCGGCGCGTCGATGGAAAGCCACGTGCCCGACGCGCTGCCGCCATCGGAGATCCACAGCTCGCCGCCGCGCTGGAAGAACGAGGCGTGCGCCGACGACATGAAGAGATCTTCCTCGACGTCGAGCACGCCCAGCCCCTTGCCGATCAACATCGGCCGCTTGCTCACGGGGATGCTGGTGCCGGTATGCGGGCCGGTGAGCACCTCGAGTGACCAGCTGCGCGCGAGGGCGGGGTTGGTGGCGGTCGACCGCACGGCCTCGAGCTGCGGCTGCGTCGACGAGGCGGTGAGGGGCGGCTTCTCCGGCACCACCAGCGAGAGGTGGCGATCGGTGCGCTCCTCGCGCTTCTCCGGCCGCTCAGGCACCACCGGCACGCGGATCGTCGGGGGCGAGGGAACGAGCGAGCTCGGCGCAGAGACGAACGGGAGATCAGGCCCCGGCAGGTCGGTGGGCGCCCCGGTGCCGGGGAAGGTGGTGCGCCGCACCAGGCCCGGCGGTACTTCGCGCTGAAGGGCCGGCAACGGCTCGAGCGGCGTGCTGCCCGTCTCGGAGAGCGGAGGGATCTTGAACGTGCCCGGCGGGATCACCGACTGGGTCTCGTGGGGAATCGGCGCCTTCGGAGGCAGCGTGCCCGGGCTGGTGGGGGACCCCGCCGACTTCATCGCCTGGCGCGCCCGCTCGTGGCTGGGGTCGATCCGCAGCACCTGGGCGAGGAGGTCCTCCGCGCCGGCGCGATCGCCCTGCACCATCAGCCAGATGGCTGCTTCGACCATCTGGTCGATGGAGCGCGTGCCCGTCACGGTGGCGGGGATAGCACACGTCTCCCTTCACCCCGAGCCGGTTGATGGAAGCGCCGATCGAGCTCCACAACCCTGCGAGCGCTCAATGCGTGTGAAACACCTCGCCCCAGCGGAGGGCCTGCTCCCCGGGCTCGAGGCGTCGCGGCTCGAGCGGAACGGGAAGCGGCGCTGGCTGCACCCGGCTGCGCACGCGCGCGAACGGAGGGTGATCGTACCCGTTGCCGTCCGCGTCGATGAGGATGGGGTTGGTGAACGCGAACGGCGTCGCGAAGGGGCCACCACCCGGGTACGGGTAGAGCACCGGCGCGAGCGACTTCGAGCCGTACACCATCGCCACCAGCCAGTTGTCCGTCGTGGGCGCGGGGAGGCGGAAGGTGACCACCTTGCGGTAGCGATGGAAGCTCTGCGCGCCGTCGGTGGTGACGAGCTCGCGGTCGCCGGCGGTCAGCGCCACGGCCCGGGTCGCGCTGATGCTCGCGGCGGGCCAGTTCGAGTTGGTGACGCCCCCACAGGAGACGCGGGTGGTGCGCGCGCGCGGGCTCATCGGGTCGAGGGGACACGCGCCGTCGTCGGCGGTGGTGTGCAGGTAGAGCTCGACCTTCGTGACGTCGAGGTAGTCGGGCACCTGCACCTCGACCGTGACGCCCAGCTCCCTCGCGTCAGGCGGGACCGTGCCGCCGATGCCCACCGGCACGGTGACGATCGCCCCCGTGCCGTCGACGCGATACGCGCGCGCGGTCACGAAGGGTCCGTTCGAGGTGACCGCCCGCATCGCGTTGAGCCGGGAGCTGAGCACGGTGGGGTCGAGCTGTGCGGGCTCGTCGACGCCCACCTCGACCCAGGTGCGCCAGCCCGTGGCCAGCAGCCCGTAGTGCGTGTCTGACACGCCCGTGCCCGCCACCAGCAGGCCGCGGGACAGCAGGGTGAACCAGTCGTTGAACTTCCCGCGCGCGAGCGTGGCGCTGCCGTCGAGGAAGTCGTCGCCCGGGTTGAGCACCTCGAGCGCGTCGAAGTCGGCGCTGATCAGCTTCGTGTCGTCGGCGGTCGCGCCGGGCTGCGGCGTCATGCGCAGGGTGGCCGGGTCGACGTGCGTGGCGAGCGTGTCGGTGTCGAGCTGCAGCGCGGTGAAGCCGCCCAGCGACCCGCGCGCGTGGTTCACCTGGATGGTGCGGGCCCCGAGCCGGCGGCCCTCGGCGAAGATCTCTGCCACGGTGAGCGTGGCGCCTTCGCCGCCCGCCCAGTCGAGCGCGCCGCCGTTGGTGCGGTTCGCCGGGTCGAGGGTGAGGGGAAAGAGGTTGTAGTGGCCCCATTCCATCGGGCTGACCTCTTCGCCGATCACCGAGGCGAGGTATGGGCCCAGGCCGCTCTGCGCGATGATCGGCGCGAAGTCGGTGACCACGTCGTGATCGGTGCTGACGATCACGTCGAGCCCGTCGCCTGCGAACGTGAGGGCGCGCTTCGTGTTGTCGATGATCGAGTCGGGGCTGTTGACCGCGTGCACGTGGAAGTCGGCGCTCATCCACCCCGTGGTGTCGAGCACCCGCGCCAGCACCGCGCTCACCGTGGCGTCGGCGGTGCGCAGATCGACCGCCTGGCCGGGGATCGCCGGGTACGCGGCCGGGTGCACCGAATATTCCGGGCCGCGGCTGACCAGCACCGCGTACTGGCCCGCCGGCACGTCGAAGGTGGCGGTGCCTGACGGGCCGATCCACCCGATGAAGGCGATCTGATCGGGCAGCGGGTCCTTGGTCACGTCGGTGTAGAGCACGAGCGACTTGTGCGTCACCGCGCACGGGCCGTTGCTGCAGAGCACCGTCACCTTCGCCGGCATCGGGCCGCCGTTGGCCTCGCGCACGGTGACCGTGAGTCGCCGGGGCGGATCGAGGTCGAGCATCACGGTGGCGGGCGAGGTGGAGAGCGTGACGTTCTGCTTCGCCGACGGGGAGCGGCCCTCGAGCCAGGCCGACACCTGGTACGGCTTGACCGGCAGCTTCCCGGAGAAGGTGCCGTCGGCCGCCGTGAAGAAGACCGCTCGATCCGTCGCCGACTCGAACACCACGCGCGCGTTCGGCACCGGGGTCGGGCCCGCGCGGACCGCCCCGCTGAAGTCACCGAGCACCGCGCCGGTCAGGGGGGCGCGGTTCGTCTCGATCAACGTCGAGAGGGCGCCGAGGTCCTTCGCCACCCAGAAGTCGCGCGCGTGGACTCCGTAGCCGAGCGGGGGAATGCGCAGCTCGCCGAAGCGGGGGGCGACGGTGTCTTCGACCCAGGAGGCGAGCCCCAGCAACCCGTTCGCGCCCACGATCGTGCCGGTGATGCCCGCCACCGACAACGTCGCGTTCTGCGGCTCGGGGATCAGCGCACTGCCCCCGCGGTAGGGGGCATAACCGTAGGCGATGCGGTCGCCCTGGTAGCCAAACCACGACATCTGGTCGAGCGAGAAGCAGACGCCGCCGAAGCCGAAGCCGTAGGTGCACGCGCGCGGGTTGAAGAACTCGAGCACGTAGCCGGGGTCGGTGAGATCTCCGACGGCCAGCGCGCTGGTCTCGCGGTTGTCGGTGCTGCAGAAGCCGGTGACGAAGCGCACGCGGTGCTCGCCGGGGTTGAGCACGAAGTAGTTGGTGATGCGCAGCGGCATGGCCACGTAGGGGTCCGCGTAGGGCACCCGGCCGAGCGATTCGATCAGCTTGTTGCGAATCGAGAGGTAGTCGTTGGGCGCGTCGACCCCGGAGATCGCGACGATCACCGAGCCGCCGTCGGCGCCGTCGCTGAGCAGCTCGTATTGATCGGGCTTGAGGGTGCGGCCGAAGTTGTAGAGCAGGCCCACCTCGCCGAACTGATCGTTGCCGGTGCCGGCGCCGGCGCCGGCGAGATCGGCGTCGATGATCGTGCCGCCATAGGGCAGGGGGCCGAACGCGCGGCCTTCGGCCTGCACCACCACGCGGATCTTCTCGTTCTCGATCAGGAAGTCGCCGAGCTTCCCGTGGGCGTTGGGTCCGGTGAGCAGTTGGCTGGCCGCGTCGATGCGCCTGCCGCGCGCCGCGCCGCTGCCGGTGATGAAGGACGCCAGCTCGACGTCGCAGCGGCCCGTGGGAAGCCCGGCATCGAAGCCGCCCGCGTCGGCGCCCGCGTCGAGCCCGCCATCACCTTGTGAGCCCCCGTCGCAGACGCACCCGCCGAGGATCGCCGCCACCAGCACGAGCCAGCACCCAACCCGTTCACCCCGAGCGGAGTCGAGGGGCTTCGTCACACGGAACACGTTCGTTACATTGTCCGCTTCTTCGCGACCACGCGCCACGCCGCGATCCACAGCGTGGCCTCTTTCTTCGTCAGCCGGCCGCGCACCAGCGACGCGAGCAGGTCGTCGATCGCGTGCCGATCGTCGCTGTCGGCCCGCAGAAAGCCTGACGCGGCCATGCCCAGCTCCATCGACTCGCGCACCTGCCGCAGCAGGGCGTCATCGGCGAGCGCGGGCCCGGTGGTGGTGATCACCCCGCGGCGCCCCATGGCCAGCTCGTAGCCGTACACGACCACCGCCTGCGCCAGGTTGAGCGAGGGCTGCTCGTCGGAAGAGGGAATGAACGAGAGCGCGTGGCACTGCAGCAGGTCCTCGTTGAACATGCCGTTGCGCTCGTCGCCGAACACGAGGGCCCAGGTCTCGTCGGGGCGATCGCCGACGGTGTCCGAGAGCTCCCGCGGCGTGAGGCGACGGCGGCCCTCGATCTGCCGCATGGTCGTGCCCACCACCCAGCTGCAGTCGGCGATCGCCTCGGCGAAGGTGTCGACGCGCCGCACCGACTCGAGCAGCTCGCCCGACTTCACCGCGAGGCGGTTGAGCCCCGGAACCTCGAGCAGGAGCGGGTTGGGCGAGACCACCACCCAGTCCGAGAGGCCGAAGTTCTTCATCGCGCGGGCGATGGCGCCGAGGTTGTCGGCGTTTCTGGGACGAAGGAAGACGAGGCGCGGGGGTTTCACGGAGCGGAGCCGCCAGCAGCGGAACGCTGCGCGAGACAGACTGGAGCGAAGCGGAAGTCTGGCCGAGGCGAAGCGACCCGGGGAACCGGAGCGGAGCCGCCAGCAGCGGAACGCTGCGCGAGACAGACTGGAGCGAAGCGGAGGTCTGGCCGAGGCGAAGCGACCCGGGGAACCGGAGCGGAGCCGCCAGCAGCGGAACGCTGCGCGAGACAGACTGGAGCGAAGCGGAAGTCTGGCCGAGGCAGAGGGACCATCAACATGAGCAGGTGTGTTACCTCCTGCGGGCGTGAGTGCCAACGCAAGCTGTGTGGACCATGCCGGCGTCGCGGCGAGCGGCCCGTGTCGGCGCTGCGGTTCCTTTCTGTGCGCGGACTGCCTGGTCGGCGGCCACTGCGCCGCGTGTGTCAGCCGGGCGGCGCCCCCCGAACCGCGCGCCTTCGGTGGGTGGCTCATCCTCTCGTTGCTCACGCTCTTCAGCCTTCCGCTCCGCTTCCTCGCCACCGCGCTCAAGTCCGGCGTCGAGCTGCGCAAGGTCGACGACATTCCCGCTTCTTTCGCCCTCGACCCGAGCTGGTACGTGTGGACGGCGCTCGGCCTGGTGACCGACGCGATCCTGGTGGGCCTGGCGCTCTTCGCGCTGATCGCGTTCCTGAGGAAGCAGAAGGCCACCATCGTGCGGATGCAGTTGTTCTACGTCGGGGTCTTCTGCGTGAACGTGCTGATGACGATCGGGGAAGCCGTCGAGAGGACCGCGAGCGACCCTCCGGTGAACATGTTCGGAACGGTCTGGCCGCTGGTCCTCCCGGTGTTGTGGATCAACTACTTCCGCACGTCCGCGCGGGTGAAGCAGACCTTCCTCCGATGAGCACGCTATACGGCGGGGCCGTGAACACCGCCGCACCGTCGCTCGCCATCATCTCGCCCGTGAAGGACTTCCTGTTCTTCTTCGCCTCGGCCCTGGTGGTGCTCGTCGCCTGGTTCGCGTCGTCGGTGATGCACGTCGACGGCTACACCATCCTCGCGACGGTGGCGGTGGTGTCGAACGGCCCCCACCTCGTCTCCACGTGGACGCGGGTGTACTTCGACCCCAAAGCGTGGCGCGCACAGCCCATCGCCACCGTCGGCATTCCGCTGGTCATCTTCACGCTGGTGCTGTTCGCGAACTGGAAGCTCCAGTCGTTCGGCCCGCGGGTGCTCAACTCGGTCATCCTCTACTGGGCCACGTGGCACTTCGTGGCGCAGAACTGGGGAATCTTGCGGATCTACCAACGCAAGTCGGGCGAGCCGGTCACCTCGTGGGCGCAGAAGCTCGAGCGGCCGTTGCTGCTGCTCATCGTCCTCTTCTGCATCTCGCACCGGCTCTACACGGGCCCGCGCGTGCTCTTCGGAGTCGAGGTGTTCTACCCGCCGCTCCCCCGCGCGCTCGTGCTGGGCCTGCTCGCGCCGATCTTCTTCCTGCTGGGCTCGTTGCTCTTCGCCCGGGTTCGCGAGCGCAGCCAGCCCTGGGCGAAGGCGTCGTGGCTGCGGCTGGCGTTCATCGCCTGCTCGTTCCTCGGCTTCTTCGTGCCGTTTCAGCTCATCACCTCCGACGACACTTCGGCCTTCGCGGCGGCCGCCTGCTGGCACGGCTTCCAGTACCTGGGGATGGTGCGCCACTACAACCTGAACGCCTGGAAGGGCGGGGTGAGCGGCGAGGCGAAGGTGATCTCGTGGCTCTCGCAGCCCGGGTGGACGCGCGGCTTCCTCTACTGGGCGCTGCTCATGTCGCTGGCGGGCGCGGTCTACGTGGTCGTCTTCGCGCTCTCGCTGGTGACGAGCTGGAATTTCTACACCTGGGCCGGCGTGATCTGGGTGAGCCTCACGCTCTCGCACTACTGGATCGACGGCGTGATCTGGAAGCTGCGCCGGCCTGAGACGGCGGCCCGCGTCGGCATCGCTGACTCACTCAGCGCGGGAGGTTGAGCGCGACGTACAGCTCGGCGATGAGCTCCTCGGGGCGATCCTGGAGGGCGCGCCAGCTTCGGGAAGGCATGGTGGCGCTCAAAACGCGAAGCCGAGCCCCGCGTACGGCCCCATGAAGACGTCCCGGTGCGCGACGCCGTCGACCACGCCCTGATCGTCGAGCAGCTGCGCGCGCCACCCCAGCCGGAAGCCCAGCGCGCCCATGCCCACCACGAGCCCCGCGCGGCCGTCGAGCTGCCAGAACGGATACACCGACCCGTACATGCTCGCCTCGAACGCGAGCGGCCCCGCGATCCACAGCGTGCCCGAGAACCCCATCGTCGGGCCCCCCACCACCACGTCGGCCGCGAAGATGACGTCCGCGCCCAGCTCTGCGCGCACCCGCCCGCGGCTGCCGCTGAGGATCGTGTAGCCCGCTCGCGCGCTCAGCTGCTGCAGCGTGTCCGACCCGTCGCTGCCGTCGTCCGTCGCCAGGCTCAGGTGGTGCGCCGAGATGCTGACCCCGAAGCGCTCACCCTCGACGCCGGCGTTGAGCCCCAGCGAGTAGCCGCGGTCCTGGTTGGTGAAGTACAGGAACTCGAGGCCCGCCGTGGCGCGCAGCGGCACCGGGGGCCCTTCGTCCGCGGAGTCGATCAGCTCTGGAGCGGCGTACCCGTAGCCGTACATCGGCACGAAGGCGCCTCCGAAATACCCCAGCGGCTGCGGGCGGAAGAACGGACTGAAGGGGGGCAGGGCGGACGACGACGCGCTGCTGCTGCTGCTGCTGGACGAGGAGGACGAAGAAGACCCAGGTGAATCCACCGGCACTGCCGCGTGCGTAGTCCGGGCACCCGAATTTCCACCGCTCGTGGTTCCGCCGCTGCCACCCTTCCCGAAGCGCGCCTCGGCAGTCCCGGCGTGCAGCACCGCGCACAGCACCATCGTCACCTGGGAGATCCGCATGCGCCGCACCTCTCGCCTTCACGATACGCGGTTTCACGCCCTCACACTCGGCCTGGGCCTGCTGCTGTGTGGGTGCAACGCCGAGGCGGCCGATTCGGGTCCAGGCACCATCCGCTATCTCGCGCTGGGAGACAGCTTCACCATCGGCACCGGCAGCCCGCCCGACCTCTCCTTCCCCTCGCAGCTCAAGCGGATCCTCCTCAAGCGTGGCGTCGACGTGCGGCTCGAGAACGTCGCGGTCAACGGCTATTCCACGCAGCAACTGATCGATCTCGAGCTCGAGGCCCTGCCGCGCTTCAAGCCCGACACCGTCACGCTCGCCATCGGCGCCAACGATCTCGTGCGCGGTGACGACGCCGTCGCCTACCGCCGGAACCTGAAGCTCATCTTCAAGGCGATCGCCAAGGCCCGGGTGAAGCGCACCCTCGTGCTCCCCCAGCCCGATTGGTCGCAGTCACCCGTCGCCGCCGGCTTCGGCGAGCCCGCCGCCCTGCGAGCGCGCATCGAGGCGTACAACGCCATCCTCAAGGAAGAGGCGACCGCCGCGGGCGCCACCTACCTCGAGCTCTTCCCCCAGTTCGTCGAGCAGGCGAAGCAGGGCCTGGTCGCCCCCGACGGCCTGCACCCCTCGGCGAAGGCCTACACCGCGTGGGCGGAGTCGCTCGCCGGGAGCTTTCTGGCAAAGTGAAGCCGTGCCTGAGTACCCGGACCTCGAGCTCTACCTCTCGGCGCTGACCCCTCGCGTCGTGGGCCAGCCGCTCGAGCGCGTGCGGCTGGGCAGCCCCTTCGTGCTCCGCAGCGTCGAGCCCCCGCTCAGCGGCACCTTCGGCCGGAAGATCGTCGGCCTGCGCCGCCTGGGAAAGCGCCTCATCTTCGAGCTCGAGGGCGAGCTCTTCATCGTCGTTCACCTCATGATCGCCGGCCGCCTCCAGTGGAAGGCCGCGGGCGCGAAGCTGCCCGGCCGCGCGGGCCTCGCCGCCTTCGACTTCCCCAACGGCACGCTGCTGCTCACCGAGGTCTCCACGAAGAAGCGCGCGTCGATTCACGTGGCGTCGGGCGAGGCCGCCCTGCGCAACTTCGACCGCGGGGGCCTCGACCCGATGAAGGCCCACGTCGACGACTTCGCCACCCGCGCGCGCCTCGAGAACCACACCCTCAAGCGCACCCTCACCGATCCGCGCCTGTTCGCCGGCATCGGCAATGCCTATTCAGACGAGATCCTCCACCGCGCGAAGCTCTCGCCGGTGAAGCAGACGAAGACCCTCACCGGCGAAGAGCTCGGCCGGCTCTACGACGCCACCCGCTCGGTCCTGGCCGAGTGGCTCGAACGCCTGCGCAGCGAGGTCGGCGACGACTGGCCCGAGAAGGTGACCGCCTTCCGCCCCGAGATGGCCGTGCACGGAAAACACAAACAGCCGTGCCCCGTCTGCGGCTCCCCCGTGCAGCGCATCGTGCACGCCGACAACGAGACCAACTACTGCGCCCGCTGCCAGACAGGAGGCAAGCTGCTGGCTGATCGCTCGCTCTCCCGCCTGCTCAAGGAAGACTGGCCTTCAACCCTCGAGGAGCTGGAGGAATATGTGGCCTCACGAGGGAGCGCACAGTAGGAAGCTCAGAGAAACCATGGACTTGCAGAAACGTACACGGGCGGCGCTGGTGTTGGCGTTGACCCTCTCCTTCGCCTCCTCGGCGGCGTGGGCCGAGAAGACCTTGTGGCTGGTTCGCCCGCTCTACCCGGGACAGGAGACGCTCGTCGAACGCACCGAAAAGGCGCTCGACAAGTTGATGCCCGGCGACGCGCGGAAGGACTCCGTCATCGGCAAGGCTGAGCTGGCCAACACGCTCAAGGCCCAGGTCGTCACCGAGCTGCCCTGCTTCTCTGCCGACAATCGCTGCGCCGACCCGATCGACCCCTTCGTCGCCAACCTCGGCTTCGAGCGCATCGTGCTCATCCAGGGCGGGCAGGACGAGGCCGGCTTCAAGTTCCGCGTCGTCGCCTACGAGCCGAAGACCGGCAAGGTGAACCCCGCCACCGCGTCGAACGCCAACCTCGAGAAGGCCCTGCTGGGCGCGCTCGCCAAGGTCGTGCCGGCCGCCTCGACGCTCGACGTGAAGAGCAACCCCTCGGGCGCCACCGTGTTCGTCGACGACGTGAAGGTCGGCGTCACGCCGCTCAACACCCAGGTGCTGCCGGGCGAGCGCGTCATTCGCCTCGACTTGAAGCTGCACCAGCCCGTCGAAGAGACGATCGTCATCCCCATTCGGGGGGCCGCCAGCCTCGAGAAGACGCTCGAGAAGGTCGCTGCGCGCATCGTGATCACCGCGTCCCCTCCGGGCACCGAGATCTTCATCGACGGCGCTGCGGTGGGGAAGGACAAGGTCGATCGCGGCATCGTCCCCGGCGAGCACGTCATTCGCCTCACCGCCGAGAAGCACAAGGCCTTCGAGCAGACCATCTCCGTCAAGGCCGACCAGCAGTACTCGCTCGACAAGACGCTCGAGCCGCTGCCCGGCGCGCTGGTGAAGGACGTCCCTCCCAGGGACGACAAGGTCGCGGTGCTGATCAAGAACAACGATCCGCCGCCGCCTCCGCCAGCCCCCAAGCCGTCCACGCCGGCCGATCAGATCTACGAGCGGCGCTCGTACTTCCACGCGTCTTTCGAGGTGGCCAACCTCGACGGCAGCCGGCTCGTGGGCCGCCGCTTCGACACCCGCGGCTTCGGGCGCACCACCTCGTTCATCACGCCCGGCCGCACCCTGGTCGGCGCCAGCGTCGAGTACGGCACCTTCGGCAAGTACTTCGGCATCTCGGTCTTCGGCCTCTCGTACCTGACCAACATCGACCCCTGGCGCATGAACGTCGGCTTCACGCCCAACGAGGAGCGGGAGTCGTCACTGGGCGTGCCCTTCGCGACCTCGCAGGACAGCGTGCGGGCGAACATCTTCGTGCTGCGCGCCCTGCAGCCGCAGGTGCGCCTGGCGGTGTGGCGCTTCCAGTTCTCCCTGCAGCTGGGCCTCGAGTTCCGCACCGGCCAGATCACCGGCCTCGATCCCGGCCAGGCCACCACGCAGTACAAGGACGGCTTCGTGCCCCTCGACCTGCTGCTGGCGGGGCGCTTCAACGTGCGCTTCTTCATCGCCGACGGGTTCTTCCTGCACCTGCAGGGCAACTACACCTGGTACCTCATCGGCGAGCGCGCCACCGACGAGACGGGCACCCTCTTCGCCTCGCCCAACAGCTTCGGCTTCAACGGAGGCGTCGGCTATGGCTTCTGAGTTCCGCGCTGTTTCCTGGGTCGCTCCGCCTCGGCGCATCTTCCGCTTCGCTTCAGCTGCGCTCGCCCTGGTGCTCTTGGCCTCGGTCGCGTTTGCCGATCCGCTCGTCGGGGCCGGCGTGGGCAACGCCGACACCTTCGTGTCCGAGGGCAGCAAGCTCTTCAACAAGAAGCAGTACGCCAGGGCCGCCGAGCAGTTCCTCAAGGCCACCCGCGCCAACCCCGCGCTGCCGCAGACCTACGCGCAGCTCGCCCGCGCCCAGCTGCTCGCGAAGGAACTGCAGCGCGCCTGCTACGCCTACCGGGTGTACCTGAAGTCGGTGCCTGACGGCCCCGATCGCAAGAAGGCCGCGGCCGAGAGCGATCAGTGCGAGCGCCAGGTGAAGGGGCTCAAGAAGCCGCCCGAAGACCCGACGAAGGGCTTCGTCGACCAGCGCGCGGCGTTCTTCACCGCCCTCGACGCGAAGCTGCTGCTGGGGCCCGGCTCCGCCTCCGACACCCTCAAGGCGCTGGTGCGCGAGGGCTTCCTGGGGCCCGAGCTGGGTGAAATGGCCCAGAAGCTGGGCGCCGCCGCCACCGCCGAGGCCGAGTCGGTGCACAAGCGCGCGCTGAGCGGCGAGAAGCTCGGCACCGAGGTGCTCCGCAGCGCCCGGCCGCTCTACCAGGTGGCCCAGGACGCCGGCGCTTCCGCCGCCGACGCGAAGGGCAAGATGGCCTTCCTCGACGGCCTGGCCGAGCTCAACGAGAAGGCCTGGAAGAAGGCCGAGACCCACTTCGCCGAGGCCGCGAAGCTCGACCCCGAGAACAAGGAATACGTCTTCTTCAAGGGGCTCGCCCTCGTGCAGGCCGGCGAGCGCGTCGCGGCGCTCAAGGTGCTCGAGGCCGATTTGAAGGACGACCCCCGGACCGCGGTGTTGCGCGCCGCGCTCGCGCTGGGCGATTCTCCCGTCTCCGGCGCCACCGAGCTCGAGAAGCTCCTCTTCACCACCCGCTACCCGCCGGAGAAGTAAGGGCAGGCAACTTGGCCGTCTTCATCTGTCAGGGTTGCGGCGCCGAGCACTCGAGCTGGGGCGGAAAGTGCCCCCAGTGCGGCACGTCCGAGACCATTCGCCTCGCGCCGGCCACCGATCGAATGGTCGATCGCGTGGTGAAGGGGAAGTTCAAGATCATCCGCAAGCTGGGGCAGGGCGGCATGGGCGCCGTCTACCTGGCCGAGCAGCTCGGCATCGGCCACCGCGTCGCGCTCAAGTTCCTCAAGTCGGAGTTCTCGTCTGACGCCGAGATCGCCCGCCGCTTCCTCAACGAGGCCAAGTCGTACGCGCGCGTGGCGCACCCCAACGCCGTCGCGCTGCATGACTTCGGGCAGGACGACGAAGGCAACCTCTTCATCGCCATGGAGTACTGCGAAGGGGTCGACCTCAAGAAGGTGATCGCCGAGCAGGGCCGGCTGCCGATGATCGAGGCGATCGAGATCGTCCTCCAGGTCGCCGACGTGCTCGCCAACGCGCACGAAAAGGGCGTGATCCACCGCGATCTCAAGCCCGAGAACATCATGATCCGCCGCGGCATCCGCGGGGTGCACGCCAAGGTGCTCGACTTCGGCATCGCCCGGCTGATGGACGCCGGCACCAAGCTCACCGTCGCCGGCGCCATCGCGGGCACGCCCCGCTACATGTCGCCCGAGCAGGTCGAGGGCAAGGAAGTCGACGCGCGCGCCGACATCTACTCGCTGGGCGTGGTGCTCTTCGAGTCGCTCACCGGCCGCCAGCCCTTCGACGGCACCACCATCTCGGAGATCCTCCGCAAGCAGGTGACCCAGCCGCTCCCGGCGCTGGCCAGCTTCGCGCCCGATCTCGACTACCCCGATCTCGAGGCGGTGCTCCAGCGCGCGTGCCTCAAGCCCACCGACGGCCGCTGGCCCGACATGTTGTCCTTCGCCAGCGCGTTGTCGCAGGCGATCCCCACCCAGGCACACCTCTCGCTGCCGCCGCTGCAGCGCAGCAACACCAACGTGCGCGCGGTGGCCACGCCGCTGCCGGGCTCGAACCTCTCGGGCATCGCCACGCCGGGCACCGAGGTCGACGCGGCGTCCACCGATCGCACCCTGATGAAGACCGGCGAGGCCTCCGCGGTGGCGCGCAAGCCGTCGCAGCCGCTGGCGCAGACCATCGGCGAACTCGCGCCTCGAGGGGAAATCGGCGAGCTGCAGCTCGACGGGCGCCCGGGGCACTCGACCCAGATCGGTGACGCGTCGCTCCCGCCCACCGTGCCGAAGTCGAAGGCGCCCCTGTTCGTGGTCGGCGCCGTGGTGCTCGCGCTGCTCGGTGGCGTCGGCTACCTCGTCACCCGTCCCGATTCGCAGCAGCCGGTGGTGGTGAAGAACGATCCCCCACCCGTGAAGGACCCCGTGGTCGAGCCGCCCAGGGTCGACCCCGGCGCGGAGGCCCTCAAGCTGCTGCGCGAGCAGGAAGCCCGTTCCCGCGAAGAGAACGCCCGCATGAGCCTGGGCAAGGGCAAGACCGAGTTCGAGGTGGCCAAGCTCGACGAGGCCGAGACGTACCTCAAGTCGGTCGCGCCGGAGTCCGAGGCCTCGGTCGAGGCGAAGGCCCTGCTGGAGAAGATCGGCACCATCCGCGAGAAGCTGAAGCTCGCCGGTGGGCTGCGGGCGAAGGGCCAATGCGATCAGGCGCTGCCGTTGTTCAAGGCCGTGCTCGCGCTCAACTCCCGCGTGAAGGACGCGATCGACGGCGCCGCTGATTGCCGGCGGAGCATGGTCGACCCGACCATGGAATGAGCGCGCTCTCTCTTCAGCGCCGCGCCCCGCTGACCGGCGCGGTCGAGGGCCGGCCCGAGGCGCCGCCCGCCCCCTCGCGCGCCTCCACGTTCCTCGTCGGCTCCTCGTTGCGAATGCTCCGCGCGCTGCCCCGCGTGGCCCGGGAGCGCTTTGGCGCCTTCGTCGGTTGGCTCGCCTGGACCCTCCGCATCCGCCGCGCGGTGGCGATCGACAACGTGCGCCACGCGTTCCCCGAGCGCGAGCCGGCCGAACACCGCCGCATCGCGCGCGCCGCCTTCAGCTCGATGTCGCGGGCGATGCTCGAGTCGGTCACCTCCGATCTCCTCACCGACGCCGAGGTCGAGCAGGCCGTCTCGGTGTCCGATTGGAAGGGCCTCGACGTGCTCCTCGCCGAGCGCAAGCCGGTGCTGATCGCCTCGGCGCACCTCGGCAGCTGGGAGCTCTTCGCCGAGGTGATGGCCCGCCGCGGGCACGTCTTCTCGGCGGTGGTGCGGCCGCTCAGCGGCGCCTTCAACCAGTGGTTGATGCGCAGCCGGCAGCGCGCCGGCGTCGAGCTGATCCTCCAGCGGGGCGCCCTCAGGGGCATGCTCAAGGCCCTGCGCCGGGGCCGCGCGGTGGTGCAGTTGATCGACCAGGCGCTGCCCGGCCCCGAGGCGCTCTGGGTGCCGTTCTTCGGCCGGCCGGCCTCGACCACGCCGGCAATCTCGATGGCCGCGCTCCGCTCGGGCGCGCCGGTCTACGTGGTCGTCGCCGTGCGCCGCGAAGGCCGGCTCGAGATGCGCGTCGAAGGTCCGGTGCCGCTGCCCGAACGTCCCACCCGCCCGGAAGTGCTCGAGGCCCACACCGCCGCGCTCACCGCCATCCTGGAAGAGCAGGTGCGCGCCCAGCCCGAGCAGTGGCTCTGGCTGCACCGCCGCTGGAAGCGCAGCGGCGCGCCGGGCTGAGCCGTGACCGTGGGCGCGGAGGTGGCGGTGAGGCGTCTTCGTTGGTCCTTCCCGCTGCTCGTGTTGCTGGCGTGCGGCGGGGCACCCGAGCGGCCTGACGCCGCCTTCGACGATGCCGGTGCCGACGACGCGGGCGCAGGTGACGCAGGCGCCCTCGATTCGGGCGGCGCCGATTCAGGTGCGAAGGACCCGCCCGACGCCGGACCGCGGCCCACCCTGGTGTCGCTCGCGCTCGAGGTCGACCTGACGCTGGGGCGCGCGATCAGCACCTCGTCGTGGTCGTTTCCCGACGGGGGTGACTGCGCGTACCTGAGCGCGCCGCCGCTCGACCGGGTGCGCTGGGGCGCGGCTGATGCCGTGGTGTCGAGGGACGGAGGCCTGCTCGTCGCGTGCGGCGCGCCTCAGCAACCGATCGCGGACCTCACCGCCGAAGGGCCGCTCGCGGCCCCGCTGGCTCCCGGCACGGACCAGGGCTTCGCAGTGCGGCAGGGCCGCGTCGGCCGCTTCACCTCGGTGCTCAGCTGGGTCGAGGGGTGCGGCAGGTTGGTGGCCTGCGACCCCCACCCGGCGCTGCAGGTGCCGATTCACTTCACCGTGATCCACGCGCCTGATGAGCGCGTGCTCTGCCCCGGCCGGGTGAGCGCTGCGCCCCGCCTGACCACCTGCGCGCCGCTCGCTCCCACGCCCAGCTACTCGGGCCTGCTGCTCGTGGCTGCGACCTCGTGGCAGAGCGCGCTGCTCGCGCAGACCGACGCCGGGGTGGTGACGCTCCACGACGCGCCGGGGAGCGCGGTGCGCCAGGCCCTCGACCCGGCCGAGGTCTCCGCGGCCCTCGACTGGTTCACCGCCACGCTCGGGCCGCTGCCGTACGGGCCCGAGCTCCAGGTGGCGGCGGGGCCGCTCACCTGGCTCGGCTTCGAGGGCCCGGGCCTCATCCTCCTCTCCGAGGAAGCGCCCGACCTGATGCTCCCGTGGACAGCGGGCACGCTGCACGCCTTCGAGCACGAGCTCGCCCACCAGTGGGCCGGCGACCGCACCACGCTCGTCAGCGCGGCGGACTTCACCGTGAAGGAGACGCTCGCCGAGTACCTCGTCTTCCGCTTCGAAGAGGATCGCGCTCCGCCTCGCGCCCTCGAGACCCGCGCGTACTGGCGCCGCACCGGCCTGTTCGCTTCGACCTGGCCGAGGCCGGTGGGCCCGGCGCTGCCGCCGCTGATCGTGCTGGCGGCCGACGGCACCGGCAGCGGCCCGATGGTGCTCCTGCAGCTCGAGCCGCTCCTGGGCCGCGACGCCGTCCTCCGCGCGGTGCAGGCCGTGTTGCGCGCCCCCGGCGCCATCGGCTGGGACGAGCTCCGCGTCGCGCTGGAGCAGCAGAGCGGCCAGGCGCTCCGCGGCTATTTCGACGCGTGGGCGTTCGGCTCGGGCGAGCCCGACTGGCCGGTCCTCTCGGCGGCGCTGCGCCAGGACGCCGCCGGTTGGTTCCTCGAGGTGCGCCAGTCTTCGCCTTCGGGGCGCCGCTACCCCATGCAGGTCGCCCTCGAGGTCGAGCTCTCCTCGGGCGCGCGGGTGCCGATGCACGCCGACTTTCCGCTCGAGCAAACCCCCGGGCTCGTTCGCGTCGCGCTGCCCGAAGCGCCGGCGGCGTGGACCATCGACCCCGATCGGCGGCTGCTCTGGTGGCCCGACCAGGCGCCGCTGGTGAGGCCGTGGGCGCCCGCAGGCTTGGTGTTCTGAATCACCGTTCGCCCCGAGCGGGGTCGAGGGGCGTCTAGATCGCCAGCCGCAGCAGCACGCCGGCCTGGACCAGCGGCGGGTAGCGCAGCGGCCCCAGCGAGGTGCGGATCTGGGCGCCCGCGCCGGGTTGCCCGATCTCGGCGAGGTTGGCGATGTCGTTGATCGACTGCGCCGAGAGCTTGAAGCGCAGCTGACCGCCGGGCTGCCCGTAGAACACCGAGCCGAACGCCTGCACGCTCAAGAAGTTGAGCACCCGGAAGATCACGTCGAGGCGGGTGAGCGCGGCGGGGTCGTTGATGATGATGATGTTCGAGAGGGCGACGGTGATCCAATCGAACCCGGGGATGCCGGGCGAGGCGAGGGTGATCGCGAGGTTGTGCTTGCCCTGGTACAGCGCCACGCTCTGCATCGGGTCGAGCGTCTTGCCCAGCACCGAGGGCGCGAAGGTCTGCACCTGGTAGCCGATCGGGCTCTCGTAGCCGACCGGGTTGTAGAAGTACTCCACGCCCACGATCGCGAAGTTCTTGTCGGTGTAGTTGAACTGAAAGCTCGCGCCTCCCGACACCTGCACCACCACCCGCGGCGAGGCCTTCGAGGTGATGTTGCCGATGTTCGCCAGCAGGTTCTCGTCGGTCAGGTCCGCCGGGAAGTCGAAGAGCGCGAAGTCCTGCCCGTCGCGGAAGGCGGCCTCGGCGTAGAGGTCGATCGGGCCCACCGCCGAGCTGATGTCGAGCGCGTAGCGCTGGCGCCGGCCTTCCTGCCACACGCCCGCGATGCCGATCTCCGCGGGGCCGAGCACGAACTCGCCGCGCAGCGCGCCGCCCAGCTGGTTGAGCTTCAAGCCGGTCGAGCTGACGTCGACGCCATCGAGCAGGCCGTAGGCGTAGAAGTTCCACCCCAGCGATTCGATCGGCACGTGCACCTTCACCGCGTTCACGCCCAGGCGCACGTCGAACGGGTTGAGCGCGTCACGCGGCCGGGAATTGAGGAAGTCGGTCGGGTACCAGATGCGCGAGACGCCCCAGCGCACCTTCTGGCGGCCGATGGTGAGGTACACCTTGCGCGCGATGTCGAAGCGCAGCCAGAGCTGGTCGAGGAACACCGAGGGGTTCGCCCGCGTCGCCGGCGTGAGCCCCACGAAGGTGCCCGTCGCCCCGGCCGCGGTGGTGGTGCTGCTCGCGCCGTCGCCCGTCGGGTAGGTCGGGTCGAACTGCAGGCGGCCGTTGACGAACGCGCGCAGCCGGTCGCTGGGGCGGCCGTCGAGGTAGACGTCGAGGATCATCGGGGCCGAGAACGCGCCCTCGAGGAACTTGCGGCCTTCCTGGAAGTAGCCCTGCCCGAACATCAGCAGCGAGCCGCCGATCTTGAGCGGGTCCGACACGGCCTCGGCGGTGTCGAACTTCGAGACCACCGGCCCGGCGTTGAGCTGATCACGATCGCGATCGACGCCGCCGTCCGAGACCTCTTCGGGCGCGGCCGCCACGCCCGCATCGACGGCGAGCGGGGCGTCGTCGCTGCTGCCGAACATGTCTGCTTCGTTCGGACGATCCTGCGCCGACGCCAGCGCGGGGATCAGCGCGGCTGCAATCAGGGAGAGGCGCATGGCGTTCCTTCAGCGGCTCTTCGACTCGAGCCAGGCCTTGGTGAACATGTTCTGATCGAGGTTCGACAGGTCGACCGACTTCATCAGCACCAGCGTCGAGTTCGACTTCTCCACCTCGTCGAAGAAGCGCATCTCGCCGGGGAACCACACCTCGGACTTCTTCGACTCGGAGAAGAGCTTCTGCCACTTCGGGTAATACGCGGTGCGCATGAGCCGCCCCGAGAGCGCGAACTCCTGCCGCTTGAGGATGTTGTGGTTCACCTTGTCGATCCACAGCTTCACCACCGGGTAGGCCACGTCGACGCCGTCCTTCACCTTGAGCTCGAGCCTCACCGTCTCGTACTTGCCCAGCTTCTCTTCGCCTTCGAACTTCGGCTCGAACTCCTCGGCCAGGCGCGACTCGTCGAAGTCACTGCGCCGCGAGTTGGTGCCGCCGATGCGCTCGCGCTCGGTGGCGCGCTCCCACTTGCCCGTGCCGGGGTCGTAGCTCCACAGGTTCTTGTCGAGGCGCAGGTAGCCCTTGCCCTCTTCGCTCTTGGGCTTGGTGAAGAGCAGCATCAGCTTGTCGTCGCTGTCGCGCCTGAAGATCATCACCTCGCGCACCACGTCGGCCTTGTCCTTCTCCTTCTGCTCCATGTACGCGAGCGCCTTGTAGTCGCCGCCGTTGCGCTGGCGATCGTCGAGCTCGTTGAGGAGCTTGAGCATCTCCTCCTTCGAGAGGTCAGCGGCCAGCGCCGGCCCGGCCAGCGTGAGGGACAGCACCAACAGGATCGCGTTTCGCATGGTTGTCACCCGACGTGAGACATCGCCGTGATCGGCTTGAGCCGGGCGGCGAGGAAGGAAGGAATGATCGAGATCAGCGTGATGGCGACGGTGATGAAGCCGACCGAGACCAGCACCCAGAAGAGGGTGGGGGAGATCACCAGCCGCTCGGAGAAGAAGACGAACTGCCAGCTGGGCGGCAGCGCGATGCGCGCGCGCGTCAACAAGAGCGAGCCGAGCACGCCCAGCAAGCCACCGGCCGCGGTGCTCATCACCCCCAGCAGGCTGCCCTCGGCGATGAACATGGCCAGCACCGCGTCGCGCTGCATGCCCACCGCGCGCAGCGTGCCGATCTCCCGGGTGCGCTCACGAATGCTGATCCACATCACGTTCATGATCCCCACCGCGATGATCGCCATCAGCACGATGATCACGATGGTCGCCAGCGCGGTGAGCGCGGTGACGATCCACTGCACGAAGCTGGTCTCTTCTTCCCAGTTGGTGACGTCGAGCTTCTGCCCGGTCCAGTTCTCCCGGTTCACCGAGTCGAACTTGGCGAAGTAGGGCCGGGGATCGGGGTCCATCAGCTCGAAGCCCTCGGCCGCCAGCACCTTGCGCAGCCGTTCCTGCACCAGCTTCACCTGGTCGATGTCCTTCAGGTACAGCTGCAGCGCGCCGGTCGACTCATCGTTCAACTGGTAGAGCTGGCGCAGCCCCTGGTCGTTCATGAAGGTGTTCCAGCTCGAGAGCATGCCGATGTCGGCGGCGATCGCCACCAGGGTGACGTCGACGGTGTTGCTGGTGCCGCGGAAGGTCGGCGCGACGATGGTCATGGTGTCGCCCACCTTCACGCCCAGCTTCTTCGCCTGCGCCTCGAAGATCAGCATGGCGTTGGGCTTCGTCAGGTCGTCGAGCGTGCCTTCCTTCACCTGCACCACGCGGCGGAAGCCCGGCTCGTTGGTGATGTCGATGCCGCCGATGCCCACCTGCTGCGCGCTCGATTCGCTCACCAGCTTCGCCCAGCCGCGCCCGCGCTGGACCACGTAGTCGAGCTCGGGCACCTCGCGGTCGATCACCTTGCGGATCTTCTTGTAGTTGGTCACCACCGGCGCGCCCGCGCTCGCCGACGCCTTGTAGAAGCCCGCCACGTTGACGTGCCCGCTCATGAGCGTGGTCGCCGAGAGCAAGAGGGTGGTGCGAATGCCCACGAAGGCCCCGGTGAGCGTCACCAGCAGCGCCGTCACCCCGGCGATCGCCGCCCCCAGGATGAAGGTGCGCAGCCGGTGCTGCAGCAGGCTGCGAAAGGCGATCACCCAGAGCATGCGGCTGAAGAGGTTCATTCGTCCGCCTGCATCGCCCGCAGCGGGCTCACGCGCATCGCCATCAGCGCAGGGAGGAGGGTGGACCCGATCGTCACCACCAGGATGATCACCATCGCCACCACCAGCGGCCAGGTCGAGAGCTGCGGAATGAGCCGCGGCCCCGAGAAGAAGAAGTACATGACGTCGTTGGGCGCCGCGATGCCCCTGGTGGCGATCAGCGCGAGCACGCCCGCGCCCGCGACCATGCCCAGCCCGCCGAAGATGACGCCGAGCACCAGCGACTCGATCAACACCATCGAGAGGATCATGCCCCGCTGCGCGCCGATGGCCCGCATGGTGCCGAACATCTGCGTGCGCTGCAGCGTGGCCATCAGCACCGAGAGGTACATGATCAACATCGCGGCGATGAAGATGATGCCGACCGCGACGAAGAGCAGGGCGCGGAACACGTTGATGATCTGCCCCAGCAGGCCCGAGGCCTTCTGCCAGCTCACCACCTGGATGCCGAGAGCCTGGTCCTTCGCCGCCTGCTGGATCTTCGCGATCGTCTCGTCGAGCTTGCTGGGGTCCTTGAGCATCACCGCCGCGTGCAGCACCACGCCGTCGTCGAGCTGCTGCTGCGTGTACACGCGGCGAATGAGGTCTTCCTCGCGCAGCTTGCGGCCCGTGCCCGCCAGCGCCGCGTCGGGGTCGATGATGCCCGGCGTCGCCTCGGCGATCACCTCGTCTGCGCCTTCACCGAACAGCTCGGCTTCCGCGTTCTCGCGGCTGACCGTCTTCGCCCCGGTGTTGCGCTGGATCTCCTTGAGCTCCTCCGCCTTGTCGCTGGTGAGGTAGCCGAACAGCTCGCGGAAGCTCATCAGGTCCATCAGGCTGGTCGCGCCGGCCAGCGGCGACTTCTCGAGGCCGGTGAACGCGAACGTGCCGTAGACCTTCACGTTCACGTTCTGGATGTAGCCCGACTTGGTGAAGGCCTTGATGGTGAGCATGTCGCCGACCTTCACCCGGTAGAGCTGCACCTGCGGCACCAGCAGCTCGTAGAACTGCTGGTAGCGCTGGTCGAAGTTCTCGTCGGTGGTGTCGAGCAGCTGCGAGAGCAGCCCATCGATGCCCGTCTCCTTCGAGGCGAGCACGCCCTGCAGCGAGGTCACCAGGGCCGCCGTCTTGATCCCGTCGAGCTGCAGCACCAGCTCGCGGGTCTGGTGGCGGTTCTCCTTCACGAAGCGCTTGAGCTCGTCGTCGGTGGCGATCAGCCGGCCGTTGGCGCGCGCGTCTTTGAGCTTGTCGAGGCGGCGCGCCGTCTTCAGCTTCATCTGGTCTTCGTGCATCAGGTCGGCGATCAGGAAGCCGCGCTGCCCCTGCGGCACCGGCGAGCCCTTGACGATGCGCATGCGGTCGAACGACTTCTGGAACTTGTCGAGGTCGGTGCCCACGTAGCGCAGGAACACCAGCGAGGTGTCGGTGACGATCGGCGCGATCCGGTTCTCGAGGAACTCGAGGTTGCCGTAGGGGTCCGTCTCGAAGGCGGCCCAGAACGCCTCTTCTTCGACCCGCTTGAGCGCCTCGACGTTGCGCGGCTCGACCGACTTCGCGCTGATCATGTCGGCCATCGCCTTCTCGACGTCGCCGCGGAGCACCTTGATGATCTGCCGCACGTGCGAGATCTCGCTGGCGATGCGGCGCTCGAGCTCTTCCTTCGGCACGCCCTCGAGCTTCGGGTCGCCGGCCTGGCCGTCGCGGGCCTTGTAGAGGTTGCGCAGTTTTTCCAGGGTGGCGTCGACGATGTTGCCCGAGGTGATCAGCGCCGCCGAGATGCCCATGGGCACCACGACCTTCACGTTGTCGACCTTCGAGAGCGCCTCCTGGATCTTCGGGAAGTCGTTGATCGCGGGCAGGTCGGGGAAGTTGCCCATCTGGCCGAACAGGGCCAGCTCGTCCTTCGAGGCCGCCGAGTAGATCTGCAGGTGCCCCGCGAGGCTGCCCACCACCGAGCGCTGCATCGACTGGTTGAGCGAGTCGAGCATGCCGCCCAGCAGCACGAAGATCAGCGTGCCGAGGAGGATCAGGCCCCCGATGAGCAGGTTGATGGGGCTGGCGAGCAGGTTGCGGATCGCGATCCGCACCAGCAGGACGACCCGGTCAATCACGAGGCGCGTGCCGCCGCCGCCGGCTTGTTGGGGTCGAGCCCCAGCTCCATCTCGTGGGCGACCGCGTCCTGCGGGGACTCCCGGCCCTGCACCTTGCCGTCGGCGATGCGCACCACCGCGTTCGCGTAGCGCATCACCCGGTGATCGTGCGTCGAGAAGATGAAGGTGGTGCCCTTCTTCTGGTTGAGCGACTTCATCAGGTCGAGGATCGCCTGGCCCGTCTCGGAATCGAGGTTCGCCGTCGGCTCGTCGGCCAGCACGATCAAAGGGTCCGTCACCAGCGCCCGCGCGATGGCCACGCGCTGCCGCTGCCCGCCCGAGAGCTCGTTGGGGCGGTGCTTCTGGTGGCTGAGCAGGCCCACCTGGTCCAGCAGCCCTTCCACGCGGGCCTTGCGGTCCTTCGCGTTGAGCTTGTTCTGCAGCAGCAGGGGGAACTCGACGTTCTGGAACACCGTCAGCACCGAGACCAGGTTGAACGACTGGAAGATGAAGCCGATGGTGTTGAGGCGGAGGTTGGTCAGCTCGCGCTCCGACATGTGGGCGGTGTTCTTGCCGGCCACCTCGACCAGGCCACGCGTGGCGGTGTCGACGCAGCCGATCAGGTTGAGCAGCGTGGTCTTGCCGCTGCCCGAGGGCCCGGCGATCGAGATGAACTCACCCTTGTCGACGGTCAGGTTGACCCCGCGAAGGGCCTGAACCACGGTGGCTCCGAGGCTGTACTCCTTGACGACGTCCTGGATGGTGACGATGGCGTTCATGTGCAGCACTGGTATCGCAGCGGGACCGGCCTCGCATGAAGAATGATGAAGCGCGCACATTCGTTGATGAAGCGGGGTGATTCCTCTACCGTTCGCCCCGGCTGCTGGGTCGCTCCAGTTCGCCGCCGCAATCCTGGGAGGGTGCCGGCATGAACGAAGAGCAGATCGCCGAAAAGCTCGCGGAGTTCGAGCCGGAGTGGGCGGGCCGGCCCAACCTCTTCGACAAGCAGATCGCGGCCCGAGACGTGAAGACGTTGCTCGCGCGCCTCGACGATCAGCTCCCCGGTGTCCGCGCTGACGCGGCTGAAGCGCTGGGCCGGCTCAAGGAAGGCTCCGCCACCGCGCGGCTCAAGGCGCTGCTCGCCGATCCCGAACCCGCGGTGCGCCGCGCGGCCGCGGTCGGCCTGGCCTCCCTGGGTGACGAGGGCATCAGCAAGGAGTTCGTCAAAGCGCTCCTCGACCCCGCCGCGAAGGTCGTGGCCGGCGCCGCCGAGGCGCTGGGCCTCTCGGGCTACAAGCCCGCCGTCCCGTACCTGCTCAAGGCGTACCGCACCGAACACCCGCGCGTGGCGGCTGCCGTGGCCGTCGCCCTGGGCCGCCTGGGCGATCGCCAGGCCGTGCCGTGGCTGCTGCAGGCGCTCAAGCAGGGCCTGGCTCCCGTCGAGGCCGCCACCGCGCTGGGTGAGCTGGGCGACGCCAGCGCCACGCGCGGACTGTGCGAGGCGCTGGCCCACGAGTTCCCTCCGCTTCGATCGGCCGCGGCGCGGTCACTGGGCCAGCTCGCCCGCAGCGGCAACTTCGACTTCATCCTCAAGGACACGGCCGTCAGCTCGCTCCACCGGCTGCTGGCCGATTCTGATCCACGCGTTCAATTCTGTGCGGCCCTCGGTCTCGCCGGTTTCGGCGATCCGGTCGGCAAGCAGAAACTCCAGCAGCACCTCTCCACCCACTGAAGAAAGAGCCCATGGCCACCGCGAAAAAAGAGAAGGCGCAGACCCCCGCAGCCGAGCCCCAGGTCGTCCCCGAGCCCAGCTACCCGGTGATCGAGGGTTTCGTCGAAAAAGCAACGGCAGCTGACATTTCCGCGATGTTCAAGGACCTCAAGGGCGAGCTCAGCGGCCTCAAGGGCCCCAAGGCCGAACAGGGAAAGAAGATCGGGAAGGCCATCGAACGCACAGAGGAGCTGTTGTCCTACCTGCTCCAAGTTCGTGAAAAGCTTGAGGCCGACCGCAAGGGCAAGGGCGCCAAGCGGAAGTAGGGACCGCTCACGCAACTCGCCTTCTCACCGTGCGATAATCGAATCACAGGGCGCCTCCGACAAGGGTCGGGGGAACGGAACCCTGGAAACTTCCCGCTGTTTCCTCAAGGAGAATCACATGAGCGTCAACAACATCAACGGTGGCATGCCGAACCGCATCTCGATGAACGTCACGGTCGCCAAGCAGACTCAGGGCGCGACCTTCGGCGAGAAGGTCAACGCCGGTCTTCACGCGGCTGGTGGGGCTCTCGCCCAGGGCGCTTCGCTCCTCGGCGGCGCGTTGCCCGGTGGCGCGGTCATCTCGGCGGCGGTCTCGTCGGTCGGTAACCTCGCGGGCGGCGCCGGTGGCGGCGCTGCTGCGGCCAGCTACGCGGCGACGGGTGTCGTCGGCTTCTCCGGTGGCGCTGGTGGCGCGGCCGTCGGTGGGACGCCGATCAGCGTCGGTGGCGGCTCGGCTGCCGGCCCGAACCTGACGGCGGGCGCTGGCACGAACGGCATGGGCGCGTACAACAACGACATCGCCTCGATGTCGGCGCAGAACTCGCAGATGCTGCAGGTTCAGATGGCGATGCAGCGCGAGAACACGATGTTCTCGTCGATCTCGAACGTGCTGAAGACCAAGCACGACACCGCGAAGAACTCGGTCGGCAACATCCGCTGAGCTTCTGACATAGTCGGTGCAACGCGAGGGCGGCCCTGGTGGCCGCCCTTCGTGTTATTGTGGCCCCACACTCTCGCAAAGGACATTGAGCCCCATGGCGGAAGCGAAGTCGGACATCGTCGGCAGCCTCGTTCCCATGACCAAGCAGCAGGCGATGCTGATGCTCGAGGCGGCCTACCTGTGGATGGATCTGGGGAAGTTCGACAACGCGCGCGAGCTCCTCGCGGGTGCGGCGTTGCTGATGCCCAAGAGCGAAGTGCCGCAGATCGCGCTGGGCAGCCTCGAGTTCAACCAGGGCCACTTCGACAAGGCGCTCCAGGTCTTCCGCCGCGCGCAGCAGCTGGCGCCCCGCGCTTCGCTCCCCCGCGCTCACTGCGGCGAGACGCTGCTGTTCATGGGCAAGGTGAACGAGGCGATGAAGGAACTCAAGTCGGCGCTCGAGCTCGAGCCCAAGAGCGACGGCGCGAAGTTCGCCGAGGCGCTGATCGCCGCCAAAGAGACCGGCGCTCTTCCCCCCCCAAGCAAGCAGCCGAAGGCGAAGTAAGGAAGCGTCATGTCAGTTCGAGGCGTCGGTCGCGGCGGTAAAGCAGGTGGCGCCAGAGGGGCCTCTGGGGCCGGTGGTGCGTCGAAAGCCGGCGCAGCCAGCGGCGCCTTCGGAGCCAAGGTCGACAAGGCCGAATCGCTCGTGGGTCCCTCGGGCGCAGCGGGCTCGTCCAACGTCGGCAACGTGGGCCCCACCGATCCGGTGACGGCGCAGGCGATGGACCTGGTGCGTCAGCTCCGCAGCGGGCAGCTCAAGAGCCGTGAAGAGGCGACCAAGAAGCTGGTGGCCGACATCCTCCGCGAGAAGGTGCGGACCCAGTCGAAGAAGCTGACCGACAAGATCTTCGAGCAGCTCAAAGACGATCCACGTCTCAACCAGACCCTCGAGCGCTTGTGGGACCGCGCCGAGGAACAGGAGTAATCGGCCGTGGCGCTCGGGGAAACCAAGCCTCAGATCCTCGAGAAGTACGGCCCGTACGTACGGTCACTCGCGGCCCAGGTGCGCAAGCAGTTCAACTCGCAGTTCGAGATGGACGAGCTGGTGGCGTGGGGCCAGATCGGCCTGCTGGAAGCCGCTGAGCGCTTCGACGCCCGCGTCGGCGCCAACTTCCTCACTTTTGCCCACTACCGCATCAAGGGCGCCATCTACGACGGCCTGCGGAAGATGGGCGTGCTCAAGGGCGGGGCAGCAGCATCCGAGCGGGCCAACGCCTACATGACCAACCTGTCGGATCGAGGGGGCAGCGGTGGCTCCCTCGACGACGACGTGCGCGAAATCTCAGGCGCGGTCACGGGCCTGGCGATGGTCTTCGCCACCAGCCTGGAAGGCACCGAAGGTCTTCAGGTTTCCGACGAACAGCTCCCGGCTGACGAAAAAATCCAGCTCGAGCAGATGCGCCGCCGGGTGCGGGCCGCCATCGAGAAGCTCCCGGAAAAAGAGCGGAAATTGCTCCAGGGCTACTACTTCCAGAACAAGACGCTGGAAGAGGCCGGGGCCGAGATCGGCCAGTCGAAGAGCTGGGCCAGCCGCCTGCATGCCCGTGCAGTGGAGACCTTGAAGCAACTCCTCGAAGAAGACGACGATAACCAGTCAGACCACAACAGGAGCAATGACCATGGCCGGACCACTGGCAGGAATCTCGGCAGCACAGATCGCCCAGCAGAAGCTCCCCGACCAGGCCGCACAGCAGGTTAACAAGGCCGGTCCGAGCAAGTTCGATCAGAGCATGAAGAGCCAGGGCCCCGAGGCCGCTGGCAAGGTGGGCCACGTTCAGCAGGCCCAACAGGTTCAGAAGCTCGATCAGCTCAAGCACGTCGAGCAGCTCCAGAAGACCGACAAGGCGGGCTTCAACAAGCTCGACAAGAACGTCACCGGCAAGGGCATGGACCCTGTCGCCCAGAAGACCGAGGTCAGCAAGTCGTCTTCGATGATGTCCTCGATGATGGCCAACCTCGAGAAGGGCCAGGCCCACATCGACAAGCTCATCAACGGCGGCATCTCGGGCGGCAAGTCGATGTCGAACCAGGAGCTGCTCTCGATGCAGGCCGGCATGTACAAGTACACGCAGGAACTCGACCTCGTCTCGAAGGTCGTCGAGAAGGCCACCAGCGGCCTCAAGGACACCCTCAAGACCCAGGTCTGAGCGTCAGCAGTCCTCAGTGAAAAGGGCGGCTTCCATCGCGGAGGCCGCCTTTTTTCGTTTCTTTGGATATGGTCGCGCCCTCATGAGCCGTTTCGTGCGCTCCTCCTCTTTCTTCGGCGTGGTCCTCCTCGCTTCTGCGTGCTCGGTCAACCTCCAGCATGATCTGACGGAGGACGACGCCAACGACATCTACGTGCTCCTGCAGAAGAAGAGCATCGATGCCTCGAAGCTGAAGGAAGGCGAAGGCAAAGAGGCCCGCTACGTCATCTCGGTGCCCAAGGCCGACGTGGCCACGGCCGCGCAGCTTCTGCGCGAGCATTCCCTGCCGCGGCCCCAGTCTGACGGCCTGGCCATCTTCAAGATGACCAAGGGCATGATCCCCACCCAGACCGAAGAGCGCGCGATGTTCATCGAGGCGCTCGGCGGCGAGGTCTCGAACGCGCTCAACCGGATCCCCGGCGTGCTCGAGGCGCGGACGATCGTGATGATCCCCGAGGTGAACGATCTGACGCAGCCCGAGAAGAAGCCCCTGCCGTCCGCCTCGGTGCTGATCAAGTACATGGCCGTCGACGGCAAGTCGCCGGTGCCGATGGACGACATCCAGTCCTTCGTCGCCAGCGCCGTGCCCGAGCTGAAGAAGGAGAACGTCAAGGTGCTGATGACCGAGGCGAAGTTCGTCACCGAGGTGAGCGAAGAGCCGCGGCTCCAGCGCATTCTCGGCGTCAACATCGACAAGGCGAGCGCCGGCACGTTCAAGGCGATCATCGGCGTGTTCGCGCTGCTCTTCATCGCCATGGCCGGCCTGACCGCGTTCATGGTGGTCCGCAAACCCGCCGCGCGTCCTGCCCCGCGCGCCAAGACCCAGGAAGGCTGAGCCGCTCCCGGCGGGAGCAGCCCAGGTGGTGAGCCGTGGAGCAATTCTTCACGTCGCTTTCCAAGCGACAGACGATGCTCCTGCTGACGTCTCTGGCCTTCGGTGGCTCTGAGGCCGTCGCGGCCTACGAGCACCTCGACCAGGGTGAAGAAGAGCTGCTCAAGCACCGCGCCATGGGCGTGCTCCAGATTCCCCGCGACAAGCGCATTCCGCTGCTCGTGCAGGAGATCAAGCGCCTCGTCACGCAGCGCCGCCGCCAGCTCGCCAGCGCCGACCCGAAGCGGCTCGCCGTGCTGCTCAAGAAGGAACGTTCGACGGTGGTCGAGGTGGTCTTAGGCGCGCTCGCGTCTGACCTCGCGAACGCGGTGCGGGCCGAGATGGGCAACCCCGCGCCGGTGAAGCTCCTGCGCGACGTGAAGCCCGAGGTGCTGTCGATCGTGCGCTGGAAGCTCGAAGACGCCCTGCGCTCGAACGCGCCCCAGGTGGGCAGCTTCCGCTTCACCGATCTCTCGATGATGCAGCAGCGCGAGATCCTCGCGGTGGCCGATCGCATGGGCGCGCGCGTGCTGGCCACGGCGGTGGCGGGGCTGGGTGACGAAGCGAGAGCGGCCTTCCTCACCGCGCTCCCGCCAGATCAGCGCCAGCTGGCGGCGCGGGCCGCGGAGGCCGGCGCCTCACGCCGCCTCACCGAGAAAGACGCGAAGCTGGTGCTCGAGATGCACGGCGCGCTCGAGAACCCCTCGCAGGGCATGCGCAGCGCGGGCGTGCAGCGCATCGTGCGCGCCTGCTACGCGCAGTCTCCCGAGTTCGCGCAGCGCTTCGCCGAGCGGCACCAGGGCGAGATCGGCAAGCTCCTCAACCGCTGGCTGCGCGAAGAGAAGGGCAAGCCGGTCAAGGGCGACGGCGGGCGCCTCGACATCGTCGAGCAGCTCGAGCGCCTCGCGCAGAAGGGCATCGTCGATCGCCCGATGCGGCTGCCCCCGCCGATGAAGGCGCCCGCGGCGCCGCCGCCCCCGATGCTCCGGCCTCCTCCGGGCAGCTCGGCACCGTCGGGCCAGGCCTCGAGGGTGGCGCCCAGCTCTTCACCGTCGAACCCGGCGTCGAGAGTGCTCGTCGCGCCGCCGCAGCGCCGCAACACCGGGTCGTCGGCGCAGGCTGCGCCCCTGCCGCAGAACGCCGCGCGCCGCCCCGCGCCGTCGTCGGGCCAGCCGCCACGCCGCGACCCGATGGCCGATCGCGAAGCGCGCCGCGCCGGGGCGCAGGGCTCGGGCGTGGTGCCGAACCTCAAGCCGGGCACGCGGCCCACCGACTCGCAGGTGAGGGCCCAGCGGGTGCTGCGCGATGGCAAGCCGCTCGCGAACGACGCGCTCGCCACCCAGCCGCCCCAGCGCTCGACCTCGCCGGTGCAGGCGATTCCCCGCCGGAAGGACCCGGCGACGGGCCAGCCGACAGGCAGCACCACCAACCCCCACCGTTCTGCGGTGCTCAAGGGACCAGGTCGTGGACCGGCCGGTGGTTCGCGTTAGAGTAGCGGCCGATGGATGACGGGCCGCGCGACGAACGAAGACCCCCCACGGGGACCCCACGAGTGATCGGGAAGGTCATCAAAGGGAGTGAGAGTGGCGAGGTGTCGCCGCTGAGCGAGAGGTCTGTCGTCGCCCCCTCGGGCGCAGGCGGTGGCGGTGGCGCTCCGCGCCGCGGTGTCGTCAACGCCGAGGAGTACGAGGCGAAGACCGCGGGCAAGCAGATCATCGCCGAGGCCCAGGCGAAGGCCGATGAGATCAAGGCCGAGGCCCTGCGCTTCAAGGAAGAGGTCTTCGCCAAGGCGCGCGACGAGGCCAAGGCCGACGTGCAGGCGCGCGCGGCCGAAGAGATCGCCCGGGCGAAGATGCAGGCGGGGCAGATCGTCGCCGACAGCGAGAAGCAGGTGCTCGAGCTGGCGCTGAAGGTGGCCGCGAAGATCATCAGCCGCGACCTCGAGCGCGAGCCCGACGTGCTGCTGGAGATCGTGGCCAACTGCACCGAGGCCGCGCGCAGCTCGAAGGCGATGATCTTCAAGGTGCACCCCGAAGACGGCAAGCGGCTTCGCGAGAAGGCGCCGCGGCTGATCGAGCTGATCGGGCGGTCGGTGGACATCACCATTCGCGACGACTCCGACATCGAGCGGGGCGGGTGCGTGATCCAGACCGAGTACGGCACCATCGACGGGCAGATCCGCACGCAGTTCGAGATGTTGCGGAACGTGCTGATGCCGGCCGACGCGAAAAAAGAAGTGAAGTGATGGCCATCGACCTGCGCCGGTACGCTGATCTCCTCAAGAACACCCAGACGGTGCGGGTGCGAGGCCGCGTCACCGAGCTGACGGGCCTGGTGATCAAGGCCGCCGTGCCCAACGTGCGCATCGGCGAGGTGTGCCTCATTCGCGGCAGCGGTGGCCGGGCCGAGGTGCGCGCCGAGGTGGTGGGCTTCCAGGGCGACACCGTGATGCTCATGCCCCTGGGCGAGCTCTCGGGCATCGGCCCCGATTCCGAGGTGGTGCCCACCGGGCGGCCGCTGATGATCTGGGGGGGCGACGGCCTGCTGGGGCGCGTGCTCAACGGGCTGGGCGAGCCGATCGACGGCCGGCCGCTGCCCACCGAGACCATGGTGCCCTGGGCGGTGGACCGCGACTGTCCCGACCCGTTCAAGCGCCAGCGCATCACCCGCCCGCTCTCGCTGGGGGTGCGCTGCATCGACGGGTTGCTCACCGTGGGAGAAGGCCAGCGCATCGGGCTCTTCGCAGGCTCGGGCGTCGGTAAGTCGACCCTGATGGGGCAGATCGCCCGGCAGACGGCGGCCGAGCTGTCGGTCATCGCGCTCATCGGCGAGCGTGGTCGCGAAGTGCTCGAGTTCATCGAAGACGCGCTGGGCCACGAGGGCATGAAGCGCTCGGTGGTGGTGTGCGCCACCTCGGACCAGCCCGCCCTGGTGCGCTTGCGCGCCGGCTACGTGGCCACGGCCATCGCCGAGTTCTTCCGCGAGCGCGGCGGCAACGTGCTCTTCATGCTCGACACGGTGACCCGCCTGGCGCGCGCCCAGCGTGACATCGGCCTGGCCATCGGCGAGCCGCCCGCGCGCCAGGGCTACCCGCCGTCGGTCTTCTCGATGCTGCCGCGCATGATGGAGCGCACCGGCAACTCGGAGAAGGGCAAGTGCACCGCCATCTACACCTGCCTCGTGGCCGGTGGAGACATGGAAGAGCCCATCGCCGACGAAGTGCGCGGCATTCTCGACGGCCACTTCATCTTGAACCGCGCCATCGGAGAGCGGAACCAGTGGCCCGCGATGGACGTGCTGGCCTCGCTGTCCCGCGTGATGAGCCAGATCGTCAGCAAGGAGCACAAGAAGGCCGGCGGCAAGCTCCGCGAGACGCTGTCGACCTACGAGAAGCAGCGCGACCTGATCCTCCTCGGCGCGTACCAGTACGGCACCGACCCGCGCACCGACTACGCCATCGACAAGTACGACACGATCATCGCCTTCCTCAAGCAGGACACCCACGAGAACTCGCCCTTCGAAGAGACGGTGCAGCGCCTGGTGGACATGTTCGCCGACGCCGCCGAGTGATGTAGGTGCACCACCCTCGTGAGGCCGGTGTAAGCTGCGGCCGCCATGCCTCCGTATCGACTCCAGGTCCTCCTCGACATTCGCACCAAGGCTGAAGACGCAGCCAAGGACGCGTTCGCCGAGGCGCTCAAGGCCGCCGACAAGGAAAAGAAGCAGCTGGTCAGCATGAACCAGCAGCTCGAGCGCATGAAGGTGGAGCGCAAGGCCAAGGTGCAGGCGTTCCTCCAGGAGATGACCCAGAAGGGCGGGGGCATCAGCGGCTTCCAGCAGATGGGCCGGTTCGAGCAGCGCCTCAAGGACGAAGAGGCCCAGTTCATGCTCGACATCGAGCGCCAGAAAGAGGTCGTGGTGCAGGCCGAGAACCTGGTCGAGCAGCGCCGCGCCGAGATGGCCGAGGCCGCCAAGGAGAAGAAGGCCATCGAGAAGAACAAGGAAGCCTGGGCGAAGCAGGTGAAGCAGGAACGTCAGACGAAGGAAGAGGCGAACCAGGAAGAGATTGGAGCGGTGCTCCACCTCGCCCGGACGCGCCTGGAGAAGAAGTCATGAGCCGAGTCGACGACGATCGCGACGCGGCGCGGGTTGCAGCCCGACTCGCCGAAGCGAAACGAACCGAAGAAGGTCAGAAGAGCAAGAAGGCCGCCGAGAACAACGCGTTCTCGAAGCTGGTGCAGGGCCAGAAGAAGGAAGCCCAGGTCAAGCAGGAGGGCAACCTCGCGCGCAGCGCCATCGCCCAGCTGCTGGAGGCCGCGGAGGCCGGCCACGCGGACGAGGCCAAGCACCTCGAGCAGGGGACGCAGGGCACGCAGCAGGAGAGCGCCTTCAAGTCGAAGCTGGGCGCCAAGGGCCAGGAACAGAAGGTTCAGCAGAACAGCCGGTCCGACGGCAAGCAGATGGAGCAGGTCAAGGAGCAGGGCGGGCAGGAGCTCTCGCAGACCGCCAGCAGCCGCGGCGCCGATCAGGCGGGCAACGCGAAGGCCGCGCAGGGCCGCAGCGGCGACGCCAAGGTGTCGCGCGAGCGCCTCGAGGAGCGCAAGGAAGCCGGCGAGTCGAGCAGCAGCAGCGCCACGAGCGGCGCGGCGGGGGCTTCGGCGAAGGGCGAGAAGGGCGACATCAAGGCCGACGCCGACAAGGGCGGCGGCCAGCAGGGCGGAGGGAAGGACAAGGACGGGGGCGGCGCCGCCGCGGCGAACCCCGGCTTCCGCTTCAACCCCGCGCTGATGGCGCCGATGTCGGTGGCGAAGGCGAAGGAGGCCTCGGGTTCCGAGCGGCTGCGCAAGGTGGCCAACGAGCTGGCGCAGAAGATCGTCGAGAACGTGCGCATCGGCACCAACGCCATGGGCAAGACGGAGTTCCAGATCGATCTCAAGGGCGACGTGCTCTCGGGCCTCTCGGTGAAGGTCTCGGCGAAGAACGGGAAGATCTCGGCGGTCTTCTCGGGGTCCGACAAGGACGTGCTCAAGATGATCGAAGAGCAGGGTGAGGCGCTCAAGGCGGCGCTCGGCGCGCGTGGGCTCACGCTCGAGGACTTCAAGACCGAGGCCCGCGGGTGAGTTCGAGGACCACGGGCAAGTCGCCCGAGACCACGATGATGATCAAGGCGCCCACGTTCGCCAAGTCGGGGCGCGCGTGGAGGCCCTTCGTGTTCAACAACCTCGAGAAGGTCAGCAAGCGGCACGCGCAGCTGGTCAAGAACCTCGAGTGGATGTTGCCCAACGTGCGCTCGACCGGGGAGGTCTCGAGCTCGGTGCGCAAGCGCCTGCAGGAGATGCTCGAGGAAGAGGTCTCGCTGCACGCCGACTACGTGCACGTGGTGCCGATGTCGCAGCTGCAGCACTACATCGGCGAGACGACCTTCCTCGCGGTGCTCGCGCCCCAGCCCAACAAGACGCGCGGCCTGCTCGAGGTCGAGCTGGGCCTGGCCCACCACGCCATCGACATGTTGCTGGGCGGCGCGGGTGAGACGGTGGCGCTGCGCCCGCTGACCGACATCGAAGAGGGCGTGATGACCTACGTCATCATCGAGACGCTCAAGGCGCTCTCGCCCTCGCTCGACCCGTCGATCCCCAAGCTGCGGATCGAGGGCGTGGTGCGCGGCTTCGAAGAGATCCAGGGCCTCATTCCCGAGACCGAGAACCTGGCGATCGTGCAGCTCAAGGCCGTGTTCGGCAGCCACACCGGCTACGTGCGCCTGGTGATCCCCGAAGAGGTGCTGGCCACGGCGAACCCGCCGGCCGACGCCGCCGTGCGCCGCGCCCGCCGCGCCTCTGACGCGCAGGCCCACCTCACGCGCCTGCGCAACGTGAAGACCTGGGTGCGCGCCGAGATCGGCAACGTCGAGATCTCCGCGGCCGAGCTGTCCCAGCTGCGAGAGCGCGACGTGGTGCTGGTGGACACGCTCAGCGCCCGGCCGGACCAGGGGCAGGGGGGGACGGCGAAGCTCAAGGTGGGCTACGGGCGCGCCGGCCACCTCGACGCCGAGATCATCGCCGAGGGCGGCCGGTTTCAGGCGAAAGTGACGGGTATCAGCGTGGGGGGGCCTCCGCCTCCCGGCGCGGGGGAAGATTCGCCCGAAGAGCCCGCGGCCGATGGTGAGGCCGGGGCCGATGAAGACGCTGACGAGTCGACAACACCTGGTGCGGTTCGAGGGAGAAACGACGTGGAAGATGCCCAGGGCGCCGGTGGCGCCGACCTGATGAACGACATCCCCCTGCAGATCGCGGTCGAGCTGGGCCGCGTGTCGACGACCGCCGAAGAGGTGGTGGCCCTCAAGGTCGGCCACGTCTTCGACCTGAACCGCGTGGCCGGTGAGCCGCTCGATCTGTCGGTCAACGGCAAGGTGGTGGCGCGGGGTGAGCTCGTCGAGATCGACGGCAACCTCGGCATCCGGATCCTCTCGCTCGCAGGGTGACCGCGCGTCACGCGTCGGCTACCGTGCGCCCGTGCTTCGGTTGCCGGTCCTCCTCCTCTTCATCTCCCTGACGTCCGCCCCCGCAGCGCGGGCCGAGGAGCGCCCGCCCGAGCCCACCATCGTGGTGCCGGCGGCCGAGCCCTCGGCGCTTCCGCGCGACGAAGCAGGCCGGCTCGCGGAGCCCGAGATCCCGAAATCAGAGCCGCCCGACCTGGCCGCTGACGAGTTCAGCCTGGGGTGGACGCTGGTGAGGACGATGATCGTCCTGGCGATGGTGGTGGCGCTCGCCTACCTGACGCTCAACGTGGGGCTGCGGCGCCTGCTGGGCATTCGCGCGCCGGTGGGCACCTCGGTGGTGACGGTGCTCGAGCGCGTGGCGCTCGATCAGAAGCGCTCGTTGTTCGTGGTCGAGGCGGGCGGTGAGGTGTTGCTCATCGGCGGCGGCGAGAGCGCGCTCACCTTGATCACCAAGCTCGATCGGGCGGAGGTCGACAAGCTGAAGGCGTCGACTCCGGCCTCGCCGATTCAGTTGAGCCCCCTGCTGCGCAGGTTGCTGGGACGCAAGGATGCGCCCCCCACTGCGCCTGACCCTGGACAGACCCCGTGACTGTGACTGAACGTCTCTCGACCCCGATGCGCCTGAAGTTGTGGGTGTTCTCCGCGGCGTTCCTGCTCACGCCCGCGCTCGCGTTGGCCCAGAAGAAGGGGCGGGGGGCGACGCCTCCGCCGGTCGACGTCGGCGACGTGCCGCTCTCGGGCGGCGACTCGTTCGCCAACAAGCCGCTGGTGCTGATGATGGCGCTGGCGGCGATGAGCCTGGCGCCCTTCGTGCTGTTGATGGTGACGAGCTTCGTGAAGATCTCGGTGGTGCTCTCGATCGTGCGCTCGGCGCTGGGCACCCAGCAGATACCCCCCACGCAGGTGATCACCGGGCTGGCGACGATCCTCACCGTCTACATCATGTCGCCGGTGGGCCAGGCGATGTTCCGGGCAGCCGACGCGACAGGCGTCACCCAGGAAGGGGGGTTGATGAGCGCGAAGACCGTCGACACCCTGGTGCAGGCGGCCAACCGGGCCAAGGAGCCCATGCGTGACTTCCTGCTCAAGAAGATCACGCTCAAAGATCGAACGCTCTTCTACTCGCTGGCGCTCAAGCTGCGAAAACCCGAGGACCGCGTCGGCATCAGCGAGAAGGACTTCCTGGTGCTGGTGCCGTCGTTCGTGGTCTCCGAGCTGAAGGAGGCGTTCCAGATCGGGTTCATGTTGTTCCTGCCGTTCCTGGTGATCGACATGGTGGTGGCGAACATCCTGCTCGCGCTGGGCATGCAGATGTTGTCGCCGACGACGATATCGATGCCCTTCAAGTTATTGCTCTTCGTGCTGGTGGACGGTTGGTACCTGATCGCGAAGGGCCTGGTCATCGGCTACCTCTGAGGGAGAGCGCATGCATCAACTCACCAACGTCATTCAGCAGGCGCTGATCCTCGTGCTCGTGGTCTCGGGGCCGCCGATCATCCTGTCGTTGATCATCGGCTTCATGGTGTCCGTCTTCCAGGCGGCCACGCAGATCCAGGAGCAGACGCTCTCGTTCGCCCCCAAGCTGGTGGTGATCTTCGGGGTGCTGGGGCTGGCAGGCCCGTGGATGGGCTCGATGCTGCTGCGCTTCACCTTCAACATCTTCGACCGCTTCCCCATGCTGATCGGCCACTGACGGCATGGGCGCAGCCGAAGCACAGGAACTGGTCGCGGCGCTGAGGCACGAGCTGGGCATTCAGCTCGACTTCACCCAGATCCTGCTCGCGTTCGCGTTGTTGATGGCGCGGGTGCTGCCGGTGGTGATCCTCACCCCGTTCCTCGGCGGCGAGACCGTGCCCCAGGAAGTGAAGATGGGCCTGGGCGTGATGATCGGCATGGTGCTCTACCCGGTGCTGATCGCGCAGGTTCGGGAGATCCCCATCTCGGCGGTGCTGTTCATCGCGTTGATGCTCAAGGAGCTGTTCCTCGGGCTGACGCTCGCCTTCATCGTGGGCATGGTGTTCGACGCGGCGAACTCGGCAGGCAACCTGATCGACTCGATGTCGGGTACGAACCAGGCGCAGCTGATGGTGCCGCAGATGGGCCAGAACGCGTCGCTGTTCTCGAACCTTCAGCTGCAGATGACGACGGTGCTCTTCCTCACCCTGGGCGGCCACCACATCGTCTTCCAGGTCTTCGGCGAGAGCCTGACGCAGATCCCCCTCGACCAGTACCCGCGCTTCAGCCACGGCACCTGGGGCTTCTTCGAGACGATCCTGCGCATCTTCGGCGACATGGTGCGCATCGCGCTGGCGCTGGCGTCGCCGGTGCTGCTGGCGACCTTCATGGTCGACCTGGCGCTGGGCATGATCAACCGCGTGGCGCCGCAGGTGCAGGTCTTCTTCGTGGCGATGCAGATCAAGCCGGTGGTCACGGTGCTGATCATGGTCAGCGCCATTCACCTCATCGTCGACCGGCTCATCGGCGAGTACGGCGTGATGCTGCGCTGGCTCAGGCGTGCCTTCGAGCTGCTCTCCTGAGGAGGCGACGTGTCTGAGGGTGGAGACAAGACAGAGGAACCGTCTCAAAAGAAGATCGACGATGCCCGCAAGCAGGGCAACGTCTGGAAGAGCAAGGACCTGTCGGGCGTCTTCGCCATGGCGGTGGCGATGGCGGTGGTGGGGGGCACCTGGAGTTCCTTCGAGACGCGCATCAAGGAGCTGTTCCTCTTCGCGGTCGATCACATCGCCCACCCCGCAGACCTCGAGCTCGCCACCCGGCAGCTCATGGTGCTCGCGCTGCAGGACCTGCTGCTGACCTGCATCCCCATCGCGTTCGCCGCGGCGATCGCCGGCGGCCTGATGGAGTTCCTCCAGGTCGGCGCGCTGCTCGCGCTCGACGCGGTGATGCCGAAGTTCGAGAAGCTCAACCCGATCAGCGGCCTCAAGAACATGATCGGCAAGAAGCAGCTGGTCGAGCTGCTCAAGTCGATGTTCAAGCTCGCCGTCACCGGGTGGGTCGTCTACGGGGTGGTGCACGACGCGATGAAGCTGGTGGTGTCCACCATCAACGGTGACGCGGCGATCACCATGATGGTGATGGGCGAGCTGGTGAACCGCATCGTCAAGCGGGTGGTGATGCTCTTCGTCGGCTTCGCCATCTTCGACGTCTGGTGGCAGCACAAGAGCTACATGAAGGACCAGATGATGTCGAAGGACGACGTGAAGAAGGAATACAAGGAATCGGAAGGCGACCCGCACCACAAGGCCAAGCGCAAGGAGCTGGCCCACGAGCTGCTCGAGAGCGCGCAGATGGACTCGGTGAAGGGCGCCGACGTGATCGTCACCAACCCCGACCACGTGGCGATCGCGCTCAAGTACGACAAGGCGCGCGACGGGGCCCCGCGCATCATCGCCAAGGGCATCGAGCTGAAGGCCGAGGGCATTCGCCAGCTGGCCCGGCAGTACGACGTGCCGCTGCTGCGCAACGTGCCGCTGGCGCACGCGCTGTTGCGCATCGAGGTGAACCAGGAGGTGCCCGAGGAGCTCTACGACGCGGTCGCCGAGGTGCTGAACTTCGTCTACCAGCTCAAGACGGGCGCGCCGACGGCTGGTTGACACCCTCGCGGGGCATCGACTCAGATGAATCGATGGCTCCTCGGTCGGTGGATTCGGCTCACCTCGACGAGGTGTGTGCCGTGCTTCGCGCGGGAGGCATGCCGCTGCTGAGCGCGCTGGCCCTGCACGACCGGCTGGAGTCGGGCGAGCTGCGCGGCCTCATCACCCGTTCGGATGACGGCGTGGCCGCCACGGTGGTGAACGAGCGGGGCGCCTGGCGCCAGTTGGTGGCGGCCCATGGCCCTGAAGCGACGCTGCTCCTGGCGCTGGCCGAGCTGCGGGAGACTTCGGACGCGCTGATCTGGGACGAGGAGGCGCTGCAGGTGGACGGGGCCCGGCTGGACGAGCTGGGCTACCGGCTGCTGCTGCGCCAGGTCTTCACCCAGGAGCTCTCGCGCGTGCCGCTCGACGAGCCCCAGACCGCTGGCCTCGAGATATGCCCATTGGAAGAGCCGGTGCGCGCCGACGCGCGGAGCCTCTTCGCGCGCACCCACGCCATGAGCGTGGAAGGGCTCTACGCCACGCTGCCAGACCCGCCCACGCTCGAGCGCTGCGGGGCGGCCTTCGACGAGTACCTGGCGGGCGGGCAGGGGAAGGTGGTGCCGGCGGCGTGCGTGGTGATTCGCAACGGCCCGCGCGTGGTGGGGGTGATCTGCTGCGCCGCCACCGAGACCTCGGGCACGGGGATCCTCCTTGGCCTGGCGGTGGACCCCTCGGAGCGCGGCCGGGGGCTCTCGCGGGTGCTGGTGCGGCGTGCGCAGCGCGGGCTCAAGGCCAGCGGCTTCGCGCGCATGCTCTTCCTCACCACCGACCGCAACACCCCGGTGCACCGCCTGTTCACCCTCGACGAGATCATCGACACCGAAACCTCGCCGGCTCGCCTGTGGCTGAGGGAGCCGCCGCCGTCGCTTCGGCCGAGGTAAGAAGGAGATCACCATGGCCGAAGACGCCGACATCGCCATCGCGCTCAAGTACGATCGCGAGAAGGACAACGCCCCGCGGGTGATCGCCAAGGGCATGCGGCTCAAGGCCGAGAAGATCCGCGAGATCGCCAAGCAGTACGGCGTGCCCTTCATGAAGAACACCACGCTGGCCGGTGCGCTCTACCGCGTCGACGTGGGGCAGGAAGTGCCCGAGGAGTTGTATGACGCGGTCGCCGAGGTGCTGAACTTCGTGAACGCACTGCAGCAGCAAGCCGGCAACAAGAAGTAAGGAGTGAGCTGACATGGCGAAGATTGGACAACCGCAGACGCGCGCGCCGGCCTGGCCCTGGGGTGGGCCGCAAGGCGTTCGCGAGAAGCTCGTCAACAAGGCGCAGCTCGATCGGAAGAACGTCCGCAAGAAGGGTGACCCGAAGAACCCGGCGCTCGCCTCGACCGCGCTGCTCGATTCCATCGGCCCCGCCAGCTCGGCCGAGGAGATCCGGCTGCCGATGCCGCCTTCCCCCGCGGGGCATGACTCCGACGTCGAGGGTTACCTCGATCGCGGGCCGCTCAACACGGTCGCCGAGCGCCTGGCCGAGGCGAACCAGGAAGCGATGCAGCGGGGCCTGGGCGCGATTCGCGCGCCGGCCGATCGCGTGGAGCGCCTCAAGTCACTGCTGGCGCGCGAGTCGTCGATGCTCGAGCTGGTGGGCACGGTGAGCAACGACATGGCCGAGATCGAACGGCGCCGCCGCGAAGAGACCATCGAGGAGGGGTACTAGATGGCCGACGACCCGGGGCTGGCCCAGCGGCTCCAGAAGTGGGCCGACGGCAAGGCGACCCTCAAGGACGTGCGCGGGTATACGAATGAGGAACTCTACTCAATCGCGCGCACGGGTTACTACTTCTACTACCAGGGCAAGGTGAACGAGGCGCGCACGGTGTTTCAGGGCCTGTACGCCATCAACCCGATGGACCCGTACTTCGCCAAGGCGCTGGGCGTGGTGGAGATGGCGGCCGGAAACCCGTCAGGGGCGGTGGCGGCCTACGACGTGGCGCTCAAGATCGCGCCTCAGGACGCCGGGGCCTACCTGGGGCGGGCCGAGGTGAAGCTGCTGCAGGGTCAGAAGGTGCAGGCGATGGACGATCTGCGCCGGGCCCTGCAGTACTCGAAGCCCGAATCACCTGAAAACACTAAGGTATCTGCGCTGATCACCGTTCTCTCAAAAAAATAGAAATCATCAGGAAACTGCTGGGCCCCAGACTGCGATAACTTTGCAACTGCTGGGGAATAACTCTCCGGCTCAACCAACAAACGAAAGAAGAGGCTCATCATGGGTGGTGCTCTTAAGTCCATCGGCGGCGCAATCGGTGGCGTGATCAAGCAGGTTGCTCCCTCGATCCTGAAGGCCGTCGCTCCTGCCGCCACGGGTCTCCTCAAGAAGCTGACCGACGGGTTCGTCAACACCGGCGCCAACTTCCTCAAGACCGCGCTCGGTGCCCTTCCCCTGCCCTCACCCCTCAAGGCTCTGGGCGAGAAGCTCCTCGGCAAGGGCGCTGAGATGCTCAAGCAGTTCGCGGGTGGCGGCATCGACAAGCTCATCCAGGGTCTCGGCGACCTCGTGATGAAGCGCCTCGCTCCGGGCGCCGGCCAGGTTGCTCTGCCGGGCATGAACACCGCGCCCCGCCAGGACGGCATCGCGAACAACCCGCCCCCCGCGCCGGGCACGGGTTCCTCGTCCGCTCCTGCTACGGGCTCCTCGTCGGCTCCTGCGACCGGCTCCAGCTCGGGCGCTTCGGGCGCCAGCGGTGGTGCGAACCTCCCGCCCAAGCCGCTGTCCGGTGAGGACGCGAAGGACGTGAGCAAGCAGAACGCCTACAACGAGCAGATGTTCAACTACCAGCAGGCGATGTCGAACATGAACAAGTTCTGGGAGATGATGTCGACCGTGCAGAAGTCGCACGACCAGACCCGCTCCTCGATGATCCAGAACCTCCGCTAAGCACCGCGCAGGTCGAAGCTTCACAGGCTGGGAACCTTCGGGTTCCCGGCCTTTTTTTTTGATGCCTCACGCCGACAGCTGTGGTGCAGTCCACGCGCTTCGAATTCGAAATCACTCAGGGGAGACAGCACGATGAGCGAGAAGAAGAAAGACGAGTCCGTCCCTACCGCCAGCGCAATCCCTGGCATCGAAGTGGTCAAGGAGGCGACTCCGAACTGGGAGAAGCTGCTCTACACCCCTGAGCGCAAGGCTGCGTTCCAGAAGGGGGAGATGAACCTCCGCGATTACCACGCGATCAGCGGCCCCGAGATGCTGCAGATGGCCCTCATCGGCTTCCGCCTGTACGAGCAGGGCAAGTACAGCGAGGCGAAGACGATCTTCTCCGGCCTCATCTCTCTCGAGCCGACCGAGTCGTACTACCACACGGCCCTGGGCGCGGTTTTCCTCGCGGAAGAGGATCTCGAGATGGCGCGCGGCTACTTCGACGTGGCGATCGCGTTGAACCCGAAGGAGGTCGCGCCGTACGTGAACCGCGGTGAGGTGAACCTGCGCGACGGCAAGATCCTCGAGGCCGCCGAAGACTTCGCCAAGGCGGTCGAGCTCGATCCCAAGTTCGAAGATCCGCTCACCCAGCGCGCCCGCGTGCTCGCCGCCGCCGCCCTCGAGATGATCGAGAGCGCGACGAAGGACGACAAGAAGGAAGAGCCGAAGAAGGACGCCAAGAAGAAGTAGTCGATGGCGCGCTCACCCGGCTCGAAACCCGTCGAAATCGTTTACTACCCGAAGAAGGCGCGTGGGCCTGTGCCCAGGCGCCTTCAGACGGTGGAGACGCTGGTGACGGAAGAGGTGGTCGAGCCGCCCGCAGATCGCAGGCCCTCCCGCAAGGGCCGCAAGACGTTGACCGACGAGACGGTCGATCCCACCGAGCAGGCGTTCGCCGATCTCACCCGCCTGGGCCACGAGGCCTTCGAAGCGGGGAGGGCGGAGGAAGCGCGGATCGTCTTCGAGTCGCTGGTGGCGCTGGGCCGCAGAGATCCATTCGCCCACACCATGCTCGGCACCATCCTCCTGGGCGCGCAGGCGCTCGACAAGGCGCTGGAGCAGTTCGAGGCCGCGCTGGAGATCGATCCTGACGATCTCGCGGCGCTGGTCTACCGCGGAGAGATCCGCCTCTCGCGGCGGAAGGTGAGCCGGGCGATGGAAGACCTGGAGCGGGCGATCAAGCTGGGGGCTTCCACCGACCCGTTCGTGGCCCGCGCCAGGAAATTGCTGGCCCTGGCGCGCGGCAATCGGCCGGCGTGAAGGCCCTTCCGCTCCGCTCAGCACAGGGTTTGGGCTAGCCTCCCCGCCTCATGGCTATGGCGCTTGCCGCAGGCAAAGGCAAAGGTTTCATCAACAAGTACTCGGACATCGTCCTCGCCATCGTGGTGATGGCGATCATCGGGATGTTGATCGTCCCGTTGCCGACGTTCCTGTTGGACATCCTCCTCACCATCAACATCAGCCTGTCGGTCATCATCCTGCTGATGTCGCTCTACATTCCCGGAGCGCTCCAGTTCAGCGTGTTTCCCACGCTGCTGCTGATCACCACGATGTACCGGTTGGCGCTGACCGTCTCGACGACACGACTCATCTTGTCGGTCGGCGACGCAGGCGAGGTCGTCTACGCGTTCGGTAACTTCGTCGCGCGCGGCAACTTCGTGGTCGGTGGCATCGTCTTCGTCATCCTCGTGATCGTGAACTTCATCGTGATCGCCAAGGGCTCGGAGCGCGTCGCCGAGGTGGCCGCCCGCTTCACCCTCGACGCCATGCCCGGCAAGCAGATGTCGATCGACGCCGACCTGCGCGCCGGGTCGATCGAGATGGAAGACGGCAAGCGCAAGCGCCGTGACCTCGAGCGTGAGTCGCAGCTGTTCGGCGCCATGGACGGCGCCATGAAGTTCGTCAAAGGCGACGCCATCGCCGGCATCATCATCACGGTGGTGAACATCGTCGGCGGTCTGGCCATCGGCGTGGCGCAGAAGGGCATGTCGGTCGGCGAGGCGGCCAAGAAGTACGCGCTGCTGACCATCGGTGACGGCCTGGTCGGAATGATCCCCGCCATCCTCATCTCCACCGCGGCCGGCATCATCGTGACGCGCGTCGGTGGCGAAGAAGAGGGCGCCCACCTCGGCAAGGACATCAGCTCGCAGCTGATCGCCTACCCGCGCGCCATCGGCATCGCCGGCGGCATGTTGTTGGTGCTCGGCCTGGTGCCCGGCCTGCCCAAGGTGCCGTTCCTCCTGCTGGGCTCCGCCGCGGCCGGCGGTGCCTACATGATGTTGAAGCGGCAGAAGAAGATCGACAACGGCGAGCTGACGGAAGACGGCACGCCGCCCGGTGAAGAGGGCGAGGACCAGAAGGCCGCGGCCACCGAGCCCGCGCCCAAGGAGCCGATCAACCCCGACTCCGAGCTCTTCATCCCCGTCGTCACGCCCATCGTGCTCGAGGTGTCCGACGCGCTGGTGCCCTTCGTCGACTCGCGGCAGGACGGCGGCAAGTTCCTCTTCGAGCTGGTGCCGTTCATGCGCGACGGCCTGTTCGTCGAGCTCGGGGTGCGGTTCCCCGGCGTGCGCGCCCGTGGAAACCCGGGCCTGCCGCCCGGCGCGTACCAGATTCAGATCAACGAAGTGCCGGTGGTCACCGGCCAGGCGACGCTGGGCCACATTCTGGTCAACGACACGGTCGACCGGCTGCGCCTGATGAACATCGAGGGCTTCGACGCGATCAACCCGGCGACGCGGCAGCCCGCGGCGTGGGTGCCCGAGCAGAACAAGGACATGCTCGAGGCGGCCGGGCTCACCACCTGGGACGTGCCGGGCTACATGATCCTCCACGTGGCGTCGGTGCTGCGCCGTCACGCCCGCGAGTTCGTCGGCGTGCAGGAAGTGCAGACGATGCTCGATCAGCTCGAGAAGGCCTTCCCGGCGATCGTGAAGGAGGTGGTGCCGAAGGTGGTCACGGTGCTCAAGCTCACCGACATCCTCGGGCGCCTGGTGGAAGAAGAGATCTCGATTCGCGACCTGCGCGGCATTCTGCAGGCGCTTGCGGAGCAGGGGCAGATGGAAGCCGACAGCGTGATGCTCACCGAGCACGTGCGCAGCTCGCTCAAGCGCTACGTCTCGCACAAGTACGCGCGCGGCACGAACACCCTGGTGGTGTACCTGCTCGACCCGCAGATCGAAGACGCCATTCGCAGCTCGATCAAGCGCACCTCGGCCGGCACGCACCTCGCGCTCGAGCCCGACATCGCGCAGGAGATCGTGCAGGCGGTGAAGAACGAGTGTGGCCACCTGCCGCCCACCGCGCAGCGACCGGTGATCCTCACCTCGATGGACATTCGGCGCTACGTGCGCAAGCTGCTCGAGTACGAGTTCAACCCGCCGTTCTCGGTGGTGAGCTACCAGGAGCTGTCGCCCGAGCTGAACATTCAGCCGGTCGCGCGCATCAGCACCCGGTAGAGCCCCTCACCCCAACCCTCTCCCCGCTGTCGCAGGGAGAGGGAGCACAGGGTCAGGCGCCTGCGACGAGCAGGATGATGAGCACCAGGCCCATGAGCACCATCACCGCGCCGATGCCCAGCGCGACCAGGTGCTGCTTGTTGCTGAAGTCGATGAGCCTGCGCGGGCCCTCGTCGGCTTCCTGCTCTTCCTGGGGCTGCTCTTCGTCCTGGGGGGCCTCGCCGTCTTCGGGCGGGGCGTCGTCTTCGGTCTTCTGCGACTCGTCGGCGGGCGGCTCTTCGGCGGGCGCCTCGGACGACGGGGGCTCGGGCGCGGGCTCTTCTTCTTCCTGCTTCACCTCGACCGAGGGCGGGTTCTCTTCCTCGGCCTTGACGCTGAGCGTGCCCTCGTCGTCGTCCTGGCTCGAGGACATGACGACGGGATCCTCGCGGACCTCGGAGGGGTCGATGAAGAGCAGCCGCACGCCGCCGATCTCGAGCTCGTCGCGGTCCTTGATGGTGGCCTTGCGGGTGCGCTTCTTGTTGAGCTTGATGCCGTTGCGGCTGCCGAGATCTTCGACGTGCGTGCCCGACCAGTCGCGGCGCACCTTGACGTGCTTGCGTGAGACGAGGTCGTCGTTGAGCACGATGTCGGCGTCGGCGGCGTCGCGGCCGAAGATGTATTCCTGGGCGTCGGCGATCTCGATGCGGGTGCCTTCGGTCGCCCCGTTCATCACCCGGAAGTAGGCGTTCTCCCCGCCGGCGGCGAGGCCCTTCATCACGTCCTTGACGACCTTGCGGGAAAGGAAGCTGGTCTTGCCCGAGACGTCTTCGGTGCTGGTCTCGGCCACGCGATCGAAGGTCACGTCGAACTGGGCGATGGCGATGACGTCGCCGTTGCGCAGCAGGCGCTTCTCGCCCTTGGGCAGCTTCTGGCCGTTGACCGAGGTGCCGAAGCTCGAGCCGAGATCTTCGAGGAAGAAGAGGGTGCCGTCGCGCGAGATGCGGGCGTGGTTGCGCGAGACGGCCTGCTGGGCGAGCACGACCTGGCAGGTCTGATCACGCCCGAAGGTGATGATCTCCTCGTCGAGCAGCACCGTCTTTGTCTGATCGGCACCGCTCCCGCTCTTCATTTTGACCGTGAGTCGGACTCCCATTGAGCGCTTGGCTTCAGTCGCTGACGTACTGCTTGCAGGTGGCGACCTGGTTCGAGAACTCGGTCTCACTGGCGAACTTGAGGAAGTTCTTGCACGCGACCGACGCGTTCTTCTCGTCGCTCCGGTTCTTGAAGAGCTCGTAGAGCCCGTAGTGGCACAGCGCGTACTTGGGGTCGTACTTGAGGCAGCGCTTGTAGGCGCGCTCTTCGTCGTTCACGAGGCCCTTCTCCCGCGCCTGAATGGCGACGGAGTACTCGCCTTCGGGCGTCTTGGTGCCGGCGGCGCGCGCCTTGACGTCGTCGAGGGCCTTGTCCTGCAGCTTGCACTTCCTCTCGGCCACGATGATGTTGTTGCGGCACTGGGCGAAGTTCTCGTCGGTCTCGATGCAGCTCGAGAACGTGTCCTTCGCTTCGCAGGGCTTGCCGGCTTCCATGAAGGCGTTGCCCAGCACCAGCCAGGCGGCGGTGAACTTCGGGTCGAGCTGGGTGGCCTTGGTGAGGGTCTCGATGGCCGTCTCGTTCTCGCCTTCTTCCACGGCGATCTGCCCGAGTTGGGCCCAGGCGTCGGCGAGGTCGGGCCTGACGTGGAGCAGGGTGCGCAGTTCCTTCTTCGCCTTGTCGGGCTGGTTGAGGGCCTTGAAGGCGAGGGCCAGGTTGTAGCGGGCCTCGAGGTAGTCGGGGTTCACCCGCAGGGCGCGCTGGAAGTTGTCGTGGGCTTTTCCGAAGCCCTGTTCCTTCATGTAGAGGTTGCCGAGGTTGTTGTAGGCCTGCGCCTGGTCCTGGTTCAGGCGGAGCGCCTTGATCAGGTACTCCTTGGCCTTGGCGTCCTGCCCGCGGTTGAAGGCGATGACCCCCTTGTTGACCCAGAGGTCGGCGTACTGGGGGGAGAACTGGATGCCGAGATCGCACTGATCCTCAGCGGCCTGGAGGTTTCCCATGGTGATGTACTGAGCGCAGAGTTCATTGCACTCGAGCGCGCGGGGGTGTGGGGCGGGCACGGACATGCAGCCCGCGGCCATCAAACCCACGGCAAGGGCCAGGCGAAGTCGATTCACGGGCTTGAGTGTAGAGAACGGGGGCATCGGTCGCAATGACGCCGAACAACGAAACGCGGCTGATTTCCCGATGTTGGGAGGTACGATGCCCCGCCATATGGCCAAGAAGCTCTCGACGTGGGTGCTGGTGTTCGGTCTTCTCGGAGCGACGGAGGCACTCGCGTCAGCGAGCTTCGCCAACCGGAACCTCGGGCTGGGCGTGAGCGGGTTCGGGATCGTCGGTGATTCCACGTCGGTGGGCATCGACTGGGGCGTGCCGATCACGCTCGAAGGCGGCTTCTACATCGAGAGCGGCTTCGAGGTGTTCCTGCGGATTCCGCTCATGTTCGCGTACCAGAAGTTCGGAGTCACGGCGAGCGACGGGCCGGGCATCGTGATCGCCTCGGGTGGGCAGTTCGGCCTCAAGTACATGTTCCTGGAGGAGTCGATTCGGCCGTACGCCACCGTTCACGTCGCCGGGCTCTATTTCATTCGCGACGAAAAGCTGAACAACGGGCGGCTCAACAACTTCTTCGCGGGGCCGGGCATCGGCACGGGCATCGACTTCTTCGTGGGCGAGAGCGTGTCGATCGGCGCGCGGGCCTACGTCGACATGTACGTGACGCTCAACAAGCCGGTGAGCTTCGCCATCGGCGCGGGCGCGGGCGCCACCACGTACTTCTGAGCTGACGAAGTCGAGTCACCGCTGGAGGAAGCGGAGGGGCGGCGGGGCGGCCTTGCGCTTCTGCGCGTTCTTCGCGGCGAGCGCGGCGGTCACCAGCAGCACCAGCTTCTCGTCGGACAGGTGACCGGGCTTGGTGAAGCCCAGGTCTTCCTCGAGGCGGCGGGCGAGGGTGGCGAAGAGGTTGAGGCGGGCTTCCATGCCCAGCTCTTCGCGGCGCAGCGCGGCTGAGAACAACACCGTCTCTTCTTCGGCCGAGAGCTTCGCCACGCGGGCGCGGAAGTCGGGGTCGGCGAGCAGCGAGGTGTCGCCGTCGGGGCGCTCGAGCTGGGCGGGGATCTTGAGGCGCCGCTCGCGCACCACGATGGTGCCGGCGAGCAGATCTCCGACGCGCTGCTGGGTGCCCGAGAACAACGCGGCGACACCTCCCACCAGGTAGAAGATCGGGAGCTTGTCGAGCGGCCTGACCAGGTTGCGCAACAGCGACTGGTAGACGCCGACGCGCACGCCGGTGTCCTGGATCACGCGCAGCCCCATCATCTTCTTGCCCACGGTCTGGCCGCTCCAGGCGGTCTCGAGCAGGACCATGTAGCCCCAGTCGATCAGGAACCAGATGACGAACTGGGCGGCGACCCCCAGGCCGAAGAGCGACTCGCCCACGCCGGCGCCTCCGACGGCGGCGCCGCCGGCGGAGACCAGCAGGGAGATCAGCAACACCACGATGAAGAGCACGTAGGTGATGATCAGGCTCAGCACGGTGTCGACGAGGAGCGCGAGGAAGCGGCTCATCAACCCGGCGAGCACGAAGTTGAACTCGACGTACTCGGGCGTGAGCACCGTGTGGGTGCCGTCGAGTCTCACGGGTGCATCGATGGCCGTCGACATGGCGGCGATCAGTCTAGACTGCTCTTCCCATGGAACTGGCGGAGTTCGTCGAGCAGCGTCGGCCGAAGTGGAGTTCGCTCGAGCGGCTGCTCGACACGGCCGAGCGCGACGGGCTCAACAAGCTCTCGCTCGACGACGCGCGCACGCTCTCGCGGCTGTACCGCTCGACCTCGTCGGATCTGCTCTGGGTGCGAGCGCGAGCGGGGGCGGCCGACGTCAGCGGCTACCTCAACGATCTGGTGGGGCGGGCGTACGCGCTGACCTACCCGGGCAAACGCGTGCGCATGGGCGAGGTGGGGCGCTTTCTGACGATGGGCTTTCCCGACGTGATGGCGCGCGAGTGGCGCATGTTCGTCGCGGCGTTCCTCTTGTTCTGGGCGGGCTTCGGCTTCGGGTGGATCGGCATGATGTTCGACCCCGACGCGGCGCCGTACCTGGTGCCGGAGCAGCACCTCAAGCTCGACCCTGAGAAGCGAGCCGTCGACGAGGCGAAGAACAAGGGCGCGGGGGCGGGCGATCAGGCGGTGTTCACGAGCTTCCTCTTCACCCACAACATCCAGGTGGCGTTCCTCGCGTTCGCGCTGGGGCTCACCGCCGGACTGGGGACGGCGATCCTCATGTTCCTGAACGGGGTGATGCTGGGCTCGCTCGCGTGGGTCTACACCTCGAAGGGCATGGCCGGATGGTTCTGGGCGTGGATCCTCCCGCACGGGATCCCTGAGATCTCGGCGATCGTGATCGCCGGCGCTGCGGGCTTCGTGCTCGCGCGCGCCCTGGTCGCGCCGAAGGGGCTGTCGCGGCGCGCCGCGCTCAAGCGGGAAGGCCGGACGGCGCTGCAGCTGCTGCTGGGCACGCTCGCGCTCTTCGTGCTGGCCGGGTTCATCGAGGGGACGATCTCCCAGATCCACCCGCCGCGGCTCTCGGTCGCGTTCAAGGTGTCGTTCGCGTTGATCGTCGGCAGCGGCGTGTACGCCTACCTGTGGTCGGGCGCGGCGCGGAAGCTGCTCAGCGAATCCGACCCAGCACGTTGAAGATCAGGCTCGCGATGGTGAGCAGCAGGCTGCTGGCGCCGAGGATGATGCCCACCAGGGCGAACTCCTTGCCCTTCTGCTGGCCGTTGGTCGCGTTGATCTGATTCTGGGCGATCACCCCGGTGATGATGGCACCCAGCGACGCGAACGGGACGCAGCAGAGAATGCCCAGCACCATCGAGACGATGGCCAGGGTGTTCGTCTGTCCACTGGCGAGGCCTGAGCCGCTGCCGAAGCCCGACGGCGGAGGGCCGACGTAGCCGGTGGGGAAGGGCGAGTTGGCGGCCGGCGGCCCGGTGACCCCTCGACTCGGCTCGGGGCGAACGGGGGGCGGGGAGACGACCTGCGGCTGGGGCGCGACGCCGCCTTCTCGTGGCACCTCGAAGCTGGCCGTGCACGCCTTGCAGGTGAGCCGGCCGCCCGGCATGCCATCGTTCCCGGTGCCGCAGTTCGGACAGAAGACCTTCATGGCTTGCTCCCTGTTGTCCCGCGCGCCCGAGTTGATCACCGTTCTGGCGCCGGCGCGCGTCATTTCCACCGGGTCGCGCGCGCCCCGGCTTCAGAGCGGCATCAGCTCAGCCGAGGCGTGTCAGAGGGTGCCCCGGGCTTTGATCTCGAGGTACTGGTTCACCGCGGCCAATGAGAGCTGGTTGGCGTCGACGTCCACCACCGTCACGCCGTCCCGCCCGACCTTCCGCTTCATCGCTTCACGCTCGAGCAGCAGTTCGCTTGCGACCGCGTGCTGGTAGGCGACCTCGGCGTCGGGCGGCGTGGTCTCGAGCAGCTGCGCGAGCGCGGCGTCTTTCACCGAGAGGCACAGCGGCACGTGGCGCTTGGCGAGGCGGCGCATGGGGTCGACCATCGTCTGCGCCTGGTCCTCGTCGATGAAGTCGGTGAACACGCACAGCAGGCTGCGCTTGAGCAGCCGCACGTTGAGCTCCTTGAAGAGCGCGAGGTAGTCGACGTACGTGAGGTGCGGCTTGGCGGTGTAGAGCGCGTCGACGATCTTCCGGTACTGGAGCCGCCCCGCGGACGGGGCGAGGTAGGTCTTGATGCCGTCGGCGAAGACCACCAGGCCCACGCGATCTCCGTTGCGCACCGCGACGAAGGCGAGGAACAGGGCCGCGTTCACCGCGTGATCGAGCTTGGTGAGGCCGTCCACCCGCGCGGCCATCGAGCGGCCGGCGTCGACGCCGATGAGCACGGTCTGGCTGCGCTCCGATTCCATCACCCGGGTGACCGGGCGTCCGCGGCGGGCGGTGGCCTTCCAGTCGACGTCGCGCACCGAGTCGCCCTGCGAATAGTCGCGCAAGCGGGCGAACTCGGAGCCGCGGCCGTCACGCCGCAGTTGTCGCAGGCCCAGGTTCACGAAGTCGAGCGCGGCGTCGGACAGCAGCAGCCGGCTGGCGCCGCGCATGTCGGGGAACACGCTGACGGCCACGCTCGCGGGCACCATGCGCTCGTGCCAGACGAAGCCGAAGGGGCCGCGCACGCGCAGGTGGATGGCGCCGAACTCGAACTTGCCGCGCTTGCCCGGGGTGGTCGTGTAGTGGAGCTTCGCGCGGCTGCTCGCTAAGACCGTCAGCGAGAGCACCGCGGGCTTGCTGGCGAAGTCCTGGGGGGAATCGTCGCGCACGTCGAGGCGGATGGCGCGGGTCGCGGTGTTGATGAGGTGCAGCGTGACGGGGCTCGCCACGCCGACCTGCAGGCGCACGGGCAGCTCTCGCCAGATCTTCAGCGGCGCGCGGCGGGCGAGGAGGAAGTCGAGGCCCGCGATCAACAGCAGGAGGACGTCGAGCAGGACGATCAGCGGCCCCAGGCCCGTGATGAAGCCCGCCGCCATCGTCGGCAGCGCGAGCAGACACAGGATGAGCCAGAGACGTCCTGAGGGGATCATGGGCCCGTGCCTCCCTCTCCCCGCGGGGGAGAGGGTCGGGGAGAGGGCGAACCAGGCCTCATCACCTGGGGACCTCGACCGACGCGACAACCTCTCTCAACACGTCGGCTGGGGTAGCGCCGTCCAACTCGGCATCGGGCGAGAGCAGGAGGCGGTGCTTGAGCACCGGCCCGGCCAGATAGCGGATGTCGTCCGGAGTGACGAAGCCGCGGCCGCGCAGCGCGGCGAGCGACTTGCTGGCGAGCAGCAGGTGCACGGCCGCGCGGGGCCCGGCTCCGAGGCGGATGCGCGGTGAGCGCCTGGTGGCCGCGACCAGCTTGCGCACGTACGACAGCACGGCCGGCTCGATGCGCACCTCGGCCATGGCGAGGCGCGCCTGCTTCACCTGGTCCTGCGTCACGGCCGCCTGCACCCCGGCCGCCTGCAGATCGCCCGCGTCGAAGCCCTTGCTCACCGAGGTGAGAATGGCCTCTTCCTCTTCGTCGCTGGGGTAGCCGACGTCGATCTTGAACAGGAAACGATCGAGCTGCGCCTCGGGCAGCGGGTAGGTGCCCTCTGACTCGACCGGGTTCTGGGTGGCGAACACGGTGAAGAGCGGGGACAGCTGAATGTGTTTTCCCTCGAGCGACACCGCGCGCTCCTGCATCGCCTCGAGCAACGCCGACTGCGTCTTCGCCGGGGCCCGGTTGATCTCATCGGTCAACAACAGGTCGGTGAAGATCGGCCCGCGCACCAGCACGAACGACTGCGACTTGAGGTCGAAGATGCTGGTGCCGAGGATGTCGGACGGCATCAGGTCGGGCGTGAACTGAATGCGCTTGAACTCGGCGCTCACGCTTCGGGCCAGGGCCTTGGCCATGAGCGTCTTGGCCACGCCGGGCACGCCCTCGAGCAGCACGTGGCCGCCCGCGATCAGGCCGCACAACATGAGCTCGAGCGCCTCGTCCTGGCCGACGACCGCCTTGCGCACCTCGGCGAGGCTCGCTTCGCGCAGTTGGGCGGCGAGGGTCACCGCCGCAGAGACCGGCACGGGCACTTCGGGCGGCGGTGCAATGGGTCCACCAATGGGGGTCATCGTGCGTTCCTCGTCACAGGGGTTGCGTGTTTGTGGTTCAGGGCTTTCCGGGCGACGGCGGCGAGCGCGGCCACCCGCTCGACGTCGGCTTCGGAGTTGGTGGCGCTGACGGCGCGCGCGATGTCGAGCAGGGCGCTGGCGAGGTCCTTGCGGCCGCGCACCTCGAGGGCGGCGCCGATCTCCGCGGGGCCGAGGCGGCCGCTCACGCCTGCGCGCACGGCGAAGTCGGCGGCGAGGTGCTTCAAGATGCTCGAGGCCGCGTGCCCGTGGTGCTTGCCCTCGCGGTAGAGGCGGCTGGTGGCGAAGAGGGCGTCGGTGTTGCCCACGCGCAGTTCCTCGGGGGGCGCGAGCGGGCTGCCGAAGCGGCGCAGCGCGAGCGCCCACAGCATCACCCCGAGCAGCAGCTGGCCCACCGCGAAGTGCAGGCCGTAGCGCGCCGCGAACTCGCCCATCGACCGCTCGCCGGTGAAGCCGTGGTGGAACTCGTCGAAGGCCACCGGGCCGCTGGCCGCCACCGCGCCGATGAGCGAGTGCCAGAACTGCGCGTTGTCGGCGACGCCGAGGGTGCGGTTCATCGCCAGCTCGGGCGCGCCGATGATGATCACCCGGCCCTGGCCGTACGGAATCAACGCCGCCACCGGCTTGTCGAACTTCTCGTCGACGAGCAGGGGCACGGCGCCGGGGGGCAGCTCGAGGAAGGCGCGCACCTTCGTCACCACCCGCTCGACGCCCTGCACGTAGCGGCTGGGCTGGGCGGGCACCAGGGTGCGCACGGCGAGCGACTTGTCGGTGCGCTCGAGGGTCACGTCGAGGTCCTCCAGCAGGCGCGGGTCGCGGTAGCTCGAGGGCACGTAGACGAGGGTGGCGCCGTTGCGCACGTGCTCGAGCAGCTTCTCGCTCTCGTCGTTGCTGATGGGGGGCGACTTGAGGGCGTTGACCCCGCGCGACTTGAACTCGGCGTCGTTCGCCTCGTCGTCGTCCTCTGCCACGCCGCCGTCACTGCCGTCGAAGGCGAGCTTGTCGAAGCCCTTCTCGCGCGCGAAGCGGGTGCCCAGCAGCACCAGGTTCCGGGTGGACGGGATGACGGTGAGGTCCTGCTGGTGGCGGAGGACGGGCAGCCCCGATTCGGAGAGGAGCAGGTAGAGGGCGCGCGCGCCGTCGGGCTCGCTCTTGAAGGTGGAGAGCTGGTCGGCAAAGCCGCCCCGCCGGGCGCCCTGCAGGAGGAACCAGCCGAGCACGCCCAGCAACATCACGCCGCCGACCAGCAACAGGGGGAAGGTGTCGCCAGCCCCACGCGGCCGCCTCAGGCTTCGGGGGCGTTGATTACGCACGGGAGGAGCCACCTTCCACCGTCGGAACCAGGAGCGGCTCTGCCACCTTGCGGAACATGGCGTAGGCGAGCGAGTCGACGCCCAGGTTGCCGTACCAGGCGAAGTCGAAGCGGCGGGTGAGCTCCTTGAAGCCGGCCTTGAGCGACGAAGCCCCCTTGAAGGCGAAGAGGTATTCCCAGTTGCTCAAGGTGGGGTCGTAGTCGATCACGCCGTCGCGGTGCAGCCGGGAGAGCAGGGCGAGGTAGAGGTGACGGATCGCCTCGCGGTACTCACCCTTCGCGGCCAGCTCGTCGGCGAGGCCGGCCCAGGTCTCGGGCGGCTTGCTCAGCGCGCTCATGCTGTCGTGATCGAGCGGCTGCTGGGTGAGGCCCCCTGATTCGTCGAGCTCGGTCTTCTCGGTCGCCTTGCGCTTGAACGAGCGGATCAGGATGAAGAGGAGCACCGCGCCGACGAGCACCAGCGTGCCGATCATCACCGCGTTGGCGCCGGGCATCGCAGGGGAGCTCGAGGTCTCGATGGGCACCGGCCGTTCACGCTCGTCGTCGCGTTGCTTCGTCAGCCATTCCCACAGCGCCTTGAAGAGCTTCGCCAGCCAGCCCGGCTCTTCCGGCGCCTCTTCCTCGACGGACGGGGCTTCCGGGTCGGGGCCGGTCTGGAACTCGCGCCGCGAGAGGATGGACTTCACCGTGCCCTGGGCGTCGAGGGGGGCGGGCTGGTCCTGCAGCTCGGCGTAGAGGCGCAGGCCCTCGCGCAGATCGGCCTCGGCTGCTTCACAGTCCTCATCTTCGTAGGCGCGGCGCTCGACGCGGGTGATCAACCGGGACAGCGAGGACTGTTCCTCGGGGGCCACGCGCTCCATCGGGCCCAGGTCGACGCGCATCGCGCACTCGTCGGTCACCTTGCCGGCGCGCTCGAGCAGCGCTGATTCCCCCCGGGCGGGAAGGGAGAAGGTCAACGCGAGCCCGATGGCCAGCGCCACGCCCTTCGGCTTCTTGCGCGCGGGGAGCTGCTCGACCTGGGCGATCAGATCGAGGCCCTCCTGCCGCACGCGGCCGTCGATCAGCATCAGCGTCGAGGTCGCGGCCCGCACCGGCTCGAAGAGCGCGAAGGTCACCGCCGCCACGGTGGCCACCCAGGTCGGGTTGTCGAGCGAGGTGAAGCGCTCGGCGAAGGTGACATCGAAGCCGAACAGGCCTCGCCCCAGCGAAAGCAGCAGCTGGGTGACGAGGTGGAGGTTGAGGCCCAGCACGAGCTGGCTGGTGCCGCACACGCGGACCCACGGGGCGATGTGGCGGGTGGGGCCGAGCAGCTTGCTGCAGGTGCCGTAGAGCCCCAGCACGCTGCCCTGGCCGCGCATGGTGGTGGCGTAGCCGGCGGCGTGCGCGCCCACGAAGAGGAACCCGATGCCCAGGGTGAAGACCCAGAGGGTGACGTTGATCACCGCCATCACCCCCGCGGCGATCACCAGGGCAGGCGCGCGCTTGAGGGCGGCGAGCAGGCTGGCGCGAATCGACGGGGCGGTGGTGCCCAGCACCTGCTGCTCGACGTAGTGGCACGCGGCGCCCTGGCTGAGCGCCCGCAGGATCCACGCACCGGTCCAGAGGGCGACGGGGACGACGAGCGACTCGTGGCGCCGCGTGGCTTCCACGAGAGAGAAGAGCGTGGCCACCAGCAGCGCGCCGGTGGGCAGGGTGAGGGCCCAGACGCCGGTGGTGGTGGCGCACAGCCGCACCGCCGCGTCGAAGAGCGCGACGGCGTTGCGGGGGCGGAGTTCGAGCGCGTCGACGGCCATGGTTCAGAGCCGAACGAGTGCGGCGAGCCCGTAGAAGCCGCCGAAGAGCACGGCCACCGCGATCAGCGCGAGGAAGATGCTCCCGACCGACCAGTCCTGCCGATCGACGAGCTTGCGGGCCTTCGCCAGCCGATCGCCGAGGCACTTCGCGCAGCGGTTGATGCCCTCGAACTGGGTGGTGCACTCGGTGCAGATGACGTTGCGGCACTCGACGCAGATGCCCAGTCCCGCGCGCTCCGGGTGGTAGTGGCAACGCCCTGATCCGAGTGCCATCGAGCGCGCGATCCTAGCTCTAAAGGTCAGAGCTCTTCGAGGAACTCGTCGTTGTAGGTGTAGCGGCCGAGGCGCTTGAGCAGCGCTTCCATCGCCTCCACCGGCTTGACCGAGAAGAGCATGCCGCGCAGCTTCTTCACCTTCTCGTATTCCTTGTGGACGAAGAGCTTCTCTTCCTTGCGCGTGCCTGACTGCGCGATGTTGATCGCCGGCCAGATGCGCTTCTCGCCGAGCAGGCGATCGAGGGTGACCTCGGAGTTCCCGGTGCCCTTGAACTCCTCGAAGATCACCTCGTCCATCCGGCTGCCGCTGTCGATGATCGCCGTGCCGACGATGGTGAGCGTGCCGGCTTCTTCGGTGGCGCGCGCCGCGCCGAAGAGCCGCTTGGGCTTCTCGAGCGCGCGGCTGTCGACGCCGCCCGACATGGTGCGGCCCGAGGAGTCGATTTCCTTGTTGTAGGCGCGCGCCAGGCGGGTGATCGAGTCGAGCAGCACCACCACGTCTTTACCGGCCTCCACCAGTCTGCGGGCGCGTTCCATGGCGAGCTCGGCGACGCGCAGGTGATCGGCCGTCTTGTGATCGCTCGACGAGGCGAACACCTCGGCCTTGATGTTGCGGCGCATGTCGGTGACCTCTTCCGGCCGCTCGTCGATCAGCACCACCATCAGGTGCATCTCCGGGTGGTTGGTGAGGATCGCCTGGGCGATGCGCTGGAGCATGATCGTCTTGCCCGTCTTGGGCGGGGCGACGATGAGCGAGCGCTGACCCTTGCCCAGCGGCGCGATCAGATCGAGCACGCGGGTGACGAACTCCTTGTGGCCGTTCTCGAGCTTGATCCGATCGATGGGATCGACCGAGGTGAGATCGGCGAAGTGAGGCAGGCGCGAGGCGACCTCGACGGGCTGGCCGTCGACGCTCTCCACGCTGATCACCGTGCCCTTGAGGCCCTTCATCTGCGCCTTGGCCACCAGGTACTGGCCCGCGCGCAGGCGGAGCTTCTGCACCAGGTTCTTGGGGATCTCCGCGTCTTCAGGGGAGGGGAGCAGGTTCTTCTTGAGGCTGCGCAGCCCCGCGTTCTGACCCTTCACGTCGACGTCGAGCACGCCCTCGACCGTCTGCACCGGCACCGAGACGGGGAGGCCCTGCGACTGGGCCTGGCGCATCTGCGTCTGCTGCTGCGTCTGGGCCTGCTGCTGGGCGAGGCGCTGCTTGTACTGGTCGAGCTCCTGCGCGGTGAGGAAGACGTTGGTCACCTGCCCGTCGGGCTGGATGACTTTGCGGAACGCCTGGCCGTCTTCGGCGAAGAAGACGGGGTTGCCCTTGCGACGACGGCGCCTGCGCTTGCGGCGGCCACCGCCTGCCTGGCCGGGTTGTCCGGGCTGGCCCGGCTGACCTCCCTGGGAGGGAGGCGACGCACCTTCTGCGCCTTCGTCGGGACCCTCGTCGCCACCGTCGTCGTCGCCGCCGTCATCGCCTTCGTCAGCGGGCGCAGGGGGGGCGTTCGTCGGGTCCTTCGGATCGGTCGGGTCGGGTTGTTCACTCATGCGTCTTCACCGGCGCGGGCCCAGGTGCGGGTCGCGCTTCCTCTTCTCGCTGTGGGGCAGGGTGCAATACCGCGGGGTCGATTTCGACCAGACCGCGAGCGCCCTGAACCGGACCGGGGCTTCTCCGTGTTGCGAGGAGCCCGAACGATTCGGCGGGGATGTCGTAGCAGCGGGAGAGGGGGAGTTCACGGTCTTTCTTGCGGATGCCCGGGATGGCCGGATGCTGGGAGGGACTGCCGGGTGCTGGGACTGCCGGGTGGATGCCGGGACTTCCGGATGCCGGGACTGCCGGGACTGCCGGGTGCCGGGACTGCCGGGTGCCGGTTTCGGATTCGGCTTCGGGGTCGGTGACGGGATCGGGATCGCGATCGGCTTCGGGATCGGGGACGCGCCCGGATTCGGGGCTCGGCTCGGCTCGGCTCGGCTCGGCTGTCAGCGCCGCTTGCGGGCGAGCAGGACGAGCGCCAGCAGCGCGAAGATGCCGGGGCCGGTCGCGGAGCAGCCCTGCGTCACGAAGCAGGTGGTGCCGGAGCCGCCTCTGAGGCCGCAGGTGCCCGTGCCCCCGTCCGCGCCCTTGTTGTTGCAGCCGCCTGTCGCGCACTCGAAGTTGCCGTTGCAGGCCGCTCCGTCGGCTTTGGGTTTGGCGCAGGTGCTCGAGCCGTCGCAGTAGGTGCCTGCGATGCACTGACCTGCGCTGCAGCTCTGACCCTCGGCGATGAAGGCGGTGCAGGTTCCGTCGGCGCTCAGCGTCGCGCCGCTGCACCAAGAACCGATGCAGGACTCGCTCAACTGGCAGGCGGCGCCGAGCGCGGTCTTCGGCTCGGTGTAGGTGGTGCACTCCGCGGGCGTCGCGGTCGCGGTCGACTTGAGCTCCTGGCACTTGAGCGCGGCGAGCTTGTCGATGCAGGCCTGCGCGACGTCGCCCTTGTAGGTGAGGCGACCCTTGCTCTGCTCCGACTTGATGAGGCCCGTCTTGCCGTCGAGCTGGGTGGTCACGTTGGTGGCGCAGGTCGGTTGATCGGGCCCCAGCGAGCCGGCGTCAGCCGTCTCCCCCGCCGAGCAGCAGGTGTACACCTGCTTGCAGTACGCCTTCGCCGCCCCCGAGGGGAAGTTCTCGACGGACACGCCACAGCCGATCGCCACCACGGTCAGGCCCAGCCAGACGTTTCGCATGCGGCGCAGCCTGCCTCCGTCTTCCGCTCAATTCCAGTCGTCGCGGTTGTAGTCGGTGCGGTTCGCCAACCGCTCTTCGCGCTCCCGGTAGTCCTTTGCTTCTTCCTCATCCATCACGTGGATTCCCGCCTCTTCATTGCTGAAGACCTCCACGTCGCCCAGGGCGAGCCCCTTCACCGCCTTGCGCAGCTGCTTCTCGACGTCCTGCGCCAGCTCACCCTGGTGGATGACGAGCTTGAGCTGCCGGATCGCGTCCTTGCGCGCGAGCAGCGGCTCGATGCGCTCGTTGGTGATGAAGTCGAAGAGCTCGAGCGCCTCCAGCGCCGAGAGGTTGGGCCGCTTCGCCACCAGCGCCACGACCCCGTCGAGGTACGCCGAGAGACCGATGTGCCGCAATTCGGGCAGCGCCAGCACGGCGGCCACGTCGTCGACGAGCGTGGCGCGTTCGCGCGTCGACGTGGGCGTCAGCACCACCCGGCGCAGCTTCTTCCACGGCGCGGCGCGGAGCACGTCAGCCAGCGCGTCGGTGAGGGCGAGCCCCGAGAGCTCGAGCGTGCGCAGCTCGGGCCAGCCGAGGAGCACCTTCGCGTCGAGCGCCATGTTCTCGAGGCCCTCCATCACGAAGTGCTCGAGCCGCGGGAAGATCGCGCGGAAGGTGGCGAGGTTCTTCGCGCCGCCCATGATCAGCTCGAGCCGGTTGAGCAGCGGGGGCGGGGCGGCGATCAGCGCCTCGACCACCGGCGTCTGATCGAGGCCGGGCAGCGCGCTGCGCACGCCCTGCACGAAGCGCATCGCGGGGTGCTTCAGCAGGGTGGTCACCACCCCGCTCACCTGGGGCACGTCGAGCCGCAGCTCCACCTTGCTGACGAAACCGTAGCGCCAGCCGAGCGTCAGCTGCTTCGCGTCACCCAGCTCGGCCGTCACCCCCGCGAGCAGGCGCTTCTCGGTCTCCTTGAGCTCCAGGAACCGCTTCGTGTCCTTCGTCGAGGCGAGGGCGGCCTGCACCGAGACCAGCTCTCCGCGGGGGTCGCCCTGGGCCTGCAGCCAGTCGCCGTACACGGCGTAGCGCGCCGCGTCGTTCGGTTGCTCGAGAATGGCGGCTTCGAGCTGCGGGTTCTGGGCCATGTCTGCAGGACACCCCGAAGCGGATTCGAGTGAAAGCGGCTCAGCTCATCTCGTCTCGACGGTGTACTCGAGGCGCGCCTGTACCCGCGGCGACTCGAGCAGCCACGAGGCGCTGCCCAGCTGCTCGGCAAGCGATTGCAGGCCGGGCGGCAGCTTCTGCGAGGGCAGGGACTGCTCGAGGAGCACGTTGGGGGTTGCGGCCCCCAGCAGAGTGGGAATGAGGCCGGGCGAGGCCTGGTAGATGCTGATGGCCAGGTCGCCCTGTTCGCCCGACTTTTCCTTCGCGCGGGCGATCGCATCCATCAGGCCGCCGAGGTGATCGACGAGCCCCTTCGCCTTCGCGTCTTCGCCGCTCCACACCCGGCCCCGTGCGACGGCGTCGACCGCTTCCTTCGAGAGCTTCCGGCTCGAGGCCACCTCGGTGATGAACGAGTCGTAGAAGTCGTCGATCCACTTCTGCGCGGCGACGCGCTGGTCCGGCGTCCACGGATCGAAGTTGTCGGTGATGCCCGCCAGCTTGCCGCGCGAGATGCTGATCTGCGTGGCGCCGAAGTCTTCGGCGAGCTTCTTGATCGCGGGCTTGGCGAAGAAGACGCCGATGCTGCCGGTGAGCGTGGTGGGAGACGCCACGATCTCGTCCGCGCCCATCGCCACGTAGTAGCCACCCGAGGCCGCGACGTCGCCCATCGAGGCGATCACCGGCTTCTTCTTCTTCGCCTCGAGCACCGCGCGGTACATCAGGTCACTGGCCAGGCCGTCTCCGCCACCCGAGTCGACGCGCACCACGATCGCCGCCACGCTCGAGTCCGCAGCGGCCTCGCCGATCGCCTCGATGAACGACTGGGCGCCGGCCACGAGATCGCCGGTCAGCGGCGTCGTCTGGTTCTTTCCGCCGCTGATGTTGCCCAGCACCGGGATCACCGCGATCGACCGCTGCTTGCCCCAGCGCTCGCTGCGGGTATCGAAGGGCCGGTAGTCGCGCGCCACCCGCGCGCCCGGCAGCTGCTGGCCGATGAGCTCGTCGAACTGCTGCGGCGTCATCACCGCGTCGAGCTGGCGCAGCTCGACCGCGCGCTTCGCTGGCTTGAGGCCCTCGTCGATCGCCGCCTGCCACGCCTCGGGCTCGATGTTCCGCGCCGCCTTGATGCGCGCGGCCACCGTCTTCACGTTGGTGTCGAGGTACGCGTTGATCGTCTCGCGCTGCGCGTCGCTCATGTCTGCCCTGGTGAACTGCTCGGGGAAGGTCTTGTAGTTGCCGACCCGGGCCACATCGACGTCGATGCCGAAGCGCTTGGCGGTGCCTCCGAAGAAGGTGACGCTCGAGCGCAGGCCGTCGATCAGCACCATCGCCTCGGGCGCGGCGTAGATGCCGTCGCAGCCCGACACCATCAGGTACTCCGCGTCGCCCGCCGAGAGGATGTACGCGAACACCTTCTTGCCCGCGGCCCGCAGCTTCGCGATCGCCGCCCGCACCTCGTCCGCGCGCGCCAGGCCCACCCCGGCGCCCTCGACCTTGAGCACGAGGCCCTTGAGCTCGGGGTCCACCACCGCGCGCTCGAGGAAGCGGATGAAGCGCAGGTAGCGATCTTCGCTCGCCAGGCCCAGCAGCGAGCCGAGCGACGTGCCGCTGGTGGTCCCCAGGTCGGCCAGCGAGATCACCGCGATCTTCTGCTGCGGCACCACGCTCTCGTACTTGTCGAGCGAGAAGCGGCCCGCGAACTGCCAGTTCACCTGGCCATTCGCGTACGCGACGCCCTGGGTGTAGCCGACGTTCTCGAGATCGAAGCCGAGCCCCGCGTGGAAGTAGAGCGACTCGCCGGGCGCGAAGGCGTGGCTGAAGCCCGCGAGGACCCGCACGCCCCCCAGGAAGTGCGCCTGCACCGTGTACTGCAGGCGGCTCGTGTTCACCGGCACGGTCTCGCGCGCCAGCCAGTCGACCCCGAGGGTGAGGCGCTCTCCGAAGGGCCGCACGCCCAGGCCCAGCGTCCACTCGCGGGGGAAGAAGGTGTTGAGGCCCACCAGGTTGGCCTGCGGCGCGTTCAGGTTGCGCACGAAGGCGGCGAACGAGAGCCAGCGCACCGGGCGCGACTGCACGCCCACGTCGACGGTGGTGACCCACTGCACCGTGCCGCTGCTGAACCAGTTCACCGTCGCGCCCGCGGAGAACGCCTGCGGCCCCGCGGAGAAGCCCAGCGAGGTCTTCGCGCGATCGAGGCCCAGGCCCGAGGAAGGACGCAGCCACTGGAAGCTCACGCCCAGGCCGATCAGGTCGCCGATGCTGGTGGCGAACCAGAGGCCGTCGTTGTCTTGCGGGCGCACGTTGCTGCGCTCGTGCACGTACCAGGCGTTCAACCGCCCCACGCGGCCCAGGCCGGCGGGGTTGTAGACGAGCGAGGTCGCCTCATCGCTCCACGCCGACGAGCCGGGGAGCAGGGTGGTGCCGCGTGAAGGGTCTGAGCCCCCGACGGCGGCGGTCTGCGCCAACACGGTGCCGGAGACGAGAGCGAGGAGCAGGGACGAGCGCATTTCCGCCGTGTACTACGAGTCTCGCGGCGATACGGGGCGGCGTGGGCAACTCCGCGAATCTGCAGCGGGGGCGAGCGGCCGCGAAGTTGCTCTGGCCCGGGGGATGCCTCGACCCATCGCGCGCCTCACCGTCGACGAGCCCCTGCTCCCGCCCCCGCCGGTCCAGCCACCTCCCCCGCGAGACCGCGTCGAGGCCTTCCCCCGGGGGGCGCGCGATCCCGGTGCCGAAGCCGCCGCCACGCTCGCGCGGCTTCTCGAGCTGAAGCCCTCGTTGGCGGACGGCCTCCCCGCGCATCTTGCGGGGCCGCAGGCGAAGCTGCTGTACGTCGCCGCGCACCGCGAGCTGTCGAAGGGGCTCGGCGCCTTCAGCGTGCCCATCGGCGCGCACGATAGCGTTCGACTCCAACCCGACGGCCGGCTCGCGCTCAGCTCGCCCGGCGCCCCCACGCTCCACCTCGACAACCGGCACGAAGACCTGGCCCGGCTGCTCGATGAGGCGCACGGCTACGAGGCGCTGGAGGCCACCACGATCGACGCGCTGCTGCGAGACGCAGTGCACCGCTTCTATGTCGTCGGCGCGTTCGACGGCGGTGGCGCGGCGCTCAACGAACGCGGCGGGCGCGCCTTCACGTACGCCACCATTCAGCAGGTGCTGGTCTCAGCGGATCCAACCCAGCGCGGCCTCGAGTGCCTCGCTTCCGCGGCGGTGCATCTGTGGAAGTCGATGGGCCTCGTGCCGCCGGGCCTCTCGCGCGAAGAGTTCGAGCGCCGCTTCACCTCGATTCATGGAGATCGCGGCGGGGTGGCGAGGCTGGGGCCCGAGTTCAACAGGACGCTGCGGGGCGGGCGCTCGGAGGTCCGGCTCGACGCCGCCGCCACGGCCGCCTTCGCGAATACCCTGCGTGGCGACGACTGGGCGAAGCTCACCGGCGCGTCGCAGGGCAGGTACTTCGTGCGCTCGCTGCCCGGCATCGACGCGGTGGTGAAGCACTTCGACCAGGGTGGGGCGGGCGTTCGCACGTCGTGGGCAGACGGTGGTCATTACTTCGTGCTCAGCGGCGCGCGGGAGAAGGACGGGGTGATCTTCGTGAACGAAGACGACTCGTTGCGCGGCGCACCGGCGTCGCGGAGCAGCGAAGGGGATGAGCCGTATTCCGCGCCTTATGAGGAAGGCAGCCACACCCGGTTCTGGACGCTTGATCGGAGCTGAGCCCCTCACCCCAGCCCTCCCCGCTTCGCAGGAGAGGGAGAAGGACTCACCAGTCTTCGGTGCCGTTGGCGTTGTCGAGCGGGTCGCCGCCCTTCGACTTCTTGTCGCGGTTCACGTTCTTGCCGCCGCGATCTTCGCCCTGCCACTCCTCGGTGCCGCCCTTGTTGTCGAGCGGATCGGCGGAGCGCGTCACCTTGTCCCCGCCCTCACCGGAGTTGACGAGGTGGTTCACCATGCGCGCCACCTCGCTGCGGAGCTGGCCGAACTCGTCACCCTGGAACGCCACGCGCTTGATGGCGATGCGCTTGCCGCTGCGCAGATCGAAGTACGCCATGGTCAGCTCGGTCGTCTCACCGTTGCCTTCCTTGAGCACGCCGATCACCGCGCGATCGAGCTTGAGGGAGTTCGACACGCTGGTCATCGTCTGGCCGCCCTTGTCCTTGAGGGCCTCGCCGGCGAGGCGGTCCATCAGCGCGTCGAAGGCCTTGTAGCCGGAGGTCGCGACGAGCTCGCTGGTGATGTCCTGGTCTTCGGGGGTGACCTCGACCATCACGCCGAGCTGCTTGAAGCCGGGGCGCTCGATCTTCACCAGGTGCTTGCCGATGGGCAGCGTCTGCAGCGTGACCGGCGAGTAGCCCTGGAGCTCTCCGTTGAGGAACACCCGGGCGCCCGCGGGCTTCGTCTTCACCGTGACGTTGCCGCGGAGCTGCGCGTTGCGGCTGGTGGCGACCTGCGCCTTGAGCGAGAGGAAGTTCTGGGGGTAGCGCTTGCGATCGAGCTCGAAGGTGGGGCTGAGCGCGAGCAGATCGAGGATGGCGATCTTCGCCTCTTCCACGTCGCCGCGGGCCTGCAGCACCGAGCCGAACATGGCCACCGCGTCGCAGAGGTTGCCGCAGTTCTTCATCGCGCCGACCGACTTGCCGTACTCCTTGATGGTCGCGCGCAGCTTGCGCTCGGCGTCTTCGTAGTTGCGCTCGTCGAAGGCGGCCTTGCTTTCCTTGAAGCCGGTCTCGGCGCGCTTGAGCGAGGCGGCCGCGTCTTCATCGGCGGCGATGCCGAAGAGATCGTCGCTCGTGCGCACGGTGAAGCCCTGGTACTCGTTGAGCGCCTCGTTGGCGAAGGACTCGACCTTGAGGGTGAGGGTTTCCGAGCCCTTGTCCATGGGGAGGATCAGCGCCGCCACGCGCTTCTCCGTGGGCGGTGCAGCTGCTGCCTGCACCGCGACGAGACTGATCAAGAGCACGTACTTCATCGGCGACACCTCAGGGAATGCCCAGCACCACATTGAACGGCCGGCCACCGGAATTGTTCGCTGCTGCGACTCCAGCCGCGGTCACTCCCCCGACGGCCACGACACCCACGGCCGTCCAGAACCACCACTTCTTGTACACGGGCCCACCGGCACCCGGTTCCTCCGGCGTCTCGGTGACGGCGGCCACGGCGGCAGCCCCGGGCTTCGCGATGAAGTCGCCGATCTTCTTCGCGCTCTCGTTCAGCTCCTCAGCGGACAGCGACAGGCCAGCCAGGCGGTTGCCGGTCTCGACGTCCCACACCTCGGCGGTGGCGCCGTCGCTGAGCACCAGGAAGCGCGCCTTGACGATCTCGCCCAGCTTCTCCGCGCCCGCGGGGATCGGGCCCTTGGCGCCCACGCCCTTGCCCACCACGGCGGTCGCCGCGTCACGCACCTCGAGGTAGCCGGGCGCGGGGGTGAGGGTGGGTTTCGCCGAGCCGCCTTCCTTGCTCACGTCGGCGAACGCGCCCGCGGGCTCGTAGCCGGGGCGGGTGAAGAGGAGCAGGTGGCGGCCCACCGGCACGGACGGCGCCTCGGTGATGGGCGTCTTGCCCAGCTCCTTGCCGCGCAGGGTGACGGTGGCGCCGGGAGGGTTCGAGTCGGCGGCGAGCGCGCCCACGCCCTTGCCGCTGACCTCGGTGAGCGCCTTGTCGAAGGCCTTCTTCACGTCGGCGCCGTACACCTGGGGATCGCAGGTGAGATCGGGGTTGTTGAGCAGCGCGCGCACGAACTCCTCGGTGGCCTTCTTCGACTGCGACTTGCCGCCGTTCTGAACGGCGAGCGCGCCCACGAAGAAGTGCGCGTCGCCGAGCGTCTTCGCGTCGGCGAGGTGGGGGTTCTTGACGAAGAACTCGAGGGCCTCGGTCCACTTCGCAGCGGCGCCTTCGTAGTCGAGGTCGTCGTAGGCCTGGCGGGCGTCCTTCACCAGCTTGTCGCCGGCCTCGTCACGCGGAGGGAGCGGAAAGGCCGCGGGCACGTCGACCAAAGGCACCGTGGCGTCTTCGAGGGCCTTCGACAGGTCGGCCTCGGACTTCGCGGCAGCGGCCTCGTCGGGCGAAGAGACGAACACGGCGGCCTTCGACGGAAGGGAAGGCTTCGCAGGAGCCGCGGCACCCGGTTTCGGGGCGGCGAGCACGAGGAGGATGAGGGGGAGCACGTCGAGCAGCCTACCCCACGAATTTCAAAGATCACCTCCGACGTATGACCGACCCCCTGGCGAGATCCCCCCGCATTCCGCGAGGTTGGCGAAGAGGATTTCTTGCCGCCGGATCGCGGGCTGGTAAGGTCCGCGCGATCAGGCCTGTAGCACTCGCTTCAGGGCCCGCAACGAATTGAAAGATCGAGGTATTTCGTGAGCGCTGCTGAACAGATGAACATGTTCTCAGGTGGTGGTGGCAAGGGTCGCGGAAAGGCCGGTGAATCGGGCTCTGGCGGCGGTGGCGACCGCCCGATCAACCTGTCTGACGAGGCCCGCCGGCGCTACCTCGCGTACGCGATGTCGGTGATCACCTCGCGCGCGCTGCCTGACGTGCGGGACGGGCTCAAGCCGGTGCAGCGCCGCATTCTGTACGGCATGTGGAACGAGGGCGTCACGTCCGACGCGAAGTACCGCAAGTGCGCGAACGTGGTCGGCGTGGTGATGGGCCAGTTCCACCCGCACGGCGATCAGTCGATCTACGACGCGCTGGTGCGCATGGCGCAGGACTTCTCGCTGCGCTACCCGCTGGTCGACGGCCACGGCAACTTCGGCTCGGTCGACGGCGATGCAGCGGCGGCCATGCGCTACACCGAGGCGCGGCTGCAGAAGCTCGCCGAGGAGATGCTGGCCGAGCTGCAGCAGAAGACCGTCTTCCTGCGGCCCAACTACGACGGCACGCGCACCGAGCCCTCGGTGCTGCCCAGCAAGCTGCCCCAGCTGTTGATGAACGGCACCACCGGCATCGCGGTGGGCATGGCCACCAACATTCCGCCGCACCACCTGGGCGAGCTGATCGAGGCCTGCCTCGACCTCATCAAGGACCCGAAGCTCGAGACGAAGGACCTGCTCAAGTCGATCAAGGGCCCCGACTTCCCCACGGGCGGGCAGATCCTCAACTCGAAGAAGGAGCTGCGCGACATCTACGAGACGGGGCAGGGCGCGGTGCGGCTGCGCGGCGAGTGGAAGCTCGAAGAGCGCCCGCGCGGGGGCCAGAACATCATCGTCACCTCCATTCCCTACACGGTGAACAAGTCGACGCTGGTCTCGCGCATTGGCGAGATCATCACCGACCGCAAGCTGCCGGCGCTGGTCGACGTGCGCGACGAGTCGACGAAGGAGGTGCGCATCGTCATGGAGTTGAAGCGCGACTCCGACGCCGAGCTGGTGATGACGTACCTGTACAAGCACACGCCGCTGCAGACGAACTTCAACGTCAACCTCACCTGCCTGGTGCCGACGGAGAACCCGGAGGTCGGCACGCCCAAGCGGCTCGATCTGAAGTCGATGCTCTGGCACTTCCTGGAGTTCCGGCTCGAGGTGGTGACGAAGCGGCTCACCTTCCAGCTCGAGCAGCTCAAGGCCAGGCTGCACATCCTCGAAGGCTTCGAGAAGGTCTACGACGCCCTCGACGAGATGATCAAGATCATCCGCAAGTCGGAAGGCAAAGCCGACGCCGCGGAGAAGTTGATCGCCCGCTTCAAGCTCTCGGCCGAGCAGGTCGAGGCGATCCTCGAGATGAAGCTGTACAAGCTGGCGCGCCTCGAGATCCTGGTGATCCAGAAGGAGCTCAAGGAGAAGCGGGCCGAGGCCCGTGCGCTGGCCGAGCTGCTCAAGACCGACAAGGCGGGCCTCAAGGCGCGCTGGAACCTGGTGAAGGAAGAGCTCGAGGGCGTGGGCAAGACCTACCAGGACAAGCGCCGCACCCGCGTGACGGGCCCGGTGGAAGAGGTCGAGTACAACGAAGAGTCCTTCATCGCCGACGAGGACTGCCAGGTGGTGGTCACGCGCGATGGCTGGGTGAAGCGGGTGCGCGAGCTGAAGGACCCGACCTCGACGCGCATGCGTGAAGGCGACGAGCTGATGGCGCTGATCGCCGGCTCGCTCAAGTCGAGCATGATCTTCTTCTCCAGCGCGGGGGCGGCGTACACCACGCGCTTCAACGACATCCCGCCGTCGACGGGTTACGGGGATCCAGTCCAGAAGCTCTTCAAGTTCGACGACAACGAGCGCATCGTCGGGGCGGTCTCGCTCGATCCGCGCCTGCCGATACCCACCATGATGGTGGCGGTCTCGAAGGACGGCTACGGGCTGCGCTTCAACCTCGACACGTTCAAGGAAGTCTCGACGCGCTCGGGCCGCAAGTACGCGCGGTGCGGCGAGGGCGACGAGATCATCGGCGTCACGGGTTGCGTCGAGAAGGACCTGCTGGGCGTGGTCACGAAGAAGACCAACGCGCTGGTGTGCAAGGTGGCCGAGGTCAACGAGCTCGCGGGACCGGGGCGTGGCGTCACGGTGATCAAGACCGCGGACGACGACCAGGTGATGACGTTCCTGTGCACCACGAAGAAGGACACGGAGATCGTCCTCGAGACCGCGAAGGGCAAGACCCTCAAGTTCTCGCTGGCCCGCTACGAGGTCACGGGGCGCGGCGGCAAGGGGCGCGAGATGTCGAAGAAGGACGAGATCAAGACGGTGACGAAGGCGCTGGAGTTCGTGCTCCTCCCTGAAGCCCCCAAGACCGACAAGAAGTGAGGACCTGAAAAATGGCTGGCAAAAAATACGACGCGTCCGACATCCAGGTGCTCGAGGGGCTCGAGCCCGTGCGCATTCGCCCCGGCATGTACATCGGCGGCACGGGGGCTGACGGGTATCACCACCTGCTCTGGGAGATCGTCGACAACTCGGTCGACGAGGTGATGAACGGCCACGCCTCGCGCATCGAGGTGCGGCTGCACAAGAACGGCACCACGATGACGGTGGCCGACGACGGGCGCGGCATTCCCGTCGACCAGATGAAGAAGTACGGCAAGTCGGCGCTCGAGGTGATCCTCACCACGCTGCACTCTGGCGGGAAGTTCGAGAAGAAGAACTACACCCACTCGGGCGGTCTGCACGGCGTCGGCTCGTCGGTGGTCAACGCGCTCTCGACGGAGCTGATCGCGGAGATCAAGCGCGACGGAAAGCACCACGAGCAGACGTTCAGCCGGGGCAAGGCCACCTCGAAGCTCAAGACGCTGGGCAACGCGCGCGGCTCGGGCACCACCATCACCTTCACGCCCGACACCGAGATCTTCGGCAACAAGCTGAAGTTCGACGTGGAGCTGATCAAGGAGCGCCTCGAGTCGAAGAGCTACCTGCACAAGGGCCTCGAGATCGTCTTCGTGGACGAGACGGTGAAGCCACAGACCGAGGTGAAGTTCAGGCACGACGGCGGCATCGCCGAGTACATCGCCAAGCTGATCGCGGATCGCGGCAAGAGCATCGTGCCGGCGGGGTCGACGGCCTTCTACAAGTCGCACGAGAACGGGGTGAAGCTCGAGTTCGCGCTCTGCTGGTCCGAGGCCACCGACGAGCTGGTGAAGAGCTACGTCAACGGCATCCCCACCAAGATGGGTGGCACGCACGAGAACGGGCTCAAGGCGGGCCTGGTGAAGGCGGTGCGCAACTACATCGAGACGCACGACCTGACGCCCAAGGGCGTGACGCTCACGGCCGACGACATTCGCGAGGGCATCGTGTGCGTGCTCTCGGCGTACGTGGTCGAGCCGCAGTTCCAGGGGCAGACGAAGGAGCGGCTCAACAACCCCGAGACGCAGGGGCAGGTGGACAACGTCATCCGCCCGGCGGTGGAGAAGTGGCTCAACGACAACAAGACGATCGCCGAGGCGGTGGTGGCGCGCATCATTCTCGCGGCGCGCGCGCGCGAGGCGTCACGGGCGGCGCAGGCGGTCACCCGCAAGTCGGCCATCAGCCACAAGCTCAACCTGCCGGGCAAGCTGGCCGATTGTTCGTCGACCGATCCGGAAGACAGCGAGCTGTTCATCGTCGAGGGTGACTCGGCAGGCGGCTCGGCGAAGCAGGGGCGCGATCGGCACACGCAGGCGATCCTGCCGCTGCGCGGCAAGGTGCTCAACGCCGAGCAGGCGAGCACCGACAAGGTCGCGGGCAACAAGGAACTGCAGGACATCGCCAGCGCGCTGGGCTGCGGCCTGGGCGCCGACGTGAACCTGGAGAAGCTGCGCTACGGGAAGATCTTCCTGTTGATGGACGCCGATGCAGACGGCCTGCACATCTCGACGCTGCTGCTCACGTTCTTCTACCGGCACCTGCGCCCGCTGATCCTCGGGGGGCACGTCTTCATCGCCCAGCCGCCGCTCTACAAGGTGGAGATCGGCAAGGAGGTCTACTGGGCGCTCGACGAGGCGCACCGGGATCAGATCATCAAGGAGAAGGGCCGGGTGAACAGCAAGCCCAACATCATGCGCTTCAAGGGCCTGGGAGAGATGACGCCCGACGAGCTCAAGATGACGACGCTCGACCGGAAGAAGCGGGTGGCGCTCAAGGTGAGCATCGACAACGAGCTCGAGACCGACACCACCATCAACGAGCTCTTCGGCAAGGACGTCGGCCCCCGCTTCAAGTTCATCATGGAGGGCGCGGCCGACCTGAAGGAGATCGACGTCTGAGCAACTCCCTCTCCCTGCGAGGCGGGGAGAGGGTTGGGGTGAGGGGCGCGGTCAGTTGAAGTCTTCGACCCGAACCGAGCCGTTCTTCCCGAACGTGACGAACACGGCGTTATCGCCCCAGACGCTGCCGAGCATGAACTGAGCGCGCTCAGTCGCCGGATCAAAGCCCACGGCCGAATCGAGCGGATCAGTCGCCTCGAGGTCGCCAGGCTGGACCCAGGCGGTGCGAAGCGCCACCTCGAGCTTCGCGGCAGGTTCAATCGAAGGATCGCTCACCAAAGTCGGCGCGTAGCCGCGAGCGATGACCGCGGCGAGGTCGCGAGCCAGCGCCACATCACCCGTGCCGAGGGGCCGCGGCGTCACGCTCGCTGACGCGCCGCCCATCGCAATGCGCACCGTCGAGAGCGTCGCGGCACCGCCGCCGGCAGGCTGGTGCGCCACCACGAGGGCCACTCCCTGCGCGTCATCGCGGCCCACCCAGCCGATCACCTTGCGATCCGTACCCAGCACGGTCTTCAGGCGGCCTTCGAGGTTCTGCGCGAGCATCGGCTCGAGGGGCGGGGGCAGGGTGACACCGGAGAGCGTCGCCTCATCGCCATTGGCAGGCACGGTGAGCTTCGCCTCGATCACGCCGCCGCTGGGAGGCCGCCAGCGCAGGTCGAAGCGCTCACCGCCGGCGACGGCCTGCCGCCCGGCGATCTCGACCTCGCGGTCCACGCCGAGCAGTCCCTTGATCACCTCGCGGGGAACGGCCCCGGCAGGCGCCGCTGAGACCGAAGGCACGTTGAGCGCCTTGAGCGCACGCCCATCAGCCGAGACGCCGAAGAGGACCACGCCCTTCGTCTTCGGGACCCAGTCGAGGCCTTGCTCGAAGCTGCGCCCGCCGTAGACGGTGCCCTTCGCGTCGGCCAGCGCGTCGACGGCGGCCTTCGCCTCGGCCGAGCTCGCGCCTGCATCACGCAGCACCTTCTGCGCCTCGGTGCGGGTCAGCGGCACCACCTGGGCGGGCAGCTGATTCCACGTGCGCTGCGAGAGGGAGGTCATCGCGGCCATTCCGGGAGGCGCGCCCGCGGCGCTGACGGCGGCGCCTGCGAGCTCGGCCTTCTTCGTCCACGCGCTGCCGGTGCCGAGCGCGCGCCTGGTGAGCTTGCTCAGCGAGTTCGGGTTCGAGTCGCCGTAGAGCTGGGCGAGCTGCTCGCCGTAGCCGCGCGACGACGAGGTGAGCTTCGACGGCGCGTCGGCGAGCACGCGCAGCAGCGCGGCGTTCTCGAAGCCATCGACCGAGCGGGTGGTGAGCTCTTCGCCGACGAGGTTCTTCGTGGTGTCGCGCAGCTCCTGCACGGTGAGCGTCGCGCCTGAGGCCGAGGTCGACTTCTTCGCCGCGTCGATCGACGAGAAGAACGCCTCGATGGAAGGCGAGCGATCCTTCGGGGCGACCTGCTCGCGCACCGCGCCGGGCGTCGCGTCCCAGCGGACGTTGCGCTTGCCGGCGGGGTCGAAGCCGGTGGTGCCGCTCGAGAGCAGCTTGCCCTGCGCGTTGAACAGCTCGAGGTAGCCGTCATCGCCGTCGGTGGTGGTGTGCAGCGCGTAGACGGTCTGCGTGCCGACGCTCGTCTTGAGCAGCCGCACGCTGCCGAGGTCGTTGTCTTCCCACGACTGGTAGAGCGCGTAGGCGCGCTGCACCGCCTCGGGGCCGGTGGTGGGCGCCTGGGTGCGCGGAACGTCGAGGCGGCGCACGGCGGTGGCGCTGCCGAAGTTGAAGCCCTCGGCCCACGACTTCGCAGACGAGGTCAGGGAGGCGGTGGACGCCGTGGGGACGCGGCTGATGGGAGTGGGCATGGGCTTCAGAAGTTGAACGAGAAGCGCGCCAACAATTGGGCGCCGTTCTGCAGGTAGCCACCCTCGAAGCCGATGGCGAAGCCCTTGGCGATGAACACGCCCATGCCGACGGCGCCGTGCGCGCGGAGGAACGCCGCGTCGCCGAAGAGCAGCGCGAGCCCGCCCATGAGATCGAAGTAGAGGCGGCTGACGTGAAAGCGGAAGTACACGTCGAACGGCACGCCCACCTGAATCGCGGGGCTGACGTTGAGGAGGATGCCGGGGCGCAGGCCGAACGACACCACCTTGCCCAGCGCGAACTGCACCTTGAAGTGGAAGTCGAACTGCGGCGTCAGCGGCACCAGCCACACGCCGCCGCCGAGATCGAGCCCGAGCGTCACGGCCTGCGCGCGTGAAGGGGCCAGCACCGCCATCATCAGGACCGAGGCCAACGCGAATTTACGCATGATGTCAGGTGAGGTTGGTGAGCGGGCCGCGGCAGAAGGCCGGCTCACCGTAGGTGGTGAGCGAGCCGCCGAAGCCGTTGAGGATCGAGACGAGGAGATCGTTGTGGTACTGGCTCGTGTACTTCACGAAGCGGCCCATGCGGAAACCGGCGCCGCCGCCCGCGAGCATGAAGGGCATGTCGTCGTGAGCGTGCACGTTGCCGCGCGAGACGTCGCTGCCCCAGAACACGAGGGTGTGGGCGAGGGCCTTGCTGCCGTCCTGTTCCTGGATGGAGTCGAGCTCCTGGAGCAGGTTCGCCAGCACGCCCGCCTGCCAGGTGTCGCGGGTGGCGACCTTGAGCCGCTCGGGATCGCCGTCGCCGTAGTGGGTGAGGTTGTGGATGTCGGCGGTGATGTTGAGGTGCGGCATGGCGATGTGGTTCATCGCGTCGCTGAACATCACGGTGGCGATGCGGGTGAGATCGCAGCGGATGGCGAGCGTGAGCAGGTCCATCTGCAGGCGCGCCACGGTGGGGATCTCGGCCTCGCGCTCGAAGTCGACCATGCCGGGATCGGTGGGCGACTGGCAGGTGCCGGGAGGGAGGGCGGTGAGGCGGTTCTCCATCTCGCGCACGAGGGTGAGGTGCTGATCGAGGCGGGCCTGGTCTGACTTGCTCACCGACTTTTTCAGCGCAGCCAACTGGGTCTGCACCGCGTCGAGCACCGAGCGGCGGCGCACGCGCAGCTTCTCCATCTCGGTGGGGGGCATGCCCGAGTCCATGAAGAGGGTGCGGAAGGTGACGCGCGGATCGTTCTGCGGCAGCAGCGGCTGGGTCGAGCCGCGGTAGCTCACCACGCCGGCGACGTTGGGCAGCAGCGAGTGCACGCCCAGCTGCAGGCTGGGGATGCGGGTGCCCTGGCCGATCATGCCGACCAGCGTCTGATCGATCGACGGGCCCAGCGCGTAGCCGGCGCGGCTGCCGTCGTTGCCGACGAAGGTGCCCATGTCGAGCTTGGCGCCGGTGAGGAACGCGCCGATGCCGCGCTGGTGCTGCTCACCGGGTCCGGAGACGGCGACCTGCATGTCGACGCCGCTGGTGAACAGGAGCTGCGACTTCCACGGGGCGAGCGCCTGGTGGATGGGGCCGAGCGTGAAGTTGGCCTCGTCGCCGGTGGGGAACCACTGCGGCGTGTAGACGCCGTTGGGGTGGTAGATGCCGATGAAGCGCTTCTGCGGCATCGACTGCGCGTACGCGGCGCGGGGTGCGAGCGCCTCGAGGAAGGGCAGGCCCACGGCGATGCCGCCTGCGCCGCGCAGCATCTGGCGTCGAGAGAGCCTCATGGAAACCTCTCCCTGCGAAGCGGGGAGAGGTCGGCCGCAGGCCGGGTGAGGGGCGCTTCGGCGCTCATGGCGTCATCTCCGGGTTCGCGTTGCGGCGGAACGCATCGGACTGGACGATGGCCAGCATCAGCTCGCGGAAGTTGCCGCCCGACGTCATGAAGCGATCGCCGATGAGGGTCGCAGTGCAGGTATCGGCCTGGTTGAGCGGGCGCCCCAGCGCGAAGCGATAAAACTCCTTCGCCACGCAGTCGTGCACGTTGCGGCTACCGGCGAGCTTCGCGCTCAGCTCCGCCACGCCGTTGACGTCGCCGAGCACGGCAGTGTCGCGGGAGATCTTCACGCCGCCGCTGGCATCGATGGGTTGACCGTTCTCGGTGTCACGCCACAGCCCCAGGCCGTCGTAGTTCTCGAAGGTGAAGCCGACCGGGTCGATGAACTTGTGGCAGCCCGCGCACCCGTCGCTCTGGCTGTGGGCGGCAAACCGCTCACGGGTGGTGTTGGTGACGGACGGCTGCGGCGGGGTGATGTTGGCGCCCGCGGGAGGCGGCGGAGGCGGCTCACACATCAGCTTGTCGAGCACGAAGATGCCGCGGCGCACCGGCGAGCTGCCATCGGGCATCGCCTTGAACGCGAGGAAGCCGGGCTGGGTGAGGAGGCCCTTGCGCTGCGTGCCGGGCATCTCGTTGCGCAGGAACGTCGAAGACGGCGCCGAGGGGCCGTACATCGACATGGTGTCGTTCGTGTACATCACGTTCGAGCTGAGCAGCGCGGTGAGCGTGCCTTCATGGGCGAGCACGTCCTGCACGAAGAGCTCGAGCGAGGTGCGCCAGGCCGAGGCGAGGGCGGGGGAGAACTGCGGATAGACGGCGGTGTTCTTCTCGGTGTTCTCGACGCCGTCGAGGTACAGCCAGAGGGAGAAGAAGCGCATCAGGCCGTCGACGGACTTTCCATCGGCGAGCATGCGCCTGGCCTGGGCTTCGAGGCCGGCGGGCGTGTCGAGGGTGCCATTGGCGGCGGCCTCGAGGAGCTGCTCGTCAGGCATGGTGCCCCAGAGGAAGTACGACAGGCGCGAGGCGAGCTCGTAGCCGCCGAGGGTGACGACCGGGACGGGCACGGGGCCCAGCGCCTGCTCGTCGCGGTAGAGGAACTGGGGCGACTGCAGCATCGACTGCAGGGTCACCTCGACGGCGCCCTCGAAGCCCTCGGTGGCGCTGAGGGTGGTGAAGAGGGTGTTGAGGTTGGAGCGCTCCTCGGCGTTGAGGGGGCGGCGGAAGGCCTTGAGGCCGAGGGTGGCGATGAAGAGCTCGCCGCAGGCCTGGTCGTTGCTGGTGCAGGGGAGGATGGTCGAGCGGCGGTTGACCAGGGTGTCGGCCGCGAGGAACTCGGCGCCGTCGAGGTAGGCGGCGACGTGGGCGCCGGTCACCTGGTTCAGGTCGGCGTCGTTGTCGAGGCCGTGGGCCATCGGTTCGCGGGGGAAGTCGCGGGCGGGCTTGCTGGTGGCGCCCAGCAGGTCTCGCACCGTCAGGTCGTACTCAGCGCGGGTGAGGAGGCGCAGCGGGGTGCCAGGCGTCACCGAGGGCGTGCAATCGACGGGATCCACCGTGGGGTCGGGGTCGGGGTTGGGAGGGGGCTGGCCGGGCTTACACCCGGCAAACGCCAACAAACCCAGCAGCATCAAGGATCTCACTCGCACGCCCGGGGCAGACTGCCAGCCGGGGTCCCGGGCGTCAAAGGCCGCCTGCCGGTCAGCGACAGGAGCCTTGCGCGTCACGGTGGCATGGTCCAAAAGGCCACGCGAAAGACGGGGCGTAGCGCAGTCTGGTAGCGCATCTGGTTTGGGACCAGAGGGTCGCAGGTTCGAATCCTGCCGCCCCGACTTTGAGTTGTTCGAATGGGTGCCCGTAGCTCAGCTGGACAGAGCACCGGCCTTCTAAGCCGGGGGTCGTGGGTTCGAGTCCCGCCGGGCGCGCTCTACCAATCGATTGACGTACCCTGGCGCATTGGGTACTCCGCGCGCGCAACACGGCGGCCTTAGCTCAACTGGTTAGAGCGCAGGACTGTGACTCCTGAGGTTACCGGTTCGATCCCGGTAGGCCGCCCACGCAGCACGCAGCAAAGAGACCCGAGCGCTCATAGCTCAGCTGGATAGAGCATCGGCCTTCGAAGCCGAGGGTCGGGGGTTCGAATCCCTCTGAGCGCGCTGTGATTCCCTACTTCGAGCTACCGGCGTTGAACCTGCCCTTCGGGCAGCGCATCGACATTTTCGGCGTGCTCTCGGCGGCGGGGGTGATGCTGGGGGCGTGGCTGGCGGCGCGGCAGGCGCGCCAGTACTGGCCCGGGCGCGATGGCCCGCTGCGCGAGATGGTGCCGTGGGCGGTGATCTTCGGCCTCTTCGGAGGCCACTTCATGCACCTGTTCGCGTACCACCCGGAGCTGCTCACGAAGTCGGATCCGTTCGTGCTGCTGCGCTTCTGGGAGGGCCTCTCTTCGATGGGAGGCGTGCTCGGCGCGCTGGTGGGGATCTTCATCTTCTTCCGGCGCATCAAGACGCCGGTGGGGCCCTTTCTCGACGCGCTGGCGCTCGGCGCGGCGCCCGGGTGGATGGTGGCGCGCATCGGGTGTTTCTTCGTGCACGATCACCCGGGGGTGCGGACTGACTTCCCCCTGGCGGTCGACTTCCCGGTGCGGATGTACGGCGGCCCGCGGCACGACCTGGGGCTGTACGACGTGTTCGTGCTGGGGGCGATCTCGATCGTGCTCTACGCGCTCAAAACGCGGAGACCGGCCGAGGGGCGGCTGATGGGCGTGCTGGCGGTGCTTTACACGGTGGCCCGGTTTCTGCTCGATTTCCTCCGGGCGTCAGACCTGAGTTTCGTCGATCGTCGGTATGCGGGCCTGACACCGGCGCAGTACGTGGTGGTGGGGTTGTTCGGGGTGGGGGTGTGGCTGTTGGTGCGGCCAGCACCGGAAGTGAAGCCGTTGAAAGTTGGAGGTTGACAGCGACCGCCGATGGATTTTATAGGGCGCGGCGCCAGACGGAAGCGTAGCTCAATTGGTAGAGCAATGGACTCTTAATCCATAGGTTGAGGGTTCGATTCCCCCCGCTTTCACAGTACGAAACGGCCGGTGACCACAGTGGCCACCGGCCGTTTTGTTTTGGTGGCGTTCGGAGTCGGGCAGGTGGCGTAACTGGTAGCCGCGCCAGACTTAGGATCTGGTTCCGCAAGGAGTGGGGGTTCGAGTCCCCCCCTGCCCATTTCCGAAACGGCCCGGGTATCGTTCGCCGATGGGTCATCGCATGCGAAGTGCAGCGCGCTGGCTCGCGCTCGTGGGACTGGCCGCCTGTGGCGGAGGAAGTGGCCTTGACGGGGGCAGCTCCGATGCGGGCCGCTTCGACGCGGGCGTGGTCGATGCGCCGGACGCCGGTGCACCGCGGCCGCGTCCGAGCTTCGACACCTTCGACACGACCCGCATCTGCACGCGGTCGGGCTGGTGCTGGGAGAACCCGCTCCCCACAGGCGTCGACCTCTCCGACGTGCACGTCGTCGGAGCCAACGACGTGTGGTTTAGCGGCGAGGAAGGCACGGTGCTCCACTGGGACGGCACCAGCTACCGCCTGTTTCAGCTCGCCGATCCCTTCTCTCACCCGCACGGGCTCGTCGTCGTCGACGGCGAGGTGTGGGTCACCAATGGCCGCGGCGCACATCGCCTCGGTCCCTCGGCGTGGGAGACGACGTCGCTCGCCTCCCTTTTCAACCCCGACGTGATCTGGGGCGCCACCGCGAGCGATCTCTGGGTCGGCGCCGAGCAGGCGACGCTGTTGCGCGGCTCCGCGAGCGGCTTCATGAACGCGAACCTGCCCGTGGGGTCGACGAGCGGCGTGACGGCGATCCACGGCTCGTCGGGCAGCGACGTGTGGGTCGGGACGAGCGGTGGCTCTGTCCACCGCTGGAACGGCACCGGCTGGGACGCCCTGGGCTTCGTCTCGGCATCGCGCCCGTCGCTCGTCGATCTCCGCGCCTTCAGCCCGACCGAGGCCTGGGCGGTCGGTGGTGACGAGCTCTATCGGTTCTCCACTGCGGTGCCGTGGATCAAGGAGCCCGCTCCGTTCCTCGTCGGAGGACGACTCGCCTCACTGTGGGGTGTGACGATGGACGATGTCTGGTTCGTGGGGAACGCCGGGTGGATCTCGCATCGCGTTCCCGGCGGGTGGACCAACCTCGCGGCGGTGGTGACCCATGACCTCGCCTCGGTGCGCGGCTCGACGCCCTCCGACGTGTGGGCCGTGGGCCAGCGCGGGACGATCCTCCACTACGACGGCACGAGCTGGACCGATCGCCGAACCGTCACGTCCGAGTGCGACTACGTGGGCGCGTACGCCGCGACGGCCGACGACGTCTTCGCGGTGGCCCGCTGCAACGGGCGAGTCTCCCGGCGCGTGGGGGGCGCGTGGCAGACGCTCGCTGAGCGCGGCGGGTTCGGGAGCGCAGTGCATGGCACGTCGGCCACCGACGTGTGGTTCGCCGGCAGCGGCGGGCTCGAGCACTACGATGGCGCGGCCTTCGCGCCCGTGACGTTGCCCTTCGCCGGCGGCGTGACGGACGTCTGGGCGGCTGGCCCACGCGACGTCTGGGTCTGCGCCGCCGGGAGCGTCGCGCACTACGACGGGGCGACCTGGCAGGACCGCTCGCCGGCGCCACGGGTGCCGGCGTATTCCTGCACGGGCATCTGGGGCAGCGCGTCGGGCGAGGCCTGGCTGGTGGACACGGGCGGCGACGTCCTGCACTGGGCGGGTTCGGGCTGGACCGTTCTGCCCGGCGCCGGTACGCGGCGGAAGAACGACGTCTGGGGCAGCGCCGCCGACGATGTGTGGATTTGCGGGGAGGCGGGGGCGAACTTCCATTGGGACGGGTCCGCGTTGGTGCGGTACGTGAACGACGCCATCAGCTGCAAGGCGATCTGGGGCAGCGCTTCAGATGACATCTTCCTGGTCGAGACGACCGCCGGCATCTGGCACTACGACGGGAAGTACTGGCTCGACGAGATCACCACGCAATCGCTCTCGGCGGTGACGGGGGCGGGTGGGCGGGTCTGGGTCGTCGGCGCCGACGGGACGATTCTTGTCACGCCGCCGGGGTGACGGGAACGGCGACGTTGTGATGCTTCGAGGGCGACGGAGTGCCGCACGGTCGCTCGTGCACGCAGGTCGCTCACGGCGCTCATCCCGGGCGCTTCGTCGGCGGAATCCCAACACCAACCACCTTGGCGATGGCGGCGGCGTGGATCGTCCTACGTCGCGTATCGGAGTCATGCTCAGCAACAGCACTTCTGATTGTCAAATCGTGCTCGCAGTCCGCTTGCGGGACTGCTTTTCTGGGGCGACAGTCGGGAAATGCGTGATGACTGCCTGATGGCGCCGCTCTGCTTCTTCTTGAGAACGCGCCTCTTGGCTAATTCGTATTCAAGGTGTTTGACACGCCGCCCATTCCTCGCGATCAGTACGACCTCGGACGAGGGGTGGATTCCGCCCAGTTCTGTCTTGATGTGCGGCAAGTTCTCGATCGAATTCGAAATTCTCTCGAAGTTCTTTCTTATCCCGTATTCGTGAATCCGAATTATTGAGAGCGCTCGCCTGGGATCTAGCCGTGGCTCGGGCAGGCCTGACGGGTAGACCTCCACAGATGGCCCAAGCTCATCCATTCGGGCAATTCGAACGAGGATGCTTCGATAGACTGCGTGTCGCAGGACATCCCCGACCTTCAGTGATCTCACAGTCATTACTTGCACTCGCCTTGAGTTCCGTTGTCAGGTCGCTCTTGACATCAGGATCGACCCCCGAGGCCTTGAGGTTGTCCAGCATCTTCCTGCAAAGACTCTTCATCGCCCTAGGCCCACGCGTGTCCGCTGCCCGCTCCCGGTGCGTCAGGGTTCGAAGCCCGGCTGGCGTTCGTCGCGATCACCGCGCACTCCGCGCTGGCTCGTCGTGGTTCGGCCGATCGCTGCGACAACGACGCCCGTGCTATCTAATCATCATGCCGTGTTCGGAGTATTCGGTAGGGACAGTGGTATCTGATCGTCGTGTCGCGTTCGGCGTTTTGTGCTGTCCATACTGACTACAGCGAGACGCCGACCTCGCTCAGTGCCTCCGCGAATCGTGTCCAAATTGAACTGTCGAAGTCGGCGATGCCACTCGGACGCCGCTTGACGAGTCCTCCCGAAATTGCCGCCATGTATGCCTCGTAGAAGACCGCCATCCCCCCGAGACAGGCCGCGCGATCGTGCTTGAGTGATTCTCGAATTTCTGGAAGCGCCCAGTACTCCTCCTCCATTTTGTATTGCCTTGAGTAGTACGGTTCGGTCGGATTGGAGGCAGGCGTGCTAGGCCAGGATTCTGCGAACTCGATGACGCTGGTGAGCAGCGGATTGATGGGTGGGCTCACATTTGGAAGGAGGAGGCGAAGTGCCTGGGCTCCCGACTTCACGCGGTCTTCAGGGGACACGCTTTCCTCCAATCACAACAATAACCTCGTTGGTAGTCGCATTCCGAATAACGATCCGCATCTCGGGATAGGCTCGTGAAAGTTGGATGAGAACGCCAGGACGCGCATTGGCGTTGTTGAACCCGGACTTGCAGGTTGCGCATGGCGGTTCTCCTGCTTGAATTTCGAGTGTCTTGCCTCGCGTCGCTCCAGGTCCGATTCCCTTCGAGTTCCCCGTACTGCGAGCGCGTCATCGGCACGCTGCGCCGGGAGCTGCTCGACCACGTCATCATCCTCGGCGAGCGCCACGCGGCCCGCCTGCTGATGGAGTACGTCGCGTACTACAACGGCAGCCGCACCCACCTCGCGCTCGACAAGGACGCGCCGGAACATCGCGCCCTCGCGCGCATTGTACTCGGCCTCGTCGCGGTTCAGCCGAACGCTGTGACCGCGCTGCCCGTGCTATCTGATCGTCATGTCGCGTTCGGAGTTTTCGGTAGGGACAAGGGTGACGAGAATGGCGACGTTGTGGTGCGTCCAGAGCGACGGAGTGCCCAATGCGGATCTCGGCCTCAAAACGAAGCGACAACTCCCTGACAGAGGGCGACACCGGACGATCATCAAGTAGCAACAAGCGCGTGCCCGCAAGCCAACTCAGTCCTTTGCCATGTATGCGACGTAACCGGTGGATCCGTTTACGTCGACTATTTGTCTGTCATGAACCCTCAGGCTGAGTGCGTGTTCCTGGTCCCAGCGCGGCGTCAATAGGATCTTCGCGAGATACGGCGGCGTGAATAGGTCGTGCCGACTAACGACTATTTCGTATGGAGGAAGGAGTTGAGTCTTGATTTGCTCCCGGGGGACGCCGCCAGGAGTCCCTTGGCTCGTCACCCAAGCTGGGTCGTTTGCCCAAGCCTCTTGGTATGATGCGTGAATCGTGTTTGTGATTAGCGCTGAGCAGTCGTCAGCAAAGGTCACCAACTCTTCCGCCATCTGGAGCATCTTAGTGTCGGGCGGCTTGCCCGCGTCTGTTTGAAGGGTGATCTCGAAATCGCCAAAGGCGGTGTGGGCCGGAGTCTTGCACGTCCAGGTCGCGAGCGTGCCGCGCCTCGGCACCAGTTTGAAGTCCGAGAGTTGACGGCGTTTCTGCGCTTTCATTTGTATCTCTGGCAGTTTGCTCGTTGAAATTGTTCGACACCGCCCCAATGGCCCCACGCCTTGTGGGCTGCGGTAAGAACCAGTTGCATCGTTCCTTCGTTCGTAATCGGATTGTAGTCATCTAGATGATGCCAAGTGTATCCGGTTGGCGGAGTCTGCGTGTTGCCGATGTTGGCCTTCACGTTTGCAAGGCCAAAGTCTGCATCTCGGCTCCCGGAGTACTGGATTCTCACAATGGCCTTCTGTCCAGCTCCCTTGTACAGGTATGGGGATGTTGCGAAGTTGATCCCTCGGCCGTTTCTTACGGGCGTCCAGTCGGGGAAGTCCTCGAGTCCAGCCACGAGCTTGGGCGGAGTGTTCCCCAATAATTCAGTTTCCTCCAAGTCATCAAGCCAGTCGCACTCGCCGAACGAGCCGAAGCCCGAGGTCACGGTCATCGCAGCGACGACGGCTCCTTGGCTCTCGAGGCTCGGAATCCCGATCGCGGTCGTCGCTAAGGTCTCGCCCGAGAGCCCAGAGAGGGAAGGCGGCCCGCCTATGCCAGTCAGTCCGCTCCCCAAACCGGCTAGAGACCTGCTGAGCCCGTATCCTCCCCAGGCCGCAATTGCTGCGCGGGGAGCAGCAGCGCCACAAGCTTCTGGCGCCATAACCGAGGTCGACGTACAAGCTTCGAAGCCCGCCACGATGGGTTGGGCAATCCCGTTGATGGTGCCTTCAATGGCCTTTGCGGCGGTGATGCTTGGGCCCTGTGTGATGGTTTGTCGCACGGCGCCGGTGAGCGCGGAGTTTTTTCGAGCCTCTTCGTCGTAAGTGATGAGGTAAGGCGACCAACTATCATCCCACTGCCAGATTGGCAGCATTCCGCCTGAGAATCCTTTCAGGGCGCTGCCTCCAAAGTAGACATAGGCGTTGAGGGGGCCACGCACCATTGTCGAGGTGGAGCCAATTGCAGAGTTAAAGAATCGCTCTGGCTTGCTGCAGGTCTCAGGAGAGCACGCGACAGGTCTCGCGAGAGCCTGCATGCAAAGTTCGACGACGGGTGCGTCGGCTCCGTGTCTTTGCTGACAATACTGCATGTTTTGCACTGCCACGAATGCGTCGTCCGGGACTTGACGACCGTCAGGGTCCGTGAAGCGAGCGGGCGAGAGGTTGGCGTACGACCAGGGGCCGAGGGCGTTGGGCGACGAGAGATAGGAGTCGGCGCCGATGGAGTCGCGAGAGAGGAAGATACCGAACTCATCATCCGCCCAACGCTGCTTCGCGTATTTCGCCCCAGCGACCGGTTCCTCCAGATACCCAGTGAAGCCAACGCTGGTGAGCTGCGGCCCTCCGGACTGCTTGCCCAGCACAGAGAACGTCGCCGATGACGAAGCCGTCGCAGACACCTGGTTGATGACGCTCCCCAGTGCGTCGTGAGCGAAGCGCACGTCACCCTGCGCGACGGCGTACGGCCCGACGCCGACGTGGGGCACCCCATTCTCCGCGACGAGCGACTCGCCCACGTAGGTGAACTGCCGAGCTGGCAGCCCCACTCCGATGGCGCTGCGCCGCATGCCCATCTGGTCGTATTCGAAGACGAGGCCGCCAGCCGACGTCATGCGGCTGAAGGCATCCCAGGTGGGCGCAGTCGAGACGCCGCTGACCGTGCGGGAAGTGACGCGCCCGGCGCCGTCGTAGCCCCAGTGCGCGACCGTGACGGGCGTGCTGGGCGCGGTCACGTCGACGACCGAACTGAGCGCCCCCGTCAGCCCATCATAGTCGTACTGCCGCTCCATCGTGTGCCCGGCCTGGGTGAAGCTGACCGGCCACGTGCCTGGAGGGAATTGCTTCTCACCCGCCCGACTCCCATCAGCGTGCAGACTCCACGCCGTGGACGCACTGCTCCATTCCTGAGACGCGATGAGTCTGTCATTGGCGTCGTAGTCGAACCGACGCTCCAGAATGCCATCAGACTCGACGATGGGGTTGCCGCGCCCGTCGTACTGATAGCTGCGCACCACCGGGCCGTTGACGCAGTCAGTGCTGCTTCGGATGGTCGCGACGCGCCCTTCAGTATTGTAGCAGAAGCCCTCGGTCACCAGCAGGTCTAGGTCTGCCAGGAAGGACAGCCGCTGGCCGCCCCCCTCCCAGCCGACGGACGTGGTGCCCCAGGGTCCCGTCAACGATGAGAGCCGGTTGTTGGGGTCGTAGCCCGAGGTGACCGTGACCCCCGCGTGGGTCCGCGACTGAACGCGAGCCGACGCGCCATCGAAGCCGTAGGTGACCCGGTCGCCGTTCCGCGCCACCCCGGTGAGGCGGAGCGAGGCGTCGCGGGCATAGGTGGACGACGCGCTTCCGCGACTCGCGCCCGGGGCGGCCGCTTCATGAGCGAAGCGCAGCGTGTCCAGCCCGTCATAGAACGAGGAGTAGGTCGCGACCGACGGCGTGGCGCCGCCCGAGGCGGACACCGAGAGCACCCGGCCGCGTGAGTCGGAGAGCGTGGTGAGCGTCCCCATGCCGTCTGGGAGGCTGGTGGCTCCAACGCCGTCGCTCCAGAGGGTCGTCCACGTCTTGGCCCCGTCCACGTGTGACTTGACGCGGCCGAGGGCGTCGTAGTCCCAGAACTGCTCGAGGAGCGGCCCGGCGGGAGGCGTGACTTTCTTGAGGCGGGCGAGCGCGTCGTATTCGTAACTCCAGACAGTCGAGTCGGGCAGGGTGGTTGAGAGCAGCTCACCCTGTGGGCCGTATTTGAACCTCGTCTCGGATGTGCCCACGGTGCGGGTCTTGGGGTTCCCTTCATCGTCCCAGGTGGCGCTGGTGGTGAAGCCCCGGTAGGTCCTGGAGAGCTCGAGGCCGCGACCGTCCAGGGCCAGCTCCGTCACGCCATCGGGTGCCTCGATCCGGCGGACGCGCCCTCTCGGATCGTACTTCCAGAGGGTCGTTTCCGGGTCGGGCCCAAATACCAGGGACTCCAGGCGTCCATCCGAGCCGTACTTGAGCAGGCTCATCGCCGAGTTGGAGGGGTGCTGCTGCACCTGCCGTCCCTCAGCGTCGTTCACGAACTGGTCAATGAGCGCGCCGCGCTCGTGGCGCACCGGCAGCCCCAGCGCATCGACGTCGATGACGTCCTGGATGACGTCGACATTGGGGGTGAGGAGCGGGTCGAGGCCCGCCGGGAGAGTCCCCATGGTCCAGGTGTGAGTGATGGTGTTGCGATTGCCTGCCCAGACATGGCTGTCGGTGGCCGTCCAGCTCCGGCCCGGCGCGCTGAACGACTCGAAGGACCTCTCCAGTCTTCCGCGAGCCGAGTAGTCGAACACCGAGGTCGCGCTCCACGAGCCCTCGGTGCGGACCTCCTGCTTGAGCGCGTTGCCTTCCCAGGTCCGATCCACCTCGAACGTGCCGGACGTGAGGGTCACCGTCTCATGAGCGACCTGCCCAGACCCAAGCAGGGTGCGCTGCGAGACGTTGCCAACTGCATCCGTCGTCTGAATGACTCCGTTCGGCAGATAGGCGTAGTTGGTCACCGCATCGGGCTGACCGCTGGCCCGCTTTTCGGTTCGCTTCTTGAGCCGGCCACTGTCGTCGTATTCGAGCGTCACCAGCGAGTCGGCGTGCGGGCTGTCGACCGTCTTCAGGCGGTCTCCCTCGTAGGTGTAGGCGGTCTGCTTCCCTTCTTCGTCGATGCGGGTCTCGAGTCTGCCGGCCGCGTCGTAGCTGAACTGGGTGGTGCGCGCGTCGGGCCACTGGATCAGCAGCAGACGGCCGTTCGGGTCGTAGGAATACCGCGTCGTCTGTGACGCAGTCTGGCCCGTGACGTCCTCGGTCGAAGACAGGAGGAGGCCCCGCGCGTCGATGGTGGTCGTCCGCACCTCGGTGTGTGGGTCGATTCCCGTGAAGGCCTTCTCTTCGACGATCGTCGTGATGCCAGGCGCCGGGTTGTTGTGATCGAAGTTGTCGGAGTAGGCCCGGCGAATGACGACCCACTGGTTGCCATTGTGGCGCCGGATCTCGGTGACTCGTCCGAGGGCGTCATTGTAGTCGTACTCCTCGGTCAGCCCCAGGTCGGTCGTCCGGCTCTTGAGCCGCTTCGCCGCGTCATACGTGACCTGAATGTCCAGGCCGTTGCCGCCTGTGATGTGGTTGATGTTCCCCCACGCGTCGACGGACGTGTTCACGGTCCGTGGCCCGTCGTGAATCTTGACCGGCGCGCCGGTGACGTCGAGCTCGCGGTAGCTCGTCTGCCCTCGCGTGAAGTTCGATCCGACCTTCCGTCCTACGGCATCGACGATCGCTGCGTTCGCGGCGCCGAACGCGTCCCGACCGGAGATCGGCCGGCCCTCTTTGTCTGGAGTGACCTGTTGTTCCGTGATCGCGCCCGTCTTGACTCCCGTGAGGAACGCCTCGCCGGGGGTGTAGCTGGGCAGGTGGGTCTTCCCGCGGACGTCGACGAACTCGACGAGCAGGCCGCCGTCGTACTTCCATTCTTCGGACTGGGTGACTGCGGCGCTGCTCGCAGAGCCGGCGCTCACCGTGGTCTCTCGTGAGAGCGGCAAGCCGTCTTCGATTTCCGTGGTGACCTTGCCGTTGGTCGCAGGGCATTCCTCGATGATCCGGAGGCCACCGGCCCGCGGCTGGTAGTCGTAGCTGTACTCGGTGGCAGGGGCACTGCCATGGCCGACGCCGCTTCGCAGGCTGAGGGGCCTCCCGACGCTGTCCAGTTGGGTCGTCTCCAGGTGCCAGGTCAGTCCGTTGGCGAGCGTGCTGCTGCTCTTGAGGCGGCCGACCTCGTCGTACTCGAGCTGCCGCTCGAAGCCGCTCAGTCCGGTCGTCGCTCCTGGCAAGGTGTACGTCAGCTTCCTCGGGAGGCCGAAGAGGGGGTGCGGGTCCGTCGCGGTGACGTTGCGCCCGTACTCGTCCGTCCAGCTCTGGAGGGTGCCGTTGGCGTCGTACACGGCTCCGCTGAGGACTGAGTAGGGGCCGATCGTGATCGACTCCACGTCTCCGGTCGGCGAGACGGCCGTGGCGATCGTGACGTCTCCGCCGGCACGATGGAGCTTGGTTTGGAGCGGGATCCCGAAGCGCTCGTCGATGCTCGAGATGGTGGTGACGGCCGTCTGCGGAAGCGTCGGCTGCGCGGTCGCGATCGCCTGAGGATGCGCCCCACCCAACTCGAAGCCCGTGGGTCGCTGGCGTACATCGAAGAGCGTCTGCAATTTGACGCTCGTGGCGTCTTGAGCAGGTGAGTTGGGGATGAGGCCCTTGGGTCCATCCTGTGGATCCCAGGTCATCGTGAGCTTGCTCGTGCCTCTGGTCGAGGAGAGCAGGGCACCGTCGGGGTTGAGGAGGATCTGACTCGAAGTGCCGTCGGGCCAGCCAAGGACGCGGGTAGCACCCGTCCACGTCAACGAGATCGGCTTTCCAGATTGCCCGGGTCGCGTCGCCTCCGACACCGTCTCCCCCTCCTTGAGCCACGGGTAGGGCGGCGGAATGGTGGAGGAGGTGGGTCGCGCATACTTGACCGTCGACTGGTTGAGCTCGTCAGTGGCAGGGCCGGTGAAGAAGTCGGCTCGCTCGAGCTCATTCATGAGCGCCTGGTTCTTCTCGTTCGTGGGATAGGTGTACTTCCAGCCGAAAGGCACAGCAGCGGTGAGCGCGGTCGCAGTGACCGTGGCCTTGGTGAGGTTGTGACGGTCGTCTTGTTTGAAGTCGACGCGGTAGAGGTTGCTGGGGAAGACGACGCCGGCCACCGTCGTCGACACGTCCTGGAGAGTGACGCGTTGCAGTTGCTGCAATCCGCCGCGCTCGTGAGTGGGGTTGGCTGGCGCGAAAGGTTGGTACGCGAAGGCGAGCTGCAGCTTGCTCCCCACCCGGGTGACCTCGTCGACCCGGATGGTGCCGGGGACGTATTTGACGGTGATCCAGTTGGCGCCGGGCGCGCTCGTCACCCAGGCGGACGCGGTCACTCCAAGGTCGGCGCCATGACCTGTTTCGTACGCGTCAATCAGCCAGGCCTGGGCCTTGAGGGGGCCGCAGTTGCCCTGGAGCTCCCGTTTCACGGGAACAGGCGTGCGGAACAGGTAGCGCGTTCCATCGGTCTGCGTCAGTACGAACGCTTCGGCACCGCCCGACTCGTATCTGCGGAGCGTCGCGCCATGGAGACCGTCCGTCTTCGTGCAGGTGGATCCCGTGCTCGGGCTGACCGCAGGCCAGGTGCACTCGGGGAAGCCGTAGGCCTGTCCGTCAATGATCGCCGTGTAGCGGACGGCGCTCGCCCCGGTGATCGACTCTTCCTGCAGCGTCATCTCGAAGTTGTGCGACCAGCCCACGCCGAGCGCGCCTGCGGTGTTGAGCATGTTGTTGTAGTTGCGCCGGAAACCAAGCGCCCCATCCATCAGGGGCACCTCGAAGTCCGAGTGGCTGAACGCGACGTTGAGGGTGCTGAGGTTGACCCCGGCCACGGCGGGTTGCTGCCAGACCTTCCGATTGTGGGCCGCGTACTGAGACTTCAGGAAGCCGGTTCGCCAGCAGTTACGATCTCCTTCGATGTCTGTGCAGACGACGGCGGCCTTGTTCTGGGTCGCGCCAGGCAAATTCCCGTTTTCGGGTGGCACCACGGCCCTGAGCACGCTGCTTCCATCACGCTCTGGATTGGTGTCCTCGTAGATTCCGTCAGGGGTGCAGACTGCGCCGCCAGTCCCGCCGCCAGTCCCGCCGCCAGTTCCGCCGCCAGTTCCGCCGCCAGTTCCGCCGCCAGTTCCGCCGCCAGTTCCGCCGCCAGTTCCGCCGCCAGTTCCGCCGCCAGTTCCGCCGCCAGTTCCGCCGCCAGTTCCGCCGCC
>JAUXRX010000062.1 GCA_030681645.1 Archangium sp.
GCGCGCCGCCCGGCGTCCAGCACGAAGGGCGTCGGCGCCGCGCCCCGGGCGTAGAGCTGGTCCACCTCGGTGCCCGTCAGGAGCCCCATCAAGTCTGCCAACTTCTCCGTGGGCAGCTCGATGGTGCCTCGCACGAAGCGGGCTGGAATCTGCTTCGCTCGCAGCAGCGCAATCAGCAGCGCGGACAAGTCAGCATCATTGCCACGCCCCTCGCGAAGCGTCTCCGTGCTGCCCTTGAGCGCGCCCAGGTACCAGTCGAGGGCCAGCTCATTCTTCACGAAGTCGTACGCCTCCAGCGGACCGGCAAGCGTGTCCGCCTTGGCGCGCACGACGGCGCTCACCTCCACTTCCCTCCCCGTGGTGGTGTCCTCCAGGGTGAGGCCGGCGCTGCCGCCCAGCGCGTAGGCGGGGGTGATGCTGGCAGTCGAGAGCGGCTGCGGCGCCAGCTCGCCGTGCACGTAGTTGAGGGTGGACGCCCCCAGAATGGGTCGGGGCGCGGGGCTCCACGACTGCACCAGCCCGCGGAGCTCAGCCAGGGCGCTGGGCTCGTCCCGCCCGGCGAGCTGCCGCCCGAAGCGCAGGAGTCCGTCCCCTGCAGTGTCCAGCAGCCCCCTCGACTCCGCTCGGGGTGAACGGCTCGAGCCCGCTGACTGGCCATTCAGCCCTGCGCCGATGTCGCTGAGTCTCCTCGACAGCTCCGTCATGCGCGCGTCGAAGAGGCTGCGCTGCCCGGCGAGGCGCTCCTTCAGTGCCGAATTGTCTGGGAGCCGGCCCAGCTGGGCCTCCGCGTCCGCAAATGTCTGCTCGACTTGCGCGCGCTTCCGGAGCAGCAACGCCATCGCTTCTTCCAGCTCGACTGACGCCAACGCCTCCTGCGTCTCGGGGATGGCGTGCGGCACCAGTCGCCGCGCGCCCGACGGGCCCTCGCCCAGCTGGTGCTGCGCTGCGCCCAGCCTCTTCGACAGCGCCTCGTCCAGCCCGGCCACTGCGGCGCGGGACTCGCGCGCGAGGAGCTCCGCCTCGTACGCCGCGGTGTTCTTCCGCACCGCGGCCCAGTCGATTCGGGGCTCTTCCGTCGGAGTCGGCGTCGCCGCCCACACCAGCGCTGTCAGTAGACGTACCACCGCGCCTCCCAGTACAGAATCAGATGACTCAGCTGCGCGCGCACCTGTGCGCCCGCCGTGCCCTGCACTCCGCTCGCCCGCTCGGCGGCGAAGAGCAAGTCACTCAGGTTCTGCTCGACGTCGCTCCGGCTCGAGATGGTGCGCGTCTGGACCTGGTTGAGGCGCGAGAGGATTGCCGCCCTCCGCGAGCCAACGCTGCCCGTCGTCGCCAGCAACCGGGCTGCGGCTTGCGCGTCTGCGAGCAGGCCCGGGCCTGACTGCGTCACGCTCAGCGAGCTCTGCTGCTGGACAATCGACACGCCGCCTGAGCGCACGTCCGTCGTGGTGGGCCAGCTCCCCAACGCATCAGGTAGCCGCACCCAGTAGTCCAACGGCACGCTCTGTCCGGTGCTCAACGGCACCTGCCACTCGAGCTGCCGGCGGAGGTTGGACAGCGTCGCGGCCGGCAGGCTGTCGAGCGCGTAGAGCGGCTGGGTGAGCGTCTCTCTCACGGTGGCATTGAGGGGCGCGCCCGTGTTCTCGATGTGGAGCGCCACGCCGAAGAGAGCCAACGCGCTCGCCGCCGCCGGAGGCGGTGTCACCAACGCCACGGCCCGCGACAGCGTCAGCTGCGAGTCGAGCGCCGGGGTGGCCCGCGTCAGGTCGAAGCCGAACGTCACTGCCTTGCCCGCACCGAAGAGTGACGAGGCCACCGCGTCCGCGCGGAGCCTGATGGGCGTGTAGGCCGCCAGCGGGGAAGCGGCGTTGAGGCGAAGCTCTCTCGGGCGGCCCACGACAGCGAGCGGCCCGCCAGGGGAGAGCGGGCCCGCCGCGAACTGCACTCCCACCGCCCGGAGGCTGCCTCGCATCGACACGCCCGTCACCTCGCGGAGGTCGAGCTGTGAGTTGAGCGCGTCCACGAGGACGAGCCCGGCGTGGCCGCCGTACACCTGCTCCGTCAGTTCGTCGGCGATGGCCTTCGAGATGTTGCCCATGGCGTGGCGGTTGTTGCTGCTCGAGAGCCAGCTGCCGGCGAGCTCGGCACCGTCATCGTCGTGACCATCATCGTGGTCATCGTCATGGTGATTCCCGCCATGGTGCTCGTCGCCACAGCCGTCCCCGTCGTGATGCTCGTCATCGTCGTCGTCTCCGCAGCCGGCCATTCCGACATCGAGCACCAGGTAGACGTTGTATTGGCCTCCGCGCAGTTCGCTGAGGAAGCCGCTCTGGCTCCAGGAGATGCTCAGCACCTGGCCGGGTCCACCCAGGCTCGTCGTGAGGAACGTCTCGAGGCGCGCCACCTCGCTTGCGCGCAACTGGCAGCCGCGCGACTCGACGAAGGCCAGGGTCCGGGTGAAGGTGCCCAGCGGAGCCTTGTCTATCCGCACCGTCGGCTGGGCGGTCTGCAGGGTGAAGTGCACGGTGACGGTGGAGGCGTTTCCTGCGGCATCGGTGGCGGTGACGCTCAGCGTGTGCGCCCCGGCGACGCTGACGGTGGTGCCCGGGGAGAAGGGGAGGCCGTCGAGTGTCGCGCTCGAGCTCGCTGGGTGCGCGTCGCTCACGAGGATGACGGGCGTCACAGGCACCGCAGAGACCGCTCCGTCTGCCACGCCAGCTACGGTGACGAGGGGCGCAGTGGTGTCGATCGAGAACGAGACTGTGCGGCTCGCGGTGTTGTTTGCCGCGTCCACGGCGGAAATCTCGAGGACGTAGTCCCCTTCTGCCGTCACCGGAGTGCCGGACACGAGGGGCGCGCCGTTGAGCAGCAAGGTGCTTCCGGCGAGGTGTGCATCGGCGAACGCCACCACGGGCGTGAGGGTGCCTGCAGAGACCTGGCCATCCGCGACGCCCGTCACGGTGATGACCGGGCTCGTCACGTCGATGGTGAAGGAGCCCGACGCCGTGGCGGTGTGCCCTGCCGCATCCCGCGCCGCGACCGTCAGCGTCCAGAGCCCTTCCGTCGTCACCACCGCGCCTGCCACGAAGGCCTGCCCGTTGAGGGTCGCGGTCGTCGTACCTGGATGAAGCTCGCTCACCGAGAAGCCAGGGGTGACTGGCCCGCGCACCACGCTGCCATCGACGAAGCCGGACAACGTGACGCTGGGCGGCGTCAAGTCGATGGAGAAGGAGACGAGGGCGGTGGCCGTGTTGCCCGCGGCATCGGAGGCGGTGACGGCGAGCTGGTAGTTCCCCTCGGCCGAGACGGCGCTCCCGGAGGTGAAAGGGGCAGCGCTGAGGAGCACCGCCGTGCTGGTGGCGGTTGCGTCGATGACGGAGATGAAGGGCGTCAGCGTGGAGGGCGACACCTCGCCGTCGCTCACCCCGGAGATGAGAATGACAGGCGCCGTCCGGTCGATGGTGAAGCTCACCGTGGCCGAGGACGAGTTACCCGCCGAGTCCGCGGCTACGACGCTCAGGGTGTGCGCCCCCTCAGTCCCCACTGCGTCACCTGAAACGAAGGGAAGACCGTCGAGCGTCGCCGTCGTGGCGGCGAGGTTGGCGTCGCTCACCACCACCACCGGCGTGACGAGCGCCGCGCCCACCTGGCCATCCACGACGCCTGAGACGGTGATGAGCGGCGGTGTGGCGTCGATGCCGAAGTGCACGACGGTGGTGGCCGTGTTGCCCGCGGCATCTGTCGCCGAAGCGAGCAGCGTGTATTGCCCTTCGGCCAACACCAACGTCCCAGACGCGAAGGGGACGCCGTTGAGCAACGCCGTCTGGGTGGCCGGATGCAGCTCGTTCACCGTCACGACGGGCACGAGCGCGCCGCGCGAGAGCTGGCCTTCCGTGACGCCGCTGATGACGAGCTCCGGCGATACCGTATCGATGGTGAAGCTGCCCGAGGCCGTGGCCACGTTGCCGGCCTTGTCCACGGCGCTGGCTTCGAAGAGGTGCGCTCCCTCCGTATGCACGGAGCCGCCCGTCGCGAAGGGCGCCCCATCCAGCCGGGCCTCGAGCGACAGCAGGTTGGTGTCAGTCGCCGTGGCGGCGGGCAGCACCGTGCGCGACGTCACTTCGCCGTGCACGAAGCCGGCGAGGCCCACCTGCGGCGGGGTCGTGTCGATGGTGAAGCCCGCATTCAGGGTGGCGGTGTTGCCCGCGGAGTCGGTAGCGACGACGGTGAGGAGGTGGGCCCCTTCCGCGGTGACGAGTTGGCCCGGCACGAGGGCGGCCCCGTCGAGGCTCGCTGAAGCCGTCACCGGGTGGGCGTCGCTCACGGTGTAGCCTGGAGTGACGGCGTTGCGGGTGAAGGCGCCTTCGGCAAAGCCCAGCGGGCCGAGCAGCGGCGGCGTGCCGTCGACTTCGAAGGCGAGGCGCCGGCTGGCCTGGTTGCCGGCCGCGTCGGTGGCCACCACCTCGAGCACGTAGGCGCCGTCGGCGGTGACGGGCGTGCCGCTCGTGAAGGCCACCCCATTCAGGCTGATGAGCACTGAGCCGGGGTTGGCCTCCACCACGCTCACCTGCGGGGTGACGGCAATCGCCGAGAGCTCTCCCTCGGTGACGCCGGTGATGGTGATGACGGGAGGCGTCGAGTCGGTGACGAAGGAGACAGTCACGGGATTCGTCGCGCGCGGCGAGGTGAGCCCGTCATTCCCGTCGACGTCCACCGCGGAGAAGACGAGCGTATGCGGCCCGTCGCTGACGGCGAGTTGCAGGGCCCACTCGCCGTCCTGCGAGAAGCCCGACACGGCGCTCAGCGGGCTCGTCACGCCGTCCACCGACACGCGCGCGGCTGCCACACCGGAGTCGTCGCGCGCCCGCACCCGCGCGACGGGGTGGGCGCTCACCAGCGCGCCCTGCGTCAGGCCGAGCACCTCGAGCACGGGCGGCTCTCCATCGGTCAACCGCAGCGTCCGCGTCGCCGCCTCGAAGGGCGCGATGCCGGTGGCGGAGAGCACCAGCGACACGGCGTACAACCCCGTGGGGAGCCCGGCCGTGCTGAGCGGCACCGTGGAAGGGAAGGTGCCACCTCCTGCGAGGCTCCCGACCGCCAGCGTCTGACTCGACACCACCGCGCCCCTGGTGGTGCTCAGCACGAGGCTCGCCTCCACCGCAGCTGCGCTCGCAGAGCCGAGGTTGCGCACCTGGAGGTCGAGTGAAGCCGCGACGCCTGCCGTGGCGACGGCCGGGCTGCTGGTGCCGCCGTTGATGCTCAAGTCGCCGCGGAGCACCGGCCTGGAGACGACGGTGAAGCTCGTCGTGCCGGTGCCCAGCACCGTGGAGCCCTCGGTCGCGACAGCGTGGATGGCGTAGACGCCAGCGGGCAGCGCCACGGGCACCGACGCCGAAGTCGTCGTCGAGTCGTTGCGCGTCAGCACCGGCAGCCCGCTCGTCTGCGTGAAGGCGATGGCGCCCGCTGAGTCCACCACGTCGAGCCGCAAGGACGCCTGGGGCAGCATGGTGTTGACGGAGGTGTTGGTGACGGTCGCCGACAGCTGCGCCAGCTCGCCTTCGACGTACTGCGCCCTCGAGCTGCGCACCGTCACGGCCGCCGACGGCGAGCGCTCGACGGTGAGGGGCGCCGTGGCGCGCGCCAGCACCTGGCCCCCGGACGTCGCTTCCGCCACCACCTCGTAGCCGTCGGCCAGCAGCGCGCCCACGTTGAAGGTGCGAGAGAAGCTCGCGCTCGCGCCGGTGGCGAAGGGAGCGAAGACCTCGGCGGGAGGAATGGCGAGCGCCTCGGTGCCGTCCGGCGACGTGAGGAAGAGCCGCACGCTGACGTCCTTCGGTTGGGCGGGGTTGAGCAGTGAGACTTCCGCTGTCACCGCGCCGAATGCCTGCACGGAGCCGGGCAGCGCGCGCACCGTCAGGCCGAGGTTTGCGCTCGCGGCAATCGAGAAGTCGAGGTTGGCGGCGTTATTCGCGCGGTTGGAGTCGGGGACCGCGCCCGACGGATCCACCACCACGCGCACGCTGTTGCCGGCGCCCGACAGGCCCTGCAGATCGAGCGGCACCGCCACCACCACGGCCTGCCCGGGGCCGATGGCCGTCGTCCTCGCCGGTGACGAAGAGCGCAGCGAGCCGTCGGCGCCGATGACGGTCGCGAGGACGTCTGCTGGCGCGGCGGGGCCACCGCCAAGGTTGCGCACCGTCACCATCACGCTCCCGGGCTGCGTGGCGATGGGAATCGCAGGCAGCAGCGCCAGCTCCGGCGTGAGGTCCGCCGTGGTGCTGGCGTCGTACGTCACGCGAATCGAGGCTGAGGGAGGGCTGTCGTTGCCGCCCTCGTCGCGGGCCACAGCCACGAAGTCGTTGACGCCCGGCGCGAGCTGGACGCCTGGGAACTCGAACAGGCCGCCCCACTCCACCTTGTCCAGCAGGCCGCTGCTCATGAAGTGGAGGACCGCGTCAGGGCCAAGCCACGTCGCCATGTCCGAGAAGGGATCGAAGGTCGAGTCGAGAGCGGTGAGGTGCAGATCGTCGAGACTCGAGACGCGCAGCTGGCTTCCGGAAGCCCAGAGCAGTTGAGCGCCATCTGAGGAGACCCCGAAGACCCTCCCGCTTCCGACGGTGACCTGCTGCCCGGTCAGCACATCGAGTGAGGTGATCGCCTCCGACCAGGAGCTCAAGGCGATCCGGGCCTGGCCGGGCGCGCCCACCACCCCGCCAAACCCCTCCCAGGAGGCGAGCAGGGTCTGCTGGGTGTTCGCCTGCAGGTCGAAGGACACCACCACGTACTGGCCGGTGCCGTTGTCGTACCCGGGAACGACCAGCTGACCAGCGACGAGGACCGCCGGTGACTGGAGGTCCGTGTTGGGCGCCCCGAGCACCGTCTCCGTACCCGAGCCCACCGCCGAGACGCCGACGCTGTTGAAGGCCGGAGGGCGAATCGCGGCGTAAGCGAGCAGTGAAGAGTCCGCCGACCAGATGGGCCACGACTCTTCGGTACCGGGCGTGGCGAGCAGGGGCACCATGGCGCCCGTCGCGGTCGAGACGACGAAGAGGTGAATCGAGCCATCGCTGGGTGACTGAAGCTCGGCTGCCAGCTTCGAGCCGTCGGGAGAGAACGCCAGCCGCAGCGGGTATCGGCCCGCCGTGTCGACAGCGACGAAGCCGTGAGTCGTCACGTCTTCGATGCCGATCGCGACGTCCGGCCCCCAGTAGCCGTAGGCGACGCGCCGCCCATCGGCCGAGGCGCCGAAGGCGTTCCACCAGGCAAACGCGGTGGAGACAGGCGTGTGCTCGAACACCTCGGCGCCGGTGAACCGCGTGCCCATCGACGCGCCGTTGCGCGTCAGCGTCACCTCCGAGCCGCCTTCGGCGAACCCTCTCACCGTGGTGAGCGGGGAAGTGACGACGAGCGGCGCGCCCGGTTTCGTCGGTGCGGTCAGGCGAGGAGCAATCGGGGCGATGGCGTCGTGGGCGGTGCCTGAAGCGACGTTCGAGGCCGCTGAGAGGTTGCCCACCCCGTCTCTCGCGAACACGCGGTACCACCACGTCGAGCCCTCGGTCAGCCCGGTGTCGAGGTAGCTCGTTTCGCCCAGCGCCTCTGCCCCTGTGACGACGTCAAACGGCCCTGTCGCCGACGCCGCGCGCTCGAGCCTGAAGCCCTGCGCGGGAATGCCGCTCCAGGTCCACGAGAGCGCCAGCGCCCCGCCAGACGCTGGAGCCGTCACCACGAGCGCGATGGGCGGGGGAACGACGGCCTCGACCGTCGCCGTGACGCTGTTGGAGGGCGCACCCACAAGGCCCGCCGCGTTCCGGGCAGACACCTCCCAGGTCCAGGTGCCGTTGGCGACGACGTCAGTGAAGGTGCGGCCAGCCGCAGCCACGGTGCCTGCCACCACCGACTGCGTGCCGTCGGTGCGAGCGACGACGTAGCCGGTGACGCCCGTGGTGTCGCCGCTCACCGTAAAGGAGAGAGCGACACTCGAGCCATTCACCGCATCGAGCGCCAATACGACCGCGGCCAGGGGCGTGTCAGCGCGAACGACAGAGAGTGGGTCGGAAGGCAGGCTCCGATCGCCGTGTGCGTTGAACGCAAGCGCCGTGAAGGTGTTGTCGCCCAGCACCAACGGCGCCGAGAAGGCGAAGCCTCCCGAGCCGTCGGCCGTCGTCGTTGCCAGCACCACGCTGCCCTGCCGGAGCTCGACGGTGTCTCCCGAGACCGCACCAGTGCCAGCGAGGGGCGCGACCGACGCCGCCGTCGGGCTCACCCCTGCGAGCGTCGGCCGGTAGACGAGGGCGCCGGCGGAACCCTGGGCGCGTGACCCAAAGGAGGTGACGGCCTCGACATCGTACGCGTGCGCTCCGAGCGGCGCGGCGTCGAGGTACGGCGACTGCGCCACCACTGGAGCCGGTTGCGGCACGACATCGTAGATCTCCGTGCGGCCGTACTCGTCGCTCTTGATGACCAACCGCACGGCCTCCACCTCCAGGCCGGGCGCGAGGTTGACCCCGAGGCTGTTGCCGTTCGGCTCCTTGAAATCGCGCAAGGCGGTCACCCACACGCCGCGCACCCGGACCTCGACGTCGAAGGTGGGCCAGGTGGCGAGCTGAACTGCGAAGCCGTCGAGCAGGACGGGCGCGCTGAAGTCGAGCTGCCAGGTCTGAGGGAAGGAGAAGGAGTTGGAGACCCACCGCGTGGAGAAGTTGCTGTCGTACGCGCGGCTGGCGATGCCCGAGGTCGCCGTCGCGGTGCCGGCGGGTCTCGCGGCGGTGACGAGCGTCGAGCCGTTCCTGCGGGGCGCAAAGCCGGCGACGGCGCCGGGCGGGTTCGGATCGGTCCACGAGAGGCTGACGCTCGAGCCATCGACGAGCGTCGAGACCGCAGGCGCGAGCGGCGCCGGGCTGAAGAAATAGAAGGCCGCCTTCGGCGCCGGGTCGCTCGCGCCGAAGGTGTCGGTGGCCGTGGCGCGCACCTCGAGGATGGGCGACGCGAACGCAGCCGGGTCGAGGGACACCGTCCAGGGCTGCGAGGTCAGCACGCCGAGCGAAGTCCAGGCCCCGGCCCCGGCGCGGACCTCGACGTTGATGGTCGCGACGTCCTCGTCGGGGCTGTCCACGATGACGGAGACTGGCCCCTGCAGCCGCGCGAGATTCACAGGGGAGACGACTGAGGCCACCGGCGTGCGGCGATTGACGGTCACGCTGATGGCGTTGGAGAGCGGGCTGAGGTTGCCGGCCGCGTCGATGGCCTGCACCTGGTAGCTGAACGTGCCGTCGGGCAGGTTGAGGCCCGTGTGGGTCGATTGGGTAGCAGGCAGCGCGTAGAGAAGCGGGTCAGCCACAGACCCCGGCGGCCCGTTGACGAGTTGGAAGTTGCGATACAGCAGGTAGCCGACGACATCGGGCTCGGGGCTCAGCTGCCAGGACGCGACCACCGTCGAGAAGCTGGCCACCGCGGAGACGAGTACCGGCGCTGCGGGCGCGAGCTCGTCCACCACGAAGCGCGAGCTCACGCTGCCGACGTTGCCGAAGACGTCGGTCGCCTCGAGGAGCAGCGTGTACGTCGCCCCCTGGACCATCGCCGAGGTGTCCAGAGAGGCCAGCGGCGCGCTGCGCACTGAGCTGGGCGAGGCGACGAGCAGGGTGAAGGATGCGGGCGAAGCGCCTTCCCCGAGTGACAGGCGATACTCGCTCAGATCAATCGAGGCAGCAGTCCCGATGACCGAAGAGGTGCCGCGAAGGCGTGCACCGTCAGCCGGAGCGAAGAGCGCGACCGTGGGCGGAGTGCCGTCGGCCTCGAAGGGCTCCTCGTTCGAGGGGGCGCTGCGCAGGCCCGCTGCGTCGACCGCGACGACGCGGTACCGATGGGTCCCGTCTGCGAGGCCCGGGTCCGCCAGCGCGAGGGTCGCAGTGGGCAGCTCGAGGGCGGAGGCGGCCGACTCGCGCGTCACGACGTACCCGACGACGTCGGTGGAGGCGCTGGCGGTCCACGACAGGCGTGCCTCTGACGGGCCGCCGCGACTGAGGCTCAACACGGGCGGCGCAGGGGGCGTGTTGTCCGAGGTGAACTCGGCGAGCGCGACCGTTCTGTTGCCCGCACGATCCACGACCGTGAGGCGGCTGGTGTAGAGGCCATCAGGCGGAGCAGTCGCCAGCGTGCCGAGCACGCCGCCGGTCACTTCCGCGCTGCCGCTTCCAACGGTCACGAACTGCCAGGCAGAGGCCCTCGGGCCCGGCGCGACCTCGAGCAGGTAGCTCACGAAGTTCGTATCGGCTGCGGTACCGACGAACTGGCCGGGCATCACGAGCACGCTGTCTCTGGGGGCCGTCACGAGCGCGACTGGCGGCGTGTTGTCGATGATCACGCTGACGCGCGCTTCCCCCTGGTTCCCGGCGGCATCGCGGACGACGAGGACGAGGTCGGTGATGCCATCTGCTTCAGCAGCGACGTCCCACGGAACACCCGCTGGAACGGTCGCGGCCGAGTAGAGAACGTGAGGCGCACCCGAGCCGTGCTGCGCAGTGAGCGTGACCATCGCCACCGACGCCTCGACCACGTCCGGCGTCACCACCACTGGTCCACCGTCGAGGCCCGAGAGGAAGGCGCCCGCGAGCGGCTGCTGGAACGAGACGACGGGGGCCGTGCTGTCGGAGGAGAAGGGCACGAGCAGCATGGCCTCGTTGCCGCCGAGGTCCGTCGCGCGCAGCTCGAGCTCTGCCACACCATCGGTGAGGTTGACGAGCTGCCCCAGGGCGCCGCTCGCCTGCGACGCCCCGCTGGAGACCAGGGAGGACGCGCCGCCGGAGGTGACGCCCAGCACCCAGCTCGCGAGGTGGAGGTCGGTCACGGCGCCGGAGACAGGCGTCTCACCGGCCACGGCCGCGTTGGGCACTGGCGAGCTGACGGAGAGTGTCGGAGGCGTCAGATCGACGATGAGCGGGACTTCCTCTGCTTCAGGGCCGCTCGCGTCTTCGGCGATGACGTGGAGCGTGTAGTCACCGTCGGCCACCGGGCCGAGCGCCGAGGCATTCACTGTGACGACCTGCGCGCCGCTCACGGTGCCGAGCGCCGCGACCTGCCGGACGAGCGCCGCCCCGAGGCGGAGCTCGACCAGGACGTTGGCCGAAGACTGGACGCTGAAGCTCAAGACGGCTTCATCGACCCGGCCGTCACCGTTGGGAGAGATGACGAGCGGCGCGGAGCTGACGTCGATGAGCAGTCGCGAGGGGTTCACGGTGATCGCGCTGGACGCGGTGCTGCTGTGACCGACGAGATCGGTCACCTCGAGCTCCAGGGTGTACGGGCCCGGCGTCAGCCCGGTGGCAGGGAAGGCTCCGAACGTGCCGATCGTTGGCGAGGGCGACACGCGCAGGATCGACGAGGTGCCCGAGCCATCGCTGATGCGGAGGATGGCGCGCTCGAAGTTCTGGTCCGAGGCCTCACCTGAGACGTTGAGCACGGCCCTGACGAAGCCACCTGCGAGGGGCGTGTCGATGCGGGCGACCGGCGCCTGGCGATCGATGTGCACCGGCACCGCGGCCTCGTCACCCGAGCCGCACTCATCGAGCGCGGAGAGCAGGATGGTGTATGCCCCATCGGGCAACGGCTGACCCGTCGAGTCGCGTCCGTCCCAGGCGAAGGTCGTTCCGCCGGCGCCCGAGGACAGCGCGGTGATCGGGAAGACCGCGCCCGCGGGCGTCTTCGCGCTGACGGCCACCTCCGCAGCTTCGGAGAGCGAGAATGAGATGAGCGAAGAGTCGAAGCGCCCGTCACCGTCGGGGGAAAACAGCGAGGGACTCGCGATCTGGCCGCTGATTGAGACGGGCCCGACGAAATGGAATGGGACGGAGGCGCAGGACGAGGAGCCACTCACGTCGCGGGCCTCGATGACTGCTTCGTAGTCGCCGGAGGGCGGAGCCAGCAGCTCTCCCGCTGGATGAGTCGCGGAGGCAGTGGTCAGCGGGATCTGCTGACTCGTTGGACCCGAACTCAGAAGAGTGAAGGACGGCAGGCCCGACGGGTTTGCCTCCGTGACCAAGCCAGAGACGGCGAGGAAGCTCGCCAGGCTCCCATCGCCCAGGCGCCGGGTGACTGGGCACAGGCGCGAGTTGGGGGCGGGCACGCTGAAGGTGACGGCGGGCGGCGTTCGGTCCACCACGAAGCTGTGGTTGGCCACGTCGCTCGCGGAAGCGCGCTGAGGTGCCTCCATGGTTCGGCCATCTGATTGGCGGAGGCTGGCCGAGAAGAAGTACTCGCCCTCGGCCAGCAACGCGGTGTCGAGGGTAGTCGCCAATTCTCCGTGGGCCGCGGCTGGATTCGCGGTGACGAGCGACGTCGCGCCCGCTGTACCGGAGTAACCAAGATCGAGCCGCGTGATCGTCTCGCCCGGCGCCGCGTCCCCGACAACGGAAAGGTCGATCGACGGAATCTGGGTGATGCACTTGCCAGGTGGCGGCGACTGGACATGCGCGAGAGTAAGTGCAGGCTGTTGGCAGGCGTAATTGACCCCCATCCCCAGGCAGCCGCGCACTTCTCCTTCCTGGAACCCGAGAGGGGGAAGTTCGGAGTAGTTCGTCGTGAGCTCACTGCTCCCGTCGCTGAAACGCACCCTGAATTGAGGCCGGCCGAAGACGCCACAGAAGGGCAGCTGAGCGGAGACGTGCGTTGCGCCGCTGAATGAGGGAATCGTCGCGACGAGCAGGGGCAGGAGGCCAACTCGACCAACCAGCAGGTCGACGGACTCAATCGGTCGATCGAAGGTCTCTACGAGATCGGCCTCCAGTCGTCCCGAACTGGACACGGAAACCGAGATCGCGTGAATCGCGCAGATGTCAATCGGAGCAGAGCGAAGGACCTTCGCGGAACCGTCGGCGGTCACGCCCTGAGTCAGGATTTCAAAGCGACAGCCCAAGGCCGAGGGGGGAAGCGAGAGCTGAGCGCCCTGCTGGTAGACCGGCGCGTTCGGGTCACCGACCCCCGTGAGCGCGCCCAAGGAGCCGGACGACAAGGCAGCAGTGCCACCGACGGAGACGAGCGAAACACTCGCACCTGCCTCGAAGTTGCCCGGCGATCCGGGCGGGAGCGCGAAGATCGTGTACCAAATCGACGGGGTGCCAGTGACACTGGCGCAACTCGCGGCAGAGTCGCTGCGCCTGAACGTGACCACATCAGCGAACTGGTTGCCCACTGCATCCGTCGCGCGAACTTCGACCACGTAGGACCCGGGCGCGACCAGCCGAGCATCCCAAACCACGACATGGGGGGAAAGCAGGGACACGTTGGTGGTGTCGACGATCTCGGGCCCGAAAGGCAGCGGGTGATAGGCCACCGAGAACGCGACCAGCGGCGCGCGGACCGTCGATTCGAACGCAAACGCGTACCGCGTGGACTCCAGCGGGACCTGAACCTTCGGCGTCATGTTCCGCCCGTAGTGCGGCGCCATCATGTCAATCGCAGGTTCGAGCGAGCCATCGACGAGCCGAGGGAGCCAGGTCCCGTATTGGAGCCGATCAGCCTCGCCGATGGCCGTCACGAAGAATCGCTCTGGGACGACCGCGGCTGGCGTCACGGTCGTATTCCCAGCGCCGTCGATTGCGCGGAGTCGATAGTCCCGGCCTCGGGCCAGGCCGATCGGCGTGGCGTCACCATCGACTTGCTCCCCTCGGCCCGACTTCGACGCGGAGAATTGGCTGCGCACCTGGGTGTCGCTTTCCTCGAGCACCCACTCCGAGAAGTGCAAGTCCTTTGCCTGCCAGGACCGCTCCAGGAATACGCTCGGAATGATCACGCGCGCGCCGGTTGTGGTCGTGACCCGACGCTCGCCCGCCTGGAAGGCTCCGATGGCGAAGGAAGCAGTCGGGGGGATGGTATCAACGACAAAGGGCGCTGAGAGGCCCTCGACGCGTACTTGATAGTCACCATCCCTCACCACCTGACCAGCTTCGTTGCGGCCATCCCAGGCCAGGGCGAAGTTCCCGCTGCTCAGGTGGGTCCGCTGGAATGCGCGAGTCGGGAGCCCCACGGCATCGCTGACCACGAAGTCCGTCGTCACCGGCGCGTTGGCGAAGTAGCTCACGACCGAGCTGTCCTTCGTGCCGTCACCATTCGGTGAGAAGAGCTGGGGCTCGATGGCAAGGCTCGCGATGGCTGGAGACGTGCTCCAGCCGGCCTGCGCGGTGACGGTCCGCGAGTTGCCGGCGAGGTCGTTCACTTTCAAGGCCAGCTCGTATCGCCCTGGCGAGGGCGGCGCCCACTCGACGAGGCGCGAGTTGCGGACCTCCTGACTCGACCTGCTGATGATGGTGCTGCTGGCGCTGCCGAGCGCGCGCACGCTGAGTTCGTAGTCCTGGAAGTTCCAGTCAGTTGCGTTCCCCCCGAGGGTCAGCCGCCCACCGCCCGGGGGCCGACTGGCGGAGACACGCGCCCGGAGGTTGGCGTCGCTGGAGAGGATGCGGTCGTCAGTCACCACGAACGTGCCACCAGGCGACCAGGCCACGACTCGCGCCTGTTGCACGCCCGAGATCGTCGCGAGCACACGGGAGGCGTTCGACGCCCCCTCCACGAAGTGGAGCTGGTCGTCTTCCCCGAACAGGGCAGTCATCCAAGGCCAGAAGTCCAGCCCTGAGGCGACGGCCAGCGGCTTGTATGGGAAGAGCACCGAGCGGCCAAACGGGCTCGTCACCACGCTGGACTCGTTGCCAAAACGCATGAAGGCGAAGCCCGGATCCGAGAACAGAGGACGATCCGTCTGCGTCGTCAGATCAAAGGTGCGGAGCCCGGCACCCTGCGACAAGTAGCATTCTGCCGGCGCACTGTATTCGTAGTCACTGGCATAGACGATCTCGTAACAGGGCTGCCCAACCACCCGAACTGCCACGCCCGGCGTCGAATAGACCAGTTCGCGGGATGAAGCCCTCCAGGCGTAAGCAGGTGGCCCATCCCACGCGCCCCAGAGAGGGTGGACTCGACCGGTCGGTGCGTCGAACTGAACCTGACGGGCCGGGCCTCCCGCTGCCGGGATAGTGAAGAGGCGGCCGTCTCCAAGCGTGTAGGAGACGAGCGTTCCATCGGGTGAGAATCGGTAGTCGCCGACATCGGCTGGCACCAACGTCAAGACGCGCCTGCCGCCGCTCGCGACATCGACGAGTTCGAGGCGTCTCTCGTCGGCCCCCGCGACGATTTCCACGACGAAGTACAGGATCGACTGACCATCGGGACTGAAGACGGGGTTGCCAGAGACATTGGGCACCAGCGTCCTGCTCGTGTGAGCCACGAAGTCGTGCAGCCGGAGAGTGGTGCCCAGCGCGGGGTCGTAGGCACGGTTGGCGAAGTGCCGCCCGTCAGGAGCCATCGCGGGCATGCCGCCGACTTGCGCCTGAGACCAGGCGTCGGGGCTGATTCTCCGCGTCTCGCCACCACCGACTGGCTTCAGGTAGATGCCGTAGCGGTTGGCCCCTGTGCCATCCGGGACCCACCCGGCGAAGGCAACCGATTGGTCGTCTGGCGTCGGAACTCCACTCCCGAGTTCAGTCTGGAAATACGGAGTCCCAACCGTCCTGGTCACGAGGAGGTGGTTGGTGTCCACCACGGCGCGCACGCTGCCGACGAGCGAGCGCGTTGCGCCCGCGACCGACCAGGCCGTGAGCTCGTAAGTCCCATCCTCCGCGACGAGACCCTGCGAGTCGCGGCCATCCCAGCTGACGGTCGCTGTCGAGGGTGCGGCGGCGAGCGAACGAATGACCTGGGATTCCGAGTCTGTGATCTCCACCTCGAGCGACTCGGTCGCGGGAATGCGCGCCAGCAACTGGGTCGTGTCCTTCGACCCATCGCCGTTGGGGGAGAAGTACGGGTTCGTCAGCGCCAGGGCACCGTCCTGGATCACGATCGTTCGGCTCGCCGAGTTGTTGTCGTAGCGACGCTCGGTGACCAAACGCGAGCGATTGGCAACGCCCACCAGCGTCTGGTTGCCGGTCAGCCCAACCGTCGGGAGGACGAAGCTGGCGTCGGCCCTGCTCCGCCCTGCCACCTGCGCGAGCGTGACGGCGCCCACCGGCGTCCCGGAGGCACTGCCGAGAAACAGCTCCACCGTCACGTTGGTAGCGTCCTGATCTCCCTGGTTGAAGACGGAGACCTCCACCGGCACCACGTCTCCAACTCGGGGAAACGCGTTCTGCGGCCGGACGTCGGCTGCACTGACGACGAGCTCAGGAATCGAGGCAGGCGCGAAGGTGGCGACGGCCCTGTTGTCGTCCTCGTCGAACTCGGCCACCGCGTTGGGCGTGTCCACCACCGCGACGATCGAGAGCTGAGCAGCGGTCACCGTCGGCAACGGCGCGCTGACGTTGACGCTCCCCTGAGCGGCGAGGCCCGAGACGGTCTCGCGCCGCAACAGTACCCCGCCGGCCGCTGGGTCACCCAGATACAGCTCGACCTCGAACGCGCCGGCAGCACCTCCGAGATTCGCGACCCGGACCGTGACCGTCCCTGCTTGACCCTCGAGCAGCGGAGACGGCGAAACGGACAAATCAGCCGGACGGACGATCAGGTTGGCGAGTGAGGATTGCGTCACCGTGAAGGTCGCGTCACTCAGGTCGTTCGCTGGCTGGACGTCGCCCGTGGTGGTCACCCGAGCTCTCGCCGTGAACGTACCTGCGAGGCCCGCTCGCCACGTCGCAGTGGCAGTGGTGGTGCCCCCCACCGGCACCGGAGCACCGACACCCGGGATGCTCGCGACGGTGGCGCCAGCGCTGTCGAGAATGTCGATCGCGACCGTCCCGGCGGCCTCGAGGGTGCCCCTGTTGTGGATCGAATAGGAGAGGACGATGTCCGCCCCCTGGGGAGCGGAGGGCGGCGCAGCAGTGAGCGTGGCGAGCTCGAGATCGACGGTGTTGACGACGGGCACCGTCAGCGCGGCGCGGTTGTTCGTCTCAGAGTCCTCCTCGATGAGACCTTGAGGATCGACCACGACCTCGATCGCCGCGGGGCCGGTCACGACGGAGACCGACAAGGAAAGCGGAGCGCTCCCGCCCGCGGGAATGGAGAGCGTGGTCGTCGCAACGACAGCGCCGTCGATGAGCAGACTGACGATCGCGCCGGTGACGGCGGTCTGCCCCGAGTTGCCCACGGTCGCGCTCACGCCGATCGAAGTCGGACCGCGTATCTCGGACGGCACCGCGCCGACGCTCCCCTGCGCGACGAAGAGATCCGGCAGCACCGGCGCTGGCTTGATGATCAGGGCGAGCGCGACGCGATTGTCATCCTCGCGCGACTCCTCGAGCGTTCCCGCGGGATCCACGACGACGAAGACCTGGGTCGATCCCGCGTGCGAGTGTGTATCGAGGCGAAGCGTCGTGATCCTCGCGGAGCCCGGTTCGATGGAGGAGATGGTCTGGACAGGAGAGAGCGCGGCCCCGCTCGAATCGAAGGCTTGCACCGCCACAGAGGACGCCGTCGTCAGCCCGGTGTTCCGAACGAGGACCTCGGCGATGACAGGCTCGCCCTCGGAGACGACCGAAGACGAGAGGTTCACGTCCACGGCAGCGATCGAGACGTTGACTGACAGCGCCGCGCGAAGCGCCTTGAGCGCCTCTGCGGTCTGGTAGGCGGATCCCGCCCACGAGCCGTCGGGGCGCTGTTGCGAGAGCAGGAAGGTGGACGCGGAGGTGGCCTCTGCCGCCGTGAGCTGGTGCCACTCAGCCAGGGAGAGCACTGCGTGAGCAGTGGTGCTTGCAGAGGCGAGGTCGTCCTTGAACGAGCCGTCGGCGCTGCGACGAGCCCTCAGCCAGGCCAACCCACGCGCGACAACCTGCGCCGTTGGGTTATCGAGTGACCCGACGCGGGAGAGAAGGCTGAGGACCAGCGCCGTCGACTCGATTCGACCCGGCCCGCCCGGAGTCAACGGCCAGCTGCCGTCCGCCCGCTGCTGGCTCAGGAGCCACGCGCGCATGCTCGAGATGGACGCGGCAGAGCGGCCCCCCTCGAGGAGCGCGATCGCCGCCAGCGCAGAGTCGATGGCGGTGGGCGAGAAGCCCGGCGCGGGGCCAAACCCAGCCGAAGGCGCTCGGAACAACTCGAGGGCCCCCAATGCGGAGCTCACCTCGCGGTGGGCAGCCGAGAGCCCCAGGAGCCGTCGGCTGGCGGTGTCGGTGGTGCGGGCGCCTGACTGAGCCAGCCAGTCACCGCCCCTGGTGGTCGCGGTGAGGACCTCGGGCGTCGCGTTGAAGCTGGAGAGCGCCTCGAGGGCGGCGGTGGTCTCGCGCGTCGTCGTTCCCGCCGAGTCGGCCCAGGCACCGCTCGCCTGCTGGAGAGCCAGAAGCGCCGCCAGCCCATGGAGGACCGAGGGGTTTGCAGAGACTGCGGCTGGCGAGACGTCCACCAGCTCGGTCTCCATCACGCCCCGGCCGTGCGTCAGGAAGAAGAACTCGTTCGCGAACTGGCGCCGCGCCGCCTCTACGAACGCGAACTGGGCGGGCGTCGCCTGCGCACCCGGAGGCAGGAGCAACACGAAGGCCGCGCGGAACTCGTGCTGAGCTGCGCTGGCGTTCGGCACGCGCGCCCCCATCGCGGCCACGATGTTGGCGATCTCTACCGACGTGGCCGACGCAGCCACGACGGTTCCGTCAGGGGGCGGAATCTCCTCAGCCGAGTGCCCGGGCCCCGAGGGACGGAGGACCGCCATCGGCGGCACCTCCAACGGCGAGTAGAAGCCCATCAGGTAGAGGTCCAGCTCGGAGTAGCGCCGCCTCGACTCGACGGCCGTGAACGTCCCGTTGCCGTTGGCCACCCACTCGGAGCCATTGAGCAGGGACGCGTTCGAATCCAGGAAGAAGCTCCAGTGGCCCCCCTCCTGGCCGAGGAGGTCGTTGGAGCTCGCCGCCGCTCCCGCGAGGAGCACCTTCGCCTGCCCGGACCATTGGTGGGCGATTTCGTGGGCGACCACGCCCATCACGTCGTCGAGATCGGGCGCGGAAGCGCCGGGCATGAGCGCGTCGATGTCGATGTACCCCTTGAGCCGCCCCGCACTCCCGTAGAGCGAGGCGTTCGAGCCGACAGGCTTTCCCGTACCGGACACGTCGTTGCTGACGAACGTGTGCAGGCCCGCGACGTTCTGACCAAAGTTCGCTGCGAAGGTGGGGAAGACGATCAGGAAGTCGTATTGGTCCGAGTGGGTCTCGTAGAAGCGCTGCGCGACCTGCTGCCGCGCGAGCCTTCCGTCCGCGGTTGCTCGCGAGTAGTCGCTGCCGTCGTGCTCGATGACGGGAACGTGCGGAGCAGCAGCGCTGTAGCCTGCCAGCACCAGCCCCATGACGACGGCAGCTCCGCGCACGTCCCGCCTCCCTCGCCCACGAGCCGCGCAGACTACCGACTGCAATGGGTTGCAGCAATCTGCTCAATTTGCCGACGTGGGCGCACACTGAAGTAGGATCGTTTGTATGCGTAGTCGGCGGGTCCTCATCGGCGTCGCAGTCCTTCTTGTCCTGGTGATTTCGGTAATTCTCGTCGCTCGCAGCAGCTCGCGAAGAGACGCTCGCGCACAGGAATTCGAGGGAAGGGCCGGCGCTCGAGCACTGTGCCTCGCGGTCACCGAATTCCATCAGTCACGGGGCGTTTGGGTCGTCGCTGGGCCGACGCCAGCGACGATTCCAGGGCCGACGGGAGTCGATTTTCCACGCGTTCGCGAGTTCGAACAGCTCGGCTTCGACCCTGGCCGCGTGCACTTTCAATATCAGGTGAGGGGTGAGGGACAGGCTCGCGAGTGTGTTGCCCGTGGCGATCCGGACGGTGACGGCGAGGTCTCGGAGTTCACCGCCCAGGCTCGGTGAAACCGGTCAGACCCGGTTCTCGGTGCGCTTGAAGATCCGCTCGAGGTTGCCCCGGTGGGTCCACAACATCGCCAGCAGCAGGCCCACGCCCAGCAGCGAATACGCGAGCGGCCGGCCCATGAAGAAGCTGCTGATGATCGCGAACACCGCCCCCAGCAGCGAGCCCACCGAGCTGATCCGCGTGGCCGCCAGCACCACCACCCAGGTGACGAAGCCGATGCCCGCGGAGATCGGCAAGAGCACCAGCAGCACGCCCAGCGCGGTGGCCACGCCCTTCCCGCCCTTGAACTTGAGCCACACCGGGAAGACGTGCCCGAGAAACGCCGCCGCGCCGATCGCCACGTGCAGCAGCGCGTCAGCCGGCGCGAGCCACAAGCCCAGCAGCACCGGCAGCGAGCCCTTCGCGGCGTCGAGCAGCAACACCAGCGCGCCGAGCTTCTTGCCCGCCACCCGCGCGACGTTGGTGGCGCCGATGTTCCCGCTGCCTTCCGCGCGCACGTCCTTGCCCGCGACCAGCGAGGTGATGATCACCCCGAAGGGAATGGAGCCCGAGAGGTACCCGAGGCCGGCGAGGAGCCAGAGCATCAGCGCAGGTTCAGCGTGGTGTACGCGAAGATCACCCACGCGTAGTTGAGGCCGAAGAGGATGAACGCGCCCCAGCGCGCGCGCGCCCATTCCTTCTCGCTGAGCACCAGCTCAGGCACCGGCATCTTGAACGCGAGATGCAGCGCGCTCCCCACGATCGCCGCCGCGAAGAGCGCCGCGGCGACGGTGCCCAGCGGGTTCGCCTTGAGCGCCCCCAGCACGTTGAAGTGCGCGAAGCGGTCGGCCACCCGCGTCAGCCCACAGCCGGGGCAGGGAATGCCCGTGAACTTGCGGAAGCCGCACCCCCAGAAGGGGATCAGCTTCGCGATGGGGATCCACCGGGCGACAGCGAAGCCCATGAGGCCGATCAAGGCCAGGGCGTCGAGGGCGCCGAACGACCGATTCCTCTGGGGAATGACGAGCTGCAAGCGGGAGACACCGTACCTGAAAAGGTCCCTCGACTCCGCTCGGGATGAACGGGCGGCTGGGGAGGCCGCTCGGGATGAACGGCCGGGGCGCGCAGGAAATGCAGCAGCGCTCGACTTGCTCACCACCTCTCCCTTCGGCTACGTCGCGCTCATGAACACCCTCCTCCTCGCGCTCCTGTTGACCTGCACCCCTGATGGCAAGGGCGGCATGACCTGCAACCACCAGCACAAGGCCGGCGAGACCGCCGCCGCTGGCAAGGAAGCCGACTGCAACCACCCCGAGCCCGCCGCCACCACCACGGCCGCCGCCGCCACGATGCTGCGCGGCGAGAAGCTCAAGGGCGCGCAGTCGGTCGACCTCGGCAAGCTGCTCGCCTCTCCCTCCGACTTCGACGGCAAGACCGTCGCGATCGAGGCGAAGGTTCGCAAGGCCTGCGAGAAGAAGGGCTGCTGGATGGAGGTCGCCGCCGCCGACAAGGGTCCGGGCATGCGCGTCACCTTCAAGGACTACGGCTTCTTCGTTCCGCTCGACTCGGCCGGCAGCACCGTCAAGGTCGAGGGCGTGGTGAAGGTCGCCATGCTCGATGACGCGAAGGCGAAGCACCTCGAGGCCGAAGGCGCCACGGTGCCGAAGGGCAAGGACGGCAAGTACCGCGAGGTGCAGCTCGTCGCCGTCGGTCTCGAACTCCGCAAGTAACTGCGGAGCGGCCCCTCGACTTCGCTCGGGGTGAACGGGGAGACATGAGCCGGGCCTATTCGATGCGCGGCGTGCTGGGCGCCGCAGACCGCGCGGTGTTCCTCGCGCGGGAAGTGCTGTTGCGTGAAGACCCCGCCAGCCTCGTGCACGACGTTCAGAACGACCCCCGCTTTCAGCACCGCGGGGTCGATCTCCTCTGGGAACGCCCGGGCCGCCCGGTGCTCGGCGTCGAGGTGAAGGGCGACCGCCAGGGCTTCCGCCGCGGCACCTACTTCTTCGAGCTCGTCAGCAACGCCGAGAAGGACTCGCCCGGCTGCTTCCTCTATTCCATCGCCGATCTGCTCGTGTACGTGTTCGTCGACGTGCAGCACGTGCACGTGCTCGAGCTCAAGGCCGTGCGCGAGTGGTTCGTGGGGCGCGCGAAGGAATTCCCGCTCAAGACCGCGAAGACCCGCACCGGCGCCAACCTCTACACCACGGTGGGCGCGAGCGTGCCGTGGCGCGAGGTGAAGAAGGCCGTGCCCGCCGCGGTGATGGTGCACACCCCTCCTAAAAGGGCTTGAGCACCATCAGGTAGATGATCAGCAGCAGGCCGACCGTCTCGATCCACGCCAGCCACAGCCCACGCGGCGACGAGAGCAACGCGTCCAGCTTCGCCTGATCGACCGGAGCCTTCGCCAGCTCTGCACGGATCGCCCTGAAGTACGGCACGGCGAGCGGGAAGGCGGCCACGAAGAGCAGCGTGAGCAGGCCGATCGACGTCCACAGCCAGCCCGAGTGCCACCAGCCCCCGAGCGTCGCGGTGGCGATGCCCGCGCCCACCAGGAGGAGGAACGAGCCGTACATGAGCCCGCGCGTCGCGCGCGAGAGCTCGAGCATCGCCCCCACCCTCACCGGATCGCGCTCCGTTCGCAGCTTGAACGTCGCCGCGACCGTCGCGCCGTGCGCAGCGATGAAGCCGAACGCACCCAGAAGGTGAAGGAGTCGAAGCCAGAGCATGCCCTCGAGTGTAGTCGTGGCGACGGTCCACGCCGCGCATTAGGCAATTCCTGCTTGAAGCGACTCGCGCTGTGCACCGCCCTCTGGTTGCTGTGCTCGTGCGGGCTCGCGGCGCCCCTGACCGGGAGGAACGTCAGCCCCGGAGTCGGCCGCGCCCTCTTCGAGGTGCGCACCAACGGCACCGATCTCGTGCCGATGACCGTGCTCTTCCCCTCCGACGACGAGGGCCGCGCCCTGCCCGGCCCGCGGCCGGCCGTGGTGTTCATCCAGGGCGGCTTCGTCGGGCGCAGCCGCTACGAGTGGCAGGGCGAGGCGCTCGCACGCGCCGGCTACGTGGTGGTGCTGCCGCAGCACCAGCTCGACCTCGCCTTCTTCTCCATCGAGTACGGCCAGGCGGCGCGCGGGCTGCTCGTCGCTCCGCCGCCCAACTCGTTGCTCGAGGGCCTCGTCGACCCCGCTCGCGTGGCGGTGGCCGGGCACTCCCTGGGCAGCGTGGTGGCGATGAAGCTCGCGCTCGGCGGCGGCTTCGCGGCGGTGGTGCTGGAAGCCGGCTTCCCCGACTCCGGCGACGCCGCGAAGGTGGCCGCCTTCACCAGGCCCTCGCTGAGCCTCGCGGGCGACCTCGACTGCTCGGCGAAGGTTGCCAGCGTGCGCGCGGGCTGGGACACCATGCCCTCGCCCACGGCGCTCGCGGTGCTCGAGGGCGTGACCCACTACCAGTTCACCGACGCCGACACCGAAGACCGGCAACGCGAGTGCGTGCCTCGGGCCGAGCTGACTGACGCGCACGCGCGGATCTCCCAGGCGATGCTCGCCTTCCTCGACGCGGCCTTGAGCGACGGCACGGTGGGCGAGCCCGCGCTCCGCCTCGTCCCCGGCGCGACCGTGGAGGTGCGATGAGGCGCGCCGTCCTGCTGATGCTGGTGGGCTCGCTCGCGCACGCCGAGGGCGGCTGGCTGACGGCGCGGGGAAGGCTCCAGCCCGAGCTGCGCCTCGAAGCGTGGGGCGGATCCCGCACGGCCGGGCTGGGCCTCGTGCTGCCCGATGCGCCCGGGGCGATGGCCGGGTGGAGCGGCGAGGCGCTCTACGCGTTCTTCGATCGCACCGCCGAACTGCGCGGCGCGCGGGTGTGGCAGTTCACGAAGAACCGCTTCGGCACCGCGTCGGCGACGCTCGGGGGCGCGGCGCACCTCGTCACCGATCGCGTCGACGTCGGCCTGGGTCCACACGCCGGCCTCAACCTCGCGCTCGGGGGCGACGTCTTCACCGTCGACCTGGGCCTTCAGACCGGCGTCGAGTTGTTCTTCGCCACGCTGGTGACACGGCTGCCCCAGAGACTCCTGCTCGGCGTCGACCTGCGCCTGGGCTCGTGGGGCGTGGGGCTGCACCTGCGCGGCGGCGTCGACGTGCTGCCGGGACGCGGCTTCGTCGGGCGTGGCGAGGGCACCGTGTCCGTCTCGTGGTTCCGGCCGCGCTGAGCCTTCGTCGCTCGCACTTCTCCACACTCGCCCGGGTTGAGGCTCACCCCCGACCACTGGCAGGGTTCCGCTCATGAAGATCATCCTCGGACTCGGGCTCGTCGCTGCGCTGTGTTCAGGCTGCATCATCGTGCCGCGCCATCACCTCCACCGTGGGCATCACCCCGCAGTGGTGGTGCGGCCCGATTGCCCCCCTGCGCATCACTGGGACGGCCGGGTGTGCCGGCACAATGGGCACAAGCGCTGACTACGGCTTGCCCTCCACTTTCGTCATCACCTTCCCCATCGCCTTCTTCACCGAGGCCAGGAACGTGGTGAGCCCCTTCGGGATCTTCTTCATTCCCACCGTGAGCTCGTAGCGCCCACCCGCGAGCGGCTCGCCGTTGGTGGCGCGCATCACCGTCACCACCACCTTCGACTTCGTCTTCGACACCTCCTCCGCGTCGAGGGTGACCACCGCCAGCGCCCCCTTCTCGCGGGCCGCGACGCCCAGGCAGGGGCCGAGGCGGCAGCCCTCTTCGGGGAGGTCTGACTCGTCGACGCGCACCGCGGACACGCCCTCTTTGGTCAGGGCCTCCACCAGGGACTGGGCATAGCGCCGCGAGATGTCCTCGTAGATCGCGTCTTCCGAGGAGATGTCGATCACCGCCACCAGCGGCGGCGCCTGCGACAACAGGGTGGCGAGGGCGAGGGCGAGCACCAGAGGTGGGAGGAGACCCGCCACCGAAGCCCTCGTCAACAGGCCTGTTTCACCCACCCGAACAGTGGACGGGTCTTCGAGGAGGGCAGGTGCAGTGCGTTCTGCGTCTGTTACCTTCAGCCAGCCATGGCCACGAAACATCGCCCCAGCAAGGACGACGGCGATACCGGTGTAGCCACTGCGACGCGGAAGAAGGAGCAACTCAAGAAGCCGCCTCTCTTCCAGGTGCTGTTCCACAACGACAACTACACGACGATGGAGTTCGTGGTGTTCGTGCTGCAGTCGGTTTTCCACAAGACGGAATCAGACGCGATGTTGATCATGCTGAACGTGCACCGGACGGGGATCGGAGTGGCGGGCGTGTACACGAGAGAGATCGCGGAGACGAAGGTCAACAAGACGCACCAGCTGGCGAAGGAACACGAGTTCCCGCTCAAGCTGTCCATCGAGCCCGAGGAGCTTTAGAGAATGGCCTCACCGATCATCGCCAAGGAACTGCAGGCTTCCATCCGCTTCGCGCTGGCCGAAGCCAAGCGCATGCGCCACGAGTACCTCACGCTCGAGCACCTGCTGCTGGGGCTCCTGCGCGATCCACGCACCGTCGAGGTGCTCAAGGCGTGCGGCGGCAAGTCGGACCGCCTCAAGGCGCGCCTCGACACCTTCCTCGATGAGACGGTGGAACGGCTGCCCGAGGGCGCGGAGGCCGAGCCGCAGCAGACCATCGGCGTCGAGCGCGTGCTGCAGCGCGCCGCCTTCCACGCGCTCTCGGCCGAACAGAAGGTGATGGACTCGGCCGACGTGCTCATCGCGCTGTTCCGGGAAACCGACAGCCAGGCCCTCTTCTTCCTCAAGGAAGAAGGCATCACCCGCTACGACCTCCTCAACTACGTCAGCCACGGCATCAAGAAGGAGAGCGACGGCGAGAGCCCCGGCTCGAGCGGCGAAGAGCGCGAGGGCGTGGGCAGCATGGGGGGCGACGACGACGAGGGCTCGCCTGCCGCGAAGAACCCGCTCGAGGCCTATTGCACCGAGCTCAACGCCGAGGCCGCCAAGGGCCACATCGACCCGCTGATCGGGCGCCGCAACGAGCTCGATCGCACCGTGCAGGTGCTCTGCCGCCGCCGGAAGAACAACCCGCTCTACGTCGGTGACGCGGGCGTGGGAAAGACCGCCATCGCCGAGGGCCTGGCGCTGGCCATTCACGAGAAGAAGGTGCCGGCCCCGCTGGCCAACGCGAAGGTGTTCTCGCTCGACATGGGCGCCCTGCTGGCGGGCACCAAGTTCCGCGGCCAGTTCGAAGAGCGGCTCAAGGCGGTGCTCAAGGCGCTGCTCGCGCACGACGACGCGATCCTCTTCATCGACGAGATCCACACCATCGTCGGCGCCGGCGCCACCTCGGGCGGCTCGATGGACGCGAGCAACCTGCTCAAGCCCGCGCTCGCCTCGGGCAAGCTGCGCTGCATCGGCTCGACCACGCACCAGGAATACAAGAGCTCGTTCGAGCGCGATCGCGCGCTCTCGCGCCGCTTCCAGCGCATCGACGTGGGCGAGCCGACGGTCGACGAGACCATCCTCATCTTGAAGGGGCTCGCCCCGAAGTACGAAGAGCACCACAAGGTGAAGTACGACGAAGACGCGCTGCGCACCGCCGCCGAGATGGCGCACAAGTACGTCAACGAGAAGTTCCTGCCCGACAAGGCCATCGACGTCATCGACGAGTCAGGCGCGATCGATCGCCTGCGCGAGAAGCCCACCAACAAGGTGACGGTGGCCGACGTCGAGGCGGTGGTGGCGCGCATGGCGCGCATTCCCCCCAAGAGCGTGGCCAAGGACGAGCGCGAGCAGCTGCGCAACCTCGAGAAGGAACTGCGCGCCGTCATCTTCGGCCAGGACAAGGCCATCGACGAGCTGGGCGCGGCCATCAAGCTGGCGCGCTCGGGCCTGCGCACGCCCGAGAAGCCGGTGGGCAACTTCCTCTTCGCCGGCCCCACGGGCGTGGGCAAGACGGAGCTCGCCAAGCAGCTGGCCAAGGTGCTGGGCGTCGAGTTCCTCCGCTTCGACATGTCGGAGTATTCCGAGCGGCACACCGTCTCGCGGCTGATCGGCGCGCCCCCGGGCTACGTCGGCTTCGACCAGGGCGGCCTGCTCACCGACGCGGTGCGCAAGGCGCCCCACGCGGTGGTGCTGCTCGACGAGATCGAGAAGGCGCACCCGGAGCTCTTCAACATCCTCCTCCAGGTGATGGACCACGCCACGTTGACGGACAACAACGGCCGCAAGGCCGACTTCCGCAACATCATCTTGATCATGACCACCAACGCCGGCGCGCGCGACCTGAAGAGCAAGTCGCTGGGCTTCGGGGAGCGGCCGACCATCGACCTGGGCAAGTCGAAGGAAGCGCTCGAGCGCACCTTCAGCCCGGAGTTCAGAAACCGCCTCGACGCCACCGTGCAGTTCAGCGCCCTGCCAAAGGAGATCATCCTGATGGTGGTGGACAAGGAAGTGCGCGCGCTGCAGGGCCTGCTCACCGAGAAGAAGGTCACCATCGCGTTGTCCGAGAAGGCGCGCGAGTGGCTGGGCGAGAAGGGCTACGACCCGGAGTTCGGCGCGCGGCCCCTGGGGCGCATGGTCGACCAGCAGCTCAAGAAGGCCATGGCCGAGGCGCTGCTGTTCGGCGCGCTCAAGAACGGCGGCAAGGCGTTCGCCGACGTGAAGGCCGACGGCTCGGGGCTCGAGCTCACCTTCACCACGGTGGAGGCCTAGCAGGACTGACGCCGTGAAGATCACGTGCTAGAGCGCCCGCCCGTGAAGCACGTGCTCCCAGCCCCCGAGAACAAGCCGCTCACCGGCAAGGCGGCCTTCTTCGACATCGACGGCACGTTGATCAGCACCAACGTGGTGCACGCCTACGGCTACTACGCGATGAACGAAGGCAGCCTGCCCGGCATCTTGCGGCGCACGCTCTCGACGGTCGCGCAGATCCCCCTCTTCGGCGCGCTCAACTTCGTCGACCGGAAGATCTTCAACGAGTACTTCTACCGCCAGTACGAGGGGCTCACCGAAGACCGGCTGCTGACGCTGACCGAAGATCTCTTCGAAGACGTGGTGAAGCCGGCCATCTACCCGAAGGCGAAGGACCTCATCGACGAGGCCCGCCGTGCAGGGTGCCGGGTGGTGCTGGTGACCGGCGCGCTCGACTTCACCATGCGTCCCCTCGCCCGCCACCTGGGCGCCGACGACATGATCGCCAACCGGATGCAGTTCGTCGGCGGCATCGCCACGGGCAAGGTCATTCCGCCGATCATCGAGGGCGCGAACAAGGCCAACGTCATCCGCGAGTACTGCGAGACCCACGGCATCTCGCTGATGAAGAGCTACGCGTACACCGACAGCTCGTCAGACTACGCGATGCTCACGGTGGTGGGCCGCCCCACGGCGGTCAACCCCGACATCCGCCTGCGGGCGCTGGCGCGCAGCTACAACTGGCCCATCCTCGACGTGCGCTGAGCGCTCCGAAAATCAGAAGGCGCAGTACCGCAGCGTGGTGTTGTCGATCATCCACACCTGGTCCGAGAAGCAGAGATCGACCGCGTCGAGGATGCAGTCGCGGTTGAACTCGTCGACGATCAGCACGTCGTAGGTGTCGCACGCCACCACCACCGTGAACTGCTCATCAGGGTAGAGCACGTCGCCGCGCAGCAGGTTCGAGCCCCAGGTGGTGCTGTCGATGGCGGTGATCCGCACCTCGGTGAGCACGTACGTCGACGCGTTGTCGATGGTGATGGTCCCGTCGGAGCTCGGGCCCGGGCCGGGACCCGGACCCGGATCGGGAATGTAGAAACAGCCAGAGGACACGGCGACGAGGAGACCGGCGAGGAGGCTGCGCATGAACCTGGCCAACGCAACTTCAGGACCACCGGCGAGCTGAGGCAATTCTCGGCGCTTGGCGCGCTGACAGCGCGGGGCGCTCCATCGGAATGATGAAGGCCTCATGCGTTTGGCTTGATTCCGGGGGCCCGGGCGGCGAGAAGCTCAACCTTCGATGCGCCCCCTGAAGACGCTCAAGAAGCTCTACGACGAAGAATCCCACATCGTCATCACCGAGAAGGGTTCGCCCCCTCGCGTGATGTTCTACGGCGAGGACTTCTGGGTCGAGGATCTGCCCGTGGGCACACGGGTCATCTTCCCGCGGCCGCCGCTGGAGGGCGTGCCCAACGTCAAGGCGGCCATCCGCTACGCCATCAACCACCCCGAGGGCATGGACCCGCTGCACGCGCTGCTCAAGCCGGGCATGAAGGTGACGATCGCGCTCGACGACATCTCGCTGCCGTTGCCGCCGATGAAGACGCCCGACGTGCGGCAGACCATCTGCGAGATCGTGCTCGAGCTGCTGGCTGACTCGGGCGTCGACGACGTGCACCTGATCATCGCCAACGCGCTGCACCGGCGCATGACCGACGCCGAGATGAAGCGCATGGTGGGCGAGAAGATCTACGACGCCTACGCACCCGACCGTTACTACAACCACGACGCCGAAGACCCCGAGGGCATCACCGAGCTCGAGCGCACCTCGTCGAACGAGGTGGTGGCCATCAACCGCCGCGCCGCCGAGTCGGACCTCGTCATCTACGTGAACATCAACCTGGTGCCGATGGACGGCGGCCACAAGTCGGTGGGCACGGGCCTGACCAACTACGAGTCACTGCGCGCGCACCACAACCCGCAGACCATCCGCGACTCCGCTTCCTACATGGAACCGGGCAAGAGCCAGCTCCACCGCTCGGTCGATCGCATCGGCCGGGTCATCGACAAGTCGCTCAAGGTCTTCCACATCGAGACCACCATCAACAACCGGATGTTCGAAGAGCCGGTGGGCTTCCTGATGAAGAAGGAAGAGGACTTCACCGAGTTCGACCGGCTCAAGCTCCAGGGCATGAAGTACGCGCTCTCGAAGATGCCGCGGCCGATGAAGCGGAAGCTGTTCTTCAACATCTTCGCGCCCTACGAGGTGACGGGCGTGTTCGCGGGCTCCACCGAGCCGACGCACGAGAAGACGCTGGAGATGAGCTGGAAGCAGTACTCGGTGCCGGTGCAGGGGCAGAGCGACATCGTCATCTTCGGCATGCCGTACGTCTCGCCCTACAACGTGAACAGCATCCTGAACCCGCTGCTCGTGCAGGTGATGGCGCTGGGCTACCTCTACAACCTGAACCGCGGCGTGCCCCTGGTGAAGAAGGGCGGCGTCATCATCATCACGCACCCCTGCTACGACGAGTTCGACCCCGATCACCACGCGCCGTACATCGAGTTCTTCAACCGCTGCCTCACCGAGACGCGCGACGCCCACGTGCTGTCACACAAGTACGAGCGCGAGTTCGCGAAGAACCCCAGCTACGTGCACCTGTACCGCAAGGGCAACAGCTACCACGGGGCTCACCCCTTCTACATGTGGTACTGGGGCGAGAACGGCCGGCAGCACGTGGGCAAGGTGATCGCCGCGGGCGCCGAGAACAACCACGTACCGGCGATCATGGGTTGGGATCGCGCCGACACGTTGTCCGAGGCGATCGAAGACGCGCGCGGCTTCATGGGCCGCTCGGCCAGCATCTCGTTCGTGCACGTACCGCCGATCTTCCAGTGCGACGTGAAGCTCTGAGGCTCAGCGGCGGGCGGTCAACACGCCACGCTTCGCGGCCCGGGCTCCCGGCGCGCGCACGCTGACGCGGGTGGTGCTGGCAGCGGCCGCCTCGACCCGGCGGGTCTCGGGGTACGGCCAGTAGCGAAGAATGGGAATGTTGAGGGGCACGTCGGGCAGCACGGCCACGGCCTTCGTCGCCTTCGACCGCGAGGGCCCGTTCGACACGTTCACCACGATCATCGAGGTGAGGATCACCAGGGAGCCCGCGATCAGCCCACCGATGCGCACCCGCCGGTCGTTCATGAGGCGCTCGAGCGAGCTGCCGAGGTCGAAGGTCTGAGTGGCCATGCCGCCTGAATGAGCAAGCGGCGAGCCGCGCAGAACCACCATGAGGATCAGGCGCTTGGAGACGTCAATCGCGGCACCTGACTGCGCTCCGATGCACCATTGGAGCGCCCGCCTCTCATTTGTAAGCCATTTTACAGTCGAATTTTCAAAGGCTGCTGGCCGGTACCCAGCGCTCTTCGCCTTCCATGGTGCGCACCTTCACCTGCTCGCCCCTGCGCTCGAGCTCCTTCACGCGCGTGCCCACGTCGAGGCCCTGGCCCTTCGGCGCGGCGGGCTGCGGCGCCTTGATCGCCTTGCCGTACATCGTGTCGATGCGCGTCTGGTCCTTCTTCCGCTCGACCACGATGTTCGAGGTCATCTGCTGCGCGGCGTAGGCGCTGCTCAGGTCGCCGGCGACGAGGTCATCGGAGAACTCGACCCTGCCCTCGAGCGCCTTCTTCGTGCCGGCGGAGAGCGCGGTGTCTTCCTTCAGATACGCCGAGCTCTTCTTCGCCTCGGCCACGGTGCGGGTCTGGTTCTGCTGCAGGTAGAAGTGGCTGGCGATGTGGAGCACCTGCCCGTCGCCATAGCGGAAGTGCACGGCGATGGGCGCGTCGCCGTACTTCGTCTTCATCTCGCGGCTGGTGATCAGCACGTCGACCTTGTCCTTGTTGAGAATGCGAATGGGGTAGCTCGAGGCCTCGAGCCACCACTTCGGGTTCTCCTTCGAGAGAGTGAGGTGCTTGAGGAGGTTGTTGTCGCTCTCCTTGACCTGCACCTCGACCACGTCGTTCTGCGTGGCCTGGCCGTTGTATTCGACGAACCCGGGGAAGGCCTTCTGCACCACCTCGAGGAGCGCCCAGTCGGTGGTGTAGAGGTAGCCGCCGGCGTTGACGAACTTGCGCACGCGCTCGATGCCGGCCGCGTCCATGTTGCCGGGGCAGTCGACGATGAGCAGCTGCTTCGCGTTGAGCTTGAGCGCTCCCACCTGGTGGGGCGCGACCACCGTGTGCTTGATGCCGAGCGTCTGGAGCACGTCTTCGACTTTGTCGTACTGGCCCGAGACGACCACGATGTCGGCCGACTCGACGTTCTGCAGCACCGCGGCGTCGGCGGGGCGTTCCTGCGCCATGCGCTCACGCACCACGGTGGACGCGGCCTTGTTGGCCCGCTTCATCTTCGCGTCGCCGAGCTCCTGGGCGAAGACGGGGGTGGCGAACAGCACCAGGGCTGCGGTCAGAAAAGTGCGCATGAGGCCTCCGGAGAGGTTGCACGCGCGACCCGGAATTCCGATCTACGGCTGCTTCTTCTTTCGGGAGCCGTCTTCGTAGAACGCCTCGTCCTCGACGAGCCCGCCGTCTGAATCCCAGCGCTTGCGGGCGGTGACGTGCCCCCGCTCCCAGGTCGAGTCTTCTTCCGGCCGCCCGTCCCCGAAGTACGTCTGCCTTCGGCCCTGGAGCCGGCCTTCGGCGTACGACTCGCGCAGCACCGTGCCTCCATCGGGAAAGAAACGCTCGTGCGGCCCTGCCCGCTCGCGCCCGCGGAACTGGGCACGGTCTTCGAGCTGGCCGTCGTCGTTGAAGCGCGACTCGATCAGCTGGTCCCCGTCGCGCACCTGCTCGAACTTCTTCGCGCCGTTCTGGAAGTACTCGATGACCTTCGCCGCTTCGCGCGCGCGCCAGGTCGTCACCTTCTTCCTGCTGCCGTCTGCGAAGTACTCGATCTCGTCGCCCGACTTCTCGCCCGCGGCGTAGTTGGCGGAGCGGCGCGGCTTGCCGTCCTGCAGGTCGACGAAGAGGCCCTCGCGCAGCCCCTTCACGTACCGCTCCTCGCCGTCCTTCACGCCCTCGCGATCGAAGGTGGTGGTCAGGCCGTGCCGGAGCCCGTCGCGCAGCTCGATCACCGCGCTCTTCTGGCCGTTGGGGTGGAAGAAGACGAGCGGTGAGGGGCCCTTCCACCGGCAGTCCTTGAGGCCGGCGGGCCACGACACCTGGAGACCGCAGCCCGCCTCGGTGAGCCGCCCCGCCTCGTCGAAGTCCTGCCAGGTGCTGGTGGCGTCGGGCTCGCGGCGATCGATCTTGCGAATGAGCTTTCCCGACTTCGAGAAGCGCAGCGCCTCGCCCAGCTCGCGGTCGTCGACGTAGTGCGAGACCTCGACCAGCTGGCCGCCTTCGTACTTGCGGTATTCGCCGTGGCGCTTGCCGTCGCGGTATTCCTGCTCCATCGAGGCGCCGCCGGGCCACTTGCGCTTCTCGCGGCCATGCAGCTTTCCGCGTGAGTACGACATCGAGCGTGTCTCTTCCCCCGTGTCGCGATCGAAGCAGCGCACGAAGCCGGTGTAGTTCTCGGTGCTCGCGCCGTTGTTGAGATCGACCCGGCGCTCGCCCGCCACGCAGTCGTCGATGGCGAAGGCGCGCCCGGAGAGGAGCAGCATCAGCAGCAGCAGCAGTCTCACGGAGCCCCCCGCAGCTTCTTCAGCGCGACCTGGGCTGCCCAGTAGCCGCACATGCCGTGCACCGCGGGACCGGGAGGCGACGAGGCCCCGCAGATGAGCAGCTTCGGGTTGGGCGTGGCGTGACCGGGGCGGAGTACGAGCTGCAGGCCCTCCACCGCGCCGCCCGAGATGTCGCCGCCGACGTAGGCCGCGTTCATCGATTCCATGTGCGTGGTGCGCTTGCCCGCCTTCGCCAGCACCCGCTTCTGGAAGCCGGGGGCGTAGCGCTCGAGCTGCGCTTCGATCTGGGTGGTCGCGTCGCAGTCGCTGCCGTTGGGCACGTGGCAATACGCCCAGAGCGTGTGCTGCCCCGCGGGGGCGCGGCTGTCGTCCCACAGGCTCTGCTGCGCCACGAGCACGAAGGGCCGCTCGGGCAGCTCACCGCGCGAGAGCCGGGCCTCTGACTCGGCGATCTCCGGCATCGAGCCGCCGAGGTGCAGCGTGGCGGCGTGACGGCAGTCGTCCGAGAGCCAGGGCATCGGCCCCGAGAGCGCGTAGTCGAGCTTGAACACGCCGGGCGCGAGCTGGAAGTTCGTGAGCAGGGACCGGTACCAGCCCGGCAGCGCGTCGCCGCAGATGCGCTCGACCACGTGCGCGTGCGTGTCGAAGAGCACCAGCTTCGAGGGCGGGAGCTGAGCGAGCGAGGTGATCGGCTGACTGCGCTCGAGCTCGCCGCCGTTGCGCAGCAGCAGCGCCACCAGCGCGTCGATGATCTTCTGCGAGCCACCGCGCACCAGCGGCCAGCCGACGACCTGCCCCGAGACGGCCATCAGCATCGCGAAGGCGTTGGTGAGCGGCGTGGTGAGCGCGCTGAAGCTGTGCGCGGCGCCACCGGCCAGCAGCGCCTTCGCCTCGACGGTCTCGAAGTTCTCCTCGGCGAACCAGAACGCGCTCTGCAGGGCCTTGAGGCCGAAGTTCGCGGCGGCGAAGGGCGCGCCGAGCGGCGGCTTCGTCACCGGGTTGTACATGAGCTGCTTGAGCACCTCGAAGTCGCGCACCAGCGGCTTCATCAGCCGAAGCCACGCCTTCTCGTCCGGGCCCAGGCGCGCCGCGGTCGCCTCCACCCCGCGCTCCAGCACCGCGGCGCCTTCACCGAGCGGGTGCGCGAAGGCGTACGGGCTGTGCACGAACTCCACGCCGTGCTTGTGCAGCTCGAGCTCGGTGAAGAACGGCGAGCCGGCGGCCATGGGGTGAATCGCCGAGCAGACGTCGTGTTGGAAGCCGGGCAGCGTGAGGGGCAGCGTGCGCGCGCCGCCGCCGAAGGTGGACTGTCCTTCGACGACCTTCACCGAGTGACCCGCCCGCGCGAGCGCCACCGCCGCCGCGAGGCCGTTCGGGCCACTGCCCACCACCACCGCGTCCCATGGCTTCATTCCCAGGCCTCCACGTTGACTCCAGCCTTCGCTGCTTCGACCCAGAACCCGGGGAAGCTCTTGCCGACGCAGTCCCTGCCGCGCAGGGTGAGCCGAACGTCGTGCAGGCGGGCGAGCACGGCCGCCGACATCGCCAGGCGGTGATCGTCGTGCGCGTCGAAGCGGAACGCGCGCGCGGTGCCGGGCGCGACGGTGAGCGTCTCGCCCTCGAGCGTGCCCGTCAGCCCTGCAGCAGAGAGCAGCCTGAGGATCGCCTCGACCCGGTCGCTCTCCTTGTGCCGGAGCACGCCCACCCTCCGGAAGGTGGAAGGAGAGGGCAGCCTGGTGGCGAGCACGGCCAGGGTGGGGATCGCGTCAGGGCACTGCTCGGCGTCGACCTCGAAGCCGCGGCTCGCCGTGCCCTCCACCCGATCGGAGATCCGCAAGCCCACGGAACGCAGGTGCGTCGCGATCGCCTCGTCGGGGTGAGCGGTGCCGAACACGAGCCGCTCCACCGGCTCCCCGCTGGCCCACGAGAGAGCGAGCAGGTAGCCGAGCGAAGACCAGTCACCGGGAATGACCATGGCCTCCCTCTCCCTGCGAAGCGGGGAGAGGGTCGGGGTGAGGGGCGAGCCTTCGATGACGAACCCGCAGCGCTGCACCCAGGCGCGCGTGAGCTCGAAGTACCCGGGGCTCGTCATCGGCCCCTCGACGAGCACCCCCGCGACGACCTGGTGGACCGCGAGCCGCGCTGCCCCGAGCAGGAGACTCGACGCGAACTGGCTGCTCTCGCTGCCGCTGACCCGCAGCGTGAGCGGACCCTCGAGCAGCGGGGGCGACTCGACGATCACGGGCCAGGGGCTGCCCTCGGTGATCTTCACTCCGGGGATCGACCGCAGCGCGGCGATCAACGGACCGTGCGGCCGTTCACCGAGCCGGCCCGTTCCGGTGAACTCGACGCGCCGCCCCGGCAACACCGCGGCCTGCGTGAGGAGAAAGCGGAACGGCGCCCCACCGTCCTGGCAGTCGATGCGCGCGCTCGGACTGCGCAGCGCGATCAGCCCCTCACGCAGCACCTCGACGTCGCGCGGCAGCGCCTCGCCCCCGGGCAGCACCTCACTGAACGGCACGCCCAGGATGTCCGCGAGCACCAGCGCACGCTGCGCGTCGGACTTCGAGAGCGGCGGTCTCACGGGCCGAAGCCCTTCGTCATCACCCACGAGCCGGGGCGCCGCAGGAGGATCATCCCGTCCTTCTTGTCCGCGCGGATCAGCTCGCGCAGGGCCGCGCGATTCGTTGGGGCGAGCCACGCCGCGAGCTGCTGCCGGGCCCCGCGGGCGAGGGGCAGCGCGGCCTCGACCTGCTCCGCGACCGCGCCCGGGGTCACCCCCGTCTTCACCCCCACGTCGAGCGCGTAGAGCATGCCCAGGCCCACCGCTTCACCGTGCCGCACCCGGAAGTGGCTGAGCGACTCGATCGCGTGGCCGAGCGTGTGCCCGAAGTTGAGCACCACGCGCAGACCCTTCGTCTCGTACGGATCTTTCGCCACCACCGCGTGCTTGAGCGCGCGCGCCACGCGGACGAGCTCGTCATCGCCGGGCGCGGCCTTCGCCCACTGCGCAAAGCGCTTCGCGTCGAGCGTCACCACCATCTTCCACGCCTCGATGCGGCCTTCGCGGCGCTGCGCTTCGGTCAGGGTGGTGAAGAACTCGGGGCACAGCCAGGTCTCGTCGGCCGGGTGGAAGACGCCCAGCACGTTCTTGGCGCCCGCGACGTTCACGGCGCCCTTGCCTCCCACGCTGCTGTCGACGGCCGCGAGCAGCGTGGTGGGCACGTGGATGAGCCGGCCGACTCCGCGCTTGAAGGTGTGCGCGAAGACGGTGGCGACGTCGCCGATGGTGCCGCCTCCGATCGCCAGCACCGTCAGCTTGCGCGGAAGGGTGAGGGCCCGCTTCGTGAGCAGCTCGAGCGTCTTGAGGGACTTGGCTCTTTCGCCGGCTCGCAACGAGACCAGCGTTGCCTTGCCGGCGAGCGCTTTCGCGACCTGCGGGTGGAGCTTCAGGACCCGCTCGTCAGCTATCGCCAGCACCGGGGTATCAGTGAGGCGGTGGGCCTGGACGGTGAAGGTGTTCGGCCCCTCACCCCAACCCTCTCCCCGCTGGCGCAGGGAGAGGGAGACAATGGCTTTGGCTTTCATGCCTGGTGTGGCCTCGCGCGCTCGTGCAGCCAGAGATCGGCGAGCACCATCGACACCATCGCTTCGACGACAGGCACCGCGCGCGGGAGGATGCAGGGATCGTGGCGGCCTGCCTTCGCGTGATCCGTCAGCGTCGCGGGCGGCTTGAACAACACCCGCACCACCACCGGCTCGCCGTTCGACAACCCACCCTGGATCCCGCCATACACGTCGCTCGGCTTGCCGTCCGCGCGCACCGCGTGGAACTGCGTGCCGGGCAGCCTGAGCCGCGCCTCGAGATCTTCCGGGCCCCAGACGATGCCGCTCACCGCGCCGATGCTGCCCAGCCCCTGCGCGAGCAGCGCCTTCAACTTCCCGAACACCGGCTCGCCCAGCCCGGCCGGGAGGCCCTCGACCCGCACCGTCACCACGCCCCCCAGGCTGTCGCCCTTCCCCTTCGCGTCGAGAATCAGCGCCTCCATCTGCGCCGCGAGCGCCGCGTCGGGACAGCGCGTCGACGTCGCGTCGACCTGCGCCCGCGTCACCGGACCGGGCAGCGGCAACACCAGCGGCCCCACCTGCGACACCCACCCCACCGTGCTCAACGCCGGCACGTCCCGCGCGAGCAGCGCCTCGGCCACCGCGCCGCCGATCACCCGGCACAACGTCTCGCGCCCGCTGGTGCGCCCACCCCCGCGCGGATCGCGGTGCTTGAAGCGCTCCCGCCACACCCGGTCCGCGTGGCCGGGGCGATCTTCCGTGGCCAGCTTCGCGTAGTCCTGGCTGCGCTGCCCCACGTTGCGCACCATCGCGGCGATCGGCGTGCCCAGGGTCTTGTCCTCGTAGACGCCCGAGAGCAGCTCCACCACGTCGGGCTCGGCCCGCGCCGTCGTCACCGCCGACTGACCGGGGCGCCTTCGATCGAGCGCGCGCTGCACCTGCGCCGGGGTGAGCGCCACCCCGGCCGGGCAGCCGTCGACGACCGCGCCCATCGCCGGGCCGTGGCTCTCGCCGAAGGTGGTGACCCGAAAGAGCTGTCCGAAGGTGTTCATGTCGCTGACTCCCAGAGCAGGCGCTGCCGGCGGGCCTGCGCGATGAACCAGCGCGGCCCGAGCCGCCTCGGCGTTCCACCCCGCGCGATGATCTCGTTCACGATGCTCCTGGCCGGAGTGCCGTAGGCGATCACCGCCACCTGCGCGTCCTCGAAGCGGAGCGCCCCGGGTACCGGCACCAGCGCGGGCCACGTCCACACGATGGGCCCCCGCAGCGGCTGCGCGGTGATGGCGCCCCGCGGGAGCACCTCGAGCTCGACCTGCAGGTTGGCGGCGGCGAGGCGCAGCGCCGCGGTGACGCCGCCGTCTCCGAGCACCGTCACCCGCGTGGCCGGCTGGAAGGCCGCGAGGATCGCCTCTGCGCCCGCCACGTCGGAGTTCTCGGCGTGCCAACCGTCTGCCGCGCGAATGAGCGTGTTCACCGCGGGCAACGGCGCGTGCGCGATGCCGGCGATCCGCTTCTTGAACGGGTTGGTGACCGCCAGGCCCCGGTAGTGCGGCTGGAGCGCGTCGAGGAGCTCGTCGAGCGGCGCGTCGACGCCGAGATCGATGCGATCGAACGGCTGCTGGTGAATGCGTGGGCTGCGCGAGTGACCCAGCGCCTGCCCGAGGATCCCCAGCCGGCGCGTCCTTCCATCGACCTGCGCCAGCGCGGCTTCCCGCACCGCGTCGGCGATCAGCCGCTGCCCCTCGGCGGCGGACCAGGTGGCGTCGAGGGCGAGGTAGTCGAGGGCGTTGCGCTGCGCGAGCACCGCGCGAAACGGGAGCGCCCACGGCCCGGTCGCCAGCACCGTCACGTGCTCCACGCCGAAGCGCTCGATCAACGCCTGCTGCGTCTCGAGCAGCCGGGGGAAGTCACGGGGGCTGCCCAGCGGCTCGACGTGCTTGACGCGCGAACCGGGCACCACGCCGTCCCACGTCGCCAACGCCTCGCGCGTCTTGAGCGGCTGCGCTGCGTGGAACGAACGAAGCACCGACGGGTCGAGCAGCCCGCCCAGCGGCTCGTCGATCAGCGTCGCCCGCGAGCGCCACGCGTCGGGCAGGCGCTCGGTGCGCCGCGCGATCAGCAGGGGCAGCGCGCGAGAGGCGGCGAGCAGGTCGATCTCGGCAGGGTGGAGGTCGCTGCGGATCTCCAGCAGCTCGGCCCCGGCATGGCGGGCGCGCCAGGCGAAGACCTCGAGCGGCGCGTGGGGGGGCAACGTCACCACCCGCCGCGGCCTGCGGCCCCGCACCAGCCGCAGCATGAAGTCGATCAACGACAGGGGCCGCGCCGCCGCGTGGCGAAACTCACGCTCGGAATAGATCTCGCGCAGCTCCTGGTCGAGCGGGACCCCGGGCCGCAACCGCGGGCGCGTGGTGTCGCGGGTGAGCCGCTCGACGTACGTCTCGAAGCTGATCGGCACCTCGACGGTCACGCAGCTGCGCAGCAGCTCGGCGTGCAGCGAGAGGAAGCCTCCCCCGACCGCGACCACCAGCCCCGACGGTAGCGAGCGGAACGTCTCGCGCTCGGCCACGCGAAAGTCGCGCTCGTCGTTCAGGATCCATTCCTGCAGCGGTCGCTGGTGGCGGCGCACCAGCTCGGCGTCGAGGTCGACCCCGTGGCGGCCCAGCGCCTTCGCCACGGGCTGGAGCATCTGCGTCTTCCCCGCCGCGCGGTGGCCAGCCAGCACCACCGTCACGTCGCAGGGCAACGCCTCCACCCGCTCGCCGCGTCGCCGCTCCCACTCCGCCTTGAGGAGCGGTTGCAGCCGCGGGTCCACCTGGTCGAGCAGCGTCACGACAGGGGTCTTTAGCCAGCAGCCGTCACAGCGGCGCGTGTTTTCGGCATCGCGCGGGCCGGGCGGCCCTTTCCCCCCGGGGCGCGAGTTCGCCGGTGGGCTTCGGACGCGTCAGGAACACGAGGAAGAACATGAGAGGGAGAACTCCGGAAGCTTAACGGCGGTTCCCCCGCGGGCTACCGTGCCGCGCATGCGCTGGTCCGTCTTCGTGTTGCTGCTCCTCGGCTGCCCTGCTGCGCCCGCTCCTTCCGTGGGCGCTCCCTGCACTGCCGAGAACATCGGCCGCTGCGACGCCGAGGGGACGACGCTGCTCCAGTGCACCAACGGCACCTTCCGCGTCTACGCCGACTGCCGGGGGCCGAAGGGCTGCTCGGTGACGGCCGACACGGCTGACTGCGACACCTCGGGCAACAGCGTGGGTGATCGCTGCGCGCCGACCTCCGAGGGCAAGGTGCGCTGCGACCCCGACGGGGGCATCAACATTCTGCGCTGCCTCGACGGCGGCCTCGACGTCATCTTCGAGTGCCCGCCCCCCAGCATCTGCGGCCTCGAAGACGGCGGCGCGTTGACCTGTATCTGACTACTCCGGGGCGCCGAACAGCGCGCTGAGGCCGTCCTCCACGCGCTCGCTGGGCGAGCCCGCGCCGGGGAAGGTGATGGCGAGCGTGGGCACTTTCTCGTTCGCGCCGGGCACGAGCACCAGCTCGACGGCCTTCTCAGCGTCGGCCGACGCCTTCGCCTCGAGGTTCTTGCGGTGCTGCGCGTGGCGGATCGCGGTGAGCTCGACGGTGAGCGGCCCGGGCGCGGGGGCACGCTTCGCCTCGGCGAGGACCTGCGCCGTCGCGTTGAGCAGCGCCACCGCCGAGTCCTTCGAGGCCTTGGGGATCGCCTTGAGCTCGAGCTCGGGCAGGCCGAAGTGTTTGAGGCCGGCGCTGTGGATCTCCACGTTGGTGCCCACCGTGCTGACGAACACCGTGAAGTTCATCGAGACGTGCGGCACGCCCTTTTCCCAGCTGTCGATGCGGCGGGTCTTCCAGGCTTCCGCCGAGAGGTATTCCTGGGCCTCCTCGTCCCACAGCACGCCGCCGGTGAGCTGCGCGTACGAGTGCAGCACCTTCGACACGTCGAACAGCGGGGCGCCGGTGAGCGGCAGCGCCGCGTCGAGCACGCTCGCCCGCTTCGCCTTCGGCAGCGCCGCCTTCGCCGCGGGCGTCAGGCCCCGGGCCGCCTCGAGCGTCTCTCCGGCGATGACCGCGTAGTCGGCCACCGGCAGGTCGCGCAGCTCGAGGTACGGGGGAATCGCAGAGGCGGGCGCCGAGCCCTTGAACACCTTCACCTTCGTGCCCTTCGCCGCCTTCTGCAGCGCGGCCCAGGGGTCGAGCTTCGCCTTTTCCTGGTGGAAGACGGCGAACTCGCCGGTGCCGATCAGCGGCGCCTCGAAGTCCCCGGGCTCGTCGGGGGGCTGCAGCTCTTCGTCGGTCGCCACGTCGGGCTCGGCGGTCGCGACCTCGTCGACCGGCTCGGGCGGCGTCGACGATTCCGTCGGCTCGGTCGGCTCGGGCTCGGGCGGCGGCTCGTACGTGCGCCGCTTCTCGGGCTTCGAGTCACCGAGGGCGGCGCCGATGACCGCGGTCGTGGTGACGGCACACGTCCCCACGAAGCAGGTGGTGAACAGCGAGACCAGGACGATCACGACGACTCGTTGGTTCATGGGCGCGCATCGTCGTCGGCTTGGCGCGCCAGCGGAAGCGAGTTCGCCGTGGTCTCAGGCCAGCAGCTCTTCCCACTCGGCGTCCGTCTCGACCACCAGCGCGCCGAGCCCGATCACCATCGACCTGAGCCGCTGCGCCGCGGCGCCTCCCACCACCACCTTCGAGCGCGCGGGGAGCGCCTCGAGGCAGGCCTGGAGCGTGACCCGCAGGCCTTCGGGGCCCTCGGTGGAGGCAGAGAGGGCGACCAGCTCGGGGTGAACGCCGCGCACCACGCGCGCCAGGTGTTCGACGGGCGTGCGGGCGCCCAGGAAGGTGACGCGCCAGCCGGCGTGGCGGAACTTGAGCGCGACGCCCAGCAGGCCCAGCTCGTGATCCTCTTCGGGCAGGCACGCGCACACCACGTGACGGCGCGCGCGCTTCGGGGCCTGGTGCAGCAGGGTGAGCACGCGCTGCCGCGCGGCCTGGGTGACCAGGTGCTCCTCGGCCACGGTGAGGCGGCCGTCGTGCCAGCGTTCGCCCACCTCGCGCTGCAGCGGCATGAGGAACTCGTCGAAGAAGGCGACGGGCGGCATGCACGACATGGCGTTGTCGAGCACCACCTCGACCGCCTGTTGATCGAGCTTCATCGCGGCGGCCAGCACCTCGTCACGCCAGCGCTCGACCTCGGGCGGGCGGCGGGGCGCGTCCATCGACTCGACGTGCTCTTTCGCTTCCTTCTTGATCTTCGGCAGCAGCCGCACCGCCTCGGCGATCGCCACGCCCTCTTCGGTGAGCTTCTTGAGCCGCCTGAGCACCTCGATGTCGGCCTGGGTGTACGCGCGGTAACCCGAGGCGGTGCGCCTGGGCTTGAGCACGCCATAGCGGCGTTCCCAGGCGCGAATGAGCCCCTCGCTCACGCCCGTCATCTCGGAGGCAATGTGAATTCGGTAGGTGCGTTCCATCAGCGTTCGGGCCCAGACGTAGCACTCTGCCCCGAGGCGGGCCGATGACATTCATCGACAAAGGTTTAGAGTCCGCCGCCATGCCACGAGCACCCGCCAAGCGAGCCATCAAGCAGGACCGCGCGGTCAAGACGCGACAGGACATTCTCAACTCGGCCATCACCCTCTTCGCCCGCAGGGGCATCCTCGCCACGACGATGGCGGAGCTGGCGCGCGCGATTCACATGACGCCCGGCGCGCTGTACTGGCACTTCCCCACCAAGGAAGACCTGCTGCTGGCGGCGATCGAAGAGCTGCACCAGCGCTTCGTGGCGAGCTTCGAGCCGCTGCTCACCGAGATGATGAAGTGGCCGGCGGCCAGGCAGCTCGAGGCGTTCTGCAAGCACACCGCGCAGTTCCTCCAGGACAACCGCGAGCACGGCATCTTCTACGGCATGGTGGGCGCCGAGGCCGCCGAGAACACCGAAGACGTGGCCAACGCGCTGCGCGCGGCGCTGCAGGTCTACGTGGCGGCGATCCAGCAGATCATCCGGTACGGCCAGGAGAAGACGAAGGAGTTCCGCACCGACGTCGACGCCCAGACGCTGGCCAACGCGATCATCTTCGGGAACATCGGGCTGGTGGTGCAGCACAACCTGTTCCGCGAGTCGCTCTCGTACGCGCCCATCGTTCAGTCGCTGCACCAGGTGGTGCTCAAGGGCGTGCTCAAGGAGAAGTGAGTCACCCCGAGAGGGTCTGGGCCCTGGTTTGGTCAACCCTGCGAGCGGAGCCTACGGCAGCTCGGCGAAGCGGGTGGCGATCACCCGGCCCTTCGCCACCGTCACCACGCAGCCGGCGCGGTAGCTCCACATCTCCACCTGGCAGAGCCACTCGTCTCCAGCTGTCTCGCGCAGCGTTCCGCTGCTGGCGGCCGCAGTCCGGGTCTTGCTCTGGCGCACGAAGCCCCAGCCCTTCGCGGCCGCGCGTTCCTGCACGTGCTCCCAGGTCTCGCCCACGTGCGTGGCGTCGCAGAACGCCTTGAAGGTGCGTGCGTCTTCGATCACCCGGCCACGAAGCCAGACACCGAAGCCCAGTAACCCGAGCAGCGCGACGAGGGCCAGCAAGGGCCCCCGCCTGCGCTGGTACTCGTCGCTCACGGCGTGTTGAGGGCGCCCTTGGTCGCGGCCGCGCACACCCGGAAGTCGGTGGCGTTGACGTCGGTGTCTTCACCGTTGGGAATGCGGCACACGCTGCCGCCGCCGGTGTTCAGGTCGGCGATGAGCAGGGTCGAGGCGGTGCCTTCCTGCACCGAGACGGTGCCCACCATGGTCGCGCCTTCGTACGAGAGCGCGTCCACCGTGACGCCAGCGGAGTCCTGCAGCAGCACCGCGTCGGGTGCGCCGTTCTGAATCAAATCCGTGGTCACGGTGGTGGTCACCGTCTTCACGGCCGCCGGCAGACCCGCCACGGTCGCCGCAGAGCCGACCACCAGGTAGCCGCCCGCCGCGAGAATGCCGCCCGGCGTGAGGTCGATGGTGTTGTAGGTGCTGCCGTTGCTGCCGTTGACGAGCACCAGGCGCATGCCGGAAAGATCCACGTTCACGCCGGTGGCGTTGTAGATCTCGACGAACTCCGCCGTGTCCGAACCGGCGTTGTCGTAGTCGACCTCGTTGATGATGAGGTGATCGAGCACGCCCACGCCGCGCACGGCCAACGCCGAGGCGAAGGTGTCGGCACCGAGCGTGGCGGTGAGCGTGCCCGTGCCGGTGGCCATGGCGTCGATCGTCACCGAGAACGTCGCGCTCATCGCGTCGGCAGGAATGGTGACGGTCATCGGGGCGACGCCGACCGTGTTGGGCACGAGCGCGAGGTTGACCACGGTGGGCCCGGGCGCGGGCACGTCGAGGTGGACGGTGAAGTTCTCTTGCGTGCCCGCGACCACGGTGAGCATGGCCGGCGTGATCGCCGTGAGGCGCGCCGGCTCGGTGGCGCTGAGCACCCGCACCTGCGCCGAGCGCATCACCAAGCCCAGGGCGGCGGTGACGGTCACCGTGCCGCCGTCGGTGGCGACGAGGCCAACCAACGGCACGTCAGCGCTCAGGCCCCCGTCGGGCACGATGATCAAGCCGCCGTCGCCGATGCCCACCTCGGTGGCCGTGGTGCTGACCACGACGGCGGTATCACCGAAGGCGCCGCCGGAGAGGCGTGCCTGCAGCGGGCCGGGGAGCGTGGTGGTGCCACCCTCGCGCACGAAGACCAGCGCGGGGCTCAGGGCGACCAGCGTGGGCGGCCCCGAAACCAGGTCGGCGGCGAAGCGGGGCTCGATCTTGAAGGTCCCTGCGCGCAGCTCCAACGGCCCGGTGATGGAGACGTAGCCCTGGTTCACCACGGGGAAGGGCGAGGCGAGGTAGAGGTAGTCGTTGATGCGCAGCGACCCGTCGACGACGAACTCGTTGATGGGCTGGGCCTCGGTGGCTCCGCCCATCGGGGCGACGTCGGTGACGGTCACGTTCTCGACCGACACCAGCACGCCGTCGAGCGCGCCGCCGTCGAAGGCGACGTCGGCCGGCAGCACCACCAACGGCGCGGGCAGGGGGTTGCCGCTCGAGGCGATGGTGACGCCGCCGTCGAGCGCGCTCAGCGAGCCGGTGAGCTGGATCTGCCCCTGGTAGCTGGAGGGCACACCCGAGGGGATGTTGAGGCGATCACCCACGGCGACGCCCGAGCTGGGCTGGTAGGCGAACAGGCCCGAGTTCTCGACGACGGTGTAGATGGTCTCGGTGGGCGCGACCTGGAGGAAGTAGCCCCCGGCGCCCACGCCCGTCACCAGCACGTTGTTGAGCGAGACCGGCTGACCGAGCGCGGCCGCGCCCGTCTTGATCGCGTAGATGCTCGACGGACAGGCCGCCGCGCCGGGGTTGGCGTTGGAGGGGCAGGGATCGCAGGCGTCACCCTTGCCGTCCATGTCCATGTCTGCCTGCATCGGGTTGGCCACGTTGGGGCAGTTGTCCGACGCGTTGACGACGCCGTCGCTGTCGCGATCGTTGGGATCGAACATGGTGCAGGTGGTGGTGTTGGCGTCGAGCGGGCACACGTCGCACACGTCGCCCACGCCGTCGAAGTCGGCGTCGAGCTGGATCATCGCGTCCATCGGGCGCACGGGGTTGAAGACCATCGGGCAGTTGTCGGTGGAATCGTCGAGGCCGTCCTTGTCCGCGTCGGTGCTGGCCAGGGTGTAGATGGTCGAGCCCTGCTTGCTGTTGGACCCGCGGGGGCTGGTGGCCGAGCGCTCGGGCAGACAGGTCGGCTCGTTGGCCGGCGTCGCGCCGTTGCACACGAAGAGCGGGTACGTGCTCGAGTTCGCCGTGCTGAGCGAGGCGAAGGTGTTCGACGGGTTGGCCCCGGCGAGCGCGGTGAACTCGGCGCGAATGCACGCCGCCTTCTGGGTGCCGCACACGTCGAACGAGTCGCACATGTTGCCGGGGTCGAAGGCCGCGACGATCGACTGGTCACCGTAGAGCAGGCGCCCGGCGCGGAACGTCGCCACCACGTCCTGCGGCTGGGCGTCGATGATGGACCGGAAGAAGGTGCCGGGGCGGCGCTTGTAGATGGCGATGTCGCCCAGCTTGCCGACCGCGATGCGGCCGATGCTCGCGGAGGTCGCGGTGGCGTCGGCGCCGCCGGCGGTGACGGCCCGCCAGAGGTCCTGGTCGGTGAGCGCGTTGTTGAAGTAGGCGCGGTTGAGCCCGTCGGCGCACTGCAGCTCGCGCAACAGGTTCATCGAGCCCGAGATGGTCCAGTCGGTGCCCAGGGCGATGTTGACGCCCAGCCGCTTGAAGAGCGGCACCGCGGCGGTGTCGCCGTAGAGCGAGACGTTCGAGCGGGGCGACCACACCAGCGAGGACCCGGTCTGCGCCACCAGGGCGATGTCGCCCGCGGTCAGCCCGATGGCGTGAACGAGGCCGGTGCGCGCCGAGAGGATGCCGCCGGTGGTGCCGGTGAGGCAGACGAACTCGTTGTGGGCGCTGGTCTCGATGCCTTCCGAGACGTGGGGGAGGTACGCGGTGGTGCCGGGTGCGGTGGTGGGCACCGAGGCGTAGCCGCAGCCCGAGGTGAGCTCGAGGCTCGTGGACAGATCGCCCAGGGGGAAGGTGCTGGACTGCACGCCCGAGGTGCCGGCGATGGTGCCCATCTGGCCGGTGGTGTTCGAGTCGAGGTTGCGCATCATGCCTGCGTTGCCGTCGGTCAGGTACGTCGCCCCGACGACCGAGGTGGTGCCCGACATCACCTGGCGAAGCTCGGCCCAGCGGATGCGCCACGGGCTACCGGGCGACGAGTTGCCGCCGTTGCTGATCGAGGTGTGGCCGTTGTTGCCGCTGCGCCAGTCGTGGCGGTGCTCGTACTTCTCGCTGGTGCGCGCCGGCGGGCTTCCCTGGTAGCTGATGTGATCGTGCGCGTTGATGAGGCCGGGCGAGACGATCGCCTGGGGGCACACCACCAGGGTGGCCGTGGCGGCGCCCGCGGCCGCGGTGCAGTCACACGCGGCGCAGGTGATGGAACCGCTGGCGTCGAGCAACACCTGGCCGCCGACGTACGTGACGCCGTCGGTGAGGATGACGCCGGTGATCAGCCGGCCGGTGTCGCCGGTCGTCACCGCGCAGGTCTGGCCGACCGGCACGCGCTGGTTGATGCCGAGGCAGCCCTGCACCGTGGCGGTGTTGGTGAACGACATGCAGTCGCTCTCGCAGCCGTCGCCGGGGGTGAGGTTGCCGTCGTCGCAGCTCTCGGTGCCTTCCCGCTTGCCGTTGCCACACGCGGGGGTGAGCGTGCAGTCGCTCTCGCACCCGTCGTTGGGCACCTGGTTCATGTCGTCGCACTCTTCGGGGGCCTCGGGAATGCCGTTGCCGCAGATCTGCACGGTGCCGCCACCGCCGCCCGTGACGCCACCACCACCGCCGCCCGTGACGCCGCCACCGCCGCCGCCCGTGACGCCGCCGCCGCCGCCCGTGATGGCTCCGCCACCGCCGCCGGTGCTGCCGCCGCCGCCGCCCGTGATTCCGCCTCCGCCACCGACGGCGCCGCCACCGCCGCCCATCGCGGTGGTGCTCAGGCAGTCAGCCTCGCAGCCGTCGCCGGCCGAGGTGTTGCCGTCGTCGCAGGCCTCGCCGGTCTCGACGATGGCGTTGCCGCAGACCGCGCGGGGTTGAGGGCAGGCTGCGAGCACCGCGCAACAGGCGGCGAGGAGGAGGACGCGAAGCTGATGGGTCATTGAAGGGTTGCTTCCGGGGTCGTGCGAGGCCGGCCGAACCCTGCCCTTGTAGCGGGCTGGGCGAAAAAAAACAGCGCCCCGACCAAAGAGTCGGAGCGCTGCGTCACGACGGCGTCTCGGATCGATTCAGTGAGACAGGATGTTGAACTCGACCCGGCGGTTGTTTTCCTTGCCCTTCGGCGTGGAGTTGTCGTCGGCCGGCTTGTCAGGCCCGAAGCCCACGGGCTTGAGGCGGGAGGCGACGACGCCCTTCTTCACCAGGTAGTCGACCACCGACTTCGCGCGATCCGACGAGAGCACCCGGTTGCGCTCGGCCTCGCCGGTGTTGTCGGTGTGGCCCTCGACCTGCACCAGGGTGATCTCGCTGTGCGCGGTGAGGATCGCCGCGATCTGATCGAGCATCTTGTTCGAGCGCGCCTGGATCGTCGCCTTGTCGGTGTCGAAGTAGACCTTGTCCTTGATCACGAGCTTCTCGAAGGTGATCACGACCAGCTGCTTGACGGCCGCGGGGCAGCCCTGGTTGTCCATCGGGCCCGCCTCGTTGATGCAGTTGTCGATGTTGTCCGCCATCCCGTCCTTGTCGGTGTCGGGGTACGGGCAGCCCTTGTTGTGCGCCGGGCCCTTCTCGGTCTTGCACGAGTCGAGGCGATCGACCGAGCCGTCTTCGTCGGTGTCGACGTCGGGGCAGCCCTTGTTCTCGGCCACGCCCTTCACCTCGAGGCAGGCGTCGAGGCGATCGAGCACGCCGTCGCCGTCCTTGTCGTTGTCGGGGCAGCCCTTGTTCTCGGGCGAGCCCTGCACCGCCGGGCACTTGTCGGTCTCGTCGAGCACGCCGTCCTTGTCCTGGTCGCCCTCGGGGCAGCCGTCTTCGTCGGCCACGCCGTCCTTGTCCTCGGCCTGGTCGCGGCACTGGTCCTTCGCGTCCTCGATGCCGTCCTTGTCGTTGTCGGCCTCGGGGCAGCCGTCAGCGTCTTCGAACTTGTCCAGGTCCTCGGCCTCGTCGACGCACTTGTCGTCGTCGCCCTTGATGCCGTCGCCGTCGTAGTCAGCCTCGGCCGGCGTGGTCTGGGGCGCGCCGATGGTGATGCTGAGGCCGAAGGTGAGCAAGAGGTGCGCGCCCGGGTCGATCGGCCGCCGGCCGAAGAACATGAACCTCGCGAACGGACCGATCGACAGCCCCTCGAGCAGCGAGAGCTCGGCGCCCAGGGCGGCGTCGAAGCCCGCCCCGAAGCCACCCGACGAGAGCGTCACGTGCGCGTCGAGCCACAGGTTGCCCCAGAGGTTGCCGGAGCGCTTGGTGCCGGGGTTGAAGAGGTAGCCCTTCTCGTCGTTGAACAGGCGCAGCCGCGCGCCGAGGCCGGCGCCGAAGACCGAGCCCTGATCGAGGTAGGCCTTGTCGGACGCCGAGGCACCGAAGAACTCGACCTGCGGCGCGATGGGCCCGAGGAACTTGAGGATGGTGGTGTCGACCTTGAGCGCCGCGCCGGTGATCAGCTTCGACTTGTCGAGCCCCGTACCCACCATCGGATCCAGGTGGAAATTGACGGCGGCCTGTTCGGCGAAGGAGGTGGTCGCGACGAGGGCAGTCGAGACGAGCAGGTGACGCAGGCGCATGGAATGACTCCGACGAAGGCAACCGGGGGAAAAGCGCGCGGAACCTAGGCGCAGACCTGCGAGGCATCCAAGCGGTATTTCCAGTGTTTCCGGGTCGCTGCGCCGGGCCCGCCGTTTCAGCGTCTGCGGCGGCGGAGGAACAGCCCGAGGCTGATCAGCGCCCACAGCGTCGGAGCGCCATCGCAACCGCACCCCGAGGTGGGGCCCAGGTCGTGGTGAACGCTCTGGAGGATGACCGGGAGCGGCTCGACGCCCGCATCGCCCCCCGCATCGACGCCCGCGTCGGGCACCACCGAGCCACCGCCGCCACCCGTCGCGCCGCCACCACCTGCACCGCCTCCGCCTCCCCCTCCACCGGTCGCACCACCACCGCCGCCGGCGCCGCCGCCGACCCCTGCGTCGGCCGCCATCGGGAAACACGCCGACACGTGCGTGGGCCGGGTCGAGGCGCAGCTCGCGGGCGTGGCGCATGACGGCTCAGGCAGGGCGTTGGGCCGGGTGGCGGGGTAGGCAGGAATGTCGGAGAGCCGGGGATACGCGGGCCGCACCACCGTCCAGTGAGCGGCGGTGGGCGGGTACTCCATCGCGCCGAACACCTTCTCCTGGTACGGCGCCGCGCCGCCGACCGACGGGTTGTAGACGCCGCGCGTGGTGGGGAACGAGGGGTTGTTCGGGTTGTTGCCGCTCGAGAGCCCGTTGTACGCCCAGGTGGCGGTGTACCAGTGCTCGAGAATGGACGGCTGGTTGTCGCCCACGCACTGCGTGGCCCGCCACTTGTCGGCGAGGATGCGGGTGCCCGTGGCGAGGTTGTAGGTCGCGTCAGAGGCGACGCGGGCGCGATCGAAGCCGGGCGCTTCGCCGATGTGCATGCCGCTGGTCACCTGGCCCACGCCGTAGCCGCAGTCGAACGCGATGATGGTGCGCGACGGGCGCCCGACCTGATCGGCAGGTTCGGTCGGCACGCAGAACTGCTTCCACGACGACTCGCGGTGGGCGATCGCCTTGAGCAGCTCGCAGGGAAACCTCGCCGGCACCTGCACGGTGGGGTTGGGCTGCCCGCAGCCCTGGCCGATGTCCGGCACCGAAGGCCCCGACGCGCCCCACCCCGCGGGCCCCTGGGACACGAGCTGGAAGATGGCCTGCCACTGGGCGGTGGTGGGGTTGGTACCGGCGGCAGACTCGACGCCGCAGTTGGCGTTGTTGGCGCTGCTGGACAGCGTGTAGCTGGGACAGAACTGGCCCAGGCTCAGCGCGGTGACGAAGGAGAGGATCATGGAGTGCAGCCGCCAGCAGCGGAACGCTGCGCGAGACAGCCGGGAGCGCAGCGGACGGCTGGCCGAGGCGGAACGACGGGGATCACGGGATCACCCCCGCCACGTCGAGGCGGCTGGAGGAGGGCGCGGCGAGCGTGACGGGCTTTCCGTGCTGCGTGGCGAACACCGAGGGGAAGTCGGAAGGCCGCTCGTGGAGGCCGACGATCAGCCCCTGGTGCTGCACCACCAGCCGCTCGAAGCCGGCGCCGTGCGCAGGCACGACCCGTTCGCCGCCGAGCGTCTCGAGGCCCGCCCCCGCGCCGGTGCTGATCAGCACCCGTCCATCGGGCCACACCGCCGGCAGCAGCGTCACCTCGGGGCCCTCGACGAGCCGCTTCGACGCGCCGCTCACCAGGTCCACCTCTTCGACGAACCAGCTTCGCCCGCCCGGCGTGCCCTGGGTGAACAACACCCGGCGCCTGGCCGCGTCGACCACGAAGTCGTGGGCCAGCCCGGCCATGGTGGGCAACACTTCCCGCACCGCCAGCGTGTCGACGTGCACCGCGATGAGGCGCGCGGCCCGCGGCGTCACCTCGTAGATGATCAGCTCGCGCCCCAGCGCGCCGGCGAGAAAGGTGAACGCGCCCTGCGTGGCGTAGACGGGCCGGGTCCGGGCGGTGGCGGGGTCGATCTCTTCCACGCTCAGCGCGTCGACACGGAGCTCGTCGCTGTCCGGCCCGGCCACCCCGCGCGAGATGAACACCCGGCCCTCGGCCGTGACGAGGGGGCGGGAACCGTAGGCGAGCTGGGAAGCCAGGAGGCGCGCCGGCTTGCCGGCCTCGAGCCGCACGAGCACGTTCGAGAACGACAGATCGCCGCGCGACGCCGTGGTGGCCGAGGCGATCACCACGCGGCTGCGCGGCAGGAGCGAGCCCAGCACGGCGCTGCCTTCCCCGTGCGAGAAGCGCGCGACCGGCGCGGTCAGCGCGGTGAGGCCCAGCGGCTGAAAGCGGAGCTCGGCGACCTCACCCTGGGAGCTGAGGATCGCCACCTCCGGCGTGGCTGAGAGCACGAGCGCGAGGGCGAGCGGGAGCATGACTTCTCATACCTCAGGTGCGGTTGATGACCGAAGTGGTCGACAGGGGACTGTCACTCTCGCGATACTCCGACCCTCCCGCACGACCCGAGGCCCCCATGAGCGATGAACCCGTGATGGAGCACCTGGATGCACCCCCTCCGATCTCCGCCGAGCAGCGCGCGAAGATCCTCGCCGATCCCAACGTGGCGAAGATGGCCGCCGAGCTTGAGATGCCCGTGGAGGAGTTCGTCAACACGGTAGGCTACTACCTGAACAACCCCGGCACCGAGCCCGCCTTCCTCGTGGTCAGCGACGAGAACCTCAAGAAGATGGGCGTCGATGCCCCCAGCCCCGAGGCGCTCGAGGCCAGCGTGAGGGCGAGCGTGGAGGCGATCAAGGCTGGCCAGTCGCCCAGCGGCTTCGACGCCGCGAAGAAGAAGACGGTCGAGCTCTCGAGCGCGGGCGGCAAAGCCCTCGAGGCCCCGGCTGATCCGGACCTGGAAGACACCGTCAAGAAGGCACGCATCCCCCGAAAGAGCTGAAATTTCACGGCTTTTCAAATTACCAACGGCCGCAACTTCGACTTCTCAAGCGGCGATAACCCTTCACGTTCCACACTTTTCGAGGAGACACACCATGGGCGGAGTGATCAAGAAGATTGGCAGCGCGGTTTCGAAGATCGGCGACTTCGCGAAGAAGGCGGTCGGCTTCGCCAACAAGATCCTGAACGGCCCGCTGGGCAAGATCGCCTCGTTCATCCCGGGCGTGGGTCCCTTCATCGCCGGTGCCGCGAAGATCGTGGGCGTCGCTGACGGGGTCCTCAACGGCGGCGGGCTCAAGGGCATCATCGGCGGCCTGGTCGGCAACCTCGGTGGTGGGCTCCTGGGCAAGGCCGGCTCGCTGCTGAGCAAGACCGGTCTGGGCTCGGTCATCGGGTTCGCGCAGAAGGCGATGGGCAGCAACCAGCTCCTCGACATGGCCAAGACGCTGATGGCGCCTCGCCAGGGCGATACCAGCCCGGCGGCGCAGGGCGATCGCTACAACGTCAGCCAGCTCATGGCGTTCCGCATGGCCGAGCTGCTCCGGGCCCAGCAGGCCGCGTAAGAAGCCGGCTGCTTCGCTTCCGAGCCGCGCTCCTCACTTCGAGGGCGCGGCTCGAGTCATTTCGGCCGACCACTCCGGAGCCAGGAGGCGACGGCGATCGGCCGTGCGCGGAGCGGTCTCGTCGTCAGGCAGGCCCTTGAGGCGATCCCACAGGTGGCAGGTCACCACCTGGTGCGATTGATCGAGCCCTTCGCAGTAGTTGGTGAAGAGACAGCGGCGGATCTCCTCGCCCCGCCCCAGCCGCAGCTTGAGCAGCCAGTCGGGATCAGCCAGCGACTGCCGCGCGCTCGCCACCACGTCGGCGTCGCCGCGGGCGAGCACGGCCTCGGCCTGGTCCAGGGTGGCGATGCCCCCGCAGACGACCACGGGCGTCTCGAGCCCGGCCGCCTTCACCGCGCGCTTCACCTCGGCGACCGCGTCGACGTTGCGGCCCCACGGCGTGGGCAGCTTCGTGGTGGGCATGCACTCGTGCCCTGAAGGACCGGTGTACGGATACGCCGAGGCGCCCACCTTCGGCTGCTTCGCGTCTTCGAACTTTCCGCCGCGGGACAGGGAGAGGAAGTCCATGCCGGCGCGGGCGAACTCGACCCCGAAGAAGGCGGCGTCGTCGGGGCGGTTGCCGCCCTCGATGATCTCGTCGGCGAGGAACCGGCAGCCGACCGCGAACCCCGGAGGCACGGCGGCGCGCGTGGCGGCGAAGACCTCGAGGGGCAGGCGCGCGCGCGCGGCGCGATCGCCTCCATAGCCATCGGTGCGCGTGTTCAGCGCCGAGAGGAACGAAGCCATGGTGTACGCGTGGGCGAAGTGGAGCTCGACGCCGTCGAAGCCCGCGCGAACGCAGCGCGCGGCGGCGGAGGCGAAGAGCCCGGGTAACACCTGCGGGAGCGCGGCGATGTGAGGGAGGTGCGTGTCGGTGACGCGCTCGCGCAGCCCGAAGCGGAGCGCCTCCAGCTCCCGGGCGGGGAGCAGCGTCGCCAGCACGTCGTCGTCGAGCGACTCGAGGTGCGCCCGCAGCGCGGCGTCGTCGAGCTCGGGGCGCAGCGCCCGCAGCGCGGGCGTCAGGGTGAGGAAGCGCGAGATGAAGGCGTTGCGCGCGGGGCGGCGCTTGATGGGGAGGAAGTCGATGAGCTGGATGAACAGCTTCGTCTCGCCCCCGCTCGCGCGCTTCACCGCGTCGACCAGCCGGGACAGTCCCTCGACGAAGCGATCGTCTCCCGCGCGCAGCAGAGGGCCGGAGGGCACGTCGCGGATCCCGGTGGCCTCGACGACGAGCACGCCGGGGCGTCCGCGGGCGAAGCGCTGGTACCAGGCGATGACCTCGGGGGTGCACTCGCCCGCTTCGTTCGATCGCCACGGCACCATCGCGGGGACCCAGGTGCGGGTGGCCGCGGTCACCGGCCCGAGCTTCACGGGCTGGAACCAGCGCGCGGAGGAGGCCTCGGAGAGGGTGGGCCAGCGGGCCACCGGCAGCAACTTCTCGCGGCGCTTGTCGGTCACGGGGAGGAGGAGTGTAGCTCCCGCGATTCGGCGCCGCGCGGCGAGAACGGGGGGGGGGGTTGGGTTTCCGGTTTCCGGTTTCCGGTTTCCGGTTTCCGGTTTCCGGTTTCCGGTTTCCGGTTTCCGGTTTCCGGTTTCCGGTTTCCGGTTTCCGGTTTTCCGGTTTCGGTTTCGGGGTCGGCGACGGGATCGGGATCGCGATCGGGTTCGTTCACGGTTTCACGGTGGCGGTTCCGGAGGACGGCGCCCGAACCAGCCCGAAACGGGAACCAGAAGCCGCCCCACCGGCTACGTTCCTCGTCATGCGAACGCTGGGAATGCTGGCCGCGCCGGGCACGTGGAGCACACCGGGGCAGCCGCTGGTCGGCCGCACGGTGGCCAACTCGCAGTTCCTCAAGGGCCTGCTGCGCTTCTCGAGCTTCGAGGAGATCGCGCTGTTCATCGGAGAGACCGCCGATCTCCCCTCGCTCGAGCAGCTCACCCAGAGCTGGAACGTGCCCGAGGAGCGGCTCGCCGCGTACACGGTGTGGCAGTTGCCCGAGCTGCTCGCGCGTGGCCGCCTCGACGTGCTGCACCACGCCTCGCACGTCGACCGCCTCTACGATCTGCTCGCCACGCGCGATCGCTTCGCCTCGAAGACCGTGCCGGTGACAGGTCAGATCCACTCGCTCTCGTACCCGCGCTTTCACCAGGAGCTCGCGCGCCACCTGCTGGTGCGGCCGGCCGCGTCTGACGGGTTGTTCTGCTCCTCGACCGCGGGCCGCGAGGTGATCGTGCGCAGCTTCAACCGCCTCGAGACTGAGGCGCGCACGGCCGGGCTCACCACGCCCCTGCCCCGGTGGGATCTCCCTCACGTGCCGCTGGGCGTGGAGCTCTCGGCCTGCATTGGCGGAGATCGGCTCGCCACCCGCAAGTCGCTCGACGTGCCGGATGACGCGGTGCTGCTCACCTGCCTCGCGCGCTTCACCGAGTACGACAAGCTCGACCTCTTTCCCGTGCTGCGCGTGCTGGAGCGGTTGGTCAGTGAGCCCAGCGCCGGCTCGCCGCCCGTCTACCTGCTGCTCGCTGGCGCGCGGCAGGGCACGAAGACGCCCGAGATGCTCGAGCTCTGGGCGCGCCACCTGGGCGTGCACGAGCGCCTACGCCTCAAGGTCGACTTCGCCGACGACGAGAAGAAGCACCTGCTCGCGGCGAGCGACGTCTTCGTCTCGCCGGTCGACAACGTGCAGGAGACGTTCGGGCAGTCGGTGATCGAAGCGCTCGCCGCGGGCCTGCCGGTGGTGGCGTCCGACTTCGATGGCTACCGCGACACCGTGGACGAGAGCGTGGGCGTGCGCGTGCCCACGCGGCTCAACGCCGACTGGTCCGAGCTCTCGGAGCTGGCCCCGCTGCTGTACGAGCGCCCGCTGCACCTGGCGCTGGCCCAGTCGATCGAGGTGGAGCTGGGCCCGTTCGAGTCGGCGCTCCGCGCGCTGATCGCCGATCGCCCGCGCCGGGAACAGTTGGGCAAGGCCGCGGCCGAGAGGGCGCGAGCGCGCTTCGACTGGAGCGTGGTCATTCCCAGATACGAGTACGAGTGGCACCGCCTGGCCGCGACGGGCGCGAAGCCGAGTGGCAAGCCACACCCGCTGCGGCTTGACTACGGCGACTTCTTCGGCCACTTCGCCACGGCCCCTTACGACGGCACCCGGCGGGTGGTGCGCGGCTCACGAGCCAACGACTTCGTGATCTACCCCGAGCTCAAGCACCTCTTCGTAGAAGAGGACGTGCGAGCACTCCTGATCAACACCACCGCTCCCCGCACGCTCGCAGACCTCGAGACCGAAATGATCGCGCGCCTCGTGGACCGGCGGCCCTGGGTCGCGCGCTTCGTAGTCGGCTGGCTCATGAAGCAGGGCCTGCTCCGCCTCGAGACCTGACCCGCGACAGTCCCGCGCGCTGGCGTCCGCCTCCCGCCACCGTCAACGTGCGCCGATCGCGAACCCGATCGCGATCCCGATCCCGTCGCCGACCCCGAAACCGACCCCGGAACCGACCCCGACACACCGAAACCGAACCGGCCCGAAGCCCAACCCGCTCAGAACACGTCAGCCGAGAGTCCTCCTCCGCCGGGGTTCCCGGACGAAGCGCCTCCGATTCCCCCGTTCCCGGCCGTCGTCGAATTCCCCGCAGTGCTCACCGTCGAGCTGACGCGGTAGACCGCGTACGACGCTCCGCCCGCACCACCCCCGCCGTGTCCCCCCGCTCCACCATCGCCCCCTCGCCCGCCGTTGCCGCCAGCACCGATCTGACCGGTACAGTTGGTAGCTCCGACGCCGGGAAGACCGCCCGTGCCGCCGAGACCGCGCGAGGCACCTTGACCACCAGTCCCGCCATTGCCACTGCTGATGGTGTTTGCGGTGAGCACCGCGCCCGTCGAGTTGACGAGGAACAGGCCGAACGAGGAACCGCCCGCCCCGCCCGCGCCACCTCCCGTGCCGTGACACCCTCCACCACCGCCGCCACCACCGCCGTTGCCATTCCCGTCGTCGCAGAGGAAGCAACCCTGCCCACCACCACCACCGCCGCCCCCTCCGCCGTTGGCGTCCGTGCCGTCGCCGCCGTTGGCTCCACTGTTGGCGACGAAGTAGCTGCCGACCACGCCGCCTCCCATCCCGCCCGCACCGTTGGATCCGTTCGAGCCAAAGGCACCAGCACCACCCGGGCTGCCAGCGCGGCCGGGGTCACCACCGTTGCCCGCGGCGCCGCCGGGAGTGCCGACGATGCCACTGCTCCCCGCCACGCCCGCGTTGCTGCCGTAGTTGCCGCCGCGGCCGCCCGCGCCGCCCGTCCTCCCGCACGCTGACCCACCGCCCGGCCCACCCGCCGCGCCAGAAATGTTGTTGTCGCAGGTGCCATTGACGCCATTGGTGCCAATCGTGCCCACTCCGCCGGTCGTGCCCGGCGCGCCAGCCGCGCCGTTACCTGCAGAGCCGCCGATGACGAGCGAGTTGCGCAGCGTCAGCGCCGTGCAGTTGATGCAGTGCAGCCCGTAGGTGCTCACCCCCGCGGTCACCGTGTCGCGCGCGTGGATGGTGACGTAGGCCACCGTCGTCGGCGCGGTGAGGTTGTTGCCCTGCACGGCCACGATGCGGTTCCCCACCGGCACGTTGTTGCGCATCGTCACCACGTACGCCGCGGCGCGCGCCCAGTTGTTGTTCCGCGAGTAGCCGCCGTACACCGAGATGCCGCTGCGCAGGCTGATCGCCTCGTCGTACGTACCTTCCGACACGTACACGTGCGGCCTCACGCTCGAGGCCGCGTTGATGCCGGCCTGCACGGTGAGCTTCGGCAGCGCCTTCGTGCCGGGGTTGATGTCGGCGCCCGAGGTGGCCACGAAGATGGCGCGCGACTCGTCACCGTCGATGCCATCGCAGTTCTGATCGGTCGAGGTGTCGTCGGGGTCGTCGGTGCCCGTGGCGGTGCAGGTGTACTCGCAGCCGTTCGCCGCCAGCCCGTCGAGGTTCACGAAGCCCGTGTTGCAGGCGAAGCCGCAGCCGCCCGCCACGCAGGTGCGCGAGGCGTTGGCGCGGGTCGGGCACACGTTGGTGCAGGTGCCGCACTTGTCCACGTCGGTGGCCGTCTGGATCTCGCAGCCGTTGGGCACCGCCAGGTCGCAGTCGGAGTAGCCCGTGTTGCACGAGCCGACGGCGCACGCGCTCGAGGCGCAGGCCGGGGTGCCGTTGGGCGTGGTGCAGACGATGTTGCAGTCGCCGCAGTTGGTGATGTCGGCGCTGACGTTCTTCTCGCAGCCCGTGCCGTAGGCCTGGTCACAGTCGGCGAAGCCGGAGTTGCAGGTCATGATGCCGCACGTCGACGCGATGCAGGCGTACTGCGAGATGTTGCCGTTGTTGACGTTGCACACCCGGCCGCAGAGGCCGCAGTTGGTCGGGTCGGTGCTGGTGCTGAAGCCCTCGTCGGTCGTGCCGTCGCAGTCGTTGTCGACGCCGTCGCACACCTCGGGGCCGGTGACGGTGCACATGAGCTCGCAGCCGTCGGCGTCGATCAGGTTCGCGTCGATGAAGCCGGGAAGGCATGAGCCGATGCGGCACATGCCCATCACGCAGGCCGGGGCCGCGTTGGGGCGGATGCACACGTTGCCGCACGCGCCGCAGTTCTGCACGGTGGTCTTGTCGAAGCCGTCGTCGACCAGCCCGTCGCAGTCGTTGTCCTTCTCGTCGCAGAGCTCGGTGCCGCCCGGGAGCGGGTCGCACAGCTGGGGCGCGCCGTTGACGCAGTTGGTGACGGTGCGCCGGCACTCGCCGATGCCACAGGTGGTGTCGCCCAGGTTCTCGTCGGTCATGCCGTTGCAGTCGTCGTCGCGGCCGTTGCACGACTCGGCGGTGGGCACCGGCGCGGTGCAGGCCTCGTAGCCGTTGGGCGGGCGGCAGGTGCGCACGCCCACGCAGGTGCCGAAGCTGTTCATCTCGGAGCAGGGGGTGGTCTGCCCGGCGCTCGCCGCCACGCACTCGCAGGTGCCCGAGGTGGGCTGGCACTGCTTGGTCACGTAGGCGCCGTTGGTGTCGGTGCCGTCGGCGCAGCGGTAGCTGGTGGGGCACTGGCCGTCGAAGCTGCAGTCGCGCGCGCAGACCTTGGTGCCGCCGATCTCCAGGCAGCGATCACCGGGGTAAGGGCAGTCGACGTTGAGCGCACAGGGCTGGCAGAGCCCGGGCACCTCGGGCACGCAGGCGAAGCGATCGTTGGCCGCGAGCGCCGTGCAGATGTCGCCGGCCTTGCAGGTGGCCGCGCACTTCTTGAAGCAGACGTTCGACTTGCCCGGCAGGTGATCACACAGCGACGACTCGCACTCCTCGTCGGTGCCGCACGCTTCACCGTCGGGCTTGAGCGAGTTCTTCACCGGTTTGCTTCCGCAGGTGCACGACGCACCTGCCACACCGAGGGCCAGCACGACGACGAACAGTCGGGAGAACGACATGGAGATGCTCCTGGAAGTCAGGGCGTGGGGCCGGACGCCGACGGCAGAGGTCCATCGTACCCCGGGTCGCGCAGATTCTTCGCACGCACGCCCTGCCGCAGCGCGTTACCCACACCGGAAGCATTGTGGCTGCTTGGTTTCTAGCGGGGCCCGACCATCTTCTCCGCGCTCACCCAGGCGTCGAACTCGGCCTCGGTGAGGAAGCCGGTGGCGAGCGCAGCGGCGCGCAGCGTGGTGCCGTCGCGGTGGGCGCGGCCGGCGATCTGCGCGGCCTTCTCGTAGCCGAGGTGCGGCGCGAGGGCGGTGACCAGCATGAGCGATTCCTTCACGTGCGCCTGAATGCGGGGCACGTTCGGCTCGAGACCCTGCACGCAGTGCTCACGGAAGGAGTCCATGCCGTCGGCCAGCAGCCGGCACGACTGGAGGAAGGCGTTGATGATCAGCGGGCGGAAGACGTTGAGCTCGAGGTGGCCGTTGGCGCCGCCGAACGCGACGGCCGCGTCGTTGCCCATCACCTGGCCACACACCATGGTGAGCATCTCGGCCTGGGTAGGGTTCACCTTGCCCGGCATGATGCTCGAGCCGGGCTCGTTCTCGGGCAGCAGCAGCTCGCCCAGCCCCGCACGCGGCCCGCTGCCGAGCAGGCGCAGATCGCTGGCGAACTTGAACAGGCTGACCGCGAGGCCCTTGAGCGCGCCGTGGGCGTGCACCAGCGCGTCGCACGAGGCGAGCGCTTCGAACTTGTTCTCGGCGGTGCGCACGGCGAGCCCGGTCTGGCCGGCGAGCGTCTTCGCCACGATCTCCGCGTAGCCGACGGGCGCGTTGAGGCCGGTGCCGACGGCAGTGCCCCCCAGCGCCAGCTCACCGAGGTGAGGGAGCGCGGCCTCGAGGTGCCGCGCGCCCTGGCGCAGCTGGGCGACGTAGCCGGAGAACTCCTGCCCCAGGGTGAGCGGCGTGGCGTCCTGGAGGTGGGTGCGCCCCAGCTTCACCAGGTCCTTGAAGGCGATCGCCTTCTGCTCGGTGACGGCCGCGAGCGCGTCGAGCGCGGGCATCACCCGCGAGGTGAGCGCCACCAGCGCAGCCAGGTGCATCGCGGTAGGGAAGACGTCGTTGCTCGACTGGCTGCGGTTGACGTCGTCGTTGGGGTGAACGAGGCGCCGCTCGCCGCGCACCCCACCCAGCAGCTCGGAGGCGCGGTTGGCCAGCACCTCGTTCATGTTCATGTTGGTCTGCGTGCCGCTGCCGGTCTGCCACACCGAGAGGGGGAACTCGGCGAGGTGTTCGCCCTTGAGCACCTCGTCGGCGGCGCGGCTGATGGCGTCGGCCTTCTTCGGGTCGAGCGCGGCCAGGGTGACGTTCACCGTGGCGGCGGCCTTCTTCACCTGCGCGAGCGCCATGATCAGCTCGAGCGGCATCGTCTCTTCGGACACGCGGAAGAAGTGCAGCGAGCGCTGCGTCTGCGCCCCCCACAGCCGCTCGGAGGGGACCTCGATGGGACCGAACGAGTCCTTCTCGGTGCGCGTGGTCATGCCGACGAATTACTCCCTCTCTCACAGAGAGTGTTGATCGAGATGGCGGATCGGGCTCGTCCCCGTTCACCCCGAGCGAAGTCGAGGGGCCACCGCCGAGGACTGCGCGCGAATCGATGCGGTGTGGAACAAGATCTGGAACTCCTGAGCGGCAGCCCAGCCCAGCGAGAGTGTCGAGCGACGTAGTCAATGATGACGTAGCGAGCGGGACGTCATCATTGACTACGTCTCGCGACTCTCTCCCACGGCCAGCCGGATCAACAACTCATCGCTGGGTGCACTGCGTATCCAGACGCTCGAGGCCGAGGGGCCTGCGCATCGAGGCGCGGGGCACGGACCCATTCGCCACCACGCACCCTCAAGAGCGAACTGCGCTCACCACCAGCACCACTCCCAGCCGCACCGCGAACCCCCGTTGCCGCCCACGCCGAAGAAGGCCGACAGCAGGGTGAGGGACCTGCAGAGCGACGCGAGCGCCCGGAGCGGATAACGTCCCGCTCATGGGGAAGCCGATTCACGAGTGGATCGAGCGCATGCGCGCCGCCCACGACCGCGCGGATCGAGAGGAGTTCGCCCGGGTGCGCGCGATGACCCAGGAGGAGCGGATCGCGGCGCTCCAGGCGGCCAGCCTCACGGCTCAGCGGGTGCTCGAGGTGATGAGCCCCGAAGCCCGAGCGCGCGCGCTGGAGCACCGCGACCCGTTGCCTGAGTCGACGGTCAAGGCGCTGCGAGCCCTGCGTGCGAGAGCGAAGCATGCACGCCCCTGACGCACTGACGCTGGCCGTCGAGCTGGGCAAGGTGCTCGAGGCCAACGGGCTGCCGTACGCCATCGGCGGCGCCCTCGCGCTCGGCGTGCACGGCGTGTCGCGCTCCACGCAGGACGTCGACGTGAACATCTTCGTCGAGGCTGAGCGCCTCGAGGCCCTGCTCTCGGTCCTGCAAGCCAACGGCGTGCAGGTCGACGCGGCGAGGGCCCGGACCGAGGGCGTCACCGAAGGGGTCTTCTTCTGCTGGGCCGGGACCACGCGCATCGACATCTTTCTGCCCAGCATCGACCTCTCCTGGGAGGCGCTGCGGACGCGAGTGTCCGCCACGGTTCAAGGCGTGCCGACCTGGTTCCTCTCGGCCGAGCTGCTCGCCTGCTTCAAGCTGCTCTTCTACCGGCCGAAGGACCTGCTGGATCTCGAACGACTGGTCGCGACGGCGAGCACGCTCGACACCACCCGCGTCCGCGCGCTGATGGTGGAGACGATGGGTGGCGACGACGAGCGCGTGCGCGCGTGGGACGACATCGTGCGCAAGAACGCGCCCGGGCCGGTGTAGCCGCTCAGCTGGACAAATCCGCCAGCCGCTCGATGCGCCGATCGCCGTCGAGGCCGAGCCCGATGAAGAACACGCCGGCCGACTGCGCAGCCTGGCGATCGAACCGCGAGTCACCCACCATCCACGCTGCGTCGGGCGGCACGCCGAGCTCGCGGCAGGCGAGCTGCACCAGCTCGGGCGAGGGCTTCGCGTGGGTCACCCGATCCGCGGTGGCGAGCGAGCTGAAGACCCCCTCGAGCTGCGCGCGCGCGAGGATCTGCACGGCGAGCGGGCTGACGGTGTTGGTGACGAGCGCCAGCTTCACCCCCTGCCCTGCCAGCAGCTCGAGCAGCGGCCGCGCCTCGGGGTTGACCCACATCGCGTCGAGGTGGCGCACGAACTCGGTGACGTAGAACGCGTCGAGCTCGGCCACGGTGCAGTCGAAGCCGAACACCGGAATGTCGGCGGCGGTGCCCTGGCCGAAGGTGGGGAAGAACTCTTCGCGGGTCAGCGCGCGCCCGCGAAACCGGACGCCGGCCGCCTCGCACACCTTGAACCAGACCTCCTCGCTCTTCACGAGGACCCCATCCATGTCGAACAGCACCGCGCGCGGCAGCATCAGGCTCAGGTTACCCTGAGCTCGGTTGCGCTGGTGCCGTCGAGGCGATGAGGGCGCGCCATGTGCACATCGTGACCGCGCGCTCAGCGACTTGACGGTGACCAGCGCAACCGGGCGAGTGAGTAATGTCACGCGCATGACCGAGGACTTCAAGTTCTGCCCGCGCTGCGCGAGTGCCCTGGTGACGCGTGAGCACCACGGCAAGCAGCGCAAGCTGTGCGAGGCGCCCGGCTGCGGCTTCGTGCACTGGGGCAACCCCACGCCGGTGGTGGCGGCGATCATCGAGCACGAGGGGCAGATGCTGCTCGCGCGCGGGAAGAACTGGCCCGAGAAGATGTTCGCGCTGGTGACCGGCTTCCTCGAGGCGGCGGAGACCCCGGAGCAGGGCGTGCTGCGCGAAGTGAAGGAAGAGGTCGGCCTGGGCGGCGAGGTGGTGTCGCTGGTGGGCGTGTACCCGTTCGAGCTGCGCAACGAGCTGATCATCGCCTTCCACGTGCGCACCGCGGGCGAGATCGTCCTCGGTGACGAGCTGGCCGCCTTCAAGTTGATTCCGAAGGAGAAGCTGCGCGCATGGCCGATGGGCACGGGGCTCGCGGTGCAGGCATGGATCGATTCAAACGTGAAAGGCGGCGTGACATAAACCGGGTCATGAACGCTCGACCTCTGCTCCTCCTCACGGCCGTCGCGCTGCTCACTTCAGGCTGCATCCGCTCGCCGATCGCGATGATGCCTTCCACCAAGCCGCTGACGCAGGGCGGCTACACCGAGATTGGCCCGGTCGAAGAGACCGACTGCCTCTGGTACCTCTTCAGCTTCATCCCCATCACCACCGGCAACAACATGCAGGGGGCGATGAGCGACGCGATCAAGCGCATGGGCGGCGACGCGCTCATCCAGGTGACGGCCGAGACCTACTACCAGAACTTCATCGTGGTCAGCCGGTACTGCACCATCATCCAGGGCATCGCCGTGCGCTCGTCGAACATGCCGGGGCCCGTGATGGCTCCCCCCCGCTGACATGAACTTCGAGCCCAGCGCCCGCAGCCGCGACTTCCTCGAGCGCGTTCAGCGCTTCATGGCCGAACACCTCGAGCCGGTGGAAGCGAAGTACTGGCGCGAGGTCCACGACAACAACGCCACCGGCGACTGGCAGGCCTGGCGCATTCACCCGCTGGTCGAGGCGCTCAAGAGCAAGGCGCGCGCGGCGGGGCTGTGGAACCTGTTCCTGCCCGACGAGAAGCTGGGGGCGGGCCTGTCCACCCTCGAGTACGCGCCGATCGCCGAGGCCACGGGGCGCAGCCTGCTGGCGCCCGAGGTCTTCAACTGCAACGCGCCCGACTCCGGGAACATGGAGGTGTTGTACCGCTACGGTTCCGACGCGCAGAAGAAGCGCTGGCTCGAGCCGCTGCTGGCCGGGGAGATCCGCTCGGTGTTCTGCATGACCGAGCCCGACGTCGCCTCGTCTGACGCGACCAACATGCAGGCCACCGCGGTGGTGTCCGGCGACGAGGTGGTGCTCAACGGCTCGAAGTGGTGGACCTCGGGGCTCGGCGATCCGCGCGCGAAGGTGGCCATCTTCATGGCGCGCACGCCCAACGAGAGCGCGGGCCGGCATGGCCAGCACTCGATGGTGCTGGTGCCGCTCGACACGCCGGGCGTGCAGATTCAGCGCATGGTGAAGGTGTTCGGCGACTACGACGCGCCGCACGGCCACGGCGAGGTTCACTTCAAGGACGTGCGCCTGCCCGCCGACAGCTTCATCTCGGGGCCCGGCAAGGGCTTCGAGATCGCGCAGGGGCGCCTGGGGCCCGGGCGCATTCACCACTGCATGCGGTGCATCGGCGCGGCCGAGAAGTCGCTCGAGCTGATGATCGATCGCGGCATGAAGCGCACCGCGTTCGGCAAGCCCCTGCTCAACCTCGGCGGCAACCGCGAGCGCGTGGCCGAGGCGCGGGTGGCGATCGACCAGGCCCGCCTGCTCACGCTGCACGCGGCGTGGAAGCTCGACGAGCTGGGCGCGCTGGGGGCGCTGACGGAGATCGCGGCCATCAAGGTGGTGGCGCCGTCGATGCTGCAGAAGGTGGTCGACGACGCGATCCAGATCCACGGCGGGGCCGGGGTGTCGCAGGACACGCTGCTGACCGGGTTCTTCGCGCAGGCGCGCTCGCTGCGGCTGGCCGATGGTCCCGACGAGGTGCACAAGGGGTTGATCGCGAAGCTGGAATTGCAGAAGCGCGGTCACGCGCGGTGAGGCCCACGTGGCGCTGACGGCGATTCTCTACGACTTTCAGATCGCGCTCTCGAACGTGGATCGGTCGGTCGAGCAGCAGCTGTCGTTCAAGCTGGCGCGGCACCCGTCTGAGCTGATGGAGCGCTCGTGGCTCAAGGTGATGGCGTACTGCTGGCTGTGGGAGGAGCGGCTGACGTTCGGCCCGGGCCTCGGTGAGCCTGACGCGCCCGACCTCGAGACCCGCGACTACACCAACGTGGTGACGCGCTGGGTGCGGGTGGGCAGGGGAGACCCCGCGAAGATCCAGAAGGCGGTGGATCAGAACGCCAACGGGAAGGTGAACGTGCTCTTCGAGAGCGCTGAGCGGCAGGCGGCGTTCCTGGCCGAGGGGGCGGAGGCGAAGCTGAACCGGCTGGCGAAGGCCGAGTTCGCCGCGCTCGACGCAGACTTCCTGAAAGAACTCGCCAGGCTCGAAGAGCGCCGCCACAAGCTCACCGTGACGCTCTCGGGAGATCACTTCTACGTCGACACGGGCGGCAAGACGTTCGACGGGCCGCTCGTGCGAGGCACCTTCAACGCGTAGCCCATGGCCTCCTCTCCCCGAGGGGGAGAGGGAGAGAAGGACTCAGGGGACGACGACCCGCACGCCCTGCGACTCGGCGCCGCCGCGGCCGATCGCGCTGACAGCCCACGTGCCCGATGTCACGGGGAAGCTCACCTGCGCGCCGCCCAGCACGCGCGTCAGCTCCCACTGGCCGGCGGCGACCTCGCGGTAGAGCGCGAAGAAGCGCACCGACGCCGGCATCGGGTTCGTCACCGACAAGGTGCTGCCCACCACGCTCACGAACGGCACGGCCGGCGCCACGCTCGCCCCCGCGCGCGGCAACACGGGCGGCAGCGCCGGCTTCGCGTACAGGTTGGTCTTGAACAGCGTGTGCACGCCCTTGGTGTTGTTCGCGATGAACGCCGCGCGGAAGTGCACGTCACCTTGCGCACCCTGCGACTTCAGCGTGCGCGTGAAGGTGACCTGCGCGTCGATCTCCGAGAGCGGCCAGTTCGCCCCTGACGCAGAGAGCTGGTGCACCGCGTGCCCGGGGAAGAGGTGCCGCCCGCCCATGTTCCGCACCGCCCACCAGGTCGCCAGCGTGGAGTACTGCTGCGCGCTGCTCTCGCGCCAATAGAGCTGCGGCGTGAGGTAGTCGACCCAGCCGTTCGCCATCCACGTGGGTGCGTCACACGAGATCGCGCTGTACGCGTCGAGCCCCGGCACCGGCTGGCCGTTGCGCCAGATGCCGAAGGGCGACACGCCGAAGCGCACCGTGGGGTGATCGTTGGTGACGATGCCCATCACCTCGCGCACCAGGGTGTTCACGTTGTCGCGGCGCCAGTCGCCCAGATTCATCGTGCCGCCGTCTGCCGTGTAGGCGTCGTAGGTCGCCGAGTCGGGGAACGGGGTGCTCCCCGAGGGATAGGGATAGAAATAGTCGTCGAAGTGCAGCCCATCGACATCGTAGCGAGTGAGGAGATCGCTCACGACCGCTTCCACGTGCTGCCGAACCGCCGCCTGGCCCGGATCCATCACCACCGAGGTCCCGTAGGTGATGGCCGAGCCCGCCAACGTACGCGTCACGTGGTTCGTGGCGGTGGCCGTGCCCGGCGACACCAGCCCGCGGTACGGGTTCATCCACGCGTGCACCTCGAGGCCGCGCGCGTGCGCGAGCGTGAGCAGCTCGGCGAGCGGGTCCCAACCCGGGTTCTGCCCCTGGGTCCCGGTGAGGAAGCGGCTCCACGGCTCAAGCGTCGAGGGGTACAGCGCGTCTGACTCAGGCCGCACCTGGAAGAAGAGGGCGTTGAGCCCCGCGTCGGCCATCGAGTCGACCATCGCGGTGAGCGAGGCGCGCCCCGCATCGGCGCTGAGGCTGGACGACGCCGGCCAGTCGAGGTTCACCACCGACGCCACCCACACCCCGCGCAGCTCGCGCTCGTGCGACACCGTCACCAGCGTCATCAAGGTGCCGCCGTCACCCGGCGCGCCTGAATCGGGACCCCCCGCATCGGGCGTGCCGGCGTCGGGGCGGCCCGCATCGGTCGTCACGCCCGCGTCGTCGCCCGGCCCCGCATCGGTCTCGAGGACGCCGCCGTCTTCATCCACCGCGGCGTCGGGAGGCCCCACCACCACGGGCGGTCCGCAGGCGGCCAGGAAGCAGAGCGTCAGCGCGAACGAGCGGTTCATCAGGTCGCTGCGCATAGCCGGGTTTCCCGGTCGGCGTCGACTCAGTCAGGCAGCACCAGCGCGATCTTCGCGCCCTTCCCACCGGCCGTGTGACAGGCGGCGAGCAACGACTCGAGCGTCAGCCCTTCGACCGCGAGCGCCGGTCTGCAGGGCGAAGAGCACGAACCCCACGGGCAGGGCCCCCAGCGCCAGGAAGGCGGCCAACAACGACAATCCGGTCGACGGCTTTTCGGTGGCGGACATGCGCGGAAGCCAGCTTGCACGGCGGCGTGCCCGGAAAGAGAGTGCGAAGGCATGAGTGATCGTGAGCTGCGCGACGAGGTGGAGGCGCTCTTCGGGGAGCTGAAGCGCGAACGCGAGAAGACCGAGACGCCGCTGGAGGGAGAGCTCGCCGCGGCGCGGACCTCGCTCCTCGCCGAGGTCGCCCGCCTCACCGAGCGTGAAGTGGCCCTCCGCCAGCAGCTCGAGGTCCTCAGGGCCCAGAAGAAGGACCGAGAGGTGGAGACGCGACGGGCCAGGGGGGAACTCGACGACGCGCGCGCAGAGATCGCCCGCAGGGAACCGCTCGGCAATCCACTGCAGGCCTCGAGGTCGAACTGGGAGACGGCTGATCAGCCCGGCTGCGCGATCGGCCTGTGGGTGATGCTGTGCGTGGCCATGAGCGCGATGGGGTGGTGGCTTCGATGACCGAGACCGAAGAGCTGGTGATTCGCCGCGACGCGCTCGCGGAGGCCCTGGAGAAGGCGCGCGCGCAGACCGCCGCCCGCGAGGAGGAACGCGTCAACGCGCTGGGTGAGCTCGAGGCCAGGCGCGTGGCGTTGGCCTCGCAGGTCGCGGCGCTCGAGGAAGAGCTCGCGGCGCTCGAGGCGAAGCTGGTCGATGTCGATGATGCGTGGAGGACGGCGACGCGCGAGGCGGCGGCGGCCCAGGCTCACTTGAGGGGCCTCTCTTAGTCTGCTTGCCCTCGCCCCGACCCTCTCCCCCCCTCGGGGAGGGGGAGGCGCGGGTCAGACTCTGAGCCCGTCCAGGATCAGCGTGGTCAACGCCCCGGGGATCTCGAGCACGTTGCCGACGTCTTCTTCGTGCAGCACCGCCAGCAGCAGCCGCTCGGCCGCGCCCACCACCGTCAGCGCGCTCACCGCCACCGGGATCGGCTTCAAGATGCCGTGCCGCTGCGCCGTCCTGGTCATCTCGATCGCGTAGCGCGAGACCTGCGCCGACAGCTCGATGATCGGCTTTCGCGCGCCCTGCGCCGGGGCTCGCGATTCCTGGAGGAAGAGCCGCACCGGGCCCGGCTGCTCCATCAGCAGCGTGGCCAGCACGTCGCCGATGCGCGAGTACGCCTTGATCATCGCCTCGCGCGAGGCCGCGGTCTCGAGCTCGCGGGAACAGGTCTCGAGCGCCCGCGTCATCAGCTCGCGCGTCGGCGCCATCAGGTCTTCCACCAGCCCCGTCTGGTCGTTGTAGTACCGGTAGAAGCTGCCCTTCGCCATCTGGGCGGCCTGCATGATGTCGTCGACCGACACCGCCTCGATGCCGCGCTCGAGAAACAAGAGCAGCGCCGCGTCGCGGATCGCCTGGGCCTTCTTCTGCCGGTTCAGATCTCTGACGCCACCGACGGGCCCCGGGCGCTTGAGCGCCTGGCCCTTGGGGGTGGAGACCTCTCGTCGTCCTCTCGCGTGCTTCATCGCAGTCACTTCTTCTTCACGTTCTTTTCCGCGCGATCGACCCGCTCGAGCCGCTCGAGTGGATCGTCATGGCCCACGAAGCCGGCCGCCCGCGCAGCGAGGTCGACCGCCTTCCGCTTGAAGCTGTCGTCTGCCTTCGATTCGGGTGGAGCGTGCGTCGCGCCCGACGCCGCGAGGAACGATCTGGCCAGCTCCCTTTCCTCGTCTTCGGCCAACGGCGAGAGCACCCGCGCCACCGCGAGGTGTCCATTGGCCGCCGCGCGCAGCAGGGCCGTCTCGTCGGTCGCGTCGCGGAAGCGCGGCTCGGCGCCGGCCGCCAACAACAGCTGCACCATCTCGAGCTCGCCCCGCCCCGCCGCTTCGATCAACGGCGTGCGCCGATCGGGCCCGAGCATGTTGACGTCAGGGCCCTCGGCCAGCGCGGCCTTCACCTGGTTGACGTCACCGCTCTCGACTGCCTCGTACAGGGTCATTGGGGAACCACCGGCAATGTACAGGAAACCGGAGATCCCACTTCCTGAGAAACGTCCTCTTGTCGCACCCATGCACCCGACACCGCCTCGTGCCGTGACATCACCTCGGGTCCTGTGGCACACGCGGGTTCATGTCGTTGCTCCGCTTCCTGGCCCTGGTGCTCGTCGGCTCGTCCTTCGCTGGCTGTGGCTGCGGCGACACGCGGATCAAGCCCATCGATCCCGTCGTCCAGTACGACGCGGGCACCTGCGTCGACCGGGGTGACTGCCCGGGCTGCAACCCGACCGCCGAGGTCTGCAACGGCCGCGACGACGACTGCGACACGGTGATCGACGAAGACCTGCCCACCGTGCGCTGCGGCGTCGGCGCGTGCGCGCGCGAGGTGCCTTCCTGCGTCGGCGGCGCCGACATGACCTGCACCCCCTTCAACCCCTCGGCCGAGACCTGCAACGGCCAGGACGACGACTGCAACGGCGCCATCGACGAGAACCTGATGCCCCAGCAGTGCGGCGTGGGCGAGTGCGCGGCGGTCGCCGCCTCGTGTGACAACGGCGTGCCCGTGGCCTGCATGCCCGGCGCGGCCGGCACCGAGACCTGCAACGGCAAGGACGACAACTGCGACGGCACCGTCGACGAGGGCCTCGTCGGCAACACCACGGGCGATCTGCGCATCACCAACAACCCGGCCTCGAGCGACTTCGTCTACATCGGCAAGAGCGACACCGGCTTCGGCACCGTCTGGCAGGACAAGCGCGACGGCCCCCCCGGGCAGATCTACTTCGCCGGGCTCACCTCGCAGGGCGTGCGCACGCAGGCGAACGACACCCGGGTCTCGAACACCAACGGCAGCTCGGCGCACCCGGCGATCGCGTGGAACGGCCAGACCTGGGGCCTGGTGTACTCGGACGATCTCGGCGGGGCCGATTCCGACCTCTTCTTCCGCGCGCTCTCGGCCACCGGGCAGCCGGCTGCCGCGGCGGTGCGCATCACCAACCTGGCCGGCGATTCCAACTGGCCCGACCTGGTGTGGACCGGCTCGAACTACGCGGTGGCCTGGGAAGACGCGCGGCTGGGCGCCAACCGGCAAGACCTCTTCTTCCAGCGCCTCGATCGCACCGGCGCGAAGATCGGCGCCGAGGTGCGCATCACCACCGACGCGGGGCGGCAGTCGAGCCCGATCCTCAAGTGGAACGGCACCGGCTTCGCCCTGGTGTGGACCGACTACCGCAACGCCGGCAACCGCGAGATCTACTTCCGAAGGCTCGCCGCCGACGGCAGCGCCGTGGGCCCGGAGGTGCGGGTGACCAACGACGCCGCCGACTCGGCCTGGGCCGATCTCTCGTGGAACGACGTCGATCGCGAGTGGGCGATCGTCTGGCACGACACCCGCGCCGGCAACGCCGAGGTCTACTTCGCGCGCTTCGACGACATGGGCACGCGCCAGAGCCCCGACACCCGGCTCACCACCGCCGCCAACTTCTCCGGCTACGCGTCGATCGACTGGAACGGCTTCCAGTACGGCGTGACCTGGCAGGACGAGCGCCTCGGCGTGGGCCAGCCGGCCATCTACTTCGCGCAGGTCTCCGCCACCGGCGTGAAGAACGGCAACGAGCTCAAGCTGTCCACCGGCACCGGCGCCGCGAGCTTCACCACCGCGCTGTGGAACGGGTCGACCTTCGCCTTCTGCTGGCGCGACGATCGCAACGGCGCGACCAACACCGAGATCTACTTCGCGCTGGTCGGCTGCCCCTGAGATCAGGCGCGGTGCTGCAGCGCGAACCCGGACGCTGACATCACCGGCACCTCGGTCGCCGCGGCGTCGCCCCGGAAGAAGCTGCCCGCGCGGGTGAGGTAGCTGGGCCTGAGCACGGTGCCCTTCGCCAGCACCTCCACGCCCGGCATGTTCGGCGGGGTCAGCGAGCTCACCAGCATCGTGCCCGGGCTCAGCTCGGCGAAGCGCGTGGCGGACACCTCGGTGGGCGTCTCGATGAGCTGCAGCGTCCACCCGCGGTGCACCAGGCGCAGGCGGTGCTCGGACACCGGCATCGCCAGCGAGCCCACGAAGCCACGGGCCGAGAGGGGCTTGAGCACCTCGATGCCCAGGGTCTCGAGCTGCTGCTGAAAGCCGCGCAGCACCAGCGTCATCACGTCGCTCACGCAGTCGAGCAGCGCCTGGTCCGTGGTGGGGACCGAGTTGCTGAGCTTCTTCACCGCCGAGGTGGCGAGCGCGCGGCTCACCTCGAGCGTCACGTCGAGCCACGCAGCCTGGGCGGGCAACGCGAGCGCGAGGTGCGCCCAGAGCTCGGCTGCTGGCGCCGCCTGCTCGGGGGCCTCGAGGTTCTCCAGCACCGCGGCGAAGCGTTCCGGGAGCGCGCGCACGGCGTCGAGCGCCTCGAGCTGGGGGCGAAGCGTGCCCTGGCGCGCGGCGCCGGCGACCTTCTGGTTCGACTGGGCCGCCAGCCCACCGACGACATCGAGCCGGCGCAGCGTCGACTTGAGCTCGTTGATGCGCACCTGGAGCTCCCGCTGCAGCTGCACGTTGCGCATGCCGACCTGCACCCGCGCCTGCAGCTCGGCGGGGTGGGGGGGCTTGGTGAGGAAGTCGTCGGCCCCCGCCTCGAGCGCCTCGACCACGTCGGCGCGCTCGCTGCGGCCGGTGACGAGCAACAGGTGCGGGCGGATCTCCAGCGTCGCCTCGCGCACCTTGCGGCAGACCTCCACGCCCGAGAGGTTGGGCATCTCCCAGTCGATCAGCGCGATGGAAGGCCCGTCGGCGCGCAGCAGGTGATCGAGCGCTTCGGCTCCGCTGGAAGCCTCCACGGCCTCGACGTCCATCCCCTTGAGCAGGCCCGTCAGCAGCTTGCGCTGGGTCTGCGAATCGTCAGCGACGAGCACCTTCATGGTGATCCTGTAAGAGCAGCGCCGGGGAGCCGCAGGGAAAAGTGGCGTCAGAGCTCTGACGCGATCAGCGGCGCGAGCGCCTTCGCCATCAGCGCCCGGCGGGGCTTCGCATGCGGCGAGAACGGCAGGGGCCCGAGGAACGGCAGGTGGGGAAAGCGGCGCTCGAGCTCGGGGCGATTGGTCGGCAGCGACGGCTCCCACCCGCGGCGCGCCTGCACCAGCACCACCGCCGCCACCCCGAGGCCCCGCGCCAGGAGCGCGTCGAGCGAGAGCACCGTGTGGTTGATCGTGCCCAGCCCCGCGCGCGCGACCAGCACCACCGGGAGGCCGGTCGCTTCGATCAGGTCGATCACGTCGTGGCGTTCGTCGAGCGGCACGAAGAGCCCGCCCGCGCCTTCCACCACGCCCGGCCCGTCACCGAGCGCCCGAAAGCCCGAGAGCAGGCGCCGCCACTGGACCTTCTTCCGCTCGGCGCGCGCGGCGAGCGCGGGGGCGAGCGGCGCCCGAAAACGGTACAGGCACACCGCCTGGCGCTTCTGCCACGACCCGGCGGCTTCCCAGAGGGTCTGGCTGTCGGCGTTGCCGCCGCTCTCGCAGGGCTTGAAGGCGAAGGGCCGCAGCCCCTGCGCCACCATCGCCTCGAGCAGCGCCGCGCTGACCTCGGTCTTCCCCACCCCGGTGTCGGTGCCGGTGACGAAGAAGCGCAGGGGCGGCGCTCGGCGTGAACGGGGGCGTCCGTTCGGGTTGATCGAACCAGCGCTCGAGCTCCACCGCTCACCCCGAGCGAAGTCGAGGGGCGTCTTCCGCCGGGCCTGGGCGGCGCCGGGCCCTGTTTCGGTCGACCCTGCGAGCGGAGTCGAGGGCCGGCCTTTCACCCTCGCACCAGGGTCCTGCTGATCGCGTCCGCCAGCGAGTCGGTGAGCAACCGGGCCTCGTCGACGGTCAGCGACAACGGAGGCATCAACACCACCACGTTCCCCAGCGGCCGCAGCAACACGCCGTGCTTGCGCGCCGCCAGGCACACCTGGAACCCCACCCGCTCGGCGAAGGGGAACTCCTCCTTCGTGGCGACGTCCTTCACCAGCTCGACGCCCACCATGAAGCCACGCCTGCGCACGTCACCCACGTGAGGCAACGCGGCGATCTGCGCGAGCCCTTCGGCCAGCACCGCTTCCACCGGCTTCATGCGCGCCAGCGTCTGCTCGGTCTGGAAGAGCTCGAGGTTCGCCAGCGCCGCCGCGCAGGCCAGCGGGTTCCCCGTGTACGTGTGCCCGTGGAAGAACGTCTTGAGCTCGTCGAAGCGCCCGAGGAAGGCGCCGTACACGCGATCGCTGGTGAGCGTCGCCGCGAGCGGGAGGTAGCCGCCCGTCAGCCCCTTCGCCAGGCAGAGGAGGTCGGGGGTCACCTGTTCCTGCTCGACCGCGAACATCGTGCCCGTGCGCCCGAAGCCCGTCGCCACCTCGTCGCAGATCAGCAGCACGTCGTGCTTCCGGCACAGCGCCGCCACGCCCGCCAGCCAGCCCTTCGGCTGCAGCAGCATGCCCGCGGCCCCCTGCACCAACGGCTCGACCACGAAGCCCGCCAGCTCGTCTGCGCGCGCCTCGAAGAGCGCGGCGATCTCCGCCAGCGATTCTTCGAGCGGGGAGAGGCCCTGCCAGCGATACGCGTGCGGCGTCGCCACCCGCTCCACCGGGAAGAGGAGGTGGCGGAAGCGCTCGTGGAACAGGTCCATGCCGCCCACCGAGACCGAGCCGATGGTGTCGCCGTGGTACGCCTCCTTGAGCGCCACGAACTTCTGCTTCCGCGGGCGTCCGGCGAGCTGCCAGTACTGGTACGCCATCTTCACCGCGATCTCGACCGAGGTGCTGCCGGAGTCGGAATAGAAGACCCGCGTCAGCCCCTTCGGCGCGACCCCCGCCAGCTTCGCGGCCAGCTCGATGCTCGGCACCGACGCCTGGCCCAGAAGCGTGCAGTGCGCCACCTTGTCCAACTGCGTGCGGATGGCGTCGTCGATCGCCTGCTTGCGGTGGCCGTGCACCGTCACCCAGAGCGAGGAGATGCCGTCGAGCCAGCGCCGGCCTTCGGTGTCGATCAGCCAGTTGCCTGCGGCGCGCTCGATGACCAGGGGGTAGTCGTCCCGCCAGCCCTGCATCTGGGTGAAGGGGTGCCAGACGTGGGCGGAGTCGAGGGCGAGGAGGTGGGAGGTTGGGGTCACGGGCGGGCGGCGTGTTCCTGGGCGGGTGCGGGTGCGGGGGCGGGGTCGGGGGCGGGGTCGGGGTCGGGGTCGGGGGCGGGGTCGGGGTCGGGG
>JAUXRX010000007.1 GCA_030681645.1 Archangium sp.
TGGAAAGAGGTGACGGTGGGCGTCGTGGCGCGGGGAGGATTCATCCCGCCGGGGGAGGACCGGCCCCGCCGACGCGTCGAAGACGCGCGCTACGTCGCGGTGCTGGGCGGCCAGCTCGAATTCAAGAAGGGGATGGCCGCGGCGCTCGCGGTCGAACGTGCAGATGAAGTGGGCACTGTCGTCTGGCTCGGTGATGGTGCGCGCGAGAACTGGACGCTGGCTACGGAACTCTGCCCGCTCGCCATTCAGGTGCTGGACGTGCCGCACGCTGTGCATTGGGGGATGTTGTGCGGCAAGGCGTTCCTCGGCGAAGGACACTGCCTGCTCCCTCAATGGGAGGCGCGAATCCACGAACTGCTCGACGCCGACTCGCCAGAGACCGCCATCCAGGAACTGATGAACTGCCTGGAGTTTGCCGAGACCGCCGAGCAACTCGCCGCGCTCGATGACGTCGTCGGCTACTACCGCGCGAACGAGAAGCGCATGCAGTACCGCACCTTCCGCGGCCGCGGGCTTCCGGTGGGCTCAGGCATCGTGGAGAGCGCGCACCGTCACGTCCTGCAGGTGCGAATGAAGCGTGCGGGGCAGCGCTGGGGAATCGTGCGCGCACGTCGGATGGTCAAGATGCGCGCCGTCTACCGCACAGCGGGAGCTGTCCGCTTCCACCGCGCCATCAGGGAAGGGCTCCAGGCCCCGGTCACAACGCGCAAGCACCACCTCCAGCCCAACGCACCGCGCCGCGTGCAGCGCACTTACACGCCGAGCCGCTTCAGCACTCCCAACCGCGCAGCTGCCTCAAAGTGATCGTGCACCCCCGAGATTCCAAAGGCTTGCCGCTCACGGCGACAAATCAGGCCAGTCGGAGGCGCGCTCCGGCTGGTACCTTCGCGCCCATGTCGAAGCAGGACGCACCTCCTCCGAAAGTCCGTCGTCAGATCCTCGAGAACTTGGGCCGGGAACGCCTCTCGGCCCTCACCCTGGAGCACGGCCTCAAGGTCGACGACCGCCGGGTGCTCGACCAGCACGTCGACGCGCTCGTTCGCGCCCCAGCGCTCGACTTCCCCCAGTTGCTCGCCCAGCTGAAGCGCGAGGAGCTGCAAGCCATCTGCGAGGCGCTGGACCTGGATCGCTCCGGGAAGGAGAAGAGCGTGCTCGTCGCGCGGATCCTGGGTCTCGGCGGGGTGCGGACCGAGGCGGCAGCGCCGCCGGCGGCGAAGACGGCTACCGGCCGCAAGGCAGCGGGCCAGGAGGACGCGGTCGAGCTACCAGTCTCGGGGAAGCTCTCCGTCGATCAGCTGGAACGCTACCTCTGGTCTGCCGCCGACATCCTCCGGGGCAGCATTGATTCCTCCGACTACAAGGGCTTCATCTTCGGGATGCTGTTCCTGAAGCGCCTCTCCGACGTCTTCGAGGAGGAGGCGGAGAAGCTCATCGCCAAGGGCGAGTCGAGCGACGTCGCTTGGAACGATCCCGACTACCACGAGTTCTTCGTGCCGAAGCGCGCGCGGTGGAGCGAGCTGGTCAAGCTCCCCACCGACATCGGCAACGCGCTCAACAAGGCGTGCGGCGCGCTGGAGGAGGCGAACGCACCCTTGGAGGGAATCCTCGGCGGCATCGACTTCAACGATGAGCGCAAGCTGGGCGATGCGAAGAACCGCGACACGGTGCTCGGACGCCTCGTCCAGCACTTCTCCAAGTTGTCGTTGAAGAACGCCAACCTCGCCGAGCCCGACATGCTGGGCCGCGCGTACGAGTACCTCATCGAGCAGTTCGCCGACGACGCGGGGAAGAAGGGCGGCGAGTTCTACACGCCGACGAAGGTGGTCCAGCTCCTAGTCGAGCTGCTCACCCCGTCGGAGGGGATGCGGGTCTGCGATCCCACCTGTGGTTCCGGCGGCATGCTGGTTCAGATGGCGAAGTACGTGGAGCGCCACGGAGGCAGCGCGAAGAACCTGACGCTCCACGGCCAGGAGAAGAACCTGGGCACGTGGGCGATCTGCAAGATGAACATGTTGCTGCACGGCCTGTCGGACGCGCGCGTCGAGAAGGGCGACACCATCCGCGACCCGAAGCTCCTCAGGGATGGTGCCCTGCTGTTGTACGACCGCGTCATCGCCAATCCTCCGTTCTCGCTCGATGAATGGGGCATCGAGGTCGCTGAGAAAGATGGCTTCGGCCGGTTCAAGTACGGCCTTCCCCCCAAGACCAAGGGCGATCTCGCATTCGTGCAGCACATGGTGGCGACGCTCAACGTGAAGGGCCAACTGGCGGTAGTGATGCCTCACGGAGTCCTGTTCCGTGGTGGTGGTGAGGCTGAGATCCGCAAGGGCTTGCTGAAGGAGGACCTCATCGAGGCCGTCGTGGGTCTCCCTTCGAACCTCTTCTACGGCACAGGGATTCCGGCAGCCGTGTTGGTGATCAACCGTGCCAAGCCGACTGACCGTCTGGGGCAGGTGCTCTTCATCGACGCCTCGAAGGGCTTCGAGGAGGCCAAAGCGCAGAGACGACTTCGTCAGCAGGACATTGTCGAGATCGGCGCCACCTTCAGAGCCTTCCGCGCGAAGGAGCGCTACGCGCGAGTCGTGGCCGTAAGTGAGATCGAGCAGCATGCCGGCGACCTGAACATCAGCAGGTACATCGAAACGGCAGACGTGGAAGCGACTGTGGACCTCGTGCAGTCGGTCAAGCGACTCCGCCTACTCGAAGCGGAGCGGACCGCCGCGGAGGCGACGATGAACCGATATCTCCGGGAGCTTGGATATGTCGGGTGAGTGGCATCGCCGCTCGATCGGCGAATTCGCGACCAGAAAGAAGGTCATCAACGAACTCGGCGACGATCTTCCGCCGCTGTCGGTGACGAAGGACCGCGGCGTCGTTCTCCAGTCCGAGAAGTACAACAAGCGGGTGGCTACCGATCCGTCCAAGTACGTGATCGTTGAGGACGGCGACTTCGCCTTCGACCCGATGTCGCTCTACTATGGCTCTCTCGGCCGCGTCCGAGGCATCGGGCAGGGCCTTATCAGCCCGGACTACGTCGCGTTCACCGTCGATTCCTCCGTCGATGCGGACTTCATCGAGTACCTGTTGCGCTCTCCCGCCATGGTTCAGAAGTACGAACGGGTCGCACAGCAGGGCAACCAGTTCGGCAAGCGCAGGCGCGTCTACTGGTCGGTTCTCCAAGATCAGGCAGTCGATGTCCCTCCACTCGGAGAGCAGCGGCGCATCGCAGCCATCCTCTCCTCGATCGACCACGCTATCGAGAAGACCGAGGCGGTCATCGCCCAGGTCGGGGTGGTGAAGAATGCGCTTATGACCCAGATGCTGACGAGGGGGATGCCGGGGCGTCACGCTGATTTCAAGACGACTGCCGTCGGTGAAATCCCCGCGCCTTGGCGCGTATCGAAGCTCGCAGATGTCGCAAAGATCGTGACGGGTTCCACGCCGGGTACGAAGGAGCCGGCATTTTGGGGCGGTGGGATTCCGTTCTTCACCCCCGGCGATCTCGGAAAGAGCGTGTGGGTAACTGATGCCGAACGAACTGTCACAGGGGCGGGCGCTGCGAACGGCCGGCTGCTTCCTCGGGGAGCGGTGTTGATGACGTGTATCGGCGCGACGATCGGGAAGCAGAGCATCGCTGCGCGCCCTTGCATCTCGAACCAGCAAATCAACGCTGCGATTTGCGATGAGGAAATGGAACCGGAGTTCCTCTACTACGCCTTGGCGCGAGGCAGAGACCGCCTCTGGGCCATGGCGGGCAGAACGGCGGTGCCGATCGTTAACAAGGGCAAGTACGAAGAGCTTCAGGTTCCCGTCCCCCCACTCACCGAGCAGCGGGACATTCTCAGGGTGCTCCGTGCGCTCGACGAGAATTTGGTGCAGAACCGGTCGGCGCTTGAGGCTTTGTTTGTCGTGAAAGCGGGACTCTTGGCCGCACTGCTATCCGGACGTGTCCTCACGACTGGTGGGGCCGCGCGGTGAGTCCTTCATCGACGGACTGGACTGAAGAATCGGAAGCCGAGGCCCCGGCCGCCAAGTTGTTGTCGGCCATCGGCTACGCTTTTGTTCACGCCGACCTCCTTGAGGCAGAGCGCGAGAGCCTGAGGGTGCCCGTGCTCTCCGTTCGATTGGCCGCCGCGTTGGGTCGTTTGAACCCGTGGTTATCCTCAGAGAACCTCCAGCGCGCGATGCGCCTGATCACCTCAGTAGCATCCACCAGCCTTATCGAGGTCAGCGAGAAGCTCCACACGTCGATCACCCACGGCATCGCGCTGGAGCAGGACGTTGGCGACGGGAAGAAGGGCCAGACCATCCGCTTCGTCGACTTCGATACGCCGAAGAATAACGAGTTCATTTTCACCCGGCAGTTCAAGGTCGGTGGCGCGAAGAAGAACATCATCCCGGACATCGTCGTCTTCGTGAACGGCCTCCCCCTGGTCGTCATCGAGTGCAAGTCGCCGACGTTGGGAGGCAAATGGCTCGAAGAGGCGGTGACCCAACTGCTCCGCTACCAGGAGGTGGGCAGCGAGTTCAGAGACATGGGCGCTCCCAAGCTCTTCGAGACTGTTCAGTTGGTGATCGCGGCGTGTGGCCAGTCGGCCTCCTACGCAACCATCGGCACCGCCCAGCGGTTCTGGGCTGAGTGGAAGGTCTCGTTTCCCGTGACCGAAGCCGAGCTCGCGAAGCAGCTGGGACGGAAGGCCTCCAGGCAGGACATCTGCCTAGCCGGCTTGCTCCACCCCGCGAACCTGCTCGACATCATGCGGAACTTCACCGTGTTCGAGGCCGAGCGCGGGAAGACGATCCGCAAGGTGTGCCGCTACAAGCAGTTCGCCGCGGTGAACAAGGCCCTCGACCGAGTGAGGGCCGCGACGACCATGACGGAGCGTGGTGGCGTCGTCTGGCACACGCAGGGGAGCGGCAAGAGCCTCACCATGCTCTGGCTGGCGCTGAAGCTCCGGCGGGCGAGCGGGCTCGACAACCCCACCATCCTGGTCGTCACCGACCGCATCGATCTCGACACCCAGATCTCCAAGACGTTCATCAACTGCGGATTTCCAAACCCCGAGAAGGCGAAGAGCGTGCGCGGGCTGCGCGAACTGCTCGCCGGCGCGAACGGGCAGACGATCACGACGACGGTGCAGAAGTTCCAGGACCTGGCCAAGGGAGGCGACGACAGGGGCCAGCGCCGGGAGAGGCAGGAACACCCCGTGCTCTCGACCGCCGCGAACATCTTCGTGATGGTCGATGAGTGCCACCGCACCCAGTACGCCAGCCTGGCCGCCAACATGAGGAAGGCGCTGCCGAACGCCTGCTTCCTGGGCTTCACCGGGACGCCCATCGACAAGGACGACCGCTCCACGCTGCAGACCTTCGGCCCCTACATCGACACGTACACGATCGAGCAGGCCGTTGAAGACGACGCGACCGTGCCCATCTTCTACGAGTCGCGGCTCGCCGAGCTGAGGATCGTCGGGCAGACGCTCGACAAGGTTTTCGACCACGTGTTCGCCGACCGCACCGACAAGGAGCGGGACGCCATCAAGAAGAAGTACGCGACCGAGCAGGCCGTCGCGGAGGCACCCAAGCGGATCGAAGCTGTCTGCCTCGACCTCATCGAGCACTACCGGAAGTTCATCCAGCCGAACGGCTTCAAGGCCCAGGTCGTCGGGGTCAGCCGTGACGCCGCGATCACCTTCAAGGAGACGCTCGACCGACTGCAGGGCCCCGAGTCCGCCCTGGTGATCTCGGTCGGCCACAACGACGACAAGCGGTTCGAGCCCTACCGGATGTCGAAGGAGCAGACCGATCGGATCATCGAGCGGTTCCTCGACCCGACGGACCCGCTCTGCTTCCTCGTCGTCTGCGACAAGCTGCTCACGGGCTTCGACGCTCCCGTCGAGCAGGTCATGTACCTGGACTCCCCGCTGCGCGAGCACACGCTCCTGCAGGCCATCGCCCGTGTGAACCGGAAGGCCGACGCGAAGACCTACGGCCTCGTGGTGGACTACTGGGGCGTCTCCGAGTCGCTCCAGGACGCGCTCGCCATCTTCTCGCCCTCCGACGTCCAGGGCGCGCTGAAGCCGAAGTCCGATGAACTCCCCCGGCTTCAGGTCCGCCACCGCGAGGCGATGCGCGTCTTCGACGGCGTGAAGGACAAGAACAACCTGGACGACTGCGTGGCCATGCTGGAGCCGGAGGACGTGCGCGCGAACTTCGACGAGAAGTTCAGGGGCTTCGCGGAATCGATCGACATGCTCCTCCCTGACCCGCGAGCGCTGCCCTACGTCGATGACGCCAAGTGGCTCGGCAAGATCCGCGCGGCGGCGAAGGCGAGGTTCCGCGACGAGACCCTCGACATCTCGGGCTGCGGCGCCAAGGTCCGCAAGCTCATCGAGGAGTCGGTCATCGCCGAGGGGATCCAGATCCTGGTGAAGGAGGTCTCCATCTTCTCGAAGGACTTCGAGGAGAAGGTCGACCGCCTCAGGACGCCGGAGGCGAAGGCGTCCGAGATGGAGCACGCCATCCGGCACGAGATCCACGTCAAGCTGGAGGAGAACCCCGCCTTCTTCGGGTCGCTTCGGGAGCGCCTGGAGAAGATCATCGAGGACCGGAAGCAGAAGCGCATCGATGCGGCGAAGCAGCTTGAGCTGCTCAAAGAGCTGACGGTCGAGATTCGCGGCGAGGCGAAGGCGGCGGCCGACGCTGGCCTCTCCGACATGGCGTTCGCGATCTACGGCGTACTGGAGACGGCGCTGCCGGCGGCTGGAGAGCGCGAGATTGAGTACGACGCCGCGCACACCGCGCTGGCCTCGCTGATCGAGAAGGACATCGACCAGCACACCCGGCTGCTCGACTGGACCCAGAAGCCCAGCCTGCTGAAGGAGATGCGCGCGAACGTGAAGACCCAGCTGCGTGCCGCCCGTTTCCCTAAGGAGACCCTGGAGACCGTCGCGGACCGGATCATCGACCTGGCGAAGGTGAGGAAGGGTCGATGACGTCGGTCGAGCACTCCGAGGTCCAGTTCGGGCGCACGCTGATCGAGTACGACATCCGGCGCAGCTCGAAGCGCAGAACTGTCGCCGTCACCATCTTCCCGGCCGGCAACATCATCCTGACGGCGCCCACCGGGGCCAGCGTCGAGCGTCTCGACCGAGTGGTGCACCAGAAGGCGCGCTGGATCACCTCACGGCTCCGGTCGGTGCGGCCGTTCGCCCAGGCTGCGCCGCAGAAGGAGTTCGTGAGCGGCGACAGCTTCCTCTACCTGGGCCGGCAGTACCGGCTCCGGGTCCTCGCCGGCCCCGAGGAGGTCCGGCTGGACGGCGGACGCCTGTTGGTGCGGGCGCCGGAGGGGCGGGGGAGGGCTGATCGGATCCGGGGTCTCCTGGTTGCTTGGTACCGCGCGCGCGCAGAGGACTGGCTGCCGGCAAGAGCCCAGCTGTGGGCGGACCGCATGGGGATGACAGCCCCGAACGTCCTGGTACGCGAACAGGAGCTGCGGTGGGGCAGCTGCTCGGCGAACGGCGTGGTGCGCTTCAACTGGCGGGTGATCCAGGCGCCGGCGCGGCTCGTGGACTACGTCGTCGCCCACGAGGTGCTCCACCTCCGCCACCCCGACCACACGAAGGCGTTCTGGTCAGCGCTGGGGTCGGTGATGCCCGACGTCGATTCAAGAAGGACTGCCCTCAGGGGCTTTGGAGGACGAGTGGACTGGTAGGCCGGCCGACTTCGTCGTCGGAGCGGATGTGGGTGACCCGAAACAACACTGAGGATGCAATGACGATTGTCGGAGCGTGGGTACGAAAGCCAAACCGGGACACTGAGGAACTCGTGGTCGCCTCGGACAGTCGGCTTACCGGGGGGCAGAAGTGGGACGAGTGTCCGAAGATCTTCCCGCTGCCCCGAGGCGACTGCGTGCTCGCCTTCGCGGGCGACACCGCTTACGCCTACCCGCTCATTCTTCAAACGCTGCACTACGTGACCGACTTCGATCGCGCCAGCAATCGGAGCCTGTGCTTGGAGGACCTCAAGGGACATCTCGAACGCGTCATCGAGCAGATGCTGAGGAACGTCCGCGAAGTTCCTGCAGGCGTTGAGATTGACTTCTCGTTGCTGCTGGCTGGATTTTCGACGGACACGGGGCGTTGGCGAACCTGGGTCTCACGCTTCGACCAGAATTCTCGCCGGTTCACGTTCGCGAGCCCTGCGAAGAGCTTTCGCGGTGCAGTTTTCGTTGGAGATGCGGGGCCTGCTGCCTACTCAGACCTGAAGGCGCTGGAACGCACCCGAGGAACTGCCCTGAGGACGAGACCGCCTCCCTTGGACTGGGAGCCGCTCGATGTAATTCGAGACTCAATTGAGTCTGGCCGGCACCACAGCGTTGGCGGCGCGATTCAAATGGTGAAGGTCTACCGTCACGTCAACGTCATGCCGTACGCCGTCTACTCCCCGAGTCGAGCAACCGGCGCGCTGACGGTTTTTGGGCGGCGACTTCTGGACTACGAGCGCACGCACTATCTGGCCTTCGATCCGCTGACGCATAAGACATACAAGACGCGCGACTTCCTTTCTGAGCCGGTAGAGTGGCCGATTCCCGAGAGTCGCCGAAGCACAACGCGCAGAAACAGTCAGCCCGCCACGAAGGGCAGCGCCCGTTAACCCACGAGGTGCTGCACCATCGTCGTCAGCGACCTGAGTCGTGCCCTCACATAGCCAAGTCCGGCATCGGCGGAAACAGCCCTTGCCCATGTGGGAGCGGGAAGAAGTACAGGAAGCGCTGCCGCACAGGAGCCGGGACCCATGCCTCGACGCAGACGCCGGCCATGGGCTTTATCGACGAGTCGGCGCACACCGGCAGCAACTACCTGGACCCCAGGCAGCCCTTCTTTGTGGTCGCAGCCGCAGGTGCCTGGCCCTCGTGCGACTGCCGTGGAGGCCGTGGTGCGGGCGGCGGAGGGAGTCGCTTCGGAAGCATCAAAGGCGTCGAATGCGTTGCGATCGCCGGACTGCGGCAGGAGGCTGGCTTCGGCTGCACCCACCTCCACGCAGCACAAGACCTGATCCCTGCTCGCGCCGCATCCTGCCCGTCGAAGTCAGCACTAGAGTGGAATCAAATGCACCCTGAGACAAAGAAGGCCGCTGCGCACTCGCAGCGCTACGCGGTAGTCGGTGGAGCCGCCTGCGACGTCATGTTCAACGAGATGACCGACCACCTCCAAGGCACCGAAGCGCGCGGCCGAGCGGCGGCACTCGCCGGCCACTCTGAGAAGGTGTGAGAGTCACCATGGCCTCGCCCCTCTTCGCCTTCTTAGACACCGGCGTTCTGATTCATGGGCAGCGGATTGAGCAAGTCGACTGGCCGAAGCATCTCGGCGCTGACGAAGTGGTCCTCGTCCTGCCAATCACGGTCATCAATGAGTTGGACAAGCTCAAGGACGGTGCGCAAGGGCGACTCTCGCGCGACCGTGCGCGCGACTTCCAGGCACGCTTCAAAACGTATGAGCACGACGTGCTCAGTCAGACGGGCGCAAAAGTCCGCGATCGGGTGTGGCTACGTGTCCTGCCGGATGAACCTGTCGTTCGCGAAGGACTCGATCCCCTGGTCCAGGACGACCGCATCCTCAGCGCGCTTCTAGACTTCCAGGTGACGGCAAAGGGGCAGGTTGTGCTGGTCGCCCGAGACACGGGCATTCTGCTCAAGGCGCGCGCTCGTGGGATGAAGGCCGTGCGCCTCCCAGAGTCGCTTGAACGCCCCACGGAACCTGACGACGCCGAGCGGGAGTTTCTGAAGACCAAGCGGGAGCTAGACCGACTTCAGGCACGGCGTCCGAAGATCCGGATCCACCTCATGCAGGACGGCCGCGCGCTGGACAGCCCGGCCGTTGAGGTTCAGCTAGTGGTTCCTCGCTTCGCCCGGCCTCAGGATGTCGATCGCGAGGTGCGGGCCGAGAGGGAGAGATGCTTCGCCGGCTTTCCAATCCTGGGCGCCGGTCTGGTCTCTGGGCTTTTCTCGGCCGTTGGCGTGAGTCAGGAGGATCTCGGTCGGCATCTTGAGTTGTTTCGAAGCTATCTTCAGCAACTCGCTCTGGCGGAGCAGTCGCTCTGGCGGCGTGTTCCAGTGGCAATTGCAGTTGAGAACCAGGGTACCGCCCCCGCAAGCATGGTTGAGATCGACGTCGCCATTGAGGGCTCGCTCGCCTTTGCTTCTGCAGGGAGCGCGTCGGACGTGCCCGTGCGCCCCGTGCTGAAGCCTTCCCGCCCGCCGCTTCTGGGGCTAAGCGCTGAAGATGTGCTCCCTCTTGCGCCTAAAGGGGATATGTCGGTCGCACCGAAGGTTCAGCCCGAGACGGTCAGCTACAGGCTCAATGACCTGATGCACAACGTCTCGCTGCCGCTCGCGGCTTTTCACGTCGTACTGCCTCACCCCTGGACGAGGCACGGGTTCAGCCTCAGCCTCACTGTCCGTGTGGCCGAACTTGGTGATCCCAAACCCTGCGAGTTGAACGTCCGAACGACCGTCCTCGCCGTCGAGCCTTTCCCATCGCTGCGCGAGACGGCCAGGTAGCGACGCTCCGCTCCGTTTCTGGAGGCCCCGTGGCTGGCGCCGTGAGGCGGCACAGGGGTACCGGTGCTTTCCCATGTGCCTCCATGTGCCCCAACTACGTCGTCTTGGTCGGATCCAGACCGATCACGACGGCACTACGCGGAGGGCCGGGTCGAGACGTTTCACAGGGATGCTGGGCAAGCACTCGACCTCGTTGAGAGATCTTCTCCCCGCTGCGCGTCTTCGATTCCCGGCGCCTCCACTACTTAACCGCCCGCACGCAGTTGGGGCGGTTTTGTCGTTTTTGGAGGGTGATTTCAGGGGCCCGTGGGCTTGAATCCAGTCACCGGGTTCCACTGCCAGAGCACCTCGGTGTCGACGGGCTTTTTTCCCTCGACCCGCTGAGAGGAATGCTGAACCGCCTGGAGCACTCCCTTCGCGTCGAGAGAAAACACGACCCACACCCGGTTCATCGTCTTTGCGTCGATGCGCCAGGCGCGCTGCTCGAACCTGGAGACCAGGTGCCAGCCATCGGGGTAGCGCTTCTCTACGCCGACGTACCACTGCTCGAAGTTACGGTTGTCCGCGGTGCCGCCCGCCGTTCGGGTCAACCGCCACTCGTCGCCATTGGGCGCCTTGAGCATTGCCTCGTCGCGAGAGGTGATCCACTGCTCGCCGTTCTTCGTCGACAGCGTCTCGGCCTCGGGGGCCAGCGACAACAAGGTGACGACGACCATCGCCCAATTCATGTGCTCTCCTGGTTGAACAACGTCGAGCGGGCCACTCCCGGTTCCCCGGCGAGTGTAGACCCGCGAGGTGCTCGTCGGCTGAGTCGTGGTCTCGGGTGCGCCCGTGGAGCCGAGACGGCATCGGTTCAGCTGCGCCACCGACGAGCGGCTGTCCTTCGAAATGGGCGCGATCCTAGGGGAGCGGCTGCGAACCGCGGGACGGTGCGCTGATCATGTTCGGCCAGCCGTTGGCGAAGCCGAGCCGATCGACGAGCACCAATCGCCCTGGAGGCTGGCCCACGTTCGCCGCTTGCCACGCGTGGTAAACGTGCACCCAGTCGCCGCGCGGCCCCCGCACGATGGACCCGTGACCCGGCCCCGCCCACGCGCCGCGCGTCACCAGGATCGGCGGCCCGTGCCTGGTGAAGGGGCCCGTGGGTGACGTCGCCCGCGCCACGCCCACTGCGTAGGCCGTCGAGGCGTAGCCGTTCGCGCTGTAGAACAGGTAGTAGGAGCCGCCCTCGTAGATCATCCACGGGGCTTCGATCAGCGACCCTTCCCACGAGAGCGTGTTGGTGAGCAGCGTGGTCGCCGTGCCGGTCAACGAGAGCCCGTCAGCCGAGAGCGGCTGGATGCGGATGGGCGTGTTCTGGCCGATCGCGTTCCCGTCGGGCTTCCACAGCAGGTAGTTCTGCCCCGTCGGCGCGCGGAAGAAGTGCGCGTCGATGACTCCCGGGCTGCCGGTCTGGAGCAGCGGCTGCGACTGCGCGGTGTACGGCCCCGCCGGGTTGCTCGCCGTCGCGGTGCCGATGGCGAAGATGCCGTTGGTGTGCCGCGCGCTGAAGTACGCCACGTAGGTGTTGCCCACCTTGTGCAGCTCCGGCGCCCAGAAGTCGCGCGCCGCCCATGCCGGAATCGCCGTGGACGCCAGCACGTGGCCGATGGAGGTCCAGCGCACCAGATCCGTCGAGCGCCGCAGCGGGTATTTGTTCGCGCCGCCGCCGGTGCACGCCATGTAATAGGTGTTCCCGTCCTTGAGCACGCCCGGGTCCGGGCAGTCGACCTCGACCACCGGGTTCTCGTACAGGCCTCCGCACTGCGTGTAGCGGAGCGCGACCTCGCAGCTGTTGCTCCCCAGGAATGTCGGCCCCCAACCGTTGCTGAGCTGCGCGACCGAGTCGCTGCCTGTGGCCCTGCACACGCCATCCCAGGTGACCGTGTCGGCCACGTCGTCGAAGTCGGCGGGATGCGCGGGCGCTCGCATCCACGTGTCGCCATAGTGAATGCGCGTCTGGCAGCTCGCCGGCGGGGCGCTCGGACAGGAGCCGGCTTGATCGAGCGCGATGACACAACCGCTGCGCCCGGAGAAGACCGGCCGCCAGCCGTTCGAGAGCGTGGCGATCGAGTTGCCTGAGGCGTCTTGCACGCAGGAGCCGTCCCAGGTCACCACGCCCGCCGCGTCGTCGTAGTCAGCCGGGTGGTTCGGCCCGCGCAGCCAGGCAGCGCCGTAGGTGATGCGGGTCGTGCACGGCGTGGTCGTGCCGCCACCTCCGCCCGTTGCAGCGCCGCCGCCTGTTGCAGCGCCGCCGCCTGTCGCGGCGCCGCCGCCCGTTGCAGCGCCGCCGCCCGTTGCAGTGCCGCCTCCGGTCGGATCGCCGCCGCCGGTTGCAGTGCCACCGCCGGTCGCGGAGCCACCGCCAGTCGCGGAACCACCGCCAGTCGAATCACCGCCACCGGTCGCTACACCGCCTCCTGCCGCGGAGCCGCCACCCGCACCAGCGTCCTCCTCGTCGATGGGCCCCCCACCGCAGGAGGACAACACCGCCACCAGAATCACCGCGAAGCGCGTCATGCGGACGATCTACGCGTCCTTCACCTCCGCGCCGAGGTGAGCCTCCGGGCGCTGACGCCATGGCGTGACACGCGAGGTCGGCTCCGGGAGGAGGCTCGGCCACCCAGCCCGCAAGGCCGACCCGCTGTGGCTGCACTGCCATGCCGATCGCCACCCTCGAGCTTGCCCGGAATAGACCTGTCGCGGACATGTACCTCCGGCGAGTTGCACAGCGGTTCTTCAAAGGTGAGCGCGTTGACCTCGGACCACGCCGCGCTCCGGTCGACCACTCTCTCGTTTTCGGAGTTCGGCTTTCGACGCGAACAAGGGTTGCGCGCCTGGCCCCCGGCCCACCCCCGCGGTCAATGTGAGCGACCTGACTCCGCTCGCGGGTCCGCCAGTGCTGCCGTTCTCCGGGCCGGTTCACCGCGAGTTGCGTTGACGAGACCTCGTCGCTGCTCTGACTCACCACCCGGTCGACCAGCGTCTGCACCCAGGTCGGGCTGCCCTTCGGCCTCTGCGTGTGACGCGCCGACGGTACGAGCCAAGCGTGCCAGCGGGTCAGAGGCGGGACGCCTGCATCAACATCGCGAGGGCCGCCGGGCCAGTCAGCGCTTCAAAGCTGCTGGGAACTCGGTAACGTGGGGCGTCTGAGGCGGGACAACGGGGGCGGGGAATGATGGCGACGGGCAAGCGGGGGCCTGAACCGAGGAGTGAGTCGACCGAGGGCGCGAAGGAACCAACCTTCCCGGCATTGGCTCCTTCACTCGCCTTGCCCAAAGGCGGCGGGGCCATTCGGGGAATGGGAGAGAAGTTCGCCGCAAACCCAGTCACCGGCACCGGAAGGATGACGGTGCCGGTGCCCACGAGTCCGGGACGCGGAAATTTCGGACCACAGCTCTCACTTTCCTACGATTCGGGCGCAGGCAATGGACCCTTCGGCTTCGGCTGGGCCCTCTCGCTGCCCTCTGTGACGCGAAAGACTGAAAAAGGACTTCCTCGGTACGACGACGCTGGCGAGTCAGATGTCTACTTGCTCTCGGGCGCCGAAGATCTCGTTCCAGAGCTCGCGGGCCAGGCGCGCTTCGAAGAGACGCGAGGAGACTACCTCGTTCATCGCTACCGGCCGCGCATTGAGGGCCTCTTCGCGCGCATCGAACGCTGGACACACGCAACCACTCAGGCAATCCACTGGCGGTCGATCTCGAAGGAGAACATCACCAGCCTCTATGGGAACTCCTCCTCGTCGCGCATCGAAGACGGCAAGCGCGTCTTCAGCTGGCTCCTGAGCGAGAGCTACGACGACAAGGGCAACGCGATCTTCTACGAATACGCTGCGGAGAATGACGCTGGCGTCGACAAGACGCTCGCCAACGAGCGCAACCGCGCTCGCGGCGCGGCTCGCTACCTCAAGCGAGTGAAGTACGGAAACCGCACCTCGACGCTGGCGCCGAACAACTGGGTCAACGACGGCTGGCTCTTCGAGCTGGTCCTCGACTACGAGGAAGGGCACTCCGAGGCGCTCGCTGCCAGCGACCCGCCGCGGGTGCGCGCGGCTTCAACGGGCGCGGGGCCGTGGTCCGTTCGGCCGGACCCGTTCTCCTCACACCGCGCTGGCTTCGAGGTTCGCACGTACCGGCGTTGCCGCCGCATGCTGATGTTCCACCACTTCGCGGCACTCGGCGCGACGCCCTGTCTCGTGCGCAGTCTCGAGCTCGACTATGCCGACCTCAGCTACGCAGGTCAGCCCGCCATCGACGCTGAGCTCGCGCACCCCGGCAGCACACGCTTCGCTTCGTTCATCGTCTCGATGCAGCAAGCAGGGTACGTGCGCGACGGCGCTGACACCTACGTGCGCAAGACGCAGCCACGCGTCGAGTTCGAGTACAGCAAGGCACGTCTTCAAGACGACGTCCGCACGCTCGCCCCAGGAGCGCTGGAGAATCTCCCCATCGGAATCGATGGCCGCGCGTACCAATGGGTCGACCTCGATGGAGAAGGCCTCTCCGGTGTCCTGACCGAACAAGGTGGCGCGTGGTTCTACAAGCGGAACCTCGGCGAGGGACGATTCGGGCCAGCGCGGGCGGTTCCCTCGCGGCCTTCGGTGTTTCCGCTCACTGGCGGCGGTACGCAGCTGCTCGACCTCTCGGGCAACGGGCAACTCGACGTGGTGTCTTTCGGAACCGCGACTCCGGGGTTCTTTCAGCGCACCCAGGACGAGTGCTGGGAGGAATTCCGAACCTTCAAGTCACTCCCCAGGCTGCGTTGGGATGACCCGCGGCTCCGCTTCGTCGACCTCGATGGGGACGGGCGCGCGGACATTCTCATCGCCGAAGACAATGTCTTCGATTGGCATTCCTCCCTCGGCGACCAGGGCTTTACGTCCGCGCTGCGCGTGACGCAGCCGCGCGACGAAGAGCTGGGGCCACGGCTCGTCTTCAACGACGCCACCGAGTCCGTCTTCCTGGCGGACTTCTGCGGCGACGGCTTGACCGATCTGGTGCGAGTCCGCTCGAGCGAGGTCTGCTACTGGCCCAACCTCGGCTACGGACGCTTCGGGCCGAAGGTGACGCTCGACAACTCCCCGGCCTTCGACAGCGTCGACCAATTCGATCCGCGCCGCATTCGACTCGCAGACATCGATGGCAGCGGTGCGACCGACATCATCTACCTGCACCGCGACGGCGCGCGCGTCTACTTCAACCAGTCGGGCAACCGGCTCACCGGCGCGAAGGTGTTGCACGCGCTGCCTCCGGGTACTCCGCTTCATTCGGTGATGACGGCCGACCTTCTCGGCAATGGCACTGCGTGTCTGGTTTGGAGCTCGCCGCTGCCTGGCGATGCGCTCGTTCCGGTTCGATACCTCGATTTGATGGGCGGCCAGAAACCGCATCTGCTCACGACGACTCGCAACAACCTCGGCGCCGAGACCACCGTCGAGTACGCGTCGTCGACCCGGTTCTACCTGGCCGACAAAGCTGCCGGCACGCCGTGGGTGACGAAGCTGCCCTACCCGGTGCACGTGGTGACGAGGGTGACGACCCACGACGCGGTGACCCAGAACCGCTTCGCCACCCGGTACAGCTATCACCATGGCCATTTCGACGGCGGGGAGCGTGAGTTCCGCGGCTTCGGCCGTGTGGATTCGTTCGACACCGAGGAGTACTCGTCGTTCGCACAGCTGCCGGCCCCCATCAGCGACCTGGCATCGCATGTGCCTCCGGTGCTCACGAAGACCTGGTTCCACACGGGCATCTGCGCCGGGCGCGATGTCTCGCGTCACCTCGCGACGGAGTACTACGCGGCCCCGGGACTCTCGGACAGCGTGCTGCCTGGTGGATTGACGGTCGAGGAAGAGGCTGAGGCCTGCCGTGCCCTCAAGGGCAGCATGCTGCGGCAGGAAGTCTACGCGCTCGACGGCAGCCCCCGGGCCGCGACGCCGTACACGGTGGTGGAGCAGAGCTTCACCCTGAAGGCGTTGCAGCGTAAGACCGATAACCGCCACGGGGTCTTCTTCGCGCACCCGCGCGAGGCGCTGACTCAGCACTACGAAAGAAACGCTGACGATCCGCGCGTCGTCCACACACTGACGCTGGACGTCGACGGCTTTGGCAACGTGCGAAAGGCACTCTCCGTCGGGTATGGGCGACGAAAGGAAGACTCCAGCCTCACTGCGGCCGACAAGACCAGGCAGTCGCAGCGTCTGCTGACATACACGGAAGCCGCTTTCACCAACGCCGTCGAGACGGACGATGCATGGCGAACGCCGCTCCCAGCCGCGATTCGAACCTGGGAGTTGACGGGCTTCGCTCCCACTTCCGGCGCACGCTTCAGCGTCTCCGAGTGGGTCGACGGCAATTTCGCACTGCTGAATTCCGCGCAGCCCGTCGAGTACACCGCCACCCCCGATCCGCTGCAGCCCCAGAAGCGGCCCATCGAAGACGTGCGCACCCTGTACCGCGCGAATGACCTGTCGGCGCTCTTGGCGGCGGGCGTGCTGGAATCGCGTGCGCTTCCGGGAGAATCCTTCAAGCTCGCGCTGACCTCCTCGCTCGTCAGCGCCGTCTTCGCGAGCAAGCTGCCCAATCCGGGTGCGGTGCTCGAGGCCACCGGTGCTGATGGCGGCGGGTACGCCCTCATGGACGGAGCCTGGTGGCTGCACGCCGGGCGCCCGTACTTCGACGCCGGAGCTGGCGCCTCGACGCCAGCGGTCGAGTTGGCGTTCGCGCAGCAGCACTTCTTCACGCCTCACAGCACGACGGACGCCTTCGGCGAACGTACGACGATCGAGTACGACGCGTTCAGTCTTCTCCCCACGGGCGTGCGCGACGCGCTGGACAATGAGGTGCGGGCTGAGAACGACTACCGCGTGCTGCAGCCGTGGCAAGTCACCGACGCCAACGGCAACCGTACCGCTGCCGCGTTCGATGCTCTCGGGCTCGTGGTGGCCACCGCAGTGCGCGGGAAAGCCAACGCCAACGAAGGCGACGAGCTGTCCGGCTTCAGCGAACAGCCGACGCTCGATGAGCTCCGCGCCTTCATCGCCGCGCCAGCGGCAGAGGCCGCGTCACTCCTCGGGCAGGCCACTTCACGGTTGGTCTACGACGTCGACCGGTTTGCGCGTTGTGGTCAACCCGCGTTCGTCGCGACGCTGGCCCGAGAGACACATCTTCACCCGGCCAACGCCAACGACACGGCCATTCAGATCAGCTTCTCCTTCTCTGATGGCTTCGGCCGCGAGGTGCAGAAGAAGGTGCAGGCGGAACCGGGCATCGCGCGGACTCGCGCTTCACCCGTGTTGCTGCCGTCAGGTGACCTTGCCCCCGGGCCGCTGCAGCCGGGCACCTCGACACACGATCAACGCTGGGTGGGCACCGGGCGCGTGGTGTTCAACAACAAGGGCAAACCGGTGAAACAGCACGAACCCTTCTTCAGCGCGACGCACCTCTGCGAAGAAGAGTCGGAAGTGACGGACACCGGCGTCAGCCCCGTTCTTTTCTACGATCCAGTCGGCCGCGTGGTCGCCACGCTGCACCCCAATCACGCCTACGAGAAGGTCGTCTTCGACAACTGGCGTCAGGCGACGTGGGACGCGAATGACACGAGCTCGCTCGACCCACGCACTGATCCTGACATCGCCGGGTTCGTCGCGAGGTACTTCGAGGCCCAGCCTGCGGGTTGGCAGACCTGGGCGCAAAGACAGCTACACGCCGACACCGTGTCGAAGACTCGAGCGCACGCTGAGACGCCGAGCCTGGCCTGGCTCGACGTGCAGGGGCGCGTCTTCTTGACGGTGGCCGACGACGGCACGGTGAAGCTCGCGACGCGCGTCGACTACGACATCGAAGGCAACGAACGCGCCGTCAGCGATGCGCTGGGTCGCGTCGTCGTGAAGTACGACTACGACCTGCTGGGCAGCCGGCTGCACCAGGCCACCATGGAGGCTGGGGAGAGGTGGACTCTCGACGACGCCGCGGGCAAGCCGCTTCGCTCATGGGATTCTCGCGGCTTCGCGCGGCGAATGACCTACGACGAGCTGAGGCGGCCCACGGGGCTTCATGTCACCGAGGCAGGCGTCGAGAGACTCGCGGAGAAAGTCATCTACGGCGAGTCGCTGGGCGCCAGCGCGGCGGCCACCAACCACCGCACGCGCGTCCTCAAGAGCTTCGATGCTGCCGGAGTCGTCACCAGCGAGGCGTTCGACTTCAAAGGCAATGCCCTCGCCAGCAGCCGCGCCATGGCCGTCGAGTACAAAGCCGCGCTCGATTGGAGTGCCTCCCCCGCGCTCGACGAAGTCCTTGGCTCCTCTACCGCCTGGGACGCACTGAACCGGCCATTCACCGTCACTTCACCCGATGGCAGCATCTACTCGCCGACGTTCAACGAAGCCGGCCTGCTGGAGTCGATCGACGTCAGGCTGCGCGGCGCATCGACTCCGACGCCCGTCGTGGTGCGCCTCGCGTACGACGCCAGGGGCCGGAGGGAAGCCATCGGCTACGCGAATGGCGCCACCACCGAGTACACCTATGACGCCGAGACTCTTCGCCTCACGCGGCTCCGCACGACGCGCCCGGGCAATGCAGACACGCTGGTGAGCCAGCTGTTTGCCAGCGGCTCGCTCGTACAAGATTTGAGTTATTCGTACGACGCCGTCGGCAACATCACCAGGCTCGCCGACGCCGCGCTGAAGACGCAATACAACAGCGGCGCCATCGCACCGGAGTGCGCCTACACCTACGACGCGCTCTACCGGCTCATCGAGGCCACGGGCCGCGAGTCGATCGGGCAGACTGAGCTCGCGCCGACTTTCGGGAATCCGCGCGACTTCCCCTTTCTGGGAAGCGCCCTGAGCCCCAATGACTTGCAGGCGTTGAGGCGCTTCACCGAGTCCTACGTCTACGACGACGCCGGCAACATGCGGACGCTCGCCCACGCCGTCTCTGGAGGCGGTTGGACGCGTCACTTCACCTACGAAGAGCACAGCCAACTCGAGGCCGGGCAGTTCAACAACCGGCTCTCCAGCACGACGGTCAACGCCGTCACCGTCACGTCCGCCTACGACGTTCACGGCAACATGCTCGCCTTGCCGCACGTCGCCAGCATGGGCTGGAGTTTCAAGGACGAATTCCAGACCGCAAACCTCGGCGGAGGGCGCGTCGCTCATTACGTCTCCGACGCCGCAGGCCAGCGCGTCCGCAAAGTGATCGAGACGAACGGCGTTCGCCGGCAGGAGAGACTTTCCGTTGGTCGCTTCGAGGTCTGGCGCGAGTTCCGATCAGACGGAGTCACCGTCGAAACTGAACGCGAGACGCTGCACCTGATGGATGACAAGCAGCGGGTCGCGCTCGTCGAGACGCTCACCGTCGACAGTGGCGGCGCAGTCGCCAGCCCGACACCTCGCCTGCGGTACCAGTTCGGTAACCACCTCGGCAGCAGCAGCCTCGAGTTGAGCGAGTCAGCCGCGCTCATTTCTTACGAGGAGTACCACCCCTACGGCACCTCAGCGCTCCAGGCCCACAGCGGGAGCGCCGAGGTCAGCGTCAAGCGCTACCGCTACACGGCGAAGGAGCGAGACGACGAGACCGGGCTCAACTACCACGGCGCCCGCTACTACGCCTCGTGGCTGGCTCGATGGACGAGCGCTGATCCACTCGGAGTTCGGGCCGGGCAGAATCTCTATTTGTACTGTCGTTGCGAGCCTCTTGGTCGACTCGACGCCGACGGTCGCGACGACACACCGGCGAATGCTTCCAGTGACTGGTGGGCCGCTCGCTTCCAGTACGTGCCTTTCTTAGTTCCTGTTCCCCCGGTGCTCACAGCCCCTCAGGGGCCTTTCTTGTTTCGAGGCACCGACAGCTTCACGGACCCGCTGCCAACCCTCCGAGGCCTCCTCCCCAGGAATGCGGCAGGGGCGGCCACACCACTCCAGCACGTTCTCGGACAGACAAGCGACAGTCCCTGGATATCGACTTCAACGACGAAGGCAGGCGCATCCGCGTTTGGGCGTTCGACCGCCGCCGGTGCCTCGTCACCGACAGCGCTCAAGGCGGATTCGGTAGTTGCCATCGACCCCTCGAAGCTGGGCCCCGAAAACACGGTCATCTCGAACAGCGAACTGAAAGCGCAAATGAAGGCGGCAATGGCCACTGGCGAGGTCCCCAAGGCGCCGGGAGAGACCTGGCTCCACGCACAAGACAACCCCCACGGGACTCCGAGCGGCAAAGTCGCTGCTCCCGAAGGCGAGACGCTCGTGCGCGGGCCGGTTCCGCCCGAGGCGGTTCAAAGCGTCGAGAACCTCGAGCGGGCGATCGTGCAGGCAGCGAAGTCTGCAAACCAAGCAAAGTGGGTCGGACGAATCAATTCGGCAGGGAAGGGGCTGGGCGTCGCCGGCCTCGTCGTGAGCGCGGTCAATATTGGAGTTGCGACTCAAAAGAGTGTCGAGACAGGCGACCCGCGACACGTCGAGAACGCCGTGCTGACCACGACTGCTGGCTTTGGCGGTTCAGCCCTTGGTGCGAAGATCGGAATGTTCGTAGGCGCTGCGGGCGGGCCCATTGGGGTGGCCGTGGGCGGCGTCGTCGGCGGCGTTCTGGGAGGGGTGGTTTCGTCCTGGTATGCCGACAAGAAGTTGCAGGAAGTCAACGCGCCGGGTGCCCCATGAATGAGACCGAGTCGGGCAGTCTGTATGGCTATGTCCAGCGCGATGGAATTCGACTCGCGGAACTCCGCGACTCCAGGCATGAAGACATGTTTTGGTACAGCTTCAGGGTGATGCCGCTGGGGCCAGACAATGCGCGCGTACTTGAAGATGCGTTCTGGGAAGAGGGCTTTCAGATCGAGGAATTGACCACTGGAGTCGTCTTCAAGCACGTCATACCCAGGGTGCGCTTCCCCGGAACGCCCGGTGCCATCGACAAGCCTGATCGAGTCTGGCTCCGTTGGGGCGCGGGAGAAAACAGTCCGAATGAGGTCAGGCAGTTGGCCGAAGCCGCGCTGCGCGAGATGCCCTGGTGGCGGCGGCTGTTGCGACGGTTACGCCGCCAATGACAGGGAACAATCGGTCTTGGCGATGGGCACTTGGCATTCGAGCGAGGGCGTCATGGTGAAGCGAAGTGTGTATTTGATTGAGGGTGTCGTCACCGGCATGACCGGGAGCGCCAGTCTGCGCATCGAGGCATGGGACAAGGATCTCGTCAAAGACGACTTCCTCGGCGAAGCCCAGGTCGACCCGGCCACTGGCCGATTCCAGATTCGCTTCGGCCCAGATCGGGTTGGCGACTCTCCGTTCGACGACAACCCTGACGTCTATTTCCGCGTGTACCGCGGGGTGCAGATCCTCTCCGAGGCGCGGCACCCTGTCCTCTGGGAGACCCCCGAGGGGCAGACCAATGCGAGCATCACCCTCGGCGGTGTCCACCTGGTGGGGGAATCCGAGACCAGGGGCGAGACGAGCGGGCCCGTCGCTGGCGCTCGCGAAGTGTCGGGGCAGCTCCACTTCGAGCACGGCGCGCCCGCCGCGAAGGTGAAGCTGGCCCTCTACGATCGCGGCTTCGGGGGAACGGCCACCAGGCTGGGGGAGGCCGTGACCGCGGCTGACGGCACCTACCGGTTCGACTATCGCGCCGGCTCCGCGGCCAACATCGAGGTCCGAGTCGCACACAGCGCAGGCCACGAGGTCGCGCTCTCCAGGACTCGCTTCGATGCAGGCCCGAGCGAAGAGCTGAACCTGGTCGTCCCCACCGCCCTCGCCGCCGCCGCGCCCGAATACACCCGGCTCACCGCCGACCTGCTCGCGCACCTGCCGCGAGGCGCCTCACTCGCGAAGGCGGTCGAGTCGGACGATCGGCAGGACATCACCTTGCTCCACGTCTCCACCGGCTGGGACGCGCGCATCGTCGCGCTCGCAGCCACCGCCGCGAAGCGGGGCGAGGAGACCCGGGTGCCCGCGAAGGCGATGTATGGCGCGCTGCGCGTCGGGCTTCCGTCAGAGACCAGCGCGCTCGCCCTCGTCGATCGGCTGCGCTTCGGTGAGGCGCTGGTCACGGCGAAGGAGCGCGGCATCGTCGAGCTCTCCGATGGCGAGCTCGCGGACGCCACGGCGAAGTTCGAGACCTGGCGCGGCCAGGAGAAGCTGAACCTCGTCGCACCCGGTGCGCTCTCCAGCAACGGAGCGCTGCTCGCCCGCTCAGGGCTTTCCGACTCGGAGCAGGTGACGTTCCTGAACCTCGTCGTCGAGCATCGTGGCACCGGCAAGGAGCTGTGGAGCAAGGCGCTCGCCGCCGGCGTGGCCCCCGACAAGATCAAGGGGCTGCAGCTCCAGGGCAAGCTCGCCCACCTCACCTCGAACAACGCCGAGCTGGCCGGCTCGATGCAGCCGGAGCTCTCGCCCGAGGGGCTCGGGGGCCTCGTGACGAAGTCGCTGTACCAGCCGGCGCAGTGGAAGGCGCGGCTGCTCAAGCTGGCTGCCAACGACGACGCGAAGCTGGGCGCGCTGATTCCACCCGCGTACACCGGCGCGACCAACGCCGAGCGCCTCGAGGGCTACGCGGACGATCTCGCCCGCAGGGTGCGGCAGGCCTTCCCCACCAGGACCGTGGCCCACAAGGTCGCCATCGGCGAGCTGCCGCTCACGGCCGATCAGCAGGTGAGGGCGGACGCCGTCGCCTTCTTCGATGAGGTCGAGGCGAAGAAGGTCGACTTCGAGCTGGGCCGCGCGCCGGTCGAGCGCACGCTGCGCGATCACCAGCTCCTCGCAGGACTCCCCGCAGATCGCCGCGTGGCTGCCGTCGGCGCCATCAAGCGGCTGCAGCGGCTCTACCAGCTGACTCCGCGCGACGAGGCGCTCAAGGTCCTGCTCACGCAGGGCTTTGAGTCGGCCTTCGACATCTCGCGGCTGCGCCTGGAGGACTTCCTCAATCGGTACGGCAAACACTTCGGCTCGACCGGCGAAGCGAAGCTGGTGCACGAGCGCTCCGAGCAGATCTCGAGCTTCACCTTCAACTTCTTCATCGGGGCCGCGCAGACGCCGCCGCCGGTGGCCGCGTTCTCGCTGCCGCAGGATCAGCTGGAGGCGTCTCACGAGAACGTGGTCAAGCACTACCCGACGCTCGAGAACCTCTTCGGCTCGCTCGACTTCTGCGACTGCGAGCACTGCCAATCGGTGCTGAGCCCGGCTGCCTATCTCGTGGAGCTGCTCCGCTTCCTCGACGACGAGCCGCGGTGGAAGGACTGGGTGGCCTCGCGCGGGGGAAACGCGGGCGCCTTCAAGCTGCCCTTCGAGGTGCTGAAGGAGCGGCGGCCTGATCTCCCGCAACTGCCGCTCACCTGCGAGAACACGCACACCGCGCTCCCGTACATCGACGTCGTGAACGAGATCCTCGAGTGCTACGTCGACAAGGCGGCGCTCGACGCCTCGGTCGCGTTCGACGTGGGCTCAGCCCAGAGCGCGGATCTCCTCGCTGAGCCGCAGAACATCTTCCCCGGCGCGTACGACTCGAAGCTGAAGGACGCGGTGTACCCGCTGAACCTGCCCTTCGACTTGCCCGTGCAGACGGTGCGCGAGCACCTCGCGCACGGCGAGAGTTCGTTCGCCGCCGTGCTGGAGACCTTCCGCAAGTCAGACCAGCTCGCGCTGGGCCTGAGCGACGAGAACTACGGCTGGTCTGCCATCTTCATGGAGCAGCTCGGCCTGGCGCCCGCCGAGGTGAAGGTGTTCACCGACGCCGCGGGCTTCGGCGCCGGCTGGGGCAAGCTGTATGGGTACGCCGACTCGAACGTGGCGCTCGGCGCGCTGAAGTCGGCCAAGACGCTCTCGCGCAAGCTGGGGATCAGCTACCAGGAGCTGGTGGACCTGGTTCAGCTCGGGTTCCTGAACCCGAAGCTCGAGCACCTTGCGCGCCTGCGCCAGTACCGCGTGCCGCTCGATCGGCTGCTGCGCTTCAAGGGCGCCGCGGGCTACCCCGCGCTCACCCCCGACGAGACGAAGGAGGTCGAAGACGCGCTGGGTCTCGAGGGCCGCACCTGGGTCGACTCGATCTGGCCGCAGGGCTTCGAAGGCGCGGCGCTGCTCTATGACGCCGATGCTGGTTGTTCCTTCGAGACCACCGAGGTCAGGCTCACGGGCGCGAACCAGACGGCCGACGCGTTCCAGCTCTTCTTCATGAAGGCCAACTTGTTCGTCCGGTTGTGGCGAAAGCTTGGCTGGCCGATGACCGAGCTCGACCAGGCGTTGCGGGCGCTGACCCCGAAGAACGTCGCGATCACCTCAGGGGCGACGCTGGCCGAGGCGATGAAGAGCGCGCTGGTGCACCTCGCGCACCTCGACGCGCTCGAGAAGCAGCTCGCGCTGGGCAGTGGGGCGCGTCGAATGATCCTCACCTTCTGGGGGCCGATCGAGACCGTGGGCGTGCTGGGCAAGCCTTCGCTCTACGCCGAGCTGTTCCTCACCCCGACGGTGCTCAAGGTGAAGGATGCGGACGAGATCTTCGGAGCGCTGCTGAGCAAGCCCAACGTGCTGCTGAAGGACTACCTCCCGATGGTGCAGAGCGGAGTGGGGCTCTCTTCGGCCGACCTCGAGCTGTTGCTCAAAGACGCCGGCCTGACGGTTGACACCGCGCCGCTCGACCTTCAGGTCGTCTCGCGGCTGTTCCGCCACGCGGTGCTGGCGAAGGGAGCGGGTTGTACCGTCGCGCAGTTGGTCGCGCTCAAGGGGCTCACGGGCCTCGATCCGTTCGCGGCGCTTCACCCTGATGCGCTGGCCACGCTCGAGCACGATCGGCCGTTCAGCTCGACGCTGCGCTTTCTCGCGCAGCTCGAGCTCCTTTCGGCGGCGGGCCTCGACCTCGAGGAACTCGACTTCCTTGCGCGTCACCGGCTGGACCCGGTGGGGCGCTTCCGCGAGCGGCCCGAACAGCTGGCTGAGCTGCTCCTGGCGCTCTCCAACGACTTGGCCGCCATCGACGCCGCCGCTCCGGCGGATGCCGCCGCCCAGAAGACGAGCAGCGTCGTGCAGCGCGTCGCCGATCTCCTCGAGGTCGACCAGCCGGTCGCGCACGCGCTGCTCACCGAGAAGCAGCTCTTGCCAGACCCCACGCAGAGCGCGGCCGCGCCGCTGGTGCAGGCGTTCCTGGCCGCGGCTGACCGAGGCGTGACCGTGACCTCCCGCCTGGCTCCGCAGCTGCCGCCCGAGACGCCGTTCACCGCGCCGCTCGCGAGCCTCGCCAGCACCGCGGCAACGACCCTTGGCCGCGACCCCGCCGCGAAGAGCGCGCGGCTCGAGGGGTACCTCACGGTGCCAGCCTCGGGCGCGTACACCTTCGAGGTGGCGCTCACCCGGGCGGGAATGCGGGTCGATTTCCGCATCGCGGGTTTCCAGGCGCCGGTGCTGCTCGGCGAGGCCCTCACGGACAACGCTGCCATCTCGGGCGCCGTCGAGCTCGTCGCAGGCCGCGGCTACCGCTTCGATGTCCGGCTCGAGTCGCTGGGCACCGGCGACGCCACCGTCTCGGTTCAGGCAGCAGGCCTGGACAAGGGCGCGCTCGACCGGCTGGTCCTTCACCCGCTGGCGTCGGCAGAGCGGGTTCGCCGAGCGCTCGGGACGGTGGCGAGGGTCACCCGGTTGATGCAGCTCTTCCAGCTCTCGCTCAGTGAGCTGCGCTACGCCGCTACTCACCCGGCCGCTTTCGGAAACCAGTCGTTGAGCGATCTGGCACCGCCTGCCGTGGGTACCGGCGCGCCCCCGAAGAACGCGTTCGCCTTCGTCGCCGGGCTCGCCCGTTGGGTGCAGCTGCGCAAGCGGGTGAACGCGGCCGGCGCCGATCTCATCGAGCAGCTGGAGCGCTCGCGAGCCGTGCTCCCCGGCGGCACTCCCGCAGTCGCTGGAGAGAAGCAGGTGCTCGACGGCTTCTGCGCCGGGTTCGCGGGAATGACGCGGCGGAGCGCGAACGCGGTGAAGAGGCTGGCCCTGCGCTTCGGCGTCACCGGCCAGAGCAGCGTGCAGGGCTCGTCGCTGGTGGTCGAGTTCGCCGGGCTCGCCGACCCCGCGGTCCTGCTGCGCATCGCCGATGCGCTCGCGATGGCCACGCGCATCGGGGTCTCGTCCGAGGTCATCCTCGGCGCGGAGCCGACCGGAGCAGGGACCTGGCTGGTGCCGGCCGCGACCATGAAGACGGCGCGTGACGTGCGTGATGCGCTGCGCGCGCTCCATGACCCCGAGCCGTGGCGCCGGGTGGTTCGCCCGATCTCTGATCGGCTGCGCCGCCAGAAGCGCGATGCCCTGGTCTCGTACGTCATCCACAAAGACGGCTTCGACACCGTGGAGCAGCTCTTCGAGTACTTCCTGCTCGACCCGGGAATGGAGCCCGTGGTGATCGCCTCGCGAATTCAGCTCGCGATCGCGTCAGTGCAGCTCTTCGTGCAGCGCTGCTTCCTCAACCTCGAGACGGACGCGCGCCCCGGTCCCGCGACGGGCCAGGTTCACCCGTCGGCGCTCGACTCGGCCCAGTGGGAATGGATGAAGCGCTTTCGCGTGTGGGAGGCCAACCGGAAGATCTTCCTCTTCCCGGAGAACTGGCTCGAGCCCGAGTTCCGCGACGACAAGAGCAACCTCTTTCAGGCGCTCGAGGGCGAGCTGCTCGAGGGCGACGTCTCCAACGAACTCGCCGAGACCGCGTTCCTCACCTACCTCAAGGGCCTCGAGGAGATGGCCCAGCTCGAGGTCGTCTCGATGTGCGCGGATGAAGAGCGGCAGGCGCTCCATGTGATCGGCCGCACCCAGGGGCTGCCCCACAAGTACTTCTACCGGCGCAACGAGCACGGCAATTGGTTCCCGTGGGTGCCGGTCGAGGCCGACATCAAGGGCGACCACGTGGTGCCGGTGCTCTGGCGGGGCAGGCTCCACCTGTTCTGGGTGCTGTGGCAGAAGCGAACCATCCCCGCTGCCGGCGACTCGAGCAACGCTGAGACCACCATCGAGGGCCTCGCGCAGACGAAGCTGAAGGACGCCTCGAAGCACGCGCTCGACGCGCAGCTCAACTGGATCGAGTTCTTCGAAGGCGAGTGGCGGAGCCGCGGCGCCTCGGGCTACCTCGAAGCGTCGACCAACCTGCCGGCCCCGCTGGAGACCAGCACCGTTCGGGTGCACGCCACCACCGAGTGGGGGCCCCCGCCTGACAGCAGCGCTGGCGATCTTGCCGAGAAGGCGATCCTCATTCACCTCGACGCTCCTGTCTCTCGCGCGTTCCGGCTCACCACCAAGAACGCCTCCCCGACGCTCGGCACCGAGAGTTTCGAGAGCTCGCTCGCGGTTCCGTACGTGGCTGACGTCAGCGGGCCGACCTTCGTCACCGGCCTGGGCGGCCTGAGCGTGCGCAGCTTCTGGCGCAAGGAGGTGACCGAAGACGGCAACGAGGCCAACGCGCCGCGCGAGAAGCTCGCCGTGCTTCGCAGCGACCTGCGGACGGGGGCGGGCTTCGCGCTCGTGCCCATCGCGCACCGCCTTCGCCCGCTGGCTCCGGGGGCCGCGGCGATTGACGAGATTCGCGACCTGACGGCTCCCATCTTCTACCGCGACGAGCTGCACACGTTCTTCGTCGAGCCGACGCTCACCGAGACCACCAGCGAAAAATGGGAGGAGTGGGTGATACCCGCCGAGAGCCCGCGCTTCGAGATCCCCCGGCGCAACATCGAGGTCATCCCTCAGTGGCCGCGCGTCGACCCGCGCGTCGATCCGCGCGTCGATCCGCGCGTCGAGCCGCGCATCGGGAACATCGACCCGTCACCCGAAGCGACCTTCGTTCCGCGCGTCGGCAACGATTGGATGATCAACGATCGCACGCTGCTCGCGTTCGGCTCGAACCTGATCGCTTCAGACGGGAGCCTCCGTGTCGAGACGCCGGAATCAGCTCCAGTCGTCGCGCCGGCGGCCGTGAACCTGAACGGCGTGACGTGGGTGCCACGCACGGGCGCCGTCAACGTTCGCTTCGCCGCCGGCGCCGGCTCTCCCCAGGTCGTCGGCGGGGCAGGCCTCTCGCCTGCGCTCGCCCGGACGCTGATTCGATGATCAACCTCACCCCTCACGCGGAGCGGCACCCATGTTCCTGATCAAGCCGCAGTTCCGGTTTCACGGCGTCCTCGAGACGCTGCTGGGCCACATCTACAAGCCAATCGTGGCGACGCCGGCCCAGACGGTGACCAAACACTTCACCATTCGCGAGCGAGAGCTGACGTACCGGTTCTATTCGCACTTCCATCCCTACGTCGGCGAGCTGGTGCAGCGCCTGCTCGACGGCTCGGTAGCGGGGCTGCAGGCGGCAGACACCGACTATCGGACGGACACCACCGCGCCGAAGTTGTCCGCAGAGATCTTCAGCGGCAGCCGGTACGATCCGAACACCACCCCGACGGATGCGACTGACGTCGACGTGGTGCAGCAGATGCCGGTGAAGGACCTGGACTTCAGCGTGGGGGGCCCGTACGCGGTCTACAACTGGGAGCTCTTCTTCCACGTGCCGCTCACCATCGGCCTTCATCTGTCGAAGAACCAACGCTTCGCCGAGGCGCAGCAGTGGTTCCATTACCTCTTCGATCCGACCGACAACACCGACGGCCCGACGCCCGAGCGCTTCTGGAAGGTTCAGCCCTTCCGCAAGACGCCGGTGCGCCAGGCTGAAGAGCTGCTCGTCAATCTGTCGACGAACGCCGATTCCGCGCTCTGGCTCGAGACGATGAAGAGCATCGAGGCGTGGAAGGACTCGCCCTTCCGCCCGCATGTCATCGCCCGCTTCCGGCCCTCGGCCTACATGTTCAAGACGGTGATGGCGTACCTCGACAACCTCATCGCCTGGGGGGACAGCCTCTTTCAGCAAGACACCCGCGAGACCCTCAACGAAGCGACTCAGCTCTACGTGCTCGCCGCCAACATTCTGGGGCCGCGCCCGCAGCGGGTTCCCAAGAAGGGCACCATCAAGGCCCAGACGTACGACACGCTGAAGAAGGCGAAGTCGGGCTTGAACGCCTTCGGCAACGCGCTGGTCGACATCGAGTCGGAGCTGCCCTTCGACTTTGCCCCGCCCGCGGCCACCACCACCAAGCCGCCTGATGGCTCGAAGTCACTGCGCTCGCTGGGCCAGACCCTGTACTTCTGCATTCCGCAGAACCCCAAGCTGCTCGACTATTGGGATACCGTGGCTGATCGGCTCTTCAAGATCCGCAACAGCCTCAACATTCGCGGCATCTTTCGGCAGCTCCCGCTGTTCGAGCCGCCCATCGATCCCTCGCTGCTGGCCAAGGCGACTGCGGCGGGGCTCGATGTCGGGGCCGCCGTCTCCGCGGCCAGCCAGCCGCTGCTTCCTGTGCGGTTCCAGCTCTTGCTGCAGAAGGCGACGGAGCTCTCGCAGGAGGTGAAGTCGCTTGGAAACAACCTGCTGTCTGCGATGGAAAAGGAAGACAACGAGGCGCTCACGGTGCTGCGCGCGCGCCACGAGAAGACGGTGCTCGGTCTCGCCGAGGCCGTGAAGTACGGGCACTGGCAGGAGGCGATCAAGGGGCGTGAGGGCCTCGAGCAGACGTTGCTGAACGCGGTGCAGCGTTACGTCTATTACGAGCGGCTCCTCGGCAAGCAGCAGGCGGAGATCACCGTTCCCGAGCGGGCGAAGCTCGAAGTGGAGGGGCTGGACAAGCTGAAGTTCTCCACGGGCGAGCCCCAGGTGGCGCCACGGGAGATTGCGATCGACATCGCGCAGGCGGCCGATGCCGGCGGGCATCTGGTCTCCAGTCACGAACAGCAAGAGCTGAGCAAGCTCAAGTCAGCGCAGACGGCGCAGGATGCGGCCGTGGGCCTCGATGCGATCGCAGGCATCGTGCGCCTCATTCCCGAGCTGGGGATCAACATTCAACCCTTCGGCGTGGGGGGAGACGTGAAGATCGGTGGCGCCGCCATCGCCGGCGCCCTGCAGATCGCAGCCGGCATCGCTCGCGGGGTGGGGGCGCGTGACAGCTATGAGGCGAGCCGCGCAGCCAAGATCGGCGGCCATGCCCGCCGCGAGCAGGATTGGTCTTTTCAGAGCAGCACGATCGCAGGCGAGATCACTCAGCTCTTCAAGCAGGTGCGAGGAGCGGAGATTCGCGAGTACCTCGCTGAGCGGGAGTTGAAGAACCACCAAAAGCAGATGGAGCACTCGGCCGAGGTGGAGCGTTTCCTCACCGACGAGGCGAAGGGCAAGAAGACGAACCAGGGCTTCTACGCGTACTTGAAGCGCGAAGCGCGCGGCCTGCACGCCGCCTGCTTCCAGCTCGCCTTCGAGGTGGCGAAGAAGGCCGAACGCGCGCTCCAACACGAGCGGGGCGACTCCACGCTGAGCTTTCTGAGCACGGGGTACCTGGCGGGGCGCGAGGGCCTCTTCGCGGGCGAGAAGCTGTTCCTCGATCTGAAGCGCATGGAGCTCGCCTGGCACGAGCTCAACGAGCGGGAGTACGAGCTGACGAAGCACGTGAGCGTGCTGCAATTGAACCCGGAGCAGCTGCTGGTGCTGCGGCGAACCGGTACCTGCACGGTGCAGCTGCCCGAGGCGCTCTTCGACCTCGACGGGCCCGGGCACTACTTCCGGCGCATCAAGTCGGTGGCCGTGAGCATACCCTGTGTCACGGGGCCGTTCGCCAACGTCAACTGCAGGCTCACGCTCCAGGGCAGCAGCATTCGCAGAAAGACACCCGTCGCCGGTGGCTATGCCCGAGCTGGGCAGAACGACGATCGCTTCGAAGACCTGTCTGGGAGTGCGGAGTCGGTGGTGACCAGCTCGGCGCAGAACGACAGCGGGCTGTTCGAGACGAACCTTCGCGATGATCGCTACCTTCCGTTCGAGGGCGCGGGCGCGATCAGTACGTTCGTCCTCACGCTCCCCTCCAACCCCAGCAAGGGCGAGCCTCAGCAGTTCGACTATGACTCCATCGCGGACGTGGTCTTTCACGTGCGATATACGGCGCGCGAGGGGGGCGAGACGTTGCGGCAAGGGGCGCTCGCGAACCTCACCACGCTCATCGACCAGGCGACGCCCGGCAGCGTCGGCTCTGTGCGGCTGGTCTCTGCCCGACACGAGTTTCCTTCGGAGTGGGCACGCTTCAAGTCGGCGAAGAACGTCTCGGATGCAGCACCGGCGAAGTTGGCGTTGCAGCTCGAGGAGCGGCACTACCCCTTCTGGAGCCGTGATCGACTCAAGGTCGTCAAGCGAGTGGAGGTGGTCGCCAGTACGGGCAGACCGACCCAAGCGGCGCTGGTCGAGGAACCTGCCGGCGGCCCCGCGGCCCCAGTGCCCGCCGCAGCTGCCCTGACTCGACTCACCGCCGATGCGAACCTCGGCGCAGGGATGCTGCGGGCAGCGCTGACTCCCTTGCCCTCAAAGCCGGCGTGCAGCTTGTCCTTCTATGCGAGCGACAACGGAATGGAGGACCTGTGGCTGCTCGTCACGTGGGCGAAGCAATGAGCCCCGTGGTTTGCCTCGCGGGGTCGTTGTGTCGTTGGTGGTGAACGTCGGCCTCGATTTCGCCGTTGCTGGCTTCCAGCTGATCGCCTCAAGCAGGTGAACAGGCCGGCATCCCCGTCATTCGAGGGCCAGAGAGTTTGCTACCCTCCCAGCAAGACTCAGGGAGGTCACGTGGGCGGCGCATGGTCGAGAGAGGCGAGGGCAGGGCTGATGGTCGTGGCAGTCCTCGCCACGGCCTGCACCACCAAGCCGGTGTGCACCCCCGGCGATACGCGCGCCTGCCTGGGACCGGGGCAGTGCGCCGGCGCGCAGTTCTGCAACGAGACGGGCAGCGGCTTCTCCGCCTGTGATTGCGGTGGCACGGGTGGAGGATCCGGTGACGCTGGCTCCGGCGGCGGCAACGGCGGATCCGACGCCGGGCTCAGGGTCCGAGGGGCCGCCCAGAAGGGCCCGTTCATCGTCGGCTCGACGGTGTCGGTCGCCGCGCTCGACAGCGCAGGCACTCAAACCGGCCAGGTGTTTCTGAGCCAGACCAGCAACGATCGCGGCGAGTTCGAACTCACCGTGCCCGCGCAGCCCCTCGAGTTCGCCGAGCTGGAGGCCTCCGGATTCCACTTCAACGAGGTCACCGGAACCCTCTCTGCTGCAGAGCTCAGCCTTCGTTGCCTCGCCTCACTCGACGGAACCCCGACGTACATCAACGTGCTCACGCACCTCGCTTCGAACCGAATCAAGAGCCTCGCCGCCCCGACCGCCGATCTGCCCACCGCCCGGGCGACGGCCGAACAGGAACTCAGGATCGCGCTCCCCATCGGCGCGCCTGCCGGCGGTGCCGTGCCTGCTTCCCTGCTGAATCTGCTGGGCGGCGACACCGATGCGAACGCCTATCTCTTCGCCGTGAGCGTCGTGTTTGCGCAGGCTGCGCTGATCGCGAACCCCAACGCCGTCGACGCCGAGCTGCAGCAATTGCTCAACACCGCCGCCCTCGACTTCGCCGATGGGTCCTTCGAGCCGGCGTTGATCACCAGGCTGGAAGCCGCCGAGCGCAAGGTCGACGTCGAGCGGGTTCGAGCTTCCTTTCGAGCCCGGCTGTTGGAGATCGGCTCCTCTTCAACCGTGCCCGACCTCAATCGCGTGCTGGACACCGACGGGGATGGGATCGCGAACGGCGCCGATCCCTGTCCCCTGCAAGCAGGCAACGTCCCCTCCGATCAATTCTGCATGCGCAACCTCGAGCTGCTCGAGTTCATCGGGCCCGCGGGTGCCAATGATTCGCTGGTCGGCACGTCCTATGGTCTCTCCGCGCTCGTCGGAGCGACCGATGCGGGCGGCGCTGCGCGGCAGGTCGTTCTGCAGTGGCTGCGCTCCGACGCAGGGGCCGGGCCGCTCACGCCCGTGACCCAGCTCGATGGGGGCAGGCTGGACTCCACCTCGCCGCCCGTCGTCCTCAAGACGCGCGATGGCTCGGGCGAGGCGATCGTCGGTTTGATCAACGCCGGCTGTGCAACCGCCGCCTTCGCGTCGCCCGCCGGCGTGACGAAGGTCGTGCGCTTCGGCTGTGACGCGTCGGAATCGCCCTCGGTCATTCAGGCGCCCGGTGGCGCGATGTATGCGCTGTGGCGAAGCAACACGCCGCCGTTCAACAGCCTCTGGTCGGCCTGGTCGCCTGGTCGGAGCGCTGACTTCGGTGCTCCCGCGCTGGTGTGCACTGAGTGCGTGCCCGCGATCGCCGCGTCCGTCACCGGCGCCGTGGCAATCTCCACGTTGGATGTGGGCGTTCCGAACGGAGGGCAGCGGCTTCAGCGCAGTGACGGCGATGGCGGATGGAGCAGCCCCTCGATTGCGCCTTTTGCGTCGGGCCCGACCATCACCCTCGACTCACGAGGCACGGTGCGCGCCCTCTTCGTCACGAGTTCGGGCTCGACCCTTCAGCTCAACTGGGCCAGTCACGATGGCGGCGCATGGAGCGCCGTCAGCCCGGTCACGTCGACATCCGTCGACCCGTGGCCGCTGCTCGCGGGCAATGGTGAGGGGCGAGCGATCGCGGCCTTCTCGACTCTGGGCCGCGTGGTGGGCAGCGCGCTCACGACCGATGGCGGCGGCTGGGAAACGCCACGCACGCTCTCCACGGGGGCAGAGTTTCCAACGCAGGCGCTGCTCAACGAGACCATGGGCGTGGTGGGCTGGGCCGCGTGGTCGGAAGATACGTTCTCGATCGCGAAGTACGACGTCGCGACGGGCTGGGGTACTTCGCAGCTGTTGCCCCGCGTCTCCGCGAGCGCGCAGCTCAGCTTCGTCGACGACTCGACCCTTCGAATCGTGTGGCGCTCGATCGACGGGCGCAGCTCGACCGCGCTCCTGCACTGACGAAACCCGCCAAGGCCCCGCGGACCATTTCGCGCCAGTCGCATCGAGGTCTCAGGCGTCAGGGGCCGGGCCGGCTCGCCACCCACCACAGCGCGTTGGTCTTGCTGTTGCCGTCGTCCCACCCGGTGAGCGCGTTGACCTCGGACCACGCCGCGCTCCGGTCGATCACCCCGTGGGTCATCGAGAGGAACCCCCGCCAGCCCGGCGTCGCGTTCATCGCCGCCAGGCTCATGTCCGGCCACGAATCGGTCACCCACGAGCGCGAGAGCAACGTCTCGCTCACCGGCGTGAACGGCAGCATCTGAATGCCGTAGACGTACTGGGCCCCCGCCGCGAAGAACGTCCCGAAGAACGCGCGCGTCTGAAAGAGAATGCCCACCACGTGCCTGGCCTTGAACGGGTACCCGTAGTGCGGGCTGGCGTTGGCCATCTGCCAGTATGCCTGCGCCGCGTCGATCTCGAGCGTCAGCAACACCCGGCCCAGGTCGCTCATCCGTCGATCGCCGAGCACCAGCCCGACCAGGTGCATGCCGTACCAGGCGTTGACGGCCTCGGAGCTCGATTCCTGGTTCTGCCCGTCGGCGAACTCCGAGAGCCCCGCCGCCCACGCGTGTCCGCGGAAGAAGTCCATGGCGCGGTGGCGGGGAAAGTGTGGATCGCTCGCGCTGGGGTTGGCGATGTCGCGCACCATCGCCCGCAGCCCCGCGCGGTGCGCCGCCGCGAACGCAGGGTCGTTTCGCGCCATCGCCGCCGCCGCGTACAGGTGGTACCCCCAGTGGAAGTGGTGATCGTTGTAGTGCCCCGCGCCGAACTCCGCGCCCGGGCTCGCCAGCGAACCGGTGGTGACGATGCCGCCCCAGGTGGTGTCGTAGACGAGGGGGTTGGCGTTCGTTCCGTCGAGCCAGGCGCCCACCAGGGGGCCGAGCCGGGTGCGCACCGCGGCCGCCAGCGCCGGCTCGTCGAGCTCGTCGGCGATCAACGCCAGGCGCCCCAGCCGGGCCAGCGCCTTCCCGCCGAAGTACGCATCGCCCGGCACGCTGGTGGGCATCGACGCGACGTCCGCCACGAGCGCCGTCTTCACCTCGGCCACGTACGCAGGCGCGAGCGGCCGCGGCGCAGTCCAGTCGAGCTGCGTGAGCGGCAACGCCATCGTCCACGTGTTGCCTTCGACCGCGCGCAGCGTGCCGGTCAGGGTGGGGTACTCGAGGTCGACCAGCGCCGGCATCACCAGGCGCCCGAGGTGGTGCGGCAGCGCGGTGAGCAGCAGCGGCCCGGGCCCCGTCGAGCTGTAGACGAAGCGGAGCGTCGCCACGTCGCATGAGACCGAGAGCTCCAGCCTCCCTGACCGCGGCACCGTGGCCGCGTGGGCATCGAGGAGGCTGGCGTCTGCCGGCCGGCGCAGCGACGCGGCGCGCAGCGTCCCCGTGAAGGCGGCGCGGGCCGTGAGGCCGCCCCGGTTCCAGTCGAAGGTGAGGGACGTCGAGGCGTAGAGGAGCCACGTGCTCCCGTCGCTGAGCACCACCTGGAAGCGCGTGCCCATCGCCACGCCCGGGTTGGTCTGGCCGTTGACGCTCGAGAGGGTGAAGGCGCCGGGCAGGAGGAACGGCCTGAGCCCCACGTAGTCCACCGTGACGTAGGGCATGCCGAAGACCATCGGCGCGGTCATGGTGCCGCCCGGCGCGCGCCAGCGCATCGTCACCGAGAGCGGGTCGAACGCGTCCAGCGCGCGCCCGCTGAAAGCCTGGAGCGAGCTGAAGACGAGCTGCTTGAGGTCGGGCACGTCGATGGCGTTCGCCGTGTTCACCGGGGTGGCCAGCGCCACGGCCAGCCCCTCGGGGAGCGCCTTGAGCTGGTAGGGCAGGAAGTCGACGCGGTTCTGACCGGGCCCGACCACGAAGTTCTGCCACGCGGCGTTGGTCGGCCGCGGCCCGGCCACGTTGCCCCACAAGGCGGTGGGCGTCTGCTGGCCCGCGCGCGGGACGAACGGGGGCGCGGTGGTGGAGAAGGGCGTGTCGAGATCGAGCACGGCCGGCGTGCAGTCGCGCCCGGCGTCAGGTGCTCCCGCGTCTGCGGTGCCTGCGTCGGGAGTTCCCGCATCGAAGCCCGCGTCAGACCCGCTGCCACCTCCCGTCGCCGCGCCGCCTCCGCCACTCCCTCCATCGGTCCCGGGCGCCGTCGGACCACACGCCGACGCGAAGACGACGAGGACCACCGCTCCGCGCAGCCTCACCGGGCCCTCGCCAGCACGGCCTTGGGCTTTCGCTCCACCGTGTACAGCCCCCAGTGCTTCTCCGGCTCGTCAGGGTCGGCCGAGCCCTTCCACGGCTCGTCGAAGGCTTCGAACACGAACGTGAGAATGTCGCGCTTCGCGCTCCACGCGGTGAGGGCCTCGAAGTACTGCTTCTGAAACGCCTCGTTCGCGTTGGCCTTCGGAATGCCGCGCCCGTTGGACTTCGTGGTCCATCCGGCCTCGGTGATCACCACGGGCTTTCCCGGGTAGCGCTTCGCCACGCTCTCGTAGTTCTCCTCGGTGAACCCGAGGGCGGCGTCGACGCCCTTCTGTTCCCACACCGGGTAGGAGTGCAGCGAGATGAAGTCGACCTCGGCAGCGAGCGGCTCGAGCAGCCCCTGCCAGGGCACGTAGTTCTCGCAGAACGTCACCGGCTGCCGCACCCCGGCCTTGAGCGTGCGCACGTATTGAATGACGTGCTCGACGGGCACGAGGTGATCCGTCCACTCCACCGTCGCTTCGTTGCCGGCCGACACCGAGGACACGATGTCGGGGTAGCGGTTGGCCAGGGAGATCGCCTTCGCCAACTGCACCTGGTTCTCGCGCCGGTTCCGCAGCAGCACGTCTTCCTCGTAGACGCCGCCCCACGGGCACTTCGGGTTGCTCGCCTCGGCCGCGAGCCAGGCGCCGAGCATCACCTTGAGCGGCAGGTGATGCTTGTGGATGAGCGAGAGCACCAACTGCGCGTGCGGGCTGCAGTCGTACATGCGCAGGTGGGGGAAGCGGGGCGCGAGCAGCCGCAGGTCTTCGAGCACCTGCGCCTCGGACGAATAGAGGCGCGTCACCGGGCTCTGGCCCACCCGGTAGCCCGAGTAGCAGATCGCCTCGGTGCGCCGGAGCCGCGTCTTCGTCTTGTCCGTGCCAGCCATGTTCAGGTCGACCTCTCAGGCCACCGTGAGCGGATCGGTGGAGAGGATGGAGACCATCACTTCTCGCACCTCACCCGTGCGGCCGAGGACCGCCCGGCTCGCCTTCGCCTCGAGCGCGCTGCCTTCGAGCTGCTGCACCGTGCCGTCTGCCCAGCGCACCTCGAGGCTCCGCGTCGCGCCCACCCGGTAGATGATCGGCACCTGGCACAGGGTGAAGCCCAGCTCCCCGGGCTGGAGGGTCCGTTCCTGCTGCGTGCCCGCGACATCGAACCAGGTGAAGGGGGCCGGGGCCGTGAGCAGCTCGCGGCTCGAGAGCAGGGTGGGGTGAAAGTGGAGCGCGCCCTGCCTCACCTGCACGCCCAGCTCGCCCAGCCGGGTGAGCACCTCTTCCTTCACCGAGCCGGTCATGCCGGGCTGCTGGGCCCCTGCGTGGCGAGGGGTGTGCGAGTACGGGTCGCCGGGGAACGCGCCGAAGCGCTGGGGCGACTTGTTGAACCCGAGGCCGCCCCGCACCCGGTGGTAGGCGCGCGCGAGCTGGCCGATCACCTCGGGCGCGGCGTTCGCGCGCAGTGCAGCCGCGTGCACTTCCTGCACCGCCAGCAGCAGCTTGGACACCATGTGCCAATAGATGCAGCCCAGGCCCTCGTAGCCGTACATCGTGCCCGAGCGGCCGGTGAAGCTCTGCAGGTCGAAGACGCGCTCGAAGATCGCCACCACCGGGCCGGCCGCGTCGCGGGCGAGCGCGGAGAAGCGCGGGTCGTGCCCCAATTCCCCCACGGCGGCTCGCACGTCTTCCACGGTGTGCAGCCGGCCAGCGAAGCGCACGTCGCCGCGCACGTCCTTCGCGACCAGCCGCACATCACCTTCCTGCACCAGCGCAGCGAGCAGCGGGCTCGAGGCGACGTCGGCCTGCGGCACGCGGTTCTTCTCCAGGAAGCCCGGCAACGCGCGGTCGGGGTAGAGCAGGAAGCTCTCCTGGTCGGCGCGGAAGAGCCGGCTGCGGAACAGCGCGTCGATCACCTCGAGCGACTCGGTGGCCGTGAGCAGCCCGCAGCTGATCACCGCCACCTGCCCCTCGAGCATCTCGTAGAGGGGCTCGACCTTCGCCGCCCCGGGCGCGAGGCGGAGCAGGTTGTACGAGTGGTACAGCCCATCGGCCCGGCGGTTGGCGCGCAGGGAATGCTCGACGTACCGGCGCGCGGTGCGGCACAGCGCGGCCGCGTCCTCGATGGGCACCGGCGCCGCTTCTCCCAGCCCTGCGCCGGTGAGCCGATCGCGATGGCCCTGGAAGGCCCATTGCAGTTCATCGAGCAGGGTGCGCCGGGCCTGATCGGACACCGCCGGCTGCGAGAGCAGGTCGAGGTGCGCGTCGAGCACGCGGCGGGTCTGGGTGAGCCACTCGCTCACGGACGCAGACAGCTCGGCCTTCGCTTCCCCGGCGCGCTCGAACAGGTCCCCGAGGAAGACCAGGTGCCGGCGCAGCTGGGCCATGGTCACCATCGAGAGGCCGTCGCCCACCAGCGCGTTGTTGGCGTCGTTCCACTCGGGCCGCTGGGTGTTCATCCAGATGCCGCCGTCGAGCACCAGGTTGGCCAGCTTGGCGAGCACCGGCACCAGCAGCTTCTCGAGCAGGCTGGCGCGCACCAGCGAGCCGTCGGCGTGGTGGAGCAGCTTGCCGTCGCCGCCTTCCTTCGCCGCGCGCTCGGTGCTCCTGCGGTGCGCCGCGTGGTCGAAGCGAATCGTCGAGCGCGGGTCGCGGGCGATGTCGCGGGCCGAGGTGAGGCGGTAGGGCACGTCGGCGAAGGTGAACCACCGCTGGGTGAGCAGCTGCCCCAGCCTCCCGGGGTGCGTGTGCTCGAGCTGCTCGAGGAGCCGGCCGAGGTAGACGATCTGGTGATCGCCCCAGTACCCGATGGTCGCCCAGGGGTTGCCCTCCTCGGGCACTTCCCAGTCGATGCCCGCCCGGCTGAGCCGGTAGGGGTTGAAGCCGTCCGCCGTGGACGCGTTGACGAAGGTGGCGATGACGTTCTCGAGAAACCCGGGGTGGCTGGTGCACAGCGCTTCCCAGTTCTGGAAGATGTCGCGCCAGTTGCCCTGGTAGTCGAGCGCGCTGCTGCCGTCGGGGTTGCGCAGCCGAATGGCGAACGCATTCCAGGGGCGGCTGGGGTCGCCGTGCCGGCGGCTGAAGGCCAGGGGCAGGTACTCGTGAGCCAGGCGCAGCAGGTCGGGATCCCCCGTGGCCTCGGTCCACGCCCGCAGCGCCCCCACGGTGGTCTGCCCTGACTGCTGGGCCAGCGCCGGGCGGAACCGCTCGGCCAGCGCCCGGTTGCGCTCGCCGAGGAAGACCGCGAAGTCCAGCCAGCTCACCTGGTGACCTGCGACGAACACGCCGCCCCGCATGTTGTTGAAGAGCACGTTGGCGTAGTGGTGCACCACTACGCGCGGGTCACCGCCCTGCTGCAGGCCGTCGGCGCTGCCCACGTTGCGCCGCAGCGCCGCGGTGCCCTGGGCGATGTCGGCGTCGAGCTCGGCGTCGAGCCCTTCCGGCTGGGCGAGGCGGGCGCGCAGGGCCTCGACCTGCACGTGATCGCGCTCGACGTCGGCCACCAGCCGCCAGGTGCTGGTCTGCCCCGGGGCGATGGTGAGCGCGGCCTTCACCAGGTAGGCCGCGCGCCGGCCGGTGAGGGTGGCTTCGGCGTGCACCGGCTGGCCGCGCCGCAGCGCCGCCAGTTGATCGGTGCACAGCAACACCTCGAACCCGGGCAACCCGGTGCAGAACACGGTGGTCGCCCGCAGCGCTTCAGCCGCGACGGGCTGATCGACGATGGCGGCTTGCAGCGCGATGAGCCCGAGCCGGGTGCGTGGGTCGACGTCGGCGCGGGTGTAGGCGTTGACGAGACAGCTCGCCGATTGCTGGAGCCCCTGCGCCACTCCGGCGGGCATGAGGTCCACCAGCCCATCGGCCAGCTCGAGCGAGCAGGGCGCGGGGCCGAGGTTCTCCAGGCTCACCGTGCGCACGAAGCCGAACTTCTCGCTGCTCGACCACCGGGCGCGGAACCGCAGCCCCAGCCCGTCGTGCACTTCCTCGAAGATCACCTGGGTCGCCAGCGCGCTCTTGTAGAGGTGGCGGTGGATCTGCGGGTCGTCGTGCTCGTGCCTGAAGGGTTCCCACACCCGGGGGCCGTTCGGGGTGAGCACCCGCAGGGTGGTCTGCGGCCCGGTGTGGGCGTGGCAGGTGTGCAGCTTGTCGTCGGTGACGTAGGGGAAGAGCGCCCCCGCGGGGGACCTCCGCCCGGCGGTCAGGCCGCCCCGGCTCGAGACGAACAGCCAGTGGTCCGAGTGGCTCACCACGCTCATCAGGAACGGGGGCAGTCGATCGACGTCGCGGATCGCCTGGCAGACCTCGCCCCCGAGGGTCACCAGGTCCGGCTCGGGCGTTTGCGGTGGCTGGGAGGCGTGCGGGTAGGTCACAATGGGCTCAGCGGTCGCGGGTCGGTGCTCCACGAACGGTGTCGGTATCTTTGTTCGACCTGCGAACAGAGTCAACCGGCCCGCTCATTCGCCGCGCCGCGTCACCCGCCTTCCCTTGACGCCCCGGCCTTCTTCAGTGTTTGTTCGAACATCGAACGAAGGTCCCGGAGGTCCTCGAACCACATGGCGCAATCGCGGAAGAGCTCAGATGCCACCGGCGTGAGGCTGGGCAACGTCACCCTGGTGCTGCGCACGGTCCAGGCCGAGCTGCAGATCTCCCAGGCTGATCTCGCGCGCAGGCTGGGGCTGGCGCGGTCGACGGTGCTGGCGATCGTCGACGACCTGGTGGAGCAGGGCATTCTCAAGGAGCAGGGCCCGGGGATCTCGGGCGGCGGCCGGCGGCCGATGCTGCTCACGCTCGACGACGTGGCGTACCACCTGGTGGGCGTCGACATCGGCGCCACGCACGTGACGGTGGTGGTGATGAACCTGCGGGCCGAGGTGCTGGCCCGGCAGCACCGCGACTGGCCCACCCGCGAGGACCCCAAGGGGACGCTCGCCCTGGTGGAGGAGCTGGTGGCGCGGGTGCTCTCGGAATCACGCGCGGGCCGCCGGCAGCTCGTGGGCATCGGCGTGGGCGTGCCCAGCCCGGTCGACCTGCGCAGCCCCGGGCACGTGTCGACGGTGGTCATGCCCCACTGGGCGGGCGTGGACATCGCGGCCCGGCTCACCTCGCGCTTCGACGTCCCGGTGCGGGTCGAGAACGACGCGAACCTGGGCGCGCTCTGGGAAGCCCGGTGGGATCACGGGGTCAACCTCGACAACCTGGCGTACATCAAGGTGGCCACCGGCGTTGGCGCGGGGCTGGTGGTGGACGGCCGCATCTACCGGGGCTCGCGCGGGGTCGCGGGGGAGATAGGTCACCTCTCGATCGACAACGCCGGGCCGCTGTGTGTGTGCGGCCTGCGCGGCTGCCTCAACATGCTGGTCGGCACCGACCATCTCCTGGCGCGGGCGCGTGACGCGGCGAGGGGCCGCAAGCGCCCCGGCTTCGAGCGGCTGGCCGAGCTGATCGACGCCGCGCTGGCCGGTGACGCCATCGCCGTGAGCACCCTCGACTACGCCGGCCGCCAACTGGGGATCGGCCTGGCCATGCTGCTCAACCTGTTCAACCCGGCGCTGGTGGTGATTGGCGGAGACATCGTGCGCGCGGGCGACCTGCTGCTGGCTCCGCTGCGGGAGACCGTGGCCAAACACTGCTTCTCCGAGAACTTTTCCCACGTGCGCATTCTGCCCAGCAAGCTGGGTGAGTCGGCGACGGCGCGCGGGGCCGCCACCCTCATCTTCGACGAGGCGCTCGATGCGCCGGCGACCTTCTTCAGATCCACCCGGAGCCAGCGTCGTCTCAGTGTCTGACCAGGAGGCCGCATGAGAGCCTGCATCCGCGCAGTGGTGGTGATCGGCCTGTGCGCCTGTGGCCCGAAGGAAGGCCCGCCCATTCAACCGCCCGACGGCTGGACCCAGGTGTGGGCCGACGAGTTCGACGGGCCCGCGGGCAGCGCGCCCGACCCTGCCTCGTGGGTGCTGGAAACGGGCACGGGGCCCAACGGCGACGGCTGGGGCAATTCCGAGCTGCAGACGTACACGGGCCGGCCCGAGAACGTGGCGCTCGACGGCGCAGGCCACCTGCAGATCACCGCAAGGCGCGAGAGCCTGGGCGGCCGCGAGTACACCTCGGCGCGCGTCACCACCCAGGGCCTCTTCACCCTGCACTACGGGCGGCTCGAGGCCCGCATCAGGGTGCCCGCGGGCAGGGGGCTGTGGCCCGCGTTCTGGATGCTGGGGGCCGACATCAAGGAAGTGAGCTGGCCGAGGTGCGGCGAGATCGACGTGCTGGAGCTGCGCGGTCACCAGCCGGCGACGGTGATCAGCTCGCTGCACGGGCCGGAGTACTCGGGCGGCGGCGCGATCAGCAAGAAGTTCACCCTGGCCGAAGGCACCTTCGACCAGGACTTCCACCTCTTCCGCGCGGAGTGGGACCCCTCGCGGATCTCGTTCTCCGTCGACGACCAGGTGTTCCAGACGGTGACGGCGCACACGGTGATCGGTGGCGGCCGCACCTGGGTGTTCGACTCGCCCTTCTTCGCCATCCTCAACCTCGCGGTGGGCGGCACCTTTCTCACGCCATCGGGACAACCCGACCCGGCCACGGTCTTCCCCCAGGCGATGACCATCGACTTCGTGCGCGCCTTCGAGCGGACGCCGGGCCGATGACCGGGCGCGCCTTCACCGCGGTGCTGGCGGTGCTGGCCTTCGGGGCGGGGTGCCGCGTCGAGCGCGCCGAGCCTCCGCGCGGGGTGCTCACGCTCACGGCCTCGCAGTCGCAGGCCACGTGGATCCGCAACTTCAACCCCCTGATGCCGAGCTGCCGCTGGCCCTCGGCCGCGGGCATCTACGAGCCGCTGGCCGTCTACAACTCGGTCAAGGGCGAGTGGGTGCCGTGGCTGTCGACCCGGTGGGGCTGGCGCGACGAGGGCCTCACCCTGGCCTTCGAGGTGCGCGAGGGCGTCAAGTGGTCCGACGGGCAGCCCTTCACCGCCGACGACGTGGTCTTCACCTTCGAGCTGATCAAGCGCTTCCCGGCCCTCGATCAGAAGTCCGTGTGGAAGTTCCTCGACGGCGTGAGCGTGGGCACCGACGGCGAGGTGCTCTTCACGTTCAAGCGCGTCTACGTGCCCGCCCTGCCGTGGATCGCTCATCAGCCGCTGGTGCCCCGGCACGTGTGGGCCGCCATCGAAGACCCGGTCGCCTTCACCAACCCCAACCCCGTCGCCACCGGCCCCTTCACCGAGGTGCGGTTGTTTCAGAACCAGGTGTACGAGCTGGGGAAGAACCCGAACTACTGGCAGCCGGGCAAGCCGGCGGTCGAGGCGCTCAGGCTCCCTGCGTTCCCGGGAAACGACCAGGCGAACCTGGCGCTGGTCGACGGCGAGCTCGACTGGGCGGCGAACTACGTGCCCGCGGTCGACCGCGTCTTCGTGCGCAAGGACCCGGTGCACCACCACTACTGGTTCCCGCCCATCGGCAGCACCGTCTTCCTCTACGCCAACACCACCCGCGCGCCGCTGGGCGCGGTCTCGGTGCGCAAGGCGCTGAGCCTGGCCATCGATCGCGCCCTCGTCGTCGACGTGGCGATGTCCCGCTACACCACCGCGTCCGATGCCACGGCCCTCTCGTCCAGCTACGAAAAGTGGCGCGACCCGGCGGCGGTGGCGAAGGGCGGTTGGGTTGTCTTCGACCCCGTGCAGGCGGCGCGGCTGCTCGACGAGGCGGGGTTGAAGGTGAACGGGAAGGGGCAGCGGCTGCACCCCGACGGCAGGAAGCTCTCGCTGTCGATCGCGGTGGTCAACGGCTGGTCAGACTGGGTGCGCGCGGCGCAGGTGATCGCGCGCGGGTTCAAGAAGGTGGGCATCGACGCCTCGGTGCGGCTGCTGGACGAAGGCACCTGGTTCCAGCGGCTGCAGCAGGGCGACTTCGACCTCGCGGTGGGCTGGTCGTACGAAGGCGTGGCGCCCTACGAGTTCTATCGCTGGCTGATGAGCGCACAGACGGTGCTGCCGCTCGACACGCCGTCGCCGGGAAACTGGCACCGCTACGGGAGCCTCGCGGCGGCGCCCATCTTCGCCGAGCTGGAGCGCACCACCGACCCCGTGCGCGAGCGTGAGCTCGAGGTGAAGCTGCAGGAGATCTTCGTGGACGAAGCGCCCGCCATTCCCCTCTTCCCCAACCCGTCCTGGGGCGAGTTCAACACGCGCCGCTTCGAAGGGTTCCCCGACGCGGCCAACCCCTGGGCGGCCCTGTCGCCCAACAAGATGCCCGACGCCCTGCTGGTGCTGACGGCGCTCAAGCCCCGCGCGGAGGCTGGCCGATGAAGTTCCTGCTCAAGCGGCTGGCGTTCTACGGCCTGGCGGCCTTCTTCGCGGTCACCCTCAACTTCCTGCTGCCGCGGCTGATGCCGGGGGACGCCGCGGGAGCGATGTTCGCGCGCTTCCAGGGGCGGCTGTCGCCCGAGGCGCTCGAGGCGTTGAAGCGGGCCATCGGCATCAGCGACGGGCCGCTGTACCTGCAGTACTTCCACTACCTGCGCGATCTGCTGCACGGAGACCTCGGCATCTCGGTCAGCCAGTTCCCGGCGACGGTGGCCGAGGTGGTGTGGACCGGGCTGGGGTGGACGGTGCTGGTGGCGGGCTCCTCGTTGATCATCGGCTTCGTGCTGGGCACCGGCCTGGGGGTGCTGGCCGGCTGGCGCCGGGGCGGCCTCGTCGACTCGGTGTTGCCGCCGACGCTCGCGTTCATCGGCGCCTTCCCCTACTTCTGGCTGGCGATGGGGCTGCTGTTTCTCTTCGGGTTCGAGTGGCGCTGGGTGCCGCTGCGGCACGCCTATTCCGACGGGGCGACGCCCGAGCTCAGCCCCGGCTTCATCGCCGACGTGCTGCGCCACGCGGCGCTGCCGATCTTCACGGTGGTGCTGGCGACCCTCGGCGGCTGGATGATGGGCATGCGCAGCGCGATGGTGGCCGTGCTGGGCACCGAGTACCTGGCGCTGGGCCGGGCCAAGGGGCTCTCGCCGGCGCGGCTGGCCTGGCGCTACGCCGCGCGCAACGCGCTGCTGCCCAACGTCACCAGCCTGGGCATGTCGCTGGGCTTCGTGCTGGGCGGCTCGCTGCTGACCGAGGTCGTCTTCTCGTACCCCGGGCTCGGCTTCCTGATGGTGCAGGCGGTGCGCGCGCAGGACTTCCCGGTGATGCAGGGGCTCTTCATCATGATCACCTTCGCGGTGTTGTTCGCCAACGCCGTGGTGGACGTGCTGACCACGCTCATCGACCCGCGCACCCGCGGCAGGGAGGCCTGACATGGCGGCCTCGGCGAAGGGCTCGCGCTCGACGGGCTTCTCGATTCTCGGGCTGATCAAGACCAACGGTCGGGCCCAGCTGGGCCTGGGCATCCTCGCGCTCTTCGTGGTGGTGGCCGTGGTGGGGCCGCTGTTCATCGAAGACGCAGGCGCCTCGGTGGCGATCCCCTACCTCGAGCCCTCGTTCGCCCACCCCTTCGGCACCACCGGCCAGGGCCAGGACGTGCTGGCCCAGACCCTCGTGGGCACGCGCGCGTCGCTCTTCAACGGGCTGCTCGTGGGGCTGGCGGTGGTGCTGCTGGGCGCCGCGGTCGGCGTCACCGCCGGCTACTTCAGCGGGTGGGTCGACGACGGGCTGTCCCTGGCGGTCAACGTGCTGTTGGTGGTGCCCTCGCTGCCGCTGGCGATCGTGATCGCCGCGTACCTGCCCCCGGGGCCCTTCACGGTGGCCCTGGTGCTGGTGGGCACGGGGTGGGCGTGGAACGCGCGGGTGCTGCGGGTGCAGACGCTCTCGCTGCGGGAACGCGACTACGTGCTGGCGGCGCGCGTCTCGGGTGAGCCGCACTGGCGCATCATCTTCGTGGAGATGCTGCCGAACATGGGCCCCATCCTCCTCACCCAGCTGGTGGGCGCGACCACCTACGCCATCGGGGCGCAGGTCGGCCTCGAGTTCCTCGGGCTGGGCGACGTGGGCAGCGTGACGTGGGGGTCGAACCTGTACTGGGCGAGCAACGACCAGGCGCTCTTGACCGGCGCGTGGTGGACCTTCGTGCCCACCGGCACCTGCATCGCCCTGGTGGGCTTCGCGCTGTCGCTGCTCAACACCTCGGTCGACGAGGCCACCAACCCGGCCCTGCGGGTCGAGCGCTCGTGGCGGGCGTACCTGAAGAAGAAGGGCGTGCTGCCCGGCATGGTGACCCCGGTGGTGCCGCCATGACCGGCCCGGTGCTCGACGTGAAGAACCTCTGCGTCGACTACGTGTCGGCGCAGGGCCTGGTGCACGTGGTCGACGACGTCTCCATCACCCTGCGGCGGGGCGAGGTGCACGGGCTGGTGGGCGAGTCGGGCTGCGGGAAGTCGACGCTGGCGCGCGCGCTGCTGCGGGTGCTGGGGCCTCCGGCGGTGATCAGCGGCGGCTCGGGGATGCGGGAGGGCGCAGAGCTGCTGCAGAGGTGCGCCCGGCAGCTCGACGCGGTGCGCTGGGTGCGCATGGCCATCGTGTTCCAGGGTGCCATCGACGCGCTCAACCCGGTGCTGCGCATCAGCGAGCAGCTGGTCGACGCGCTGGCCGCCCACGGGGTGAACGATCGCGACGAGGCGAACGAGCGGGCGAAGAAGCTGGTCGACCGGGTCTCGCTGCCGCGGCGCGTGCTCACCGCCTTTCCGCACGAGCTCTCGGGCGGCATGCGCCAGCGGGTGGTGATCGCCATGGCGCTGGCCCTGGGGCCGCAGGTGCTGCTGATGGACGAGCCCACCACCGCGCTCGACGTGGTGGTGCAGGCCGAGATCCTCGACGAGCTCGATCGCCTGCGGCGCGAGATGGGCTTCGCGGTGTTGCTGGTCTCGCACGACCTGCCCCTGATGCTCGAGCGCTGCGATCGCATCAGCGTGATGTACGCCGGGCGCATCGTGGAATCGGGCCCGGTCGAGGCCTATCGCAGCGGGGTGCCCAGCCACCCCAACGCCGCACACCTCCCCGGTCACCCGTACGTGCAGCACCTGCTGCAGTCCTTCCCCCGCCTCGAAGGCCCGCGCACCATCAACCGCGCGCTCGAGGGGACCCCGCCCAGCCTGTTTTCCCCGCCGCCGGGCTGCCGCTTTCACCCGCGCTGCCCGGCCGTGATGCCCGTCTGCAAGGTGGAGCAGCCGCGGTTGACCCGCCTTCCCGGGCAGCCGGCCGACCACGTCGCCGCCTGTCACCTCATCACGCAGCCGGCCCCGGGTGACGGTCAGTCGACGTAGACGTCGTCGATCAACAGCACCTCGTTCGTGCGCGCGGTGCCGCCATTCTGATCGTTGCCGATGGTGAAGGGCGAGCGCATGCGGGCCAGGTCGAGCCCGGGGAAGTCTGCGAGGGGAATCGAGAGGCTGTGCCACCTGCCGTCGGCGACCCAGCCGTAGTCGTTGGCCCTCACCTGCAGGGTGACCTCGGCGTTGCCGGGCGAGGGGCCGAAGTACAGCACCCTGATCGCGATGATCGAGAGCCCCGGGTCGGACGAGAAGAGGCTCACGTGCAGGGTGGTCCACCCGGTGAGGTTGGTGGGCTGGTCCCAGAAGAGCCCGCCGCCCCAGAAGCCGGTGCCGTTGAAGTTGAGCTGATCTGACTGCAGGCCCTCGACGCGCTCTTCCGAGGGCTCGGTCGAGTAGCTGTTGCTGAAGATGTAGTAGTGATCGATCGGCACCCGGTCGGACGCGCCGCCTTCGTAGAACGGGCCGAAGGCCAGCCGTCGCGAGCCTTCCACGAAGGGGAAGGGCCCTGGCCTGACCTCGGGCGCGCCACCGTCGCCGAACACCGCGGGGAGGCCGGAGTAGTCGGGCACACCCGGGTCCGGGCGGCAGGCGGCGATCGTCAGCACCAGGCTGATCAGCACCAGAGCACGCATGTCACCGGCCTCCGTCGGGAGCGGTGTAATCGGTGGTGCGCACGACCGAGGCCTCGCCACCGTCGATGCCTTCGATGAGTTGATAGCCGCGCATCGGCGAACCCAGCCCCACCGCACCCTGGAAGGCGAGCACGTCGATGGAGAAGAACGTGACGCCGTCACCCTGGTAGCTGACCGAGTGGGGGAAGTAGTCCAGCGAGGCGCGGTAGCCGGCGATGGCCATGTCGCGCACCTGCGCTTCGGTGACCTCGTCCGCGAAGGCGCCGCTCTGCGCGATCTCGCCGAGCATCTGCGCGGTGTAGAACTGGTTCTCGCCGGTCGGCTCCTGCGTGAGCGCGGTGGCGAAGGCGTAGAAGGCGGGCACCCCGCCCACGCTGCCCAGCAACTGCCACTTGGTGCCGACGCCGCCGTCGGGCTGGCTCTTCAGGTTCGGCCCGGCGAAGCGGAAGGGGTTGGCCGGGTCCCGCGTCACCGAGGTGCTGGGGTAGACGCCCTCGGTGAAGTCGATCGGCTTGAAGCGCAGGCCGGTGACGTTGGTGCCGAAGCGGTACTGCGCAGGAGGGCCGCAGGCCGCCAGCGCGAGGAGGACCACCAGGAACCGGTTAGAGGCTGAAGCGGACATAGGTCTTCACCTCCCATTCATTGCCGACGATGGCTTGAGTGAGATCGTAGCGGTTGGAGTTGACGTCGAGGACGCGGTACTTGCCGGCGATACCGATCTTCGTCTGCACCGGCACGAACCAGCGGGGGGCGGTCGCCGTCCACGCGATGTCGAGCATGCTCTGCACCCGGAAGGTGAGGTCGAAGTCGCGGTGGTAGTCGTAGGGGCCGAAGTCGTTGAGCTTGAAGGCGCCGGTGATGACCAGCCGCGAATAGTCGAGCCGCGCTTCGATGCCCGCCCGGGTGACCACCCGGTTGGAATCGCCGTTGGCCTGCGCGGTGCCACCCCAGAGCGCACCGGCCAGGTGCATGCCGCCGGCGTTGGCGACGAACCGGGCCCACACCTCGATCAGATCGCGGGCCGGCACCGAGTTGGGGAAGGCGAAGACCTGGCCCGAGCCGAGCACGCCGAGGCCCGCGTCCTGGCGGGTGGGCAGGTGTTTGTAGATGACGTCGAGGCTGGCGGCGAAGGGGGCGTTCTCCTTCTGCGCGTTGTCCCAGGCGAAGAACCAGCTGGCGGGAGTGGGGTCGAAGACCAGCAGCAGCTCGGCGGCGAGCATTTCCCGGTTGGAACGCACCCAGAACGGGTCGGTGAGCTGGTTCCGGGGGACGGCGCCCGCGTAGTAGTTGCCGCCCTTCGGATCGTAGACGTCGCCGAGGGCGGGGAGCGGGGCGACGAGGGGCTTCTGGTACAGCACGTTGGGCGCGAGCTGGAAGCTGGGTCCCAGTTGGAACACCGCGCCAGCGATGCCGTGGGCGTGGTTGCCCTGGCCGCTCTCCTTGAGACGAAAGCCGGCCAGGGTGATGGTCTGGTCGGTCAGGCTGTCAGCCACCAGGCCGCGGTAGCCCCCCTGGGCGTAGAAGCTGGCGATGCCGCCGCTCCAGGTGACCTTGGCCTTGGCGCCGAGCGTGTCGTACCAGCGCACCGTGTCGTCGAGGATCCAGTAGCCGGAGTTGAAGTACGAGGGCTGGCTCGGCGGCGCGACCACCGCGTTGGTGAAGGAGCGCCCCACGCGGTCGTACCCGGCGATGATGCCGCCCGCCTCGAGCTTCCAGCCGCCCGACTTCCAGCCCGCATACAGCGTGGTCTTGGCGGTCTGCGGCACCGGGAGCGCCGCGCTGGCGGCGACCGAGGCCCGCTGCGCGATGTCCTGCTGGTGCATCAGCGCCAGCTCGACCGACCCGAACTTGCGATCGTACTTGCCGATCACCGAGGGGTTGGCCCCCCAGTACAGCTGCTCACCGAAGGCGATCTTGAGGCCCTCGAGCGCCTTGTGGCCGGTGAAGACCACGCCGTTGGGGGCGTCGACGTTGTACTGATCGACCGCCGGTTGGTAGTTCGCTTCGGGGTAGAGGGCGAAGAAGTCGCCTTCGTAGCCCCAGTGGTAGTGGCCCTTGCGGAAGAAGCCGGTCACGTCGAACCACGCCTCGTTCCACTCGAGCTCGGCCTGGTAGATCTTCAACGTCAGCGGCCCGCGCCGCTCGAAGTAGATCTCGTCGATGGGGTTGGTGGCGACGTTGCCCAGGAAGTTCATGATCACCTTGCCGCGGATCGACGCCGTCGGCTGGACCTCGACGCCGAGGAAGACCGACTGCGTGTGATCGAAGCGGGTGGTGGCCCGCAGCGGGTCGTTGAGGCGGATGCCGCCGGTGGTGAAGGTCGAGATCTCCACCGCGGTGTCGGTGAGGTGCACCATCTGCTGCAGCGTCTGCAGCGCGCTCGAGACCCCGATGTTGCGGTCGGCGGCGGCTTCCCTGGCGGCGGCCCTCAGGTCGATGGCGTCCCAGTGCTGCTGCAGCTGCGCGGCGGTGACGCCTTCCCCGTAGGGGTCGAGCGAGAAGCCCCGCTGCAGCACGAAGTAGGCGGCGCGCGGGTGGAGCGGGATCACCTCGCCCGGGGCGGAAGGATCCTTGGCCATGATCCCCCACCACTCCTCGTTCATGTTGTTCTCGCCCTCGACGTAGTCTTCCCTGTACCCGCCGTTGGCCCACGCCGCGGTGGTGTCGTGGACATCGAGGCGCGCGTCCTGGAGGTACTTCCACCAGCCGTCCGACCACTGGAAGGTGAAGCCGCCGATGGAGTTGCCGGCCAGGCCCTTGCCCGAGCTCTGGAGGTCGATCTCCCTCCATTGATCGCGCAGGACGCTGGCCTGGGTCAGCTCGTCTTCGCGCTGTTCCCTGGTGTTGTACGCGTCGGCGCCGAACTCGGTGAACACGAAGGGAACGCCGAGCTTCTCCTTCACCACCTGGAAGAGCGTGCCGGCCGAGCGCCCGCGGTAGACGTTGGCGCCCATCACGTCGAGGCCCTGGCAGTGCTTCGCGATCAGGTCGATGAACTGGAGATCGCCGTTGGCCATCGCCACCGGGTGGGCCGGGTCCTTCTGCTTGAGGTCTCCGATCACTTCGCCGAAGAGGCTGTAGAGCGCCTCGGCGCGCGCGTCCTGCTTCTGGGCCAGGGGAAGGTTCGCGATGGCCGCGCTCTCCCATTCCAGGCCGTAGTTGTTCTCGTTGCCCAGCAGCCACATCAAGAGCCCGGGCGTGTCCTTGAAGCCGTCGACCAGGGTGCCCACTTCGTTGCGGATCACCTCGCGGGTGCGCCGATCGGAATAGTCGAGGACGGGGACCCACACCCCGTCGATCGACATGCCGTAGCGGCCCAGCGTGTGGTTGAGCACCGTGTAGATGCCGAACTTCTCGAAGACGTAGCGGATCCACTTCGAGGGCATGCCCGCGTACACGCGGATGACGTTGACGTGCATGGCCTTGAGGAGCGCCATCTCGTTGTCCAGGGCCCGCTGGATCTCGGGCTCGGGCCGCTCCCAGAGGGAATAGGTGTAGTTGGTGTCGACGGGGAAGTAGTCCCAGTTCATGCCGCGCAGCATCAGCGGCTTCCCGTCGACCTCCAGGCGCGAGCCGTTCTCGTCGGTGACGACGTGAATGCCCCGCGTCTCGTCTGCCAACGCCGGAGCGCCTGCCAGCAGCGCGAGCAGCAGCGAAGCTCTCATCGGTCCCCCTGGGGAAGTTCGTGGGTGCGCAGGACCCGGCTCAGCCAGCGGGCGCTGTCCTTGATGGTGCGTCGCTGGGTGGCGAAGTCGACGTGCACCAGGCCGAAGCGCATGCGGTAGCCGAAGGCCCACTCGAAGTTGTCGAGCAGCGACCAGGCGAAGTAGCCGGCCAGCGGCACCCCGGCGTCGACGGCGTCGAGGCACGCCGAGAGGTGACCCTCGAGGTAGGCGCGGCGCGGCTCGTCGTGCACGCGGCCGTCGGGCCCGGGCTCCATGCCGTAGGCGGCGCCGTTCTCGGTGACGAACAGCAGCGGGGGCCGGTATTCGCGGTGGACGTATCGGAGCGTGGCGCTCAGCCCCTCGGGGAAGACTTCCCAGCCCATGTCGGTGAGGCTCGAAGCGGGTGGCTCGGGAATGAGGCGGGGCTGGTTCTGCGCGTCGGGGACGGGCGCGCGGACGATCGAGCGCGAGTAGTAGTTGACGCCCAGGAAGTCGGTGGGGGTGCTGATGGCCGCGAGGTCGCCTGGCTGAACGAAGTCCTGCGCGTGCCCCGCGGCGGCGTACTCGGCTTGTTTGTCCGCGGGGTAGCCACGGCCGTACAGCGGGTCGAGGTACCAGCGGTTGATCTCGCCGTCCCACGCGCGCGCTGCGGCCCGGTCGGCCTCGCTGTCGGAAGCGGGGAAGGACGGGCTGAGGATCAACACGATGCCCGCCCTCGCCCCCGGCGAGTTCTGGCGCACCACGGGGACGCCGCGGCCATGGGCGAGCAGCACGTGATGCGCGGCGCGCAGCCCCAGCTTCCAGTCCTTGAGGCCGGGGGCGTGCGAGCCCTGCACGTGGCCCAGCACCGCCACGCACCACGGCTCGTTGATGGTGACCCAGTCCTTGACCCGGTCGCCGAGCCTGCGGGTGACCACGTCGGTGTATTCCTCGAAGGCGCCGACGATGTCGCGTGAGGCCCAGCCGCCGCGGTCCTGCAGCGCCTGGGGCAGATCCCAGTGGTAGAGGGTGAGCATCGGGCGCAGCCTGGCCTCGAGCAGCCCGTCGACGAGGCGCTCGTAGAAGTCGAGGCCCTTCTCGTTGACCGCCCCCACGCCCCGGGGGAGCACCCGCGGCCAGGCGACGGAGAAGCGGTAGGCGTCGAGGCCGAGCTCCCGCATCAGCCCGAGGTCTTCGGGCCAGCGATGGTAGTGATCGCAGGCGCTCGAGCCGTCGCTGCCGTCGGCGATCGCGCCGGGCTGCTGGCACAGGCGATCCCAGATCGACTCGCCGCGGCCGTCTTCCCGGGTGGCGCCCTCGATCTGAAAGGAAGACGTCGCCGCGCCCCAGAGAAACCCCGGCGGCAGGCGGCGGGTTTCAGACATTCGCGGTTTCCCGGTTGAAGCAGCGCACCCGGCGGCCTTCGCCGAAGTCGGTCAGCCCGGGCATGCTGTCCTTGCAGCGGGACATGGCCTCGGGACAGCGCGAACGAAACGGGCAGCCGGTGCCCCCCGCGGGGCTGGGCAGGCGGGGCTGCGAGTCCCTGACCGGCCGGGCCACGCCGCGGGGCAGGGCCGCCAGCAGCGCCTGCGTGTAGGGGTGCGAGGGCGCGCTGAGCAGCACCTCGGCGGGGCCGTCTTCCACGATGCGCCCCGAGAACAGCACCAGCATGCGATCGCACAGCAGCCGGGCCGTGGCGAGATCGTGGGTGATGAGGAGCAGGGCGATGCGCTTGTCCTTCACCAGGCCCTGCAGCACGCCGAGCACGCCCATGCGCACCGAGGCATCGAGCATCGAGGTCGGCTCGTCGGCCATCAGCACCCGCGGCTCGACCGCCAGCGCCCGGGCGATCGCTACCCGCTGCCGCTGCCCGCCGGAGAGCTCGGTGGGGTAGGCGTCGAGGAAGTCGGCGGCCGGCTGCAGGCCCACCAGGGTGAGCAGCTCGAGGGCCCGCGCTTCGACCCCCGCCTTCGGCACCCGCCCATGGCGCAGCAGCGGCCGCACCAGGTGATGGCGGACCGGGTGAATGGGGTTCAACGAGGCGAAGGGGTCCTGGAAGATCATCTGGAGCTGCGAGCGGTAGGCCAGGGAAGGCCCCCGCCGCTCACGCTCGAGCACGTTCACCCCGTCGAGGATGAGCTCGCCCGCGTCGGGCTCCACCAGGCGCGCGAGCAGCCTGGCGATGGTGCTCTTGCCGCTGCCGCTCTCGCCCACCAGCGCCACCGCTTCACCCGCGGCGACGTCGAGCGACACGTCGTCGACCACCCGGCGGCCGCCGTAGTCCTTCATCAACCCTCGAACCTGGAGGAGCGCTGGGGTGGGGCCGGGCATCGCGTCCTGGAACTTTGTGCATGAGCCGAACAAAGTCAAACCCCAGTTCCGGGGGTGTTTCTTGACGCGGTGCATCGTCGCGCGCGGAGTCCGGGGCTCGCGCAGCAGAGGCGGGCGGTGGCGGGAAGTCGAGGGGAGGCCATTGACGGCAGCCCGCGTCGTGAATAGTTTGTTTCGAAGCACAACAAAGTCACGCGGAGCCTCGCCGGAGAGCGCCCCGCATTCTCGTCGCAGTTCACCAGTTGAGAAAACGGAGCCCGCCATGACTTGCCCAGCACCCTCTCGAAGCGCGCGACCCTCAGCCCTTGCCCTGGCGGTGCTCGTCGCCGGCGCACTGGCTCTGTCAGGGTGTGACGAAAGCAGCGGCACCGACGCCGGAATGGGCGGGGGGGGAGGGAGCACCGGCGGTGGGGGCGGCGTGACCGGAGGAGGTGGAGGCACCACCGGCGGCGGTGGTGGCGTGACGGGCGGCGGAGGCGGCGTGACGGGCGGTGGCGGCGGCGGAGCGACGGGAGGAGGTGGCGGCGTCACGGGCGGTGGCGGCGGCACCCTGCCGTGCGATCACACGGTGCCTGCGAGCGTGGGTGGCTTCGTCACGGTGACCTTCGACATGGCCGGCACGGCGTTGACCGGCTTCGGCGGCGCGGAGGACTCGCAGATCGTCGGCGACCCGGACTGCGGGGCGATGTCGGCGAACAAGGTGATGCAGGTCGGCCGTTCGCCTGCGGCGCTGACGTACGCGGGCACGACGGTGGCGACACTGGCGGGCAACCGGGTCCCCACCATTCCCTTCAGCGCGGGCAACACGCGCATGAGCCTGCGCACCCGCTCAGCGGTGACGGGCATCAAGGTGCGGCTCAAGGTGGAAGACGCGGCCGACCCGACGCACTCCGTCGAGACCGAAGCCACCACCACGGTCGCCGACGCCTGGGAGACGCTCACCTTCGACTTCTCGAGCCAGGCCTCGGGCACGGCGGCCATCAACTTCGGTTACACCTACGACAAGGTGACCGTCTTCTTCGACTTCGGCACCGCGGGCTCGGCGGCGAACGCGCGCGCCTATTACGCGGACGACATCGCCTACGTCGGCGGTGGCGTGGTGGTGGACGCCGGCATCGACGCCGGCATCGACGCTGGCATTGACGCCGGCACGGACGCAGGCACGACCACGGACGCAGGTACCGTCGCCCCCTTCCCGGTCTTCGTCGACGTCTACAACGCGGCGGTCGGCGCCGCGTTCGCGCCGTTCGGCGGCTCGGTGAACGACGTCACCCGCGACACCACCAACACCAACAACGGCCACGCGTCGCTCAAGCTGGTCGGTCCGTCGGCCAGCTACACCGGCGGCGCGATCGTCGCGGCGACGCCCGCGGACCTGCGCGCCTACAACGTGGTGACCTTCTGGGCGAAGGCCTCGGTCGGCCTCACCGTCAACAACATGGGCTTTGGTGACACGGCCGACGCGACCAGCGGCCCGTTGATCGCGGAGTTCCACACCACCGCCATCACCACCGCCTGGCAGAAGTTCACCTTCCCCATTCCCACGCCTGCCGCGCTCGCCGCCAACAGGGGCCTGTTCTACTTCGCCGGTGGCATCGGGGCGGGGCAGACCGTGTGGCTCAACGACGTGCAGTTCGAGAAGCTCGATGCGACGACCTACGGCTCGACGATCGGCGCGGTGACCGGCGTCTCTGTCAACTGGCCCACGCCCACGGTGCCGGTCGGCTCGACCTTCAACCTCGACTTCAACCCCAACACGGTCTTCTTCACCACGCCCACGGCGTACCGGGTGGGGTGGAACTACTTCACGCTCAGCTCGAGCAACAACCTGGTGGCGACGGTCGACGCGGCTGGCGTGATCAGCGCGGTCGACGCGGGCACGGCGGTCATCAGCGCCGGTCCGCTGGGGGGCTTCCCGGTGCCGGGCAGCGCCACGGTCACCGTCCCGGCCGCGGTCGCGTCGAACCCCACCGCCGCCGCCGTCAACCCCGGCGCGCGGCCGGCCAACCAGTACCTCTCGCTGTACAACAGCAGCGGGGTCTACACGGACAAGACCATCGACACCTTCGGCACCTCGTGGAGCAACAACAACGCGGGCCCCAACCTCACCGACTTCACCATTCCCACCACCACCCGGGTGGTCAAGCGCTACACCCAGCTCAACTACGTGGGCTGGGAATCGCTCAACCCGAACACGCACATCAACGTGCCCGGCACCTGGACGCTGCACCTGAGCGTGTGGACGCCCAACGCCACCACGTTCTCGCTCAAGCTGGTGACCTTCAACGCCGTCGGCGGTGGAAACACCGGCGGCACGAATGGGGCCGAGTTCCAGTACAACTGGTCGGGCCTGGTGCAGGGCCAGTGGAACGAGCTCACCGTGGGCCTGCCGGCCTTCACCGGCGTCGACACCACCCACATCGGGCAGATCATCATCGCCAACAACACCCCGACGCTCGAGCTGGGCACCTTCTTCCTGGACAACATCTACTTCTTCCAGTGACGGAGGGCGGCCTCGCCGCCCAGCGCCCGACACACCTCGAGACCGCCCCGCTGACCGGGGCGGTCTTTTTTTTGTCCGCTGTCGATCGAGGATGAGCGTGGACGTCGAGGCCATCTGCCCCGCGGCGAAGCCGGAGGTGAAGGCAATCTGCCCCTCTCTCTTCGGTGGGAAGGAGCGGCCCGTCGAGTTGTTCCGCGTCCGTCGACGTTGCCTGCGCCACTCTCTGTCTGGGTCAAAATGCCCTCATTTTCGATGTTCAAATCTGTCGTTGAAAAGAAAACTAACGAGTCTTATGAAGCCGCGTGCAGTCGCAGCGCGGTTGTGAATGGGAGCAGCAGGTCGCCCGCGCAGCCCCTCTCCGCCGAACCCGATTCTGGGGCAATTCGCCGAACGAGTCATAGCGCCCCGCCGGGCGAAGGAAGATCCATGAGCCGATTTCCGATGTCTGTTGCCGTACTCGCCGCGCTGGGGTTCTCGGCGTGCCACCACGAGGTCCACGAGGAGGAGAAGCCGAAGTTCCTCGTCACCAGCCCCATCCGCAAGGCGACCGAGCTCACCCGCGAGTACGTCGCCCAGGTGCGGGCCATTCAGCACATCGAGGTGCGCGCCCTCGAGCGCGGCTACCTGCAGGGCAGCTTCGTGGACGAGGGACAGTCCGTGAAGGCCGGCCAGCGCATGTTCCAGATCATGCCTCTGATCTACCAGGCCGAAGTGCAGAAGGCGCAGGCCGAGCTCGAGCGCAGTGAAATAGAATACAACAATACGAAGATCCTCGCAGACAAGAGCGTGGTGTCGCCGAACGAGCTCGCCCTCGGCAAGGCCAATTACAACAAGGCGCTCGCCCAGCTGTCGCTCGCGAACACCCACCGGGGGCTCACCGAGATCTGCGCCCCCTTCAATGGAATCATGGGCCGCTTCCAGGCGCGCCTGGGCAGCCTGATCGGCGAAGGCGATCTCCTGACCTCGCTGTCTGACAACAGCACCATGTGGGTGTATTTCAACGTCGCCGAGTCGGAATACCTCACCTACAAAGCCGAGGCGCCGCCCGACAAGCCGCTGCCGGTGAAGCTGCTCATGGCCAACGGGAAGGTCTTCGAGCAGCCCGGCACCGTGCAGACCATCGAGGCCGACTTCAACAACGAGACCGGCACCATCGCCTTCCGCGCCACCTTCCCCAACCCGCACGGGCTGCTCCGGCACGGCGAGACCGGGAAGATCCTGATGTCGGTGCCGATCGAGGACGCGTTGATCGTGCCGCAGAAGGCGACCTTCGACGTGCTCGACAAGAAGTTCGTCTTCGTCGTCGATGACCAGAACACCGTCCACTCCCAGCCCATCACCGTCGTGGCCGAGCTGCCGCAGGTGTACCTGGTCTCGGGCGGCGTCGACGAACACGCCCGCATCCTCCTCGAGGGCCTGCGCAAGGTGCACGAGGGCAGCGTGATCGAGCCGAACTTCCAGCAGCCGGGAGAGGTGCTCGCGCACCTCGAGGTGCCTTCCGAATGACCGAGAGATTCATCCATCGCCCCGTGCTGGCGATCGTCCTGTCCATTCTCATCGTCTTCCTCGGCGTGCTCGCGATGAAGTCGCGTCCGGTCTCGCAGTTCCCCGAGATCTCCCCCCCGCGCGTGATGGTCTCGCTCGCCTTCCCGGGCGCGAGCGCCGACGTGCTGGTGAAGTCGTCGCTCATCACCCTCGAGCGCGCCATCAACGGCGTGCCGGGCATGAGCTACATCGTGTCCGACGCCACCAGCGCCGGCGAGGCCACCATTCAGGTCGTCTTCGAGCTGGGCACCGACCCCAACCAGGCCCTCGTCAACGTGAAGAACCGCGTCGACCAGATGATGAACCGCCTGCCCCCGCTGGTGCAGCTCGAGGGCGTCATCGTCAACCCCGTGCAGCCCAGCATGCTGATGTACGTCAACCTGTACAGTAAAGAGAAGTCGGCCGATCAGAAGTTCCTGTACAACTTTGCCAACGTCAACCTGCTGCCCGAGCTCAGCCGCATCAAGGGCATCTCGCAGACGCGCATCCTCGGCTCGCGGCAGTACGCCATGCGCATCTGGATGAACCCCGACCGCATGCGCGCCTACAACGTCTCGATCGACGAGGTGATGAACGCGATCGCCGAGCAGAGCGTGATCGGCCGCCCGGGCCGCCTCGGGCAGGCGACCGGCAAGCAGTCGCAGGCCCTCGAGTACGTGCTCGTCTACGAGGGCCGCTACAACAAGCCCGAGCAATACGAGAACATCGTCATTCGCGCGAAGGCGCAGGGCGAGATGCTCCGCCTCAAGGACATCGCCCAGGTGGAGCTGGGCAGCGAGTTCTTCGACATCTACTCCAACCTCGACGGCATGCCCTCGGCGGCCATCGTGCTCAAGCAGACCTACGGCAGCAACGCGAGCGAGGTGATCGCCAACGTCAAGGCGAAGCTCGAGGAGCTCAAGGCCAGCTCCTTCCCCGCGGGCATGGACTACGAGGTCAGCTACGACGTCGCCAGCTTCCTCGACGCGTCGATCGAGAAGGTCGTGCACACCCTGGGCGAGGCCTTCGTGCTGGTGGCCCTGGTGGTGTTCGTCTTCCTCGGCGACTGGCGGTCCACCCTCATTCCCACGCTCGCCGTGCCGGTGTCGCTCATCGGGTCCTTCATGGCCATGCAGGCCTTCGACATCACCATCAACCTGATCACCCTCTTCGCGCTGGTGATGGCGATCGGCATCGTCGTCGACAACGCCATCGTGGTGGTCGAGGCGGTGCACGCCAAGATGGAAGCGGAAGACCTCGCCCCCTACGCCGCCGTGCAGAAGGTGCTCGGCGAGATCAGCGGCGCCGTCATCGCCATCACCCTGATGATGACCGCGGTGTTCGTGCCGGTGGCCTTCATGACCGGCCCGGTGGGCGTGTTCTACCGGCAGTTCGCCATCACCATGGCGTCGTCGATCGTGCTCTCCGGCGTCGTCGCCCTCACGCTGACGCCGGTGCTGTGCGCGATGATCTTGAAGAAGCCGCAGCACGGCAAGGCGAAGCGCCGCACGCCCATCACCGTGTTCCTCGGCGCCTTCAACCGCGTCTTCGAGAAGGGCACGAACTTCTACGTCAAGGTGCTCACGCTGGTGGTGAACCGGCGCGTGGTCACCTTCGGGCTGCTGGCGCTCTTCGGCTTCGGGATCTTCGGGGCCAACGAGGTGCTCCCGTCCGGCTTCGTGCCCAACGAAGACCAGGGCATGGTCTACGCGATCGTCCAGACGCCGCCGGGCACCACGCTCGAGCGCACGAATGACATCTCCCGCGACCTCCAGCGCATCGCCGAGAAGGTCGAGGGCGTGGCGTCGGTCTCCTCGCTCGCAGGCTACGAGGTGCTCACCGAGGGGCGCGGCTCCAACGCCGGCACCTGTCTCATCAACCTCAAGCCCTGGTCCGAGCGGAAGCACTCGGCCATCGAGATCATCGAAGAGCTCGAGGAACAGTCGAAGGACCTCGGCGCCGTCGTCGAGTTCTTCCAGCCCCCCGCGGTGCCCGGCTACGGCGCGGCCGGCGGCTTCGCCCTGCGGCTCCTCGATAAGACCAACGGCACCGATTACCAGGAGTTCGATCGCATCAACCAGGAGTTCATGGCCAACCTGCGCAAGCGCACCGAGCTGACCGGGCTCTTCACCTTCTTCGCCGCCAACTACCCGCAGTACGAGCTGGTGATCGACAACGAGCTGGCCATGCAGAAGGGCGTGTCGATCAAGAAGGCCATGGAGAACCTCGACATCCTCATCGGCAGTACCTACGAGCAGGGCTTCATCCGCTTCGGCAACTTCTTCAAGGTCTACGTGCAGGCGGGCCCGGAGTTCCGGCGCATGCCTTCGGACCTCCTCAACTTCTACGTGAAGAACGATCGCGACGAGATGGTGCCGTACTCCGCGTTCATGACCATGAAGAAGACGCAGGGGCCCAACGAGATCACCCGGTATAATCTGTACAACTCGTCTGCCATTCGAGGCGAGCCCTCAAAGGGATACACGAGCGGCGACGCCATCGACGCGGTCAAGGACGTGGCGAAGAAGACCCTGCCGCGTGGCTACGACATCGCCTGGGAAGGCCTCTCGTTCGACGAGGCGGCGCGCGGCAACGACGCCATCGTCATCTTCGTGATCGTGCTCGCGTTCGTGTACCTGGTGCTGGCGGCCCAGTACGAGAGCTTCATCATTCCCCTGGCGGTCATCCTGTCGCTGCCCGCGGGCGTGTTCGGCTCGTTCCTGCTGCTCAAGCTCATGGGGCTGGCCAACGACATCTTCGCGCAGGTCGGCATGGTGATGCTGGTGGGCCTGCTGGGGAAGAACGCCGTGCTCATCGTCGAGTTCGCAGCCCAGAAACACACGCAGGGTTCGACGGTGCTCGAGGCGGCCATCGAAGGCGCGAAGGTGCGCTTCCGCCCCATCCTGATGACGTCGTTCGCCTTCATCGCCGGCCTCATTCCCCTGGTGATCGCCACGGGACCGGGCGCCATCGGCAATCGCACCATCGGCGCGTCGGCCCTGGGGGGCATGTTCTTCGGGACCGTCTTCGGCGTGATCATCGTGCCCGGGCTGTACTTCGTGTTCGGCACCCTCGCGGCGGGCAAGCACCTGATTCGGGAAGAAGACGAAGAGCCGCTGGCCGAGGAGGTGGCTCGCCATGTTTAGTCTTCGCCCCTCACCCCGCCCTCTCCCCGCTTCGCAGGGAGAGGGAGACAGGTTCCCGATCTGGGTTGTGTTGTCCTTCGTGCTCGCGTCGGGGTGCATTCCGACGCTGGTCGAGAACCCCTCGAGGGAAGCGAGCAAGGCGGTCCCGAACGCGTTTCGGGAAGGCGTCGAGCCCTCTGCGAGCGCCGCCCAGAAGAGCTGGAAGGAGTTCTTCGGCAACCCCGAGCTGCACGCGCTGATCGAGCTGGCGCTGAAGAACAACCAGGAGCTCAACGTGCGGCTGCAGGAGATCGTCATCGCGCAGAGCGAGGTCTCGGCGCGGCGTGGGGAGTACCTGCCCCGGCTCAAGGGCGGCGTGGTGACCGGCGTCGAGAAGGTCGGCGGGTACACCAGCCAGGGCTTCTCCGACAAGGCCACCGGGGTGCCCGAGAACCTGGGCAACTTCGGCTTCGGCCTCACCGCGTCGTGGGAGATCGACATGTGGGGCAAGCTGCGCGACGCCGCCAGGTCGGCCGATTCCCGCTACCAGGCCAGCATCAGCGGCAAGAACTTCATGGTCACCCAGCTGGTCGCCGAGATCGCCCGGTCCTATTACGAGCTGATCGCGCTCGACAACCAGCTCGAGGTCCTGAAGCGGAACATCAAGCTCCAGGAAGACGCGCTCGAGGTGGTGAAGCTCGAGAAGCTGGCCGCGCGGGTGACCCAGCTGGCCGTGCAGCGCTTCGAGGCCGAGGTGCTCAAGAACAAGAGCCGCCTGTTCGATCTCGAGCAGGAACGGGTGCAGGCCGAGAACCGCATCAACTTCCTGGTGGGCCGCTTTCCCCAGCGCGTGGGGCGCAATGCAGAGGCCCTGAAGGACCCGCTGCCCAGCGTCATCCAGTCGGGGCTCCCCTCGCAGCTGCTCGAGAATCGGCCCGACGTGCGCCAGGCCGAGCTGGAGCTCGAGGCCTCGAAGCTCGACGTGGGCGTGGCCAGGGCGAACTTCTACCCTTCGCTCAGCATCGACGCGGCCGTCGGCTACCAGTCGTTCAACCTCACCCACCTCGTCTCCACGCCCGAGTCGCTGCTCTACAACCTGCTGGGCAACCTCACCGCGCCGCTGCTCAACCGCGCCGGCATCGAGGCCCAGTACCGATCGGCCAACGCCAGGCAGCTGCAGGCGGTCTTCAACTACGAGCGCACGGTGTTGCAGGCCTTCACCGACGTCGCCAACCAGCTGGTGAAGTTCGACAACCTGCAGAAGAGCTACGAGCTCGAGGCGCAGCAGGTCGACACGCTCAACCAGTCGGTCGAGGTCTCGAACGTGCTCTTCCAGTCGGCGCGGGCCGACTACATGGAGGTGCTGCTCACCCGCCGCGACTCGCTCGACGCCCAGCTGGAGCTGATCGAGACGAAGAAGCGCCTGCTGCAGTCGATGGTCAACATCTATCAGGCGCTCGGGGGTGGCTGGCGACCCACGTCCTGAAAGTGTCAAAAATAATGGACTCACATCCGCTGTAGCTGGAAAGAGACTTGTGGGCCTTTCGCGCAGATGGTGAGGAAGGCTATGTGCAGCACCCTCGAGCAGGGCGGGAGGGTGCATGCGGGTGAGCGGAACAGGTGGGGCAGGGCAGGCGGAGCGCGTGTTGACGGCGCTCGAGGCGTGGGCGCAGCGGTTCCCCGCGATGGGGGGCGCCCGGCTGAAGTCGATGGCGCGGTCCTGCGCGGCGGCCTGCGAGGGCGCGAGCGACGACAGCGTCCTCCAGCTCGCCGTCTTCTGCATGATCCTCTTCGGCATCGATGACCTGGGCGATCGCGCCCTGGCTCCGTTGCCCGACGAGGAGATCGATCAACAGCTCGGCCAGCTCGAAGCGATCGTCGCGGCCGGGGGGACTTCTTCGTTCGAGCCCCCCGTGGGCGCCCCGGGGCAGGTCTTCCGGGCGCTGAGCGGGTTCTGCCGCGACCTGTCCACCCGGCAGCCTGCGTATCGGCTCTTCGCCAGGCACCTGGTGGGCATGCTCAGGGGCATGCGCGAGGAGCTGGCGATGTCCCGCGCCTTCTCCACGCGCGGCGAGCTGCCGGGCTGGGACGCGTACGTCGAGCTGGGCACCCGCACCGTGGGCATTCCCCCGGTGGGCGCGGTGATGCTGGCGCTGCGGGGCCCTGCCGAGGCCCTCGACTCTGCGCGGGCCGAGCGGGCCGTCGAGCAGCTCCTCCTGGCCGCGGGGCGGTGCATCCGCTTCGCCAACGATCTCCGCAGCTACGCCCGCGAGGTCTTTGAAGGCAAGCCCAACAGCGTCTCGCTTCAGCTGCGCGCGCTCGCGTGCACCGAGGTCGAGGCCCGGGCCGTGGTGGCCGCGGCCCGCGACGCCGAGGACCGCGCGTTGCCCGCCCTCGTCGCGGCGCTGCCCCTCGAGCTGCTGCCCTGGGGCCAGTCCTTCCACCGGCACACGAGCTTCATTCGCGATTGGTACGCGATCGCCGAGCTCCACGACGAGGTCCCTCACTTCAAGGAAGGCAGCTCAGTTCTCACCACCGAAGGAGCATCATGAACTCAGTGTCGAAGGGCGTCGTGGGTGTTTCAGGACAGTTTCTGCTGGGCCAGCTCGAGGCCAGCGTTTCCCGCGCCATCACGGAAGTGGCGAAGGGGCAGGACGCACGGGGCGCGTGGTACGTGCTGCCCGACGCGCGGATCTTCGAGACCGCGCTGGTCGGCCTCGCCCTCTCGCGCGCGGGTGGGGCTGAGCCCGAGGTGGCCCGGGCACGAGAGGTCGTCGCGTCCCTGCCGGTGCAGCAACACCACCCGGTGCCCGCCGCCGTCGAGACGGGGCTCGCAGATCTGCTCCTCTCCAGCACCACCGGGCCGATCGATCTCTCCGATCCCAGCTTCCGCACCGAGGTCTTCTCCTCGCGTGCGCGGCTGATGCAGGTGGTCGCGCTGCACCAGGGCCGCGCCGCCCTGAGCCCCTGGACCGAGGCGGAGCTCCGTGAGGGCGTGGCCGCGGCCTGGGCCCGCTGCGCCGATTCCCAGCAGAAGCAGTGGAGCAAGGTCGAGCTGGCCTCGATGCACGTGCTCCTCCAGACCCGGCATGGCGACGCGGCGGCCGCGCGCGAGGCCGCGGCGTGCCTGCCCGCGCTCCAGAGCCCCAACGGCTCGTTCTGTGACAACGTCGTCAGCACCTCGATGGCGCTCTTCGCCCTCTCGGCGGCCCTCCCCGGCTCGGAGTGCTGGCGACGTTGTCGGCAGCACCTCCTCGACGCGCGGCAGGCCGACGGCAGCTGGCGCTTCTGCGCCAGCGACGTCTGGGACACCACCCTGATGGTGCGGGCCTGGGCGGGCGCGCCCGGCTTCGAGCGCGCCACCCAGGCGGCGGTGCGCTTCCTGGTGCGCGCGCAGAACGACGACGGCGGCTGGGCCTTCCTCTCGGGCCTCGAGTCAGACTCCGACACCACCGCGTCGGCGCTGCTCGCGCTCGAGGGCCGGGCTGATTGCAGCAGCTCGATCGAGCGCGCCCTGCGCTACCTCGCGCAGCGCCAGCTCGAAGACGGGCTCTGGCGCACCTGGCACTTCAAGGGTGACCCGCCGACGCCCGACGTCGTCGCGCACATCGTCGCGGCGCTCGAGCGCCACCCCGGCCGCCACGCCATTCGCACCGCGCCCGCGGTTCGCTGGCTGGCTGGGCTGTTCACCGGGGGCGGCTGGCAGGCGGGCTGGTACCGGGGCCTGCCCTACGCCGTGCTGGAGATCGGCAGGGCGCTGCCGGCGGCGAGCGCGGTGCGGCGCGCCGCCACCATGGCGCTGGTCGAGCAGCAGAACGCAGACGGTGGGTTTGGCCATCAGCGCGGCGAGGCGAGCTTCGCCGGCCCCACCGGGCTGGCGCTGGCGGCGATGCTCGAGGCGCTCCCGGTGGACGATCCGCGGGTGACGAAGGCGCTGCGCTTCCTCCTCGCGAACGAGCAGGACGGCCGCTGGCCGGGCTGCCCCGAGATGTTCGGCCCCCGGCCGATGCTCAGCCACTTCAAGACGCACACGCAGGCGTTCGTCGGCTTCGGCCTCGTCGCCGCGAGCCGCAAGCTGGCCTCGCTCGGGGCGCTGCTCGACCTCCACCCCCTCGCCGTCCAGGGGAGGTCGTCGTGGGCGGAGTGACCTCGAAGCTGGCCGGCTTCCGCAAGCTGGGCCCCGCGGAGCGCCTGGGCACCGTGTCGCGCATGCTCGGCCTGTCCCCGGCCGAGGGGCAGGCCCTCGACGGCTCCATCGGGCTTTCGCTCGAGGTGGCCAACCAGATGATCGAGAACGCGGTGGGCGTCTTCCACCTGCCCCTGGGCCTGGGGCTCAACCTGCGGGTGAACGGCAAGGAATACCTGGTGCCGATGGCCGTCGAGGAACCGTCGGTGGTGGCGGCGGTCAGCTTCGCGGCGAAGGTCGCGCGCGAAGCGGGCGGCTTCACCGCGGACGCCGACGAGTCGCTGATGATCGGGCAGGTGCAGGTGGTGGGGTACGGCGACGCGGCCCGCGCGGCCGGCGCGCTGCTGGCCCACCGGGAACAGCTGCTGGCGCTGGCCAACAGCTTTCACCCCAACCTGGTGCAGCGCGGCGGTGGCGCCAGGGACCTCGAGGTGCGCACCCTGCCGGCACCCGAGGGGCCGCAGGGCGAGCCGATCCTCGTGCTCCACCTCATCGTAGACACGCGGGAAGCGATGGGCGCGAACCTCATCAACACCATGGCCGAGGGCGTGGCGCCGCTGGTCGAGGCGTTGACCGGTGGGCGGGTCTGCCTGCGCATTCTCTCGAACCTGGCCGACCGGCGCCTCGCGCGGGCCAGCTGCCGCGTTCCCCTCGCCGCGCTGGCAGACTTCGGGCTCAGCGGCGAAGCCATCGCCGAGGGCATCGTCGGCGCCAGCCGCTTCGCGCAGGCCGACCCGTACCGCGCCGCGACCCACAACAAGGGCGTGATGAACGGCATCGACGCCGTGGCCATCGCCACCGGCCAGGACTGGCGGGCGATCGAAGCGGGGGCCCACGCCTTCGCCTGCCGCAGCGGCCACTACCGCCCCCTGTCCACCTGGGCGCTGGAAGAAGGCGACCTGGTGGGGCGGATCGAGCTGCCCCTGGCGCTGGGCCTGGTGGGCGGCCCCATCCGCATCCACCCCCAGGTGCAGGCCGCGCTGAAGATCCTCCGGGTGGAGAGCGCGCGCGAGCTGGCCATGGTGATGGCCTCGGTGGGGCTGGCGCAGAACTTCGCCGCGGTGCGCGCCCTGGGCTCGGTGGGCATTCAGCGGGGCCACATGGCGCTGCACGCCCGCTCGGTGGCCGTCACCGCCGGCGCGCGCGGTGAGCTGGTCGACGCGGTGGCGAACGTGCTGGTGGCTTCGGGGCAGGTCAAGGTCGAGAGCGCCAGAGACGTGCTCGCCCTGCTCATTCACCAAAGCTGAGCAAATGTTCCAGAGTACCTGCGGCTTGTGTGGTGCCGCCCACGGCGGGCGGATATGGTTTTCACGCGTATGTCTGCAAACGGCGTGGTGGTGGTCGATGATTCGCCTGGAGGGAAGGAAACAGCCGCGTCGGTAGCCCGCCTGGGGTACCAGGCGACCCTGGTGACGTCGGGTGAAGCCTGCCTCGACGCGCTCGCGGCGGGGCCGTTGCCCCTGGCGGTGTTGGTGAGCCTCGAGCTCCGCCCCATGCCCGGCGACGAATGCTGCCGGCTGGTGAAGGAGCACCAGGCCTGGCGCGGCGTCGGCGTCATCGTCGTCACCAGCAGCGAGTCGCCCCACGAGGTGATGCGCTGCTGGCGGGCCGCGGCCGACGACTTCCTGCTGCGGCCGCTGACCACCGCGAGCCTCGCGCCCAAGCTGGACATGCTCACGCGCGCGGCGGGGCCGGCCGGGGCGGGGCGACGGCCGCTCGCGGGCAAGTCACTGCTGCTGGCCGAGTCGAGCCGGCTCTACCGCAACCAGATCGGCGCCAACCTCGAGCAGGCGGGGATGAGGGTCCTCTACGCCACCGAGGGTGACGAGGCGCTCGAGGTGGCGCTCGAGCACGCGGCGGAACTCGATGCCTGCCTGCTCGACACGGTGCTGCCCGGCCTCGACGGAGTCACCCTCGCCGCGAAGCTGCGCGCAGGCCCGCTCAAGCACAAGCCGATCCTCCTGATGTCCGGGAGCGAGGCGATGAACCCGGCCGCGCAGGAAGCCGCGCAGCGCCTGACCGGTTCAGGGGTGCTGGACAAACGAACCCTTCCCTTCGAGGCGATCCTGGCGAAGGTGTACAGCACGGTGCAGCCGAGCCTGACGCAGCTGCGCAGCGCCGAGCGCACGCCCTTCTTCTCGGTGGTGGACTTCTCGGTGGACGGCCGCGAGTGGTTTTCCGGCTTCGCGTACGACATCAGCGCCGGGGGCATCTTCATTCGCACGCTGACGCCGATGCAGCCCACGGCCGAGGTGCACGTCAAGGTGCGCACCGCGGGGGAGACCGCCTCGGCCCACTCGGCCGGCGTGGTGGCCTGGTCGAACCCCTACTGGCCGCGCAGTTCCTTCGCCGCGGCGGTGGGCATGGGCGTGCGGCTGACCCGCATGGCCCCGGTGCTGGCCAACCAGGTCGAGCGCCTCGCCCGCCCCCGAACCGAGACTTCTTCCTCCCCCCCAAGGCCACCATGATTCAGGTTCTGCTCGTCGACGACAGCCGGGTGACTCGCGAAGTCACCAAGCTCTACCTGGTGCAACGCAAGGACGTCACGGTGCAGGAAGCCCGCAGCGGGGAAGAGGCGCTCAAGAGCATTCGGGCGCACCGCCCCGACGTCGTGCTCGCCGACATGCAGATGCCCCACCTCGACGGCACCGGGTTGTGCGCGGCCATGAAGGCCGACCCCGCGCTCAGCGACATCCCGGTGGTCATCCTCACCAGCGTGCAGGACCCGCGGGCGCGGGCGCAGTGCCTGGCCGCGGGCGCGCGGGAGATCCTCGCCAAGCCCGTCGAGCCGGAACACCTCAACGAGGCGCTGCACCGCGCGCTCGGAGAGCGCTTTCCTCTCGGCGTGCCGAAGCGATGAGCCCGGTCGCGGGTGAGTCGTTGGTGGTGATGCGCGTGGGCGGTTGGCGCTGCGCCATTCCCCTGGCCCGGGTCGAGCGGGTGCTCTCGGCGGCGATGCCCCTCAAGGTGCCGCGCGGTGACGACAGCGCCTTCGTGGTGCGGCTCGGCGACACCCTCGCGCCGGTCATCTTCGCCGCGGCGCTCTTCGGCGCAGGCGAGGTCGAGCTGCGGCTGACGGACAAGATGGTGGTGCTGCGGTTGCCCGAGGGCCCGTGCGTGCTCTGGGTCGAGGCCGTGGAAGACCTCGCGCCCCACGTGCCTCTCGGAGACCGGGCGCCGGCGGGTCGCTACGTGGCCTGCTTCTCGGGCGGAGACGACAGCCTGGCGGTGCTCGACCTGGACAGGGTCGGCGCCGAGCACCTCGCGCCTATGCTCGACGCGTAGCGCCCAGCGCGGCGGCGAGCGCGTCGGGCGTCAACGCCAGCACGCTGGGAGAGGCGCGCTGTGCGCTCGAAGGCATCGAAGGAATGATCGCGGTCGAGGGGTGCTGGCAGAAGGCGGTGCCGCCGTGACGCACCACCGCCACCGTGCCCTCGGCGCCGTCTTCCCCCATGCCCGAGAGCACCACCGCCGTGCCCCGGGCGCCGAACGCCTCGGCGAAGGTGCGGAAGAGGCGGTTGGCCGAGGGGATGAACCGGCCGCTGGGCGGCACGCTCACCACGTGCCCCGCGTCGGTGACGCACAGATCGCACCCGCCCTGGGCGAGGTAGACGGTGTCGTCCGAGAGCGCGGTCAGCCCGCTGACGATCACGATGCGCCGCCCCGAGGTGGCCTCGAGCCAGCGCGCGAAGAAGCCGACGAACTCGGGATCCATGTGTTGCGCCACGAGCACCGGGCCCAGGCGCTTGCCGTCGAGCGCCCGGAGCAGCTCGGCGAGCACCCAGCACCCGCCGGTCGAGCTGGCGATGGCGAACGCGGAGCCTTCACGGGAAGGCAGGGCCACCTCGAGCGGCGCGGTGGGCGGCGGCTCGGCGCGCCGCGGCGGCGCGGGCGGCTCGTCGGCCTTCTGCGCGCGGCCCGAGACGATGGGCACCGCGGCCATCAGGGCGATCCGGTGGGCGGCGCCGGGCGTGTGGGCGGGCAGGAGATCGAGCAGCCCCGGCCCGCGCAGGCTCCGCGGCGCCACCACCCCCGGGGGCAGGGCGCCGATGATGCCGATGCGCAGGCTGGTGGCGGCGAGCTCGACCCGGCGCACCACCTCGCCCAGGTCACCGCCGCCCACCACCGCCACCTGGCGGTACTGGCCCAGCTGGCCGACGGTGGACGGGTTGGGCAGGCGCTCGAAGCAGCGCATCACCAGGGCGGGCACGCGCGACAGGTCCAGCTCCACGCCCGGCAGGGAGCGCAGGGCGTAGTCGTCGACCCACACCGCCAACCCGGTCACGGACACTCGACGCCCAGGGACTTGAGGGTGGTGCGCAGCACGGCGGCGTTGAACTCGGACTTCACCAGGTACGCGTCGGCCCCCGCCTCGGCGCCCTCGGCGCGCGAGGTCGGGTCGCTCTTCGACGTCAGCAACACCACCGGCAGCCGGGCCGTGGCCGGGTTGGCGCGCAGCCGGCGGGTGAGGGTGGGGCCATCGCAGCGGGGCATGCTGAAGTCGCTCACCACCGCGTCGGGCAGGTCGCGGAGAATGCCGGCGAGGGCCTCTTCACCGTCGGCCGCCACGCGGACGTCGTAGCCGTCGTGTTCCAGCAGCACCCGCAGCACCTCGCGCGTGGCCAGCGAGTCTTCCGCGAGCAGCAGCCGCAGCTTGCGCTGCGGCGCGACCGCGAGGTCCGGGCGGACGTCGCCCCGGGTGTCGAGCACCAGGCGCAGCAGCCGGTGGGGATTGAGCACGTGCAGCTGCCGGCCATCGGGCAGCAACGCGACGCCGGTGACGAGCGCGTCGGGCCGCACCCACGGAGGGACGGCCTGGGGCGCGACGCGCAGGGTCTCTCCCACCTCGTCGACGGCGAAGGCGACTTCCCGGCCTTCGCCCCGGACGATCACCGCGAAGCGCTGCCCGGCCCGCGGTGCCCCGTGTTCCCGCACCACGCCGATCGATCGAACGTGAACGATGCGCTCGTCGATGGGGAGGATGGGGCCGCTGGGGCCGCGCTGGAAGGTGACGCCCCGGGTGAGGCTGAGCGTTCGTTCGACCGCGGTGATGGGAATGCCCAGACAGTGACCGTCGTCGGTGATGGTCAACACCTCGAGCGCGTACACCTCGAGGGGCACGGTGAAGTGCGTCGAGCTGCCCCGCCCGGCCTCGGTGCGGAGCTGGAAGTCACCGCCCCTGGCGCGCACCAGGCTCACCACCGCCGAGAGCCCGATGCCGCGGCCGGAGATCTCGTTCGCTTCCTCGCGGGTGCTGCCCCCTTCCGAGGCGAAGAGAATGAGCACTTCTTCGTCGGAGAGCCTCGCCACGGCCGCTTCCTCGCGGGTGCCCGCGAGCTGGCGGCGAATCGCGGCGACGTCGAAGCCGCGCCCGTCGTCGCTCACCACCACGGCGAGGCGCGACTCGGCCAGGGACATCGAGATGCGCAGCGTGCCCCGGGCGGGTTTCCCGGCGGCGACGCGGGTGGCCGACGGCTCGAGGCCATGGTCGAGGCTGTTGCGGACGAGGTGGCGGATCATGCCGCGCGCGGCCTGCAGGGTGGCGCGGTCTGCGCGCACGCCGCGGTCGTCCAACACCACGTCGACCTCCTTGCCGAGGCGAACGGCGAGGGCCTGCACCTCGGTCTCGATGCCGGCGAGCGATTCCGCCGCGGGGATCATGCGCAGGCCGAAGAGGTTGGCCTCGACGCGTTCGGCGGTGACCGCCAGTTCCGAGGCCGCCGCCAGCAGGGTCGAGCCGCTCTCGGCGCAGCGCCCCCTGAGCACCGCCGCCTGCCGCGCGAGCGAGGAGGCGAGCCGGAGCGCTTCGTCGACCGACTCCGCGGGCACGCTGAGGCGCTCGAGGCCCGATTCCTTCGAAGGGGCGCCCTGCGAAGGGCCGGTGGCCGGCGTGGCCGCGCCCGGCGCGGGCGTCTCGGGCTCGACCCCGGCGAGCAGGGCGCGGAGCTGCGCCGAGGCCCCCGCCGGGAGCTCGCCCTGCACCCCGAGGCTGGCGGCCGTGCTGGTGAGCAGGTCGATGGCGCGCAACAGCCGGGCGTGATCCGCCTTGCGTCGCGCGACCGGGGTCTGCCCCACGCGCAGCGCGAGGGCCTCGACCCGGTGTATCGCCCACACCAGCTCGGGCACGCCCACCGCGGCCGCGGCGCCCTTGAGGCTGTGCGCCGTCGCGCACAGCTCGGTGACGGACGCGGGGTTCTCGGCCGCTTCGAAGTGAGCGGCGAGGGCGGCCATCGCCGCGAGCCCGTCTTCGGCCTCGGACACGAAGAGGCCGAGCACGCGTCGCCGGGAAGCGGGGTCCATCAACGGCCCTCTCCGAGCGAAGCGACCCACGAGAGCAGCCACTGGCTGGACAGCACCAGCGTTCCGTCGGCGAGCCTGCCCGCGACCGGCCCCTCGGCGAGCGAGGGCGAGGCGGGGCGGGGCGCGTCGACCAGCTCGAGCGGCCCCTCGACGCACACTGCGCTGGCGCTCTCTTCACTGCGCAACACCAGCGCCGGGGCCTGCGAGAGGGCGGCGAGTTCCCGTTCGACGCCGCTGGTGCGGTGCACGAGATCGACCGCGACGTGGGGCACGCTGTCGACGAAGGCGAGCCCGCGAATGCCGGCGGGTGCGCCCGCGAGGGGCCCGGCCGTGCCCAGGCGGGTGACCACGCACTCGAGCAGCGCCAGTTCCACGGCGTACGGCGCGCCCCCGAGGGTGAAGCGCACCAGGGCCCAGCGCTCGGCGGTGCCCGACCCGGCGGGGTTCGACAGGTCCCGGGCTCTCGCCTCGAGGCCGGCCACGTCACCGGGGGCCACCCGCACCACGAGGGAAGCGGTCACGGGGCCTCTCCCAACAACAGCCGCACTGCGCTCGCGAGCTGCTCGACGCTGAGCTCGACGGCGCTCGGCAGCGAGGTGCCGGGCTCGAGCCGGGCCACCTCGAGCGACAGTTCCCGCAACACCCGGCGGCCCTGCGGCGCGTCGATGGACAGGAGCGTCTGGCCGACCAGAAAGCGCGCCACCAGGTGACCGGGTTCTTCGAAGCAGGCGGCGCGGGCCGCGGTGAGGGCCTCGTCGAAGCGCTGGGCGGCGACCAGCTCGGAAGCCTGGCGCACGTACGCTTCCGCGGCCGCGTGGGGGTCATGCGCCGGGATCGCCCTCGCGGGCGCGGGCGCGGGTGCAACGCGGGGCGTGGAACGCAGCGCTGGCGGGAGCGTGGCGGTGGTGAGGCCGCGCCGCCGCGCGGCCCCCACGTACGGCAGGCGCTCGAGTTCGTCGACCTGGGTGAACAGGTGCGCCTCGACGGGTGAGAGGACGATCACGGTGCCGGGGTCGCACCCCTGGGCGAGCCGGCGCAACACGTGAACGGCCGTCTCTTCGCGGAAGTACACGAGCACGTGCTGACAGAGCACCAGGCCGTGGCCGCCGAGGTCCGACGGGTTCTCCACCAGCTCCAGCAGGTTGCGGCGCTCGAAGAAGGTGAGGGCGCGCACCGAAGGGTCGACGAGGAACCGGGTGGGGTCCTCAGCATCGGGCGAGAGGTAGCCGTGGGTGCGCTGGAGGGCAGACCGGTGCACTGACCACGCGCGCACCGCGCCGAGGCGCGCGGTGTTGATGCGGGCTTCCGAGGCGTCGATGCCCCAGACGCGCGCGAACTCGGCCGCGGACGAAGAGAGCACCCCGCGGCGGCGAAGCTCGGAGACGAGGAGCATCGCGACGCTGAAGACTTCCTGCCCCGAGGAGCAGCCCAGCGAGAGCGCCCGGAACGTGCGACCGCGCCCCATCGAGGCGTCGAGCCAGGCGGGGAGCTCGGCAGCGAGCCACTGCCAGAGGAGCTCGTTGCGAAAGAGCGAGCTCTCGTCGATGGGCAGCTCGTCGACCAGGCGAGCGAGGAAGGCGCGGTCTTTCCAGTCGGCCTCCGCCGCGCCGGCGGCAGCGGTCACGGCGCGCGAGACTTCTTCGTTCGTGACGGCCTCCAGCGCGAGGCCGAACTCCGCTTCGAGCGCTCGACGCGCGAAAGGCACCCGGGAGTCCATCTCGGGTCAGGCCTGTGGCTGGGTGGTCTCGGCGAGCGCCTTGACCTGGTAGGACCCCGCGGCGCGCTTGAGCACCACCGCCAGTTCCTGCGCGCGTTCCGAGAGGGTGCTGACGGCCCGCGCGCCGTCGCGAATCGATTCCGAGGCGGCCTGCATGCTTCGCAGCGCCACCGTGACCTGCGCGACGCCGGCCTGGTGCTGACGCGCCGAGCCTTCCACCTGGCGCATCAGGCCCGCGGTGTCGTGAATGGTGACGCCGAGCATGTTGATGGCCACCCCCAGGTTCTTCACCAGCCCCACGCCCTGGGTGACGGTCTTGCCGCCCACGGCCACGGAGCTGTCGACCTGGGCCGTCTTCTGGCGGATCTCCTGGAGGATCTCCCGAATCTGGGCGGTGGCCTTCCTCGAGTCGCTGGCGAGGGTGCGCATCTCGCGTGCGACGGCCGAGAAGCCGAGGCCCGCGTCGCCGGCGCGCGACGCCTCGATGCCCGCGTTGATCGCCAGGGTGCTGGACTGGTCGGCCAGGAAGCCCACCGTCTCGATGATGCCGTCGACCTGCTGCACCTTCTGCGCGAGGGCCGACGAGGCCGACGAGATGACGCCCAGGGCCTCCGAGATGGCCTGCATGGCCCCGCCCGCGTCGTCTGCCCCGCGCTGCCCGCGCTCGACCACCGCCGCGGCCGACTCGCCCTTCTCGATCAGCTCGACGCAGCGATCGGCAGAGGCCGTCGAGGTCTGCGACATCTCGGTCATCGTGTTGGCCGTCTCGGTGAGCGCAGAGACCTGCTCGGTGGTCGCGGTGGAGAGCTGGGTGGCGGCGCCGCGCAGCGCCACGACGATGTCGTTGACCTGCCTGGCCACGTCCTGGGTGTGGCCGACCATCGAGCGGAGGTTCGTGGTCATCTGGTTGATGGCCAGCCCGAGCTCGCCGGTGACCTGCACCTCGCTGCGCAGGTCGCCCTGGGCGATGGTCTTGGCCTGGGTGACGGTGGCCAGGAGCGCGCCGCTGAGCTGGCCGAAGGCGAGCCCCAGCTCGCCGGGCATCTCAGCCCCGACCGCCGTGTCGCCGCGCGAGAGCACGCGCATCTGCTCGGACAGCTGCAGCAGGCCCCGCTGCGACGAGCGGAAGGACTGAATGAGCCCCGAGTCGCCCACGAGCTGAACGCTCAGGTTCCCCACCGCCATGGCCTGCAGCTGGGTGAAGACGTTCTTCATGTCGCCGCTCAGCTCTCCCGCGGCGAAGGCGGCGTCGCCGATCTCGTCGGTGCCCAGCCACGCGGGCAGGCTGGGCGAGCCCTGCGCGATGGTGCGCAGCGTCTCTTCGATCAGCTGGGCGGCGCGGCGCTCGCGCTGGCCCATCAGCCAACCCGAGGCGAGGAACATCACCAGCAGCACCCCACACACGATGAGCAGGGCGACGAGCGCCTGGCCCGCGCCTTCGCCGAGGTCGGCCTGGAGCTTCGAGAGCGCCTCGCCGGAGATCAGCGGCTGGAGCTGGCTCGAGATGAGCGCTCGGGTGTCGGCGTACTTCTGGCCGACGATGACCACGGCCGTGGACACCACCCAGAGCAGGAGCACGGTGAAGGCGTAGGGCAGGTACCAGCTCTGCCGCGGCCACAGCAGGTTGCTGCGGCGCGCGAGGCTGCGCGGCGCGCGTTGGTACTCGGCCACGACGAGCGGAAGCACGTCTTCCTGGAAGAGGAGCACGGTGGGGATGCCGACCAGCATGGCGAGGAGCACGCCGAAGGGCACCGAGATGAGGACCGCGGTGAAGCTGGTGCCAAAGGCGAGGGCGCAGCCCAGGGTGAAGAGCATGCCACCGGCCACGTAGGTGGGCAGGAGGCACAACAGCTCCAGCCGGCGTGGAAGCGAGAGGAGCCGTTCCAGCCGCTCGCCTGGCAGCTCGTTGGGTCCGGTGGCGCTGGCGGTGCGGCAGATGACGCCCGCGAGGAGCCAGGGCTGAATCAGCCCCACCACCACGAGGATGGGGAGAAAGATCACCGTGAGCGCGCGCTGAAGCTGGTCGCGCTGGAGGTCGAGGAGCAGGCCCAGCGTGTACGGCCCGACCACCGCCGAGCCGAGGAGGGGGAGGATGAGGCGGCTGAGGAACTTGCGGCGCAGTCGTCTCCACTCGCCGTCAGGTTGACGCTCGTCCATGGTGTTCCTCTTGGGTGATTTCGCGAACGAAGGTCGCGGACAGGGCGGAACCGTATGTCTGCAGATTGGGACAATCAAGCCGCGCGGATCTTGGCTGGCTTTGGGGCTCTCGCGCCGCGGTGCGGCCTGCCCTGGCGGCTGACGCAGCCGAAAGACTGAACGGTCACCGCAGCTTCGCGGCGGTCGTGGAGCCCGCGCCGTTCCACTGCTGGCTGGCCGCGTTCGGCACCGGGACCGAGGTGGTGGTCGAGCCGGTGATGGTGATCTCGAACAGCGTGCCGCCGTTGGAGAAGCCGTAGAGGCTGCCGCCCCAGAACGCGAGCCCGTAGACGTCGTTGAAGGGCAGGGTGCCGAAGCTGCGAACGAGCGCGCCGGTCGTGGGGTTCACCTCGATCAGGTAGTCGCTCGTGGACGGGCCGCCCGGGTCTTTCGCGGTGAGGTAGGTGCCGCCGTCGATCACGCTCACGATGTCTCCGCTCGAGACGAAGCCTCCGCCGAGCGTGCCGATCTGCTGCAGCGCGCCCGTGCTCAGGTTGATGCGTACGTAGCTCGAGCCGGCGTAGCCGACGAGCACCTCGTAGTTCGGGTCGATGGTGCCCTTCGGCACGAAGGAGAGCGAGTTCGGGTAGCTCTCGGTGGTCGAGGGGTTCACCGCGCTGCACTGCGCGGTCGTCAGGTTGAGCTGGAAGAGCCCGCTCTGGGTGGTGACGAACGCGCGCGAGTACTGGTCGAGCGCCAGATCGATCACCTCGCCGTCGCAGTTGCCGAAGCTGGCCACGGGCGTGACGGCCTTGGTGGTCGCGTTCACCTTGTACAGCGTCGAGGCGGTGTGGCCGTAGACCACCGGCTCGTTGCCCCCGCCGCCTCCCGTGCCGGCATCCGGAGGCGCGAGGCAGAGGTGCGTCACCGGATCGCAGTCGGCTGCGTTGGGGCAGTCGAGCAGGTTGCGGCACTGGTAGCAGGCGCCGGCAGGCTGCACCGTGGTCACGCAGATCGGCGCGGTCAGCGGACAGTCGCTCGAGCTCGCGCAGACCACGCAGCGCTGCGCGACGGCGTCGCAGATCGGCGTGGCGCCCGAACAGGCGGCCGGGCACGCGCCCGCATCGGCGCCGCCGCCATCGGTCGATCCGCCGCCGCCTCCGACGGTTCCGCTTCCACCGCCAGCCCCGCCGCCGACCCCGCTGTCGCTCGAGGCGGACACGCACTTGCCAGTCGAGGGGGCGCACTCCAGCCCCGTTCCGCACTTCGTCGCCTCGCAGGGATCGAGCGGGCCCCCGCACTGGCAGCTCGCTGCGATCACGACGAGGGCGCAGAGGCTCAGGGGCAGCTTCATGAACACCCCATACCCTCAGCGCCCGGGCGAGTCGACGCGAGGCCCGTTCAGCGCGAAACTTCCGCGAGCACCCACGGCTCGACGACGGTCGATCTCGTGCGCGCGTCGAGGAAGGTGCGGGTCGGCAGTGACACGTGGAAGGAGTCCCAGGTGGCGAGCACCTTCACCTCGAGCCCGCGCTCTTCGAGCCACGTCTTCCCGCTCGCCGAGGTCAGCACCCGCGCGGGCCCGGTCTCCGTCATCTTGCGGGTGTCGTCGGCGGTCCAGCGCACCACCGGTTGGGCCAGCTGGAAGTCGAAGGTGAGCGACTCCACTTCGACCAGCGCGGTCTGCATCGGGGGCAGGGTGTTCGCCATTTCCGCGGCCTGCTTGCCCACCTGGTGGCTGAGCAGGAACGGCAGGTAGGAACGGATGAGCGCCAGGTTCACCGCGACCGCCACCAGGAAGGCGCGGCCGATCGTCGCTTCGAGGGTGAGCCCGCGGAACAGGGCGAAGCTCGCGAGCGCGACGGCGCCGACTCCTGCCGCGACCGCGAGGTACGCGGGCGGTTCCACGACCAGCAGCAGGCCGATCGCCGCCAGCGGCATGCCGACCGTCACGGCGAGGCCCAGGCGCGTGGCCCACGCCTTCGCGCGCGGTGACTCGAGGCGCGTCAGCCAGGACGCGATCGCCAGCGCGAAGAACGGGAAGACGATGTTCAGGTAGTGCGGCAGTTGTGAGCGCGACGCCGTGAAGACCAGCATCGTCAGCAGCGCGCCTCCCCAGACGTGGAGCTCGCGGCCACCCCACGGTGAGGGTTGCTTCTCGAGCGCCTGGCGCACGCGCGCGGCCGCCGCGAAGTAGAGCCACAGCGACCAGGGCAGGAAGGCCCAGAGCACCACGTGGAAGAAATAGGTGGGGTCGCCGTAGCCCTTCAGCGGCCCGGTGTTCAGGAAGCGGCCGAACTGGCTGTCCCAGAAGAAGAAGCGGACGCCGGACACCCCGGTGCGGCCGAACATCACCTTCTCGGGGTGCAGGTCGTATTGGAGGTAGAGGGCCGCCAGCTCGGGGAGCAGGAAGAGCGCGATGAGCACGGCTCCGACGAGCGTTCGCCACTTGAGCAGGGCGCGCCAGTCGTGGGCGATCAGCGCCCCGCAGATGGGGACCAGGAGGAAGGGGCCCTTCGTGGACATCGCGGCGGCCGTGAAGGCTGCGCCCGCGATCAGGTGCGCGGCGAGCGTCCTGGTTGCCCTCGCCCCGACCCCTCTCGCACTGAGCAGGTGGAAGACGGCGGCGACCACCAGCCCCACCAGGTACGGCTCGGCCCGCACGTCTGCGTTCGAGAGCAGGGTGTGTTCCGCCACCAGCAGGAGCAGCACCGCCAGCCTGGCGGCCGTGCGGTCGAAGAGGAGGACGCCCAGCCGCCAGGTGTAGTGAAGGGCGAGGAAGAAGAAGCCGAGGGCCGGAAGCCGCCAGGCGATCTCGTTGACGCCGAACAGGCGCATCGACGTCGAGGCCACCCAGAAGAGGAAGTGCGGCTTGTCGAGCCAGTCCCCCCCGTAGGCGATCAGGTTGATGAGGTCGCCCGACCTCGCCATGTTCTTCGCCACGATCGCGTAGAGCGCGGAGTCCGGCTCGGTCAGCGTTCCGAACAGGGTCGTGAAGTGCAGCCCCACGCCCAGGGCGAGCAGCGGCCTCCACCAACGGTTGATCCAGGCTTCGAGTGCGGGATTCATCGAGACCCGCCGGGTCTAGCTCGGATGTTGGTCCTCGTCGGCGTTTCTCGTTTCCGGCATTGTCCCCCGCGTGCGTGCCCTGGTGACGAGTCGGCGGACTGAACTTCGGCTCGCTCGCGCGCGCGAGTTCCTGATGACCCTGCCGCCCAGCGGCGACGTGCTCCTCGTCGGGCCTTCCTTCGAGACGGTCGCCGAGCTGACCCGGTCGCTCCACCGCGCGTTGTTCGGGTGGCGGCGCACCACGCTGTATCGCTGCGCGCTCGAGCTGGCCCGGCCTGCGCTGCTCGAGCAGAAGCTGACCGCGGTCACCTCGCTCTCCCTCGAGGCGCTCTGGGCGCGCGTCGCTCATCAGCTCGGGGGAGACGAGCTGCTGCACCGCCTGGCGCCGCTCGAAGGCAGGCCCGGGTTGTCGCGCGCCCTGGCCCGGACGGTGGGCGAGCTGCGGATGCTGGGCATTGCTCCAGAGGCGGTCGAGCCCGCGCTCGGCGAGGCCATGCGCGCGTTCCAGGCGGCGCTCGCGGAAGGGGCGCTCGCCGATAGATCGATGGTGTACTCGCTCGCTCGCGAGGCGGTGGTTGGCTCGGTGAAGTCGCCGCTGGTGCTGCTCGACGTGCGGTTCGGTCCGGGGCTCGAGCAGGACTTCGTCGAGGCGATGGTGCGTCACGCGCCGAACGTGTTCGCGGCGGCTCCGGTCGATGAGCTGAGCGTGGTGGAGGCCCTCGAGGTGGCGCTCGGAGTGAAGAGCGAGGCGCTGCGGAACGAGGGTGACTCGGCGCTCGACGCGTTGCAGGGGAACCTGTTCTCGCCGCTCTCCGCGCCAGGCAAGGCGAGGGAGCACAAGCTCGAGGACTTCTTTTCCGCCCCTGGCGAGGCTCGCGAGTGCGTGGAGATCGCCCGCCGCATGATCGAGCTGGCGCGCACGGGCGTGCGGTTCGACGAGATGGCCGTGCTGTTGCGGAGCCCGGGTACGTACCGCGCGCCTCTCGAGGACGCGTTTCGGCGCGCGCGGATTCCGGCGTGGTTCAGCTCGGGGCTGCCGCGGCCGGACCCTTCGGGGCGCGCGCTGCTGGCGCTGCTGCACTGCGCGGAAGAGGGCCTGTCGGCGCGCCGCTTCAGTGAGTACCTCTCGCTCTCCCAGGTGCCGCGCCTCGAGGAGTCCGGTGCGCCCCCCGCGGCGGCCACCGATCGCTTCTTCCGCCCCGACGCCACCGAGTCGTTGCTGCCGCTCACGCCGAACTCGCCGGAGGTCCCCGCGGCAGCCGAGGTGGTCGGCGATGTCGAGGCGCCCTCGGTGCTCGGCCAGCTGCGCTCACCGCGCAAGTGGGAGCGGCTGATCATCGACGCCGCGGTGATCGGCGGGACCGATCGGTGGAAGCGAAGGCTGTCGGGCCTGCGCCAGAAGAAACGAAAGGAACGGCAGAACCCCACCGCGACCGAGGCCCAGCTGCAGCGGGTCGATCGTGATCTGGCCGATCTCGACGCGCTCGAACACTTCGCGCTGCCCCTGCTCGAAGCGCTCGCCGAGCTGCCCAAGGCCGCCACGTGGAAGGACTGGCTCGATCACCTCGGCGGGCTGGCCACGCGAGCCCTCAAGTCGCCGCAGCGCGTGCTCGCGGTGCTGCACGAGCTCGCCCCGATGGCGCCCATCGGTCCGCTCGAGCTGCCCGAGGTGCGCGCCGTGCTCACCCAGCGCCTGTCGGAGGTGACCGAGCCCCCCGACGGACGCCGCCAGGGCCGCGTGCTCATCGCGCCGGTCGACGCCGCCCGCGGGCTTTCGTTCGGCGCCGTGTTCATTCCCGGCCTCGCCGAGCGCGTGTTCCCCCAGAAGATCCGCGAAGACCCGCTCATGCCCGACGGCACCCGCCTCAAGGTGTCTGCCGGCCTCGAGACGTCGAAGGCGCGCATCGCCAGCGAGCGCCTCGCGCTCCAGCTCGCCGTGGGGGCCGCGCGCGGGAAGGCGATCCTCTCGTATCCCCGCGTGGACGCCGAGCACGCCCGCCCGCGCGTCCCCTCGTTCTACGCGCTGGAGGCCGCCCGCGCGGTGCAGGGCTCGCTGCCCGGCTTCGAGGCGCTCCAACGCCAGGCCGAATCGTCCTCGCGCATTCGCCTCGCCTGGCCGGCGCCCGACGAGCCTTCGCGCGCCATCGACGACACCGAGTTCGATCTCGCCATGCTCGATCGCATCTTGCGCTCGCGCGAGCCGGTGAAGGGCCACGGCCGCTACCTGGTGAAGACCAACCTGCACCTCGCCCGCGCGCTGAGGGCCCGCTACGCGCGGTGGCAGCAGAGCACGTGGACCGCGCACGACGGCCTGGTGAAGCCGGGCGCGCTGGGCCGCGCCGCGCTCGAGGCGCATCAACCCGCCGTGCGTCCGTTCTCCCCCACGGCGCTCGAGCAGTACGCGGCGTGCCCGTACCGGTTCTTTCTCTCGGCGATCGTGCGGCTGCAGCCGATGGAGATCCCCGGCGAGCTGGAAGAGCTGGGCCCCCTCGAGAAGGGCTCGATGGCGCACCAGGCGCACTACGAGCTGCTGTCCGCGCTGCGGAAGGACGGGGTGGAGATCACCGAGGCCACGCTGCCGGCGGTGCTCGAGCGGCTGCACGCCACCGTCGAGCACGTGTCCCAGGAGGTGTTCGATCAGTTCAAGCCCGCCATCGAGCGTGTCTGGGAAGACGGCGTGCAGACGCTCGAGGCCGACCTGCGCGAGTGGGTGAAGAAGGTGTCGAAGGACACCGAGTTCAAGCCGGCTCACTTCGAGCTCTCGTTCGGGTTGCCCGGCCGCGACGTCGATTCTCAGGATCCCGCGAGCTCGCCGAGCCCGGTCACCTTGACCGAGGGGCTCCAGGTGCGCGGCTCGATCGACCTGGTGGAGAAGAGCGCGAGCGGTGCGCTGCGAGCGACGGACTACAAGACGGGCCGGGCGCGCGCCGAGCCCGGGAACGTCATCGGCGGCGGGCGGCATCTGCAGCCGGTGCTCTACGCGCTGGTGCTCGAGAAGCTGTTCCCCGGTGTGGTGGTGAAGGGCGGGCGGCTCTTCTACACCACGCAGATCGGCGGCTTCCTGAGCGTGCCCACCGCGCTCGACGCCGCCAGCCGCGAGGCGTTCGGGCTCGTGGCGCGCACCATTCGCAGCGCGCTCGAGACGGGGTTCTTCCCGGCCGCCCCCGAGGAAGGCGAGTGCCGCTACTGCAACTTCAGGGCGGTGTGCGGGCCCGATGAAGAACGCCGCCTGGTGCGCACCCGCAAGGGTCTGAGGGCCGAGCTGAAGGACCTGCGCACGCTGAGGGCGATGCCATGAAGGTGCCAGGGGACCAGGCGACGCGCACGCAGCTGCTCGAGGACCTCGACACCACCTTCGTGGTCGAGGCCGCGGCCGGCACCGGGAAGACCACGGTGCTGGTCGAGCGCATCGTGATGATGGTGCGCAAGGGGCGGGCGACGCTCAGCCAGATCATCTCGGTCACCTTCACCGAGAAGGCCGCCGGCGAGATGAAGCTGCGGCTGCGCACCCGGCTCGAGCGCGCGAGGGAAGAGGTCACCCTCGAGCTCGAGCGCGACAGGCTCACCCTCGCGCTCGAGGAACTCGAGGTCGCCCGCATCGGCACCATCCACGGGCTGTGCGCCGATCTGCTTCGCGAGTACCCCGTCGAGGCCGGCGTGGACCCGCTCTTCGAGGTCGCCGCGGAAGGCGATTCCGACGCGCTGCTCTCGGCCGCCTTTCACCGGCGCTTCCAGGATCTCCTGCAGACCCAGCCCGAGGGCGTGCGCCGTGCGCTGCGCCGCCGGCAGCGCGGCCCCGACTCCGAGCCGCCGCGCAAGGCGCTGTATTCGGCCGTGCAGTCCCTGGTGGAGCACCGCGACTTCGCCGCGCCCTGGCGCAGGGACCCGTTCAGCCGCGAGGCCGCCATCGACGCGCTGCTGCCCTTGCTCGAGGGCCTGGCCGCGCGGATTCCCTTCGTGAAGTTGAAGCGCGATCGCAGCGAGTTCCTCGACAGCCTCGAGCTCGCCCGCAGGTTCCTCGACGACCTCTCGCACCGGGAGTCGGTCTCGAAGCGCGACTACGACGGCCTCGAGGCGCAGCTCAAGGAGCTCGGCGGCAACCAGTACCGGTGGACCGCCAAGGCCTGGGGGCTCTCGTTCAGCGGCGGGCTCACCGAAGCGCAGATTCTCGCCGAGCGCGACGCGGTGTGGACCGCGCTCAAGAACTTCGTCCGGCTGGCCGACGCGGATCTCGCGGCCCGCCTGCACGACGAGCTGCGGCCCATCGTCGAGGGCTACGAGCTGGAGAAGTCACGGCGCGGGGTGCTCGACTTCGTCGACCTGCTCCTGCTCACCCGCAACCTGCTGCGCGATCACCACTCGGTGCGCGAGTCGCTGCAGGAGCGCTTCAAGCGCGTCTTCGTCGACGAGTTCCAGGACACCGATCCCCTGCAGAGCGAGATCGTGCTCTTGCTCGCCTCTGACGACGCCGCGGTGAGCGCGCCGTTCGCCACGCGGCCCGTGCCGGGCAAGCTCTTCGTGGTGGGCGATCCGAAGCAGAGCATCTACCGCTTCCGCCGCGCCGACATTCTCCTCTACGAGCGCGTGAAGCAGCACCTGCTCTCGTGCGGCGCCGAGGTGCTGTACCTGTCCACCAGCTTCCGCAGCACGCCCGGCATCCAGGCCGCGGTGAACGCCGCGTTCTCCACCGTGATGACCGGAGAGCACCAGGCCACCTACGTGCCGCTGGGCGAGTGGCGCGAGCCCAACCGCGAGCAGCCGTCGGTGGTGGCGCTGCCCGCCCCGCGGCCGTTCAGCGGCAAGGGCCGCGTCACCAAGGACGCCATCGAGACCAGCCTGCCCGAGGCGGTGGGCGCGTTCGTGGAGTGGCTGGTGACCAGGAGCACCTGGACGGTCGAAGAAGAGGGCGAGCGCGTGCCCGTGCAGGCGCGCCACGTGTGCATTCTGTTCAAGCGGCTGCGCCGGTGGGGCGGGGTCGACGTGCCGCGCCCCTACGCCCAGGCGCTCGAGGCGCGGCGGGTGCCGCACGTGCTGGTCGGGGGGCGCTCGTTCCACCAGCGCGAAGAGGTGATGGCGCTGCGCACCGCGCTCTTCGCCGTCGATCGCCCCGATGACGAGTTCTCGGTCTACGCCACGCTGCGCGGGCCGTTCTTCGCCTTCACCGACGAGCAGCTGTTCGCCTTCAAGCAGGCGCACGGGAAGCTGCACCCGCTGCGCCCGTGGGACGCTGCCACCTCCGTTCACCCCGAGCAGAGTCGAGGGGCGAGCGACCAGGGTCCCTCGACTCCGCTCGGGATGAACGGGGGCAGCGTCTTCTCGGAGTCTGCCCGCGAGGTCATCGACGCGCTCGGCGCGCTGCGCGACCTGCACCGGAAGCGCAACCTGCGGCCCGTCTCGGCCACGGTGCACGAGCTGCTCGAGCTGACCCGCGCGCACGCCGGGGTCGCCTTCTGGACCGCGGGGGCCCAGGCGCTGGCCAACGTGCTCCAGCTCGCCGAGGTGTCGCGGCGGCACGAGCGGCGCGCGAGCAGCTTCCGCGACGTGGTGGAGGCGCTGCAGGAAGAGGCCGATGACGGCGAGGCCCCCGAGGCGCCCATCGTCGAGGAGGGCACCGAGGGCGTGCGCATGATGACCGTGCACGCCGCGAAGGGCCTCGAGTTCCCCGTGGTGATCCTCGCCGAGCCCACCGCGAACTCCGCCCGGCAGGAACCCTCGCACTGGGTCGACCCGGAGCGCGGGCTGTGGGTGCACTCGCTCGCGAACTGCGTGCCCGTCGAGCTGAGGGATCACGAGCACGAGGTGCTGGCGCGCGACCAGGAAGAGGCGCTGCGGCTCACCTACGTCGCGGCGACGCGCGCGCGCGACGTGCTGGTCGTGCCCGTGTGCAGCGAGAAGCGGTGGAAGGACGCCTGGACCGAGGTGCTCTACCCGGCGCTGTATCCCCAGCTGGGCTTCGAGCACGAGCCGAAGCCCGCGCCGGGCTGCCCCCCGTTCGGGAGAGACCCGATCCTCGATCGAGACGGCCCCGTGCCCAACGAGGTGCCGCTCCCGGGGCTGCATCGCGCGGCCACGATGAAGAACGGCGTGGTGTGGTGGGATCCCCGTACGCTCGAGCTCACCCGGGAAGAACGTACCGGCCTCGAGGCCGCCGACGCGCTCTCGGAAGACGACGTCGAGGGGCCTCGCAGCATCGCCGCGTTCGAGCAGTGGCAGGACGCCCGGACGCTCGCGGTCGGCAAAGGCTCGGTGCCCAGCGAGCGGATCACCGTCGCGCGTGAGCTGCCCCCGGTGCTCGTCACCGGCACCCTCCAGGTCGAGCAGACCTCGGCGAACAGGGAAGGGCGCGCGGCGGGCCGGCGCTTCGGCGAGCTCGTGCACGCCTGCCTGGCGGTGGTGCCGCTCGAGGCGTCGGAAGAGGTGGTGGAAGGGATCGCGTCGGTGATGGGCCGTTCGCTGCAGGCGCCTCAGCGGGAGATCCGCGCGGCGACCGAGGCGGTGGTGGCGGCGCTGGCTCACCCGGCCGTCAGCGCGGCGCGCGGTTCAGCAGACGTCCGGCGCGAGGTGTCGCTGGTGGATCACCTCGAGGACGGCACCATCGTCGAAGGGGCGATCGATCTCGCCTACGAGCTCGACGGGGTGTGGCGCATCGTCGAGTTCAAGACCGATGCGTCGATTGAAGAGAATCGCCCGCAGTACGAAGCCCAGACTCAGGCGTACGTGCGGGCGATTCATGCGGCGACCGGGAAGCCGGCTCGCGGGGTGATTTTGAGGGTGTGAGGTCTGCCCTTCACCCCGACCCTCTCCCCGCTTCGCAGGGAGAGGGAGACAGAGTCATGGGGCTCGCTCGTACTGAACGGCGACCCTGGTGCCGGTCAGCGCGATGCCGCTGACGGTGCAGCTCGGGTTGGTGCCCGGGCAGGTCTGGCCGGCGCAGGTGCTCGACGAGCTCAACACCCCGGTGCCCTTGAAGGTCACCGAACGCTCGAAGGTCATCTCGGCGTGCGTCACCGTGGTGACCGTCGCCTGCACGGTGGTGCCCTGGAGCACCGTCTGCTTCACCGTGGTGTCGCTGTTGAACGTCCAACCCTTGTCGACCTTCTTGCCGGTGAAGATGCCGCCGATGCTGACGTTGGGCGCCGCGCCCATGTCGATGGTGATCGGCGCCGACTCGATCTGCATGAACGCCGAGTTCTCGGGGCCGTCCCACACCTGAACGGACAGCGGCGCCGGCGGCTGCACGGTGGCCACCGTGTTCGGCTGCATCATGCTCGTGTAGCAACTGTCGGGCAGCGTGAAGTAGTCGACGAGGAGCTGGTAGACCTCGGGTGTCGTTCCGCCGCAACCGCTCAAGAGCGCTGCGAGCAGCATCGATGACTTGCGCATGTGTGTCCTCCGTGGGTGAGGCCGCGGAGCGTGGTGCGCGCGACGCTGCGTGTCAAAAGAATCATCTCAGTCGGTGCCGCCGATCTGCCGCGGCGGCGCGTTTCGCAGCGCGGCGTCGACTTCTTCGGGGCCGTAGCTCTCGAGCTTGCGGTACAGGGTCTTGCGATCGAGCCCGAGGATCTTCGCGGCCTGGGTGCGGTGGCCGCCCACCGCGCGGAGCACGCGCAAGATGTGCTGCCGTTCGATGTCGTCCATCGGCCGCATCACCGCCTCGTCGGCGTCGTCCGCGCGCTGCGAGGCGCTGGGGTGGAGCACCTTCTCGGGCAGGTCTTCGGTGGTGAGCTGGGCGTAGCGCGTCAACGCCACCGCCCGCTCGATCACGTTCTGCAGCTCACGCACGTTGCCCGGCCACGCGTAGGCCAGCAGCTTCTCGGCGGCCGACGCGGCGATGCCGGTGACTTCCTTGCGGCCCTTCTCGGCGAAGGTGCGCACGAAGTGCTGCGCCAGCACCAGCACGTCGTTGCCCCGCATGCGCAGCGGCGGCACGTGCAGGTTGATCACGTTGATCCGGAAATAGAGATCTTCGCGGAAGCGCTTCTCTTCCACCGCCGTCTCGAGGTCGAGGTGGGTGGCGGTGACGAGGCGGGCGTCGAAGGCCACTTCCTGCTCGCCCCCCACGGGCACCACCTTGCGCTCCTGGATCGCGCGGAGCACCTTCTGCTGCAGGTCAGCCGAGAGCTCGCCCAGCTCGTCGAGGAACACCGTGCCGCCCTGCGCCCGCACGAAGACGCCCGGCTTGCCCTTCGCCACCCCGAACAGCTCGGCGGCGAGCAGCGCCTCGGGGACCGCGCTGCAGTTGATGGTGACGAAGGGCCCCGCGCGGCGGCGGCTCGCCTCGTGAACGGCCCGGGCCACCAGGTCCTTGCCCGCGCCGTGCTCGCCGGTGATCAACACCGCCGATTCGCTGTCGGCCACCCGGTTCACCAGGCTCACCAGCTCGCGAATGGCCGAGCTCTCGCCCAGCAGCGTGTTGGTGCCCTTGCGCACGCCCGCCTCGTCGCGGAGCCGCTTCACTTCTTCCCGCAGCTGCTTGTGCTGAACCGCGCGCGCCAGGGCCAGGGTGAGGGTCTCGAGCTCGAAGGGCTTGGTGAGGAAGTCGTAGGCCCCCGCGCGGATGGCCTTGATGGCCGTGTCCATGCTGCCGAAGGCGGTGATCACCAGCACCGGCACGCCCGGGTGGCCGGCCACGATGCGCTCGCAGAGCGTGAGGCCGTCGAGGCCCTTCATGTTGACGTCGGTGACCACGGCCTGGAAGTCGTGCTGCTGCATCAGCGCGAGGGCGGCTTCACCCCCGTTGGCTGCCCGCGGCTGGTAGCCCCGGCGGGTGAGGCCTTCGACGAGCAGCTGGGCCATGGCGAGGTCGTCTTCGACGATGAGGATCTGGTGACTCATGAGGGTGCGCGCTCCAGGGGAAGAAAGAGGGAAAAGGTGGTGCTGACGCCGGGCGTCGACTCGACGGCGATCCAGCCGCGGTGATCTTTGAGGATCCCCCAGGCGACCGGCAGCCCCAGCCCGTTGCCGTCACCGACGGCCTTGGTGGTGAAGAAGGGCTCGAAGATGCGGGGCAGTGCTTCGGGCGCGATGCCGGCGCCGCGATCGTTCACGTCGAGGCGCGCGTAGGGCCCCTCGGGGCCGCCCAGATCGGGCGGCGGCGTGGCGCGCACCTTCTTCACCGAGAGCCTCACCGGCCCGCCCTGCGGCATCGCCTGCACGCTGTTGATCACCAGGTTGGCGATCACCTGCTGCAGCTGGTTGGGATCGCCGTCGATCTCCACGGGCCCCTCTGCCGGCGGCGCGATGGACAGCGTGCAGCCGCCCTTCTCGGCGAGGGGGGCCAGCATCGCCACCGACTGCGCGGCGACCTGGTCGAGCGAGAAGTGGGTCAGCTTGGGGGGCTCACGCCGGGCGAAGTCGAGCAGCTGACGGATGATGCGGGTCATCTGCCCCGCCTGCTGGTGGATGATCGACGCGTTGTTCTTCGCCTCGTCGCCCGCCACCTCGCCGGTGCAGATCATCTTCGCGCGCATCGCCACCACGTTGAGCGGCGTGCCCAGCTCGTGCGCGATGCCTGCGGCGAGCAGGCCCACGGTGGTGAGGCGATCGGCGTGGCGGAGCGCGTCTTGCGCGGTGGACCGGGCCACGACTTCCTGCTGCAGGCGATCGCGCGCGACCAGCAGCTCGTCACACATGTGGTTCATCTCGGCCGCGAGCTGGCCGATCTCGTCGCGCTGCCCGATGCGCAGCGGCCCGGAATAGTCGCCCCTGCTCACCCGCCGGGCCTTCTCGGCCAGCGAGCGCATCGGGCGGCCCACCACCACCGCGCCCAGGCCGATCGCCACCACCGCCCAGAGCGCGCCGAGCGTGCCGAAGTTGATCACGTGGCTCTTCACGATCCGGCCCACGGTGTCGCGCTCGGCGTCGAGCGTCTCCTGCAGCCAGAGCGCGCCGGGCGTGCCGTCGGGCAGGGTGGTGGCCAGCCAGGTCTCGGCGGTGTGCCAGACGTCGACCACGAAGACGGGCTCACCGCGCGCGAGCACCTCGCGCTGGGCCGCGCTCAACGTCAGCTCGCTCACCGGCGCGAGCTTCATCTGCGTCAGCTCGGGGTACCGATTGGCCGCGGCGAGCAGCAGCGCAGCGCCTTCCGCGCCCGTGCCCCGCTGCCGCTCACGATCGAGCGCCGCGAGGAAGACCCTCCCCGCGACGCTCTGGTCCCGCTCGATGTCTGCGTGGTGGAGCTCGACTGCTTCCCGCACCGAGAGCCAGGCTGAGAACCCCAGCGCCAGGAACGCCGACAGGGCGAGGGGCAGGGTGATTTTCCGAGCGAGCTGCATGGCCGGCAACCTAACCTCGCCGGCCCGTGCCCCACTGCGGCAAGATGCCCCGGTCTCCCCGGTCAGTCAGTGAAGCAGCAAGGAGTGACGCCCGAGGCGCAACGACCCAGCAAAGGAGTGAAGCCGCAGCAGCGGAACGCTGCGCGAGACAGACCGGAGCACAGCGGAGGTCTGGCCGAGGCGCAACGACCCAGCAAAACAGTCAGGCCTCGACCTTCACCTTGAGGGATCGCGGCTGGGCGGCTTCGCGCTTGGGCAGGGTGACGGTGAGCACGCCGTGGCGGTAGGTCGCCTCGGGCTTCGTGCCGTCGAGGGTGTCGTTGAGGGTGAACGAGCGGGTGAAGGTACCGCGGGTGCGCTCGCGGCGGATCCAGCCCTTGTCCTCGACGTTCTTCTCGTCTTTGCGTTCGGCGGTGATGGTGAGCTGATCGCCTTCGACCTTCACGTCGATGGCTTCGGGCGCGATGCCGGGCATGTCGAGGTGGAGCTCGACGGTCTTGTCGGTCTCGAGGATGTCGGCTGCGGGCGTGAGCGTGGCGGGCTGCTGGGCGACGGGGCCGAACAGCTCGTCGACGTCGCGCCAGAACGTGGGGAAGCGGGGGGTGAGAGCGAAGCGTGCGAGCGACATGGTGTTTCCTCCTGACGACGTTTGAGTTCCCCTCGGGGGTCCTCGGGGGCGACGCAAACGTCAAACAGGATCAAACGCTGTCAAGCAGGCCAGGGCCCTCGCGGGCAGGTGGCGGTGCTAACCAACGTGGCGTGCGCGTCAAGGTCGTGAGGAGATGGCCGCGGTGAAAGGACTGGTCCTGATCTCGCTCGTCTCGAGCGCCGCCTTCGCGCAGGGCGAAGAGTTCTCGATGCCGTCCTTCGAGAGCACCGCCGACGCGGGGTTGCCCGCGCCCTCAGCGCCGCCGCTGCCTGACGCGGTGCCGCTGCCCGGGCCAGCGAAGCCGCCGCCTCCTCCTTCGTGGAGCCGGTTTGGTGGCTCGACCTCGGTGCTCTTCACCGCGCTGCGCGAGTACTACGTGGGCGCCGAGCTCGCGCTGCTGGCGACGCTGACGGGCACGCCGTCGCGTTCGCCGAGCGTGCCGGGCGAGGTGGAGGGCTTTCTGCTGCAGCTCGGCGCGCAGGGTGGCTACGGGCGGGTGGGTGGGCCGCAGTGCCGGGGCTCGGTGCTGTGCGCGACGCGGATCTCCGGGGGCCTGGCGTTGAAGGGGGGCTGGGCGCGGGGCCTGCCCAGCGTGCGTGACTCGGTGGCGCGCGCGCAGACGATGTACTTCGGCCAGCTCGACGTGCTGCTGTCGAACTTCGACATCGAGTCGGCGCCGTTGTCTCCGGGCCTGCGCACCTGGGAGCTGCTGACGCGGTTGCGGGTGGGCCTGCACTTCACCAGCGACGCGAGCCGGGTGACGTTCACCGGGGTGACGTTGTTCGCCGCCGTGCTGATCGAAGCGATCCCGGTGAGCCTTCACACCCGGGGCGTTTCGCTCGGGCTCTGCGCGGGGGTCGGGTTCTAGAATCAGAATCTGTGTCCCGCTCCCGGAGCGGGAGAGGGCTAACGAGGCTTGACGGTCACAAGCACCCTGCGAGAGTCCTCGTCATGGCCCGTCCCCCCAGGTCGAAGAAGCCCACCGATGCAGAGCCTGCCGAGCAGGCCACGGATCTCGCGCCGGTGGTGGGGAAGAACCTGAAGCGGCTGCGCACCGAGCGAGGCCTGTCGTTGGAGCGTCTGGCGCAGTCGTCCGGCGTCTCGCGCGCCATGCTGGGCCAGGTCGAGCTGGGCCAGAGCGCGCCCACCATCAACGTGCTGTGGAAGATGGCGCGCGCCCTCGACGTGCCGTTCTCGGCGTTGATCACCAGCAACCAGACCAGCGGCGCGAAGGTGCTGCGCAGCGAGGCCGCCAAGCGCCTCATGTCGAGCGACGGCTCGTTCCAGTCGCGCGCCCTCTTTCCCTTCGACGAGCCGCGCCGGGTCGAGTTCTACGAGCTCAAGCTCAGCGCGAAGGGCGTGGAGAAGGCCGAGGCGCACGCGCCCGGGACGACGGAGAACCTGGTGGTGGCGAAGGGCCAGGTGGAGATCGTGGTGGGGGCCGAGACGCACGACCTCGAGGCGGGCGATGCGATCCTGTTCGAGGCAGATCAGCCTCACGTGTATCGGAACGCGGGCAGCGGCGAGGCGGTGCTCTACCTGGTGATGACCTACGCCGAGCAGGTCGGCTGAGAAGAGGCTGTTCGGCCAACTGAATTTACATCTCGCGCGCAGGGCCCCCGGCTCAACGGCACCGACAATGAGGTGTCATGAACGTCACCTCCCGGCAGCCGGTCCTCAGCCTCGGTACCTCGAGCCCTCGCGTGAAGGCCCTGGAACAGAAGCTCAAGAAGCTCGGCCACCTCGAGGGCCCGGTGGACGATCGTTTCGACGCCCGCACCGCGGCGGCCGTGAGCAGGTACAAGCGCGCCAACGACTGGGGCAACAGCAAGCCGCGCGTCGGTCAGCGCATGGCGGTTGCGCTCAATCTCCCTGAACAGAAGTCGCACCAGGCGCTCAAGGGTGCGTCGTACAACTGCCGCATCGGCCGCAACCCCGAGGTGGTGGCCAGGACGGTCAGCCACTTCGCCCGGAGCCGCAAGCTCGACTTCATTCAGCTGCAGGAGATCAGCGGCTACCACCGCGCGCTCGAGAACATCCCCGGGTACAAGCTCATCACCTTCCCCGGCTCGAAGGATCACGGCGAGACCGGCGTGCTGGTGCGCGACACCCTCGAGACGAAGAACGCCAGGTCGATCGAAGCCGACGTCGGCTGGACCAACGTGCACGGCCGCCCCGCTCAACCGCGCGCTGCCACCTCGGTGCGCATCGCCGGCTGGCTGCAGGTCGCGTCGATTCACGCGCCCCCGGGGATCGACTTCAAGGACGGCCGCGCGATCGGACCGGAGCAGCGGGTGAAGTCCTACCAGTCACTCACCCGCAAGCTGGCCGCGGCAGCCGAGCGCCAGCAGGCACGCAACCCTGACGTGGCGGTGCTCTACGGCGGTGATTGGAACGAAGGCGCGCGGACCATGGGGCCCGGCTCGCCGGCGTGGCTGGCGGCCCAGGCCGGAATGAAGAAGTACGCGACCGGCGGCATCGACTGGGAAATGGCGCGCGGCGCCCGCCTCGCCCAGGTGAAGCACGGTCCCCGCTTTGGTTCGGATCACCCGCTGGTGACGTTCACCATCACCCACGACCGGCGCTGAAGGACCTTCAGCGCGGTGCGAGCCAGGTCGGCGGGCTGACGATCTTCTCGCCGCCCCGCACGTGCGCCGGGACCTCGCTGCGCGCCGTGTGACGGCGCTGCTTCGGGTCCTGCCGGGCGATCACCCGGCCCACGAGATCGTAGTCGTGCGCCTCGGTCACCTCGATGGTGACCAGCTCGCCCGGGTACGCCATGCCGTCGTTGATGTAGACGTTGCCGTCGATCTCCGGTGCCTGGCCCTGGTGCCGGCCCACCAGCAGCAGGTCGGTCTCGGGGCTGCGGCCTTCCACCAGCACCTCGAGCGTGGTGCCCACGAGCTTCTTGTTCTGCTCGCGGCTGATCCGCTTCTGGATCGCCATGATCTCGCGCCAGCGCCGCTCGATGGTGCGCTTCGGCACCTTGTTCTCCATCTCGAACGCGGGCGTGCCCTCTTCGTCAGAGTACTGGAAGACGCCGAGCCGCTCGAAGCGCTGCTCCTTCACGAAGTCCTTCAGGATCTCGAAGTCTTCCTCGGTCTCGCCGGGCAGCCCGACGATCATCGAGGTGCGGAAGGACAACCCGTCGACGCGCGCCCGGATCTTGTGGACGAGCTCCTTCAGGAAGGTCGACTCGCGGCCGCGCTTCATCGAGCGCAGCAGGCGATCGCTGGCGTGCTGCAGCGGCATGTCGAGGTACTTCGCGATCTTCTTCTCGGTCGCCATCACCTCGATGAGCTCATCGGGGAACACGCGCGGGTACGCGTAGTGCAGGCGGATCCAGTGCACGTCGACCTTCACCAGCGCGCGCAGCAGGTCGTGCAGCTTCGGCTTGCCCGGCAGATCGTGCCCGTAGGCGGTCAGGTCCTGCGCCACCAGGTTGAGCTCCATCACGCCCTGGTCGGCCAGCTGCTCAGCCTCCTTCACGATGTCGGCGATGGGCCGCGAGCGCTGCAGGCCGCGCAGCTTGGGGATGATGCAGAACGCGCACTTGTTGTCGCAGCCCTCGGAGATCTTCAGGTACGCGGTGTACCCGGGCATCGAGTTCACCTTCGGCACCGACGCGCTGTGGATGTACTCGGGGTCGGGGATCACCTGGCGCGGGCTCGCTTCGGCCGCGAGCAGGTCGCCGATCTGCACGTAGGCGCTGGTGCCCAGGAAGTGATCGACCTCGGGCAGGTCTTTCACCAGCGCTTCGCCGTGCCGCTGCACCAGGCAGCCGGTGACGACCAGCGTGCTGCAGCTGCCCGTCTTCTTGAACTCGGCCATCTCGAGGATGCTGTCGACCGATTCCTTCTCGGCGGCCTTGAGGAAGGCGCAGGTGTTCACCACGATCACGTCGGCGCCCTCGGGCTCCTGCACCAGGTGGTAGCCCTTGTGCTGCAGCGAGCCGAGCATGACCTCGCTGTCGACCCGGTTCTTCGGGCACCCGAGCGTCATCATGTAGAGGTTCTTCTTCGAGGCGGCCTTGCCGGTGGTCTTCTTCACTGGTTCATCCCCAGTTCGCTGCGCTCGAAGTGATCCACCGTCCACGTGAAGTGGTGGGTGGTGCCGCTGGTGTAGGCGATCTCGAGCGAGCCCGTGGCGTCGAGCTCGAGCCGCATCGCCTTGCCCAGCTTGCACGTCGCCGCGGGCCACTCGAGCACGCGGCTCGCCACGCGATCCTTCGTCACGTACATCGCCATGCGCAGCTCGTTCTCGGAGACGCAGGTGTCCTTCACGTAGGGGTTCTTGCCCGTGAGGATGGTGAAGATGGGGCGGTTGTCGTTGAGCACCAGGCGCACCGCGGGCAGCGCGACCGAGGCGGGCGGAATGGCGGTCTCACCGGCGATCAGGTGGGCCAGCGTGTCGGCGGTGAACGACTCGTCGCCCAGCGCCCAGGTGGGGTAGTGCAGCTTCGAGTACCCCAGCCAGCCCGTCTCTCTCGCCTCGAGGCCTTCCACGTCGGCCGTGGGCGTCAGCTTGAGGTTCTTGCGCAGCTCGTCGGGCAGGCGCGTGGGGCCACCCGCCATGTCGCCCGTGGGGCACGAGGTGATCTTCGACGGCTCCCCGCCTTCCATGTCGACGTCGGCGTAGTCGACGCAGATCGACAGCGCGAGCTGCTTGAAGGCCTGGAAGCGGGGCAGGGCGCGGGCGGGCACGGCCACCTCGAGCGCGTACCCGGTCTTGCTCGGCTTCACGGCCGACTTCACCAGCGCCTGCGCGAAGGCCGGGGCGCCGATGTCGGCGGGCGCGTCGCGCAGCCCGTCGTTGCCGAAGCGGTAGACCACGCCCTTGGCGGTGGTGCCCGAGTCGGGGAAGAACAGGGTCACGTCGAGCTGGTCTTCGCCCAGCAGCTTGTCGTCGGTGACGGTGATGCCGAGGAAGAGGGTGTCTTTGCGGAAGCTCGCCTTGAGGCGGACGCCCGACGACGAGCCGCTCGCCGACTCGGGCATCTTGAAGTCCTGCGCGGGCGCGAGGTCCTTCAGCTCGCCGTCGATCTTCGGCTCCTTGCCCAGGGTGGGCAGGGCCTTGATGGGCTTCTCGGCGTTGGGGGCAGGGGCGGCGGTCAGCAATGCGGTCAGGCAGGTGGTGAGCAACATCGTGCGGCGGCCCTAGCACAGGCCATGCCGGTTGCGACAGGCGCCCTACCCGAGCAACTGCTCGAAAGCCTGAGGCCCCGCGAGGGAGAGGAGCCCCGCCGCAGCCAGGATCGCCAGCGAGATGACGAGGATCTGCTTCCGTTCCTCCTCGACCTGCTCCCCGGCCTTGAGGCGCGGCCCGAGCCTGCCGGCGCGCACCACGTACTGAGACAGCGCCGAGGCGCTGAGGAACATCGTCGCGAGGAACCAGATGAGCTGCGGCTGGCGGCTGAAGTCGATGCCCAGCCCGGGAATGGCGATGCGGATGATCGCGCTGAACATCACCACGCCTTCGAGCACTGCGAGGATGAGCAGGTGTCTCTGGGGAATCATGGCGCCGGAGGTTACGGCAATCGGACCACGATGGGCACGACTGTCGGCCGCGTGCCGAGCAGCTGCTTGAAGCTCTTCCGCACGCCCCTGATCAGCTCTTCGCGCACCCGGGCGTCATCGCAGCGCATCGCCTCGGACAGGTAGTCGAGCGCCGTGCGCGCGTTCTCGGTGGCCAGCGGGAGCGCGGCGAACTCGTCACCCTGCAGCGCCTGGCCCTGGAGCACCGGCCCGTTGAGGATCCGCCCCGACCCGAGCTGCAGCACCACCACGGCGATCACCAGGCCTGACTCGGCGAGATACCTGCGTTCCTGCAGCGCCGCCTCGCTCACCGGGGCCACGCCTTCGCGGCGCATGAGGTGCCGCCCCGCGGGCACGCGGCCCATGGTGCGCGCCCCTTCGCTGTCGAAGCCGAGCACGTCGCCGTCGGCGGCGAGGAAGAGCTGGGAATCGGTGAGCCCGACCTCCTTCGCCAGCGCGAGGTGGCCGTGCAGGTGGCGGAGCTCGCCGTGAATGGGCACGAAGTGGCGCGGCTTGACCACCTCGAGCACGCGCCGTTGTTCGTCGCGCGAGGCGTGCCCCGAGACGTGAATGCCCGGCTCGGTGCTGCTGGTGATCACCTTCACGCCGCGCGCGAGCAGCCGGTTGATGAGCCCGCTCACCTCCGACTCGTTCCCGGGGATGGTTCGCGAGCTCAAGATGACGGTGTCGGTCGGCTCGAGGCGGAGCGGCCCCGGATCGGGGCTGAGCAGCCCGCTGAGCGCCGAGCGGGGCTCGGCCTGGGCGCCGGTGCAGAGGATGAGCAGCTGCGAGCCGGGGATCATCGGCGCCGCCTCGAAGGGCACCAGCACGTCTTTGTACTGCTCGAGGATGCCGACCGACTGCGCGAGCTCGACGTTGCGCTGGAGGCTTCGGCCCAGCAGCAGCACGCGCCGGCCGAACTGGCGGGCGAGCTCGACGGCGTGGCGCACCCGGTGGAGGTGCGAGCCGAACATCGCGATCACCACGCGCCCCTTCGTGGTGCCCAGGATGCGCTCGAAGGCCTCGCGCACCACCCGCTCGCTGCCGGTCCACCCCGGGACCTCGGCGTTGGTGGAATCGGAGAGGAGCACCGACACGCCCTCGTCTCCGAGCTCGCCCATGCGATCGAGATCGGTGAGCTGGCCGTCGATGGGCATGCCGTCGAGCTTGAAGTCGCCGGTGTGGATCGCGGTGGCCACGGGCGTCTTCACCATCAGGCCCACCGCGTCGGGCACCGAGTGGGCCACGCGCAGCGGCTCGATGATGAACGACTCGCCGACGGTGAAGCGCTCGCGCGGCGCCATCTCGCGCAGGTCGCCCTTGATGCCCGCCTCGGTCAGGCGGTGCCGCGCCATGGCGAGGGTGAAGGGCGTGCCGTAGACGGGCACGTTCACCTCGCGCAGGAGCCACTGCAGCGCGCCGATGTGATCCTCGTGGGCGTGGGTGAGCACGATGCCCTTGAGTGACTCGGCCGCGGCCTTGAGCCAGGTGAAGTCGGGGAGCACCACGTCGACGCCGGGCTGATCTCCCCGGGGGAACATGAGGCCGCAGTCGATCAGGATCCGCTCGCCCGCGTGCTCGAGGACCATGGTGTTCATTCCGACTTCGCCCAGGCCCCCGAGGGGAATCACTTTCAACATCGTTGGGCGGACTCTACACAGGGCGGCGAACGGGGACGGCGTTAAGAGGGGCGAATGAATTTTCGAACGATGCTCCTTCCGCCGCCTCCCTCGACGGCGGCCTCGGCGGGCCTGCTGCTCCTTCGAGGCTTCGCAGGGCTGGCGATGGCCTCGCATGGCTGGGGGAAGATCCAGGACCCCTTCCACTGGATGGACAAGGCCGACAGCCCGCCGCCTGCGGTCTTCCAGTTCCTGGCGGCGGTGGCGGAGTTCTTCGGTGGCCTGGGGCTCGCGGTGGGGTTGCTCTCGGTGATCGCGGCGTTCGGTATCACCTGCACGATGGTGGTGGCGATTCAGCATCACGTCGCGAAGGGTGACCCGTTCGGCAAGTGGGAACTCGCGGCGCTGTACCTGTGCATCAGCGTGCTGGTGCTGCTCGGGGGACCGGGCCGGTTCTCGCTCGATGCGTTGGTGCGGTCGCGGCTGGCAGCGACCCGGGCCGGCTGAGCGTGTCGACTGGGAGGAAAAGGAGAAAGGGGACCCCCTTTTTTCCATCACGCTGGCTTCGTGAGCAGGGCGATGAGTTCGTTCGTGTCGAGCTTGCCCGCGACGTTCTTGCCGCTGAGCACGCCGGCGATGAGCGTGCGCTTCTTCTCGTGCAGCGTGAGCATCTGCTCTTCCACGGTGCCCATGGCGATCAGCCGGTAGATGGTCACGGGCCGCTTCTGGCCGAGGCGGTGCGCGCGATCGGACGCCTGGTCTTCCACGGCCGGGTTCCACCACGGATCGAGGTGGATCACGTTCGTCGCGGCGGTGAGGTTCAGGCCCACGCCGCCCGCCTTGAGCGAGAGCAGGAAGACGGGCGCGTTGCCGTCCTGGAACTCGCGGATGCGTTCGGTGCGCACCTTGCGCGCGGTGCTGCCGTCGAGCTCGACGTACCCGATGCCCCGCTCGTCGAGCGCTTCCCGCACCAGCGCCAGGTGCGAGGTGAACTGGCTGAAGACGAGCGTGCGTTGCCCTTCGGCGCGCAGCTCGTCGAGCAGCTCCATCAGGCGGCTCAGCTTCGACGACACCACCTGCGAGGTCGCCACGTGCAGCCTGGGGTGTGAGGCCACCAGCCGCAGCCGGGTGAGCAGCGCCAGCACCTGCACGCGGCGCTCCTGGTCCTTCATGTCCTTCTTCGGCGTCTTCAGGTCCGACAGCGCGGCGAGGCGGGTGTCTTCGTAGAGCTCCCACTCGGCAGTGGAGAGCACCACCGGCACCCGCACCTCGGTGCGCGAGGGCAGCTCGGTCTCGACCTCGGCCTTGGTGCGGCGCAGCAGGAAGGGCTCGATCACCCGCGCGAGCGCCTCGCCCGCAGCGGGATCGATCTGTTTCTCGATGGGCAACGCGAAGCGCACGCGGAACGAGTCCCAGCTCGAGAGCAGGGGCGGGAAGACGAGCGCGAAGAGGCTCCACAGCTCACCCAGGTGGTTCTCGATGGGCGTGCCCGAGAGCGCCACGCGGAAGCCGGCCTTGAGCGCCTTCGCGGCGAGGAAGCGCTGGGTGTGCGCGTTCTTGAGGTTCTGCGCCTCGTCGAACACCACCGTGGCGAACTCGCGGCTGGCGAGCTGTTTCGCGTCGCGCACGAGCAGGCCGTAGCTGACGACGAGCACGTCACCCGCGCCGAGCTGCTTCGTCCGATCCTTCAGCTCTGCATAGACGTGCAGCTTCAGCGAAGGGGCGAAGCGCGCTGCCTCTTCCTGCCAGTTGAAGGCGACCGAGGTGGGCGCGACGACGAGGGCGGGCCCCTCGGACGAGCGCTCGAGCAGCAGCGCCAGCGCCTGGACCGTCTTCCCCAGGCCCATGTCGTCGGCGAGCACCGCGCCGGCTCCCATCGCGGCCAGCCGCGAGAGCCACTGGTAGCCCTCGACCTGGTACGGCCTCAGCTTCGCCTTCAGCCCGCGCGGGAGCTTCGGCTCGAGCTTCCTGGCCGCCTCGATCCGCTCGGCCAGCTTCTTCCACGCGGCGTCAGCCTCGAGCGTGGCGCCGGCGGCTTCCAGCGCGCGCAGGGCCTCGGTCGCGGCGGGGCCCACGAGCAGGCCGTGCTTCGTCGTCTGCACGTGATCCGCGACGCGCTCCAGGTGCCGGCGCAGCACCTCGTTGAGCTCGACGTACGTGTGCGCCTCGACCTGCACCCACCGCGCCTTCCGCCGCGCGGCGTCGAGCAAGCGCGCCAGCTCCACGCGCTCGCCCTCGACGCTGAGCCCGCCCAGCACGCCGAACCACTCGAGGTCGTTCTTCACCGCGATCTTCAGCGCGCGGGGCCCGGTGCCACCGACGCTCCGCAGCGGTGTTCCCACCCACTCGAGCTCAGGAGGAATCGCGCGCCGCGAGCACGCATCGACCAGCGTGAGCACGTCTTCGGGGTGCTCGAAGCGGTAGTGAAAGGGCAGGTCGCCCGGCTCGGCCGCGGCGAGGGGCAGCTCGGCGCAGAGCGTGGTGGCGAAGGCGACCTCGGCCTTCAGATCGCGCACCGCGTGCACCGCCTTCTCGCCGCGGCGCAGGTGAACGTCGCGAGGCCCGTCACCTGGCAGCAGCGCGGGCCCGTCAGCGAGCGCGCGCACGCGCACCTCGAGCTCCACCGCGCCCTTCGGGCGTGCCTCGAGCCGGAGCACGGGGAGAATCGCGGGCGGCACGGACTCGCCCAGCACGCTGCGAGGCATCGCCACCGGCATGCGCTGCGCCCACTTCGACAGCGTCTCGAGCAGCGCCCCGTGGCTCTCGGGTGGGAAGAGCGCGTTTTCCTTCTGCAGCACGCCGAGCAGCTCGCGCAGCTCGGGCTTCACGTCGAGCAGCGTGAGGCGGCGTGGGCCTTCGTCCCAGAGGAAGAGCACCTCTTCCGGGCGCGCCTTCCGAACGCGATCGGCCAGGAACGGAGGCATCGCCGCGCCCTCGAGCCCCGCGCTCACCATCACCGAGCCGAGCCGGTCTTCCGCCACCAGCCCCACCTGCGCGCGCTCGATGCGCACGCCCAGCGACGGATCGCGCAGCAACACCACGCGGGGATGATCGATGAGGCCTTCGAGCAGGGCGCGTGAGACCGGCTCACCCGTCTCCGGCAGCAGCGGAGCCAGGCGCGAGTCGATCGCCGGCAGGCCGAACTCGTGCAACAGGTCCTTCCGGGTGAGGTGACGCTCGCCGACCCACGCGGTGATCTCGATCTCTTCGGCCACGTCGAGGCGCCACGAGACCTCGGCCCCCTCGGCGACCGGCGTGCTCGTCTGCAGCGCCTTGTCCAGCGCAGCGAGCGTTCGATGCCACGCAGGCCGCGCCAGCTCGCCCAGCTCCTTCTCCGGTGCAGTGCGCAACCACAGCAGCGCGGTGTCGATCGCCGCCAGCACGTGCACGCAGGGGCTCATGCCGCAGGTGCAGTCGAAGCGCAGGGCGCCGGGCAGCAGGGTGAGCTTCACCTCGGCCCTTCCGAAGCCTCCGCCAGAGCGGAGCGCCTGCTCGGTGGGGAGCAGGTCCTTGAAGCGGAAGCCGGGCAGGGCGCCGTCGAAGGTGAGGTCGTCGAGCCGCAGCGCTTCGTTCAGGCGGGGCGCGACGGCTTCAGGCACGCGCTTGCGCAGCTCGAGCAGCCGGGCGTGCGCCTCGCCGCTCGACGCCGTGAGCCGTTCGGGCACTTCTCCGCGGGCGCGCTGGGCCGTGATGCGCTCGTGCTCGATGAACTGCTCGACGATGCCTGGCAGCACGTCTCTGAGGGGACCCGGCGGCAGCCACTCCGTGGAGCGCGCGATGAGTTCCGTGCAGGCGAGGTCGGTGAGGCGGCGCCGCGCGCCGACCGAGCGGAGTTGTTTCCACAGCCCGGGATCGACCGCAGGAGCGACCGCCTCGAGGTTGAAGCGCGCGACGTGGGAGAGGCCCTGCTGCTCGAGCCACGCGTGAAGTTCTGCGCGCGTCTCGAATGCCGGCATCAGTTCACGGCCGGCGTTCCGCCCGAGGCCCAGGGAATCGAGGAGAGCCGCGAGAGGCCGGTGGCGCTGGCGCACTCCTGGCCCTGCGCGTCGAAGATGCTGGCCGAGGCGAACACGAGCTTCTCGCCCGCGCGGGTGACGTGCGCCCGGGCGACGACGCGATCACCACGCACTGCACTCATGAAGTTGAGGGAGAGCTGCACCGTGGCCGAGCGCCGCGTGGGGTCGACCAGGGCCGGCGCGCAGCCGATCACCAGGTCGAACATCGCCGCCAGCACGCCTCCGTTCACCGCGTCGCTGCCCAGGCCGCCCCGCTGCTCGGGCTGCACGGGGTCGAGCACCACCTCGACGGTGTCGATGTTGGGGAAGCCGACCTTCATGCCGAAGTGCATGAGCGTCGCGCTCTGGTTGAAGGCTTCGGAGTAGCGGGCCAGTTGTTCCAGCGTCGGTCTCGGGGGCGGCACGCCGCGTGCCTATTATATGGGGCACATGAACTACAGGCGTTTGGGCAAGACAGGTCTCAAGGTGAGCGAACTCTCGCTGGGCTCGTGGGTGACGTACGGCGGCCAGGTCGGCGACGAGGCGGCGAAGGTCTGCATGGTGGCGGCGTACGACGCGGGCGTGAACTTCTTCGACGGCGCCGAGGTGTACTCGAAGGGAGAGGCGGAGCGGTCGATGGGCCGGGTGCTCAAGCAGACCGGCTGGCGGCGCGAGTCGCTGGTGCTCTCCACCAAGCTCTTCTGGGGCGGCGAGGGACCCAACGACGTCGGGCTCTCGCACAAACACGTCATCGAGGGCTTCCACAACGCGCTCAAGCGCTGGCAGGTCGACTACCTCGATCTCGCGTTCTGCCACCGGCCCGATCCGAACACGCCCATCGAAGAGACGGTGCGCGCGTTCGACATCCTCATCAAGCAGGGGAAGCTCTTCTATTGGGGCACCAGCGAGTGGAGCGCCGCCGACGTCATCACGGCCATCAAGGTCGCACGGGAGCACGGCTTCACCCCGCCGGTGATGGAGCAGCCGCAGTACAGCCTGCTGGCGCGCGAGCGCTTCGAGAAGGAGTACGCGACGCTCTTCACCGACTACGGCTACGGCTCGACCATCTGGAGTCCGCTCGCTTCGGGCGTGCTCTCGGGCAAGTACGACGCGGGTGTGCCGGAAGGGTCGCGCTTCGCGCAGCAGTCGTACGAGTGGCTCAAGGACAAGCTGGTGACGAAGGAGATCATCGGCAAGGTGAAGCAGCTCCAGCCGATCGCAGACGAGCTGGGCGTGACGCGCGCGCAGCTGGCGCTGGCGTGGTGCCTGAAGAACCCGAACGTCTCCACGGTGATCACCGGGGCCACGCGGCCTGAGCAGGTGACCGAGAACATGAAGGCGCTCGCGGTGGTGGAGAAGCTCACCCCAGAAGTGGTCAAGCGCATCGACGCTTTGTTTCCTGCATGAGACGGTGCGCTTGAGCGGTTCCCGCCGGTGGTACCCTGCCTCCGATGGGCAGCTCGTTCCTGCGTCGCGAGATCGCCGTGCCCCGCTGGCTGCGGTCCTACCGGAACTGGGTCCTCGCTGTGCTCGTCTCGACAGCCGGAACCATCGCCTGGTCGGTTCCGGCCTGGGTCGCGGCGCAGAACGAGTCTCGACGCAAGGAGCAGGAGGAAGAGCTCGCACTTCTCCACGAGCACGCTGCGCGCCATCAGGAGATCGTCAAGCGGCTCTGGGCGACGCCGTTCTTCAGCCAGCAGCCAGGGGGCACCGATGCGAGTGACCTGCTCAATCCGGCGGTCCCCTGGGAGGCGGCACCGCCGCGCTTCGCATCGATGGAAGAGTTCAGAGCCTCCCTCGGCCGGCCGCGGACTGATCCAGTCCACGCACTGAGCCTGCCGCCCGAGTTGGACCGGGCCTTCTCTCAGCCCTGGGACGCGGGGATTCCCGCCGAGCTGCTGGAGCTCGACCTCGGTTGGATGGACGACCTCCAGGGCCGCGGCACCTGGAACATCTACGTTGACTCTCCAGCCCTCCAGACGGACGACTTCAGCGTCCGGCTTCCGAAGTTCATGACGCTCGACAGATGGGGGCGCGCTGCTCTGGCTCAGGGCATCACGACGGGAGGTGTGGCAGAGGCGAGCCGTCGCGTACGCCACCTGGCCTGGCTCGAGTTGACCACGGGCAACGAAGTCGCGGTTGCCTCGGCCCTGAGCCTCATCAGTCGCGAACAAAGGACGTTGGCCGGGCTTCCGGGGTTCACGCCCATCGAACCTGCGTCTGCAGACGATGCAGCGAAGGCCGTCGCCTTCGAGCGCTCGATCGCGGTGTATTGCGCGGACGGCTGCCCGGGGATGAGCCGCACGACCCTTCCGCCCGTTCTCGAATGTGCCACTCGCAATACCGCTGCTTGGGACCTCTCTTTGATTCGCTGGTTCAACGGACTGGACGCTCCGGCCATCCCTGCGACCGAGGGATGTCACTTCGAAGACGTGCGCTTCCTGCAGCGGTTTCATGCGGAGCACCCGGCAGGGGCCGGGCCCCTTCCATCAGTCTCACTCGCTACGGTGAGCGTTACGCTGCCTTCGCGCGTCGCACTCGGCGCAATGCTCGCGCGCGTCTTCTTGCCCTGGGTCGGGATCCGCTACCGCACGAGTGGTGTTGCCACGCGGAGCGCTCGCATGACGCTCGAGCGTCCACCGCGATAGCTGGTGCGCAGGACTACTGCACTTCGACGCAGGTGAGCCCGTTGGTCGGCGTGCAGTTCTGACCGATCAAGCACGCGCCGATGCCCTCGAAGTCCACGCAGCGGATCGTCTTGCACTGATCGTCGTTCACGCACTTCCGCCGCGTGATGGTGCACTCGCCCATGCTGCAGCTCTCGGTCGCGCAGTCTTCGTTCACCTGGCAGCTGCAGAAGCCGAACGCGCTGCCCTCGCGCAGGATGCATTGACCCGCGCAGGATCCGGTCGTCTGTCCCACCGGTTTCACGCACGTCCCCCCGCGCATGCACTGGGTGTCGTCGGTGCAGGGCAGCGACGGATCGCCCGGACACGCCAGCGTGGCGCTGCACTGCCACCGGGTGAAGACCACGCGAATGTCCCGGCACCCGTACCCCCGCGGACACTGCTGCCCCGCGCTGCAGTCGGCGCCGCAGTAGGTCGAGCTGGTGCGCGTGTCGGTGATGCAGAAGTTCGGGCCGCGGCCGCAGGTGTCGATGCCCCCACCCGAGGTGCAGCGCGCGCAGTACGGCCGGCGATCGAAGTCGTAGTCGCTGAAGCACTGGTTGCGCGTGATGCCCGCGTCTTCGGGAATGCCGCACAGCTCGCCGTAGCGGCAGAACGACTCGTTGCTGCAGAAGTTCTGATCGCAGGTGCCGATGGTGCACCGCGCCAGCTCTTCGGGCGTCGAGCCGGTGCACGCGCAGGGCACGTCGCCGCAGCGGCAGCTCGAGCCCGGGCAGTCACCGTCGCGCCGGCAGCCGGGCAGGCAACTGCCCCGGTTCGTGTCGCAGACCTGGCCCAGCTCGCACTGGATGTCGGAGGTGCAGCGCCCCGACGGCACGCACTGGCCGCTGCCCGTGTCGCAGTAGGTCGCCGAGTCAGCGCAGTCCAGGTTCGTGGTGCAGCCCGAGCGGTCCTGGCAGAAGCCCGCCGTGTTGCAGAACTGCGCGCCGGGGCACGCTTGATCGGTCCGGCAGTAGCACTCGCCCGTCTCAGGCTCGCAGCGGAACGCGCTGGTGGGCGAGCCGCAGTCCTTGTCCTCGCGGCACCCCTTGGTGGTGAGCTTGTCCTTCGGACATGCGCTCAGCGCCAGCACGGTGGTGAGCAGGATCGCCGCGCGCATGGAGGTTAGAGCTGCCCGCCATCAGCCGGCGGACTGGCCGCGCCCGCGTCGATCCCCACCAGCCCACCGACCTCGGGCGCTACGTCCTCTTCGGGCGTGAAGTCGAGCACCTCGAGGTGCGCCTGGCCGGGCAGTCGCATGTTCATCACCGAGAGCGCCTGGCGATCGGGCGCGTCGAGAATCTGCTGCGACACGGACGCCGCGTTGACCGCCTGGGTGGTGAAGAAGACGAACACGCGCACCGGGCCTTCGTTCAGTGGCACCTTGTACGAGTGCCCTCCGATCGGCCGGCCGGCCACGCAGTCGTACGACAGGTTGCTGCGCGACATCGTGAGCTGACGCGTCAGCCCGCTGCGCGAGACCGTGTAGACGAGGCAGTGCGGGTACTGGCCTTCGGTGGGGACGATCTCGAAGGTCGTGCCGCCGGTGCGAGCGATCGCGGCGCGCTTCGTGATCGCCGGGGCCGGTTTCTCACAGGCGAGGGCAGTCAGCAGCAGCCCGACGATGAGGAGTGAACGCATGCGCTGACCTTCACATGTCTCTCGGTCGGTGCGAAGCGGGTTGCGGGGTGTGTTTGCCCTGTCCCCGACCCTCTCCCCCTCCTCCTGGGTCGCTTCGCCTCGGCGCATCTTCCGCTTCGCTTCAGCTGCCGCTCGCCCAGCGTTCCGCTGGACCGGCTCCGCTCCGGGGGAGAGGGAGGCACCTCTCTCGATTCACCTCTGGCCGCGGCGGTAGATCACGATCTGCGGCGTCTCGTCGAGGTACAGCCCGTACACCGGCCGGAACGTCCCCAGGGCCTGCCAGATGTTGAACTCCGTCTCCCGGAACTCCTGGTGGTACTGGTAGATCGCGAGATCCGCCTCGTTCGGCGAGCCGACCGCCACCAGGTCTGCCCGCAGCATGCCGTTGCGCTGGTTGTCGCGGATCTGCCCGCCGTGGTTCTCGTGGAAGTACACCCGCTCGCCCTGCCTCGCGTTCGCGTTGAGCCACGGCAGCACGCCGCTCAGGTTGTTCGCCCAGAACTGCCGCTGCATGCCCAGCGACGCCGCGCCCGGCAGCCCACCCGCCGCCTCCGAGTACGCGCTCGTGCCGAACTCGTAGACCCGTGCCGTCGCGATGAAGGCCGAAGAACAGAGCAGCACCGCCAACGCCCCCAACACCCGCGGCTCCGTCGCCGCCTTGACCTTCGGCAACAGCCACGCCGACAGCCCCTTCGCCCCGCGCTCCAACGAGCCGGCGGCGAGCAGCGCGAGGAACGGCATCGAGGGGAACCAGTGCTTCACCCCGCCGAAGTGCGGGACGTTCGGGTGGCTGATCAGCGCGATCGACATCACCGCGTTCGCCACCATGATCCACTCGAATGCCGTCACCTCCTTGCGCACCGCGCGCACGAAGACCCAACCGAAGCCCAGCACCATCGGCACGAAGATCGCCGTCGGTACCGTCAGCGCCGTCTTCACCACCACGTACGCGAGCGGGAAGGGCGGCGCCCGCAGCAGCTCGCCCAGGTAGAACCAGGTGTAGTGGTTGTGCGTGAGGTGGAACGAGAGGTACCAGGCGGCGCGATCCACCGGGTGGTGCCAGAGGTAGGGCCAGTGCAGGTAGAAGACCGCCGGCCCGAGGATCGCCATCGAGACCAGCGGCGCGATCGTGCGGAAGGCCTCCACGTTGAGCGCGCGCAGCTTCCACGTCAGCCACCCGCCGATCGCGCAGACGATCACGAACAGGCCCAGCTGCGGGCTCTGGAACTGGAAGGTCGACTGAAACTTCTGCGCGCCCATCGCGGCGACCATCACGCCGTAGAGCAGGCCCCCGAAGACGAACACGCCGTTGATGCCGAAGAAGAGCCCGCGCGCCTCGGGCGAGGTCCTGGTCAGCTGCCAGCCTCGCCAGAGAATGAACGGCACCAGCGTCACCGGAATGAACCAGGCGTTGTGCTTCGTGCCGAGCGCGGCCCCGAACGCGAGGCCGGTGTAGAGCCACCAGCGCGGTTTCTCCAGCGCCTGCACGAAGCAGTAGATCGTCAGCACCCACATCGTGGCGATCGGCACGTCGAAGCAGGCGAGGTGGCTGTTGAAGAACTGCCGCGGCACGAGCAGAAACGAGACCGCCGCGAAGATCGACGCGCCCGGGCCGAACAGCCGCCGCGAGAGCCCGAAGATGAGCGGCAACATCCACGCGGCGAAGAGGAACGCGGGGAATCGGAAGGCGCCCGCGGGCCGCAGCAGGTGCAGCTTCTCGTGCAGCACCACGTACGAGATCCCGAACAGGTTCTTCATCAACGCCGGGTGCTCGTGGTTGAACTCGAAGTGCTGGGTGATCGCCGCGTCGGTGAAGGCCGTCGACGGTGAGCTCAGCAGCAGCTGAAACCAGCGCGCGTGGCTCTCGGCCGCGTGGAAGTAGACGCTCTCGTCGCGGCCGAAGCCGACGTCCTTCTCGGTGAAGAGGAGGGCGAGGGTGCCTGCCAGGAACAGGCCCCATGCGATGCGGCGGTCGGTGGGCCACTTCATCGGGAAGGCCTCGGGCTGGAGCGCGAACGTACGCCCCTCACCCCGACCCTCTCCCCGCTCACGCAGGGAGAGGGAGACCTTTTCGTCGTCATGGTGCCCTCCGCGAACCGGTCATCACCACGCACACCACGCGCGCCGTCGGGTTGCCTGAGCTCAACGCGATTCGCACCCGCGCACCTTCAGGCAACGCCGGGCCCTCGAGCCGGTGCATCAGCTCGTCGCCGACGGGGAGCTCCAGCGTCTGCGCCTGGCCGTTCACCTCGAGCGTCACCGTCGCCGGCGTGATGCTGCTGTCCTTGTAGGCGCCGTATTCCCAGATGTAGCCCGCCGAGAGCGTGCTCGACTCGGACGCCGGCGCGACGAACTCCGCCACCACCCGCGTCGCACCACCGGGCGCTTCGAACTTCACGCACGAGTACGGCGCGAAGTGCACCTCGTGCCATTCCTTCCCTGCGATCTTCCCGTTCGGGCAGCGCCAGGCCGCGCCGGTCCAGGTGCAGGGTTGGCGGTTGCCGTCGGGTGACTCGAGGTACACCTGCGCCTGGCCCTGGCCGAGCACGTCGGCCGCGTCCACCGTCACCGGGCGGTGGCGGCCGTTCTGGTACAGCCTCAGCGAGAGGTTGCCGAAGCGGCGCTCGGCCCCGAGCGGTGAACGGGAAGGGGAGAAGGCCTTCTCGAAGTCGCCCAGGCCTGCGTTGGGCAGGCGCGGCTCGGCCAGCACCCAGATGCGCGCGTAGCGCTCGAGCGGGTCGGCGTCGCTGCCCTGGTAGCCGACCACCGGCAGGCCTTCCGGCACGTAGATGCGGGCTCGCTCGGTCCACCAGGGGGCCAGCAGGACCACGTCTCCGGGCTGGCGTTCGGCCGTGAGGGTGTTCGCTACCGATTGGTAGTCGGCTTCCGCCACGTGCGTGGTGGGGAGCCAGAGCTGGAAGCCCAGGCAGAGCAGGCCTACGGCGACGAGGAGGATGCCCTCTCCCCGACCCTCTCCCCCGCGGGGAGAGGGAGACGCTGAGCTGATTTCTTCAGTCGTCACGACTTCGTCGTGCGGATCTTCGCGTCGCTCGAGTCGCGGCAGTACGTGCAGAAGCTCGCTTCACCCAGCGCGTATGACGGAGTCCACTGCGGGTACATCGCGCAGCGCGGATCGAGGCAGTGGTGCAGCCCGTAGGTGTGCCCGACCTCCTGCATCGCGTAGCGCGCCAGCAGCTTCACGTTGTCGGCCACGTTCTTGATGGTCGCCGTGGTCACCACCGCGCGCTGCTGCCCGTAGCGTGACAGCCCGTACGTCGGCGCCTCACCCGAGACCAGCTTGCGCGGCGCCAGCTTGCGGTTGGTGAGGAAGAGCACCTTGTCGTCCGCCAGCGCGTGCACCTTGGGCATCGCGTCGAGCAGCTTGTTGGCGTCGTACGGCTCCTGCTGGCCGTGCGGCACGGTCACTGCGCCGCTGTGCTCAGAGCCCACCCCGAACGCGGTGTAGAGCGACTTGGTGAGCTGCTTGAGCAGCGCTGGATCGAACTCGTCGAGCGTGAAGATGCGGATCACGGTGGGTCTCCAGACTTACTTGGCTACTTTGCCTTGGGGGGACGACCGCGCTTCTTCGGCGGCGGAGGCGGCTCGGTCACCGCGGGCTTCGGCTTCGGCGGGCGGCCCCTCTTCTTCGGCGGCGGAGGCGGCTCGGTGATCTCCGGCTTCGGCTTGGGCGGACGGCCGCGCTTCTTCGGCAGGTTCTCGGTGAGCGCCAGCGTGGCGGGCACCGTCACCTCGACGTCCGAGATGAGCGTCTTCTTGCCCCTGGGGGCCTTCGGCGCCGGGGCGGCAGGCCTGGCGGGCTTCTTCTTCGCGCCTTCCTCTTCGTCGCCCCCGTCTTCGCTCTCGCCCTCTTCGGCCTTCTCGACCTCCGATTCCGGCGTCTCTGCTTCTTCGCCGCCGTCGATGCCGATCAGATCTCCGTCGAGGCCCAGCTCGTCGCCCTCTTCGCCAGCCAGGCCTGCGAACTCCTCGGCGGTGCGCTTGGGGCGGTCCCTCCCGGGGATGAACAGGAGAATGTCGAACGCGTCTTCCGCGTCGGCCGCCGGCACGCCCATCGCCGCCGACAGCTCGTCGACGAACAGGTGCCGCGCGTCGTTGTAGAGGTCGCGCTCCTTGGGGGGCAGGGGACGCAGCTCAGAGAGCTCCTGCAGCCCTTTCACCACCTCGGCGAGCCCCAGCAGTCCACCTTCCGACAGGCGGGCGGTGTTCTCACGGGCGCGCTTCTTCCAGTCGAGCGAGGCCTTGTCGGAAGCGCCCTTGAGATAGTCGACGACCTTCTTCACGTCTTCGGCCGTGGACACGCGCCGAACGCCGTTCTTCTCGAGCTTCTCCTTCGGGACCTTCACCTTCGCGCCGGTCTCGATGATGACCAGGCTGACGAAGGTGAGCTTCGAACCGGCGATCTCTTCGGTCTTGATCTCAGTGACGGTGCACAGGCCCTGGTTCGGGTAGACGAGCCTGTCGCCGACGGCGAGCGACGTCATGTCGGGCATGGTGCGACTTCCAACACGACCGTTTTACGAAGTCACTCGTTACTTCTTTTCGGCGTTGAGCTTCACCAGCATCGCGTGGAGCCGCGAGTCGATCGCCTGCTCCACTTCCCGCTCGCTGGGCTTGCTCTTCGAGCCCGCCGCCGCCACGCCCGCCATCACCACCGTCACCGCCGTCATCGCGAAAATGAACTTCTTCATGTCGTTTCTCCGTGTGTGGGCCTGCTGCACACACAGAGTACGGGCGTGGGGGGACTGATCAATTTTTCGGCTACAGGTATCTACGTAGCGGCTGGTGTCTTGATCAGCGTGGCCACCGCCTCGACCACCTCGAGCACCGGCGCCCGGCGTTTGACGTACGCCGCCGGTTGCAGCGTGGCGAGCTTGCCGGTGAGCGCATCGGGACCGCTCACGTTCATGAGCACGAGCTGGGCGCCTGCGAAGCCGAGCGCGGTGCCGGTGTCGACGACGACGATCGCAGCCCTGGTGGCGCGGGCCTCGGCCGCGAGCGGCACCCCCGCCTGGCGCAGCGCCTCGGACACCGCCGCCTGCTCGCCCACATCGGTGAGCTGGACGATCACCACCGCCGCAGCTGGCTCGGGGACAGGGGGCGGCAAGGCCTCGAGCTCCACCAGCACGTCGCGCAGCAGCTCGAGGTGATGCCGTTCATCGGTGTTGAGGGCCCGCTGCTTCGCGGTTGCGGCGAGCACTTTGAACTCGTCGAGGAGGGCTGACGTCTTCGCTTGCACCTGTTGAATGGTGGCGCGACGCCGGGCCCGTCAGGCAGCAGGTCAGCTCAGCGGCCCTTCTTCTTCTTCGGCACCCGCACCTCGCGCAGCTCGAAGAGCAGGCGGCCCGATTCCGCGTCGGGGAGATCGTCGATGAAGGTGACCCAGAACGACGTGAGGCCCTCGAGCTTCGTGACCTGATCGATGGGCGCGATGATCAGGCCCGCCGGCGTGCCCACCACCACCAGGCTCAAGGGCGCGCCCCGCTCACGCGCGATGGCCGGCGGGGTGCCCTGGCGCGGGGTGAGCTCGTAGGCGCTGGTCGCGGTCAGGCCCGCCACGGTCACCCGCTGCGAAGAAGGGAAGCTGAGCTTCGGCGCGACGCCCTTGAGCTGCGCCTTCTTCTGGCCCTCGATCAACACCGAGAGCTGCCGCGCCTTCGTCTCGTCTTTGTCGCTCGAGCCGAGCAGGCTCGCCGGCACGTGGAAGGCGTAGAACTTCGACGCGCTCTTGATCAACAGCGGGTCGGTGCCGAAGGTGCCCGGCTGCGCGCCGCCGTCGCTCACCACGTAGAACGCCCAGCCTGGCGTGAGCCTCTTGCCCAGCAGCGACACCCGGTACGTCTTCGCGGCATCGAGCGTCACCTGCGTCGCGCCCGAGGTGGAGAGATCGAGGCGGTGGCGCGAGGCGTCGAGCGAGAACTTCGCCACCGGCCAGATGACCATGTCCGGCGCGGGCGGCGGCTCGGGAGCCGGCCGGGGCGCCTCGACCTTCACCGGCACGGGCTCCGGCGGAGGTTTGGGCGGCTCGGGCGGGGGCGTGAGCACCAGCTTCGCCTCGACCAGCAGGTGCTGGCCCGACTTGAGCGGCACCTCGTTCTTCCACGGCAGATAGCCGGGCGAGCGCACCTCGAGCCGCAGCGTGCGATCTCCCGAGAGCCGCTTCACCTGCGTCGGCGTCTTCGAGGGCAGCGGCTTGCCGTCGAGCAGCACCTCGGCCCCCGAGGGCACGCTGGTGATCTCGACCGTGCCTTCCTTGAGGCGCTGCACCACGGTGACCGCGCCGAAGCCCACCACCGCCGCGGCGATGAGCAGGGCCACCGCGCGCCCCCACGGGAACTTCGGAGGCGGCGTGGGCAGATCGTCGAACTTCGGCTGCGGCCCGAACGTCAGCTTCGCCTCGGAGAGCGCCACCATCTCGGTGGGATCTTCCGCCTCGTCGCGCTTGCCGGGCGTGGCGGGCGGAGGCAGCGGCTGCTTCCACTTCTGCGCGCGCTCGACGAACTCGCGGGGCAACTGCACGGGCCGCCCGTCTTTCACCAGCTCTTCCTCGAAGAGCAGGTGGAGGAGGAGGGTGAGCATGCCGCCCGTGAACTCGGGGTGGTTGTTGGCGAGGAAGCGGTTGAGGTCTTGCTGGAAGGCCTCGGCGGTCTGGTAGCGATCGGCCTTCTCCAGCGCCATCGCCTTGAGCACCACCCGCTCGAGATCGGGAGGGATGCGCGGGTTCAGCTCGCGCGGCTTCTGGAACTGGCCGCGCACGATGCGGGCCATCACGTCCATCATCCGGCCCTGGAAGGGGAGCTGACCGGTGAGCAGCTCGTACAAGACGATGCCGGCGGCGAAGACGTCGGTGCGCGAGTCGAGCTCTTTCGCCTTCGCCTGCTCGGGCGCGAAGTAGGCGTACTTGCCCTTCACGGCGTTGGCGGCGGTCTCTTCGCTGCTGGCGTTGCGCGCCTTGGCGATGCCGAAGTCGACCAGCTTGACCTGGCCCTCGTAGCTGATGAGCACGTTCTGCGGGCTCACGTCGCGGTGCACGATCTTCAGGGGGCGGCCGGTCTCGTCGAGCCGCGCGTGCGCGTAGTGCAGCCCCTTGAGCATCTCGGCGCAGATGTAGGCCGCGAACTCGGGCGGCAGCACGGGGATGCCTAAGGTCCGGGCGCGCTTGACCACCTTCGACAGGGGGTGCCCGTCGACCAATTCCATCGCCAGGAAGTAGTCGCCGTCGATCGCCCCGAAGTCGAAGACCTGGGCGATGTTGCCGTGCGAGAGGCCCATCACGATCTTCGCCTCGTTGGTGAACATGCCGATGAAGGCCTTGTTCTCGGCGTAGTGGGGGAGGATCCGCTTGATCACCACCTGCTTGGTGACGCCCGGCGCCGGCTCGTAGCGGGCGCGAAAGATCTCAGCCATCCCGCCCGCGGCGATGCGGTCGAGCAGCTCATACTTTCCGAATCTGGTCGTTTCGGCAGGTGACAACGTGGGCGTCCCGCTGGGGCGGGCGGAAGGTAACATGCCGGCCGATGCGCTCCCTCACACTTGTTGCCCTGCTCCTCTCTTCGTCTTCGTGGGCGGAAGCAGCCGTACTTCTGTTCCCCGCGGTGGGCACGCCCGGGCAGGTCACCCTCTCGGGCCGGGTGCTCAAGCACGCGCCGTCGGCCGGCAGCTCGACCTTCTCGAAGAACCTGCGCCGGCTCACCTCGTCGAACTGGCAGGGCGCGAGCGTCGAGGTGCGCTACGCCGACCGCAGCGCCGGGGTGGTGAGCGGCCACGACGGCAACTTCAGCGTCACCTTCTCGGGTGAGAAGAAGCCGTTCGAGGTGGGCCTCGCCACCGCCGAGGCGCACGTGATGGGGGCCGAGGCGGGCATCGCCACCGTCGACATCATCGCGTCCACCGCGCCCTTCTTCGTGGTGAGCGACTTCGACGACACGCTCGCCATCACCAACGTGGTGAAGGGCAGCGAGCTGGTGAAGGCCGCCTTGCTGCAGGACGAGACGAGCCAGCCGGTGGTCGAGGGCATGGCGGCGTTCTACGGCTGCCTCAAGGAAGACAAGCCCGCGCGGCCCGGCTTCGCGCTCGTGAGCGGCTCACCCGCCCAGTACGTCGGCCGGGTGCGCCAGTTCCTCAACACGCACGGCTTCCCCGTGTTCGGCATCTACCTGCGCGACCTCGGGCCTTCCACGCTGTCGAACTACAAGCAGCCCGTCATCCGCTCGTTGCTCAAGGAGGTCCCCAACGACGCGGTGTTGATCGGCGACTCCGGAGAGCACGACCCCGAGGTCTACGCGCAGATGCGCACCGAGTTCCCCGAGCGGGTGCGGGCCATCTACATCCGCGACGCGGGCAAGGCAGACGTCGCCACGCGCTTTGCGGGCATGTTCCTCTTCAAGACCCCGAAGCAGGCCGCGCTCGACGCCGTGCAGAAGGGCCTCGCGTCGGCCGAGTGCGTGGCCCGGGCGTTTCCCGAGCCGAAGGAGACCAAGTGAAGCAATCCGGGTTGTCTCCCTCTCCCTGCGAAGCGGGGAGAGGGCGGGGTGAGGGGCGCAGTGAGGGGCGCAGTGAGGGGCGCACGACTCTCCTGGCGCTGTGCCTGTTCGCGCTCGCCGGTTGCCCCGAGAAGAAGGCGCCCGAGCCGATTCCGCGGGCGCAGCCCAAACCGCTCGAGCCGCTCGAGCAGGTGAAGATCGATGCGGGCGACGATCGCGACGCACTGTACCAGGTGGTGCCGCTCGCCCCGGTCGGTCCTCGCGCCCCTGAAGGAGCGCGCATCGTCAAGCTGACGGGAGAGTCGTCGGTCGTGCCGCCCGGCACGGGGCCGATCCTCCTCGTGCCCGATGAAGACACCTACCTCGCGCAGGTGGCGCCCCTGCTCGCCACCCTGGCCGACGGGAAGGACGAGGTGTGGCTGCAGCACCCCGAAGCGCCGATCGCCTTCAAGCTCACGCTGCGCGACGCGCCCAACTTCCAGGCGTGGATCGACGAGCCGGTGCCGGGGAAGCTGCGCGTCATCCACCGCGCCGACGGGTTCGAGCTGCAGACCAACCTGGGCAAGCTGCCCGGCGGAGATCCGAACGGGCCCACCGTGCCGGTGCGCGGGGGCCAGATGGACCTGACGACCCTCCAGCGCGGCTTTCAGCGCATCCAGAACAAGTTCAAGTCGGCCCCCGACGTGTGCTTCGTGCCGTCGTTCGGCGTGGAGCTGTCGAAGATCGCGCGCGCGATGGCGGCGAACTACCTCACTCCCGAGAGCGCGTACTTCCCCCAGACGTGCCTCGTGTATCCGCGCCCCGCGAAGTGAATTCGCCCTCGACTCCGTTGGCCGAAACAGGGCTCGCCCCCGTTCATCCCGAGCGGCGTCGAGGGATGGGCGCCCAAGCTCGCAAAGAGACGCCCCTCTCCGCTCGGGGTGAGCGGAGACGAGCTCGATCGCTCTTTCGATCAACCCTCTCGGGGTGAACGGCGGCTGCCCGTCAGCGCCACTCGAAGACGAGCTCGAGGCCGGGGTCGGCCACGCGCAGCGCCTGAAGCGCGGTGGAAAACGAAGCCACCAGGTCTTCGAGATCGATCTCCCGCGCCAACGCGGCCGGAGGCTCGGGCAGGTAGCAGGGCCGCTCTGCGAGAAATCGCCCGCGCTCGCTGGCGGGCACGAAGCCGCGCTGCAGGGCGGCTTCCGCGCGCCGCGAATCGCCCAGCCGCTCGGCCAGCAGGTTGTCGCGAATGAAGGCCCGCGCGTCGGCTTCGAGGTGCGCGGGCCAGCTCAGCGTCGCGATCACCCGGCGTTCACGGCGGTCGGCGGTGGCCAGCACGAGATCGAGGCTGCTCGCTGCCATCAACACTTCGTACTTGAAGGCCCCGATTCCGTGTGTAGGTTCGCGGCCCCATTCAGGGAGGGAGCTACACACACATGTTCAAGAACCTCGTTGCTGTTTCGCTTTTCGCGGTCGTCGCGCTCGGCTGTGCCCACGGTCAGCGCTCGTACATCGATCCCACCGCCCAGATGAACCCGGAGCCGGCCGCGATGTGGTCGCGCCCGCAGGAAGTCGGCTACACGCTGGGTGAGCGCATTCAGGGTGAAGCGGCGATCAACTGCATCCTCATGTTCATCTGCTGGGGCGCCGAGGACGGCGGCATCGGCAGCGCCTTCGCCGGCATCATCGGCGCGCTGACCGGCCAGTCGGCGCCTTCCGACCCGCTCGTGCGCGCGGCGGCGGCTGGCGCGGTGCTCTCGGCTCCGACCGAGACCGACGGCATCTTCGTGCTCAACCACGAGACCGACTCGTTCAACATCTTCCTCTACTCGCGCCGCTCGGCGCGCGTGATCGGCAAGGCCGTGCGCCTGCACCCGATCGGTGAGGTCAGCCAGGAGCGCGCGGACAAGGTGCGCAACCTCAAGGCCATGTCGGGTTCGAACGTGCACCTGACCGGCTTCCCGATGCCGTAAGTCGGCCCCTCGACTCCGCTCGGACGAGCGGGTTCGTTTCAGGAGGCAGGGTCCATCGCGGACCCTGCCTTCTTTCTTTTCAGAGCCCGCCGGGGCCGAGGCACACCGAGTGGCCGTCTTCGCTGCGGCAGGTGTACCCGCTGCGGCAGTCGGAGTCCTTCGCGCAGGTGCGCAGGCAGCCGGCGGTGTCATTGTCGACGGCGCGCGGAACGCAGGCGCTGCCCGCGGGACACGCCGTTCCACCCACCGTGCAGGCGAGGCTGCACAGCCCGCCCGGGGCGTAGTCGCGGTTGAGGCAGACGCCCGGGCCGCACTCGGTGGCGACCGTGCAGGGGTCTCCGACGATGGGTCCACACGCACACAGGGCCAGCGAGGTCATCAGCGCGAGTCGAAGCGACATGGCGCGCGATCTAATCCTTCCCGCTGAGGTATGGAGTCGTTTCAGTGATGCACGACGAATTGATCGGCGGCGGTTTCCTGCTCGAGCCCATCGGCCACCGCCCGGTGATGGCGCCCGAGTTCTTCTCACCCGAACAGCGCGCCCTCTCCGAGACGGCCCGCCGCTTCAGCGCCGAAGAAGTGCTGCCGCGCGCGGATCGCATCGAGAGGAAGGACTTCGGGCTGCTGCGCGAGCTGCTCAAGAAGGCGGGCGACCTGGGGCTGCTCGGCGTCGACATCGAAGAGGCGTACGGCGGCAGCGGCCTCGACAAGACGACCACCCTGGTGGTGGCCGAGGCGAAGAGCCTGCTGGGCAGCTGGTCCGTCACCTTCGCGGCCCACACCTGCATCGGCACGCTGCCCATCGCGTGGTTCGGCACGCCCTCGCAGAAGCAGCAGTACCTCCCCGGGCTCACCAGCGGTGACAAGGTGGCGGCCTACGCGCTCACCGAGGCGGGCTCGGGCAGCGACGCGCTCGGGGCCAAGACGCGCGCGGTGAAGAGCGCCGACGGCAAGCACTGGCTGCTCACCGGCAGCAAGCAGTACATCACCAACGCCGGCTTCGCCGACGTGTTCATCGTGTTCGCGAAGATCGACGGCACGCAGTTCAGCGCGTTCATCGTCGACCGCGACACGCCCGGGCTCACCATCGGGCCCGAAGAGCACAAGATGGGCATTCGCGGCTCGTCGACGTGCCCGTTGATCCTCGAAGACGCGAAGGTGCCGGTGGGCAACCTGCTCGGTGAAGCGGGGCGCGGGCACAAGATCGCCTTCAACATCTTGAACCTGGGGCGGCTCAAGCTGGGCGCGGGCGTGCTGGGCGCGATGAAGCTGCACCTCGCCGGCGCCTGCACGTACACGAGCGATCGAAAGCAGTTCGACACGCCGATCATCCGCTTCGGGCTCACGCGCGAGAAGCTGGCGCGCATGCTCACCGGCCTCTACGCGGTCGAATCGATGGCCTACCGCACCTCGGGCCTCATCGACGCGAAGGTGGAGAAGGGCACGGCGCTGCTGGCGGCGATCGAGGAGTTCTCGGTCGAGGCCAGCATCTTGAAGGTGCTCGGCAGCGAGTACTTCGGGAACCTGGTCGACGACGGGGTGCAGCTGCACGGCGGCGCCGGCTACATCGAGGAGTACGCGATCGAGCGCGCCTACCGCGACGCGCGCATCAACCGCATCTTCGAGGGCACCAACGAGATCAACCGGCTGCTCGTCAGCGGCACGCTGCTCAAGCGGGCGATGAAGGGCGTGTTGCCGTTGTTCGACAAGACGGGCGCGCCGGCGAGTGAAGACGCGAACGTCGAGAACCTGAAGCGCCTCGCGCGGCTGACCCTGCAGGTCGCGGTGGAAGCGCACGGGCCCCGGCTGGAGAAACACCAGGGCGTGATGGGCTGCGTGGCAGACCTGGTGATGGACGCGTTCGCGCTCGACGCGATGAGCTCGCGCAACCGGCAGCTGGCGAAGACCAGGCCTCTCGAGGCGTGGCGGCTCGCTGCGGTGCAGCGGTACTCCAACGACGCTCACGGCCGGGCGTTGCAGTCGGTGCGGCGGGCGATGTCGGCGTGCGTGCAGGGCAAGGCGCTCGAGGCGCGGCTGGCGGAAGCGAATGCGCTGCTGGTGTGGCTCCCGCTCGACGCCGAGGCGCTCGACGAGACGCTAGCGGCTGCGGTCGAGAGCGCCCGCGGCTACCCGTCGCTCGCGTAACTTCCGTTTGGGGCCGGAATTCGTCGTTGCCTCAACCGATCGAAAAGAGGCGCAACCCAAGGTGCGTGCGCAGAATCACGAGGCACGGAGTTGCACGCGATGGCCCCTGCGCGCCGGGTCAGGGTACAAGGAGAACGTCATGGCAACCGCCGAACAGGTCAAGGCCCTCATCCGGAGCCACGCCGAGGGCGACGACACGCGCTTCTACGCGATTGCCATGCAGGTCGCCGCGCAGGCGGCGCGCAGCGGCCACGGCAAGTTCGCGGACGAACTTCGCGAACTCGTTGATCAGGTGAAGGCTCGTTCGAAGGCGGTCGAACCCGTTCGAGGCCCGAAGGCCGTTCCGCTCGCCCAGCCTCGCGGTGAGTTGGCCGGTCTTCTGACGGTCGGCTACCCGAAGACGCGCCTCGCCGATATGGCGCTCAGTGACGCGCTCCGTACTCGCCTCGACCGAGTACTTACTGAGCAGCGCCAGCGAGATCGAATTCGCGAGCACGGCTTCTCGCCGATGCGGAAGCTCCTGCTGGTGGGTCCACCCGGCACGGGTAAGACCATGACGGCAGCGGCCCTCGCCGGTGAGTTGGGGCTCCCCCTCTTCAGCATTCAGTTGGATGGGCTGATCACCAAGTACATGGGCGAAACCGCCGCGAAGCTGCGCCTCGTCTTCGATGCGATCCAGTCGACGCGAGGCGTGTACCTGTTCGACGAGTTCGATGCTCTCGGCGGCGAGCGCGGCACCAAGAACGACGTCGGGGAGATCCGCCGCGTGCTGAACTCCTTCCTTCAGTTCCTCGAGCAGGACGAGTCCGACAGCTTGGTGCTCGGCGCGACGAACCATGTCGGGCTCCTCGACCGCGCGCTCTTCCGCCGGTTCGATGCCGTGCTCGAGTACGCCCTGCCCAGCGCGGAGATCGCCGGACGCGTGATGAAGGCCCGTCTCGGGCTCTTGGATGCTTCGGCGATCGACTGGGACCTCGCTGCGAAGCAGGCAGAGGGCCTCAGCCACGCTGAGATCGCGATGGCCTGCGAGCAGGCGGCGAAGAACGCGATCCTCGACCACACCACCGTGGTTCGCGACGCTGAGCTGGCGTTAGCGCTCGGCGAGCGGCGCAGCACCCACGCGTAGCCGTCGAGGACCAAAGCGTGGCCGCTCCTCGCAACCGCAAGCACATCATCGTTCGCGGCCAGCCGATTGCTGAGCCCTACAGGGCGCACACCCGCGGTGGCGGTGCGGAGAAGCCACCTGCGCCGACCAGTCGACCCGCTCATGGCAAGGCGCTCAAGAAGGCACTCGAGTCGGCTGTGGTCGAGGCGCACCAGCGCAGGGTCGACGCCGGAATCAATGTTCATGGAGCCGTGCCGGGGCTCTACGTCCAGTTCGAAAGCCAGCCCGGCGTTCCTCTGAACCTCTCGTCGCTAGAGGACGCGCGCCAGGGCATCGAGCTGGTCGCAGTCAGCCACACTCAGACGGCCGAACCCGAGCCCCGCCGTATCGAGCGCGCAACGGTGTTTGTGCCTGACGGCAAGGTGAAGCACTTCGTTACCCGCTTCGAGAGCTACGCGAAGACTGCGCTGAAGAAGGAACGCGAGCGACGTCACGAAGACATGTTGGACCCGGTAGCTGTGCTTCGCCTCGCCACGCTGCGCGGCCTCTGGACGGACGCAGATGACGCCTACCCTGCCGAGAATGAACTGGTCTGGTGGGAGGTCTGGTTGCGCCGGAAGGACGGCAACGAACTCGGCCGGCTGATGGAGTTTGCTGGGCTCAAGGAGATTGAGGTCGCACCGCGCCGCCTGCAGTTCGACGACCGCACCGTGACGCTGGTCAGGGCAACGGCCAAACAGCTCTCCGACTCGATCGACGTGCTCAACGACCTCGCCGAGGTGCGGCTCGCGAAGGAGACCGCGACAGTCTTTGCCGACATGGGGCCTGAGGAACAGGGCGAGTGGGCGAAGGAGTTGCTGGCTCGAACGACGCCGGCCGGCGTCGGCGCACCGTCGGTCTGCGTGCTCGACACGGGAGTGACCCGCGGCCATCCGCTTCTCTCGGCCTCGCTGGCTTCCGACGACTGCCACACGTGCGACCCCGACTGGAAGACGAACGACCATGAGGGGCACGGCACCGAGATGGCTGGTCTCGCTCTCTTCGGGGACCTCACGCCGATCCTCGCGGGTTCTGGACCTGTGCAGCTTCGCCACGGTCTTGAGTCGGTGAAGATCTTGCCGCCCCGAACGCACCGACCGAATCCACCAGAGGTCTACGGAGCCATCACCGTTGAGGCGACAAGCCGTGTCGAAAGCAGGGCGCCCGAGCGGAAGCGCGTCTTCTCGATGGCCGTGACCGCCACCGACGAGCGCGATCGTGGCCAGCCCACGTCGTGGTCCGCCGCCGTCGATGCGCTTGCGGCCGGGCGCTCGCTCGACTCGACCACGCACGGCCTCGTCTACCTCGACGACGATTCTGACCCGCTCAGGCGGCTCTTCATCCTGAGCGCCGGAAATGTCGACCCGGGGGCGTTGCAGGTCGCCCACCTCGATCGGAGCGACGCCGACGCCGTCCACGACCCAGCCCAGGCGTGGAACGCGTTAACGGTGGGTGCGTTCACCGAGAAGGCCATCGTTCAGGATCCGAAGTGGGGCGGCTGGCAGCCAGTCGCCATGGCGGGTGACCTCTCGCCGTGGAGCACCACCGGAGTGGAGTTCGCCGATGCCTGGCCGATCAAGCCCGACGTCGTCTTCGAGGGTGGCAACGTCGTGAAAAGCGCCGCAGGTGAGATCCTCCCCTGCCCGGAGGTGTGCCTGCTCTCCACGCACTACCAGCCCGCGCAGCGGTCCTTCGCCCTGAGCTGGGCGACGAGCGCAGCGACCGCACTCGCGGCGCGGATGGCGGCTACGATCTCAGCCGAGTACCCCGCGCTGTGGCCCGAGTCCGTCCGAGCCCTTATGGTTCACTCTGCCGAGTGGACCGCCCAGATGCAGACCCACCTGCGAGGAGCGAGCCGGAAGCGAGACCGCGCGCGGCTGGTTCGCCGCTATGGCTTCGGCGTGCCTCACATCGATCGCGCGCTGCGGAGTGCCGGCGACGCGCTCACCCTGATCGCGCAGGGCAGCCTCCGCCCGTTCGTCGACGGGAAGATGCGGGAGATGCACTTCTTCGAACTGCCTTGGCCAAGGGATGTACTCCAGAGCCTCGGCGAGACGCTCGTAAGACTTCGCGTAACGCTCTCGTATTTCGTCGAGCCGAACCCCGGCCGCCGTGGCTGGAAGAAGCGACACCGCTATGCCTCGCACGGTCTGCGCTTCGAGGTGAAGGGGCCCACCGAGTCGCTCGAGGAGTTCCGCAAGCGGCTCAATCAGCGGGCGCTCGACGAGGACGAGGAGAAGCCCTCAACCGGTGGAGACTCGTCCGAGTGGTACCTGGGCGAACAGGCTCGCAGCCGCGGGTCGATTCACTCGGACATCCTCCAGGGCTTCGCAGCCGACGTTGCCGAGCGAGGGGTCGTCGGCGTCTACCCGGTGAGCGGGTGGTGGAAGGACCAGCCCAAGAGAGACCGCAGCGAGATGGGCGCGCGTTACGCCCTCGTCGTGTCGATCGAGACGCCGGGCATCGAGACCGACATTTGGACCCCCGTCGCCGAGGAAGTCGGAATTCCCGTCGTCGTCGAGACCTGACTCGCCCCGCTCGTGACTACGTCGGGTCAGTGACTTTCTTCGCCTTGACGATGCGATCGACCACGAGGCCCGCCGGCCAAAGGCCCATGTCCTGTGTCATCCCGATCGACCGTGCCTCGCACAATGACCTGACGTCCATCGAGAGAGGCCAGGCTCGCCTTCAAGTCCTGCGGCAGGCTCAGGTCCACCCAGATTCGGCTGCTTCCATCCCTCAATTCACGGCCCTCGAACTCCAAGCTCAGCACCCCGCGTACCCAGACCGATCGACCGTGGAGCGCATCGAGCTGCTCAAGCACCTCGGTCAGCCGCATCACGTCCGTTGGATCGTCTGACGCCATGTCGGAACCATCGCAGCGCGCGCGAGCCGTGTCACCGCATCCAGGGCCAGACGCCTGTCGCCGGACGCTTACGCCGCTCCGCGACTTGCGACGACGAAACCCCTCTCGTTCTTGGGCTCACGACAGCTGCATCACGCTCACCCCGAGGTTGAGCGGGAAGAAGGCGCTCGGCCCCGGCCCCATCGGGTTGAACACGATCCCGTCGACCCCCGCGCGCGGCAACAGCTCGAACAACGCCTTCGCGTCGAGGTGCGCCGTCCTCGTGCCCGGCGCCTGGGCCTGCACCCGCTCGAAGCTGTCGGGCGAGGTGAACACCATCGCCGGGTTCTTGAACCCACCCATGCCCTGCGCGGTGGCCACCGCGTCGTTCGGGTGCACCAGGATCGTGTAGGCCTCGAACGTGCGCAGCGCCGCGTGCAGTCCTTCCTTCGACTTCGAAGGTGTCGCCAACAGCGTCTCGAGGCGCACCGCGCGCCCCCACAACCGCGCCAGCGGGAGCGCCTCGGTGCCCACGAACCAGAAGTGCGGCAGCGTGCCGCCGGGGTTCACCTTGAGCTTGCCCAGCTTCGGCTCGAGCGCGCAGAACAGCTCGATGCCGCTCACCGGCGTGACGAAGCTGCCCAGCGGCTGCTTCGCCACCAGGTCCAGGCACGACTCGTCGGTGAACACGTACAGCTCACCCTGCGGCGGTCCGCCCTTCTCGCTGAGCATCACGATGCGATCGAACTGGTTGCGCCCGAGCACCGGCGCGAAGCCGATGGGCACGAAGTACGCGGGGTGAGAGGCCAGCGCGCGCATCACCTCGTGCGTGCTGGCCTGCTTCGCGGCGAAGCGCTCGAGGGTCGTCAGGGCCGTCGACATGGGTCGACGTTCGCACTGCGCCCTCATCTGCGCCAACATGCATTCCATGCTGCTCAGCCTGGTGCTGGCCGCCGCGCTCTGGCCGGCCCCGCTCTCCACTCCCGTCGAAGGTTGCCAGGCCGCCGCCTGCACCGCGCTGGCGAACCAGAAGATCTGCAAGTGTGTCCCCGGCGCCGGAGAGGCGCGCCCCGGTATCGTGATCGAAGGGCCGGGCCAGCGGCACCTCGAGTGGGACGCGCGCGCCTTCCTTGGAGACGTGACCGACTTCGTGGTGCAGACCGTCGAGCTCGACGGCGACGGCAAGCCCGAGACGATCGTCGCCAGCCGCGCGGCCGAGTCGAACGGCATGGTGGTGCGCGACTGGGAAGTCGCCATCATCGACGGCGCCACCGACGAGGTGATGCACGTGCTGGTGCAGGACTGGGGTCCCGACGCGATCTCCCCCAGCGGCACGCTCCTGCTCACCGAGTGGGCGATGAGCGGCGGGGTGATCGCCTTCACCGGCCGCGAGTACACCTACGAGAGCGGCCGGCTCGAGGCGGCCGACGCGCCGGTGAAGCGCCGCGCGTTGAGCCCCGCGTTCGAGAAGGAGCGCCTCGCCGCGATCACCGCGTCCACCAATCGCACCGTGCACCCGCGGGCGTTCCTGAGCCACGCCTCGACGAAGCAGGGCGCCGACGTGGTGCCGAAGCTGATCTCGCCGGTGGTGGTGAAGGGCGTGGCGCGCGAGGACCCGTGGCTGCAGCTCCACGTGCAGGGCGCGAACGGTAAGATCGAGACGTTGTCGGCAGACGTGGAAGGCCCCGCCACGCTCCGGCTCGGTGACGCGCGCCGCAAGCGGCTCTTTCCGCTCGGCTACGCCCCGGCCGACGCCGAGACCTGGCTGCTCGGGCGCAACGTGTGGCGCGCCGACGGCCAGCTCTGGATCAACTGAACAGCTCGACTCCGCTCGGGGTGAGCGGTGACGAGCTCGATCGCCATTTCGATCAACCCTCTCGCGACGAAGGGCGAGCCCGATTCCGGCGTTGAGTCAGGGCCCCGCGAGCCACTGCCGCTTGAGCCCCTCGAGCAGCTCGGGGGTGATGAGCGAGCCGGAGTCGGATCCGATCACCGCGTTCACCCCGCACACCGGGCAGACCGCGGTGGTGCCCTCGTCGACCCAGTGCGTGATCGCGCTCGGCTCGAAGATCGACAGGCAGTGAAAGCACCCGCACCGGCTGCTGCGCAGCACCTGGTGTCGATGGTGGGCCGAGGCCGCGTGAGAGGTGGAGAGCTTCATGGCGCCGCGTTCGGGTCTGCGCCGAACAGCACGCGCGCGATCCAGGGAGGCGTGGGCAGCGCCTTGAGCGTGAGCAGATCGTCGAGCAGCTGCGAGGTCTGCGGCTTGAGCTCGCCGAAGGCCACGCCCACGCGCGGGGGCATGGTGTCGCTCGAGCGCGACGAGACCGCCCACACCACCTGGCCCGGCACGCTCAGCACGCCCGTGGTCAGCTTCATCTGGATCAAGAAGGGCATGCCCACCTTGATGTGGCGGGGCAGGGTGTCGGCCTCGACGTCGATGCCCACGCCCCCCGAGCTGATGTCGCGCAGGCGATAGGTCGGCGAGTCAGGCTTGTTCTCCGTCGCGCGCACGTGCAGCGGAATGCGCGGCGTCTTGCGCTTCTTGTCGAACTGCGAGGCCTCGAAGATGCGTTTGATCACCCCGTCGAGCCCGATGCGATTGCGCGGCGGCTCGTAGCGAATGTGCAGCACGTACCGCCCGGGTGACGTCTCGGTCACGGTCAGCACCGTGCCGGACACCTCCACTGGATCGCGCACCCCCGGTGATCGGAGCTCGAAGACGAACTTCGTTCCTACTGGAAGCGCCTTCTTCGTCTCGATCCGCACGCCGCCGCGCCCGACGCTCTTGGTCAGCTCGCCCAGAAGTGATTCTGGCGACTTGTAGGCGACCTTGAGGCGAACCGGCGTCACAAATGCCCTTTCTTACTGCACTTTCGACACAAAGGCCCCGTTCGGAAAGATGACGCGGTGCGCATGCGATGTAACACAAGACCCGCTTTCCGATCGCAGGGCCACCCCTCCCGCTTTCTTGACCGTGCCGAAAACCCCCTCTATTTTCGCGGCTCAAGTGGCAGAAAGTGGTAACGAGCGGATCAATTTCCCTCGTGGTGGTGGATCAGGGCAGGCCGTACCCCGCAGTTCTTCAACGGAGCGACGCAGACGTGTTCCGTGGCGTCTTCGAACATCAGATCGACGCGAAGGGCCGAACGAGCTTCCCGGTGAAGCTGCGGGACACCCTCGTCGGCAGCTACGACGATCGGTTGATCGTCACGACGGCGCTCGATCCCTGCCTGCACTGCTACCCGGTTCGGGAATGGGAGCAGTTCGAGACGGCGCTGGCCCGGCGCAACCCGATGGAGCCGGGGGTCAAGGCGCTGCTGCGGCTCTACGTGGCCAGCGCGCAGGAGCTGCAGCTCGACAAGCTGGGGCGGGTGCTCATTCCCCCGTCGCTGCGCGCTTACGCAGGGCTGGAGAAGGACCTGGTCTGGGCCGGCATGGTGAAGGTGATCGAGCTCTGGTCGAAGGACGGCTGGAGAGCGGCGCAGGAAGAGGCCCGCCACGAGGCCGATTCTGCCGACGTGATGCGGGTGCTGACCGAGCTGCGGCAGGGCTGAACTTTTTTGAAGTCTTCTTTCGAGGGGAACCTAAGTGAGCGAGCTGGCGAATCAGGCAGTCACGAAGCAGCGCAACCACGCTACAGAAACGTCTCGCATCATGACCATGGTGCTCGAGGGTGAGCTCGACCGGGCTGACGTGCAGGACATCATCGACATGCTGGCGAGGAAGACGCTCGAGGGCGTGGTGGAGATCGTGATCGACTTCGCCGACGTCACCCACTTCGACTACCGCGGGGTCAAGCCGCTGGTGCGCCGGGCCGAGGTGCTCCGCGAGCTGGGCGGCGACGTCAAGCTGGCCGGCCTCACTCCCTACCTGCACGCCATCTTCCGCAGCGCCGGCGCGCACGACAGCTTCGACTACTTCTCGCAATCGGCTGACGCGGTCCGGTCATTCGAGCGCGGCGTGCTGCTCTACGGGTGAGCGCGTTCGTTCACCAGACGGTGCTCCTCCTGGAGACCGTGACGTTGCTGGAGCCCTCGGAGGGCCGCGTGATCATCGACGGGACGCTGGGCGGCGGAGGACACACGGAGGCGCTGCTCGAGCGCGGCGCCCGTGTGTTCGGCATCGACCGCGATCCCAGAGCCCTCGAGGCGGCGTCTTCGCGCCTGGCCCGCTTCGGCGATCGCTTCACCCCGGTGAAGGGCGAGTTCGGTGACGCGGCGTCCCTCGTCGAGGGCCCGGTCGACGGCTTCCTCCTCGATCTGGGCGTCAGCTCGCCCCAGCTCGACGTGGCCGGGCGCGGCTTCAGCTTCATGAACGACGGCCCCCTCGACATGCGCATGTCGGACGAGGGCGAGACCGCCGCCGAGCTGATCGAGCGCCTGCCCGAGGACGAGCTGGCCGACGTGCTCTATCGCTACGCCGACGAACGGCACTCCCGCGGCATCGCGCGCGAGCTCAAGGCCCGCGCCCCGAAGACCACCTTCGAGGCGGTGGACGCGATCAAGGCCGGCATGGCCCGCAAGGCCTGGCCCAAGGACATTCACGTCGCCACCCGCACCTTCCAGGCGCTGCGCATCGCCGTGAACGGCGAGCTAGAGCAGCTCGAGCGCGCGCTGGCCTCGTTGCCCTCGCTGCTGAAGGTGGGCGGCCGCGCGGCGATCATCAGCTTCCACTCGCTCGAGGATCGCGCGGTGAAGCACGCCTTTCGCGCCCTGTGCGGCGAGGCGCCCGACGACACCCCGAAGGGGTTGCCCGTCACCCGCGTGCAGCGCGCCGACTTCAAGTCGTTGAGCAGGAAGCCCATCGTCGCCTCGGAAGCCGAGGCCGCGCAGAACCCGCGTGCCCGCAGCGCCAAGCTGCGCGCCGTGGAGAAGGTGTCAGCGTCATGAGCGTCGTCCTCGAAGCGCGCAACAGGGGTGGGCTGTCCCTCTCGGTCATCCTGCTGGAGATCCTCCCGGCGGCGCTCACCGTGCTGCTGCTGGCCACCGTCGGGGTGGTGCACGTCACCTCGCGCGTGATGGTGGTCAAGCTCGGCTACGAGCTCTCGCGGCTCGATCAGAAGAGCACCGACCTGCAGCGCGAGAACGACGCGCTCACCGTCGAGCTCGCCACGCTCACCTCGCCGGCCAAGCTCGCCCCACTCGCGAAGGAACAGCTGCAGATGCAGGTGCCCACGCAGGTCATCCCGGTTCGGGAGAAGTGACGCGATGCGCGACTTGAAGCACCTGCAGCCGATGGAGGCCCCCACCAGGTGGATGCGCGTGCGCGTGTTCCTCCTGGGCGCGGTGTTCTTCACGCTGCTGCTCGGCGCGTTCGGCCGCGCCACCAACCTGCAGGTCAACCAGAAGGACCGGCTCAAGGCCTTCGCCGAAGACCAGTACGTGCGCGCGATGGAGATCCCCGCGCGGCGCGGTGAGATCGTCGACCGCCGCGGGGTGAAGCTCGCGTCTTCCGTCGAGGTCGACTCGGTGTGGAGCGACCCCTCGATGCTGCCCGACGTGCGCGCCGCCGCCCGCCAGCTGGCGAAGGCGCTGGGCATCGACGGCAAGGAGCTGCAGGAGCGCCTCGAGAAGGGCCGCCGCTTCGCCTGGGTCAAGCGCCAGGTGACCGACGCCGAGGCCGCGAAGGTGAAGGCGCTGGGCCTGCCCGGCATCGGCTTCGCCAAGGAGCCGCGCCGCTTCTACCCCCAGCGAGAGCTCGCCGCGCACATCGTGGGCCTGGTGGGCACCGACAGCCACGGCCTCGACGGCCTCGAGCTCAGCTTCGAAGACGAGCTCTCGGGCGAGCGGGTGCAGCGCGAGGGCTTTCGCGACGCCAAGGGCCGCAAGCTGCTCACCAACGGCGTGGACGAGACGCAGAACAGCAACGGCGCGAACCTGACGCTCACCCTCGACTCGACGCTCCAGTACGCCACCGAGCGCGCCCTGGAGAAGGCCGTGGTCGACGCGAAGGCCGCGGCCGGCACGGCGGTGGTGCTCGACCCGCGCACCGGCGAGATCCTCGCCCTCGCCAACTGGCCCCGCTTCAACCCCAACACGCCGCGCGGCGCCGACAGCGACGCGTTCCGCAACCGCGCCGTCACCGACGCCTTCGAGCCGGGCTCGACCTTCAAGGCCTTCGTGATCGCCTCGGCGCTGGATCACCAGGTGATCACCGAGGCCTCCGAGTTCGACTGCGAACAGGGCTCGTACAAGGTCGGGCACAACGTGGTGCACGACACGCACCCGCACGCCCTCCTCAACCCGAGGGGCATCCTCCAGGTGTCGTCGAACATCGGCGCGGCCAAGGTGGCGCAGAAGATGGGGCGCGATCGCCTGGTCGAGACCTACAGGTCGTTCGGCTTCGGCGAGCGCTTCGGCCTGGGGCTGCCCGGCGAAGGGAAGGGCGCCATTCCGTTTCCCCGCGCCGAGATCGCGCTCGCCACCCAGAGCTTCGGCCAGGGCATCAGCGCCACCACCCTGCAGATCGCCGCCGGCTACGGCGCGCTCGCGAACGACGGGGTGATGATGAAGCCGTACCTGGTCTCGAAGGTGGTCGATTCGGACGGCGTGGTGCTGCTCGAGAACAAGCCCACGGTGATGCGCCGCGCGGTGAGCGTGAAGTCGGCCCGCAGCGTGGTGTCGATGCTCGAGACGGTGGTGGAACAGGGCGGCACCGCCCCCCGCGCCCGCATGGACGAGTACCGCGTGGCCGGCAAGACGGGCACCGCGCAGAAGGTCGATCCGATCGCGCGCGGCTATTCCGAGAAGCGCATCGCCAGCTTCGTGGGCATGGTGCCGGCCGAAGCGCCGCGCGCGGTGATCCTCATCGTCATCGACGAGCCGAAGACCGACGTCTACGGCGGCCTGGTCGCCGCGCCCGCCTTCAAGGAAATCGCCCTGCAGGCCATGCCGCACCTCGGCGCGCCGCGCTCGCGGGAAGCTCCGGCCGTGGCGAAGGCGGCTCCGAAACCGGAGCCCCGGGGCAAGTCGGTCGTCATCCTGGGGTTGGAGAAGCTGGAGCAGATGGACACCGTCACCGAAGAGGTGGTGACTGAAGGCGCCGTACGGGTCCCCGACGTCAAGGGCCTGGCCGGACGGGCGGCGGTGGCGCAGTTGCTGACCGCGGCTCTGGAGCCGCATCTGGCGGGCAGTGGTCGAGTCGTTTCGCAGAAGCCCGCAGCGGGCAGCCTCGTGGACAAAGGCACCCGCATCACCGTGGAGTTGGCAGGACACTTGCCAGCTTCACCTCGTTGAAGGCCGCCTCGCGCGGTCAGGAAGACACAGCTTCATGAAACTCACCGAGCTGCTCGCAGGGGTTGGAACTGAGCCGGTCGCTTCCACGAAGGCGAAGGCTGACATCACCGGCGTCAGCGCCGATTCACGCAACGTCAAGCCGGGCGATCTCTTCGTCGCGGTGCCCGGCACCAAAGCCGACGGCATGCAGTTCGCGCACGATGCGGTGGCGCGCGGCGCGGTCGCCGTGTTGGCCGAGAAGACCATCGCCGGTCTCACCGTGCCGCTCTTCGTCACGCCCTCTGCGCGCAAGGCGCTGGCGCTCGTCGCCGGCAACTTCTACGGCAACCCCGCGCGCGAGCTGGTGCTGCTGGGGGTCACCGGCACCAACGGCAAGACCACCACCGCGTGGCTGGTCGAGAGCATCTGCCTGGCCGGGATGAACTCGGTGGGCCTCTTCGGCACCATCGGCATCCGCTTCGCGGGGCAGACGCGCGAGGCCACCCACACCACGCCCGACCCGGTCGCGCTCCACAAGACGTTCCGCGAGATGGTCGATGCAGGGGTGGACACGGCGGTGATGGAGGTCTCGAGCCACGCGCTCGCGCAGGACCGCGTGCACGGCCTCACCTTCCGCGCGGCGGGCTTCACCAACCTCTCGCGCGATCACCTCGACTACCACAAGGACATGGAAGCCTACTTCCAGGCCAAGCGCCGCCTCTTCACCGAGAACCTCTCGCCCGGCGGGCTGGCGGTGGTCAACGCCGACGACACCTACACCAACCGCGTCTACAACGAGATGCGGCAGCTCAAGCGCCAGTCGTGGAAGTTCTCGCGCGCGGGCAACGGCGAGCTCTCTGCCTCGAACGTCGAGTTCACCACCAGCGGCATCAAGGCCACGCTCAAGACGCCGGCCGGCGACATCGCGGTGAAGTCGGGGCTCATCGGCGCACACAACCTCGACAACATCCTCTGCGCGGCGGGCATCGCGCTGGCCTTCGGCTCTTCCCGCAAGGACGTGCAGGAAGGCATCGAGCGGGTCACCCGCGTTCCGGGGCGGATGGAGCGGGTGGAGAAGGGCGGCGTCACCGCGCTGGTCGACTACGCGCACACCGACGACGCGCTCACCCGCGCGGTCGAGTCGGCGCGGGCGATCACGAAGGGCAAGCTGATCGTCGTCTTCGGCTGCGGCGGCGATCGCGACAAGGGCAAGCGCCCGATGATGGGCGAAGTCGCCTCCCAGGCGGACCTCCCGATCATCACCTCGGACAACCCGCGCACCGAAGATCCGGACGACATCATTCAGGAGATCATTCCGGGGCTCGAGAAGAGCGGCGAGCTGCGGCGCATGAGCCCGGCGAAGTTCAAGACGGGCGAGCGGGGCTACCTGGTGGAGGCCGATCGCAAGGCGGCGATCGCGCTGGCCATCTCGCTGGCGAAGCCCGGCGACACGGTGCTCATCGCCGGCAAGGGCCACGAGACGTACCAGGAGCAGGACGGCGTGAAGAAGCACTTCGACGATCTCGAGGAAGCGAGAAAGGCGCTGGGAGTCTGAGAGGGCAAACCAATGACGGCCAGGTTCAACGACGACGAAGTGACGAAGGCGACCAGCGCGACGAGAACGCGAACCGGCACCGCCCTGTCCTTCGACGGCGTCTGCACCGACAGCCGGCAGCTCACCGAGAACTGTCTCTTCGTGGCCCTGAAGGGCGATCGTTTCGACGCCCACGACTTCCTGGCCCAGGCCGTCAAGGACGGAGCAGCCGGGCTGGTGGTGAACACCGGCCGGGCAGGAGACCTCGGTGCGCTCGACGTCTCGGTCTACGAAGTACCCGACACGCTGATCGCGCTGGGCCAGCTCGCGCGCTTCCACCGCGATCGGTTCCGCATTCCCATCGCCGCGGTCACGGGAAGCAACGGCAAGACGACGACGAAGGAACTGGTCGCCGGCATCCTCTCGATGCGCGGGCCCACCCTGAAGACGCACGGCAACCTCAACAACGAGATCGGCGTGCCCCTCACGCTCTTCGGCCTCGACTCGACGCACGTGGCAGCGGTGGTCGAGATGGGCATGAACCACCTGGGCGAGATCGCGCGCCTCACCGAGATCGCGCGGCCCGACGCCGGGCTCATCACCATCGTGCAGCCGGCGCACCTCGAGGGCGTGGGCAGCCTCGACGGCGTGGCCCAGGCGAAGGGCGAGCTGTTCCACGGCCTGTCCGCCAGCAGCACCGCGGTGGTCAACGCCGATGATGCGCGCATCGTGGCGCAGGCGGCGGGCCTCAAGTCGAAGAAGCTGACCTGGGGCCGCGCGGCCGGAGCCGAGGTGCGCCTCGTGTCCGTCGAGCCGCAGGGCCGCGACGGGCTCTCGCTGCGCATCGCGTACGCCGGGAAGGAATACTCGACCGCGCTGCACCTGGTCGGCGATCACAACGCGATGAACGCCACGGGGGCCTTCGCGCTCGCGGTCGCCCTCGGCTACACGCCCGAGGAGTGCGTGCGGGGCCTCGAAGCAGCCCAGGCCCACGCGCGGCGCCTGCAGATTCTCGACGCGCCCCACGGCGTGACGGTGGTCGACGACTGTTACAACGCCAACCCCGCGTCGATGCACGCCGCGCTGCGCACGGTGCAGGAGCTGGCCTCGGAAGGCCGCGCCGTGGCGGTGCTGGGCGACATGCTCGAGCTGGGCAGCGCCGAGCTGCACGAGCACACGCAGCTGGGCATCGCCGCGTCGGATCGCGTCGCGCTGCTGGCGCTGTTCGGCCCCCGCATGAAGCACGCGCACCAGCAGGCGGTGAAGCGGCTGGGCGTCAACGCGAGACACTTCGAAGACGTCACGGCGCTGGTGGCATGGCTCCAGCAGGAGCTTCACCCCAACGACTTCGTGCTGGTGAAGGGCAGCCGCGGCATGCGGCTGGAGCGAGTCGTCGAAGCGCTCACCGGCAAGTCCCAGGGCGGAGGCCACTGAACCCATGCTGTACCTTCTCTACGAATCGCTCAAAGACGGTGACTTCGGGAAGTACTTCAACTTCCTGCGCTACCCGACCTTCCGGCTCGTCGCCGCGGGCGTGTCCTCGCTGCTGATCGGCATGCTCGCCGGCCCGAAGCTGATCGATCGCCTGCGCATCTCGCAGCACGGGCAGTCGAACGTGCGGGAAGACACGCCCGAGACGCACCAGAAGAAGAAGGGCACGCCCACGCTCGGTGGCTCGCTCATCCTGTTGGGCATCTTCTTCGGCACGCTGCTCTTCGCCGATCTCCACAGCCGCGTGGTGTGGGTCGCGCTGCTGATGACGGGCGGCTACGGCTTCACCGGCTTCCTCGACGACTGGCTCAAGCTGAGCAAGCGCGACTCGAAGGGCCTGGCCGGCCGCTACAAGATGGTGCTGCAGACAGCGTTCTTCCTGATGGCCGTGTTCGGCCTGCTCTGCGACTGGACCGGCGGCGGGCCGAAGCTGCTGATCCAGACCACGCTGTCGATCCCCTTCGTGCCCACGCGGTACGCGAACCCTGATCTCGGCTGGCTCTACGTGTTCTTCGCGTGGATCGTGGTGGTGGGTACGTCGAACGCGGTGAACATGACGGACGGGCTCGACGGCCTGGCCATCGCGCCGACGATGATCTCGGCGCTGGTGTTCACGGTGCTCTGTTACGTGGCCGGTACCTCGGTCGCGATCGCCGACGTCGAGATGGTGAACGGGGTGCGCACGCTGGTGGGCGTACCGGTGCACGAGTACCTCGGCATCACCCGGGTCGAAGGCGGCGCCGAGCTGGCCGTGTTCTGCGCGTCGATCGTCGGCGCGGGCATCAGCTTCCTCTGGTTCAACTCGTACCCGGCCAGCGTCTTCATGGGCGACGTCGGGTCGCTGGCGCTCGGCGGCGCGCTCGGCACGGTGGCGATGCTGAGCAAGAACGAGGTGCTCTCCGCGATCGTCCACGGGGTGTTCCTGGCGGAGATCCTGTCCGTGATGATCCAGGTGGCGAGCTTCAAGCTCACCGGCAAGCGCGTCTTCAGGATGGCGCCGCTGCACCACCACTTCGAGAAGGCGGGGATGGGCGAGACGAAGATCGTGATCCGCTTCTGGATCGTCTCCGTGCTGTTGGGCGGCATCGCGCTCGCGTCACTCAAGCTGAGGTAACCCATGTTGTCGGGGCAGACGTTCGTCGTCATCGGGCTGGGGAAGAGCGGCATTGGCGCCGCGAAGCTGCTCCTGCGCCGTGGGGCGCGGGTGATCGCCCTCGATGAGAACGTCGACGCGAGCCCGCCGATCGTCGATCCCCGCTTCGAGCTGAAGGCCGGCCCGTTTCCCGCAGAGTTCTGGAAGGGCGCGACCGCGGTCGTGGTGAGCCCGGGGGTACCGCTCTCGAAGCCTGAGCTGGTGGCGGCGAAGGCCGCGGGCGCACAGGTCTACGGCGAGATCGAGCTGGCGTACCGCACCCTGCCAGCGGGCGCGGGGCCCATCCTCGGGATCACCGGCACCAACGGCAAGAGCACCACCACCGCGCTGCTGGGCGAGCTGGTGAAGCAGCACGTGCCGCGCACCTTCGTGGGTGGAAACCTCGGCACCGCGTTCACGCTCGCGTACGAGAGCCCCGACGAGAAGCCGTACGACCTGCACGTGATCGAGCTCAGCTCGTTCCAGCTCGAGGGCGTGCAGGACGCGCGCTTCAAGGTCTCGGCGATCTTGAACCTCACCGCCGATCACATCGATCGCTACCCGAGCCACGAGGCCTACGGCCTGGCCAAGGCGCGCATCTTCGACGGGCAGCAGTCCGGTGACTTCGCGGTGGTGAACGCCGACGACCCTGACGTGCTGAGGCTCTCTCGGCGCGCGAAGGTGCCGGTCTACGCCTTCACGCTCGACGGGCAGAAGACGAACCCCGGCTTCTCGGGGCTGGCGGTGGGCTCGGGTGAGAAGTTCGCGTTCACCTTCGGCGTGCCCGCGGCGTTCACCGTCACCAACCGGGCGCTGCGCGGCGCGCACAACCTGCAGAACGCGATGGCGGCGGCGTTGATGGCGCGGCTCGCGGGCATTCCCGACGCAGCGATTCAGCGCGGGCTCGACTCTTTCCCCGGGCTGCCGCACCGCCTCGAGCTCGTGCGCGAGCGCGGCGGGGTGGAATGGATCAACGACTCGAAGGCCACCAACGTCGACTCGTCGCTGGTGGCGATGAAGGCGCTCGAGGGCGACGTGTGGCTGATCGCGGGCGGAAAAGGGAAGGGCGCGCCCTACACGCCGCTGGTGGAGAGCGCGCGCGGCAAGGTGAAGGGCGTGCTCACCATCGGCAAGGACGCGCCGGCGATCGCTGCTGCGTTCGCGGGTGTTTGTCCAATTCATGACTGCGGGACCATCGAGAAGGCCGTGGCGCAAGCGGCTGAAATCTCGACGCGCGGCGACACCGTGTTGCTCTCACCGGCGTGCGCTTCGTACGACCAGTTCAACCACTTCGAGCACCGCGGCGACGTCTTCAAGGCGTTGGTCAGGGGCCTCTCATGATCGCGCCTTTCTCCTCTCCCTGCGCCAGCGGGGAGAGGTCGGCCGCAGGCCGGGTGAGGGGCTCACTGCGCTCATTCGCCCCTCACCCCGGCCCTCTCCCCGCTTCGCAAGGAGAGGGAGCGCCATGACTGAGCGTCGCCCTTCCTACGATCCGTTGCTCCTCGCGGCCGTGCTGACCCTCGTCGGCTTCGGCCTGGTGATGGTCTACAGCGCCAGCGCGATCACCGCGCAGGACAAGCTCGGCGACTCGTTCTTCTTCTTGAAGCGCCAGGCGGCCGCCGCGGGCCTCGGGCTCTTCGGCATGGCCGTGGCGATGAAGCTCGGCTACCGCCGCATGGCGAGGCTCGCGTACCCGCTGCTGGTCCTCGCGATCATCCTGCTGATCGTGGTGCTGATCCCCGGGCTGGGCACCACCGTCGGCGGCGCCAAGCGCTGGCTGCGAGTCCCCGGCGTCTCGGTCCAACCCGCGGAGGTCGCGAAAGTGGCCTGGGTGATCTACCTCGCGTACTCGCTGGCCAAGAAGCGCGACAAGGTGAAGCACTTCTCGATCGGCTTCGTGCCGCACCTCGGCCTCGCCGCGCTGCTGGTGCTGCTGTGCATGCTCGAGCCTGACTTCGGCAGCTCGGTCGCGTTGCTCTTCCTCATGTTCGTGATGCTCTTCGCCGCGGGCGCGAAGCTCTCGTACATCCTGGGCATGGTGCTGGCCGCGATCCCCTTCGCGTACGTGGCCATCGCGTCGTCGCCGTACCGCATGAAGCGCATCACCGCGTTCCTCGACCCGTGGGCCAACCGCCAGGGCTCGGGCTACCAGGTGGCGGAGTCGCTCATGTCGATCGGCTCCGGCGGGCTCACGGGCCTGGGCCTGGGCGACGGGCGGCAGAAGCTCTTCTTCCTCCCCGAGGCGCACACCGACTTCATCTTCGCCATCGTCGGGGAAGAGCTCGGCCTCGTCGGCGTGGGCTGCCTCATTCTCCTCTACGGGGTCGTGATCTGGCGCGGGCTGCGCGCGGCGCTCAACGCGTCGGAGGCGTTCGGCACCTACCTCGGCCTCGGCGTGGTCTCGCTCATCGCCTTCCAGGCCTGCACCAACATGGCCGTGGCGATGGGCGTGGTCCCCACCAAGGGCCTCACGCTGCCGTTCGTTTCCTACGGGGGCAGCTCGCTCATCATGTTGATGGGCGCGGCCGGCTTGCTGCTCTCGATCAGCGCGACCGCCGAGACCGGCGCCCGTCGCAAGGGCAAGATCACGAAGTCGTCCCCGGTGCCGATGTCGACCGGCATGGAGGCGGCGGCGTGAGAGTGCTGATCGCCGGCGGTGGAACGGGGGGTCACCTCTTCCCGGGCATTGCGCTCGCGGAGGAGATCGTCACCCGCCACCCGAAGAACGACGTCGTCTTCGTCGGCACCGACCGCGGCCTCGAGGCGCGCGTGGTGCCGCAGAACGGCTTCGTGTTCGAGGCGATCAAGAGCCGGGGCCTCAAGGGCATGGGCTTCGTGAAGCTGCTGCTGGGGCTGCTGCTGCTGCCGGTGAGCTTCTTCTCGGCCATGCGGTTGCTGCGGAAGTACCGGCCTGACGTGGTGGTCGGCGTGGGCGGCTACTCCTCGGGGCCCGTGGTGCTGATGGCGTGGCTGATGCGCATTCCCACCGCGATCCAGGAACAGAACGCGTTGCCCGGCCTCACCAACAAGGTCCTGGGCAAGTTCGTCGACGCGATCTTCGTCAGCTTCGAGGCGGCGATTCCGTTCTTTCCGTACAAGCGCGCTCACTCGCTGGGCAACCCGATCCGCCGCGCGCTGCTCGAGAACTTCCTCCGCTCGAAGGTCGCGCACGAGCGCTTCACCCTGCTCATCTTCGGCGGCTCGCTCGGCGCGAAGGGCATCAACAGCCGGGTGATCGACGCGCTCCCGCACCTGCAGGACCTCAAGGGCCAGGTGCACATCATTCACCAGACGGGGAAGGGTGATCTCGAGGCGGTGACGAAGGCCTACGCCGAGCAGAACTTCCCCGCAGAGGTGCGCGAGTTCATCGACGACATGGCGGGCGCGTACCTGGGCGCCGATCTCGTGCTCTGCCGCGCGGGGGCCACCACGCTGGCCGAGCTGACCGTCTGCAAGAAGGCGTCGATCCTCGTGCCGTTTCCATTCGCCACCGACGATCACCAGGCGGTCAACGCGAAGGCGCTCGTCGACGCGGGGGCCGCGGTGATGTTCCGTGAGGCCGAGCTGACGGGCGAGAAGCTGGCCGCCACCATTCGCGAGCTCAAGAACGACCCCGTGCGGCTGGCGAAGATGGAGAAGTCCGCCGGCATGCTGGGCCGCCCCGAGGCGTCCGGTGAGATCGCCGCGGTGCTGCAGCAGCTCTGCGCCGCCAAGTGGGGCGCGTTGACGGGTCAGAAGCGCGAAGGCGAGCCGCTGCGCCCGAAACCTCCGGAGAAATCACCATGAGCGAATTGTCCTCCCTCTCCCTGCGACAGCGGGGAGAGGGTCGGGGTGAGGGGCCACCATGTCGTTGACACCCTCGCCACTCATCAGCCGCTACAAGTCCCGCCACGCCGCGAGAGTGCACTTCGTGGGCATCGGCGGCATCGGCATGTCCGGCATCGCCGAAGTTCTCCTCAACCTGGGCTACCTGGTCAGCGGCAGCGACCTCAAAGAGTCCGACGTCACCCGCCGGCTCATTCAGCTCGGCGCGAAGATCCAGACGGGCCACAAGGAAGACAACGTCACCGAAGTCGACGTGGTGGTGATCTCGTCCGCGGTCAAGAAGGACAACCCGGAAGTCGTCGCCGCCAGGCGCCGGAAGATCCCCGTCATCCCCCGCGCGGAGATGCTCGCCGAGCTGATGCGCCTGAAATACGCAGTCGCGATCGCCGGCTCGCACGGGAAGACGACCACCACCTCGATGGTGGCCACCGTGCTCAACGCCGCGGGCCTCGATCCGACCGCGGTGGTCGGCGGCAAGGTGAACGTGCTCGGCAGCAACGCCAAGCTCGGCAAGAGCGAGCTGATGGTGGTCGAGGCCGACGAGAGCGACGGCAGCTTCCTGCACCTGCACCCGTCGATCGCCGTGGTCACCAACATCGACCCCGAGCACATGGACCACTACCTGACGCTCGACGCGCTCAAGCACGCGTTCGTCGAGTTCTGCAACCGGGTGCCGTTCTACGGGCTGAGCGTGTTGTGCCTCGATCACCCGAACGTGCAGGCGCTGCTGCCGCTGCTCGAGAAGCGCTTCGTCACCTACGGCAGCTCGCACGCGGCGGACTACCGGCTCGAGGGCATCACGCTCGACGGGTTCAAGACGCGGTTCCGCGCGTTCCGTCGCGACACGGACCTCGGCGAGTTCACCGTGCAGATGGTCGGGGCGCACAACGCCATGAACGCGCTGTCGGTGATCGCTGTTTCCGACGAGCTCGACATTCCGCTCGATACCGTGCGCGCTGCGCTCGAGAGCTTCGGGGGCGTGCAGCGGCGCTTCACGGTGAAGGGCGAGGCGAGGGGCATCACCGTCGTCGACGACTACGGTCATCACCCGGCCGAGGTGCGCGCCACGCTCGCCGGAGCGCGGAAGGCGTTCGGTCGCAGGCTCATCGTCGCCTTCCAGCCGCACCGGTACACGCGCACGCACGATCTGTTCGAGGACTTCTGCAGCGCGTTCAACGACGCTGACCTGCTCTTCCTCACCGACATCTACGCGGCAGGGGAAGAGCCGATCCCCGGCATCACCAGCGAGAAGCTCGCCGAGGCGGTGCGCTCGCACGGGCACCCCGACGTGACCTGGGTGGGCAAGCGGACGGAGCTGGTGAAGGCGATCGAGGCGAAGCTGCAGCCCGGCGACATCGTGCTCACGCTCGGCGCGGGCGACATCACCAACACGGGCCCTGAGCTCCTCGCTTCGCTGGGGCACACGCCATGAAGCCCGCGCGTATAACCTCTCCCTGAGCCAGCGGGGAGAGGACGGCCGCAGGCCGGGTGAGGGGCTCACTGTTCCTCAATTCAGCCCCTCACCCCGGCCCTCTCCCCGCTTCGCAGGGAGAGGGAGCATGAGGCTCCCCGACCACCTGACTCCCGCGGAGGTAAGGCGCAACGAGCCGCTCGCGCCGTGGACCAGTGTGCGCGTCGGCGGAGCCGCGGAAGCCCTGGTGAAGCCCGCCTCAGCGGACTCGCTGCAGAAGGTGCTCGCCTTCGCGAGCAAAGAAGGAATTCCCCTCGTCATCCTCGGCGGCGGCGCGAACACGCTCGTCGGAGATCTCGGCGTGCCTGGCATCACCCTCAAGCTCGCCAGCGACTACTTCCCCGAGGAGATCGCCGCGCCGCGCATCACGCTCAACGCCGGCTCTGCCATCGCGCGCATCGTCACCCTGATGAAGCAGCAGCAGCTCGTGGGCGCCGAATTCCTCGCCGGCATCCCCGGAACCCTTGGCGGCGCCACTGCCATGAACGCCGGCACGAAGAATGGTGAGTGCATGTCGGTGGTGGAAGCCGTCGAGCTCGCCACCCCGGACGGCATCGGCTGGGTCACCGGCCTCGTCTACCGCTACCGCCACACCGACCTCCCGCAAGGCTCCGTCGTCACCCGAATCCGCTTCGCCCTGCGAACCGGCGACGTCGCCGAATCAGCCTCGAAGATGGAGGCCGATCTCGCCTACCGCAAGCGCACCCAACCCCTCTCGCAGCCCAACTTTGGAAGCGTATTCACCAATCCTTCCGGGCACTTCGCCGGCTCGTTGATCGAAAAGACGGGCCTCAAAGGCCACCGCATCGGCAACGCCCAGATCTCCACGCTCCACGCGAACTGGATCGTCAACTTAGGCGGCGCGACCGCCGCCGACGTCACCGGCCTGATGGCCGAAGCCCAACGCCGCGTCCTGGCCGAGACCGGCGTCACCCTCACCCCGGAAGTGAAGCGCATCGGCAGGTTTGTCGAATGAGAGCCAGCAAAAGCTACAGCCACGTCTCTGTGGCCAAAAAATTGCGGGAGCGCCAACCCCGCCTCACGATGGAGGCGTCACGGATTCCCACGTGACGAGGTCACCTTGTTCCGTTCCAAGCGCAACCGCCGCCGGGTCGATCTGGCAAAGAAGACCGGCGAGTTCAAAGCCGTGGCGAAGCACCACGGTCCGGTGGCGCTCAAGCTGCTCGCGCTCGCCTCTGCCTTCCTGCTCATCGCGTTCGGCGCGAACGAAGGGTGGAAGTGGGCGAACACCTCGCGCACCTTCGCGCTGGCCGACGTGAAGGTCACCGGCCACTCGGAAGCGACCGACGTCGAGCTGGTGCGCCTGGGCGGCGTGCTGCTCGGCCAGAACCTCATCAAGATGGACGTGCGCGCCATGGAGCGCTCCATCGCCACCCACCCGTGGGTGAAGTCGGTCAGCGTCACGCGTCACCTCCCGTCACACCTCTCCATCGAAGTGGTGGAGCACCGCGCCATCGCCACGCTCACGCTCGGCGAGCTCTACCTGGTGAACGAAGACGCGGCGCCCTTCAAGCGCATCAAGCCGGGAGACTCGGTCGATCTTCCGCTCGTCACGGGCCTCGATCGTGACGCCATGACCGAGCGCCACGACGACGCGGTGTCCGAGCTTCGCCAGGCGCTCACCCTCATCGAGGCCTGGGGCGCGCAGCCCGGTGCCGAAGCGCTTTCAGAAGTGAACCTCCACCCCGAAGGCATCACGGCCGTGACGGCCGACGGGCTGGAGATCGAATTTGGGGAAGGGGACGTGCTGCCGAAGTTGGGGCGGCTCGCCCGCGTGCGGAAGGAACTGCACGCCCGCTCGATGGTCGCCGAGGTCATTCGCCTCGACAACCGAACGCGTCCTTCCTGGGTCGCAGTGCAGCTCGCCGTGAAGAAGCCCTGAAAAGAGCCTCCAAGCGGTTTTGAAACATCTCCCGTCTCGAGAGAGCGGGCCGAAAGGCAAGACACATGGCAAGCAAGAAGGGTGGGGAGATTCTCGTTGGTCTCGACATCGGCACGACGAAGATCTGCGCGATCGTCGGAGAGCTGACCGACGACGGCATCGACATCATCGGCATCGGCTCGCACCCGTCGAAGGGGCTGCGCAAGGGAGTGGTCGTCAACATCGAGACGACCGTGAACTCCATTCAGCGCGCCATCGACGAGGCCGAGGCGATGGCCGGCACCGAGATCACCCACGTCTACACCGGCATCGCCGGCGGCCACGTGAAGAGCTTCGGCGGCCGCGGCGTGGTGGCGCTGAAGGATCGCGAGGTCCGCGAGGCCGACGTCGCGCGCGTGATCGAGCAGGCCAAGACGGTCAACATCCCCGTCGACCGCGAGGTCATCCACGTGCTCCCCCAGGAGTTCATCGTCGATGACCAGGGCGGCATCCGCGAGCCGCTGGGCATGACCGGCGCGCGCCTCGAGGCCAAGGTCCACATCGTCACCGGCGCCGTCGCGTCGGCCCAGAACATCATCAAGTGCGCCAACCGCGCGGGCTTGAACGTGTCCGACATCGTGCTGCAGCCCCTCGCGTCCAGCGAGGCCGTGCTGACCGAGGAAGAGAAGGAGCTGGGCGTGTGCCTCGTCGACATCGGCGGCGGCACCACCGACATCGCCATCTTCCAGAACGGCGCCATCGTGCACACCGCGGTCATCGCGCTCGGCGGGCACAACCTCACCAACGACATCGCGGTCGGGCTGCGCACGCCCATCGATCACGCCGAGCGGCTCAAGATGAAGTTCGGCTGCTCGCTCACCGCGATGGTCGACAAGGCCGACATGATCGAGGTTCCCTCGGTCGGCGGCCGCGAGCCCCGCGTGATGGGCCGGCAGATCCTCTCGGAGATCCTCGAGCCGCGCGTCGAGGAGATCTTCCAGCTCGTGCACCACGAGGTCGAGCGCAACGGCTTTTCCGAGCTCCTCACCTCGGGCGTGGTCATCACCGGCGGCTCGACGCTGCTGCCCGGCATGACCGAGCTGGCCGAGGAGATCATGGGCGTGCCCGTGCGCCGCGGCATTCCCCGTGGCATCGGCGGGCTGGTCGACGTGGTGAAGAGCCCGATCTACGCGACCGGCGTGGGCCTGGTGGTCTACGGCGCCCGCCACCAGGACCGGAGCATGTTCCGCATCCGCGAAGAGAACGTGTTCAAGAAGGTCAAGCGCCGCATGGGCGAGTGGCTCCAGGAAGTGTTCTGAAACTCCCTCTCCCTGCGACGCGGGGGGAGGGCCGGGGTGAGGGGCTCACTTCCCCCACGCCGCTACAGCCACATAGCTGAAAACTTGCGGGCCCGTCTGGCCGTACCAGACTCTCAAAACCTTCCCCGGGGACTCACCAATGGATCAGTTCGAACAGAGCAAGCAGGCCGCAAAAATCCGCGTGGTCGGCGTCGGTGGCGCCGGCTGCAACGCCGTGAACACGATGATCGCCAGCGGGCTGGAGCGCGTCGACTTCATCGCGCTCAACACCGACGTGCAGGCGCTGGCGGCCAACAAGGCGCCCATCCGCATGCAGATCGGCAAGGAGCTGACGCGCGGCCTCGGCGCCGGCGCCAACCCCGAGATGGGCCGTCAAGCGGCCACCGAGTCGCGCGAGGAGATCAAGGCGCTGCTCCAGGGCTGCGACATGGTCTTCGTCACCGCCGGCATGGGCGGCGGCACGGGCACGGGCGCAGCGCCGGTCGTGGCAGACATCGCGCGCGAGCTCGGCTGCCTCACGGTCGGCGTGGTGACCAAGCCGTTCATGTTCGAAGGCAACCGCCGCCGGAAGGCCGCGGAGCAGGGGCTGCAGGAGCTCAAGGCCGCCGTCGACACGCTCATCACCATTCCCAACCAGCGCCTGCTGACGATGTCGTCCGAGCCGCTGCCGCTGCTCGACTCGTTCCGCCGCGCCGACGAGGTGCTGCTCAACGCCGTGCAGGGCATCTCGGATCTCATCCAGTACCACGGGTACATCAACGTCGACTTCGCCGACGTGAAGACGATCATGGGCGAGCAGGGCCTCGCGCTCATGGGCACCGGCCGCGCGTCGGGTGAGAAGCGGGCGCTGCGCGCGATGGAGCAGGCGGTCAGCTCCCCGCTCCTCGAGGACGTGTCGATCGACGGCGCGCGCGGGCTGCTCATCAACATCACCGCGGGCCGCGACATCACCCTGCAGGAGATCAACGAGGCCATCTGCATCGCGCAGGACGCGGCGGACCCCGAGGCGAACATCATCTTCGGCTCGCTCGTCGACGAGAACGCCAACGACGAGGTGAAGATCACCGTCATCGCCACCGGCTTCGTCTCGCGAGAGACCGCGCCGCGCCGCGCCTCGGTCGCCGAGCAGCCCCGCGCCGTTCCGCAGCAGCAGCAGCTGCTCCGCTCGGCCTCGCACCAGGCGTACGTGCCCACGGTGACGCCCGCGCCCGCGCAGCCCGTGTCCGCGGGGCGCGAGGAGATGGCCTCGCTCGTGCCCGGCAAGTCGACCCTCGCGCCGCCGCCCCAGCGCACCCTGTCGGGTGAGCACCGCGTCAGCCCGCCCACGCGCCTGACCTCCGCCCGCGAGGTGACGTTGGATGAGGATCAGTACGACATCCCCACCTTCCTGCGCCGCCAGGGCCAGACCGAAATGCCGTAAGCGGTTCTTTCCCTCCCCGGAAAGACTGAGGGCGTCGCGACCACGTTGGTCACGACGCCCTCGGTGTTTCAGGAGGTGAAGGGTCAGGCGACCGGCTTCACTGCAGGCACTTGTTCGCCTTCTCGACCTGCGCCCCGCAATTGGTCGTCAGGCCCGTGGCCGAATTGAGCTGATCGCAGGTCATGCCGGCGATGCACGCCTCGAGCGCCGAGAACTCGGAGGAACAGCCCTTGGTCTGGGCCTTCTCCCGCTCCGCGGTCACGTCAGTGCGGCACTGGGTGACGCTGAAAGAAGTCCCCGACTTCTTGGCGCACTCCTCACTCTTGGCGCAGACGTCCGCGCAGCCGACCAGACCAACCGCCAACAGACCCGCGATAAGGACCTTCTTCATGGTTTTCCCTCGTTGTTGGTGAAACAGACGGCGGCAATCTACCGCCTGGCTAGAGCGCTTCCACCTTCAGGTTGTCGAAGAACAGCTGTGCTTCCCAGCTCGAGAAGGCGAACCGATCGTGACCCTTGCCGGTGAGGGGCATCGGGTCTTCGAAGCGCATGAACGGCTGCCCGTCGATGAACCACGACAGCACCTTGCCCCGGCGCTCGATGCGCCAGTGGTACTGGCGGCCGATCTCGACCCTGAAGGGGTTGGCCTCGACGCGTACGCGCGTGTCGCTGCGGTACTTCTCCTGCCAGTTGGCCTGCGCCTGCAGCGTGGCCATCGGCGGGGCGTGCTCGTCGAGCCGCGCGATGATGCTGATGGAGTTGTTCCACCCGCCGTGAATGAGCACGTAGCCCGAGGCGTGGTCGGTGCCGTCACCGAAGATCTCGACCTTGATGTCGCCCTCGGGAGACATCGACTTCACGTCGAACTCCACCGCCACGTCGTTGGGCAGGCTCGCCTTGAGCCAGAGGGGGTTGTTCTTCACGCCGGGCGAGAGCAGCCAGCCGTCGACGGTGCGCCACAGCCCGCCGCTGCTCCAGTACTTCGCGCTCACCGTGGCCGCGTCGGAATAGTCGTCGTTGAACGGCAGCGCCTGCGTCGCCGCGGGGGCCGAGCGCCAGAGGAAGTAGTGCAGCATGGGCAGGTTGATCAGCAGCACCACGCCGATGATCACGCCCAGCGAGATGGGCCCGATTCTCTTCGGTGCCTCCCACGGAGTCTCGGCCGGTGCGCTCTGCGGTGCTGTGACCGGCTCGATCTTCACGTCGTCTTCCTTGCGCTGGGCCTTCGCCATGACGTCCGCGCAGCTAGCAGAAACGGCCCGGGCGCGGCAGTCACTTCTTCAATCAGCGCGGCTGGCAGGTGCCGGTGGCGTTGACAGCGGCCCCTGCGGGCTTCGCGCAGCGCTTCTTCGGCATGCGCCCGTCGGCGCAGTCGCTGTTCTCCTGGCAGCAGTCCGGCGCCTGGCAGAGCACCGAGGCCGAGGCGGTAGCCGTGGCGCGCGTCGAAGCGGCGAACGCGTCGTCGTTGACGAACACGCACGAGTAGTCCTCGCAGCGGTCCTCGGTCACCACCTTCTGGTCTTCGCACTGGCTGGCCATCGTGCAGTACCGCGGCGGGTAGTCCGTCTCGCAGCGGAAGCGGAACAGCCCGGGCGTCAGCTCCATGCCCTTCTTGCAGCGCGTGGTGGTGCCCGGCTCGGTGACGGGGCACTGCGCGTCGAGGCAGCACTCCGACGAGGGGTCGCAGGTGGTGGGCACGTTGCCGGTGAAGGGCACGCAGCGGTTCTGCACCAGGGGGAAGCGCACCGTGGCCAGCGTCATGGTGTCGTTGAAGAACTGCACGCCGAACATCTCCACCACCGCTCCGACGGCGGGCGAGACGCCCAGATCGAGCGAACGGCACAGCTCTCCCGTGACGGGGTTGCCGCTGGCCGTGCTGTGCAGCTTCGCCTCGGCGAAGGTCTTGAGCGTCACCGTCGCGCCCACGATGCCGAAGGCCTTCACGTCGAGCCGCGGGAGCACGTAGGCGGTGGCGTTGAGCCGGCCCTCGAAGGTGACGTTGGGGCCGAACTCGGTGAAGCGGCTGTCGCGCTCGTCGATGGAATACCAGTCGAGCCGGTCCGTGTAGCCGAAGCCCACGGTGATGCCGTCGGTCATGTCGAAGCCCTGCTCGATGACCAGGTTCGCCTCGGCAGAGACGTTGAACCCGGCGAAGAGCGACGGGTTGATGGTGATGACGATGCCGGCCACGGTGAAGGGGATCTCCGGGCCTTCCCACAGGCGGTACTGCTGGCCGATCGCGCCGTTCACCACCGCCTCGAGCCGCGCGTGCATGGCCGCGTCGACCTCGCCGCCCACGGTGAGCTCGAACTTGTCGAGGTTGGCGAAGCCCTCGTCCCATTCCAGCACCGCGTCCACCCAGGCCTTGAGGCGGAACTTGCACTTCGTGAGGTCGAGCTTCACGTGGCCACCGGCGCCCAGCGGCTGCTCCGGGCTGGGCGGGGCCGACACCGAGGCGTCGATGACGTTACCGGCGCAGTCGGGGGGGCCGAGCGCGATCTCCAGCGGCTGCTGGTTGACGCCGGGCTTCGCGGTGAGCGGCTGCCCGGTGCTGCCCTGCTCGCTCAGAAATAGCCGCGTGCGAATGCGCCCCTTCTTGAACGCGTCGCGCACCGTGACGCGGGTCAGCTTCGCCGTCACGTCTCGCCCGTTCACCTCGAGCGAGTCGACGCGGTGGAGCAGGGGCGGCCGGTCCTTCCGTCCCCGGTAGAGAATCGAGCCCGCGGCGATGCGCTCGTCGAGCCTGGCGCCGGCCTTGAGCTTGAGGGAAAGGGTGGTGGTCGCCTCGTCCCAGGAGGCCGACTCGAACTTGAAGCGCGCCTCGTCGTCGATGCGCACCGTGGTGCTCTTCGGTTCGAGACAGTTCTGCGTCGGATCGTTGGGGTTGCAGCTCGCCGCCGCGCCCACGTCGTCCCACTCGGTGCGTTGTTCGGCGAAGGGGTCTTCCTTGCGGCCGCCACACGACACCGCCAACACCATCACCACTCCCAGCCACGGCTTCAGTGCGCTCACGACTCCCTCCAGGCGAATTGATGGGGGCCAAACACGCCCCGGCGGTCACAGTTGCGGGCTTCGCAAGCGTACGTGATTCCGATGGCTTGCCTGCATCAGAAGGTCACTTCTTGCTGTCGTTGTACTTCGCCCAGCGCTCCTCGGTGGCCTTCTGCTCTTTGGCCCGCTTCTTCGCGATCGCCTTCTCGAGGCGCCGCGCGGTGGCCTCTTCCTCGGAGGGCCGCACGAAGATCTGGAAGACGGCGCCCGCGACGGCGAAGCACCCGGCCACGACGAGCACGGCGATGGGGTTTCCCGCCAACCAGCCGATGCCCGAGATGAACGGGTTGAGCGTCGAGAGAATGCCCAGGACCGCGACCCACGCGCCCACCGCCGCCGAGAGGACCGAGCCGACCAGCTTGTGCATCACCACGCCGGCTGCGCCGCCCAGAAAGAACCCCGGCCCGAAGCCGAGCAGCCAGTCATTGGGGCCCGCGATCTGTCCGCCCATCAGGCCTGCCGGAACGCCGAAGGCGAAGAAGACGACGATCGGCGGCCAGAGCAGCCCGGCGGTGAGGAGCCCCAGCGTGGCGACCAGGGTGATCTGCCGCATGCTGGTGCCGAACCCGAGGCGCGCGGCGAGTGGGCCGGCCCACACCGTGGCGATCAGCGCACCGAGCGGCCCGGCCACCAGGCGGAACAGCTGGCGGCCGCCGAACAGCAGCATCAACACGCCCACGACGATCGCGATCAGCCCGCCCCACACCGGCAGGAAGCGGAACACGCCGACCCACCCGATCGGATCGAGGTGGCGGTAGGGCTCGAAGGCGTTCTGAACTTGCTCCACGTCGGCGACCTGCTCAGTAGCGCCAGGCGGCGAGGATCACGAGCCCGATGAAGGCCCCCGCAACGGCTGCCACGAAGAGGTAGGGCTTCGGTGGGGTGATCGTCCGGCTGACGAGGTCGGCGGCCACGGCGGCAGGGGTCTCGGCGACGATCGCACCCTCAGTCGAGAGCACCTTCGCCAGCTCGACGGCGACCTTCTCGTCGTCCTTGCCGACCTTGCCGGCCAGCACCGCCTTCGCGAGCTGCCGCGCCTGCACCGAGTCACCGCGCTGGTACGCCTCGTAGGACAGCTTCAGTACGGAGCGGCTCTGGTCCTGCTTGTTGCCCTTGGCCATGGCCACGCGGATAACCCATTTCATCGGCGTGCGCATCGGGAGCGAAGCCGGGGCGAAGCGACCCGATAAATCGGCTCAGGTCGGGGTATATGAACGGCGTGCCCCGAGGGAACAACAGCGCGCCTCCAGGAGTTCAAAGGCGGCTCGCCATGCCTGCCCTGAGCGCAGTCGAAGGGATCTCGCGCCGCGCCTTCCTCGCCGCTGCCGGGGCGCTGCCGTTCTCCGCTCACGCGTTCGGTGACGCTTCCCGCTTCATCCCCGCCATCGTCAAGCACGGTGGCCGGTGGGACGTGCGCTCGTCGGGCCTGCGCCGGCTGGCGTGGGAGCTCCAGCGCCGCACCTCGGTCGAGGTGCAGCTCGAGGCCCGCCCCATCACCCTCGACAGCCCGCGGCTGTTCGAGCACCCGTTCCTCTACCTCTCGTCCGACGGCGATTTCCCTCCGTTCACCGCGGTCGAGGTCGAGAGCCTGCGCCGCTACCTCACCTTCGGCGGCTTCCTCTTCGCCGACGCGAACGATGGGTCCGACGGGGCGGGCTTCGACTTCGCGCTGCGCCGTGAGCTGGCCCGGGTGCTGCCGCAGTCACCTGCCACCGTGCTCCCGTCGACGCACGTGATCTTCAAGTCGTTCTTCCTGCTCGACAGCGCGCCGGGCCGCTTCCTCAACAAGCCGAGCCTCGAGGCGCACCTCATCAACAAGCGCGCCGCGGTCGTGTACTCGCAGAACGACGTGATGGGTGCGCTCAACCGCGACGTCTCCGGCACCTGGGAGTTCGAGCCTTCCCCCGGCGGTCAGCGGCAGCGCGAGCTCGCCACGCGGCTGGCCATCAACCTGGTGATGTACTCGCTGTGCCTCGACTACAAAGATGACGCCGTGCACCTGCCGGTCATCATGAATCGGCGGCGCTGAGATGGAGTCGTTCGACACCTGGAAGCTGGTCAGCCTGTCCCCGCTGCCGATGGTGGCGCTCCTGGGCCTCGTGCTCGCGCTGGTGTTGGGCGTGGGGCTGGCGTGCTGGGGCGTGCGGCGGGAAGCCACCCGGAAGCGCCGCTGGCTGCTCTGGTCGCTGCGCGTGCTCGCGGGACTCTGCGCGCTCTTCTTCCTGCTCGAGCCCGGGCTGCGCCGCCTGCAGGTCGCGCGGGTGAAGAACCGGGTGGCGGTGCTGGTCGATCGTTCGGGCTCGATGTCCTTCCCCGTCGAGCCGCGCGGGGCTTCGCGCAACGACACGGTCGCCACCGCGCTCGAGACGCTCGCCCCTCAGATGAAGGCGCTCGAAGATCGCTACGCGTTCGAGACCTGGGCCTTCGATCCCGAGCTGACGCCGATCACGGTCGACGGCCTGCGGACCGAGCCACCGCGCGCGAGCCGGTCTGATCTCTTCGCGGCGCTGCGCGCCATCAAGGCGGGTGACACCGGCGGCGCGCGCAAGCTCTCGGGGGTGATCCTCTTCAGCGACGGCGTGGACAACGCCGACCTCACCGGCGGGCTCACGGGCCGCCCGAAGCAGATGTTGGAGCAGCTCGGCGTGCCGGTGACCACGGTCGCGGTGGGGAAGGGTGGGCTCACCGATCTCGCCATCGACGCGGTGAAGGTCGACGACTTCGCCTTCGTGCGGAACTCGATCTCGGCCGACGTGGAGATCCACGGGCGCGGCTTCGCCGACCAGGCGGTCCAGGTGGTGCTCAAGCGCGAGGGGCAGATCGTCGCCACCAAGGTCGCGCAGTTCGAGAGCAACGACGAGACGCAGACGGTGAAGTTCACCTTCACGCCCGACCAGACCGGCCGCTTCGTCTACACGGTGGCAGTGCCGGTGTACCCGGACGAGGTGGTGGCCGAGAACAACACCCGCTCGTTCGCGCTCAAGGTGATCCGCGATCGGGTGCGCGTGCTTCTGGTGGCCGGCCGCCCCACGTGGGACGAGCGCTTCCTGCGCGGCGTGCTCAAGCAGGACGCCAACGTCGAGCTCATCAGCTTCTACATCTTGCGAAACGGCAGCGACAACTCGGGAGCGTTCGACGAGCCGCGCGAGCTCTCGTTGATCCCCTTTCCACGCGAGGAGATCTTTCAGAAGAAGATCGACACGTTCGACGTGGTGATCGTCTTGAACTTCGGCAGCGAGGACCAGGCGGTGTCCCTGCAGAGCTTCCGCGACGACATCGAGCGCTACGTGCTGCACGGCGGCGCCTTCGCCTACCTCGGCGGCGATCGCTCGTTCGGTGAAGCGCAATCGCCCATCAACCCGTTCGAGAAGGTGCTCCCGGTCTCCACCGCGGGTCTCGCCAGCCTCGAGCCGTTCGTGGCGAAGCTCACGCTGCCGGGCCTGCGGCACCCGATCACCGCGCTCGGCACGGGCAGCGTCTCGAGTGAAGCGGCGTGGGCGGCGTTCCCTCCAGTGCCGGGCATGAACCTCACCCGCGCGAAGCCCGGCGCGACGGTGTTGCTCACGCACCCCACGCTCTCGGTCGACGGCAGCCCCGCACCGCTGCTCACCATCTCGGAGCTGGGCCGCGGCCGCTCGATGGCCATCTCCACTGACGGCACCTGGTACTGGGCCTTCCCCTCGCACGCGGCCGGAGCGCCCACGCGCAACTACGAGCGCTTCTGGAGCAACGCCATCCGCTGGCTGGTGCGCGACCCCGATCTCACGACGTTGTCCGTGACCGCGGATCCCGCCAGCGTCGAGCCGGGCAAGCCCGTGGGCGTGGTGGTGGTGGCGCGGCAGTCCGACTACCAGCCGGCGCCGGACGCGAAGGTGAGCGTCGAGCTGATCGACGCCGACGATGGTCACCTGGTGGGCCAGCACAGCGGCGGAGTCGACGCCGACGGCATGGTGCGCTTCGAGTTCCCGCCGCCGCCTGCGGGTGCGTACAAGCTGGTCGGCCGCGCCACGAAGGACGACAAACCGCTGGGCGAGGGCTCAGACGCGGTGGCCGTGCGCGCCGTGGGCCCGGAGCTGGCCGACGCGAGGGTGAACGGCCCGCTGCTGGAAGAGATCGCGAAGGCCACAGGGGGGGCGTTCTTCGACAGCACCTCGTTCTCGTTGTCTGACGTGCCGCTGCGGGAGCCGCTGCTGGTCGAGGTGGGCCGCTCGAAGGACCAGCCGCTGTGGGATCGCTGGTACTGGCTCACGCTGCTCTGCGTGATCCTCGGGCTCGAGTGGGCCGTGCGGCGTCGCTTCGGCTACATCTGACGTTGGGACAGTCAAGTGCCCGCGAGCGCCTGGATACGCAGTGCACTCAGCGTCGACGAGTTGAATCAGCTGGCGATTGGAGAGACGCGGGAAACGTAGTCAATGATGACGTCCCGCTCGCAACGTCATCATTGACTACGTTTCGCGACCCTCTCGCTGGCCTGCCGCCCAGGAGTTGAAGATCGCTCAGCCTCGGGTCCTTGCCCGTGGCCGAGAGGCCTCTGCGGGACAAGCACGAGGCGGACCCGCACCCACCACACCCCATTGCAGGCGAATCAGCTGGCGCCCCGGCAGCAGAACGGCGCGACTTGGCCTGTGCGCCCAGTTCACAGTGGAATGACGGGATTCCGCGTCGTGCCGAACGCAGGGGCCCAGACCGTCTGAAACATCTCCGACATCACGTGCGCCGCGACGTGCTCGAAGACCGCGCGGGTCGAGCCAAACGCCTCGCCGCGGGCCGACAGATTGGGAACCAGGTCCTCCGCATCAAGACGGGTCGCGCCGGGATCCGCGAGCAGCGCGCGCGGAACGAACTCCGGCGCGAAGCGTGAGTGCCGGTACATCGTCACGCACCCCGGCTCGTCGATCACGTGCGCCGCCAGCGGCAGCTCGTGCACGTTGAACACCAGCTTGAGCCGGGACGCGTGCGGATCGAACTCACCCCGCAGCCGGTGGTCGCCGCGAGGAATCAGGTGCCGATCGACGTAGCACCACGCGTTCTTTCCGCGCGGATTCGGACCGCGGTAGCGCAGGAACCGCCTCACCAGTTGCCCGCTGAACTTCGCGTCGACCGAATACTCCTTGAGCTGCTCCAACTTCGGCAAGAACCCGATCAACCCGAACTCGCGAGCGAACTCGCGCACGTCCTTCGTCGCGATGAAAGCCTTCACCCGGGCCTCGAGCGCAGCGCGATCGTCGTCGACCAGCAGCTCATCGAAGCGCGTCTTGAGTCCCGCGAAGCTCACCGGCACCAGGTCGGTGAGCACCTCCCCCGTCGCGCGCCAGGAGTCCTCGAGCGCCTGCGCCTCGGTCGCGGGTGCCTTGAGGCGCCAGTCGGGCCCTCGCGGCGTGAAGCTCTTCGCGTCGACGCGAACGTCCGCGAAGGGGAGCGCCCGCTGACTGAGCGGCGTCGTCCACGTGGTCACGCACGGCACCACCCGCGTGCCCTCGAACGTGCCGCGAGGCAGCTCGATCACCTCGCGCAGTTGCATGCGCGACAGCAACGCCTCCCGCACCGGCGCGTACGCGAACGCATCGAGCAGCGTGGCCGAGGTGATGAAGGCCAGCGCGCCCGCCCGTCCCTGCAGTCGCAGCGACGCCTTGAGCAGGAAGAACACGTAGTCCTCCCTCAAGCTCGTGCCCTTCGGCAGCGACAGGTGTGGCGGCATCCACGCGCACGCGGTCGCCCAGGCCGACTTGCTCTGGAGCAGGGGAGAGGTGCCGTTGTACGGGGGGTTGCCGATCCACAGCTCGAACGCGCCGTCGACGGCCGGCAGCGCCTCAGTGGTCAACGCGTCACCGACGATCACCTTCCCGCGCGGCACCCTTTCCCGGCACAGCCGCGCCGACTCTTCATTGAGCTCGAGCCCGATCAGCTCCGCGCCCGGCCAGCGCTCGGCAGCCACCGTGAGGAACGCCCCCGCCCCACACGCGGGGTCCACCACCCGCAGCCGCCCCCGCTTCGGAACGTGCGGGGCGATCGCCGCGAGCACCCGCTCCACCAGCGCGCGCGGCGTGAAGAACGCGCCCCGTTGCTTGCGCTCATCGGCACTCAGGTGGGAGGCCAGTGCCTCTTCATCGATCATCGTGGTAGTGAAGCGCCCCTCATGACGCCGCGCCGCGTTCATCTCCGCATCACGGGCCTCGTGCAAGGGGTGTCGTATCGCGCCAGCGCGGTGGACCAGGCCCGTCGCCTCGGGGTGCACGGCTGGGTGCGCAACCTGCCCGGCGGCGAGGTCGAGGCGATGGCCGAGGCTGCGCCCGAGACGATCGATCGCTTCGTCGCCTGGTGCATGAAGGGCCCGCCGGAAGCGCAGGTCGAAGGCGTCGCCGTCACCGACGCGCCCGTCGACGTGCCGTTCACCACCTTCGAGGTCCGACGGTGACCTTCGGCGGCCCCCTCCTCATCGCGTCGCTCTCTTCCATGCTCGGCATCCGCGCCGGCATGAACGTGTCCATTCACAACCCGCCGCCCGGCTTCATGGAAGCGCTCCTCCCGCTGCCCGAAGGCGCCTTCCTCATCGACAGCGCGAAGACCGGCCTCGACGTGCAAGTGCTCTTCACCGGCAAGAAGACCGAGCTCGTCGAAAAACTCGCGGCGCTCACCCGGGGCATGGCGGTGACCGGGGCAATCTGGGTCTGTTTTCCCACCTCGGTCGAGCTCACCTGGGCCCCCAACGAAGACTTCGTTCGCCTCGCCGCCCTCGAAATGGGCCTCACCGACACCAAGAAGGTGATGCTCGACCCCGCGTGGACAGCCTTGAAACTGCAGAGAAAAGGGCGGAACCCGCGCGTCGAGCTGCCCTCGGCCAGGGCCTGAATTTCCCGACATTTCCTTTCCTTCACTGAGCGATTCGTGAAACGCTCAGCCAGACAACATTTTCGGACGGGGCTCTCTGTAACAGTTTGGAAAGAGGGCGAAGTCGGCTTCGCGGGCAGTTGGGCCGCGAGGTTCATCGATTCAAACCGGCAGGGGGTCTGGTGGTTGACCTTCGCGGAGTGACACCACAGCGTGAGCTTCCTGCGAGTGGCGCCGCCCTCTGCCTTTTGTCGCAGCCGTTGACCCGTGTTTTCCCTGCGTCCCGTCCGCCGGGAACACGAGGTCGTGCTGCGCAGATCGGATTCATCCATGAGCAGCGTTCTCGTCATCAACGCCGCGGGTCGGGAGACCCGTGTGGCGCTGGTCGAACAGGGCCACATCGCTGAGTTTTACCTCGAGCGAAAAAAAGACAGAGGCATCGTCGGCAACATCTACAAGGGGCGCGTCACGCGCGTGCTCCCGGGCATGCAAGCGGCCTTCGTGGACATCGGGCTCGACAAGGCCGGCTTCCTCTACGTCGGCGACGTGCTCTTCGACCCCGACGTCACCCGGCATCAGTTCGACCTGACGGAGGGCGAGAACGACGAAGACGTCGACGAGGTGCCCGAGGAATCGCAGGCCGACGCCGCGCCCGCGGGTGACGCGACGCCGCCCAATGGCGTCGCCCTCGCCGAGTCGGCGCCTGCCCCCGAGGCTGCTCCCGAGGAGCCGCCGCCTGCTTCCGGCGCCGAGGTCGTGGCCGCTGCCGTCGCCGAAGCGAACCCCGCTCCGACGGGCGCCGACGTGGTCGCGGCCGCGGTCTCCGAGTCGAACGAGCCTGCGCCCGCGTCGGGCGCCGAGGTCGTCGCCGCGGCCGTCGAGCAGCAGGGCGCCCCCGTTCCTGCTCCTGCGCCCGTCGAGTCAGACAAGATCGAGGCGCAGCGCACGCAGGCTCCGCGCGACACCCGCTTCAAGGACAAGGAGAAGGGCGGCGACCGCAACCGCGATCGCGGCGACCGCAAGGAGCGCAAGGCCGAGCCGCCCAAGAAGCAGCAGAAGATCGAGGATCTCCTCAAGGTCGGCCAGGAAGTGCTGGTGCAGGTCTCGAAGGATCCCATCGGCACCAAGGGCGCCCGCATCACTTCGCACATCTCGATCCCCGGCCGGCACCTGGTGTTCATGCCCACCGTCGATCACGTGGGCATCAGCCGCCGCATCGGCAACGAGAAGGAGCGCAGGCGCCTGCGTGACACCGTCGAGCGCCTCCGCCCGCCCGGCACCGGCTTCATCGTGCGCACCGTCGCCGAGAACGTGCCTCAGGAGAAGCTCGAGGCCGACATCCGCTTCCTCATCGAGGTGTGGAACGACACGGTGAAGAAGAACGAGAAGGTGCACCGCGCCGGGCTGATGCACCCCGACCTCGACCTGATCCTCCGCGCCACCCGCGATCTCTTCGCCCAGGACATCGAGAAGCTGATCATCGACGACCGCGAGGAGTTCGAGCGCGTGCAGCGCTTCGTCGAGGCGCAGGACCCCGCCCTCAAGGAGCGCGTGGTGCTGCACGAAGGCGACGAGCCCATCTTCGACGCCTACGGCATCGAGGAAGAGATCAAGCGCGCCACCGCCCGCAAGGTGTGGCTGCGCAGCGGCGGCTACCTGATCATGGACCAGGCCGAGGCGCTCACCGCCATCGACGTCAACTCCGGCCGCTACGTCGGGAAGAAGAACCTCGAAGACACGATCGTGAAGATCAACACCGAGGCGGCCAAGGAGATCGTCTACCAGCTCCGGCTCCGCAACATCGGCGGCATCATCATCTGCGACTTCATCGACATGGAGAAGCAGCAGAACCGCGACAAGGTCTTCAAGGCGCTCCACGAGGCGCTGGGCCGCGACAAGGCGAAGACCAACGTGCTGCGCATCTCCGAGCTCGGCCTGGTCGAGATGACCCGCAAGCGCGTGCGCGAGTCGATCGGCCGCGTGCTGCACGAGAACTGCGGCTACTGCGCCGGCGAGGGCTACGTGAAGACCGCCACCACGGTGGCCTACGAGATCTTCCGCGAGCTGCGCCGCTCGGCCGGGGCCTACAAGGACCCGACCATCGTGGTGCAGTGCCAGAGCGAGGTCTCGAACGTGCTGCAGGGCGAGGAGCGCGAAGAGCTGCGCCACCTGATGGATCGCTTCAACAAGTCCATCCAGATCAAGGCGCGCCCCGACTTCCACCGCGAGCAGTACGACATCTACGCGCGGCCCATCTCAGGCGTGGAGATCAAGATCGCCGCGACCACCGTCGAGCACGATCCGGCCACGTACACGAACAACCGGAAGCCCGGCAGCCAGGAAGCCAAGTTCGATCGCGAGCGCGGAGGCAATGAGCGCGCTGCAGGTGCGGGCGGCGGTGACCGGCCCGAGCGCGGTGCTGGCGGCGGTGGCGGTGGCGGCGATCGCGGCGACCGGGGTGAGCGCGGGGGGCGCAACCGTGATCGCGGCGGGCGGGATCGCGGCGATCGTCGCGAAGGCCGCGGCGGCGGTGGAGGTGGTGGAGGTGGAGGTGGTGGAGGCGGTCAGCAGAACCAGCAGAACCGGCCCCGTCCTTCTTCCCCCGATGGTCCCCCTCCTTCCGCTCCCAGTGGCGGCGGCAGCCAGGAGTGAGCTGAAATGAGCGGAACGGTCGACCGGCGCATCGATGTTCGGCGGACGATCAATCACGAGTTCTCGTCGGTGGAGCAGTTCATCAACGAGTACGTGATCAACCTGAGCCGCAGCGGCGTCTTCATCAAGTCAGACGATCCGCTGCCCATCGGCACCCAGGTCAACCTCCGCTTCACCGTCATCTTCAAGGACCTCGAGACCATCGAAGGGGTGGGCGAGGTCGTGCGGCGGGTCGAGCCCGGCACCCCGGGCCAGACGGCCGGCATGGGCGTGGTCTTCGTGGAACTCACCCAGTATTCCCGCGAGCTGGTCGAGCGCATCCTGGTTCGGCGCTGAACGAGGCGATGGACGAGCCGGCTTCCACCGCGCCGCCCCCGCCTCTCAAGCGGATCTCTCGCTGGGGCAAGCGCGCGGTCGCGTTCTGGCGGCTGCTCGTGTCGGTGGTGCTCAGCTATCGCGGCGAGTACCTCGCGCTGCGCGCCGGCAACCTCACCTTCATCACCATCACCTCGCTGGTGCCGATGGTGGCGGTGATCTTCTCGCTGCTGCACGCCTTCAACGCCAAGCGCATCGACCCGCTGGTGCTCAAGTTCTTCGAGGACATCCTCTCTCCGGGCGGCCGGGCGCAGTCCGAGCAGACGATTCGTACCTTCCTCTCGGCGGCCAACTCCCGCACCGCCGGAAGTCTCTCGTTCCTGGTGGTGATGGTGTCGGCCGGCCTCATGCTTCGCCACCTCGACGCCTCGCTCAACGACATCTGGAGGGTGCGCAGGAAGCGGAACATCTTCGTGAGCCTCGGGCTGTACACCGGCGTGCTGATCGTCGGGCCGCTGCTGATCGCGCTCTCGCTGCTCGGCACCGAGAGCGCCAAGAAGCTCATCGGCTGGCTCGAGTTTCCCTTCTCGGCGCAGCTCTACTTCCTGGGCGCGGTCCTCTCGGGCATGGCGGTCTTCACGCTGCTCTACAAGCTCGCGCCCCACGCGCCCGTGCCGTGGAAGTCGGCTCTGGCCGGTGGGTTCGCCGCCGGCGTCGCCTGGGAACTCGCGCGCCATGCGTACGGCGGCATCGCCAGCCTCTTCTTCAGCGCCAACAAGGTCTACGGCTCCTTGGGCATCGCGCCGCTGTTCCTGATGTGGATCTACGTGGGCTGGTACATCGTGCTCTCGGGGGCGCGGCTCGCGTACGCGGTGGAGCACGCCGATCTGCACGACGAGTTTCACGAGATGCTCGAGCACCCGCGCAGCCACGAGCTCATCGCTTCCCGCATCGCCGAAGAGGTGGCGCGCGCGTCGCTCGAGGGGCTCAAGGCGCCCACGGCGCGCTCGCTGTCGCTCCAGCTCCGCCTGCCCGAACAGCGCGTCGGGGAGATCATCCACGTGCTCATCGCGGGCGGCCTCGTTCGCCTCGAAAAGGGGTCCCTCCACCCCGCGCGCGACGTCACCACCCTGACCCTGGCCGACATCTCCGCGGCCGTCGGTGGGACGGCCAGTGTGGGCAAACGCGAGCGTCCGTCGAGCACCGGGCACTTCGAAAGTGTGGCCCGTCTCTTTTCCTCGGCTGACGAGACAACCATTGAGAAACTCAGGGGAATTTCATGGGCAGACCTCGTCACCAGCCCCCCCGACAAGGTCGAAAAACCGTAGCTTTCTTGCAGGGTTGACTCCTTCGGAGGTAGCATGGTTTCCAAATCCACAGTGATTCTGGACCGTTGGTCCACATCAGGGGGAACGCAGGTGCTCAAGTCCGATCTCGTCAACATCCTGGTTGCCAAGAAGGGCGTCACGCAGAAGCAAGCGGAGGCGACCGTCGAGATGATCTTCGGCGCGATGAAGGACGCACTCGTCGCCGGGGAGAACATCGAGATCCGCGGCCTCGGCGCTTTCCACGTGAAGCACTACGGCGCCTACCAGGGCCGCAACCCCAAGACCGGGGAGCCCATCGCGGTGCGCGCCAAGCGCGGCCTGCTGTTCCGCGCCGGCAAGGAGCTCAAGGATCGCGTCAATCGTCCCGGCCCTGACGGCAAGGTGCCGCCGCTCAACCCCGGCCAGTAGTCGCTGGCGCGAAGCGCACGAGCCCCTCGCTCCCCTCACCCGGGAGGAGGGGCTTTGCCATGTCCCCGCACTTCGGACGGTGACGCTGTATCGTTGCTCTGGTGCGCCGCTCCCTCTTCCTCATCGCAGCCCTTGGCTTCACAGCGTGCGGGGCGAAACCGAAGCCAGAAGCGCCCTTCGTCTCCGACCAGTACGAGTGCCTCTCGCGGCCCCAGCCGTGGGAATGCGGTTCTCCGGGGACCTACTGCGGTGACAAGGGGCCGTGTGCGGATGGAGGGGCATGCGTGGCCTACCGCTGCGAGTGGCCGGCCGACGGCGGTCCCTAGAGGTGGCGGCCTTCAGCTCTGCGCGACCGCCACCAAACGGCCGACGGGGCGAACCTGCAGCTCGGGGTCGAGCTCGCTGAAGGTGAGCACCGCGACCTCGGGGAACGCGCCCTCGATGAGGCGGCGCAGCATGCGGCGCACGTCGGGCGAGGAGAGCAGCACGCCCTTGCCCTGCCGCGCCACCCGCTTGACCCCTTCGATGATGGCGCCCGCGTCGGCGGGATCGATGGCCGCGCCGCCCTGCCGCAGGGTCTCTTCCACCGCGGGGTCGACGAGCCAGGCGAACAGCGGCCCGCTCTGCGAGAACTGGTGGCTGATCTGCCGCGCCAGCGCCACCCGGCACTTCTCGGCGAGCTGCGCGGCGTCACCCTCGGTGGTGGGAGAGACGAGCGCGTCGAGGATCGCGCGGAGGTTGCGAATGCTCACCTGCTCGTGGAGCAGCTTCTTGAGCACGTCAGTCATCAACGGCAGCGGCACCTTCTGCAGCGCCTCCTTCACCAGCGCGGGTGACTGGGCCTCGAGCGAGGTGAGCGCGGCCTGCACCTCCTGCACCCCGAGGAACGACGCGGCGCGCTTCTTGAGCAACTGCGAGAGGTGATCGACCAGCAGGTCGCGACGGGAACGGGTCTGCAGGCCCTTGCGCTGCAGCGCCTCGCGGTCCTCGTTGACCGAAGCGAGCGCCCGGCCGAGCGCGTCCTGCACCTGCACCGCCTCGAGCCCGCCGGCCTTCAGGTCCGCGGCGTTGCCCAGCACGAACAGCGCGCCCTCGGGCACCTGCCCCCGGCCCGCCGGCACCTCGTCGACCGCCAGCGCGTACGAGCGCACCTGCAGCGGGGCCCCCGTGCGAACGCGGAAGGCCGGCACCCGCACGCCCAGGTCGAGGAAGAGCCGCTCGCGGACCGAGTTCAGGTCGACGTGCACGAAGGCCTGGCCGTCTTCTTCGACCAGCGGGGTGAGATCGGCGGCGAGATCGAGCAGCAGCGGCGCCACCGCGTGGACCTGTTCCTCGAGCTTCGAGGGCTGCGCAGCGGGGGCGACGCGGTCGTTCGGCTTCTTCACCGGGGCTTCCGCTTCCTTCGCGCGCACCCGGCGCAGCCCGAGCCCGACCATCACCGCCAGCGCGGCGATGCCCAGGAAGGTGAAGTGCGGCATGCCCGGCATCGCCGCGAACGCGACGCACAACCCCGCCACCACGAAGAGCGCCTTGTGCTGGCCGAAGAACTGCGCGCCGATGTCGGTGCCCAGCGAGTCGTCTTCCTTCTCCGACGCGACGCGGGTCACCACGATGCCCGCCGCCACCGCGATGGCCAGCGAGGGAATCTGCGAGACCAGCCCGTCACCGATGGCGATGAGCGCGTAGGTGCTGGCGGCCTCCGCAGCCGTCATGCCGTTCTGCAGCACGCCGATCACGATGCCGCCGAGCAGGTTGATGAGGGTGATGATGAGGCCGGCGATCACGTCGCCCTTCACGAACTTCATCGCGCCGTCCATCGAGCCGAAGAGCTGTGATTCCCTCTCGAGCGCCCTGCGGCGTGCGCGCGCCTGGTCCTGGGTGATGGCGCCGGCGCGCAGGTCGGCGTCGATGCTCATCTGCTTGCCCGGCATCGCGTCGAGGGTGAAGCGCGCGCTCACCTCGGCCACGCGCTCGGCGCCCTTGGTCACCACCAGGAACTGCACCAGGGTGAGGATGGAGAAGATCACCGCGCCCACCACGTAGTCACCGCGCACGACGAATTCGCCGAACGCCTGGATGATCTCGCCCGCGTGGCCTTCCGACAGCGCGAGCCGGGTCGACGACACGTTCATGGCCAGGCGGAAGAGCGTGGTGATGAGCAGCAGGGTGGGGAAGGTGGCGACCTTGAGCGCGTCCTTGGCGTAGAGCGCGGCCACCAGCAGCGAGACCGCGGCGGCGAGGTTGATGGCCAGGCCGATGTCGAGCAGCCAGCTCGGCAGGGGCACGATCATCGCGCCGATGATCATCGCCATCACGATCGCCAGCACCACGTCAGACGACGCCTTCGCGCGGATCAGCACCTTCTCGACCACTGCGAGCACGCGGCTCATGACTTCTCTCCGTTCTTGTCGGCGTCAGCCACCTCGAGCGCGACCTTCAGGATGGCGGCGGCGGCCTGGTACAGCTCTTCCGGCACCTCTTCGCCGACGTCGTAGTGAACCAGGCTGCGCGCCAGCGGAATGTCGCGCACCACGGGAATGCCCAGCGCCTGCGCTTCTCGTCGGATCTTCAAGGCGTCCTCCTCACGACCACGGGCCACGATGTACGGCGCCTCGCACTCGGCTTCGTCGTAGCGGAGCGCCACGGCGATGTGCGTCGGGTTCACCACCACCGCGGTGGCCTTCGCCACGCCACGCGCGGAGCCCCCCGCGGCGAGCTGCTTGTGCAGCGACTTCCGCTTCGCCTTCTGGTGCGGGTCGCCGTCTGAGTTCTTGTGCTCCTGCTTCACTTCCTGGTGCGACATCATCAGGTCCTTGACGTGGCGCCGCTTCGCGAGCGCCCAGTCGGCGACGCCGAGCACGAGCAGCACCACCGCCGCCTTCAGCACCACCGGCCGGAGCAAGCTGACCATCGCGCCGAAGGCCTGGGCGCCGTCGTAGTGCACGCTCGCGAGCGCGAGGCGCGCGTTCGACTGCACCGCGCTCCAGAAGAGCCAGCCGATGATCGCCGCGACCGCCAGCCCCTTGAGCACGTCGACGAGATGGCGCACCGAGAAGAGCTTCTTCACGCCCTCGGTGAAGTCGAGGCGCTCGAGCTTCGGGCTCACCGCGTCGGCGTTGAACTGGAGCCCCGACATCGCCACCGCAGACAACAGCGCAGCGCAGGTCGCGCCGGCGAGGCTGGGCGCGGCGCACAGCACCAGCACCCGAACACCCTGGTCGATCGCGTCGGCCGGCGCCGTCTCCTGGGCGCTGAGCAGGCCGCGCGTCCAACCCGCGAAGCGGCGCGTGGTGTCGTCGGCGAAGACGAGCGTGGCGCCCAGCCCTCCGAGCGTGACGGCGGCCGAGGTGAAGAGCTTGCTCCGGGGAATCTGCCCCTTCTTCTGGGCGTCCCGGAGCTTCTTCGCCGTCGGCTGGTGGGTCTTCTCACTCATGGGGCCGACCTCGCTTGAGCAGCCTTCGGGCCAATGTCGAGGCCAGTGAGATCAATGGCTTGCGTGTCGTCTCGGGCTCTGGCGCGGGACTAGGCTCTCGCCCGATGGCCGAGGAGACGCACTACGAGTTCGTGCAGCGCCGCCGGGCGGAAGGTGCTGCGCCCGACGTGCTGAACGCCGAGCTGGTGGCGCGCGGGCTCGATCGCGACGACGTGGCGCTGCTGCTCGGTCAGCAGGTCGTCGCCAGCCGGGATCTCACCACCCCCGCGGCGAGCGGCGCTGAGGGGACACCGTGGGCGCTGGTGAAGAAGCTCCGCGCCGAGGGGTTTCCACCCGACGCGGTCGCGCGCGAGCTCGAGCTGCGTGGTCACGCGCGCGACGACATCGAGGCGCTGCTGGCTGACGAGACCGTGCGTCCGGCCGAGCCAGCCGCGGGTTCGGCCGGGAGCGGGGCGTCGATTCAGCTCATCTTCGGGGTCCTCCTCATCCTCGCGGGGGTGCTGCTGATCCTCGGAGGGCGCATCTCGTTGCTCTCGCTCGGGCTCATCGCAGCGGGCGTCGCGCGCGCGGCCAGCTCGTTCGCCGGCGAGCGGAGCACCCTCGCGCTCCAGACCGAGGCGCGACGGCAGATGGCCACGCTCCCTGTCGACGATCCGCGTGCACGCTGTGCCCTGCACCGCGAGTACGCGTCGATCGGCAGTTGTCCGCGCTGCGGCTCGTTCTGTTGTGCGAGGTGCACGCCCGCGCGCGGATTCGCCTCAGGGGTCGTCTGCATGCGCTGCCAGGCGCTCCCCGAAGTGCAGGCGCAGCGGCAGCAGCAGGCCTCGCGCCAGGCGGCGCTCACGCTGCTGACCGCGCCGGTGATGCTCGTGTTCCTCGCGGCGCTCGAGCTGCTCTTCATCAGCAAGACGCCTGACCTCCTCACTGCGCTCGGCGTGGTGGGCGTGGCGTGTTCGCCGTGGCTCCTGCTCGCGGCCGTGCAGGCGAAGGTGCGCAGCGGCTGGCCGGTGCTCGTCAGCGTGGTGCCGTGGTTGTTGGTCGAGATCCTCCTCACCATGGGGAGCGCTGGCGTCCAGGGCGGGCTGTGGCTCGTGCCGCTCGGGGCCGCGTTCTACGGGTGGATGAACACGAGACAGGCGGCCCGGCTCGAGGAGGCGCTCGTTCCTGCGGTCAGCCCTTCAGACCCATGAACGAGAGCGAGACCAGCTCGTCCGCGTGAGTCAGCGCGAAGTCCTGCAGGCGCGAGGCGATGAGCCCCACCATCAGCCACAGCACCGCGCCTCCCCCGAGGATCCGTAAGGGCGCGCCGGTCTCCTGCAGGTTCATGTTCGGTGAGGCGCGCGAGGCCAGGCCCAGGCAGGCGTCGATGGTGAGCGTGAGCCCCGCGATGGGCGCGCCGATGGCGAAGCCGGTCGCGAAGGCGGTGCCCACCAGCCCGGCGAGGTGCAGCGCGACGTCTTCGGTGTGGTGAAACGCGCCCGGCGCCACCAGCCCGTAGCTCTTCGTCAGCGCCGCCAGCATCAACGGCAACAGCGCGCCCGCGGAGCCGAGCGCGAGCAGCAGGTGGTACAGCGCGTCGCCCGTCGCCGCCTCCTTCGAGCCCGCCATCGGCAGCGCCGCCTCGGCCGAGCTCCCCCGGAAGAGATCGATGAAGCGGCCGCCCATGCGCGCGGCGTCGAAGGGCAGCGCCGCCACCAGCCCCAGCGAGGTGCCGAAGAGCAGCTCCTGCGCCGAGAGCGCCGCGAGGTCGAACGCGCCGTGCACTCCCGCTGGAGCGCCGACGCCGCCCGCGCCGTGAAGGAACAGCGCCAGCGCCAGCACGAGGCCCAGCTTCACGTGCATCGGCGCGTGCGAGCCGCCGAAGAGCGGGCAGAGGAACGCGACGGGAATCAACCGGGCGCTGATGAGCGCGATCGCCAGCACGTGCGGCTGCAGGGCCTCGATCGCCAGGTTCAGCGCCTGGGTGTTCACGAGGCCACCATCGGCAGGGTGAGCATGAGCTGCGTGGTGAAGCGGGTGAGCTGAGCCCCGATCCACGGCCCGGCGATGACCAGCGCCAGCACCGCCGCGCAGAGCTTGGGCACCACCGAGAGCGTCGACTCCTGCACCTGGGTGGTGGCCTGGATGAGGCTCATCATGAAGCCGACGATGAGCGACGCGCCGATGGGAGGAAGAGACGCGAGCACCATCAACATCAGCGCTTCGCGCGCGACTCCGAGGAGAAGTGAGGTGTCCATGGCGTCACCGGTACCCGAGGATCAGCCCGCGGGAGAGCAGGGCCCAGCCGTCGACCGCGACGAAGAGCAGGATCTTGAACGGCAGGCTCACCTGGCTGGGGCTGAGCGTCTGCATGCCCAGCGCGAGCAGCACGTTGGCGATCAACATGTCGAGAATGAGGAAGGGCAGGAAGATCAGGAAGCCGATGATGAAGGCCTCCTTGAGCTCGGTGAGCACGAACGCAGGCACGATCACCGAGAGATCGCCGTCGCTCACCGCCGCCGCCTCGTCTTCGGGCCGCAGCTCGCGCGCCATGTCGACGAAGCGGGCCCGCTCTTCGGCGCTGCCGTGCTTGACCAGGAAGTCCTTGAGCGGCTGCAGCACCGTGCCCGCCGCCGACATCATCGCCACCGCGTCGGGTCCCTCGCTCCAGGTGGCGCGGCCCTGCGTCCACATCTTCTCGAAGGTCGGCGCCATCACCGTCGCCGACAGCACCGCGGCGAGGCCGGTGAGCACCATGGTCGGAGGTGCCTGCTGCGTACCCAGCGCCGAGCGCACGATCGAGAGCACCACCACGATCTTCGAGAAGCTGGTGAGCATCATGATGGCGAAGGGGATGACCGCCATCAGCGCGAGCAGCCCCATCATCTGCACCTGGTTGCTGGCGAAGCCGTCTGGCGGCAGCTCAGCGCTCTTCGCGAAGGCGGGTGCGGCGAGCAGGACGAACGGCAGCGGCTTCATGACGGCGCTCCTTCTTCTTCGGTGAGGGCGGGGTGGCTGACCTTCGGGCCGGGCAGCGCGACCCGGGTGGGGCGGCGCGCGGGGCTGATCTTCGCGAAGCCGTCGCCGTGAACGACGAGGTACGGCTTGCCATCGACTTCGATCAACGCGAGCCCGGTGCGCTGCGACAGCCCCACGCGCTGCACGACGTTGAGGCGGGGCGCGGTCTTGAACTTCGACGCGAGGTCCAGCCCGCCGCGCGCGCGAATGAACCAGAACGCGAGGCCACCCGCCGCCGTCAGGCCGAGGAGCACGCGGGCCGTGGTCGCCGCCGAGGCACCCTGCGCCGCGGCGAGGAGCGGCGCGACCAGCGCCAGGAGCGCCGCGCCGATGAGCTTGTGACGGGGGGAGAGCGTCATGGCGGGCCTCAGAACATCGAGATGATGCGCGCGCCGATCTCGCCTTCGATCTCGACGAGCTCCGCCCGGGCGACGGCCTTGTCGCCGATGCGAACGATCACCTGCTGCGCCGCGTTGATGTGCAGCGGCAAGACGCTGCCGGGGCGCACGTTGCCGAGCTGGTGCAGCGGCAGGCGGAGGCGGGTGAGCTCGATCTCGACTTCGACGGGGAGGGTGGGATCAGCCTGCGACATGTCGGACTCCTGGGTGGGGCGCTCGAAGGCGCGGGTGAGGGTGAAGCCTGCTTCGGTGAAGGTGCCGCGCAGCTCGAACGACGGGCCGATGAGCCGGCCCGGGCCGGCCAGGCCCGCGGGGTGGTGAGAGAGGCCCTCGAAGAGCACGACGTCTCCGCAGGTCAGCGCGGCGGCCTCGGCCCGCGGGAGCACCGCGCTGCCCACGAGGCATCGCGCTGGCAGCGTCGCGGTGGCCACCTCCTCGAGCAGGGAGGCGCAGGCCTCGTGCGGCATGGCGTCGAACTTCGCCTGCACCCACAGCGCGGGCAGCAGCAGGCGGCCCAGGCACTTCGTCTCACCGAGCTCGAGCGCCAGCTCGATCGCCACGTGGCGCAGCCGCGCGTCGACCTGGTGGAGCACCTCGCTGCGGTCCAGCGTGAGCGAGACCAGGCGCGGGCTCAGCGAGGCGAAGACCTGTTCCCCGCGCAGCTCGGCGAGGGTCGAGAGCGCGACCCAGCCCAGCGCGGCTTCTTCGATGTGCGAGAGCCGGGTGGGGATGCCCACCGGCTCCTGGCCACCGGTGATGCGGCCGATGATCGCGCCCGTCGCGAGCGGGTCGAGCTCGAGGATTCCCACCGCCTCACCGCCGAACTCGAGCGTGAGAAACAGCGCGCGCCCTGCGAGGTGGGTGAAGGGGTGAATGGTCGAGGGCAGCAGCGACGCCTTGCACGTGAGCGTCGACTTGAGCTGCGTCGCCAGCTTCTGCGCGACGCGTGTGCTCGCTTCGGTCAGCGCGGCGCAGACGGCCGGGCGCGCGTTGATCGCCAGGTGCGCGCGGGTGAGCTTCTGCGTGGGCGCGAGGCGAACCCTGTTCGCCGCGGGGCTCCGGTCTTTCACCGCCGCCGGAGTGGGGACCGTTTCAGTGATGAGCGTCGTCTCGTCCATGGCGGTCCTCTTTTCAGGGACCGGGCCAGCGGAAAGTTGCTGCAATTACAGCGAGTTATGGAGCAGTAGGGCGTCCCGTCCGCTGGACTGGCATCCGGGTGCGGAATCGGGGCCGTTGGCGCCCAAGCGCGCAGGACGGCGCGGCGCCCCTCGACTCCGCTCGGGGTGAACGGATGAGCTCGACCGCCAGGGGCGGTCCGGACCTAGCGCGACGCTTCCTTCACCAGCCGCGCTGCGAGCGCGCGCACCGCCACCGGGAACCCGGTCGCACCTTCCACGAACTGGGGAAACTGCGCGCGCACGGCGGGGGGCAGCGACGCCACGATGGCCGCACGCAGGTCCCCGCTCGTCTTCACCACCAACTGCTGGATCCGCTCGCCCGCGTCGGGGCGTACGCCGAACTCGTGCGCGAGGCGGGCCTGCCGGCGCGCCGAGTCCCACTGCTTCATGTCCTGCGCGAAGGCGCTCGCTCTCTCCTGCGACGGCTTCGAGAAGCCCGCCAGCAGCTCGTCAGCGCGGCCCTTGTGAATCGCGGCCACGAACAACGCCACGCGCTCGGGGAAGCCCATCACCTGGAGCGCCTGGTGGTTCTTCCTCCGCTCGACGCGCGTCGTGGTCATGACTCAGGCCACCTTTCGCTGAATCGCGGGGTTGATCACCGGGCGCTGCGCGGGCGGGGTGGGCACGGCGGGGGCGGCAGCGGCCGACGTCGGGCGCTTGCTCGCGCGCAACCGCCACGAGAGGAACACCACCAGCATCGCCACCGCCGAGAGTGACAACCCGAGCACGATCACGAGCGGCCGCATGCCCGGGCCGGTGTCTTCACGCACCGGCGCCGTCGGAATCGTCACCGGGTCGATCACCAGCACCACGTCGTCGGCGTTGAGCCCGTCGACCGCGGCCGCGACCAGGGCGCGGAGCTCTGCGCGCTGCATCTGCAGCTTCTCCAGGGCGGCAGGCTGCACCCGCACCAGCACCGACGCCTTCGAAGGCACCGCCATTGCGCCCGGCCGGGGCGGCGCCGGCACGACGAGCTCGACCGCGACCGAGGCCACCCCGTCCATCGTCTCGAGCGATTCTTCGATGTCGCCTTCCTGGGCCTCGAGCTGGCGGAGGCGCTCGGCCGAGGGCGTGTCGATCAGCCCCACGCTCGCGGCGAGCGTCTGCGTCTTGAGGCGCGGGGGCCGGGGCAGCTTGAGCTCGTTGAGCACGCGCATCGCCTCGGTGGCCTGCGCGTCGTCGAGCTCGATCGCCCAGGTGGGCTTCTTGCCCTTCTCGGGCACCTTCTTCACCTCGAAGCCGCGCGCGACGAGCGCCGAGACGATCTCGTTGGCGTCGCGCTCGTCGAGGCCGTGCTGGATCTGCGTGGAGCACGCGCTGAAGACGAAAGCCGCGAGGATGATGCAGCGAAGGGGGCGGTTCATGGGGTTCACACCTGGGTCTGGAGGACCTGCTTCACGCCGCCCGTGGCCTTCTCGACGACCTTGCCGGCGAGATCGAGCTCCTGGGATGCGCGGTACACGTGGGTCTGCAGCGAGAGCAGCTCGGCGGGCGAGAACGACTTTCCCGACTCCGCCATCTTGAGGATCTGTTCCATGCGGTTCTGCGCCTGGTTCACCTGGTCGAGCACCTTCGTCGCGGTTACCTGCTTGCCCGGCTCGGCCTGCTTCGCGCCTTCGACCTTGCACTTGCCGGGCTGCGCCTGCTGGACCGACTTCGCCTCGGTGGGTGCGTTCTTCACCGGGATCGACGCGTTCTCGGTGCGGGCCGTCGGCGCGTGCTGCGCCTTCATCACCTTGCCGAAGTCTTCGCCGATCTTCTGAGGACTGCCTGTGCCGGCGATACCTGCAGGGCCGGCGCCCGAGAGTGGGTTGATCGCCATGGCCGCTTACCGGATGTTGTTGATGGCCGACTTCGCGGAGTCGTGGCGCACCTTCAGCACGTTGGAGATCGTGTTGTACTCACGGCTCTCCTGCTGCATCTGCATCTGCATCATCGTCGAGCGATCGGCCTCGGCCCGCATCTGGCCGATCATCCCCGTGAGCTCGGTGGGCACGCCGTTGGGTGAAGTAGCGAGCGCCTGGCCGGTCGCCCCACCCATCGCGCCGCCGCCGCTGCCTACCGCGGTGACGCCGGTCGCCGCGAAGGACGCCTGGGCGCTGCCGCCGTTGCTGGCGAGCGCCGTGACGTTGCTCACCGCCGCGCTGATGATGCCGGCGCCGGGCACCGAGTTGAGCAGCGCGCCGCCCGCATTGGCCGCGGTCTGCAGGGCGTTCTTGAGCACGTTGCCGAACTCGTTCTTCGGCGTCTGGCGGGCGACCGTGGGGGTGAGCGAGATGCGGTTCGACGATTCCATGGGGGTTCCTCCGGCTGCGAGTGTGGCGGCCGGCAGTTCAGTTCCCGTGCCGCGGCGAAGTGGGCGGATTCAGTCGGGGCCCGGGCACTCGCACCCGTCCACCCGCGTGGATGGGCGTTTCAGGCGAAGTGCGCGAAAGGAGACCGCGCTGCGGTTGGAATGATTGCTGCGTTGCGCGAGCCGCCATGCCCGCTGTGAATCGTGAAGCCCTCGGCCTGATGCATTCCCCTGAACTCGAGCCCGCTCATGCGAAGCCGCCCCGCGGCCGGGTCGAGAGCCCGCCCAGGCAGGCGGTGGCGTCGTTCGACGCTGCCCACACCGCGGCGCCCAGGCAGGAGGGAAGCAGTGTCGGGTCCATCGCCGCGACCGCCGTCGGCCAGCTCGATGCCCATGCAGTGGTCGGCCAGGTGAAGCAGTTGATGGGTGGCTGGCTCGTCAGCGACGACGACTGCGAGCACGCCGTCGGCCTGCTCCAGAGCCTGCCGCCGCGGGAGTACGCGAAGGCGCTGAAGGCCCTCTCTGGGTCTGGCGAGCTCCGGACCCTGTGCGAGTCAGCTCCGGCCGGGCTCCGGCGCGCGCTCGCGGAGTCAGCGGTGCAGGGCGGCATGACGACGATGGATCCGGAGCGGCCGGCGCCTGGGCTGAGGGATCCACAGCCGCCCCCCCAGCCCGCCCTGATCGTGAACCTGCCCTCGATTCCCAGGGAGCTTCGTCAGGTCATTCACGCCGAGAACGTGGCGCGTGCCCGCAGGTACGAAGCTGACTTCGACGCGTACGTCGACGCGTGGTGCGCGAAGGTCGCGACGTGCAAGACGCCGTTGGAGCTCCGGGCGCTGGGGCCGCTCGCTGCCCCGCTGGCGTTGATCGAGCGGGGGATCGACGCGGACGACCTCGCAGCCGGGCGCTTCGTGAGCATCCACCGCCAGCTCGGGCAGGGTGACCAGCGCGCCACCAGGGCCATCTCGGACCAGGTGAGTGTCTTCCGCGAGGAGCTGACCGCGGGAGGGTTCGGCCTCGACTTCCAGGTGAAGGCACAGGCCACCTCGAAGGCCGAGGGGCCGGCCCACGCCGAGGGTGCAGCCGGGGGCGCCTTCATCGCCAGGGGAACCCTCACGCAGGACGGGAGGCTGATCGACCCACACGCCGGGAACGAGATGGTCCTCGAGGCGGGCCGCGGTCGCACCCGGGTGGAAGGCAAGTTCGACTTCGAGGGCCAGCTCGAGGCCGTGGCGGCAGAGGCGGGCGGCTTCGGGGTCGAGCTCGAGCGCAAGGGCGAGGTCACGTTCAAGGTGCCCGTGGCCCCCGGGTTCTCGGTCGAGAGCTTCGTCGACAACGGCAAGGCCACGTCAGGCGCGGCGTTGGTGGCGCAGGCGGACACAGAGGTGTTCGGTACGACGGTGAAGCTCCAGGGAAAGCTCGGCTTCACCGCGAAGGCCGTCGACCGGAGCCACTCCGCCGACATCGGCGGCCCGCAGACCGGGTTCTTCGGTCCGATGCCTGAGCTGGACGAACGCAAGCCCTGGCGCGAACTGCCGCGCGCGCGGCGCGAGTGGTACGAGCGCCAGGGGTTCAGCGAACGCACCTGGCCCTGAGTCACTTCGAGTTCGGATCGAAGAACTCGATCAGCTGCTCTCGCCTGGCGTGAGCGTCTTCCATCGCCAGGGAGATCAGGTCCTTCGCGTACGCCGCGTCGAAGAGCAGGTAGCTGCCGAGCTCGGCCTGGGTGAGCAGGTTCGAGCCCGAGAGCCGATGGAGCAGCCGGGTGGGGAGCGCCTCGGCGGTCTCCTTCTTCGCCCGCTGCTCGAGGTGGGGCCGGGCGAGCTCCGAGAGATCGCGGCTGGGGCGCACCACCAGGTCGCGCACCACCCGGTACGGCTGGCCGCGGATCTTCTCGAGCGTCTCGTTCATGCGCGCGACGAAGTCTTCACCGTAGGCGTGGCGCCCGCTCTCGAGCATCTCGTTGAGGCGGCGCAGCCGATCGAGATCGTACTCGGTGCGATCCACCATCAGCGCGTTGAGCACCTTGCCGATGATCTGCGGCGTGGTGGGCATCGACTCGACCTTCGGCCCGTCGACCGACGACTTCGGCTTGTGCCGCAGCGAGAGGATCATCACCCGATCGGCGCCCAGCCGCAGCGCAGGGGAGAGCGGGGTGTTCTGCCGCACGAAGCCATCGCAGTAGTACTCGTCGCCCACCCGCGCCGATCGAAACAGCAGCGGAATCGCCCCGCTCGCCAGCGCGTGCTCGGGGCCCAGCACCACCTCCATCGGCTGCTGGTACGGATCGCGGCTCCAGGTGGGCACGCCGCCCTCGCGCCGCTGAATGAAGATCACCGTCTTCCCATCGCGAATGCGGGTGGCCGAGACCGAGACCGCCGAGCACAGGCCACGCGCCAGGTTCGCGGCGATGCGTGGCCAGTCGATCGCGTGACGCACGATGTTCTCGATCGGCTCGGGGTGGAACAGATCGTACAGCCGCCAGCCCTCGGGCCGCTCGTTGGCGCGGGTGGCGCGCCAGATCTTCCGGCTCACCGAGTAGAGCGATTCGCCCTGAACGCGGAAGACCTTCTCGAGTGAGAGGCCCGTCCACAGCGCCGCGAGCCCACGACCCTGCTCATCGGGCGTGTGCATGGTGGCGGCGAGGAAGCAGGCCGTGCTCGCCCCCACCGAGGTGCCTGAGAGGACGTCGAAGCGCACGTGCGCGCGCGCCGAAGGAGGCAGCTCCTCGCGCAGGTAGCGGATGACGCCGGCCTCGTACGCACCGCGGGCCCCGCCTCCAGAACAGACCAATCCGATTCGGGGCTTCGTCACTGGCCGCAGGCTTACTGAAGCCTCAGGTCGCGCGCACCGTGAAGTGCGGCTGCGCGGCGATCGCCCGCTTCACCGAGCACTCCTGGGCCACCCGCACGACCGCTTCCTTGTACTTCTCGGGGAAGGTGCTGGGCAGCTGCAGCTCGATGTCGACCGACTCGAGCACGCCCGTCGCGCCGTAGCTCGGGCGCTCCACCAGGCGAATGCCCTCGGTGCTCAACCCGCGCTTGGCGCAGAAGCCCTGCACGAAGATCCCCGCGCAGGTGCCCAGCGAAGCGAGGAAGAGGTCGAAGGGGGAAGGCGCCACGTCTTCGCCGCCGTTGTCGAGCGGCTGATCAGTGTGAACCACGTGCTTCCCGACCTGCGCGTCGACCCGGCGCTGGTGCGGCAAGGTGATGATGATCTCGGTGGTTGCGCTCATGCCCGGTCTGAGCCACAGGCAAATGTGCAGGGTTTCCGGGCGAAAAGTTGCGGGTGCAACATCGTGATCAACACTGATGCCGGTCTGTAGCGCAGCTCACCTCCATGGAGACCGACTCATGCTCACCGTCACAGCGCAGTCCCTGATGCCCACCCGCTTTCACCCCCGCGTCGACGCCGGCTTCATGGTGAAGCTCTTCACCGGGGGCCGCTCGGTGGTGGCGAAGGCGACCGATCTCTCCATGGCGGGGCTCAAGCTCATCGGCGACTTCGGCAGCGCCGACGATCGCATGACGCTGAGCATCCCCATCCCCGGGGATCGCGAGGTCGTCACCCAGGCGACGGTGCGCCGCCGCGGCGAAGAGGAGCTGGCGCTCGAGTTCGATCAGCTCGACTGGGATGACATGTTCGCGCTCGCGCGCTTCCTGCACCCGCGCCTGCCGTAACCCCTCAGGTCGGCGCAGCAGCCGCGCGCGCCTTGAGCTGAGACACGAGGTCCATCAGCTCGGCGCCCCGGAAGGGCTTGTGAATGTAGCCGTTGGCCCCGGCCTTCATCGCGATCTCCACATCTGACTTCTTCGCCTTCGCGGTGAGCATGTAGATCGGAATCTTCGCCGTGCGGGGATCGGCGCGCAGCATGCGGCACACCGCGATGCCGTCGAGCTGAATGCTGCCCACCGGCGGCAGCACCACGTCGAGCAGCACCAGGTCGAACGTCTGCGTCTTGGCCAGCTTGAGCCCGTCAGCGGCGTGAGACGCGGTCTCGACCTCGCAGTCGCTCTCGGTGAGCAGGCTGCGCACCAGCTCCCGGATCACCGGCTCGTCTTCCACCACCAGGATGCGGAACGCGCCGGCCATCGGAGCCGCGGACTATAGCCGCTCTGCCGCTACTCGTACGCGAGGGCTTCCACGACGTCGAGGCGTGCTGCCCGGCGTGCCGGGTAGAGGCCGGCGACGATCGCGGCGAGGGTGGCGACGATCACCATCTGCAGGGCCGTTTCCCACGGGTAGGCGAAGGGGAAGTTCCACCCCGTGCCCTGCACCCCGACGATCTTCGTGACGATGTAGCCCACGACCCCACCTGTCATGACCCCGATCAGGCTGCCGGTGAGGCCGATGAAGAAGGCCTCGGCGGCGAAGAGCTTGATGATCTGCTTCCGGTCGGCGCCCACCGCGCGCAACAAGCCGATCTCGCGGGTGCGATCGAGCACGGCCGCCAGCAACGTGTTGATGATGCCCAGCAGCGCCAGGGCCACCGCCACCACCTCCATCGCGTAGGTGATCGAGAACGCGCTGGTGAGCAGCTTGCGGGCCTCGTCCCTCAGCTCGACGTTGGACAGCACGTAGAGATCGAACCGCTTGCCCAGCTTCGCGGTGATGGCGGCGCGCGTCTGCTCGAGGGTCTGGCGGTCCTTCAGGTACACGTGGAAGGTGTCGACCTGGTCGCTCAGGAACTGCTTCACGAAGACCTGGCGGTCCATGATCACCGAGCCCTGGTCCGAGGTGTAGTCGATGATGATCGCTCCCACCGTGTACGTGTGCTCGCCCGTGGGCGTCTTCATGGGGAAGGTGCTGCCGATGCCCAGGTTGCGGCGCCGGGCGAGGTTCTCACTGAGCACGACGTAGTTGGCGTCGCGCTGAGCGGCCGTGGGCAGGGTGCCCTCGAGCACCAGCGGCTTGCCCCGGGTCGAGTAGATCTCCTGGTTGAGCGAGATGACGAAGATGCGCAGCCCCAGCGCGTCGTGCTGCAGCAGCCGCACCGGGTCGATCAGCTCGATCTCGGGAATGGTGAGGAGCTCGTCGCCGATGGCGGGCTGCATGGGCTGGTTCTGCACGCCCGCCAGCTTCGCCGACGAGGTGACGAAGAGGTCGGCGGGGATCGCCTGGGCGATCCACTCGTCGGCGCTCTTCTGGAAGCTCCCCAGGAAGGCGGCCAGCGTCACGGCCATCGCCACGCCGAAGCTCAGGGTGGCCACCGGCACCGAGGTCCTCACCGGGGCGCGGGCGAAGTTGTCCGCCGCCAGCCGCCCGGCGACGCCGAACAGGAACTGCCCCGGGCCGCGGAAGGGGTAGTTGAGCCAGCGCAGCACCAGCGGCGAGAGCAGCGTCACCCCCATCAGGATGAAGAAGATCGCCGCGTAGCCGTACACCGGCAGGTTCTCGATGGGCGGCGGCAGCTGCGCCAGGGGGTAGGCCACCAGCAGGAGGCCGGCGCCGAGGTAGGTGGGCCAGGACTTCACCTCGACCGCGCCGGCGCCGATCGCCGCGTCCTTGCGCAGCGCCTCGACGGGCTGAACGGCCGACGCCACCCAGGCCGGGCGCAGCGCAGCGATGACGCTGGCGATGATCCCCACCGTGAGCCCGAGCGCGATTTCCCGCGCGCCCAGCTGCACGTCCTTGATGTTCACCTTGACGTAGATCTCCGAGACGCTGCTCGACACCCCGCCCATCGCGGCCTTGGCCACCAGCAGCCCCAGGGGCAGCCCCAGCACGCTGCCCACCGTGCCCAGCACCGTGGCCTCGAGGGCGAAGAGGGTGCGAATGCGGCGACGGGTCGCCCCGAGCGCGCGCAGGGTGCCGATCTCGCGGCGCCGCTGCACCACGCTGATCGACACGGTGTTGTAGACGAGGAACACGCCGACGAGCAGCGCCACCAGCGAGCCGAGGTTGAGGCCGAGCTGGAAGCTGAGCATCATCTTCTGCACCGTCCCGCCCCGGCGATCGGGCGACTCGACCTCGATGCTCGAGCCCACCACCTGCTGCAGCCGCGCCTTCATGGTCTCCAGGCCGACCTTCTGATCGATCGCCACGTCGATGCGGGTGAGCGTGCGGCCCCTCGAGAAGGCCTCCTGCAGGCTGCCGAAGAACATCACCGCCACCGAGCCGCCGAAGGCCTTCATCGGCCCCGTTTCCTTGAGCAGCCCGTGGACGACGAAGGGCTTGGCGCCCTCGGGCGTCACCAGGTGAATGGTGTCGCCCGTCTTCAGGCCATGCTCGCGCGCGTACTTGTCGGTGAGCAGCACCCGGTCGGTCGAGTTGAGGAACTCGAGATCGTCGCCCAGCTTGCCCACGTCGGTGTCCACGCCCTCGTAGGTGCGGAAGAAGCCGTCGTCGAGCAGGTCGACGCCCAGCACGTACATGCTCTCGCTGGGCGTGTCCTTCACGGGCGCGTTCAACGAGATGCCCCCCGAGGCGTGCAGCACGCCGGGCACCGCGCGCACGGTCTCGAGCAGCTCCTCGGGGAAGCCCAGCGTCTCGGCGGCGACGGTGAGGTCGGCCTTGCCCGCGACCTTGTCAATGGTGGACCGGAACGCGTCCATCACCGAGCGGTTGATGGCGGTGATGCCGACGAGGGTGCCGACGCCGACCGCTACGCCCACCAGGGTGAGCAGCGTGCGCAGCGGCGAACCGAAGACGTGCCGGAGCGAGACGAGGCGGAGCAGAGACCACATGGGCGCGCGCACCTTAACTGGTCGCTTCGGCTTGGCCAGCGCCGGCGCACCGCCTCTGCTCCGTGAACCACCCGGGCCAAAGACTACTTTCCGAAGACCTGTTCGGCCTCGGCCATGGAGAAGGCGAGGTGCGCGGTGTGGCCGTTGAGCTGGCGCGAGATGCGCTCCATGTGCACGGCGGCCTGGGCGCTCCTGCCGACCACCCGGACGACCTTGCGCACCCCGAAGTCGCGCAAGATGCCCCCCAGGCGCTTGAAGTCTTCGTGGAGGAGCGCGTCGAGCGTCTCCAGTTCCCGGATGTCCGAGAGGACGTCGACGGGTGGGCGGAGCCTCTCGAGCGCGTCGCGCAGCGCACGTTCGGCCACGGCTGCATGCGCCGAGCTGGGCGCACCGGACAACTGGATGATGATTCTGTTTCGACCGACGTCAGGCGAGATGCGGACCACTTTGGGTTCCTTGCAGAACCCCCCCGGGACGAATCTCTCTTACAGGATTCGATCGATCGCGCGCAACGAAGTCGCCACCGACCGGTCAGGCAGCGGCGCGAACGGGGTCATCGCCGACGATTCGACCGTCAGCGAGCAGCACGAGCCGGTCGCCTACTTCCGCGGCCTTCGGGTCGTGGGTGACCATCACCACCGTCAGGTTGCGGGCGCGGGTCGCCTCGCGGATGAGCTTGAGCACCTCGGCGCCGGTCTTCGAGTCGAGGTTGCCGGTGGGCTCGTCGGCCAGCAGCAACGCCGGCTCGGAAAGCAGGGCGCGCGCCACCGCCACGCGCTGCATCTCGCCGCCCGACAGCTCGTCGGGGCGGTGGGTGTGGCGGCCCTTGAGCCCGAACTGCTCGAGCAGGGCCTTCGCCTTCGGCTCGAGCTCGTCGCGCGACTTGCCGGCCAGCAGCTCGGGGAGAATCACGTTCTCCACCGCGGTGAGCGTGGGCAGCAGGTTGAAGAACTGGAAGATGAAGCCGAGCCGATCGCGGCGGAACTTCGAGAGCTCGTCGTCGGGGAAGCGCGAGATTTCCTTGCCGTCGATGTGCAGGGTACCGCTGGTGGGCACGTCGAGGGCGCCGAGCAGGTTGAGCATGGTGCTCTTGCCCGAGCCCGAGCTGCCCATCACCGAGAGGAACTGGCCGCGCGGCACGGTGAGCGAGACGCCCTGCAGCGCGGGCACTTCGTTCTTCCCGCGCCGGTAGACCTTCACCACGTTGGACACCTGGATCATCGCGTCGGTCACAACGAAACCACCCCTTCTTTCTCCGTCCACCCTTCGAGGGCGTTCTGGAGCCGGACCCTCACGTAGCGGCCGGAGGTCTCCATGATGCGCACCTTGAGCCCGGCGTGCACCTCAAACGACACCTTCGCGGTGTCGCCCGGGTACTCGCGCACCATGGCCGACTCGGGCATCACGATCGCCTCGACCACGGTGGCCTGCACGTGGGCGTGGACGGCGAGCGTGGCGCCCAGCGCCGTGCCCACCAGCAGCAAGAGCGCGGTGACGAGCCCCGGCACCACGCGCGAGCCCGCCTCCCGCTTCCACGTCAGCCAGAGCAGCACGAAGCCCAGCCACCACACCACCAGGAACGCGATGCCCACCACCTGCTCGTCGGTCGCCTCGGCCAGCCGCTGGGTGAAGGGCACGGCGCCTTCTTCACCCACGACCTGGTCCACCTGGCGCTGCCGGGCGACGGCGAGGTTGGCCCCGATGTCGTCGTCGTCAGACAAGCGGCGCGCGCGCTCGAGGAAGAGGATGGCGGGGCCCAGCTCGCCCGCGGCGAGGTGGGTGGTGCCCAGGTTGAACAGCACGTCGGCGCCGCCCAGGTCGGCCTGGAGCAGCTTCTCGTAGCGTTCCTTCGCGGTGGCGAACTCGCCCTTGTAATAGGCGTCGTTGCCCTCGACGAAGAGCGACTGCGCTTCCTGCGGCGTGTACTGCGCGAGCACCAACGCGAGGACGAGCGCGGTCACGACCAGCCCTCCATCGCCGCGGCGGCTTCGCTGAGCGCGCGGCGGCGCGCGGCCGATTCACCCATGCCCGGCGCGTAGCGGCCCAGGTCACAGGTCTCGAGCACGGCCACGATGCGCGCGCGCTCGGCCTCGCCGATGCCGGCCTCGGTCAGCTTCGCCACCAGGTCTGCGCGCACCAGGCCCGTCACCGGCGTGCCGAGGCGCGCGCTCATGAAGCTGGTGAGGGCGCGCTCGACCTCGGCGTAGAAGTCGGCGGTCGAGCCGCGGGTGAGCAGCTTGTCGGCGGCGGCCAGTCGCTTGCGCGCGGCGCGGGCCTGCTTCTTTTTCTGCGACTCGGGGGTCTCGGCGCCGACCGCTCCGCGCGCGAAGAGGAAGGCGCCCAGCAGCAGCGTGAGCGCCAGCGGGGCCACGGCCAGCGGCAGGAACCAGCGCTGAGCGGTCAACGAGGCCCGCGGCGTGGAGAAGTGCGCGGTGTGCCGCAGTGACTTGAGCCCGCCGGCCACCAGCTGGTTCTTCGGGCCGTCCAGGCCGGTGGGCATGCCCGGGTTGGTCACCACGTTCGCGCCGCCCGCGCCGGGCTTCACCTTGATGGTGATCTCGTCGATGCGCATCTCGTCGTACTTGCGCGCCTCGGGATCGAAGAAGGGCACGGTGAAGGCGGGGAGCACGAAGGTGCCGGTCTGCTGCGGCACGAGGGTGTACTCGACCACGCGGGTGCCTCCGACGTGCGACTTGCTGGTGTTGGGCTTGTCGCTGGTCTCGGGGTCGAACACCTTGAAGGCCGCCGGCGCGCCGAGCGCGGGCAGTTGCACGGTCTGCAGGTTGCCACGCCCCTCGAGGATCAGCTTCACCTGCACGGGCTCGCCCAACGCGACCTCGGTCTGCGACACCTCGCGCGAGAGGCGCCAGCGCCCCACCACCGTGGTGGCCGGGCCGGGCGGGAGGCTGCGCACCACCAGCTTGAGCTCGTTGCCTTTCCGGTGCACCCGGCGGCCCGCGTAGAAGATGCCGGTGGTGATGTCGGCTTCGGGCGCCTCGATGGTGATGGTGCCGGCCTTCAAGGGGAAGATCGCCTTCTGCCGCAGCAGGTACTCGCGGTACGGCACGCCGCCCACCACGCGCTGCTCGGACATGAGCTGGCTGGGGGTCTTGAAGTCCTGGCTCAAGAAGCCGTCGAGCTTCGGCATCGTCACCGTGTCGACCGAGGAGAGATCGACGCGCGAGTAGAGGTGAATGGTGACCATCACCTGCTCGCCCACGTACGCCTCGCTCTTGTCGAGGGTCATGCGCAGGAACAGATCGGAATCACCGCGCGGCACGGTGGGCTCGTCGATGCGCGGTTCCCCGCCGAGCGGATCGTCGTCTTCTTCCATGCCGGGGAAGCCGGGGAACCCGGGGGGGAAGCCGAAGGGGTTGCTGGGCGCCTGGCGCTTCGGGCGCTCGGGCGCGAGGCGGCCGCGCACCACCTCGATGGTGACGGGCCTGGTCTTGAGCAACCGCGACGCGGTCTGCAGCGCCGCGGCGGGAATGGTGAGGTGCCCCGGGCGATTGGCCCGCATGGTGAGCGTGTGCTTCTGCACCTGGGTCATCACGCCCGCGCCGCCGGGCCCCACCGAGTAGCTCATCTGCGTCGACTGGCTGCGGCCGAGCACCTCGAAGTCTTCCGCGGCGGGGAGTTGCAGCACCGCGCCTTCCGGCGCGTTGGCCACCACGATCTCGAGACGGAACGTGTCTTCAGTGCCGACCTTCTCGCGGTCGGCCTGCATGGTGACCTCCACCTCTGCGCGCGCCGGGCCGGCCGCGAGCAGGAGGAGGGTGACGAGAATGGCGCTACCAGTCCTTGCCATTGGGGTCACTCCTGGGGGTCTTCTGTTTGAAGCGCCACAGCTGGAGGTTCTTCTCGCTGCTCTTGAGCGAGTCGAGGAGTTTCTCTGCGTCCTTCCGGCTCACGTCGACCCCTCCATCGGGGAGGAGCTGCGGCTTTCCTTCCTGGGCCGCGCCGGCGTCCTGCGCGTCGGCGCCGCCGTCGCTGCCTCCGTCGCCGGGCTCGCTCTGCTCGGACGCGCCGCCGTCGCCCTGCTTTTCCTTTTCTCCCTGGCCGCCGTCACCCGAGCCGCCGTCGCCTTCGCCGCCGTCGCCGGGGCCTCCGCCGTCGGTGCCACCGTCTGCCCCGCCGTCCGAGCCACCGTCGCCGTCGCCGCCGTCGGGTTTGCCGCCATCGGGTCTCCCTGCGTCAGAGCCTCCATCGGTGACGCCGCCGTCCATGCCTGCATCGGGCTTGCCGCCATCGTGCCCGCCGCCGTCCGGAGTACCGCCGTCGCTGCCCTGTTGTTCCTTCGGCGGCAGGTTCTTGAGCAGCACCTCGAGGTTGTGACGCGCCAGCTCGTCTTCCGGGTTCTTGCGCAGGGCGGCGCGGTATTCCTTCACCGCCTGCTGCTTGTCGCCCGCGGCGGCGGCGACGTTGCCGAGGTTGTAGTGGATCTTGCCGGCCAGCTCGCCCGAGCGATCGAGATCGAGCGCAGCCTGGAACGCCGCCTTCGCCTCGTCGTTGCGGTCCAGCTTGTGGAGCGCGAGGCCCCGATTGTACTGCACGCGCGCGTCAGACGGCTTGTCCTGGAGCGCGGCGTCGTAGTGCTTGAGCGCTTCCTCGAACTTCTGCGCGTCGTACGCCTCGGTGCCGAGCTCGATCTCGGGGTGGTTCTTCTCGAGGGGGCCGGCCGCCTGGGCCTGACCTGCCAGCACCGCCACGGCGAGCGCGGCCACCTTCGAGGCGCGCCGCCACGACGGGAGGATCATCAGGCCGAGGATGAGGAAGGCGATGCCGATGGCGAGGAAGGGCTGGTACGCCTCGCCGTACTTCATGGTGACGCGGCTCTCGAGCTCGCTCTTCTGGAGCGAGTCGATGATCTTCACCACGTCGCCCATGGCCACGCCGCGCGGTTGGTAGAAGAACTCGCCGCCGGTGGCCGAGGCGACGCGGGTGAGGCCCGCGCGATCGAGGTGGCTGATCACCGTGACGCCGTTCTCGTCTTTCTTGTAGCCGACCACGTCGCCACCCTTGTTGAGGATGGGGATCGGCTCGCCCGAGTCGCTGCCGATGCCGATGGCCAGCACGCGCGCGCCGAATTCCTTGAGCGAGTCGATGCCCTCGCCGATGTCGCCGGTCATGTCTTCGCCGTCGGACAGCAGCACCACCACCCGGTCCTTCGCGCCGCGATCGGCGTTCTCCAGCACCTGCCGCGAGAGCAGCAGCGCCGCGCCGATGTTGGTGCCGCCCTGGGGCATCGACTCGGGGTCGACCGCGCGGAGGAAGAGCTTGGCCGCCGCGTAGTCCGAGGTGAGCGGGCACTGGATGAAGGCGTCCCCCGCGAAGACCACCAGGCCGACGCGATCGCCCTTGAGCGAGTCGAGCAGCGAGGTGAGCTCGAGCTTGGCGCGCTCGAGGCGCGAGGGCGTCACGTCGCGCGCGTACATCGACTTCGAGGCGTCGAGCGCCACCACCACGTCGATGCCGCGGCGCTTGGCGACCTCGGCCTTCTCGCCGCACTGCGGCTGCGCGAGCGCGAGCGCGAAGAAGACGAGGGCAGCGGTGTACGCGGTGCTCTGGATCGACGGGAGCACCACCGAGACGCCCGGCGCGAGCACCTCGGCCAGGCGGTTCGGCACGGCCTTCGAGAGCCGCTTGCTGCGCCGCACCGAGACCACGATGGCGATGAGGCCCAGCAGCAGCGCCACGAGGATCCCCAGGAGGAACCAGGGCTGCGCGAAGCCGGCCTTGTAGCCGAGCAGGGTGAAGCGCCAGGGCATCATCCCGGTCACGGGAACACCCTGAGCAGCGTCGACTTGAGGAAGAACTCGATCACCAGCAGCAGCGCAGCCAGCAACAGGAACTCGTGGAAGAGCTCGCGGTAGGTGGCCATCGCGCCGCCTTCCATCAACTTGCTGCGCTCGAGCGAGTCGAGGACCTTCTGCAGGCCTTCCTTGAGCGAGTCGCGATCGGTGGCGCGGAAGAACTCGCCGCCGGTCATGGTGGCCATCTGGGTGAGCAGCTCGGGGTTGATGGGGATCTCGACGTCGCGCCACGCGGTCTGGCCGAAGATGTCCTGGCCTGCGGGGAAGGGCACCTTGCCGCCCTTGCCCACGAGGATGCTGTACACGGGGATCTTGAGGGCCCTGGCCGCCTCGGCCGCGTCGAGCGGGGAGACCCGGCCTGCGTTGTTGTCGCCGTCGGTGATCAACACCACCACCCGGCTCTTGGCTTCCGAATCACGCAGGCGGTTGAGCGCCGTGGCGACCGCGTCACCGATGGCGGTGCCGTCTTCGAGCACGCGGGTGCGCAGCTGCTTGATGACCTCCTTGAGCACGCCGTAGTCGAGCGTGAGCGGGGCCTGCGTGTAGGCCGCGCCCGAGAACACCACCAGGCCGATGCGATCGTTCGAGCGGCCGGCGAGGAACTCGGTGAGCACCTCTTTCGCCACGTGCAGCCGGTTGTTCGGGCGGAAGTCGGCGGCCTCCATCGAGGTGGAGAGGTCGAGGGCGATCATGATGTCGATGCCTTCGACCGAGAGATCCTTGATGCGGCTGTCCCGCTCCTGCGGCCGGGCGAGCGCGACCACCGCCAGGACGAACGCGGCGATGCGCAGGGCAGGCAGCATCCACAACATGAACGGGCGCACCCCGCGGCCCTGCTTGAAGAGCTGGCTGGCCGCCGAGAAGCGCAGCACGGCGCGCTTCTTCTTCTCCACGTACGCCCAGACCAGGAACACCGGCACCAGCACCAGGAGCCAGAGCATCTGCGGGCTGTGGAAGCTGGAGAGGTCCCAGAGGTTCATCGAACGGAGCCGGTAGCAGCGGAACGCTGCGCGAGACAGACAGGAGCGAAGCGGAGGTCTGGCCGAGGCGTAGAGAGCAGGATCATGGGCCCCTCGACTCCGCTCGGGGTGAACGGTCCACGACCACGGCCGCCTGGGTCGAGTGAACGATGCGATACGCGAGCTCGAGGTGCGTCTTGCACTCGTCGAGGGTCGGCAGCTGCTTGGCGTAGCGGACGAAGTCGGAAGCCTCCACGAAGGTGGTCAGGTCGGGCATCGGCAGGCCCGGCGTGGTGCGCGAGCGCAGCGCGTTGAGCAGCTCGGGCGTGGTGCTCTCGAGCGCCTCGAAGCTGTAGAGCTCGCCGAGGTAGCCGCGGGTGATCTCCGAGAGGCGGAAGTAGAACGCCTTGTACTCGCCCTTCGCGGGGAGGTTCTCGGCGGCGAGCGCGTCGAGGGCCTTCGTCACGCGCACGTGGAGCGGCTCGGGCGGCGGCACGTAGATCGGCGCGATGGCCTTCGGGCGGGCGAGGTAGCGGGAGATCGCGTAGCCGGCGGCGAGCAGGGCCAGCACCCCGCCGAGGACGTAGAGCAGCCGCCAGGACCGAATCGGCACCTCCTCGGGTGGCTTCACGTCGTACAGGTTCTCACCTTTGGTCTGCGCGTCGGGCGGCAGGCTGGAGACGATCGTCACCTTCGAGCCCGGCACGGCGAGCGTCCCGTTCCCGTCGGGTGAGGTGACGTCGAGCTCGAGGGGGGGCGTGTCGAGCGTTCCCAGCTGAAACGCGGCGACCTTCACCTGGATTGTCGTCGTTGACTGATCGGCGCCGTCAACCCGGCTCCGCTCCTGGCCGACGTAGTCGAAGTCGCCGAGATCACTCGGTGTTTTGAGCTCGTACCGCTGGGATGGATCGTGGGTGATCACGACCTCGATGGTCACGGGCTCGCCCAGCTTCACCTGGGCGGGCGTGACGCGGACACGAAGCTGCTCTGGAGGCGTCAGGCCTCCATCGGGCTCCGCGGCAAGCAGGCAGACGAGCGACAGCAGTCGGACCAAGGCGCCTTCCACATTCCCGAGAACACGCGACGACGCAAGGGAACTTCCGCGAATCGGGCCAGCTGAGTCGATGCCGTCGGGCCACCGGGGGCGCCGGTGCTTCAGGCCGCTGGTGGCCCGACGGTGATCGACTCAGGTGACCGGGGGGCATAGTCTCGCCGTTCATGAGCCAATTCCCCATCGACGTCGATGCCGAAGCCATCTTCCTCGACGGCGGCTGGTACACGCGCGAAGACCTGTCGCGGCGCATTCGCGCGATGCTCGACTCAGGCGACTTCAACGTGGCCCGCCCCTCGATGGCGCTGCAGGAGCTCACCCAGATGATGCAGGGGGTGCGCACCATGGCGTTCCGCGCCCCGCCCGAGCTGGCAGACGCGCTCACCGCGCTGGCCACCCGGCTCGGCCAGTCGGTGGGGGGCGTCATCCGCGAGGCGGTCACGCAGTACATCACTGACTCCAACTCCGAGCCGATGTCGGAGCAGCAGCAGCAGCCCGCCCCGGTGCAGCTGACCCAGCAGCCGGCGCGAAGCGAAGAGACGGTGCGCGCGGCGATGCCGGTGCCGACGAGCACCACCGCCGAAGAGCTGCCCAAGGTGATCGTCGATCCTCCGGCCGCCGCGGTGATCGCGGGCCCTGGTGCGCTCAAAGCGGCGGGGGTCGAGCCCGTCGAGCTCACCCAGCGCAAGACTGCGCCGGCCCCGGGCGATCCGGACGAGCAGCGCTGGTTCAAGCAGTAGCGCGCAGTCACCTTCTCTGGTCGCGAAGGGCCAGAAGGATGGGTAGCACGAGGCGGTCCTTCGGACGGTTCGCGGCTGCCTTCACCTCGATGAGCGTGTCGAGATCCAGAACCCGCAGAGGCCGCTCGTCGACGTGCATCTCGATTGAGTGGGACAGCAACTCCTCGTAGCCCCGGCCATCGTTGAGAACGCACAGCGTGTCGAGGTCGCCCAGCGCCGTCGACAGCAACGGCTGGCGGCCGTGAAGCAACAAGTCGCGATCTGGTCGCAGCCCGCGATTGGCCACCTCGCGGATCGTCGCGTCGAGCGTGGTGAGGGCGCCGAGCAAGCGGTCGATGTTCTCGTCGGTCCGTCGGTGAACCACATCGAGGTCCTGAGTGGTGGTCGGGGACCCGTGAAGGATCGCGGCCGCACCCCCGATGACGATAAACTCCACGCGAGCTTCCAGCAGTTTGGCGAGGAGGCCGTGAAGATCAGCGATGCGCGGATGCGGCATGTGCCTCTCTGATGCGCACGAGATCGCGCAGGACCCGATACGCAGCGTCCAGCCTTTCCTCCGGAGATCGCTGAAGCGCTGCGTGGAGGAGGGTGAGGTCGACATCGGCCTTCGCCGCGGTCACGTCCGGGTCGAGTGAGGCGATGATCGCTTCGATTCTGCTCGGGCTCGGCTCGCTCACTGCGGAAACATACCTCAACACCCAAGCCCCTCAATCCCCCCCGAACTGCGCTAGATGCGACTGCCGTGCTTCACGTCCTCTCGCTTCTCGTCGCCACCACCGCTGCGCAGTCACTCCCGCCGTGGATGACGGGAGAGAGCCAGCCGGCCGACCTTGCCGTCACCCTCGTCACCTTCAGCCCCGGTGACACGCTCACCGAGTGGTGGGGGCACACCGCCCTGGTCGTCGAGGACAAGCGCCTGCGGCACGCGCGCCTCTACAACTTCGGCATGTTCGGCCCGAAGGAAGGCGACACCACCGGCTTCGTGAAGGACTTCGCGAAGGGCCGGTTGATCTTCTGGGTGGCCGACGACGGTGTGCTGCCCACGTACGGCTTCTACAAGCAGTACTTGAACCGCGACGTGCGGCTGCAGGAGCTCGACCTCACGCCCGAGGAAGCGATGCACGTGGCGAAGTCGCTGGGCACCAACGTGCTGCCCGAGAACCGCATGTACCGGTACCACCACTACAACGACAACTGCTCCACCCGGCCGCGCGACATCATCGACGCGGCGATCGGAGGCCAGCTCAAGGCCGCCACCGCGGGCCCCTCACGCACGACGCTGCGTCAGCACACGCTGCGCTACTCGATGGTGAACCCGCCGATGTCGCTGGTGCTCGACTACCTGCAGGCCGACTCCCTCGACAAGCCGATCACCGGGCACAAGGACGCGTACCTGCCCGACGAGTTGGAGATGCAGGTACAGGCGCTGCAGGTGAAGCGCGCTGACGGCTCGGTGCGCCCGCTGGTGGGCAAGCAGTGGAACTGGTTCCAGAGCAACCGGCAGCGCCCACCCGCGGTCGCGCCGAACTGGATTCCGTACGAGCTGGTGGTGGGGTTGCTGCTGGCCGGGCTCGCGTTCGCGCTCGGTCACTGGGGCCGCGACGGCAAGAAGCTGCCGCGCGTGCTGCTCGGGCTCTACACCACGGTGATCGGCCTGAGCCTGGGCATTCTCGGCACGGCGCTCGGCTTCCTGATGGGCTTCACCGACCACGACGTCACGTACTGGAACGAGAACATCTTCCAGGCGAACCCGGTGACCCTGGCGCTCCTGCCCCTGGGGGTGATGCTGATGTGGGGGGCAAAGAAGGCTGCGAAGTGGAACCGCGCGGTGTGGACGGTGCTCGCCGCGGGCTCGCTCTTCGGGGTGGTGATCAAAGTGCTGCCGATGGCCGATCAAGCCAACGGCAACATCCTCGCGATCCTGGTGCCACTCAACGTGGGCTTCGCCGCGCTGTGGTGGCTCGACGCGAAGCACAAGACGAAGGCGCCCTGATTCGCGCGGCGGTTCAACTCCGATTCGCCTGCAGTCGAGCGGCCCGACGTCTGAGGTTGCGGCTTTCGAAAACCAGGACTGCGCCGACGGCGATTCCTGCCAGCAACAAGCCCATGCCCAGCAGCGCGCTGGAGCCGCGGCTCTCCAGATACTCCCGCGCTACGAAGACCTCGCCGATCGCGCAACCGAGCATCGTCGAGAGACCAAAACCAAGCAGCAGGTGACTGAAGAAGCGAAGCACCGGAACGGCCTGCTGGTGCCCGAGCCGGCCCTCATTCATGTCGATGTGGATCTTCTGGCTGAGCGCATCTCGGGGCCGGAGTCGGTCCGCGAGCGCGCCGACCGAAATGCCGAAGAGCATCAGCGCGAGCGCCGCACCCATTCGCGGCCAGTCGATCTGAGGCTTGCTCCCGAACGACGCCGCTGTCCACGCCAGCCAGGTCGCCCCGAGCAGGGGGACGATCTGCAGCGGGAACGCCATCGACCTGCGACGCTTCGCCACCTCGAGCCCCCAGAGATTGGTGGCAGCCAACGTGTAGCCAGGGGCCAACTCGAGCGCCGCTTTGAAAGCCCCGTACGCCTCGTCGCTCTTCTTCTGTTGCAGCGCCGCAGCTCCCAGGTTGTTTTGCACCTCGGCCTGCTCGGGGTCGAGTTTGAGGCTCTGCCTCAGGCGCTGCTCGGCCAGGGGCGCGTCGGAGTCGATCAACAGGCGGCCCAGGTGTGCGAGGAACCGGGGCTGCTGAGGATCGAGGATGACCGAACGATGCGCGGTCGCGAGCGCGCTTTCGGTGTAGCCCAGGCGTGAGGCGATCTTCGAAGCGACGAACATGCACTCGGCATCATCGGTGCCGGCTGCCTCGATGAGCTGGACAGCCGACGCAAGCGAGGCTTCTGCAGCCTCGGACTGCCCCAACTCGGCCTGGACCTGCGCGCGGCTGAAGAACAGTTGGGGCGAGGGGCTTCGCGCGAGCGCCGCCTCGCAGACTCCGAGCGCTTCATCCAGGCGCCCCTGGCGTTGAAGCGCTTCGGCCAGATCCACCGAAGCACCCTCGTCCTCTGGGACTTCGGCGAGCCGTGCCGATGAGGTTCGCTCCGCCTCCACCCAATTCCGCCGCCCGAGCCAGTTCATTGCTTTGCCCTCAATACGACGAAGCCCCACTCGAGTTCACGAGCGGGGCCCCGAGCATGACCTCGACTTCGGCTACTTGAAGTTCGCGGCGGCGAAGTCCCAGTTCACGAGCTTCTCGAGGAACGTCTCGACGTACTTCGCGCGGAGGTTGCGGTAGTCGATGTAGTAGGCGTGCTCCCAGACGTCGCAGGTGATGAGCGCCTTCTGGCCCTTGGTGATCGGCGTCTCGGCGTTGCCGGTGGTGACGATCTTGAGCTTGTCGGCGTCCTTCACCAGCCAGCCCCAGCCCGAGCCGAACTGGCCGATGCAGGCGGTGGAGAACTGGCTCTTGAAGTCGGCGAAGCTGCCGAAGTCCTTCTTGATCGCGTCAGCCAGCGCGCCGGTGGGCTCGTTGCCGCCCGAGGGCTTCATCGAGTTCCAGTAGAAGGTGTGGTTCCACACCTGGGCCGCGTTGTTGAACACGCCGCCAGACGAGGTCTTCACGATCTCCTCGAGGCTCTTCTCGGCCTCGGGCTTTCCTTCCAGCAGCTTCTTGAGGTTGGTCATGTACGCCTGGTGGTGCTTCTCGTAGTGAAACGAGAACGTCTCCTCGGACAGGTGAGGGGCCAGGGCGGTCTTCGCGTAGGGGAGGGGATCCAGCTCGAACTTCATGGGTGACTCCTTCGTTCGGGGTGGGACTTGAGGAGGGGTGAGTTAATGGCCCCGCGCCCGGTTGTCAGCAGGGGATTGCTGCTTGCGTCACCCGAACCGAACATCGTACGGGTACCCCCATGGCGAACGACATCCTCACCGAGCAGCTGACCTCTCTCCAGGCGAGGCTCACCAGCCTCCGGGGGTCTCTTTGACGTCGACCGCAAGAAGAGCCGCATCGCGCTGATCGAACGCGACTCGACCCTGCCTGACTTCTGGAACGACAACGTCAAGGCGCAGGGCATGTTGAAGGAGAAGACGACGCTCGAGAAGCACCTCGCCGCCTACGAGGGCTGCCAGCGCCGCTTCGATGATGCGAAGACGTTGCTCGAGCTGGGCGAAGAGATGGGCGATGAGGCGAGCAAGCAGGAAGGCCTCGCGCTGCTCCCCGGCGTCGAAGATCAGCTCAAGGTGCTCGAGCTGCAGAAGATGCTCTCGGGGCCCAACGACCACCTCAACTGCTACGTCGACATCAACGCGGGCGCCGGCGGCACCGAGTCGATGGACTGGGCGTCGATGCTGTTCCGCATGTACACGCGCTACTGCGAGCGCCGCGGCTGGACGGTCGAGCTCAGCGACTACAACGCGGGCGAAGAGGCCGGCATCAAGAACGCCTCGCTGCGCATCGTCGGTGACAACGCCTACGGCTACATGAAGGCCGAGATGGGCGTGCACCGGCTGGTGCGCATCTCGCCGTACGACTCGAACGCGCGCCGCCACACCTCGTTCGCCTCGGTCGACGTGTACCCGGAGGTCGACGACACCATCAAGATCGACATCCCCGAGAAGGACTACGAGCTCAAGTTCATCCGCGGCTCGGGCGCCGGCGGTCAGAAGGTGAACAAGACCAGCTCGACCGCGCAGCTGCGCCACCTGCCCACCAACATCGTGCTCACCGTGCAGACCGAGCGCAGCCAGAGCGCCAACAAGGACATGGCGTTCCAGATCTTGCGGTCGCGCCTGTACGATCTCGAGCTCAAGAAGCGCGAAGCCGAGTCGGCGTCGCGCGAGGGCAACAAGGCCGACATCAGCTTCGGCTCGCAGATCCGCAGCTACGTGCTCGCGCCGTATCGCATGGTGAAAGACCTGCGCACCGGCGTGGAATCGGGCCAGCCCGACAAGGTGCTCGACGGCGATCTCGACGAGTTCATCACCGCCCAGTTGATGGGCGTGAAGAACCCGGCCAAGGCGCTGCCGGAGTAACGCCCCTCGTAAGCCCCTCACTCCGACCCTCTCCCCGCTGGCGCAGGGAGAGGGGGAGAGTTCGTCACTTCACGCGACGCAGCACGGTGACCGCGTTGCTGACCCCCGAGCCGCCGACGTTGAACGTCACGCCGACCTTCGGGGTCTTCTTCGTGGGCGCCAGGCCGATCGGCTCTTCCATCAGCTGCTTGTAGACGAGCGCGTGCATCGAGGCGCCCGTCGCGCCCACGGGGTGGCCCTTCGCCTTGAGGCCGCCCGAGAGGTTGATGCACACCTGTGCGTCGTCGGCGCCGAAGCGGCCGGCCACGTAGTCGAGGCCCGCCTTGCCGTCGGCCGAGAAGCCCAGCGCCTCGGTGGTGAGGATCTGGTTGATGCTGAAGCAGTCGTGCACCTCGGCCAGGTCGATGTCCTTCGTGGTGACGCCGGCTTCCTTGAACGCCTTGGCCACGGCGTCTTTACCGGCGCTCAGCTCCCACTTCTTCTCCCGCTGCGAGAGCGCCAGGTATTCCTCGGAGTGGCCGATGCCGGCGATCTCCACCACCTTCTTCTTCGTGGCCTTCGCGTTCTCGGTGGTGGTGAGCACCACGGCCGCGGCGCCGTCGGTCACCAGCGAGCAGTCGTGCAGCCGCAGGGGGCTGGCGATCATCATGTTCGAGCCCTTGCCCGACTCAGGCATGCCGAGGATCGCCTCGGCGGTCTGCGGGCCGTTCTGCACGTGCGCCAGCGGGTTCTTCGCGGCGTTGCGGTACATGAGGGCCGAGATGTGCGCGGCCTGCACCCGCCACTCGTTCTCCGAGAGCTTGTACTTCTCGATGTACGCCTTCGCGAGCTCGGCGAAGAGGCCGGGGAAGGTCATGCCCTTGCCGCCCTCTTCCGGCCAGTACGAGCAGGTGGCGAGCGTCTGGGTCATCGACGCCGTGTCCACCAGGTTCATCTTCTCGACGCCGACGACGAGCACGTTCTTGAAGCGGCCCGACTCGATGGCGTAGGTCGCGTCGTAGATGGCGACCGACGAGCTCGCGCACGCGGCCTCGGTGCGCGTCATGGGCTTCAAGCGCAGCGCCGGGTCGATCATCGTGCCGATGGGCGCGACGTGCTCCTGGTTGACGAAGCGCGACGGCGAGCACGCGCCGATCCACACCCCGTCGATGTCCTTCGCGTCGAGGCCCGCGTCGGCGATCGCCCCGCGGCCGGCCTCGATGATCAGATCGTAGAAGGACTTCTGGTCGGTCTTCTTCTTGAAGGAGATCATGTCCTTCACGTCGATGAGCGAACCGAACTTCGTGTTGTACGCGCCGATGATGCTGACCTTGCTCATGTGAGTTCTCCGAAAAGGGGTTGGGGTTACTTCGCCAGGCCGTTGCTGATCAGGCCGCCGGTGATCTCGAGGCAGGTCGCGTCGAGCGCCTCGTTCTGGGCCGCGAACATGATCATGTCGGCAATCTCCGAAGGCTCGATGAGCCGGCCGATGTGCACGCCCTTGAGGATGCCCGCCAGCGCCTCCTGGTTCATGCCCTTGACCATCGGCGTGCCGACGTAGCCGGGGGCGATCGCCACGCAGCGGATGTTCTGGATGCCCTTCATCTGGAACTCACCCACCAGGATCTTCGGCCACAGCGCGATGGCCGCCTTGGTCGAGGCGTAGTTGAGCTGGCCGGTCTGGCCCGCCTTGTTGACGGACGAGATCGGCACCAGCAGGCCCGCGTAGCCGTTGTTCGCCATGCGAATGGCGGCCTCACGCAGGGTGATGAACGAGCCGACCAGGTTCACGTCGACGACCGCCTTGAACTGCTCGGTGGTCATGGCGCGCTTCACCTTCCCCGTCTCCTTGTCGAAGTTGATCATCAGGCCGTCCTTGATGATGCCGGCGGCCGAGACGCAGATGTTGATGGCTCCGAACTTCTCGATCGCCAGGTCCATCAGCGCCGCGACCTCCTCTTCGTTGGTCACGTTGACCTTCGCGAAGGCGACCTGGCCGCCCGCCGCGGTGATCTCCCCGGCGACCCGGGTCAGGCCCTTGTGGTCCATGTCGCCGATGACGACCTTGACGCCCCGGCCCGCCATCGACTTCGCCACCGACTCGCCGATGCCGCTCGCGCCGCCGGTGATGACTGCCACTGCTCCCTTGAGTTCCATGTGTTCCTCGTGGTGATGGGGCGCATGGTGCGCCGCAACAAGCAAGGCGATGAGTGCCAGTCCTCGCCCCGCGCGTCAACTGATTGTGCAGTGCAGCAGTTTTTGCGAAAACGAGGCTTGCTCGCGCCTCCAGCGGTGGTGATGGACGCTGCTCGGCAGGGCGGGGCAGGGCAGGGCATCAGCACAGGTCATGCTGCAGATGCACAGCGCGGCGGGTCGGGGCTGCCCCTCCGGGTCGAAGCACGCTGTCGGCTCTTGATGTTGCGTCGCAGCATGCTAGCGCGGTGGGCCGCATGAACATCCTCGTCCTCAACTGCGGGAGCTCGTCCGCGAAGTTCGCGGTGCTCGACGCAGTCACGGGCGCAGAGCACCTCTCGGGCAACGCCCAGCGGCTCCATTCACCCGAGGCGTCACTCGATTGGAAGCAGGGGGGGCACTCGCATTCCCGGCCGCTGCCCGGCGCGAGTCACGCCACGGCGCTGCGCGCAGCGGTGGAGCTGCTGCGGACGCACGGGCTGATCGACACCCTGGCCGGGGTGGGGCACCGGGTGGTGCACGGAGGCTCGCTCTTCTCTGCTTCCACGCGGCTGACGCCAGAGGTGGTCAAGCAGGTCGAGGCCTGCATTCCCCTCGGCCCGCTGCACAACCCGCCCAACCTCGTGGGCATTCGGCTCGCGCAGGAGCTGCTGCCCGGTCTCCCGCAGGTCGCCGTCTTCGACACGGCCTTCCACCAGACCATCCCCGCCCGCGCCTACACCTACGCGGTGCCGCTGGAGTGGCGCGATGAGCTCCAGGTGCGGCGCTACGGGTTCCACGGCACCAGCCACCGGTACGTGGTGGGGCGCGCGCAGTCGATGCTCGGTCTCGAGCCCGACCAGGGCGCGCTCCTCACGGTCCACCTCGGCAACGGTTGCTCGGCGACCGCGGTGCTCGACGGAAAGAGCGTCGACACCACCATGGGGCTCACCCCGTTGGAGGGGCTGGTGATGGGCACGCGGTCCGGCTCGGTGGACCCCGCGTTGATCGGCCACGTCAGCCGCGCCACCGGGCAGACCGCCGAGGCCGTGCTCGACGCGCTCAACCGCAAGTCGGGGCTGCTCGGCCTCTCGGGGCTCTCCAACGACATGCGTACGCTCGAGCAGGCCGCCGCCGGGGGCCACGCGCGCGCGAAGCTGGCCATCGAGGTGTTCTGCTTCGTGCTGGCCCGGCAGTTGGCGGGCCTCGTGGTGAGCCTGGGCCGGCTCGACGCGCTCATCTTCACCGGGGGCATCGGCGAGAACTCCACCCTCGTGCGCCAGGTGGTGGTCGGCCACCTCGGCTTCCTCGGCCTCACCCTCGACCCCGCTCAGAATGCCAGGGCCGTCGGGGGCGCCGCCGGCCGCATCACCACCAGCACCGCTCCTTCGGCGCTCGTGGTCCCCACCGACGAAGAGCTGATGATCGCCATGGACACGGCGCAGCTCGTCTCCACTTCCGAGGACTGACCCATGGCCCGAACGCTCTTCGTCGCTCCCGCCGGCCGCAGCGTGGGCCTCACCACCGCCGCCCTCGGGTTGGTGCGCGCGCTCGATCGCCTGGGGACGCGCGTGGCCTTCGCCAAGCCCATCTCGACCCGCACCGCCGATCGGAGCATCGCGCTGGTGAAGCTCGGGTCGGCCCTGCAGCCGCCCGAGCCGCTCTCCCGCAAGCGGGTGGAGGACCTGCTCTCGTCGGGAGACGAGCAGACGTTGCTCGAGGAAGTGGTGGCGGTCTGCAGCCAGGCGGCAGAGGGCGCGGACGTGCTGGTGGTCGAGGGCATGGTGCCCGAAGGCGGCGCGGCGTACGCGATGCGCGTCAACGCGCTGATGCTGCGCGCGCTCGACGCCGAGCTGGTGCTGGTGGGGGCGCCGATCGCGCAGACCCCTTTCGAGCTGGCCGACGCGCTGTCGATCGCGGCGCGCGGCTTCGGTGAGCTGGGCGAGGCCCGCCAGGTGAACTGCATCGTCAACCGGGTGCCGGTCGAGGACGACGAGCAGCTCGCCACCTGGGCCTCCGCGGTCTCGGCGCAGGAGCTGACGCCGGTGGCCCTGGTGCCGGCCCGCGACGATCTCTCGGCCCTGCGGGTCAAGGATCTCGCCGTCGCCATCGGGGCGCGCGTGCTGCACCCGGGCGACATGCACCAGCGGCGCTTTCGCGACGTGCGCCTGTGCGCGATGACCGTGCCCAACTCGGTGAAGGTCTTCGCGCCCGATCGGCTGATCATCACCCCCGCCGATCGCGACGACATCATCCTCGCCGTGGCGCTGGCGGTGATGGGGGGCATGCGCATCGCGGGCCTGGTGCTCACGGGAGGGGTCACCCCCAACGAGCGGGTGATGCAGCTGTGCGCGCCGGCCTTCGCGCTCGGACTGCCGGTCTTGGAGGTGGATGACGGCAGCTTCCAGACGGCCACGCGGGTGGGTGACGTCGATCGGCAGATCCCCATCGACGACAAGGAACGGGTGGAGCTGGCGATGAACGTGGTGGCCGATCGCATCGACGCCGCCTGGCTGCGCAGCGTGGTGGCCTCGCGCCGCTCGCAGCGCCTCTCGCCCCCGGCCTTCCGCCAGCGCCTGGTGGAAGAGGCGCGCGAGGCCAACCGGCGCATCGTGCTGCCGGAAGGCACCGAGCCGCGCACCATCGCCGCCGCTTCGATCGCCCAGGAGAGGGGCATCGCGCGCTGTGTGTTGCTGGGTGAGCCCGACGCGGTCAGAGAGCAGGCCCGCAAGCTGGGGGTGAAGCTGCACCCGTCGATCGAGCTGATCGACCCCGCGTCGGTGTCGGCTCGTTACCTCGACTCGCTGGTGGAGCGGCGCCAGGCCCGCGGCATGACCCGGGAGCGCGCGGAGGAGGAGCTGCAGGACAGCATCATGGTGGGGACCATGATGCTGGCCGAGGGTGAGGCCGACGGGCTGGTGTCGGGCGCGGTTCACACCACCGCGCACACGATTCGGCCGGCGCTGCAGTTGATCAAGACCGTGCCCGGCTGCGAGCTGGTCTCGAGCGTGTTCTTCATGTGCCTGCCCGAGCAGGTGCTGGTGTTCGGTGACTGCGCGGTGGTGCCCAACCCCACGGCCGAGCAGCTGGCGGAGATCGCCATTCAGAGCGCGGACACGGCGGCGGCCTTTGGAATCCAGCCCCGGGTGGCGATGCTCTCGTACTCGACGGGGACTTCCGGCGGAGGGGAAGAGGTGGAGAAGGTGCAGCGGGCCACTGAGCTGGCCAGTCGCCGGCGCCCCGAGCTGATCATCGACGGGCCGCTGCAGTACGACGCGGCGGTGATGCCCGACGTGGCGCGGTCCAAGGCCCCGAAGTCAGCGGTGGCGGGCAAGGCGACGGTGATCATCTTCCCCGACCTCAACACCGGCAACGTCACCTACAAGGCGGTGCAGCGGAGCGCGGGCGTGGTCGCCATGGGGCCCCTGCTGCAGGGGCTCAACCGGCCGGTGAACGATCTCTCGCGCGGGTGCCTCATCGAAGACATCGTCTTCACCATCGCGCTCACGGCCATCCAGGCGAAGCAGTCGGCGGCGCGCCGCTGAAGTGGCTGCGCGCGGAGTCGAATCGGCCCCTCGACTTCGCTCGGGGTGAACGGTCTCCGATCAACTCTCGGGGTGAACGGCTGGATCCCAGGAACGCCTGTCTCCAGGTAGGGTGTGCGCCCATGCGCTCCCTCCTGCTCATGTGCTCACTCTTCCTCCTCGCCTGCCCGCCCTCTGACGCGAACGAGCTGTGCGGCGCGGGCGCGACGCTGCCGACGGCGCCCACCGCGCTGGTCACCGGCAAGAAGATGAAGAACCTCGCCCTCGCGGGCAACGCCCTGGTCTACGTGGACACCGAGGGCACGGGCTCGATTCATCGGGTGGGCCTCGACGGCAGCGGCGACACCGTGCTGTACGGGCCGCCGGCGCAGGGCAAGCTGGTGTTCGACTCGGTGGTGGTGGACGACACCGTGTGGTTCTTCGAGCAGGAGAGCCTGCTGCTCGGCGGCACCACCACCCGGCTGCTGCATCTGCCGGTGGCCGGCGGCGCAGTGGTGTCGGCCGACCTCCCGGAGACCGCGGTGTACTTCCTGCGGCCCGAGGCGGGCGCGTTCTACGTGAAGAGCGCCAACAGCGGCAGCGCCATGAGCACGGTGTTCCTCATGACCAGCACCGGCGCGCTGACGAAGCTGGTGGGACCCGGGAACGTCGACAACGCGCTCGTCACCGCCGACAGCCTGTTCTTCTTGAACCGCCCCGACATCGGAGCCGACGCGTCTTCGAAGTCGCTGCGCCGGGCGGCGAAGGAAGCCAACGCCACCGACAGCGCCGTGGGGAGCGTGTTCTGCCGGGGCAGCTTCACGGTGACGGCGTCGGGCGCCATCCTCTGCTCCGGCTACACCTCGACCGGCACCGGCTCGCCCAGCTCGGCCGTGGTGACGAAGCTCGACGCGGCGGGCACCAACCCCACCACCCTGCTCGACCTGAAGGCCGGGTTCAGCGGGAGCGGGGTGAGCGCCGCGGCAGAGGTGGGCGACGAGATCATCTTCGGCCTCTCGGGCACCGGCGAGACCTACCCCCTGCTGGCCGTGAAGCTCGCCACGGGCGCGGCGCGCGCGCTGGCCTGCGACGTGGCCCCGCCCGAGCGGGACAACGGGAACGATCGCCCCGAGCTGGTGACCAACGCCGACTCGGTGTTCTGGATCGGCAACGGCGAGCGGGGCACCGGGCCCAACACCCTCTTCAAGGCCTCCCTCCGCTGAGCGGGAATGGAACGGGAGCCCGACCCTGGGCGTCTGGGAGCTGACATGCGCCTCTTCCTGTTGCTGACCCTGGTCGCGACCTCGGCCCTGGCCAGGGACAAGGTCAAGGAGGTGCGCGCGCGCCGCACCGCCGACGTGAAGGCCCTGGTCGAGAAGGCCGGCCTCACGTACCCGGTCGACGAGGTCTACCTGCGCGGGTTCAAGAAAGACCGCCAGCTCGAGCTGTGGGCAGGCAGGGCCGGCAAGCCGCTGGTGCTGGTGAAGACGTACCCGTTCTGCGCGGCGTCGGGTGAGCTGGGCCCCAAGCGCAAGGAGGGCGACCTGCAGGTGCCCGAGGGCCTGTACGAGGTCCCCTCGTTCAACCCGTACAGCGACTACCACCTGTCGATGAAGGTCTCGTACCCCAACGACAGCGATCGGGTGCGCAGCGACGCGAAGCGGCCGGGCGGCCTCATCTATCTGCACGGCAACTGCGCCAGCATCGGCTGCATCGCCATCGAAGATGAGCCGATCGAAGAGGTGTACCTGCTGGCCATCGACGCCAGGCGCCGGCCGATTCGTTTCGACATCTTCCCCACCCGCCTCACCGCCGAGGGGTTGGCGAGCCTCGAGGACGACGCCGCCAACGCCGCGTTCTGGAAGGAGCTCGCCCCTGCCTACACCGCGTTCGAGGCCAGCAAGCGGCCCGCCGCGTTCACCGTCTCGAAGAAGACGGGGGCCTACGTTCTCAAGTAGGCTCGTAACCTGCCGTGAAGACACGGCCTTCTTACGCGGAACCCCGCGCTTCAGCTGGTGTCTCAAGTCTCGTCGGAGCGTTCCATGAGTGACGACGACCACCGGCGGGAGGCAGACGTGACGAGCGACGTGCTGGAGCTCCCAGCGCAAGTGATGGTGCCGGAGCCGCGCACGCCTGCGAGCGAGCTGCCTGAGCACCTGCTGATCGCCCGGCTTCGCCGCAAGGATCCGTCAGCCTTCGAGGCCCTGGTCAAGGCCCACCAGGATCGCGTGTACGACTTCTGCGTGCGGATGCTGGCGGATCGCGAAGAGGCGTTCGATCTCACGCAGGAGATCTTCATCAGCGTCCACAAGAACCTCGACAAGTTCAGGGCCGACGCGAAGCTGACCACGTGGATCTACCGGATCGCCCGGAACCACTGCCTCAACCGCCTCAAGTACCTCAAGCGGCGCGGCCGCGGGCGCAGCGACGAGTACGGCGAGAGCAACGAGCTGTCGATCACCGAGTCGCAGGGCGGGGGACCGCAGCAGCCCGACGACGCCGTGCAGGGAAAGAACGATCGCGCCCTGGTGCACCGCGCGATCCAGGAGCTCGACGAAGATCAGCGCAGCCTGGTGGTGCTGCGCGACGTCGAGGGGCTCAGCTACGAAGAGATCATGGACATCACCGAGCTGCCTGAGGGCACGGTGAAGAGCCGGCTGCATCGCGCCCGCGAGAAGCTGGCAGGGATCCTCACGAGGCTTGAACAAAGCTTCGCGGATCGAGGAGACTGACGTCGTGCGTCGAGAACTTTCAAAGAATGAAGTCGAACGCCTCTTCGTGGGGGCGGTCGATCACGCACTGGCCGAGAAGGAAGCGTCTGAGTTCGACGCCGAGCTCGCCGCCAACCCGGAGCTCAAGGCGAAGTTCGCCACCTACCAGCGCGCCATCTCGCTGCTGAAGGAGGCGCCGCGGGAGAAGGCGCCCGACGCGCTGGCTTCGATGATCCTGCGGCGCACGCGCCGCCGCCGCTTCCAGCTGCGAACCCGCGAGATCCAGAACGCTCACTTCCCCGCGGAAGTGGTCGTGCCCATGCTCATCGCCGCGCTCGTCGCGATGTTCATGCTGCTCGCCTCGCCCTGAGCGATCGGGCTCACACCGTTCACCCCGAGCGGAGTCGAGGGGCGACTCCGCGCCTGCGCGCCCACCCCTCGACTCCGAGAAGTCCGCGAAATCCGCGCCCTGACGCCGGTGTCAGGTGCGCTGAGGCCTGCGCAATTCAATCGTCGTATCGCGCGTTTTCCGGGCGGGCTGCTGGCACTACGCTTGCGAACGATGCGCTCCATGCCCATTCGCCTGAGTTTGCTGCTCGCAGCCCTCTGGTTCTCCGGCTGTCCCAAAGAGCCTTCCCCGTACGTCGAGCCGCCTGACAGCCCGCTCGACGTCACGCTCTTCCCCGCGGTGACGGGTGACTCCCGGCTCTTCGCCGACGTCGCTGGCGCGCGGCTCGAGTTCGATCCCACGGTGAAGGACGCGATCGTCGCGCTCGGCCAGTGCGTCGACGCCACCACGTACTGCTACACGCCCGGCAGCAAGGAACTCTCGTGGTGTCTGCAGAACACCCGCACCTGCGCGACGCAGTCGCCGTGGAATGAGAAGCCGTGTTGTCCGCAGGCCTGCAAGGACGCGTTCGAGGCGGCGGTCGATGGCGGCGTGGCGCCGTCGGCGGCGATGGAGAAGGTCTTCTTCGTCGACAAGGACTGCTTCCCCGGCGTCCGTGCTGCCCTGGAGGCGCCATGAAGCGCACCCTCATCGTCGCGGCCATGCTGCTCGCGCCGGCTGCCTTCGCGTGGGACTCCGTGTGCACGAAGTTCCCCAACAAGAGCCTCGAGGCCGACGCGCTGCGGTCGCAGACCGGCTCGCCCTGCGTGCCCTCGGCCGGCCCCGCGACCGCGCGCGAGCGGTGGATCGGCCCGGTCGACGAGCACCGCCGCCTCTGGGAGATGACGCGCGAGCGCGCAGGGTTGCCGCCCGCCGTGTCCGCGACGCGCACGCTCACCGTCTTCACCGGGCCGGGAATGGTGGACGTGGGCGGGAGCCAGCAGCCCACCTTCGTGCCCGTGGCCTTCGAGTCAGCCGCGCGCGTGGCCTACCGCCCGTACTCGATCGGCGAGTTCACGCACCTGCCCGACTTCTCCTGGGCGCTGTGGGACTGGGCGTCGGGCCACGAGACCTGTCCGCTCGAGGGCGCCACTTCGGTCGCCGAATGCCACGACTTCGCCTCGCACATGGGGCCGGTGAACTCGAACCACTTCGTGCCGCAGTCGCGGGGCCACTACGCGCACTACCACCAGCTCGCGCTCGCTCGCGCCGCCGAGTGCAGCGCGCTGCGCTCGAAGCTCACGGGCGCGGCGGGCCGCTTCGACGAGTTCCAGCGCGAGTGCGAGCTCGAGGCGCTCATGCTCGAGGCGGTGGGGCAGCACTACCTGCAGGACTCCTGGAGCATGGGCCACATGTGGGAGCGTTGGGGCAGCTCGACGCTCACCGACTTTCCCGGAGACACCACGGAAGAGAAGCGCGATCGCGCGGTGCTCACGGCGCTGGTCTCGGGCTTCTTCCACGGCGCGCGCGGCGTGCTGCAGGCCCTGCCTGCATGGACCTCGTACGACGTGAACGACGCGATGTGCGCCCCGTGGGACGGTGTTCGTTTCAAGGCGCTCGACGGCAGCCTCAACCCCGGCATCGGAGACGACTACCTGTCGCTGCTCGGAGCCGAGACGCCGTACGAGCTGCAGACGAACACGTTCTTCCAGTGCGCGGTCTCGGGGATGCTCGAGGTCTACGTCGCGGCGGGCGAGGCGCACGGCCCGGCGGCGCCGCTGGCGGGCTTCGTGTCGGTCGATCCGACGAGCGAGAACTGCTTCGGCCAGCGCGCGACGAACCAGTCGATCGCGCTGGGGGCTGCGGTGAACTTCAAGGTCTTCGGAGGGCAGACCACCATCCCCATCGACGCGCGGTTCGTGAGCCTGATGCTGCCGAAGGTGGCGCGGGCCTCGGGCAAGGTCGCGGTGGCGCCGAAGATCCGCAACGAGTTCCGCTTCGAGCTGCAGAAGGTGGTCACCATCGCGCGGCTGCGGGCGAAGGATGATCCCGAGGGCACGTCGCTCGCGACGGGGCAGTGGAGCACCTTCATGGGCGTGCAGCCGAACGGCGCGTATCCGGGCATCGCCAGCTACATCGACGCTCCCTGGCCGTGGGACGCGGGCAACGAGCGCACCCAGTTCGTGCGGCGCGCGTTCCACCGGGCGCACGCGAGCGAGTGGTGTGAGTCGACCACGGTGGCGAAGATCGACGGCCTGAGGACCCGCGCGGCGGACACGGGCTTGCCGGTGGAAGAGCGGGTCGCAGCGTGCACCGCCTGCACCGAGCTGGCGCTGCGGCACCTGCGCATCGGCACTCCGGCGACCTGGGACACCACGCAGGAGCCGCTGTGCGGGTACCTGTCGACGAGCCCGGTGTACGTGTACCACCAGGTGTCCGGCGTCACCGATCCGCTGGGCACCGCGACCCGCTACTGCTGCCCCTAGCTCCCTCTCCCTGCGCAGCGGGGAGAGGGTTGGGGTGAGGGGCCGGTTTCCCTTGCCTCCCTCGGTCGTAGCGTGGTGTGTGCGCCCCCATGTCCGACGACGTGAGCGCAGAACAGAAGCTGTTCAACGAGCGCCAGGCCAAGCTGAAGCTTCTCGCCGACCTTGGGGTGAACCCCTACGGCAACGGCTTCACCCCCGACTCGCTCACTGGCGACCTCCTCGCGAAGTTCAACGGCGTCGAGGCCGCGCAGCTCGAGACCGACAAGCCGGGGCCCTTCACGCTGGCCGGCCGCGTGGTCTCGGTGCGCGACTTCGGCAAGGCCGCCTTCGTGGTGCTGCAGGACCGGAGCGGAACCCTGCAGGTCCACGTCAAGAAGGACGTGCTCGGCGAGGACACGTTCAAGATCTGGAAGCTCGTCGACCTCGCCGATTTCATCGGCGTCACCGGCACCTTGTTCAAGTCGAAGACGGGCGAGTTGACGCTGGCCGCGACGGCCCTGAGGTTTCTCGGCAAGGCGCTGCGCCCCCTGCCCGGCAAGTTCAGCGGCGACGACAAAACGGTGCTCAACCCTGCGCAGGCGGCGCGGGTGAAGGAGGCAGCCGCGGCCGTGATGGCGGTGGTGAACGCGACCCCCGCCGAAGGGCGTGAAAAGGCCAGGGCTGACGCCATGGCGGCCCAGAGCGAGAACCTCAAGGACGACGCGATCGCCGTGAAGGCGCTCCCGCACGCCGTGGCCCGCGCGTGGGCGGAGTCTCAGGCGCTGAGCGACACCGAAGAGCGCTACCGCCGCCGCTACGTCGATCTCCTCAGCAACCCTTCCGTGCGCGAGACCTTCAAGAAGCGCACGAAGCTGGTGCAGTTCATTCGCAACTACCTCGACGCGCGCGACTTCCTCGAGGTCGAGACGCCGATGCTGCACTCGCTCGTCTCGGGCGCCACGGCCAAGCCCTTCAAGACGCACCACAACGCGCTGGGCATGGAGCTCTTCATGCGCATCGCCCCCGAGCTCCACTTGAAGCGCCTGGTGGTCGGCGGCTTCGACCGCGTCTACGAGATCAACCGCAACTTCCGGAACGAGGGCCTGAGCACGCGCCACAACCCGGAGTTCACGATGCTCGAGTTCTACCAGGCCTACGCCACGTACGAAGACCTGATGGACCTCACCGAGGACATGATCTCGAAGGCCGCGGTCGCGGTCTGCGGCACGTCGGTCGTGAAGTACGGCGAGCACACCATCGACTTCAAGGCGGGCTGGCCGCGCATCCCCATGACGGAGTCGATCAGCCAGCGCGTGAAGGACCTCGGCCCCGCCGACTTCACCGACGTCGAGAAGCTGCGCGCGGTGGCGCTCCGCAAGGCGGACGAGCGGGAGAAGGCCGCCATCGCCACCATGAACAAGGGCGAGCTCATCGGCACGCTCTTCGAGCAGTACGTCGAAGGCGACCTGGTGCAGCCGACCTTCATCACCCAGTTCCCCGTCGAGACCAGCCCGCTGGCGCGCCGCAACGACACCAACCCGAACGTCACCGACCGCTTCGAGCTCTTCTGCGTGGGCCGCGAGATCGCCAACGCCTTCAGCGAGCTCAACGATCCGCAGGACCAGGCCTCGCGCTTCCAGGCCCAGCTCGACGCGAAGGACCGCGGCCAGCAGGAGACGATGGACTACGACCAGGACTACATCCGCGCGCTCGAGCACGGCCTGCCGCCCACCGCGGGCGAAGGCATCGGAATTGATCGCCTGGCCATGCTGTTGACGGACGCTCAGTCGATCAAGGACGTCATCCTCTTTCCGCTGCTCAAGCCCCAGGCCAAGTGAAGCGCCCCCAAATCCTCGCGCTGGCCTCGATCTTCCTCCTGCTCGGCTTCGTCGAGCTGGTGGTGGGCCTGGTGCGCGCGGAGCTCATTCAGCTCGCGGCGGGTGATCTCGCCCTGTTCGTGGTGGGCTGGGGAACTCCCGTCGAGCTGATCGGCGGCCTGGGCACCGTGCTCAATCACGGCGAGCTGGTCTCGAACCTCAAGTCGTACGGCGCCCCGGAGGCGCTGCCGAACCTGGGCCAGGTGCACCTGATCATCGGAGCGCTGGCGTGGATCGTCGGGTGGGTGATCCTCTCGGTGACGCTGGCCAGTCCGCAGTCCGCTGCCTCCGTGCCGAGCGTGGCGGTGGGCAAGCCGCTCCACCCGCGCCTGGGCACCTTCGTCGACTTTCACTGGGGCACGCTGGCGGCCTACGGCTTCGGCTTCCTCCTCTCGGAACTGGCCTTCATCCGCCTGTACCTGGCGATCGTCGGCAAGGGCACGGTGCAGGGCGGGGTGGTGCAGGACGGGCTTTCTCCCGTCATCGCCTTCCTGGTGGCCTTCGCGGTCGCCATGGCCATCGCGTTCGGCGGCGGCTTCGTGGGCGCGGCCAACTCGAAGCGGCTCTCGACGCCCGAGGCCACCATCGCGCTGCTCTACTTCGGGCTGCCGGTGCCGGTGCTGATGACGGCGATGCACTCGATCCCGAAGCTGATGATCGACTTCGGCATCAAGCTGCGCGAGGTCATCTACCTCTCGTCGCTGCTCGGTGAGAACCGCCCCGAGCTCGGCTACTGGCTCGTCGCGGGCGCGCTGGGCCTCTCGTTCTTCCTCGGCATCAACTTGGGCTTCGTCTCGACCTCGTCGGGCCGGCTCGACCTGCGCACGTCGTACGAGCTCTTCATCGCCTCGCGGCACGTGGCGGTGTTCCGGCCCCGGCTGCTCCTCAAGATCTTCGGCGTGCTGATCTTCGGCATCGTGCCCCCGTTGATCCTCTGGGCGATCATCTCGGCCGCCGAGAAGGTGGTCGAGCGCACCCGGGTGAAGAAGCTCGGGCAGAAGGACCCGCTCGAGGCCGCGGCTGCGCTCAACCAGATCAAGCTCGACGAGCCGACGCCCACCATGCTGATGACCGAGCTCTCGGTCGGCGGGGTCGGCGTGGGCGTGATGGCGTTGATCATCGTGCTCTCGGTGATGAGCGGCTTCGAGGCCGACCTGCAGAAGAAGATCCTCGGCACCAACTCGCACGGCGTGGTCATGAAGTACTCGCCCGAGATGCCCGAGTACGAAGACGTGCTCGCCAAGGTCGAGAAGGTGCGCGGCATCGCCGGCGCCACGCCGTTCATCTTGAACGAGGTGATGATCTCGTCGGAAGGCAACATCTCGGGCGCGATGATCAAGGGCATCGACCCGAAGACGGTCGGGCGCGTGACCGATCTCCCCGAGTACCTGGTGCCCGGAGGCCAGCTCGAGTGGCTCACCGACCCTTCGCAGATCACGAAGAAGCACCTGGCGCCGTCGTTGGACGACCCCGCGTTCGACGGCCGGCCTGCCACGCCCGACGAGGTGATCCCCGAGAAGGGCCCGGCCGACATCGAGCGCGACCCGCTGCTGGAGATGCCGGACGAGGACAAGGAAGCCGACGTGGTGCTGCCCGGCATCATGATGGGCCGTGAGCTCGCCGCGTCGCTCAAGGTGGTGGTCGGCGATCGCGTGAACGTCGTCTCACCCATCGGCGGTGAGCTCGGCCCCCAGGGCCCGATGCCCAAGAGCCGCCCCTTCCGCGTGGCGGGCATCTTCTATTCGGGCATGTACGAGTACGACTCGAAGTTCGTCTACATCCACCTCAGCGAGGCGCAGACCTTCTTCAACATCAAGGGCGCGACGGGCATCGAGGTGAAGGTGACCGACGTCGACAACGCGCGCGGCACCATGAAGGCGGTCTACGACACCCTCCAGGGCTACCCGTACCGCACCAAGGACTGGGGCGAGATGAACCGCAACCTGTTCGCGGCGCTCCGGCTGGAGAAGCTGGTGATGGGCATCATCCTCTCGATCATCGTGATCGTCGCGGCCGGGCTGATCGTCGCCACGGTGATCATGCTGGTGCTGGAGAAGCGCAAGGAGATCGCCGTGCTCAAGGCGCTCGGCGTTCCCGACGGCGGCATCGTGAAGATCTTCCTCACCGAGGGCCTTCAGATCGGAGTGGCCGGGAGCATCCTCGGGCTGATCTCGGGCCTGGCGTGGTGTCTCTTCATCGAGCGCGTGGGGATCAAGCTCGATCCGCAGGTCTATTACATTCCCTCGCTGCCGGTGCGCATCGAGCCGTTCCAGACCGCGCTGTCGGTGGTGATCGCCATTCTCGTCACGTTCCTCGCCAGCGTGTACCCCGCGCTCAAGGCGTCGCAGGTCGAACCCGTCGATGGGCTCAAGAGCGAATGAGCGCGCCCTTTCTCGAGGTGGTCGATGTCTTCAAGTCGTACTTCCTGAACGGGAAGCGCATCGACGTGCTCCGCGGCGTGTCGGTGCAGATCCAGCAGGGGGAGCTCGTCTCGCTCATCGGCGCGTCGGGCTCGGGCAAGAGCACCTTCCTGCACGTGGTGGGCACGCTCGATCTGCCCGCCACCGGGAAGATGTTCTTCCGCGGCAAGTCGGTGTTCGACATGAACGACGGCGAGGTCGCCGAGTTCCGCAATCGCTCGATCGGCTTCGTCTTCCAGTCGCACTACCTGCTGCCCGAGTTCACCGCGGCCGAGAACGTGGCCATGCCCGCGCTCATCGCCCGGCACGATCCGAAGCCCACCATGAAGCGCGCCCGCGAGCTGCTCGAGCGGGTGGGCCTGGCCGAGCGGTCCGATCACAAACCTGGCGAGCTGTCCGGCGGCGAGTCGCAGCGCGTCGCGCTCGCCCGCGCGCTCATGCTCAAGCCCGACCTGCTGCTCGCCGACGAGCCGACCGGCAACCTCGACCCCAGCACCGGCGAGGGCATCCACGCCCTGTTGCGCGAGGTGAACCGCGACCTGGGCGTCACCGCGGTGGTCGTCACCCACAACGAGCTGCTGGCGAAGTCGATGCCGCGCCGGCTGCGCCTCAAAGAGGGCGCCGTCGTCAACGCCGACGACTGAATCGACGCGGAACGGGCAATGGGGGTTGTTTTCCCTCGTAATGGCCGCGGTTTTGTCCTCTAAGGACGCCGCCCTTTCCCCGTGATTTCGCGTCTCTCCGCCATTCTCTGGTTCCTGGTGGTCGCTTCGGCGGCCCCGACAGTCGCGCACGCCCAGCTGCTGCAGGACACCCCTGCGCGCGAAGAGGCCGATCGCATCACCGAGATCCGCGTCGAAGGAAACCGGCGCGTGGAAGCGGCGGCCATTGCCCGCTCGCTCAAGCAGAAGGTTGGCGACCTGTTCGACCCGACGCGCACCGCCGATGACCTGCGCGCGCTGTGGGGGCTCAAGTACTTCAACGACCTGCAGCTGTTGGTGCAGCGCACGCCCACCGGCATCGCCTACGTGGTGCGGGTCAGCGAGAAGCCGGCCGTGCGCTCGGTGTCGCTCGCGGGCAACGACGAGCTCTCGAAGGACGACTTCAAGGACGTCATCGACATCAAGGCCTTCACCATCCTCGACGTCGCCGCCATCAAGCGGAACGAGAAGAAGATCCAGGAGAAGTACGTCGAGAAGGGCTTCTTCCTCGCCGAGGTGAAGCACGAGCTCAAGCCCGTCGGCACCGAGGGCAACGAGGTCGAGCTCATCTTCAACATCAACGAGCACGCCAAGGTGATGGTGAAGGAAATCATCTTCCTCGGGGCCAGCAAGGTGCCCGTCGAAGAGCTCAAGGCCGTGATGGCCACGCAAGAAGGCGGCTACCTCTCGTTCCTCACCAGCCAGGGCACGTACCGCGAGGAGATGTTCCAGCGCGACCTGCAGGTGATCCAGATGGCGTACTTCGATCGCGGGTTCATCAACATCCGCGTCGACAAGCCCATCGTCACGCTCTCGCCCGACAAGCGGAACATCACCATCACCCTGCGGGTGGAAGAGGGTGAGAGCTACAAGGTCGGCAAGCTCGACTTCTCCGGCGACCTGCTCGTCGGCAAGGACGTGCTCAAGCGCCTGATGACCTCGCAGGAGAGGGCGACCTTCAACCGCTCGCTGCTCGCCAAGGACATCCAGGCGATCACCGACGTCTATTACGACTCCGGCCACGCCTACGCGAACATCACCCCGGTCACCGCGGTGAACGCCGAAGAGAAGACCATCGACCTCACCTTCGACGTGCAGAAGGGCCCGAAGGTCTACATCGAGCGCATCGACATCGTCGGCAACACCAAGACGCGCGACAAGGTGATCCGCCGGCAGCTGCGCGTGTTCGAAGGCGAGCTCTTCAACGGCACCGGCATGCGCCGCAGCAAGGAGAAGGCGACCGCGCTGGGCTTCTTCGAGACCGTCGAGGTCACCCACAAGCCGGGCAGCGACGGCGAGCACGTGGTGGTCCAGGTCGAGATCAAGGAGAAGTCGACAGGCACCTTCCAGGTGGGCCTGGGCTTCTCCAACGTCGAGAGCTTCATCTTCACCGCGCAGGTTCAGCAGCAGAACTTCCTCGGGTGGGGAGTGTCGGGCTCGGCCAGCGCGCAGCTGTCGGGCCTGCGCAGCTTCTTCCAGCTCAGCTACTTCGACCCGTACTTCCTCGACACGAACTTCATCTTCAGCATCGACGCGTACCGCACCCAGCTCGACTACTTCGGCTTCGTGCGCGACGCGTTCGGCGGCACGGCGAGCCTCGGCTACTACGTGGTGGCCGACGAGATGAGCGTCAACCTCGGCTACACGTACGAGAACGTGAACGTGCAGACCGGCAGCCAGTCGACCGGCACGCCGCTCGCCGGCCAGTACCGCAGCGGCACCACCAGCGCGCTCCGCGCCTCGTGGACGTGGGACAAGCGCAACAACCGGCTCTTCGCCTCGTCAGGCTGGCTCTCGTTCGTCTCCGTCGAGACCGCGCCCCAGTTCCTCAACACGGCCGATCCCGACAAGCAGTACAACTTCAACCGCTACACGGCCTACCAGCGGGTGTACTTCCCGCTGCCGTTCGGCTCGGTGTTCAAGATGAACCTGCAGGTTGGCTGGGTGCAGGAACACTTCCCCGGAAACGCCGACCGCCAGCTGCCCATCAGCGAGCTCTATTTCCTCGGCGGCATCAACACCATCCGCGGCTACCCGCTGCGCCAGGTTTCGCCCTCGCAGCTGGTGGGCTCGTCGGTCAGCCCCGACGCGACCGTGCAGTCGCTGCGCGTGGGCGGCAACAAGCAGGTCATCTTCAACGCCGAGCTCGAGATACCGCTGCTCGAGAAGGTCGGCATTCGCGGCGTGCTCTTCTTCGACGCCGGCAACGCGTTCGGCCGCAACGCCAACTTCTTCGAGATCCCCAAGGGCGACGCGCTCGAGCCGCTGCGCCTGCCGCTGGGCTTGCTGTACTCGATCGGCTTCGGCGTGCGCTGGTTCTCACCCATTGGCCCGCTGCGCTTCGAGTGGGGCATTCCGCTCACGCCGCGCGCGGGTGATCAGCCGATCCAGTTCGAGTTCACCATCGGCAACTCGTTCTAAGTCTCCCTCTCCGTGCGCCTGGGGGGAGTGGGCGGGGGTGTGGGGCCGACGTCACCGCAGCATCAGCGCCGCCGCGCCGATTCCCAACACCATCAAGGCCAGGCCGGCGCTCATGAGCAGCGTCTCGACGCTCACCCGCCGCTGCGGCGGAGGCGCAAGCTCGAGCTGCGGCGGCGGCTCGGCGGCCTGGGGCAGGGTGACCGGTGAGGGCTGCAGCTGCGGCGCCGGCTCGACCACCACCGCGGTCCGTTCCTCAGGCGCGCGCTCAGAGTTGTCGAAGCGGAGGATCGTCTGGCCGACCTCGACCACGTCGCCCGTCTTGAGCGTGGTGTTCTTCTTGAGCAGCAGGCCGTTCACGTACACGCCGTTCATCGACGAGGTGACGAGCTGGAGCACGTACTCGCGGCCGATGCGCATCAGGCGTGCGTGCGCCCGGCTGACCGCGCGATCACGAATGCGAATCGCCGCCTCGTCGGCGCGCCCGATGATGTTGTTGTCGAACGGAATGGGAAACACGCGGCCCTGGTCGAGGCCGGTGACGCAGGTGAAGGTCGCCGCCCGCGTGTCTTCGGCCGAGAGGTCGCCTGAGAGCAGCTCCTGCGCGACGAACGCGGTGCCCATCAGCTTGCGGGAAGCGCGCTTCTGCTGGTCGACCACCCGGCGGATCACCACGTCGTTGGGCAGCTTCAGATCTTCACCTTCGATCAACAGTCGCGCCACGCGGGCGGGGAAGAGCGCACTGCCGACCCGCACGGACCGCTGCGCCGTCACGCTCAGCTGCCGCCCCTCGAGCCGCAACGTGAGCAAGCCGTGAGGGAGGCCCTCGATGCAGATGCCGTCATTCGCGCCGCCGCCCACCGTCGCGAGCCCGTCCGCGAGGTCCACCGTGGTCGTGACCTGGTTCCAGATGATGTCGATGCGCATGGCGCGGAGGGGAAGAGCACAGACAGTGCCGACGCCAAGTCGCCGGAAAGACGTGGCTTTTCTTGTGCGACGGTCCTCTGCCGGGAGGCGTAGTGTTCGCGCCCCGATGCGCCTGATTCGACTGTGTCTGGTGGTGATGGCCCTCGCGGGCTGCAGAGATGAGCAGGCCGGCCCGAAGCCGAAGGCCCCCAGAGGACCCGCGCCGGCGCCGGCCCAGGGGGGAGGCCTCCGCACGCTCGACGCGGCGCCGCCGAGCTTCACCCACTCCAGCGGGGCGACGTGGGCGGGCGGGGCGGTCACCTACCTCGGCTCCATTCTCGAGCCTGCGCGGCCGAAGCCGGGAGACCAGGTGCAGCTGCGCCACTACTTCCGCGCCGACGGCGCCGTGAACGGCCAGTGGCGATTCTTCATGCACGTGATGGACGAGACGACCCGGCAGCAGGTCGGCAACCTCGATCACGAGCTCCAGCAGGGCGCAGCGCCCCTGGGCACCTGGCCTCGCGGGAAGATCATCGAAGACGTCCACGGCTTTCAGATGCCGAACCTCCAGGGCTCGCTGCGCCTCTTCCTCGGGTTCTGGAACGACTCGGGCCGCCTGCCCATCGACAGCGTCGCGTTGTCTGACGGCGATGGCCGGGTGCTCGGCCCGAAGATCGAAGGGCCTCCGCAGGCCGCCTTGCCCGAGTACGCCACCGTGCGCGCCACCACCGCGCCGGTGATCGACGGCAAGCTCGACGACGCCATCTGGCAGACCGCGAAGGAACAGCCGCTGACCCGCAGCTTCGACGGCGGCCCGGTGACCCGGAAGACGACCTTCCGCATCGTGTACGACGACGCGTTCCTCTACGTGGCGTTCTGGTCGGAAGACCGCGACGCCTGGGGCACGCTGCGAAAGAAGGACGACCCGATCTACAACGAAGACGCGGTCGAGCTGTTCCTCGACGCCGACGCCGACGGCAAGACCTACAACGAGCTGCAGGTCTCACCGCACAACGTGAACTTCGACGCCAGCTTCGTGGCCCGGCGCAGCGATCTCGCCGAGGCGATGAAGTGGGAATCGGGCATGACGACCGCCGTGTTCGTGAAGGGCACGCTCGATGATGACTCGGATACTGACGAGTACTGGACGGCGGAGATGAAGATCCCCATCGCCAATCTGAACTCGGTGCCGCGTTTGCCGCAGAAGGGCGATCGGTGGCGCTTCAATGCGTACCGGCTCGAGCACATTGCGCGGCGCACCAACGTCGAGGGGCAGTCGTTCTCGCCCCTCTTCATCGGTGATTTTCACGCGCTGCCGCGGTTCGGGTGGCTCGTGTTTCAGTGAGGCGACTTCGCCCCTCACCCCGGCCCTCTCCCCGCTTCGCAGGGAGAGGGAGTTCATTCGTCTGCGGCCGCGGGCACCGACTCGATGCCCCAGATGTCCTTCGCGTACTCGCGAATGGTGCGGTCCGACGAGAAGAAGCCCATGCGCGCCACGTTGATGATCGCCGAGCGCCACCACGCCTTCGGGTCGTTGTACTTCCGCGCCACGTCTTCCTGCGCCTTCACGTAGCCGTCGAAGTCGGCCAGCACCAGGTAGGGATCTTCGTTGAGCAGCGAGTCGACCAGCGGGCGGAAGAGGTTGCGGTCTTCCGGTGAGAAGAAGCCCGAGGACAGCAGGTCGAGCACCTCCTTCACCGCGGGGTTGGTCTCGTAGATCTGCCGGCCGCGGTAGCCGGAAGCCTTCGTCTTCGCCACCTCCTCGGTGGTCTGCCCGAAGAGGAAGAAGTTCTCGGCCCCGACGAGATCGCGGATCTCGATGTTCGCGCCGTCGAGCGTGCCGATGGTGAGCGCGCCGTTCATCGCGAACTTCATGTTGCCCGTGCCCGACGCTTCCATGCCGGCGGTGCTGATCTGCTCCGACACGTCCGCGGCAGGAATGATCCGCTCGGCCAGCGACACCCGGTAGTTGGGGATGAAGCTGACGCGCAGGCCCGTCTGCTCGGCCTCGCTGTTCACCACCTCACCGATGCCGGTGATCAACCTGATGATCATCTTCGCCGTGCGGTAGCCGGGCGCCGCCTTGGCCCCGAACAGGAACGCGCGCGGGTGAATGATGCTCTTGGGGTCCTGCCGCGCCTTCGTCCACAGGTGAATGATGTGCAGGGCGTTGAGCAGCTGCCGCTTGTACTCGTGCAGCCGCTTGACCTGGACGTCGAAGATCGCGCCCGCATCGAGGCTGGTCCACATCACGTCGCGCAGGTGGTTCGCGAGGTCGACCTTGTTCGCCTGCTTGGCGTCCCTGAACTTCGCCACGAAGGCCGCGTCGTCCGCGAACTTCTCCAGCTCCTGGAGCCGGTCGAGGTCCTTCGCCCACCCCTCGCCGATCGCCTCGGTGATCAGGCTCGCCAGCCGCGGGTTGCACGCGAGCAGCCAGCGCCGCGGCGTCACGCCGTTGGTCTTGTTGTTGAAACGCTCGGGGAACATCTCGGCGAAGTCGTTGAGCACGTCCTGCTTGAGCAGCTTCGAATGGAGCGCCGCCACGCCGTTGACCGAGTGGCTGCCCACCACCGCGAGGTACGCCATGCGCACCTGCTTCTCGCGGCCCTCTTCGATGAGCGACATGCGGCCCAGGCGCGCTTGATCGAACGGCCAGTGGATCTGCACGTTGCGCAGGAAGCGGGTGTTCACCTCGTAGATGATCTGCAGGTGGCGGGGCAGCAGCCGCTCGAAGAGCGAGACCGGCCACTTCTCCAGCGCCTCGGGCAGCAGCGTGTGGTTGGTGTAGCCGAAGACCTTCTGGGTGATGCCCCACGCCTCGTCCCAGGGCACGCGCTTCTCGTCGAGCAGCACGCGCATCAGCTCGGCGATGGCGATGGCGGGGTGGGTGTCGTTCAGCTGGATCGCCACCTTCTTCGGGAAGTTCACGAAGTCGGTGTGCGTCTTCAGGTACCGCCGCATGATGTCGGCGATGGAGCAGGCGACGAAGAAGTACTCCTGCTTGAGGCGCAGCTCCTTGCCGGCCTGGTTCTGATCGTTCGGGTACAGCACCTTCGAGATCACCTCGGAGTCGTTCTTCTCGACCACCGAGCGCTCGTAGTCGCCGTCGTTGAACAGGGCGAAGTCGAACTCGGCCGACGCGCGCGCCTGCCACAGCCGCAGCGTGTTCACGGTCTTCGCGCCGTAGCCGGCGATCGGGGTGTCCCAGGGCACGCCCATCACCGTCTTGCCGCCCACCCACTGCGAGGCCATGCGGCCGTCGGGCAGCTGCGTCTGCTCCACGTGGCCGTAGAAGCGCACCGGCACGATGCGATCGGGCCGCACCATCTCCCAGGGGTTGCCGAACTTGAGCCACTCGTCGGCGCGCTCCACCTGGTACCCGCGCAGGATCTCCTGGCTGAAGATGCCGAACTCGTAGCGGATGCCGTAGCCCACCGCGGGCATGTCGAGCGTGGCCAGCGAGTCGAGGAAGCAGGCCGCGAGGCGCCCCAGGCCCCCGTTGCCCAGGCCCGCGTCGGGCTCCATCTCGAGCAGGTTGGTCAGATCCACCCCCAGGTGCCTCAGCGCGTCGCGCGTGGGCTCCCACAGGTTCATGTTGATGAGGTTGTTCCCCAGCGCCCGGCCCAGCAGGTACTCGGCCGAGAGGTAGTACGCGCGCTTGGCGTCTCGCTGGTAGTAGCGGCGCGCCGTCTTCACCCAGCTCTTGGCCAGGCGATCGCGCACGGTGTACGCGAGCGCGGTGTAGCGATCCCACTGGCTGGCGGAATCGAAGTTCTTCCCCCGGGTGAACTCGACGTGGTCGACGAAGGCGCGGCGCAACGACTCGGGCGAAGACCCCGTACGGGCATCTGTAGACATCCCACCGCTCTAGTTCAGGCGCGCCCTACTTGGTCCCGAAAACGGCGACGGGGCTCGCGCTCAGACGCGCTGCGGCATCGGCGATCTGCTGCTTGAAGTCTTCCATCAACTGCTTCGGCAGCGGATCGGCGCGGGGGAAGTTCTGGTTGAGCGGGTTGACCCAACCCCCGCCGCGCTTGAGCCCGAAGTGCAGGTGAGGGCCGGTGGTGAGCCTCCCGGTGTTGCCCGACTCGGCCAGCACCGTCTTCTGCGAGATGCGCTGGCCCGGCTTCACCAGGATCTTCGAGAGGTGCAGGTAGCAGCTCTCGAAGCTCATCACGTGCTTCACGCACACCACGTTGCCGCCGCCATCGTCCCAACCCGCGCGCACCACCGTGCCGTCCGAGACCGCCCACACCGGCGTGCCGGAAGGCGCGTGGTAGTCGACGCCGTTGTGGTTGCCCACGTAGTTGAGCACCGGGTGGAAGCGGCTGCCGAAGCCCGACGTCACGTGCGCGTACTTGAGCGGTGACTTGAGGAAGGTCTTGCGCGCCGAGAGCCCGTCTTCGGTGAAGAAGGTCTCGGTGCCGTCGGGGAGCTTGTAGCGGAACGACTTCTTCGTGCCGACCGAGCTGCCGATGTACTCGGCGGCGATCACCCGGCCGTACTCGAGCGTGCGCCCCTTGTGGATGACCTTCTCCACCACCGCGCGCATCCGGTCGCCCTTCTGCACGTCGCGGTAGAAGTCGACGTCCCAGGCGAACACGTCGGACAGCGTGACCGCGATGTCCGGCCGCTCGCCCGCGGCGATGGCCGCGTCCCACACGTTCGACTCGACCGTCAGCTCCACCGTGTCGACGCGCTGCTCGCGTTCGATCTCGCGCTTGCGGCCGATGTAGCGATCGCCCTCGCGCCGCACCTGCCACTCGGTGAGCAGGCTGCGCCGGTAGTCGAGCACGTCGAGCTGGCCGTGACGGAAGACGAGCCGCAGCTGATCGCCGGGCCGCGCCTTCCTGAAGTTGAACTCGGCCGCCGACAGCGCGCCGTGCAGCGCGTTGACCGTCGTGTCGTCGAGGCCCGCGTCGTAGAGAGCGCGCGCGACCGTCTGGTTTTTTTCGAGACGACGGTTCTTGATCAGGGTTGCAGGGTCCTGCGCCGTGAAGAGCAGCCCTGCGAGGGCGACGACCAACATGGGCTGAAAGTGTAAGCGAGCTGCGGGCTGAGGTCAGGCTTCTGGACTGCTTTTGTGATCCTTGAGGCGCTGGTACTCGCCCCAGGCCCTCCGCCCATCGGCGAGCCACTGCTCGACCAGCGGCAGGGCCAGGTCGAGCACCGGCATCGGCGCCTCGGCCTCGTCAGCCTGGAAGAGGAGGGGGTGTGTCGTTTCGCCCGCGCGGACCTGCACCCGCTCTTCCATCGACCCCTTCGGGGACCAGGTGAGCTCGGCCTCGAGATCGCCGGAGTACATCTGCAGCACCAGACCCACCACGTCGCGGAAGAACCGCCCCTGGGGGTCGTCCTTCACCTCGACCGCGTCGAGCCGGGCCTGGCCGTCTTCGAGGCGGAAGTGCATCGCACACCCGGGCTGGTCAGAGGCGAGGGTGAGGCGCTCGGCGCTGCGGTGGAGCGAGCAACCCAGCTCCTGCGGCAGGTGGGCGAAGTCCTCGAGGGGAACTTCGAGCGAGCAGGCGGTGACGATCGCACTCTCGAGACGGGGCTCAGGCACCCTCAAGCAGTAATGGCGCCCGCTGGCGTTCGCAGCCAAACCTCAGAGGTCCAGCTTCTTCTCGGTGAACTGCTGGCCGTCGTGCCGCATCATCAGGCCCTTACCCTCGGCCTTCGTGACGATGCCTACTGGACGCTTCCAGAGTTGCTGCAGGTTCTTGAGCGTCTGGTTGGCGTAGTTCGGGTCGAGATCGGCCCCGTCGTGCTTGTGCGAGAGCACCAGCTCGCCCTTGTTCTCGTAGTTGGCGTCGATCACGTCGATCACCGGCTGGCCGAAGTTGGTCAGCGACTGCAGCAGCTTGTTCTTCACCTTCTTGAACTCGCGGGTGGCGATCTCCCAGGTGTTCTTCTTGTCGTTGAAGTTGAAGACGAACAGCTTCTGCTCGATCGCGAACTCAGGGGTGAGGAAGGCGTCGATGAAGGTGATGTCGTTGTAGTGCTTGCGCACCTCGAAGATCTTCTCGCGCCCGCCGCCGAGGTTCTTGTCCCAGCTGCGGCGCACGCGCAGGTCGTCGCACTCTTCCCATTCCTTGCCGAAGCGGCCCTTGTTCCAGCGGTCTTCGATGTCGCGGAACAGCTCGATGCCCAGCTTGTAGGGGTTCAGCTTGCCCTGCTGGGTGGCCATCGTGCCGGAGTGGTGATCGGCGTAGTCGATGATCTCGTGATCCTTGAGGGCCTTCGTCGTCATGATCGTGGAGTGCCAGTAGCTGGCCCACCCTTCGTTCATGATCTTCGTCTGGGCCTGGGGCGCGAAGTAGTAGGCCTCCTCGCGCACGATGTTGAGGATCTCGTGTTCCCAGTCTTCCAGGGGCGCGTGCTCGAGCAGGAAGGCGAGCACGTCGCGCTGCGGGCGCTCGGGGAACTTCTTCTGCTGCACCTTCTCGGCGTCGACCTTCTTCTGCTGCGAGGTCACGAACTCCTTCGGGTTCATGTACGGCCGCATGTAGTCCTTGTCGACGCGAATGCCCTCGGCGCGGACGTTCTGCTGCGACTCGGCGGTCTTCGGGTCGGGGTTGCGCTTGATGTGCGGCGCGTACTGGTCGATCAGGTTCTCGAGCGACAGCGCGAGGTCGATGAAGTCTTCGACCTTCTCCACCCCGATCTTGTCGATGTGCCGGCGCACCCGGGTGGCGTGGTTCGCCATCTCGTCGACCATCTTCCGGTTGGTGAACTTGAAGGTGAAGTTGTTCTTGAAGAAGTCGTTGTGGCCGTACACGTGCGCCATCACCAGCTTCTGGTCGACCTCGGCGTTCGCCTCGAGCAGGTACGCGAAGCTGGGGTCGTTGTTGATCACCAGCTCGTAGATCTTCGACAGGCCGTACTCCGACGACTTCGCCAGCTGCTCGTAGTCCATGCCCCAGCGCCAGTGGGGGTAGCGGGTGGGGAAGCCGCCGTAGGCCGCCACCATGTTGAGCTCGTCGGTCGAGAGCACCTCGAAGACCTGCTCGAAGAAGTCGAGGCCGAAGGCGCGGGCGTAGCCCTCGATCTCCACCTTGAGGTCCTGCAGGCGTGGGGTCAGTGATTTGGGCATCTAGGCGCCTTCTGAGGGCAGGCGGCTCACCAGCAGCCGCCGATCGGTTTCCGTGCTGACTTCGAAGATCTCGGTCTCCCGGTCGCAGGCGTCACACGGCCGCTCGGCGATGATCTCGCGGCAGCCGAAGCAGAAGTGGAACGGCAGCGTGCCCTGCTGGACCGAGGTCGTCGCCACTGCCACCGAGGTCTTCTTCTTCTTGCCCCAGAGCACGTCACCGCCCCTTGCCCAGGAAGTCCTTGATGGAGTTGTAGATGCCGTCCTTGTCGGCGATCTCCGAGAGGCTCACCTTCTCGTTGCCGCCGAGGTGCTCCCGCAGATCCTTGATGAACTGGCCCGAGCCGTACGGCGACTCGACCTGTCCGTACGCGAACTGGTTCACGTCGCCGAGCATGTCGGTCTTCAAGATGTCGATGCACTGCCGCGTGTCGTCGGCCGACCAGTTGTCGCCGTCGGAGAAGTGGAACGGGTAGATGTTCCACGAGCTCGCCGGGTAGTCGGCCTTGATGATGTCCCGGCACAGCTTGTACGCGCTCGAGATCATCGTTCCGCCCGACTCGCGGGTGTGGAAGAAGGTCTCGCGATCGACCTCACGCGCCACGGCGTCGTGAATGATGAAGCGCGTCTCGACGCCCTTGTATTGATGCTTGAGCCACGTATCGAGCCAGAAGCTCTCGATGCGCACGATCTCCTTCTGCTCGTCACCCATCGAGCCCGACACGTCCATCATGTAGATGATGACCGCGTTGGTCTCCGGCAGGTTCTCGAGCTTGAAGGTGCGGTACCGCACGTCCTGCTTGATGGGGATGATGATGGGCGCGTCCGGGTTGTACGTGCCCATGCCGATCTGCCGCTTCAGCGCTTCCTTGAAGGTGCGCTTGAAGTGACGCAGCGACTGCGGGCCGACCGTGTTGATGCCGGTGTACTTGATGCGCGTGGTGACGATCTTCTCGCTGCCGCGGTGCTCGATGTTCGGCAGCTGCAGCTCTTCCCCGAGGATCGCCGCCAGCTCATCGAGGGAGACGTCGACCTCGAGCACGTGCTGGCCTTCGCCTTCGCCCGCCTTGCCCGAGCCGTCGCCGGGCTGCTGCGGCCCCTGGCCGATCTGATCGCCCGGGTTGCCTTCGCCCTGGCCCACGCCGCCCTGCCGTGAGCCGTGCTTGAAGTGAGGCACGTCGATGAACGGCACGGGGATGGAGACGAACTCCTTCCCCTTCTTGCCGATCATCTCGCCCTGCTGAACGTACTTCTTGAGGTTCTGTTTGATCTTCCCGCGGACGATCGCCTTGAACCGGCTGTGATCCTGATCGATGCGCAGGGCCACTTCGTTACTCCTTCGCGTCGCCGCGAGCGAAGATGCTCGCCACGAAGTTGAGGACGTCGGTGGCCGACTCTTCGTCGTACCCGAAGTTCTTGATGAGCCGGCTCTTCACCACGTCGATCTTCTCCTGGGTCTCCTTGTCGACCACCGAGCTCACCAGCGTCTTGAGCTTGATGCTGTCCTTCTGGTCTTCGAAGAGCTTCAGCTCGAGCGCCTTCTGCAGCCGCTCGTTGGTGCGCCAGTTGAAGACCTTGCCGTCGATCGCCAACGCGCCGATGTAGTTCATGATCTCGCGGCGGAAGTCGTCCTTGCGGCTGTCGGGGATGTCGATCTTCTCTTCGATCGACCGCATCAACCGCTCGTCGGGCTCCTCGTAGAGGCCGGTGTACTTGTTCTTGATCTTCTCCTTCTGCGTGTAGGCCTTCACGTTGTCGATGTAGTTGCTGCACAGCTTCGCGATGGCGTCTTCATCGGCCGAGATCGCGCGCTGCACCTCGTTCTTCACGATGTCTTCGTATTCCTGCTTCACCACGTTGAGCAGCTCGCGGTACTTCTTGCGCAGCTCTTCGCTGGCGATGAGCGAGTGCTGCTTGAGGCCGGTCTCCAGCTCGTTGAGCACCATGAACGGGTTGATGCTGCTCTCGCTCTTGTCGCTCACCAGGGCGTTGCTGATCTTGTCCTGGATGTAGCGGGGGCTGATGCCCTCGAGGCCTTCGCGCGTCGACTCCTTGCGAAGCTCCTTGATGTTGTCCTCGGTGAAGTTCGGGAGCGTCTTGCCGTTGTAGAGCTTGAGCTTCTGGATCACCGAGAGGTTGTGCTTCTTGGGCTCTTCCAGCCGCGTAAGCACCGCCCACATCGCCGCCATCTCGAGCGTGTGCGGCGCGATGTTCTTGCCGCGAATGCGGGTGGGGTTGAACTCCTTCTCGTAGATCTTGATCTCCTCGGACAGCTTCGTGATGTACGGGATGTCAATCTTGATGGTGCGGTCGCGCAACGCTTCCATGAACTCGTTGCTCTCGAGCTTCTTGAACTCGGGCTCGTTGGTGTGACCGATGATCACCTCGTCGATGTCGGTCTGCGGGAACTTCTTGGGCTTGATCTTGTGCTCCTGCGTCGCGCCGAGCAGGTCGTAGAGGAAGGCCACGTCGAGCTTGAGCATCTCGACGAACTCGATCACCCCGCGGTTCGCCACGCAGAACTCGCCGTCGAAGTTGAACGCGCGCGGGTCGCTGTCCGAGCCGTACTCCGCGATGCGCCGGTAGTTGATGTCGCCGGTGAGCTCGGTGGAGTCCTGGTTCTTCTCGTCCTTCGGCTGGAAGGTGCCGATGCCCACCCGGTCCTTCTCGCTGAAGACCAGCCGGTGCACGCGCACGTGCTGGTAGACCTTCATCAGGTCGCCTTCGTACTTCTGCAGCAGCATCTTGAAGATGAGCCGGCACGAGGGGTTCAGCTCACCCAGCTCGGGAATGGCGAAGCCACCCGCCGAGGGGGTGACCAGCTCGGGGAAGAACTTCGCGCGCGCGTCGCGGGGAATGAGCTTGAGCGGCTCTTCGTGCAGCGGCGAGCGGATCTGCCCCGACAGCGACGTGCCGTCGAGCAGGGTGACCTTCTCGGCGAAGTTCCACGAGTAGGTGTAGCAGGCGCCCTCGGGGCTCTTCGAGTACTCCTCGACGCCGCGCTTGAGCACGCGCGCGATGGTCGACTTCGACGACCCGACGGGTCCGTGCAGCAGGATGACGCGCTTCTCTGCGCCGTAGCCGTGCGCCGCGGCCTTGAACACGTTCACCAGCTTCATCAGCGGCACGTCGAGGCCGAACACCGCGTCGCGCCCACCGTTCTTCTCGTCGCTGAAGAAGTGGTAGCGCACCAGGCGCTTCTTGTTGTCGATGTACTCGGTCTTCCCGTGGCTCAAGATCATGTCGTACACGCGCTGATACGCGGTGCGCGTCACGCGCGGGTTCTTCCGCACGATCTCGAGGTACTCGTCGAAGCTGCCCTCCCAGTTGAGGGTCTGGTACTCGCGTTGGTCCTGGAGGGCTGCGATCTTCTGCGACCAGCTGGTATTGCTCATTGTCTTGGTGGGTCCCTTGCCCATGTGCGCCGAATTGATCGGTCTCCCCCGCCGCGGGTTCGGACCGCGGTTGCTGCAGCGGGGCGAGGAACTGAGGTGAAGCAAAGCAGAGGTACTGCCCTCAGGTACACGTCAGTCTGACACCCACACTGCCCGAAGGTCGTACCAGAGCACCGAAGGCTGCAAGCCGTGCACGCGCTTCTTCGCGGCGTCGAGCGACTGGCGCGTGGTCATGAAGAGGTAAGGCTGGTCCGCGTAGAGCTTTCCGTGCAGCGCCTGCTCGAGCTGGTGGCGCTTTGCCTCGTCGAACTCCACCCGCACCTGCTCGATCAGTCGGTCCACTTCAGGGTTCGAGTAGCCGATCCAGTTCGAGCCGCCGTCGATCTGGCTCGAGTGGAACATCGGGTAGAGATCCTGCTCGCGATCGAACTCGGTCCACAGCCGGCTCACCACGTCGAAGTCGCGCTTCTGCACGCGCGCCGAGAGTGACGAGGTCTCGACCTTCTCGATCTGCACCTCGACGCCCACGGGCTTGAGCTGCTCCTGCAGCATCGGCACCAGCTTGCCCAGCCGCACCTGCGTCGAGGGCAGGAGGAAGGTGAAGCGCAGCGGCACGCCGTCGCGCTCGAGCACCCCGTCGTCGTCGCTGTCCTCGAAGCCGGCGTCGGCCAGCAGGGCGCGCGCGGTGTCGGGCGAGAAGGCGAACGGCTGCACGCCGGGATCACACGAGCCGCCGCCGCGGAAGTAGGGGCAGGTGGTGGGCAGCTCGAGATCGAGGTCGACGATCTTCGTGATCAGCTTCGTGTCGTAGAGATGCGCCAGCGCCCGCCGGACCCGCACGTCGGCGAAGAACGGCCGCGCCTCGTTCCACGCGATGTACGAGTAGCTGTTGTCGAGGCTCTTGATGCGGTTCCAGTCGCGCCGGGCCCAGCCGCTCTTCGGGTCCTCGAGGCTGCGCCAGAACGCGGGCGTGATGCTGGTCATCAGGTCGAACTCGCCCCGCTCGAACATCGCCCCGGCGGCGGTGTGGTCCTTCACGAAGCGGAAGACGATGCGCTCGAGGTACGCCGCGCCGCCGGGCCGCCGCGCCAGCGTGAGCGCCTGGCCGCGGTCCCACTTCTCGATCACGAACGGGCCCGTGCCGATGGGTTGGATCTTCCCCCAGTCTCCCGCCAGCTCCTTCGCCGAGAGAATGGGCAGCCGCGCGAGCGCCCGCAGCGCGAAGGGTGAGGGCTTGCTCCAGGTGAGCTGAACGCGGCCGTCCTCGAGCGCCTTCCAGCTGCCCAGCGCCGAGAACTCGCCGCGGATCGCTCCCGTGGGCCGCTTCGGATCCATCATGGCGTCGAAGGTGGCGATCACGTCGGCCGCGGTGAGGGGCGTGCCGTTGGAGAAGGTGGTCTTGCGCAGGGTGAAGGTGCTGACCGTGTGGTCGTCGCTCTCCTTCCACTCCGCCGCGAGCTCGGGCTTCAGCGTCGCGTCGTCCGCCGCCGCCGCGAGCAGCGTCTGCGTCACCAGCCGGTTCGTCATCCGGCTCACCCAGCTGTCGCGGCAGCTGTCGGCGAGGTGGTTGAGACAGCCGGGCTCGTTCATCACCCGCACCGCGAGCGTGCCGCCGTCGCGCGGCGCTCCGCGCTCGACGGGCAGGCGGCCCTCGAGCCACTCGGGCGAGACGGGAGGAGGTGGAGGCGCGACGGCCGCGTCAGCTGCGCTCGAGGAGCGGCAGCCCAGCCAGGCCAGGCAGCAGAGGAGGGTGAGGGTCCGCACGAGCCCGAGGTTACCCGCAACCTCTCCCTGCGGAAGCGGGGAGAGGTCGGCTACGGGCGGCCGGGTGAGGGGCGCTTCGCTAGACGATGTTCAGATCGCGCGGCGCGTTGATGGCCATCACGAACTTCGGGAACTGCTGCTCAGGCATCGAGCGGAGCACTCCGTACGGATCGCGGAAGTACACCCGCTCGTCCTTGATCCGCTCGAACGTCACCGCGTGGTTGAAGTCGCCCTGGTCGATCTGGAGGATGATCGGCCGGTTCTGCGCGCCGCGCGTGTCGTACTCGCGCAGGTTCTCGAGCGCCTTCGCCCCCTCGGCCTCGCTGAGGAAGTTCTTCGACTCGTAGTTGACCCCGAAGAGCTGCCGGAGCACCTGCGTCTGCTGCGCCGGCTTGAGGCCGCGCTGCTCTGCGCCCGTGGCGGTGTTCACCGACTTGCCCGCGTAGGGGTCGAACTGGCCATCGCGCCCGTTGCCGAACTCCATCGCGGCGGTCTGGAAGATCGCGTCGCTCACCGAGCGGCCATCGCGCGCTCCCGCGTCACCGGTCTCGAGCTCGAGGTACGAGCCGCCGCGCATCTTCGCGCGCCCGTCGGGGCCGGTCAGATCGGCGAGGAGGCGGGCGTACTCGGCGGGCTCGTCGGTGACGAGCTCGAACTGCATCGAGGTCACCGTGCACGTGGGCGCGTCGCCCTGGTCGATGCGGTTCGGGTTGACGAGGCCGCGCAGGCAGGCCGTGAGCAGCTCGCCCTTCGTGGTGTCTGAGGCCACCTTCGGGTTGAGCGGCTGCGTGGCCAGGCGGGCGAGGTTGGCCAGCGCCGAGTCACCCTTGCTGTCGACGGTGGTGAGCACCTCGCGGCTCTTCTCGAGCAGCGCGCCCACGAGGCTGGCCGTCTCCTTCGTGGCCCCGCGCAGCAGGCTGTCGACCTGCCCGAGCTGGGTCTTCGACAGGCCCAGGGTCTTCGCGTACGCCGCCACCTGCGAGGGCACCGACGCGCTGCCCTTCAAGAAGCTCGGCGTCTCCAGCCGCTCGTAGATCGCGTCGCGCAGGGCGAGGCCGTCTTCGGTGTCGTTGCGGCCCACCAGCGAATCGAGCATCGCCTCGTAGTTCCCGCCGACCCCGTCATCCGCCACGCCACCCTTGGTGGTGCGGCCCACGCCGTCGTCCGCCACGCCGTTGATGGTCTTGCGGCCCACGCCGTCGTCGGCGACGCCGTTGATGGTCTTGCGGCCCACCCCGTCGTCAGCCACGCCGTTCTTGATGCGGCGGCCCACGCTGTCATCGGGCACGCCGTCGCGCTTCGGCGACGGGCGACCTTCGAACGTGCTGGTGGCCTTGAAGCCCGCGTTGGGGAGGGGAAGAGAGGGCGTCGCGACGACCTGCGGCTTCACGGGGGCAGCCGGCGTGGTCGTCGGAAGACGGACGGTCGATGCGCCAGTTCGGAACTTCGGATCGATGGGCATGTTGCTTACATTGTCTCACGGGCGAGCCGATTGTTGCGGCGTCAAAAAAGACCGTGAAACCGTTGTTTTCCCGCTAGCTTACGTGGCGATGGCCGAGCCGTTTGGACGCTACACGCTCATCAAGCGCCTCGGGGCCGGCGGCATGGGTGAGGTGTTCCTCGCCCGCGCCGAGGGCTCCGATCAGGAGCTCGTGCTCAAGCGCATCCTCCCGCACCTCACCGAGAACCCGCGCTTCCTTCGTCTCTTCCTCGACGAGACGCGCATCGCCTCGCGCCTGGTGCACCCCAACATCGCCCGCATCCACGAGCTCGGAGAGGTCGAGGGCACCTGGTTCGTGGCGATGGAGCTGGTGGCGGGGAAGGACCTGCGCGATCTGCTCAAGCGCGCCCGCGAGCAGGGCCACCACATGCCGCTCGAGGTCGCGCTGGGCATCGCCGTGGCCATCGCGCGTGGCCTCTCGCACGCCCACGCCGCCACCGATTCGCAGGGGCGCTCGTTGCACGTGGTGCACCGCGACGTGTCGCCGCACAACATCCTCATCGGGCGCAACGGTGACGTGAAGCTGATCGACTTCGGCGTGGCCAAGGCCGCGAACAAGTCGGTGCAGACCGGCACCGGCATCCTCAAGGGCAAGTTCCCGTACATGGCGCCCGAGCAGGCGCACGCGAAGCCCGTCGATCCGCGCACCGACGTCTTCGCGCTGGGCATCGTGCTGTGGGAGATGATCTGCGCGCGCTACCTCTTCCGCGGCAAGACCGACGCCGTCACCCTCAAGCTGGTGCGCGACGCGAGCGTGCCGGTGCCGTCATCGCTGCGTGATGACGTGCCCGAGGCGCTCGACCGGGTGGTGCTCAAGGCGCTGAAGAAGGAGCCGCGCGATCGCTACCCCACCGCCGAGGCCTTCCGCGAGGCGCTCTCGACGATCCTGGCGGGGCTGCCGCCGCCCGACATCGAGAAGTGGTTGAAGGAGTACGACGACGTCCCCGGCCTCGACGACGAGGCCGACTCGGGGAGCTTCCAGCTCGAATCGCCCAGCGACAGCTCGACCCAGCTCGAGAGCAACGAAGCGGAGACCGTCGCCGAGAACCCGAGCCGCGCCACCAACCCGGTGCGCCAGCGCCCCCGCCTCGACAGCAAGGACTCGAGCGACGAGAAGGCGCTCGATCAGCTCAAGCAGCTCCTCACCCAGGTCTCCGGCCGGCCCACCAACATCGGGCCGCAGGCGACGACCTTCGTCGGCCGCGTCGCCGAGCTCGCAGACCTCCACCAGCTCTTCCGCCAGGGCGCGCGGTTGCTCACGCTGCTCGGCCCCGGTGGCACCGGGAAGACGCGCCTCTCGCTGCAGTTCGGCTCGCAGCTGGTCACCCACTTCCAGGCGGTCAACGAGAAGGGCCGGCGTCGCGGCGGCGTCTGGTTCTGCGATCTCACCGAAGCGCGCGACAAGGACGGGGTCTGCGCCGCCGTCGCGCGGGCCCTGGGCGTGCCGCTGATGCCCAACGATCCGATCAAGCAGCTCGGCCACGCGATCCTCGCGCGCGGCGAGACCCTGCTCGTGCTCGACAACTTCGAGCAGGTGGTCGGCGTGGCCGGGGCGACCCTGGGGGAATGGATGAAGCTGGCGCCCCAGGCCCGCTTCGTCGTCACCTCGCGCGAGCTGCTGCGCGTCGCGGAAGAGACGGTCTTCGAGGTGCCCCCGCTGCGCATGCCGCGCGAGGCCCGCGACGCCCGCTCTGCCGAGGCCGTGCAGCTCTTCATCGAGCGTTCCCGCGCGGTGCGGCCGGCCTGGGAGCCTTCCGAGACCGAGCTCGTCGCCATCTCGGAGATCGTCCGCCAGCTCGACGGCATGCCGCTGGCGATCGAGCTCGCCGCCGGGCGGATGTCGGTGCTCAGCCCCGCCCAGCTGGTGCAGCGCCTGCCCCGCCGCTTCGACGTGCTGGTGCAGAAGGGCGGCGCCGTCGATCGCCAGGCGACCCTGCGCGGGGCCATCGACTGGTCGTGGAACAACCTCTCGCCGGCCGAGGCCTCGGCGCTGGCCCAGCTCTCGGTGTTCCGCGGGGGCTTCGCCGCCGAGGCGGTCGACGCGGTGGTCTCGTTGCCGGGCGGGGAGGGCGCACCGCTCGAGGCGCTGATGACCTTGCGCTCGAAGTCGCTGGTGCGCGCGTACTTCCCCACCGGGGACGAAGGGCAGACGCGCTTCGGCCTGTACGAGAGCATTCGAGAGTACGCGCGCGAGAAGCTCGAGAGCCGGCCCGAGCACGCCCAGGTGCTGGTGCGGCACACGAAGTACTTCCTCGAGCTGGGCACGAAGCTCGCCTCGGGCGCGGAGAGCAGCAAGGCCCAGCTCGACAACCTCGATCTCGAGCGGGAGAACCTCAACTCGGTGTTCCAGCGCGCGCTCGAGGCGAACGATTCGCCCGCCGCGCTCACCGCGGTGCTCGCGCTCGATCCGCTGCTCACCATGCGCGGGCCGTTCGGCGTTCACCTGCAGATGCTCGACGCCGTGGTGAGCCGGCTCGACGAGTTCCCGAAGCTGCGCACCGCCGCGCTCGAGTCCCGCAGCCGCGCGCGCCTCGCCCGCGGGCGCGCGATCGACGCCCAGAGCGATCTGCTCGAGGCCAACGCGCTGGCCGTGGCCGCCGGAGATCGCAACACGCAGGGCCGCATCGCCATGCTGCTGGCCACGGTCGAGCGGCAGCAGGGGCAGCGCAAGGAAGCGCGGCAGAGCCTCAACCGCGGCCTCGAGCTGCTGCGGGCCGTCGGCGACCTGCGCATGGAAGGCCGCACCGTCAGCAACCTGGGCGTGCTCCAGCACGAGCTGGGCGAAGAAGAGGTCGCGCTCGAGACCTACAACCGCGCCCTCGAGATCCACCGGGCCGCGGGCGATCGCCGCTACGAGGGCATCACCCTCGCCAACCTGGGCGTGCTGCAGCAGGCGCTCGGGTTGCTCAAGCAGGCGCGGGCGAACTACCAGGCGGCGCTGGGCATTCACCGCGAGCTGGGCAGCCGCAGGTCCGAGGGCATCAGCCACATCAACCTGGGCGATCTCGCCGCCGAGCTCGAGCAGCCGGGCCAGGCCCTGGCGCACTACGAGAGCGCGCTCGAGATTCTCCGCGACGTGGGCGCGCGGCGCTTCGAGGGGATCGCGCTGTCGTCGCTCGGCTCGTTGCACCTGCAGTACGGCGAATACGACGACGCGATGCGCCGGTTGCCCGAGGCGATCGACGTGCTCCGCGAGGTGGGCGACGTTCGCTACACGGGCCTCACCCTGGGAATCCGCGCGGCGGCGATGGCGCTGCTGGGCGAGCTCGAGGCCGCCGAGGAGGACATGGCCGAGGCGACCCGCCTGCTGACCGACGTGGGCGATCTCTCGTTCCTCGACGCGCTCGATCTCTACCGCGCGCACCTCGAGCTGGGTCACGCCCTGCGCACGGGGTCCGAGCACCAGGCTGCCGTGCTCGACGAGCGCATCTTGAAGCGCATCGCGCACGTCGAGCGGCCCGGCGCGGCTGACGAGGCGCACCCCGCGGGCACTCCGTCGCCCGCCGAACGGTCCGAGCACGTGCGCGCGGCGCTGCGATCGCTGCGCGGCGCGCTGCAAGACAACGGTCGCGAGGGATGATGCGGGGCGTGTGGCTGGCGCTGGTGTCTCCCTCTCCCTGCGCCCGCGGGGGAAGCCGATCGCCGAAGCGCCCCTCACCCGGCCTGCGGTCGGCCTCTCCGCGCTGCGCAGAGAGAGGTTTCAGGCGAGCCCGAAGCTCTCGGCTCTCTGGGCGCGCTTCATGTCGGTAGAACCGAGGCGGAGAGCGATTCAGCTGAGCCTGGTCGTGGCGGTGCTGGCGCCGCGGCTCGTCGCGTTCTTCGTCAACGAGAACCTCGCTGGAGACGCGATCGCCCGCACCTGGCTCGCGCACCGCTGGCTCGAGGCGCCGCACCTGATGACGACGTTCAGCGACGGCTCGAAGCAGTTCGGGCCGCTGCACCTCTACCTGCTCGCGCTGGCGGAGTTTCTCTGGCCTTCGCTGCTCCACGCGGGCCGGGTGTTGAGCCTGCTCGCGGGTGCGCTCACCGCGTGGCCGCTGTACGCCTTCACCGCGCGCCGCTTCGGGGCCTCCGCCGCCACCTTTGCGGTGCTGGGCTTCGCGTTCTGGGGCCTGCACATCCAGTGCTCCACCACCTCGGCGAGTGAGGCGCTCAACCTGCTCCTGGTGATGGGCGCGGTCGCGCTGTTCGACCTCGAGCGCTGGGTGGCTGCGGCGCTGCTGCTCAACCTCGCCTGCGCGACACGGTTCGACTCGTGGCTGCTCGTTCCGCTCCTCGCCGCGGCTGAGGGCTTTCGACGCCAAAGCGTGCTCGCGGCGGTGCGCTTCGGCGCCCTTGCCTCGCTCTTCGCGATCGCCTGGCTGGTGGGGAACCAGCTGGGGGAAGGCGACGCGATGTTCCCGCTCCGGTACATCGATCAGTTTCACCGCGCCTGGTGGCCGAGCGAGGCGAGCGTGTGGGGCGAGTGGACGTACCGCCTCGTCTGCCTGTTCTTCTGGCCCGGGGCGGCGGTCCTGATGCTGACGCCGCTCTTCGCGATCGCCGGCGTCTCGGGGCTGCGCAAGGCCTGGGTCGAGCGAGCCGGGCTTCGCTGGCTGGTGCTGCTGATTCTGCTGTCCATCGGGCTCTACACGTTTCGCAGCGTGGTGATGGCGAGCTTCGCGCCGCTCGCGCGCTTCACCATGAAGGAGCTGCTGCTGCTCCTCCCCTTCGCGGGCTGGGCGCTCGCGGCGATGCGCCCGAGGGTGGCGTGGGGGGCGGTGGCCTTCGCCGCAGTCTGGTGCGTGGCGCTCGCTGCGTACTGCTTCACCCCTGATTCGCGGTGGTCCTTCACCTTGAGATCGGTCGCCGCCACCTCGCGCCTCGAGCCAGCGCTGCGGGTCACCACCGAGTGGCTTCAGCAGCACCCGGGGGGATTGCTGGTCGTCGACGAGGATCCGCGGTCGTTCGACGATCTTCCGCTCAGCTACTTCTCGGGGCGGCCTTTCGACGAGCAGCTCCGCCGTCGCTACGAGCGCTACGACGAGGCCCTGGGGACCGCCATCCCCCGATGGCTGGTGCTCTTCGACGGAGGGCGGCTGGAGGTCACCCCGCTCGACGCGGAGCACGTGGCGTATCGCGGCCACCGCTTCGAGCTCCGGCACTCAGCCCGGGTGCGCGTGTTCGAGCGGGTGGAGTGACCACGACCCCGCTCGGGATGAGCGGGGCCGCCATCGGGCGAAGGTCAGGCCGCGAGCTTGAGCACCCGGTGCGCCTCGGCGGCCATGGGGTGATCGACGGGAGCGAGCTTGAGGAGTTCCTGCGCCGCGCGCTTCGTGCCGGCCAGATCACCGAGCCGGTAGCAGGCGAGCGCGAGGTTGTAGCGAACGATCACCGCGTCGCCCCTGGTGCCGAGACGGACGGCGCGATCGAGCAGGCCGCGCGCCTCTGTGAGCGAGGCCTTCGTGCCTTCTTCCAGCAGCATGATCGCCAGGTTGTTGAGCGGCTCCCACGCCAGCTCGTCGCAGGTGATGGCCGCGCGGTACGCCTTCTTCGCCGCCGCCTTGTCCTTGACGGCGTCGTACAGGCCACCCAGGTGGTAGTGGGCGCGGGCGTTCTTCGGGTTGAGCCTGATGACCTTCTTGAGCGCCTTCTCCGCGCTGTCGAAGCGCAGCTGCATGGTGTCGATCACCGCGGCGAAGAGCCACGCCTCCTCGTCCTTCGGGGCGATCATGGTGTGGCGCCAAGCCTCGCGGCGCGCGGCGTCGAGGTCTTTCAGGCGCAGCGCGATGGCGGCGCGGCGCGAGGCGATCAGCGCTTCGTTGGGGAGCCGGGGCGTGGCGTTGTCGAGCAGGTCGGCGGCGAGCTGCAGCGCGCCCGTCTCCACCAGCGCGTCGGCGAGGGTGAGGATCGCGTCGAGGTGCTTCGGGTGCGCCTGCACGGTGAGCGAGAGCACCTTGAGCGACTCGGGGGTGCGCTGGGCGCGGAAGAGCGCGGTGCCCAGCTGCACCTTCACCGCGACGTCCTGCACGCCATGCTGGATCGCCAGGGTGAAGCTCGCCGCTGCGAGCTGCCAGCGGTGGAGCAGGGCGTACGCGCGGCCCAGGTTCACGTGCGCCACCGCGAGGGCGGGGTCGAGCGCCAGCGCGCGCGTGTGGAGCGCCGCCGCTTCGTCGAGCCGGCGCGCGGCCTCCTCGAGCACGCCCAGAAACGTGAGCGCCTCGGCACAATCGGGGAACAGCGCCTGCACTCCCGTGAGCAGCTGCCGCGCCTCGTCGAACTGCTGCATCAGGATCGCGATGCGGGCGAGCCCGACCAGGGGCATGGGCGAGCGGCCTGAGCACTGCTGCTGCGCGTGCACGTAGAGCTCGGCGGCGCGGTCCACGTCCTTCTCGGTGAGGTAGCGCTCGGCTTCGACCAACAGGGGCTGGATGTTCATGACAGGGTTCCTTCGATGAGGGTGCCGTGCTTCTCGCTCTTGAAGCCGGGGTCTTTCTTCGGTTCGGAGCGGCCCTGGTTCCCGCCGTCCGCGCTGGTGTTCGTCTTCGGCTCGGTGGGGCCGTGGTCCTTGCCTTCCGCGCTGGGGTCGTCCTTCGTCGCCTTCGCGCCGGGCCCCGACGCGTCGAGTTCCTTCTTGGTGGCCTGGGCGGCGGCCTCACCCAGCATGGGCGCGATTTGCTTGATGGCGTCGCCGATGGCCTTGCCTGCCCGCTTGCCGTCGCCCGAGCCGCCGTCGAAGAGCCCTGCGACCGCGCCGAAGAGGTCACCGAAGACGCCGCCCACCGCGCCGATGATGTCGCCGGCGACCTTGCCGAAGATCTTGGTGTCGAACTCGAAGTTGATCTTCACCATGCAGCCGACGCCGGCCGCGATGCCGAGCGAGAACTGGAGCTTGAACTTGCCGTCCTTCTCCAGGCCGCCGTTGATCTCGGCCTTCGCGCCTGCGCCGGCCCAGACCTCGGCTTCCACGCCGTAGCCCACGCCCGCGATGCCGCCCTTCGCCGAGTAGCCCGCGCGTGCGCCGGCGAACGACTCGGCCTTCGCCTGGATGATGGCCTCGGGCGGGTTGAAGGTGACGGCGGCCCTCGCGTTCGCCTTGCCCCCCGCGCCCGCCTGGGCGTGCGCGTCGGCGTGGCCGGCGATGAGGCCGTCGGCGATCTGCAGGTTGGTCTCGGCATCGGCGTTCGCCATCGCCCCGACCTCTGCCTTGCCGGCCGCGCTCACGCCGTCAGGTCCGGCCCGCGCTTCGCCGTAGAGCCGCGCGTAGACCTCGGCCGAGACGCGCGCCTTGCCGTCGAGCGAGCCGATGTCCGTGGTGATGCTGCCTTCTGCTTCGGCCGAGACACCGGCGCTCGCCTCGGCGCCACCACGCACGCCGACGCCGCTGCCGTCGATGAAGGTCTCGCTGAACGCGTCGGCCCTCGCGTGCGCCTCGGCGGCGGCGCGGCCCTTCGCCTTGAAGTGCTCGTCGCCCGTCTCACCCGAGACCTCGACGCGCTCCTGGCCTTTGACGTGGTGCTCTTCTTTCGGGGGCAGCGCGCCCGACTTCTCGGCCTGCTTCCCGGCGAAGTCGAAGATCGAGCTGAGGATCGCGCCGAGGTCGAACTTGTTCGCCTCTTCCTTGCCGTTGCCCCGGGGCTGCTGGCCGCCGCTGAAGAGTTCGCCGATGGCCCTGAAGAGATCGAAGGCCTGTTCGGCCGTCGGTCCGTCAGCCTGACCCGCGCCGCGGATGAAGCCACTCACCGCGTTCTCTTCGTACTTCTTCGTGGGCTTGTTCAGGTCGCGCGCCGCGGCGCGCATGTCGACCTCGGGACCTTCGAGCCCAGTCACGCCGACCTTCTTGCCGATTGCATCGAAGCTCATCACGACCTCCAGGGTGTGGAGGGCTCGTGTGCACTTGTGCGGCCAGCGGGGTGGGGCGTGATTCCGGCGGGTTCAGTCGGCCGGCTCGTCTCCGTAGATGGACGGCGTGGGCCGCTGAGCGTCGAGCCAGCCCTGGAGGATGAGGACGGCGGCGACCTGATCGATCACCTCGCGCCGCTTCTTCTTCGACGCGCCGACTTCGCTGAGCGCGGCGTGCGCGGCGACGGTGGTGAGGCGCTCGTCCCAGTAGATGACGGGCAGCTTCGTGGCCTCCTCGAGGGCGGTGCCGAACTTCCGCGTGAACTCGGCGCGCGGCCCTTCACTGCCATCCATGTTGAGGGGGAGGCCGATCACGAAGCGATCGATCGTGAACTCGGCGACGCGCTCGGCGAGTGACTCGAGGTCCTTGCGCGGGCCACGTCTCTCGAGCGTGGGCAGCCCCTGGGCGGTGATGCCGAGCTCGTCGGAGACCGCGAGGCCGATGGTCTTGGTGCCGAGATCGAGGCCGAGGGCGCGCATCGCGGGGCCGACCCTACGTCCCGCGATGCGGACTGTCATTCAACGGCTCGGGACCGGGCCGGGCCGCTAAGTGCTCGAAATCGCGTCGGCTTCGAGTGGCATGCGGTGTGCGAATCGGGTCGCCAACCAACGGGCATTCAGCCCAATTCAAGGAGCACCCAATGACCGTCGAATCCGTTGCTTTGCCCGTCGTCGTCAACCAAACGTATGTCGTGCCCGAGGGCACGGTGTCATCGTCCGCCCCGCCGCCTCCGCCTCCGCCTCCTGGCGACTCGGCTGCTGGCTTCGGGCAGGCGCCGCCGCCGCCGCCGCCGAGCTACTCGGCAACGGACGGAGCCCGAGAGGCGACGGTTCCGAAGCCGATGACCCGCGAAGAGATCGAGAAGGAGGCTGAGGATCGCCTCATCAGCGATCCCTCCTATCGAGCGGAAAAGGAGAAGTACGAGATGCTGCAGAGCATCAAGGAGGGCTTCATGTCGATCGATGGCGGCGTGCAAGGGTTCTCATTCGACGGGCTCGTCGAGCTCTGGGATCTTGAGGCGCTGGTTGGCCGAGCCGATGCCCCCGAGGGAGCGAAGGAGGCTGCGAGGCTGCTCCTCGCTCACCCAGACCTGTGGCTTGAGCTGAAGGCCCTGACTAACAACGGCAACAGGGTCAGCCTGGATGTCTTCAGGAATGTCCTGGCCGCTTCTGCTGAAAAGCTGAAGGGGCTGAAGGATGGCGCAAAGAAGGAGGTCAAGGAGGAGGATGCGCAGCGGCTCGGCGCAGCCCAGACCGGCGGAGCGAACCCCGGGGCTCAGACCGGCTCCACAAGTGCGCCAGCGACGCAGACCCCTGAAGAGGCGAAGAAGGCAGCGGAGGCCGAGAAGAAGGCGGCCGATGCGAAGGCGATCATGGCCGAGGCAGACCAGGCGCTTCCCAAGCCGGCACCCTCTCAGTTCAGTGGGCTCGAGGGCGCCTCGGAGAACCTCAACAACATGGTCGGCTGGGCCGAGGCCGAGACCGACCGCCTCACCAAGCTGATGGGCAAGACCGACGACCCGGCGGTGCTCAAGCAGCTCGAGATGAAGATCAACCAGATGTCGCGGCGCATGCAGCAGATGACGGCGCTGATGAACCAGATCATGACCGCGATGCAGAACATCTCGAAGATGTACTCGGACATCGCGATGAACTCCGTCCGCAACATGCGCTGAGGCCACCATGACCACCCTCGCTCAGCAGTTCGGTTTCACCGCAGACCAGGTGCAGGCCATCACCTCGCAGGCGTTCGACCTCATCGACGCAGGCGACCTGGACGGGGCCGTCGTCATCTTCAACGGCCTGCTCACCCTCAACCCCACCGACGCCGCGATCCGGGCGGCGCTCGGGTCGGTCTTCCACCAGCAGGGCAAGCTGTCCGAGGCGCGGGACGCCTACGACCTCGCCATCGAGCTCCACGGCGACACCGTGCTGGCGCGCGTCAACCGGGGTGACCTCCGCTGCAAGGCAGGGGACCTCGGTGGCCTGGAAGATCTCAAAATCGCGGCCCGAATTCCGACCGCGGTTCAGGCCAGGGCGCAGGCGCTGTTGCGGCTCTACGCCCGGTAATTCGCCGACTTCGAAAAGGCGAACGAGACGTCGATCACTTTCTGGTCCTCCGGCAACTGACGTTCAGGAGGGCTCGATGCCGCGTCTCGTTCGCCTTATCGCCGTGTTGTCCATCGTCGGAGTCTCTGCACCGGCGTTCGCCTGCCGCACCGGAGGCGGAGTCGGAATCCAACTCGGCAGCGTCTTCTTCGGCTTCTCCCGCCACCGCCACAACTGCCCGCCCGTGGTGGTGCAGGCGGTGCCGGTGCCCCTGCCTCCGGTCGCGTATTACACGCAGCAGCCGCAGGTCGTGTACGCGCCGCCGCCCGTCGTCTACTCGCCGCCGCCCATGGTGTACGCGGCCCCGCCCCCCCCCGTCGTCTACGCCAACGCCCCGCTGGTCGCCGCGCCGGTGGTGCAGGCGAAGGTCGCGCGGCCGCAGCGTGAGCGGCCCGGCTTACTCGCCGTGAAGTACATGCCCGGCGTCTCCACCAACCCCTCGATGCCCGACGGCTCGCTCGAGTTCGACGGCACCGGCTTCGCCCACTCCCCCGGCATCGAGGTGCGGCTCACCCGCTGGTTCGCGCTGCGCAGCGACCTCGAGTTCCGGCAGGGCGGCCGCACGTGGGACATGCTCGGCGTGAAGCTCTCGCTCTTCCCCAACTCGCCGGTCAAGCCGTACGGCTCGGTCAGCTTCAGCGGCAACGAGAACTACCAGAACCCCGGCAAGTACTCCTTCGGCTTCGCCGCCGCGGGCGGGCTCGACGTCTTCATCGGCAAGCACTTCTTCCTCGAGGCCGAGGTGCGCTACCGGATGACGCCTGGCGCCTGCTGCTCCGACGTACCGGCCTTGACCGGGCTCGTCGGTGGTGGCGTCGCGTTCTTCTGAGTCGCGCGGATCGCGTCCACCCGCTGGAAGATGGTCGGGTGTGAGACGCCCGACAGCACGTACCAGCGCGGCGGATCCGGATCCTCTTTGTTGATCCGGCCCACCTTCACCAGCAGCGACACGAGCGAATCGCCGTCACCGGTCAGCTTCAGCGCGAACTGATCGGCGGCCAGCTCCCGGCCCCGTGAGTGCGCGGCCGAGACCGGCGTGACGGCCATCGTGGCGAGATCGAACGTGAGGACCAGCAGCGGCAACACCCGCACGTCCCCGCGCACGGTGATGCCGAACCACCCGCGCTGGCTCGAGCGGCGGAAGAGCCACTCCAGGTAGCCCATCAACGCGAACACGGCGAGCAGCGAGAGGACGCGCCCCGGCCAGCGCGACTCGCTCACGTGACCGGCTTCGTGCGCGACCGCGGCGACCACCTCCGCCTCGGTCATGGTTTCGAGCAACGTGTCGGACAGGAGGATCGTCCGGGTCGGCCCAGTGCCGGCGAACGCCGCCTGCACGCGCACGCTCTTGGCGCCGGTGTGCACCACGAAGATGTCGGAGAACGGAATCGAGGCGCCCTCCAGCATCGTGGTGAGGCGCGTTCGCAGCGAGCCGGGTGGCAGTGAGGTCTGATCGACGTAGAGGCGCGAACGGTATGGATCGACCGCGGTCGAGATCACCAGCCCGAGCGAGGCCGTGATGCCCAACATCCACCACCAGTGGCGGGTGAGCCGCGCCGCGCCGAACAGGCCGAACCCCAGCGACGTCACCGCCACCACCAGGATCGCCTGGTGCTTGAGCCCGTCGAAGAGGAAGGCGCCGAACGACTCGTTCGACAGCCCGTATTCGTGCTCGCGCACGTAGCCGAACCACACGTCGATCGGCAGGTTCACCACCACGAAGAAGCCGAAGAAGAGCAGCGCGAAGAAGATCGTCTCGGCCCACTCCGGGCCCTTCCAGATGCGGTTCAGCACCGGCACGTTCACCCGCTTCGCCCAGCGGCTCGCCAGCGCGTGGAACGGCCGGGTGAGGTACCGCGCGGTGCCGAGGAGCAGCAGCGGCCAGACGATCAGATCCACCAACGCCGAGGTGTAGATGGGCGAGTGGTACGCCTGAACCTCTGCCAGCTGGGTGGGGGGGAAGAGCGGCTCCACGGAGCGGCGACTCTATTCGCCAGGTTCCCTGCGTCGATGGGTCGCCCCTCGACTTCGCTCGGGGTGAACGGGGCTCGGGGTGAACGGTCAGGAGCCCGGCGGCGGAGTGGTGCTGTTCTGCTCTTCTTCGGCCTTCGCCTCGGCCAGCAGCAGGTCCTTCATGCGCTGCAGGCTCTCCCGGGTCTGCTGCACGAACGGGCTCGAGGCGCCGATGCGCTCGGCCGCTTCCAGGGTGCGCTCGTAGACGGTGATCGCCTTGCCGATCAGCACGCGGATCTTCTTGCGCAGCTCGGCCCGGTAGATCTCCTGCTCGGACGGCGCCAGCTCAGACGGCGCGGGCGCATGGACCATGTGGTCGTACATGTTCTCGTACAGCCCGCCGATGCGATTGCCCGCGGCCGTCGCCCAGTACCCGTTGCCGACCCGAATCGCGCGCAGGTAGTGGCCCTGAGACGAGAGCAGCAGCTCCGACTTGAACTCGAGGTCTTCGGCGAGCTTGGCGGTCGTCTTGCTGCCGTCCAGCACCACGGCCTCGTAGTGCAGCCGGAAGATCTCCCCGATGAAGAACTGCGCCTGGCCGGGGAAATAGTCGTCGACCAGGTCCTTGTCGGGCAGCGAGTTCCAATAGGTGAGCACGCTGCGCAGCGTGGTCTCGGCGGCGTCCTTCTGATCGAGCTCGAGCTCGCAGATGCCCTGCTGCACCCGCGCCTCGATGCGCTTGTCGGCCGAGACCTCTGACCGATCGGCGATGTTGCGCAGCACCTCGATGGCGTCCGTGTACCGCTCGAGGTGGTAGTCGCACTCGGCCACGCGGAAGGCGGCGTCGAGCGCGTCACCCGTGCCCTTGACCGGGTCCGACAGCACCGAGAAGCGCACCCACGCGTCTTCCCAGGCCTTCAGCTTTTCCAGCGCGAGGCCCGCGTTGTAGAGCGCCGGGCGGTAGTGCTTCGACTGCGGGTGGAAGTCGCAGATGCGGCCGAAGTACCGCGCGGCCTGCGTGTAGTCCTCGGCGGCGTAGAACGACGTGCCGGCGGCGAAGAGCTCTTCGTCGTTGAGCTTCTCCAGCTCGAGGTCGCCGGTGATCACGACCTCGTCGAACTTCACCTCCTGCGCGCCGCGGGGAGTCGTCGTGCCCCGGGTGTGAACGCAACCCGAGACGGCCACTGCGACCACCAGAATCTGCATCAAGCGCATGCGCGTTCGTTCGCTTTCGGGAAGGAGACGACCCCTCGACACCAGCGTCGCCGCGCCGGTTCCTGCCGGACCTTACTGACCCGGGGCTTCCACATCGAGGTGGCGATCGCCCCAGAGCCAGTGCGAGGTCTCGTACAGCCCGTTGAGGTCGTGCACGTCGAGCTCGAAGCGCGGCACCAGCACCAGCGGCGTGTTACCGCAGGCTTCCCGCAACTTCGCGATGCCGCGCGCGTCCTGCCGGGCGAGGTGGTCGTTTTCCTTCAGCGTCTGATCGAACTTCGCCTGCGCGGATGCAGGGAGACGTGCCACCTCTTCCCACAACGAATCGGCCACTGACGAGTGCACGCGATTCACCACGATCGCCGCCACCCTCATCTTGTTCTGCTGCAGCAGGGTGTGGAAATAGATGGCCTCGTCGAGCCGCTCGGGCATCGGGCCGGTCACCAGCACGAAGCTGGTGGTCTCGGCCTCGAGCAGCGCGCGCGTCTGGTGCGCCCGCTCGCGGAAGCCCTCGTTCATGCCGCTGATGTTGAGCATGAAGTCGGCGAGCTGCTGCAGGGTCTCGGTGCCGGTGAAGCGGGCGATGGTCTTCGCTACGTAGCTGCCGCCGAGGTTGAAGAGCTTGAGCCCGAACTTGCCCGCGGCCATCGCCGGGGTGAGCAGCCACTTCGACGCGTCGTTGTCGAGGAAGTCGAGGATGCGGTTGGGCGCGTCGAGGAAGTCGAGCGCGTGCGCGGTGGGCGGGGTGTCGAGGACGATGAGCGGGTAGTCGCGCTGCGTGCGCAGTTCCCACAGCTTCTCCATCGCCACGTACTCCTGGCTGCCGGCGAGCGCGCTGGAGAGCGACTGGTAGAAGCGGTTGTTGAGGATCTTCTCGCGTTTGTCGGGTGGGGCGCGCCGCTCGATGAGCTCGTCCCAGGTGCGCTTCATGTCGAGCATCATCGCCCGCATCGGCGCGCGCGGCGCGAGCCCCGCGTCGGCGAAGGTGGCGGTGGAGATCTCGGTCTCGGCGTTGCCCAGCGCCTGCAGGCCCAGCGCGTTGGCCAGGCGCCGCGCGGGATCGATGGTGCAGACGAGCGAGCCCTGGCCTTCCATCGCGGCGCGCAGGGCGAGGGCGGCGGCCACGGTGGTCTTGCCCACGCCGCCGCTGCCCACGGTGATGACCACGTCGCTCGACTCGAGCGCCGCGCGAATGGGGTTGGGTCTCTGGGCTCCGCTCGAGGCAGGCTTCACCGGGCGCCTCCCAGCTGGGCAGCCACCTGCTCGATGGCCTGGCGGCCGAAGTCACCGAAGAGGCGGGGCACCTTCACGACCGGCACCCCGAGCGTCTCGAGGCGGGTGAGGCAGGTCTGCGACAGCGTCGCGCGGCTGGTGTGGTTGCGGGCGATCTCCTTGAGCCCGTCCGACAGGCCCTCGGGGAGATCGGCCGGCCCGAAGCGCGGCGAGATGAAGCCGTTGAGCACCACCAGCGCCGACTTCATCTTCACCTTCGCGGCCAGCGCCGCGTGCAGCTCGATCGTCTCGTTCACCGGGAGCTCTTCGGGCAGCGACACCAGCACCACGGCGGTGGTCTTCGGATCGACGAGGAGGTCGCGCATCCACGTGGCGTCCTGGCTCATCGCGCCGGGCGGCACGGTGTCGACGATCACCTGCGGTACCGAGAAGAAGGTGATGGCGTGCCCGGTGGCGGGCGCGTCGATGATGATCCGATCGAAGCGCCAGCGGCCATCGGGCCGCTTCTCCCGCAGGTGAAAGAGGATCTTCCCCAGCAGCACCAGCTCCTGCAGCGAGGGGATGAAGCGCAGGAAGTAGCGCACCACCCGGTTCTCGAAGACCGCGCTGTAGATGCTCTCGAACTTGAGCATCATCAACGCGTACTCGCGCATCGCCTCCTGGGGCCGCACGTTCACCGCCCAGAGGTTCTCGTCGAGCGCGGTGACCTCGGCGCCCACCTCGGGGCGGTTGAGGAGCTGGCTGATGCGCTCCTTGGCGTTCACTTCGCACACGAGCGTGCGCAGCCCTTCACGGGCACTCTGCACGGCCAGCGCGGCGGCGACGGTCGACTTCCCCACGCCCCCCTTGCCGGTCACCACCAGGAGACGTTTATCGGCGAGTTCTTCGACCACGGCTGAAAGTCACATTGACATGGTGCGGCGTGGAACGCAGCATCCGCGGCCATGCTGAAAGACAACCCGATGATGAAGAAGCTCGTGGCGACCGGTGAGGAGCGCATCGGCAAGCTGGTGCAGCAGCTCATGTCGAACGAGAAGTTCGTCTCCGGGGTCCAGACCATCGTCTCCCGCGGCCTGTCGGCCAAGGGCACCGTGGACAAGAGCATCCGCAGCGCGCTCTCGGCGATGAACCTGCCGTCGACCGCCGATCTCGAGACGCTGCGGGAGAAGATCGACGAGGTCGAGAAGCTGCTCGGGACGCTCGAGGGCAAGATCGACCAGCTCGTCGACACCAAGAAGAAGTAGAGCCTCGATGGCTCGACGCATCGCCTTCATCAACGAGAAGGGCGGGGTGGGGAAGACCACGCTCGCCGTCAACGTCGCCGCGTTCTTCGCCAGCAAGCGGCGCCAGCGCGTGCTGCTGGTCGACCTCGACACCCAGGGCCACGCCGCCAAGACGCTCGGCGTCGACGTGCGCGCAGGTGGCCTCACCATCTTCGACCTGCTCACCAACCCGGCCATCGAGCTGAGCCAGGTGACCCGGTCGACCGCGGTGGAGAACCTCTGGCTCATCCCCTCGTGGAAGGAGATGGCCGAGTTCCCCACCCGCGCCGCCGCCGACCCCGACCGGGCGAAGATCCTCGCGCGGGTGCTGGCCCCGGCCGACGCGCGCTACGACGTGATCGTCTTCGACGCGCCGCCCTCGTTCGGGCTGGTCACCACCAACGTGCTGCTCGCCGCCGAAGAGATCGTCATTCCCGTGGCCACCACCTACCTCGCGCTCGATGGCTGCGCCGAGATGGTGGCGACGGTCGAGCGGGTCTCGAAGGAACACGGCCACGCGAAGCTGCGCGTCACGCAGATCGTGCCCACCCTGCACCGCAAGACGCAGATGGCCGACGAGATCGTCGAGAAGCTCAAGCAGTACTTCCCGAAGCGCGTGAGCGAGCCGATGGGGCTCAACGTGGCGATCGACGAAGCGCAGAGCCACGGCAAGACGATCTGGGAGCACGCGCCCTGGAGCCGCGGGGCGACCCTGCTGCAGCAGATCGCCGAGCGCATCGAACGCGCGCGGTAGGGGTCAGCGCTTCTTCGAGGGCGGCGGCGCCGACTGCTGCTGCTCGAGCTGGGCGAGCTTCTGCTCGAGCTGCTCGATGCGCTGCACGAGCGTGGAGAGGTCGCGGCCCAGCGCGGGGAGGTTGCCCAGCACGTTCTCCACCGCCGTCTTCACCCGCTCGTCGACCCGCGCCTGCCAGGTCTCGAACACCTTCTGCGACTGCTGCACCAGCGCCGCGGGGGTCAGCTCACCTTCGGACTGCTCGCGGCCCAGCAGGGTGTTGATGCGTTGCCCGGCTTCCTGCTTGATGGCGTCGACGCGCGGGCTGACCTGGGTGTTGATGAAGGCGTTGAGGCGCTCGCCCGGCTGGCGAATGATCTCGCGCAGCACGGACAGCGGCATCTGGTTCTTCTTCTTCTCTTCTTCGAAGACGATCTGCGCCAGCGTGACCGAGGTGAGGTCTTCCTTGCTGCGGTTGTCGACGATCTTCACCTCGACGCCCTGCTTCACCATCTCGGCGATCTCGTCGAGCGTCACGTACCGGCTCTCGACCGTGTCGTAGAGCTTGCGGTTCGTGTAACGCTTGATGACCTTCGGCTCGCGAACGGTCGATTCGGCTTCGCTCATGGACGGTGGACCCCTGACGCAGTGCGACGAAGGCTGTACCACCTGTTTCTGCTGGTGCCAACCGCGCGATTTCGTTTCAGAAGCAGGCTAGAGTGCGCCTCCGCTGCTATCGGGCGGCACTCCATGATCGTCAAGTGCGAGCAGTGCCAGACGCGGTTCAAGATCCCGGACGACAAGGTCACCGACAAGGGTGTGAAAGTTCGCTGCACGAAGTGCAGTCACACCTTCCGTGTCACGCGAGACATGGCGCAGCCGGCGACCGCGACCGTCCCTGCCCTGGGCGCCCCCGCGGCGGGTGATCCGTTCGCGCGCTTCGGCGCCCCCGCCCCGCCGCCCGACGCCGAGGTGACGAGGCCCGGTGTCTTCGCGCTGGGCGTCGAAGCGACGAAGGGTCCATCGAGATCGGCGTCGGCACCGCCTCCTCCGGCCTACCCGGCGGCGCCGGCCTACCCGACCGCGCCCCCCCGCCCCGCGGACGTGCCCTTCGACTTCGGCTCGCTCTCGCCGCCGGGCACGACCTCGCCCCACGTGCCCGTCTTCACGCCCCCGGCTGCGCCGGCGGTGGCCTCGCCCTTCGACTTCGCGGCCATCGCCCGGCCGACCGCTGCGCCGGCGCCTCCGCCTCCCGGCGCCCCTTCGGCCTTCGACTTCTCGAACTTCGCCGCGCCGGCCGCTCAACCCCTGCCGCCGCCCCCGCCCCCGCCGCGCCCCATCACCGGCACCACTCCGGCGCTGCCCGCGTTCGACTTCTCGCAGGTCGCGCCGCCCGCGCCCTCGGGGGGCGCCTTCGACATGGGAGGGCTCCAGGCCCAGTCGAGCGCGCCGATGGATGACGGCGGCCACCACGGCGCGGCGTTTCCCGGCGCTGGCAGCGGCGGGTCGGCCGACGGCTTCTTCGCCGGGGCAGACGACGCCGGCCCGGGTGCGTCAGCGGTCGACGGCGCGGCGGCGCGGGCGATGTTCGACATGCCCCAGCCGCCGGCGGCGCCGGCGGCGCTGCTCGACCTTCCTGCACCCGAGGTCGAGACCAACGCGGCCGGCTACAACATCGAGCGGGTGGCGGTGGCGCGCGTCTCGAACCCGCAGCAGCCGGTCGCGGTGCCGGCCCCGCCTCCCGAAGAAGCCCCCCGTCGCGGCCGGGCGGTGGGCATCATCGTCAACGTGATGATCGCCGCCGTGCTGGTGCTGGGCCTGGTGGTGGTGGGCTCGGCGTACCTGAACGAGGGCAAGTTCTCGACTGACGCGCTCTCGCTGGAGGGCCTCAAGAACACCTTCGCGCCCTCGGTGGACTTCGTGGCCAACGACGTCTCGAACGGCCTCTACGAGACCCGCGCCGGGCGCTCGGTGTTCTTCGTGCGGGGCGAGGTGATGAACCGCAGCGAGGCGTCGGTGAAGGTGGTGGTGAAGGCGGAGATCGTGGAAGACGGCAAGGTGGTGCGCTTCGGCGAGAGCTGGGCCGGCGAGCCCGCCACCCCCGAGGAGATCTTCCTCATCGACAACACCGAGTCGCTCGAGGCGCTCAACCGCAAGGTCGAGAAGCGCTCGCTGGTGGTGCCCGCGGGCGCGGCGGCGGCCTTCGTGGTGCCCTTCACCGAGTACCCGCCCGACCTCAAGGGCTTCCGGGTGCGGGTCTCGGCGCGGGCGGTGGCCGTCAGCCCGACGGCCGCCAACCCCTGAGGAACCCGATGAGCGACGAGCACGAAGGGGTGCGCCTGATCGTTCGGCGGCTCGACGTGCTGGGCGGCGGCCACGAGGTGCTGCGGCGGGCCGCGGCGCGCACCCTGGGGGAGCTCGATCCACCGCGGGCCACCGAGCTGCTGTCCACGGTGATGAAGCTCTCGGTCGAGCGATGGGAACCGGCAATGCGGGTGTTGCCGGCGTTCATGCGCGCGCTGGAAGACGACGGCGATCTCATTCCGCACCTCGGCACGCTTCGGCAGGTCGCCGCGCTGCACGAGCAGGAAGAGGTGACCTTCGTGTTCAGCGAGGGCCGCCCGGTGCAGGAGTACGAGCCCGACGCCGCGGCGCGTGCCGACGCGAAGCTGTTCACCCTGCCGCTGGGGGTGCTCAAGTCGCGGGCGCGGCTGACCCGCGATCCCGACGAGCTCTCGCGGCTCGCGGTCGCCTCGAACGCCTCGGTGATCCGCGAGGTGCTCAAGAACCCACGGCTGACCGAAGATCTGGTGGTGCGCATCGCCGCGCGGCGGCCCGCCCGGCCCGAGCCGCTGGAAGAGATCTGGCGATCGGCGCGCTGGAACATGCAGCCCGCGGTGCGCCGCGCGCTGGTGTTCAACCCGTACCTGAACCCCGAGGTGGCGGTGAAGATCGTGCCCCTGATGGCGGCGCCCGATCTGAAGGAGCTGGCGACCGATCGCAACGTGCACCTCTCGGTGCGGGAGCTGGCGGGCCGGCTCAGCGCTTCGGCGCGCCGTCGATGATCTCGGCGTCTTCGGTGCCCTTCTCGAGCTTCGAGGTGGGCTTCACGTCGACGAAGCCGTCGCCCTGAGACGCCTTCTTGAACGAGTGAACGAAGCGCCCCACGGCGTTCCCCAGCACCCCCATGCGGGACGCGGAGAAGACCACCACCAGGATGATGACCAGCATGATGATCTCGCCGGTGCCGATGTTCATAGAGCGCCGCCGGCAGCAGCGGAACGCTGCGCGAGACAAACTGAAGCGAAGCGGAAGTTTGGCCGAGGCAGAGCGACCGGGATCATGGGGACACAGTGCCCCACGGCCCTTCACGACGCAACTTGACGACCCCTCTTCCGAGGAGCAGGTGAGGGGTCATGCCGATGCGCATCCTGGGGCACCGCGGCGCGAGCGCGGACTTCCCCGAGAACACCCTGGAGGCCTTCACCGGGGCGATCGACCAGCGGGCCGACGGCGTCGAGCTCGACGTGCTGCGCTGCGCGACCGGTGAGCTGGTGGTGTGTCACGACGAGTGGCTCGACCGCCTCTCGGGCCTGCACTGGGAAGTGCTCACCACGCCCTGGTGGAAGCTCAAAGAGGTCGACGTGGGCTCGCGCCTGGGGTTTCCCAGCGCCCGCATTCCGCTGCTCGACGAGGTCTTCGACGCGCTGCCCTCGACGGCGGTGGTGAACGTCGAGCTCAAGTGCGAGACCACCGACGATCACGGCCTGAGCGTGGCGGTGGGCGAGAAGCTCACCGAGCGCCGCCTGGGTGAGCGGGTGTTCGTTTCGAGCTTCAACCCCTTGTGCCTGGTGCGGCTGGCGCAGGCGTTTCCGAAGCTCAAGCGTGGCTTCCTGATCGACCCCGATCGCGCCTGGATTCCGCAGGCGTGGGGGTGGCTGCCGATCGCCGCGCGCACCTCGGTGCACCCGCACTTCTCCCAGGTCACGCCCGAGCGGGTCAATCGCTGGCACGCGCAGGGCTGGGAGGTGGCGGTGTGGACGGTCGACGACGTCGACGAGGCCCGGCGGCTGCGCGCCATGGGCGTGGAATGGGTGATCACCAACATGCCCGGAGAGCTGCGGCGTCAGCTCAAGCGGCCTGTCGGCCCCGGTCGGTCGCCGTGAGCGCCAACCGTTCACCCCGAGCAGAGTCGAGGGGCGTCTAGAAGTCGAAGCCGATGGTGCTGTTGTACGCGAGCACCGGCGGCATGCAGACCGAGCGATCAGTGCACACGCCGTCGACGGTGCCGATCTTCGAGTCGTTGAAGCTGCCCAGGGTGGTGTAGCTGAACTCGAAGCCCAGCATCACCACCCCCGCGATGAAGCGGAAGCCGCCGTAGAAGCGGTTGTTGGTGTTGTTGGCGGCGAGCACCGAGTCGAACACGTAGTAGTCCGTGAACTGCGCGTTGGGCGCGTCAGCCTCGGCCAGCGTGCGGGTGGGGTTGAAGTCGATGCTGTTGCTCGACGCGCCCACGAAGGTGAGGTTCCAGCCGATGTACGGGGTGAGCGTGACCATGCCGGCGATGGCGAACTGCTTGCCGATGCCCAGGTCGAGGCCGCCCGCGGTGACGTCGAAGTCACGGCTGTTGAGGATCTTGGTGATGCTGCCGCGCACGCAGATGTCGGGCAGGTAGGTGAAGCCCTCGTTGATCGCCCACTTGAGCTCGACGGTGCCCAGGCCCATGCGGCTCTTCTCGAACCAGGCCGCGCGCACACCCAGCTCGAAGCTCCACGGCAGCCCCTTGCGGATGTGGATCGACGGGAGCAGCACCGGCCCGCTGATGGCGCGCTGGGTGGGCATCAAAGACGTCTGGGTGGAGCCTCCGAAGTCGACCACCGACAGCTCGGCCGAGAGCGCGAAGGCCGAGTGGCCCAGCGTCTCGGGGGGCGCGAGGTTGACCGAGGTCATCGCCGCGGCGAGGCGGCGGGAGAAGGCGCGGAAGGCGGCGTTCGCCGCGGGAGTGCCACCGGTGCGGCTCTCCTGGGGGTTGCCCAACTGGTAGATGCGGAAGTCGTACGCGTCCCCCAGCGCGGAGGTCGACAGCAGCACAGCCAGCAACACCGACAGGCGACGGGACATGGGCGAAACCCTAGCTCCGTCGCGGGGGTCCATCAATTCATTGCCGTTTCCCTGAGCGGACGTGGTTGGTGGATCTCGTTCAAGCAGGCCGCGAGCTTGCCCCTCGCTTCAGGCGAAGACGCACATGTGACGAAATGGTCGATGCCCGGTAGGAAAGGGCTGTTGGAACAGCCGTTCGCGGGCCGGCGTCGCCGGGACGCACGAATGAGCCGAAGCTCGAGTCACTTGAGTGACAAGACGTTCGCGGCGAGGGGCAAGCCTGAGTGGGGCGCGGTCGAGCTACAAACCCGACCGCTTCCCCGCCTCAGTTCATACTTCGGACGCGCTACGGCTTGGCCTGGTTCGTCGGCTCGGTGGTCTTCTGCGCCACCGCCGCCGGTCGCCGGCGGATGACCACCGACTTGCGGCTGGCGAAGTCCTGCGACTCGCGGGCGACCACCGTGACGAGGTTGTTGCCTTCCTTGAGGGAGAACTCGGTGGAGAACTTGAGCTTGCCGTTGTCGTCGGCCGCCGCGCCCTTGAAGAAGACCTTCTGATCGTTCACCAGCACGAAGACGTCGAGCAGCTGGCTGTCGGCCACCACGCTCGAGAGGGTGAACTTCTCGCCGTCGACGACCGCGCCGCCCTGGGACGGGTCGATGTTCATCGAGATCTGCGCAGGGGTGCGGAAGTGGTTCCAGTTGGCGTCCTTCGGGGCGGCGGGCTTCTGGCCCTTCGCGTCGCGCAGGTCCGACAGCTTGGCGAAGACGAAGCGGTCCTTCTCCCACTCGAGCTTCGCCATGTTGCCGCCGCGGGCGACCTCGGCCACCACGGCGCCCTTCGGCAGGCGGGCCAGCGAGCGCTTGCCGTCGGCCGAGGCGTAGATGTCGGCCTTGTCGGCCAGGCGAGAGACGCCCTTGCTCGCCTCGAAGGCGGGGCTGGGCGCACCATCGGGCGCGACGGGGATCATGATCTTGTCGGCGGTGAACTCCTCGAGGGGCTCGTCGATGACCGCGTAACGCAGGCCGAACTCGTCGCCCTTGAAGCCCTTCTTCACCTCGAGCTGGAAGCGCGAGCTGCGGGTCTCGCCCTGGGGGATCTCCCCGAGCTTGAAGCGGCCCTTCTCGATGAAGATGTTGGCGTCAGCGGCGTTGCGCACGCTCGAGAACGCGTCGAGCGCCTTGCCCGAGCCGACGTTGGTCACGTCGATCCACAGCCAGATGTTCTCGCCGCGCTGCACCAGGCCGTCGCCGTTGCAGGTCGCGCAGTCATCGACGATCGACCACGTGTAGGCGAACTGGGGCCGGGGAATCTCGACGATGGTGAGCTCGCCGGCGGTGTTCTCGGCCACGATGCCGCTGTCGTCCTGGAGCTTCACCGTCACGCCGTCGCGGCGCGAGGCGAGGTCCTTGGGGATCTTCACGTTGACCGTCCAGGTGCGCTTCTCGCCCGGCTTCACGTTCCCGAAGAGGAACTCGCGGCGATCGAGGAACCCGTTGTCAGACTCGATCCACGCGCGGAGGCGCTTCACGGAATCGCCACCCTTGTTCTCGACGGTCAGCTCGAGGGGCACGGTCTCACCGGCGGTGATCTTCTTGTCCGACGAGGGCTTGAGGGTGCTGATGAGCTGCGGGTTCTTCGGCGTCTCGCCCGCGGTCCAGTCGACGCCGAGCGAGGTGATGGCGTCGGCGATGCGCTTGTCTTCGACCTGGCGCTTCTCCATCACGAAGCTCTTGCCGGCCTTGAGCTGCTCGTCACGGCGCAGCTGGGGCGCGGCGAGGAGGAAGTCCCTGGCGAAGGTGACCTCGAAGTCCTCTCGCACCTCGTCCTGGCTCTCGGCGTCGAGCTGATCGTCGAGCTCCTCGTCGTGGTTGTTCGCCGGCTCGGTGTCGGTGAGCACGTTCTTTCCACCCTTGGTGGTGGCCTTGGGATCCTTCTTCGGATCGACCTTGGCGACCTTCTCCTTCTCTTCCTTGAGGTACTTGAGGGTGTCGATCGGCTTCTCGCGCATCACCACGTCGTCGCGCTTCTTGGCGGCGGCGCCGTTGGCGGGGTTGGCGAAGTGCGACTCGAGATCGGCCTCGCCCATGCTGCGGCGGGGCGCGAACACGTCGACGCGCTCCTTCGTGACCCGGGTGGGGATGAGCTGGATGTCGGGGGTGATGCCGACCTCCTGGATGCTCAGGTCACCGGGGGTGAGGTACTTGGCGATGGTGAGCTTGAGCGCGCTCTCGTCGGGGAAGTCGTAGAGCACCTGCACCGAGCCCTTGCCGAAGCTCTGGCGGCCGATGATGACGGCCCGGTTCTGGTTCTTGAGCGCGCCGGCGACGATCTCCGAGGCCGAGGCGCTGCCCGCGTTGACCAGCACCGCGATGGGAAAGAGGTCGTCTTCGTCGTCCTGGTGGGCGCGCTTCTCTTCACGCAGCTTGTCCGAGAGGCCGACGGTGGAAACGATCGTGCCCGAGGACAGGAAGAGATCCGACACCTGGATCGCCTGGTCGAGCAGGCCGCCGGGGTTGCCGCGCAGGTCGAGCACGAGGCCCTTGAGGCCGTTCGCGCTGCCGCCCTTCTTCGCCTGCTCGCCGAGCTCCTCGATGGCGCTCTGCAGGTCGCGGGTGGTGTTGCCCTGGAAGTTCTTGAGGCGCGCGTAGCCGATGTTCGAGGCCAGCAGCTTGCTCTGCACCGACTCGATGGTGATCAGCGCGCGGGTCACGGTCATCTGCTGGGTCTTTTCCCAGCCCTTGCGCATGATCGAGATGGTGACCTTCGAGTCGACCGGGCCGCGCAGCTTCCCGACGGCCTCGTTGAGGTCCATGTTGACCGTCGATTCCTCGCCGATCCTCAAGATCTGGTCGTCCTTCTTGATGCCGCCACGGAAGGCGGGCGTCTTGGGCAGCACCTTCACCACCGTGAGCACGCCCTCGCGCATCTGGATCACGAAGCCCAGGCCGCCGAACTCACCCTTCGTGGTGAGCCGCATCTCGCGGTACAGCTCGGGGCGCAGCAGCACCGAGTGCGGGTCGAGGGTCTGCAGCATGCCGTTGACCGCCGCGTATTCGACCTCGCGCGAGTCTTCGACCGGGCGCATGTTGCGCGAGACGAAGTCGAAGATGTCCTTGAGCGTGAACGACATCTTCCAGAGCGAGTCGACGTGACCGATGTCGAACTCCTTGAGCTTGCCGTTGACGTTGACGCGCACGTTGCCGGCCTCGGCGTTGCCGTCGACCATCACGTCGGGGACTGATTTCTCCACCGCCTCCAGCGACGCGACGAGCATCTCCTTCGGCCGAACCCGCTTCGGGTCGACGTAGTTCTCCTTCACGTAGTGGATCACCTTGGTGAGCACCCGAAGCGCAGAGAGCTCGTGCGGAGCCTTCGCGTCTTTGTCATCCAGGCGCGGCGCGGCGACCGCGTCCGACATGGTGAGGGTGAGGGGGGCCCGGTCGTTGCCGGAGAACGCCCACGCAGCTAGCAGCGCGGCGATCACCGCAACTCGACGCAAGGTGTGCATGTATTCTTCTTTCCTCAAGAAAATCGTGACAGCGACCTTTGGAGCCTAATCACCGGGGTCCGGCCCTTCAAGGAACGCCCAACAGGCCCGGGCGGTCTTCGTTCCCCGTTTTCACTGGCTTTCCAGTGCCCCCGACCGCAGCAGTCCCCGAAAGAGCAGGGTGCCGGCCACCACGGCCACGGGCATGAGGAAGAAGTTGAGCACGGGCACCCACAGCAACACGTAGAGGGTGGCCCCGAATCCAAGCGCGAGCGGGAGCCTTCCCCGCAGGGCGCGGATGACCTGCCTGAATGGGCGGAGGTGCCGGGCCATCGGGTTCGAGAGGTGCTCGGCGGCGATCCAGAACATCGACCAGACGGACGAGAGGATCACCCACAGCACGCTGCCCGCCACGGGGATGAGGTTGAGCGGGAAGAGGACGATCAGCCCCAGCGCCATGAAGGCGAGGCGCAGGAGTGTGTGGCTGAGCGATTCGACCACGCCGCGCACGGCCGCGCTGGCTGAGAACGGCGGGGACGTGAAGTCGCCGCAGCGCACCTCGGTGGCCTCTGACAGCGGATCCTGCAGCGGGGCGAGCAGGAGGTTGGGCACGGTGAGCGCGCCCACCACGAAGAGCATGATGAAGAAGACCACGCCCAGGCCGACCGACGCGGCGTGCTGCCAGCCCGAGTCGGCGCCGATGAGGGCGCCGGCGCCGCTCTGGCCGAGCGCCCACGCGCCCCAGCCGACACCGAGGAGGGTGATTCCCGTCACCGCGGCGCAGAGCACCGAGAGCAGCAGCAGCTTCGGCGTGGACAGGATGAGCGCGAACGCGCGCAGGGGTATCGAGAGGCCGCGCAGGAGGTCGCCCGCCGTGCTGACGGCTGGCAGTTCAGGGATGGGGGAGGTTGCGCTCAAGAGGAAGTGGTGGCCCGGTGGAGACTGGAGGTTATAAGCGGCGCCCTCCGATGTCCCTCGACGCGAAGCAGACCGAGCAACAGCCGATCGAAAACAAGGCCGAGCTCGTCCAGCTCCTCCGGGACGCGGAGCGCCCCACCGGGCCCCTCCTCCTGGGTCTGGAGCACGAGCGGCTGATGTTCCCCAGGGCCGGGTTCCAGCCCGTGCCGTACGAGGGCGAGCAGGGCATCGGCAAGCTGCTCACGGGCTTCAAGACCTTCGGCTACGACGAGTACCGCGAGGCGCCGGGCCTGCCGGTGATCGCCATGCAGCGGGGCAAGGAAACGCTCTCGCTCGAGCCGGGCGGCCAGTTCGAGCTCTCCGGCTCGCCCTTCCAGACGGCGCGCGAGGCGCACGACGAGAACCTGCGCCACGTTCGCGAGCTCAAGCAGGTCGCGGGCGGGTTGGGGCTGCGCGCGGTGGCCCTGGGTTACCGGCCCTTCTTCGAGCTGGCCCAGATGCCGTGGATGCCGAAGACCCGGTACAAGGTGATGCGCGAGACGCTCGGCACGCGCGGCAGCCACGCCTTCGACATGATGCTCATGACCGCCACGGGGCAGGTGAGCCTCGACTGGCGCGACGAAGCCGACTGCGTGCGCAAGGTGACCGCGTCGGTGCGCATCTCGCCGCTGCTGGTGGCGCTCTTCGCCAACAGCCCGGTGGCCCAGGGGAAGAACACCGGGTTCCTCTCGTACCGCAGCCGGGTGTGGAACGACGTCGACCCGGCGCGCTGCGGCTACCCCGAGGCGATGCTCGATGGCTCGTTCTCGTACAGCGCGTACGTGGAATGGGCGCTCGACGCGCCGCTGCTCTTCCTGCGCCGCGAGGGCCAGTACCTGGCGCCGAAGCTGAACTTCCGCCAGTTCCTGGCACAGGGCTTCGAGGGCAAGCCGGCGGTGCACAGCGACTGGGTCGATCACCTGTCCACGCTCTTCCCCGAGGTGCGGCTCAAGAAGATCGTCGAGATCCGCGCGGCCGACGCGAACGACGCGGCGATGACCGGCGCGCTGGCGGCGTTGATGCGCGGCGTGCTCTACGACGGGCGCTCGCTCGACGACGCCACGCGGCTGCTGCCCGATCTGACGCCGCAGGAGCACCGCGAGCTCCATTACGCCGCGCAGCGCGAGGGCCTCTCCGCGAAGATCGGTGGGGGCACGCTGGCGGATTACGCGGTCGAGCTGGTGCGGCTGGCCAGCCGTGGGCTCAAGCGCCTGAGCGGTGACGACGCGCCGCTGCTCGATCCGCTCGAGGAGATCGCCGCCAGCCGCCGCTCGCCTGCGCTCGACGTGCTGGCGCACTTCGAAAAAGAAAAGCGCCCCGAGGCGTTCCTGGGGCGCTTCGAGCTCTAGCCTCCCTCTCCCTGCGGAGCGGGGAGAGGGTCGGGGTGAGGGGCCAACTTCACCGCTTTCCAGCGAGAGCCTTCTCAATCCGCTCGAAGCTGTACGAGTCCGGCCCGTAGCGACCCAGGATCGTCTTGGTCGCATCGATCAGGAACGGGCCGTGGTTGCCGGGCTTGAGGGCGTACTGGGCCTCGGGCTTCTCCACGACGAGCTCGGCGACCTTCTCGCCGTGCAGCACGCGCTTCACCTTGAGCTTCACCGTCTGTGACGCGGTCTTCTGGCCGGTGCTGGTGGCGCCGGGCTTCGCGTCGACCTTCGGCGGCTGCGGGCCGGTGGCGAGGACCTCGGTCACCTCGGCATCCACGACCCAGGTCGCGCTGGGGATCACGTCTTCGATGGGTTCAGGAGGCTTGGCCATGGTGCGTTCCTTGTCCGTTCAGTTCTGGAAGTACAGCGACTGGTAGAGCTTGGTGAAGTCCTCGAGCTTGAGCTTGAAGATGCCGTCGTTGGTGCCGTTGCCCGCCGGCTCCGATTCGCCCCAGGGGTTGCGGACGATCACGAAGCGCTCGGTGCCGGTCTTCTCGTAGCCCAGCACCGAGTAGGCGTGGTTCGCGTAGACCCCGGTGTTCGTGTACTTCGCCTCTTGATCCTCGCCGTAGGTGCCAGCGCCGATGGGCTTCTTCGCGTCGACGTTCTTGACCACCTGGTCCCAGACGCGATCGGCGCCGGTGTAGTTGATGCTCAAGGACGAGGCCTCGACGCCCAGGCAGTCCTCGAACACGTCGCTCACGTGCCCGCCGCCGCCGATGGTGTCGTAGCTGCCCTTCCACTGGGCGTAGGCCTTCTCGACCAGCGGGAACCACAGCTCCATCTTCTTCGGATCTGAGCTGTTGGCCGAGCGCCCGTAGAGCGCACCGCCGTACGAGCGGGCGTAGAGATCGCCGTCGACCTTGACCTGCACGTCCTTGAAGCGCCCGGTGGCCCAGTCCTTCTCCTTGAAAGTGACCGTGTACGTGCCGTCGCCGTTGTCCTTGATCAGGTTGGTGATGGCGTCGGGGTTGTGCTTCGCGATCGCGGCCATGGCGGCGGGGAAGTAGCAGTCGCCGATCTGACCCTGCTGCACGTCGTCGGCCTTCGGGCCGTCGATGAAGAGCGGGCCGGTGAAGTTGACCTTGTTGAACTTCGGCTTGCCCGCCGAGTCGAGCTCGTCCTTGTGCAGCGCGGGATCGGGGATGAGGTCGGTGGTGCCGGCGGCCCCGCCCGGCACGGTGACGTTGCCCACGGGGGTGGTGAAGGCGGTGTTGTTCACCCCGTCGCTGGCCGCGATGGAGAACGAGTCGCCGGCCTTGCCGTCGAGCTTGAAGCCCGCGGGGAAGCCGCCGATGTCGGTGACGGTGACCTGCGTCTTCTGGCCGGTGCGGTTGTTGGTGAACTGCAGCTTCGCGCCGGGCTCGGACACCTGGCGGCTGGCGTTGATGTTCTCGACCGACACCTTGCCGCCGCCCACGTCAGTCATGCCGATGCGGAAGAGCGCGACCACCGCGTTGCGCGAGTCCTTCGCCTCGATGCCGCTCGCCTTGATGGTGACCCAGTCGGACGTGGTGCCGTCGGCGTAGCGCGCGCGCATGCGAACGAGGTCGCCTTCTTTCATCACCTGCTCGCCGGTCAGCTTCGCCAGGCTGAACTGCCCGTTGGCGTCGGCCTTGCCGACCACCATCGTGTCGTCCATGTGCAGGCGGCCACCGGGGGCGGTGGTGATGTTGATGGCCTCGATGCTCGCGCCGGCCTTCGTGGTGCCCGAAAGACCGTTCGCCTGGTTGCCCGTGACGTTGAGCCCGTTCGTCGCCGGGGGAGGGTTCGGAGGCGGCGTCGGCCCGGTGCGGCCGATCACCTGCTCGAGGAACGCCTTCGCCGACGGCTCGAGCTGCACCTTGCCCTCGTCGAGGATGGTGGCGATGTCCTTCTTCTCTCCGGCCGACATGCCCGAGGTGGCGAGCGCGATCTGCTGCTCGGTGGTCATGCCCGGCTTCTTCAGCTCGGTGAGCAGCTTCGCGGCCGACCACTTCGAGCTGTCACCGACCTGCGCGAGGATCTCGAGCGCCTGGTCCTTGCCGAGCGGCTGCGGGTTGCGCTGCCAGGTCGAGTAGAGGTTCGAGAGACGACGATCGCTGATGGAATTGGGCATGAGACGGCACTCTCAGGACGGGGGGAACGGCATTGTGGGACAAGGTCGCACCTGGATGCAACCCCGCGACTACTTTGAGCCAAACAGGCGCTTGAGGCCTCCGAAGAGGCCCGACTTGCTGCTCCGGGTGGCGTCGTCTTCACCGGGCAGCGGGGACTCCAGCAGCAGCGCTTCCTGGGCGGCCTCGCTCGCCTCCGAGGTGGCGAACTGGATCTCGGCGCGCTTGCCGGTGGGCGTGGTGGCCGAGAGGTGCAGCCGCCCATCGGCGCTCACCGCGAAGCGAACGTTCATCTCGCCGGCGCGCTCCGACTGCAGCGAGAGCGCCCCCAGGTATTCGTTCTCTTCGGCGCGCACCGACGTGCCCTGCATCACGGCGAACTTGAGGGTCTGCTGCGCCAGCACGGGCAGGGTGAGTGACTTCTCGGCTGGCAGGCGGGTGTTGCGCTCGAGAATTCGCCTGAAGCCGCCGCCCTTCACCGCCACGCCGATGGGCGAGCTGAGCACCTCGGCCAGCGAGAGCCCGCGCTTGCCGCGTTCCTTCTGCACCAGCGAATGACCCAGCAGCGCGGCGCCGAGCGCAACCGCCCCGGCGGGATCGACGTCAGTGCGGCCAGCGCGGCCCAGCACCCGCTCGAGGTGTTGGCGCACGGCCGGAGCGCGCGATTGGCCACCGACCAGCAGCACCTCGTCGAGGCTCTGGGGCGTCAGCTTCGCGGCGTCGAGCACGGCCTGCGTCACCTGGCCGGTGCGCTCGACGAGGTCCTGCGTGGCCGACTCGAGGAAGCCGCGCTCGACCTCGACCTTGAGATCGACGGGGTTGCCGTTGCCGTCGGTGGTGGCGAAGGGCACGTGCACGGGCGCGAGCACCTTGTCGGACAGCGAGATCTTCGCCACCTCGGCTGCGTCGCGCACGCGCTCGATGGTCATGCGCGATTGGAGCAACTGGCTCTTGGGCCCCTCGTCCATGGTGCCGATCAGCGCGTCGGCGAGGCGGGCATCGAAGTCCATGCCGCCCAGGAAGTTGTCGCCGCCGGTGCTCACGGCCTCGAGATCGTCACCGGTGATCTCGACCACCGACGCGTCGAAGGTGCCGCCGCCCAGGTCGTAGACGAGCACGCGCTTGCGGGCGAGGCCCCGACCGAAGCCGAACGCGAGCGCCACGGCCGAGGGCTCGTTCAAGATGCTCACCACGTCGAGCCCGGCGAGCTGGCCCGAGGTGAGCACCGCGGCGCGCTGGTGATCGGTGTACCAGGCGGGCACGCAGAGCACGGCGCGGGTGAGCTCGCGGCCCAGGAAGTCCTGCGCGGCGTTCTTGAGCTCCTTGAGCAGGTGCGAGGCGAACTCGGCGATCGAGAAGACGCGGCCGGCCAGCTCGATGCCCACGTCACCTTCGGGGTCCGACGCGAAGGTGTAGGGCGAGACCTTCGCCAGCTCGCGCACCTTCTTTGACTGCGCGCGGCGGCCCATGAGGCGCTTGAAGCCGATCACCGCCTGCTCCGGGTGATCGACGCGGTGCTTGCGGGCGGCGCTGCCGATGAGCAGGCGGTCTTTCGCCAGGTCGTACGCGACGATGGCGGGCAGGGCGAAGGCGCCGCGCTCGGAGGCGATGGGCACCAGCCTCGGCGTGCCGTCGATCACCACGGCGGCGCGGCAGGTGGTGGTGCCCAGGTCGATGCCCAGCACCACGTCGTCGCCCAGCGCGATCGGGCCCTTCTTCTGGGGCACCGGCACCGGCACGGGCGTCAGGCGCGACGCCGGCGCTTGCGGCGGGGGAGGCTGCGAGGCCGCGCTCACCGGCGGCTCGGGGTTCTTCACGCCCTCGCGGCGCTCGAGGATCAGGTCGATCAGGCCCTTGGTCCGCGTGTCGATGCGGGTGAAGCGCACCAGCATGCCCGACTTGCCCAGCTGCTCGTCGACCAGCAGCTTCTGCACCACGCCTTCGCCGCGCATGAGCCGCACGCCGTCCTGCAGGACCAGCTCGATCGACAGCTGGGTGCCCTCGGGCTTGCCGTGCTTGGTGGCGATGAAGATGCCACCGCGGGTGACGTTGACGCCGTAGCGCTCGATGAACTCGTCTTCGGTCGCGAACGGCAGACGGATCCGCAGGGGGACCTTTCTGGGTTCGTTCGACGACTCAGACGTCATTGCAGAGCGAGTTCTACCCTGCTCTCGGGGGTCGTCAGAATGATCTTCAGCCCCTTTCTGATCATTTCGTCGGGGGCCTCGAAGAAGAGCACCAGCTTCGAACGGCTGCCGGCGTCGAGCTTCGTCATGAGTGGCGAGCCTTTGGCGGCTCGCTGGGCGTCTCGCGCGATGGGCACGGAGCGATCTTCGAAGCTGAGGGTGGCGCCGCTCAGGTCCAGGTCCACGTCCTTCGTGGACACCGCGTCGAGCGTCACCTTGAGGAAGCGCTCGGTGGTGGACAGCGACACCTTGCCCCCGCCGACGGTCTGCGCCTGCTCCACTTCGACGAGGGTGAGGGAGACGGGGCCGAGATCGGCCGAGACGCCCGCGGGGATGCCGAGAGCCTCAGGCTTCGAGGGGCGCGCCACGATCTCCGCGAGCGGATCGGGCTCGGGCTGCTTCGGGGGCGCCTTCGCCAGGCGCTCCTGTTCCGCCCTCATCTTCTGCAGGAGCCGATCGTTGGGGTCGAACTCCGGCTCGTCCTTCTTCGGGCAGCCGCACAGCAGCAGCACGCCGAGGGCGAGCAGGGCTCTGAGTTGCTGGTCGCGCCGCCCTGGCCAGTTCTCCGCTGCGCTCCGAGCCTGGCTGGTGCAGCGTTCCGCTGCACCAGCGTCGCTCCTCAAGTGGCCTTCACCATCGCGAGCAGCTTCTCGAAGGCCTGGGGGATCTTCGACGGGTCCGTGCCGCCGGCCTGGGCCATCTCGGGCTTGCCGCCGCCCTTGCCCCCGACCTCCGCGGCCATGAGGCGCACGGCGTCACCGGCCTTGAAGCCCCGGGCGATGATGTCCTTCGTCACGCCGACCAGCAGCAGCGCCTTGCCGTCGCTCGTCTCGCCGCCGAGGCCGACGATGAAGCCGGTCTTGTCCTTGTAGCGATCCCACAGCTGCTTGAAGACGTTCGGATCGGCCGGGTCGACGCGCTGGGTGACGACCTTGATGCCGTTGATCTCCTCGATCTTCTCCGCGGCGCCGCCAGAGCTGGCCTTGACCTGCGCTTCCTCGAGCTTGCGCTCGAGCTCCTTGAGCCGCTTCTGGTTCGCCTCGATGCGCTTCGGGAGATCGACCGGCGACGACTTGAACAGGTCCGCCGCCTGGCTCAGCAGCTTCTCCTGCTCGCGGCCGTGCGCGATGGCTGCAGCGCCCGTGAGCGCGACGATGCGCCGCACGCCGCTGGCCACCGACGACTCCTTCTCGACCTTGAACAGGCCGATGTCGCCCGAGCGCTTCACGTGCGTGCCGCCGCACAATTCGGTCGACTCAGGGTGCACGGTCACCACGCGCACGTTGTCGCCGTACTTCTCACCGAAGAGCGCGACCGCGCCGGCCGCCTTCGCCGCGGCGAGGGCCATCACCCTCGTCTCCGAGTCGCGATTGTCGCGGACCCAGCCGTTGACGAGATCCTCGACGCGCTCGAGCTCTTCGGTGGTCACCGGGCTGAAGTGCGAGAAGTCGAAGCGCAGCGACTCGGGGTACACCACCGAGCCCTTCTGGTTGACCGAGTCACCCAGCACCACCTTGAGCGCCTTGTGCAGCAGGTGCGTGGCCGAGTGGTTCGCGCGGATCTTCTGACGCCGCTCGGCGTCGACGGTGAGCGCGAGCTTGTCGTGCACCGAGATGGCGCCTGACACCACCTTCGCCTTGTGGACGATCAGGCTGCCCACCGGCTTCTGCGTGTCGGTGATCTCGAGCTGAACGCCGCCGCCCTTCATCGAGCCGGTGTCGCCGACCTGGCCGCCTGACTCGCCGTAGAACGGGGTCTGATCGAGCACCACCTCGACCTCTTCCCCGGCCTTCGCGGTCTGTACCTGCTGGCCGCGCTGCACCAGCGCCACCACCTTGCCCTCGCCCGCCACCCCGTCGTACCCGAGGAACTTCGTCTCGGGCAGCGTGCCCACCAGCCGCATGTAGATGTCGGCGATGCCCTTCTCCGAGCCCAGCCCGCCGGCCGCCGCGCGCTCGCGTTCGGCGTCGAGCAGGGTGTCGAAGCCCTTCTTGTCGATGGTGAAGTGTTCTTCGCGGGCGATGATCTCGGTGAGATCCCACGGGAAGCCGTAGGTCTGGTGCAGGTCCCACACCATCTCTCCGCTGAGCTGCTTGCCGTTCGCCTTGCGCAGCCGCTCGAACTCCTGCGCGATGAGGCCCAGGCCCCGCTTCAAGGTGCGGCGGAACGACTCTTCCTCGTGCTTCGCCACCTCGAGGATGAAGCCGCGCTTCTCCTGCAGCTCGGGGTAGGCGGCCTTCATGGTGTCGATCACGGTCTCGACCACCTTGCCGAAGAAGAGCTGGTCGAGGTCGAGGTGCTGGTCACCGTGGCGGATCGCGCGGCGCATGATCCGCCGCAGCACGTAGCCTCGCCCCTCGTTCGAAGGCTGAACACCGTCTGCCACCAGGAACGCGGTGGCGCGGGCGTGATCGGCGATCACCCGCATCGCCGCGTCGTTCACGTTGTCCCACTTCGCGCCGTAGGTCTTGCCCGAGAGCTGCTCGATGGTGGCGAAGAGCGGGGTGAAGAGATCGGTGTCGTAGTTCGACTTCTTCCCCTGCACGTAGGCCGCGGTGCGCTCGAGCCCTGCGCCCGTGTCGATCGACGGCTTGGGCAGCGGCAGCAGCGAGCCGTCGGCCTTGCGCTCGAACTGCATGAACACGAGGTTCCAGATCTCGAGCCACGCGTCTGATTCGCCCGGCTTGAGCGCCTCATCGACCTTGCCCTCGGGCAGGTAGACGTAGATCTCCGAGCAGGGTCCACAGGCACCCGTGTCGCCCATCGACCAGAAGTTGTCGGCCTTGCCCAGGCGGTGAATGCGGTTTCGCGGCACGCCGGCCTGCGCCCACAGCTCGGCGGCCTCGTCGTCGGCGGGAATGCCGTCTTCACCCTTGAACACGGTGACCGAGAGCCGCTCGACGGGGATGTTGATGATCGTGGTCACGAATTCCCACGCCCACTTCACCGCGTCGGCCTTGAAGTAGTCGCCGAAGCTGAAGTTCCCCAGCATCTCGAAGAAGGTGTGGTGGCGGGCCGTGAAGCCCACGTTGTCGAGGTCGTTGTGCTTGCCACCTGCGCGCACACACTTCTGCGTACTGGTGGCTCGCACGTACTCGCGCTTCTCGCGGCCGGTGAAGACGTCCTTGAACTGCACCATGCCGGCGTTGGTGAAGAGCAGGGTCGGATCGTTGGCGGGCACCAGACTCGACGAACCCACACGTCGGTGCTGCTGCTTTTCGAAGAAGGAGAGAAAGGCCTCCCGGATCTGCGGAGCGGTCATGTGGGATGGCATGCGCAGAGGGTTATTCCACGAAGTCCTCGATTTCAACGACGCACCTCCCTGTAGGATGCGAGTGCGTGCGGCCGGGCCTCTGTTTGTTGGTGTTGTTGTCTTCAGTCGCGGCCTTCGCCGAGGAAGACGCACGCGTCACCTACCTGGTGAAGCAGCTCGCCGGCGCGAAGGACGCTCGTGTTCGCGCGCAGACGGTGCTCGTGCTCGGGCAGACCGGGAGTGACTCCGCGGTCGCGCCGGTGTGCGGCGTGCTCAAGGACCCGGAGTCGATCGTTCGTTCAGCCGCCGCCTCGGCGCTCGGCGAGATCAGATCGGAAGCGGCGATCGCCTGCCTCAAGGCCGCGATGGGTGAATCAGACCCGGGCGTGCGCGCGGCGATGGCCAAGGCGATGGCCCAGGGCGCGCTCGCTTCTGGTGGTCTCTACCTCCAGGTCGAGCCCGTTCAAGACAAGGTGGGCGACCTGTCGAGCGATCTGATGGCGCTCGCCGACAAGCTGATGCGCGAGAAGCTCTCGTCGATGGGGGCCAGCATCGCCCCCCAGAATGAAGACAAGAAATCGGCAACGAACCTGATCCGTGCGAGGAAGCTCAAGGGGTTCCAGCTTCGAATGCAGCTCCTCCCCGGTTCTTCCGAAAAAGGCCTCAAGGTCGAAATGTTGATCATGTCGTACCCAGAGCAAGCCTTGAAGGGCAGCTGGAGCGTCAAGGGCGCGGGCGGGAAGCAGGAGAGCTTGATCAAGGCGATGGTTCCTCGGGTGCTTGAAGACGCGGCCAAGGAACTGGAGTGGAAGAACTGAAGACGTCAGGGGACCGAACTCATGTCTGAAGGCAAGCCAGCGCAGCCGCCCGGAGGAGCGAAAGACCGCAAGTTGCGGAACTTCCTTCTCGACGCACGCTTCCAGTTGAAGTTCGCCAGCTACTTCGTGGTGCTCACGCTGGTGATCACCGGCCTCCTCGGCGCGTTCCTCGTTCGCACCACCACGTCGTTGTTCTCTCAGATCTCCGCTTCCGTCGAGTCACGCAAGAAGGCCGCCGACACCAGCCGTGAGCTGGGCACCTGCACGCTCAACAACGAGCTGACCGCCAACATGGAAGACCCCGACTTCCTCGCCAAGCTGGGCGAGCGGAGCAAGGCCATCGACGCCAAGTTCGAGGCCGAGCGCGCGGCGGCGCAGGAACAGAGCATGGAAGTGCAGCGCCAGCAGCAGTGGACGCTCTACGCGCTGCTGGGGGTGCTGGTCGCCTTCATCGCGCTGATCGCCCTCACCGCGATCGTGATCACCCACCGCATCGTCGGCCCGCTCTTCCGCATCAAGCGCATGGCCCGCGAGGTGGCAGGCGGCGCGGTGCGGCCGCCGACCTACGGCCTGCGCCCCAGCGACGAGCTGCAGGACGTGTTCGAGGTGTTCGCCGACATGGTGACGCAGCTGCGCGCGCGCACCGAGGCGGATCTCGCGGCCGTGAAGGCGGGCGATCCCGAGACGCTCAAGAAGCTGCAGGCCACGCTCGAGGACCGGCTCAGCAAGTAGTGAAGGGCCGCGGGTCGAGCCCCTGGAGCGCGCGGCTGATCGGCTCCTGCGAGAGCCCCGTCGGCGAGACCAGCATCACCCGCGGGGCGTTGCTCGAGAGCACGGCGCGCCGCCATTCCCTCACCCCGTAGAAGACGCAGGTCTGCCCCGCGGGCATGGCGCGATCGCGTCGCCACTCGCACAGCTGCACCGCTGACGCCCGCCCCGCGTCGAGTGAGACGGTGAGCCCCTGCCGCTGACATGCCTCGGCGATCGGCCCGAGGGGGGAGGGCGCCACCAGCACCACCGGGCCTGCCCGTGACACCAGCTCTGCGAGGCGCTCGAGCGACGTCGGCTCGGCCAGCCACTCCAGCAGCGCGCCTGGCCGCTCGGTCGGCATGCCCACGGGGGCTGCCTTCGTCCACGAGAGGCCCCCGTGGAAGCTCGAGATGAGCACGTGACCGCGCGTGAGGCGGCGGCGCACCCGATCGCCGGGCGCGATGGGCGTGCGCACCAGGCCCTTCGGGCTCACCTGCACCTCGTGGCCCGGTGGTGGAGGCTCGAGCACCTCGACGATGCGCCCCAGCAGCTTCGTGCGCTCGTCGCCCAGCGGGGCGGCGCGCAGCGTGTGCGAGAGGTGGGTCATCGCCTCGCGGATGGCGTGCCACTCGGGGCTCACCCGCGCGCGCATCATCACCGTGCCCGGCGGAAACGCGGCCAGCGCAGCGCCGAGCTCGGTCACGTGCGCCTCGAGGCCGCCGAAGCGCTCGAGCTGCCAGAGCTCGAGGGCGCGCTGGGTGCGGCGTCGCTCGACCTCGGGCAGGCGGTCGGCCTCGAGGAAGAGCAGTGGAACGGGCGCCCCCCGCTCGAGCCAGTCGAGCGCGTGCTCGTGGGTGATCAGCACGCAGGGCTCTTCGCCGAGGCTGCGGCGGGCCAGGCAGCCGGGCTGGTCGCACCGGCAGGCCGCGGCGGAATCGAGCAGCGGCATCACCTCGGGGCACTTCGAGCGCACGAAGCCGCTGATGCCGTCGAGATCGCCGGTGCGGGTGCGGGTGAGCCACGACGTGAGGTACGCGCGGGCGAAGCGTGAACGCTCGTCGATGCCCCGATCGTCCAGGGCGGCCCAGAGCGCGGTCGAACACACCGCGTGGCGCGCCAGCGCGGGCGCTTCATCGGTCAGCTCGCGGAAGGTGCCGCCGGAGACGGCGACCGCCACCGGTTCACCCCGGGCCCCCGCCGCACGGCGACCTGCCTCACAGCCGATGCGCAGCAGGTCGCCCCGCTCGAGCTCGGCGGCGACGAACGCGGGCGCCTCGAGCCACCGGGCGAGGTGGGCCGCGAGCCGCCTCCCGTCCGGGGAGAGCTCGGGTGCGGCCGCGGGCTCCGCGGGGCGGGAAGGCGCTGTGCGCAGGGCCTCGAAGAGCGAGCACATCGCGGTGTCGCCGCCATCGAGGTGGAAGATCAGGCGCTCGAGGCGCTCGCGCCCCTTCTCCTGCAGCACGCGGTCGCAGAGGGCGGCCAGCACCAGGAACGTATCTTCGGCGTCGTCGAGGGCGCGGTGCCGGGCGGCGCGGCCGATGTTCAGCCACCGCACCAACGCGTCGAGCGAATGGCTGGCGCGCTCGGGGAAGAGCAGCTGCGCCACCTCGCACGAGTCGAGCATCACGTTCTGGGCGATGCGCTCACCGAGAAAGGAGCGCTCGAAGCTGGCGTTGTGGGCGACGAGCGTCCACCCCCCGAGCGCGGCGCGCAGCTCTGCGTCGATGGACTCGAGCGGTGGCGCGGACGCGACCTCCTCGTCGGTCAGCCCGGTGAGGGCGGTGATCAGCGCGGGAATGGGGCGGGTCGGGTGCACCAGCCAGCGGCGCCGCTCCGTCACGATCCCCCGCTCGACGAAGACCGCGCCGATCTCGATGATCTCCTCGCTCGTGGGATCGAGGCCCGTGGTCTCGATGTCCACGAAGCACAGCCGCCGGAGGATTGAGGCCATCGCTTCCACGCCGCGCACCCTACCTTGCTGCACCGACATCGGTGCGCTGGTGCGGGGGGCGCGTAGGTGCCCGGTCCTTGTGGCGGGAGATGTCGGAGTGGCGAGTAGAGGATGAGAGGTGGACGGGGCGGGCGGCGGGGCTTCGACGAGGAGGAGCCGAAGAAGAAGGCGAGCTGGTTGGCGGTGGTCATGGGCTTCTCGCTGCACGCGGACACCGAGCGGGTTGCGAAGGTCAGGGCGAAGCTGGCGCACGAGCTCAAGCGTGACCCCGAGTCTCACGAGCTGGCGGCGGCTCTGGGCCTCGACGCGGCCGAGCCGAGCGACGACCTCGCCGACGTGAGGGTCGATCGCCAGCTCCTCTCGCGGCGCCTGGCCGCGGCCATCGCGCAGCTGCCCGACCTACTCCGTTTCCGGAAATCACTCCTGCAGCACGACGAGATGAGCGTGTCTGCGATTGTCCGAGGACAGGCTGATGGGGCCCAGGCGCACGTTGACGCCCGTGACCAGGACCACGATCTTGTCGCCGACTCGGTGGAACCGGGTGCTCCTGATGGTCTCCTGCGGAACGCGGATACTGTCGGAGAACTCCCAATGTCGGACGGGTGAGCGCAGATCGGCTGCGTCCAAGAATGAGAGCACCACGGTGGGAACCGTGTAATCCCGACCGTAGATGGTTGTGACTCCGCCGGACGCGGTGATGACGAATTGCAGAACAACAGATTCAGAGCCGCGCTCGACTTGAACCAGGCTGAGGCCCCCACCGCCGCCAACCGCCGGAGCGTGCCCTGCGCGCGTGACGACACTGCCGACCCACTCCGCTACCCACGTTCCGGCTTGAGGTGTGGTAACGCCATTGCCGAAATCAGCAGGCCCGGCCAGTCCAACGACCAGGACTCCCCCGTCGTTGTCCGGCTTCGAGAGGCCAGCGATTTGACCACCGGCTCCATACGCACGAAGCCCCCTCCGGCACCTCAGGGAGGAGTCGAACTCAAGGAAGACTGGGTCGTCTCCAAGAGCCCCTCCCGCCGGCAGCATGCAATCGTCGAGCATGAGTGCGGCCCGGTAATTGAACACACACTTGAGGGTGTCGCCCGAACCGACGCACCTGTGTGGTATCGGAATACCGACGTGAGGAACTCTTGGCAGCGAGAAGGCGGGGGTGAAGCCACCATCCCGGTCGAGAAATCCGAGCCCTCCGCTGACCTGGCCACCGAAAGCCCCGACGCCGCGAAAAGCAACCATGCGTCCACGAAAGTTCGTCAAGTCGATGATGGTGGCATCGGTGTCGAAGCCGGTGGTGCTCGTTCCAAACGAGGGGTCGGTGGCGAGCGCTCCGAGAGTTCCGACGCTGATTCGAGCCGTCAGCGGAGTCGGGCGGCCGTTGCATTGAACGGCGCCGTTGACGGTACCTTGGTAGCAATTGCCTCCAAGATAGAGGTCGCCGTCATCGGCGCGCGCGATGCTCTCGAAGAAGGGCAATGGGTTGAAGTCGGTGCTCTCGTGTTCATTCAGTGGAAGGACCCACTCGGTGCCTCCGTCCCACTGCGTCTCGAGCAGCACGGCGAAGGTGGGCGCCGCGGCGGGCCGTGTGGCGTACGGCACGCCATCGATGGTGATGGTCTGCTCGGCGGACAGGGCGAGCGCGATGCCTGTTTCATCGGCCCAAAGGGCCTGCGCGCGAGCGTCGAAAGTCCGCGCCATGACGACGACGGACTCGAAGCGCGCTTCGAGACGCAGGGGCGTCGCGCCAGCCGGAATGAGACAAGGTTGCACCCCTTGGCACCCGCCTCCGTCGAAGCCACGAAAGGAGACGTAGTCATCGGCGCGCGTGGCGGTGAAGGCGAGCGAAGTCCCCGATGGCACGACCGAAGTGCAAGTGCCGGCGTCGCAGAATGGGCTGTCATTGAGCTTCACCTGGCCCGAGGCGCCTCCCGTCATGGCGACCTCTATTCTGCGGCCCGCTTCAAAGTCCACCGTGACGACGGCGGGAGCAGAAACCGTGCAAGGGTTCGCCGCGCAAGCTCCGCCCAGCACTGCCGGCAGCGAGGTGTCGTCAGGCGTCGCGATGAGGCGGAGAGAGGCTCCGCGCGGAGGGAAGACCATGCAGGAACTCGTACACACCTGAGGCCCGGCGCTGACTTGTCCTCCTCCGTCTCCGATGAAGTCCACCCTGACACTCTCAGGTGTCCCGAACACGGCAGTGACGCTGCCTTCCGTGAGTTGGCAGAGGGCGGTCCCCTGGCACGCGCCGATGAAGCCCAGGAAGGAGCTCCCATCGAGGGCACGAGGTGCGAGGGTGAGAGGCGCGTCCGTGGGCCAGGCGCACTCGCTCGAGCAGGCTCTCCCATCGGAAGCCTCGACGAGGCCAGGACCCTCGACGCGGACGGTAATGACAGGGAGCGGCTCGAAGATCGCTTCGACGCGCTCCCCGCCGCGCACGGTGCATTGCGTCCTTCCGGTGCAGTCGCCGCCCCAGCGCGAGAAGCGCCAACCGTCGTCCGGCGTCACGGCGAGCGTGGTGCTCATTCCATTGAGCCATATCGTGCAGACACCTGTGCACTCGCGAGCCCCCGCGCTGACGGTGCCCTTTCCCGTGACAGACAGTCGCAATTCGGGGTTACCGCAAGCTGATAGGCAGATAATCCCCAAGAGGGGAGCAGCTCTCACGGCCACACCAGTTGGGCACCATTCAATCTGAACTCACTGGCATAGTTCTGAGAGGTGTGAACTCCGCTCAGGTCTGCTTCGACCGACTGGATATCGTTGGGCACAAATGAACCGTCCGGCAGAAGGCTATCAGTCAGCGAAATCCCGAACAATATGAGACAAGGGATTACCTGTGACCGCGAGCCGCGTCTCTTGCAGGTAGGCGACAGCTCGAGCGCGTCGAAGTCGTAGGGCCAGATGCGGGTGATGTCGGCGCTCGACGAGATCGAAGACGAGTTCGACATGGTTTTGATCGGCACCGGCGCGGGCATCGGAGACAACTGCTCTTTTCGTCGGCGGCGAGCAGGAAGCGCTGCTGGTAGTCACCCCCGAACCCACCTCGCTCACCGACGCCCACGCCGCGGTGAAGGCGCTCTCGCTGGAAGCGGGCGTCGAGCCCTTCCATGTGCGCGCGGACACCGAGCGGGTCGCGAAGGTCAGGGCGAAGCTTGACGTGGTGCTGCTCAATCTCGGCCTGCCCGACAACTGCGGCCCTCCACCGACGTCACTCCCGGGTTTCACCGGAGCTACTCGACCAGCAACACGCCGCCGATCATCATGTCCATCGCGCAGCCGAACTTCACCTTGCCGGCCTTCGTGGGCGTCCACGCCACCTCGACCGGCTTGTTGAGCGGCAGCGCCACCTTGATGTCCGTGCCGTCGATGAGGATGTCGGTCGCGCACGTCTCGTCGGTCTTGCGGGTGATCACGAGCGTGACCGGCGTGCCCGCCTTCACCGTCACGTTGGCCGGCACGAAGCCGTCGCCGGTGACCTCCATGGAAATCCGGTTGCCTGCGGCAGCAGCCGGGGCGGGCGCGGCCTCGGGCTTCGCAGGCTCGGCGGCGACGACGGCCTTCGGGGCCTCGGCGACGGGCGGCTTCGGAAGGGCCTCGTCTTTCTTGCAGGCTGCGAGGGTCAGGGTGAGCAGGGTCAAGGCGAGTGGTGTGCGCATGTATGTCTCCTGAGTGGCCTGTCTAGCGCGACGGCCGTCGCCTCGCACGGTTACGCTTGGCTCGTCGGCGGTGAGACAGATTCGCCGACGCTGCCGTCTGGTTGATTGAAGGCAGCGACGAAGGAGCCGCACATGCAATGGACAGCCTGGAGCGTCGAGACCCCCCGCGGCGATCACAAGGAAGCCCACGTCCTCGTGACGGGGGAAGCGATGGCCGACGAAGCGCGCAGCCCGGTGATGGTGAACCTGGTGCTCGACCGCAGCGGCTCGATGAAGGGTGCCCCCTTGTCGGCGGCCCTCGAGGCGGCTCAGCAGCTGGTCGAGCTGAGCCAGCCCGAAGACTTCATCGGCCTGGTGCTCTTCGACGGCGTGGCCGAGCAGCGCGTGCCGCTCACCATGATGGACGCGCGCGGCAAGCGGCAGATGGTCGAGGCGCTGCAGGGCGTGCAGACCGGCCGCGGCACCGCGCTGCACGCCGCCCTCGAGATGGCGCTGAAGGGCCTCAAGCGCACGCTGGTGCCCGGGCGCAAGCCGCGCATGCTGCTTTTGACCGACGGCGAACCTTCCGTCGGCCCCGATTCGCAGGAAGCCTTCGACGAGCTGGGCGAGCGCCTCGCGCACGAGAAGATCTCGGTGCACGCGCTCGGCCTGGCCAAGCACTACGTCGCCGAGGTGCTGCAGGCGCTGACCCAGCCCAGCGGCAACGCCTTCGAGCACGTCGATGGGCCCGAAGGCCTCGGCGAGGCGATGGGCGGGTTGATGGCCCACCTCTACGGCCAGGTCGCCACCGAGGCGAGCGTGCGGGTGCAGCCGTCGGGCTTCGTCGCGCTCACCTGCCGGCACTCGTTCCCCACCAGCCTCGACGCCGAGGCGCTGACCGTGGCGCTGGGCGACGTGTCCCGCGGGTACGCGCGGCGGGTGCTGCTCACCGGCTCGGTGGCCTCGCCCGACTGGACGGTGATGCTCCACGCCACGGCGCGCGAGCGCAACGACATCCGCCACTGGAAGATCGATCTCGAGCGCGTCACGCCCGAGTCGGCGCGGGGCAAGCTCGTCGTGGGCATCTCGCACGAGCTCGAGCTGGTGAGCGAAGAGACCGCCGCCTGGCTGTCCCTGGCGCGGAAGGATCTCGAGCGCGCCGAGCAGCAGCTCGAGGCCGCCGAGAGCCACCTGCGCAGCGTGGTCACGCTCTCCCCCGAGGGCATCCCCGTGCGGCGGCACCTCGAGCGCCTCGGCGATCTGCGCCTCGCGGTCGAGCGGGGCGAGGGCGACATTCCGCTGCTGATTCGCCGGGCGCAGTCGGCGCGCGCGGGCACGCACGTGAGCCAGGTGATTCCGATTCAGGCGTACCGCCAGCGCCGGTGAGCTCGCATGGGTGACGTCGCGCGAGTTCACGACGCGCTCCGCAGCTATGACGCGGACGGGACGTTCGGCGAAGAGGACTACCTGGCGCTGCGCCGCATGGTGCAGGGCGTGGGCAGGGTCGATTCCGCCCTGCTCGACGGCTTCATCGGCCTCTTCTTCGAGCGCCACGTTCACGACGACGTGCGGCGCAACGAGCTGCTCGGGCTCAGCCACGCCGAGCTCGAGAAGGCCGTGCGCCACCGCTTCAAGCAGGTGGTCGCCGGCGGGCAGGACTCGCACCAGGCGTGGCACGCGCTCTCGGCCCACGTGCGCGACGCGCTCGAGGCGCTCGCCGGCCCCGGAGCGTCGGGCTACCCCTCGAGCCTCACCACGCGCCAGGGCTTCTCGGCGATCGCGGTCGAGGCCGCCGTGGCCGCGGTGTGGAGCGACCTTCGGCGCAAGCCCTCGGCGAAGGAAGCCACCCAGGAGCTCTTCGCCCGCTACGTCGCGGGCGAGCTCCCCGCCGAGACCAGCCAGTCCTCGAGCCGCGAGTTCCCCGCGGTGATCGGCGCGCGCCTCGACGCCCAGCGGCTCGCCCGCGGCATCATCCAGGTGCTCAGCGACGACGAGAAGGACCTGATGCGCGCGCAGCTCGACGGCCAGCCCATCGACCTCTGGGCGACCGGCCGCGGCGTGTCACGCGCCACCGCGTACCGCATGCTCTCGCGCATCAAGTCGTTGTGCCGGGTGGAGTTCGACGAGCGCAGCAACCGCACCCGCCTCGAGGTGCTCGACGCGCTCCGCCTTCAGCTCTGAGGTCCCTCGACTCCGCTCGGGATGAACGGGCGGCTCTTCAGGGCGACGGCGCCCACGAGAGCATCGCGTGCAGCGGCACGAAGAGCTCGTCACCCTCGGCGCCGAGGAGCACGTCGAACGGCCCCACCGCCAGCAGGGGCTGCTCGAGCTTCACGCCGTTGCGCAGCTGAATGGTGACCTGCTTGCCCAGGTGAGGGAGGAAGCCGCGCGGATCGCTCACGGGCCGGCGCGCAGGCTGCCGCGCGACCGAGGCGGGCTTCTGAGACAGCTTCGGCTCACGCTCGAGCTTCGGCAGCAGGGCGTCCCAGGTGGTCTTGCGGGTCAACACCACCACGTGGAGCTTCTCGTGCTGGCCGGTGCGCTCGCCCGTGAAGGACACCGGCGCCACCGCGGTGAGCACGTCGAGCACGGTGCGCTCGCCCATCACCAGCGCCAGCTCGCTCTTGTCGGCGATGCGCGCGTCGACGAAGGCGTCGATGGTCTCGGCGGCGACGGTCGAGCGCGCTTCCTTGATCGCCTCGCGGCGCTTGGCCCGCGCGCGGCGCGCCTTGAACTCGTCGACCGACATGCCGCTCTGCACGATGCCGAACGCGTCCGCGAGATCCAGCCCGGGGGTGGCCTCGAGCAGCGTCCACGCCTGGTCGAAGCGCTTCGCCTCTTCGGCGTGCAGCTTCTTCCAGATGCGGCACTTCATCTTCCCTTCGAGCTCGCCCTTGGCGATGCGGTTGGGCACCCGCTCCTTCCTGGCGAGGATCGCGATCGCTTCGGCGGTGGGAGGCGGGCGCGGCGTGCTGGGCCGGGGCGGGCCCCGGAAGGGGGGGCGCGCGCCGCCGGGGCGGGGACCGCTCGAGGGCGGGCGGGGCGACGACGGCTTGGCCGTGAGCGAGGGCGCGGCGAGCGCCGAGGTCGAAGGGCGCACGGCGACCGGCGTCGGACTGACGGGCCCTCCAGCAGGCTTGCGGATCACCTGCACCTGGGGCGGGGGCGGCTTCTTGTTTCGATCAGTCACGGCGCGTCACGTCGTTCGAGTGTGTCAGAGAGATCGATGAGCCACTTCCCTGAGTCCTTCACCAACTTCACTTCACGCGGGCCCGAGCTGCTCGCAACCTGCAAGAGCGCGGAGGTCTCGTCGACCTTGACCTGGGTGACCTCACCGAGCGGGCCGGGGCGGGTGCCCTGAAAGAGCAGGAGCTCGGGCTCGTCACGGACCACGCCCTTCGAGGCCTCGGCGATCGCCTTGCTCCGTTCTTCCACCTTCTGGCGGGTGGCGGACGACAGCGAGCCCCACGCCTTGCGGGTGTTTCCCTTCTGGAGGGCCTCGATGAACCCGCGGTAGGCGGCCTCGGGCGAGTTGGCAGGCTCGCGGCGACAACCGGCCGCCACAGCCACCAGGACCCCCAGACCTGCAAACCACGCGAAGCGCATCGGCATCTTCATAGCGGGATTCAGCTCGCCTGGCGCACCTGATTGCGTCCGTTTTCTTTCGCCAGGTACAGACACTGGTCGGCGGCCTGCACCAGGCTCTCGGCGGAGCCAGCCGAGTCGCTCGGAAAGGTCGCCACGCCGATCGACGCGGTGCACTTCACGGTCTCGGGGCCGCGGTCGGTCTGGGCGGTCAGGCGCATCGCCTCGACCCCCATGCGCACCCGCTCGGCTGCCCGCCACGCCTCTTCCGGCGAGGTCTCCGGGAGCAGGGCCACCAGCTCTTCGCCGCCGTAGCGGGCCAGCACGTCGACGTCACGCAGGGCGCGGCGGGCCACGCCAGCCACTTCCTTGAGCACCACGTCGCCGAAGGGGTGGCCCCAGGTGTCGTTGACGCGCTTGAAGTGATCGATGTCGAGCAGGAAACACGAGAGCGGCGACCGGTAGCGCTCGCTGCGGGTGAACTCGCTGACGAGGCGCTCCTCGAAGTGGCGCCGGTTGATGAGGCCGGTGAGCCCGTCGGTGCGCGAGAGCTGGAGCAGCTCGAGCCGCTTCTCCTCGAGCTCCTTGTTGGCCTTGTCCAGCTCGCGGTTCTTCTCCACCAGCGCGTCCTGCAGGGCCTTGAGGCGCAGCATCGACTTCACCCGGGCCGACAGCTCGAGCATGTCGAACGGCTTGATCAGGTAGTCGTCGGCGCCGAGCTCGAGCCCTTCGACCTTGCCGGTGCGGCGCGCGGTCATGAGGATCACCGGAATGAAGCCGAAGCCGCTCGCCCCCTGGTTCGCCTTGACGATGCGGCACACCTCGACGCCGCCGAGCCCCGGCATCTCGACGTCCATCAGCAGCAGATCGGGCTGGTGCGCGCGGATGGCCGAGAGCACCTGGGTGCCGTCCTGGCATTCCACGAAGCCGTAGCCCGAGTCGCCCAGGCCGGCCCGCACCAGCGAGACGATGGCCCGGTCGTCGTCAGCGACGAGAATGGTGCGCGCCTTGAGCGACCTCACCCCATCTTCGCGACGGGTCGCTTCGAGCGTCTTGCGGCGGGCGGCCATCCGCCCTGGAGGATGTCACGGCTTGACGAGGCGTGCGCGATAGACCGGCGCGCCCGACGCCAGATAGCGGCGCTCGCGGGTCGAAGGCGCCTCTTCGGCGTCGGCGGGGTGGAAGGCGCCCGGCCCCAGCGGGTTGAGGAAGCCCGCGGCCTCGAGCACCTTGAGCCCGCGCTCGCCCACGTCCTGCACGTCGGTGCGGAAGTCGAACCGGCCCGAGGGCCCCAGCAGCGTGAGCATGAAGCGGGTGAACTCGAGCTGGAGGATGGCGCGCTTCTGGTGCGCCCGCTTCCACCAGGGGTCGGGGAACTGGAGGTGGATCACCGCCAGGCTGCCCGGCGTGAAGAGCTTGGGCACCTCGAGGCGGGCGTCGCCTTCGATCACCTTGAGGTTCTGGAGCCCTGCCTTCTCGCCGCGGAAGGCGACCTCGCGCGCGTACTTCTTGCGCCACTCGAAGGCGACGAGGCGGATCTTCGGGTTGCGCCGCGCGTGCTCGAGCGCGAAGCCGCCCGCGCCGCAGCCGATCTCCAGCTCGAGCGGGCCGGTCATGCCGAACACCTTGTCCCAGTCGGGAGGGGTCTTCAGGCCGAGCAGCTCATTGCCGGCGGGTGTCGGGCGAAGCGGAATGCGACCCATGGGGCCGCGCGGCTATCAGGTTCTTCGACGGCGCCGGAAGAGGAAAAGGAGGCCCAGCAGCGCGGCCGCACCCGGGCTCGAGCAGCTGCAGGGCCGGGGCTCGAGAATCGGAGGCTCGGTGATGCCCAGCCCGCCCAGGCGCCGGGGGGGCAGCTTGGTCTCGGCGTTCCACGTGTTCGCGCGATCGTGGCCGGCGCTCTCCCAGCTGATGTCTTCGACCGGGCCGCGCCCCAGCCACCGCACCAGGTCGCCGCGGGTGGTGCGCACCGCGAACTCGAGCTGATCGCGCGCCACGCCCACCGCCGGCGACGAGAGCACCGTGCCGTGCGTGGGCAGCGGAGACTCGAAGGGGCTCAGGCCCTCGCCATCGATGATGAACAGCAACCCGTCTTCGGTGGGCAACAGCACGTCGGGGTTGCGATCTCCGGTGACGTCGGCGACGGCGAAGCCTCCGCGGGCAGGTGGGTTTCCCAGGGTGCGCACCACCACCCGCGCGACGGCGAGGTCGCCTGCCCGCAGCGCGCGCTCGACGTCGTAGCGGGTGAGCTCGAACAGCCCATCGGGCCGCCGCTCGACCTGGATCAGCGCGCGGTTCGAGCTGCGATCGAGGCGCGCGAGCGCGGGCGGCACGACCGGGGGCGTCCAGCCGTCGAGCTCGAGGATCGGCTGCCCGCGCGCGTCGAAGACCCGGTCCGTGACGATCTCCAGCTCGGCATCTCCGACGAGGTTGCCCAGCAGCGCCTGCGTCGCCCGTGTCGGCGCCGTCCAGCCAGCCGGGGTGGGCCCTCGGGTGTCGTTGATCAGCACGCGCAGCTCGAGGCCGTTGGCGATGGCGAGGTCAGCGTACGCGTCGCCGTCGATGAAGCCCGCGGCGGGCGCGCTCACCTGCGGCGCGCCGAGCTCGAAGCGCCACGCCGTCTCGCCCACCGTGTGCGTGACGCTTCCGTTCAGGTCGACGGTGACCAGCGCCGTGCCGTCGAAGGTGGGGATCAGCAGCGGGGGCCCCGCCAGCCCGGCGTCGAGCTGCACCGGGAAGCCCGCCACCGGCCGCGTGGAGAACGACTGCGCCTGAAGCAGGCCGTCGTCTCCGATGGTCACCACGTCGAGCACGCGATCGCCGTCGACGTCGCCGAACGCGGGGGCCGCGCGGCCCGCCGAGAGGGCAGGGGAGAGCACCTCGATCGAGCTGGTGAAGCCCATCAACCCGCGGGGCGAGGCCGCGAGCACCGTGTCGGAATCGAGCCCGTCGAGATCGACGAAGCGCGGAGGGCCCGAGCCCGCGCCGAGCTCGCTGACCCCGAGCAGGCCGCGCAGCGAGTCGGGGTGAGGGGACGGCAGCGTGGTCGACCACTCGTAGGGCCTCTGCCGTTCCACGAAGCGGACCCAGGGGACCGCGGGGTCTTCGCTCCGGGGCGCGCCGGCATCGCAGGCGGCCGGCTCGCACGCGTCGGCGTCGCTGTGGAATGGACCGAGCGCGACGGGCTTCAGCTTCGTGACCGGGTCGATCGCCGGAGGGAGCGCCGTCTCGGCGAGCAGCACCGCCCGCTCGGCGTCGACGCGCGCCCCGCCCAGCAGGCCGACCACCTGCCGTGGCTCGAGCGATGGACGGACCGAGAAGATCAGCCCCGCGAGGCCCACCAGGCTCGCCGCCGCCTCGCGGGCGCAGCCCGTGGAAGAGACCGAGACGCTGCCCGCGAGCGCTGCGCCCCCGCAGCCACCCCGGTCGATCGCGGTGGTGAGGGTGGGCGGGGCGGTCAGCGTGCGCGGCGAGAGCACCGCTGGGTGGAGCGCGAGGGGGAAGGTGCTGGCGCCGCCGCTCCCTTCGGTGACGAGCACCATGGTCTGGCCCGCCCCGGTCAGCGCGAGGTCGAGCGCTGCGCTGAGCTCTGCTTCGGAGGCGGGCAGCAGCAGCGCGCGCACCCCGGCGTCGGCCGCGAAGCGCAGCGCGGCGGGCAACGAGGCGCCGCTCGCCGCGACAGGGAGCAGGGTGCAGCCAGGGCACACGCCGATTCCGGGAAGACCGTCACCCACCGGCGCGGCGAGCGCTCTCCAGGGGGCTGTGCCGTCCCTGGTGGTGGCGAGCGGCCGTTCGAGCGCGAAGTCCCACCCGCACAGGTCGTCGACGCGGCCGTTGCCGTCTTGATCGACGCCGTCGGCGAGACCGGCGAGCACGTCCTCGAGGTCGAGCGCGCCGTTCGCGTTGACGTCACTCACCCGCGGGTCGGCGGCGAAGTCGCCGACGTCGAGGCGCCCGTTGCCGTTGACGTCACCCGCGTCGGGCGCCTCGCCCGGGCTCAGCCGCCACGCGAGCGCGAGGGTTGGGTCGTTCAGCGCGTGCGAGCCCGAGACGATGCCCAGCACCACCCCGGGGCTGCCGCGCGTGACGCTCCAGGCGCGGTCGACCTTCATGCCGACGCCGGCGTCCTGCTCGGCGCCGCTCACCGCCCAGCCCGCCGGCGTGAACGAGTAGAGCGGCCAGGCGAGATTCCATTCTGGTTCCTGCGGCCAGTTCGCGGGCGCTGCGTACTCGGCGGCACCCGCATCGCGAGGCAGAGGCCACGCAGTCAGCGCCAGCGCCAGCAGGAGACTCGACACCCGGCGACCCTATCTCTCAGGTCGGTTGCTGTGATCACCGTCGTGCTACCGAGCGCACGAAAAGCCGTGCCCCCGGTAAGCCCGACGGCATCACAGCAACCGACCCCATCTCTCAGGTCGGTTGCTGTGATCACCATCGTGCGACCGAGCGCACGAAAAGCCGTGCCCCCGGTAGCCCGACGGCATCACAGCAACCGACCCCATCTCTCAGGTCGGTTGCTGTGATCACCGTCGTGCGACCGAGCGCACGAAAAGACCGGTGCGGGAACGCGTCGGCTATACCCCTGGGGGTGAAGCTCTGCTCGTCCATCCAGGAGGCGTCTGACGGATCCTTGAGGGGCTGCGCGATCTGCCTCGGCAACTTCGACGGCGTGCACCTCGGCCACCAGGCGCTCTTCGCCGAGGCCGCGAAGCACGGCCCCGTGGTGGCGCTCACCTTTCAGCCGCACCCGGGCAAGGTGCTGCAGCCGCAGCTCGCGCCCCGGTTGATCGTCAGCCAGGCCCGCAAGCTCGAGCTGCTCGAGGCGCACGGGGTCGGCGCGGCGATCGTTCAGCCGTTTTCCCTCGACTACGCGCGCACTTCGCCCGAGGCGTTCGAGGGCTCGCTCTTCGACGGCATCGGCGCCCGCACGGTGGTCGTCGGCTACGACTTCACCTACGGGGCGAAGCGCGCGGGCACCGTGCCCACGCTGCAGGCCGCCGCGGCCACCCGGGGCGCGCAGGTGGTGACGGTGAGCGCGGTGAGCCTCGAGGGCGTGGTCGTCTCGTCGAGCAAGATCCGCGAGTACGTGCTCGAGGGCCGTGCCGAAGCCGCGGCGCGCCTGCTGGGGCGCCCCTTCGATCTCGACGGCCTGGTCGTGCCGGGCGCGGGCCGCGGCCGCACCATCGGGTTCCCCACCGCGAACATCGACACCACCAACGAGCTGCGGCCAGCCGCCGGCGTCTACGCGGTGCGCGTCTGCATTCTCGGCCAACCGGAATGGCACGGCGGCGCAGCGAATATCGGTGTCAAACCTACATTCGGCGGCGGCGAGGTGACGATCGAAGCCCACCTCTTCGACTTCACCGGCGAGCTCTACGGCAAGCGGCTGCGGGTGGAGTTCCTCGAGCGCCTGCGCGCGGAGAAACGCTTTGCTTCTGCCAGCGAGCTGTCCTCCCAGATCGGCCGGGACCTCGAGGCGGCGCGCGCGGCCGTCGCACGCCGGCGTCCGTGATTCCTTGCTTTGCCTGACTTGCGGGGTTTGAATTCCGCGCTCTTTTCCCGCTGCTGATTCATTTCGAATTGAGGGCCCAACTCCATGTCAGGTCGTCTCGGCGAGCTGCTCGTTCGCGAAAATCTCATCTCCGTTCAGCAGCTGCGAAAAGCGCAGGAAGAACAGCAGAAGACAGGCACCCGCATCGGCACCGCGCTCATCAAGGTGGGCGCGATCGAAGAATCGAAGCTCACTGACTTCCTCTCGAAGCAGTACGGCGTGCCGGCGATCAACCTGAAGGAATTCGACGTCGAGCCCGACATCATCAAGCTCGTGCCCAAGGACGTCGCCGAGAAGCACCTGGTGGTGCCGGTCAACCGTGCGGGCAGCGCGCTGATCGTCGCGATGTGCGACCCGTCGAACATCTACGCGGTCGACGATCTCAAGTTCCTCACCGGGTACAACATCGAAGCCGTGGTCGCGTCGGAGCCCGCGATTCGTGAGGCCATCGAGCGCTACTACGCGGTGAAGGGCCCCAGCCTCGAAGACATCGTCAGCGACATGCAGGAAGACGACGTCGAGATCGCCGAGGGCGAGCAGGAGGCTGGCGTCGAGGAGGCCGCCAGGGCCGCCGACGACGCGCCGGTGATCAAGCTGGTGAACCTGATCCTGAAGGACGCGATCGGCAAGCGCGCCTCTGACATTCACATCGAGCCCTACGAGAAGGACTTCCGGGTTCGGTTCCGCATCGACGGCGTCATGTACGAGGTGATGAAGCCGCCCATCAAGCTCAAGAGCGCCATCATCTCGCGCGTGAAGATCATGGCGCAGCTCGACATCTCCGAGCGCCGCCTGCCGCAGGACGGGCGCATCAAGATCAAGCTGGGCGGCGGCAAGGAGATGGACTTCCGCGTCAGCGTCTGCCCCACGCTCTTCGGCGAGAAGATCGTCATGCGGTTGCTCGACAAGAGCAACCTCCAGCTCGACATGACGAAGCTCGGCTTCGACGCCGAGCCGCTCAAGTGGTTCAAGGAAGCGATCGATCGTCCGTACGGGATGGTGCTGGTCACCGGCCCCACCGGTTCTGGCAAGACGACGACGCTCTACTCCGCGCTCGCCGCGCTCAACGACCCCACCACCAACGTCTGCACCGCCGAGGATCCCGTCGAGTTCAACTTCGCCGGCATCAACCAGGTGCAGATGCAGGACTCCATCGGCCTCAACTTCGCGGCCGCCCTGCGCTCGTTCCTGCGGCAAGACCCCGACACGATCATGATCGGCGAGATCCGCGACTTCGAGACCGCGGAGATCGGGGTGAAGGCCGCGCTCACGGGCCACCTCGTGCTCTCCACGCTGCACACCAACGACGCGCCAGGCACGGTCAGCCGCCTGCTGAACATGGGCATCGAGCCCTTCATGGTGACCGCGTCGCTCAACCTCATCCTCGCCCAGCGCCTCGCGCGGCGGCTCTGCCCGACCTGCAAGAAGGCGGTGCAGAACGTCGACGAGCAGGCGCTGATCGACGCCGGCATCCCCGCGGACAAGATCGGCTCGTTCACCCTGTACGAGAAGGCCGGCTGCAAGGAATGCAACGACCGCGGCTACCGCGGCCGCGTCGCCGTCTACGAGGTCATGCCGTTCTGGGACGGCCTCAAGGAGATCGTCATCAACGGCGCGTCGGCCGCCGAGCTCAAGCAGGAAGCGATTCGCCTGGGCATGCAGACCCTGCGCATGGCCGCGCTCGCCAAGGTGATGGCCGGCGCGACCACCATCGAAGAAGCGGTGAGCAACACCGCCCCTGACCGTTTCTAAGGAGAGTATTCGTGGCCAACCTGCATCAGCTGCTCAAGGCGATGGTCGATCGGGGCGCGTCAGACCTCCACATCACCACCGGCTCGCCGCCCCAGCTCCGCATCGACGGCGAGCTGGTGCCCCTGAAGATGAACGCGATGACGCCGGTCGAGACGAAGCAGCTCTGCTACTCGATCCTGACCGACGCCCAGAAGCACAAGTTCGAGGAAGAGAACGAGCTCGACCTCTCGTTCGGCGTGAAGGGGCTGTCGCGGTTCCGCTCGAACATCTTCATGCAGCGCGGCGCGGTGGCCGGCGCCTTCCGCACCATTCCGTTCAAGATCCTCACCTTCGCCGAGCTGGGTCTGCCGCCGATCGTGCAGGAGCTCAGCAAGCGCCCGCGTGGGCTGATGCTGGTCACGGGCCCCACGGGCTCGGGCAAGTCGACCACGCTGGCGTCCATCATCGACAAGGTGAACACCGATCGTCACGAGCACATCATGACGATCGAGGATCCGATCGAGTACCTGCACCCGCACAAGAACTGCCTGGTGAACCAGCGCGAGGTGGGCGCCGACACCAAGTCGTTCAAGCTCGCCCTCAAGTACATCCTCCGGCAGGACCCCGACGTGGTGCTGGTCGGCGAGATGCGCGACCTCGAGACGATCGAGTCGGCCCTGGTGATCGCCGAGACCGGTCACATCGCCTTCGCCACGCTCCACACCAACAGCGCGGTGCAGACGATCAACCGCATCCTCGACGTGTTCCCGCCGTACCAGCAGCCGCAGGTGCGCGCGCAGCTCTCGTTCGTGCTCGAAGGGATCATGTCGCAGTCGCTGCTGGCCAAGGCCAACGGCGGCGGGCGCGTGCTGGCGCTCGAGGTGATGATCCCCAACCCCGCAATCAGAAACCTGATTCGCGAGGACAAGGTGCACCAGATCTACTCGCAGATGCAGGTCGGCCAGGCGAAGTTCGGCATGCAGACCTTCAACCAGGCCCTCGCTTCGCTGCTGCAGCGCAAGCAGATCAGCATGGACGAAGCCTTCGGCCGCACCAACGACCCCGACGAACTCAAGAACATGATCGCCAGCGGAGGCGGCGGCAACCTGCCCAGCCAGGGGGCGGGTGGCCAGGGCCGGCCCCCGGGTAGGTAAGGGTAGGAAACGGCACCGCATTTGGACTTTCGCCCAGCGGGGCTAACATGGCCCCGCTCCTTCAACTGAAAGCACACGCTCATGGCCCAGGCAGCCACCGTCAAGACCGCGCCCCGACCCACCAAGAAGGCCGCCACCCCGATCTTCATCTGGGAGGCGAAGACCAAGCAGGGCGAAGTGAAGAAGGGGGAAATGGAAGCGGGCGACCTCAAGGCCGTCGAGGCGCGCCTCGTCTCGCTGGGCATGACGCCCACCAAGGTCCGCAAGAAGGGCATCCTCGACGCGAACCTCTCGCTGCCGGGCGGCATCGCCAACAAAGACATCCTCATCTTCACGCGTCAGTTCGCCACGATGATCGACGCAGGTCTGCCGCTGGTGCAGTGCCTCGACATTCTCGGCAGCCAGACGGAGAACCCGGCCTTCCGAAAAGTGATCTTTGCGATCAAGGGCCGCGTGGAAGGCGGCTCGACGTTTTCCGACGCGCTCAAGGATCACCCGAAGGCGTTCGACGAGCTCTACGTGCAGCTGTGCGCCGCCGGCGAGGTCGGCGGTATTCTCGACACCATCCTCAACCGCCTGGCGACCTACCGCGAGAAAGCCGAGAAGCTCGGTCGGAAGGTGAAGGGTGCGTTGACCTACCCCATCGCCGTCGTCAGCATCGGTGTCCTGGTCACCGGCGTGTTGCTCGTCAAGGTCACGCCGGTGTTCGAGGCGATGTTCCGTGACTTCGGTTCTGCGTTGCCTGCTCCGACCCAGGTCGTGGTCGATCTTTCCAACTGGCTGCAGTCCTACCTCATTCACCTGGTGGTGGGCATGGCCGCCGTCGTCGTCGCGTTTCGGGCCTTCCACGCGAACCCCAGGGGGCGCGAGATCTTCGACCGCGCCATCCTCCATGCACCGTTGATTGGGGACCTGCTCCGCAAGGTGGCGGTCGCGCGGTTCACCCGCACCCTCGGCACCATGATCAGCTCTGGCGTACCCATTCTCGACGCGCTCGACGTCACGGCGAAGACGGCCGGCAACCGGACGATCGAAAAGGGGATCCAGTACGTCCGTGCGAAGATCAGCGAAGGGAAGAACATCGCCGGTCCGCTCGCCGAGACGAAGGTGTTTCCCTCGATGGTCGTGCAGATGATCGGTGTCGGCGAGGCCACTGGCGCCATGGACGCCATGCTGGGAAAGATCGCCGACTTCTACGACGACGAAGTCGATGCGGGGGTCGCCTCGCTCACGTCTCTGATCGAGCCCATCATGATGGTCTTCCTCGGAGGCGGGGTCGGCGGCTTCCTCATCGCCATGTACCTGCCCATCTTCAGCATCGCCGGTGCAATCAAGTAGCAGCGGCGTGGTCGCAGCCGCGGCGGACCTCCGGGTTCGCCTGCTGTGGCTGACGCTCTTCCGTACGGTCGCCACCACGCTCATCCTGGGCGTGCTGGCGGCGCAGCTTTCGTCTGGGGCGCCGCGCAGTGAGCTCTCGACCGCGGATCTCACGTCGTTCGGCATCATCGCGTTCAGCTACGTCCTGACGCTGGTGACCGGCCTGCTCCTGCGCGCGGGGCGGGTGGGCCCGGGCGCCGCGTGGACGCAGATCGTCTTCGACGTTCTCCTCGCCTCGAGCGTGGTCTTCCTCACCGGGGGCGCGCGTTCGCCCTTCACCTTCCTCTTCCTGGTCAGCATCGTCGGCGCGGCGGTGCTGCTCGGCACGCGTGGCGCGATCGTGGGCTTCCTCGGGGCGGCGACCGCCTACCTGCTGGTGCTCGCCTCTCTGCTCGAGAGTCACCCCAGCGAGAGTCTCCCCAGGCTCGGGCTCGACGCGTTGATCCAGCTGGTGGCCCAGCTGCTGATCGCCGTGCTCAGCGGCTACGTGGGCGAGCAGCTCTCGCGCACCGGCGGCCGCCTGTCGGCCAGCGAGCGCGACCTGCGCGAGCTCATCGAGCTTCAAGACGAGATCGTTCGTGCGATGCCCTCGGGGCTGGTCACCTGCGATCCCGATGGGGTGGTGACCTTCGTCAACCCCTCAGCCGAGGCGATCCTGGGCATCAGCACCGAAGAGGTGACGCGGCGGGCGCGCGTCGACGAGCTGTTGCCGGGCGCCAAGGCCCTCATTCCCGGGCGCCGCAGCGAGCTGCGGGTCGCGACGCCGCGCGGAGATCGGGTCCTCGGCCTTTCGGTGACGCCGCTGAGCAGCGCCGAGGGGCTCCTGATCGTCTTTCAGGATCTCACCGAGCTCCGGCGCATCGAGCGCGAGCTCGACAGCATCGACCACCTGGCCACGCTGGGCCGCCTCTCGGCGCAGCTGGCCCATGAGATCCGCAACCCGCTCGCGGCGATGCGCGGCTCGGCGCAGATGCTGGTGGGCGACAGCGCAGGGAGCCCGGGTGAAGGCCTGGCCCGGCTGATCTTGCGCGAGTCTGATCGGCTGGCGGGCCTGGTCGAGGGCTACCTCAAGCTGGCGCGCCCACCGCCGCCCCAGCTCGCGCGCACGCGCGTCGACGTGGTGGTGCGCGAGACGCTCGAGCTGCTGCGTGCCGACCCGGCCTTCGCCGGTGTGCAGGTCGACGAGAGCCTCGAGTCGATCGAGGCGGTGTGTGACGCGGGGCAGGTCAAGCAGGTGCTGATCAACCTCCTGCGCAACGCCGCGGTGGCCATTTCCGGGGCGCGAGGGCGGGGCCGCATTCGCATCAAGGTCGCCAACGGCGGCGACGGTGTTCGCCTCGACGTGTGGGACAGCGCCGGCGCGCTCGCCCCTGAAGATCGCCAGCGCATCTTCGAGCCCTTCTTCAGCCGCGCCCAGGGCGGCACCGGGCTGGGGCTCTCCACGGTCCACACCATCGTGCAGGCGCACGGCGGCACCATCTCGGTCGAGTCGAGCCCGGCGACGGGGACCACGTTCTCGGTCAAGCTCAGATCGGCGTAAAGGAACCCCATGGCGCGCATCCTGGTCGTTGACGACGAGCTCTCCATTCGTGAGTACCTCGAGGTGCTCCTCACTCGTTCGGGTCACGTGGTCGAGCTGGCGGAATCGGTCGAGACCGCGCGCGGGCTGCTGGCCAGCCGCAGTTACGATCTCGCCATCAGCGACTTCCGCATCGGGCAGGACTCGGGCATCGAGGTGCTCAAGGTGGCGCGCGGGCTCTCTCCACCGCCCGAGGTGATCATCATCACCGCCTACGGCACGCCCGCCTCGGCGGTGCAGGCGATGCGGCAGGGCGCCTACGACTACATCAGCAAGCCGTTCGACAACGACGAGCTGGTGCTGCTGGTCGATCGCGCGCTCGAGAAGAGCCGGCTCACCGAGGAAAACCGGCAGCTGCGGGCCACCCTGTTGCCGCGCGCCGAGTACTACGTGGGCACCAGCCCCGCGATGCGGCAGGTGTGGACGCTCGTCGACAAGGTGGCGCAGGCCCGCTCGACGGTGCTGATCACCGGCGAGAGCGGCACGGGCAAGGAAGTGGTCGCCCGCGCGATTCACGCGCGCAGCCCCCGCGCCACCTCGCCCTTCGTGCCGGTCAACTGCGGCGCGCTGGCCGAGGGCGTGCTCGAGAGCGAGCTGTTCGGCCACGTGCGCGGCGCGTTCACCGGCGCGCAGTCCGAGCGCACCGGCATCCTCGTCTCGGCGGGCGACGGCACCGTGCTGCTCGACGAGGTGGGCGAGCTGCCCCCGGCCACGCAGGTGAAGCTCTTGCGCGTGCTGCAGGAGCGGCGGGTCAAGCCGGTGGGCTCGTCGCGCGAGGTGCCCTTCGAGGCGCGGGTGCTGGCCGCCACCAACCGGCGGCTCGACGAGGAGGTCAAGGCGGGCCGCTTCCGTGAAGACCTGCTGTTCCGGCTCAACGTGATCAACATCGAGCTGCCCCCGCTGCGCGCGCGCCGCGAAGACATTCGCATGCTCGCCGGCTACTTCCTGGGCCGGGTGGCCGAGGAACTGGGCCGCCCCGGGCTGCACTTCACCGAGGACACGCTCAAGCTCCTCGAGGCCTACTCGTTCACCGGCAACGTGCGGCAGCTGCAGAACATCGTCGAGCGCGCGGCCACGCTGTCCGACGGCGAGGAACTGGGCCCCGACAGTCTCCCGGCCGGCGTGCGCGGCACGACCGACCCGTTGGCCTCGGCCGACGTGAAGATCGGCGAGGGCTTCTCGCTCGAGCGGCACCTCGACGAGCTCGAGCGCCGCTTCCTGCAGGAATCGTTGCGGCTCTCGGGCGGGGTGAAGATGCGCGCCGCGCAGCTGCTGGGGCTCACCTTCCGCTCGTTGAGGTACCGGCTCGCCAAGCACGGCCTGGGGGACCGCGAAGAATGAGGCTTCGGTTGCTGGTGACGTCCCTGCTGATCGCCATGGTCACGGTGGCGCCCACCTGGTTGTCACTGCAGCCGCTGCTCAAGCGCGCCCTGCAGGCCGACGCGTGGCAGCGCGCCAGCACCCTGGTGCTCTCGCTCGACTTCGGGCTGGCTACCCTGGTGGTGTACCTGGTGCTGCACTTCACCGTGGGGCGGCCGATCGAGCGCATCGAGACCACCGTGAAGGATCTCGCCCGCGACGACCAGGAGGGCGGCGGGCTGCTGCTGCGGCTCGATCGCGCCCTGCGCCGGCTGGCTCTCGACCTGCGCGAAGAGCGGCGGCTGACCAGGTCGCAGCTCGACGAGCTCTCGGCCTCGCACGGCGCGCTGGTGAAGCTGCAGGCCGAGCTGGTGGCCAACGATCGGCTCGCCACCGTGGGCAAGCTGGCCTCGGGTGTGGCGCACGAGGTGGGCAACCCGCTCTCGGGAATCCTCGGGTACCTCTCGGTGATCCGCATGCGGCAGCCCGAGAACGCCGAGCTGCTCGATCTCGTGGCGCGCATCGAGCTCGAGGTGCAGCGCATCGACCAGATCGTGCGCGGCCTGCTCGAGCTGGGGCGCCCCTCGCGGGGCAAGGCGCAGCCGATCGACGTGCGGCCGGTGATCGACTCGTGCGTGAAGCTGCTGGGCGCGAGCCGCGACTTCGAGGGCGTGCAGGTCGACGTCGAGGGGCCCAGCTCGTTGTGGCTGCTGGCCGAGACGGGGCCGCTCTCGCAGGTGCTGGTCAACCTGCTCCTCAACGCCGCGCAGGCGATGTCGGGCAAGGGGCGCATCGTGGTGCGCGCCGAGCAGTCGGACGGCGCGGGGCGGGTGGTGGTCGAGGACGAGGGGCCGGGCCTGAGCGCGCAGGTCAAGGCGCACCTCTTCGAGCCGTTCTTCACCACCAAGGCGGCGGGCAAGGGCACCGGGCTGGGGCTGGCGGTCTCGCGGCACCTGCTCTCGCAGTTCGAGGGGCAGCTCGAGGTCGGCGATCGCCCCGGTGGGGGGGCGCGCTTCACCATCGGCCTGCCTTTGCCGTGAGGGAGGCGTGGTAAGCCTGCCCCATGGCCGCCTTCCGCCACGTGCTGATCGCCGACGACGAGGCGTCCATTCGCCACGTGCTCACGCTGGTGCTGAGCGAGAGCGGCTACGAGGTGCGGGCGGTCAGCGACGGTGAAGAGGCGCTCAAGGAGCTCGCGGCGCGCAGCTACGACGTGGTGATCTCCGACGTGCGCATGCCGAAGGTCGACGGCATGGCGCTGCTGCGGCAGGCGCTCGCGACCAACCCCGAGCTCACGTTCCTGGTGATGAGCGCGTACGGCTCGAAAGACCTCGCCCTCGAGGCGGTGGCGCAGGGCGCGTACGACTTCATCGAGAAGCCCTTCAAGCCCGAGGAGATCGTCTTCGTCCTCAAGAAGGCCGAAGAGCGCCTGCGCCTGGTGCGGGAAAACCGCCGCCTGCGCGGCGAGCCGCCCGCCGATGGCCCGCTGCAGCGCCTGCTGGGGAAGAGCGAGCCGCTGGGCGTACTCAAGAAGCAGATCGCGCGGCTGGCGCCGGTGTCGACCACCATTCTCATCGTCGGCGAATCGGGCACGGGCAAGGAGCTGGTCGCCCGGGCGCTGCACGAGCTGTCACCGCGCGCGTCCATGCCGTTCGTGGCGGTCAACTGCGGCGCGATCCCCGCGGGGTTGATCGAGTCTGAGCTGTTCGGGCATGCGCGCGGCGCCTTCACCGACGCCCGGGTGGCCAAGCGCGGGCTCTTCACCGAGGCCGACGGCGGCACCATCTTCCTCGACGAGGTGGGCGAGCTGCCGATGCAGGCGCAGGTGAAGCTCTTGCGGGTGCTGCAGGAGAGCGAGGTGCGCCCGGTGGGCGAGAGCCGCTCGGAGAAGGTGGACGTGCGGGTGGTGGCCGCGACGCTGCGCGACCTGCAGCGCCTGGTCGAGCGGGGCGAGTTCCGCGAAGATCTCTACTTCCGCCTCAACGTGGTGCAGCTCAAGGTGCCCCCGCTGCGCGAGCGGAAGGACGACGTGCCGCTGCTCGCCGCCGCGTTCCTGGCGCGCTTCAACCGCGACTTCAACCGCGAGCCCCCGGTGTCCGGCCTCTCGCCCGAGGCCGAGCAGATGCTCACCGGCTACGCGTGGCCCGGCAACGTGCGCGAGCTCGAGAACGCGATGGAGCGCGCGGTGCTGCTGGCAGAGGGCACGGTGATCGCGCCCGAGAATCTCCCCGAGAAGTTGTGGGCCGCGCGGCCCGCGCCTGCCGCTGCGCCCGGGCTGGCGCTGCCTTCGCCCGAGTCGATGCAGTACTCGCTCAAGCGCGCGATCGAGAGCGTCGAAGATCAGTTCATTCGCGCGGCGCTGCGGCAGACGCGGGGCAATCGCACCCGCGCGGCCGAGCTGCTCGAGATCAGCCATCGCGCGCTGCTCTACAAGATCAAGGACTACGGCATCGATCCCGACGCGGAAGGCGAAAAGGGGCCTGCCTGAGGGTCGCGGCGTTCCGCCAGACCGCTCCGCCTGGGCGACTTTGATCCACTACGGCTGGTGGTGTGAAATATCGCACCCACCTTTGACTGTATACCTACATATCTTTGACGTATAATTATGTTATCAAAGAGCGATCACATCCGTTGACTTCACCGGTTCTGCGGGAGACGATGGTGATCCGATGAGCGACGAGGAAGACAAGAAGACCAACCGGGTGCAGCAGCTTCGGGAAGACCGGCTGCTCTCGAAGGCAGAGCTCGCGCGGCGCGCGGGGGTTTCGGTGCTCACCATCGATCGCGTCGAGCGGGGGGCGCAGTGCCGGCTCGACACGAAGCGGAAGATCATTCTCGCGCTCGGCCTGAAGGTGACCGATCGCACGCAGGTGTTCGAGGACTGACGACGATTCGGCTTTGAGCGGCCAATTTTTTTCAAGGTCTCTGAAACGACCGTAGGCTTCACCGCAGCAGCACTTTTCGAAGGAGCCGGCATGGCGAAGGGCAAACTGGCGCTTGGGCTCGACATCGGATCCTCCGGGGTCAAGCTCATTCAGCTCAAAGAGCAGCGACGGCGGGGCGAGGTGACGTACGCCCTGCAGAGCTTCGGCATGAAGCCGCTGCCCCCCGAGGCGATCGTCGATGGCGCGTTGATGAACTCGACGGCGATCGTGCAGGCGATCCAGGAGCTCCTGGGGGAGCTCAAGGTGAAGCAGAAGGAGGTCGCGATCGGCGTCAGCGGCCACTCGGTGATCATCAAGAAGATCTCGATGCCCCGCATGTCGCAGGACGAGCTGGAGGAAGCGATCCAGTGGGAAGCCGAGCAGCACATTCCCTTCGACATCAAGGACGTCAACCTCGACACGCAGATCTTGAGGCCTGACGCGAACGACGCGACCGGCCAGATGGACGTGCTGCTGGTGGCCGCCAAGAAGGACATGATCAACGACTACTCGTCGGTCGTGACCGAGGCGGGGCTGACGCCGGTGGTGGTCGACGTCGACGCCTTCGCGGTGCAGAACTGCTTCTCGGCCAACTACGAAGTGCCGATGAACGAGACGGTGGTGCTGATCAACGCCGGCGCGGCGGTGGTCAACATCAACATCCTCTCGCAGGGTGTCACCACCTTCACCCGCGACGTCACCATCGGCGGCAACCAGTTCACCGAAGAGATCCAGAAGCAGCTCAACGTTTCCTACGAGGAAGCCGAGGCGCTCAAGGTCGGCGGCGGGCGCGGCGACGCAGACGCGGTCGTGCCCCAGGAAGTGGAGAAGGTGATGACGCAGGTCGCCGAGCAGGTGGCCGGCGAGATCCAGCGGTCGCTCGACTTCTACGCAGGCACGGCGGCCGACGCGAACTTCTCGAAGGTGTACCTGTCGGGCGGTACCGCGAAGGTGCCGGCGCTGTTCAAGACCATCGAGGCGCGCGTGGGCGTGCCGGTCGAGATCTTGAACCCCTTCAAGCGCATCGAGATCGACAACAGGAAGTTCGACCCAGCGTTCATCATGGACGTGGCACCCCAGGCCGCGGTGGCCGTGGGCCTGGCGCTGCGCAAGCCCGGCGACAAACTCGGCTGAACAAGGACTGACACGAGATGATGATCCGCATCAACCTCCTGCCGGTTCGGCAGGTACAGAAACGCGAAGCCGGGCGCCAGTTCATCGTGCTGATGGTCGGGATGTTCATCATCTCGGCCGCAGCCAACGGCTACTGGTACGTCTGGATGGACGGCAAGCGCGAGGCGGCCCAGCGGCGCCTCGACGACACCAACGCGCGCATCGCGCAGCTCGAGAAGGTGATCGGTGAGGTCACCAACCTGCAGCGGCGCAAGAAGGAGGTCGAGGAGAAGCTCGCCGTCCTGGACAAGCTCACCAAGCAGCGCGCCGGCCCGGTGAAGCTGCTCGACGCGCTCGCCACCGCGATCCCCAAGAAGGTGTGGATCACCTCGTTCGAAGAGAAGGGCGGGGCGGCCGTGATGAACGGCGCGGCCGAGAGCTTCGACGACGTCTCGGAGTTCATGCGCGGGCTCAACAACATCGTGTGGTGTTCGAAGGGCATGGGCCGCGTGGTCGAGCGCAAGCGCGACGGCAACTTCCGCGTCGAGCTGCTGGGGAGCGAGGCGGAGATCCTCGAGAACACCCCGGCCGAGCTGGGCTTCTTCTTCTCGAACCTCGAGCTGAAGAACACCACGACCGACGCTGCCGGCGCCGGGTCCAAGGCCGGCGCAAAAATCGTCAAGTTCGACATGACGCTCACCGTGAATCTCGGGATCTGAGGCCGACGTGGAACAGCTCATCGAAAAGATCAACAAGCTCGCCACGCCGGTCAAAGCCGGGATCATCGCGGGCATCATCCTGCTGCTCACGGCAGGCATGTACTTCCTCTTCATCACTGACCTCGACACCACCATCACGGGGCTCAAGGCCGACCAGACCGCCAAGGAAATCACGCTCGCCGAGAAGCAGGCGATCGCAGACAACCTGAACGAGCGGCGCAAGGAGATGGACGCCCTCGAGCAGAAGTTCCAGGAGGCGCTCACGCAGCTGCCCGAGAAGAAGGACATCGAAGAGCTGCTCTCGCAGCTGAGCGACGTGGGCAAGAAGTCGGGGCTGGAGATCAGCCGGGTGGTGCCGGGCCCCGAAGCAGCCGAGGGTTTCTATTCGCGCATTCCCATCAGCATGGCCGTGAGCGGCAACTACAACGAGGTGGCGATGTTCCTCCAGGAGATCGCCAACCTCCGCCGCATCGTGAACGTGTCCAACCTGCGGCTCGCCTCGCCCGTGCTGAAGGGCGACAAGGTGACGCTCAATTCCGAGTTCATGGCGACCACCTTCCGGTTCAGCGAATCGGCTGTCACCAAGGGGAACTCTGCCACCAAGGGGAAGAAGCGATGACGCCCTTCAATTGCCGAGGTCCGCTGCTCGCCCTCGCCCTCGGTGCGATGGCAGGGTGTGGGGAAGATGCGCCGCCACCGACGGCCGCGCCGGTGACGCCGCGGAAGAAGGTCGAGGCCGCCGCGCCGGTGGCCGCGGCGGTGACGGTCGACTACGCCTACAGCCCGATCAACAAGCGCGATCCATTCCGCTCGCTGCTGGTCGAGGGCCCCAAGGGCTCGCTCGAGGTGCCGGGTGAGACGGTGAGCTGCACCGAGCCGCTGTGTCTGGTCGATACCGACGAGCTCACGGTGGTCGCGGTGGTGAGCGGCGACGCGAACCCGCTGGCGATGGTGGAAGATCGGAGCGGGGTGGGCCACATCGTGCGCCGCAACACCCGCGTGGGAAAGCAGGGCGGAAAAGTGACACAGATCCTCCGCGACTGCATTGTTGTCACCTCGTTCATCAGCGGCGGGCCGGACGGCAAGCCCCAGGCAAACAAACAGAACATGTGCGTCAAGACCGACACGCGGAGCATCGAGCCACTCGATCTGCTCAAGGGGAAAGAATTCACTCAATGAGCACCGAGAGCGGCAGAGCAATGAGCCAGGAGAAGACCATCATGAAAAGTGCCCTGTTGTTCGCTGGGCTCCTCGCGTCGACGGCGTTCGGTGCGTCGGGCAATGCCCTCACGGGCGTGTCGGTCGCAACCACCCCGACGGGCGTCGAGGTCACGGTGCGGTGCAGCCAGGCCCCCGTCTTCAACGTCTTCAGGCTCAAGGAGCCCGATCGACTGGTGGTCGACGTCTCGGGCGCCTCGGTGGAGGCGATCAAGGGTCACCACGAGGGCGCAGGCCCGGTGACCGGCGTCGTCGCCTCGCAGTTCTCCGACGCGAAGGCCGAGGTGGGGCGCCTGCTGTTCGGGCTCTCGAACGCGCGGCGCTACGACGTCAAGGCCGTCGACTCCGCGCTGATCATCTCGATCGAGGGCGACGCGACGGAGGCGCCCCTGGCCGCCGCGCCGTCCAGGACACCGCCTGCGGCGGAAGCCGTGCCTGCGGCCGTCGCCGAGACGCCCACGAAGGCGTCAGTGCCGGGCGAGACCATCATCGCCTCGCGCGTCGACGAGAAGAAGGTGAAGAGGGCGGCGACGCGCCTCAAGGGCATCACCGCTTCCTCTGCGGGGATCCAGCTGGTGACGGACGGTGAAGTGGCGAAGTTCGAGGTGATCGAGCTCGCCGACCCGTCGCGCCTGGCCATCGACCTCTTTGGCCTCAAGGGCTCGCCGCGCGCACCCCGCGCCTCGTTGGCCAACGTGCGCGACGTTCGCGTCGGCGCTCACGACGAGAAGGTGCGCGTGGTGATCGAGTTCGCGCAGCGCCCGACCTTCGACGTCCGCCGCCGCGCTGATGGCGTGTCGATCGGCCTCAAGGGGGTGTCGAAGGACAGGGTCGAGTCTGCTTCTGCCCCCGGCCCCGACGGCGCCGAAGTCGAGATCGACGGCGCGCCGGTCGCGTTGGAGACGGGCTCTTCCGTGGCCGCCACGAGCGTGGACAGCCGTGTCGACGTCACCGACGTCAGCTTCAGGGAATCGGCGAGCGGCGGCGTGGTGCAGCTCAAGCTCAAGGGAAACCCGAAGTGGACGGTCGAGCGCCCTGACGGGAAGAGCGCGGTGCTCAACCTCGAGGGCGCGCACATCGCCCGTCAACTCGAGCGCAGCCTCGACACCAGCGCCCTGGAGACGCCGGTGAAGATGGTCAGCGTGTTCGCGGTGCCCGGGAGCACCAACAAGGTGCGCGTGGTGGTGGCAGGCGGCCAGGTGCTCGATCAGCTCGTGAACGAGCGCCCGGGCGTCCTGCAGTGGCGCTTCAGCACCCGCGGCGGCTCGGAGCAGGTGATCTCGCAGGATCGTTCTGCGGGCTTCTCGACCGAGGCCAACGAGGTGACCGAGGAGGGCGCGCCGCAGCAGCGCCGCAACTACGTGGGCAAGCGCGTGTCATTCGAGTTCAAGGACATCGACATCCACAACCTCCTGCGGATCATCGCGGAGATCTCGAAGAAGAACATCGTGGTGGCGGACGACGTGAGCGGCAAGATCACCGTGCGCCTGCGCAACGTCCCGTGGGACCAGGCGCTCGACCTGGTGCTGCGCAGCAAGAGCCTGGGCAAGGAAGAGTTCGGCAACATCATTCGCGTGGCCCCGCTGGCGACGCTGGAATCGGAGGCGAAGAGCCGCGCGGAGCGCCTGAAGAGCTTGAGGGACTCGACGCCGCTGTCGGTGAGCCTCATTTCGATCAACTACGCGACCGCAACCGAGATGTCGGCCCGGGTGAAGGAAGTGCTGTCGGCACGAGGCAACGTGGCCGTAGACGCCCGCACCAACACGCTCATCGTGCGTGACCTGCCCGAGAACATGGGCAAGGTGCGGTCGCTGGTGGCGAGCCTGGATCTTCAGACCCCGCAGGTGCTGATTGAGAGCCGCATCGTCGAGGCGAGCACCTCGTTCCGGCGCGAAGTCGGCATTCAATGGGGCGGTCAGGGGCTCATGTCGGGCGTCAACGGCAACCCGACCGGCCTCGTCTTCCCCAGCTCGGTGGCTGTGACGGGCGCGGCGGTGCCCGGTGGCAGCCCCGGTAACCCGAGCACGTCCAACTACGCCGTGAGCCTCCCGGTCGGCGCGGGGCAGGGCGCGGGCGGCGCACTCGGCATGGCGTTCGGGTCGGCCGGAGGCGCGGTGGCGTTGAACCTGCGGCTCACCGCACTCGAAGCCCAGGGCGCGGTCAAGACCATCTCGGCGCCGAAGGTGACGACCCTGGACAACGCGACGGCGCGCATCAGCCAGGGCGTGTCGATTCCGTTCAGCCAGGTGTCGGCGGCAGGTGCGAACACGCAGTTCTTCGAAGCGCGCCTTTCGCTCGAGGTCACGCCGCACATCACCCAGGACGCGAGCGTGCTGATGTCCATTCGCGCAGAGAACAACCAACCTGACCCGGCTGTGCGTGGGTCGAACGGTCAGCCCGGTATCGCGCGGAAGGAGGCCACGACCAACGTGCTGGTGAAGGACGGAGACACGACGGTGATCGGCGGCATCTACGTGCGAGGCGGGTCGAACTCGCAGGCTGGTCTGCCGATTCTCAGCAAGATCCCCGTGCTCGGCTTCTTCTTCCGCAACTCGAGCGAGTTGGAGACCAAGAACGAGCTGCTCATCTTTGTCACCCCGCGCATCCTGAACCGCAGCGCGGTTGCGCAGAACCCGTGAGGACCACATCATGAGACTCAAGATACTGTTCGTCGCCGTTGCCGCGTCGTCCTGCGCAAACCAGGCCCAACCCATCTTCATCGAGAAGTTCTTCCCTCTGGGCGACAGCTGCGACGCGACGAAGACCTCGGAGAACCAGCCCAACGGCTATCTCGACGTGGCCGCGGGCAATCCCCAGTTCTTCGTGGGCGTCAGGGTCAGCGGCTCAGAGAACGTGGGCCAGGTGCCGGTCACGGTGGGCACCGTCCAGCTGGAGCGCGCGAACCGCGACCGGCCGATCATCAAGCAAATGGTGGTCACGTATCGGCTGAGCAAGCGGGTGGGGGGGACCCCCCGGCCGTACATTCAGAACATGAGCATTCCCCTCGAGGAGGGGGCCGCTCTGCAGCTCATCAGCCCCGAGCTGGGGACGGCGCTGTTCGACGGGCTCGTGCCTCCCCCCGGGCCCGCACCGTCGGCCGTGGTTGAGGACCACGTCGACATTTCTGCGGATGTCGAGTTCCGGGGGAATTATTCCAGCTCCGGAAACGCGTTCTCCACGGGCATTCTCACGTTCCCCATTCGCGCGTATCGCTCCCTTCCGGTCACCTGTCCCAACGGGTACGTGAGGTTCGCGAATGACCCCACGGCCGGGTCGGTGGACTTCTGCAAGTACACTGGCCAGACGAGAGACCAGCTGGTCCCTGCCACGCCCCCCTCGTGCTGTCCCGCCGTTGGCACACCGGGGTGCTGACGAATGGGCTTCCGTGAGCATCTCGAGGCCGTCGTCACGTCGGTGAGCGGTTCGGTCGCCTGCAGCCTGGTGGGCTTCGATGGCATCGCCGTCGACACCCACCAGCCCGAGGCGCGGGCCGCCGACGCGGCCGCGATGGAGCTGAGCGCCGCGCTCACCGAGTACGGCAACCTGCTCGGTCAGCTCAAGAGCACGGTGCAGACCCTGAAGACCGGGGCGGTGGGCGAGATGTCGGTCAACACCGAGAAGGTGATCACCATCATGCGCATGGTGAACCAGGACTATTACGTGGTGCTCGCCCTGTTGCCCGACGGCAACTACGGCAAGGGCCGCTACGCGCTGCGCATGGCCGCGCCGAAGCTGGCCAAAGAGCTCCTCTAGCCCAGGCCCGCCTTTTCGTTTCAATGACGCGCTGTGCCTGAGTTCTTCCAGGCACGGCGCGTTGTTGCTTGCGAGGTGCGTGGAGGCGGGGGTATGGACGCCCGCGTTCATTGCTTTCCCAAAGGAAACACCCATGGCTGGTGTCATCGACACGTCCGAGTTCAAGAAGGGCATGAAGATCGAGATCGACGGCGAACCGTTCGAGATCCTCGACTTTCAGCACGTCAAGCCGGGCAAGGGTTCCGCCTTCACGCGGACCACGATCCGCAGCATCTTGAGCGGCCGCAACCTGCAGCCGACGTTCAAGAGCGGCGACAAGGTCGAGCGCCCCGACATCGAAGAGAAGGACATGCAGTTTCTCTACGCCCAGGGCGACGAGTTCCACTTCATGGACCAGCGGTCGTTCGAGCAGACGTACCTGAACGCCAAGACGCTCGGGGAGTCGAAGAACTTCCTCAAGGAGAACATCAACGCCTCGGTGCTCTTCTGGAACGGCAAGGCGATCGGCGTGACGCTGCCGAACTCGGTCGACCTGAAGGTCGTCAAGTGCGACCCCGGCGTGCGCGGCGACACGGTGTCGGGCGCGCAGAAGCCGGCGATCCTCGAGACGGGCTACCAGATCAACGTGCCGCTCTTCGTGAACGAGGGCGACGTGCTCAAGATCGACACGCGCTCGGGTGAGTACCTCACGCGCACCTCGACGGCCTGAAACACTTTTCCTCTCTCGACCCCCTACAGGAAACCAAAAAGACATGGCGACGAAGGTCAAGTCGAAGGACCCCGTTCAGGTTGGCGGTACGACGTCACTCGACGTCGAGGCGCTGCGGCAGATCGTCGAGATCCTCGAGGCGAGCGAGATCTCCCGCCTCGACTGGACCAACGGCGACGAGAAGCTGACCATTCGCCGCGGCCCGCCGGCCACGCAGGTGGTGCAGCACATGAGCGCGCCGATGTCGGCGAGCCCCGGGGTGACGGTGATGCCCTCGCACGCCCCGATGGCCCCGCACCCGTCGCCCGAGCTGCGCGCGCGCCCCTCGGCGCCCACGCGCGCCCCGGTGGAGAGCGCCGGCGGCGAGAAGAAGGGCCATGTGATCACCTCGCCCTTCGTGGGCACCTTCTATCGCTCGCCCGCGCCCGATCAGCCGGCCTACGCCGAGGTGGGCACCGCGGTGAAGAAGGGCCAGGTGCTCTGCATCATCGAGGCGATGAAGCTGATGAACGAGATCGAGTCGGAGGTCGCCGGCAAGGTGGCCGAGGTGCTGTCGCAGAACGGCCAGCCCGTCGAGTTCGGTCAGCCGCTCTTCCGCATCGAGCCGGCTTGACGTCTTCTCTCTCCGCCGCCTCAACCAGGGAGCTGCCGTGTTCAAGAAGGTCCTGATCGCGAACCGCGGAGAGATCGCGCTCCGCGTCATCCGGGCGTGCAAGGAGCTGGGCATCGCCACCGTGGCGGTGCACTCCACCGCCGACGCCAACGCGCTGCACGTGCGCTTCGCCGACGAGTCGGTGTGCATCGGCCCGCCGCCCTCGAAGGAGAGCTACCTCAACGTGCCGGCGCTGCTGTCGGCGGCTGAGATCACCCGGGCCGACGCGATTCACCCCGGCTACGGCTTCCTCTCGGAGAACGCCGAGTTCGCCGATGTCTGCCAGAAGTGCCAGATCACCTTCATCGGCCCGCGGCCCGAGCACATCAGGCTGATGGGGAACAAGGTGCGCGCGCGTGAGGCCGCCAAGGCCGCGGGGCTGCCGCTGCTGCCCGGCTCGCCCGGCGTGCTCAAGAGCGCCGAGGAAGCCGAGACGCTGGCGAAGGAGATCGGCTACCCGGTGATCCTCAAGGCGGCGGCCGGTGGTGGTGGCCGCGGCATGAAGATCGTCCGCGAGCCGCGCGCGATCGCGCAGGCCTTCGCCACCGCGTCGGCCGAGGCGGTCAACGCGTTCTCCAACGGCGACATGTACCTCGAGCGTTACGTGGAAAAGCCGCGCCACATCGAGATCCAGATCGTCGGCGACACCTTCGGCAACGTGGTGCACCTCTTCGAGCGCGAGTGCTCGGTGCAGCGCCGTCACCAGAAGATGATCGAAGAGAGCCCCTCGATGGCCGTCAGCCCGGCGCTCCGCGAGGAGATGGGCCGGGTCTCGGTCGAGGCGATGAAGGCCATCGGCTATTCCAACCTCGGCACCATCGAGTACCTGATGGACGAGAAGGGCCGCTTCTATTTCATGGAGATGAACACCCGGGTGCAGGTCGAACACCCGGTGACCGAGCAGGTGACGGGCATCGACCTGCTGCGCACCCAGCTGCTGCTGGCGGCGGGCGAGAAGCTCTGGTTCAAGCAGGAAGATCTGACCCTCAAGGGCTCGTCGATCGAGTGCCGCATCAACGCGGAAGACCCGGTCACCTTCGCGCCCTGGCCGGGGAAGATCACGGCCTACAACCCGCCGGGCGGCCTCGGAGTTCGAGTCGATTCAGCCGCTTACGAGAACTACACCATTCCGTCCCACTACGACTCGCTGGTGGCGAAGCTGATCGTCACCGCCGACACGCGCGACCAGGCGATCAAGCGCATGCAGCGGGCGCTGTCGGAGTACGTGATTCAGGGCATCCGCACCAACATCCCCTTCCACCGGGCGGCGCTGCAGGAAGAGAGCTTCATCCGGGGCGAATACGACACCCGCTTCGTCGAGCGGATGCACGCTTCCGAGACGGGGACGCAGCGGCTGCGAAAAGCCGTCGAAGAGACCCCCTGAACAGCTACCGCCGGCCGAAGATGGCTTCTTGGACCATGTGGTTGCGTCTGGTAGCGTTCGCGGGCACCTGCGGGTTTTCCCCAGGTCAAAACTTCAGTCGTTCCTGATCCTTGGACAAGAACAAGATCATCGAAGCCGCTGCCAAACTCGTCGCCAAAGGGGCGTACGACAAGGCGATCAAGGAGTACCAGAAGGTCCTCGATGCGGACCCGAAGGACGTGCGGATCCTCCAGAAGATGGGGGAGCTGTACCAGAAGAAGAACGACAACTCGCAGGCGGCCCAGTACTTCACGCGCGTCGCCGAGAGCTACACCAACGACGGCTTCTTCCTCAAGGCCGTCGCCCTCTACAAGCAGGTGCTCAAGCTCGATCCCTCCCTGATGGAGGTGAACATCAAGCTGGCCGAGCTCCATCAGCAGTTGCAGTTGATGGGCGAGGCGATGGCGTATTTCCAGATCGTCGCCACGCACTGGGACAAGCAGGGCGACACGCGGCGCAGCCTCGAGGTGCTGCGCAAGATGGTCGACCTCGACCCCGACAACGTCGCCTCGCGGGTGAAGCTGGCTGACCTGTACGTGCGCGAAGGCCTCAACGGCGAGGCGGCGGCGGAGTTCACCAAGGCGGCCGAGCACCTCAAGCGCAACAGCCGCACCGACGACTACCTGCGGGTGGCAGAGCGGCTCTCGGCGCTGCAGCCCGAGAACCTGCAGCTGGCCAAGGAACTGGCCGAGGCGTACCTCCAGAAGAACGATCAGAAGCGCGCGTTGGCGAAGCTGCAGATCTGCTTCAAGGCCGACAACCGCGACATCGACACGCTGCGCCTGCTGGCGGTGGCTTTCCAGGGCCTGGGGCAGATGTCGAAGACGATCTCGGTCTTCAAGGAGCTCGCGCGCGCCTACGAAGACAAGAACTTCCTCGACGAGGCCGAGCAGGTCTGGCGGCAGGTCGGCCAGCTCGACCCCGCAGACCCCGACGTGCAGGCGCGCGACGCGGCGAACGCGCCAGCCGCCCCGGTCTACGAAGCACCGGCGCCCGCGCGGCACCAGGCGCCGGCCGGGGCCACTGCCGCGATGCCGGCGTACCCGCCCGCGGGCCAGGCGACCGCGGTGCAGCAGCCGTATCAGCCCGCGCAGCAGCAGCAGCAGCAGCAGCAGACGGCGATGGCGCCCGCGGTGGCGGCCAGGCCCAGGCCGCCCGGTGCCGACAACCTGGGCAAGCTGCTCACGGAGACCGACGTCTACGTGAAGTACGGGCTGCACGACAAAGCGCTCGAGCACCTCCGCAAGGTGTTCGCGATCGACCCCGAGAACATCGACGCGCACGAGAAGGCCTACGCCATCTACGTCGCGTCGAATCAGCACGCGCAGAGCTTCGAGCAGCTGCTCAACGTGCTGCGCCTGCACACGCGGTCCGGTGACGCCGCGCGCGCGCAGCCCTACCTCGCGACCATCCTCCAGACGCAGCCGGGCCACCCCGAGGTGCCGGTGTTCCTCTCGGCGCTGCGCATGGCCAACAGCGGCGCGACCGCGCACCAGGCCCAGCACTCGTCGGAGCCCGAGGCGGAAGACGCGATTCTCGTCGATTCGAGCGACGACGAGGTGATCGTCGCCGACGAACCCGAAGACGTGATCTCGGGCGAGGTCGCGGCCGACGAGGTGATGGAAGCGGCCGACGTGCTGGCCAGCGACGAGGTGATGCTCAGCGCCTCCGACGCCGACGCCGCCGCGCAGGTCGAGGTCGACCCGCCGCCGGTGCCCGACCTGTACGAGGCGACGGGCGATCAGCAGGTGGTCTCGGACGACTTCGAAGGCCAGCCCGCCGACGGCTACGACAACGCCACCTACGACGCGCCCGACGGCGAGCCCACCACCGGTGAGTTCTCGCTCGTCGACGAGCCCGCGGTCGACGAAGACACGGGCAACCTCGAGGTCCCCGTGAGGACCGAGCCTGCGCGCGCCAGCATTCCCATGACCACGGTGCCCAGCGCGCCGCCGGTGGGGCTGGGCGACGACGAGCACGAGGCGCCCACGCGCATCTCGCCGCGCATCGACCCGTCGATGCTGCGCGCCGCGCGCCCGCCGCTCCCCGAGGAATCGTTCGCCGAGGAAGAGCCCGAGCCGCCCACCACCACCAGCGCGATGCCCGACGAGGAGCCGGCGTACGCGGCCGAGGCGCCGGTCGAGGCGCCCCCCGAAGAAGAGCCGGCGGCCGAGGAATGCGACGAGGCGACCTTCTTCGTGGAGCAGGGCCTGTGGGACGAGGCGCGCGAGATTCTCGAGACGGTGATGATCGCGTACCCCGATCACCGCCGCGCGGCCGAGCTGATGGCGCGGGTGGAAGCCGAGCAGAACGGCGGCGGCGCCACCGCGCCCGGCGGCACCATGTCGGAAGCGTCGGAAGGCAACGGCGCCGAAGAGAGCCGCGACGCGTTCGATCTGGCGGCCGAGCTGGCCAACGAGCTGGGCGACTTCGGCGACGATCAGTCGGACACCGGCGAGGCTCCGGCCGGGGGCAACGACGAGTACCAGGTGTCGGTCGAAGAGGTCTTCGCCGAGTTCAAGAAGGGCCTGGAGAAGGTCGTCAAGCCGGAAGACGTCGACACGCACTACGACCTGGGCGTCGCCTACAAGGAAATGGGCCTCATCGACGACGCGGTGGGCGAGTTCACCATCGCCCGCAAGGGCTGCCTGGGGAAGCGCAAGGAAATCGACTGCCTCTCGATGATCGGCATGCTGCAGGTCGCCCGGGGCGAGGTCGCCGCGGCGATCGACGCGTACCAGCAGGGCCTCACCAGCGATCACGCGAAGGGCGACGTCGAGAAGTCGCTCCGCTACGAGCTGGCGGTCGCCTACGAGGCGGCGAACCAGGCAGGGCGCGCGCTGGGCCAGTTCCTCAAGGTGCAGGCGCTGGACGGCAACTATCGCGAGGTGGCGTCGGCGGTCGAGCGGCTCTCGGCGATCACCGTGCCCGAAGACGACGCACCGCCTCCGCCCCCCAAGCCGCCCACCGGTGGTGGCACGGGCGGGGCGCCGTCTCGCGGTGGGGCACGCAAAGTCGGGTACGTCTGAGGCGCCATGAGCTACCTCGAGCACTTCGGTCTGAGCAGCGAGCCCTTCAGCAACGCCCCGGTCAGCCGGTTCTATTACAACGCGCCGCAGCACCAGCAGGCGCTGGCGCGGCTCCTCTACGCGGTCAACTCGATGAAGGGGCTGGCGGTGCTGGTGGGGGAGATCGGCGCGGGCAAGACCACGCTCGCCCGGCGCATGCTCGATTCGCTTCCCGAGGAGGAGTACGAGGCCGCGCTGCTCGTCATCATCCACTCGGGGATCACGGCGAGCTGGCTCTTGCGCCGCATCGCCCTGCAGATCGGCGTGGAAAACCCGGCGCAGGAGAAGCTCGCGCTGCTCAGCCAGCTCTACCAGCGCCTGCTGCAGATCTACGAGCAGGGCCGCAAGGCCGTGGTGCTGATCGACGAAGCGCAGATGCTCGAGACCCGCGAGCTGATGGAAGAGTTCCGTGGGTTGCTCAACCTCGAGGTGCCCGAGCGCAAGCTGATCAGCTTCGTGTTCTTCGGGCTGCCGGAGATCGAGAAGAACCTGAAGCTCGACCCGCCCCTCGCGCAGCGCGTGGCCATGCGCTACCGCCTCGAGCCCTTCACGTCCGACTCGACCGAGGCGTACGTCAAGCACCGGCTGCGGCTCGCCGGCAGCGCGCGCAACCCGTTCACCGGTGACGCGATCGAGGCGGTGCACCGGCGCGCAGGTGGCACGCCCCGGGTGATCAACACCATCTGCGACAACGCCCTCTTCGAGACCTTCCTGGGGCGGGGCAACGAGATCCGCGGCACGTTGATCGAGCAGATCGCCGACAACCTGGGCCTGGAAACGGGCGCGCTCGCACCCGCCGCGGTGCCCAACGTCACCGCCGAGCCGCCGCCTGCGCCAGCCCCTGCGCCGCCTGCCGTGGCTCCCGTGCAGGCGCCTCCCCCTGCGGTGGCGCCCGTGCATGCGGCGGCGCCAGCCGTGCAGCCCGCCCCGGCCGTGGCTCCGCGCCCCCCGGCGTCGGCGCCCCCGCCGCCGCGGCCCGCGGTGCCCGGTGGCCCGGCCGTGACCGCCCCCACGCCGGTGTTCAACGTGCCGACGGCCCCTGCGCCGGCCCCGATGGCCCGGCCTCCGGTGCCGCCTTCACCCGCCAGCGCGCCGGTGACGGCGACGGTGCGCCCTCCGGCGAAGCCGGCGCCCGTCGAGCCCGTCGCCCCGGTGATCCCCAACGTGGTGGTTCGCGAGCCGACCCCTCGTCTCGAGGGGGGCTCCATGGCCTCGGCCGTCGCCGGCCTCACCGGAGATCAGCCTCCCCCTCCTCCGCCTTCGGTGCCGAATGCCGGGGTCGCGGCCACGTCCAAGCCGAAGGCGGGCGTCGACCTGGCGGAGATCGATCGCTACCTCGAGGGACTCGGGAAGCTGTAACCCGTAGAGAGACGGCAGGAAGGAGTTCCAGGTGCAGCCGACCCGACGCCGCTGGCGACAAGTGCTCGGTGTCTTCGCCGCGCTCCTGCTCGCCCTCGTGCTCGTGCTGCGCACCGAGCGGGCGGGGGCTTTCGTATGCGAGCAGCTGCGGGAACGCCTGCCGGCCGCGATCGACGCCCAGGTCGAGCTGGGCCGCTGCGCCATCGACCCGCTGAACGGAAGCGTCGAGGTGAGCCGGATCGTGGTGACCGCCACCGGGGCGAGCGCGCCGTTCATCACCGCCGACAAGGCGGCCGTGTCGCTGCGAGGGCTCTTCTTCGGCGGGGTCTCGCTGCAAGACGTCGAGCTGATCCGCCCCTCCGTCGCGTTGACCCTGCCGCTGGCCGGCGGCGCCGGTGGGACCACCTGCCCGGTGCGCGAGCTGTCGCGGCTGCGGGTGAACCGGTTGCGCGTCGACGACGCGAGCGTGGCCCTGACGCTGCCGGAAGGGCGCCTGGTGCGGCTCGACGGGGTGATGATCGACGCGTCGATCGATCGCCGCGAGGCGGTGGTGACGGTCGACGGGCGTGGGGGCGCGGTGGTGGTGGGCGACCAGACGCTGCGCCTGGGCAAGCTGGTGCTCGAGGCGACGCTCGATCTCGGCGCCGAGCAGCTCGACGTGCAGCGCGCCGAGGCCAACCTGGAAGGGGTGCGGGTGACGACCTCCGGCACGGTCGACGCGCTGTGTGGTGCGCCTTCGCTCGACCTCGCCGTGCAGGCCTGGCTGCCGCTCGAGGCCCTGCCCCGCCTCGGCGTGCCGCTGCCCACGCCCTCGGGCCAGGTGCTCGCGCGCGCGTCGGTGGGGGGAAAGCTCGATGCGCTCGCCGTGCACGGTGAGGTGCAGGGCTCACGGGTCATCCTCGGGCCGTATGCGCCGGGTGACTTCTCCGCGCGGGCGTCGTGGACCGGCAAGGTGGTCAAGCTCGAGGAGTTCCTCACGCGCTCGGGTGACGGCGAAGTGCGGGTGTCGGGCGAGCTGTCGCTCGAGCAGGGCCTGCCGGTGACGGCGCGCATCGAGACGAAAGACGCGTCGTTCGCCCGCATCATGGCGCGCGCGGGCGTGCCGGGCGCCTGGGTGGAGTTCGCCGCCACGGTGAAGGGCACGGTGACCGGCAACCTGAGCCCCACGCCGGTGCTGGGCGGCGACATCGAGTTTCACACCGGCCGCTTCGTGCTCGCCGCGCGCGCGTGGGACGGGCCTCCGACGGCGGGCATCGACATTCTCGGGTTCAAGCAGTCGTCGGGGCGGTTCCGCCTGGGCGTCACCTCGCAGGTGGTCAGCTTCGACGACGTGGCCATCCGCGTGGGCGCGGCCGAGGCGACCCGGGTCTCGGGCATGGTGAAGCTGTTCCCCCAGCGCAACGCGATCGACGCCGACGTCACCGCCGACGCGATCGATCTCTCGGACTTCGGATCGGCGAGCTCGCGCCTCGAGGGGGGATCGATCGCCGAGCTGCCGTGGGCCGGTTTCGGCCAGGCCCGGGTGGCGGTGAAGGGGCCCTTCGCCTCGGTGGTGGTGGAAGGCCAGACGACGCTGCGCGACTTCAAGCTGGCCGGCTACTCGCTGGGCGTGACCCAGAGCCCGCTGCGCTACCAGGGCGGCACCCTGGCCTTCCCCGCGATCGCCGCGCAGAAGGGGCAGACGCAGTACTTCGGCGACGTCGCGCTCAACTTCAACGAGCCGAAGCTGCACGCGCGCGCCACGGTGCAGCTCCCCGATGGCCGGGTGGAAGACGTGATCGACCTGCTCGCCGATCTCTCGCCGGCCATGCAGAACCTCCAGGACCGGGTGCTCACGGGGCGCATGAGCGCGCTCGCCGCGTTCGACTGCCCGGTGAGCGAGCTGACGGGGGTGATCGCCGCCCGGGTGCGCGATGGGCGCTACCTCGAGCGGCGCCTGGGCGAAGCCAACCTGATCGCCCGCTTCGAGGCCGGCCAGACCATGGTGCTCGAGCCGACCGTCTTCGACGGGCCGCTGGGCCGGTTCGCCGTCGACGGCACGTGGGACTTCGACGGCCCCCTCGACTACCGGCTCGCGCTCGAGGGCGGCTCGCTGGCCGAGCTGATCGACCCGGGCGGCGAGCAGAAGCTGCCGGTGTCCGGGGCCTTCGTCGCCAAGGGCAAGGTGTCGGGCACCACCGACGTGACGGTGATCGACGGGTGGATGTCGTCGTCAGACGTGACGTGGAAGCAGCACGTGCTGGGCCCGATGCACCTCGAGGCGAAGGCCGTGGGGCGCGAGCTCGAGGCCTCGGGCACGGTGTTCCCCGGGCTCGGGGCGACGCTGGGTCTGAGCATGCGCAACGACTGGCCCTTTCGTTCGCACCTCGACGTGCAGATCGCAGACCTGGCGCCCTTCCTCCCGGAGTCGGCGGCGTCGGTGGCGGTGCGGCTCAAGGGCACGGTCGACGCGCACGGGCCGATGCGTGACTTCCGCCAGGTCACCGCGCGGGCGACGCTGAGCGAGCTGGGCATCGCGCGCGGGGAGGTCACGGCGGCCAACGTCGAGCCGGTCGAGCTGGCCTGGAACGCCGGGGCCATCGAGGTCGCCTCGCTCGAGCTGAAGGGGCCGACCACCGAGCTCACCGCCGCCGGCACCTGGGGGCCGGTCAACGTCGATCTCAAGACGCGCGGCTCGGTCGACCTGCGGCTGCTCTCGAGCCTCACCAACCAGCTCGAGCGCACCCAGGGCCGCCTCGACTTCACCGCCGCCTTCGCGGGCTCGGTGGCCGCGCCTTCGCTGGCGGGCAGGGCCTCGCTCACCGACGCGCGCTTCCAGGTGCGGGGGCAGGACCTCGCGGTGCGCGCGCTCTCGGGCCGGGCCGACTTCTCGGAATCGCGCATCCTCATTCAGGACGTGCAGGGCTTCTTGAACGAAGGGCGGGTGCGCGCGCGCGGCGACGTGCGCCTCGAGCGGTTCTCGATCAAGACCCTCGAGCTGCAGACCGACCTGGAAGACGTCTCGGTGCAGGTGAAGCCCGACGTGCCGGTGACGCTCACGGGCTCGCTGCTGCTGGCCTCGCGCAACGCCGAGCAGTTCCAGCTCTCGGGTGGCCTCGACGTGGTGAAGTTCCGCTACACGCAGCCGATGGCGCTCGAGTCGCTGGTGGCCACCGCGCGCGAGGTGCCGGTGCCGAACGACACGAAGCCCAACGAATGGCTGCGCCTCGACGTCGATCTGCGCACCGCGGGTGACGTGCGCATCGAGAACAACCTGGCGCGCGCGCGGCTGGCGGGCCGGCTCAAGCTCTCGGGCACCAACGTGAAGCCGGTGTTGATCGGCGTGGTGGAAACGCAGGAAGGGGCGCAGGCGTTCTTCCGCGGCAACACCTTCAACGTGCAGCGCGGGCAGCTGCAGTTCAACGGCCTGTGGCCCACCTTCGACCTCTCGGCCCAGAGCCAGGTGCGGGAATACCTGGTCACCGTGAAGGCCTTCGGCCGCTTCGAAGATCCGAAGCTCTCGCTGTCGTCGGAGCCGCCGCTGTCGGACGCCGACATTCTCTCGCTGCTGACCCTGGGGGTGACGTCCCGCGAGCAGCTCACCGGCACCTCGGCCGCGGGGCTCGGCGCCGAGGCGCTCCTGTCGGCCTCAGGGCTGGACCAGCAGGTGCAGAAGTTCCTGTCGCAGAGCGGCGGCCTGCTCAAGGATCCCCAGGTGCGGCTCACCACCAGCTTCAACGAGGCTTCGGGCACGGCTGAGCCGGCCGTGACCCTGGAGTCGAAGGTCTTGATCGAGAACCTGAAGGTGGGCGTCACCAAGCCGGTGGCGGGACGGGGCACCAAGGCGCACCTGGACTACCGCTTCAACCAGCACGTGTCCGCGCGCGCCCAGTGGGACGATCAGAACCAGAACACCACGCTGGGGAACCCCGGCGTCGAGCTCAGATTCCGCTTCGAATGGGAGTGACCGGTCTTCTCCTCGTGGCGCTGCTCACGCAGGCGCCGGCCGCCGAGGCCCCCACCATCGTCGGGGTCGAGGTGCGCCTCCCGGCGGGTGCCGATCGCAAGCTGCTCGAGCGAGTGCCCCAGCTGGTGACGGTGCGCAAGGGCCAGGCGCTCTCGCGCCGCGCGGTGGAGCGGTCGATCGAGAGCCTGTTCGCGACCGACAAGTTCGCCGACATCGAGGTGCAGGGCCGCGACGTCGAGGGGGGGGTCGAGCTGATCTTCATCCTCGTGCCCCGGCAGAACATCGGCGCGGTCTTCGTCGAGGGCACCCACGAGCTCACCCGCGACGAGGTGCTGGGCGCCACCGGGCTCGAGGTGGGGTCCGAGTACTGGCCCGAGCGCATCGAGCACACCGCCGAGAACGTGCGCGCGCTCTACCAGCGCCGGGGTTTCCGCGCGGCCGTGGTGCGCACCGAGGCCACCATGGTCGAGGGCGCGGTCTCCATCGGCTTCGTGGTGAAGGAAGGCGAGCCCAGCCTGGTGCGCGCCGTCTCGTTCTCGGGCGAGCCGGGGCTGCCGCTGCGCACCCTGCTGGAGAAGGTGGGGCTGCGGCCGGGTGAGCTGCTCGATCTCGTGCGCCTGGAGACGGGCCTCGAGGCGGTGCGGGCGCTCTACCGCCGCGAGCGCTACTTCCGCGCGCGGGTCGATCTGCCCGAGGTGGGCGACGACGGGCGGGTGGTGGTGCCGGTGGTGTCGGGGCCCCGGTACGACCTGGTCTTCAGCGGCAACCGCCTGGTGTCCGACAGCTCGCTGCAGGTGCTGCTCGGCTACGACGGTGAAGAGACGCTCGATCTCGCGCTCGGTGAGCGCCTGGCCCTGCGCCTCGCGCGCTTCTACCGGTTCCGCGGCTACCACGACGTGAAGGTGACCCCGTCGGAGGTGCTCAAGCCGCGCACCACCCACGCCGCGCTCGGCTTCGCCATCGAGGAAGGCGAGCCGCTGCGGGTCGTCGACATCGACTTCGCGGGGGCGGCCATCGTGCCGGCCGACGACCTGCGCTCGGTGCTGCGCCGGGTGATGGAGACCTCGGGGCCGGCGACGCCGTTCGAGGTGCACTCGACGGGAGACCCCACCGACACCGAGGGGCGCACCAGCCCGGCCTTCGCCGACGTGCTGCCGCAGCCGCGGATGGACACCGTGTTCGACGAGGAGACCTGGGGCGAAGCGGCGAAGGCGATGATGGCGCTCTACCGGGAGCGGGGGCACCTCAAGGCCTCGGTGGCGTTCGATGGGCTCGAGGTGCGGGGCAGGGTGGGCCGGGCGCGCTTCGTGATTCACGAGGGGCCGCAGGCGCACTTTCGCGTGGTGCAGGCAGTGGGGTTGCCGCCGGGCTTCACCTCGGAGGTCCTGGGCACGGTGCGGCTGGGCGCGCCGTTCAGCCCGGGCGAGCTGCAGCGGCTCGAGCAGACGGTCTCGCGCGAGCTGGGCCGCAACGGGTACCTCTTCTCGGGGGTGAGCGCGTCGTACACGCTCGACGAGACGGGGCAGCTCGCCGACGCGTTGATCACCGTCGTCTCGGGGCCACAGGTGAAGGTGCGGGCGGTGCTGCCGGTGGGCCAGGTGCGCACGGTGGAAGAGATCATCACGCTGCAGGCGACGATGAAGGAAGGCCAGCCGCTCGACTCGGAGTCGCTCTTCTCGACGCAGGCCAACCTGTCGAACCTGGGCATCTTCCGCAACGTGCAGGTCGAGATGCTCTCGCCCGATCGGCCCGAGGCGCTCAAGACGGTGCTGCTTCGGGTGCGCGAGCGGCCGCTGTTCTCGGGCGAGTTCTTCTTCGGCTACTTCTTCGCCGACGGCTTCCGCGGAGGGGTCGAGGGGTCGGTGAACAACATCGGCGGGCGGGGCATCACCTTGAGCGGCCGCGCCCAGGGCAACCTCTTCTTCACCTCGTACCCGGCGCTGCGGGGCGAGGTCGATCTCTCGGGCCTGGCGCTGTACCAGCAGATGGGAGGCCGGGTGAACATCTCGGTCGACGCGCGCAGCGTGCTCCCGGCGCACCTGGGCCTGCGGCTCGATCTCATCGGCGAGCGCGTCTTTCGCAGGCAGTTCCGCTTCTCGCGCTTCGCCGCGGTGCCCACGCTCGACTGGTCGACCACCTTCCGTTTTCCCGGGCTCGACTGGATGCGCCCGAAGATCTCGCTCGCGCTGCAGTACGAGATCGAGTGGAGCTTCGTCGAGCGCGTGGGCAGCGCGCTCACCTCGGTGCCGCCGACCAGCCTGGTGGACCAGGAGCGGCTGCGCTTCAACTTCGGCGAGTTCGCGCTGCACGGCGTGCGGCTCAACCCCACCATCGATCTCCGCGACAGCGCGCTGACCCCCACCAGGGGCCTCCTGCTGCAGGGCTCGGCCGAGGTGACGGGTGCGCTCTACGCCCAGGACGAAGAAGAGAAGCAGGTGGTGGTGAACTTCCTCAAGGTGAGCGGCCTGGCCACGGGCTACATTCCCCTGGCGAACCGCTTCGTGGTGGCGATCTCGGCGCGCGGCGGGCGCATCTTCCCCCTGGCGACGGGGTCGGCGACGCCCCCGGTGCGCCGCTTCTTCCTCGGCGGCGCGACGAGCGTGCGCGGCTTCAACGAAGACCAGCTCGTGGCCGAAGATCTGCGTGAGCAGTACCGCAAGGAGGTAGGCGACTGTCAGCGGCTCGCCGCGAAGGACGGCTGTTCCTCGGCGGCCAAGACCATCCTCGGGGGGCGGCAGGTGCCCTCGCAGGGCGGCGAGCTGTTCGCGGTGTTCAAGGCCGAGCTCCGCCTGCCCGCGTTCAGCGTGTTCGACCTGGGCCTGTTCTTCGAGGCGGGCAACCTGTGGCTGACGTTGCCGAACAAGGTGGGCCCGTTTCGACCGGTGGTGGGGGCGGGGGTGCGCTACATGACGCCCATCGGCGCGCTGGCCCTCGACGTGGGGGTCAACCTCGCCGCGGATCTGGTGATCAACGAGCCCCAGGTCGTGGTCCACTTCAACATCGGTGTCTTCTAGGGGGTCCTCGCGATGTTCTACCGGCTGGTGCGGACGATCGTCTCGATGGCGCTCGGGATGTTCTACCGGGTCGAGGTGATCCGTCGCGTCGACGACTTCGCCGGCCCGGTGATGTTCGTGGGCAACCACCCCAACAGCCTGATCGACCCGGCGATGGTGTTCATGCTCACCGATCGCCAGGTGACCTTCCTCGCGCGCGAGCCGCTCTTCCGGGTGCCGGTGCTGGGGTGGATCCTGCGGGGCGTGGGCGCGCTGCGCGTCTACCGCAAGCAGGATCACCCGGGCCTGATGGAGAAGAACGAAGGCACGCTGGACGCGGCGGCCGGCGCGTTGATCGCGCAGAAGGCGATCACCATCTTCCCCGAGGGAAAGTCGCATTCGGCCCCCCAGCTCTCGGACATCAAGACGGGCTGCGCGCGCATCGCGCTGAAGGCCGCGCGGGGCGGGCAGGCGCTGCGCATCATCCCCATCGGGCTCACCTACGCGCAGAAGCACCTGTTCCGCAGCAAGGTGCACGTCGAGGTGGGCGAGCCGATCCTGGTGCAGGCGGTGGGGCCCGAGCTGGCCGGCGAGGCCGAGCAGGAATGGGTGCGCAGCCTCACCAACCGCGTGGGCGAGGCGATGCGCAACGTCACCATCAACCTCGAGACCTGGGAAGATCTCGATCTCATTCACACCGCCGATCGCCTCTTCGCGCTGCGCAACGGCTACCGGGAAAAGGACTCCGAGCGGCTGCGGCTCTTCGCCCGGGGCGCCTCGTTCCTGCGCGCGGTCGACCCGGAGCGCTTCGACGATCTGAAGGAAGACGTGCTGTCGTTTCACTCGCGGCTCGAGGTGGTGAGCTCGAGCGCCGGCGACCTGGCGGTGAAGTTCGAGGGGCGGCAGGTGCGCACCTTCGTGCTGCGCAACCTCTCGTCGCTGCTCTTCGGCTTCCCTCTCTTCGCGCTGGGGATGGTGCTGTTCTTCCTGCCCTACTACTTCCTCAAGGGGCTCGCGCTCGCGGTGCCCGTCTCGAGAGATCGGGTGGGCACGCTCAAGTTCATCTCGGCGGTGATCATGGTGCCGCTGTGGTGGACGCTGCTCAGCGCGGCCGCCTGGTCGCTGTGGGGGATCCCGGGAATGGTGGTCTTCCTCACCGGCACGATGCCGCTGGCGATCTTCACGCTCTATTTCCTCGAGCGCCGGCGCGCGGCCTTCAACGACGTGGTGGCGTTCTTCAAGCTGGGCAACCGCGCCGGGCTGCGCGCGCACCTGCTCACCGAGGGCGAGCGCCTGCAGGAAGAGATTCAGCGCATCGTCGAGGAGCTCAAGCCGAAGCTGGAGGCGGAGTCTCGACAGCCGGGCTGAGCCGATCGGCGGACTCGCGCCTCGAGGGAGGATCGTCGGGGAGGGTCCTCCAGCCGATGATCCAGATGAGCCCGCCCGCGGCGATGGCGACGGGCACCATGATGAGCGCCTGCTCGAGGCTGCCGGTGGCATCGGACACCGCGCCGATCAGCGGAGGCGAGAGCACGTCACCGAAGAGGTGGATGCAGAGGATGGACAACCCGAAGGCCCGGGCCCGCAGGCCCGGCTCGACGCTGTTGACCAGCAGGGCGTTGACCGGCGAGTTGTAGGCCCAGAGGAAGAACTGGGCGAAGAGCACGCAGCCGACGATGAACGCGGGCTGGCGGACCACGAAGATCGCCAGCACGGTCAGGATCACCGCGGGGATCATCGCCACCCCGGAGATCGCCAGGTAGGGCTGGCGGGTCCTCCTGCCCAGCCGGTCTGCCAGGAAGCCACCCGCGGACGTGCCCAGCAACCCGCCCAGCACGGCCGAGGCGCCGATGGCGTAGTCGGCTTCGGACAGCGTCATGCCGCGCGATCGCGAGAGGAACTCCGCGAACCAGTCGGCGATGCCGCCCGTGGCGAAGGTCACCAGGGTGTAGCCGCCCACGGTGAAGAGGAAGACGCGGTTCTTCGCGAGGCTCCGCAGCGCCTGGGGCCACGAGATGACCTCGGCCGGCTTCTCGTCGAAGGCCCCGCGCACCGGGTCTTTCATCAGCAGGGCCAGCGCCGCCACCAGCAGGCCGGGGAGCCCCACGGCGAGGAAGGCGGTGCGCCAGCCGTAGTGTTCACCGAGCACGCCGCCCAGCGCGAAGCCGATCGCCGAGCCCACCGGGATGGCCACGTAGAAGAGGGTGAAGACGCGGTTGCGCCGCTCGGGCGGGTAGAAGTCGGCGAGCACGGACGGCGCCAGGGTGGCGTAGGCGGCCTCGCCGATGCCCACGGCGGCGCGGGCGAGCATGAAGGTGAAGAAGGTGTCGGCCAGGGCGGCGGCGGCGGTGGCCAGCGACCAGGCGGCCACGCCGAAGGCGATCAGCAGGCGCCGGTTGCCCCGCTCGGCGAGGGTGCCGAAGATCGGGCTGGCGATCATGTAGACGATGATGAACGCGGTGAGCGGGAGCGAGGTCTGGGTGTCGGTGAGGTCCAGGTCTTTCTTGAACAGGCCCTTCACCGCCGACGGCACGTAGCGATCGACGTAGTTGAGCATGTTCATCAACGTGAGGATGAGCAGGGCAAACAGGGCCCCGGGCGCGGCGGCGCGGGGCTCAGCCGGAGCGGCCGTCACTTCGCAGACCCGAACCGGTCCGCGAGCAGCCCCCAGCGCAGGCCGCGGTCACTCACGATCACCTCGGTCACCCCGAGCGAGCGCATCGCCGCGCGGAAGATGAGGCTGCCGGCGACGATCACGTCGGCGCGCTTGGGCTGCAGCCCCGGCACCGTCTTGCGCAGCGAGGTGGGGAGCGAGGCGAGCCGCGTCAACGCCGCGTTGACCTCGTCGAGGCGCAGCACCGCCCCGTGAATGAGGGTGGGATCGTACGGCTCGACCCGGCGGGCCACGGCGCACAGGGTGGTGACGGTGCCCGCGACGCCGACCATCTTGAAGCCGGCGGGAGGGGTGGGGATGGTCGAGAACGTCCTGGTGAGCATCGCGTCGATGCTCTCGAGCTCGGCGTGACTGGGGGGGGCGGTCTTCACGTGCCGCTCGGTGAGCCGCACCGAGCCGACGTCGAAGCTGTGCCGGAAGGTGACCTCTCCTTTGGGGCTGCCGTAGATGAACTCCGTCGAGCCGCCGCCGATGTCGAGCACCACCAGCGGGTGTTGACCGCCGAAGTCCGAGAACGCAGACGCGAAGGAGAGCCGGGCCTCTTCAGCGCCCGAGATGATCTCGACCTCGAGGCCCGCGCGGCTCTTCGCGCCGTCGAGGAAAACCTTGCCGTTGCTCGCGTCGCGCGCGGCCGAGGTGGCCGAGGCGACGATGCCTTTGGCCCCGAGGTCACGGGCTTCCTGGGCGAAGCGCTCGAGCACCTTGAGGGTGGTCTCGATCGCGTCGGGGGCGAGCGCCTTGCTCTGGTCGACGCCCTTGCCGAGGCGGGTGATTTCCGAACGTTCCTCGACGGCGGTGAAGCGGCCGTCGGGCTGGCGCTCGGCCACGAGCAACAGCACCGAGTTGGTGCCCACGTCGATGGCTGCGTAGCGATTCACGGGGGCGAGGCTAATACGCCCTCACGCGTTTACGAGCTTCCGGAGCGCGGCCGCGAGCGCCGGCACGTCACCCGGGCGCACGTGCCGCTGCAGCGAGATGCGCACCAGGGTCTTTCCCGCGAAGGGGATCACCGGCACCTCGATCCTGAACTCGGTGAAGAGGCGCTCGTACAGGTCTCCCGGCGCGTTCGGGACCACGATGCTGGCCATGGCGCCGAGCAGCTCGGCGGGGCAGGGCAGGGGCTGCTCAACGGCCTGCAGCAGGGTGGCGCGGGCGGCCACCACCTCGGCGTGGTTGAGGGCCATCAGCGCGGGAAAACCGCCGCCGGGCACGAGCGAGGCCATGAAGTCGAGCGCCGCGGGGACGCACAGGAACGCGGTCGGGTCCTGCGTGCCAACCCAGTCGAACTCGAGCTGGAAGCGGGACCGATCGGCGCGCTTCGAGTTCGCGCCGTGGCTGATCACCGTGGGGCGAATGCGGGGCTGCCAGTCACGGCGCACGTGCAGGAAGGCGACGCCCTTGGGCGCGCACACCCACTTGTGCAGGTTGCCGGTGGTGAAGCTGGCGCCGGTCGCGTCGAGCGAGAGCGGCACCTGACCCGGCGCGTGCGCGGCGTCGACGAGCACGGGCACGCCGCGGGCCTCGAGGTCCTTCACCAGGCGGTCGATGGGGAAGACGAGGGCGGTGGGGCTGGTGATCTGATCGAGCAGCACCAGCCGGGTGTGCGGGGTCACGGCCGCGAGCACGGCCCCGGCCAGCTGGTCTGCGCTGGCGACGGGGAAGGGCACGTCGGCGACCACCACCTTCGCGCCGGTTCGCTCGGCGACGTAGCGCAGGGTGTTGGTGCAGGCGTTGTAGCCGTGGTTGGTGGTGAGCAGCTCGTCGCCCGGTTGGAAGTCGAGCGAGCGCAGCACGGCGTTGACGCCGGTGGTGGCGTTGGTGACGAAGGCGAGATCGTCGCTCTTCGCGCCGAGGAAGTCAGCGAGGCGGCCGCGGGCGGCGTCGAGCAGCGGCTCGAGCTCGCGCACCATGAAGCGAACGGGTTCGGCCTCGAGCTGATCGCGCAGCTGCCGTTGCCGCTCGAGCACGGCGCGCGGGGTGGCGCCGAAGCTGCCGTGGTTCAGGAAGTGGATGGAGTCGTCGAGCTGCCACGCGTCGCGCATGAGGCGAGGAGCTGATCGCGAAACGTCCACCGGGTCGAGGGCCTTGGAGAACGTGGTCGGCGAGGATCGACCGCGTGGTGCGCCTCACAACACCAGATCGAGCGCGACGTGCGTGTCGTCGAAGCCCAGCCCGCGGAAGAACCCGAGCACGCCGTCATCAGTCCGCGAGATGCGAACGCGCAGCACCGTGCACTTCGCCAGCCGCGCGCGCCGGCTCATCTCGAGCACGAGCTGGCGGCCCACGCCGCGATGCCGGTGGTTGGGGTCGGTCACCAGCGAGAGGATCTCCGCCTCGCCCGCGTGCAGGCGCAGCACCGCCACCCCGAGCAGCTCGTCACCTTCCTGCGCGATCAGCACCGTGCCTTCGCGCACCGTCCCGCCACACAGCGACAACAACGACTCGGCCTTCTCATTCACTGCTTCGCGCACCGAGGTGCGCTGCCCACGTCTGATCATGACGAGGCGCTGCACTGCACGCGCACAGCCACCCCGGAGCGAAGCCGTCAGCGGCGGAGCGACCCGGCAAGCACTGCGTAGCGGTCTACGCAGCTGTGACGCAACGTGTCGGTCGGCTTCGCTTGCCTCTGTCACGCAGCGGCCGATATTGGCCCGCTGCCGTCTCCACCCCCTCTCCTGCAAGGCCGGTCACCCATGGTTCAGGCGCATTCCCGCATCTACGGCTCGGGCTTCGTCACCGGCGAAGTGCTGGTGCCCAACGAGCGCTTGACGCTCATCTGCGACACCACCTCGGAGTGGATCAAGGAGCGCTCGGGCATCGAGCAGCGCTACTTCGTCAACGAGGGCACGGCGACCAGCGACCTCGCGGTGGGGGCCGCGAAGAAGGCGCTCGACGACGCGGGCTGGAAGGCGAGCGAGGTCGACTACATCGTGGTCGCCACCATGACGCCCGACTACTACTTCCCGGGCGTGGGCAGCCTGGTGCAGGCGAAGCTGGGCATCGGGAACATCCCCGCGCTCGACATTCGGCAGCAGTGCTCGGGCTTCATCTACGGCCTGCAGATCTGTGACGCGCTGGTGCGCGCGGGCGTGGCGAAGAAGATCCTCTTCATCGGCGCGGAGATTCACTCGGGCTTCATGCCCTGGAGCAAGCACGCCTGGGACGTGGTGATGGGCCGCTCGACCGAGCCCGTGACCCAGCAGGAGCGCGACTGGAACTCGAAGTTCCGCCACCTCACCGTGCTCTTCGGCGACGCGGCCGGCGCGGTCTGCATCGCGCCCACCGACAACCCCGATCGCGGCCTGCTCGGCTTCTCGCTGCACTCCGACGGCAAGGACGTCGAGAGCCTCTACGTGCCGTCAGCCGGCTTCGCCTACCGCCCGTACTTCAGCGCGGAGCACGTGGCCGAGGGCCGCTTCGTGCCGGTGATGGAAGGCCGCAACGTCTTCAAGATGGCCGTCACCAAGATGCCCGAGGTCGTGCACGAGACGCTGGCGAAGTGCGAGCTCAAGCTCGACGACGTCAACCTGCTCATCCCCCACCAGGCGAACCTGCGCATCAGCGAGGGCGTGCAGAAGCAGCTCAAGCTGCCCGACGACCGCATGTACAACAACATCCAGCGCTACGGGAACACGACGGCCGCGACGATCCCCATCGCGTACCACGAGTGCCGCAAGAGCGGCCGCATCAAGCAGGGCGACCTGGTCGCGTTCTGCGGCCTGGGCGCCGGCTTCCACTGGGGCTCCGCGCTGATGCGCGAGTAGCACCGAGCGGAGCCGGTTCGGCGGAACGCCGGACCAGCCAGGACCGGAGCGAAGCGAGGACCTGGGCCCAGGCGGAGCGACCAGAAACTCAGTTCGCCCAGTCAGGCGTGGTGACGTCGCCCTTGTCCATCGGCAGGGCCATCTGGTTGTTCCCGTCGAAGGTCATCACGTACAGCCCTCGCCCGCCGCCGCGGGTCGAGGTGAACATGATCAGGCGGCCGTTGGGCGAGAAGACCGGTTCCTCGTTGCCCGAGGCGTCCTGCGTGAGGCGGGCGACCTTGCCGGTCTCGACGTTGACGGTGAAGAGGTCGAACGCGTTGCGCTCGTCGCGGGCGGTGAAGGCGATCAGATCGCCGCGCGGGCTCCAAGAAGGGGTGGTGTTGTAGTTGCCCTGGAAGGTGACCCGCTTCGGGCCCGAGCCGTCTGCGCCCATCGTGTAGATCTGGGGGTTGCCCGCGCGGTTCGAGACGAACGCGAGCTTCTTTCCATCGGGCGACCAGGTGGGGCTGGTGTTGAGGAAGAACTTCGTGTCGGTGATCTTCGTCAGGCCCGAGCCATCGGCGTTGGCCACGTAGATCTCGGCGTTCTCGCCTTCCGACACCGACACCGCCACCCGCTTGCCGTCGGGTGAGAAGGCCGCGCCGGTGACCATGCTGCCCCTGGCGATCAGCTGCGTGGGCTCCCCGCCCCTGGTCACGAAGAGGAACGGCTTCTTGCTGCGGTACGAGGTGAACGCGACGCCGGTGCCGGGCACCAGCACGGGCAACACGTTGACGTCGCCGTTGGTGATGCGCTGCGAGTTCTTCCCGTCCCAGTCGGAGACGTAGACGTCGCGGCCCGAGCCCGACTTGCGGGTGAAGGCCAGGCGCGTCTCGAACGGGCCGGTCTCGCGCGTGTAGTGCTTGTAGACCGCGTTCGCGAGCTTGTGCGCCAGGCGCCGCGGGTCCTTCGTGGGCACCGACTCGCTCACCTTGAGCTCTTCCCGGCCCGCCGCGACGGCGAAGAGGCGCAGGTCACCGCGCAGGGTCGCGCCATCAGACGAGAGCTGCGTCTTCACCAGCGACTCGGCGCCCACGTCGGTCCACCGGTTGAACTGAATGGTCGAGGCGGTCACGCCTTCCTTCGCGTCGGCGAGGAAGCCCTTCCGATCGAGGAGCTGGAAGAGGCCGCAGGCGGCGAAGTCGAAGCTGAGGGCGGCGTCGAACTCGGCAGCCGCGCTCTTTGCCCCGTCGTCCTGGGCCTGGGGCACCGCCACGGCCAGTGGCATGGGGCGGAAGTTCGCGCCGGAGATCTCGATGACGGGACGCTGCGCCAGGGCGAGCGAGGGGACCAACACCAGCAACGCGATGCGGGAGAGCATGCAGGACCTCATAGTTCAAATCTCACGACGCGGATCATGGCGTGAAGACGATGGCGACCCCGTCCTTCTTCAGGGAATCGCGCAGGTGCTCGGGGGGAGCAGTGAAGGGCGCCGTCTTCTTGACGGCCGAGATCACCGCCGAGTCGAACGTCTCGTTGCCGGACGCCACCGAGATGGTGGCGTCGATCAGCTCGCCCGCGGGCCCGATCAGCAACACCACCTGGGCGCGCAGCCGGCGGCGCTCGGCCTCGTCGATGGTGTTCGAGACGTCGTAGTTCCGCTTCACCACGCCCTTGAGCATGCCGAAGTAACGCTCGCCTTCCTGTTTGGCCGCGTCGCCGTTCGGATCTCCGTCGGCCTCGCCCTCGAGCTCTTCGGGAGGCGCGTCCTGCCTGCCGCCCTTGGCGAAGGCGTCGAACAGGCTCTTCTTCGCGTCCTTCGTCCCGTCCTTCTTCTCGGCCTTCTCGGGCTTGGCGTCCTTCGTGGGGATCTTCACCGCGGTGTCGGGCGGCGCGGGGGTGGGCAGCGCCACCTCTTCCACCTTCGGCTTCGGGGGCGGCGCCTCGGCTTCCTTGCGGGGCAGCAACTTCTCGTCGCGCGGCTTGCCCAGGCGCACCAGGGAAGCCTGTACCGGCACCTGCAGGTCGACCTTCGGGGACGCCAGCAGCCACCCGCCCACCAACCACAGGCCCACCACGAGCGCGTGGCCCACCACCGACACCGCCACGAAGGTGGGGAGCGGGTCGGGGCGATCCTGCAGCAGGCTCAGCGGTTGGGTGCTCATGGCGGGTTACTTCTTCTTCTCCTTCGGCTTGGACGGCCGCGAGGCCCCCATCGGGTCCGTGATCATGCCCACGTTCGTGACCCCCGCCCGCTGGGCCGCCGCCATCACGTCGATGACCACGCCGTAGGGCAGGTCGCGGTCGGCGTGGAGGTACATCTCCTTCTCCTTCTGCGCCTTGGCGTTGGCTTTGAGCTTCTCTTCGAACTCGGCCAGCGTCACCTCGGCTTCGCCGATGAACACGCGCTTGGCGAGGTCGATGGACACCACCAGCTTCTTCTCGTCGGCCTCCACCGGCGCCGCCTTGGTCTCGGGCAGGTTCACCTTCACGCCCTGCTGAATGAGCGGGGTGGTGACCATGAAGATGATGAGCAGCACCAGCATCACGTCGACCATCGGCGTGACGTTGATCTCGCTGAGGGTGGTGCGACCCCCCTTGTTCGCGGACATGCCCATGGGTCAGGGCCTCACTTGAAGAAATGCCGCTTCACGATGTTGAGGAAGTCGTTCGAGAAGTTCGCCATCTCGGTGTCGAAGATCTTGATGCGCGTGACGTACGAGTTGTACGCGATCACCGCGGGGATGGCGGCGAACAGCCCCGCGGCCGTGGCGAGGAGCGCGTTGCCGATGGGCGCCGCGACGGTGGTGATGGTGGCGTTGCCCTTCTCGGCGATCTCGTTGAACGCGCCCAGAATGCCCATCACCGTGCCCAGCAGGCCGACGAACGGGGCGGTGCTGCCGACCGTGCCCAGGAAGGGTACGTGGGCCTCGAGGGTGGTGATCTCGGCGAGCGCCGCGCGGGTCAGCGAGCGCTCGACGTTCTCGATGCCGCCGAGCTTCTCGCTCATGGCCGCCTCGGTGCCGCCCTTCTGCTGGGCGAGCTTGCTGAGCTCTTCGTAGCCCGCGCGGAAGACGCGGCTGAGCGGCGATGACTCGAGCTGCTGGGAAGCCTGGTAGATGGCGTCGAGCCGCGACGCCTTCCAGAACGTGTCGAGGAAGGCCACCGACTCCGCGCGCGCCTTGCGGAGCTGCCGGGACTTCATGGCGATGAGCGCCCAGCTGTAGGCTGAGGCTCCAGCCAGGATGATGAGGACCATCAGCTCGACGCCTGACGCGCTCTTGAGCACGTCGACGTAGTTGATCGAGGCAAGCATGATGGAGCGCGTAACATCCCTGTCGCAGTGCAGCAAGAAACAACCCTGTGGAATCATGGAGTTGGCGTGCGACCCTGAATAGGGAAGCATGGCCGCCGTTCAAGACGCCGACTCTGTTTCAGGCCGCAGCACCCACAACGAGGACACCATGACTGTGCATTCCCGTTTTTTGACCAGCATCATCGCCGCCGCCGCCCTGGTGAGCTCGACGGGCTGCATCATCACGACTCCTCCTCGAGGCAACCCGGGCGACATCACCTTCACCTGGACCTTCAACAACGGCCGCACCTGCGCGAGCGTGCCCGACGTCACCCAGGTCGAGATCGTGATCCCCGGGCAGACCCTGCAGAACCAGGGTCGCTACGGCTGCATCAACTCGGGCACCGCGGGCATCAAGCTGCTGGCCTTCAAGGCGGGCACCTACCGGTACACCATCAACGGGCAGAACGCGTCGGGCCAGACGATGTACACGGCGACGGGCTCGATCGTGGTCAACGGTGACGTGGCCGAGGCAGCCGACCTCAAGCCCACCGCTGACGCCAAGGGCCAGGCCTTCATCACCTGGCGCTTCCCCGCGGGCACCACGGTCGATTGCCAGACCATCACCGCGGTCGACGTGAGCATCAACGGCGCCCTCATTCGCTCGGCCACCTGCGCGGAGGGCTTCACGGCCAGCGGCGTCTTCATCTCGGGCATCACGCCGGGCAACAACGTGCTGACGCTGGCGGCGCGCGACACCAACGGCTTCTTCTATTACCGGTCGGATCGCACCCTGGTGGTGACCGCCGGCAACGACGTGGTCGAGCAGACCACGCTCGACTGGGCGGTCGGCTCGCTGCCCATCAAGTGGACCTTCAACAACGGGGTCGCCATCGTGAACTGCAGCCAGGCCGGCGTGACCACCGTGAACATCAACCTGCGCGACTCGGCCGGCACGCTGCTCTACGGGAACAACGGCACCGACGTGACGTGCGTCAACGGCAACCTGATCCAGGGCACCGTCTTCCCGTGGCTCTACTCGGGCCAGTACGATCTCTACCTGCAGGCCTACGGCGCAGGCGGCGTGCTGTACCACACGAACCTGACCTCGCCCCCGCAGGTCACCGTGACGGCCGGCACCTTCCCCATCATCGACAACCCCACCATCACGCCCATCCAGTTGATGACGCTCTGAGTCTCCGGTCTGAGTGAACGGAGGAAGCCCCCCCCAGCTCGCGGGGCTTCATCGGGGTCTCCTTGAATGTGGACGCGGGCTGTTGGGTCGCCACCTCGGCGCCTCAGGCGGGCGGGCCCCTCGACCTCGCGCTCTTCGTACACCCACTGAATCAAGCGATGAGCAGGTCGGGCCCGGTGGCCCTTTTCAGGGTGTGTTACCGCCGATACGCGATGGTCTAGTCAGACTCGACTATCGCGTATCAGCGGTAACACACCTTGAAAGAGCGACGCGGAACCCGCTTGAGTTCTTCGCGCTGCACCCGGCGTTCCTTGTCGACGCTCCTGCCGAAGCGGAACGCGGGTTTCTCGTTGCGGGGTGTTTACGCCAGGTCGGCCGATCTCCGATGCTGGCCGCATGAGGACACTCGCGATGCTGGGCCTGGGGTTGATGGCGGGGACGGCGGTGGCGCAGGCGCCTGCGGTGCAGGTGCACGTCGTCGAGCAGCGCGAGGCCAAGACCGGCCGCTTCGAGGCCGCGCTGTTTCCCGCCGCGGTGCAGCTCAACGGCGCCTTCACCCAGCACGTGGGCACGTTCGGAGCGGTGACCTGGCACGTGCGCGAGCGCTTCGCCTTCCAGGTGCTGGGCGGCGGCAACTGGCACAACGCCGAGTCGGCCTTCAACGCGTCGCTGGTGGAGAACTACCGGGTCGAGGCACAGGCCGCGGCCTCGCTGCTGTGGACCTGGGGCGTGTTCGGCGGCGTCGAGGTCGAGCCGTTGCTGGCCAAGTTCACGCTCCTGAACGGCCCGCTGGTCCACTTCGGGGTGGTGCTCGGAGGAGGCGTCGGCGCGGGCGGAACGCGCCACCAGCTCAAGCCCGAGACGGCCACCCCGGCATCGTACGGAGACACGGGCCCGCGCTTCATGGGCACCTTCGCGGCGGGGTTTCGCCTGGCGCTGGGCCGGCACTTCACCCTGAGGCTCGACGTGAGAGACGTGGCGTACAGCGCGCGCATCGACAAGGTGAACGGCTGCTCGCTGCCCGCGCTGACCGACCTCATCGACCGCCCGGGCGTGCCCCCGGAGTCGGCGGAGTGCCGGGGGTTCCCCACCCAGGTCGACGCCTCGCTGGCCCGCGCCCTCGTGCGCACGCCCGGCTCGGCGGTGCTGCACAACGTGGGGCTCTACGTCGGCGCTGGCTTCGTGTTCTGACCGCTGGCGCGGCGTGTGCTACTTGAAACGCACATGCGGCACGGCAGACACGCGGCGATCGGCGTCTTCGACTCAGGCGTAGGCGGGCTCACGGTGCTCAAGGCGCTGATGGAGCGCCTTCCGCTCGAGTCCACCGTCTATCTCGGTGACACCGCGCGGGTGCCCTACGGCACCAAGTCGGGAGAGGTCGTGACGCGGTACTCGCTGGCCAACGCGCAGGCGCTGCTCGAGTACGACATCAAGGCGCTGGTGGTGGCGTGCAACACGGCCTCTGCGGTGGCCCTGCCGGCGCTCGAGGCGGCCCTGCCGATTCCGGTGATCGGCGTGATCATTCCCGGGGCGCAGGCGGCGGCGAAGGTGACGAAGACGGGCAAGGTGGCGGTGATCGGCACGCCCGGCACCATCGCCTCGGGCGCGTACCAGGCGGCGCTCACCGCGACCTCACCCTCGATGGAGGTGCACTCCCGCGCCTGCCCGCTCTTCGTGCCGCTGGCCGAGGAGGGGTGGACCGAGGGCGCCGTGCCGCGCCTGGTGGCCGAGCAGTACCTGGGCGGTGACTTCCTCTCGCAGGTCGACACCCTGGTGCTCGGCTGCACGCACTACCCGCTGCTCGCCGGGATCATCCAGGACGTGGTGGGCCCCAGGGTGACGCTGGTCGACTCGGCGAAGGCGACGGCCGAGCGGGTGGTCGAGGTGCTGCGCGAGCGCGAGCTCACCCGGCTCGAGCGAGGCACCGTCGAGCGCCACTACCTCGTCACCGACACCCCCGCGCGGTTCCTCGAGGTGGGCGCGCGGTTCCTGGGGCGGCCGCTCGCGGGCGCGCGGCAGATCGACCTGCACGTGAAGTGATGGATCCCCTCGACGCCAGGCCGCCCGAGGCCCGCCCGTCCGTCCGGCGGGACTCGGAGGTGACCCGAATCACGAAGCTGCTCACCCAGCCCGGGCCGGGCCTCTCGGTCTGCGGCATCAGCGGCGCAGGTGGGGTGGGCAAGAGCTACCTCCTGGCGCAGGCCCTCGAGTCGGTGGACCTCGAGGCGCTGGGGTTTGTGCACGTGTGGGTCGATGGCTCGAACCCACAGCTGCGCGGCGACTTCTTCGGCGTGCTCGAGCAGCTCTTTCGCCGCAACCTCAACCCGAATAGCCCGCACCGCGACTACTTCCCCCGGCTGCGCGAGCTGGCGCGGCTGCACCGCGAGGTGGGCCTCGAGACCGCCCGCGAGCTGAACCGGGCGAAGGTGCCCGAGGCGGTGAAGAAGCGCGTGAGCAGCCTGCTCAAGGCCGGCCACATGCTCAACAAGGCCGTGCCGATGACGCGCGACTACTTCGACCTCGCGGCCTTCAACATCTCGGACGAAGAGACCCACGCGATGCTGGACGAGGCGTGGCGCCTGGCCGCGGACCTCAAGGCCCTCACCGAGTCTTCGGGCGTGGTGCGCAAGCTGCTGGGGCTCTCCCGGAAGGACCGCGTGCGGCGCGAGCTCTACAAGGTGACCGCCGAGGAGGTCTTGGTCGACTTGCGCGCCGCGCTCGGGGCGCTGCAGCGGGGCGAGAAGCTCAGGAAGCTGGCGCAGGGGCCGATCTCCGGGGCGCAGAAGCTGCTCATCGTGCTCGACGACTACGAGGTCTTGAGCCCGCTCCTGGGCGACTTCCTCGTCGGCTCCCTCGTGCCTGAGCTCGCTGCGGCGGGCTTCGAGACGGTGCTCTTCGTGCTCTGCCGCGATGACCTCGAGTCGACGCACGTCGGCTGGTCGCAGCACTGCAAGCGCTCCATCAAGGACCAGATTCGCCTCACCCCGTTCGACCAGCCGACCGCGCTCAAGCTGATGGCCGATGCGGGCATCGACGCCGCCCGGGGTCAGCAGCTCTTCGAGTCCACCCAGGGCTACCCCTTCCTGCTCAGCCTGGTGATCGAGGAATCGTCCAGCATCGACGCGAACTCCGCGCTCTTCCTGCGCAAGTTCTTCGACCGCACCACCCGGTGGATGACCCCTCGCGAGCAGGAATGGTTCGTGCGGGCCTGCTACCTCGACCGGGTGAACGAGGACACGCTGGGGCCGCTCTTCCCCCACGAGGACGTGCGCCGCATCCAGGACTGGTTCGAGCGCGAGCCTTCGATCCGCGATCCATCCGCGAGCTTCTTCCGCGTGCGTCCGCTCATCCGCGACAAGGTGCTCCGCTACCAGGAGGTGCGCGCCCCCTCACGTCACCGCGAGCTGCTCAAGGCCGCGACTCCGGCCTGAAGCTCAGGGGTGCTGGGTCGGCGAAATCAGCTCGGCGGGCTTCTCGGTCATCACCAGCGGCGCGATGGCGAGCGCGGCCTTGAGCCCGATGTCGTCACGGCGCGGAATCAACCCGAACATCGCGGTGATGAAGCGCTCCGCGTGCCGGTAGAAGCCGAGCTTCGCGAGCGGCCAGTTCAGCCAGCCGGTGGTGATGCAATAGTAGGTGTCGTACGGCGCCCGGTGGTGGCGCTGGTGATGCCCGGGCGGCAGCACGATGTGCAGCTTCTGCAGCACGCGCAGCGCCAGCGGCGTCTGTTCGGGCTCGAGGTGCGACCACTTGTGAATCTGGTTGGTCCACATCACGAAGAACACCATCGAGCCCAGGGTCACGAAGCTGAACAGGGCGAAGGTGACCCAGCCCTGGATATCGAGCGGAATGAAGAGCACGCCCGCGGCGACCGGCAGGGAGACCAGGCAGTTCGCGCCGTTCGTCTCGATGTAGTCGTGGTGGGTCATCGCCTTCTGATCGACGTGGTGCTCGCGGAAGGGGCGCACCAGCGACTTGCCCAGCACCGGCATGTCGGCCGAGCCCCAGGTGTCCGCCATCCAGTGCACGAAGCCCGAGACGAAGTCGGCGAAGAGGAAGCCTGAAAACAGCCCCGCGACGATCACCCACGGGTGCGTCAGGTGGAACGGGTACGCCTTGACGGCGATCGCCAGGCAGAGGCTCCAGAAGGAAAGGATCGCCAGGATCTCGACCAGCCGGAACGACTTCTTGTAGCCGGCCGCCAGCTTCTTCGCGTCGTGCTGCTGAATTTCAGGCTGGCTCATCAGTGGATCCTCCGGCCCCGCTGGACTGGGTACGAATGCCACGATCGCATCGGATTGTCACCCTGCGGTCATCGCAGTTGCGGGGGCTTGCGCGGTCAGGTCGCGAGCCGGATCTTCCAGGTGGGCGCGCACCAGCTCGAGGCCCTTGGCGCAGTAGAGGCCGTCTTCGATGCGCTCGTCGAAGCTGTACTTGATCGAGCACATCATCTTGTTGCCCTCGGGCGTGGTGACTTCCTGGGTGCGGCCCAGCGCGGCGAAGAACGGGCAATTCCCCCACTCGTAGAGGTGGTGGTACGCCGAGTCGAGCTTCACGCTGCCCAGGTTCGCGATGAACATGCTCGCGTACATGGGGTCAGGGTGAATGAAGCTGCCCGGGAGCAGGTTCCACTTGTCGAGCCACCCCACGATGGCCACGCCGATGCGCAGCAGCGGGCCGGGCAGGCGGAGGAAGATCGAGAGCTCCTTGTCGACGTGCGACTTCTTTTCGCTGCGGCCTTCCTTCACGTCGCCGTAGATGTGGTTGACCACCTGCTCGAAGGTGTCGGTGGGCGCGAACTTGCGCTTGATCACCGCCAGCGGCGCGCCGTCCTCCAGCTTCTTCTTGGCGGCGAAGCTGATGTAGATGCCGTCGCGCTGCCAGATGCGGCTGCCCATCACGAAGCGGTTGAGGCGGGGCCGCTCGGTGAACGCCTTCACCACCCCGGCGAGGAAGACGTGGAAGACGGTGATCTTCTTCTCGGGGTGCGCGCCGTTCCACGACTCGATGAAGGCGAGTGTCTTCGTCAGGTCTATCCACTGCTCGAAGTAGACGGCCGACTCGTTCCGAGTGGGCATGATGAACGGCATCATGCGGCGAAACGGCGCGACGTCGGTGGCGGGGGTCCCATCAGGTCGGCTGAAGAGCACGCCTGAGCCTACAACTTCTCGTAGTCCGACTTCTTCTTCTTGGGCGGCGGGTTGGTCAGCTTGCCGTCCTTGAACAGCTCCACCCGGCTGCTGGAAGGCGAGGCGAGCCCTTTGGCCGTGCCGACGAGGGGCTTCGATTCGGGCGGGTGGTAGACGATGCGCAGCTGCTTGCCCGCGGGCTGATCGCCCATGTTCGCGTCGATGAGCAGGTAGACCGACGTGTCCGACGCCAGCACCCGCTCGGAGTCGTTGATCGGATCGAGCTCGATCAGCGTGCGGCCCTCTTCGACGCTGGTCGCGTCTTCGGAGTACTGCATCACCTTCACCCGCAGCACCGAGGTGGACACGCCCTCCTTGAGCGCCTTCGCGCCCTGAATGGTGACGGCGATGTCGGTGCCCGTCTCGGCCGCCTTCGGGTCGGCGAGCTTGAGGCCGGTGGTCTTGTTGTTGTCGGTGTCGAGGAAGAGGGTGGCGTTCGCGCAGCGGGTCTTGCAGTCCTCGCCCCAGGGCGGCTTGTTGAACTCGAGCTTGAAGGCGTAGTCGGTGCCCTGCGCGCTCACCACGATCGAGGTCATCACCGGCCGATCGTCGTCCCCTGACGGCGGGGCCTTGTACGAGATGGTCGGCTTCTCAGCGAGAGCCAGAGTGGCGAGGAGGGAGGACGCGAGGATGAGACGCGAAGACATGGAACAGACGATGCCGCAGCCACCGCGAGTTCGCCAGCGCCCCCTCAGCAGGTGAGGCGCTTCGGGGAGGTCACTTCAGGCCGAGCGCCAGCGCGGCGCGCAGGGCCGCCTCGGCGCGGTGCGCGTCGAGCAGCGCGTCGATCTCCCGCAGCTTCGCTTCCACTGTCGTCTGTTCCCGCAGGTTGACGAACAGCAGTGAGCTGTCGCCGAGCTCGAAGCGCTTCCGCTCGCCATTCTCGAGCTGCAGCGCGACCTCGACCTCCCGGCGCGCCAGCACCACCCGCTCCCTGGCGGCGAGGAGCGCGGAGCTCGAGTCGTTCACCTCCATCGCGGCGCGGTCGCGCGCCAGCCGGAGCTGCAGGCCCAGCCTGCCGAGCGCCGCCCGCGCCGCCTGGATCCGCCCCAGCGGCGCCCGGTAGAGCAGCGGCACGTCGAGCACCGCGTTGAACTCGAGCTCCGCGGGGCCCAGGGGGCTGAGGGACGAGGTGTTGGGCGTGCCGAGGTCACCGCTCACCACCACCCCCAGGTCCAGCGCCGGCAGCAGCTGGTTCTGCTGGAAGCGCAGCTCGACCTCGGCCGCCTTCTGCTGGTCGATCAGCCGCTTCACCTCCGGGCGGCGGCCGAGGGCCGCGTCGAGGTCGAACCCCGGCGCTGGCGGCGGGTCGGGCAGGGGCACCAGGCGCGCCTCGGCCGGCATCACCGGCTCGCCCTTCGGGTCGCGCAGGAACAGCGAAAGCTCGAAGGCCGCCGCGTCGAGCCCCCGCTGCGCCTGCACCAGGAGCGCTTCGCGCTGCACCAGGGCCCGGGTGTTGTCCTGGCGGTCGAACTGGGCGACGTCGCCCACGCGCGCGCGGGTGGCGAGCTGGGCGTCGCGCTCCTTCGCGATGACGAGCAGCGAGCGCGCGACGTCGCGGCGCATGCCGGCCGCCACCCATTCCCAGTAGCGGAACGACGCCAGCCGCAGCAACTCCAGTTCCTGCTGTTCGCGCGCGAGGCCCGCGATCGACTGCGCCAGCACCGCGCGCGCCTCGGTGGCCCGCCGGCGGTCGATGGGGCCGTTGCGCAGCACCGGCACCACGGCGCCCGCGCGGAGCTCGCCCGCCGACCAGGTCTCGCGTTCGCCGTAGTACGCTTGGAACTTGCCCCGGCCGATGCGGTACCCGCCGAAGAACGTCGCGCCCCAGAGCGGGGTGGGCGCCTCGATGACCGAGTCGACCCGCACCTGGGGGTAGACGCTCACGGGCACCCCGGTGACGCGCGTGCGCCACACCGGGTCGAAGGCCCCGGCGGCCGAGAGCCGCTCGCCGCCGGCCGCTTCGACGTCGGCCTGCGCGGCGAGCAGGGAGGGGTAGAGCTCGCGGGTGGCCTGCACCACCTCGCCCAGCGAGAGGGGCACGTCCTTCACCGGGGCGTCCCCGGCGGCCAGCACGGCCAGCACGGCCAGCGCGGGCGACATCACTTGTCCTTCCCGGGCGCGCCCGCGGACGGAGGCTTCACCGTGGGCGGGAAGCCGTTGAACCGCCGCCACAACTCGTAGCCGAGGGTCACGCTCTCGAGCAGCACCCAGCCATTGACCCGCACGCCCTGGCGCAGGTACGCGCCGGTGGGCCAGGGGTCGCGCTGATCGGGCCGGATGACGATGCGGAACCGGCCCGAGCCGTCGTCGGTCGAGTCGATGAGCGCCACCTTGCCCCCGAAGGTCCCCACGGCCACCGACGGCCACCCGGTGAACTGCACCGCCGGCCAGCCCTCGAACTGCAGGCGCACGTCGCGCCCGTTCGACAACAGCGGCATGTCGTTGCCTGCCACCCACAGCTCCACGGCGCGATCCTCGGTGTCGGGCACCAGCACCAGCAGCCCGTCGCCTGCCTTGACGAAGGCGTTGCCCTGCGCCGACAGGAGCCGGAGCACGGTGCCCTCGATGGGGGCCTTCACTTCCATGGTGCTCTGGCGCGCGAGACGAACCTCGAGGCGCGCCAGCTCGGCCGCCGCCGAGGCCTCCTCCGAAAGGGCCGAGGCTTCCGCGGCGTGCGCGTCGTCGATGGCGGCGGTGAGGTCGTGCTCGACGCGCGCCCGGTCGGCCTGCAGCGCCAGCGCTTCCCCCTCTGCGGCCTGCAGGGTCGCGAGCGCGCGCTCGACCTCCGTGGCCGTGCGCAGCGCCTCGAGCTGCGCCACCTCGACGTTGCGCTGGCTGGTGAGGCCCTGCTCGAAGAGCTGCTTCTGGCGCTCGATGTTCAGCCGGGCGGTCTCCATCGCCCCCCGCGCCGCGTCGACCGTCTGCTTCGCGGCCTTGCTGCGCTCCTTCGCCATCGCGATGCGGCTCTCCGCCCCGCGAATGCCGGCCGTGCGAGACGAATCGAGCGCTCTCTGGCGCGACTGGATGGACGTGGCGCGGGCGACCGCGGCGTCCTTGCGGGCCATGAGGGCGCGCCGCTCTTCTTCGAGCCGCTGGAGGATGTCCGGATCGTTGTCGGTCAGCTCGAGGAGCAGGTCTCCCTTCTTCACCAGGGAGCCTTCGCGCACGTACCAGCGGGTGACCCGTCCCTCGATGGGGGCGTCCACTTCCTGCTGGCGCTCCAGGGGCGCGAAGGCGACCACCCGGCCGGTGCCATCGACGCTCTGCTGCCAGGGCGCGAAGCCCAGCGCGACCAGGAGCACGAAGAGCGTGCCCAGCAGGCGCGAGAGCACCCGCAGCGCCCGCGGGGTGCGCACCAGCAGCGCGGCCGCCCGCTGGCCGGTGGACACCAGGGTCGCGGTGTCGGTTTGGGCGCTCATGAGGTCACCTCCTCGCGGCGGGGCGCCGCCAGGGTCATGGGCAGGTCGATGACGCGTGCGCTCGACCGCGCCAGCGGGCAGGCGGCATCGGCCACCAGGCTGATGAGCGTCCACGGCGCGCCTTCCCGGGTGAGCGCCGCGATCACGGCCTGGCGCTCGCGCGGGCCGATGCCATCGAGCGACGCGTTCACCACGATGAGGCGGGGCACGCCGGCCAGCGCGCGCGCCACCAGCACCCGCAGCGCCTGCGAGGCGTCGAGCGGGCGGCCCTCGTCGTCGATCACGGTGTCGATGCCCTGCGGGAGCGCGTTGAGCTCGTCGAGCAGCTCGACCCGCGTGAGGGCCGCCCGCACCTCGAGCGCCGTGATCCGGTCGCGGCCCACGGTGACGTTCTCGAGCACCGAGCCGCGGAAGAGGCCCTGCAGGCCGATCACGACCACGTCTTCGTGGAGGTCGGCCGAGCGCGCGCGCCGCGTCTCGACCCCGTTGAGGCGCACCACTCCCTCGGTGGGCACCCGCAGGCCGGCCAGCCAGTCGGCCACGGCATGGCCTGGCGGCACGGCCAGGGCCACCCGTTCCCCCGCCTTCACGGTCAGCGAATGGGCCGGGGTGGCCAGGTCGACCCGCAGCGGGCCCTGCCCGGGCAGCCGCTCGGGGTGCCGGTCTTCTTCGATGGGCAGGTCGAGCACGTGCCCCATCTTGTCGAGCGAGGTGAGCAGGTCGTAGGTGCTCTCGAGCAGCTTGCCCAGCTTGGCGATGGAAGAGGTGACGGTCGTGACGATGATCTCCGCGGCCACCAACTGCCCCAGGGTCAGCTCACGCCGCACCACCAGCCAGCCGCCCAGGCCGAGCAGCGCGGCGCTGGCGAAGACCTGGAGGCCGAGCGTGCCGAGCGCCTGGCGGAAGAGCACCGCGAAGTGGGCGTTTCTCGCGGTGAGGTAGCGGCGGGTGAGGGCGTCGGCGCGCTCGAGCGCCATGCCGGCCGCGCCGGCGCCGCGAAAGGCCTGGCCGGACCGCGCCAGTTGCTGCAGCCACTCGGCGACCTCATACTTGGCGTAGCTCTCGTCGATGCTCGTGCTCAGCCCCCGGCGCGCCGGCGCGAAGACCAGCAGGGCCGCGATCACCATGAGCACGATGTCGAAGGCGAACAGCGTCGGGTGGTAGAAGGCCAGCACCAGCATCCCGATGGCGATCTGCAGCACGGTGGCGATGCCGTCGGTCAGCAGCACCGCGGTCGCCTTCTGAATGGTCACCACCTCGAAGAAGCGGTTGGCCGCCTCGGGGCCCACGCCTTCGGCCTCGGGCTTCATGCGGGGCAGCCGCCACGCGAGGTCGAGGGCGGTGCGGGCGAACACCCGCTGTTGCACCGATTCCACCACGCGGGTCTGGAGGGCCTTGAGCCCGGCCTGGAAGCCCAGCGCGACCAGCAGCAACAGCGAGAGCACCACGATCGGCTGGAGCAGGGTGCCGAAGGCCACCGAGCCGACCAGCGACTGCACGGCGATGGGCGTGGCGAGGGTGAAGAGGCCGACCGCCGCGGCGTAGATGACGACGACCCACAGGTCATCGCGCTCGAGGTGCATCAGCCCTCGCAGGCGTTCCAGGGGCGAGAGGTGCTCGTGGTCGGCTGTCTGAGCGAGGGCCTGGAGCGGCACCGCCGGCGCTGCGGTGAGCCAGGTGCCCCCCGCTGCGGCCGCCGCCGCGCGCGCCTCGTCGGCGCTCACCTGCTCGGGCGGGCTCCCGGGGCGCGCGAGCTCGTAGCGGCTGCCCGCGCGGGAGACCACCGCCAGCCCACCGGTGAGGTTGACGATGGGCAGCTCGGTGGTCTCGAGGGCGGCGGCGCCGAGGTCGGCGGGGGCCGCGACCAGCCGCGCTTCCCGCAGCACCACCTCGAACGCGCGCAGCAGCACCTCGGGAGGGACGATGGCGCGCCCCTCGATGGCTGACCTGGCAGCGCGGCGCACCTCGACGGGGTCGCAGTCGCTGCCCACGGCCGCGGCGACGGTCTCGGTACCCCACACCACCAGCTCGATGGCGCGTTCGGTCGGTATCGGTTCTGGCATCGACGGCATGACCGGAAGCTATCCGAAGCTCAGTTGAATCGATGCCGTCTCGGCTCTACGGGCGCAGTGGTTTCATGCCGGTAGAGACGAGACGGAGATCGATTCAACCGAGCCTGGCAGGAGTGAGCCGACCGACGCCGGGCGAGGTTCAGCGCAGGCCCGGTCACACGACGTCCAGAGTGCGCTTGACGCTCTGCAGCCAGAAGAGTTCGCGGGTGTCCCACACCGGGGACCCATCGACTGCCGCCACGGCCTCGCTCCACTCCACGATGCGCTGGCGCATCAGGTGGCCCGAGGGCCCCTTCGACCAGACGCGCAGCGCCCACAAGGCCGCCCCCCGCTCGGGCGGGGTGAGGCGACGCCTGAGCAGGTGCTGCAGGTGCTTCCTGGCGCGCCCCACCGAGAACAGCCGCGCGCCCGCCTGCCGGTTGAGCTCGTTCACCAGCGCCTCGCAGTACGCCTCGAGCAGGGCGCGCTCGTTGGCCTGCACCTCGCCGTCGGCCCACGCCATCTCGATCGCCGGAATCAGCTCTGCCAGGTAGACCTCCACGCCCGTGAAGCCCAGCTCTGCGAAGCGCCCCAGCGCCGCGTCTCTCTCGTGGTTCATGCGCTTCAGATAGCGCCCGGCCCCGCTTCGGCCATGACGAAATAAGCGAAGAAATCTTTCGCTATGAGTGAAATGAAGCGCGAGCCCGGTGCGCGGCAGACGGGGCGCGCCCACACTGTCGGGGAGGACGTTTCATGCAAGCAGAGACCATGGAGACGGCGCTCAACTACCATCACCTGCAGTGCTTCTGGCTGGTGGCCCGCCGCGGAGGGCTGGCGGCGGCCGGCCGGGCGCTGCACGTGACCCCCTCGACGGTCTGGGCCCAGCTCAAGGCGATCGAAGATCGGCTGGGGGTGCGCCTGCTCGAGCGTCGGGGGCGGAGGCTGGAGCTGACCGCGCCAGGTGAGCGCGTCGCGCGCGTGGCCGACGAGCTCTTCGCCCTGGGCCGAGAGGTGCTGGCCGTGGCGCAGGGCGGGGTGGAGCCGGCGCGCACGCCGGGGCGGGTGGGCGTGGTCGCCGCGGTGCCACGGTTGGTGGCCAACCGCGTGCTCGCCCCTGCGCTCGAGGCGGGGCTGCGGGTGCGCGTCACCCACGGCACGGCGGAAGACCTGCTGGGCCAGCTCGCCGCGCGGCGGCTCGACGTGGTCCTCAGCGACGATCCCTCCCGGGGGGTGGTGAAGGCGAGCGTCGCCAACGTCGGCAGCTCTCGGCTCGCGGTCTTCTGCACCCCGGCCCTCGAGCGGGCGCTGGCGCCGGGCTTTCCGCGGTCGCTCGACGACGCGCCCTTCGTGCTCCCGGCCGCCGCGACGACCCAGCGCGACGTCATCGACGCGGCGTTCGCCCGGCTGGGCGTGCACCCGCGCGTGGTGGCCGAGGCCGACGACAGCGCGCTGCTCAAGGCGCTGGCCGCGGAAGGGGCGGGGGTGGTGGTGGCGCCAGAGCTGCTGCGCGGCCAGCTGAAGTCGTACTTCGGCCTGCGGGAACTCGGCCGCCTGGCGGCTTCGGTGTCCTTCCACCTGTTGACGCTCGACCCCCGGCGGCTCCACCCGGTCGCCGCTGCGATGCACGCCATTCAGCTCAAGACCTGAGCGCCCGCCCGGCGAGCGCGCATGAGAAGCTGGCCCGCGAAGCCATGGAACGACCGAACCCAGAGACGCCGTACGTTCGCCAGCTCCCGCTGGGGCCGATGAAGAACTTCGTGTACCTGGGCGGGGCCGCGGGCGGCCCGGAGGCGTTCGTCGTCGACCCCGCGTGGGATGTGCCGGCGATCCTCTCGGCGGTCGAGGCTGACGGGCGGCGCCTGAGCGGCATTTTTCTGACCCACCATCACCACGATCACATCAACGGGGTGCCCGACCTGCTGCGCTCGAAGGACCTGCCGATCTACGTGCAGAAGGCCGAGGTGGACTTCGCCGAGGCGCTGCGGCCCTTCGCCAGCGCGATCCGCCCGGTGCGCCCGGGGGAGTGGGTGAGCCTCGCGGGCGTCGACGTGCAGTGCCTGCACACCCCGGGGCACACGCCGGGCGCGCAGTGCCTGCACTGCCGGGGCGCGGGGCTGTTCTCGGGAGACACGTTGTTCGTCAACGCCTGCGGGCGGTGCGACTTCAACGGCAGCGATCCGCTCGCCATGCACGACTCGTTGTTCAACGTGCTGGGCAAGCTCGACGGCTCAACGAAGCTGTACCCGGGGCATGACTACGGCGACGTGAAGGTGTCGAGCCTCGAGCGCGAACGGAAGTGGAACCCGTACTTCCAGCTCCGCGACCCCGCCGCGTTCGTGAAGCACCGGATGACGCCGAAGTAGTTCGGAGATAGCGGCCCGTTCCTCCCGAGCGAAGTCGAGGGATGGGCGCCCCGGGTGATGAACGGGTTCTACGGAATCAGCGGGAGCTGGAGCTGCGCCAGCACCTCGTTGATCGGCTTGCGCGCCATGTTGCGCGGCAGCACCATCACGAAGCCACCCGAGTTGACGTGCATCTCGGCGGGGATCAGGAAGAGCGCGAAGAGGCGGGCGAAGAACGTCGGCGCGACCCAGGCCTGCACCGACATGGAGCCGCCCTCGAACGAGAACATCGCCTTCATCGGCGCCACCAGGAAACCGGAGCCCTTCTGGTAGGTGCGCGTCGACGTACCGCCGCCCTCCACCAGGTTGAAGCCCGACTGCTTGCCCCAGGCGTCGATGACGCCCCACGGATCGCCCGACACCGGGCCCGACACCGACGATCGCTTCTTCGGATCAACCACCGCGAGTGCGCTCACTGGACTCCTCCTATTTCAGCAATGCCTGGAACTCCGCTTCGGTCAGGATCTTCACGCCCAGCTCCTTCGCCTTGGTCAGCTTGGAGCCCGCTTCTTCACCCGCCACCAGGAAGTCGGTCTTCTTCGACACGCTCCCCGACACCTTGCCGCCACGGCGCTCGATCTCTTCCTGCGCCTGCTGCCGCGGCATGGTGAGCGTGCCGGTGATCACCACCGTCTTGCCGGTGAACGTACCGCCGGCCGCGACCGCCTCGGGAGGCTCGGGCTTCACGCCGGCTGCCAGCAGCGCCTCGACCATCGCCCGGTTGTCCGCGTCTTCGAAGTAGCCGTGGATCGCCTTGCCCATCTCGGGCCCCACGTCCTTCACCGCCTGCAGCGACTCGATGGTCGCGTCCATCAGCGGCTTCATGTCGCGGAAATGATCCGCCAGCGCCTTCGCGGTGGCCTCGCCCACCTCGGGAATGCCCAGCGCGTAGATGAAGCGGCGCAGGGTGGTCTTCTTGCTGCGCTCGATCGCGTCGACGAGGTTCTTCGCGCTCTTCTCTCCCATGCGCTCGAGGCCCGAGAGGGTCTTCACGGTGAGCGAGTAGAGCCCCACCACCGTCTTCACCATCCCCGTCTCGACCATCGCCTCGCACAGCTTGTCGCCCAGGCCGTCGATGTCCATCGCGGTGCGGGTGGCGAAGTGGCGCAGCCTCCCGGCCAGCTTGGCGGGGCAGTGCTTGCCGGTGCAGCGGGCGATGGCGCCGTCCTCCTCTTTCTTCACCGGCGACTGGCAGATGGGGCACGCGGTGGGGAAGACGAACTCCTTCTCCTGGCCGGTGCGCTTGCTGGTGATCACCTTGACGATCTCGGGGATCACGTCGCCCGCGCGGCGCACGAACACCCAGTCACCGGCGCGCACGTCCTTGCGGCGCAGCTCCTGCTCGTTGTGCAGGGTGGCGCGGCTCACGGTCACGCCGCCCACGAACACCGGCTTCAGGTTGGCCACGGGGGTGATCGCGCCGGTGCGGCCCACCTGCACCACGATCTCCTCGACCTGCGCTTCCATCTCTTCCGGGGGGAACTTGAAGGCGATCGCCCAGCGCGGGGTCTTCGACACCTGGCCCAGGCGGTTGCGCTCGTCGGTGCCGTCGACCTTCACCACCAGGCCGTCGATCTCGTAGGGCAGCCCGTGGCGATCGGCGAGCAGCGCCTCGTATTCCTTCATCACCCCCGCAAGCCCCTTCGCCACCGCGCGGCGCGGGTTCACCGGCAGGCCCACCTTCTCCAGCCAGTCGAGCTTCTCCATGTGGGAGGTGAAGGTCTTCCCTTCCACCACGCCGACTTCGTACAGGTAGATCGAGAGCGGCCGCGACGCGGTCATCTTCGAGTCGAGCTGGCGCAGCGAGCCGGCCGCCGAGTTGCGCGGGTTGACGAAGGCCTCTTCTCCACGCTCGAGCAGCTGCTGGTTCATGCGCTTGAAGTCGGCCGTCCTGATGAACACCTCGCCGCGCACCTCGAGCAGGGCAGGGAGGTTCTTGCCCTCGAGGGTCAGGGGCAGGTTCTTGATGGTCTTCAGGTTCTCGGTGACGTCTTCGCCGATGGTGCCGTCGCCGCGCGTGCTGCCCTGGACGAACCGGCCCTTCTCGAAGACGAGCTCGATGGCGAGCCCGTCCATCTTCGGCTCGCAGGTGTAGGTGACGGTCTCGAGGTTGAGCGCCTTCTTCACCCGGTCGTCGAACTCGGCGAACTCGGCCTCGTCGAACACGTTGCCCAGGGACAACATCTGCTGCCGGTGGGTCACCTTCTCGAACTTCTCCAGCACCGCGCCGCCCACGCGCTGGGAAGGGGAGTCGGGGGTCACCAGTTCCGGGTGTTCGGCCTCGAGCTTGAGCAGCTCGTTCATCAGGCCGTCATAGGTGGCGTCTGACACCTCCGGCGCGTCGAGCGTGTAGTACTGGCGGTTGTGGTGGGCCAACTCGGTGCGCAGCTGCTTGAGGCGCTCGGCGGGTTTCACGGCTGCCATGGCCGACGATCAAGCCGAACCCCACCGCCCTTGCCAGCACTTCTTGCGCCTCGTGCTGTCTCCTGGGTCGCTGCGCCTTGGCCCAGGCCTCCGCTTCGCTCCGGTCCTGGCTGGTCCGGCGTTCCGCCAGACCGGCTCCGCGCTGTCCTGCTTGACTTGCCGAAAGCGCGCCCGTACCTTGCCTCTCGCTGTCGCGGTCAGGCCCCCACGTCGGGCGCCAGACCTCACCCTCACAACAACACCTCTCGCAGCCTCGAAGTTCAGGGCAGCCGCTGCGACCCCCAAGACCCCCATGGCACGCGCTCGCTCCAAGTCCGACTCAGAAGAAACCACGAAGAAGCGCCGCCCCGCCAAGGAGGAGGAGAAGCCGAAGAAGCGCCCGGTGAAGAAGGCCGCCGAAGAAGAGCCGGCCGCCGCCGAGCTGGAAGAGCTCAAGCCCAGCGACGACGCCCCCGAAGAACGCCAGGAGCGCGACGAGGCCCGCGAAGGCGATGACGAGGGCGCGCCGAAGCCCGTGCTCACCCCGATGAACCGGGCCGTGCGCGACGACGAGCTGCAGGAAGCGCGCATCTCGGGCGAGGGCGAGGCCGAGGCCGAGGCCTCCACCACCGAGGCCCAGCAGGACGCCGACGCCAACGAAGGCACCGGCGAGAAGAAGCAGCTGCAGGTGCTCAAGCTCACCGATCTCAAGCGCATGAAGATCACCGAGCTGACGAAGATGGCCCACAACCTGGGCATCGACGCCACCCAGGGGCTCAAGAAGCAGGAGCTGCTCGTCGCGATCCTCTCGAACGTCACCGAGAAGCGCTACGAGGTGCAGGCCGAAGGCGTGATGGAAATGATGTCTGACGGCTACGGGTTCCTCCGCAGCGCCGACTCGGACTACCAGCCCAGCCCCGACGACATCTACGTCTCGCCCAGCCAGGTGCGGCGCTTCACCCTGCGGCCCGGCGACACCATCACCGGCCCCATCCGCCAGCCGCGCGAGGGCGAGCGCTACTTCGCCCTGCAGCGCGTGGAGAAGATCAACTTCAGCGACCCCTTCAGCGACGAGGTGAAGGAGCGCATTCTCTTCGACAACCTCACCGCGCTCTACCCCACGAAGAAGCTGCGCCTCGAGCACGACGCGTCTGACTTCACCACCCGCATCATCGACATGTTCTCGCCCATCGGGCTGGGGCAGCGGTGCCTGATCGTCGCGCCTCCCAAGGCCGGCAAGACGGTGATGCTGCAGAACATCGCGCACGCGATCTCGAAGAACCACCCCGAGATTCACCTCATCGTGCTGCTGGTCGACGAGCGGCCCGAAGAAGTGACCGACATGCAGCGCAGCGTGCGCGGCGAGGTCGTCAGCTCGACCTTCGACGAGCCCGCCACCCGCCACGTGCAGGTCGCCGAGATGGTGATCGACAAGGCCAAGCGCCTGGCCGAGCAGAAGAAGGACGTCTGCATTCTGCTCGACTCGATCACCCGCCTGGCGCGCGCCTACAACACCGTGGTGCCGCCCTCGGGCAAGATCCTCTCGGGCGGCGTCGACGCCAACGCGCTGCACCGGCCCAAGCGCTTCTTCGGCGCGGCCCGCAACATCGAAGAGGGTGGCTCGCTCACCATCATCGGCACCGCGCTCATCGACACCGGCAGCCGCATGGACGAGGTGATCTTCGAAGAGTTCAAGGGCACGGGTAACTCGGAAATCGTGCTCGACCGGAAGCTCTTCGAGAAGCGCATCTTCCCCTGCATGGACATCAACAAGTCCGGCACCCGCAAGGAAGAGCTGCTGCTCACCCCCGTCGACCTGGTGCGCATCACCGCGCTGCGGCAGGTGCTGCACCCCTTCACGCCCATCGACGCGATGGAGTTCGTGCTCAAGCACATGCGCCCCACGAAGGGGAACATCGAGTTCCTCGGCGGCATGAACCGCTGACCATGCGCGGGCTGCTCTTCCTCGCGGTCTGGCTGTCAGGCTGCGGGGTGCTGCTCGAGACGCCCCTGCCCGACGCAGGGCGCGCCTGCACCCAGGACAGCGACTGCGTGCCCAACGGGTGCTGTGGCGAAGGCACCTCGGCCATCCACCTGCTCGACGCGCCCGATTGCTCGGCCGTGCGCTGCTCGGGCATGTGCCCGGTGGACCAGCTCCGCTGTGGCTGCGGGTTGCCCCTCTGCAGGGACGCCCGGTGCGCGGTGGCGGTGGCCGTCGACCCCCGCTGCGAGTGAACCGCCTGGCTCCCTCTCCCTGCGGGGACCCCGACCCAGCAACCAGCCAGCAGGGGTAGATCGGCCGCCCGGGCTGCGCTACATGCCCACCCCCTGATGAACCGGATTCTCGCCGTCATCGCGCTGGGTTGCGCCCTGCTGGGTTGTCCCAACACGCGGCCCATGCCGCTGCCCGAAGATGCGGGCACCGCCGATTTCGTCGGCCGGGCGTGCAACGTCGACGCGGAGTGCGGCTCGCTGCGCTGCGACAAGATTCGCCGCCAGTGCATCTGCCTGTCTGACCTGAGCTGCACGCCGAGCGATCCATTCGCGCCGCCGCGGTTCTGCAACAACTACACGGGCCTGTGCGTGAGCGAGATCACCGGCTGCAAGGCGGACAGCGAGTGCTCGATGACCGAGTTCTGCGACGCCTCGACGCGCTCCTGCCGGCCGCTCAAGAGCTTCTGCCAGAACTGCGTCAACGATCTCGAGTGCGGCGGCATGGGCGACAACTGCATCCTCGACGCGACGCTCAACCGGAAGTTCTGCGGCACGGCCTGCACCGTCACCACCGACTGCCCGCGCGGCGCCACCTGCCAGGACAAGGGCGGGGTGAACCAGTGCTGGCCCGATCGCACGGTCACCGGGCAGATCGCCACCTGCAACAACTTCGCGGGCTGCGTGCCCGACTCGCTGCGCACCTGCAACGTGACCGCCGACTGCGGCGACGCGAGCCAGCGCTGTGACACGGCGCAGGGCAAGTGCGTGTCGGTGCAGCAGGTCTGCCCCTTCGGGACCACCTGCGATCCCCGCCTCAAGCTCTGCGTCGCCGAGTGCGTGCAGGACGTCGACTGCGGCAGCGCCACGCTTCGCTGCGTCAATCGCGTCTGCGAGCCGGTCAGCGAGTGCCGCCTCGACGCCGACTGCCCGCTCAACAAGAGCTGCGCGATTCCCCCCGGTGGGCGCGTGGGTGAGTGCAAGACCTCGTGCGGCGCCGACGCCGAGTGCCCCCTGGGCCAGCTCTGCGTGAGCAACGGTGGCCGCGCGTCGTGCCAGGCGGGCTGCGCCACCAACACCAGCTGTGCGCTCGATCAGCGCTGCAACTCGACCTCGCGCATGTGCGAGGGCCCGATCGTCGGAGCCACCCGGGTGTGCCAGGGCACCAGCGCCTGCCGCACCTGCGAGGTCTGCGATGGCGTGATGAACACCTGCGGCGTGGCCACCGCGGCCTTCCCCCACTGCCAGCCCTGTGGCTCGTCGACCGAGTGCGCGGGTGGCACCTGCGTGGCGCTGCCGGTGACGTTGCCTGACGGCGGCTCGGGCATCGGCCAGAGCGTCTGCGCCCGCTTCTGTGGCCCCGGCCAGCAGGAATGCCCCCAGGGCTTCGCCTGCCTCACCCTCACCACGGGCAGCCAGGCCTGTATTCCGTCCGACCGCAGCTGCACCGGAAAGTGCCCATGATCCGTTCTCCCCTGATCGCCGTCGTCACCGCGTTGCTGCTCGGCTGCTCTGCCGAGATGAAGCAGGAGGTCTGCGGTGACGGCATCGACAACGACGGCAACGGTCAGACCGACTGTGAAGATCGCGACTGCACGGGCCAGCCTGCGTGCGTGCCTCCGGACTACGGCAACTGCGCCAAGTGCGCCCAGGCCTGCACCACGCAGTCGGCCTGCGTGACCAGCTTCATGGACGAGCGGCCGATTCCACTCTGCGTGTCGGGCAGGTGCTCGGCGGTCGAGACCTTCATTCAGCCGCGCGTGATCCTCGACACGCAGTTGAACTGGGGCGGGGTGTCGCTCTCGCCGCAGTCCGGCACGACGCGCTTCATCAAGAAGTTCGCGAATGACGGCACCCCGGTGACCTGCGCGACGGTGTTCGCCGCGGCCAGCGATCGCACCGCGCCGGGGGCCATCGAGGCCAACGGCAACCTGATCGTCCAGGGCCTCGACATCACGCGCGTGACGAACCCGATGCTGGGGCAGGGCATCACCTACACCTTCGTGAACACGCAGACCGGCGGCGACTACCTGATCTGGACCGAGCTGTGGGGTGGGCCGCCGAGCTCGTCGACCAAGCTCCCCAGCGGCCGGCGCTTCGGGTACGGCTGCTACGAGACGCTGCCGACCGTCGCGCCCCTCGTGGCCCAGGACAACTGTCCTTCGACGACCTCCGATGCCGGCGTGTGCCGCGTCTTCCGCCTGGTGATGCCGGGCCCCGAGATGCCCTGAAGTTCAGGTCCACCGCAGGCGTGCGCGCTGGCTCCAGTACTCGGCGGGGCTGAGGGCGAAGCCGGCCGGGTCGGGCACGCGCGCCTTCCTCGCGTTCAGGTTGGACCGCAGCTGCTCGACCGTCGCCGCGCCCGAGAGCACCACGTCGAGGAAAGGTTGGCTCAGCGCCACGGCGAGCGCGAGGGCGTCAGGCGCGGCGTCGACACTGCGGGCCAGCGCCAGCCAGGCCGGGAGCTGGCCCCGCGCGGAGAGCAGGCCGTTCGCCAGGCCTTCTTTCGCGATGGTGCGCAGTCCCCGCGCCTTCGCCCGCGCGAGTGCCGGGCCGGCGGAAGGCTCGAGCACGTTCCACGTCGCCTGCACCCAGTCGAACAGCCGCCGCCCGCCACGCTCGAGGCCGATCGCCGCGTCGATGACCTCTCCCTGCCGCGGCCCCGTCACCGACAGCCCCATGGCCGTTCCCGAGTCGCGCAGCGTGGCGAGGCGATCGAGCACCGCGCCGTCGTTCAAGACGCCGCTCTCGAGCGTGGCGGAGTGCACCTGGTAGACGCGCAGCGCGTCGCCCAGCACCGCGCGGCTCTCGGCCCACTGCGCGTCGAGGTGGGCCAGCGAGTGGTCCTTCACCTCGTGGACCTTCGCGTTCGGGTCCCAGCCGGCGGTGTAGCGGTAGCCCCACTTCGACGAGACCACCACGTCGCGGTGGCCGCGCGCCTCGAGCCACGAGTGCACGAAGGCCTCGGCCCGGCCATAGCTGCGGGCGGCGTCGACGTGGCGAAGGCCTCCTGCGTACGCCGCGTCGAGCACGGCGTGCGCCTGCGCTTCCATCGCCATCGCCTCGATCGAGGCGAAGTCTTCGTGGTGCGAGAGCGTCATGTACCCCGGGCGTCCCAGCGCCGCGAGGCCGAGTCCGAGGACGGCCATGCAGTGACCTGTGCTCTCCGCGGGGCGATTTCGCAAGGACAGCTGAGGCCGGCGCGTGCCGGATCAGCCCCCAGAACGAGTCGCCCCGCCCGGGATCAAGGTTCGAGGGTGAGGATGTCGCAGCCCGCCTCGGTGACGAGGATGGTGTGCTCGAACTGCGCGGTGCGCTTGAGGTCTTTGGTCACCGCGGTCCACTCGTCGTCCCAGGTCGTCTCTTCCCAGGTGCCCAGGGCGATCATCGGCTCGATGGTGAAGGTCATGCCGACCTCCATCTTCGTGGTCGAGCGCGCGTCGAAGTAGTGGGGGATCTGCAGGGGGGCGTGGAAGGTCTCGGAGATGCCGTGGCCGCAGTACGCGCGCACCACCCCGTAGCCGTACTTGTCGGCGTGCTGCTCGATGTTGCGGCCGATGTCGCTGATGGGGCGCCCCGGCTTGACCGCCTCGATGCCCTTCATCAGGCACTCGTGGGTGACGCGAATGAGCTGCGTCGATTCCTCGTCGATGGTGCCCACGCCGAAGGTGGCGTTGCAGTCGCCGTGCACGCCGCCGATGAAGATGGTGACGTCGAGGTTGACGATGTCGCCGTCGAGCAGCTTCCGATCGTCGGGGATGCCGTGACAGATCACCTCGTTGACCGAGGTGCACACCGACTTGGGGAAGCCCCGGTAGTTGAGCGGGCTGGGGTAGCCGCCTTCCTTGATCGTCAGCTCGTGCACGTAGGCGTCGATGTCGTCGGTGCTGATGCCGGGCTTCACGAACGCGCCCGCGAGCTTGAGGATGCGCGCGGCGGCGGCGCCGGCGGCGCGCATGCGCTCGATCTCCTCGGGCGTGCGCACGTTGCGCCCGGTGCCCCGCGAGGGCTGCCCGGTCTGCCAGTAGTCGGGTTTGGGGATCGACTCAGGTACCGTGCGCATGGGCGACACCCGGCCGGGGCGCACCCGGTTCGCCTCGAGGCGCTTGCGCTCGTCCTTGATGAACTCGGCGTCGGCTTCCTGGTGGCACTTCTTGTACTTCTTGCCGCTGCCGCACCAGCAGGCGTCATTCGGCTTGGGCAGCTTGTTGGGCGGCCGCAGGCTGGCAGCGCCGGGGGCGGGGGTGGTGGTCAGGGTCACGTCGGAGGGCCTCGGGCGAAGAATAATCGTTCGGTGCGGTCGAGCACGTCCAGCAGGTGCTTCCTGGTGACGCGCCCTTCCGTCGCCTCTGCGAGGCCGAGGAGCTGCTCGGCCATGAAGCGCGAGAGGAACAACAACATGCCCCTGTCCTTAGCGCCCAGGCCGCTCGCCATCCACCGCTGGTTGCGCAGGTAGTCGTCGCTGGCGGCAAGCTCCCGCGCGAGGTCGAAGCGGGTGAGCACGAAGGCCTCGACGTACAGGCGGGGATCAGGGGCGAGGGGTGCCTCTGCCAGCAAGTCCGCCAGCTTGCGCCCGGTGACGGGGTCGAAGTCTTCGACGTGGGGGGGCCAGGTCGCGAGGTCCTTCGCGAAGATCTTCGCCACCTCCTCGAGCAGGTGCGACAGCAGAGGGATCGGCTTCTGCTCGAGAATGAGGTCCCACTTACTGGGCTGCACGCGTCACTCATACACCCCGCGCGGAGTCGAGGGGCGGCTGGGTCAGCGCAGGTTGATCAGGCGCTTCGAGCGCGGCTCGGCGGGCACCGGCATTCCGTAGCCGGTGAAGAGCTCGCGGCGGACCACGTGGTAGACGGTGCGGCTGGTGAGGAACTCGCGGTGCACCACGTCGGCGACCTCGATGTTGTGGAGATCCTGCCCGTCGTCGTTGCCGCCCTCCACGATGCAGGTGGGGAACGGGTTGACCTTGTCGGCCTTCGAGAACACCGAGGTCATGCGCACGTCGCGGGGGAAGGCGCCCATCTTGAGCCGGCGAATGAACGGCGACATCGGCGTGAGCTGCCAGATGCTGCGCGAGATGAGCCCGTAGGCCGCGATGCCGAAGTACGCCGACGGCGAGCCGTTGTGGGGCGTGCCCAGCGTGACCACGTTGCGCACCCGGCGGTCACCTCCGAGGCGCTTCACGTAATACGAGGCGATCAGCCCGCCCTTGGAATGGCCGACGATCGAGAGCGGGCCCATCTGGGGGTAGCGCAGGTAGAGCCGCTCGACCTTCTCGCGCACCTTCTCGGCGAGCACGTCGATCGCGTCGGTGTTGAAGGCCTGCTTCCAGCCGCCGAGGTTGATGCTCCACACGCAGAACTGATCGCGGCGCAGGCGGTGCTCGAGGATCTCGAAGCTCTGCCGCGTCGACATGAAGCCGTAGAGCATCAGCACCGGCCGCGGGCAGTTGGTGAAGTCCGTGCGCCGTACGATCTGATTGGTGCTGCGATCGAAGTCGACGTAGCCCTTGAGGTAGCGCAGCGTGCGCTTGAGCTGTCGTACCTTCATGTCGAACGTCGACATCGCGCGACTCCCTCTGGGCCCCGACACCTCGAAGGATAATGCGGCCCACCGCCCGCTGCGATTTGGGCGCCCTGCCCACATGTGCGGTCAGGTGCGGCAGAGCACGAACCAGTTGTCGAGCTTGCGGGTGCCCCGCCAGGCGCGGCCGATCGACACGTGCTTCGACACGCCGCGCACCACGTCTCTGGTCTGGTTGAACACGAAGAACGAGAGCCGGCTGGCGTTCGAGAGGATGGGCGGGGCTCCGGTGAGCGGCCGCTTCGGCAGGCGGGTGTAGTCGACCAGCACCTCGTCGCCCTGCTGCACGGTGACGAAGTAGCCGGGGCCGACGGTGGTGAGCACCAGCGCCGAGCCGTCGTTGTAGCCCCAGCGCTCGGTGGCCTTCACGGCGGGCTCGTCGGGCACGGCGAAGATCTTCGCGAAGCGGGTGAAGGCGTACATCGAGTTCCGGCCCTCGTGACGCACGCCCTGCAGCGGGGGCGTGGCGGCGGGGGCGAGGTCCTCGAGGGTGAAGCGGCGGGCGCCGGCGACGATCTCGAAGAGCAGCGCCTGCTCGTCGCTTCGCAACGCGAGCGTCTGGGCGAGGCGCGCGTCGGCGGGGAGCGCGTCGAGGTAGTCGGCGAGGCCCGCGGCGGTGACGGTGGATGCTCTGATGAGGCCGGCCAGTTGCATGGGACTCCCTTACACTACGCTCACCGAGTGTCTCCCTCTCCCGAGGGGGAGAGGGTCGGCGAGAGGGCAAACCGGAAAAAATCGCGCTCGACTGACGCTGCAACTCTCGCCACTCTCAGCGCCGCGATGGATGTGAGCGAAGACGCCGATTCGGTGACCGTGGATCTGCATCGGCGGGTGCTGGTGGTGGCCGCGGGGGCGATGCGCGCGGCGCTGGCCGAGCAGTTGCGGGCCGAGGGCTTCGAGGTGCGCGATTCCGACGACGCGCTGGGGGTGGTCGAGCTGGTGCGCGGCTGGCGGCCCGACCTGGTGGTGATCGAAGAGGTGCTCCCCGGCCGCAGTGGCCGCCAGGTGGTGCTCTCGCTGCGCGCCAACGGCGACACCTTCAAGCTGCCGGTGGCCGGCGTGCTCACCGATCTCTCCGTGCCCAACGTGCTCAAGTGGCTGCGCGTCGGCGCGACCGACATCTGGCGCTTTCCCTTCACCCGCGACGTGCCCAGCCGCACCCGCGAGCTGATCGACGAATGTGACAGGTCCCAGGTGCAGCTGGCGCACATGCGCGCGCGCCTGCTCGCCTGGGTGGGCCGCGCCGAGCTGACCGGCACCGTGACCACCTACCCGGGCACGCCCTTCGAGGGCCGCGCCACCTTCGAGCGCGGCGCGCTCAAGGCGGCGCAGTTCGGCTCGCAGTCGGGGGAAAAGGCGCTCGACCAGCTCCTCGAGGTCGAGGACGGGCCGGTGCTCTGGGAAGAGTCGCCCGGCGCCGAGCCGGCGGCGAAGGCCTCGCTGCCCGCGGGCTACAAGGCGCGCGTGCTGCTGGTCGAAGACGACCCGTCGTTGCGCAAGATGGTGATGCGCCAGCTGTCGCAGACGGGCTACGTGCTCGACTTCGCGGTCGACGGGCAGGCGGGGCTGCAGCTGGCGGGGCAGAAGCCGTGGGACATTCTGATCGCGGATCTCGATCTGCCCCGGCTCGATGGCTGGGGGCTGCTGCGCGCGCTGCGGGCCGACGTGGCGCTGCGCGAGATCTCGGTGATGGTGCTCTCGGCGCACGACGGCACGGTGGACACGCTCAAGGCGGCGCGCGCCGGTGCCCGGGCGTACTTGAAGAAGTCGGGCCGGGCGAAGGAGCTCCTCGACGCGCTGGCGCTGCTCGCCTCGCCGCGGGCGCGCATCTGGAACGGGCTGGCGGCGCGCACCGAGGTGAAGGTCGAGCTGCGCTCGGTGGGGCCGCTGTGGCTCCTGCGCGCGCTCGCCGAGCTCGACTGCCAGGGCCGGCTCGAGCTGGAAGACGAGCTGGGCCGCTACGAGCTGAGCGTGGCCCAGGGCCAGCTCGTGGGCGTGGCCGCGCAGACGGGCAGCCTGCGCCTGCAGGGCCGCGAAGCGCTCGAGGCGTTGATCGCCAGCCGCGCCGAGGGCCGCTTCCGCTTCATCGAGTGCCCGCTGCCCGAAGGGGCGCGCTGGCTCTACGAGCTGCTCGACGAGAGCTGCGAGGCGATGCGCCGCGAAGAAGCCCGCAAGCTGCAGGAAGCGATGACGCGCCCGTACCGGCTCTTTCTCAACGAGGAGCTCGCCGGCCTGTTCGCCCGGGTGGCGACGGTGAGCGAGCTGCGGGTGCTCGACGCGGTGCGCTCGTCGCCCGACAGCCTCGAGGCGCTGGCGCAGAGCACGGGCCTTCCGGTGGCGGAAGTCGAGCCCGCCCTGGCCGAATTGGTGCGCCGCGGCGTGCTGACCACCGAAGCGTGAGTTGATTCCGCCGGTGGGGCGTGGTTCTCAAGGGCCGTGGACGATTTCCTCGACGATCTGAACCCGCCCCAGCGCGACGCGGTGCTGCACGAGCGGGGGCCGCTGCTCGTGCTCGCGGGCGCAGGGTCGGGGAAGACGCGGGTGATCACCCGGCGCATCGCCTCGCTGGTGCGAGATCGCAAGGTGCCGGCCTGGCGGATCCTCGCGGTGACCTTCACCAACAAGGCGGCGCGCGAGATGCGCGAGCGGCTCGAGCACCTGCTGGGGCCGCTGGCGCAGGGGCTCACGGTGAGCACCTTCCACTCGGCCTCCGCGCTGATCCTGCGGCGCGAGGCGGAGAACGTGGGGCTCGAGCGGAACTTCGTCATCTACGACGACGGCGATCAGCTGCAGGTGGTGCGGCGCGCCATTCGGGAAGCGGGCATCGACGTGGCGTCGGTGACGCCGCGCGAGATCCTCTCGAAGATCGACGCCGAGAAGAACCAGGGCCGCCTGCCGGACCAGATGGAGCCGGGCAACGACCCCAAGCAGCAGTCGGTGCAGCGCGTGTACCGCAAGTACCAGGCGTACCTGCGCTCGGCGAACGCGGTGGACTTCGGCGATCTGCTGCTGCTGCTCGTCGAGCTGCTGCGGAGCAACGAGGAGGTGCGCAAGCGCTATTCCGGGCGCTTCCAGCACGTGCTGGTCGACGAGTTCCAGGACACCAACCCGGTGCAGTACGCGCTGCTCAAGCTGCTGGCGCCGCCGGCTCCCGGCCCGGCGAACCTGGTGGTGGTGGGCGACGACGACCAGAGCATCTACCGGTGGCGCGGCGCCGAGGTGGACAACATTCTCGGGTTTCCCGCCGAGTACCCGGGCTGCAAGGTGGTCAAGCTCGAGCAGAACTACCGGTCGGATCAGACGATCCTCGAGGCGGCGCACGCGGTGATCAGCCGCAACAAGCGCCGCATGGACAAGAAGCTGTGGAGCGCGCGCGCCCGGGGCGAGCACCTGGGGCTCATCATCGCGCCCAACGAGCGGGGCGAAGCGCAGGAAGTGGCGGCGAAGATCCACGAGCTGCGGCGCGACGGCATCGCCGACTACGACCAGATGGCGGTGTTCTTCCGGGCGAACGCGCAGAGCCGGGTGATCGAAGAGACCTTCCGCCTCATGCGCGTGCCGTACGTGCTGGTGTCGGGCCGCAGCTTCTACGAGCGCGCCGAAGTGAAGGACGCGGCGAGCTACCTGCGCCTGATGGCGAACCCGCGGTCTGACGCGGATCTCGAGCGGGTGATCAACGTGCCGGCGCGCGGCATCGGCGACACCACCGTCGATCGGCTGCGCGACTACGCGGCCGAGCAGGGCATCAGCCTCTACGAGGCGATCGAGTTCCCCGAGCGGGTGGACTCGCTGGGCGGGGCGGCGGTGAAGCGGCTCAAGGCGTTCCGCGAGCTGGCCGAGCGGCTGGTGACGTACGCGAAGCACACCCCCGACGCGACGAGCGCGGCGCGGTACATGCTCGAGCAGACGGGCCTGGTGGCCACCTACATGGCCGAGGGCACCGACGAGGCCATCGGCCGGGCCGAGAACTTGAAGGAACTCCTCACCGCGACGGGCGAGTTCGATCGCCAGCGCGAGGAGCGGCTCGCGGCGTCGGGGCTGCCGTTGCCCGCGATGGTGCCGATGCCCGAGGGGCCGGGCACGCCCGGCACACCTGACCCGGAGCCCGAGCCCGAGGTCGAGCCGTCACCCCAGGGCGATCTCTTCGCCGCGTTCCATCGCCCGGCGGTGGCCGTTCACCCCGAGCGAAGTCGAGGGGCCGGGCTCGAGGTTCCGACGCCCCCCGTTCAGCCCGAGCGGAGTCGAAGTGCCGAGGTGCCGTCGCCCCCCGCTCAGCCCGAGCGGAGTCGAGGGGCCGAGGCCCCCGAAGACGCCCCCCTCGAGCTCGAGGTGCCGCCGCTGCAAGGCTTCCTGGAGCAGTTGAGCCTCGTGGGCGACGCAGACGGCGAGACCGGCGTGGGCAAGCAGCGCGTGTCGCTGATGACCATGCACGCGGCGAAGGGGCTCGAGTTCGACGCGGTCTTCATCACCGGCATGGAAGAAGAGGTCTTCCCCAGCCGGCGCGCCACCAAGCCCGAGGCGAGCGAGGAGGAGATGAGCGAGGAGCGCCGCCTCTGCTACGTCGGCTTCACCCGCGCGCGCCGCCGGTTGTTCTGTTCGCTGGCGCAGAGCCGGGCGCTGTTCGGTGAGCTCCGCTACAACCCACCCTCGCGCTTCCTCGCCGAGGTGCCGCAGGAGCTGTTCGGCTTCCACCAGGTGCCGGAGATCGAGCGGCCCAGCCACCGCCCGCCGATGATCCGCCGGCGCGGCGAAGGCGACGACGGGGTGCACGTCGATCGCACCTACGATCAGTCCACCGACTTCCACCAGGGCGGGGGCGACGGCGAGGTGAAGGGCATGAGGGTGGCCCATTCGCAGTTCGGGCGCGGCCAGGTGATCGAGGTGGTGGGGAAGGGCCCCAACGCCAAGCTGACCATCCGCTTCGACAACTTCGGGGTGAAGACGGTGATCGCGCGGTTCCTGCAGCCGGCCTGAATCACCCGAGGATCGGGGTGAGGAAGCGCAACGCCGTGGCGTCGAGCGCGCGCCGGGTGATCTGGTCCTGCAGCCGGTTGAGGTCTTCGCGCACCTCGGCGAGATCGCCGTTGAACTCCGCCAGCGGCTCGTCGGCGAAGTCGCGCTGCTCCACGCGCACCCCCACGTGCCCGCCGTTGCCGCCTTCTCCGCCGCCCACGGTCGCGCTGGCGCCGTCGGTGGGTCGATCTCCCCTCGAGTCACTTCGCGACGCGGAAGCCCAGGTGCGACAGGCTCGAGTCCTGCGTGGTGCTCCTCCTCGCGCTGGTGCGAAAGCTCGCGCAGTAGTTCGGAGCACACAGAAACGACCCTCCGCGGATCACCCGCCTCGGCTCGAGCGGCGAGTCGGGGTCGAGCGCGCTGTCAGGCCCCTGTGGATTCACGACGACGCCACCATCTGCGCGAGCCGCGTAGGTGTCTGCGCGATACCAATCGGCCGTCCATTCCCACACGTTGCCGGCGAGATCGAACAGGCCGGCCGCGTTGGGGGCATAGGAGCGGACGGGCGCGGTCCCCGCGGCGCCATCGACGAGCGAGTTCGTCACCGGGAACTCGCCTTCCCACGTATTGGCGAGGGGCTTTGCGGGCCACTCGTCGCCCCAGGTGAAGCGGTGGCCGCTGGTGCCTGAGCGCGCCGCGAATTCCCACTCGGCCTCGGTGGGGAGCCGGCCTCCCGCCCACTTCGCGTACGCGGCGGCGTCGTCCCAGCTCACGTGCACGACGGGGTGCTGCTCGCGCCCTTCGATCGAGCTGCCCGGGCCTTCGGGGTGACGCCAGTCGGCGCCGTTCGTCCACACCCACTGGCGCGCGGTGAAGACCATGGAGCCCGCGACGAGCTCGGGCTTCGTCGTGCCGGGCGGCAGCTGTTTGCGCAGCACTTCCCAGTCGGGCGTGCGCTCGGCGGTGGTCACCCACTTCGTCTCTGCCACGAAGCGGGCGAACTGCGCGTTGGTGACCTCGGTCTTCGAGAGGAAGAACGGGCTCACCTGCACCCGGTGCGCGGGCGATTCCTGCGGCTCTTCGTCGCTGCCCATCACGAAGGTCCCGCCGTCGAGGAAGACGAAGTCGGTCTCGGGGCGCGAACAGCGGCAACTACTGAGCATCAGCACCACGAACAGGACGCTACAGCTCGGGATCCCTGTCGAATGGTACGCGCGCATGAAGAGCGCATATACGCTCAGGCATGCCTTCATTTCACGATGAGGATGCACCCAGCGCCAGCATCAGCAGCACCGCCTGGCACCCGCCGCCGCCGCCGTCGATCGTGGTGCCGAAGATCGAGGTGACGGAAGAGCTGCTGCGGGCGCTGCCGAAGACCGATCTCCACTGCCACCTCGACGGCAGCATGCGGCTCAAGACCATCCTGGAGCTCGCGGAGAAGCAGGGCGTGAAGCTGCCTTCCGACACGGAAGAAGGCCTGGGCAAGGCGATCCACAAGGGGGAGCTCTGCAAGGACCTCGAGGACTACCTGGTCGCCTTCGACGTCACCTGCAGCGTGCTGCAGACCGAAGAGTCGCTCTACCGCGCCGCCTACGAGCTGGGGCTCGACGCGGCGGAAGAGGGCGTGCGCTACCTCGAGGTGCGCTACGCGCCGGTGCTGCACCAGGCGCGGGGGCTCAAGCTCACGCACATCATCGACTCGGTGCTCGAGGGGCTGCGGGCGGCGAAGCACAAGACGCGCCTCAAGTACGGCGTGATCCTCTGCGGCATCCGGCACATGAGCCCCGAGACGAGCCTGCGGCTGGCCGAGCTGTGCGTGGCGTACAAGAACCGCGGCGTGGTCGGCTTCGATCTCGCGGGCGCAGAGGCGAACTTCCCGGCGAAGGAGCACCGCCAGGCGTTCCAGTTGATCCTCAAGAACAACGTCAACTGCACGGCGCACGCGGGTGAGGCGTACGGCCCGGAATCGATCGGCCAGGCGCTGCACTACCTCGGCGCGCATCGCATCGGGCACGGCGTGCGGCTGCGCGAAGACGGCGACCTGCTCAACTACGTGAACGACCACCGCATCCCGCTGGAGTGCTGCCCGTCATCGAACGTGCAGACGCGCGCGGTGGACGACATGAAGACCCACCCGCTCAAGTTCTATTTCGACTACGGGCTGCGGGTGACGATCAACACGGACAACCGGTTGATCACCGACACGACGGTGACGCGCGAGTACCTGATCGCGCACCAGCAGTTGGGGCTGTCGCTGGAGGATCTGACCACGGTGATGGTGTCGGGCTTCAAGAGCGCGTTCCTGCCGTTCCGCGAGAAGCAGGACCTGCTCAAGCAGGTGAACGCCGAGATCGACGCGACGCTGCGGGCGTTCGAACGGAAGAGCGCCACGAAATGACGGAGCGGTGGGTCGGGGAGAGGGCCAACACCGTCCGCTTCTGGGCCCTCGTCTTCTGGGCGGTGGGAATCCAGACGCACGAGCTGGCGAGCACGGCCGCCTTCGCGCTGCTGGTGCTGTCGTTCTTCCCAACACTCTTCCTCAAGCTCCAGGCCGGAAAGCTCGAGACAGAGCTGAAGCCCTGGCGCCCCCTGCTCGCCTTCATCGCCTGGTCGCTGCTCGCGCCGACGATCGCCGGCCAATACCCCGACTGGACGGGCTTCGCGCGCACGATGGACTGGGCGAGCATTCCGCTGATCGCCGCGGCGGCGAGCGCGTTGACCCCGCGGCGTTGGGCGATCCTCACGCTGGCCGCCGTCGGCACCCTGGGGCTCTCGAGCCTGGTGGCGGGGTTGCAGCACTTCGGCATCTGGCCGCCGCTGAGCACGTTCGCGGACCTCGACTGGCTGCGCATTCCGTTCGCCCGCGTGTACGAGCAGATCGGCGACTCGGGTCGCTTCATGGGAGGCGGGCTGTTGTTCCACCGGCTCAAGTTCGGCCACGTCTCGGGGTTGATCATCGTGGGCGCGGTGGTGGCCTCGAAGCACCTCACGGGCGCGGCCCGGACGGCGGTGATCGCGTTGGGCACCTTCGGCTTCATCGCGGTCTGGGTCTTCCCCTACGCGCGAGCGGGCGCGGTCTCGATGACGATCGCGGTGGGGTTGACGGTGGCGCTGGTCTCGACGTCTCCGGCGCGAGCGCTGGCCATCGCTGCGGGCCTCGGGCTCATCGGCATCATCGCGGTGCTGAGCATCGCTCCGCTGCGAGCCCGCTTCGCCTCGGCGCTGACGGATCAGGGCAGCGGGCAGCGCACGCAGCACATGGCCGCGGGGGTGGAGGCGGTGAGGCAGCACCCGTTCGTGGGCATCGGCCCGGGCCAGTTCCGTCCGTCCAAGTTCAGCGATCCGAACATGGCGGAGCACGTGAAGGACAACCCGGGCAAGGCGCACAACCAGTACCTCTCGATGGCGGCGGAGACGGGTATTCCCGGGGCGCTCGGCTTCATCGCGCTGCTGATCTGGCTCGCGCTGTCCGCGCGCGGCAGGCCGTACGGCGCGATGACGCAGGGCTCGATCGTCTTCTTCGCGCTGCTCTCACTGGCGCACGATCCGCTCTTTCAGGCGCCGGTGAGCATGGCGATGATGCTGGCGATAGGGCTGGGCCTCTGTCTCCCTCTCCCTGCGCAAGCGGGGAGAGGGCCGGGGTGAGGGGCCGAGCTCAGCGACGTTCCCAGACCTCAAACCCCATCACCTGCGTGGCCGCGTGAGTCGCCTCGAGCCCGCCCATCTGCCGGCCTCCGCGCACGCCGAGCACGACATACCGGCAAGCGCTGACGGCGGCTGACGGCGTTCGAACCGAAGCGAAGGCCTCAGTAGAGCTGGCGAAGCGCTTGCCGCCCTCGACGGCCTCGAGCAGTTGGTGAGCGTAGTTGTCGACAATCATCGCTGTCCCGGCGACGCGAGGCGGCAGCCGCCCCGCCGCCAGCGACCACCCGGGCTCGAAGGTGAACACACAATCAGGAGTGCCCTTCAGCGGAGAGCGAGCAACCAGAAGGTGCTGCGAGTCACCCTGGGCACGTCGATGACAATGAAAGACAGACAAAACGACCGCGAACGCCGCGAGCACTCTCAGCGGAAGCGCCGCTCTCGCCCCAACGAACGCGATCACCGCGCCCGCGAGCACGGCCTCTGAGGCGATGAGGTGCGCGTTGTACTGGCTCCAGTACGCGCGAGAAGCGAAGTACGCGAGCAGGGTGAGGACGTAAGCGGGCACGACGACGCGAGCGGTGAGGGACCAGGCAGGTCCGCGCCGGGCCGCGAGCAACCCGAGCAACAGCAGCGCGAGCAGCGGCGAAGCGAGGTGTCTCAACGCGACGATCTGCTCCACGCGCGCGAGTCGATCGGTCAGCCCATCGGGTGGACGCCAGAGGTGAAAGAGCCCGGACTGGATGACGAAGTTCCCCGGGGCCATGGCCGCGAAGGGAATGACGATGAGGCCACAGGTGACGGCCGCCGCGCCGAGGAAGACGAGCACCTCCCGCCGCGTGGCGAACGACCTGAGGCCCCACAGCGCGCCCGCGACCCAGAGCACGGCCCAGAGCTTGATGGAGACCGCGAGGCCCGCGAGCGCGCCGGCGACCCAGATCCACCGCCGGTGCCCTCCGGAGTGAATGACGGTGGTCGCGAGCGAGAGGCAGACCAGGTTGAGGAGCGGCTCGAGGAAGGGACCGCGCTCGACCTGCACCACCTCTGGATACGTGGCGTAGAAGGCGGCGCCGAAGAGCGCGCCCCAGCGGGCAGCGGTGGTGCCAGGCCACCTGAGCACCAGCCGCGCGACGAGGAGGACGTTGATCGTCCCGAGGGCCGCGGCGATCCACCGGCTGAGCGCGAACGCGCCGTCGACGCCGAGGAACGACTTCGTCCACGCCGAGGTGAGGCCGAGGAAGACGAGCAGCCCGGGTGGGTGCACGAAGACGAAGTCGCGGTACGGGAGCAGGCCGTCGAACATGAGCGCGGCCGAGCTGAAGTAGACGCCCTCGTCGTAGTCGACGCGATAGCTCCACGCGCCGTCTGCGCCGAAGAACGGGAAGACGCGCAGCAGGAACGCGCCGAGCGCGATCACCGCGAGCGCCACCTGGAAGGGGCGGCTACTCGAGGTGCCAGTCATAGGTGAGATCGGGTGAGCAGCCCGTGGGGAGGCGGATGAGCGCGAGGTCGCCTTCGACTGAGACTTCGGTGCCGACGACCGAGCCGCGCTTCGCGATCACATAGTTGAAGTGGCCCTCGCCCGCGTCGGGTGGAAGGCGGCCATAGAACGGCACGCGCTGGTGGAGGTACGCGTAGCCGCCGGTGCGCCAGTTCTCGATGCTGGCCACCTTGAGGCCGCAGAGATCCGTGAGCGAGCGGGCCCGCAGCAGGAGGCGGTTTTCCGGGCCGCCGTAGTCAATGGCGGAGAGCTCGCCGCTGGGGTTCTTGATGCCCAGTCGCCAGAAGGTGAGGGTGTGGAAGGTCGCGAGTGAGGTGATCGCGAGCGCGAGCACGCTGATCGCCACGACCATCCGGCGTGACTCGCGCATGCGGTCGAGACCCAGCGCGGCCTGGGCGCAGAGCAGGGGAATGATGGGGAAGAGGAAGCGCAGTTCCTTGTGAGGAATGAGGGAGTGCACGAGGAAGAAGCCGAGGGCGATCAGGGAGACGGGGCGGGTGCGGGCGCCGAGGCCGATCAACGCGACGACGGGGACCATCGTCAGGCCCTCGGTGGTGACGAGCGCGCGGAGGTAGTGGAAGACGGGCGAGGTGCCGAAGTTGGAGGAGCGTCCCTCCACCACGTTGAAGCGCAGGTACTGGCGGGCGGAGTGGAAGGGCGCGCCCCAGGTGAGCTGATCGACGGCGCCGTAGGCGATCGCACCGAGCACGAGCACGCCGAAGAGCGCGGCGGCGTCAAGTCGCGCGCCCCCGTTCATCCTGGATCGCGCGGGACCGTTCACCCCGAGCGGAGTCGAGGGGCGACCAGCGAGCACCATTCCGAGCGCGCCGAGACAGAACAGCCCGTTCTGCAGGCGCAGGCCGACGGCGAGGGTGAGCAGCACGCCTGCCACCACCAGCCCCGCGCGCGTCGACGGCTTGCAGAGGATGGCGAAGGCGAGCGTGACGGGGAGGGCGGAGAGGGGCTCGCCCATGGCGCGGGGGGCGACGTACACGGCGAAGCCCATGAGGGCGAAGGTGGTGGCGCCGACGGCGGAAGCGAACGGTGACGCGTCCTGCGCGCGGGAGAGCCGGTAGACGGCGAGCACCGTGGCCGCGCCGGCCAGACAGAAGGTGATCTCGACGGCCTTGAGGTAGTCGAAGCCGAGCGCGTTGCTGAGCTTCATGACCGCGGCGACGAAGCCGGGCAGGGTCCAGTGGCGAGCGCCCTCGAGGAACTCCCACGCCTGCCAGCCGTAGCCGAACACCGCGCGGTGGGCGGGCTCGAGCGACTGGTAGTACTCGTCGGGCCACATCAGCCCGTCATCGTTGAACGCGAACGCGAACCGAGCGGCGAGGCCGACGACGAGCCCTCCGATCAACAGGGGGAGCGCAAAGCGGTTCGCCCTGTCGGCAACGATCGGCATCGGGCGGCGCCATAGCATCAACGCTCATCATGACGGTGACCTTCACGCCGAACGCAGCTGCGCCCGTCTCAGATTCCGACTTCAGCCCGCGGCGGAGAGCTCGGACACCGGCGAGACTGACGCGAGGATGCGCAGCACTTTCTGGCAGAGCGCCGCGTTCAAGAAGGGCTTTGCCACCAGGCCGATCACGCCTGCCTTCAGCGCCTCCACGGTGCGCCTGGCTGAAATCTCGCCGCTGATCAGCAAGACGGGCACCTGTTTCCCCACGGCGTTCTCGCGAAGGATGTTCGCCAGCTGAATGCCGGTCAGGAAGGGCATGTTCCAGTCTGCGAGCACCAGGTCGTAGGGGTGGTTGGCGAGCAGCTCGAGCGCCGAACGTCCATCGGGTGCTTCGTCGATGCGGGCGACCCCCAGTCCCTGCATCAGCGTCCGGAGCAACAGTCGCTCCTGCGGGTCGTCTTCGGCGATGAGGAGCTTCGCTTGAGTCGGGTTCATTGCACCCGCGTCCACTGCACGCGGGTGCCCAGGTGCTGAAGGGCCGTAATCAGGGGACCTGCCTTTGCCTGCCTCGAGCGGTCTCAATCAAGTTGAGGCGGCTTGCCCATCAAAATGTCGTTCTCACCAGGGCGCTCGGGCACCTACCGCGCTGAGCGCCGCCTTCGCGCCACGAACGCGCCCCACAGCGCCAGCGCGAGGGGGAACACGCCCGCCGGGCTCGCCGTCGTGCATCCGCAGCCCGGCGCCTCGCACGCATCTCCGACCCCATCGTCGTCCGCGTCGGCCTGGGTCGCGTTGGCCACGCTCGCGCAGTTGTCCGTTCCGTCGGGTACTCCATCTCCGTCGCCGTCCGGCGCGCGCGGAAGGTCATCGGACGGAGTGAGCGGATTGGTCTCGCCGCTGTCGACGCGCCCGTTGTGGTTGGCGTCTTCCAGGCCGTCCGCGAGGCCGCCGTTGTCGGTGTCGGCCACGCGGGGATCGGTCCTGGTTGCCGGGTTGAGGTCGGCCACGAAGACGGTGCTCGCGGTGTCCTGCCCCTGCGATACCGTCAGGCCCTTCTCGGTGCCATCGAGCAGCTCGTCGCCGTCGGTGTCGGCGAGGTTGGGGTCTGTCTCGCCGACGTCCAGCGTCCCGTTGCGGTTGAGATCTTCGTTGCCGTCGATCAGGCCGTCGTCGTCGCTGTCGTCGTCCAACGGATCGGTGCGGGTCAGCGTCACCTCGAGGCCGTCGACGATCAGGTCGCGGTCGGTGTCGGCCACTCGCGGGTCGGTGCCGAGTCTCATCTCGGCGTCGTCCTCGAGGCCGTCGCCATCGGAGTCCATGCCCACGGTGAGCATCACCGTCGCGGTGGCCGTGAGCATTCCGTCGGTGGCGACGTAGTCGAACTGGTCCGGGCCGCGATACGTCGCAGCGGGCACGTAGTGCACCTTGCCCGCCACGATGGTGGCCGTGCCGTGCGCAGGCGTCGTCACCGAGGCGATCGTGAGCGTGTCGCCGTCGACGTCGGTGTCGTTGGCCAGCACGTCAGCGTCCAGCGCCGCGCCCACGGGAGTCGCGGCGGCGTCGGACACGGCGACGGGCGCGTCGTTCACCGCGGTCACCGTCACGGAAACCACCGCGGTTCCCCGCTGGGCGTCACCGTCGGTGACGGAGTAGGTGAAGGTGTCGGCGCCCACGGCGTCGCGGGCGGGCTGGTAGCTGATGGTGCCGTCGGCCTCGAGGGTGGTGGTGCCTTTCGTGGGCACCACGGTGACGGCGAGCACGATGGGGAGATCTCCCAGGCCGGTGTCGTTCGCCCTCACCGCCACCTTGACGGAGGTGTCTTCGGCGGTCGTCGCCACGTCGTCTACCGGGGCGGGCAGGTCGTTGCCGGGGGTGATGGTGACCGTCACCGTCGCCGTCGCGGCGTCTCCGTCGCCGTCGGTCACCGTGTAGCGGAACGTGTCGGCCCCCACCGCGTCGGGCGTCGGCGTGTAGAGCACGGTGTTGTCTGCCTGCGCGACGGCCGTGCCCCTGGTGGGCTGGGTAGCGAGGGTGACGGTGAGCGGGCCGTCGAGCAGCGCGGTGTCGTTGGCCAGCACGGTCACCGTGCCGTTCCCGTCTTCCACCACGGTGAGGGCGTCTGGCGCCGCCACGGGCTGGTAGTCCACCGCGGTGATGTCGAGCGTCACCGTCGCGCTGTCGGTGCCGCCGTTCCCGTCGGACACGGTGTACATGAAGGTGTCGGGCCCCGAGTACCCGGCGGTGGGGCGGAAGCTGACGCCGGCGCCGAGCGTGATGGTGCCGTGCGCGGGCGTGGTGGTGCTGATGACCACCAGGGTCTCGCTGTTGTCGGGCTGCGCGGTGTCGTTGGCCAGCACCGCGAGCAGGGTGCCGGTCGAACCTTCAGGCACGCTCAGGACGTCGTCGAGCGCGTCGGGCGGGTCGTTCACCGGTCGCACCGTCACGGTGACGGTCGCGGTGGCGGTGCCTCCGTTGCCGTCGCTGAGTGTGTACGTGAAGACGTCCTGGCCGGTGAAGTTCGCCGCGCCGCGGTAGGTGATGGAGGTGCCGCCGTTGATGGTGGTGGTGCCGATCGACGCCGAGACGGCGCTCACCTGGAGCACCTCGTTGCTGTCGGGGGCCGAGCTGTCATTGGCCAGCACCGCCAGGTCGAGCGTGGTGTCTTCGTCGAGCGAGAAGGCGTCGTTGACGCCCGTGGGCGCGTCGTTGACACCCACCACTGCGACGTTGATGGTGTCTTCGTCGAAGAGCGCCCCGCCCGCGCCCGCCACCCCGAGATCGCGCGAGACGAGGGTGACCCCGGTGAGGCCCTCGAAGTTCGGTGGCGGGGTGAGCCGCAGCCCGTTGAGCGCCGCGTTGATGCTCGTCAGCGTTCCGCTGAAGGTCATCGTCGGCGCCGCGGTGCCGCTGCCGACCTGGAAGACCAGGCCCGTCGTCGCGGTGAGCGAGACGGTGCCGTGGAGCGCAGAGAGCGAGACCTGCAGGCTGGGCGCGTCGACGTCGGCGACCGTCACCACGTTGCCGTTGACGGTGTTGAAGAGCAGCGAGTTGCCTTCGGCGATCTGCTGCGGCCCGGGCAGGGTGTTGACCGGTGCGTCGTTGACCGGCGTGACGGTGAGGGTGACGGTGTCGGAGTCCGTCTTCGCCGTGCCGCCGGAGTTGCCCAGGTCATTGGAAAGCAGGGTGACCACGGCCGCGCCGGTGAAGTTGCTGTTGGGTACGAACGTGGTGCCTTCCAGCGCGGCGTTGACCGCGGCCGCCGGGCCCCTGAAGGTCATCGTGGTCTCGTCGGTGCCGCTGCCCACCGTGAAGGTGATCAGCCCGAAGCTGCCGATGGACAGGCGCCCGTTGGTGGAACTCAGGGTGACCTGCAGCGTGCCGAGCGTGAGATCGACGTCGCTGACCGTCAGGGCCCGGCCCTGGGTGGCAGAGAAGGTGAAGGGCGTCTCTTCGGCCACCGTCTGGGCGGCTGGCACGGCGTTGATGGGCGGGTCGTTGTCGGCCGCCCAGGCGAGGTTGATGGTGTCGGTGTCTTGACCTGCGCCACCGGCGCCGCTGTTGCCCAGGTCGTTGGTGGTCACCACCAGCGTGCTGGTGCCGATGTAGTTGGCCGGCGGGGTCAGGGCGAGGCCGTTGAGGGCGGAGTTGATCTGCGTCACCGAGCCGGTGAAGCGCATCACCGGGTCGGCGGCACCGTCACCCAGGCTGAAGGACAGCCCGGCGATCTGCGAGAGCGAGAGCCGGGTGCCGTTGTCGGCAGTGAGCGTCATTTCCAACATGCTGGAGCCCACGTCCACGTCAGCCACCAGCACGTTGGTGAAGGTGCGCGGTACGTCTTCGGTGACCGCCAGGACGCCCGTCGGCGCCGAGTTGACGGGCGGGTCGTTGATGGCCACCACCATGAGCGTCAGCACGTCCACGTCGTTGTGGCCGTCGGTGTCGTTGGTGTTGACGGTGAGGGTGGCCGGCCCGTTGGCGTTGGGGGTGGGGGTGTAGGCGGCGCCGTTGAGGCCGGCGTTGAGCGCAGCCACCGGGCCCTGCAGGGTCACGCTGGCCGTCCCGTTGCCCGTGATCGCGAGGCCGGTCAGGGTTGCGAGGGTGAAGGTCCCGCCGGTGACCGAGACCTGCACCGTCAGCGTCGGGCTGTTGGCGTCGGACACCGCCACGGGGTTGCCCGAGCCGGTGGAGAAGACGAGGGCCGAGTCTTCGATGGTCTGCTGGGGGGTGGGCAAGGCATTGACCGGGTTCACGTTGACCGCCACCACCGTGACGCTCACCGTCGCGGTGGCCGTGCCTCCGTTGCCGTCCGAGAGCGTGTACGCGAAGGAATCAGTGCCCGTGAAGCCGGGGTCTGGCGCGTAGGTGACGGCCGCCCCCCCAGGGGTGATGGCCACGTTGCCGTTGGGAGGGTCGCTCACCGCGGTGACGGTCAGGGTCTCGCCCAGGTCGGGCGCTGAGCTGTCGTTGGAGAGCACCCCCACGGCCGTGGGCGCGGCGTTCTGCAGCACGGTCAGGGTGTCGCCGACCGCGGTGGGGCTGTCGTTGACCGGCGTGACGGTGACGGTGACCGTCGCGGTGTCGGTGCCGCCGTTGCCGTCGGCCAACGTGTACGTGAAGGTGTCGGACCCGCTGAAGTTCGCCTGGGGCGTGTACGTGATTCGGGTGCCGTCGGTGCTGGCCGTGCCGCGGGCGGGCACCGAGACGGCGGTGATGCTGAGCGCTTCCCCGAGGTCGGGCGCGGCGGTGTCGTTGCCCAGCACCAGCACCACGGAAGGCAGCGCGTCTTCGGCGAGGGTGACGGCGTCGTTGACTGCGTCAGGCGGGTCGTTGATGGAGGCGACGTTGATGGTCACCGTGTCGCTGGCGGTGCGCGTGCCGCCCGTGCCGCTCGAGCCGAGGTCGCTGGTGAAGAGGGTCAGCGTGGCCTGGCCGATGAAGTTGGCGCCTGGCTGGTAGCTCAGCCCGGCGAGCGCGGTGTTCACCGCGGCCACCGTGCCGATGAAGGTGACGCTGTTGTCGTCGATGCCGTCGCCGGACTGGAAGGCCAGGCCGGTGCGATTGCCCAGCGTCACGGAGCCGCTCGACGCCGAGACGGAGACCTGCAGTGCGAGCGCGTCGACGTCAAAGGCGGACAGCGCGTTGGCCACCCCGAACACCCGGGGCACGTCTTCGTTGGTCGACTGCGGGCCGGGCACGGTGTTCACCGGCGCGTCGTTGATGCCAGCCACCGTGATGGTGACGGCATCACTGTCCTGCCTCACCCCGCCGGCGCCGCTGTTGCCGAGGTCGTTGGTGATCAGCGTCACGGTGGTGGCGCCCACGAAGTTGAGGCCCGGGGTGAAGACGGTGCCCTCGAGGGCTGCGTTGATGTTGGCCAGGGTGCCGGTGAAGGTCATGGTGGCGTCGGCGGTGCCATCGCCTGCCCCGAAGGCCACGCTGGCGGAGGTGCCCAGCGTGAGGGTGCCGGTCGCCGCGCTCAGGGTGACCTGCAGCAGCGCCGCGGCCGCGTCGGTGTCGGCGATCAGCAGCGCGTTGCCGCTGGCCGCAGTGAAGGTGAGGGGCTGTTCCTCGGCCGCCGACTGGGCCGCCGGCACGGTGTTGATGGGCGGGTCATTCACCGCGCCCCAGGCGAGGGTGATGGTGTCGACGTCCTGCAGCGGGGTGGGGGGGCCGACGCCGCCGGTGTTGCCCAGATCGTTGGTGGTGAGCACCAGGGTGCTGTTGCCGATGAAGTTCAACGGTGGGGTGACGGTGAGGCCATTGAGGGCCGCGTTGACGCTGGTGACGGTGCCGGTGAAGGTCATCGCCGCGTCGGAAGTGCCGTCGCCCACGGTGAAGCTCAGCCCCGACGTCTGGGCCAGCGCCAACAGCGTGCCGTTGTCAGCGACCAGGGAGACCTGGATGGAGGTGCCGCCCACGTCGACATCGCCCACGATGAGGGTGGTGAAGGTCTTCGGGGTGTCTTCGGTCACCGCCTGCGGGCCCGAGGGCACGGTGTGGGTGGGCGCGTCGTTGACCGCGATGACGGTGAGCGTCAGCGTGTCGGTGTCGCTTTCGCCGTTGGAATCGGTGGACGTCACCGTCAGCGTGGCCGGGCCGTTGTAGTTGAGGGCGGGCTGGTAGCGCATGCCGTTGAGGCCGGTGTTGAGCGCGGCGAGCGTGCCCTGCAGGGTGACGGTGGGCGTGGCGTTGCCGGTCACGGTGAGGTTCGCCAACACCCCGAGTGCGACGTTGCCATTGGTCACCTGCACCTGCACGGTGAGGGTGGGGCTGTTGGCGTCGGTGACGCTGATGGCGTTGCCCGCCACCGCCGAGAAGGCGAGCTGGGTGTCTTCCACCGTCTGCTGAGGCACGGGCAGGGTGTTGACCGGCCGGGTGTTGACGGCGGTGACGGTGACGGTGACGGTGGTGGTGGCCACCCCGCCGTTGCCGTCGGAGATGGTGTAGGTGAACGAGTCGGTGCCTGCGTAGCCCGTGTCGGGCGTGTAGGTGACGGCGCTGCCGCCGGCGGTGAGCGCGGCCAGGCCGTTGGGCGGGTCGCTCACCACGGTGACGGTGAGGCTTTCCCCGACGTCGGGCGAGACGCTGTCGTTGGACAACACGCTGACGGTGGTGGCGCCGGCGTTCTGCAACACGGTGACGGAGTCAGGGGTGGCGGTGGGGTTGTCGTTGACGGCGGTGACGGTGACGGTGACGGTGGCGGTGTCGAAGCGCGGGTCGGCAGAGCCGTCGGACACGGTGTAGGTGAAGGTGTCGGTGCCGTTGAAGTTCGCCTGGGGCTGGTAGGTGACGTTGCTGCCGTTGATGGTGGCGGTGCCGCGTGCGGGCAGGGAGACGGCGACGATGGTGAGGACTTCTCCGGTGTCGGGCGCGGTGAGGTCATTGGCCATCACGGCGAGCGAGGTCGGCGCGGAGTCTTCGGCGACCGTGAGGATGTCGTTGATCGCGTCGGGGACGTCGTTCACCGAGAGCACGGTGATGGCGACGACGCCCGCGGCGGTGAGGGCACCGCCGGTGCCACTCGAGCCCTGGTCGGTGGTGGAGAGGCTGAGCTGGGCCGCGCCGAAGTAGTTGAGGTTGGGGACGAAGGTCAGCCCGCTGAGGGCGGTGTTCATGGCCGCGACCGGGCCGGTGAAGGTGACCGTGGGGTCCGACACGCCGTCGCCCGCCTGGAACGCCAGGCCTGCCCGGTTGCCGAGCGTGAGCACGCCGTTGGTGACGGTGAGGGTCATCTCGAGCGAGGCGGCGTCGACGTCGGTGACGCCGATGACGCTCCCGGTAGCAACCGAGAAGACCTTCGGGGCGTCCTCGTTGGTCGACTGCGGCCCCGGGAGCGCGAGCACCGGCGCGTCGTTGACGCCCGCCACGGTGATCACGACGGTGTCGACGTCCTGCTTCACGCCGCCGATGCCGCTGCTGCCGAGATCGTTGGTGCTGATCTTGACGCTGGCGGCCCCTGCGAAGTTCGGGGTGGCGGTGAAGCGGGTGCCGTTGAGCGCGGTGTTGAGCTCCACCAGGGTGCCAGAGAAGGTCATCGTCGCGTCAGCCGTGCCGTCGCCCACGCCGAAGGTCACCGCGCCGGGGGTGCCGAGCGTGAGGCTGCCGTTGGTCCCGTCGAGGGTGACCTGCACCAGGCCGTTGGTGGCGTCGACGTCATCGACGCGCATGAGCGTGCCAGCCGCGAAGAGCAGCGAGCCCTCCTCAGCGAGGGGCTGGGCGGAGGGCACGGTGTTGACCGGCGCGTCGTTGACCGGGGCCCACGAGAAGGTGACCACGTCGGTGTCCTCACCGGGCGACCCGGCGCCCGTCGCGCCGTTGTCATTGGAGTTGATGGTGAGGGTGCTCAGGCCGATGTAGTTGAGCTGAGGCGTGATGGTGAGGCCGTTGAGCGCGGCGTTCACGTTGGCCTGCGTGCCGTGGAACGCCATCGTCGTGTCGGCGGTGCCGTCGCCGACCGTGAGCGTCAACCCCGAGAACGACGGAGGCAGCGTGATGACCGTGCTGTTGGTGGCCGTCAGGCTGATGAACACATCGCTGGTCAGGATGTCCGGGTCGTTGACGGGCAGGGCGAAGGTGTAGGGCACGTCCTCGGTGGCGTTCTGGATGGCAATGGGTGCCCCGTTGACCGGCGCGTCGTTGAACGAGTTGATGGTGATGGGCAAGGTGTCGAGGTCGACGTTGCCATCGGGGTCGGTGGTGTTGATCTGAAGCGTGGCGGGCCCGTAGTAGTTCGGCGCCGGGAGGAAGCGGGCGCTGTCGAGCGCGATGTTGATGCCCGTGGGCGGAGGGCCGGCAACGAGGATCGGCCCGGAGATGACGACGCTCGGCGTCCCGTTGCCTGTGACGGTGACGCCCGGGGGGACCGTCCCGATGGCGAAGACGCCATTGGTGACGTTCACCTGCACGCTGACCACGGCGCTGTCGGGGTCGGTGATGGAGAGCGCGTTACCTCCCACCGCCGAGAACGCCAGCGGACTGTCTTCGTTGGTGGTCTGCGCAGTGGGCAGGTTGTTGGTCGGCGAGATGCCCAGCGCCTGCCGGGTGACCGAGACCGCTGCCGCGCTCGGCGCACCGCCTCCGCTCTGATCAGCGCAACCTGCGAGGAACAAGCCTGCGAGGAACGACCCGCGCACCGCCGCCAACCCATCCATGTCTGACTCCCCGCCACCGCAAAAGAGTCAGGGTACTCCTCTCGTCAGATCAGAGTGGCCTTCATTTCTGGCGACAGCGCGTCCCCCTGCCACGCCGTGCTATGCGCGCCCCATGCAGAGCTTCGGAGAAGTCGCCGCTTTCATCCGCCAGAATGAGGTCGGTCGCCGTGCCTGGCTGGACACCCCCTATGGCCGCCGGCTGGTCACCTACGCCGACCTGACCGCCACCGGCCGCTACCTCCACTTCGTCGAGGCGTGGCTGCGCCGCGTGCGCCCGTTCTACGCGAACTCGCACACCGCCATCTCGTCCACCGGCCGGGTGATGACCGAGCTGCGCGAAGAGGCCCGCCGGGTCATTCGCCGCGCCGTCAACGCCGGCCCCCAGGACGAGGTGCTCTTCGTCGGCAGCGGCGCCACCGCCGCGGTCAACAAGCTGGTCGGCCTGCTCGGCTGGCGCATCTCCGAGCCGCTCGAGCGTGAGTTCAACCTCTCCTCCCTCATTCCGCGCGAGAAGCGGCCCGTGGTCTTCGTCGGGCCCTACGAGCACCACTCCAACGAGCTGCCCTGGCTCGAGTCGGTCGCCGAGGTCGTGGCGATCGGCCTCACGCCCGGGGGGCAGATCGACCTCGGCGATCTCGAGCGCAAGCTCGCCGCCTACCCGAACCGCGCCATGAAGCTGGGCGCGTTCTCCGCCGCGTCGAACGTCACCGGCGTACTCACCGACGTGAAGGCCGTCGCCAGGCTGCTGCACAAGCACGGCGCCTACGTGGTCTTCGACTTCGCCGCCGGCGGTCCGTACATGCCCATCGACATGCACCCGGGCGACGAGACCGAGCGCATCGACGCGCTGTTCCTCTCCACCCACAAGTTCATCGGCGGCCCCGAAGGCTCGGGCGTGCTCGTCGCGCACCGCGACTTCTTCAAGACCCGCAGCCCCGAGCGGCCGGGTGGGGGAACGGTCGATTACGTCGCGTCGTTCGACAGCACGTCCGTCGATTACGTCGGCCGCCTCGACGAGCGTGAAGAGGGGGGCACCCCCGCCATCCTCGGCGACATCCGCGCGGGCATCGGCTTCCTGGTCAAGGAGATGACCGGCCCCGCCCGCATCCTCGAGCACGACGTGCACCTCGCCGAGTACGCGCTCTCACGCCTCGGCCGCCACCCGCGCATTCAGATCCTCGGGCCCACAGACGTCGCGCGGCTGCCCATCATCAGCTTCAACATCAAGCGCCTGCACCACGACTTCGTGTCGGCCCTGCTCGATCACCTGTTCGGTATTCAGAACCGCGCTGGCTGCAGCTGCGCAGGTCCGTATGGGCACCGGTTGCTCGGCATCGATCGCGAGCGCTCGGAGGCGTACCGCAATCAGATCGCCCGCGGCCTCGGCGGTCTCAAGCCGGGCTGGGTGCGCGTCACCCTGCCGTACTACGCCAGCGACGAAGACATCGAGTTCCTCCTCTCGGCGATCGAGTTCGTCGCGGATCACGGGCACGACTTCTTGCCCGAGTACCGGTTGGGCTGGCTCGACGGCGTGTGGCGGCATGTCGAGCGCCCCATGAGCGACGTGAAGCCCATCGAGCTCACGGTCGATGCCCTCATCGAGGCGGCTCAGAGCTTCGCCGCAGGGGACCATGAGCAGCCGATGTCCATTGCGCAGATCCGCGCCGAGCGACGCCGCTACTTCGATGAGGCGAAGGCTCGGGTGAAGGAGCTGAAGGAGGTTGCTGTGCGGCGGCCTCCGCTTTGGAACCCGCCTACCGGGAAGCCAGATGTGGATGCGCTGGTGTGGTTCGACTCGGTGCACACCGATGATCCGTGGAGCCGCGTGCCGGATAAGGCTCCTGAGCGGTTGCTGCCCAGCCGGTGCGGGCTGTTTACCGATGTGGCGGTGGCGATTAACTGATTGGTTGGCTGACTGCGCCCCTCACCCCGGCCCTCTCCCCGCTTCGCAGGGAGAGGGGGATCAGGTCGACTCGGCGGGGACGTGGGCTCCCTTGGGGATCACTACGATGCCGCTTTCCGTCACGTGGAAGCGTTTGCGATCTTCCTCGAGGTCGACGCCGATCTTCGTCCCCGGGGGAATGGTCACGTTCTTGTCGATGATCGCCTTGCGGATGTCGCAGTGCCGGCCGATCTCCACGTTCTCCATCAAGATCGAATCGCGCACGTGCGACCACGAGTTGACCCGCACCCTCGGTGACAGCACCGAGCGCTCCACCAGCCCGCCCGAGATGATGCACCCCTCGCTGATCAATGAGTCGGCCGCGCGCCCGATGCGCTTCTGGGCCAGGTCGTTGAACACGAACTTCGCCGGCGGCAGCGACGTCGTCGCCGTCACGATCGGCCACTGCGAGTTGTAGAGGTTGAAGATCGGCTCGACCGCGATCAGGTCCATGTTCGCCTGGAAGTACGCGTCGAGCGTCCCCACGTCGCGCCAGTAGCCGCGCTCCCGCTTGCCCAGCCCCGGCACCACGTTCTGCAGGAAGTCGTACGCGTAGACCTTCGCGCGCTTGTTGATCGACGCCAGGATCGACTTGCCGAAGTCGTGCGCCGAGCTCTCGAGCTTCGCGTCGGCGACCACCTCGCGCACCAGCGTCTCGGTGTTGAAGATGTAGTTGCCCATCGACGCCAGGCACCGCGTCGGATCTCCGGGCATCGGGGGCGGGTTCTTCGGCTTCTCGATGAAGTTCTTCACCTCGCCGTCGGCCGCCACGTCGAGGATGCCGAACTCGCTGCCCTGCTCGATCGGCACCGGCAACACCGCCACCGTGCAGTCGGCCAGGCGCGCCTTGTGGAAGGCCAGCATCTGCGAGACGTCCATCTGGTAGACGTTGTCGGCCCCGAAGACGCAGACCGTGTCGGGGTTCTCGTCGGTGATCAGGTTCAGGTTCTGGAAGATCGCGTCGACCGAGCCCTTGTACCAATCGCCACCCGTGCGCATCTGGGCCGGCACCGTCTCGCAGAAGTGACCGAGGAAGGCGGTCATGCGCCACGTGCGCGAGATGTGGTTGTTGAGCGAGTCAGACTTGTACTGCGTCAACACCTTGAGCTTGAAGATGCCCGAGTTGACGAAGTTCGAGAGGCAGAAGTCGATGATGCGGTAGCGCCCTCCGAAGGGCACCGCGGGCTTCGCGCGTTCGCGGGTGAGTGGATCGAGGCGCGTTCCGGCACCACCAGCGAGGACCATCGCGAGCGTTCGGGTCATGTCTTGATGCTAGACCAGCAAAATGACTTGGCGACTGCTCGTCCTCCTGCTCGGCGCAGATCCCCAGAGTTCGGTATCCACCTGGGCCTCCTCAAAGGGCGTCGACTCGCGTGAGCTGCGCTTCACGGACAAATCAGGCGACCACGTGGTGCGCTTCACCCTCACGCGCCCCTCGGCTCCGCCCGGGGCGAACGCACACCTGACGGTCATCCACACCGTGGGGAAGAAAGAGGTCTGGCGCGCGAAGGACTTCGTCGAGAAGTGCGAGTTCGATCTCACCCTCGACGTGGTGGAGGGCTCCATTCGCCTCACCGATCTCGACGCCGACGGCGAGCCCGAGGTGTCCTTCCTCTACCGGCTCTCGTGCCGCAGCGACGTGTCTCCGCTCACCGCCAAGCTGCTCCTGTACGAGGGCGCCACCAAGTACGCGCTGCGCGGCGAGACGAAGGAGCGGGTGGGCGAGAACGAGTTCGCCGGCGGTGACTTCACCGTCGACCCTTCGTTCCAGCAGGCTCCGAAGGCGTTCCTGGAGTTCGCCAAAGCCCAGTGGAAGACGCTCATCGTGGAGCCGGCAGCCCTCCCTCGCTGAGCGAGATCCGCAGGTGCTGTGCTCGCGGGCCCAGGCAGCGCGCCGCGTCGTCGTAGCCGAGCATGCGCGCCGCCACCGCCAGCCCCGACATCGACGCCCCCGCCACGCCGTGGCACAGCGTGCTCGCCCCGCAGAAGTGCAGGCCCTCGACCGGCCCGCGTGAATCGAAGCTGAACGGACCCAACTGCCAGGGCGTCTTGGCCGTGCCGTAGATCGCCCCGTGGTGCGTCTCGCAATAGAAGTCGTTCGTGAGCGGCGTGCCGATCTCCAGGAACCGCACGTGCTGCCTCAGGCCGGGGATCACGTGCTCCGCCGTTCGCAGCGCGCGCTCAGCCAGCTGCTGCTTGAGCGCGAGATACTCCGGGGCGCGGTGACCCTGGGGCGTGCGGGCCCAGCGCTCGAACGGCGCCCACGGCAGGAACGTGAACAGCTCGAGCGTGTGCAGGCCCGCGGGCGTGTGGCCGGGGTCCTTCAGCGAGGTGATCGCCAGGAAGAGCATGTCGAGCTCGTCGCCGGGCAGCTCGCGCCCCATGTGCTGGTAGAGCCCGTCGAGGTCGGTGGTGCGGTGCCACCAGTAGTTCCCCGAGTCGTAGCCCAGGGCCTTCAGGTCGAGCTCCACCGCGCAGAAGAGCGAGAGCGAGCTCACCGAGTACTCGGTGCGCCGCGCCTTGCGCAGGCCAGCCGGGCAGTGCTTCGCGCGGAGCAGCTTGCCGAAGACCTCGGCGGGGTCTGCGTTGCAGACGACCTGCGGCGCGTCGATGCGCTCGCCGTCTTCAGTGCGGACGCCGGTGGTGTGGCCAGCCTCGACGAGGATCTCCGACACGCGGGTGCCGACCCTGATCTGTCCGCCGCGCCGGTGCAGCTCCCTGATGAACGCCCGGGGGATCTGCTTCGCGCCGCCGCGTGGGTAGAACGCGCCGCGGTAGAAGCTCGCGGCCATCGCGGCGTGCATCGGCAACGACACGCGAGAGGGCCCCAGCCCATGGTTGCCACACTGCGCCGCCAGCACCGCGCGCAGCAGGGGATCGCTGATGCAGTCGTCGAGCAGAGGCTGGAGCGTGCGAAAGCCCCACCGCAGCAGGTGCGGCGCCCTGAACGGCAGGCTCAACACCCCGGGAAACCGGAGGCTGGTGTCGATGGTCTTGAGCTCTTCGACCACGTGCTCGAGCGTGGAGAAGTAGCGGGCGAGGCCCTCGCGCTCGCCGGGAAACGCCTCGCCCAGCCGGTTGATCCACCGCTCCACGCCGCGCGGTTGATCGAAGCGGCGCCCGTCGAAGAGGAAGTGATCGAAGCCGTCGGGGTTGAGCTCGCTGAACTCCAGCTCGCCGGCGACGCCCAGCCCTTCGTAGAGCTCGCGCAGCCCGCCGCCTTCCTGCAGGTTGCCCAGGTAGTGCACCCCGGGGCTGAAGCGGTACCCCTGCAGGGTGAAGCTGTGGGTCCAGCCGCCGGGCAGGGTGTGCTGCTCGAGCACCAGCACCCGCTGTCCCGCGCGGGCAAGCGCGACGGCCGCGGTCAGTCCACCCGGACCTGAGCCGATGACGATCGTGTCCCATGCCATGGGGTTGGAGGGTGCAACCGCGATACCCGCCGCTTCCGCCTGCTCCGGGGGGCGGCATGCGCAGACTCTGCGCTCACGGCGGAAGTGCTGGGCCAGCAACTGCGTTAGCTTGCGCGCCATGAAGATGTACCTCCCCCCCAGGGGCGTCCCCGATTCGCGTCGTGGCTTTCTGAAGAAGGGCCTCTTCGGAGGGCTGCTCCTCGCGCTCGGCGGCGGCGCGTTCCTGGCCACGCGCCGCGGCGCGCAGGTGTCGATGCCCCCCGGGCTGCAGGTGCTCAACGCCAACGAGTACGCCGTGATGTGGGCGATCGTGCAGCGCTTCGTTCCCCCGCGCGAGGGCTTCCCCGCGGCCGACTCGATCAACACCGCCGTCGCCGCCGACGGCATCGTCGCGCTGCTCGAAGAGGTGACGCAGGGCGAGATCAAGCAGCTGCTCATGCTCTTCGAGAACGCGCTGCCCAACTTCCTCTTCGGCCTGAGGACCTCGCCCTTCACCCAGCTCAACCCCACCGAGCAGGACGAGGTGCTCGCGGAGTGGCGTGACAGCCGGCTCACCCTGCGGCGCACGGGCTATCGCGCGCTGCGTGGCATCGCCATCGCCGCGTACTACGGCAACAAGGCCACCTGGACCGCGGTCGGCTACCCCGGCCCGCTCCCCGGCATCCACGATCCCAACGCGCCGGTGTGGAAGGGCGGGGCAGAGCCCAGGCCCGTCGGGAATGGGACGATGATGGAGCCGGCTCCGGCTCCTGCTCCGGCGGTGACGCCATGACCGCGGGCCGCATCTTCACCGCCGAAGACCTCACGAAGGATCTCACCCTCGAGTGCGACGTCTGCGTGGTCGGCAGCGGCGCCGGCGGAGCGTGGACCGCGCACGAGCTGGTGAAGCAGGGCAAGCGCGTGGTGATGCTCGAGGAGGGCGGGTACCACACGCGCCGCGAGTTCGACATGACCGAGGCCCGCGCGTTCACCAACCTCTACCAGGAGCTCGGCGATCGCGGCACCGACGACCTCGCCATCACCATTCTCCAGGGGCGCAGCGTCGGCGGAGGCACCACCGTGAACTGGTGCTCGAGCTTCCGTACCCCCGAGCGGATCCTCGCGGCGTGGAAGGACCGCTTCGGCATCGACACCCTCACCACCGCCAGCCTCACCCCGCACTGGGAGGCGATCGAGAAGCGGCTGCACATCGCCGAGTGGCCGCTGGAGATGATCAACGCCAACAACAAGGTGTTGTGGGATTCGCTCGGAAAGCTCGGCTACGAGCGCTCGCTCATTCGCCGCAACGTGAACAACTGCTTGAACCTCGGCTACTGCGGCATGGGGTGCCCCGTCGACGCCAAGCAGTCGATGCTCGCCACCGTGCTCCCCGACGCGGTGGAGCAGGGGCTCGACCTCTACGCCAACGTCTCGGCGCGGCAGCTGGAATGGTCGGGCCGCCGCGTCACCGCGGTGAAGGCCGAGGTGATCGACCCCGTGAAGAACCGGCCCACCGGCGTGAAGGTGACGGTGAAGGCGAAGCTCACGGTGGTCAGCGGAGGGGCGATCAACTCGCCGGGGCTGCTGCTGCGCAGCGGGCTCGATGGCGAGGGCAGGGTCGGGACCCGCACCTGGCTGCACCCCGTGGTGGCGATGCTCGCGGAGTTCCCCTTCGAGGTGAAGGCGTTCTCAGGCGCGCCGCAGAGCGTGAGCTCGCACCACTTCGTCGATCGCGGGCCGGGGAACGTCGGGTTCTTCCTCGAGGTGCCTCCGCTGCATCCCCTGCTCGCGGCGACCGCGTCCTCCGGTACCGGGGCGCTGGTGCAGGACATGCTCGGCAAGCTGCCGTTCATCAACTCGATGCTGGCGATCCACGTCGATGGACTTCTGCCCGAGGAGACCGGGGCCACCGTTCGGCTCAAGGACGGGGCGAACTTCAAGTACTCGATTACGTATGACTTCAAGCCGGCGCACTGGGAGGCGTTCAAGTTCGCGAGCAAGGAGATGGCGAAGCTGCAGTTCGCGGCCGGGGCGAAGAGGGTCGCGTCTCTGCACCTCGACCCGGTGGTGATGGAGAAGGTGGAGGAGATCGACAAGCTCGACTCCGCCCGCTTCGAGCCGGTGAGGATGAGGGTGCTCACTGCTCACCAGATGGGAGGGTGCTCTATGGGCAAGGACCCTCGGACCTCGGTCGTGGATCCTCAGCTCAAGTTCCACACGATGGATAATTTGTTCGTGGTGGATGGGTCGGTTCTGCCGACGTCGCTGGGGGTGAATCCGCAGGAGACGATTTATGGGATTGCGCGGTGGGCTGCGGGGCAGGTTGGCGCGGCGGTGTGACCGGGCTCCGGGGGCGGAGTTGGAGTTGGAGTTGGAGTCGGGGTCGGAGTCGGGGTCGGAGTCGGAGTCGGGGTCGGGGTCGGGGTCGGAGTCGGGGTCGGGGTCGGAGTCGGGGTCGGAGTCGGAGTCGGGGTCGGTGACGGGATCGGGATCGGGATCGGTTTCGCGATCGGGTACGGGGGCGCCTTCGGTTCACGGCGTACAGCCCATGCGCCGTTTGTGAAGGTCGACCGAAGCCGTGCTGCGAGCTCCGACACCGCTGCCGTGCCCGATCGCGAAGCCGATCCCGATCCCGATCCCGTCACCGACCCCGAAACCGAAACCGAAACCGAAACCGAAACCGGAAAACCGGAAAACCGGAAAACCGGAAACCGGAAACCGGAAACCGGAAACCGGAAACCGGAAACCGGAAACCGGAAACCGGAAACCGGAAACCGGAAGAACCGGAAGAACCGGAAGAACCGGAAGAACCGGAAGAACCGGAAGAACCGGAAGAACCGGAAGCCCCCCGGCGTTTCGCACATCTACCCACCAGCACGAGACTCCCGTGGGACCTCAGCCCCTCTGGTGCTAGGAAGAAGCAGCGATGCCCGGGCCGACCGAAACGCGCGTCACGAAGATCTCGAAGCTGAAGGACATGAAGATCAGCGGCGAGAGCTGTCTCGTCATGATCGCCGGCCCTTTCCTCGGCAAAAAGTACCCCCTCATCGACGAAGACGAGTTCACCGTCGGCCGCGACGAGAAGAACTTCATCGTCTGCGACATGGACAACGTCAGCCGCCGCCACGCCCAGGTGGTCCACCGCGGCGGCAAGTTCTTCGTGCGCGACCTCGGCTCGACCAACGGCACGTACTTGAACGACGAGGAGATCCGCGAGGAACAACCCCTCCGCTCCGGTGACCTGGTGAAGATCGGCAGCGCCATCTTCAAGTTCCTCTCGGGCGGCAACATCGAGCAGCAGTACTACGAAGAGATCTACACGCTGACGATCTGTGACGGCCTCACCACCATCTTCAACAAGCGCTACTTCCTCGAGTTCATCGAGCGCGAGATGGGCCGCTGCCACCGCTACAACCGCGCCCTCTCCCTGATGATGGTCGACATCGATCACTTCAAGTCGATCAACGACACCAACGGCCACCTCGCCGGCGACTACGTGCTCCGTGAGCTCGCGGCCGTGATCAAGCCGCGCGTGCGCAAGGAAGAGTGCTTCGCCCGCTACGGCGGCGAAGAGTTCGCCTACGTGATGCCCGAGTCAGGCGGAGAGAACACCCGCAAGCTCGCCGAGAAGATCCGCAGGCTGGTCGAAGATCACCGCTTCACCTTCGAGGGCAAGGACATCAAGGTCACCCTGTCGATCGGCGTCGCCGATCTCGTGGGCGACATGACCGAGCCCCTCCAGTTCATCAAGCTCGCCGACGCCAACCTGTACAAGGCGAAGAAGGCCGGCCGGAACCGCGTCGTCGGCTGATTCGCCCCTCACCCCGGCCCTCTCCCCGCTGCGCAGGGCGAGGGAGACTAGAAGCTCAGCCGCACCACGACCTTGCCGCCGAGGTACGTGTCCGCCGCGCCCGCCGCGACGTACGGATCGGTCGGCTGCGTGGTGAACGTCAGCCCGTAGCGCGAGAACTCGAACGAGCCTCGCACCTGGAGGAACGGCAGAATCCGCACGCCGAGCCCGGCGTTGCCCTCGATGCCGAAGGCGCCGCCGTTGGGGAAGAACGCGGGCGAGATGATCTCCCCCGAGGAGAACACCGGCAGGATCCCGAAGCGCCCGAACAGGTCGAGCCGGCCGACGATCAGCGGGACCTCGAGCCCGAGCCCGACCCGGAGGCCCACGAAGGCGATGTTGGGCAGCCCGTCGATGCGCCGGCCGTCGGCCAGCGGGCTCACCGTGAAGCTCTGCGTGCGCAGACCGGCGTACGGCGTGATGACCAGGGGGAAGCTCTTCACCGGCTGGATGTTGAAGCGAAGCAGGGCGTCGATGCGCAGCGCCGAGGTGGGGAACGGCTCGGTGATGCTCGCCAGCCGCGACTGCAGCCAGGGCGCCAGCGCGACGTTGAACTCGACGCCCAGGCCCGCGAGCAGATCGTCTCTCACCAGCGCCAGCGGGTAGAACTGCGCCCCCACGCTGAGCTGGCCGTAGATCGGTAGATCGTAGCGGCGCAGGTTCGACGTCGCGACCTGGCTGTACTCGAGCTTGCGCGTGAACACCTCGACGCCCGCCTCGATCACCAGGAAGGCCGGCTTGCGCTTCGCCTTCGGCGCCGCCACCTCGGGCTCTCCGCGCGTCTCCGCCTCGGGCGGCGGCGCCTTCTTCTCTTTCTCCACCCGCGTCGGCGGCGGGTCGGGCGGGCGCGTGGGCGCCTTGCCGTTCTCCTTCGGCGGCGGCTTCACTTCGTCGGGCGGCGGCTTCACCTCGTCGGGGGGGCGCGGCGGGGCCCGCTTGCTCCCGAACGCGCCGCTGAGCAGGTCCATCGCGGCCTGCAGGTTCTTCGGCGACAGCGTGCCGTTCCTGTCCATCGGCAGGCTCTTGCGCGCCCTGGGCGCCCCCGCCTTGTTGAAGACGAACAGGTCGAGCGAGAGCGCCTTGCCCCGCTTCACCACCGACCCGGTGACGAAGAACTGCACCGATTCCTTCTTCGCCTTCTTCCAGTCGGGCTTGCCGCCGGTGGTGGTCTTCGTGGCGGCGACGCAGTCGGCGGTGTCGCAGACGGTGCCGACGATCTGGTTTCGCACGGTGGCCGCGCTGGGCCCCGTGAAGCTGGGAAAGGACACGCGCTGTGCCGCCGCGGAGGTGGCCGTGAGGACCACGAGCGCCAGGGCAGGGAACCGGAAAGTCATGGGGTTCCCCAGTGTAGTCTGCTTTCCGGGTCGCTTCGCCCTGGCGGATCTTCCGCTTCGCTCCAGTTCCGCTGGTCCCGTTTCACGGGACCGGCTGCGCTCGGGAACCCGTGCTAGGAAAGTCTCGATGACTTCAGCCAACCCGGCGCTGGCCCAGTTCATTCGGAGCATCCCGCTCTTCTCCCTGGTCGACGACGCCGATCTGAACGACGTGTTGCGGCTCTTCCGCCCCGTCGAGCTGAGCGCGGGCGACGTGCTCTTCGGCGAGGGCGACCCCGGCAAGGCGATGTGGGTGCTGGGCGAAGGCACCGAGGTCTCGGTCGCGACCACCGCCGGTCAGAACCGCCCGGTGGTGGTGGCCTACGCCCGCAAGAGCGACGTGGTGGGCGAGATGGCCCTGGTCGACGACGGCCCCCGCTCCGGCACGGCGATCGTCACCCAGTCCGGCCCCGCCCATCAGATCGACGCCAACGAGTTCCAGGCGATGCGCGGCGCGTTCGTGCCCGCCGCGTTCAAGGTGCTGCGGAAGATCTCCGTCGATCTCTGCGCGCGGCTGCGCCACACCAACGAACGCATCGTGCCGTCCGGCAACGCCGGCATCGAGACCCCTCCTCTTCCCCGGGGGCCCCGGCCCACCAAGGAGATGGTCGATCGCTACCCCGCCTTCAAGGCGCTGCCGGCGGTGGTCAAGCTGGCGCTCGCCGCGAAGCTCGAGGTGATCGAGCTCACCGAGATGTCGCCCATCTTCGCCGAGGGCGAGAAGACCGACGGCGCGTACTTCATCGTCGAGGGCGAGGTCTCGGTGGGCCGCAACGGAAAGACCCTCGCCAACCTGCCCGCGGGCACCATGTTCGGCGTGGTGGCCTGCATCGATGCGGGCGTGCGCTCGGCCAGCTGCGTGGCCACCGGCCCGGCGACGCTGCTCAAGATGAGCGATCGCGACTTCGACCAGCTCTTCGTGGCCGGGCACCGCTTCGCCTTCCAGATCGTCGACCTGATCGCCCGCCAGCTGGTGCAGCACGTGCGCGAGGCGAACATGATGCTGCCGCTCCCCGGCCGCCCTTCGGGCATCGCCAGGACGTCCTCGAAGCCCGTCGAGAAGATGCTCCCGGCCGCGCCTTCGGAAGCCGATCTCGACGTCATCTCGACCGAGCTGGAGGTCGAGAGCTCGCTGTCGATCGAGCTGGAGCTGGACCTGACGGACTTCAACGCCGAGGCGGAACCCCTCGGCTAGCCAGAAGGAGGGAGGCTGGCTTGCTTTCCCGCCCGTAAGTCCTTAATCCATGGCCATGTCCGTCAACATTCAGCTCGAGTGGACCCCCAACCCCAGCACCCTCAAGTACGTGGTCGACACCGCGCTGTTGCCGCGGGGCGCGATGAACTTCGTCTCGAGAGACGTGGCGCTCGAGAAGTCACCCCTGGCCAGCCGCCTGTTCGACATCAAGGGCGTCATGGCCGTGATGCTCGGCACCAACTTCGTCACCGTCACCAAGGGTGACGAAGGCGAGTGGGACGAGCTCAACGACGGCGTGATGCTGGCCCTCGACAAGCACCTGACCGATGGCGAGCAGGTGGTGAAGCCCGGGGTGCTCGAGGCCTGGGCCGCCGCGGCCACCGCCACGCTCGGCAGCGGCGGGGCGATCGAGCAGCGCATTCGCGAGATCCTCGACGCGGAGATCCGCCCGGCGGTCGCGATGGACGGCGGCGACATCACCCTCGATCGCGTCGAGAACGGCACCGTCTACCTGCACATGCAGGGCAGCTGCTCCGGGTGCCCGTCGTCGACGGCGACCCTGCGCATGGGCATCGAGACCCGCCTCAAGGAGGCGATCCCCGAGATCGTCGAGGTCGTCGCGGTCTGAGAGCGTGACGTGAGCGCGAAGGCCCGTGAGTCAGTGCCGGCGAAGCACGTTCGCCGGGAGCTGCTCCCCAACCAGTCCGTCGAGCTGCTCAAGACGCTGCACCTCGTCACGCGTGACGGGCAGCTCAACGCCGACGCGCGCCGCAAGCTCAAGCAGGTCAACCACCTGGTGGGGCTGCTCCAGCCCGCCCTCGATGACGTGCTCGAGCGCTTCCCCGACGCGCTCGTCGTCGACGTGGGCAGCGGCAATTCGTACTTAGGCTTCATTCTCTACGAGCTGTTCCTCAAGGAACGGGGGCAGCTGCTCTCGGTGGAGTCGCGCGAAGAGCTGATGGTGAAGGCCCGCCAGCGCGCAGGTGAGCTGCACTACGAGCGCATGAAGTTCGCCACCGCCAACATCGAGGCCGCCGAGTACCCCGAGCGGATCCACCTGCTCACCGCGCTGCACGCGTGCGACACGGCGACCGATGACGCGCTGGCCGTGGCGATTTCGCACAAGGCCGAGCACGTGGCGCTGGTTCCCTGTTGCCAGGCGGAGGTCGCGCAGCAGCTCAAAGACGCGCGCCCGAAGGTCGACTCGGCGATGCAGTCGCTGTTCTCGCACCCGTGGCATCGGCGCGAGTTCGGCTCACACCTCACCAACGTGATCCGCGCGCTGGTGCTCGAGGCGAACGGGTACCAGGTGACCGTGACCGAGCTGGCGGGGTGGGAACACTCGCTCAAGAACGAGCTGATCCTCGGGCGCCGCGTGCAACACGAGAACGGGATCGCGAAGAAGCGGCTCGAGGCGTTGCTCGCGCAGACGGGCGTGCGGCCGAAGATCGTCAGGACGCTGGGGCTCTGAGCCATCGGCAAACACGCCATGCGAACCGAGACGATCTTCGTCGGAACCACCCCGGGCCTCGAAGGCGTCCTCGCCGAGGAGCTCGACGAGCTCGGCTTCCCCGGTGAACCCGTGAGCGGAGGCGTCGAGCTCGACGCGCCTGCCGGCAGCTACCAGGCGATCAACCTCTGGTCGCGTATCGGCAGCCGCGTGCTGCTGCGCGTGGCCGAGGTGCCCACCCCCGACGCGCTGCGGAAGCTGCGCCTGGGCGACTACGGCGAGGCCTTCGAGATCGACGCCTTCGGGGTGGACCCGGGGAAGTGGGGCGGGGTGCTGCCGTCGACTCCGGGCGCGGTGAAGCTGCTCTTGCGCGGCACGAAGCACGGCTGCCAGGTGAGCCTCGACACCTCGGGCGACCTGCTGCACTTCCGCGGCTACCGGCAGGAGGTCGGCCGCGCCCCGATGCGCGAGACCCTGGCCGCGGGGATGCTGCGGCTGACGAAGTGGAAGCCCGAAGAGCCGCTGTGGGACGTCATGTGCGGCTCGGGCACGCTGATCATCGAGGCCGCCGAGAGCGCGCTCGGTCTCGCGCCGGGGCGCAACCGCGCGTTCGCCTTCGAGACCTTCCCGGTGCACGACGCGAAGGCGTGGGCCGCGCTCCCCCGCGAGCGGCCGGGCGTCAAGCCGGCGATCACCGGCACCGATCTCAACTCCGGCGCGCTGGGCACGGCGCGGCGCAACGCGAAGCGCGCGGGCGTGCTCGAGTCGCTCAAGCTCGAGCGCCTCGACGCCACCAGGCTCACCGCGCGGGGCGACACCGGCCTCGTCATCGCCAATCTCCCCTACGGAAAGCGCATCGGCGAACGCGATGAGCTGGGCCAGCTCTACCGCGCGCTGGGCAAGTCACTGCGCGCCGCGTGCCCGGGGTGGTACTTCGGCTTCCTGCTCGAGGGCGGCGCGGAACACCTGGGCCTCGAGATCGCAGAGCGGCACCCCGTGACCAACGGCGGCATCGGCTGCGAGGTCGTGCTGGGCCAGATCTCCCGGGGTTGAGCACCGATCACCTCGGCAGCGGAGCGCCCCCGCTCGGGGTGAACGGTGCTGCGCTCGCCGCTCGGGGTCTCAGAACCGGCCCACCACGCTCGCGCCGAACGGTGTGCCCGCGGCGCCGGGGAGGAGGCTGATGACGGCAGGCTTCTCCGCGCCGCGCTCGAGCCACTTCGCGGGCGACGTCACGCCCACCACCATCAACACCACCCCCGCGACCTGCGCGGCCACTTCGACGATCGCCAGGGTGGCGATGAAGATGTCGGCCAGCGTGCCCTCGCCAAAGCGGCCGGGGGGAAGCCACACCTGCGCCGCGAAGATGACCGGCCCCACGAAGGGCACGGCGCCGCCCCACTGCTGCGCGAGCAGGCTGATCACCAGGGTCAGCGAGTAGCCGCCCGCCAGCGCGCCGATTCCACCCGCGATCATCGCCGGGCGCGGCTCGCTCACGAGGTGGAAGCCCGCCGGCACCGTGCCGCGGTACTTGAAGCGCTCCTCGCCGTTGGGCCCGCGCTGCCGCAGCGGCTTGAGCGCTGGTGAGGAAGCGCCCGGAGCGTCGGTGGGCTGGCAGAGCCCGGCGTTGCAGGAGCCGCCCGGCCCACACTCTTCGCCACTGGTGCACCCACCCGGCGGTGGGGGCCCTTCAGGCGCGAAGATCAGGGGAGGCGGCGTGGCTTCGTTCTGCGCGGCCGCGGCCAGGCCGGCCAGCGCGACGACGAGGACGATCGGGCGGGTGCTCATGGAGCCACGACTATCGCCTGAGCCGGCCGCCCGGAGCGACTACCGCGGTGCAGCCGCCACGCTGCCCAGCTTCTCGTCGAGCCACACCAGCGCGTCGGCTTCGGACGAGAAGAACCGGGTGGCGTCGCTCGCGCCCGACATGCGGATGATGAAGCCCAGCATCACCCGCAGGGGCGCGCTGCTCACCACGATCGCGACCGGCTTCATCTCGGCCTGGCTCTTGCCGTCGTTGCCCGCGGTGAAGGCCTTGCGGGCCTCGGCAGAGAAGGTCGCGCCCGGCTCGACCAGCCCGAGGATGGGGAGGCCGAAGTGTTTCGCGCCCACCGCTACGACGGCGTTGAGGCCGTTGGCGTCGGCCTCGGTCACCGCGCCCGATGAGACGGTGCGGAGGTAGGCGTTGCCCTTCGCGGTCACGGCTTGAGAGAAGGTCAGGGGCATGGGGTGATTCCTTTCACTTCACGTGGGACTGGTGGATGCCGAGCTCTTCGAACACGACCTTGAGCGCGTCTGACAGCCGGCGCAGCGTGCGGATGCGCGAGGTGTCGATGCCCAGCTGCGCGATGGTCTGCGCGATCGCGGGGCTGATGCCGGTGAGGAAGCACTGCGCGCCCACCAGCCGCACCGCCTCGGACATGCGGATGAAGCTGTCGGCGGTGCGGGTGTCGACCACCGAGACGCCGGTGATGTCGATCACCACGTACTCCGCCTGGTCGCTGGCCACGCGGGCGAGCAGCTGTTCCATCATCTCGGCGCCGCGCACGGTGTCCACCATGCCGATGATGGGCAGGGTGAGCACGCCGTCCCAGACCGAGATGATCGGCGTCGAGAGCTCGCGCAGCGCCATCGCGGCGCGGTCGGCGATCTCCACGTTCTTCCGTTCGATCTCGTTCACGTACTCGCGGCGCGCGATCTCGGCCTTCTCGAGATCTTCGAGCACCACGTTCATGCCGACCTCGATCTGCAGGAAGTCGTCGTCGGCGGCGTCGGGCGGCACGTTGACGCGGTGCTGGTATTCCTTGCAGGCCGCCTTGGCCATGACCTCGACGACCTGCTCGATGCGTTCCTTCGAGATGCTCATGGCGACGTTCCTTGCTGGGGTTGAACCGGTTGAAGGGTGCGGTGGGCCGCGACGCGGGCTCCGCCGGTGCGGCGGTTGCCGAGCTCGAGGCGGCTCGACATGCGGCGCACGCTCGCCAGGCCCGAGCCGAAGCTCGACAGGCCATCGCCGGGGGGGCGCACCCCGTCGGGCCCGAGGTGATCGCTCTGGCCTGCGTCGGCGATCACGGCGGCCGAGAGCCCACGGCCGGTGTCTTCGACCTCGACCGACCAGCCCTGCGCGCAGACCGAGACCGTCACCAGGCCGCAGCCGCCGCCGTGGCGCAGCGCGTTCATGCCCAGCTCCGCGATCACCAGGGACAGCTCCATCGCGTGCCGCGGCTCGACCCCTTCGGTGGCCGCGAGGGTGCGGGCCGCCGCCGCGAAGGCGAGCACCTCGACCCGCGTCTGCACCGCGGCGACCGAACGCGCGCTCATGAGGCGGCCTCCACGTCGATCACCATCACCGCCACGTCGTCGTGTGGCCGGCCGGCGTGATCGATCAGGAGGTCCACCAGTTCGCGCGCGGGCGCCTGCCGGTGCTTCTGAAAGAGCGCGCTGCCCTCACGCGCCTTGATGCCGTCGCTCGCCAGCGCCCAGCGTTGGCCCACCTCGAGCGCCAGCGCGAAGCTGCGAAACCGGTACGGCCCGCCGCCCAGCGTGCCGGCCATGGTCACCGGCCGGGAGACGCCCTCGGGCGCGAACACCTCGACGTTGCCCACGCCGGCGAAGCTCGCCTGGTCGCCTTCCACCAGCAGCGCCGACATCACCACCCCGCGCAGCTTGTCGAGCGAGCGGTGCACCGCCGCGAACACCGAGGCGAGGGGCTGGCCGGCCGCTTCCTCCACGGCCTTACGCGCGGCGTGGGCGCTCAGGGCGGCGTCCGGGCCATGGCCGAGCGCGTCGATCACCGCCACGAGGTGCCAGCCCTGCGCGCGCGCTTCGACCACCGCGTCTCCGCACGCGGTCAGCCCTTCGAACGGCCGCAGCCGGGTGGCGGTGCTCAGGGTCAGCCGGGAGGCGACGCTCATGGCTTGCGCACCCGCCGCTGGCCGACGATGTGGGTGCCCTTGCCGGGCGTGCTCTCGATGTCCATCTGGTCGAGCAGGGCGCGCGTGCCGACGAGGCCGCGGCCCAGGCCCGTGCGCGAGCGGTACTGGCCCTTGAGGATCACGTCGAGGTTGGTGATGCCCGGCCCCTGGTCGTCGGCGATCACCTCGAAGAAGTAGAAGCCGGGCTCCTCGACGAGGCGCAGCGAGACCGTGCCCTGCTTCGCGTACATGTAGATGTTGCGCGCCAGCTCGGAGACCGCGGTGGCCAGGCGCACGCAGTCGGTGGTGCCGAAGAAGCCCTTGGTGAGCCCCTGGGTGGCGCGCTGCACCACCAGCACGTCGCGGTCGGACGCGATGGGGTGGCGCTGCAGGCAGGGCCTGGCGGGCGTGCCGCCGGTGACCGCGTCGCGCAGCTGCCGCGAGGGGATGGAGTGGCCGGGCGTGGCGAAGAGTCGGCCACTGGTCTCGAGCTGGGACAGGAGCTCGCGCACCTCGAGCACGTCGAGCGTGCCCGTGGGTTGGCTGGCCGAGAGGGGGAGGGTGCGGAAGACGCTCCGCGCGGCGGCGGGCCCGATGGCCGCGTGCATCACCGGCTCGATGGCGTGGAGGACGGTGGTCATCGTTCAGTCCAGGGCGACGATGCGCACGCGCAGCTTCTCGAGCGCCCGTTCGAGGGTGAGGGCCGTCTCGACGTGACGCAGGTCGACGCCGAGCTCGACGAGGGTGATCGCGACGGTGGGCCGCACGCCCACCAGCACCGCCTTCACCCCGAACTGGCGGGCGATGCTGGCGGTCTCTCCGAGGATTTTTGCAGCGAAGCTGTCGATGAGGCTCAGCGCCGAAACGTCGAGCACCAGGCCGCGCACACCCACCGACTCCGACAGCCGGCGGCTCACCGTCTCCTGAAGAAACCGCGCCTGTGAGTCGGTCAGCTCGGAAGGCACGCTGACGAACACACAGTGTCCCAGCCGCATCATCGGAATGAAGCTCTCAACCTGGGGCATGGGACCGGGGGAGACGTCGGGGGGGCGGTACGTGGGGTCGTCCCTCCCATCTTCACCCATCGTGCCGACCGCCCGACACCCCTTCCTGATTCCAGTCTGTGTGGAATCAGACCCGGACGGGTGCGGTGGGCCGGGCGATTTCACTTCTGCAATTTCATCTCTGCAATCCCGTCGGGATTGACCCAGGCCAGCGGCAGGCTGGATCAGTCTGGGCCGGCACCGATGGGCTATGGAGGCGGCCATGTCCATCGAGACCGCCCTCGCCAGGTTCGCCGCGAAGAAGAACGAGTACCTCGAAGATCTGAAGACGTTGGTGCGCATCCCTTCCGTGTCCTTCGACGGCTTCGATCCGAAGCTGGTGCGCGAGAGCGCCGAGGCCACTGCGGTGCTGCTCAAGAAGCGCGGCTTCCAGAACGTGCAGTTGCTGGAGATCGAAGGCGCGCACCCCTACGTCTACGGGGAGATCCTCGGGGCGCCGGGCCAGCCCACCATTCTCATGTACGCCCACCACGACGTACAGCCTGCGGGAGACGAGGCGGCGTGGAAGTCGCCCCCCTTCGAGCCCACCGAGCGTGACGGCCGCATGTACGCGCGCGGCTCGGCCGACGACAAGGCAGGCATCGTGGTGCACACCAGCGCCGTCGACGCCTGGCTGCAGTCGGGTGATCCGCTGCCCCTCAACGTGAAGGTGGTGATCGAGGGCGAAGAGGAGATCGGCTCGGAGCACCTCACCGCGTTCCTGCAGAAGCACCACCAGATGCTGGCGGCCGACTGCATCGTGCTCACCGACACCAGCAACTTCGAGACGGGCCTGCCGTCGATCACCACCGCGCTGCGGGGGCTGGTCACCGTCGACGTCGAGGTGCGCGCGCTCAAGCAGTCGCTGCACTCGGGCATGTGGGGCGGGCCGGTGCCTGACCCGGTGATGGCGCTCTCGAAGATGCTCGCCTCGCTCACCCACGCCGACGGCACCATCGCCATCCCCGGCATCCTCGAGCAGGTGAAGCCGCTCAACGAGGCCGAGAAGGTGTCGATCGCCGCGCTGCCCGGAGACCGCGACACCTTCCGCCGCCAGTCGGGCCTGCTGCCCGGCGTGCAGATGATGGGCGGCGATCGCCACCCGTGGGAAACGAACTGGCGCCAGCCGTCGCTGACCGTCAACGCCATCCAGGCCAGCTCCCGCAAGGACGCGCGGAACATCGTGTGCGAGTCGGCGTGGGCGCGCGTGGGCATTCGGCTGGTGCCGAACCTCGAGCCGAAGGAAGTGCAGGCGAAGCTGATCGCGGCGCTCAAGGCCGCGACGCCGTGGGGCCTGGAGTGCGTGGTGAAGTCGGAGTCGACCGCGGGCTGGTGGTACACCGACCCGTCGGGCCCGGCGTTCCAGGCCGCGTTCCGCGCGCTGGAGAAGGGCTACGGGGTGAAGTCGGTCGCCATCGGCTGCGGCGGCTCGATTCCCTTCGTCGAGCCCTTCAGCAAGGAGCTGGGCGGCGTGCCTGCGCTGCTGATCGGGGTGGAAGATCCGTACACCAACGCGCACTCCGAGAACGAGAGCCTGCACCTGGGTGACTGGGAGAAGTCGGTGAAGAGCGCCATTCACCTCTACGCCGAGCTCGCGGTCGCGCTGAAGAAGTAGGCAAAAAGCAACCCTCTCCCCGCAAGCGGGGAGAGGGCAGGGTGAGGGGCAGATCCTCAGTTACGGAGCGCAGCTGCCGGCGAGGCAACGAAGGCCCGTGGGGCAATCGCAGTTCGTCGTGCACACGGCCGTCGTCGAGGGCAGGCAGTAGCCGATGCGGCAGACCAGGCCGGTGCTGCAGGTCGACGCGGTGACGCAGCGATCGCGGCAGGTGCCATCGACACAATCCTGGCTGCCGGCGGTGCAGTGCGTCGAGTTCGAGCAGGTGCCGGCAGGGCGCGGACGGCACAGGCCGCCCTGGCAGGAGTTGCCGGTGGTGCAGTCGGTGTCAGCGGTGCAGCCGAAGAAGCAGGCGTTGTTCACGCACCAGCCGCCCAGGCCGCAGTCGGCGTTGAAGGTGCAGCTCGAAGGAATGCCGCCGTCAGTGCCGGAGCCGCCGCCGGTGCCGCCACCCGTGCCGGTTCCGCCGCCGGTCGCCGAGCCGCCGCCGGTCGCCGAGCCGCCGCCCGTCGCAGCGCCACCGCCCGCGCCGCCGCCGGAAGACGAGCCGCCACCACCACCGGCGCCAGTGCCACCGCCCGTGCCGCCATCAGTGACGGTGCCGCCGCCGCAGAAGCCGGCCTGGCAGGTCTGGCCCCCGCTGCAGTCGGGGTTCTGGGTGCAGGGGCGCATGCAGAAGCCGTTGATGCAGGTGTCCATGCCGCACTGCTGAGACGAGGTGCAGGCGTGTGAGCCCGGGGGAATGTTGCGGCAGGTGCCGGACAGGCAGAGCTGGCCGGTGCTGCAGTCGCTGTTCGCGGCACACGTCGGCTGGCAGCGCCCGTTGGTGCAGGTCTCGTTGCTGCGACAGTCCGTGGCGTCCTCACAGGTGCGGCGGGGCTCACACGTGCCTCCGTTGCAGCTGCAGCTCGAGGCACAGTCCTCGTTGCCGGTACACACCCAGCCGGGACAGCCGAAGGTGCAGTCGGCGAACTCGCCGTCGGTGTTGATGATGGTGCACCCGCTGGCGCCAAGCAGGGGCACGGCGAGCAGGGTGAGGACTCTCAGCGATCGAAGGTTCATAAGGGCTCTTTCCTGGGCGTGGCGGCTCTTTATTCGCCGCGTCACTCCCACTTCGATGCCGCTCATTTTCGAAACGATCATTGTTGCTGGGTCGCTCCAGTTCGCCGCCGCAATCCGCGTCGGCTCGGCTTCCGCTCCGGTGCTGGGTCGCTCCAGTTCGCCGCCGCAATCGCGTCGGCTCGGCTTCCGCTCCGGTGATCACCCGCGGGGGCTGCGGCAACCAATGGACCATGGTGCAGCCGGCAGCCGCGAAGACCCGTGAATCGATTGGGACCGAGCGGCGTCAGCCCACCGTCGCCTGGAGGTCCTCTGTGTCAGCTGATGCCCTGCCGCTCCCGAGGTTGGTCCCCACGCCGCCGCCGACGGGGCAAGCCGAAGCGAGGCTCCTGAGGCTGGTGGAGCGGATCAAGAAGGACGACGTGCTCGCGTTCGAGGAGCTCTACCGGCTCACCCGCGACGACGTGGCGCGCACCCTCTTTCACCTCGTCGGTCACCGGCCCGACCTGGAAGACATGATCCAGGACACGTACCTGCGGCTGCTCAAGGCGGTGCCTTCGTTTCGAGGCGAGTCGCAGTTCCGCACCTTCCTCTACCGGGTGTGCGCGAACGTGGCGTTGATGAACCTGCGCTGGTGGCGGCGCCGCCGCGAAGATCCCACCGCGGACCTGCCCGAGGGCATCGACTTCGGTGAAGACCCCGAGCGGGCGGCGCAGGCAGCGCAGGCGTCGCGCCTGGTGCACCGCGCGCTCACGAAGCTGACCGCGAAGAAGCGGATCGTGTTCGTGTACCACGAGCTCTGCGGCATGGGCCCGGAGGAGATCGCGCAGGCCGTGGGCGTCTCGTACAACACGGTGCGCTCTCGCCTGCACCACGCGCGGTTGGAGTTCACCGAAGCCCTGCGCGAGCTGACCCTGGAGCGCAGCCCCTCGACCCCGCCCAGGGTGAACGGGACGCTTCGCGGTTGGAGCGACTCCGAGAACGAGAAGGTGGAGTCATGATCCGCCACGACGTGCAGCTGTGGGCGTACGCGGCGAAGGAGCTGGAGCTCGGCGATCACCGCTACGTGGAAGCGCACCTCGAAGACTGCCCCGAGTGCACCGAGCAGCTCGCCTCGGTGCAGGTGGCCAAGGAGGCGCTCGAGCTGGCGCGTGATGCGCGGCCGCGCGTGGCCTGGGCGCACGTGGATGAGCGCATCGGCGCGATGGTGGAGAAGCGGCTCGCCTCGCAGGCGCGGCGCCCGATGTACTTGCGGCTGGGCGTGGTGGGCCTGGGCTTCGCGGCCGCGGCCGCCGCGGTGCTGACGCTCGCGTTCCCCCGGCAGGAGCCGAGGCCCCTGCCGGCGACCGAGCAGCCGGCGCCGATCTCCTCGTGGGCTCGCGTCGATCGGGCCCAGGGGCTCAGCCGGGTCGATGGCAGCTCGAGCGAGCTCCTCGATGGCACCGAGCTGCGCGGTGGTGACGTGCTGCGCACCTCGAAGGTGGGCAAGGCGTACGTGCACCTGCCTGACGGGAGCCACCTGCGGGTCGGTGGCGCCTCTCAGCTCGCGCTCACCCGGTCCGAGGCCGACGACGTGGCGCTCACGCTCGAGCGTGGCTCGCTGGCGGTGCGGGCGTCGCACCAGGCGCGGAAGGCGTTCGTGGTGCACTCCGGCGGGTTGTCGGTGAACGTGATCGGCACCGTGTTCAGCGTGACGAATGACGCCGAGCAGGTGGAGGTGTCGGTGACGGAGGGCCAGGTGCGCGTGGAGCTGCCCACCGGTGAGTCGACCTTCGTCGAGCCCGGCCAGCGGCTGCGCTTCGACTCGAAGACGCAGCGCTCGAAGCGGCTGAAGCTGAGCCCGGCCAACGAGCGCGAGCTGGCGGAGATCACCGCGGTGGCTGACGCCACGACGTCGGTCGAGCAGCGCGGGGTGGTGGCGGCGGTGGGCGGGTCGCCTTCTGCGCCGCCGATGCTGACCGCGCAGGGCACGCCCAGGTCGTTGCCGAGGTTGTCGGCGGCGGAAGCGCGGGCGCGGCAGGTGTCGCCCCCGGTGGTGGAGGCGCCGAAGGAGCAGCCGAAGACGGAGCTGATCGTCGAAGGCCCGGCCGAGGTGTGGCCGACGCTGGGTGGTGGGGAGATCGTCCGGGGAGTGCCTGCGCCGCGCGAGCCGGTCTCGCAGCCGGCGCAGGTCGAGGTGCCCCCGGTGTCGCAGCCCACCGAGTGGGCCGAGGCGCCGAAGCCGAGCGTCGAGGAGTGGGCGCCGCTTCCGGTGCCTGCCGCGCCTGCTCCGCTCACCCCGAGCGGAGTCGAGGGGGCAACCAACACTTCAGTCGCCCGGCTCACCGACGAGCCGGCGCCCACGAAGGTGATGCCGAAGGACCTCGAGATGATCTTCCTGCAGCGCGCAGAGGACTCGATCGAGAAGGGCACGTGCGATCGCTTCCTGCTGGGGCTGGAGGACATCGCGCTCGACGCAGAACGCAACGCCCGCAGCGAGCAGGCGCGGGTGCTGCGAGCGCGGTGCTTCGACACGCAGATGCGGCCGCGGCAGGCGATGAACGAATACCGGAAGTACCTCGAGGCCTACCCGCGCGGGCGCTTCAGCGCGGAAGCGCACCAGGCGCTGGGCGAGTAGGTCGGTGCGCAGCGCCGGGTGAGGGGCTTCACCAGGTGGCCCCTCACCCCGGCCCTCTCCCCGCTGGCGCAGGGAGAGGGAGAACGGGACGACCTGCGCTCGCGACGACCTCGACCGTCGACTTCTCGGTGAGCGCGCGGCCATCACCGCGCTCCTCGGTATCGGTGATGCGAATGACGTCCCCGCGGGCGATCTTGAAGAACAGCCGGTTCGTCTCCGACTCGTGCTTCTCCTGCATCGCCAGGCCGATTCGTCCATCCGGTCCACACGCCATGAAGCGGCGCCGGCCCTTGCCCTCGAGCGGCTCAGACACGATCCTGAACAACGTGCCCGGCGGCGGTGTGGCCCACGCCTCGCCCTTTGGCGCGAGCACCAGGTAGCTCATCTTGAGCGACTCCTTGTGCAGGCCCGCGGTGCGCGCGAGATCTTCGACGAGCCCGGGCATGCGCCACGAGCGCTCGGCGTGGCACCAGTCGGACTCCTTGATGAGCGCGGGGCAATTTCCCCGGAACAGGCACGGCGCGCGCACCGCGTAGCCCTGGCTCACCAGCGCGTCGCGCACCTGCAGCAGCGCCCGCGACGTGTCACGCAGCGCCGGCTCGATCACCACCAGCGAGCCATTGGGGTTGACGCGCTCGAGCACCTTCTCGAGCAACTGCGCGCGCGGAGCGATCTGCCCGTTGAACAGCTCGTTCACCACGTGGCCCATGGTGATCAGGTCGTACTTCCCGTCGGGCAGCGGCTTCTCGGGGCTCCACTCGCGGGTGGCGAGGCCTTCCCCGGCTTCCAGGGCGAGGGCCTTCGCCAGCTCCAGCGCAGGCTTGCTGCGATCGGCGGCCAGCACGCTCGTCGCGCCCGCATCGAGCGCCGCGAACGCGAGGGGACCCGGACCCGAGCCGAGATCCATCACGGAGCGGGGACGGCTGGTCAGCTCAGACAGCGTGCTGCGCGCCTGGGCGTAGCTGACGGGCCAATAGAAGAGCAGGTACGCGCCGAGCAGCTTCGGGTCGTCCATGTACCGCGCGCCGGCGAGCGCACGATCGCGGGTGAGACCCATCGACAGCTGCTTGACGCCGGCGCCGACGACGCGCAGCTCATCGTGGGTGAGGTTGCCCTCGGGCAGGTCGTCTTCCTCGAAGCGGCCGCGCGGGTGACGGCCCTGGGGCTGCGCCTTGCCGCCCTTGCGGTGCCTGCGCCACACCGCGATCAATCGCGGAATCCACTGCTCGAGATCGCGGGCCGGGTCACCCATGGGTCGCCTCGTATACCTCGCCTGCGCACCAGTCGATCAGCGTCAGCCTGTCCAGGCGGCCGAGGGCCCGGTCGTCGCGCGCGGTGAGCCCCAGACCCACCACCCGGCCATCGCTGGCCTGGCCGTAGAGCGAGGCACCGGAGGGCAGGGGAAAGGCGAAGCAGTCCTTGAGGGGCTGTGAGCCGCTCGAGTACGCCACGGGCCGCTCGGCGCCGAAGAGCGCGCGCAGGCTGTCGAGGCGCAGCTCCCTCGCAGCGAAGGGCGCCGCCAGCCCCTTGCGGAGGTGCAGCCGCTTGAAGCCGAGCCCTTCCCGTTCCTGCGCGAGCACCGCCTTCACCGCGTCGAGGTCGCCCGCCGCCCTGTGCACCACTTCCCGGGGAACCAGCTCGAGCTGAAGCCAATCGTCTTCGTGCAGGCGCAGGGCTTCCCCGAGGCCGCCCTCGGTGACCTCTTCCGGGATGACGTCGGCCACGGTGGGCAGGGAGAAGAGGATGGTGGCCGGGTCGACGTACTGCACCTTGCGCAGCACCAGCCTGAGCGCGCCTGCCGACGGCGTCGCCTCGACCACCAACCAGTGGTCCTTGCCGAGGGTCACCTCGCTCGTGGGGACCTGGCGGGCGGGGTACTTGAGCTTCAGGAACGCCTCCCCCGTGTCCGCGTCGACGAAGGTGACGTCGATGATCTCCGCACCGCTCATGTGGCGTGATTAGCGCGTTCTGGGGGCGGGCCAGTTACAAAGGCGAACATGATCTGGGTCGCTTCACCTCGGCCAGCCGTCCGCTGCGCTCCCGGCTGTCTCGCGCAGCGTTCCGCTGCTATCGGTTCCGCTCCATGATCTGGGTCGCTTCACCTCGGCCAGCCGTCCGCTGCGCTCCCGGCTGTCTCGCGCAGCGTTCCGCTGCTATCGGTTCCGCTCCATGATTCGCGTCAGCGGTCTCAAGAAGCACTATCGGGTTCACAAGCGGCCGCCCGGGCTGAAGGCGGCGGTGAAGTCGCTCTTCAAGCGCGAGTACGAGGTGGTGAAGGCGGTCGACGGCATCGACTTCTTCATCGCGCCCGGCGAGCGCGTCGGCTTCCTCGGCCCCAATGGCGCGGGCAAGACCACCACCCTCAAGATGGCCTCGGGCCTGCTGCACCCCACCTCGGGCGAGGTCACGGTGGACGGCCACACCCCGCAAAAGCGCGAGAACGACTTCCTCAAGAAGATCATGTTGGTGATGGGCCAGAAGCAGCAGCTCATGTGGGATCTGCCGCCGGCCGACACCTACGAGCTCAACCGCGCCATCTACGACGTGCCGCGCGACGAGTTCACCAGGCGCCTCAAGGAGCTGACCGAGCTGCTCGAGCTGGGCGAGCTGGTGACCAAGCCCACTCGCCAGCTCTCCCTGGGCGAGCGGATGAAGTGTGAGCTCGCCGGCGCGCTGGTGCACGGCCCGAAGGTGCTCTTCCTCGACGAGCCCACCATCGGCCTCGACGTCTCGATGCAGGTGGCGATGCGCGACTTCATTCGCCGCTACAACGAAGAGCATGGCGCCACGCTGATCCTGACCTCGCACTACATGGACGACGTCGCCGCGCTCTGCCCGCGGGTGATCGTCATCGACAAGGGCGCGCTCTCCTTCGACGGAAAGCTGGAGGACCTGGTCAAGCGCGTTCGGCCCGAGAAGCGGCTCACGCTCCGGTTCTCGGCGCCCGTACCACGCGAGACGGTGGCCGAGCTGGGCACGGTGGTGAAGTACGAGGGCGTCGAGGCCGTGCTGCTGGTGCCGCAGTCCGCGATGAACGCCGCGGTGGCGAAGGCGCTGGCCACGTTGCCGGTGCAGGATCTCAACGTCGAGAACCCGCCGCTCGAAGAGGTGATGAGCGAGCTGTTCTCCCGCAGCCGCGCGGCCAGGGAGGCGGCGTGAGACCGTTCGCAGCCCTCCGCGCGATCCCCACGCTGTTGCGCATCGGCTTCTCCGAGGCGGTGGCCTACCGCGCCGAGATGCTGGTGTGGGTGTTCGCCACCACCATGCCGCTGATCATGATGATGCTCTGGACCACCGTGGCCGAGGTGGCGCCGGTGATGGGGCAGGGCGGCCGGGCGTGGGGCAGCGGCGCGTTCGTCGCCTACTTCCTGAGCGTGTTCATCGTGCGGCAGCTCATCTCGGCGTGGGCCGCGTGGGAGATCAACTTCGAGGTGCGCCAGGGCCTGTTGTCGATGCGCCTCTTGCGCCCCATGCACCCGGTGTTGTCGTACGCGATGAGCAACCTCGCCTACATGCCGATGCGCGCGCTGGTGACGCTGCCGGTGCTGGCGATTCTCCTGGTCACCGAGCTGAGCCGGATGACCGCCGACTGGCGGGTGTGGCTGCTCTGGCCGCTGGCGATGGTGGGCGGGTGGCTGATCACCTTCTTCGCGAACGTGGCCATCGGCAGCCTGAGCTTCTTCATCGACAGCTCGATCAAGATCATGGACGTGTGGCTGGCGGCCTTCTTCGTCTTCTCGGGCTACCTGTTCCCGCTCGAGCTCTTCCCGGAGTGGCTGCGGGTCGCCGCGCAGTGGATGCCGTTTCGGTACCAGATCGGCCTGCCGGTCGAGCTGATGACGGGGCAGCTCACGGTCGAAGCGGCGTTGCCGTTGCTGGCGCGCCAGTACGCCTGGGCCGCGGTGATGATCGCGCTCTCGCTCACGCTCTGGCGCGGCGGCATCAAGCGCTTCCAGGCGTTCGGGGGCTGATCGATGACGCGCTACCTCCGCCTGCTCGGGCTCCAGCTGCGCACCTCGGCGCTCCTCGCCGCGCAGTACCGCTTCGACTTCTTCGTCGACGCAGCCATCTCGTTGTTCTGGACGGCGACCGCGGTGGTGCCGCTGTTCGTGGTGTACGGCGAGGCGAGCCGGCCGGGCATTCCCGGGTGGAGCTTCGGCGAGGCGCTGGTGGTGACCGCCTGCTTCATTCTGCTGCAGGGCGTGCTCGACGGCGCGATCAACCCCGGGCTGCAGGCGGTGATCGATCACATCCGCAAGGGCACGCTCGACTTCGTCCTGCTCAAGCCCGCCGACGCGCAGTTTCTGGTGTCGACCTCGCGCTTCCAGCTCTGGCGCGTGTTCAGCCTGGTCACCTCGGGCATCGTCTTCGGGGTCGCCTTCGACGCGATCGGGCACGGGCCGTCGCTGCTGGGCGTGCTCACTGCGCTGGTGCTCTTCGCGGTCGCCACGCTGCTGCTGTACTCGCTGTGGATCCTGATCATCTCGGCGGCCTTCATCGTGGTGAAGGTCGACAACCTCACCTATCTCTTCAGCTCGATCTTCGACGCGGCCCGCTGGCCCTCGAGCGTGTTCCGCGGCGCGGTGAAGTTCTTCTTCACCTTCGTGATCCCGCTCGCGGTGATGACCACGTTCCCGGCCGAGGCGCTGCTGGGCCGCCTGGCGCCGATGACCCTGGTGCTGAGCATCGCCGGTGCGTTCGCGTTCGCCGCGGTCGCGCGTGGCATCTGGCTGCGCAGCATCGGGCACTACACCTCTGCGGGTGGGTGAGGCGGTCCGGCGCGGCCCATGCATCCCCGTCTCCCGGGGAGTGACGCCATGTGGGAATGGCTGCGCCGCGTCTTCAGACGCGCGACGAAAGAGGCGGTGGCCGAGCCGGTGCGCCAACCGATCCGCACGGATCCGCCGAAGCTGCGGGTGATCTCCGGTGGGTTGGACACGACCTCCAGCTTCGAGCAGTTGCTCGCCCTCACGGGTCAGGAGCAACCCGGCCCGCTGGAATTGACCCCCGAAGAGCTCGAGCGCGAAGAGACCCTCGCGGCCGCGGTGCTCACGCACTTCCGGAAGAACCGGCCCGCGCCATCGGCCCTGCCCGCCATCTCGCTGCAGGTGCTCAACCTCGTCGCCGAGCCTGACCTGTCGCTCTCGCAGCTCACGCGGGTGGTCTCGCAGGATCCGGCGTTCTCGGCGGCGATCCTGAAGGTGGCCAACTCGCCGGCCTACATGGGCGCCCAGGAGATCCAGACGCTGCGCGACGCGGTCTCCCGGCTGGGTCTGACCGAGGTGGGCCGGGTCGCGGGCATGGTGTCGGCGCGGTCCCTCTTTCAGCCGCAGGTGCGCAGCGAGTTCGCCGCGTTCGGCAGCCGGTGGAGCGACATCTTCTCGGAGTCCGTGGTCGCGGCGCGCGGCGCGGCCTGGCTGTGCATGCGGGTCAAGCGCTCGCGGTCCGATCACGCGTTCCTCGCCGGTATCCTCCACGATCTCGGCCGCTCGGTGGCGCTGCGCTCGGTCGCGGCGCTGTCACTCCACGAGCACTGCTTCGAGCTCGAGGGCACCGAGGTCGACCGCGTGGTCGAGCGCGTGCACGTGGAGATCGGCGGCGAGGTGCACGTCGACTGGAGCCTCCCGCGCTTCCCCACCCTGGTGGCCATGCGCCACCACGATCTCAAGCTCCCGGTCGATGGCGAGTACGTCGACGTGCACTGCGTGCGGCTGGCCAGCGCCATGGTGCAGTACCTGAGGCAACCCTGGCGCGCGGCGCAGGTGAAGGCCGAGGTCGACGAGAGCTGCGCGGCGCTGCACCTCGACGGCTTCGCGTTGCGCTCGCTCGAGACCGTGCTGCGCACCGAGCTCGAGTCGGTGCTCGCGTCGTTCCATCAGCCGCCGCGTAAGCGCACCGGAAGTCATTTCTGAAGCCTGAGAAGCTCTCCCGGCGAAAGCGGGGAGAGGTCAGCCGGTCGCCCCTCACCCCGGCCCTCTCCCCGCTGCGCAGGGAGAGGGAGACAAGGTGATAGACAGGCGCGGTGAAGATCGTCACCTGGAACATCAACTCGATCCGCGCGCGCCTCGAGCGCCTCATCGACTACCTCAAGACGCGCTCGCCCGACGTGCTCTGCCTGCAAGAGCTCAAGTGCACCGACGAGCAGTTCCCCCGCACCGAGATAGAAGCGGCGGGCTACCGCGCCGAGGTCTTCGGGCAGAAGACGTACAACGGCGTGGCGATCCTCTCGAAGCTGCCGGTCACCGACGTCGTCCGCAACATGGGCGATGGTGACGAGCAGTCGCGCATCATCGCGGGCACGGTGGGCGGCATCCGCGTGGTCGGTCTCTACGCCCCCAACGGCCAGGCGCTCGGCACGCCCGCCTTCGAGTACAAGCTCGAGTGGTACGCGAAGCTCTCGCGCTGGCTCCATTCCATGAAAGGGCCGCTGCTCGTGTGCGGCGACTTCAACGTCGCCCCCGAGGACATCGACACCTGGGACCCGGTGCTGTGGCAGGGGCAGACGCTCTGCTCGCCGAAGGAGCGCGAGGCGTTCGCGGCGATGGTGAAGGCGAACTCGTTCACCGATCTCTTCCGCGCGCGCCACCCCGAGGGAGGCCGCTTCTCGTGGTGGGACTACCGCGCCGGCGCGTTTCACAAGAACCAGGGCCTGCGCATCGATCACATCCTGGTGAGCGCCGACCTGGTGAGCCGCTGCACCGACGTCGACGTCGATCGCGAGGCGCGCAAGGGCACGCAGCCTTCTGACCACGCGCCCGTGTGGGCCGAGTTTTCCTGAGCAGTCCCGAAGACACAGGTCTAAGGTCCGCTCCGCTGCTGCACACACAAGAGGGGTGAACCCAATGTTCGAGAAGATCAATTTCGCCGGGCTCCTGTTCGGAGCCGTCGGCTGGTTCCTGCTGGTGTACGTGATCCGCGGCTTTTTCACGGTCAACCAGAACGAGCGCGTGGTGAAGACCTCCTTCGGCCGCGCGCAGCGGCTGACCACCACCACGCTCGACAACCCGATGGCCGAGTACCTCCGGCCTGACGAGCGCGAGCGCTACAAGTACCCCCAGCTCCAGGTGATCCAGCCCGGCGGCCCGTACTTCAAGTGGCCCTGGGAGAAGATCTACAAGGTCTCGATCGCCACCGAGACCGTCAACCTCGCCTTCGACGCCGAGGACATCAACGCCAACAAGGGCGGCACCGAGCTCGACGCCGTCACCAAGGACCAGCTCAACATCGGCCTGGTGGGGCAGCTCCGCTTCCGCGTGAGCGACCAGAACCTCTACGCGTACATCTTCGGGGTGAAGCGGCCGCTGGTGCACGTGCTCGGCTACTTCGTCTCGATCCTCCGCCAGAAGATCGCCTCGTTCGAGGCGCCGGAGCACGAGGCCGGCACACCGCAGGTGCACGTGGGCGCGCCGGCCAACGCAGGCGATCTCTCGGCCGCCGCGGGCGTGTCGATCAACGACCTCCGCAAGAACCTGCGCCTCCTCAACGAGGACATGGACAAGGGCTGCATGTCGTCGACCGCGCGCTACGGCATCGTGCTCGACGCCTCGCTGATCACCGGCATCGACCCGCCGCCTGACGTCGAGAGCGCGCTGGCGGCCATCAACACGGCCCACAACTCCGTCGGCGCCGAGGTGTCGCTGGCGCAGGCCTCCGCCGACCAGAAGCTGGTGCAGTCGCGCCGCGCGGTCGAGATCCAGACGCTCAACTCGCAGGCCGAGGTCGAGCCGCTGGTGCAGCTCGCCCAGCAGCTGGCAGACCTGAAGAAGAACGGCGGGTCGGGCGTGCTCAACGCCTACGTCCGCAACGTCAAGCTGAGCCTCTTCAGCAAAGCCAAGAACGCATTCGTGGAGGTGAAGCCGTGATGTTCTTCGTCTCGATGTTCGTCGGTTTCTTCGCCTGCCTCATCGGTGTTCCCATCGCCATGGGCATCGCCCGGGCCTTCGGCCTCTACGCGATCGTCGAGGAGCGCCGCGCGCGCGTCTTCACGCTCTTCGGCGAGGTGCTCGGCACCATCACCGAGCCCGGCCTGCACTTCCTCTGGGCCAAGCTCGGCATCAAGGCCGCGCTGATCCCGCTGTTCGGCAAGGTGCACACCGTCGATCTGCGGCTCGACCAGGAATACCTGCGCAGCCAGCCGGTCAACTCGGAGGAAGGCGCTCCGATGGGTATCGGCATCTGGTACGAGATGTACGTCGCCGAGCCGGTGTCGTTCATCTTCAAGAACGCCGATCCACGCGGCTCGATGCGCGCGAACGTCGGCAACGCCGCGGTGCGCACGCTCTCGAACATGAAGCTGGGTGACATGCTCGAGACCCGCCACGTGATGAGCCAGGCGGTGCGCAACGAGGTGACCCCGCGCTCGGTGGAGTGGGGCTACCAGCTCGGCAGCGTCTACATCCGCAAGGTGCACTTCCGCGACATCGCGATGATCCGCGGCATCGAGGAGAAGGTGGTCAACCGGCTGCGGCAGGTGACCTCGGCCATCAGCCAGGACGGCCACAACCAGGTGAACATCATCAAGTCGTCGGCTGACAGCAAGGCCGCCGCCGAGTTCGCCCGCGCCGCCGCGCAGCGTCCGTTCATCGTCGGCAAGGCGCTGCAGCAGATCTCGGCAGACCCCGAGGTGATGGAGGCCATGTTCGAGCTGCTCGAGACGCAGAAGTTGCTCGACAGCGGCGCGCCCGTCACCCTGATGCCCGAGGGCTCGAACGCGTCCAAGATCCTGATGCCGTTGCTCGCGGCGCAGGGCAATAGGTAGTCGGCGCAGCCCTTTCAGTCAGGCAGAAGCCCTTGCAGGTGCGGCCAGCGGTCGTACCTGTAGGACATGAACACTGAGCTCCGAGTCATCAACGAAGGTACCGCGGAGCTGCAGCTCCCTCATTCCTGTCCCACCTGCGCCGGCCCCCTCGAGCTGCGCATCTCGGCTGACGGCGTGAGGAGCTTCTGCGCGACCTGCAGGAGCATCGGGCGGCCCCGCCTGCAGCAGTCGGAAATGGGCACGTTCGTCCTCGACTTCAAGGACATCGGGCGCGCCTGAAGGTCAGATCGCCTCGCTCTGGCTCGCCAGCAGGAACTCGTGGGTCCGCATCGCGGGGATCTTCCACGCTGACGCCGGAGACTCGCGATCGCTTGACACCGCGTCGACCATCGCCAGCGCGTCGATCACCGACTGGTTGATGCGGAAGTTCTTGATGGGCGTGGTCACCACGCCGTCTTCGATCAGGAACGTGCCGTCTCGGGTGAGCGCGGTGATCGCCAGCGTCTTCGGGTCGACCACGTTCGAGTACCAGAAGCGGGTGATGAGCACGCCGCGCTTGATGCCGGTGAGCAGCTGCGCACGCGACGACTCGCCGGGCGCGAGCTCGAAGCCGCTGTACGAGCCCGTCGGCTCGACCTTCTTCTCTTTCGCCCAGTAGCGCGAGACCGCGAGTGACTCGAGCACGCCCGCCTTCACCCAGGTGCGCGGCGCCAGCGCGAGGCCGTCACCGTCGAACGGCAGCATCGGTGTCGTCTTCGGGTCGGACTTCAGGGTGATGAGCTCGCTCACCAGCTTCTGGCCGAGCTTGCCTGCGAACGGCGAGCGGCCCTCGTCGACCGCGCGGCGATCGAGCGAACCCGTGAAGTACTCGAACAGCTCACCCACCGCGGCCGGCTCGAGCACCACGGTGTAGCGGCCCGGTTCCAGCGTCTTCGGCTTCGCGCTGGCGATGGCCTTCTGCGCCGCGGTGCGACCCACGGCGGCGAAGTCGAGCTGCGCGCGCTGCCTCGTGCCCAGCGCCGCCCAGCCCGAGCCGGTGCCGTCCTTCGTGCGCGCGGTGACCGAGAAGTCGGCGTCGGTGAAGGGCTGGGTGATGGTGAGCCCGGCCGAGGTCACCTGGGCGATGAGGCCGTCGTAGACCTGCAGGAAGCCGGCGGTGATCAGGTCCTTCTCGCGCGACGGCGCGAGCGCCTGGGCGATGCCGTCGGCCCGGCCCTTCGCGTCGAGCTTCGCCATCGCGTCGTCGCGCAGCGCGCTCTTCGTCACCTTCGTCGCGCCCAGCACCGGCATGGTCTCCGGCTGCTCGGGGGAGAGACGGGCGATGCCGATGGTCCTTTCCACCAGCCCACGAAGCGAGGCGGCATCGGTCTGGTTGCTCGTCGCGGCGGCCGAGCGAAGGCCCAGCTGCACCGTGAGCGACAAGCTCAGGTCGTCGAGCTCGCCCGAGGTGGTGAGCTCACTGCGGGCGAAGCGGGTGTGCGCGCGGTGCGTGGCGTACGCCGAGACCATCGCCTCGGCCTTCGGCTCGACGCGCTTCACCAGCGTGAGCACCGACTTGCACAGCGCGACGATCGCGGGCTCGGTGATCACGCGTCCCCCTTCTTCGCGGCGCTGTTGATGATCGACACGCCGCGGAAGCGCGCCGGTGGGCAGGCGTGGCTCACCGGGTTCGACTGCATCGGCTCGCCCTTGCCGTCGTCGAAGGCCGAGCCGAGGCGCACGCTCGAGGGGCCGCCGAGCAGATCGCAGCTCTTCCAGAAGGCCGGGGTGTTCGACTGGTACCCCACGTCCTTGAGCGAGCGGGTGATCTTCCCCTTCTTCACCTCGAAGAACATCTGCCCGGTGAACTGGAAGTTGTACCGCTGGTGATCGATCGACCAGCTGCCGGTGCCCACCACGTAGATGCCGTCGTCGGTGGCCTTGATCAGGTCCTGCGCAGAGAGGTCCTTCTCTCCAGGCGCGAGCGACACGTTGGGCATGCGCTGGAAGGGCACCGAGCCGTGATCGGCCGCGTAGCTGCAGCCGCGCGAGGCCTTCTCGCCGATCCACGCCGCCTGCTCGCGCGTCGTCTGGTAGCCGACGAACTTGCCCTTCTCGATCAGGTTCCACCGCTGCGTGCGCACGCCGTCATCGTCGTAGCCGCAGGTCGCCAGTCCACCGGGCGTGGTCTTGTCGGCGAAGAGCGTGACGATGGGCGACGCGTACTGGCTGCCCAGGGTGTCGGGCGTGGCGAACGACGTTCCCGCCATGTTCGCCTCGTAGCCGAGCGCGCGATCGAGCTCGGTGGGGTGGCCCACCGATTCGTGGATGGTGAGCCAGAGGTTGCTCGCGTCGAGGATGAGGTCTCTCTTCCCCGGCTCCACGCTGGGGGAGTTCAGCTTCTGCACCGCTTCTTCCGCGACCCGGGTGGCGTCTTCGAGGAAGTGGCTCTGCTCGAGGTGCTCCCAGCCGGCTTGCATCGGCTGGCCGTCCCAGCGCCGGCCGACGAACTCCCCGGTGGTGGGGTGAATGGCGGTGGCGGAGTAGTGGGGGCCAAGGCGGGTCTGGCTCTGCTCGATCAACGCGCCGTCGGACGAGGCGAAGAGCTTCCATTCGAGCCGCGTGCTCAGCGACGCGTCGCAGAAGTTGATGCCCTTCACCGCGCGCAGCTTCTCGCAGACCGACAGGAGCAGCGCCGCCTTGTCGGCCACCGGGATCTTGAAGGGGTCCTTCTGCAGCGGGGTCTGCCAGACGTCGACGTGCGCGGGGTTGGGCGCGAGCTCGACCCTTCTCGTGATCACCGTCGCGTTCGCTTTGGCGAGATCGCACGCGACACCGGCGAGGCGGACTCCCTCTTTGACGGTGACTTGCGGCGAGGAGGCGAAGCCCCAGGCTCCGTTCACCAGCACCCGCACTCCCACGCCGAAGCGCTCGGTGTCGTCGACGCTCTCGAGGTGATCGTCGCGAACCCGCACGCCTTCTTCGCGGCGGCGGTGGATGCGCAGGTCGGCGTACGTGGCGCCGGCCTTCTTCGCGGCGTCGAGGACTGCGGCGATCACGCTCAGGTAGGTCGCGTCGGTGACCAGACCACGCGCGCCCGCCAGGGCAGGGGACAGGGCGATTGCGGAGGCCGCCTGGAGTAGCGAACGACGGGTCAGCTGCATGGTTGGTTGGCCCTCTCCCCGACCCTCTCCCCTCTCATCTGGTCGCTCCGCCTTGGCGCATCTTGCGCTTCGCTCCAGCTGCGCTTGTCCAGCGTTCCGCTGGACCGGCTGCGCTCGGGGGGAGAGGGAGGCACTTCAGCACTTCAGAAGCCGGCCCAGATGAAGTCGAGCGTCGGCAGGATGTTGTTGCTGCGCACTCGCACGCGATCGCTGAACCCGTCGGAGCGGGTGACGACCTGCGTCGCGCCCTGGTCGTAGTTGGCGAACATCGCGCCCACCGCGATGCGGCTGTACTTGAAGACCGCGATGTCGAGGCCCAGGTGCGCGGTGAAGATGAACGGGGAGATCGCCGCGATCGCGCCCACGTTCGTGCCCTCGACGTTGAGGTTCCCCTGTTGGCCGGTGACGTAGATGTTCATTTCACCGCGCAGGCGCAGCCGATCGCCGAACGCGTGATCGTACGCCCCGCCGAGCCTGCCGAGGAAGCCGGTGAGCGGCGCGGCGAAGAGGATCTCCAGCGGCGCCAGGAACGAGTTCATCGGCGTCGCGTTGTTCGGCCCCATCGGAATGCGCAGCGCCCCGTCGATGCGGAAGGTGAGCACGTCGTTGGTGAGGAAGTCGCCCGACACCATCAACCCCACGCGCGGAATGAGCATGAAGCCGATGTCGTTCGTGCTCGTCGCCCAGGTGGGGAAGAAGAAGCCCTTCATCAGCCGCATGCCGAACGTGGGCATGAGCAGCCCGGCCTCGGCGGTGAGGCGCACGCCCATGGGCAACTGGCCGTTCTCCACCGGCGGCTTGAGGATGGCGAAGCGGAAGTCGAGGTGGGGCGCCACGAAGAAGAGGACCGGGTTCGCCTGCACCTCGAAGCGGTTGTGAAACGCGATCCGCAGCGGGTTGAAGATGCCCACGGTGTAGCTGCCCTTGTTGCCCACGTCGGCGGTGTCGCGCGCAGGGCGGGGCGTGGCGAGTGCGCTGCTCGCGACCAGCACCAGGAGGAGCGTCCTCACGGCAGCCCCCACGTTCCCACCACCGGTGCGTGGTCAGAGAGGCGTGACGGATCGCCGGTGATGCCCAGCCGTCCCGGCTCCTGCAGCACGTCGGTGTTGGTCCACGTCTCGCCCTTGCGGATGAAGAGGTAGTCGAGCGTGCGGTTCCACCGGCCCGCCACGCCCTCGTCGTTGACCCCGTCGGGGCCGAGCACCGTGTGCGTGAAGTACGGCAGCTGCGCCGCCTCGCCCACGCCGTACCGCGCGAGGGAAATGTACGGCTCGAAGTCGTCGTAATACGGCTTCATCACCGACGGCGTGTACGGCGGCTGCTCGTACTCGGTGCCCTTGCTGCTGGCGCGTTCGTCGAGGTACCCGGCCAACTTCAGCTTGCCCTCGCACGACTCCGCGGTGCCCGCCTCGGCCTTCTCGTCGCACACCGGCGGCAGCTCGTTGAAGTCGCCGCCGATCACCCACGGCATCGTCTCGGCCTTGAGCACGTCGTAGATCTGCTGGATCTGCTTCTGCTTGGTGCCGTCGAAGTCGTACGCCTCGGTGTGCACCACGTAGGCGGCGACCTGGCGATCGCCCAGATCGATCTCCGCCCGGCCGATCGCGCGCTTGATGTAGAAGGTCGCGGTCAGGACGTCCTGGTCGGTGCGGTCGACCTGGCGAATGCGCTCGGCCCTGGTGATCGGGTAGCGCGAGAAGATCGCGTTGCCCAGGGTGATGCGGCCCACGCCTTCCGACGGCACGTAGCGCGAGTTCCACGTCTCATCGAACGTCGCGTAGTTGAGGTTCGTGTTCTCGAGCAGGAAGCGCACCATGTCCACATAGGCGCTGCGCTTGCTGTCGACCTCGATCTCCTCGGTCATGAGGATGTCGGGGTCGTATTCCCTCACCAGGGCCGCGACCTTCGTGAGGCAGTCATTCACCTCGCCCTCGGTGAGCTGCACGCGATCGCCCCAGAAGTCGAACCAGAAGTCGACCCGGCAGGCGCCGTACTTCACGTTCCACGCCATCACCTTGAGGGCGGTGGGGTTCGCGGGCGGGGCAGGGTGCTCGGCGTTGGCCTTGTAGCGGGGCACGTCTTCCCGGGTGAACTTCATCGGGTCGGCGACCCATTCACAGCTGGCCAGCAATGGGAGCAACAGCAGCAGGGCGAGTCTTCGCATGGCGGCGCGCATGGTACTGCTGCGCCCGAAGAGGTCGATGGAATGTTCGCCCCTCACCCCGACCCTCTCCCCGCTGGCGCAGGGAGAGGGAGGCTCATTCCGCGCCCATCGACGTCTCGCCGCCGGCGCGCTTGAGGCCGAGCGACTTCATCTTCTTGTAGAAGTGCCCGCGCTCGAGATCGAGCAGCCGCGCCGCCTCGGTCGCGTTGTCGCGGCTGAACGAGAGCGCGCCCAGGATGATCTCCCGCTCGGCCTCCTCCACCTGGTCGCGGAAGGTCTTGTCTGCGCGGTAGCGGGGCGCTGGCAACGCGGGCGGCGGGGGCGCGGCGCTCACCGGAGCAGGGACTCCGTCAGCCGACGGAGCGGCGGGAGCGACGTTTCGCCGCCTGGGGAGCAGCGCATCTGCCTCGGCGCCCGTGACCAGCGGCCCCTCGCAGAGGATGGCGAGCCGCTCGACCAGGTTGCGCAGCTCCCGCACGTTGCCCGGGTAGTCCCAGGCCGTCAGGCGCGCCATCGCCTCGGGCAACAGCCGCAGCGTCTTGCGCCCGTTCTTCCGGCACGACTCCTCGAGGAACGCGTCGATGAGCGCGGGCAGATCTTCGCGGCGCTCGCGCAGCGGCGGCGAGTGCAGCTGCACCACGTTCAAGCGGAAGTAGAGATCTTCGCGGAAGCGGCCCGCCTGGGTCTCGGCCTCGAGGTCCTTGTTCGTCGCGGCGATCACGCGCACGTCGACCTTGATCGTCTCGGTGCCGCCGACGCGCTCGAGCTCGCCTTCCTGCAGCACGCGCAACAGCTTCGCCTGCATCTGCGCCGGCATGTCGCCCACCTCGTCGAGGAAGAGCGTGCCGCCATCGGCCAGCTCGAACTTGCCCCGCCGCGCGCTGACGGCGCCGGTGAAGGAGCCCTTCTCGTGGCCGAACAGCTCCGACTCGATCAGCTCGTGGGGCACCGCCGCGCAGTTGAGCTTCACGAACGGTGCCGACCTGCGCTTGCTGTGCTGGTGAATGGCGCGGGCGATCAGCTCCTTGCCGCTGCCGTTCTCGCCGGTGATGAGCACCCGGCCTTCAGACGGCGCCGCCCGCTGAATGAGCGCGTAGATGCGCTGCATCGCCGGGCCCTGGCCCACCATGTCGAAGCGGCCCACCTCGGCGCGTAGCGTCTGCAGCTCTTCCACCACCTTCTGGTGCTCGAGCGCGTTCTTGAGCGCGAGCAGCATGCGATCGCGGGAGATGGGCTTCTCGAGGAAGTCGCGGGCGCCCAGCTGCGTCGCCTTGACCGCGGTGTCGATGGTGCCGTGGCCGGACATCATGATCACCGGCAGCTCCTTCTTGAGCTCGCGCATCTTCGCCAGCGCCGTGAGCCCGTCCATGTCGGGCATCTTCACGTCCATCAGCACCGCGTCGACCGGCCGCGCGGCCAGCACGTCGAGCGCCACCTTCGCGTCCGACGCGAGCTCGACGTGGTACCCCTCGAGCTGCAGCGCCTGGCTCAGCGTCAGCAGAATGTTCCGTTCATCATCGACGACGAGGACTGTGGCCGGCATGGGTGCTCCCTTGGGGGTGTGGCTATTCTGCCGCGCTTCAACTGCGCGTGGTGTGGACCATTGGAAGACGTGTGCCAATGCCCACGGGGCGCTTTTCCGCTTGGGGATCAAGGCTTTCGCCTTGAGGCCTCGTGGAATGGCAGGTAAAGCACGCCGGTTGACGCACACCGCCAAGGAGGCCGGACACCATGCGTAAGACTCAACTCATCCTCGGTTTGTCAGCGGCGATGCTCGTGCTGACGGGTTGCCCGCCGACGTACCCCAAGTGCGAGAGCGACGATCACTGCAAGGACAAGGGTGAGGTCTGCGTCCAGGGTCAGTGCCAGGAGTGCGCGACCGACGCCAACTGCAAAGAGGGCTTCGTGTGCGACGCCAACAAGTGCGTCCCCAAGCCGGAGTGCACCAACGACACGGGCTGCGGCGAAGGCAAGAAGTGCAAGTCGGGCAAGTGCGCGGTCGCCGAGGCCAAGCCGGAGTGCAGCGCTGACGACGACTGCCCCTCAGGGCAGGGCTGCACCAGGGGCAAGTGCGTGACCGCGACCGTCACGGCGCCGGCGTGCACGTTCGAGCCCGTGCGCTTCGACTTCAACGAGTACAACCTCGCGGGCACCGCGCAGTCGACGCTGGGCCAGTACGCGGACTGCATCAAGAAGGGCAGCCTCCGGTTCACGCTCGAGGGCCACGCCGACGAGCGCGGCACCGACGAGTTCAACATGGTGCTGTCGCAGAAGCGTGCGGCTTCCGTGCGCAAGTACCTGGTCGATCTCGGCGTCTCGGGCGGAGCGCTCGACACCGTCGGCTACGGCGAGAACAAGCCCGCCCAGAACGGCAGCAACGAAGAGGCGTGGTCGGCCAACCGCCGCGTCGAGTTCAAGAAGCGCTGATCGTCCGCGGGCGGCGGGTGAAGAGGTAGCCCGCCCCTACGAAGCTCGCGAACGCGATCGAGAACACTCCGGCGCGGGGCTGCAGCAGGGCCTCGCTCGCCGTGATCGCCACCTGGAGTGGGGAGGTCACCAGCTCCCAGCTGTTGAGGCGCTCGAAGCGCCCCAGGAAGACGCCGATTCCGCAGAGCAACACCGACGCCGCGATGAGCGTGCCCGCGAGGCGTGGACCGCAGCGTGCGCACAGCTCGGCGTGCACCTGCGAGAGCGAGTCCCACCCCACCAGGCAGCCCGCCCAGGCGAAGCTGGCCAGGAAGAGCACGTCGAACCACAGCGGCACCGGTGGGCGCAGCTTGAGGTGCACCAGATCGGTGAGCAGGTAGGGCGCGTTGGGCCAGAAGGCGAGCCAGGCGGCCAGCAGCGGCCAGAAGAAGAGGCCGCGCCGGGTGAAGCGGAGGCTGGTGGAGAGCAGCCATGGCACCCACGCCAGGAACAGGTTCCACCAGAGGAAGACGAAGCGCGGGCCGACCAGGGTGCTGCGCGCGGCCCAGAGCCCGAGGGCCAGCCCGGACACGGCGACGAGGGCAAAGGACCGCACGGACGTGTCCACTTCGCCGCGTTCAGCGGTGGGGGAGTGCATGGCGCGAAGGCAATGCACTCCCCGTTCCGCTCACGGCGCCAGGTGCACCCGGTCGCGGGGATAGAGCGTCGCTTCCCGGACGTTCGCCAGGCCCAGGACCTGGGCGGTCAGCCGTTCGAGGCCGATGGCCAGGCCTCCGTGCGGAGGCATGCCCAGCTCGAACATGCGCAGATGGCCTTCGAAGGGCCCGGGCGCCAGGCCGCGTGAGCGCAGGGACGCTTCGAGCGCTTCCCGGGTGTGGAGCCGCTGGCCGCCGGTGGTGATCTCCAGCCCGCGGAAGAGGAGGTCGAAGCTCTGGGCCGCGCCGTTCTCTCCGCGCGGGTGCACGTAGAACGGCCGCTTCGAGAGCGGGAAGCCGACCACGAAGACCGCGGGCACGCCGAGTTCCCGTTCGGCGATCGTGCACAGCATCCGCTCTCCCTCGGGCGTGAGGTCGGCCTCGGGGCTGGTGATGCCGGCCAGGCGCAGGCGTTCCACGCACTCCGGGAACTCCCAGATGGGCGCCTTCGTCAGCTCTGGCAGGAAGGCACCCGAGCGGCGGCGGATCGACTCGCCGAAGCGCCGGTTGAGCTCGGTGAACATGGCGGTGAGCAGCCGTCGCTCGAGCTCCATCACCGGCTCGGCCGATTCCACGAAGCCCAGCTCGAGGTCGAGCGAGCAGTACTCGGTCAGGTGCCGGCTGGTCGCGTGCGGCTCGGCCCGGTACACGTGGCCCGTCTCGAACACCCGCTCGAGGCCTGCCACGCCGTGCTCTTTGTAGAACTGCGGGCTCTGCGCGAGGTAGGCGACGCGCTCGAAGTACTTCACCTCGAACAGGTTGCTGCCGCCCTCGGTGCCGGTGGCCACGAGCTTGGAGGTGACGATCTCGGTGAAGCGATCAGCGCGCAGGTGTGCGCGGAAGAGCTCGAGGATCGCGGCCTGTACCCGGAAGATCTCGCCGACGGCTTCGGTGCGGAGACTCAGCGGACGGTGCTGGAGCTGCACCTCGGTGGGCACGTTCTCCAGCGTCGAGGCCGAGGTGAACGGGAGGATGCTCACGGCGCGGTTGAGGATACGGCCGCTTCGCCACTCCACTTCGCGTCCGCCTGCGGCGCGCGGCTCGGCTCGCACCAGGCCTGTCACTTCGATCACGTCTTCCAGCTTCAGGCCGGCGACCTGCTCCGGACTGGCGACGATCTGCACCGTGCCTGAGAGGTCCCTCAGCACGATGAAGGCTGCGTTCTTCAGCACCCGTAACCGGTGAATCCAACCGCACAGGCGGACCTCTCGGCCCGCACCTGTCTCTTCGATCAACGTCCGTTCCATGATGAGGCTCCAGCGTACGCACTGCGTTGACGCTGGAACCCGCTTTCACGGGTGGTGCCATCCAGCCTCGAGACGGTGTGTTGTCTCGCGCTCTGCGGCCGGTGTCGGGGCCAGGCGTCTCTCGCTACTGGGGCCTGTGGCTTGCGCCACTTCCTGTTCGCTCGAGCCTCTCGGAGGGGTCTGTCCTCGTCGGTGAGTTGTGACTCGTGACGAGGGTTGAGTGGTGAGTCTGACTCGCCTCCTGCATGCGCTCCTCAGACTCTTGCGGCGCCACACTCCGCGCAGTGCTTCGCGCTCGGGGTGCGCAGTGGCTTCCCGCAGCTCTGACAGGGTGGCCCGAACAGACTCAGCCGGTGATGCCACAAGGCGTTGACGTTGGTCTCAACGAAGCCAGTGAGTTCGCGGTACCGAGTGAGGGCCTCGAGTCCTGCGACGTTGACCGCCTCGGGCAGCGGCAATCCCTGTTCACGCCTGACCTTCTTGATGAGGCCGAAGATGTTCCCTAGCGGCTCGGCGAGCTGGGACCATTCCTCATCGTAGAGCATCGGGAGAATGGCCTTACATCGCCAGCAATAGAGGGGCTTGGACACGGCGAACGCCAGCCTACCAGTCAGGAGATGGCACGCCCCTCACCCCAACCCTCTCCCCGCTTGCGGGGAGAGGGAGACAGTTAGCGGCGGGAACGACGACGCGAGACGAAGGCGGCGACTTGCGGTTGATCTCCCGCCGCCCTGGCGGTGAGGCAGATCTGCGAGATGCGCGGGCCGAACCGCTCCCAGCGTGACTCGCCCGTGCCCTTGACCGCCAGGAACTCTTCCTTCGTCGTGGGCAGCGCCGCTGCCAGTGCGTACAGCGTCGCGTCGTTGAAGATGATGAACGATGGCACGCCGAGATCCTGCGACAGCTCGCGGCGCCAGCGCTTGAGCTCTTCGGCCGCCAGCGTCGAGAACTTCTCGGGCAGGGTCCTCGAGCTCACCGCACCTGCTGCCGCTTTCGGCGCCTTGAGCGTGAGCTTCGCTCCCACGCACACGTCGCACGAGCCGCACGACTGGGCGAAGGGCACCTCTTCCCCGAAGTACCGCAGCACGAACGCCCGCCGGCAGCGCTTCGTGTACGCGTAGTCCGTCATGCGCTTGAGCAGCAGCAGCGCGTTGCGTTCCTGCTCGCGCAGCCGGCGCAGATCGACGCCCAGTTGGCTCCACGCGTCGTGCTTGAGCACGGTGATCGCCCGCCCCGCGAAGGGCCGCTGCACCGTGACGATGCCGCTGCGCTCGAGCAGCGTCAGCGCGTGCCGTACCCGCTCTTCATCGAGCCCCGACTTCCGCGAGAGCAGCCACAGCTCCATCGTCTGCTTCGCCCCCGCAGGCGCGCCGGCGTTGAGTGACGACAGCAGCGCCTTCGCCTCGGGGCTGCGCGGCTGGTGTGACGCGCCCGCGGGCAGCACCGTGATCCCGTAGCGGCCTTCGCCACGACCGGCGCGGGAGATCGCCCCCTGCCGCTCGAGCACCTTGAGCGCCGCCGACACCTCGAACTCCGACGAGCCGACCTGGCCCGCGAGCAGGTGCACGCCGCGATCGAACGTCTCCATCGGCCGCAGCACGTTCCACAGATCGACGAAGAGCGTCTCGGGCGGGTGGTTGCTCTGAATCAGCCGCTCCTGGGTGAAGACGTCGGCGTGGTTGAAGAGCAGCACCGCGCGGCTGGGCTTCCCGTCACGGCCGGCTCGGCCGATCTCCTGGTAGTAGGCCTCGACCGCGCGGGGGATGCCGGCATGCGCCACGAAGCGGATGTCGGGCTTGTCGATGCCCATGCCGAACGCGTTGGTGGCCACCGCCACGCAGCCGGGCGTGGACATGAACGACTCCTGCGCCTTGCGCCGCGCTTCGTCCTCCATGCCTGCGTGGTACAGCACCGTGGGCACCTCTTCCTTCACCAGGTGCTCGTGCAGCGTCTCGGCCTGCTTGCGGGTGTTGCAGTAGATGACCCCGCTGCCTTCGCTCGCCAGCTCCGCGCAGGCCGCGCGCTTGTCGGCGTCGCCGCTGACCGTCGCCACCTCGAGGAAGAGGTTGGGGCGATCGAACCCCGCCACCGACACGGTGGGGTCCTTCATCAACAGCACGCGCACGATGTCGTCGCGCACTTCCGGGGTGGCGGTCGCGGTGAGCGCGACGGTGCGGGGAGGGCGCAAGCGCTTCCTCACCTGGCCGAGCTGCGCGTAGTCGGGCCGGAAGTCGTGACCCCACTGCGAGATGCAGTGCGCCTCGTCGATCGCGTACAGCGCCAGCTTCGCCTCGAGCAGCGCGTTCACGAAGGCCTCGCTGCGGAAGCGCTCGGGCGCCACGTAGACGAGCTTGTATTCGCCCCGCCGCATGCGCTCCTGGCGGTTGGCGCGCTCGCTGTCGCTCAAGGTCGAGTTGATGAACGTCGCCGAGATGCCGCGCGCCTGCAGCGCGTCCACCTGGTCCTGCATCAGGGCGATCAGCGGCGAGACCACCACCGTGACGCCGTCGAGCAGCATCGCGGGGAGCTGGTAGCACAACGACTTGCCGGCGCCGGTGGGCATCACCACCACCGCGTTGCGCCCGGCGATCACGTTCGAGATCACCTCCGCCTGGCCCGGCCGGAACTCGTCGAGCGCGAAGTGCTTCTTGAGCCCCGCCTCCATCTCACTGAAGTACGGCAGGGACGCTGACACGGCGCGCATATGGACCTCCCTCCCTCGTGGCGTCAACCCTCATGGTGACTGCAACCTCGCCATGAAGCCGTGCTCGTCGCCCTTGATGAGGCCGCGCGCGAGCATCGAGACGAAGCCTGATTCACCCACCACGATGTGGTCGAGCAGGCGCAGGCACAGCAACCGCGCGCCTTCTCTGAGCTGGCGGGTGAGGGCGACGTCCTGCACGGACGGCTCGGGGTCGCCCGAGGGGTGGTTGTGCACCAGCACGATGCCCGTGGCCCGGCAGGCGATCGCGGGCGCCAGCGCCTCGCGGGGATCGACGTTGCACTGGTCGACGCTGCCCACCGCGACCACCACGTGACGCAACAGCACGTTGCGGCTGTTGAGGCAGAGCACGTGGAATTCCTCGCGCCGGGCGCCGATGAGCTGCTTGCGCGCCCACTCGAAGATCGCCTGCGGCGTCTGCAGCCGGGGCCGCTCCTCGAGGTTGAGATGGAGCCGCCTCGCCAGCTCTCCCGCCGCCAGCAGCCGCGAAGCCTCTTCCGGCGAGAGCTGGCGGTACTCCACCAGCGCCTCCGGTGATTCCGAGAGCAGCGCCTTGAGCCCCTCTTCCACCAGGGCGCTCGCGCGCGTCAGCTCGTCGGCGCCCAGCAGCACGCCCACCAGCTCGGCGTTGCTCAGCGCCCCAGCACCCAGTCGCATCAGCCGGCGCTTCGCCTCGTCGGCCGCCTTCACCACCACGTTCAGGTCCGTGTTCAACCAGTCACCATCCATCGCCCACCTCCTGGGGGACGGCTGAGCAATGGCTGTGCCGACCGCCTTCCGAGGGGAGCCCCCGTTCAGACCCCGCAGGAGCGAGAGGGTGCGTGGATGCTCCATTCTTTTTCTTGGATATGGTGAGGCGTGCCTTCGACCGCGCGAATTCCCTCTCAATGCGCGACTTGCCGCAAGCCGGGCTTCCTCGAGGTCGGCCAGGAAGTCGCCCAGGGCCAGCTCAAGTGGTTCGAGCGCTTCTCCTGCGGCTGCGGCCACGGCTTCGAGACCGGTGGGGTGGGGCTGCCCGCGCCGGGCATGCGGAAGTCGATCATCGCGCAGTCAGGCAAGGCCGAGGTCTGGGTCGACGATCCCAAGAAGGTGCCGCAGGTGATGGCGCTGCTGGTGAAAGGGCTGGGCGTGCCCGAAGCCGAGGCGCTCAAGCGGCTGGCGAAGCTGCCGGCCGTCGCGTTCGAAGGCTCGCACGTCGAGGCCACCTTCATCTCGCTGGCGCTGGAGAAGGGCGGGGTGGTCGGCCGCGTGGTGAATCACCTGCCCAGCTGAGCTTCGGCCTCTTCCCACTGCAGCTCGCTGAACACCTTCACCCCGTGCGCGCGGAGCAGCCGGGTGGTCTCGCCGGCTTCGCCAGGCCGCTTCGTCTTGCTGAAGGTGCCGTCGTAGATGAAGCCGCTCCCACACGAGGGGCTGCCTTCCTTGAGCACGGCGACCTCGAGCTGGTGTTCACGCACCAGCCGCAGCGCCTCGGCCGCGCCGCGCGTGAAGGCCTCGCTCACGTCGACGCCCGTGTCCGTGAGCACGCGTCCATCGGGCTGGAGTTCTGCAGGAGGCCGGGGCACCGCGAGTCCACCCTCCACCTCGGGGCACACCTTCACCACGCGGCCCTCGGCGAGCCAGCGGGTGAGCACCGGGTGGTGCGAGCCCTTCTCGCGCCCGTCGAAGCGGACGCGCTCACCCAGCAGGCACGCGCTGACGAGGACCCGCTTCATCCGCGCGGGGCCTTTGCCACGAGGTCCCAGAGCGGGCCGCCCTCGAGCGCGACACCCAGCGGCGCCCGCTCGGTGGCCGCGAAGAGGATCGCCGCCGCCAGCTCAGCCAGCTTGATCGGCTGGTACTTCTTGAGGCCGAACAACTTCGTCAGCGCGCCCATGCCGAAGAGCGAGACCCCTTCGCGATCCTCGAACGCGGAAGGGCGGAAGATCGTGTACGGAATTCCACTCGAGGTGACGAGCCGCTCGGCCTCGGCCTTGGCCTTCAGGTACGCGCCCCGCGGGCTGCCTGCGCCGACGCTCGAGAGCAGCACCAGGTGATCGACCGTGCCGCACGCCTTCGCCGCGTCGACCAGCGAGCGGGTGGTGCCGATGTCGCTCGTCTCGTACGTGTCGCCCGCGGCGAAGCGTTTCTTCATGGTACCGATCAACTGCACCACGGTGGTGCAGCCACGCAGCGCGTCGACCAGCTTCGGATCGGTGAGCTCGATCGCCGCCACAGGCCGATCACCGAGCTTCGAGGCGCTCCTCGGGCGCACGTGGGCCAACACGTCGACCTGGCGCTTCGTGGCGAGTTCCAGCAGTGAATGGCCGACGGCGCCAGTGGCTCCGGCGACGAAGAGGCGACGCTTCGACATTTCTTCCGCTCCGATCAGGGCTGGTCCGTATTGTGCCACCACGGTTTTTCCAAGGAGCCTTCATGCGACGTCTCGCGAAAATGACCCTCATGGCGCTGGCCCTCGTTGCGACGCCAGTGCTCGCCGACGATGCCCCGCCTGCCAACTCGGACACGCCCAGCGGGAACACCTGGCGCAAGTCGGGCGCGTTGCTCGACCGTTCGGCACAGCGGCGCTCGAACATGCTGTCGATCTTCCTCGGGCTGCCCTACGGCTACTACTACTACGGCTTCCCCTTCGGGATCGGGGGCCGCTTCCTCATCCCCATCCTCCATGACGGCTTCATTCCGTCGGTGAATGACAGCTTCAGCATCGAGTTCGGCCTCGATCTGAGCGGGGCGGTGGGCACGCGCTTCTACCCGACGCTCGGCATTCCCGTGGAGGTGCTGTGGCAGTTCCACTTCACCCAGAAATTCTCGGGCTACGTGAAGCTGGGCGCCGTGCTCGAGATCAACTTCGTGCCGTACGTCTGCGTGGGGGGCTTCTGCGGGCCTGCGCGTGGCGTGGTCACGGCCAGCCCCATCGGAGGGCTGGGGATCATGTACAAGTTCAGCGACAAGGTCTCGTTCCGCGCCGAGCTCGGCTACCCCTGGGCGAAGATCGGGCTGGGCTTCGACATGTAGAAACGATGAGTTCGGCGGGGCAGGGCAGTCTGTAGAGTCAGGACCCTCACGTGATCGACTTCGACCGCGACATCGCCCCGCAACGGACTGCCCTCCGCAGCTACTGCTACCGCCTGCTGGGCACGCTGGCCGACGCCGACGACGCCGCGCAGGAAGCGCTGGTGCGGGCCTGGAAGGCGCGCGACCGCTTCGAGGGCCGCTCGTCGATCAAGACGTGGCTGTTCCAGATCGCCAGCCGCGTCTGCTTCGATCAGCTCTCTTCGAGGGCGCGGCGGTCGATGCCCGATCTCGAGCGGGGTCCCGCCTCGCCCACCGATCCCACCTCGCCCGACGGTGAGCTCGCCTGGCTCGAGCCCGCCCCCGACGCCTGGCTGGAGCCGGAGGCCGGCCCCGAGGCCACCATCGCGAAGAAGCAGAGCATCGCGCTCGCCTTCCTGGTCGCGCTGCAGGCGCTGCCTCCGCTGCAGCGCGCGGTGTTGGTGCTGCGCGAGGTGCTGGGCCATTCCGCCATCGAGACCGCCGAGGTGCTCGAGTCGACGGTGCCGGCGGTCAACAGCGCCCTGCAGCGGGCCCGCGCCACCCTCGAGTCCATGCCGGTCGCGAAGCGCCCCACCGAGGCCGTCGAGCAGTCGCTGCTCGCCCGCTACCTCAACGCCTGGGAGCGCTCTGACATCAAGGCGCTGGTGTCCACCCTGCGCGAAGACGCGTCGCTCGTCATGCCGCCCATGGCCCAGTGGTTCGCGGGCGCAGAGAACATCGCGAAGTTCCTCGCGCAGCCCTTCCTCGTCGCGCCCGAGGCCGACGCCGCGCGCTTCAAGGGCGTGGTCACCCGGGCCTCTGGCTTCCCCGCGGTGGCGCTGTTCCGCCGTGCTTCGCCCGACGCTCCGTGGCTGCCCGACAGCCTCCACGTGCTCGAGCTCGACGGCGAGCTGCTGGGCCGGCTGGTCATCTACGTCACCCCCGCGCTGCACGCTGCGTACGGCGTGAACGCGCTCCCGAGCTGACCGTGGCAGCGCCCGCGCGGGGAAAGAAGGGGCCGAAGTCTCCCAGCAGGGCGCCGAAGCCGGCGCTGCCATCGAAGCCCCCTCGAGACATCGCGCAGGAACGCGCGCTGCTCGAGCGCTGGCGAACGACCCGCTCTCCGCTGCTCGCCGACACGCTGCAGCGGCTGGCGGGTGACGAGTGGGTGGCGCGCATGAAGGGCCTCGCGCGCCTCAACACCGAGAGAGCGCGCGCGCAGCTCCCCAGGGCCATCACCCTCGATGATCCGCGGATGACCGTGTTCCTGGTGGAGTGCCTGCTCGCGCCGCGGTGGCCGAGCACCGGAGGGCGCCCGATCTGGTCTTCGATCTTCGAGCGCCTGGTCGCGCTTCGGGACAGCAGGGCCCTCGAGCCTCTCCGGCGGGCGCTGGAGACGCCACCACACTTCATGGGCATCGCTCACACGAAGTGGATGCTCGCCGAGCTTCAGCTCGCGGTGAGCGCCCTCGAGGAGGCGTGCCGGGGCTTGCCGCAGGACGATGAGATCACGCGCGCGCTCGCGGCAGGAGCGACGGGGCTGCGCCCGGCACGCCCCGGCGGGTACTTCGGCGGCAAGGCGAAGCAGTCCACCGGCCTGCAGGGGTTGCTCGAGGCCGTCTGGGCCAGGCCCGATGACGACGCCACCCGCCTCGTGGTCGCGGACGCCCTGCTCGAGCAGAACGATCCGTGGGGGGAGTTCATCACGCTCCAGTTTCGGATCGCGTCGGGCCAGGCGACGGCGGTCGAGCAGAAGCGCGCCGCCTCCCTCCTCCACGTCAATGCCCAGCGCTTTGGCGGCCCCATCGCCCACATCGCCACGAAGGACTCCTGGGCCTTCGAGAAGGGCTTCCTCGTCAGCTGCAGCGCCGATCGCTCGATGGTCCCGCGGCGACGGTGGGAAGACGCGGCCTCCGCCCCCCACTGGGCCACGGTCCGCAGCGTCACCCTCGACACCCATGCGCCGCAGTGGTGGGTGACGGCCTGGGCCAGCAACCCTGCGCTCCAGCGCCTGACCGAGGTGCGCTTCCGTTCGATCGTCCTCGTGCGCGCCTCGGCGGTGGCTCCCTGGCAGGTGTCGAAGGCGAACAAACGCCTCGAGTTCGACGAGGGGAAGTACTTCCGCGCCTTCCTGGCCGGGCTCAGTCCGGCGGCGAGGGCCGCCCTCGTCACGTCCCACCCGGGTCTGGAGGAAATACGAACAGTCTCATGAGGTTGGGGCAGCCCTGACCTCAACGAATCAATGCGCTTCGCAGCGGGGCCCGCTATACGCCGCCGACGTTCATGAGTGCGTTCATCCTGGGAATGAAGGTGAAGTATCTGCCCCAGCCGGAGTGGGGCATCGGCCACCTGGTGTCGGTCGAAGAGGGCGGTGCGCGGGCGGTGGTGATGTTCCCCGGGCGGGAGAATGGTGAGCCGCTCACCGTCTCGACCCGCGGGGGCGTGCTGCAGCCCGTGGTGCTCGAGCCCGGCCAGGTCATCAAGACCTTCAAGGGCAAGACCGGCGTCGTGCTCAAGGAAGAAGAGGGTGGCCGCGGGCTGCGCCGGTACCTCATCAAGTTCGAAGACGGCAAGGAATCCGAGTACCCCGAGACCGAGTTCAAGGCGCTGCCGCCCAAGCCCGATCTCCTCACCATGCTCAAGGAAGGCCGCACGGCCGACTCGAAGAACTTCCTGCTGCGGCGCTCGGCGCTGCAGCTCGACGACGAGCGCCGCAACGACGCGCTGGGGGCGCTGCTCGCCTCGCGGGTGATGGTCAAGCCGCACCAGGTGGGCGTGGTGCAGCGCGTGCTCAGCTCGCACCGGCCGCGCTTCGTGCTCGCCGACGAGGTCGGCCTGGGCAAGACGATCGAAGCGGGCATGATCTTCTCGGCGCTGCGCCTGGCCGGGCTCGCGCGCCGGGTGCTGGTGGTCGCGCCCAGCCACCTCACCGTGCAGTGGCTGGTGGAGCTGTTCCACAAGTTCAACCACCTCTTCACCTTGATGGACACCGAGCGCTACGAGCAGTCGCTCGACGAGCAGCCCACCATCTCGCCGTGGGCGCGCTTCAACTTCGTGGTGACCAGCCTCGAGCTGCTGCAGCGCACCGAGCAGTACCGCAAGGAAGCGGGCGACAAGTCGGCGCACTGGGATCTCGTGATCATCGACGAGGCGCACCACCTCAAGGGCGAGAAGGCCTACGAGGCGGCGCAGGCGCTGGCGCGCAACGCGTGGGGGCTCTTGCTGCTCACCGCCACCCCGATGCAGCTCGACCCCGGCGAGTACCAGGCCCTGCTCTCGCTCATCGATCCGCTCACCGCTCCCACCGCGAAGGAGTTCGAGACCCGCCTCGCCCGCCAGGAAGACCTGAGCAAGGCGCTGCGCGCGCTCATGTCGGGCAAGTCGACGAAGGCCGCGGTGAAGGACCTCGCCAAGAAGTTCCCCGACGACGAGGCCCTGCAGGAGATCGAAGACGCCGACGAGATGCTGCTGCACCTCGCCGAGACGTACTCGTTGTCTGATCGGCTCATCCGCAACCGGCGCGCGGTGGTGGGTGGCTTCTCAGAGCGCAAGCTGCACGTGCACCAGGTGGTGCTGACCCGCGACGAGCTCGACGCGCGCGACGCGGCGCTGGCCCAGCTGGCGAAGGACGCCACGGTGCGCGGCGCGGCGCTCTCGGGCCTGGTGCGGCGGCTCGAGTCGTCTCCGGCCGCGTTCCTCTCGGCCCTGCGCGACAACAAGGCGCTGGCGGGCATGAAGCTCAACCTGCCCGACAAGGACGCGAAGTTCAGCGCGTTCGTGAAGGTGCTGCGCTGGGTGTGGTCGAAGGAGCCCCGCGCGAAGGTGCTGGTGTTCACCGAGGCCCGCGACACGCTCGAGAGCCTGCAGAGCAAGCTGCGCCTCGAGCAGGTCGAAGCGCTCGCCTACCACGGCGAGCTCGCGCTGGCCGAGCGTGACCGGCAGGTGGCCCGCTTCCGCGATCCCGACGGGCCGAAGGTGCTGCTGTCCACCGAGGTCGGCGGTGAAGGCCGCAACTTCCAGTTCGCGCACCACCTGGTGAACTACGACCTGCCCTGGTCGCCCGCGACCATGGAGCAGCGCATCGGCCGGCTCGATCGCATCGGCCAGACCCAGTCGGTCGACATCCACGTATTCGAGGCGCCCGGCACGTTCAGCGCCGACGTGCTCGCGGTGCTGCGTGACGCGGTCGGGGTGTTCGGCGAGACGGTCGGCGGGCTCGACGCGGTGCTCGAGGAGGTCGAGCCGCGCCTCACCGAGCTTGCGCTGGAAGAGACGAAGGACCGCGCCGCCTACGTGAAGGACCTGACGGACAAGGTGAAGGTGGCCCGCGAGCAGGTGAAGCGCGCGTACGACCCGCTGCTCGATCTGCGCAGCTTCGACAAGGTCGAGGTCAAGGAGCTGGTGCAGCGCTCTCACGAGCGTACCGGCATGGACGCCGACGAAGACGAGCCGCTGGAAGACGGGCTCTGGTCGATCGCGCGCGATCTCGACGAGCGCCTCGAGGACACCATCACCGAGCTGGCCGACCGCATCGGCATCAAGGTCGACCAGGACCAGGAGGTCGACGCGTTTCAGTGCGGCTTCCACTTCGGCCACGCGCTCAACGTCGAGGCGCTGCCCGGCTACGACATCACCGAAGAGCGCACCGTGCTGGGCACGTTCTGGCGCGACACCGCGGTGGAGCAGGAAGAGATCGAGTACTTCGCCACCGGCCACCCGCTGGTCGAGGCGCTGTTCGGCTTCCTCCGCGACGGCCCGTACGGGCGCAACGGCGCGCGCTTCCTCGAGGTGAAGAAGCCGATCAAGGGCAAGGGCATCGAGTTCCTCTTCCACGTGACGCCGGCCGAGCCCAGCGACACCGCTCCCGGCGCGCGCGTGCCTTCGCGGCAGCTCTCGCGCTTCCTCACCAGCACGCTCATCCAGGTGGCGGTCACGCTGCAGCCCTACGGCAAGGCGAAGGTCGAGCCCTCGCTCTTGCCGGTGCTCAGGGAGGTCGATGGCCGGTCGCTCAAGCCCAACGAGATCGTCCCGGCGTTCCCCGAGCTGCACAGCTTCGTCGACGACGCGGCGAAGGCGGCCCTCGAGGCGGCGAAGAAGCAGCTCGAGGCGCTGAAGGACACGGCGCGCGAGGCGATCGAAGACGAGCGCGACCTGTCGATGCTGCGCATCAAGCTCTCCCTGCAACACCAGGGCGTGCCGGCGCAGAAGATCGACCAGGTGATGCGCGAAGAGCTCTCGTTCTCAGACGCGCTGCTCGACGCGCTCGACGGCACGACCGTTCAGCTCGACTCGGCCTGCGCGTTCGTGATCAACCGCTGAGGCGACATGCCGCGCGGAAGGACGAAACCAGCCTCGCCCGCGCTGCGCCCTCTCGGGCTGCGAAGCGCGGAGCTGGAAGCGGCGATCCTCGCGCAGCCAGCCGAGGTGGGTCCGCGCAGCGTGTTGGCGGACTGGCTGCTGGAGCGCGGCGACCTGCGCGGGCAGCTCATCGCCCTGCAGCTCGGCGCCGAGAAGAAGCCCGCGTCGATCGGTGACCAGGCCGACGCTTTCATGAAGAAGCATGCTCAAATCGCTGAAGGTCACCGACTTCGAGATCCCCGCGCTCGTCCGCTGGGACTGTCGGGGGTGAGCCTCGCGGGCGCCGAGACGCTCGAGCGCTGCGCTGCGGCGTTCAAGCACCTCGAGCGGCTCGACCTGTCCTACCCCCGGTTCCCTCACGAGTGGTTGGCGCGGTTGCGGGTGGCCGGGCTGGCAGCGGGCGCGACGGTGACGGTGTCGCGCCCTGCGGCCCTGGACCTGCCGCGCTGACCTCAGCGACGCCGACGACGCGCTGCCCACGCCAGCGCGAGGGGCAGCAACAACCCGGGCACACTGGTGCACCCGGTCGACTCGCCACGCGGTGACGCCGGGCCCGCATCGGCGCGCCCCGTGCCCGCATCGAGCGCAGCGCCTTCGAGGCACTTGCCGTTGACGCACGCGGCGCCAGCGCCGCAGAGGTCACCGTCGTCGACCACCCCGTCGCAGTCGTCGTCGAGCGCGTTGCACCGCTCGACCAGGGGCGGCCCGGGCATGCAGTCGGTCACGTTGCAGGTCGGCCCCAGCCGCGCACACCACCCCTCGCCGCACCGCACCCGCGCGCCGTCGTCGACCTGGTTGTCGCAGTCGTCGTCGCGCTGGTTGCAGATCTCCATCGCCCCGGGGTTGATGCTGCGGTTGGTGTCGTCGCAGTCCATGTCGTTCTGCGCCCGCATTCCCCCTGCGCAGCCCGACATCGGCGCGCCCAGCGCCCAGCCGAAGCCGTCCCCATCGGCGTCGGGCCAGGTGGTGATCGAGGTGAGGCCCTCGTCCACCAGGCTGTTGCAGTTGTCGTCGAGCGTGTTGCAGCTCTCGGGCTTGCCGGGCGTGCGCCGGTTGTCGAAGTCGTCGCAGTCGCCGTCGGTCGCCGAGTAGCCCGTCGGGGGGCTGCAGTTGCGGGTGGTGCCCGACGCCGCCGCGCCCACACCATCGCCGTCGATGTCGCGGAAGTAGGTGATGCCCGCGCACCCGAAGGCCTGCGCCGCGCGCGCGTCGCCCGCTTGATCGCCCGAGCTGCCGTTGTTGCCGTTGGCCAGCACCGTGGCCACCTCGAAGTCGACGCCGCCCATGCCGGCCGGCGCCGTCCACCGGGCGTCGAAGGTGACCGCGCCGCTCGCGCTCGCCTTCGGTGACGAGTGGAGGATGTTGCCGTTGAGCAGCCGCGTGTTCTGCCCCGACAGGGTGGCGAAGGTGCCGGTGCCGTTGGCCGTGAGGAACAACCCGCCGCTCGCGCCGGTGCCGCGAATCGTGACGCGCACGGTGATGGTGTCACCGGGGTTGAACGTCGCGGGCGTGAGCGTGATCGACGTCTGCTGCGTGCCGGTGCCGTGGCAGCCGTTGCAGGTCTGCGCCTCGATGCCTCCGCCGCGCGCGAACGCAGCACAGGCACTGACCAGCACCAGGAAGACCGGCCCGCGCATCAGCCGTTCGACATGTACACGGTGTAGGGCGTGCACGTCGCCGGGGCGGACGGGTTCCGGAACACCTTGATGTAGAACATCGCGCCGTCGTCGGGGCCCAGCGAGCCGTCCTTGCGGAACGAGCGGATGCCGCACTGCTCGCTGCTCCCCGCGCCCTCACACTGCGTGGCGGTCGAGGTGTCGTACTTGCTGATGCACATGCTGATGTTCGGATCGGCCGAGGTCAGGGTGATGCGCACGTCGAAGTCGTCGCTCAAGAACTGGCTGCGATCTTCGCCGAAGAAGCGGATCCAGTCCTGGTCGTCGGTGGAATGGATGATGCCCGTGTGGTTCGCCGACGAGCCGTTGTCGGCCAGCGTGCCCTTGTCGACGCCGGTGCTGCAGAACCCGCCCGGGTCGGTGCCGATCTCGCGGCACTCACAGCCGGTGCTGGCCGACTGGTCGGTGTCGTGCCAGCCCGTGTTGCAGCTGCCGACCGAGCAGGTGCCCATCGCGCACGACGGCGTGCCGTTGGTGATGGGGCACCCCGCGGTGCAGCTGCCGCCGGCCGCGGTGAGGGGAATCTCGGAGAACGGGTTGAGCGGATCGTCGGTCTCGATCGACACCGAGCCGCCGAGGGTGGCCATGGTCTGGGCGCGGAACTCGACCTCGAAGGCCACCCGGCCATTGCGATCGAGCGGCATGGGCAGCGCGGGCAGGTTCCTGAAGCTGAACAGGTTCGAGGTGCCCCCGACGAAGGTGAGCCGCTTGATGGTCAGCGCCCCGTAGCCGACGTTCTTGAGCTCGACCGGCTGCGCCACCACCCAGCCCTGTGGCACGGTGCCCCAGTCGATGGTGAGCGGTGCCGCCAGCAGCTTCGGCTCGGTGATGACCGCGCGGATCGGAATGTCGAGCACCGAGCGCACCGGATCGTCCGAGACGATGTGCAGGGGCACGTCGATCTCGCCGGCGGTGGTGCCGTTGATCTCGACGTCGATGTTGAGGCGGCGCAGCGGGTCGACCGTGGCCGTGCTCATGCCGCCCTGGAAGATCACCGTCACCCGGTTGCTGGGGTCGGTCGCGGACAGCGAGGTGACGTTGAGCGGGCGCCCGCCGACGTTGGCCAGGCGCACCGTGACCATGCGGCGCTGCCCCTTGGGGATCTCGCCGAACTCGAGCGCGGTCTCTTCGGGCTCGATGGCGATGCGGGGCCAGTTGTGGCTGGTGCCTTCGACCGTCACGTAGACGGGGTCGACGCCGGGCGTCGACGACGAGAGCTGCACCTCGGCCTTGAGGTACTCCTCGACCTGCGGGCGGTACACGAAGGGCACCGCCACGCCCGCGTCGGGCACCAGCGCGATGTTGGCGGGCAGGTTGACCTGCAGCGCCGGCACGCCGGAGTCAGCGCGATCGACCTCGAGGGCGATGTTGCCGAAGCCCACGTTCTTGAGCGTCACCGGCAGTTCCTTGCGCTGGGAGACCGGCACCACGCCGAAGCTCAGCGTCTCGGGCGTGGCCTGGAGCAGCGGCTCGCCCACCAGGCGCTTCACCAGGGGAATCTTGAGCTCACCGGCCTCGATGCGATCGGGGCCCTCCTCGGCAGACGCGTCGGTGTAGGTGACGAGCAGGTCGAGGCTCTCGCTCTTCGGCGCGCTGGTCACGGCGAAGCGCACGTCGATGGTGAAGTCGCTGGCCGCGCCGAGAATGAAGGGCGCCGGCTCGGCCGAGGTGATGGTGTACTCGGCGTTCGGGTTCGAGAGCACGATGCGCTTGATGGCCACGCGCCGGTTCACGTTCGACGTCACCTTCACGGTGAGGGTGGTGTCGCAGCCCGGCACCACGCAGGTGAAGGCGAGCTGCCGCGGCGTGGCGAGCAGCCCGCGGAAGGCAGGCACCACGGGCCCGGTGACGGGCGGCTTGGCGGGCCCGCACGCCACGAGGGCACAAGCGAGAACGAGAGGGATCCTGATCGCGGTCATCGATGGCCTCACGGGACGCTGTACAGGCTGTTCTGGCGGACGAGGTCGAGCACGTACCGGCTGTCGCCCTTGCGGCCGAGGGTGGCCTGCTTCTCACCCGTGAGCACGCCGTTGATGAAGACCTTCACCGTCACCGCGGTGCCGCTCTTGTCCAGGCAGATGCTCTGGATGAGATCGCCGACGTCCTGGCCGGGAATGGGGATGGCGCCGCCCGACAGGTAGCCCACCAGCACCTCGACCGAGATGCCGAGGATGCCCGCCAGCAGATCGGTGGGCAGCGAGGCGCAGTCGTTCTGGTAGTTCACCATCACCCGGTAGGTCCCATCCATCCGCGAGTCCGCGAGAATGATGCGCTCGGGCTCTTCCTTCGGCGCGAAGGCCAGCCACGTCGCCGTGCCGTAGTTGCCCCAGTTCATCGGGTTGGGCGTCTGCTTGTTGCAGACGTAGCCGAAGGGGTGCTCGAGGGTCATGTCGACGTTGCGCACGTCGTTGTCGAAGGCGTTGTCGGCGCCGTTGTCGAAGGTCATCTCGAGCTTCACCACCTCGGCGCCGCCGCCGAGCACGCCGCGGGCCGACACGGGGATGCTCACCGTCGGCCGCAGGGGGTCGTTGGTCTCGAGGTTCAAGATCGCCTGGAGAATGCCCTCGCGCGTGGCCGTCACCTGCACCTGCACCTCGACGTACTGCGCGGGGATGACGTCGGGGATGAGCTGCGGGTTGGTGCTGAAGTCGGTGGTGAACATCATGCCGCCCCAGGTGGGCCGCACGGTGAGCGGCGCGCCGCCGCCGTTGACGATGGTGATGGTGCGGAAGGTGCTGGTGCCCAGGGTCACGTCGCCCAGGTCGATCATCGCGGGCGTGACGGTCACGGCCGGGGCGGACGACGAGGTGCCCTTGAGCGGCACGGTGAAGGTGCCCTTGCTGGTGGTGACCACGAGATCGGCCGTGTGATCGGCCAGGGTGCGGGGCGTGTAGCGCACCTCGAGCAGCTCCACCGCGTTTCGGTCCACCGTGGTGGGCACGAGCGTGCGGGGCAGATCGTTGGGCGCCACCAGCGAGAAGTCCATGGTGCCGGCGGGCGCGAGCGCGATGCTGGTGATGGTGATGGGCGCGGTGCCGGTGCCCTGGTTCGAGAGCTGGAGCGAGCGGCGGGTGAGGCGGCCCTGCGCGGTGTAGCCGAAGTCGATCGGGTTGGGCTGGGCGCGCAGCTCGGGCGTGCCGATGTAGTTGGCGCGAATGGGCACGCGCAGGGTGGGGTACTCCTTGTCGTCGGACAGCAGCGTCAGCTCGGTGATCGATTCCTTCACCGCGCCCGGCGTGTAGCTGATCTGAACGTCGACGCTGCGGCCGGGCCAGATCTCCTTGGGGAACGGGGTCTCGCAGAGATCGCAGGTGAAGCCCGCCCCCGGGTCGCTCAGGGTGGCCTCGTAGAGGGTCAGGGTGCAGTTGCCGATGTTGTGGATGGTGATGGTCTGCAGCAGCGCCGCCTGCGAATCGACCACGCCGAAGTCGACGGTGTGCGGCGAGGGCTGGAGGATGGGGTTGCCCTCGAGCACGATGTCGCAGGCCTTCGCCTCGCGGGCCACGCACTCGTAGTTCTCGCAGAGGTTGCCGGCCTGACAGTCGTCATCAGCACGGCAATTGGCTGCGACGATTTTCTCTTTGGTGCAGCCGGTCACACCAAGAGCGACACCTGCAGACAGGAGGAGGATGAGTGAACGCATGGGCAGGCCCGGAGTGTGTGTTGACCCAGCCAGAGACGCAAGCCGGTGCGCAGGAACCAAACGCCGAGGTGGGTTCTGGTGGGACAACCGGTGGGTCGGTTCGCCCCGGCCTTCAGCGCCGGTGCGCGGCGACGTCGGCGTGCTTGACCAGGAAGTCGTCGAGGCCGCCCACGAAGTCGATGACCGGCTTGCCGCGGCGGGGCGCCCAGATGCGGGTGGCGACCTCGGAGATGAGCTCCTGGTCGTGCGTGACGACGATCACGGTGCCTTCGTACTTCTGGAGCCCTTCCGAGAGCGCCGCGATCGACTCGAGATCGAGGTGGTTGGTGGGCTCGTCGAGGATGAGCACGTTGTCCTTGCGCATCATCAGCATGCTCAACAGCGTGCGCACCGTCTCACCACCCGAGAGGGTGTCGGTGGGCTTCATGCGCTCTTCGCCCGAGAAGAGCATGCGGCCCAGCAGGCCTGAGATCTCCTCGTTGCCCAGCTTGCTGTCGAGATCGCGCAGGAAGCCGTAGACGGTGGTGCCCTTGCGGATGAGGCCGTGGTGATCCTGCGGCAGGTACCCGATGTTGGCGTTGTGGCCCCACTCGAGGGTGCCGGCGTCGGGCGCAATGGCGCCCGCGATCATGCGCAGCAGGGTCGACTTGCCCATGCCGTTCTTGCCCACCACGCAGATCTTCTCGCCCTTGGTGATGAGCGCCGAGAACGGGGGAATGATCACCTCGCCGTCCCAGGCCTTGGTGATGCCGGTGATGGTGAGGGTCTGCCTGCCGCTGGGGGCCTTCTGCTCGAACTTGATGAAGGGGCGCGCGATGTTCGAGCGCTTGAGGTCTTCCATCTTGAGCTTCTCGAGCTGGTTCTTGCGGCTGGTCACCTGGCTGGCGCGGGTGCCGGCGCCGAAGCGGGCCACGAAGTCCTGGAGCTGGCTGATCTTCTTCTGCTTCTCGGAGTTCTCCGACTCGACCCGGGTGCGCAGCTGGGCCTTCTGCCGCACCATGTCGTCGTAGCCACCGGTGTAGGTGATGATCGTCTCGTAATCGATGTCTGCGATGTGCGTGCAGATCGAGTTGAGGAAGTGACGATCGTGCGAGATGGTGATCAGCACGCCCTCGTACTCGTGCAGGAACTCCTCGAGCCAGCGGATCGAGTCGAGATCGAGGTGGTTGGTGGGCTCGTCGAGCAAGAGCCCCTCGGGCTTGCCGAAGAGTGCCTGCGCCAGCAGCGTGCGCAGCTTGTAGCCGCCGGTGAGCGCCTTGAGCGGGCCCTCGTGAAACGACTCCTCGATGCCCAGGCCCATCAGCAGGGCAGCGGCGTCGGACTCGGCCACGTAGCCGTCTTCTTCCGCGATGACGGTCTCGAGGTCGCCCAGGCGGTGACCGTCTGCCTCGGTGAGCTCGGGCTTCTCGAGCAGCGCGTTCTTCTCCTTCATCGCCGCCCACAGGCCCTTGTTGCCCATCATCACCACGTCGAGCACGCGGGTCTCTTCGTACTGGAAGTGGTTCTGCCGCAGCACCCCCAGCTTCTTCGGGCGGATGATGTCGCCCGTGTCCTGCTCCTCGTCCCCCGCGAGGATCTTCATGAAGGTGGTCTTGCCGGCGCCGTTGGGGCCGGTGAGGCCGTAGCGCTTTCCTTCGGAGAACGAGACGTTCACGTTCTCGAAGAGCTTCTTGGGGCCGTAGCCCTTGCTGACGTTGATGATGGAAAAGGACGCCATGGGGCGTCGCCTCTACACGAATTGACGAATCGTGCCACCATGCGCGCCCATGGAAAACCTGCTCGTCGGGGTGGATGGCTCGGAGGTGTCGGTGCGCGCGGCGCGGCAGGCGCTCGAAATGGGCAAGGCCTTCGGGGCGAAGGTGACCATCCTCCACGTGGTGGCGCCGATCATCCTGCCGGGCGATGCCCCCTGGGCCTCGCTCGAGCGCATGCAGTCGGCCGAGCTGGCGCGCGGTCAGGAGGTCGCCCAGGACGTGCAGCGCTCGCTGGGCTCGACCGACGTGGCCGCGCTGGTGAAGGTGGGGCCAGCCGCCGACACCATCGTCGAGGTGGCCAGCACCCTGAAGGACTGCATGGTGGTGGTGGGCAGCACCGGCAAGGGCGCGGTGAAGCGGTTGTTGGTGGGCAGCGTGGCCGACCGGGTGGTGCACCTCTCGTATTCGCCCGTGCTGGTCGTTCGCTGAGATGGTCGAGGTCGAGGCGCTGGGCATCGCCGACGTGCCCGGTGAGTTCGTCACCAGGGCGCTCGAGCTGGCGGTGCTCTCGTATGCCGGGCTCGAAGGCGATCGGCACGCGGGCCTCACCCAGCGCAGCGGCGTGCGGCAGAAGCACCTGCCGAAGGGCACCGAGATCCGCAACGCGCGCCAGCTCTCGCTGGTGAGCGTCGAGGAGCTCTCGAAGATCGCGGCCGCGCTCGGGCTCTCGCACCTCGACTCCCGCTGGCTGGGGGCCAACGTCCTGCTCCGCGGCGCGCCCGCGCTGACCGCCTGGGCTCCGGGCACCCGGCTGGTGTTCGGCTCGGGCGCCGTGCTGGTGATCGACGGAGAGAACGAGCCGTGCCGGAAGGCGGGCCGGGCGATCGCCGCGGCGGCGGGTGCAGACGAGGGGCTCGCCGCTCGGTTCGTGAAGGCGGCGCATCGGTTGCGCGGGCTGGTGGCCTGGGTCGAGCGGCCGGGCACGATTCGTTGCGGCGACCCCGTGACGCTGGTTTCGCGCTGAGCGGTTGCGTACCTTGCGCCCACCATGCAGAGCATTCTCGTCGCGGTCGACGGTTCTCCTCACAGCCTGCAGGGCGTGCGCGAAGCGGCCCAGCTGGCGAAGTCCCTCTCGGCGCGGCTCGAGCTGGTGAACGTCTTGCCGCCCATTCTCCTCAGCCCCAGCGTCTACGCTGAGACCATCGCCAAGGTGGAGGAAGGGAACCGGCAGGCGGCCTCGGAGATCCTCGAGGCCGCGAAGAAGGTGGCGGTGGACCTGGGCGCGCAGGCCGACACCGTGATGGTGACCGGCGCGCCGGCCGAGGCGATCGCGGATCTTGCACAGGCCGAGCGGGTCTGGGGTGTGGTGATCGGCGCGAAGGGCCACGGGGCGGTCAAGCGCGTGCTGCTCGGCAGCGTCACCGATCGGCTGGTCCACATCTGTTCGAAGCCTGTCCTCGTCGTTCGCTGAGGAGTTGCCATGTCGTCGATCCGTCTGTCTCTCGCGCTCTCGTGCTTCGCGCTCCTCTTCGGCGCGGGCTGCGGCCCGTCGAAGCCCAAGTGCCTGCCCAGCAACTGCGGGGGCTGCTGCGACGCGAAGGGTGAGTGCGTCGCCCTGCCCAACGCGCTCGCGTGCGGCATTCGCGCCTCGACCTGCGTGGCCTGCGTGGGCGACCAGGTGTGCCTGGGCGGCTTCTGCAGCGGCTCCAGCCTCGGCGGTGGCGGCGGCAGTGGCGGTGGCGGTGGTGGCACCGGCGGCGGCATGACCGGCGGTGGTGGCGGCGTCACCGGCGGTGGTGGTGGCGTGACCGGCGGCGGCGGGGGCGTCACGGGTGGTGGCGGCGGAGTCACCGGTGGCGGCGGCGGCGTCACGGGTGGTGGCGGCGGAGTCACCGGCGGCGGCGGCGGCGTCACGGGTGGTGGCGGTGGAGTCACCGGCGGTGGCGGCGGAGTTACCGGCGGTGGCGGCGGAGTCACCGGCGGCGGCGGTGGAGTCACCGGCGGTGGCGGCGGCGTCACGGGCGGCGGCGGTGGCGCCACGGGCGGCGGTGGTGGCACGTCGAACACCGCGGCAGAGATCGCGGCGGTGCGCGCTGCGGCCGATCTCGGCACCGGCAGCGTCTCCCTCCCCGTGACCGGGGCGTTGGTGACCTTCGTGAAGCCCTTCGTCCAGGACGCGGGCGCCGCCACGGATCCGGCGGGCTTCATCGTGCAGGCAGGCAATCTCGGCCCCGCGCTCTTCGTGAGCGTCGACGCCGCCACGCTCCCCGTCGCCGTGGGTGACCTCGTCGACTTCACGGTCACCGCGGTGACGCGCAGCGCGCAGCTTCGGGTGGCGACCTCGATCTCGGCCTTCGTGCGGATCAGCAGCGGCAACCCGGTCTCGGGCCTCTCGCAGGCCGCGTCGGCCGTCGACTTCTCGCAGGCCGGGGCGATCGACGATCGCGAGTGTGAGCTGCTGTCGATCTCCGGCACGCTCGCCGGCGACATGGGCTTCGCGGGCGCGGGCTATCAATCGGCGTCGTTCGTCACCTCGGGCAGCATGGACGCGGGCGCGATGAAGCTGCGCCTGCCCAGCGCGCTGGCCGACACCGAGGGCCTCGGCACCGGGTGCAGCGTGCAGGTCACCGCGGTGCCGCTGTGGCGCTTCAACGCCCAGGCCCAGCCGTCGGCGTTCTCCTCGAGCGCGCTGGCGGGGTCGACCTGTCCGGCGCCGACCCTGGTCTCGGCGGTCGCCACGTCGTCGACCGCGGTGCGCGCGACGTTCAGCCGTCCGATGAACCCCACCTCGGTCACCACCTCGACGATGACCATCGGAGGCCTCAACGTGACGGGGGCGACGCAGTTGTCCGCCGCGAGCTGGAGCCTCACCACCGACGCTCAGACCGGTGGCACGCCCTACACGCTGACCGCGGCCACCTCGGTGGCGGACACGCGCGGCACGCCCATCAGCACGTCGGCGCGCACGGCGATGTTCAACGGGTTTCAGCAGCCGGTGGGTGGCCTGGTGATCAACGAGGTCGACTACGACAACGTCGGCACCGACTCGAACGAGTTCGTCGAGCTGCGGAACACCGGCGCCGGCGCGCTCGACACGACGGGCATGACGGTGGTGATCGTCAACGGCACCGGCAACGTGGTGCTCGCCACCGTAAACCTGCCCGCGATGTCGTTGCCCGCTGGCGCCTTCCTGGTGGTGGGCAGCTCGACGCTGATCGCCACGCTTCCCGGCGGCACGGCCTCAGTCGCGTTCGCGCTGGCGAGCAACAACGTGCAGAACGACAACGAGGGCGTGGCGCTCGTCTCGGCCGGTGGCCAGGTGCTCGATTCGCTCACCTGGGAGAACGCGACGCCCGCGTCCATCACGCTGGGAGGGGTGGTGCTCACCGAGGGCGCGACTGCCACCAGCACCCTGGTGGACAGCAACACGGCCAACCAGAGCATCGGCCGCGCGCCCAACTCGGCGGACACGAACAACAACGTGCCCGACTTCACGATCAACTCGACGCCCACGCCGGGCGCGATCAACGTGCCCTGACTTCTCGCTTTTCGAGACGCCCGCTGCGGCGTCCGCGCCCCATCCGCCGGCTGATCCGTCGAGCCGCACTCGCCCGCGGAATCATGCGGCCTTGCGCTGGCACCTGCCGTGCGACCGAGCCTCTCCGGAGGTCACGTGGGCTCGCACGACAAGGTGTTCAGACGGCTGATGAAGGAGCAGGGCGTCGCCGAGGCGTTGCTTCGCGAGCGCCTGCCCAGGGAACTGGTCGCGCGCTTCGCCGGGCCGCCGGAACTGCTCTCTGAGTCTTTCGTCGACGCCGCACTCAGGCAGCACCTCGCTGATCTCGTCCTCCGGGTGCGGCTCAAGGGTGGCAAACGCGCGATCGTCTACTGCGTGGTGGAGCACAAGCGCACCGAAGGCACCTTCGCCCTGGTGCAGGTGCTGCGCTACCTGACGGCGCTCTACGCTCACCTGGCGAAGACGTCGCGGCGCTCACTCCCCGCGGTGGTGCCCCTGGTCATCTACAACGGAGAACGGCCGTGGAAGGGCCCGCGGCGGTTTTCCGAGTTGGTCGACGCTTCGAAGAAGGTGAAGCGGCTCACGGTGGACTTCGAGGTGGTGCTCGTGGACGTGGGCCGTGAGTCGGCTGGCGCGCTGTCCTCGCATCCGACCCTGCGGGGCGGGTTGCTGGGGCTCAAGGCTGCTGCGACGCCGGTGACTCACCTGCAGGCGGTCATCTCTCAGATGCTCGCTGCGTTGGCCCACGACGAGTCGACGCTGAGGCTGTTTCTCCACTACCTTATGAGTGTCGCAGGACGCGACGCGTTGCCCTTCGTCGAGCGGGCGGCGAAGCAACAACGAGACGGGAAGGAGACGACGATGCAGACGATCAGTGAGTTCCTGGAGTCGCGTGGCTACCGGCGAGGGAAGCGCCAGGGGCACCGTCAGGGCCTGGAGCAGGGCCTCGAAAAGGGGCGGGAAGAAGGTCGGGAAGAAGGACTGCGTGACGCGATTCGCCGCGTGCTGATGAAGCGTTTCAAGCGGGTGACCCTGTCAGTCGAGCAGAAGCTCGAGGGCGTTGATGCCGCTGCGCTCCACCGCCTGCACGACGCCGCGCTCTCGGCGAAATCGCTCAAGGCCTTCCTCTCTGCTCACTGATCGCCCCGGTCGTGATCGTCGGGGCCCAGCCCCGCGAGCGTGACCAGATTGCGCGGGTGATAGGGCCCGCCGCGCACCTCGAGCACGCGCTCGGCCCACAGCTCGGGGATCGCCTTCTCTCCGAAGATCGCCCCGAAGAGCGCGCCAGTCACCGCCGCGTTGGTGTCGCTGTCGCCGCCACGGTTGGCCACGTCGATCACGGCCGCTTCCAGTGATGGCGCGTGGAACAGCTCCCAGAACGCGAGCCGGTAGGTGACGCGGATCGACGTGGGGTAGGGAAAGAAGAGGTGCAGGTCGGGGCCGTACAGCTCGGGATCGTCGTCCTGCGCGAGCTTCAGGTCCTGCCGCAACCAATCGGCCGCGTCCTTCGTCTGCGCCACCCAGTCGGACTCCTTGCGGCCCAGGGTGGCGGCCGCCAGGGACAGCTCAGCCTCGGCCACCTTCAGCAGCTGCGCCGGGTCGAGCCGCTCGGCCGGCGTGGAGATCGCCGCCGCGATGATGCCGTTGAACGTCGCGCATGCGAGCTGACAGAGCGGATCGAAGTGGGTGATGGCCGTGTCCTCCAGCGACGCCGCGAGCCGCTCCTCTCTCTTCGAGTGGAAGAACACCCCGATGGGCACGGTGCGCGCGAGAGGGGCGTTGTCGCGCACCTTCTGAAACCCCTCCAGCCACACCCTGCGCCCGGAATACTCCGGTGAGCGCCCGTCGACGATCTGCTCCAGCGCCGCCTTGATCGCCTCGGGCACGTCGACCGCGGTGGGCAACCAGCGCGCATACGCCTTGCCCGTCTCGTACACGTCGTAGCGCCGCAGGTTTCGCAGCGTCCCCGAGAGCACCTGCGCCAGCTCGCTGCCCCACGTCACCTGGCCGGGCAGCAGGTCGAGGCGGCCACCTCCCCGGGGCTCCTGCAGCGGCCCCTCGTTGAGCTCCGGAAACTGGGCGGCGGGGAGGTTGCGCAGATCGTTGCGAACGCCCATCGCCTCGCCCACGGCCAGGCCGAGCAGCGCCCCCTTCTGCCGCGCCCGCAGCTGGTCTGCCGAGGCGACCGTGGGCGCCTTGACCTTTTTGTTGGTGGGCTTGCGGGGCGGAGGCGGCATTTCCCGCTCTTCTTTAGCTGAAATGACACGGGGTTACGGCTGTGCGAAACTTTCGCCAGCTTTGTCAGACAATGTAGGCAGATTCTCCACCCCGACTCGCTGAAGAGGCACCCTCCATGTCGATTGACTCGATCCGCAGTGCTCTGACGACCGCGCTCACCAACAAGCGTGTCACCCGCGACGAGATCCGCACCATCGTGAAGTCCGCGCGGGACGGCGGGTCGATCGACGCGGCCGAGCGCGCTGAGCTGGCGGCGATCCTCTCCACGCACGGCTCGAAGTTCACCACCGCGGCGCAGCGCGAGTTCACCCGCCTCATCGGCGGCGGCGCCATCACTCCGCCCGTGACGCCCCCCGTGACCCCGCCCGTGACCAACCAGCCCGAGCGCGTGACGACCGAGGCGACCCGCGCCCCGTGGACGACGACGTACTGGCCCATGGCCGGCAGCGGCAATGACGTGGGCTCGGCCTCGAGCAACCTCTGGGCGAAGGACGGCGCGCTCTCGAAGTTCGACTCGCTGCTCAAGTCACGCGGCGCCGCCGAGGGCGCTCGCAACTTCGAGCTCAAGCCCAACCTGAACTGGCTGGTGGGCAAGGAAGCGGGCCACTACATCCCCAACTCCAGCCTCTCCGAGAGCGACGCCGAGCGGACCACCGGGGTCGACTTCAACAACAACGGGAAGATCGACGCCGACGTGAAGTGGGACTTCATCGACCGCACCGGCCAGTTCGGCAAGGACGGCAAGACCGACGGCACCATGTCGGTCGGCTGGTGGGGCAGCTGCGACAAGGTGGCGCGCGCCGGCATCCTCTTCGAGGAGCCCAAGAAGGACGTCACCCTCAACGGCGTCACCTTCACCACGCAGGACATCAAGGGCCTGCTCACCGTGCTCGCCGACAGCCAGGGCGGCGGGTCGGACTTCATCGGCAACCGCTACGACGCCAACCCCGACACCGTGACGCTCAAGAACGGGCAGCAGGTGAAGGGCACCATCCTGTCCGACGTGAAGTTCGACAACACCAGCCGCCGCCAGCAGGACTGGCAGATCAACAGCGCCAACCTCCCCGACGAGGTGAAGGTGCAGCTGATGGACGGCACTGAGAAGACCTACAAGAAGGCCGAGCTCAGCTACGTCGCCCGCGAAGACAAGCGCGACGACCCGGTGCTGATGCACGAGACGATCAGCGCCTGGCTCAAGTCGGGCCGCCCCGCCGTGATGGACAAGGACAGCGGCGAGCACGTGTGGAACTACAACTTCTACAAAGCCGATGACGTGCTCTACAAGAACGGGCTCAAGCCGAGCTGGGCGAGCGACGAGCTGCTCAAGAACGGTCACAACGGGCCGGCCACCGACGGCAAGATCGTCTGGGTCGAGCGCAAGGTGTCGCTCGGCGGTGGCGGCGGCACCGAGACCTACCGCTACTGGATGGAAGAGAAGAACGGCAAGTTCGTCAACGGCGGGTGGGACCCGACCAGCGCGAGCCCCGACTTCCTCTGGCGTCCGCAGAGCGAGGCGGCGTTCGCGGGCAAGAACGATCGCAACCCCTTCGTCGATCCCAAGCTGGTGAAGGAGATCTACGAGGCGTCGATTCGCTGAGCTGAAGTCTGGATGGTGACCCCCGGGGCTGGCACTCCTGAGAGCGCCGGCCCCGAGTCTTTTCAGCGAACGGTCAGCTTCAGATCCTGCCCGTCGCGCCGCACGAGGATGTCGAGCGTGGACCCGCTGGGCTTGCGCACCCGGGCGAAGGCGTCCGCCGCATCGAGGGTGGCCTGGCCGTCGATGGCCAGCACCAGGTCTCCGATGCGAATGCCCGCCTGCGCCGCGGGGCAGTCGGAAGTGAGGAAGTCCACCCGCACGCCGCCCGGCGAGTTCTCGAACGACAGCCCCATGCCCGGCTCAGCGCGCATCATGAGGTTGTGGTGAAGGCCGCCGTCGGTTTCCCGCGCGACCTCCACGGCGACCCGGGTGATCTCGCCGGCGCGCACTTCCGCCAGCGTGCCGCCGCCGCTGATCACGAAGCGGGTGCCGACCTGGGCGAAGAGGCGATACGAGCCGGGCGCCAGGAGCTTCTCGAAGCGCTGGTCCACGACCTGAGCAGCCTCTCCCGCGGGGTGCTGCCCTCGGATGAGGACCCTGTTCACCGTGGGGTCAGCCACGGTACCCACCAGGCGGCCTTGCGGAGTGATGACGAGGTTGACCTCTGCGGTCGCACCCGGGGCTACGTAGTTCTCGATCTCCTCTGAGACGAGGTCGTCGAGGCGGGCTTGCAGGAAAACCGCAGAGGAGAGCAGGTCGTCGAATTCGAAGCGTCCGTCAGGCCCGGTGCGCGCAGTTCGCGGCACCTCCTTGAGGCCGCTGGGCCACTCCAGGGTGACGTTCGCCCCCTCGCTCGGCTGACCCTCCACGCCCCGCACCGTGCCGATGACCCGCCCCGCGCTCGACAACACCAGCTCGACCGGCCCAGCCCCCGGCAGCTCGAGGCCGACCACCGTCGCGCGGCGCCCGAGGCCCTGCTGCGCCCGCACCGAGTAGCGCCCCGGAGGCAGGCCCTTCGCGGCGAAGCGGCCGTCGAGCGGCGTGTCGAACGCGGCGACCTCGAGAGACTCCGGCTCGGCGAGGACGCGCACGTCGGCGTGCAGCACCGGCCCCTGCCCGTCGCGCACCAGCCCGGCCAGCTCGCCGCCTTCGCCCACCACGAGCCGCACCTGCGCCGTCTCCTGCTTTTCGGCGAGCAGGAGGCGCGCGAGGCCCTGGCGCCCGTCCGGCGCGAGCGCGTGCAGGGAGATCGGCGCGTGGGGCGCAGTGAACGCGAACCTGCCCGCGGAGTCGGTGGCGAGCGCGGCGGTGTCGCCGGGGGCGATCCGCAACGTCGCGGCTGAGACGGGTTGTCCCGTGGGGTCGACGACCACCCCCGACACCTCGACGCCCTTCGTGAGGGCGATCACCAGGTCCTTCGTCGGCTTCTCCGCGGCCTCGGCGTTCGCCAGATAGCCGGGCGCGCGCGCCTCGATGCGCCAGCGCCGGTCAGGCAGCTCGAGCCCGAAGCGACCCAGCGAGTCGGTGACGCCGCTGCCCACCGCCAGCGTCAGCTCGAGGTCCTTCGCCTCAGGCTGCGGATCCGCGCGGACGATCGCTCCCGGCAGCGGGCGGCGGCTCGCTTCGTCGACCACCTGGCCCCCGAAGAGAGCAGGGGGCTTCAAGGCGATCGTCAGCCAGGTGGGCTCAGCTGCCCGGCTCACGTCGACTGACTCCACCGCGCGCGTGCCGTCACGCGCCGTGGCGACCACGAGGTACCGCCCCGAGAGGGCCGGGAACTCGGCGCGGCCTGCGGCGTCGGTGAGCTCGCTGCCAGCGGGCTCCCAGGCGAGCTCCGAGGTGACGAGCGAACGGCTCGAGCGGGAGAGCTGCACGCGGGTCTGCGCTTCCGTGGCCCCGCCGCGCGTGACCGTCACCACCAGGCCGGGGTGGGTGGGTGAGCCGAACGCGCGCGAGCCCGGAGAGGGCGCCGCTGCCACGGCCGCAGGGGCCGCCACCACGGGCGCAGGCGCAGCGGGCTGCGCCGCGTCACTGCGCAGGAAGAGAAACACGGCCGCGCCGAGGGCGGCTCCGACGATCAGCGCGATGAGCACCCGGGACATGGTCTTGTGGCTCCCCCGCGGGGTGATGAGTCGTGGGCCCGCGGAGTTTCAGTCGCGTACGCAGGCAGGCACCGACCCCACCACGGCGTCACACGGGTGCCAGAGCCGGCCCAGCTGGTTCGGCCCCAGCTGCGTGGTGGGCGTGGCCCCGCCCACGATGCCCCCGCACGAGTCGACCGCGTCGAAGCCGATGCTGGTGCAGGAAGGCAACGAGCCGGTGGTGGGCAGGTAGGGCGCGATGTGCGCGATGGCGGCCGCGGGAACGAACGTGGGCGTCTGCCCCACCGGAATGGTGCCGGGCGCCAGCCGCATCTCGCTCAGGCCGCCGCCGGTGTTGTTGAACCAGCCGCTGCACAGGTTGAGGCCCTGCATCGCGAGCGTCGAGCTGCGGAGCCCGAAGATCGACGTGCTCTCCGCACCCAGTGACGCAGAGCAGGTCGGCGCGTACTGCCGGCTGCGTATGGCCACGTACACGCCGCGCGGCGGGATGACGTCGGTCGCGCCGAAGTTCATCCACCGGTAGCTGGCCGCGGAGCCAGCCGCGTTGCGATACGCGAAGTGGTGGCCGTCGAGGTTGATGGGGCAGTTCGAGAGGTTGGTGATCTCCACCGACTCGCCCGCCTGGCAGGTGTCCTGGGTGGTGCAGTTGACCGAGGGGCAGGTGCCCTCGCCGCTGATGACGTACTCGCTGAGCACCACGTTTGACGCGGTGGGGACGACCGGGGTGCTGCACGCCTCCACCACGTCGACGGCCAGCGCAGACGGCCCGGAGCAGCAGGTGAGATCGCTCGTGCGGCACGCGCGCACCTCGAGCTGGGTGGAAGCGCCGGGCGGAGGTCCTCCTCCGGTGATGCGGACCATCGGGCGCAGGTGATTCTCGCCGGCCGCGGCCGAGGCCAGCACCAGCGAATTGCCCGCCCGGGTGAGCTGGTAGGTGAGCCCTGCGGGCACGGGCGCGAACTGGACGATGGGCCTGCCGTCCCAGCTCGTGCCGCAGGCGGTGCTCACGGGCGGCGCGGGCGGTGAGGCGCACACGCTGGTGGCGATGGTGGTGGTGCAGCAGGTGGTCGTGCCCGCGTTGTCGCGCGCGCAGAAGGACAGCAAGAAGCTGCCGGGCGCGTCGGGGGTGAACAGCGTCGAGGGCGCGCCCGGAGTGGCGGGCTGCGCGGTCGAGCCGGCGGGTCTGGCGGCCACCGTCCACTGGGTGAAGACGATGGTGCCGTCGGCGTCGCTGGCGCTGGCGGTGAGCGTGAGTGTGTTGCCCACCAGCGTGGACACGGCGCCGGGGCACATCACCACCGGAGGCTGGCAGATGCCGTCGTCGTCGGTGGTGCCGTCGCAGTCGTTGTCGAGGCCGTCGCAGAGATCGGCGGTGGGCGTGCCGGGTGTGCAGGGCTGCACGGCGCCGCCCAGGCAGCTGGCGATCGAGCGCGCGCACACGCCCACGCCGCAGGTGGCGGGGGCGAGGCCGTCGTCGATCGCGCCGTTGCAGTCGTTGTCCCGGCCGTCGCACGCCTCGGCCACGGGCGCGCCGGCGGTGCAGTTCTGGGTGCTGCCACCCACGCACGCGGCCACCACACGCGCGCAGTCGCCCACACCGCAGGCCAGGGGCGTGAAGTCTTCGTCGGTCTGGCTGTCGCAGTCGTCGTCGACGCCGTTGCAGGTCTCGGCGGTGCCGGCGCCCGGGGTGCAGGTCTGCGTCGCGCCCGAGACGCAGGCCGTCACCGAGCGGAAGCAAGCGCCCACGCCGCAGGTGAGCGGGGCGAGCCCGTCGTCGACCGAGCTGTTGCAGTCGTTGTCCACGCCATCGCAGGTCTCGGTCGCCGGGGCGCCCGGGGTGCAGGTCTGCGCCACGCCGCCCGCGCACGAGGCGACGGTGCGGGCGCAGGCCCCCACGCCGCAGCTGAGCGGCGCCAGCCCTTGATCCACCGCGCCGTCGCAGTCGTTGTCCACCCCGTCACAGGTCTCCGCCGCCGGTGTTCCGGGCGCGCAGGTCTGCGCGGCGCCGCCCACGCAGGCGGGCACGGTGCGGGCGCAGGCTCCGACTCCGCAGGAGAGAGGGGTGAGCCCTTGATCCACCGTGCCGTCGCAGTCGTTGTCGAGGCCGTCGCACAGCTCCAGCGAGGGCGCGCCGGCGACGCAGGTCTGGGGGGCCCCCGCGAGACATGAGGCGATCGTTCGCACGCAGGCCCCGACGCCACACGAGGTGGGCGGGAGCAGCTCATCGGTCTCGCCGTCGCAGTCGTCGTCGAGGCCGTTGCACGCCTCTGCCGCCGGCGGGCCGGGCGTGCACACGGGGGTCTGTCCCGCGGTGCAGGCGGAGACCATGCGCGTGCACGCGCCCACACCACAGCTGATGCGGCTGAAGCCGTTGTCCACCTCGCCGTCGCAGTCGTCGTCTTCGCCGTTGCAGGTCTCGGCGGAAGGGGCGCCCGGCGCGCAGGTCTGCACCACGCCGTTCACGCAGGCCGCGGTGGTGCGGGTGCACGCGCCGACGCCGCAGCTCAGGTCGCTCAGCGCTTCGTCGCTCGTCCCATCGCAGTCGTTGTCCTTGCCGTCACAGACCTCGGCGACCGGCTCGCCGGGGACGCAGGTCGACGGCACGCCCCCGACGCAGGAAGGCACGCTGGCCGCGCACTCGCCCACGCCGCAGGACGCGGGGGCCAGCTCTTCGTCGAGCGCGCCGTCACAGTCGTCGTCGACGCCGTTGCACTGCTCGGTCGCGGGCGCTCCGGGCTCGCAGGTCTGGGCCGAGCCCTCGACGCAGGATCGCACCTCGCGCGCGCACGCCCCCACGCCACAGGTCAGCGAAGACAGATCGTTGTCGACCACGCCGTCGCAGTCTTCGTCGATCCCGTCGCACGTCTCGGCGCGGCAGCCGGCGTCGAAGGCGCCGACCACCCTCGCGCGCCCGCAGTCGCAGCCCACGCCGAAGGCCAGCACGAGGAGGGCGGTGGGGAGGCGCATGGGGACTGCCCTAGCATCTGACGGCGCGGGGTTCCTTGACAGGGCTGTTACGAGATCAGGCGATGACCTCTTCGCTCTCGGGGCGCGTGCCGTGCCACCGGTGCAGCGCGGCGCGGGGGCCGTCTTCGTGCCACTCGACCAGCCCGTAGTGGATCTCGAGGTGCTGCCCGAGCCGGCCCAGGCCGAGGTCGACCATGGGCATCCAGGTGCCGGTGTTCACGTAGGTACGTATCGACCCGCCCACGCGCCAGGTGCGGAGCATGGGCACGTGCGTGTGGCCCATGAACACCGCGCGCACGTGGCTCGACTGCTTGAAGATGCGCTCGGCGTAGTGGTCGAGCTTCTCGAAGAAGGCGATGTCGTTGCCGAGGAACTGCGTCAGCTTCACGAAGGGCCGCTTCTTCCACCAGGTCGGGTTCAGCCGCGCCTGCACCAGCGCCTTCGCGGTGTCGGCCACCATGCGCGAGGTGAAGCGGGCGTCGAAGATCATGCCGCCAGCGAACAGCGGCCAGAACGGGTGCACCTTGTCGAGCCAGGGCCGCTCGCGGATGAGCGGGTTGAGCACCCGCAGGATGAAGAGGCTGCCCCAGGGCAGGTTGAGCACCGGCTCCTTGTTCGCGCGGCGCAGGGTGAGCTGGCCCCAGTCGAACGCGTGCAGCGCCTCGAACTGGTGCCCGTGGTGAAACTGCACGCCGTCGAGCTCGAAGAGCGGCTCGTCAGTGACGAAGCGGATGCGCGGGTGGCTGTCCTGCCCGGTGATGAAGCGGGTGAAGAGCGCCTGGGGCCCGGGGAAGAGGAGCTCCATGTCGTGGTTGCCGGGCAGGTAGGTGATCTGGCTCGCTTCGTTCTCGAGGAAGCGGCTGAGCGCCTCGACCACGCGCGGGTGGCCCTTGAGGCACTTGTAGAGCTTGATGCCCGCCAGGCGCTCGGAGATCTCGTCGGGGAATTGCCCCATCACCGGCACCTTCAGCAGATCGAAGATGTCGCCGTTGAGCACGAGGTGCGCGCCCGCGTGCCGCACCAGCAGCTGGGCGAGCCGCTCGTCTTCCTTGAAGTCGTCGTAGATGTTCACCCGGCCGCGGCGGTGTCCGGTACCGAGGTGAAGATCAGACAACACGAGCGCGCGCTTCACGCCCCAAGCCTAGTACGGCAGTTCGTGAGTTCGTTCGCCGCGCTTCTTGCGATCGGCCCCTCACCCCGGCCCTCTCCCGCTGCGCAGGGAGAGGGAGGCAGCTGAACGAACTTCAGGTCGGCTCGTTCAGCTGGAGCTGCTTGAGCCGCTTCCACAGGGTCACGCGGGAGACGCCGAGGCGGCGGGCGGCCTCGGCCCGGTTCCAGCCGGTGGCGCCCAGCACCTCGGTGAGCCGGGCGTGGTCGAGCATCGACGCGCTCCGTCCGGGCGCGAGCGGTGCGGCCGGCGCGGCGGCGAGCGGCACCTGCGGCCGGCGGTGGCGGACCTCTTCTGGAAGGTGCGCTTCTTCCATCACCCCGCCGTTCGCTCGCAGGGCGGCAAACTCGAGCGCGTTCTGCAGCTCGCGCACGTTGCCCGGCCAGTCGAAGGCGGTCAGGCAGGCCATCGCCCCCGCAGAGATGGCGCGCGGCCGCGGGCTGCCCCCGGCCGCCAGCCGATCCAGCCAGGCCTCGGCGAGCTGGGGCAGGTCCTCGAGGTGTTCCCTGAGCGACGGGAGCCGCAGCGGGAACACGGCCAGCCGGAAGTAGAGGTCGGCGCGAAAGCGGCCCTCTTCCACCATCGCCTTGAGGTTGCGGTGGGTGGCCGAGAGGAGGCGCACGTCGACCTTGAGGGGAGCCGAGTCGCCCACGCGCTCGATTTCGCGCTGCTCGATCACCCGCAGCAGCTTGACCTGCACCGCGGGCGAGATGTCGCCGATCTCGTCGAGCAGGAGCGTGCCGCCGTGCGCTTCCTGGAAGCGCCCGCGCCGGTCCTTGAGGGCGCCGGTGAAGGCCCCCTTCACGTGGCCGAACAGCTCGCTCTCCAGCAGGTTCTCGTTGAGGGCAGAGCACGAGACGCGCACGAAGGGGCCGCCGGCGCGCCGGCTTCCCCGGTGAATGGCCTCGGCCACGCACTCCTTTCCCGAGCCGCTCTCTCCGAGGATGATCACCGTCGCGCTCGAGCGGGCCACCTGGTCGATGGTCCGGTAGAGGTCCTGCATCACCGGGTGCCGGCCGATCATCCCGCAGAAGTCGCCCTCGGGCCGGGCGCTCACCTCGCAGCGCGAGTCGCTCGGCTGGCCCACCGCGGCGAAGGTCTCCAGCGCACCTGCCGGCGAGCCGTCCTGCGCCGCGATCAGCACCGCGTTCTTCACGATCTGCAGCAGCCGGCCGTCTTTGGTCCGCAGGGTGCACGTCTTGGTGGTGCGACCCTGGGTCACCAGCCCGCACTTGATGGGCCCCGTGCCGCAGACACAGCCGTGAATGGCGTCTCCGGCCAGGATCGAGCAATCGCGCCCCAGGGCCTCGGCTGAGGTCCAGCCGGTGATCCGTTCAGCGGCGGCGTTCCAGTAGGTGACCCGCCCGGTGAGGTCGGTGGTGAAGAGGGCGTCGGGCAGGGCGTCGGCGAGCTGGTGCAGGGCCTCCTCGCTGCCGAGGCCCCGGTACGGAAGATGGAGCAGGGAACCCATGGTGCTTCCTCCCACCCCGGGGAGCGCCGTTCACTGGAAAGGGTTCACGTGAACGTTCACTTGAACGCTTTCCGCTAATGCCTCGCTGCATTCGGGCACGTTGCCCCGAGCGGCACCCGTGGCGGAAGGCCATGGCATCACTCGTGAAGAGGTGGCCAGCGCCCGCCTGCAGCCCCACTTTCCGCGGGAGAAGGAAATCTGCTTGAGCCCCTCATCTCTGCGCCTCGTTCCATTGCTCGTGCTCGCTCTCACGTCCTGCTCTGCACCCACCACGCTGCCCCCCGAGAAGACCTGCTCGGACTTCTGCGGCGCAGGCAACGTGTGCGACTCCTCCGGCCAGTGTGTGCCGTTGGCGTGCGCCCCCGCCTGCGCGCCCGGCACCGCCTGCGAGATGGGCGCGTGCGTAGCCGTGGCGGCGGTGCGGTGTGCCGCGACGTACCCGGGCTGCGCGGCGTGTGACACCTCGGCCGCCACGCCGGCCTGGGTGGGCCAGTGCGGAACGGGGACCACCTGCAGCAGCGCCACCGACACCTGCGTGCCGCTCGCCTGCACCCCGGCGTGTGGACCGGGCACCGCCTGCCAGATGGGCGCCTGCGTGCCGGTGCAGGCCGTCAGCTGCACCGCCGCCTACCCCGGCTGCGCCGCGTGCGATCTGAGCGGCGCCGCGCCCGTGTGGGTGGGCCAATGCGGCGCGGGCACCACCTGCAGCCCCGCCACCGATTCGTGCGTCAGCACCGCCACCCTGCACGCGAGCCTGGGCGCACCCGGCGGTCCGCTCCACGGTCCGTTCCCCACCGGCTACGCGGTGACCGCTGCGTGCGTGGGCTGCCACGCCAGTCAGGCCGCCGACGTGATGGCCTCCCAGCACTGGACCTGGAGCAGCCGGGCCCCCGACCTCGTCGCCGCCGACGGGGTCACGCCGGTGACGGTCAACGTGGGCAAGACGAACCTCATCAACAACTTCTGCGTCGGCACCGTGTCCAACGATAAGCGCTGCGATCAGTGCCACGCCGGGTACGGCGGCGATCCCGACACGGCCAAACCGCAGAAGTCGGCGCGCAAGTACGCCTCGGCTGATTCCGCCACCGGCGACTCGTCCATTCCGCTGGCGCACCGGGTCGATTGCCTGGTGTGCCATTCCAACCCCACCGCCGCTTACGCCAAGGACCCGAAGAACTTCGGTAACCCGGTGGCCACGCTCAACCTGGCCGTGGCCGCGCAGGACATCGTCAAGCCCACCCGCACCAACTGCGGCTCGTGCCACTTCTACGCAGGCGGCGGCGACAACGTGAAGCTGATGGGCTCTTCGCTGAAGAACCCGACCGAGGCGATCGACGTGCACATGGGCCGGGGTATGGAGTGCCTCGACTGCCACCTCGGCCCGTCGCACACCTTCAAGGGCGGCGGCATCCACACCCCGGGCCACGCGGGCCGGGTCACCTGCGCCGACTGCCACTCCGCGACTCCGCACGAGGGTAAGGTGGCGACGAACGGCGCTTCGCTCGACGTCCACGCCGCGCGCCTCGCCTGCCAGACCTGCCACATCCCCCGGTTCAGCAAGGGCCAGTTCGGCAAGATGGACTGGGACTGGTCGTCCGCCGGTGACAACAGCACCTGCGCTGGCGGGCCGGGTACCTGCTCGGCCGGCGTCATCAGCCTCAAGGTGAACGACGACGGCACGCCCAACCCGGCCTCGGCCAACGCGGTCACCGCCTACGACTTCATCAAGGGCCGCTTCACCTGGCAGAAGAACGTCACGCCGGCCTATCGCTGGTCCAACGGCAAGGGCACGCACACGCTGATCACCGACCAGGGCGACATGACCGGCATGGGCCTGAGCACCGCCGACGCCACCCGCCTGTCCCTGGGTGAGCCGATCGGGTCTCCCACCACGGGCAAGATCGCCCCCTTCAAGCTGATGAAGGGCCGGCAACCGGTCTTCATCGACGGCCCCCGCAGCTACGTGATCAACCCGAACGTCTTCGGCCCGAGCAGCCTCTGGGGCGTCATCCAGGCGCCGGGCTTCAGCTACGCCGCCTACGACTTCGACGGCGCGGCGGCCGTCACGCCCGCCCTGGCGTCCTTCGACGCCAACACGAACGGGCAGCTCGACCCGGGCGCAGAGTCGATGGCGGCGCTGTGGGGCAAGATCCTCGCGACCGGCGCGGTGGCGGCGGGTCAGGCCACCGGCACCACCCAGTTCCCCCGGTATGACGGCGTCAACCCCGGCTACGACTGGCGGTACACCAAGCTCTACATGGACCTCAATCACGAGGTGGCACCCAAGGCCCTGGCGCTGGGCGCCAACGGCGCGTGCACGGACTGCCACGGCCCCGCCCCGAAGCTGCCGTTGTGCGAGCTCTACGCTGGCCGGCCGCTGCCCTGGGGCGTCACCTGTCCGTAGGCGAGGCGCGTGCCTTCCAGGAGAACCCGATGCCTCAGCTCACCACCGCCGTCCTCTGTGCGCTCACCCTCACCGCCTGCGGCGACTGGAACCGGTTGCCGAAGCCGGACGCCATCGTGGCCTCGGGCCGGGGCCTCGCGGTCACGGCCACCGAGTTCACCGCCCGGCTCGAGGAGCAGCCCCCGTTCGTTCGCGCGGGCTACTCGACCCTCGAGCGCAAGAAGGAGCTGCTCGATTCGATGGTGCGCTTCGAGGTGCTGGCCCGGGAGGCCGAGCGGCTCGGCCTCGATCGCGACCCGGAAGTGGTCCAGGCCCAACGCAAGGTGATGGTGCAGAAGCTGGTGCAGTCGCGCCTGCAGGCGGGTGACCCGGTGATCACCGAGGCCGAGCTCACCCGGTACTACGAGGACCATCGCGGCGAGTACCAGCAGCCGAAGCGAGCCCGGTTGCAGGTGATCGAGCTTCGCGCCGAGGTGGGTTCTCCTGACCGCGAGAAGAAGATCGCGCGGGCAAGACTGGCGCTCGCGCAGGTGAAGGCGGGGCAGCCCTTCGGCGCCGCCGTGGCGGACTTCAGCGAGGCTCCGGGAGGAGAGCTGGAGTTCCAGACCCTGGCTGAGCTGAGCGCGCGCTACGGCCTTCTGGCCGCGGAGGCGTTGTTCGCGCTCACCCAGTCGCAGGTCTCGGAGGTGCTCGAGACCCCGGACGGCCTGCTGATCGCTCGCGTCGTCAGCGTCGAGCAGGCGGGGCCCCGGCCCCTGGACCAGGTGCGAGCGCAGCTCGAGAACAAGCTCCAGCGGGACGCGCGGAGCCGTGCCCTCGAGGAATGGGTGACGTCGTTGAAGGAACGCGCGGCCGTGTCCGTCGACGAGCAGGCGCTCGAGGCGATCCAGGTGACCGCCCCCTCGAAATGAAGGACCTGGGTCCAGCAGCGCCGGGCAAGCGGCAGCAAATGCTGGACACCGCGACGGCCCGGAACCTGCTTCGGCTGCTGGGATGAACGACGAACGATTCGAATGGGCGCGGCTCGCGGGCGCGGTGGCTCTGGGCGCGGTGGCGGCAGTGGCGGTGGTGGTGCTGGTGAGGCGCGCGAGCGCCGAGCCGGCGAAGGTGGCCGCGGCGGCGACCCTGCGAGACAAGGAAGCGGTCAATCGCATGGAAGGCGAAGGCGCCCCCACGAATGGGGCCCTCGCCGCGGCGACGGCCGTGAGTCCCGCGTGAACTTGAGGCCAGCCAGCCGAGCCGGGGTACGCTGTGACGAGTGACGCTCGCGCTCGCCATCGGTCTCGCCCTCACGGCCGCCGCTGAGGCGGCCCCTGGCGCAGAGCACATCGACGACGTTCGGCCGCTCTTCGACCTGGTGACCTGCCAGGGCGCGCCCCCGGGCCTCGACGCGGCCACGGCCGAGGGGTGGTGCGTTCGCCAGCGGAGGCGCTACCAGTCGTTCTCCACGCGGTGGGGGCCGCGCGCCCAGGCGTTCCTGACCCCACTCAAGCCGGCCAACCTGCCCACCACCCTGGTGTACCCGTTCGGTGGTGGTGATCTGATGTCGGCGCTGCAGGTCTTCCCCGAGGCGACCGAGCTCACCACCATCTCGCTCGAGCTGGCCGGAGATCCACGGCGGTGGCGGCGGCTCACTGACCCGGCTTCGCTCAAGAAGAGCCTCAAGGTCATCTCCGAGGCCAGCGAGTCGACGCTGATCAACAACGACTCGGTCTCCGAGAAGATGTCGGTTGCGCAGCGGGGCGAGCTCCCGGGGCAGCTGTCGATGCACCTGATCGGCCTCGCGCTCGCCGGCCAGGAGCCGGTCTCGGTGCGCTTCTTCCGCCTCGAGGCTGACGGCACGCTGCACTACCTCAGCGCGGAAGACATCGACGCGCTCGAGGGCACGAAGGCCACGAAGCTCAACGCCGAGTGGAAGAGCCCCGACTTCAGCCCGGCCTTCGCGAACGTCGAGGTGCAGTTCGTGCCGAAGGGGCAGCCGGCCGCACCGCGGCGCGTGCATCGCCACATCGCGGCCAACCTCGCGAACAAGAAGCTGCCGCCCGGGCTGATCGCGCACCTCGAGGCGAAGGGCCGGGTGAGCGCGATGACCAAGGCGGCGAGCTACCTGCTGTGGGGCGCGGGCTTCAAGAAGCTGCGCGACTATTTGACCAGCAACGCCGCCTTCATGGTGTCGGACTCCACGGGCGTGCCGCCCTCGCTGTGGAAGGAGAAGGGCTGCACCGTCGAGGCCTACGGCAAGTTCGAGAAGCCCTTCCTCGTGGAGGCGGACGAAGACCCCGCGCTCGACGAGGTCAAGGCGCTCTTCGCCCACGCGAAGAAGGTGCCGATGCGGTTCGGTTACGCCGACGGCACCCAGAAGAAGAACGACCACCTCATGATCGCGAAGTGCCCGGCGAAGCCGTGAAGCGCGCGCTCGCACTGCTCGTGGTGCTCGTGGTGACGCCCCTCGCGTCGGACGCCAGGGGCCGCAAGCCCACCGGGCCCGAGCGGTTGTCGCTGTTCGATCAGAAGGGCGACCTCGAGCTCGATCTCTGGGGCCCCCCCGATGCCACCCTGCAGGCGCAGGTCGACGCGATGCTCCGCGCACGCGCCCCCTTCGCGAAGGCGCTCGCCCACGAGCAGCTCTCGCTGGTGCTGGTCGATCTCACCCGGCCCGACCAGCTCGCCGCGGCGACGGTGCGGCCCGACTGGGAGACCTTCCCCGCGAGCCTGGGGAAGATCGCCATCCTCCTCGGCGTGGTGGAAAAGGCGCGCACCACGAATCACCCGGAAGCGCTGGTCACGCTCAGGCCCTCGATGGATCGGATGATCAAGGCCTCGTCGAACGAAGACGCGTCGGCGCTCTTCGCCTGGGCGGGGCACGCCGCGATCGTCGACGCGGTCGCGCGCCACCAGCTCTACGACGAGAAGACCGGGGGGCTGTGGTGGACACCCTCGGCGCCCTGGCCGAAGAGCCCGAAGGAGCAGCTGCGCATCTCGGCGACCGCGCGGCAGGTCGCGCGCTTCTTCCTGATGATGGAGCAGGGGAAGCTCGTCTCGCCCGACGACAGCCGCACCATCAAGGGCGTGCTGCGCAATGCGGGCCTCGCGCTGTTCTCGCAGGGCATTCAGAAGCGCTTCGGCGACACGCAGTACTACGGAAAGCCGGGCATCCTGGGGAAGGAGATCGCCGAGGGCATGCTGATCGAATCGCCCGGCGCCCGGTACATCGTGGCCATCGTGATGAAGGGCCACGACAAGGACGACCCGGCGTTCCAGGAGTTCGGCCAGGCGCTCCACGCGATGATGCTCGAGCGTGGCAGGTCGCGGCAGGCCCCGGCGGAGCAGGGGGCGTGGACGCTCGGCCTCGACGACGGCGCGCTGGTGCTGCAGCGACCTGATGGAGGCACGCCGATCGCCCTGCGCCCCGAGGTCCAGGTGCAGTGGAAGAGCCCCTCGACTCCTGAGCGAGGGGAGGACGCGCGCTGGGAAGCGATGGATGGTGGCTTCAAGACGGTGCTCTCGACCGCGGGCTCCCGCTGGGACCTGGAGGCCACGGCCACGGGCGTCTCGGCCTCGCTCACCTGGACCAGGGCCGGTGAGGTCAAGGCGGCGTGGCTCGAGCTGCCCTTCCTCGCGAAGGCGCCGCGCATGCTCGACTCGGCGTACCGCTCGCGCCCGCCTCCGGTCCGGACCGGCGCGTTTGCGCCGCAGGTGGCGTGGATCGACGACGTCACGGTGGTCGGGCGCGCAGAGGGCATGTCGCTGACCCAGGTGAAGGGTGAGGCGCGGCTGAGGCTCGACGCCGAGGCCGCGGCGTCGCACCCCTTTCGGGTGTGGAGCGACTGCGTGGTCGAGGCGACGGACAAGCCCATCGTCACGAGGCCGCCCGCGGTGGACCTGAGCGCGCGCCGGGTCGCCGTGGGTGATCGCACCACGCTCGGGCTGCAGTTGATGCCCCAGGCGCTCGGCGTGCCGCTGCTGTTGCGGTACCCGAATGGCGCGCGCGCGGCGCTGGTGCTCACGGATCACGCCGATCAATCGAACGTCACGCGGCTCGGCGCGCTCATGTACGGCAAGTCGACGTACCAGGCGCCGCTGGCCGGGCGGGGCGGCAACCGGGGGTTCGCGAACCGCGGGCTGGGGCTCACCAAGGCCGTCTTCGCGTTCACCGCCAACGGCTACGCGAAGCAGATGGAAGACCCGCGCTTCCTCGAGCTGCTCGAGGCGCTCGCGGCGGACGGAATCGAGATCGGCTCTCACTCGGCCTCGGGCGATCCCGATTCGCCGCAGAAGACGGGCGAGGGCCTCGCGCGCCTGGCCCCGTTCGGCTCGTCGACGTGGATCGATCACCAGCCGACGACCAACTGCGAGGCGCTGACGAACTCCGGGCGGGCCGAGACCCTGAAGTTGCTCACCGCCGCCCGGTACCGCTACGCGTGGAGCGGCATCGAGGACCGGCGCACCACGCTCAACATGTTCGAGCCCGCGACCGTCACGCCGACGGCCGCACCGCTCTACCAACACCCGCTCACGGGCGACCTCTGGCTCTTCCCCTCGCGGTGGATGGCGCTCGAGCGGGGCGAGTTCTTCGAGCGGCTCTCACCCGAGGCGCTCGATCGGCTCGAGGCCGAGCGGGGGCTTTCCATCGCGCACACCTATCTCGACATCTTCATCGAGGAGAGCGGCACCCGGCTCGACAAGTGGACCCTGCTCGAGAAGATCCCCAACGGGTATCGGCTCTCTGACGAGGCCGACGCCGTCTTTGCGCGGCTGCAGAAACGGCAGAAGCAGGGGCGGCTGTGGGTGACCACGCTGCGGGCGGTGGCCGAACACCTGCTCGACGTGGCGCAGGTGCAGTGGACGCTCACCGGCGACGTGCTGGTGCTGCGCAGCGCGCGCCCGGTGAAGGGCCTGTCGTTGCTCAGGCCCGATGGCGAGGTGCGGGTGGTCGACCTCGAGGCCGGCGAGACCCGGCTGGCCTGGCCCGGGGCGTCGGCGCGCATCACCCTCCGCTGAGAAGTCTCCCTCTCCCTGCGAAGCGGGGAGAGGGTTGGGGTGAGGGGCCCGTTCACTCCACGCTGGGCGCGGTGGTGTTGTCGTCGCTGGTGCGGTCGATGAGCTTGTTGAGCGGATCGAGGCCCACGCGCGCGGGCTTCACCGGCACGGTGAAGGTGAGCTCGGCCTCGCCCTTCGCCACGCGGCGCTTCTCGAGGAAGAGCGCGTTGCCGTCGTCGTCGATCGCCCCGACGTCCATCACGTCGTTGAACTCGAGCTCGGTCTGGTCGCCCTTGTCGTCGCTGCGGTACTTCACCGCCTTCACCTTGACGCGCACGTCCCAGCCGCCGGCGGCGTTCTGCTTCATCGACGCCTCCACCGCGCGGTTGTCGTAGACGGTGATGGTCTCGAAGAGATCGTCGAGCACTCCCCGGTGCTCCTCGGGGATCTCCGCGCGCAGGAAGGAGATCAGCTGCGTGCTGTTGGTGTACGGCGGCCCCTTGAAGCGCACCGCCTCGACGTACTTCTTCAGGCCGCGGTTGATCACGTCCTCGCCGACGAGATCCTGCAGCCAGTACATGACCAGGCTGCCCTTCTCGTAGTGGATGTAGCCCTGGTTCTCGACGCGGGAGAGCGGGAGCTCCTTCTTGCGCTCGGTGATGCGGCCGATCAGGTAGCGATCGAGCTCGTACTTGAGGAAGCGCCGCATCTTCTCCGGGCCGAACTTCTTCTTCATCACCATCAGCGCCGAGTACTGGGCCATCGACTCGCTGGTGACCGTGGCGCCCTGCACGTCGCCGCCGACCACCTGGTGCGCCCACCACTGGTGCGCGATCTCGTGCGCGGTGACGTAGTACGGGTAGTCGAGGTCTTCCGGGCTGTCGTCGCGCACGCGCGCGATGAAGCCGATGCCTTCGGAGTAGGGGATGGTGTTGGGGAAGCTCTGCGCGAAGCTCTGGTAGCGCGGGAACTCGAGGATGCGCGCCTGCTGGTGCTGGTAGGGCCCGAAGTTCTCCGAGCAGTACGCCAGCGCGTCCTTCATGCCCTGCATCATCCGGTCGACGTTGTACGGGTGCTTCTTCTCGTAGAAGAGCTGCAGCTTCACCTCGTTCCAGTGGTCTTCCTTCACCTCGTAGCGGGCCGAGAGCACCGAGAAGAAGTTCAAGATCGGCTGGTTCATCTCGTAGCGGAAGAAGCGGCGGCCGTTCTCTGTCCACTCCTTCATCAGCGTGCCCGGCGCGACGGCGAGCTGATCGGCGCTCGTGCTCACCGTGCTGCGGAAGCCGACGAAGTCGGAGTCAGAGCGGATGTAGTTGTGCTCGAGCCCCTTCGGGTCGTCGCGGTCGAGCATGCGCTCCTTCGGGGGCAGGTCGTACGACTTGCGGTCGCCGTCTTCGGACAGCTCGGTTCCGTCCTGGTAGCCGACGATGGGCAGGTTGAAGTTGTTGAAGAAGGTGCCGTTGCCCACCACGTCCTGCCGGCGCGTGCCGTGGACGATCGGGTCGGCGGTGAAGGTCAGCGAGAACGTGAGCGGCCGTTGCTCCCCCGGCTGCAGCGGCGGCTCGAAGGCGAACACCTGCACGCCCAGCTCGTCGTCGCGCTGCTTCGGCGTCGTCGCCGTGCCCACCGCCAGCGCGACGATCTTCGCGTCGTCGACCAGGTTGATCATCACCTCGGCGATCGGCTCGGTGGTCTTGTTGGCCAGCAGGTAGGTGCCCTTCGCCTCGAGCCGCGGCGGCGAGGCGTCGGGGTAGATGTCGAAGTTCACGTCGGCGTCGACGATGCGCGGGGTGGCCTTCGCCTGCCACGTCTTCCATTCCTTCTCGTAGCGGGCCTGGGCGCGCTCGTTGTCCTTCGAGGTGCGGTACGGGTGGCGCACGTGCGTCTCGACGAAGAGGTAGCCCCCGAGGATCGAGGCACCCACGACGCCGAGCGCCGCGGCGAGCTTCCACGGGGCAGTGAAGCGGCCCCTGGCGAGGAAGAGGCGCTGCTTGAAGGCCGCCTCGCGCCCGCGCACCGCGAGCAGGAAGGCGATCACCACCAGCAGCGTGGCGATCGACCACCAGTAGCCCCGGTAGAGCAGCGCCGCGGGCAGCCAGTGGCCGTACCCGTTCATGTCGGAGTACGAGATGCCGGGCTCGGAGTTGAAGCGCAGCAGCCGCTCCTCCACGCCCAGCAGGCCCATGGCCAGCCGGCTCACGAAGTAGAGGACCATCACGCCGTGCCCGAGGTACTTCTGGTTCACGACGATCTGCACCACCAGCGCGAGCACGGCGATCAGCACGTCCTGCAGCACGCCGAAGACGATCAGCTCCGTCGCGTAGAGCCGCCACTCGATGTCGAAGAAGCCCCGGCTCACCTGGGCCAGCAGCGCCGCGCAGCCGATCACCAGCTGCAGCGAGGCGGTCACCAGGACCAGCGCGACCAGCTTCGAGAGGAACGGCACCCAGGTGGGCACGCGAGAGGCGTCGATGATGTCGGCCAGCTGCGCGTCGCGCTCCTTCCACACCAGCTCGCCCGCGTAGAAGGTGAGGGTGATGACCAGGAAGCCCGAGAAGGTGCCGCCGGCCATCTCGAGCACCTGCCAGGTCACAGGCAGGGTCGCTGTGCCGAAGAGCTCCTTGGCGACCACCAGGCCGATCAGCACGAACAGCAGGCCCGCCGAGACGAACGACCAGTAGACCGCGCTGCGGGTGATGTCGCGGAAGTGCATCCACCCCGTCGAGAAGACCGCGCGCCACCAGCCCGCCGACGTGGCGCTCGAGCGCGTGGTGGGGATCGCGACGTGGCCGGTCGAGGCTTCTTCGGCTCGCGTGCCGCCGCCGCGCTGTTCGTCGACGGTGGTGCGGAAGCGGTTGACGGTGAGCGCGAGCAGCGCTGCGCCGACGGCCGTCCACAGCACCCGGTTCGCCAGCATGAAGCCCCAGAGCGGGGTGAGGTCGCGGTTGCGTTCGACCGGCGTGGAGTAGCGGGTGACCACGTCGAAGGTGATGAACCCGAACGGGTCGGCGAGCGCGCCCACCGCCTGGTTCTGCACGTCGCCGATGGCGGTGCTGAGCACCAGGTACCCCAGCACCAGCACCACCACCCCCACGTAGACCGGCGCCATCTGCCGCGAGAGCGCGGCGAGCGAGAAGAAGAGCGCCCCCGTGACGAAGAGCATCGGCCAGATGCTGATCAGGTACGGCCACAGGTAGACGTCGAGGCGGTGCGGGCCGAGCGGAGGCACCTCCATCAGGTCGAAGGAGTCCACCCCCTGGGTCACCAGCGCGCCCGCGAACATGCCCGCGCCGATGGCGAGGAAGAGCACGCAGGAGAAGAGGTACGCCCCGCTGAAGCGGCCCAGCAGGTAGGTCAGCTTCTTCACGTTGCGGGTGAAGATGAGCGGCCAGGCGCCGGTGCCGAAGTCCTGGTACGCCGCCTGCCCGAAGATCGCCGCCACCGTGAACAGGCCGAGCAGCGCCATCAGGTTGAGGTTGGCGAAGATCGTGTACGGGCCGTTGGCGGTGATGCGCTCGTTGCCGGTCGAGGTGCTCACCCCCCGGAAGAGCCCGGCGTTGGCGGCCATGAGGAAGAAGCCGCCCGCGAAGAGAATGAGCGCGTAGACGTACGACGAGAACATCTTGAGCCGCCGCCGCAGCTCGAAGGTGACGAGCGCGCCGAACATCAGGCGGCCTTCTTCGAGGAAGCGGACAGCGACTGGAAGTACACGTCTTCCAGGTCGGGGGTCACCGCCTCGAAGCCATGGGGCTGCTGCTCGGCGAAGACGTGCGCGAGCCGGCGGCCCGCCACGCGCCGCACCGCGATCACCGGCACTTCCTTCGATACGGCCTCGAGCTCTTCCGCGGTGACGAAGCGCTTCCAGATGCGCCCCTCGATCGCCTTCGTCAGCTCGAGCGGGTGACCTGAGAGGATCACCTTGCCGCCCGCGAGGATCGCCATGTTCCGGCACAGGTCCGCCACGTCGGTGACGATGTGCGTCGAGAGCAGCACCACCACGTCTTCGCTGATCTCGGCCAGCAGGTTGTGAAAGCGGAACCGCTCGGCGGGGTCGAGGCCCGCGGTGGGCTCGTCGACGATGATCAGCTTCGGGTTGCCGATGAGCGCCTGGGCGATGCCGAAGCGCTGCTTCATGCCCCCGGAGAAGCCGCCGAGCCGCCGCGAGCGGTGCTCCCAGAGGTTGGTGCGGTTGAGCAGCGCCTTGACCACCTCGTGGCGCTCGCTGCGCTTGCCGAGCCCCTTGAGCTGCGCGAGGTGGTCGAGCATGTCCCACGCGGTGACCTTCGGGTACACGCCGAAGTCCTGCGGCAGGTAGCCCAGCACGTCGCGCAGCTTGTCGGGCTGGCTGGCGATGTCGATGCCGTCGAACTTCATCGAGCCCGAGTCGATCGCCTGCAGGGTGGCCACGCTGCGCATGAGCGACGACTTGCCCGCGCCGTTGGGCCCCAGCAGCCCGAACATGCCGTGCGGGATGGTGAGGGTGACGTTGTCGAGCGCCTTGACGCCGTTGGGGTACGTCTTGCTTACGCCTTCGAGAACGAGCTCCATGGGGCAAGACTCTCGCCACACTGTTCCCGAATGCAATCAGTTGCGGCGGGGGCTAGACCGCGACCCATGACCGAAATCGTTCACGTCAAGGCGCGGGAGATTCTCGATTCACGTGGCAACCCGACGGTCGAGGCCGAAGTGGTCCTCGAGAGCGGCATGATGGGCCGCGCGGCGGTGCCCTCGGGCGCGAGCACAGGCGAGCACGAAGCCGCCGAGCTCCGCGACGACGACAAGAAGCGCTACCTCGGCAAGGGGGTGCTCAAGGCGGTCAAGAACGTCAACGACGTGATCGGCCCGGCGGTGGTCGGCCTCGACGCGCTGGACCAGGCGACGCTCGACGGCGCGCTGATCGAGCTCGATGGCACCCCCAACAAGGGCAAGCTCGGCGCCAACGCGATCCTCGCGGTGTCGATGGCCTCGGCGCGCGCCGCGGCTTCCGAGGTGGGCTTGCCGTTCTACCGGTACATCGGCGGAGCGCAGGCGCGCACCCTGCCGGTGCCGATGATGAACATCATGAACGGCGGCGCGCACGCCGACACCAAGGTCGACGTGCAGGAGTTCATGGTGCTGCCCTGGGGCGCGTCGTCCTTCGCCGAGGGCCTGCGCTGGGGCGCCGAGGTGTTCCACGCGCTCAAGAAGATCTTGAAAGGGAAGAAGCTGCCCACGGGCGTGGGTGACGAGGGCGGCTACGCGCCGGATCTCCCGTCGAACGAAGACGCGCTCAAGCTGATCATGGAGGCGATCGGCGCCGCGGGCTTCAAGGCCGGCGAGCAGATCTCGTTGTGCCTCGACGTCGCCGCCAGCGAGTTCTTCGACAAGGGCAGCAAGAAGTACAACTTCAAGGCCGACGGGCGGCAGCTCGACAGTGCGGGCCTCAACGCCTGGTACCAGGAGCTCGCGGCGAAGTACCCGATCGTGTCCATCGAGGACGGGTTCGCCGAGGACGACTGGGCTGGCTGGAAGCTGCACAGCGACACGATGGGCAAGAAGCTGCAGCTCGTGGGCGACGATCTCTTCGTCACCAACGTGACCCGCCTCGGGCGGGGCATCAAGGAAGGCATCGCGAACTCGATCCTGGTGAAGGTGAACCAGATCGGCACGCTCACCGAGACCTTCGACACCGTGCGCATGGCCCACCGCGCCGGCTACACCTCGGTGATGAGCCACCGCTCGGGCGAGACCGAAGACACCACCATCGCGGACCTCGCGGTGGCGCTCGACTGCGGGTTGATCAAGACCGGCTCCGCCAGCCGCAGCGATCGCATCGCGAAGTACAACCAGCTGCTGCGCATCGAGGAAGAGCTGGGCGAGCACGCGCGCTACGCAGGCCGCGGCGCGATCAAGCAGTGAAGGCCCGGATCCTCCTCAGCAACGACGACGGCATCGGCGCGAAGGGGCTGCTCGCGCTGGCTGCCGCCGTCGAGCCCCTGGGTGAGCTCTGGGTGGTGGCGCCCGAGCACGAGCAGAGCGCGACCAGTCACGCGCTCTCGCTTCACCGGCCCCTGCGCATCCGCAAGCAGCAGGACCGCTGGTTCGCCATCGACGGCACGCCGGCTGACTGTGTGTACGTGGCGGTCAACCACCTGATGAAGGACTCGGCCCCCACGCTGGTGCTCTCGGGCATCAACCACGGGCCCAACCTGGCGGACGACGTCATCTATTCAGGCACGGTCGCCGCGGCGATGGAGGGCTGCATTCTCGGCTTTCCCGCCATCGCCTTCAGCCTCGCCACCCGGCGCAACTTCGAGTTCGAACACGCGGCGCAGTTCGCGCACTCGCTGGTGAAGACGGCGCTCGCCTCGACCATGCCGCAGCGGATGCTGCTCAACGTGAACATCCCGTCTTACGGCCCGGTGGAGGGCTACGAGGTCACGCGCCTGGGGCGGCACAACTACAACGCCGACGTGATCGAGAAAGAGGACCCGCGCGGCCGCCGGTACTACTGGATTGGCGGCACGGGCTACGAGCACGCGACCGAGCCGGGCACCGACGTCACCGCGGTGCACGATCACCGGCGCGCGTCGATCACGCCGCTCATGCTCGATCTGACGCAGCACGACTTTCTGCAGCCGCTGAAGGCGTGGCCGCTCGAGGGCTTCAGGCAGCACTGACCGACGGAGTCGCGCATGCGCCTCACGCTCTTCATCCCTGGAACGGCACCCACCGAGGCCGCGTGGAGGAGGGCGCTCGCGAAGGAGGGGCTTTCGCTCGAAGGCGAGCACCTTCGGGGGGATGAGGTGCCCTTCGAGGTGCTCGTGGAGCACGTGCCCAACGACGGTCATTTCGGGGCGGCCTTCGCCCTGCCGACCGTGGACGCGGCGCAGAACAAGGCGATCGACGCCACGCCGAGCGGACTGGTGCTCACCATTCCGGTGGTGCTCCACCTTCAGGCGCAGCCAGTCGCGACGCTGGTCGAGGCCCTGGGCCGCGCGGGTGGGCTCGGCGTGCGCATCGAACAGTCGAAGTTGGGGTATCCGCTCCCTCGCTGGGTCGAGTTGGTTAAGTCGGCCGATCCGCTCGATCTCTACCGGGCGGCGGTCCTCGTGCTTACCGACCGGGAGGCCGGCACGCTCAAGTCGTGCGGCATGCACGTGTTCTCGCTGCCAGACGCCGAGATCGAGGCCGGGTGGCAGGGCATCCTCGATGTCTTCAACGTCTTTCAACTCGCGGAGGATCCCGTGCTGCGCTCGGGAGAGACCTTCGCGCCTGACGCGAGGACGCCACGGCGGCGGATCGAGCGCTGGCCTGACGGCGGCTATCCGGACGACCACCCCTGTCACAACCCCTTCGGGGTCTGGCGCTTTGGTCCCGAGGGCGGGAAAGCGTCGAAGCAGCGAGAACTCGAGCTTGTCTTCATGCCTGCACTCGTGACCGTTCTGCTCGCCTCGGAAGAGACGGCAGGGAGAGCGCTGACCCGAGCTGAGGTCGAGGAGGTCGTCGAGAAGGGCGTCTGCATGGCGATGAAGCCACGTGACGCGCAGAAGCTGGAGCGTTCGCGGGGCTACTCGGACATCGACCCCGAACGAGGGTGGGACCAGTGGCGCGTGGTGAGGGAGGGCCTCCGCGATCGAGACACACGCACGAAGCGCACGCGTCGGTGATCGGAGCGCTGCCTGAGGCATTACTTTCCGCGAATACACGCAACTATGAGGAAACTCATAGTTGGGCGTATTCGCGGTTGGATTCGGGAAGAGCGGCCCAGGGGGAGATGGTGATCTTGGGGGCGCGGCGGCGGCGACTCACCGGGCTTGCTTCTCGATCGCCAGCCTCCTGGTGGGGTCGGTGCACCAGGCTTCGGCCAGGTGACTGCCACATCGCTGCGTGCACTCGCGCTTACTCGGGGTGCAAGGTCGAGGGGCTTGCCCGATCGGGCGCCGGAGTCGCACACACCGAGGACACCTCCCCTTGGGCTCTTCTCAGACCCAACCGCAAATACGTCCAACTATGAGTTTCCTCATAGTTGCGTGTATTCGCGGAAAGTAGCTCGGGCCGAAGCTGCGCCGGCTCAGTCGCCTTCGGGTCCGGCGGGGCCCTCGTCATTCCATTCCCGCCTGCTGCGAGGCTCAGCGTTCGGCCAGAGCGCGAAGCGACCATCGCACTTCGCACACCGCTCGCTCGTCGGCAGCGCGGGCTTGCCGCAGCGACTGCAGCGCGAGGGCGTGGTCATGCCACCGAGGACTGCGCCGAGGCCCACGGCACCGAGCGCGATGGCCGCGGCGATGCCCCCGCCGGTGCCGAGCAGAAAGCTCGTGAGGCCTCCGAGGAAGCCACTGCCCAGGCCGGTGATGAGGGCGCGGCGGGGCTGGTCGTCCTTCACGAGGAACACCGCTTCGTCGCTCATGGGCCGATTCTGCGGCCACACGCCACCATTGGCTACGCCCCGGGCGCCGGGCAAGAAGTTGAGCCACGCGCCCATCGGGCCACACTGACCCGCAGATGACGTCGTTCTCGCCAGCGCGATGGCTGGCAGTGGCCGCAGTGTCACTGCTCGTCTCGGCGTGCGCGACGACGCAGGGCCCCTCGAAGGCGGGCACGCTCGCGACGCACGTCGAGCCCGACCAGGCGCTCATCACGCACCCGGTGGGGAAGGGCCAGACGCTGTACCGCATCGCCCGGGCCTACGGCCTCACCGTCGAAGAGCTGATGGACGCGAACCGCATCGACGATCCGCGCGACCTGAAGGCGGGAGAGCTCCTCTACGTGCCCGGCGCAAAGGAACGGAAGACGGTCGCCGAGTTCGACGCCCCCGAGCCGGAACCCGCTCCGCGCCCCACCTCGACGGAGCCTGAGAAGAAGCAGCCGAAGCTCGTGCGCGTGGGGAAGGGCAGCGGCGTGCTGCAGTGGCCCCTGCGCGGGGTGCTGTACGCGCGCTTCGGCAAGAAGGGGAAGGAGCCCCACGACGGGGTGGACCTCGCCGCCCCCGCGGGCCAGCCGGTGAAGACCGCCGCGCCAGGAACCGTGCTGTTCGCGGGCGAGCAGAAGGGCTACGGCCTGATCGTGATCGTCGAACACGACGGAGGCCTCATCACCCTCTACGCCCACAACCGCGACCTGCGCGTGAAGACCGGCCAGAGGGTGCGCGAGGGCCAGGTGGTCGCGACGGTGGGAGACTCAGGGCGCACCAGCGGCCCGCACCTCCACTTCGAGGTCCGCAAGGACGGCGTGCCCGTCGACCCCCTCGACTACCTCGGCGCGGTTCCCCCCGCATGACCACCGTGCTCTTCGTCCACGGGCTCGAGTCCGGTCCCCACGGGAAGAAGTCGCTCGCGCTCGAGCAGGCCGGCTTCAAGGTGGTCGCGGGCCAGATGCCCTGCGGTCAGCGCGCGGTGTTGCTCGACCCGCTCGTGATCATCCTGAGCCTGGCCGCCATCGCGGGGCTGATCACTGCCGCGACGCGCGGCCCCATCGGCTTCCTCATCTGCGTGATGAGCTACGCGGTGCTCCAGCGCTTCGTGCGCCCGGCCCTGACGCGGCGCATGTTCGCCCGCAGCGTGGCGGTGCAGCTCGCGCTCCTCCGCGCGAATCAGATCGACGTGGTGGTGGGCTCTTCCTTCGGCGGCGCGGTCGCGGTCGAGCTGTTGCGCAGCGGCGCGTGGAAGGGGCCGACGGTGCTGCTCTGCCCCGCGCACCGGCTCGTCGCCGGGCGCGCCTGGAAGTCCGCCCCTTCACTCCCCGCCGACGCCTCGCACGTACTGGTGGTGCACGGCCGGCAGGACGAGACCGTGCCTCTCGAGCACTCGCGCTCGCTGGTGAAGGACACCGCGGCGAAGTTGATCGAGGTCGACGATGGCCACCGCCTCGCCGAGACCGCCACTCCTGAGAACTTCACTGCCTGGGTCGGGCACACTCTTGGGTAGAGTCACCGGGTGCGTCGGCTTCTCGTCCTCCTGGTTCCTCTCGCGTTGGTCGCGTGCGTCAAGGCGGCCCCGAAGAAGGTGGTCGAGCCGAAGGTCATCGATCCCATCGACGCCGCGCGCGAGGTGATCGAGAACCTCTACAAGGCCGTGGAGGCCGGCGACGCCGATCAGCTCGAACCGCTCTTCGCCGACGACGCGCTCGTGTTCGGCCTGGGTCCCTCGGACACCTGGCAGGGCGGCACGGTGGTGGTCGATCGCGCGCGGCAGGCGCTGCTGCCCATCGGCCTCGCCGGTGACGAGGTGAAGATCGAAGACTCGCAGATCGTGGTGGGGCTCAACGACGCCGAGTACTCCGCCTGGGCCTTCGATCTCCCCAGGGTGACCACCACGCACAAGGGCCAGTCAGACGTCTGGCTGCCGCGCATGACCGCGCACCTGGTGCGCGATGGAGATCGCTGGCGCATCGACGCGATCCACCTCTCGCTGGCCGTGCCTGATGCGCTCGTCGCCGGGCCCGACGCCGCGAAGAAGCTGCTCTCTCCCGCCGACGTCACCAACGATCGAAGCCCCGACTCGGAGCAGGTGATCGGCGTGGTGAAGCGTTCCCTCGACGACTACGCGGTGAAGCTCGATCGCACCAGTGAGCGGGCCGAGTTCGTTCAGCTCGGCACCTCGGCCTCGGAGGTCTTCATCGGCGGCAAGGCGTTCAAGGACCTGATCAAGCCCAGCCTCGGGCAGATCAAGAAAGCCGGCTACACGTGGAAGCTCGATGGCAACCTGCGCGTGAAGCTCGCGCCGGGTGGCAAGTCGGGCTGGGCCGCGGCCGTGGTGGTGCAGCGCCAGGGCTCGGGCAAGAAGATGCAGGTCTTCCCCCCCTTCCGCGCGCTGTGGACCCTCACCGAAGAGAACGGCGTGTGGAACATCAGCTCCGAGCACATGTCGCTGGCGGTGAAGGAAGATCTCCGCGACGCGGCGACCGACGAGCAGCTCAAGACCTGGAAGATCACCCGTGAGATCGCCGAGAAGACCGCGGCGAAGTCGAAGGCGGGCAAGCCGGCGCCGAAGAAGGCGGCTGTGAAGGAAGCAGGCAAGGACGGTCCGCCGAAGAAGGAAGGCGAGGCCGACATCGGCGCCTGGTGAGCCATCGAGGACATGCCGAGGGGCCTGAGCGACGGCCTTGATGGGACGGGGTATCCGGAGGACCTGCGCGGTGCTCATCGCGCGCTGGCCCCTCGGCTTCAGGCAAGGACGCGAAGGTAAGCCCGTACGATGCTCTCCGAGCGGTTGTCTCCTTTGATGACGACGAGACGGGGTCGGGAGGGGCCTCAAAAGCGTGTCCTCTTTGATGACAAATATCCGGTGGACGCGCCGCTCCAGACACTCGACCCAGGTTTGTCATCAAAGAGGACAGGCTTTTCGGACCCCGCCGCACGCCGCCTCGGCGTCATCAAAGGAGACAACTCGTCGGCGAACGCCCGCTCACCTGAACGAAGCCAGGTGCAATCCGTGCACGAAGCGCTCGAGGTCGAGGGGCCTGCCCGCGCTCGGCACGGTCCTTCGACCGTTCATCACCGCGCCCCATGAAGGCCTGCTCGGGCCCCTCCACTCCTCGCGGGGGGCCCGTGATTTCCTTCAACGGCTCAGCTGCGACGACGCCGCCGCGAGCCCAGCAGCAGCATGAGCCCGAGCACCGGCGCGGCGAAGTCTGCCGGCGTGGCGCAACCACAACCGACCTTCGCGTTGGCCTGCTCCGTCGTATTGCCGGGACCGACCGAGGGCAGGGTGGTCGTGCCGGTGTTGCCACCGCCGCCTCCCGCACCACCGCCAGCGCCTCCGCCCGTGCCGCCGCCACCACCCGTGCCTGCGTCCACGGGGATCATGCAGTTCACCAGCGGGTCGATGGTCAGCGTGACGCCCTGCAGCGCCGCGGCGTCACCCGGTGAGGCGAGGGTCACGTACACGTCTGAATTGCACGGCGCGTTCACCTCGGCCGAGCCCGTGACGTTGTTCCCGTTGACCTGCGCGTTCACCGTCAGCGCCGCGTCGTTCTGCAGCAGCCCACCCTGGCGCACGAAGGTGATCGGCGAGCCCGTGCGCGTGAGGATGCGCACCTGCGGTGGCGCCCCCATGCCCAGCGGCCCACCACCACCACCCGCCGTCGCCGTGAGGCGCACCCGCAGGGCTCCCGCCGTGGCGGGGAGCTTGAACTGGAAGGGGCCGGGGATCACCGCGTTGCCCAGCGCCTGCGGAGCCGCGGGAATGCCGTAGTACGGCCGCGGGAAGGTGCCCGCGCCCGCCGTGAGCACCTTGGTGCAGCCGATCACGCCGCGGCTCATGAAGATCTGCGTCATCTGCGCCGAGGCCGTCGCGATGCCGGGGAACGCGGTGGCCACCCGCGCCGCCATCGTCGAGGCCACCATCGCGAAGTCGGCGTTGGGCGTGATCGACACCAGCATCGCGTAGAACGCGGCGTCGAACGTCTCGCCAGAATCCGTGCCCTGGAACACCGTCTGCCGTGCCGTCCACAGCGCGCCGGCCACGTGCATGCTGTCCTGGTGCACCTCGCCCCAGAGCACGTCGGGGCACACCTGGGTGTTGTCCATCGAGCGCAGGTACGCGTCGCTGCGCACGCCCGGCGCCGCCGGCTGACCTGCCGTGATGCGCGGCCCGAAGTACGGACCCACCTCGGCGACGTTGTTGAACGCCGCCGCGATGTAGTCGGCGAAGCCTTCGTGCAGCGCGCCGCCCTCGTTGTTGGCCGAGCGGCCGTCGATCGCCGTGTCATCGAACGTGAGCGCCGCCGTGGCGTAGATCGCGCCGTGGCCGAACTCGTGCTGGATCACCGTCGCGTCGTAGGCCGCGTCGGCCGCGTTGCCCTGGAAGATCATCAGCGTGTCGGCGCCCGTGTCGAAGCCCGGCAGGGGGATCTGCTGGAAGTTCTCGCGCGGGAAGAAGGCCGCGTTGTCCACGCGCAGCAACGTGTTGGCGCGGCAGGGAGGGCTGAGGAAGCAGATCCCGCCGTCTGCGCCGGGGCTGTTCGCGATTTCGTCGAGGTTGGGGAACATCACGTTGCTCCACACCGCCACCTTCACCGCGGGCATGCGGCGCTCATCGCGCATGCGGAAGGGCTGGATCGCAGGGTTGGTGCCGAAGATGGGCTGGGCCGTGGTGGAGAGCCGGCGCATCCAGTCGTAGACGGTGTTCACGTGGTAAAACGAGTGCACCTCGGCGAACTCGTCGCTGTTGGCCAGATCGCTCGCTACCACCGCGGTGCGGTTGCTGGGGGGATCCACAGGCGTGTACGCGTAGTCGCTCGTGCCGTTGCTCACGTTCGAGGCGCGACGCAGCCGATCGCACACCGCCACGTTGTACTGCACGTTGAAGCCCATGAAGTTGATGGTGCCCGCGAGGCGCTTCGGCCCCGCATCGGGCACGCAGTTCTCGGTGGGGCAGCAGTTGTACATCATGAGCTGGGTGCCGCAGAGCTGGCCCGCGTCGTTGGGGGACGACGTGAAGCCTCCGTCGTTCTCGGCCATGACGCAGGTGTCGCCGATCATCGAGCCGCCATCGCGGTGGCGCAGCTCGCGGTCGACGACGGGCACCGTGCCGACCCCGGCGTCCAGGCCGCCGGGGCTGATCGCGTAGACCTTCGCGTCGAGCGCCGCGTGGTGCACGCGGTTCTGCACGAACAGCCGCTCACCCGTGACCGCGTCGAGGCCGACGTACCAGTTCTTCTGGAAGTCGAGCGACTGCACGTTCGCGACGAAGCCCCTGTGCAGCTCGTCGCCCACGGGGAAGTAGAACGCCTTCGCCCCGCCGAACGGCACGCCGTCAGGGCGCAGGGCCACCAGCGGGAGCGAGCCGGCGGCCTGTTGCAGCGCCTGGTCGATGGTGAGCGCTTCCCCGTCGAGCACCCGGGTGAAGGGCACCAGGCTCGAGCTCACCTGTACCACTCGCCGCTGGCCGTCGAGCGTCACCACCAGCTTGCCCTGGTAGACCTCGAGCGCGCCCACCACCTGCTGCAGGTGGAAGCTGGCGCCAAAGCGCGTGGTGAACGCATCGGTCGACGTGAGCGTCGAGCCGGTGGGCAGCCCGTAGCGCTGGCGCTGCGAGAGCGCCCACGTGCGCACGGCCGAGACCGGGTCGCCGTCGAGCGGCGCAGAGAGCACGCCCTGCTCGAGCTTCGGCGCTCCACTGGTGGGGCTGACGATGAGCTGGGTTTGCTGCGGGGTGAAGACGCTGGCAGCGAGGACGAGGGCGGTGATGGTCGACAGCATGATTCTCCCTGGCGTGGTCCGACGGTCTCGGCCCACGTGGCAGTTGAAAGCGCGCGGACACTATCACCGGCGCCACTGAGGGGGAGAAGACGTGGTTTTCTTGATGAATCGAAGGCGATCTGAAGCTAGAAAATCACCATGGCCTACGTCGTCGCCGAGCCCTGCATCAAGTGCAAGTACACCGACTGTGTCGAGGTCTGTCCGGTCAATTGCTTCTACGAGGGCGCCAACTTCCTCGTGATCCACCCCGACGAGTGCATCGACTGCGGAGCATGCGAGCCGGTGTGCCCGACCAAGGCGATCTTCGCGGAGAGCGATCTCCCCGAGAAGTTCAAGGAGTACAAGGCGCTCAACGCTGACTTCGCCACCAAGTGGCCGGTGATCAGCGAGAAGAAGGCCGCGCTCCCCGAGGCCGAGAAGTACAAGGACGTCGCCGACAAGCGCGCGCTCCTCGATCCGAACCCGGGCGGCAAGTAACGCCGTTCAGGCCACGGACAGCGCGCCCACCTTCAACCCGCGCGCGCGCAGCTCGTCGCGAATGCGGCTGACCGCTTCGGCGGTCGGCGGCCCCCGGTGACCCACCAGCTTGAGCGCGATCTCCTTCGGCCCGATCCGCTCGATCTCCACGTGCGCGCCCAGTGAATTGTTGAGCGTGAGCGCCAGCCCGGGCCGCTGCGAGCGGACGAACAGCTCGATGCGCTCGATCAACGCGACCGCCTGGGCGGCCTTCGCCTCGGGCGGAGCCTCGAGCTTCGGCGCGGGCCCGTTCACCCCGAGCGGAGTCGAGGGGCCGGGGTGAAGGTGATGCACCGAGGCCTCGGGGCCGATGAAACAGGGGGGCGTGGAGGCTTCGACCTGGGGACCGCGCGGCTGGGTCGCCTCGGGCCCGAACTCCTTCAAGATGAAGTCGAGGATCCGCGCTTCGGTCTTCTCCTGCACCACTTCGTTCCGTTCGCTTCGCACCTGCGTCAGCACCTTCGTCACTTCCTGCGCTTCGGTGCGGACCACGCCCAGCCGCTGCACTTCACTGTTTGCCTGGGTGCGGGCGCGCCCCAGGGTCTGCGCGGTGGTGCTGGTCGCGGTGGCCGTGGCGGCGGAGATGGCCGACTTCGCCGCAGCGCGCATCGCCGGAATCACGACGGGCAGGGCGGGGGGCTTCGTGTCCTTCTTCAACTCAGACCGCGCTTCGGCCAGCAACTGCTTGAAGGGCTGGGCCCTGGTGGCCGTGACCTGCGCGAGCTGAGCCTTGGGATCGACCTTCATGGCGGCACACCTGAGCATGGGGTGTGCCGACAGGTTTTGACTGTAAATTCATCTGATTGCGGACCCACGCCAGTCCGCTGGCAGGGCCCGCAGGCCGCGGATCGTGTATTTCCGAGCGGTGGGCCAGACACCTACCTGGTCCGCTTCAATTGTTGGTCGCGCCCTGGTCGATCCACCGCTTGATGGTGTCGATGTCGGTGGCCGTCATGCATTCAGCGCCCGTGCAGGCGCGCGAAGTGGTCGAGGTGAGCACGCAGCTCAGTGCGCGAAGCCCCCGGGCTGCTGAGGCGCAGTGCCGGTGAGCTCGTTGATCGCCACGCTGCAGGTGGCCACGTCCTGCGGGCGCCCCAGCAACACGCCTGACGACCAGTCGCGATCGTCGAAGATCAACCCGTCGCGCACCTCGAGCTCGGTGACGGTCTTGTTCATCTCCCAGAAGCGGCCCTTGATCAGCACGCGCTGGCCGCGGCGGAACTTCTCGATGTCGGAGTACTGCTTGCTCTGCAGCCGCACGTAGATGGTCACCGGCTCGACCTTGATGGGCGCCTGCGCCAGCAGGTTGACCTGGTTCATGCGCGGGTCCTGGGGGATCCACTGCAGCACCGCCACCAGCTCCTCGGCCTCGGCGTCGCGGTAGCGCTTCTTCTTGTTCTTGCCCTTGGGCTGGTTGATCCCGATGTCCAGCAGCGTGGCGCCGCTCCAGGCGATGTCGCGATCGAGGTACGTGTCGCGGAACGCGCCGATCACGTCGGTGGTGACCGCGCTGTTCGCGTTGACCGCCTCGACCGTGTAGCGCTCCTTGAGCAGGGGAATGGTGAAGTACGCCGAGTCGACGAAGAGGATCTGCTCGTTGATCATCTTGAGCTTGCTCAGATCGATCAGCTTCACCTTCTTGTTGAGCGCGGTCGCCGTCGCCAGCCACTCGTCGGGCAGGCGCTTCTCGATCATCACCTTCCGCACCATCGCCACCAGGTAGGCGATCGCCGGGAAGCTCCCCGTCGACAGCTGCGTCTGAATGGCCTCCTGCAGCTCGGGGGGCAGGGTGAAGTTCTCGTCGCGCCGGTGAAGGAGGGGTGCGATCTCGGCCAGCGACACGAAGAGGCCGCCCAGCAGCTGCACGCAGCCGGGCTCCTCGGTGCCTGCCACCAGCATCTTCGAGAACTTCGACTTCACGAACTTGCTGTCCATCTTCTCTTCGCGGAAGTTGGGCGGCTTGCCGTTGCCGAAGATCTCTTCCTTCTGGGCAAAGGCCGGCAACGCGACGAGCAGTATGAGGAGGGCGGGTTTCATCGAGCAGAAGGGTAGCACTGAGCGGCTCGACGGCCGTACCCGCCTCATATTTCAGGCCGCTTCGGCCCTCGGCTTGTGCGGTGTGAGCCCCATCACCACCGCCGGCAGCAGGGCCATCACCGCCGCGACCGCGAAGAGCCGGTGCCCGCCCAGCAGATCGTAGAGCCCCCCCGACACCCGGTAGCCCACGATGCCCCCCACGCCGAAGGTCGCCGCCACGAAGAGCGTCTGCCCCGTCGCGCGCAACGAGCCCGGAGCGCGCTGCACCATCCATTCCACCGACGAGAGGTAGAACGCGCCGAAGGTGAGCCCATGCAGCCCCGCGGCCGCGACCAGCACCCAGGGGTTGCTGGTCACCGACATCAACGCCCACCGCGCCGAGCTGGCGACGAACACGCCCAGCAACAGCTTCTTGGGGCTGAGCCGGCCTCCCCAGCGAGACCAGCTGACCATCACCAGGATCTCCGAGCCGACCCCCACGCTCGAGCTCAGGCCCACCACCCAGGGCGGCAAGCCGAGGTCCTTCACGTGAGGCGCCAGGCTGCCGTGGTACGGCGCGCAGGCGATCCAGTGCAGGCAGGTCGCCAGCAGGAAGAGGAACACCGGCGGTTGCTTCGCCAGTTCCAGCGCGCTCTGGAAGCTGGGCTTCGGACCTTCGTGGAACCGCCCCGGCAGCCGCGCCAGCGTGAGCGCACAGGCCACCGCCGCGGTGGTGAGCAGCACCAGCGGCACCAGCACCGTGGTGCGATCGATGTCCTTGATCAGGAAGCCGAAGGGCAGCGAGGCCAGCACGAAGCCCAGCGAGCCCCAGGTGCGAATGCCCGCGTACGTGCCGCCGTGCTGCTGCACGTGGTGCAGCGCCAGGGTGTCGGCCAGCGAGGTGATGCTGCTGGCGAAGGCCGCGTGCACGCTCAGCGCGATCAACGCCTGGGTGAAGGTGGTCGCGCCCGCGAGGAGCCCGTAGCCGAGCACTCCGCCCAGCGTGGAGCCCAGCAGCACCAGCCCGGGCCTGCCCGTTCGGTCCGCCAGCTGGCCCCAGAGCGGCGGCATGAAGAGCGCGAAGGTCGGCCCCACCGCGAGCAGGGTGCCCGACTCGGCGCCCGTGAAACCGAGCGTCTTGAAGTACCCGGGCATGAACGGCAGCGACACCCCGACGGTCATGAAGAAGAGGACGTAGAAGAGAATGAGCGGCCAGGGCCGCTCGTTGCGCTGGGCACTCAAAGGGAATTCCTCTATAGGGCGCAAAGTGATGCCGGGCGATACCGCCACAGAGATTGTGATCAAGCCGGTCGAGAACGAGGGCGAGCTGTTCCAGGCGCTGGCGATCCGCGAGATCGTCTTCATCGAGGAACAGAGCGTGCCCGAGTCGCTCGAGCGCGACGCCGATGACGCCGTGGCGTTCCACGTGCTCGCCCTGGCCGGAAAGCACGCCATCGGCACCGGCCGGCTCGTGTCACTGCCCCAGCCCCCCACGGGGGAGACGGGCCACTGGGGCCGCATCGGCCGCATGGCGGTGCTCCAGTCGAACCGCAAGGGCGGCACCGGCAGCCGCGTGCTCGTCGCGCTCGAGGCCGAGGCCCGGCGCCGCAAGCTCGCGGGCATCCTCCTCCACGCGCAGCTGTCGGCCATGGAGTTCTACAAGCGTCACGGCTACGAGCCGCACGGCGCCGTCTTCGACGAGGCGGGCATGCCCCACCTCGAGATGAAGAAGCGCTTCTGAGTTTCTGGTCGCGTCGGTGACCGGCTCTCCGCTTCGCTGCGTGCCGTAGATGCGCCGTGGCCGGCGCATCCCGCCGCTCCGGGACTACCAGTCCTTCTCGTCGATCACCGGCCTGGGGATGACGTCGTCCTTCCGCAAGCCCCGCTTGAGCACCCGCTCGCGCAGCTCGATCAGCGCAGGGAAGAGCACCGTCGTGCCCAGGAAGGTGCACACCACGCCCACCACCGCGAGGAAGCCGACGCTGCGCAGGCCGGCGTGGCGGGCGATCAACATCGACGCGTAGCCGGCGGCGTTCGAGCAGGTGGCCACCACGGCGGTCAGGCCCGTGTGGCGCATGATGATGGGCATCGAGCCCACGCCGTCTTCCTTGTACCGGTGGAAGACGTGCACCGAGTTGTCCACGGCGATCGCCAGCAGGTTCGGCAACACCACCACGTTGAGGAAGTTGAGCGAGATGTCGCCCAGGAACATGCCGCCGGGCAGGCAGGCCATGCCGGCGAAGAGCGGGCCGGTCACCATCAGCGCGTGGGTGAACCTCTTGAGCGCGATCCAGATGGTGAAGAACACCACCAGCGCCGCCAGCCCCATCACCAGCGGGCCGTCCTGGCGGATGAGGGCGAAGATCTTCGCCGCGAGCCGGTTGGCGTCGAGGATCGGCGCGTGCATTCCCGCGGCCTCGGCCTTCTTCCCCAGCGCGTTCAGGTCGGCCGCCCAGGCCTCGAGCCGGCTCACCTCGTAGAGCCCGAACCGGGGGAAGAGCAGCACGAAGGTGCCGTTCGAATCGAAGGGCTCGAAGCGCCGGCGGAACTCGGTGGGGAGCTCGTCGATGGTGAAGGGCCTGGCCTGCGTCATCTCGACCAGCCGCTTGACCCGCGCGTCTTCCTTCTTCGAGTTGGGCAGCTTGTCGAGCAGCACGCCCAGCTCGGCCATGGTGGCCAGGCGCTGCTCGACGTCGGCGGGCAGCAGATCGTTGAGCGAGGCGACCTCGGCGATCGGGCTCTGATCGCCCTTCTCTTTCTGGATGTCGCGGGCGAGCTGCGTGACCTTGCGCGCGCTCTCGAGGCTGTCCACCCAGACCACGCCGGGGATCATGATGATCCCCATCTCTTCGGCGACGTGGATCTCGAGCTTCGCGGCCGGTGACTCGCCGGTCATCTTGAGGAGGTTGTTCTCGAAGCCCACGTTGTGGGCGACCGCGACCGAGCCCACCACCGCCGCGCCCATGAAGACGACGATGGCCACCAGCAGGCCCATGGGGGGCCGCCAGGCCGGGGGCTCGACCGTGTCGGCGACCACGGGCTTCGGCTTGCGGATGGCGAAGCGCTCGGACAGGAAGAGCAGGGCGGGCCCGAACGCGTAGGTCGACGCCAGGGTGGCCATCACGCCGAACGCGGCGATGCGGCCGAACTGCTTGAACGCGTCGAACTCGGCGAAGACGAGCACGAAGAAGGCGGCGGCGTTGGTGATGGCCGAAGAGAGCGCCCCCCCGAAGGTGGCGTGCAACGTCTCGCGCATCGCGTCGGTGGGCTCGAGCTTGCGGCGCTCTTCCCAGTAGCGCATCGAGAGGTGCAGCCCGTACTCGATGCCCAGGCCCAGCAGGATCGCCCCCAGGAAGCCGGTGACGGGGTTCAAGTGGCCGATCAGCAGCCAGGCGAAGGCGAACGTCGAGGCGATACCGATGCTCACCGGGAAGGCGACGACCGCGAGGATCGCGAGCCGCCGGCTGATGGCGAGGATGATGAACAGCGTGAGGATGCCCGCGATGATGCCCGAGCGCGCCAGGTCGGCCTGGATCGAGTCGTCGTCCTCGACCCGCACCTCGTGGGCGCCCGTGTAGTGCAGCTCGATCTTCGGGTAGGTGTTCTTCAGCAGCGGGGCGATGGCCTCCTTCACCGCGGTGATCAGCTTGCGGTTGAAGTCGATGTCGGCGGGCGTCGAGGTGGCCTTGATCAGCAGGTAGAGCTCGTCGCCGTCCTTCGACTCGAGGTAGTCGCCGCGCGCGTTCTGCGGGGTGTACTTCTTCTCGATGTCCTTGAAGTCGAGCGGCGGAACCTCTTCGCCGAGATCCACGTAGAGCGGGTTGGCGATCTTCTTCTCGTAGTCGATGCGCAGCGCGAGATCGTTCTTGAGGTTCTTGAGCGGCTCGGTGCCGAGCAACAGCAGCGCGCGCTTGGCGAGGAACTCGGTGTCGAAGCGCCACTCGACGAAGCGCACCACGTCCTTGCGGGCCTCGATGACGGCGGCGGCGTCCTTGGCGAAGGCGCGGCGCGTCTCCCGGGTGTCGCCCAGCACCTGGAGCATCAGGTAGCCGGTGCCACCTGCGCGATCTTCGATCTCCTTGAGGTCCTTCACCTCGGAGGTGGTCTTCGGCAGCAGCTCGGTGAAGTCGCCGCGGAACCCCAGCTGCGACGACATGGAGCCGGCCGCGATGAAGGCGATCACCGAGGCAACGACGAAACGCCACGGGTGATGGAGGGAGGCAGCAACCAGCCAGTCGAGAACTCGCTTCATCGCGGAGCCGTGCGCCTAGCGCCATTACGGGGAGGCCGCAATCGAGTAACTGATCGAGGAACTGATCGGAGAGGGCGAAGACTCACAGCGTCAACCCCACGGGCAGCGTGTCACCCAGCGCGCGAGCCTCATCAGCCAGAGAAAGGTGAACCACCTCGGCCACGCTGACCCGCCACGACTCGGGTGAACCCGCCAGCGCCCCGATGACACGTGTCCGCAGGCCGTCGTCGACGTCGCGCGAGCGGTCGCCGGTGCGCCGGGCGAGCTGGGCGAGGGCGAACAACGCCCCGTCATGCTGCTTCGGGTTGAGCCCGATCAAGACCTCCGCCCAGGCGGACGCGACCTCGGCGGGAACGACCCGGTGCGAGGCGCCATGCACCGGAACGCGCGCGCCCAGCCGGCCCAGCGCCCAGGCCCACGGCCCGCCGGCCGTCTGGGGGTCCTTGATGCGTGAGACGATCCACCCGCCCAGCTCGATCTTGTGCTGCGTCGGCAACAACTCGAGCGACGCGGCGCACCGCACCATCTCCTCGAGGCCCTGCGGCTGCACGCCCTTGAGCTTCTCCTTCGGCACGCTCAGCCCGACGGGCACGCGGCGCGCCAGGTGCGGCTCGAGGTACTTCCACAGCTGCACCTGCGCGGCCTCGGTGAGCCCGCCGGCCACGCGCCGCCAGAGAATCCAGAACTCCATCCACAGGGGCTGCTCTCCGTGGTGGGTGAGCAGGTCCTTGAAGAGGGTGAAGGTCTGCTCGACGCGCCACGGGTCGAGCGGGTAGCCGACGCCGGGCCGCAGCGAGTAGCCGAGCAGCTGGAACATCACCTTCTCGTGATCGGGCGAGCGGCGGCGCTTCGCCACTCCGGCCCAGAGCGGGGTCCACAGCTCGCGCAGCACCGGCACGCTCCAGCCTTCGCGGGGGCCGAGCACGCGCTCGAGGGTGCGGAAGAGGTTCTTCACGTCCTTCGGCTCGACGGGCAGTGGTTTGGTTCCGAAGACGCGATCGATCTCCATCGTGGCGTCCGAGAAGCGGGCGGGCATCGACTCGGTGACCGTGAGCTCGCCGGTCTTCGCGGCGCCGCGCAGCTCGAACTCGAGGCGCCAACGCTGCTCGCCCGCGACGCACGAGAGCGAGAGCGTGCCGACCTCGGTCAGTGTGGCGACGAGATGCACTTGCACTGCCCGTTCACCCCGAGCGGAGTCGAGGGGCGAAAACACCGTGTGGATCGGAGGCAGCGCCTTGAACGCCTCGCCCTCCAGCTCGATCACGTCGCCCGGTCGATCGAGCCTGTCAGCCGTGGTCGAGAACAACTGGAACTGCACCGGCCGCCCCAGCGTGAGCGTGAAGGTCCGCGCAGACAGATCGACGGTCTCGCCCTCCTCGAGGCCCCGGGGAATGAGACACACCCCTTTCCGCGAGCCGTCCGCCGAGACCAGCGCATAGAACGCGCGTGGAGCGCCGCCGCCGATCTTCTTCCCCAGGGCGCGCCGGGCCAGCCCCGAGTACGCCGCGCCGCGGGCGACGGCGAGGTCGAGCGAGTCATGGGGCAGGGTGGGAATTCTCGGCGCGTCAGGCCAGAGCGCGGAGATCGAGTCGAGGAACGCCTCGGTGAGCACCGGCGAGTTGAACACCCCCCCGTTGAGCAGGATCGCGTCGGGCCGCCGCAACGCGCCGGTCGAGTGGGCCTTGAGAAACGCCACCACGTGACGGGTGATCGCCGCGTCCTGCGCGAAGGGCAGGCCCAGCTCGACCACGGCGCCGCGCTTGACCACCGTGGGGATCGAGTCGGCCGTGACCGTGGGGAAGAAGCCGCGCGCGACCACCTCGACCACCTCTTCGCGGGTGAGCTCGCCGCTGAGCGTGCCGCCGATGAGCTTGCTGCCGCCTGACGCGATGCTCAGCTTCTGGCTCGCGGGCGCGCCGGCGCTCAGCAGCGCTTCCTTCGCGGTGCGGGCGACCTGCACGGCCTGGCTCCACTGGGCGCCGGTGAAGCGCCGCCCGTCGGGGAAGAGCTTCGACTCGAGCAGGCGCGCGAGCGCCGCGTCCATGTTGTCGCCGCCCAGCAGCAGGTGATCGCCGACCGCCAGGCGCTGCAGCGCGGGGCCCTCGGGCAGCATCGCGACCTGCACCAGGCTGAAGTCGGTGGTGCCGCCGCCCACGTCGACGACGAGCACCAGGCCCACGCCCGCGAGCGCCTTGCCCAGCGAGTCGCGGTGGCGCGAGGTGAAGTCGTAGAACGCGGCCTGGGGCTCTTCCAGCAGCGAGACCTTGCCCAGCTCGAAGCCGGCTTCCCGCGCGGCCTGCAGCGTCAGCGCGCGCGCGGCCTCGTCGAACGACGCGGGAATGGTGAGCACCACGTCCTGCTGCGCCAGCGGCGCGTCGGGGTGCGCGTGGTTCCACGAATCGGCGAGGTGCTCGAGCAGCGCCGCCTGCGCCGCCACGGGCGAGAGCCGCGGCACGTCGGCCGCCGCGCCCCACGGAAGAATCGCGGCCTGGCGATCGACGCCCGGGTGAATGAGCCAGCTCTTCGCCGAGGTCACCACCCGCCCGGGCACGCGCCCGCCCTGCCAGCGCGCCAGCTCACCGGTGGCCGTGGTGGCCAGCGGAGCCCAGGGCAGCCCGAGCGAGCCCGGGGGGAACTCGCCCTCGAAGGGCAGGTACACGGCGGAAGGAAACAGCGGGCGGGCAGAGACCTCGCCCGGCCTCACCAGCTGCGGAACGGGAAAGTCCTGCACGCGCGCCGAGGCGCCGGCGGACGGCTCCGTGAACGCGACCGCGCAGTTGGAGGTGCCCAGATCGATGCCGATGACGTAGCGGGACGACACGATCGCTGAATCGAACGTCACGGTGCGGTGGTCAACTTCTACTTGGTGGCCCGGTTGCGCCGTTGGAGCTTGCCAAAGAGCTTCTCGAGCTGTTTCGCCACGATGCCCCTGCCGATCGACCGCTTGATCCCACTGGGGAACCCTTCGACTTTGTCCGTCGAGGTGTGGTTCGAGAAGATGACCATGGTGCCTCCCTCGACGGGCAGCAGGGCCACGATGGCCTGTTCGCAGTTGAAGCCCTCGCTCACGTAGAACTGGCGCTGCATCACCAGGAAGGCGTCGCCGTTGGGCACCGACATGCCGTGGGTGAGCGCGATGGTCGGCACGCCGTCGACCTTGAAGTGCTCCCAGCGATAGACCTCGCGGGTGCCCGGGACTCTCGAGGCCGGGTAGTGCAGCATCGACGCCCACGCCTTCGGCGCGAAGTCCTGGAGCGCGAGCCCGTCCATCACCCCCGTCAGCTCGTCCTGGGGCGAACGCAGCTCGCCGTCGGCCCGCTCGTAGTCGGCGATGCCGTCCAGCCCCTTCGTCTTGTATGCCTGGTAGCGATCGAGCAGGGCGGCGCGCAGGTGCTTCTCCACCACTGCCCTGGTGGCGAAGTGGGCGAGGTCGTTGAACTCGCCGATCTCGGCGCTCGAGAGGTTGAGGTCGGTGCCGGGCCTGGCCGACACGTACTGCTTCACGCGCGCGTCGGTGTTGGGCTTGAGGTGGAGCCTGCTGAAGGCGCCCACGCTGCTGGCACCGGTGAGCACGCCCGTGGCGATGCTGTTGGGGTCGATGACCTGCAGGACGCCGTCGCTGAGCTCCTTGTTCAGCGCGGCCGGCGTGGCCTTGACGAAGAACGCGTAGCCCAGGTTGAGGTCCCGATCGCCGGCGCCCCTCGTCTCACGGCGAACGATCTGCCCGGTCTTGATGGTGGCGATCTCTTCGGGCGAATAGCCGACCGTCTGGAGCAGCGCGTCGGCGCTGGGCAGGGTCCCCGCCGCAGAGGCCGACAGTGAGAGCAACATGCAGCAGAGGCCAGGCCAGCGGGGTCGGAGCATGCAGCATCACACCGCACCATTCGTGCCGCGGCCGGGACCTGCGTTCGTGACGGGTTGGGTGCCCCGTCACGTCAAAACGAAGGGGCGGTTCATCAGATTGACGGGCTCGGGCCTCACGCCCAGAAGGGGAGATCCGCCCGCGTGGCGACCACCGCGCAGACGCAGGTCAGCGGCAGCGCGCTCACCGCGATCAGCGCCTGGCCCCAGGTCAGGTCGAAGGCCGACCGGAGCGTGGCCAGCCGCACCAGCGGGCCCCACAGGGCCAGCCCGACGCAACCGCACCACGGCACGACGAACCCCGCGCTCGAGTACGCCGTCGCTCGCAGCTGCGTGGTGAAGGACACCTCGAGCCCCATCGCTCTGAGCGCGAGGAACTCGCCCAGGGGGAGCACCAGGAGCCAACCCAGCATGAGCAGCCCGGTGCTCGCCGCGATCGTCAGGAGCTGCTCGGGTGTCTTGGCCAGCTCCCCCACCATCGCCCAGGCGGCGACCTGCGGTGCCAGGCACAGCGCGGCGAAGACCCACGCCCACCCCACCGAGCCGTTCTTCACTTCGCGCGCTGAGGCCATGGGCCGGGTGAGAAACGCCCACGCGGTGGCGACGAAGCGAACGAAGAGCGCGCGTGTCGGGTCTTCCCAGGCGAGCCCCGGTGCGGGCGGCCGGCACTTGCGGCACCAGACCTCGTCCCCCACCACGACCAGGCAGGTCGCGCAGCCGAAGACCCCGCACCGGGCGCAGGCGGCCGAGGCGACGCGCTCGCGGTGGGTCGCGCAGGCCGGGGTGTCTTCGCCTTCCGCTCTCTCGACGAGCGCCGGTCCGCCGCAGGCGGGGCACATGCGCGCGTGGGGCTCGAGCGGATTCCGGCACCGCGGGCAGGGGATGCCGACGCTCATGGAAGCGTCTCCGAGAGCGCCTTGAGCCGCGCCAACTCCGTCATCTCGCGGTCGACCACGGCTTCGACTTCGCGCGCTTCCGCATTCCACGGCCAGTGGCCGAGCGCCTGCACACCCGTCGGCCCGGTCCGCAGGGCTTCGAGGCGCTGCGCGAGCTCCGCGATCCGTTTCGTCAGGGCCGGCGTCTCGCTGAGCGAGTTGGCCGCGCGCAGGAGCCGCAGCCCGAGGTACGCGTCGACGAGCCAACCACTGCCCGCGACGGCCTCGCCGAGCTGATCCAGAACCCGTGCACGCCGCGCAGGGGGGAGCCCCCCGCGCTCGAGCCAGCCCGGGAGTTCTCCCAGGTCGAGCAGGTCGATCATGACGAACACCGTCATCGAGAAGGCCTCTTCTTTCGCCCCCGGCCGCGGGCTCAGCGCTCGCGCATACGCATCGAAGCACTCCCGGCGGGGCAGCGTCCCCGGCAGCGCCAGTGCACGTTCGAGGTCGGCCACCTGCGCTTCCGTCGCCGCGCCCGTGCGGAGGTCAGACGGGGTCCTCAGCAGCGAGAAGAAGAGCGTCTCGGGGTGCGCTTCGGCGAAGGCGAGGCGCGCGGCCGCCTCGAATTCGCGCGTGGCGACCTCTGATTCGTCCTTCGCCACGCGCGCGAGCACGGCCAACGCGAGCAGCCGCGTTGCCAGGTCGGCGTCACCAGAGAGCCGCATCGCAGCGTGCACCACGGGCGGATCGAACGGAGCGTCGAGCACGGAACGGAAGGTGCTCTGGCTCACGGCCCGAATGAAGTCTCGCGGGGTCTTGATCGCACCCGGGCTGGGCGTCGGCCTGCACGCGCCCCTGTCGCCGACGTCGCGCACCCGGGGCAACCAGGCCGCCTGGCGCAGATCGGGTCTCCCCGCGCGCGCCCAGCCGAGCCAGGCCGCCTCGGGGAAGGGCTGCCCTTCCCGCCGGGCAGCCAGCGTCTGCCGTGCGACCTCCACCTCGGGCTGACCACCGTCTTCGCTCAGCAGTCGAAGGAGCGCCTCGGCCTGGTCGAATTCCCCGAACCTCAGGGCGACCGCGGCGCGGGCGAGCGTGCCCTGCCCGCCATCGAGTGCATCGACACCCTTCTGCGCCGCGGCCCGGTTGCCCTCCTGCGCTGCGGAGAACGCCGCGCGAAGCACCGCACGCCCGAGCGCCTCGCTGCTGAGGTCGAGCCCGGCGTCGGCCTCTTCCAACACGAGCTGCTGCTCGCAGGCCGCTTCGATGCCATCGGCGCACAACGGCCTGACGAGCTCGAGCGCGTCTTCGGGCGACGGCTCTCCAGCTCGCCCGCATGCGATCGCCTGGGCGGTGCGCAGGCAGGCCCAGTCGTTCCCGAGCTCGCAACCGCGCTCGAAGGACCTGGCACTGGCCGCGCGCTCCGCGGAGGTGGGGAAGCCCTCGAGCGCGGTCTCGCCCAGCCAGGCGCAGCCGATCGCAGACCCATTGCCGCACGCATTGGTGAGGTCGGTCATGCCTCCGGCGAGGTCGCGCGCCTCGGCAGCCCCGCGGCGCTTGTGCCAGCCGGCGAACGCGCAGGCGTCATGGTGGTGGAGCCTGCAGCCCCGCTCGAACGCCCCGCGCGCGACCACCAGGGCATCAGGCACCTCGAGTTCGAGGGCGTACCTCCCACGCACGTAACAGGCTGGGCCGGACGAGAGCTGGCACGCGAGCTCGAGTCTTCGCATGCCTCCCTCGGTGTCGATGGGCCCCGTCTTGCCTGCGATCAGGTCGAGACCCAGTTCCAGGCAGTGCTCGGCCGAGCGGCGGTCACACTTGATCTCCAACTGTTCCCGCTGCGTCGCAGACCAGCCGCCGTGCGATCGCAAGGCCACCGTCGCGGCCACCATCACCGTCAGAGCACCGACCACCAGCCAGGTGCGCAAGCCCGTTCCCCTTCCTCACTCCCATGGCTCAGCTCAGGCGGCCGCGGCCACCGGCTTGTCCAGCGCCTCGATCAGGTCCTTGCGATCTTCCTCTTCGGGCAGCGCGCCGTGGTTCCCCAGCATTTCCTGCATCGCCGAGGTGAACTCGGACGGCACCGAGACCTTCTCGCCGCCCGCCATGCCCGAGCTGTACGCCGCCGCCAGCGCGTCGATCACTCTGACCTCGAGCCCGCCCGCGGTGGGCGGGAGCGCCTTGCGCACCATCGCCAACACCTCGAGGTTGTGACGGCACCGCTCGGGCGTGTCATCGCCCCACGCAGGAACGAAGTAGGCCTTGCCCAGCAGCTCCCAGGTCGCCTCGTTCACGCCCTTCGCCAGGCTCTCCTTCGCGGCGTTGAGGTTTCCCGGCGCTTCCGCCCATTCCTTGCGCTCGTGCACCGCGCCCATCGCCAGCAGGCCGCCGAAGAGCACCACCACCAGCGCGCCCGCCAGCGCCGGGCCCCACCAGCCCCACTGCGTGTGCAGGTTGACGCCCATGCCGACGAGCCCGAAGAACCAGATCGGCAGCCAGAACACCCGGCCCTTGAGCCCGACCAGATCGGTGACGATGCCGACCACCGTCACGACGCCGGCCGCGAGCACGTTGCCCCACGTCGTCTCCATGAAGTCGGGGAACGCCCAGTACAGCGGCCCGAGGCAGATGCCGATGATGAGACCGACGACGATCGCGAGGAGGTTGAAGACGATCATCCCGCAGCGCTCCCTTCAGTCCTGGCGGACGTTGAGTTCGAGCTTCCAGCGTCCCTTGCCTTCGCGCTCCAGACAACGGACTTCGAGCGCTCCCAGCTCGGTCACGGCCGCCTGCAGGTTGACCGGCACCAGCGCGCCGCCGGTACCGGGCAGGGTGGTCTCGATCGCCGGCAGCTCCTCGAGCTCCTTCGCGTCGTCGAGCAGCACGCCCACCTTGTCGTCCCGCCGCGTGGACGACGAGAAGAAGCGGAAGCGCGTGGGCTCACCGACCACCAGCCCGAACTCCTGCGGGGGAATGTCGGCCTGCGTGCCCTCTTCCATGCCGAAGGGCGCGACGCACAAGGCCTTCACCGGGGGGGTGAAGCCGGGCACCGCCAGCGTCGCCGACTCCACGCCCACGTAATACGAGCGCGCCGTGCCGCCGCGAATGCGGATGCCGTGGCCTGCCTTCACCCACGCGTAATACGCAGCGCCGCGCGCCACGGCGAGGTCCAGCTCAGCGCCCTCCAGCTCCCGCGCGGGCGGTGCGCCGTCGGCCTCGAGCCAGGCGTTGAGGGTCTCCATCACGCGGGTCCGCAGCGCGGTGGCCTTGAGCACGCCGCCGTTGAACAGCACTGCGGTGGGCCGCGCGAACGTGGTGCCCAGCCCCAGCGAGCCCGCCTGCCGGGTGAGGAACGCGCCCAGGTGCCGGGTGATCGCCGCGTCCTGCGCGTAGGGCAGGCCCACCTGCGCCAGGCCCGAGCGCCGTGCCTGCGTCACGCCCTCGGCGATCTTCGTCCGCGGGAAGAACCCCTCGGTGAGGATCGACTCGAGCTCGTCGCGCAGCAGCTCGCTCTTGAGCGTGCCGCCGATGAGCGAAGAGCCGCGGCCGGGCACCGTGATGGCCACCTTCTCGGCCTTCTTGTGCTCGTAGAGGTGTTCCTTGCCCACGCGGCAGGCCGAGGTGAGCGCCGAGAGCTGCCACTGATCGAGCGTCTTCCCCGCGGCCTTGAACTTCTCGTTGAGCGCGTAGGCCAGCGCGAGATCCATGTTGTCGCCGCCGAGGAGGATGTGATCTCCCACGGCCTTGCGCTCGAGCTGCAGCTCGCCTGCGCCTTCACTCACGCCGATGAGCGAGAAGTCGCTGGTGCCGCCACCGATGTCCACCACCAGCAGCACGTCACCGGGCGAGAGCTGCTTGCGCCAGCCTTCGCCCATCGCCTCGAGCCACGCGTAGAGCGCGGCCTGCGGTTCCTCGAGCAGGGTGACGCGCGGCAGGCCTGCCTGCCTGGCGGCCTCGAGCGTCAGGTCGCGCGCGGCGGCGTCGAACGAGGCGGGCACGGTGACCACCACCTCCTGCTCCTCGAGGTGCGCGCCCTTGCCCAGCTCCTTGTCCCAGGCCTGGCGGAGGTGCTCGAGGTACTTCGCGCTCGCCTCGACCGGAGACACCTTCGTGACCTCGGCCGGCGCGCCCCAGGGGAGGATCGCCGCGCGCCGGTCCACCGTGGGGTGGCACAGCCACGACTTCGCCGAGCTCACCAGCCGGGTGGGCACCTTCGCGCCGTGACTGCGCGCCAGCTCACCGACCGCGAGGCCGAGCGACTTGTTCCACGGCAACCCCAGCGAGCCGGCGGGGAACTCGGCGGCGGCCGCGAGGTAGAGGAACGAGGGCAGCAGCTGCTTGCTCTCGAGCGTGCCCGGCGCGGTGAGCTGTGGCACCGGCAGCACCGCCTGGTTCGGGCCACGGCCGCTCTTCGCGTCCATCGGCTGATACGACAGCGCGCAGTGCGTGGTGCCGAGGTCGATGCCGATGGCGTATTTCATGCGAGCTCCACCTCTGCGGGCGCGAGCACCTTCACGTCGACCGTGGTGGGCACGTCAGGCAGGGAGATCTTCGTGGCCACCCAGCCGTGGTGCTTGAGGCTGCCCTTCCACGGGCCGGTGCCGGCGACGTTGCCCGTGAGGCGGAAGCGGTTCGCGTCGAACCCGGTGGGGATCTCCATGGCCGCGCCTTCCGTCTCCTTCACCACCGGGGCGATGGGCACGTACTGGCCGAGCACCTTGCGGCAGCCCTCGTGCACCAGCCGGGCAGCGGCGCCTACATCGGCATCTGCGAAGGTGGCGATGTCCTCCTGGAGGAAGTCGAGCAGCCGGCCCTCGCGCTGCAGGAGCCCCAGCAGGAACAAGGCCGCCGCGTGCTGTTGTTCAGCAGTCAGCGGGACGGGCGGAGGGGGCAGGGCGGGCGCCGGGGCAGGCGGGGGCAGGGCGGGCGCCAGGGCTCCGGTCACCCGGAGCGCGGTCGAGGAGCTGAAGAGAATGGAGAGCGCAAGTTTGAGGCGGGCAAAAAACGACATGTTGCGTCGTTAAGCGAATTTCCCCCGGGAGCCAACCGTTCCGAGAATGTGATTCGTGGAGTATGTCCGCGTCACGACTTGGTTTTCGCGGGGTTCGAAGGAGGTCACATGAAGCGCATCTTGATAGCCCTCTGTTGTGTCTCGCTGCCGGCGCTCGCCGTCGAGGTCTACGTCAACGGTGTCAGCGTCGACGGGCTCACCAACCACACCTTCGAGAAGGTGACGGTGCGGCTCGACGACAAGGGCAACGTGCAGATCGACGCGCCCGGCTACTCGGTGAAGAAGGTGACCCTGAGCGGCGGCGCGGACAAGCCCGCCAGGCCGGAGGGCGGCATCACCCAGAAGTACTTCCTGGTCACCGAGCAGAGCCCGCCGGGCATGACCGAGTACGAGGTCGACCTGTTCCTCAACGGCAAGTTCATGCGCACGCTCAAGAGCGGCGATGAGCAGCTCGTCACCGACATCACGAAGTCACTCCGCGTGGGGCAGAACATCGTGATCGTCCAGGCCAAGAAGCGCTACGTCGATCCGAACTCGCCCAAGAGCAATTCCCGCTCGGCGGTGTTCCGGGTGATCATCGGCGAGGGCAACACCACCAGCGACCAGGTGACCATCGAGAAGCAGCTGGTGACCTTCACCCGCACCGCAGCCGACACCAACGACGTCACCCAGGAATTCAGCTTCACCACCCGCTGACGAGCCCTCATGTACTCAATCGACGAGCGACTCAAAGGCCTGCCGGCTGTCAAAGACCAGGTCGTCCAGCTGTACCAGTCGCTGAACGCACCTCACCTCGCGATCCCCGGGCGCAAGGCCGGCCCCGCGATGGCCTTCGTGCTCGGGCTGCGCGGGCCGTCGGGCTTCGCGGTGTTCGTCTACCTGTACATGCAGCAGAGCGGCGAGAGCGCGGTCTACGTGCCCAGCAACGGCACCGTGCCGGCCGAGCAGTTCCAGAGCGAAGAGGCCGAAGCGCTCGGCTTCGTCGAGTCCATGGGGTTCATCATGGACAACCTGAACTTCCGCGGCCGCCCCCCCGACGAGCAGGAAACGATCATCCGCACCATGCCGGTGTTCATGCGCGAGCCGCCTCCCCCGGCGGCGACGGCGGGCGTGGCGGGCAGCGGGCCGGCCCCCTCGAAGCAGGGCACCGGCGGCCACGCCAGCGTGGTGCAGCTGGGCAAGCTCTTCTCGGCGTTCTGCCTGGCGTTGCTGGTGCAGGGCTGCGCGCACGTGTCCGAGAAGGACAAGGACCAGTCGGTCCTCCACTACGAGATCGCGGTGCAGAACCTGGTGAAGTCGCCGCAGATCGCGCTCAAGGAAGCCGACGACGCGCTGGGCTTCGACCCGATGAACGCCGAGGCCTGGCACATCAAGGCGCTGGTGCTGCACCAGAGCTTCCAGCGGCTCGAAGAGGCGCAGGTCGCCTACGCGAAGGCGCTCGAGCTCAAGACCCCGTTCAGCGAGGCGCGCACCAACCTCGGCAACCTGTACATGGACCAGAAGCGCTACGACGACGCGATCGCCCAGTACCAGATCGCGCTCAGCGACGTGATGTACCGCACCCCCTTCATCCCCCAGGGGAACATGGGCTGGGCCTGGTTCCGCAAGGGCGACAGCAAGCAGGCGATCGAGCTGCTCAAGGCCGCGCTCTCGGTGAACCCGAAGTACTGCCTGGGCGAGCTGTGGCTGGGCGAGGTCTACGAGGCCGCCAACAACACCGCCGAGTCGTGCAAGTACTTCGCGCGCTTCCGCGAACACTGCCCCGATCGGCCTGACGCGTGGCAACGCGACGGCGTGTGCCTGGCGAACGCGGGTGACAAGGAAGGCGCGGCCAGGGCTTTCCAGACCTGCGCCGACAAGGCGGCGACCGACGATCAGAAGGACCTGTGCAAGTCGCTCAAGGAGCAGCAGCTGAAATGAGCTACGGGCCGTTCGGGCGCTACCTCCAGCAGCAACGCGAGCTCCGCGGGCTGTCGCTGGACGAGGTGGCCCGGCAGACGAAGATCTCGCCCACCCTGGTGGCCGCGCTCGAGGCGGGTCAGAGCGAGCGGTTCCCCGAGCGGATCTTCGTGCTCAACTACATCCGCAGCTACGCGAGCGCGGTCGGGCTCTCACCTGACGACGCGGTCAACCGGTTCCACGAGATCCCCGAGTCGCCGAAGGCGGAACACTTCGATCCGAAGGCCCTCGAGGTCGATCGCCAGGCGCGCGCGTCGACGGGCCTGTGGGTGACGATCGCCGCGGTGGCGGTGGTGGCCCTGCTGCTGGCGATGAACGCGATGTACGACCTCGCGATCCGCTACACCCACCGCTAGTCAACGCACCTGTCTCCCTCTCCCCGAGGGGGGAGGTCGGGGAGAGGGCAAACTGGACCGCTTTTCAGACGAAGCACTCGTGCTCTCGACCGTCGACTTCGGAGAAGCCGACCGCATCGTCACGCTCTTCACCCGCGCCCACGGCCGCCTCTCGGCCTTCGCCGCGGGAGCCCGCAAGTCGAAGCGCCGCTTCGCCGGAGCGCTGGAAGCCGGCACGCACCTCACCGCCTGGCTCGTCACCGGCAGCGGAGACACCTGCCGCCTCGACAAGGTCGACGTGATCCGCTCCTTCCACCGGCTGCGCGACGATCTCGCCCGCATCGCCCGTGCGATGTACTGCCTCGAGCTCTGCCGGGAAATCTCCCGCGATCACCAGCCCAACGAGCCGCTCTTCGACGCGCTGGCGCAGTACCTGGGCCTGCTCGAGGAGAAGAAGGCGGGGCCCACCTCGTTGATCAAGTTCGAGCTCGACGCGCTCCAGTACACGGGCTTCATGCCGCGCTTTTCGCCCTGCGCGCTGTGCGGCCAGCCCACGGGAGATCGGCCCCGCTTCGATCCCGAGCACGGCGGCGTGGTGTGCGCTTCCTGCAGCCTCCGCGTGCCGTACGGCATCCCCGCGCGGCCCGAGGTGGTCGACGCGCTCGCGCGGCTGCAGGCGGGTGAACGCACCCCGATGCCCGCCGAGCTGCGCGCGCGCAGCCGTGAGCTGCTCAACCTCTTCATCGCCCATCACCTGGGGCGAAAGCTCAAGTCGGTCGAGTTCATGGAACAGGTGGGGACGGACTAGACCGGAGCGAAGCCGTACCAGCGAAGCTGGGCCACGGAGCCGAAGCGAAGCGGAGGATCCGATGAGGCGTAGCGACCATGAGATGGACCGGAGCGAAGCCGTACCAGCGAAGCGGAGGATCCGATGAGGCGGAGCGACCATGAGATGGACGTCGTTTCGCTGGGTGAAGCGCTGGTCGATTTCCTCCCCAACCGCCGCGGGCAGCGGGTGCGCGAGGTGACGTGTTGGACGCCGTGCCTCGGGGGCGCGCCGGCGAACGTCGCGGTGGGGCTTTCCCGGCTCGGGGCGAAGTCGGGCCTGGTAGGCGTCACCGGCGAAGACGAGTTCGGCCACTTCCTGAAAGACGGGCTGCGCAAGGAAGGCGTCGACGTGCGCCACCTGCGCCAGACGGGGGAGGGCAAGACGGGCCTGGGCTTCGTCTCGCTCACCGCGCAGGGCGAGCGGAGCTTCACCTTCTACCGGACGCGCGCGGCCGAGACCTTCCTCGACGGGCGCGACACCGGCGGCGCGAAGAAGCTGCTGCGCTCGAGCCGCGTGGTGCACGTGGGGACCAACTCGCTCATTCACGCCCCGGCGCGGACGGCGGTGAGCGACGCGGTGAGGCGGGCCTTCGAGGCGGGGCAGCTCACCTCGACCGATCCCAACCTGCGGCTGCACCTGTGGAAGGACCCCTCGGTGCTGCGGCGGCTGCTGGGCGTGCTCTTCAAGCGCTGCGCGGTGGTGAAGCTCTCGGAAGAGGAGATCGAGTTCGTCACCGGCACCTCAGACGTCGCCTCGGCGCTGAGCTGGCTCGAGCAGCGCGGCGTGCTGGTGGGCATCGTCACGCGGGGCGCGAAGGGCGCGTCGCTGCGGTTCCGGGGCGAGACGCGGCACGTGCCCGCGCGGCGGGTGAAGGTGATCGACACCACCGGCGCGGGCGACGGCTTCACCGCGGGCTTCCTTTACGGGCTCACCCGGCTCTACGCGACGCGCGCCGAGCTGGAGGCCGCTGACCTCGACGCGCTCGAAGGCCATGCCCGGTTCGGGTGCCTGGTCGGCTCGCACGTGGTGACGAAGCTGGGCGCGGTGGCGGGGTTGCCCCGCCGCGGTCAACTCTGAGTCAGTTCAGCCGTTCATCCCGAGCGGAGTCGAGGGACGCTCAGAAGTTGAACGTCGCCGTGACCTGGAAGCGGAAGATGAACTGCTGCTCGATGCGGAACCGTCGGCCCACGCGGTCGATCCGGTAGTCGTAGTTCGGGTTGATCTCCTCGGGGTTGCTCGACACGTCGACCGTGCCGTTGCCCGTGAGGTCCTTGCCGATGTTCTCGTTGGTGAGGAAGTGCTCGGAGTTGTAGGCGAACGACACGTACGAGCGGAGGATGACGAACTCCGCCGCCTGACCCACGAAGCCGAACTGCGCGCCGGCCTGCCCATAGTCCCCCGTGTAGAGCAGCTTGCCGAACAGGTCGGACATCTCGTTGTAGTAGCGGCCCTCGGAGAAGTAGTTCACGAAGCCGCGGAAATCGAAGGCCACGCGCTGGTGCCGGTCTTCACGCTCGAAGGCGGTGATCTCCACGCCGAAGATCGAGCCGCCGGTGTGCACGGGGCGAATGCCCGTCTCTTCGCGCGTCCACGGGCCGGTGCCGCAGTTCTCGGGGTGGCTCTGGCGGGTGTCCGACTTGTCGTCGCAGTTCGAATACGCGCCGGGGCCGCGCCACGCGAGCGTGTAGTGCAGCTCGAAGTAGGGCTCGACGTACTTGCTGATGCGCTTGCTCACCGCGGTGCTGAACGCGTAGCGGTGCAGCTTGTCGCCGATGTTCCCGCGGTTCGCGTTGCTCGTGTAGACGGTGGGGTTGAGCAGGGCAGAGGTGGGCGCGGTGTAGTCGAAGCGCAGCGACCAGGTGGGCTTGCTCGGGTCCTTCTTCTGCACGAACGGGTTCCAGGCGAGGCCGAAGGTGAAGTCGCCCAGGCCCGAGCGGTAGCTGCTGTTGGGCGGATCGAAGAGGTGACCGTCGCCGCTGCCGGGGTTCGCGCAGGGCGTGCCCTGGGGGTCGAGCGCGCAGTTGCGGAGGATGGTGCTGTTCGTCTCGTTGGTCCCGCCTGCGTAGAACCAGTTGCGGTCCTGCTGGAAGACGATGGGCACGCCGATGTGGAGCTCGAGGTCCTTGTAGATGCCGAGGTTCACGTCGATGGCGAGCTTCGACTCGTACTTCTGGTAGCGCAGCTCGGTGACGTCCTGCAGCTCGCCGAGCTGGTACCACTCACGCGTGATCGTGCCGCGGTCGGCGGTGCGATCGAAGGTGAAGTCGAGGAACATGCCGAACGGGTCCTTCTCTTCGAAGGACGACGCGACGCGCGTGATCTCCGCGGCGGAGGCTGAGGTGCCGAGGATGACGGCAAGGAGAAAGCCGAGGCGCTTCATCGGGTTCGAACGGTAGGTCGAAGGGGGCCGCAAAGCCAGTTCCGTGGCCACTCAGCCCCCGGCGGCGAGCTCAGCGGAGGGGGGAATGAGGGCTTTGAGCTCGGTCATGCGCTTCTCGAAGCCGGCGCGCTCAGCGGCCGGCAGGCTCACCCGGGTGGTCTTGTGCGAGGTGAAGGGGTCGATGACCTTGTCGCCGGTCATGAGCTGGTAATGGAGGTGCGGGGCGAAGCTGCGGCCGGTGTTGCCCGACTTCGCGATCACCTCGCCACGCTTCACGCGCTGGCCGCCGACGAGCGACTTCGGCACCTCGGACAGGTGGAGGAAGAGGGCGGTGCGGCCCTGCCCGCCGGACTCCTGCAGCTCGACCGAGTTGCCGTTGCCGCGGAAGTTCCAGTTCTTGCGCGTCACCACGCCGTCGAAGGTGGCGCGCACGGGCGTGCCCACGGCGGTCTTGAAGTCGACGCCCTTGTGCTTGCGGCCGTCGCGCAGCAGCGAGGTGATCTGCTCGTACGACTCGAGGGGGCTGTTGACGAGGCGTTCTTCCAGCTCGCTGGCGTCGCCCTGGTAGTAGCGGGCGAAGCTCTCGCTGGACGGCTTGAAGCGGTAGGTCTCGAAGGTGCGCCCCTGCTTCTGGCTCTCGAAGCGAACGGCGTGCACGAGGGGTTCCTGGCCGTCGCGGGTCTCGTACACCACCGACAGGGTGTCGCCCTTCACCAGGTCCTGCGGCACGCGCACCCACCAGACCAGCGAGCGGTTGACCACCTGGGTCAGCGGGGTGCCGACCTCCTTGCCTTCCGAGGCGACGATGGCCGACTCGAGCGGGCCGCGGATCTGCACCTTGAAGGCCTTGAGGCCGGACTTCTCAGGGGCCGGCGCCAGTGCGGGAACAGGCGCGGCGGCGACGGGCGCGGGTGCGGGTGCGGCACCGGGTTGCGGCGCAGGAACCTCGCCCGCCTGAGGGGCGACGGCCGCGGGTGTGGCTTCTGCGACTGGAGCCGGCGGCGGCGTGGCGTCGTCGGGGCGGTTCTTCAGCCAGAAGAGGCCCCCGGTGAGGAGACCGACGACGACGGCCGTGATGGCGACTGGGACGACGGGGCTCTGCTTGGGCGGCTCACCCAGCGTGGGCATCTCGGGCATTGAACGGCTCCTGAGTCGGAAGGCTTCTTCACCCTACCGACGTGACTGATCCTTGCGAGTTTTCTGCCACAGCGTTGTAGCGCACCCGCTCATCTGGGGCGGAGTCGGGGGACTCCACTGAAAGGGCGAGCAGGGCGGTTGCCTGGGCGTGGGGATCTTCGGTCGCGGGCGCGCGCTGCAGCAGGTCGAGCGCGGCACTGGCGTCGCGGCGCAGGAAGCGAAGGCAGAAGGCGACCTCGCCGGCGAGATCGGCGTTGGGGTTCTGTTCGAGCCAGGGGATCAGCGCCGTCAGCGCGTCACCCCAGGCCTGGGCGTCGGGATGGGTGAGGGGGCGCGCGAAGTAGTCGGACCCGAGCATCACCAGGTGCGTCACCCAGTACGCGTCGTGCAGCCGCGAGCCGTGCATGAAGGGCCGCGGTCCGACGTCGACGCGGACATCGAGGCCACACCGGGCGGCCTGCTCCCCGATGAGCCACGCGTAGATCAGCTGGTCGTCCTCGGCGAGCGCCCGGAGCGCCCGGCGGAGCGCGTCGCCATCGGGTGGCGGGTGCGGCAGCCCCTTGAGGTGCCGGCAGTACCAGGCGTCGACGCCGGCCTGGAGGCGATCGGCATCACCGCTGAAGTCGTAGGCGACGGCCTGACACTGCTCCAGCGCTTCCCGCTGCAGGGCCCCCAGGCCGAGCTGCTCGAAGAGCCGCGGCGCCAGGTGCTCGAGCATGTGCAGCGTCAGCGCCAGCAGCGGCCAGTCTCCGTCTCCCTGCGAAGCGGGGAGAGGGCCGGGGCGAGGGGCCGATCTACTCGTCAATCACGGGCTCCTCATCGCGCAGCCCGAACTCCTTCATCTTGGTCTGCAGCGACTTCCGGCTGATCTGCAGCAGCTTCGCGGCGCGGGTCACGTTGCCCTCGGTCTTGGCGAGCGCCTGCACGATGAAGCTCTTCTCGATCTCCGCCTGCTTCTGCTTGAGGAAGTCCTTGAGCGGAGTCTCGCCGGGCGCGGGAGTGGCGCCGGAGAAGAACGACGGCGCCGACTGCATGCCGCTGCGCACGCCCTCGGGCAGGTCCTTCACCTCGATGCGGGGACCATCGGCGAACAACAACACCCGCTCCATGAGGTTCTCGAGCTCGCGAATGTTGCCGGGCCAGGGCCAGGCCTGGAGCAGCACCAGCGCCTCGTCCGAGATGTTCTCGATCTTCTTGTTGAGCCGCTTGTTGTACTTCTCGATGAAGTGCACGACGAGCTGGGGAATGTCGTCAGCGCGCGCGCGCAGGGGCGGCAGCACGATGGGCACGACGTTGAGCCGGTAGAAGAGGTCTTTCCTGAAGCGCCCGGCCTCGGTCTCCTTCTCGAGATCACGGTTGGTGGCGGCGATGAGGCGAACGTCGACGTGGGTGGTCTTGATGCCGCCGACGCGCTCGAACTCGCTCTCCTGGAGCACGCGCAGCAGCTTGACCTGCATCTCGATGGGCACCTCGCCGATCTCGTCGAGGAAGAGGGTGCCGCCGTCAGCGAGCTCGAAGCGGCCGGGCTTGCTGGAGACCGCGCCGGTGAAGGCGCCGCGCTCGTAGCCGAAGAGCTCCGATTCCATCAGGTCCTTGGGAATGGCGGCGCAGTTGATCTTGATGAGCGGCTTGTCGCGGCGCGAGCTGCCCTGGTGGAGGGCGGTGGCGACGAGCTCCTTGCCGGTGCCCGACTCGCCGGTGATGAGCACGGTGGACGGAGTGTCGGCGACCTTGTCGATGATCTTGAACAGGTCCTCCATGTGATTGCCGCCGCCGATGATCGACTTGCGGGCGCTGCCATCGGGGGCGACGTGGCCCTGGTTGGCTTCCTGGGTGCGGGCGGCCTTCGCCACGACGGAGCGGATCTCGGCGTGCTCGAAGGGCTTGGTGATGTAGTCGAAGGCGCCGAGCTTGATCGCCTCGACGGCGGAGTCGACCGTGCCGTGGGCGGTGATGATGATCACCGGCACCACCGAGCGAGACGCGCGCACCTTGTGGAGGATGTCCATGCCGCCGAGCTTGGGCATGACGAGGTCGGTGATGATCACGTCGGCGCCGTTCTTCTCGAACTCGGCCATGGCCTGTTCACCGTCTTCGGCGACCGCGACCTCGTAGCCGTCCTTCCGCAGGATCGCGGCGAGCACCTTGCGGAGGTTCGCTTCATCGTCGACGACCAGGATCCGGCTCATGCGGTTGGTTTGGCGTGAGCGGAGGTGCGGGTCAAGCGTCGCCGCCCGTGGTTTGGTGGGGCGAGCCCATTTCGCGGCGCGGTTCCGCTGGCCCGAAGTCGACTCGGCACGGCGCTCGCTTACAGTGCCCGGGCCGTGAGTCCCCCGCCGCAACGCAGTGGTCGAAGTGCCGCACTCGTGGCTGCGGGGATCCTCTTGTCGCGGCTGGTGGGCCTCGTGCGGCAGAAGTTGTTCGCGCACTTCCTGGGGAACGGGCTGGAAGCGGCGGCGTTCGCGGCGGCGACGCGCATTCCGAACGTGCTGCAGAACCTGCTGGGGGAAGGCGTGCTCTCGGCGTCGTTCATTCCGGTCTACGCGGGGCTGCGGGCGAAGAAGGAAGACGAAGAAGCGCGGAAGGTGGCGGGGGCGGTGTTCGGGCTGCTCTCGTTGCTGGTGGGGGTGATGGTGGGGCTGGGGGTGTTGGCGGCGCCGCTGCTCGTCGACGTGATCGCGCCGGGCTACGAGGGCGCGTCGCGGGAGCTGACGATTCGGCTGGTGCGGTTGATCTTTCCCGGCACGGGCGTGCTGGTGCTCAGCGCGTGGTGCCTGGGCATCCTCAACAGCCACAAGAAGTTCTTCCTCTCGTACGCGGCGCCGGTGGTGTGGAACGGCTGCATCATCGCGGCCTTGATCCTCGCGAGGGGTGAGACGCAGGACGTCCTGGTCACATGGGCCGCGTGGGGAACGGTGGCGGGCAGCGTGGCGCAGTTCGTGGTGCAGCTGCCGAACGTGCTCGGGCTGCTCGGAGGCTTCTCGCCGAAGCCGTCGCTGTCGAGGCCCTCGGTGCGGCAGGTGGTGTCGGGCTTTCTGCCCGCCGTGATGGCGCGCGGGGTGGTGCAGGTGAGCAGCTGGGTCGACATGGCGTATGCGTCGATGATCTCCGAGCGGGCGGTGTCGGCGTTGACGTACGCACAGACGATCGCGCTGTTGCCGGTGAGCCTGTTCGGCATGGCGATCTCGGCGGCCGAGCTGCCTGAGATGTCGGCCGACGCGATGAAGTCGAAGGAGGAGCGGACGAAGGCGATCGCCGAGCGGCTCGGTGCGGGCCTGGAGCGAATGGCGTTCTTCGTGGTGCCGTCGGCGGTGGCGTTCCTGCTGCTGGGCGATCTGATCGCGGCGGCGCTGCTCGAGTCGGGCAAGTTCACCGCGGCTGATTCGCGGTTCACCTGGTACCTGCTCATCGGCTCGGGCGTGGCGCTGTCGGCGCAGACGTCGGGGCGGCTGTATTCGTCGGCGTTCTACGCGCTCAAGGACACGCGGCGGCCGCTCAAGTTCGCGGCGATCCGGGTGAGCCTGGGGATCGCGCTGGGCTACTACGCGGTGCGGATCCTGCCGGGGCAGCTGGGGTTGCCGGAGCACCTGGGGGCGGTGTTCATCACGATCACGACCGGTGTGACGGCGTGGCTCGAGATGTCGTTGCTGCGGCGCGCGCTGCGCCGGGAGCTGGGGGAACTGCCCTCGACCGGGCGGCAGCTGGCGAAGGTGTGGCCGGCGGCGATCGGGGCCGGTCTCGTCGCGCTGGGCGTGAAGGTATGGCTCGGGGCGAAGTTCGGGGTGGTCGCGGCGACGTCGACGGAGTGGGGTGGTGCGCTCTTGGCGCCGCCTGAGCTGCCGCGCATTCCGATGAGCCTGGGGCTGCTCGGGCTGTACTGCGCGCTCTACGGGATCGGCTGCATCGTGCTGAAGGTGCCGCAGGCGAGCGCGATCGTGCGGCGCGTGGTTCGGCGCAAGGGCTGAGCGGAGCTCAGCTGGGCCAGCGCGCAGAGGTCGCCGGACAGCTCGGAGACCTCTGCTGTTTTCGCAAGGAAGAAGTCGGTGAGGAGGTCTCTACTGCATCGAGGGGCGTGCTGAGCGATGGGCTTCGGTCGTGCTCGTCGCGCGCTTGCCCCTCTGCTTCTGGCAAGGACGCTCATGTGACGCAGTGGGAGAGGCGTTTGCCACGACGCTTCGCGTCCCGAGGTGAGCCCAGCCCGGTCCCCTTTTTCGAGCGCGTAATGGACCATTACCGCGCGGTAATGGTCCATTACGCGCCCGGGAGAGCGACTGGCCCCCCCCGCCGTCACATGAGGATCCTCGCACGCAATCGAGGGGCAAGTGCGGGGATGGGCACGGCCTCGCGGCTGACTTCGTGATCTCACGCCACGTCGCCCTCGGATGGCAGCTCCACCTCTCCGGAGTCTGCCCACTCGGGGACCTCATCCTCCGGCACCTCGATGAGCCCCGGGCTCCACGTGGTCGGCTGAGCCTGGCTCCGCGCCATGCGGGTGATCAGCCCCTCCAGTGCGTTGATCAACGCAGGAGTGACACCACAGCTCGCGAGCATGTCTTCCTGGACTTGAAAACCAGTCGCAAGCTCCGCCCAGAGCGAGGCGCCACGGTTCGTCAGTCCCCACCCGACCGATCGGCCCCGATAGCTCCCGGCGTATTTCTCCGCGAGACCTCGTTGCTCGAGCCGTTCGAGCGAAGCCTGGATGTTCTGCCGCTTCCGGCCCACGCGGTGCGCGAGGAGGCTCCCCGAGATCCCCGGCTTCTGCTCCATCCACGCCAGCACCAGCAGATCGTGCGGCGTCAGTTTCCTCGCCCGCGTGACCGTAACCAGCTTCTGATCCAGCACCGCCGCCAACTGCCTCAACACCAACATCGTCTTCATCCCACGCTCCTTTCCCCTTTTGTGTTCACCGCCCCATGGTCATCCCATGCGGGACCGACATTTCTGACGGCCCACCTGGAGCACGATCGCGTCCTCGCCCGAAGCTCGAGAGGCCAGCACGCGACGAGCACCGGGCAGATCCAGCCAGCCCACGTCCCCTCAGGGCGCCCACTTCAGCGACCTGACGACCTGCGCTCCGACCACGCCCGCGCCGATCATCGCCACGCTCGACGCGATGCTGACCGCGATCCCCATCGTTCCCTGAAAACGACCCGAGACGTTGGCCGCGATGCCGCCGATCACCCACAGGCCCTGCCACACCCCAACCAACGAGGTGTCGCAGCGGGCGTGCTCGAGCATCTCGCGCATGATGTTGAACGGCCGCACCAGGTTCACGATCGGAATGTACCAACTCACCACCGCGCCCCCGGGTGACCCTGCGTCGAGCTGCGCGCCGCGAGCCAGGGCGTGCGTGACGGCCCGGTGAGTCCACATCGACACGAAGACCGCGGTCGCGAGCACCACCAGCGGCAGAGTGGTCGCCGCCGTCCGGATCGCGAGCGTCGACGCCCTCGTTCCGCCGACGAGCTGCCACAGGCTGATCGCAGTCAGCACCGAGAACGCGGCGCTCCCCGCCCACAGCCCGATCGCCGCGAGCCGCGCTCGACCCTCGAGCGGAGGCAGCGCCTTGACCGCCCGCGCCACGCACTCAGGGCACGTCTCGAACTGCGGCAGACACTTCACGCAACAGAACCGGCCACACCGCCGGCACGTGGCCGCCGAAGCCACCTCGACATGAACTCCACACATCGACGCCGTCGTCACCCGGCCACCTCTTACGGCGGAACGCGACAGAACGCGCCGGGCTTGCGATTGTCCCCACATGCTCCGCGTCGCCGTCCTGCTGCTCGCCACCACCGCGCTCGGCGCCAGGCCCACCTTCCAGGACGTCCTCAAGAAGTTCCCGGCCTCGACCCTGCCCATCACCATCAAGGACCTCGAGAAGACGAGCACGAAGCTGAACGCCGCCGACGCCGACGCCCTGGGCTTCCTCAAGGACGCGTCGCCCCAACTCTCTTCCCTGCGCGCGTGGAAGAAGAAGCCTGGAGAGGGCGAGAAGAAGTCGCTCGCGCCCATCGCCGCCATCCAGCGCACCGGCTATCGCCTGCTCCTGCTCCGCGTCGACAGCGAGTTCCCCATGGGCTCGGGCAGCGAGACCTTCCTCCTGTCCTACTCCGAGCAGGGCGCGCTCCTCGGCGGCCTCACCTTTCACCTCGAGTTCTCCACCGAGGCGGGCGGCGCCACCAACACCAGCACCCTCGATCAAGCCGGAGTCATCTCGCGCCTGATCAAGACCAGCACCCCGATGCACGAAGCAGGGCTCCCCGAAGAGCTCGTCGTCACCTCGGAACAGCGCGCCAAGCTCACCTCCGCCGGCAGCTTCGAGGTGATGGCCCCCGCCTGGTCGACCCGCACCGGCGCATTCCTCGATCACAAATCGAAAGAAGAACTCCGCGTGTTCGACAAACGCGTCTTCTACCGCGGCAACGACACCAAACCCTTCCAGGAGCTCGAAGGCGACGGCAACACCGTGCGCTTCAAGGGCTCACCCAGGCCCTACGTCCTCACCTGGAACGATCGCCGCAGCGCCATCAGCTGCCAGAACCCCGACGGCAAGGTGCAGCTCTTCGACCGCGAATGGTGAAACCCAAATGTCACCTCCCGCCCGGTGAAGGCGGCTAGAAGCGCGACTCGTGCATCGCTTCGTCGTCCTCCTCGTGCTCGCGGCGGCTTCGGCCCTCGCAGAGCGTCCCCGGCTGGGCGTCGTCATCGTCATCGATCAACTCTCCGCCGATTCGTTCCACGCCCGCGCGTCGAAGGTCACCGGCGGCATCAAGCGGCTCACCACCGAAGGCTACGTCTTCTGGGAAGCCCGCTACGACGCCGCGCCCACCATCACCTCGGTGGGCCACGCCACCCTCATGACCGGCGCCAACGGAGAGGTGCACGGCATCACCTCCAACGACTGGATCGACGCGGAGACCGGCAAGCCCACCCTCAGCACGCAAGACCCCGCCTGGAAGGTCCTCGGCCGCGAGCCCGCCGAGCGTGATGGCACCGCGCCCACGTGGCTGCGCGCGCCCACCCTGGCCGACGCCCTCAAGTCGTCCGACGACAAGGCCCTCTCGCTCTCCGTGTCCGCGAAGGATCGCAGCGCCATCCTCTGCGCGGGCCACGCCGGCCTCGCCGTCTGGTTCGACGCCGAGAAGCCCTTCTTCACCACCAGCACCTTCTACGCGAAGGAGCTCCCTGCCTTCCTCGCCCCCACCAACGACCGCCTCGCGCAGCTGCTGCTCAAGGGTGCCTTCGCCTGGGGCCTCCCCGGAGGCGGCACCACCGGCAAGTCTCCGATGCTCGGTCAACGCAGAGGCGACAGCGAGCCGCTCGCCGAGGCGCAGGCGCTGCAGGCCCCGCTCGACACCGCCGAGGTCGACGTCGCGCTCGACGGCGTGAAGGCGCTGGGCCTGGGCAAGGACGAGATCCCCGACCTGCTCACCATCAGCTTCTCCGGCCACGATCGCATCGGCCACGGCTTCGGCCCCGATTCCCCCGAGTCGCTCTCCGAATACCTGCACATCGACCAGGAGATCGGCCGCCTGCTCACCGGCCTCGACACCCTCGTGGGCAAGGGCAGATACGTGGTGGTGCTCTCGTCTGATCACGGCGTGCCGCCCGTGCCCGAGCTCTCGAAGGCGCGCGGCCTCGACGCGGGGCGGGTCGACATGAAGGGCCTCAGGGAGCTGCTCGACAAGGAGCTCGATGATCAGCTCGGCCGCCAGGAATGGTTCGCCGGCGGGAAGACCCCGGGCTTCACCTTCACCGCCGCGCTGCGCGCGAAGGCCCAGCCGCAGGTGGAGCGCCTCCGCGCCATCGCTCGCACCTGGCCCGGCGTGCTCGACCTGCTCCCCCTCGGAAACCTCACCGGTCCCGAGGGCCGCCTCTACGCCCGCGGCGCGTTCGTGGGGCGCTCGCCCGACCTGATCGTCCTCACGAAGCCCTACTGGACCTACGGCGCGCACGACAAGACGGGCCACAGCTCTCCGTGGCTCTACGACCGCTCGGTGCCCCTCGTCTTCTTCGGCCTCAACGTGAAGAAGGGCCAGGGCGGCACCGCCGATCCCATCGACGTGGCGCCCACGATGTCCCGCCTCCTGACCATTCCCACCCCTGCGGCCGCTCAGGGCCGCTCGCTCGACGAAGTCTTCCGCTGAAGGAGAACCCAACACCATGTCGCTCGCCCTCGTGCTGTCCCTCGCGCTGACCCAGGCTCCCACCGAGGCCGCGCCCGCGCCCGTCGCAGAGACTCCCGCAGCGGACGTCGCGTCCGCTGATCCGGCTCCGGCCGCTGCCCCCGCGGAGCCCCCGAAGCCCGAGCAGCAGTGGTGGCAGAAGGTGACCCTCAGCGGCTTCGCGCGCGTCGGCGTCTTCTATTCGTTCCCCTTCCAGGAAGAGCAGCTCGTGGGCGGCAACGGCGGCTTCCGCGTGGCCGACTTCCGCCTCGGCCTCGACTTCCACCCGGTGGACAAGCTCACCGTCTACACCTCGATCGAGCTCGCAGCGCCCCTGGTCGACGCCAACGATCCGCTCACCGGCCACCGCATCGTCGACGTGCGCGATGCCTACATTCAGTACGACGTGACGAACTACTTCCAGATCCGCGCAGGCCAGTTCCGCCCGCCGTACTACGCCGAGATGCTCCAGTCGGACGGCTCGATCCCCTTCGTGAGCCGCTCGGTGCTCGCCGGCGGCATCAGCCCGCCCGAGGCGTACGGTCCGCGCCAGGGCCTCGCTCCCGATCGCCAGGTGGGCGTGCAGGTCGGCAGCGCGCGCCTCGGCCAGCGCTTCGGCTTCAAGTACTCGCTCGCCGTCACCAACGGCAACGGCTTCAACCAGCTCTTCAACGACAACAACGCGGTCACCCCGGTCGCGCGCGTCGAGGTCGACATCAGCCAGCGCGTCACCCTCGGCGTCAACGGCTACTACAACTCGCGCGCCGACGGCGTGCGGCCCAACCGGCTCACCACCAACCAGCTCGCCTACGGAGCCGATCTCTCCGCCAACCACATGGGCATCACCGCGCTGGTGGCGTTCCTCGGCAAGTCGTCGACCTACTCCTACGCCGGCCTCCCGCCCGACTCGTCGCTCGGCGCGCTCGGGCAGGTGCGCTACTTCCACACGGGGACGGGCCTCGAGGCGGCGGCGCGGTTCGCCTGGTTCGAGCCCTCCGGTGCCCAGACGGATGACCAGGTGATGGAGATCGCCGCCATGGTCGGCTGGAAGCCCTTCGAGTTACCGTTCCGCGTCCTGGTTCAGTACACGCACCGCAACGAAGAGGCTCGGGCCTCCTACCCCAACGACAGCGTGGACATGATGCTCCACGCGGTCTGGTGAGCAGATGAAGCGACTCCTCTTGATGGGCACGCTGGGCTTCCTGGCGTGTACGAAGACCGAGGCGCCCGCGCGCGCCTTTCAGATCGACAGCCGGGTCGAGCTGATCGGCGGCGTCCGTGCGCTCGCCGACACCGACGCGGCCCCGAAAGACGCCACCGATCTCATCGGCGGCAAGCGCGCCTCGGGCGCCGAGGGCGACTACAAGCTCTCGAACGGGTTGATGCACGCCATCATCCAGAACGTGGGCACCAGCCGCGGCTTCGGCAGCTTCGGTGGCTCGCTCATCGACATCGATCTCGTGCGCGGCGGCAAGTCGAGCTCGACCTCGGGCGTGGCAGGCAACGACTACTTCACCGAGATGTTCCCCGCGTTCTTCCTCACCGCGCTCGAGCCCTCGAAGGTCGAGGTGCTCAACGACGGGTCTGACGGCAAGGCCGCGGCCATTCGCGTGTCGGGCCGCAGCGGCGCGTTCATCTCGCTGGTGAAGGCGTTCACCGAGGTGGTCGACCCCACCGACCCGCTCGACTTCACCTGCGACTACATCCTCGAGCCGGGCAAGCAGTACCTGAAGATCGTCGTCACCGTGACCAACAACGGCACGCGCGACGCGGCGTGGGGCCTCAACGTGCCCTTCGGCTTCGTCACCCTGCTCGGCGAGGGGCAGCGGCTCTTCGTGCCCGGCCAGGCCGGCTTCGACATGCGCTTCCACCTGGAGGACGTCTACAAGCGCCCCGCGTCGCTCGACGCGATCCCCGGCGAGGTGACGTCGATGTGGGCCACCGAGGGTGACGGCGTGAGCTACGCCTTCGTCGCCGGGCAGAACAGCGCGGGCAGCTACCTGCTCAACGATCGCGCGGTCGCGGGGAACTACTACCCGACGGCGACGAAGGACTCGATCCTCATCCCCATCGCGTCGTCGAGCTTCCTGGGCACGTACTTCGCGAAGGCCCCGCAGAACCTGCCGAAGCCCGCCACGCTGCCGGACGGCACGAAGCGCATCTCGAGCTACAGCTACACCGCGTTCCTCGCGGTCGGCTCGGGCGACGTGGGCAGCGTGCAGAAGGTCGTCTACGACATGCGCGACGTCACCGTGCGCGACAACGGCAAGGAGTTCGTGGTGCGGGAGTCGACCCCCTACGGCACCGTCTCTGGCTTCGTGCGCGAGGAGAAGACCAACCAGCCGCTCGAGGGCGTGTCGGTGGTGCTCAAGGACGACAAGGGCAACTACGTGACCCAGGCCACCACGCGGAAGGGCGGGGTGTGGACCGCGCCGGTGCCCGCGGGCAAGTACACGGGCTACGCGCTCGATCGCGTTCGCAGCGTGTCGTCGGTCACCGAGCCGTTGGAGGTGGCGGAGGGTGGCGGCGCGAGCCTCAACTTCACCCTGCAGCAGCCGGCCGATCTGCGCGTGGTGGTGACCGATGAGAACGGCAACCCGATGCCCGCGAAGATCTCGGTGGAGGGCGTGTACGAGAACGAGGACTCGAACAAGCACCCGCGCGAGTTCTTCTACAACCTCAAGGTCGGCGAGCGCATGCGGCAGTCCGACCTGGTCACCGACGTGGGCGCGGACCCCGCGTCACGGCGCTACCTCGAGAAGATCTTCTACGCGGGCAGCGGTGCAGGGGGCCGGCAGATCCGCCCCGGCAAGTACACCGTCTACGCCTCGCGTGGCCCCGAGTACGACCTGCAGAAGCAGGACGTCGAGCTCATCGCCGGCCGCACCACCAGCCTCGGCTTCAAGCTGACCAAGGTGGTCGACACGCCGGGTTGGGTGAGCGCCGACTTCCACGTGCACTCGATCAAGTCGGTGGACAGCGACATGGCGCTCGAGGCGCGCGTCACCTCGTACGCGGTGGAGGGCGTGGACCTGGTCGTCTCGACCGATCACAACTACGTGGCGGACTACGGGCCGACCATCGAGGCGCTGCAGCTCGACGACTGGCTGGCGAGCTCGGTGGGGCTCGAGCTGACCTCGCTCGAGATGGGGCACTTCAACGGCTTCCCGCTGGCGCTGCAGCCGGGGCCGGTGCAGCACGGCAGCTTCCGCTGGTTCTTCCGTCCTCCCGGCGAGCTGTTCGCGCAGCTCCGCGCGCTGGGGACGGACCCGCAGAAGACGGTGGTGCAGATCAACCATCCGCGCGACACGATCCTCGGGTACTTCAACGCGTTCAACATCTCGGGCTACACGGGCGAGCCGCTGCCCGGCTACTCGGCGGTGTCGGTGGACGCGCGGCCGCTGCCGGACGGCGGGCTGTCTCCCTATGATCCGGCGAACTTCTCGCGCGAGTTCGATGCGTTCGAGGTGTTCAACGGCAAGCGCATGGACATCATGTTCCCGTACCGCATTCCGGCGGTGCCGCCTCCGGGGCCAGAGCCGACGATCGCGCGCTGTGGGCCGGGTGAGCCGACCGTCGCGGACTGCCTGCCTGCGCCGGGGGAGATCCTCAACGAGGTGGTGAAGATCTCCGTCGACGGCGGGCCGGATCGGTTCGAGCTCCAGCAGGTGCAGCCGGGCGCACAGGACGACTGGTTCATCCTGCTCTCGCGCGGGCAGCACGTGACGGCGACGGGTAACTCCGATTCGCACGGCGAGAAGGCCGAGGCGGGGCTGCCGCGCACCTACGTGCAGGTCGGCGACACCGCGAACGGCACGATGCGCGGCCTCGATGAAGATGCCGTGTTCGCGGGGATTCACGCGGGCAAGGCGGTGGCGACGAACGGGCCCATTCTGGACGTGACGGTCAACGGCCAGGGGCTGGGCAGCACGGTGGTCGCGGCGGACGGCGTGATCGACGTGCACATGGTGATCAAGGCGGCGCCGTGGATCGATCTGAAGCGCGTGACGGTGCGGCGGGGTGGCCGCGACGCGAAGGTGCCGGTGACGCTCGAGGTGATCCAGGTGCCCGACACGCGCGAGGTGCTGCGGCTCGACGTGACGAAGCAGTACACGGGGATCCCCGACGGCTCGTACATCGTGGTGGAGGCGGCCGGCGACGAGTCGATGTGGCCGGTGCACACGGCGTACGAGGTGCCGTCACTCGAGATCAGCGACGCGGTCGGGGTGATCGGGGCGTCGTTCGGGTTCGCGCCGACCTTCGGGAAGTACAAGCCGACGCAGAAGCAGATCGTCACGCCGTATGGCTTCACCAACCCGATCTGGGTGGACCGCACGATCAAGCAGCCGCTCAAGGTCCAGAAGCGGGTGCTGCCGGTGGGGAACGACGTGCCGTTCGTGCCGAGGGTGATGCCGGACGTGAGGAAGCTCTTCCATGGCTTCCACAGCGACGAATGACTCTCTCCCTCTCCCTGCGAAGCGGGGAGAGGGCCGGGGTGAGGGGCTACTCATCACGCTCCTGCTCCTCGCCGCGCTACCGGCCTTCGCGCACCCCAGCGGCTTCCACAAAAAGCTCACCTTCACGCTGACGAAGACGAAGGTCTCGGCCCTGATCGTGATGGACGTGGACTCGGGAGAGCGCTGCCTCCTCCTCCGAGAGGCCGTCGACTCGAACCGCGACGGCCAGCTGGCCGGAGCCGAGCTGACCCAGCTCAAAGACCGCCTCGTCAAGCTGGCGACGCGCCCCCTGAAGCTGTCGATCTCAGGCGCGCCGATCCCCCTGACGATCAAAGAGACGAAGCTGAGCCTGCGAGACGATCACCGTGCGAATGACGCCGCGCTCTCGGTGGCGGTGTTGGTGGAGATCGAGCATCCGCACGCGGTGAGCCCGGGCATGGAGTTCGAGGTGCTGGACGTCTCGCCGGATCAGTCGACGATCGTGCTGCAGGTGTTCCAGGAGGGGACCGAGGCGCCGTTCCAGGCTGAGGTGAAGAGCGGGGTGAAGACGAAGGTGCGCATCAACTGAAGGGAAAAGGGGACAGGCTGCTTTTTGCCCTTCGTTTTTTGCGAACCTGAACTTGGCAAAAAGCAGCCTGTCCCCTTTTCCCTTCTTCTGCTTTCGTGACGAAGGCCGCACCGGAGGTTTCATGACGTCCCCAACCCGCCTCGTCGTCCTGCTCGGCCTCGCGCTGAGCGCGACCGGCTGCTTCGTCGAGCCCACCGCAGCCTGCAACACGACCAACTGCACGGGCTGCTGCGACTCGTTCGATCAATGCCAGGTCGGCGTCACCCAGACCTCCTGCGGGTCCGGCGGCAACGCCTGCGACGTCTGCGTGTCCCCGCAGCAATGCCAGCTCGGCCGCTGCCTCGCCACCAACACCGGCGGAGGCACCGGCGGTGGAACGGGCGGAGGCGGAGGCGCAGTCAGCACCACCTGCAACACCACCGGCGTCGCGGCCGGCTGCATGGCCACCGCGCCCTTCTCGTGTGGCGCAGCGACCACCTGCTTCGCGACGAACGCGAGCTGCGTCAACTCGACCCAGTGCGGCGGCCCCGGCACCGGAGGCGGCGGAGGAGGCGTCACCGGAGGTGGCGGCGGCACGACCGGAGGCGGCGGCGGCAGCACAGGCCTGACCTGCAACACCACCGGCGTCGCTGCCGGCTGCAACGCGAGCGGCCCGTTCTCCTGCGACCTGGCGACGTCCTGCTTCGCCACCTACGCCGAGTGCCTCGCCTCCCCGCAATGCGGCGGCACGGGCACTGGAGGCGGCGGAGGAGGCACTCCCGTCGGCGGTGGCACCGGAGGAGGCGGCGCCCCCATCGGAGGCGGCGGAGGAACCGGCACCCGCACCGTCATCGGCCGCGTCACCTACGACTTCGTGCCCTCGCGCTACGTGGAAGGCTCGGGCGGCACGCTCTACTTCTCGCAGACCCAGGCGCGCCCCGTGCGCAACGCCGTCGTCCGCGTGGTGGAAGGCGGCACGACGGTGCTCGCGACGGGCAACACCGCGAACGACGGCACCTACGCGCTGTCCTTCACCCCGGGCTCAGGCTCGCTGCAGGTGCAGGTGCTCGCCCGCACCACCACCCCGTCGATCCAGGTCGAAGACAACACGGCCAACAACGTGACCTGGGCCATCGCGCAGGTGCTCAACCCGGGCGTGACCACGCTCGATCTGCACGCCGGCCACGGCTGGACGGGCACGTCCTACGGGCCCAACCGCCGCGCGGCGCCGTTCGCGATCCTCGACTCGATGTACACGGCGGCCCGGGCCTTCATGGCGGTGCGCACGGTGACCTTCCCCGCGCTGAAGGTGAACTGGAGCCCGCAGAACGCGCCGCAGAGCGGCAACAAGGCCCTGGGGCAGATCGGCACCTCGCACTACTCCTCGCAGGAGAACGAGATCTACGTGCTGGGCCTGTCCGGCGCCGACGCCGACGAGTTCGACACGCACGTGATCGTCCACGAGTGGGGGCACTACTTCGAAGAGAACATGTCGCGCTCCGACAGCCCGGGTGGACCGCACGGGCGCGGCGACGTGCTCGATCCGCGCATCGCGTTCGGTGAAGCGTGGGGCACGGCCGTCGCGGCGATGGTGCTGCCCGAGACGATGTATACCGACAGCCTCTGGAGCGGCGCCACGCTCTACGCCTGGGGCTACGACGCCGAGACCGTGCCCAACCCCACGGACGATCCCACGCCGAACGCGTTCTCCGAGAAGGCGGTGCTGCGCATTCTCTACGATCTCTACGACAGCACCTCCGACGGCGCGTACGACACGGTCGCGGTCGGCCTGGGGCCGGTCTACGACGTGCTGGCAGGACCGCAGCGGCAGACCGACGCGCTCACCACGCTGGCTTCCTTCGCGACGGGCCTGAAGGCCCAGCCGGGCGCGAACGTGGCGGGCATCAACGCGACCCTGGCCCACTTCAGCGTGGGCGCGGTGACTTCGGACTTCGGGGCAGGCGACAGCAACCTCGCCGGCATGTTCACGGCAGCGTCCATTCCGTACAGCGGCAGCATCGGGCTGGGCGGCGGCTTCCCCTCGAACTCGTACCAGCAGAACCAGTACTACGTGTTCACGGGCACGGGCCGGACGGTGAACATCACCGCGAGCGCCGCCCAGGACATGTGGATCGCCGCCTTTCGCCGCGGGGCCTACGTCGACTGGGCCGACGCGACGACGACCGGCGCCGAGAGCCTCAGCTTCGCCACCACCAACGGCGCCACCTACGTGCTGGCGTTGCAGGGGTACGGCCAGACGAGCGGCAACTACAACGTCAGCATTTCGATCACGAGCCCATGAGACCACTCCTTCTCAGCATCGCCCTCGTCGCCTGTTCCACGCCGAAGGAAGCCAAGGCACCTGAAGACACCACCGCCACGATCAAGCCGGGAGCCCCGACGAAGCTCGAGTCACAGCTCACGGCGACATCGGCCAAGCTGAACCTGCGCTTCGAGGGAGCCGGCGAGAACGTGGCCGTGACGATCTCGGGAATCGAGGGCCTGACAGTCACCTCGCCCGCCGAAGCGCTGGCCGGAGCCACGGTCAAAGCCGGAGACGTGAAGCCCTTCGAAGTGACCTTCACGGGGCAAGGCCATCTCGTCGTGAGCGTGAAAGGCACCTTCGGTGCACGAGTCCACACGATCGCGATCGGGGACCCGCAGCCGAAGAACGACGGAAAGACGCTGATCACGAACGACGGGGACGCAGTCAAAGTGATCCCCTAGCCCCCTCTCCCTGCGAAGCGGGGAGAGGGTTGGGGTGAGGGGCGCCATGTCCGAACAAACGCCAGACCTGCGAGCCACGCCGAAACCAGAGGCCTGGCGTCAACTCGCCCAACAAATCGCCTCAGTCCTGGAAGGAACGACCGACGACATCACGGCGATGGCGACCATTTCCTGCCTGGTCCACCACGCCTTCGGGCACCTCTGGACCGGCTTCTACCGGGTGGTCACGCCGGGAAAGCTCCTGAGAGTAGGCCCTTACCAGGGCACCCTGGGCTGCCTGGAGATCCCCTTCGGCAAGGGAGTCTGCGGAACGGCCGCCTCCACGAAGACCACCCAGCTCGTCCCCGACGTGCACGCCTACCCGGGGCACATCACCTGCGACGGGAGGAGCGCCTCCGAAATCGTGGTCCCTGTCTTCGACCGAATGGGCGCCCTGATCGCGGTCTTCGACATCGACTCTGAGCACCAATCGGCCTTCGACGCGGACGACCAGGTCCAGCTGGAGCGGATCCTGGCGTGGTTCAGGCACCCCTGAGGGCTGGTTTCGGGGCGGGTGATCCGGTAGGACGCGCCCGGTTCGGCGGTGACCCCGCCTGAAGTCCGGAATTTCAGAGGAATCATGAGTGATCAGAAGAAGCCGCTGCCCACGTTTGGGGACGTGATGTCGGGTCGTGCCACCGCAAAGCCGGGTGAGCGCGGAGACCGAAAGAACAACGACGACCGGAAGCCGCGCGAGGACAAGCGTCCTGGGCCGATGGTGGTGGTCAAGCGCGCGGGCGTGGTCGTGGAGACCAAAGCCACGGTGAGCCCCAGCAGCAACGGCGAGACGGCGCACAAGGACGAGGCTCCGGCCGCGGCCCCGAAGCCGGTGGTGCCGACGCACTCGGTGGCGGACGACGTCCACGAGGCTGAGTCCTTCGAGACGATGTTCGAGCGCCACGCCAGGGACGGCGGCGTCCCGACCCGCAAGCAGCTGCCGCGGGTGGGCGAGAAGGTGACGGCGAAGATCTTCCAGCTCGGCGCCGAGGTGGTCTTCGCGACCATCGGCAAGCACGAGGCGATGATCGACCTCGACGAGCTGAAGGACGCCGAAGGCATCCTCCGCTACGGCGTGGGCGACGAGATCGAAGCGTTCGTGATGGAGACGGGCGCCAAGGGCATCCAGCTCAGCCGCAAGCTCAGCAAGGGCGCGGCGTCGCTCTCGATGCTGGTGGACGCGAAGCACAGCGGCCTGCCGGTCGACGGCCTGGTGCTGTCGGTCAACAAGGGCGGCATCGAGGTCGCGATCGGCGACGTGCGGGCCTTCTGCCCGTCCAGCCAGGTCGACGTGCGGCCGGTGAAGTTGGAGGACCTGGTCGGCCAGCGCCTGACCTTCCGCGTGACGGAGGTGAAGGAGAAGAACGTCGTCCTCTCGCGCCGCTCGCTGGTCGAGGAAGAGAACAAGGCGAAGGCGGTCGAGCTGAAGAAGACGCTCGAGGTGGGCAAGGTGCTCAAGGGCCGCATCGTGGGCGTGCAGGCGTTCGGCGCGTTCGTGGACCTGGGAGGCCTCGAGGGGCTCATTCCGGTGAGCGAGCTGTCGCACGTGCGCATCGGTCACCCCAGTGAAGTGGTCGAGGTGGGCAACGAGGTCGAGGTCGAAGTGCTCCGCATGGAAGACGCGGAGCCGGGCTCGCCTGACAAGAGCAAGCGGAAGGACCGCATCACGCTGTCGATGCGGGCGCTGCTGGAAGACCCGTTCAAGGCGATGTTGGAGATCGCGAAGGAGGGCGCGCTGCTGAAGGGCAAGGTGGTCCGCCTGCAGCCGTTCGGCGCGTTCGTCGAGCTGGCGCCCGGGGTCGATGGCCTCATCCACATCTCGGCGATGTCCGAGCGCCGCATCGCGCACCCGAAGGACGTGCTGACGGTGGGGCAGGAGATCGAGGTCAAGGTCGAGAAGATCGACGAGAACGAGAAGCGCATCGGGCTGCGGCTGGTGAAGGACGGAGTGGTGGTCGGAGAAGGCGTGTCGACCTCCGCCGGAGCCGACCCGACCCTCGAGCAGCAGCCTGCGGGCGCCACCGAAGTGAAGGTGGTCCGGGCGCCGAAGCCGAAGCGGGGCACGGTGGTCACCGGCAAGGTGACGAGGATCGAGACCTACGGCATCTTCATCGAGTGGGACGGCTTCTCAGGCCTGATCCCCGCGAGCGAGACGGGCACCGAGCGAGGCACTGATCTCCGTCGCATGTTCCCGATGGGCAAGCAGATCAAGGCCGAGGTGGTGGAGATCAACGGCGACAAGCTGAAGCTCTCGATCGTGCAGGCCGAGCGGAGTGAAGAGCGCGCCGACCTGAACGCCTGGAAGGCGGATCAGGCGAAGAAGGTGACGAGTTCGGGAGGCTTCAACTCCCTCGCCGACAAGCTCAAGGGCCTGACCCTCAAGTAACCCGTACTCCCTCTCCCTGCGAAGCGGGGAGAGGGCCGGGGTGAGGGGCCACACTTCAGCGACTACGCCTTCGGCCACCACGGGAAAAACCCGCTGGTGGCCTTCTCATATTCAGCGAACCCGGGCCGGCCCTTCATCCCAGCCTCGAGCAAGGCCTTCCCGGAGACCCTGATGAGCAACACGCTCATCACCACGGGACCAATCAACCCAAACCAGTTCCCGAACGCACCAAACCCCCACCAGACGACGAAATCCCCGAAGTAGTTCGGGTGCCGGGTGTACCGCCACAACCCGCGATTCATGATGCTGCCCTTGTTGGACGGGTCGGCCTTGAAGCGGGAGAGCTGCCAGTCCCCCACGGACTCAAACAAGATCCCGCCGATCACGAGCACGACCCCGAGCAAATCGGTCCACGCCCAGCCGGTGAACTCCGAGACGATCGCCGTCCGAACCGGCAGCGACACGACCCACACCAACACGCCCTGCAACCCGAACACGATGAACAAGCTCCGCCACCACCAGGCCGCCCCATGCCTGCCGCGCATAGCGACATACCGTTTGTCCTCGCCGTGGCCGAGGTTCCGCCGGGCCAGGTAGATCCCGAGCCGAAGCCCCCAGGCGGAGACGAGCGACGCGACCAGCACGCCGCGGGGATTGGGGTCGAACTCGACGACGGACGACCACGCGACGAGGACGAACGCGGGCCCCCAGAACACATCGACGATGCTCGAGTCGCGGAGGCGCACGGAGACGCCCCAGAGCAGGATCATGCAGCCAGCCAGCACGAGGGGAGTGATCACGACAGGGTCTCCAGCCAATCATCCATGCGTTGCCACCGGTCATTGACCCACAGCAACCGGGCCGCATTCTCGGGGGGGATGCTGTCAGCGGGTTCGCGCCAGAACTGAACGGTGACGGTGCGACCGACGAGGGACCCGCGCCAGATGTCTTCGAGGCGGGTGAGGCCCTCGAGGCCGTGATGACCGACGAAGAGCACGTCACAGCTCGGGGCGGCGGCGAGCAGGGTCAAGGCGCCGCCGGGGCGAATGGGGAGCAGATGGCGCAGCCGCTCGGCGCGAGCGAGACCGGCCCCCTCGAGCTTCACGAGGCCCGCCTCCCGCCGTGCCGCGCTGAAGCGGGTGCCCTCGGGGTAGATGATCACGCCCTCGTTCTGGCCGATGCCGGCCTTGAGTGCACCCACGGCCGCGAGCTCCTTCTCGGTGTCGAGGCCGCGGCGGTCGACGAAGTGATTGGGGATCCAGTGGCCGGCGACGTCGAGGCAGGGTTCTGCGAGGAGCTCGCGCTTGAGCACGTAGCGGAGCTCGAGCTTGTGGACGTTGGCGATGAACCCACCGGGGATGAGGACATCGACGAGGCTGGCGTGGCGGCAGAACACGAGCACGGGGCCTGGGCGCACCAGCTCGGAGCCGTGGATGACGAACTTGAGGGAGAACACGAGGGTGACGGCCCGAAGGTGGAGCGCCGTGTAGAGCCGCTGGATGGCGAACGTGCGAGCCATGCGCGCGCGTGAGCCCGAGCGGGTACTCACGAAGGTCCAGAACAGCAGCAGCAGCCCCAGGTTCTCCGTGACGAGGAAGCAGAGGAGGAAGACACAAAGCCGAACCGTGGCTCCCTCTCCCCGCGGGGCGGGGAGAGGGTTGGGGTGAGGGGCGACGAGCCGAAACAGGTCGATCACCAAAGCGATCAAAACCAGGCCGGGGAAGAGCGCGGTAACGACCCACAGCGCGACCACGACGGCAGGCACACTCACCACCCGCCGCCTGAAGCGCTGCCAGCCCGCCTCAGCCACGATCCCTCCGCATCAGCACGACGGAAGCGCCGGTGACCCACACCAGCCACAGCGGGCCGGCCACGGCGAGCAGGCGGGCAAAGTCATCAGCGTGAAACTGCAGCGCGACCGGCAGGCTCACCACCCCGGCGACGAGGGCGAGCACCCGCAGCCCCTTCGGCCACTCCGCGGGCAGGCCGATGGCGAAGCAGATGAGCCCCAGCCCGAGCAGCCCATTGAAAGCGGAGTCGAGCAGCAGGCTCATCCACAGCAGGCCGATCCCGGTGTTCTGGTCGACATGCAGCGCGGCGAGCGGACCCATGGTGCCAGCGGCATCGAGCAGGGCACCGAAGCCGAACAAGCACGCCCCGACGACCACCCACGGCGAGCGGACGGCGAAGGCGAGGCCGGCGCAGAACGCGGCGAGGGCGACGAGGCCGACGGTGAAGGCCCAGGCGCTGACGGTGGTGGCGCCGGGGTGAGCGACGGTCTCCGCGAGCCACGCGGGGACGTCTCCGGGGCGGTAGGTGTGAGGCACCACCTGCAGAGCCCCCACGGCGACCACGTTGAGGAGGACTCCAAGGAGCCCCGCCAATCCGGCAGGAAGGTGAGGGCGGGGCATGGGGCACTCTTCTAAACGGGGGATCCGTGGCTGTCAGGGCGACAAGGGGCTTGACGTCGCGAGGGGTGCGACGTACTAGCGGGTCACATTTATCGCGGGGTGGAGCAGCCAGGTAGCTCGTCGGGCTCATAACCCGAAGGTCGCAGGTTCAAATCCTGCCCCCGCAACCAATTCATCGACCCGGTCTTCCGCGAGGATGCCCGGGTCGAGTCGTATTCAGCCCCAGGTGCCAGGATGAGGAACATGCGCTCTCACCTGGGAACCGCCGCCGCGCTGCTGCTCGGCCTGAGCTGCGCCGAAGCTGGCGGCTGCGCGCCTCCACTCAACCACTTCATCAGCGCCCCGAAGACCGATCGCCCCTGGGTGGGCGCGGTGATGGTCAGGCCGCAGTCGCCGGTCGGCGCCTGGAAGGTGGACGGCGTCGACATGCCGCTGCCCCCGGGCCTCAACCCCGAGCTGATGCTCGACACGCGTTCCTTCCCTGACGGAGAGCACACCCTCTCGCTCGAGTGGACGGTCGAGGGCGCCGAGCGCCGCGCGAGCGGCAAGGTCACCTTCGCCAACGGCCCCGCCGCCTCGCCGGTGCTGTCCGGTGCGTTCGTCGATCTCGCCCCCGGTATCGCCATCGCGGCGCCCTTCATGCCTTCGGCCCAGGACTTCCGCGGCGCCATCGCAGGCGACTTCGACGGCGACTCAGATCTCGATCTCTTCACCTGGACACCCTCCGCCGGCGTCGCGCAGTTCTTCCTGCAGACCGCACCCCTCGTCTTCACCCCGTCCGGTCCCCGGCTGAACCTCGTCGTCAACACCGCGGGGCTCGGCGATCTCGACGGTGATGGCCTGCCCGATCTCGTCACCGGTGGCTTCGAGCTCCACGTCTTCAAGAACACCGGCGGCGTCTTCACCGACGTGACCCAGGCCGCCGGCGTGGCCGAGCCGAGGGGGCCGCTGCGCGACTACCAGGGCATCACCATGGCCGACCTCGACAACGACGGCCTGCTCGACTTCGCCGTGGCGCGCCTGGACTGCTCAGGCGACACCTCCCCCAACCGGGTGCTCAGGAACGAAGGCGACTTCCACTTCGCCGACATCGGCCCGGCGCTCGGCCTCGACCTCCCGCTCGCCAACACCTTCGCGTTCGCGATCGACCGGATCGGCACCGATGGCGCCCTGCACGTGTGGCCCTTTCAGGACAGCTGCCAGCGAGGCCCCCTGGGCAAGCACTACCGCTTCGTCGATGGCCCCGATCTGCCCGTGCTGCTCGACGCGGACGAGCCCGTGGAGAACCTCGGCCCCATGGGCAGCGCCGTGCTCGACGTGGACGGTGACGGGCTGCTCGACGAGTTCATCGCCGGGTGCTTCAGCAGCCCCGCCTGGACCGCGCCGCGCTTCGCCGAGTCGGCCTCGCCCTTCGTCGGGCTCGACGCCTTCCCCGATCCCTCCGGCGACTTCATCACCGCCTGGTCGATGGCCACCCTCGACGCCGACCTCGACGGACTCCCCGACGTCTACGTCACCCACCACCCCTCGAACCCCGGCGGGAACGTGGAGGGCTCGCGAGACGCGCTCTTCTGGCAGCGGTCGAAGGGTCACTTCAGCGACATCGCCCCCGAGGCAGGCCTCACCGGCTACCAACCCTGCCGAGGCGTGCAGGTGACCGACCTCGACCAGGACGGCGACCCTGACCTGCTCGTCGGCTGCCACCGCGCCGTCCGCGTGCTGCGCAACGACCTGGTGGTGCCCGGCGTGGGGCGCACCGTCGTCCTCCACGGGACCCTCTCGAACGCTGACGGCGTCAACGCGCTGCTCACCTCGCCCGGCGGAGAGCAGCGCCTGGTGCGCGGCGGCGGCAACCCCTACGCGGGGGGCGTGACCCGGGAGTCCCTGCGCGCGCCCACCGGCATGCTCGAGATCGCCTGGCCCAGCGGCCTCGTGCAGCGGGTCGACGTGGGCACCGCCCCGGTCCTCGAGGTGACTGAGCCGGCCGTGGTCCGGGTGACTCCGAGGCGGGTGGCCGCAGGCACCTCCGCCCCCGTGCAAGTCGAGGTCACGCCCGCCGCGCTCGGCGATTCAGCGGCGGCGGTCAGCGTGCTCGTCAGCGCCGGCACCTTCACCACCCCGATGCACCAGGACCCCGACGGTGTCTGGCGCGGCACGCTCGCCACTCCAGCCGAGATCTCCACCGTGGTGATCGAGGTGACCGTGGGCAGCCAGAAGCTCGCGGTGCGGCCGAGGGTCTTCGTGCGCTGAGCCTTCCCGCATTGCACAATGCCCCCATGAACGCCGAGCAGCGGCCCGGGCCCATCGCGTCGATCGGCGTCGTCGGCGGCGGCACCTCGGGCTACTTCGCGGCGCTCTCGCTCAAGCGCGCCTTCCCCGCGATCCACGTGGCCGTCATCGAGTCGCCCGACATTCCCATCATCGGCGTGGGCGAGGCCACCACCACCCTCATGCCCCCCTTCCTCCACGTGGAGCTGGGCCTCGACATCGTCGAGCTGTGGAAGGCGGTCAGGCCCACCTTCAAGCTGGGCATCCGCTTCGAGTGGGGCCTGCCGCCCGACTATTCCTTCGCGTTTCCCTTCGGCGACGCCGACCCCATCACCGCCGCCGCGCTCGATGGAGACCTCACGAGGCAGTCGCTCATCTCGCTCCTGATGCACGAGCAGCGTGGCCCCATGGTGCGCGGGCCCGATGATCAAGTGCTCTCGCTCCTGGGCAGCCTCAAGTTCGCCTACCACCTCGACAACGCGCCCTTCGTTCGCTTCCTCGCGAAGGCCGCGGCCGACCGGGGCATCGAGCACGTGCCGATGACCATCGACGAGGTCCGGCTCTCGCCCGACGGCCAGCGCGTCACTGCGCTCGTCGGTCGCGAGCGCCAGGTGTCCTGCGACTTCTACGTCGACGCCTCGGGCTTCCGCTCGCGGCTGATGGGCCAGGCGCTCGGTGTTCCGTTTCAGAGCTACGCCTCGAGCCTGTTCTGCGACCGCGCGATCGTCGCGACCGTGCCCCAGCAGGGCGGCATCGCGCCCTACACCACGGCCGAGACCATGAACGCGGGCTGGTGCTGGAACATCCCGGTACGGGGCGAGAACCACCGCGGCTACGTGCACTCGTCCGCGGCCATCTCGGAAGACGAGGCGCTCGCCGAGCTGCGCGCGAAGAACCCCGGGCTGGGCGAGCCGTGGACCGTCCGGTTCCGCTCGGGCCGCCACGCCGACTTCTGGAAGGGCAACGTCGTCGCCGTGGGCAACGCCTACGGCTTCGTCGAGCCGCTCGAATCGACCGCGCTGCACATGGTGATCATCGAGCTGGCCTACCTGCGCGCCGGCCTCGAGCGCGCGAACGATCCCGGGGCGCTCTCGCGCTCCATCGCGTACGCCAACCGCAACGTCGGCGGACACTGGGACTACCTGCGCTGGTTCCTCGCGCTCCACTACAAATACAACCGCCGCCTCGACACGCCCTTCTGGCAGGCCGCGCGAAACGAGGTCGACACCAGCGGCTTCGACGAGCTGGTCAGCCGGGTGCGCGAAGGCGGGCCCTCGCTCACCTTCGAGGGCAGCCGCTTCACTCACCTCGATCCTGCGTTCGGCCTGTCGGGCATCATGACCATGCTCGTCGGCCAACACTTTCCCCACGGGGGCGGGCCACCCAGCGCCGCGGTCCGCGAGGCGTTCGAGAAGACACACGCGGGCCACCAGAGGGTGCTGCGCTGGGCGCTGCCGCAAGCGGAGTGTCTCGAGATCCTCGAGCGCGATCCCTCGCACCTGAGGGACTTCGCCACTTCTCCGCGCTCCTGGTGCACCGGACCCAAGGAGCGGATGCTCGTCCCCGTCGACGCTGACCAGCCCGCGCGCCTCGAAGACGGGTGACCGTTTACCCCCCCGCCAGTGCAGTCAGCCCGTTCGCGCCGACGGCCCGCAGCACCGTGTGGAGGACTCCGGGGCACCGGGCCCGCACCGCGCAAGACCCGCATGACGCCTCCGGCCACTGGTGGGTCAGCGCGGCGTCGGTGCGCTCGGCGCGAACCGCTGCGGTGACTCTCCAGGCCGGCGGCAGCACGCACAGCGGCGCCGCGTCGACCCGAACACCAGCCGAGGCAGGTTCAGCCGCGAACCGCGCCAGCGCCGACCGCAGCACCTCGAACGGCGGAACCAGCGGATCGAACTGCGTGCCCACGGCCGAGTCGGGCGCGTAGGTCAGCAACGTGAGCGGGTGGGGGCTGAGCGTGCGCGCGAGGGTCGCCAGGCCCGCCAGCTCTTCGAGCACCGGCACTACGAGCGGGGTGACCAGGTGCAGCGTCAGCCCCGCGGCCTTCGCGGCCGGCGCCGCCTCGTGCAGCGCGGCCCACGCCCCCTCGAGACCGGAGCGCGCGTCGTGCGTGCGCTGCGCGGTGCCGAGCAGCACCGTGGTCCACGAGCGCAGCCCCGCGGCCACCAGCCCCGGCAGCTGCGCCGCGGTCACCTCGCCGCGGGGCGGGCCAATGACAGACACGGCGGCGCCTCGCTGTGCTGCTCGCGAGATGAACTCGCCGAGGCGCGGGTTCGAGAGCGCGTCGTCGCCGGTGAAGAGCACCGCGCCGGGCGCCTGGTCGATCAGCCGCGTCACCCGCGCGTCGTCGCCGCGGGGGCGCCGGAGCGATACGGGCCGCGCCGACAGCTCACAGAACACACAGGCCCGCTCACACACCGACGGCACGTCGATGATGGTCTGCGCTGCCAACACTTCCGCGGGGCCCGTGAGGTCTTCCACCGGCAGGTGCGGCTCGAGCTGGCGAAGTCCCCGAACCACCGCGTCCACCACGCGGCGATCGGGGGCCTGTCCGTCGGCCGGGCGCTCCCAGGACACGGCGAAGCGCTCCGTCACCGCGTAGCTCGGCTGGCCGTCGCGCAGCCTGATGCGCAGGAAGACCGTGCCGCGCGGCCCCACGCATTCCAGCCGGTGTTCGCCCCCGGTGAGGGGCTCGAGGGTGCGCACCGCGATCGGCGCAGGCGGGGGCCGGACGAACCAGGCGCGCAGGTGCGCGGTCAGCCCGGTGGGCTTCGTGATGACCGCGCTGCCGGGGAGCTCGGCCCGCACGCGCAGCGGCACCAGCTCGCCCAGGCCGTGCGCCTCTGCGTAGGGTCGATAGACCCCTCCACAGGTGGAGTCGCAGGCGCAGGTCGCGCAGGCCGGCCCCTTCACCTGCAGCGAGCGCTTCCAGTCATGCTTGGCGACCTGCTCACCGTCGAGCCTGCGGGTGAGGGTGGTGGGCGCTTCTTCCGACACCCACGCTGCGGCGCCGGGCACCAGGCACGGCGCCATCGAGGTGAGCCGCACCACCAGCCCCTCGGCGTGGATCTGGTGAACGGCGGCGGCGAGCGCTGCGGCGTACGGCCCCAGCGCCGGCGCGAGCGTGGCGTAGTCCGCGCGGCCCGGCGCGAAGGCGGCGCTCGGCTTGACCGTGTCGAAGGCCACCTCCTCCGGGCGCAGCGCGCAGATCAAGCGCGCGAAGGCCGGGAGCGACTCGAGCAGCTCGCGCGTGAGCACCGCGTTCACCTTCACCCGCTGCCCCCGGGCCAGCAGCGCCCGCGTTCCCTTGATCGTCTGCGCGAAGGCGCCGGGTGCCCGCACCGACGCGTCGTGGGAGGCAGCGTCGCCCCCCTGGATCGACACCTGGAACCACGTCACTCCGGCGGCGACCAGCCGCTCGCATCCGGGCGAAAAGGACGCCAGGCGGGCGTTGGTGAACACCGAGACCACAGGGAACCCCGCCGCGCGCGCATCGGCGACCAGCTCCCCCAGGTCGGGCCTCAGGGTCGGCTCTCCACCCTGGTACAGCACGCGCCGCGCGCCGCCTTCCCAGGCCTCACGCAGGTGGGCGCGGATCACCTCGCGGGGCACGTGGCGCAGGGTGTTCTCCCAGCCCGTGGTGCAGAACGCGCAGCGGTTGTTGCACGCCTCGGTGACGTGGATCTCCGCCTTGGGGATCTTCACGTCGTCCGGCAGGGAGAAGGGAGCGGGCATCGGGCGGGGGGCCGGAACCCTACTCCCAGGCTCAGTTGAATCGATCTCCGTCTCGGCGCTTCAACTGAGCCTCGGGTGCGCCCGCCTGAGGCTGGCTCGCCCCGGCCCGGAGTGCGACATTCCCGGCCCCCGATGCGCACCGAGGCCGTCCACACGCACTACCGCTGCAACCAGGCCTGCACCTTCTGCTTCGTGCGTCGCCCGGTCGACGATCCGCGCTTCATCGCCGCGGACGCGGTCGAAGCGCGCATCGACGCAGCGCTGGCGGGTGGCGCCGAGGAGCTGTGGTTCACCGGCGGCGAGCCCACCATGCGCGGCGATCTCTCGCGGCTGGTGGCCCACGCCGCGCAGCGTGGCGCCAAAGGAATCGGGTTGGAGACCAACGCCACCCTGCTCGATGCGGCGGCGGTCACCCGCCTCGCGGGGGCGGGGCTGTCGGTGGTGCGCGTTCACCTGTCGGGGTGGGGCGAGGCGCTCGACGCCGTCACCCGCGATCCAGGCGGCTTCCAGGCGACCCTGCGCGGGCTCGAGGCCGTGATCGCCGCGGGGCTCCCGGTCGAGATCTCGGCCGTGCTCACCCGGTCCACCGCGCCCCTGCTCGAAGAGCTGCCGGCTCGCTTGATCGCGCACCTCGGCGGCCGCGCGCCCCGGGCCCTGTACCTGGGGGTTCCGGTGAGCTCGCCCGTGGCCACCGAGGTGCTCTCGTACGAAGAGGCCGCGCCGTTGATCGTGCGCCTCGAGGCGGCCGCGCGCCGGGCGGGGCTGCCCCTCAAGTTCGACCCCGCCACCGCGCCGCCGCCCTGCGTCTTCACCTCTTCGGACCGGCCGTCACACCTGTTCGCGCTCACGCCGGGCACGCGCGCCCGGGCCGAGCACCGCCGCGTCGACGCGTGCGCGACGTGCCAGGTGGCCGATCGGTGCAGCGGCTTCTCCAACGCGTACCTGGCCCGCTTCCCGCAACCGCAGGTCAGCCCCATCGCCGATGATCGGGGCCGCCGCCGCCTCTCGCTCATCTCGACCGTCGAAGATCAGATCGCCCGCGAGATGGTCACGCCCAACCTCTACCGCGCGCCCGACGGCACCGATGTCCTCGAGGACATCATTCGCGTCAACTTCCACTGCAACCAGTCCTGCCGGTTCTGCTTCGTGTCCACCCACCTGCCCGGCGCGGGTGACGAGGCGGTGCGCAAGGCGATCATCGACGCGGGCGCGCGCGGCGTGAAGATCACCCTGTCGGGTGGCGAGCCCACGCTCAACCCGAAGTTGGTGGAGTACGTGGCGCTGGCCAGGCAGGTGTCCTCGCGGCCGGTGCAACTGCAGAGCAACGCGATCAAGCTCGCCGACGAGGGGCTCTGCCGCGCGCTCGCTGACGCCGGGCTCGACGAGCTCTTCGTCTCGCTTCACGGCAGCAGGGCAGAGATCTCCGACGCGGTGACCAGCGCCCCCGGCACCTTCGCGCGCACGGTGCTCGGGCTCGACCACGTGGTGAAGACGAAGATCCGCGTCAACCTCAACTTCGTCATCTCCGAGAAGAACCTCGATGACCTGGTGCCGTACGTGCGCCTGGTCGCCGCGCGCTGGCCGAGCGCGTCGATCACCGTGAGCTTCGTGGCGCCCTCGACCGACGTGGTGCCGCGCGATCGGGAGTTCATCCCCAGCTATTCGCGGGTGATGCCGCAGATCGCCGAGGCGATCGACGAGGCCAGGCGCCTGGGCATCGAGCTGGGTGGGTTCGAGTCGATGTGCGGCGTGCCGCTGTGTCTCGTGCCCTCGTCGCTCGAGCGGTTCTCGAACTTCAGCCAGTTGCTCCCCGGGTTCGACCGCGGCGAGTTCGTCAAGCCCGAGGCCTGCACCGGCTGCGCGCTGGGGCCGCGTTGCTACGGCGTGCGGAGGGGCTACGTCGAGCTTCACGGCGCTGGCGAGCTGCGCCGCGTGACGGGCCACTCCTGAAACCTCTGCCTGCGAAGCGGGGAGAGGGCGGCCGCAGGCCGGGTGAGGGGCGCTTCAAGCGATGGGCCCCTCACCCCAGCCCTCTCCCCGCTGCGCCCGCTGCGCAGGGAGAGGGAGACGGAAGTCTCAGCGGGCGCTCGCGTCGGAGATCACCCGCGCGAGCAGGTTCAACGCGAGGCGACGCTCTTCGGTGAGCGCCGAGAGCGGCCCGAAATCGAAACGAAACGGACCGGCCGCGGGGCCCTCTTCTCCGGGCACCCGCGCGCTCAGGCGCACGCCGAACTCGTCACCTTCGCGGGACAGCACCAGGCTCCACGCGTCGGCCTCCCGGTCCACCCGGGCGATGCGGTACTGCTGCACCCGGACCGTGGGGCGGATGACCTTGGGCAGCGCGGGCAGCGCCGCGGCCCCTCGAGGCGCGAGTTCGCCGCTTTCCCCTCGAGGCGCGAGTTCGCCCATCGCCCGGCGCACCACGGCTGCCAACGGTGCGCCAGGCACCAGGAGCACCGGCCGTGTGGCCGCGACGAAGTGGCCCGCCCCGCCCGCCAGCTGCACGCGGACCCCATCGGGCGAGAGATACAGCCGGGCGCCGCCGGCGTTCACCCCTCGAGGCGCGAGCTCGCCGACCGCGGGCATCGAGAGCACGCGCGCCCCCGCCACGTCGAGCTGGTCGATCACGAAGTCGTCACCTTCGAAGCGCCCCTCGAGATCCACGATGCGCCGGTAGTCGAGGAAGAGCACCGGCTGGCCCTGCGCCTGCTCGACCCGCCGCGCGGCCTCCGGGCTGCGCTCCCGCACCAGCTCGAGCGCGTGGGCGGCCATCGCCAGCGAAGGCTCGCAGTGGGGACCGCACACGTGATGGGAGACCAGCGGAAAGGGCCCGAAGCGGTTGAGCAGCGGCGAGAGCGCGACCTCGGGGAAGCGCAGCAACGTCTGGCGCTCGTTGTCAGCGTTGTCCCCCCGCTCGAGCTGGTCGGCGAAGGCGGCGCTGCAGCAGGCCGGGTAGCCCATCAACTTCCCCAGCGCCTCCACGTCGGCGCGGCCGCGAGCCCTGGTGAGCGAGCGCTGCAGGGCCAGCACCTGCCCCAGCGCGTCCGCGGTGGCGGCCACGGCGACGATGGCGTGCTCGCCCCCCTCCCGATGAACGCCCGCGCGCACGTCACACGTGTGGGTCGAGGTGACGTCGGCATGCAGCCCCATCGCCCGGTACGCGCGCACCAGGCCCGGCGCCACGGCGGCCGGCACGTTCTCCTTGAGCGAGGCTGCCTTCTGTCCGCGCAGCACGCCCAGGAGCTCGAGATCGAGGCCGAAGGCGCCCAGCCCCTGCAGCCGCGGCAGGCCGCGCCACTGCGTGGAGAACATCACCGGAAGGTGCGCGTCGTCGGGCACCTCGGCCAACCCCGGGTGTTCGATCAGCAGCGTGGCGGCGCAGCGCAACACGTCGGCCTCGGCCTGCGCCCGGGTGGCGCTCAGCGCGGAAGCGACGCGGTAGACCGCCTCGGTGCGCGCATCACGAAAGCGCCACGGGGCGCTCGCGTCGTAGCCCTGCTCGGCGGCGCGATCGGGCCGGGCGGCCTCGAAGCGCTCCGTGAGCAGGCCGTCCCGCTCGGCCAGGTGGTAGAGCGGCGTGCGCGGGTAGAGGCGCAGGCGGGTCTTCAGGGCCTCGGCGCGCAGCTCTGAAAAGTTCACCTTCGCCATCCAGCGCGCGTTCTCCAGCAGGGCCCCGGGCGTGGTCCAGGGCGTGAAGAGCACGATGCCGTGCGCCCTCAGCCGGCGGAACTCGAAGGACCGCGGAAAGCGGTCGCCCAGCGAGCGCAGCAGGGTGATGGCCGCTTCCGCCTCTTCCGCCGTCTGGCCCTTGTTGAAGAGGTCGAGGTGGAACTGATCGAAGTTCTCGAAGCCCACCAGGTAGACGTGCACCACGCTGCCCGACTTCGCCGCGGCCGTCGCGGCGGGCGCGAGGTGTGACTCCCCGAACTGGAGCAGCCAGTCGACCCGGCTCTTGATCAGCAGCTCGAGCCCGTGCAGCGCGGGCTCGGCCGCCACGGCCTCGAAGAAGGCGGGCAGGAACGGGTGCGGGCGCTCGTCGATCAGCAGCACCTCGCGCGCCTGGGGCGAGCGCGCGCGAATGGCGCGCACCTGCGAGAGCCACGACGCCAGCGCCTGCGCCTCGGTGGGCGCGGCGTAGGCCCCGCTCTGGTCGAGACAGAAGGTGCAGCCCTTGAACTGAATGCCCTCGCCCCCGAGGCCCTCGAACACGGGGTTCTTCCGCGCATCGGCCATCCACGGGCAGCCAGACGCGGGGCCGCTGATGGTCGCCCGCATCCCGTCACCGGCAGACGTCGCGGGCACCTCGCTCTGCTCTTCGAGCCGGCGGCGCAGGTCGGCGGTGATGGCGGGCCGAAACCGGGCTGGCTGCGGGTCCTCCCCGCGCAGCACGGCCATGACGCCCGCGACGTCGAGCACCGCGTCGAAGCGCCCGTCGAGCGCCGACGGGGTGCCATCACGCGAGAGCCGCACCAACCGCGCATCAGGAGCGATCAGCGTTCGCACCCAGTCGATCAGCGCCTCGCTCCACGCCCGGGCCATCACCACCAGCTCAGGAGGAGGGCCCGAGGCCAGCCCGGCCATGACCGCGGCATCGCCCGGAGAGACTCCGACCGCGCGCAGCACCCTCACCGAGACGCCCGGGCCCTCGAGCTGGGCTGCCAGGCGGTTCATGCCGTCGTCGGTGAGGAACCCGTCGCGCTGGGCGACCAGGTCGAGCAGGAGCAGCTGCCTCACGTCTGCCCCACGCGCACCGCGCCACCGGCCCTGCGGCGCGCCGCCTCTTCTTTCACCGCTGACAGCCCTGCGCGTGCCTCGCCCAGCCACTCGGGCCGGTTCCGCTCACAGAAGGCCACCAACTGCCCGGCGTGGTGGAGCACGCCTTCGACCCGGTCCGGCTCGACGTAGAAGTCGAGGCCCTCGTGGTTCTCCGGGTTCATCGCCATCAACCGGATGCGCAGGTTCCGTTCGTGCGCGAGCTGCGCGAACTGCAGCACCGTGTGCGCGGAAGCGGGCTGGAGCACGAAGCTCAGGGTGATGCCGAACCAGCGGTGGTGGGTGCGGCGAAACTCGATCAGCGCGTCGAGGTTCTCCAGCAGCTGGGCCATGGGCAGGCCGCGCTGCACCTGCTGGTACACCTCGGGCGTGCCGGCGTTGACGCTCACCGTGACGTCACCCAGCGTGCACTTCGTCAGGTGCTTGAGCACCTTCGCGGTGAGCAGGCTGCCGTTGGTCACCAGGTCGATGGCGGTGTCGGGGAACTGCTCCACGTCGAACTCGCGCAGCAGCTGCATCACCCGCGGGTTGGCCAGCGGCTCCCCGCCCAGCAGGGTGAGGTTCTTGAGCGTGGGGAAGAGCCCGGGCAGCTCGTCGAAGATGCGCTCTGGCAGCTCGCGGCGGGGACTGCGGCCGTGATCGCACATGATGCAGTTGTAGTTGCAGTACGTGCTGGGGCAGATGGCCAGGTAGAGCGGCTTGCCCCGGGTCTCTTCGCGCCGCTCGGCGATGTCTTCGGCGAGCAGCAGCTGGTTGTCGACGAAGACCTTCGAGCCCGACTGAATGCGAAGCGCGCTCTCGGAGAAGCGCAGATCGTACAGCCGCGAACAGATGGCGTTGCACAACGACTTCAGCTCGGTGCCCGACATCACCCTGCGGGCCGCGCGGTAGCCCGCGCCGTTCCACACCTCGGCGAGGCTGTTCACCTTCGCGTTGCCCCGATCGCCCACGGTCCAGGTGGAGCAGCACTGGCGGGTCCGCCCGTCGGGATCCACCACCTCCATGGTGGTCCACGGGGTGGTGCACACCACCTCGGGCCCGCGCCGCTTCGCGACGATCGCCGGTGGCACCGCCTGGTTCTCGAAGTGGCGCCGCTCGGCCTCGAGCTCGCCCTTCGCCACCGGGCGCAGGGTCGAGAGCGCCTGCTCGTCGAGCGCGCCCGGATCGTTCCAGTCACACTGGGTGCGCAGCGAGCAGCCCTCGCACGCAGGCAGGGCGGTGTTGGCCACGCCGCGTTCGCGCAGGGCGTGCCGGAACAGGGCAGGGCGCCGCTCGCGCGCGCGCGGCAGGGCGCAGGGCGGCAGGTAGCCGCGGCCCTTGAGGCGATAGCTCGAGAGCTGCAGGTTGGGCAGCGCCAGCAGCGCGGTCTCGATCGCCGCCGAGGGTATGGGCCGCTCTTCCTGGCCCCAGTCCTGCCGCACCAGCTCGAGCCAGACCGTGCGCGGGGCGAGCCGCTGCGCGAGGGGCGCGACGATGGGGAAGGTCTTCGGCCGCACGCACAGGCGCGCCTGTGTCTCGAGGCCCAGCGCCTCGGCGGCGGCGATCACCTGCTCTCCGTCGCCCACCTTGAGCGCCTTGCACATCGCCTCGCCCATCGCCTCGATCTGCACCACCACGCCGTGCAGGCCGCGCGCGTGAAGCCGCTCGAGCATCGGCCCGTCGAGCGAGCGCGCCGGCGCTTCGAGCCAGAGCTGCCTGGGCGCCTTCGACACGCGGTTGCGCTCGAGCAGCTCGCCCAGGCCGCGATAGCGGGTGGCGTCGCCGCCGCCGAGCACGAGGCTGCTGGCCTCGTCGGCGAGCAGCGCGTCGACGGTCGGCTCCTGGCCGCTGCGTGAGCACGCGATGCACGAAGGGCAGGGCGTGGCGCAGCCGAACGCGACGGTGATGCGCCTCATCGGGCCGCTCGCACCGGCAGCTTGATCGCGGCGAACTCGGACGCGCCGTGCAGCGCCAGGTAGTGCTTCGGCACGCCCATGCACACGCCGGCCGCGTCGCAGGTGGCGCAGGCGGGCACGCGCGTGAGCCACCCCTCTTCCCAGCGATGAAGGCGCGGCTGGCCCAGCAGCGGGCCCAGGTGCTCGGTGTCGCCGCCGTGCACGCACAGTGAAGGAATGCCGGTCGGATCTCCCAGGTCGTGCACCCGAAACCCGAAGGCGCGCCCGCGCTCGATGGCCTGCTTCAAGAGCCCGGCGTAGTCCGAGTAGCGGGGCACGTGCTGCAGCGCTTCCTCGCGGGTGGGGAACTCGTTGCGCGGTGAGTGAAACTGCAGGGTCACCTGCTCACGATGCGCGCCCCACCGCGCCTCGGCCATCGCCACGAAGTCCACCAGCAGGTGGGCCACGTCCTTGAAGATGAGGTGGTTGAGCAGCACCCGCACGCCCGCGGCGAGGAGCTTGTCGATGCCGCCGAGCGTGCGCCGATGCGTGCCCGGGGCCGCGGTCAAGGCGTCGGATAGCGCGCTGTCGGGCCCATGCAGCGAGACCTGCGCGCTGGTGAGGCCGGCCTCGCGCAGGGCGAGCGCCAGCCCGGGCTTGTCGAGCAGCACCGCGTTGGTCTGCAGCTCGATCTGCTCGAAGCCCTGCTGCTTCGCCGCGGCGACGTACTGGGCCAGGTGCGGCGAGAGCGTGGGCTCGCCCCCGGTGATGATGATGCGCTTCGAGCCGCGGGCCCGGCTCTGGACGATCGCCGCGTGCACCTTGTCCTTCGTCAGCTCGACGTTCATGTCCGCCAGCTCGCAGAAGGTACACACCTGGTTGCAGCGGTAGATGATGCCCAGGCGGCTGGTGGGCTCGGACACGTCGACGCCGTACTCGTAGTTCACGTGGAAGAACGTCTCCACGTCGGGCGCGCGCTTGACGTGCAGCCGGCTGCCGGGGCTCTTTCCCGGGCGCACGAACGGGGTCGCGTCTGGAACGGGGCTGACCTGCACGCCGCCGGTCGCCAGCTCGAGCTGACCGGCTGTGACGGTGCACCGGGTGGCCAGCGCGCACGTGGCGCAGGCTGGGCTGGCGTCGTTCTTCTGCGCTTCGTGGTGCCGCAGGCTGTGCTCGAAGAGCCTGCGCACCGCCGGCTCGCTCCCCGGGTGCACGCAGGCGATCAGCGGGTGCTCGGAAGAGGTCACCAGCTCAGCGCCATGCTCGCGAGCCGCGCGGGCGGCTTCGTCGAGCTCGGCCCCCAGCTCTGCGGGGCTCAGCGCGCTGCCTGGCTTGACGGTGCGCTCCCCGGCGCCGATGGGCGCCAGCTCGAAGCGCAGCACCCGGGGCAGGGCGCTGCGCAGGCCCGCCACCCGGGCGGCCGCCGGCGGGAGCCCGCGGGCGAGCGGCAGGCGCAGGGTGACGTCCCACCCGGCGTCGAGCGCGGCGGTGATGCCACGGAAGACGTGGCGGGGGCTCGAGCGGGTGCTCACCAGCGCGGCGTGCAGCTCGGGCGAGGTGGTGACCAGGGAGATCCGCGCCGCGGTCAGCCCCGCGGCCTTCAGCGCGCGCGCCTGCTCGGGGGTGAGCTGGGTCGCGTTGGTCTCGAGCGTGATGGAGGTGAAGCCCGCGGCGGCGCCGTGCCTCACCAGGCTGATCAGGTCGTCTCGCAGCAGCGGCTCGCCGCCCGTGAGCGTGAGGGCGCGCGCGCCCCCCGCCGCGGCCCGGTCGAGCTGCAACACCAGCTCGGCGAGGGGCGGATCGATCGAGGCCGCGTTCACCCGCGAGCAGAACGCGCAAGCCTGGCCACAGCGGCGGGTGACCAGCAACGTGGCGGCGTTCATCGAGGCGGCACTCTACCGGCGGCGTCACCCGGCACGCGAGGCCTCTTGCGGACGGGCGCCGAAGGGGAAGAGCCGCGCGTCGCGGGCCTGGAAGATCGGCACCCCATCGGCGAAGAGCGCCCCGTCGCGGACGAAGACCCCCCTCGCCCGGGCCACCAGGGCCGCCAGCCGCGCGGAGGCCTCCCGGGCCTGCTCGTTCAGAGGGGCCTGGGGGTGGCGGTCGCGCGCGCTCGGCCACGCCCGCCCGACCTCGAGCACGCCGTCTTCCAGGGGGCCGGTGATCGAGACCTGCACGTCCTCGAACGCGAGCAGGCGGTGCGCCCCGAGGGCCAGGTCCACCTCGGCGACGAAGCGCTCGTGCCGGCAACCCGGGGGGCAGGGCGGGGGGGACGCTCCGCGGGCCCCTCCCAGGAACTGACCGTGCCGCGCGGTGAGGTGGTGCGCCACGGCGTCTGCCCAGGCCTTCGAGGTCGCGCAGTCGAACGAGCACGGCAGCCAGCTGATGAAGTGGAAGATGGACAGGTCGAGGCAGTTGAGCCGCGGCGCGAACTGCCTCGAGGCCGCGAACGCCCGGTGAAACGCGTCGACGTTGTGGCGGGGGGGCGGCAACTCCAGGTACGCCTCGACGCAGCAGCGGGGGTAGCCCAGCAGCCGGCCCAGCTCGAGATCGTGATCGGCGCTGGCCTCGCAGGCGATCGCCTCGCGCACCCGGCGCTCGTCGCGGCCGACGAAGAGCACGGTGCCGCCGGTCGAAGGGCCCGACACCCGGTGGCTCGTCTCGCCCAGCGCCAGCCCGAGGCGGCCGAAGCGCGCGCGGGCGGCGGGCAGCTCAGCCGCCGGGAGCACCTGGCGGAGGAGGGGCTTGAGCCCTGCGAAGAGCGCGACCTCGTCGGCCTCCCCGCTGCCCAGCGCGTACGCGAGCGGACGGGCAGTGGCCTCGACGCGCGCCTGCGCCAGCCGCGCCGGATCGACGAAGTGCAGCGCGGCGATGAGGTCCTGCGCGGACGCGCAGACGGCGGGGGAAGGCATGAACGCCACTCGACCGTACCCGATGCTACGGTCGGCGGATGTCGTCACCTTCGACCTCCCGAATCGCCCTCGCCGCGGGCCTGTTGACCCTGGCCGCGCTGAACCTCGCCTGCTCCCGGGACGCCGCCCCGCCCAGGCCGCTCACCGCGCCGCGCGACGCCGAGGCCGCCGAGCTGGCCGTGGTCGCGCCGCTGGTGAAGGGGGGCACGCTGCTCAACTACACCGTCGAAGACATCAAGCGGGTGCCGGGGCAGGGCCTGCTGGTCGTGCTCGTCAAGGCGGGGGCGTTCCTTCCAGACGGGGGCGAGAGTGACGGAGGGCCCGGCTGCGATCCGTCTCACCCCGACGAGGCCAGGGCCGGCCTCGCGGTGTCGCTCGTCTCGAAGGAGGGCTCGCCGGGCGCGGTGATCAAGGGGCCGTATGCGATCTGGACCCGGCCGGTGAACGTGCCCCAGGCCGAGGCGGACCGGCTGGCCGCGGCCCTGGCCGCCCTCATCGACGCCGACCGCCCGGTCCCGGCCTCACTCTCGCACTGACTTTCTCTCCCTCTCCCCTCGCAGCGGGGAGCTTCGGGCGATCGGCCCCTCACCCAACCCTCTCCCCGCTGCGCAGGGAGAGGGAGCTAGAGTGCGGCGACCATGGCTCGGCGTGCAGACATCAAGACGGGCTACACCTGCAACAGCAACTGCGTCTTCTGTGTGATCGGCGACAAGCTGTTCACCGGAGATCGCCCGACGGCCGACGTGATCGAAGAGATGAAGCTGTCGCGCAAGACCTGCGACGACATCGTCTTCACCGGGGCCGAGGTCACGCTGAGGCCCGACTTCTTTCACCTGCTCGAGGCCGGTCGGCGCCTCGGGTACCGCAACATCCAGGTGCAGACCAACGGGCGGCTCTTCGCCTACCCGGACTTCTGCGAGAAGGCGATCAAGGCCGGCGCCAACGAGTTCGCGCCCTCGCTGCACGCGCCGATCGCCAAGGTGCACGACGGCCTCACCCGCTCGCAGGGCTCGTTCGGGCAGATCATCACCGCGATCAAGAACCTGAAGTCGATGGGCCAGCGCATCGTCACCAACACCGTGGCGGCCAAGCAGAACGTGAAGCTGCTCCCTGACCTGGCGCGGCTCTTCATCGAGCTGAAGGTGGACCAGTTTCAGATCGCCTTCCCGCACCCCACCGGGCACGCGGCCACCTACTTCAACGCCGTCGTCCCGCGCATGAAGGACCTCGCCGGTCCCCTCCAGGAAGCGCTGCGCATCGGCGAAGCGGCCGGCGTGCCCTGCATGGCCGAGGCGATGCCGTACTGCATGATGCCCGGCCACGAGCGCTTCGTGAGCGAGCTGTTCATTCCGCCCACCGAGATCGTCTACGACGGCTTCGTCATCCCCGACTACAAGCGCGACCGCATGGAGCGGGGGAAGACGCGGTTCCCCCAGTGCGCCACCTGCCGCTTCGAGCCGATGTGCGAAGGCCCCTGGCGCGAGTACCCCGAGATGTTGGGCTCCGACGAGTTCCAGCCGGTGTCCGGCCCGCGCGTGCTCGACCCCGAGATCGTGATCGACGATCGCTTCACCCTGCTCGGCACCGCCTCACCGCCGTTCGAGCTCCCCTCGGGCGACGGCCGGGTGATCAAGTCCACCGAGCTCTCCGGCAAGTGGGTCGCCCTGGCCTTCTACCCGGAGGACGGTTCGCCGGGCTGCACCGCCGAGGCCTGCAGCCTGCAGGCCGGGCTCACCGGGCTGGCGGCGGCGGGCATCACCCTGGTGGGCGTGAGCCCTGACGGCGTCGAGCGCCATCGCGCCTTCGCCCAGCAGCACGGCCTCGCCTTCCCGCTCCTGTCCGACACCTCGGGCGCGGTGGCCGAGGCGTTCAAGGCGCGGCGGAACGGCCAGCTCCGCCGCAGCACGTACCTGCTCGGGCCTGATCGGAAGATCGCCCACGTGCTGGTCGAGCCCGACGTGAAGCACCACGCCGCGCAGATCCTCGACGCGGTGAAGCGCTTCGAGGCCGGCCCGCGCTCGCTCGAGAAGGGCCCCGAGCTGGTCATTCGCCGCAGCGTGAAGCCCACGTCCGAGGCCGTCGCGGAGCTGGGCATCGCCGAGGGCGATCACCAGCAGTTCCTCAGCCCTGAATGAAAGCGCTGGTCAAGGTCGGCTACGGCTGCAACGAGAACTGCACCTTCTGCCACACCCTCGAGTACCGCGAGGAGAACGGCACCTCGGCCGAGGTGCACCGGAAGATCGATCGCGCGCGCGAGCTCGGCCACACCATGGTCGTGCTCTCGGGGGGCGAGCCCACCATTCGCCCCGAGCTCTTCGAGTGGGCCGCGCACGTGGCGATGCGGGGCATGGACTTCGGGCTGGTCACCAACGGCCTCATCCTCGCGTACCCCGACGCGCTGGCGCGGCTGCTCGAGTCGCGGCTCAAGTACGTCTACATGTCGCTGCACGGCGGCACGGCCGAGGTGCACCAGCGCGTGGTGCGCGCCGACACCTTCGGTCCCGCCATGACGGCGCTGGGCAACCTCACCGGGAAGGGCCTCGATCTCACCGTCAACGCGGTGATCGTGAAGCAGAACCTCGACGGGTTGGTCGCGCTGGTCGACGCGGTGCTCCCGTACCCCGACGCGGTCATCAAGTTCTCCATGCTGCAGCCCAAGGGCGGCGGCAAGGCGCTCTTCGACACGCTCACCCCGCGCGTGTCCGACGTGGCCGCCCGCGTGCGCGAGGCGATCGCCCATGGCCTGGCCCGGGGCGCCGCGCGGACGCGCTTCGTGCACGACGGAATTCCGTTCTGTCTCCTGCCGGGGCTCGAAGATCGCTACGACGATCTGCGCACCCACCGCTTCGCCACCATGGTGGAGACCGACGAGTCCGACTTTCACCCCGTGGATGACGTGGCGAAGGTGCAGCCCGCCCCCTGCGAGGGCTGCTCGCTGCGGGGCGCGTGTCCCGGGCTCTACCGCGGCTACCACGAGGCCTTCGGCGACGCAGAGCTGAAGCCCGTGTACGGCGGGGCGCGCTCGAACTCGTTCAACTACACCCTGGAGGCCGTCGCGCCCGCGCCCGGGCAGGGCTGCCTGCTGCTCCGCGACGGGGTGACGCCGTGGGATCGCGCGCGGCACCTCTTCGTCGCGCACCAGGGGAAGGTGGCGCGCTACCGCACCGACACCCGCGACTTCGCCGACGTCGAGCTGAGCCGCATCAAGCACGAGCGCGGGCAGGTCTACTTCGACGCCTCGCGCAAGGACGCGCCCGATGACTTCGCCCGCGACCTGGTGCCGCTGACCCGCAGCGCGCTGTGCACGGGGTGCGCAGAGAGGCCCCGCTGCACCGGGCTCTACGAGCCGCGCTTCGACGACGTGTTCTCCCGCGACGACGGCCGGGTGCGCGCGATCCTGGAAGGGCTCTCGGGGCGCGTGCTCGACGTCGGCTGTGGCGGGGGCCCGTACGACGAGGTGCTCGGCCCGCGGGTGCGGTCAGGGCACGTCGAGTACGTGGGCGTCGATCCTTCTCCCGGGGCGATCGCTGCGCTGACGGCGCGCCGCGACTGGGGCACGCACCACGTGGGCACCGCGGAGGCGCTGCCCGGCCTCGGCACCTTCGATCACGCCCTGGTGCTCCGGTCCTGGAATCACCTGGCCGATCCCTCCGCGGCGCTCGACCGGTTGCTCGCCTGCCTGCGGCCCGGAGGCTCGCTCCTCGTGGTGGACAACGAGGCCTTCGGGCTGGCGCGCTCGCCCGGCCAGGCCCGCCAGGGCGAGCGGTCCGGCGCGGCCTTCGAGCACTACCGCAACGACTCCGCCGCGGACGCGCTGCGCTACTTCGCGGGCAGAGCTCTTTGGCTGCAGGAGCGCGCTGACTGCGGGCCCACCACCAGCAACCAGTGGCTGCTCCGCTTCACCGTGGCCCTCGGTGCTTGAGCTCGAAGCCGCGTCGTGGGTGCTGTTGACGGCCCTGCTGGGGCCCTTGTTCTGGAAGGCCGCCCGCCACGCGCGCAACGAGCACGCCGCCGCCCCACTGCTGGTGCTCCTCGGCCTGACCGTGGTCGCGCGCCTCGCGGTGCCGTTCGCGCCACCCAACTGGTACATGGGAACCACCGAGGTGGGCGCGTTCTTCACCCGGGCCACCGCGGTGATCCCGCTCCCGAGCCGCCTGGCCCTCTCGGTGGCCCGCGATGAGCTCGGGATCCGCACTCTCAACCTGGCGTTCAGCCTCGGCAGCGTGCTGCTGTTCTGGTTCACCGCCGCGCGCGCGGGGCACACCCGGCGCACCGCGCTGGTGTTCGCCGGCTTCTTCGCCCTCGTGCCGATGTACGTGCGGCTCGCGGCCTCTGATGACGGGGTGGTCACGGCGCTGCTCTTCCTGTTCTCGGTGGCCGCCGCCGCGCGGGTGGAGCTCCAGGACCCCGGCGGCGCGCCCTGGGCCTGGCCGCTGCTCGCGCTCGCGATCGTTCTGGCGATGCCCCTTCGCCTCGAATCGGGAGTGCTGGTGCCGCTGGTGGGCTTCTTCGGCTGTCGCGATCGGATCAGTTGGCGAGGCTTCTTCCCCAGCCCAGCGGTCGCGGTCACGGTGCTGCTGGCCACCGCCGTGGGCGCCTGGCGGATGCTGGAGCTCCACCACCAGTCGATGGGTGTCCACGCCGTGAACGCGCTGGGCCTGGCGAACGCGCTGATCGGCGGGGTGCTCTTCATCGTGAACCCCGCCGGCCCGCAGTTCTTCAGTCCCCTGCTCGCGGTGCCCATCTGGATCTTCGTGGTGAGGCGTTGGCGGGCGCGCGACTTCGCGGGCCTGGTCGCGCTCTACGTGCCAGTGCTGCTCGCGCGCGTACCCACGATCTTCAATGACGGCCCCTTCGTCATGTTGCCCGCGGCGCGCTACCACGTGCTCTCGGTGGTGTTCATTCTGCTCGCCAGCGCCCGGGCCATCGACGAGCTGCCCGCCTGGTTCGCGCGGCGCCCGGTGCGGGTGGCAGGCGCGCTGCTGCTCGGGCCCGTGGCCTGGGTCACCCTGGTGGTGCCGGGGCGCTTCACCTACGCCTACCAGGAGGAGTACCTCTTCCTGCGCCAGGCGCTCCCACGAGAGGGGACGGTGGTCACGCTGTGGGATCCCCTCCCCGGGCGCAACGATCTCGACTGCTGCCTGGCCCTGCCCTCGCAGCGCCTCAACGCCCAGTTTCCGGGCTTGCGGTGGGTGGTGCTCGGCGCCGGGGTCACGGAGGCCGAGCTGGCGGCGGTGTCTGCCGACTTCTACTACCCGGGCTCGATGAGCTCGCTCGACCCCTCGAGCCTGGACGTCTGGTGGCGAAAGCTGGTCGCCCCGCCCGAGACGCGCGCGCTTCACCGCGCCCACATCGCCCGGCTGCGAGCCCTCGATCAGCAGCTGCGCGCTCGATTTTCCCCCGAGCCCGTGGCGGCACGCGGGGTGCCTGCCCACACCTTCTCCGATGTGGGCTTCCGCGACGACTGGCTCCCACTGGAGTTCCTGGCGCGGCGGCAAGCACGTTGAAACGGATGGGTTGAGTACGGCCGCATTACCGGTCACACTCGCCCGCTCCCTCGACTTGCCCGCCTTCCCCGGATACCTGCGCGCAGCGCACCCATGAACCACACGATCACCACGCAGCTCACCGACGGCACCGCGACCTTCGCGGTCGACCCCGCGCTCTACCCGCTCGACGCCCTCTACGGCGCGGCCTACATCTTCATCGATCGGTGCTTCGTCTTCCTCGACAAGGACGCGAAGGGACACGTGCTGGTCAGCCTGTCTCCCAAGAAGGGCCCAGCCGACGAGGCCACCCTGAAGAGCTGGGCGGGCGAGTTCGGCAACGAGCTGCTGTCCTGCGCCTGGCGCCACCAGATCGCCGCGGCCAACCGCCAGGTGCTGGAGCAGGTGACCAGCCTCGCGCTCGCCGGCGCCATGGGCCCCCCGTCGCTGGACGATCTCTCGAACTTCGACTTCTCCAGCCAGCCGCTGGAAGACCCGCTGGGCATCGCCCAGTCGTGGGAAGAGAAATACAAGAAGAAGGCCCCCGCGGCCGCCGCCGACAAGGCGCCGGAGACCACCAGGCCTGGCCCGAGCGGAGACAAGGCACCATGACGCGCCTCGCCTTCCACAAGTCGCTCTACGCCGGCACCGCCGTCGACGAGGCGGTCAAGACCTTCGCGCCCCACGCCACCTTCGAGCTCAGCGAGACCGAGTCGGCCTGGGTGGTGCAGCTGTCCGCCGCCGAGCCCCGCAAGGAGCTGCGGGTCGCCCGCGAGCTGGGCAACTTCGCGCTCGGCCTCACGGTGCAGAACCGCAAGGCGGCCGCTTGAACCTCGAGCTCGTCAAACTCGCCCCGCGGCTCGACGTCTCGTCGCAGGCCTTCTTCCGCTTCCGCCAGGTGGGGAAGAAGGTGCTGATCACCAACTACGAGGGCTTCTGGGCCCTGCTCTCGCCCGAGGAGTTCGAGCGCTACGCCACCGGCACGGTGGACCCCGCCTCGCCGCTCCACCAGCGCCTGTCCGACAACAACTTCCTCAAGGCGACCTACGACACCCGCAAGGCCGCCGACCGCCTCTGGCAACGGCGGCAGGCGCTCACCACCGGCCCGAACCTCCACCTGCTCATCGTCACCCTGCGCTGCAACGAGACCTGCGTGTACTGCCACGCCTCGCGCGCCGGCATGGACGCGGTGCAGACCGACATGAGCAAGGAGACGGCCGAGAAGTCGATCGACCTCATCCTCCAGAGCCCGAACCCGAACCTGACCATCGAGTTCCAGGGCGGCGAGCCGCTGGTGAACTTCGAGGTGGTCAAGCACGCCATCGCCTACGCCAACGAGAAGAACAAGGTGGCGGGCAAGCAGCTCGAGTTCACCATGGTGTCCAACCTCTCGCTGATGGACGACGAGAAGCTGGACTACCTGCTGGCGAACCGGGTGCAGCTGTGCACCAGCGTGGACGGCCCGGAGCACCTGCACGACGGCCAGCGCAAGCTGCCCAGCGGCAGCGCGCACGAGAAGGCCACGTACTGGATGAAGCGCATCAACCAGGCCTACGCCGACAAGGGCCTCGACCCCACGCTGTACCGGGTGGAAGCGCTGCTCACGACCACGAAGGACTCGCTTCCGCTCTGGAAGGAGATCGTCGACACCTACGTCAGCCTGGGCTGCCGCGCGCTCTTCCTGCGCCCGGTGGATCCCTTCGGGTGGGTAGAGAAGACGGCGCGCCGGGTGGAATACCCCCGCGAAGACTTCATGGAGTACTACCGCAACGCGGTCGACTACATGATCGAGCTGAACCTGAAGGGCGTGCAGGTGCTCGAGCGCTACGCCGCGATCTTCCTCTCGAAGTTCTTCGGCAACGACCCCAACTTCCTCGACCTGCGATCGCCGGCGGGGGCTGGCATCGGGTGCCTCGCCTTCAACTATGATGGCAAGGTGTTCACCTGCGACGAGGGCCGCATGCTGCACGAGATGGGCGACCCCAGCTTCCTCATCGGCGACGTGACGGGCTCGAAGTACAAGGAGCTCGTCAGCCACCCCACGGTGCGCTCGATGGTGCTGGCCAGCAACCTGGACGGCCAGCCCGACTGCGTCAACTGCACCTACAACCCGTATTGCGGCACCCAGTCGACGCACAACCACAAGAAGTTCGGTTCCGTCTTCGGCCGCGCCCGCGAGAGCACCATCTGCGCGGTGCACAAGGGCATCCAGGACTTCCTCTTCGAGCGCCTGTCTGCCGACGATCCGAAGGTGCTCGACGTCTTCCAGAAGTGGACGACGAACCGGCCCCGAACGCACTTCCTCCAACCGAGCGCCTGAGCCCATGCCGACCTTCAAAGACGACGAATTCGCCGAGCTGCCCAGCTTTGCCAAGAAGCCCTCGGGGGCGCTCGACACCGTGCAGCAACAGATCACCGACAACTCGCTCGACGCCGCGCGGGAAGGCCGGGTGGTGATGCCGCAGGGTGACGGCCAGGTGTTCCTGGCGCAGCACTGCAGCCACGGCTCGCACGGCAGCCACGGCAGCCACGGGTCGCACGGCAGCCACGGCTCGCACGGCAGTCACGGCAGCCACGGCAGTCACGGCAGCCACGGTTCGCACGGCAGCTGGTGACGAGCCTGAACGCCCGGCCCACCCCCATCGAGCCAGGCGTCGAAGAGCGCATCGCCGCGCGGCAGGAGCGCGTGCACATTCTCACGGGCCCCACCTGCAACAACAACTGCACCTTCTGCATGGAAGAGGACCGCGACGGCCGGATCGTCACCAACAGCGCCACCACCGACGCGGTGGTCCAGAAGATCCTCGCGGACAACCGGGGCTGCGAAGAGGTGTGCTTCACCTCGGGTGAGCCGACGGTCAACCCGCGCCTGGCGCAGTGGGTGAAGTGGGCGAAGGAAGCGCAGGTGCGCCGCATCAGCATGATGACCAACGGGCGCACCCTCTCGTACGAGAAGTACGCCCGCATCTTGATGGGCGCGGGGATGAACCGGTTCTACGTCAGCATTCACGGGCACACCGCGAAGCTGCACGAGTCGCTCACCCGCACCCCCGGCAGCTACGAGCAGACGGTGGGCGGGCTGGAGATGGTGACGAAGTACAAGCGCTACGGGCTCGAGCTCCACACCAGCACGGTGGTGACGCGGCAGAACCTGCCGTACCTGGGCGAGATCTACCGGTTCCTGCGCAGCAAGGGCGTCGACCAGGTGGTCTTCAACGTGATGCAGGCCAACGGGCGGGCCAACACGCACTTCGACGTGCTCTTTCCCCGCTACACGGACATCGCGGCGGCGGCGAAGGCGTTCATCGACGAGGAGTCGAAGAGCGGCCAGCCGGGCGGCGTGCAGGCCTTCTTCGTCGACATTCCGCTGTGCACCACCACCGCGCTGCCCGATCTCAACCGCGGCTACGTCGAGAGCTACGTGCACTACGAGCCGCTGGCCAGCGGGGCGAGGCTGATCGGCCAGGACGAAGTGGCGGCGCGGTCGGAGGGCGGGGAGATCGTCGGCATCAAGCGCAGCGACCTCGACGACGCGCAGCGCACCAAGCGCGCCGAGTGCGCGACCTGCCGGTACACCGCCACCTGCGAAGGGGTGTGGAAGAACTACCTCAAGCGCTACGGCTGGGACGAGTTCGTGCCCGTCTCGCCGCTCCCGCGGGGCTGAAGGCCCGATGGCGAACATCGGCTACATGCAGGTGGTGCGGCACTGCAACCAGTACTGCCGCTTCTGCAGCAACCCTTCCAGCGGCTACATCCTCGATCTCGCCACGGCGAAGAAGGAGATCGACGACTTCGCGCAGCGGAAGTACTTCGGGGTGATCCTCACCGGGGGCGAGCCTTCGCTCTCGCCGATCATCCCCGACATCACCCGCTACGCGGTCGAGCGCGGGCTGCACGTGCGCATGATCACCAACGGCTCGCAGCTGGCGAAGCCGGGGCTGGCGCAGCAGTACTTCGACGCGGGCCTGCGCCACTTTCACGTGAGCATTCACAGCGTGCGCGAGGGCGTCGAAGACTTCCTCACCGGGGTGAAGGGCAGCTACGTGCAGGCGATGGACGCGCTCGAGCACCTCGCGGCGGTGGGCGCGACCATCAACATCAACACGGTGATCAACCGCTTCAACGCGGATCACCTCGACGAGAACGTGCGCGAGCTCTACTCGCGCTTTCCGGCGATCAGCCACCAGGTGTGGAACAACCTGGACCCGTCGATGGGCCGCGCCGAGACGAACCGCGACACCGCGCACCGCCTGGCCGACTTCGAGCTCTCGCTGACGCGGGCGATGCGCTGGCTGCACAAGGCGGGCAAAACCTTCAGGGTCGAGCGGGTGCCGCTCTGCTACATGACCGAGTTCGCGCACTGCTCGACCGAGACCCGGAAGATCGTGAAGAAGGAAGAGCGCATCGTGCACTTCCTCGACGAGAAGGGGACCATTCGGCAGACCGACTGGATGCACGCGAAGTCGAAGGCGTGCCAGCAGTGTTCGCTCAACGACATCTGCGGCGGGCTGTTCGAGCTGGGGGATCATTACGACCTGGGTGAGCTGCACCCGGTGTTCATTCCCCCGCAGCCCATCGTCGATCGGGTTCTGGCTGATCGCGACTGAGTCAGGAGCCGGGGGCGTGCGCGGTCGTGAAGGGTCTCAGGCTTGAGCCGTGCGCGACCAGGCCCCTCGACCTCGCGCTTTCGTTCCACAGATTGAACGTGGCTTCGTTCAGGTGAGCGCGGTTGTCTCCTTTGTTGACTGTGAGGCGGGGGGGGCGAGGGGTCTCAAAAGCCTGTCCTCTTTGATGACAAATAACCGGCGCGGCTTCAGGAGAAGCGCGCGCGCCAACTGGCGCTGACAGCCTGGAGATCCTGCAGCTCGGCGTCTTCGGCGAGCTTGCGTGCCGTGGCCTTGCGGAGCGCCGTCGGAGAAGGCTGCTCCCTCGCATGGGCGAGGGACGTGCGCAGCGACTCCGCCTCACGCACGAACTCGAGGTTCGGATCCCGGCGGAGTTCGTCGGGGTGGTAGAGGCCGGCGAGGTACCCCTCCATCGTGCGGTTGACGAGCGCGCGCAGCGTCGAGCGGAGTTCGACGAGGAGCGTGTTGACGTCCACGCGGCCGACGAGGTGCTCCTCCCAGATGTGCATGCGCCGCTCGAGACACTCGAGTCGCGCGATCCCCGACTTGTTGAGCCGCCAGGCTGCGACCCTTCCGCGCCGGGTGTAGGTGGCCGCTTCGACCAGCCCTGCGTCTTCGAGCCGGACCAGGCTGCGATGGACCTGCTGGCGTTTGCGGCCGGTCAGGTGCCCGAGCGTCGTCGGCGTCTGCTCGGTCCGCGCGATCAGGAGCAGCAGAAGCACGTCCGTCGGCTCGAGCGCGAGCTGGCGCGCCCAGAATCGCCCCACCGCTTCGATCGCCTTCACGGCGCAGATCCCTCGATACCTCGCCTCATCAAGGCCGTGTTCGCCTCCCGGAGAAGCTAACCGTCCTTCGCCTTGAACAGCTCGGGGAAGATGCCCTTCAACGCCTCGCCCGACTTCCTGTCCTTCGAGGAGACCTCCGCCGTCGCGGGCACGCCCTTGCCCATCTCCCCCAGCTGCGCGCGCGCCGTCGCCGGGGGCGCAGGCACCACGATGTTCTCCGGCACGAACGTCTCTCCGGGGCCCGTGAACATCCGCGCGATGCCGTCGAGCGGGGCCGGGGCAGCGAGCGCGTTGGCGACCGGCGTGAGCTCGTCGTCTCCAAAGCGGGCGAGGTAGGTGGCGTCGACGCCCGAACACCGCTCCCTCGCCGGGCAGCCCGCACATTGCGGCGCGAACGCGCGGGGGGCGCCAGGCAGCGCGCGGGTGATGAAGGGCCCCAGCAGGCAGCTCGGAATTCCAGAGACGAAGGTGCGCAGGCCCAGCCTCTGCGCGGCGTCGAGGGCGTGGAGCGCGTACGGCACCGCCAGCGCGAGGCGGGGGATCACGCGATCCATGGCGGCCACCGCGCGCCCGGCCACCAGCGGAGCCGTCACCTGCCACGCGCTCACGCCGCGGGACTGCAGCAGGGGGCCGATGGCGTTGAGCACCCGGTAGTTCGAGCGCGTCATCACCGTGGTCGCCACCACCTGCAGGCCGTGCGAGCGCGCCACGCCCAGGCCCGCCACCAGCGCGCGGAAGCTGCCCTCGACCGCCGTGTGGTAGTCGTGCACGGCGGGTTCTCCACCGAGCACCGTGACGTGCACGTCGGTCAGGCCCGCCGCCGCGAGCGCCGGGGCCAGCGAAGCGAGGAGACGGCCGTTCGTCTGCAGACCCACCCGCTCGAAGCCCTGCGCGCGGGCCAGCCGGATCACCTCTGCGAGGGCTGGCTGCAGCGTCGGTTCGCCCCCCACCAGGGTGAGCTCGGTGGCGCCGGTGCCCCGCAGTCGCGCCAACTCGGTCGCGAGGTCAAGGGGAGATGAAGGCGGCAGCGCGTCCTGCGAGCAGAAGACACAGGCGTTGTTGCACGCGCGGCCGAGCGACAGCGTGACGCGCGTCATCGGGGGTTACAGCTGCGCGATCGCGTGCTGGCGCAGCGTCACCAGCTTCGGCACCGGCAGACCGGTGGCCTCGTAGTGCTCGAGCCACTCGCCCAGCGCGCGGGCGGCCTGGCCTTCACGCTCTTCTGTCGGCCCGCCGTGGTTGCACACGTAGATCGACAACGAGCGGGACTGGCCGACACCCGGAATGCCCGAGTCATCGCGCTTGAGCACGTTGAGGCGGAAGTGGTCTGCGCCGTCGCGCAGGTGCACGGCGACTGCACCCTGAATGAGGTGCACCGCCTCGACTTCCCACACGCCGAAGAGGGTGAGGCCCGGCTCGAGGCTGCGGAAGGGCAGCGGCTCGCCCGGCGCCTGCGTCGTGGCAGGAGGGGGAGCGGCCAGCGCCGGGGCTGCGATCGCTCCGACTCCAAGCCAGGTCACGACATCTCGGCGGCGCAGTGTCATCGGAGTCGCGAGGTTAGGGGCTGCGCGTGAGCGAGGTCAAGTCATACACTCGCGCGCCTTGGCGCTCCTCGACGTCATCCTCGGGTACGACTGCAACCTCGCCTGTGACTACTGCACCATCAGCACCCCCATGCGGGCGCGCGCCCTGTCGACGCCCGCGGTGGTCCAGGCGCTGCGCGAGGGACGGGCGCTCGGCTTCGACACCGTCTCCTTCACCGGCGGCGAGCCGACCATTCGGGGCGACCTGCTGGGCCTGGTGAGCGCGGCGCGGGCGCTCGGGTTTCGCGACGTGAAGGTGCAGACCAACGGGCTGATGCTGGCGCACGAGGGCAACCTCGATCGCCTCATCGCCGCCGGCCTGACCCGCCTGCACCTCTCGATTCATACCCACGAGCGCGAGGCCTACGAGCGGCTGGTGCAGCGGGAAGGCACCTGGGACCTGATGCGGCGCGCCCTCGCGCTGGCCGTGGCCCGGCCCATCACCTTCGTCGCGGACGCCATCATCAAGCACGACACCTGGGCGCGGCTGCCAGACGCGATCGACTGGTTGGCCGACGCGGGCGTGCGCGAGGTGCACCTCTGGTACGTCTCGCTCACCGACGGCAACCGGGACAACGTCACCTCGCTGCCGCGCATGACCGGGGTGATGCCCGCGGTGCACGAGGCGCTGCGCCGGGGAAAGACCCGCGGCGTCGAGGTGCGTTCCCTCCATGTGCCCCGCTGCCTGCTCGGCCCGCTGGCGTCCCACGCGTGGGATCCCGGCGCCGACCGGGTGCGCGTTGTCAGTCCAGATGCCACCTTCGACCTCAAGGACAGCCGCCTGGCCGGCCATGTCCACGTGGCGGGGTGTGAGGGCTGCACCTTCCGGGCGGTCTGCCCTGGCGTCCGCCCCGATTACCTCGCGCAGTTCGGTGAAGGTGAGTTCCACGCCGTTCCCTGCGTGGACCGGCCCCAAAGTGCGTGACCTGCATCAACCCGAAAGGGTAGGCTGACGACTTCCCCGGGGCTCACATGACCAGCAACACGACGCGTCGTTTGGTCCAGGCGACCTTCCTCTTCGTTCTCATTGCCAGCTTTCCGGGGTGCGATTGCGGCCGCCCCAACACCGGCGAAGACGGCGGCATGCTCGATGGAGGCGACGGTGGCGGCACCGGCACGGGCGGCGGCACCGGCATGGGCGGCGGCGGTGGTGGCGAGTGCGTCGATCAGGACGGCGACGGGTTCGGCATGGGCGCGGGTTGTCAGGGCGACGACTGCAACGACGCCGACCCCGCGGTGCACCCCGGCGCGACTGAGCTGTGCAACGGCGCCGACGACAACTGCAACGCGATGATCGACGAGGGGCTCGCCGACCTGACCTGCGGCGTCGGCGCGTGTGCCCGCACCGCCCCGGCGTGCGTCGGCGGCGTGGCGGGGCAGTGCGTGCCCGGCACGAGCTCGGCCGAGCAGTGCAACGGCCTCGACGACGACTGCAACGGCGTGGTGGACGACGGGCCCGCGGGCCAGTCCCAGGCGTGCGTCACCGGGCAGGACGGCGTGTGCTCGCCCGGGTTGACCCAGTGCCGCGGCGACGGCGGCGTGGTCTGCGTGGCCGAGCGGGTCGCCGGCCCTGAGGCGTGCAACGCCCTGGACGACAACTGCAACGGCGGCATCGACGAGAACGACCCCGATGGCGGCGTGAGCTGCAACAGCGGCCAGCTGGGCGCCTGCAGCTCGGGCGTCACCCTCTGCGCCGACGGCGGCATCACCTGCGTGGCGCTCGCGCAGCCGCGGGTCGAGTGGTGCAACGGCATCGACGACAACTGCGACGGCCTGATCGACGACGGCAACCCCGACGCGGGCGTCGCCTGCAGCACCGGCCTCGTGGGCGTGTGCGACATCGGCGCGACCACCTGCGCCGATGGCGGCCTGTTGTGCGTGCAGCAGTTCGCGCCGATCGCCGAGGTCTGCAACGGCCTCGACGACGACTGCAACGGCAACTCCGACGAGAACAACCCGGGCGGCAACGTGTCGTGCGACACCGGGCTGCTGGGCGTCTGCCGGCCGGGCGCGACGCTCTGCGCCGACGGCGGGGTGACCTGCGTCGGAAACACCGGGCCGTCGGCCGAGGCCTGCAACGGCCTCGACGACAACTGCGACGGCGTGGCCGACGACGGCTCGCCCGGCGCGGGCCTGACGTGCACCACCGGCCTGCTGGGCCAGTGCGCCGCCGGCAGCACCATCTGCGAGGACGGCGGCGTGGCGTGCGTGCAGACGAACCAGCCGATCATCGAGCGCTGCAACGGCCTCGACGACAACTGCGACGGCACGGGCGACGAAGGCGACCCGGACGGGGGCCTGGCCTGCTCCACCGGCCTGCTGGGCATCTGCGCCGCGGGCACCACGTCGTGCACCTCGGGCGCGATCGCCTGCAACCAGAACGTCTCTCCGGCGAACGAGGTCTGCGACGGCTTCGACAACGACTGTGACGGCACGAACGACGACGGCAACCCGGGCGGCGGCGCGACCTGCTCGACCGGTGAGCTCGGCGTCTGCTCCGCGGGCACCACCAACTGCACCGCCGGCGCGATCGCCTGCGATCGCAACGTCGCCCCCAGCAGCGAGACCTGCGACGGCCTGGACAACAACTGTGACGGCGCGGTGGACGACGGGAACCCCGGCGGCAACGCCACCTGCAACACCGGCAACCTGGGCGTCTGCGCCGCCGGCACCACCGCGTGCACGGGTGGCGCGGTGCAGTGCAACCAGAACGTCGGCTCCTCCGTCGAGGTCTGCGACGGGCAGGACAACAACTGCAACGGCAGCGCGGACGAAGGCAACCCCGGCGGCGGAGTGGCCTGCAACACGGGCCTGCTGGGCGTGTGCAGCGCGGGCACCACGTCGTGCACCAACGGCGCCATCGTCTGCAACCAGAACGTGACGCCCTCCGCGGACACGTGCGACGGCCTGGACAACAACTGCGACGGCGCGGTGGACGAAGGCAACCCCGGCGGCGGCGTGGCCTGCAGCACCGGGAACCTCGGCGTCTGCGCGGCGGGCACCACCGCCTGCACCAGCGGGGCGATCGCCTGCAACCAGGACGTGGCCTCGTCAGCGGAGGTCTGCGACACTCTGGACAACGACTGCGACGGGGTGGTCAACAACGGCGACCCGGGCGGCGGCGCCAACTGCAGCACCGGTGAGCTGGGGGTCTGCGCGGCGGGCACCACGGCCTGCACCGCCAACGTGATCGTGTGCAACCGCAACGTCGCCCCGGGCGCCGACACCTGCGACGGGCTGGACAACAACTGCGACGGCACCACGGACGAGGGCAACCCCGGTGGCGGGCTGGCCTGCACCACCGGCTTGCCCGGCATCTGCTCCTCGGGCACCACCGCCTGCACCAGCGGGGCGATCGCCTGCAACCAGAACCTGATGCCCAGCGCCGACACCTGCGACGGGCTGGACAACAACTGCAACGGCGCCGTGGACGAAGGCAACCCCGGCGGCGGCCTGGCCTGCAACACCGGCAACCTCGGCGTCTGCGCCGCGGGCACCACCGCCTGCACCAGCGGGGCGATCGCCTGCAACCAGAACGTGGCCTCCTCAGCGGAGGTCTGCGACGGCGTGGACAACAACTGCGACGGCGCGGTGGATGACGGCAACCCCGGCGGCGGCGCAGTCTGCAACACCGGCGCGGCCGGCGTCTGCGCAGCAGGCACCACCGCCTGCACCAGCGGGGCGATCGCCTGCAACCAGAACGTGGCCCCCTCAGCCGAGGTCTGCGACGGCCAGGACAACGACTGCAACGGGGCGAGCGATGAAGGCAACCCCGGGGGCGGCGCGAGCTGCCTCACCGGACTGCAGGGAGTCTGCTCCGCAGGCACCACCGCCTGCACCAGCGGGGCGATCGCCTGCAATCAGAACACGGCCGCCAGCACGGAGATCTGCGACGGGCTGGACAACAACTGCGACGGCCAGGTGGACATCAACCCCACCAGCCCGGACGGCATCCCCAACAGCTGTGGCGCGTCGACGGGCCTCACCGTGAACATCGCCCCGGGCGGCTCGCAGGACGTGACGGGCTTCGTCGACGTCAGCGGCGACGACTTCTTCGTCGTCAACTTCGCCGGGGTGCCGGGGGTCGGCCAGTACTACCACCCGAAGATCGAGCTCGTCGGCAACCCCGGAGGCCAGTTCGTCCTGAGCGTGGAGAACACCTGCGGCAGCGGCGTCTGGTGCGGAGCCGACGTCACCACGCTCGAGATGGCCTTCCCTGCCAACCCGAACAACTGCCTGACCTTCGGCAACTGCAGCGACGCCACCCCCCGCTACACGACGTGGGTGGTCCGGGTGAGGCGGGTGGCCGGCGCGTCGAACTGCGCGACCTACACGGTGCGGCTCAACAACCTGTAGGCGCGCGGTGCGTCTCAGAGGCGCTGCCGTCTCCGGCAGCGTCGGCCTCGTCGAAGATCCAGGGTGGCTCGGGCGCTGACTCGAGCTCGTAGAAGCCGCCGCAGAACACCGCGTGAGCGCAGGTCGCGCACTGCGGCTTCTTCACCCGGCGCTCGGCGAGGTACTTCGAGAGGTTCACCTCTTCGTTGTTCACGAAGATCATGTGCCGCTCGAGCTTGGCCAGGTCGCCCATGACGTACTGCTCGTAGCCACGCATGAAGCAGAAGGGCAGGTTGATCACCTGGAACTTCATGCGGTCCTTCCAGGCGTCGATGACTCCGCGGGTGACGGCGGCCGCGCGCTCGGTGTCGGGGGCGTGGCCCGCGGTGGCCCGGCCGAAGGGCGTGAGGAACTGAATGTTCATCCACTTGAGGCCGAGGTCCCACGCGAGCTGCGCCACCGCGGGCAGCTTCTCGGTGTTGCTGCGGGTCAGGGTGATGTTGAGGCCCAGGTCGACGTTCTTCGGCTTGTGCTTGAGCGCGTTCTTGATGCCCTCGGTGGTCTGCTCGAAGGCCTCGGCCACGCCGACCTGCTGCGCGTGACTCTGGGCGTCGGGGCCGTGCACCGAGAAGAGCAGGGTGGTGAGCCCGCTGCGCACCAGCCGGCTGGCGAAGTCGTCGTAGGCCAGCAGGCGGCCGTTGGTGGTGACGTTCACCTTCCGGTAGCCGAGGTGGCGGGCGTAGCGCACCAGGGTGATCAGCTCGGGGTGCAGCGTCGGCTCGCCCCCGTCGATGTCGAGCATGGTGACGCCCTGGGCGCGGTGCCGCTCGAGGTGCTCGCGCTGCCGCTCCGGGTGGCCGTGGAGCTGGGTGCGGGTGCCCACCGCGCAGAAGGTGCAGTGGTTGTTGCAGACGTAGGTGAGGTTGAGGATCACCTTCTTGGGGCCCGTGGAGTTCTGCAGGCGCTGGTCGAAGGTCCACTTGAAGCGGAGCAGCTCCTCGGGGGGCACCAGCGCGCCCGGCTGGCTGGGGGCGCGCTGGAAGGCGGGGCCCCAGTCGGCCACCTGCGGCAGCGTGCGGCCCCGCGCGAGCTGGGTGCCGGGCAGCGGGGTGGCGAACTGCACCGCGGGCCAGGCGCCGTATTCGTCGTAGAGCTCCATGGCCCAGGCGAGGGTGGCGTTGATGTCTTCGGCGGTCTCCCCCGGCATGCCGATGATGAAGTGAATGAGCAGGGGCACGCCGGCGGCCTTCGCTGCTGCCGCGGCGGCGGTGATGCGCTTCAGGTCGAGCTTCTTCTTCACCACCTCGTCGATCACCCGCTGCACGCCGCTCTCGGCGGACACGCTCACGGTGGTGACGAAGGGCTTCATGGCCCCGAAGTGCCGCTCTTCCAGCCCGTCGGCGCGCAGGCCATTGGGCACGTCGAAGCGCACCTTGAGCTCAGCCACCAGGGCCAGGAAGCCGTCGAAGTGTCTCTCGTCGACGTTGAGCAGCTCGTCGAGCACCTCGAGGCGGGTGGCGCCGTGGGTTCGCACCAGGGTCTCGAGGTACGCGCGCAGCTTCGGGGCCGAGAGCCTGCGCTGGATCTTGGGCGTGCCGGGTAAGCGATCGGGGTTCGAGCTGCAGTGCACGCAGGAGTACGGGCAGCCCCGGCTGGTGACGAGGGGCAGGGTGCGGCCATCGATGGGGAAGGCCCAGCCGCCGCGGCCGAGGTGCTGCACCACGCGCGCGCGGAAGGCGTCGGCGAAGTGGAGATCGATCAGATCCCACGCGGGGATCGGGAGCGCCTCGAGGTCGGCGGTCTCTCCGCGGTACAGGCCGTCGATGAGCTCTTTGCGCGCGAGCTTCTCGATGAGCTTCGGCACGGTGGTCTCGGCCTCGTACTTCACCCAGGCCTTCACCTCGGGGTACGCGCCGAGCACGTCTTTCCCCTCGGCGTCGACGTAGTGCTGGCCCGATTGATAGGCGTCGACCAGCAGCAGCGGGGCCTTGCCGGCGAGGGCGGCGAGCACCTCCCCCAGCAGCGGATCGCGCGCCGGGGGGCGATGAAAGGGAGAGAAGGTGACGATGACCGCGTCGACCTCGCCTGCGGCGTGGGCCTTCGCCAACACGTCGGCCACCGGGGCGCCGAGCAGGGCGCGATCGTCGACCCAGGTGAGGGAGGAGTGCTCGAGGGCGAAGGCGTCGACGAGGGTGACCTGGTGGCCGTGCTGACGGAGCACCGCGGCCAACTGCACCGCGCCGAGATCGGAGAAGTACGGGTAGTCGATGAAGTCCCTGGCCACCGAGACCGGCGGGTGGACGAGGAGGATGCGGCTCATCCGGCCTTCTCGGCGAGGGCAGGGATGGGCTTCATGACCGCGTAGCCATGCGCGCGCACGTAGTTGACGTGCAGGCCGCGGCAGGAGTCGACGTGCACGCACTCGGCGCAGCGCAGGCTCTTGGTGAAGTAGTGGTCGAGGATGTAGCGCTTGGTGAAGCGGAAGGCCTCGAGGCGGCCCTCGGCGGTCATCATCGCGGTGTCGAGGGTGGAGGGATCGGTGCGGGTGTGCGGGGTGATGCACGCCGGCACGCCCTCGGCGGGGATCGGGGCGCGCAGGCCTGAGAAGAACGCGCCCAGCTCGACGTCGTGGGTCTGCGAGTCGGTGAGCTTGTCCCAGGTGGGCTGGCGGACGATCAGCCGCGCGGGCGCGACGCTGAGCGAGGACAGCCAGGGCGCGGTCTCGCGGTTGAGATCGACCACCACCTCGAAGGTGCCTGGGCTGGCCAGCAGGGCCTGGGCCTGGGCGGTGGAGTGGGCGAGCACGCGGGCGATCTTCCTCCCGTCGAGCTGTTCACCGAGGGGCAGCACCTCGGAGGGATCGTCGAGCTCGAGCTCCAGCTCGAGGGGCAGGGTCCACGAGCGGAGGAGCTCGCGGGCGCGGGCGAGGGTGGGGGCCTTGAGCCACAGGCGCTTCACCCCGGAGCGGCGGGCGAGCTCCATGGGGGAGTTGACGGGGACGAAGGCGTCTTCGGGGGAGTTGATGACCTTCCCCTCGGCCTTGAGCTTCGCGAAGAGCTGGGTGCGGCGATCTTCGGCGCGGGCGCGGCTGGCGGGATCGCCTCCGAAGACGGGGGCCTGCTGCGCTTCCCATTCGGTGTCCACGCGCACGCGGTCGAACTTCTCGGCGGCGACGGCGTCGCGGAGCTCGTAGAGGGTGTCGCAGAGGGGCTCGAGGTAGCAGTAGCCGCAGCGCTCGGGTTCGCGGCAGTCGATGTCGACGCCGGTCTCGAGGAGGCCTGCGAACTCTTCCTTGCGGCCGCGGACCTCGTCGTTGAGCTTGTAGGGATCCTGGATCAGCTGCTCGTAGCCCTCGAGGTGCTGGGGCGGGAAGCGGTTGAACCACATGTGCATGTCGGGGCGGCGGCTGATCTCGAGGGCCTTGAGGAGGTAGGGGCGCATCTCCTTGAGGTCGTAGAAGAGCGTGGTGCGGCCCTCGGTGAAGGCGCGGCCGAAGGGCACGACCTGGAGCAGGTCGAACTCGCGCACGCCCCACGAGATGAAGAGCTCGAGCATGTCGGGCAGCACCTTGATGTTGCCCTTGTTGATGACGATGTCGATGTTCACCACGGGCCGGCCGTCGGCGAGCGCGTCCTTGAGGGCCTTGGTCTCCTGCTCGAAGGCGCCGGGGACGCCCACCAGCGCGTCGTGGATCTTCGCGTTGGGGCCGTGGAGCGAGAAGGTGATCTCGTTGAGGCCGGCGGCGAGCGACTTCTGGAGAAACTGGGGGTAGGCGAAGAGGCGGCCGTTGGTGACGGTCTGCACCTTGCGGTAGCCGGCGAGCGTGCCGAGGCGCACGAAGTCGATGAAGTTGGGGTGAATGGTGGGCTCACCGCCGGACAGGATGAGGCGGGTCATGCCCTTGCTGCGCCCGTCGAGGATCTGCTTCTTGATCTCCTCCACGCCGCGGTTGGTGCCGTCGTGGGTGTTGGAGTCGAGACAGAAGGTGCAGCCGTTGTTGCAGTCGAAGGTCAACCGCACCCAGTTGCGCTTCTCGTGAGCAGCGTCTTCGTGGGAGGCGAGCCGCGTGTCGGCCACGCTCTGGGCGTGCGTTTCTTCGGAGAGCATGGGGCCCACGAACGTAGCCCAACGGGGCAGCGGCGTCAGAACGCTGGGGTCTCCCTCTCACTGCGAAGCGGGGAGAGGGCAGGGGTGAGGGGCGACCGCGCCTGATGCTCCGCTTGACGAGCCGTGGGCAACACCCGCTCAATCATCGCCGCGTTGAACCTGGCCGGCTCGTCAGCGAACGGCTCGTGGCCAGAGTGCTCGAACCAGAGCAGCTCCTTCGACGGGGCCATCAGCATCTCGAAGTACGCGACGCTGGTCTCCGGGGGGACCCAGTGATCCTTGCGCCCCAGGAAGAAGAACACGGGCACCTTCAGCACCGGAGCCGCCTCGAGCAGGTTGAGCCGCGAGGTCTCCGCCCACATGGCCTCGATGGACCACTTGAGGGCGCGGAAGCTGCCAGGCACCTCGAGCAGCGAGGACTCGGGCACGCCGAGCACCATGCGGAGCATGCGCAGCATCGCCCGCGGGCTCATGCCGCCCTCGAGCCGCGCGAGGCAGTTGCGCTCGATCCAGAGCTTCTCGGCCGAATACGGAGGCGCGCCGATCGCGCGCAGCGCCTCGAGGGCCTTCCGCTTCCCCTGGCGCTCCGCCTCGGCGAGCGCGAACGCATAGGACGCGGCCTCGCCCTTCGTGGCGTCTCCGATCTGCCCGGTGCCGACGTACACGCTCACCTTCTGCGGGAAGCGGGCGGCGTAGAGCACGCCGAGCGCCGAGCCCCAAGAGTGCCCGAGCAGCACGACCTTGTCCTGCCCCACGCGACGGCGCACGTGGTCGACGAGCCCGTCGAGGTCGGCGAGGAACTGCTCGATGGTCATCGACGCCTTCGGGATCGTCTCGTCGAAGGACTTCCCGGCGCCGCGTTGGTCCCAGTGGACGCAGGTGAAGTGCTGCTCGAGGGGCGCGTTGTAGAAGCGGAAGAAGCCGGCCTCGGACATGCCGGGGCCGCCGTGGAGGAAGATGAGCGGCGGGTTCGCGGTGTCTTGCCCGCGGATGAGCACCCACTGCTTCACGCCGCCGAGCTCGAGGAACGACGCCTCGGCGATGCTGGTCGGTAAGACGTGTCCGCCCGGGCCGCGCAGGGGCGGGGTGTGAAGGGCTCGATTCATGGGGTGGCCTCCGTTCGGGGTTCAAGGGGCAGTTCGAGTGCCATGAAGGCATCGCCCGTGCCTGCAGCGCTGCAGTGAGGAGGCGTGGTTCGAGTGGGAGACGGAGCCGCGACGCAGGAAGTGCGCGACAGCCGGACTCTTCTGGTGCCGAAATGCGTCTTTGGCTCACGGACCTCAAGTTGTTGGAGGCCTTTGAGGTGAAAAGAAGTGCGTCGGGGCATGTTGAAATCAGCGCAAAATAAACAAATCGATCATTGTTGCTGAAAGAGCGTACCGTGAAGATCTCACATTGAATCGGGGGACACCTTGGAGCGTGCGGCGTTGGCGGCGGTGCTGGTGATGCTGGTCGGGTGCGGCGGTGGAAATGAAGGTGGGACTGGCGGAGGAACGGGTGGGGGAGCCGGAGGATCTGGCGGAGGAGCTGCTGGTTGCAGCGCGTCGACCTGCACCGGCTGCTGTCTGAACGGAACGTGCAACGCCGGAAGCACGAACGCGGGCTGCGGCAAGAGTGGCGCTGCTTGCGTCGCCTGCGGGACGGGAATGGTCTGCAAGGCAGATCAGACTTGCGGTGTCGATCCCAACAGCATGTGGAGGGTCCAGCCGATCAGCGCCACGGTTCGGAGCACTGACAGCGGCGGCGTGGCCTGGGACGCGCTTGGTGGTGCGCCTGACCCCTTCTGCAATCTCTATTGCCCGGGCAACGCGACGACGGTCACGAGCTCGACCTCAGCTCCACAAGACACGTTCACACCCACGTGGAGCAGCGGCGGGTGCGTGCTTAAAGCAAGTGAGTTGATGACTCTCGGGTTCGGGATCGCCGTCTACGACGAGGATGTCTCGTCCAACGACACCATCTCCGGGGCGGGAGTGATCAGGGCGACAGAAGCCGATTTGCTTGCAGGACGGATCGACGGGATCACCAACAACTCGACGCTCACCACGTTGTCGGTCTCGCTCACGAAGCAGTAGTCGGTTGGCCCTCGAGAATGCGGCAGTCTCGGTTTTCCGACCCCGAGTACTTCGCCGTCTTCACGAGCATCTCCGCGTGTTAGTAGCTTGGTGCTGCGCGCACGTATCTGCGTGACCTCGAACACCTCCCACTCCTCGCGTTCGTCGAGGGCGCCGATCATCCTTCGAGTGTCTTCGCGAACTCCGTCGGACCGAGTGGGCACTTCTCGATCGTGATTCGAATCCGCTTTGTGCTGTTGCCCGTGCCCTTCGCTCCCCGCGCGCGGCCGATCCTCGCCTGCGCGGCGCTCAGCCCGCGGCGGACCTTCTCAACGTCGTCGATGACGATGGGGTAGGGGCGGCCCTCCACCTGCAGCCGACGCTCATCGATTGGCAACGTGAGGGTGTCCCTCGAGTCAACCACCGCATCGGTGATCTTCAGGCCCTGCGCGCGGAGCCGCTCGAGGATCAGCTCGAGGCCCGTTGCGTAGTCGGTGTTCCGCTCGCCTTTGGAGCCGCTGGCCCCGCCACGAGCCTCGACGATGACGCTGAGACTTTCGCCCACCGGCTCGACACTGAAAGACGCGTCGATGGCCTTTCCCTTCGGTCCCCGAAGCTTGCGGATCGGCGTGGCTCCGCCGGCTGCGTCCCGGACCAGTCCCTTTCCGAGGCGCCAAGCCGCGAGGGCCCAGCCCGTGTCGATGTAGCGGGTGGATGCCTTCGGCGTTCCCTCGAGGTACCGCGTGCGGTTGACGAGCGCCTCGTCGAGCAGCGCGCCACTCGCTTTGGCGGCGTCGCCGGCCGCGACCACCCAGGCCAGATCGTTCAAGGAAACAGTTCGCTCGTCAAATCCGCCCTCACCGCCGTCGACCCTGAAACCACCGCGAGCCGCCGCGCCGAGGATCCGCGCGCGTCGGCCGTTGGGCTGCTCCAGCACACGCGACTCCGCAGGCAGGTCCAGCAGCGCGTCCGCGATCAACTGGGCGCGACCGAGCGCTCCGTCGGGCAACTGACGTGACGTCTCCCGGCCTTCACCCCAGGTCCGCCACGTCGTGAAGTCGACGTCGGGTATCTGCCAGACCGATTCACTCTCCAGCCAGCGCCCAACTCCGAGGTATCGGAAGGCGCCGTTGGCTTTCTGGCAAAGCACGAAAGAGGTCTCGCCCGGCCGCTGTGGCTGCACGAAGTAGCGGACGCGGTCGGGAGCCACGAGGACTCCCTTCTTGTCGATGAAGATGAACAGGTGGCCGCTCTGACGACTGCTCTCTGGAGTCAGCTCGGGCAGACCGAATGCCGTCGGCAGCTCGCCTTCCGACATGGTCGTCCCGATCGCGGGACCCAGGTCCTCCGGCCGGATCACTTCATCCAACCGCGCGATCGCCACCGTCTCATCGCTCGCGTCGAATGACGGCCCTGACGGGTTGTCTGACGTCAGTCGCCAATGGCCGTCGACTTTTCGCAGTCGTTTGATCAGGTACTGACTGCCCAGTGAGGCCGGCAGTTGAGCAAGCACCACGCGTTCTTCCATCGCGGAGGGTGGGGCGCTGCGTGCCAGGCGCATGACCGCCCAGTCGCCGTCCCGCATCGGTGCCTTGCCTCCGTCCATTGACGTGCCCGACACCCGCACGGCGAACACGTCGGCAGCGTCCTGCTTGACCGGCAACATCACGTGCGTTCGCTGCGTGGCGTCCGCTCCCTCGGTTGCGTGACCCGCTGCGGCGCGGAGATCGGGGTAGGCCACGACGCCCCGCCGCGACGCCAGCTCGATGACGTTCCGGTTGACCGGCTCAGCCCAGAGGCCATCTGGAGTGCGTTCGAAGCGAACGTCGAACGCGGTTCCGGGTTTGCCCGCGCTCGGCCCGAACCACGTCCGCAGCAGATCCGGAAGCTGGTTGCGCACATGGCCCGCCCGACGGGCGACATTGCAGTACTCCTTCTGTAGCCGGAATTGCCAGACCACTCCGTCGACCCGAACGTCGGTCTCCCCCTGTGGCAGCTGCACCTGCGACCGAGCTGGCAGCTTGAGAATGGGGTCGCGCTGGTTCCAGGTCACCCGGCACACGAAGCTGTCCGTTGACGCCTCAGCGTGTTGTTGGCGCGAGCGGTACTGGGCGAGCCGATAGTCGACGAGCTCGCCGGTCATCGCGGCCAGGGCTGCTTCGTCACCTGCCGCGATGCCGAACGTAGGAGCGAAGCGGTCGCCATCGACGCGGAACCAGGTCCGGCCGACCTTCTTCGTGGCCGTCCAGGCCTCAATCGGGTTCTTCTTCCAGTACGCCGCCCACTTCTTGTCCGCGGCCGGGCCCCGCACCTCATCAGCGACCTCCGCGAACAGCTCCGGTGAGCGCTGCAGGATCGCATGCGAGCGCACTGCCAGGTCGCGCAGCGGGATCCCCTCACGAAGCGCGTTGGCCTCAAGCAATGCCTCGAGCGTCACCATCTTGAAGCACTTCGTCATCTCGGTCGTTTCGAGGTCTCGCAGGAACGCGTCGTGGACGCCGAAGGCACGCTTCTCTGCCGGATTGAGATCGCTCTCGGCGTTCACGAAGTCGAACCAGCTCGTGTATCGCTGTTCCTTCCGCAGCCGGCTGGGCGGATACCCCATCCGCTCCAGTTCGCCAGCTGCGGGGCGCTCGCCCCGTTCCTGCCTCAGCTCACGGTAGACGGTCACCACCTCATCGGCGCCACTGCGCTTGTTCAGGAACTCCTTCAGGACGTCCTTCGCTTCGAGCGCGAGCTCGACCGAGCAGCCCGACGGCAGCTCGATCAGCTCCTCGCTGTCCAGAAGCGGGCGAAGATCAGGCTCATCGCGCCCGCCGAGTGAGAGCAGCGCCCGGAGCCGTTCAAGGAAGATGCGGTGGTTGCCGACGAAGTCGATGACGGTGACCGCGGTCTTGCCCGGGGCCGCGCGCAGGCCGCGCCCGAGCTGCTGCAAGAAAATGACGCTCGATTCTGTCGGCCGCAGCATCACCACCCGATCCACAGACGGCACGTCGACGCCTTCATTGAACACATCGACCGAACAAAGCGCGTCGATCGTTCCGGCTTCCAGCTCCTGCATCGCGGTGTCGCGATCGTCAGACCCTTCGCCAGAATAGACAGCCCTCGCTCTGACCTCCTTGCCGGTCAGCCACGCCCGGACGAAGTTCGCGTGCGCGATGCTGCAGCAGAAGATGAGCGTTCGACTGCCTGGATGCTTACCCCACGCGCGCCACATCGTGGTCATGCGCGCTTCGGTCTGCGCAAAGGCAGCCAGTTTCTCCGGATCGAAGCGCCGGTTGCGCCAGGGGATGTTGGCGTAGTCGATGTCGTCCTTCACCCCGAAGTAGTTGAACGGCACCAGTCGGCCGACCTGGACGCCGCGATCGACTCCGGCGTTGTAGGCAATGTGGTCGTCGAACAGGCCAAGAATGTCAGCGGAGTCAGCCCGGTCAGGCGTCGCCGTGAGGCCCAGAATGAAGCGTGGGCTGGACCTGGGATCTGCCTCGAGCGCTACGAGGATCGTGCGGTAGGACTTCGCGGCCGCGTGATGCACCTCGTCGACCACCACGTAGTCGAAGCGCTGACCGGCCAGCTTCGCGACATGCTCCGGGCGCGCGAGCTTCGCGACAGAGGCGAACACCAGGTCCGCGGACAGATCGCACTCGTCGCCCAGGCACCAGCCCAGCCGAGCCTTCTGCCCGTTCGAGCGAAGGGCACGCCGATAGGTCTGCGCCGCCTGGGTCAGGAGCTCCTTGCGGTGCGCCAGAAACAGCAGACGCGGCGCTGCTCCCATCTCCTCACGGAGCTGTTGATGGTCGAAGGCAGCCAGCCACGTCTTGCCCAACCCAGTCGCAAGCACGACGAGTGCCCGCCTCCAGCCGAGCTTCCGAACCTCGCGCAGCCTGGCGAGCGCCTCGGTCTGGACGAGGTGTTCTTCCGGTGCCGGCGCGAGGGCTTCGGCCTCGGCCTCGCCCGGAGGGAGACTGTGCGGATTGAGCAGTGCTCTCGCTGCGTACGCCGCGATCCAATCAGCGTCGAGCTTCCGGCCTTCGCTCCACAGCGACTCAAAGGCGTCGCGGACTCGCACGTACGCCTCGGAGTCGCGATCACGATCGACCCGAAGATTCCATTCGATGCCCGTCTCGAGCGCCGACCGCGAGAGGTTGCTGCTGCCGACGAAGGCGACTCCGTAGTTCGGGCCCTCGAAGCGCCAGGCCTTCGGGTGAAACGCGCGCGTCAAACCCGGCAGATGCTCCACTTCGATGATCCGTGCCTCGAGCGTCCCGGGCGCCGTCGTGACTTCTTCATCGTCATCGCGCGCGGCGCTCGTGCGTTCCCAGGTGAGAAGCAGCTCAAGGGCGCTCGCTTGCGTGATGTCGAGGTAGTTGCCGGTCAGGATTCGTACGTTCGCTCCCCGCGCGACGGCGTTGCGAACACGCGACTCGATCAGGTCGAGGCCGGTCTCTTGAACGAAGGCCGCGACGATCGCGATCTCGTTCGCAGAGTCGAACAACGGGAAGATGTGGCGCGTGAAGGGGTCCTTCATGCCGCCGCTGGAGAGCGGCTTGATCTTCCGCCGGTAGTTTCCCTTCGTGGGAATCACGTGGCGAACGCCGCCGCTCGGGTCGTCCATGTCGCCCTTGCGGCGCGGGATCACATGGACGTGCAGGTGCATCACGGTCTGGCCGGCTGCGGCCCCGACGTTGAATCCGACGTTGTAGCCGTCGGGTTGCTGGCCAGCGTCGAGAAGCCGCTTCACCTCGTCGACGAGCTGCATCAGGGCGGCGCGCTCAACCGGCGTTGCGCTGAACCAATCCGGTACAACCCTGCGCGTGATGACGAGCGCGTGGCCTGGCGTGACGGGGTACTGGTCCCAAATTGCGAAGGCGTGGTCGTTCGATGCGAGCCATTCCGACGGGGGGATGCTCAGGAAGACCGACACGTCAGAAGTATGCTCGAGAGCGACCGTGCCAAGTGCGGATTCGTGGCGCCTCCTGGTTGCGTGACCTCATCTGTCACATCTCTGGTCATCAGTCCGGCATCGAGCCGGTTGCACGCCGCTGATCAGGAAACGACAGACGCGCTTTGGTCCGCGTAACCTGGACCCATGTCATTCGACCCAAGCGCGTGGTCCGGGCGCTTCGCGGAACTCGTTACACTTCCGCGGGCCCAGCTCCAGGCACGCCTTGAGTCCTTCGTGCCCGATGCGACGCGAGAGCAGAAGGACGCCTGGGCGACACAACTGGATGTGCTCGAGCGGGAAGGGGCGCAGGTCCTTCAGCTCCACCCACCAGCCGCTGCTGATTCGGCCATTCTCGAGTATCCGCTGCCCCGCGAGGCTGGCCGAAGACCCGACGTTCTGGTTCTCCAGAACGGGCGCGTCGTCGTCGTCGAGTTCAAGGGTTCGGGACGCCTGCGCCACGCCGACATCGACCAGGTGGCCGCCTACGCGCGCGACCTTTTCCAGTATCACGATGCCTGCGAAGGACTGTCTGTGGTCGCCGTTCTCGTTCTCTGCGGCGAAGGGGCCCAGCGGCGTGATGTCGACGGCGTCCGGGTCGTGCCAGCGTCTGAGCTCGCTGCCGTTCTTGTCGAGCTCGGCCGCTCGGCTTCCGGTCGGCCCGTGCCCATGGCCTCGTTCCTCGCTGGCGAATATGCGCCCCTCCCGTCTCTCGTCGCAGCCGCTCGGCTGCTCTTCGAGAATCTCCGACTTCCTTACGTTCGACGCGCCGCGAGCGCGGGCGTGCACCGCGCCGTCGAGCGCATTCTCGAGCTCGCACGGGAGGCGCGTGAGAAGCGCGAGCGAGTACTCGTCCTGTTGACGGGTGTGCCTGGTGCGGGAAAGACGCTCGTCGGTCTTCAGGTGGCGCATTCAGCGGCGCTGGAGGAGGGCTTTCGCGCCGGCCCGCGCATGCCCCGCGGCGCCCCCGCGACGTTCCTCTCAGGGAACGGCCCTCTGGTGCAGGTGCTTCAGCATGCGTTGCACAGTGGTGCGTTTGTGCAGGACATGCACCGGTACATCCGCGAATACGGACTCGAGCGCCCATCGGTCGTTCCTCCCGAGCACGTTGTCGTCTTCGATGAGGCGCAGCGGGCGTGGGATCGCGCGAAGATCGCGGACTTCTACTCGAAGAAATTGCCGAAGATCTCAGCCGAGCGACACCGCTCTGAACCCGATCTGCTCATCGAGATTGCCAACCGATTGGAGGGTTGGAGCCTTGTGCTCGCGCTCGTCGGCGAGGGGCAGGAGATTCACACTGGCGAGGAGGCCGGGATCGCTCAGTGGTCGGCCGCAGTGCAGCACGCCCCGTCGCGATGGCGGGTCATCGGCCCCTCGCGGCTGGCGAGTTTGTTTCAGGGCTCGGCGTTCGAGCCCGATCGCGCCCTCGACCTCGACGTCTCCCTTCGGGCCCAGGCGGCCGGAGATCTCCATCGCTGGGTCTCCACGCTTCTCGATGGGCCCGATCCCGCCGCTTGCGCGGCCCTCGGGCGACGCCTTCGGCATGACGGATTTCCGATCTATGTCACGCGCGACCTGGACGCTGCCAAGGCCTACGCACGCGATCGCTTCGGAGGTGAGCTCGAGCGCCGCTTCGGTCTACTGGCGTCTTCCAAGGCGAAGAACCTCCTCCAGCACGGCATTGACCCGGGCTTTCAGGCCACCAAGCTCATTCGAATTGGCAACTGGTTCAACGACGGTCCCGAGAGCGAGCGGAGTTGCTGTCGCCTCGACGACGTCGTGACGGAGTTTCAATGTCAGGGGCTCGAGCTCGACCTGCCCATTGTCTGTTGGGGCGATGACTTCGTACGAAGTGGAGGTGGTTGGGAAATGCGTGCTGTGCGCCCTCAGCCGATGGTCCGCGACGCGATGCGACTCCGCAGGAACGCGTATCGAGTGCTGCTCACTCGTGGTCGAGAGGGGCTCGTGGTGTTCGTGCCCTCCGAGCCCGCTGTGTCGATGCAGGCGACGTTTGCCGCGCTTGTGGCGGCAGGCGCGATCCCGGTGGAAGGGTTGCGAAACGCGCAGGCTGCTTGATGGGACGCGGAACGTTAGTGGATTCATAGACTTGGCGCTCCTTGTCCCCAGGTGTCAGTGGCGGGTGAGATGCAGCGAGCGGGCCTGACCTGAGCCGTCACACTGACCTCATACCTTGCCTCGCATGGTCCTCAGCGTGCTGGTGGCGGGTGTGTTGGCGCAGGCGTCGGGCGGGTGCGTGAAGGACACCGACTGCAAGGGCGATCGGATCTGCGAGGCCGGCGTCTGCGTGTCGCCTGGGCCGCCACCCGCGCCGCCGCCCGAGAGCTTCCCCCGCGTCGTCCACCTCGAAGGCCAGGTCTGCGTTCAGTCCCTCGACGCCCAGGGGCAGGTGCAGCAGTCGTGTCGGGCGGAAGACGCCCCTGCGAGGCGACCGCTCCCGTCTGCTGCGGACGCGGCCTGGGAGGCGCCCCCGCCAGCGCCCCCGCCCGAGAAGGCACGCTCCCGGTTCAGCGCTGACGTCGCGGCGCACGGTGGGGCGATGGTGCTCGTCGCGGGCTCAGCCTCCTTCGCGTTGCCGCAGGTCACCGCGTACGTCGCGTTCGGCAGTCGCAGGCCCTCAGGCGCGGGCTTCGTCGCCGTCACCAACGCCACGCTCGGTTTCAATTCCTTCGGGGCGATCTTCACGCTCAACGTTGCCCCGGGGCTCCGGCTCGGTGCCGCGTCGCACGTGGTGCTGTCGCTGGGGCCATCGCTCCTCACCGGTGGCTTCGGCGGCGAGACCTTCACCGGCCTCGCCGGCGCCGCGATCGTGCAGGGCGTCATCAGCCTGGCCGGCGGCCTCGTCCTCACCACGCAGGCCGGCCTCCACTTCGACCTGAGCGGCGCCATGTTCACCGCGGGGATCGGTCTTGGATTTTCCACCCTCTGATCCCCGACGTAGGCTCGGCGCCCTGGAGGTCGGCGTGGCGGTGAAGAAGAAGACGACGAAGGCGGCGGCCGGGCGGAACGACCAGGTCGTGCGCATCCTCCACCTCCTGCGCGATCTCGAGCGGCTCGGCGGCTGCGATCTCTACGAGCTCGCCACCCACTACGGCACCACCACCCGCACCATCCGCCGCGACCTCGAGGCGCTCGAAGAGGCCGGCATTCCCCTCAAGAAGGAGCCGGGCGAGGGCAGCAAGGTGCGCTGGGCCCTCGACACCGCCGCCACCAGCCGCATCACCAACCTCATCGAGACCACCCACTTCCTCGCCCTGCGCCTCGCCATGAACGAGGGCCTCGCTCTCAAGCGGCAGAGCCTGCTCTTCGCGTCGCTCGAGGATCTGTCAGATCGCATCGAGCTCGCCATCGGCAAGCAGGGCCGCGCCCAGCTCCAGGCGATCGACAACTGCTTCTTCAGCTGGGACAAGTTCGCCTGGCGCAACGCTCCGCTCGATGTCGTGCTGCCCCTGGTCGATGCCATCACCGAGCGGAAGAAGTGCGAGGTCACGTACCGCGCGCCGTCCAGCGGCAACAAGGCGAACTCGTTCTCCGTGCTCCCCCTGCGCCTCTTCGTGCACCATGGCGCGCTCTACCTGCACGCGTGGCAGCCGAAGCACCAGACCGTGCTGCCGCTCAACCTGCACCGGCTCATCGCGCTCAAGGTGTCCGACGAGGTGCTCCCCATGCCCCCCGGCTACGACGCCGCTCAGCTCGAGGCGACCGCGTTCGGGATCTTCATCGGGCCGAAGCCCGAGACCTTTGAGCTCCGCTTCGATGCGTTCTCCCGGCCGTACATCGAGGAGCGGCAGTGGCACCCATCGCAGAAGCTGGTGCCCCAGGAAGAGGGTGGCGTGGTGCTCAGCTTCGAGTGCGCGCCCAGCTACGAGGTCACCAACTGGGTCGCGTCGTGGAGGGATCACGTGCAGGTGCTCAAGCCCGAGAAGCTGCGGGCCGAGCTGCTCACCTACGGCGCGTGGCTGCTCACCGAGTACGCCGGCTCGCTGCCGCTCTGACTCCGGTCTCCATCAGAAGAGGTATGTGTAGCCGGCGGTAGCCCCGTAGCGTGCGGTCTGGAGCTCCCGGTCGAGGTAGTTGGCGAATCCGACCGTCGCCGTGAGCGCGAGTTGGTGTTGCCCCCGATCACCAAGCTTGATGACGACCGGCTGCAGGACCGGCCCGACGAAGAACACGTTCATATCTCCGATGATCGCGCCCACCTGGGCTCCGACGCCGAGCGTGTAGAAGTCGGAGAGGTTGATGTGGAGCAGACCGTCTATCGAGCCGAGAAAGCCCGCTCCGTAGCCGACCGCCAGCGCAAGGTTCAGCCCGAGCCTGAAGCCCGTCTTTCCGAAGTTGAAGTCGAAGACTCCATGGCCGCCCGCATCGAAGCCGAGGCGACCACCACCGGCGCTGACGCCAAGGCCGAAGTGAAATCCCCGCGCAGAGGTGCTGTCTGGAGCACTCGCACTGGCTTCGCCAACCGGCGCAGCTGCGGGTGGAGGGGGAGGCGGCGGCACTGCCTCACTCGCAGCGGGTGCAGTTGCGACGGTCGCCGGCGCGGCGGAAGCGATGGCGACGGGAGCGGCCTCGGCGTTTCTGGGCTCCAACTCAGGCGGCTCCGCATTGGCCGACCTCATGTCGATGATGGTCTCGAACGGAATGACCGAAGTGCCCTTTGCGGTGGTGAAGAGGTACCCGCTCTTCGTTTCCGAGAGCACTCGCCCCTGACGGGACTTTCCATCGCGGGTGCGAATGACCAGCTCTCCAACAGGCTGCGCGAATGCGGTGGCGGCAACGACGAAAGAAGCGATGAGGCATTTGAACGAGTGCATGTGTGGCTCCGGGGTGCGACGGGGTCGGCGCCCTCAGTGCAACCGCGCTACCAACCCAACCTCCTGATTTCCCGAGCCGAAGGCCGCTCGGCCGTCCATCCCGCGAGACGACTCGACCGCGAGCCGTGACCTTGAGTGTCAGTGCCTCGTGAGACGGTGAGGCATGATCGAGGCAACCCGTTGCGCGCGTGTTCAGCGGTCGGTGGCTCCTCTTCGCCAGGACGGCGTCACCCGCGTCGGCTCGATCCGCACGTTGCTCCGTACGAGCCCCAGGCAGGCGTTCTGCGACAAGCAGCGGATGATGGCGTCGGCCGTCATCGAGGAGCGTCGGCCCGGGCTCTTCGTCTTCGCCGCGCACCTCCAGTACGGGCACGTCGCCCGGCTCTGGCTCGAGGCCAGCGCTCAGCCTCGCGCCGGCACCATCGGGCGGCACCAGGCTGTCGACCTCGCGCTCCCCCTCGATGACGCGCTGTCGCTGCGGCACCTGCTCTTCGTCGTGCGCAAGGCAGGGCAGGGCGTGCAGTTCCAGGCGATCGATCTCGAGACGTGCAACGGCATGCAGCTCGAGTCGGGCCAGGCGGTGCGGTTGGTCGAGGCGTCGGGCCCGCTCATCCTCTGCGCGTCTGATTTCCTGTTCTTCTGCTTCCCCACGGGCCAGCCCTTGCCGTGGGATCGCGATTGCCTCGATCCGTGGGGCTCGCTGCGGCCTCGCCTGGTGACCCGCCAGGTCGGCTCGGACTTCGAGTGCACTGAGCCCATGGCGGGGTGGGTGACCACCCAGACGAAGCGCGGCGAAGGCGTCGTCTCGTTCGGCAACTCCGCGCTCAGGGCCGGCGTGCTCATCGGCCGCGCCGAGCGGTGTGATGTCGTCGTTCCCGTGAACAGCGTGTCTCGGGTGCACGCGGTGCTCATCTTGCTCGATGATGGACTTTGGGTACTCGACGCCGGGAGCACCAATGGCACGTGGCGGCTCGACGAGGAGCTCAAGATCGCCCGGGTGGGCGAGGGCGATCGGTTGGGACTCGGCTCCGAGGTGTTCCTCGGGTGGCGGGGTGCTCATTGAGGGTGAGCCCCTCACCCCAGCCCTCTCCCCGCTTCGCAGGGAGAGGGAGCTAGGCCGGGGCGTGCTGCTGCGCAGCCTTCTGCTTCTCGCTCTCGGCCCGCAGCGGCGATCGCAGCGCCTCATAGCGGGCGATCAGGTCCTTCTTCCTCGCGATGCGGTCCATCGGCGGCGCCGGCGCGTTCACCACGATGCTGCACTCGTTGACCCACTCGAACAGCGTGATCGATCGAACCAGCGCCCGGTCTTCTTCGCTCACCGGCCCGCTCTCGAGCGTGCGCAGCTCGTGCTGCCGCAGCAGCAGCCGCAGGTGCTCCGGGTAGTCCGCCTTCAGCCGCCGCTCGAGCTCCTGCAGCACCGCCGTGTCGCCCCTGCGCATCAGCTCGAGCACCTCGACCTCGTCGATGGGGTACAGCTTCCCCGTGCGCTCGAGGTGCAGCAGGTTGAGCGCGAAGAGGTGACCCCAGCTGCAGTAGTCGCAGCCGTTGAAGAACGACGCGAAGGCCGCCACCAGGTGCGCCTCTTCGTTGCCGAGCGTCTTGGCGATCACCTCGAAGCTGGCCTGCGCTGCCCGCCCCCACTTGATGAGGCCCGAGATGCCGTGCTGCCGCAACAGCTCCTCGTCGAAGTCGACGTAGTACCCGACGTTCATGCCCGCGAACGCGCGCGCCGTCTTCAGGAACACCTTCTCGTACCAGCTCAGCTCTCTGCGGCTCATGCGCCCACCGCCTTCCGCTGCCCCGCCTCGCGGGCCTCGCTCGAAGTCACCCAACGCCGGGCGAGCTCCAGGCTCGCGACCGCCTTGGAGTTCTGATCATCCGCCAGGTGCATCACCCAGAGCGCCAGCCCGCGGAAGCGCGCCCGCTCGTCCACCCACGCTGAGCGGCGCCCGCGCTGGCCCAGCTCGCGCTGCAGGGTCACCAGGTCCTTGCGCACCGCCTCGGGGCAGTCCGTCACCCCGTTGGTGATGACCACCACCGTCTTCGGGTTCGCCGCCAGCTCCTGCTTCACCTTCGGCATCGCTTCGGCGACGGTGGCCGGGTCGAGCACTCCGAACCACGCGATGCGCAGCTGCCCGTCGACGACACTCACTTCACTGCTGGCCATGCACGCCTCCCAAAGACCGGGGACGAATATCAGCCGATTCAGGGGTGGGCCAGACCCATGAGCAAGTGCGCGAACTTCTTGCGCGCGGCATGTGGGCGTTGCGGAGCCATGCAAGCCGGTGATTTCGTTCGTTTTGACCGAGAAGAGACTTTGGTCACGCTCGGGCGAGGTGGCTCGCCTGGATTGGGGAGGGGTGGGTCGCTCCGGGTGGAGCGGGACCCCTCGGGCCATGCGGTGCAGCAGACACGTTGGCTCGAGGGGACACACATGACGCGTTGGCGAATGCAGGTGCTGTGGGCGGTGACGCTCACGGCGGGGACCGGTTGGGCGCAGACGGCGCCGATCGTTCCGAGACCGAAGGCGACGGGCTATTCCACCATCGAGCAGCGCTACAGCTACGCGCCGCCCGATAAGGGGGAGATCGTCATTCCGCTGGGCATCGGTGGCGGCGCCCCGACCGAGACCATCCTCGAAGAGCCGATCATGTGCTCTCCGCAGGCCCGGGCGAAGGTCACCATCAAGTACGACAAGTCGAAGAACGAGGTGAAGTTCGTCGCCGACTTCCACAAGGCGCTGCCGTACCGCATGAGCCACACCCGGCCCGACGTCTCGACGCCCTACAACCAGTTCCCCACCTCGGTGCAGGACGGGAAGTGGCAGATGTGGTTCGTCACCCGGCTCCTCAGCTTCGAGACGAACTTCTATTACGACGCGGCCACGCTCCAGCTCATCGGCAACGAAGCGGAGTTCCCCGGCGGGCCTCCGCCGAACTCGTTCCCCATCTCGGTGCCCACGCTGCACATGGTCTGCTCGCCCATCTTCGAGGGTGAGCCCGACGGCGACGCCCACCTCGAGGTGACGTACCGCTACGATCAGATCCTCGACGATCGCGGCGCGGGCGGCACCTACGCGGCCTTCCTCCCCTACAACCTCTGCAAGCCCGATCAGTACGGCGTCTATTACGTGAACGGTGGGTTGCCGGTGTCGAAGGCGCCGAACTTCGACCAGGTGCTGCAGAGCATCTGGGAAGGCTACGGCATGGCCATCTCGTCCAGCCTCGAGCCCGACCCCAAGCCCGCGTACCTCAACAGTCGCGACAACACGATGATCGGCTGGGGCGGCGCCTACCCCATCGGCGTGCCCGACGGCATCGTGTCCGACCCCATCAGCGGCCTGCTGCGCAACCGCACCACCTGCGGCACGCACGAAGCTCCGGCCTTTCCGCCTGCGTACTTCAACGTCTGTGGTCCGTGAGGGAGGCCATCATGAAAAACACCATCATCGCGTTCTCCGTCCTCGCGTCGTTCACCGCCGCAGCGCAGCAGTGCAATCACGGCGGTCACAATCACAGCCACAGCCACGGCAACGGCCAGGCGTCCGTCATCGGCGCGCCGGTGCCGGGGCTCACCGCGCAACAGCAGGCGCTCTTCGCCGCGGGGAAGGCCGCCTACGAGAAGGACTTCACCGTGGCCGAGGGCCTGGGGCCGCTTTTCAACCGCACCTCGTGCGCGGCCTGCCACGGCACGCCCGTCACCGGAGGCCAGGACCCGGAGATCACCGCCAACAACGTCACGCACTTCATGATCGAGAACCAGGGCAACTGGTTCCTCGCGCTGGAGTTCGGCGGGCCGGTGCAGCAGCTGCGCTCCATCGCGACCGAGCCGGGCGGCGCGTCCTGCACCATGCAACCCGACGTGGTGGCCCCGCTGCCCGGGCTGCGCACCAGCAGCCGGCACACTCCGCCGGTCTTCGGCTTCGGGTTGCTCGACGCGGTGCCTGACGCAGAGATCCTCGAGTACCAGGGCAGGAAGCCGTGGAAGGACCCCTCGGTCATCGGCTTCGCCAACGCGGGCATCGAGCTCGAGGCCCTGGTCAGGCTCCAGGCCTTCAGCTTCGACATCACGCGCAAGCAGCCGGCGGGCATCGGCCGGGTGGGGCGCTTTGGGTGGAAGGCCCAGACGGCCACGCTCTGGCAATTCACCACCGAGCCCTTCAACATCGAGCTGGGCGTGTCCACGCCGTTCTTCCCCCGGGAGAACACCCCCAACGGAGGCCCGGTGCCGGCGGGCTGTGGGCTGGCGAGCGCGCAACCCAACGACACGGGCAGCGCGAATTCGCTCAAGCTCTTCCACTTCCAGGCGCTGCTGGGCGCTCCTCCGAGCAAGCCGCTCACGCCCAGGGCCCGCTACGGGGCGGTGATCTTCCAGGCCGTGGGCTGCGCCGACTGCCACCGCGCGAAGCTGAAGACCGGCGACTACCACATGGCCAACCCCGACGGCTCGGTGCAGCGGGTCGACGCGCTCTCGGACAAGGAGATCTTCCCGTACAGCGATCTCCTGGTGCACGACATGGGCCCGGGCCTCGAGGACGGCCGCGTGATGGGCCGCGCGTCCGGCCGCTTCTGGCGCACCACGCCGCTGTGGGGCAATCGCTTCAAGAACCGCTACCTCCACGACGGCCGCGCCACCACCATCGACCAGGCGATCGACCTGCACGGCGGGGAGTCGGCGCGGTCCACCCAGCTCTACGAGCAGCTCAGCCCCCAGCAGGAAGCCGCGCTGCTCGAGTTCATCGAAGGGTTGTGACGGGCCCGCTCACGGCGCGCTCAGCTCGCGCGCCGCTGAGCGAAGCCTGACTGCACGGGCCGGGTCGGGGGCGAGCCCCGGCCGGCCCTTCACCAGCGCGAGGCCCAGCTCGAGGCACGCGCCGGCCACGCCGCCCTCGCAGGCCTTGTCCAGCAGGCGGGCGCCTTCTCCCGGCTCCTCGGTGCCCAGCCGGCCGGAGAGCAGGGCAGAGCCGAGGCGCGCGCAGGAGAACGAGTCACCGCCCTCGCAGGCCCGCGTCGCGAGCGTGCGGGCGCGCGAGGCCGCGGTGGCGGCTTCCACGCCGGCGTCGAGCTCGCGCAGCCTCGCGAACAGCAGCTCGCAGGCTTCGAGCTCACCCGCATCGCACTGCTGGGGCAGGAGCCTCCCCGCGGCTCGGGAGAACTCGGCGAGCTGACCCGCGTCGGCCGTCGGGAGCGCCCCCGCGCGCACGCAGCCCCGCCCGTCGCCCTTCTCGCAGGCCACCCCGGCCAGCCGCTGCGCGCCGGTGAGATCGCGCCCGCCGTCGGCAGGATCCACCCAGAGGCGGCTCGCCTCGTAACACTCCCGCGGCTCGCCCCGCTCGCACGCCTGGAGGCAGGCCGCCAGGTTCGCGCACGGCCCGGGCGGCGGGGCCGCTCGCACGCGCTTCGCCGGACCTGCGTCTGGCCTCGCTGGGCTGGGCTCGTTCGCGCATTTGCAGCCAGCGAAGAAGGCGAGCAGGCAGAGGCTCAGGCGCAGGAGCTGAATCATGAGCCGCGCCTCATACACCGGGTGCGTAGCTCGCGTGGAGCTCTGCGTTTGCCATCGCCCTCATGCGTCAGGCCCGGCCGATGCAGTGAACGAAACCAAGGAGGCCACCCATGGCCCATCCACTCGTTCACTGGGAGTTGATCGTCTCGAGCACCGAGAAGGCGCGGAACTTCTACGGCAAGGTCTTCGACTGGACCTTCGATGACAAGACGTACCCCGGGTACACGCTCATCCGCACCGGGCGCGACGCGGGCGCGGGCTTGATGGCGAAGCGCTCGGCCGCCCCGGCGATGGGCGCGAACACGTACTTCGAAGTGAGCGACGTGCAGCTCACCCTGCAGAACGTGATCGAGTCGGGCGGCACCGTGATCGTCCCGAAGACCGAGATCTCCAACCTCGGCACCTTCGCCATGTTCCAGGACCCCGAGGGCATCGCGGTCGGGGTGCTGCAGCCGCTCCGTCACTGAGGCCTGCCCGTTGCATCAGGATCGGGCTCCCCAAAGAAGAGGAGCTGCACCATGGGTAACCCGATCATCCACTGGGAGTTCGTCGTCCCCGACGCTGAGAAGGCCCGCACCTTCTACCGGAAGATCTTCGGCTGGCGCTTCGACGACAAGGCCTTCCCCGGCTACACCATCATCGACACCGGATCTCCCCCGGGTGGCGGCATGATGGAGCAGCGGGGTGGCGCTCCCATGGCCGGGCTCAACACCTACTTCGAGGTGAGCGACCTGCAGCACACGCTCCACGACGTGCTGGAGCTGGGTGGCAAGGTGCTCGTGAAGCCCACGGAGATCCCCACTGTTGGGGCCTACGCGATGTTCGCGGATCCTTCAGGAATCGCCGTCGGCGTGCTCCAGCCCGTCAAGCGGTGATCCTGGTTGCGCGCAGCCCTGCATTTCCTGCGCACGGAGGCATGCGATGACCAGGACCGGTTTCGTGTCGATCGTGCTCGTCGCCAGCCAGGTCGTGGCGCAGCAGCCAGAGAGCTGGCGCCGTGAGCTCACGTCTGCCGGTGTCCGCGACGCGCGCATTCTCGAGGTCATGGAGCAGGTGAAGCGCAGCGACTTCCTCCCGAAGTCTCAGCTGCCGTTCGTCATGGAGGATCGCCCGCTGCCCATCGGTCATGAGCAGACCACCAGCCAGCCCTCGCTCATCGCGCTCATGATGCAGGACCTGAGGCTGAAGCCCGGGTGCACCGTGCTCGAGGTCGGCACCGGGTCCGGTTACCAGACCGCGCTGCTCGCGCGCCTGTGTACCCACGTGTACAGCATCGACATCGTCGAGCCCCTCGCCCTCGAGGCGAAGCGGCGGCTCGCGGCGCTCGGGTACGCCAACGTGCAGGTGAAGGCCGGTGATGGGTATCTCGGGTGGCCCGAGCACGCGCCGTTCGATGGGATCATCGTGTGCGCGGCGGCGTCGAAGGTGCCCCAGCCGCTGCTCGCGCAGTTGAAGAAGGGCGGGCGCATGGTGATCCCCGTCGGGGAGTCGTCGGACTCGCAGTTGGTCGTGTTCGAGAAGGACGCTGCGGGGAAGGTGAGCCAGGTGAAGGGCATTCCGGTTCGCTTCGTGCCGTTGATCGGGGACAACGCCGAGCGCGACAGGCGGAACTGAGTCTTTCTCCCTCTCCCTGCGAAGCGGGGAGAGGGCCGGGGTGAGGGGCGAATTGCACCTCACGTGAGCCCCTCACCCGGCCTGCGGCCGACCTCTCCCCGCTTCGCAGGGAGAGCTTTCTTCAGCGCGGGAAGCGGAAGCGCACGTGGCACGAGGTGCAGCCGTCGAGCACCGCACCCAGTTGGCGCGTCGTCGCCGTCACGACGTTCTTCTTCGACGCCTGCAGCAGCTTCACCAGCTCACCGTGGAACGCCTCGTCGGTTTTCACGAAGTCGGCGACGGTCGCGTCCGTGCGCGGCGGCTTCCAGGCGCCGGAGGTGATCGCCTTCTCCGTCTCACCCTTCGCCTCGTGCACCTGGTGGATCGCCGCGGGGATCGACGTGGTGGTGCCTCTCTCGATCGCCACCAGCGAGGTGACCACCAGCGCGTGCAGCGCCTGCATCTCCTTCTGCACGGCGTTGAGGGGTGGGGTGCCTGCGTCGATGATCGCCGGCTTCACCTTCGGCTTCGGATCCTGGGCGAAGGCGACGAACGAACACGGTGACCGGCGTGCGGCCCCAGCCCCCGGTCGCCGGCGGCGCGTACTTCTTCGGCACGGGCGCGAAGGCCCACCCCCCGGGGCCGGGATAGCGGAACAGCTTTGATCTGAAGCGCAGCCTCACTTCCATGGACCACCTCGCTTCCACCGCGCCGTGTGTTGAGGCTGAAGGGCGGGGAGGACGAACGAACGGATGATCCTCGTCGTCTCCGCGAACCGCAGTGGTGCATCGGTGAGATCCGACTTCCTGAGGAACGCCGTCCACCGCTGCTGCGCTACTTCGCCTTCTGCGAAACCCGGGGTCAGCGCGATGGGCTCCAGGTCGACGAGGGTCGTGCGTGTTCCGAAGGTCGCCTTGATCGCCTCAGCGAGCGTCGCGCCGTCGAACTCGAAGTTCTGGGCGAGCAGCCAGATGTCGTAGAAGTCCTTCATCCGGCCGTTGATCGTGCCGAGCTCCACCATCGCGTGGAACTTCTCGGCGATCGTCGTCTCTCGCTGGTAGCCACGCATCCTGGGCGCTGGGAAGTCGAGGAGCGGAGGAATCTCGACCTCGACCGGACCTGGTACGACCGCGTCGCCAAACCCCACGTCGAGCTGCATCGTCACGCGCGCCACTCCGAGCAGTGCGGTGAACTTCACGCGAACTCCGTTGTATTCGGCGTCTTCGTTGATCAATGAACCTACGGCAGTCGATGGGTCGAACTGCATTCCGTCAGCTTCCACTTCGTGACGGCACACGTCCTGAACGATCAGCACCAGGTTCCGCGTGGTGTTCTTCGTCCGGCCCAACAGGTCGACGTCCTTGGTGGGGCGCGTGACCGGGGCCTTCCACACGCGCAGCATCAGGCCTCCCTTGAGCACGAACTCCTTCGAGTGCTTCGACTGCGCGAGGCGGTAGAGGAAGCGCTCCATGGCGTAGAGCTGGAGCACCTGAATGAAGGGCCGATTGGTCTTCTTCGCGATGTTGAGCAGGCGCGTGTGGACTGACTTCTCGAGGTTCTTGAGGGGGCGGGTCACAGCAGCGCCTCGAGGTAGGGGCGGATGACTTTCTCGGCTCTCACGGCACGCGCCGCCGTGAGCAGCTTCTCTGGCCGAGCGCCCCGCCTGGCCTTCCACGCTCGCAGCGCCTCGACGGCGAGGTCAACGCCGAGGCGATTCCGATAGCGGAAGGCGTCGGCCACGCTGCGCTCGGGGTTCGTGACCAGCACCTCGACTCCACCGAATGAGCGCTTCTCGATCCCCTCGGTCAGCGCTGCGGTCGACCACCAGTAGACCCGGATCGGAGGATGCTCGATGCGGGGCCGCCGGCGGCCCTGCTTCAGCGCGATGTCGACTGCGTGCGGGATCTGGGTCGTCAGTTCGTGCAGCGCGAGCGCGGAGACCAGGCAGATGACCGCCCCCGGGACCCGCATGCTCACCGTGACCAGGTCCGGCTGAGCCAGCGGCTCACCGTCTGCCAGCCGATAGAGCCCCCGCGAGACCTGCTCTACCAGGCCCTGATCGCGCATTGCCCAGAGTGTGTCGCGGTGCACGCCACGACGCAGGAGCTCCGACAGCCGTAGGATCGGTCCCTGCTTCCGCAGCAGCGTGACGGTCTTGTTGATGAGTCCGGGGGAAGTCGCGGTCATGAGTCCAAAATGCATCAGATTGTGAGTAAGTAACGCCATAATGGACTCATGCAGGCCGCCCTGTCGAGAGCGGCCGGCATCGGGCTTGCTGAAGGGCGAGCGCACTGTGAGAGAAGCGCTACGAAACTGGCAGTGGCTGATGGTGGTGTCCCTCCTTGGCTGTGCTCCCCCGGTGGTGACTCCGCCTGAAGACGCGGGGATGACGGTGATCGACGCGGGCGTGCCTGACTCCGGCGTCGTGAGCCTCGTACCGGTGTGGACCGCCGGCGCTGACATGCCCGTGGCGACCGGCCTCTGGGGCACCGTGCTCTCGTTCGATCCCACCGGGCGCCGCTTCATCATGCACGGCGGCAACACGTACCCCGCCGGCAGCGTCATCTCGGACACGTGGAGCTTCTCCATCGCCACGAAGCAGTGGACGAAGCTCACCACCACCGGCGCCGCGCCTCCCGTGCGGTACTGCCACTGCGCCGCCTACCTGCCGAACCAGGGGCAGGTGTTGATCGCCGGTGGCCGCGACGCCACGGGCCTGGTCGACAGCGCGTACACGCTCGACCTCACCACGCTCACCTGGTCGCAGGTCACCGGCACCGTGCCCACCGGCGCCATCGGCTGCAACGCGCACTGGATGCCCAACCAGTCGCGCGCGATCGTCTTCGGTGGCGACGGCCGCACCGGCGTCAACGACAAGACCTGGGCGTACGATCCCGTCGCGCGCACCTTCACCGAGCTGATGCCCGCCGTGCGCCCGTACGCGCGCCGCGATGGCATGAGCATCTACGAGCCCGTGCAGGGCCGCATGTTCATCTTCGGCGGCGCGGTGGCGATCACGCAGCAGTACCTCGAGGACGTCGCCGTGTTCGATGGCACGACCTGGCTCGACGCGGCGGCCCCGACTCCGCACCCCTCGCGGCGGCGCTACGGCGCGACCGGGTACGACCCCATTCACGCGCGGTGGCTGCTGTTCTCCGGCACCAACGACGTCGACGACTTCGACGATCTCTGGGTGATCGATCCCGTCACCTTCGACTTCGTCGAGGTGCAGGCGAGGGGGCCGGTCAAGCGCGGCTTCTCCGCGTCGGGGATCGACGAGGTGACCGGCACGCTCTATGTATTCGGTGGGCTCACCACTCCCGGTTTCGCGGCTTTGGCCGATGGGTGGACGCTGAGCCTGACTGAGAACTGAGAGTCCATGACACGTTTGCCGTTGTTCGCCGTGCTGCTGCTGCTGGCTGCCTGCCCGTCACCCACGCCTCCCCCGACGTGGAGCACCGTCGCCACCGGGCTCGACGAAGCGGCGCTGGGCGTGGCAGCCGGGCCTTCCTCGGTGTGGATCGTCGGCTCGGATCGCGGCAGGGGCCCGCTGGTGCTGCGCTCCCAGGGCGCAGACCTGACCCGCCTCTCCACCGGCGTCGAAGGTGACCTCTGGTGGGTGCAGGCGTTCGCCGATGGCCAGGCCCTCATGGGCGGCACCGCCGGGCTCCTGCTGCGCTTTGACGGCTCGACCTTCACCCGCCTCACCACCCCTTCGCTGGGCAAGCAGACCGTGTTCGGCCTCTGGGGCACTTCCGCGAGCGACGCGTGGATCGTCGGAGGCGCCGCCGGCCGTGACGGCTTCATCTGGAGACTCCAGGGCGACCTCGTCACCACCATCGACGTGCCCAACGACGTGCCGCTGCGCACCGACGGTGAGCGGCCCGCACTGCTCAAGGTCTGGGGCGACGCGGAAGGCACCGTGTGGATCGTCGGAGATCGCGGCGCGCTGCTGCGCAAGGGCGCGAGCGAGACCGGCTTCACCGTCATCCCCACCTCCACCACCGAGCGGCTGTTCACCGTGCACGGCGCGGCCGGGTCTCTCACGCTCGTGGGCGGCAACGCGCAGGCGGTGGTGCTCGACGGCCCGGGCCTCCAGCTCACCGACGCCTCGCCGCCGGGCGCCTCCCTCGTCCAGGGGGTGTTCCGCACCTCGCCGGCGAACGGCTGGGCCGTCGGGGCGGGCGGGGCGGTGTTCGAGCGCGACGCTTCCGGCTGGAAGCGCTCGGAAGGCACGCCCGCGATCGCCGCCGAGACGCTGCACGCCGTCGCCGCCGATTCCCAGGGCCGGGTGTGGGCGGTGGGGGGCAACGCGCTGTCGTCGAGCCTCGATCAGGGCGTGGTGCTGGTGCGCTCGGTCACCGAGGTGAACACCTACGTGCAGCCCGAGAAGGTCATCCCGCCCGTGGTCTGCCCCGCGGGGGAGATCGATCCCGCGCCCACCGCTTCGATCGCCCGCCGGTGGAACGAGCAGCTCCTCAACGCCATCCGCCGCGACACGCCTCGCCCCGGAGTGCACGCGCGCAACCTCTTCCACGTGTCCGCCGCGATGTACGACGCGTGGGCCGCCTTCGACGCCACCGCTGACGGCGTGTTCGTGAGGGAGAAGCTCAGCCCCGGCGCTGACCTCGCGCAGCAGCGCGACACCGCCATCAGCTTCGCCGCCTTTCGCCTGCTCCAGCACCGCTACGCCACCGCCACCGGAGGCGGCGTCTCGTCGGCCTGCTTCGCTGCCTTCATGCAGAAGCTCGGTCACGATCCACAGGACGGCAACGTCACTGGCAGCTCGGGCCTCGCGCTCGGCAACCGCGTGGGCGCGGCGATCATCGAGGCCCACCGCAACGACGGCGCCAACGAAGGCGCGAACTACGCCGACCCGACGTGGACGGCGGTCAACCCGGCGCTCGTGGTCGATCTCCCCGGCGCGGTGCTCACCAACCCGTCGAAGTGGCAGCGGCTCAACCTCGCCCAGGCCGTCACGCAGAACGGCATCGTCGTGCCCGGCGGGGTGCAGGGCTACATCGGCGCGAACTGGGGCCAGGTGACGCCGTTCGCGCTCGGGCCGCTGCCTGCCGACGGTGGGGTGCTCTACCTCGACCCCGGTCCGCCGCCGCAGTTCGACGAGGCGGTGAAGCCGGCGGTGGTCGAGGTGATCCAGGACTCCGCCTGGCTCGACCCCGCTGATCCGGCCGAGCTCGATCTGAGCCCGGGCGCGCTCGGCAACAACCCGCTCGGCACCAACGCCGGCACCGGGCATCCGCTCAACCCGGTGACCGGACAGCCGTACGTCTCCCATCGCGTGCTCCGCTCGGACTTCGGCCGCGTGCTCGCCGAGTTCTGGGCCGATGGTCCGAAGTCAGAGACGCCCCCGGGCCACTGGAACGTGCTCGCGAACGCCGTGGCTGATTCACCGGGCTTCGCGCGGCAGCTCCGCGGGGCGGGGCCGTCGCTCCCTCCGCTGGAGTGGGACGTGAAGACGTACCTCGCGGTGAACGGCGCCGTGCACGACGCGGCCATCGTCGCGTGGGGCATCAAGCGCGTGTTCGAGTGCGCGCGGCCGATCTCCCTGGTGCGGTACATGGCCGGCCTCGGGCAGTCGTCGGAGCCCGGCGGCGTGCGCTACCACCCCATGGGCCTGCCGCTCGTGCCCGGGTTGATCGAGCTCGTCACCGCCCAGAGCGCCGCGCCCGGGCAGCGTCACGCGCACCTGCACGCCTTCATCGGCACCATCGCGGTGAGATCGTGGCGCGGTGAGCCCGGTGATCGCCGCAACGGCGTCGGCGGGGTGGGGTGGATTCGGGGGGGCGAGTGGGTGCCCTACCAGCGGCGCACCTTCGTCACCCCTGCGTTCCCCGGCTTCACCTCGGGTCACAGCACCTTCAGCCGCTCGGCCGCGGAGGTGCTCACCGAGCTCACCGGCAGCCCCTACTTCCCCGGCGGCCTGGCCAGCTTCACCGCGGCTCCCGGCTACCTGAGCTTCGAGAAGGGGCCGACCACCGCGGTGACGTTGCAGTGGGCCACGTACTTCGACGCGGCCGACCAGGCCGGGCAGTCGCGGTTGTGGGGCGGCATTCACGTCTCGCCGGATGACTTCAGCGGCCGCGTCACCGGCGCGGAGGCAGGGAAACGGGCGGTGGCCCGGGCCATCAGCTTCTTCGAGGGGACGGCCGTGCCATGAGGTGGCTGCTCGTCGCGTTGGTGGTGAGTGGTTGTCCTGTGCCCGAGCCCGTGGAGGACGCCGGGACGCTGCCCGATGGCGGGCCCTGCCCGAAGGAGCTCGTGCTCGGGACCGAGAGCCGGCTGCGGGACTTCGTCGCCATGGCCGAGGGCTCGGACCTCGAGATCATCGCGGGGCCCCAGGGCGGGTGGCATGTGTGGGTCAGCGTTCGCGCGACCGCGTGGCCGAAGACGGGAACGCTGGCGTACGTGCTGCGATCGGGCGGGACGGTGGTGAGCGCTCCGCTCCGGATCGAGCTGGGCGAGGCCTTCCTCGACCCCATCACCTGCGGGTGGGAGCGGCGGAGTGATGCGCTCACTTTCACCGGCGTCGGCGAGAACTTCCGCGGCGCGACCGGGGAGGTCGAGATGACGTACGAGGCGTTCGGCTCGGCTCCGACGGTGGTCAGGCGGGGCGTGGTCTTGAAGTAGCCCCTCACCCCGGCCCTCTCCCCGCTTCGCAGGGAGAGGGAGCGCCTACTTGATCAGCAGTGAGCGCTTGTCCTTCTTGTCCTTGAACTCCTCGGCCTCGGGCAGCGGCGCCTTCTTGGTGCTGATCACCGGCCACTTCTCGGACAGCTCGGCGTTGAGCGCCTTGTACTCGTCCCACGCCGGGGGCAACGAGCTGTCGGGGAAGATCGCCTTCGTCGGGCAGACCGGCTCGCACGCGCCGCAGTCGATGCACTCGTCGGGCTTGATCACCAGGAAGTTCGGCCCCTCGTAGAAGCAGTTGACCGGGCACACCTCCACGCAGTCGGTGTACTTACATTTGATGCAGGGCTCAGCGACGATGTATGCCATTGCGTTGTCTCTCCTTGAGGTTCAGGTCATTCACTCGAGCCGTCGACGACCACCACGTCGTCGCGCAGCACGTTGGGTGACAGGCAGGTCTTCTCTTCATCTGCCATGTCCATCAGCAGGTCCTTCGCGAAGATGCGCACGTCGCGCACCCAGGCCTTCGGGTCCCCGGCAGGGTCGACGCTGGTCAACTGCATCACCAGCCCGCGCTGCATCTTGTGCTCTTCCGTCATCGCCGCCGAGCGCTGGGGGCCCCAGGCGTCGATCTGCGCCAGCACCGGCTGCAGGATCCGCTCTTCGTGCTCGATGTGCCGCAGGAACGTCTGCAGCATCGTGGTGAGCTGCTGGTGCGCAGACTTCCGCGCGTCGACGTCCCCGCCTTCCACCTTGTCCAGCAGCTCCTCGATGGCGCGGAGGTTGATGCGCAGGCCCTCGTGCTCCACCAGGATGATCTTGCGGATCTTGCTGTTGTCGATGCTCATGTTCGCCTCGCTTCAGTGACCCTGCATGAACGCACTCGCTGCCCTGGCTGCTTCTTCGACGAGCGGCCGCGGATAGAGGCCGAGCCCCACCACCGCCACCAGGCACACCGCGATCGCCGCCTGCAGCGACCGCCCGGCGCGGATGGGTTCCTTCGACTCGCCCTCGGCCATGAAGGTCGAGCGGGCCACGCTCAGGTAATAGAACAGGCCCACCACCGCGACGACCACGCCCAGCGCCACCAGCAACCCCAGGCCGGCCCGCCACGCGGCGAGGAAGACGAAGAGCTTCGCCCAGAAGCCGACCACGAAGGGGATGCCGGCCAGCGAGAGCAGGAACACCAGCAGCGCCGCGCCCAGCCACGGTGAGCGCCGCGACAGGCCCGCCAGCAGCTTGAGCTCGTGCCCACCGCTGCTCTGCGCCGCCGCGTGCACCACCAGGAACGCGCCGAGGTTGGTGAAGACGTAGGTGGCGATGAAGAAGAGCGCCATCGCCACGCCTTCCTCGGTGCGCGCGACCAGCGCGATCAGCACGTAGCCGATCTGCGCGATGCCCGAGAAGCCCAGCAGGCGCCGCGCGTCGGTCTGCGGCAGCGCGAAGAGGTTGCCCACCACCATGCTCGCCGCGGACACCAGGCCCAGCGCAGGCGCCCACACGGCGTGGTGCTGCGCCCAGCCAGAGAGGAGCACCACGGCCAGCGCCGCCATGCCGCCGGCCTTCGGCGCCACGGACAGGAAGGCGACGAACGGCGTCGGCGCCCCCTGGTACGTGTCAGGCACCCACATGTGGAAGGGCACCGCGCCCACCTTGAAGCCCATGCCCGCGAGCACCATCAGCATGCCCACCGACGCGAGCGGGGAGAGCGGGCCCTGCGGCACGGCCGAGAGCGCGGTCGAGCCGGTGACTCCGATGACGAGCGCGAGGCCGAAGAGGGTGAAGGCCGAGCTCGCCGCGCCGGTGACGAAGAGCTTGAGCGCCGCTTCGGGCCCCAGCTTCGGCTCGTTGGGCTTGCCGTCGGTCTTCGCCCAGGCGGCCAGGATGTAGAGCGGGATGCCCATCAGCTCGAACGCGACGATGAGGAGCACCCAGTCGCGCGCGCCCGGCAGCACCATCATGCCGCAGAGGCTGAAGAGCAGCAGCGCGTAGTACTCGGCCTGGCGGTGAGGGGTGTGTTCTTCGAGCCAGTCGATCGAGCCGAGCACTCCCAGCGCTCCGGCCAGCAGGAAGACCCGCTTGAAGAACAGCACCCAGGCGCCCGAGACGTAGACGCCGTGGGGGACGGTGCCGGTGGTGTCGAGGAAGAAGGACGCGCCCAGCGTGCCGACGAGGACCGCGGCGGTCAGCCAGCCGATGACCCGGCCGGGGATGCGGAAGAAGGCGTCGACGCCCAGCACGAGGGCGGCGGCGGCCGCGATGATCAGGTCGAGGGAGAAGATCTGGAGCCAGGCGTTCATGGCGTGACTCCCGTGGAGAAGGTGATCCCGCCAGGCCCCTCGACTCCGCTCGGGGTGAGCGGCGCCGTCGCGACCTGCGCAGGCATGCGCCTCAGGTTCTCCTGGCTGGCGACGTCGATGAAGTCGAGCAGCACCCGCGGGAAGAAGCCGAAGACGACGAGCAGCGTGCCGAGCACGAGCGGCGCCGCCCACTCGGTGCTGTGTGCGTCCTCGAGGTGCTCGAAGTGACCCTCGGGCTTCGGGCCCCAGAAGATCGTCTTCACCGCGCGCAGCACGTAGACGGCGGTCACGAAGGCGCCCAGCACTCCGGGGATCGCCCACCACCAGTTCACGCTCTTCGCCGCCCCCGCGAAGACCATGAACTCCGCCACGAACCCCGCAGTGCCGGGCAAGCCGAGCGACGAGAGGCAGGCGAGGGTGAAGAAGCCCGCCACCGCCGGCATCACGTGCGCAAAACCACCCATCTTCGCGATCGTGCGCGTGTGCGCCCGCTCGTAGACGAGGCCGACCAGCGCGAAGAAGAGGCCGGTCATGATGCCGTGCGCCACCATCTGGTACACCGCGCCGTTCCAGCCGGCCGCGTTCATCGTCGCAATTCCAAGCATCACCACGCCCATGTGGCTGACCGAGCTGTAGGCGATGATGTACTTGAGATCTTTCTGGCTGGCCGCGCAGAGCGCCCCGTAGAGGATGTTCACCACCGCCACCGCGCCCACCAGCGGGGCCCAGATGGCGGCCGCGTCGGGCACCAGCACCATGCCGATGCGCAGCACCCCGAACGCGCCCAGCTTCATCAGCACGCCGGCGTGCAGCATCGACACCGCGGTCGGCGCCGAGGCGTGACCGTCAGGTGACCAGGTGTGGAAGGGGAAGACGCCGGCCAGCGTGCCGAAGCCCAGCCACACCAGCGGGAAGATCACGTGCTGCACGGCGATGGGGAACTTCGTCGCCTCGAGCACCTGCAGGTCGAAGGTCCTCGCCCCTGAGTTCGCCCACAGCAGCAGCATCGCCACCATGATCGCGGCCGAGCCGACCAGCAGCATCAAGGTCAGCTTCATCGCCGCGTACTCGCGGCTGCCCACCTTGAAGCGCTTCCACACGAACTTGAACGGGCCCGACGGCTCGACCTCGTGGCTCGAGCCCCAGATGCCGATGAGCAGGTACATCGGCAGCACGGCGATCTCGTAGAAGAGGAAGAAGACGAACAGGTCCTGGCTGACGAACACGCCGAACACGCCGGCCACCAGCACGAGCAGGAGCATGAAGAACTCCTTGTCGCGCTTGTTCACCGTCCAGCTGGTGATGACGCCGGTGGCGAGGATGACGCCGGTGAGCAGCAGCAGCGGCACGCCCCAGCCGTCCACCGCGAGCTTCAAGTGAATGCCCAGCGAGGGCACCAGGGGGAAGGTCTCGAGCAGCTGCAGCCCGCCGAGGGCGCGGTCGTAGATCAGCGCCACCCAGATGCTGGTGACGAGCGAGATCACCGAGCCGATCAGCGACACCAGGCGCACGGCGATGCGGTTGGAGTTGGGAATGAACAGCAGCGCGGCGGCGGCGATGGCGGGCGCGGCGACCGTGATGGCGAGCAGGTGATTCATCGCAACACTCCGATCAACGCCAGCACCACGACCCCGGCGACCACGGCGAGCGCGTAGTCACGCACCTTGCCCGTCTGGAGCCGGCGCGCCGACTCACCCCCCTCGAGCGCAGACCACCCCGAGAAGTTCATCAGGCCGTCGACCAGGTAGCGGTCCACCCAGCCGGCGATCGAGCTGATGCCCAGCAGGCCGGCCTGGTACCCGAAGGCCCAGGCGCGATCGACCAGCGAGAAGGTGTCGAGCTTCTCCAGCGTCGCGGCGAACGGCGCTTTGCCTCCCTTGCGGAAGACGAAGTACGAGGCCGCCAACCCCAGCAGCGACATCGAGGACGCCACCACCGGCGTGAGCGCGAGCAGGTGCAGCTCGTGCGCGACCTTCACCTCGCTCGCCAGCCAGCCTCCGAGGAAGCCGGAAGCGAGCGCGGGGATCGCCAGGATGACCAGCGGCCCGGTCATCGCCGGGCTGCCCTCGTGGGCGTGCGCCGACTTTTCCGAGAGCTCGCCGCCGAAGGCCTTGATCAGCACCCGGCCCATGTAGAAGGCCGTGAGGAAGGCCGCGCCCATCAGCATGGTCCAGGGGATCCAGTTCGCCTTCCCCTCGAGCGAGCTGAGCACCAGGTCCTTGCTGAAGAAGCCCGCGAAGCCGGGGAAGCCCGCCAGCGAGAGCGCGCCGATGACGAAGGCGGTGGTGGTGAGCGGCAGCTTCTTGCGCAGCCCGCCCATGTCGGAGAGCTGGTTGGAGTGGACGGCGTGGATCACGCTGCCCGCGGCGAGGAAGAGCAGCGCCTTGAAGAAGGCGTGCGTGCCGAGGTGGAAGAAGCCGGCGAAGGCGCTGCCCGCTCCGAGCGCGGCCACCATGTAGCCGAGCTGCGAGGCGGTGGAGTACGCCAGCACCTTCTTGATGTCGTTCTGCACCAGCGCCAGGCCCGCGGCGAAGACGGCGGTGATGGCGCCGATCCACAACATCACCTCGCGCGTGCCGGGGGCGAGCGCGAAGAGGGGATCGGCGCGGACCACCAGGAACACGCCGGCGGCGACCATGGTGGCCGCGTGCAGCAGCGCAGAGACCGGCGTCGGGCCTTCCATCGCGTCAGGCAGCCAGATGTGCAGCGGGAACTGGGCCGACTTTCCGACGACCGCGACGAAAAGGAGCGCGGTCACCCAGGTGGCGACGAGCTGGCTGGGGTGCGAGGTCCACTCGAAGCCGCCCGTGTAGACGTAGAGGACCAGCAGGCCGAAGAGGAAGCCCATGTCGGCGAGCTTCGTCATCCAGAACGCCTTCACCGCGGCCTTCGCGGCGGACGGCTTGGCGAAATAGAAGCCGATGAGCAGGTAGCTGGTGAGGCCGACCAGTTCCCAGCCCGCGAAGAGCTGGAGCAGGTTGGGCGCCACCACCACCACGTTCATGCTGAAGAGAAACAGCGCGTGCAGGGTGAAGTACCGGCCGAACGCACGCGGAGCTTCATCGTGCATGTAGGCGACGGAGAACAGCTGCACGCAGAAGGCGACGACGCCGACGATGACCAGCATCGGCAGCGAGACGCCATCGATCAACACACCCATCTCGGCCATCGCGTGGCCGCGTTCCATGATCCAGGGAACGGTGGCGCGCGTGTCGGGCGCTCCGCCGAGGCGATCGACGAGCAGCTTCACCGCGGCGCCCAGCGAGATGACGCTGCCCAGCAGGCAGATCCACGCGGCGGGCGCGCCCTTGTGACGGAGCGGGAAGACGACCAGCAGCAGCAGCGCTGCGACCGCGGGGGCGAAGGTCGCGACGAGCGCGAGGGTCACGGGGCTCATTGCTTCGCCTCACTGGCCAGGTCGAGCGTGGTGTCGCCGTGGCGGCGGTAGATCAACATCACCAGGGCCAGGCCGACCGCGACCTCGGCGACCGTGATGGCGAGGGCGAAGAGCACGAACACCTGGCCGTTCACGCCCCCGCGGAAGTGCCCGAAGGACGCGAAGAGGATGTTGGCGGCGTTCGCCATCAGCTCGACCGAGAGCAGCATCGCCACGGCCTGCTTGCGGGTGACGAGGCCGTAGATGCCGATGCAGAGCAGGGCGGCGGCCAGGGTGATGCAACCGGTGAGCGTCATGGCACCACCTGGGGGGCGACGCGCGTAGGGGCGGTGGCGCCCGGCTCTTGTCCGGTCACGGGGTCCGGATCGCGCCGGCGGGCGAGCACCACGGCGCCGACGATGGCGGCGAGGAGGAGCAGGGAGAGCACTTCGAAGGCGATCAGGTAGTCGTCGAGCAGGGCGCGGGCGAGCTCGCTGGTGGTGCCATCGACTCCGCCCGGGGTGACCGGCAGGGGGCTCTTCCAGATGGCGAGGCCGAGGATGACGAAGAGCGCGGATGCGAAGATGAAGCCCTTCTCGTCGGAGTCGGACTCGGCGGCCGCGTCGACGCCTTCGTGACGGCGGGTGACCATCACGCCGAAGATCATCAGCGTGACCACGCCGCCCACGTAGGTGAGCACCTGCACACCGGCGAGGAACGGGGCGTTCAGCTGCGCGTAGAGCGCGGCCGTGCCCAGCAGGGTGACCGCGAGCCAGAGCACTGCGTGAATGAGGTTCTTCGCGCGCACCACGAAGATCGCGGAGATGAGGATGATGGCGGACACGAGGCCGAAGCCGAAGGTTGAGCTCATGGCTTTGACTCCGGGGGCGGCGCGGCGACGAGCGGCGGACCCACTGTCTCGCTCTCCCCCGCGGGGGAAGGCGAACTCGCGCCTCGAGGGGAAGAGAGGGTCGGGGAGGGGGCGAGCGAGGCAGTCGGCGGCCCCTCGACGCCGCTCGGGGTGACCGGCGCCGCGCTCGCGACAGGCTGCTCCGCGACAGCGACCGGCTTCTCCGCGACAGCGACCGGCTTCTCCGCGACAGCGACGGGCTTCTCCGCGACAGCGACGGGCTTCTCCGCGACAGCGACGGGCTTCTCCGCGACAGCGACGGGCTTCTCCGCGACAGCGACGGGCTTCTCCGCGACAGGCTTCTCCGCGACAGCGACAGGCTTCTCGACGGGTGCAGGCGCAGCAGCAACCGGAGCGGCGACCGCAGCCGCAGGCGGCTTCGGGATCGCCTGCATCGCGTTCAGCTTCGTGGCGTCACCCCACGCGCGGGTCTTCGTCTTCTCGTTCGCGTAGAGCTTGGCCATCGTCAGCACCAGCTCCTCGCGGGAATACGCCGGCACCTCCTGCTCGCGCGTCATCACGATCGCGTCGGTGGGGCAGACCTGCACGCACAGCTCACAGAAGATGCACGCCGAGAGATCGAGCGTGAAGTCGTCGGCGTAGCTGCGCTTCTTTCCGGTGATCGCCGAGTCGCGCTTCGCCGGCCCCTTGATCGAGATGACCTTCGACGGACAGATGCGCTCGCACTGCAGGCACCCGATGCACGCCTCGTCGCCGTTCTCCTCGTGCAGCAGGGCGAAGCTGGCCCGGTAGCGCTCGGCGCGCGGCCTGACCACGGTGGGGAACTGCACCGTCGTGGGCGGGCGCAGGAAGCTCTTGAACACCGCGCCGAAGGCCTTGAACGCGTCGAGGAAGTGTTTCATCGCGCGCTCCCCTCGACGAAGACGACCCAGACGGCCGACGCGGCCACCAGCAGCACCCCGGTGGGCACCAGCCAGCGCCAGCACAGCGCCATGAGCTGGTCCGAACGGAACCGCAGCAGCGAGTAGCGGGTCCAGTAGATGAGCGCGAACAGGCCGAGGGTCTTGGCCACCATCCACCACAGGCCCGGCGCGAAGGGCCCGTCCCACCCGCCCAGGAACAGGGCGGCCGCGACCGCCGAGGCGACCAGGGTGTGCACGTATTCCGCCACGTAGAAGAGGGCGAACTTCATGCCCGTGTACTCGGTGGTGATGCCGGCCACGAGCTCGCTCTCGGCCTCGGGGATGTCGAAGGGAATGCGGTTCGCCTCGGCGAGCATCGCCAGCATGAAGATGGCGAAGGCCGGAACGCCGAGGAAGAAGGGCCAGACCACCAGCCAGTGGTGCGTCGACTGCCAGGTGACGATGGCGCTGAGCTTCATCGACCCGCTCAGGATCACCGGCACCATCGCGGCGAGCACCAGCGGCACCTCGTACGACACCGACTGCGCGATCGCCCGCATGCCGCCGAGCAGCGCGAACTTGTTGTTGCTGCCCCAGCCCGCGATGAACACCGGCAGCACGCCCAGCGCGCCGATCGCCAGCAGGTAGAGCACGCCCACGTCGAGATCCGCCGCGATCACCTCGGGCCCGAAGGGGATCACCGCGGCCACCGCGATGGCGGCGATCGCGCCCAGCGGCGGGGCGAGGTTGAACAACGCGCTGTCTGCCTTCTCGGGGACGATGTCTTCCTTCTGCAGCAGCTTCACCACGTCGGCGACGGGCTGCAGCAGGCCCCACGGCCCCACGATGGTCGGGCCCAGGCGGCTGTGCATGCGCCCCGCCATCTTGCGTTCGAACCACAGCGCCATGGCCGTGGTGGTCATCAAGACCGTGATGATCAGCCCGCCGTAGAGGCCGCCGTGCGCGAAGTCGTTCATCGGTCGACCTCGCCCATGACGGGATCCAGCGAGCCGAGAATGGCGATGGCGTCGCTGACCGTCATGCCAGGCAGGATGTACGGGAGCGCCGAGACCGCGTGCAGGCTGGGTGGGCGGATCTTGAAGCGATAGGGGAACTGCGAGCCGTCGGCGATGAGCCAGCCGCCCAGCTCGCCGCGAGGCGTCTCGATGCCCACGTAGATCTGCCCCGCGGGGATCTTCGTCTGCAGCGGCAGCTTCACCGCGCGGCCGCCGTTGATGCCGCCTTCGGGCACCGCGCCCACCATCTCGCGCACCAGGCGAATGCTCTCCTTCATCTCTCCCACGCGGACCTCGGCGCGGGCCAGGCAGTCGCCGGCCGTGCCGGTCACCACGTTCACCTTCACTTCGTCGTAGGCATGGAAGGGCGCGTCGCGGCGCAGATCGTGGTCGACCCCGCTGGCGCGAAGAATGGGCCCGGTGATGCCCAGCTCGAGCGCGAGCTCTGCGTCCAGCACGCCGATGCCCCGGGTGCGCTGCTGGAAGATGCGGTTCTGAACGGTCATCGCCTCGTACTCGGGGATCCGCTGGGCGATGATGTCCATCGCGGCGAGCACCTTCGCGCTCCAGCCCGCGGGCAGGTCGTGGCGGTTTCCGCCGATGGTGTGGGTGTTGTAGTGAAAACGCGCGCCCGTCACTTCCTCGAACAGGTCGAGGATCAGCTCGCGTTCACGGAAGGTGTACATGAAGACGGTGGTGCCGCCGCCGAGCGCGCCGCCCATGTCGAGGGCGAAGGTGCCCAGCCAGAGCAGGTGTGAGGCGATGCGCTGCAGCTCGGCGAAGATGGTGCGGATCCACCGGGCGCGGCGGGGCACCTCGAGCTTGAGCATCGCCTCGAAGACCATCACCAACGACTGCTCGTTGGTCATCGGCGACACGTAGTCGTTCTTGTCGACGATGGGCGTGATCTGCACGTAGGCGAGCTTCTCGCAGAGCTTCTCCACCGACCGGTGCAGGTAGCCGCAGTGCGGCACCGCCTTCACGATGATCTCTCCGTCGAGGTAGAGGTCCATGCGGAAGACGCCGTGCGTCGACGGGTGCTGGGGCCCGAAGTGCATCAGCATCAGCTCGGCCTCGGGATCGTACTTCTCGATCACGAGGTGAGGGTTGATGCGGGTGGCCAGTTCAGTCATCGGGCCCCCCTCGACTCCGCTCGGGGTGAACGGGGCTCGGGGTGAACGGGGGGCTCTGGGTGAAGGGTAGCGATCATCGGCTCATCTCCAGGGCGCGGCGGGCGCGTCCGAGGGGAACTCGCGGCGCAGGGGGTGGCCGACGTAGTTCTCGGTCATCATCAGCCGCCGCAGATCGGGGTGGCCGGCGAAGGTGACGCCCAGCAGGTCGTACTGCTCGCGCTCCTGCCAGTCGGCGCCCGCGAAGACGCCGCTCAGCGTGAGCACCGGCTGGCCGGGCTCGACGCGCACGGCCCAGGCGGCCACGTGCGAGCCCTTGCCCACGGTGCGCAGCGCGTAGGCGATCTCGAAGTGTTCCGGCTCGGCCTCGTCTGCGCCCTTGCGCCCCTTGCCCTTGAGCCAGTGGGTGGCGGCGATGGTCACCAGCTGGCGGTAGCCCAGCGCCTTGAGCTTGCGCGCCAGGGCGAGGTGCTGCGCCAGGGGAATGATCGGCGGGCCGTCTTTCGGCAGCTCGGTCACGCCCAGTTCCTTGAGCAGCCCTTCGAAGTCGGGCGCGGTCAGCGGCGCGAGGTCTGGCGCGGGGCCTGCGCTCACCTCGAGCGCGGGGGTCGCTTCGTCTTCGGTGGGGCTGTGCGCCGACAGTTCCTGCTCGTGGCTCTGCTCGGCGCGCCGGGCGGGATCGTTGAGCCGCGGCACCGAGGGGTTGCTGATCTTGAGCAGCGCGGGGTTGGTCTCGGGTTGCTTGAACTCACCCTTGCGCTCCGCGCGAATCTTTTCCTGCAGCCGGATCATCCCGGCCATGAGCGCCTCGGGGTTGGGCGGGCAGCCCGGCACGTACACGTCGACGGGGAGGAAGGTGTCGATGCCCGGCACCACCGAATAGAGGTTCCGGTAGAAGTCGCCCGAGATCGCGCACGAGCCCATGGCGATGCACCACTTCGGCTCGGGCATCTGCTCCCAGAGCTTGAGCACGCGCGGCGCCATCTTCACGGTGATGGTGCCGGCCACCACCATCACGTCGGCGTGGCGGGGCGTGGCGCGAATGATCACGCCCATGCGATCCATGTCGACCCGGCTGGCCGCGGCGGCCATGAACTCGATGCCGCAGCAGCTGGTGGCCATGGGGAACATCCACAGCGCGTTGGTCAGACCCCAGGTCATCAGGTCGTCCAGCACCGCCGTGCCCACGGTCAGCCCGGGGCTCTCGAGGAGCGTCTGGTAGAGCGGGTGGCGAAAGTGGCCCGCGTCGTCCGAGGTCTTCACTGCCATCGGAGCGCTCCCTTCCGGGTGGCCCACACCCAGCCGACCATCACCACCACCACGAACGACGCGATGGCGACCAGGCCACGCGAGCCCGCCTCGCGCACCCCGGCGGCCCAGGGGAGAAGGAAGGCCGCCTCGACGTCGAAGAGCACGAAGAAGAGCGCCACCACGTAGTAGCGCGCGTGGAAGCGCACCCAGGTGACGCCGGTGGGCACCTCGCCGCACTCATAGGTCTGCCGCTTGAGCGGTGATTCCCGGGTCGCCACCACGCGGATGATCTTCGCGGCGGCAAGCAGCCCGAACACCAGCACGATGGCGAAGAGCAGGTAGGCGAGGAGTGAGAGGCCAGACGTCATGTGCGGTTCCCGTCACTGCGCGACTGGATCGTCGCTGAAGTCGTCGCGATCCCCGGGCTTCTCGGGATCGAGCTTCATGAGCTCAGCCTTCACCAGGGCCTGGTGAGTGATCTCTTCTTCGCAGAGCTCGGTGAAGAGCTTCTTCACCTCGACGCTCGGGACGATCTTGAGCGCCTGCTCGAAGAACCGGTGCGCCTTGATTTCCGACCGCAGCGCCACCTCGAGCGCGTCGCGGTGGGTCATGTTCATGCGCACCTCGTCGTAGTCGGCGGCCTCGACGTCGTAGATCATCTCGCGCGTCACCATCACCGGGTGATTGCCGAACGATCGCTGGCGCTGCTCGAAGAGCTGCTTGCGGTGGATCTCTTCGACCCTCATCATCTTGGTGAAGAACGCCGCCGCCGCGGGGGTGCGATGGAGGATGAGCTGAGCGGCCAGCTCTTCGTAGCGGTCGCGGGCCTCTTCTTCGATCAACACGGCCAGATCGAGTGCGTCACGCAACGAGAGCGTCGCGAAGTCGATCCCCTGGGTCTGCTTCTGGGTGGTCACTGTCCCCTCACTTCTGGAGATACGCGTCGAGGATGCGGTTTCGGGGGCGCGCCTTCTTTGACTCTTCCGCCTGGCGCAGCTTGATCAGCTCCTCGTAGGAGAGGGGCGGGTTGGGGTTGCGGTAGAAGACCCCCGTGTACAGCTCGGTGCCGTAGGAGCGCGCGAGGTCCATCGCCTTGAGCTGATCGGCCGGGTCGTGGCCCAGGCTGGCGAGCGTCTTCATCTTCGCCTTGTGCACCTTGAGCTGCTGATCGTCTTCGCCGAACGTGACGCACGGCGACTGGATGTTGACGAAGGCGAAGCCCGGGTACCGAATGGCCTCTTCGATCAGCGCGGTCATGCCCGGCATGTCGGCGGGCGAGGCCTGCGCCACGAAGCCGGCGCCGTAGGCGAGCACGAAGAGCAGCGGGTTGATCGGCTCCTCCAGGCTGCCGAGCGGGGAGGTCACCGTCTGGAGGCCCTTGGGCGAGGTCGGCGAGAGCTGGCCCTTGGTCAGCCCATACACCTGGTTGTCCATCACGATGTAGGTGATGTCGATGTTGCGGCGCACGGCGTGCGCCACGTGGCCACCGCCGATGGAAAAGCCGTCACCGTCACCACCGGCGACCACCACCAGCAGCTCGGGGTTGGCCAGCTTCACGCCCTGCGCGATGGGCAACGACCGGCCGTGCACGCTGTTGAAGCCGTATGCGGTGGTGTAGCCGGGAATGCGGCTGCTGCAGCCGATGCCCGAGATGAACGCGACCTCGTGGGGCGGCCGGCCGATCGACGCGAGGGCCCGGTAGAGCCCCTGCAACACGCCGAAGTCTCCGCAGCCCGGGCACCAGATGGGCTTGAGATCGCTCTTGTAGTCCTTCGCCTGGAACGTCACCGGCGCGGTCATGACGGCATCCCGTCTTGCTGGTCGCTCTGCCTCATCGGATTCCTTCGCTTCGCTTCGGAATCCGTGGGCCAGCTTCGCTGGTACGGCTCCGCTCCGGGGTTCTGGTCGGGGGTGGTCATGACGGCATCCCTTTGAGCTCGATGAGGCGGGTGACCAACTCGGTGGGCTGGAACGGGTTGGCGCCGCTGCGCGCCAGCGACTTCACGCCGCGGGGCACGTCGATGAACATGCGCAGCATGCGGTACAGCTGGCCCTGGTGGGAGAGCTCGACCACCAGGCCGTGCTTCACCGACCTGAAGAAGTCTTCGTAGACCTGCTCTGCGATGGGGTAGAGCAGGTAGGGCACGAGCAGCTTCACGTCGAGGCTCGCGGCCTTCGCCAGGTTGAAGGCCTCACGCGCGACGCCGGCGGTGCTGCCCCAGGCGAGGAAGGCGAACGCGGCGTTCGGGTCGCCGTGCGTCTCGAAGAGATCGGCGCGCCTCTTGAGCGGGTCGAGCTTCCTGAAGCGCTTCTCGTTCATCTGCGCGTGCATCGTGCCGCCCGAGGTGGGGTCGCCCTTCTCGTTGTGCTCGATGCCAGAGCCCAGGTAGTTGCCGCCCTTCATGCCCGGCTGGCTGATGGGGCTGATGCCCGACTCGGTGAGCTTGAAGCGGGAATAGTCGACCAGCTCGTCCGCGGTGGGGCGGCGGCGCTCGAGCACCTCCATCTTCGAGGTGTCGATCATGTCGACCGCTTCCTTGCGCTGGGCGATCTCCTGGTCCGACAGGATGATCACCGGCGTCTGGTACTGCTCGGCGATGTTGAAGGCTTCCACCGTGATGCGGAAGGTGTCTTCGACGTCGGTGGGCGCGAGCACCGGGCGCAGCACGTCGCCGTGGCCGGAGAACGCCGCCTGGTAGAGGTCGCCCTGCTCGGGCTTGGTGGGCAGCCCGGTGGAAGGCCCGCCGCGCTGCACGTTGAGGATCACCAGGGGCAGCTCGGCGATGGTGGCCAGGCCGAGGATCTCGGTCTTGAGGTCCATGCCGGGGCCGCTGGTGGCGGTCATCGACTTGCGGCCCGCGAACGACGCCCCCACGGTGGCGCCGATGCTGGCGATCTCGTCTTCGCACTGCAGCACCGTGCCGCCGTACTTCCAGATCTCCCGGGTGAGCGTCTGCATCACCTCGGTGGAAGGGGTGATCGGGTAGCCGCCGAAGAACTGGATGCCCGAGAAGAGGGCGGCGGCGGCGCACATGTCGTTGCCGTCGCACAGCAGCTTCGAGCCCGGCGAGGCCCGCGGCGGCGCGATGGACCGGAGCTGGGCGAGCGGGTGCAGCTGGGCGTACTCGATGCCGGCGGCGAGGCCGCGCTCGTTGGCCTCGAGCAGGCCTTCGCCCTTGCTGCCGAACTTCTTCTTGAGGCCACGGCTGATCGCCGCCGAAGGAATGCCGAACCAGCCCGAGAGCAGCCCCAGCACCACGCTGGTCTTCGCCTTGTCGGTGCCGGCCGACTTCTTCGTCAGCTCGGCGATGGGCACCGAGAGCACCTCGCGGGGCACCACGCCGCGCGACTTGAGGGTCTCGGGCGGGGCGCCGGCCTTCTCTTCGTGGATCAGCACCGTGTTGACGGAGAGCGGGAGCTCGGCGCCGAACTTGAAGAAGTCTTCCCAGTTGAGCGCGACCATCACGTCGAGCGCGCCGCCCGGGTTGAGCACCTTCCGGGTGCTCAGCCGCACCCGGCACGACGACTCGCCGCCGCGGATCTGAGACCCGAAGCTCTTCGTCATCAGTGCGTGGTAACCCTCTGAGGAAGCAGCGGAAAGCAGCGATTCGCCCGCGCTGACCACCCCGTCGCCGCCCGCGCCAGCCAAACCCAGGATGAGATCGTCGACCATGTGTGCGCCGCTGCTGTGCAACTCGTGGACCGATTTGCGTTGAGGCCGCGCGCAGCAGTGCTTTTTGCGCGGTCGCCCGAGAAGCGGGGCGGCGAATCCCCGGAAAGTGGTGAAGCCCGGCGATTTCGCCGCGCAGTCCTTGCGCCAGATCATGCGCGGCACGCAAACGCTTCGGGGTTCCGAGCCGTTTCCGAGCGCAAAAAGACGGCGTCAGGCGTGCAGGGGAATTCCACCCATGTCCCACTCTGAGACGTTGATGGTCGACGGGAATGAAGCCGTCGCCCATGTCGCGCACCGGCTGACTGAGACCATCGCCATCTACCCCATCACCCCCTCCTCGACGATGGCCGAGCTGGCCGATGAGTGGTCGGCGCAGGGGCGCACCAACATCTGGGGCGGGGTGCCGCAGGTGGTGCAGCTGCAGTCGGAAGCAGGCGCCGCGGGCACCGTGCACGGCGCGTTGATGGCGGGCTCGCTGACGACGACCTTCACCGCGTCGCAGGGCCTGCTGCTCATGATCCCGAACCTCTACAAGCTGGCGGGCGAGCTGACGCCGTTCGCCATGCACGTGGCGGCGCGCACCCTGGCGACGCACGCGCTGTCGATCTTCGGAGATCATTCCGACGTGATGGCCTGCCGGCAGATCGGCACGGCGTTGCTGGCGTCGGGGTCGGTGCAGGAAGCCCACGACCTGGCGGCCGTCGCGCACGCGGCGACGATGACCTCGCGGATTCCGTTCATGCACTTCTTCGACGGCTTCCGCACCTCGCACGAGGTGGCGCGCATCGAGGTGCTCAGCGACGACGTGCTCCGCGCCCTGATGGACCCGAAGGCCGAGGCGGCGCACCGGGGGCGCGCGCTCAATCCCGATCGGCCGGTTTTGCGCGGGACGGCGCAAAATCCAGACACGTTCTTCCAGGCGCGAGAGGCGTGCTCGCCTTTCTACGAAGCGTGCCCCGACCAGGTGCAGGCGGTGATGGCGAAGCTCGGTGAGCTCACCGGGCGTCACTACAAGCTGTTCGATTACGTGGGGCACCCCGAGGCCGAGCGGGTGGTGGTGGTGATGGGCTCGGGTGCGGAAGTGACCCACGAGCTGGTCGAGGCGCTGGCGGCGAAGGGCGAGAAGGTGGGCGTGCTCAAGGTGCGCCTGTTCCGCCCGTGGAAGGCCGAGGCGTTCGTCGCGGCGCTGCCCAAGAGCGTGAAGGCGATCGCCGTGCTCGATCGCACCAAGGAACCGGGCTCGATCGGCGAGCCGCTCTACATGGACGTGCTGTCGACGTTCGCCGAGCTGGGCCACGGCCCGAAGATCATCGGCGGCCGCTACGGCCTCTCGTCCAAGGAGTTCAACGGCGGCATGGTGAAGGCGGTGCTCGACGAGCTGAGCAAGCCGTCACCGAAGAACCACTTCACCATCGGCATCGTCGACGACGTGAGCCACAGCTCGCTGAACTGGGACCCCACGTACGAGGTGGCGCACCCGCAGCGGGTGCAGGCGGTCTTCTATGGCCTGGGCGCCGACGGCACGGTGGGCGCCAACAAGAACACCATCAAGATCATCGGCGAGGAGACGAAACACTCGGCGCAGGGGTACTTCGTCTACGACTCGAAGAAGTCGGGGGCGATGACCATCTCGCACCTGCGCTTCGGGCCGGGGCCGATCCGCTCCAGCTACCTGGTGCGCCAGGCGAACTTCGTGGGGGTGCACCAGTTCCAGTTCGTCGACAAGCTCGACGTGCTCGAGCTGGCGGCGCCCGGGGCGGTGGTGCTGCTCAACGCGCCCTACGCGCAGGAGGCCGTGTGGGATCGGCTGCCCCGCGAGATGCAGCTGCAGATTCTCGAGAAGAAGCTGCAGGTCTACGTGATCGACGCCTCCGCGGTGGCGCGCGAGGCGGGCATGGCGGGGCGCATCAACAGCGTGATGCAGACCTGCTTCTTCGCCATCTCGGGCGTGCTCCCGCGCGACGAGGCGATCTCGTACATCAAGAAGTCGATCGAGAAGACCTACAAGAAGAAGGGCGCCGAGGTGATCGGCCGCAACTTCGCCGCCGTCGACGCGACCCTGGCGCACCTGCACCGGCTCTCCATTCCGATCAAGGTGACGTCCTCGCACAACCGCACGCCGGTGGTGTCGAAGGCCGCGCCCGACTTCGTGCAGCGGGTGACCGCGGTGATGCTGGCCAACCAGGGCGACCTGCTGCCGGTGAGCGCCTTCCCGCCCGACGGCGTGTGGCCCACCGGGACCTCGAAGTGGGAAAAGCGGGACATCGCCGAGGAGATCCCCGTCTGGGACGAGAAGATCTGCATCCAGTGCAACAAGTGCGCGCTGGTGTGCCCGCACGCGGCGATCCGCGCCAAGGCCTACCCGGCCGACCTGCTGAGCGCGAAGCCCATCGACTTCAAGTCGATGCCGTACAAGGGCCCCGAGCTGCCGGGCATGGCGTACACCATTCAGGTCGCCACCGAAGACTGCACCGGCTGCCGCCTCTGCGTGGAGATCTGCCCGGCGAAGGACAAGGCCAACCCGAAACACAAGTCGCTCGAGATGTCGCCCCGGGTGGAAGACAAGGGCCCCGAGCGCGCCGATCTCGACTTCTTCCTCGGCCTGCCCGAGGTCGATCGCACGAAGGTGCGCCTCGAGGTGAAGGGCACGCAGCTGCTCCAGCCGCTCTTCGAGTACTCCGGGGCCTGCGCGGGCTGCGGGGAAACGCCGTACCTGAAGCTGCTCACCCAGCTCTACGGTGACCGGCTGCTCATCGCCAACGCCACGGGCTGCACCTCGATCTACGGCGGCAACCTGCCCACCACGCCGTACTCGCAGAACCGCGACGGGCGTGGGCCGGCCTGGGCGAACTCGCTCTTCGAGGACAACGCGGAGTTCGGCTACGGCATGCGCATGGGCGTCGACGCGCTGCGCGACCGCGCACTGCGGCTGCTGCGCAAGCTGGGGCCGACGGTGGGCGACGCGCTCACCACGGCGCTGCTGAACGCGGATCAGTCGAGCGAGGCGTTGCTGGCCGAGCAGCGCGCGAGGGTGGTGGCGCTGCGCACCGCGCTCAAGGGCCGGCCCGACCCCGACTCGCAGGTGCTCTCGGAGCTGGCTGATTACCTCGTGCGCAAGTCGGTGTGGATCGTCGGCGGCGACGGCTGGGCCTACGACATCGGGTTCGGCGGGGTGGATCACGTGATCGCCCAGGGCCGCGACGTCAACCTGCTGGTGCTCGACACCGAGGTCTACTCGAACACCGGCGGGCAGGCGTCGAAGGCCACCCCCATCGGCGCGTCGGCGAAGTTCGCGGCCGCCGGGAAGACGGGCGGGAAGAAGGACCTGGGGATGATCGCGATGGCGTACGGCAACGTGTACGTGGCGCGCATCGCCTCGGGCGCGAAGGACGCGCAAACGGTGAAGGCGTTCCAGGAAGCCGAGTCGTACCCCGGCACCTCGTTGATCATCGCCTACAGCCACTGCATCGCGCACGGCTACGACATGGCGAAGGGCCCCGAGCAGCAGAAGCACGCGGTGGAGTCCGGCATCTGGCCGCTCTACCGCTACGATCCCCGGCGCATCGAGAAGGGCGAGCCGGCGCTGCAGCTCGACTCGGGCCCGCCGAAGTTCCCGGTGGGCGACTACATGCGCGAAGAGGCCCGCTTCCGCATCACCGAGAACCTCGATCCCGAGCGCTACCAGCGGCTGGTGAAGCAGGCGCAGCTGGGCGCGCAGCAGCACTACGCGGTGCTCGAGCAGCTCTCGAAGCTGGTGTTGCCGAAGCTCCCCTGACCCTCCAGGACAACCCCCAATGGACCTCTCGACCGACTACCTGGGCTTCAAGCTGCCGCACCCGTTCATGCCCGGCGCCTCTCCGCTGGCCGACACGCTCGACGGCGTGCGCAAGCTGGAAGACGCGGGCGCCGCGGCGATCGTGATGCGCTCGCTCTTCGAAGAGCAGCTGCTGCAGGAACAGCTGCTCACCCACCGCTACACCGACTTCCACCGCGACACGTTCCCCGAGGCGGGCAGCTTCCTGCCGGAGCCCGAGCTGTTTCACCTGGGCCCCGACACGTACCTGAAGCACCTGCGCAAGGTGCGCGAGGCGGTGAAGGTGCCGGTGATCGCCTCGCTCAACGGGCTCACCACCTCGAGCTGGGTCGAGCACGCGGTGCTGCTCGAGCAGGCGGGCGCGAGCGCGATCGAGCTCAACATGTTCACCATCGGCGCGGACCCCGCTGAGCGCTCGAGCGATCTCGAGACCCGGGCGGTCGAGCTGCTGCGGGCGGTGAAGGCGAGGGTGAAGATCCCCATCGCGGTGAAGCTGTCCCCGTTCTACTCGTCGCTCTCGAACGTCGCCGCGCAGCTCGATCGCGCGGGCGCGGCGGGGCTGGTGTTGTTCAACCGGCTGTTCCAGCCCGAGCTCGACATCGAGGCGCTCGAGGTGCGGCGGGTGCTGCACCTCTCCGACAGCTCCGAGCTGCCGCTGCGCTTGCGCTGGCTGGGGGTGCTGTCGTCACAGGTGGGATGTTCGCTGGCCTGCAGCGGAGGCGTGCACACCGTGGCCGACGCGGTGAAGTCATTGATGACCGGGGCCGACGCGGTGCAGGTGGTGTCGCTGCTGCTGCGCAAGGGCCCGGGAGAGCTGACGGCGCTCAAGACGGGGCTGGTGCGCTGGCTCGAGGAGCACGAGTACGCCTCGCTGGGGCAGCTGCGGGGAAGCATGAACTACGAGACCTGCCCCGACCCGGCCGCCTACCTGCGCGCGAACTACCTGATGCTGCTGCAGAGCTGGTCGCCCGAAAAGTGAGGGTCGCAAAGCAACCGCGACTCGCTACAATTGAGACGGCCGACATGAAAAACCCGAACTTCTACACGTCCCTCGAAGTCGCGAAGTTGATCGATACCAGCCGCACCACCGTCCAGCGGTGGATCGACGCGGGCAACCTCAAGGCGTTCCGCACCATCGGGAACCACCGGCGGGTGAAGCCCGAAGACCTGGTCTCCTTCCTGCGCAAGCAGGGCATGCCCATTCCTTCCGGGCTCGGCAAGGAGGCGGCCCCCAGGGTGCGCATTCTCGTCATCGACGACGAGGCCCGCTACGTGAAGGCCCTCAAGGCCGTGCTCGAGCGTACCGACAAGCGCTTCGAGGTGGACATCGCCGACGACAGCCTCGACGGCCTCCTCGCCGTGGGGGCCCGTCACCCCGACATCGTGCTCCTCGACGCGATGATGCCCGGGTGGGACGGCTTCGAGGTCTGCCGCCGCATCAAGCGCGCCCCCGAGACGAAGGACATCCTGGTGGTCGGCATGTCCGGCACGGCGGCGAACGAAGAGGCCTTCCGCAAGGCCGGCGTCGACGCGTTCCTCAAGAAGCCGTTCGACACCCAGCTGGTGGTGGCGGTGGTCGCGTGGCTGGGCCTGGGCACCGGCGCTTCGCCCGACTGACGCTGACGCGAAAGTCACAAATCGTTCGAATGTGACTTGCGGGACTTTCGCCGCCTCGGGCCGTGAGCTATGAGCACCCCTGCGGACGTTCAGGGGTGGAGCAGGGGCGGGGTCGTGGGAGGTCGTGCTCGAGGGGTTGAGGCCTGGACGTTCCGCGTTCGCTTCAGCTCTTGCCGTGGCGCGCGGCGGCCTGCACCACCAGCGCCTCGGGCCAGGTGTCCGGGCCGAAGCGCCCGAGGATCTCGACGTCTTTGCCGCCGAGCACGAAGGGGCCCTTGTTGCCCGCGCGCAGCGCGTAGGCGCCCGCGGGCTTGATCACCTGCACGGTGGCGCCGGCCTTCGCCAGCGAGCCGAACAGCACCTTCGAGACCTTGAGCTCGACCACCTGGCGCGCGGCCGGGTGGGGGGTGCTGGTGGCGTTCGGATCGCCGCTCGGGGGCTGTTGCGGGTCCTGGGTGATCACCCGGCTCACCTCGGCGAGCACGGCTGCGGCAGCACCGGGGAGGACTTCGTCGATCGGTTCAGGAGGCTTGGCCATGGGGTGCGCTCAGGGGTTGACGATGTGCACGGCGCGGTAGAGCTCGGCGAACTTGCCCAGCTCGATGCGGAAGAAGCCGTCGTTCTTGCCGTCGCTGCCGTGCTCCGACTGGCCCCAGGGGTTTCTGACCTTCACGTACTTCGTGCCGGCCTCTTCCTCGACGCCGACCACCGTGTACGCGTGGTGCGCGTAGACGCCGGTGTTGGTGTACTTCGCCGCGTCTTCGGTGCCGTAGGTGCCGGCAGCCATGGGCTGCTTGTTCGCCGCGGCGGTCTTGATCATCTCGTAGACGCGGTCCTTGTTGGCGGCCGAGATGTTCTCGTACTTGTAGCCCTTGCCCATCACCTCGGACATCACCTGGCCGGCGACGCCGCCGTTGCCGATCGAGTCGTAGCTGCCCTTCCACTGGGCGTAGGCCTTCTCGATCAGGGGGAACCAGAGCTCCATCTTGTCGGGCGCCGTCGAGCCGCCGAGGCTGCCGCCGTAGATTGGGCCGCCGTAGCTGCGCGCGTAGAGATCGCCGTCGACCTTGATCTCGACCGGCCGGCCCGTGCCGCCGTAGCTGTTGGGCGTGAACTTGACGGTGTAGGTGCCGTCGCCGTTGTCCTTGATCATGTTCTTGATGATGTCGGGGCGGGCCGACGCCACGGCCGCCATCGCGGCGGGGAAGTAGCAGTTGCCGATGGCGCCCTGGCGCACGTCGTCGGCCTTCGGCTCGTCGATGAAGAGCGGGCCGGTGAAGCGCTCGAGCTTGAACTTGGGCGTGCCGTCGGCGTTCAGCTCGTCCTTGTGCATGGCGGGGTCGGGCAGGTTGACGCGGTTCAGATCGGTGCTGCCGCCGGGGACCTTGAGCGTGCCGGCGAGGGTGGCGAAGTCGAGGTTGTTGGCGCCGTCGCTGCCGGCCACCTTGAACTCGTCGCCCGCCTGGCCCTTGAGCTTGAGGCCCGCGGGGAGGGAGCCGTTGTCGGTGGCCTTCACGTCGAACTTCTCGCCGGTGCGCACGTTGGTGAAGCGCAGGGTCGCGCCGGGCTCGGTGAGGGGGCGCGCGGTGTTGTGCGTGACGGTGATGCCGTCGGTGGTGGCCGCGAGGTCCATGCGCTCGAGGTTGACGATGGCGTTGCGGGTGTCCTTCGCCTCGACGCCCTTCGCCTGGATGGTGAGCCAGTCGCTGGTGGAGCCGTCGGCCGCGCGGGTGCGCATGCGGATCATGTCGCCTTCGCGCACGTCAGGCATGGTGCCGAGGAACTTGCCGCTGGCGTCGGCGGTGCCGATGACCATGGTGTCGGCGAGGTGCAGCCGGCCCCCGGGCGCGGCCGAGAGGTTGATCGCCTCGATCGTCTCGCCGGCCTTCGCGATGCCCGCGATGCCGTTCTTCTGATCGCCGGTGATGGTGAGCGGCCCGAACGTCTCCTGCAGGGGGGCCTTGCCGATCAGCGCCTCGAGGAAGTTCTTCGCGCCGGGATCCATCTGGAAGCCCGACTTCTCGAGGAGCTGGCCCAGGTCGCTCTTCTCGTTCCGGGTCAGGCCCTTCGCCGCGAGGTCGAACTGTTCCTTGCGCGTGATGCCGGGGCGGGTGAGCTGCGTCTTCACCTTGTCGCCGCTGGCGTGCGAGCCGTCACCGACCGCCGCGAGAATGTCGAGCACGTTGGCGTCGCTGATCTTCGGGCTCGCGTCGCGCTGAAGGGTCTCGGTGAAGGTGCGGATGCGGCTGTCGGAAATTCGCATGGGCATGGTGGGGCTATCCTCGAAGGCTGCGCGGGTGAGTCAACTGTCCCATTGTCGCGATTCGCCCCGGAGAGTTGTGTGGAGATGTGGGTGCGTGACAACCCACTGAACTTACGCGCGTTCGTCTGCTTCCAGGGCGGCCAGCCGCTCGCGGGCCTGTTCCGTCTCGTGGAGGCCGCGCAGCTCGCCGGCCAGTCCGCGCGCCGCCAGCCGCGCGACGTGGGCGATGCGGGCGAGGTGTGCGGTCGAGCGGGAAGGAGCCAGCAACAACACCACTGTCGTCACCGGCAGCTCGTCCATGGTGGGCAGGCGCAGGGGCCTGGCGAGGGTGACGAGCACGGCTTGCGCCTCGACGGCCGGGGCGAGGGCGAAGGGCACGGCCACCTGGGCGCCCACCGGCGCTGAATCGAGCGACGTGAAGAGGGCGGGGAGGGCGCGCCGCTCGAGGGTGCCCGGGTCGAAGCGCGCGCAGCCGATCTCCACCGCCTCTTCGAGGTCGTCGCATTCGAGCTCGAGCACCACGGCGCGGGGCCCGAGCAGGGGCGCGAGCGCGAGCTCGTGGCGGGCGATGCGTCCGCGGCGGGGAAAGCGGCGGGCGATGAACTGGCGCACCTCCGCCAGCTGAGGCTCGTCGAGATCGCGCCGGGCCAGCTCGAGGAAGAGCGAGGCGGCCTGGGGGCGCTGCTCGGCGTAGCGCAGCACGAAGGGGCTCACCCGGTGCGCGGTGTCGAGCAGCAGGGCGACGGGCACGTCCAGCTCGCGGGCGATGTCGGCCAGGCGCTCCTCGGTGGGCACCGGGTCGATGCCGTTTTCCACCCGGCTCAGGTAGGCGCTCGAGACGCCCAGCCGTTGGGCGAGCTCACGCAGCCCGAAGCCGCTGCCGACGCGGAGGAGACGAAGGGTGGCCCCGAGGTGCATGGTGGTCCTCAGCCTGCGCTGGTGGCCCGCTCGTCGGCGGCCAGTCGTCCGGTCGCCACGGGCTCGGGGGCCACGCCCGGGTGGAGCGCCAGCACCGACACGCTGCAGTCGGTCAGCACGCGTTGGCGATGGAGGACGAACGGCCCTCCCGTGGTGCCCCAGGTGTCGTTCATGCCGAGCACCACCAGATCGTAGCCGCGGCTGGCCTCGGCGAGGGCGGCTTCCGGCGGGTCGTCGTGCTCCACCACCGCCAGCCTGAGCCCGGGCTCGTCGCGCTGCGGCCCGAAGACCTCGTCGATCTGCACCCGGCCGCGGCCCGGTGCGCCGTCCCCGGGAGCGACCACGTGCAGCAGCGTGAGCGACACTCCTGGCGTGAGCGCCATTCGCCTCGCGAAGCGGAGGGCTTCGTGATCCTCCGGCCCGCCGGCGAACGCCACCAGCACCCGCTCGACGCGCTCGAGCCCGCGATCGACGAACACCCCCACCGGGCACGGCGCCTTCGACACCACCTCACCCACCGTGCCGCCGAGGCGGCCCTCGATCAGCAGCGGCTTGTGCCACCCCAGCATGATCAACGAGGCCCGCTTCATCTCGGCGGTACGGCAGATGTCCTCGGCGGCGTCGGTGGACACGTACGAGAGGGTCTTCACCTCGAGCGCGAGCTGCCGGGCGCGTTCCACCAGCGGCTCGAGCGGCGGGCGGGAAGGCGGCTGCACGCGCGAGGTCCGATCGGCCGGCTGCTGCAGGTGGAGCGCCGTCAGGCGTGGGGGCTCGCGGCCATCGCCCCGCAGGGCGTCGGCCAGCACGGCCAACACCGGCCCGTTGCGGCCGTCGGACACGCACATCAGCACCCCGAACGAGAGGGGCCTGGCCTGCGGCGGCACCACCGGAAGGAGCCGCTCGGCGGCGAGCTGGCTGTCGGGATAGACGAGGCGGAGCACCGGGGTGGTGGTGAAGGTCGTCACCAGCGCCATCACCACCATCATGGTGAACACGGTTGGGCTGATGACGCCCAGGTCGAGGCCGATGTTGAGCACGATCAGCTCCATCAGCCCCCGGGTGTTCATGAGCACGCCGACCGCGGTCGATTCGCGCCAGGTCAACCCGGTCAGGCGCGCGGCGATCGAGCTGCCTCCGAACTTGCCCAGGGTGGCCACGGCGATGATGGCGAAGGTGACGGCCCATTCCGACGGCGAGGCCAGGAGGCCGATCTGGGTGCGCAGGCCGCTGTACGCGAAGAAGAGCGGCAGCAGCAGGCTGGTGGCCACCGTCTCGAGCTTCTCGGCCAACGCGCTGGAGAGGCTGCCTTCCTTGGGCAGCACGGCGCCGAAGAGGAACGCCCCGAACAGCGCGTGGATGCCGATGGCCTCGGTCACGCCGGCCGAGACGAGCAGCAGGAGCAGGCAGATCACCAGCGCGCCGGGCGAGAGGCCGTCGGGGCCGACCCGGCTGCCGAGGCGGCGCAGGAAGGGGCGCACCACCCAGATCATCAGCGCGATGAACGAGAGGGCCAGGCCGGTGGTCCACAGCGCGTCGCCCAGCGCGTGGGCGCGCGCCACCGCCACCACGAAGGCGAGCAGGCACCAGGCGGTCACGTCGTCGACCGCGGCACAGGCGATGGCGATGGCGCCGATGCGGCTGGTGAGCAGGTTCCGTTCCGAGAGGATGCGCGCCAGCACCGGGAACGCGGTGACCGACAGCGCGATGCCGAAGAAGAGGAAGAAGCTCAGCTTCGGTACGTTCGGCTCGGCGTAGGTCGCGAAGAGCACGGCCGCCAGCCCCACCCCGAGCACGAAAGGCACCAGGATGCTGGCGTGGCTGATGGCCACCGACGCGCGCGCGCGCCCCTGGAGGAGCCGGGGGTCGAACTCGAGGCCCACCAGGAACATGAAGAGAATGAGGCCGAACTGGCTCATCATGCGCAGCACGGCCATCGACGAAGCAGGGAAGACGGCGTTCATCACGGCCGGGGCCAGGAGCCCCAGGAGCGAGGGCCCCAGCACGATGCCCGCCAGCACCTCGGCGATGACCGCCGGCTGGCCGAGCCGCCGGGTCACCTGGGTCAGCGTGCGCGCGACGGCGATGATCAACACCATCTGCGCGAGCAGCAGCGTCAGCGCGTTGAGTTCCAGGTGCGGCATGTCCACCTCCTTCAGGTTTGCCGGGGCTGTTAAGTGACGCGCTTAACAGTGCCGAAATGAACGAACAAGCCCGGCTTTCACCGGGGCCCAGCCGGTAAGCTGCGCGGAATGTCCGCGCGGGCCCTGATCATGGTGGTGGTGCTCGCGTTCCCCGCGAGGCTGGCGCCCTCGACCGGGCTTCGCCTCCGGTGGTGCGCGGCGATGCCTCGCGGTGCGGTGCAGGTCGATCGCACGCCGTGGACCGACCCCCCCGCGGTGCGGCCGTTGCGGTGGTTGATGCGCCGGCTGCGTGCGCCGGGCGGCGCGCTCGAGGAGCCGTGCGTCGCCGCCGAGGTGGGCCGGGCCAGCCGCTGCGGCCGCCCCGCGCTCGCCTCGTTCTTCCGCGCGCTCGACGCCACCGCGGCCCAGGGTGAGCGCACCGGTGTGGTGGTGTTCGGCAATTCGCTCATCGCGTCCGACGGCATCACCAGCGTGGTGCGGGAGCGGCTGGTGGCCCGCTTCGGCGACGGTGGCCGGGGCATGGTGCTGGCCGATCGCATGGCCTCGTACGGGCCGAGGGCTCGCACGGCGCAGCGCGCGAGCGGGTGGGAAACGGCCAACATCGGCGGGCTCGAGCGGCCCGGGGCGCCGGTCGGTCTGGCCGGTGTCATTCACGTGAGCGAAGGGCCCGCGCGGAGCAGCTTCACGCTGCACGGCGAGCGGGTGGCCGACGTGTTCTGGTTCGGCGAGGACTCGACGCCGGCGCTGCTCTGGCGGGGCGATGACGGCGCGTGGGCGCCGCTGGCGCCCGTGGCCCCCGGCCCGCAGATGACGCGCGTCTCGTTGCCCGAGGGAACGGCGCGCTTCGAGCTCAAGGCGCTCGGCGCCGGTGCGGTGGCGCACGGCGTGGCGCTCGAGCGGGACACCGGCGGCGTGGTGCTGGACGTCTTCGGGGTGCCCTCGGCCGACGCGAACCTGTGGCTCGACACCGACGAGGCGTCCTTCGGCGCGCAGCTCGCGGCGCGCGGCCCCGAGCTGGTGGTGGTGATGCTGGGCGGCAACGAGGCCAAGCGCATCGCCTGGCGCAAGGCGACGCCGGCGAGCACCGAGGAGCACCTGGCCGGCCTGCTGGAGCGGCTCGCGCGGTCGGCGCCGGGCGCGTCCTGCCTGGTGGTGGGCCCGCTCGACGCGGTGGTGGGCCCGTCGGACGAGCGTGATCCGTTCCGCCAGCGGCCCCAGCTCGCCCGGGTGATCGCGCTGGAGCGCGAGGTGGCGCACGAGCACGGCTGCGCGTTCTTCGATCTGTACGCGGCGATGGGCGGCCGGGATTCGCTCAAGCGGCTGGCGGAGGCGGGGCTGATGGCGGACGACCTGGTGCACCCGCGGTCGCGCGGTCTCGACCTGCTGGGCCTGTTGATCTCCGACGCGCTGCTGGCCGCGTACGCGGAAGGCGACTGGGTGGACGCGCTTCCTGCGCCGCGCGTGGCCGCGGGGGCGGTGGTGGCGCGGTGAGCGTGCTCCTGTGCAGCACGCTCGCGCTGGTGATCGCCGCGCCGCTCGACGGCGGCTGGTCGGTCGATGCGGGCGCGCCCTTTCCTCCAGCGACGGTGGCGGCGCTGCAGCGGGTGGTGTTGGAGGCGCGCTCGGTGGGCCCGGTCGCGGGCCTGGCCATCGCGGTGCTGCACGACGATCAGCTGTGGCTCGACACGTCGGGCGCCGCGTCGCTCACCCCGTTTCGCAAGGTGACGCCGGGCACGTCGTTCCGGGTGGCGTCGATCACCAAGACCTTCACGGCCGCGGCGGTGATGCGGCTGGTCGAGCAGGGCCGGCTCGAGCTCGAGGCTGACGTGCGCGCGCAGGTGCCGGAGTTCCCCGCGAAGGACGGCGGGGTGGTGACGGTGCAGACGCTGCTCAACCACACCTCGGGCATCGGCACCTACACCAGCCCCGCGGACGGCCGCACGGTGACGGCGTACTCCACCGAGCAGTCGCTGGGGCTGTTCAAGGACAGGCCGCTGCTCGCGCCTCCGGGCGCTGCGTTCGTCTATTCGAGCTACGGGTACGTCCTGCTCGGCGCGCTGGTGGAGCGGGTGGCGCACCGCCGCTTTGGCGAGCACCTGCGCGAGGCGTTCCTGGGCCCGCTGGGCCTGCGCGACACGGGGCTCGAGGACAGGCGCAGCACGGCACCGGGCGCGACCGGGTACAGCATGGGCAGTCGGGGGCTCGTCGCCGCGCGGGCGCTGGACATCTCGAGCCGGTTCTCCAGCGGCGGGCTGCGCTCGACGGTGGGCGACGTGATCACCTGGGCGCGCGCGTGGCTCGACGGCGCGGTGGTGAGCGAGACGAGCTGGCGGAAGATGACGACGCCCGCGGTGACCACGGACGGGTTCAGTCCCGACTACGGGCTCGGCTTCGCGGTGTACCCGATGCGCGGACGCAGGGTGGTGGCGCACGCGGGCGGGCAGCCGGGTGCCTCGTCGATCCTCTTGATGGTTCCCGAGGAGCGCTTCGCGGTCGTGGTGCTGAGCAACGTGAGCGGGCGGGGCGTGGCGATCAACCGGCTCGCAACGGGCTTGATGGAGGTGGTGCTCGATCAGGGCGTTCCCCGCCGGGCGCTGGCCGCTCGCGACGTGGCCGACGAGGTGCGCTTCGACGCGATGTCACGCGCGATGAGCCACGGGTTGGTCGCCGCGCGTCAGGAGCCACGCGCTGCCGAGGCCGAGGTGAGCGCCGCTTTCGCCTGGGCGCGCGAGCTGTTGTCGGACGAGCGCCTCGCCGCGGCGCCGCGCGAGGTGGAAGAGACGTTTCGCAATGGCTACCACCCGAAGGCGGGCCGGCGCTCGTTGCTGCTGGGCGCGGAGGTGGCGCGGCTGCTCGCCGAGCGGCGGGGCGCGGCGGTGCTGGCGGAATATCCCCGGCGGGGCGCGCTGGCGTTCTTCGCCGACTACGTCGCGGCCTGCGCCGGGCGAGCGTGCCCGCACCCGCTGGAGCCTGCGTTCGCTGCGCACGTGGTGCGGCTGAACGAGGCGTGGGAGGCGATACCGCCAGCGCTTCGCTCGCTGCGTGGAGAGGATCTGATGCAGACGCGCGACGTGGCCGCGCTGCTGGCACCGCTCGAGAAGGTGACCGTGCATCCGGAGCTCGTGGACGAGCTCACCCGGCAGGCGGCGCGCGAGCGGACGGCGGGACGTGCTGGTGCTGCGCGTCAGGTGCTCGAGCTCTCCGCGCGCCTTCACCCGAACTCGGCGTACGCGAGGCTGGCGTTGGCCGAGGACGCAGCGTGGAGCGGAGATCGTCCGCGCGCTTCCTTGCACCTGGCGAAGGCGTTCGAGCTGCGGCCACAGCCCTTCGGCGCGGAGTTCCTGAAGGATCGATCCGAGACCCTGCGCTTCGGTGCCAGCGCCGCGGTGGCGACGTCGGTGACCGCGCTGTTCGCCGAGGCGTCACGTCGCAACGCCGCCGGGGCCGCGGCGTCCTCACGCTGATTCGCGCTCCCTCTCCCTGCGCAGCGGGGAGAGGGCTGGGGTGAGGGGCGGGCATGTGAACGACACGTCTGCAGCGGTGATGCTCACGGCAGTCCGGGAAGTCAGGCGACCAGTTGATGTCCGCGTTGCATCAGCTCAAGAGCGAGCTGACTCCGGAGGAGTTCGAGCGTTGGTGCAGGTGCTCACGTGTACCGCGCCCCGGGGTGGGCAGGGTTGAAAGGTTGGCGTCGTGCTCGTCTCGCGCAGTGATGCCGCCGCTCTGAAAGTGATCCACCCGCCGGTCTGAAACTGATCCACCCCTCAACAGGGCGCGCTTGCCGGGCAGAGCCCGGTCTGCGTTCCCAGAGGGATGCTGGAGATGGACGAGGTGACGACGGTGAAGCGGCTGGTCCTGGTGAAGGGCCAGTCTCGGCGCGAGGTTGCCAAGAAGCTGGGCGTCTCGCGGAACACGGTGAAGCGGTACGTGGAGGGGGCGCCGGTGGGCGTGCGCCGACCGAGCGTCCGCGAGCGACCCAAGAGCGAGGCGGTCGAGGCGCGGATGCGCGAGTTGCTGGGCGACGCGCCGCGATGGACTGCGGGCAAGCAGCGGCTGACGGCGACGCAGTTGTGGCGAATGCTGAGGGGCGAGGGGCACGACGTCGGCGTGACGCTGGTGAAGGACTTCGTCCGCGAGTGGAAGCGGAAGCTGGCCGAGGTCTTCGTGCCGCTCACGTACAAGCCGGGCGACCTGGGCGAGGTGGACTTCTTCGAGGTCTACGTCGACGTGAAGGGCGTCCGGCAGAAGGCGTGGATGTTCCTGCTGCGCGGCATGGCGTCGAAGCGGGACTTCGCCTGGCTGTATCCGCGGCAGGATCAGACGTGCTTCCTCGACGGGCACGTCCGGGCCTTCGAGTGGCTCGGCGCAATCTACCAGCGGCTGCTCTTCGACAACCTCAAGCCGGCAGTGGCGAAGGTGCTGGCGGGCAGCGAGCGGCTGCTGACGGCGCGCTTCGCGGCGCTGGCCAACCACTACCTCTTCGAGCCCTGCTTCGCGCTGCCGGCGACCGGCCACGACAAGGGCGGCGTCGAGGCGCGCGGCAAGGGCGTCCGCTGGGCGCACCTCGTGCCGATTCCGGCGGGGGACTCGCTCGAGGCCATCAGCAAGGCGCTGATGGCGCGGCTGGACGCCGAGGCCGCGCAGAGGCGCGACGTCGACGGGCGCAGCGTCGTCGAGCTCTTCGCCGCCGAGCTGCCGGCCATGGTGCCGATGCCGAAGTGGCGCTTCGTGCCCGCCGAGGTGCTGTCCGTCGAGGCCACGAGGAGCGCGCTCGTGAAGGTGAAGGGCGGGCACTACTCAGTCTGGAGTCAGTGGGCAGGCATGACGCTGACGGCCTACGCCGGCGTGGACTACGTCGAGGTGCGCGGCCCCGAGCGGCCGCCCGTCGTGCACCCGCGCGTGGGCTTTGGCCGACGAGAAGTCGACTACCGGCACTACCTGCCCGTGCTGGCGAAGAAGCCCCAGGCCCTGCGACAGGTGGCCGACGAGCTGATGCCGAGGCTCGACGTCCGCTTCCAGCGCGCGTGGGCGCACCTCGTCGACCTGCACGGCCCCAAGCAGGCTGCGCGCGTCATGGCGCAGGTCCTGAAGGCCACCGTCGCCGAGGGCGAGGACGTGGTCGCGACGCGGCTCGAGAGCGCGCTGCTGTCGGGCGAGGCCCTGCAGCTCGCCGTGCGGCCACCGGCCACAGGCGCGCCGCCGCTCAACGACGAAGCCTTGCCGGCGTCGCTGCGGAACGTGGACGTCGCCACGGCCCGCGCTGCGGACTTCGACGCGCTGCTGGGAGGTGCGCTGTGAGTCGCGAGACGCTCGTGAGCGAGCTCATCCGCGCGCAGGCCAGGGGGCTCAAGATGCCGGGGCTGGCGCGCGTCTTCGAGGGCCTCGCGCGGCAAGCCCGCGAGGAGAAGTGGGCCTTTGAGGACTACCTGCAGGAAGTCCTCGCCGCCGAGCAGACCTCACGCGCCGAGTCCGCCATCAAGCAGCGCCTCCACGACGCGCGCTTCCCCGAGATGAAGACGCTCGACGGCTTCGACTTCCGCGAGGCCGAGGGCATCGACGCCAAGGTGGTGGCCGACCTCGGTCGCTGCGACTGGGTGAAGGACGCGAAGAACGTCCTCTTCGTGGGGCCCATCGGCACCGGGAAGACGCACCTGGCCATCGCGCTCGGCATCGAGGCGGCACGCAAGCGCCACCACGTGGCCTTCTGGCGGGCAGCCGACCTCGTGCGCACGCTGGTCGAGGCTCGCGACCAGCGCGAGCTGAGCCGTCTGCAGCGACGACTGCTGCGCGTCGAGGTGCTCATCCTCGACGAACTCGGCTTCGTGCCCTTCGACAGGACCGGCGGCGAGCTGCTCTTCAACGTCATCGCCGACCGCTACGAGCGCAAGAGCGTGATGCTCACCAGCAACCTGAGCTTCTCTGAGTGGCCGAAGGTCTTCGCCGGCGACGAGAAGCTGACGACGGCGTGCTCGACCGCCTCGCCGACGGCGCGACCGTCATCACGCCGAAGGGGAAGAGCTTCCGCATGCGTCGCCGCGGCAACACGCAGGGCGCTCAGACAAAGGACGGAGTCGGCGATCACCGCCATCCCGAGAGAGGGAAGGTGAGCCGGGCGTGGTGCAACACGCCCGACTCGTGCTCCGCGCACCCTTTGGCAAGGACACGAAGCCCGCAACAAGTCGTACGAAGCAGCCTCGACGTCAAGTTGTGGACGCCTACGCCGACCGTTTCGCTCGTGCGCCCGCCCCAGTGCCCTCGGTGCGAGACCGCGGCCACACCGTTGGGCGAGCGTGTTGCGCTACACGGGCATGGACTGCGTGAGCGCCAGTTCTGGGGCCCGCTCGAGCCCGACGGGCCGCCGGTGCTGACCGTGGTGAGGGTGAGGCGATTCCTCTGCACGGGATGCAGGGCGA
>JAUXRX010000012.1 GCA_030681645.1 Archangium sp.
CGCTCCGGTCTGTCTCGCGCAGCGTTCCGCTGCTATCGGCTCCACTCCATGATCCGGGTCGTTTCGCCTCGGCCAGCCCTCCGCTTCGCTCCGGTCTGTCTCGCGCAGCGTTCCGCTGCTATCGGCTCCACTCCATGATCCGGGTCGTTTCGCCTCGGCCAGCCCTCCGCTTCGCTCCGGTCTGTCTCGCGCAGCGTTCCGCTGCTATCGGCTCCACTCCATGATCAGCGTCGCGTTGCTCCTCGCGCTGAGCGCCGCGCCACTCGCCGACCTGTCTCCCTTCGCCGTCAAGCGCCAGGCCGACGGCTCGCTCGAGTACTCGTACGATCTCACCGGGGTGAAGGCACTGGCGAGCACCGCAGATGCCGTGGCGCTGCACGGCGAAGACAAGGTGAAGGCCTTCCTCAAGGCGCTGCCCCGCTCGATGAAGGTGGTGGTCGCGCCGGGGTCGCCGCTGGAGCTCGGCGCCGGACGCGCGCTCGAGTCAGGCCGCCTCGCCACCTCGTTCGCCACCGTCCCCGACGGGCCGATGGGGTCCGACAACCCCCTCGCCGAGGAGGTGGGCTCGAAGCTGCGGGCGCCGCTCGACCCGTCCGAGCCGCACCTGCTGCTCTCGGCCGAGGCGATCGCCTGGCAGCTGCGCCAGCTCGAGCTCTCCGCGCTGGCCGCCGAGCAGGTCGACACCGAGGCCCTGCGCCGCGAGCTGTGGAACCGCGTGCTCGAGCGCGCGCTCGCCAGCCACCAGGCGGCGACCCAGGGTGACGCGCGCGAAGGCGCGTTGGCGCTGGTGGCCCGGGTGAGCGCGGCGACGGCGTGCCTCGACAGGACGAAGGTCCCGGCCGCGGTGCGCGCCGACGCCGACGCGAGCCTCGCCGTCGACGCCGAGATCTCCCGGCTCAGTGAGTCGCCCGACTCGTTGCTCGCGCCGGTGCCCTGGAGCTGGAACCCCCAGCTGCAGTGCGCGTGGGTTCGCGCGCGCGCCATCGCACAGCCCTTCGAGCGCACCCGGGGTGGCACGGCCGCCGTGTTGCTGTTCCTCGACCTGCTCGCGAAGGAGCCGAAGGTCGCCGCCCTCTGGGATCGGGTGCGGAGCCGGCGCGACCGGTTCCTCGGGCCTCCCGCGGGCGAGCCGATCCTGCTCTGGCGCGAGAAGGCCGCCGGCAAGCCGGGCGAGGCGATCTTCGCGCTCAACGAGTTCATCGAGTCACTTCCCCAGGAAGCGCGCGTGCCGCCTCCGCTGGTCGCCGCGCCCGTGACGCCCTTCGGCAAGTTCCTGGGCGAGCTGTCGGGCGCCGAGCGGTCCCACGCCTTCGCCGAGCTCGCCACCGCGCTGCAGGACGGCCGGGTGGTGGCCACGCCCGATTCCTGGCCCGCGGCCAGCGACGCCGCGCTCGCGGCGCTGTGCCTGCCCGAGGCCAACAAGAGCCTGCGCTACGACGGCGCCTGGAGCGACCGGCTGCAGGGGGCCTTCGCCGCCCTCCTCGGGAGCAACGGCGAGGCGCGGGGCGACAACCCCGTGCCCGAGCGCGACGACGCCGAGCGCAGCGAGCTCAAGATCCGCCTGCTCGTGCCGCCGGCCCTCGAGGTCGAGCCCGTGCCCGAGCTCTTCGCGCGCGGGGCGCAGGCGCTCGAGAAGTTGATCGCCGCGCTGCAAGCCGAGCAGCTCACCGGCCTGCAGGCCCTGGGCCCGGACGGTCAGCGCGCCGGCCCGATCGTCGCGACCGCGAAGGTGTGGGCCCCTCGGCTCAAGGGCCTCGCCGCGCTGGCGAACCCCGAGATGGCCACCGCGAAGGAGCTGGCCGAGGGGCGCCGCCTCGCCGCCGCGTGGCGCTCGGAGCCCGCGTTTTCCCGCGAGGTGCGCGAGGCGTCGGCTTCCCCGGTTTCGATGCCCGGGGAGCGCCACCACGCGGCGATCGTCGGCGTGTCGCGCCGCGAGTTCACCGTCTCCTTCGCGAAGCCGCCGAAGCTCACGCCCGCCACGTCCGAGGCGTTCATCTTCACGCCGTCCGAGCAGCGCTACATCGTGCCCGTGCTGGTGACGGTGGGCGCCACCAGCAACGCCACGAAGCGGCCCCTGGATCGCCAGGCGCTCAAGGCCCTGGTGGATGGTGCCGGCCGCGACGCGTCTCAGGCCGAGGGCGCGTTCGCCGAGGCGCTCAAGCCCTGAGCGGCCGGGGCGGCCTGGGAGGGCACTCGTGGATCGGGCGCCGTGCCAGCCGCCTCTTGCTTCAGCGGCGCTCCGGCAGGCCCGGCTCGAAGCGCGCCTCGAGGCCCCGGGCCTTGAACCAGTCCACCATCGCCAGCTGCGAGAGCTTCTCAGTCCCGTAGTGGGTGCCGTCGACGATGGCGACGCCGGCCGACTTCGCGCGCGCACGGAACGCGTCGTGAATCTCCTTCACGTACGGGATGCCGCACGGCGACAGGGCGTTGCCCGTCACGTAGGTGGTGCAGCCCATGGCGAGCGCAGCCTCGAGGGCCGCGAGCGACGCGCCGCCGCCCGCGACGACCGCCACCGTGCCCGCCGCGCGCCGGCCGGCTTCGTCAAGCGACAGGCCGGGGCCCAGCGCGACCGGCACCTCGGGGCCGACGGCGTCCTGCAGTCGGTGCTTCAGCTCGGCCACGGTCAGGTCACTGTATCCGATGACTGCGCCCCCGCCGCTGAGCCCCCGCGCCATCGGGAGAAACGCCTTCGGCTCCTTCAACCCGAGCGCGCGCCCAAGCAGCACCGACGGTGAGACCTCGGGGTGATGGTCGAGCGGAGCGTGAACCGTGTACACGTTGATGCGGTCCATGCGCAGGCGCTCGAACGTGGCCTTCGACCACGGAGCGAACACGTCACCCGGCGCGTCGTCGACGGGGTGCTCCGCGAACACGAACGAGCCTGCTGGCACCCTCCGGAGGATGGCGTCGCTGGGGAAGACGCAGGTCGCGACGTGCGTCACCTCGTCGGCGCCTCGCACCATCAGTCCGTTGAACGACCTCAGCCACGCCGGGTCGACGTAGTCCCTCCAGTAGGGGGCGTCGTAGACGACGTCGAAGAGCGACAGCCACTCATCGTCCTGCACGTCTGCCACTCGGAACCACTCGTCGAGTTCCGCCACCAGTCGATCACGCTGCATGTGTCCCTCCCTGAGCCACCTTCACCTGCCACAAGCTGAAGCCAGCCTGGGCTCCGCCGCAACCTCGGGGATGACTGAGCCGAGAGGCGGACAGGCGCTCAGGGCCCGCAGCCGTAGCGCACCACGCGTGGACCCGCGGGCGTTCGCTCGAGGAACAACACGCCTCCCTCGGGCAGCACGGTCAGCTCACGGAACGTCTCTTCGGGCATCGAGTTGGCGGGGAAGCGCGTCTGGCCGAGCGGCCGGCCGTCGAGCGGATCGAGGCAGAGCAGGGCGATGCCGAACACCGGCACCTCGGCAGTGGAGCCGGGCAGCTCGATGATCGTGCCCAGGTAGATGATGCCGCTGCGGTCCGCGTCGAGCGCGTTGAGGCCGATCACCGGCTGACCCAGCGAGAGCTGCCTGGTGAAGCGGTGGGCCTGCGGCTCGCGATCGATCGCCGTCACCATCACCGTGCCCGTCGCGCCGTCGACGATGCCCGCGGTGAGGTACGTGCGGCCATCCCCCGCGGGCCGGCCGGGGATCTCGGGGCGCTCCTTGTTCGCTTCGCCCGAGGTGCTGCCCACGCGCACCGAGTCTCCGTGTTCACGCTCGACGTAGACGTCCTTCCCGTCGCTGAACACGCCGGTGACCGCGCCACCCTCCTCGAGGCCCTTGCCCAGCAGGGGCAGCTCACCGCGCGGCTTCCCGTCGGGGCCGATCAACGCGATCGACTTGTCGACCAGGCGGTCCAGCACCATCACCGTGCCGTCGGGGCCGACCACCACGTCCTGCGCGGCCTGCACCGTGAGCGGCACTGTGCCCACCTGCTTGCCCGAGCGATCCAGCTTCACCAGCCGCTCGTTCACCTGGTCGAGGATCCACACCTGCCCCAGCGCGTCGATGGTCAGGCTCATCGGCGCTTCCGCGTTCGCCTCGTCGGGGCGCGAGTGGCCGAGGTTGCCGGCGCCGCTGCCCCAGCCGAACGAGGCGAGCACCTGGCCCGCATCTGTCCTCGCCTCGGGCACTCCCGCGTCGCCTGTCGGAGCCGCTGTCGCTTTCGGGGTCGCCACCTTCGCGGTCGGGGTCGGACCGCCCGCATCCACCGACGAGGGCGCGTCTTCGATCAGCTCGATGGAGCCCGGGACCGGGCGCGAACTCCAGTACGCCCAGCCGCCCACGAGCAGCACCGCCACCACCGCTCCGATCCGCCGCGTGTGCCTCATCCCGCGGCTTGAAAGCACACCCGGGGGGCCCCCGCCACGCTGTCACCCTGGGGTGACAACCCCTCATGCTTGCTCTGATTTCGGACAGCCGACCGGGATCTGTGCGGTTTCGGGTGAGGAAACCTTCGATGCGAACTGTAAATGGACTTGGTGATTTCGGGGGTCCTCCCCGCGGCGTGCCTGGCGGCACACGCCTCGCAAAGTGGAGCGACCATGAACACGCTTCGACTGACGGTGCTGAGTGTGACGCTGGCGCTGATGGGCTGCGCAGGGACCGCGGGTGACACGGCGGCCGAGGGCGACCTCCTCACCGGCGCCGAGGAATACGGCACCCTGTCGAGCGAGCTGTCGTCGGGCGTGGCGCTCGGCTCGACCCTGCGTACGACCGCCAACCTGAACCTCCGCACCTCGGCCTCGCTGAGCGCGCAGGTTCGCCTCGTCATCCCCAGCGGCGCCACGGTCACCACGGTGAACGTGAGCCAGCCGAGCGGCGGTTGGTACAACGTGAAGTACAACGGCGTCACCGGCTGGAGCTACGGCACGTACCTGAACCTGGTCTCGCAGCCGTCGACCGGTGGTGGCGGCACGCCGACCTCTTCGGGCGCAGCGGGCGCGGTCGCTCGCGCGCAGGGCGGGGTGGGCTTCTCGTACTGGTGGGGCCACGGTCGCTGGGTCTCGGGTGGGCTGACCAGCTCGAACAAGGGCGTCTGCACGGGCAGCTGCCCCAACTGCTCGCACTCGGGCGGCTATGGCGCTGACTGCTCGGGCTACGTCGCCAAGGCGTGGCAGGTGCCGTCGAACAACAGCGACGTCAGCGTCGACTCGCACCCGTACGGCACCATTCACTTCATCGGCAGCAACGCGAACTGGAGCACGGTGAGCCGCGCGAACGCGAAGAAGGGCGACGCGTTCGTCTACAACACGAACGGCGCGGGCCACATCTTCCTCTACGAGTCCGGTGACGCGTGGGGCTCGCTGTGGGCGTACGAGGCGCGCGGTTGCTCGTACGGCATCGTGCACAACCTCCGCACGGTGACCAGCGCGTACAAGGTCATCCGCCGCACGGGTTACTGAGCGGCGGGCTGGGGTGACAGCTTCATCACCGCCGACAGGATCGCCAACTGAGTCTGCTCCAGGCCGGTGAACCGGGCGTTCATCTGGCCCGTGAGCGTCTCAAAGCGCGCGTTCACCTCATCGAACCGGGTGTTCACCTCGTCTCGGAGCTTGTCGAGGTCCTCTGCGATGTCCGCCACCTGGTGAATCAGACGATGCACGTCGGTGCTGAGCACCTCGACCCGAATCGTCAGTTCCTCCACCCTGGTCGTCAGCATGTCGAGCCTGACGGTCAGCTTGTCCACTCGGGCGGTCAGCTTCTCGAGGCCAACCTTCACGGGCTCGAACTCCTCTCTCGTCACGAACTTCGTTTCCGGCGTCACGCGGCACCTCGCAGTGTAGTTGAGACCAACACTGCATTCCCAGAGCACGGGCAATGCCTGCGGCAAGTGCGCGGCATCTGACGAGCGCCTCTCGTCCAGTCCACCGACGTGGAGCGGCATGTGGACTCCAGTTCTCCCGCTCGACTTCCGAGAAAGAGCTCAGCTCTTCCGCTGTGCTTCCCAGATGAAGCGCTGCATCGCGAGGCAGAAGTCGTCGAAGCTCGTGTCCGAGGCGAACGCGCTGCGCGGCACCATCAGCCCCTCGTTGAGCGCGAGCCCGGTCGATTCTTCCCCCAGGTAGATCGCCAGAGTGCCCGGGCCCATGCGGTCCATCTTCACGCGGCCCCAGCCGATCACCTGTGACTCCGTGTCGCGCGTGACGTGCAAGCCCAGCGACGACATCGAGAGCTTCACCTTCTCCACCACCGTCGCCGCTGCGAGCTCGCCCTGCCAGGCGGTGGAGCCGACGGTAGTCGCCACGTCCTTCGCCGCGCTGCGGGCCTGGAACAGGAACCCGAACAGCCAGCCGCCCACCCAGAGAATGGGCAGCGCGCCGAAGAAGAAGCACATCGCCATGGGCAGCTCGATGCCCGCCCGCTGCGTGCCGTAGGCGATCGCCGCGGCGCCGAGCAGCACGAACACCGCCCGTGACACCCGCGCCCGCGCGATCAACTTCCCGCGCAGCCCGCTGAAGCGCTCCTGCGCCTTCTGGATCGAGGGCGGCACGGTGCCGGCCTTGAGGCGGCGGTGTTCGAACTCGACTTCGGGGGGCGTGGAGTCCACGGCCGGGGAGTTACCTCAACCGTCAGCGCGCGGCGACTCGTTGCGTCACCCGGACTCGTCCCTTACAAGGCGCCCCATCATGGCGATGTCCGAAAAGTACGAGCCGAGTGTCATCGAGTCGAAGTGGCAGCAGGCCTGGGAAAAGCGCGGCACCTTCCGCCTCACCCGCACCGGCGCCAAGCCCAAGAAGTACGTGCTCGAGATGCTGCCGTACCCGTCGGGGAACATGCACATGGGGCACGTGCGCAACTACCTGCTGGGCGACGTGTACGCCCGCTACTTCCGCATGAAGGGCTTCGACGTGGTGCACCCGATGGGCTGGGACGCGTTCGGCCTGCCCGCGGAGAACGCGGCGATCAAAGACGGCGTGCACCCCGCGGTGCGCACCGCGGACAACATCGTCAGCTTCAAGAAGGAGATGAACACGCTGGGCTACTCCTACGACTGGGACCTCGAGGTCGATACCAGCCGCCCCGAGTACTACCGGTGGAATCAGTGGTTCTTCCTCAAGATGCTGGAGAAGGGCCTGGTCTACCGCCGCTTCTCGAAGGTGAACTGGTGCACCGGCTGCCTCACCGTCATCGCCAACGAGCAGGTGAAGGACGGCACCTGCGAGCGCTGTGACTCGAAGGTCGTCGATCGCAACCAGCCCGAGTGGGCCTTCCGCATTACGAAGTACTCGCAGGCGCTGCTCGACGGGCTCGACACGCTCAAGGAATGGCCCGACCGCATCACCGCCGCCCAGCGCAACTGGATCGGCCGGAGCGAAGGCGTGGAGGCCGACTTCGCGCTCGAGGGCGCCACGGACAAGATCCGCGTGTTCACCACGCGCGTCGACACCATCTTCGGCTGCACCTACGTGGTGCTGGCGCCGGACCACCGCGTGGTGAAGGGCATCACCACCGCCGAGCACAAGGCCGACGTCGACGCGTTCGTGGCGAAGATGGCCGCGATGTCGAAGACCGATCGCACCCAGGAAGGCGCTGAGAAGGAAGGCGTCTTCACCGGCGCGTACGCGCTCAACCCGTTCACCGGCGCGAAGGTGCCGGTGTGGATCGCGAACTTCGTGCTCTCCGACTACGGCACCGGCGCGGTGATGAGCGTGCCTGCGCACGACTCGCGCGACTTCGAGTTCGCCCGGAAGTACGCGCTGCCCATCAAGGTGGTGATCACCCCGGCGAAGGTCGTGCCGCGCGAGGAAGCCGCCGTTCCGGTCGCGTTCACCGACGACGGCATCCTGGCCGACTCGGGCGCCTTCACCGGCAAGCCGTCGGCCGAGGCGCGCAAGGAGATGTCGGCCTGGCTGGTGGAGCAGAAGAAGGGCGCGCCGATGATCACCTGGCGCCAGAAGGACTGGGGCTTCAGCCGCCAGCGGTACTGGGGCACGCCGATCCCGATCCTCTACTGCGAGAAGTGTGACCCGCAGCACAACGGCATCGCGGTGCCGTACGAGCAGCTGCCCGTGCGCCTGCCGGACATCGAGGTGGAGAAGGTGCTCACCGGCAAGGGTGAGCCGCCGCTCTCGAAGGTGGCCGAGTGGGTCAACACCACGTGCCCGAAGTGTGGAGGTCCCGCGAAGCGCGAAGCCGAGACGATGGACACCTTCGTCGACTCCTGCTGGTACTACGCGCGCTACCTCTCGCCGAAGTTCGACACGGCGCCGGTCGATGCCGAGGTGACGAAGAAGTACCTGCCCGTGGACATCTACGTGGGCGGGCCCGAGCACGCGACGATGCACCTGCTCTACTTCCGCTTCTGGACGCGGGTGATGAAGGAGCTGGGCCTCTCGCCGGTCGACGAGCCGGTCACGCGGCTGATCACCCAGGGCATCGTCAACGGGTCCGACGGGCTCAAGATGAGCAAGCGCGCCGGCAACGGCGTGGCGCCTTCCGAGCTGGTGAAGGAATACGGCGCCGACACCGCGCGCGCGTACGTGCTCTTCGCCGGTCCCCCCGAGCGCGACTTCGACTGGAACGAGAAGAGCGTCGACGGCGCGTTCCGCTTCTTGAAGCGCGTGTGGACGCTCGCCGTCACGCACGAGCCGCAGGTGAAGGGCGCCACGTGGGACGGCCCGTTCGAGGGCAAGGCCCTGGAGATCCGCAAGGCGGCGCACAAGGCGCTCAAGCGCGTCACCGAGGCGATCGAGCGGCTCTCGTTCAACACCGCCATCGCGGGCTCGATGGAGTACGTGAACGAGCTCTACCTGGCGAAGGACGTCACCACGCCGGCCGAGAAGGCCGCGATGAACGAGGCGATCCGCCTGCTGGCGGCGATGCTGGTGCCCTTCGTGCCGCACTTCGCCAACGAGCTCGCCGAGGCGTACGGCAGCACCTCGCCGCTCGAGGAGCAGAGCTGGCCCCCATTCGATCCGAAGCTCGTCGTCGACGACGTGATCCCGTACGCGGTGCAGGTGCTGGGCAAGCTGCGAGCCGAGATCCAGGCGCCGGCCACCGCCACCGAAGCCGAGGTGCGAGCCATCGCGGAGGCTGACGAGAAGGTGCAGGCCGCGCTCGCGGGCAAGACGGTGAAGAAGTTCGTCTTCGTACCGAAGCGCCTCGTCAACTTCGTCGTCGGATGAAGAAGCTGAAGAAGCTGAGAAAAGTGCCTCCCTCTCCCCGAGGGGGAGAGGGTCGGGGAGAGGGCAAACTGCTGTTGCTCCTCCTGTTGGCCAGCTGCGGCTACCGCTTCACCGCGCCGAACGCCTCACTCCCCGGCGGCATCCGTACCGCCTCCGTGCCCTTCTTCATCAACCGCACCGCCGAGCCGGGCGCCGAGCTCGCCTTCACCCAGGCCGCCAGAGATCAGCTCGATCGCGCCGGCCGGCTCGGAGGCCCCGACGCCGACGGCGTGCTCGAAGGAACGATCCTCTCGGTGGGCAGCGGTCCCTTCCTCGCCGCCCCCACGCTGGGGCGTCAGCCTGTCTTCCGCATGACCGCGGCTCTCACGCTGACCCTCAAGAAGTCCGGCCTCGACGTCGGCACCACCACGGTCTCGGTCTCCGAGGAGTTCCCCTCCGGGCCTGACGTGCTCCTCACCGAGAGCAACCGCGACGCCGCGCTCCGCCGCCTCGCTGACGCCGCGGTGCGCGAAGGCCTCGAGCGGTTGCAGACCGCGCCCTGACGGCCCTGGTCGGCCCCTCACCCCAACCCTCTCCCCGCTCCGCAGGGAGAGGGAGACAAACGACGAAAGCCGACGGGCCCCGTGAGGGACTCGTCGGCTCGGTCAGGCACCTGCGACCTGCGAATTACTTCGCGACGGCGGCGGCGAACTTCTTCGACGCCTCGTGCGCCAGGCGGCCGATGCGGCGGCTCGCGTTGCGCGCGTGCAGCACGCCCTTGGTCGCGGCCTTGTCGAGCGCGGCGCTGGCGGCGGACACGGCGGCCTTGGCCTTGGCAGCGTCGCCGCTGGCGATCGCAGCGTGAGCGGCCTTGAGGGCATTCTTCACGCCGCCCTTGACGGCCTGGTTGCGCGCGTTGCGCTTGAGGGCCTGGCGGTTGCGCTTCACTGCAGACTTGGTGTTGGCCACGGAACAGCTCCTTGAATCTGGATGAGGAAAATCAGAAGAGAAGGGCGCGCCTTATCGGCCCCTCTCCAACCGGTCAAGCTCACTTCGCCGCCTTCTCCGCCGCCTTGGCCTGATCCCACAGGGCGTTCATCTGGTCGAGGGAGGCCTCGCCGAACGGCACCCCCTGCGCCTCCAGCCCCTTCTCGACCACGTGGAAGCGGCTGGTGAAGCGCCGGTTGGCCGCCCGCATCGCGTCTTCCGGGGCGATGCCCAGGTGCCGGGCCAGGTTCGCCAGGGCGAAGAACACGTCGCCCAGCTCGTGCTCCATCGCCGCCTTGTCCTTGCTGGCCATCGCCTCGTCGAGCTCCCCCAGCTCTTCCTGCAGCTTGTCCTTCACCCCGCTCACGTCGGGCCAGTCGAAGCCGATGCGCGAGGCCTTCTCGGTGAGCCGCTCTGCCCGCTGCAGGGCAGGGGCGTCCTTCGGGACCCCGTCCAGCACGCTGCCCGCGTGGCCGTGCTTCAGCTTCCGCTCGTCGGCCTTCAGCTTCGCCCAGTTCTGCAGCACCTGCTCGGTGCCCGCGCTCGCCGCCTCGCCGAACACGTGGGGGTGGCGGCGCTCGAGCTTGTCCGCGATGGCGTTGGCCACCTTCGCCAGGTCGAACTGCTGCTGCTCCGAGGCCAGCTGCGAGTGGAAGACGATCTGGAAGAGCAGGTCGCCCAGTTCCTCCGCCAGCGGACCCCAGGGGCCCCCCTCGGACACCCGGTCCATCTCCTCGAGCACCTCGTAGGCCTCCTCGATGAGGTAGGGGCGCAGGCTCTTGAGGTCCTGCTCCCGGTCCCACGGGCACCCACCCGGCGCCCGCAGGCGCTGCATGATGTTGGCGAGCCGCTCGACGGCGGTTCCGATGTCACCCATGCGGGGGGCGTCTAGCTCACTTCTCCGGCCTCCGCGTCGAAGTGCTCGCGACCGCTCGGTTCCAGAGGTAGGCTGCGCACGCCCCGATGAGACTTTTCGCGTGCTTCCTCGCCTTCGCGTGGCTGATTCCGACCGCGTCCTTCGCGCAGGTCGATCTCGTCGACCCCGACGCCGCTCCGAAGAAGAAGGCCCCCCCGCCGCCGGTCGACGAAGGGCTCGGCGAGCCTGATCAGCCCGGCCAGACCGACACCGTCGTCGAGGACGATCCCGAAGACGGCACGCTCGTCGCGCCCCCCACCGTGGTGAAGAAGGGGCCCGGCAAGGGGCCCAACGGCAAGGAACTCCCGAAAGACGTGAAGAAGGAAGCGCCCCCGCCGCCTCCGAAGAAGGAGCCTCCGCCGATGGTGGTGAAGACCATCTCGGACTCCGATCTCAACGCGGTCTGGCTCAAGTGGCGCGACGCGAACGCCTCGAAGAACGCCGCCGCCGAGCAGGCCGCGCGCAAGGAACTGCTCGCCACCCGCTCGCTCATCGGCTCGAGCAACATGGACCTGTGGGCCGTGGGCCTGCTGCGCGCCGCCGAGGCGTGGGAGGCCGCGGGGGACAGCGGCGCCGCCGTCGAGATCGCAGTCAGCGCCTCGGAGCTCGCCCCCGAACTGCCGGCCACCTGGTTCCTGCTCACCCGCCTCTACTTCTCGGCCGATCCCAGCGGCATTCCCCGGTACGTGGGGTCGCTGCAGAAGGGCCTCGCCGCCGAGCTGTCCGACTCGCGCTACCTGCGCCCGCTGGTGGCCGACTTCGCGGCGATCCTCCTCATCGCGTTCATCGCCACCGTGATCGTGGTGATGCTCGTGCTGCTGCTGCGCCGCGGGTACTACTTCCTCTACGACTTCCACTTCTTCTTCCCTCGCGCCGCCGCCCGGTGGCAGACCTCGGCGCTGGCGATTCTCCTGCTCTCGCTGCCCATCGTCTTCCGCATGGGCGTGGCGCCCACGCTGCTGGCGTTCTTCGCGGCCATCACCATGTACCTGACGCTGCGCGAGCGCGTGCTCGCCGTGGTGCTCATCGGCTCGCTGGGCTTCGTGCCCGTCATCGGAGGCCTGGTGGTGGAGCACACCGCCTTCGCCGATTCCGCCGCCGAAGATCTCTACCGCATCGAGCGGGGCGGGCCGGGCATCGAGCCGCTGGTGCAGCGCTACGAGAAGCTCGCCGCCGAAGACAAGGTCGGCTTCGCCGAGCGGTACGTGCTGGGCCACTTCTACCTGAACCGCGGCCACCTCGAGCAGGCGGTGGCCCACCTCAAGAGCGCGCTGGGGCTGCGGCCCGACGACGTGCCCGGCCGCATCGCGCTCTCGAAGGCGTTCTTCCTCCAGGGCGACCTGGAGAACTCCCGGTCGATTCTCGAGGCGCTCAAGGCCAGCTCGCCCACCTCGGTCGGCCTGCTCAACCTGAGCCGCGTGTACCAGCGCCGCGTGCAGGTCTATGGCGACGCGAACGCCGGAGAGATCGACAAGGCGAACTCGAACCTGATGGAGGCCCGCCAGCTCGACCCGACGCTCCCCACCATCGCCTCCGAAGATCCCTTCCCGAAGGAGATCCTCGGCAACGATCGGCTCAAGTCCCTCCCGCTCGCGCAGAGCGACCTGGTCGCGTTGTCGAAGGGCGAGGTGGCGGCGCGCCGGGTGCGCAGCCAGCTCTCGCAGATGCTGGTGGGCGACGTGCCCGCAACCGTGGCGCTGCTCTACCCGCTGGTGGTGGCCTTCGCGCTGCTCGGCTTCGGCTTCCTGGGCAAGGCGCTCGAGGCGGCCAAGGTGTGCAACCGCTGCGGCCGCCCGGTGAGCCGCCGCGGAGATCCCGACGTGTCGGCCGGCAGCCCGATGTGCACCCAGTGCGTGAACGTCTTCGCCAAGAAGAACGTGGTCGCCCCCTCGGTGAAGGTGCGCAAGCAGCTCGAGGTGGCGCGCTACGAGAGCCAGATGGAACGGGCCTCCACCATCCTCGGGGTGCTCTGGTCGGGCATGGGCCACGTCTTCTCGGGCGCGCCGGTGCGGGGCGCGGTGTACGGCTACCTGTTCGTGCTCGCCATCACCGGCGCGGTGCTGCGCGCGGGCGTGGTGCGGCCGCCGTTCGAGACCCTGCCCATCGGCGTGAGGCTGGTGCCGCTGGCGCTGCTCTTCTTCACCGTCTACCCCGTGTCCCTGCTGCGCCTCAGGCGGAGGCAGAGCTGACCCATGGCGCTCAAGGGCACACTCAAAGACTTCGGGATCGCCGACATCCTCCAGTTGATTGGTCAACAGCAGAAGACCGGCGCGCTGGTGCTCACCCAGAAGCAGGACACCGTCGCCGTCACCTTCAAGGACGGCAACATCGTCCGCGCCGAGACCACCAGCCGCAACCGGAAGGACCTGATCGGCTCGATGCTGGTGGCCGCGAGCCTGGTCACCGAGCAGCAGCTCGAGTTCGCGCTCGAGACCCAGAAGCGCACCCTGCAGCGCCTGGGTGACGTGCTGGTGAGCCAGGGCGTGCTCACCGATCAGAAGTTCAAGCAGATGGTGCAGCTCCAGACGAGCGAGACGCTCTTCAAGCTCTTCGCCTGGAAGGCCGGCACCTACGAGTTCGAGCAGAAAGACGTCGAGACCGAGAACACGCTGACCCCGCTGCGCGCGGAGTCGGTGCTGATGGAAGGCTTCCGGCGCGTCGACGAGTGGCCGGTGGTGCGCAAGCGCATCACCAGCCTCCAGATGTCCTTCGAGAAGGTGAAGGAGCTCCCCCCCGAGGAGCTCAAGAAGGACGACTTCGACGCGGCCCTCGACGATGCGTTCGCCGAAGAGAAGAAGAGCGTCAACAAGGGCGAGTTCAAGTCGGTCGGGGAGAACGAGCGCACCTGCTACAACCTGATCGCGCCGGGCCGCACCGTGCAGCGGATCATCGAGCTGTCCGCGCTGGGCGAGTTCGAGACGGCCAAGGCGCTCTGCAACCTGATCAACCTCGAGTACGCCCGGGGCGTGCCCCCGGCAGGGAAGGGCGGCGACGACTTCGAGAGCGATTCGCGCACCTCGGCCGTGATGGGCGTGATCGGCCGCATCGCCGTCACCATGGTGGTGGTGGGTGCGCTGCTCTTCGTGGGCACCCGCATCGACTTCGGCGCGGTGAAGCTGGGCGGCAGCAACGCCACCACGTACACCGACCCCGCCGCGCAGCGCTTCGCCAGCCAGCAGCAGCTCTCGCGCCTCGCCGCGGCCATCGACGTGTTCAAGCTCGAGAAGGGCTCGCTGCCGATGGGCCTGACCGATCTGGTGGAATCAGACCTGCTCTCGCCCGACGACCTCCACTTCCCCTGGCGGGAGCCGTACTTCTACCGCCGGGGCGATGACGGCACGTACGTGCTCCTACCGCCCTTGCGCTGAGCCCCCCCGTCCGCTAAGCGCCCGTCAGCACCCGACCTGTACCCCTCCGCGGGCCGTGGTGTTTCAACCCCTCGGAGCGGGAGAGATACACAATGATCCAGGTCGAGAAGAAGACTGCCTTGGTGGCGAAGTTCCGCACCCACGAGAAGGACACCGGTTCGCCCGAGGTCCAGATCGCCATCCTCTCCGAGCGCATCAACGAGCTGACGGAGCACTTCAAGGCGCACAAGAAGGACCACCACAGCCGCCGCGGTCTGCTGAAGATGGTTTCCCAGCGCCGCCGCCTGCTCGACTACCTCAAGGGCAAGGACCAGAACCGTTACAAGAAGCTGATCGACGGTCTGGGCATCCGCAAGTAATCGCACAGTACAGGGGGCGCCTTCGGGCGCCTTCTTCGTTTCGTTCGAATGTACGCAGTGCCGCCGCGGCCTGACGCGGCGGTCCACAATCAGGCGCGACGGGATGAGCCTTCTCGCGTTTTGATTTTCTGTTCGGGCTCTCCGACGTCGTCTTCGGGGAACGCGATCAGGTGATCAAAACGCAGCCCGCCTCGGAGCGCCAACAACGCAAGAGAGCAGAGCTTCCAAAATGGCAATGATTCGAAAGACCGTGAAGGTTGGCGACAGGGATCTCATCATCGAGACCGGTCGCATGGCGAAGCAGGCGGACGGCGCGATCGTGCTCCGCTACGGCGACACGATGCTGCTGGCCACCTCGGTGAGCGCGCGCGACAAGAAGGACATCGACTTCATGCCGCTGACCGTCGAGTACAAGGAGACGTTCGCGTCTGCGGGCCGCATTCCCGGCGGCTACTTCCGCCGCGAGGGCCGCCTCACCGAGAAGGAGACGCTCACCTGCCGCATCGTCGACCGCGCCTGCCGCCCCCTCTTCCCCGAGGGCTACGCGTACGAGACCCAGGTGCTCGTGAGCGTGATCAGCTTCGACAAGAACGCCGAGCCTGACGTGCTCGCGCTCTGCGCCGCCTCGGCCTCGCTGGCCGTGTCCGACATTCCCTTCGACGGCCCCATCGCGTGCGTGCGCGTCGGCCGCGTCGACGGCAAGCTGATCGCCAACCCCGACGCCGCGCAGCGCGCCAAGAGCGACCTCGACCTGGTGGTCGCGGCGTCGAAGGCCGCCATCGTGATGGTCGAGGGTGGTGGTGACGAGGTGACCGAGGCCGACATGGTCCTCGCGCTCGACTTCGGCCACGCCGCCTGCCAGCCCATCATCGCCACCATCGCCGAGCTGCGCGCCGAGCTGGGCGTGAAGACCCGCGAGTACGACAAGGTGGTGAAGTACGACGAGGCGCTCAAGGCGAAGTGCAAGACCCTCTCGTGGGCCGGCATCACCAAGGGCTACGCGATCGTCGAGAAGCACGCCCGCTACGGCTTCCTCAAGACCAACCGCAAGGAGATGGAGGCCGCCCTCAAGAAGGAGATGGGCGACACCTACACCGCGCTGATCGAGAAGCAGGTCAAGGGCATCTACGAAGACCTCAAGTACGAGTACATGCGCGAGCTGACCTGCAACGGTGGCCGCATCGGTGGCCGCCCGCACACCACCGTGCGCGAGGTGACCGTCGAGGTGGGCCCGCTGCCCCGCACGCACGGCTCGTCGATCTTCCAGCGCGGTGAGACCCAGGCGCTGGTCACGGCGACGCTGGGCACCGGCGAAGACGATCAGCGCATCGAGACGCTCGCTGGCGACATCAGCAAGACGTTCATGCTGCACTACAACTTCCCCCCGTTCTCGGTGAACGAGACCAAGCCGCTGCGCGGCCCCGGTCGTCGTGAGATCGGTCACGGCGCGCTGGCCGAGCGGGCGCTCAAGAACATGCTGCCCGACAAGCTCACCTTCCCGTACGTGGTGCGCGTGGTCTCGGACATTCTCGAGAGCAACGGCAGCTCGTCGATGGCCTCGGTGTGCGGTGGCACGATGGCGATGATGGACGCCGGCGTTCCCATCAAGTCGCCGGTCGCGGGCATCGCGATGGGCCTGGTGAAGGAAGGCGACAAGATCGCCATCTTGAGCGACATCCTCGGTGACGAGGATCACCTCGGCGACATGGACTTCAAGGTGTGCGGCACCGCGAAGGGCATCACCGCCGTGCAGATGGACATCAAGATCACCGGCATCACCACGGCGATCATGCTCAAGGCGATGGAGCAGGCCAAGGTGGGCCGGCTCGGCATCCTCGAGACCATGCTCAAGACGCTGCCGGCTCCCCGCAAGGAGATCAGCCAGTTCGCGCCGCGCATCACGAGCATCATGATCCGCCCGGAGTTCATCAAGAACGTGATCGGGCCCGGCGGCAAGGTGATCAAGGACATCATCGCGCGCACCGGCTGCTCGGTGAACATCGACGACACGGGCAAGGTGGACATCGCCTCGGCCGACGGCGACGCCGTGAAGGCCGCGATCGCGATGGTGCAGGCGCTCACCAAGGAGGCCGAGGTCGGGAAGATCTACCTGGGCACCGTGCGCAAGGTGGTCGAGTTCGGCGCCTTCGTCGAGCTGTTCCCCGGCACCGATGGCCTCATTCACATCTCGGAGCTCGCCGACAAGCGGGTGAAGACGGTGGACGAGATCGTGAAGGAAGGCGACGAGGTGATGGTGAAGGTCATCTCGATCGACTCCGGTGGGAAGATCCGGTTGTCCCGCAAGCAGGCGCTCGCTGAGCGTTCGGCTGCCGCGGGCGCGCCGCCTCCCGCCGAGGCTCCTGCCGCGCAGAAGCCGACGACCCAGGCCTGACCCCTTCTCCCTCTCCCTGCGCCAGCGGGGAGAGGGTTGGGGTGAGGGGCTTCACCTGACCGCCTCTTCTCCGATTGGAGGAGGGGCGGTCTTGTTTTGGGGCACCGTCCCCGAAGACCCGGGCTCGGTTTCGGAGAGGCGGTTTCGGAGAGGCGGTTTCGGCGATCGGTTTCGGCTTCGGGGTCGGGGTCGGGGCCGGGATCGGGATCGGGATCGGTTTCGCGATCGGGGACGGTGGCGGTTTCGGGAGCGCAGACGCGCACGGCTCGCGCGCGGGTTCGCGCAGGGTGCTGCTCAGGGAGGGACGCCGCCGTCGGTCATGCGCGCCGCACAGGCCCCCGACACGCAGCGGGCTCGGAGCTGGTCGACGTCGAAGGGGCCGGCGCAGCCCGGCTGGGGACCACAGGCTTCTCCTGCGGGCGCGGCACAGCTGGCTGCGGTCGGTGTGTCGAAGCAGGGGCAGGCCTTCACCACGTCGGCTTTGGCGTGCACCCTGGGGTAGGTGCAGAAGGGCTGCCCCTGGTTGCAGGCGTTCGGACAGGTCGCGATGACGCAGTCGGTGTCCTGCGCGCAGGCCCCCGCGGGGAGCCCGCCGAAGGGGTCTTTGAGAGGACCGCAGCCCACCGTGAGCGCCAGGAGCACCGCGACGTGAGTTCGCATCGCTCCAGTGTAGGCTCAACCCTGCAGAACCGCTGACAGATCGTCCCCCGCCGCCGCGCGTTCAAGAAGAGCCCGTGTCCAAGAGCCACTTCGAAGGAGTCAGTCGCTTCTTCGGCGCCTTTCGCTGGGCCTTCATGCCGCTGGGGCTCTTCGCCCTCGTCGCGGTCGGGGTGCACTCCGCGGCCGACGTGGTCGACGACAAGCTGCTGCGCGCGGTCGAGTGGCTCGACGTGCTCTTCGATGGCCTGCTGGCCCAGTCAGAGCACACCGCGGCCTGGGTCAACCGCATCGACTCGCGCGAGCGCACGCTCATCGCCCGCGGCATCGCGCTCGCATGGGAGCTCGCGGTCGACCTGTTCATCGCCGTGCCCGCGCTCGCGTACGACGAGCTCGACGCGAAGGACCGCAAGTTCGTGCTGCTCAAGGACGAGACGTGGCGAACGCTGCTCGCGCGCGTCAACAAGCAACCGACGCCGATGCGCCTGGTGCGGCCGTTCGTCACCGCCGTCTTCGTGTTCGGCGGCGCCTACAGCGTCTCGAAGCTGGTCGAGTCGACGCTCTTCGTGGGGCTGGTGGGTGACGTGGCTCCCGCTGACGTCGCCGCGGTGCTCGCGCGCATCTTCGCGGGTACGGCGATGACCATCGTCCTCTTCTCCCACGCGTGGCGCGCGGTGCTGCGCTCGCTGCAGCACGCCGACGCGGCGTGCCTCGCCAGCAAGCACCCGTGGATGACGGGCCTGTGGGGCTCGGTGCTGTCCTTTCCCCTGGCCCTGGCGTTGCTGCTCGAGGCCGAAGCGCTGCTGTCCTTCTTCCGATGACGACCGCGACCTTTCAGCGCCCCGCGCGCGGGCTGCTCGACTTCATCGGCGCGGCGCTGTGCCTGTGGGCCGCCGCGTACCACACGCCCGTGGGCGCCCTCGTTCGCGACCTCGGCGCGCGCATCTTCTCGGCGAAGACGACCACGCGCCCGCTGCTGGCCTACTACACGGGCGGCGTCTACGAGTCGCACGAGGTCGAGGCGCCCACCCAGACCGCCTTCGTCCCGGACATCGAGGTGCTCGCCACCATTCCGCCCGGCCGCGCGCTCGGTCGCGGCGTGTTCGCCTCGGCCGCCATGCTCAGTGGCGACGCGCGCGCGCCCGTGGATGCGCTCGCCAGACGGTACGGAGTCCCCTTCGGCTCGCCGGAAGACGCCGCGATCCTGGTGGAGAAGGCGAAGCTCGAGCTCGGCAGCGAAGACGCCGCGGTGCTCGCGGTGTTCGCGGGCTACGACGTCGCCAGCTACGCCAGCCACCGCGTGGGCGCAGAGGGCCGCGACACGACGCTGGAGGTGCTCGCCGCGCGCCTCCCTCCCACCAGCTCGAAGGCGGTCTCCTCGGCCTCGACGGCGCTGATGCTCGGCACCGCCTACGGGCTCTCGTGGCCGGTCGCTCCGGGCACGCGGGTTTCGTCACCGTTCGGTTGGCGCAATCACCCCACGCTCGGCTACGGCAAGTTCCACACGGGTATCGATCTCTCCGTCCCCGAGGGCACGCCGGTGAAGGTGGTCGCCGACGGCATCGTGCGCCGCGCCAGCGAAGACGCGGTCAACGGCAAGGTGGTGATCATCGAGCACGGCCGCGGCGTGTCCACGGCCTACTGCCACAACTCCCACCTGCGGGTGACGACCGGCCAGAAGGTGACGGCAGGCGACGTGATCGCCGACTCCGGCACCACCGGGCGCAGCACCGGGCCCCACGTGCACTACCAGCTCGAGCTCGGCCACAAGCCGATGGACCCCTTCGCCTTCCGAGGCTCGAAGCCACTGATCATCGATCAAGCCCCGCCCCCGCCACCAAAGCCTGACGGGGGCACGCAACTGAAGAAGGCCTTCGACCAGTTCGGGCCTCCGCCCGCCTCGGAGGAGTAGCCCCGTCGCCCCCCAACCGAAGCCCTGAGGCGTTCCCGAAACCGCCTCCGTCGTACCGATCCCGAGGCCGATCGCGATCCCGATCCCGGCCCCGACCCCGACCCCGAAACCGAAACCGAAACCGGAAACCGGAGACCGGAACCCGGAACGCCCCGCCAAAGGAACCCGCGGCGGAGCGGGCGTGTACCACCCGTGCTAGGACGCTCGCCTCCATGAGCGTGACTGTGAAGGTGCGTCGCGTGCGTCCCTCGGACCTGCCCCTGCCGAAGTACCAGACGGCCCTCTCGGCGGGCATGGATCTGCTGGCTGAGCTCCCCGAAGACGTCACCCTCGATTCCCTCGAGCGTCGGCTGATTCCCACCGGCCTCTCCATCGAGTTGCCGCCCGGCTACGAGGCGCAGATCCGCCCCCGCAGCGGCCTGGCCCTCAAGCAGGGCCTGACCTGCCTCAACACCCCGGGCACCATCGACGCCGACTATCGGGGAGAGGTGGGGGTGCTCCTCATCAACCTCTCGAAAGAGCGGGTGGTGCTCAAACGGGGCGATCGCATCGCGCAGATGGTGGTCTCGCCCACGGTGCAGGCCACCCTGGTCGAGGTCGAGGTGCTCACCGAAACCACCCGGGGGCAGGGGGGCTTCGGGTCGACCGGGGTAGGGCGTTGAAGGTGTACTGGATCTGGGCTAAAAAACTGAGTTTGATTCACGCTTTACGAAGTCGAAGCCAACACGTCGGCTGATTTCCGAGGTTCGTCCCGTTGCTCTGCTACCGCTGCGGCACCCACGTCCCGGACACGTCTGAGAAGTGTCCGACCTGCGGGCAGAACCTGTCCACGGGCGGGTTGCGTCAGGCCACGGGCACGTTCAGCCGGCGGCGCGCGCAGACGAGCCAGATCGAAGGCGCGCCGTACAAGCCGCAGGACCTCGTCGCCAACCGCTACCTGATCAAGGACATCGTCGGCGCGGGCCCGCTGGGCTTCGTCTTCCGCGCCCACGACAAGGAGCTCGACGTCGAGGTCGCGCTCAAGGTGATCAACCCGCGGCTGCTCCAGTCGGTCGACGAGCGGAAGCTCTTCGCCAGGCAGCTGCGGCTCGCGCGCAAGCTCTCGCACCCGAACCTGGTGCGCGTGTACGAGGAAGGCGAAGACTCCGAGCGGCCGTTCTTCACCTCGCAGTTCCTCGACGGCCTCACGCTGCGGAAGATCATCGACCTGCGCCTGCAGAAGGGTCAGTTCTTCTCGCTGGGCGAGATCGAGCCCATCCTCTCGCAGATCTGCTCGGCGCTCGACGGCGCGCACAAGGTCGGCCCGCACAGCGATCTCAAGCCCGACAACGTGCTGGTGCTGCCCGACCTGCTCAAGGTGACCGACTTCGGCCTCGGGCTGGCGATGCCGCGGCTCCCCTTCACGCAGGCGATGAAGGCGAAGAAGGCCGATCGGTACCTCGCGCCCGAGCTGATCGAGGGCAGCGAGATCGACGGCCGTGCCGACATCTACTCGGTGGGGGTGATCCTGGGAGAGATGCTCTCGGGCCTCACGCCCGACGGCTCGATCCCCGAGCTGCAGCGCCGCAACCCCGAGGTGCCCCCTCAGCTCGAGGGCATCTACCGCAAGGCGCTCAACAGCAACCCGAACGCGCGCTTCAAGACCGCCGGCGAGCTGATGGCGGAGATCGCCGACCTCTCGAAGAAGCTCGCGCCGCCGCTGCCTCCGAAGGTGAGCAAGCCCGAGCCGGCGAGCGGCACTGCGCCCGCGCCGCGCCCGCGCACCACCACGGGCATGTTGCAGCTCTCGCCCCGCCGCGAGAACAAGCCTCCGCCGCCGGTGCCCGAGCTGCCGCCTCCGCCCCCGCCGGTGACGGGCGAGAGCCTGCTGCCCGACTCGACGCAGGAGGTCGACCCGGCCCAGCTGCAGCGCGCGCTCAAGAACGCGAACGACCTCGACTTCAAGAAGGACCGCGAGAGCACCGAGGTGATCGACTCGGGCATGTTCATCGCGCAGCTCGACCAGGAGGACGGGGTCGAGACGCGGGCGATGGTCGAGACGGTCGCGCCGCCGCCTCCCCCCCCGGCTCAGCCGCTCTTCCAGTCGCAGGCGCGCAAGCCGAACCGCACCTGGATGCTGGTGGCCCTGCTGGTGGTCGCGGGCGTGGGCGTGGGCGCGGGGGGCGGCTTCCTGCTCATTCAGCGTCAGCGCCAGCAGCAGCAGCAACCGCCGCAGGTCGATCCGAACCCGAACCCGACGGGGGTGGTCGAGCCGACGGCTGACGAGATCGCCGCGAAGCTCGCCGCCGAGGCCGCCGCGAAGGAGAAGGCCGACGCCGAGGCCCTCGCCCTCCAGCAGGCCGCCGACGACCAGGCCGCGAAGGACAAGGCCGAAGCCGAGCGCCTCGCCGCCGAGAAGGTGAAGGTCACGCCGATCCCCGACAAGGGCACGTCGAAGGCCGAAGCCGATCGCCTGGCGAAGGAAGCCGCGGCGAAAGAGAAGGCCGAGAGGCTCGCCGCGGACAAGGAAGCGAAGGAAGCGGCCGCGAAGGAGAAGGCCGAGAAGCTCGCTGCCGACAAGGAGGCGAGGGAGGCCGCGGCGAAGGAGAAGGCCGAGAAGGCCGCCGCCGCGAAGGAGGCCGCCGACAAGGCCGCGAAGGAGAAGGGCGAGAAGGTGCTCATCGCGGCGGCCATCACGCCGCCGACGCCGGCCGCCGGCATGGCGTGCCCCGAAGGCATGCGCCTGGTGGCCGCGGGGCCGTTCAAGATGGGGACGGCGCCGGGCGACCCGATGATGGGCTTCGACGAGAAGGCGCTCACCTCGGTGGACGTGCCCGGTTTCTGCGTGGACATCTTCGAGTACCCGAACAAGCGCGGGGTGGCTCCGACGGCGAGCGTGGGCTTCGCCGACGCCAAGCGGCTGTGCGAGGCGCAGGGCAAGCGGCTGTGCAGCGAGGCCGAGTGGGAGAAGTCGTGCAAGGGCCCTGGCGGGGCGAAGTGGCCCTACGGCAACAGCTTCGACGCGAACACCTGCAACACCGAAGACGACATCGGCGACTCGCGCAGCCTCTCTCCGGGCGGGCGGTTCGCCAAGTGCCGGTCGGGTTACGGGGTGGCGGATCTCTCGGGCAACGTGGCCGAGTGGACGTCGGATCGCATGATCAAGGGCGGCTCGTTCGCCAGCGGCGACTACGCGGTGCGCTGCTCGGCGCGGAAGAACGGCGCGTCCTTCGCCAAGTCGTCTGAGGTGGGGTTCCGGTGCTGCACCGAACAGCGCTGATCCTCACTGCCCTGGTCGCTTCGCTCGCCTTCGCCGAGCGGCCGCGCGTGGTGGTGGTGAAGTCGGCCGGGCTCAACGCCTACGCCCAGGTGGTCGCCGGCTTCGCGGCCGAGGTGAAGGGGCAGGTGGAAGAGTTCACGCTCGAGGAAGGGCCCGACGCGGCGGCAGCGGCCTTCAAGAAGCTCGGAGCCACCAGGCCGGCGTTGGTGCTGGCGATCGGTCCCGCCGCGGCAGTGGGAGCGCGCCGCGAGTTCAGCGACGTGCCGGTGCTGTTCTCGATGGTGCCGTACTACGAGAAGTACGAGCTCGAAGGGCAGAACACGACGGGCATCGCGCTGACGAGCGATCTGTCGCTCGAGCTCTCGGCGCTGAAGGCCGTGCAGCCGAAGGTGAAGCGAGTGGGCGTCTTGCAGGATCCCCGCTACTCGAAGGCGCTGCTCGAAGGCGCGGCGCAGGCGGCGCAGTCGCGAGGCCTGACGCTGGTAGCCATCGACGTGGACAGCTCCTCCAAGGTGGAGAAGGCGTTGGCCGCGATGAAGGGAAAGATCGACGCGCTGGTGATCATCTCGGACAAGACGGTGGGGAACGCGGCGGTGGTCGAGCGGCTGCTGACCTGGAGCCAGGACGAGAAGGTGCCCGCGGTGGGCCTCGCCTCGGCGCAGGTGAAGCAGGGCGCCCTCTTCGCGCTGGCGCCAGCGCCGCTGGCGATCGGTCAGCAGGCGGGCCGCATCGCGAACCGGATCCTGGTCGAGAAGGTGGATCCCGGAGCAATGGCGGTAGCGAACCCGGAAGGGCTCGAGCTGCACGTCAACCTCACGACCGCGCGCCGGCTGGGTGCGCCTGAGACCTTTGCGCTCGACGTGGTGACCTTCGCCGCGCGCCAGAGCCTCACGGTCAAAGTCGCCGAGTAACCGCAACACCCTCCGCACCCGAAGCCGTGTGTTCCGTGGGAACCGAAGGCGCCCCCGTACCCGATCGCGCCACCGATCCCGATCCCGATCCCGGCCCCGACCCCGGAACCGAAACCGCAACCGGAACCGGAAAAACCGGAACCGGAAACCGGAAACCGGAAACCGGAACCGCCGGGAACCGGGAACCGGAATCACCGGGAACCGGAATCACCGGGAACCGGAATCACCGGGAACGGGAATCACCGGGAACGGGAATCACCGGGAACGGGATCCCGGCCCCTCCACTTTGAGCTAATCCACCCTCCATGCTCCCCCGCTATTCCCGCCCCGAGATGGTCTCCCTCTGGTCGCCCGAAGCCCGCTTCCGCCGCTGGCGTGACGTCGAGCTCGCGGCGCTCGAAGGCATGGTGGCAGCCGGCATCGCCCCGAAAGAAGCCCTCGCCGCCTGCGTGGCGAAAGCCGGCGACTTCACCCCCTCCGACTCGGCGAAGATCGACGAGATCGAGAAGACGACGAAGCACGACGTGATCGCCTTCCTCACCTTCATGGAAGAGCGCATCGGGCCCGAAGCGCGCTGGCTGCACTGGGGCATGACCTCGAGCGACGTGCTCGACACCTCGCTGGCGCTCATCCTCCGTGACGCGTCCACGCTGCTGCTCACGGGCCTGGAGCGCGTGATGAAGGCGATCGAGACGCGAGCGCACGAGCACAAGCTGACCCCGATGATGGGCCGCAGCCACGGCATTCACGCCGAGCCCATCTCGTTCGGGCACAAGCTGGCCATCTGGTACGACGAGCTGAACCGGGCGAAGCGGCGGCTCACCCAGGCGCGCGAGGTGATCTCCTACGGCATGATCTCCGGAGCGGTGGGCACGCACGCGCACCTCCCTCCCTCGGTGGAGGTCTACGCGATGAACAAGCTGGGGCTGACGCCCGCGCCGGCCTCGAGCCAGATCATCCAGCGCGATCGCCACGCCGAGTTCTTCAGCGCGCTGGCGTTGCTGGGCTGCAGCATCGAGAAGTTCGCAGTGGAGATCCGTCACCTCCAGCGCACCGAGGTCCGCGAGGTCGAGGAGAACTTCACGCCGGGGCAGAAGGGCAGCTCGGCGATGCCGCACAAGCGCAACCCCATCCTCTCCGAGAACCTCACCGGCCTGTCGCGGCTGCTGCGCGGCTATTCGCTCTCGGCGCTGGAGAACGTGGCGCTGTGGCACGAGCGCGACATCTCGCACTCCTCGGTCGAGCGGATGATCGGCCCCGACGCCACCGTGGTGGCCGACTTCATGCTGCACCGCTTCGCGGGCTTGATGGAAAACCTGAAGGTCTACCCGGAGCACATGAAGAAGAACCTCGAGCTGCTGGGCGGGGTGGTGAACTCGCAGCGCCTGCTGCTCGATCTCGCGCGCCGGGGCATGGATCGCCAGGCCGCCTACGTGGTGGTGCAGCGCAACGCGATGCGCTTCTTCGAGGAGGGCGTCGACTTCAAGACCGCGCTGCTGGCCGACGCGGACCTGCTCGAGGTGATGTCAGCGGCCGACATCGAGGCCTGCTTCGCCCCCGGCTACCACCTGCGCCACATGGACCAGATCTTCGAGCGCGTGTTCGGTCACGCCTGACTCGGGGGCCGGGTTGGACTCGCCGACGGCTGACTGATTCCGCGAGCCTCGTGCTGGCGGCTGCGTTGCACGGTGCCGCTGCATGGAGCTCGAGAGCGCGCTGAGACGGCTACTGGGGGAAGAGACGATCACGGAGGAGCCGATCGAGTGGTCCCCCGAGCCCTTCGGGCGGCCCCCCGAGCCGGATCCCGGCGGCGACGAGCCGCTCTGAGGCTCAGAGCAGCTTCGCGGCCTTCAGGTTCTTCTCCACCCGGGCGCGGACGTCGCCCACCACGAGCGGGAAGATGGTGCCGGTGATGCGCTCGAAGGCGGTGAGGTACTTGTCGGCGAGCATCACGCGCACGTCGTCGGGGATCGCGGGCGGCGTGCCCTGGCCCGAGAAGCCGCGCTCGGTGATCAGCCACTGGCGCAGGTTTTCCTTGTCGAGCATCTGCTGCGGCTCACCGCGGGCGAAGCGCTCTGCCGAGCCTTCCGCGATCCAGAAGCGGCTGCAGTCAGGGGTGTGCATCTCGTCGATCACGACCAGCTCCTCGCCGACGAGCCCGAACTCGTACTTGGTGTCGACGAGCAGCATGCCCTGCGCCGAGGTCTGCTTCTGGCCCTCGGCGAACAGGCCCAGCGCGGCTTCCTTCGAGCGGGCCCAGTCGCGGGCGGACAGCAGGCCCCGCTCGAGCACGGCGGCGTCGGTGAGGGGCTCGTCGTGCTGGCCGATGGGGGCCTTGGTCGACGGGGTGAGCAGGGGCTTGTCGAACTTCTGGTCCTTCTTCATGCCGGGGGGCAGCGAGAGCCCGTACGGATCGCGGCCTGCCTCGTAGTCACGCCAGAGGCTGCCGGTGAGGTACCCGCGCACCACGAACTCGACCTTGAAGGCCTTCGCCTGGCGCCCGACGATCACGCAGGGATCGGGCATGTCGATGACGTGGTTCTTCACCACGTGCGCGGTCTTCTGGAACCAGAAGTGCGCCAGCGTGTTGAGCAGGTCGCCCTTGAAGGGGAGGGTGGTGAGCACGTGATCGAACGCCGAGAGGCGATCGGTGGTGATCAGCACCAGGCGATCGCCCTCGAGGTACGTGTCGCGCACCTTGCCCTGGTACTTCTGGCCGAGCGCAGGGAAGTCGGTGGCGTCGAGGGTGTGCGGAAGCTGGGCAGCGAGCCGGGCGTCAGACATGAAACGCAGCTACCACTCCCTCTCCCCGAGGGGGAATGGCGAACTCGCGCCTCGAGTGGGGAGGCAGGGTTGGGGAAGAGGGCAAGTCAGCGGGTCGGCGCGGCGGCCATGTAGACGAACGACGGGTTCAGCCTGAGCTGCCCATCGATCCACGCGGCGGCGTACGGCGCGCCCGGCGTGCGCACGACCGTCACGGCACCGGTCGGCTTCAGGTTCCACAGGGTGATCAGCGAGCGGGCGATCTGCTCGGCCGCCTCGCGCTCAGACAGGCCCTGGAAGGCATCGCGGCGATCTTCAGCGAAGCGGTCACCCCGCGTCTCGAAGTTGAGATCGAGGGGCGCGCCGGCGTCACCGGCCCCCAGGAGATCCGCGCTCAGTTCCAGCGCGGGCGCCGCGACGAACTCGCCACCGACGAGCATGGGGAAGAGCACGGCCCCGCGGGTGCCGGCCTGCAGGCTCGACTGGCGGGCGACGTCGCGGAACAGCTCGACGCGCACCTGCGCCGGCTCGAACTCGAGCCACTCGGCGGTCCCGGTGAGCGCCTGCGTGCTCGTCACCCCACGAGACGGGCTCGCACCCATCCCGCAGCCCATGGCCCACATCAACGTCAGACTGATCAGTGCGGTTCGCAACACGGCTGCTCCACTATACGTTGGAAGACACCCGCCAGCCAGCCGAAGGTCCTGTTGAAATGCTCAGCCCCGTCGTCGTTTGCCATCAGTTGCGCTCACCCGAGAACCTGGCGGCCATCGCCCGGGCCATGGCCAACTTCGGCTTTTCCGACCTGATCCTCAGCGATCCGCAGACCCACGAGTTCCGGGTGGCCGGCCGCATCGCGGTGAAGGCCGATACAGTCATGGAGCACTTCCAGGTGGCGCAGTCGCTCGACGAGGCGCTCACCGGGGTGGTGTACGCGGTCGGCACCACCTCGCGCGCGCAGCTCAAGCGCTTCACGCCGCTTTCCCCCGAACAGGCCGTGACGCGCCTCGCCACCCATTCCGCCCGCGGCAAGGTCGGGCTGGTGCTGGGAGGGGAGAAGCGAGGCCTCTCTGACGACGAGCTCTCCCGCTGCCAGGACGTGCTCGTGATCCCCACGCCCGGCCCTCAGCCGTCGATGAACCTGAGCCACGCGGCGAGCATCCTCCTGTACCTCTGCTCCCGGCAGGACGTACCGCCCCCCGCCGAACAGCCGGGTGCCTCGCTCGGAATGATCAAGCGCCTCGAGGCGAACATGAAGGACGCGCTGCTGGCCGCCGAGTTCTTGAACCCGCAGGCGCCTCAGCACGTGCTCACCGAGCTCACCCGCACGCTGCTGCGCGCACAGCTCACCGAGCGCGAGGCGCAGGTGTGGCTGGCGGCCTTCGAGCACCTGAAGAGGACTATCCCTTCGAGCGCTTCGAGATGATCTGATCGATCGCCTTCCGGTCTTCCTCGTTGTGGCGTTCTTTCGGCTGCTGCACGCCTGCGGGATCCTGGGTCGACACCTTCTTTTTCACGTCATCGACCAGGTCCTCGGCGCCGTCCTTCACCTTCTCGAGGCGGGGCTGCTGCTGCTTCCAGGCGCCCTGCATCGTCTGCCAGGGGGTGCGGCCGCCGATCTCCTGCGTGCCGAGGAAGATGCCCAGGCCGATGCACAGCGTCGTCCACACCAGGAATCGAAGGATGCCCATGGGGAAAACCTACCCCTGCCCACATGCTGATCCAGTTTCCGTCCGGGAGGCCGGGGCGCCAGCGGGCCCTGCCTGAAATAAGGCGCGCCGGCGACAGAACGGAGAGCAACCCAGGCGAGCGAGAGAATAGAAGTCCCCTGTGGAGTTGGAGGAACTCAGACAGCGGGCGAGAGATCGGCTGCGGCAGCTCTCGGCCCAGCGCAACGATGGGCTCGACGCCTTTCAGCGGGACGCGCTGGCGTTCTTCGCGCGCGTGCCCGAGCCCCCGCTGTACCGCCGCCGCGACGACCCGGTGCGCAAGCAGGCGGGCGCGCTGCTCGAAGAAGGCGAGACCCTGCTGGCCCGCAGCTGGCGCCTGGGGACGGACGTGGCGGCGTTCACGCCGGCGGTCGAGCACCACCTCCTCGCGTTGGCGTTGATGGCGGAGGGGCGGGTGGAGGCGGCCGAGCCCGCCTGGCACCAGGCGCTGGACTTCGAGCGCAAGGCGACGGCGCCGCTGCGCCTGTGGAGCCGCACCGACGAGCGCCGCCCCGAGGTGTTCGAGCCCGACACGCGCCGTTCCCGCTTCGATCCCCACCCCGAGGCCCAGGTGGAAGCGCGCCTCGCGTGCCCGGGGTGCCACAAGGTCAGCCAGTTCTCGCTCTCGCCGCGGGTGGCCTCGCATCACCTGGTGTGCACGCACTGCTCGGCCCAGTTCGTGGCGTACATCGCCGAGCTGCGCGCGCTCGAGGTGCAGCCGCTGGGCCGCAACCGGCGGCGCTACCTCTTCCGCGTCGACGAGCTGTCCGGCCTCGCCACGCGCATCGAGTTCGACGACGCGGCGCGGGGGGAGCTGGGGGCGGTGCGGCGCGACCTGCTCGCGTTCCTCTACATGCCCGAGACGATCCTGCGGGGCGTGCTCAACCTGAACTCGAGCCGCGTGCTCTGGGTGTCGAGCCCCGGCGCGTGCTTCGTCGCCACCGTGGCCTTCGGAGAGGGGGCGCCCGAGCTCGACACGCTGCGCGCCTTCCGCGATCGGGTGCTGGCACGCGTGGCTCCGGGCCGCGCGTTCGTTCGCTGGTACTACCGGGAGGGTCCTGCGCTGGCGCGCTTCGTCTCGCGCAGGCCTCTCTTGAAGCGGGTCACGCGGGGCGTGCTGCGCATCGTCACCCGGCGGCTGGAGAGGGTGCTGTGAGCGAAGAACCTCCGAAGAAGAAGATGGATCGGATCACGATGTTCTTCATCGTGGCCCTGCTGGTGGGCGCGGTGCTGATGGGCTGGCAGGACGCGCTGGCGATCGAGGTGTTGCCGAAGCACTCGGTGGCGCCGCTCTTCACGGTGGAGCGCATCGATCAACCGCCGCTCGAGCTCGCGTCGCTGCAGGGCAAGGTGGTGGTGGTGAACTTCTGGGCGACGTGGTGCCCGCCGTGCCGCGATGAGCTGCCGTACCTGATCAGCACGGTGAAGGAGTACGAGCCGAAGGGCGTGGTGCTGGTGGCGATCAGCAACGACGATCGTCCAGGTCAGCGCGAGGCGGTGAAGCACTTCCTGGCCTCGATGCCCGACCTGCAGCCGTACGCGGCGCTGGGCGAGCCCGAGATCGGCGCGCGCTACCAGGTGAAGGCCTTGCCCTCATTGATCGTGATCGATCGCGACGGGCACGTCTCGGCGTCGTTCCAGGGCCAGGCGACGGAAGCGCAGCTCCGCCGCTGGCTCGACACCGCGCTTCAAGAGTGAGGAAGAAGTCTCCCTCTCCCCAAACCAACCTCACCTCACCTCTACTTCGGCGCCGGCTTCTCCTGGGGCTTCTCTTCAATCTCATCGACCAGCTTGAACTCCGTGCGGCGGTTCTTGGCGCGGCCGAGCGGGGTGTCGTTGGTGGCGATGGGCTTGTCGAATCCGTAGCCCTCTGAGCGGAGCCGCTTGGGCGCGATGCCCTTGCCGGTGAGGTACTTCACCACGGCCATGGCGCGGCGCTTGGACAGGCTCATGTTCGCTTCGCGCGAGCCGACGTTGTCGGTGTGACCTTCGATCAACACCGGCCCGACATCGGGGTTCTTGGTGAGCACGGAACCGACCTCGTCGAGGAGCTTGAACGAGCGGGGATCGATCCGGTCGCTGCCGAACTCGAAGAGGATCTGGTTGTTGATGCGAATGCGCTCGGACTCGAGGACGACCTCTTCCTCGTCCTCGGGGGGCGGGCAGCCGTTGAGGTCGGGCGTGCCGGGCACGTCGGGGCACTTGTCGACGTTGTCGGGGATCTGATCGCCGTCCTTGTCGGGGCAGCCGTCGAGCTCCTGGAGGCCCATGGTGTCGGGGCACTGGTCGATCTTGTCCGGCACGCCGTCGCCGTCGCGATCGGGCTCGCGGGCTTCGGGGCAGCCGTCGGTGTCCTCGATGCCGTCCTTGTCCTCGGCTTGATCGGGGCAACCGTCGACGTTGTTGGGAATGCCGTCGTTGTCGTCGTCAGGCTCGGGCACGTGCGAGTAGGTGAGCGAGAGGGCGAAGCGGATGGTCTCGCGGCCGTAGCCGTTGGGGCCCAGGCCCTTGCCGACGGCGAGCTGAGCGCCCCACTTGCCGGCGAACTGGGTGCGCGCGCCGATGAGCAGCTCGAACGGCGTCTTGAGGGCCTCGGCCTCGCTGAAGGTGAAGGGCGCCTCTGCGGGGGTGGACAGGTTGAGCTCGGCGACGAGCTGGTTCGACTGGAAGCGGCTGAAGTTGGGGAGGTCGATGATCGCGCCGCCGCCCAGGGTGAACTCCTGGGCCACGTAGAGGTTGATGAAGCGGCCGGGGGCGGTGCGCAGGCGCCAGCCGATGTTGCCGAGGATGCGGACGGGGCCGATCATGCGCTCGACGGCGAGGCGGGGCGCGAAGACGAAGCCGCGATCAGACAGGAAGCTCTTCTGGTCGCCGATGGGGATCCTCATCTCGAGCACGGCGGCGAGGCCGACGATGGGGAACTCGCTCTGCTTGAGGATCTGCAGGCGGCCCATGATGCGGGGCGCGCCGAGGCCGGCGGGAGCGGGCGGCGGGGTGCTGAAGCCCTGCTGCTCGAGGAGGGCGAAGTTGTTCACCTGCCCGATGGTGATGGGGAGGTCGGCAGACACCTCGACGCGCGGGTGCAGCTGGTAGGCGCCCATGATGTGGAGGTCGGCGCGGAACGGCATGAGGTCGCCGATGCGCTCGTTGCCGTTCTTGGCGGCGAGGATGCCGACGTTGAAGTCGAGCAGCGCCTGCAGCAGGTACGAGCGGGTGAGCTGCAGCTCGCCGCCTTCGAGGGCGAGGCCCGACTCCATGGTGGGAGTGAACTTGATGGGCACCAGGTCGATGCCGCGGGCGGTGAACGGATCGATGGGTTGGGCGTGGGCCGCAGAGGCGAGGCACATCACCGCGAGGCTGATTGAGGCGACCGTTCGCACGAGACGAAAACTCTACCGCGCGACCGCACGATGAAAAGGAATTGTCTCCCTCTCCCTGCGAAGCGGGGAGAGGGCCGGGGTGAGGGGCAAATATTTACCGCCCCATCACCTCAGAAGCCTTGACGATCCGAACGTGCTCGAAAGCGATCGGAAGTGGCTGCATCGCAATCTGAGTATCCGCGCGGACGACCTCCTCCGGCTTCGACGACGCATACGAGATCGGGCTGGGCTTGCCCGACTTGATCGCCGCGGCCAGGCCAGCCGCGTCCTTCGTGACGAACACGAAGTTGAGCGATGCCGGATCGAAGTGCTTCTTCACCGCAGCCTGGGCCTGCTCGGGAGTGATCGTCTCGAGCGCCTTCCGCACCGAGCCTAAGAAATCCGGAGTCCCGCCGATGAGATCGTCGATGGCCCACCCGAGGCGCCGCTGATCCGTGGTGGTCCAGATGCGAGTCGCGCCGGCGAGGAACCCGCGAGCCGTCTCGAACTGGGCGGCGGGAATCGGCTCGTTCCGCAGCTGCTCGAGGAAGTGCACGACCGCGCGGGTGGCGAAGAGCGCCTTGTCAGGGCCGACGGGACGCAGCCACACGGTCACGTCCTGGGTGCTGCGCAGGATGTTCGGGCGGGGCAGCGAGTCCCACCCGTCTTGCCGGTAGTGCTGGGCATACGCGTACGTGCCGTAGTTGAGGCCGCGCCGTTCGCGCACCTCCTGGTAGAGCACGCCGTGTTCCTGGCGGTGTTCGCCGAAGTACGACATCGCGATGAACAGGGCGAGGAACTCGGGCGAGTCGCGGCGCAGCGGGGTGGTGAAGCCGAAGCTGCCGGCGGTCGACTGGGTATCGCGCTCGACGATGAGGGTGAGCCCCCGGGGCCCCGGAGCGGTGGGCAGCGCCGGCCGGGCCACGCCGGTCGCGGGCAGCGCGCTGAGCGTGGCCTTCACCTGCCCACCGAGCGCGTCATCGACGGCGCCGGCGAGGCCGATGATCAACCGGTCCTGGGTGAAGGTGTTCTTCCAGTGCGCCTTGACGTCCTCGAGGGTGAGGGCGTTGAGGCCCTCCTCGGTGCCGCCGGTGAAGTGGCGATACGGGTGGCCTTCGTAGAGGAGGCTGTCGAGGGCGACCTTGCTGAGCTCTTCGTCGTTCTCCTGGCGGAGGCGGTTCTTGACGCCGGTGAGCTGTTCGGAGCGGAGGCGGGCGAACTCCTTCTCTTCGAAGCGGGGCGCGAGGAGGGTCTCGCTGAGGATCTCGAGGAAGCGGGGCAAGCGGTCGCGGTGAACGCGGCCGGTGATGGTGGTGAATTCCTTGTCGGTGTCGCCGCCGAGCTGGGCGGCCATCGGGTAGAGCGCCTCGAGGAGCTGGGCGCTGTCGAGCGACTTCGTGCCGCCCTCGAGGAGCACGCGGGTGGTGAGGGCGGTGAGGCCTTCTTTCCCGGCGGGATCGTCGACGGACCCGGTGCGGAACACGAGGCGCACGCTGACGACGGGCTTGTTGGGAACGGGAAGGACGACGAGCTTCATGGGCTCGATGGCGGGAAGCGGACGGAACGCGACAGCCGAGGTGGGAGCGGGCTTGGCAACGAGGGACTCGAGGGTCTCGGCGTTGATCTGAGCCGCGTCCGTGGGCAGCGCCTTCACGGGCTCGGGAGTGGTGGCGCAGCCCACAAGGAGGAGGAGGAGAAAGAAGCTGCCTCCCTCTCCCCGAGGGGGAAGGCGAACTCGCGCCTCGAGGGGAAGAGAGGGTCGGGGAGAGGGCAAACCGAACCTGGCGCTCAAGGCGTCACCTCGACAGTGAAGTTCATAGTCGTCCGGTTGCCATCAACGAGGAACTTCCGGGCAAACGCCGTCAGGTCCTTCGCCGACACCTTCCCGATATTGGCGTACAGCGAGTCAATCGCGTCCGTGGTCCCGAACACGCCGATGTGCCACGCGAGGGCCTCCGCGACCTGCGACGGCGTCTCGAGATCCATCACGACCGAGTACTTGAGGTTGCTCTTGATGTCGTCGAGCCGCTTCGAGTCGACCTTCCCAGCCGAGAGCTCCGCGATGGCCGCAAGAATCGCCTTCCCCGCGACCTCCCGATGCACCTCGGCCTTGAGCCGCGCGTCGATGCCGAAGAAGCACGGGTCGCGGTGATGGTCATAGAACCCATGGAGCCGCTCGACGACCTGCTGCTCCAACACGAGCGATCGATGCAGCGGCGAAGTGGGCCCGACGAGATACGCCGACAGCACCTGCTGAATCGCAGCGTCCATGGTCTTCGGCGAAGCGGCGGGTGAATGCCACGCCATGCCCAGGCGCGGCAGCGTGGGAGAAGGCCAGCTCAGCTTCGCCTCGCGAGGGGCGGTCTGGGGAGGCTCGACAGGGACGACGATCTTCGCGGCCTTGCCGGTCCACGGGCCGTAGTGCTTCTCCACCAGCGCCATGAGCTTCGCGTCATCGAAGTCGCCGGCGAAGACGAGCACGGTGTTGTCGGGCGTGTACCAGCGGGAGAAGAAGGTCTTCGAGTACTCGAAGCGCTTGGGCATCTCGAGGATGTCGGCGTAGAGGCCGATGGTGGTGTGCTGGTACGGGTGTTTGGTGAAGGCGGTGCCCAGGGTGACCTCCTCGATCTTGAGCGAGGGGTTGGACGCGCTCTTCTGGTACTCGCCGGCGACGGCCTGGGCCTCGGTCTGGAAGGCGGGCTCGCCGTAGTCGAGGTGGAGGAACCGATCGGCCTCGAGGTCGATGAGCGTCTCCAGGCCGGTGGAAGGCCCGTTGGAGAGATAGACGGTGACGTCGTCGGTGGTGAAGGCGTTCCCGTTGAAGCCGAGCTTGCTGAGCACGGCGCCGCGTTCGCCGCCGGGGAAGCGCTTGGTGCCGCGGAACATCATGTGCTCGAAGAAGTGGGCGAAGCCGGTGTGGCCGGGCTCGACCTCGTTGCGGGACCCGACGCGGACCACGGCGTAGAAGGAGAGCAACCCCGGCGAGTCGAAGGGCACGCGAACGACGGTGAGGCCGTTCTTCAAGGTCGTGCTTTTCGTGGGGTAGGGGAACGTCTTGGCGGGCGCCGCGGCCAGGGCCAGGGAGATGACGAGGGGGAGGATCATCGACCTCCTCTTTCAGCCCGTCAGACGGGCAGTGACAAGTGCGACGAAGTGGTTAAATGGGGGCTGTAGGTCGTTCTTTCAAAGGTCGTTTGGTCATACGGGGGCGACAAGGTTTCGACGGGGGCACAGACGTTCCCGGTCGCGTGTCGAGTGGGCTTTCACACTCGTAAATCAAAGAGGGCAAAAACCACAAAAGCCAACGACAACGTTGAGCTTGCGCTGGCCGCCTAAAAACCGGTCACTGCACGGTCGCTTCATTTTCTGTCGGTGAGGTGAAGATCGACCGCCATAATGCCGGCTGGTTCTCCGAGTACCTGAGCGAGGAGAACGAGAAAGAGTCAGGATCGGTTCTCTCACCATCTCGTCCGTTGGAGTGTGAGGGGCTTAAAGAAACAAAGATCGGACTACGCACGTAGTGACTTGGAACTGAAGGCTTTCGGACCCGGGTTCGATTCCCGGCGCCTCCACTGAATTGACCCTGCAACCTCAATTGGTTGCGGGGTTTTTTCTTTCAAATCGGGCTCCATGTGCCCCTCCGGCGTCTCCGGAGCGGCCTGCGTGGGCAGCGGCGACGGCTGATCGAGCACCTGCACCGCCGCCTCTTTCACCTCGGGGGAGAGGTGCGCGTAGCGCATCGTCATCTCCATCGAGGCGTGGCCCATCAGCTCCTGGATGACCTTGAGCGGAATGCCTCGCTCGTAGGCCAACGACAGCAGGCGGCGCAGAACCGCGAGGACGTTGTTGATCGCCTTCAGGCGCAGCCTCGTCGTCGCGGCTTCGCAATGCTCGGTGTCGCCGTTGGGGTAGAAGCTGAGCGGCCGATCAAGAGGATCGAGCCCAGGCGCCATGACCACCTCACCATCCTGGGCATTCCTCACGAAGTTCAGGCCACCTCGCCCTGAGGGGACGCCGACCGAACCGGTGCAAGAGACGAGGCCTGCGCCGGGTACGGGGAAGGTGAGCGTGGGCTCGGCTACCCCGTCTTTTGACGCACTCGCTGGCTGGCTTGCGCGGTGGCACGCGCTGCTTGATGAAGACTTGCTCCTGCTCGAGGCCGAGCAACGCGAGTGGAATGAGCGTCTCGCCGGTCTCGGAGGCGACCCGGCGACGTTCGACTTCAGCGCCTTCCGCCCGCTGCGTCTCTCGCGCGAGGAGGATTGGAGCGACTGGCTTGCGCACCTCCTCGAGACGTCGAAGACGGGTCGGCTGGCCGGCAGCCTCTTCGCTGGAGGTCGAACGTCGTCGGTGCGACGTGAGGTGCCGCTGGCCGGTGGTGCACGGCGTGCTGACCTCTTGCTTCATTGGGACGAAGCAACTGCGACGCACTTGGAGGTGAAGGTCGGTGATGAGTCGTTCGAGAAGACCTTCGAGACTGCGGGGCACGTAGAAGGCGAGAACCCGAAAACGCTCACGTGGAGGCATCTGGTGCTGATCCTTCCTCGGCAGGTCAAGACGTGGAAGCAGACCGCGGGCGCCCGCACGACCATCGGGGTAGTGACTTGGGAGAGCGTGGCCATCGGCCTCCGTCGAGAATTGTGGGAGAGCGCAGAGACCGTGGCCTGGCGCGTCTGGGCCCTGACTTTCTGCGCAGCCATCGAGCAGACGCTGCTCGGCCTACCGCACCTCAGCAACGAAGTCCGTGCGAGACCCGACTCGGCCACGGCGGCGAACAGGGCTCGCCGGCTCCCGATTCTGCAGCGCGCCCGTCAGCCGGAGACATCAACGTGAACAAGCAAGAGGATGCCTTCGTCCGCAGCGGCTTTGAGTTCTACCCACAAGCCATCAATGCCATCGATGCGTTCGCGAGGCTGCTAGGGGACGAGCTCCGACAAGCTGTCTCGCGGGTGAACGCGCCAATAGGTCTTCAGCTCGAAGAATGCGAACAACAGTGGAGTGAGCGGCCTGGACGCGGTTGCTGGGTGTGTGCCGACGTCCCTGTCATGAAGGGCAAGACCAAGTTCAGTGTGGAATTCGGCTGGTGGTGGGGTGCGCCAGGTGCGCCGCCCCCGGTCGTCGCATACTGCAGGCTCCGGAAGGAAAACCGTGTGATGCGTCTCGACCGGTACACGTCGGTGAAGGTCGAAACCGGGAAGATCGATGGCGAGTGGGGCCTCTTCACCAAGAACACCGACAACCGCGAGCAGGCAATTGAGTCACTGCTGAATGAGGCCCTGCGGATCATCGTTGCCGACTGACCGGCCTCCGGGCCGGAGACCTCACCATGAAGCCCCTCCTCGCCGCCCCCGCCGTGGCCGCGCTCCTCGGCATCAGCCGCGCCGCGGCCTACCGCGAGATGAAGAAGATGGAGCACGTGGTCGTCGGCGCTCCGGGTCGAGTGGCGCTACTCGGCCAGAGGCGCGTTGCGTCCTCGGGTACCGGTGGTCCCACTTCACAGGGGCCTTAGAGCGACGCGAGGGAGTTGATGACCGTTGACGTTCAGGTCGGCGAGGGCAGCGTTCACCGGGCGGAGAGCCTGGGCGACCTCGTCGGCCACCAGGTCGCGCACGAGCTTGTCGACTGACATTCGTTGATCCGTTTCTGTGAATCGGTGACGGAGTCACCAAACATCAACCTCGGCCGGACAGCACCCAAGATGAGAGGGGCGGCGATCGAAGAGGATATCCGCCCTTGCAGTTGATCTGGAGGTTAGGGGACTATCGGACCATGGGGCGGGCGGGTTGGTTGAGACAGCGAAGCGGTACTTCCTCGCGTCTCTTGGCCCTCCCGACAGCATGGACAGCGTTCCCTTCCCTCCAACACGACAGGCGCATGGGGCCGCGTGGCGAACACCACCAGTCGGAAACCCGATGGCGATTGCTGTGGAGGCCGTTCTGGTTCTCACTGCAATCCTTCGACCACGCCGCGTCTGGGCAGAGTTCAACATCTAGCTCTCACAACGTGGCCCCAAAGAATAGGCACTCATCCAAATGACAAATCGTCCACTTCTGTTCTTTGTTTTCATGCTGTTCGGCGTGAGTTGCGCCAACCTCGGGGCCGTCCGCAAGTTTGCAAAGACCTCGGCCGCGACCGCCGACTACGAGGAGGTGGTTGCCGACTACGTCGGCTCTCCCCGCCGCCTGCTGAGGTACCAACCGGAGGACCAGCAGGACGCGTTGAAGAAGTCATACGAGACGCGCAAAGCCCAGCAACCCCGACTCAAGGCTGTGCAGCAGGTCCTCGTCGGCTACATGGACGCGCTGGGCGATCTCGCCGCAGACGAAGTGCCGGGTATTGATGATGAGGTTGACGCGTTTAGCAAGGCTCTCGACGGTGCGGGTTTCATTGGCGACGGCGACCAGAAGGTTGGCAAAGAGACGGCGACGGCAGCCACTGCCATTGCGAAACTACTAGGTCGCGCCATCCTGGATGGCTGGCGGCAGGCGAAGCTCAAGAAGATGGTCGAGGAAGGCGACAAGCCGCTCCAGACGGCCGTTGCAGGGCTAAAGGGCCTGCTTGGCAAGGACCTTCGCGCGTCGCTTGAGAACGAATCGGTCGCAGTCCAGAAGCCCTTCAAGGCTTGGACGGCGGCCGCGACAAGCAGCAACGACCCCGACGGCGCACCTCCGGTCGCGCGTATCCTCCTTGATGAGCATTTGGAGGCGGTGAGGGCACGCCAACGCCGCCTCGAGTCGTACCTACAGGTTCTGGACGCCATTGCGGAGGGCCACGCCGAACTCGTGACCAACATCGAGAGGTTAGACCGGGACGAAGTGACGAAGAAACTCGATGGGTACACCAAGAATCTGAAGGCGACTTACGCGGCCATGGATGCACTCACCAAGCAGTAACAAGAGGACAACGTGCCCACTAACAACGACCAAGCCAGAGAAATGGCGAAGAGCTTTCGGGATATGTCGGTCGCGCTCGGCGACTATCGCTTTGCGCACTGGGGACGCTTGGCTCCCGAAGAACGGCAACGACTCGAAAACATTGAATGGACGCTCCTTAACAATTCGAGCGATCTAATTACCATGGTCGTCGGTCTTGCGCTTGCTGAGGTTGAGAAGGAGTTCAAGGCCATCACTGCTGTGATCGAGCACGCGCGCGAGGTGCTGAAAACCGTAACTGACTTCAAGAACGTACTCAGCCTCGCTGCCGGCGTAATCGCGCTCGGCGCGGCTATCGTTGTCGGTGTGGTGTCGGAAAATCCGGCGCCGATCATCGCGGCGGTGACCGACTTCGCGGCGACGTTGAAGGTCGTTGCCCAGACCGAGTAAGATCTAGGCGCTGCACTGAAAGCAGCCATTTCTGTCCCTGTACCCGTGGCAGAACGGTGCCGGTACATGTGGGTGCCAGGGACCGGAGAGAACCGATGACGCCTGAGCCGTCGCCGTCGCCACCGCCGAGCCAGAAACTCGGCCCGGTTTTCATCATTGCAATTGTCCTGGTGTTAGGTGCCGCCCTGACGGTTGTGTGTGTTCAACTCTGGAAGGACTCTCAGGCGAGGCAAGCCTACTGCTCGCAGTGCACTGAATCGTGCGCCTGTTCGCCCGACCGCCGAGAGCTCATGGTGCACTTGTGTGCGTCGCCCAACTCGACGGCCAAGACCTGCCTGTCGAGTGACTCGACCGCTGCGGCCGGCGCCGACAAGGGAGATCTCAAGTTGCACGGGTGCCTTGAGGATGAGGGCAAGAAGGACCCAGCGGTGGCTGCCATGATGGGCAAGGTCGACGAACTCATGCGGCAACGGTACCGGGAGCAGTGCCTCCGCCCCCAGCTAACCCCGGAAGAGGAGGCCGAGAAAAGAACTGAGGCGCTGATCGACCGCGTTCGGCAGCTGCAACAGAACGAGTATACGCTGGCGCGCTCGACAGCTCCGAAAGCTCCGGAAGCCGCCGCGGAGGTGCTGAGGAGGGCGCCTGGCCTTGCCGGACAGCTGTTGGGCGAGGATGAAACGCGGCTCGCGCCGTCCTGGCGGGTCGACCGCCTGCGGTTCGCGGGCATTGCCTTTCTGGCCGCCGCAGTGCTGGAGCCAGAGCCAACCGTCCGCGGCAACTATGCGCGAAAGGCAAGCGACTGCTTTCAGCGCGCTCTCAACGCGCTCGATGCATTGGTGACGCCCGAAGAGGAGGAGTGGGCGGTTTCCGAAACGGTACGCGACAACCTCCGCTACTTGAGTGTTACCAGCATGGCAATCCGCTGCGCGCTCGGGGAGGAGTTAAAGGGAGAGGCGAAGAGGATGTTCGAGGATATCAACCCGCAATACCGCCGCGACCATCCACCCAAGCTCATTGAGCTAAAGCAAATCATCGAGGGCCCATGAGAACGATTACCTTGGTCATGCACCTCATCTTGAGCGCCGATGGCTGGGACGGCGGCGAGATGGACTTTCCAATGCCTCAACGGGGCGTCCGGCCCTCGATTCTCCCGGGGCGTAGACCGCCCGGCACCAGCCCCAACCCAGTGATGTGGAACCGGGAAAACGCGGATCAGGTCGCGCGCGCTCTTGAATTGAAGCTGAAGCAGAATACGCAATTATCCAACGCAACGGTCGAGTCAGTCTTCAGCAAGCTGTCGAAGGAAGAGAAGCGCATGATGCTTGATGCGGCGATTGCGTCCTTGGACCAGGACACGGCGAAGGTCGTGATCGCTGGCGGGGGTGACCCGGGGTTAGTGACGTACTGGAACAATGCGGTGACGGCGGGTGGACCGAAAGCGCTTCCAAGGGTGTCGGACCAGAGCGCCCGCAATCTCTTCACTGCGATGGCGAAGTTGAACGACTCGCAGCGGCGGGGCGCGATGAAGGAAGCCATTCTAGCACTTTCTTCTGCGCAGCTAGATGGCATGGCGGCCACCTTGCGCGTCGAGTTCGATGGCGGAACTCTCTAACGGCTGTCGCCGAGGCGCAGTATGCGCACGCAGTCACCTCGGCGCCGTCCGGCCGAAGCACGACGAGTCTTACGTCATCAGCTGAATGCCTTTGAGCCGCTCGTTCAGCCCATTGGAGCGCGCTGCTCCGTCGTCGAATCTTCGATCGACCAATGACGACCGTGGCTCGAGGGAAGTGGGCGACCATCTCAGGATGGTCCCCAAGCCCTTTCCGGGCCGACTCGTGAAGCGCTTCACTCTGCGACGCGAGGCACCGGCATCCGGCGCGACCATGCTCGCGGCCGAAGCGATGAGCGTCAGCAGCGCGCCCGCATAGAGCGCGACACATGTCGTACGCATGTACCCGTTCGACGATCACCGTCGGCTGAGCGCTTGACGTTCGCGGCGTGAGCCGGGTTCAGCTGGCCTGGGGGCTCGTTCGCGGGCAGGCGCGTACCGAGCGTGACCTGGCGGTACACGTTGGTCTCGAGCTGCGCGACGACCTCGGGCCGCGCCGACGTGGCCTTCCAGTTCGCCTGTGCCAGCTCGAGCACCCTGGTCTGTGGCCACGAGGGGACGAGGCAGACGCGCTGCTCCAGCTTGTTGCGACCTCGCTGGGGCTGGGTTCCTGCCCGCTGGGCCTATTTGGGGAGTCGCTTGCAGCAGTGCTGGCTCCGGAGTTGGTCGCCGTTGGCACGTTCGCAGCCGGGCGCATCCGCGAACCACGCGCCGCGCGATGAATGGCGCCTTCGCGGCTGTACCGCGTGGTAGTTCTTGGACGTGTGCGACTGACCTGAAGAAGACGATCCGTACGTGGGCTTTCTGCTCTCGATTCGCGTACGAGCCTTCGTGGAAATCGCAGCCACGGGAGCGACGCAGTCGGCGAGATCCGGCGAGATCGCGAAGGTGGCGAAGCAGTCTGGTGGCAAGGCATCCCGGCCGGCACTCGATAAGCTGCGAGCGGCGTGCAAGCGCGGCGAGGTGACGGAGGTGATGAGACCGGCTTGGCCGGAATCTTCGGGACCTGCTCCTTCTCCTCGATGAGCTGGCCGCCGCCGGCTGCGCCGTGGTGAGCCTGCGCGAAGGCATCGATCTCTCCACTCCGACCGGGAAGTTGATGACCGCGATCTTCGGCGCGCTCGCCGCGTTCGAGCGCGGGCTCATCCGGCAGCGGATCCAGAACGGCATCGACAAGGTCAATCAGACGGGAAGAGCCGAACGGGTCGGCCCCTGGGCCGGCCCCGACGCGCGGTGGACCTGGATCGGGTTGGCCAACTGCGTGCCCAGGGGAAGTCGTGGCGGGCCATCGCCATCTCGATGAAGACGCGCAGGCGCACGTTGGAGCGGGCGTTCAAGGCGGTGGCGCACAATCCCCACCAGAAATCGACGCGCGCCCGCCCTCGACGGCTGCGGGCCTGAGCGGGGTGGCGCGGAACCTGATGGTTGTGCGCCGCTCGTCAGTCCGTAGCAGTTCTGAAGACGTGCTGGTTGGCCGCAGGAGGTCCGACGAATCGTACGTTGGCGGTGAGGGTCTCGATCAGCCAGTCGTAGGTGTGGATGTTGATCCCCCCCTGCTCGCGATGCGGCTGTCTGACGCTGCCGGCATTCATGTTCAGCGATCCCCTTCGTCCAACGAGCACCAGCCCACGACTCATCTGCCGAATGTCGGGCAGACCAAGTCCACCCTCGGTCCTCGCCGCGCGCGCAAGCGCGATGTTGCCGTGGAGCCAGTCCCTCCATTCTTGAACCTGGCTCACACCCTTGCGCGCGCGAGCTTCGAGTTCGTTGCCGTTCATCAAGGTGGTGCCGGAGTTTGGCGTCTCAAGCTCCACCAAGACCCATCCGATCCCCGATGAATCGACGTCCGCGAGCAGGAAGTCGGGAATGTACCTGTCTCCCAGCCTCGGCTTCGGGAGGCAGAACCGCTCGTTGCCACCCAGGATGGTGGCAAGGATGTGCGGACGTTCCTGGAGGAACTCCTGGATCGGCCCCTCGTCACCTGCACTATCGATGACCTGCTGAAGTTGCTCGATCTCTGTCACGGTAGCGAGCCTCGTTACCGCGTACTCAGCTAGTTGCGCCCGCTTCGCTTCCGACCAGAGGGCGCGGCGCCCGCGAAGGGTGGCGCGATTCTCAGCCGCGATTCTTGCCGTTCTTGCCCTGCGCCCTTGGTCCTCGCGCCTATAGCGAATTGTCACTTGATCCGGCCATGCGCCGGCGCCACCGCCACCCTTGAAGTGAATGCGTCCGGTGCCGCCGATGGATGAGACGACCTCGGGGGCACCGCGTGCCTCGACAATGTCGCCGGCTTCCAGTCGCAGCGTCTTCAGCGCCGCACGGCGCCCTTGAAGCCATAGGTGGTTGATCCACGCTTCGGCCTCTCGATGATCACTCGGTGTCAGGCGGAAGTTGGGCTTCAACTCCCGGATGTACCTGAGCTGATCTTCGTTGCAGGGGGGCGAGACCGATAGATCGAGTTCGTTCCTCAAGGCCGCCTGAATCCGAGCTGCTGCGACCAGTCGGGGCAGGCGCTTGGGAAGACTCAGCCCAGCGAGGCGCGCGAGGCGTTTCTGCAGATCGGTTGCAGTACGAGTTCTTTCATCAATCTCGCGGACAGCATCTCTCCAGACCGGATGGGGCACGCGCACATCATATGCTCTCTCGTCGGCCCCCAACTGCGCGGGCCACAAGGTTCCGGCCCGCGCGCTGCTACGGCTGGTCCACCTCGCGCTCTGGATTGGTGGCAGTACTCCTCTCAGCCGCCATTCTTGCGAAGTCTTCGTCGGTGACCTCTCGGTTGTCGTAGTCGTGCTGGTCGTGAACGACGAGTCGACCGCCCTCGTAGCGCATCTCGTGGAGCGGGCCGACGAGGCGGCAGCTGGGGAGCACGACCGCCCTCACGAAGGCGTCTTCCTCGAAGGACTTCCTGACGAAGGTCACCCCGGGAACGTCGTGCATGAACCAGGGCAACGGGCCGCGCCCCGAGAACTGCCCCTCGATGACGCCGGAGAGTTGGCGGATGGCGTCTAGGGCAAAGCTCCGATCGTTCGTCTCGGTCGCCGGCGAAAAATGGATCACACGATGTCGGATGACACGGAGCCGCTCGAACGCCTCGGCGGCCCCAGGGAGGAGCACTCCCCAGGTGCGCAGGACGCCGATGGTGATCTTCCAGTCGTCAAAGGATTCCTTCTTGGCCACCTTCTTGAACTCGTCCGTTGCTCGAAACGAGCCGCGCAGGGTGAGGACGAGGTGATTCAAGATTCGCTCGCCTAGCGCGCACGCCGCGGTCAGCGCCGGGTAGTAGGCCCCGAGTACGAAGGCGTCGCGGACCTGCTGGAAGAACTTGTTGTGGAAGGCCAGCACGGAGAACGGCGCGGGCCCCAGAGCCATGAAGTCGGCCAACTTGCGCGCGGATTCTTTCGCGCCGAACTCGAAGATGATCCCCGCTCGAATGTTCGAGTGATTCGTGCGGTGCATCTCCTTGATCGGCTCTTCCCAGTCCTCGCCGATCTCCATGTCGAGGACAGTGGCTCGCGTATCGAAGTCGAGCTGGACGACCCTGTACCTTTTCATTTCGCGCCTGCCGTGCCCGAACTCACGACGGGGTCAGTCTTCGGCATCATCAATGCCGTCCACGCCGCGTGAAGCCGCTTCCGACCCACGAGGTAGATGGTCGTAGGAATCGCCGGTGCTCTACCGAGGGCCGTGTCGTAGCTCGCGACCGTCAGCACTACGTCCAGCTCAGATGGCTCAGTCCGTCGCAAGGTGTCGCACCTGGCGAACGTCGAGGCCGCTGCCTTCGCGAGCGAGTCGAACGCGCGCCACTTCTCGGCGAAGGACCCAGCGGCGAAGAACACGAGGAGGGTAGCGGCCGCTCTGGCCCAGTTCTGCGCGGTCGTGTCGGAGCCGGCGACCTGAGGCAGGGGGAACTGGATCAGAAGCAGTAGCCCGATCACCGTGACGAAGATGCCGATGATCGTTAGCGCGAAGTAGAGCCGAGCCGCGAACGTCGCGCGCGACCTCGTGTAGTAGGCCGCCTCCTGGGTGATGTGGGCGAGGCGCCTGGGCCCTGGGGGCAGATCTGAAGTGAACTCCGAGGTGAGCGGCACGGGATCCAGGGCAGGGAGGATCGTTTCGGTGTCGGCCAAGTCGAGCATGTCCGCTTCGGCGGGGGCCCGGCCCAGGCCATCATCGAGGACCTGGAGGCGGCGCGCCCGATCGCCAATGCCGTAGTGGTATCGACTCCGATCCTTCAACGCGAAGTTGATCACCGGCCCGATGAAGGCGATCAGCCCCAGGTACGGGGCACCCAGCCCACCCGCGAACGCGGAGAAGAGCGCCGCGCCGAGCAGCACCCACTGGATGCCCGCGCTGAGCAGGGTGAGGTACTTCGCCTGCGAGAACGCGCGCCGCTTGTGCTCACCGAGCTTCAGTTTCATGTGGTTCTCCTACTGCTTCGGGAATTGGCCGTTGAAGACGAGGTCCCATTGTCGATAGGCCTCCGAGTACGAGCCCCAGCCGTCGTTGTAGACGGCGGCTTGCGCGTGTTCGGCCGAGGCGCGGAGTGACGCCGCAAGCTGCTGGCGCTTGGAGTCGGTGTTGGTGGCCTGAACCCACCCGGAGATCCCGAGGGGATCCTGAAGGGCTCGGCCCTGGCGCTGCGCCAGAAGGGAGAGCGCATCGGCGAGCGCCGTCGCGTAGCTCTTCGGGACCGTGCAGATGCCGCTTTCGGCGAGGACCAGCTCCATGTGGAAGGAGCTGACCGGCGCGCTTCGCGTCTTGCGCCAGAACTTCAACAGACGCGCGACCCCCTTGAGCTTGGAGCCGCTGCGTTGGTCGGCGTCGGCGATGTGCCGGTTGTGCACCTCGGGGCTCGTCTGCATCCATGCGCCACCCCCGTCAGGGATCTCGTACACGGGGTAGTTGTTGTAGCCGGGGCCCAGGTAGACGCCGGGGACGACGTCGACCGGGTGTCTGCCGTCGCCGAAGTCGACGACAACCGCTTGCCCATCTCTTCCGATGTCGGTGTTGCGGAAGCGCGCCTGCAACTCGCGGCGCACGCTCCCCAAGACTGACTGGGAGGAGCTGCGCACCCCACCCCGGGTGACATCGCTGCGCGACAGGACGAGGAGGAGATCGATGTCGCTCACGTTGCCGACCGCCGTGCCGCGAGCGTGGCTGCCGATGAGCTTCACCTGGTTGGCCTCGAAGGCGTTCTTGAGGTGTGACGCAACGGAGCTTCTATGGCTCTCGACGAGCTGCTGCGTGGTGGGAGATGGCTCGATGCGGTCGAGAAGCGTCTTGAAGCGGTCTGACACGGCCATCGGGATCTCCTTCGCGATCGCGCCGCGTGCGCGATGGGACGGGGCTACCACGAGGGGCTGACATCTCAGGGCAGAGCCCCGAGATTCGGGTGCACGACGAGATTGAGGGAAGCCCGCGATTCCGGGGGGATCGACAGGGGCGCGAAGGGCGTGATCTACGCGGCGCATGAGCCGACGCCGAAAGCCCCGCACGCCTGCGACCAGCAGTACGCCGCCGAACGACGGAA
>JAUXRX010000055.1 GCA_030681645.1 Archangium sp.
CGAGACGTAGTCAATGATGACGTTGCGAGCGGGACGTCATCATTGACTACGTCTCGCGGCTCTCTCCCACGGCCAGCCGGATCAACAGCCCAACGCTGAGTGCACTGCGTCACCAGACGCTCGAGGCCGAGGGGCCTGCGCATCGAGGCGCGGGACCCAGGACCCATTCATCACCACGCACCGTCAAGAGCCGCGAACTGCGCTCACTACCAGCACCACCGCGCTGACTCCCAGCAGCACCGCGAACCCCCGCGTCAGTCGCCCCGGCGTCACCACGCGATTCAACTTCGCCCCGATGAACGCGCCGACCACGAAGCCGAGCGCGACTGGCAACACCGAGCCCCACGGAATGCCGCCCTGCGACTGCGCGTAGACCCACACGCCCGGCAGCGCGATCGGCGGCAACAACATCGCCAGGCTGGTGAGCTGCGCCTGCTTCTGGCTGAGCCCGAGCTGGCGGGTGAGCAGCGGAATGAGCACGATCGCCCCGCCGATGCCGAGCAGCCCCGACGAGAAGCCCGCAGTGAAGCCAGCCACCAGCGAGATGACCACGTAGCGCTCCGGGGGTTCAGTCAGGTGCGGGCGATCGGTCACGGCCCTCGGCGTCCGCCACGTGCGCACTGCCGTCACCAGGAGCAGCACCGCGAAGATGACCCGCAGCGCGGACGCAGGGAGCACGTTGGCCACCATGCTCCCGAGCGGAATCGCGGGGAGGAACCCCAGGATCGCGAAGCCCACCACCGGCAGCAGCAACGGCACGCCCGCGCGCCGGTACTGCCACACCGCCGGCGCGCCGAGCGGAGGCAACAACGCCGCCAGCGTCAGCCCCTGCGCTGCGTGCTGGTCGAGCCCCAGCGCGAGCCCGAGCAACGGCACGAGGATGAAGTTGCCGCCCACGCCGAAGAAGCCCGACAACACCCCGCCCACCACACCCGCTCCCGCGGCGCCGAAGAGTTGTGCGGTGGAGAGCATCAGCACCAGAGTTAGCACGCCCCCTCGACTCCGCTCGGGGTGAACGGTGAGGTGGACCGAGCACGCCCCCCCGAATACGACACCGTCCATGCGGACGATCTCCCTGAGCCTGCTCCTCCTCTCCTGCGCCGGCGCACCGCGCGCGCTCCACGCAGCGCCCGCGGGCGTGGAGAAGTACTCCGCCGACCTCGACTTCACGAAGGCCGGAGACGAAGCGGTCGAGGTGCTGCAGGGCTACCTGCGCGTCGACACCTTCAACCCGCCCGGCAACGAGACGCTCGGCGCGGAGTACCTCAAGGCCCAGCTCGCGAAGGACGGCCTCGAGAGCCAGGTGCACGAGTTCGCGCCCGGCCGCGGCTCGCTCGTGGCCCGCCTCAAGGCGAGCAAGCCCTCGGGCGAGAAGCCGCTGTGCCTGCTCTCGCACATCGACGTGGTGCCCGCCGAGACCGAGCTGTGGCCCAAGGACCAGGGCCCGCTCTCCGGCGCGCTGGTCGACGGGATGATCTGGGGCCGCGGCGCGCTCGACATGAAGGGCATGGGCGCGCTCGAGCTGCAGACCTTCCGCTGGCTCGCGCGCAAGCAGGTGCCGCTGCACCGCGACGTGATCCTCCTCGCGGTCGCCGACGAAGAGGTCGCCGAGGGCGGCATGAAGCTCGTCACCGAGCAGCTCTGGACCGACCTCGACTGCGGCCACGTCATCAACGAGGGCGGCATGGGCGTACGCGGGCTGCTCACCGAGAACCAGACGGCCTTCGCCATCTCCGTCGGTGAAAAGGGAATCCTCTGGCTGCGCGTCACCGCCGAGGGCGAGGCCGGCCACGGCAGCACGCCCACCGACAACCGCGCGCCCACCCGCCTCGTCGCCGCGCTGGAGAAGCTCGCCGCGCGCCAGGCGAAGCCGCGCATTCAGCCGGCGATGTACGAGCTGCTGCGCCGCGTGGGCGAGAAGAACGGCGGCGTGCAGGGCTTCGTGATGCAGCACCCGTCGCTCGTCGACACGTTCGCGATGAAGAAGTTGATGAGCAAGCCGCAGACGCGCGCGGGCGTGACCGACACGTGCCAGGTCACCGGCTTCGACGGCAAGGGCAGCGCGCCGAACGTCATCCCCTCGCAGGCGTCCGCCATCATGGACTGCCGGCTGCTGCCGGGCACCACGCCGAAGATGCTGCAGGCCGAGCTCGAGGGCCTGGTGAAGGACCTGCCCGGCATCAAGCTCGAGGTGGTGCAGGCGTTCGACGCGGCGGTGTCCGAGATGGACGATGCGTTCTTCGACGCCCTGGCGCGGCACGCGGTGGCCGGGCGCGACGACGCGGTGGCGGGGCCGGTCATCTCGCCGGGCTACACCGACTCCATCCTCGCCAGGGCGAAGGGCGCGCGCGCGTATGGCTTCGTGCCGTTCGAGGTGACTCCGGAAGAGCTGGCCACGTTCCACGGGCGCGACGAGCGCGTGAGCGTGAAGAACGTGCACCGCGGGCTGGAGATCCTCTTCAAGGCCGTGGTCGACGTCGCCGCGATTCCGTAGATGCCGCTGCACGAGGAGCGCATCGGCACGTGGTCGCTGCGCGTCGAGCGCGACGCCGAGGGCCGGGTGACCGGGGCCCGCTGTGGGCCGGCGAAGCTCGGGGTGGACTGGAGCGCCCGGCGCGGCACGTTCACAGGCTCGGACGGCGGGGAGACGTGGGAGGCGGGCTGGGCCCGCGGCGAGTACCTCGACCTGCCGTACGGCCACGAGGTGCCGGTGAACGACGAGGTCACGCTGGAGGCATGGGTCGAGCGCAGGGTGTTCGACCTGCGCGGCGGGGCGTTCTTCGAGGGCGGCAACGACTCGGAAGCGCGCGCGCTGTTCGACCTGGCGCGACGCGAGCGCTGCTTCGATCGCTCGACGATTCACACCGGCGCCAGGGCGTGGGCGCGCAACTTCGCGGCGATCGCAAATGACGAGGAGCTGCAGGAGTTGATCGCCCTGCTCGATGATCGAGACGGCAGGCAGTACCTCTCGTACGCGCGCGAGGGCGCGGGGAAGAAGCGGGCCGCGTTCTTCGAGCACCTCGCGATTCCGGACGACGACGACGAAGCGCGGGCGATGAAGAAAGGCCACGTCCTTCTGAAGTTGAAGAAGCAGCAGCCGTCGCTGGAGCTCAACCGCTCACTCAACAACCAGGCTGCACCGTTGATCGATGCGGATGACCCCGCTGTGCCGAAGCTGCTCGCGGCGACCCGCGCGCTCGTGCTCGCACGCACGCCCGCCGAGGAGCGCTTCGGCGGCACGGCAGCGGTCTGGGGACCCGCGGCCGGCGAGTTCTACTGGCGGGTGAACGAGTGCCGCGTGGCGTTCAGGCGGGGCACGTTCCGCGACGCGGTCCACCACGCGCGGCGGGCGCTGCTGTTGGAGACGATGCTGCACGAGCTGAGCGAGCGCGACGACGCGCCGTCGCAGTTCACCTCGAGCGCGGGGAGTTGGTCGTTCTCGTCGATGCTGTCGGAGGTCGGCCTGCACGCAGAAGCGAGCGCGCGATTCGGTGAGTTGTTCGACGACGTGGACAGGCTCGAGCGCCGCGCGGCCGATTCCACCAGCTTGCAGACCGCGTTCGTGGCCGGCTTCTACGCCACGTGGAAGGCGCCGCTCGTCGAGCGCGGAGAATGGGCGAGGTGGTTCGGGGCCGCGCGTGAAGCGGTGCCGAAGATCACCTGGCCGCTCTGGGCCGCGTGGACCGCGGATCTGTGGATGACGCTCGATGAGGTCGACCAGGCCCGCGCCGCGCTGCTCGTCGCGCAGAAGCTCGGGCACGACGTGCTGAACCAGACCTCCGATCCCGACTGGACCGGCTTCCTCGAGCGTCACCAACTGCGGACCTCACGCGCGTGGGCGGCGCTGCTTCGTCAGGCCTGACCGCATCACCCGGCACTCTTCGGCCCCAAACTCGTCCTCATCCGGCATCGGCATGTCCTGCTGACATCGCCAGCACCAGAGCGTCTTCATGTGTTCGCCCTCTCCCCGACCCTCGACACTATGGCCCGGTGCGGATGCACTGCTCCGTCTTCAACGTCTCCGCCAGGTCTCGCAGGATTCGTGAGAGCGCCACCGAGACCTTGCCTGGCGGCAACGAGGCGGTCTCCTCCATCGCGTCCACCAGCGACACCTGCACGCCGATCGGCAGCTGCGGCTTCGTCGAGTCGATCGCCTTCTGTATCGCCTCGCGCGTCAACGTCTGCGGCAACTTCGGACACATCGCCACGAACGCCGCTCTCGCTTGCGCTGCCACCACCTCTCTCTGCGCCGCGCTCGGCTTGAACCGGTACTTGAACGCGAAGGGGCCGGCGCTCGGCTGCTTGCTGTCCCGCTTCCACTTCTCCACCACGCCTCGCACGCAGGCGGGGTCGCTCAGGGCGGCCTCCACTCGCGTCACCGAGACCTCCGGCGACTTGCCGAACTGCGCCTGCACGCTCACCTCGTCGTCACCGCCGTCCTTCGCGTTCGGCAGGCCGCACTGCGTGAGTGAGGGGAGGTTGTCGATCAACCACGGCTTGAGCGCCGGCACGTTGAGTCCTGAGAGCGACTTGAGGGCGGGCGTGGGATCGGCGGTGAGGAGCAGGAGCGTGAGCGCTTGCGCGACCATGGCGGCATCAGAGCATGTTTGCCCTGTCCCCAGAGTGTATGACCCGTCCCCATGCGCATCGTCAGCATCGGCGGCGGCCCGGCCGGTCTCTACTTCTCCCTCTTGATGAAGAAGTCGTACCCGCACCTCGACGTGCAGGTCTTCGAGAAGAACAAGCCCGATGACGCCTTCGGCTGGGGCGTCGTCTTCTCGAAGGAGACCCTCGGCAACTTCCGCGACGCCGACCCCGAGAGCCTCGCCGCCATCGAAGAGCGCTTCGCCTACTGGGACGACATCGAGACCTTCGTCCGCGGTGAAAAGACCGTCTCCACCGGCCACGGCTTCTGCGGGCTCGCCCGCAAGGACCTGCTCCTCATCCTCCAGCGGCGCTGCGAACAACTCGGGGTGAAGCTCACCTTCCAGAAAGAGCTGCCCGTCGAGCCGCTCCCCGACGCCGACCTGATCATCGGCTGCGACGGCGTCCACAGCCCCCTGCGCGAACGCTACGCCGCCGACTTCAAGCCCAACCTCGACTGGCGCAAGTGCAAGTTCACCTGGCTGGGCACCACCCTGCCCCTCAACGCCTTCACCTTCCACTTCAAGGAAACGCCCCACGGCGTCTTCCAGGTGCACGCCTACCCCTTCACCAAAGAGCCGATGCAGCCCAGCGGCGCGCGCTCGACCTTCATCGTCGAGTGCAGGGAAGAGGCCTGGAAGAAGGCCGGCCTCGACACCATGACCGAAGCGCAGTCCGTCGCCTTCCTCGAGGACCTCTTCAAGGACGAGCTCGCGGGCCACCCGCTGTGCCCCAACAAGTCCATCTGGCGCACCTTCCCCACCATCACCTGCGAGCGCTGGCGCCGCGGCAACCTGGTGCTCATGGGCGACGCCGTGCACACCGCACACTTCTCCATCGGCTCGGGCACCAAGCTCGCCATGGAAGACGCCATCGCGCTGCACGCCGCGCTGAAGGCGAACGACCTCCACGTCGAGAAGTCCCTCGAGGCGTACGAGACCGCGCGCAAGCCCGAGACCATCCGCGTGCAGCGCGCCGCGCAGACCAGCCTGGAGTGGTTCGAGAACTCGGCCCGCTACGTGAGCCAGCACCCCACCCAGTTCACCTTCAACCTGATGACGCGCAGCAAGCGCATCACCTGGGACAACCTGCGCAAGCGCGACCCCGCCCTCGTGCGCGCCACCGACGAGCAGTTCGCCGCCAGCCAGGGCACCAGGAAGAACGAAGACGGCACCACGCCGCCTCCGCTCTTCGCCCCGCTCACGCTGCGCGGCCTGACGCTCGACAACCGGGTGGTGGTCTCGCCCATGTGCCAGTACTCCGCGAAGGACGGCGTGCCCGACGACTGGCACCTGGTGCACCTCGGCAGCCGCGCGATGGGCGGCGCGGGCCTGGTCATCACCGAGATGACCGACGTGTCCCCCGAGGGCCGCATCACGTACGGCTGCGCCGGCATCTGGAACGACACCCAGGCCGAGGCGTGGAAGCGCGTGGTGGACTTCGTGCACGCACGCACCACCTCGCGCATCGGCATGCAGCTCGCGCACGCCGGCCGCAAGGCGAGCTGGGGCCTCCCGTGGGAAGGCGACGCGCCGCTGAAGGCTGATCAACACCCGTGGCAGACGCTGGGGCCCTCCGCGATCCCCTACAAGCCCGGCGCGCACACCCCGAAGGAGATGGACCCCAACGACCTCGCCCGGGTGAAGCAGTGCTTCGTCGACGCTGCGCTGCGCGCCGATCGCGCCGGCTTCGACTTCCTCGAGCTGCACATGGCGCACGGCTACCTGCTCTCGACCTTCCTGTCCCCGCTCTCGAACCAGCGCACCGACGCGCACGGCGGCTCGCTGGAGAAGCGCATGAGGTACCCGCTCGAGGTCTTCGAGGCCGTGCGCGCGGCGTGGCCTGCGCTCAAGCCCATGGGCGTGCGCGTCTCGGCCACCGACTGGCTGGGGCCCACCGGGCAGACCATCGAAGACACGGTGGCGCTGGCGAAGCGGCTCGAGGCGCTCGGCTGCGACGTCATCGACGTGTCCACCGCGGGCAACGTGCCCGAGAGCAAGCCGGAGTACGGCCGCATGTACCAGGTGCCCTTCGCCGAGGCGGTGAAGGTGGCCACCGGCCTCAAGGTGATGGCCGTCGGCGCCATCCAGGGCGCTGATCACGCCAACACCATTCTCGCCGCGGGCCGGGCCGATCTCTGCGCGATGGCGCGCGAGCACCTGTCCGACCCCTACCTCACGCACCGCCACGCGCAGGCCGAGCACGTCACCTCGACGTCGTGGCCGCGGCCCTACCTGGCGGTGAAACCGCGCCAGTGATTCTGACCGATCGACGAACCGATCATCTTCACTGTGGCGAGGTACTAGAACGTCAGCCGACGAGACGGGCCCGGACCAGCTCGGTGGCGCAGGTGATGGTGCGCTGGCCGTAGGCGGTCAACTGGTCCGTGAACTCGGTGAGCGTGGGCACCTCGTGGCGAAGTGAGTTGGCCTTGAGCAGCAGGGGCAGGTTGACGCCGGTGATGACCTCGAGCCGCGTCTGGCGACACAAGGAGAGGCTCTGGGTGCAGGGGCTGCCACCGATGAGATCGGCGAAGACCAGCACGCCTTGCCCCTGATCGACCGCCTTCACCGCTGCGCTGATGTGCGCCTTCAGGTCCTCCGCCGAAGCGCCGGGATCGACAGAGCAGGTCGCGACGGCGGGGATCTCTCCGACGATCTCCCGCGCGGTGGCGAGCAGTTCCTCTGCGAGGTGTCCGTGCGCTGCGATGACGAGACCCACCATGGCTGCTCCTTCGTGAAGCCTGTAGCGCGCTCGCGGCACGGGAGCAAACCGCTACTTGAAGTCGCGGCGCTCGAAGAGCACGCAGGCCAGCGCGATGACCAACGTGGCATAGCCGACCGAGTAGAGGGTCGCCATGCCCAGCTCACCCCACGTGGTGGGATCGAAGTACGTCGCGCGCTGCTTGAAGTCGAGCCGTTCGAGGTTGGGCAACACGTAGTAGGCGAGTTTCCCGAAGAACTTCACCAACGTCACCTGGCTCCGCTCTGCCAGCGCGTACAGATCGCGGGCCAGATGGCCCAGAAAGTAGAGCCCGACCGTCGAACTCACCGCCACGTATTGTGACGCGAAGGTCGCGAAGAAGAAGCCGACCGCGCTGAGGACGACCACCTCGAGCAGCACGCCGAGGATGGCCGCGAAGTGCGCGTGCACGATGGGGGCCCCCTCGAAGAGCAGCTGACCCACGAACAGCACCGCCATGATCAAGGTGACGAAGGTGACCGTGAGGAGCCCGCCCAGGAAGCGGCCCACCACGAAGAGCGATCGGCTGATCGGCTTCGACATGATCATGAAGATGGTGCGTCGCTCGATTTCCCGCGGAAGCATGGCCGTGGACAGAAAGATGGCGAGGAACACCGAAATCAGGCTCATGACCCCGAGCCCGATGTCGGTGATCACGCGCGCGAACGTGACCACGGTGAACTCGAGCGCAAAGGTGGCCGAGAAGATCATCGCGAAGGCAAAGAGGAAGACCACCACGGTGACGCGGTTGCGCCGGGATTCGCGGAACCCGTTCAAGATCAAAGCGAACAAGGCAGTCATGAGATCTCGCTCCCCACCCGTTGGCCGCTCTCCTGCACAGCCTTGAGGAACAGCTCTTCGAGCGACACCTGGGTGCGCCTGAGCTGCGTGAGGCGGGCACCCGAGGCCAGCAGGGCGCCGAGCACTTCACGATCGTATTGGCGGTCGAAGCGGAGCACGTGGCGGCCCTCGAGCTGCTCGACGGACTGGAGCTTCCCCTTCAGGGCGGCCAGGACCTCGTCGCCAGCCTCCTCGACGGTGGCCTCGAGCACGGCCTCGTCGTTCCTGAGCAGCGAGACCACGGTCCCCTCGCGGACCAGGCGGCCTGCGATGATCACCGCGACCCGATCGCAGAGGGACTCGACGTCGGGAATGATGTGACTGCAGAAGAGCACCGTCGTGCCCAGCCGCCGCTGCTCGAGCACGATCTCGCGCACGAGCTGGCGGCCGAGCACGTCCAGGCCAGACGTCGGCTCGTCGAGCACCAGGAGCTTCGGATCGGTCACCAGCGCCTGGGCAAGCGCGACGCGCTGGATCATGCCCTTGGAGTAGCGTCGCACCTGCAGATCGGCGGCGCCGCTCATGCCGACCCGTTCGAGCACCCGGCCCACCCGGCCCTTGAGGTCGGCACCGCCCAGCCCGTTGAGTTGACCCGACAGGTGCACCAGCTCACGCCCGGTCAGATATTCGTAGGGCGCTGGGTTCTCGGGGAGGAATCCCATCTGTGCCCGCGCGTGCACGGAATCAGGGGCGTGGCCAAAGACGCGCGCGACACCACCGGTGGGCCGAACCAGATCGAGCAGGATCTTGATCGTGGTGGACTTGCCCGCACCGTTGGGGCCGAGAAGTCCGTACACGACGCCGGGCTCGACCGTGAGGCTGAGGTCACGCAGCGCCTGAACCTGCCGCCTCCTGAACGACCCGATGGTGTACTGCTTGGACAGCCCTTCGACCTGAATCGCTGGTGTGCTCATTCGTAGACTTCGTATCGTCGAGTGATGCTCTCTGAGGTGGCCCGGCCGTCGCTGCCCAGGGAAATGAGACCCCCGGACGGATCGTGAGTGGGCCCGTCATAGAGGCCGCTCTCGACGAGCTCTTCGAGGGAACGCGGTGCCCTCTTCTGGGCGGTCGTGAAGGCGTCGATGGCGCGGTCCACGCGCTGAAGGGCCACTTCGACCTTCAGCAACGCCACCTTCCCCTCGAAGTCCTTGCGGCTCTCTTCGTCGGTCGTCGAATCCAGCAGCTCCTGGGTGAGCGCCAGCGCCTCTTCCGCGTCACCTGAGTGGGCCAGCAGCCGCGCCGCCAGGGGCGCCATGAAGCTGGGGGCGCCAGGGGCTTTGCTCCCCTCCAGAAACACCGAAGAGGCCTCCTTGTACTGCTTGAGTTGCCCGAAGAGGGCGAAGCCAAGGTAGAGGTGCAGCCGCAGGTCGTTGGGAAACTGCACCAGACCCCGCCTGTACAGGTCAGCCGCCAGATCAGCGTTGACCCAGGTGGTTCGGGCCGTCTGGAAGGGCACATTCAGGCCGATGTAGGTGTAGGCGTTGTAGAAGCGTGGATCCACCTCGGTGAGCACCCGCCCATATTCGTAGAGCGATCGGTTCTTCTCCGCCGACTCAGGCGCGCCGATCGCGTTGAGGGTCCGCAGCCAGTAGAGGTCGATCAGCAGCGGGCGCACGGAGCGCGTCACGGTGTTGAGCACCTCCGGTCTGAGCACGACGGGGTGGATTTCATTGGCCCGCAATCGCCGCTCGGGAGGTCTGGCGACGATTGCGGACAGCGTCGCCCCGATGATGATCCACGCCTTCAGTTGGAGGGTCACGGCACGCTGCAGTTCACGTCACTCTTGGAGTTGACGGGCTGTCCTGAGGGCTCCTGCAAGCCCGTGGGGGTGGCCTCAGCGCATGCATTCGCGGCGAGGACTGAGAATTGGGAGCCGATGTACCATTGATCTGCTGCGAGGTCGCTGTCGACGTTGCCCAGGGCACAGGCGGCAAAGTCGCATTGGGGGCAGTTGGCCAGGTCGTATCCCACCTGGTCGGTGGGAATCGCAGTGGCGGAACTCCCACTGAGATTCCAGGTCACTGCCCCTGAACCGGTGGCCATCCCCGTGAGGAGTGCGGCGGTGGCGTAAGCCGAGCCGTAGCGCAGCGTATCGGCCTCACAACCCTGGTAGGAGCCAGCCGAAATCGTGGTCCCACCTCGGGGCTCGAGCAGACCCGGGGCGGCGCCACAGTTCCCGAAACCGCCGGCGACCGGGCCGAGGTCGTAGAAGTAGCGGTTGCCGCGCTCAGGCGAGAACCCAATCTCTGCGATGAGGGTGGAATAGCGATCACGCTCTCCAAACCGGGAGCGTTGTCCGGTGAAGACCGCCTTGAGGTTGGTACGCGGCTCCGACTGCTTTGACTTGGCCTGAAAGCGGATGAAGTTGGGAATGGCGATGGCGGCGAGGATGCTGATGATGCCGACGACGACCATCAACTCGACCAGCGTGAAGCCATCTCGCCGCGATCTCATCGGAGGCCTCTTCAAAAAGAGAAACGGCGGCACCCCTCATTCATGCGGGGTGCCGCCGGGACAGCAGCAATACTCAGGGAGTGGCGCAGCTGACGTCGTTCTTGGTGTTGAGGGATGAGCCGGGCTGTTCCTGCGTGCCGGTCGGCGTCGCCTCAGCACAGGCGCTGGCAGAGGCGATCGCGAACTGCGAGCTCATGTCGAAGCGATCGGAGGCCGAGTCGTTGTCGATGTTGCCGACGGCGCAGGCCGCAAAGTCACACTGCGGGCAATTGGCGATGTCGTAACCGACATCGAGGCCCGTGATCGCGGTCGCCGAAGCTCCCGACACGGCATAGGTGATGGCGCCCGTGTCCGAGGCCACGCCAGCCATCAGGGTCGCGGTGGAGTACGACGCGCCGTAGCGGAGCTGGTCGGCCTCAACCCCCGAGTAGGAAGCAGAGGCGATGGTGGCGTTGTTTCGGGGCTCGAGGGTTCCCGGGGCGTTGGCACACCCTGCAAACCCACCGGCCACGGGGCCCAGGTCGAAGAGATAGCGGTTACCACGCTCAGGGGCGAAGCCGATTTCAGCGATGAGGCTGGAGTAGCGATCACGCTCGCCGAAGCGCGACTTCTGCCCGGTGAACACCGCCTTGAGGTTGGTCTTCGCTTCAGACTGCTTCGAGCGGGCCTGGAAGCGGATGAAATTGGGAATGGCGATCGCGGCCAGAATTCCGATGATGGCGACGACGATCATGAGCTCGACGAGGGTGAAGCCCTTCTTGGCCAACTTTCGCATTGTGACTCCTTGGTGCTTGGTGGGGTACGCGGACGATCCCGTTAGCAGGGGTTGTGCCAACGGGCGAAGCGAGGCAACTATGCGCTTTCCCTTGGACGGTGGCTAGAAAAGAGCCTGCCAGTGCCGAGAAACGTCAGTGACCGGACGAGAATTGGCTACTTCCTCGGCTTCGGCAGCGCCGGCACGCCGAGCCCCCCGGGGATGGGCACGTCGACGTGGCTGGGCTTGCCACCCCGCAGCACGTCGTAGCGGATGACGTCGCCCGCCTTGAGCAGGCGCAGGGCCTGGGCCACCTTCGTGGTGTCGGACGCGGGCACGCCGTTGACCGAGACGATCAGGTCTCCGCCGAGCTGCACGCGGTTGCCGCCCACCTCAGACGCGACGGCGCCGGCGCGCAGGCCCGCCACCTCGGCGGCGCTCTCGGGTCGCACGGTCTCGACCAGGAAGGCGCCCTCGAGGGGCCAGTTGAAGATCTCCGCCACGTCGCGGGGAATGAAGCGCAGGCCCACCCCGATGTACGGGAGCGCTTCCTCGAACAGGCGCGTGCGCACGGTGTTGCTGGGCACGGCGAAGTTGAGGCCCACGCTGCCGCCGCTCTGCGAGAGCATGAAGCTGGCGATGCCCACCACCTCGCCCTTCTCGTTGAAGAGCGGGCCCCCCGAGTTGCCCTGGTTGAGCGGCACGTCGGTCTGCACCAGGTGCTTGGGCATGAGACCGGGGCGATCGTTGCTGCGCAGCGCGCTCACCACCCCGGCGGTGAGGGTGTGCTCGAGGCCGTAGGGCGCGCCGATGGCGAAGAGGCGGTGGCCGGGCTTGAGCAGGGCCGAGTCACCGACCACCGCCACCACCGGCTTCGGCGGCGTGCTCTCGACCTTGAGCAGCGCGATGTCTTCGGTGCGCGAGAGCGAGACCACCTTCGCCTTCGCCTTGAAGCCGTCGAGCCAGTGCACCTCGACCAGCTCGGCCGCCTCCACCACGTGCGCGGCGGTGACCACGTAGCCGTCGGGGTGCACCAGCACGCCGGACCCGGTGATGATGGCCACCACCATCACCGCCCCGCTCTGGTTCTCGGTGAGGCTCTTCGTGGCCACGCGCACCGTCACCACCGTGGGGTCGACCCTGGCGAAGAGCTCCTCGAGAGGAACCGCCGAGCTGACGAGAGCGAGGAGCGCGAGGCTGAGCATCGACCGATGTTGCCGGTTCGGTGCTCGTGGTGGCGAGAGAAATCACCCGGCCGGCCACGCCGTCAGCACCGACCGGGTGAACGCCCTCAGGCCTTGAAGAGTCCGAGCACCGCGCCCTGCGGATCTCTGATCACGCTGTAGGCACCGATGCCGGGCACCACCGTCTCGGTGGAGAGCACCTGGCCCCCGAGCTTCACGGTGCGCGCGCACGCGGCGGTGAGCGAGTCGACCACGATGAAGGTCATCCACCCCGGCTGGCCACCCTCCACTGCGACGAGCGTGGCGGCCTGCTCTCCGGGCCGGGGGCCGAAGCCGAACGTCTCGAGCTGGCCCCCGGGGAAGGGCATCGTCTTCCAGCCCACCACCGCCCTGTAGAAGGCGCGCGCGTTGTCGAGGTCGGGAGAGCTGAGCTGCTCCCAGCAGAACTCGCCGGGCGCGGGCGGGATGAAGACCGGGTCGCCCTTCGTCGCCTTCATCAGCGAGAACGCGCCGCCGCGCGGATCGACCACCGTGGCCATGCGGCCGATGTCGTCGACGTCGATGGGCCCCCAGACGACCTCGCCGCCGAACCCCTTCGCAGCGGCGAGCGCCGCGTCGACGTCGGGCACCGAGAGGTAGCTCATCCAGTACGGGGGCATGTCGACGCCCGGGGCGAGCGCCATCAGGCCGCCCACCTGCTTCTCGCCGCGGAGGAGCAGCCAGTAGGCGCCGTTGGGCATGTCGACCTTCTGCGACTTCCAGCCAGCGAGCTCGCCGTAGAACCGCAGCGCGCCGTCGACATCAGGGGTGGACAGCTCGCGCCACACGAACATCCCGTAGGTCCAGGCAGGCATGGGCACTCCTGAGGTGAGAGTCGCAGCGAGCCGGAATGTCATGCTGCCCCACCCGCATGTCAACGAGCCCTCGACTCCGCTCGGGACGAACGGGGTCCGGAGTCGAGGCGCGCGTCTGCTAGGACTGCGCGCGTGACGCAGCGCTGGCTCTTCTCTCCTGGCGTCGACGTGCTGGCCTTCGCAGGCACGGCGCTGCTGTCGTTCGCGCTGGTCCTGCTGTTGCCGTCGCTCGGCGTCGGGGCCGACACGCCCCCCTGGGCCTTCCTGATCTTCGTGGTGTTCATCGACGTCGCGCACGTGTGGTCGACGCTCTTCCGCGTCTACCTCGACAAGGCCGAGCTGCAGCGGCGCCCGCTGCTCTACGCCGGCGCGCCGCTGCTCGCGTACGGGCTGGGCGTGGCGGTGCACTCGATCTCAGCCGAGGCCTTCTGGCGCGTGCTCGCGTACATCGCGGCGTGGCACTTCATCCGCCAGCAGGTGGGGTGGATGGTGCTCTACGGCCGCCGCGCCGGCCAGCAGTCGCAGGCTGCGCGAGACGACGCGGAGCGCAGCGGAGCGTCGGCCGAGGTGAGGCGACCCAGCAACACTGAGCTCAACCTCGATCGCGCCGCCATCTACGCTGCGACGCTGGGGCCAGTGGTGTGGTGGCACGCCCACCTGCCGCGCGCGTTCTGGTGGTTCCGCGAGGGCGACTTCGTCTCGGGTCTTCCGCAGTGGGTGGGCACGCTCGCGCTGGGGATCCACGCGGTGGTGCTGGTGGGCTGGCTCGCGCAGGCCCTGGTGCTGCGGCGCTTTCACCTGGGCAAGACGCTGCTGCTCTTCGCCACCTGGCTCTCGTGGTTCGGCGGCATCGTGCTGGCGCAGAGCGACCTCGCCTTCACGGTGATGAACGTGGCGCTGCACGGCGTGCCGTACCTGGTGCTGCTGCACCGCTACGCGAAGGGCCGCGACGCCGAGGGCGGCTACGGCAGGCTCTCGTGGCTGCTGCGCGCCGGCCTGCCCGGCTTCCTGGTGGTGCTCTGGGTGCTCGCGTTCTTCGAGGAGTTCGCGTGGGACCGGCTGGTCTGGCACGACCACCCGATGCTCTTCGGTGCGGGCGGGTTCGAGGTCGAAGGCGCGCTGCTGGCGCTGCTGGTGCCGCTGCTCTCGTTGCCGCAGACCACGCACTACCTGCTCGACGGCTTCATCTGGAAGACGAAGGCTGACCCCCACCTCACGGCTCGACTGGGGTGGGCCCCTGCCCCTCATGTCGATACAGTGGCCGCGTCGTGAGTGAGCGTCCTGCCAGCGCGAAGCCCCTGGTCCTCTACGTCGAGGACGACGCCGACACCTTCAAGCTGGCGCAGCTGCGGTTGCAGGGCCGCTACGAGGTGATCAACGCCGCCACGGATCGCCAGGCGTGCGAGGCGTTGATCAAGCACGGCCCCGACCTCTACGCGGTGCTGATGGACATCGAGCTGCAGGGCAGCCTGCTCGACGGGCTGGCGCTGGTGAAGGCGATCCGCGGCATGACGCCGCGCGGGACGTTGCCGTCGTGGGCGCAGGCGCTGCCGGTGTTACCGCACCTGCCCATCATCGTGATGACGGCGTACGTCACGCGCTACAGCGAGGCCGAGGTGAAGGCGATCGGCGCCACGTACTTCCTGAGCAAGCCCATCGACTTCATGCGGCTCAACCTCGCGCTGGCGCAGGCCAACATCCAGTCGGTGATGGCCCGGCTCGCGGCGCAGCCCAGCCGGCCCCGCTGAGTTCGTTCCGCCTGTCTCCCTCTCCCTGCGACGCGGGGAGAGGGCGGGGTGAGGGGCTGAGCTAGTTCACCCAGACGGCGTACAGCGTGCCGTCGTTCTCGAGGGTGTAGACCTTGTCGCCGACGCCGAACATGCGGCGCGTCCTGCCGAACTCCGCCTTGCCCAGCTGCTTCCAGGTGCCCGCGGCCGGCTCGGTCACGTAGAACTTGCCGCTGGTCTCGACCGTGTAGAGCTTTCCGTTGAGCGAGGTGATGGCGATGGTCGGGCCCCACGCGCCGGCCGCGCCCTTCTGCTTCCACGCGCCCGTCTTCGGGTTGATGGCGAAGAGGCTGCCGTCGCGCTCGATGCTGTAGAGCATGCCGCTCACGCCCGCGAGCACGGCCGTCTTCTGGAACTCGGCCTTGCCGATCTGCTTCCACGAGCCGTCGGCGGGGTTGGTGGCGTAGAGGCGGCCGTCCTTCGAGATGGAATAGAGCGTGCCGTCGAGGTCGGTGAGGGCGATGGTGTTCGCCCAGCCGCCCGCCTCGCCCACCTGGACCCACGAGCCGTTGGCCGGGTTGATGCGGTAGAGGTTGCCGTCACGCTCGATGGAATAGAGCGCCCCCGCCGCGCCGTGAAGCCACTCGGTCTTGCCGAACTCGGGCTTGCCCAGCTGCTTCCACACCCCGGTGTTCGGGTCGGTGACGTAGAGCTTGCCCGTCGACTCGAGGGTGTAGAGCTTGCCGTCGAGCACCGCGCCGGCGGCGGTGGCTCCGAACTCACCCTTCTTCCCCACCATCTTCCAGTCACCGGGGGCCGCGAGCGCACAGCACGACGTCACCACCACGAGCGAGAGGAGTCGGTTCATGGCGGCGGATGCTGCTTGGTCTGGCACCCGAAGTCACTGGCGGCGTTCGCTGGGCGACTTGCCGGTCCACCGTTGAAACGCGTGCGAGAAGGCCGCCGTGTCCGCGTAGCCGAGCGCGGCGGAGATCTCCTTCACCGAGAGCGTGGTGTGCGCGAGCAGGTGTTCGGCCCTGTCCTTGCGCTCGGCCTCGAGCAGCTCGCTGTAGCTGGTGCCCTCCGCGGCCAGGCGCCGCTTCAGGGTGCGCGCGCTCATCGAGAGCTGCTTCGCCACGCCGTCCACGTCGACGACCGCGCCGTCCTTCAACGCCAGCTCGCGCACGCGCGCGGAGAGCCGGCCCGAGAAGCCGAGCGAGGCGAGCTCCTTCTCGCACTGCTCCGAGGCGAGGCGTTGAGCGGTGGCGTCCGCGAGGTGAAAGGGCGTCTTCAGCAGTTCGGCGTCGAAGACGAGCCGATGGGCCGGTGAATCGAAGGAGAGCCGATCCAACCTGGCCACGCTGGCGAAGCGCTCGAGCCACGGCGGCCGCGGCAGCGCGACCTCGATGCGCCCCTCGAGCTCCTGCCCCGAGAGCGCGTGCCCGATGGTGGACAGGCCGATGAGCAGCGCGAGCACCACCACCTCGCGCGCGGCGCCGAAGTCAGCGCGCTCCTCGACGGAGAACGACGCCACCCCGCCCTCCACGGTGAGGCGGAAGGCGAGCGCGGTGGTGCGGGTGGCGATGAAGCGCTCACCCAGCCGCAGGGCGTCGCCGATGTCGCGGGCGGTGAGCACCGCGAAGCCGAGGTACCCATGCCACGACGCGCGCATGGCCAGGCCGAGGTACACGCCCAGGCCCGGCTCGCCCGTGAGCGTGCGGGCGCGATCGATGAGCGCCGAGAGCTGCTTGATGCCGAGGTGATCCTCGAGGTCGTCGGCGTCGAGGCCGAGCGGATCGAGCAGGTCTTCGTCGTCGACGCCGAAGCGCCGGGTCAGCTCCAGGAGGTGCTGGAGGTAGGCGCCGGGGAGGCCCGCCGAGCGGCTCACGGTGTGCGCACCTCGAAGAGCAGGAAGAGAATCGAGCCCGTCTCGGTGCGGTCGAAGCTCGAGGCGAAGTCGGTGGTCAACAGGCTGAGATCGTTCTGAGCGCCGAACTGGCGAACACGCTCCAGGCCTTCCTTCGCGATGACCGGAATCGCCTCGTTTGCCCAGACCCAGAGAAACGACGCGCCCGCCACGGTCCCCACGGTCACCAACCGGAACACGTGCCCGTCGAGCTTCAGCTCAGCTGTGTCGAGATCCCACGTGTAGGCCGCGCGCTCCGAGATGGCGTGGCGCTGCCGGAGTTGGGCAGACCGAGCCCCCAACTGCTCGACCGCTTCGCGACTCCACGCGCTCAAGTCCATGAGGCCGCATAACACTGGCCGTGGCCCGGAAAGACAACACGATGGCACGCGCCCACAGCAGCCCGCGTTGCCGTGAGGCTCCGCGCGCAGGCATTCTCCGCCCCATGCCCAGCATCGAAGTGCGCGACTTCCGCTTTCCGCTCACCAACGTACCTCGCGACTGGCACGCGCGGGGCGCCGCGGTCAGCGCGTACTTCGACCAGCTCTCCGTCTTCTTCCCGTTGGGTGAACGCTTCTTCGTGCGCAGCGTGAAGCACTACGCGCCGAAGGTGGCGGGCACGCCGCTGGAGAAGGACGTCGCCGCGTTCTGCGCGCAGGAAGGTCATCACGGCCGCGAGCACGTCGCCTACAACGAGCGCCTCGCGGGCTTCGGCCTGCCCATCACCGGCCTCGAGAAGAACGTGCGCTTCCTCCTCGGCATCTCGCAGCGCTTCTTCTCGCACCGCCGCCAGCTCGCCATCACCTGCGCCCTCGAGCACTTCACCTCGGTCTTGGGCGAGTTCATGCTGGCCAGGCCCGAGGTGCTCGAGGGCAGCGACCCGACCATGGCGGCGCTCTGGCGCTGGCACGCCGCCGAAGAGAACGAGCACCGCAGCGTGGCCTTCGACGTCTACCGCGCGGCTGGCGGCACCTGGTTCGAGCGCTGCCGGGTGATGGTGCTGGTGTCGATCTTCTTCTGGGGCCTGGTGCTGCTGCAGCAGCTCGTCTTCATGTTCAAGCGTGGCATCCTCTTCTCCGTGCGCGAACACTGGCGGCTCTTCCGCTTCAGCTTCCTCGACCCGGGCGCGTTGAGCAGCCTCATCGCCCCGTACCTCACGTACTTCCGCCGCGACTTCCACCCGGCGGCGCGCGGTGGCTTCGAGCTCATCGAGGCGTGGAAGCGCTCGTTGCCGGCAGTGGAATGAGCCAGCTCGACGTCATCATCATCGGGTCCGGCTTCTCCGGGCTCGGCATGGCCATCGCGCTGCAACGCGAGGGCAGGCGCTACGTGGTGCTCGAGAAGGGCGCCGGCGTGGGCGGCACGTGGCGCGAGAACCACTACCCGGGCTGCGCGTGCGACGTGCCGTCCCACCTCTATTCGTTCTCCTTCGCGCCGAACGCGCTTTGGACGCGCCAGTACGCACCGCAGAAGGAGATCCTCGCCTACCTCGAGCGCTGCGCCGTCGAGCACGGCGTGGTGCCGCAGTGCCGCTTCGGCGCCGAGGTGAACGCGTGCGTGTTCGACGACGCCACGTCCACGTGGACGGTGACCACGAAGCAGGGTGAGCAGTTCCGCGCGCGGCACCTGGTGCTCGGCGTGGGCGCGCTGCACCACCCGAAGTTCCCCGACGTGCCGGGGCGCGAGACGTTCGAGGGGCCGCAGCTGCACTCCGCCGCGTGGGACGAGGCGGTGCCGCTGGAAGGCAAGCGGGTAGCGGTGGTGGGCACCGGCGCGTCGGCGATTCAGCTGGTGCCCGCGCTCGCGCCGAAGGTGAAGCAGCTCACGCTCTTTCAGCGCACGCCCGCGTGGGTGATTTCGCGGCGCGACGCGCCCATCTCGCGCCTCGCGAAGTGGCTGTACCGGGTGGCGCCGTGGCTGATGAAGCTCACCCGCGCGCGCATCTACTGGCGGCTCGAGAGCTACGCCTTCGGCTTCACCCGCTGGCCGAAGGTGCTCAAGGCCGCCGAGTGGCTGGGCAAGCGGCACCTGCGGCAGCAGGTGCACTCGCCCGCGCTGCAGGAACGCCTCACGCCGAAGTACGCCGCGGGGTGCAAGCGCATCCTGCTGTCCGATGACTATTACCCGGCCTTCAACCGGCCCAACGTCACGCTCGAGAGCTGCGCGGTGAAGGAGGTGACGCCCACCGGCGTGGTGACGCCCGATGGCCGCCACGTGGCGTGCGACGTCATCGCCTGGTGCACCGGCTTCGACGTGGCGGCGCCGCTGTCGAAGCTGAAGGTGACGGGCCGGGCGGGGAAGGACCTGGGCGAGACCTGGAAGGACGGACTCCACGCGTACCGGGGCACCACGGTGCCGGGCTTCCCCAACATGTTCGTGCTCATGGGGCCGAACACCGGGCTCGGGCACAACTCGATGGTCTACATGATCGAGTCGCAGATCCACTTCGCCCTGGCGCACCTGCGCGCGATGGACGCGGCGGGGGCGAAGAGCGTCGAGGTGACCGAGGTGGCCGAGCGCGAGTTCAACCAATCGCTCCAGGAGAAGCTGCCCCGCACGGTGTGGGCGTCGGGCTGCACCAGCTGGTACCTCGACGCGCACGGCCGCAACGTGATGCTCTGGCCGGGCCGCACGTTCGAGTTCCGCAAGCTCACGCGCGAGGTGGAGCTGGAGCACGTGACGCTCGACTGACCGTCATCCCTCTCCCCGAGGGGGAGAGGGTCGGGGAGAGGGCAAACCGTGCTACCCACCCACGATGCGAACCGTCCTCCTGCTGTGCGCGCTCTCGCTTGTCGGCTGTCAGAAGACCAACCGGGAAGTCCTCGACGCGGCGAAGCCGGCCTGGGCCGCGGTGCGCACCTCGCTCCCCGCGCTGCGGCGACTGGTGAACGACGCCCCCCCCGAGGGCAAGCTCGACGGCGTCTCGTGGACGGAAGCGGACACCGCGGAGGCGAGCGTCTCGTTCCTCACCGCCGAGCAGCTCGGCGATCCCGACGTCGAGCTCGACGAGGGGCAGAAGCTGAGCCGGCTCGATCTCTACGAGGGTGGCAACTTCCTCAACTGCCTGCAGTGGACGGGGCCGCGCAGCCCGATGAGCCCGCGCGCGCTGGATGAACGGAACGGCGACTCGATCCGCGCGCAGTGCGACGCAGGGCTCGCCACGAAGTACCTGGTGGTGCTCGACACCATCAAGAGCACCCTGCCGGTGCTGACCGGTGAGGGCGTCTTCGCCGGCGGCGAAGCGACGGTGCGCGTGACGGTCATCGACCGGCTCGCCCCCAGGGCCCTCGTCACCTTCACCGTCGACGGCAAGCCGGGCGAGAAGGTGCGCTACGAGGTGCGGCCCGGCGAAGAGAAGGAAGCGAAGCTCGCGCAGGCCGTGCACTCCACCATGTGGGGCGACGCGAAGCGGCAGATCTTCGAGGGGCTGCGGCAGCGGGGCGCCACCATCACCCCCCGCTGAACCCCGGCCCTGGCGCCACTTCGGCTATGAGCACGGTACTGGCTGGGCCGGTGACTTCGCACGGAGTAGTCGGCCCCTCACCCCGCCCTCTCCCCGCTTCGCAGGGAGAGGGAGACAGGATCCCTCGATGCTGAAGCCCCGCTACCCGTATTACCTCGCCAACGAGCCCGTGTTCGCCAACGAGGCGCTCGAGGTCACCGACAAGTTCACCGGCGCCGTCGCCACCCGCGTCGCGCTGGCCGACGCGAAGGCCATCGACGCGGGCATCGCCGCCGCGCACGACGCGCGCGAGGCGATGGCGAAGGTCCCTCCCTATCAGCGCCGCGACGTGCTCATGCACTGCGCGAAGAAGTTCCAGGAGCGCTTCGACGAGCTGGCGATGGCGCTGTGCATCGAGGCGGGCAAGCCCATCCGCGACGCGCGCGGCGAGGTGACCCGGCTCATCGACACCTTCCGCGAGGGCGCTGAAGAGGCGACGCGGCTCCATGGGGAGGTGCTCAACCTCGAGATCTCCGCCCGCGCGCGCGGCTACCGCGGCATGACGAAGCGCGTGCCGATCGGCCCGTGCTCGTTCATCAGCCCCTTCAACTTTCCGCTCAACCTCGCCGCGCACAAGGTGGCGCCCGCCCTCGCCGCCGGCTGCACCTGGGTGCTCAAGCCCGCCAGCCGCACCCCCATCGGCGCGCTCATCATCGGCGAGGTGCTCTCGGAGACCGACCTGCCGAAGGGCGCGTTCAGCATCCTCCCCGCGCACCGCGGCGGCGCCGACCTGTTCACCACCGACCCCCGCCTCAAGCTGCTGTCCTTCACCGGCAGCCCCGCGGTGGGCTGGGACCTCAAGGCGAAGGCCGGTCAGAAGAAGGTGGTGCTCGAGCTCGGCGGCAACGCGGCCTGCGTGGTCGACGAGGATCAACGCGACCGCCTCGACCACGTCGTTTCCCGCCTCGTCACCGGCGCCTTCTACCAATCGGGCCAGAGCTGCATCAGCGTGCAGCGGATCATCGCGCACGAGGCCGTGTACGACGAGCTCCGCGCCCGCCTGGTCACCGCCACCCGCGCGCTCATCGCCGGAGATCCAAAGCAGGAAGACACCTTCATCGGTCCGATGATCAGCGAGGGCGAGGCCGCGCGCCTCGACGGGTGGATCCAGTCCGCCGTGCGCGCCGGCGGCAAGCTGCTGTGCGGCGGCCAGCGCACCGGCGCGATGCTCGAGGCCACCGTGCTCGAAGATGTGCCCGCCACCGAGCCGCTCGTCACCGAGGAGGCCTTCGGCCCCGTGGTCGTGCTCTCGAAGGTGAAGAGCTACGACGCCGCGCTCGCCGCGGTGAACGACTCGAAGTTCGGGCTGCAGGCCGGCGTGTTCACCAACGACCTGCACCGCGCCCTGCGCGCCTGGGACGTGCTCGAGGTCGGCGGGGTGCTCATCAACGAGGTCCCGAGTTGGCGCGTGGACAACATGCCCTACGGCGGCGTGAAGGACTCGGGACTGGGCCGCGAAGGGGTGCGTTACGCCATGGAAGACATGACCGAGGTCCGGCTGCTCGTGATCAAGGGCCCGTGACGGAATTCGGGGCTGGCGACACTCACCGGGGTGTGAGTCGATTGCTCGCCGCCATGCCAACCGAAGTCCCCGACATCGCGAGGCTCTACCAGGCCCATGCGCGACAGGTGTGGCGCACGCTGGTGCGGCTGGGCGTCTCCAGCGCCGCCGTCGAGGACGCCGTGCAGGACGTGTTCCTCACCGCGCACCAGCGGCTCGCGGGCTTCGAGGGCCGCTCGAACGCGGGCACCTGGCTGGTGGGCATCGCGGTGCGCGTGGCGGCGAACGCCCGGCGCGCGGTGCAACGCCGGGGGCCGGTGCGCCTGCTCGACGATGGCCTGGTCGACCCCGGCAGCGCGCCTGATCAACGCCTCGAGCAGCAGCGCAAGCTGCACGAGCTCGAGCGGGTGCTCTCCCAGCTCCCCGAGGAGCAGCGCGAGGTGGTGGTGCTGGTGGACCTCGAGCAGCTCACCGCGCCGCAGGCCGCCGAGGCCCTCGAGGTGAAGCTGAACACCGTCTACTCGCGGCTGCGCCTGGGCCGCGCTGCGCTCACCCGTGCCCTCAACCCGCCCCCCGAGCCCGAGCCGGTCCACCCGGTGGACGAGAGCACCCAGAAGGAGTCCCGATGAGTGACCAGGATGAAGTGCCCGACCTCTCTTCCGAGGCGAAGACCTTCCTCGAGCGGCATGAGCGCACGGGCGAGCCGCCCGCCGCCGGCCTCGAGCGGGGCAAGCAGCGGCTCGCGGCGCTCACCCAGGGCGCCGTGCCCGCGCGTCAACTCAAGCGGCGTTCGTTGCTGCCGCCCGAGGTGACCGCCGCCGCCGCGGTGGTGGCGATCGTGCTCGGGGTGCAGGTGCTCTATCTCGCGCTGCGCCCCGACCCCATCGTCGTGACCAGTCCGGAACCCGCGCAGCCCCACGAGCCCCTGCCTCTCGAGGTCGCGCAGAGCCCCGACCGCGACGCGAAGGCGCTCGTCAGGGCCTGGCGCGCGGGCGATCTCGAGGGCGCGAACCGCCTCGCCTCGAAGGACTGCAGCAGCGAGGTCTGCCGGCCGCTCGCCTCTGACGTGGCGCGGGCGGTGGGCCTGGCCAGGCGCCTCGACGCGCTCAGCCCGGAAGAGCTCGATGAGCTGGGGCTGCTCGACGCGAAGCTCGCCGACGGGCGCTCGACCCCGCTCGGGCGGATGGTGGCGAAGCGGCAGAACGGCATGGGCGGCAACACGCCGCTGTCGCCCGCCGCGCGCACCGAGGCCGAGCAGTTGTTCGCCGAGGCCCAGGACGAGAGGCGGGCGAAGAACTTCGAGCGCGCCGCGGTTCGCCTGGAGAAGTGCATGAAGATCGCCCCCAGCTACGCCCCCTGCTACCGGCAGGCGGGCAGCGTCTACGCCGCCATCGCCACGCGCGATCAGAGCGCCGCCGACATGGAGAAGGCCCGCCGCTACTACGAGTACTACGTCGAGATCGCGGCCCCCGACGACGAGTACCTGCCGAAGGTGCAGGCCATTCTCGAGCAGGCCCGCGAGCCGGAAAAGCGCAGCGAGCCTCAGGCCGTGAACTTCACGCTCCCCCCGGGGAGCCATGGCCAGGTCAACCTCGAGCAGGACATCGCGCGGATCGCCGTGGGTGATCCGTCGGTCGCCGACGTGTCTCCCGCGGGCACCCGTGGCTTGCGCATCAGGGCCGCCAGCCCGGGGAAGACCACCATCCTGGTGTGGTTCACCAACGGCCAGCGGCAGAGCGTGCTGGTCAGCGTCGACGCTTCCGCGGGCAGGTCGGTGCAGGACCTCTTCGACGAGGCCGACCGGGCCCGGAAGGCCGGTGATTGGCTCAGCGCCCTCAAGCTCGCCCGGGAGGCGCGGCTGAGGGATCCGAATCACGTGGGCGCGGGCCGCATCGTGGTCGAAGCGGCCACCGAGGCGAAGGAGGCCTACCTGCGCGGCTACCAGCTCAGGGAGACGGACCCCGCAGAGGCGATCAAGCTGTTCAAGTTCGTCATCAGCATCACCGACGACGGCGACGATGTTCACCAGAAGGCGATGGCCCGGGTGGGCGAGCTCGACCGGGTGGACGAGCTCGAGGACACGCTTTGATCACCCCTTCGCGAGCTTCGCCAGCTTGCGCTCGGCCTTCTTGAGCCGCCTGGCCACGCTGGGCCCGTCGACGGCCTTCTCCAGCGCGCCCACCACCGTCTGGAGGATCTTCACGCGCGCGTGGAGCTTGTCGTTCGCCTCCACCACCGTCCAGGGCGCGAAGGTGGTGCTGGTGCGCTCGAGCAGCTCGTCGATCGCCGCCTCGTAGGCTCCCCACTTCTCGCGGTTGCGCCAGTCGTCCTCGGTGAGCTTGTACGAGCGGTAGGGGTCCTTGCCGCGCTCCTGGAAGCGCTTGAGCTGCTCCTTCTTGTCGATGTGCAGGAAGAACTTCCCCACCACCATGCCGAAGTCGACGAGCTGGTGCTCGAACTCGGTGATCTCGCGGTACGCGCGCTGCCACGCGTCCTCCGAGCAGAAGCCCTCGACGCGCTCCACCATCACGCGCCCGTACCAGCTGCGATCGAAGATGGTGAAGTGCCCGGCCTTGGGCAGGTGCTTCCAGAAGCGCCAGAGATAGTGGTGCTGCTTCTCGTCGCCCTGGGGCGCGGCCACCGGCACCACGGTGTACCCGCGGGGATCGAGCACCTGGGTGAGCCGCTTGATGGCGCCGCCCTTCCCCGCCGCGTCCCAGCCCTCGAACATGAGCACCGCGGGAACGCGCTTCTGGAACGCTTCCCAGTGGAGCTCACGCAGCTTCACCTGCAACGCGGGGAGCTGCTTCTCGTAGTCGTCGCGGTCGAGGTGCACCGAGAGGTCGATGGTGCTCAGCATCACTCGGCTCCCTTCGTGGCCTGCTTCTTCTTCGGAGGTGACTTCGGGCGAGGCGGCTTCGCCACCACGTCACTGAGCCGCGTGGCGCCGGGGAGCTTGCCGATGGCCTTGAGCCGTTTTTCCATCGCCTGCACCACGCGCTCGAACAGCTCGACGGTGGCCCAGCGCTTGTCGGTGGCCTCGACCACCACCCACGGGGCGTTGGTGGTGGAGGTGCGCTCGAGCATCTCTTCGTACACGCCCAGGTACTCGCGGTACTGGCCGTGGCGGCGCCAGTCCTCGGGCTGAATCTTCCACGCGGTGTGGAAGTCGGCCTCGGCCTTCTCGAAGCGCTTCCTCTGTTCCTTCCTGGTGATGTGCAGGAACAGCTTCACCAGCACCTGGCCGTCGTCGGTGAGGGCGCGCTCGAAGTCGTTGATCTCCTGGTACGCGCGCTCGACCTCGTCGGGGCGGGCGAGCTTCTCGACGCGCTCGACGCCGACGCGGCCGTACCAGGAGCGATCGAACACCACGATCTCCCCGTAGGCGGGCAGCTTCATCCAGAAGCGCCACAGCCAGGGGCGGTACAGCTCTTCCTCCAGGGGCGCGTTGGTCGAGCGCACCTTGAAGCCGCGCGGGTCGAGCCGCTCCACCAGCTTGCCCACGAGCGTGCCCTTGCCCGCCGAGTCCCAGCCCTCGAGCACGAGGGTGACGGCGATGGGGGCGTGGAGCGCCGCCTGCTGCAGAATGCGGAGCCGCTCCTGGAGCTTCTTCAGCTTCGGTTCAGCTTCTTCCTTCGTGAGCGCGCGCGAGAGGTCGACCTTTTCGAGCATTCGCGCAGCTTATTCACCGCCCAGCGAAGATCACGCGTTCTCGACGCGTTGATAGCTCGCGCTGAGCACGGGCCCGCCCGCCGCTGGGGCGACCTCGACGCGCCAGCCCAGCTCCAGGAAGTAGACCGAAGCGAGGCCACCGTGGGCGGCGAGCTCTGCGAGGGCCATGGAGAGGCGGGTGGCCTCATCAGGCATGTAGCCCTCGTTCATCGCCGCCTCGTGCACCTCGAACGCCGCCGCGAGCACCTGGCCACGGCTGGAACAATCCCACACCTGCGCCTGTGGCAACGGCGCGGGCTGAGGGGAGGCGAAGGTGCGCAGCGATTCGACAAAGCTCATCGTGAGCGGAAGCCCAGCGAACGACGTGCCATCGCGCCTGCGCCGTGGATCCACGAGGTTGCTCACTTTCCCTTCGTGCAGCCGCAGATGTGCAATTCAAAACTGAAATCGGTCCCCCCTCTCCCTGCGCAGCGGGGAGAGGGTCGGGGTGAGGGGCCCACTACCGGCCCAGCCGGTCGAGCTGCCCGGGAGTATCGAGATCGAACTCCGCCGCCGGCATCTCGACGGCAGTCACCAACTCCGAGTGCGCTCGAAGCCAGCCCTTCGCGCCCTGCGAATCCTGTAGCGAGCGCAACACGCCCGAGTACTTCGCCGAAAACCGAGCCGGAACCCCGAGAGCCCCCGCATAGAGGGCCGCCGCGACCTCGCCGGGAGCGCTGATCAACTCCCGCAGCTGTTCCGCACTCACCGCGTGTTGATCAGCGAGCACCACCAGCATCGCCACCTCGCCAACGACACCCGCACCTTCCCGCAGCGACGCGCCGGGGCCCAGCCGCCAGCTCGGGCAGGTGACCACCTCGACAGCGAGGTCGGAGAGCACGTCGCGCAGCGGCACGGCGCCTTCCACCACCACCACCCGCGCGCACCCGGCCTCGAGTGAAATCCGTGCTGCGCGATGCACCAGGGCCTCGCCCTTCAGCTTCACCAACTGCTTGGGCTGGCCCAGCCGGGCGCTCTCGCCGGCGGCGGGGATGATCGCGGTCATCACCCGCACACTGGACATCGAATCGCGCTGCCTTACCAGTGAGCCATGTTCCGATGCTCAGTGTGTGGTGCGTTCAACCGGGTTCCTGCCCAGCGGCCTGACGGCCATCCGACCTGTGGGAAGTGTCATGGCAAGCTCGACCTCTCGGGTGTGCCGCAGGAGGTCGACGCGAGCGGCTTCGAGCGCGCGGTGGCGAACTCGCCGATTCCCGTGGTGGTCGACTTCTGGGCGCCGTGGTGCGGACCGTGCCGCATGGCCGCGCCGATCCTCGAGCAGGTGGGGCGCGCGCAGGCGGGCAAGGCGCTGCTGCTGAAGGTGAACACCGACGAGCACCCGCAGCCGTCGGCGAGGCTGGGCATTCGCGGCATCCCCACGTTCATCGTGTTCAAGGACGGCCAGGAGCGCGCGCGGCAGAGCGGCGTGTTGCCCGCGCCCGCGATGACTCAGTGGGTGGCGCGCAACGTGTGAGCGGGGTCGCCGTCGTCACCCCAGCGGCGCCAGGCGACGAGGAGCCAGAGCAGCGCTGAGAGCGGCACCATCACCGCCGCGACCCAGAGGTTCAGGTAGAAATTGAACTGACCGCGCACCGCGAGGAGCAGCAGCAGCGCGATGCCCACGGCCGCGGTGATGAGGCTTTGTTTCGTGCGCAGCGTCGAGCTCGCCCCGGCCCAGGCGCCGAGCAGAGTCAGCGTCGCCACGCCGGTGAAGGTGGTCCCGGTGCTCGCCAGCTGCACCAGCAGCGTGAGCGAGGTGAGGAACACGTGCACCCCGCCGAGCAGGATGTGCAGGAGGTAGCGGACCGTCGACATTGCCCAGACAACGCGCGAGCGGTGCGGTGATTTCCTGAATGAGGGCCCGTCCGTTCACGCCGAGCGGAGTCGAGGCGCCGCCTTCCACCATTTCACTCGAGCGACAGCGGCAAGGTGCGCAACCGCTTGCCCGTCAACGCGAACACCGCGTTCGCCACCGCCGGCGCGATCACCGGCAGCCCCGGCTCACCCACGCCCGTGGGCGCGGCCTCGTTCTCGCGCAGGTACGTCTCGATGCGCGGCACCTCGTTCAGGCGCAGCGGCGCGAAGTCGTGGAAGTTCGACTGCTGCACCCGCCCGTTCTCGAAGGTGATGCGCTGCTTGAGCGCCGCTGACAGCCCGAAGATCGCCGCCGATTCCAGCTGCTGCTTCACGATGTCCGGGTTCACCACCCGCCCGCAGTCGATCGCCATCACGACCCGCTTCACCGCGATGGCGCCGTCTTCGATTCTCACCTCGACCGCCGCCGCGGCGTAGCTCTCGAAGCTCTTGTGCACCGCCACGCCCCGCCCCACGCCTTCGGGCGCTGGCGTGGTCCACCCGATCTTCTCCGCCACCAGCTCGAGCACCCAGCGGTGCCGGTGCTGCCGCATCAACAGCGAGCGCCGGTACTCCACCGGATCCACCTTCGCCGCGTGCGCGAGCTCGTCGATGAAGCTCTCGGTCGCGAACGCCGTGTGCGAGTGGCCCACGCTGCGCCAGAACATCACCGGCACGCCCGGCTCCACCGGCACGAAGTCGACCGCGAGGTGGGGCAGCTCGTACGGCAACGAGTCTACGCCCTCGAACGAGGAGTCATCGCGCTCGGCCAACGCGCCCTGCCCCATCGACGCCACCGCGCGGCGCATGAAGTGAAGCCCGGCCGGCAGCACCGCGCCCGCGAAGTCCGACAGCACCTGCGACACGATGCTCTGCGTCGCCACGCGGTGATGCCACGCGAGCGGCTTGCCCGAGGTGTCGAGCGTGCCCCGCACCCGGTGCGTCGCCGCCGGGCGGTAAGGCGAGTGCTTCAGGTCGTCCTCGCGGCTCCACACCACCTTCACCGGGCCGGAGATCGCCTTCGACACCTGCGCCGCCTCGATGACGTAGTCCTGCGCGATGCGCCGGCCGAAGCCACCGCCGAGCCACGTCTGGTGCACCGTCACGTCGGACTGGGGGATGTCCAGCGCGCGCGCCACCTGCTCGGCCGCCAGCATCGGCCCCTGCGTGGGCGCCCAGATTTCACACTTCCCGTCGCGCACCCAGGCAGTCGCGTTCTGCGGCTCCATGGTGGCGTGCGCGAGATACGGGCACGAATACTCCGCCTCGAGCACGGTGACCGCGCGCGAGAGCGCATCGAGTGCGTCGCCTGCGTTCTTCACCCGCCGCCCACCGGTTCCCCGCAGCGCCTCGAGGTGCTGGTCGTGGAGCACCTTCGAGTCGAACTTCGCCAGCGCCCCGTCGTCCCACTCGACCTTCACCACCTGCGCCGCGCGACGCGCGTGAAAGTACGTGTCGCCGACCACCGCCACGCCCCGCGGCACCGCCACCACCTGCGAGACGCCCGACAGCTTCTTCGCCTCGGTGTCGTCGAACGACCTGAGCGTGCCACCCGGCACCGGCGAGCGGATCAGCACCGCCACCTTCGCGCCCGGCACCTGCACGTCGAGGCCGAACTGCGCCTTGCCCGTCACCTTGAGCATCGAGTCGACGCGCGGCGTGGGCTTGCCGATGACGGTGAAGTCCTTCTCGCGGGGCTTCACCGGGGGCGCCGGCATCGACGCCGCGGTCTCCGCGAGCGCGCCGTAGCTCAGGCGCTGGCCGGTGGCCGTCAGCACCACCGCGCCGTCCTTCGCCACGCACTCGCCCCGGGGCACGCCCCAGGTCTTCGCCGCGGCGCCGATGAGCATCTCGCGCGCCGTCGCTCCGGCCTGGCGGTACGGCCCCCACGAGATGGTGGTCGAGGTGCTGCCACCGGTGATCTGAAAACCCAGCGTGGGGTTGTCGAAGCGGCGGTCGTTGCCGGCGAACTCGAGGGTGAGCTTCGAGGGCGAGACCTCCAGCTCCTCGGCGAGCAGCTGCGCGTGCATGGTGCTGGTGCCCTGCCCCATCTCCACCCGCGCGAGGATGAGCGTGATGACGTCGTCGGCGGTGATGCGCAGGTACGCGCCCGGCGTGAAGCTGGCCTTCGAGCCGGCCGCGCCTGCCACGCCGGGGACGATCTCGAGCAGCAGCCCGCCCCCCACCGCGAGCCCCGCCTGGATGAACCCTCGCCTCGAGAGTCGATTCACTTCTTCTCCGGGTGGGCGATGGCCGCCTTGAGGTCGAGGTGCTCTTCCTTCGCCAGCGCCGCGGCGCGGTGGATGGCGGCGCGAATGCGTGGGTAGGTGCCACACCGGCAGAGGTTGCCGCTCATCGAGGCGTTGATCTCCTCGTCGGTCGGCTCGGGGGTCTGCGCGAGCAACGAGCTGGCCTGCATCAGCTGGCCCGGCTGGCAGTAGCCACACTGCGGCACCGAGAGCTCGTTCCACGCGCGCTGGCAGGGGTGCAGCGCCTCGCCCTGCGCGAGCCCCTCGATGGTGCGCACCTGCTGCCCCTCGACGGCGCCCACCGGGAGGACGCAGCTGCGCGTGGCCTGCCCATTGACGTGCACCGTGCAGGCGCCGCACAGCGCCAGGCCGCAGCCGAACTTGGTGCCGGTGAGCTGGAGCACGTCGCGAATGACCCAGAGCAGCGGCATGTCAGGGGGGGCGTCGACCTCGCGCTCGACCCCGTTCAGCGTGAACTTCGGCATGGCGCATGAGTGCGCAGGCGGGCCTCCGGAAGCAAGTCGAAGCGCGTGGGTCAGGCCCAGGGGTTCACGACGGTCACTTCGAGATCATCGAAGTGCCGCACGTTCCTGGTGGCCAGGGTCGCTCTGCGCGCCAGTGCGATGCCGCCAATCTGGGTGTCGCGCATGTCGACGGGCCGCCCCGCCTTCTGGCGTCGGGCGGCGACCAGCGCGGACTCCGCGGCAGCGTCACTGTCAAAGGCGAGTACCCTGCCCTGCAGATCGTCCCGAAGCAGTCGTTCGAAGCTCGCCTGCAGCGCCTGACGGCGCCTTCCGGGAGGCAAGAGCGCCAACCCCATTCGGCTCTCGAACTCCGTGATGCTCGTGATCCACACCGACTCGGCTGGCTGCGCGTCGAGCCAGGCGATGACCTCCTCGTCGGGCGACGCGCGCATGAGCGCAGACAGAACGTTCGTGTCGAGGATGATCACTTCTTGAAGGCCGCTGGGCGGGCAAGCTGCCCGTGCAGCTCAGGCAGGTCACGGGTGAGCCCGACCTTCGCGAATCGCGCGGCGATCCGGCTGCCCAGCTTCGAGGGGAACCGATCCTCGCGCTTGACCGCGTCCCGCAGGATCTCCCGAACCTCTTCTTCCATGCTCACCCCGCGACGCGCCGCCCGCCGCCCGAGGCGCACCTTCACCTCTTCTTCGAGCTGTCGAACCACGAGCTGAGCCATTGATATCACGATATCGCATTGCCCCTTGCCGCGACAAGGCAGGCCTCAGAGCAGGTCGATGCGCGTAGTCCGCGGGCGCGCTCTCTGGCAGCGTCCCGGCCCGGAGGATTCCCATGGCCGCGAAGAAGAAAGCCGCAAAGAGGGCAGTGAAGAAGGCTCCGAAGAAGAAGGTCGCCGCGAAGAAGGTGGTGGCGAAAAAGGCCGCGTCGAAGAAGGCCGCGCCGAAGAAGGCCGCGCCAAAGAAAGCCGCGCCAAAGAAAGCCGCGCTGAAGAAGGCCGCACCGAAGGTGGTGGTGGCGAAGAAGAAGGCGGCGCCCGCGAAGAAGCCGGCTGCGCCGAAGAAGGCCGAGGCGCCACCGCCCGCGCCCACGCCAGAAGCGCCCGCCGCGTACTTCTCCTTTCCCGAAGAGGTCGCCGCGTTCTGCGAGCTGGTGAACTCCGGCGGAGCGGGTGAGGCCGACCTCGAGGGCTACGCGGACTTCAACGAGCAGTACAAGCCGTCTGACTGGGCGCGAAACCCGGCGGTCGATCAGCAGCTGCTGACCTTCGCCATGGACGGCGCGGGTGGGCAGTTCACCCTCTGGCGCCAGGCAGGCCGCGAGCTGCTCGACAACCCGGTGGTGCAGCTGGGCGACGACGGCGAGCTGCACGTGCTCGCCCCGGACTTCCCCTCGTTCGTCGCGCTCGTCGCCGCCGGGGTGGACCTGTTCTCACGCGAGACCGAAGACCTCACTCCGCGGCCGCAGCTGCAGGAGTTCGTCGCGATGAAGTGGGGTGACCGCACGTTCGGCGACGCCGCGTCCATCCTCTCCGCCGCGAAGAATGCGTGGCCGAACTTCGAGGAGTGGATGCGCGCGCAGGTTCCGGCCAACTGAAGAGCCTCACCCCGGCCCTCTCCCCGCAAAACAAATCGCGCTCGAAGTGCCCCCTTTGGCACCTCGAGCGCGTTGTCCCCCCCCCGGGGAGAATCAGTCGATTACTTCGCGGTGGCGAGCAGGCCGATGACCGCGGTGATGCCGGCCGTCGCGTTCGAGGCCGTCGAGTACATCTCGCTGCGGCCGATGACCGCGCCGTTCGCCGCCTTCAGCACGAAGTAGCTCTGGCCATCCGCCGCGGCGCGCACCTGGAAGCGGGCGAGGATGGCGCCGTTGGTCTTCACCGAGGTGACGCCGTTCGTGGCGGCGGCCTTCGTGGTGTAGGCCTGCGACTGGAGGACGATCTGGCCGTTGTTCGCCTTGAGGTGGAAGTAGTACTTGCCGGAGAGGCCCTTGAACGTCTCGAAGCGGGTGTCGCCCTGCAGCGCGACGCCGGAGGAGACGATGTTCTTCACCACGTTCTGCACCGCCAGCGCGCCCTTCGCCGAGGCGGCGGCCGTCGTGTACATCTCGCTCATGCCGATGATGGCGCCGTTCGCCGCGGTGAGCACGAAGTAGCGGCTGCCGTCCGACGCCTCACGCTGCAGGTAGCGGCCCGCGCTGGTGGCGTTGGTGGCGACCGACTCGACCCCGGCCTGCGCACTGGCGGCCGTCGCGTAGCCCTGGCTCGCCAGGATCTTCTCGCCGTTGCCCGCGAGCAGGTGGAAGTAGTGCTGGCCGTCCTTGCCGACGAACGTCTCGAAGCGGCCGCTGGTGGCGGCGAGCTCAGACTCGGCGTCCATCAGCTCGACGCCGTCCTCGCCGTCGATGAAGGCGTCGGCAGGGCCGCACGCGGTGAAGGTCAGGGCCAGCGTCAGGAGCGAGGTGCGAAGTGCGGTCATGGTCAGGTTCTTTCGGATGCTGCGAGGATGCAGACCATGTGTGCAGCCCCCGTGCCTGCCGTTGACGATCTCCAACATGCCGTTCTTCCTTGAGTGGCGCTTGGCAACAGTTGCACCAACGCAACACTGATGCTTAATGAGGACACTCATGCTGCGTCGAGCATACCTGTTGGTGATCCTGGCCGGCTGCGTGGCGCCTCCGGTCGCGCCCACCAGCCCCAGCGACGACCCTGCCGACTGGCCGGTGGACGACTCGGTGCGCTGGAAGCCGGTGCTGGGCGAGCCGCGCTTCGTGGTGCCGGCGCGCGGCCTGCCGGTGACGCCGGTGCTGCCGTCGAACAACAACGCCGGCATCGTGCTGCACCAGGGCCGCCTCTACCTCGGCTGGCGCACGTCCGAGACGCACTTCGCCTCGACCGGAACGCGGCTGCACGTGATGTCCTCGGCCGACCTCGGCGCGACGTGGACCTTCGAGACCACGGTCTTCATGGAGACCGACCTGCGCGAGCCGCTCTTCCTCTCGCTGCACGGGCGCCTCTTCTTCTATTGGTTCGAGGCGGGCACGGACCGCTTCTCCTTCGAGCCGAAGCACCAGTGGCGCATCGAGCGGCGCGCCGACGGAAGCTGGACGGAGCGCGAGCCGTTCGGCGTGGACAAGGAGATCACCTGGGCCCTCCAGGTGCGGAACGGCGAAGCGTGGCGCACCTCGTACCTCGGCAATCACTACCGGCTGGGCGAGCCCTCGATGCTCGAGCTCTCCTTCACCCGCTCGGACGACGGGCTGACGTGGAGTCCGCTCTCGGGTGACGGCGTGGTGTACCGGGGTGGCGTCTCGGAGGCGGCCTTCGAGTTCGCCGACGACGGCACCCTCTGGGCGGTGACGCGCAACGAAGACGGCGACGCGACCGGCTTCGGCTCGCACGTGTGCAGCGCGCCGCCCGACACCCTCGGCACGTGGACCTGCAACGCGAAGAGCGACCCCGAGCGCTACGACTCGCCGAAGATGCTCAGGCATGGGCGCGAGCTGTTCCTGGTGGCGCGGCGCGACGTGGGCGGCCCCTTCGACCAGGGCCTCGACACCCTGCCCTTCGCAGACAGGCAGCTGCGCTACCTCGCGGCCTACAGCGGGCGGGCCAAGCGCACCGCGCTGTACCGGGTGAACCGCGAGCTGCGGAAGGTGGAGTGGGTGTTCGACTTCCCTTCCGCGGGGGACACCTCGTTCCCGTCGATCGCGCGCCTCGACGCGCACCGCTTCCTCATCTCGAACTACACCTCCCCGCTCGAGGGCGATCTCGAGCGCAGCTGGTGGAACGCGCAGAACGCCCCCGAGGGCACGAAGCTGTACCTCGTGGAGCTCACCTTCGAACCGGAGCCCTGACGTGACCGACACGGACGCCCAACTTCACGCCGTCGACATGGAATCGGTGGCGCGCCGCCTGGTCGAGGTCGCCTGCACGCAGACCGGCAGCCGCAACGGGGCCGTCTTCCTCTGGGACGCCAAGGCGAAGGGCCTCACCGTCGACTTCCACATGGTGGAGGGCGTCATCGTCACCCTGCCCGGCACGGGGTCGGTGCTGCGCCCCCGGCGCGACGGCCGCGCCAACGGCATCGCGGTGTCCTGCTTCGAGAACGGCGCGCCCTACCTGTGCAACGACACGGAGAAGGACCCGAACTACGCGCGCTACTTCCTCGACGTGGAGTCGGTGCTCGCCGTGCCGATTCCCTGGCAGGGCAAGCCCATCGGGGTGCTCACGGTGGCCAGCGCGCAGAAGGAGGCCTTCACCTACGCGCACGTGACCGCGCTGGAGGCCGTCGCCGCGGCGTCAGCCAAGTACCTGCGGCGCGCCTCGCTGGCCCGGCACACCCGCGCGGACGGAAGGCCCTTCGTGATCAAGGGCCTCTCGCCCGCGTGGCACGAGGTGGAACGGAAGCTGGAGCAGGTCTCGGGCACCGACGTGCCCGTGCTCGTCACGGGCGAGAGCGGCACCGGCAAGGACCTCGTCTCGAAGGCGATTCACTTCAACAGCAAGCGCGCCAGCAAGCCCTTCGTCACCGTGAACTGCGCGGCGATCCCCGAGACGATGCTCGAGAGCGTGCTCTTCGGGCACGTGAAGGGCGCGTTCACCGGCGCCTCGTTCGACAAGATCGGCGAGTTCCAGAAGGCCGACGGCGGCACGCTCTTCCTCGACGAGCTCGGTGAGCTGCCGCTGATGCTGCAGGCGAAGGTGCTGCGCGCCATCGAGCAGGGCGAGGTGTCACCTCTGGGCAGCAACGCCGCGCCCGGCCGGGTCGACGTGCGCTTCATCTGCGCCACCAACCGCGATCTCCCTGAGATGGTGAAGCAGGGCCGCTTTCGCGACGACCTCTTCTTCCGCGTGGGCGTCATCACCGTCGAGCTGCCCGCGCTGCGCACGTACAAGGACAACCTGCCCATCCTCGCGCAGGTGTTCCTGCAGCAGGCGGCGCAGAAGCACGGGCGCAAGGTCTCGCAGCTCAGCCGCGAGGCGATGGCGGTGCTCCAGGCGTGGGACTTTCCCGGCAACGTGCGCGAGCTGAAGAACTCGCTCGAGCACGCGGTGGTGATGGCGCGCACCGACACGGTGCAGCCGGACGATCTCCCCAAGGCGATGCGCACCGGCCCCTCGACTTCGCTCGGGGTGAACGGGGGGCCGCCTGCGGCTGCAGCGGCAGGCCCTGCGCCGAAGACCCTCGCCGAGCTGAGGGAAGCGTGGCTCGCGCCGCTCGAGCGCCGCTACCTCGCCGAGCTGCTCGACGCCAACGACGGCAAGGTCGACGCGGCGGCGAAGCGGGCGGGCATCAACCGCGTCACCATGTACCGGCTGATGCAGAAACACGGCCTGACCGTGCAGCGTCGCGTGCGGGCGTGAAGAAGAGACTGCCCCGGCGAACACGGGTGCTGCTGGTGCTCACCGTTGGGCTGGCCCTCGTGGTCGGCGTCGCCATCGCGAGGCTTCCAGCGACGGAGCCCAGGGAGCCCAGTCGGGTCCCTGCGTCCGAGTTGTGGGCCTGCGTGGGCCCCCTGCTGCTGCTGTTCGGGTGGCAGGCCTTCCTGGACCGCCGAAAACTTCGCTGGAAGAGACTCCTCAGGCAGGGGCACGAGGCTCGCAACGCGGAGCGGATGGCGCGAGCGCTCGAGCTGTACCTGGAAGCAGGCGAGCGTGCCCCGCAGCAGCCACAAAACCGACTCTGCGTCGGCGCCACCCGGCTGTACCTCTGGCAACTCGCAGCGGCGCGCCGCGACCTCGAGCTCAGCCTCACGCTGCGACCCCTCGGGCAGGATGAGGACGCGCCCTTGCGCGCCGTCGCAATGCCGATGCTGGCCTTGCTCGATGGGCTGGACGGACGCGTCGGCCGCGCGCGTGAACGACTCGACACGCTCGACCCGGGCGCCGACTCGAGCCTCGTGGCGCTCGCAGAGGCCGTCATCGCCTGCAGGGAGCAGCGCTGGGTGGACGCCGGGGCATTCGCGCGCGACCCCGAGGTGCTTGCGCTGGGGAGCACCATCGGTGCGCTCGCACGCACCCTCGACAGCTGGAGCCTCGCCGAGCAGGGCGGCCCGCTCCAGCTCGTCGATCAGGTCGCGCTCTTCTCCGAGGCGAGCCCCGATGAACTCCGCGCCGCCTGGCCCGAGCTCTTCGCCTTCCTCGACCGTGCACCGAAATCCTGAAGAGGCGGTAATCGAGACAGCGGCTTGATCATTGCGGCCCGGCCCCTTGCGCACGTGGGTCGAGGCCGGCGGCGAGCTGGCCGCGCTCGGCTCAGCCCGCTCAGTCCTGCGCCAACTGCAGCCCCGGCCGCGCTGCGCGCAGCTTCTCGACCTTCGCGCCCTTCGGCACCCGCAGCGACCGCAGCTTCGGCAAACCTTCGAGTGCGGTGACGTCGACGACCGCGGTGTGGCTGAGGGTGAGTTCTTCGAGCTTGGTCATCGCGGCGAGCGGGGTGAGGTCGCTCAGCGCCGTGTTCCAGTCGAGCTCGAGCTTCACCAGCCCGGTGGCGTTCGCGAGCGGGGCCAGGGTGGTGACGGCGCACCCGGAGAGCTTCACCCGCTCGAGCTGCTTGAGGGGCGCCAGCAGCTTCACCGGGCAGCCCTCGGGCAACGGGGTGCTGAACATGAACTTCGCGCCCGGCGGCGGACCGGGGCGCTTCGGATCGGCGCGCAGCGGGAGCTGCACCACCTTGAGCGAGGTGAGCTTCGAGATGCCCTCGGGGTGAACCAGCTCGGCGCCAGCGAGCTCGAGGGTGGTGAGCGTGCTGGCCGACTGCTCGAGGCCCTCGAGCTCGAAGCGGTGGCGACCGTACGTGCGCAGCGAGAGCGTCTCGAGCTTCCCTCCCTTCGCCAGCGCCCCCACGTCTGCGTCGCCGCCGAGCTGCCCTTCCCACCTGAGCGACCGCAGCGTGGGCAGCGCGAAGACCGAGAGATCCACCAGCGGCACCTGCAGGACGGTGATGCGCTCGAGCGCGGTCTCGAGCAGCGGCCGGAGGTCGACCGCCGTGCCGTCACCTTCGAGCCTGAGCTGGCGCAGCCGCTTGCTCGCGCGGAGGCCGCCCAGCGGCGTCTTCGGCTTGATGATGATGAGCCGCGTCTCGAGGTCCATGCGGCGCTCGAGGGCCACGATGGTGGCCGCGTCGAGGGCCGCGGGCGTGCAGGCGGCCTCGCCGCACCGGGTGAGGGGATCGATCGCGGGCAGCCCGGACACCAGGGCCGAGAGTGGGCAGGCGTCGAGGGCCACCACCTTGCGCTGCTGCTCGAGGAAGGGCCCCACGTCCGCGGCCGGCAGGGTGCGCAGGCGGTGAACGATGAACTTCGCGTCGTTCGTGGTGAGGGTGGGGCGGAGGAACTCGAGCTGCGCATGGAGCTCCTCGCGCGAGCCCGGCGTGAGCGCGCAGAGCGTCTTGACCTCGTCGGCTCCGCTCGCGGTGAGCAGCGAGAGGAGCAGTGTGGTGAGCATCCTGGTTTGCCTCTCCCCGAGATGGGTCGCCTACTTCGGCGCCACCACCAGCTTGAAGTCGCCGGCCTTCACCACCACCAGCTTCTTCGGGTCGACGAACTTCTTCACCGCGTCGGACAGCTGCTCGGGGGTGAGCGCCTTGAACTTCGCGTCGAGCGCCTCTTCCCACGCCATGGTGCGGCCGAGGCGCTCGTTGTTCACCAGCAGCTGCACCAGCTGGCCGTCTTCCGCGCGGCCCTGGGCGCGCTGGTTGAGCAACTCCGAGCGCGCCTCCTCGAGATCCTGCTTCGAGATGGTCGGCCAGCGCTCGAGCTCGACCTGCAGCGCCTTCTCCACCGCGCCCAGGTTCTGGGGCGCATAGATGATGCCGGTCTGCAGCTCGCTGCGGTCGGTCTCCTGGCCCGCGCTCAGCGAGCCGTAGGCGCCGTACGAGAGGCCCTTCTCTTCGCGCAACGACACGAACAGCCGCGACGACGCACCGCCGCCGAGCATCGAGGTCGCCAGCGCCAGCGCCGGGAACTCGGGCGCCGTGTCGGTCAGCTTGAGGGTGGTGCCCGCGCCGAGCCACGCGTTCTGCTTGTCGGGGGTCGCCAGGGTCACCGCGTTGGCGGCCACCGGGGCGAAGTCGTCCTTCACCAGCACGAAGGGCTCCTTCGCGGTCCACGAGCCGAACATCGCGGTGAGCGTCTTCTCGACGTCCTTGTCGTCGAAGTCGCCCACCACCGCGATCGACGCGCTCTGCGCGCCGTAGAACTTCGCGTGGAACGCCTTCGCCTGCTCCACCGTGACCGCCTTCGTCGAGGCGATGCGCTCGGGGAAGCTGGGCACGTAGAGCGGGTGGTCCTTCGGGTACGGCGTGAGCGCGCGCGCGAGCTCGGTGGGCCCCAGCGCGGTGGGCTCGTCCTTGAAGCGCTCGAAGCGCGAGAGCCGCTCGCCCCGCGCCACCTCGAACTCCTTGCCGTCGAAGGCGGGGTCCTTGAGCACGTCGTTGAGCAGCGCGAGCACCTCGGCCAGCTGCGGCCGCTTCGCCTCGACGTTGACCAGCACGTTCTGCCCGTCGGCGTGCACGTCGAGCTGCGCGCGCAGGCGCTCGAGCGCGCTGCGGAAGTCCTTGTACGAGAGCTTCTTCGTGCCGCGGTTGAGCGCGTTGGCCGTCATCAGCGCGACGGGCATCTGCCCGCTCAACGACTGCGCGCTGCCCAGCCTCAGCTCGAGCGCCAGCTTCACCGTCTCGGCGCGCGTCTTCTTGGGCAGCATCACCAGCTTCGCCCCGTTGGGCAGGGTGACGCGGCGGCTGCGCGCGTCGATGTTCTTCGGGCTCGAGTCGAACGCCTCGCCCTTCGCCACCGCTTCCCCACCCCGGTAGCCCTCGACCAGCGAGGCCACGTCAGGCGGGAGCGGGATCTCGGCGCGCTCCGGCTTCTCGGTGGGCACGTACTCGCCCAGGGTGCGGTTCTGCGGCTTGAAGTAGCGGCTCCACACGCGCACGAGATCGTCGGTGGTGACCTTCTTCATCCGATCGCGCTGCACGTAGAGCATGCGCCAGTCACCGACCGCCGCCCATTCCGAGAGGAAGAGCCCGACCCGCTCGGACGAGGTGAGCGTCTGTTCCATCTGGGAAATCCACCCGGTGGCCGAGCGCTCCAGCTCGGCTGGGCCGATGGGCTTGCTCGTCTCCATGGTGGCGAGCAGCGCCTCGCGCGCGGCGGCCACGTTCTCACCCGGCTTGAGCACCACGTCGCAGGAGAAGAGGCCCGGTTCCTTGAGGTCGTCGAGATCGCAGCGGGCGAGCGCGGCCTTCTTGCCGTCGACCAGCGCCTGGTGCAGCCGGCCCTGCGGCTCGTCGCCCAGCACGCCCTGCAGCACCATCAGCGCGGGGTAGTCGGGGTCGGTCGAGCCGGGAATGCGCCAGGCCACGCCCAGCGCGGGCACGCCGCCCACGCGCCGCACCGTGACCGCGCGCTCGCCGTCCTGCACGGGCTCACGGGTGAAGGTGGTAGGCAGCACGCGCGCCGGCTTCGGGATCTTCCCGAAGCTGTCGGCGATGGCCTTGAACGCCTTGCCCTCGTCGAAGCGCCCCGCCACCACCAGCACCGCGTTGTCGGGCTGGTAGTAGCGCTTGTAGAAGGCCTTCAAGTTGTCGATGGGCACCAGCTCGATGTCGGCCTTGATGCCGATCACCGAGCGGCCGTAGTTGTGCCAGGGCAGCGCGGCGGCGCGCACGCGATCTCGCAGCACGCGCGGCGCGTTGTTCTCGGACATCTCGAACTCGTTGCGCACCACCGTCATCTCGGTGTCGAGATCCTTCTTCGCCACGAAGCTGTTCATCAGCCGGTCCGCCTCGAAGCGGATGGTGAAGTCGAGGTTGGCGTCGCTGGCGGTGAGCGTCTCGAAGTAGTTGGTGCGGTCTTCCCGGGTGGTGCCGTTCCAGTTCGCGCCGCGGGCGCCCATTTCCTTCTTCGGGTCTTTGAACTTCGTCGAGCCCTTGAAGAGCATGTGCTCGAGCAGGTGGGCCATGCCCTTCTCGCCGTAGCCCTCGTGGCGGCTGCCCACGAGCACGGTGAGGTTGACGGTGAGGTTCGACACCGACTCGTCGGGCACGAAGAGCACGCGCAGCCCGTTGGGCAGCCGGTACTCGGTGACGCCCTCCACGCTGGCGACCTGCGTGAAGGGTTTAGGAGCGGCGGCGGCGAGCGTCGAGGCGAAGAGGAGGCTGAGGATCATGGGGAGCCTCGGGTTACGGCGTCGGCGCGGGCGGAGGCGGCATGATCGGCGCGGGCGCGGGCTCGGGCGGCAGCGGCGCGTTCGCCGGTGCGGGAGGCGGCGGAGGGGTAGGCAGCGCTTCCGGCGGGTCGTACGCGTTGGACGTACCGAAGAGGAAGGCGACGCCCGCCTGGAAGATGAGGCCGCCCGCGCCGACGGCGGTGGCGCTGCTGGTGCCGACGGTGCCGGTGGCGACCACGGGCACGCCGATGGAGACCTCAGGGAGGATGCGGAGGTTGGGCCCGGCCTTGATGGCGAAGCCGACGGAGCCGCCGGCGTAGATGATGTTGATGCCGGCCGAGCTGGCCGAGGAGCCGGTGCCGCTCGTGCCGGCGAACACGAGCTGATCGATGAAGCGCGGCCCGAGCACCAGCTCGTGCCCGCCGAAGTCGATGCCGATGAGCAGCGGCAGGTGGAAGGTGAGCGTACCGACAAAGGCGCTCCCGAGCCCGAAGCCGACGTAGGTGACGCCGGGGTTGAGCGAGAGGTTGATGCCGGTGTCCATCGTGGGCGAGCGGAGGAAGCCGATCTTCCCCTCGAGGCCGACGCCGCTGAGGCCGAGGCGCGCGCCGAGCTCGAAGCGGTCCGTCACGCCGACGCGAATGCCGCCTTCCAGCAGCGGGTAACCCACCCCGGTCGCGCCCGCGATGGTCCCGGTGACGGCGACCACGCCGCCCCCTTCCGGAGCGACCCAGCCCTGTACCGCACCCTGGTTCAGCGTGCGCGCCAGGCCCATGGTGGAAACCGAGGCACAGCCAGAAAGCAGCGTACCCATCACGACCATCGACAACCCCAGCAGCCGGCTCGTCATCTCGTCTCCCTTGGTGGAAGCGCGAGAACATAGAGCCAGCCGCCTTCAGCCCAAGGAGTTTGTTCAGCCCTGCTGGTTGCGAGCGACCTCGCCCGCGGCGGTGGCGTCGGTCTCGATGCGCTGGGCGGCTTCCATGTCGACCTGCTTGAGGAGGTCCCATTCCATCTGCCAGTCGCGCGCCATGCTGGTGCTGCCCTGCTGGGTCTTCGCGGCGCGGGTGGCCGAGACCTGGCAGCTCCCGGCGGAAGGCGCGCTGCCCTGGAAGAGGTAGCGGCTGCTGTTCATGCTGTTGCCGTTCTGGGTGATCTTCCACTCGGTCTCGAGGGTGAGGCCGGCGGCGGCGTCGGCGCTCTTCACCTGGAAGTCGCGGGCGAACAGCATGGTGCGGGCGGCGCCCCAGATGTCGTTGCAGGGGCGCTGGTACGTGTGCGCCATCACCGCGTTCTGAATGAACTTGGTGCGGGCGGCCGCGGCGCGCATGCCGGCGCAGCCGGTGGAAGAGAGAGCGAGGACGGCGAGCGAGAGCGAAAGGAGCTTCTTCATGGTGGACCCCTGGTTGAATGCACCGGCCGTCATGGCCGGCGGTGCACATCAGTCGTTCGAGGTCGAAATCGTGGGTAGTGGGATCAGCGGAAATAAACGCCAAGCCCCAGGGTGAGGAAACCGAACCACTCGAAGGTTCCCCGGGGCGAGTAGTAGAGCATCGGGCCGCCGCCGAACTCGAAGGTGAAGCCGCCGGGCGCCATCCACTGCATGCCCAGGTCGGCGTGGAACATCTTCCCCCAGATGTCGTCGTACGAGAGGTCGGTGAGCTCGCCGTTGACCGACACGTACCCCGACTTCCGCTGCCAGGCGTTGAAGCCGTAGTGCGCGCCGCCGCCGATGTACGGGCTCCACTGGGACGAGAGCGGCACCCAGCGCGCCGAGAGGTCGAGGCCCGGGCCGATGGCGTCGAGCGCGAGGGTGATGAAGAGCCAGGGGGTGGGCATCCAGTGGCCTTCGAACACGAGGATGCCCTTGGTGCTGACGAGCGCGAACCCGAGCCCCCAGTGTTTGGTGAGGCGCGGGTCGTTCTGGATCTCGTCGGCGATGGCCTTCTTGAGCGCGCTCTGCCGCTCGGCCTCGAACTTGAGCGCCTTGGCGCGATCGGCGAAGCGGGCGACGGAAGGGTCTTCTCCGAAGGCGGGATCGAGCGAGAGCGCCTCTTCGAGCACGCGCTGCTCTTCGTCGGCCCTGCCTTCCTTCTGCAATTCGACGGAGCGGACCAGCAACGCGCGCGCCTTGCCTCTGCGGGCGCGCATCTCGTGGGGGTCTTCGTCGAGCATGCGCTGGAACATGTCGAGGGCGGCGTTGACGTCGCCCTGCGCGAGGGTGCCGCTGGCGGCCCACTCGGCGAACTGGCTGGAGCCCTTCACCAGCCCCGACTCGAGCGCTTCCTTGCGGTACTCGAGGCGCCTGGCCCAGAGCACCGCGCCCGGCGCCATGGTCACCTCGGCGACGAGCACGCCGTCGAACACGGGGCGCTTGATCCGGTACGAGCCGGCGGCGAGCTGCAGCCGGCGGCGCTCGTTGGGGTCTGATCTCGCCTCGGCCACCAGGTGCTGCTCTGCGCTGTCGGTCACCACGTAGCGGTGGCTGGGCTCGGCCTCGAGCTCGAGCGTGGCGGCGGCGGTGATCAGCTTGGTGAGCGGCACGTCGCCCCGGCCCTTGAGAGAGAAGCGGAAGCCCGGGCGCTGCGGCAGCGCGCTCGCCTCGGTGTCGATGCGGGTGCGCTCGTACGCGTAGCCGTAGGCCTCGGTGAGGCGCACGATGCCGTCGCCGTCGACGTCGCCCGCGCCGCGCAGCGCGGACACCCAGTGGTGGGTGAAGATGGAGCCCGCCAGCGCCTTCGATTCCTGCGCGAGCTCGTCGGCCCCTGACGAGCTCAACAGCGCGAAGCCCTGCACCGGCTCGTCGGCGAGCAGGCGCACCGCGGCGACGGGCATCGCGCCCTTGGTGCCGAGGATCGCGCCCGAGCGGCAGGCGTCGACGACGGCGAGCGTGAGGCCGGCCTTCGTGTTCGAGAGGCGGTCGGCGAGCGTGGTGAGGGCGAGCACCGGGCCGCGCAGGTGCAGGGAGCTCGCGTCGGCGTGGCCCGAGAAGAAGAAGAAGAACAGGGTGGGCTCGGTGCTCTCGGCGAGCTGGCCTTCGATCTTCGTGAGCGCGGCGTCGAGCTCTTTGGTGGTGGGCTCGAAGAGGAGCGTGGTGTCGGCCTCGGCGACGCTGCCGAGCTGAACGAGCACCTCCTGCACGCGGCGCGCGTCGTCGTGGGCGTAGCGCAGAGAGCGGTCGGTGGCCCAGCCGTCGTTGGCGCCGACGAGGAGCGCGAAGCGGCGCTCGGCGTGGGCGGTGGACGCGAGCGACGCGCAGAGGAATAGGAGTCGCACGGTGCGGGACGGCATCTTCGGGAGGTGGATCTAGCGCGTCGACAGGCACGAGGCCATCGACCGCCCGGTTCGACAGAGATCACGGCAACCGACCGGGAGAGGTAGAGTCATCACGATGCCTCATCAAGGTGCTGCCAGCGCACAGCTCACTGATACGACTCCCCGAGCGCTGCAGCGCCATCTCGAGCGGCTGCGAGCCACGCCTCCTCGCGAGCGGCTCGAGCGCGCCTTTCGGCTGTCTGAGCAGGTGCGCGAGGCGACCATGACCGATGTTCGGCGCCAGCACCCCGGGGCGACTGAAGGCGAGCTGGCGGTCGCGTTCATCCGTCGCGTCTACGGCGATGAACTCGCGACACGCTTCGCAGCCCGCCGTACCGCGCGATGACCATCAAGGTCGAGGACTCGACGCTGGCCGTGGTCCGCGCGTTCGAGCGAATGGGCATCGAGCACGACGTGACGGGTTCGTTGGCGAGCTCACTGGAGCGGGACGATCCTTTCAGCTCGGTGAAGGTCGCCTCGGCGTGTGACGTGCTGCTCTCGAAGCTGCGCTGGTACCGGCTGGGCGGCGAGATTTCCGACCAGCAATGGAAGGACGTCCTGGGCACGCTCGACCTGCTCGAGCGCGTACTCTCGGAAGCGAGCACATGAGCTCGTCGCCCGAAGCGCAGAGAGCTGAAGTCGAAGCGATCTACCGCCGCTACGGGCCGATGCTCTTTCGCCGGTGCCGCTCGCTGCTGGGCTCCGATGCCGAGGCGCAGGACTGCCTGCAGGACACGTTCGTCGGTTTCCTGAAGGGGAACTGGCGTGGGGAAGCGCAGCCGCTGACGGTGCTGTACCGGGTGGCGACGAACCAGGCGATCGATCGGCTGCGCAAGCGCGGGCGCTGGCACGGCCGCGCGTCAGAGCTGGCGGTACGGGAAGACGAGCCCGACGCGACGGTGGAGGAGCAGGGCGCAGGCTGGGCCTCGCGGCAGACGATGGCCGAGACCGAGCGCGTCGAGTGGGCGCACGATCTGGCGTTCCTCACGAAGGGCGAAGACGACTTCACGATGACCGCCGCGACGATGCACTGGGTCGAGGGGCACACGCTGGAAGAGATCGCGCAGACGCTGGGCGTGACGCGGAAGACCGTGTCAGCCCGGTTGACCCGGTTCAGCGAGCGGGTGGCGGAGAGAAAGAAGTAGATGAACTTCTCTCCCTCTCCCCGAGGGGGAGAGGGCAAACCTCCACCCTCAACCCATTGAGCACGGCGGTCCCGCAGCTCTGATCAACCACGTTCTCGTCCGTCAGGTCATTCATGCTCACGCCAGCGTGAGCCGACGCGACGCTGAGCCGAACGCCCGTTCGCCCGTGTCCCCAGCCGTGCGGCAGGCTGACCACGCCGGGCATCACCGAGTCGGTCACCTCGACAGGCACTTCGATCGAGCCGACACGAGACGTCACCGAGACGACCTTCCCGCTCTCGAGTCCTCGCGGCGCGGCGTCGTCGGGGTGCATGTGCAGCGTGCAGCGTGGGCGGCCTTTCACCAGGCGGTGGCTGTTGTGCATCCACGAGTTGTTGCTGCGGAGGTCTCTGCGGCCGATCAGAAAGAGCTGGTTCGCCCTCTCCCCGACCCCTTCTTCCCTCGCTTCTCTGGTCGCTTCGCCTTGGCGCATCTTCCGCTCCGCTTCAGCTGCGGCTTTGAGCATCTGTGCCGGTGCGAGCTCGATTCTCCTGCACAGCTTCTTCAGCCTCGGCTCCAGCGGGCCCAGGTCGACCCCGTGCGGTGATTGCTCGAGCTTCGCCACCGTCAGCTTCGTCGGGCCCGCGCGAAGAAGAAGGTCGACGATCGTCCTCGGAGTCACCCGCTTCCCCACCGCCAGCGCTGCCTTGCCGAGCGGACTCACCTCGGCGATCAACCGCAAGAAGATCTCCCAGTCGTGCAGCAGCCCGGCCGGCGGCTCGAACAACGCCCCGTTCCACCGCGCGGTGTTCCGAATACCCACCGCGTGCAGCGCGAGGTCGTAGTGATCGTGCTCGAGCGTGGTCGTCGACGGCAGGATGTAGTGCGCGTGCCGCGTGGTCTCGTTGACGTAGAGATCCACCGCCACCATCAACTCGAGCTTCGCGAGCACGCCATCGAGCCGCCGCCCGTTCGGCGCGGAGAGCACCGGGTTGTGCGCGGTGATGATGAGCGCGCGCGCGTTCGCCTCGAGCTCTTCCGCCATCGTGGCGATGGGGAGCTCGCCGTTGAACTCCGGCAGCCCGCGCACCGTGCTGCGGAACGAATCGAAGCTGCCGGGCTGGCCGGTGCGCCTGGCGATCGCCACGAGATCCACCGCGGGGCTGGTGAACATCGGGCCACCCACGCGATCCAGGTTGCCCGTCACCACGTTGATCACGTCGATGAGCCAGGTCGCGAGCAACCCGAACTCCTGCACGCTGACGCCCATGCGGCCGTAGCAGACCGCGGACGGCGCAGCGGAAAAGTCCCTCGCCAGCCTCACGATCGTCTCTGCCGCGATGCCGGTGAGCGGCGCCACGCGCGAGGGTGGGTACTCCAGCGCGAGCGCGCGCACTTCCTTCAGACCCTCCACCGGCACGGGGATCCGATCGAGGTGCAGCAGCTCCTCGGAGAAGAGCGTGTGCAGGAACCCGAGCAGGAAGAACGCGTCGGTGCCCGGGCGGATGAAGTGGTGCGCGTCGGCGACGTCAGCGGTCTCGGTGCGGCGGGGATCGATGACGACCAGCCGGCCTCCCCGCTCGCGCAGCGCCTTGAGCCGCTTCGGCAGATCAGGCGCGGTCATCACCGAGCCGTTCGACGCCATCGGGTTCGCCCCGAGGATCAAGAAGTGCGCGGTGCGATCGAGATCAGGTACGGGAAGGATGACCTGGTTCCCGTACATCCACCGTGACACCAGCATGCGCGGCAGGTTGTCCACCGAGGCGCTCGAGAAGCGGTTGCGGGTGCCCAGCGCCCACGGCAGCAACGTCTGCGCGTAGATCGACGCGCCGTAGTTGTGCAGCACCGGGTTGCCCTGCGCGAACGCGACCGCGTCCTTCCCGTGCTCCTGGCGGATGGCGCGCAGCCGCTGGCCGATGTCTGAGAAGGCCTCGTCCCAGCTCACCTCGACGAAGCGGTCGCCTTCGCGGCGCACCGGGTGACGGAGGCGATCGGGGTCTTCGTACACGTCCTTGAGCGCCACGGCCTTCGGGCAGATGTGACCGCGGCTGAAGGGGTCTTCCCTGTCGCCGCGAATGCCGAGGATCTTCCCGTGCTCGTGCTCGATCGCCAGCCCGCAGATGGCCTCGCAGAGGTTGCACGCGCGGTAGTGGAGCTGCGGCATCGGTTGGGTGGATCTACCACCGTCAGTATGCTGCGCCCCATGCGCTGGCTCCTGGTGGTGGTGGCGGTGGGCGGTTGTGGTGTTCAGCCGAGCACCATCTGCTCGGATTCACCTCTCGGGGGAACGTGCACCCACGTCGAGGGTACCTGGCGGCTGCTGTCGGGTCAGCGCGCCACGCGCTGCGGCGGCGTGGCGTTCCTGGTCGAGGGTGAGCCGAGCTGCGAGACCCAGTGGCAGTTCACCGCGACACGGGAATAGGGCGCTTGGTTTGCCCTCTCCCCGAGGCTTGCGACTACCTTCTGGGCGCGCTTGCTCTCGGGGCGACCACCACCCGCTCGGACGGCGCCATGCTCGGCGGGGCGTGCTGCCGGGCCCAGGTCGAGAGATACGCGTCTTCTTCCTTCGCCCAGCGCGCGTCTGACCAACCCAGCTCCTGCTGGCAGATGGCGCGGACGCGCGGCAGGTGCTCAGCCCCGCCTTCCGAGAGCAACAGCCCCGCTCTCACCCGTCGCAGCAGCAGGTCTTCCAGGTGCACCACCCGCTCGACGCGCGCCGCGTGCCGCAGCTCGGCCCACAGGAACCACGTCTCGGGAATGCGCTCGAGCTCGCCTTCTCTCGACGCCTCCACCAGCGCCGGAGTCCACGTGCCGTACCGCCCCGCCAGCCGGCGGCGTTCGAGCGCGTCGAGCTCACCCCAGCGCGCGCTCGTGGGCGGCGGGGGAAAGCGGCCCCGCTTGTCCGCGCCCTGCGGCGGCTGCGGCAGCGTGAGCTCGACCTTGTCCACCGCCTCGCGGGCGATCTCCCGGAACGTCGTCAGCTTGCCGCCCGTCACCGTCCACAACCCGCGCTCGTTCCAGATGACGTGCTCGCGCGATTCCTTCGACGGGTCCTTCTTCCCCGTGCCGATCACCGGGCGCACGCCCGCGTAGCTCGAGACCGCGTCACCGACGTGCAGCGACAACCCGGGGAACGCCGCGCGCGCAGCCTCGACCAGCGAGCTCGCCTCGCCCTGGCTGATGTGCGGAGGCTCGTCGAGCGGGCGATCGTGATCGAGGTCGGTCGTGCCCAGCAGCGTCAGCCCTTCCCACGGGTAGGCGAACATCGGCCGCCCGTCGGTCGGGTGACGAAAGGCGACCGCCTGCGCCACCGCGAACCGCCACGAGGGAAACAACAGGTGACTGCCCCGCAGCGGCCGAATGGCGGCCTTCGCGCCCACCCCTGCGCGGAGCACGTCGGCCCACGCGCCGGTCGCGTTCACCACCGCGCGCGCTTCCACCTTCACCACCCGGTCCGCGCGCTCGCGGTCGCGCAGCACCACCCCCGAGACCTTGCCATCGCGCTCGAGCAGCTCCTCGACCCGCGCGTAGTTGAGCGCCGAGGCCCCGGCCGCCAGCGCGTCGAACAACACCCGCAACACCAGCCGCGCGTCGTCCGTCTGCGCGTCGCGGTACCAGAACCCCCCCGCGAGCCGGTCGAGCCGCAGCCGCGGCGCGAGCATCAACAGGTCGGCCACGCTCAGCGCCTTGTGCGGCACCCCACTGCCGAACGCGTCGTAGATGCGCAGGCCGGCCCGCATCATGCGCTTGCTCATCTTGTCGCCGTCGTAGCTGGGCATGAGGAAGCCGATCGGCTCCACCAGGCCCGGGAGCTCGTTGAGCAACCGCTCGCGCTCGCGCACCGAGTGCCAGGTGAGCCGGAGATCGCCCTGCGCCAGGTAGCGCAGCCCGCCGTGCACCAGCTTCGAGCTCCGGCTCGAGGTGCCCGAGGCGAAGTCGCCCTGCTCTACCAGCAGCGCGTCGAGCCCCCGCCGGGTGGCCTCGTGCAACATGCCCACGCCGGTGATGCCGCCGCCGACGATGACGAGATCCCACGGGCCGTGGTTCTCCAGGCGGCTCCAGGTCTGTTCCCGCGAGGCGTTCGAGCTCATCCCCCGGCTCCACGGAGCAGCTTGCCGGGGTTCATCACGCCCGATGGGTCGAACCCGCGCATCACGCCCTCGAGGGTGGACATGCCCAGCGCGCCCTTCTCGGCCGCCAGGTACGGCGCGTGGTCCACGCCCACCCCGTGCTGGTGGCTGATGGTGCCGTGGCCCGCGACGATCGCCTCGCTCGCGCGCGCCTTGAGCCGCTGCCAGCGCTCCAGCGTCTCCTCGGGCGTGGGGGCGAGGCGGAACAGGTAGGTGGTGTAGATGCTCGAGCCGTCGCCGTAGAGATGAGAGAGGTGCGTGTAGACGTGCGTCTTCTCGTTCCACTTCTCGAGGCCGGTGCGCAGCGCGGCTTCCACGTCACGCAACAGCTTCGGCACCGCTGACCACGGCGCGGCGGTCTCGAGCGTGTCGACCGCGTAGCCCAGGTCCCACAACGAGTTGCGCAGGTACGGCGCGCGGAAGCGGTTCTTCGTCCACTGCGCGCCGAAGGTGCGGCCCGCCGAGATGCCCGCGTGCTTGCGCGTCAACGCCAGCGCCTCCTCGAGGGCGAAGGTCACCGACGCGGCCGAGCCGGTGGAGCCGATCAGCAGCAGCGCCTTGCCTTCGCCCGCGCCGCGGAACTTCATCCACGCCTCGAGCGCGCCCAGCAGCCGCTCATGGCCCGCCAGCATCAACATGGTGCGCGCCTCTTCGGGGGCCGAGAGCCGCAACATCGACAACGGCAGCTTCGCCTGCGCGATGGTGCGCGAGGCGGCGAGGCCCTCTTCCCAGCCGGGGAAGAACACGCCGACGAACTCCTCGCGCTCGGGCATCTTCGAGACCCGCACCGTCGCCTCGGTGATGACGCCCAGCCGGCCCTCGGAGCCCAGCACCAGCTCCTTCAGGTCAGGCCCCGCGGCCGACGCGGGGAACACGGGGAGCTTGAGCGTGCCCTTCGGCGTCTCCACCTGGCCGCCCGCGAAGAGCCGCTCGATGCGCCCGTAGTGGGCCGACTGCTGCCCGCTGGAACGCGTGGCGATCCACCCGCCCAGGGTCGACTGCTCGAAGCTCTGGGGGAAATGGCCGAGGGTGAGCCCGTGCGCGCGCAATCGCGCCTCGAGGTCGGGCCCCGACACACCCGCGCCAAAGGTGGCCAGGCGGCTGACGTCGTCGAGCTTGAGCAGGGTCGACATGCGCCGCAGATCCATCGTCACCGTGGGGGTGCTGCCCGCCTCGGGGTTGATGTGGCCCGCCACGCTGGTGCCGCCGCCATAGGGAATGAGGCGGGTGCCGGTGCGCTGCGCCCACTCGAGCAGCGAGCGCACGTCTTCGCTCGACTCGGGGTACGCCACCGCGTCGGGGAACACGCCGAGCTGCCCCGAGCGCAGGGCCACCCAGTCACCGAAGCTCTGCCCCCGCGCGTGGCGCAGCCGGTCTTCCGGGTCGAACGAGAGGAAGGGCGCGGCGGTGACCCGGCTCTGCGGCACGGTCTTCAGCACCTCGCCCAGGCTCGCGCTCTTCGCGGCCGACGGCGGGCCGACCCAGTCGCTGAGCGCGGCGCGGCTCTTCACAGGCACTTCGTAGGAGTGGCTCTCGTCTCCCCAACCATTCCAGCGCTTCATCGCGACCCCCGCTGAGTACGTGTCTTGCGCTCCAACTTCGTCCAGTAATCGAGGCTGTGCTGCATCGCCTCGCGCGTGACCTTCTCTGCACGCTCGGGCTGCTGCTTGCGCGCGGCGTCCCCGAGCGCGTCGTAGAAGGCCGTGGAGGCCTTCCGCGCGGCGGGCGCCTCGAAATAGAGCACCGCCATCACCCGGTAGAGATCGCCGAAGCCGTTCAAGATGAGGGTGAAGACCGGGTTCTCCGAGGCCCTGGTGAGCGCGCTGTGGAGCACCCAGTCGAACTCGGCGAAGGCCTCGGCGTTCTGCGCGGGCCGGTCTGCTTCGTTCAGCATCTTCGCGATGATCCGTGCGTTCGCCTGCACCGCGGCGCGCGCGTAGGCCGGGGCCATCGCCAGGCGCACCTCGAGCAGGTTGCTCACGAAGCGCTCCGGCAGCGGCCCCCCGTTGCGCACCACCGCGGCGAGCACGTTGAGCCCGCCCTCGCGCCAGATGTCGCGCACCCGCGTCGACTTGCCATGGCGCACGTCGATCCACCCGTCGCGATCGAGCCGCTGCAGCGCCTCGCGCAGGGTGGGCCGGGTGACGCCCAGCTTCAGCGCCAGCTCGCGCTCCGCCGGCAGCGTGCTGTCGGGCGGGAAGACGCGGGAGAGGATCAGGCTGACCAGTTCCCCTTCGGCGTGGGCCGCGGGCCGGCGCTGAGGTGGCAACGACGTGACTGCGGAGCGCATGACTCACTGCATAACAGGTAAGAGGTCTGACCAGTCAAGCCCTGCTCACGGTGGGCCCCTCATTCAGGCCCCCGCTCCGCCGTGAACGGCGCGCCACGCGCGCAGCGAGTATTGCAGCCCCGCGCCCAGGCCGAGCGCGCCGCACACGAGCGTGAGCGGCAGCCACCCCGCCTCCCAGTTCCACAACACCGCCGCGAAGAGCGCGAACTGGGCCACGGTGGTGGCCTTGCCCAGCAGCATCGCGCGCCACGGAATGCCGCCCTTGCGCAGGCGGGGCACGGCGAAGCGGGCGATCACCAGCGGCAGCAGCACCACTTCCCGCGTCGACGCCACCAGCGCCATCCACACCGGCGGCTGCTGCGCCACCCACACGGCCACCAGCAGCGACACGATGAAGGTCTTGTCGCAGAGGGGGTCGAGCCACGCGCCCATGCTCTCGGCCGCCGCGCCCGACCGCCGGGCGAAGAAGCCGTCGAGCCAGTCAGACACCGCCGCCACCACCATCAACACCAGCAGCCAGGTCACGTTGGCCGGCGCCACCCAGATGAGCGCCGCGAGCGGCACGCGCAGCAAGGTGAGCAGGTTGGGCAGAGTGCCCAGCTCACGAAGCAACGGTCTGGTGGTCGTCGGCGCCATCTCCTGCCAGCTTGCTCCTGAAACGGTGCCCGCGGCCAACACTGGAGTGTAGGTTCCCGGGCATGCCGCTGAGCACCCGCATCTTTTTCGCGATGACGGTCGCGTCGCTCTTCACGGCGATCCTCGTGCTGGTGGTGCCCGACCTGCCCGGCATCGGCCCGCCTCCGAAGCTCGACGACGCGCTCGGCTGGCTCACCGGCGCCGTGACCCAGCCGCTCTTCGTCGGCCCGTTCGGCCTCGCGCTGGTCCTCTACGGCTGGGTGAAGACGCGCCCCCTGGCGCAGTCGCGCATTCGCGAGAGCCACGCGCTCACCCCGCTCGCCGCCGGCCTGAGCCGCGCGCAGAAGCTCGAGGCGACCCGCACCGCCTTCGCCACGCTCACGCCCAACGCCGACGGCCTGGTGCTGGCCGAGCTGATGGTGCACGCGGGCGTGCGCGTGGGGGCGAGCGACATTCACCTCCACCCGGTGGCCGACGGGGCGACCGTGGTGCTGCGCATCGACGGCGCGCTCGAGCCGCTCGGGGTGGTCAACGCGCAACAATACGGCCTGCTGATCAACCGCCTCAAGGTGCTCGGCCGCCTCGCGCACTACGTCACCGACCGGCCGCAAGACGGCCAGTTCAGCCTCACCACGCCCGACGGCGACGCGGAGGTGCGCATCTCGCTGCTCCCCACCCAACACGGCGAGAAGGCGGTGATGCGCCTGGCGGGCCTGGCCAGCAAGGGTCCGCGCCTCGACGATCTCAACCTCCCCGAGTCGGTGCGGCTGCAGCTGACCCGCCTGCTCGACAAGCCCCAGGGGCTGCTCTTCTTCACCGGCCCCACCGGCAGCGGCAAGACCACCAGCATCTACGCCTCGGTGGCGCACCTGCAGCAACACCGCGGCGCGCTCGCGCAGATCGCCACCATCGAAGACCCCATCGAGTTCTCCCTCGAGGGCGCGGCGCAGACGCAGGTCAACCGCGCGGCGGGCCTCGACTTCGCCACCGGCCTGCGCGCGCTCCTGCGGCAGGACCCCAACGTGCTGGTGGTGGGCGAGATCCGCGACGCCGAGACCGCGCGCATCGCCACGCAGGCCGCGCTCACCGGCCACCTCATCCTCACCACCGTGCACGCCGACTCTTCGGCCGGCGTCTTCAACCGACTGCTCGAGATGGGCGTCGAGCCCCCGGTGCTGGCCTCGGTCTCGCTCGGCGCGTTCTCCCAGCGGCTGCTGCGCCGGTTGTGCCCGCATTGCCGCCGCCCCGAAGAGCCGACCGGCGAGCAACGGCTTCGCCTCGAGGAGGTCGGCGCGGCGAAGACCGGCTACTCGTCTTCGGACGGCTGCGAGCAGTGCGGCGGCACGGGCGTGCTGGGCCGGGTGGCGGTGTTCGAGGTGCTGATCATGACGGACGAGCTGCGAGAAGAACTCAAGAAGGCGCCCAACACGCAGCAGCTGATCACCCTCGCCGCGAGCCAGGGCCTGGTGCCGCTGCGGGTGGCCGCGCTCAAGCGCGCGCAGGCCGGTGACGTGTCGCTGGCCGAAGCCCTGCGGGTGTCCGAATGAAGCCCACGACATCGGCGGCGCCCCGCCCGCGCAGGGCGACCCCGGCGGAGCTCGGCGCGGCGGTGTGCTTCTTCCTCGCCACCCTCGTGCTCACCGGCACCCTGCTGCAGCACCGGCTGGCGCAGCGGCAGGACCCGGTGAAGGACGACCCCCTCGCGGGCACCGTCATCGTGCCCTCGGTGGCGCAGGAAGGCGTGGTGGTGACGCCGGGCAGGGGCCGCCTGCTCTTCGTCGACAGCACCCCCGGCGGTGCGGCCGTGCGGCTCGACGGGGCGGCGCGCGGTGAGACTCCGTTCTCCACCGACTTCGCCTGCCAGGAAGGTCAGCCCGCGGTGCTCGAGCTCGAGAAGGCCGGCTACCGCCCCTCGCGCTTCGAGCTCGACTGCGTGAGCGGCTCGACGCGCGTGTCGGCGACCTTGAAGAGGGCTCGCTGACCCGAAGCGCAGCGCCGGCCCACGCGCCAGTGCATCAGTTAGGGTGCGGCCCATGCTGCATACCGCGAGCGATCCTCGGGCTGAGGTTGACCTGATGCGTCGATTGGCGCTGCTGGTGATGAGCGTCGCGCTCACCGGCTGCTTCGACCTCGCGCTCCCGGGGCAACCCGGGCCGGGGACGATTCAGGGCAGGCTGGTCTACCAGGTGCCGGGTCAGCGGCTGCTCCTGCCGGCGGCGGGCGCGCAGGTCGAGCTGCTGAGCTCCTCGCTGACGGCCACCGCGGACGGCGATGGCCGCTTTCTCCTCGAGGGCCTCACGGTCACCGGCGGCGTGGTGCTGGCCCGCTTCGATCTCGAGGGCGACGGCGCCTTCGAGCGCCAGCGCGCGCTCGACCTGCGCGAGCTGAAGGCCGGCGCCGGCCGCGACGTGGCGCTGGGCGAGGTGGTGCTCAACCGCAACGCCGCCGCCACCGGCCGGGTGCGCCGGGGGGACGTAGCGGGGCCGGGCGGTCACGGAGGCATCTCGGTCTTCGTGCCCGAGCTCGGCTTTCAGACGTACTCCGGCGACAACGGCGACTGGGTCCTCGAGGAGCTCCCCGAGGGCACCCTGCCCGTCGCCTTCTTCGCGCGCGGCTACGCGCCGCAGGCCTTCGAGCTGACCTCGACCTCGGCGAGCCCGGGGCGGCTGCGCGAGGTGAGCCTTTCGCCCTCGGCGGTGAGCGGTGACGCGACGGCGACCGGCCTGGTCACGCTGAGCAGCGGAGAGGCGCTGCCCGGAGTGAGCGTGCGCGCCCTCAGCTTCGAGCTGACCCGGACGGTGACGAGCAGCGAAGGGGGCGAGGTGGTGTTCAGCGCCGTGACGCCGGGCGTCTATTCACTGGCCTACGAGAAGGCCGGCTTCGAGACGGTGGTGTTGCGCTCGGTGCTGCTCGCCCCGGGGGAAAACGCGCTGCAGCCGGTCTCGCTGCGCGAGGGCACGTCGGTGCCGTGGGTGTCGGACTTCGAGCTTCCCGATGGGGGACTGGCCGACGGCGGCATGGCCTTCTGCCTGGGCCAGTGTGCCGCGGGCTTCGGGTGCACCTCCACCGGCAGCTGCCGCAGCGCCGGCTGCGAGAGCCAGAGCTGCGCGTTGTGCTCGAAGGGGCGCTGCCTCGAGCCGCAGTGCGCGGGCGGCCCCACCTGCGCCCCGGGTGAGGTGTGTGAAGCGGGGGCGTGCGTGCCGCTCGAGTGTGCCGGCGTGTCGTGCCCCGCGGGCCGCTGCGTGAGCGGGGGCTCGTGCCTGCCCACGCAGTGCACGTCGCTGACCTGCGCGCCGGGGCTGGTGTGTTCGGCAGAGCGCTGCGTTCACCCCCAGTGCGTGGGGAAGGCCTGCCCCACGGGCACGCTCTGCGCCGAGGGCTCGTGCCTGCCGCGCGCCAGCACGCTCACCACCTGCGCCGCGGGCTTCGTGCGCAAGGACGGGACCTGCGTCGAGGCGGTGTGCCAGGGCGCGGCGTGCGCGGCCGGGGCGAGCTGCCGGGGCGGGGCCTGCGTGGCCGAGGGCCTCTTCGCCGCGGGCATCGTGGGGCCGCGGGCCGACCTCAACCTCTGGGAGTCCGTGCTCGCCGCCAACCTCGACGGCACCTGGCGGCGGCTCAACGTGACGGCGTTGCCGAAGGTGCGCCAGCTCGCCTTCAGCCTCGACGGGCGCTGGCTCTTCGCCGTCGGCGAAGACGACACCCTGCGCCGCTCGCTGGACGGCATCACCTGGACCACGGTGTGGACGGGGACGCTCACCAGCGGCGGCCTGCTCAAGTCGATCGCCGTGTTCCCCGACGGGCAGCTCTACGGCGCGGTGGTGGGCGGCTACGGGAGCGGGCTGACCCGGGTGATCCGCAGCGCGGACGACGGCTCGAGCTGGGCGACGGCGGCGCGGCCGATCGGCAACTTCAACGGCGATCCTGATCTCTACAGCGTCGCCCCTCCCGACCTCATGAGCTACTTCAACGCCACGCAGTGCTGTCAGAGCCGCGCGGTGCAGCGCTTCGATGGCGGCGTGCTGATGCAGGGCCTGGGCGCCGCGCCCCGGCTCGTCTTCGACCCGCAGGGCTTCGGCCCCACGCTCGTCGCCGAGGCCAGCCTGCTGTTCCTCGACGGAGGGGTCTCGGGCCCGGTGAGCACGGGCCTGGGCGCCGTCGTCTATTCCGAGGCGCCGCGCACCTTCATCTGGGCGGCCTCGGCCCAATCGGTGTGGAAGTCGCCCGACCACGGCCTCGCGTGGGGGAGCCGGAGCACCGCGACGCCGGCCTCACTCGACCTCACCTCGCTGGTGCAGGGCGTCGATGGCACCCTGTACGCAGGCAACAGGAAGGGGACGCCGTCGCTGCTCGCGTCGGTCGACGATGGCGAGACGTGGCTGCCGATCGCCCCCGAGCTCGCGCGCGACCCGGGGCTGAGCGATCGCTACGACACCTGGCAGCCCGACGCGTCGTACGGCTACCAGGCCCTCGTGATTCCCACCCAGCCCAACGGCTTCTTCTACGAGAAGGGCCCGGTGCTGGGGCGGAGCACCGTCGAGCCGCAGTGGTCCGTCGACGGAGGCGTCACCGTCGACGCGCAGGGAGCGTCGTGGGCCGCGCACCCGGTGCTGGCGCTGCGGGTGAGCGCGCTGGCCTCGAGATCGTGCAGCCTCGGCACGCTGCGCTGCGGCGGCGCCTGCGTGGACGTCGCGGTCGATGCGGCCCACTGCGGCGCGTGTGGGAACGCGTGCCCGGGCCCGGCGGCGTGCGTGCGGGGGGCCTGCGAGACGGTGGCCCAGGCCGCGACGGTGGCGGGGTGCGCCGACGGCACCCGCGAGGGCTTCATCGACCTCGAGTCATCCCCCGCGCTCGCGGCGTGCGCGGGCAGCTATGCGGGGGCGCTCACCGACCCGGGCGCCGACCTGCTCTGCGCGCCGGGCTGGCACGTCTGCCGCCACGACGATCCACCGGCGCGCGCGGTGACCTTCGCCGAGGCGACGGGCTTTCCGGGTTGTTTCGCGATGCGCGCTTCCACGGACGACGGCGACGGCTGCGAGCCGCTCGACTGCTCGTCGCCCTCGCGCGACGACCTCGCGGGCATGGGCGCGGGCTGCGCGCAGCTCTCGGGCGTCTCCCGGCCGCCGTCGACGGTGACGACGGCCGGCGGTTGCCTCGCAGACCGGGGGATCATCAACACCCAGTGCTGCTCGGTCTCGATCCCTGCGCCGGGCCGGCCAGCCGGGTGCCCGCAGCGGGGCGAAGCGGGCGTGCTCTGCTGCGCGGGGCCCTGAGCGATTCAACGGAGCCTGGTGGGAGCTGAGTTGGTACTGGAGCGTCCCGTCCGTCTTCGCCTCGAGCTCGAGCCGATCGTCGACTGAGCGGACCCCGGGGACGTGATGGGCCAACCGGACCGCGGCGATCTCGTCCCACTTGGAGTGGATGGTGCCCGTCAGCATGACGCGCCATTCTTCACCGAGGTGGTGATGCCTTCGTATTCAGCCCGGTCCTCGTAGGCGAGGGCGAGGTCGCGGCTGAAGGGCCAGCTGACGCCCTGGCCTGCGTCAGCGGGGCCGCGCAGGGGGTGGCGCCGTGGCGAGGCCGACGATGGCCACGGCAGTGCCCGCGGTGACCACGCCGAGCGCGCCCCAGAACCACCATCGCGTGGTGATGGGGTGGGCGGCCCAGTCGGCCTGCAGGGCGCGCTCGAGCTCGAGCCTGCGGGAGGCCGCGAGCGCGTCGTACCTGGCGATGGCGAGCCGGGTCTTCTCCAGCTCCAGCCGTTGAACGCCCACCACCCGCAGCTGCTCGAGCTCGAGCCGGCGGAGCAGCACCCCGGTCTCCTCCACCAGCGCCGGAGATGGCTTCGTCTCGAGGAACCGGCCCAGGTAGAAGCTCGCCTTGTCGAGGTGGCCCGCCAGGCGATGGCTCTGGCCGAGGTTGAACAGCAGCCCCGGCGCGGGCTTGAGCCGGTACGCCTCTTCGAAGTGGTCGATGGCGGAGGTGAAGTCGTTGCGCTCGAAGGCCTTGCGTCCCTCGGCCGCCGCGACGCGCGCCCCGGCGAGGTCCTCGGCGCGCCCGGGCCCTGCCCAGGCCAGGCCGAGCCACAGGGTGACGGCCAGCCGCTCAGTACGGATCGAGGAGAGCATGGGTCACCCGGCGCTTGAGGGGACTGCGCTTCGGGTTCGCCTCGAGGGTGGCCTCGAGCTGACGGGGCTGGTCGGCGACGACCGTGTGCTCCTGGCGCACGAAGCCGGGCAGCTCGAAGGCGAGCGCCACGCCGGCGTCCGAGCGGGGGAGCGCCACTTGAAAGGGAGTGCGGCCCAGCGGCTGACCGGTGTCGACCCGCCAGACCAGCGCCCCGGCCGGTTGGCTCGACACCGTGACCGTCACCGGGGTCACCGGTGGCGCTGCCCGCGGAGGGGCCGCGGGCTCGAAGGTGAGCACGCCCGCCGCGAGCAGGCTCGCAGCGCCCAGGCCGAGGCGCGGCCGACGGGGACGACGGAGCGGCCGGGCGAGGAGCGACTCTTCCTCGCGGAGGAACTGCGTCATCTCCGGTCGCTCCGACGCGCGCTTGGCGAGGCAGGACATGACCAACGCGTCGAGCTCCGGCGGCACCCGTTCCCCTCTGGCGGTGGTGGCCGGGAGCGGTGGCGGCCGGTGGTTGATGATGTCGGACGCGAGCTGCCCGAAGGGTTCGGCCTCGAAGGGCGGCCGCCCGGCGAGCGACTCATAGAGCACCGTGCCCAGGGCGTAGACATCGGTGCGCCCGTCGACGTCGAGGCCGGCGACCTGCTCCGGGGCCATGTACCGCGGCGTGCCGAGCAGCCCGCCGGCCTGGCTCTCGACGAGGTTCACCTCGCCCGCCCACGGCACGCTCTTGGCGATGCCGAAGTCGAGCACCTTCACCCAGTCGTCGCGCCCCTCGCGGCTGACGAGGAAGATGTTCTCGGGCTTGAGATCGCGGTGCACCACGCCCACGGCGTGCGCCGCCCCGAGCGCGCTGGCCAACTGGCGCGCCATGGAATGGAGGCTCTCCAGGGACACGCCTCGGGTCGCGAGGCGTTGGGCGAGGGTCTCACCCCGGAGAAATTCCATCACGCAGTACACCCGCTCGGGGTCGTGCTCGTGCACGAAGTCGTAGACCTCCACGATGTGCTCGTGGTCGATCTGGTTGACGATGCGGCCTTCCTGCATGAAGCGCTGAACGAGGCGCCGAACGCTCAGCAACTCCTCGCGGAGCACCTTGAGCGCGACGTGGCGACCCAGCTGCTCGTGCCGCGCGAGGTACACGCGGCCCATCGCGCCCTCACCCAGCAGACCCTCGATGAGGTACGCCCCCAGCCTCGCGCCCGCGGCGAGGCCGTCGCCTTCCACGGGGGGAATCGACGTTGGCAGGGTCGACGACATGCTGGCTCCCTTCGCGCTTCGCCGGCGCGTCATCAGGGAGCGCCCGCATCGTTCCGGTTCTGCTGAGCAGCTTTCGGGCCGACCCGGGGACTCCGACTTCGGGGCGCTTGCGTCGCGCGTTCCCTGCGCCCTGAAGGATTTGCGCTCACGCAGACCGAACTTGCGTGGAGGACGTTCGTGCCAGCGTAGAGGACCGCCGGTTGATCGCCCGCATCGGTTAGGCTGCGCGCCATGGCTACCTTCCTCGAACAGCTCAAGGCCGTCACCGTCGTCGTCGCCGACACCGGTGACTTCGAGTCGATCCAGAAGTTCCGCCCGCGTGACGCGACGACCAACCCCTCGCTGATCGCGTCTGCCGCGGCGATGCCGCAGTACCAGACGCTCGTGGCCGCCGCGCTCGACTGGGCGAAGAAGGACAGCGCCGACCCTTCGAAGCCCGCGGTGGCGAAGCGCGCCGTCGACCGGCTCGCGGTCGAGTTCGGCATGGAGATCCTCAAGGTGGTGCCGGGTCGCGTCAGCACCGAGGTCGACGCGCGGCTCTCGTACGACACCGACCAGAGCATCGCCAAGGCGCGCGAGCTGATCGCGATGTACGCGAAGGCGGGCATCGGCAAGGAGCGCATCTTGATCAAGCTCGCCTCGACCTGGGAGGGCATCAAGGCCGCCGAGGTGCTCGAGCGCGAGGGCATTCACTGCAACCTGACGCTGCTGTTCGGCTTCCACCAGGCCGTGGCGTGCGCCGAGGCGAAGGTGACGCTGATCTCGCCGTTCGTCGGGCGCATCCTCGACTGGCACGTGAAGAACTCGGGCAAGACCAGCTACGCGCCCGCGGAAGACCCCGGGGTCATCTCGGTGACGAAGATCTACAACTACTACAAGGCCCACGGGTACAAGACCGAGGTGATGGGCGCGAGCTTCCGCAACGTCGGGGAGATCACCGAGCTCGCCGGCTGCGACCTGCTCACCATCGCGCCGAAGCTGCTGGCCGAGCTCGAGGGCATGACGGGCACCCTTGCCCGCAAGCTCAACGGGGCCGGCGCGTCGCAGGAGAAGCTCAGCCTCGACAGGGCGGCGTTCGATCGCCTGCACGCGGAAGATCGCATGGCCAACGACAAGCTGAAGGAAGGCATCGACGGGTTCGCCAAGGCGATCACCGACCTGGAGAAGTCGCTCGAGGCCAGGCTGAGCTGACCGGAGCGCAGTCAGGGGCTGCGGGAGCGACACGCAGGCGCATGGACCTGAGTGTGCCCGGAGGCCGGAAAAGCTTCATGGCCGGGTGAAAGTCAGTCTTCCGGCGGGGTGCGCAGGGTCACCTTCGGCGGCTTCCCGTCGCGCGCGGTGAGCATCAGCCACTGGCGCAGCGGCGGCTTGCCCTTCGCCTCGAACCACACGTCGAAGGTGAGCCCGTTCTTGAAGTGCAGGGTGGCGGGGGTGCGCCCCAGCTCGCGCTTGTCCACGCGAATCACCACGCCCGGCGGGTCGCTGTCGACCAGCACCGCCACCATGCTCTTGTTGTCGAACTTCTGATTCGGCGCGAGCCGCGCGGTGAGCCTGAGGCCGTCCGCGGCGCTGCGCGAAATGGGCTCCACGCCCGTCACCAGGACTGCCGGCCGGCCCGCATCGACCACCACCGGGGTGGGCATCTCGACGAACTCCTCGGGTGACTCGTCGGCGCCCGCGTCGACGACGGGCGGCGCTTCGACGGCTGCGTCTGCTTCGACGGCTGCGTCTGCTTCGACGGCGGCCACGGCGACCGGGGCGACCACTGGGACAACCACCGAGGCGCGCACGCCAGCATCGATCGCCTCGACTCCGCTCGGGGTGACCGGCTCCGCCGGATTCCGGCCGAGCGACCACCACGACACCGCCCCCAGCAGCACCAACACCACCACGGCCTGCGGCCAGCGCGACTTGCGCTTCGGCAACGGCGGGGGCGCGGCGAAGTGAGGCACGGCCCGCTGCGTGGCGGTCTGGTCAGGCACGATCGCCTGCTCCGCCGAGAGCGCGATCCACTCGGGCTCGTCGTTCGCGGCGGGCGGCATCGTCTGCTTCGTGATCGCCGTCGCGCCGTCCTTCGCGCTGAGGTTTCGCAGGAAGTTCTCGAGCTCGGACCGGCCCGCGGGCTTGAGCGCGCTGCGCTGCACCGCCTCGAGCGCGCCGAGCATCTCCTGCGCCGACTGGAAGCGCGCCTCGCGCTTCTTGGCCATCGCCTTGAGCACGAGCTTGTTCAGCTCCTTCGGCAGCTCGGGGCGGATGGAGTTCGGCGGCGGCGCTTCCATGCCCGAGACCTGCACCAGCAGCTCGTGATCGCTGGGGCCCGGGAAGGGCATCTTCCCGGTGAGCAGCGCGTACAGCACCGTGCCCACCGAGAAGAGATCGCTGCGCGCGTCGAGCACCTCGGCCCGCGTCTGCTCGGGCGACATGTACGCGGGCTTGCCCTTGATCATCCCCACCTTGGTGTGGGTGGTGCGGGTGCGGGCCTTGGCGATGCCGAAGTCGGTGAGCTTCACTTCGGCGTGCATCGAGATGAGCACGTTGTTCGGGCACACGTCGCGGTGGACGATGCCCAGGGGCTGGCCACCCTCGCTGCGGTTGTGGGCGTAGGCGAGCGCGCGGCAGATTTCCCCGGTGATGTAGACGGCCAGCTCGGGCGGCAGCGGCAGCCCCGCGTCGCGCGCGCGCCGCATGATCTGGTGCAGCGTCCACCCGTCGACCAGCTCCATCACCAGGAAGTAGCGGCCGTTGGCCTCGCCGACGTCGAGCACCTCGACCAGGTTCGAGTGGTGCAGGCTCATCGAGAGCTGCGCCTCTTCGATCAACATCTCGCGGTACTGCGCGTCGGCGTACAGCTCGGGGCGAATGCGCTTGAGCACCACCAGGCGCTTGAACCCGGCCGCGCCCATCTGCTCGGCGAGGAACACCTCGGCCGAGCCCCCATCGGCGATCTTCTGCACCGCCCGGTATCGAAGTGAGTCAGCCATCGCGAGCTGCCAAACCTACGCGTTGCCACCACACACGTCGTGGGAATCCTGTCGGCGCACGCGGAGCAGGTCGACCCACACGCCCTTCAGTCCGCCGACTTGAAGATGAAGGGGTATTTCACGATGACCACGCCGCCGCCGCTGGGCCGCGGGAACTTCATCCCCTCGAAGCGCGCGAGCACGCAGGTGGTCACCTTCTGGCTGGGGAACGGCTCGTCAGACGCGTCTTCCACCGACTGGACCCTGCCGTCTGCGCCGATGAGGAACTTCACCACCACCTTCCCCTCGAGCCCCGGCGCCTTCGTCAGCTCGCGCTCGTAGCAGAGGCGGATGGCCTTCAGGTCGGCGCGAATGGTGTTGGCGATGGCTTCCTTCGGAAGGCTCCCCGAGCCCACGCGCGGCTCCATCGGCGACGGCGGGGCCTCGGGACTCTTCGCCGTCCATTCCAGCGCCCGGGTGCGCAGGCCGTCGTCCTGCAGCAGCACCGAGTCGAGCAGGCCGTCCTGCGTCCACCCGGGCTCGAGCCCGCCCGTGTCGAGCGACTCGAGGATCTGCTTCGCGCAGCCATCCGCCCCCGCGCGCCACCCCGACAGCGCACCGGGGATCTCCCGGCGGAACCTGCGCGGCCACTCGCGCCGATCGCTCGCGTCCCAGTACCGGTCGAGCGCGTCGGCCAGGCGCGCGCACCCGTTGGGCCGCCTGCCGCCCTGCACGTCTTCCAGCGCGCCCGCGAGCGCCCAGGCATCGGAGTCGGTCGCGTCGAACGAGAAGCGGAGCTTCGGCAGCTCGCCGTGCGCCATCGCCCACGCACCGCCCGTCGCGAGCGCGGCCATCGCCACGAACACGCCGGCCATCACCGTCTGCCCCGGGCCCTCGTCGCTCGACACCACCGGCTCGGCGAAGCCCTGCACGCGGCTGGCGTGCGGCCGCTGAAGCCGCGAGCCGAGCAGCGCCGCGGCGCCACCGAGCGCGAGCGGGAGCAGCGCGGCGAAGAAGCCGACCCACGATGACGACTGCGCCTCGCGGAAGCCGAGGTGGTGCAGGCGTTCGCGGTCGAGGCCCGAGCTGACGTGCCCCAGCGCGCGCTCGACCTGGGACCGGCCGTAGACGGTGCCCAGCATTCCCGCTCCCGCCGTGGCGGAAGCGATCACCAGGGTGGTCACGCCCAGCGCGAAGGCCGCCCTGCTCTTCCCCAGCGCAGCGATGATCGAGGAGGCGCCGAGCAGGCAGCCCAACGCACCCAGCGCGATCGCCGCGTACGCCCCGATGCCGCCTTCTTGAATCAGCTCGAAGATCATCCGCGCTCCCTCGGCGGGGGCCGCCCACCTGGTGGCGGAGTGTACGCGGATCCCCACCTGCACAGCCGGGAGCCGTCTGGCAGATGGCTGGTAGAATCCGTGGGTGGACTACCGCGACTACCTCGAACGCCTGCGCCGCTGGGAGAGCGTGGCCACGTTCAGCCAGTACGGCGAGGTGCTCGAGAACGGGCAGGCCTACCCACTGCTCTGCCTCACCACCAGCGGTTCGCGAGAGCTGGTGATCACCGCGGGCTTCCACGGTGAAGAGCCCGCGGGGCCGCTCACCCTGCTGGCCCGCTTCGGGGAGGTCGCCGACTACGCGCGCGAACACGACGTGGCGCTGCGCGTCTTTCCCTGCGTGAACCCCAGCGGCTTCGAGGGTGGGCACCGCTACAACGCCTCGGGGGAACAGCCGAACAACGACTTCATCCGCTACGAGGTGGAGCCGGGGGTGATGGTGGACGAGGTGGCGGTGGGCCAGCCGATCCACGCGTGGCACCCGTACGAGCAGAGCCCGAAGGAGACGATGGCGCTGCACCGCGAGCTGCGCCGCCACCCGCCTCCGCTGGGCGCGCTCGACCTGCACCAGGACGCGTGGGTGAAGTCGGCGTGCTTCTACGCGTACCACTTCGGTGCGCCCGAGCCGTACCAGGCGCTGGTGAAGGAGAGCCTGGCGCACGCGAAGGTGGCCATTCACCTGGCGGTGCACAACCTGCTGCGCACCGATCGCTGGGGCCTCATCGTTCATCATGACGGCAGCAACAGTGACTGGTTTCACCGGCGCGGCGTGCCGCACGTGGCGGTGCTCGAGACCACCACGCACAACCCGCTGGCGAGCTGTCACGCGCTCAACCTGACGTGGATTCGGGGGTTCATCCGCCTCGTGGCGATGTCTCCCTCTCCCGGGGCGGGAGAGGGCCGGGGAGACGGCAAACCGACTCCGTAGGAGCAATCGCTTCACCGTCACCTGCGTAGGGCGGCGTCATGAAAATGCTCGCGCTGTGCCTCACGATGCTCGCGTCGTCGGGGTGTGTCCTGTCTCGCAGCCTGGTCCTCCCCGAGTCGACGCCGGTGCTCGACGCGCCCGAGGTGACGGCGCGCTGGGGCGTCACCGAGCTCTTCGTGCGCGCGCGGCCGGCAGAGTCCGGAGGAAATGGGCAGCGCGACTACCAGGAGCTCCGCGGCCAGCTCGAGACGCGGCTGCGCCGGACGCTCGAGGCGCAGACGGGCCTGGGCCACCGCGCCGGCAGCTCGGAGTACGGCGTGGAGGTGATGGTCGACGTGAGCGAGACGTCTGGCGTCAACGGGTGGCTGGGCCTGGGCGCGAGCCTGGAGTCAGCGGTGCTGCTGGGCGGCGCGAGCGTGGGCATGGCGCTGGGCGGGCCGCCGGCGAGCCTGCTGGGAATGCTCATCGCCACGCCGGTGGCGATCGTGGTGGCGCTCACCCCGCCCTCGTACACGGAGCTCGGTGAGCTCGAGGCGACGGTGGTGTTGCGACGAAAGGCCGACGGCGTGGTGGTGGCGACGCGGCACGTGCGCAGCAACTGGCGCAAGGACATGAACGGCTACCACCGGAAGGAAAAGCTGGCGCGCGAGTCCGGTGGGTCCGTGCCCGAGCTGGAGCAGCAGCTGTTGGAGACGCTCCGAGACGTCCTGCGCGAAGTGTCAGGCGAGAGCCGGGCGAGCACGCCGTTCATCCCGAGCGGAGTCGAGGGACAGTCGTATGTTCTGCATCACCCGTGAACCTCACCTGGGCGGACCACCTCGACGCGATCGCCGCGGCGCCAGACGACGACGCCCCCCGGCTGGTGTGCGCCGACTGGCTGATGCAGCGGGGCGACCCGCGCGGCGAGTACATCGCGCTGTGTCTCGACCAGCTGCCCACCCCGGAAAAGCTCTCGCGGCTCGCCGCGGTGAAGGCCGAGAACGACTGGCTCACCCCGCTGCTGGGCGAAGGCGCGCAGTCCTTCAACGCCCGCGTCGACGGCGTGCCGGAGTTCACGCGCGGCTTCGTGGAGTCGGTCGGGTTCTTCGGCCGGGACGTGGCGAACCTGGGCGCGGTGCTGCGGCGTGAGCCCATCACCAGCCTGCGCCTCACCAGCGGAGGCACAGGCCCGCTCGCGCGCGCAGGGAGCGAGCCGGAGCTGAAGCGGGTGCACACGCTCCGGCTCGACGGCCGCCACACCGAGGGCACCGCGGCCGTGCTCGCCGCGCCGCTCGACGCGTTGCGCACGCTGTGGATGACGAACTTCACCGACGCCGACGCCCAGGGCGCAGCCCGCGGCACGGGGAAGCCCGAGTCGTTCTCTGCCGGCGCCAGGGACCTCACCACCGGCGCCGGCCTCGGCGCGTTCCTCTCGCGGGTGACCGAGCTCTCGCTCACCTCGGTGAGCTCGGGGGTCGTCACCACCCTCGAGCTGCCCGAGGTGATGCACACCCTCGCCTTCCACCAGTCGCCGCTCTCGCCCGCCGCGATGCACGCGCTCGGGCCGAGGCTCGATCACCTCAGCGTCTTCGCCTGCACGGCCTTCCCCACCCACGCCACCGTCCCCACGCTCGACCGCGACTCGGTGCGCGCGCTGATCACCCACGTCAAGAGCGGGCGGCTGGTGAAGCTCGACCTGCACGGAATGAGCTCGCCCGCGTTCGAAGAGCTGGTGTGCTCGCCGGTGATGAAGGGCGTGCACGAGCTCGACCTGTCCGACGGCAGCCTCACCGCCGACCTGGCCCGGGCGCTGATGCGCTCTGACTGGCTCGGAGAGCTGCGGCTGCTGGTGGTGAGGGAGAACCCGCTCGAGGTGACCTCGCGCCTGGTGTTGCCGGGCGTGTCCATCAACGATCGGCGCACCGAGCTGTGGGACTAGCTTCGCTTCATGCGATCGGCCCCTCACCCCGACCCTCTCCCCGCTGCGCAGGGAGAGGGAGCTAACCGAGCGTCGAGGTGAGCGCCGCCGCCGCGCCACCGGGGTCGACGAACATGAGCGCCACGCCGAAGCGGCCGTCGGGGCCGGGCATCGCGTGCACCACGCGCGCCTCGAACGCGAGCTGACGGCCGAGGAAGCGCAGGTCGAAGGTGACGGTGATGATGGTGTTCTGCGCCACGGCCTTCGGCGTCCACACGAAGGCGCCGCCGCGCTTGAACTCCTTTTCCACGGCGGCGTGCCACGCGGCCTCATCGGTGAAGGTGAGCGTGAAGGGATCGTCTTTGAGCGGCGTGGTCATCGCCGGCACCAGCTCGGCCATCAGCTCGGCGCCCATGAGGAAGCGCACCCCGAAGCCCGACTTCACCACCTGGCGCAGCTCGGGCGGCACCAGCACCTGCCGCGCCACCACGCACTCCACGAACAGGGGCAGCTCGCCGGGCAACGTCACGTCGAGGTGGAGCCGCGTGCCCGGCTTCGCGTTGTGCCCGGAGACCACGAAGAGCCCCGTCGCAGACACGTCGTTCGTGAGCCCGGTGTACGGGAACACGGCCGTGCCCTTCTCGCCGAACCGCACCCTCAGCCGGCGTGCGTGACGCTTCGATCTCCGCTTCTCCGCCATGACTCCCCCCGGCACCGATGGTGCGACGCCCGGTGACGGGCCGCACCTGAAAACTTGAGCAGTCACCTGACCACCCGTACAGTCTACTGAACGGGAGAGCAGATGGACCTCACATTCACAGGGAAGCGAAGCACGCCGTGGGCGGCAACTCACGGACTCGATGGGCTGCTCGAGCAGTGGCGAGGCGATCGCCGCGTCTGGGGCAACATCGCGCTCGACGAGCTGCTCGAAGGGGCGGGCGCCAGGTCGGTGCCGGTGCCCGAGACGCTCGAGCCGCGGCTGCGGCAGGCGCTGGCGGCGCGCGGCATCAAGAGCCTGTACACGCACCAGGCGCTGGCCTTCGAGCAGGCGCTGGCGGGCCAGGACCTGGTGGTCGCCACGCCGACCGCGTCGGGCAAGAGCCTCTGCTACGTGCTCCCGGTGCTGCAGGCGCTCGCGACGGATCGCGAGGCCCGCGCGCTGTTCCTCTTCCCCACCAAGGCGCTGTCCCGCGACCAGGAAGAGTCGCTGCGCGCGCTGATGAAGGAAGCGCAGCTCGATCACGGCGCGGTCACCTTCGACGGTGACACCCCCGCCGACGCCCGGCGGGCCGCCCGCGAGCGCAGCGGCGTCATCTTGAGCAACCCCGACATGCTGCACGCGGGGGTGCTCCCTCACCACGCCAACTGGGCGCGCTTCTTCTCGGGCCTCAAGTACGTGGTCATCGACGAGCTGCACGCGTACCGCGGCGTGTTCGGCAGCCACCTCGCCAACGTGCTGCGCCGGCTCGATCGCGTGGCGCGCTTTCACGGGAGCAAGCCGCAGTACCTGATGGCCTCGGCCACCATCGGCAACCCGCAGGAGCACGCCGCGCGCATGCTGGGCCGCGAGGTGCAGCTGGTGAACGAGAGCGGCGCGCCGCGCGGCGAGCGCCGGGTGCTGCTCTACAACCCGCCGGTGGTGAACGCCGAGCTCGGCATTCGCCAGTCGTACGTGAAGGCGAGCGCGCGGCTCACCGCCGACCTGGTGAAGGCAGGCGTTCCCACCCTGCTCTTCGGCCAGTCGCGGAACACGGTCGAGGTGATGCTCAAGTACCTGCGCGACGCGCTGGTGGAGGCGCGGCTCTCGCCCGAGCTGGTGCAGGCCTATCGCGCGGGCTACCTCCCTCAGCAGCGCCGCGACATCGAGGCGAGGCTGCGCGGCGGTGACGTGCGCTGCGTGGTGGCCACCAGCGCGCTCGAGCTGGGCATCGACGTGGGCGCGCTCGACGCGGTGGTGTGCGCGGGCTGGCCCGGGAGCGTGGCGGCGCTGTGGCAACGCTTCGGCCGCGCGGGGCGGCGGCAGGGCACGAGCCTCTCGCTGCTCATCACCTCGAGCGCGCCGGTGGATCAATACGTGGCGTCCACCGCGAAGCAGCTGCTGGGTGCGCCGGTGGAGCAGGCCCGCATCGACCCGGACAACGTCGAGGTGCTGGTGCAGCACCTCAAGTGCGCGGCCTTCGAGCTGCCCTTCGAGGCGGATGAAGGGTTCCGCGAGGTGCCCGCGGGCCAGGTGAAGGAAGCGCTGGAGTACCTCTCGTCACACCAGGTGGTGCACGCGGCCACGCTGCCGGGCGGAAAGACCACGTACCACTGGAGCGCCGACGCCTACCCGGCCAACGACGTGAGCCTGCGGTCCCTGGGCTGGGACAACTTCGTGGTGGTCGATCTCGCGACCGACGAGACGATGGCCGAGATGGACTGGCGCTCGACGCACACGATGCTGCACGAGCAGGCCATCTACCAACACGACGGAAAGCAGTACCAGGTGGAGAAGCTCGACTTCGAGAACCACAAGGCCTTCGTCCGCGCGGTGGAGCCCGACTACTACACGGACGCGATGACCTACACGAAGGTCACCGTGATGAGCCGTGCGCAGGGCGTGACCCAACCGCTGGTGGAGATGGGGGCCGGCGAGGTGTCGGTGGTGGAGCGGGTGGTCGGGTACAAGAAGATCAAGTTCCACACGCATGAGAACGTCGGCTACGGCGACGTGCGGCTGCCCGAGATGCAGATGCACACCACGGCCTTCTGGCTGACGGTGCCGGAGGACGTGCTGCAGCGGCTCATCTCGGAAGGCGCGGGCACGAGGCCTGATCTGCTCGACGCGCTGGGTGGGCTCAACGCGGCGATGCACACGGTGGGAGCGGTCGGGCTGATGATCGACCCCCGGGATCTCGGTCGCTGCCTGGGAAGCCGCGACGGCAGCGGGGCACGGGGCGAACAGCTCTACGAGCCGACCCTGTTTCTCTACGACCAGGTCCCGGGAGGCGTGGGGCTCTCGTCGCGCCTGTTCGACGAGCGGGAGACGATGTTGCGGGGAACGCGCGCGCTGCTCGAGGGTTGTGCCTGCGAGCAGGGCTGCCCGGCCTGCGTAGGTCCGGGAAACCAGATGTCTCGGGGAGAGGGCAAACCAAACCCCACCGCCATCGGCCGCAAGGCCCTCACCCTGCTGATCCTCGACGCGCTCGGAGTGCACGCCGTCTCATGAGTGAACGAAGCGAACCGTTCACCCCGAGCGAAGTCGAGGGGCCGGCGCGCGCTGGTCCCTCGACTCCGCTCGGGATGAACGGCATGAGCTCGTCGATCGCCGGGCGGCTCGCGCACCTGCCGCAGGCCCCGAAGCGCCCCGCGCAGCCCCGGGCGCGCCTCGACACGCTGATCGAACCACGCGACACCGAGTTCGGCCGCCTGCACCTGGTCGAGCACCACGCGGGGCCGGCGCAGCACGTCGACCCCGCGTCCCTCGCCGCGCTGGCGCTGACGCAAGCCACGCTCGACACCACGCGACCGCTCTACTTCGACACCGAGACCACCGGCCTCGCGGGAGGAACGGGCACCCTCGCCTTCCTCCTCGGCACCGCGGAGGTCCGCGACGGCCAGGTGCTGGTCTCGCAGGTGCACCTCCCCGGGCCGGGGCAGGAGCGCCCGATGCTGCAGTGGCTCGCCTCGCGCATCGAAGCGAGCACGCTGCTGCTGAGCTTCAACGGCCGCAGCTTCGACTGGCCCCTGCTGCGCAGCCGCTACGTGATGAACCGGCTCCCGCCCCCACCCGAGCGGCCACACGTGGACCTGCTCCACTGCGCGCGGCGGGTGTTTCGCCATCACCTCGACGAGCTCAAGCTGTCCACGCTCGAGCGGCGCGTGCTCGACGTGCACCGGCGCGGCGACATCGAAGGCGCGCTCATTCCCCCGGCGTGGTTCGACTACCTGCGCACGGGGCGGGTGGCGGTGCTGGCGCGCGTGCTCTCGCACAACGAGCGCGACGTGCGCAGCATGGTGGACCTGGTGAACCGCCTGGTGGCCGCCTGGGAAGAGCGTCACCCTGTCTTGCCTGCGACGGCGCTGGGGCTGGCGACGGTCGCCGCGCGGCACGGGGACGACGCGCGGGCGCTGCGCTTCTTGCGCCTCGCCACGGAAGGCGCGGTCGCAGAGCACGCCTGGTCGCTCGAGGCGGAGCTGAGGCGTCGCCGCGGGGAATATCGCGAGGCGGTCGACGCACTGCTCTGCGCGGTGGCGCGCTCGAGCAGCCCGGCGCCGTTGCACCTGCGCCTGGCGAAGCTCTACGAGCACCGCCTGCACGACCTCGCGCTGGCCCGGAGTCACGCGGAGCTCTGCAGCTCAGCGGAAGAACCGCAGAGCCACGCGAGGCGTCACGCTCGTCTTGCCCCCTCCGCGGGCCAGGGGTGAGGGCCGGGTTCCTCGATCTGACGGACTCAGCACCTCCAGATTGATGGAGCGCGGGGGTGCTCGGCCTTCCAAGCACCCGCGGTCGTTGAGCTCGGGGTAGGCCCGGTCCTTGCGATCGACTGGGCGATGCATCGGCTCGCCGTCGTCTCGACTTCCAATCAGTGGCCTTCGAGCTGGCGGCTTCCAGCCTTCCGGCTGCAGCACCACCGCTGGCTGCAGGGGATGGACTTCGAAGGCGGCGTGGACGGCGTGATCCTCGTCGACCCGCAGCCCTGCGAGGTGAGCGCGGTGCTGCTCGGGCTCGAAGAACGGGAGCGCCTGGGCGGGGGCGCGACGCTCATCGCGGGGCAGGCCAGCTCACCCGGCATCCACGCGCTGCTCGAGCAGCACCCGTTCGACGGCTTCCTCGATCTCTCGTGGCCCGAGGCGCTCGCCGCGACCACCATTCAAACCGCGCTGCGGCACGTTGAGGCCCGGCACGTGATCGCGCTGCAGCGGGTGGTGATCGAACAGGCACGGGGGTTGAGCACGTCGCTGTACGAGCTGGCCAACCACGACGGGCTGACCAACCTCTTCAACCACCGCTACTTTGCCGAGCAGATGGAGCGGCGCCACGAGCACAGCCAGCGCGCCGGTGAGGCGTACGCGATGGTCTTCGTCGACCTCGACGATCTCCGGCAGCTCAACACCCGCTACGGACACGCCGGTGGCTCGCAGGCCCTCCACGAGCTGGCGGGCATCATCGCCTCGTCCATCAGGGGCACCGACGTCGCGGTACGCGTGGGCGGCGACGAGTTCGCCATCTTCCTTCCCGGCCGCGACCAGGCAGCCGGCACCGCCTTCGCGTCGCGGCTCTGCGCGCGGCTCCGCGGCCACCACTTCGCGGTCGACGACCAGGACGTGTCCATCACCGTGAGCTGCGGCGTCTCGTCATACCCGGAAGACAGCAGCCGCTACGCGGACCTGCTCAAGCACGCCGACAGCGCCCTCTTCCACGCCAAGGCGCTGGGCAAGAACCGCGCGGTCGGCTTCGAGTCGTCGCAGGAATCATCATCACTCACGCATTGACGGAGTCGGGGCATGGGCGCGTTGGCGTCGGTAGTGACGGGTGATTCGTCGATCGAGGTGCGCGACAGCTGCGGGCTGCTGCGCCTCGACTGGACGGGGCGCAGCAACGCGCGCCAGCCGGGCCTCGCGCTCGGGCCGTGGTTCGCGGCGCTCCTGCTGAGGGCGCGTGTGGCGGGGGCGGGCGTCGAGGTCCACTTCGAGCAGCTCGAGTTCTTCAACTCATCAACCATCAGCGCGACGATTCAGTTCATCCGCGAGGCGCAGGCCCAGGGCGTCCCGCTCGTCTTCGTCTTCGATGGCGAGCTGAAGTGGCAGGCGCTCACCTTCGAGGCGCTGAGGACCTTCGAGCTGCCTGATGGGCTCTTGCAGATCCGGGCGACGACCCGGCTCCAGTTGAGCTGAACGCGGTGCTCTTCATGGGCGGTGACAGCCGGGCGGCCCCTGGTCGAGGATTGGCGCGTGCGTCGCGCGCTGCCCGCAATCGCCGTGGGCCTGACGCTGCTGGCGGTGTGGCCGCCTTCGCAGAGCGCGTTCCACGAGCCCAAGCGCTGGCTCTTCTTCGCCGCCGCGACCCTCGGAGCCCTGCTCACGCTTCCGCGCTGGAAGTGGACGGCGCTGCCGCTCGTCGCGCTGACCGCGCTGCAGCCGTGGCACGGCGCGGGACCGGGGCTGCAGGCGCTCGCCTTCGCGTGGGCGCTCGCGGCGTGGCCGGCGCTGCAGCCTGACCTGCGGCGCCTCACCCGCATCAGCGGAATCGCAGCGGCGGTCGTCGGACTGGTGGTGGTGCTGCAGGCGCTCGGGCTCGACGTGCTCGCGTTCGCCGCCCCCGATGCGGAGACCACGCGGCTGCGCGCCTACGGCACGCTGGGAAATCCCGACTTCGTGGCGTCGGCGCTGCTGCCGATCGCGGTGCTGCTGATCGGGTCGCGCGAGAAGAAGTGGCTGCTGCTCCTGCTGCTGATCGTCCCCGCGCTGGTCCTCACCCGCAGCTTCGCCACGCTGCTGAGCGCGCTCGTCGCGGCGGTCCTCGTCTCGGTTCATCGCAGGCGGAGCCCCTCCGATCCTCCCGAGCGGAGCCCCTCCGTTCCTCCCCCCTCGACTCCGCGCGGGGCGAACGGGGGGCTGCTCGTCATGGGGGTGCTCTGCATGCTGCTCGCGGTGGGGCTCCTCGGCCGCGACCCGGGGAACACGCTCGCGGGCCGCCGCTACCTCGTCGCCGTGGCGCTGCCTCACGTCGCCGACGCGCCGCTGCTCGGCCACGGGCTCGGGGCCACCGTGCTCGCCTGGCCCACCTGGGAGCTCTCGTACTGGCAGGCCCGCTGCGACGACGCCGCGTGCGTGAAGGCGCACCCCGAAGGCCGCTTCGCCGGGCTGCAGGATCACCTGCACGCCGACTGGCTCGAGTGGCTGCTCGAGCGCGGCCTGCCTGGCGCTCTCGCGCTCCTGCTCGCCCTGGGGGCGCCGCTGCGCGCGAGCTGGCGGGGCGCCGACCCGTTCCTGTTCGCCGCGCTCGGCGCTGCGCTTTCCCGTGGGCTGGTCGACTTCCCGCTGCACCGGCCCGCTGACCTCTGTCTGCTCGCGGCCCTCGTCGCCTGCGCACAGGTCAGCCAGACTCAGCCGCCGGCGTCTTCCCGGTCGGTGAAACCATGAACCTCGACCTCGGCACCTTCTCGCTGCGCACCCCGCGCCCCACCGACGCGGCCTCGCTCGCGCGCCACGCGAACAACCGCAACGTCTCGAGGAACCTGCGCGACGCCTTCCCGTTTCCGTACCGCGTCGAAGACGCGCACCTGTTCATCGCGAAGTTCACCTCGCCCGAACACAAGGGCCTGGTCCTCTGCATCGACGTCGGGGGCGAGGCCGTCGGCGCCGTCGGAGCGCACCCGCTCGACGACGTGTACCGGCGCAGCGCGGAGATCGGCTACTGGCTGGGCGAGCCCTTCTGGGGCCGGGGCCTCGCCAGCCTCGCGGTGCGCACCTTGAGCGAGCAGGCGTTCCTTCGCCTCCCCGACGTCGTCCGCCTGCAGGCCAGCGTGTTCGGCTGGAACCCGGCGTCGGCCCGCGTGCTCGAGAAGGCCGGCTACCAGCGCGAAGGCGTGCTGCGTCAAAGCGTGTTCAAGGACGGCGTGCTCGCCGACGCGTTCATGTACGCCCGTCTGCGCTGACGCCAGGCGAAGCTCGATCCGCTACACTCGCCCGCACCGCATCGGGGAGCCCTCGCTCCACCGAAATCGTCGCGAAGGAACGTTCGGCCGACCGTTCCTCACCTCCTGGAGCACGGATGCGAACCCAGTCGCTTGCGCTTGCCTTCTCCTCCTGCCTGTTCGTTCTCTCGGCAGGTGGGTGTGCCTGTAACAACGTCGTCCCCTTCGACGATGACGCAGGCACCGGGGGAGGCAGCGAAGGCGGCGGCACCGGGACGACGGGCGGCGGCAGTGGTGGCGGCGCAGTCACCGGCGGCGGCGGCGGAGTCACCGGCGGCGGCGGCGGAGTCACCGGCGGCGGCGGCGGAGTCACCGGCGGCGGCGGCGGAGTCACCGGCGGTGGCGGCGGAGTCACCGGCGGTGGCGGCGGAGTCACCGGCGGTGGCGGCGGTGGCAGCGTCACCGGCGGTGGCGGCGGCGTCACCGGCGGCGGTGGCGGCGCGTGCACCTCTGACCCCGGCTGCACGGCCGCGGCGATGGCCGCGTGCGACCCGGCGGGCTCGAACATGCTCGGCACGTGCGTCGACGTGGGCGGCGGCTGCCTCAAGGTCCAATCACTGGCGGCCTGCCCGTCGACGCTGCAGACCTGCGCGTCCGGAACCAACGCCTGCGCATGCCCCGCGGGCGCGTGCACGCCCGGCGCCTCGAGCACCTCGTGCGCGTCCGCCACCTCGGTGGTGGCGTGCGCCCTCGACGTGCCCAACGGCTGCGGCATCTACCCGGCGACCGGCGCGGTCGCGTGCGCTGCGCACCAGGCGTGCACGGGCGCAGCGCCCGCCGCGGCCTGCACCTGCGTGGTCGACCCGTTCTGCTCGGCGGGCGCGGGCACCTACTGCAACAGCGGCAACACCGGCACCATCGGCTGCGCGGTCGACGGCAACAACTGCACCTTCCAGAACCCCGCGGTGCTCTGCGCGGCCCCGCAGACCTGCAGCGGCGCGGCGCCGGGCTCGGCCTGCAGTTGCCCCGCAATCGCCGCGGCGCCCGTCACGGGCGGAGGCTGCGCCACCGTCGGCGCGCGCGCGTGTGAGACGGGCAACACGAACATGATCCTCACCTGCACCGCGAACGGCGGCTGCAACTCGTGGCAGCAGACGACGAGCTGCGCTGCCTCGAGCCTCGTGTGCGGCACGCGCAGCGGCGCGGCGGCGTGTGAGTGTGGCCCCAACACGAGCACCACCTTCTACGCCGACGCGGTCAACGGCTCGGCCGCGGCCGCCCTGCCCTTCCCCTCGGGCCTGCAGAGCCCGGCCCAGTGCCGCTTCCGCACGCTCACCAGCGCGCTCACCCTCGCCAACGCGGCGGTCGTCTCGGGCGGCAGCGCGAACGTCATCGCCACCGGCGCCACCAGCACCACCACCGTCACCTTCAACGCCGAGAGCTTCCCGCTGGTGCTCCAGCCGAACGTGACCTTGAGCACCACCGACGCCGTGCAGGCCCCGGGCAACTACGTGGTGGCCTTCAACGGCGCGGGCGCCGCCGCCTTCACCCTGCACGACGCCTCCACCGTCACCGGCATGCTCGTTCAGCAGGTGAGCGGCGCCGGCACGGCCGCCGGCGTGACGGTCGCCTGCCCCAACACGCCGGTCGGCCCGGTGCGCGTGAGCGCGTCGCGCGTCATGGCCCGCCCCGCTGTCGGCGGCACGAGCCTCGCCAACGGCATCGTCGTCTCCGGCACCTGCTCCGCCATCCTCACCAACGTCGACCTCCGCAACGCGGCGCAGGCGGGCCTGCTGGTCAACTCGGGCCTCAACACGCCCACCACCTCGGTGGTGGGCGGCACCTACGAGAGCAACCTGGTGGGCGCGCAGCTCAACCGGGGCATCGTCACCATGGCGAACCTGGGCGTGAGGGCCAGCGGCAACGAGGGCATCCTCGTCTCGCCGGTCGGAGGTGAGGTCCGCTTCACCCAGACCGGCGGCGTCATCGAGAACAACGGGCGCGAAGGGTTGCGGGTGCAGGCCGGCTCGGGCGCGACCGTGCTGGGCAGCCCGGTGAGCGTCACCGACACCGAGTTCCGCAACAACGGGGCGAGCTCGAGCGGGGTGCGGCCGGGCATCACCATCCAGGCGCGGCTCTCCACGTTCTCGAACGTGAACGTGCACGACAACGTGGGCGGCGGCATCACCGTGGCGTCGGCGGGCCTCGGCGTGGCCACCTCGGCCCAGGTCTCGGGCACCTCGCGCTTCGACACCAATGGCACCACCACCTTCGCGGGCAGCGGCGCGAACGTCGGCGCCCTGGCGAACTTGATCGCCACCCAGGCCACCTTCAACGGCAACCGCGGCGCGGGCGTGCACGTGAGCGCCGGCGGCAGCGCGACGCTGCAGGGCGGCAGCGCCAACACCAACGGCGCGGGCAGCCCGGCCGCCAACGGCATCGAGATCGAAGCGGCGGGCTCGGTGGTGCTCGAGCGCGGCGTGGTGGTGCAGAACAACGTGAACAGCGGCATCCGCACGTTCGGCACGGGCGGCACCGTCACCATCAACGGCACGGCGCTCCTGCCCATCGACGTGTCGCGCAACGGCATCGGGGCCGTCATCGGCAGCGGCTCGGGGGCGCTGTTCGCGAACACCACCGTCACCGCCACGGGCGTGGCCTTCCACGACAACGGCCGTCACGGCGTGCAGGTGAACAACACCGGCCTCGGCGCCATCGGCGCGCCCATCAGCATCACCAGCTCGACCTTCACCAACAACGTGCTCGACGGCCTGCGCGTCGAGGTGTCGGAGCGCACGGCGGCGTCCACCAACTCGCTCAACGTGTCGAACAGCGTCTTCACCGGCTCGAACCGGGGCATCACCGTGGCCGCGAACGCCGGCAACGTCTGGGCCTCGTTCCAGGGCAACACGGTGACGGGCCACGCCGACACGGGCATCTACGTGACGGGCACGGCGGCCTCGAACCTCTCGTTCACGGGAAACACCATCGTCAACAACCGCGTGGCGCCGGGCTCGCTGTTCGGCGGCTTCGCGGCAGGCGGCGTGGTGTTCTTCGGCACCAACCCCACGCCGCCGCGGTTCTCGTTCTTCGGCAACGTGATTCACCACAACGCGGCGAACCAGATCCTCGCGGTGACCATCGGCGGCGGGCCCGTGACCTGGGACCTCAACGGGTCGGCGACGGCGGCCTGCGTGAACGCCTCGGCCAACACCATCGCCTGTTACAACGGCGTGCCGACGCCCTCGAGCTTCGTGGGCATCATCACGGTGGGCGCGACGGTGCTGGCGAACGGGAACTCCTGGCAGAACCCCATCGCGCCGGTGAACGGCACGGACTTCGCCAGCGCGGCGGGCGGGGTGTTCCTGCCTTCCCCGCCCATCGCCAACTGCCCGCCCAGCACCATCACCTGCCCCTGACCCCTGAGCTCGCCTGGGTTGATGCCGTTCTGGAGCCGTGGGCGCCAGCGGGCCCGAGTGAAATGGTGCGCGCTGGCGACAGAGCGGAGATCAACTCAGGCGAGCGAGAAGGAAGGTCAGTCCTTCACCTTGAGCTTGCTGTCGTTGTCCGCGATGAAGCGGCGAATGTCCTCGTTCATGTCGAGGAGCTTGAGCCACTGCTCCTTGTAGAGGGTCACCGGGAAGCGGCCCATGCCGTAGACCGACACCGCCCCCTTCTCGGACACCTTGAGCGAGATGCCCTTGCTGGTGCGGGCCTTGAGGGCCTCCATCTCGGCCTTGAGCTTGGCTACTTCTGCCTTGAGTTCTTCTTCTGTGGACATGGGCGAGCAGCCTACTCTGCGGCCGTGGCCACGGATGATTGGACGTTGAGCCTCGTCTTCGAAGCGCCCGGTGGGGCGTTTCACGTCGAGCCTCGCCGGGTGCATGGAGCGCTGGGAGACGCGCTGGCCCAGGCGCGCCGTGACGGGAAGGCGGGCGCCTTCGGCCGCACCTTCCTCGGCTTCAGCGCCATCGAGCAGACCCCGCAGACGGGGGCGCCCGAGACGTCGGCGATGGTCACCTCAGAGACCAACCCGGTGAAGCCGATGACGGAGCTGCTCGGGCCGCACCGGCATGAAGACGACGGCCGCACGCTCGCCGAGACGCCGCGGTGCGTGGAGCTCGCCGGGCTCGAGGCGGTGCAGTGGTGGGCGCTCGAGGGGGCGTTCGGCGCGGCGACCCAGGTCGGCGTCGCGCTCGGCCGGTGCGCTTCGACCGATGCGCAGGAAGCGAAGGCGGCGGCGTGGCTGGTGGGCGAGAGCATTGCGCACCAGCAGCAGCTGTACCCGGTGACGCCCGAGGCGGTGCCGTTCGTGGTGGACCTGTTGTGCGCGCCGCAGGTGAGCTGCCGCGCGGTGCTGGCGGGGTGGCTGCACGTCGTCATCGGCAGCGCGATCGAGGCGAATGACGCGTTCTCGGGGTTGATCGCCTTTGCCGCGAAGCTGGTGGCCAGGGATCACGCCGGGGCGATGGCTTCGCACCGGCAGGCGGCGAAGGAGGTCGCGGTCAGGATCGAGGCGCTGCTGCCGCGGCTCCAGGGACTGACGGAGGACCCGGTGGTGGGAGACAAGATCAAGCTGATGCTCGCGCAGTTGCGGTGAGGCGGGTTCGGGGCCGTTGATCAGGGTGCCAGGAGGGTGCGCCCGTCGCTCTCGAGGAACTGGAGGGCTTGATCGCGCACCGGGGCGAAGTCCCACATGACGTTGTGGCCGTTGTAGCCGGGCACTTCGGGGGCGGGCAGGTAGCGCGCCGGGTCACAGCGCACGAAGGCGTGCACCGGCACCGTGCCTGAGGTGGCGGTGAGCTCTTCGAGCTGCAGCGCTCCAGCGAGATCGACGCTCGTGTCGAGGGGAATGATGGTGTCGCCCAGGCCCGTCTGCTGCAGCACCGCGATGTCGCGGCTCAGCGCGGGCGCGAAGTTGATGGGGTCTCCCGGGTCGAAGAACGGCTGCGCCGCCACCCGGAAGAGCGGGAACGAGGCGACGTATTCGGGCGAGTCGAAGGCGAGGTCGGTCTGCGCCACGATCAGCAGGCCGATCAGGTCCTGCAGGTTGCGGCTCATCACCACGTTCGACAGCCCGCCGCCGGGCACGTTGAGCACCGCGCTCGAGATGCGGTTGGCCACCGGCACGAAGCCACCCCCCATGATCGCCCCCATCGAGTTGCCGAAGTAGCGCAGCCGCGGCGCGACGTCGGGCACCGCGTCGCCGTCGACGTCGATGGTGATGGCCGCGCGCTCGACCTGCAGCAGGTCGAACGTCATCTCGCGAAAGCGATCTCGCAGCGCCGGCAGGTCGTCGATGCTGAAGAACGAGGTGAAGGTGCCGCGCCCGCCGTGGTTGGGCGCGTCGATGCCGATGCAGCCCAGCCCGCGCCGCGCCAACGACTCCGCCCACTCGAGGCAGTAGCCCTCGGTGGTGCCGAAGCGGGGCGTGTTCCGGCCTCCCACCCCGTGTTGCCCCATCACCACCGGCCAGCCCCCCGCCGGCTTCGGCCCCAGCGGCAACGTCAGCACGAAGCGCAGCGGCACCACCGGCGCGAGCGAAGGGTCGTTCGCCCAGTCGGGGCGGATGAGGCCGTTCTCCCGCAGGTCCCTCGCGCCGAGCTCGCCGATGACCACGAAGCCGACGTGCGTCACGGGGCGGGCGAAGCCGTGCTTCTCGAGCCAGGGCTTCACCGTGCCCCAGTCGGGATCGGCCGGACGCCAGGTGCCCGCGGGCCGGCTGCCGTTGTTCTCGTCAGGCACGATGCCCTGCGGCGGAATGGTGACGGGCGCGGGGTGCGCTTCGGCCCACTGCGCCAGCGCCCGCGGCTGCGAGGTGATGTCGCCCGCGCGCTCGGGCAGGGTGAGCAGCACGTCGTCGGCCTTCACTCCGAGCGCCGCCGCGACACCGGCGAGGTCCGGCTGCGTGGCGCCCCACGCGGCACCGCGGCCCAACGCGACCCCGCCGGCCGTCTTCGGCCCGCGCAGCACCACCAGCAGGCCTTCGGCCCCGCCTGGCAGGGGCACGCTCGGCCGGGTGGCGAGGAACTCGGGGTACCCCTCGGGCAACGGGAGCCCACGGGCGGCGAGCACGTCGCGCGGGTGCTGCACCGCCACGGCGCGCTCCAGCACGCGCCAGCCCGCGCCGTCCTTCACCAGCCGCGCCACGCTGCCCTGCAGGCTGCCGGGGTCGAGCGGCTCGCTCACCCGCAGGAGCGTGCCGCCGAAGTTCGAGAGCGAGGTGACCGCGCGCACGCCCTGCGCACCCACCTTGTTGAAGTACGAGGCCGACTTCGCGGTGACGGCCTTCGGGGGAAGAAACGGCTGGTACCACTTCGGCCGCAGCGTCAGCGCGCCCTCGACCAGGAGGCGTTCATCGGGGAACGGGTTCTCGAGGCTCTGCGCGTCGGCGCTCCAGAGGAAGTGAGGCGGCTCGATGGGCGCAGGGCCGCACGCGAGCAAACCGAGAGAGAGCAGGACGCAGCGACGGAAGAGCACGGGTGCACGTTACTCCGAGGCAGGCAGCCGGTGCGTGGGGCAGACTGCCGGGCCGATGCCTGCTGCTTCCCGCCTCGAGCGCGAGGTCCTCGCGTGGTCCTTCTTCGTCGCCAGCATCGCGGCCTTCTTCGTCGCGTACCTCACCGGGCACGACACGCTGCGGCTGCTGCTCAAGCCGCTCCCGGCCTGGAGCCTCGCCGCCTGGGTCGCCACCCGGCGCTCCGGGCTCGCCCGCCCCGTCCTCGCCGGGCTGCTGATCGGCTCGCTGGGCGACCTCTTCCTCGAGACGGGGAACCCGTCGCACTTCGTCCCCGGCCTCCTCGCGTTCCTGTTCGGCCACCTCGCGTACATCTTCGGGTTCGCCCGCGAGGCGCCTGCGCTCGCGCCGCTGCGCGCCCTGCCCTTCCTCGGCATGGTGAGCCTGGTGATGGCGATCACGCTGCCGAAGGCGGGTCCGCTCGCCGTGCCCATCGGCGCGTACGGCGTGGTGATCGCCGTGATGATGTGGCGGGCGGCGGCGCGCGTCGGAGGACCGGCGGGGGCGCTGGCCTGGGCCGGCCTGCTCGGCGCGACGTCGTTCGCGTTCTCGGACTCGATGATCGCCGTGAACAGGTTCGTCCAGCCGTTCGACGGGGCGCGGCCGTTGATCCTGGTCACGTACTGGGGCGCGCAGGCGCTGGTGGCCCTGTCCGTGCCACGCGAACAGGTCGCGCGATGACGCCGCCGATGAAGATCACCGTCCGCCCCGCAACCGTCGAGGACCATCTCCTCTACCTCCGACTGCTCCCCGAGCTCGGGGTCGACGACCCACCACCCGACGCGGCCCGCTGGGAAAACGAGCTGGTGCCGACGACCCTGGTGGCCGAACGCGCGGGTGAAGCGCTGGGCGTCTGCACCTGGGTGAAGCTCGAGGGCAGCGGTCACGTGCGCACGCTCATCGTCGATCCTCGCGAGCGACGCACCGGGGCCGGGCGCGCGCTGCTCGAGGTGGTCGAGCGGAGGCTGCGCGAGGCCGGCTGCAGCAGCTGGGCGCTCAACGTGAAGCCCGAGAACGTGGCGGCCATTCGCCTCTACGTCTCGCTGGGGTTCCGCCGCGCGTATGCCTCGGTCGCGCTGCGCTTCGAGTGGGCCGCGGTGGAGCGCCTGCCCGCGAGCCCGCGGGTGCAGGCGCGCGCCGTCACCCCGGAAGACGATCGCGCCCTCGAGCAGCTCTTCTCGCTCCCCGCGGGGCAGATCGCGGGGCTGCGGCAGTCGAAGCGCGTGCTGCTCACGCTGGTCGACGACGCAGGCCAGGTCACCGCGCTCGCCGCGTACAACCCCGCCTACCCCGGCGCGTTCCCCTTCCGCGTGAAGGACCCATCGCTGGCGCGCGCGTTGCTCGAGGCGATGCGGCCGCACGCGCTGCCCGGCGCGGAATGGACGGGCCTGGTGGTGGAGAACGACGACGCGCTGGTGGCGCTGCTGCGCGCGCACGGCGCGAGCGTGCGGATGAACATCGACCACTACGTCGGGGCGCTCTGATGCACCAGGTGCACTGGGTCAAGGGCTTCGGGCCTTCGCGCCAGGCCGTGCTCGAGGCGTTCGCGCAGCACGTCGAGCAGGCCGGCCACGCCGACAACTGGTTCCAGTGGGAACTGGCCTTCGGCCCGGCCGGCGTGGAGGTGCGGGTGGAGGCCGAAGTCGAGCTCCCCCGCGTGCGCCTGCTCTGGGCGGCGGAGGCGCCGTGGGTGCGCGCCGCGTGGGCCGAGGTGAACAGCCAGTTCGGGCTCGGCGGCCCGCGCCCCATCGCGCTCGCGCCGGTGCTCCCGCTCGAGCGGGAGGACGTCACCGCGTTGTCCGTCGAGCCGGGCGCCACGCCGCTGCTCACGTCACTGCGCGAGGCGATCGCCCGGCCCTTTCCCGCCGAGGGGGCCCTGGCCTTCCTCCACGAGAACCTCCAGGCGCGCCGGCGCGAGGCGCTCGCGTGGCTCGAGCGGCACGACCTGTCGGGTGCCCCCTTCCTCAGGGACGTCGCGCCTGACGATTGGCCCGCACACCTGGTGGGCGACCCCGCGCAGGGGCGTCCTCACTGGCTGGCGATCGACATGCATCACTGAGCCCCCACGCTGTGCACGATCCTGCACGCGCTGGGCACCGCGCTGCAGCGCCCTGATCAAGCTCCGGGGGGAACCGGCGTGGCGCGCGAGGTGCACTGGAGGCCCTCGCCAACCGCAACCGGGGAGAACCACCATGAAGCGACTGAATCGGGGGATCTGGGGAGCCGTCATCTTGAGCAGCCTGCTGGCCTTCGCCGAGCGCCCGCCTGCGAAGGGCGCCGCCGCGCCCGAGCTGATCGCCGGCACCGACGGCATGTCGCCGGGCGGTCGCTTCCTCTCGAAGCTGCCGTTCGCCACCCGCGACACGCTGCGCAAGGAGGGCCACGTGGTCCTCGACACGAAGGGCGCCAGCGGTGACGGCCTGCTCCGCGCGGTGATCCGCTTCGAGCGCCCCATCGACGAGGTGTTCGCGATCATCACGCAGCCGTCCGAGCAGGTGGGCTACCTGCCGCACGTCACGCAGTCGAAGACCGTGGGCGCGCGCACGGCCGAAGGGGAGGCGACCGACATGGTGGTGAGCTTCTTCTTCACCTTCCGCTACCGCACGCAGCACTGGTTCTACCCGGAGGAGCGCCGCATGGAATGGACGCTCGATTCCACCGGCGACGACGGGCTCACCGACCAATCGGGCTACTACCAGCTGTACGCGCTCGACGAGAGGACGACCATCGCCGAGTACGGCACGCGCGTGGTGGCGAAGGGCGGGTTCATCAACTTCCTGCGTGGGCTCGGTGAGCGCGGCGGCGTGGCCGAGGCGATCTCGGCGGTGCGCAAGCACGTCGCGTCACACCGCTGATCAGGCCACGCAGAAGAACGCGGTGACGGTGAAGCGGGTCTTGCCCCTCGCCGCGGTCACCTTCGAGACGCCGTGCGGAGCGTTGCGCGGCCGGAAGAGGATGAGGGTGTTGAACTGCGGCGCGAGCTCGAGCTCGGTTCGCCCGCGGTGGGGGAAGTAGAGGTGGCCCCCGTCGTCGGCACCGAAGCCGCGGGTGAAGTTGTACACGCAGGCCACGCCTTCCTCGTTCGTGTCGACGTGCAGGGGGAACTCGTCACCCCGCCGCGCCCGCGCCACCTGCACCTGCTTCGAGACCAGCCGGGCTCCGTCGTCCGGCCACCCCGCCAGCCAGCCGTGAAAGCGCGCGGCGTCGCCGGTGGCCATCCAGCGGCAGAAGCGGCTCAGCGCCGATTCCCGCAACGCGTCGAGCGGGGAGATCTCGATGCGGTACGGCGCGTGGTGGTGGCGGCGAAAGCGCGCCTGCTCGAGCGCATCGCCCACCTGCTGGGCGAAGCGCGGCTTCAAGGCCCGCTCGAGGCAGACGTGCTTCACCCGGCCGCCGTCGTGGAACGCCTGGCGGATCTCCTTCACGCCGCTCACCACCTCGGGCGAGACGAAGCGGCGCGCGCGGGCGGTGACGTCGGTCGCCTCGTCGCCCAGCAGCGACGGCACCAGGTCTTCGATGAAGAACCCTGTCTCCCTCTCCCTGCGGAGCGGGGAACGGCGAACTCGCGCCTCGAGGGGAAGGAGGGCCGGGGTGAGGGGCGGAGGTGGAGCGTCACGCATGAGCGAGCAGGTGAGCAGCGAGCGCGAGGAGAATCGGACTTCGGGCCGGCGACTCGTAGAACGCGACCGACGGCGTGGGGTTGCACTCGAGCACGAAGGGCGCTCCGTCGTCACGCACGCGCACGTCGACGCTGGTGAAGACGAGGCCCAGCGCGCTCGCCGCGCGCACGCACACCTCGCCGACGTGGCGGGGCACCTTCACCTTCTTCGCGCGCTCCAGCACCTCGCGCGCGTCCACCACGCCTCGGGCGGGCAGCCGGTACGCCGCGATGGCCTCACCCGCGAGCACGGTGACGCGGTACTCGAGGCCCTCGATGCGCTGCTGAAAGAGCACGGGCGCGGTGGCGAGCGCGGACAGCCTGCGCGGCGTGAGGTCCTTCGCCTCGAGCCTGCGCACGAGCGCGCCGCCGGCGAGCGGCTTGTAGATGACGTCGCCGTGCTGCTCGGCGAAGGCGCGCACGGCCTGGGGATCGTTCGTGGCGAGCGACGAGGGCACCGGCACCTGCGCGCGCGCCAGCAGCTCGGTCTGCAGCGGCTTGAGCAGGTGCACCTCGAAGCGCGAGACGGAGTTGACGAAGTGCGCGCCGCCCGCCTCCATCGCGCGCAGGGCCGAGGTGATCAGCGCGTGCCGTTCTCGCTCGGCCACCCAGCGCTGGGGCCAGCTCTTCGGCTTGCGCGCGGCGAGGCTGTCGACGTCGAAGAGCGGCACGCCGAGGTGCACCGACTTCACGTACACGCTGCGCGCCTCGGAGAGCACCACGTCGCCCGAACGCACCACTGAGTCCTGGAGCGAGAGCGCGCCGTCTTCGGGGATGCGGGAGGTGTCGAGGAAATGAACACGGGCACCGAGTCGGGTGAGCGCGTGCTGCACGCCCTCCGCGGTCTCATCGGTGCCCGCTGCGACGACGACGACCTGCTTCACGTCAGCTTCCTGGTTCGCTCCAGTTCGCCGCAGCGAGCCGCGTCGGCCCGCCTTTCGCTCACTTGAAGCTGTCGTCCGCGCGAATCTTCATGATGGGAGGCCGCACCGGCGGACGAATCGGGTCGTCGGCGCGGATCTTCATGATGGGCGGCTTACCGGGCTTGCCGGGCTTCACCGGGTCGTCCGCGCGGATCTTCATGATGGGCGGCTTGCCGGGCTTGCCGGGCTTCACCGGGTCGTCCGCGCGGATCTTCATGATCGGCGGCTTGCCGGGCTTCCCGGGCTTGCCAGGCTTGATCGGGTCGTCAGCTCGAATCTTCTTGATGCCACCACCAGCAGGACCGCGAATCCGCATGTGACCTCCGTTGAAGGGAAGCCGCACGGTAGCCGGGCCTGCCCGGCTTGTCAGGTCAGCGGTGTCACGCTGAGGCGACGGTCACGGTGCGCAGGTGGCGGAGTAGCTGAAGGTGACGCTCTGGCCGGGACCGGGCGCGTTCGGAGAAACGAAGGTGACCGAGTTGGTCGCCGCGTCATACGCCCAGGTCGAGGGAGGCATCGTCACCAGGCCCAGGCTCACGCTGAGCGCGGCCGCGCTGGTGGGCGTGTTGTTCAGGAACCAGCGGTTGCGCCGCCCGGCCGCGAGCTCGCCCAGCCGTGACCAGGGCGCCGCAGAGACGTGGTCGCAGATCTCCTCGCTGAAGCCGCCGAGCGCGGCGATGACGCCCGCGTAGCGGCCCGTGGGGGGCGTGTCGTACCCGCACGTGCCCGACCCGGTGGGAATGAAGCCCGCCACCGAGATCGCGTTGTGCGCGCGGCCCCCTCGCAACGACCTGAAGTGGGCGACCCAGTTGGCCACGGTGCCACTCGATTGATCCTCCGCGTCGGTGAGCAGCACCACGCTCAGCGTCGCGCCGGGCCGCAGGAAGCCCGCGTTGCCGGCGGTGACCAGCGGAGGCGTGAGCGCCTTCCATGCCGTGGTGAGGCCCACCTCGGTGGCCGAGCCGTTGGCCCCCAGCTGCACGCGGGTGGCGAGGGTCTGCGCGGGGCTGGGCGTGGTCAGGCTGATCACCTTCGGCGAGCCGATGAAGTTCCCGCCCTTGGTGAGCCCGAAGTCGTTGTCGTGGCTCACCACCGCCGCGTTCCACGACACGTTGTTGGTGGTGGCGTACGAGAGGAAGGTGGCCATGTTCGCCGCGAACGAGCCCTGCTTGTCCGTCATCGAGCAGGAGTCGTCGACCACCAGCAGCAGGTCGGCGGTCGTCGGCACCGTGTACGACTCGGTGACCGCGGCGACGGTGCTCCCGCTGCCGAAGAGCCCGAGCGTCGACTGGTAGAGGTTGGCGCCCGAGGCCCAGGTCACCACCAGCGAAGCGACACGCGGCCCGGCTGACGTGGGCGCGAAGCGCAGCTCGACCAGCTGGCTCTGGTTGGTCACCAACGTCAGCGGCAGGCTGACGGGCGTGCGGAGGAAGAAGTCCGCCGGGGGCAGGGCGAGCGCGTTGAGGGAGAGCGGCGCGGTGCAGCGGTTGGTGAGCGTGACCACGCGGTAGGCGTTGCAGCCGGTCTGCGTGGGCCCGAAGTCCAGGTCAGCCGGAGAGATCTCGAGGCAGGTGTTGGCCTGGGCGACGCAACCGCCGTTGACGCACTCCTGGCCCACGCTGCACGCGGAGCAGGCGCTCGCGCCCAGCCCACAGGCCGCGCTCGACTGGTTGCCCACCGGCACGCACGCGCCGGACTCGACGCAGCCGATGCAAGTCCCGCCGCCACCGCCGGTCGCTCCGCCGCCCGTGCCGCCACCGGTCGCTCCGCCGCCCGTGCCGCCACCGGTCACGCCACCACCGGTGCCGCCACCCGTCACGCCACCACCCGTGCCGCCGCCCGTCACGCCACCACCCGTGCCGCCACCCGTCACGCCACCGCCCGTGCCGCCACCCGTCACGCCACCGCCCGTGCCTCCGCCCGTCACGCCACCGCCCGTCCCGCCACCTCCGCCCGTCGCGCCGCCGGTGCCGCCACCGGTCGTGCCACCACCGCCGCCACTCGAACCGCCGCCGCCACCCGTCGCGCCACCGCCCGAGCCACCGCCTGAGCCACCGCCCGTGACGGTGTTGAGGCAGACGCCGAGCTGGCACAACGAGCCGAACGCGCACTGGATGCACTGGCCGCCCGAAGCGCCGCAGGCGAGGTTGCTGCTGCCGCCCTGGCACTCGCCGGAAGCATCGCAGCAGCCGAGGCAGCTGGCCGGGCTGCACTGTTTTGCGACGGGTCCACAGCCGGACCCGAGGAGCCCGGCGACGGCGAGGAAGAGCGAGAGGCTGAGGGTGCGCATGCGGGGCTCACACCTCAACGGCGCCCCGAGTGCAAGTCAGACCCACTGATCAGCGTCGGCCTGCAGCGCCATCTTCGCGGTGCGCGTCATGCGTTCGCTGGCCAGCGCCTGCACCTTCTTGTTCACCTCCGGGTTCGCCAGCACCAGCGCGCGGAAGTCATCGGCGAGCACGCACAGCGCCAGCACCGCGTCGCGCGCCTTCACCGTGGCCGAGACGGGCAGCTTCGTCAGCACGGAGATCTCGCCGAAGGCGTCGCCTTCCACCAGGTCGGGGTACGCCGTCGTGCCCTGGGCCACCGAGCAGTGCCCGCGCAGCAGCAGGAACACCGCCGCGCCTGCGTCACCTTCCGCGAGCACCACCTCACCCGCGCTGAACGTGCACGGCTGAAAGGCCGCCGCGAGCGCCTGCCGCTGCGGCTCGGTGAGCAACCGGAGGATCTCGTTGGCGCGCATGAGGTTCGCCAGCATGCGCTGCCGGGAGAACTGCTCGAGCCGGGTGCGCACGCCGGGGTGCTTCGTGATCACCGGGCCCATGCTCTCTCGGGGAAACTCGAGCACCACCACGTCGCCTTCGGCCTTCACGGTGGCGGTGCGGGGCGCGCCCGAGAGCAGGGCCATCTCTCCGAAGAAGTCGCCTTCCTGCATCACCGCCACGCGCTGGTTCTCGCGCCACACCGACACCGAGCCCTGCGCCAGGGCGAACATCGAGCCGCCGGGTTGGCCCTCGGTGACGATGGCCTGCCCCGAGCGGATGGTCTTCGCGTCCATCGCGCCGTTGAGCACGGCCATGAACTCCTCGGTGGTGAGCGACGAGAAGAGCGGAATGTGCGGCAGCGCGTCGCGGGGCGGCAGCGGCGGCTCGGCCTCGGGCAGCAGCTCTTCGAGCGCGATCTCCTCGGGCGGCTCCTGGCTGGGGTCCAGCGCGCGCTCGAAGGCGAGATCGATGGCCGAGGCGTCGAGCGCCGGGCCCGCGCCCAGCGCCCCTCGGCTCCGGTCGGGGTGACCGGGGGGCCCGCCCGAGCGCGAGGCGTAGAGGTCGGCGAGCAGCCTGGTGGCGAGCTGGTGCTTCGGGTCGAGCGTGAGAATGACCCGGCTCAGCGCGGTCGCCTTGAAGAACTGCCCCTGCTCGGCGTAGCGCTTCACCACCTCGCTGTATTCGGCCACCGCCGCGGGCACCTGCCCCTGGCGCGCGAGGATCTCGGCGATCTTCTGCCGGGCCGAGAGCTCCCCGGGCACCGCCTGCACGATGCGCCGGTATTCCTCGAGCGCGGCGGGCAGGCGTCCCTGGGCGAGCAGCTGTGCGGCGCGGTCGAGCTGACGGTTGACGGCCTCTGACATGCCCCGCGTCGTACCGCACTTCGACTGGACGCCGGAGCCCCAGCTCGCTAAACGTGTTCATTGAACGTGTTTAACCAAACCCGGAACGCCCAGAAGCAGGCCACCGGCATCGCCGTGCTCGACGCCGCGCGCGAAGAGTTCGAGCGGGCCGGCTTCGAGGGCGCCAACCTGAGGGCCATCGCCACCCGGGCGGGCGTCTCGGCCGGCACGGTGCTCCACCACTTCGGGGACAAGCGCGAGCTGTTGCACGCGGCGCTGTTCCACGACCTCGACACCACCCTGGAGAAGCTGCTGGGCGAGCTGGGGCCGGGGCCGCTCGAGGCGCAGCTCAAGAAGCTCACCCGGGGCGTGTTCCGCTACTACCAGCGCCGCCCCGCCCTCTCGCGCGCGCTGCTCAAAGAATCGCTCTTCGCCGACGGCGTATGGGCGAAGCGCTTCTCGGCGCAGGTGGGCCGCAGCCACGCGGTGGTGGCCCGCCTGACCGCCGAGGCGATGGAGCGCGGCGAGCTGGGGGCGGGCATCAACGCGCCGCTCTTCGCGGCGGCGTACTTCTCGTTCTTCTACTTCGCGCTCATCTCGTGGGTGCAGGGCGCGTACGCCAACCCGGCCCCGCTGGTGGAGCGCCTGGTGACGCAACACCTCGAGGGGCTCCGCCCGGCCCAGGGAAGGAAGAACCGATGAAGACGACCGTGTTCAAGAGCGAGCAGGCGAAGGTGGTGCTGACGCAGTGGTTCGATCGCTTCCGCGCGAAGCTCGAGGTGCCCACGGAGAGCCGGGTGGTGCAGACGCGCTTCGGCGCCACGCACGTGCTGGTGGGCGGCCCGGAGAACGGCGCGCCGCTGGTGCTGCTGCACGGGGCGATGGCCAGCTCGGCGCACGCGCTGGTGGAGCTGGCGCCCCTGCTGCGCGCCTTCCGCGTCTACGCCGTCGACGTGGTGGGCCAGTCGGTGAAGAGCGCCGACGCCCGGCCCTCGGTGTCGAACGACGAGTACGGCCGCTGGCTGGCCGAGGTGATGGACGGGCTCTCGCTCCCCCGGGCGCAGGTGGTGGCGGTGAGCTGGGGCGGGTTCGTCGCCATCCGGCTCGCGGCGCTCGCGCCCCGGCGCATCACGAGGCTGGTGCTGCTGGTGCCCGCGGGCCTGGTGAGCGGCTCGGCGTGGGCGGGCTTCCTGAAGATGGGCCTGCCGATGGCGCTGTACCTGATGGCACCGAGCGAGGCGCGGCTGCAGAAGTTCGTCAAGCACCTGCTCACCACCACCAACGACGACTGGGCGCCGTACCTGGGCGACGCGTTCCGCTCGTTCAACATGAACATGACGGTGCCGATGCTGGCGAAGCCCGAAGAGCTCAAGGGCTTCACCGCGCCCACCCTGGTGCTGGCCGCGGACAACGACGTGAGCTTCCCCGGGCAGAAGGTGCTCGACCGCGCGGTGGAGCTCTTCCCCTCGCTCGCGGGCACGGAGCTGATCAAGGGCTCGCTGCACTGCCCGCCCACGACGGACGAGTTCCGCGCCTGGCTGGGGGGACGCATCACGTCGTTCATGCAGGGTTGAAGCGCGGGGGGTTCCAGACCCGGCCCGACCACGCACCTCGAGGCTTCCTCGCAGACCCTCGGTGCGAACTCGGCAACCCGCCCCCGCCTACTTCTTCCCCGGCTCAGGCAGCGGCACCGACACGCTCACGCCGCCCTGCGCCGCGCCCGTCGACGGCGTGGCCTGGGCGTTCGCCGACACCGCCACCCCGCTCTTCTTCTCGGTGGCGGTGAGCGTCACGCCCACGGTGGGCGCGCTGGTGAGCTTCGTGCCCGCGGCGGTCAACGAGAGCGAGCCGGCGTCACCCTGGGTCGCCACCTGCGCGGCCAGCTCGTCGAGGCCGGCGGGCACGAGCTTCGCCTTGAGCCCCACGCTGGTGCCCGGCGAAGGAGAGATCGACGCCCCCAGCGTCGCCTCGTCGAGCGCGAGGGGCGCGTCGGCGTTCGCCCGGGCGAAGTGCGCCTCGGTCGAGAGCGAGCCCTGCTTCACCTCGACGGCCGACTCGGCGGTGAGGCGCTGCACCACGCCGTCGCGCGCGGTCACCTGGCCACCTGCGCTCACCGAGACAGGCGCGGTCACGAGCGCGACGTGCGCCCACGCGCGCAGGGGCCTGAGCCCGTGCTGCGGCACCACGCCCACCCGGCCCGAGACGGCCGTGTCCCCCTGCTCGACCCGCGCCGATACGTCGGCCTGCCGCACGTCACCCGCGCGCGCGATGACCGCGTTGGCGCTGCCGTCGATGCGGGTGTCGCCGAAGTCGCGATGGACCGCCGCCCCCCACTCCACGCGGGGATCTCCGAGGCCCGGCGTCGCCACGGGCGCGTCCCATGCCGCCTTCGCCGAGACCTCCACGCCGTCCACCTCGAGCGCCACGCCGCGGGGGATTCCGGCCTGGTCGAGGAGGGCGCTCCCGCCGCTGCTGGCCCCGCCGCTGCTCTGCTCACGCGCGACCACCGACGCGGCCACCGCCGCCGTGACGCCTGCCACGCCCGCGGAGAAGAGCGCAGGGTCGTGCTTCACCAGCCCGTCGACGACCGCGGTGGTCGCCGCCCTGCCGATGCCGGCGACGAGCGCGTCTCCCTGCCGTCCGAGCCGTCCGGCGAGCCCGTCCTGCTGGAAGCCGCGGGTGACGCAGGCGCAGAGGATCCACTCCGGCTGACGCGCCACCGGCTGCGCCACGCCCGGGCCCATCGCGCGCATCTGGTCGACGTACTTCGTGAGCGCAGCGAGCACCGCCTCGACCGGCTGCGTGCCGCCGAAGAGCGTGAGGCTGGTGGCCTCGCCGCGTTGCTTCGCGCGCGTGGCGGCCACGAAGTCCTGCACCAGCATCGCGCGCTGTTCCTCGCCGTAGTCGAGGAAGTGCGGCTTGTCGGGCGCGTACAGGTAGGCGCCGCCGCGGGTACCGCCCTGCATCGCGGTGAGCTGATCGACCACCGAGTCGACGGCGTAGCGCGAGCCCTGGTGCTGGTAGCTCCAGACGTGCGCGGGCTCGTGCGCGAGGAGCACGCCGTTGAACGAGTCCCACGCCTCGTCGTGCGGATCTTCCGGCAGCGTGGTGCCCGCGCGAATCGCCCAGCGTGGGTCGGACGGGTCGACGTGAATGGTGTTGCCCAGCACCATCGCCCCCGCGCCCATCGTCTGCACGCCGGTGGTGAAGCAGAAGCGCACCGAGCCGGGCTCGAGCGTGTCGCCGAAGTTCTCCACGATGCGCCGCGCCTCGCTCGAGGTGAGCCCGCGCTCGGTCACGGTGTCCGTGGTGGCGAGCACGTCGTTCACCTTCACGCCGCGCGCCTTGCCCAGGGCGAGCAGCCAGTCGAGCCCCAGCGCCTCGACGAGGAAGCCGAGCGACTCGTGGCGCGCCGCGAGCTCGAGCGTCTGCTGCAGCGCGAGCGCGTTGGCCTCGCTGGCGACGCGGCGCAGGACGTCTCTCAGGGCTTCCTGGCCGGGCTCCTCGAGCGAGAGCGCGAGGCCGACCAGCAGCCTTTCCCGCTGCGTGGCGGAGGCCGAGCGGAGCAGGAGATCGTCAGGCACGTCGCCGGCGCGCAGGGCCCTGCCGTTCGGCCGCGGAGGTCTTCCGGTCACCAGGCGGAGAGAGGGCGTTCGCATTTTCGAGCCGCAATGTAGTTCTTCGCCACGGGGAAGGTGATCGGTCAGTCAGGTCCGCAGGCCACCGGGGGGCACGCCCACCACGTTGACGAGCGTGTTGAGCGGCACGAGGCGCGCGAGCGTCTCTGGAGTCCCCTCGAGCGGCGCGCCGTCGAGCGATTGAAACGTGTAGCCGAGCCCCTGCAGCAGCACGATGCACTCGAGGAACGGCTCGTCGGGGTCGATGAAGTGATGCGGCGCCCATTCCATCACGATGAGCGGCTTGAAGCGGCGCAGCGTCTCGAGGGCCCCGCGCAGCACGCGGACCTCGAAGCCATCGACGTCGAGCTTCACCGCGTCGAGGCGGGTGACGCCGGTCTCGGTCACCCAGCCATCGAGCGAGGTGAAGCGAGCACCCCCGGTGCTGCTGCCGAAGCCCAGGTCGAGCGGGTGGATGTCGGCCATGGGGCGGGTGAGGCTCCAGCTCGACGACACCATCGCGGGCAGGGGCTTCCCCGCGAGGTCGGTGAGGCCCACCCGCAGCGGCTGGACACGCCTGGCCAGCGCCGGGTTGAGGTCCAGGTTTCGTAGCAGCTTCTCGTACGCGAAGACCGTGGGCTCGAAGGCGAAGACGCGGCCCTGCTCGCCGACGAGCTTCGCCATGCGCAGCGCGTGGGCTCCGACGTTCGCGCCCACGTCGATCACCACGTCGCCGGGCCGGAGCAGCCGGGCGAGCACGCGCGTGACGCCGGGCTCGAAGATGCCCAGCAGGTAGAGGCCGAGATCGATCGCTTCCTCGAGGTCGAGCGACCAGGTGACGCCGCCACGGGTGGCGACGACCGGCCCGCGCAGCAGCCCCAGCAGCCGGAAGAGCACGCGCACCGGCGCAAAGAGCGCTCGCCCCAGGCGCGTCGCGGCCGGCCCCGACAGGGTGAGCATGGTCGAATGCTTAGCCCCGAAAGGGCTAAGACGCGCGGGGTTGATACGCGAGATCCACTACGAGCCCGCGACCTTCGGGCGTGACTGGGAAGCCATCCTCGAGCGCGTGCGCGCGCAGCGGGAGACGTGGGCGGGCGCGTTCGAGGAGCACCCTGCGCTGCTCTTCAAGGGCTTCCCCATCGCCGATGCGAAGGCCTTCGCGGCGTTCGCGCAGGCGCTGACGGGACAGGTGAGCCGGTACCTCGCGGGACAGACCGATCGCACCGAGGTGACTGCGCTCGTCTACGAGGCCACGAAGATCCCCTCGGTGTTCCCGATCGCCCTGCACGCCGAGATGGCGTACTCGAAGATCTTCCCTTCGCACCTGCTGTTCTTCAGCGAGCAGCGGCGCTGCGTGGGCGGGGCGTCGTGGCTGGCCGACAACGCGGCGATCTGGGAGGGGTTACCGGCGCCGCTGCGGGAGAAGCTCGAGCACGAAGGCATCTTGTATCGGCGCCTCCTGCCTCCGCTCGGCGCGCCGGTGTTGAAGTGGTTCCGCGCGGTGCGCAGCGGCGCGCTCAAGAGCTGGCAGGAGAGCCTCGAGGTCGCGGGGCGGGAGCAGGCAGAGTCCGCGCTGGCGTCCCGGACCATTCCGTTCACGTGGACCCGTGATGGCTGGCTCGATCTCTCTTCGCGGCTGCCTGCGTTCCGCGAAGTGGCCGGCCGCAAGGTCTGGTTCAACCAGTGCCACACCATGCAGGTGAACCAGTCGTTCCATGGCCGCTTCGTCACCACGCTGCACCGCCTCGCGCTGCGGCAACTGGGGCGCAACCCGTTCGGCGCGGCGTTCGGTGATGGCTCGCCGTTCAGCGACGACGACTTTCGGGCGATTCGCCGCGCGCATGACGGCGCCCGCCGCGAGCGCGCGCTGCAGCGCTCTGAGGTGCTCTTCTTCGACAACCTGCGCCTCTCGCACGGACGGGGCGCGTACCTGGGAACGCGGACGGTGCGGGTCGCGTTCTGCGGATTGCCGGGCTGAACCATGAGCGACGAGGCGAAGGAGAGGCGGCGGAAGCAGGGCCTGTTTCCCAGCCGGGACGTCGACGTGAAGACGGCGCTCGAGCTGTTCGGGTGGAACGCCTACCGCTTCGCCCGCTCGACCGAGGCGCTGCCGGCCGCGACCATCACGCGGATCCTCGCGGCGCTGGTGCGCACCAAGAAGAAGGACCCCTCAGTGCTGTTCCTGCAGGCCGCGTTCGACCCTGCCGCGCCAGAGACCTCGTGGCGCGCGGCGGTGGGGGCGCTGAAGAACTTCGAGTCGGACTACGCGTGGGGCTCGGCCCCGAAGCGCCAGCGGCTCACGGCGATCGCGCAGGACCCTCGGCTGCTCGCGGCCACCCAGCTCGCGACCGTCGGAGCGGAGCGCGTGCGTGACGAGTACCTCGCGGTGCTGGTGATCGACGGCTCGGAGACCTCGCTCGACGCGCTGCTCCCCCACTTCTCGCGCGCGATGAAGGACCCGGCCCGGCTCGACGCGCTGCAAAAGGTCGCGCGCTTCGCGAGGGACACACCCGCGCTCGGGGAGATGTTCTCCCAGGTGAACGCCGGCCTCGAGGGACGCAAGTCGGCTTCGGCGGCGCTCGCGCTCGCGGGCGAGCTGGGGATCTCCTCGGGTGACCGCTTTCGGGTCCGCATCGACGTGAAGGGGCTTCCTCCGGGCAAGACGAGCTGCGGGATCGTGATCGACAGCGCGGCCGGTGACGAGTTGAGGGTGGCCGTGCTCACCGGGTTCGGCGCAGACGCGATGACGCGGTTCACGGGCGCGAAGATGCTCCAGGACGATCTGAAGCTCGGGCGCTGCGAGCTCGCGGCGCTTCCGGCCTGGCTCGCGCGCGCCGCGAAGAAGCTGCGGGTCCGCTGGGACCGCGGTGGCGTCACCACGGGTCACCTGCGCGGGAAGCGTCTCGAGGTGTTTCTCTCGTGGCTGTTCGCGAAGTCGAGCTGACGTCGCCGGCCTGCCTCGATGAGACGGGGGCGTCCGTTCGGTGGTGTCAGACGCTGGCGCTCGCTGCCCAGAACAGCCACAGCATTGCCGAGCCGAGCAGCGCCACGCCCAGCGACACCGGCTGCCCCAGCCGGGGCTTCCTCTTCTCCACGAGAGCCCCCAGCGCGAGGGCGCTCAGCGTCACCACGCCGCCGCAGGCGAGCGCGTAGTTGATGTTGGCCGGGGAGAGCCCCAGCACGGCGTCGGGGCACTGGTACTCGCCCACCGCGAGGCGCATCGCCAACACCGCGCCAGCGCACGCGAGCGTCAGCACGAACGCGTGGCGAGCTGAGATTCGCGGCATGGGCATCGGCGGGTTCACGCGTCAGCTATTCCTCGCGAGAGACACGCCGCTTCTGCAGCACCGCGGTCGCGCCCAGCACATCGGTGTACGCGAGCTGTCCTTCGGCGCCCTGGTTGAGCTCGGCGGCGTTGGCCTCATCGGTGTCCAGGTGCATCTCGAGCTTGTACTTCGAGCTCACCCGCACCAGCACGTCACCGAAGACGAGCGGGCGCGGACCGCCTGCGATCGCGACCTCGACCTCGTCGCCGTCCACCACGCCGTACGCGGTGGCGTCCTCCGGCGTCATGTGAATGTGCCGCTTGGCGCAGATGAGGCCCTCGTTGAGCTGCACCGTGCCCTTCGGCCCCTCGAGGGTGATGGGCGCGCTGCCCACCGTCTTGCCCGAGTCGCGAATGGGCGCGTCGACGCCGAGGACGAACTCATCGGTGCGGCTCACCTCGACCTGGCAGGCAGGGCGGAGCGGCCCCAGCAGCCGCACGCCTTCGATGCGGTTGCGCGGCCCGATGAGGTTGACCTTCTCTTCACACGCGTACTGGCCCGGCTGCGAGATGTCGCGCAGCTTCGTCGGCTTCGCGTCTGCGCCGAAGAGCAGCGCGAACGTCGCCACGTCGAGGTGCAGGTGCCTCGCGGAGATCGCCACCGGAATCGGCCGCGGGTTCTTCACCGCCGAGTGATCCGCCACCAGCGCCGCGGTCTGCCGGGCGATGGACAGCTCCTCGTCGGTCTTCACCACCAGCGCCGCGACCCGGGACAGGTCCGAAGAGATGGTGGCCACCGGCTGATCGCGGCTCACCTTCGCGTCCGCGTTCGCGTCTTCGTCGAGCAGCAGCCCGAGGAAGTCGAGGCGCTGCAAGATGCGCCGGCGCATCGCCACGGCGTTCTCCCCGATGCCGCCGGTGAGGACGACCGCGTCGAGCCCGCCCATGGCCGCGGCGTAGGCGCCGATGTACTTGCGCACCCGGTGCGCGAAGACGGAGACCGCGAGGCGGCAGCGATCGTCTCCGTCGCTGGCGCGCTGCTCGATGTCGCGCAGGTCGTTCCCGACACCAGACAGGCCGGCCAGCCCACCCTTCGTGTTGAGCAGGGTGTCGATCGACTTCACGTCGAACTCACCCGAGCGCAGCAGCGCCAGCACCACCCCCGCGTCGAGATCGCCCGCGCGCGTGCCCATCACCAGGCCCTCGAGCGGGGTGAGGCCCATGCTGGTCTCGGTGGAGTGGCCGAGCTCGACCGCGCAGGCCGACGCGCCGTTGCCCAGGTGCAGCGTGATGAGCCGCAGCTCGTTGAGCGGGCGGCTCAGGTGCTTCGCGGCGAGCTGCGCCACCCAGGCGTGCGAGGTGCCGTGAAAGCCGTAGCGGCGAATGCCGTGCTTCTGCGCGACGTCTTGATCGATGGCGTAGGTGCGGGCGCGGCGCGGCATGCGCGCGTGGAAGGCGGTGTCGAACACCGCCACCTGGGGAACGCCCGGCAGCGCGGCGCGCGCGGCGCGAATGCCCGCGAGGTTGGCGGGGTTGTGCAGCGGCGCGAGCGGCACGCACGCCTCGATCTGCTTCTCCACCTCGTCGTCGATGCGCGCGGCGTCGACGAACTTCTCTCCGCCGTGCACCACGCGGTGGCCGACCGCGGCGATGGAGAAGGGGCGCGCCAGGTCCATCACCTGCGCCAGCGCTTCGACGTGCGTGATGCCGTTGCCGATGCGCTCCACGAGGCCCTTGTGCAGGACCGCGGAGGTCTGGGTGTCGATGACCTGGAACTTCACGCTCGAGCTGCCCGAGTTGATGACGAGGACGTTCATGGCGGCGCATTGTGCTGCCCCTCACGGCAGGGCGATACACTCTCTTCATGATGACCTGCGACGCGGTGGTGATCGGGGCCGGGGTGGTCGGCCTCGCCATTGCGCGCGAGCTGGCACGTGGCGGACGCGAGGTGCTGGTGCTCGAGGCCGAGGACCGCTTCGGCACGCAGACTTCGTCACGGAACTCCGAGGTGATTCACGCCGGCCTCTACTACCCACCCGGCTCGCTCAAGGCGCGGCTCTGCGTCGAGGGCCAGGCGCTGCTCTACCGCTTCTGCGCCGAGCACGGCGTGCCGCACCGCCGCATCGGCAAGCTGCTCATCGCCACCGACGACGCCGAGCGCCCCCGCCTCGACGCGCTGGCGAAGAACGCGGCAGCGAATGGAGTGCACCTGCAGCCGCTTGACGCGAAGGAGGTCAGCGCGCTCGAGCCGGAGGTGACCGCGGTCGCGGGGCTCTGGTCGCCCACCACCGGCATCGTCGACAGCCACGCGCTCATGCACCGCCTGCTGGTCGACGCCGAGGCACACGGGGCGAAGCTCGTCACGCGCACTCCGGTCGTCGGAGGCCGCGGGCGCGTTCTCGACTGCGGTGGCGCAGAGCCGGTGACGCTGCGCTGCAGGACGGTGGTCAACGCCGCGGGGCTGAACGCACAGCGCGTGGCCACCGCGCTCCGCGCGACCGGGGTGCCGCCCACGCACTACGCCAAGGGCCACTACTTCACGCTGCGCAGCCCCTCGCCCTTCTCGCACCTCGTGTACCCGATGCCAGACTCGGCGGGCCTGGGCATTCACGTCACGCTCGACCTCACGGGCGCGTGCAAGTTCGGCCCCGACGTGACGAGCTGGCCCGCCGCTCCGGAGTACTCGTTCGACGCCGGCCTCGAGGACAAGTTCGAGCGCGCCGTCCGCCGCTACTGGCCTGCCTTGCCCGAGCACGCGCTGCAACCGGGCTTCACCGGCATCCGCCCGAAGGTGAGCGGCCCGGGGGAGGCGCCCGGAGACTTCGTCATCGAGCGAGGAGTGCAGGGGCTGGTGCACCTCTTCGGCATCGAGTCACCTGGCCTCACCGCCGCGCTCGCGATCGCCGCGTACGTCGCCGCCATGTTGAAGCGCTGATTCCCTTCTCGGCGCGCGAGAAGCGACGTGAGGCGTCCACGCACCATGCGCGAAGGCGGTCTTCGCCCAGCCCGACTGATCAGGCGATCTCGAGCGACTGCGAGTAGCTGCCGTCACCCAGACGCGGCGCGACGATGCTTCTTGATGACCACGTGCCTCCCGCTGAGACACGGAGGTGACACCGCGCCTCGCCAGGGCTGCGCCTGAGGCTGACGTCGAATACGACGTCGTCGATGCGCCTGCTCACGGCCTGTCTGATTGTCGCCGGCTGCGCCCCGCCCGACCTGGCGCCGCTCGACTTGCCGGAAGGCTGCCAGCCGCTGCTGGGTGGAGCCGACTGCCTGCTCCCCTACCCGTCGGACTTCTTCCTCGTGCCCGACGCGACCCTGCCTTCCGGTTCGCGGGTGGCGTTGACGGGCGCAGCGCGGCCGAGGACTGATCGCGGCGGCATCGCAGACCCCGGCGCGTGGAGGGCGGCCGACGGCGCGTCCCGGCTCCCCATGCCCACCATGTTCGTCGCCGCGGAGGTCTCGCCCTCGAGCCTGCCCGGCTACTTCGACGATCCCGCGGTGAGCATGAGCGCGCAGAGCAACGCGGTGTTGATCGAGGCGTCGACGGGACGATTCATTCCCCACTTCGTCGATCTCGATCCGCGCGCCACCTCGCTCGATCGCCAGGCGCTGGTGATGCACCCGCTCATCGGCCTCGAGGAGCGCACCCGCTACGTGGTCGCCTTCCAGCGCCTGAAGGGCCCCGACGGCGCGCTGGTGGCCACGCCCGAAGGCTTCCGCCGGCTGCGGGACGGCCGCTCCCACGGAGACCCACTGCTCGAGCCGCTGCAGTCGCGCTTCGACCGGGACATCTTCCCGGTGCTGAAGGCCGCGGGCCTCGCGCGCGGCGAGGTGCAGCTCGCGTGGGACTTCACCACCGGCTCCGACACGTCGATCTCCGCCGACATGCTGCGCGTGCGCGAGCTGACGCAGGCGTGGCTGAGCACGCACGTGCCCGCCGTGGTGCTCACCGAGCAGCTGGACCAGCCCGAGCCCGACCTCTGGCGCCGCGTGCGCGGGACCATCGAGGTGCCGCTCTTCCTCGAGTCTGATCAACCCGGCGCTGGCCTGCACCGCGGCGCCGACGGGTCGATCGAACAGAACGGCACCATGCTCGTCCCCTTCCTCGGGCAGGTGCCGGTGGTGCTGCGCGATTCCCCCGGGCCCGCCACCGCGCTGGGCTACGGCCACGGGGCCTTCAGCACGCGCGACGAGGCGCTCTCGCAGAACCCGCGCGACATCGCGACGCACTCCCGCGCGGTGCTCTTCTCCATCGACTGGTGGGGCATGGCGCGCGCCGACACCGCGAGCACGCTCGACGCGGTGTCCAACCGCCCCTCGAAGGCGCTCGCCTTCACCGACCGCGTGCAGCAGGGCATGGCGAACCACCTCGTCTTCAGCGCCGCCATCGCCGGCCCCTTCCGGGCGCTGCCGGCCTTCCAGGACACGAGCGGCGCTCCGCTCTACCCGGCCGAAGCAGCGCGCTTCATGGGCATCAGCCAGGGCCACATTCTGGCGGGCATGCTCGCGGCCGTGCACCCGGGCCTCACCCGCATCGGGCTCAACGCGGGCGGCGCGGGCCTCAGTCACGCCCTCTCGCGCTCCCGGCCGCTGAGCGACATCTTCCTGCTGCTCGACATCAAGGACCCGCTGCGGCGGCGCGCCTTCGAGTCGACGCTGCAGCCGTACTTCGATCGCATCGATGGCGCGTTCTGGTCGCGCTACGTGCTGCGCGAGCCGCTCCCGGGCAACACCCCGCGGCGCCTCTTGATGCAGACCGGCCTGGGAGACCCCGAGGTGCCCAACCTGGCCGCGTTCCTCCACGCGCGCTTGCTGGGCCTCAAACAACTCCAGCCAAATGTACCGGCCGTCTACGGCCTCGAGCCCGTCTCCGGGCCCACCACCGAGTCGGTCGAGGTGCTCTACGACATGGGGGTCGATCTGCGCGCGGTGTACGGGCAGGCGCAGCCGTTTCCCCAGCCCAACGAGGTGCACGAGGGCGCGCGGCGAATCGCCCCAGCGCTGCGGCAGCTCGGGGCCTTCTTCGGCCCGCGTGACGAGATTGTGAACTTCTGTGACGGACCTTGTGATCCCGATTGAGCCTTTGCTCGGCTATCCTTCGGGTCCCCCCATGAAGAAACCCAGGAACACCGTCGAGTTGATTGCAGTTCGCTGCGTCTGCGGAAAGGCAGTCATCAGGGCAACGGTGACCAAGCTCTCCGTCGGCGTCATGAGCGCGAACGTCGAAGACCAGATCACCCCCTGCCCCGAGTGCGGCTCGAAGGACATCAAGGCGGCTCACGCCGCGCAGGCGGCCGCGAAGAAGCCGTGAGTCATCGGGGCAGCGCGCTCGAGTCGGTGAGCACGCGCTCGAGCTTCCCGTCGGCCGCGAAGAACAGCGTGGTGGGGAAGGTGAGCTGGCCGTTCGACGACAGCGCGTCACCCGCGAACTCCGGCATCGGCTGCACCTCGAACGCGTAGCCCAGTGACTTCGCGACGCGCTGCGCGTCTTCGAGCGTCGCCGCCACCCCCAGTCCGCGCACCGTGTACTTCCCGCTCTTCGCCAACGCGTTGAGGGCGGGCGCTTCCTTCCTGCAGGGCTCGCAGCCCGCGAGGAACAGCGCCACCAGGGTCGGCTTCCCCGCGGGGATCCCGAGCGCCTCGAGCGTCGAAGGAAAACGAGCCGGCTTCGCCGCGGCCGGGGCGGCGAACGGCACGCTGACGGCCTTGCCCGTCGCCTCGACCAGCGTGGACGTGTGGCCGGCCGGCACCACGAAGCGCTGCTGCTGGCCGCTGCGCCACGTCACCTCGACGCTCGCCGACTTCGCCGCGCCCACCCCGCGCATGAGCTCGGGCGGCACGGAGGACGCGAAGCCCCGGTGGAGCAGCACCTCTTCGGCGCGGCCATCGACGCGCACCGTGACCCCCGCCGCGTCGCGGGCGCCGCTCGCGGGCGTGAAGCGCAGCCGCACCGCGTTGCCCACCTCGCCGTCGTTGCGGAACAGCTGCAGCCGCGGCGCGTTGCGGTTGAGCATCAGCAGATCGACGTCGCCGTCGTCATCGAGATCGCTGGCGATGAGGCTGCGGCCGTCGGTGCGGGTGTCGAAGCCTTCGGTCCACGCGCACTCCTCGCTGGCGCCGTCGCGGGTGCGCCACAACTTCTTGGGCTCCCACCCGGAGAACGACTCGGTCGCGCCACCGAGCGCAGAAGGGCTGTATTCCGACCTCGCGTCGCCCATCTGCTTGCCTGCAAGCGCCACGACCTGGCGCCAGTATGCGCTTCAACTGTCTCTTCGATTGGGGTGACTCAAGTAGCCATTGGCCACCGCCACGTCGAGCCGCCCGTCGTTGTCGAAGTCGGTCATCACGCTGCCGAAGGCCCAGAGGCCGCGGTTGACGCCGGTGGGCTCGGCCTGCTCGACGAAGCCGCCGTCGCGCGAGAGATAGAGCGTGTTGCCGCGCGCGAACTTCTTCACCGAGTCCATCAAGGCGGGCGGGAGCCCCCTGGTGCTGGCCAGCACGCGCGTGCCGGCCTTCGAGAACATGTTCGCCACGTAGAGGTCGGGCCGGCCGTCGCCGTCGAAGTCGGCCACGTCGGCGCTCATGCCGTTGCCGGGGTCGACCACGCCGGTGCTGGTCGCCACGTTCGAGAGCCCACCGTCGGCCTCGAAGCGCCAGAGGTCGTTCGAGCCGTAGTCGTTCGCCACGTAGAGCTGCGGACGGCCCTGCGCCAGCAGGTCGGCGGCCACGGCGGCGAGCGTCCATCGCTTCGGGAAGACCGTCTCCTGGTGCCAGCGGGTGAAGCCGAGCGCGCCGTCACCGCGGAAGAGCTGCAGGGCGAGGCCGTTGGCCGCCTCGAGCGGGTTGGTGGGCACGCCCTCGAGCGGGTACGGGAGGAGCGCCACGTCGAGGTGACCGTCTTGATCGAGGTCCGCGGTGATGGCCGAGTGCCACTGCCCCACCTCGCCCAGCGTGCCTGCGGCGACGAGCTTGCCCTGCTCGTTGCGCAGCAGCTCCACCGGCCCGGGGTGGTGGGTGACGAGCAGGTCGGCGTCGCCGTCGTCGTCGAGATCCGCGGCGGTGACCGACGAGGTCCACATCTTCGGGTGGCCGCCGCTGAGCACCGTGGGGGTGAAGCGAAGGCCGGGCTGCTGGGTGAAGAGCACCACGTCGGTTCCGTCGGTCGACACCACGTCGAGGCGGCCGTCGGCGTTCACGTCGCGCACGGCGAGCCCGCCGAGGAGCAGGTGCCCGGTGCGCGCGGTGGGAAACTGCAGGCCCACCTCAGCCGCCACCTCGGTGAAGCGCGCGCGCGGCCGGCGCACCACGTCGCGGCGCGCGTCGTCGAAGCGGGTGAAGGTCCAGCCGCCCTTCTTCCGCGTGAGGGTGGCGTCGGCCTCCCCGCGCTCGGTGACACGTTCCCCTTCGGCGGTGAGCCCGTCGAACTCCCAGAGGATGCGCGCCGTCTTCTGCTGCGCGGGACCGGACAGCGCCAGCGCGCGGAAGGAGCAGGTCTTCACCCAGCGCAGCAGCTTCGGCTCGACCAGCGAAGGCGGGTCGACGTGGGTGGAGGGCGCGCGCCCACCGGACGCCTTGAGCCCCTTGCAGATGCCGTCGAAGCGGGCCTCGAGGGCGTCGTTGAGCGCTTCCTGGGCATCGAGCTGCGCCAGGTTCGGTGCGGCAGCGAGGAGGAGGGCCAGGGCGAACAAGGCCTGCACCCTACCCTGCCTGACCGCTCTCTCGCAGCGTCAGCAACTCGAAGGCCGCGCGCGTCTCGCCCGTCAGCACCGCGTCACCGGGCAGCTCCAGCACGGCATCGCGCCGCGCCTCTTCGGGGACCCGGGCGAGCGGCCCCAGCAGGCGCTCACGGAGTGATTCTGGAGGCGGCGTTCTGGGCACGGTGATGCGCAGCGGCTGACCGCGCACGAAGTGGAAGCGGAAGCGGCGCTGGCCTTCCTCCGAGTACTTCGAGGTGCCCGGCAACACGTCGAGGCGCGCCAGGTGCGCCGCCTGCGGAAACCACAGCTCGGGCGTGGTGGTCTCGACCTCGACGCGTTCGAGCTGCGCTCTCTGCGGCAGGCGCTCGAAGGCCGCCACGTCGCGCCACCACTGCCCCACCAGCCGCAGCGACCTCAGCTTCGGCAGCGCGCGGGCCGCGAGAAAGTCGAAGGGCTTGCGTTGATCCGCAAGCGACGGCTCGACGAGGCCCAGCTCCTCGAGCGACTCGAGGAGCGGAGCGGGCACCTGCTCGAGCACCCAGAGCGGGGCGGTGAGCGACTCGAGGCGATGCCACACCGGCGCTGCGAACATCGCCCCCAGCGGCAGGTTGGTGCCCCCGTCGAGCTCGAGGCGCTTCAGCGTCGCGAGGCGAGGCTCGTCGCTCGGCGGCACCTCGGAGCCACGCCACATCGAGAGCTCGATTTCGCAGAGCACGCCGTCGACGTAGCGCGCGGTGCCCTTGCGATGCCCGCCGTGAAGCGAGCCGAGCCACTCGCGCTCGTGCTTCTTCTGCAGCGCCCCCACGCGCTTTGTCTCCTTCGGGGTGAGCGGCCGGCCCGAGCGCTGCAGCGCCATGAACTCGCCGCGGGGCGAGCCCTGCTCGAGCAGCCAGTCCGTGAAGAGCGCACGCCTCGCGTCGTCGCGGGGTGCCTCTGCGAGGTAGCGCAGGAAGTCCGACTCGTTCCGAGGAGAATCAGACTTGCGCGGCTCCGGCGCCGTCACTGCGTTCGCCGTCACGCCGGGCAGCGCAGCCTCCAGCCAGCCCAGCGAGGGCAGCTCGCCCACGAAGCGCTCCACGGCCTTCCGGTTTCCACGGTGGCCGTGCACGCACAGCAGCAGCGCGAGCACGGTGAAGAGCGGCACCTCGGCGCTGACGCGCACCGACGGCCGCTCGAGGAACGCGACGGCGGCGTCGGCGATGCGGGCGTCGACGGGAAACGAGAGGAGCGCGACGGCCCGCGCCGCCACGTCGGTGGAAGGGCCTTCGGCGAAGCGCTCCAGCAACGCGGGGAGCTGTTCGGCGGCACCCGACGCCGCGCGCGCGAGCCAGGCTTCCTGGAGCGCCGCGCGGGGGCCCCGGGGCAGCGGCGTGAGGGCGCTCTTGCGCGGCCTGCCGCGGGGCCCGAGCGCGGTCGACAACGCGGCAGGCACGAGCTGGTACCAGGCGTTCACCTGCGCGTTGGGCGCCTCGAGCTTCGGCAGCTTCGTGAACGCGGCCGGCTTTGCCCGATGCAGCCACGCCACGCCGACCGCGGCGCACGCGGCGCCGAGCTGCTCGCGAAAACGCACCGGGAAGGTCGCGAAGAAGTCCTCGGCCACGCGCGCGATGGCAGGCTGGGGTGGGAGCATCGCGAGCGTGAGGAGCCGCGCCTCGAGCCGGGGGAGGCTGGTGTCCATCACCTCGGCGAGCAGTGGCCCCAGGTCGCTCTTCGCCTCGATTTGCAGGAGCCAGTCGTCTCGCCGCGAAGCCATGAGGTGAAGCGTGCCACACGAACCCGGCTCAGCCGGCCCGTTCATCCCGAGCGGTGTCACTTCAATCAACCGTGGTATTCGCGGGCACGGTGAAAGGACTGTGCTTCATGGCGGCGGCGTTGCTCACGGCCTGCGGCCCGGGGATCACCGGCGAGGTCTTCGAGCACCAGCTCACCTCCGAGGTGGTGGGCGACACCTACGACGTGCTGGTGCGGGTGCCCGCGGCGTACGCAGCCGAGCCGGGGCGGAGGTTTTCCGTCATTCTCCAGCTCGACGGAAACGTTGCGGGGCTCGAGGAGTTCGACACCACCGCGCGCCTGGCCTCTGAGCTGGAGGCCGCGGGAGAGCTCAACCCGGTGGTGGTCGTCGGGGTGAGCGCGCTCGTGGGGCAGCACCGCCTGCGCGACTACACCCCGCCGCCAGAGCTGCCCGACCTCTATGGCGGAGCGGGCGGTGCGCCCGCATTCCTCACCTTCACCCGCACCGAGCTGCTGCCCTTCATCGAGCGCGAATACCGCGTGGGAGACCGCGCGCTCTTCGGGCACTCGCTCGGCGGCCTCTTCGGCGTGTATCTCTTCACCACCGGCGAGACGCCGTTGGTGAGCGCGGTGGTCGCCGCGAGCCCATCGCTCGTCTTCGACGGCGGGAACATCCACGGCGCGCTCGCCCGCGCCGACGCGACCCGGTCCTTCCCGCGCCTGCTCGTGCTCACCGCGGGCCGGCTCGAGGGCCCTGAGATGATGGTGCCGGTGCAGGTCTTCGCAGACCAGGTGCGCGCGCGGGAGCTGCCCGGCGTCGAGGTCATCCACACCACCTTTCCCGTCGATCACCGCGGCAGCATCGAGCCGTCCTTCCGCGAAGGCCTGCGCGCGCTGCACGCCGCGGGGTGGGACGCGCCATGACCCTCGCGCTGGTGATGGCGTTGCGGCTGTGCGAGGCGCAGGCCGCGGTCGAGGCGAGCGCCGTCTACGGACTGTCCGGCCGCCCCGCGTTCGGGGCGCTCGTGGGCGGGACCTGGTCGTGGGACTGGGCCGAGTTCGGCCTGCTCGGCGGCTACCAGGCCGAGCCGTACGTGCTCTACGAGCACTACCTGCAGGGCGCCCGCGTCACCGGGGCCACGCATCGCGTGCAGGTGCTGGCGACCGCGGGCGCGAGCTGGAAGGTCTGGCGGCTCGCGCTGGGCGCGCAGCTCGTCGGCGGGTGGTCGCACGTGGTGCTGCACGGGACCTTCGTGAACGAGAAGTGGGGCGTGAGCGGCGCGCTCGACACCGCGGCCGGCGCCTTCACCCTCGGAGCCGGACTGCGCATCACGCTGCGCCTGAGCGAACACCTCGACCTGTCGCTGCGCGGGCTCGTACCGTTGCCCTTCGCCAGCGGGGTGACGGGCTACGCCACCTTCGCGCTCGGCGTCGCGTACCGCTTCTGACTCACGGCACGCGAATGGCGCCCTGCTCGAAGGCCGGGTGATTCGCGCAGCGGTAGCCGTAGGTGCCGAAGTCGGCGAAGCGCACCACCCTGGTGAGGCCGGAGGTCGTGGTCATCTGCCGGTTGCTGGGCCCACACGTCTGCTGCAGCGGGTGCAGCGTGAAGGTGCCCGAGAACGTGACGTCCTGGCTCGCCGTCACGCGCATGCACTTCGGCACGTAGCCGTTGCTGTCGAAGGTGACGGTGCGGTTGGCCCCTCCGGCGGTGCGGTCATCGAACACGGTGCAGCTCGCGGGGAACCCGGTGCAGGGCGGAGGCGCGCAGAGCTTGCTCGTGGTGTTGCAGACCCAGGGCAGGCCGCCGGCGGTGCACTCGGTGTCGTCGCAGCAGCCCGCCGCGGGCACGCACGCCGCGCCCGGGCAGACGCGCTGGCCGGAAGGGCAGCCGACGGTCAGCGCCTGCACGCCTGCGTCGAGGCCCGGCGAGGTGGCGGTGAGCGTGGGCAGGCCGGGCACGGAGTCGGTCACGCTGAGCGCGAGCTCGCTGGTGCCGGCGCCGATGGCCCAACTGAACGGGGCGTTGGAGCACGCGCCGTCGCTGAAGAGCGTCATGGTCGGTGACGACGAGGTGAGCGTGAGCGGCACGTTGACGGTGGTGAGCACCGGCCCGCCGCAGGCGTCCTTCAGCTGCACCTTCACCGCCGGGGAGCAGACATCGGTGAGGAAGCTGGGGGGCGCCACCACCACCACCTGCACCGCCGGGCCACAGCCTGCGTCTGGAGTCCCTGCGTCGATGCCGGCGTCGTCGTCCGCGCCCGCATCCGCCGAGCCCGCATCCGGCGCACCCGCGTCAGGCTCACCCGCGTCATCGGTTCCCGCATCGAGCGGTGCGCCGCCGCCGGTTCCGCCGCCGGTCGCGCCGCCACCAGCGCCGCCCACGGCTCCGCCCCCCGCGGCCCCTCCACCGGTCCCGGCGTCGCAGAAGCCGGTGCAGTACGCCTTGTCGAAGTCGAAGCAGGCAGACAGGGACAGGGCACAGGAGAGGGCCACGAGTCGGAGACGCATCAGCCTCAGTGTGGGTTCGCCCGGGGCGTGAGGCAAGGCAGGTGATACGGGCGCAGTGAGCCAGCCTGTTCTTCGCCTCGGCGTGGGTCCGGGGCTAGGTTTCCGGGCCTGATGCGGCCGGTGGTGGTCGAAGCGACGTTCGCGCTCAAGGCGCCGCCCGAGCTGGTGTGGCCCTTCATTGCCGACACCGACCGGATGAACCGGCGCCTGGGCCTCAGCGGGGTGAAGTACACGCCGCTCGACGAGCCGTCCCGCACCGGCGCGCGCATCGTGGGTGAGACGCGGCTGGGCGGCTTCTCCACCCGCTACGAGGAGCAGCCCTGGGAGTGGACGTGGACGCGCGGCCTCTCGGTGCGCCGCGACTTCCAGGGCAGCCCCATCGCGTGGCTCACCGTGACCTGGCGCATGGAGCCTTCGGAAGGCGGCTCGAAGCTGCACGTGAAGCTCGAGGCGCTGCCGCGGCTGCTGGTGATGCGGCCGGTGGTGTGGATCAACCTCAAGCAGAGCGCCGCGGGCTTCGGCTCGCTGGCGGCCGAGATCGAACAGCACCTCGCCAGCGGCGCCCCGAGCCCCTTCCTCGGGCCGCGCACCAGGGCGAACGCGGCGGGCCTGGACACGGCGATCCAGGAACTGGGCCGCGCCGGGGTGCGCGACGGGTTGTTGCAGCGGCTGCGCAAGCTCGTCGAAGACTCGTCAGACGCGGACTGCGTGAAGTTCCGCCCCTTCGAGCTGGCCGAGCTGTGGGGCGAAGATCGCCGCGAGGTGTTGATCGCGTTCCTGAACGCGGTGCCCGCGGGCCTGCTGGAGATGCGCTGGTCGCTGGTCTGCCCCAGCTGCCGCACCTCGGCGGCCGAGGTGCCCACGCTGCAGGACATCTCGGCCGAAGGGCACTGCAACCAGTGCGACATCAGCTTCGAGGCCGAGCTCGATCGCGCGGTGGAGGCCGGGTTCCGCCCCGCTGCCGCCGTGCGCGAGGTGCCGCCGCTCATGTTCTGCGCCGCGGGGCCCGCGCGCACGCCCCACGTGCTGGTGCAGGTGAACCTGCCGGTGAACGAGGCGAAGGTGGTGCTCGCCCCGCCGCAGCCGGGCCAATACGGGCTGTTCGGGCGCGGGGGAACGCGCGCGCGGCTCGAGGTCGAGCTCAACGGGCCGACCGAGGCGACCCTCATCCTCGGCAAGGACGGCTTCAGCCCCCCCGGCGTGGTGCTCGCGCCCTGGGGCACGCTCAACGTGGTCAACCAGTCGGGCGGGCCACGGCACCTCAAGATCGAACGGCAGGAGTACGCGTCGAACGCGGTCACCGCGCACTACCTCACCACCGTGGCCGAGTTCCGCGCGCTCTTCTCGAAGGACCTGCTCAAGCGGGGCACGCCGCTCAAGGTGTCGCGCGTGTCGTTGCTGTTCACCGACCTCACCGGCTCGACCGCGCTGTACGCGAGCGCGGGCGACGCGGCCGCCTTCCGCTTCGTCGACGATCACTTCGACGTGCTGCGGGGGGCGATCGCCGCGGCCGGCGGCACGGTGGTCAAGACCATGGGCGACGCGGTGATGGCCGCGTTCGTCGATGACGCCACCTGCGCGCGCGCGGCCTTCGGCTGCCTGGTGGCGTTCGACGCGTTCCGGCGGAAGACGACGCACGCCGAGGTCACGCAGATCAAGTTGGGGATCCACGGCGGGCCTTGCTACGTGGTCACCGCGAACGGCTCGCTCGACTTCTTCGGCCAGACGGTGAACGTCGCCGCGCGGCTGCAGGGCCTGGCCGAGTCGGGCGAGGTGGTGCTCGAGAGCGAGGCCCTGTCCCGGCTGCCCGCAGAGCTGAAGCAGGGCCTCATCGCCTCAGAGCCCTTCCAGGCGCGGGTCAAGGGCGTGGCAGACCCGCTGACGCTGGTGCGGGTGAAGCTGACCCCCTGAAGGACCGCTTCACTTCCGGGTCGCGGCGAGGTCGAGCAGGAAGTTCTCGGCGGTGCTGCTGCCGCCCGTGCAGTCGGTCTTCAACTTTCCACGGACCGTCGCAGTGAGCGCGTCGCCGTCACGCGTGGCCGAGCCGTCGTCGACGGTGACCTGCCGGGTGCAGCCATCGGCCGGGGTGGCGATCAGCTCGACGGTGACCGGCCCCTTGAACGTGACGGCGGCCGCGTCGGCGGTGGCCGCGGTGAGCGTGCAGGCGAACGACACCGCCGGCATGCCCTGCGCGTCTGACGTGGCCGCGAAGCGCGCGCCGTCGGAGATGGTGAGCGTGCCGGTGAACGGCATGGGCAGCCGGCCGGTGTTGACGCTGCCGCTGCCGCCCCAGGTGCCCTTCCAGGGGGCGACGTCGGGACCGCAGGCGGTGAGGAACAGGACGGAGACGAAGAGGTGCCGCATCAGCGCCGCGCCTAGCACGAGCCGCTCTGGTACAAACGCGTGATGCGAATGCCGCTCCTGCTGACGCTGTGCGCTGCCACCGTCGCGTTCGCCATTCCGGTCGGGGGAACCCTGTACATCAAGACCAAAGACGCGCCCCTGCTCAAGGAAGCGAAGTCGAAGGCCGCCACGCTGCGCAAGCTCCAGCCCGGAGACAGGGTGGTGTGGATGGGCGTCAGCGAGAAGGACAAGGACTTCCACCAGGTCGAGATCGACGGAAAGAAGGGCTTCGTGCTGCGCGGCGATCTCACCCCGAACAAACCGCAGGCCGAGCTCGACTCCGGCAGCGGAAAGCCGATGAGCGCCGCGGCTTTCGCCTCGAGCGGCGCCGCCACCAAGGGCCCCTTCGGCCCGAGCCACGCCAGCTACCAGGGGGACCCCGCGGCCACCCAGGCGGCAGCCGAGCTCATCTACCTCGAGGAGCTCAACAAGGCGAAGGCCACGCCCGAGGCGCTGGCGAAGAAGGACAAGGAGCTCAACGGCCGCTGAGCGCCGCTCGAAGTCAGAAGAATGAAGACGAGAAGCCAGACCCCGGGCGGCCCGGGCAACTCCGTGACCCGCTGTTAGGGTGACGACATGACCAGAGCCGGCCTCTTCCTCGCGCTGCTGTCCTTCTCCGCCTTCGCCGACCCGCAGCTCAAGGGCACGCTCAAGGAGCGGCTCGACTCGGGCGGCTATTCCTACCTGCGGGTCGAGACCGCCGGTGGGGAGCGCTGGGCGGCGGTACCCCAGGTGAAGCTCGAGCCCGGCGCCGCGGTGGCGATCGACGCGCAGGCCGAGATGAAGAACTTCGAGAGCAAGTCGCTCAAGCGCACCTGGGCGGTCATCACCTTCGGCACGCTCGCCGGCGCCCCCTCCGCGGCCGCCGCAGCCCCCAGCAACCCGCACCAGGCAGGGCTGCCGAAGACCTCGCCCGTCACGGCGGCGGTCGACGGCACGGTGCTCGAGGTCATCGACACGAAGACGTACACCTACCTGCGCCTCAAGACGGCCACCGGCGAGACCTGGGCAGCGGTGCCGCGCGCCGCGCTGGCGAAGGGCGCGGAGGTGCGGGTGGTCAACGCGCAGCCGATGGACGGCTTCAAGAGCCCCTCCCTCAACCGCACCTTCGAGCGCATCGTCTTCGGCACGCTCGGCGCGCGCTGACGAAGCCCGGCTCTCAGCTCAGAGCGCCGCGATGATGCGGTGAGGCATCTGCTCGAGCGACGCCTGCCGCTCGACGGCGCCCAGCTCGAACGCCACCTTCGGCATGCCGTAGACCACCGAGCTCTCCTCGTCCTGGCCCAGGGTGTGCGCGCCCGCCTTGCGCATCTCCGAGAGGCCCTGCGCGCCGTCGGCGCCCATGCCGGTGAGGATGACGCCCAGCGCCTTGTTGCCGGCCGCGCGCGCCACGCTGCGGAAGAGCACGTCGACCGAGGGCCGGTGCCCCGACACCCGGGGGCCCTCGAGCACGCTCACCACGTAGCCGCGGGGCGTCGCGCGCACCACCATCTGCTTGTCGCCCGGCGCCAGCAACGCCAGCCCCACCTCCACCAGGTCGCCGTCGACGGCCTCGCGCACCCGCAGCTTGCACAGCCGCCCCAGGCGGTCCGCGAAGGACCGGGTGAAGAAGGCGGGCATGTGCTGCACCATCACGATGCCGGGCGTCTGCTCGGGCAGCGACTGCAGGATGGACTCGATGGCCACCGTGCCGCCCGTCGACGCGCCGATGGCGATGAGGTGCATCGAGGTGGCGTGAATCGTCTGGTGCACCTGCACCGCCTGCTGCTCGTGCAGCTCGCGGCGGCGCTTGAGGCGATCGCGCGCGTGGTACGCCGAACGCACCGCGTGCACCAGGTCGGTGCCCATCTCGGCGAGCGAGGTGTCGTTGCTCGGCTTGCACACCACCTCGACCGCGCCGGCCGACATCGCGTCGAGCGCCACCTCGCCTCCGCGCGTGGTCAGGGTGGAGACGATGACCACCGGCAGCGGGTAGTGGGCCATCAGCTTGCGCAGGAAGGTGAGCCCGTCCATGCGCGGCATCTCGATGTCGAGCGTCACCACGTCGGGCTTGCGGGTGACGATGAGGTCCCTGGCCACGTAGGGGTCGGGCGCGGTGCCCACCACCTCGATGTCACCCGCCGCAGAGAGGATCTGGCTCGAGATGCGCCGGACCACGCTCGAATCATCAACCACCAGGACCTTGATCATCCCCGCCCTCCCTCGATGGCTTCGATCTCGATGCGGGCGTCGTCGATGACGAAGGCCACGAGCGCCCCGGCGGCCGAGGATGAAGGCAACTGCCCCACCCGCTCGCAGGTCGAGGGCACGCCGATCGACCACACCGCCGACGAGCCGAACCAGCGCTGCAGCGCCGAACCGGTGATGATGTTGAGCAGCTCGCCCGCCGCGGCCAGCGCGCCCGCCTCGGCCTCCGGGTCGTCCCGATCGGTGCCCAGCAGGTTGGCCGCCGCGTCCAGGGCCACGCTCCAGGGCAGCCGCAGGGTGAGGTGGCCGGAGCACGGCGCCTCGAAGAAGAGCGTGGCCTCGGCGAGCCGCCCTTCCAGCAGGGGCGCGTCTGCGGGCACCTCGTCGCAGAACAGGAACGCCGCGTCACCCAGCACCGACCGGGTCACCTCGGCCAGCGGGCCTGCCGAGAGCGCCGCGTTCACGACCCGCTCCTGGCCGCGGCCTCGTCGAGCACGCCTTCCACGGCCAGCATCACCTGCTCCGGGGTGAAGGGCTTCATCAGGTGCGCGCAGATGCCCAGGTCCTTGAGGTGAGCGATGGCCGGCTCGCTGCGCTCGGCCGAGACCACCACCACCGGGATCTTCCCCAGCAGCTCGTCTCTCGACATCAGCTCGATCAGCTCGGTGCCGCTCATCACCGGCATGTGGATGTCGGCCAGCACCACGTCGATCCACTCGCGCTGGAGCACGGCGAGCGCTTCTTTCCCGTTGGTGGCCTCGTGAATGGTGCCCACCTCGAGCTTCGAGAGCCCCAGGGAGCGCCGCATCATCTTGCGGATGAGCGGAGAGTCGTCGACGACCAGGATTGAGTAGCTCATCGATGGCTCCTACAGCTCGTGCTCACTGGTCTGGGTCTTGATGTGAATGCGGCCGGTGTCGTTGAAGAGGTGCGCAGTGCGGTAGGTGGTGCCGCCCACGTCTTCCGACGTGATCGGCACGCCCGCCTTCCACAGCAGCTTGCGGAGGATGAGGTGGTTGCGCTTGCCGATCTCGAACATGTCGCTCTGCGAGAGCACCGCCGCGCCGCCGGCCACCTTCACCACCAGGTTCCGCTTGTCGCAGCCCAGGTCGTACATGGCGTGAAAGAGCAGCGGCACGCCGGTGTCTGCGAACATGAAGGGCTTGAGCCTGGCCTTCTCGGGCGACGTGCTCGCCTGGGGCAGCATGTAGTGGATCATGCCCACCGCCCGGCGCACCGGGTCGTGCAGCATCACGGCGATGCACGAGCCGAGCGCGTAGGTGACCAGCACGGCGTCAGGCGCCGCGCTCACCTGCATATCGGCGATGTCCACGGTCAGCTTCACGGCGGCGCACCGGGCTTGCGGTAGACCGAAGGCGAGACCACCTGCAGGCCGGTCTGGAGGCCGCTGAGCGTCTCGGCGTGGCCCACGAAGACCAGCCCCCCGGGCCGCACCAGGCGCTCCATCTCGGTGACCAGCGCCTGCCGGATGGGGGCGTCGAAGTAGATCATCACGTTGCGGCAGAGCACCGCGTCGAACGGCCCGCGCATGGGAAACGGGGGCCGCGCCAGGTTGAGGCGCGAGAAGGTGAGGTGGCTCTTGAGCTCGGCGCCCGCCTCGTAGATCGCCTCGTCACCCTCGCCGCTGCGCTTGATGAAGCTGCGGGCCAGCGCGTCGCGGCGCACGCTCTTGAGCTGCTGCCCCCGGTACTGGCCCCGCTTCGCCATGCCCAGCACCCGGGTGCTGATGTCGGTGCAGAGCACCCGCCAGTCCACCCCCTGGCCCGCGAAGAGCTCGTCGAGCACGAGCGCGATGGTGTACGGCTCTTCGCCGCTCGAGGCCGCGGCGCACCACAGCTTGAAGCTCTGCTGGCCGCCCGCCAGCCGCTTGCCCAGGTCCGCGGCCAGGGCGTCGAAGTGCGCCGGCTCGCGGAAGAACGAGGTGAAGTTGGTCGAGATGACGTCGAGGAACTCGATCAGCTCCCCGCCGTCGTCGGTGCGCAGCACCTCGAGGTACTGCGTCTCGGTCTGCAGGTTGAGCGCGCGCAGCCGCTTGCCCACCCGCGCCGAGACCAGCGCCTGCTTCTCTTCGCCGAGCCTGATGCCCGCCTGTTGGTAGGCGAGATCGCAGAAGGCTCGGAAGTCGGTGGCTCGCATCGCTGGTCCTGTGGCGGCTCAGAAGCTCTTCAGCTCGCTGTCATCGAGCGGAATGAGCTCCCTGGGGTCGACCACCGCCGAGGGCAGGGGCTCGAAGCCGGCGCCCTGCGAGGGCGGGGGGGTGCGCCGAGCCGGGGGCGGCGCGGCGTGCGGCCGCTGTGGCTTCACGGCTGAGGCGGCCGGGGCGATGGCCCGGTGCGCAGCGGCCCGCTTCGCCGCCGGCCTCCGCGAGGACTGCGCCGCGGCGACCGAGCCCACCCCGTTCACCAGCTGGCCGAGCTGCTCGACCATCTCGTTGAGCTCGACGGCCTGGGCCGAGAGCTCCTCGCTGGCCGACGCCGACTCTTCTGCGTTGCCGGCGTTCGACTGGGTGATGCGGTCCATCTGGCTGACCGCGGTGTTGATCTGCGTGACGCCGCTGGTCTGCTGCTCGCTGGCCGTGGCCACGTCGGCCACCAGCGAGGTGACCTTGCCGGCGCCGGTGACGATCTCCTTCAAGATGCCGCTCACCTCGTCGCTGATCGCCGCGCCCGACTCGGCGTTGCGCTGGGCCTCTTCGATGAGGGACGCGGTGGTCTTCGCCGCCTCGGCGCTGCGCTGGGCGAGGTTGCGCACTTCTTCGGCCACGACCGCGAAGCCCTTGCCCGCTTCGCCAGCCCGCGCTGCCTCGACCGCGGCGTTGAGCGCGAGCAGGTTGGTCTGGAAGGCGATCTCGTCGATGGTCTTGACGATCTTCGCGGTCTCGGTGGCCGAGCTGCGGATCTTCTGCATCGCGTCGTTCATGCGGGCCATGCTGCTGGCGCCCTGGTTGGCCGCGTCGGCCGCTTCCTTCGCCGACACGTTCGCCTTGCGGGCGTTGTCGGCGTTCTGGCGGGTCATCGAGGTCACCTCTTCCAGCGAGCTCGACACCTCCTCGAGGTTCGATGCCTGCTGGCTGGCCCCGTTGGCGAGCTGCTGGCTCGAGCTCGACACCTGGCTCGAGGCCGAGGCGACCTGCTCACCGGCCCCGGTCAGCCCGGCGATGATGCGGTTGACAGGCTTGGTGATGGCGCGGGTGACCACGAACGCCATCGAGATTCCGAGCACCAAGGCGAGGACCAGGCCCAGCGCGACCACCACCCGAACCCCGGCCAGCGCGTCGGCCACGCCGGTGGAGCCCTTCATGGTGTCGGCGATGCCGGTGACGGCGACGGCTTTCGACGACGCCACCACCTGGTCACCCAGCGCGACGCGCTGCTGGCCGAGCTGGGCGTCTTCGACCATGCCCGCCTGCACGAGCTTCACCTGCGCCTCGTAGTCGGCGGCCGCGCCACGCATGCTGTCGATCAGGTGCACCAGGCCCTCGTCCTTCACCGTCGCGGCCAGAGTGCCGAGTTCCTTGTTTGTGACGACCAGCGAGGCCAGCGCGGCGTCGAGCGCCTTCGGGTCGTCGAGTGCCTGGGCCTTCCACGCCTCCAGCCTCGCCTCGGTAGCGGCGACCGCCACCTGGTGCAGCTCGAGAGACTCGGGGCGTAACCGTTCGAAGGCATCAGAGGCGTCCACGAACTTCTTCGCCGCGGCGTTCAGGGCGGCGCGTCCGGCCAGCACCTCCGTGGTGTTCAGCTTCGTCCTGTCCACCAGCGCCCGGAAGTCCCTCAACAGCACAGCCACCTTGTCGGCAGACGCCGCGAACGAGGTGAGGTTCGGGTGCTTCTTCACGTGCTCCTGCGCCTGCACGAGCGCGGCGTCGAGCTTCTCGAGGTTCGCGAGCCCCCTGGCGAGGAACTCGGCGTTCATCGTGAGCTCGTAGGTCTTCATGTCCTTCATGGTGGCCGCGGCGAGGCGCTCGAGCTCGTTGGCGAGCTGCACCTGGGGGGCGGTCTCCCCGGCCAGCTCGTTGGCGGCGGCCGTCTGGGTGCTCACCTGCAGCAGCGTGAACGCGGTCACCAGCGAGCTGACGATCAACACTCCGGCGTAGCCAGCGGCGATCTTCGTTCCCAACTTCATCGTATCGAACATGGTCCTGGGTTCCTCAGGCGGCGAGTGAGAGATTGGTTTCAGCGAGCACGAGGTCGATGTCGATCAGCAGCACGACCCGCTTCTCCGTCTTGGCGATGCCGAGGATGAAGCGGGTGGCCTCGTCGCTGCGCCCGAAGCTGGGCGGGGGTTCGATCTGCGCCGAGGCGATGTTGCGCACCTCGAGCACCTGGTCGACGAGCACGCCGGTGGTGACCGGGCCAGTCGGCGTCTGCAATTGCGCGACGATGATGACGGGCCGCGCCACGGCGTTCTCGCTGCCGATGCCCAGGTGCGTGCGCAGGTCGACCACGGGGATGATCTTTCCCCGCAGGTTCACCACGCCCCGCACCCCGTGAGGTGCATGCGGCACCCGGGTGATCTCGAGCAGGCCGATCAGCTCGCGCACCTTGAGGATCTCCAGGCCGTACTCTTCGCCCCCGACCCTGAACGTCATGTACTTGCCCGCCAACGAGGCGAGCTGGCCGGCGCTGGTGGGGGTGTTGTTCGGTTGCGCTTCCATCAGGGTCTTGCCTCCGGGTGCGCACCGGCGGACGAGGCCCGGTGCTTGTACGTGATGAGTCCACACAGCTTGTCGACGTTGAGGATGAGGCCGACGTTGCCGTCGGAGAGGATCGCGGCGCCCGAGTAGAACTCGGCCTTGCCCACGCCCTGGCCCAGCGCCTTGATCACCACCTGCTGCTGCGCGACCACCTGGTCGACCATCAGCCCCACCCGCTTGCCCAGGCTCTCCACCACCACCACCAGCGCCTGGGTGGGGTCGGTGCGCGCGCCCTCGACCGCGAGCAGGTTCGAGAGCCGCAGCACCGGCAACACCTGGCCGCGCACCTGGAGCAGCTCGTCGCGCTCACCCATCGACGCGAGCATCGCGGCGGTCGGCTGCAGCGCCTCGACGATGGACAGGCTGGGCACCAGGTAGCGCTCGGCGCCCACGGTGACCAACATGCCGTCGATGATCGCCAGGGTGAGCGGCAGCACCAGGCGGAAGGTGCTGCCCCGGCCCGGCGTCGACTCGATGAACACGCGGCCGCGCATGCCCTCGATGTTGCGCTTGACCACGTCCATGCCCACGCCCCGGCCCGACACCTCGGTCACCTTCGCCGCGGTGCTGAAGCCCGGCGCGAAGATGAGCTGGAACACCTCCTGCTCGCTGAGCGCCTCGGGGTGCTGCACCAGCCCGCGCTCGACCGCCTTCTTGAGGATCTTCTCGCGGTCGAGGCCCTTCCCGTCGTCGGTGAGCTCGATGACGATGCTGCCTCCCTGGTGGCTGGCCGAGAGCGTGAGCACGCCCCCTGCCGGCTTGCCCGCGGCGGCGCGCTCGGCGGGCGACTCGATGCCGTGGTCCACCGCGTTGCGCACCATGTGCACCAGCGGGTCTTCGAGGCGCTCCACCATGGCCCGGTCCATCTCGGTGCCGTCGCCCTGGGTGACGAGCACCACTTCCTTGCCCGCCTTGCGGCTCACCTCGCGGGCCAGCCGCGCCATCTTCTGGAAGGTGTTGTGCACCGGCACCGTGCGCATGCGCATCGCCGCGTTCTGCAGGTCGCGAGAGATCTTCCCCAGCTGGCTGAGCGTGTTGCGCATCGCCACCGAGTTGCCCTCGCGCGAGTGCTTGAGCATCGACTCGACGATGATCAGCTCGCCGATCATCTCCACCATGCCGTCGACGCGCTCGAGATCGACCTTCACCGTCTCGCGCATCTTTCCTCCGCGCAGCGCGGGGGCCGAGGGCGAGGGCTCGGGGAACGGATCCGGCGCGGAAGCCGGTGGGGCGAACGCGCGATCCGGCACGGAGGGCGGAGGCGCGGACGGCGCTGGCGCCGAAGGCGCGGGCAACGGGGGAGCGGACGCCGAGGGCAGCGGCGCAAAGGAGGAAGCGGCCACGGGCCCGTCCATGGACGCGTCCGGCGTTCCGATGCTGGCGAGGAACTCGTCGAGCCGGGCCACCAGGGCGCGCGCCTCCGGGTTCGGCGCCACCTCGAGGCCGGCCTCGCAGGCCGCCTTGAGCAGCTCGAGCATGGTGCGCAGCAGCGCGGTGGCCTTGAACACGTACTCGAGGGCGTCGCTCGCGAGCAGGCAGCGCCCGTCGCGCACCTCGTTCATCAGCGACTCGGTGGAATGCGCGAGGGCGACGATCTCGGTCAGCTCGAGGAAGCCGGCCACCCCCTTGATGCTGTGAAAGACGCGAAAGAGCGCGTTCACCTTCTCGCTCGTGGCCCCGGTCGACTCGATGTTGAGCAGGATCTCGTCGGCCGCTGCGAGGCCGTCGCCCGACTCCTGCAGGAAGTCGCGCACCAGCTCGAGCGTCTCGGCGTCGCGGGTGGTCTGCTTCGGCCCCTGCGCCGGCGCTTCGGCGGGTTTCCGCTGCAGCACCGTGACCGCGTCGCTGACCGCCTTGAGGGCTTCTCGCGGGGCGATGCCGCGCAGGTCAGTGACCGCGACGAGCGCCCGCTCGACCGTGGCGAACGCGGCCCCCGGCGCGAGCGTGAGCTTCAGCTCGCTGAGGGTGGCGCTGAGCTCGTCGAGCCCGGCCTCGTCTGCGTCGACGCTGAGAACCAGCATCGCGAGGTGCTCCACCAATGCTGTCGGGCTCGAGTCCGCCATTTTTCTCCCGGGGGGGTATCGCCGTGCCCCGTTGCACTTCGCGTTCCGGAACCCCCTCCGGGTTTGCGATCACTTTCCCGTGGGAGATCAGCAGGCTGGGGCCGTGCACGAATTGCATTCAGGGTCAGCGCCGACACGGCGGGTCAGGCGCCCGGTCAGTGATCCGCCGATCAGGCGCGAGCACGCGCGTGGTGATCAGGGTGCGCCGAGGACCGCGACCGGGGCAACGGGCAGCTGGCCCTGAGGAACCCAGGTCACTCCCGCGAACACGGTGAAGATGCCGCGGTCGACGTGCAGCGCGGCCTCAGCGCCCACGTCGAGGGCGAGCTCGTCGGTGACGGCCACGCTCAGCCCCGAGAACACGCCTGCGCCGGGCGGGAGCGCCGGGCGATCGCCCCAGGTCGCGAAGGCCTCGCCGAAGAGCGTGACGCCGCGGCCCAGGTCGGCGGTGAGGGTGAGCGTACCCAGGCCCTGCAGCGCCGGGGCGCCCCGCACGTCGGCGACGGCGAACATGAGGTTCAGGTCGGCGCGCAGGAAGGAGAAGGTCTTCGAGAAGTACCACCACGCCTCGAAGTCCCACGTCTGGCCGGGGTTCCAGGACGGCACGGTGAGGTGCACCGACGCGTCGAACGAAGGGAGCCAGGCGCTCTCAGGGCTCAGCGCCACCTTGAGCCCCGGCTGCACGCCTTCCGCGGAGACGGGCGGCCTGCCGATTCCCGGGAGGAAGAGCGTGTTGCTGTAGAGATCGAACTCGAGCGCGCTGGTCAGCTGGTACTTGATGACCATCTGGCCGGGGTGGACCAGCAGCCCGTCGCCGCTGCGCCCGTCGGAGCCCGCGGCCACGAGCACCTGCTCGGTGGAGTCGAGGATCGCGGCGCACGCGATGGCCGGGGCACAACCCTGCGCGGACTGCGCGGTGCTGGGTGGTGCGTCGAAGACCTCGGGGCCCGCTCCGAGGAGTGCTGCGACAAGAACGGGGATTGCCGGCATGGCGCCTCCGGGGGAAAGCGGCGCCCGTCTGGAGTGCAGCCGCTACGCCACCGCCAGACGCGAGCGATTGCGCGGCGCTGCAGGGGTGACTCGCGAGTCGTCACTCATCGCGGGGTGGAGCCCGACCGCGCGAAGGCGATCCGGCCGGGTGGTGAGGAAGCCGCCGACGGAGGCGGTGGCTCTGGAGAGCGAGGGCCTCGACCCTCAGGCCGATGGTCTGGCGCGACCCGGGCCGCCACTCGACGAGGAGGAACGAGCTGCGCCCCGTCGTCGGGTCAGCCTGGCCTCACGCGGCGAGCGCGCGGGCCTCTTGAACGGACGGGCTGATCACCATCTTGGCCGTCTCGTCGAACTTCTTGAGCAGGGCCGAGACGTCTTCGCCCGCCACCAGCCGCACGTCGACCCCGCGCTTGCCGGCCTCGCGCTTGATGTCGAGCACCAGGCGGGGCGTGCGGTCGGGCTTGATCAGCGCGAGCGACAGGTCGACGATCACCTCGTCGAAGCACGCCGCGGCCAGCTGCTCGATGCTCTCCTCGACCAGCCGGGTGACGCGCGAGAAGTATTTCTCGACGCGGTCTTCCTTGCCGGTGAACGCGCCGACCCTCACCAGGTTCTCCTCGGCCACCACCAGCTCCTGGTCGTTGAAGTAGCGCACCAGGAAGTCGTCGATGCTGTCCTTGTCGAAGGGCTTGTAGATGACGTCGTCGAAGCCCAGCGCCTGCTGTTCCTTCTGCACGTCGTGGGTGGTGCGCAGAGGCAGGGCCAGGAACGCGGCGTGCTGCTGCAGGGTGCGCAGCTGGTTCATCAGCGCGGCCGAGTTGACGTCGGGAATGTCGGTGTCGATCAGCACCACCCGGAACACCTTGTCCCGGCACGACGCCAGCGCGGCTGCCGCGCTCACCGCGCCGCTCACCGTCACGTGCGCCGGCACCAGCGTCTTGAGCTTCTTGTGCACGTTCTCCATGTCGTCGATGACCAGGATGTCGATGAACTGCTTCCCCATCGGGTCGACCCGGCCCGGCAGCGCCGAGGCGGCGCCCGCGCTCACCACCGCGCCAGCCGCGCCGACGGGCCCGGTGAGCTTGAGCACCTTGAGCACCTTGGCCTTGAGCTCCTCCGGCTTGAAGGGCTTGAGGATGTAGTCCTCGATGCCGGCCTTCATCACGTCCATCATCACGCTCTTCTTCGACTCGCTGGTGAGCATGAGCACGGGCGTCTTGTTCCCCGCCTCGCGCATCTTCGCCAGCATGCCCGGCCCGTCGAGGTTGGGCATGGTCACGTCGAGGATCACCAGGTCGTAGGAAATCTCCTCGAGCTTGGCCAGGCCCAGCAGGCCGTCTTCGGCCTCGTCGACCTCGAAGCCCAGCTCGAGCACCTGCTTGCCGACGATCGACCGGATCGCCTTGCTGTCATCCACGGTGAGGATTCGGGACATGTCGTTGTGGCCTTTCTTCAGCTCGCGTCGAGCGCGACCAGCACTTCGAGGTGAATGTCGTCACGATCTGCGCGCAGCACGATCAGCTGCTTGCCGCTGCCCGACCCACCCCACGCGCCGCCGCCCACCACGATGCGCGGCAGCCCCAGCGCCCCGTCGATCGACATCGAGCGCTTCACCTGGCCCGCGGTGATGTTGGCCAGCTCGCGCAGGGTGTCTTCCATCATCGAGAGGTCGACCTCGGCGGGGGTGACGCTGAAGAGCCCCGCGCCCAGGCGCTGGCAGCTGAGCTCATCACCGCTCACCACCACCGCCACCGGCACGGGCCCTGGAATGGGCAACACCGCGCGGCGGAAGGGCGCGACGTTCTGCGTCGCCGGCGCCAGCACGAACTTCACGTTCATCATCGTGGTGGTGACGGCGTTGACCATCGAGGCCAGCGCGTCTGGTGACGGGAATTTGCTCAAGGCGCCTCGTGGTGGAAAGCCCGTCCGACCCCTGGGTGGCGCCGGCGGTGCTCAACCGTTGAGCAACACCTGTGCCCGGGCCCCCCTCAACGTTCTCGCTGACTTCAGGGCGACGAGGCGAGTCTGCTTCACCCCTGCCGGGTCGGCGTGACCACGAACCCGCCGGGGGAAGGCCGCAGCTCGAGCAGGGAAGGCCGGGCCCGATTGTCGCGCCAGCCGGGCATGAGGGCGAGCTCGACGAAGGGCAACGGAGCCGTCTTCACCACCTCGAGCAGGCGCTCGAACTCGGCGTCGGTCTCGCCGCCCCGGGGGGCGCTCCAGGCGCGCCGCAGCTCGAGCCGGTGCAGGTTCAGCTTCGCGAAGTGCTCCAGCACCGCCAGGGTGGGCGTGCCGTGCCACCACGCCGCCACCGAGCGCAGGTGCGGAAACACCGAGCGCACCAGGGCCCAGTCGCGCACGTCTTCGTTGAGCTCGACCGTCTCGACGCTCAGCTTCAGCCGGCCCCGGGCGAGCGCGGCGAGCGTGTCGTTGGTGAGGGTGCGGTCGATCGACCTGAGCGCGCCCAGCGGCGCCCGCGAGAGCAGCTCGAGCGGCCAGTTGCCGGCCAGGTGCTCCACCGTCTGCCACTCGCTCGCGCGCCAGAGCGGCTCGAGCTTCCGTCCCACCGAGAGGATGATGTCGGCGGTACAGAGAAAGCCGCGCTCGAAGGTGGTCGAGGCGTAGCGCTTGCCGAAGGACACCACGGGGGCGAGCGCACCGAGCCACGCCTTGCCGTGTTTCTTGAGCAGCTGGGTGGCGCGCTTCGTGTCGGCCTCGCTCAGCCCCCCGTCCCGCTGCTTGAACTGCAGGGTGATGAACTCGCCGCGCGCGTCGCCACGCTCGAGCAACCAGTCGGCGTAGACGAGGCGCGGGCCGTCGTCCGCCGGACGCTCGTAGATGGCGGCGAGCAGCGCTTGCTCGCTCTGCGCCGGAACGGCCAGCGGGGCCAGGCGCACGCGCAGCGCGTCGTGGAGCGCGCGCGCCCCGGGCGTGCTGACCGGCTCGAACGCCTTCAGCACCCGGACGGCGTCATCGAGCCCGGCCAGCAGCGCGTCGCGCACCGGTGCGCGGGTGATGCGGGTGCGCAGGCCTTCACGAAGCTGCTTCGCCACCGGCAGCAGGCGCAGGTCCTTGCGCTCGAGCACGACCCGCAGGAACGCCTCGAGGAGCGGCTGGGCGCCTGGCGTGGTGAAGGACACCCGCTCGAGCTCGGCGAGCGCGAACGCGGACACCCGCGGATCGTCGAGCTGCAGCAGCGGCGTGAAGCGCTCGAGCGTCGTGGTGACGCGCGGGGCGAGCACGCCGGCGAGGGTGCGGGGCAGCGCGTCGGGCTGCCGGGCGTCGAGCAACGAGATCAGGTCGGCGACGACGGGCGAGCGCGCGGTGCGCCAGGCCTCGAGGAGCCCGGCCCGGGCGGTGGGGGTGTCTCCTTCCTCGAGCGCCGAGCTGGCGCGCTGCAGGGACTCGGCTTCGGACGCGGGCATCGCGCGCGCGAGTGTCACCGTTCACGGCGAGTGGAGTCGAGGGCCGTGATACGTCCTGACCGGAACGGCCCCCCGGCTGCCGGTGTCCCACCACGTCCCCGCGGTCCTGGAGCTCGAATGCGCGCCTCTCCTCTCCTGCTGTGCCTGGCGCTGCTCGCCGCGCCCGCCCACGCCTTCTGCGGCTTCTACGTCTCGAGCGCCGGCGGCCAGCTCTTCAACGACGCCACCATGGTGACGCTGATGCGCGACGGCACGCGCACCGTGCTGGGCATGCAGAACAACTACCGCGGCCCGCCCGAAGACTTCGCCCTGATCATCCCGGTGCCGGTCATCTTGCAGAAGGAGAACGTGAAGACGCTGCCGAAGGGGGCCTTCGAGCGCATCGACGCCCTCGCCTCGCCCCGCCTGGTCGAGATGTACACCGACACCGTGCCGTGCCGTTCACGCTTCGGCGGCGGCATGGGCATGCCCTCGAAGGCCGACGTCGTCGAACCCCTGCCCAGGGATCTCGGGGTGAAGGTCGAGGCCACCTTCTCGGTCGGTGAGTACGACATCGTCATCCTCTCGGCGAAGGACGCCCTGGGGCTGGAGATCTGGCTCGACGAGAACAAGTACAAGATCCCCGCGCACGCGGCGCCGCTGCTCAAGCCGTACGTGCAGACCAACTGGAAGTTCTTCGTGGCGAAGGTGAACTCGAAGAAGGTGAAGTTCGTCGCCGGGCAGGCGGTGCTCTCGCCGCTGCGCTTCCACTACGACAGCGAGAAGTTCGAGCTGCCGGTGCGCCTGGGCCTGGTCAACAGCAGCGGCTCGCAAGACCTGATCGTGCACGTCATCGCGAAGGGCCGCTACGAGGTGGCCAACCGCCCGAACATCACCATTCCCACCAACCTCGACGTGAAGACCTCGGTCAAGCCGGTCTTCGGGGCGTTCTACGCAGACCTGGTCGAGCGCACCTTCAAGAAGAACCCCACCGCGGCCATCACCGAGTTCGCCTGGCAGGGCGCGCTGCCCCCGCCCGAGGTGATGGTGGACCAGGGCATCTACGGCGTGACCTGCGACCCCTGCCCGCCTCCGCACCCGATGGACGACCCGCTGGCGCGCTTCCTCGGGGCCGACGTGCTGCCCGGCATCAAGACCGACGCGCAGGTGGCGAAGTTCGCGCGCGAGGCGACCCTCACCCGGCTGCACCTGCGCTACTCGAAGGACAGCCTCACCGACGATCTCGTCTTCAAGCAGGTCGAGCCGATCCACGGCGGCGTGCCCGGCGTGGCGAAGGCCGAGCCGGCGAAGGCCAACCGCTTCCAGGGCCGGTACGTCATGTGGATCAAGGGCAGCACCTGCAGCGGGCTGGGCATGGGCCAGAGCGGCATCGTCTCGTCGGGCCTCGCCGGCACGAGCGCGGTGATGACCAGGAAGACCACCCTCGAGGTGCCCATCGACGAGCTGCTGGTCACCGACATCCCCGAGCTGGAGATCGTCGCGAAGGGCAAGCCACCGGTGCAGCCGGTGAAGTAGCTTGCAGGGCTCATGCGACTCCTTCCGCTGGACCGCGCCGAGCCGGCAGTCGGGCCCGGTCACCTTCATGGGGCGGTCGCGCTCGCCTCGCTGTTGCTGCTCTCGTGCGCCACCACGCCGCCGCCGGTGGTCACGAAGGACATCGACTTCAAGGCCGAGCTGGCGCGCCAGGGGGAATGGATCGTCGTCGCACCCTGGGGCCGGGTGTGGCACCCGAACACGCAGCAGGTGGGCGAGCACTTCATCCCCTACGTCACCGGGGGCGGCTGGGTGCACGGCCCCGAGGGGTGGGTCTTCGAGACGGCGTGGAAGGCGGGGAAGTTCGTCTTCCACTACGGGCGCTGGTTCGTCGCGGACGATCTCGGCTGGCTGTGGTGGCCTGATCAGGCGCGAAGCAACGCGTGGGTCGAGTGGCGCGGGGGCGACGGGTACACGGGCTGGTCGCCGCTGCCGCCTCCGGTGAAGTCACCGCGCGCGCTGCCACAGGCGTGGTTCTACACGAAGACGAAGTACCTCTCGGCGTACGACGCCGAGCCGTTTCAGTTGAAGCGAGACGAGGTGACGCGCGTGACCGGCGTGACTCAGCCGCTGCCCGGCACCGGCCCCGACAAGGCGCAGGTGGCCACGCAGGGCGGGCTCGATCGCGAGGTCGAGCTGCCGGTGTTGGCGCCTCCGCCGGAACCGGCGCCTGAAGCGGCGCCCGTCGAAGAGCCGCCGCCTCCGCCTCCACCGAAGAAGAAGGTCAAGGCGAAGAAGAGGCGCTGACCGGCTGCAGCGTGCGCACCAGCCGGTCGAGCGGGTACCCGTCGGCCTTCAGGCCCGCCACGATGCCCTCGTAGACCGCTTCATCCACCGTGGGCGTGCGGCTGAGGATCCACAGGTAGTCGCGCCCGGGGTGGCCGACCACCGCGTACCGGTATTCCGGATCGAGCTGAATCACCCAGTAGTCGCCCCAGAACGGACGAAAGAAGCTGACCTCGAGCTTCGCGTTCGTGTCCTTGTCCACCACGCGCGCGAGGCCGGTCGCGACCTTCTCTTCGCCCTCGAGCGAGTTGAGCCGGCAGCGGTTGACGACCTGCACGTCGCCGTCGGGCAACAGCGAGTAGTTCGCCGTCGAGCCCGTGCAGCCCTTCTGGAAGCTCTGCGGGAAACTCGCGAGCTCGTACCAGGTGCCGAGGTACCGCTGCAGGTCCACCTTCGGCACCGTCTGCAGCGGCGGGAGCCCCAGCCGCGAGGTGGTCGTCGCGCAACCGCTGATCAACACCACGCCCAGCCAGAGCACCTTGTGCATGGCGCTTCCTTAACGCCGCCCCGGGACTTCCACAGCCCGGCGCGCGCCGCGGTGATACGAACTGCTGATGAGACGCGTGAGCCTGGTCGCCCTGCTGGCGCTGCTGTGCGGCTGCGACCCCGACATCGAGATCCTCGGCACCGTGGTGGCGTCCGACGGCGGCATCCCCTCGGCGACGCTGGTCGAGCTCTCGTGCACCGGCGGCGCCCAGCTCGCCGTGCCGAAGACCGCGGCGACCGACAGCAAGGGCCGCTTCGCGTTGCGGGGCTCGGGCTGCCTGCCGCCTTCGTGCGTGCTCTTCACCGGCGCCGGCTTCCGCCGCGCCGAGGTGCACCTGATGGAGTGGTGCAAGGCCAGCTCACCCAGCTGCGCGCCGGGCACCTGCACCTCGGCGTCGGTGACGATCGTGCTGCCTTGAAACACAACGGGCCTGCGAGGTTGCCCCGCAGGCCCGCGACCAGGCTCAAGACAGGCTTACTCCTCGTAGCGGTTGAAGCGCGTGCTCGCGAGCGGCACCGACAGGTTGGCGATGTTCGCCACGCGAATGCCCGAGTCGCTGATGGCGTAGACGAAGTCGTCGGCCATCACGCTGCGGCGCACGTACGGCTCCCAGTAGTAGGTCCAGTTCGAGTACTGGGTCACCTGGTACATGTCGCTCATCGAGATGGAGCCCTTCGAGGTGAAGCCCAGGATGGGATCGACCGAGTAGACCTTGAGGTCAGACTTGAACGAGCTCCAGTAGTCGTTGCCCGAGACCGTGTTGCTCCAGTCAGCGAAGGGGATCGCGAGCAGCTTCTTGGCGGCGAAGTAGTTGAACGCCTTGTGCTCGTGCGCGGCCTCAGACCAGCCGTACGCGGTGCCCACCAACTGCGTGTGGGTCTGCACCGGGTTGGCCAGGTCGGACACGTCGAAGATGGCCAGCTGCAGCGCGCGGGCCTGCCAGTTCTGCGGCTGACCGTTCACCGGCTCGGGCACGTAGGTGCCGATGGTGAGCAGGTGGTTCGCGTCCATCGGGTGGATGTAGGTCGAGAACCCGGGGATCTTCAGCTCGCCGATCTTCCGCGGGTTGGTCGGGTCGCTCAGGTCGAAGGTGAAGAGCGGGTCGACCTGGCGGAATGTGACCACGAAGCCCTTGTCGCCGATCATCCGGCTCGACATCACCCGCTCCCCTTCGGCGAGGTCAGGCGACTGGCCCACCACGTCGAGGTAGCCCGCGTTCTCACCGAGCACCGAGAGGCGGTTGGTGGTGACCATCGTGCCCCACCAGTTGTTGGGGTTGGTGGTGTCGGGCACGCGGCTCTGAATGGTGGTCACGATGCGGAAGTGGCCCGAGGCCGCTTCGTCCATCGAGAACTGGTCGACGATGTGGCCGTCCACCGTGCCCGACGCCACGTAGACCGCGGTGCCCGGCTGGCTGATGTCGAACTTGTGCAGGTAGGTCGTGTCGCGCTGACCGGGCGCCGGCCACCACCACCAGTGACGCGTGGCCACGTAGAGGTTGCTGGCCGAGGCGTAGATCTCCCCGGGCTCGGCGAGGATCGAGGTGCGGTCGATGGCGTTGGCGGCGAGGTCGAGCGTCACCACCGACACCTGGCCCAGCCGCGTCGGCGCGTTCACCTTCGAGAAGGCGCTGCACGCGTGCGGGACGATGGAGGTCTGGCCGTTGGCGGTGATCTTCGCCGCGGGCACCCACTCGGCCAGCGTCTGGCTGCGAATGAGCGTCTCGTTCTGCGCGATGATCCGGTCGTAGGCGGCGCGGAGGCGGCCCTTGTCGTTCCAGAGGTTCTCTTCCCAGTCGGGGCTCCACTTGAAGCCGGGCGGGAAGTTGAACGAGTCGGACAGCACCAGGCGCACCGAGCTGCCCACCTTGCGCGCCGAGTTGTAGGTGCCGGGCAGCATCACCTCGCGCACCACGCGCAGGTTGCTCATGTCGCTGACGTCGACCTCGGTCACCTTCACCGTGTTCGCGTAGGAGTAACCGCAGTGGATGCCCAGGCAGCTCACCCCGCCGGCGTTCGAGAGCGGGTACCAGGTGTAGATGCTGGAGAAGACGACCGCCTTGTCGGTGCCCTCGAGGAACATCTCGCGCGGGTAGCCTTCGATCTTCAGCGTGCCCTGCACCTCCGTCTGATCAGCCGGCCAGCTCTTCACCGCGTGCAGCGTGTTGCCGGACAGCGCGAAGATGCGCGTGCCGTCGTTCTTCACGAAGTCGGCTTCATCGACCCCGGCGACCTGGTTGTTGGTGGTCGTCACGTTGGTCGGGCCCGCGCTCTGGTTCGCCGCGGAAGGAGCGACCCCACCGAGCGACGCGTCTTCGAAGCCCCTGCCGCCCCAGCCGCCCCACCAACCCCAGCTCGGCACGCCGTCACGCGAGGCCTCGAGCTGCGTGCGCATCTGCATCACCGCGGTGTCTTCGAGGTAGGTCTCGAGATCCTGGCAGGCCGAGTTGCCGGTGAAAGCCGAGAGCGAGACGCGGTTCACCACCGCGGGGGGCGGGGGAACCTTCGACTCATTGCCACACCCCAGCAAGCCAGCCAGCCCTGCTGCCGCCGCCACCAGGCGCCATCGAGTCGTCCAGGTCTTCTTCATGGTGCTACCTCCAGGGAGTTCCGTTGCCGGCCAGAAAGTGAATCGCGGCTCCTTCAGTTGCGAGCGGTGGGCCAGCGAAGAGCGCCGGTTTTTCGGTGGGTTGCGGGCTCGTAACGCCCTCAGACTTTTGAGAGCGGGGGGGCCTGCCGTGGATCTTCACTCCGCAACGGTTGCACCCGCGCGTGTCCACGCCAGGTGTTGCTGCTGCCACCACAGGCCCGTCCCGAAGCGCCCGCCGCCACTGGGCCGCGGAGCTGGCACGTGCGGTGAAATCACGCGCCCCATGAAAACCGGCGTGCTCTTCGGGCTGATCAGCTTCGGTGTCCTCTCAGGCTGCGAGGGGGCGGTCTCCGACCTCGACCGCGACGCGCCGTTCACCATCGGGACGGTCACCTCGGCCACCGACGCGGGGCGGGCCGATGCGGGTTCCCCCATCGACTCCGGAGTCACCCTCGACGCGGGCGGGCCGCAGCTCGACGCAGGTGTCGTGGACGCGGGCGTCGATGCGGGTGTCGTGGACGCGGGCGTCGATGCGGGCGTCGTGGGCGTCGATGCCGGGGCGACGAACGGCGGGCCCGGCTGCACGCTGCCCCCGATGCCCGACTGCTCCAGCCATTGCTGCACGCAGGGCGGCACCAACCCGTTCGTCAGCCAGATCTACGCCGCGCAGGACCTCGTGCACCAGGACCACCCGGAGTGGTTCGACAGCCAGGGCCTGGTCATCGTCGGTGACCACACGTACACGGCGGCGCTGGCCGCGCGCCTCGAGCCGCTCTTCCCGGGCTGCGCGGTGGGTGGCTTCACCGGCGGCGTCTCTGCCGACGAGATCGGCATCAAGGTGAGCAACGCGCTGTCGATTCACGTCGACGTGGTGATCAGCACCGGTCAGCCCTGGGCAGGGACCGTGTGGAGCTGCATGCCCGCTGACTTCTGAGTGCGCAGCCGCGCCAGGGACTCGCGTGTGATGAGGGTGCATGTTGGGCGACCCGCTGGCCGAGCACGCAAGCCTGCAGCTCATTCGCCAACGTGGATTCGATCGCGGAGAAGATCTCGACGGCAAATTGGCCGGACTTCTGGCGTCCACGTAGGCCGAGTCAGGGAACGCACGGCGGCTGGCAGAACCCGCGCGCCGGCGGATTCACCACGCCCGCGTCGTCACGCAGGCAGCGACCCGAGGCGCACTGGCCGTTCGCTCCGCAGTCGGCGCCCGCCAGCAGCGGCGCGAAGCAGGACCCCATGCCCGCATCACGCAGGCAGAAGCCACCCTGGCCGTTGTCCACGCCCGACGCGCAGGTGGTGCCGTTCGCCGTGCAGTCGCCGCCCTCGCTCACCAGCGGCGTGCACGCGAAGAAGCCCATGCCCGCGTCGACCTGCGGACAGGTCAGCGTGTCCTTGCACTGCTGCTGCGCGAAGCACGGCTGCCCCGCGCTCGCCAGCGCCGTGCAGACGTTGTTGTTGCAGCGCAGCCCGGCCTGGCACTCGGCGTTGTTCCCACACGTCGCACCGGCGATTCCCTGCGCCACGCACAGCGGGTAGCCCGCGTCGGTGGGCAGGTTGGGGCACCACCCGCCGGGCGCGCAGTCGAGCGACGACGAGCGGCAGTTCTGCCCGACCTGCTGCTGGTTCTGCCGCGGCTTGCACGTTCCATCGAGGCACAGCCCGCCGTCCGCGCAGCCGTCGTTCGGATCGGCGAGCCGCTGGATCGTGCACGTCGCGCCCAGCGCGAGGCGCGCGGTGCAGACGCCGGGAACGGTCGTGGTCAGCCCGCTGCAGAACGCGGTCGGCGCGCAATCGGTCTGCGAGCCGCACGGGCTGCCCGTCATGATGGTGCCGCAGCTCCGCACGCCGGCGTCGGTGCGGTTGCCGTTGTTGCAGTAGTTGCTCTGGCACGACTGGCTCATCCCGCAGACCGTGCCGTCCGGGTCCTTCGAAAGGCACAGCCGCATGCCTCCGTCCGTCGGCGTCGGAGCACAGCCGCGCGTGGTGTTCGGGTCGCAGGTGCCGAAGCCGGTGCAGACCGCTCCGGGCATTCCCAGCATGACGCACTCGGCGCCGCCGTCCGGGGCGGGCCGGCACGACGAGTCGTAGCAGTTGCCCGCGAGGAGGTTGCAGGCCTCCCCCACCGTGGGGAGCGCGGCGCACGCGCGGCAGGCAGTGCCACCCCCGGCGCAGGTGAAGCCCGCGGCGCAGTCAGCGTTCGCAGTGCAGGGCGTCCCCGCCACGCCCACGCCCGTGAGCAGCGGATCGCACGCCCCCGGCCCGTTCCCGAAGTCGAAGGTGATCGCCCCGCCCGCGAAGCCGCGGCCCAGCACGCAGCTGTAGTTCCGGGTCGCCCCCACGCACGCCGCGCCCTCGGTGGGCTCGTAGCGGTAGATGCCGGCCGCGACCCGGCGCTGCCAGGCGCTGCAGGTGTCCTTCACCCGGGCCAGGCAGGTCATGCCCTGCGCGGTGTCGAGGAAGAGGCACGCCGCTTCGCGATCGCAGTACGCCGTCGCCCACGCGTCGCAGAACTGGTTGAGGTCGATGGGGCTGCCCGCGTCGAAGCCCGTGGCGCCGCCTCCTCCGCCACCGCCTGTCGTGCCGCCGCCTCCACCCGTGACGCCACCTCCACCTCCCGCGCCACCTCCGTCGACCGCGCCTCCCGTGCCGCCGCCGGTGATGGTGCTCCCGCCACCTCCGCCGGTGGCGTCGCCGCCGCCGCTGCCTCCTCCGCTCCCGGCGTCGTCCGTGGCGATGGGCGTGGGACAGGCAGACAGACTGAGCACTGCACCGAAGAGCGCGAGCCGAAGCGGGAGGTTCATGGGAGACGGCAGTGTCTCACGGAGGGTGGTGAAGAGGGGCCCTCGACAGGGAAACGAACCACGGGGTCAGCGCAGGCACGTGGCTCTGCACCCAACCCGGCAGCGCGGCCTCGACCATGTGGAGCTGCCCCGCCACCGCTGCGTCGGCGATCGAGGCGGAGTTTCCCAACACGAAGCCCGTGGCGCGCACGGCTTCCACGATGGGCGCCAGCATCGCCTTCGTCTCGTCGGCGTACTTCGCCTGGTCCAACCGCCACTGCGCGATGCAGCCCGCGCCGTAGCGCCGTTCCTTGACCAGCTTGAACATGAGCCGCGCCTCTTCACCCTGGTCGCGGCCCATGCGCTCTTCGAGGCCGGGGCAGGCGAGGCGGAAGGCCGTCTCTTCGAGCCAGTTGTCGGCCCACTGCTCCAGCACCGGCGCCAGCGGGTGTTCTCGCAGCGACGGGCCCCCCTTCGTCTCGAGGTACGCCGTGATGCGGGGGCTGTCGGTGACGACGGTCTCTCCGTCGACCAGCACCGGCACCCCCACCCCGCCGCTCACCTTCACCAGCTCGCCGCGCTGCGTGTACGGCACGTCGACCACCTCACACGCGAGCTGCTTGAGCTCGAGGCAGATGCGGACCTTCGCGGCGAACGGGCTGTACGAGAACTGGAGCAGGCGCATGACCGGCCACATACCGGAAAGCACCACCGGTTCAGATACCCGAGAGCTCCACGGGGGCGCTGACCTCGACCTCGAGCGTCACCAGCTCCTGCGCGCTGAAGGGCAGCGTGTCCACGCCCACCAGCGCGCGCGAGAACCGGGCCCCCTCCACCATGGCCCGGTTGCGGCTGAAGAGCGCGGTGCGGAGGTCAGCGCCCCCGAAGTCCGTGCGGAACACACAGGCGTTGCGCAGGTCGGCCGCGCCGAGCAGGGCGCGGGTGAACACCGCGTGCTCGAGGTGAGCGCCCACCAGCCGGGCGCCGGCCAGCGACGCGCCGTCGAGCTTCGCGCCCGAGAGCACCGCCTTGCTCAGGTCGGCGTTCTCGAGGCTGGCGCCGCGCAGGTTCGCGCCCTGCAGCGACGCGCCCTTCAGCTTCGCGCCGTCGAGGCGGGCGCCGCTCAGGTCGAGCCGGCTCAGGTTCGCGCCCTCGAGGTCGACCCCCCGCAGGTCGCCGCACGGCCCCCGCACCCCGGCGTTGAGACCCGGCCGCCCCTCGGCGTCCACGCACCGCCCGCTCGACGGCTCGAACGAGAACTGCGCGAAGGCAGGCGCGGCGACCACGGCGACGGCGGCGGCGATGACGGAGCGGAGAGCGTTCATGCAGGCGCTCTGTGCACTGGCCTTGCCAACGGCATTCTGCACCCCAACCACCCGGAAGAAGTACGGGACTTCGGGCGACACGGCGGTGACACGGGGTGTCCGCGTGTCAGCTCAATAGGCGCCGCAGAGGTCGCGCGCGGATCTCGTGGCGTTCCTGCAGACGCTCGACGGCGCGGCGGTCGACCCCGCGCTGCTGATCAACACGGCGCGCTGAGCTGTCTCCCTCTCCCTGCGAAGCGGGGAGAGGGCCGGGGTGAGGGGCCGCTCACTTCAGGAAGGCGGCGAGGGCCTCGGCCTTCGTCTCACCGGCGGTGGGCTCGATGATCACGCTCTTGCCCTTGCCCACGACGATCACCAGGCGATCCGACAGCGCGAGCGCGGCCTTCAGGTCGGGCCGGGCCTTGAGCAGCGCGAAGTACGCATCAGACAGGTACTTCACCTTGAGCTGCTTGCTGATGCCCGACCGCGACTCCGTGTCGACCCACCCGCCGTTCTCGTAGAGGAACGTGCGGCCTGACGCGGTGCGAACGGGCTCAGACACCTTCTCCCCGTCGCTCTGCTCCTTCATCCGGCGCACGACCTTCGACAGCGCGATGCCCTCCTGGCCGTCGGCCGTCTTCATCGCCTCTCCCCTCTTCTTCTTGTCGAAGACGGCCGACACGTCGGGCTCAGCCTCGGGGGCCTTCGCCGCAGGGGGCGGACTGGCGTTCGCCTCGCTGAAGCCGCTGGCCGCGCCGCGAGGGCTCGGCTTCGCGTCGTCGGGGCGGAAGCGCCACGGGTCTTCCCGCGGAGGAGGCGGCTGCCGGTTCTGCGCCACCGGCATCGGGGTGTCCTCGACCACGAGGTACGAGGTGTACGGCGTCACGATGCCGTACTTCTTGCCCAGGGCGACGATCTCGTCCTTCAGCTCCGGCTTCTCGCCGCGCAGGCGGATCTCCTCGAGCAGGTACCCCACCTTGCGGATCGCCCAGAGGCGCGGAACGAAGTCGAACTGCTTGCTCTCCTTCGTGGCGTCGCCGCGGTACTCGAACACCTGCTTCTTGCCGTTGAAGGAGCCCGTGAGCAGCACCGTGCCGTCCTTCGGGGTGCGGTAGCGGCCCATCACCACCAGCTGCGCGCCCTTGAAGAGATCGCCCAGGCGCTTCGGGTACACGTCGTACGCACCGAAGGCCGACAGATCGAGCGCGAGGTCGGACAGCACGGGGTTGGCCACCTTGTCGTAGAAGCCGCCGATCTTGAGCTCGAAGTCGCG
>JAUXRX010000057.1 GCA_030681645.1 Archangium sp.
ATCGGGATCGCGATCGGCTTCGGGATCGGCGCCCGGCTTCGGGGGCGGAACCGCAGGCACGGCGGCGGGGGCGGCCCGAAACCGAACGCCGTACGCGAAACCGCCCCCCAAAGCCGATCCCGAAGCCGATCGCGATCCCGATCCCGTCACCGACCCCGAAGCCGACCCCGACCCCGAAGCCGACCCCGAAACCGAAACCGACCCCGACCCCGACCCCGAAGCCAAAACCGACCCCGGACAGCCGTCACATCCCCGCCTCAAACGCGTCCTCGATGTACTCAACCTGCCCCGCCCTCCCCCTCCCAATCACCGACGCGACATCAAACCGAATCACCCGCGCAAACAGCCGATGCCGCTGGCAATACTCATGCGCAGCAAGCACCACCCTCCTCTGCTTCCCGTGCGTCACCGTCATCGACGGATCGCCCCACACCGCGGTAGCCCTCATCCTCACCTCGACGAACGCGAGTACGTCCCCCTTCTCGGCGACGACATCGAGCTCTCCCCGGCGGCACAGCACGTTCCGATCACGAATGACGTAGCCCTCGCGCTCGAGGTGCTCCACCGCCAGCTGCTCTGCTTCGTCGCCAGCCCTGCGCTTCCCTGTCACCTCACCCATCATCGCCTCTCCATCGGCTGACGACGGGCCCAGGTCAGATTGGCGAGGGCGTGTCAGCCAGGCTCGCATTCTGCCCGGCCCCACTGACATGCAGGACCTGGGTGAGCGACCCGAGGTGCTTCACCATGCGCCCGAACAGCGGCTGCTTCGCCGCGTCGAGCACCGTGTTGAACGTGTCTTCGATCACCACCGGCAGCTTGTGCTGCGCGGCGGCCTTCTCGATCAGCGTCAACCGCAACGCGAGGTACATCAGGTCGAGGTCCCTGCCCGGCAGCTCACGGGCCACGATGGTCCGCCCCGGCGCTTCGAGCGTGGCATGACCGTCTTTGTCGACCTGAATGCCGTGGTACCTCCGATCAGTCAGCGCCGTGAGGTACTGCACCGCGCGATCGTGCAGCACGCTCCAGAGCGACGGAATGTCGGTGGTGAACAGGTCGGTCGCGAGCATCAACAGCGGCGCGGCGGGATCGTCCCAGGTCTCGGTGGGTGCCGTCGCCACGGCGGTGAGGCCCTCGGCGGAAATCGACGGCCGGGGCGGCGCCGCGGCCGCCGGTTCCTTGATGCGGGCGATCTCGCGCTCGATGTCGCGCACGTCGCGCAGGTAGCCGCCCGACATGCCCAGCAATTCCTGGTTGCACGCTTCCTGGTCGGCCTTGAGCGCGGCGACCTTCTGGGCGAGCGACGCGTACTCGGGGTCAGCCTGCGCCGCGGCCCATTCCTGCTCGAGCGCCACGAGCTGCCCCTGCAACCCCTCGCGGCGCCCCATCACCGCCAGGAACTCCTCGAGGGTCGACGCCCCCACCTGGGCGAACGCCTGCTGCACCACCATCGTGGTGAGGGCGAAGTCGTCGGTCAGCTTCTTCACCCGGCCCGCCAGGACCTCCGACTTGCCCCCGTCGCGCCCCGAGCGCTGCAGGTCTTCGATGAAGCGCAGCGCCAGCAGCGCCGCGAAGGTGAAGGGCACCATCGAGAGCAGCGCCAGGTACCGCAGCGGCCCCTCGAGGAACATCGCGCCGACGAAGAGCCCCACGCCCACGAACATCGCCCCCAGGAAACGCTGATCGCTGCGCAGCGGCGCGGGCGGAGGCGGCGCGTTGTCGATGATCGCCTGCTGCTCCTCGGCGAGGCGGGCCAGTTGATCCTCGTGGCGCTTGCGCTCGTCGGGGTAGCGCTTCGCGCGCGGAATGATGTCGTCAGGCAACCCAGACGCGTGGTCCTTCACGCCCGCCACCTCGGCGCGCGCCGCGTTGAGACGCTGGCCAATCTCGTCCCAGCTCCTGGTCTTCGACTCGAGGGAGAACAGCTCGGAGTTGACCCCGTCGAGGCGGAACTGCACCTCGGCCGCGCGCCTGGCGGTGACGAGCTCGGCCTCGAGGGCGGGCAGCTTCGAGGCGTCTTCCGCGCTGGGGGCCGCGGCGCTCTCCATGTTCCACGAGGCCGTCGGCAGCCGCTGGGCAGGCTTCGCGGCCGCGCTCGCTCCGGCCGCGGGCTTGACGGGCCCCTTCGGGCGCCGCGTGGGGAGCTGGGGACCGGTGAGCGTGAAGAGCTGTTCCCACGTCGAACGCGCCGGGAAACCCGCGCCCGCGCGCAGCGACTGGCCCATCTCGAGGGCGTCCTGGCTGACCACGTCGAACTGGTTGGTGGCCTTGTTGAGCTTGTGCAGGCCGCCCGCGCCACCCAGGTCGCGCACGATGCGCCACACTGAGCCGTCATGCCCCTGGATCGACAGCCCTGCTCGACCGGCCTTCGCGCCGGGAGCGAGGAACGCGGAGTCACCTCCGCGCCCATCAGGGAAAGCGAGCGCGATGATCAACCCCGACAGCGGTGCCGGGAGATCCGTCGGGCTCTGCAGGGCAGAGTACCCCGGCTTCAGCGCCACGCGGATCGAGGGAGAAAACCCGCGAACGGCCTGGGCCGCCAACTCGAGGAAGAGCATTGCCCCGGTGAGACTGGCTTACTTCGCGGCCGGAGTCGCGGTCGATTCTGCGGCCTCGGGCGCCTCGAGCGCGTCGAGACGGGCCGCCTTGCCGCGCAGCGAGCGCAGGTAGAAGAGGCGGCCACGGCGCACGTCACCGCGGCTGAGCACTTCGATCGACTCGTAGCGGGGCGAGTGCAGGGGGAAGATGCGCTCGCAACCGACGCCGAACGACATCTTGCGCACGGTGAAGGTCGCGTCGACGCTGCCGCGCGTCTTGCGGATGCAGACACCCTCGAACGCCTGGGTGCGCTCCTTCTCGCCTTCCTTCACCTTCCACCAGACACGCACGGTGTCGCCGGCGCGGAAGTCGACCAGGTCCTTGCGCGAGTGCAGCGAGTCCACGAACGTAATGGCGGCGTTACGCATGATTGAAACACTCCAAAAGAGAGAGAACTCCGAAAGGAGGTGCGCACCTAGCAGAGGGGCACAGGCGCCGCAAGCGGTCTTCCCACCCCGAGGGGGTTGATCGAACAGCGAGCCCATCCCCCGACTCCGCTCGGGATCAGCGCTTGATGGCCGTATTGCCCTGGATCACCTGGCCGCCGCCCGTCGCCGGGGCCTGGGGGGTGCCCTGCCCGAGCTGAGCGTCCATCACGAAGGTGCCGCCGGTGAGGCGCCCCGCCCCCGAGATGACGTCGGCGGCCTTCGCCGTGCCGCCCGACGCACCGCCCGAACCCCCACCAGTGCTGCCGCCACCGCCGCCCACGCTGCCTCCGCCACCGCCGGTGCTTCCACCGCCGGTCCCGCCCCCTGCCCCGCCTCCGACCCCGCCGCCGCCGCCTCCTCCTCCTCCTCCTCCTCCTCCTGAGCCGCCGCCAACCGCACCGCCACCCCCTCCGCCGCCGGTGGTGCCGCCCCCGCCGCCGCCCGAGCCGGCATCGACGGGGAAGCGGTTCACGGAGTCCTGGCAGGCCGACGCCAGGATCAGCCACAGGGTCAGGTGCAGGGTGCGGCTCATGGCGCCTCCGCGACGCAGGGAATGATGACGAACTCGACCCGCCGGTTGTTCTCGCGGCCCTCGAGGGTGCCGTTGCTGTCGATGGGCAGCGTCTGCCCGTAGCCTTGCGCGACCATGCGGGTGTCGTCGAGGCCGCGGCCCGCCAACGCGTCGCGCACGGCCTCGGCGCGGCCGGTGGACAGCGCGAGGTTGGCTTCCTTGGCGCCCTTGTTGTCGGTGTGCCCTTCGATGCGCACGCAGATGGCCGGGCGGTCCTGGAGCACCGTCGCCACCTCGTCGAGCAGCGGGTCTGACTTGGGCAGGATCTTCGTGGTGCCGAAGGCGAAGAAGATCTTCTGTTTGATCTCGAGCTTCACGTCGGTGACCACGATGTCCTTGTACTTCGGGCAGCCCTTGTCGGCCGGCAGGCCCTTCACCCGCGGGCAGGCGTCTTCTCGATCGGCCACGCCGTCGCCGTCGGTGTCGGGGCACCCGTTGAGCGCGCCCGCGGCCCTCGGGCAGGCGTCCTTCGCGTCGGGCACGCCGTCGGCGTCGTCGTCGAGATCGGGGCAGCCGTCTTCGTCCTGGTAGGTGTCCTTGTCTTCGGCGGCGTCGACGCAGCGATCCATCGTGTCGGGGATGCCGTCCTTGTCGGAGTCGGCGTCACTGGCCGGCGGCGGCGGCGTGACCGAGGCAGGGCAACCCCGCTCGGGGCCGGCCTCGGTGGGGCAGTCGTCAGCCGCGTCGTCGAAGCCGTCGCCGTCCCCGTCGGGCGGCGGCGGGGCGAGGAAGAACTCGAGCGAGACCCCGAACGAGAGGAGCGTGGCGTCGTAGGTGGCGTAGCCGGGCTCGGCCGCGGCGAGCGCGAAGACGTGCTGCAGCCGGGCGAACACCCCGAACAGGAAGCCGGCGTTCTTCATCGGCTTGAACGAGAGGCCGGTGCTGACGGTGAGCGGCAGGCGGCTGCCGCCCGAGGCCCCGTACGACACCAGCACCTCGCCCCACGGCACCAACAACGAGTCGCTGATCACCCGGTGCAGCCGCACGCCCGCGCCGATGCCGAGCACGGTGCCGCTCCCGGTGGTGGGCGAGGCCTCGGTGCGGGGCAGCAGCAGGTAGCTGAGCTGCACCTCGACGTCGAGGAAGGAGAGCAGCCCGAGCTCGCCGGTGAACGACCCTCCGGGGCCGGGCGTGAAGTAGGTCGCCTGGGGCGTACTGATGGGCAGGGTGACCCCGAGGTCCACCCGCGCGCCGAAGCCGGGAGCCGCGAGCGCGAGGGCGAGAACGGAAGCGAGCACGTGGGGGAACTCCGTGGGAGACGCGGGCGGGTGGCACGGTAGTCGACGAAGGCCTCCGCTCAAACGGCTTCGTGGTTCGCTTGACCGCGCCCGGCCCAGCAGCGTATTGGCCGAAGCCGCTCGAGCCTTCGCTCACTTCGGGGCCCACCATCGGGGTGGGATGCCGGGGACGCGCCAGGGAACGAGCCGGGGCCGTTGCCCCGTTTTCGCAGCACTCACAGAAAGTTCCAGGGAATCACGATGGCGATCACCACTTCGAAGCTCGAGGCGAAGAGCCGTACCAGTTCTGGCAAGGGCCCTGCCCGCCGCACCCGCATGGAAGGCCTCGTGCCCGGCGTGGTCTACGGCAAGGGCATGGAAAAGCCCTTCAGCATCGCGCTCGACGGCAAGGCGCTGCGCGCGGCCATCAACACCCCCAAGAAGCTCAACACGGTGCTGGGCCTGGTCGTCGACGGCACGGAGCACACCGTGATGCTCAAGGACTACCAGATGGAGCCGATGACCAAGGAGCTCCTGCACGCCGACTTCATCGCGGTGAAGGAGAACGAGCAGGTGAAGGTGAAGATCCCGCTCGTGCTCGTGGGCAAGGCGGTCGGCGTGCTCGAGGGCGGCATCCTCTCGCAGATGCGCCGCGAGCTCGAAGTGTGGGCGCTCCCCGGGGCGATCCCGCTCAACATCGAGGTCGACGTCTCGCCCCTCAAGATCGCGACCGCGCTCCACATCAACGACATCAAGCTCCCCACGGGCATCACCGTGAAGGCGCACACCAACTTCACCATCGCCGTCGTCACGGCGCCGGAAATCGAGAAGGTGGCTGAGCCGGTGGCTGCGGCCCCTGGTGCGGCTCCTGCGGCGGGCGCTGCGGCGGCCGGTGCGGCTCCTGCGGCCGGTGCTCCCGCGGCGGGCGCGGCGGGCGACAAGAAGGCCGAGCCTGCGAAGGCGCCGGCCAAGAAGTAAGTCACCGTCTCATTCGTTTCACGGCGCCGCGTCGGGGTTCTCCCGGCGCGGCGTCTTCATGTCGGCCCCCCCCTCGACTCCGCTCGGGGTGAACGGCTTCTGAACGGAACGCGCGATGAAGATCCTCTGTGGCCTGGGCAACCCCGGCCGGCAATACGAGCAGAACCGGCACAACATCGGCTTCATGGTGCTCGAGGCGCTCGCGGCGCGGTGGAAGCTCTCGTTCTCGAGCCGCAAGTTCGACGCCGAGCTCGCCCAGGGCAGCTTCGCGGGCGAGAAGCTGCTGCTGCTCAAGCCGCAGACCTTCATGAACCTGTCGGGCACCGCGCTGGGTGGGGCGGCGCGCTTCTACAAGGTGGCGCCGGCCGACGTGCTGGTGATTCACGACGAGCTCGACCTGCCGTACGCGAAGCTGGCCCTCAAGACGGGCGGCGGCACCGGCGGGCACAACGGGCTCAACTCCATTCGCGAGTCGTGGGGCGAAGAGGCCTACGGGCGGCTGCGCTTCGGCATCGGCAAGCCCACCGGCCCCAACGCGAAGGAACAGGTGATCGGCCACGTGCTGGGCGACTTCTCGAAGGAAGAGCGCGCCACCCTGCCCGACCTGATCAACAAGGCCTGCGACATCTGCGAGAGCTGGACGCGGGAAGGCCTGCCCCGGGCGATGAACCGCTGGAATGGAAAGTAGCCTGTCCCCTTTTCGACTTTGGGGTAGGACGATCGCCTCATCAACCAACCCGGGGAGCCCTGCCGTCGAGGGGAGCTGAGAGGGCCTGGACCGGCCGACCCGTTGAACCTGAACCGGATCATTCCGGCGGAGGGAGTGAACATGGCCAACCACAACCGTCTCACGGTCGACGACGCAGCGCTCGCGGCGATCACCCGCACCCCGTTTCCCCAGTCAGCCAAGGTCTACGTGGGGGGCGTGCTGCATCCGAACCTCCGCGTGCCGATGCGCGAGGTGTCGCTGTCGACCACCGAGCACGCCGATGGCCGGGTGACTCACAACGCCTCGATGACCGTCTACGACACCTCGGGGCCGTTCTCCGACCCGACCATCGAGCTCGATCTCAAGAACGGGCTGCCCGCCGTGCGCGACTCGTGGATCCGCGGCCGCGCCGACCTGGAGCAGCTCCCGGGCCTCAGCTCGGAGTACGGCCGGCAGCGCCTCGAAGACCCGCGCCTCTCGAAGCTGCGCTTCCGCTCGGTGACCAACCCCTTCAAGGCGATGGGCGGCAAGGCAGCCACCCAGCTCGCCGCCGCGCGCGCGGGCATCATCACGCCCGAGATGGAGTACGTGGCGATTCGCGAGACGCAGAAGCGCGACCGGGCCGAGGTGCAGCACGCGGGCGAGTCGTACGGCGCCGCGATCCCGAAGGAGATCACCCCTGAGTTCGTGCGCAGCGAGATCGCGCTGGGCCGGGCGATCATCCCCGCGAACGTCAACCACCTCGAGCTCGAGCCGATGATCATCGGCCGCAACTTCCTGGTGAAGGTGAACGCCAACCTCGGCAACTCGGCCGTCACCTCGTCGATCGAAGAAGAGGTCGAGAAGATGGTCTGGGCGATCCGCTGGGGCGCGGACACCGTGATGGATCTGTCGACGGGCCCCAACATCCACGAGACGCGCGAGTGGATCTTGCGCAACAGCCCGGTGCCGATCGGCACGGTGCCGATCTACCAGTGCCTCGAGAAGGTCAACGGCAAGGCCGAGGCGCTCACCTGGGAGCTCTTCCGCGACACGCTGATCGAGCAAGCCGAGCAGGGCGTCGACTACTTCACCATTCACGCCGGGGTGCGGCTGCCCTTCATTCCCATGACGGCGAAGCGGGTGACCGGCATCGTTTCGCGCGGCGGTTCGATCATGGCCCGCTGGTGCCTCGCGCACCACCAGGAGAACTTCCTCTTCACGCACTTCGAAGAGATCTGCGAGATCATGAAGGCCTACGACGTGAGCTTCTCGCTCGGCGACGGCCTGCGGCCCGGTTGCATCGCCGACGCCAACGACGAGGCGCAGATGGCCGAGCTCAAGACGCTCGGCGAGCTCACGCAGATCGCCTGGAAGCACGACGTGCAGGTGATGGTCGAGGGGCCGGGCCACGTGCCCATGCAGCTCATCCGCGAGAACATGACCGAGCAGCTCAAGCTCTGCCACGAGGCGCCCTTCTACACCCTGGGGCCCCTCACCACCGACATCGCCCCCGGCTACGATCACATCACCTCGGGCATCGGGGCCGCGCTCATCGGTTGGTTCGGCACGGCGATGCTCTGCTACGTGACGCCCAAGGAGCACCTGGGCCTGCCCGACAAGGACGACGTGCGGGTGGGCGTGGTGACCTACAAGATCGCGGCGCACGCGGCCGATCTCGCCAAGGGCCACCCCGGCGCCCAGCAGCGCGACAACGCGCTGAGCCGCGCGCGCTTCGAGTTCAGGTGGATGGATCAGTTCGCCCTCTCGCTCGATCCCGAGAAGGCGAAGGAGTTCCACGACGAGACCCTGCCGGCCGACGGCGCGAAGACCGCGCACTTCTGCTCGATGTGCGGCCCGCACTTCTGCTCGATGAAGATCACCGGCGACGTACGCGCCATCGCCGCGGGCATGGAAGAGAAGGCCCAGGAGTTCCGCGAGGGCGGTGCGCAGCTCTACGCCGCCCGGCCAGAAGGTACGGAGGCGTGAAACCCGGGCCCTTCACCATCACCGTGCACGCGAAAGAGCGCGTGCTCGAGGTGCGCTACCCCGAGCGCCCCACCATGGAGTTCTACGAGAAGTACGAGCTGGAGGTGCGCGCGGCGATCCTCGCGCTGGCCGCCGGCGGCCCGTGGGACTGCATCGTCGATCAGACGGCGCTGCGCGCCCTGGCCCCTGAATTCCCCCCCCGGGTGGCCACGCTCAACAGCTGGGCCCGCGACCACGGCATGCGGCGCACGGCGCGGCTGGTGTCTGACTCGGCCATCGGCGAGCTGCAGACGCTTCGCATCCTGCGCGACAGCGGGGTGAGCAACATCGGCGCGGTGTTCCACGATCGGCCCACCGCCTGGAACTTCGTCACCGGCAAGGCCTCAGGCGACCTCGGCCAGTGACTGCTGCTCGGCGAGCGGCAGGCGGATGGTGAAGGTCGAGCCCTTCCCCGGCCCGTCTGACTGCGCCTCGATGTCACCGCCCACGCGCTTGACGATGCCGTAGGCGGCGGTGAGGCCCAGGCCGATGCCCTTGCCCACGCCCCGGGTGGTGAAGAACGGCTCGAAGACGCGGCGCAGGTTCTCGTGAACGATGCCCAGCCCCTCGTCCTGCACCTGGACCATCACCAGCTCGTTCACCTGCCAGGTGCGCACGGTGATCTTCTCCTTCTTCGGGGTGGCCAGCTTCGCGTTGCGCAGCAGGTGCCCCAGCGCCTGGTCGAGCTGCAGCGGGGGAATGTCGGCCATGAAGCGCGCGTCGAGCAGCAGCGTGACGTTGGGGGGCGCCTCACCCAGCTCGGCGCGCACCATGCGGCTGACCGACGCGTTGACGTTGGCGGGCTCGCGCTTGCCGATCTCCAGGCGCGAGAGCTCGCGCAGCCCCTTGACGATGTCCCCCACGCGGCGCGCGCCGTCGAGCGACTCGTCGATCATCTCGAGCCCGTCGTCGATGTGCTGGGTGTCGGGCTCGGGGGCGTTGCTGAGCAGCTCGAGCACCTCGTCCTGCCGGTGCTCCTTCGCCATCAGCATCACGTCTGAGAACGTGCGCAGCGGCGCCCGCAGCTCGTCGAACAGCCCGCGCAGGGTGCGCAGGTTCGAGGTGACGAAGCCCAGGGGGTTGTTGATCTCGTGCGCGGCGCCGGAAGCGAGCTGGCCCACCGCCGCGAGGCGCTCGCTCTCGCGCAGCTTCTCGGCGAGCACGTGGGAGCGGGTGATGTCGTGGTACGTGACCACCACGCTGCCATCGCGGGGGTCGTCGCTGAGCCAGTACCCGTGGAACCGGTAGAAGCTCGAGCGGCCCTCGGTGGCGTTGGGCGTCTCGATCTCGGCCCCCAGCGCCTGGCCGCGGCCCTTCACCAGGGGGCAGCCCGGGCACGGCGAGTCGCGGTTGGCGAAGACCTCGTGGCACTTCTTCCCGGGGATCTCGCGCACCGGCCGCCCCACCCGCCGGGCGTAGGCCTGGTTGGTGCGGCGGATCACGTAGCCGTCCTGCACCGCGATGGGCGCGTCGATGGCGTCGAAGGTGCGTTCCCATTCCTGCTTGGCGCGGGAGATCTGCTGGGTGCGTTCCTTCACCTTCTTCTCGAGGTCCTGGTTGGCCTCGAGCACCTGCGACTGCGAGGTGCGCAGCGCGTTGGTCATCTGCGCGTTGTGCACGGCGATGGCGACGTGGGGGGTGAGCTGCACCAGCCGCTCGAGGTGCACCGGCGAGAACGGCGCAGCCGCGGTGGAGCGCACGGCCATGAGCACGCCTAAGACGTCGCCGCCGAGCACCAGGGGCGCTGCGACGATCGAGCCGGTGGTGAAGCCCGAGGTGCGATCGGCCGAGCGGTCGAAGTACGGGCAGCTCTGCGCGTCTTCCACCAGCCGCGGGCGCCCTTCGACGGCCACCTTGCCCGCCACGCCCTTGCCGCGGGGGAGCTGGATGCGCTCGAGGCCATCGGCGCCGCCTTCGACGGTGTCGATGTAGAGGCCGCCGGTGGAGGGCTCGATCAACAGCAGGCTGGCGCCCTCGGCCTCGCAGAGCTCACGCGTCTTGGCCATCGCCACCCGCACCAGCTCGGGCAGCGCGAACTGCTCGGCGATGATCTGGGCGAACTGGCTGATGCGCGCGGCGCTGCCGGTCTCGATGCCCAGAAGCCGCCCCTGCGCGCGGAAGACCGAGGCGATCAGCTCGCTGGGCCGCGCCACGCACTCGATCTCGGCGGTGATGTCGGGGCCGGGCAGGCCCAGCACCACCGGCACGGCGCCGGCGGCCCGGAGCCGCTCGAGGTAGAGCCGCAGGCCGGGCCGGCGCTCGGTCACCACCACGCGGCAGTGACCCTGCCCTACCCGGCGGAGCGCCGTGAGCTCGTCGACCCGCTCGGATCGGAGGTGCCACGCGCCGAACACCTCTCCGATGCGCGCGTGCAGCTCTTCATCGGCGACCACCTCCAGGCAGTCCAGCCGGGCTGTGCGCTCTGCCTCCATGCGGGCTCACGACGCCTGCTGCAGGCGCACCTCGACCGAACCTGCGCGCTCTTCGTCGTCGAGCAGCACGTAGCCCTCGGCGTCGCGCACCACGTGGGCGATGCCGGGGTGCTCGACCTCGAGCGCCTTCATCACGTCGTACTGGCGGCGCACCATCGAGAGCAGCTTGCGGTTCTCGCGCTCGAGATCGAGCTGCTCGAAGGCGAGGAACAGCGTCACCTTGAGCTCGGTGTCGTCCCACGGCTTGGTGAGGAAGCGGTAGATGTTGCCCTGGTTGATCGCGTCGATCGCCGTCTGCATGTCGGCGTGGCCGGTGAGCATGAGGCGCATCATGTCGGGGTGCCGATCGCGGACGATCTTGAGGAACTCGAGGCCCGTCATGTTCGGCATGAGGTGATCGCTGATCACCATGTCGACGGCCTGGGTCTTGAGCAGCGCCAGGCCCTCGGCCGGCTCGTGGCCGAAGAAGAGCTCGTACCCCTCCTTGCGGAGGCTGCGACGCAGGGCGTGGCAGACGTTCTCTTCATCATCGACGATCAGGATTCGGCGGTTCTCAGGCATGGGTGAGTCTCCTCGACGATTTCTGAACTTCAAGTCAGGTGCCAGCGCATCACGGTCTGATTGCGGGTACCTGAGGGGTGGGCCGCGGGGGCAGTCCTGTCCCCTGGGTGGCCGGTAACCCCACCCCGGACCGCAGCTCCTTGATGATGCGGGCCTGAGAGTCGGGCTCGACCCAGAGCACCCGCACCCGGCCCGCGGTGCGGGTGACGAGGATGCGCTGGCCTTCGGCGGGCACCGGCTCGTGCATGACGATCTGCTCGAGCTCGCCGAGGCGGCCGCCGGCGACGACGACGGTCGAGAGCTCGCCGCACGGCCCCTTGAGGCACTCCAGCGCGGTGAGGCTCAGCTCGGTGAGGATCAGCCCGGGGTGGCGCGGGTGCGGCAGCGAGTGGCGCGCGCTCACCTGCACCAGGGCGACCGTCTGGGCGCGACCGACGGCGGGCGGCGTGGGCTCGGCGGCGAGGGCCGGCGACGCCAGCAGGAAGACGACCCCGCTCACCCCCAGCGAGGTCGAGCGGCAAAGCGCGAGCCGGGTGGACCGTGAACGAACGGCCAGCAGCAGCACCAGCACCACCACCACCCAGCCCGGCGACGTCGCGGTCGAGCTGCACCCCAGGGGCGGGGTGAGCTTCGGCTCGGGTTCAGTGCCGTAGAGCGAGAGCAGGCCGTCGCGATCGTCAGCCTTCAGGGTGCGCTTGATCAGCTCCCCGGGAGGCGCCGACGGGTACATCACCAGGTCGTCGGCGTCGTCGTTGTGCATGAGCCCGAGCACGTGGCCCAGCTCGTGGGTGATGGTGTTCTGCACGTCGTCGAAGCTGCGCTCGTCCTTCACCGCGTCGGGCAGCACCCGAAACCGGTGCGACTCGACGTTGAAGGCGACGTCGGCGTCGAGCAGCTCGTTGGTGCGCGCGTTGAGCGTCACCAGGGTCACCGCCAGCGCGTCTTCGGAGTACGGCCAGTCTTCGAGCGCGAGCACCGAGTTCTGGTTGTCGGAACCCAGCACATAGCCGATCGGCTTCGCCTCATCGGCGACGCGCACGGACACGTCGAGGTACGGGGTCGCCTCGTCGAGGTTCTGAAACGCCGCACGGATCGCCTGCTCTGCGCGCGCTTCGTGCAGCTGCGAGCCCACGCGTGCATCGAGCACCATCTCGAGCGGCTTCGTCCACCGCACGAGGTCGCCTTCCGAGTCGGTGCGGACATCCCACGCGGCGCACGGGAGACTCAGGGTGAGGCAGAGAAGAGCTGGGAGTCGAGGATGCACGGTGAACCTCCGTGCGTCTCGATTGAGCACCCGACGTGCCACGCGCGCTTCCGAGCGCGGCTCACTCGAAGCTTGAAGTCTCCCGGTCGTCGGTGGGATCCACCTGACCCGGCGCGGGGCGCTCGCCGAGCCCGAACGCACCTTTCAGCACGCGCTCGAGCCGCGCTGCTTCGGGCAGCTGATCGTCGGGAATGTGCGCCACCAGCACCTCGCGCAAGAGCCCGCGATCTTCGAAGTCGACGCAAAGGCATGACGCGCCATCGCCCTGTCGCAGCAGCGCGGTGGCGCGCACGCTGTCGAAGGGCACCACCAGGGTGCGCGCGTAGCCGGCGATGGGCGAGGTGAAGTCGAGGCGCAGGCTCACGGTGCCGAAGTTCGCCACGAAGCGCCGCTGCCGCTTCTCGTAGCGCTCCACCACCACGGCCGCGGCGATCGCCACCGCCCCCGAGAGCACCAGCGACACCACCAGGCCGAACGGCCACTGGAGCACCAGGCCCCCGGCGGAGAAGAGCAGCAGGGCCACCCCTGCCACGAAGACCAGGCTCGAGCGCCAGGTGGCCCTGGCCTTGGGCGTCTCGCCGATCAGCATCGAGGGCTCGTAGCGGAGCGTCACGTCACCGAGCCTGCGCGGCGCGGGGTTGCTCTCGAGCGCGTCGGCGAAGCGGGGCATCGGGCAGCACTGTGCCGTGCGGCGGACATAAAAAAAGCCCCGAGTGTTAGCTCGGGGCCTTTCACTACCTGGGGACGACCAGGATTTTTGACCCTGCCGGGATTCGAACCCGGGTTTATGCCGTGAGAGGGCACCGTCCTAGGCCACTAGACGACAGGGCCGACTTGCAAAAGCGGCGCGGGAAGTACGGGAAACGCGCCGGGGTGTCAACCCACAAGTACCACGCGGCCAGCCACGATTCCTGACGGCTCAGATCTTCGTGCCCACGTTCACTTCCCGGGAATGCCAGCCGGGCGCATCGATGACGCCGAGAATGAAACGGGCCAGGTCGACGCGGCTGACGGGCCCGGGCCTCGGCTGGCCGGGCTCGCTCGTCACCACCTGCTTCCCTCCGGCGTCGTCGGTGAGTCCGTTGGTCTTCAGCACCAGCCACGGGAGGCCGCTCACCTCGAGCAGCTCGTGGGCGGCGGCGATGTCTCGGGCCACGTCGCGGGTGCGGTGCCCGATCACCGACGCGAGCCGTTCCTGGAAGCCGTGCACCGGCACGGTGTCGTCAGCGCGGGAAACGAAGACGAGGCGATCGACCTTGCGCACGTTGTGGGCCTTGACCAGGCGGGAGACGAAGTCGGCCGGGTGAGGGGAAGAGACGGCCGAGACCACCCACCTGCAGCCGGCCAGCGCGGCCTCGACGCCCTCCCCCGTCTCGACGTTGCCCTTGAAGACGTTGCACAGCTCGTTGGCGATGCGCAGGCGCGTGGGGTCGCGGGTGAGGGCGTTGACGCGCATCTGCCGGTCGAGCGCTTCGTGAACGAGGCGCCCCCCGAGCCTCCCTCCCGCCCCGAGGATGGCGATCTTGCTCATTGCCGCGAGGCTACCCGGGCGGTGAAGGGCCTGGCGCAGGTGCCTGCTCGCGCCCCCCTCTCGTCACTCAACAGAGCCATGACCCGATCTGCGCTGTTCTCCGGACTCTTCACGGTTGCCCTCGCGGGCTGCCAATGCGGCACCGTCAACCCTGGCACCGACGCCGGAGTGACCGAAGACGCCGGGGTCGCAGACGCAGGCGGGGCTGATGCGGGGGTCCCCGACGCGGGCGAAGGTGACGCGGGCCAGCCTGACGCCAGCGTCTACCTGCCCGACGGAGGGCTGAGCTGCACGCCGCTGCGCGACGCCTGCGCCCCGGGTGGACTGGGCTGTTGCCCCGGGCTGTCCTGTCAGCAGGGCACCTGCCAGGTGCCGGGCGTCAACCCGTGCGGCCTCAACTCGCTCTCGTGCGGTGGGCAGTGCGTGGTGGTGCTCAACGATCCGCTCAACTGCGGTGCCTGCGGCCTGACCTGCGGCGCGGGCACGGTGTGCTCGAAGGGCGCCTGCGTGCCGATGGCGCAGTGCCCGCCTGGCCTGACCGCGTGTCAGCAGCGCTGCGTCGATCTGCAGAGTGACAACACGTTCTGTGGCACCTGCAGCGCGGCGGCGAGCTGCGCGGCGGGCACGGGCTGCTCTCGCGGTTCCTGCGTGCCCACCGTGGTGCTCGACGGCGGAACGCCGGCCTGCGTCGGTGGAGGCGCGCCGGTGAGGGTGAGTTCGGATGCGGGCTCGAGCTGCACCGGCAACCTGGCGCAGGTGAGCTTCAGGTGGTCGGTCTGCTCTTGCACCAACCTGGCCGCCAGCAGCGAGCTGCGCACCGATGGCTTCGACAGCACGCGCGGCACGCCCGACTCGGGGCTGCTGGGGGCGGGCATCGCGGCCAACGGCACGTTCAGCTCGTCGAGCGTGTGGGACGTCGGTGGCACCGCGTGGTTCGCCGGAGGCATGGCCACGGCCCGCGGCACGGTGCGGCAGCGGCTGCACGCCCGGGGCGCGGTCACGGGCGGTCAATCGCTGGTGATGGATGACGCCCGCATCCAGGGCTCCGTCTCGAACCTGCACGTGGCCGGAACGCTGTTCGTCACCGACGCAGGCAGCGTCGGAGGCGGGGTGATCGCCGACGGCGGCATCGTGATCGCGCCCTTCGTGGTCGATCCGCCCTGTGACTGCGCGCCCAGCCAGCTGCTCGACGTCGCCGGCATGGTGGCCGACGGCGTGGCCAACAATGACAACGCCGTGGTGGGGCTCGACCCGGCGTTGTTCGACGGAGCCGGGAACAACGTGCGCCTCGATCTGCCCTGTGGCCGGTACGCCCTCACCCGGCTGGTGCCCACCGGGGCCATCACCATCGCGGTGCATGGCCGCACGGCGCTCTTCATCGCGGGCGACGTCGACCTGAGCAACGCGCTCGATCTGATCATCGACCCCACCAGCGAGCTCGACATCTTCATCGGCGGCAACCTGTTGGCCAGCTCGCAGGTGCACTTCGGCAGCGTGGAGGCCCCCGCCCAGCTGCGCATCTACGTGGCCGGCACCACCGTCTCGACCAGCGCGGCGTCCACCATCGCGGGCAACTTCTACCTGCCCAACGCCTCGTACAGCCCCAGCGCGTCAGTCGATCTCTACGGCTCGGTGTTCGCCCGCAGCATTCAGCCCAGCGCCCGCTTTGAGGTGCACTACGACCAGGCGATCCTGAGCGCGGGCGGCGCCTGCCAGCAGCCCGGCGCCGATGCCGGAACCACGATCGACGGAGGCAGCGCGCCGGATGCGGGTGCGGTCTGCACCTCGTGTCGAGACTGCGGCAACCAGGCCTGCAACGCGGGCGCGTGCGGAGCGTGCGCCACCGATTCCGACTGCTGCGCCCCGCTCGTCTGCGCCCAGGGCATGTGCATTCCCCAGATCAACTGAAAGCCCGGTGTCCGCGTCGCGAACACCGGGCCTTCTTTCTGAGCGGCGGAAGGGATTCGAACCCTCGACCCCAAGCTTGGGAAGCTTGTGCTCTACCAACTGAGCTACCACCGCGTGACGGCTGAATACCTGACGGGGCCCCATTTGGGCAACTGACTACTTCTTGAGCTTCGTATGACCCGGGAGCACGTACCCGAACTTGAGCAGGCTCTTCGCGCCCGCCGCGAACCCTTCGGGGGACGAGATCTCCCAGTCGAGCGCGTCGGCGATGCGGACGATCTGGTTGAAGCAGAAGGCCACGAAGAGCGCGTCTTCGGCCGCCGCCTTCGAGACCCCCGCGGCCTTGAGGGCCTTCGCGTCATCGACGGTGAGCGCCTCGGGGCTCAACGTCATCTTCTCGAGGTACGCACACATCGCCTTGACCTGCGGCGACACGCTTGCCGTCCGGTAGTCCGCGAGGACTGCCTTCACCAGGTCCGCTCCGAGCTCTGACGACGCGACCGCGCCGTGGGCACCCGTTCAAAATCGACAGCGGTTGAGGTTGGCGATGAACGCCGCGAACAGCTCGCGCTCGCCCACCACCCACGCACCCTCGCCCCGCATCACCGGCTGGAGCAGGTCGTTGTAGCGATCGCCCCAGAACGAGCGGCGGTAGAGCAGCGTGCGCACCACGTCGGGCGCGGGCCGGCCCCCCAGCACGCGCAGCAGCCCCAGCACCAGCCGTTCCTTGAGGCCGTGTCCGTGCGCGACCCCGGCGAGGCGAATGGTGGTCACGCGTGGTCCTTCCAGGCGGCGTCGAGCATCGCCAGCCCCGCGTCGTGGCGCTTCTTCGCCGCGCCGAACGCAGCCGAGACGATCACCTCGAAGAGCACGTCGTCGGTGTGCGACTTCTGCAGCTCGCGCACCTGCTCCGGGGTCACCTGGTACGCGGCGGCGTGGACCTGCTGCACGAAGGCGCCCAGCGCGCCCTCCCCTTCGCCGTCGGCGGCGGCGGTGCGCACCGCCGGGCTCGCCTGCCCGGGGCCGCGCAAGAGCGTGTCCTTCAGGGTCTCGAGGAGCGCGGTGTTCGTGGCTCGGCGGGTGGTCATGGCGGCCGTGCAGCATGCCACAGCTTCTCGCCCTCTCCCCAACCCTCTCCCCCACGGGGAGAGGGAGGTTTGGTGCTATCTCCCCCCGGCCGTGTCCCACGCGACGGACCTCGCGTGTCTCAAGCATCGGCAGGGAGTGGTTCTTCAGATGGGGGCGCCAACGAGCGGAGGGCTCACCCGTGACGAGGTGCAGCGCCTCTACGCGCAGTTCGCGCCGGTGGTGTTCCGCCGTGCCCGGGTGCTGCTCGCTCGCGACGCGGACGCGTGGGACGTGGTGCAGGAGGTCTTCGAGCGCATGTTGACCCATGGAGCAGCATTTCGCGGCGAGTCGAGGCCGATGACGTGGGTCTACCGCGTCACCACCAACGTCGCGCTCAACCAGATCCGCAGCCGGAAGCTGCGCGAGCCGCTCCTCACCGTGGTGCCGGTGGAGCCGTCGACCGCGGTCGATCACGTCGAGGCCCGCCAGCTCCTCTCGAAGTGGCTCTTGCACCTCACCGATCGGGAGATCGAGGTGGCCAGCATGCTCTTCATCGACGGCCTCACCCAACAGGAGGTCGCCGACGTGCTCGATCTCTCGCGCAAGACCATCGTCCGCGAGGTCGAAGAGCTGCGCCAGAAGCTCGAAGCGCTCGGCGCCCTGCCGGCAGGAGCCTCGTCGTCATGAGTGAACACCTCACTTCCCTCCAGCTCGACGAGCTCGCCGCGGGCCTGGCGGCGGCGCCTGAGCACCTGGCCTCGTGCCCCGAGTGCGCGCAGCAACTGGCGCAGCTCCGCGCCGAGAGCGCGGCGTTCCTCGCCCGGCCCGAGGCACAGCAACAGCTCGGCCGGCTGCTGCCTCCGCCGCAACGCCGGCCCCTCGGGCGCCTGCTCGCGATCGCCCTGCCCCTGGCGGCGGTGCTCGCGCTGCTGCTCGCCTGGCCCCGCGCACACGTGGAGGATCGAATCAAGGGTGCGCCCACGGTGGCGCTGCTCGATGGCACCGGCAACGCCGTGACCCACGCGGCCCCGGGCACGAAGTTGACCCTGGTGGTGGGCGCGGCGGGGTTTCCACGCGTGACGGTCTTCACCATCGCCGAGGACGGCACGAAGGAACCCCTCTACGCCGGCGCCGTCGCCGCGGGCGCGCGCGTGCCGTTGCTGAAGCTCGAGGTCACGCCCGGCGACGTGACGGTGGTGGCCGTGTTCGAGCGCGACGCCGAGAGCCAGAGCGTCAGCGTGAGGCTGGCGGTGCCATGACGACCGGGGGCGATCGTGTCTCCCTCTCCCCGAGGGGGAGAGGGTCGGGGAGAGGGCAAGCCGTCCGTTCACCCCGAGCGGAGTCGGGGGCGCGGCCTCCCCGCGGTGGCCCCTCGACTCCGCTCGGGGTGAACGGTCTTCTTCTCTCTTTCTGCTTCGTTCTGCTCGCCTCCCCCGCCCTCGCTGAAGGCCGGCGCTTCGGCCTGGTCGTCGGTGAAAACCGCGGCCTGGCCGACGAAGAGCAGCTCCGCTTTGCCGAGAGCGACGCGCGCCGGGTCAAGGAGGCGCTGGTCGACGTCGGTGGCTTCGCCGCGCAAGACGTGAGCTCCCTTCCGGGCGCGAACGCCGACGCCCTGCGCGCCGCGCTTACGAAGCTGCGCGAGTCGATGGGCCCCGGCCCTCACGATCGACTGATCATCTACGTCTCGTCGCACTCGGGCGACGGCATGCTCCACCTCGCAGGCACCGAGCTCCCGCTGCAGGAGCTCGTCGACTTCATGAAGAGCGCGCCCGTGCAGGTGGGCCTGCTGGTGATCGACGCCTGCCAGTCGGGCCGGGTGACGCGCCTCAAGGGCCTCAAGGCCACCGATCTTCCCGCGACCCGCATCGAGGCCTCGGGCGTCGAGGGGCGCGTGCTGATCTCCGCCTCGGGCGCCGACGAGTACGCGCAGGAGAGCGATGCGCTGCAGGGCAGCTACTTCACCCACTACCTCGTCACCGGCCTGCGCGGCGCCGCCGACACCTCGCGCGACGGCAAGGTGACGCTCGACGAGGTGTACGGCTGGGCGTGGGCCCGCACCATCGAGGCCACCTTCTCTTCCCGCGGCGGGGTGCAGCGGCCCGCGTTCTCCGTCGATCTCCGCGGCGCGGGCCAGCTCGTGCTCGCCGAGCCCCAGCGCAGCGTCTCGCAGCTCACCCTCGACGTCCGCGCGCCGGGGCGCTGGCTGGTGGTCGCCGAGTCGACGGGCAACGTCTTCGCCGACGTCGACAAGGGGGAAGGCCCGGTGTCGCTCGCGCTCCCCCCTGGCACCTACCGGGTGCAGCTGCGCGTGCCCGACGGCGTGATGGAGCGCACGGTGACGGTGCCCGCGTCGGGAGGCGTGACGCTGTCGGGTGGAGATCTCGAGCAGGCCTCGCTGCTCCGCGTCGCGCGCAAGGGCGGCGAGGAGACGAGGCTGGTGCTCTCGGCCGCCGCGGGCATCACCTCGGGCCTGGTGAACGGGCTCTCGCTTCAGCCGGGCGCCGAGGTGCGGGTGCGCCGCGACGGCTACCTCCTGGGCCCGCTCAACCAGCTCACCGCCTCGCTCGGGTGGCGTGATGGCAGCCCGCTGTCGCGCTCGTTCCACCAGCTCGAGTTCGAGCTGCGGCTCGGCACCGGACACCGCTTCGCCTGGCAGCGCGCCAGCGTCGCCCTGGGCGTCGAGACAGGCCCGCTGCTGGTCCTCCAGAGCTCGCTGCCTGACGGCAGCTCACGCACCAGCCTCGGGCTGGCCCTGGCCCTGTCCCTCGAGGGCCGGGTGCGCGTCATCGGCCCCCTCGAGGTCTTCGTGCACGGCCTCGGGGGTGGCGCGGTGGTCAAGAAGCTCGCAGGCGTCACCCTGGTGCCCCGGCTCGGCGCGACGCTGGGTCTGGCGCTCGCGTTCTGACGTTCACCCCGAGCGAGTTGATCGAAATGGCGGATCGAGCTCACCTGGAGGGCCGATCGAAATAACGGTCGAGCTCATCACCGTTCACCCCGAGCGGAGTCGAGGGGCGTCTTCCTGCGAGCCCGGGCGCCCATCCCTCGACTCCACTCGGGACGAACGGGCCCGCTCCGCTGTTTCCGCCCCCCCTGCGAGCGGTGGGACCGGGCTATCGTCTGTCGGGTGAGTGCCCGCGACGAGCAGGTGACGCAGGCCATCCGCGACGAGACGAGCCGCTTCTTCGCCCGCGGAGGGCTCTACGCGGCGGCGCTGGGCGGCGTGGCGGTGTTGGCGCTCGCCACGTTCTGGCTGGTCACCGGCGACGGCTTCTTCGCCCTGCCGATGACCTTCGCCGTCGTCGGCTCGGGGTGGTCGCTGCTGATCTCCGCCGCCGCGAAGCGCCGGCTGCTCACCGGGCTGACCCGCAACCTGGTGATGCTGCCGCTGGTCTCGCTGCCCACCGGCCTCTTCCTCGCGGCGCACTTCCTCAAGCCCGCGGGCGCGGCCACGTTCCTCACCGGGCCCTTCATCAACCTGTACAGCTTCCTCGTCGTCATCACCGGCTTCCTGCTCTCGGCCCGGCTCTCGACCCTCGCGGGCTTCGTGGTCGCCCTCGAGTACCTCTTCGTCTTCTGGCTGGCGCGCCCCTTCCTCGCCGCGGTGCAGTCAGGCGACGCGGCCTTCGCGCAGGACCTCTCGAGCTGGCCCGTCGCCTTCAACCGCGCCCTCATGTTCATCGCCACCGGCACCGCCGTGGGCGGCTTCAGCCTGCTGGTGCGCCGGTTGATCCTGCGGGTGATCGACATGGGGCGGGAGACGGCGATGGTGAACCGGCTCTTCGGCCAATACGTCTCGGAAGAGGCGCGCCTGCGCATCGTCAACGCCACCGCGCGGCTCAAGGGTGAGCGGGTCAGCGCGGTGGTGCTCTTCTCGGATCTGCGCGGCTTCACCACCTTCAGCGAGGGGCGCGCCCCCGAAGAGGTGGTGCAGCGCCTCAACGCCTACTTCGAGAAGATGGTGACCGCGGTGCATCAGGAGGGCGGCGTGGTGGACAAGTTCATCGGCGACGCGGTGATGGCCACCTTCGGGGCGCTCAACCCGCTCGAGAACCCGGCGGCCTCCGCCATGCGCGCGGCCGAGGCGATGCGGGCGGGCCTGGCGGCGCTCAACGCCGAGTGGGCCAGCCAGGGCCTCGAGCCCTTCGAGAACGGCGTCGGCCTGCACCTCGGCGACGTGGTGGTGGGCCCCATCGGCAGCGAGGCGCGCAAGGACTTCACGGTCATCGGCGACGCGGTCAACACGGCCAGCCGCATCGAGTCGCTGTGCAAGGACAAGGGCGTGCACGTGATCGTCAGCGACGCGGTGTACCAGCGCCTCGGTGAGCCAGACCGCGCCCGCTTCAAGGCCCTGGGCACCTCGACGGTCAAGGGCCGCCAGGAATCGCTCGTGCTCTGGGGCAGCGACCTGGGTTGACCCATGTCCCACCTCGCCGGGGTCGCGTGTCCAAGCACGTGGCCGACTGACGAGGGGCACCCATGCGACTTCCGAGCTTGATCACGATCACCCTGGCGCTGTCCTGCGGGCTTCCACCCGAGCCCACGCCCACGCCTGACCCGATGGCGACCTTCCCCACCCAGCCCAACGAGCAGCGGGCGCTGGGGCTCACGTCCTTCACCGGCCCCACCGCCTGCGCCGATCTGGAGCGGCACATCGAAGATCGCGCGGTGCTGGAGATGCGGGTCAACGTCGAGACGAACAAGCGGTCCGCGCTCCAGTGGTTCGACTGGCGCCACGGAGGCACGGGCGGCGGGTCCGGCTCGTTCTCGGACGCGGGGAGCGCCGCGGGCGGCTCGGGTGGAGGCGGCGGCTCGGGCGGAACGGCGGCCCCGGCCGACTACACCACCACCAACACCCAGCTCGCGGGCGTCGACGAGCCTGACATCATCAAGAACGACGGCACGCGGCTCTTCGTGGCCTCGGGGCGCCGCCTCTTCACCGCCACCACCTGGCCCGCCGCCAGCCTCGCCACCCGCGGCAGCGTGGAGATCGGCGGGCGCCCCTTCGAGCTCTTCCTCGACGGCGACCGGGTGGTGGTCTTCTCGCACCTCTACGAGCCGTCCTTCGGCGCGCCGTCGTGGTGCCAGCAACAGACCGACTGCGGCGGCTGGTACTCGAACGCGACGCTGGTCACCCACCTCGACGTGAGCGATCTCGCCCAGCCCACCATCGTGGCCACGCAGCGCGTGCCCGGCCGCTACGAGTCGGCGCGCCGCGTCGGCCCCACCATGCGCCTGGTGACCACCGCCTCGATGCCCTTCCTCGACGGGCTGCAGACCTGGGTCGACTGGCAGCAGCAGGAACAGGCCACGTCCCTCGAGCAGCTCGAGCGGCTCTTCGACACCCTCGCCGACTTCAACGAAGGCCAGATTCGCCGCCGCGATCTCAACACCTGGCTGCCCTCGGCGCTGCTCACCTCGGGCTCGACCAGCGCCACCGCGCAGCTCGTGTGCTCCGACATCTCCACCACCACGGCGTCGGCGCGGCTCGGCCTCACCAGCATCGTCTCGCTCGACATCACCGATCCGCTGGCGTTCTCCCGCCAGACGCTGCTGGCGTCGGTCGACGAGCTCTACCAGGGCCCCGAGTCGCTCTACCTGGCCCAGCGCCACTGGTGGTGGTGGGGCAACGGCGGCAGCGCCACCAACGAAGATCAGACGTACCTCTACCGCTTCGACCTGAGCCAGCCCGACCGCGTCACCTTCGTCGCCGCGGCGCGCCTCGCGGGCCGGCCCCTCAACCAGTTCAGCTTCGACGAGCACCAGGGCGTGCTCCGGGTCGCCACGACGGTGACCAGCACCACCACCTGGCAGACCGTCAACCGGGTGCTCACCTTCGGAGGCGCGCTGCAGGAGCTGGGACGCACCGAAGATCTCGCCCCCGGTGAACGCATCATGAGCGCGCGCTTCCTGGGCGACACCGGGTACGTCGTCACCTTCCGCCAGGTCGACCCGCTCTACGTGATCGACCTGAGCGATCCCGCCCATCCCCACAAGGTCGGGGAGCTGAAGATCCCCGGGTTCTCCAGCTACATCCACCCGCTCGACGCCACGCACCTGCTCACCATCGGCACGTACGTGCCCGAGGTGCCCACCACGAGCTGGGAACGTCACCTCCAGCTGCAGATCTTCGACGTCAGCAACCCTGCCCTTCCGCGGCAGACGCACTCGCAGATCGTCGGCCGGGCATGGGGCTGGAGCGAGGCGCAGTGGAACCACAAGGCGTTCAACTATTTCCCCGCGAAGGGCCTGCTCGCGGTGCCGTTCTCCGATTGGTACACGGACCCGTCCGGCCAGTACCAGTACGTCTCGGATCTGCGGGTGTACGGCGTCGACCCGTTCACCGGCTTCACCTCGAAGGGCACGCTCGAGATGAGAGACGTGCTCGAGCGGCAGGACTGCAGCCAGGGCGCGTGCTGGGGCTGGTACTGGGAACCGCAGGTACGCCGCAGCGTGATGGCCGACGACTACGTCTACGCCGTCTCCAGCGGGGGCGTGCGCGTGGCCCACGTCGACTCGTTGAGCACCCCGATCGCGACGGCCCGCTTCACGCCTGCGCCGTAGGCTAAGAGGCGCTCTGCGAATGAACCGCCGCACTTCCGTCCGGGCCCTGCTGGTCATCGCCGTCACGGCCGGGGCGTGCCTCGACCCGCTCTATGAAGACGGCGCGCCGCTCACCTCGGGCTGGGTGCTGTGCTGCAAGACGGGCGCGATCGACACGTGCTTCTGCGACGAGGCGACGTCGTGCCAGCAGAGCGTCTATCCCTGCTCTGGCGGGCGATGCTCACCGACGCCGATCTGTCCGCTCACCGGTGGCGGAGCAGGGACCGGTGGCGGAGCAGGGACCGGCGGCGGCGGTGGCGCTGGTGGTTCCGGGGGTGGCGCTGCAGGCGGTGGCGCGGGGACCGGTGGCGGCGCGGCCACGGGCGGCGGGGGCGGCACCTCAGACGCAGGGGTCGTCTCGGACGCCGGCGTCACCGACGCAGGACCTCCGGCAGACGCAGGGGTCGCCGATGGCGGTGCCGGTGGCGGCGCTGGAGGCGGCTCAGGCGGTGGCTCGGGGGGAGGCGGCGGCGGAGCGGGAGGAGGTGGGGCGTCGTTCGAGTTCTGCTGCCTCAACGCGCGCGTCACCACCTGCGCCTGCCCAACTACTGGCTGCAGTGGGGCGCCCTTCACGCCCTGCCCCGGCGGCGCCTGCATCGCGGGCACGTCAACCGCCATCTGCCGCTGACTTCCCTGGTCGCTCCGCCTGGCTTTCTCAGTCGCTGAGAGCTTGCGGTTTGATCAGTTGGCGCGATCCGTGCTCAAGGGGGCCCGCGATGACGCCGGACTCCCTGATTCGAAGCTCGATCACGACATTGACCACGCATGTCGTTCTGTTTCTCACACTGACCGTTAGTTCGCTGGCAGTCGCGCAGGCGGTGCCGACGATCGGGTCCGGGTCGGGGGAGGGCTCGAAGGTCCCCTACCGCGGAACGAGCCTGTCGTACGGCCACTCGATCACCCCCTACAACTACACGAAGGAGGTCGTCTCCTGGACGCACCGCCTGGGCCTCATGCCCGAGTGGCACTTCACCGACGCGTTCACCGTGCGCGCCCGCTTCTACCTCACCCAGGAATTCACGCTCTCGGACACCACCAACTCCGTCAATGAGGTCGAGCTCTCCGACCTCTGGCTCGACGCGGTGTGGGGCGGCTGGAAAGAGAAGACCACCGGCATCCGCCTCGCGGGCGATCTGCGCTCCACCTTCCCGACGTCGAAACAATCGCGGGCCGTCTCCCGCCTCTTCACCCTCGCGCCCGGCCTCAACGTGTCCCGCACCTTCGGCGTGCTGTCGGGGCTGACCTTCGTCTATTCCGCGCGCTTCACCTGGCGCTTCAACCGCTTCAGCACCCGGCAGAACGAAGGCGGGCTGATCAGCAACTGCAACGCCAACGCGGAGCAGGTCCAGGCGGTCGGCTTCATCGACGCCTGCAACAACTCCAGCAGCGGCGCGAACAACGTCCAGGCCGACGTGCTCCATGGGCCGACGGTGGTCTTCAACCCTCACGAGCGCGTGAACATCTCGGCCTCGCTCTTCATGCAGCGCGGCTGGGTCTCGCCCATGTCGGCCTATGAAGTGGGCGGCGTTTCCCTGCCGGCCCGGAACTACACCCGCGACTTCATCGGCTTCAGCTTCGGCCTGAGCTACCAGCCGTGGGACGTCGTCGGCTTCACGCTGGGCGCGTTCACCTTCGCCAACCAGCTCGACACCACCGGCAAGTACATCTTCCCCCTCTTCAACCGCAACACGGCCGCGTCCCTCGACGCGACCTTCGATCTCGAAGCCATCGTCTCAAGCATCGCCAAGGAGCAGAAATGAGTCGCAAGACCCTCGTCACGCGGATCGCCGCCGTCGTCCTCGTCGCCGGTTGTGCCGTCGAACAGAAGCCGCTCAACCGCGTTCAGCCGAACTACTTCGACAAGACGTTCTTCGTCGGCCAGGACTTCCAGGGCGTGAAGGATGACCCCGAGTTCTACAGCCAGTCGACGCTCGTCGACGTCGGCTACGGCGCCGGGCAGGACGGGCTCTTCACCAGCACCTACGCGCAGCCGCTCTCGCGGGTGAAGTGGCAGGTCACCGAGACCCTGCTGATCGCCCGGCTCGCCTACGAGCGGGTGAAGGACTCCGACGGCAAGGGCATCGGCAAGGCCACCAACGACGGCATCGTGGTCGCCGCGTACCCGATCACCAGCCACTTCGACATCCGCCGCCAGTACAACCCGTCGACCGGCGAAGAGATGAACGTGATCGAAGAGAACACGGTCGATCGCCCGTGGTTCGAGCGCCAGTTCATGCGCGTCGACTGGTCGTCGAACCAGTCCACCGACAACTACGAGTTCGACACCCTCTCGCAGATGGGCGTCTACGGCGGCGTCGTCTACACGCCGCTGGCCTACGCGGTCACCGACCCGGCCGACGAAGACGCGCCGCACATCGACACCGCCAACGGCTACCTCGACGTCACCAACAAGGCGTTCGCCCGCCCCGAGATGGTGACCATCGAGCAGTGGGGCTTCACCTTCCCGGCCTGCTTCCTCGACGCCGACATCGGCGGCGGCGGCTCGCCCACCACCCAGTGCTCGCCCATCGAGCTCACCATTCGCAACTCGTTCCGCAAGGTGCCTGACAACGACTACGAGCCGTCCGACTGGGACGGCTACCGCTTCCAGGCGTTCGGCGCCTTCACCACGGACCGCAAGGGCTACGCGCGCGAGTACGGCATGACCGACACCCAGTGGCACCGCTTCATCAACCGCTACAACCTCTGGGAGCGCAGCCACTTCTACGAGAACAAGGACACGATGACGGGCGCCGTCTCGTGCTTCACCCCGGGCACCACCCCGCTGGGCGCAGACCCCCACCGCGACGTGAACGACGACGGCACCGAAGACGAGTGCGCGGCGGTCGGCGGCGGCTCGCGCTGCGACACCTTCAGCCAGAAGTGCACCCTGCCCTACCGTGAGCGCACCGTGAAGCCGGTGGCCTGGTACTACACCGAGGGCAGCAACCCCGACTTCTTCGACGCGACCCGCGACGCCACCCACGAGTGGGACGTCGCGCTGCGCAGCTCGATCCAGGCCGCCCGCTACACCGAGTGCGTGCGCACCCGCGGCGTCGGCTGCCTCGAGAGCAACCCGATGTACTTCGGCCAGCAGGACGACAACCAGGACGCCATCTGGCTCGCCAAGGAAGTCGACGACTGCCGCGCGGGCCTCTACGCCGCCAACCAGGACTGCAACAGCCTCGCTGACACCCTCGGCTCCGACCGCGGCATGTCGGCGGGCGTGATCGCCCTGGCCAAGATGGACGAAGCGGTGGTGCTCTGCCACAGCCCCGTCGAGCTGAACGACCCCGCCGCCTGTGGCGGGCCCCGCCTGCCGGCGACCCTCACGTCCGCGCTCTGCTTCTCGGCGCGCCTCGAGGGCAACGACGCCGTCACCACCGAGTGCCGCAAGGCGCTGCAGGTGCGCAAGGGCGACCTCCGCTACCACGCGGTCAACACCATCGTCAGCCCGCAGACCCCCTCGCCCTGGGGCATCATGGTCGACGCGTGCGATCCGCTCACCGGTGAGAAGGTGTCGGCGAGCATCAACGTCTGGTCGCACGTCACCGACCTCTGGAGCCAGGGCGTCGTCGACACCGCCCGCTACATCAAGGGCGAGTTCACCACCGCCGACGTCACCGAAGGCACGTTCATCCGCGACTGGGCGGGCGCGGCCGAGGCGGCCAGCACCGGCGGCTCGCTGCAGAAGATCGCGCCTGACGACCAGCAGAAAATGCTCGCCGAGGCGCTCGGCGCCACCGACATCGAGCACCTCAAGCTGACGCTCGAGAGCGTGAAGCGGAGCCCCGCCTTCGCCAAGGCGAAGAGCCTGCGCAAGGAAATGTCCGAGGTGCGCTTCGACGCGAAGCAGGCGAGCACCACCCGCGCCATCTACGACGCCCGCCGCAAGCGCGCGCTCGACAGCCCCACCGAGGCCGCCCTCACCACCCGCACCATGCAGCAGCTCGCGGGCAACGCCTCGCAGCTCGACACCGGCGGCATGCTGGCCCTCTCGTCGCCCCTGCGCGGCGCGAACCCCACCCTGGCGCGCGAGCTGAACCAGGCGCGCGAGCTGGCGCTGGCCGAGCGCGGCGCGTGCATCATGCACGAGGCCCCCGCCCCGCTGGGCATCGCGGATCTCGCCAACGTGCTCGAGGCGAAGTTCGGCCCCTTCAACCCCATGGCCAGCAAGGCCGACCAGGCGCTCCACGGTGAGCGCGCGCGCAAGTACATCGCGCAGCGGGCGCACTACGCGGTGATCACGCACGAGATGGGTCACTCCATCGCGCTGCGCCACAACTTCGTCAGCTCGGCCGACGCGTGGAACTTCCGCCCGCAGTACTGGCAGCTGCGCACCGACAACGGCACCAACACCAGCGCGTGCACGACCGTCGACCCCACCGGCAGCTGCGTGGGCCCGCGTTCGCTCGACACCGTCAACGCGAACGAGAGGGCCAACCTCATCTCGATGTTCATGCAGTCGTCGACGATGGACTACGCCGGTGAGAGCACGCAGGACCTGCTCGGCCTGGGCGCCTACGACTTCGCCGCGGCGCGCATGTTCTACGGCGACGTGGCCGCGGTGATCGACGACCCGCAGATGCGCGCGGGCTCGCCCAAGGCGATGGGCGCGCTGGGCAAGATCGACAACTTCGGCGGCATCCTCGGCATGAGCTTCGAGGTCGGCGACGAGGGCGGCGACACCAACCCCATTCACTACACCCGGCTGCAGGAGACGTTCGGGATGATCCGCGACTGCAAGACCATCGACCCGGGCCAGTTCCGCCCCGCGACCTGGAACGACGACACGATGGGCATCTGGAACCCCACCGTCGACGGCCTGATCGTCCAGGTCGGTGGCGCGTACAGCAAGTGCCGCCAGATGCCGGTGGACTACATCAACTGGGATCTCCTGCGCGCCGCGCGGCCCAACGAGGCGGCCAACGTTCGCTCGCCGAAGGTGATCGACCCGTTCAGCCGGGTGCGCTTCCCCTACGGCTTCGCCACCGATCGCTGGGCGGACCTCGGCAACCTCTCGGTCTACCGCCACGACAACGGGGCTGACCCCTACGAGCTGTTCGACTTCCTGATCACCCAGCAGGAGGTGAACCACATCTTCGACAACTACCGCCGCAACCGGCAGACCTTCTCGGTGCGCGTGGCGTCGGGCCGCACGCTGGGCCGCTACAACGAGAAGCTGCGTGACGCCGCCAAGGGCATGGGCCTCATCGCGAACATCTACAAGGACTTCGCGGTCGACCAGGGCTACGACTACGACTCGCTCTGGCCGTACCTGGGCACCCTGCTCTTCAGCGACAACCTGCTCGCGTCGGGGCTCGGCTTCGATCACTTCGCCCGCCAGTTGGCGCGCCCGCAGGCGGGGCCGCACAGCCTCGAGGCCGGCGTGCTCCGCTCGACGCTCGACACCGCCGGCAACCCCAGCGATCCGGTCGTCACCATTCCCAACGGGGCCACGGGCTACTTCGGCAACGTCACCTTCGGCGGCCGCCCGATGGAGAACGCGCTGTCCGAGACCAACGGCGAGTACGACAGCGAGTTCACGATCAACGTGGGCAGCTACTACGACAAGGCGTGGGCCCCGATGCTGATGACGGAGTCGGTGGACAACTTCATCAGCGACAGCCGCCGCGACTTCCTGGACGGCCGGTACCGCGCGGTGTCGATGGCTGACCTGTTCCCCGAGGGGTACCGCCGCTGGCTGGGCAACAACCTCACCGGCGACGTGGCCCTCAAGGGTTCACGGCTGGCGGCGACGGGCGGCAGGCCTTCCGTCGAGGACGGGTTCCCGTCGCAGGGCATCGGCTACATCTCGTGGTGGAAGCCGAGCCCGGAGATCTGCTTCCAGTCGCAGAGCTCGCTCGACTGTGGCGTCACCCCCGCGAACAGCATCGTGGTCGACCCGCAGGTGGGGTGGGAGCAGCAGAAGTTCCTGATCGCGATGACCCTGATGTACCTGCCTGAGAACGCGCAGCAGGGCTGGCTCGATCAGATGAACATCTGGGAGCTGGGCGCGGACACCGATCCGGGCTTCCGCAACCGCCTCGAGCTCCACCTCCCCGAGGGCAAGACGTACATCGCCAAGACGTTCGGCCGCGAGGTCATCTTCGGCAAGACGGTGCAGAAGGGCGTGGGCGCGCGCATGCTGGAGTACGCCAACGAGCTGGTCGAGCAGGCGTACGTCACCGACCCGGGCCCCGACCTCGACGGCGACACCGTGCCGGACTGGACCACCCCCCGGGTCGCGGGCGGCAAGGCGATCATCAAGTTCGACCCGTCGATCGACTCGATCCTCCCGTCGGGCGCGGTCAGCTCGGGCCGGCCGGGCTGCGATGCCACCGACAACAGCCAGTGCACCTGCTCGTCGAACCGGGCGTGCTTGCTGCTGCAGAAGTACACCGAGCTGCCGTTCTTCATGCGCCAGGCGATGAGGGACTACGGGCTCGCCAGCCCGAGCATGAAGGGCATTTACTGAGTGACTGGTGCTCCCTCTCCCTGCGCAGCGGGGAGAGGGTTGGGGTGAGGGGCTGATTCGGAGTCGGAGCCGGAGCCGGGGTCGGAGCCGGGGTCGGAGCCGGAGTCGGAGTCGGGGTAGTCGGTGTCGGTGTCGGGGTCGGCGACGGGATCGGGATCGGGATCGGTTTCGCGATCGGGTACGGCCGCGGATGCGGTTCACGCCCAACGGGTTCGCGTTCGGAGTCTGCGAAGCTGGTGGACGATTTGCGTCGCGGCGTAACCTCGCCACGTGCCCCAGACGAAGCCCACGATCGAACGACTCAGGGCGCGATTCGAGGCGCTTGCTTTCGGCGTCGGTGTACCAGAAGCCGCTGGCGCCCCCCGCAGGCGAGATTCAAGTCTCCGACGCGTGGGTGTTTCTGTATCCCAGGGGGGAAGTGGGCCGTGAGAGTCACGCCACACGGAGGACCTCACTGGGTGCGTCACGCGCGACGATGAATCGGTGGGCGCCATCAGAGGGAGCGCAGCGCGACGCCGATGATGCGGTCGAGGATGGCGGCGACCGCAGTGCGCGAGAGCCCCAACGATTCGGCTTGCGCCAGCAGACGCGCTCTCAGCTCGGTCTCGCGCGCGGGGTCGATGCGCTCGACGCCGTTCGCCTGCTTCCATGCCCAGATCTCGTCGACCACAGAGGCCCTTCGCGCGAGGAGACGGATCAGCTCGGCGTCCAGCTCGTCGAGCTGAGCTCGCTTCTCCTTCAGGCTCACGGGGAGAGCGTCCTCATCGTGCCCGCCGTCACGCCGAACTGCTCGTGCGCCTCGAGCCTCGTGTTCAGCTCGGCCGGACTGCACTTGCCCTGCAGCACGTCCTGCCAGGCCGCCAGCACCGACGCACAGGTCGCCTGGTCTTCCCAGACGAACTCGACCCGGTAGCGCTTGACGCCTGCCTTCAGCAGACGCGGCACCGCCTTCGCCGCGCTCTGCGCCTGCGCGTTGAACACCGTGTTGCGGCAGCCGATGTCCACCACCACCGGGTGACGGCGCCCTTCCCTGTCCTGCAACGCGATCTGCTGCTTCTCGCAGGGCCTCCCGCAGGTACGGAAGTCGCGGCCCTGGGAGATCGTGTGCGCGTACACGCAGTGCTCGGTGTGGAAGGTCGCGATGTGGTGGTGCACTGCCACGGTGAGCCGCTCCGCCGGCAGCGCAGCCAGCATCTCGTGCAGCTGCGCTTCGTCGAGATCGTGCGCCGCCGTCAGCGTGTCGCAGCCCAGCGCCAGCAGGTGCCGCGCCGTCACCGAGTTCGTCACGTTGAGCGAGAAGTCGCCGTGCACCAGCGGGCCGTCGATGGCGGTCGAGCGCGAGAAGTGGATGAGGCCTCCCCAGTGCCGCACCAGCACCGCGTCGGGCCGGAGCTTCTCGATGCGCCGATCGATGCCGTCTTCGCCCGGCTTCTGCACCCGGGTGGTCGCGATCACCACGTGCAGCCCTGCCGCGCGCGCCCGATCGACGGCCTTCTCCAGGCCGATCAGCTCCATCCAGTCGAGCTCGACCTCCTTCAGCCCGGCCGCGATCACCGCCTCGAGCTGCCCTGCCGTCCGCACCAGCGGAATCAGCTTCGGCTCGGCCGGCGCAATCCACGGACGGCGCGCGGGCAAGGCCGCCGCTTGCGCCGCCAGCTGCGCTGCGACCGGTACAGGGGAGATCACGTGGCGGGCGGCCGCGAGCACCTTCGGCTCCAGCTCCGCCACGATCGTGCGGCGCAGGGCCTTGAGCGCCGAGACCGGAAGGTGAAGGCCTGCTCCGAGCCCTTCGAGTGAGACCTCCGCCAGCTTGAAGGGCGTACCGCCGAAGGCACCGAGCTTCTCCGACAACACCTCGACCCCGAGCCCCCCGTTCACCCCGAGCACAGTCGAGGGGGCACTGCTCGCGGTGAGCAGCGCCTCGGTCTTCCCACTCACCGTCACGCCACGCCCCACGTTGCCCAGCGCCGTGGCCACGACGGCGAGCGATTCACCGGCCGTGCCGGACACCGCGAGCTTCACCGGAATGTGGCCCAGCGAACCGCGCATGCCCTCGTCGACCGCGGCCTTCGCGTCAGCCGTCAGCCGCGGATCGCTCGAGAGCCACACCTTGTCGCCCCCCTGCACCTTCGACAGATCGGGGCCCGGCTTGCCGAAGCGCAGCCACCAGCCGTGCGGCGCCGCCTCCACTCCGAAGATCGGGCCACCCGGCTCTTCGTCCTGAGGACGGCCCGTGTCGAAGCCCACGCCGCAGCCGGGGACCGGTTCGGGCAGCTCCAGCGGCACACCGCGGCTGTCTTCGGGGCTCGAGCCGCCGATCACCGGCAGCGCCACCTTCGTCGCTCCGACGGACTGGCCCAGCTTGTCGATCGCCACTCCGCCCGTCGCCACTCTCTGCGCGCGGCGAATGCGCACCGCGCCGGACTTCACCTCGACCACTTCACCGAGCAGCGCGCCGCGGTTCTTGGGGAAGCGGCCCTCGACCAGGCTCTGGTGATCAGCGCCGCCCAGGAACCCATCGGAGAAGCCGCGCGAGTAGGCCACTGCCATGCGCCCGAGATCGCGCTGGAGCTGCTGTTGCGCTCCGGCCGATTTTTCCTGCTGCGTCGCGATCGCGTCGCGCCAGCGCTTGTAGCCCTCGACCGCCGAGAGCACGTACGCCGGGCCCTTGAGCCGCCCCTCGATCTTGAGGCTCGCCACGCCGATGTCCGACAGCTCCGAGACCGCGCGCGCTCCCGCCAGATCCATCGGGCTGAGGAGGTAGGCCACGTCGCCCAGCTCCCGCACCTGGCCGTCGACCACCAGCTGGTAGGGCAACCGGCACGACTGCGCGCACTGGCCCCGGTTGGCCGAGCGCCCACCCCAGGCCTCCGAGGTGAGGCACTGGCCGCTCCACGCCATGCACAGGGCGCCGTGAATGAAGACCTCGAGCTGCAGCGGCGTGCCGTTCGCGAAGGTGCGGATCTCGTCCACCGACAGCTCGCGCGGCACCACCACCCGCGTGGCGCCCAGCTGCTGCGCGAAGGCCGCGCCCTCGGGGCTCGAGATGGTCATCTGCGTCGAGGCGTGCACCTCGAGCGTCGGTGCCACCGCGCGCGCCAGCAACGCCACCGCGGGATCCTGCACGATGATCGCGTCGACGCCGGCCGCCGCGCACGCGCGCAACACCGACTCGGCGAACGCCAGCTCGTGCTCGAACACCAGCGTGTTGAGGGTGACGTAGGCGCGCACGCCCGCGCGGTGAATGCCGTCGACCAGCTCGGGCAACCGCTCGACCGAGAAGTTGGTGGCGCGGGCACGCGCGTTCATGCCGCCGTCGAGCCCGAAGTACACCGCGTCGGCACCCGCGGCGAGCGCGGCCGCCAGGCTCTCGTCATCACCCGCCGGCGCGAGGATCTCAGGGACCTGCATGCGCCCGGTCAGCGGCGCAGCCGCGCATCTTTGAGGCCCGAGACGATCGCCACGTGATCGCCCACCGACAGCGCGTCGTAGAGCTTCACCACGTCTTCGTTCGAGTGCCGCACGCAGCCGTGGCTCACGTCTTCTCCGAGCTGCTTGTTGTTCGAGGTGCCATGCAGCTCTTCACCCGAGCGGCTGCCGTCGGACCAGGAGAGATCGAGGATGCGCGGCCCGAACACCGGCCCACCCCAGAGCCGCTGGCCCACCTCGAGCGAGGCGCGCTCGTCGAGCTTGGTGGTGACCTTCTTGTAGCCCTCGTCGGTCGAGGTCGCCTTCGCCCCCACCGCGTTGAGGAGGATCTTCTCGAGCTTGCCGCTCTTGTCGAAGAGGAAGGTGCGGTGCTCGTCCTTCAGCACCACCACGCGCACCGGCTTGCCCTCGAAGAACGGCAGGGGCACGTTCTTCGACTGGCCCTGCTGACCGGGCGCAGGGGCGAGCTGATCGAGCGCGCGCAGCGTGGCGGCGTCGACGATGCCGGTCGCCTTCACGTCGGGGAACATCTTCGAGGCGTTCACCTGGAAGTTCTTCACGGCCTTCGCCGACATCGCGCCGTAGCTGCCGTCCGCCGCGTTGGGCAGCGCGAAGCCCATGTCGGCCATCGCCTGCTGGAACTTCTTCACGCCCTCGCCTTTGGCTCCGACGGTGAGCGTTCCACCGGCCAGCACCGAGCCGAGCTGCGCGTCACCGGCGAAGCGCGGGTTGAGCATCGACGGGCCGGCTGACCTGCCACCGGGGCGGGTCGCGGGCGTCCACGCCGGGTTGGCGGCCTCGGTCTGCGGCGCGGCCGGCGGGTTCGGAGTCGAGGTGGTCGGAGTGGTAGCGACGGGGCCGGGGTTGCGGCCAATGGGAGCGGGCATGAGGACCTCAGTGAAGCATGGAATCGGAGCGGAGCCGTAGCAGCGGAACGGGGTGTGAAACAGCCCCCCGTTCATCCCGAGCGGAGTCGAGGGACGGCTTGAACCTCAGTGGTGCGCCTGCCGCCGTGCCGCCTCGATCACCAGCGCCAGCAGCGATCGTGAAGCGGTGACGCGCTGACCTTCGACGCGGGACCGCAGCGCGACGGCGAGGTCCCACGCTTCCTGCGAGAGGAGCGGGCGGCGCGCGGCCTTCCGGCCCTCGCTGGTGACGAGAATGGAGAGCTCGCCCGACTTCGTGTCGAGCAGCACGTCGATGTCCTCGCGAGGCGTCTTGCCCGCCAGCAGGATCACCGCCCCCAGGTCGCTCACCGAGCGGGGAACGAAGTCGGCCAGCGTGGTGGGGAAGATCGCGTCGTTGACCGCCTTGAGCACGTGGCCGGTGACCGAATCGACCCACGGCACGTTCTGCTGGTAGCGCGCGAGCGCGGGCCCGATGTCGCGCAGATCGGACCGGGTCAGCTCTTCGACCTGGTCGCCCTCGTGCGTCACGATGCGGAACTCGCCGGACAGCTCGACGAAGCGCAGCTCGACGTCGCGGCCACCGACGTTGCCTTGCACGGCGGCTTCGCCCGAGTCTTCGATGCGCTCCACCTTCGAGACGCGAAACGACTGAAAGGGGCGGCGCTTGTTGGGGAATCGGGGGGCGTGGTCGCTGTCGCTCATCATCTGAGAGAGTTCTCACAGATGCCTGCCGGCTTCACGCGACACCCGGCCGGACCTTGCGCGACAGGCAAAACAACAGTTATTTCAAGACATTGAGGCCCGCTGGCGCCCCGGTGCGGGGGTTTGGGCCCGGGTGACGCTCGCCCGCGCCGCCTCGAGCGCCTTGCGAAACCGCGCCTCGAGCACATCGCGGGGCGGGAGCTGGGTCAGGTACTCGGCGACGTGGATGTTGTCGCGGTCGAGCTGGAGGTACTCCACCGTCTCGCTCCGTTTCCCCGCGCAGAGGATGAGCGCGACCGGCGCCTCTTCGCCGCGCTGCCGCTCATGGCGATCGAGCCAGCTCAGGTAGAACTTCACCTGCCCCGCGTCGGCCGGCCGGAAGTCCCCAGCTTCAGCTCGACGACCACGAGGCGCTTCATCAGCCGGTGGAAGAAGAGGAGGTCGATGTAGAAGTCCTCGCCTCGCACGCTGATGCGCTTCTGCCGCTCGATGAACGCGAAGCCCACGCCGAGCTCGAGCAGGAAGCTCTGGATCTCGCGCAGCAGCGCCGACTCGAGATCCTTCTCGCTGTACGAGTCGCGCAAGCCGAGGAACCCGAGCAGGTACGGATCGCGGAAGACGAGCGCCGGAGACATCGCGTCGGTCTTGCGGAGCGCGTCGAGCTCCTTCCGGATGAGCGCCTGCGGCTTCTTCGAGAGCGCGGTCCGCTCGTAGAGCATGCCCTGCACCTTGTGCTGCAGCACCCGCGTGCTCCACCGCTCGACCCGGCAGAGCTCTGCGTAGAAGTCTCGTTTGAGCGGCTCGTCGAGATAGATGAGCGTCTTGAAGTGACTCCACGTCAATTGTCTCCGCAGTGCGGAGACAATTGCCTCGTCGGGGAATTGCTCGGCGAAACGCACCATGTGGCGGAGTGATTTCTCGTCGAAGCCGCGGCCGTACTCCCGCTCGAGCCGTTGCCCGAGCGCCGAGAGAATCTCGCCGCCGTACTTCGCGCGGCGCTGCTCGAGCACGTCCTGCCGAATGCGCACGCCGATCTGCCAATACAGCGTGGTGAGCGCCGCGTTCGCGGCCTGCACCACCTGCCCGCGCGTCGACTCGATCAGCGCGCCGATGTCCGTCGCCAACTTCCCCACGCCCTTCACCGCCAGCTTGTTGGTCATCGTCACACCATGCCAGTGGGGTCTGACACTCGACGCGTCACCGGGCGGCCAGGACAGGATGCGCGCATGCGCCTTCCGCTGCTGGCATTGGTGGTCCTGGGCGCCGTGCGGACCCTGGACCTGCATCGGCTGTTGCGGCACCGACGGTACCCGGGCGTGCTGAGCACGGCCTGTGGCAACGACGGCGGGTTCGTCTCACCTTCCGGGGGCGGGCTGCACCACCGGCAGCTGCGACTCGCTCGGCTACTGCACCTGGCTAGTGGGCCCCTCACCCCGGCCCTCTCCCCGCTGCGCAGGGAGAGGGAGCGCAGCTCAGGGCGAGAGGATGATGCGCGGGGCCGTCAGCGCCTGCCGCACCTGCGCGAGCGCGGGCTCTGACGCGGCCTCGGCCTCGGTCATGCGCCGCACGTAGATGTCCTTGCCGGAAGCCACCGACTGCTTGAGCTCGGTGAGCAGCGTCATGGCGGCGTCCAGCATCGTCTTCGCCTCCTGCGCGCCCTTCGCCTCAGCGCTCACCCCGCCCTTCTCCTTCAGGTGATCACCGAAGCGCTTGATCGCGTCGCGCGTCTTCTGCGGATCGAACGCGGCGAGCGCTTCCTTCACCGAGTCGGTGCCCACCTTGATCAACCGCACCTGCGTGCTGCCGCGGAACTCGGGCGCCGGCACCTGGAGATCGGGGAACGCGCCCAGCAGCGCCTCTTCGGACGCCTTGAACTGAAACGGCACCACGTCGAGGAACAGGAAGAGCGGGTCGATGCCCTGCTTCGCCGCGGCGACCTCCTCGTCGTCGAGCGGCGGGAACGTGGCCGGCGCGCCCACGAAGAGCAGCGGCATCACCACTTCCTGCCAGAACTCTTCGGCGGCGGGGCCGGTGTTGGTGGTCGAGGCGACGAGCAGGCCCACCGTCTCCACCACGCGGGGCGCGCGGGCGGCCTGGGTGATGACGGGCTTGCCTCCCTCGAGCCGGCTGAGCGCGCCGAGCAGCTGCTGCTCGAGCTGCTTCTTGATCTCCGGGGGCAGCCGGGGCGCGCGGTTGATCGCGTCGCGCAGATCGATGGTCAGCTTCTCGGGCGCCGAGTCCCACGCCTGCTTGAGCTTCGCCGGGTCGACGCCGACCACCTGCACGAAGCCGGGATCGAACAGCCGCATGTAGTCCTCGGGGCCCAGCCGCATCGGCTGCCCGCCGCCCGCGCCGAACTTCGCCTGCGCCAGCGCGCTGCGGATGCTCTTGGTCACCTCGTCGACCCGCTCGAGCTTGCCCTGGCTCAGCGCATCGACCACCGCGCCGAACGGGGCGAGCATGATCAGCGCCTCGGGGAAGCCCAGCGATGCGCCCTCGGGCGTCTCGCGGTACGGGAACCAGAACGCCTGGTACTCGGCGTGGAGCCGCTCGCCCATCGCCGCCGCCAGCCCCAACGCGATCACCTGGTGCTCGGGCTGCGAAGGATTGAACGGGCCGCCCAGCAGCTTGATCACGCCCTTCTCGATGTCGGCCCAGCTGTCCTTGACGAGATCGACCGGCTTGCCCTCGGCCTGCGTGAGGACGGCGGTCACCTGCTGAAACGCGGAATCGAGCTGCGGAGGTCGGGGCATCGACATGGTTCGCGGCTCGTATCACGTCACGGGCGAATCGAAATCCCCTCGAACATGAGTCCGGTGCTGGCCGCGATCCACCGCTCCAGCACCTCGGTGGCCTCGCCCGCCGCCGCCACGTGGCGCACCCCTTCGAAGATCATCGAGTTGATCGCCAGGGCGGTGAGCTCGGTGTCGAGCGCCGGCCTCAAGAAGCCACGCGCCACGCCGTTGTCCAGGTAGGCCTGCGTCGAGCTGCCGAAGAACGTGACCGCGGCCTGCAGCTTCTCGTTCAACTCCACGCTGATGCCGGGCGCCTCGACGAAGAGCAGCCGCGCCAGCGAGCGGTTCTTCTGGAACGCGGCGAAGAGCGCGCGCGCGATCCGCTCGACCTGCGTGCGGTACTCGGAAAGCGAGGTGCTCGCGGTGGGACTCTCTGACGCCAGCACCAGCGTCACCTCGCCCATCACCTCTTCGATCACCGCGTGGAAGACGTCGAGCTTGCTCTGGAAATAGCGGTAGAAAGTGCCGAGCCCCATGTCGAGGTGTTTGGCGATCTGCCCCACCGTCGTCGCGTGGTAGCCGCGCTTCGCGAACACGGCCGCCGCCGCCTCGAGGATCGCTCTTCGTTTTTCCTCAGTCTTGACGCGGGCCATGTTTCCTCTTGAAGATTCAACAGCTTGAACACCAATCCGCAACCGGCTTGTGATTTCTATAACGGTAATGATACATCACTCTCGTTTTCATTTCACCGGGGGTTCCATGGTTCAGGTCGATGTCTTCTGGTCGTACGGAATCGGGGCGGGCCTGGGGCTGGCGAGCGCGGCGAGCACCCGGGTCGAGAAGGTCCGGGACCACGCCTTTCAGACGCTGCTCTTCCTGGCGATCGTCTTCGCGCCCTCGGGCTTCGTGCTGCTCTGGAACTTCCCCTCGTGGGAGACGATGCACGTCGGCACGAGAGACCTTCCGGGCTGGCTGGTGGCGCTCTTCGGGGTCACCAACATCACGCAGGGGCTGCTCGGCTTCGCGGTGGCGCGGTGGCTGTGCGCGCGCGGCCGGGCGTTCAGCGCGTATCTGCACTGGGTGGGCGGCTACTTCGGAATGTTCTTCATCCTCGTGCATGGCTGGGACGGCAGCGGCTACCAGCGCTTCTTCTCCCCGACGCGTGAGGCGCTGACGGGGTGGACGTGGAGCACGGCCGCGGCGTGGCTCACCTCCCCCGTGGCGATCACGCTGATGGTGATGGGCGTGGTGCTCATTCCCTGGCTGGTCGGCCTGACGGTGAGCTGGCTGCGGGAAAGCGGTCGCGCGCCTGGTGCGGCGGCGTTGAGCGCCTCGGTGCTGGGTCTGCTGGTGATCGGGCTTCCTGCCATCGCCATCACCTCGAGCGTGATGGTGCGGCAGGCTGGCGTGGTGGGCGGGCTGCTCGGCACGGTGGCCCTGTTCGGGGTGCTCTGCGCGCCGCGCTTCGGGTTGCTGCGCCGGCACTTCGAGTCGCTCGGGTTCGAGGTGGCGCTCGAGAGCCCCGCGACTCCGCTCGGGGTGACCAGTTGAGCGCCCCGGGCCGGACCGTCTTCATCACCGGCGCCACGGGCGGCATCGGCCGGGCGCTGGTGCAGCACTTCCTCCGCGACGGGTGGACGGTGTTCGCAGGGTGCCTCGGAGGCGCCCCGGCGGATCCCGGGGCGGTCCACGTCCCGCTCGACGTCACGAGCGACGCCTCGGTGAAGGCCGCGCGCGAGCAGGTGGGCGTGCCCGACCTGCTCATCAACAACGCGGGCATCGGCCTGCTCGGCCCCATGGCGGAGCTGCCCGACGAGGTGCTCACCCGCCAGTTCGACGTCAACGTGCGCGGGCTGGCGCGCGTCACCCGCGCGTTCGCGCCCGACATGTGCCGGCGCGGGCACGGGCGCATCATCAACATCAGCAGCCTGGTGGGCGTGTTCACCCTGCCCTGGTTCGGCGCCTACGCGGCCACCAAGCACGCGGTCGAGGCGATGTCCGACGCACTGCGCATGGAGCTCGCACCCTTCGGTGTCCGCGTGTCGATCGTCGAGCCGTCGATCGTGGGCACGGCCTTCGTGGACAACGCGGTGGTGTCGCTGCAGCGCGCCGCCCGGAACTCGCAGTGGACCGACGCGCTCGAAGAGACCGTCGCGCGGCGCGGGTTCATGTCGCCGGTGCAGATCCCCCCCTCGCAGGTGGCCGCGGTGGTGTTGCGCGCGGCGAACTCGAGGTCCCCGGGCGCGCGGTATCGCGTCGGCGCGCTGGCTTCGCTGCTCCTGCGGCTCGGACGGCTCCTGCCCGTCTCGATCCTCGACGTCCTCCTCCGCTCGCTCACCGGACTGCGGGCAAAACGACCTGTCCACCCTCGCCTCCCCCAGGAAACCCCTTCATGATGCCCGCCTCCTCCCCGCTGCCATCTCCCCGCCAGGTTCCTCCGCCCGGAGCACGCCACATGAACGTCGAGGGCTTCACCTTCACTCCGCCCGCGGGCTTTCGCACCGAAGAGCAGACCATCGCGCTCCGCATGGGCGTCGATGGCCCCGCGCCAAGCCTGATCGTCCAGAGCAAGCCCGCGCGGGCCGGCGTCTCGCTCGAGGAGCTCGCTGGCCAGACGTTCTCCGAGCTGAGCCAGACCATTCCCGGAATGAAGGGCGCCAGCCGCTCGGAGTTCACCTTCGCCGACGGCGGCACCGGCATCGTGCTCGCCTACAACTTCCCCACCGCCACCGGGGAGCTGCGCCAGTACTTCGTGCTCCGCCTCGACAAGCAGCGCCTGTGCACCGTCACGCTCACGCTGCCGTCCGCGTCGCTCACCGAGGGCAACGCGCGGCTCTTCATGTCTGCCATCGCTTCCATCACGCCCGCCTGAGGACCTGACCCATGCCGAAGATCACTGGAAACCAGCCGCGGTCCATCACTCCCCAGGCGCCCGCGGAGAAGCCGGTCGCGAGCGCGCAGGTCGAAGCGACGAAGACCGCCGGCTGGGCCGCGAAGGCCGGTCAGGCCGCGCCCGCCGCCGCCGCTGCGCCGATTCCGGATCGCCAGAAGGAGATCGTCTGCCCGGTGCTCGGGTCGATGGTGAAGGAAGGCCGGATCAAGCTCGAGCCTGACGGCACCCTGAAGCTGTCCGACCTGCGCGCGGCCACAAAGGACCTGCAGATGGATGCGGGCTTGCGCGGCGGCCTCACCGCGACGGGCTTCATCGCCAACACGCCGGGCGACATCATGCACAACACCCTGCACGGCGAGATGAACGTGCTCGACCTGCGCTCGGGCTCGATCAAACACCCGGGCGACAGCGCCATCCTCACGGGCGGAAAGTTCGACCAGTCGAAGTTCGACGCGCTCGTCTCGCACGCCGAGGGCGGCGTGATGACCACCGACTCGTTCGCGAAGGCGATCAGCGCCAACGTTCAGCGCGATCTCGTCCCCGGGCAGAAGATCGACACCCTGCTGCGCGGGAAGAACTTCTCGGCCGTCGAGTTCGGCGCGCTGCTGGCGAGCTTCGGCACGCCTGATCCGAAGAGCGGAAAGCTCGGCATCTCCGTCGAAGACATGCGCGCGCTCTACCAGGACAAGAAGCTGCCCCCGGCCAACAAGGCCACCCTGGTGGAAGCGACCGCGCTCACCGCGTCACTCACCCTCAAGGCAGACGCTGCGCTCGCGGGCTCGGCGTTCAGATCGCTGGCGACGGCGACCGGGCTGTCCGACGCGGGCGCGCGCATCTCACAGGGCCGCGAGGCGGGAGGCACCGCGGGAGGCCAGGCCGCCATCGGCGCGGGCAAGGCCGCGAACTGCCCTCACATGGCGAAGGCCGGCCAGGTTCCGCGCAACGTGAACGACGTGGTCAACGCGCACACGCCCGCCGGGCTCTCCGAGTAGGTCGACCTGCGCGATAGTCGTGGCATGGAGATCTGGTCGAACGACCTCTTCGATCGAGAGGCTGATCCGTCGCTCGAGAGCGGCCACGCGGAGCTCGACGGCGCGCTGCGGGCGCTGTGGAAGCTGGTGCTCGAGCAGGGCGTGCAAGACGACGGGCAGCCGACCTTCACCGACTTCCAGCTGCGCCTCGAGGGCAGGCCGTCGGTGTTCATTCCACGCGATCCAGCACGAAACCCCGAGCTGGCCCTGCTGCGTTCACTGCGCCACGAGGCTGACTTCTACGGGGCGCTCGCATCCGTCCACGCCTCGCAGCTGGGGCGGGCGTTCGACTTCGGGCCGTTTCTCGACCTCGGGCCGCCGTCAGAGACCGTGAAGATCGCGGACGTCCTCCGGGGGGCGCTGTCGATCACCGAGCCGCTGAAACGCGACGGCCTCGCCTGGCGGGCCGGCCCCCTGAGCGTGGGCGCGGGGTGGGCGGTCCGGCTTGACGGGCTCGAGTTCAAGGGGAAGCCGGTGCGCTTCGTCGTCACAGCCGGGAAGGTCGAGAGTGACGACTCTCCCGCCACGCAGCCGCTGAGGGACGCGCTCCTCGCGGCCGGGCTCTGCTAAGCCTTTGGCCCGTGAAGAACCTCCTGCTCGTCGCGATGGCTGTCACCGCCGGGTTCGTCCTCGGCACGGCGTGCGGTCCCGCCGGGTCGAAGTGCGCCACCACGTGCCTGGGGTGCTGTGACACCGCGGGCGTGTGCCAGGCCGGCTCGCAGTTCAACGCCTGCGGCCAGGGCGGCAGCGCGTGCCGCTCGTGCAGCTCGACGGAGACGTGCTCGCTCAACATCTGCTCGTCGAGCGGCTCCGGCGGCTCGGGTGGAGGCGTGACCGGCGGAGGAGGAGGTGTCACGGGCGGCGGCACGGGCGGCGGAGGCACGGGCGGCGGAATGACCGGCGGCGGCACGGGCGGCGGCGGCGCGGGCGGCGGAGTGACCGGCGGAGGCACGGGCGGGGGCGGAGTTCCTCCGAGCGTGAACGTGACCATCGGCAGCTGCAGCATGGTCTCGCCGTGCAACGGCACGCTGCCGGGCACGTGGTTCTACACGGCGGCCTGCACCGACGATCCCCTCGTGGACTACCGCGGCATCTGCCCGACGATCTCGACGACGACGAACAACACCACCCTGTCGGGGCGGATCGACTTCACCGCGTCATCGGTCACGCGCTCGGTGACCACCACCTACTCCTCGGTGGTGAACATCCCCACGAGCTGCAACACGCTCGGCTGCGCGACGATTCAGTCCATCCTGCCCGCGGGCACGAGCTGCGTCGCCGCGGGCGGCGGCTGTGACTGCACCATCTCGGGCAATTCGACCTTCAACGAGACGGGCACGTGGACCTCGGCCAACGGGGTGATCACCGTGACCACGCCGACGACGACGCGCACCTTCGACTCGTGCGTGACGGTGGCGGGCACGACGACGATGCAACTGCGCGAGAACGGCACCACGGTGCCCGCGACCGAGCGTGGAACCACCACGCTCACGAAGCAGCCCGTGATTCCCTGAGCGAAACCGTTCTCCCTCCCCGAGGGGGAGAGGGTCGGGGAGAGGGCGAACCATCAGTCGCTGTTCTCCCACAGCAGGAATACGCGCAGCGGCATCACCGCGGCTGCCTCGTGCCAGTAGCTGGTGGTGTGCACCGGGTGAATAAGGTGCGTGCGTGCGTCGCCTGTACTGCACGATGCACGGTCAGGAGGCTGCCATGGGACGCGCTGGATGGATGATGGTGTTTGCAGTGCTGGGTTGCGCCACGCCGAAGGCGGCTGAGACCACCGAGCCGAAACCCACGGCAGTGGTCGAACCGGTGAAGACCGAACCTGTCGTGGAGCCAGTGAAGGCCGAGCCCGTCGCTGAGCCGGTAAAGGCCGAGCCCGTCGCTGTCGCTGAGCCGCTGAAGACCGAGCCGGTGAAGGCCGAGCCCGTGAAGACCGAGCCCGTGAAGACCGAGCCCGTAAAGACCACCCCGGTGAAGGCGGAGCCCGTCAAAGCAGAACCCGTGAAGACCGAGCCGGTGAAGGCCGAGCCCGCGAAAGTCGCCGAGCCAGACAAGAAGATCGAGCGCGTGTGGAAGGCGAAGTGCGGCTCATGCCACGGCGCCGACGGGAAGGCCGCGACCACCAAGGGCAAGAAGATGAAGATGAACGACCTCAGCACCCGGGCGTGGCAGGCGAGCAAGACCGACGCGCAGATCAAGAAGGTGATCAACGACGGCGTGAAGGAAGAGAAGGACGGCGTGACCAAGGAGATGGACGGCTACTCCGACCTGGGCGCGGAGCAGCTCGAGGCGCTCGTGAAGTACGTGCGCTGGCTCGGGCCTCACTGACCGGAGGGCTCACCCCAGCGAGCTGACCAACTCCCCCGCGACTCGCTGGGCCTTCCTCTCGTCGCCGGGAAAGTCCGTCTCCAGGTACAGCCGGCTCAGCCGCGCCACCTTGTTGATCGCCAGCGCGTCGCCCCGAATCACGCTGAGCAACGCGACGAACAACAGCGAGTACCCCCGCTGCACGTGGCCGATCGACTCAGGGGCAAACCCGAGTGCCCGCTTCGAGAACTCGAAGTACTTCCCCAGCGCACCCTTCACGGCGGGCCCTTGCGCCGCGACCGCCGCCACCACGTCGCGCGTGGTCTCGAGCCCCGCCAGGCGCAGCAGCTTCACCAGGTAGTCCGGAAAGAACGAACCGTCGTCGAACGGAATCGACAGCGCCGTGGCCACTTCCCGGTCCAGCGCCTCGATCGCCGGCTGCCGGATCAACGCGTCGAGTGACACGAGATCGATCGGCAGCGCCCCGCTCTTCGCCACCGTCGCGCGCGCCTCGTCACGGGAAGCGGCCAGCTCCCTGCGAATGGAGACGAACTCCTGGTCGGCGATCTCGAGCAGCCCCGCGACGCGGCTGAAGCGCCGGCGGATCGCCTCGGGCATCGCGTCGTCCACCTTGTAGCCCAGGTCATGCTCCACCTCGGCCCACGCATGCTGCAGCACGGTGCGCAGCTGGATCTCGAAGCGGAAGTCGGCGTGGGGCGCCCCGGCAAGCGAACAGACGTAGTGAATCGAGCGGTAGCCGGCCGGCTTCGTCTTGTCGGCCGAGTGCGTGAAGTCGACGCGGAAGTGCTGCTCGATCAACCGCGACACCTGCTCGAGGTGATCCTCGAAGTACGTCGCCACGCGCAGCGCGACGAGGTCGGTCACGTCCCACAGCTGCCGGTACGTCTTCTCGGGCCGCGCCAGTTTGTGCGCGAGGCTGGCCGGCGTCTTGAGCCGCCAGGTCACGAACTGCACCGGCACGCCCGACTTCGCGAGCAGCTCACGCAGTTCTGCGTCCAGTCGGGTGCCCACTGCCGACAGCGCAGCGCGATGGGTCTCATATTCCTCGAGCATCGGCGTGAACCTACCTGTCTCCCTCTCCCTGCGCAGCGGGGAGAGGGCCGGGGTGAGGGGCCCATCGCAAGCGCCCCTCACCCGGCCTGCGGCCGACCTCTCCCCGCTTCCGCAAGGAGAGGTTTCCGGGATTCCGTTATGGTGCCCGCCTCGATGCGTCGCCTCGCCCCGCTGCTCGCACTCCTTTCCGTGGGCTGCGCGACCATCTCCCCGCGCTTCGACCAGGAGCTCGCCACCACCTTCGCGCAGGACGACATGCGCAAGCTCGAGACGGCCGACGTCGAGCTCTACTACCCCGCCGAATACGCCGAGGCCGCCAGGCGCGTCGCCGCCCGCGCGTCCGAGTGTCTGCGCGCCATGCGCGCGCACGACGTCACGAAGCGGCCCTACGACCGCGCCCTGCTCTTCCTCACCTCGGCCAACTACAACAACGCCTACGTCGGCGGGCAGGCGCAGGGCGAGCCCTTGCAGCTGGTCAACCCGCTCTCCGCGACCTCCGAGTTCTTCCACTGGTACGGCCTGGGCGCCGCGGAAGCCGGCGACGTCGCCTGCCACGAGATGTTCCACTTCGTGCACTACGAGCAGGTGCACGGCTTCTGGGAATTCGTGAACACCGTGTTCGGCCCGGTGGTGCCTCCGCAGGCCTTCCTCGAGCGCTGGTTCACCGAAGGCGCGGCGCAGTACTACGAGGGGCGCATGCAGCGCGCGGTGGGCCGGCCCTTCAGCCCCGTGTACCGCGGCAGCTTCGACTCCTTCGTGGCGCTGCGCGGTGGGGCGATCGAGCCCGGCGATCTCTCCCTCAGCCAGCGCGAGCTCTACCCCTTCAGCGGCGCCTACCTCACCGGGCTCCACTTCATCGAATGGCTCGCCGCGAAGTACGGCGAGGACAAGCTCTGGGAGCTGATGGAACTCCAGGGCCGCAGCGTCTTCTCTCCCTTCGGCGCCACGCTGCGCTTCAAGAAGGTCTACGGCCTGTCGACCGGCGCGCTGATCGACGAGTGGGCGGGTGAGCTCAAGGCGCAGCTCGTGGTGCGCAAGCGGCCGGCCGACGAGCGCTCGCTGCTCGCCGACGTGGGGCAGCTGGCGCGCCTCGCCTCGCACCCGGCCTCGGGCACGGTGGCGATCGTCTCGTCGGGCAACGAGCAGGTGCCCCTGCTGCGCATCCTCGAGCGCGACGGCACCGTCCGGGTGGAGCGCCGGCTGGCGAAGCTCGGCACCGATCGCGACTACGTCTTCGTGGGCCCGGGCAGCATGAGCGGCCTGTCCTTCACGGCAGACGGCAGGTTCCTCTTCCTGCTCAACGACGACCTGATCGATCGCGGCGACACCCGCGCGCAGATCTGGAAGCTCGACGCCCAGACGGGCGAGGTGTTGCAGGTCTTCCAGGACGTGGGCCGGGGCATGGGCGGATCCATCTCGGCGGACGGGCTCACCTTCACCTTCGCCGACTTCCCCGCGGGCAGGTCACGGCTCCTCGAGCGCGAGCTCTCGACCGGCACCAACCGCGTGGTGGCCGAGTTTCCGCTGGGGGTGTCGGTCTCGGCGCCGCAGTGGAACGCCGCGCACACGCAGCTCGTGTACTCGCGGCTCGATCCCAACGGCTGGAACCTGGTGCTGCTCTCGGAAGACGGCACCTCGCGCGATCTCACCACCGACGGCGCGTTCAACTACGCCGCGAAGTGGAGCGACGACACCCACCTGGTCTTCGCCCGCACCGCCGGCCGCTACCTGCAGGCGCACCGGCTCGATCTGGGGAGCGGGCTCATCGAACGGCTCACCGACACCCCGTACGGCCTGCTCGACCCCTCACCGTCGGGCAGCGAGGTGGTGGCGGTGGTGCGCGATGGCATTCACTGGTCGATCGACGCGATGCCGGCCACCACCCAGGAGACCATCCTGGCCGAGCCCGTCGTCATTCCCCCGAAGCACGAATCGCCCCCGCTCGAGGTGACGAGCGACGAGAAGTACTCCTCGCTCGATCACCTCTTCATTCCCCAGCTTCGCCTGCCCGGCGGCACCATCGGTTTCACCCGCCAGCCCGACGGCTCGCTCTCGCTCAACGGCTCGATCTCGCTCTCGTTGATGGGCCGAGACCGTCTCGGGCGGCACGCCTGGGCCATCAACGGCTACCTCGGCATCCCCGGGCGCGAGAACCAGGTGCAGCTCGGCTACCGCAACCTCTCGCTCGCGCCGTGGGCGTTGACCGTGAGCGGCGAACGCAACGGCTACTCGAGCGAGGCGTACTGGACCGGGGGGCTCTACGCGTCGCGCACCGTCTTCACCGTGCCCGTCTTCTTCGGCATGCAGGCCGAGGTGTGGCAGCCCTTCGGCCAGGCGGCTGAGAAGTTCATCGGGCCCACGTTCGCGATCTCGTACAGCGCCGGCGACAGCACCGCCTACGCCGGCGCGCAGCGCACGTTCAGCTTCTCGCTCGACCTGAGCGCCTACCCGCGCGCGTTCGGCAGCGAGCGCGACATGCTCGACCTGCGCAGCTCGGTGGCCCTGGCGTTGCCCCTGCCGTTCTCGAAGCGGCACTCGTTCTCGGTCTCGGCGACCGGCCGCATTCTCCCCGGTGCGCCCGCGGGCGCCCTGCGCGTGGGCGGCACGTCCTCGCTCACCACCCTGTTCTCGCGCGGCACCAGCGACCCCTTCCCGGTGGGGCCCGGCGTGTACCTGCCGGGCACGATGGTGGAAGGGTTGCGCGGCTTCGACGACTTCGCCCTGCGCGCCCAATACGTGGCGCTCTTCAACGGCCGCTACCGCTACAGCTTCATCATCGATCGCGGCTTCGCGTCGCTGCTCTACATCTTCCCGTCGATCTTCTTCCGCCAGCTCGACCTCGAGGCGTTCGGGGCGGCGGCCGTCACCGAGTCACAGGTCGCCCGCAGCGTGGGCGCGTCAGCCTCGTTCCGCATCTCGATGGGCGGCTTCATCCCGATCTCGCTCACCTACCAGTTCGCGTGGCGCTTCGACTTCGGATTACCCCCGCTTCACGTCATCGGGTTCTCTTTCGACTGAGACGGTAGGGTGGGGGCATGGCCTCCATCACGTTCTTCGGCGCTGCCGGCACCGTCACCGGGTCCCGTTTCCTCCTCGAGCATGAAGGCTCGCGCGTGCTGGTCGACTGCGGCCTCTTCCAGGGCCGCAAGGAGCTGCGCGAGCGCAACTGGGCCCCCTGGCCGTTCGATCCGAAGACGGTCGACGCGGTAGTCCTCACGCACGCGCACATCGATCACACCGGCGGCCTGCCCCGCTTCGTGCGCGAGGGCTACCGCGGGCCCGTCTATTCGACGGGCGGAACGAAGGACCTGTGCGGGATCATGCTCCCCGACTCCGCGCGCATTCAGGAAGAAGAGGCGCGGTACGCCAACAAGCGCGGGTACTCGAAGCACAAGCCCGCCCTGCCCCTCTACGAAGAGCAGGACGCGTTCGCCGCGCTGCGCCTGTTCGAGACCTTCGGGTACGACAAGCTCAGGCCCGTGGCGAAGGGCATCAGCGTGCGCTTCAGCCGCGCAGGCCACATCCTCGGCAGCGCGATCTGCACCTTCGAGCTCGTGGGCAGCAACCAGCGCGTCGTCTTCACCGGCGACCTGGGCCGCTACAACGCGCCCATCCTCAAAGACCCCGAGGCCGTCGCCAGCGCCACCACGCTGATCGCCGAGAGCACCTACGGCGATCGCGAGCACGGCGATCACGACCCCGAGAGCAGCCTGGCCGAGGTGGTCAACGACACCGTGAAGCGCGGCGGCATGCTCGTCGTCCCCGCGTTCGCCGTCGGACGCACCCAGGACATCCTCTACCACCTGGGCAAGCTCGAGCGGGCGAAGCGGATCCCCGAGCTGCCGATCTTCGTCGACTCGCCGATGGCCTGCGACGCCACCCCGCTCTACCTGGCGCATTCTCACGAGCACGACTTCGAGATGCGCTCGATCATCGACGAGGGCCACTCGCCCCTGCGCACGCCGGGCACGCGCTTCGTCACCTCCTCGAAGGAATCGAAGACGATCAACGCCGTGCACGGGCCGGGCATCATCGTCAGCGCCAGCGGCATGGCCACCGGTGGGCGCGTGCTGCACCACCTCAAGCAGCGCCTCCCCGACGCGCGGTGCACGGTGCTCTTCGTCGGCTACCAGTCGGAAGGCACCCGGGGGCGGCGCCTGCTCGAGGGCGAGAAGCAGGTGAAGATCCTGGGGGAGCTCGTCGACGTGAAGGCGAAGATCATGAACATCAGCGGCTTCTCGGCCCACGCCGACTGGCACGAGATGCTGCGGTGGATGGAAGGCTTCACCGCCCCCCCGAAGCAGACCCTGCTGGTGCACGGGGAAGACTCCGCCCTCGAGGCCCTGCGCCAACGGGTGGCGGCGAAGGGGTGGCCCGTCGCCGTGCCGAAACACCTGGAGAAAGTGGAGCTCGTGAAGGCCTGAAGGCCACGTGATAGGGTCTGGCCGTATGCGCCGCTCGATCTCCAGCCTCTTCCTCGCGCTGAGCCTCGTCGTCGGGGCGTCGGCCTTCGCAGCCAACGAGCGACGCCACAAGCCGTCGGAGTACCAGGAGATCACCGACGAAGATCGCAACGCCGCCCGCGAGCGTGCCCGGTCGCGCGTGGGCGAGTGGCGCGAGACCGAGCTGCCGCCCGAGTACGAGTTCCCGTGGATGCAGATCGGCTTCGTCGCCCTGGCCTTCGCGATCGCCACGCCCTTCGCGTGGGCTGCGTACAACCGGCACGCGGCCGAGGTGCGGGCCATCGCCGAGGCGACCGCCCCCACGCCGCGCAAGCGCAAGGCCGCGCCGGTCGAAGAATAGGCCCGTCTTGAAACCTCTCCCTGCGACGCGGGGAGAGGTCGGCGCACAGCGCCGGGTGAGGGGCGCAGTTCACCGCGAATGAACACTGGGGAGAGGCTAGCGCCCGAAGAGCGCGGGGAGGATCTCGCCGCTCCTGCCCCGCAGCACATGATCGAAACGCGCCGCGTACTCGTCGCTGGGCGCCGCGTCGATGAGCCAGGTCGTGCCACCGACGGCGCGCGATGCGTCGACCATTCCGGCCGCGGGGTAGACGAGGCCTGACGTGCCGACGGCGAGGAAGACGAGGTGCTCGCCCGCCGCTTCGATGAAGGCGTCGACCTGCTCGAGGTGCGCAGGGTCGAGCGTCTCGCCGAACCACACGATGTGCGGGCGGATCGCGCCCTGGCACTTCTCGCAGCGGGGCATGGGCGCCGCGAAGTAGGTCTGCGCGTCAGCGAACGGCACGTTGCAGCGCTCGCAGCGGCTCTGAAAGAGCTCGCCGTGGATCGCGAGCATCCTCCTGCTGCCCGAGCGCGCGTGCAGCCCATCGACGTTCTGCGTGGCCAGCAGGAAGCGCTCGCCCAGCCGCTGCTCGAGGTCAGCGAGCGCGAGGTGGCCGGGGTTCGGGCTCACCTTCGCCGCGGCCTCCCGCCGCAGGCTGTAGAAGCGCCAGACCAGCTGGGGATCGGCCCTGAAGCCGGTGGGCGAGGCGACGTCTTCGACCCGGTTGCCTTCCCACAGGCCGTTCATCCCCCGGAAGGTCGGCACGCCGCTCTCAGCCGAGACTCCGGCGCCGGTGAGAACGAGCACCCTGGCCTGCGCATCGAGTTTCAGCTTGTCCATGGGCAGTGAGGGTACACCAGTTCTCGCGAGCCGTATTTACGGCTGTCGGTCGACTCTGATACGGTCGGGCTCATGAAGACGGTGAAGACCACCTTTCAGATCGAGCACCGGCTCCACGCCCGGCTCAAGGCAATGGCCGGGCGGCTCGGGGTCAACGCGCGCGATCTCGTGGCCGAGGGCATCGAGCTGGCGCTGGCCCGCTACGAGGGCGCAGGCGATCAGCAGGAACTCGCGGCGCGGGCGAAGGCGGCGCGGGAACGCCTGCGGGCCGGCTACTTCGATGGGCCGCCCGATCTGAGCGAGACCTACGAGACCCGGCTGCTCGTGGCGGCCGAGCCCGTCAGCCCCTACAAGCCGTGAGGGCCTGCTTCTTCGACACCTGGGCGTACATCGCCCTCGCGAATCGGCGCGATGCGGGCCACGAGATCGCCCTCGACGTCGATCGCTTTCTCGCCGAGGAGGGGTGGATCGCGGTGACGTCCGACTGGGTGCTCGACGAGACGGTGACGCAGCTGCACCTGCTGGCGGGCGCGAAGGTGGTGACGCAGTTCCTCGACGATCTCGACGCCCAGCTCAAGGCGCGGCAGCTCATGCTTCTCAACGTGTCCACGCCCCGCTTCGACGCGGCCATCAAGCTCTTCCGCAAGTTGGCGCCGAAGGTGCCGCGGCTCTCGTTGACCGACTGCACCACCTTCGCGCTGATGGGCGAGCTCGAGGTGCGGTGGGCCTTCACCGCCGACAAGCACTTCTATTCAGCTGGCCCGCGGGTGGGCCCGCTGGTCTCGCTCATCGACGGCGCCTTCACCTTTCGGGCCCCAACCCACTGAAATCAGGATGACTTCGGAGCAATGTCAGACCCTGCTGGTACACCCCTCACCATGAAGCAAGCGCACTCAGTCGTGGAAGTGGCCGGGCTGCTCGGGTTGACGCCCGCGGCGACGCGTCAGCTGATCGAGTCGGTCTTCGAGGGGCCGCGTGATGTGCTCTCGTTTCAGGATCTCGTGCTGCTGCGCACAGCCCACGGGTTGTCGAGCCGCAAGGTGCCGAAGGCGCGCATCACCGAGGCCCTCAACCGGGTGCGGGAGGAGCTGCCCGACAACCAGCCCCTCTCTTCCGTGACGCTGCAGAAGGTCGGCAAGGAGTTGGTGGTCAACGCCGGCGCCGCGAAGTGGAACGCAGCCTCGGGTCAGCAGCTGCTCGATCTCGATCGCTCGCAGGGCCGCGGGGCCACCTGGCTGCGTCCGGTGCCCAGCCGCGATGCCGATGCGCTCTTCGCCGGCGCCGTGCGCCTCGAGGAATCCGATCCGGCCGCGGCGCTCGAGGCCTACGCCGACGCCGTGGCGGCCGACCCGCACCACGCCGACGCGCACGTGAACCTGGGCAGGCTGCTGCACCAGCAGGGCCGCCTCCGCGAGGCCGAGGCGCACTATGTCGCCGCCCTCGTCTCGCGCCCCACCGACGCCACCGCCTGCTTCAACCTGGCCGTGGTGCTCGAAGACCTGGGCAAGCTCGACGACGCGATCGCCCGCTACCGCGAGACGCTCGAGCTCGACCCCCACGTCATCGACGCGTACTTCAACCTCGCCCGCCTCTACGAGAAGAAGGGCGAGAAGGTCGCGGCCATCCGCAACCTGAAGGACTACGCCCGGCTCAGCTCACCTCGCTGACGCTCCACTCGATCGTCGCCAGCAGCTCCTTGCGGCGCTTCTGCACGTCGCCGTCGAGGTACTTCACCGCGTCCTTCATCTTGTCCATCAGGCGGAAGTGCTTCCGCTTGCTGACCTTGAGCTGCATCAGCGCGTGCACCAGCCAGGGGAAGACGGCCGTCATGTCGCAGTGGCAGTAGATCGAGCCCGTCTCGACCGCGTCGGCCGAGACCTTGCCCCAGGTGTGCCCTTCGCCGGCCGGGCAGCTCGAGAGCGCGCCGTTGTCGACCGGGTCGACGCAGAACTGCACGTCGATGTCGAAGCCCGCGGTGGGCACGTTGAGGATTTGATCGAGCAGCGGCTCGCCCTGCAGGGTGTAGTTCTTCGGCACGCCGCCGCCGAGGATCCACACCGCCATGCGCTTGCTGAAGTGGTGCCGGCAGTAGTGCTGGATCGCCGCCATCTCGTAGACGTCTTCGTTGATGTCGAGCTCGAACTTGAACTCAGGGCCCAGCAGGCGCTTGAGCTTCACCACGTTCAGGAAGATCGACCCGTCCTGCACGGCGCCCACGAAGATCGGGACCGCGCGGCGGTAGCAGGTCGAGAGCAGCGAGGGCTGATCGACGCCCAGCTCTTCCTCGATCGCGTTCATGTGCTTGCCGAGCAGGAAGTGGAACTCGGGCGTGGTCATCTTCTTCTGGAAGTCCGCGTGGCGGATCATCGCGCTGAAGAGCCGGTCGGTGTCGAGCAGCACCTCTTCGGCGAAGCCCAGGTCGTAGATGCGAATGATGCGTGCCATCCGGTACTGGATGTCGCCCGCGTTGGGGTTCACCTCGCGGATGTGGTGTTTCAGCACCCGGTGCGCGTCGTGGTACAGGTTCGCGCCCGTGGTGGTGATGGCGCTGATCACCCCGGTCTCGACCAGCGGAATGATGCAGCTCTGGTGCAAGCCGGCCGGGGTCATCGCCCCCGACAAGGTGAGGAAGATCGCGGCGTTCTCCTCGAGCGAGCGCTTCATCAGCTCGAAGGCGGTGCGCTCCTGGCGGCCCACATAAGCGCCGAACGCGTGTTCCAGCAGCTCCAACGCGGTTTCTTTACCGTTGATGGGGCGAGGGTTGACTCTTCGGGCTTTGTCGTAGGTCTTGCGAAGCTTCTGCTGGGTCTTGGTAGCCATGAGCGCGGGCGGTATACACCCGAACCTCAACACGGCCGATCTGGAGTTTTCCTTTGAAGAATCTGACCCTGCCCCTCGCTGCGATCCTCATCCTCGGCTGTGAAGCCTGCAAGCCGAGCGGGCCGCAAGGCACCGTGCCCGAGTTCGTGCCCACCCCCACGGCGCTGAGCTTCTCGGCCTGCCCCACGCGCGACGAGAACAACCTGCCCGTCATGGGCGTGTTCCCCGAGATCAAGAAGCTCACCATCGAGAACACGGGCAAGGTGAGCGGCGACCTGGCGCTGACCCTCAGCGGCGCCGGCGCCTCGGCCTTCACCCTGTCCGACGTGCCGGCCTCCATCGACCGCCTCGGTTCGGTGCAGATCCCCATCTCCTTCTCGCCTTCTGTGAAGGGTGACGTGCGCGCCGACCTCCTGGTCGACGACAAGACGGAGGGCACCGAGAACCGGGTGGTGACGCTCATCGGCACCGGCATCAACCTGCCCAGCCAGGCGACCATCGAGACCGCCCCCCAGAAGAAGGACCTGAGCGGCTTCACGACGTGCACGGCAGACACCCCGCTGTCCGACTGCACGCTCGACTTCCCCGACACGCTGATGGACCAGTCGACCACGCTGCAGCTGAAGATCCGCAACAAGGGCTGCCCCGCGCTCAAGATCACCGCGATCGAGATCGACGGTTCGACCACGCCGGGCACCAACGACGGCTTTACGCTCGATTCCCCCTCATCCTCGCCCTCCGTCGACTCGCCGATCACCCTGTCGACCGCCGACGGCACCGACGAGACCACCATCACCCTGCGCTTCACCGCCACCGACGACAACTCGGGCTCCAGCTCGCAGTCGCACTACGCGGTGCTCACGCTCAAGAGCAACGACCCGGTGATCGGCGACGGCGCGACGAACCCGGCGCGGCTCACCATTCAGGCCAACGCGATCAAGCCGAGCATCTACGTCTCGCCCACCAGCTGCAACTTCACCAACGCGCAGGACTTCTGCGGCAACGTCGCGCGCATTCAGAACAAGGCGAACTTCCGCGTCACCAACGACGGCAGCACGGACATCCTCATCTCCGGGGTGCGCTTCCGCTCGTCGGGCGGCAGCACCAGCAGCGACATGCGCTTTGCCATCACCCAGAACGTGCAGGGGCAGACCATTCAGCCCACCAACAGCGCGTCGATCGAGGTGACCGAGGTCGACCAGCCGCTGCTCGTGTCGGATCAGCTCGAGATCGTCGCCGACATTCCCGGCATGGGCGTGGGCTCAGGCGGCACGGTGGTCGTCTCGGTGATCAGCGGCATCAAGCCCTGCCTCACCACCGACCCGATGGACGAGATCGACTTCGGCGACCCGATGGAAGAGCTCACCGCGCGCACCTTCCGCATCAGGAACGGGGCCAGCTGCGGCACGCTCGTCGTCAACTCGGTGGGCGTCTCGACGCAGCCGTTCTTCTCGCTGATCGATCCGCTGATCACCCCCAACACCTCGGTCCCCCCGGGCGGCATGCTCGAGACCACGGTGCAGTACCGCCGGCCGTCGTCGGGCGGCTTCCAGTTGGCCGACCTGAAGGTGATCACCAACGACACCGACTACGGCGCGCCCCAGTACAAGCTGCTGCTGCTGCGCAGCAACGCGTCGCTCGACCAGATCCCCAGCGCGCAGATCACCGCATGCCAGCCCGCGCAGCTGCTCAACGATCCCGACTGCCGCCTGGGCGCGCAGACCGCCGGCGCGTTCAACCTGGGCATGATCAACCCCGATGAGATCACCCTCTCGGGCGTGCTCTCCACCGACAACAACATGGTCAGCGAGTACCGCTTCACTCTGCTCCCGCCCATCCCCGGTGGGGCGACCACGGCGGCGCTGGCGAACCACGGCATGCGCATCACCACCAACAAGACGAAGCTCACGGTGCCCGCCGGCGCGACCGGCACCTACCGCATCGGTCTCGAGGTGTGGGACGACCGCGGCCAGAAGTCGGCGAACACCGACGTGATCACGGTGAACATCTACCCCTGAGACGGCTCAGCGCGCCTCGGGCACGGGCCCGAGGCGTACGAGCGGCGAGCGGTGCGTGAGGCTGCGCATCGCCAGCTTGTCGAGCCGGGTCGAGCGATAGACCTCGAGCATCCGCTCCTGGCCCAGCGTCCACACCGAGAACATCGTGCAGCTGCCGGTGAAGTGGCAGCCGCCGTGGTCCTTCTCGGTGCACACGTTGACGGAGATGGGCCCCTCGACCGCTTCGATCACGTCGAGGAAGGTGACGTGCGAAGCGGGCACCGCCAGCGAATAGCCGCCGTGCGAGCCGCGCACCGACTTCACCAGCTTCGACTTCACCAGCGTCTTCAGGATCTTCGCGAGGAACTCCTCGGGAATGTCCATCTGCCGGGCGATCTCGCGAAAGGACGTGGTGATGCCGTCCGGGAGCGACGCGAGAAAGAGCATCGCCCGGGTTCCGTACTCAATCTTCCGGGAGATCTGGAAGGCGTGCTGCATGGCGGGCTAAGGCCACGCTTAGCATGATCGACCTCCACTCGCACACGACCGCCTCTGACGGGCAGTACCCGCCCCATGAGCAGGTCGCCCTGGCTGCGAAGGCGGGCGTCACCGTGCTCGCGGTCACCGACCACGACACCACCGCGGGGCTCGCCGCCTGCGACGAGGCCGCCAGGGCGAAGAATCTGCGCCTCATCCCCGGCATCGAGATCTCCTGCATCCACTACCGGCGCGAGGTGCACATCCTCGGGCACTTCATCGACCCCGCCGACGTGAAGCTCACCGCCTACGCCCTGCAGCTCGTCGACGAGCGGAACAAGCGCATGGAGCTGATGGTGAAGAGGCTCGTCGCCCAGGGCGTGCCCGTGACCATGGAGCAGGTGCGCGAGCTGGCCGGCGACGCCACGCTGACCCGCCCTCACCTGGCGCGCGTGCTGGTGGAGCTGCGCGTGTGCACCTCGAACAAGGAGGCCTTCGACCGCTTCCTGGGTGACGGCAAGTCGGCCTGGGTGCCGCGCTTCGAGCTCAGCGTGGAAGACGCGATCAGCCTCATTCACGGCGCGGGCGGCACGGCCACCATCGCGCACCCCGGCAGCTCGCGGGTCAATCGCCTCGAGGTCGAGACGATGACGAAGTCGGGCCTCGACGGGATCGAGGCGATCCACAAGGACCACCCGCCCAGCCAGCGCGAGCTGTTCCAGAAGTGGGCGAAGGAACTGGGGCTGTGCTGCACCGCTGGGAGCGACTTTCATGGCGAGAAGGTCGCGCCTGATCGCCAGTTCGGCTCGGTGGGCATGGACGTGGGCGAGTTTCAGGCGCTCGAGGCTCGTCGCCCGCGGTCGAGCTGACCCGGGAGTCGGCCCCTCACCCCGGCCCTCTCCCCGCTGCGCAGGGAGAGGGAGACTATTTGTCCTTCCACAGCCCCGGATCGATCGTCGGCGCCTTCACCGTGGTGTCCAGCTCCACCACGCCGTTGGCCTTCGCCTCGGTGCCGCCGACGCTGCGCGCCTTCACGCTGAGCCCGTTCTTGCCCTCGTTGAGCGAGATGGGCACCTCGAAGTGACCCTTGTCGTCGACGGTGACGATCTTTCCCTGCACCTCGACCATCGCGCCCGGCTGAACGTCGCCCTTGAGCACCAGCTTCTTCGTGTTGATGGTCTTCTTCGTGGGCAGCGCCACCTTGAGCAGCAGCGAGGAAGGAATCGTGATCGGCGCGCTCGGCGGCATGCCGGGCTTCACGATCGACTGCTGCCCTGCCCTGACGATCACCACGCGGCCCGCGCCCGCGAACGCCACCTCGCCGCTCTCGGTGCCGACCGCGACCGTGCCCTTGCCGTTGCTGGCGATGGTGAAGACGCCGCCGTCGGTGCTGGCCGTGGCGTCGCTGCCGGTCGCGCGCACTTCGAACGTGTGCCGGCCCTGGCCCTTCACCGTGGCCCTGGCCATGCCTGACTCGAGGAGCAGCTTGGTGATGCTCTCCTTGAGATCGCCGATGCCGACCTCGGTGCCGGGCTCCATCTTCACTTCCCAGGTCTCGCCGCCGACGAGCACGGCGTAGCTGCCGTCGGTGGTGCGCACGCCGTCGCTGGGCAGCAGCGCGTCACCGGGCTTCGCGTCCTGCCAGCCACCGTCGAGCCCGCGGCGGATCTGCACGGTGCCGGTCAGCTCGCCGAGGCGGATCTCCACGGGCCGGGGGCCGGCGTCGACGATCGCCACGGGCGGCGGCACCACCACCTGCGGCGGCTGCGGAGGCGGCTCGGACAGGAACAACCACCACGCCAGTGGCACCATCGCGGCGATGGCGATCAGCAAGAGTGCGAAGCGGGCGCGGGGGGACATCTGCTGCACCCTTCTTACCGTGCGGGGAACCGCATGACCCTATCTCCCTCTCCGCCCCGGGGAGAGGGTCGGGGAGAGGGCAAACCAACTCTCAGAGTCACCCCGTAATGCCCTTGCCCTGCCCGCCCACGTCCACCGCGGCTGCGCCCGCATGGCGGCTCGTCTTGCCCACGCCCTTGAGTGAGATCACGAAGCGAGCCCCCTTCCCAGGCTCGCTGTGCACCTCGAGCTTCCCCTCGTGCTCCTGCACCACCCGGTACGCGACCGCGAGGCCCAGGCCGATGTTGGTCCACACGTCCTTGGTGGTGAAGAACGGCTCGAAGATGCGGGTGAGGTTCTCGGGCGCGATGCCCTTGCCCGTGTCGGTCACCGTGAGCGTGGCCCCCTCGCCGCTCGACTCGACGGCGACGGTGAGCTGCTTCGTGGCCGACGCCAGCATCGCCGTGCGCGCGTTGCTGCAGAGCTGGGCCACCACCTGCTCGAGCTGCTCGGAGTCTCCGTCGACCTGCACGGGCGCCGGCGGCAGCTTGACCTCGAGCGTGACCCCGGGCGAGCGGTCCTTCTCGATCTCCATCGCCTTGGTGACGACCGAGCGCAGGTCCATCGGCGCGAGCGAGACCTCCCCGCGCTTCTGCGAGAAGCGGAGCAGCTGCAGCGTGATCTCCCGGCACCGGTGCGCGCTCTCTTCGATCTGCTTGAGCAGGGAGAAGTTGTCGTCGGTGTCCTTGGTGTCCATCAGCAGCAGCTGCGCGTTGCCGAGGATGCCCACCAGCGGGTTGTTGATCTCGTGCGCCACGCCCGCGCCGAGCTGACCGATCGCCGCCAGCTTCTGCGCCTCGAGCAGGGTCGCCTGGGCCGCGCGCAAGTCGGCGGTGGCCTCGTCGACCTTCTTCTTGAGCTCGCTGTTCCACTGCTGCAACCGCGCCCGCGAGGTCTCGAGCTCCGCGCCCATCGCGTTGAAGGTCCTGCCCAGCGCGGTGAGCTCGTCGCCGCCGGTGAGCTCAGCGCGCCTGCTCAGGTCACCCTTCGCGAAGGCGTCGGCGAGCGCTCCCAGCTGCTCGAGACGGGAGGCCAGCCAGCGGGTGAAGAAGAGCGAGACGATGATGAGCAGGAAGACCGTCGTGCCCATGCCCCCCAGCACGCTCCGGCGCAGCGAGCGGATGGGCTGCCGGGCCGCGTCGAGCGGAATCGACGTGACCGCGGTGAGGCCCAGCTTGCCCGGCACCTTCGCCAGCGAGAGCTGCTCGGTGGACGAGGTCGCCAGCTCGAGCCCCGAGCGCAGCACCGCCATCCGCTCGGGGTCGAGCGAGGACACCTTCTGGTGCCACTGGCTGCTCGCCACCACCCGGCCATCGGCGTCGACGATCTCCAGGGTGGTGACCGACGGCGCGTGCTCGACCAGCCAGCGGTCGAGCACGGTGAGCGTGAGGGCGAGCACCACCATCGGGGCCTCGGCGCCTCGGGGACCGACCTGGATCGCCGCCGGCATCCACGGGCCGGCGGCGCTGTCCTGCGCGGGGCCGAGCGCCATCTGGCCCGGCTCTCCGAAGGTGGCGAGCGTGACCAGCGGGAGCAGCTTCGAGAGCTCGTCGCGGGTGAGCTTGAGGGCGGGCCGGCCCTCGATGCCCTCGATCATCGGAGCGAAGTCGGGCCTCGAGGGATCGACGAGCGTGCCGGCCACCACGACCGCCGATTGGCTGGAGAGCAGGCGCAGTCCCCCCGCGGCTTCGTCTGCCGTCACCGCCGGCCAGTCGATCAACAGGGCGGACTGGGCCAGCGACTCGAGTGAGACGGCGAGCTGCGTGCCGGTGGCCTCGGCGGCGGCGGCGGCCAGTGCGCGTTGTTCGCGTTCGAGGCGCGAGGCGAGCTCGCGTTCGGCTTCGCGGAGCAGCCAGAAGCCCGCGAACGCGAGCGGGATCACCGCGGCCGCGAGCACGAAGAGGAGCAGCTTCTGGGACAGCCGCAGCATGGGCGAGCGGGACGCTAGCAGATGGCTCGACTCCGCTCGGCGTGAACGGAACTGGCCCAATCCGCTCAGCCCGAGCGAAGTCGAGGGCCACCGCCCACGACTCAGGCGATGCTGCGCTCGCTGTCGGGCTGGTCGCTTCTGAGCACCACGCTGCCGACCACCGCCTTGGCCCGCTTCTTCAGCTCAGCCGCCTGCCGCGCCAGCTCGGGGTGATCGACCGTGCCGTCCGTCATCACCGCGGCGATCGACACGCTCATCACCGGGAACCGCCGCCGCTGACCGTACCGATCCTCGGCCTCGATGTACCCGCGCTCGCGATCACCCCGCTCGTAATAGAGCGGGATGATGCGATCGAACGACTCGATCACCCTGCGGCAGACCGAGTCGACCTGATCGGGCCTCAAGATGAAGACGAAGTCGTCACCCGCGACGTGGCCGACGAACTCCGAGCCGTCGCCCATCTGGCTCACCACCTCGCGCAGCAGGTCAGCCGTCTGCTTCACCACGCCGTCAGCCTTGGCGAAGCCGTAGAAGTCGTTGAACGCCTTGAGGTTGTCGAGGTCGAGGTAACAGAACGCGAACGGCGCCCTCTCGCGCAGCCGCCGCTGCACCTCGCGCTCGATCGCCGCGGAGCCCGGCAGCTGCGTGGTGGGGCTCGCGCTCGTGTCGGCCGTGCGGCGGCGCAGCACCGATTCCACCCGGGCGCCCAGCTCGAGCGCGTCGAACGGCTTGGTCAGGTAGTCGTCACCACCCAGCTTGAGCGCCCGCACCTTCGCCGAGGTGTCGCTGCGCGCCGAGATGAAGATCACCGACATCGGCCCGCCCGCCCGATCGGCCTTGAGCGTCTCGAAGAAGCGGAAGCCGTCGCCGTCAGGCAGCGACACGTCGAGCAGCAGCAACTCGGGCCGCTTGCGCGCGATGATCGTGGTCGCCTCGGCCACGCTCCCCGCGCGATCGACGTCGAAGCCCTGGTTCGAGAGCACCTCCGCGCAGATGGCGGTGATCTGCGGGTCGTCGTCGACCACCAGCACCCGGCCGCGGCTGCCCTCGTGCTCCTTGAACAGCGCCTCGACGCTCGACAGAAAGCTCGCCGTGGACAGCGGCTTGAGCAGGAACGCGTGCGCGCCCGCCCGCAGCGCCTCTTCGCGTACGTCGACGCCCGACACCATCAGCACCCGCGCCGCCTTGGTCTCGGGATCGTGGCGGAGGATCTCGAGGAGCTTGAGCCCCTCCACGTCGGGCAGCCGGTGATCGAGGGTGATCACGTCGGGCCGCACCCGCCGCGCCGCCGCGAGCGCGTCATGGCCGCGATCGGCCACCACCACCTTGAAGCCCGCGCTGAGCAGCTTCGCCTTGAGCAGCCAGGCGATCTGCGCCTCGTCTTCCACCACCAGCACGGTGCCTCGCTCGACCTTGAGCACCTCGTCGGCGGCCGGCTGCTGGTCGGTCGGTTCCTCGGGGAACACCGCCACGAAGCGCGCGCCGTCACCCACCGTCTCGGCCCAGATGCGCCCACCGTGGCCCTCGACGATGGTGCGGCAGATCGACAGCCCCAGGCCCGTGCCCGGCAGCGAGCGCGTCTTGGCAGACCGCGCCTGCTCGAAGCGATCGAAGATGCGCTCGAGATCGGCCTCGGCGATCGACTCCCCTGAGTTCCACACCGAAAGCACCGCGCTGCCCGGCAGCTCCACCGAGCGGCCCACGGTGACCTTCACCGTGCCACCCTGCGGGGTGAACTTCACCGCGTTGGTGAGCAGGTTGTTGATCACCTGGTTGATGCGGTTCGGGTCGGCCAGCAGCTTCACGTCGGTGGCCGTCACGTCGAGCGACACCTCGACCTTGCGTTCGCTGAACGACGGCCCGTAGCGCTCGACCGCGGTCTTGACCAGCTCGTCCAACCGCATGAGCTGGAAGTCCATGCGCATGCCGCCCTGCTCGAACTTGGCCAGGTCGAGGAGATCGTCCACCAGCGCGTTGAGCCGCTCGGTCGACTCGCGCGCCATGGTGAGGAAGCGCTTCTGCTTCTCGGTGATGTCGCCGGCGAGCCTGTTGAGCACCAGGTCGAGCGCACCCGCGATGCTGGTCAGCGGCGTGCGCAGCTCGTGGCTGATGATGCCGACGAACTCGTCCTTGCGCTGGGTGAGCAGCTTCTGCTCGCTGACGTCGCGCAGCACCAGCACCAGCCCGCGCAGCTCGCGCGCCGCGCCGGCCACCGGGGTGACCACCAGCTCGATGTCGCGCTCGTGCAGCCGCAGCTCCTCGCGCATCGTCTTGGCGCCGCCGTATTCCCAGCCGCGCACCAGCTCGAAGGGCGACAGGCCCAGCTCGGCGGTGAGCCGCTCGAAGCCGGGCCGGGTGTCTTCGGCCGACAGCTTGAGCAGCTCGCGCGCCGCCTTGTTCACCACCACCACCCCGCCCTTCGCGTCGGTGAGGATGACGCCGTCACCCATCGCCTCGACCATCTGCTCGATGCGCAGGCGCGCCTCGCGCTCGGCCGCGCGCACGTGGGTGATGGCGTCGGTGGTCTGGTTGACCAGCACGTCGAGCAGCTCGCCGTCGTCGGTGCTGTACGAATCGGGCCGGGTGGAAAAGAGCGCCAGGGTGCCGACCGTCTGCTTCTCGGCGACCAGCGGAACCGAGATGGCGCAGGCGAAGGTGGACAGGCCCTCGGCCACGCCGGCGACCTCGCCGCTCACGTTGGTGCTGACCCGCTCTTCCGGCAGCACGATGCCGGCCGCCTTGCGGTGGGCCGAGAGCACCGAGTCCTTCACGTGCAGCAGCGCGCTCTCGTTGAGCGCCGTGGTGCAGCGAATGCGCAGGGCCGCGGTCTCGCCGTCGCTCGACTCGATCAGCACCGCGCTGGCGTCGTGCGGGAGCACCCGGCCCACGGTGGCCAGCAGCCGGTCGACGATGGCGTCCAGCGAGGGCGCGTCTTTCGCGCTCTGCCGGCTCACCTCGTACATCACGTTGAGCGCCTCGATGCGCTTGTGGAGCGACTCGACCAGCCGCTCCTTCTCCTTGCGCAGCTGGGCGACGGCGAGCGCATTGCGCACCGTCATGGTGAGATCGTTGATGTCCCACGGCTTGGTGACGTAGCGGAACACCTGCCCCTCGTTGATCGCGGAGATCAGGTCGTTGGGGTTGGTGTACGCGGTGAGGAGGATGGTGGTGACGCCGAAGCCTTCCTTCCGCGCCTCGCGCACCAGCTCGATGCCGGTCATCTCGGGCATCTTCTGATCGGTGATCAGCAGGTCGACTGGTCTCGAGCGCAAGACCGCCAGCGCCTCGGGGCCCGACCTCGCGGTGAGCACGATCGCCAGCCGGTCGAACATCCGGCACAGGACGTCGAGCACGTTGGGCTCGTCGTCGACACAGAGAATGGTGGGCTTCACGGTCACGGGGGGATCCCCAGTGTAGGCCCCACAGGCCCCGCGTCGAAAAACCTACATCGGCCCCACCCTGCCCGAACTACTTCTGCGGCTTCCCGGCGGCGTCGATCTTGTCGCCGTTGCTGATGCTGATTCGCACCAGCTCGCGCAGGATCCGGTTGCGCTTGATGTTGCCGAGGATCTCCTTGAGGTCTTCGTAGACGGTCGGGTCGTTGATCACCGCGCCCAGCGTGCCCTCGCCGGCGTTGACCCTCGCGGTGATCTTCTTCACGTCAGAAACCGCCGAGGCGAGATCACCCAGCAGCGACTTCGCGTCGCCGTAGACCAGCTGGTAGACCGCGCCGTCCTTGGTGGTCTTCGCGTCGTGAATGAGCTTGGCCAGCTCGTCGGCCGCCTCGCCCAGGTCGGTCACCGCCGTGGCGACCTTCTTGTCGTAGATCAGGGCGTGCAGCGAGCCCTCGCCCGTCTTGATGTCCGCGAGCAGCCCGTCGACGCGGGCCACGGCGCTGTCGAGCTTCACCGCCACCGACGAGGCGTTGGCCAGCAGCGTCTTGAGCTCGTCGCTGGTCTTCTTGTCGTAGATGATCGTGTGGGCGACGCCCTTGCCGCTCTCGATCTCGGCGGCGATGTTGCGCGCCGAGCGGATGAACTGGGTCACGTCTTCCTGGATCGCCGGGGTGGTGTACGACTGCACGCCCGAGCGCAGGTCGCGGGTGATGCCGACCGCGTTGTCGATCACCTCGCCGGTCGCCTTGAGCAGCGAGCTGATGTCGCCCGAGGTGCCGGTGGTCAGCTCGCCCTTGTTCGGCACCACCGGCTTCTTCGGAGAGCCCAGGGAGATGTCGATCGCCTTGTCGCCGAGCACGCCGCGGCCCGTCACGCGCGCCACCGAGTCGGCGCGAATGCGCTCCTGGAAGCGGTTGCTGATCTCCATGGTGACGATGATGCGGGAATCACCCAGGTCGGGCGCGAAGCTGATCTTCGACACCTTGCCCACCCCCAGGCCGCCCAGCCGCACCGGTGAGTCGAGCGCCAGGCCGTCGACGTTCTCGAACGCGCCCGTGTAGATGTTCGCCTCTTCGAAGAGGCGGCGTTCCTTGCCGATCACGAAGACGACGATGCCCGCGAGCGCGAGCCCGAGCGCGATGAACAACCCCGCGCGGATGATGACCCGCCGCTCGCGATCTGCCGGATTCATGGGTGGTTGCTGCGCCATTTCAGCTCTTCCTCGCGTCGAAGAACGCGCGCACGTCGGGGTTCGTCGAGGCCTGCATCTCTTCTACCGTACCGCTGGCCACGATCTTCCGCTTCGCCAACATGGCCATGCGATCGCTCACCCGGAACGCGCTGTCCATGTCGTGGGTGACGACGATGGAGGTGCAGCCCAGCTGGTGCTTCATCGAGACGATCAGCTCGTCGATCACCTTGGTGCTGATGGGGTCGAGGCCGGTGGTGGGCTCGTCGTAGAGGATCACCTCGGGCTCGATGGCGATCGCGCGCGCCAGCCCCACCCGCTTGCGCATGCCGCCCGAGAGATCCGACGGCCGCATCTGCTCGATGCCGGGCAGGTTGACCATCTTGAGGTTCTTCGCCACCCGCGCGGTGATGTCGGCCTCGCTGAGTTCCCGCATGTGCTCGCGCAGGGGGTAGGCGATGTTCTCGCCCACGGTGAGCGAGTCGAAGAGCGCCGCGCCCTGGAAGACCATCGCCACGCGCTTGCGCACCTCGCGGATTTCCTTCTCGCCGTAGGTGGTCACGTCGCCGCCCTCGAACCAGATGTGACCCCGATCGGGGTACAGCAGCCCGATGAGGCACTTGAGCATCACGCTCTTGCCGCTGCCGGACCCGCCGATGATGGTGAGCGTCTCACCCCGCCGGATCTCGAGATCGAGCCCCTCGAAGATGCGCTTGGGCCCGAAGGCCTTCCACAGGCCCTCCCACTTGATCAGCACTTCCCCTTCGGCCGGTGCGCTCACAGGGCGAGGAACAGCTTGGTGAGGAAGAAGTCAGACAGGAGCACGCCCACCGAGGTGATGGCCACGGTCTCGGTGGTGGCCTTGCCCACGCCCTCGGTGCCGCCGCTCACCTCGAAGCCCTTGTAACAACCGACCACCGCGATGATGACGCCGAAGACCGCGCTCTTCGCGATGCCCGACGAGAAGTCGACGATGTCCGCCGTCTCCACCGCCGAGCGGAAGAACTGCTCCATGGGGATGTCGTACTGCGTGGCGGCCACCACGCTGCCGGCCAACATGCCGAACACGTCGGAGAGCGCAGTCAGCGCGGGGATCACCAGGAAGCAGGCGATGAGGCGAGGCGTGACCAGCTTCTTGATGGGGTCAGCGCCGAGCGCAGAGATGGCGTCGATCTGTTCGGTCACCCGCATCGAGCCCAGCTCGGCGGTGATGCCCGAGCCGATGCGCGCGCCGACGGTGAGCGCCGTCAGCACCGGGCCCAGCTCGCGGAAGAGCGTGAGCACCACCACCTTGCCCACGGTGTGCTGAATGCCGAAGCGCTGCATGAAGAAGGCGAACTGCAGGGTGATCACCAGGCCCGCGAAGGTGGCGGTGAGCGTGGCGAGCGAGAGCGAGCGCGTGCCCAGCATCTCGATCTGGTAGGCGACGGTGCCCAGCGCGAAGGGCCGGGTGAAGGCGCGGCGGGCGGCCCGCACCAGCATCACCATCATGCCGCCGAAGGCGCCGAAGCCGTCCTGCACGCGCGCGCTGAAGGGGATGATCGCCGCCAGCTCCTGCTGCACCATGTCGGTGAGCTCGGTCTGGGTCGGCTCCTCCGGGTGCTGGGGCGAGCTGTCCGTCATGGAGCGGCGCCGCCAGCAGCGGAACGCTGCGCGAGACAGCGAGGAACGGAGCCGCCAGCAGCGGCACGCTGCGCGAGACAGACGGGAGCGAAGCGGACGTCTGGCCGAGGCGAAGTGACCCGGGAAACGGGAGCGAAGCGGACGTCTGGCCGAGGCAGAGCGACCCAGATCATGGAGCGCGCTCCTGCCGAAAGCCTGCCACCAGCGCGTCGAATTCAGCCTGGTGCTCGGCCTCGAGCCCGGCCGGGCTGATGTAGCTGAAGTCGTGCACGCACCCGTTCTTCTTGAGCACCACCAGGTCGAGCGAGCGCGACACGCCGTCGAGCTTGGCCCGGACCAGCGAGCGGAGGGCGTCGCGGCCGTCGAGCTGGAACTTCTTCTTGCTGACCCACTCGCGGTCCGTGAAGCCGATCATGAGGTGGTTGGTGAGCACCTCGAGCTGCGGGTCTTCATGGCCGGTGCAGGTGGCGTTGACCGCGATCACATGGCCCGAGGGGGAAAGCCAGGCGAGGTCGTTGTCGTCGAAGCCCACCCGGCTCCAGGGGGCCGGGGGCTCGACCACGGCGTACGAGACCCCGCCGCGCGTGAACATGCCGCCGGCCAGCCCTCCGCGGCAGCCCGAGACCAACACCACCAACCCCAGGAGGACGCAGCGCATGTGGGAGCCAGTGTGCCCCATGTTCGGGGCCGGTTGAAAAAATTGACTCTGTACGGCCGTTCAGGAACCATACTGAACAGAGATCCAGCCTTACAGGGAGCGCCCCATGGAAGACATCACCGACCGCCAGAAGGAAATCCTCACCTTCATCCAGCGCACCACCGAGGAGCGCGGCTTCCCTCCGACGATCCGTGAGATCGGTGAAGAGATGGATATCCGCTCGACCAACGGGGTCAATGATCACCTGAAGGCGCTCGAGCGGAAGGGGTTCCTCACCCGCGGCGAGCAGCAGAGCCGGTCGCTGGTGCCCACCAAGCGCGCGCGGATGATCCTCGGCATGGGGGCGAAGAAGTCTGACCCCACGATGCTCGAGATTCCCCTGCTCGGCCGGGTGGCGGCCGGCGCGCCGATCCTCGCGCAGGAGAACATCGAAGACACGGTGCGCATCGACAGCTTCCTGCTCGGCGGCAACGGGAAGGAAGTGTTCGCCCTGAGGGTGAAGGGCAACTCGATGATCGAGGACGGCATCCACGACGGCGACTTCATCTTCGTGAAGAAGGCGCCCAGCGCCGCGGTGGGCGAGATCGTCGTCGCGCTGATCGAGGACGAGGCCACGGTGAAGCGCTACTTCCCCGAAGGCGATCGCATTCGTTTCCAGCCCGCCAACAAGGACATGGAACCGATCTACGTGGCCAAGGCCGACTTCCGCCAGACGATGATCCTCGGCCGCGTGGTGGGCGTGTACCGCAAGATGATGTGACGGGTGACCAGGTGTCCCTGGTCGCTGAGGTAGCGTGTCGAACCCTTCAATGAACGCACCTCGCGCAAGCATGCTGTTCCTGGCGGCGATGGTCTCATGCAGTCCGATCCCCTCCCCGACCGACGATGCCGGGTCCCGGGATGCTGGCGCTCCTGATGCCGGAGCGCCCGATGGCGGCAGCAGCGCTGACGCCGGCCGTCTCGATTCGCAGGAGAGCTACACCTTCTCCGGCTGCGACGATGCGGGGACCTATGGCTGCCCCCGCTCGCTGGTCTTCGTCTGTGCGCTGAACTCCATTCGCGAACGCTACGCGTCGTGCCAAAGCCCGGCCGACTGCGTGCTCGTTTCGACCATCAACTGCTTCTCCCACTTGACGACCTGCCCGCCCGCTGCGGTCAACGATGCGGGCGCAGCCTCCTTTCTCGCGGAGGCCAACGCCGAAGGAGAACGCTACTGCGACGGCGGCAATTGTCGGCTCCATGGCTCGTGTGCCGTCAGCTACCAACGCCAGTTGGTCGACTGCGTGAGCGGAAGATGCGTCGCGCTCTCGGACGACGGCGGGCCGTGAGCACTCAACGCTCGAGGAAGATGTTGGATAGAGCTCTAAGCGCTCAGTGAAGCCAGCTCGCTGCTCGCGGCTTCCCATCTTGCAAGCGCGGTCTCGAGCTCGGTGGCTGCCTCGCGATGCGCGTCGAGCACGGGCCGCGACTTCCCGTAGTCCGACATGAACGCGGGATCGACGAGCTGCGCTTCGCGTGCCTTCTGCGCCGTCTCGAGCTCGGCGATGCGCGCCTCGAGCTTTGCGATCTCCTTCTTGAGCGGCCCCGCGCGCTGGCTGCGGACCTGCCGCGCCTCGGCCTCGAGCCGCTTGCGATCCTTCTCGGTGGGCCCCTTCGCCCCCTCACCCTTCACGTCGACCTCTTCACCGCGCGCCCGCGCCGCCGCCTCGAGGTCGAGGTGCGCCAGGTAGTCGGCCAGGTTCCCGGGGAACGGCACGATCTTCTTGTCGCGCACGTCCCACACCTGGGTGGCCAGCGCGTCGAGGAAGCTGCGGTTGTGCGAGACGAACATCAACGTGCCGGTGTAGCCCTCGAGCGCTTCGATCAACGCCTCCGACGAGTCGAGATCGAGGTGGTTGGTCGGCTCGTCCATCACCAGCAGGTTGGCCGGCTTGAGCAACAGCTTCGCCAGCGCCACGCGCGCGCGCTCGCCGCCTGAGAGCACGCCGATCTTCTTCTCCACGTCGTCGCCCGAGAACAGGAACGAGCCGAGCACGCTGCGCACGAACGACTGCGGCTTGTCGGGCACCAGCTCCATCATCTCTTCGAGGATGGTGTGGTGCTTGTCGAGCGTATCGGCGTGGTGCTGCGCGTAGTACCCGAGCACCACGTTGTGACCGAGCGTGGCCGTACCCGCATCGGCCTCGAGCTCCCCCGCGAGGATCTTGAGCAGCGTCGTCTTCCCTGCCCCGTTCAGGCCCACGATCGCGATGCGCTGCCCGCGCAGCACCTGCGCGTCGAGCCCGTCGTAGATCACGTTGTCGCCGAACGCCTTGCGGATGCCCGAGAACTTCACCACCTCGCGGCCGCTCTGCGCCACCACCGGGAAGCTGAACGAGACCGTCGCGCGGTCCTCGTGCAGCTGCACGCTCTCGAGCTTCGCCAGCTGCTTCATCTTCGACTGCGCCTGGCTCGCCTTGCTGGCCTTGGCCCGGAAGCGGTTGATGAAGGTCTCGAGCTCCTTGCGCCGGTTGGCCACCTTGTCGGCCTGCACCAGCAGCCGCTCGTATTCCTCGGCCCGCTGGCGCCGGTAGTCCTCGTAGTCGCCCGACCACGTGCGCACGCCCTCGGTCTCGAGCGAGATCACCTTGTCGATCTGCCGGTTCAGGAACCCGCGGTCGTGGCTGATCAACACCATCGCCTTGCGCGACCGCTTCAGGAACGCGTCGAACCACGCCAGCGTCGGCAGATCGAGGTGGTTGGTTGGCTCGTCGAGCAGGAGCAGATCGGGGTCCTGCAGCAGCAGCCCCGCCAGCGCCGCGCGCATGCGCCAGCCACCCGAGAACTCGGTGGTCGCGCGGGAAAAGTCAGTCACCTTGAACCCCAGCCCGAGCAGGATCTGCTCGGCCCGGTGCTTGCCGAAGTGCGCGTCGAAGTGTTCCCGCTCTTCGTGGAGCTCCGAGAACGTGGCCGCCAGCTCCATCTGCTCGTCGGGGTCCGACGTCGCGCCCAACTGCTGCTCCGTCAGCACCAGCCGCTCGTCGAGCGCGTCGCGCCCCGGCACGGTCGACATCACCGCGTCGACCAGCGAACCCTCGGGCAGCGCTTGCAGATCCTGCGGCAGGTACCCCACCCGCGACTTGCGGCGGAACGTGAGGATGCCGTTGTCGGGGGTGACCTGCCCCATCAAGATCTTGAGCAGCGTCGACTTGCCGGTGCCGTTCGCGCCGACCAGGCCAATCCGATCGGTCGGGCCGATGGTGAAGGCGCTCGAGTCGAAGAGTGTCTTCGACCCGTAGGACAGCTGCAGACCTTGAACGATGACGAGACTCACGACGCCGCGGCGAATACCACGCACGGGCGGAGCGATCCGCGTAAACTCTCCGGTCGGCGAACTCGCGCCTCGGGGAAATAGCGGCCAATGGCGAAGGAACCGTTCGAAGCCGTCAATGCCAACGAGCTGATCGGCAAGGTCCTCGACGGCCGGTACAAGGTCGAGTCCGTGCTGGGCCAGGGCGGCATGGGCATGGTCTTCAAGGGCATTCAGACCAGCGTGCAGCGCCCGGTCGCCTTGAAGACGCTGCACCCGCAGCTCGCGATGGCCCCCACCTTCTTCGAGCGCTTCAAGCGCGAAGCCGAGATGGCGAGCCGGCTGCACCACCCCAACATCATCACCATCTACGACTTCGGGAAGACCGCCGAGGGCCTCTGCTACTACGTGATGGAGATGCTCGAGGGCGAGTCGCTGCGCGAGCGGATCAAGCGCGACGGCCCCTTCACCCTGCGCCAGGCCGCCGCGATCATCGAGCAGGCCGCCGCGGGCGTCGCGCACGCGCACCACACCCAGGTGATCCACCGCGATCTCAAGCCGCACAACATCATGCTCACCTCGGTCGACGGCAACGAGTACGTCAAGGTGCTCGACTTCGGCCTCGTCAAGGCGCTCGAGCAGGAAGAAGAGGAGCAGCTCACCTCGACCGGCCAGGTGCTCGGCACGCCCCAGTACATGCCGCCCGAGCAGGCCGGCGGCGAGGTCGTCGACCAGCGCTCCGATCTCTTCTCCCTCACCGGCGTCTTCTACTACTGCCTCACCGGTCACTCGCCCTACGGCGCGAACTCGGTGCGCAAGGCGCTCACCCTCGCGCTCGCCGCGAACGTGCCGGCGATCGAGACCTACCGGAAGGGCTCTCCCGTCCCCAGGGCGATCGACGAGTTCATGGTGAAGGGCCTCAAGCCCGAGAAGGAAGATCGTTTCCAGACCGCCGAAGACTTCGTGCAGTCGATGCACGCGGCGCTCTCCGGCACGCCCGACTCCGTGCTCGACGCGGTGCCTCTCTTCACCCCGGAGACCGGCAGCAAGGACAGCGGCAGCGGCTCGTCGTCCGCGTCCCGCAAGTCGGGCGCGAGCCGCTCGAAGGTGCCCTCGAAGGCCATCTCGGCGGTCTCCAGGCCGCTTCCCCGCCAGGCCTCGAAGATCGAGCCCGCTCCGGCCCCGGAAGAGAAGCGCCAGCCGCCTCCCCCTCAGGGCGTTCCCCTCGGTGCGCTGGTGGCCGTCGCGGCCGTGCTGGTGCTGCTGATCGGCGGCGCGCTGGTGTGGAAGCTCGCCGGCAAGACCGAGCCGGTCGAAGCGCCGCCCCCCCTCGTCGCGAACACGCCGCCTGAAGTGCCGGCCAGGGTCGAGGCCACCCCCGCGAAGGTCACACTCAAGACCACACCGGACGGCGCCGAGGTGCTCGAGGGTGGCGTGATGATCGGCAACACCCCGCTGACGCTCGATTGGGCTCGGGGCACCACCCGCGAGCTCACCTTCAAGCTCGCGGGGCACAAAGACCTGGTCAAAACCCTGCGCTCGGAGGCCGACCAGTCCTTCGACTTTCAGCTCGAGCCCGCCCCTTCATCAAAGCCGCCGCCTGGCAAGAAGCCTCCGCCGAAAAAGGGGCCTGACATCGGTGCCTTCGACTAGTTGGAACTGGGTGGGTCTCGACAGACCCTCCACCTTAAAACAACTGAAATTTCATTCGTTTCGAGGACTTACCACTCGGAACGCGCGAGGGGCTTTGCGCGTTGGCTCTGTCGGTTATGGTCGCCGCGACCGTCACAGAGCCACGAATGACTACCGCACTCGCCAGCCCAGTCGCCTTCCGGGAGAAGGCCCCCGAGCCGCTCTTCGGAGACGGTTTGCCGCCGGCCAGCGCGAGTCTGCTGCAGGCGCGCATCAAGGACCTCAAGCTCCACCTGGCCGGCACGCGGCTCGAGAAGTTCATCCACCAGCTCTACGAAGAGATGGAAGCGCAGGGCATCTCGCATCGCCCCGAGTGCTACCTCTCGGATCAGTGGGGCTGCCCGTCTGGCGTGCCGGTCATCGGCATTCCCTTCTACCTGGCTGATCAGAACCTGCTGCAGATCGAAGACGCGCTGGGCGCGGGCGCCGAGAGCGAACGCGACATCATGATGTACCTCCGTCATGAGGCGGGTCACGCGTTCAACTACGCGTACAAGCTCTACGAGACGGAAGAGTGGAAGAAGCTCTTCGGCGACTTCGGCAAGCCCTACCTCGACACCTACAAGCCGCACCCCTTCAGCCGGAAGTACGTGGCGCACCTGTCGGGCTGGTACGCGCAGAAGCACCCCGACGAAGACTTCGCCGAGACCTTCGCCGTGCTCCTCACGCCCGGAAGCAACTGGGCCGAGCGGTACAAGGGCTGGGGCGCGCTCAAGAAGCTCCAGTACGTGCAGGAGGTGATCACGAAGATCGGCCGCAGCCCGCCGCCCGTGACCCTCGACGAGCGCGACATGGACGTGGGCCAGATGGAAGAGACGGTGCTCGACCACTACCGGCAGCGCGCGCTCGAAGAGAAGATCGACCTCTCGATCGGTGATCAGCTCGACCAGGATCTCGGAGCGCTCTTCGAGGCCGAGACCATCGGCGCCACCGGTGCCGACACCCTGCTGCGCGCCGAACGCCAGGCGTTGATCCACGCGGTGACGCAGTACTCGGGCGTCTCGCGCGGCGTGGTGAAGTCGGTGCTCGATCACCTGCTCGAGCGCGTCACCGTGCTCAAGCTCACCGTTCATCGCGACAACGCGCGCGAGTACACGACCAAGCTCACCGTGCTGCTCACCACGCTGGCGATGAACTTCCTCTACACCGACAAGTTCTTCGACGCCGACTGATCGAAACGGGACTACAGTGGGCGGCGAATGGCAGCCGCTACAGTTCCTCCGCTGAAGATCTCCGTTCTGCATTACCAACCGTCGGGTGACCCGATGGATCCCGTGGTTCAGGACGTCAGCGACGCCCTCACCTCGCTGGGCCACACCATCACCCTCATCGCCGTGCACGATCGCGTGTTCGATCTGCTCAAGGCGATCGAGAAGCAGAAGCCCGACCTCGTCTTCAACGTCTGCGAGACGTTCGCCGACGACTACCGGCTCGAGGTGAACGTGGCCGCCGTGCTCGAGCTGGCGCGCGTGCAGTTCACCGGGTCGGGCACCGCCGGCCTGCTGCTGGCGCAAGACAAGATCCTCACCAAGCAGCTGCTCGAGTACCACGAGGTCAACACGCCCAACTTCCTCACCTTCGACGGCGAGGCCTTCGAGGCGTTCGGGCGCATGAACTTCCCCCTGATCGTCAAGCCGGCGCGCAGCGACGCGTCGATCGGCATCGGCCAGCACTCCGTGGTGAAGGACTGGGACGAGCTCACCAAGCGCGTGCGCGAGATCCGCAAGACGCTCAACGACGAGGCGCTCGCCGAGGAGTTCATCGACGGCCGCGAGGTCTACGTGGGCGTCATCGGCACGCCCACCCGCCCCGAGATCCTGCCCATCGTCGAGCTCAACTGGGGCGCGTGGAACCCCGACGTGCCCAAGGTCAGCGACCGCCAGGTGAAGTTCGGGGACACCGGCGAAGATCACCCGCACCTGGTGATCGCCCAGGACATCTCGCCCGAGCTCAAGGCGCGCATCGAGCGCAGCGCCCTGCTCGCCTACCGCGCCCTCAAGATCCGCGACTACGCGCGCGTCGACTTCCGCATCAGCAACAAGACGGGCGAGCCGTTCGTGCTCGAGGTGAACCCGAACCCGTACCTCGAGAAGGACAGCGAGCTGGCGATGGCGGCCGAGCACCGCGGGCTCAACTACGCCCAGCTGATCGAGCAGATCATCGAGTCAGCGGCCAACCGCTACAGCCTCAAGGTCAAGGCCGAGAAGACCAGCACCGGCGAGACCCCCCAGCTCGACGCGCCGAAGGAACAGCGCGCCACCACCTGAGCCTGTAGCACCCTGTGTGGGACGAGAATGTTGGGCCAATTGCTTGATCCCCGCACGATCCGGCCCTCACAATCGAAAGAACTTCACCTCAGGAGCGCCCATGAAGAGCCGTCTCTTTCGCACCCTGGCCATCTCGATGGCCACCGTCCTGTTCTCCACCGGCTGCATGATGTCGCGCCTGGTCGATCGCGCCTTCCTCGGGATCACCGTCCGTCGGCCGACCTACATCGATCGCAAGACCACCGGCATCTTCCTCCTGCCCTTCACGTTCGTGATCGACGTCGCCACGTTCCCCATTCAGGCGCTCCTGGTGGTCATCCTCGGCGACAACTTCCCCTTCACCGAGCCGGCCGATGCGCTGACCGGCGCGCAGGCGATGATCGACCACCCCCGCTTCAAGCAGCTGGGCGAGGCCGAGCAGGCGATCGCGAAGGCCGAACTCAAGCAGCTCATCCTCGACAAGAAGCTGACCCCCAACACCGCGCTCGCGCTCGGTGAAGACGGTCACTGGACCCTGGTCGAGCTCAGCGCCGACACCCGCAATCAGCTGATCGCCCGCGCGCAGCAGCCGCTGGCGCCCGAAGCGCTCGTCTGCGAGCGCTAGGCGCCGGGGGTCAGACGTTCGCTGAAAGGAAGGTGAACGTGTCCTTCCAGCAGCGCAGCGCCTGAGGCGTGACCACGAAGGCATGAAACGCATGGGGCCCGCGGGGATACTCGCGGGCTTCGCTCCTGGTGGAGCCCAGGCGGTGCAGCGCCTTCACCATGCGCTGCGTGTCGCCCATCAGCAGGTCCCACGTGCCGCAGGGGAGGAAGAACGGCGGCAGGGGGCGGTCCAGCTGGGTGAGCCCCTCGAGCGCCACTACCGGGTCTGCCAGCTCGAGCGTGCGGCGATCGCGCAGGGTGACGCCGTGCAGGTAGGCGTCGGTGACCTCCTCGATGCGATCGCGGAAGAAGGTGTGGTGCGCCCTGAAGCGCTCGGGGTTGCTCACCTCGAACAGGCCGCACGCCGCCACCACGGCCTTCGCGGTGACCCCCGTCCCGTACGCATCACGCGCATACGACTCGTCGCGCCGCTGGTGCGTCATCAGGGTGAGGGACGCGGCCAGGTTCGCGCCCGCCGATTCTCCCGCCACCACCACGCGCGACAGATCGCCGCCCAGCCGCGCGGCGTTCTCCACCAGCCACTGCCAGGCAGCGCTGACGTCTTCCACGGCCCCCGGGAAGGGGTGCTCGGGCGCCAGGTGGTAGTTCACGTTCACCACCAGGTAGCCGCGGCGCGCGTAGATCAGGCCGAAGAGCCAGTGCGTGTCCTTCGACATGAAGCGGAAGCCGCCGCCGTGCAGGTAGAGCACGATCGGCAGCGGGCCCGAGCCGTCGCGCGGGCGGTAGACGTCGAGCGTGTGCGCCTCGCGGCCGGTGCGCCGGTAGGGAATGTTCTTCTCGACCGTCACCTTGTGGAAGCGCGGTGAGGCGACGGGCAACAGGCCCGCGCCCTTCGCGGCGCCGAGGAAGAAGCCGTCGGTGACGGCCGCGCCGAGGCGCCTGCGCACGCGCGCGGTCAGGCCGAGGGTGGGTCGTTCGATGCGCAGCGTTTCAGTGGACAGAGGTCATGCTCCCGATTTGCCGAGGGCTGCCGAGACCGCGTCGACCACGTCGTGTTCGGTCGGGAACCGGCCCAGCTCCTTCTTTGAGACGACTCGGCCGTCGACGGCCACTTCGAAGATGCCGCCAGAGCCCTTCAGCAGCTCAGCTTCGAGCTCCAGCTCTTCCTTCAGCGCGTCTGCCGCACGGGCAGCTCTGGCCAGGTAGCCTCAGGCGGTGCAGTAGGTGATGGTGATCTTCGCCAAGGGTGACTCCTTCAAGAGGTGTGCAGCAGGTCGTAACCGAGCTTGGTCACCAGCGCCAAGACCACCAGCAGCACCACGCGACGCACCAGGGTGTCGCCCCCCTTGACGGCGAGCTGCGCGCCGATGGTACCCCCGATGAACTGGCCCGCGGCCATGGGGATCGACACCTTCCACACCACCAGGCCCTTCCAGGCGAGGAACGTCATCGCGGCCAGGTTCGAGGCGAAGTTGACCACCTTCGCGTTGGCCGAGGCCTCCTGCAGGCTCAGGTGGAGCAGCACCACGAAGCCGATGATGAGGAAGGTGCCGGTGCCCGGACCGAAGAAGCCGTCATAGGCGCCGATGACCAGCGCGAGCAGCGCGGCCTTGAGGGCGGCCCGCGGGGAAGGCACGCCGACCTGCACCGCGGGCGGCCTCACGAAGGCGACGATCACCCCGGCGGCGACGAGCAGCACCAGCACGATCGGCCGGAGGATCTTCGGATCGAGCATCGTCAGCAGCGCCACGCCCGCGAACGAGCCCAGCATGCCCAGGGGAAAGAGCACCCTCGCCCGCTTCGAGTCGATCAGCCGGGCGCGCCAGAAGCGAAGCAACGCCGCCCCGCTGCCGAACACCGCCGAGCCCTTGTTGGTACCGAAGACCATGGGCGTGGGCATGCCGGTGGCGAGCAGCGCAGGCACGGTGAGGAGCCCGCCCCCGCCGGCGATGGCGTCGACGAGGCCGGCCACCAGCGCCACGAAGAAGAGACCCACGATGACGAGCGGCGAGAACTCCAAGGCGCTGCGCTTCTAACAGGTGCTGCGCCCGGGGTCGGCGTGATGCGCGACGGAGAACGGGCTCAGAACGTGAGCACGAGCGCGGCGCCGTCCTGGCTGACGCGCTTCGGGGCGCTGTCGAGGTCGACGACGATGCGGGTGCCGGCGCCCTGCTTCCCGAGGCGAACCGCGGTGGCGTACGGCGGAGAAGCCGGCACGACGTGGCTCTTGAGCGGCGCCGCGCCACTGAGGTCGAACACCGCGCGCGGCGGGCCGGACAGCACGAACGCGTGCGTGACCTGTGCGCCGGCGGTGAGCTCGGGCGAGAGTCTCAGGTCCGCTCCTGCGAGCGTCCACGTCAGGCTGGTCGCTGCGCCAGACGGGAGCTTCAGGTTGCCGCGCTGCACGTCCTTCGCGGGGCCGGTCTTCGGCTTCGCCACCGCGACGGGCTTCTCTGCCGCAGGCGCGGAGGATGGCGCGAGCCTGGCCTGCTCCTTCGGCGCCCCCGGTTCTTTCCCGTCCGCCGTCTCCCTGGACTTCCCGAGGGGCCGCTTCTCGGTCAGGCCACTCTCCTTCACGATCCCAACGCGCTTCGCATCGGCACTCGCGCCCCCGGTGACCGGGTTCAGCTCCTCGGCAGGGGGCCCCTCGACTCCGCTCGGGGTGACCGGGGGCGGCTGGGCCATCACCACGGGCTGCTTCGGCTCCTCAGGCGCGGAGGCCGGGGGCGGCTGGGCCATCACTGCGGGCTGCTTCAGCTCCTCGGCCGCGGTGACCGGGGGCGGCTGGGCCATCACCACGGGCTGCTTCGGCTCCTCAGCCGCAGGGGGCCCCTCGACTCCGCTCGGGGTGACCGGGGCCATCACCACCGGGGGCAGCGGGGCCGAGCGAACCACAGGCGGCTCGGCCACCACGGCGACGCCCGGTGCATCGTCAACGAGGTCCTCGGCATCGGACGGCCCCCACAGCAACAGCGTCGCGAGGACCGCGCAGGCGAGCAACGCGCCACCGGCCGCGTACGGCGCCCAGCGCAGCCACCGGCGCTCGGGCGGGGCGAGCATCAGCGGCTTGCCGCGATCGAGGTTGTGCACCAGGTAATCGACGAGCTCCTCGGCCCGCGGGTGCATGAACTCGGTGAAGCGCACCCCGCAGCCGGGAAAGCGCCCCGGCAACTGGCTCTCGTGCTCGCGGCCCCACACCACCTCGGCCTGGGCGAGCGCCAGCGCGCGGCCTCCCGCCTCGAGCGAGAGCGCGACCTTCGTGCCCATCGGCAGCGGCTCGGGCATGCGCAGGAAGAGCCCCTTGCGCGACACGTTCGCGGTGAGCGTGCGGATGACCCGGGGCTGGCCCTCGAGCGTCACCACGCGGATCGGGTGCTTGAATCGGACCCGCGACAAGCGCTTCTGCCGTTCAATCAGCACCCGGTGAAGTCTCCGCTACAGGAAGCCACAGGCAAGTTTCCGGCGACTGCGGCACCATGGCGCAGTGCGTGAGTTTCGCAGCAGCAGGGGCGCCCTCCCCGCCCCCCGGTTCACCGCGTTGCGCGACGCGCTCCTCGCCTCCCCGCTGGTGGGGGCCAGCACGCTCTCAGGCCCCTTCGAGGCCAGCCGCGGCTTCGGCGTGACGTTTCGCGAAGAGGGGCGCGCGAAGGTGATCGACCGTTTCTCGGCGCTCACGCCGCACTTCGACACGGTGCTCGGCGCTCCGGCAGTCCGCGCGCTCACGCCCTGGTGGAAGCGGCGCAGGCTCACCCGCATTCCCAACGCGTGGTACCTCAACGTGCTGCTCGTCTCGGCGGGAGGCACGGTCGCGCGGCACATCGACGCCACGCTGCGAAAGCCCTCGGGCGTCGAGGACGCCGTACCCGAGGTGGTCTCGGTGCTCTACCTCACCATTCCGGCCACGAAGGGTGGAGAGCTCCTGCTCTGGGACGGGCCCGACGCGATCGCCAAGCTGGTCCCCGAGGAGAACGCGATCGTCCACTTCCGCGGAGATCTCGCGCACGAGGTGTGCGCCTTCGAGGGCCCCGCCGGCGCCTTGCGCGCGAGCCTGGTGATCGAGCAGTACCACTTCGCGCCCGAAGCGCTGGCGCGGCTGCCCGAGTTCCAGCTCGAGTCGCGGGCGGGCTTCACCGCGTACCTGAAGCACCACTCCGGCCGGCCGCTCACGCCCTTCGAGCTCGAGGAACCCTAGGGCCCGATGCGGGCCGCCAACCGATCGCGGTACTCGTGGATGGGGAAGATCTCCACTTCGGCCGCGCCCTTCTTCGAGCCGTCAGGCGCGTAGTCGAACGGGTCGTCGATGTCCTTGATCAGCCGCAGCATGTAGATGTTCACCAGCGCGAAGAACGGCACCAGCACGTAGGTCGCGACCGGGTTCTTGAACTTGGCCACCATCATCAGGCCGAGGATCACCGCCAGCAGCACCTCGAGCAGGGCATAGGCCGGGGGCAGAAAGCCGGTGCGGCTGATCACGTCGATGCGGCTCACCGCGCGGCGCAGACTCAGGGCCTGAGAGACGGCGCGCGAAGCGTGGTAGCCGGCGCCAGCCTTCTCGACCCGAACGATGGTCGCGTTCAGCTCGACGAAGGCCGCGAACACCTGAGGCGTGGTCAACCTCTTGATCAGCCAGCCGCGGATCGCATCCGTCAGAGTGAGCACCTGTCGCTGCAGGTCCTTCCGATCGAGCGACGACTGCTGGGCCGCTGCGAGAATGAAGAACTCCTCCATCGTCTCGAGCGAGTTCGCGATGTCACCGGGGATCTTCTCGCTCTCCTTGTAGTCGGCCATGGTGCCCGCCAGCAGGAATCCGGTGAGAAAGACCGCCCCGGTCAAGACCACGCCCACGTCTGCGAAGTCGACCACGCCGGTGAAGTGGAAGCCGAACTCGACCAGAGCCTTGAGGCCCGTGACCACGAGCACGAACGGCAACGTCGTCATCATCAACTTCCACTTGAGCACGGTGTCCCCTCCTCGAAAGGCGCGGGCAGACTACCGCACTCGGGGGTAACGTCGAGGCATGCGATTCAAGGGGACAGAGACGTATCTGACCAGTGAGAGCCTGCGCTCGGCGGTCGACTGCGCGCTGGTGCTGCAGCGCCCCCTGCTGGTGAAGGGCGAGCCGGGCACGGGCAAGACCCTGCTGGCCGAGGCCATCGCGAAGGCGCTGGGCATGCAGTTGATCACCTGGAACGTGAAGAGCACCACCCGCGCCCAGGACGGGCTCTACGTCTACGACGCGGTGCAGCGCCTGCACGACTCGCGCTTCAACGATCACGACGTGAAGGACATCGAGAAGTACATCAAGCTCGGGCCGCTCGGCGAGTCGTTCTCCGCGCCCGAGCGCCGGGTGCTGCTGATCGACGAGATCGACAAGGCCGACCTCGAGTTCCCCAACGACCTGCTGCACGAGCTCGACCGCATGCGCTTCCGGGTGATCGAGACCGACCGCGAGGTGGTGGCGAAGGACCGGCCGGTGGTGATCATCACCTCGAACAACGAGAAGGACCTGCCCGACGCCTTCCTGCGCCGGTGCGTGTTCCACTTCATCGACTTCCCCGAGCAGGACCTGATGAAGCGCATCGTGGCGGTGCACCACCCCGACCTGAACGATCGGATGATCGACCAGTCGCTGCAGATCTTCTACGAGCTGCGCGCGCTCACCCGCCTGCGCAAGCGCCCCTCGACGAGCGAGCTGGTCGACTGGATCGCGGCGCTCAAGGCGGCCGGCATCTCGACCCTCAAGCTCGACGAGAACCTGCCGTTCCTGGGTGCGCTGCTGAAACGCGAGCAGGATCTGCAGGCCTTCGCCGAGACGTTCGGGGGCGGCAAGCGCACGAGGGCCTGATGTTCATTCCGTTCCTCTACGAGCTGCGTGCGCGGAAGGTGCCGGTGGGCACGCAGGAAGCGGTCGCGCTCGCGGGGGCGCTCAAGGCCGGCCTGCACGACAGCTCGATGGACGGCTTCTATTACGTGGCGCGGGCCCTGCTGATCCACGACGAGAAGCACCTCGACGCGTTCGATGAGGCCTACGGGAAGATCTTCCAGGGCATCGAGGGCAAGGCGCTCGAGCTGCAGCAGCAGCTGCTCGACTGGCTTCGCGACGCGGCGGAGCGCAGACCGAACCTCACGCCTGAAGAGCTGGCCCTGCTCGAGCAGTTCGATCGCGACGAGCTGCAGAAGCTCTTCGAGCAGCGCCTGCGCGAGCAGAAGGAACGCCACGACGGCGGCAACAAGTGGATCGGCACCGGGGGCACTTCCCCGTTCGGGAACTCGGGCCGCGCGGCGAGGCCCGGCATTCGCATCGGCGGCGCAGGCGGCATGCGCAGCGCGGTGTCGGTGGCCGGCCAGCGCAACTTCCGCGAGTACCGCGACGATCTCGTACTCGACGTGCGGCAGCTCCAGCTGGCGTTGCGCAAGCTGCGCGCCTTCACCCGCGAAGGGCAGCCCGACGAGCTCGACCTCGATGGCACCATCGACAAGACGGCGCGGAACCTAGGGGAGCTCGAGGTGGTGACGCGGCCACCGCGCAAGTCGAGCACCCGGGTGATCCTGATGATGGACGTGGGCGGCTCGATGGACCCGTACGCGCACCTGGTGTCGCGCCTGTTCACCGCGGCGAAGAAGGCGACGCACTTCAAGGAGCTGCGCACGTACTACTTCCACAACTGCATCTATGGGCGCGTCTACAAGAACGCGAAGCTGAGCGAGCCGGTGAAGATCTCGCAGCTCTTCGCGGAGACCGATCGAAAGTACAAACTCATCCTCGTGGGGGATGCGCTGATGGCACCCTGGGAGCTGATGAGCACGTCGGGCTGGCAGGAAGACGAGGGGGTCGAGGGCGCGATGTGGATGATGCGCCTGCGCGAGCACTACCCCTCGGCGGCCTGGCTGAACCCTGAACACCCTTCCAGTTGGTGGCAGAGCACGATCGACGTGTTGAGGCGTATCTTCCCGATGTACCCGCTCACGCTGGAAGGGCTGGGTGACGCGGTACACCAGCTGACCAAGGTGCGTGTCGCATGAAGAACGAAGCGGATCTGCTCGCCTGGCTGCCGACGATCGCCATCTTCGGTGGGCTCGAGGAGACCACCCTCAAGCGCATCATCAAGCTCATGGGTGAGCACCACTTCACGCCCGAGACCGAGATCTGCAAGCAGGGCGAGGCGGGCCGCGCGATGTTCCTGGTGCGCGACGGCGAGGTGGTGGTCTGCCGCGACAACGAAGAGGGCCGGCGCATGAAGATGGTGCGCATGGGGCCCGGCGAGTTCTTCGGTGAGATGACCCTGATCGACATTCAGAAGCGCTCGGCGACGGTGCTGGCGCAGAAGCCGTCGCTGCTGTTCTCGCTGAGCAACCGCGACCTGTACACGCTCTACCAGGAGGACGTGCCGGGCTACGTGATGGTGCTGCAGAACATCTGCCGCGAGCTCTCGCGGCGGCTGCGGGCCACCAACCAGCGGCTGCAGACCATGGCGTCAGAGCACGACGACGATGAGCACACGCTGATCCGCCCGGCGATCACTCGAAAATGACGAGGCCAGAGGGTGAGGGCTAGCCAACCTTCACCTTCACCACGACCTCCGGCTTCACCTTCAACGCCCCGAGCATGGCGCTGTAGGGCTTGATGCCGAAGGTCCGCTGATCGATCCGGAACTCGGCGCTGTTGCCGCTGCGCCGGCCGCGCACCTCGTGCGTGTGTCCGTGCAGCGTGAGCTTCCCCACCACCTCGGTCTCGGTCACCTGGGTCGCGTTGAACTGAATGGTCGGGAACTTCTTCACCTGCAGCACGTCGTCGAACGCGTTCCTCTCGATCTCGCCGAACTTCGACGAGGCAATCGCCGACGGGCTCTCGGCGCCGTCCTTCATCGCGGTCACCACGCGAATCGAGCCCGCTTCGAGGTCGAGGCGGGCGGTCGAGCCGTCCACCTCGAGAGTGAACTTCGTCGCCTTGAGCTTCAAGTCGTGGGCGACCGCGGACAGCAGCCCTTCCTTGAAGGTGAACACCAGGATCTCCGCCGACGATGCGTCGTAGCGCGCCATGGCTGCTCTCTGGCATAGAGCGCCTCCGCCGTGATCAAGAAGTTCTCCATCGCCCTCGTGGCCTTGATCGTCCTCACGCTCGCCGTCGGGCTGGTCCTCCCACGCACGTGGCGAGTGGAAAGGCACGTGGTGATCAACGCCACCCCCGCGCGCATTCACCCGCTGCTCTTCGACCTGAAGCGCTGGCAGGAGTGGTCGGTGTGGACCCGCGCGTTGGACCCCATGCTGCGCAACACCTACGAGGGACCGCAGGACGGCGTGGGCGCGAAGTGGATGTGGCTCGGCCCCACCATGGGGCGCGGCCAGATCGTGATCACCGCGTCAGATCCGCTCCGCGGCGTCGAGCTCGACGAGTCGATCGAGTCCGAGGTGGTGAACGCGCGCGCCTCCCTCGCCTTCACGGCGGAAGGCGACGCCACGCGCGTGACCTGGGTCGACGAAGGCACCCTGCCCCCGGTCGTGGGGGGCTTCTTCCGCGGCACGGTCGAAGACAGGCTCGGCGCCCACTTCGCCACGAGCCTCGAGAAGCTCAAGGCTGTCGTCGAAGCGCAAACACCCCCGAACTGAGCCGGCGCGGAACGTTCAGCGCAGAAAATCGGCGATCACCGCCTGCACCTCGGGCTCCCGCAGCATCGCGGTGTGCTCGGCCGTGGTCTCGACGATCGTCGCCTTGATCGGCTTCGGCGGGTGCGCCCGCTCGACCAGCACCGCGCCGTCACCGTCACCCCGCAGCGGGTTGGTGAAGTCGAACGTGCGATCGTCCTTGAGCGTCCAGGCCCGCACGGTGGGCCGGCCCTTGCCGATCACCACCATCGTCGCCCACGCCGGCGGATCACCCTGCTCGTCCCCCAGGCTCGCCCAGAGCGCGCGGTGCGCTTCGAAGCGCTCCTCGAGCTGGCGCCGGTACGCGGGATCGAGCGGCTCTTTGAAGACGCCCCAGTGCCCTTCGATCCAGGTGGAAGCATCGTACGCGGGCACGTCGATGCGGGCGCCGCGCTGGTCGAAGAAGATGTCGGCTTCCGGGCTGAGCAACTGCCACGCCGCGGGCATCGTCAGCAGCGCCTCGGCCTCGAGCAGCTTCGTGTTCGCGTTCGTCTTCGAGCCGAGGTGGAGATCGTCCCACTGCCCGGGACCGCCTCTGAACGGCGTCGCGACGAAGACGACCTTCTTCACCGCGGCCCGCACGGCCTCGGGACCACGGCGCAGGCACTGCAGCGTCACCAGCCCACCCATCGAGTGCGCCACCAGCCGGATGCGCCGGTTCGGCCCCAGCCCTTCGAGGAAGGTGCACAGAGAAGCGCCGCTCTCGCGCAGGTCGAGCCGCCAGTCGTACGAGAAGGTGATGAAGCCGGGCAGCGCGTCCTTCGCCCAGTTCATCCAGGAGAAGTACGGGTCTTCTTCGAAAAGGAAGGGGATCACCGTCAGCCTGGTCATCGGGCCGCCTGGCTTCAGCGGGCCGTAGCGCGCTCCGTCGCGTTGGCCGGCGAAGGGCAACGCGAGGGACCGATCACCTGCGCTCATCGCCTGGCCGATGCTGATCCAGGCGAGCTCGCCTGATTCAGTCTGGAGGAAGCCCCCCTTGTAGCCGTGGATGAAGACCGTCACGTCCTCGCCGGGCGGGGCGAGCATCGGCTGGGGGGCGATGCACGCGGTGAAGAGCAGCGCGAGAAGCGGGTATGCCCTCTCCCCGACCCTCTCCCCCTCGGGGAGAGGGAGACACTTTTCGTCTCTTCTCAATTGAGCAACGGGGGCTTCCCCGGCTTCCGTGCGGGCGTGAGGTTCGTGCGCAGGTATTTCTCGATCACCAGCAGCAGCCCATCGAACGCGTCGCGCATCGCCCACGCCTGTTGGTCGACGTCGCTCATCGCCGACGCCCTGGCCAGGCCCGCGCGCAGGGCCGTCTGTACGCCCGCGCAGTCATCGCGCGTGTCGATCAGCTTCTTCGCCGTCTCGGCGTAGATCGAATAGCAGCGCGCCACGTCGCCCTCGTTGTACGCGGGCGCCCCCACGCGGATCGCCTCGGCGATGGTGTCGGTCGTCGCCTCGAGCCCCGCGGGCGCCGAGCCCTCGAGCAACGACAGGGGATGCTCCGGCACCTCGCGCCGCGGCGGCTTGCGGTGGTCAGCCGAGAGCACGCTCAGCGGCAATTCCTGGTTCTGGCGCAGCAGGGGCTCCAGGTACTTCCACGGCACGCCCAGCGTCACCACGCCGTCGTCGGTCTCCGCCACGGTCACCACGCCCAGCGCCGTGCCGTCGGCCCCCACCAGCGGGCCCCCCGATGCGTCGGGCGGCACCTCTCCCGTGAGCGAGTACACCGTGAGCGACGCGCCGACGACCTGCACCGCGGCGAGCTGCGCGTCGACCCAGCGCGCGCGGCCCTCGCCGGACACCATGCCGAAGACGTAGACGGGCTGGCCTTCCTCGGCGAGCTTGCTGCCGGCGGCCTTCACCGGCGTCGCGTCGAGCAGCCCCACGTCGAGCACCGCCAGATCGCGCCGGCTGTCGAGCGCGCACACCGACTGCACCGGCAGCACCCGCCCGTCCGCGAGGTGGGCGACGATCTCTGGCTCGTCCGCCACCACGTGGAAGCACGTGACGATCCGCCCGTTCGGCGCCACGAACCCCAGCCCGTACGACTGCTGGAACTCGAGGAGCACGACGGACGCGGCGGCTTCGAGGGGCGAACTCGCGCCTCGAGGGAGGGACGGCGTCATGACTCGTTCATAGCCCACCGGGCACTTGCTGTGAGCCCCGCTCTCGTCACCATTCGGCGGGGAAACCGGCACGCGCTAGAAGCACTCCATGGCTGACCCCGCCGACAATGACCCGGTGCCGCGCCCCTGGACCCGGGTCGCCGTGCGCGCCGAGAGGGACTACCGCATCTTCCGCACCCGCACCCTCGACGTGCTCGATCCCCGCAACGGCACCCCCTACGTGCGCACCGTGATCGACGCCCCCGACTGGGTCAACGTCATCCCCGTCACCGAGGCCGGCGAGGTGGTGCTGGTGCGCCAGTTCCGCTTCGGCACCTGGAGCAACACGCTCGAGATCCCCGGTGGCATGCTCGACCCGGGTGAAGACGCCCTCACCGCCGCCGGCCGCGAGCTCGAGGAAGAGACGGGCTTTCGCCCTGGCCGCGTCAGCGCGCTGGGCATCTCGCACCCCAACCCCGCCATCCTGGTGAACCGGCTGCACAGCTTCCTCGCCGAGGGCTGCGTGAAGGTGCACGCCGGAAAGCAGGACGGGAGCGAGGACATTCAGGTGGTGATCGTTCCCCGCGCAGACCTGCCGGGCCTGGTGCGCGCCGGCACCATCACCCACTCACTGGTGCTCGCAGCGCTCTTGTACGACGCCTGGAGGCCAGGAGCGTAAGGCGAGCCGACGCGGGTTGCGGCGGCGAACTGGAGCGACCCGGGAAGCGACCCGCCGCTCAGGGCAGCTTCCACAGCTTCACCAGGCTCGAGTCGGCCACCGCGAACCACTTGCCATCGGCCGACACCGCCACCGCGTTGCTCGAGTCGACCGGCCAGGACTGGATCACCGCCGGCTTCTCGGTGCTCCACAGCCGCACCAGGCCGTCGCCGCCTCCGACGATCGCCCGCTTGCCGTCGGGCGACAAACCCACGCCGGTGACCCGGCTGCGGCGCCGATCGACCTCGGCGACGGCCCCCTTGAGCACGCCCAGGGGCTTCCCTGCGTCGCTCCACAACTTCACGTCGATGCCGCTGGCCGTCCACGACGCGATGGTGGTGCCGCTGTCGGTCATGGTGGTGAGCGGCAGCTCGTTGCGCGTGGTGACCGTCTTGCGGGCCTTGCCCGTCTTGCCGTCGAGCAGGGAGAAGGTGCCCGCGCCGCTCGAGATCAGCAGCGTCTTGCCGTCGGCCGAGAAGCGCGCCGTGCGGCCGCGGAACTCGAACTTCTTCGTGTCTTTGACCAGCTCGTAGACCGCGCCGGTGTCGGCCAGCCCCGCCACGGCCAGCAGGGTGCCGTCGGCGTTGAGCGCCACCTCCCCGACCGCGTCGGGGTGGGCGATCGTCTTCACCACCTGCCCGCTCGCGACGTCGACCACCCTCGCCTGCAGGCCCACGTCGCCGATGGCGAGGCGCTTTCCGTCGCCCGAGAAGCTGACCGACGAGAGCTGCCCTTCGGACCCCGCCACCGTGCGCACCAGCTCGCCGGTCTGCAGGTTCCACAGCTTCACCGACTTGTCCCGGCTGGCGCTGGCGAGCAGCGCTCCGTCGGGGCTGAAGGCGATCGCGACGATGGCGTCGCCGTGACCCTTGAGCGCGTACGGCTTTCCGGGGAGCAGCGCCTCGGGCTCGAAGGCCCCCAGGGCGAGGACCAGGGCGAGGGCCGGGGCGATCATCGGTTCCACACTCCCGAGCGCCCGCCGCTCTTGTGCTGCAGCTCGATGCCTTCGATCACCATTCCGCGATCAGTCGATTTGAGCATGTCGTACACGGTGAGGGCCGCGGCGGAGACGGCGGTGAGCGCCTCCATCTCGACGCCGGTGCGGTCGACGGTCTTCACGGTGGCTCGAATTTCCACGCCGCCCGGCCGGGTCCGCACCTCCACCTCGACGCCCGAGAGGCTGATGGGGTGGCAGAGGGGAATGAGATCGGGGGTGCGCTTCGAGGCCATGATGCCCGCGATTCGCGCGGCGCCGATCACGTCACCCTTCTCGACCTTGCCTGCGCGGATCTTCTTGAGCGCAGCGGCGCTCATGCGCACGCGGCCGGTCGCCACTGCCACTCGTTGGGTCTTCTGCTTGTCGCCGACGTCCACCATTTTCATGAGTGGAGTCCGTTAGCACAGCCAGCTCACCACTCGTCGAGGATGAACTTCCTGGGGTTCTGGGCGATGCCGTTGACGCGCACTTCGTAGTGGAGGTGCGGGCCAGTGCTCCGGCCGGTGTTGCCCATGTTCGCGATGATGTCGCCGCGCTTCACGCGCTCCCCCGCCTTCACCTTGATGAAGGAGGTGTGGCCGTAGCGGGTCTTGATGCCGTAGCCGTGGTCAATCACCACCACGTTGCCGTAGCCACCCTCGAGGCCGGCAAAAACCACCGTGCCATCAGAGGGCGAGACGATTTCCTTGCCGTGCGGGCCGGCGATGTCGAGGCCGGCGTGCATCACGCGCTCGGACGTGTACGGATCGAGGCGCGAACCGAAGTCCGACGTCACCCAGCCGCGCACGGGCCAGACGGACGGCACCGAGGCGAGCAGCGACTTCTGATCCTGAAAGTAGGCCTGCAGCTCCTGGAGGCTCTGCTCCTGGCGGGTGGCCTCGGCGGACAGCTTGTCGAGCTTCTGCGCGAGCACCTGGGCCCCCTCGCTGTCCTTGCTGCGGACGAACTGGTTCTCACCGGCGGCCGCGAGCGGCTGCTGCTCGGTCGGGCCCATGGCGAGGTTGCGCTGCGGGTCGCTCAAGAGCGTGATGGCGCGCAGCTTCTGGTCGAAGCGCTCGACGCGATCGAGGGTCTGCCCAACGTGCTGGAGCTGCTCGCGGATCACCGCCAGCTCGCTCTTGAGCTTCAGGTTCTCGTCGCGCAGGCCCGGGTTCTCGTGCGCCTCGGAGACGATGCTGACGTAATGACCGGCCATCACCAGGCCGATCAGCAGCACCACCGCGACCGCGGCAAGCGCCTGAAGGATCCAGATCTTACGCAGGTGAAACCGCTTCACCTCTGCGTGGCGATCAGGAACGACGATGAGGGTAAAGCTCTCGTTCGAGGACACTCATTCCCCTTGTTGCTGGCGGGCCCCGGAATCAGGCCCGAAAACCGCGCCAACCTCGTCGATCAGGTCACTATGGTGCAACTGAAAACTTGATTTTCTTTAGGCTTATTCGCAATCAAGCCTCGACGACTGTCACCACGATGACCGTGATGTTGTCGTCGCCGCCCCGCTCATTGGCCAGCTCTACCAACTTCCGGGGGGCGTCCTTGAGGGGGTTCGAAGACACCACCTGCTGGATTTCCTTGTCCTCGACCAGGTTGGCCAGGCCGTCGGAGCAGAGGATGAAGAAGTCTCCGGGGAGCGCGATCAGCCCCATCACGTCGACCTGGACTTCCTCTTCGAAGCCCACCGAGCGGGTGATGATGTTCTTGTAGCGGGAGTGCTTGGCCTCTTCGGGGGTGATCATCCCCGCCTTGATCTGCTCGTTGACCAGCGAGTGATCTTCGCTGACCTGCTGAATCAGATCGCCACGCACCAGGTAGGCCCGGCTGTCGCCGACGTGGGCGAAGAGCGCGTTCTCGCCCTTCACGCAGAGCGTGATCACCGTCGTCCCCATGCCCGCCAGGCGCGGGTCTTCCTGGGCGGCCTTGAAGATCTCTGCGCAGGCCCGTTCCACCGCATTGCGGAGGAACTCGGGTAACGGAGAGTCCTGGAGAGGAGTCTCGGGACCGAACGGGTCCTCTGCGGCTTTCTTCGCCCCACGCATCTGCTGGTCGATTGTCTCGACCGCGATGCGGGAGGCAGTTCCGCCGCCTGCGTGCCCACCCATACCGTCGGCCACCACGTAGAGCTGCAGCTCCTCATCGATGAGGTAGCTGTCTTCGTTGTGGTTGCGCTTCCGACCTACGTCGGTGAGCCCAGCCGACACTGCTTTCAGTCGCGAGCCAGCCGTCTTCGACACGGTCGCGGAGGTTAGGCCCACATTCGGCACCCGGCAACAAACCTCTTTCGTACCGACGAACGAATGCAGGTCACGCGCTGCGTCGCTGGACCTCGGTGAGCTTCTTCCTGTTGCGTCTGGGCTTGACGTGCCGCAGCGCGGCCCCCCCCTCGAGGCGCGAGTTCGCCGCGCGCAGGAGCGCCTCGGCCGCGCCGAGCGCCTCGCGCGTCACCTCGACCCCCGAGAGCATGCGCGCCAGCTCGCGGGTGCGAGCGTCGCCCGCGTCGAGGGCCTGCACCACCGAGCGCGTTCTGCCCTTCACTTCACCCTTCTCGATGCGCAGGTGCGCGTCGGCGTGGGCCGCCACCTGGGGAAGATGGGTGATGCAGAGCACCTGGCGATGCCCCGAGATGTCCTTGATCAGCCGCCCCACCACGTCGGCCACGGCCCCTCCGATGCCCGCGTCGGCCTCGTCGAAGACCGAGCACACGCAGGAATCGCTGTCCGCGAGCGCGGCCTTCATGGCGAGCATCACCCGGGACGCCTCGCCCCCCGAGGCCACCTTCGCCAGCGGCCTCACTGCTTCTCCCGGGTTGGCGGAGAAGAGGAACTGGGCGGCGTCGGCCCCCCAGGCCCCGAGCGGAGCGAGCTCGAACTGCACCTCGAAGCGCGCGCTGGCCATCGAGAGGCGGGCGAGGCCTTCCATCACGGTCTGGGTGAGCTTCCCCGCGGCGACCTTGCGAGCAGCGGTGAGCTTCAGGGCGGCGGCCGTGGCTTCCGCTTCGGCCTTCACCCGCTCGGCCTCGACCTCGGCGCGCCGCTCGGCCCGGTGGACCAGCTCGTCGAGCTCGGCGGCGAGCGCGGTGCGTTTGCCCAGCACGCCCTCGAGGGGCGCGGCGTGCTTGCGGCACAGCCGGCGGATGGCGTCGAGCCGGTCGTCGACTTCTTCGAGCCGCTTCGGGTCGGAGTCGAGCGCGCTCAGGTAGCGGGAGAGCCCGTGCGAGGCTTCTTCGAGCTCGGCGCGGGTCCTGAAGATCGCCTCGCGCACCGGGCCCAGCGCGGGGTCGAGCTTCTCGGCCTCGCTGACCAGCTGAAACGCGCGCCCGAGCAGCTCGGTGGCCGAGCCGTCGCGGGTGGAAATCAGCTCCTCGGCGCTCCCCACGCCGTGGCGCAGCTTCTCCGAGGACCCGAGGCGCTTGCGCTCGACCTCGAGGGCCACGTCTTCCCCCGGCTTGGGCGAGACGCGCTCGATCTCTTCCAGCTGGAAGGTGAGGAAGTCGATGCGCCCGGCGACCTGGCTCTCGTCTCCCCCCAGCGCCTGCAGCCGGGCCGCGGCCTCGCGCAGCCGTTCCCACGCCGCGCGGTAACGAACGGTGACCTCTTCTTCCACGAGCTCGCCGAACCGATCGATGAGGCCCAGGTGCTGGGCCGAATCGAGCAGCGCCATGTGCTCGTGCTGCCCGGCGATGTCGACCTGCCCCTTCATGAGCCGCTGCAGCACGCCGACCGTCACCAGCGCGCCGTTGACGTGCACCCGCCCGCGGCCCTGCCGGCCGAACGCGCGCCGCACGCTCACCTCGGGGCCGTCATCGGGCAGGCCGAGCTCGACCAGCCGGTGACCCAGCTCGGTCGAGCGCTCGAACAGCCCTTCGATCACCGCTTCATCGGCGCCGGCGCGGATGACGTCGGGCTCAGCCCGCCCGCCCACCAGCAACCCCAGCGCATCGATGAGGATCGACTTCCCCGCCCCGGTCTCGCCCGTGAGCACGGTGAGGCCCGGCCCGAAGCCGACCTCTGCCTCTTCCACCACTGCAAAGTTCTTGAGTCTGAGTGTGATCAGCATCCCGGTTCCCTCCTCGGAGACACTGAACACCCTATCAGTACGCGCCGACATTCGCAGCGTGAGCTGCTGAAAGCGGTGCGATTTCAGCCACTTCGACTACTGCTCGAACTTGAACAGGTCTTCCACGTCGTGTTCCGTGAGCGCCTTGCCGACGTCCTGATCGGTGCCGAGCACGCCGGCCGCCAGCTCGCGCTTGCGCTGCTGCAGCCCGAGGATCTTCTCCTCGACGGTGCCGCGGGTGATCAGCTTGTACGAGAAGACCGCGCGGGTCTGGCCGATGCGGTGCGTTCGATCGGTGGCCTGGTCTTCGACGGCCGGGTTCCACCAGGGATCGTAGTGGATGACGTAGTCGGCGGCGGTGAGGTTCAAGCCGGTGCCGCCCGCCTTGAGCGAGATGAAGAACACGGGCGGGCCGTCGGGCGCGTTGAACGCGTCGACCTTCGCCATGCGGTCCTTGGTGCGGCCGTCGAGATACATGTACTTGAGCTGCTTCTCGTCGGCCTGCGTGGTGAGGATCTCCAGCATCTCGGTGAACTGGCTGAAGATGAGCGCGCGGTGGCCTTCGCGCACCAGCTCGTCGACCAGCTCGGAGAAGCGCTCCAGCTTCGCCGAAGGCGGCAGCGCGGTGCCCGGAGGCAGCTTGAGCAGCCGGGGATCGCAGCAGACCTGCCGCAGCTTCATCAGCGCAGAGAGGATCGAGATGCGCGACTTGTTGAAGCCGAGCTTGTCGATCGAGTCGTAGACCTTGCGCTTCGATTCCTCGAGCACCTCGCGGTAGAGCGCCTGCTGCCCCGCATCCATGTCGACCCAGGTGACCACCTCGGTCTTGGGGGGCAGGTCCTTCGCCACCTCGCTCTTGAGGCGCCGCATGATGAACGGGTGAATGCGCTTCTTGAGGCGGTCGCGCGTCTCGGTGTCGCCCTGCACGGTGATCGGGTGCTCGTAGCGCTCGTGGAAGCTCTCGGCGTTGCCGAGGAAGCCGGGCATGAGGAAGTCGAAGAGGCTCCACAGCTCGGTGAGGCGGTTCTCGAGCGGCGTGCCGGTGAGCGCGATGCGGTGCTCGCCGCCGACGGCCTTGCAGGCCTGGGCGGTGGCTGAGTCGGCGTTCTTGATGTTCTGCGCCTCGTCGAGGATGACGGTGCGGAACTTGAGCTTCTTGAGCTCCTCGAGATCGCGGCGAATGAGCGCGTAGCTCGTGAGCACGAGGTCGACGTTCTGCAGCTTCTCGATGTTGTCGCGGCGATCGGCGCCGTGCCAGGTGACGTAGGTGAGCTGGGGGGTGAAGCGCTCGATCTCGCGTTCCCAGTTGGGGAGCACCGAGGTGGGCGCGACCACGAGGCTGGGCACCGTGCCCTGCTCGTTCTTGATCTTGAGCATCAGCGACAGCGCCTGGATCGTCTTGCCCAGGCCCATGTCGTCGGCGAGCACGCCCGAGAGCCCGTGGCGGAAGATGAACCAGAGCCAAGAGAGGCCGGCCTCCTGGTAGTGGCGCAGCTCGGCGTTGAGCCCTTCCGGCGTCTTCACCGGGGGGATGCCGTCGATCTCGCGCAGCTCGGCCATGGCGCGCTTGGCCTTGCCCTCGATCTCGACGTCGCCGAGCGTGGCGAGCAGGTCGAGCGCGGTGGCGTGGAAGAGCGGCAGGCGCGTGCGCGTCTTGCCCGGCATGGCGCCGGCCTCTTCGAGCAGGGTGGCGACGCGCTTGAGTTCTTCGACGTCGGCCTCGGCGAAGCTGCCGTCCTTGAGGGGAATGAACTTGCGGCCCGTCTCGAGGAACATGCGCACGGCGCCCAGGTCGACGCTCTGATCTTCGCTGGTGAACTCGGCGTCGAGATCGAACCAGTTCACCGCCGTCATGTTGACGCGGATCTTCGGCTTGAGCTTCGCGCGCAGCTTCACCTTCGGGGGCTGGGCCGCGAACACTTCCCAGGCCTTGGGCAGCTCGCTGCGGCCGCGCGACCAGAAGTCGATGGCCGAGTCGCCGTTGGCCTCGAAGGTCATGGTCGACTCGTCGAAGCGGAAGCGGCGCTCGAGCAGCTGGCGGGCGGCGGCGCGTTCCAGCACTTCCTGGCGGAGGAAGAGCTTGCGCCCCTCGTCGGTCAGCCCGCTGGCGTAGCCGAGGTGCGCGGCGCTGGCAGAGACGGGCACGGTGACGGCCTTCCCATACCGCGCGGCCAGCTGGGCCTTCACGTGATCAGGCCGGCCCTCGACGGTGAGGAGGAAACTGGGCTCGGTGGTGTCGTCGACCTCGATGCCGTCGGCCTGCAGCGACAGGCGGAAGCGCGGCAGGTGCGCAGCGAAGAACGAGAGCACGCGATCGAGCTGCGAGGGCGGGAACGACATCGTCGGCTCGAGCTGCCACTTGCGCAGCAGGCGCGCGGGGAAGTCGGGCTCGAGCACGTACGCGTTCTGGCCGATCAACGCCCAGGTGCGCTGGCCGCAGAGCACCACTGCTTCCTTGAGCGGCACCGACGACTCGTCGGGCATGGCGATCTCGAGCTTGGCCACCGCGCCCTCGGGCGAGTTGTGCAGGCGGATGATCGGGCGCGCCGGCTCGAGGGGGAACATGAGGGCGGTGCCGCGGTAGATCACCTTGCGGGCGCGCATCACGTCGAAGAGATCGGCGAGCTCTTCGTCGTTGAGCACCACCTTCGAGTCGTAGCGCACCTCGTGATCGGCCAGCCGCGCCAGCACCCGCTCGTCGGCGGGCGAGATGCGCGTGCCGGCGGTGAGGATGCGCTTGACCTGCACCGGCCCCTTGGCCGCCTGGTCCGCCCGGCGCACGTCGATGATCCAGACGCGGCCACCGGTGGTGGAGGGCGTGGGGGTGAGGCGGTAGTGGAACTCGAGATCGGGCAGCGCGGAGAGCCCCAGCCAGTTCTCGAGCTTGGCCAGCGCAGGCAGCGGCACGGCGTCGCTCGGCTCGGCCGCGGCGTCGGCGTCGGCGTCGGCGTCGTTCGCGGCGTCGGCTTCAGGACCCGGCACGGGGACAGGGGGGGCGGCGAGCGCCTCGACCTCGGCCTTCGCCCGTACCCGCGCGAGGTACACCAGGCCCGCTGCGACCACGTGCTTGCAGTGCGCGCCGTACTTGTTCCACGACTCGCAGTTGCACATCGACTCGATCTTGCCGTCGTCGGTGGGCGCGAGCTGCACGGCGTACTTCTGACCTTCGCTCCCGGCGACGGTGGCGGCGATGCCCACGTCGGTGCGGGAGAGGCCTGAAACGCGGCGCGCCTCTGCGTACTGCCGCCCCTTCTTGAAGGTCATGGGCTGAACGTCAGCCTTCAGAGTCTTCAGCCAGGATCCATCGTCAGGGGGCAGCATCGTCACAGCTGGGTCGGTCACTGATGGGCGCTCTTTGCAAACGGGAACGGAAAGGGTGGCATTAACACGCCAGGACGCTGCCTGCACGCGCCGTCTGGAGCGGAAGCGGTGCGCCGGAACGGCGTACCAGACAGCGCGAAGCGGAGCGGAGCGCTGGCCAGGCTGCAGCGACCCGGCAAAACAGGCATAACCAGCCGATGTCCGAGACCCGGCTCGCAGATCTGGAAGTGAAGTGCGCCCACCTCGAGAAGGTGGTGTCAGACCTGTCCGAGGTGATGTGGCGCCAGCAGAAGGAGCTCGACGCCTTGAAGGACGCCTACCGCGGCCTCAAGGACCGGATGGCGGGAGATCCCGGGCTGGTGGACGCCAGCAACAACGAGCGCCCACCCCACTACTGAACCGTCAGGGTGAAGCGCCCGAAGGTGTTGGGCATCTCGCGGTTCCAGCTGTCGACGACGAGGAAGTACGTCTGGCCCGCGGTCACCGCGAACGAGAACGCCTCGGGCACGCCCGCCCCTGCCCCGTCGGCGAAGCGCACGCATTGCGCTGCGCCACAGGCCGGTTGCAGCAGCAGCAACGCCGCGTCGAAGGTCGCCTCGGGTGAGACGGTGGCGGTCATCGTGCCGGTCGCGGTCGCGGTGTACTGGTAGACGAGATCACGCGCGTCGAAGAAGCCGCGCCCGCGGCAGGCCGCCGGGTACGTGAGCGCGGAGTAGTTGTCCGTCGCCCCCGACGTGTCACCGGTGACCCCGGCCGTTCCGGCGAGCACGGGGGTGGGGGCGGTGCAGGTGTCGTTCGACGGAGGCAACGTCGCCGGCCGCTTCGTCACGGTGAGCGTGTACCCACCCGTCGTGTACGAGTTCGAGTCGACGAAGAGGAAGTACGTCCCCGCGACCTGGTTGGGGAGGTAGATGCGCAGCGGCTTGACCGTCGACTCCGCCACGCAGGCCAGCTCGTAGCCGGCGCTGAAGCTCGAGCACATGGTCGGGGCGCGCACGTAGAGCGTGGGCACCAGCCCGCTCCCGGCAGAGGGGGTGACCGTGACGTCGACGTCCTGCGCGCCGGTGAGCGTGTACGAGTAGACGAGATCGCGCCCGAAGCGCCGGGGAATGAAGTCGGTGCCGCACGCGGGCGCGTTGTCCGTCGGAGAGTTCGAGTTGCTCGCGCCGAAGGTGGTGCCGGTGGCGGTGGCGAGGTTGCCGCTGAACACGAGCGCTTGTGCACCCGCACACGTGTCGTTCGCAGGTGCGGAAGTCGGCGCGCTCTGCGTCACGGTGAGGGTGAAGGCCCCCGACGTGCCGCCCGAGGAATCGACGAAGACGTAGTACGTGCCCGCCGCGAGGTTGGTCTGCTGCGTGCTCACCCCGCCCACCTGGTTGAGGCACACCACCTCGTCGGAGAGCAGCTGGCTGCCGCACGTGCCGCGCCGCACGTAGAGCGCGGGGATGAGCGTCGAGCCGACCGCCGGCGTCAGGCTCAGCGTCACGTCCTTCGGCTGGGCCAGCGTGAATTGGTACACCACGTCGCGGCCGCTCTGCTTCGCGCTCGGGCTGCAGGTCGGCGAGACGTCGCCTGCGTAGTTGTCGTTGGCCGCCTGAAGGGTCGAGCCATTCACCGTCGCGACGTCGTTGGTGAAGGTGAGCACCTCGGGCGCGGCGCACGAGTCGTTGGCGGGGGGCGGCGTGGGCGGCGCGGTCACCACCTCGAGCTGAAACGGTCCGCTCGTGTCGGCAGCCGAGTCGACCCAGACGAAGTACGTGCCCGCCGGCTGGTTGATGAGGGAGAGCCTGCCCACCGAGGGGGCGAGCGGAGAGACACAGCCGCGCTCGCCCGGCCGCGTCGCATCGGCGCAGGTGGTGGCGCGCACCGAGACCACCGGGTTGAAGGTCGGGCTGGCCCCGGTCGGCGTCACCGAGACCGTCACGTCCTGCGCCGCGGCGAGCGTGTAGCTGAACACCACGTCGCGCCCGGTGCCCCGCGCGGAGTCACTGCAGCTGGGGGTGAGATCGCCGAGCACGTTCCCGTTGGTGGCCCAGGTGGTGTCGCCCAGCGCCGTCGCCGTGTTGCCGCTGAAGGTGAGGGCCGCCGGCGCGCTGCAGGCGTCGTTGTCGACGGTGGGGTTGGCGTCGAGCTCGAGCTGGAACGCGCCGGTGGTTCCATCGGCGGAATCGACCATCACGAAGTACGTGCCCGGCTGCTGCCCGGCCACGTTCGCCTGCACCGCGACCGCCGCGGAGGCAGCCTGGCACGCGCTCTCGGTGTTGGGCGCGAGGCACGGCGCACGAATCGAGACCACCGGGTGCAGCGCCGAGCCGGAAATGGGCCTCGCCACCACGCTCACGTTGCTGCGCGCGGTGAGGGTGTAGCCGTAGACGAGATCAGGGCCGGCGGATCGCGCGGTGGCGCTGCACGAGGGCTCGACCGTGTTGTCGTTGGTGGCGATGAGCGTGTTCCCCACCACCACCGAGCGCGTCACGCTGCCGCCGTTGACGGAGAGCATCGTCGCGCCCGCGCAGCTGTCATTCGACGAGCTCGTCGCCGGCGGCAAGAGCGAGACGGTGAGCGACACGCGGCCCGGCGCGCCGTTCGCCGACTCCACGAAGAGGAAGTACGTGCCGATGGGGAGCGAGGCGATCGAGAGCCCCGCGGACCCGCTCACCGGGGCGTCGCACGCCAGCTGCGTGCCGGTGCAGCCCGAGCGGAGGAAGGCCACGGGCCGGGCGAGGCTCCCGGCGACCGGCGCGACGGTGACGGTGAGCGCCTGCAGCGTGGTGGTGGTGAAGGTGTAGACGAGCTCCGGGCCGGCGGTGTTGCAGGTGCCGGCGGTGTCGTCGATGCCCTGCCCCGGCTCCGCCGAGATCGAGCTCGTCCCCGTGCCAGCGGGAAGGAGCGTCCTGGCCGTGGCGCAGGTGTCGTTGAGCGGGTTGCACTCGCCCGAGCCGAAGTTGCACTCGCGGCCCTGCCCGCACTCCGCGCTCGTGTTGCACGGCAGGCACTGCTGCGCGTCACAGATCGGCAGCGGGTTGGTGCAGTTCGCCGTCGAGACGCAGCCCACACAGGTGTTCGTGCGCAGATCGCAGGTGGGCAGCACCGACGAGAGGCACTGCGAGTCGAGGAAGCACTCGACGCAGTTGCGGGTCGAGGGATCGCAGTGCTGCACGCCGAAGCACTCCAGATCGGAACCACAGCCGGCGTCGACTTCGCCTGCATCGAGCCCCGCGTCGATCACGCCTGCGTCGAAGCCCGCATCCACGCCTGCGTCGAAGCCAGCGTCGAAGCCCGCATCCACCACGCCAGCGTCGCTGCCCGCATCAGGCTGACCCGCGTCTTGCGTTCCAGCGTCGCGCCCGGCATCGACCGGACTCGCCTCGCATTGGCCGGTGACGGGGTTGCAGAGCTGCGTGCCGGTGCAGCGAACGCCCTCGCATTTGTTGGCGGGCGGGTTGACGACCGGGCCCGGACAGCCGCACAACACTGTGAAAACACTCAGAGTAAGGACGCGACGCATGAGCGCGCGAGTGTATCCGCTCCTGACGCAACTCACCGGCACCGAGGTGCGACAATGTGGTCAACGGTTCAACCTTCAAGAAGTACTGATAGTTTTCGCGCCTCACCAGGAGCCCCGCATGCCCACGAAGATCGGCGACTCGATCGCCCGCGCCCTCCGAGACAACACCGTTTCGATCCGCGAGGTGAAGACGCTCATCACCGAGGCGAAGGCGCAGCCGCTCACCGCCGAGACGAAGGCTGAGCTGCAGACGCTGCTCACCCAGCACGGCGACAAGTTCGGCTCGACCGCGAAGCGCGACCTGCAGAAGTTCCTCGGCACCGCGACGATCACGCAGCCTCCCGCGCCTCCCGCACCCGCCACGCCGCGCGCGATCGACGATCCGACGGTGCTGACCAAGCACACCACCGACACCACCTGGAAGCCGGTGCAGGACGGCAAGCTCTTCGTCGACGGCGTCAGCTACGACGACGTGGTCCAGGGCTCGATCGCCAACTGCTACATGGTCGGCGCCTTCTCGGCCGTCGCCCAGGCGAACCCCGACACCATCAAGAACGCCATCAAGGAGAACGCCGACGGCACGTTCACCGTGCGCTTCTACGAGAAGGACTACTCGGGCTCGATGAAGCCGGTGGACGTGACGGTCGACGGAGATCTCCCGCAGAGCAGCCTGGGCAGCGCCCGCTACGGCAAGGCCCGCGACGGCAAGGAGCTCTGGGTCGGCGTGCTCGAGAAGGCCTACGCCCAGTGGAAGGGCGGCTACGAGACCATCGGCAACGGCGGCTACCCCGGCGAGGTGATCGCCGCGCTCACCGGCAAGTCGACCACCTACTCGTCGAACAAGTACACCGACGCGAACACGCTCTTCACCAACATCCAGAAGGGCGCGGCCAACCACAAGGCGATGACCTCGCCCACGCACGGCAAGGACTCGGGCGTCGACTACAGCGGCACCGGCGTCTACGCGTGGCACGTGTACACGGTGCTGGGCGCGGTCGACGAGGGCGGCACGAAGTACGTGCAGCTCCGCAACCCCTGGGGCAGCACCGAGCCTGGCAGCGATGGGAAGAACGACGGCATCTTCAAGATGAAGCTCGACGACTTCACCAAGCTGTACCAGGGCGTTGACATCGGGAACTGAAGCACCCATGGATCTCGCCCAGGCCGTCCGCGACGCGAAGCCCAACGAGACGGTGAAGGTCCCGGCCGGGCGCTATTCGTTGAACCTCGAGCTCACCCGCCCCATCACGCTCCTGGCGATGGGCCAGGTCGTGCTCGACGGCGTGCACTCCGGTTCGGTCGTGCGCATCACCACCGACGGGCTGGTGCGGCTGTCGGGCTTCACGCTCGTGGGCGGCGCGGCTCCGGAAGCGGGCGGCGCGGTGTGCCTGCTGGGGGGAACGCTCGAGCTGCTCGACTGCACCCTGCGCTTCAACAAGGCCCCGCTCTACGGCGGCGGCGGGCTCTACGTGCGCGACGGCAAGGCGAAGGCGACGCGCTGCCGGTTCGAGGCGAACACGGGGCGCCAGGGCGGCGCGATCCTCGTCGACGGCGTGGGTGAGCTGCGGCTCGAAGACTCCACGGTGATCCAGAACGCGGCGGTCGAAGGCGGCGGGATCAAGGTGAAAGAAGGCGCGAAGCTCGAGGTGTTCGCCTGCACCATCGCGGACAACAAGGTCGTCGGTGACGGCGCGACCGGTGGTGCGCTGCACACGGCCGCGACCACCACGCGCGCGCCCACCGTGACCATCTCGAACAGCATCATCTCCGAGCGCACCGAGGGTCCCGCCTGCGTCTTCAACTCGGCGAAGCACCCCGCGACGCTGACGGTGTCGAAGTCGCTCCTGCCGAAGTGGTGCAAGGCGGTGGGCGGCGACAACCTCTTCGGCGAGCCCGGCTTCGCGATGTCGGGCACCGAGCCGTACCTGCTGACCGAGAAGTCTCCGGCCGTGGGCGCGGGCGATTCGAAGGCGTTCGGCTCAGACGCGAAGGACGTCGCCGGCCGGGCGCGCAAGGGCCACGACCTCGGCGCCTTCGCGTTCGTGCGCGGCGGGGCGAACGACCTGCCCTACTAACGCTCACCCCAGTGCAGCTTCTGGCGGAGGATGGCGAAGTAATCGAGCTGCTGGTTCCGCACGAGCAGCAGCCGGTGCGCCGACTTCTGCACCTCGATGCGATCGCCCTTCTTGAGCGCGTGCCCGACCTGCCCGTCCACCGTCAGGTACACGTCCTGGAGATCGCTCGCGAGCCGCACTGACATCACCTGGTCACCCGGCACCACGATCGGCCGCTGGGTCAGCGCGTGCGGGCAGATCGGAGTCACCACCACGCAGTCCACCGACGGGTGCACGATCGGGCCACCCGCCGAGAGCGAGTACGCGGTCGAGCCCGTGGGCGTGCTGAAGATCACCCCGTCCGCCAGGTAGGTGGCGACGAAGGCGCCGTCGAGCCAGGTCTCGTGCGCGGCGATCTTCGCCAGCGCGCTCTTGTTGATCACGACGTCGTTGAGCACCTCGTCTTCGAGGATCAGCTCTTCCTGGCGGAAGAGCCGGCAGTCGAGCTTCATGCGCGAGTCGATCTTCGCCGTGCCCTCGAGCACCGAGCGCAGCGTGCTCACGGCCTCGGAGACGGGGATCTCGGTCATGAAGCCCAGCGAGCCCAGGTTCACGCCCATGATCGGCACCGGGCGGCCGCGCAGCACGCGCGCGGCGTGAATGAGCGTGCCGTCACCCCCGAGCACGATGGTGAGCTCGGCGGTCTTGCCCAGCTCGTCGTTGCTCACCGAGGCGATACCCAGCGGCTCGCCCAGGTGCGGTTCGACGAGGAAGCGACGATCGGGGAACGCGGCGATCAGCTCGCGCGCGACGGCGACCGCTTCGTCTTTCTTCGGCCGGGCGATGAGGGCGATGGTCTTCAAGGAACGGCGAACGCTACTCCGTCAGGCGCGAAGTGGGAGGGCCAGTCGCCCCACCCCGCTCGGGGTGAACGGGCGGACCTCCCCTCGGGCTGAACGGCCACTCACCCCTCGCCCGACCCACCGCTCAGGGTGAGGGGGAACTCACCGGTGGAGCGCCGGTTGGCCACCTCCACCACCATCGTCTTGAGCTGGCGCGACAGCACCCGGAACATGCCCGCCAGCAGCTCGGGGCGATCGGCCAGCAGGTCGAGGAAGTCGCGGCGATCGATCACCAGCACCTTGCTGTCCATCGTGGCCACCACCTCGTTGATCCGGGGCGCGCCGTCGAAGAGCGAGGTCTCGCCGAACGACTCCTTCGCCTTCATGCGCAGCACCACCTCGCCATCGCGCCGCGCCTCCATTGCGCCCTCGACGATCACGTACAGGGCGTCGCCGGGGTCGCCCTCCGAGTACACCTGCGTACCCTTCGGGAAGGTGTGTTCCCTCGCCACCGCCGCCACCGCCGCCACGTCGTCCACGTCGCTGCGGGCGAAGATCTCCACCCCTTCCAGCGCGAAGAGCCGCTTCACCGTCGTCTCGTTCATGTCGTCCTCCCGGTGCGGGGTCGTCCACGTACCCGCCCTGCGCGCCACGAAGCGGGCACAGGCCTTCATGATGAAATCGTCAGACGTGCACAACACCGCCAGGTGCCGCGCAAAGCGCGCCGCGGCCCCCAGCGGCAGCGAGCGGTGGTGGGCCTCGACGTGGTGCGAGACGAGCTCGCGTTCCTCCGGGCTCACCACGTTGTCCACCAGCTCGATCGCCCACGCCCGCCGCCGGGTGTCGGAGCCGAGCAACAACGTGTGCGCCCGCCGCAGCCCGCGCGCGTCGCGGCGCAGGCCCAGCAGCCAGAAGCTCAGCTCCATCGACTGGTCGAGTCGATCTGCCAGCACGCGCGTGAGCAACGAGTCGTCGCCCAGCGCCGCGCGGCAGTCGCGGTAGGGCTCGATCAGGGCCAGTGCGCCCTCGCGGCGCCGGTTCAGCGCGTCCAGCTGCCGCTGCTCGTCGACGCGGAACTCCGGGTGCTCGTCGTGGATCTGCGCGAGCGCGATGCCCACCCGGTAGTGCAGCGAGGGATCGTCCTGGGCGTTGGAGAACAGCAGCGCGTCGAGCGCGGCCTGGGTGCCGATCAGCCGGAGCACGCGCGGCAACTGCAGCCGCAGCGACCGCGAGCGGCTCTTGTCGTCGAGCGCAGACGCCAGCAGGGGCACCACCGCGTCACCGAGCGTGGCCAGCGAGGTACGGGCCGCGCGGCGATCGTCGCGCCACGAGAGGTAGCGCAGCAGCCGCGGCGCCAGCTCGACGTACTTCCCTTCCCCCGTCGCTTCGATCGCCACCCGCCGCACCGAGACGTCGCTGTCGTCGAGGTAGGCCACCAGCGCCTTCGACAGCGCCCCGCCCGGCCCCGCGCCGAGCCGGCCCAGCAGCCGGGCCACCTCGCGCCGCTCTGCCGGGGGCGCGTCGATGCCCCGGCGCAACAAGCTGTCGAGCATGCGCCGCGCGAAGGCGTCCTCCGGGCCCTCGAGGATCAACAGCCCACCGATCGCCGCGGTGAGCACCCCGATGTCCGTCTGCGCCAGCAAGGGCGGCAGCACCACCCGCGCCCGCTCCGGTGCCAACTTCGCCAGCGCCCAGATCGCGCCGTCCCTCGGGCGCCGGGACCCGCTCACGATGATCGCCTCGAGCGGCCTGGCCAGCGACGCCAGCTTCATCGAGTCGGCGAGCATCACGCCGCGCTCCTGCACCCGTTCCTGCCGGTGCATCAGCAACTGCTGCACGTGCACCTCGGCCATCAGCCCCGTGCGCTCGAGCAGGTCGGCGGCCCGCAGGGCGTGCTCTGGAGAGGGCGACTTGATCGCCTCGCCCAGCAGCCGTTCCTCGCCCTCGAAGGCGCCCGCCGCTTCGAGCCCGGCCACGCGTGCGTGCACCGCCTCGACGTAGCGCGGGCGGATCTTGAACAGCACCCAGCCCACGAAGCCGCACACCAGCAACGAGAGCGCGAACACGCCGCCCAGCCCGACCACGTTGGCCAGCGCGAGGATCGACAGGCCGGCGATCACCATGCCGCCCTTGCGCACCAGCCCGTCGATGGTGCGCCGCGCGCCGTCGCGCAGCTCGTCGGGCAGCGGCGCGTACATGAGCTGAATCGCCACGGGCATGAGCGACCAGCTCGACGCGGCCTCGAACACCTTGAGGGCGAACACCGGCCACACCGAAGGAACCGCCCAGGCGCCCAGGGTCAGCACCGCCAGCGTCGCCGGCACCACCGCTGCGTACTTCAGAATGCCCAGCTTCCGCAGCAGCAGCTCGGCCAGGACGAACTGGAACGCCACGCAGAACACGCCGGTCCACAGTTGGTGCGCGGCGAACAGGTCGGCCATGTCGGCCTCGAGCAGGTTCTGGGCGGCCCGCTCGCGAAACACGTAGTCGGTCAGCTGCTGCAGCAGCGAGAGCCCCAGCACCAGCACGCCCAGCAGCTGCGTGTACGGGGCGAACAGCACCTCGCGCCACCCGGCCCGCCTGATCGCCGCGCCGCGCGAAGGGGCCACCTGGTCGAGCTCGGGCCGGTGAAAGCGCCACGCCACGCCCGCCCCCAGGAGGAAGACGCCGCCCGCCACCAGCAGCGCCAGCGCCCCCGCGGTGCGCGCCAGCACCTGCGCGAGGAAGCCGCCGGCGATCGCCCCCGACATGCCGATGCCGTTGATCCAGCTGAAGGCCTTGCGCGCCTCCCGCGCGTCGAACGCCTCGCCCATCGAGCCCCAGAAGGCGAGCGAGACCTGCGTGGCGAAGGCTTCCGAGAACAGGTACGCGGCGAGCGCGACCATCGGCAGCTCGAGCCACAGCCCCCCCGCCAGCAGCAGCGAGAAGAGCGAGCCGGTGAGCACCAGGTAGCCGGGGTGACGGCGCCGCTTGCCCTCACCCCCGAGCAGCGCGAGCCCACCGGCGATCACCGCCGCGGCCATGTAGAGCCAGGGCAGCGCGCTCGAGTTGAAGCGCGAGAGCGTCAGCGCGTTGGCGCCGGGCTTGAGCATCGCCACCGCGCCGATGAAGCAGAACTGGAACGCCGCCGCGGGCCACAGCCGCGAGGTCCACGAGCGGGGCATGGCTCACTCCGCCGTGTAGGGGAGCTCCGCCTGACCGAGCGCCGACGCCAGCTTGAGCTTGAAGGTCTGCCCGGCCGTGAGCGTGCGCGCGGGGAAACGCACCCGGTACCCGACCCAGAAGCTCTCCATGTACGAGTAGTACGAGCGCATCTCGGTGTTGGTGCGGCCCAGGCGCTCCACCAGCACCGGCGGCAGCTCTTCGCCGCCCACCACCAGCACCATGCGCCACATGGTGTTGGCCTTGTCGAAGTCGTCGAAGCGGTAGTCGTTCGCGTGCACCGCGAAGAAGAACTCGGTCGCGTCGGTCAGCCGCGCGCGCTCCTCGCCCAGCTTCTTTTCCAGCTCTGCCGCGGGCCAGGCCTTGAACAGGCCCTCGCGCCGAATGCGCGCCTCGGCGAACGCGGGTGACTGCCAGGTGGCCTGGAAGAAGAGCTTGGTGTCGAGGTTGTCGTACACGCCCTTCCCGCTGGTGTGCTTCTCGAGCACCACCTGGTACGCGCGCTCGGCGTCGACGTCGAGCACGGCCGGCGGCGGATCACCGGGGATGCGCGGAATGCGCCCGCTGGCGCACGCCGTGAGCGCCAGCAGCGCGAGCCCGGCCCACGGCTTCATCACGGGAAATCACTCCGGGCGAACAGCGAGATCACCGGCACCCCGGTCGCCTCGATCGCTTCCCGGCCACCTTCCTGGCGATCGACGAGGGTGAAGGCCCCCACCGGTACCAGGCCCTCGGCCCGCGCCCGCTCGATGGCCTTGATGGTGGACGCGCCGGTGGTGATCACGTCTTCGACGATCACCACCTTCGCCGCGGCGGGCAGCGAGCTGAGGCCCTCGATCCACTGCCCCGTGCCGTGGCCCTTGGGTTCCTTGCGCACCAGGAAGGCCTGCAGCGGCGCCTTCCCCAGGAAGCTCACCAGCGACACCGCGCTCGCCAGCGGATCGGCGCCCATGGTGAGCCCGCCCACGCCGACCGCCGCGGCGAACTTCTCGCGCACGCCAGCGAACATGAGCTTGCCCACCAGCCAGTGTCCCTCGGCGGTGAGCACGGTCTTCTTGCAGTCGATGTAGAAGTCAGACTCGCGCCCGCTGGAGAGCACGACCTTCTTCTTCGCGTACGAGCGCTCGGTGAGCATCGCCAGCAACCGGCGACGATCGACTTCGAGGGCGGCCGCCGAGACATCCAGCGACGGCGCGGTCACTGCTTGCTCTCCAGGAACGCCACCAGCTCGGCCGAATAGCGCAGCTGCTTGATCAGCTCGTCGCGCCGGCTCTCGTCGAGCTCGGCGAAGACGTCGGCGAGCAGCGAGAGGTCCTGGTTGATCTGCCCCAGCCGCACGGTGACGTCGCCCGCCAGCTCGTCGGCGTCGACCTCTTCTTCCACCGACTCGGGCGAGAGATCGTCACCTTCCGACAGCGCCTTCTCGAGCATGTCGCGCGCCGAGGGCGACATGCGGCCCGACTCTTCGAGCGCGGCCTTGAGCGCAGCGAGCGCCGCCTGGCCCACGTTGCGCGAGTGGATGGCCGAGGCGAGCGACATCAACATCGCGTCGGTGTCGGAGAGATCGGTGTGCAGCCGCGCCAGCACCTTTTCCCGCTGCAGGAAGCGCAGCGCCGCCACCCGGCGGAAGCCGGTGATCACCTGGAACCGATCGGGCGGGCGCAGGCGCACGTCGATGGGGAAGAGCTGACCCAGGCGCGCGATGTCGGTCGCGAGCCCCGCCACGTCTTCCAGCTCCGACTCTTCGCGAACCATGAACCCGGTCTCCTCGTCGATCCGATCGAGCGGGATCAACGCGGGCGCGACGAAGTGTTTGTGGATGACCGGCGTCTCTTCCACCTGCGGCAACGGCGGCGCAGAGGGCGGGGGCGGCGGAAGGGGCTCTTCCACCTGTCTTTCCCCGGCCTCCGGCTGCGCCTCCGTCGGCGGGACTTGCCCGACCGGGGCGGGTGCCCCGGGCGCCTGCTCTTCGCCAGCCGTCGCTGGCGTGTCGTTGTTCACGCTCTCCGACATGGAACGACCCGGATCATGGTGGTCACTTCTTCTTCTTCAGGAGGACCTTCTTCTTGCCCGCCTCACCGACCAGCACGGGCTGCGGAGGCGGAGGAGGTGCCGGCTTGTGGGCTTCACCGCGATCGACCTTCGAGGCGATCACCGGGGCCGCGGGCGGCTGGGGCTTGCCCATGGGCCGGCTGACGATGGTGGGCCGCGCGGGCGCCGCCGCGATGGCCGGGCGCACGATGGGCCGCGAGATCGGGTTGGCGCGCTGCGCGGGGCGCTCGGACGCGGGCCGGGGCTCGGCGTTGCCCATGTCGACGCGGCCGCGGAAGCTCGCGCCGTCGACGATGATCACGCGCGGGGAGTGGATGTCACCCACCATGCGGCCCTCGCGGGTCAGCTCGACCGACTCGGTGGCCGAGATGTTGCCCACCACCACGCCCGAGATGATGGCGTTGCGCACCTGCACGTTGGCCTTCACCACGCCCGAGGGCTCGACGATCAACGTCTTGGTGAGGCTCAGCTCACCCTCGACCCGGCCGCGAACCGTGAGGTCCTCGTCGCCCGAGAGCTTGCCGTTGATGAGGATCGACGGGCCGATGATGGTCGACTCGCCCGATGCCGAAAAATCCTTGGTAGCCGCCATGGCGCTCAGCGCTCCTTGACGTCCATGTCGACGTTGCCCTTGAAGCTGGCACCGTCGGCGATGAGGATTCGCGGCGCCCGAACGTCACCCACCACGCGGCAGTCGGCCTTGAGCTCGACCTTGTCGGTGGCGGCGATGTTGCCCGTCACCTTCCCCGTGATCTCCACGTTCTGCACCTCGATGTCGGCCTCGACCGACGCGGAGGCCTCGACGAAGAGGCTCTCCTTGAGGGAGATCTTCCCCTTCACCGTTCCCTGGATGACGAGATCCTCGTCCCCTGAGATCTCTCCGTCGATGGTGATGCTCGAGCCGATGACCGTGTTCGCCATGATGTGATGTCCCTCTCCCTGAAAGATCGGTTTTGCTTCAGATGTCGTCGGGCAGCTTGACGTCCATCTCGATGGAGCCGTTGAAGACCGCGCCGTCTTCGATCACCACGCGCGTGGCCTTGATGTCGCCGTTCACCTTGGCGGACTGGTTGATCGACACCTTGGTGGAGGCGTCGATGTTGCCGCTCGCGGTGCCGTTGATGGTCAGCTCATCCGCGCGGATGTCGGCCTCGACCACGCCGGACGACTCGATGGTGAGGTGGTTCTTGAGCGCGATCTGTCCCTCCACGCGCCCTTCGATGACCAACCCCCCGCCTCCGGTGAGGCTGCCGCGGATGGTGATGCCCTTGCCGATGATGTTGATCTGATCGGTGTTCGCCATGGGTGTGTGCTTCGTACGTCAGAGGTGTTTGGAAAGCCACGAAGAGATATCGGCCCACACCTGCTCACGGCCGAGTTCCATCATCACTTCGTGACGGTAGTCGCCATACTCCTTGTAGGTCTTGTCTTTCGCGGCCACCGTCTCGAAGAAGGCTCTCGCGGCCGGCATCGAGGCGATCGGGTCAGCCGTGCCCGCCAGCATCAGCAGGGGCAGCGAAATCGACGGGCCCAGCCCGGCCAGGCGGCGCTGGGCGGCCTGGCACTCGAAGAACCAGCGCGGGGTGGTGGTGTGCAGGTAGAGCGGGTCGTGCTTCGTCTCTTCCTGCCACTTCGGGTCGCGGGAGAGCTGCTCGGGCTTGAGCTCGTTGCCGATCTTGAAGCCGGGGAGCAGGCCCTTGATCAGCTTCGCCCCCAGCAGCTTGAGCGCCGGCGGCTCGAAGGCCAGCGCGTAGAAGGGGGCCGAGAACACCACGCCCTTGAGCTCTGGGGGGGCGCCGGCCGCGACGAAGTGGGTGGCGATCAACGCCCCGTGCGAGTGGGCCACCAGGAAGACGGGCTTGCCCTTCGCCGCGTCGACCAGCCGGGCGAAGAAGGCCTTCATGTCTTCCAGGTAGTCGGTCCACTGGTTGACGTCGCCGCGCGCGCCGTCGGCCTTGCCGTGCCCGCGATAGTCGAAGGTGAGCACCCCGAAGCCGTCCTTGACGAAGGCCTCGATGGGCTTCTGGTAGCGGCCGCAGTGATCGCCGTAGCCGTGGAGCACCCCCAGCCAGGCCTTCGGCTCCGCGTCGGTGGTCTCCGACCGCCAGAACAGGCGAGTCCCGTCCTTCGAAGCGAAGAAGCCTTCGTCCCGTCGCGGCATGGAGTGCCTTCTAGCGGCCCTTCTGTTCCGGCGACAGCAACTTCAACTTCCGCTCGAGCTCGCTCTTCTGCGCGGGGCGCTCGGCGTCGTCGGGGTTGGCCTGCAGCAGCTCGATCGCCCTGGAGAAGCACTCGTGGGCGCGCTGCCTGCGCCCGAGCCTCGCCGACACCTCGCCGAGGTGCTCGAAGAGCGTGGCGTCTTCGGGGCCTCCGCTCACCGCGCGCTCCAGCAGCTCGGCGCCTCCCTCGAGGTCGCCCTTCTTGAAGAGCACCCAGCCCAGGGAGTCGAGGAAGGCGGGGCTCTCGGGCTTGAGCTCGAGGGCCCGCCGCACCAGCCGCTCGGCCTCCTCCAGGTCTCCCCCGTTCTGCGCCAGGGTGTAGCCCATGAAGTTGAGCGCGGTCGGGTTCGGGTTCCCGGGATCGGCGTCGAGGATCACCCGGATCTTCTCGACCGCCTTCGTCCATTCGCCCTTCTTCTCGTGCACCGAGGCGAGCGCGAACAGCAGCGCCTCGTCTTTCGGGGCGCGGGCCAGCGCGCCGTTGAGCAGCGACACCGCGTCCTGCAGGCGGTTCTGCCGGCCATAGAAGCCCGCCAGCGCCTCGAGCAGCTCGGTGGTGGCGCCCTGGCCCATGGCCCTGACCAGCGTCAGCTCGGCGTCCTTGAGCTGGCCGGCGCGCTCGAGGGTGCGCGAGATGGCCGGCTCGACGCCCGCGAGCTCGGGCTTCTCTTCCTGCAGCCGGTGCAGCACCTCGAGCGCGGCCTTGTACTGGCCGAGCTGAGACAGGCACAGGCCGCGGTGCAGCCGGGCCTCGAGGCTCACGTCACCCAGGCCCTTCGGCACCGCGTCGAACGCCTCGGCCGCCTTCTGGAAGTCGCGCACCCGCTCGTGCACCAGCCCCGCGTAGAAGTGCAGCCGCGGCTCGAGCCCCGACGCCCGCGCCTGGTCGAGCACGTCGGCGGCCAGCTGCAGCTGGTGCGCCGCGAGGTAGCTGAACGACACCTTCACCGCGATCTCGGGGTCGCGCCCCTGCGAGAGGAGCTGATCGAAGTACGCCCGGGCGTCGGCGACCTTCTTGAGCCGCAGCGCGAGCCGGCCCGCGTTGAGGAGCACGTCGCGGTTCTCGGGATCGTGCTCCATGGCCCGTTCCCACGCGTCGAGGGCCTTCGACAGCTTGCCCGCCGACTCGGCCAGGCGGCCCAGGGTGGCCCACGACTCGATGTCCCCGGGGTCGCGCTCGACGGCGCGCAGCAGCAGCTTCTCGGCGCGCGGGCCGTCACCGCGCTCTGCCAGCGCCAGCCCGAGCCTGCGGAAGCCGACGGGGTCGCCGGGCACCGCCGTGCCCAGCTCTTCCACCACCTTCATCGCGTCTTCCACCCGGCCCTGGTCGAGCCAGAGCTGGGTGAGCACCAGGTACGCGTCGGGATCGTTGGGGCGCAGCTTGATCGCCCGCATCAGGTGCGTGCGCGCGCGGGTCGTCTTCTGCCCCTCGTAGAGCACCCGGCCCATCAGCAGCTGCGCCGACGGGTAGTCGGGGAAGCGCTCGATCACCCGCTTGAGCTGCAGCTCGGCGCGGTCGAGCTCGGAGCTGCGCGCGTACTGCTCGGCCAGCTCGGTCATCAGGTAGGGGTTCGAGTCGTCGGAAGCGAGGGCGAGGCGCAGCTCGTCGAGGGCGATCTTGTGATCGCCCTCGTGGTGCGCCAGCCGGGCCCTCAGGAAGTGCGCGTAGGACGCCGCCGAAGGGAACGGCGAGCCGATTTCGTCGGGGTTGCTGCCCATCGCCTCGCGCATCGCCGACAGATCGACGGTGGGGCGCTTCGGCGTCCCGGCGAGGGCAGCCGCGGCGAGGAAGACGAGGAAGAAGACCGGGCGCATCGTCAGGCCAGCAGCCTCTCGAGGAGGAGCTCGGCCCCACCTTCCACGTCTCGCACGTCACCCATGCGCGAGCGGTACGGAATGCGCTCGTCGGCGAGCAGCCCCACCAGCCGGCCCACCAGGCCCTGCGCGACGTCGGGCGCGGTCTCGGGCATCACCACCACGAAGACGCCGTTGCCCAGGTGCCCCACGCAGTCGGGTGACTTGAGCTCCTTGCGGATCACCGCGGCGCAGCGGCCCACCGTCTCGGGAGAGGGCTGCAGCGGCTTGAGCACGGCCAGGGCGATCGGGCGGCCGTAGCGGGCGCTGCGGCTGATCTCCTGCTCGAGCAGGTTCGCCACGCCGATGTGATCGTAGAGGCCCGTCTCGGCGTCGTTGCCCGGCCCCACCGCGAGGTTCGGCCGCCCCCGGCTGCGCTGCACCGCCGCCTGCACGCGCGCCAGCAGCACGCTGGGCGGCAGCGGCTTGGCCACGAAGTCGGCGGCGCCCAGCTCGGCGGGGCGAATGCGCTCGGGCAGCTCGGGCCGCGCAGAGAGGAGGATGACGGGGATGTTCTCGGTCTCGGGCCGCGACTGGAGCTCGCGGAGCGCGTCGAGCCCGTCCCGGTTGGGCATGAACACGTCCATGATGATCACGTCGGGCTGCAGCGAGCGCGCCCGGGCCACCGCCTCGTTGCCGTCGCGGGCCAGCTCGACCCGGTAGTGGCCCGAGAGCCCCATGGTGGCGATGCGGCTGAAGATCGGGTCGTCGTCGACGAGCAGCACCAGCGGCTCGCTCTTCCGCGTGGGCAGCGCCTTGTGCTGGCCGGCGGGCATGGGGAGCGTGAAGGCGAAGATCGCCCCCCCGTCGGTCGGCGCCTCGGCCCAGATCTCGCCGCCGTGACGCTCGACGAAGTCGCGGCAGATCGACAGGCCCAGCCCGTTGGAACGATCGAAGGCCATCAGCACCGCGTTCGGGTCTTCGATGCGGCCGTCGTCGCGCACCTCGATCAGCGCCACGTCGCCGTCGGGGCGCTTGCGCAGGCGGGCCCGCACCACCACTTCTTTCGCGCCGCGCGAGTGGGTGAGCGCGTTGGTGATCAGGTTCTGCAGCACCTGCTTGATCTTCTGATCGTCGGCGAAGACGTCGAGGGTGATGGGCGTCTCGGCGCGCAGCAAGAGCCCCTTTTCCTTCGCCAGAATCTGGAGCTCCCGCGCGGCGTCCTGGCAGGCCTCGCTCACGTCGAACACCCGCGAGAACAGCGCGATGCGCCCGTCGGCCCCGCGGGCCGAGTCGAGCAGGCTCTCGACCAGCGACAGCACCTTCTTCCCTGCGCGGTTGATGGCCTCGGAGCCCGAGCGCTGCGTGGGCGAGAGGGTCTGGTCGGTGATCAGCAGGTGCGCGTAGCCCAGCAGCACGTTGAGCGGCGCGCGCAGATCGTGGCTGAGCACCGCCATGATCTCGTTCTTCTTCCGATCGAGCGTGCGCAGCCGGTTGTTCGCCTCGACCAGCTCCTTGTAGCGCTCGACGTACGCGTCCTCGAGGGCCTCCTGGCTGCGCGCGGCGGTGGCGTGCACCTGCTGCCGTTCGATGGCGTTGGCGAGGGCGACGCCGACGGTCTGGAGGAAGTCGAGCTCTTCCTGGGTGAGCGCCTGCTTCCGGCGCACCACCAGGGCGGCGATCTCCCTCACCTCGGCGCTGAGCGGCACCACCCAGCCGCCGTCGGTCTCGACCGGCTGCCGGGTCTCGAGCGCCCGGCGGAACGTGGGGGCGACGGCGAGATCGATGGGCGTGCGCTCGTCTTCGTCGATGAGGGCAGCGCGCGAGGTCACCCCGCCCTGCACCTGGAGCACGGCCACCCGCTCGCACCCGAGGCCCTCGCTCATGCGGCCCGACACCGTGCGCAGGAGCGCCTCGATCGACGCGCCCGACACCGAGAGCCGGGTCAGCTCGAGCATGAGCTCGAGGCGCTTTCGCACCAGGTCGTCGTGCTCGACGAAGCGCCGGGCCTTCATGCTCGCCGACAGTTGGCGCTCGAGCGCATCGAAAGACTCGGCGACGCCGTCGACATCCAGCCGCTGCAGCGAGGCGCGCCAGCCTTCGCTGCCGTCGATCAGCACCGGAATGCGCCGCAGCTCAGGCCGCTTTCTCAGCTCGGCCAGCAGCGTGGGCGCGACGCGCGCGGTCGAAGCGAGCACCACCGCGTCGGGCCGCTGCTGGCCCTCACGGCGCTCCAGCGCACCCGAGCCGATGGCCGTCTCGCAGTCGTACCCGCGGGCCTCCAGCCTGGAGACGATGGAGTCCGCTCTGCTGCCAACGATGAGCACACGGCCAGCGGCGGTCGCCACGGGCCCACTCTAAGTCAGCGCTTCTGCTTTGGCACGGCGGCTGGTCCACCGATGTAGGGAGAATCACGACGAAAACTCAGTGGCGCCGAAACATGTCGGGTACAGTGCGCCCGGCCGCAAGCCCACATGGTCCCCATGCACCGCACTCTGATCGCCGTCGCCGTTCTGGTCGTCGCTCCCGCCTTCGCGCAAGTTGGCGATGAATGGAGCACCTTCCCACCCGCGCAACCTGCGCCTGCGCCGACGAAGCCGGCTGATCCGCCCCCGGCGAAAGTCGAGCCGCGGGTGGCACCCGCGCCTGCCCCAGCCCCGGTCCGAGCGACCCCGCCGCCCCGCGCGGCGGCCCCTGCCCCAACGGTCAGTGCGGCTGACGCCGGGGTCGACCCGGGCGACGCCGACACGCGGATCGTCTCGCAGAAAGAGCGCTACCTCGCGGGCACCGAGCCCCACAGCCCGTCCACCTGGGGCAACGCCTGGAACGCGCCGGAGAACGCGCGCGTGTCGGTCGGCCAGGTCGGCGTGGGCACCGTCTTCGTCCCCAGCGCGCGGCTCGGCGCGAAGGGCGTGGTGCGCGTCTCGGTGCTGGGCGAGTACTTCAACCAGCTCGACTTCCCGGTGCGGTCTTCTCAGAACATCCGCTCGGCGGTGACCTTCGCGGCGAGCTTCCAGCCGTTCGAGTGGGGCGAGGTCTTCGTCTCGTACGGCGCGGCCGCCAACACCAACAACCGCACCTCGCCCAACCTCATCCAGGCGCTGGGCGATCTCTCGCTGGGCATCAAGGCCAGCAAGCAGTGGGCGAAGGGCTTCCACGCGGGGGCCGACCTGCGCCTGCTCACCTTCTCGGGCGTGGGCAACCAGGGCGTCGATCGCTTCGCGGTGGGCTTCAAGCCCACGCTGCTGGCGACCTACGACTTCCGCGCGCTGTCCCCTTCTGCGCCGTTCATCTTCACTCTCGGCCTGGGCTTCACCATCGACAGCACCTCGGGGCTGGTCACCAACCAGCGCCTCAACGCGTCGGAAGAGTTCGCCCTCAACGTCAACCGCTACCACCGCTTCAACTTCAACCTGGCGCTCGAGCTGCCCTTCCCCGTGGTCACGCCGTACTTCGAGTACCTGCTGGCCTCGCCGCTGGGCGTGCCCAACAACGAGCTCACCGGCCCTGACGGCAAGTTCATCAACGCCTCGGCCGCCATGGCGCAGCAGCTGGGCCTGGGCCTCAAGATCACCGCCGTGAAAGACCTGACCTTCATCACCGGCTTCAACCTCGGCCTGTCCCGCTCGGTGGGCCTGGGTGTACCGGGCACCCCGCCGTGGAACTTCTACTTCGGCATGGCCTTCGCCATCGATCCCTTCCAGCGCGGCGAGACGAAGTTCGTCGACACCGTGCGCGAGCGGAAGCTCGAGATCGCCAAGGCCCCGCCGCCGGTGCGCCTCGAGGGCACGGTGACGGATCTCGAGACCAAACAGCCGCTGCCGGGCGTGATCGTCTCGGTCGCGGGCCTCAAGCCCTCGGCCACCAACGCCGAAGGCCAGTACGAATCGCTGCCCATCACGGGCAAGAGCGTGAAGCTGTCGATCGCGCGCGATGGCTACAAGCCGGTCGAGCGTGACGTGGCCGTGGACGCCGCGAAGCCCACGAAGGTCGACGTGGCCCTCGAGCCCGACGTGAAGAAGGCGAAGTTCGAGGTGAGCGCCACCGCGAACAAGAAGCCGGTGAAGGCCGACATCGTGTTCACCGGCCCCGCCGAGGCGAAGCTGCAGACGCCCGAAGGCGCCGCGCCCGCCGAGATCGAGCTGCCCGCGGGCACCTACACCATCACCGCTTCGGCGACGGGCCACCTGGCCCAGACGCGCGACGTGCAGGTGTCGCCCGGAGGCAAGCTGATCGTCACCTTCGAGCTCGTGGCGGCGCCCAAGAAGGTGCTGGTGGTCTTCAAGGGCGACAAGATCGAGATCCTCCAGCAGGTGCGCTTCGCCACCGGCAAGTCCACCATCCTCCCGGAGTCGTTCAACCTGCTCCAGCAGGTGGTCGACGCGATCATCAAGAACAACGTGCGGCGGGTGAAGGTCGAGGGTCACACCGACAACCGCGGGGGCAAGGCCCAGAACCAGGTCCTGTCGGAGGACCGCGCACGTAGTGTCATGGACTACCTGGCCGCACAGGGCATCGACAAGGTACGGATGGAATCGGTGGGCTATGGTGACTCCAAACCCATTGCACCCAACCTGACTGCGCGGGGCCGCGAACTCAATCGCCGCGTGGAATTCATCGTCCTGGAGAAGTGATGACGCGTTCCGCTGCTCTGCTCCTCGTGGTGGCGGTGGCCGCTTGCGATCCAGAGCCGCCGCCTCCGCCGCCCCCGCCTCCTCCGCCGCAGGTGTTCCTCACGGTCAACGAGGCGAACGTCATCGGCGACGCGGTGCGCGGCAAGGTCAACGTCAGCGGCTGCAAGAACGTGGTGCAGGTGCAGCTGCTGCAAGGCGACTCGTTCCTCACCGACGTGGCCTTCGACAAGAGCCCCACCGACTTCACCCTGCAGCCGGGCGTGTTCGCGTCGTACTACTCGCGCCTGGGCATCGCGGTCGCCCTCACGCTCAAGGCGAAGGTGGTCTGCGACGACGGGCGCACCAACAACTCGCAGCCGGTGGGGGTGAAGTTCTTCCCCATCTCGCGGCGCTTCAGCGCGGCCGGCGGGCAGCTCGTCACCGACAACTTCATCGCCGAGGGTGGGCTGGGAGGCTCGGCCAACACCTTCCTGGGGTGTGAGCCCACTTCGACCGGCACCAGGTTGGTCCGCGTCAACACGCAGGGCGAAGCCGTGGCCTTCAACGACACCCTCCCCTTCGACTGCACCCTGGCCACGCAGATCAGCGATCGCAGCAACACCACCGGCACCCGCTGGGTGCTCGAGCCCGACCAGGGCGCGTACGCGATCAACAGCGCGCTGCAGATTCAACGGGTGTTCCGCGACGTGAAGACCAAGCGCATGGGGGTGGGCCCCAAGGGCTCGGCGGTGCTCTGGGTCGACGGCGGCGGCACGCGCAACCGCATCTACAAGATCGACCCGGTGGCCAGCTCGACCAACGAGTGGGACGCCGAGTTCATCGGCATCATGAACTCGACCCCGGTGATCGACGACGGCGCGGGCGCGTCGGTGTGGGTGACCCGGTGGATGTTCGACATCGGCACCAAGCGGGCCGACATCGTTCCGTGGCGGTACAACCTCAACACCGGCCAGCTGCTCAACGGCGTGGTGAACGGGCTGCCCGCGGTGATCTTGAGCCAGCAGTACCCGCTCAACTCGGCCAGCGAGCCGATCATGCCGGAAGGCGTGTTCAGCGCTGACGGCCTGTTCTTCACCCTGCCGATCCTCTCGTACGACATGGGGGGCAACATCCGCACGACGGTGATCTCGTGCTCGACGGCGTTCGGCGTCTGCGAAGGCATGGCGCGGCGGTGGACCAGCCCCACCTTCCCCGGCGTGCTGCGCGCGGTCGTCCCCTACTCGAACGGCAACATCTACGCGGTGGTCGGCCCCTACGCGGTCTACTTCCTCACCGGGCAGCTGGGGGTGGTGATGAACCTGGGCGAAGTGCCGCTCCAGCCTTCAGGCAGCCTCGTGGTGGTCGGCGTGCAGCCCGGGCTCGGCACCGACTTCTACGTGCTCACCGGCCCTGACCTCGGCGCCGGCGTTCAGTCGTTCGCCATGGAGATCATCGCCACCGACGCGCCGGGCAGCGGCGAGCTGTGGCGCCTCGAGTACGGCAGCGGCGAGTCGTCGGCCAACAGCATGTACATGGGCATCGACGACGCGCAGCAGCCGTGGATTCGCGCGGGCACCGACTTGATCAAGCCGTTGCCCAACAACGAGTACCGGATGGCGCGCGGGCCGACGGTGATCCCCTAAGCGGGGCTGCGGGCCACCAGGAGCGCCTCGAGGTTTCCCGCGGGGCCCGCCACCGCGGCGTCGACGACGCCCACCTCGACCAGGCCCTTCGCGGCCACGAACGCGCGGATGCGATCGATCGCCGCCTGGCGCGCGAGGGGATCCCTCACCACCCCGCCCTTGTCGACGCTGGCCTGGTCGACCTCGAACTGGGGCTTCACCAGCGCGATGAGCAGGCCGCCCGGTTCCAGCTTCGGCAGCACGGCCGGCAGCACCACCTCGAGCGAGATGAAGCTCACGTCGATCACGATCACCCGCACCAGCTCGGGGAGCTCGGCGTCGGTGAGGTGGCGCGCGTTGACGCGTTCCTTGCTGAGCACGCGGGGGTCGCGGCGCAGCTTCTCGTGCAGCTGACCCCAGCCGACGTCGATGGCGTAGACGCGCACCGCGCCTTCCTGCAGCAGGCAGTCGGTGAAGCCGCCGGTGCTGGCCCCGATGTCGGCGCAGACCGCCCCCCGCACGTCGAGGGAGAACGCGTCGAGGGCGCCCTTGAGCTTGAGCCCTCCGCGGGACACGTAGGGGATCACCTCGCCCTTGAGGCGCAGCTCGGCATCGAGCGGCACCTGGGTGCCTGGCTTGTCGACGCGCTGGTCGTTCACCACCACCTGCCCGGCGAGGATCAGCGCCTGGGCGCGCGTCACCGACTCAGCGAGCCCTCGCTCGTGCACGAGCAGGTCGAGGCGCGCCTTCTTCATCGGGGCCCTGTCAGCACTTCGAGCGCGCTCTGGCGGATCCCCGCGGCGTCGAGCCCGAGCACCGCGCGCTGGGCCCGGGCCTCCCCGTGGCGAACGAAGCGATCGGCCGGCAGCCCGAGCACCCTCACGCGAGGCGGCGAGGCCTGGTCACTGATCGCCTCGAGCACCGCCGAACCCAGCCCCCCGCGCGTCGTGCCCTCTTCCACCGTCACGATGGCCCGCGCGGCGCGGAGCCGCGTCACCAGCCCCTCGCTCAGGGGGAGCCCCGAGACATCGACGACGCTCCAGTTCTCACCCCTCGCGGCCTCGAGCGCAGGGAGCACCATCGACCCGAAGGCCACCAGGCTCAGCGCAGCCCCGGGCGGATCAGCCAGCCACCGCACCCCGGGCGCCGACGGAGCAGGCCCCGCGGGCAACGTGCCCCGCGGAAACCGGATCGCGACCGGACCGCCCGAGCCCAGCGCCTGGTCGAGCAGGAGGGGCAGATCGTCCCCCCACACCGGCCCCTGCACCCTCAGGCCCGGGAGCCCGCGCAGGAAGCTCAGGTCGAACATGCCCTGGTGGGTGGCGCCGTCGGCCCCCACCAGCCCCGCGCGATCGACCGCGAACACCACCGGCAGCCGCGGCAAGACCACGTCGTGCACGAGCTGATCGTACGCGCGCTGCAGGAACGTCGAATAGATGCACACCACCGGGCGAAGCCCCGCGTGCGCGAGGCCGGCGGCGAAGGTGACCGCGTGCTGCTCGGCGATGCCGACGTCGTGCACGCGGTCGGGGAAGCGCTCGGCGAGGCGGGTGAGCGAGCTCCCCTCGAGCATCGCGGGGGTGATCACCACCACGCGGGGATCACGCTCCATCTTCATTTCGAGCGCCGCGGCGAACGCGTCGCTCCAGGTGCGCTGGCCGCCGCGGCTGCGCACGAGCTTCCCGTCGCGCAGCTCGTGCGGAGTCGAGTTCGCTCCGCTCATACCGCTCGAAATCGAGGAACTTCCGCTCGGAGTCGAGGAACCTCCGCTCGGAATCGAGGAACCTCCGCTCGGAATCGAGGAGCCTCCGCTCGGACTCGAGGAACCTCCGCTCACTCCGAGCGGAGTCGAGGGGCCTCCGCTCACCGCGTACGGCCCCATCGCGTGGCCGCGGGTGCGCGCGTCGAGCTCGGCGGGCCCGTAGCCCCGGCCCTTCTGCGTGCGCGCGTGCACGACCATCGGCTTCTGGCACCGCTTCGCCGCGGCGAGCGCGTCGGCCAGGGCGTCGAGGTCATGCCCATCGACCGGCCCGACGTAGACGAAGCCCATCGCCTCGAAGAACGGCCGCGGCCCCTGGCGCAGCAGCTGTTCCACTGCGCCCACGTTCTTCGAGATGCTCATGCCGTTGTCGTTGAGCACGAGCTTGATGGGCCAGTTGGAGGTACCGGCATGGTTGAGGGCCTCGAAGGTGAGGCCGCCGGTGAGCGCGCCGTCTCCGACGATCGCCACCACGTCTCCCGGCTGCTGCTGCCGCCGCTTCCCCTCGAGGATCCCCAGCGCCACCGAGAGCGCGGTGCAGGCGTGGCCGGCGCCGAAAGCGTCGTGCTCGCTCTCGGCCGGATCGAGGAAGGGCGCGATGCCTCCCTCCTGCCGCAGCGTCGACATCGCGACGCGCCGCCCGGTGAGGATCTTGTGCGCGTAGGCCTGGTGCCCCACGTCGAACACGAGCCGATCCACCGGTGACTTGAAGGCGCGATGGAGGGCGACGATCAGCTCTACCGCGCCCAGCGAGGCCCCGAGGTGGCCCCCGACGTGACCGCAGATCGAGATGATCTCCTCCCTCAGCTCGGCGCACAGGGCCGGCAGCTGGGCCGCCTCGAGCGCTCGCAGGGCCTTCGGAGAGTCCACCCGGGTGAGGAGGCTCACCGTCAGCTCGAGCGCTCGATGGAGTAGCGCGCGAGCGCCGCCAACGGCCCGTCGTCGCCTTCGAGCTCACGCACCGCGCCCACGGCCCGGGCGACGTGGCCCGCCGCGAGCGCGCGCGCCGGCTCGAGCCCCACCACCGCGGGAAAGGTGTGGCGCCCCGCGGCCGCGTCGGCGCCGGTCGGCTTACCCATCGCCGAGGCGCTGGCGGTGACGTCGAGGAGGTCGTCGGCGATCTGGAACGCGAGGCCCACCGCGTCGCCGTAGAGCTCCGCGGCCTGCAACGCCCGCTCGTCGGCCCCGCCGGCGATCGCGCCCATGCGGCAGGCCGCCTTGATCAACGCGCCCGTCTTCATGCGGTGCAACCGGTTGAGGTAGTCGAGCTCGGCGGGCCGGTCTTCGGCGATGTCGAGCACCTGGCCACCGACCATGCCCCCCGCCCCTGCCGCGAGCGCGAGCTCAGCCACCAGGCGGCCGCGCACGGCCTGCTCTGCGGGAGGCCCCGAGGCGAGCAGCGCGAAGGCGTCGGTGAGGAGCGCATCACCCGCGAGGATCGCCATCGCCTCGCCGTACACCTTGTGATTCGTGGGCCGGCCGCGGCGGAGCGCATCGTCGTCCATCGCGGGGAGATCGTCGTGCACCAGCGAGTAGGTGTGGATGCACTCGAGCGCGCAGGCGGCGTCATTGGCGGGCTCACCGCCGCCGTTCGAGGCGCGGGCCACCGCGTCGGCAAAGGCGAGGCAGAGCACCGGCCGCAGGCGCTTGCCGCCGTCGAGCAGCGAATAGGCCATGGCCTCGGACAACCGGGCGGGGCTGCGGCGGGCGATCGCGTCCATCCGCGACTTGAGCAGCGCCTCGACCCGGCCCTGCTGCGGCTTGAGCCAGCCGTCGAGCGAGAAGTTGGTCATGGGTTGGCTCAGAACGGCACGTCGTCGTCGTCAGCAGGGGCGATGACGGGCTTTCGGGTGGGGGGCGCAGGCTGCTTCGCGGGGGCCGCGGGCGGCGCGTCGTTGGGGTTGCTCTCAGGGACCTTGAGGGGCGCAGTGCGGCCGTCTTCAGAGAGCAGCTGCTCGATGCGCTTCTCGGCGTCACCGAGAATGCCCTCGCCCTGCTTCACCAGGGTGATGCCCTCGGCGAAGCGATCGAGCGAGTCCTCGAGGGACAGCTCACCGCCCTCGAGCGCCTCGACGATCTGCTGGAGCCGGGTCACCACGTCGCCGTACTGCCCACGCGCTGTGTTCTTTTCCTTCGCCACGAGCGGTTCCCTACCACCGAAACTCGCTCAGTGTGATCACTCCGAGGGGGTTGAATCCACCCTTCACCCCGAGGCCTGGGCGCCATCCCTCGACTGAAGCTCGGGACGAACGGGGCGACGCTATTTCCCGGCGGGCTTCACCTGCGTCACCTGAGCTTGCACCTCGTCACCGCCGCCGAGCTTGAGCGAGAGCTGATCGCCCACAGTGAGCTCCGCGGCCCTTCGCACGATGCGGCCCCCGGCAGTGCTCACGATCGCGTACCCGCGGCTGAGCACCGCCAGCGGGCTGAGAGAATCGAGCTGCGCGGCCAGGGCCTTGAGCCGCTCCCGATCGCGCTGCACCCGCGCCTTCATCGCCGCGGGCACGCGCTGCGCCTGGCGGGCGAGCAGCTGCCGGCCCTGCTTCAGCATCGGCCCCGGCGAGTGCCGCGCCAGCGATCTCGCCAGCCGGCTCACCTGGTCCCGCTCGGTGCGCAGCTCGCGCTGCAGCAGCGTCACCAGCGACGTGCGCAAGAGCGCCATCTGGGCGCGCCGTTCCTGGAGCTGGGCCTGGGGCCTGGCGCGGTGCAGGCGCTGGGTCAGCTCGCGCAGCGAGGTCGAGGCCACCCGGTGCTTCCGGTGCAGCACCGCGCTGAGGCGATCGGCCGCGGTCGACAGCACCAGGCGCTGGCTCGACAGCTCCCTCCGGGGGTCTCCCAGCGCGCTCTCGAGGGCCTTGAGGCTCGCCCGCTCGCGCAGCACCCCCTTGTCCACCGCCCGCTTGAGCCGGGACTTGCTGGTGGCGAGCTGAGCCTCGAGCTCGACCAACTGCGGCGCGAGCAGCTCGGCCGCCGCGCTGGGCGTGGGCGCGCGCACGTCAGCGACGAGATCGCACAGGGTGGTGTCGATCTCATGACCGACGGCGGACACGACCGGCACGCGGCTTTCCCACACCGCGCGAACGATCGGCTCTTCGTTGAAGGTCCACAGATCTTCGCTGCTGCCACCGCCCCGGGTGACGACGATCACGTCGACGTCGGACTTGTTGAGCCAGCGCAGCGCGCGGCGCACCTCGAACACCGCCCCGTCGCCCTGCATGCGCGCGTCGACGATGAGCACGGAGAGCCGGGGGTGCCGCCGGTGCAGCACCTTGAGGAAGTCGCGCAGCGCGGCGCCGGTGACGCTGGTCACCACCCCGATGCGCCGGGGCAGGAAGGGCAAGGGGCGGCGGGGCCTGGTGCGCTGTTCGCCGATCAGCCCCTCGGCGACCAGCTTCTGCTTGAGCTGCTCGAAGGCCAGCGCCTGCGCGCCCACGCCCTCCGGCTCGATGCGGCTGACGATCAGGCTGTAGCGCCCCTGCGGCTCGTAGACGTCGAGGTTGCCTTCGATGGTGACCGAGAGCCCGTCCTTGAGCTGGAACTTGAGCCGCTGCGCCTGCGTGGCCCAGAGCTTCACGTCGATCGAGGCGCGGTCGTCCTTGAGGGCGAAGTACAGGTGACCGCGCGCGTTGACCCCGCGGAAGTTCGAGACCTCACCGCGCACCAGCACCCGGCTGAACTGCGGCTCGAGCAGGTCCTTCACCTGGCCGGTGAGCTGCGAGACCGTGAGCACCTTCGGGGCGGCCCTGGGCTCGATGCGCCGCCATGCGGGGGTCTTCGGCGCGGCGTCGAGGGGAGCGGGAGACGTCGCCCCTCGACTCCGCTCGGGCTGAGCGGGGACAGCCGGGGGCAACAGCTCGGGCTGAGCGGGGGCAGCCGGGGGCAGCAGCTCCGGCTGTACCGGCGCGCTCGCCCCTCGACTCCGCTCGGGCTGAGCGGGGGCGGGCGGAACCGGCTTCGGCTCCGGCTTCGGCGCGGGAGGCCCGCCGAAGAGATCCCCCTGGTTCGAGCTGGTCACTGCCGCTGCAGCTCGGTGACGCGCGACTTCGCCTTCTGGTGCGTCTCGTCGTCGGCCGGGGTCATGCTCATGACGTCCTTGAAGAGCTTGATGGCCTCTTCAGGGCTCGTCTCGCGGAGCTGGTAGCCGCGCAGGTACGCCTCGCGCGCCTGGGTGCGGCCTTCGTTGATCAGCGCCTGGGCGCCGACGTGGCCAGGATCAGCCTGCTGCACCTTGCGGGCGAGCTCGATGGCGCGGGGCCAGTTGCCGGTGGTCTTCGCCTGGCTGGCCTTCACGAACAGCTTCGAGACCATCTGCGTGCGCACCGGCCGCGACAGCTCGCTCGACGTGCCGCCGGCGATCTTCTTGTCGAGATCGTACAGGGCGATCAGGTCGTTCTCGTTGAGCTCCTCGAGGCGCTTCGACTTCGCCTCGAAGTCCTTGATGTTGGCCTCGAAGGTGCGGCACTGCGCGAACTTGTTGGCGCAGGCCTGGGCCAGCGACAGCGCGCCCGACGAGTCGCCGTTCTTGAAGCGGGCCGACACCTCGAGCCACGGGGTGTCGGGCCGGGCCTCGGCCACCGCCGGGTTCTTGATCTTGTAGATGGCGCTCTCCGCCGTCTTCTTGAGCTCGGACGCCTCGCGGTCATCCACCCGCACCAGGAGGATGTCCTCGCAGAGCCGCTTGAGCTCCTCCATCTTGGCCAGGTCGCTGGCGAAGGCGAGCAACGCCCGCGCCTCGCCCATCTTGTCGGTGGCCTTCGCCTCGAGCGTCTCTTTCGCCGACGCGACCGCGGCTTCCTGGGTGGTGGTCTTCACCTTGCCCAGCGCCTCGGCGGCCTTGCCCAGCTCACCTTTGGCGATGGCGTCGTTGGCCGCAGCGAGCAGCGCCTGGTTGGGGATCTCGGTGTCGGCGATCTTGATGTAGTTCTCGACCTGGCGCGTCTCGTACTCCGCGTCTTCGGTCTGGATCTCTTCGAGCTTGGTCTTCGCCTCGGCCCACTTGCCCTGGCGGACGAGCGTCTTGGCTTCCTTGAAGAGATCGGCCATCGCGGCCTGGTGTTCCTGGCCCGCGCGGCGCTCGGCGGCGCGCGCGATCGCCCGCTTGTTGTCGATGGCCTTCCACCCGACCAGCAGCGCCATGATCACCACCAGCGAGCCGCCCACGCCGAGGAAGATCTTCCGGCGCTTCTTCTTCGCCTCTTCGGGATCTTCGGCCATGCGCGAGGTGCGCACGGGCCTCCCACGACCGGTGGAGCGCTCGATCGCCCCGCCCGTGCGCGCGGTGCGCACCGGCGGCCTGGCGCGGGCGCTGCCTGCGGGGTTCTCCGCGGTGGCCTCGCCGGGATCAGCGGCAGCACCGCCGCCCGCACCGGCGTAGCGGAGCTCGGTGTCGCCCAGGGTGATCACGTCGCCGTCACTGAGCGGCGTCTCGTCGGCGATCGCCTCGCCGTTGAGCATGGTGCCGTTGCCCGAGCCGAGATCGCTCACCGCCCAGCCGTCGGCCGTCTTCCGCACCAGGGCGTGCTTGCGGCTGACCGAGGTGTCGGGAATGGAGACCGGGTTGTCGGCCGCGCGGCCGATCACCAGCTCGTCACCCTCGAGCGCAAATTCCTGGCCGGACGCCGGGCCGGTCTGCGCCACCAGCTTCGACTGGGGGGCGGGCCTGGGGCGCGCGGCAGCAGGGCTGCGAGCAGGCGCCGCACCGGTGCGGCGTGAGACGGGAGCGGACGCGCCGGTGGCGCCCGTAGCGCGGCGAGGCGGTGGTGGCTGTCGAGAGGGAGGAGGAGGCATGGTTACCCTGCAGCGCCCCCGTACATGAAGGCGAACACGATGGGCCCGAACAGCACCATGAACACCGTGGGAAAGATGCACGCGATGAGCGGGAAGAGCATCTTCACCGGCGCTTCGTTGGCGAGCTTCTCGGCGCGCTGGGTGCGCTCGATGCGCAGCTGCGTGGACTGAATGCGGAGCACCTTGCCGAGGCTGGTGCCCATCTTGTCGGCCTGGATGAGCGCGGTGACGAACTGGCTGAGCGCCGGGAGATCGACGCGGGCGATCATGCCCTTGAGCGCCTCTTCACGCGTCTTGCCCATCTTCAGCTGCTTGAGCACCAGCGCCAGCTCTTCACGCAGGGGGCCCGTCTTGCCCTTCTCGACCACCTTGGCGAGCGCGGCGGTGAAGTCGAGGCCGGCTTCGACCGAGAGCGTGAGCAGGTCGAGGTTGAAGGGCAGCGCGCGGCTGATCTGCAGGTGGCGCTTGCTGACCTGATCGTTGACCCAGATGAGCGGGTAGAAGAGGCCGATCAACGCGACCACCAGCGACCAGGCGAGGTTGAAGTCGATCACGTTCATCAGCATGAGCCCCAGCAGCAGGCCCACCGCGAACCCGATCTCCTGGAGCGCCATGATGTCTTCGGGCTTGTACGTCTTGGGCTCGCCGGCCTTGATCAGGCTGCGGCGCATCTTGTCTTCGTAGCCCGGCCACATGAAGCGGCGGTTGATGACGCCCAGCTTGCGCACCACCACCGAGCCGGCGCCGGCGACGCCACCGGCCGACTCTTCCTTCACCTCGACCAGGAAGGGCGAGACGACGTTCGAGACGCCCAGGCCCGCCATGCCCGCCGCGCCGGCGAACAGCACCGCCGCGACTCCCATCAACACCGTGACCCACAGTTCAGCAGGCATCGTCGCTCCTCAGATGTCGATGTTCGTGATGCGACGGATGATGAGCACGCCCATGATCTCCATGAGCATGATCGTGAAGACGAGCACGTAGCCGAAGATGTGATCGAGCATCGGCTGCATCAGGTCGGGGCGCATGTAGTTGAGCACCACGCCGAGGATGAGCGGCATCGCCGACACCACCCAGCCCTGCAGCTTGCCCTGCGCGGTGAGCGCGTCGATCTTGCCCTCGAGGCGGAACCGCTCGCGGATGGTGGTCGACAGCGTCTCGTACATCTCGGCCATGTTGCCGCCGAGCTGCCGGCTGATGTTGGTGGCGGTCGACACCAGCTCGAGGTCGTCGCTGCCCACGCGCTTGCTCATGTTGTTGAGCGCCTCTTCCACCGGCACGCCCAGCTTGGCTTCCTTCACGAAGAGGCCGAACTCCTGCTGCAGCGGCGGCATGGAGTCCTTCGAGATCTGCTCGATGGCCTGCTGGAAGGTGAGGCCGGCCTTGAAGGCGTTGGCCATGGCCTGCAGCGCGTCGACGAGCTGGGTGTTGAACTTCTTGATGCGCTTCACCCGGTAGTGCTTGACCATCATCATCGGCAGGAAGAACCCGAAGATGAAGGCGCCGATCGCCACCAGCGGGTTGATCACCAGGTAGCTGAAGCCACCGAGCACGATCATCGAGGCGATGTTGAGCACCAGCATCTGCCGGGGGTCGATGAACAGGAACATGTCGCTCAAGTCGTTCATCGACTTGACGATGTAGCGCTCCTGGTAGGTCTCGTAGGCCTTCCCCAGCACGCCCATGACGACGAGCGTGAGGAAGAACGTCCCTCCGCCCAACAGCAGACTGGCGATGGCTGCGAACATGGTGGCCCTTATTCCGCGTGCGCGTCGCCGCCGCGGGCATCGCTGGCAGCGGCCCCGCGAATGACCTGGATGGTGTTGAAGCGCTTCTGCTGCAGCACCTTGGTGCGCTCACCGGACAGCAGCGTGCTGATGGTGGCGCGGCCGCGCTCCTCGAGCACGTCGATGTCTTCTTCGTTGCGCAGCGAGAGCGTCAGGTTGCCGAGCTCCTGGCTGAGCACGAGGATCTCGGCCTCTTCCGGAATGACGAGCAGCGACACGTGGCCGTACGCGCGCTCGTTCTCGGGGATGAGGTTGATGTTGGTGGTGCCGGTGATCTTGCCGGTGGCGAGGATGATCACGTTCTGCAGCAGCGTGACGGCGACCTGCTCGTTGGTCGCGGGGTCCTTGAAGGTGCCGATGATGTCGACGTGGTCGTTGGGGCGCACCCAGCCGCCGACGGCGGTGGTGGACTTCGCCTCGATGGTGATGGCGCGGGCCTTCTTCTGCACCTTGGTGGACAGGCGCTCGGCCGCCTTGGTGGTCTCGAACTGGCTCCACAGGAGCGGGTCGCCGGCCTGCAGCGCCACCAGCACCTTCTGGTTGACGATGTAGCTGGCGCTGTCGGGCTTGACGACCGACGAGGTCACGAACTGCTCGGGGATCGAGCGCTGGCTGATCATCTCCATCGTCACCACCGTGCCTTCGGAGATGTCGACGGCAGAGACCACCACCGGGACGAGGTTCCATCCCTTTCGCACGTCATTTTTCTGCTTCTGGATGGCGCTGAACGACACACCGAAGCCGATGACGAAGAGAACGATGGCAACGATGAGTGGGGCTTTTCCCTTGAGCATGCGTACAGGTCTCCCGAATGCGACAAACTGCCGTGCGCGACCAAAAAAGCGCGAAAAGTCAGGTGGATGCTACCAGAGGCGAAGACACCTCTGTCAAAGGTCTGTTGCGGGCCTCGTTTCCCACCAGCTCAGGGGAAAGGGAGGCTCAAGGAGTACAAGTAGGTGTCGTAGTGAACCTGGTACGCGTACAGGAACATCTCGATCAAGCTCATCGGCGGACGGCTGCTCGAAGTTGACACCCTCGGCCCCGGGATGATCCGAACGGTGGAGCTGAGCACGAGCGCGACGATCACCAACCAGTTGATCATCGAGTACTCGAGCATCGCCTGGCCGCGGCTGCGCTGTCTGACCTTCCGGGACATGGAACCGAGTGTTGCACGAACGCCCTCGCGGCTGCAGCCCGGCGGGGGTGCTGTCACGCGAACGGCTCAGTAGGCCTGCGTGGGCGCTGCCTCGGCGGGCTTGGACGAGTCTTCGTCGAAGGCGCGCTGCTCACGGCTGGGCGCAGGGCTCTTGGGCGAGGGCTTGGGCGCGCGCTGCGCGTTCTTGCGGCGATCCGACACGGCCCTGGCCGCGGCCGAGGTGGGGAACTCGCGGAGCACCTGCTCGCAGAACGGCGCGGCGGTGTCAGCCTCGCCGAGGAACTCGTAGGCGTCGCAGATGCGCTTGAGGGCCTCGAGGCGCTCGTAGCCGGTGGCGCCGTTCTCGAGCACCTGGGCGAGGAGGCGGATCTCCGAGACCCGATCACCGCGGCTCGAGGCGACGCGCGCCGACTCGAGCGACTGGGTGCGCGCCGCGTCGCGGGTGCGCTGGGCGAACTTCGCGTCACTGTTGGCCGCCAGGCTGTCGGTCTTCTCCAGCACCTGGCTGTCATCGCTCTCGGCGCCCAGGGACGTGCGGCCCTCGTTGCGGAGCTGCGGCATCTGCAGGCTGCCCTTCGACAGCTTCTTCGAGGGAGCCGACGGCGCGTAGGACGAGCTCGACGTCGAGGGCGGGGGTGAAGGCGCGGGGGCGACCGCGACCGGGGCGGAAGGCTGCGCCCACTGCTCACCGGCGGCGCTCTGCTTCGCCTCCTCTTCCTTCTTCTCGGCCTTCTGCTTCTCGGCGACCTTCATCGGCGCAGGCTTCGTCGCGGGGGTCTCGGTGTCGACGCCCCCGTAGGTGCCGCCGGCCTGAGCGCCACTGCCGCCAGGAGAGAGGCCGTAGCCGACCTTGTCCTGGGCGGGCTCCTTCGCGGGGGGAGGCGGCGGCGGAGGAGCAGAGTCCTTGGCGAGGCCAGCACCGCGCAGGCCGACGTCGGAGAAGTTGTCGGTGCGCGCGACCTGCTCGTCGTTGCCGGCCGGAATCGGGGGGCTCTTGGTCTGCGCGCGCCGGGTGGCGGACTGCGGAGGGACGGCCTTGGGCTCGGGGGCCCACACGTCACCGCGCTTGCCGCCGGACTCGTTGAGATCGTCGAGCGCCGCCTTCTTGCCTTCCTTGCCCTTGAGCTTGTTCGCCCGCTCCTCTTCCTGCGCGGGAGCGTCGGGGGCGGCGGCCGCGACGATGGGCGCGGGGGCCACGGTGGTCACGTCCTGCTGCTGCACGAGGCCATCGGCCGGAGGGGTCGCCACCGCGACGGGATCCAGCTTCGCGGGCTTCTCAGCCTGCTCCTTCGAGCGTTCGGCGAGCTTCTGATCGGCGATGGCAGAGGCGGGGGTGGTGTCGAACTCCTGGTTGGCGCGGAAGGCGATCACGCCGACGGTGACGAGGGCCATCACCGAGGCGAGCGGCGCGAGGAAGCGCTTCCACAGCGAGGGCGCGGTCTTCGTGCTGCTGCGCTTGGCGGCCTGCTCGGCGTACGCCAGCAGCGATTCGAGGCCTGTGTCGGGAGCGGGCTCCAGGGGGAGGCGGGCCATGGTGGCGCGCACTCCGCGGATCTCGGAGAGCGACTGCGCGCACCGGTTGCAGCCACGCACGTGAGCGTCGACCGCGTCGGCCTCGTGCTGTGGAAGTTCGCCGTAAGCGAACTCGAGGAGCTTGTCCTCGTACTGGTGCGCCGCGCTCTTCATGACTTCAGGCCACTGTCCTTCCTTCTGCGTCCATCGTTTCCCCGTCCACGCCCAGCTCGCCGAGCCGCTTGCGCAGCCCCTCGAGCGCGTACCGCATTCGACTCTTCACCGTGTTCTCGTTAACGCCGGTGACCTCTGCGATCTCCTTGAAGCCGATGCCCTGGTACTCGCGCAGCAGGAAGACCTCTCGCTGCTCTTGCGGAAGGCTCTCGAGCGCCTTCTCGATCATCGGGCGGATTCGCACGTTGTGCGCCGCACGGTCTGGAGTCTGGGCCCCCTCGTCTGCCACCAGGTCGCCCATCGAGCGTCCGTCGGACTCGTCGTGCGACGCGGGTGCGTCGAGCGAATCGGCCTTCCGGAAGCTCTCTTTCCGCGCGCTGTCCACGCAGAGGTTCCTCGCGATCGTATAGACCCAGGTGGTGAACCGGGCCTTGGGTTGCCACTCGCTGCTGTTCCTCACCACCTTGAGCCATGTCTCCTGAAGCACGTCCTCGGCCCTCTGCCGGTGCCCTGTGTACCGGAGGATGAAGTTGTAGACCGGCCCCCGGTGGCGCTGGACGAGCGTAGAAAACGCTCTAGCGTCACCGGACTTGAAAGCGAGCATGAGTTGCTCGTCCGAAGTCGCAGGTCCCAACCGTGTCCTCGTTCTGTCGTACCCATTGAACGAATGGGGGGCGGCAGTGATCTACCCCCGACGATTTCGCCGGTAAGCCGTGAGAATGACAGGCAAAGCGATGCCTGTCACCACGATCGCCTGCGCCAGAAGCACAGGGGGCAGTGGCCGCTGAAGGTGAATGAACAGGCTGCGGCCCAGCCCCAGTCCCAGCAGTACGCCGGTGGCGGTGCGCCAGGCATTGGAAAAGCGGTGGGGTTGGAAGCGGCCGAGGGCCCAGTCGATGGTGGCGGGCAGCACCAGCGCGACGCCCACCGGAAGATCGAGCGGGTGCTCGAGAGGGAAATGCAGGGCGAGCTGGGCGGCGATCGCGGCGAACATCACGGGGTACGTGCCGAGGCACCGCGCGCAGAGATGAACGGAGCCGACGCGGTAGCAGCGATCGAGCTCATCGGGAGGGTGGTGGCTGAGCCAGAAGGTCACGGGTCACCCCGCGCGGAGTCGAGGGGGCCAAACACGAAGCACGCGGAGCTGTGCTGAAGGCCGGTGAGCTTCGGGTCTTCGGCGCGGCAGCGCTCGACGGCGTGAGGGCAGCGAGGGTGAAACGCGCAACCAGCAGGGAGCGCCTGCGGCGAAGCGGGTTCTCCAGCCGCCTCGACGATCTGCCTGCGGCTCTCCACCAGCAGGCGCGTGTACGGATGAAGAGGCTGCTCGAGCACCTCGGCCACGGTGCCGCCCTCGACGATGCGCCCGGCGTACATCACGGCGACGCGGGTGCAGAGGTGGGCGACGACGTCGAGGTCGTGGGTGATGACGAGCAGGGTGAGGCTGCGCTGCCGGGTGATGGCGGAGAGGAGGTTGAGCACCTGGGCCTGCACGCTGACGTCGAGGGCCGACACGGGTTCATCGAGCAGCAACAGCTCGGGCTCGAGGGCGAGGGCGCGCGCGAGGTTCACCCGCTGGCGCTGGCCCACGGAGAGTTCGTGAGGGAGCCGGGAAAGAAGTTCGGCGCTGAGCTGCACCTGGGCGAGCAGCGCCGAGAGCGTGGCGTCATCGAAGGGCCGCCCATGGATCTGAAAGGGTTCCGAGAGCACCGCGCGAATGCGCATCTTCGGGTCGAGGGCGGCGCCGACATCCTGGAACACGGGCTGAAAGCGGCGGCGCAGGGCGGGCCTGGCGCCGTGCATGGGCTGGCCATCGAAGCGAACGCTGCCGCCGGCGAGTGGTTCGAGGCCGAGCAGGGCGCGAGCGAGTGACGACTTGCCGCTGCCGGACTCACCGATGAGGCCGACGCGTTCGCCGCGAGCGACGCCCAACGAGACTCCCCGCACCGCCTCGAGGAGGCGGTAGCGCACGCGTACATCGCTCGCCTCCAGCAGGTCGCTCAAGCAGGTTGGCCCTCGCGCCAGCTTCTACCCGAAGCCGAGGGCGTGCTCCGTTTCCCGAGGCCGCCACCGCGACCCGTGAACGAACCCGATCGCGATCCCGATCCCGTAAGCCGACCCCGACCCCGACCCCGAAACCGACCCCGAAACCGACCCCGAAACCGACCCCGAATCCGAATCCGAAACGAGGGCAACCTCACGCCCCCTCCCCGTGAGCCAGATAACAAGCAACATCCTCAACCCACTCCGGCCGCTCGACCCTGCACCGCGCCACCACCCGAGCGCACCGCGGATGAAACCGGCACCCCGCAATCACCTCCCGAGCCAACGGAACCGCCCCCGCAAGCGTCGGCAACGGCACACCCACCTTCGCCCCCGCGGGGTTCGAAGCCAGCAACGCCACCGTGTACGGGTGCCGTGGACTCTCCAGCACCCCCGCGGTCGGCCCGTGCTCGACGACGCGCCCCGCATACATCACGGTCACCTCGTCGCTCGCCCCGCGCACCGCGTGAAGATCGTGCGTGATCAACCACACCGCCAGCGCCCGATCGGCAGCGAGCCTGCGCAGCAGGGTGAGGATCACCCCTCTCATCGACGCATCGAGCGCAGTGGTCGGCTCATCGGCGATCAACACCTGCGGCGACGCCGCGAGCGCACACGCGATCGACACGCGCTGGCGCTGCCCGCCCGAGAGCTGATGCGGGAACATCTTCAGCCGCTCTTCCCCCGAGGGAATCCCCACCTCGGCCAGCAAGGCCAGCGCCGCGGCCCGCAGATCACCCCTCGCCCCGTGCACCGAGAGCGTCTCCACCAGGTGCGCCCCCACCGACAGCACGGGGTTGAGCGCGCTGAGCGGCTCCTGCAGCACCATGGCGAAGCCCGCGCGGCGAAGCGCAGCGGGCGCGGTGAGCAACTCCACCCCACCCCTCATCGCGCTGCCGCGCACGGCCGCCCCTTCAGGCAGCAGGCCCAGCACCGCCAGCGCCGAGAGCGTCTTGCCGCTGCCCGATTCCCCCACGACGGCGTGCACCCTGCCCGCTTCGAGCTGGATCGAGAAGTCGTCGACCAGCGCGTGCCCCTCGAGCACGACCCCCAGTCCTTTGACCGACAAACTCACTTCTTCTGGCCCAGCGCCGCGAGGATCTCCTCCTCGGTCACCAGCCCACGGGCCAGGAGCGCGCGGGTGAGCCCGACGACCAGCTTCGAGGGCATCAGGTGATCGAGCGCGCCCGACCACGCCGCCGATTCTTCCGGCTTCGCCGGCCGGGGTGCCGCGGCGGCCTCGGTGCGCAGCCAGTCAGGCAGGGCCTCGCCGGTCGGCGGCGCGAGCGGCTCTGGCGGCTTCGGGCTGGTGACCTCCGGGGCAGGCGCGGTGGGCTGCGGCGGGGGAATCGCCAGCGCGCTGAGCGACGAGCGGCTCGAGACGAAGGGTGCATCTGACATCGAGGGCACGAGCGGCTCGGGTGACATCGCGTCACGGAAGAAAGGGGTGTCGACGACCGGTCCGGTCCCTTCCCTCGCCACGGGTCCGGTGCCTTCCTTCAGCAGCATGTCGAGCAGCGGCCCGGTGCCCTCACGAATGCCCATCAGCACGGGGCCGGAGCCTTCCGAGAACACCTCGGGCGCGGAATCAGCGGCGGGCTCGGGGATCGCGGGCATCTCCGGCATGGTCACCGCGCCCAGGGGCATGGTCACGTTCTTCACCGGCGCGTCCTGCGTGGAGACAGGGGGCGCAGCGCTCTCGACGACGTCGTTGAGGGTGTCCTCGGGCGGCTTCGCGGGGATGCCGGTGCGGGCGGACTCGAGGTTGAGATCGCCGAACAGGTCCTCAGCGCGGGGGGGCGCAGAGCTGGGCGTGAGCCCAGCGCGCGGCGCGAGCTCGCCGCTGGGCGAGGGCCGCGGCGCCGCGTGCATCTCGGCCGACTGCACGGGCGCGATCACCGGCACCGGCGAGGGAACCGGCTCGAAGGCGTTCACCGCCAGGTCGGGCATCGGGTCGATGTCGAGCGAGCCGAAGAGATCGTCGGCGCTCGGGAACGGAGCGATCGCCGGGGGAACGCTGGGCGGGTCGTCGCTGGGCGGAGACGAGAAGATCCCCGAGAGCGTGGCGTGCAGCGCGTCGATCTCGTCGCCACCCGCCACGTGCACGTGCACCTTCGTCCACTGCTGCTCGAGCACCGCGAGCACCTCGATGTTGGCGAGGTCGGCCATGGCGATCGACAGCTCGGTGCCGTCCGACTCCAGCGGCACCATGCGGAACTGCCGCTGCAGGTCGAGGGGCACGAGATCGAGCACCGCCTGGGGCAGCTGCGGCAGATCGACGTAGGGCAGCTGGTACTGCTCGGCGAGCGCCTTCGCCAATTGCGTCGAGCTCAGCTTGCCGGTGGCCACGAGGAGATCCCCCAGGCGGCTGGGCTCACCCGCGCTCTGATCCGCGAGCGCAGCCGCGACGTCCGCGCTGCTGACGGACCCGGAGGTCACGAGGATCTCGCCCAGCTTCTTCTTCATCACTGATCCGGCTCCTGCCCTTCTGGGTCACCGTTCTTCAGCGCTTGACCTTGGCCAGGTACTCCTCGCGCGTGAACACGCCCTTCTCGATCATCAGCTCGACCATGCCCTTGAGCGCAGTCACTTCCTTGCGCTGGGCCTCTTCGATGGCCCGGAGCATGTCGGCAGGTGACTTGGTCTGAGCGGCAGACGGCAGTTCCTGGGTGGGCGGGCGCACCGGGGCCGCGGTGGGCGGCATGCTGATCGCCGCGGCGGGGCTGGTGGACCTGCGCGCAGGCGCCTTCACGTCATCGACGTTCTTGATCAGCGTGTGGCCCTGCGAGTCGACGAGCTTGAACCCGTCATCGGCCTCGCTGCCCATCTCTGCTTCGCCTTCGTAGAACCGCGCGAAGGACTTCGCGATGGCCTGGCGCCCCGCGAGCTGCGGGGTGATGCGGCAGCGGCTCACCGAGCGCAGCGTGTCGAGGTGCTTCAAGTTCTGAGGCTCGGCCATCGCCACCAGCAGGGTCTTGCCCTCGTCGCGCAGCTGCAGCGGCAGCGCGACGAGATCGCGCGCGACCTCCGACGGCACCTTCGCCCGCACGTGCCCGGGGATCGACTCGATGGCGTCGAGGTTCACCGCCGGCACGTTCATCTGCTTGCTCAGCGCCTTCACCAGCATGTCTTCCGTGAGGAAGTTCATGCGCACGAGGAGCTCGCCGAGCTTGCCTCCCCATTTCTGTTGCTCAGCGAGCGCAGCCTTCAATTGGCTCTCGCTGATCACCTTCGCTTTGACGAGCAGATCGCCGAGTCGGATGGATGCCATGAGCGCAAGGGATTCTAACCATTTACGGCGCAACGTCGACTGATCAACTGCGCGAAGTGGTTCGGCGCACCGCTTCTCCCAGCGCGTTCACGCTGAGCACTGTCAGCGCGATCGCCAGCCCCGGAAACACGGCCAGCCACCATGCTCCGGGGTGGTGAAGGGTGCGATGGGCCTCGGTCAGGAGTTCGCCCCAGCTCGCGGTGGGGGGCGCGACGCCGATGCCCAGGAAGGAGAGCGCCGTCTCGAGGAGGATGGCCGAGCCCACCCCGAAGGTGGCCACCACCAGCACCGGCCCGAGCGCGTTGGGCAGGAGGTGGCGCACGATGATCCGCGCCGGCGAGGCGCCCAGCGCCCGGGCCGCGAGCACGAACTCGCGCGACTCGAGCGAGAGCACCTCGGCGCGCACGAGCCGTGCCACCTCGGTCCACCGGGTGAGCCCCAGGGCGATCACCAGTGGCCAGAGTGACTGGGTGCGCAGCACCGAGAGCAGCGCGATGAGGAAGAACACCAGGGGAAAGGTCTGCATCACCTCGAGCAGGCGCGAGAGCACCACGTCGGTCGCGCCGCCCGCGTACCCGCTCACCCCGCCGATGAGCAGCCCGATGCCGAGGGCGATCAGCACCGTGAGGAAGCCGACCAGCAGGCTCACCCTCGCCCCGTGCACCAGGCGCGCCGCCACGTCGCGGCCCAGCTCGTCGGTGCCCAGCCAGTGCGTCTCGTCGGGCGCCCAGGGCAGCGGCGTGGGGCGATCTTCTCCGGTGGCCGCGATCGTCTGCAGGGGACCGAAGTGAATCGGGGTGCGCCACATCCACTCCGCGGTGGGCGACAGCGAGATCTGGCTCTTGCCCCGCAGCGCGGCCGGCCTGGTCAGGCACGGCAGCCACCAGGTCGTGCCGTCGACCCTCACGGCGAGCGGGAGATCGGACGCGAGCAGGTCGGCGCACAGCGCGGTGAGGCTCAGCGCCGTCAGCGCGAGCAACGCCCAGCGGCCACCCCGATCGCGCCAGAGCCGCTTCACGTCAGGTGCGCTCCAGGCGAATGCGGGGGTCGATGACGCCGTACGCGAGATCGACCAGCAGCATCGAGAGCATGGTGACGATCGCGATCACCGTCGCCACCCCCATCACCGTCGGGTAGTCGCGGGTGCCGATCGCGTCGAAGGCGAGCAGGCCCATGCCGGGGATGCCGAAGATGCGCTCGATCACCACGCTGCCGCCCACCAGGTGCGGCAGGTGCAGCCCCAGCATCGTCACCACCGGCAAGAGCGAGTTGCGCAGGGCGTGGCGCCAGATCACCCTGCCCTCGGGGATACCGCGGGCGCGGGCGGCCTTCACGTAGTCCTGCGCGAGCGCGTCTTCCATGGCGCTGCGCACCTGGCGGGTGGCGACAACGAGCGTGGGCCAGGTGAGGCAGATCACCGGCAGCACGAAGCCGCCGTCGGCGAGGCCCTGCACCGGGAACCAGTCGAAGTAGCGCGGCCCGGCGAAGAGCATGAGGAGGATCACCGCCACCCAGAACGTGGGCACGCTCCAGGCGGCGATCAGCAGCACGCTCAACGCCCTCGCCCACCAGCGGCGCGCCCGCGTGGCGAGCAGCACGCCCAGCGGCACGGCGAGGCCGAAGCCGAAGAGCAGCGCGAGGCCGGCGATGAGCGCGGTGCGCGGCGCGGCCTCCCCCACCTTCTCGGTCACGTCGCGTTGATCGATGAACGAACGGCCGAAGTCGAAGCGCACCACCCGCCAGAGCCACCGCCCGAACTGGAGCGGCAGGGGCGCGTCGAGGCCCTGGCTGGTGCGCTGCTGCTCGATCACCGCCTGGTTGGGCCCCGCCACCTCGAGGTCGAGCTGAAAGGGGTCTCCTGGGGCGAGCTGGGCGACGACGAAGGTGAGCAGGGTGATCCCCAGGAAGGTCGGGATCATCAGCAGCAGCCGCCGGAGCACGTAGCGGCGCATGTCAGTCCGAGATCCACACGGCGCTCAGATCGTACCAGCCTAAGGACGGCTGCAGCCCCCGCACGGTGCGCTTGAACGCGTCGAGCGCAGGACGGCGCCCGAGAAACAGGTACGCCTGGTCTTCGTACACGCGCCGGTGCACCTCGCGCTCGAGGGCCGCGCGCTTGCCCGGGTCGAACTCGGCGCGGATGCGGGTGAGCAGCTGATCGACCTCCGGGTTCGAGTAGCCCACGTAGTTCGACCCGCCGTCGATCTGCGACGAGTGGAAGTTCTGGAAGTTGTCCTGCACCGAGTCGGCAGCCGACCAGCTCAGCGCCATCGCGTCGAAGTCGTGCGCGCGCACCCGGCTCATGTAGCCCGACACGTCGACGGTCTCGATGCGCGCGTCGATGCCGGCGCTCTCGAGCGTGTCCAGGTACAGCGGCAGCAGCTTCGTCATCTTCGGAGACTGGGCCGCGGCCAGGAACGCGAGGGTGAAGCGCTCGCCCGCGCGATCGAGCACGCCGTCACCGTCGCTGTCGGCCCAGCCCGCCTCGCCCAGCAACCTCTTCGCCGCCGGGGGATCGAAGGGCAGCGGGGTCACTCGTGGATCGCAGCTCATCGACCCGGGGAAATAGGGACACGTGGTGCGCGGCTCGAGGCCCAGGTCGACCGTCCTCTCCACCTGCTCCATGGGGAAGAGCAGGCCCAGGGCCTTGCGCACGCGCGGATCGGCGAAGGGCTGCTTGCGATGGTTGAAGCCGAGCCAGACGTAGGTGTTCTCGGGGAAGAACACGCGCTGGTAGCCGGCCTGCAGCCTCGGGTTCGATTCCGAGCCTCGCCACGCGGTGGGGCTCAGGCGGGTGATGAGATCGAAGTCGCCCCGCTCCCAGCCGGCGACGGCGGCCGTGTCGTCCTTCACGAAGCGGAACACCACCCGCTCGAGGTACGCCCTGCGCCCCCAGTACGCGTCGTTGCGCACGTAGGCCATCGACGTGCCCGCTTCCCACTTCTCGAAGCGGAAGGGGCCGGTGCCGATGGGTGCGCGGTGCAGCGGCAGCGTGTCGAACTCGCCCACCAGCCCGTGCGCCGGCAACACCGGGAGCGCGCCCAGCAGGGTCCAGGTGGCGAGGAAGTAGGGCTCCTTCCAGTGGATGACGACGGTGGTGGCGTCGGGCGCCTCGACCCGATCGAGCGTCTGGAGCGCGCTGCGGAAGCCGCTGGTGGCGTTCTTCGGGTCGAAGAGCACGTCGAGGGTGGCCTTCACGTCGGCCGAGGTGAGCGGCTGGCCGTCGTGGAAGCGCACGTCGCTGCGCAGGGTGACGCGCAGGGTGAGGTGATCGTCGCTCTCGGACCACGCCTGCGCGAGCAGCGGCGTGAGCTGCCCCTCGCGCACGCGGCCGAGGGTCTCGTAGACCGGCCCGACGGTGACGCGCGTCATCGTGCCTTCGTTGAAGCGATCGTGCAGGCGGGTGAGGCCGACGGGCTCGATGGGCAGCCGCACCGTGAGCGTGCCGCCGTCCCTCGGAGTGCCGGGCAGCACCACCACCCTGCCCGCCAGCCAGTCCGCATCAGGACCGGCGTCGACGCCGCCCCCGCGCTTGCAGGTGCAGGCGCTGAAGACGAGCAGCAGGGCGAAGAGGCATCTCACTCAGGGCGGAGGTTGGCCCGGAACGGGCGCCGCATCCACTCCCTGGCGGGCGTCGCCGTTCTCGTCGACCTCGACCACGGGAATGCCCTCGGGCGGCTCGAACTCGTAGAGCGTCAGATCGGGCGCCTCGTTGACCGCGACGTCCTTCCACACCAGCTCGACCTTCGTCTTCGCCGAGCGGGCGTCGAGCGTGGCCTGCTTCGGCAGGGTCACGCCGCTGATGGTGGCGAGGTCGCCGAACTCGAGCTCGTAGGCGTTGAGGTTCTCGGCGGTGCTCTTCACCACCCGGTAGCTGGGCGGCTGCACGTGGAGGATCTGCCGCGCCTTGCCCCGGTTGATCACCAGCACCAGCAGCTGCAGCTTGTCGTCGAAGCGCATCTCGAGCGAATCGGCGGTGAGCTTCGGCGCGCGGCCCATCATCACCGCGGCCAGCTCGGCGGGCGGCATCAGCAGCGGCAGGAAGCGCGACAGGTTCGCGGGGGTGGCGGGGCCCCGGTAGTACTTGCCGTCTTGCGACATGTAGAGGCCGAAGCGGGTGCCGTCGGTGACGAACACGCCCTGGGGGCGGCCGAAGAAGTCGAGCTGCTCGATGTGGATGAAGGCCGGGTGGGTCACCGCGGCGAAGAGCGAGACCGCACCTTTCCCCTGCGGCCCGTCGACGTGCAGCTTCGCGTCGCCCTTGAGGGAATAGACCTGCGACTCGGCCACGGTGATGCGCTGGAGGAGTTCCTGGGCCGATCTGGGCTCGCCGTCCTTGCCGAAGTCGGCGATGCGCTTCGGGCAGGCCGTGAGGCCGAGCAGGGAAATCAAGAGGACGCTGAGGCGTTGCATGGCGGCGAGCATTCTTAACCGCTATGACCTGTTTTCATTCATGAGCTTCGACGAGCTGTTCCATTACCTCCGCCTCGGTGGCGTCACCATCGTGGTCATCCTGCTGGCGTCCGTGCTGGCGATCGGCGTCGCCGTCGAGCGGCTCATCACCCTGTGGGGCGTGGGGGGCCGGGCACGCGAGCTGGGGCAGCTGATCGCCCGGCACCTGCTGCGGGGGGAAATCGTGGCCGCGAAGTCCGCCGCGGACCGCTCCACCACGCTGTCGGCTGATCTCTTCCGCGCGGGCTTCGAGCGCGCCGCCAAGACCACCGGCCCCCCGCTCGACGCGGCCGTCGATCGCGAACGGGTGCAGCTGGCCCTCAAGCTGCGGCGGGGCCTGTGGATCCTCGGCACCATCGGCGCCACTGCCCCGTTCGTGGGCCTGTTCGGCACGGTGTGGGGCATCATGCGGTCGTTCAAGGACCTGGGCATCGACGTCGAGTCGGGCGGCTCGGGTGGGTCCGCGGCGGTGATGTCGGGCATCTCGGAAGCGCTCATCGCCACGGCGGTAGGCATCATCGTGGCCGTCGAGGCGGTGGTGCTCTTCAACATGTTCCAGGCGCGGCTCTCGCGGCTCAACCTCGAGTTCAAGCTCATCGCCGAGGAATTCTGCGAGCTGCTCCGAGAGCAGGCCCCCAACGGCAAGCTCCCCGTGCCCACGGCCACCGAGCCTCCCACCGTCCCTCCTCCGGTGGGCTGACCGATGTCGATGAGCAACCCCGGCGGCGGCAAGGACGACGATCTCGGGCTCGAGGAAGTGCCGGGCTTCAACGACATCAACATCACGCCGCTCACCGACATCTTCCTGGTGCTGCTGATCATCTTCATGGTGACGAGCAGCGTGATCGTGAACTCGTCGAACGGCGCCAAGGCGGGCCTCAAGGTGAACCTGCCGCAGGGTGGTTCGGCCGACGTGGCCACCCAGGCGAGCGACCTGTCGATCGCGATCCTCGAAGACGGGCGCCTGGTGCTGGGCGGCGACGTGGTGAGCGCGGACGAGCTCAAGAAGGCGTTCGAAGACGCGAAGACGAAGAACCCCGACACGATGGTGATCGTCCAGGCAGACCAGGGCGTGCCTCACGGCAAGGTGGTCGAGGTGATGGAGCTGGCGAAGGGCGCGGGCCTGGGTCAGCTGGCGATCGGCGTGCGCGACGGCGCCCCGAAGTAGCTCCTCACCAAACGAACGGAACCAGCGCGCGACGCTCAGCCGGGTAGTCGGGGAACTTCTCCCGGTACCAGCGATGGTTCGAGAATGCCCGCGGGGCGAGGTTGGCGAAGGTGAAGGCCGCGAAAGCCCAGCCCGCGAGCGTCTGGGCGGCGAGGGCGAAGCCGACCCACTCGAGGATCTCACCCAGGTAGTTCGGGGAGCTGACCCACCGGTAGAGCCCCCCCTTCGGCACGCTGTAGCCGGTCTCACCGGGGCGGCGCAGGGTGCGCAGCACGTGATCGGCGTGGAGGTTGATGCCCATGCCCGCGACGAAGAGGCTCAACCCGAGCACGAGGGGCACATCGATGGGGCGATCGGTGAGCGCCACCGCGTTGCCGGCGGCGTTGAGCACGTTGAAGACGATGGCCATCACCACGGTGAGCAGCGGCTTGCGCTTCTGCTCGTCGCGCATGAGCAACGAGAAGACGAAGGTGCGCTGGCCGTAATGCACCAGCCAGGCCGCGCCGAGCACGAAGACGACGGGCGTGAGCCACTGCGGGTTCAAGATCCACAGCGCGGCGAAGAGGAAGAACGAGAACGACTCCATCACCTGCCAGGCGAGCTTGGCAGGCATGGTGGGGCCGAACCCGGGCCGGGCGTAGCGGCCGTAGGGCGCGCTGATGAAGAACAGCACGGGGAAGACGACCACCGCGAACGCGAGGACGATCCACGGAGCGACGAGAGCGAACTGCTGCATGAACTCCATCAACTGTCTCCCTCTCCCGGGGTGGGAGAGGGTCGGGGAGAGGGCACGACCCCTTCACCTTAACTGTGCCCGTACGCCTCGTCGGAGATCTTCACGGGCGAGTCATCCTCGAGCAGGGCCACTTCCGCGTGGTGCTTGGCCTGAGGCAGCACGTTGCGAGCGAACCACAGGGCCGAGTACCGCTTGCCCTCGTAGAACGAGCGATCGGCGTGCTCGGCCGGCAGCTTCGCCAGCGCGGCCTCGGCCTTCACGCCCGCGTCGAGCAGCAGGTACGAGACGGCGAGCTGCGACATCATGAGCAGGAAGCGGTTGGCGACGAGCGGCACGAGATCGATCTTCCCGGCCTGCGACCAGCCCATCATGTTCATCGCCACGCCCATCACGGCCTCGGACGCGGCCGAGAGGAACTGCACCTCTTTCCCGAACACCGGGTGGTCCTTGTGCGCGTCGACGAAGTTCGACAGGTCGGCGATGAAGGCCTGGAAGTTGGCCCCGCCGTTCTGCCCGAGCTTGCGGGCCACCAGGTCCATCGCCTGGATGTGGTTGGTGCCCTCGTAGATGCTGAAGATCTTCGCGTCGCGCGTGTACTGCTCGACGGGCCAGTCTTTCAGGAAGCCGGCGCCGCCGTAGACCTGCTGCGCGACGGCGCAGAGGCGGAACGACTCGTCGCTGCCGTAGGCCTTCACCAGCGGGGTGAGCAGGTCGACCTGGCCCATGTGGTAGGCGGCCTTGTCGTCGTCCTTGCCGGCGAGCACGTGCCACTGGTCACGGTGCGAGGCGAGCTTGACCACCAGTGAGCGGATGCCCTCGGTGGTGGCCTTGAGCTCGAGCAGCATGCGGCGCACGTCGGGGTGCTGCATGATCGACACGCGCGGGGCCTTCGGGTCCTTCCACTGGGTGAAGTGGGCGCCCTGCTTGCGGTCCTTCGCGTACTCGAGCGCGTTCAGGTAGGCGCTCGACGCCACCGCGACGCCCTGGATGCCGACGGCGATGCGCGCGCCGTTCATCATCTTGAACATCTGGGGCAGGCCCTGGTTCTCGACGTTGCCGACGAGCTCGCCGACACAGTGGCCGTTCTCGCCGAAGTTGAGCACGCAGGTGGCCGAGCCGTTGATGCCCATCTTGTGCTCGATGCTGGCGACCGTGACGTCGTTGAACTCGCCGAGCGCGCCGTCGGGCTTCACCTTGATGCGGGGCACGATGAAGAGCGAGAGGCCCTTGGTGCCCTGCGGCGCGTTCTCCACGCGGGCGAGCACCAGGTGCACGATGTTCTCGGCGAGATCGTGATCGCCGCCCGAGATGAAGATCTTGGTGCCGGTGATGTCGTAGCTGCCGTCTGGCCGCTTGACGGCCTTGCTGGTGGCGGCGCCCACGTCAGACCCGGCCTGGCTCTCGGTCAGGCACATGGTGCCGCCCCAGGTGCCGTTGAACATGCGCTCGGGGTAGAGCTTCTTCTGCGCCTCGGTGCCGAAGTGGGCGATCACCTCGGCGGCGCCCCACGCGAGGCCCGGGTACATGTTGAAGGCGATGTTGGAGCCGCAGGTGATCTCCTCGATCACGGCGTAGAGCGCGTAGGGGCCGGCCTGGCCGCCGAACTCCCTGGGCACGGCGATCTGCTTCACGCCCGCCTCGAACAGCTTCTTCCACGCGTCCTTGAAGCCCTTCGGGGTGATCACCCGGCCGTCGACGAGCTTGCAGCCTTCGCGATCGCCCGAGCTGTTGAGCGGCCCCAGCACCTCGGTGGCGAAGCGGTAGGCCTCTTTCACCACGGCCTTCGCCGTGTCCTCGTCCCAGTCGGCGTAGTCGCCCTTCCCGGCGATCGCGTTGAAGTCGTATTGCTCGAAGAGAACGAAGAACAGCTCGCGGAGGTCAGCCTTGTACCGATTGATTCCTGCAGACATGAAACAGCTCCTTCGAAGGGACGGACGCTACGGAAATGACGTAGTGCGTCGCATACTCGGCGAAGGTTGATTCTGTAGTCAACAGCTGACGACGCAGCGCGTTGAAGGACCTATTTCTTCTTCTTCTTCGCCACCTTCTTCGGCTTCGGGGGCTTCTTCGGCTTCGCAGCCTTCTTCGGCTTCGGGGCTTTGGGAGCCTTCTTCGGCCCGGCGACCTTCTTCCCCTCGGGGCGCGAGTTCGCCCTGGCGGCGCGGGCGGGCTTGCTGGCCTTCTTCCCCTTCACCGCAGGCGCGGGGACTGGCGTGGGCATGGCGCGAATCGACTCTCGCGGCACGTTGACGATCAGCGGAGGCTGACCCATGCGCGCCCGGTTCTCGTCTTCCACCGAGTAGAAGACCTTGAGCGTGACGTTGCCGCGAATGACGAGGCCGCCGGTCTGGTTCTCGGCCCACACGTCGAGCTCGAGGAAGTACTTCCCGTCCTGCCCGTGGCGATCGGCGACGCGGCCCTTGCAGACCAGGGTGTCGCCCGGCCAGAGCATGCGGGTGAAGCGGCACGAGAGGCGCTTGACGTGCGCGCCGCGGGCCCAGTCACCCACCAGCTGGCCCAGGAAGCCCATGCCGATGGTGTTGGGCGCGACGACCGAGGGCATGCCCGCCGCCCTGGCGGCCACCTCGTCGACGTGCACCGCGTTGAAGTCGCCCGTGGCACCCGCGTAGCGGGCGAGCTGCACGCGATCGATGGGCGTCTTGGCCATCGCCGGCAGCTCGTCACCGATGCGGATGTTCTCGAAGTAGAGCTTGCGCGGCGGCATCAGGACTCCCTCGTGGTGCGCACGACGTAGGTGCGGCGCACCTTCAAGACCAGCTGCCCGCTCTCGTCGCGGCCCTCGTCTTCGACCACGGCGACCTCGACGCGGCCGGCGGGGCTGGGGCGCTCGCCCACTTCCACCACCCGGCTGGTCATCAGCAGGCGATCGCCGGCGATCACCGGCCGCTCGTAGTCGACGGACCACTCGGCCAGCAGCAGGTGCTTGCCGGGAACGCCCAGCAGCTCGCGCAGGTCGGTGCCCGCGGTGAAGGCGAGGGGGAACGACGGGGGCGCCACGATGCCGGGGAAGCCCGAGGCGCGGGCGTATTCCGCGTCGAAGTAGCTCGGGTTGTAGTCGCCCAGGCTCTCGGCGAACCGGCGAATGGCGCCCTTCTCGACCTCACACAGCGTCGGCGGCGTGGTGCGTCCCACAGCGTTGCGATCGAGCATCAGTCGGTGCGCTCCTTTTTCAGCGGGCTGCGGGCAACTCCAGGACGGTGAGCAGGCCGGGCTGGGCGGCAGAGACCCGCGGCGCGGCGTTGACGACGAGGTTGGCGGTGGCACGATCTCCGGCGAGCCCGCCCGGAATCGACATGCGCACGGGGGGGTCGGCGTCGAGCTCGATGGTGTCGCCCGGCTCGTCTGCGCCGACGGCGATGGTGAGCTCGAGGCGCACCCGTTCCTGCCCTTCGGCGAGGCCCACCGCGACCTGGTGAATGCCGGCCACCCTGCCCTTCTTCACCGGGAACGCGCCGCCGGTGATGTCTTCTTCGGCGAACACGGGGGTCAGCTCTTCTTCGTAGTCGTCGCAGTCGATGCCCAGGCCCAGCGCACACAGCGCGGTCGATTCGACCAGGCCGACGTGACCGACGGCGTCTTTGTCCACCAGGGCGAAGAACTCGTCTTCGGTGAGGCCCGCGCCCACCTTGCGCTGCAACCCCGCCCGGCGGGTGCGCGCGTCGACCACGCGGGACACCTTCGCGTGGCGCACCGGGCCGCAGATCTGCCCGAGCGTGGCGACGAGGCGATCCATCACGAAGCCGGGGTTGATGCCGGTGCCGATCACCGTGGTGCCCGCGCGCTGCGCCGCCGCGTCTATTTTTTCGGCGAGGGCGGCGTGGTTGAACCAGGGAAAGGCGAGCTCTTCGCAGGTGCTGACCACGTGCATGCCGAAGGTGAGCGCCTCGAGCACCTGGTCGGTGACCTGCGGGAGCTTGGACCCCGTCGCGTGCAGCAACACCACGCCGCGGCGGCGGCCCACGGCCTGGCCGATGGTCGAGCTGATCTTGAAGGTGCCGGCGGGCAGGCCGAGCACGTCAGAGAGCTTCTTGCCGGCGAGCGAGGGCGACTTGTCGACGGCGCCGATCAGCTCGAGCTCTTCCGATTGCAGGGCGGCGCGCGCGATTTCCTGGCCGATGAAACCCAGCCCCATCACCACCACCGGCACCGGACCATCTTCATTACCGCCGCGCACTTCGCCGCGAGCGGCCGCCGTGCCGCCTGACTTTTCGTCCTTCCGCGCTCCCCCTGCGGGTCCACCTCTCGCCATAGATGTCGAGAATGGTACGCGAGCAGATCCGTCGGGCGAGAAGTTTTCCGCCCCGCTCCCTCGGAAAACCATGTGTGCCTTCATCACACCCGCCTCGGAAGGCGTCTGCCGGTATGTTCCCGCGACCTCATGGCACCCCCGATCGAGCGCTTCCTGGTTGTCGACGACGATCCCTCGATCACCGACGCGATCAGCAAGGTCGTGAAGTCGATGGGCTTCGAGACGATCTCCCACACCGACCCCCGGGAGGCCGCGAAAGAGACCGAGTTCGACCTGGTGATCACCGACTTCATGATGCCGCACATGTCGGGGGTCGAGCTGCTGCACGCCCTGCGGGCGGCGCGCCCCGAGGCGGTGCGGTTGCTGGTCACCGCGGCCAACGACTTCAAGGTGGCGATGAAGGCGGTGAACGAGGGCGAGGTCTTCAAGCTGATGAGCAAGCCGTGGGGGCTCAACGAGCTGCGCTCGGCCATCACCTCGGCCGTCGAGTACCACCGGCTGATCCAGGACAACAAGCGGCTCACCCGCGAGCTGGGCCAGCGCAACGGCGAGCTGACCGCCCTCAACGCCACGCTGGAGCAGCAGGTCACCGAGCGCACCACCGGCCTGCTCGAGGGCATGATCCGCGCGCTCGACTACCGCGACACCGAGACGCAGTGGCACTCGTGGCGCGTGGCGCGCTTCACCCGGCGCATCGCCGAGGCGATGGGGATCACCGGCGAGCAGCTGGTGCACATCGAGCAGGGGGCGCTCTTGCACGACATCGGGAAGATCGGCGTACGCGACGCGATCCTCCTCAAGCCCGGCCCGCTCACTCCCGAGGAATGGGTCGAGATGAAGAAGCACCCGGAACTCGGCTTCCGCATGCTGCAGAACATTCCCTACCTCAAGCCCGCGGCCGACATCGTCTACCAGCACCAGGAGAAGTGGAACGGCCAGGGGTACCCGCGCGGCCTCAAGGGCGAGGAGATCACCATCGGGGCGCGGCTGTTCTGCATCGCCGACACCATGGACGCGATCTGCAGCGACCGGCCGTATCGCAAGGGCAGCACGCTCGAGGTGGCGATCACCGAGATCGGCCGCCTGGCGGGCACCCAGTTCGATCCGAAGGCGGTGGAGACGTACCTGGCGATTCCCCCCACGGAGTGGGTGCGCATTCGCCACGACATCGAGCACCTCGAGCAGGTCGACAGGCGGCGCACCACGGGCGAGATCCCGATCGTCAAGGGCTGACGATGTCCACCGACGACGAGAGTGGCGACACGGTCGCGTCCCGGCTGGCGACTGCGCGCGAAACCCCGGCCGCCTCGGCCATGGGCAGCGCGCGGTACCAGCGCGGCCGGGAGCTGGGGCGCGGCGGCATGGGCCGGGTGGTCGAGGCGGTGGACCTCCAGTTCAACCGCGCCGTCGCGGTGAAGGAGCTCACCGGCGAGGGTGAGCGCCGCTTCGCGCTCGAGGCGTTGATCACCGGCGGGCTCGAGCACCCGGGCATCGCCAGCGTGCACGAGCGCGGCGTCGATGAGCAGGGCCGCCCCTGGTACGTGATGCGCAAGGTGAAGGGCCACACGGTGGCCGAGCTGCTCGCCGAGGCGCAGTCGATGAGCGAGCGCTTCAAGCTGCTGCCGGTGATCGTGCGCACGGCGCAGACGCTCGCCTACGCGCACGCGAACGGCGTGATTCACCGCGACGTGAAGCCCGCGAACATCATGGTGGGGGCACACGGTGACGTGGTCCTGCTCGACTGGGGCATCGCGCGGGCGAAGGGGCTCAACTTCGACTCGGGCTCGGGCTCGGGCTCGGGCGACGCCGCGCGGGCTGCGGCCACCGACGCCACGGCGGTCGGCGCGGTGGTGGGCACGCCCGCGTACATGTCACCGGAGCAGGCAGCCGGCCGCACCGACGAGCTCGACGAGCGCACCGACGTGTTCGCGCTCGGCGCGTTGCTGTACCACGTGCTCACCGGCCAGCGGCCCTACGAGGGGAACGGCATCGACGAGGTGCTGGTCAGCGCGCGCGCAGGGCGCACGAAGCCGGTGCAGGAGCTCGAGCCGAAGGTGCCGCGGCAGCTCGCGGAGATCTGCGCGAAGGCGATGGCGAAGCTGCCGAACGATCGCTTTCGCAACGCCAGCGAGCTGGCGTCGGCGCTGGAGAACTTCGAATCAGACGCCGTGCTGCAGACGCCGGCCGCGGTGGTGGGCAACGCGCTGATCTCCACCGTGCTGACGCTGACCGCCGGCCTGGCGGTGGTGCTCGCGGTGCTGGCGGGGGTGATGGTGCCCCTGTTCCTCGAGACCGACCTGAGCAACGCCATGAGCGCGATGGGCGTGGTGGGCCTTTCCCTGTCGACGATCGAATGGGCGACCCGCGGCCGTCATGCGCTCGCGCCGCTCACCCTGGCGATCGCGCTCAGCACGTTCTGCCTCTCGATGCTCATCGCCAGCTTCTCGATCGCCGTGGCCCTGCCCGAGCTGAGCGCGCCGGCCGAGCCGGTCGCCCTCACCAGGATGCTGCGCGAAGCGCTCGGTGCGCTGGGCGTGGGCGCGGGGCTGTGTGGCGCGCAGTTGATGTTCTGGGGCATCGCGCGCCGCCGCGCGCTCGTCGCCGCGCAGGGCGTCGCACGGGCCGCCCTCATCTGACACGTCTGCCGGTGTCCGAATCGCGCCCGCGGCGCACGAAGTGCATGGCGCATTGCACCATGCGTGCGTTCTCAGCTGCTTGGGCGCGGCACGGCCGATGCCTCGTGATGAGCAGAAAGGAGCACACCATGTTGAATCTCCTGTGGGCTCTCGCTGGAATCTTCATCGTGCTGTGGGTGCTGGGTCTTTCGTTTCACTTCGTCGGTGGCGGCCTCATCCACCTCCTGCTGGTGCTGGCCGTCATCACCGTCATCGCCCGGTTGGTGACGGGCCGCCGCGCCGTGTAGCCAGGGGCACCTCATGTTGACCCCATCATGGGTACAGGGCGCCGAGCTCGCAGGCGAGCCTCGGGTGTATCTCGATCCGCGCACTGCGGGCCTCTCTGGGCTGGCCCGCAAGGCCTTGCTCTTCGTGGTCAATGGCCTGCGTGTGCCCTTCGTGCTGCGAGGCGTGCAGCGCCTGGGGCGCGGCGTTCGCGTACGCGGCCACGCGCCGATCATTCAGAACGTCGGGGGGACCATCGAGCTCGGCGCGCACGTGTTCTTCGACGCGCCGCTGACGGCGGCCTACCTCGACGTCGAGCCCGGGGCGCTGCTGTCGATCGGCGACGACGCCTACCTCCACGACAACGTCTGGATTGGGGCGACCAGGCTGGTGAAGATCGGCGAACGGGCGCTCATCGCGCCGGGCGTGCGCATCATGGACAACGCCTACCACGACCTTCACGATCGGCACGCCCGCCCCCCTTCGCGCCCCGTGGTGATCGAAGACGACGTGTGGATCGCCTTCGACAGCCTGATCGGCCCGGGCGTGCACATTGGGAGAGGCGCGGTGGTGGGTGCGCACTCGATCGTGACGAGCGACGTGCGCCCCTTCAGCGTGGTGGCGGGCGCTCCTGCCAGGGAGATCCGCCAGCTCGACCGCGCGGCGTTCGAGCGATCGCGGCTGCGCCCCAGGGCTCAGGACGCCGCGCGGCCCTCCGTCGCCTGACCGCCGACCAGCGCCTGCAGGTCGAACATCGACTGGGTGAACCGCGATGACTCGTCCTTCAGCTCGTTCGACACGCTGGCGCTCTCCTGCGCGCTGGCGGCGTTGCTCTGGGTGATTTGATCGAGCCTGCTCATCGCCGCGTTGAGCTGCGTGATGCCTTCGCTCTGTTCGCGCGAGGCGACCGCGATCTCGGCCACCAGCGCGTCTGCCTTGCGCGCGCCGGCGACGATGCGCCCCAGGCTGCCCGAGACGCGCTGGTTGATCACCACCCCCGCGGCCGCCTTCTGAATCGAGTCTTCGATGCGGGCCGCGGTCTCCTTCGCCGCGCTCGCGCTCTTCACCGCGAGGCTTCGCACCTCGTCAGCGACCACCCCGAACCCCTTCCCCGCCTCACCGGCGCGCGCGGCCTCGACCGCGGCGTTGAGCGCGAGGATGTTCGTCTGGAAGGCGATGTCGTCGATGGTCTTGATGATGGTCGCGATGCCCCGGCCCGAGGCCTGGATCGCCTCCATGGCCGAAGTCAGCGCCGCCAGGTCTCCCGCGCCCTGGTCGGCGGCGTCCCGCATCTCGCCCGTGAGCGACTTCGCGTGGGCGGCGCGCTGGGCGTTGTTGCGCGTCACGCTTTCCATCTGCGTGAGCGAGGCGCCCGTCTCCTCGAGCGCCGAGGCCTGGTGGCTGGTGCTGCGCGCCAGGGACTGGCTGGCGGTCGAGATGACGGTCGAGGCGGCGTCGACCTGGGTGGCGCCCGAGGCGAGCGCGTCGATCAGCACCCTGAACGCCCGCGGAATGCTGCGTGCCACCAGCCAGCCAATCAGCGCGATGAGCAGCAATGAGAGCGCCACGCCTCCCGCGAGGATCCAGGTGAAGGTCTGGCGCGCCGCCTCAGCGTTGTCGTGCACCACCTTCGATTGGCGCTCGAGCAACTCACTGGTGGCGGCCATCTTCCCCTCGAGCGCGCGGAACTTCTCGGAGAAGAGGTCCATGCCCGCCTTCGCCTCAGCGGGGTTGGTGCGCGCGAGCTGCACCATCTGCCTGGACGCGGCGATGTACTCGTCGAGGGGCTGACGGACCGAGGCGAGCGCCGAGCGGCTGGCCGGGTCGAGAGGCAACCGCTCGTTCGCGGCGAGCGAGGCCTGGAAGCGCGCGACGTGTTCCTCGACGCTCTGCTGCACCTCGCCCTCGTCCCCCGCCGCCCCGTCGAGCGCGGTGAGCCGCGCGTCGAGCACGTCCGCGCGCAGGGCGTCGTGCATCATGTCGGCCTCGAGGTGGTTCTTGAGGGCCTCGGCGATTACCAGGAGCTCTGCCTCGCGAGCCACGCCGCGCCGGAACTCCGCGTTCACGACGACCGCGAAGCTCACCATCACCATCGCGACGACGCCGACCAGCCCGCCGATCTTCTGGTTCACGCTCAAGTGCATCGCGCTGCGCAATGCAGCGGTCGTGCCCGCGAGCAGTCCTTCTGAGCGCCAGCAGTTGGGGGTCGACTTCCGAGGTCAACGAGCACCCGATGGGAGGAAGCCGACTCGCCTCGAAGCTGACGGATTCGAGGGTGTTCGAGGGGATCGCACCTTGCACGAGGGGCGTTCATGAACCCATTTCGCCTCGCAGCACTCGCCGCGCTCACCAGCCTGAGCGCCTTCGCCAATGAAGTGCGCCTCGACGGGTCCGAAGAGACGGAGCCGGAGACCGTGGAGGCGCAGGCCTGCCGCCCGACCATCGCCTGCATGGCTGAGCTCGTCCCCGCGGGCTTCTTCGAGGTGGAAGCGGGCTACGGGGGCCGCGTCGCCAGCGGCCAGGCGACGCACAGCGGCCAGCTGCTGCTCAAGTACTCGGTGCTCGATCACCTGCAGCTGCAGCTCGCCACCAACAACCTCTTCCTCGTGGGCGCGGGCACGCCGGCGCGCGCGGTCGACGGGGTGATGCCCGGCCTCAAGTGGCTGATCAACGACCAGGGCACGTGGGCGCCTTCGAACGCGCTCTCGGTGCACCTGATGATGCCCACGCACGGCTTCGAGGGCGCCGCGCAGCAGACGTACGATCTGCAGGCGTGGTGGTACGTGTCGAAAGACATCTCGTTCGTGCACGCCGACTTCAACCTGATGCTCAACGTGTTCGACCTGGGTGGCACGCCCACGCCGCAGGGCCTCTCGACCCTGGCCGTGGCGTTCGACCTCACCCGGGGTTTCGGCTTCTTCACCGAGCTGTATTCGACGTGGGGCAACGCGCAGGCGGTGCCGCTCGACGGAGGCTCGCTCAACGGCTTCTCCTTCGCGCCGATCGACGAGCTGGTCTTCGACGTCGGCGTCGACGTGGGCCTCTACCAGGCGAACCGCGCGCTCACCGTGTTCGCCGGCGTGACCTTCGTGCCGCACCGCAAGAGCCGGGTGCCGCTGGTGCGCGCGCCTGCGCAGCCTGCGGGCACGGTCGCCTCGAGCCTTTGACTACGGCATCGCGCGGACTTCGGTGATCTGATCGCCCTCGAGCAGCGCGTCGACCACTTCCTGGCCCTTCGTCACCTCGCCGAACGCGGTGTAGCGCCCGTCGAGGTGCGGCTGCGGCGCGGCGGTGACGAAGAACTGCGAGCCGCCGGTGTCCTTGCCCGAGAGCGCCATGCCCACCACGCCACGGCCGTACGGCTTGTGGTTGATCTCGCAGCGGATGGTGTAGCCCGGCCCACCGTTGCCATCGCCGCGAGGGTCGCCGCCCTGCGCCACGAAGTCGGGCACCACGCGGTGGAAGGTGAGGCCGCGGAAGAAGCCCTTGCGCGCGAGATTGAAGAGGTTGGCCGAGGTGAGGGCCGCGTCTTCCACGTACAGCGAGATCTCGAACTCACCCTTCTCGGTGGTCACCACCAGCTTCGCGTTCTGCGGCGCGTACTGCACGCGGGTGCCTTCCATCGGCTTCTCCACCCGCTCGGCCAGCACCGGCGTGCCCTTGAGCCTGGTGAGCGCCTCGGCCGCCGACTGGCGGATCGTCGCGTTGGGCGACTTGAGCCACGCCTCGAGATCACCGATCGCGTCCTTCGCGTCGAGCACGCTGAGCGCCTCAGCGATGGTGGGCGCGATGTCGACCTGGGTGAGCGCCTTCTGCGCGAGCTGTCTGATCTGGGGAATCTGCGTCTTGTCGCCGAGCTTCGCGCTCGAGGCGGCGGCTGCAGCGGCGAGCACCGCGTCCGTCGCCAGCAACTGCGAGCGCACCTTCTCCTGCGCCGCGGGGCCCTTGAGCTCTCCCAGCAGCTCCACCGCGGCCAGCTTCACCCGGCCATCGGTGTGGAAGACGAAGGAGCCGATCTCCGCGGTCACCGTCACGGGGTCGATCGGGCTCTTCGCGTCCTTCGTCGCCGCGGCGAGCGCCTGCAGACCGAGCTGGAGGCGGCGCGGCTCGTCGACCAGCCCGTGCCCGCAGCTCATCACCTCGGTCAGCGTGCCGCTGATGCGATCGAGCGCGGCCGCGAGCCGGCAGTCGAGGTTGCCGGCGTCGCGCTTGATCTTCTGATCGGGCGCCGTCTTCGCCGCCACCAACTGCGTGCGCAGCGACTGCAGCACCGCCTTGCCCGTCGCCGGCAGCCCCTGCTGCGCCAGGGCCAGCAACGGCTGCCCACCACCCGCGCTGTCACCGCGCACCAGGCGCTCGACGCGGAAGGACAGATCAGCCAGCGCGCCCAGCGCGGGACACGCGGCCGACTTGCACTTGTTCGACAGCTTCGCCAGCGAGCGCGTCGCCTCGACCACCACGCGGTAGTCGGGATCGTCGAGCAGGCGCTTGAGCGTCACCGCGTCGATGTCGGTGCCGATGTCGCCCAGGCCCTTGGCGCAGAGCGCGCGGATCTCGGACGCCTCGTCGCCCGCGCACACCAGCAGGTACGGCCGCGCGAGGTCCCTCTTCGTCTGCAGGAGCGCGAAGGCGCCGCCGAAGCGGGTGCCGATCGGGTTCTCCTTCTTGAGCAGCAGCGCCAACGCCGCGAACGCGCGGGCCGGCATCGGCACCTTCGTGCGCGCGGCCACGCCCAACGACAGCGCCGCCCTGCCCTGCACGTCACCGGCGACGCTGAGGCGATCGGTCAGCCGCTCGACCAGCGCAGGCGTGGCCACCCGGCCCATCGCCTCGAGCATCGCCATCTTCACGGTGCCGTCGGTCTCTGCATCCTCCTTCTCCAGCAGCGCGTTGGTGAGCCGGGTCTTCACGTCGTCCGCGAGCGGCGCCCACGACAGGCCGAGGATGCCGATGGCGAACGCCGCCTCACCGCGCACGCCCGGATCGGGGTCCGACAGGCCCTCGGTCATCGCGCCGGCGGTGTTCGGGTCCTGGATGCGGGCCAGGGCGAGGAAGGCGCGCTTGCGCAGCAGCGGATCGCGCTCGGTGATGGCGGTCTGCATGAGCCGCCCGTCGCCCAGCGAGCGGCGGTCCTCGAGATCGGCGATCGCCTGGATGTCACTGCGCTGCTGCGTCGGAGCGGCGGTGCGCCCCCCCGTCTGGCTGGTGTTCGAGGCGGCGGCCTTCGGCTGCGAGGAGGTCCAGGTGGCACAACCGGAAAGCAGGAGAAGCGAAGCAAGGAGCGAACGCATGGAGGTCGTGTAGGAACCCAGCGCCAGCTTGTCGAGTGCAATCCGGTTGCGACCGTCTACACTGCGTGCGCCGATGAAGTGCACCTCCTGCAAGAAGAACGTGGCTGATGACGCGGCGGTGTGTCCGTTCTGCGACGCGGTGCTCGACGCCTCGCTCTACGACGCCTCGCCGCCCGAAGAAGACGAAGCGCCACCCCCTCCCCGCCGCCCTGCCCCGAAGGCGGTGGCCAAACCCGGGGTGAAGCCCGGCGTGAAGAAGCCGGGAACGAAGCCCGGGGTCGCGGCGGTGAAGAAGAAGCCGGCGGGCTCGAACCTGCCGCGCTCCGAGCAGGAGTACGACGACGACGCGAAGGCCGAGAAGGCCGCGAAGGCCGCCAACGACTGGCGCTCGCAGATCTCGGAAGAGGACTGGAAGGAGAACCAGGGCAAGGCGCCCGAGAAGTTCGTGCCCAACAAGGCGATGGACCCCGAGCTGGCGATGGGCGCCACCAAGCAGTACCTGTGGGAGCTCCCCCTCGCCGACAAGCTCGCGCTGTTCGGCACCTCGGTGCTGCTGATCTCCACGTTCTTCCCCTGGAAGGAGACCGTGGCCGAGGGCGACGTGCTGGGCGTGTTCTCTTCGGGGATCCTGGTGACCATTCTCGCGTCGATCGCCGTGGCGGGGATCATCATCCGCACGCGCAAGACGATGCCGACGTTGAACCCGCTGTTGCCCTGGGTGGCCCAGCTCGGCGCCGTGGGCATCTCGGGGCTGTGGTGCCTCGTGTACATGAAGCTGGCGTGGGACTCGACCGAGGCCATGAGCCCGGTGGGCAATTTCACGGTGTGGGTCTCGAAGCCGGCGTTCGGCCTGATCCTCGCGTTGATCGCGGGCATCACCTCGATCGTCGGCACCATCTTCGGCCTCAAAGACGTGGGCCGATGACGACCGCACTCAAGCGGCTGGAAGCGGCGCTCGGTGACGTGGTGCTCGGCCAGTCGCGGGTGCTCGAGGATCTGCTCACCACCTTCCTCGCGCGCGGGCACGTGCTGCTCGAGGGGGTGCCGGGCGTGGCCAAGACGCTCACCGCGCGCACCATGGCCAGCGCGCTGGGGCTCTCGTTCGCGCGCATTCAGTTCACGCCCGACCTGATGCCGACCGACGTGGTGGGCACCAGCGTGTTCCGCCCCTCTGACGCGAGCTTTCAACTGGTGAAGGGCCCGGTGTTCACCGAGGTGCTGGTCGCCGACGAGATCAACCGCACCCCGCCCAAGACGCAGGCCGCGCTGCTCGAGGCGATGGAGGAACGGCAGGTCACCATCGACGGCACCTCGCACCCGCTCTCGCCGCAGTTCTTCGTGGTGGCCACGCAGAACCCGCTCGAGCTCGAGGGCACCTACCCGCTCCCCGAGGCGCAGCTCGATCGCTTCATGATGCGCGTGCGCGTGGGCTACCCCGACGAGGCGGCCGAGCGCGAGATGCTGACGCGCACGCACGCCCGGGCGGGCAAGCCGGTGCAGGTGGCGAAGGCCGTCACGCTCGAGGAACTGGCGCAGCTGCAGCGGCAGGCGGCCGAGGTGAAGTGCGACGCGAGCATCGTGGAGTACGTGCTCAAGCTGGTGCGGGCCACGCGTGACGAGCCGCGGATCAAGCTGGGCGGCTCTCCCCGGTCGGGCCAGGGGCTGCTCGCGGCGGCGAAGGCTCGCGCGGCGCTCCTGCAGAAGGACTACGTGACGCCCGACGAGGTGAAGGCCGTGATGCCGTCGGTGCTCAACCACCGGCTGATGGTGAAGGCCGAGGCCGAGGTCGAGGGCGTGACGGTGGACCAGGTGATCTCGCGGGTGCTGGAGCAGGTCCCCGTTCCCCGCTGACCTCCGATGCCCGTCCCCACGACACGCGCGTTGTGGCTGGCGGCGCTGAGCCTGGTGCCGGCGGCGGTGGCGCTGTTGTCTCCGTCGATCGCGCCCGTGTTGATCGCGTTCGATGTCGCGTTGGCTCTGCTGATCGCGATCGATTTCCTCCTCGCGCCGCGCCTGGACGCGCTGGAGATCCGCCGGGTCGTCGAGCCCGTGCTCTCGTCGGGCCGCGTCAACCTGGTCAAACTGGAACTGACCGTTCACCCCGAGCGCAGTCGAGGGGTCACCGGTGAACTGCGCGACTGGGTCACGCCCGGCCCTGCGATCGAGGGCCACCGGCAGCGCTTCTCGGTCACCGGAACCACCGTGCTCGAGTGGCGCCTCACGCCTTCAACGCGCGGCGATCTGCAGTTCGGTCCGCTCACGCTGCGCCTCGATGGCCCGCTGGGACTGTGCATGCGGCGGCAGTCGGTGGCGTTGCAACAGTCGGCGAAGGTGTTCCCCGATCTCTCGGTGCTCTCACGTGACGCGCTCGAGCTGGCGCGCGCGGAAGACCAGGTGAGCCGCAGGGTGCTCCGCGTTCGGGCCGAGGGCCGCGAGTTCGAGTCGCTGCGCGAGTACCGGCCCGGTGACGATCGCCGCAGCATCGACTGGAAGGCCACCGCGCGGCGCGGGAAGCCGTTCGTGCGGCAGCACCAGCCCGAGCGGAACCAGCAGGTGATCCTGCTCCTCGATTGCGGGCGACACATGGCCGGGGAGATCGACGGGCGGCGCAAGCTCGATCACGCAGTCGACGCGGCGCTGCGGCTGGCGAAGGTCGCGCTCGACCAGGGCGATCTCGTCGGCGTGCTCGCGTTCGGGCGCGACGTGAAGCGGTGGCTGCCGCCGCGCAAGGGCGCAGAGCAACTGCGCGCGATCGCCCAGGCGCTGTACCAGGTGGAGGCGGTGCTCGAAGAGAGCAACTACGGCGCGGCCATGGACCAGGCGTTCGCGCGCGGCTCGCGGCGATCGTTGGTGATCGTGTTGACGGATCTGGTCGACCCGGAGACCGCGGGGGCGCTGTTGCTGCGCACCCGCAGGCTGGTGCCGCGGCACCTGCCGATGATCGTCTCCCTGCAGGATGAAGCGGTGCACCGGGTGGCGACCGACGTTCCGACGACGTCGAGGGCGGCGTACGAGCGCGTGGTGGCGGCGCGGTTGGAGCGCGATGGGGAGGCGACCGTGGCCCGGCTGCGTGAAGGTGGTGCGCGCGTCGTCCGCGGCACGCCCGCGATGTTCGCGAGTGCGGGGGTCAGTGCGTACCTCGACATCAAGCAGCGAGGCCTGCTCTGACTCTCCCTCTCCCCGAGGGGGAGAGGGTCGGGGAGAGGGCAAACAGAAACGGCAACGGGTTCAGTTGGGCATCGGCCCGACGTATTCGGATGCCGGACGGATGAGCTTTCCCGTGGCCTGCTGCTCGACGAAGTGAGCGCACCAGCCCGCCACGCGGCCCGCCGCGAAGAGCGGAGAGAACAGCTCTCTGGGCAGCCCCACCGTGTCCAGCAACACCGCCGTGTAGAACTCGACGTTCGCCTGCAGGCTGCGATCGGGATACCGCGCCGCCAGCACCTGCGTCGCCGCGCGCTCCACGGCTCGAGCCAGAGCCAGCCTCCTGCTCGTCACGCCCGCCCGCTCGAGGCGCTCCACCGCCGTCTCCAACACCGCCGCGCGCGGATCTCGCACCCGGTAGATGCGATGGCCCATGCCCATGATGCGCCGCCCCGCGGCAAGCTCGGTCTCGAGCCACTGCGTCGCCCGCTCCGGGCTGCCGATCGCGTCGAGCATGTCGAGCACCGGCCCGGGCGCGCCGCCGTGAAGCGGCCCCTTGAGCGCCCCCACCGCGCCCGTCACCGCCGACACGAGGTCGGACTGCGTCGAGGCGATCACCCGCGCCGTGAACGTCGACGCGTTCATTCCATGATCGATCACTGCCACCAGGTACGCGTCGAGGCCCGCCACCAGCTCGTCGCGTGCCGGCTCGCCCTTGATCATCCGCAGCACATCGGCGGCGTGTCCCAACCGGGGGTCGGGGGAAACGGGCGCCTCGCCCGACCGCGCCCGGGCCCACGCCGCCGCGAACACGCCCATCGCCGCCGTCACCTCGATCGCCGTGCTCTTCGCGGGCAACTGCGCGACCGCCGCGCGCATCGCGTCCATCCCTTCGGTCTCGCCCCACGCAGGCAGCCGCGCGGCAGCCCAGACGCGCGCAGGCCCGAGGTCGACCTCCGGCACGTTCCACAAGCGCGCGCAGACCTGCTCGAAGCGCTGCGAGCCGGCCAACGTCTCGACCCGCTCACCAGCGATGATCAGCTCTCCCCGCTCTCCATCGACATGAGACAGCGCCGTCTGCGCTGCCACCACACCCTCGAGTCCCGAGGCCATCGGCTTCTTCACGTGATGCTCCTTTCGTCGTTGGGCGATGAGTAACCTTGGGCCGTGGCCCGCCAACGTGGATTGAGCGATCAACGTCCGGAGTTCGTCAGCGCGAGCGAAGCCGCGGCGATCCTCGGCGTGCGCACCGCCACCATCTACGCCTACGCCAGCCGCGGGCTCCTCGGGGGCAGCTCGCAGGGCCCCGGCCGCAAGGCCCGCTACTCGCGTGCGCTGGTCGAGACGCTGCGCGTGAAGGCCGCGGCCCGCGCAGGTCATGCCGCCGTCGCCGCCGCTGCGCTGCGGTGGGGCGAGCCCGTGCTCGACTCGGCGATCACCCGCCTCACCCCGCGGGGGCCCGTCTACCGCGGCCACCGCGCCATCGATCTGGTGGGCTCCACGTTCGAATCCGTGGCTGAGCTGCTCTGGCAACGAAGAGCCGACTGGTCCGCGCTCGCCCCACGCGTGAAGAGCAGGGGGGCCCGCCCTTCCCTTCACACGCTGCTCTCGATCATGGCCCAGCTCGCGCTCTCCCGGCCCGACACGCCGACCGCCGTCATTCGCCGGCTCGCCTGCGCTTCGGGAAAGTTCGAGGCACTCGCGGAGAAGCAGCCCACCATCGCCGGGGCGCTGGGCGCCTCGCTGCGAGGCGCCGTGCTCGCGCTCGAAGATCGGCAGCTCGTCGACGCCGCGCTCGTGCTCATCGCGGATCATGAACTCAACGCCTCGACCTTCGCGGCGCGCGTCGCCACCTCGGCGGGAACACGCTGGCCCGAGGCCTTCATCGCTGCGATCGCCACCGCGACCGGAGTGCGTCACGCCGCCGCGTGCGACGGCGCAGAGCGGGTGTGGAAGATGCCCGTCAGCCGGGCGAAGGCGCGCCTCGGCCAGGGGGCCGTGCTCGAGGGCTTCGAAGCAGGCGCGTACCCCGATGGAGATCCGCGCGGCGATCGCCTCGTCTCGCTCGTCAGGCCCCGCCTGACCGCCCGTGACGACGCGCGCCTGACGGAGCTGCTCTCGGCCGCGCACGATGAGGGCATGTTTCCTTCCGTCGATCTGGGGCTGGTGTTGCTCTGCCACGCGCTTCGTTTCCCCCCGGGCTCCGCGTCGCTGGTCTTCGTGATCGGCCGCACCGCGGGGTGGCTCGCTCACGTCGAGGAGCAGGCGGCCAGCGGCGACCCGATTCGGCCTCGCGCCCGCGCCATCAGCCGCGGTTGAGCAGGTTGAGGCCACCCTCGACGATGAACTGCAGCGACATCGCCGCGAGCACCAGCCCTAGCACCCGCTGCACCACGGCGGTCACGGAAGGCCCCATCCACCTCGCGATGGGCTCGGCGCTGCGCAGCACCAGGTAGCTGGCGAGGAACGTCAGGGCGATCGCCACGAAGACCCCGCCGATCATTCCGGGGCTCGTCGCCCGCGACATCAACATCATCACCGTGGCCATCGCCCCCGGCCCCGCGAGCAGCGGGATCGCCACCGGCACGATGGCGAGATCTTCGCGCGACTGCGCTTCCTCCACCTCCCGGGCGCTGCAGCGGCACGCGGACTGTTTCGCCCTCAACATGTCGAGGGCCGTCAACAGGAGCAGCAGCCCGCCCGCCATGCGGAACGCGTCGATCCGCACCCCAAGCGCGTCGAGGAAGAACCGCCCCCCCAACGCGAAGAGGGTGAGCACCAGCCCGCCCACCACGCTGGCGCGGAAGGCGATGCGCCTCACCTCGTCGCGCGGTCGATCGCGCGTGAGCGCCGCGAACATGGGCACCACGCCGATCGGCTCCACCACCACGAACAGCGCAGTGAAAGCGGCTGCGGAGAAGGGAATCATCACTGGCTCACTTGCCGAAGCGGCGCAGGCGCAGCGCGTTGGTCAGCACCGAGACACTGGAGAGTGACATCGCCGCGCTCGCGAACACCGGCGAGAGCTCGAGACCGAACAGCGGCAGCAACGCCCCGGCCGCCAGCGGAATGCCCGCCACGTTGTAGATGAAGGCCCAGAACAGGTTCTGGCGGATGTTGCGCAGCGTCGCGCGCGCCAGGCCGATCGCCCGGGGCAGCGCCGCGATGCCACCCCGCATCAGCACCACGTCGGCCGTCGCCGCCGCCACGTCAGTGCCCGTGCCGATCGCGATGCCCACGTCCGCCCCGGCGAGCGCCGGCGCGTCGTTGACGCCGTCACCCACCATCGCCACCACCCGCCCCTCGCCCTTCACCTTCTCCACCACCGCGGCCTTTCCTTCGGGCTTCACCTCCGCCTCGATGCGCGTGATCCCCAGCACGTCGGCCACCGCTTGCGCCGTGCGCCGCCGATCGCCCGTCACCAGCGCCACCTCGAGCCCCATCGCCTTCAACGCCTCGACCGCCGCCTTCGCCTCGGGCAGGGGCGCGTCCATCACCGCCACCAGGCCCAGGAGTGTGCCGGTGCGCACGTCGCCGACGAATGACGGCGTCCGGCCGCGCGCCGCGAGCTCTTCCGCCCGCGCCTCGAGTGGCGACGCATCGATGCCGCCCTGCTTCAGCCAGGCAGCGGTGCCGATGCGCAGGCCGTCGGCTTCCACGCCCGCGCCGGGCTCGCTGGAGAACTCACCCTGCGCCGCCGGCACCACCTCGCCCAGCCGCGCCTCGGCGCCCAGCACCACCGCCTTCGCCACCGGGTGCTCGCTGAGCCGCTCCACCGAGACGATCCGCCGCAGCAGCGCCTTCTCGTCGCCCAGCGCCACCACCTCGGTCAGGGTGGGCTTGCCCGAGGTGAGCGTGCCCGTCTTGTCGAGCAGCACGGTCTGCACCGCGCTCAACGACTCCAGCACCGCGCCGCCCTTCACCAGCACGCCCAGCTCGGCGCCGCGCCCCGTACCCACCGCCACCGCGGCGGGCGTCGCCAACCCCAGCGCACACGGACAGGCGATGACCAGCACCGCCACCAGGTGCTGCACCGCGTTGGCGAGGCCCGCCGCGGTCGGGTCGAGCGCCCACCACACCGCGAACGTGAGCAGCGCGATGCCCAGCACCACCGGCACGAAGACGCCGCTCACCCGATCGGCCAGCCGGGAGATGGGGGCGCGGCTGCCCTGCGCCGACTCCACCGCCTGCACGATGCGGCTGAGCGCGGTGTGCGCGCCGGTGCGGGTCAGCTTCACCGTCAGCGCCCCGTGCGCGTTGACCGTGCCGCCGAAGACGAAGTCACCGGGCTGCTTTTCCACCGGCAGGCCCTCGCCCGTGAGCATCGCCTCGTCGACGGCTGACCGGCCGCTCACCACCTCGCCGTCGGCCGGCAGGCGCTCACCCGGCCGCACCAGCACCACGTCGTCGGGGAGCAGCGCCGACACCTTCACCTTCGACTCCACGCCGTCGCGCAGCCTGGTGGCCTCGGCCGGCAACCTCGACACCAACCCGCGGACCGCGTCAGAGAGGCGGCGCCGGGCGCGGGCCTCGAGCATCTTCCCCGCCATCACGAAGGCGATCACCGAGACCGCCTCGAAGAAGATGTGGGGGCGGTGGCCGTGCTCCGCGTGAGGGAAGAGCTGGGGCATCAACACCGCCACGGTGGACCAGGTCCACGCCGAGAGCGTGCCCAGCGCCACCAGGGTGTTCATGTCGGCGGCGCGGTGCTTCGCCGCCAGCCACGCGAGGCGGAGGAAGCGGCGCCCCGGCCCGAAGACGAGCGGCGTGGCGAGCAGCAACTGCACCGCCCGCCCGATCGGCCCGTCCGACCCGGGGATGAGCGTGTCGTGAGACATGCCCAGCACCAGCAGCGGCACCGCGAGCAGCACCGCCACCACCGTGTCGCGCTTGAGCTGCTCGTGCTCGGTGCGCTCGGAGGCCTCGAGCTGGCTGAGCTGCGGCGTGGGCGGCTCGTCCACGGCCGGGGCCGGGGCGGAGACCACCCCATAGCCCGCCTTCACGATGGCCTGCTCGAGCTGCGCCATCGTCGCCAGCGAGCGATCGAACCGCACCGTCGCCTTCTCGGTGATCAGGTTGACCGAGGCCTCCTGCACCCCCGGCACCTTGTTGAGCGCGCCCTCGATGCGACGCACGCACGCCGCGCAGGTCATGCCCTGCACCTGCAACACCTCTTCACTGCCTGCCGCCTGGGGGTTCGTGGCCATGGTGTGTCTCCTTGCTCTGGAAGACGCGCAAGGCGCGGGGGCCTTACACCTCGCCGGGCGTCGAGCCTTCAGCGCACCGGAATGGCAGCGACCACCGCGCGCGAGTACCAGCCCAGGAAGACCAGGGCCTTCATCGACTTCTTCCGCGCCCGGCTCGGCCCCCGCCCCCCGTGGGAACGGGCGCGCTGAGCAGGTGTAAGGCGAAAGGCGGCTGCGCGTCTCCCCGGGTGACTGCGGACATTCCGTCCGTCCGTCAATTGACTGGTCGCGTCGCTCAGTGAGGCGCCGCTCCAATCGAGGAGAAGCACATGGACACCAATGAAACGGTACTCAGCGTCGATGGAATGAGCTGCCCCAGCTGCATCCGCCACATCAGCACCGCCCTTCAGGACGTCGACGGCGTCGACCAGGTCGAGGTGAAGCTGCGCGAAGGCAAGGTGGCGGTGAAGCACGTCGCCGGGGTGAAGATCGTCAGCCTCGTCAGCGCGCTGCGCGAGGCCGGCTACGAGTCGCGGGCGGCCTGAAGATGTCGGCCGCGATCGTCATCGCCGGCGCCGGCCTGGCCGGCAGCCGCGCCGCGGAGGCGATCCGCGGGTACGGCCATGAAGGCCCGGTGCTGATGCTCGGCGCCGAGCCGTGGTGGCCGTACCAGCGCCCCGCCCTCTCGAAGGAGGTCCTCACCGAGGCGAGCACCACGCTCTCTTCGCTCTGGCTCCAGCCCGAGGACTTCTACGGGGCGCAGCAGGTGGAGGTGCGCCGCGGGTCCCCCGTCGCGGCGCTCAGCCTGGAGGACCGGGTGCTGCTGCTCTCTTCGGGTGAGCGGGTGGCGTGGGATCGCCTGGTGATCGCCACCGGGAGCACGCCCCGCCGGCTCGACGTCCCCGGCGCGCACCTGCAGGGCGTGCGCTCGCTGCGCACCTGGGAAGACGCCCGGGCGCTGCGCGACGGACTGGGCGCGGGGGCCCGGGTGGTGGTGGTGGGCGGCGGGCTCCTCGGGCTCGAGGTGGCGTCTGCCGCGGTCGCGCGGGGCGCTGAGGTGACGGTGCTCGAGCGGGGCGAGGCGCTGCTCACCCGCGTCATCGGCAGGCTGGCAGGCGCCGCGCTGGTGCCCTTCGTCTCGGGAAAGGTGACCTTGCGGCTCGGCGCGGAGGTCGCGCGGCTGCGGGGCGAGCGCCGCGTGGAGGGCGTGGTGCTGGCCTCGGGCGAGGTGCTCGCCGCCGACCTGGTGGTCGCGGCGCTCGGAGTCAGCCCCAACACCGCTTGGCTCGAGTCGAGCGGGCTGCGCCTGCTCGACGGCGTGGTGGTGGACGAGTTCGGCCGCGCCTCGGCAGAGGGCATCTTCGCCGCCGGTGACGTGGCCTCGGCCTGGAACCCCGCCCTGGGCCGGCACCTGCGGCTCGAGAGCTACGGCTTCGCGGCGCAGCACGGCTTCACCGTCGGCAGAAACGTGGCCGGAGCGCGGGAAGCCGTCTTCCCCTGGCCCTCGGGGAGCACGGAGCTGTTCGGCAAGAGGCTCCAGTTCAGCGGGTTCCAACAGGGCGAAGAGACCTGCCACGTGCTCGGCGAGCCGGCCTCGGGCCGATTCACCGCGCTCCTCGCGCGCCATGGGCTCCTCGCCGCGGTGATGGTGCTCGGCCAGCCGCGCCACTTCGCCTCCCTGCGTGGCCAGGTCGGACAGCCGCTCGCTCAGGCCTTCCAGGCGCTGGACGCTGCCAACGGGCTCGAGGCACGTTAGTTTGCGCGCCATGGACCAGGCCGGAAACGACGTGGTGCAGATGCTCGTCGCCAGTCACCGCGACTTTCTGCGCTTCCTCGAGCGCCGCCTGGGCGACCGGGCCCAGGCTGAAGACCTGCTCCAGGACGCCTTCGTGCGCGGGTTGCAGAAGGCGGGCGACGTCGATCGCGAGACCGCGGTGGCCTGGTTCTACCAGGTGCTCCGCAACGCCCTCATCGATCGCGCCCGCCGCAAGGGCGCGTCGGCGGCCGCCCTGGACCGCATGGCGAAGGAGTTCGGCGATGAGCACGAGCCCTCGCCCGACACGAAGGACGCCATCTGCCAGTGCATCGGCCAGCTCGCCGGCACGCTCAAGCCGGAATACGCGGCCGCGCTCTCCGCGCTCGAGGTCGAAGGCCAGACCCTCGCCGAGTTCGCGCAGGCCAGCGGCATCACCGCCAACAACGCCGCGGTGCGCGTGCATCGCGCGCGCGAGGCGCTCAAGAAGCAGGTCAAGGCGTGCTGCGGGAGCTGCGCCGACCACGGTTGCATCGACTGCACCTGCCAGAAGACGAAGCCCGCCGCCCAGGTGTAAGGCCGTTCGCGCCGGCGCGTCTCCCCGGCAGCTGCACACCACCCGTTCATTTCCCCTGCCGCCCCCCGGTGCCTGATGACGCCACGACTCCTCTGTCTTCTCCTGCTCGCGGGTTGCGCGGGCCCTGCCGCACACCTCTCCCCCCAGGCAGGCTCGGCGCTCGAGCCGGGCTCGCCCGAGGCCGCCCGCCCCTCGGTCGCCTCGACGCTCGCCCCGGCAGACCCGCTCGGGGCACCTTTCTGTGGGCTGCCCACCGCTCCGGGCTCGCCGTGCCCCGCGCCCGAGGAGGAGGAGCCCGGGAAGCCGGCCGAAGATCCACACCAGCACCACCACGGGGCGGCGCCGGCTCCAGCGCCCGGGCCTGAGAAGCCGGCGGAAGATCCACACCAGCACCACCGTCCGGCCGCAGCGAAGGCTCCCGCGCCGCCGGCCGCCGCGAAGGTGAGCGACCCCGTCTGCAAGATGAAGATCGACCCCACCACGGCGAAGGGTGGGTCGCTGCAGCTCGACGGCCAGCGCCACTCCTTCTGCTCTTCCTCGTGCCGCAACACCTTCAAGTCTCAGAACCCGGGAGCGAAGTGATGAAGCCCCTCGTGCTGCTGTGCCTGCTCGCCTCTGCCTGCGCCACCACGTCGATGTCGTCCGACCTCTCGTCCATCGAGCGCTCGGTCTCGGCGCGCGGCGCCCTGCCCCTGCTCTCGCTGCCCCGCTTCGACGTGCCCGAGGCCACCCCCGAAGAGGTGGATCAGCTGCTGGGCAAGCCCCTGGACGCCGATGACGCCGTGCGCATCGCGCTGCTCAACAACCGGGAAGCCCGCGCGGCGCTGGCCGAGGTGGGCATCGCGCGAGGAGCGCTGGTGCAGGCGGGGCTGGTGCCCAACCCCGAGGTCGAGTTCGAGGTGCGCGCGCCCGGCGGAGATCAGCCGCCCCAGATCGACCTCGGCCTCGAGCTCAACCTGTCAGCCACCTTCCTCGCCCCGCTGCGCGGCGGCGTGGCCGAGGCGACCCTCGATGCCGAGCGCCTCAAGGCGGCGGGCGTGCTGCTCGATCTCGCCTGGGAGACGCGCGTGGCGTTCTACGAGGTGCAGGCGCTGCAGCAGAAGTTCGACCTGCGGCTGCGGGCCTTCGCTTCGCAGCAGGCGTCGTACGAGACCGCGGCCGAGCTCTCGAAGGTGGGCAACCTGCCGGCGATCACCCTGGCCAACGAGCTGGCGGCGGTGGAGCTGGCGCGGGTGCAGGTGGCCGAGGCCGAGAACGCGCTGCTCGACGGGCGCGAGGCGCTCACCCGCAAGCTCGGGCTCGCCGGCGCGCGCACGCGGTGGACGATCGCCGGCCCCCTGCCCACCCCGAAAGAAGCGCCCGCCCCCGACGCCACCGAGGCGAAGGCCATCGCCGCGAGCCTCGAGCTGGCCGAGCTGACCCACCGCGCCGAGGCGGCGAGCCGCAAGGTGGGCCTGGCGAAGACCGAGGGCTGGCTCCCGCACCTGTCCGCGGGCTTCCACGGTGAGCGCGACGCGGCCCTCTGGGAACTGGGCGCGCACGTGACGGTGGGGTTGCCGGTGTTCGACCGCGCCCAGGGCCGCCAGCTCTCGGCCCGCAGCGAGTACGACGCGCTGAGGGCGCGCGCGGAAGGGCAGGCCCTCCACATCCGCTCGGCGGTGCGCACCACGCTCAACCGGGTGGACTCGGCGGGCCGTCGCTCGCGCCACTACGCCGAGCGGCTGGTGCCGGCGCGGCAGGAAGCGCTGACGCAGACGCTGCTCCAGTACAACGCGATGCAGCTGGGCGTCTTCCAGCTGCTGGCCGCCCAGCGCGCGGTGACCGAGACCGCCCTGGCGCAGGTCGACGCCACCCTCGACGCGTGGAAGGCGCGCGCCTCGCTGGACCTGTTGCTGGCAGGGCGCTCGACCCCGCTCGAGCTGGGCGCGGTGCCGGGAAGCGCTTCGATGGCTGTCGAGTCCACGGGAGGGCACTGAGATGAACCGACGCGAACTGATGCAGCTGGGTGTGATGGCCGGTGGAGCGCTCGCCGCGCGTGACGTGTTGGCGAAGGCCGTGGCAGTGCCGCAGGCCGTGGTGGCGCCCGGTGGGCAGCGGGCGGTGGTGACGCCCAACGGCTCGACGCTGCCGCTCAAGCTGGTGGGCGGGGTGAAGGTGGGCCACCTGGTGGCGCACGAGTTCGATCACGAGCTCGCGCCCGGGCTCCAGATCAAGGCCTGGGGCTACAACCGCTCGACGCCCGGCCCCACCATCGAGGTGACGGAAGGCGACCGGGTGCGGCTCTACGTGACCAACCGGCTGCCCGAGCCCACCACCGTGCACTGGCACGGCGTGATCCTGCCCAACGGCATGGACGGCGTGTCGGGGCTCACCCAGAAGCCGATCGCCCCGGGCGAGACCTTCCTCTACGAGTTCACCTTCAAGAACGCGGGCACGTTCATGTACCACCCGCACTACGACGAGATGACCCAGATGGCCCTGGGCATGAACGGCATGATCGTGGTGCACCCGAAGGTGCCGCGCGGCCCCCGCGTCGATCGCGACTTCGTGCTCATGGCCCACGAGTGGCTCATTCACCCGGGCGCGGCGCGGCCCGACCCGAACGCGATGACCGACTTCAACGTGCTCACCTTCAACTCGAAGGCCTTCCCTGCCACCGCGCCGCTGGTGATGGGGCTGGGCGAGCGGGTGCGCATTCGCGTCGGCAACCTCTCGCCGATGGATCACCACCCCATTCACCTCCACGGGCTGAGCGCAGAGCTCACCTGGACGGACGGCGGCGAGGTGCCGCAGTCGGCGCGCCACCCCGAGACCACCTTCCTGGTGCCGGTGGGCTCGGTGCGGGTGTTCGAGTTCGTCACCACCGAGGCCGGCGACTGGGCGATGCACTGCCACATGACCCACCACGTGATGAACCAGATGGGCCACGGCTTCCCCGTGCTCATCGGCGCCGACGCGCGCCGCATCGATCGGCGCGTGCAGGCGCTGGTGCCCGGCTACATGACGATGGGCCACGACGGCATGGGCGCGATGTCCGAGATGGGCATGAAGATGCCGGCCAACTCCATCCCCATGATGGGGGGCCCGGGCCCGTTCGCCTCCATCGACATGGGGGGCATGTTCACCATCCTCAAGGTGCGAGAGCGGCCCGAGCGGGAAGACGGCACCGGCTGGTACCAGCACCCGAAGGGCACGGTCGCCGAGCTCGCGCCGGCGGCGCGCCTGGCCGCCGACGGCATCGACCCCGACCGGCGGGGGTGATTGCGCGGCCCTGCGGCCCGGCTCAGTCAGGGCCGGCCCAGGTGCTCCGCGAAGGTCCACACGCGGCCGTCGACGGTGAGCGGCGTGCCATGGGTGAGCCTCACCGGGCTCTGGGACACGGGCTCGCCGCTCAACCTCAGCATCGGCGACTTCCCGGTCTCGGCGCCGGCCACCGCGCGCACCCACCACGACGAGGCCCCGGAACGGGAGATCACCGCGTCGCCGCTCCAGGACGCGGTCTCGTCGAAGCCGGTGCTCGACTTCCCCAGGCGGAACGACTCGGGCAGGCGCCTCTCGAGCTGCGCCTGCGCCGTCACCACGCCGTACCGGGGCTGCAGCGTTTCCAACCCGGCGCGCGCGAAGAGGGACAGCGGGCCTTCGGGGTCCTCGGCGATCAACGCGGCATCGTCGGCGTCACCCACCGCCGTCCGGTTGAGGAGCGTCAGCACCGAGCGCCGGCTCAGCGTGCCCAGGCGAAGCTTCACCCGCGAGGTGGCCGCGAGCGCCGCGGCGAGCGAGCGGCCGATGGCCGGGGTGATCACGATGGCGCGCAGGTCGACCCACTCGAAGCGATCGCTCACCAGCGCGGCCGGGTCGGTTCCGTAGCGCGGGAGGACCCGCAACACCTCGACCTGCCCGGGGATGCCGTCGAGCACGCGCGCGGCGTCTTCGGCGCTGAAGCGATTGGCGTGCAGCTCGAAGCGCCGGCAGCTCTTCGGCAACCGCGCCATCGCTTCGTGCCAGCGCCGGCCGATGGAGTCGCCCCGCGCGGCCACGGTGAGCTCCTCGAGGTTCTGCAGCGCGCGGGTAGAGAACAGCTCGCGGAGCGTGGGCAGGTCGCTGCCGTCGATCACCGCGGCCGGAACCGAGGTGTTGCTGGCCACGGTGAGCCGCCGCACCTGGCCCAGCAGCCACGTCGCCGAGAACAGCCGGGGCACCCGGCACAGCCGCAGGGCGTTCTTGTGGAAGGTGTGCAGCTGTTCCCTGCTGGGCTCGGCGCCGAGCGAGAGTTCCCAGGCGAGGTAGGGCCCCAGCCGATCGCCCCGCTCGATCAACTGGTCGGCGAAGACCCGCCACGAATCGAGGTCGGCCAGGGTCCTGGGGAAGGGAGGGAGCATCGGGTCAGCGGCCTTCATGCACGACCCCTCGCGCGGGGGCAGGCGCGGGACGATCGAGCTCGAACACGGCCGAGGTCAACCGCCGCTGCGATTGGAGGACGCTCTCGAGTGAGACCCGCGCCTGCTCGCGCCACGAGGGCCCGCGCTTGAGCGAGGTGGTCACCCGCACCGACTTGAGCTGATCGCGATCGATCCGGGCGATCGCCGCCTCGAGGCCGGTGAACAGGTCGTCTCCGATCGACACCCGCAGCCGGCTGAACTTGCCTCGCGTGTCCCGCTCGAAGCGCAGCGCCCAGTCGCCGCGCCACGGCAGCGGCCAGAGCGGGCCCTTCGCGATGAACTCGACCGCGCCCAGCCCCACCGCTTCGCTCTCGAGGGACAGCACCGCGGGCCCGATGCGCTCGAACGCGCCCTGCGCCTGCAGCTCGAGCGTGCCGGCGATCGCTGCCAGGGGAGAACCGGAGAACCACCACACCGCCTCGTCGATGGGCGGCAGCAGGCGAAGCGTCCTGAGCGTCCACCCGGGCCGGGCGAAGTCGCGCCTCCCCAGGTGGGTGGCCTCGATCAGCTCGAACTCGCGCACCGGCCCGGCGCGGGCGAGCTCTTCCAGCGTCCCCCCGCGGATCGAGCGCAGCGTGCGCACCCGCGCCAGGTTCGGGTGGGCGAGGAAGGCCGACAGCGTCACCGCGATCCCCGCGGCGTCGATGCACTCGACGGTGGCCCACGCGCTGGGTGTCGGCGCCGGGGTGCGCGTCGCCAGCCGAACCTCGCTGAGGAACCCCTTGTGAAAGACCGCCAGCGGCGCGACCTGGGCATCGAGGCCGTCGAACCACGCCCTCCCCGACGAGGCCAGGAGCCGCTGCATGTGCTCGCGCTTGCCCAGGGTGAGCTCGCCCGCGGCCTGCGCGAACTGGAGCGCGATGAACTCCCCGCGGGCATCACCCTGCTCCGTGAGCGCGTCGGCGAAGACGAGCCGCGGAGAGTCTTCGGAAGGCGCGGCGTGCACGGCGGCCAGCAGGCCTTCGGCGAGGCGCTGCCCGGGTGCCAGCTTGAGCTCGAGCGCCTCGAGCAGCGGCTGCACCGGCTCGGGGAGGAGGGGCTCGACCGGCCAGCGGCCCGCCCAGCGCAGCGCGAGCAGCTCGAAGATCGATCGGTAGCGCCGCGCGATCCACGGGGAGGCGAGCTCGGAGGCCGGTTGGTCCTTCGGCACGCGCTCCGACGCTTCCACCGAACCCCAGCGGAGCAGCAGCTCGTACACGTCTTGCCAGAAGCGATGCCCCGCCCCGCTGGCGTAGCGGTTGCCCGTGTCGAGCTCGAGCAGGCTGCCCACGATGCGGGGATCAGGGCCGAGCCGCGCCAGGTGGCTCAGCCGGCGCGCGGCGTCTTTGGGCTTCTTGCTCCACGGGGTGGCGAGCAACTCCTGGAGATCGGCTGGGCCGGCGCGCGCGGCGAGCTCGAGCCAGGCGGCCTCACGTTCTTCCTGGTTGTTTCCTCCGACCGGGTCGACCTGGAGCTGCCGCGCGAAGCCCCGGGCGAGCCGGGCGATGCGGGTGGAGGGCGCCAGCGCCCAGGCGCGGCAGAGCGCGAGCATCGAGACCACCGGCGAGGTCGCCTTCACCGCGGCTTCGAGCTCGTGCTGCAGGGCGCTCATCGACGGTCGAGAGGAAGCCCGAGTTCACGGTGCTTCACAATGACCGAACCGCTCCATCGTTATCGTGGTCTCACCGTCGCCGTCCGGGGCGCCCCTTGCTCATTCAGCGGGTTCGACGACGGCGCGTGGGTTGCACACGTACACCTCGCAGTCCCACTCAAAGGAGCACCATGATCAACGCCGAGACGATCAAACCCGACATGCCCGTTGTCTGTTCGCTGGATGGCCAATTCGCGGTCGTCGACCACATGGATGGAGCCGACAGCATCAAGCTCAAGCGTGACGACAAGGGGAAGCATCACTTCATCCCCTTGAGCTGGGTGAAGACGGTCGACGCGAAGGTGCACATCGATCGCCCCGGCAAGGAAGCGATGAAGCAGTGGCGCACCGAAGCGTGAGTCGCTGAAGGAGGCCGGGAGGCCCAATGCGCGACCCACTCGACGTCATCATCATCGGAGCGGGAACCGCGGGCCTCTCGGCGTTGCGCGAGGTGAAGAAACGCACCCAATCGTTCGCCATCATCAACGACGGCCCCTGGGGCACCATGTGTGCCCGGGTTGGCTGCATGCCTTCCAAGGCGCTGATCGCCGCCGCCAACGCCTTTCACGCGCGGCGGCAGCTGGAAGAGCTGGGGATCACGGGGGGCGGTGGCCTGGCAGTCGACCTCGCCGCGGTGCTGCGCCGGGTGCGCGCGCTGCGCGACGACTTCGTCGACGGGAACCTCGAGGTCACCAGCGAGCTCGGAGATCGCGCCATCAGCGGGCGCGCCCGGCTGCTCGCCCCGGATCTCGTGAGCGTCAACGGCAGGGAACTCCGGGCCCGGCGCATCATCCTCGCCACCGGGTCCTCGCCGATCGTTCCACCCGCCTGGCTTGCCCTGGGCGAGAAGCTGCTGACGACGGACACCCTCTTCGAGCAGGAGACCTTGCCCCGCCGCATGGCCGTGGTCGGCCAGGGCGCGCTCGGCGTGGAGCTGGCACAGGCGCTGAGCCGCCTCGGGCTCGAGGTGGCTGCGCTGGGCGATCGAGACCAGGTGGCCGGCCTCAGCGATCCCCGCGTCAACGCAGTGGCCATCGAGCTGCTCCGTCGCGAGCTGCCGGTTCACCTGGGGGCCGAGGCCGAGCTCACCCAGACCCCGTTGGGCGTGCTCGTTCGCGCGGGCCGCACGCAGGTCGAGGTCGACCGGGTGCTGGTCGCGCTGGGGCGCCGCCCCCGGATCGAGGGCCTGGGGCTCGAGGCGCTCGGTCTGCCGCTCGACGCCCACGGCTTGCCGAAGGTGGACGCGAGCACCATGAAGGTCGGCGGCCTGCCGGTCTTCCTCGTCGGCGACGTGCGCGGTGACTCCGCGCTGCTGCACGTCGCTTCGGACGACGGGCACATCGCCGGGCTCAACGCGACCTCGAGCGGTGTGGAGCGCTTCCAGCGGCGAACGCCCCTGGCGATCGTGTTCTGCGAGCCCAACGTGGCGATGGTCGGCACGAAGTTCTCCGAGCTCGGCAGCCAGGCGCGCATCGGAGAGGCGCGCTTCGAGCGTCAGGGTCGCGCGCGCATCGCCCTCCAGAACGCCGGGGTGCTGCGGGTCTACGCCGACCACGAGGGGCTGCTGTTGGGTGCCGAGCTCTGCGCGCCGGCCGGGGAACACCTGGCCCACCTGCTGGCGCTGGCGATCGACCGCCGGCTCACGGTCTCCGAGCTCCTGCGAATGCCCTTCTACCACCCGGCCTTCGAGGAGGGCCTGCGGTCCGCCCTGCGCGAGCTGTCGTCCCAGCTACCAGCGCCGAGCGACTCGGATCTCACCCGCGTTTGACTGCTCATCGACAGTCGAGTGGAAGCCCGAGTTCGAGGCGGAGCGCCACGTGGGCGTCGTACCCGTTCGCCCGGTGATCGCCCGCCGAGTAGACGATGCGCTCGCCGCGGCGGATCACGAGGCCGTGGCTCGCCCAGTCGAAGCGGGCCACCGCCGCCTTCGCCTCGGGGTCGAGGCTCGGCACCGTGCGTACCCGCACCTGGCCATGCAGCTCAGTCTCGAGGCCGCTCACGGCGGCCCGCGTCGCGTCGCAGACGCGTCAGAAGCGCAGGTAGTAGTAGGTGAGCTCGAGCCGATCGTCGCGCGAGGTCGGTGCGCAGGCGGTCAGCACGAGGGCAAGACACGGAACGAGCAGTCGCATGCTCCGAGTTGACCGTTCACCCTGAACGAAGTCGAGCCCCGTTCACCGCGAGCGGGCCCAGGTGCCTACTTCTTCGGCGCGTTGCACTGGCACCGCTTGTCCTTCGGCACATGTCCGAGGACCTGCTCGACATGAGCCCCACAACCGGCCCAGCCGGGCTTTCCACACTTCGGACATTGAACGGGCATGCACATGGTTTTTCGTCTCCTGGCCCTCAGAGCCGGGAGGCCCGCCCCAGGATTCAGCTCGAGACCACCGCCAGCTTCGGCTTCTTCGCCGGCTTCTTCTTCGCGGCCAGCTTCTTCTTCTTCGGGGCCGGCACGGCGGTGGGAGCCTTCACCTTCATCAGGTCTCTGCGGGTGCGCAGGTCGCGCGAGGCGCGCTCACCCACCCGCTCGGTGAGCACCTTGTTCATGCCGCTGCCGATGACGATGCCCAGCACCGGCACCATGCGCAGAAGCCCGCGCCACACGTAGGCGAGCGCCAGCGCGGTCATCGCCTTGATCACCATGCGCGCCAGCACGCGCGACCCGTAGTTCCAGATCGCCACGCCCTCGGCCCGCACCACGTCGACGAAGAAGTTCTTCCCGCTGGCGTCATAGGTGCTGACCGCCGCGAGGAGAAAGGAGAGCTGGCGTTCCTGCGGCTCGTCGATGTCGAAGCCGTACACGTGGGAGATCGACAGGCAGAGCTCGACCTCGGTCTTGAGCAGGTAGGCCAGCTCGGCGAACGTGCCGGCGATGCCCGCGGCGAGCGAGCCGACCCCGGGGATGAGGGCGGGGAGCGCGGTGGCCCCACCGGCGATCGCGGCGCGGTTCGAGTAGCTGCGGGTCAGCTCCTGCGCGACGAGCTGGCGCAGGGTGTCCTTCGACTTCGACGCCTCGGGAGCCCGGGCCTTCGCCCGCGCCTCGCACACGGCCACGTGGGTGCGGAGGGTCTCGTTGCTCGACACCAGGCGCTCCACTGCAGACAGCAGCTGCTTGCCCTTCACCTCGTCGCTGGTCTTCATGAAGCGCACCGTACCCGGAAAGTCAGGGGTGGAAAGTCGTGGCCGTCCCCAGCGCTCCACAGGAGACTCCCGCCCCATGGCCACCGCGAAGCCGCTGCTCCCCGAAGCCCAGCTTGGTCCCGCCGAGAAGCTGCTCGATCTCGTGCTCTCCAGCTCTGCCCACCTCTGGCACAACCGCCCCGGCATCGAGGTCAACGGCACCTGGCTGCCCCGCCCGAAGAAGGGCGCGCCGCGGCCGAAGGGCGCGCGCGACGTCTCGCCGGGCCTGCACGTGGCGGCGGCGGTGCGGCTCTACGAGAAGCTGCTCGAGATCTACCGGCTCAACGTCGACCTCGCCGCGCACTTCGCGGCCTACGCGCTGACGCAGACCGACTGGCGCGACCTCAAGGTGGCCTGCGCGGCGCTGATGCTGGTCCAGGCGCGCTCGGGCCAGCCGGTGAAGGAAGACGACGGCTCGGTCTCCTTCTACGACGACGACTTCCGCCGGCTGGGCGAGGCGATGCTGCTGTTCTACGAGAAGAAGTCGACGCGGATGATCACCCCCAAGGCCGTGCTGCGGGTGGCGCAGCTGCTCGAGACGCCCGAGATCGCCGCGCTCAACCGCAAGGCGGGCTTCGGTGATCCCGCCGCGAAGAAGCCGCCGCTGGGCCGCTGGAAGCGCGCCGCCCAGAAGTGGCTCGCGGTGCGCGAGAACAACCCCGCCATGCTCAAGGGCCTGGTGAAGGCGGGCTTCAAGGAGACCATCAAGGACCTCGCGCGCAAGGCTGGCTACAAGCCGGCCACGCAGAGCTTCTTCGAGGTGCTCGGCTGGAAGCAGAAGCAGTCTGAAGGCGGGCACCGCACGGTGGGCCTGGGCGCGCTCAAGCTCGACAAGCAGGAGCGCTTCGACGGGCTGACCGAGGCCGAGATCTGCGAGGCGATCGAGACGCAGCGCCTCTCGTACAAGGACGTGGTGGGCCGGCTGCCGAAGGAGCTGGGCCTGACGCCGGCGATCATGGCCGCGGTGTTCCCCTCGTTGTCCGATCGCGACCTGCGCATCCTCACCCCCACGCTCGAGGAGCTGGGCCTGATGGCCGACCCCGAGATCCGCGCGCGGTGGGAAAAGGCGGTGGGCACGGCCACCGATCAGCGCGCCCTCAACATCGCCAAGAACGTCCGCAGCAAGGAGATCCGCGAGAAGCTCGAAGAAGCGGCGGACAACGCGGCGCGCTCGGCGGTGACCGAGGCGACGAAGGACGTCGACGTGCGGGTGATGTTCCTGATCGACAAGTCAGGCTCGATGCAGGGCGCGATCGAGCAGTCGAAGGACGCGCTGTCGAAGATCCTCGCGGGCTTCCCGGTGGAGAAGCTGTCGATCGCCACCTTCGACACCATGGGCACGGTGCTGCGCCCCAAGGCGGCCACGCGCGCGGCGGTGCAGCACATGCTCAAGGGCATCAACGCCGATGGCGGCACGGTGCACGGCGCCGCGGTGCGGGCGCTGCACGGCTCGGGGCTGGCGATTCCGGCCGGTTCGCGGCTGGTGGTGATCGTGGTGGGCGACGAGGCCGGTGAGGCGGGCGATCAGTTCGCGCGGGCGTTCCGCGAGTGCGGGTACGAGCCGTCGGCGATGGCGATGCTGGTGTCGGTGGCGGGCCACGGCGCGCGGGGAAACACGGTGCGCACGTGCGCGGCGTTCATGAAGCTGCCGTTCAGCGAAGTGAACGTCTCGCAGTTCGATGATCCGTACCAGGTGACGCGGGTGCTCAAGGCCTTGCTCGACGCCCCGGTCGCCGTCGGCGCCACGCCCCAGCAGGGCTGGGTGGAGCGGGTGATGAAGACGAAGCTGCTGGAAATCTGACTCCCTCTCCCTGCGTAGCGGGGAGAGGGTCGGGGTGAGGGGCCAATTGGTCGACTACCGAAAGTTCCTGGGCAAGACCGACGCGCTGATCGCCCCCTGGCTGGGAGGCCCGAGCATCGACGCGCCCGGGCGGCGCCTGAAGCTGAGCCAGCTCCCCGCAAAGCCGGGCTGGTACCGCTTCGAGCTCAAGGGCCGCATCGCGACGGCCCAGGAACCCGCCGAGCCGGTCGACCTCACCACCCTGCCCCGCGTCCGCGGCTTCCTCTTCCGCGACCGTCTGGTCGCAGACAACGCGAGAGCCGAACCGCTTCACCTGATGCCCGAAGAAGAGCCGCCCCGCTTCAGTCCGATCACCGCGAGGCGCTGGCACGGCGGAGCCCTGCTCTTCGACACCCTCGAGTTCGAGTCAGAAGCCGAAGGAGCAGTCCGCGAAGCGCTGGCCACCGGAGCACCGCTCAACGCGCTCAAGTCAGTCCCCGCGCCGCTGCGGGCCGCATACGCCTTCGCCCTCGCTGAGCAGACGGCCCGCCGCCTCGGGGTGCCCGTGGCCGCTTCCGAGATCCGCCGCCACGTCGGCCGCATCGCCGACGGCGGCGTGGCGCAGGCCGAAGCCGTCATCCGCGAGCTCATCGCCGAGCGGGAACAGACCGAGCGCGAGATGGCCGAGCTCCGCGCGCGCCTCGCGGCGGCCCAGCTGCGCGCCGAGGTGCAGACCGCGCGCGAGCAGCGCATTCAAGAGCGCGCCCGCCGGCAGGAGACCGCGGAAGACCGGGCCTGGCAGGCGCTGGAGAAGGCCGGCGCCACCTTCGAGTCATCGCGGCAGCTGCGCAACCACCAGCTCGAGGTCGTCTTCGGCTTCATGGGCGAGCGCTTCATCAGCCTGGTCGATGAAGACACGCTGCAGGTGCTCGACTCCGGCATCTGCCTGGGTCACCCGCCGGCCGATGATCTGCTCACGCTCGATTCGTTGCCCGCGGTGATCAAGGAAGCCATCGAGACCGACCGCCTCGTCATCCTGAGGGCGCCGTGAAGCGCGAGGTCTGCTTCCTGATTGGCGCGGAGGAGACCGTGCTGTGGAGCGACGCTTCGGAGTCGCCCCTCGCGCTCCCCGATTCGCGTGAGCGGTGGGAAGCCATCTGGTCGCGGCGTTCGGAGTTGGTGGAGATTTGCCACTCTCACCCGCTGGGCCCCGAGTGCTTCTCGGCGGAGGACCTCAGCACCATGCAGGCCCTCGATGATGCGCTCGGGCGGCGGTGCCGGTTTTCGCTCGTGACTCCTACCCAGTACCTCGTGCGGGGGCTCGAGAATGAAGCTTGCGCCGCGACCCCTCCTGGCTGGGTCGCGGCGCTTCGGCTTGCTTCTGGAATCGAGGCCCCTCACCCCGGCCCTCTCCCCGCTCCGCAGGGAGAGGGAGAGCGTTAGAAGGCGTAGTCGGCCTTCTGCGCCTGGCTCTTCGCCGACTCGATCAGCGCGTCGTCGAGCGACCTGGTGGTGTCCTTCGCGCGCTTCTTCAGCTCGCTCTGCACGAAGGTCTCGCGCTCCTGGGCCAGCTTGCCGATCTGCTTCTGCAGCTCAGCGCGCTCTTCGGCCTTCTTCGAGATGAACGCGTCGCGCTCCTTGTCGTTGAGGTTGGCCAGCTCGGCGGGCAGCTCGTCCTTCGCGACGGCCTTCCCTTCCTTCTTCGCGTCGACCAGGTCCCAGTCGTCGTTCCGGTACATCGCAGAGGCCTTGGCCGCCGCCCGGGTCGACATGCTCGACGCGCTCACCCCACCGGCGTTCTGGTCCTGCGCCTCCTGGCGCGCGACCGCTTCCTTCCCCTTTCGGCCGTAGGCGATGTACGTCTTGTTGAGCGACTCGTTGAGCTTCGCGATCTGCGCGTCCTGTGGGGCGTCGACGCGGGCGATGGCCCGGTTGCTGTCGATGAAGAGGAAGTTGCCGTCAGCCAGCTTCGCCGCCTCGGCCCAGCTGTCGCTGATGCCCTGCTGCTGCGTGCCGGCGTGAATCGTGTTCACCACGATGCCGCGGCCAATCGCCGCCTTCACCGAGTCGCGAAACGCGATGGGTCCCTGGGTGAAGGGCTCGTTGCCGGCGATGTAGACCAGCTTCAGGTCTTTCGGGTTGGCGCTCCACTCGAGCTCACCGAGCGCGTGCGAGATGGCCGCGCCGCAGTACTCGTTGCCGCCGTTGGTGGTGAGCTTGAAGAGCGCCTCCGACACCTTGTCCAGGTCGGTGGTGAGCGGAACGATGCGCTGCACGTGGTGCTGACCTGCGGGGATCGAGTCGTTGCCGTACTGGTACAGCGCCAGCTCGAGCTTCGGGCGCTTGCCTTCCTTCTTCGCGGTCGCGAACGTGTTCACGATGCGCCAGAGCTGCTCGCGCGTCTGGTTGATGAGGCCGTCCATGCTGCCCGAGGTGTCGAGGAGGATGGCGATCTGGATCTTCGGCTCGGCCATCACCTTCGACTCGATCGCAGGCTTCGGATCGATGGGCTTGTCGGCTTCGGCAAAGCAGGGGGCGGCCGTCAACGCCGCGACGCACGCGGCGAGCAGGGACTTACGAAACATGTGGTTGCTCCTGGAGATGCGGGCGCTGGTTGGAGTTGCGCCCGGTGACAACCTGAAACGGGGCGTGCGCCAATCGGATCTGTAGAATCGTCGCCGCCTTGAGCGAGTCCTTCCGCCCACATGAATCTTCCAGCATCGACGCGGGGTTACGGACCCGGCTCGAGGGCTCGGTGGAGCTGCTCGAAGACGCGCTGCCGCTGCTCGATTCGTTGATGTACCTGCTGGCCCGCGTCGAGACGTCACGCGACGACGTGGCGACCCTGCAGGAATGCGTCACCCAGCTGCCGCGCATCGACGAGGCCGTCGACAAGTTGAACCGCCATGAGCAGGCGCACACCCTGACGGTGGCGGTCGCCTCGAGGAAGAAGGCGGCGCTGCTCGCGGCCAACGAGCGGCTCCTCGCGCTCGGCCACGACGAGGTGGAATCGCTGCGGGGGGCGGTGGCAGCGGTGTTGGATCTCGTCAGGCGGCAGGGCACGGCGCCGCGGCCCGGGGAACACGAGCTGGCACATGCGAAGAGCGCACCGGTGCTGCTCTCGCTCGCGCTCGGTGTCGTCGCCGCGTGGGCGGCGTTCGCGGTGCTCGGCTCGGCCTGGGCCGGGCTGCTCGGAGTGCTGGCCGGCCTCGCCGCGCTCCGTGCGCTCTCACCGAAGCCCTGGGTGCTGCTCCCCGATCGCCTGTACCTCCCCGCGAGGGGCGCGGGGCTCGCTCGCGAGGTGCTCCCCTCCTCCATCCGGGGCATCGCGCGCGACGGCGACCAGGTGAGCGTGCAGTTGGCCGACGAGACGCTCGAGCTGCACTGCGAGTCGCCCGAGAAGCTGGTGTCGCTGCTTCACCTGCTCAAGGGGCCGTGGCTGGCGCAGCTCGAGTCGCCTCCCCAGAAGGCGACGGTGCTCGAGGCCATGACCGAGGAGACGAAGGAACGCGGGCGGGCGCTGGTGTCGGCGGAGGGGTTGCTCTTCATTCCCGCCGCTCGCGTGGACCTGGCCGTGAAGGCTCTTTGCGCGGAGAAGCTGACGGCTCCTCCGTCGATCGAGGAGCTGCTCGTGTTGATCGGCCACCTTCCTGAAGGCCGGTGGGCCGCGCTCGGGGACCACCTGGTGAAGACCGCCGACGCGCGGTGGTTTCCGCGGGGCGAGGTGATCGTCGAGGAGTCGGCCAACGCGCATCTGGGCGCGACGCTTCGGTGCGGCGAGCAACGGGTGCGGGTGAGCTTCGGGAAGGCTCAGCTCGAGGCCGAGGCGGTGATCTCCCGGTTGAAGGCGGAGGCCCCTCACCCCGGCCCTCTCCCCGCTTCGCAGGGAGAGGGAGAGCGTTAGGCGACCTGCGCGTCGTTGTTCGCGGCGACCGCGTGCTTCAGGTTCACCGAGACCAGCTTGCTCACGCCGGGCTCTTCCATGGTGACGCCGTACAACATGTCGGCGACCTCCATGGTGTGCTTGTTGTGCGTGATCAAGATGAACTGCGAGCCCTTGCTCATCTCGCGCACCATCTCGTTGTAGCGGCCCACGTTGGCCTCATCGAGCGGCGCGTCGACCTCGTCCAGCAGGCAGAACGGCGTCGGCTTGATCAGGAAGATGGCGAAGATCAGCGCCACGGCCGTCAGCGCCTTCTCACCACCGCTGAACAGGTTCACGCTCTGCAGCTTCTTGCCCGGCGGCTGCGCGAGGATCTCGACGCCCATCTCTTCGCCCGGCGCCCCGGGGATCATCAGCAGCGACGCGCGCCCGCCGCCGAACAGCCGCGGGAACACCAGCTGGAACTTCTCGTTCACCACGTCGAACGTCTCCTTGAACCGCTGCCGGCTGGTCTCGTCGATCTTCTCGATCGCGTCGCGCAGCTGGGCCAACGAGTCTTCCAGGTCGACCTTCTGCTTCGAGAGAAACGCGAAGCGATCGCGGATCTCCTGGTGCTCTTCGATCGCCGTGACGTTCACCTCGCCCATGCGCTCGAGCTGGCCGCGCAGGTCCTTCAGCTTTTCCTGCGCCTCGGCGCCGAGCTGCGGCACCAGGTGGTACTGGTGCAGCGCCTCGATCAGGTTCACCTGGAAGCGCTCGGCCACGGTGCCCACCAGGTGCTCGAGCTCGAGGGTGAACTCCTTGCCCTTGAGGGAGAGCCCGTTGAGCTGCTGGGTGAGGCTGTCGATCTTCTCACGCAGCTCCCGCAGCACGTGCTCGTCGTCGATCACCTTCGCCGATCGCTCCGCGTGCGCGGCGCGGCGGGTGTCGAGCCCGGCCTTGGCTTCCCGGTGCTGTTCCTGCCGCTCGCCCCGCTCGGTGGCCGTCTCGGCCATGCGGGCCTCGAGCGAGGCGAGGTGCGTCTGCCCCTCGTCGCGGCTCTGCGCCAGGCGCGCCGAGCGCTCGGTGAGCTCGTCGAGCTGCGCCACCAGTGAATCGACCCGCAGCCGCGCCGCTTCACCACGCTCGGTCACCGACGCGCACTTCACCTTGAGCGACGTGACCTCGGCCCCCAGCGACGACAGCCGGGTCTCGAGCGTCTCCTTCTCGCCGGTCATCAGGCCCACCCGATCGTTGCGCGCCTCACGATCGGTCTGGCCGTGCATCACCTCGCCGCGCGAGCTCTCGAGCTCGAACTCGAGGCTGCTCTTCTGCGACTCGAGCTGCTCCACCTCGGCCTGCACACCCGCGATGCGGTCGCGCAGCTTCACCAGGCCCGAGCCCGCCGAGTGCAGGTCTTTCTCGTGGCCGGCCAGCTGCACCTCTTCCACGTGGCTGTTCTTCTCCAGCCCCTTGAGCACGCCCTCGGACTGGCCCATCTGCTTCTGCAGGGCGTAGTGCCGGGTGATCAGCTCGTTGTAGCGCTCCTCGAGCCGCGCCACGTCGCCGGTGAGATCGCCGATCTCGCGCTTCTTCTGCAGCGCGCCGACCGCCGGGCCTTCCATCACGCCGCCGGTGAGCACGCCGTCGGGGCGCACCACGTCGCCGTCCTGGGTGACGAAGGTGTAGCCGGGGTGGCTGGCCACGCAGCGCCGCGCCGCCTCGAGATCGTGCACCACCGCCACGCCCGAGAGCAGCTGCGCCACCACGGGCCGGAGCGTCTCGTCGCTCACCTGCACCAGCGAGAGCGCCATGCCCAGCACGTCGGGCCCCTGCAGCGCGGGCAGCGCCTCCACCACGTTCACCGGCACGGGCACGAAGCTCGAGCGGCCCTCGTGGCCCGCCTTCAGGTACTGAACCAGCTCGTACCCGCGCTCCGGCGTCTCGACGATCACGTGCTGCAGCCGCTCACCGAGCGCCGCTTCGATCGCCTGCTCGTACTCCGAGGCCGACGACACCACGTCAGAAACGAGGCCGAACACGCCGGCCTGGCGGGGGTCCTCTCCGGCCTTCGTCATCACCGCGCGCACGCCGCGATCGAAGCCGTCGTAGTTGCGCGAGATCTCCTGCAGCGAGGTGAGGCGGCTGCGCTTGTCCGCGAGCTCCTCGCGCAGCGCCACCACCATCACCTCGTTCTCGGCGAACGCCTCGCGAATGCCCACCAGCGTCGCCTCTTCTTCACCGCGGCGCTGCGTCAGCTCGATGGAGAGCTGGCGGGTCTGCTCGACGCGCTCGAGCACCTCGCGGCGGGCGGCGTCGAGCTGGGCCTCTTCGGCGCGCAGCCCCTCGAGCTCGGTGGCCAGGCGCGCCTGGCGCTCGGCCAGCTCGCCCTTGCGCTGCTCGAGCCCGAGCAGCTTCGACTCGTGGTTGGCCACGCGGCCGGCGATCTCCACCAGGCTCCTGCGATCGGACTCGAGGCGGGTCGCCACGTCGGCGAGCAGCTCGGTGGCGCGGCGCAGCTCCTCTTCCTTCACGGTGAGGCTGACCTCGTCTTCCTTGCTGGCCACGCCCATGCGATCGAGCTCGGCCAGGCCCTCGGCCTTGTCGGCGGCGGCCTGGGTCTTCTTCACCAGCACCTCGGCCAGCTCGGTCTCGGCGAGCGCGACGCGGGCCTGGGTGGCGGCGAGATCTTCCTGCCAGTGGGCGATGCTCTGGGCGTCGAGCTGCACCTGGCTCTCGATCGCGTACACCTCGGCCGAGAGCTGCTCGAGCACGGCGAGCTCGGCCTCGAGGCCTTCACGGCGCACCGAGACGTCGGTCTCGAGCGACTTCACCCGTTCCCAGGTGGCGCGCTCGTCGGTGGTGAGCTCGGAGAGCTGCGTCTCGAGCACCTTGCGCTGCGCCTGGAGCTCGAGCCAGCGGTGCGAGCTGAAGTGCAGCTCGATTTCCCGCATCTCGTTCTTGAGGCGCTTGTACTTCTCGGCCTTCTTCGCCTGGCGCTCGAGAGAATCGAGGCGGCGCTCGAGCTCGGTCACCACGTCGTTGACGCGCAGCAGGTTCTGCTGCGTGTATTCCATCTTCCGCTCGGCGGCGCGGCGCCGGGCCTTGTACTTGGTGACGCCGGCGGCCTCTTCGATGATCGAGCGGCGATCTTCGGCGCGGGCCGAGACGATCTGCCCGACGCGGCCCTGCTCGATGATCGAGTACGCGCGCGTGCCCACGCCCGTGCCCAGGAAGAGCTCGGTGATGTCGAGCAGGCGGGTGGTGGTCTTGTTGATCTGGTACTCGGACTCACCCGAGCGGAAGAGCCGGCGGGTGACGGAGACCTCCGGCAGGCCGGCCAGCGTCTCGGGCAGCACGTCTTCGGGGTCGACGCTGAAGGTGAGCGTCACCTCGGCCATCGACAGCGGCGCGTGCGTCTCGGAGCCGTTGAAGATGACGTCTTCCATGCCGCGGCCGCGGAGGTTCTTCGCGGACTGCTCGCCCATCGCCCAGCGGATGGCGTCGACGACGTTCGACTTGCCACAGCCGTTGGGGCCGACGACGCCAGTGACGCCTTCGTCGAAACTGATGACCACCCGGTCCATGAACGACTTGAAACCGGTGATGTCGAGCCGCTTGATCCGCATGGGTTTTTCGCGCCCCTTGGTGGTGCTTTCGCGAACTCACGAAATCGCGCCGGAGCCGGAAAATCGGCCTCGGGAGCGCGCGGAGTAGCATGTGGGACAGGTCACGGGCAAGCGTGACACTACCTCATGTGACCATATGTTTTTGGGGACCAGGGTGGCCCCAGAGCGCACAGGTACGCCAACCCCCGAGGGGCGGCGAGAAACGTCACTCTGCAGAAATTGTCAGGCTGCCGATCGGGCGAGCTCGAGCACCGCGGCCAGGCGGCCATCGACGATGCGGACGGAAGGACGCGAAACGAGCCGGGTCACGGGCAGCAAGGTGGTCTGCGGATGACTCCGTTCCGCCAGCACCACGACTTTGTTGTCCTTCGGTTCGTTGCTCATCGCGTCTCCTGCTCCATCACTCAGCAAAGGCTGCGCCACTTCCCGTTCATCGGCACTGCAACGGGTTAGGTACGGAGCGATGGGTCGTTTCATTCCAGGGTGGGGCGTCTCTGCACCACTCACCCGGGGACAGGGCTGCACCTATCGTCCTGTTTCAGGCCGGCTGGAGTCAGGGCACTTCGAGGGCGATCAAGCTCTTGCCGGCCGAACCGGGCAGCGCCACCCGGAACAGGGCCACGGAGCCCGGCGCCATGGCCTTCAGGGCGGTCATCAGCTCGTCGCGGCTGCGCACCGGCTTGCGGTTGAGCTCGATGATCGCCATGCCCCGGTGGAAGCCCGCATCGTCGGCGGGGGAGCCGGGCGTCACCTCGATCACCAGCGCGCCCGCCCTGGGGAGCCCGGTGGCCTCGGACATGCGGGGATCGATGTCCTGGAAGGCGAGCCCGATGCGGTGCGGATCGTTCGGCGCCGCCCCCGCCTTGCGGATGTCGCCGACGTTCTCGAGGTCGGGCCGCACACCCAGCTTCACCTTCACCTCCGACGGCTTGCCCGCGCGCACCACGGACAGCGCCACGGTGGCGTCGGGCCGCTTGAGCGCGATGATGCGGGTGAGCGTGGTGGACGAGTTGACCCGCTCGCCGTCGATGGCGAGCACCACGTCTTCTTCCTTGAGCCCGCCCTTCTGCGCGGGGCTGCCCTCGTTGACCGCGGTGATCAGCGCGCCGTCCCTGGCGGGGAGGGAGAGCGCCTTCGAGAGCGCAGGTGAGACGTCCTGAATGCCGACGCCCAGCCAACCGCGGGTGACCGCGCCGTTCTTCTCGAGCTGCGGCACCACGGCCTTGATCAGGCTGGACGGCACCGCGAAGCCGATGCCGGTGCCCGCGCCGTTCTGCCCGTTGATGATCGCGGTGTTCATGCCGATCACCTCGCCCCGCAGGTTGAAGAGCGGGCCGCCCGAGTTGCCCGGGTTGATCGCCGCGTCGGTCTGGAGAAACTGATCGTACCGGCTGGCGCCGATCTGCCGATCGAGCGCCGAGATGATGCCCGCCGACACGCTCTGGGCCAGGCCGAACGGGTTGCCGATGGCCACCACCCAGTCGCCCACCTTCATCGAGTTCGAGTCACCCAGCTTCACCGAGGGCAGCGCGTCGAACCTGCCCTTGAGCCGCACCAGCGCCACGTCGGTGAGCGGGTCGCGCCCCACCACCTCGCCCTCGAACGAGCGGCCGTCGTCCAGGCGCACCTTGAGGGTCACCGCGCCGTCCACCACGTGGTTGTTGGTGAGCACCAGCCCCTTCGGGTCGATCACGAAGCCCGAGCCCGTGCCGGGGCTCAGGGGCGCCTCGCCCGAGCCGCGCCGGTTCTTGAAGTAGCGCTCCATCATCTCTTGCTGCTCGGCGGTGGCCCGCCTGGCGACGTCGATGTTCACCACCGCCCCCTTGACCGAGTCGATCAACGGGGCGAGCGAAGGCACCGACACCACCTGGGCGGTGGGCTGCTGGGCGAGCACGGGAACGGCGAAGGTGAGGAAGACGGAAAGGAGAAGTGGTCGCATTCGAGCCTCGTTGGTAACGCAGGACCCTGAACGATCAACCCCGGGCTGAGATTTCCCCCCTGATTGTGGCTAGTGTCCAACCCTTCGCAGTGGCCGAAGGAGCCTGGAAGAAAACCATGAACCGCATCCTACGGTTGTTGCCGCTGGCCCTCGTGCTGGCGGCCTGCCCTCCGCCCATCGACACCGGTGACGGAGGCAGCGACAACGAAATCGTCGTGGGCCCGAAGGGTGGCATCTTCATCCGCAACGGCTTCGGCATCGACGTGCCCGCGGGCGCCTTCACCGAAGAGCAGCGCATCTTCGTCACCGTCATCGACACGGGCATTCCCGACGTGCCGATGCGCAAGCGCATCAGCTTCGGCTACCGCTTCTCGCCCTCGACGCTCGTGCCGAAGGTGCCGATCACCGTCTACCTGCCCTGGCATTCCGACCGGGTGCCGGCGGGCGTCGACCCGGGCACCTACGACATGCGCCGGCAGAACGGAGGGGAAGCCTACGCCGCGCTCCCCGGGGCGAAGACGAACATGATGCCCTTCGCCGCGGTCGAGGCGAAGACCGACAAGCTCGGCCTGTTCTGGGTCACCAGCCCCTCGCAGCCCAACATCGCGCGGCTGGAGATCGACCCTGAAGAGGTGACCCTCAACGTGGGCGAGATGCTGCAGTTCAGCGCGCGGGTGGTCTCCCCCACCGGCGAGACGATCGACGCGCCCATCACCTGGCGGGTGGTGCCGATGCGGGTGGCGCTCACCGACGCCAGCGGGCTCATCACCGCCCTCGACCCCGGCATCGCCACCCTCACCGCGACCTCGGGCATGCAGTCGGTGTCGGCGAAGATCTACGTCAACGGCAGCACCGTCGGCCCCACCACCTACGCCCACCAGAACCCCTTCCCCACCGGGAACGATCTGTTCGGCGGGGCGATCGCCGGCGCCTTCGGCACGGTGTACGCGGGCGGCAACGGCACGGTGTTGATCGAAGACGCGGTCGGCGCCTGGACGCGCGCCTTCTCCACCCCGGCCCTCACCTTGAAGGCGGTGGGCGGCACCTCGTTGACCAACGCGGTGGCCATCGGCCAGGCCAACGGCGCGGGCGTGCTGGTCGAGTTCAAGGGCACCATGCCGCCGGCGGCGCGGGTCTTTCAGCCCACGCAGATCAGCGATCTGAGCCAGCTCTGGTTCGACGGCACCCACGGCATGGGCGTGGGCTCGGGCAACGAGGTCGTCATTCGCCGCAACGGCGCGTGGACCACCGAGTACCACCCCTCGTTCGAGGCGCTGCTGTCCGTCATCGGCGACGGTGCGGGTGGCTTCACGGTGGTGGGCGACCTCGGGTCGATCTACCAGTGGGATCCCGTGCGCAAGGTGTGGGACTCGCTCTACGACACGCGCCTCGCGGTGAAGCTCGACGCGGCGCAGCTGGTGACGTTCTCCGGCGAAGCGTGGGCGGTGGGCGGCAACCGGCTCTGGCACTTCACGGGCGCGGGCTGGGTGGCAGAGAGCCTGCCGGCCATGCCTGCGCTGGCGAAGGCGACGGCGCTGGGCCTGTTCGACGGCCGGGTGGTGATCGGCGGCGAGGCGCGAATCGTGACGGGCCAGCCGCTCCCCGCGGCGAAGGGCCTGGTGCTGGTGCGCACCGAGAGCGCCTCGACCGACGGCGGCATGAACGGCGTGGCGTGGACCTCGTTCCCCCTGCGGGGCCAGCAGGTGCCGCGCAGCATCTTCGGAGGCGGCGCCGCCAGCACCGAGGGGCGCGTGGTGGGCGACTTCGGCGCGGTCTGGGCGTGGAACAGTGGCACGGCCGACTTCACCGAGCGCTCCAAGGGCTTCCAGGGCGACGTGGCGGATCTGGCGGCCACCGACACCGACGTGTTCGCGGCGGTCAACGAGTGCGCCGACGTGCGCTGCACCGGGCGGCGCGGCGCGGTGATGCACCGGGGGGCGGCCGGCTTCGAGCCGCTGGGCACCTTCCCCACCACCGAGCGGGTGAGCGCCATCGTCGCGCGCAGCGACACCGAGGTGATCGTCACCGCCCAGACCGCGGTCTACGTGTGGACCGGCAGCGGCTGGAGCACGCTGGCCGTCAGCGGGCTGCAGGGCCCGATCCTCGACCTGCTCTGGTGCGGCACCGCGTTGTGGGGCGCCGGCGAAGGCGGCACGGTCTACAAGGGCAACGCCACGCTGCTCGAGACCGCGGGTTCCATCGCCCCGGGGCCGATCAGCTCGTTGCACTGCAACCAGACCTCCGAGGTGTGGGTCGCGGGCGATCAGTTCCTCGCCTCGAAGACGCCCACCGGCACGTGGACGGGGCGCCAGTCCGACTCGGTCTCGCAGGCGCCGTGGCTGGCGGTGTGGAGCCCGGGCCCGGGTGAGGGCTTCGCCTTCGGCGATGCGCGGTTTGGCGTGTATTACGACACCAAAGACCTGCTGCTGCAGGACTCGACCGGCCCCATCTCGATCGACGTGGCGACGGCGATGTGGGGAAACAAGATCGACAACCTCTACATGACCGGGCTCTCGAGCCTCCCGTCGGTGTTCGGCTTCATGCTCCGCTTCGACGGCATCAACTGGTCGCTGGTCGACTCGGGCGCTTCGCGCAAGGGCACGGCGCTCTTCGGCCGGAGCACCAACGAGATCTGGCTGGGCACCGAAGGCGGCGGAGTGCTCAAGGCCGTGCCGCCTCCCTGAAGCGTCAGTCGACCTGGGCGACCTTGTTCCGCTCCTCGAGGAAGCCGCCCACGGCCTCCGCGATCGAGTCGGCCACGCTCTGCTGGTACTCCTCCGAAGCAAGGCGCTCCTCTTCCTCCGGGTGCGAGAGGAAGCTGGTCTCGACCAGGATGGCGGGCATCTTCGCGCCCAGCAGCACGAAGAAGAGCGCCTCCTTCGTGCCCAGGTCCTTCACGCCCTTGTACGAGCCCGAGAGGTTGCGCACGAGCGCGCGCTGCACCCGGTCGGCGAGGTGCGACGACTCGCCGGTGTTCGCCTTGGTCGCCAGGTCCGCGAGGATGTACTGGAGATCGCCCACGCCCCGCTCGGTGGTGGAGTTCTCGCGCGCCGCGAGCCGAATCGAGTAGCGGTTCGACGAGGTGTTGAGGGTGTAGGTCTCGATGCCCCGCAGCGTCTTGCTCGGCGCCGCGTTGCAGTGCACCGAGATGAAGAGATCGCCCTTCTGCCGGTTGGCGAAGCGGGTGCGATCTTCGAGCTTCACGAAGGTGTCGTCGTCGCGGGTGAGGATGACCTCGAGCCCCGCCTCTTCCAGCCGCGCGGCCAGCTTCTTCGCGATCGAGAGAGCCACGTCCTTCTCCCGGGTGCCCTTGGGGCCGATCGCGCCGGTGTCGTGGCCGCCGTGGCCCGCGTCGATGATCACCCGCCGCACCTTGAGGCCCAGCTGCTGGGCCAGGGTGAGCTCGGCGCCGCCCTCTTCCTTCGCCAGCTTCTTGAAGCGGCTGCGGGTCTCGGTGTCGTCGTTGCCGGGCAGGCGCGCGCCCACGCGCACGTCGCGCAGCTTCTCGGCGAGGCTGGCCACCACCGGCTCCGATTCCTCGAGCACGGGCGCCTCGACCTCGGGCTCCACTTCCTCGACCTCGTCGGGCCGCATCGAAGGCGCGCGGCGGGCCTGCACGGTGGGCGCGGGCTCGGCGAGCTGGGCGAGCTGGAGCGGCCTGATGGCCCGGCGGATCGCCTCGGCGACGTCGGTGGCCGGGGCCTCGGCCCGCTTGAGAGGCTCGGGGGCCGGCCGCGCCGGGGTCGCTTGACGCGCGGGCGCAGGCCTGGCGATCACCACGGGCTTCGCTTCCTTCGGGAGGGCTGCCAGCATGCCCTGCATGTCCTTCTTCTTGTCGCCGGCGGTCTTGAGCGCGCTCTCGAGCACGCGGCGGGCGCCGGAGGGATCACCTTCGCGATCGGCGAGCAGCCGGGCCAGCGAGAAGGCGGCGTCATCGGCGAGCCGGTGCGCAGGCCAGCCTTCGATCAGCCGACGGTAGCTGCGCTTGGCCGCCTCGCGATCTTCGTCCTTCGCCGAGAAGCGGGAGAGCTCGTTGTTGAGCTCGCCCGAGTTGAACAGCGCCTCGGGAGCGCGCTCGCTCTTCGGGTGCCTGGTGGCCACCGCCTCGAACTTCTTCGCCACGTTCTGCCAGTGGTGCCGCAGGGCGCGCCGCTTCTGGTCGCCCTTGAGCTTCGTGTAGGCGCTCTTCGCGTCCTGGTAGGCGTCGTCGGCGCTCGCGCCGAAGGCGGCGGCAGCGGCGAGAATCAGGGCGGCGGAGACGGCTCGGATCATGAGGGCACGGGACAACCAGTCGCTACAGAGGTGTGGGATGTGAACACGCCGCACACATCGCGGCAAAAAAACCACCGATCGGGCTAGTCTCCCGGGCCATGTCGCAGGAACAACACGGCAAGGGTGGATCAGCTGATCAGAAGAAGCCGGCCGCGGCCCCCGCCAAGGGAACCGCCGCCCCTCGCACCGCCACCGGCAGCATCCCCGCCCAGGGGAACCCGGGCGCGGCGGTGAGCGAATATTCGACCAGCGCGTCGATCCTCACCAAGACCCAGAAGAGCCAGCTCGGCTCGCAGTTCGCCGACTCGAGCGCCGAGCGCAAGCGCAGCTCGGTGCTGGGCACCTCGATGCCGTCGGCCCAGGCCGTCGCCGCTGCCGCCGCCGAGGAAGAGGTCAGCACCGTCGGCATGAAGTTCGACGGCAAGGACGTGCCCAAGGTGCTCCAGGGCCGCGACGTGTGGATCGCCGTGCAGGCCCCGCTGCAGAGCCGCGAGGGCAAGCGCTCAGCCGAGACCTACGAGATGTTGATCAAGCAGTTCGGCGTGACGGTGAACCCGCGCTATTCCGACGACGCGCCCGGCAAGATCCGCGGGCACATCTTCGTGTGGGACGTGAGCCGCGCGATGAACTGCGAGATCCCCCACTTCGTCGGCGCCAAGGAACTGACCCTCGCGCAGACCTGCGACTGGCTGCGGCACGAGGGGCCGATGCGCGGGTGGAAGCGGGTGTCAGGGGCCGACATCTTCGAGGCAGCGAACAGCGGCCGGCTGGTGATCGCCCTGCCCCGCGAGACGCGCACCAAGCACCTCGCGGTGGTGCTGCCCCAGGCGATGCCCGATGACGGCTCGCCGCGCCTCACCGGCATCTGTCTGAAGCGGGACGTCAGCGTGCACCCGCGCGAGATGTTCGGCGCGAAGCCGGTCGACTGTTTCTACCACGACTGAACGAGGGTTCGATTTGCCCTCCCCGACCTCTCCCTCTCAGGGAGAGGGAGGCAGGTGCCTCAGCGGTACCAGCCGAGCCCCTTCGCCAGCTCTTCGTCCACCACGCGGACCCAGGTGGGCTCGCTGGGCACCACCGCCGCCAGCACCTTCTCGCCGTTGCGCACGGGCCGGCGCCCCGGCCGCCCCCGCGCGGTGACGGAGAGCTTCACGTCGTCGCGGAAGTAGTGGGCGGCGAAGCGGAGCTCGTCTTTCGTGTCGGGCAGCGGCTCGTCGGCGGTGAGCCACACCAGCGCGCCCAGCCGCAGCGGCGCCACCTCGCGGCGGATCGCGCGGCGCAGCTCGGAGCCCACCAGCCCCGCGGCGAGCAGCAGCCCCAGCCCGACGATCAACGAGCCCAGCCAGACCAGGCCCACCCGGCTGCGCAGCCACTGCGCTTCCTGCGGCTTTCCGGGCGCGGAGGGGTCGACGAGCAGCGTCACCTTCGAGCCGGTGAAGAGCTGCTCGGCGTCGACGCTGTTCGCCTGCACCCCCGAGGCGGCGTAGTCCTTGCCCCGCAGCTTGTAGATGACGCGCAGCTTCGCGGGCGTCTCGAGCCGGCTTTCCATCGGGGGCAGCACCACCTCGGTCACCTGCCCCTTCACCTCTTCGGCGCGCGCGAGGAAGTCGCGCTCGGCGCTCAGCGAAGACTGGGCCCGCGCGGCGACGAGCCACACCACCAGGGTGAGCGCGACGGCGCCGCCCCCCACGATCGCCACGCGGCGCAGCGCCCCCGGCACCTGGCTGAGCTTCACGGCACGCGGCGCGCTGGGAATGGCGAGCTGCATCGGGCGGCTAGGCTTTCTTCAAGGTGCGCTTCCATTCCGCCAGCGCGGTGAGCGCCTCGAGCGGGCTCGAGGTGTCGATGGAGAAGTTCTCGAGCGCCGCGAGCACCGCTTCCTGCGCCGAGCTGGGCGACTTCTTCGCCGGCGCCCCGAAGAGCCCGAGCTGGGAATCGTCGACCACGGCTGCAGCCGGTCGCTCCCCGCCCCCGGTGGCCCGCTTGGCGAGCCGGGGCCGGCCCGCTTCGTCGAATTCCCCCGCCTCGAGGTTCTTGAGCAGCTCGCGGGCGCGGGCGAGCACCTCGGGCGGGAGCCCCGCCAGGCGCGCCACCTCGATGCCGTAGCTGCGGCTGGCGGCCCCGGGAATGAGCTTGCGCAGGAAGATGATCTTTCCCTGCTGCTCGCGCACCGCGATGGAGCAGTTCTTCACCCGCGGCTTCTCGCGCGTGAGGTCGGTGAGCTCGTGGTAGTGCGTGGCGAAGAGCGTGCGCGCGCCCACGCGATCGTGGAGGTGCTCGGCCACCGCCCAGGCGATCGACAGGCCGTCGAAGGTGCTCGTGCCGCGGCCGATCTCGTCGAGGATCACCAGGCTGCGCTTCGTGGCGTGGTGGAGGATGTTCGCCGTCTCGGTCATCTCGACCATGAAGGTCGACTGGCCCCGGGCCAGGTTGTCGGACGCGCCCACCCGGGTGAACACGCGATCACACAGGCCGATGCGCGCGGCCTTCGCGGCCACGAAGCAGCCCGCCTGCGCCATCACCGCGGCGATGGCCACCTGGCGCATCACCGTCGACTTCCCGGCCATGTTGGGGCCGGTGATGATCAGCACCTGCCCGTCGTCGCGATCGACGCGCACGTCGTTGGGGATGAACGAGTCACCGCCCAGCGCCTTCTCCACCACCGGGTGCCGGCCCAGGGTGAGCTCGAGCACGCCCGATTCGTCGACCACCGGGCGCACGTAGCCGTTCTCGGCCGAGACGCGGGCGAACGAGACGAGCGCGTCGAGAGTGGCTACCGCGTCACCGGCGGCGCGCAGCAGGCTGGCGCGCGAGACCACCAGGGCGCGCAGCTCTTCGAAGAGCCGCTGCTCGAGCGCGATGCGCTTCTCGTCGGCGGTGAGCACCTTCTCTTCGTACGTCTTGAGCTCTTCGGTGACGTAGCGCTCGCCGCCCGCGGTGGTCTGCTTGCGGATCCATTCCTTCGGGACGTTGTGCAGGTTCGCCCGGGTGACCTCGAGGTAGTAGCCGAAGACCTTGTTGTAGCGGACCTTCAGCGACGCGATGCCGGTGCGCTCGCGCTCGCGCAGCTCGAGCTTGAGCAGGTAGTCCTTGCCGCTGGTGGACAGCTCGACCAGCGCGTCGAGCTCGGCGAGGTAGCCCACCTTGATGAAGCCGCCGTCGGCCAGCACGGGGGGCGGCTCGTCGACGAGCGCCCGGCCCAGGGTCTTGCCCAGCTCGAGCAGGTGGGCCGACGAGAGCGGCCCCACCAGCGCCTTGAGCAGGTCGCCCGTCATCGTCGAGAGCATCGCGGCCAGCTTCGGCATGGCGGCCAGCGAGCGGCCCAGCGCGCTCAGGTCTCTGGCGCCGCCCGAGGCGAGCGAGAGCTTGCCGCAGAGGCGCTCGACGTCGGCGACCTCCTTGAGGGTGGCGATGAGGGCCTCGCGCTGGGCGGCCTTCTGGAAGAGCTCGTCGACGGCGTCGAGGCGGGCGTCGATGGCGCGTGCGTCGCCCAGGGGCGAGGTGAGCCAGCGGGAAAGCTTGCGCGCGCCCAGCGAGGTGGCGGTGCGATCGAGCACGCCCAGCAGCGAGCCTGCGCGGGCGCCGTCTTTGAGCGTCTTGACCAGCTCGAGGTTGGCCCGGGTGGCCTCGTCGATCACCAGCGCCCCGCCCCGCGCCTGCAGGCTGATGCGATCGATGTGGCCGGCCGCGCTCTTCTGCGTCTCCTTCACGTAGCGCAGGGCCGCGCCGGCGGCGCCGAGCGAGGGGCCGGCCTTTTCCACCCCGAAGCCCTCGAGCGTCTGCACCCCGAGGTGGGTGAGCAGGAGCTGGCGCCCCCGCTTCAGGTCGAACGCATCGGCCCCGAGGAAGGCGAGCGCGGGGCGGCGGGCGAAGGCGCGCAGCAGCGGCTCGAGGCGCTCTTCCGAGCCTTCGGGCGCGAGCAGCTCGCGGGGGCTGGCGCGGGACACCTCGTCGGCGACGACGGCGAGCGGGCCTGGCTGGACGGCGGCGAATTCGCCGGTGGAGGCGTCGATGAGCGCGGCGCCCCAGTCGTCTTCCCCGTCGGCGGGGAGCACGGCCACGAGGAAGTTGTTTTCCCGCGCCTCGAGCACCTCGTCGTCGAGCACCATGCCCGGGGTGACGACGCGCACCACCCCGCGCTCGACGATGCCCTTGCCCGGCAAGGTGAGCTGCTCGCAGATGGCGACCTTCTCGCCCGCCTCGATCAGCCGGGCGATGTAGCGGCGGGCCGCGTGGTACGGCACCCCGCACATGGGAATGCGATCGCTGCCCTTCGCGCGCGAGGTGAGGGTGATCTGCAGCAGCTCGGCGGCCTTCACCGCGTCGTCGAAGAAGAGCTCGTAGAAGTCGCCGAGGCGGAAGAAGAGCAGCGCGTGCGGGTTCTGCGCCTTGACCTCGAGGTACTGCTTCATCATCGGCGTCAGGGTCGACGCATCGACGATCTCCGCGGGGGGGCTGATCTCTTCGGCAGCGGCGCTCACCGGGGCCTCGTCTAGCACGCAGCCCTCCCCATGGATCGCCTCAGGCGCCAGCCTCGAGCTGGAGCTGGGTCTGAAGGGAGGTCTCTTCATCTGTCTCTGGTCGCTCCGCCTTGGCCAGTTCTCCGCTGCGCTCCGAGCCTGGCTGGTCTGACGTTCCGTCAGACCGGCTCCGCTCCGGGTCGGGCTCTGCGTCCATGGCCTTCTCGGCGGCGAGCAGCCTCTCGGGCTTGTTGGCCCGGGCGCCGAGCTGCACCACCTTGTTGGCGATGGCGAGCACGTTGCCCTTGCCGTTGGACAGGCGTCCCCGCGCGCCCTCGAAGGCGTTCTGCGCCTGGTTGAGCCGCTCGCCCACCTCGTTGAACGACTCGAGCGCGGCCGAGAGCTTGTCGATCATCTTCCCCGCTTCCTCGGCGATGCGCTGGGCGTTGAGGGTCTGCCGCTCGCTGCGCCAGACGTGGTGCACCATCTGCAGGGTGGCGAGCACGGTGGTGGGGCTGCACACCACCACCCGCTGCCGCAGGGCCTCCTCGGAGAGCCCGGGACAGCGCGAGAGCGCGGCGTGGAAGGCGGCCTCGCTGGGCACGAAGAGGAAGACGAAGTCGAGTGAACGTTCCTTGAGCACCGACTGGTAGTCCTTGGCCGAGAGCAGCTTCACGTGGGTGCGCAGCGACGCCACGTGGGCCTCGAGATCGCTTTCCCGTTCCTCCTCGGAAGCGGCCCGGGTGGACGCCACGAAGGCCTGGAGCGAACACTTGGCGTCGATCACGATGGCGCGGTTGGGCGGCAGGTAGACCAGCGCGTCGGGGCGGCGGTGACCGCCCTCTTCATTGCGGTGATCGACCTGGAGCTCGTACTCGCGGCCCTCGGTGAGGCCGGCGCTGGCGAGCAGGCTCTCGAGCACGAGCTCGCCCCAGTCGCCCTGCGCGCGCGATTCGCCGGTGAGGGCGCGGGAGAGCGCCGAGGCGTCTTCATGGAGCCTGCTCTGCGTTTCCTGCAGGATCCGGAGGCGCTCGAGCAGCGACGCGCGATCGCGGCTGTCCTGATCGGAGCTGAGCTGGAACTTGTCTTCGAAGTCCTTGAGCCGCTCGCGCACGGGGGTCAGCAGCCCTTCGAGGCTCTTGTGGTTCTGCTCGAGCATCGACCTGCCCTTCTCTTCGAGCAACTTCTGCCCCAGGGCCTCGAACTCGAGCCGCATGGCCTTTCGGCTGCGTTCGAACTCGAGGGCCCGCTCTTCGGTGCGGGCACGTTCGGCGTCGAGCAGCGACTCGGTGCGGGCCAGCGCCTCGGAGAGCACCTGCGCGCGCTGCTGCAGGGGCTCGAGCGCCCCGAGCTGTGCCTCGAGCGTCTCCCTGCGTTCAGCAGCTGAGCGGGCCTCGGCCTCGGCGCGGGCGAGCTGGGCCCAGGCCTGGTTCAGCTGGGCCTCGAGCGTGGCCTCAGACGTGCGGAGCTGCTCGACCTGCGTGGCCAGCATGCGGCCGATCGCGTCGGCGCGGGCGTACTCCGCGCGGGTGGTGGTGAGCACGCCCGAGAGTTGCTCCTCCTGCATGGTGAGCTGGGACACCTGGTGATCGACCCGCGCCAGCGCCGCGTCGCGCCCGGAGAGCTGGGCTCTGGCCGCTGCGAGATCCATCTCCATCACGCGCAGCGCGGCGTCGCGAGACCTGCGCGCGAGCAGCCACCCCAGCGCCCCGCCGACGATTCCTCCCAGCACTGTGAGCGCGAAAATCATGTCAGCGCCGTGTACCAGAGGCGTCTGACATCGCCCTCAAGCCCCTGAAATCAGGGGTGCACGACGATGGCGATTGGGGAACGCGACGGTATTCTCCTGAGACATGCTGGGCCACGACGGAGCCTCGGGAGCCGCAAGCGATGAGAGAGCCACGCAAGCCCGGCATCAGTCACCACGCCCCCTCGGCGCACCTGCGCAGTCGGGTGGCGGCGATTCAGCTCGTCGTCAGCGATGGGACGCCGGTGTCGGTGCTTCCCTCGAGCTCGAGCGTGCTCGGCTTTCAATACAGCGGCCGCATCCGCGCCGAAGAAGGGCTGCTCTCCACCGCGGGCGTCACCGGCCTTCAGCGGGGGCCCCGGCGCTACCGCTACCTCGGTGAGACCGCCTCCGTCCTCGTGCGTTTCACCCCGCTGGGCTCGACCTGCCTCGGAGCCCCTGCCGACGAGCTCGCGGACAAGAGCGTCCCACTCGAGGGCTTGTTGTCGCCCCTTCTCGTGCGGCAGACCACCGAGCGCCTGCTCGAGGCGCCGGACGAGCGCTCGCGGGTCGAGGTCATCGAACGACTGCTCGCCCGGCTCCCCTGGGAACCCGACGCGCTCGTGGCCCACGCGCTCGAGCTGCTGGAGCACATGCCAGTCGCACGCATCGCCAGGGAACTCGGGCTCAGTGAGCGCCAGCTCGAGCGGCGCTTTCGTGCGCGCGTGGGAATCAGCCCGCGCGCGTTCGCCTCGTTGCGCCGCTTCGAGCGCGCGGTCGCCTTGTCGAAGCACACCGCTTCACTCACCGAGCTCGCGCTCGAAGCCGGCTACTACGACCAGTCGCACTTCAACCGCGACTTCCGCCGCTTCGCCGGCACGTCCCCGACCCACTCGCTGGTCGTGTCGGATTCGTACAAGTCCCGCGCGCGTTGATTCGGCATCTTGCCGGACATGAAAACTCCAGACCTGTTCGTCAACGTTCACAAAGGCATTCGCCGTGCGCTCTTCGAGACCATCGGTGCGTTGAGTCGTGGCGCACCCGACGCGCGTTCGCTGTTGAAGACCACGTTGCGCTTCCTCGAGCACCACGGCGCCAACGAAGACGTCCTCCTCATTCCATTGGCGCGCACCCGGGTGCCTGAGCTCGCGGCCCGAATGGAACGAGCCCACGAGCGCATCACCCCGCTCTTCACTGAGCTGCAGCGCGCCTCGGAATCCATGGGCCTCGACGAGCTCTTCACGCTCACCAACGGCTTCCTCGCGGCGTACCTCCAGCACATGCACGAAGAAGAGACCGCCTTCGACTCCGGGCTGCGCGCGGCGTTCAGCGCCGAGGAACTCTCGGCCTTCGGAATGAAGAGCGCGCAGCGCACGCAGCCCGCCGACCAGCTCATGATGCTCGGGTGGATGCTGCCGGCGATTCCGCGTGATCAGGCCGAGGTCTTCCTCAACCGCGTGCCGCCCGAGGCCGCGGCCACGCTGCGACGCCAACTCAACGACTGAGGGAAGAAGCCGTCGAAGCAGGAGACCGCTGGGCTCGGCTCGCGAAGAAGGGGTAGACAGCGACACTCAGTGACTCGACCCCATGGCAGCGCGTTCCAACCGGATGCTCCGCGGGTCGTCCTCGAGCCCATCGCGCTCGAACAGGCTCCGGCGGCGAAGCTCCCCTTCGTGTCGGAGGGGGTCGATTGGTCGGTGCTTCGAATCGACAGCTCAGTGGTGGCGGGCTCGAACCCCATTTGACGGTTCGAGCGTTCCCGAGCGGCGCAATGCGCTTGCCACGAAGGAAACCCGAGAGAATCAGGCGGCGGGTCGGCTGCGACGAAGCGGTCACGCCTGACCACAACCCGGGCTTCGCTCCGAATCCCCGTTACGCTTGGTGCGTGGCTGCCGAGATCCCGACCAGGTGGGAAGCATGGGTGGAGCGCATGCTCCCGCCCGGGCTCCCCACCGAGGCGCGCAGCCGCTCGCGCTTCTTCGTGCGGGGCTGGACGGTCGCCAGCACCTTCGCGGCGATCTCGCAGACCCTGTACCTGTCGACGGCGATGTGGTCGCAGGTCGCAACCACGGCCCTGCTGGTCTGCAGCGGGCCGGTGGTCCTGTGGCTCCACCGGCGCGGGGTGAACTTCACCGGCCTGGCGCACGCCTCGCTGGCGATCGCGGCGCTGGTGTTCGGGCTGTCGGCGCTGGCCCAGCGCCCCGCCGACTACACCAGCCTCTCGTTGATGTTGATCGTCCCGTCGCTGGCGGGCTTCCTGCTCGGCTCGAGGCGCGCGGTGCCCTGGCTGTTCATCACGGCGGCCTGGGCGGCCCTCGTCATCTACGCGATGGACCACGGCTGGCTGGCCGACTTCGTCGACCCGGTGCCCACGCTCTCGCACGCGATCAACTTCAGCGTGGGCCTGGTGGTGGCCTGGCTGTTCGCCAGCACCTTCGACGACGTGAGCGAACAGGCCCTCGCCGAGCTGCGCCGGCTCGACCGTAGCCGCAGCGCCTTCCTCGCCAACATCAGCCACGAGATCCGCACGCCCATGAACGGGGTGCTGGGCATGACCGAGGTGCTGCTGCAGGACCAGCTCAGCCCGCTCCACCGCGAGCAGCTGTCCATCATCCAGCGCAGCGGGCGCACCCTGGTCTCGTTGATCAACGACCTGCTCGACGTCTCGAAGATGGAAGCGGGCAAGCTGGTCCTCGAGACCGCCGACTTCAACCTGAGCACCGTGCTGGCCGACGTGCAGGCGCTCTCGGCCGCCAACGCCACCAGCAAGGGCCTGACCCTGAAGGTGCGCAAGGCCGACGACGTGCCCGCGCGGCTGCGGGGCGACGGGCGGCGCCTGAGCCAGGTGCTCACCAACCTGGTCAGCAACGCGGTGAAGTTCACCGCAACGGGCACGGTGACGCTCGAGGTGACCCGGCGCCCGGGCGACGACGCGGTGCACTGCGACTTCGCGATCACCGACACGGGCGTGGGCATCGCGCCCGCGGTGCTGCCGTTGCTCTTCAACGCCTTCCAGCAGGGCGACTCGTCCACTACCCGGCGGTTCGGCGGAACGGGCCTGGGTCTCGCGCTCTCTCAGCAGCTCGTCACCCTGATGGGCGGCAAGATCCTGGTCACTTCGAGACCGGGGGCGGGGAGCCGCTTCAGCTTCGGGGTGTCGTTCGACGAGGCGGAGGAGCCCTCGGCGGTGCACATCCTGCCGCCCCGCTCCGTCGAAGGCCCGCGCCGGACGGTGCTGGTCGTCGACGACAACGCCATCAACCTGAAGGTCGCGGTGAGCCTGGTGGAGAAGGCCGGCTTCCAGGCCGACGGCGCTGTCAACGGCAAGGCCGCGCTCGAGGCGGTGCGCAACGGCCACTACGCCCTGGTGCTGATGGACTGCCACATGCCGGAGATGGACGGCTTCGAAGCGACCGAGCACATCCGCGCGCTGGAGGGTGAGCTGCGCCACACCCCCATCGTGGCGCTCACCGCCTCGGCCATGCCCGACGAGCTGGCGGCCTGCCGACGGGTGGGGATGAACTCGGTGCTGGCCAAGCCGCTCACCTTCGCGGCGCTGCGCGAGACGTTGCGCGAGCAGCTGGGCTGATCAGAACCACCCCGCCTCGCGGTACCCGTCAGCCGCGCGGCGCAGGGCCGCTTCCAGCTCGAAGCGCGCGCGCCAGCCGAAGTCCTTCGTCAGAAGCGCGCTGGAGCACACGAAGCCGGGCGCGGTGAGCTGCTCGTACTGCTTCTCGTCGAGCTGGTTGGTGAAGCCGAACGCCTTCGAGAGGGCGGTCATGGTCACCATCGCCCCGTAGAGGAGGGGCCGAGGCAGCGGCAGCACGCGCACCTTGCGCCCGAAGGTGGCGCCCAGCGCGGTCCACAGGCCCCGGTTGGTGGTCGGCGCCGGGTGGCTGACGAAGTAGGTGCGGTGGTCCGTCGAGGGGTCGCCCAGCAGCAGCACCAGCGCGTCGAGCAGGTCGTCGATCTGCACCCAGCTCAGCCCCGGGTCGCGGCCTGCGACCTGAAAGCCCAGCCCGCGCCGCGCGAGGCGGAACAAGGTCACCGTGGCGGGGTCGTTCGGGCCGAACACGAGCGCAGGCCGGAAGGACGTGGTGGGGAAAGGCGCGCTGCGCAGGAAGTCTTCGGCCCGCATCTTCGATTCGCCATAGGGCTCGACCGGCGCGCAGCCGTCGGCCTCGGTGCGCAGCGCCCCATCGCGGCTGGGGCCGCTCGCGGCGAGCGAGGAGGCGAAGAGCAGCCGGCGCGGCTTCCAGGCCTGGCGCGCCAGCGCCTGCACCAGGTGCTGCACGGCGACGAAGTTGACGTCGTGGTAGTCGCTCAGCCGCTTCGCAGTCACCACGCCCGCCAGGTGCACCACCGCTTCGCACTCGGGCAGCACCAGGTCGGGCCGGGTGAAGAGCGACAGGTCACCGCGCAGGAGCTCGACACCTTCCTTCGGCAGGCCCCCGGCCTTCGCCGGATCTCGCACCAGCGCCACCACCCGGTGCCCTTCCGCCACGAGCCGGTGGCAGAGGTGGGTGCCGATGAAGCCCGTCGCGCCGGTGATCAGCACCCGCATCCCGGGTCACCCTCGCGAAGCGACGAAGCCGGCGGCGATGGAGGCGAGCACGCACCCAGCGAAGACCAGCGCCGAGAGCACGAAGCGCCGCTGCAGGGGCCGGCCCGCCTCGGTGAAGGTGGCCGCGGAGAAGAAGCGGAAGCCTCCGAGCACGAGCTGTCCGACGGTGACGTCGGGGCGACGGTACGCCACGAGCCAGATGGCGTGCACCGCCGCGCTCAGCCAGGCCAGCCCCGCGACGGACGCGATGATGATGATGAGCGCAGGCATGTCACGGCGAGAGTACCCGCTTCTCCGCCGGGCTGTCCGGACAGCTCGAACTCCGACCGCCGGACGCCACGCCGCGACCGATGGGCGGGAAGGAGCCCTCCGGCGCGCGCCGGGTGGGCAGGCTCTGGGCATGACCTCGCTCCCGCTCGAGACTCCGGGTTTCGCCACCGCGCACACGAAGGAGGAGCTGATCGCCGCGGTCCGCAGGCCGCACGAGCTGCTCCACCTGGTGCTGGTGCAGCGGGAACGGCTCCACACCAGCATCGCGAGGGATCAGCACCTGTGGTGGCTGGTGGCGTCACTGGTGCTGGGCACGGTGCTGTACGCCCTCCCCTTCGGCGCGGTGCTGGGCGTGACGAAGTTCTGGCGCGTCTCGGCGCTGCTGCTGGGGTCGATCGCGATCTGCGTGCCCTCGCTCCACGTGGTGGGGGCGTTCATCGGCTCGCGGCTTCAGCCGGCGCAGACGTTGTGCCTGGCGCTGGTGAGCTCATCGGTGGCCGCGCTCTTCAGCTTCGGCTTCTTCCCCATCATCTGGTTCCTCGGGGCGACGATGGAGGAGAGTTCGGCCATCAGCGCGGGGACGATCGCGGTGCTGCTGCTGTTTGTCTCGCAGGCCGCGGGGGTGGCGCAGTTTCTCCGCTCGCAGCACGCGGTGAGCCTGCTGCGCGAGTTCAAGCCGACCTTCAAGGTGCTGCTGGTGGGGTGGCTGTTCCTGCTGGTGTTCATCACCGCGCGGCTGGCGATGGCGCTCGAGCTGGTGTGAAGAAGCTGCTCGTCCTCCTCGGGAGCGCGGCCGTGTACGGCTTCTCGGTGGGCTGCGTGCACAGCCTCGAGTTCGGGGTGCACAACCTGCTCAAGTTCCCGCTGCTGCTGGTGGTGACGGCGTCGGTCTGCGCGGTGGCGTACCACCTGGTGGCGAGCTTCCTGGGGGCGCGGCTGAGCTTCGGCGAGGTGCAGGCGCTGAGCTTCGCGCTCTTCCGCGACGCGTCGGTGATGCTGGCTTCGCTCGCGCCGGTGGGCCTGTTTCTTTCGCTCACCATCGAGCGGCCCAGCGTGCGGGGGCTGGGGGAGTACCCGCTGTTTCTCGGCTTCAACGTGGTGCTGATCGCGGTGAGCGGCGTCGTTGCGCTCTGGAGGCAGACTCGCGGGTTGACGAAGACGGCGAGGCTGAGCCGAGGGCGCGGGGCGATGGTGGTGGCAAGTTGGCTGGCGCTGTCGCTGCTCGTCGGCAGCCAGGCCGCGTGGTTCTTCAGGCCGTTCTTCGGGGTGGCGACGATCAGCTCGGAGGTGACTCCGTTCTTTCTCGGGACGAACCCGGACTTCCGCGGGGCGACGAACTTCTACGAGGCCGTTTGGCAGCTCTTCGCGCCGCCGAGGTGATCACTTCTTCAGCAGTTCCAGGCCCTGCTTCCCCTTTTCCCAGACTGACGAGGGCGACGCGCCGGCCAGGCCGCGGCGGGTGCGCTCGAGCCAGGTGAGCGGCAGGGCGATCTTCTTCGCGTGCTCTTCCCCCACCACGAGGGTGAGCAGGTGCTCGACGCCGCCGGCGCGGGAGAGCAGCGCCTGCGCGAGGATGAAGGTGGCGCGCGCTTCCAGCATCAGGGGGATCGCGTGCTCCTGGCTTCGCATCGCCGCGGCCGCGGCGGTGAGCTCGGTGCGCGTCTTCTCGTCGAGGTGGGGGCTCTGGGCCAGCTTGTCCAGCTCGGCGGCCGACGGGTCGAAGCGGCCACGCCTGGCGTGCACCAGCGCCCACCCCCACTGGGTCAGCTCGTTCTCCACGCCGAGGGCCTGCAGCTCGGTCAGGCCCTTCTCCAGATCTTCGGTGGAGCCCTCTTCCCGCTCGAGGCCCATGCGATTCCACGCGCGCACGAAGTAGCCCGCGGCGCGCAGGCCATGCATCGTCTGCGCGGGGGTGGCGTTGGCCGAGGTCCAGCCGGTGAAGTCGCTGGCGGTGGTGGTCTCCATGGCGGTGACGTAGGCGGTGAGCTCTTCCTCGGCGGCGTAGTGGTACTTCGCGGCGCAGAAGGCGCCACCGCGCAGCAGCTGGGCAAACCAGCGCGCCTCTTTCGGCCACCCGGGCTGCGGGGTGGCGCGCGCCAGCTCGTAGAAGACGTACTCGGTGCCGCCGGGGATCTTCTTCCCCTGGTCGGCCGAGTCGACGATGAACCAGAAGGCGCTCAGGCCGAGGTGCTCCAGCTGCATGTCGAAGGGCGGAGGCAGGGGCGCGTGGAGCAGGACCTGGGCCAGCGGGGGGAATTCGTCCTCGTCGCGGTCCTTCATCGTCTCGCGCGCGTCGTAGAGCGCCTTGAGGAGCCGGGCGTAGGTGGCCGCCTCGTGCAGCACCTCTGCGGTGGTGGCGGGCTTGGGGGGGAGGGCCTGGGTCTCTGCCAGCATCAGCTGCAGGGCGTCGACCGCGGGCGGGCGGCGGGGATCGTCCTTGGCGCGCACGCCGATCTTCACCAGCCGGTACGGCAGCAGGGTGAGGGAGGTCTTGATGCGCTCCTCCAGCTGATCGCGCTCGGCCTGCGCCTTCTGGGCGTCGGTCTTCCGGCAGGCACAGGAAGTGAGCAGCAGGGGGATGAGCAGCCACGACAAGCGCCTCATGCGGTGCGCGTTGCTAGCACGAGCCGGTCGACGGCTGCCTGCAGGGGCGTGGTGAAGCAGGTTTCCTTCCGTGCGCGTCGCGTGCTGGCCCCTCACCTCGGACAAGGACGCGCATGTGACGCCCCGGGTCGGCTCTCGTTTCAAGGCATGTTACCGCTGATACGCGATAGTCGAGTCGGACTAGACCATCGCGTATTGGCGGTAACACACCCTGAAAAGGCCAGGGCGGGGGCGGTCACCTGCTCATCGCTGGGCTCACCGCGTCACAAGAAGCGCGCGCTGAGGGCCTGCTCGTATTGGCGATGGAGCCAACCCAGACCAGACCTCGTCGCTCGAGGCACTTCACCCGTCGGAGCCCAGATCGCGTACTCGACGCGATCGGTGTCAGCTTCGCGGTGCGCGCTGCTCAAGGCAACGAGAGCTCGACCTGCGCGCCGGGGGCGAGGGTGAAGGGCCTGGGAACCAGCCCGCCGCACGTCGGACACTCGACCCGGGCCGTGTACTCACCCGCAGGAATCGGGTCGGACGCGAAGGTGCCATCGGGGCGCGGCACCACCTGGAGGCCCTCGGTCTTCGAGATCAGCAACACCATGATCACCCCGGGCACCGTGACCTTTCCGCTCACGCGCCCCACCGGCTCGAGCCGCAGCGAGGCCTCGGTGGTCTGCCCTGACGTCGTCACCACGCGCACCCGGCCCGCGCTCGTTTCGTCGGCGCTCATGGCCTTGAGCCTGACCCGGCCCACCGGCATCTCGTCGAGCCAGACCTCGCTGCCGGTGGCGCGCAGCTCGTCTGTGAACAGGTCCCCCTCGAGCTCCGCCTCGATGCGGGTCATGCCCGAGACGCCCGAGAGCCGCAGGTGAATGCGTGCGGCCGGGAGCAGCGTGAGCGTCACGTGCCCGAGCGCGCGGCGAAGCCCGGTCACCTGGGCGCTGCGCCCCTGCTTGGACGCGGTCACCGTCACCCCGGTGTCTGAGGGGAAGCCGAGTTGCGCCACGCCGTCAGCGTCCGCGGCGGTGGCCCAGATCCCTCCCGCCCTGCTCTTCGCGGTGACGTTCGCGAAGGGGGCCGGGTGGCCGTCGGTCTCGAGCACGGTCACCTCGAAGGTCTCGTCAGAGGGGCCCAGCACGAGCCGCACAGGCGCTGGCACCCGGCCCGGCTCGAGGGCGACCTGGAGGGCCCTCTTCAGCGTGCAGTTCCTCGCGTCCGTGTCCCAGGCTGCCACCTGCCAGGTCCCGGGGCTGAGCAGGAACATGACGCGATCCGTGCCGACGGGGACCATTCGCTTGACCCCCTTCTGAGACATGTTGGGTTCCGTCGTGACCACGGTCACGTCGGTGGCTGGCGTGCAGCGGCTGCGGTCGAGCGTCACCTCGAGTGCCACGGAGTCGAAGACCGTCACCTTCACCTCGCTCGTGCTTCCCGGCTTCACCTTCACGTCAAATCCCAGAGAGTGTTCGTCCGGGGTGCGCGCGGCCGTGACGAACGCGGCGCCGGGCGGAACGTCTTCGAAGACGAAGTGCCCCGCGCTGTCGGCGACCGCCTGGCGATCCGCAAACGATCTGCGCATCGAATGCAGCGTGACGCGGGCGCTGAGCGGGGCACCGGTGGGGGTCTCGACCAGCCCCTTCACCCTGCCGGGCCGGGAGAGGACCAGCTCGGCCTGCTGGGTCATTCCTTCGGCAACGAAGAAGCCGCGCTCGGTTGCCTTCATCAGGCCCTTCGCCTCGGCGTCGAGGTCGTACGTGCCTCGCGGGTAGCCGCTGATCGAGAACGTGCCGTCCGCGCCGGTGGTGGCCTGGCCGCACAGGCCGTCCTCGTTGTGCGGGCTGGCCAGCACGAGGGCGCCCTCCACGGGCACACCGTCGTCGCGTCTCACCGTTCCTGCGAGGGTGCCGCCCTTGCCCGTGACCACGATGCGCGTGGCCGTGGTGTCGCCGGCGTGCACCTGCGCGACCTGGTCCGCCGTGCCCACCAGGCCTGCGTACTGCGCGGACAGCCGGTACGAGCCGGGCATGCGCTCGACGGAGAAGGTCCCCGTCGCGCTCGCTTCCAGCGCCTCGTTGCCGTCCGCGCCGCCGACGACCACCAGCGCGCGCGGCGCGACGCCTCCGTCAGCCTGCACCACCACGCCCTCGAGGAAGCCCGAGCGCCGAAAGCGGAGCTTCACCACCTCGTCCGTGGGCAGGCGGATCAGCCTCGGCTCTGCGCGCCCGGAGCCCTCGGCGTCGCCTTCCAGCCGCCACCACCCGCTCGCCAGCGCGGTGAAGTGGAAGGCCCCCTTCGCGTCGACGGTGGTCTCGGCCACGCCCATCGGCGCGCTGCGACGCCGGGTCGAGAGCTCTCCCAGCGGCGTGGCGAGAATCCGTGCGGGCACGACTGCGAGGCCCTTCAGATCGAGCGCGAGGCCGCGCAGGTCGTTGCCGTGCTCGAGCCTGAGCTCGACCGGGGTCACGCGCTCGCCTGCAGGCTTCACCACGTCGAGCGTTGCGGTGGCGAAGCCCTGCTTCACCGCGGTGAGGACCCAGGTGCCGGCGCCAGCCGCGAACTCAGCGCGGCCACGAGCGTCGGTTCGCTGCAACAGCGGAGGGTCCCACGAGGGACGCCACGCAGACGAGGTGGGTTGCTGCGCAGAGGCGGAGAGTTGAACGTCGGGCACCGGAGCGCCGTCGGCCGTCACCAACACGGTGAAGACACTGTCAGCAGGGGTGGAGCCCGGCGCGGGCTGCGGACTCGAGCTGACGGTGAGCGTACCCGTCGACGGCACAGCCGGCCCGCCGTCGACGTTCCGTTGCGCTCCGGAGGTCGGTGGCTCGACTGCCTCGCGCGGGGCAAGCAGGGCCCAGCCGAAAAAGGCGGCCGCGGCCACCAACACCAGGAAACCCAGCCAGCGACGCCGCCCCATGCGCCCTTGATAGGTCAACGCGGCACGCGAGCCCAGTCCCTCTCCATGCCAGCTCCGCCGTCACTGCTTACGCGGAGCCGTTCCCTTCCCGACCTCGATGAAGGCGGAGACGCCTTCGGGGCCCCAGCTCTCCTCGCTCACCGCCAGGTCCGTGCGGATGCGCTCGAGCACCGCCACGCGAAACTCTGCTGGCCGGGCGCCGAGCGCCTGCACCCAGCCTGGCGGCGGCGAGGCCTCGCGCTCGAAGGTCTGCACGAAGAAGTCCTCGAGCTGGCCCGGGCCCGTCTGCCCCTCGAGCAGGTCGGCGATCTTCACGAAACGCTCGAGGCTCGCGCAGAGTCCCAAGTCTACTGCGGCGTCCTTGAACGTCCGGACCTCCTTCCAGTTGAGCCGGCCCGCAATCGTCTCGCAGAGCGGCAAGGTGGTGGCGCCCTCGAGGTAGAGGACGTGCCAGCCCGAGTCGCCGCACCAGTAGGCGAGCCGTCTTCCGTCGGGTGCCGCTGAGATCCCTCCGCGGTCACTGCTGCAGGAGGGGTAGTGGTTGCCGAAGCCTTCGACTTCCAGCTCGTATCGGGTCGAGGTCCCCAACCAGGGGACCGCTTCGTAGTGTTGCGTCAGCTTCGAGTTCACGTGCAGCCACGTGGAGTCGATCGTCTTGGTGCAGACACAGCCAGAGGCCAGCCCGGCCAGGGTCAGAGCGAGCACGCGGTGCATGCGCCAGCGGTACCAGAGACGGCCTGATCGCACAGTCAGCCCGACGGAAAGATGCGCCTTCGAAGGGGAACCTCCCGGGCGCCACGAACTCGAACGGCCCGCCGAGGTGCTTCGCTTCTCCGGGGACCTGTCGCAAGGTGCACCGCGTGTTCTTCGTCGAGCTCACCGCGCTGGCGATCGTGTCCCTCGCGCTGCTGTCGATCTTCTGGAGCACGATCACGCTCGGCATCTCGCCCATGCCCACCAGCCGCAAGGTGAAGCAGGAGGTGCTCACCCTCATCCCCGGCGACCTCGACGGCGAGGTGCAGGAGCTCGGCGCCGGCTGGGGCACGCTCGCCTGGGCGGTCGCCTCGAGGTTCCCGCGCGCGCGTGTGATCGGCTGGGAGCGCTCACCCTTCCCCTTCCTGTTCTGCCGCCTTCGCCTCCTGATTCAGCCGCGCGAGAACCTCACCATCCGCTTCGGTGACTTCCACCGCGCCGATCTGAAACACGCCCACCTCGTGCTCACCTACCTCTGGACCGGCGCCATGCTGCGCCTCGGGCCGAAGTTCGACGCAGAGCTGCCCGACGGAGCGCTCGTGATCAGCCACACCTTCGCCTGGCGCGGAAGAGACCCCGAGCTCACCCACACCACCGCGGACCTCTACCGCACGCCCGTCTACCGCTACCGGATCACCCGGCCCTGATCGCCACCAAGTGGATGTGGGCCCTCCCTTCCCTTTCCATTTCCAGTGGTGGGCTGATCAGGCGCTAGGCTGCGCCGCCATGGCCACCCGCAAGAAGAAGGCGAAGTCGAAGCCCCGCGCGAAGGCGAAGACCGCGGCGAAGAAGCCGAAGTCGAAGTCGAAGTCGAAGAGCCCTGCGAAGACGAAGAAGCCGCAGGTCTTCAACGACGCCTCGACGCAGCAGATCGCGATCGCAGAGATCGTCGGCGACATCGAAGAGCGCATGGCCCTCGATCGACTGAGTGAGTGACCCCTCGACTCCGCTCGGGGTGAACGGGCGCCCGGGTGAACGTTTGCCCCCCTCCACTTCCCGTGGTTGGGTGAGCGGGTGATTCGCGAGGCCTTCCAGGATCTCAACCGCATCCGTCAGATCTCCCTGATCGCCGGACGGTACGGGTTCGCGGATCTCCTCGAGCGCACCGGGCTGCGCAAGAAGGACGAGTCGAAGCCCGAGACCACCGAGTCGGCCCGCGCCGCCAGCGTGGCGCACCGCTTCAAGCTGCTGCTCACCGAGCTGGGGCCCACCTTCGTGAAGCTGGGCCAGGTGATGTCCACGCGCGCCGACCTGCTGCCCCGCGAGTTCATCGAGGAGCTCGAGACCCTGCAGGACGACGTGCCCCCGGTGCCCTTCGACCAGGTGCGCAAGGTCATCCGCGAGGCCTTCGGCAGGGAGCTGGAAGAGGTCTTCGCCGAGTTCTCGAAGGAGCCCATCGCCGCCGCCTCGATGGCGCAGGCGCACAAGGCGAAGACGAAGGAAGGCGAAGACGTCATCGTCAAGGTGCAGCGCCCGGGCATCACCGAGCAGCTGCGCGCTGATCTCTCGGTGCTCCACTACATCGCCCGCGCGCTCGAGGCGGTGATCGAAGAGGTCGGCGTCTACACGCCCACCGGCATCATCGAGGAGTTCGACAAGGCCGTGCACGAGGAGCTCGACTTCCTCAACGAGGCCGCGAACATCCGCGCGTTCTACAAGAACTACCTCAACGTCACGCACACGCGCATTCCGAAGGTCTACGACGACCTCACCGCGCGCACCGTGCTCACGATGGAGTTCTTCGACGCGCCCAAGCTGCAGAACGCGAAGCTCGACGACGAGGGCAAGAAGACCATCGCCAAGACCATTCTCGAGGGGGCCTTCAAGCAGCTCTTCGAAGACGGGCTGTTCCACGGAGATCCCCACCCCGGCAACCTGCTGGTGCTCGAGGGCCCGGTGCTGGGCCTCATCGACTTCGGCCTGGTGGGCCGCGTCACCCGGCAGATGCAGGACACGCTGGTGCAGCTGGTGCTCGCCATCGGCCTGAAGGACTCCGAGTCGGTGGCGCGGCTGCTCTACCGGCTGGGCACGCCCGACACGCGCACGAACCTCATCGCCTTCCGCGGCGACATCGAGGCGATCCTGAGCACGTACCTGCCGACGTCGCTCAAAGACGTGAACACCCGGCACCTGCTCGCCGACATCCTGAACCTGGCGGTGAAGTACAAGATCCGCATCCCCCGCGAGTTCGCGATCCTCTCGCGCGCGTCGGTGGCGATCGAGGGCGTGCTCCGCTCGCTCTACCCCGACCTGCCCATCAACGAGATCTTCCTGCCGTACGCCAAGCGCCTGCTCAGCGAGCGGTACGACCCGACGCAGCTCCAGGGCGGCGTGATGAAGACGCTCCTGCGCCTGCAGGGCGCGGCGAACGATCTGCCCATGCAGTTGCAGCAGATCATGCTCGACCTCGAGTCGGGCAAGTTCACCGTGACGGTGAAGGCCGACCAGATGAACGAGCTCAACAACAACCTGCGCGCGTTCGCCGTGGTGGCCTTCGCGGGGCTGTGCGCGTGCGGGTTCATCATCGGTACGTTCATCGCGTTCGCGAGCAAGCCGTTCGAGATCTGGGGCGTCCCGGTGCTGGGGATCTTCGGCATCGCGGCGACGATGTTCCTCTTCAGCACGGCCGTGGTGCGGCAGTCGTGGACGGGCTTCCGCAAGCTGTCGATCAAGCGCTTCATCGGCAAGAAGTAGTCGTCACGCGTCGAGAACCTCGCGACTTCGAGCCCGGTCGGTAGCAACCTTCGGATCATGCGCCTGCTCGCCCTCGCCCTCTTGACCCTGCCGTTCAGCGCTTCCGCGTTCTGTGGCTTCTATGTCTCGGGCGCAGGGGGCAAGCTGTTCAACGACGCCTCGATGGTGGTGCTGCTGCGTGACGGGGCGCGCACCGTCCTCTCGATGCAGAACAACTACCGCGGCCCGGCAGAAGACTTCGCGCTGGTGGTGCCCGTGCCCGTCATTCTCGCGAAGGAGAACGTGAAGACGATTCCGCGCGCGGCGTTCACGCGGGTGGACGAGCTCACCTCGCCGCGGCTCGTGGAGATGCCGAAGGAAACCTGCCCGGTCGGCATCGGCAGCATCGGCACCCGGGGGCGCGGCGGCGGCACGGGCGGCTACGGGAGCGGCGTGGGTGGGAGCCTGGGCGTGAAGGTCGAAGCGAAGTTCAACGTCGAGGAGTACGAGATCGTCATCCTCTCGGCGAAGTTCTCGCTCGGGCTCGAGACGTGGCTCAAGGAGAACCGCTACCAGATCCCCGAGGGCGCGGCGGCGGCGCTGCAGCCCTACGTCCAGAGCGGTTCGAAGTTCTTCGTCGCCCGGGTCGACGCGAAGAAGGCGAAGTTCGAGACGGTGAAGGACGCGTCGGGGCAGGAGAAGAGCCAGCTCGTCCTCTCGCCGCTGCGCTTTCACTACGACAGCGAGACCTTTTCCCTGCCGGTGCGCCTCGGGCTCTTGAACAGCAGCGGGACCCAGGACCTCATCGTCCACGTGGTGGCGAAGGACCGCTACGAGCTCGCCAACGGGAAGAACGTCTTCGTGCCCACCAACATCGACGTGAGCGAGCGGGCGCGGGCGCAGTTCGGCGGCTTCTACAAGGAGCTGCTCGCGCGCACGTTCAAGAAGCACCCCGGCGCGGCGGTGACCGAGTTCGCGTGGAAGGGCGCGCTCCCGCCCCCGAAGCAGATGGTCTCGAGCGGCATCTACGGGGTGACGTGCGACCCCTGCCCTCCGCCGCACCCGGTAGACGACCCGCTCGCGCGCTACCTCGGGGTCGAGCTGTTGCCGAACATCAAGACCGACGAGCAGGTGGCCGCGTTCACGCAGGAGTCGACCCTCACGCGGCTCCACCTTCGCTACGCGAAGGACAGCGCGCCCGACGATCTCGTCTTCAAGGTCGCTCCGGCGGTGCATGGAGGCATTCCCGATGTGAAGGGCGCGATGACGTCGCAGACCAACCGCTTCCAGGGCCGCTACCTGATGTGGGTCGACGGCTGTGGCGCTGGCACCAGCGCGTTCGGCCGCATGTTCAGTCCACCCGCCCTCACGGTGGGCACGCAGACCACGGCCACCGAGCTGGTGGACGCGTTCGAGCAGGTCATCACCAGCGACATCCACGAGCTGAACCTCAAGCCGATGCCGCTCCCGAAGGAGCCCAGGCCGCTGCCTGAGCCACCGCCCGCGCCCAAACCCGACTGGGGGGTCCAGCAGCCTCAGGGAACTGCGATCGCGTACGACACCCCCGAGGTCCAGGGGAGGTACGACCCGGAGCTGCTGAAGAAGGTGGTGCACGCCAACCGCGGACAGCTCCGGTACTGCTACGAGCTCGCGCTCACGACCAACCCGGCACTCGCGGGTCGCGTGGTGTTCAGCTTCGAGATCTCCCCGGGCGGCGTGGTGACGGCGAGCAGTATCGCCACGGCGACGCTGCCCGACGAGGCCGCCAAGGCCTGCATGGCCGGCCGGGTGCGCACGTGGATCTTCCCGAAGCCCAGAGACGGGACGGTGAAGGTGAAGATGGGGGTCTCGTTCAGCCAGAAGTGAGCCGGCGCTCACATCATTCGAGCCCCAAGCCCCGAGTACGCCTTCAGCAGCTTCTCGTGCACCGACGTGTCGTGATCGCGCTTGGGCATGAGCAGCACCTTCACCGTGCCTGCAGGCACGAGCGGCCGCACGGTGAGCAACTCCTGCAACGTCATGTTCTGCAGCGTGAGCCCGGTCCCCCCGGGCTCGCGGGTGAGCTCGAAGGACCCCGGCACGGTGAGCTGCTCCAGCGGGAGCCGTGGCCACACCGCAGCGAGCTCGGCGAAGCGCCGGTGATCCCCGAAGCCGTCGCCCGTGAGCGTGAGCCGCTTGAGCGACGGATGTGCCGCGAGCCGCTCGAGGTTCCCAGCCAACCTCCGGAGCCTTGGAGGAGGGACCGGGCGCGACGGTGACCGAGGCGCGACCGAAGAAGCCCTCGCGCTGAGCCGCGACACCTTCGAGAACACAGGCGAGCCGAGCAGCAGCGCGCAGTCCTCCTTCGTCAACTCGAAGCCCAGCGAGAGGCCAGTCAGCCGCCCTGGCACGCCCCGCTGCGCCGTCGCGGTGAAGAGCTCACGGCGCGCGAGCACGACCTCCCGCAGCTCGCGCAGCCTGGGTGACGCGATGGCCTCGACGATCGCGTCCCCGTCATACGCGCAGGCGAGCTTTCGCAACGTGACGAGCATCGGCGCGCCCAGGGAAGCGATGAGCATGGCCGGAGTCACCTTCGGCAGCAGCCGCGCCTCGACCGGAAAGCCGCGATCGAGCTTCACCTCGCACAGCAGCTTGTCGACGCCCGCCATCCACTCGCGCTTGTGCGTGCGCCAGAGATCCTCCGCCCGCTGCCGAATCGGCCCTGAGGCCTGGTTCTCGGCGATCAGAAACTGCAGCAGCAGGAATTCCCCGCGTGGGTCACCCCGCTCCAGCAACAGGTCGCCGAGCACGCGGCGCCGCCCCTCGTCACCGGGACCTTCGGCCACGGACGCCAGCGCAGCGATGAGCTCGGGATCGTCTGGCTTCAAGAATTCCCCCGATAATCCGCCCGAAACGTAAGCGGGCCTTCCATCCCACTTCCCAGCGGGCGTCGGTGCGTGTCCGACAACCCCTCATGAGCTACCAGATCCGCAGCGGAGACACCCTGTCGGCCCTCTCTCAGCGGTACGGCACGACGGTCTCGGCGTTCATGAAGGCGAACCCGCAGATCAAGAACGCCAACCTCATCTACACCGGCGCGAAGCTCAACATCCCCGGCCGCGCTGACTCCTTCGATCCCGCGCCGGTGCGGCCCTCTCCTTCCACGCCGTCAGGCCCCACCCACACGGGCCCGGCCAGCAGCGCCTTCGCCATCGCCCGCGCGCAGATGGGCAAGAACGCGGGCAGCCTCAAGCTCGAGAACTCGGCGCTCGGCCGCGCGATGGAAGACTGGGTTCCGAACAACGTGAACTGCGCCAGCTTCGTGGCGGGCTGCCTGCAGGCCGCCGGGCAGATCGGCCACGGCGACTATTCCGCCGGGTGCGTGCAGCTGGCCGCCAACCTCGATCGCAACTCGAACTTCCGCCGGGTGAGCCTGGCCAACGCGAGCCCCGGTGACGTGGTCACCTTCTCCACCGGCGGCGGCGGTCACCACACGGTGATGTTCGCGGGCTGGTCGAACGGGCGCCCCCAGTTCATCGGCTCGAACAACGTGAACGCCGACGGCAGCCAGCGCATCACCCAGGGCTCGATGAACTACCAGGTGCTGTCGGTTCACCACTACGTCGGCTGATCTACGGGCCGGCGTCGGGCACCTCACACGCGACCTTGCCCAGGCTGCGCACGACGCACACCCGGCCTTCGCTGCAGGGAATGCCGTCGCACGGCTCCTTCGCGGCGCCGCAGCCTGCCAGCAGCAGGAAGATCACTTTCCAGTAGTGCACTTGTTGCTCCTGCACTTGCCGCCCGGGCACTCGGAGTCGGAGAAGCACTGACCGCCCGCCGTGGTGCACTGGTTGCCCCGGCACTTCCCGCCCGCGCATTCCGAGTCTGAGAAGCACTGCGCCCCGGCCGTCGTGCACTTGTTGCCGCGGCACTTGCCACCCGGGCACTCGGAATCAGAGAAGCACTGCCCGCCGGCCGTGGTGCACAGGTTCCCGCGGCACTTGCCACCCGCGCACTCGGAGTCCGAGAAGCACTGCGCCCCCGCCGTGGTGCACTTGTTGCCGCGGCACTTCCCGCCGGGGCACTCTGAGTCGGAGAAGCACTGCCCTCCGCTGGTGGTGCACTGGTTGCTCCGGCACTTGCCGCCGCCGCACTCCGAGTCTGAGTAGCAGTCAGCGAGCGCGGGCAACGAGGTGAGGCAACAGAGGACGGCGAGGCGGGTGAACATGACCGCGGACCTTATCGTCATCTGGCCGGCAGGAGACGCTCGAGGTCCCAGGCCAGGTTCGGCGCGTCGAGCACGCCCGGCACCTGCCCGGGGAGCGACTTCAGCCAGGCGAGGGTCGCGGGCACGCTGCCATGGAGCTGAATGGGGTTGCGGAGCTTGCCGAGCATCAGCACCGCGTTGACCGCCATGCGGAGCATCGTGCCCTTGAGACCCGGCACCGTGATGGTGATGCAGGTGCCCACCAGGTGCTCGTGCAGGTCGCCCAGGAGCGTGGCAAAGGCCGCCTGGGTCGCGCGGCTGGCCCGGGCTCTTCCATCGAAGTTCGGGATCAGGATCAGCACGTTGATGCGCGGCTGCCTCGTCAGCACCTCGCGCACGCGCGCCCCGGACTCGATGAACGCAGCGTCGTCGGGCGAGCTCCGCATCAGGATGACGATCAGCCCCGGGCACTCGAAGATCGCCAGGCCGGGTTCGTCCAGGAGCGGCGTCATTGGACCAAAACCATACTCCCGGCCCATGGGGAGGTAGCCTTCAGTCTCTTCGATGCGCCTCTCGACGCACCACCTGTCGCTGCACTTCGGAAACGTGCGCGCGCTCCACGAGCTGACGCTCGAGTTCCCCGTGGGCAGCCGCACCGTGCTGTGGGGCCCGGCGGGCGGCGGCAAGACGTCGCTGCTCAAGTGCCTCACCGGGCTGGTGATGCCGACGGGGGGCGAGGTGCAGTGGGACGACGTGCCGGTGAGCCAACGCACGGCGCAGGAGAAGCGCGACGCGCAGGTGGCCTTCGGCATGGTCTTTCAGAGCGACGCGCTCTTCGACTCGCTGACCGTGCTGGAGAACGTGCTGCTGCCGCTGCGCAAGCGCCACGTGCCCGAAGCCGAGGCGCTGGAGCGGGCGAACGAGGCGATCAAGCGGGTGCACCTCACCGAGGCGGCGCAGAAGCACCCGGAGAACCTGTCGGGAGGCATGAAGAAGCGCGCGGGGGTGGCGAGGGCGATCGTGGCGCGGCCGCAGGTGCTGCTGGCCGATGATCCGTTCGCAGGGCTCGACCCGAAGACCGAGCGATCGATCGCCGAGCTGCTGCTGGAGATCTCCGAGGGGCGCACCCTGATCGTCGCCCTGCCTGACCCCGTGCCGTCGCTGCCGGTCGATCGAACCATCCGCCTGGTCGCCGGCCAGGTGCAACCGTTCGGAAGCGCCCACCCGTTCACCCCGAGCGGAGTCGAGGGGCCCCGGTGAGCGTCATCCGCCACTTCGGCGCCTTCGTGCTCTGGCTCACCCGGTTGGTGGGCGCGAACATGCTCGTGTTCGGGCGCACCCTGCTCCACCTGCCGCGCTTGAACCTGGGCGAGCTGGGCCGGGCGATGGTGCTGTTCGGCTACCGCTCGCTGCCGCTCTCGCTGGGGGCCGCGACGCTGATCGGCGCGACGGTGGTGCTGCAGGCGGGCGTGTACGCGACCAAGTTCGGCGCCCGCCTCTACGTGGGCTGGGCGGCGGGCTTCGCGCTGCTGTGGGAGTTCGGCCCCCTGCTGCTCGGCCTGGTGATGGCCGCGCGCATCGGCGCCCGCAACGCGGCCGAGCTCGCGCTGCTCACGGTCAACGGACAGATCGAGGGGCTCAAGGGGATCTCGCTCGATCCGTTCCGCATCCTGGTGGCGCCGCGGGTGGTGGCGAGCGTGCTGTCGGTGATGATGCTGACGACCACGACGTTCATCGTGTCGATCGGCTGGGAAGCGGTCGCGGCGTATTACACGCTCGATCTGCCGGTGCGGATCTTCTTCCAGGCGTTCTCCGACATGTTGCGCTGGGGCGACCTGGTGGGCGGCGTGCTCAAGACCACCGCGTTCGGGCTGGCGATCTCCGTGGTGTCGACGGCGGCCGGTCTTCGCGCCACCGGCGGCGCGCGCGGAGTCGGCCAGGCGGCCGCGGCTTCGGTGGTGACGAGCTGCGCGGCGATCTTCACGCTCGACTTCCTGCTCACCCCGGTGCTCTCGAGGATGTTCGGCGGATGACGATGATCCACACCCTCGGCGCGCAGGCGCTGCTCTTCACCCGATCGCTGCGCAGCGCGAAGCGCGAGGGCGTGATGTGGCGCGAGGTGCTGCGTCACATGGCGGAGCTGGGGGCGAGCTCGAGCCTGCTCATCGGCGCGGGCCTGGCGTTCTTCGGCACGGTGATGGTGACCATCGCGTACGCCCAGGCGCGCAAGTACACGGGCAACATCACGGTGGTCGGGCCGGCGTACTTCGAGCTGATCTTGCGCGAGTTCGCCCCGATGTTGACCGCGCTGCTGGCGGCGTCACGGCAGGCGGCGTCGACGTCGGCCGAGCTGGGCGCGATGTCGGTGAACGAGCAGGTGGAAGCGCTCGAGCTGTCCGCCGCAGATCCGCTCGCCGAGCTGGTGGCGCCGCGCATCATCGCCTCGACGTTGACGCTGCCGCTGCTGACGGTGGTGGGCACCTGGTTCGCCACCCTGTCTGCGGTGGCGACGGTGACGTACGTGTTTGGCGCCGACGGCAGAGCGTTCATGGATCCCTCGATGGTGGATCCCGGCGACGTGGCCTGCGCGTTCGTGAAGGCGATCGTGTGCGGGGCGTTCATTCCGGTGGCCGCCGCGTACCGGGGGCTGCGCGCGAAGGGCGGCGCGAGCGCCGTGGGTGAGGCCGTCACCACGGGGGTCGTGGAGGCGTGCATGGGCTGCCTGCTGCTCGACTTCCTCGTGGCAGCGGTGTTCCTCATCATCGGCGTATGAAGATGAGCCCCGCAATTCCGATCTCCGCCAGTGTCGGTGCCTGCCTGGGCGGGTTCATCGGATACGCGCTTGCTCCCGGCTGGGAGATAGCTCCATTCGTGATCGGCGTCGTCGAGGGTCATGGCCCTGGGGACGGCGGCAGGGCAGGGTTGCCCCGTGCTCGACTCGCCCAGGCCCCTCAGCCACGGGCAAGGACCCGAGGGTGACGCGGTCACGTTGTCTCCTTTGTTGACTGTGAGGGCGGGGGCGGAGGGGCTCAATAACCTCGTCCTCTTTGTTGACAACCCTTCGTCAACAAAGAGGACAGGGATTTGTGGGGTCGGTCCCCCCACCCTCACAGTCAACAAAGGAGACAAGTGGCCGACCGAACCTTCGTACCCCGAACCGCGACCCGGGAGCGGAGGCGGTTGGTGACGGGTCGCCGCACCGGACATGCTCGGCACCGCTGACGACGCTGGGTATGAGCCCGTCAGTCGCGGCGACTCGGGACGTGAACCGATCATGGGACTGAACTTCGCCTTCGTCTTTCTTCTGGAGCGCACTGAGCTGCCGAGGCTGGCGCAGGCGATCACCGCCCGCCTGACTGCTGAGTCAGCGCGTCCCCGGCTGACCGACCCACCTGAGCGGGCGCTGGAGTCCACCGGCTATCGATTCGCGCGCGACCCGCACGCCCCTTGCCTCAGCTTCCGTGACCCTGTCGGTCACCACTCACCCTTTGGCTGTGTCTACCTGGAGCGGCTGGAAGGGCTGCGGTTCGCGATCATCTCCCTCCGCGCTGCGGCCACCTCGATGAGCCACCGGTTTGACACCGATGGGGCCATCTCCGGAATGATGCGTGAGATCGCGGAGAGCGGAGGCGTCCTGGCCGTGGCGTTCGACCGAGAGCTGAGCGCATGGGGGCGTCCGCCTGACGAGAGCATGGGTGGTGGCCTGCCGTTTCCTGAGATCGCCGAGTACCTCCCCTTCTGGGCCAGCGAGTTCGGAGTGCCCCTCGGGCCCGCCCGTCAGCGTGCGCTCGAGGCCCGCGCCACGATTCTGGGCTCGCGCCTGGCATCGGACACAGAGGAGGCCGTCCGCGAAGCGCTGCTGGATGACGATGCGTTCGACGCCCGGATCGACGAGTTCGTCGTGCGGGTTCTGGACGCCCGTTCCGGCCGCAAACACAGCTGAGCTAGGGTCGCGGCCGTGCTCCGTTCAGCCGGCCTGATCGTCATCGTCGTGTTCGCAGCTTCGTGCGGCGGACCCACCAAAGAGAAGTGCGACGCCGTCACCTGCAGCAGCGGCTGCTGTGACGCCCTGGGGGAGTGCCAGGGCGGCTTCGACTCGTCCGCGTGCGGCGCGCCCGGAGGCGTCTGCACTGCGTGTGGAACCGATCAGCTCTGCTCGTTCGGCATCTGCATCGGCGGCAGCAGCGGAGGAGGCGGCGGCGCGAGTGGTGGCGGAACCGGCGGCGGCGCGACGGGTGGCGGAACCGGTGGCGGCGCGACCGGAGGCGGCGGAATGACCGGCGGCGGAGCAGGCGATGCCGGAGTGCCGTCCTGCACGAACATCACCGGCGACCGCCGCACCCAGGTCTGCCTTCGCTGGACCTGCGATCGCGCCGACATGAACGAAGGCACCTGGAACGGCAGCGTGGCCGCCTGCATGCCCGGGGACCTCACCGCGGCCGCCCGCGCGAACGCACTCAAGATCCTCAACACGTACCGCTTCGTGGCCGACCTGCCTCCCGTCACCACCAACCCCACCCGCGACACGGCCGCCCAGGAATGCGCCCTCATCCAGGACGCGGCCAACATGCTCAGCCACACGCCCGACGCCGGCACGCCCTGCTACACGGCGATCGGCGCGAGCGCTGCGGGCAACAGCAACATCTCGAGCGCGGCCGCGGTGCGATCGATCGACATGTACATGTCGGACTTCGGCAACTCGACCACCATGGGCCATCGCCGCTGGTTCCTCTCGAACACGCTCGGCCCCGTCGGCATCGGCGGCACCACCGGCGCGAGCTGTCACTGGGTGATCGGCGGCAGCGGCACGGCCACCAAGCGCTTCATGGCGTGGCCTCCGCCGGGCCCGGTGCCGCTGCAGGCGATCGCCATCCCCACGGTGGGCACGGGGAACTCCGTCGACCGCACGGGGTGGACGGTGCAGACGTACGCCACCGCCGACAACCTCGCGAACGCCACCATCACCGTCACCGACAACGGCACCAGCCTGCCCGTCACCATCAACGCGCTGGGCGCGAACTACGGCAGCCGCTCGGCCGTGCGCTTCGTGCCCATGGGGTGGACGAGCCAGGCGGGCCACAGCTACGTGGTCACGGTCACCTCACCCACGATGACCACGCCGATCACCTACACGGTGGACGTCGTCACGTGCCCGTAGGTGTTCAGGTCGATCACTTCGCCAGCCCCACCATCCCCGTCGTCATGACCTCGAGGTAGGTGATGAGCAGCACGCCCACCGCGAGGATCAACAGGAACGGCAGCGTGCGCGCGTAGAGGTACGGCAGCGGCTTCTGGAAGCGCGACGACGCGAGGAAGAGGTTGAGCCCCATCGGCGGGAAGAGGAAGCCGAGCTCGAGGTTCGCCAGGAAGATCACCCCGAGGTGCACGGGATCGATGCCGTACGCCACGCCGATCGGCGCGACCAGGGGCGCGAGCACCACGATGGCCGCGTAGATCTCGAGCACGCTGCCGAAGATGAGCAGGCCCACGTTGAGCGCCAGCAGGAACACCCAAGGGCTCTTCACGTGCGTGGTCGTCCACTCCAGCAGCAGCGTGGGCACCTCGGCGTCGACCAGGTAGGACGAGAGCCCCATCGCCACCCCGAGCAGGATCACCACGGCGCCCACCAGCGTGCTCGCGGTCACCAGCACCCGGGGCAGGTCCTTCACCGGGCGGATGGTGCGGAAGACCACCATCTCGACGAAGAGCGCGTACGCGCAGCCCAGCGCGCTCGCCTCGACGATGGTGCCGAAGCCCGAGACGACGGTGGCGATCACGATGACCGGCAGCCCGAGATCCCACTTCGCTTCCCACAGCCCCAGGCCCGCGTCCTTAGGCTTGAACTTCTGCCGGGCGATCTTGTGGCGAATGCCCATGAAGATGCCGTACGCCGCCACCATCGCCATCATCAGCAGGCCGGGAACGAGGCCTCCGAGGAAGAGGTGCGCGACGGGCACCGAGGCGACCACCGAGTAGAGGATCACCGGCAGCGACGGCGGGAAGAGAAGGCCCAGCGAGCCTGACGCGGTCACCAGGCCCATGCTGAAGCCTTCGGGGTAACCCTCTTCCTTCAGCATCGGCAGCAGGAGCCCGCCGAGCGCGAGAATGGTCACGCCCGAGCCGCCCGTGAACGTGGTGAACACCGCGCACACCACCGTGGCCATGATCGCCACTCCGCCCGGCATCCACCCGAAGAAGCCCTTGTAGGCCTTCACCAGTCGCTTGGCCGCGCCGCCTTCCGCCAGCACGTAGCCCGCGATCGTCAGGAGCGGGATCGCCGGCAACGTCGCCGACGACACCAGGCGGAACGTCTCTGCCGGCACCGCCGCGACGGGCGTGCCGTCATGCCAGAACAGCACCATCGCCACCGCGCCCATCACCACGAACACCGGCGCGCCGCTCAGGAACGCGATGCCGATGATCACCAGCAGCACGGTCATCACCGCAGACGACGGCGCGAAAGCCCCGAGCGCGAAGGCGAGCCCGATGGCGACCAGGGCGACGCCGCGATCGATCCACGACTGCGGCTCCTTGCCGACGCGCCAGGCGAAGCGCAGCGCCATCACCGCGAAGGCGAAGGGCATGATCGCCTCGCTCCACGACACGGGGAACGAGCCGACCACCGTGCGGCCGCTGTCTGCGTCGGCCTGCACCACCTTCCACGACGCGTAGGCCAGCAACGCGCAGACCGCCGCCGCCGTGACGCGGGTGAGCAGGCTCGCGACGCGCCGCGGCCAGCCCTTCGGGATCGCCTCGACGGTGGAGAGCGCGAGGTGCTTGCCCGTGCCCGCCGCGAGCAGCGCTCCGAGGAAGCCGATCCACAGGGTCAGGTGCTGGACGATCACCGACGCGCTGGGGATCTCGGTGTCGGCCACCTTACGCGCGAGCGCCTGGATCACCGGCAACGCCACCATCACCAGCGCGAGCAGGCCCACGAACAGGCCTGCGCCGGTGGTGAGCTTGCGCTCGATCGGCGAGAGGTCCTTCTGAGCGTCCTCGAACTCCCCTTCGGGCGTCATCTCGGTGGTCATCGCGGGTTGCGCTCGTACCATGTAACGGCGCAATTCGTTGACCCCCGGGGTCCGAGGTCCTTATGAGCGAGCGGCATGCTTCGACTCGCTCTCATCGCTGCGCTCGCGGTCTTCGGTTCAGGCTGCTTCGCCTCGTTCGCCACCGGCGTCGTCGCCGACGCGCTCTCGGGCCCCGGCACGCTGGGCACCGACGACGATCCCGAGCTGGTGCGTGACGCGGCTCCCTTCGGCCTCAAGACCATGGAGAGCGTGCTGCAGTCGCAGCCTCGCCACGTGGGCCTGCTCACCTCGCTCGCCTCGGGCTTCACCCAGTACGGCTACGCCTTCGTGCAGCAGGACGCCGACGCCGAGGAGTTCGCCGGCCGCAACACCCCCGCCGCCACCATGCGCCTGCGCGCGAAGAAGCTGTTCCTGCGCGCCCGCGACTACGGGCTGCAGGGCCTCGAGCTCTCGAGCCCGGGCATCACCGAGAAGCTCAAGTCGATGCGCGGCCTGCCCGAAGCGGTAGCGCCCCTGAAGAAAGAGGACGTGCCCCTCGTCTACTGGACCGCTGCGGCCTGGTCGCTGGCCATCTCGAACGGGAAGGAAGACATGGGGCTGGTGTCAGAGCTGCCGGCTCCGGAGGCCTTGATGAAGCGCGCGCTGGAGCTCGACGAGACGTGGGAAGAGGGCTCGCTGCTCGAGTTCTTCGTGTCCTACGAGGCCGCGCGCCCGGGCGGGACTGAAGCGGGCGCCAAAGCGTTCCTGGATCGATCGCTCAAGCTGAGCGGCGGGAAGCACCTGGGCGTGCAGGTGTCGTGGGCCGAGGGCGTGCTGGTGCAGTCGCAGAAGCGCGAGGAGTTCGAGGCGGTGCTCAAGGCCGTGATCGCCGCCGACGTGGACGCCTCGAAGAAAGATCGCCTGGCGAACACGATTGCGCAGCGCCGCGCGAAGATGCTGCTCAAGTATGCGGACGACCTTTTCAACTGAGGGAATCAACGTGACCAAACGACTCGTGGTGCTGGTGGCGGTGCTGGTGGCGAACGTGGCGCTCGCGCAGGACGTGACGATCAAGCTGGGCACGCTCGCGCCGCAGGGCTCGACCTGGCACTCGCTGCTCAAGGAGATGGCCGAGAAGTGGTCGGAGGCCTCGGGCGGCAAGGTGAAGCTCAAGATCTACGCCGGCGGCACGCAGGGCAGCGAAGGCGACATGGTGCGGAAGATGGGCGTGGGGCAGCTCCAGGCCTCGTCGATCACCAACGTCGGGCTGCACGATATCGTGGCCGAGCCGATGGTGTTCTCCACCCCGGGCCTGTTCGACGAGCGCGACTTCCGCGACACGTTCCCCAAGCTCGAGGCGCAGCTCAACGGCATCGTCGAGGCCAAGGGCTACGTGGTGCTGTCGTGGGCGCAGGTCGGCACGGTGCAGATCTTCTGCACGAAGCCCTACACGACGCCCGAGGCCGCGGCTGACGCGAAGTTCTTCGCCTGGGACGGCGACCCGGCGGCGGTCGAGGCCTTCAAGCTCGTCGGCTTCCGGCCGGTGGTGCTGTCGTCGACCGACATCGTGCCCTCGCTGCAGACGGGCATGATCACCTGCGTGTCGCAGGTGCCGGCGTACGTGCTCACCGCGCGGCTGTTCGACAAGGCCAACCAGATGGTCGACTACCCCTGGGCGTACCTGATCGGCGCGACGATCGTGAAGAAGGACGCGTGGGAGAAGATCCCCGCCGACGTGCGGCCCAAGCTGCTGGCGATCACCAGGGACATCAACTCGCGCATCGACGCCGAGGTGAAGCGGCTCAATGACGACGCGGTGGCCGCGATGAAGAAGCAGGGCCTCAACGTGGTGAAGGTCGATGCGGGCCCGTGGGAGAAGGCGGCCATGCGCTCGTGGCCTGCCGTGCGCGGGAAGGTCGTGCCCGAGGCGTTCTTCGACCAGGCGCTCAAGGCGCGCGATGAGGCGCGCAAGGCGCGGAAGTAGCCGTGTATCTCCCTCTCCCCGAGGGGGAGAGGGTCGGGGAGAGGGCAAGCCGATTGAGCGCTATGCACGGACCACAGGACGATGTGTGGCCGCCGGTGCAGAGAGGTAGCGCCCGAACTGCTGGTCCATGCCGAGGATGTGGGTGTGCAGCCAGGCCACCATCACCTTGTGCACCTTGATCGCCAGCCACGCGGTCTCGCCGGTCTGCTGGTACTCGGCCTTGATCTGCAGGAACAGCTCGACGAAGCGGTCGTGGACGCCTTTGTGGATGGCGAAGAAGGGGTACCCGGTTTCCTTCATCTTCCGCTCCTCGCAGCCGAAGTGCTCGACCACGTAGTCGCCGAGGAAGTCGAGCATCTCGACCACCTGCTGGTGGTCCCCTTCACGCAGGGAGGCCTCGAGCCTGCCCACGCGCGCAAACAACTCCTGGTGCTGACGGTCGATCTCTTCGACTCCGAGTTCGAAGCGCGTTTCCCATTGCATGGCTCGGCCTCCGGCGTCCGGCGAACACCCTCGCCGCGGCGGCGTCGTTGATCTCGATCAACTCACCCGGCCGTTTGGCTTGCCCTCTCCCCGGCCCTCTCCCCCTCGGGGAGAGGGAGACACGAGTTCGAGCTGCGTCTCGGCCGCCGCCGCGATGCGATTCGACTGGCGCGATCGATATGCCGCCGCTTCACGCACGGCCTGCGCCAGGTGCTTCTGCCCGTCCGCCAGCGGTGACGCCCTGCCCTGCAGCGTCGAGAACGGAATCGCCGCCGACCTCGCGCTCGCTACCCGCTTCGTCAGATCCCGCTCGAGCAGTCGCATCACCGCTGCGTCCACCTCCGGCGGGATCTCCGGGCGGATCGCCGACGGCGGACGCAGGGCCATCTCCAGCACCTCGTACCGTTCCTGCTCGCTCGCGCCCGTCGAGAACAACGGCCGCCCCGTCAGAGCCTCGTGCAGCGTCAGCCCCACCGCGAACAGATCCGCCCGCCCATCGAGCGGCTTGTCCGTCAGCTGCTCGGGCGCCAGGTAGCCGGGCTTGCCCTTGATGTACCCGGCCGCCGTCATCCGGGCCGCGCCCATGCTCGCCCGCGCGATGCCGAAGTCCGTCAGCTTCACCTCGCCCAGCGTCGACACCAGGATGTTCGGCGGGTTCACGTCACGGTGAACGAGGTTGAGCGGCTGCCCATCGGACCCCGAGCGGTAGTGCACGTACTCCAGCGCCGCCAGCAGCTCGACGGCCAGGAAGGAGACCGCCGCGATCGGCAGCCCCAGCTTGTGCGCGTCCATCACCCGCTTCAGCGAAAACCCCTCCACGTATTCCATCGCCAGGAACCACGTGTCGCCGAAGCGCCCGAAGTCCATCACCTGCACCACGTTCGGGTGGTTGAGCCGGCTGCACAGCGCCGCCTCCTGCCGGAACAGCTCGATGAAATCGAGGTCGTCTGCGTAGCTCGGCAGGATCTTCTTCACCGCCACGGTCTTCTCGAAGCCGCCCTCCGGGGAATAGCTCGCGCGAAACACCTCGGCCATGCCGCCCGCCCCGATGCGCTCGTGCAGCAGGTATTTCCCCAGCAAGTCGCGCGCGCGCACCGCCGCCAACGCTTCTTCCGCGCGGCGGTTGAAGTGCCCCACGAAGGCCGCGGTCACCAGCCCCGAGCAGAAGAGCAGGAACGCCCGCGTCACGATCATCGGCGCCTGCAACGTCACCCAGATGTCCGCCGGCAGCTTCGGCGCAGCCACCAGGAAATAGAGCGCCAGGTACTCGCCCGCCGCCAGCCCGCCTGCGAGCACCGCCAGCGACTTCGAGCCGCGCAGCGCCGAGAGCGCCACCAGCGTGCCCCAGATCGCCAGGGGCGGCGCGGTGAGCGCGTATTCCGCCCCGCGCGCCCGCGTGTCGACCAGGAAGATCAGCGCCGGCGCCGACACTTCGATCGCCACGTTGAGCCAGGCCACCGCCGGCTTGAACCACCCCCGCCGCAACAGCCACCACTGCGCGCCGTACCAGGTGGCCAGCAACCCCAGCAGCACCGCCAGCGAGTACGAGAGCCGCGCGCCGATCAACGGCTGCAGCGCCAGGGCCGCCAGCCCCGACGCCGCCGTGGCGAACACCATGAAGCGGGCGACCGACAGCTCCCGCGCCGGGGCGTCTCTGGTCAGGTGCTCGCGGAGGGCCCGGGTGCCGGCGTTGGTGGGGGCGCTGGCGGCCATGGCGGCTCAGGGTAGCCGAAGCGCGCTCCCGTCTCGACTTCAGCGAGCCTGAGCGAATAGGGTCCGGCCCCGTTCCAAAAGGGGCAGTACCAGGGAGTCGGACGCCACATGAAGCAACTGACGATCACCACGATCCTCGCGGGCGCGCTGCTGTTCGCCTGCACGCCACCGGCGACCAAGTGCACCACCTTCGCCGACTGCCTGACCAACCAGGTCTGCGTCCAGGGAGAATGTCGCGGCGGCCTCGCCGGCGGCACGGGCGGCAGCGGTAACGGCCAGGGCGGCGGCGTGGGCGCAGGTGGCGGTGGCGGCACCACCAGCGGCGGCGGCACGGGCGGCTCCGGCGGCGGCGTCACCGGCGGCGGCACCGGCGGCGGCGTGACGGGCGGCGGCACCGGCACTGGCGGCGGCGGCCTGGTCGAGCCCGACGCAGGCGTGAACCCCACCTACGACGGCGGCTGCGGCCCCCCGATGCCCGGCAACCCCACCATTCGCCGGCTCTGCGCGGCGCCCACCCTGAGCGAGTGCGACGGCCCCACCGACTCCGCCCTCACCAGCGGCAGCGTCCCCGCGGCGCGCCTCAACGGCACCCAGGGCAACGGCTTCGATGACGACTGCGACGGCGAGGTCGACGAGGGCTGCTTCTGCCCCGCCAACGGCGTCACCAAGGACTGCTACCTCGTGCCCGCCACCCAGGTCAGCGACGTCAGCGGCCTCCCCGTGGGCTGGTGCACCAACAACGCGAAGGGCAGCCTCGACTGCTCCGGCGGCGAGCTCGCCACCTGGTCTGGCGTGTGCCGCGGCGCGCAGCCCCCTGCGCTCACCGATTCCTGCGCGTCCGGTGACTACAACTGCGACGGCCTCTCGGGGAACAACGCGGCCGAGGGCTGCATGTGCCCCAACAGCGTGCAGTGCCCGAGCAACACCATCACGCTCGCGCCGTACCCGAACCCCAACGCGATCCCCATCATCGACGGCTCGCAGTGGATCACCGACGTCGCCGCCCGGAACCGCACCACCAACTGGGCGTGGACCGTGCTCGGCGGCGACTGCGACAACGTGCTGCCCAACCCCACCTTCGCCATCTACAACCAGACCAACTCCACGATCGGCGGAGCGCGCCGCGGCACCCGCACCGGCGTGCGCCTCGACGCCACGCAGACGCCCGCCCGGTACGTGGTGCAGGCCAATTCCCCCCTCATCGGCATCCAGGCGACGGCGTACGGCAACGGCGCCAGCGGCGGCCAGGTCTTCCCCGCCTTCGGCCTGTCCGGTGACTACATCGTGCAAGGCGAGTTCACCCTCGACGGCCGCACCTACAGCTGCACCCAGAAGGTCCAGGTGCGCGCCCCGGGCATCCGCGCAGAGCTGTGCTGGGACAACGTGGGCAGCAACGACGTCGATCTCCACTTCGCCCGCCTGCAGGGCAACACCTGCACCACCCGCGGCTGGACGACCACCTGCATGAACGGCAACGGCTCGGTCCAGGACTGCTACTACTCGACGCTCTCGAGCTGCCCGAACGGGAGCACCACCACCGGCTGGGGCTACACCGCGTCGGCGACCACGGCCTGCCAGGGCTGGTCGAGCAGGCGCACCTCGGCCTGCAGCAACCCCCGCCTCGATCGCGACAACGTCTCGTGCACACGCGGCGAGACCGACCCGACCGCGGGCTCGTTCTGCGGCCCGGAGAACATCAACCTCGACAACCCCAACAACGATGACGCCTTCGTGGTCGGGGTGAACATGTACTCGGGCGCGAACAGCAAGCCGCACGTGAACCTGTACTGCAACGGTGAGCGCGTGGTCTCCGTCGGCTACAACCCGGCGACGGGCCAGACGGCCTTCCCGCTGCTGAGGAACGCGGGCGCGGGCACCTCGGGCGACTTCTGGACGGTGGCGACCATCAAGGCGAACGTCGCGGGCGGCAACCTGGCCTCGTGCACGGTCACCACCGTCCCCTCCCGGGTGGCCAACGCCAGTCGCGATGGCCTGCCGAACATGGGCTCGACCGGCAACGACATCTGCGTGGACTCCGCCGCGACCGACGCGACGTTCCGCTACACGTCCAAGGCCTTCGTCGAGAACGCCACGGGCCAGGGTCTGGCGCCCGGCGCGCAGCCGATGACGGCGACGCAGTGGTGCAAGCACTGACACTGAGTCTGGTTTGCCCTCTCCCCGACCCTCTCCCCCACCAGCGAAGCCGGTTCAGCGGAACGCTGGACCAGCGCATCTGAAGCGAAGCGGAAGATGCGCCAAGGCGAAGCGACCAGAGACTCGGGGAGAGGGAGACAGTTTGCGTCCGTGAGCACCCTCTCGCTCCGAGGCATCACCAAGCGCTTCGGCGCAGCCACCATCCTCGAGGGGCTCTCGGTGGAGATACCCCTCACGGGCATCACCTTCATCGTGGGCACCTCGGGGAGCGGCAAGTCGGTGCTCTGCCGCCTCGCGGTGGGCCTGCTCAAGCCCGACGCGGGCGAGGTGTTTCTCTTCGACCAGCGCGTCGACACCATGCCCGAGCGCAAGCTGCAGCAACTGCGCGCGCAGGCGCCATACCTGGTGCAGGGCCCGGCGCTGCTCGACTGGCTGACCCTCTTCGACAACGTGGCGCTGGCCGACCCGAAGTCGCGCGAAGACGGGCGGGCCGAAGCGGCGATGACGCGGCTGGGGCTGATGCAGTTCTCGGGGCGGAAGCCGCCCGAGGTGGGCCCCGGCATCCGCAAGCGGGCCGCCATCGCCCGGGCGCTGGTGCTGGAGCCTGAGGTGCTGCTGCTCGACGAGCCCACCACGGGGCTGGATCGGGAGGCGGCGGGCCAGGTGAACGACGCCCTGGCCCTGGTGCGCGAGCAGGGGTTGGGGGTGGCCCTGGTGTCCCACGACTACGACGCGCTCGGAAAGCTCGCGGACCGGGTCGTTCAGGTGAAGGATCGGCAGGTCGGCTACTGCGGCCCGGCGAAGGACTTCCCGCGAGAGAGATGACATGGACGAGAGTCGGCTCGAACTCAAAGTAGGCGCGCTGGTGTTGGCGGCGGTGCTGGGCGCCTTCACCCTGCTCGTGCTGATGGGGGAGCTCTCCTTCGGCGGCGCGAAGAAGATCACCGTCGACTTCTCCCACACGGGGAACGTGGTGAAGAACGCACCGGTGAAGCTGGGCGGCGTGGTGGTGGGCAAGGTGGAAGACGTCGAGCTGCTCGCCTCGCGCCGCGACGCCGAGGGCAGCCCGCTGCCGGTGAAGATGACCCTGGGGCTCACCAACGACGCGGCGGCCTCGCTGCGCACCGACGCGATCGTCACCGTGTCGAGCGTGGGCCCGCTGGGAGAGTCCTACCTCGAGGTGTACTCGGGCTCGGCGAAGGACCCGCATGATCCGAAGGTGCCCATTCGCGGGCTCGATTCTCCCCGCATCGACGTGGTGAGCAACCGGCTGGCGAAGTTCCTCGACGCGGCCTCGCGCGTGCTCGAGAGCGATCCCGAGGCGCTCACCAAGCTCGTGCGCGGCGTGGGCGGGCTCACCACCACCGTCGACGGGGTGATCGTCGAGAACCGCGAGCAGCTCAAGACCCTCGCCAGCGAGCTCTCGATCGCGGCCGCCGATCTCCGCGTGCTCGCCGCCACCGCCCGCAAGCAGCTGGAGCCGGGCGGCAAGGCCAACGCGCTCCTCGACGACGCGGCGGCGACGGCGAAGGTGGCGCGGGCCGAGCTGCCCGAGCTCTCGAAGCAGGCGTCGATCGCGCTGGGCGGGCTGGCGCGCGTGTCGGGGCCGTTGACTGAAGAAGACGGTCAACGCCTCAAGGCGATGATCGTGAAGTACCAGGAGGCCGGCGAGAAGGTCGACGCCCTGGCCAGCCGCGCGGACCGGGTGCTGGCCAAGCTCGAGGCCGGTGAAGGCAGCATGGGCAAGGTGTTGAAGGACCCCGCCGTGTACGACGAGCTCAAGACCCTGCTGACCGATGTGCGCAAGAACCCCTGGAAGCTGCTCTGGAAGGACTGAGCGGAGATCGCGCGGGACCGATCCACCCTGGTGCATCGCGCCCGCGCGGATCCGTCCCATCAGGCGCTTAGCCGTTGGCATTCCCCCTGCTGAGTGACTCCTCGACCGCGACGTTCCCGTCAAAGGTCATCGAGGAGTCTCCAATGGACGTCCGATTCTGGGGTGTACGTGGCAGCGTGGCGTCATCTGGTTCAAACGTCGCGAAGATCGGAGGCAACACCTCGTGCCTGGAGCTGGAGAGCCAGGGCCACCGGTTGATCTTCGACGCGGGCACGGGCCTGCGCAGCCTGGGCGACTGCCTGATGAAGTCGCCGCCGGTGAAGGCGACGATGCTCTTCTCGCACCTGCACTGGGATCACGTGCAGGGCTTTCCCTTCTTCTCGCCGGCCTTCATGCCCACCACCGAGCTGACGATGTACGGGCCGGGCGCCGACGGTGAACAGCAGCTGCAGTCGGTGCTGCGCAAGCAGATGGAGCCGCCGAACTTCCCCGTCCCCCTCTCCGCCATGCGCGCGAAGATGGACTTCCGCTCGGCCGTGCCCGGCGGGGTGATCGAGACGGGTCCGTTCCGCATCACGCCGTTCGACCTGCCCCACCCCCAGGGCTGCATCGGGTACCTGGTCGAGGCCGACGGCTGCCGCTTCGCCTACTGCACCGACGTCGAGATGACGCTGGAGTCGCTGCGCAGCGACGTGGGCGACGTGCTCAGCGGCGTCGACGCGCTGGTGCTCGACGCGCAGTACACCCGCGACGAGTACGAGGGCCGCGTAGGGCCTCCGAAGAAGGGCTGGGGCCATTCCACCAACGTCGACGCCGCGCGCATCGCGCAGTCGGTCGGCGCGGGGCGGCTGTTCCTCTTCCACCATGATCCCGGTCACGTCGACACCCAGGTGGAGGACATGGCCGAGGAAGCCCGCCACTACTTCCCCGCCAGCGAGCCGGCCCGCGAGAACAAACGCATCTCCCTGGGGTGACCTTGTTCGCCGCCTCTCTGGGTCGCTCCGCCTCGGCCAGTTCTCCGCTCCGCTCCGATTCTTTGCCTTGCACCACCGGCCCCTTGGGGTTGGACTCACTGCTCCTCGAGATGGCGAAGACAACCCGCGAAGATCCTGCCGCTGTCGTGCTGTCCGTCGGCGGGCTGGTGGGCCAGGAAGTCAACCTCGACGAGTTCCTCCACCAGCTCGTCGATCGCATCGCGCACTCGATGCAGGCCGATCGCGGCACGCTGTACCTGGTCGATTTCTCCCGCGGGGAGATCTTCAGCCGCGCGGCGCACCTGCCCGAGCTGAAGCAGATTCGCCTCAAGCTCGGCCAGGGCGTCGCGGGCCACGTCGCGCAGCAGGGCGGCGTGGTGAACATTCCCGCCACGAAGGACGAGCAGCGCTTCAACCCCGACATCGACAAGCTCACCGGCTACCGCACCTCGTCGTTGCTGGCCGTGCCGCTCACCGACGCGCAGGGCACCATCTTCGGGGTGCTGCAGGTGCTCAACCGCCTCGGCGGCGGCATCTTCGGGCCCGACGACGAGGAGCGGCTCAAGGGCATCTCGGCGCAGGTCAGCCAGGCGCTGCAGGCGACCTCGCTCTACACCGAGCTGCTGCGCGCCCGGGAGCGGCCCGAGCAGCCCGTCGGCTACTTCTTCAACAAGGTCATCGGTGAGTCGGCGCCGATGAAGGCCATCTACAAGACCATTCAGAAGGCGGCGCAGACCGACGCGACCGTGTTGCTGCGGGGTGAATCAGGCACCGGCAAGGAGCTCTTCGCTCGCGCGGTGCACGTCAACAGCCGGCGCCGCGGCAAACCCTTCGTGAAGGTCGACTGTGCCGCCCTGCCCGGCTCGCTCATCGAGAACGAGCTGTTCGGTCACGAGAAGGGAGCCTTCACCGGCGCCGAGGCGCGGCAGCCCGGCAAGTTCGAGGTCGCCACCGGCGGCACGGTCTTCATCGACGAGCTGGGCGAGCTGCCGCTGCCGGTGCAGGGGAAGCTGTTGCGCGTGCTGCAGGATCGCGAGTTCGAGCGCGTCGGTGGCACGCAGACGGTGCAGGTCGACGTGCGCATCGTCGCGGCGACCCACCGCGACCTCGCCCAGATGGTCCGCGAGGGGAAGTTCCGCGAAGACCTGTACTACCGGATCAAGGTGGTCGAGCTGGGGCTGCCTCCGCTGCGCGCGCGTGGGCCGGAAGACATCGAGCGGCTCGCGCGGCACTTCATCGCGCAGGCCACGAAGCGGCATCACCTGAGCCGCGAGCCCCACCTCTCGCTGGAGGCCCTGGAGCGGCTCAAGGGCTGGCACTGGCCGGGCAACGTGCGCGAGCTGGAGAACTGCGTCGAGAGCGCGGTGGTGCTGTGCGAGGGCGAGGTGCTGGCCGAACACCTGCCCCTGCCCGATGCGGGCAGGGCTTCACTGCCTCCGCCGCCCGCCTCGCTCGCGAAAGACGCGCCCGTCCCCACCCTGGCCGACGTCGAGCGCAGGCACGTGCTGTCGGTGCTCGAGCGCGCGAAGGGCAACCGCACGCTGGCCGCGAAGTGGCTCGACATCGGGCGCAACACGCTCGCGCGCAAGCTCAAGGAGTTCGGCGTCGCAGAGGAATGACCGTGGCGAAGGCCCTCGACTTCGCCCGGGCTGAACGGTGCGCCAGTTTCGTTCACGCCGAGAGGAGTCGAGGCGCGCGTACGTCCTCGGGACTACGCTGCGGCGCATGAAACGCCTCTTCCTCGCGATGCTGTCCCTGCCCTGTGTTGCGCTCGCCGATGAGATCGTCAACGCAGCGCCCTCTGCGGCCGAGCTGGGCCGCTACACCGTCGTCCGCACCCCTGAGCTCACCGCGCGCTTCGACTCGGCGACGGGCGGCACCTGGTACCTGTGCGCGAACAAGAAGAGCAAGCAGGCGTGGTGCAGGGCGAAGGACATTCCCTCGCTGCCGTCGGGGCCGGTGGGCCGGTACAAGCTGGTCGAGGGCGCCCCGTTGATCCTGATCGACACCGTCACCGGCCGCTCGTGGAGCCGCTGCGAGCTGCCCACCCCGGAGAAGGGGCTCGCCTGGTGCGCGCTGGAGGAATGACTCACGAAGTGGCCCCTCACCCCGGCCCTCTCCCCGCTCCGCAGGGAGAGGGAGTCAGTTGGATCTCGGTGCGGGCCGCACTCCAGGCTGCCCCTCGACGGTGAGGTTGTCGAAGCGGCAGACGTGGTTGCGGCAGCCCAACGCGACCTTGCCCACCTGCCCCGCCAGCCCCGGCAACACCTGCCTCGTCACCCGCGTGCTGTTCATGAACGCCTCGGCGTTGACGTCGCCGTTCTTGAGCGCGGTCAGCTTGAGCCTCAGCCTGAACTTGCCCGCCGGCACCCGCACCGGGTCCTCCTGGAGCTCCTGGAGGTCGATGGACGAGTTGCCTTCCACCCGCTGGCCGTCCTTGCGGAAGTACCGCCAGCCGATGCGCATGTCCGTCCCGGGAATGGCGAAGACGCTCACCTGCAGATCGTTGATGCGAAACGCGAGCTCGGCGAAGTGCTGCACCTTGTCGTAGGCGACCGGGGGGAACTCCGCAGGCAGGGGCAGCACCTCGACGTCCACCGAAGCCTCGAACCGATCGGCCACGTAGTACCGCTTGGCCAGGTACGCCCGCGGCACCAACACGTCCTGCTGGAGCGCGTCACCGTACTGCACCACCGACATCGCGCCGCTCTCGAGGGTCCACAGGCCGGAGTGCAGGTTGATCTCCTCGCCCCCCTCGGTGACCGGCTCGAAGCCCAGCGTGAAGCCGTCCTTGTCGGTGGTGATGCTCGAGAGCAGCTCCTCGTCGTCGCTGTCGCGGTACCAGGCCGGCGGCGCCAGCGGCACCTGGGCATCCGGGCTCTCGGGCCAGAACTTCACCACCACCCCGAAGACGAGCAGGCCACCGAGCACGAACACGCCCGCCTTCCACCCGGCCCCCGGCTCCTGCACGAAGGACGTCGCCCGTCCCTGCGCGGCGCGCACGGGCGCCGGGCCCAGCGACGAGGCCGGCGCAGGCCCGCCACTGGCCGGAATCACCTGCTCCAGCACCTCGGCGACGAGGTTCGCGCGAACGGGCCGCGCCTCGGGCTCGGTCTCGAGCAGCGCCCCGACGATCTCGTCCACCCGGGGATCGAGCCCGTCCACCTTCTGCGAGGGCAGCTTGAAGCGCCCCAGCGGCACCTCGCCGGTGAACATCTCGTAGAGCAACACGCCCAGCGAATACAGGTCCGCCCGGTGATCGACGTTCTTCGCGTCGCGGCGCTGCTCGGGCGCCATGTAGTTCACCGTGCCCATCGCCACCGCGGTGGCCGTCAGCGAGATGTCGCGCTCGTTGCCCTTCATGCCCGCGAGGCCGAAGTCGGCGATCTTCACGTGCCCGCGCGCGTCGATGAGGATGTTCTCGGGCTTCAGGTCGCGGTGCACGACCTTCATCTCGTGCGCGTAGTCGATGGCCCGCGCGATCTGCGTGCCGATGCGCGCGGCGTCTTTCACCGGCAGCCGCCCCGCCGCCATCATCTCGCGGAGGTTGATGCCCGGCACCAGCTCCATGGCGAAGAAGTAGTGATCGCCCGCCTGGCCGCGATCGATGATCTGCACCACGCCCGGGTGCGAGAGCGAGGCGAGCGCCTGCGCTTCCTTGTCGAAGCGCGCCACGAACTCGGGGTCCTTCGCGAAGCGCGGCGGCAGCAGCTTCACCGCCACCAGCCGGCCCAGCGAGGTCTGCTTCGCCCGCCACACCTCGCCCATGCCGCCCTTGCCCAGCAGCTCCACCAGCTCGTAGCCGGGCACCTTCGGGCTCGCCGTCACGCTGGTGGGCTCGTCGTCGTCCACCAACTGGGGGTCGGGCTTGCTGCTGGCGAAGGTCTTCTCCATCACCACGCCGTCGCCCCGGGCGTTCGCGGTGATCACCTCGGACTTCGGCTTCACGTCGCTGCGCCTGACCTCGAACCTGATGCCGCAGGCACAGACGAGCTGCTGCCCCGACACGTACACGCCCACGTCGTGAAGCTTCCCGCAATTGGGACAGGCTTGAGCGACGACGCTCCGCGAGGAACGCGCGTCGGTCATCACGGGCCCGTGTAGTCGAGCACCCGGTAGGCGGGCACGCCCTTCTCCTTGCCCTTGACCTGCAGCACGGAGACGGCTTCCACCTTGAAGCCGGGGCCAGCGCGCTTCACCGTCACGTCGCTGGCCAGCACCTCGCCACCCTTCGCCAGGCCGCACAGGCGCGAGGCCGTGTTGACCGAGTCACCGATGGCGGTGAACTCGTGGCGCTCGTTGCTGCCGATGTAGCCGACGACGGCCTGCCCGGTGTTGACGCCGATGCCCACCTCGATCGCCTTCTTGCCGGCGGCCACCCGGGCCTCGTTCATCGAGTTGATCTCGTCGAGCATCTCCAGCGCGCACTTGAGCGCACGGCCTGCGTCGTCAGGGTGTGTGATCGGCGGGCCCCAGGTGGCCATCACGCAGTCGCCGATGAACTTATCGAGGTTGCCTTCGTGCGTGAAAATGCAGTTCGCCATCGCGGTGAAGAACGTGTTCAGCATCGCGACGGTTTCCTGCGGGCTGTCGGCCTCGGCCATCGAGGTGAAGCCGCGGATGTCGGCGAAGATGCAGCTCACCTCGGCCAGGCGGCCCACGCGCAGCAGCTCGACCTTGCCGGACACCACCGCCTCGGCCACGGCGGGCGCGAGGAAGCGCGACAGCTCGGCGCGGGTGACGACCTCCTGCTCGATCTTGCGCGCCAGCTCGGAGTTCTCGAGGGCGATCGCCGCCTGCGAGGCGATGCCCGAGAGCACCTTCAGGTCCTTCTCCGAGAACGCGTTGGTGCGCTCGCGCGTGTCGCAGAACAACACCCCGCGCAGCACGCCCTTGCTCAACAGCGGCACGGCCATGGCCGAGCGGATGCCCTGGGCGACGATCGACTCCGAAGAAGAGAACCGGCTGTCGAGGATCGCGTCGGCGGTGAGCACCGCGCTGCGGGTCTCGGTCACGCGCTTGAGCACGGTGTCGGACACCACCACCTCGGCGGCGTCCTGCTTGCGGCGCAGCACGGCCTGCGGCGAGAGCGTGCCCTCTTCGCTGGCGAGGAAGACGACCGCGTTGTCGGCGGCGAGCAGCTGGAAGGCCACCTTCAAGATCTTGTCGAGCAGGCTCTTGAGATCGCGCTCCATGCCGACGAGGCGGTGGAACTCGTTGGCGATGCGCAGCTTCTCGTAGTCCTGCTTGAGCGACTCGAGATCGTTGAGCTTGTCCGCGGGGCGGAACTCGGCCGACTCCATCTGCGCCACGGTGGCGAGGAAGGCCGGCATCGACTGCGCCGAGGCGACCACGGTGACGCCCGCAGAGGTGGTGTGGCCCGCCTGGCCACCGCCGTCGTGGAAGACCAGGCGGCTGTTGCCCAGGGCGATCTCGTCGCCGTCACGCAGGCGCAGCTCGCGCACCTTGCGGCCGTTCACGAAGGTGCCGTTGCTCGAGTTCAGGTCGCGCAGCAGGTAATTGCCGCCCACCTTCTCGACGATGCAGTGCTCCTTCGAGACCTCGCGATCCACCAGGCGCAGCGTGTTGTTGGGGTGGCGGCCCATCGACGTGCGATCGGACAGGGGGAACTCGCCGACCTTTCCATCGGCGAAGCGGCCCGACAGGCGCGGGCCCTTCAGCTGGCCGGGCGCGAACACCTGGCCGGGGCGCGGCTGAGATCCCGTCCCAGCGACATCAGTGAGCGGAATGGGTTGGTTGCTCAAGACGGCCGGACGCTAGCAAGAGAAAGATGGCGAGACACCACTGCTCACGAGTGTCGCCCGCGGGCGTGAACCCTTCGAGAAATCTCCTTCGTTCCGCTGCATTGGGCCCCCGAGGTGGCTAGTTCTGACTCATGACTCGCGCCGCCCGGCAGAAGGTTCCACCCCGCCCCGCACCACGGCGCGTAACTGCGCGGAAACAGAAGCTCCCGCCTGAGGCCCCCGCAGCTCCTGCGCCTCCCACGGAAGCCCAGCGGCTGGCCGCCCGGGCGGAGAGTCTTGATGGCATTCGCCAGCGTCTGTGGGGCAGCGCCGGCACGGTGGTGGGGCGCGTGGAGGCGGTGACGATCAGCTGCGGCTCGCTGGCGAGGGGGCGGCCGCACTGGCAGCTGCTCACCGAGGGCCTGGCGCCGCAGGGCTACGAGCTGTCCCTGCGGGTGCAGAAGGAAAAAGACGAGTTCGCCGCGCCACCGTGGGCGATCACCCTGCTCAGCACGCTCATCACCCGCGCCACCGAGGGCCAGCTCTCGGCCGACACCAACCAGGTGATGGTGCTGGCGCAGGGAGTGGCCCCGGGCACCGACTCCGAGCTCTTCGGGGTGGTGTTCACGCCTGATCCCGAGGCGCCCGCGGTGATCACCGACTACGAGAGCGTGCCCCTGCTGCTGGCCGTGCCGGTCACGAAGGACGAGACGCGGGCGGTGCGCGAGTGGTCTCCCACGGGCCTGGTCGAGGTGCTCGCCCGGGTCGACCCGCTGCTGATCTCGCTGCTCGATCGCGCCTCGCTGCTCAGCTCGCCGCGCGCGCGGATCTTGATCGACCAGCGCATGGAAAAAGAGGGCAGCAGCCTCTCGACCATGACCGCCACCACCAGCCAGGCGTCGAAGGCGGGCGAGCTGGTGACGTGGAAGCTCTCGGCCGACGGCGTGGGCACCTTCTGCAGCCTGCTCAAGGGCCGCATCGGGCACCAGCGCCCCTTCAGCGTGGTGTCGGGCGCCAGCCGGGTCGAAGTGGTGAACGGCGACCCCTCGCTGGCCGACTTCAAGAAGCGGCAGTTGACGTTGCGCCTCACCCTGGTCGCCGCCCGCCAGCTGCGCTCGCTGCTGCGCAGCACCCCGGGGAACTACACCTTCGAGCAGCTGCCGAACTTCGCCATCACGGTGGTGTGAGCGCAGCGGCTGGTTCGGTGATAGGGCTGGCCGCGAAATGAAGATCAAGCAGAAGCCCGAGGACTTCTCCGTCAAGGAGTCGTACCGGTTCGACGAGGTCGAGACGGGCCCGTTCCGCGTGTACCTGATGGACAAGCAGAAGCTGTCCACCTTCGACGCGGTGGGGCGCATTCAGCAGCAGTTCGGCCTCTCGCCGGGCTCGGTCAGCTACTGCGGCCTCAAGGACAAGCAGGGCCGCACCGAGCAGCTGATCGCGGTGAAGGGTGTCGACATCGACATGCAGGACGAGGATCTGCGCCTCAAGTACCTCGGTCGCACCGACAAGGCGCTCTCGTCGAAGAACACCACCAGCAACCGCTTCGCCGTCACCGTGCGCCAGCTCAAGCCCCCCGAGCTCTCCGAGGTCGCCATCGCGGCCACCGAGGTGCAGCGCCTGGGGGTGGTGAACTACTTCGACAGCCAGCGCTTCGGCAGCCTCAAGCACGGCCAGGGCTTCATCGCGAAGGACCTGATTCGCGGTGACTTCGAGGCGGCGCTGCACAACTACCTCGCCAAGCCCTCGCCGCTCGATCGCACCGACGACGGCAAGGTGAAGCAGTTCTGGGCCTCGAACTGGGGCGACTGGACGGCGAAGGTCCCCTACGACGCGGGGCACAAGTACATCCGCATCATCAAGGCGCTGCGCGACGAGCCGAACGACTTCGTCAACGCGTTCCTGCAGATCGACGCCGACTACCGCGCGCTGCTGCTCTTCACCTACCAGAGCTACCTCTGGAACGAGGGCGTGCGGCGCCTGCTGCAGCTCGTCTTCCCCCGCGAGCACCTCTTCCCCATGCCGTACCAGGCGGGCACGCTGCTGCACCACACCGACGCCACGCCCGACGTGATGGCGTACATCAAGCACCGCACCTTCCCGCTGCTCGCGCCCAACAGCTCGTTCAACGACCCGAAGGTGGAAGAAGCGGTGAAGTGGGTGCTGGGCAAGGAGAAGCTGACCCTCGAGGATCTGCGGATCGAAGAGGCGCCCCGCCTGCTGTTCTTCAGGCACGAAGAGCGCCCCGTGCTGGTGAACCCGGCCAAGCTGGTGATCGGCAAGCCGCGCCCCGACGAGCTCAACCGCGGCTTCATCAAGGTGAACATCGCCTTCACCCTGCCCCCGGGCAGCTACGCCACGCTGGTGGTCAAGCGGCTCTTCCACTTCGGGGTGAAGAAGGAGACCGACGAAGAGGTGGCTCCCCGGCCCTACTCCGACTACCCGCAGGTCTCGTCGTCGACCGTCGACCACAAGTCAGGCGCGTCGAAGAAGCCGGTCGCGGCCCCCGTGCAGCACTCGCGCTCGAAGGTGGACCACAAGAGCGGCGAGGAGAAGAAGAAGGCCAACCTCGCCCCCGCCCGTCCGGTCCCTGCCCTTCAGGCCGGGCCCCGGGGCTTCCTCGCCCAGCAGCGCGAGGCCAAAAAGCTCAAGGCTTCTCGACGGATGGAGAACTCAAAGCGCTGATATCGCGAGTCTTTTCGGGTGTTTCAGCCTGTTGGCAATGAGGGTCTGAGCTCTCCGTATTGTGGGACGTGCACGCGATGAACGTCCTCTCCCCGCTGTCCCCGATGTCGCTGGGCATCATGGCCAACGAGCCGGCACAACCCTGGGTCGATGACGTTCGCCGGGCGCGCCGCGGTGACTCGAACGCGTTCGCCGCCCTGGTGAAGTCGGTGCAGCGCCAGGTCTACGGCCTGTGCCTGCGGTTGCTGCGCACCGAGGCCGAGGCCGCCGAGGTGGCGCAGGAGACCTTCCTGCGCGCGTACCAGAACCTCGATCGCTACGACGACTCGCGGCCGTTCGATCTCTGGGTGCTCACCATCGCGCGCAACCAGTGCCTCGACCTGCTGCGGCGCCGGCAGAAGATGAAGACCGACGACGTGGAAGATCACGCCCACTCGCTCTCGTCGGGTGAGCCCACGCTCGAGGAAGGCGCGATCGCCCGCCAGGAGCGCAAGTCGCTGGAAGACGCGATGAACACGCTCTCGGTCGACGATCGCGAAGTGCTCGCGCTCTATTACGTGCAGAAGCGCACCACGAAGGAGATCGCCGAGGTGATGGACGTCGCTCCCGGCACGATCATGGCGCGGTTGTTTCGCGCGAGAGAGAAGCTCCGCACCCGGATGACGGCTGCCGAGACGAAGGGAGCAGCGTGATGAACGAGCCCAACGATCTTGAGTTGGAGGCGCTGCTCTCGGAGCTCGCCCCCACCGAAGCCGAGCGCGCCGCGCTCCTCGAGGAGCACCGGCAGCTCGAGAAGGACCTGCTGCGGCTGGCTGACCCGCTGCCGCCCCCCGACTTCCTCGCGAAGGTGATGTCGCGCGTGGCCGAGGCCCCTGCCCGCCCGCTCTCGCGCGCCGACGTCTGGTCGGCCGTGGCCATCGTCGGGGTCACGCTCTCGCTGGCGGTGATCGCGCTGCTGGTCAGCGGTGGCGTCACCGGGAGCTTCGGGCTCGCGCTGGCCTCGCTGGTGGTGAAGCTGCGTGAAGGCCTGGTCGCCTCGGCGAGCGCGCTGCTCGCCCTGTGGACCACCGCGGCCCTGCCGACCGTCCTGGGTCTCTCCCTGCTGCTCGCTGCGACGCTGACCGCGTTCCGCCGCCTGGTTCAGCCCGCACAAGTGAAGGTGGTGTCGTGATGATGATCTCAATGATGGCAGCGATGGTGCTGGCGGCGGCCCCGGTCTCGATGGAGTTCGACGGCTCGCTCAAGGACGGGCTCAAGCAGCTCGCCCAGAAGAGCGGCCTCAACCTGGTGGTGATCGGCGACTTCCCCGAGCACGTGAACCTGAACCTCCCCAGCGTGAACGGCGAAGAGGCGCTCGAGACGATCGCCCAGGCCTACGGCCTCGAGGTGACGCGCTCGGGCAAGGCCGCCGACGGCAAGATGTGGGTGATTCGCCGGGCCACCACTCCGACTCCGGTCGTCGCGCCGGTCGCGGTGACGCCGGTGACGCCGGGGACGCCCGTGGTGGCGCCGCTGGTGCCGCTCAAGAGCGTGGGCGCCGATGCGGCGCGTGAAGCCGCAGACCGGGCGCGCGAGTCAGCCGAGCTGGCGCGAGAGAAGGCCGACGAGCTGCGCGAGAAGACCGACGCGGTGCGCGAGGCCTCGCAGGACGCCCGCGAGCAGGCGCGCGAGGCGGCCGAGACCGCCCGGGAGCAGGCGCAGGAGGCCGCCGAGGCCGCGCGTGAGCAGGCGCAGGAAGCCGCAGAGCTGGCCCGCGAGCAAGCGCAGGAGGCCGCCGAGGCCGAGCGTGAGCGCGTCCAGGCGCTGCGTGAGCAGGGCCAGGCGCAGGCCGAGCTGTCGCGTGCGCAGGCCGAGCTCGAGCGGCACCGCGTGAGCACCGGTGGCCCGGTGACGATCGAGAAGGGCTCGAGGATCGACACGGCGGTCGCCTACGGCGGGCCGGTGATCATCGAGGAAGACGCGGTGGTCGAGGGTGACGCGGTGGCCTTCGGTGGCGACGTGATCCTCAAGAAGGGCGCGGTCGTCGAGGGTGACGCCGTTTCCTTCGGCGGGAGCGTGGTGAAGGGCGAAGGCTCGTCGGTGCACGGTGAGTCGGTGTCGATGGGCGGCTCGGGCTTCGGCACCTCGGTGGCGCGGGGCATGGTGAAGTCGCAGCGCTCGGCGCGGGTGACCGAGGCGCAGGACGCCGCCGACGATTCCCGCAGCGGCTTCGGCCGCGGGCTGGCCGGCTTCCTCCTCCAGTTCGCCGTCTTCTTCGGCCTGGGCTTCGTGCTGATGATGTTCGCCCCGCAGCGCATGAAGGCCCTCGAGGCCACCATCAAGGCCGAGCCGGGCAAGAACGGGCTCGCCGGGTTCCTCGGGTTGCTGGCGACCATTCCGCTGACGGTGATGCTGGTGGTCACGCTGGTCGGTATCCCCGTGGCGATGCTGATGTGGGTCGCATTGGCCCTCTTCGTGCCCGTCGGCCTCGCAGTGGTGGCCAACGCGGTCGGCGCACGGCTGCCCACCGGCAAGCTGCGCAAGACCCAGGCGCTGGTGCTCGCGGTCGGGTTGCTCGCGCTGCTGCTGGTCGGCCACATCCCCGTGATTGGCCCGCTGGTGATGGCCCTGTCGGTGTTCGTCTCGATGGGCGCCATCATCCGCACCCGGTTCGGGCAGAACTCGCGCAGCACCCCGATGCTCGACCCGATGCCGCAGACGGCGCCGATGCTCTGAGCACGGAGAGCGAAGCCATCACCGCTCACCCCGAGCGAAGTCGAGGGGCGATTCACTCTGCGACCTGGGCACCATGGGTCGGTTGCAGATATCTGCCTGAGCTGGTCTGCTCATCTGCATGCGGACCACGCTGGACCTCAACGAGCAGCTCGTCAGGCGAGCCAAGAAGGCCGCCGCGGAACGGGGCACCACGCTCACGGCCATCATCGAAGACGCGCTCCGGGAGAAGCTGGCCCGGCCCACGCGTGCCGCGTCGGGGAAACGACGCGTGCTCCACACCTTCAAGGGTGACGGCCTGCAGCGCAGAGTCGACCTGACGAGCACCTCGGCGCTGCTCGACCTCCTGGAGGACGATGCTGCTCCTTGACGTGAACCCCCTGCTCTATGCGCTGAGAGAAGACGTGCCTGAGCACCGGGCCTGGTCTCGCTGGATGGGAGACCTGCTCAACGGCGACGAGTCGTTCGCGGTGTGCAGCGCGACGCTCACGGCTGTGTTGAGGGTCGCCACGAGCAGGAAGGTCTTCAAGACCCCGACGCCCCTCGACGACGTCCTGCTCTTCATCGATGGCGTGCGCGACGCGCCGGGCTTCGTGCTGCTCGAGCCCGGGCCCCAGCACTGGTCGATGATGGAGCGCCTCTGTCGGGCGGTCGGGGTCACCGGCAACCTCGCCAGCGACGCGTACCTCGCAGCGCTCGCGCTCGAGGCCGACGCCGAGCTGATCACCGCCGATCGCGACTTCGCGCGCTTTCCCCGGCTGCGCTTCCGCCACCCGCTCGTCAAAGCCTGAGCCCGATCGCCAGCGTCACCCTCGCCGCGCCGAAATACGAGCCCAGCAACGAGACCTCGAGGCCGACGTCGCCCACCATCACCGCCCCACCCAGCCGAAGCGTCGGCGCGACGGTGGCGGCCAGCATCCAGTCGCCGTCCACCTTCGCGCGCAGCAGCTCGAACGCGACCAGCAGGTCCAGCCAGCCCTGGAGGTGCTCGTCTCCGAACGCGAGGCCGGCGCACGGGGAGAGCGTGATGAACATCGCCGCCGACACCACCTCCCGGGTCGGCGCGAACGGAACGAGCGGCTCGCTGCGGCCGACCTCGAGGTCCGAGCGGGGGCCCTCGAGCGCGTCGAGGCCGAGCTGACCTCCGAGGCGGAACCGGGACACGCGCGCGATCAGCTCCACCGTGCCGCCGAACGAGACCCCGCCCCCGCTGAGAGCTGCACGTTCGCGCCCCGCGCCCACCTGCACCTCGTCCAGCCAGCGGCCGGAGACCGTGCCGTTGACGCTGGCGCGGGGCCGGTCTTCAGCCCGAACAGCGAAGGGAATCAGGCACAGCAGCAGGAGAGCGCGCACGACGGCCCGACGGCGGCGACGCGTCGCTCATTCACCACACCACCGAGACGTGCACGTCGTGGTGCTGGAAAGGCCGGCCCGTCGTCGCGGCAGCAGGCGGAGGTGAGATCCGCGGCCGACCGGCGGGCGGAACGGCCCTTGCTCCGCTGGGCCCCATGTCCGGAAACCCGACCTCTCCCAGGCCACCTCGCGCAGAAGGTGCAGGCCAGCCGCAAAGCGGGGAACGTGGCCGCTTCGTGGAGCTCTCGCAGCGCCTGGCGGACGGGCGGAGCCGCCGCGTGGTGTTCGTCTCGCACTGCCTGCTGAACGAGAACACGCGGTACCTGGGTGGCGCGAGGCGCCCGGGGCCCGTGCGCGAGGTGATCGACGCGTGCCTGCGCAGCGGCGTGGGGATGGTGCAGCTGCCCTGCCCCGAGCAGCTGGCGTGGGGAGGCGTGCTCAAGCGCCGCCTGCTGCGGTTGTACGGGGCGGCCCCGGCGAGCGGCGCGGCGCTGGCCGGCAGGAAAGCGCTGGTCCCCCTGGCGTTGGCGTGGACCCGGATCAGGTACACGCGGCTGGCCAGGCGGGTGGTGGCACAGATGGCCGACTACGCGCGCAGTGGCTTCGAGGTGGTGGGGGCGATCGGCGTCGATGGTTCACCCTCGTGCGGCGTGCAGACGAGCCTCGCGCCGGCGTGCCTGGCCGAGACGGCCGCGGTGGGCACGAACGCGCTCACGGTGGAGAAACAGAACGAACTCGTGCGCAGGCACGCGCGGCCGGGGCGGGGGCTCTTCGTCGAAGCGCTGGAACGGGAACTGGCCCGGCGCGGGCTCAGCGTGAGGCTGCTCGCGCACGACCTGCTGACCGAGCTCGACGGGCGGCCCACGCCCTTCGACCTGGACTGAGCGCTACGACGCCCGGGTGCAGATCTCGACGGTGAGGTGATCGACCGGCGCGGCGCCCATCACCACGCGCTTGTATTCCTCGAGCGTCTTCGGCTCGGCCGACTGCACCGACACCATGCACACGAGCTGCCTGGGGCCCACCCGCCAGAGGTGGAGATCGACCACCCGCGTGCCCACCAGGCCCTCGAGCGCGGTCTTCACCTTCTCGCGGTGCTTCTGGGACGGGTCGAGGTCGATCAGCTGGCGGCCGCACTCGCGAATGAGCCCCGCGCCCCACTTGAGGATCACCAGCGCACCGAACACGGCGACCACCGGGTCGATCCACTTCCACTGCAGGTAGCGCCCGGCGAGCAGCGCGCCGATCGCCAGCACCGAGGTGAGGGCGTCAGCCACCACGTGCAGATAGGCCGCGCGCAGGTTGTGATCGTGGCCGTGATCGTGATCGTGATCGTGGTCCCCGTGGTCGTGGTCGTGCGCGTGTTCATGCGGGTGATCGACGTCGAGCAGCCAGGCAGACAGGAGGTTGACCAGCAGGCCGAGCACGGCCACCGGGAACGCCTCGGCGAAGCGCACCGTCTCGGGGTTCACGAAGCGGTGAATCGACTCGCCGATCACCCCGAGCGCGACGGCGATGAGCAGCCCCGCGCTGGTGTAGCCGGCGAGCGCGTAGACCTTGCCGGTGCCGAAGGCGAACTCGGTCTGCCCCGCGCGGGTGCGGGCGTACCAGTACGCCAGCGCGCTGATGCCGAGCGCGCCCACGTGCGTGCCCATGTGCCAGCCGTCGGCGAGCAGGGCCAGGGAGTGCGTCCACCAGCCCACCACCAGCTCGAGCACCATCATCACCGCGGTGAGCGCGACCACGGCGCGGGTGCGGCCCTCGCCCTTCGTCACCACCGGCGGGGCGTGCACGGCACACGGCACTTCCACCACGTTCGTGTCAGGCGCAGTCATCGCACTTGCCCCTGAGCTGGATCTCGACCTTCTGCTTCGACAACGACTTCGGCACGCCCTTGCCCGTCTTCACCGAGAGCGTCACCTCGGGCAGGCACGACACCACCCCGCAGTCGGTGCAGGTGAAGTGCGGGTGGCGAATGCTCTCGCCGTCACCGCGCTTGAGCTCGAAGCGCCAGACGTGATCGCCGAGGTCGGTGCGCTGCACCAGGCCCGCCTCGGTGAGGTCGACCAGGTTCCGGTAGACGGTGGTGCGGTCCATGCCCTCTTCGGCGAGCGTGTCGACCAGCTCTCCGTGAGAGACCGGCGTCGTCGCCACGATCAACCGCTTGAGCACCGCGATGCGCGGCGCAGTGCTGCGCAGCCCCACTCCCCGGATGGTGGACTTGAGCTGGTCGAGGGAAGGCGCGACGGACGGCGTTGCTATTGCCATTGCATTTGCAACCGTAGCAATTCCACCCCGCGACGGGCGCCTATTCCGCCCCCATGAATGGGTAGCCGAGGGTGGTGGGAGGCACGAAGGTCTCCTTGATGGTCCGCGGGCTGGTCCAGCGCAGCAGGTTCCAGGGCGAGCCGGCCTTGTCGTTGGTGCCCGAGCCGCGGCTACCGCCGAAGGGCTGCTGGCCCACCACGGCGCCGGTGCACTTGTCGTTGATGTAGAAGTTGCCCGCCGCGTGACGCAGCGCCGAGGTCATCTTCACGATGGCGTGGCAGTCGCGGGCGAAGATCGAGCCGGTGAGCGCGTAGGCGGCGGCCTGGTCGCACTCCTTGAGCGCCTCGTCGAGCTGCTCGTCGGGGTAGACGAAGACGGTGACGACGGGGCCGAAGATCTCCTCGGTCATCAGCGCGTGGCGCGGGTTGGTCACCTGCACCAGCGTGGGCCGCACGTACCAGCCGACGGTGCGGTCCGACGTGCCGCCCGAGAGCACCTTCGCGTCGTTGGCCTTCGCCATGTCGAGGTAGCGGCCGATCTTGATGAAGCTGCGATCGTCGATCACCGCCGACATGAAGTTCCGGAAGTCGGTGGGGGCGCCCATGGTGATGCCGTCGATCATCGGCACCAGCCGCTCACGCAGCGAGGGCCAGACGGACGACGCCACGTACACGCGCGAGCAGGCGCTGCACTTCTGGCCCTGGAACTCGAAGCCGCCGCGGGCGATCGCCACGGCCACCGCGTCGAGATCGTCGGCTGCGCTGGGGTGCACGAAGATGAAGTCCTTCCCCCCGGTCTCCCCAACGATGCGCGGGTACTGGCGGTAGCGCGGCATGTGATCGCCCACCGTCTTCCACATCGCGTTGAAGGTCGCGGTGCTGCCGGTGAAGTGCAGGCCGCCGAAGTCGGGGTGCGCCATCGCGGTGCTGCCGATGGGCTGGCCGGGCCCGGGGAGGAAGTTGATCACCCCCGGCGGGAGTCCCGCTTCCTGCAGCACCTTCATCAACGTCCACGCGGCGAGGGTGGCGGTCTCGGCGGGCTTGAAGAGCACCGTGTTGCCCATGAGCACCGGCGCGGTGGCGAGGTTGAGGGCGATGGCGGTGAAGTTGAACGGCGCCACGGCGAGCACGAAGCCGTCGAGCGGGCGGTAGTCGGTCTGGTTCCACACGCCGGGGCTGGAGATCGGCTGAATGTCGGCGATCTGCTGCGCGAAGGCGGCGTTGAAGCGCAGGAAGTCGATGCCCTCGCAGGCGGCGTCGATCTCGGCCTGGAAGGACGTCTTCGCCTGGCCCCACATGGTGACCGCGTTGATGGTGGCGCGGTACTTCGTGGCGAGCAGCTCGGCGGCCTTGAGCATCACCGCGCTGCGATCGGCGAGCGGCAGCTCGGCCCAGGCGCGCTTGGCCGAGAGGCCCGCGGTGATCGCCATCTCCACGTGCTCGGGTCCCGCGGCGTGCACGGTGGCGAGGACCTTGTGATGCTCGAAGGGCGAGCGCACCTCGAAGGTCTTGCCGGTGCGGATCTCCTTGCCGTTGATGACGACGGGGATCTCGACCTTCTCCGAGCCGACGCTCTTGAGCGCGGCCTTCAGCTCGGCGCGCTCCGGGGAGCCGGGGGCGTACTGCTTGATGGGCTCGTTGATCGGCAGCGGGACGCGGGGGTTGGCAGTGATCATCGGGAGCGGGTTTGCCAGAGAACCACCAGCGCTCAAAGTGCCAGTTGCGCTAAGGCGGCACGCATGAAGCGCTTCGCTCTCGCTGGGTTGTTGATCGTCGGGTGTTCGCCGACCCCACCCTCAGTGACCGATGGCGGTGCGGACGCGGGGCTCGACGACGCGGGCTTCGATGCGGGCTTCGACGCCGGGGCGCCCGACGCGGGCTCGTACGTGCCTGATCCGCTCGTCACCGCCCGGCCCTTTGGTGAGGTCGTGCCGGTGGGCTACTCGCGCGGAACGCCGACGCCGCTGGTGGTGCTGCTGCACGGCTACACCGCCACCGCCGCGACCCAGGACGCCTACTTCCACCTCACCGGGCTCGCGCAGCAGCGCACCTTCCTGCTCGCGTTGCCCGACGGCACCATCGATTCCACCGGGCAGCATTTCTGGAACGCGACCGACGCGTGCTGCGCGTTCGGGGGCACCGTCGACGACGTGGCGTACCTGACCGCGGTCATCCACGACATGCAGGCCCGCTTCACGGTGGACCCGAAGCGCATCTTCCTGGTCGGGCACTCCAACGGCGGCTTCATGGCGCACCGCCTCGCGTGCGATCGGAGCGAGCTCATCGCCGGCATCGTGTCACTGGCCGGCGCGGTGTGGGCCGACACGGCGCGGTGCAACCCGGCGCAGAGGGTGAACGTGCTGCAGGTGCACGGCACGCTCGACGCGGTGATCTCCTACAACGGCGGGGTGGCGCTGGCGGGCCAGCCGCCCTTCCCCTCGGCGGAGACCACCGTCACGACCTGGGCCGCAAAGAACGGCTGCACGGGGGCGATGCTCGAGTCGATCGGCGGCGATCTCGACCTGGTGACCGATCTGCCTTTCTCCGAGACGCAGCGCGAGTCGTTCACTGGCTGTCCGCCCGGCGCCGCGGCCGAGCTCTGGCGCATTCGCGGCGGGAGCCATGTCCCGGTGTTCAACAGCCAGTGGGCGAGCAACATCTACACGTGGCTGTCGGCCCACCCGAAGCCCTGAACGACTATGCTGTCGGCGTGACCGCACGAGAGAGAGAAGTCCTGGGCGAGGCCCTGCGCCTCAACTCAAAACAGCGCGCACGGCTGGCAGCCGAACTCCTCGCCAGCATCGGCGGAGAGCCGGAGGGCGATGCCGACACGATGTGGACGCTGGAACTCGAGAAGCGCGCGAAGCGGGCTCTCGCCGGCAAATCCGTCGGAACCGATTGGGCGGTCGTGCGAGCTCGGATTCAGAAGCCCACTCGCCGCTGATGAAACCAATCAGGCTCGATGAGGAAGCTGCGGACGAATTGTCGGCCGCGCATGCCTGGTACCAGGAACAGGTTCGCGGCCTCGGCGACTCGTTGATCTCAGCAGTCAACGCGAAGCTCCTTCGGATTCAACGGTCACCGCGGCGGTCCCCTCTTGCCCCAGGCGTTCCAGTCGGTCTCGGTGTTCGTCGTGCGCTCCTCCACGGATTCCCTTTCGCGATCTTCTTCATCGAGTTGGAGGACGAAATCCGCGTACTCGCGATCGCTCACCACCGCCGCCGACCGGGCTACTGGAGACGGCGTGTGCGCAAGCCCACCGCCCACTAACGTCGTCGTTTCGCGGAAGCGAAGAGCGCAGTACACCCTTCGCAGCCCATGCCGCGCCTCAGCCCCACCGATCCCACGGTCACCATCGAGCTGGACGGCGATCAACTGCAGGCCCGTGAGGGTGAGCCCGTCGCGTGCGCCGTCATCGCGAACGACCAGCTGATCTTCAGCCGCTCGCCCAAGTACCACCGCCCCCGCGGCCCTTTCTGCATGACCGGCGCCTGCGCGCAGTGCCTCATGCGCGTGGACGGCATCCCCAACGTGGCCACCTGCCGGGTGCCGGTGAAGGCCGGCATGCGGCTCGAGCGGCAGAACGCGATGCCCGACGTGCGCGTCGATCTCCTCCGCGCGAACGACTTCGTGTTCCGCGACTGGTTCAATCACCACGAGTTCATGGCCGGCTGGCCCATCGCCGAGCAGGTGCTGCTCAAGATCGCGCGCCAGCTCTCGGGCCTGGGCGTGCTGCCTGAACGGGCGGCGGCCGATCGTCAGCCTGCGATCATCGAAGAGCACGACCTGGTGGTGGTCGGGGGCGGCGCTGCCGGGCTCTCGGCTGCACGCCAACTCGAGACGCGCGGGGTGAAGCACGTGCTCTTCGAGCGCGACCTGCACGTCGGTGGCCGGCTCACCTCGGGGGCGGAAGCAGGCCAGCCCGCTCCGTGGAACGCGCCGGCCCGGCTGGGCGCCGAGGTGGTGGGGCTCTTCGCCGACGACGGCAAGCCGTTCCTCGCGGTGGTGGAGGGCGAGCGGCTGCACCTCGTCTTCTACCAGCGGCTGCTCCTGGCCGTGGGCGGCCACGCAATGTTGCCCACCTTCCCCAACAACGATCTCCCGGGCGTGATGGCGGGGCGCGCGGTGTCGATGCTGATCAGGCGCCACGGAATCCTCCCGGGCAGACGGGTGGCGTGTGTCGGCGAAGCCAGCGAGGCGAGATCGCTGGCCGAGCTGGTGAAGGGAGCGGGCGGTGAGGCACTGGCAGTGGGCGCGGAGATCGTTCGCGCGCATGGCCTGCGCACCGTCAACGCGGTCACGGTGACCCCCGGGGGAAAAATCGACTGCGACGTGATCGCCGCCTGTGGTCCGCCGAGCCCCGCGTTCGAGCTGGCGCGGTGCGCGGGCGCCGAGGTGGTGTGGAACCCGGCGGCGCGGTGCTTCGTGGTGCAGACCGATTCGCGAGGGCAGACGGCGAACCCGGCCGTGTTCGTCGCAGGTGAGATGCGGGGGCCGATGTCGTCGGCTGCGGCGGCGGAGCAGGGGCTGGCCGCGGCAGATGCGCTGGCCCGGCCGCTCGCGGAGGCAACGTGAGCAAGTCACTCGTCTGCACCTGCGAAGACGTGACCGCCAGCGAGGTCGAGCACGCCATCAGCAAGGGCTACTGCGACATCGAGTCGGTCAAGCGCTTCACCGGCTTCGGCACCGGCATGTGCCAGGGCAAGCAGTGCCTCAACGCCGTGGCCCGGCTGCTCGAAGACAAGGCCCCGAAGAAGCCTGCCCCCGCGCAGTTGATGCCCTTCACCCCGCGGCCCCCGCTCTTCCCCACCGAGCTCGGCTACTGGGCCAGCGCCGCGTTCGACCCCGCGCGCGCTCCGGCCGGCGGCGTGCCCGCGGTGGACATCGCCTCGCCCACCCTGCGCTCGGAAGCGCCGGTGAAGGCGAAGGCGAAGATCGTGATCATCGGCGGCGGCATCATGGGCCTCGCGCTCGCCTGGAACCTCGCCGAGCTGGGCGAGACCGACGTGGTGGTGCTCGAGAAGGGGTACCTCTGCGCCGGCGCCTCGGGCCGCAACGGCGGCGGCATCCGCGCGCAGTGGGGCACGCCCACGCTGATCTCGCTCGCGCGCCGCAGCATCGAGCTGATGAAGCGCTTCGCGCGCGACATGGGCATCAACGTCTGGTTCCGCCAGGGCGGCTACCTCTTCCTGGCGAAGTCCGACGAGGTGGTGCGGAAGATCGAGCGCGGCGCGGCGCTGCACAACCAGCACGGCGTGCCCACGCAGATCCTCACCCCCGACGCGGCGCGCGACGTGGTGCCGCAGCTCACCCTGAAGGGCGTGAAGGCCGCCGCGTGGAACCCGAAGGACGCGGTGATCTTCCCCTGGCCGTTCCTGTGGGGCTACGCGCAGCAGGCGCAGAAGCGCGGGGTGCAGGTCGAGACCTTCACCGACGTGGTGGGCTTCGAGCTGGGCGGCGGGAAGATCAAGAAGGTGATCACCGATCGCGGCGAGATCGCCTGCGAGACGGTGGTGCTGGCGGCCGGCGCCTGGAGCCCGCAGATCGCGAAGCTCGCCGGCGTGCACCTGCCCAACCACCCGCACCGCCACGAGATCTGCAGCACCGAGCCGCTCAAGCCCTTCCTCGGGCCGCTGGTGTCGGTGCTCGACTCGGGCCTCTACTTCTCGCAGTCGATGCGCGGCGAGATCGTCGGCGGCATGGGCGACCCGCGAGAGCCGGTCGGCTTGAACCTGGGCTCGACCTCGCGCTTCCTCACCCGCTACGCGCAGGCGCTCACCGAGCAGCTGCCGCAGACCGGGAGAGTGAAGGTCTTGCGGCAGTGGTCAGGTCCGTACGACGTCACGCCCGACAACTCGCCCATTCTGGGCAAGACGCCGAAGCTCGAGAACCTGCTCAACCTGAGCGGCTTCGTGGGGCACGGCTTCATGATGGCGCCCGCCGTCGCCGAGCGGATGGCGAAGTGGATGGCGACGGGTGAGTCCGACGAGCTGTTCGAGCGCTTCACGCTCTCGCGCTTCGCCGAGGGGCGAATGGAGCGCGAAGACATGATCATCGGGTGAGCTCGAACATGGCTCCGGCGCTCGAACTCAAGGGCGTGACCAAGCGCTTCGGCGAGAAGGTCGCCGTCGACGACCTCACCCTGTCGATCGAGCCGGGCTCGTTCCTGGGGCTGGTGGGGCGCAACGGCGCGGGCAAGTCGACCACCCTCAAGATGGCCACCTCGCTGGTCGAGCCGACGTCCGGGAGCATCACGGTGCTCGGGCACGACCTGCGGCACGACTCGCTGGCGGCGCGACGGCTCATGGGCGTGATGCCCGAAGACATGGCGCTGCTCGAGCTGCTCACGGGCGCGCAGTACCTCCACTTCGTGGGGCGCATGTACGGGCTCGAAGACGCCGAGATCGACAAGCGCGGCGCCGAGCTGTTCGACACGCTCGATCTCAAGCCGGGCACGCGCACCCTGGTGGCCGACTACAGCTTCGGCATGAAGAAGAAGCTCGCGTTGTGCGCGGCGCTCATCCACGGGCCGAAGCTGCTGTTCCTCGACGAGCCGTTCGAGGGCATCGACGCGATCACCAACCGCACCATCAAGGACATCCTCCTCGCGCTGCAGGCGAAGGGCGTGACGCTGGTGCTCACCAGCCACATCCTCGAGGTGGTGGAGAAGCTGTGCCCGCTGATCGCGATCATCGACGAGGGCAAGCTCAAGGGCTTCGGCACCTTCGATGAGCTGCGGCAGGGCGGGGAATCGCTCGAGTCGCTCTTCGTCAACCTGGTCGGCGGCGCGCCGCGTGGGGGCCTCTCGTGGCTGTGACGCTCTTTTCCCCTCGAGGCGCGAGTTCGCCGTTTCGGGCGCTCGCGGTGGTGCACCTGCAGAGCACCTGGAACCGGCTGCGCAAGCAGATGGGCACGAAGGGCCTGATCGCCTTCATCATCTTCATGGGGGCGATCGCGGTCACCTCGTTGTTGCCGATGCTGATCGGCCTGGGCGCGGTCGGCTTCTTCGTGGGCGCGCAGCTGGGCGACAAGGACCCCGAGCGCGCTATCGCGCTGGCGGCCTTCGGCTTCACCCTGCTCACGCTCTTCGCGGGCCTGCTGGGCGGCATCTCGAGCGGCTCGCGCCAACTGCCGTGGGAGACCCTGCGCGTGTTCCCGGTGCGCGACTCCACCCTCTTCGGCGCCGAGCTCTTCGCCGGTGCGGGCGAGGCGATCACGCTGGTCGAGCTGACGGCGCTGGGGGTGGCCTGCCTGGGGGCGTCCCTCGGCGCGCCGATCGCCGCCCCGCTGTTCCTGTTGCTGTTCGTCACGCACGCGCTGGCGCTGCTCTCGTTGCAGCAGCTCGCGGGCAGCATCGCGCAGCGGCTCTCGCGGCGACTGCGGGCGATGCTGATCTTCCTGCCGGTGGCGGCGATCACCCTGCCCTCGCTGTTGCCGTTGATCGCGAAGCGTACGGATCGCGCCTCGTTCGAGACCTGGAGCGATCGGCTGGGCGCGGTGACCCGGTGGCTGCCCGCGCGCGCGGTGCTCGAGGCGGCGCGCGACCTGGTGAAAGGCCAGCTGGGCGGCGCCTCGCTGCTCTGGGCGACGGTGGCCCCAGTGCTGCTGGTGACGATCATCGTGGTGGTCGCGTACGAGTTCGTCTCGCGGGAGCGCCCGCTCACGCAGGACTCGCACTCGGGCCCGCCCGCGAAGCTGTGGAGCTTTCGAGCCCAGTCGTGGGGCATCGCGCGGCTCACCTGGGAATCGCTGTCGCAGAGCCTGCCCGGCCGCTTCGGCCTGGTGATGCCGCTGATCACCATCGTGCTCATTCGCGGGCCGCTCGCCGAGCTGATTCCGGGGCGGGGTTGGACCGCGCCGATCGCCTTCGGGTACGCGGCGCTCGCGGGCACGAACCTGTTGTTCAACCAGTTCGGGCTCGATCGGCACGGGGTGAAGGTGCTGCTGCTGTTGCCGGTGGAACCGCAGGCGCTGCTGCGCGGCAAGCTGCTGGGCTTCGCGGCCTGGCAGGGGCTGCAGGCGGGGCTCCTGGCGGGGCTGCTCGCGCTCACCGGGCACCGCGACGTGAAGGAGCTGCTGGTCGGGGTGATGCTCTACGCCTGCGTGTTCCTGATCCTGGCGATGGTGGGGCAGTTCGCCAGCATCTGGCAGCCACGGCCGCTGCGGAAGAATGGGCTGCGCGCGTCGCAGCCGCCGCTGGTCGTGGTGATGCTCATGTTCGGCACGCTGCTCACCTCGGGCGGGCTGCTCTACGGCGTCACCTTCGGCGTGCGCATGTTCGCGCCCGGCTGGGAGCTGCCGGTGCTGCTGGCCATCGGGCTGCTGCTCTTCGGGCTGGTGTTTCCGGTGCTCGCGTTCAACGCGCTCTTCCTCGAGCGCAACCGCGAGAAGCTGGTCGAGGTGCTCGGCTCGTCAGGGTGATCGGGAAAAGGGGACAGGCTACTTATTGCCCGACGATCCACTTTCCTGCAGCGGCCTCGCAGGCGGGAGGGTTGCCCACTCACCGAGGCCTGATCGGAAAAGTAGCCTGTCCCCTTTTCCCCTTTTCAACAATCCACCCGCGGCAGGTGCGGGCACGGCAGTGGCAACGTTCCTTGAGCGCCTCGGGGAGCGCGTAGTCGTAGAAGAGTTCCTCTCCGGGCTCGATGGTGCGCAGCGCCTGGAGCTGGGCCCAGCCGTTGCCCTGCCGGGTCACGCCCGCTTCCACCACCACGTTCGGCTCGCAGGAGTGGTTCACCCACCGCGTCTGGTCGACCATGTCGAAGAAGACCCCCTCGTCGAGAATGAGCGAGTACCGATCGTCGCGCTTCTCCCCGGCGCGCCAGAGCACGCCGTCGACGTTGGTGATCACCGAACCGGCCTTCCACCGCCGCGTGGCAATCACCCCGTAGCCCTGCACTGGAGAACGAATCACCTGGAGTCCCGGAAGCCGCGCCATGAACGTTCTATACAGGTGAACATGTCGATCCATCGAGCGACGATCGAGTGGAAGAAGGAAGGCGACTTCGCCCGCAAGAAGTACCTGCGCACCCACCGCTGGCGCTTCGACGGGGGCATCGAGGTGCAGGCCGCGGCGTCACCCTCGGTGGTGCCGAAGCCGTGGACGGTCGACGAAGCAGTCGACCCCGAGGAAGCGTTCGTCGCGGCCGTGTCGAGCTGCCACATGCTCACCTTCCTCTTCCACGCCTCGAATGACGGCTACGTGGTCGAGTCGTACGTCGACGAGGCCGAGGGGCACCTGCGCGACGGGTGGCTCGCCGAGATCGTGCTGAGGCCGCGCCTCGAGTTCGGCGGGGAGAAGCGGCCCGACGCGGCAGAACTGCAGCAGCTTCATCACCGCGCGCACGAGGAGTGCTTCATCGCGCGCTCCGTGAAGACGAACATCCGCGTGGAGTGACTCGGGGAACGTAGGCAGAGATGACGTCAGGCCTTCGACGTCATCATTGACTACGTGCCCGGAGCCTCGCCGGCCGGACCTGGTCGAGGCCTCAATCAACGCCTGCGCTCGACACAACGACCGCTTCCGTCGAGGCAGTCAGCGCGCCAGGCGGGCGATCTCGAGCACCACCGTCTCGCCGATGAGGAGGCTCACCACCACCACGTGCGTCACCGTGCGCAGCGTGCCGGGTTCTCGCGAGCCCAGGCCGGTGAGCAGGCCGCCGACCACCGCGCCCACCACGCCGCAGATCACCGGCCTCAAGATGTAGCCGGCCAGCGAGCCGGGATCGTCTCTCTGCGCGCCAAGGCCCAGCGCCAGCGTCGCGCCCACGAGCCCGCCCGAGAGCACGCCGCCCGTGATCGCCAGCGGCTGGCCTGAGGGGTGATCGCCCGTGAGGAAGGCGCCCGCCGTGTAGCCGCCAGCGAGCCCCAGCCCCACCGCGCCGATCAACATCGCGTGCCAGAAGCGGTTCGTCGGCGGGCTCATGTGGCGCGGCTCGGGCTCGGCGCGCGCGGTCAACGCGCAGATCATCAGACAGGTCGCCAACGCACGTCGTGACACGGGGCGCACTGTAGCCCGGGTTTGCCCTCGCTCCGGATTGCCCTCGCTCCGGTACAGGTTCGCCCTCTCCCCGACCCTCTCCCCCTTGGGGAGAGGGAGACAGATGACCTCAGCTGGCGTGCGCGACGAAGACGTCGCCGAGTGTCGCGAGCTGCTCCTTCGTGGCGCGCTGCTCGCCCACCAGCACCCTGAAGCGCCGGTACGGGAACGGCGCGAAGTGCGGGGCCAGGTTCCGCATCGACTGCGCCCGCAGCCCCAGCCAGGACTCGTTCTCGAACCGCACCGTCAGCTCGTCCCCCTGGAGCGTCAGGGTCACGCCGGCGTTGGCGAGCTCGAGCTCGAGCCGATCCAGCCGGTACTTCTGGAGCAACGCCTGCGTGCCCGCCACGTCGAAGGGCAGCTCCGTCCACAAGACGAGGCGCTCGAGCTGCCGGGGCAGGGGCGACTCGAACAACCACGCCAGCCCGTCGGCGCGATGGCGGAACGGGCGGGCGCCCGGGGCCAGCCGCAGCACCCGCAGCCCCGGAAAGCGCGTCAGCGCCAGCACCTGCCGCTGGTCCTTCCGTCCCCGATCCCCCTGCAGCCATGGGCCTGCGAACCCCAGCTCGCGCAGCGCGGGCTTTTCGGGCCCGCTCAACACCACCTGCAGGCAGGCGGCGTCGAGCCCCGTCAGCACCGCGAGCCTGGTGAGGGCGGGCGCGGCGAGCTCGCGCCCCTCGCCCAGACCCACGGTCGAGACGTCGATGCGCTCCACCATGCGCCACGCCGGGCTGTCGACGCCTGCGCCGCACGGCGCCAGCACGCACGATCGCAGGAACCCGCGGTGAAAGTCGTTGACCGGCGTGAGCGCCGTGGGCGCGACGCCCACCCCCGGCACCTCGGAGAACCACCGTCGCCAGTGGTCTTCCTCGAGGCGCTTCTCGCGAGCCTGCTGCTTCGGGGTCGACGTGCCCTGCGCGCGCAGGAGCTGCAGCGAGATGAACTCCCCGCGCGGGTCGCCCCGTTCGAGCAGCGCGTCGGCGAGCACGTGGCGGGGCCCGTCGTCGTCAGGCGCCTCGGCCACCGCGTCGAAGAGCGGCACGAGCGCGGGGTCGTCGTCACGTCGCTGCACGACAGGCAGTGTACTCGCGCAGGTGCACGGGGTTCTGATCCCTTGCGCGCCCGAATCTCGCTCTTGCCCAGTCTGAGACGCGGCCAGCGCCGACGCGCTCGACGAGCGCCGCGTGGCAGAGAAGGCGTCGCGACGGCATGTCACTGCGGGCTGCTTGAAGTCGCCCCTCACCCCAGCCCTCTCCCCGCTTCGCAGGGAGAGGGAGAAGATCAACGGAACGAGTGCACCTGCGGCTCCACCGGCAGCTCGGGGATCAGCGCCTCGAGGTGCGTCACCTTCAGGTTCACCACCTTCCCGCTGCGCTCCACCCGGCCCGTCGCCACCAGCAGCGGCGTGCCGGTGATCTCCCGGCGGTACTTCTCGAAGAGCGGCGGCTCGATGATCACGTTGGCGATGCCCGTCTCGTCTTCCATCGAGAGGAAGGTGAAGCCCTTCGCCGTCGGAGGCCGCTGGCGGACGATCACCAGCCCGCCCAGCTTCGCCGTCCTCCCGCTGCCCACCTTCAAGAGGCCCTCTGCGCTCACCGCCCCCAGCTTGCGCAACTGCGGCCGCAACAGCCCCACCGGGTGCGACTCGAGCGAGAGGCTCACCGTCTCGAAGTCTGCGGACACCCGCTCGGCCGCCGACATCACCGGGAAGTCGGCGCGGTCGGCCACCATCGGCAACCCGAAGAAGAGATCGTCTTCGTCGAACGGCCCCAGCGCGTGAATGTCCCACAGGGCGTTGCGGCGGTTGTGGCACAACGAATTGAGCGCGCCTGCCAGCGCGAGGCGGGTCAGCTCGTGGCGGGGCATGCGGGTGCGCTGCGCCACGTCGGCGACCGAGGCGAAGTCGCCGTCTTGCCGGGCGGCCTCGAGGCGGCGGCCAGTCTCTTCTCGCAGGCCTTTCACCAGCTCGAAGCCCAGGCGCAGCACCGGCTGCGGCGGCATGCGGCCTTCCACGGGTGGTGCGCAGAAGTCAGGCCCCTCACCCCAACCCTCGAGCGTGCACGTCCAGTCGGACGCGTTCACGTCGACCGCGCGCACCTCGACGCCGTGGCGCTTCGCGTCGTCCACCAGCGTGTGCGGGGCGTAGAAGCCCATCGGCTGCGCGTCGAGCAGCGCGGCGCAGAAGGCCGCCGGGTAGTACTTCTTGAGCCACGACGACGCGTAGGCGATCAACGCGAACGACGCCGAGTGGCTCTCGGGGAAGCCGTAGGCCGAGAAGCCCTTGAAGCTGTCGAAGCACCGGGTGGCGAAGTCGAGCGAGTAGCCCCGCCCCACCGCGCCCGAGATGAAGCGCTCACGAAACGGCGGCAGCAGCTCGTCAGCCCGCTTGTTGGTGAGCGCGCGGCGCAGCCGATCGGACTCCCCGGCCGAGAAGCCCGCGGCCACCATCGCCAGCTTCATCGCCTGCTCCTGGAAGAGCGGCACGCCCAGCGTCCGGCTCAAGATGTCGCGAACCTCGGGTGAGGGGTAGGTCACGGCCTCCTCACCGTTTCTGCGGCGCAGGTAGGGGTGCACCATGTCGCCGATGATCGGCCCCGGGCGGATGATCGCGATCTCCACCACCAGGTCGTAGAAGCAGCGCGGCTTGAGGCGCGGCAGCATGTTCATCTGCGCCCGGCTCTCCACCTGGAAGGTGCCGATCGAATCGCCGTCGCAGAGCATGTCGTAGACCGACGGATCCTCAGCGGGGATGGTGGCCATCGTCCACGCGCGGCCGGTGGTCTCTTCGATGAGCGCAAGGCAGCGCGAGATGACGGTGAGCATGCCCAGCGCCAGCAGGTCGACCTTCAAGATGTTGAGCGCCGAGAGATCGTCCTTCTCCCACTGCACCACGGTGCGCTGCTCCATCGAGCCGTTCTCCACCGGCACCAGCGTGGTGAGATCGCCGTGGGTGATCACGAAGCCGCCCACGTGAATCGAGAGGTGCCGGGGCATGCCCACCAACTGCCTGGCCAGCGCCAGCGTCTGCTGCACCGCCAGATCGTTCACCGACAGGCCCGCCTGGTGCAGCTGCCAGGCCCCCACGTCTTCCCCGAAGTCGACGGCCTTGGCGAGGCGGTCGACCTGGTCGAGCGAGAGCCCCAGGGCCTTGCCCACCTCGCGCGCCGCCATGCGCCCGCGGAAGCAGATGTGCTCGCACACCATCGCCGCGCGGTGCCGGCCGTGCTTCTCGTAGACGTACTGCAGCACCTCCTCGCGGCGCGCGTGCTCGAAGTCGACGTCGATGTCGGGCGGCTCGCGGCGCTCCATCGAGAGGAAGCGCTCGAAGAGCAGCCCCATGCGCACCGGGTCGATCGAGGTGATGCCCAGGGCGAAGCACACCGCCGAATTGGCCGCGCTCCCCCGCCCCTGGCAGAGGATGTTCCGCTCGCGGGCGAAGCGAACGATGTCCCACAGGGCGAGGAAGTAGCCGGGGTAGTCGAGCGCCTCGATGAGCTGGAACTCCTTGAGGATCTGCCTGCGCACGTCGTCGGGCACGCCTTCGGGGTAGCGGGTGCGCAGGCCCTCTTCGGTGAGCTGCACCAGGTACTTCATCGGGGTCAGCCCCGGCGGCAGCGCCTCTTCGCTGAACTGGTAGCGGAGCTGATCGAGCGAGAACTGGCACGCGTCGGACACCTCGAGGGTGCGCCCCACCACCTCGGGCATGTCGGGGAAGAGCGCGAGCATCTCGGCGGGCGACTTGAGGGTGCGCTCGGCGTTGGGAAAGAGCAGCGTGCCCGCCTTGCTCACCGTGGTGCCGCAGCGGATGGCGGTGAGCACGTCCTGCAGCGGCTGGCGCTCGCGGGTGTGGGTGTGCACCTCGTTGTGCGCGAGCAGCGGCACGTCGAGCGCGGTGGCCCAATGCTGGGCACGCGCCACCCTCGCCTCGTCGTCGGCGTCGAGGTGACGGGACACGCCCACGTAGAAGCGCCCCGGGTACGCCTCGGCGAGCGGGTGGAGCTGGGGCCAGTCGGCTTCCGGGGTGCGCGCGAGGATGGCGATGAGCCCGTCGGACTTCGTGGCCAGGCGCTGCCAGTCGATGCCCGCTTCCCCCTTGGGGTGGGCGAGGCGGCTCTCTGAGATGAGCGAGCTCAGGTGGGCGTAGCCGGCGGGGTTCTCGGCGTAGAGCACCACGCCCGGGCCGGGCAGGCCGTCAAAGGTGAGGGTCATCGAGGAAGCGATGAGGAGCTTCAAGCTTCTCTCCTTCGCTTCGAGGTGGGCCTTCACCAGGCCGTAGAGGCCGTCGTCGTCGCAGATGGCCAGGGCGCTCAGGCCCAGCTCGGCCGCGCGGCACACGAGCTCCTCAGGGTGGGACGCACCCTTGAGGAAGCTGTAGTTCGAACGGCAAAGGAGCTCTGCGTACATGCACTGTGTCCTCCCTCTCCCTGCGAAAGCGGGGAGAGGGCCGGGGTGAGGGGCCACTCTCAGTCGAAGACGCCCTGCGCGTAGAAGGCACCGTCCCTTCCGTCGCGGAAGACCCAGAGCTGTCCGACACCCTCGAGCTGGAGCCGGTAGTAGTCGCGGGAGAACGGATCGGGGCTCCACCACGAGCCGACCAGCCGCTCGGGGCCGGTGAGCGACTCCACCTTGCGGCGGCGGCCGGCGAGCATGACGGTGACGAGCGCGCCTTCGGTGGAGAGCTCGGCGTTGAGGCGCGAGGGTTCTTTGAAGAGGCGCGGGGGGCGGGTCTCCAACGTGGGGAGTGAGATGGTGCCGTGTTGTTCTGTCTTCGCTTTTCGTTTCGGCCACGAGCCGGGAGTCCTTTCTCTTTGGGGAGAAGCCCTGTTCGCCCGCTCCCCGACCCGTTCCCCCGCGGGGGAGAGGGAGACAGACGTTCTTGTCCACGCCTCCTCTGGGCGATGGGTGGCGAGGGGCACGGCCGAAAACAACGCCTCTTCCCCCAGCGCCGACTGCAGCCGCGACATCACCACCTCGAGCTCCACCTCCCCCTCGGGCGCGTCGCCCAGCACCAGCTGCCTTCCGTGATCCGCGCTCGCCTCGTCGACCCGCAGGTGCAGCGTGGTGATGGGCTGGTTCACCGTCAGGTCGGTGAGCCGATGGCGAATGAGCTCGACCAGCAACCGGCTCTCCGCCGAGGCGCGGGCGAGCACGAGCGGGACCCTGAGCGGCTCTCCCCCCTCGAGCCCCACAGTCACGGTCAACCGCACGGCCGCCCGCTGCCTCCCCTGCAATCGACCGCACAGCCGATCGACCAACATCTTGAGCGCGAACAACACCGGCTCGAGCGCCTCGGCGGGCCAGTCGAGCTGCACCTGTTCCTCGAGCACCTCGGGCAGCTCGTCGGGCACGAAGATCGAATCGTCTTCCCCCCGCGACAGCCGCGCCGCCGCCAGGCCCATCGCGCCGAAGCGGCCCACCAACGCCCCCGACGGCAGCCCGGCCAGCTCACCCAGGGTGGACAGGCCCAGCGCCCGAAACGGCCCGGCCGAGCCCTCACCCAGCCAGCCTTCCTCGAGCGCGAGCAAGGGCAGCTTCGCCACCTGCGGCCCACCCCGCACCGGGAGCACCTGCACCGAGTCCATCGTCCACCGGCCCAGCGCCTGGGTGGAGAACCGCTCTGAGCCGACGACGCAGCGCCCCCTGAAGCCCAGCCCCCGGCAGGCGCCCAGCACCCGCTCGGCCCAGCGCGCCTCGGTGCCACTCAACGGCGACGCCGACGCGTCGAGCCACAGCCCCTCGGGCGCGTCGCGCTGGAAGCCCGGCGCGAGCGGCAGCAGCGTCTCGCCCAGCGACGCGAGCGCCTTCGCCTCGAGCTCGGGCTCGAAGCGCAGCCGCACCAGCGATGGCTCGAGGGCCATGGCCGAGGCGACGGTCATGCCCGGGCGAACGCCCCGCTTGAGCGCCGCGCCCGAGGCGAAGCGCACCCGCTGGCTACCCTTCTCATCGGCATGGAGCACCAGCGGCCGGCCCGCGAGCGAGGGTTGCTCGAGCACGCGGCGCTGCACGGGGAAGCGGGGAAGAAAGAGGTAGCCCAGGCGCATGGCTCAGTGCCGTTGGAGCGGGAGTGTGAGGGGACTGTCGCGACCGGGTCTTCCCCACGTCATGGGGTACCCGTCACGAAGGAGGTTCTTCTTCGGGCGCTGCAACGAATCGAGGGGCAACACCGGGTGCACCTCAGGCGCAGGCCAGGGCCGCGCGAGTCGGCGCCCCCGCAGCGGCTTCCCCCGGAGCACGGCGTGGCGGCCATGCGGCGCGTCGATCTGAAAGGTCGGGGAGATCGAGTCGGCGTCAGGACCGAGCGGAGTCGAGGCACTTCTGGCCAACCCGTTCACCCCGAGCGGAGTCGAGGGGCCACTGCGTCCGCTCGTGCGCACCACCTCGAGCGACCGCACCCCGCCCGCTGGCCCCTCACCCCGGCCCTCTCCCCGCTGGCGCAGGGAGAGGGAGGCACCAGCCTGCCGCAGCATCAGCCGAACGAAGCCCTGCCCCGGCGCGGTGGCCGAGGTGATCAGCACCAGCAACGAGCCCCCCGTGCGCGCGGCGTCGAGCAGCTTCTTCGCGTCGGTCATGCCCAGCTGCACGCCGGTATGGGTGACGTCGAGCACCACGCAGGTGAACGCGCCGCTGCGCAGCAGCTGCATCGCCGTCCACACCAGCTGCCCCGGCGCCTTCGGCCGGGCGATCAGCAGCCGCTCGAGCGACACGCCCATCGCGGCCGCCGCGGGTGGGTACAGCTCAGAGGGCCCATCGACCCAGGCCGAGAGCCGCTTCTCACGCCCGGCGGCGGCGACCAGGGACAGCGCGATGGTGGTGCGCCCCGACGCCTCTTCCCCGCACAGCTCGACCCCGCTGCCGAGGCGGAAGGCGCCGAAGGCGTCCAGCGCCTCGACCCCCGTGCGCAGGGCCATCACCAGCTCGCGCGGCTGTGCCTCGAGCTTGCGGATCTTCTCTCTGAGCTGCTCCACCACTGCAGTCGACATGGCTATCTCCCGCTGGATCCATCACTGAACACGCGTGTAGTATCAAGAGGGACTGACAAGTGCGGGAAACCGCGGCAAATCGGCCTCAGCGCGATCCGGCACCCGCCGGCCGGTGGCCCCTCATTCTTCGCGACTGCTGACTTGAGCTGTGCCACCAGAGTCCCGCAGCGGCAGGGCTAGCCAGGCCTCTTGGGATCGGCAGTCGAAGATGGCCACGAGCACACGCCAAGAACTCGCGCCGGAACACCGCCCACACTGCCTGCCGACATGCATGCACCACGCATTGAATACATGCGAACACTTGCGCCGACTAAATTATGCAACTCGGCTCTTGGGCATCGACTCCGCAGACCAAACCCGCGCTCTCCAACAACATACACACAGCAGCACACGAACACACCGTTGCACACATTGACAGAGTCAGCAGTCGGGACTATCCGGTCAGCATGGGGCCTCTGCTTGTCAAGATAGGGAAACGAGAAGGGCTCACCGCATTCTCAGAGTCGTTCCTGGGCGGGATGACAAGACTGACATTCAACGGTGCAAATGGAGGCGAGACGCTCTGGGGGCTTCAGGGCACAGAGGTGAGGCGAAGGAAGGCGCGGTGAAGCCTTATTGGCTTCTGGCGGTTCTCTGCTCCTGCGGCGCCTGCCCAAGGTCAGACAAAATCGACTTGCCTCTCGGCCGCGTCGTGATCGACGATGCAGGCAGAGACTTGGATGCAGGTTGGGACGCAGGCACGCTGGATTCTGGCGTGCTATGCAGTCAACCACGAACGCCCCACATCGACTTTCGTCCCTCTGGAATTCCAACCAACTGGAGCGCACCGCAAAGTCGTGGCCATCGACAGGGCGCGTTCTACGGCGGTTCACCGCAAAGACAGATCGCCTATCGCGAGTTCTACGCTGAAGGCAGTGCAATCACGTCCAAAGACTCGATCATCAACCTCGACACAATCGTTGTCACAGACAACGACGGGAGCATTTGTGGTGGACTCCTCGGCACTAGCGGCATCGTTCAACTCGCCATCCAATTTCCAGATGCGGGCGTGTTTGCCCCAGAGTTGAATGGGCATTGTGCTGGGTACCAGAACGGCTGGTGGCTCACGCGCGCCGATCGCCGCCTGAAGCGCGGACGACATGGCTCTGCGCCTGATTGGGTCAGTGACAGGGACGTCGACCCGCTCGACATAGGCGCCGACGGCACAGTGTTAGCCCTGCACTGGCCCGGAGGGGAATCGCCGAAGAACTATCTCTACCCAGACGAACAACTCCTACCGCCTCTCTACGATGGCGGCTATACCAATGCACAACAGTTGGCGAGCCGCGCCTCCGTGACTGGCGTCGCGATTACTGAAGAAGGCTCGAAAGTCCCTGTTCGATGGGTGAACGGCCAGATTGTTCGCCTGCCTACACCCTTCGTCCCTGAAGGCTCTTTCATGTATGCACTGGGACCCGACGGCAGGGCGTGCGGACAGCTCCGTGCAGGGAGCTACTGGCCGGTCGTCGCATGGAGCGCACAGAACGAGTATGCCGACCTGACTGACTTGGCTTCAGATGGCGGAATCCAAATCGTGAACTGCCTGAGCGTGCTCGCTGACGACTGGTTTACGGTTGCCTACAAGGACCAACTGGATACCCCCTTGGTAGGGTTTATCCGCGTTCAGTGGGATTGCCCCGACTGATGGTCGAGCTGGGCAACCGATGCACGGGCCGGTGCTTGAGGTCGACGCGATCGCCTGCATGAGGTTGCCGGATGGCGACAGCGACGAGGCAGCAAGCAGGACGGTCAGCAGGGGAACTGCGGTGGGCGCGAGTGGAGGTGGTGAGGGACGAGCCCGCCGTGCGAGACACCCCGGTGGTAGTGCGCGTGGGCGAGTTCCGCGTGGAGGTGTCGGGCGAGTTCTCGACCGAGACGTTGGCGGCAGTGCTGGACGTGCTCGAGGGCCTGAAGCGGTGATTCCGCGCGGCGTGGAGGTCTTCGTGGCCTGGAGCCCATCGACTTGAGGTGGAGCTTCGACCGCCTGGCAGGCCTCGTCGTCGAGCGGCTCGGGCGCGAGCCGCGCAGCCGAGCGCTCTTCGTCTTCTTCGGGAAGCGGCACGGCGGTGAAGGTGCTCTTCTTCGATGTCACCACCGACGTGACCGAGATCCACGGGCGTACCCCGGCGCGTGAGCGGCTTCGTCATGGCGCTGTGCCACTCGCGGTACCTGTACCTCGAATTCTGTCTGAGCCAGTCTTTGGGCAGCCTGCTCCGGAGGATGGAACACGGGCTGCGCTTCTTCGGCGGCACGACGCACGTCGACATCTTCGACAACATGAAGACGGTGGTGCTGCAGCACAACCACAAGGGCACGCTCTTCAACACGGGCTTTCTTTCGTACGCGGCCAGCCGCGGCTTCGCGGTGAAGGCCTGCAACGTGAAGGCGGGCAACGAGAAGGGGCGCGTCGAGCGCCCCATCGGCTTCGTGCGCGAACGCTTCTGGCCAGGGCGCCGCTTCGCAGACCTGATGGATCTGAACTCCCAGGCCATGCAGTGGCGCGACGACTTCGCGAACAACCGGGTGCACGAAGAGACGGGCAAGGTGCCGGCGCTCGTCTTCGAGCACACCGAGAAGGCAGCGCTGAACCCGCTGCCCACTACCGCCTTCAACACCGACGAGGTGGAGGGCGGCATCACGGTGACGAAGTCCTTCCGCGTGCGCTTCGACAAGAACCTCTACTCGGTGCCGCCCACGCTCGTGTCGCAGCGAGTCGTCGTGCGCGCCGATGACGCGCGGGTCTGCATCTTTCTCGGGGACAAGGAGATCGCCACGCACGCTCGGCGCTCGACGTGCTCTTCATCGACCGGGCCTACCTCAACAGTAGCCTCACCGAGGACGTGAACCGTCGCGGCGGCCTCATCGTGTGCAAGCCATGGCGGGGTGCTGGCATGCGGCCTGGCCTCTTCGGCAAACGCGACTTCAACGTGAACGTCCGCGACGGAACCATCACGTGCCCGATGGGCGAAGTGGAGCCGTTTGAGCCCGGCGCAGTCGTGCACTTCGACCCAGAGGCCTGCGGGCCGTGCGCGATGCGCGCGAACTGCACCCAAGCCGCCTCCGGGAAGGGGCGCTCCGTGACGATGGGCGATGACGAGCCACTTCAGAAGAAGCTCCGCACGCTGCAGCAGACGCGGGCTGGCCGCGAGACCCTGCGTGAGCGCGTCGCAGTCGAGCACCGCCTCGCGCATCTCGCGAACCGGCAGGGTCCCAAGGCTCGCTACCGCGGCACCCGTCGAAACACCTTCGACCTCAGGCGGCTGTCCGCCATCCAGAATCTCGAGACCATCGCCCGCCGCGAGCGCCAGGGTGGGCTTCGCGCCGCGTGAACAAACCTGTTCGGTGCTCTAGGGCCGATGGCAGAGCATGCGGACAGCCTACAAGGACCAACTGGATACTCCTGGCAGCGTTGTCCGTGTTCAGTTGGGGTTGCCCCGACTGACGCGGCAGTCGAACGTTGGCGAAGCGCACGGGTTCGCGAAACTGGCACGCCGACCACCGAGTGATTCTGCGTCCGAACATTATGTCCACACCCATAATGTCACTCGTAGTCATCCGCCTCGAGGACCTGGTGCCGCGTTGATGAGACCTCCATTCACCTACGTGCCGGTTCACGTTTCTCAACGGTAGCGCCGACCGCGACCGTTACGATGCCGGCCATGGGCGACACGCTGTCCGGCCAGACACAGATCAGTGATGCGACGAAGTCTCAGGCGCTCACGCAGGCCGGCGGTCCCGCCCGAACGACCGTGTTGCCCCGCGTGGACTGGGAAGGCCCTACCCCGAAGGTGAACCCCTCGCAGCGCCACCGCTTCGAAGAGCTGGGGCTGCTCGGCGAGGGCGGCATGGGCGAGGTGGTGCTGGCGCAGGATCACGACATCGAGCGCAAGGTGGCGCTCAAGCGGCTGCCCGAGAACTGCGACCTGGGCCGCGTGCTGCGCTTCGTCGAGGAGATCCGCACCGTCGGCCAGCTCGAGCACCCGAACATCGTGCCGGTGCACGACGTGGGGGTCGACTCGGCGGGGCGGTACTACTTCGTGATGAAGCACCTCCACGGCGAGACGCTGGAGGCGATCATCAACCGGCTGCGTGACGGCGACGCCGCGGCACACGGGCGCTTCACCATGCCGGTGCGGCTGCAGATCATGCTCAGCGTGATGAACGCGCTCGCGTACGCGCACCGGCAGGGCTTCATTCACCGCGATCTGAAGCCGGCGAACATCATGGTGGGGCCGTACGGCGAAGTGACGGTGATGGACTGGGGCCTGGCCAAGCGCATTCGCGCGCCGGAGAAAGACGTGGGCGCGGCGATCAGCGGTCCGCGCGAAGGTACGGCGCTGCAGACGCAGCTCGGCGCGATCATGGGCACGCCGCTCTACATGTCGCCCGAGCAGGCCCGCGGCGCGAACGACACGCTCGACGAGCGCAGCGATCTCTACGCGCTGTCGGTGGTGTTCCACGAGTTCCTGCACCTCGAGCACTACCTGAAGGGCCGCGGAGACATCCAGGCCGTGCTGGAGGGCGTGAAGACGGTAGACCCGGTGTTCCACATCGCCACCCTCAAGGGGCGGCAGTACCAGGTGCCCGCCGAGCTCGACTGGTTTCTGGTGAAGGGCTTCAAGAAGGAGCCGGCTGAGCGTTACGCCTCGGTCGAAGAGATGACCGACGAGCTGCAGCGGATCATTCGCGGTGAGTGCCGGGTGCAGTGCAAACGCACCTTCGTGAAACGAATGGTGGGCGAGGCGGGGAAGTTCACCGACGAGCGGCCGGTGCTGCTGATCGTCGGAGGCACCGCGGTGCTCTCGCTGTTCCTGGCGGCGATCGTGAAGTCGATCCTCGTCTTCATGTAGCTGTCAGGTTCCGTCTGCAGCGCTCGTCTCGAGGGGCATGACTTCCTCGACCTTCCAGTTTCGTCATCAGCTTCACCGCCGGTTGAGCCTTCGTCTGCCCACTCTCTGAAGCCATTCCCGACGAGGGAACTTCGAGAGGCCGGGTGGCGAGAGCTCCCCGGCCTCTTCTCTTTTCTGGCGGTCGATGACGAATGGTGAGTCAGCGGGTTGTGACCCCGCGAGCACGTTGCTCAAGAGAGTTCGATCCTCTCCGTCCGCCCAACAACGCTGCCTTAGCTCTGAGGGTCAGAGCGTCCGCCTGAAGAGCGGAAGAACTCGGTTCGATCCCGAGAGTCGGCACTGATGTTTCCGTAGCTCAGTCGGATTCAGAGCGCTTCGTTGCGGACGAAGAGGTCGGGGGTTCGATTCCCTCCGGGAACGCTGCGTGACGTGGGGAGTTCGAATCTCCCCGAGACCGCTGCAGCAGTGACGTCCGGGTGGATGGAACGGGAGACACGCCGCGCTCAGAACGCGGTGCCTGAAAAGGCGTGCGGGTTCGACTCCCGCCTCGGATATTTCAAGTACCGGAGTAGTCGACGAGCGGCTTGAGGCTGTCGGTCGACCCGGAGTGTGAGGGCACGATCGCCTTCACCTCGGCGGCCTCGGGCGAGAGCAGCTTGCCCAGCCGCTTCACCGACGCGACGTTGACCGCCCCGTCGTCCGAGAACACCCACGGCGCGGCGCGCACGGTGTCGTCGGTGTTGAAGGTGAACGAGTCGCCCACGTAGAGCGCCCCGCCCGCCAGGTACGCCGCGCTGCCCGCGGTATGACCGGGCACGATGAACGCGCGCACCTTGAGCGTGCCCACCTCGACCGCCTCGCCGTCCTTGAGCGCCCGCGCCCCGCTGAGCGCGAACTGCTTCTGCGCGCCCATCATCTTCGGCAGCGGGCCCTTCGACCCTTCCCTGCCCTCGACCAGGCCCTGCTCGCCTTCGCCGATGAACACCTGCGCGCCGGGGAACTGCTTGCAGCCGCCCGTGTGATCCGGGTGGCCGTGGGTGAGGAAGATCGCCTTCACCGACTCAGGGCCGACGCCGCGCCGCTGCAACTCGGCCTTGATCGCCACCGCCTCGGGCTCGTCGTTGCAGTCGATGAGCGCGAACTCCTTCTCGCCCATCGGCACCAGGTAGGCCGAGGTGTAGCTGTGATTCACGCGCCGCGACCCGCCCGGGAGGTCTTGCCCGTCGGGCATCTCCTTGAGCCCCGAGAACGTCGAGCCCATCACCACGCCGAACACGATCACGAACAGCGCGATCAACCCGCCGATGCCCAGGAACACCTTCTTCAAGACGTCACCTGAAGTGCGAACTTGAGCAGCTCCGCCCCTTCGGCGACCTGATCGCCCGCGGAGAACAGGTACTCCGACACCGTGCCGTCGGAAGGCGCGGTGATGGTGTGCTCCATCTTCATCGCCTCCATCACCAGCAGCGCCGTGCCCTTCTTCACCGCCACCCCGCTCTTCGTGAGCAGCGCGACGATCTTGCCAGGCATCGGCGCGACCAGCTTGCCGCCGTGGGCGTCGTCTTCGCCCGCGTGCGCGATGGGATCGAACAGGTCGAGCTGCGTGCAAAGGCCGCCGTGGAACACGTTGAGCGTCTCGCCCTCGAACACCACCGTGCCGCGCACCGGCTGCTCACCGAGCATCAGGTGGAAGTTCTCGCCCTGGTTCGACACCTTGAGCTTCGTGCCGTTGAAGCGATACCCCGTGTGCCCGTAGGTGAGCTGCACCTCGTGTGCGCCGAGCCGCAGCCCGCGCACGTACGTGTGGTTCACCCGCCAGCCCGTGCGCGACGACCAGGGGTCCGAGCCAGCCCTCCGCCCCTCGCGCGCGAGCACGGCGGCGGTCGCCAGCGCCAGCACCGCGTCGGGAACGCCCTTCTCTTCCGGGAACAGCTCCGCGTGGTTCTTCGCGATGAGGCCGGTGTCGAGATCGCCCGAGGAGAAGGCCTTCGACTCCACCAGGCGCTTGAGGAACGTGACGTTGGTGGAGAGCCCGACGATCTGGGTCTGCCCCAGCGCCTCCGACATGCGCATGATCGCCTGCTGCCGATCTTCACCCCAGACGATCAGCTTCGCGATCATCGGATCGTAGAACGGGGTGATCGCGTCACCCTCGCGCACGCCTGAATCGACGCGCACGTTCCCGACCTTCTCGAACGGAATGTGGAGCGGGAACGACAGGTGCGAGAGCGTGCCGATCGAGGGCAGGAAACCTTTCTCCGGGTTCTCCGCGTACAAGCGCGCCTCGAGGGCGTGGCCGTGGATCTTGAGCCGGTCCTGCGTCTTCGGGAGCGGCTCGCCCGCTGCCACGCGCAGCTGCCACTCCACCAGGTCGAGGCCGGTGATCGCCTCGGTCACCGGGTGCTCGACCTGGAGCCGGGTGTTCATCTCCATGAAGAAGAACTGGTCGCCCTCCGAGATGAACTCCACGGTGCCGGCGCCGACGTAGCCGACCGCCTTCGCCGCCGCGACCGCCGCCTCGCCCATCGCCTTGCGCCGCGCGTCGGTCATGCCCGGGGCGGGCGCCTCTTCCAGCACCTTCTGGTGACGCCGCTGCACCGAGCAGTCGCGCTCGAACAGGTAGACGCACTCGCCGTGGCGATCCGCGAAGACCTGCACCTCGATGTGGCGCGGCTTGGTCAGGTACTTCTCGATCAGCACCGCGTCGTCGCCGAACGCGCTCGACGCCTCGCGCTTGCACGACTCGAGTGCCGCGGCGAAGTCTTCGCTCTTCTCGACCGCGCGCATGCCCTTGCCGCCACCGCCGGCGCTCGCCTTGATGAGCACGGGGTAGCCGATGCGATCGGCCTCCTTCTGCAACAGCGCGGGGGACTGATCGGCCCCGTGGTAGCCAGGCACCAGCGGCACGTTGGCCTTCTGCATGCGCGTCTTGGCTTCCGACTTGAGGCCCATCGCGGAGATCGCCGACGCCGGCGGTCCGATGAACACGATGCCGGCCTTGTCGCAGGCCTCGGCGAAGTCTTCGTTCTCAGAGAGGAAGCCGTAGCCCGGGTGAATCGCCTGCGCGCCGGTGGCCTTCGCCGCCGCGAGGATCTTCTCCATCACCAGGTAGCTCTCTTTGGCCGGTGCGGGCCCCAGGTGCACCGCCTCGTCACAGGCCGCGACGTGCTTCGAGCCCGCGTCCGCGTCGGAATAGACGGCGACGGTCTTGATGCCCATGCGCTTCGCGGTGTGCGCGACCCGGCAGGCAATCTCTCCACGATTTGCGATGAGGATCTTGGTGAACATGGCTTGGGTCACATCCGGAAGAGGCCGAACTTCGTCTCGGGGATCGGCGTGTTGAGCGTCGCCGAGAGGCCGAGCGCCAGCGTCATGCGCGTGTCCGCGGGATCGATGATGCCGTCGTCCCACAGGCGCGCGGTCGCGTAATACGGGTGACCCTGCGTCTCGTACTGGCTGCGAATGGGCGCCTTGAACGCGGCCTCTTCTTCGGGGGTCCACTTGCCGCCCTTGAGCTCGATGCCGTCGCGCTTGACCGTCGCCAACACGCTTGCCGCCTGCTCGCCGCCCATCACGCTGATGCGCGCGTTGGGCCACATCCACAGGAAGCGGGGGCCGTAGGCGCGGCCGCACATGCCGTAGTTCCCGGCGCCGAAGCTGCCGCCGATGATCACGGTGAGCTTGGGCACGCCCGCGGTGGACACGGCCGTCACCATCTTCGCGCCGTTCTTGGCGATGCCTTCGTTCTCGTACTTCCGGCCCACCATGAAGCCGGTGATGTTCTGCAGGAAGACCAGCGGCACCTTGCGCTGGCAGCACAGCTCGATGAAGTGCGCGCCCTTGAGGGCCGACTCGCTGAAGAGGATGCCGTTGTTGGCGATGATCCCCACCGGCATGCCGTGGATGTACGAGAAGCCGGTGACCAGCGTGGCGCCGTAGCGCGCCTTGAACTCGTCGAACTCCGAGCCGTCGACGATGCGCGCGATGATCTCCCGCACGTCGTAGGGCTTCTTGGTGTCGGTGGGCACGATGCCGTAGAGCTCGTCAGCCGCGTACTTCGGGGGCCGCGGCTCCCGCAGGGGGATGTTCGGCTGCTTCTCGTGGTTGAGCGTGCTCACCGTGCGCCGCGCGATGGCCAGCGCGTGCAGATCATTCTGCGCGAGGTGATCGACGACGCCGGACAGCCGCGTGTGCACGTCGCCACCGCCCAGGTCTTCGGCGGTCACCACCTCGCCCGTCGCGGCCTTCACCAGCGGAGGACCACCGAGGAAGATCGTGCCCTGATTCTTCACGATGATGCTCTCGTCGCTCATCGCCGGCACGTACGCGCCGCCGGCGGTGCAGCTGCCCATCACCACCGCGATCTGCGCGATGCCCTCGGCCGAGAGGTTGGCCTGGTTGAAGAAGATGCGCCCGAAGTGTTCCTTGTCGGGGAAGACGTCGTCCTGCATCGGCAGGTTCGCGCCGCCGGAGTCCACCAGGTAGATGCACGGCAGCCGGTTCTCCTTCGCGATCTCCTGCGCGCGGAGGTGCTTCTTCACCGTCATCGGGTAGTACGTGCCGCCCTTCACCGTGGCGTCGTTGCAGACGATCACGCACTCGCGGCCCGCGACGCGACCGATGCCGGTGATCACCCCCGCGCCGGGCGCTGCATCGTCATACATGCCCAGCGCCGCGAGCTGGCTGAACTCGAGGAACGGCGTGCCCGGGTCGAGCAGCTGGTTGACGCGCTCACGCGGCAGCAGCTTGCCGCGCGAGGTGTGCTTCTTGCGGGCGTCTTCTCCACCACCTTCGGAGATCTTCGCCACCTTCGCTTTGAGGTCGTCGACGATCGCCTGCATCGCCGCCGCGTTCGCCTGGAAGTCGGCGCTGCGGACATTCAGTTGCGTCTCGAGGGTCGCCATATCGCCGCGCGGTCATAGCGGAGGCGTGCACGGCAGGCATGACGATTTGCGGCTCAGTCCTGGACGCGGCCGGGCGTCACGCAGCTCGACCTCTCGGCATGCCGCTCCCTTGCTGCTGTTGGCTTCGGGCTTCGCGACAGCGGGTCCTTCGAGCGACCAGACGCGGCGCAGTCCGGCGAAGGGCTCCGAGCCCGCTCTTTGCGGAAACTGCCACAAAGCACCGTCCGGAGCCGCTCGCGCACGTCGCCGAAGCGATAGTTGACCTTCGTGGCAGTATCCGCAACGTGCGATGGCGCAGAGGCTCGCACTGTCGCCTTCTCCCCGCGGTGGTGCGGCTCTTTCGCCACGTGTCGTGTGGCTGGCGACCGCTCAGGCGCTGAATCGACCGCTCACCCGCGGGCCACCCGTTTGCACAGGAAACCGCGCCATGACTCCTTCCATGACACCGTCCATCGCGCTGCCTGCACCCACCCGGGCCTCTTTCTCCGATCGACTTCGTCCTCACCGCAGCCAGCTGCTCCTCGGGCTCGCGCTCGGCCTCGCCACCGAGCTGCTCCTCGACGGCGCTGACTACGGCCTCGGCCATGCGCTCTTCGCCGTGCTCGTCGGCGCGTTCATGGCCGTCAACGCCGGCAAAGAAGCGTGGCAGGCCGCGGGCGCTCACCGCTGGGTGCTGCTGGCGTCAGTGCTGCTCCTCGCGTCCACCATGCTGCACTCCGCGACGTGGCTGGCGAACATGAGCACCGTCGCCTCATTGCTCCTCTTCGCCCTCGCCATCCAGGGCTGGAACGGAGAGCGCCAACTGTCCACGCTGCGCACCGGCCAGCTCTTCGGCGCCCCCTTCAAGACCGCCGGCCAATCACTCTTCGCCGGCGCCGTGGTGACCAGCCGCGAGCTCGAGCACGCCAACATCAACAGCACCGTGAGCAAGTACGGCCCCGGCGCCCTTCGCCTGATGGTGATCGTCCTGCCGCCCGTCTTTTTCCTCACCCTGCTTCTCTCGTCCGGCGACGCGGTGTTCCACGCCCGCCTCGCCGCGATCGAGACCGCGCTCTTCGGCATCCCCCTCGAGGGCTTCCTGCGCGGCAGCTTCGTCACCCTCATCTCGGGAATGATCCTCACCGGCATCCTCGCCCTCGCCTCGCGCCGCCGCGATCAGGTCGAGCCGAGCGCCCCTCGCCGCGCGCTGCGGTCCTTCGAGAGCTTCGCCCTGCTGGGCACCCTCACCTCGCTGCTGCTCTTCTTCGGCATCACCTCGACGCCCTGCGCGCTCGCCCCGGCCGCCTGCGAGCTGCCCGCCGGAGTCACCTACGCCGACGCCGCGCACGAGGGCTTCTTCCAGCTCCTCTTCGCCGCCATCGGCATCCTCATGCTCTTGATGGCCCTGCCCGCCCGCACCCAGCTCGATTCCGGGAAGACCCAGGTCACCTTCACCGCGCTCTCCACCGCGCTCGTGCTCGCCACCATGCCGATGATGATCTCCGGCGCCGCAAGGCTCTGGCGCTACGAGTCGATCTACGGCCTCACCGTGCTCCGCCTGCTCGCCTACGCGGGGCTCGTGCTCGTCGCCGCCGTGCTCGCCTGGCGCGCGCTCACCCTCTGGGCGCTGAAGGACTCGTTCGTCGGCGGCGCGATCGCGCTGTTCACCACCACCATGCTCGGCCTCGCCGCGCTCTCACCCGACGCGTACATCGCCAACCAGAACGTGAAGCGCGAGCAGGTCGACGTGAGCTACCTGATCATGCTCTCCGACGACGCCCTGCCGGCCCTCGCCTCGGCCCGCGAGCGGCTGCCCGACCCGCCGTACAACACCCTCGCGCACGTGCTCGAGTACCGCGCCAACCGCCTGGGTGCTTCCGAGTCGCTCCTCTCCTGGAACCTGGGGAGAGCCCGCACCAGGACCGCCCTGGAGTCCTTCCGGACACCCTAACCGCCTGAGAAGAGACCCCTTTTCTCTCCTGCAGATCGGGTGGCGGAAACCTCCCGGCGACGCCATTCGTATGGTCGGCATGACCCGATGGCACCTCGCAGTTGGAGTACTCACCGCTGTCCTCGCGTTTGCATTGACGGCGTGGGCGCAGTCGCCCAGGGCCAAGGAGAGCACACCCGTGAAGTCCCCGAAGCCGGCCACCGACGAGCTGAAGAAGAAGCTCTCTGCGGAGCAGTTCCACGTCACCCAGGAGTGCGGCACCGAGCCGCCCTTCAAGAACGCGTACTGGGACAACCACGAAGACGGCATCTACGTGGACATCGTCTCGGGTGAGCCGCTGTTCTCCTCGAAGGACAAGTTCGATTCCGGCACCGGCTGGCCCAGCTTCACCAGGCCGATCGAGAACAATGTCGCCGAGAAGAAGGACATCACCTTCGGCATGACGCGCATCGAGGTGCGCTCGAAGGGCGGCGACTCGCACCTGGGCCACCTGTTCGACGACGGGCCGCGTGACAGGGGCGGGCTGCGCTACTGCATCAACTCGGCGTCGCTGCGCTTCGTGAAGGCCTCGCGGCTCGAGGCCGAGGGCTATGGCCAGTTCGCCTCTCAGTTCCCCCTGGTGAAGCAGGAAGGCGTCACCGCCGCGGGTGAAGAGACCGTGTACCTCGCGGGCGGCTGCTTCTGGGGCATGGAAGAGCTGCTGCGGAAGATCCCCGGCATCAGCTTCACCGAGGCCGGCTACACCGGCGGCTGGCTCAAGAACCCGAAGTACGACGACACCCACGACAGCAAGTCGGGCCACGCCGAGTCGGTGAAGATCGTCTTCGACCCGAAGAAGCTGAGCTTCGAGGACCTGCTCGAGAAGTGGTTCTTCAAGATGCACGACCCCACCACCCTCAACCGCCAGGGCAACGACGTGGGCACGCAGTACCGCTCGGCGATCTTCTTCACCACCGAGGCGCAGAAGACCGCCGCCGAGGCGGTGAAGGCCCGCGTGAACAAGTCGGGCAAGTGGCCCAGGCCGGTGGTCACCGAGGTCATCGCGGCGTCGACCTGGTACCCCGCCGAGGACTACCACCAGGACTACCTGCAGAAGCACCCCAGCGGGTACACCTGTCACTTCATGCGCGAGTGACTCGACGCAGGCAGTGACGAGCTGCGCAGCTTGAGCCGCTTCAACGCGCGCTTGAGCATCGCCACGTGAGCCACCTCGAGGGGCTGCGTGGCGGTGATCAGCACCTCGTCGAACGAGTCGGGCGGAATCGACCAGAGCATCGAGTCGAGCCACACCACGCCCGAGAACGGCTCCAGCTCCACCACCAGCGAGCGGAAGCCGTCGTCGCGCTTGAGGCGCAGCTTGACCCCCGACGCGTGAAACACCACCGCCGCCGGCGCGGTGTCGAGCTGGCGCAGCACCGACAGCAACGGCTCCAGCGGCACGCCCCGGAAGGCCCCGGCGAACTCGAGCGACTTGAGCCGCTCCAGCACCGGCATCCGCCACACCCACTCGGCGAGCGCCGACATCGGCGCCTGGTAACGCAGGGTGAGCCGGCTCAACGAGGGCAACGAGCGCGCCCGGCCGATCAGCTCGACCTCGGGGGAGGGCCAGGCCTGCAGCTCCACCGGGCCCTGCAGCGTGACGGCCTCGACGGAGACCGGTCGATCGGCGGCGAAGAGCACCGGCACCACCTCCAGCGGCGCGTTCGAGATCTCCTGCAGCGAGCGCAGGTGCGGGGAAGCCAGCTCGAGCGGGGGGGTGCCGCTGAAGAGCACGTCGAGCTTCCGCACCGTCGCCCAGTCAGGCGCGTCGACCTGCTCGCCGTGCAGCACCACCGCGGCCTCGCTCAGGAAGCCGCGGTCCCACCGCTGCGCCGAGTCGGGCATCACCACCGGCTGGAGGCGCCGCAGGAAGCTGCCCCGGTGCCGCTCGAGCAGCTTCTGCATGCGCCGCTCGCTGCGCTGGGCGCGAGGGCTCTGCAGCTGCAACGAGATGAACTCCCCGCGCGGATCGCCCCGCTCCTGGAGCGCGTCCGCCAGCACCAGCCGGGGGCCATCGTCAGCAGGGGCGGCGAACACCGCCGCGTAGAGCGCCTCCACGTCCATGAGGCGCGACTAGATCATGTTCGCGGTGAGTGCGAGCCGACCGAACCGTTCACCCCGAGCGAAGTCGAGGGGCGACTTCCTCCGAGCCTGGGCGCCCATCCCTCGACTCCGCTCGGGATGAACGGGGGCAGTCGTTCAGTGAGCCCCCGAGTAGGTGGGCTCGTACTTGAGCACCTCGGCCTTGAGCTTCGGGTCGTCGGCGACGTCCTGGCCCAGCAGCACCCACTCGAGCTTCATCGTCTTCGCGGTGGGCGCGACGCGCTTCGCCATCGCCGCGGCGAGGTCCTTCTGGCGGCCCTTGAGATCGACCAGCGTCTTCTTCAGCTCGCCCGTGGCCGACTTGTCCTTCGCGGCGGCGAGGCGCGCTTCCAGGGTCTTCACCTGCGAGGCGAGGAAGTCGGCCTGCTGCTGATCACGATCGCCCACGCTCAGGTCGACGAAGGGCCCCTTGCCGTTGCCCAGCGAGACCTGCACCTTCGCCAGCGCCTGGCCCTTCTGCGCCGAGGCGAAGAGCAGCGCGCTCTGGTCGTCCATGCGCTGCGCGGGCTGCGTGCCGCGGAACTCGCCTGACTGGATCACGAAGTCGACCTCGCCCTTGAGCTCGGTGCTGAGCTGCATGCCATCGGCATACGAGGTCGCCGCGAGCACGATGGTGAGATCGCGGGGCCCCAGCGATTTGAGGGCCTCACGCGCTGCCGCGATCGTCGCGCCCGCGGTCACGTCCTTGTCGGGCGCCACGGGCCCGACCGCCGTCAGCCCCACGATGCCGACCTTCACCCCACCCGCGTCGATCACCACGCCCGCGTCGAAGACGCGCTTGCCGCCGCGCACCAGGTTGGCGGACAACAGCTTCACCTTCGAGCCCTTCGCCAGCTTCTCCAGGAACGGCAGGCCTGCGGACAGATCGCGCTGCCCCACCGCCATCACCTTCGTGCCCAGCTGTTCCATCACCCCGAGAATGAAGCCCGCGCGCGCCTTCTCGGGCTCGGTCGCCACGCCCGCGTTCGCGAACAGCGCGTTGCCCGAGTCGAGCACCAGCACGTTCGCCGGGGCCAGCTTGTCCAACACCGTCTTGCGCCTGGCCAGACCGCCAGTGGGGTTGGCGCGTCAACCACAGGGGGCGACTTCGCCCCCGTTGTCTCCCTGGAAGACGAGCGTGAGCTGCTTGCCACCCGCGAAGGCAGGCACGGCGAGCAGCAGCGTGAGCGCGAGAACCCTCACTTCTTCTTCCGCAGCTCAGCGAGCCTGGTCTTCGCCGTCTTCGCCGCGTCGCTCTTGGGGAAGCTCTTCACCAGCTCTTCCAACGCCAGCCGCGACTCGTCATTCATCTTGAGCTGCTTGAAGCACTCCGAGCTCCGCAGGTAGGAGACCGGGGCCGACTTCGTCTTGGCGAAGTCCTGGATCACCTTGCCGAACTCGTAGAGCGCCTCGCGGCACTTCTGCTCGCCGAAGAAGAGCTCGCCCAGCGCGAAGTGCGCCTCGCCCACCCCTTCGTCGCGGGGGAACTTCTTCATGAACTCGGTGTAGAGCTTGCGCGCGAGGTCCTGCTCGCCGGCCTTCGCCTTGTCGTCGGCGAGCTTCAAGAACTCCTTCGGGTCGTCGGGGCGCTTGAGCTCTTCCTTCTTCGGCTCGGGCGGCGTGTTGGTCACCACCGGGGCGACGGGCTGCGCGGCGAGCTTCGCCTCGAGCTCCTGGATCTTCACCTGCTGCGACTCGATCTGCCCGCGCAGCACGGCCATGTCCTGGAGCGCGGTGTCGACCTTCACGCCCATGTTCGCGCCGGTGGTGCGGGTGGCGCGATCGAGCTGGTCGAGCGCGGTTTGCAGCTGGGTGCTGGCCTCGTCGAGCTTGCCGCGGGTCTCGGTGAGCTCGGCCTTCAGCTTGAGGTTGTCGGACGCGAGGCCGTCGAGGCGGTTCTCGACCACCCGGCCGCGATCAGCGGGAAAGAAACAGCCGGTGAGGAGCAGTGCCGGAAGAAGCAGACGCATGGCGGCGCACCATACATTCTCCCTCTCCCTGCGCCAGCGGGGAGAGGGTGAGGGGCTTTCGCCCATCAGCTCCGCTTACGCCGCGCCCGGAACATCAGCCCCAGCGCCGCGAGCGGCAGCAGCTCGAGCCCGGTGGTGCAGCCGCAGCCCTTCGGCTTGGGCTCCTCGATCACCACGTTCGGGTTCTTCACCGTGATGTCCACGAACGCCGGCTCGGACGCCTCCGTCCGATCGCGCACGACCAGCTGCAGCCGCACCACCTCGCTGGGCGTGGTGATGGCCGGCGCCTGGAACGTCACGTCATCCGTCGCGGCGCCCGACAGCTCTGCGGTGGGCCCGCTGACGTGGCTCCACTGGAACGTGAGCGGCTCGCCGTCGGCGTCCGCGCCCGAGCCGAGCACGGTGACGATCTCCCCCATGGTGGCTTCCATGGTGGCGGGCACGGTGGCGATGGGCAGCCGGTTGACGTTCTTCACCAGCACCGTCTGCTCGAGCGGCATGGTGACGGCGCGTCCGTCGGTCACCGTCATCTGCAGCGTGATGTTGGTGTCGGCGTCGACGTTCGGCGCCACGAAGGTGCTGCCGGTGATCGAGATGGCCGGCCCGGTGAGCTGGGTCCACGTCACGGTGACGGGATCGCCGTCGGGGTCCGTGCCGCCGCCCACCAGGGTGAGCGCCTCGCGCTCGTTGACCTCGACGTTCGGCCCGATGGTGGCCGTCGGCGCCCCGTTGGTGCACGTGTTGGGATCAGACGTGACGCTGGTGAAGGGCTTGTTGGTGATGCCGGTGAGCTGGATGTCGTCGATCTCCCAGCCCTTCGCGGCCGCCGCGTCGTCCGCGCCGATGCGGAAGCGGAGCTGAATGGTCTGGTTCGCGAAGCGCGTGCCCAGGTCGATCGTCTCGGCGTTGAAGGTGGGGTAGTTGAGGCTCTTGCCCACGAAGGCGCGCTGACCCATGAGCGGGTTGCTGCTCTGGTTCTGCGAGGTGGTGAGCGTGCCGGTGTAGCCGGGCGTCGACGAGGTGCCGATGTCGGTCCAGGTGGCGCCGCCGTTGCTGCTGACCTCGAGCACCGCGCCGTCGAAGAACTCGGTGGTGTTCCGCTCGAAGTCGAAGCGGTGCTTGAACGCGATCGTCGCCGGGCCCGCGCCGACCTGCAGCGGAGGCGAGGTGAGGTGGGTGTCGGCAGGCGAGGCCGGGTTGGGGCCGAACCAGTAGTGCTGCGTCGCCGTCGAGGCGAACACGCGGAAGTTGCTGCCGGTGTTGAGGTTGGGGTCCGACGAAGCCGTCCAGGTCGTCATGGGCGACTCCACGTCGTCGAGGCGGCTGCTGTTGGGCACCATGTCGAAGTTGAGGCGGAACAGCGCCTGCGAGGTGATCGGCCCCATCGCCAGCGACGGGTCGGTGATCACCACGGTGAACGAGCCGCCCTGCGAGCCGGCCACGTCGGCCATCGCCACGGCGAAGCTCACCGTCGCCACGCCGAAGGGCGCGGTGCTGGGCATCACCACGCTCGCCCCCTGCGGGAAGGTGATGCCCGTGGTGGTGGTGGTGACCGCCACGTTGGCCGCCGAGAGCGTGCCGGTGCCGGTGTTCTTGAGCTGGACGGTGAGCGTGCCCACCTCGTTGGCGTCGAGGTTGCCGTCGTTGTCGCAGCTGGTGGTGCCGTCGTTCAAGGTGATCGAGGTGACGGTGACGGCGTTGCCGATCACGAAGCTCTCCACCACCGGCGAGTTGGTCTGCGAGTCGCGATCGGGGGCCACCGCGCCCATGCCGATGCCGCGGCGCGCGAAGGCGGCCCACAGCAGCGCGAAGTCATCGGAGTTGTTCGCGGCGGCCACGGCCAGCACGGCGTCGCGCGCGTCGACGAAGGTCGGCATCAGCGGCGTCGCCTTGTACGCGGCCACCAGGTACCGCTTCATCAGCGCCTGGGCCTGGGCGAAGGTGTGCCGCGGATCGCGCAGCATCGCCACGTAGCATTCCCACAACATCGCGGCCCAGACCTCGCCGGTGTTGTGCACCTCGGAATTGTCCGCACCCGATGCACCGAACGCGAGCGGCGCCGTGGTGGGCAGCCTGATGCCGTCGGAGATGTGCTTGAAGGTGAGCGGGTTCTTCGCGAAGTCCGCCGAGAGCGGGTAGCGGCGGAAGCCGTAGTAGTAGGCGTTGGGGTCGGTGGTGAAGCCCGCCCAGCCCGCGAGCCCGAAGGCGCCGTTCCAGTTCGCGTTCGAGGCCACGGCCGCGTCAGACTCGCGCGCCATCATGAGGCCGGCGTGGAAGTCGGCCCAGCCCTCACCCATGCCCACGGCCTGCAGGTTCGAGATGCCGTTGCCGTCGCCGATGAGGCGGTTGCTGATGTAGTGGCCCCACTCGTGCGCCACCACGCCGTTGTCGAGCGTGCCGTCGCGGTTGGTCGCGGCCGAGCGGGTCATGGTGACCGTGGTCGCCCCGCCACCCGAGGTGATGATGCCCTTGAGGGTGTTGCCGGAGTTCAGAGACACCGACATCACGGGGATGCTGGTGGTGCTGGTGCCGACCAGGGGCACCGGGCCGGCCTGCGTGCTGTTGTTGGCGATGATCACGCCCAGCGCGCCCGCCGCCTGCCCGTGCTCGGCCTTGAGCACGAAGGTGCAGCCCCCGCCGCGATCGATGAGGAGAATCTTGCCCGCGGCCGAGCCGGCGGGGAGCGTCTGGCAGGCGTCGCTGACGGTGCCCAGCGTCGCGGTGCCGGTGGGCGTGGTCGAGCCGTCGTTGGCGAGCATGAGCGGCGCGGTGAGGTTGTGGACCTGCTGGCCGAAGTCGGCGCCGAGCGTGTTGAAGGACTGCGCCGTGGCGGTGTTGGCGGTGACGCTCGCGGCGTCGTTGCCATCGAACAGGTACATCTGCATGCGCGGGCTCGAGCCGTCAGAAGGGGTCGACATGTTCGCGTTGCTGCGGCCCGAGTAGTCCTGCGCCTCGGCGAGCAGCGCGTCGTTGCCCAGGCCACCGCGGCCGAGGTTGCTGAGCTGGCCATTGCCCGCGGCCTCGTTGAAGCCGTCGTCGTAGTACCAGTCGTGGAACAGGTTGTTGTCGAAGAAGAGCTGGGCGACCGCGGCCTGGCGCTGCGTCATGTTCGCTTCGGGGCCGACGTTGAAGTTGTAGGTGTACTCGAAGGTGTTCATCGAGGTGGTGACGGCGATCGGGTCGGAGGCCTGGGTGAACCCGTTGTTGCGCGTGATGTCGGCGTAGGCCCGCACGTTGTTCCCGAGGGTCTGCGTCGCGCCGGGCGCGAGCCAGGGGTCGAGGGTGGAGAGGCCGGCGTGCTCGAGCGTGACCAGGTTCTGCGGCACGTTGCCGGGGTCGAAGTTGCTCGGCGTGCCGGTCGGGTGCGGCGTCGCCCCCAGGCCCTGGGGACCGTCGAAGGGCAGGAAGGGCGCCGTCGTGTCGGCCCACACCTTGTACGTGAACGAGTCGGCCGCGGTGAGGTTCTTCGAGTACAGCACGGCGCCGTCGACGGCCGAGACGACGAAGGAGAAGTACTGCGAGTCCTGCTCGGAGGTCGGCACGTCGAGCTCGACGTAGAAGCCGGGCACCACGCCCTCCGGCACGGGGAAGTAGACCGCGCGGGTGCGCACCGGGGTGGTGGCGCCGGCGAGGCGCCAGTGCTCATAGCCGCCTTCGAACTGGCCGAGCTGGGTCAGCTCGTGGCCGAGCAGCGTGCGCCCGACCAGCGTCTGGAACGCGCTGCCGATCGCAGACTCGGCGCTGAGCGAGAAGTCGCCCTGCGGCCGCGTCTCGGGGGTGAGGTAGCCGGCGAGCGCGACCAGGCCGAGCTTCGCGGTCATGATCACCTTGAGCTCGTCGCGGAAGACGCGCACGCCCCGCACGCGCTGCTGGAAGGTGACGATGACGGCCCCGCCGTCGTGGAGATCGTGCACCGAGCTGACCTGCGCCTCGGCCCAGCGGGTGGTCTCGCCCCGGTAGAGCTCCGCGTGCGAGAGGAGGTAGCGGCGGGCGGCCTGCGCGGGGGAAAGGCCCATGTCGCGGTAGCTGCGCGCGCCGGGCTGGGGCGCGGCCCAGAAGAACGTGGGCACGCCCAGCCGCGGCTCGATCGAGGTGACGAGGCCGGCGCTGAACGCCGCGCGGCCGATCGACGTCATGCCTCGCGGATCGACGAGCGGGCGCGTGTCCTTGCGCGAGAGAAAGGCATCGACGGAAGGCTCGTTCGCGGCCAGCGCGAGCGAGGAGGTGATCAGCACCGCGCTCAAGAATCGGTTCGTCATAGGCACCCTTTCGGACATCGGGGTCTGGCTCCAGGATCAGACCCCACTGCGCACGTTCCCCACGTGTGCGGGGGCTCTCCTACTGACAGCAAGCGAACAGATCAAGTCCATTTCTCAATAAAACCGCACCTTTACGTGCCAACAAAGTGGCACTGGGGGACGACAGAAAAGTATCGGCTGGGCAGGCATGTCAGTGGAGGACAAGGTGTGACACGACTCTTTGCGGGGACTTGAGTGAGCCTTGAACAAGAGCGCCTCGAGGCGGCCATCGACGACGCGCCGGACGACGCGTCGCGCTACGCGGTGCTCGGGGACTTCTTGCTCCAGCTCGGCGATCCGCGCGGGGAGCTGATCGCGTTGCAGCTGACCGAGCGCTCGACGCGCGCGAAGCGTGAACGCGAAGAGGAGCTGCTGGTGATGCGCGGCCTGCGCATTCCGCGGACGCAGCGAGCGCAGTGGAGATGGGGCTTCGTGCACACGCTGTTCTTCGGCCTGGTGCAATACACCGCGTGGGAAGAGCACCGCGACGACTGGACCTCGACGTTGCTGGCGCCATCGCTCGAGCACCCGAGCTGCCGCTTCCTGCGGGAGCTGGTGGTGGACGCGAGCCCGGGCGACGACACGCTGCGCTTCCTCTCGACGCATGCACCCAGGCACCTCGAGGGGCTGACGCTCACCTGCAACGAGCTCGACCTCTCGCTGGTGGGCCCGGGCCTGGGCCACCTTTCGAAGCTCAACCTGTTCGCGCAGCTGATCGTGCCCGCGCCGCTGTCGCTGCCTCGCCTGCTCGAGCTCTCGCTGCCAGTCGACGCGATGACCATCGGCGGGCTGGGCATGGTGCTGGGCGCCCTGCCCTCGCTGCGCAAGCTGACGCTCTCCTCGTTGGAGACGTTCGATCGCGAGGCGCTGTTTCCGGTGACGCAGCTGCGCTCGCTCGAGTCGTTGACGTTGCGCGCCGAGAAGACCAGCCGCTCGGCGGTGGACGCGCTGGCCGAGTCGCCGCTGCGCGAGTCGCTGAAATCCCTCGACGTGTCGCGCAGTGGAATGACCGAAGAAGCCGCGCACCGGCTGCTCGCGCTGGCGCCGAAGTTCGACAGGCTCGACTCGCTCCTCCTGGGCGACGCGGTGTAACGAACTCCCTCTCCCCGCCAGCGGGGAGAGGGTCGGGGTGAGGGGCGACACTTCTGCTACGACGCCCCTGATGCCAGCACTCGCCGAACTGCACCTGCACCTCGACGGCTCGCTCAGGCCGAGCACGGTCGCCGAACTGGCCGCCCGCTTCGGCCGCGAAGTCCCGGCCGATCTCCTCTTCCACGCCGGAATGGGCCTCACCGAAGCGCTCTCCCGCTTCGCCTTCACGCTCTCCCTGCTGCAGCACCCGCCCGAGGTCCGCCGGGTCGCCTCCGAGATCTGCGAAGACGCGCGCGAAGTCACCGCCCTCGAAGTGCGCTTCGCCCCGCAGCTCCACCAGGGCGCGAGCCCGGAAGCGATCGTCGACGCCGCGCTCGAAGGGCTCGCCGGCCGCGCGGGCCTGATCCTCTGCGGCCTCTACGGGGAAGACCCGGCGATCCTCGAGCACCACGTCGAGCTCGCTAGCACGAGACCGGGCGTGGTGGCGATCGATCTCGCCGGAGGACCGGCACCGGCCCAGGCCTTCCGCCTCTCCGACTACGCGCGCGCCTTCACCCGCGCCAGGGACCTCGGGCTCGGCCGCACGGTGCACGCGAGCGAGGGCCGTCCCCCCGAAGAGATCCGCATCGCCATCGAGCAACTCCACGCGCAGCGCATCGGCCACGGCACCACGCTGCTCGACGATCGCGCGGTGGTGGACCTGGTGCTCGAGCGCGGGGTCACCATCGAGGCCTGCCCCACCTCGAACGTGCACACGGGCATCTTCCGCGACGTCTCGGCGCACCCCCTGCCCCGCTGGCTCGAGCTCGGCGTGCAGGCCTGCGTCAACGCCGACAACACGCTGCTCTCCGACGTGAACACGGCCACCGAGTACGAGCGCGCCTCACGCATTCCGGGAATGACGCCCGCGCTGTTCGCCAGAGCGATCGCGCACGGACACGCCGCCCGCTTCCCTGCGAGGTGAGTCACTTCGCGGCGCAGTCCTCGGCGAAAGGCCCCGGCCGCGCGAAGCCGCCGTCGCTCCCCCGGTTCTCGACTGCCGCGAGCAGCTGAGGCCAGGCCGGATCGAGATCGGTGTAAGCCGGGAGCTGTTGTTCGAGGCCGAAGAGCTGCACCCAACCCGCGCCCTTCTTCTTGAAGAACCCGAGCGCGCGCACCGTGCCGCGCTTCGCCGCGAGCTCGAGGCACCCTTCGGCCCCACTGGCCACGAAGCGGAGAGCCGGCAGCTTCGCGGGCGCGCTTCCCCCTGCCGGGAAGATCACGCGCACCACCCGCGCGCGCGCCAGCGCCGCACCCATCGGCCCGCTCGCCATCACCGCGTTGGCCCCTTTCGACGGCGCCTTCATCGCCTGCGCGTCGAAGGGCAGCTCGAACTCGACGATCAGGTCCGCCTCGAGCACCTTCTCCTCGAAGGGAACGGGCTTGCCTGCCTCCGCGGGCGCGCACCACAGCACTGCGAGGATCAGCGCGGTTCTCACCGGGCCGACGGTAGAGCCGTCACCTGATTCCGGCAAACACGTCGAGCAGGACGAAGACCGGCTCGACCTCTTGCCAGGGGAGCTCCCGAGGGGTCGTCAGCAGGAACACCAGCACCGGCGCGTCGGCCCACATCGCCCGCGCATCGGACCGGGTGAGCCCCTGCATTGCGCCGTCGAGCTTCACGCCGCCTTCTTCCACAGGGCGGCGTAGCGCCCTTCCCGGGCCAGCAGCTCGGCGTGGGTGCCCTGCTCGGCGACGCGCCCGGCGTCGAGCACGACGATCTGCGCCGCGCCCTGGATGCTGGTGAGCCGGTGCGCGATCACGATCGCCGTGCGGCCCACCAGCACCTTCTCCAGCGCGGCCTGCACCTCGCGCTCACTCTCGGGATCCAGGTTCGAGGTCGCCTCGTCGAGGATCAACACCGGCGCGTTCGCCAGCACCGCGCGCGCCAGGCAGAGGCGCTGCCGCTGGCCACCCGAGAGCGTCACGCCGCGCTCGCCCAGCTGCGTGTCGAGCCCGTTCGGCAACGCGGCGATGAAGTCCCACGCGGCGGCGACGCGGCAGGCGGCCTCGAGCTCCGCCGCACTCGCGCCGGGCCGCGCCACCAGCAGGTTCTCCTTCACGGTGGTGGAGAAGAGCAGCGGCTCCTGCGTCACCAGGGCGAACTGCGAGCGGATCGACGCGAGCGTCGCTTGCGCCACGTCGACGCCGTCGAAGCGCACGCGACCCCGTGTCGGCACCTCGAAGCGCAGCAGCAGCGACGCGAGCGTGCTCTTGCCGCTGCCGCTCTCGCCGACGATCGCCGTCACCCGGCCCATGGGGATCGACAGCGTCACCCCGTCGAGCGCCATCCTCTCGCCCCAGGAGAACGCCAGGTCCTCGATCGAGATCGCCTGCCGCAGTGGGGCGAGCTGCTGGTCGCCCGTGTGCTCGAGCCCGGGCAGGTGGAGCACCGCCTCGATCCGCTCCAGCGCCGCGGCCGCGCCGATCGCGAACTGGCTCACCCGGCCCAGGTCCTTCGCGGGCTGGTAGACGAGCAGCAGCGTGCCGAGGAACGAGACGAGCGCCTCGGGGTCCACCGCGCGGGTGGTGAGCGCCCAGGCCAGCGCGCCGCCGATCGCGCACGAGGCGAGGATCTCCATCATCCCCGGCACGCCGGCGCGCGCCCACGCCGCGCGCGTGAGCGCCGTCTCTACCGCGGCGGTGCGGCGGTGAAACCGATCGAGCTCGGCGGCCTCGGCGTTGAACGCCTGAATGGTGCGCAGCGCACCCAGGCCTTCCTGCACCTGGCCGGCGATCCGCCCGAGCGCGGCCTGGCTCTCGCGGGTGCGCCGCATCAACGCCGCCGTCAGCCGTGAAGCGGGCCACACGGCCACCGGCACCATCAGGAACGTCACCAGCGCCAGCTTCCACGAGAGCGCGACCGCCACCCCGGCCAGCACGGCGATCTGCAGGGTGTCGCGCAGCCAGCTGGCGACCGTGTACGTCGCCGCCTGCTCCACCGACGCCACGTCGGACGTGAAGCGGCTGAGCAGGTCACCCGACAGCCGCGTGGTGCGCTGGTGCGGCGAGAGCGAGAGCAGCTTGAGGAAGATCTTCCGGCGCAGCTCGATCACGACCTTCTGGCCGAAGAGCCCCACGAAGTAGAACTGCCCGAGGTAGCCGACGCCCTTGATCGCTCCGATGATCAACACGGCCACGGGCAGCACGTAGAGCGTCTGCGACTTCTCGATCGACCGCAGCGAAGGGAGGATCGCGAACACGCGGGTGAGCCCACCTTCCCCGCCGGTGAGCAGGAACTGGAGCGCCGGCCCCATGAGGAACGCGTACGCCCCGGTGGTGATCGCCACCAACGCCATGCAGGCGAACGCGCCCACCAGAAGCGGGGAGTACGGCCGCCCCAGCCTGAAGAGCCGCCGCATCGCGCTGAAGAGAGGTGACGCCATAGTGTCTCCCTCTCCCGGTGGGGGAGAGCGAACTCGCGCGGAGCTTCTTACTGATAAACACGCCCCATGAAATTCGAGATCCGCGTGAAGCAGCTCCGCGATGGCTCGTGGCAGGGGCGGTACATCGGCGGCAAGGTCGAGACGATCGATCTCCTCGCCGATTCGAAGGACGCCCTGCTCGAGCGCATGCGGGCCAACATCCGCTACCACCTCGAGTACTGCCCTTGAAGCGGGGTCACTGACGAGTTCGTGGAACTCGTGCTGATTTGACGCTGCCGCCCGCGTCCGCTACTCGCGGCGGATGGATGTGCTCGTCGTCGCCGGGGAAGCCTCGGGCGATCAACATGCAGCTGACGCCGTCGCGGCGCTGAAGAGTCTCCGGCCCGGCCTGCGCTTCTTCGGCATGGGCGGCCCGAAGCTCGCGGCGCAGGGCGTGGAGCTGATCCACGGCGCGCACGAGATCTCGGTGATGGGCATCGTCGAGGTGCTGCCCAAGGTGCCGCGCATCTGGCAGGTGCTGCGCGATCTCGAGCGGGCCGCGAAGGAACGCAAGCCGGCGGTGGCGCTGCTGGTCGACGTGCCCGACTTCAACCTCCGCCTGGCCAAGAAGCTCAAGGCCCTGGGCATTCCCATCGCCTACTACGTGGCGCCGATGGCCTGGGCGTGGCGCGAGAGCCGCACGAAGACCATCTCGGAGCGGGTCGATCGGCTGCTGTGCATCCTCCCCTTCGAAGAGGAGTTCTTCCGCACGCGCGGCGTGAACGCGACCTACGTGGGGAACCCGGTGCTCGATCAGCTCCCGCCAGACGGGACCGCAGCGGACTTCCGCAGGGCGCTGGGGATCTCCACCGAAGGCCCGGTGTTCGCGGTGCTGCCCGGCAGCCGCCGCTCGGAGATCTCCCGCCTGGGGCCCACCCTCGCCGCGGTGAGCGCGCGGGTGATCGCCCAGCGACCCGGCACGCGGGTGGTGGTGCCGGTCGCGCCCGGGCTTCCCCGCGAGCTCGTCGAGGCGCCCTTTCTCGCGGCCGGCGTGACGCCGGCGTTGATCGACGGCCGCGCGGCCGAGGTCGTCGGTGCGTGCGACGTGGCGCTGGTGGCGTCGGGCACGGCGACGCTCGAGGCGGGCCTGATGCGCCGCCCGCTGGTCGCGGTCTACCGGGTGAACGCGCTCAGCTACGCGGTGGGCAAGATGTTGGTGCGCATTCCGTTCTTCTGCCTGGTCAACCTGCTGGTGGGGAAGAAGGTCGTGCCCGAGCTGCTGCAGGGCGACATGACGGTGGACCGGGTGATCGACGCGCTCGAGCCGCTCTGGTCGGGGCCGGCGCGCGACGAGTGCCTGGCGGGGCTCGAGCTGCTGCGCGAGAAGCTCGGCCCCGGGGGAGCGTCGCGCCGCGTCGCGGAGGCGGTGCTGGAGATTGTGGGTTAGTGGTGTCGAAGAAGGGCCCTCGACTTCGCTCGGGCTGAACGGATTGGGCCAGTTCCGTTCACGCCGAGCGGAGTCGAGGCGCCTGAGGGAGACAGGGGTGTCAGGGGTGGCCGGCTCGAGTTCAGCTCCTGCGCACCAAGCGCTCGATTCGAGACGGCCTCGCCCGGCCTCCCGGTTGCATCCGCGGGCGCGCATGATGAGGCAGGTCCTGCTGGTGTCGCTGCTCTCGCTCGGCTGTCAACCGGGCGGCCTGCGCCCCATCGCCGGTGAGCTCGAGGTCTCTTCTCGGTCGATCGACTTCGGGCAGGTCTACACCGGCACTGAGGTCGAGCAGTCCGTGGTGCTCCACAACCGGTCCCGGGGTGAGCGCCGTCTGTCTTTCAGCCGCACCGGCCCCTTCTCCTCTGTCGACGGGGTGCAAGTGCTCGCCGGAGGCTCCGAGCTGACGGTGCAGGTGCGCTTTGCTCCCGCCGAGCCGGGCGAAGCGACGGGGACCCTGGTGATCAGCGACGCAAGCCAGATGCTCGAGGTCACCCTGGTGGGAATCGGAGTGCAGGTGCCCCCGTGCTCCGCTTCAGGGCCGTGCCAGCGCAGCGTGTTCGACCCCACCCTCGGTGCGTGCGTGGAGAGCCTGGCCGCGGACGGCACCGGCTGCAGCAACGCCTGCACCACCAGCGGCCTGTGCTCGGCCGGAACCTGCCTCGGCCTCTCGCTGGACTGCTCCGACACCGACCTCTGCACCGTCGATGCGTGCGATCCTTCGATCGGCTGCATTCACCCTCCCCAGGCGTGCGCGGCCCCCACCAACCCCTGCAAGGCGGCCCGCTGCGATCCGGCCCTCGGGTGCGTCGAGAGCGACGTGCGCGACGGCACGTCCTGCGGCGTCGCTGACTGCACCAGCGCGCAGGTCTGCTTGCAGGGCCAGTGCAAGGTGCTGCCGGTGCCTGACGGCGCCACCTGCGCGGAAGCCACGCCGTGCCAGGGCGAGGGCACCTGCCAGCAGGGCCTGTGCGAGCGGCCCGCGGCGACGGAGCTGGCCGAGGCGTGGCACTACGACTTCCCCGGGCTGAAGTTCAGCTTCCGCGGCGTCACCGACGCGCTCCAGAACCTCTATTGGCTCGAGTGCCCATCGGCGGGCGCCTGCTCCGCGACCTCGTACAGCCGTGACGGCGCGCTGCGCTTTCGAACGCCGCTCGGCCAGGTGGGCCTGACCGCGAGCCAGCTCCCGTACCTGCTCGCCGGCGACGAGCTGATCTCGGCCAACGGCAGCGTGATCGAGGCGGTGGCGAGCTCCGACGGTGCTCCGCGCTGGTCGTACACCCTGCCCGCCGCGCTCCCCGGCGCACCAGACCAGGCCGACGTGCAGGTGATCGCCGCGATGGCCGCGGATCAGACGGGCCTCACCCTGATCGTGAGGAGGGCGCTCGGCCAACAGGAGGCCCGCCAGAGCCTGGTGCTCAAGCTCGACCTGGGGACCCGGGCGACCGTCTTCTCGCACTTCCATGACGCGCTCGTGGACGGGGTGGTGAGCGACGAGTCCTCCAACCTCTATTTCACCCTCATCCCCTGGTACCGGCAGGCCGTGCCCACCCGCCCCAACTCGCTGGTCTCGCTCCGGGCGACGGGCGTGGAGCGCTGGCGGTGGGTGGCCCCGGCCGCCACGCCTGCCGCGGTGGCCAGGCCCATCGCCGTCTTCAACGGGGAGGTGATCCTCGAGGGCGGCGAGGTGCGCGCGACGCAAGACGGCTCGGTGCGGGCCTCGGCTCCGGCAGGAGACGTTCAGGACCACCCGTTGATGGGGCCTTCGGCGCGCATGCTCGTGCGCCGCCCGCCGTCGAACGACAGGCTCGAGGTGATCGCGATGGATCGGGGCGTGGCCACGCCCGCCTGGGAAGCGCTGGTGACCACGCTCCACGGCTCCAACGCGATCACCGACACCGTCGCCACCCTGGGCGGAGGCGTGCTCGTCGCATCGGGCGGGAGCCGCCAGCCCAACGTGCTCAAGTCGTTCAGCAGCCTGGGCGTCGAGCGCTTCGCCTGCGTGATCCCCGGCAACGTCCCCGGCGGCGCGATGGTGCACCAGCCGGTGGCGATGCTCGACGGCCGTTGGGCGGTGGTCGAGTCGAGGTACCTGATGCCCGCCCAGCTTCGCGTGTTCGAGGTGCCCGGGGAGCTGCGGGCGACGCGCGGCTGGCTCGGCAGGAATGGCTCTCCGTCAGGGTGCCCACGCCCGGTGCCCTGAGTCGGTGAAGAAGGGCGGGAAGAACAGGTCAGCCCCGAGGGTGCGCGGTCGTGAACGGTCGGAGGACCGTGGCGAGCGTGCCCAGGCCCCTCGACCTCGAGCGAATCGTTCACGAATTGCACCTGGCTTCGTTCAGATGAGCGCGGCGATCGGATTCGACTCCCCGGTCAGTTGTCTCCTTTGTTGACGACGAGGCGGGGTCGGGAGGGGCCCGAAAAGCTCGTCCCCTTTGATTACATAACCGGCGGGACCCCGGGCGTGCGCTGAGCTTGTCGGCGTCAACAAAGAGGACAGGCTTTTGAGGCCCCTCCCCACCCCGTTTCGGAGTCATCAAAGGAGACAACCCGGCCGGCGCTACCTTCGCGTCCTTGCCTGTAGCCGAGGGGCAAGGGCACGCCGAGCAGGGCGCAGATCCTCCCGATACCGCGTCCCATCGAGGCCGGTCAGTCGGTGGCCATGTTGAACTCGATCACCGACTCTTCGCCGCCGGCGATCGTCACCATCTGCTTCTTCACCCGCGGCTTCGGCAGCGACGGATCTTCGAGCGTGCACTGCACGGTGTGCTTCCCCGCGCTGAGCTCGACGTTCCACACCGCCACTGGACCGCCCGGCTGAGCCTTCCCGTCGACGGAGAGGCTGCAGAACGGTGGCGCGTTGACGTGCAGCTTCCCTTTCGCGGCCACCGCGGCGGGCGCAGGCACCGCCAGCGTCTTCGCTTCGCCAGCCTTCAGCTTCCACACCACTTTCTTCTCCACGCCCCCGGCGCGGACGATGATCGTGTGCTGCCCCGGCTCGAGCTCGAACTCCTGCGGAGTGCGGCCGACCCTCTTCCCGTCCACCAGCACGTCACCCTCGACGACCGAGGTGACGGTCACCTTCGCGGGGCGCAAGTCGGTCGGCATCGGGGCCTGCACCGCCGCGCCGGCATCCACCACCTCGGCGACGACCTCGGCCCCGGCATCGACGGCCGCCTCCGCTTCTCCCGCGTCGACCGGCGGAAAGACGAACGCCTCGATCTTCCCGGGGATCTCCACGCCGGCGTCGATGGCCACCTCGCCGACCGGCTCCTTCACCCACGGCTGCCACAGCGCGAGCACGAGGCCGATGATCACCAGCGAGATCACCGCCAACGCGATCATCGGGCCCTTCGAGGGCGCGACTCCAGCGGCGTCCGTGGAGCGCTCCATGCCCCGCGACTCCGCTGGCACCGGCCCCGACTGCGACTTCACGGACTCGGACAGGAACGGCGTGGCCGGAGACTGCTTGGTGGGCCGCGACACCATCGGCTCGACCTCGAGCGGGGTGACCGCCGGCGTCTTCATGCTCGGCAGGGTCGAGGAGTAGCCCAGCTCGTCGAGCTTCGCGGCGCCAGCCGCCTTGTCCGGCAGCACCACCACGCCCGCGTCCGACACCGGCTGCTCCATCTCGGTGACCCGCTCCGGGTTCACCTCGCCCACGTCGGCGGCCACCACGCGGAAGAGGCGCAGCAGGTCGTCCTGCCCCACCACCTGCCGCTCGAGCGTGAGGAACTTCTCGAGATCCTCCTTGAGCGCCTGCGCGGTGGGGTAGCGCCCTTCGACTTCCATGTGCAGGCACCCGCCGAGGATCTGCCGCAGCGGCACGGGCACGTTGGGCCGCAGCTGCTCGATGGGGCGAATGCGGCCCGAGCGCGCCGCGTCGATTTGCTCGATCTCGGTGTTCCCGGGGATCGCGCGGACGTTGGTGAGCAGCTCGTACAGCACCAGCCCCAGCGCGTAGACGTCGACGCGGCGATCGATGATCTGCCCGGTGATCTGCTCGGGCGACATGTACGGGTACTTGCCCTTCACGAAGCCCGCCTGAGTGCGGTGCATGGTGGTGGCGGCCTTGGCCACGCCGAAGTCGATCAGCTTCACCACGCCCTGCCGCGACAGGAGGATGTTGTGCGGGGTGACGTCGCGGTGAACGATGCCCAGCGGCACCCCGTTCTTGTCCTTCGCCTCGTGCGCGTAGTGCAGCGCCGCGGCCGCGTCGGCGACGATCCGCGCGCAGAGCTCGGGACCCATCAGCTCGCCGTGCCGCTCGTGCTCGAGGCTGATGGTCATCAGGTCGAAGCCGGGCACGTACTCCATGGCCAGGAAGTAGGCGCCCTTCACCTGGCCGAGGTCGGAGATCTGCGCGATGCCCGGGTGGTGCAGCTGCGCGAGCAGCGACGCCTCGTCGAGGAACATGCGCACGAAGTCGGCGTTGCCGCACAGGTGCGGGTGCGGGCACTTGAGCACGCACACGCCGTTGGGCCCCTTCGCCAGCCACACGTCGGCCATGCCGCCTGAGCCGATCTTCTTCTCGAGCGTGTACTTCCCGAGCTGCTGGGCCATGGGGTCCGGCCTAGTTACCACGACAGGGGCTCAGCCCTTCAACAACTCCCGACCGCCCTCGAAGACGAACTGCACGGCGATGGCCGCGAGGATGAGGCCGAAGATGCGCTCGAGGATGGCGATGCCCGTCTGCTTGAGCACCTTCTTCACCAGGTGCGCGTTGCGCAGGGTCATCCACGCGAGGAACATGGTGACGACGATGGCGGCGATCACCACCATCGCCGCCTCCACGCCGGCGCCGTTCTGAGCCATCAGCACCATCACCGTGGCGATCGCGCCCGGGCCGGCGAGCAGCGGCATCGCCAGGGGGACGATGGCGATGTCTTCCTGCGCGCTGCCTTCTTCGGTCTCGGCGACGCTCGTCTTGGTGCCCGGACGCTGCGCCCGGAGCATGTCGAGCGCGGTGAGCATGAGCAGCAGGCCGCCCGCCACGCGGAAGGCCGCGAGCGTGACGCCGAAGACCTTGAACACCACGGTGCCGAACAGCGCGAAGAAGACGAGGATGCCTGTGGCCGTCACGCTCGCGCGCAGGGCCATGCCCCGGCACTTCTCGGGCGAGTCCTTCGCGGTCATCGCCACGAAGAGCGGCACCACGCCGATCGGGTCGACGATGAACAACACCGCCGGAAACGCGAGGGCGAAGGCCGTGAGCATCACGTCACACGGTGAAGCGGAGCTTCCACACCATCGTCACCGCCTCGAGGAAGATCTTCCGGCTCATCTTCGACTGACCGACGCGGCGGTCCTCGAAGACGATCGGCACTTCCTTCACGGTGAAGCCCTTCTTCAAGGCGCGGTAGGTGAGCTCGATCTGAAACGCGTAGCCGCTCGACTGCACCGCGTCGAGGTCGATGGCCTCGAGCACGCGGCGGTTGAAGCACTTGAAGCCGCCGGTGAGGTCCCTCACCTTCACCCCGAGAATGCTGCGCGCGTAGAGCGAGCCGCCCTGGCTGATGAGCTGCCGGCTCACGCCCCAGTTCACCGTGCCGCCCCCCTCGACGTAGCGGCTGCCCAGCGCGATGTCGGCGCCGTTGACCGCGGTGTCGATGAGCCCGGGCAGGTACCGGGGGTCGTGGCTGAAGTCGGCGTCCATCTCGATCACGTACTGGTAGGCGTGCTCGAGCGCCCAGCGGAAGGCGTGCAGGTAGGCGCGCCCCAGGCCCTGCTTCTTCTCGCGGTGGAGCACCTTGATGCGCGGCTCCTTCGCGGCGAGCTCGTCGGCGAGCTGGCCCGTGCCGTCGGGGCTGTTGTCGTCCACCACCAGAATGTCGACGCGCTGGTCGGCCTTGAGCACGGCCTCGGTGATGGGGCCGAGGTTGTCGCGTTCGTTGTACGTGGGGATGATGACGAGAGCCGGGTTCATGACGGCGCCGCGTGTAGCACGGCGCTGCGAAACTGGAACCGTCACGGAGCCAGGAAGAAAGCCGATGGAAGACCTGCCCCCGAGCCCTCTGGCTCATCGAGGCCGAGCACGCGTGTGCTGATTCCGGCGAGGCGAACCCGCTCGGCCGACGCACGGACAGGGCGTGGTGTTCAGGGCTGCGTTTGGTTGCACGACCCGAACTGGCCACTCGCTGCGGGCGCTCGTTCACTCTTTCAGCGAAGCGATGTGATGGTGAGCGTCGAGGCGGTTGTGGTCCGGGCCCGGTCCGCGTCCTCGGGCCACTATGACGGAATGCAGGTCGATGGCTCGCTGACCTTCATCTCGACAATGGATCTACCCAAAATGAACCGTCCCGGCGTGCTTCAGCGAAAGAAACCCCTCCTGGACTGCACCAATCTGGAGCGATTTCTCGTCGAAACGTCGGTCACTGCGCGAGCGACCGACATCCCGTCATAGGAGAGCGCGAAGAAAGACCGAGGGGCTTGCCGCCGCCGCCCCCTGACGGGCGCACTTCCTGCCCGGCGCTGTAGAAACGAACGTGCAGACCCCAGACGGCGGAACATCTGGCGGCGCATCGACACGGGTCGTGTGGGCTGGGGCTCGAGCGGCTCGCGCACGACCTTCGGACGGCGTTCCCTACATGCGCTCCGGCGGCCTGGCCCGACCCGGAATCTTGTGCAGCAGACTGCTGCACAATTGCGCTGGTTCCACCTCCTCCAAGAAGCGGACCAGGCAACTGGCTCAGGCCTCTCGCATGTGTGGTCTCGAGCCATTGCGCTGCGTGGTATGTGCGCTGAAAATGCGAAGTCCTCTGAGCCGGTACCTTGCTGGCGAACATGCGGCGGTCTGGCAAGAGCTTGGAACCGACGCGCTAGCAGATCACCTTCGAGACGATGCCGATGCCGTTGCCACGGAGACGATGCGCCGGGTGCGCACCAACCTTGATCTTCTGGTCGAACGGCTCAGCGTCGAGGGCTTCCGCTTCGCCAACCCGCCAACACCCAAGACCCAGAACGCGGATGGCAGGTATGCGTGCGTTCGAGCACTGCCCACAAGAAACACCGACCAACTCATTCACAAGATCGAAAGCACTGCGGGCGCAATGCCTGTCTCGGTCAAGGCCTTCTACCGAGAGGTCGGCGCCGTCAACCTCTCGGGCGCCCTGGATGATGCGCTGACAGCAGCAACTGACCCGCTCATGGTGAGCCCGCTCGAATATCTGCCTGACGCCTGGGATGAGTGGATGGAGTACCCCAGGGACGAGCGAGAAGAAGACCCCTTCGCTTGGGAATTCGCGCCTGATGGGCTTCACAAAAACGATGTTTCGGGCGGCGCACCGTTTCGGATTGTCCTGCCCGCGCCCGGTGCCGATGGTCTGGTCGAGGAGGAGAACTGGGGCACCGTGTCGTTCGTCTCGTACCTCCGCACGACCCTGCAATGGGCGGGGTTCCCAGGCCTGCGCCACCGCTCAGGACTCGACAGGCACGAGAACCTGGTCTCGAGGCTGACAGTGGGCTTCCAGCCCTTCTGATTCTCGTCACGTCAGCCGCGGAACATCTGGCGGCGCATCGAGACGTTCACCAGCAGGCCGATGCCGATCATCACGCTCACCATCGAGCTGCCGCCGTAGCTCATCAGCGGCAGGGTGATGCCCGTGATGGGGAGCAAGCCCGTCACCATCCCGATGTTCTCGAACACCTGCCAGAAGATCATCGCGCAGATGCCTACGGCGACGAACGCGCCGTAGCGTTCCTTCGCTGTCAGCGCCACCCCCAGTCCACCGAGCAGCAGCACCCCGTACAGGACGAGCAGCATCAGGCAGCGCGCGAAGCCCTGCTCTTCCGCGAAGACGCTGAAGATGAAGTCGGTGTGCTGCTCGGGCAGGTAGCGAAGGCCCGTCTGCGTGCCTTCCTTCCAGCCCTTGCCCGACCAGCCGCCGCTGCCCACGGCGATCTTCGACTGCATCGCGTGGTAGCCGGTGCCCTTCAGATCGCTGGTCGGGTCGAGCCAGCCCGAGATGCGCGCGTCCTGGTGTTTCTTGAGCTTGTGCCGCAGCACGGTGAAGCGCGTCTCGTCCGGCTGCTCGCGGATGTAGTCGTTCCACAGCACCCCGAAGCTGAGCGCGCAGATGAGCCCGAAGGCGATCGACACCGGCAGCGTCGGCTTGCTGAACAAGATGATGGTCACCGCGGTGAAGACCATCATCAGCGCCGTGCCCAGGTCGGGCTGCACCAGCACCAGCGCGGTGGGGAACAGCGCGATCACCCCGGCCGGAATCAGCCGCAGGAAGCCCTGGGCGGGCTGGTTGGGCCGATCATCGTCGTGGAAGTACTTCGCCAGCATCAGCACCATGCCCAGCTTCATGAACTCGGCGGGCTGAACGCGGAACGGCCCCAGCACGAACCAGCTCTCGGCGCCCTTCGCGGTGTGGCCGAACCACTTGAGCGCGATCAGCGCGCCGATGTTGAGCAGGTAGAGCGGCACCGTGGCGCGCTGAATGAAGCGGTAGTCGAGCAGCGAGATCGCCACCACCAGCGAGATGCCCACGCCGAGGTACAGCAGCTGGCTCGTCCACACCGGCGAGCTGGGAGGCCGCGACGCCGAGGCGAGGTTGTAGATGCCCACCGCGGCCGTCATCAGCACCCCGATGACCAGCACCCAGGGCACGTTCGCGGTCGCGCGCTGTTCGACCCGCAGCTCCATCAGTGCGCTCCTTCATCGGGCGGCGGCGCGGCGGGCTCATCTGGTGAGACGCGCACCGGCGGCGGCGCCACGTCGGGCGGAGGCGGCGCAGGGGTCGAGGCCATGGTCGGCTTCGGCTCCAGTCCCGCGCCCACGTCACGCGCCGGCTCGGGCGCCGGCTGCTGGGCCAGACCCGTGCCCACGGGATCGCCGGGCGGTTCCAGCGGCGGCGCGAGGATCGGCGCCGCCTTCAGCGCGGGCGCCGGCTTCGGCGGCTGGTACTCGAGCCCGAACGCCTCGCCGTCGATGCGCTTCAACTCGAAGTACTTCTTGATCACCGCCATCGCCGCGGGCGCCGCGTCCGAGCCGCCGTGGCCGCCGTGCTCGTTGAGCACCACCACCGAGATCTCCGGATCCTCCGCCGGGGCGAAGGCCGCGAACCAGGCGTGGTCGCGTTCCCAGTACGACATCTGCTCTTTCTTCACGCGCACCGCGCCGAGCCGCGACACCTGCGCGGTCCCCGTCTTCCCTGCGACGTGCACCTCGAGGAGCCGGCTGCGGAACGCCGTGCCCCCGGGCTCGTTCACCACCGAGCTGAGCGCGTCGAGCATGATGGCGTGCTGCTCGGGCGTCATCGGCACGTCGCGCACCAGCTTCGGCCCGAACTGCTCGAGCACCTGTCCCTCGGGCGTCTCGATGCGCTCGACCAGCTGCGGCTGGTACACGTGCCCGCCGTTGCCGATGGCCGCGTAGACCACCGCGAGCTGCAGCGGCGTCACGTTCACGTCGCCCTGCCCGATGGCCGTGTTGAGGGCCATGCCCTTGGTGTAGCCGCCGGGGGTCACCTTGTCGTGGTACGCGGTGTCGGGCATCACGCCGGGCACTTCGGCGGCGACCTCGAAGTTGGTGACGTGGCCCAGCCCCAGCGCCTTGCCCACGTTGGCGATGGCGTCGATGCCGATCACGTCGGACACCCGGTAGAAGTAGGTGTCGCAGCTCCACTGGATCGCCTGCTTCGCGTGCACCAGGCCGTGACCGCTCTCCTTGTGACAGCGCCAGCGCCGCGAGCCGAGCTGGTAGCCGCCGCCGCACGTCACCGGCGTCTGCGCGGTGAAGGCGCCCGACTGCAGGGCCGCCAGCAACGACACCACCTTGAAGGTCGAGCCAGGGCTGTAGTGCTCGGCACCCGCGCGGAACACCATCGGCTGCAGCGGATCTTTGTTGAGCTGCACCAGGCGCTGCGACGAGACACGGCCGGTCATCTCGTTGGGATCGAACGAGGGCCGGCTCACCATCGCGCGCACGAAGCCCGTCTTCGAGTCGAGCACCACCACCGAGCCGGCGGTGCCGGTGAAGGCGCGCTCGGCTTCGGACTGGAGGCGGGCGTCGATGGAGAGCACCAGGTTGCGGCCCGGCTGCGGCGGCACCTCGTCACGCTTGAGCACGTTGCCGTTCTTGTCGCGCATCACCTCGCCGCGCGCGTTCACCACTTCCTTCACCCAGCCGTCGCGGCCGCGCAGCACCTGCTCGTAGGCGCGCTCCACGCCGCGGCGCCCGGTGTAGTCGCCCATCGCGTAGGGCGGCCGCTCCACGGTGGGGCCGCCGTTGAGCTTCGCCAGCTCGTCGCTGGTGACCTCGTTCATGTACCCGAGCACGTGGGCCAGCGCGGCGCCCGAGCGGTAATGGCGGTGCGGCACGGGCTCGAGGTCGACTCCCGGCAGTTGAAAGCGGTGCGCGTTGACGAGGTCGAACTCGTCGCGGGTCACGTCCACCTGCACCACGATCTGCTGGTAGCGCTGCGGGCCGCGGGCGAACTTCACCATCTCGATCACGTGCGCCAGCTGAACCTCGTCCCACGCGAGCAGCGACTGCAGCCTGGGGATCACCTCGGCCACGCACTTCTGACAGAACGCCGGGGTGATGAAGATGTCGAGGCTGGGCCGCGCGTCGACCAGCACCTCGCCGCGGCGATCACGAATGAGCCCGCGCGGCGCACGCACCCGGGTGTCCTTGAACTCGTTGTCCACCGAGAGCGCGAGGAACTCCTCGTAGCGCACCACCATCAACCGGTAGAGGTTGACCGCCAGCACCAGCAGCCCGAGCAGGAAGAAGCCGCCCACCATGAAGATGCGGGGGCGCAGCTCCTTCGGTTCCTTCGCGGTGCCGAGGCCGATCCTCATCGCAAGATCCCCGGCTCAGGCCGCTCACCCGGCTCGATCTTCTTGAGCAGCGGCCACATGGCCAGACCAGCGAGCGTCGTCAGGAGCACCTGCAACGGAACGCCCGAGAGCGAGAGCACATGCCCGCTGCCGGCCGCCGAGGTGAGCCAGCTGAAGAACACGGCGAGCACCGCGTGGCCCAGCGTCGCCACCGCGATCAGCAGCGCGTAGGGCCCGCGGCTGCGCGTGTCGACCACCACGCCGGCCGCCCGAACGAGCAGGAACACCAGCACCGCCAGCGCGGGGTAGAGCCCGGTGGGCCGCCCGGTGAAGACGTCGAGCAGGTAGCCGACGGAGAAGGCGGAGAACGCCCCCTCGATGGTGGTGCAGCGCAGCGCCGCGTAGACCACCAGGGCCAGGCCCACGTCGATGCGCGTCACCTCGAAGCCGAAGGTCTTCACCAGCACCGATTCCACGGAGAGCAGCAGCAGCGCGAGCAGGGAGAAGCCGAGGAACTTCATCTCGTCCCCTTCCCAGCGGGGGCCGAAGGAATGCCCATCGTCACCGGAATGACGAGCACCTCTTCGACGCGGTTGAACTCCACCGACGACTCGAGCGTCGCCTTGAGGAACATGCCCACGACGGGACGCTCGGGCGTGCGCACGATGCCCAGGCGCACGCCGCGGGGAAAGATGCCGTCGCTGCCGGCGGTGACCACCACGTCGCCGTCGCGGGCGTCGTCTTCGCGCTGCACCAGCTCGAGCGAGAGCGGGCGCCCCCCACCGGCGCCAGAGACCGTCACGCGCACGCGCGTCCGCTGGATGACGCCGCCGATGTGCGACTGGGGATCGGTGAGCAGCATCACGTCGGCCGAGCCCCCCACCGAGCGGATGATCTGCCCCACGGCGCCTTCCGAAGTCACCACGGGCATGCCCGCGCGCACGCCATCGTCTTCCCCGCGGTTGATGCGAATCGACTGGAACTGCGGCGACGGGTTGAGGCCGATCACCCGCGCGACGATCTCCTGGTCGACCGTGTCTTCGACGTAGTTCAGCAGCGCCTTGAGCCGCGCGTTCTCGGCTTCCGCTTCCTTGAGCGAGTTGAGCTCGGCGTGCGCTTCCGCCAGCCCGGTGCGGCACACCAGCGCTTCTTCGTGGGCGCCGCGCAGCGCGACGTAGCCGCTGCCCGCGCCGCCCACGCCGTCGATCACGCTGATGAGCACCGACTGCACCGGCGCCGAGATGAAGAGCACCGCGCGATCGACGAAGTTCGGCTCACGCCCACGATGTCCGCTCGAGAGATAGCTGATCAAGGGGACGAGCAAGAGCGTCCCCACGATCAGCAACTCCCTGTAACGTCGAAGGAAAGACATCAAGTGTGCGCCCAAACCCCTTGCATGTTGTGGGGACCGATCCTACAGGTCCCCGCTCCGTCCCGCCAACTGTTGGAAACCCATGAGCAATTCCTCCGAAAACACCCGCCGCTACGGCTCGTACTTCTTCATCGCTGCCCTCGCGATCCTCTTCGCGCTCCAGTGGGGCCCCGGCTCCCAGGGGTGCGACACGCGCATCGTCGACGCCGAGACGGCCGCGACCGTGAACGGCAAGCCGATTCCCCTCAAGGACTTTGCGCGCTCGTACTCGCAACAGTCCGAGAACTTCCGACGCCAGGGCGTCCCGGCCGACCTGATGAAGCAGTTCGGCATTCACAAGCAGGTCATCGACCAGCTGGTGAACACCGAGCTCCTGTCGCAGGCGGCAGAGGCGCGCGGGCTCACCACCTCTAACGAGGATCTGGCCAAGGTGCTCAAGGAGGCCCCCGCCTTTCAGAAGGACGGCAAGTTCAACAAGGAGTCGTACCTCGAGTACGTGCGCCAGGTCGAAGGCACCACCGAGATCTTCTTCGAGGACAAGCTCCGCCGGCAGCTCGCGGCGCAGAAGCTGCTCGAGCTGGTCGAGTCCTCCGTCGCCGTGAGCGACGAAGAGGTGAAGGCGAAGTACCTCAAGGAAGGCGACGTGGCGAAGGTCACCTTCGTGCGCTTCTCCCCCACCATGTTCTCCGAGAAGGTCGGCACCCCGAAGCCGGCCGAGGTCGACGCGTGGGCCAAGGCCAACGAGGCCGCCATCGCCGAGCACTACGAGCACAACAAGTTCACCTTCTTCCAGGCCGAGAAGGTCAAGGCGAAGCAGATCCTCCTCAAGGTCCCGGCCGACGCGGACGACGCGAAGAAGGCCGAGATCAAGTCGCGCATCGAGAACGTGCGCAAGGACATCGTCGACAACAAGAAGGACTTCAGCGAGCTGGCCAAGGCCGTCTCGGAAGATCTCGAGACCCGCGAGAAGGGCGGCGACCTCGGCTTCGTCGAGCGCCTGCAGCTGCCCGGCGCGTTCGCCGACATGCTCTTCGCGCTCAAGCCGGGCGAGGTGACTGCGCCGGTCGAGACGCCCATGGGCTGGTTCATCGGCACGGTGGTGGAGAAGAAGGCCCCCGAGCAGCGCCCGCTCGACACCGTCCGCAAGGAGATCGCCGGGCAGCTCTTCGTGAAGGAGAAGGCGAAGGGCTTCGCCAAGGCCGAGGCCGAGAAGGCGCTCGCCGACGTCAAGGCCGGCAAGAAGCTCGTCGAGCTCTTCCCGCCCGCGAAGTCCGAGGGTGGCATGTTCGCCATGGAGACGAAGCCCGAGGCGAAGGAAACGGGCTCGTTCAACTCCAGCGTCGAAGACATTCCCCAGCTCGGCAAGGAGCCGGCGCTCAAGAAGATGATCTTCGACATGAAGGCGGCCGGGAACATCGAGCAGGTGCTCACCGTGGGTGACAGCCTGGTGGTGGCGGTGGTCGACGAGCGCAAGTCCCCCAGCGATCCGGACTTCGAGACGCAGAAGGAGACGCTCAAGAACGAGGCCGTGAAGGGCAAGCAGTTCGAGGTGCGCGAGGGCTTCCTCAAGTCGCTCAAGCAGGTCGGCACCGTCGTCACCAACGACTCGGCGATCGACAAGATCATCAGCGACAGCTGAGTAGTTCGGCCCCTCACCCCGACCCTCTCCCCGCTCACGCAGGGAGAGGGAGACAGCCGGCATGAAGCTGACCCTGGCCTCCGCCTCCCCGCGCCGCCGCGAGCTGCTCAGCCACCTGGGAGTCGCCTTCGAGGTGGCCCCAGCGGATCTCGACGAATCGTTGATCCCCGGTGAGCACGCCGCGTCGTACGTCGAGCGCCTCGCGAGAGCGAAGGCCCGGGGCCCAGGCCTGATCCTCGCCGCCGACACCTCGGTGGTGATCGACGACGAGGTGCTGGGCAAGCCGGGCACCGATCCAATCCTCGGCGCCACCATGCTGCGCCGCCTCTCCGGCCGGGCGCACCAGGTGATGACGGGCATTGCGGTTTCAGGCCCCACCGGACTCAACTCCCGGGTTGTCGTCTCCGAAGTCCATTTCCGCAAGCTGAGCAACCACGAGATCGACTGGTACGTGGGCACCGGCGAAGGCGCCGACAAGGCCGGCGGCTACGCGCTGCAGGGCCGCGCCGGGGCCTTCATCACCTCCATCGTCGGCAGCCCCAGCAACGTGATCGGCCTCCCGCTCGCCGAGACGGTCGGGCTGCTGCGCGCCGCCGGCCTGCGCCTGCCGATGGACGGCCCATGATCGACAAGCCGACCCTCCAGGCGAACTTCGCCGCCCTCGAAGCCCGCCTCGTCGCGGCCTGCGCGAAGGCCAACCGGCCCCGCGCGGCGGTGAGCCTGATCGCGGTGAGCAAGCTCCACCCGCCCGAGCTGATCCGCTTCGCCTGGGAGCTCGGTCACCGCGACTTCGGCGAGAACTACGCCCAGGAGCTGCGCGACAAGCACGCGGGCCTCGCCGACTGCGCGGGCCTGCGCTGGCACGCCATCGGGCCGGTGCAGCCGAAGAACGCGAAGTACGTGGCGAAGGCCGCGACCGTGTTCCACGCCCTGGAGCGCCTCGACGTCGCGCAGGAGCTCAGCAAGCGCCGCGTCGGTACGCCGCTGCAGTGCCTGATCGAGGTGAACGTCGGGGCCGAGGAGTCGAAGGCCGGCCTTCCGCCGTCCGACGTCGCGTCGTTCGTCACCGCGGTGCGCGCCTTGCCTCAGCTGGAACTGGTCGGGCTCACTGCGATGCCGCCGCAGTACGAGGATCCTGAGCTCGCTCGCCCTCACTTCAAGCTGCTGCGTGAGCTCGCGGCTGAGCACGGGCTGGCGCAGCTCTCGATGGGCACCACCAGCGACTTTGCCGTGGCGATTGAAGAAGGCGCCACCATGGTGCGGGTGGGCACGGCGCTGTTTGGTCACCGGCCGCCGTGATGACTTTCGCCCCTCACCCCGCCCTCTCCCCGCTGTCGCAGGGAGAGGGAGAACATCAGATCTCCTTCAGCTTGAGCTTCCCCTCGTCGCTGATGCGCACCAGGTAGCTGGTGCCGCAGTAGTGACAGTGGATCTCGTCGCCCTCGTGCAGGCCGTCGGGCCACGGGTTGTTCGCGTTGCACGAAGCACAGTCGAACTCGTCGAGCTTCTTCCCCTTCCTGGCTTCCGGCTTGTCGTCGTCTTCGTCGTAGGAATGGCCAGCCATCGGTCACCTCACCAGCGGTTGAGAAAGTCGCTCATCTCGTCGAGCGCCTTCATACGCCCTGACTTCACGTTCTCGAGCATGGCCACCAGCGGAGGCGGCAGTTTCCCCCCCACCAGCAGCGCCGCGCGGGGGAATTCGAGCACGTCGACCTGCCCCTGGGCCACGGCGGAGCACCGGCGGCCCCCTTCCCCGGCCAGCACCTCGCTCTCGCCCAGGACTCCGCCGAGGTGCACCACGCCGAGCTCGGCGGAATCTTTGTCGCGCCGGGCGAACAGCCGCACGTCTCCGGCCATCACGAAGAAGAGCGAGTCACCCTCCTCGCCCTGCTGCATCAGCACCACCTTGTCGGGGTACCGGCGCAGCGTCGATCTGGGCAGCAACGTCGACATCGCTCCGGCCAGCGCCTTCACCAGGGGCGCACCCGACAGCTCCACCTTCGAAGCGATCAGCTCGGCCGCATCGGCGCGCTTGAGCTCGACCTTCACGACCGGGGTGTTGTCGCCGAAGCGTTGACTCACCGTGCCTCAACCTCCGCCGGGGCCAGCGTGCGGTACTTGCTGTCGATGTGCTCCATCAGCTCGAACAGCGCGTCTCCGTACGGCGTCCCGTCCGTGGGAGTGTAGCCCTTCCGGTTGACCCAGAACGTGCCCGAGTGACATTCGCGCTCCCAATTGGGCAGGCGATCGATGTCCTGGCCCGTGTCGTCTGTATTCCGACAGTCGCGGGCGCCCGTCACCTTGTTCACGAAGCAGCAGCGCCCGTTGGGGAAGACGTAGATCACCGGCCGCAGCTGCAGCGCGGGGTCGCTGACGAAGTTGTTGGCGATGATCGCCGCGGCCACGAAGCCCGCCGGGTCCATGCCGTAGCCGTGCAGCAGGTACGCCACCGGGTAGCGGGCGTCGGCGTTGGCGGGGTCGCCGTACCCCGGGGGCACCGAGATGGCGTACTCCCACTTCGCGCCGAGCTTCGCCGAGTCGTACGTCTCGGTGCGGTAGTCGGCCGGCGTGCTCTGCCCGAAGACGGCGCTGGGCTTGGGCGCGTTCGGCCACAGGTTGGCCACCCAGTTCATGACGACCTGGAAGCGGCTGGACGCCTGCTCGTTGGTGCCCACGTGATCGCCCTCGCCGATGGTGATCTCCAGGTCGGTGCGGGTCTCCTTGCCGTAGAGGGTGATCAGGTCCTTCGGCACGGTGCGCCACGAGCGGTTCCACGGGTTGAAGTTGCCGCTGACGCGGTCCTTCATCCCCGGGATGTCGGTGAAGTTGCGGTACTCGCCCACGACGCCCTGGCGGGCCTCCTTCACCGCGGTGAAGAGGTGCTTCGCGTTGAGCCCCAGGTTGAAGATGTCGCGGATGCCGCCATCGAGCAGCACGTGCAGCCGCGCCATCGCGGACGGCTCGAGCTTCTTGAAGTTGGTGCGGCCATCGAGCGCGAAGAGGCGCTTGCGGCCCTCGACCTCGTCATAGACCCCGTTGCCTTCGCCCGGGTCGGCCGAGGCCGCCACGCCGTCGAGGCCGAAGTCGCGGAAGGGCTCGCCCAGCTCGTAGCGCCAGCTCTGCTCGGTGCCGTTGGGGTTGCCGTCGGGATCGTAGTTGTCGTGGTTCGCGTCGGTGGGCGTGGCGCTCGCCGACGGGTTGCAGCCCCCGCTGCCGTTCTCCAACGCGTCCGCGCAGCCGTCGACCCCCACGTCGTCCCAGCGCTCGTGCGAGTTGTTGAGGAGGGGCTCGCCGTAGTCGCGCCGCCCGTTCCCGTTGTAGTCGAACGCGAGGAGGATCGGCGCGGCGAAGTCCCGCTGCCGGCAGGGGTCGGTCATGCCCGCGTGCGCCAGCCAGAAGAGGGTCTGGTTGTCTTCGTTGGCCTCCACCACGCTGCCCTTGCCGGTGCAGTACTGAGCGGCGAAGGCGGCTTCCTGCGCGATGGGCAGCGGGTTGGCGATGTTCGCGGGGTCTGAGCAGAAGTTCACCTTCTCCTGGTTGGCCGAGCAGAAATAGAGCCGCTGCACGCCGTCGCAGAAGGTGATCGCGTCGTAGGTGCCCGCGGGGTTGTACTCGGCGTTCTTGAGGCCACGAACGCGGCGGGCGTTGGTGCAGAGATCCGCGGGTGGGTGGCGCGCGAGCTCCGGGTCGATGCCCGGCGGGGCGAGGGGGGAGGCCGGGTTGTCGGTGAAGAAGTTCCCGTAGGCCAGCATGAGGTCGGCCATCAGGTTGATGTAGCTCTCGCGATCGAACGTGCCTCCGTTGTTGGTGATGTGGAGGTGGTTGAAGTCGTTGGGGTGTTCCCAGGTGCCGGGCCTCGCCACCCGGGGGGTCGCGCACGCGTCGATGACCGTGGGATCATTCAGGCGCACCGGGTCCTGCGCCATGATCGCCTCCAACTCTTCCCTCGAGCAGAAGCCACCGGCGACGAACTGGTCGATGAAGCGCTGGAAGAAGGCGGCATCGATGGGGCCACCGAGCGAGGCGACGCCGTCGATCTTCCCGGGGTGGGTCGAGGCGAGCGCCATGCCGCCGATCGCACCCATCGAGACGCCGCCCAGCACGCGGTACGTGGTGGGGATCTTCGCGGGAGGTGGCGGTGGAGGCGGCGGCGGGGCGACGGTGGGCGTACAGGAGATGAACAACAGGGCCGCAAGGAGAACACTTCGCACTGAGCACTCCGGAGTGAGGACGGTGCAGAGTAGGAATTTCGCGGTTGAATAGCGAGGGCGCCTGACAGTCGAGTCATGCGTGCCACGACATTGGTGTCGGGCGCAGAGAGGCATAAACCCATGATGCGACACACCCTCTGGTTGCTGCTGATCGCGGGCGCTGCGAACGCCGAAGGCCTGGTGAGCGTGTTCGGCCCCGGAGAGCAGACCACCTACGCGGTGAGCTACATGGGGATCACCGCGGGGCGCGCGCAGCTCACGGTCGGCTGGACGATGGAGCAGTTCGGGCGCGAGGTGTGGCCGCTGGTCTGCGTGGGCGAGACGACGGACCTGGCGGCGATGTACCCGTTGAAGGATCGATTCATCACCTACTGGGATCCGGTGGAGCGGCGCACGGTGGGGGCCGACTTCTTCATCCACGAGAACAAGTTCCGCGCGAAGGAGCGCTACGAGTACGACCTCGCGGCGGGCCACGCGATCGTCACGAGGTCGTCGCCGGGCTGGGAGACGACGACCAAACACTTCAGCATCGAGCAGGGCACGGTGGACCTCGCGGCGGCGGGCTTCAGCCTGCGCAACATCCCCCTCGTCGCCGGGGCGGTGCACGAGCTGCCCATCTTCACCGGGGTGAAGCTCTACAAGATGAAGGCGACGGTGGTGGGGAAGGAAATGCTCTCGACCGCGATGGGCGACGTCGAGGTCTTCCGGGTGACGGTGAACGGCGACTTCAGCGGAAAGCTCGCCACGCAGGGGTTGATGACGCTCTTCTACACGACCGACGAGAAGCAGCTGCCGGTGCGGGCCGAGGCGAAGCTGCTGCTCGGCAACGTGCGCGTCGAGGCGGTGAAGTACGAGCCGGGCCGGCGCTACACGGGAGCTGAGTGATGCGCCCCCCAGGTCAGGGCACGGCGATGCTGATGGTGCTGCTGTCGACGATCGCCTTCGCCGCGCCGCCGCCTCCACCACGGCTGCCCACCGCAGCCGTGATCAAGCCCGTCAAGAAGCAGCGCGCGCCCTTCCCCACCGACGCGCAGTGCCAGTCACTGGGCCAGGTGATGAACCCGATCCCCTTCGGGCCGGGAGAGACGCTCGAGTTCGACGTGGACGCCCTGGGCGCGCGCGCGGCCACCATGACCATGCAGACGCTGCCGATCCGCGACGGGGTGCTGCCCCTCGAGGTCGCGGTCGAGACGAACACGTTCTTCAACAAGGTGCGCAAGGTGAAGGGCATCGCGAAGAGCGACCTCTCACCGAAGACGCTGCGGCCCAGCCGCTACTTCGAAGACGCGTTCGAGAACGACATCCACCGGATCGCCGACGTCACATTCAAGAAGAACAAGAGCGCGAAGCTGGTGAGCACGATCAACGGGCAGACCTACTCGGAAGACATGCGCTGGGGGAACGACGTGGCCGACGTGGCGGGCGCGATTCACCTGCTGCGCGCGATCCCGATGAAGGAAGGCCAGTTCCTCTGCTTCGACGTCTACGGCATCCGGCGCATCTGGCGGGTGTGGGGCACGGTGCTGCCGCGCGAGCACGTGTCGATGCCGGTGGGCGAGTTCGACACCTGGCACCTCGCGGGCGAGGCGGCGCCGCTCAACCTGCCCGACGCGCGGCGCGAGATGCATGTGTGGATCAGCGACGACGCGAAGCGGCTCCCGCTGGCAGCGCTGGGGATGATCGACTTCGGCGCGGTGCGCGCGACGATGAAGGCCTACTCGAGGCCCGGCGAGAGCAGCACGAGGGCGGAGAACAAGGCCAACATCAAGTGGTGACGTATCTCCCTCTCCCTGCGCAGCGGGGAGAGGGCCGGGGTGAGGGGCTTACTACCGCGCCCGCTCACGCATCTTGCCTGCCGCCTGGCTGAGCCGGCGGCGCAGCTGCGCGACCACCACCATCAGGTACTCGATGCGGTTGAGCACGCGGAAGTCTTCCGCGGCGTCGAGCAGCTTGATCGGCGTGACCTTGTCGGCCCGCAACGTGTCCAGGATGTCGGTGAAGTGCGCCTCGACCTCGGAGATCGCGTCGAGGCCCTCCCGCAGATCGTCCTCGATGAAGTCGAGCACCACGGCGGAGTCTTCGCGATCAGGCAGCAGCAGCTCGAGCCGATCGACGGAGTCACGGATCGCATCGACAGACTTCGACAGCGGGAACGAGGTGGCGGTCTGGATCATCGACATGCACATCACGCTACAGGCGTGATCGAGCCGGTCAATTTTCGGGAAGGTGTTTGCCCTCTCCCGCTCCGGGAGAGGGAGGCACTTTCTTAGATCAGCCCGCGCGCCCGGCGGATCTGCTCGACGACCTTCTGGTACTCGATCTCGAACGCGCCGGTGCCTTCCTCGAGGTGCTTGAGGCGGCCGCGGGCTTCGCGATCGATGTCGTCCTCGATGTCGAGGTGCTTCTTCATCACCTGGAGGATCTTCGGGCGCATCGCCTGGTCGTCCGAGAACACCTCTTCGACGTTCCGCGAGACGAGCAGGAATTCGAGCATCTGGTTGATGACGAACTCGATGCCCTCCTCGCCCAGCTGGAAGCCGCGAACATCGGCCATCTCGCGCTTCACCTGGCTGAACTTCGAGAAGTCGTAGCCGCGGCGCTCGAGCGCCTCACGAGTCGCCTGGTTCACGCGCTCCTCGTTGGCCAGGTACTCACGCATGATCGCGGACAGGTCCATCTCGGCGTCAGACGCACGGATGGCTTCGACCTCGATGTCGTGCTCCGCCGACAGGCGCTGAATCACTTCGCGCGCGATGATGGGGACGAGCTTGGGGTACAGCCTCATGGGTGTTCGCCTCTCTTCGAGTCGGACTGGAAGCGGCCAAGGTGTATGCCAGCGGCGTTCGGACCCGCAACGAAAAATGCCAACAAACCCGCGATTTTTCCCGAGCCCCCCTGACAGGCGTGTCACGTCTTCGGTGTTGCATCCTCGAGAGAAGCTGCTCGCACCTCGTCGTCGGGATCGTCCTCGTCGACTTCCGCCTTGAGGGGTGCATGCAGAAACGCGTGCAGCCGCTCGGCGACGGCGGGTCCGATCGACTCGACCGCGGCGATGTCCGCGACGGTGGCTTCCTTGATCCGCTTGAGGCTGCCGAAGTGGGTGAGCAGGGCTCTTCGCCGCGTCTCCCCCACCCCCGGCACCGAATCGAGCTGCGACTGGAGCCCCCGCCGCCGCGACAGCTTCCGCTGGAAGGTGATGGCGAACCGGTGCGCCTCGTCGCGCAGCCGGGTCAGCGCGAACAGCTCGGGTGAGGTCTGCGGGAGGACGATGGGGTCCTTCCGATCGATCAGGAAGACGCGCTCGGGGCTCCGCTTCACGCCCTCGTCGGGGGTGAGGGTGTCGAGGTCGCGGCTCTTGGCGAGCGCCACCAGGTCCACCCCCTCGACCCCGAGGTCCTTCATCGCCGCGTACGCGGCCGCGAGCTGGCCCTTGCCGCCGTCGATCACGATCAGATCGGGCAGGTCCTGGTCCTTGAGCCCGCGGCGGAAGCGCCGGGTGAGGATCTCGTGCATCGAGGCGAAGTCGTCGTTCTGGGTGACGGTCTTGAGCTTGTAGCGGCGGTAGTTGGCGGTGTCGGGCTCGGTGTCGATGCTGGCCACCTGCGAGGCGACGATCGAGGTGCCCTGCGAGTGCGAGATGTCGAAGCACTCGATGCGGCGGGGGAGCCTGGTGAGGTGCAGGCGTTCCTTGAGGCGCTCCAGCACCTGCTCGATCTCCTCGCGGGTGCGGGTGCGCTCGCTGAAGGCGCGCTCGGCGTTGCGCGAGGCCATCGCCATGAGCTCGACCTTGTCCCCGCGCTGGGGCACGAACACGCGCACCTTCTCGCCCTTCCGCTCGGACAGCAGCTCGGCCAGCGCCTCGGGCTCGTTCGGAACGGAGGGGAGCAGCACCTCCTTGGGCACGAAGTTCTCGTCGGCGTAGTACTGGTTCACCAGCGATTCGATCAGCTCGTCGGCCGGGAAGTCACTGGTGAAGTGCAGCGGGCGCCCCCCGGTGAGGCGGCCCCCGCGCACGTAGAGGATGTAGATGCAGATGCGATCGGCCTCGCGGTACAGCCCGAAGACGTCCTGGTCGATGGCGTCGGTGGTGGCGATGGTCTGGCGCTCGAGGCTGCGCTCGAGCGCGATCACCTGGTCCCTCAGCCGCGCGGCGTCTTCGAACTCGAGCTTCTTCGCCGAGGCCTTCATGCGATCTCGCAGCTGCTCGAGCAGCGGGCCCGAGCGTCCTTCGAGGAAGAGGATCACCGAGTCGACGTTGCGGCGGTAGTCCTCGACGGGCACGGGGAAGACGCAGGGCGCGGGGCAGCGGCCGATCTGGTGCAGCAGGCAGGGCCGCTTGCGCGTCTCCAGCGCGTGATCGGTGCAGGTGCGCAGCTGGAAGAAGCGGTTGACCACGCGCAGCGTCTCGCGAATCGACGAGGCGCTGGAGTACGGGCCGAAGTAGCGCGCACCGTCACGCGCGGGGCGGCGCACGGTCTCGAGGCGGGGGTACTGGTGCGAGGTGTCGAGGCGCAGGCAGAGGTACTGCTTGTCGTCGCGCAGCTGCACGTTGAAGCGCGGGCGGTGCTTCTTGATCAGCTCGTTCTCGAGGAGCAGCGCCTCTTTTTCCGTGCGGACGACGACCGTCTCGATGTCGCCCAGCACCCGGTCGAGCAGCTGCACGAAGGCCCGCGAGTCGGAAGAGCCGCGGTTGAAGTAGCTGCGAACGCGATTCCGGAGATTGACCGCCTTGCCGACGTAGATGATCCGGCCGGCGCGATCCTTCATCAGGTACACGCCCGGCTGGTTCGGCAGCGCGTCGATCTTCTCGTCGAGAACCGTCACACCCTCTCCCTGCGCCAGCGGGGAGAGGGCCGGGGTGAGGGGCCAACTGGGCACACCACCTGCAATCGCCCACCCGAATGCGCACCAGCCGAATCAACGTCGAGCGTTCTCGCGCCCTTCGCCGAGCGCAAACGGACGCCGAGCGACGATTGTGGACTGCCTTTCGAGACGGTGTCTCTGGCTACCGCTTCCGCCGACAGCACCAGATCGGCCCGTGGATCGTCGACCTCGCCTGCCCTTCGCGACGCCTCGTCGTCGAAGCCGACGGCGGCGGACATGCTGAGCCTGATACGCGCTCGCGCGACGTCCGGCGTGATGAGTGGCTCAGGAATCATGGCTGGCGGGTGCTGCGATTCTGGAACTTCGAGGTCTTCTGCGAGTTCGAGGCGGTGATCGAAGTGATCTTTGCGGCGTTGCAGGTGGGCCCCTCACCCCGGCCCTCTCCCCGCTTCGCAGGGAGAGGGGGTTAACGCTTTCTCCGGTACTTCCTCGGCTGCTTCTTCCGCTGATTGCCTCGCTCGACGTCTCCTTCGTTCGAATCAGACAACAACGACCGAAGCGCCGGCTTGAGCCCCAGGTCCATGTCCTTGAGGACGATCAGCCGATCGCGCTCCACGGCCGCCTTCTCGAACTCCATCTCGTCGGCGAAGGCCATCATGCTCGCCTCGCTCTTCTTGATGAGGCCGGCGATCTCCTCCTTGGTCAGCACCACCGCGCCCGCATCCGCGGCCAGCGGCAGGTCCATCGCGTCCCCGTCGTAGAGGAACTGCGACAGGTCGGTGATCGCCTTCTTGATCTGCGTGGGCGTGATCCCGTGCTTCAGGTTGTGCGCCCGCTGAATCTCGCGCCGCCGATCCGTCTCCTCGATGGCCTTCTTCATCGAGTCGGTCATCGAGTCCGAATACAGGATCGCCCTGCCCTCCAGGTGCCGCGCCGCGCGCCCCATCGTCTGGATGAGCGAGACATGCGAGCGCAGGTAGCCTTCCTTGTCCGCGTCGAGGATCGCCACCAGCGACGTCTCGGGAATGTCGAGCCCCTCGCGCAGCAGGTTGATCCCCACCAGCACGTCGAACACGCCCTTGCGCAGGTCCCGGATGATCGCCGTCCGCTCGATCGCGTCGATGTCCGCGTGGAGGTACCGCACCTTCACCCCCACCTCCGCGTAGTACTCGGTCAGATCCTCGGCCATGCGCTTGGTGAGGGTGGTGACCAGCACCCGCTCGTTCTTCTTCGCGCGAATGCGGATCTCCTCGAGCAGGTCGTCGACCTGGTTGCCCGCCTTGCGCACCTCGATGATCGGGTCGAGCAACCCGGTGGGGCGAATCACCTGCTCCACCACCACGCCGCGCGCCTTGTTGATCTCGTACTCGGACGGCGTCGCCGACACGTAGATGATCTGCTTCTCGAACTGCTCCCACTCGGTGAACTTGAGGGGGCGGTTGTCCATCGCGCTGGGCAGGCGGAAGCCGAAGTCGACCAGGGTCTCCTTGCGGCTGCGATCGCCACGGTACATCGCGCCGATCTGGGGAATCGACTGGTGCGACTCGTCGACCACCACCAGGAAGTTCTTGGGGAAGTAGTCCATCAGGCACGGCGGTGGCTCACCCGGCGTGCGCCCCGACAGGTGCCGCGAGTAGTTCTCGATGCCGTTGGAGAACCCGAGCTGCTCCATCATCTCCAGGTCGAACATGGTGCGCTGCTCGAGCCGCTGCGCCTCCACCAGCTTGTTCTGTCCCTTCAGCTCGGCCAGGCGCTCCTGCAGCTCGACCCGGATCTGCCGGATGGCCTTCGTCCGCTGATCCGGCTCGGTGACGTAGTGGCTGCCCGGGAAGATGGTCATCTTCGCCACGTCGCCCAGGGTCACGCCGCGCAGCGGATCGAACTCGCTGAGCCGATCCACGGTGTCGCCGAAGAACTCGACCCGCACCGCGCGATCCTCCTCGTAGATGGGGAAGATCTCGACCGTGTCGCCGCGCACCCGGAACGTGCCGCGATGGAAGTCCATGTCGTTGCGCTCGTACTGGCAGTCGACCAGCTGCTTCATCAGCTTGTCGCGCCCCAGCTCCTCGCCCTTGACCAGCTTCACCGCCATGCCCACGTACGCGCGCGCGGTGCCCAGGCCGTAGATGCACGACACCGACGCCACGATGATCACGTCGTCGCGGGTGTGGAGCGAGTGCGTGGCCGAGTGGCGCATGCGCTCGATCTGCTCGTTGATGCTCGAGTCCTTCTCGATGTACGTGTCCGACGAGGGCACGTACGCCTCGGGCTGGTAGTAGTCGTAGTAGCTGACGAAGTACTCGACCGCGTTCTCCGGGAAGAGCTGCTTGAACTCGCCGTAGAGCTGCGCCGCCAGGGTCTTGTTGTGGGCGATCACCAGCGTGGTGCGCTTCGTGTTGGCGATGACGTTGGCGATGGTGAACGTCTTGCCCGAGCCGGTCACGCCCAGGAGCACCTGGTGCTCGTCGCCGCGCAGCACGCCTTCGGTCAGCTCCTTGATCGCCCGGGGCTGGTCGCCCCGGGGCACGTACTCGCTGACGAGCTTGAACTCAGCCATGGCGCCCTTCTAACCCGGGCACTGACAACAGGCTGTCAGGGTTGTCGTCCAGCCCGAACGGATGCCGCCCCGATCATCTTGTTCCGGCAGGCGATGGCGAAGTGAGCGGCTCTCGGGCAGCGAACAGGGGTCGAGCGGAGAGCGCCTCAGCGGAAGTGGCGACCTGCTCGACCTGGTAGTTCGGGAGCCCCCGAAACAGCAGGTAGTCGCCGGTCTCGAGCCGCGCCTTGACGAGCCGGCCCTCCAGATCGCGCAGGCCTATCGGACCTGACTGCTCGCGCTCGAGAGTGAACCGAAGGTTCGCCTGGGCACCCCCATCGAGCTGCGTCACCGCACGGACCTCCGTGACCTCATCTGTGAAGGAGAGCTGCGAGCCGTGCTCGAGCCGCCCGTACGAGTTGTCGGCGAGCACCAGCTCGAACCCCCCGTCGCGAAGGATCGCGGGGCAATCGCCGCTCGGCGTATGGCCGACGACGACGCGCCGGATTCCATTCTCGAGGAGCCGCGCCACGATCTCGACTGGTGGCAGCTGGGGGTTGCCCAGCTCGTCCGTGGGGCGCGCATAGACCACGCTGCCCTGGTTGAGCTTGTCAGGGCCCTGCGCCTGGTACGCGATCAGCGCGTCGGGCCGCCTGCCTGCCTCGAACACCGCCAGCTCGTCGCGATAGAACCGATCGAGCGTCGCCAGCCAGGCGTCCACGTCGCGCGCGGGGTCGGCCTTCGGGGTCTGCAGGAAGTTCTCGACGGTGACGCCGCCGTGGAGGAACAGCGTCGAACCAACGCGGAACCCGAGCCGGCTCGCGTTCAGGTACGCACGCAGCTCACCGCCCGGCGCGAGGTCCGCCAGGTAGCTGTCGACCACCGCGTCGTCGTGGGCAGGTTCGCCCGCCTCGCGCAGCTCCGCCGCGCGGAACTCGAACGCCTTGCCGGCGCCCATCGTGTTCGCGAGCGTCCAGCGAAGGAGCTCCGCGCGATTCGAGGTCGCCGGCGCGCTCGGGCGCGGCTGGCCGCCAAGCTCGGTGACCAGCCGTAGCTTGTTGATGTCGCGATTTCCGGCGAGCAGGACCACCCGGTCGCCGTACGCGCGCCGGGCCGCGAGCAGCAGCGAGACGAACCGGCGACCGTGCGCGCCGCGGTCGATCGCATCGCCACCGAACACGAAGGTGACCCCTTCCGCGAGACGCAGCGCGCCGTCCACGAGCGAGACGTGCGGGTTGGCGGCGGTGAACGAGACCAGCTTGTCCCAGCGCCCTTCGACGTCTGTGAGCCAGGCGATCATCGACCTCCGAGCGCCCGCTTGCGCGCCGACTCGAATTCATCGCCCTTCGTCCAGGTGGGGGCCGTGGGCGCATTGGCCACCGAGAGGCCCAGCTCGAGAAACAGCCGCACGTCCTCGACCGCGCCTGACAGGTCCCAGGTGTCGGTGAGCTCGTCGGAAGGCTGGTGGTAGTGCGTGGCCTCCCACTTCTCCCGCTGCTCCCGCCCCCAGGTCTCGGGCCGTCCGATGAAGTCCTGCCCGCTCGAGAAGTAGGCCGACGGCACGCCCACCTTGGCGAAGTTGAACTGGTCCGAGCGGTAGAAGAACCCGCGATCCGACAGCGCGTCGGGCTTCACCGTGCGGCCCTGCTGCATCGCCAGCGCCACGATCAACCCGTCGAGCGACGACTTGCCCAGGCCGATCACGCTCACGTCGCGCGTGCGGCCCCAGATGTTGAGGCCGTCGAGGTTGAGGTTGGCGGCCATGCGCCCGGGCGGAACCGGGGGGTGCTCGACGAGGTACTGCGACCCGAGCAGGCCCTGCTCCTCGGCGGCCACCGACGCGAAGAGCACGCTGCGCTTCGGCGCCTTCGGCTGTGCGCTCAGATAGCGGGCGATCGCCAGCATGCCCGCCACGCCCGACGCGTTGTCGACGGCGCCGTTGTAGATGACGTCTTCGCCCGGCGCGCCGCCCTCCTTCTTCCCCAGGTGATCGTGGTGCGCGGTGTAGATCACCACCTCGGCCTTGAGCGTGGGATCAGAGCCGCGCAGCAGCCCGAGCACGTTCCCGCTCGTCTTCCGGGCCACCACGTTGGTGAACGAGGTCGAGAGCGTCACGCCCAGCGGCACCGGGGTGAAGCGGCGCGTGTTGGCCGACACGCGCAGCAGGTCGAGGTCCTTCCCGCTCAACGCGAGCAGCTTCCGCGTGGCGGCCTCGGTGAGCCAGCCCTTCATCTGCAGCTGGGGGCCCGAGCTCGAGGGGAGCTCGAACTGCTCCCCGGTCCACGACGTCTGCACCACCTGCCACGGATACCCGGCCGACGGCGTGGTGTGAATGATCAGGCACCCCACCGCGCCCACCTTGCGCGCCTGCTCGTACTTGTACCCCCAGCGCCCGTAATAGAGCCGCGCCCGCCCGCCGAAGAGCCCGGGGTCGTCCTCGGGGTCGCTGTTCATCACCACCAGCACCTTCCCCTTGAGGTCGACGCCCTTGAAGTCGTCCCACTGGTACTCAGGCGCGGTGATGCCGAAGCCGACGAACACGAGCTCGGCCTTGTCGATGGTCGAGGTCTTCTCCTGGTGGCCGGAGACGACGATGAAGTCGTCCTTGAACTTGAGCGAGAGCCCCTTGACGGTGAGCGTGTCCGGGTGGCCGTTGACGCCCACCATCTCGACCCGCTGCACCCAGCCGCCGTCCGGAGCACCCGGCTCCAGCCCCATCGCCTCGAACTGGGCCGCGATGTACTCCTGCGCGAGGCGATCTCCCTGCGTGGCCGGACCACGCCCCTCGAGCAGGTCGGAGGCGAGGAAGCGGATGTGCCCGCGCAGCTCGGCGGGGTCGATCGGCTTCACCGCCGGAGCGGCAGCCAGCAGGGAGAGCACGACCGCCAGCATCAGGCCGCGATCTTCCAGGTGGTGCCGGTGGGCGAGTCCATCAGCTCCACGCCCATCGCCTTCGCCTCGGCGCGAATGCGATCCGACTCGGCGTAGTTCTTCGCGGCGCGGGCGGCGTCACGGGCGGCGACCATCTCCTGCACCTTCTTCGCGTCGATGCCGCGCGCGATCACCAGGCGATCGCGGTGACGCAGCAGCCACTCGGCCGCGTCCGTCTCGAAGAGCCCGAGGGCCGCGGCGATCTTCCGCGCCACCTCGCGCAGCGCGACGAGCGTGCGGCCCACCATCGCCTTGTCCTTCACCGGCGACTTGGGATCGGTGAGCGCGTTGAACTCACCGAACAGCCCCGACAGCGCGCCCAGCCCGCCGGGGAAGTTGAAGTCGTCGCTCACCTGTTCATCGAACTCGGTCAGAAACCGCTGCGGATCTCCGTGGAGCGGACCGGTGCCGAAGTCCTTCCCCGCGATGCGCTCGTCCACCTTCTTGAGCGTCTCGTAGAAGTAGCCCATGCGCGCCTCGGCATCGGCGAGCGACTTGTCGGTGAACGCCAGCTGCTGCCGGTAGTGCGTCGAGAGAAAGAAGTAGCGCAGCGCCTCGGCGTCGACCTTCTCGAGCGCGTCGCGCAGCCGCACCACGTTCCCCAGCGACTTGCTCATCTTCGCGCCCTCGAGATCGAGGAAGCCGCCGTGCATCCAGCAATTGCACAGCGTCTTGCCGCTCGCCGCTTCCGACTGGGCGATCTCGTTCTCGTGGTGGGGGAAGATCAGATCGAGCCCGCCGCCGTGCAGGTCGAAGGTCTCCCCCAGGTACTTCGCGCTCATCGCCGAGCACTCGATGTGCCAGCCCGGCCGCCCCGCGCCCCAGGGTGAAGGCCACGACGGCTCGCCCGGCTTGGCCGCCTTCCACAGGGCGAAGTCGAGCGGGTCGCGCTTCTGCTCACCGACGAGCTCACGCTCGCCTGCACCCGCGATCAGATCGTCGAGGTTGCGCTTCGAGAGCTTGAGGTACTCGGGGTACTTGCGCACCTCGAAGTAGACGTCGCCGCCAGACACGTAGGCCGCGTTGCGCGCGACCAGCTTCTCGATGATCGCGACGATCTCCGGGATCGTCTCCGAGACCTTCGGCGAGACGTCAGGGGGCAGCAGTCGCAGCTGCTTGGCGTCAGCCTCGAACTCCCGCACGAAGCGCGCCGCGAGCGCGATCGCGTCTTCGCCGGTCTCCTTCGCCGCCTTGATGATCTTGTCGTCGACGTCGGTGTAGTTGCGGACGTACTTCACCTCGAAGCCGCGATAGCGGAGGTAGCGCACCACCGTGTCGAACGAGGTGAAGGTGCGGGCGTTGCCGATGTGAACGAAGCTGTAGACCGTCGGGCCGCAGACGTAGATGCCCACTTTTCCCGGGGTTACGGGCTGGAGCGGAACCTTGGCCTGCTGCAACGTGTTGAAGACGCGGATCTCGGGGGAAGCCATGGGGAGGGGCACTTTACCCACAGGCAACCATTGGTGTCAGATGTGCGATAAATCGTCACTTACAGTCGCCTCATAAAGGAGTCCGTCCATGCCCCCCAACCCCAAGCGTCCCTCCTATAAGGAGCCGATCACGGACGAGCAGGTGTTGCAGGCAGACGATCCACGGCCCCAGCGGGTGACGCAGTTGCCTAGCAATAGTGCGGGTGGCCGCCGGGCGGCAAAGAAGGTTGAAGAGCACATCCCCACCTCCATCTTCGATACCGAGGCAGACCAGGAAATGCAGGCCGAGTACGGCGCCCAGAGTTCAGATTTCAAGCCTGCGTTCCTCTACGTCGAGCGCGGGCCGGGTGCTGGCCAGCTGCTGGAGGTGAAGCAGGGCTCGGTCGTGGTCGGTCGCGCGTCGGTCAGCGATCTGCGGCTGCAGCACCCTTCGATTTCGCGGCGGCACACCCAGATCAAGCGCGTGGGTGAGCAGTTCTTCGTGAAGGATCTCGGCTCCCAGAACGGGACCTTCGTGAACAAGCAGCGCATCGGCACGGAGGTCGAGGTGAAGCCGGGCGATTCCATCGCCATGGGCAACGCGCTGCTGCGGCTGCGCGGTCCGCTGGCCAAGGGCGAGAAGCTGCCGGGCCAGCCGGAGAAGGAGAAGGCCCCCGAGAAGGTGAAGGAGAAGGAGCGGCCGGTCGAGAAGGCCACCAAGTCACGCATCAGCACCGCCGTGGTCGCGCGCCCAGAGCCCGCCCCGGCGGCGCCCAGCGCCACTGCGCTCAAGATCGCCGTCTTCGCCGGTGCGGTCGGCTTCAGCCTCGCGGCCGTGCTCGCGTTCGCGCTGGTCAAGACGATGTCGGGTGACAAGGCGGCGCCGACGACCGTCGCCGCGGCCCCTGAGAAGACCGACAAGGCGAAGCTCATCGACGAGGCCATCAAGCGGAAGATGGCCGAGGCGCCCAACCGCGTGGTGGTGAAGCCCGCCCCGGCACAGGAAGAAGACGTCGTCGAGTCGGACGACACGGTGACGGTCAAGGAGCAGCCGAAGGCTCCGTCGGTCGCGAAGGCGCCGTCGGTCAGCGCGGCCCCGCGTATCGCGGCTCCCCGCAAGGCTTCTCCCGCGAAGGTCGCTGCTGCTGCCGCCGAGGATGAAGAAGAGGAAGACGCTCCCGCCGCTGCGAAGGGTGGCAACAAGCGCGGGCAGATCCTCGCCGCGTACGAGAAGGGCAACGCCGAGGCCTCGCTCGAGGCCGCCAAGAAGGCCGGCGACAAGGAACTCAGCGACAAGCTCTCCCGCTTCATCGCCGCCTACGACGCGGCCAACGACGCGATGATGTCGAACAACGGCTCGGCGGCGATCGCGAACTTCCAGAAGGCGCTGCAGCTGGATGAGGGGCTGTCGAGTGGCTGGGGCAAGTACGGCGCGGAGATCCGCCGGCAGCTCTCGAACCTCTACGTGCTGGTCGGCTTGCAGTTCGTCAGCAACGGCGACCCGGACAAGGCCAAGCAGGCGTTCCAGGGCGCGCTCAAGCACGACCCGAACAACCAGCGCGCCAAGCAGCAGATCGCCAAGCTCGCACCGGCAGCGGCGAAGTCGGCTGACGATGCGTTCGAGGAGCCGGCTGCGAAGCCTGCCCCGAAGAAGAAGGCGACCTCGATCGACGACGCGTTCGGCGATTGATCAGCGAGCACGCGCAAGGCGTCGACCGTGAGTGTCGAGTGCCACGGGGGGTCGTGCTCCAGTGCTTCGACCAGAAGTAGTCTGACGAACGGTGGGAGCGGGCACGCAAGGCAACTCGCACTCAACTCGCATCGCTGACGGGCACGCACCATCTCGATTGGCCGGCCGATGGCACAGCCGGGTTGTTCTTTCTTGTTGTTAACTCCGTCGTCGCCGAGCTCGGATCGATCCAGGCTCTCCCTCAGTGACCCTGATCGCAGAGTCGAGTCGCTATCTGCTGGAGCCCCTGAAGTGCAGCATCAGGTCGAAGAGTACGTGCGCAGTTTCGTGCTCGCAGGTTCGTGCTCGCTCCAGAGTGACGACTGCTCCTCAGGGGAAGGTCGCGATGCGAGTGCGACTCACGTCAGCTCCCGAGTACGTGTACGCGGAGTTCTCAAAGCAGCCGCCTCCGAGCTCGCCTCCGAACAGCTTCACCGCTCGCCAAGTGATGGCCGCTCCGTCCACCTGAGGGCACATCAAGATGGACCGCGCACTGTTTCCGCCAGAAGCCGAAGGCCGCTCCCCTCCGGGCCATGCGGCGCATTGAACAGGTGTGTACCCGCTCGCGCTGATGACCACCTGGCGTCCTTCGAGCCGTCCCCACTCGATCTGATTGCCATTACAGCGCCACAGCTGATCGTCCCGTCCCACCGTCCAGAGAGCACCCGTGGTTTCCGGCAGCAGCTGCCAGGTGCCGTCGAAAACAGCCAACTGCTCTGACCCGCGCCGAGAGATCAGAATCGCGTCTTGGTTCATCACCAGGCTCGCGCCCAGCGAGCACTGAACGTCGCAAGGCTTCAGCGGAATCCGCGCAAGCTCGACGGAGAGATCAGTACGGGAGCGAAGCACCAGGACCGCGTCCTTTTGCCACACGGCCACCAGCGTGAGATTCGCGGCGACCGCAAGCGCATCGCTCGTCAACGAAGCCGTTCCCCGCCAGTCCGCGAGGGCGGTTCCCTCAGGCCACCAGCCGAGCTCGCTCGAGGTCGTCACCAGGCGGCCCTGCGCGGTCGTCCACAGCCGGGCGGAAGCGAGCTTGCTAACGCCTCCGTCAATGGAGAACGCCGTTACGTTGAATACTTCATTGCCTTCGGAGATGGTGCAGGCAACGAACTGCGGTCCGACGAATGGGTGTCCAGTGCACCGGCCATCGAACGCCGCCGTCGTCGTGCTCTCCTGGGGCGTGACGAAAAAGGCATCGGTCGTTCGCACCACTCCACGATCGAACTCGAGTTCGATCGTGTTGTGCCCTTCGAACGGCGAAAAGAAGACCATCGCCTCGATGGTCGTGGTTCGCGTGAAGCCAGCGGTTTGGTGGCTCCTGAGGGAAGCCGTTCCTGTTCTCACCTCCTGACTGTCCGCGCCCCTGATCCGCACCTGCGGGTTCGAGGGCAGCCCGGGACCGCAGCTTCCCTCGAACAGGTTGACCTCAATGGGCTCGAATGGGGTGTCGCGACTCTGGAAGGCATTGGCAGCGTCCATCAGCGCCCCTGGCACGCAGGGCGGTTCGCATGAAGCGAGGGCGATCGTCAGAAGCGTGGCCCTTGCGAAGTTCATGGAACGCGCACCATTCCGGGGAAGTCACAGTTGCCACCAGGCGGCTCTGCGAGGTTGTAGACGACGCGGGAGAAGATGGCACTGAACCCATCAACCCAGGTGTGGTGCAAGGCGGAGTAGTCGAAGGGCCCTCCGCCACCGTATGTGACTCGGAAACCATGGGCTCCGTGCGACCACGACTCCGAGAACAGAGTCACACCGGGGAATGAGTAGGGCTGGTGATTATCGATTCCGCCGACCTCCAAGAGCTTGCAAACGCCGGGGGTGAAACCGAACTGCGTGATGTTCGGGGCGACGAACCGGTCCTCACGTTTGCCGAACGGGCCTGCCGCCATCGTATGAACAATCGGCGTCGATCGATAGGCGACCTCTGTGTATCCCGGAGCCGGAACGAAGCAGTCGTTGACCTGAAGCCCAGGCGGAACATCGAGCAGCTCATTCACCCACACCAAGGGCTGGCCAACCCACTTCGAGTTCACCTGATAGGTCACTTTTCGATCGAGCGGATCAGCGCAAGAAACGAGGTTGGTGCCGCCACAACGCGAGGTCACCGAGGCCACGATTTCTCCTCCATTCAGGCTGACGAACAGCGGCGGGAGCTGCGTGTTGCTGCGACTCACCATCGACGCAAATGACGAGGTGCGAACTTCGACGTTGAGCACATGGCCGGAGATGGTGCAGCCCTGATACAGCCGCCCACCCTGATGGATCGTCCGTTCCCAGCTCGAAGGGAGGGCGCCAGTCTCTTCAGTGCCGGGAACGAAGAAGCGATCAAAGCCGTGACTCACGCCCGCAACGACGCCTACTGCGTCGAACGCGTTTTCGATGTTGCCGCAGTCTGAGCTCGCAATGGCCCCGACTCTGCTGCGGACCTCGGGATCGGCAATCGCGGCTCTGCAGGCGCCCAAGATTTTGAGTCGCTGGTTGAGGAAGCGATCAAAGCCCTGCATGGAATACGACGCTGATTGTCGAATCGTCTCGAACCAAAGCCTGCCCCCTACTTCAAGATCGAGAGGATCGCTGCCGCTCACCGGAGAAGGAACGCCGGTCACAGCGAGCGCAAAGGCACGATTCGGGATCCCCAGCCACGGATAGGTGCAGTCAGTCACCGTGGAGTCGCAGTCGGTCTTGTTCTGAACATTGACTACCGTCACGGGACCCCACTCCGTGTCGGGGTCTTGCGGGTCGAGCATGTTCCGAATTCCATGCATTCCGTTTGCGGTGCCTTTGACTGTGCCTGCACCCAGCAGGAAGTCTGGATGCGGGAAGATCACCATGGCGATCACGTCCGAATAGTGCTCTGCGATTGCACCTTGCTCGAGGAAGGGCTCGGGGCTGTACGCCAGATTGGTGATGTGGTGCCCATACTCGTGCGCGTACACATCAGCGGCCGTGGTGTCAGCGCCCAAACTGATGATGGGCCGAGTCTGGCTGTAGTCACCATTCGGCACGATGTAGAACGAGGCTGCAAGGTCCGACGCAACGTCGTTCACGACGACGTCCAGGTACGAGGACGCGTTGGTCGGATGGATTCCTCCGTCACCGACAATGCTCGTCCAATTGAAAAGCCGAAGCAGTTCATCATCGATCGTCGTCGTCCATCCCCGCACGCGCGTGGAGTCGACATGTGGCGAGTTTTCTGTCCCGTTCAAGGAGATGTCCAGTTTGAATTCGGGTCCCACCAGCGGATCGATAGTCACCAGTCGTTCGCATTTATCAAAACCGCGGCGGACGCAAATGGAGCGGGTCGCACCAGTGGGTTGCCATTCCTGGTTCGGAGTCACATCACCGCCTGCAAACCTCGCACGGCCTGAGACGCGGAGCAGGCGGTTGTTGCTGGCATCCCACCAGACCCGAAGGCCGCTGAAGTCGAATCGATAGGCCAAGAACGATCCGCTCAGGCCCACCTGATCAAAAAGTTCGCTGACGAAGACGACCTTCTTCTCGGCGAAGGGCAACTCCGTCTCACAGTATTCCCCTTCTGGACACGTGGCCTCGACATTGACCGCCTGAGCGGCGTCCCTAGCATCGACCAGGGTGACTCCCTCTGCGTCGAAGGCCGGAAAGTACGGCAGACGTGCGTAGAGCTGCTGCAGTCTGTTCGACTGAAACTCAGCAGTCAGGTAGGCCCCGTCCACGGGCACTCCGTCGTACTGCTGGGAGAAGGTCAGCACGGTCCGCGAGCCGTGGGTCCACTCTCCCGCTCTTGACAAGATGGCTCTCGGGCGCGCCGTCACCGAACATCCGTTGAACCGACGCAGCGCGCATGAACTCATGGACCGCGCCTTCCAACGAGTTCGCTGTGAAGCGGAAACCGCCCATTCCGCGCAGTGAAATCCACGCAGGTGTCCTCAACAGCGGATCAGCCACGACTTCGGGCATCCAGGCGGTGCTCTGGTTGGAATCGCATTCGCTCCCCGCAATGCCGACTGCCGAGTCGGGCAAACTCGCACCCTGGATCGGGGTCGTGCCATCGCCCAGAACGACGAAGCCGCCGGAGTACAGCGTCTCTGGACCATCTCCCGTGGTGAAAAGGAAGGCGTGCGCGGGCGCGCGCTTCTCGGACCCGAGAAAGTACGGATCGAAGACGACCACCCGGTCTTGAAGCACATCTTTCGCCGTCTCAGGCCAACCCATCTTGACCATCAACGAGTCGCGGGCGTCCTCCGACGAGATTTCGAGCGACTCAGGTTCGGACTCCAGAGGCCTGCCGTCGAGATATCCCAGTGCTGAGACGACCTTCCCGTCGACGAGGTCGATCTTGAGCTGGGCGTTGTAGACTTGTTGATCGGCTTCTTCGAGTCCGACGATGACGGTCGCGCACGGGGAAGGCATCGGACTGCTGAGCTTGATACGCGTGCCAAAGTCGTTGGGATCGATATGCCACAACGCGCCGTACTTGGTGATGAAGGACTCGACCTTCTGAACGGGATCATCGCCCTCGAGCTCGACTCTCATCAGGATTTGTAGCGGAGCTTCGCCGCGGTCCCAGACGGTCACGCCAAAGTTTCCCTCAAACTCGTTCGTTTGGTCGAAAAGGTTCGTAAGCAGTTCCTTCTGGAGCGGCGAGAGGTAGGGACTTGTCTGCCACTCGCTCTCGCCTTCCAGCGCTTGCCTGTGTTGCGGTTTTGCATCGGTCAATTTGCAGCTACTCAGGAAACAAAGAACAACGCCACCCACCAAACGCATCGACCTCACGTGTACCTCCTCCGGTGTTGAGGCGCGCACAAGACCGACGCCTCAAGCGACAGTCAAGACGTTACGAACGGCGGACGCCTGAGTGCGGCAACGGAATACTGGCACAGCTGTGGTTATCGACCCTTGCGTCTGAGTAACTTAGGCGACTGTGTGACTTCGTCTTCTGCTGTCTAGCACTTTTGAAACTGACCGAACATCACCCGGTGGGTGGAGTTGCAGCTGCATCCCGAAGCGGGCAGATCAGGCTCGCCCGTGGCTTCTTTGGAGATCTCCCGGGGCAGTGCGGGCGCCCTTCCGCCTCCGCCGTCCTGGGCGATTCCACCTCCTGGCATCAAATGCGACTTCTCCAGCGTCTTCGCCTGCGTCGGCGTCAGTGCCTGCGTAGGATGCGACTTCTTCTCCATCTCGTAGACGAGGTAGCCCGTTGTCGTCGCGCTCAACGGTTGGACCGACTCTGAAGAGCCGGTTCCGCAAGTCCGGTGCGAAGCCCGCGATCCAACGCACAGAGGCGGCTCGCTTGCGCTCCCCGTTCGTGACTGACCCTGCGTGGGTTCCCTTCCCTCGAAGCCGCTCGAGCCCGGGCAACGCCGACAACCTGTTTGTGCACGGCGACGAGCTCAAGGTGCCGCTACCTGCCAGGACCACAACTCCTTCTCGGGGTCTCGGCCCTGCGGGGATCACACGGACTGAGGCCGCGCAAACTGGTCATAGAACCCGCAGTTTGTGTGGATTCCATGACACGAGTCGCCGCGCGCCCCCGTCAGCGTCGCGTCAACGTGAGTCCACGCACGAACAGCCACGCGTTGAGCGCGGCGAACACCAGCACGAACGAGAACATCGCCATCGCGCTGAAGTCCTTGCCCGGCGGCTGCTCGGCCAGCAACAACCAGCTCGCCTTCGCCCCGCTCCACGCCTCGTGCTCACGGAACACGTCTTCGTACTTCTCGGCGTCGAGCCGTGACAGCAGCCGCCCTCGGGCGAAGAACGGGTTCTGCCGCGGCTGAGGCCGCTTCCCGTCAGGCAGCCTGCGGATCTCGTCTTCGAAGGTGACGCGCTTCACCAGCAGGTTGGTGTCGTTGAGCCCGAGCACCACGAAGCTGCCGTCCTTCTCCTCGACGTACCAGCCGCGCACCGTGGGCACGCCGTGCACCTGGGCGTAGCGATTCGAGACGGCACGATCGAGGTGGTAGTCGCCCTCGGCCCCCAGCTCGATCGGCGTGGGCGACGAGAAGAAGTACGCGGCGTCGGCCTTCATCCACCAGGCGAGCGTGAGCGAGGCCACAAAGGCCAGGGCAGCCACCGGAGGCAGGAGCCCCACGCGGGGGCGCGCGAGCTCCTTCTCCAGCTTCGCGATGTGCGCGTCGCGCTCGTTGGCGAGTTCGCTCTGCGGGGGAACGTCGGGAGGAGTCGGCTCGCTCATAATGGAAAACCCCGGCCGCGCATCAGGCGCAACCGGGGCTCACTCATACCGCGAAGACGTCAGGTCACTCGGTCTTCTTGGGCTCTTCGACGATGACCTTCTTCTTCTTGTCGGGCTTCTCGGTGATCTCCGACATCTTGGGAGGGTTCTCCGGGATGTTGAAGATCTTCTTCAGGTCGTTCTCGATGTCCTGCTCGGTGACGCCCTTGGCGAAGGCGAGCTCCTTGATCAGGAGTGAGCGCGCGGTGTCGAGCATCTTGCGCTCGCCGAACGAGAGGTCCTTGTCGCCCTTGAGCAGGTACAGATCGCGGAGCACTTCGGCGATCTCGAACACGGAGCCCGTCTTGATCTTCTCCATGTACTCCCGGTAGCGCCGGTTCCACGTGGTGGAGTCGACCGAGATGTCCTTCTCCTTGAGGATTGCGTACACCTGACGCACGTCGTCCTCGGAGATGATCTCGCGCAGCCCGACCTGGCCGATCTTGTTGATGGGGATGAGGAACCGCCCGCCGTTCTTCTCGAGCATCTTGAGCACGTAGAAGGACTGGCGCTGCCCGGCCACCTCCGTGTGCTCGATTCCAACGACCTCGCCAACGCCGTGCCCCGGATAGACCGCCTTGTCACCTGGCTTGAACAATCTGACACCTCTAACTGCGGGAAAACGCTCGTCTTTTTCTCGGTTTTGACGCGCGCTGAGGCCTTCTTTACCACAGGTTGAGCTTGACTACAAAGTCCCACATCCCCGAGGCTTGGGGAGGTCGTTTGTTCGGGCGGCGGCGTGGAGGTGGGGAATGGGTTGGTCGTGGTGGGCGCTGGGCAATCGCCCGGCCGTATTTCCGGTGCTGGCGTGTCTGCTGGGCGTGGTCTTCGGGCCGCTCGCTGACGTGCCGTGGTTCTCCTGGGCCTTCGTCTGCGTGCTGGCGTTGCTCGCCGCGTGGGTCCGCGGTGCGCGTGCGGGGGGCGTCGCGGGAGGGCTCCTCGCCGCGCTGTGCCTCGGGGCGGGCCTGGGTGAGCTCAGCGCCGACGTACCGGTGCCGCCGACGGGCGTGAGGGTGTCGCTGGAAGGAACCGTGGAGCGGCTGGGCGAGCATGGCTTCACCCTCGACGTCGCGCGGGTCGACGGCGTTCCGAGCCGCTTCCGCGCGGCGCTCTCGGCTGACCAGGCCCCGCCCGTGCTGGCAGGCCAGGTGGTGCGCACCGAGGCGCGGCTCAAGCAGGTGATGGAAGCGGCCAACCCGGGCGAGTGGAACCGCAGCGAGTGGGCGTGGCGGCGCGGCCAGCCGGTGAGCGGCGGCTACTCCCCTGCCCGGCTGGTGGTGCTCAGCCCCCCCGCGGGCTGGCGGCGGTGGCTGGCGACCGAGCACCGCACGCTCTCGCGCGACACGCACGCGCTCACCGAAGACGCGACGGCCGCGGCGCTGCTGCTGACGCTCTCGGCCGGGCAACGCGCCGAGCTGGGCGACGAGCTGGAAGACGCCTTCGCGCGCAGCGGGCTGGCCCACGTACTCTCGGTGAGCGGGCTCCACGTCGCGGTGCTGGCGTTCTCGCTCTTCGCGGCGCTGCGCTGGCTGCTCTCGCGGAGGATGAGCACGCGGCTGCGCCTGACCGACCCACGGGCGTTCGCGGTGCCCCTCGCCCTGCCGGTGGTCTGGGGCTACGTGCTCTTCACGGGGTGGCAGGGGCCGGCCGTGCGCTCGGCGCTGATGTGCAGCCTGGTGCTGGGCGCGTGGCTGGTGCGGCGGCGCAGCGATCCCCTCAACGCGGTGGCGCTCGCCGGGCTGGTGATGCTGGTGGTGGATCCCGCGGCGCCGTTCGATCTCTCCACGCAGCTCTCGTTCCTCGCCGTCGCGGCGCTGGTGCTGCTCTCGCCGACGATCCGCGCGGCGATCCCGGTGAACCCGCCCTCGCCCGCGACCCAGACGGGATGGCGGCTGCGCCTGGCGCGCTGGAGGGAGGCCGCGCTGCAGACCTTCGCCGCCAGCCTCGCCGTCACCCTCACCACCGCGCCGCTCGTGCTCGCGGCGTTTCAGCGGGTGAGCCTCGCCGGGCTGGTGTCGAACGTGGTCACGCTGCCCTTGTCAGGGGTGCTCACCGTGGTGGCCGCGGGTGGCGCGGCGCTTCACGTGGCCTCGCCCCCGCTCGCGTTGCCGGTGCTGTGGCTGGGGGTGCAGCTGTCGAAGGCGTTCGTCTTCATCGCGCACACGTTCGCCGAGCTGCCCGGCTCGACCGCGCAGCTCCCGACCGCGGGCGGGCTGGTGCTGGCGGGGTGGTGGCTGGGGCTGCTCGCGCTGGTGTTCCTGAAGGGCCGGTGGAGGTGGGTCGCGCTCGCGGCGCCCGCGGCGTTGGCCCTTCACCTCGCGGGGCCTGTGCGAAATGACGCGCTCTCCGTCACGTTCCTCGCCGTCGGGCACGGTGATGCGGTGGTGCTCAGCTCCCAGGGCCACCACGCGCTGATCGACGGCGGCGGCGTGCCCCAGGGTCACGACACCGGGCGCCGGTTCGTGCTGCCGTTCCTGCGGCAGCAGCGCATCGGCCGGCTCGAGCTGGCGGTGCTGTCACACGCGCATCCGGATCATGCGCTGGGGCTCATCTCGACGCTCGAGGAGGTGCCGGTGGAGCGGCTCTGGCTCCCCGCCGAGGTGGACGAGGGGCCGCTGGTGCAGGAGCTGATCGCGGCGGCAGGTGATGCGCAGCTCGAGGAACAGGAAGTGGGCGCCGCTCCCTATCGGCTGGGCGCCGCGCGCCTCGAGGTGCTCGGGCCTCCGCTCGATCGATCTCAGCTCGAGGGGGAGAATGATCGATCGATCGTGCTGCTGGTACGGCATGGCGAGGTGAGCTTCCTGCTCATGGGTGACGTGGAGGCTGCGGGCGAAGCCGCGCTGGGCGTGGGAGCGGTCACGGTGGTGAAGGCCGCGCATCACGGGAGCGATACGAGCTCGACTCCGGAGCTGGTGGCGAAGACGACGCCGCGGCACGTGGTGTTCTGCGTGGGCCGGCACAACCGCTTCGACTTCCCCCGCGCGGACGTGGTGCGGCGGTGGCAAGCGGCCGGGGCGCGGTGCCATCGCACCGATGTCGACGGCGCGATCACCTTCAAGAGCGATGGGCGGGACGTGACGGTCGAGACGTTCAACCCGCCGGGTGAACGGCGGGCGCGCCGGTTCAGGGCTGAAGGAAGAAGTCCTTGAGCACGCCCATGTGCTGCATGTTGGTCGCGGCGGAGTCGCCCTGCAGCGCAGGGGCGATGTCCGACAGCGGGAAATAGCCTCGCGTGTCGATCACCAGCCCGGCGTCGTAGGTCGAGCTGCCCACGGTGGTCGGGCCCTGCAGCCGCGCCAGGCAGGGCGACGCGAGGACGTGGTCGTACGGCTTGCTGCGGTTTCCGCTGGTGTCGTCGTCGCCGAACTGGTCGACCGGGTGCGGGCCATTGGTCACGAAGAGCGAGGAGAACGTGGTGAGGCAGGCCTCCGCGCGGGTGTCGGTGTTGAAGTCGCCGCCCAGCAGCACGTAGTCGTTGGCGGGGATGTTCGCGCGGATGAGGTTGTTGAGCGCGTTCGCTTCGTTGTTTCGCGCGCCCGCGCTCGAGGTGAGCAGGTGCACGGAGATCACCCAGACGTCGTTCGGGCCGGGCAGATCGATGTGCGCCCAGACGAAGTTGCGGTTGCTGACGGCGGTGTCGACCCACTCCCCCTGCGCGAGGATCGGCCACCGGCTGATGACCCCGTTGGGGATGAAGCCGCCGCCGATGCCTGCGCCGCGGTTGTACGACCAGCCGCCGTCGAAGGTCGTGGCGACCATGGTCGCGATCTCGGACGGGGAGCTGCCCCCGTAGTTGAACTCCTGGATCATCACGATGTCGGGGTCGGCGCCCTGCATGATGCGAATGCCCTCGCCCGGCGAGTACGACTGGTTGTTGCCGCTGGTGAGGTTGGCGGCCATCGCGCGGAGCCGGAAGACCGGGCCGACACCGGAGGGCTGAGGGCAGAGGTCGGGGCCCGCGTCGATCGGGGCGCCTGCGTCGAAGCCCGCGTCGAAGCCCGCGTCGAAGCCAGCGTCGAAGCCAGCGTCGAAGCCCGCGTCTGGTGCTCCTGCGTCTGGTGCTCCTGCGTCCGGCTCGCCTGCGTCGGGCTCACCCGCGTCGACGCCCGCGTCAGTCGAGATACCAGCGTCCGCAGCCCCGGCATCAGTGCCGGCATCCGTGACGACAGGCGGAGGACCACAGGACGAGCCGATTCCCAACAAGGCCAGCAGCACTGCGCGCTTCATGGAGAAGAAGGTAGCGCGAGAGGCTGGTGAGGGCGATGGGATCGGGCCATCTGCCAGGAGAGGGTCCGTGTGGACCGGGTCTCGTTCGTGCTTGTCGCGAGCTTGCCTCTCTCTTCGGGCAAGGAGTTGGAACAGCCCTTCCCGGGCCGGCGTCGAGGGGCAAGCCCGAGTGAAGCGCGATCGAAAACCAAACCGACCGCTTCCCTCAGCGCCTCGGCCCCTCACCCCAACCCTCTCCCCGCTGCGCAGGGAGAGGGAGCTCAGTCGTCGATGGTCGGCGGACGGGAACGGCGGCGGGCCACCACAATCAGGAAGATGAGCGCGGCTACTCCACCGGCGATGCCGATCCAGAGCCAGGGCGGGCCTTCCTTCTCGATCTCGGGCGCGGCAGCGATCGGCGCGGGCGTTCCGGCGTCGACGGCGGCCACGGCGATCGCGACGGGGGCACCCGCATCGATCTCCTCGGCCGCGCCGGCGTCCACTTCGGCGACAGCGACTGCGACCGGCGCTCCGGCATCGACCACGGCAACGACAGGCGGAGGGTTCTTCGCGTCGAGCGCCGCCTGAGCCAGGCGCTTCTTCTCGTCGGCCGCCTCCTGCGCGAGGCGCTTCTTCTCTTCGGCGGCGGCTCGCTTCGCCTCGAGCGCCTCGGCGGCTTTGGCCTTCCTCGCCTCGGCGGCGGCCTTCTTTGCCTCCAGCGCGGCCGCGGCCTTCTCCTTCTTCGCTTCGGCGGCGAGGCGCTTCGCTTCCGCAGCCTCGGCGGCCTTCTGCTTCTTCGCTTCGGCGGCCTCGGCGGCCTTCTGCTTCTTGTCGTCGACCGCGGCGACCACCACGGGCGGCTCGGTGACTCCCGCGTCGGCCACCGCGATCACCGGCCTGGGCATCGCGTCGGGCATGGTGCCGTCGTCGAGCTGCGCGATCATCACCGGCACCGCCGTCGTCGCCAGGTTGAAGCGCTTGGCGATGTCCTTCTGCTTCGCGTCACGCTTCGCCGTCACCTGCACGTGCACTTCGATGCCCGCGTTCACGTCGGCGCTGCGCTCGCCTCGCAGCGTCCACTTGTAGCCACCCTCGTCACTCAACACGACGCTGGCCCCGTTCGAGATCACCAGCTGCACCTTCACCGTGTGCTTGCCCGGCGTGACGTCGCCGTTCCAGATCAGGTGCGTGCCATCTTGCGAGAGCTGGCTCAGCGAGGGCCCGCCCAGCCGCCGGCCGTCGAGCTCGAAGGTCGCTTCCTCGATCTGGAAGTTGGGATCGTCCAGCGAGAGGAACTCGACCCGCACCCTGGTCGGCTGTTTGCCCACCATCTGGTGCAGCTGCTTCTCGAGCTCTTCTCGCGCGGCCTTCGCCTTCGGATCTTCAGCGGCGGCGGTCATCGCCGCGAGGAAGATGACGGCCGCCAGCGTTCGCTTGATCGACATGTCAGCCGGGTTCTGCCACGCGCGCGCCAAAGAGGCGATTGACAGATTCGAGCAGCTCGTCGGTCACCTGGACCTTGAGGTTGGTGCCGCCCACCAGGGCCTCTGCTTCCCCCGGCATGTGCAACGCCACCGCGATCGGAGTCGCCCCCGCGTGCTTCTTCGCGATCTCCGCCAACTGGGCCAGCTTGTCGTCCGTCGCCATGTCCACGTGCAGGCGCAGCTCGAGGCGCTTCACCCGCTTCTCCCGCACCTCTTTCAGCGACTGGATGTCGTCGACGATCAGCTCGGCCTGCGGGTTCTCCTCGTCGCGGCTCATCTGCACCGTGCCCGACACCAGCAGCGCGTCGTCACTCTTGAGCAGGTGTTCCCACTGGTCGTACCCGGGCTTCGGGCCCCCCTTGCCCCACTTGCCCGTCTTCGGGTCCATCACCGAGCGCCCGCCCTCCTTGCCCGGGAAGACCACCAGCTCCACCGAGCCAGACAGGTCTTCCAGCGTCACCCAGGCCATGCGCTTGCCCGTCTTGGTGGGCCGCTCGCGCATCACCGAGACGATGCCCGCGATGGTGATCTTCTCGTCGCGCCGCGCCCGCTGCACCGACTGAATGGGCCTCGCGTAGCGCCGCAGCTCCTTCTGGTACGCGTCGAGCGGGTGGCCCGAGACGTAGAAGCCGATCGCCGCCTTCTCCGCGGACAGCTTCTCCTTCTCGGTCCACGGCTCGGTCACCGCGTAGTCGTCGCGCGCGGCCTTCCCCGGCGGCGTGGAGGCCGCGAGCATGCCGAACAGGTTCGACTGCCCCACCAGCGCGTCCCGCTGCGTCGAGGCCCCGCGCTCCAGGGCGATCGGCACCGTGTCGAAGAGCTGCTTGCGGTGCCGCTTCTCGAAGTCGAAGGCGCCCGCCATCACCAGCGCTTCCATCGTCTTGCGGTTGACGCGCCGGCCGTCGACGCGCTCGCAGAAGTCGAAGAGCGAGGTGAAGGGCTTGACCTTGCGCGCCTCGAGGATCGCCTCGATCGCCGACTCGCCCACGCCCTTGATCGCCCCCAGCCCGAAGCGAATCTTTCCTTCCACCGCGCCGAACGCGAGATCCGACTCGTTGATGTCGGGGGGCAGCACCTGCACGCCGGCCTGGCGCGCCTCGGCGATGTGGAGCACCACCTTGTCGGTGTTGTCCTTCTCGCTGGTGAGCAGCGCCGCCATGAACTCGATCGGGTAGTGCGCCTTGAGCCACGCGGTGTGGATGGTGATGAGCCCGTAGGCGGCGGAGTGCGACTTGTTGAAGCCGTACTGCGCGAACTTCTCCATCAGGTCGAAGACGCCGCTGGCGATCTTCGCGTCCACCTTCAGCTTCTCAGCGCCCTGCATGAACAAGGAGCGCTGCTTCTGCATCTCCTCGGCCTTCTTCTTCCCCATCGCGCGCCGCAGAATGTCTGCGCCACCCAGCGAGAAGCCGCCCAGGGCCTGGGCGATCTGCATCACCTGTTCCTGGTAGACGATGACCCCGTAGGTGTCCTTGAGCGAGGGCTCGAGCGTGGGGTGAGGGAAGGTGACCTTCTCCTTCCCGTGCTTCCGGTCGATGTACACGTCGACCATGGTGCGGCCGTCTTCGAGCTTCTGATCGAGCGGACCGGGCCGGTAGAGCGCGCCGGCGGCGATCACGTCTTCGAAGCACGACGGCTTCATCTTCATCACCATCTCGGTGAAGCCCGATGATTCCATCTGGAACACGCCGGCGGTGTCGCCCGCGCTGATCAGCTCGAAGGTCTCGCGATCGTCGATCGGGATCCCTTCGCGGGTGAGCTGCTGGTCGGCCGGCAGCTTGCGGTTGACCAGGTTGATCGCGTTCTGGATGACGGTGAGCGTCTTGAGGCCGAGGAAGTCGAACTTCACCAGGCCCGCCGCTTCCACCTCGTCCTTGGCGAACTGGGTGACCAGCGTGGTCTCACCGGGCGGCCGGTAGACCGGCACGTAGTTCCAGAGCGGGCTGTCGGCGATCACCACGCCAGCGGCGTGCATGCCGGCCTGGCGGTTGAGGCCCTCCAGCGCCATCGAGACGTCGAGCACGTCCTTGCTGGTGATCTGCTTGCCGTCGACCTCGGCGAGCACCACCGGGTTGTCGTACATCTCCTTGAGCCGCGGCTCGCCGGCGATCTCCTTCTCGGGGTCACCGAAGATCGACTGCTTCAAGGTGATGCCCAGCAGCTCGGGCACCAGCTTCGCGAGGCGATCACCTTCCGAGAACGGAAGGCCGTACACGCGGCACACGTCGCGCAGCACGCTCTTCGCCTTGAGCTGCCCGAAGGTGATGATCTGCCCCACGTTGTCGGCGCCGTACTTCCCCTGCACGTAGGTGATCACCTCGTCGCGGCGGTCCTGGCAGAAGTCGATGTCGAAGTCGGGCATCGACACGCGCTCGGGGTTCAGGAAGCGCTCGAACAGCAGGTTGTACGGAATGGGATCGAGGTCGGTGATGCGCAGCGACCACGCCACGATCGAGCCGGCGCCAGAGCCGCGGCCGGGACCGACGGGGATGCCGGCCTCCTTCGCCCAGTTGATGAAGTCCTGGACGATCAGGAAGTAGCCCGCGAAGCCCATTCTGTTGATGACCGCGGTCTCGAGCTCGAGCCGCTGCATGTAGAGGTTCTTGTCGACGGGGTACTTGAGCTCGCCGAAGCGGCGCTCCAGCCCCTTCTTCGCCAGCTCCGCCATGAAGGAGTCGGCGGAGTAGCCGTCGGGCACCTTGAACGTGGGCAGCATCGGCTTGGCGAGGATGTTGTATTCCTCGACCATGTCGGTGATGCGCATGGTGTTGTCGACGGCCTCGGGCACGTCGTGGAAGTACGCGCGCATCTCGTCGGGGCCGCAGACGTAGAGCTTGTCGGTGCTGTGCCGCATGCGCTTGGCGTCGGTGAGCGTCTTGCCCGAGGCGATGCACATGAGCAGCTCGTGCGCGCGCGCGTCTTCCTGCTTGATGTAGTGCGCGTCGGCGGTGGCCGCGAGGGGGATGTCGAGGTCGCGCGAGAGCTGCTTCAGGTTCTCGTTCGCCTTGTTCTGCTCCTCCATGCCGTTCCACTGCACCTCGAGGAAGAAGTGGCCCGGCTCGAAGATCTCCTTGTATTCAGACGCCGCGCGCTTCGCGTGATCCATGTCGCCGCGGAACGCCGCCGACGTCACCTCGCCGCCCAGGCACGCGGTGAGGCCGATCACGCCCTTGCTGTGATCCTTGAGCAGCTGCTTGTCGATGCGCGGGTGGTAATAAAAGCCGTCGAGGTACCCCTTCGACGAGAGGAAGCGGAGGTTCTGGTACCCCTCCTTGTTCTTCGCCAGGAGGATGAGGTGATTGGCGATCTTCTCGGTGCGATCCCCCCTGCCCTTCGGCCCCGCCACGTAGGCCTCGAGGCCGATGATGGGCTTGAGCGAGGCTTCCTTCGCCTTCTTGTAGAAGTCGACGGCGCCGAACATGTTGCCGTGATCCGTCACTGCGACCGACTTCATCCCCTTGGCCTGGACCGTCTTGATCAGGTCCTTCATGCGGATCGCGCCGTCGAGCAGCGAATAGAGGGTGTGCAGGTGCAGATGGGTGAAAGACATGGGGGATTCCCCTCCGGGAATCCGGTCTTTCAATCACCGATCGATCGCGGATTTCAATGGCCGAGGGGGCGCGGTTTCGCTGGACAAACTCAGGCGACGTTCTCGTCAGCCCCGCCGAAGTAGCGGCCGATCGACTCGACGGTCGACGACGGGAACGCGGTGATGAGCTCCTCCGCCGTCTTGCGGAACTCGAGGCGGAGCTTCTCCGGGGCGCGGGCCGACCATTCCACCGCGCTCACCAGCGAGAGCGCCGTGGTGACGTTGAGCGCGGCGGCCGCACGGGGCTGATGGTGCAGCGCCACCGCCTCGATCAGGCTGGCCGGCAGGTTCCAGCGCGCCAGGAGCTGGGCGCCGATGGTGGCTGCGGTGCACCCCAGCCGTTCGGCCTGGGCAACCCAGGGGAGCACTCCGCTCTCCACCTGCTTCTCGATCGCCATCGCGTCGACCGGGAGCCTGGCCAACAGCAGCAGCTGGCCCACGTCGGCGAGGATGCCCGCGACGAAGGCCTGCTCGGCGAGCGCCGTTCTGCCGAGGAGCTCACGCATCGCGTAGGCCCGCAGCAGCGCCTCGTGCTGCAACGCCAGCGCCCGCTTGCCCTTCGCCAGCCCCTCGAAGACCTCGACGGTCAGCACCAAGTTCTTGAGCGGCACGATGCCCAGGTAGCGCACCGTCTCGCGCACGCTCGACACCCGGCGGGGCAGGCCGAAGTAGGCCGAGTTGATGATGCGCAGCACCGCCGCGGTGATGGCCGGGTCGCGCTCGACCACGGCGGCGACGGCGTCCATCGAGACATCGGGGTCCTGCGCCATCTGGGAGATCTTCGCGTACGTCGCGGGCAGCGGCGGCAGATCGCCCAGCTGCCCCACCACCACCCGCAGCCGATCCGAGCTCAGCGACTGGATCACCGCCACGGTGCGCTCGACCAGATCGAACAAGAGCGCGGGCAGCAGCGGCTTGCGCATCACCTGATGGCTGAGAACCTGGAGCCGGGCGATCACCTCGCCCTTGAGCTCGGCCGGGGCCAACACGGTGCGGGCGACCCCGGGAAAGCGCTCCTTGAACCGGGCCAGCAGCGTCTCCACGCCCGGCAGGCTCGCCTCGCACACCACCGCGTCGAGGTCGGAGGCGGCCGCGAGCGCCTCCTCGCCTCCCGCCACGAAGTGAAGGTCCCAGGCAAAGCTCCGCAAGGACCGCTTCAGCCCCTCCGCCACCTGCTCGTCTGCTTCAACGATCAGTACCCGCCGCACGCCGGGGAACGCTGCACCCCGCAGGCCGTCGCGAAGTCCCGTGATCAGGACCCCGAGGGCGGGTCGAAACCGGACAGGAGGTCAGCCGTGACCGGGTCAGGTGAGCACGAGCCCGGTGTGCGGGTTGGTGCCGAACGGCTGGTACGGGAGGTTGGTGAGGCGCGCCAGGTACGCCCAGAGGCCGAGGGCCTGCGGGGTGCCGGCGGCGAGGCGCACGTCGGCGTCGACGCGGCCGGTGGTGCCCACGCGCACGTTCTTGCCGATCACCGTGGCCGAGACGCCGGCCGCGTGATCCGAGCCGGGCAGCGAGCGGGAGAAGTCGCCGACGATCATCACGTTCACGTTGCGCCGGGTGTCGGCCACCATGCGGTTGATGAACACGCGCAGCGGCGGGAGGATCCGCGTGTTCATCATGTTGCGCACCGACGAGCCGTCGCGGTCGCCGTGCGTGTCCCAGCCGCCGTTGACGGCGACGCAGACGTTGGCGCCCGCCTCGATCATCACCTCGGCCGCGGCCACCTGGGTGGTGAAGTTGGTGACCGCGGTGGTGGTGGGCTGGAAGCCGTAGGCGTTGGCGAGCGACACGTAGTTGTACGTCTTCACCGGCTTCTGCAGCGTCTCGACGGCGGCGCCGTAGCCCTCGCCCAGCGTCCTGGTGAGGCGCGGGCTGTTCACCAGCGTCTTGGCCGACATGAACCGGGAAGCGGCGATGGCCCGCTCGGCGATGGCCCGGTCGGGCACGGTGGCGTCGGTGATGCCACCGAGCGCGGCGATGGTGCTCTTCATGTCGTTGATGGTCTGGAAGGTGACGCCCGACTCCGCCTCGCGCCCGCCGGGCACGCTGCCGCCGCCGAGCTGCACGGCCTTGATCGCCCCGTCTCCCCCCAGGGCCGCGGCGAGCTTGAGCGCGGCGTTCGAGTTGCCGGCGGTGAAGCAGTGATCCTGCGCGGCCTCGTGGCTGGTGATGCCGTGGCGGATGCCCACGGTGGCCATGTGCTCGAGCGCGAAGGCGGGCAGGTTGCCGAAGGTGGGGCCGTCGACGACCAGGCCGTTGCCCAGCACCCGCTGGTTCGAGCCGGTCACGCCGAAGGTGCCTTCCCCGGCGAAGCTGTCGGCGCTGCCGAAGAGGGCGTTGTAACCGCCGCCCAGGAAGACCACGAGCAGCGCAGCCTTCTCAGGTGCCTCCTGCGCGAAGGCGGTGGAGGGCATCAGGCCCAGGCGTGAAGCGGCGGTGGCGCCGGCGACGCCAGCGAGTCCCTTGAGCCATTGACGACGGGAGAAGTTGTTCATGGTGAGCGCCTTTCAGAAGGTCAGGAAGTCGGACGCGGTGAGCACGGACGCGCAGCCATGGGCCCAGCGGCGGCGCATGGTGGTCTCGCTGGTGGAATAGACGCCGATCACGTTGGCGCAGGCCTCGATCTCCGGGGCCATCGCGGTGCGGCCCCAGAACTTCTTCGCCCAGGTCGCGCACTCCGCCTTCGCGGTCTCGATGGTGGGCGGCTGGGCGTACTGGGTGGGCTGCGCGGTGGCGGTGAGGCAGCCCTGAAACGCGATCCGGTACGCCTGGTACAGGCTCACCGCGTTCGCGTCGGTCTTCGGGTACCAGCGGGCGGGGGTGAGGCCGAAGGTCGACTCCGACTGCGCGAGGAGCTCGGGGGTGTTGCCCAGCACGCGAATGTACTCGGACTGCAGCGCGGCGAAGGGCTTGGTGCGGGCGCGCTCGAGGCCCACGTCGGCCTCCTTGCGATCCTGGGTGAGGTCGGCCCCGCCGAAGCCCTCGTACGAGCGGCCCGACTCACACAGGGCGACCTCGGGGGCCACCACCCTGCTCCCGGAGACCTCGGTGGCGTCGATGGGCACGATGTCTTCCTTCGCGACGTCGACCTGCTCGATCTCCGCCTCGCAACCGGTCAACACCGCCACCAGGACTCCAAAGATGTGCATGCGTGTCATGGCGTGTGTCCTCACTGGCAGTACGACGGGTCGGTGGCGACGGTAGCGAGGGCAGACTGGATGGTGCCCTCGGCGCGGAAGGTGTCGACGCAGCGGTCGAACAGGGGGCCCTCGCAGGACAGCTCGTTGCGGCCGTAGAGGAACTGGAAGGCGAGCCGGCAGACGCGGAAGTCGAACGAGGTGCTGTTGACCAGCGCGGTCATCAGCTCCTTGTCGTTGCTGATGGACTGGCCGAGCAGGTCCTGGGGGCCGGCGGTGGGCGCGGTGAAGGTGATGGTCTCGCCGGTCTTCACCTTCTTGGTGAGCACGCTGGCGACGCGGTCGAGCGCGAACCAGCCGTCGTAGTGGCAGCCCCGGCAGCTGGCGTTCTGCCGGCCGGTCGCAGAGAAGTCGGCGCCCGGCGTCTGCACCGCGGCGGTCAGCTTGAGGCCCGTGGTGTTGTTGAGAATGCGGTAGGCCGTCTGCAGCTTGATGCCGCTCTCTTCGTTGCCGCTGTAGCGCTCGAGCCAGGCCTTCGAGCGGTAGAAGCCCAGGCCGTTGGGGTCGTCGCGCACCACCACCTGGCCGTTGGAGACCGCGACGTCGTAGGCGCCGATGAAGAGGTCGCGCCACGGCTTGTCGTTCATGAGGATGTGGCGGGTGAGGTGGTACGCCGGATCGTCGACCGACGCGGTGCCGGGGGTGTCGTTGAAGGTGGTGTTGATGAAGCGGGCGAAGCGCTCGATGAAGGCGTCAGACTCGAGCAGCGCGGCGACCTCCATCTGCGGGTTGGCCGACGAGAGCACCGCGGCGCTCGGGCTCTTGCCGGTGAGCGCGATGCCCAAGCGCACCGCGCAGCGCTCGGCCCGCTGGGGATCGACGGGCCCGCCCACGGCCGTCTGGGCTTGCGCCAGGCTCGCCACCACCACCGTTGCTGCGATCAGGAATCGGGTCATCCGGTGCCTCCTCGATGAAGTCGAGGGTGCGACAGAGCAACCCATGTGCCTCGGAGTGCAGAACCTGCACACTCGTATTGATCCGTTTGGTTACGCGCGGTTAGGGCCGTGTGGCTGCAGCGCGCACATGTAAACAGCCGTGTTCATGGGACTGAGGGCGCCCGCGCTTGATGCGCATCAATGTGGTCAGGGAGAAAAAGGGGACAGGCTGCTTTTTCGTCCGGGGGCAGCACTCCCAACGTCGAAAAAGCAGCCTGTCCCCATTTTCTCAGAGCGTGCCGGCGCGGCGCTTCAGCTCGGCATCCAGCACGCGGAGCTCGGCCTTGAGGCGGACGAAGTTGGCGTACATGCCGTCGGGCTGCTTGCCGGGCATCTTGCGAATCTGGTCGCGCAGCTGGCCCATGGTGTTGCCGATCTCAGTGAGGCGGCGGTTGAGATCTTCCTCGGCGCCCGCGCGAACGCCGAGCAGCTCATCGACCTCGAGCTTTCCTTCGAGGTGCCGCTCGGTCTGCTTGAACGAGAGCTTCACCGGGGCGTTGGCGAGGGCGGCGTCGACGAGCTCGACGGTCTTGAGGGCGTTCTCCTCGAAGCTGGACAGGTCCTTCGCGTCGCGCATGCGCAGGAGCGACTCGCTGAGCTCGACGAAGAGCGGCTGCTTCGGGTTGCGGCCCGGCGGAGAGAAGAGGCTGAGCAGCCAGACGTCGATGCCGTCACCGCCGGCCTGCTCGAGGGCCTGGCGCATGAGGGGGAGCCACGCGGGGCGCAGCTTTTCCATCGCGACGCGGGGTTGATTGACCGAGGCCAGCGCCACGCGCAGGGCCGACTGGAGGCCCCCCTTCACCTCGTCGCGCGACATCACGGCGCGGGGGGTGAAGACGCGCTCGCGCCAGGCGCCCTGGCTCACTTCGGGGGCGGCCTCGGCGGCCTTCTTCAGATCGGCCAACGAGACCTTCGACTTGCCCCCGACGAAGGAGTCCTCGGAGCGCGCGTCGAACCCCTGGCCCACCTTGATGGTCTCGTCTCCGGGCTTCTTGATGGTCATGCGAGAGGCCGCAGTCTGCCACGCTCGACGCACCCGTTGGAAAGATTGGCCACCCCACCCCGCTCGGGCGTAGTGAGGAGTCATGACGCGCTCACTCCTCGTGGCCTCTGCGATTCTGGCGTCCTCCTGCCTCACCTCGCCCGGAGGTGGGACAGGGACGTTCTTCGTCACCGCCCGGCTCACCTCGGACGGCAGCACGGCGGGGAGCCGGGCGCGCGTCACCGTGCGGCAGGGTTCGTCGACGGGTGACCTGGTGAAGAACGCCGAGGTGGCGATTCGGGGTGGGAGCCTGGGCCGGACGATCGTGCCGTACGACGACCAGCGCGATCAGTACCGGCTCGACTCGTTCAGCTGGGTGGAAGGCTTCCGGCTGGAGGTCATCAGGGGCAACGAGCTGCTCGACGGAGCGATCGAGGCGCCGGGGGCGACGTTGATCACCGATCCGATCTCCGACTCGACGTATCGGCGCGCGGACGGCCCGCCGCTGTTGATCCGCTGGAAGGACAGCCGCAACGCCGGCGCGAGCACGACGCGGCTGCGGCTCGACAAGGCGAACCTGGACAAGTCGATCCCCTCGGGGGTCTACGAGGTGCGGGTCGACCCGAACGAGCTCGTGGTCAGCGACAAGGAGAAGGTCCGCCTCGAGCGCAGCAACGAGGTGAACCTGGCCGGCGGCGTGGGGGGCTCGGTGCTGAGCGCGAGCACGGAGCACGAGATCGAGTTCCGAGTCGAGTAGCCGGCGAGCGCCAGCTGAAGTACGGGGGGCGGATGCCTCTGGCCGCGTGGTGGGAAAAGCACGGCTGGAAGGTGGAGCCCCTGCTCACGCTCCTCGGAATCTACGGGGTGAAGTTCCTGGTCACGCGTGTCGCCGTGGCCACCGCCCCCAACCTGGCCGTCGCGCGCCCCATCAAGGGGCTCGCCGCGTGGCTCTTCACGAGTTGGGACGCCGAGCACTACCTGCGCCTCGCGCGGAACTACGACAGCTACGCCTGGCCTCCGCTCTACCCGATGGCGCTGCGGCTCATCGCGGCGGTCGGAGTGGACGTGCAGGTCGCCGCGGTGGTCGTCAACCTCCTTGCGCACCTGGCGATCGTGTACCTCGCGTTCGCGTTTGTCCGAGGCAACGAGAGGTTCAAGGACGTGCCGGGGTGGCTGTTCGCCTCGCTGATCCTGTTCTTCCCGGGGCACAACGTGTTCTTCGCCGGCTACTCGGAGTCTTTGTTTCTCGCCCTGCTCCTCGGCGCCTGCGTGGCCTACCAGCGAGAGCGTCTCTGGGTCGCGGGCCTGCTGTGCGGGCTTTCGCTCCTCACACGCAACATGGGCCTGTTCCTGGGCGTCGCCCTGGTCGCGGTCGAGGTGGCCAGGTCGGTGCGCGAGAAGCGCTTCCGCTTCGCTCGCTTGATCGCGGTCGCGTTGTGGGTGCCCTTCTTCGTGGGATGGAACGTGTGGCTCACGCAGGTCGCGTCGACGAACCCGGTGGCGGCGACGCTCGACTGGCAGATCGATCTGCTGCAGCACCACGTTCCGCACGGTGACAACCCGAAGCTCTGGGTGCTCCGGTTCATCGCCCTGCCGCCCGGCAACCACAACGAGTTCGTCTTCTTCTGGGGTCTCGTGGTCGCGGTCGGCTACTGCTGGCGCAGGAAGCTGCTCCTGGAGGCGGCGCTCATCGCGATCTTCCTCCTCTCATTCGCGGCGTACCTGTACCGGCCGTTTCCCTTCACGCGCTACGCCTCGGTGCTGTTCCCCCTGGCGCTGATGGTGGCAGACGCCACGCGCAAGGTGCCGGCGCTTCAGGCCCTCGCCGTCTCAATCGGGGTGGCGCTCTCGCACCACTATGAGGTGATGCTGTTCAGTGACCGTTTCGGCGAACCATGAGACCCGGCGATCTGCCGCGCCACGGCTGAAGACGGTCAGCGTCGGCCGGCCGGAAGGACCTTCGGCTGCCTTTGCAGCCGCTCACGCTCGCCGGGTGACTCCGCAGGGACCAGGCATTTCGGTCCCCGGCCAATCAGATCCGCGCGCCCCGCGAGCTCGAGCGCCTCGCGAGCATCCGCCCAGTGCTCGGGGTTCCAGTAGAGGATCAGCGCCTTCTGCAGCCGCTTCTCCTTGAGACCCTTCGCGACGAACACGGGCTCCATCTTCAGGGGATCGATCCCGGTGAAGTACATGCACGCCGCCACGGACATCGGCGTGGGGATGAAGTCCTGCACCTGCCGCGGCCGGCGCCCGCTCTCCTTGAGCCAGATGGCCAAGTCGACCATGTCCTCCAGCGTCGAGCCGGGGTGGCCCGAGATGAAGTACGGAATGTCGTACTGCTCCTTGCCCGCGGCCTTCGACTCGCACGCGAACATGGCCTGGAAGCGCTCGTAGCTCTCGATGCCGGGCTTCTTCATCTTCTCCAGCACGCGCGGGCTGACGTGCTCGGGCGCGACGGAGAGCTGGCCGCCGGTGTGGAAGCTGGCCAGCTCCTTCACGTACTCGGGGCTGAGCTCAGCGAGATCGTAGCGGACGCCCGACGCGATGAAGACGTGCTTGATGCCTTCCTCCTTGCGCACCTCGCGCATGAGGTCGATCAGCGGGCCGTGATCGGTGCCGAGGTTCTCGCAGACGCCGGGGTGCACGCAGGAGAGCTTGCGGCACTTCGATTCGATCGCTTCCGACTTGCACTTGAGCTGGTACATGTTGGCGGTGGGGCCGCCGAGATCGGTGACGGTGCCGCGGAAGTCGCCCATGCGGCGCAGCGCGCGGATCTCGCGGAGCACGCTGGCGGCGGAGCGGTTCTGGATCACCCGCCCCTCGTGCTCGGTGATCGAACAGAACGTGCAGCCGCCGAAGCAGCCGCGCATGAGCACCACCGAGTGCTTGACGATCTCGAACGCGGGGATGCCCTCGGCGCCGTACATCGGGTGGGCCACGCGGTTGAACGGGAGATCGTACAGCTCGTCCATCGCGACGTTGGCGAGGCCCTTCGAGGTGTCGCCTTCGCCGCTGCCGAGGGGGAAGGCGGGCGGGTTGAAGTACACGCCGCGCTCGCCGTGGCGCTGCAGGAGGGGCCGCGCGTTGCCGGGGTTCGTCTCGCGCTGGAAGGCGGCGGTCATCTTCGCGAACGCGGTGGGATCAGCGGAGACCGCCTCGAAGCTGGGCAGCACCACCGTCTTGCGATCGGCGACGCGCAGCGCGGGGTCGGCCTCGAGCTTCTTCGTTTCCTCGTTGTTGACGAGGAAGGCCGTGCCGCGGATGTCGCGCAGCTCTTTCACCTTCTCGCCGCGGTGCAGGCGATCGGCGATCTCCCAGATGGGGCGCTCACCCATGCCGAACACGAGCAGGTCGGCCTTGGCGTCGAGGAGGATCGACTTGCGCAGCTTGTCGCTCCAGTAGTCGTAGTGCGCGATGCGGCGCAGCGAGGCCTCGATGCCGCCCAGCACCACGGGCACGTCGGGGTACGCCTCGCGGCAGCGGTTCGCGTAGACGATGGTGGCGCGATCGGGGCGGCAGCCGGTGCGCCCGCCGGGCGAGTATTGATCTTCGCTCCGGTTCTTCTTCTGGGCGGTGAGCCGGTTGAGCATCGAGTCCATGTTGCCGGCGGCGACCCCGAAGAAGAGGCGCGGCTTGCCCAGGGCCTTGAACGGCTCGGCAGACTGCCAGTCAGGCTGCGGGAGCAGGCCCACCTTGAAGCCGCGTCCCTCGAGGAACCGGGCGATCAGGGGGGGGCCGAAGGCGGGGTGATCGACGTAGGCGTCGCCGCTGACGATGACGATGTCGCACTGGTCCCACCCGCGCGCCTGCAGGTCGGCACGGCTCACCGGGAGGAAGGGGTGCTCGAACTGCTTCTTGCCCACGGTCGCCATCGCGGGCGACCCCTACCCCGTTAGTGAGGCGCGGAGCAATCTGGCTTGCCCTCTCCCCGCCCCCGGGGAGAGGGAGACAGAAAAAATCACCAGCTAGCCCGGAGGCCTGCGTACACGCCGATCTGCCAGGCCAGCGGCGCCGGAGCCACCCTGCCGGCCGTGCCGCCGTTGATGTGCAGGGTGAAGAACCGGTAGCTCACCTCGAAGTCGCCCACGAAGCGCAGCCCGTCCATCGTGTTGCCCACTGGCAGGTAGTTGACCCCGAACACCACGCGCGTCTCGTGGTTGTCCACGAACGCCACGGCCACCGCAGGGCCCACGCCGCCTCGAATCGTCGAGCCCGTGGCGAGCGTGGGGTTGAGCGCCCTCACCTCACCCGCCAGGCCCACGCCGATCGACCCGAAGAAGTAGCGGGCGGTCAGCAGCGAGTCGATCGCCGACGCAGCCGGCCCGCTCACGGTGCCGAAATACCGGCCCCAGAGCCGCAGCTCGAAGCCCGAGGCCATGCCCTCCGGCGGCGCGGTGCCCCAGATGCCGAAGTGCACCGCCGCCATCACCCCGAGCCCGAAGCCCGTGTCGACGCCGCTGCCACCACCCGCAATCAAGATGGCCCCGGCTGAACGCACGAACGAGTCGTCGATCACGATCGCGTCAGCCTTCTGCCGCGCCTCGAACAGGTTCTTCTCCGCCGCCGCGCGCGTCTTCTCGGCCTGGGCCGCCTCGGCCACGGCCGCCGCGGCGATCGCCGGGCTCGAGCTCACCGCGTCGATCGCCGCCTGCTTCTTGAGCGCCTCGTCGTCCTTCGCGCGCTTGAAGTTGGCCTCGGCCTCGGTGATCAGCCGCTCCTTGAGCGCCTTCTGCTGAGCGACCCGGCTGTCGCGCTCGGTGACCAGGCGCTTCTCCTCGGCCTCCTTCTGGGCACGGGCGGCCTCTTCCTTCGCCTTCTCGATCTTCGCCTCGGTCTCCGCCTTGTCCTTCTGGCGGGCCTCCTCGGCCTCGGCCTTCTCCTTCTTGCGCATCTCCTCGGCCTCGAGCTTCTCCTTCTTGCGCTCCTCCTCGGCCTTCTGCGCCTTCGCCTCCATGTCCTTGCGCACCTGCTCGCGCTCGTCGCGCGCACGCAGCTCGGACTCTTCACGCTTCTTCAGCTCGCGCTCGGCGAGGTCCTTCTGATCACGCTGCCGCCGCAGCTCGGCCTCGGCCGCGTCCTTCGCGCGCTTCTCGGCCTCGGCCTTCGCCGCCGCCGCTTCCTGGGCCTGCTTGAGCTTCAGGGCCTCGGCGGCCCCGACCGCCGCCGACGCCGCGGCCAGTCGCTCAGACTCGGCCTTCGCCTGGGCGTTCTTCGCCTCGTCGCTCGCCACGCGCTCCTTGCACTTCTGCAGCTGCGTCTGCGTCCACCGCGCGTACAGGTTGTATTCCTGGAAGATGTTGTCGCGCCGCGCTGCCTGCGCCGCGCGCCGCTGGCCTGCCGCCGTGAGGGCGGCGACCTCGATGTTGCACGACGCGTCGCCCGCGATCGGCGCAGCGCCGAAGGGCCGCGTCATCGGGTAGCTCGCGCCGTTGTACGGCAGCAGCATGTCGCGCAGCCACTGCCCCTCGTCGAAGCCCACCTGCTTCTGGATGGTGGCGGTCAGCATGGTCGAGCACTCGAGGCGCGCCTGGTCGCACGCCTCTCCGCGCTCGACGCAGACCCCCGCAGCCTTGGTGAACGACAAGCCCAGCACCTTGTCCTGGGCCATCGCGGCCACGAGCGGTGCCGTGTCACGCACCCGCGGTGCTTCACAGGGTTCAGCCGCGGTGACCGCGGAGACGACGAGCGACATGAACAGCATGGGAACTCCGGAAGTGACTACTTCGTGAGAGAGAAGACGCCCGGGATGCCGCCGTCGGTCGTCTCGCGGTACTGCAGCGTCGAGCCCGTGATGCAGCTGTTGTACGTCTCGACTCCCGCGTCACGTTGGACGGTGAGCACTCCGCCGACGTAGGTGTAGTTCTGCGAGCCGTTCTGGCCGATGGGGAAGGTGAGCGCGCACACGCAGTCAGCGCCCACGACGCTGCAGGTGCCCGAGATGCCGAACGCGCCGAGCTGCCCGGGGATCGCGTTGCAGAAGAACGCCGAGCCGCAGTTGCCGCCGGCCGTGAGGGTGAAGTTGACCGCGCCCACCACCACGCGGTGGACCATCGTGCCGTCGAAGACCACCGAGCCGGCGATCGAGCCGTTCTTGTTGCTGACGCTCGCGGTGCAGCCGACCGACATGGCGGCCGAGGTCACGCGCGAGAAGGCCGAGTCATCGATGCAGCCGGAGGCATAGGCCCACGCGTCGACTTCGTTGCCCGGGCACGAGGTGACGTTGCCGCAGTTCGGCATGAACGTGAGCGGGATCGTCGGCGGGTTGAGCGTGCCGCCATCGGGGCGGATGACCGTGCCCGCGTCGAACATCGAAGCCCCGCCGCCGCCGCTGCCCCCGCCCGTGACGCCACCACCGCCGCCAGTCACACCGCCGCCGGTGCCTCCGCCCGTCACGCCGCCGCCCGTGCCACCACCCGTGGTGCCACCGCCACCACCCGTGGTGCCACCGCCACCGCCCGTGGTGCCACCACCGCCGCCGGTCGTGCCGCCGCCACCGCCGGTCGTGCCGCCACCGCCGCCGGTCGCGCCGCCACCACCGCCGTTGGTGCTGCTGGTTCTGCACACGCCGAACTCACAGTTGGTGCCGGCCTGACACGAGACGCAGCCATTGCCCTGGGCGCCACAGGTCGAGTTGCTGCCGCCGGCCTGGCAGGCGCCCATGGCGTCGCAGCAGCCCGCGCAGCTGGCCGGTGAACACTTCGCGGGAGTGGTTCCACAAGCGGCGACGAACGCGCCGATGGCCGCAGCCGCGGCGAAGGCGAGGAAGAGACGTGCGTGGTGCATCGATGACTCCAGGTAAAGGGGCCCGGTCCGCCCCGCGGGAACGAGCAGCTTCGCTCGGAAAGCAGGGAACGGAAAGCTCCACGAACGCGCGGTCCAGTATGGTTCGGCCCCCTATGTTGACACTCGGGACCTCGTTCGATGCCGCGCCGCTGACACTCGATCCAAAGGCGCTCACCACCCATGGCTTCATCCTCGGCATGACCGGCTCGGGGAAGACCGGGCTGTGCGTGGTGCTGGTGGAAGAGCTGCTCCGCGCAGGCGTGCCGGTGCTCGCCGTCGACAGCAAGGGCGACCTCGCCACGCTGCTGCTCTCACGCGACCCGGCCGATCCGAAGCTCGAAGCGCCGCTTCGCCAGCTCGGGCTCACGAAAGAGTCCTTCGCCGCGTTCCTCGCGAGCTATCAGCCGCGGCTCTACACGCCCGGGGCCACGCTGGGGCTGCCGGTGGATCTGCTCGGCAGCCTCGCCCCGCCGGCTGACCCGAGCCCAGAGGGCGTGGCCGAGTCAGCCGATGTGGCCGCGCGCAGCCTGCTGGGCCTGCTCGGCGTGGAGGCGGATCCCCTCACCTCCCGCGAGTATCTGCTGCTGGTGCAGCTGCTCAGCACCGCGTGGCAGGCGGGGCAGACGCCCACCCTCGTGGACCTGGTGAGGCAGGTGGCGAGCCCTCCATTCGCCACGGTCGGTGCGTTGCCGCTGGAAGACTTCTTTCCCCAGAAGGATCGGCAGAACCTGATGGTGCGGCTCAACGGGCTGGTCGCCTCGCCGAAGTTCGCGGCGTGGCGCACGGGAGATCCGCTCGATCCTGGCGCGTTCCTGCGCGCTCCTGATGGCCGTCCGCGGCTGTCGATCTACTCCGTGGCGCACCTCTCTGAAGAGGAGCGGATCTTCGCCGTCGCGCAGTTGCTCGAGCGCACGCAGTCGTGGATGCGCAAGCAGGGCGGCTCGAATGGCCTTCGCGCGGTGCTGCTGATCGATGAGATCTACGGGTACTTCCCGCCGGGGCCGGCGAACCCGCCGACCAAGCCTCCGCTGCTGGGGCTGCTCAAGCAGGCCCGCGCGTTCGGGGTGTCGGTGGTGCTGGCCACGCAGAACCCGATCGATCTCGACTACCGGGGGCTGGCGAACATCGGCACGTGGATGGTGGGGCGGCTGCAGACCGATCAGGACAAGGCGCGCATTCGTGACGCCCTGCTTTCGGCGGCCGCGGCCAGCGGGATCACCGGGGCGCAGCTCGATTCGCTCATCTCCACGCTCGAACCCCGGAAGTTCCTGCTGCACTCCGTGCACCGGCCGCAGCCCAGCGTGTTCTCGACTCGCGACACCCTCACCGAGCTGCGCGGGCCGTTCAGCGCGGAGGAGCTGCGCCAGGTGACGGCGTCGATGAAGACGGGGACCGCTCCCGCGGCGGCTGCTCAGGTCTCAAGTTCGGCTTCACAGATCGATCCCGAGCTCGGCCCGTTGTTCGAGCTCGATCAGGGCCAGGCGCTGCCGCACCTGCTGCTCAAGTTCGGCGTGCGGTACCGCCTGGGCACTGCCGTCAGCGAAGAGACCGTGCACGAGCTGGCCTTCCCTCTCGAGGGGGTGCTGTCGCCGGCCGAAGCACTCGAGGGGGCTCCGCTCTCGGTGAAGGGCGTGACGTTCCAGGCAGGCCTGCCCCCCGGCATGGTGCTCGGCGTGATGCCTGCGTGGGTCAATGGGCTCAAGGCGGGCAAGCTGCAGTCGGTGATCCGGGAGCGGTTGCCTTCGAAGCTCGAGACGAAGCTGATTCAGGACTCGGAGACCCGGATGATCTCGGGGCCGACCGAGACGCCGGAGGCTTTCGCCGCTCGCGTGATCGAGAAGCAGGGCGTCTCGAGGGATCGGCAGAAGCTGGTGCGCGAGCTGGAGAAGCGGCGCATCGACTACGCACAGGCCGAGAAGGAGCTGTCTTCTCGCAAGGCGGAGAAGTGGCTCAGCGTGGGTGCGGGGGTGCTGGGGTTGTTCTCGGGGAGACGGTCTTCGCTCAGTGGCGTGGGCCGGGCGCTGGCGAGCAACCGGTATCAAGGCGGTACCGAGGCCAAGATTGAGGATCTCGCTCTCGAGATTCAGCAGTTGGAGAGGACTCTGGCTGAGCAGGAGCAGGTCGATCCGCGGCGGTTCGTAGAGCAGGTCGTCGTGCCCCGCTCGAGCGATGTTCAGGTGCTGCGGCTTTCGCTCTCGTGGATCGTGCCTTAGCGGCCCCTCACCCCGGCCCACTCCCCGCTTCGCAGGGAGAGGGAGACACTATCGATTCTCCCGGTACCAGCCGACCGTCTGCGCCATCCCTCTTTCGACGTCGACTTGTGGGGCCCAGCCCAACACCTGCTTTGCCTTCGAATTGGCGAGCACGCTGCGGCGTTGCTCTCCCATCCGCTCGGGCCCGTACTTCGCCGGGGTCGAGACGCCCAGGTTCTTCGCCAGCAACTCGTACACGCGATTGACGTCGGTCTCGGTCGAGGTCGCGATGTTCACGCCGCCACAGAAAGAAGTGGTGAGGGCCTTCACGTTCGCGTCCACCACGTCGCCCACGTAGACGAAGTCGCGCGTCTGCCCGCCGTCGCCGTAGATGGTGCACGGATCACCCCGCAGCAGCCGCTCGGCGAAGATCGCCACCACCCCCGCCTCGCCGTGCAGGTTCTGCCGCGGCCCGTAGACGTTCGCGTAGCGCAGCGCCACGTAGTGCAGCCCGTACATCGCCCGCCAGCAGCTCAGGTACAGCTCTGCCGCGAACTTCGACACGCCGTAGGGCGAGACCCCCGCGGGTGGCTCCGTCTCGGGGGTCGGCATCACCAGGCTGTCGCCGTACATCGACCCGCCCGACGCCGCGTAGACCACCCGCTGCAGCGCCCCGCCCCGCCGCCCCGCCTCGAGCAGGCTGAGCGTGCCGCCCACGTTCGTGTCTGCGTCGAAGCGCGGATCGGTCACCGACTTGCGCACGTCGATCTGCGCCGCGTGCAGGTTGAGCGCCTCGGGCTTGAAGGCCTCCACCGCGCTCGCCGCCGCCTCGCTCCGAATGTCAGCCTCGAGGAAGCGCGCCTTCGGGTTCAGGTTCTTCCGATCACCCGTCGAGAGGTTGTCGACGATCAGCACCTCGTGTCCGAGCGCCAGGTACGCGTCGGCGATCTGCGAGGCGATGAAGCCCGCGCCACCCGTGACCACGAGCCGCATCAGCTCGCTCCCATGACGTACGCGACCGTCTCGTCGAGGCCCTGCGCCACGGTGTGCGTCGGCGCGTACCCGAGCTTCTCCTTCGCCCGGCTGATGTCGGCCTGCGAGTCCTTGATGTCCCCGGCCCGGAACGGCTGGAACGTGGGCTCGAGCGACGCGAGCGCGGGGCGCTGCTTCGAGAGGCGCTCCCGAATGAACTGGTAGAGCTCGAGCAGGCTCGTCTTCCCTCCCACCGCGACGTTGTAGACGGCGTCGGTCGCGCCCGGCACCTGGGTGGTGGCCGCCCGCAGGTTCGCCTGCACTGCGTTGGCCACGAAGCAGAAGTCACGGCTGGTGCTGCCGTCGCCGTTGATCACGCACGGCTTGCCCTCGACCAGCGCCGCCATCCACCTGGGGATCACCGCCGCGTACGCGCCGTTCGGATCCTGCCGGGGACCGAACACGTTGAAGTACCGCAGCCCGATGGTCTCGATGCCGTACGTGCGCTGGAACACCGACGCGTAGACCTCGTTGATGTGCTTCGTCGCGGCGTAGGGCGAGAGCACCCGGCCCGTACGCGACTCGACCTTCGGCAGCGTCGGCTCGTCGCCGTACACCGAGCTCGAGGACGCGAACACGAAGCGCTTCACCTTCGCGTCGCGCGCGGCCACCAGCATGTTCACGAAGCCGTCGACGTTCGCGCGGTGGCTGTCGAGCGGGTGCGCGATGCTGCGGGGCACCGAGCCGAGGGCTGCCTGATGCAGCACGTAGTCCACGCCCGTACACGCCGCCTGGCAGGTCTCGAGCGAGGTGATGTCACCCTCGAGGAAGGTGAAGCGCGCTGAGGCTGCGGGGCCCGCACGCTTCACCGCGTCGTCGAGGTTGTGCTGGTAGCCGGTGACCAGGCTGTCGAGCGCGACCACCTGGTGGCCGTCACGCAACAACGTCTCCACGAGGTGCGAGCCGATGAAGCCCGCGCCCCCGGTGACGAGCCACTTCGCCATCACAGGCACCAGTAGCTGACGCGGCCGGCAGGCAGCTCGGCCGGGTTGAGCGCGCTCTTCACGTCGACGAGCACCCCGCCCGGCTTGATGCGATCGACCAGGAAGCTGAGCGGCTCGCCCACGTACTGACCATGGGACACGGCCAGGATCAGCGCGTCGAGGTCCTTCATCTCTTCGAGCTTCGTCAGCCCCAGCCCGTACTCGTGCTTCGTCTCGCCCGGGTCCGCGTACGGATCGGTGAGCTTCGCGTCGATGCCGAACTCCTTCAGTTCCTTGATGATGTCCGGCACCTTGGAGTTGCGGATGTCGGCCACGTTCTCCTTGAAGGTGAGGCCGAACACGCCGACGCGCGCGTTCTTCACCGGCAGGCCCTGGTGCACCAGCAGCTTCACCGTGCGCTGCGCGATGTACGGCCCCATCTCGTTGTTGATGCGGCGCCCGGCGAGGATCACCTGCGGCTGGTAGCCGAGCTCCTCCGCCTTGGTGGTGAGGTAGTACGGGTCGACGCCGATGCAGTGACCGCCCACCAGGCCGGGGGTGAACTTGAGGAAGTTCCACTTCGTTCCGGCGGCGGCGAGCACGTCGCGGGTGCGGATGCCCATGCGATCGAAGATCAGCGCCAGCTCGTTCATGAGCGCGATGTTCAGATCGCGCTGCGTGTTCTCGATCACCTTCGCGGCCTCGGCGACCTTGATGCTGGCGGCCTTGAACACGCCCGCCTCGATGATCGCCCCGTAGGTGGCGGCCACCCGGTCGAGCGTGCCCGCGTCTTCACCCGAGACCACCTTGGTGATCCGCTCGAGCGTGTGCAGCTTGTCGCCCGGGTTGATGCGCTCGGGCGAGTAGCCCAGCTTGAAGTCCACGCCCTGCTGCAGGCCCGAGAGCTTCGCGAGAATCGGCCCGCACACGTCTTCGGTGACGCCCGGGTAGACGGTCGACTCGTACACCACCACGTCGCCCTTCTTGAGCGCGCGCGCCACGGTCTCGCTCGCCTTCACCACCGGCGTCAGGTCGGGCCGGTTGTTCAGATCGACCGGCGTGGGCACCGCCACCACGAAGAAGGTCGCCTTCTTGAGCGCCTCGGGATCCCAGGTCATCTCGAGCGAGGAGGCCTTGAGCACCTCGGCCGGCACCTCACCGGTGCGATCGACGCCCGAGCGCAGCTCCTTGACCTTCTCGACGTTGATGTCGAAGCCGATGGACCCCGGGAACTTCCGCGCGAAGGCCAGCGCGACGGGAAGACCGACGTAACCCAGACCGATGATGGCAACGCGTTCGCTCATGGAGCTCCTTCGAAGGGACCCGTAGGCGAATAGCCAAAAAAGCCCACGCAGTCATGCGGAGCCTTCGTCCCCGGCAAACGCCTGGCCGTTCACCCGGGAAAAGGGGACAGGCTACTTAATGCTCGCCGTCTCGCGGGCCGTTCTCGTCCCTCGGCTCCGGCGAGCATTAAGTAGCCTGTCCCCTTTTTCCTCCAGCACGGCGCGGGTGACGAAGGCGAGCGACACCAGCCGCCGCAGGGCCCGGCCCTTCCCCTCGGGGAGCACCGCGCCGAACGACTGGGCGAGGCTCTCCACGCTGCCCGGCGGACCATCGACGAGCCGGCCCAGCACGCCGCGCAGGTTGAGGTAATCGTCCGGCGCGGCGCTCTCCCGCGCGAGGAGATCGCGGCAGAAGCTGCCCCACCCCAGCTGGAGGTCCCCCGGGCGGATGAACTGCTTCCACGCGGCGATCACCTCGGCGCGATCGCCGGCCCGGGCGAGGTCTTCGGCGCTCAGGTCGAGGTGCTGCGGCACACGCGGACCGATGGGCCGCACCGGCTTGAGCAGGCGCTCGAAGCGCTCCCCGGTGTCGAGGCGCTCGGCCACCAGCTGCACCAGCTCGGGGTCGTCGGGCTGCGGCCGGTCGGGATCACACATCGGCCACGCGTTCGCTTCACCGAAGACCACCACCAGGTCGCGCCCGCGCAGCACCGCCGTCGGGTCGACGCGCACGGTGTTGCGGTGCTTGCGGTTCTTGTGGCGCGCCGAGCTGGGGTTCTCGCGGATGTAGTCGAGCTGCTTTTCCACCATCGCGTCGAAGGCGGTGAGGATCGGGGTGAAGCGCGTGGGCGCCTTCTCCAGCCGGCCCAGCACGAACGCCGTCGCTTCGATGGTGGCCAGGCAGTGCGCCTCGGGTTCCTTGCGAATGCGGTAGTTGCCGGGCTGATCGGGGAAGAACTTGAGGCGCGGCAGCTTCGAGAGCAGCGGGCACTTTTCCACCACCTTCTTCGCGTTCGACCAGGTGCCGTCGACGACGACCAGCGTCTCGGGTGGCACGGTGAGCGCGTCGACGTCGGTGGCCGACTCGCTGGGGAAGAGCACGGCCACGCCCGGTCGCGCGCACAGCTTCTCCAGGGCGGGGTTGCCCACCGCGCTCAACCCCACGTGCAGCTCGGAGTTGGGCAACGAGAGGTGCGCCATGCGGCAGGTGCTGATCGGCACCTTCGCCTCGCGCGGGTGCTGAATGAAGACCACCCGCGTCTGGCTGGGCACCTGGGTGACCGCGTCGCACCAGCACACCGATCGGGGCCTGCGGCAGCGCAAGCAGACTTCCCGGTACCCGGCGGCGGCGACTTCCATGCGTCGGGCACCCTGTGCCCGGTCCCGCGCTCGACCGCAAGGTGAGGCTTGCGAGCCGTTTCGCGGCCGTGAAGGCTCTGTCTTCCAGGCTCCCATGGCGCTGCCCAACCCCCGGCCACCACTGCGAATCGTCGACGGCCCCACGGCCGAGGCGGCCCTGGTGCGCGCCGCGGTGGAAGGCGACGGCAGCGCGAGCGAGCAGCTCTACCTCACCTGCGCCCCCGACCTGGGCCGCTGGGTGGCGCGGGTGGTGCTCGGCTCGGCCGACGCCCAGGACATCGTGCAGGACACCTTCGTCGTCGCCTTCACCCAGCTCAAGAAGCTCAAGCGCCCCGAGGCCTTTCGCGGCTGGCTGCGAACCATCGCGCTGACCCACATCAGGCGCCGCTTCCGCACCCAGCGCCTGCTGCGGCGGCTGGGCTTCGCCACCGCGGAGCCGTTCGAGCTCGAGTCGATCCTCAGCGAAGACGCTCCGCCCGAGGTGATCACCGAGGTGCGCCAGGTGGCGGCCCTGCTGCGGCAGCTCCCCGCCGACGAAGCGCTGGCGCTCGTCTTGCGCCGCGTCGAGGGGTACCGGCTGGAAGAGATCGCCGAAGAGCTGAAGCTGTCCCTGGCCACGGTGAAGCGGCGGCTGGCAGCGGCTGAGTCGCACTTTCAGGCCTTGCAGGAGGTGCAGTCATGAGCCGACGTCCTCTCTCTGACTTCGTCACGCCGCCGCAGCCCGATCCCACCTCGCTCCACGTCGAATGGCACGAGGTGCGGCGCCGCGTACGCCGGCATCGGCAGGTCCGGGTGGCGGGTGTGGTGGCGGCCTCCCTGGTGGTGGTGCTGGGGGTCGTCGCCGCCGTCGTGCGCACCCCCGAACCGTCGCTCCTTCCCGGGCAGCAGGCCCTCGCCGTCGAGGCGCCGCGAAGGCTCACCCTCACCGATGGCTCGGTGGTCGAGCTGGCCATGGGCGGGCAGCTCGCGCTCGCGCTGGCCGACGAGCACGACGTGGTGGTGGTGCTCGAGCGGGGCCGCGCTTCGTTCGACGTCTCGAAGAAGCCCACGCGGCAGTTCGTGGTGAAGGCCGACAGCATCGAGGTGCGCGTCATCGGCACGAAGTTCCGGGTCCGGCGCGAGGGGCCGGCCGTCGAGGTCGAGGTCGAGCGCGGCATCGTCGAGGTGCGGGACGGTGCCGTGGTGCGGCGGCTGGTGAAGGGCGAGCGCTGGGCCCGCGTGGTCCAGGCCGTCGCAGCGGAGCCCGGGCAGGAGCCCGCGCAGGATGACGAGGCCCCGGCCGAAGCCACCACCCCCGCGAAACGGAAGGTCAACGTGCGTCGCCCGGCCCGCGCGCCCGAGCCCGTGGCCGAGCAGCCCCTCACCGCCCCGGTCGCCCAGAGCCCGCCGGTGGAGCCGCCCACGGAGACGGAGGCGCAGACCGCGCCCACGCCGGCCGACACCTTCGCCGCCGCCATGCGCGCGCGTGGAGCGGGTCGCCCGAAGGAGGCCATCGTCGGCTTCCAGCAGGTCTGTGAGCGCTGGCCCTCGAGCGCCTTCGCGCCGATGAGCGCCTTCGAGTGGGGCCGGCTCGCCCTCGACACCCAGGACGATCCCCGCCAGGCAGCGCGCGCCTTCGAACGCACCCTCGAGCTGGCCACCTCGGACTCGCTCATCGAAGACGCTTTGGCACGGCTGACCGAGGCGTACGCGAGGTACGATGCCGGCTCCTGTCGCCGGGCGCAGTCTGACTATCTGCGGCGCTTCCCCGGTGGCCCCCACGTTCGAGGCGTGACCAAGGCGTGTCCCCCCTGATGTTGGTGGCATCGTTGTCAGTGAGCGCTGCGTCGTGCAGCGGTGCGGAAGGCGAGGTGCCGGCGCGCTTCGTCGCGTTCGGCGACGCTGACTCCACGTGGCTCGAGCAGGAGATCGCCGGCTGGGTGGCAGAGCGCGACCGCAAGCTGTGTTCCGCCCGGGCCGGAGACGAAGCCCTCACCATCGACGGCAGCGCCCCTCTCGAGGTGGCGATCGAGTTCGACTTCAAGGGCGCTCACCGCACCCGCCGCGTGCTGCGCGGCTCGGAGTCGGCCGAGCTCTTCCGCTACCAGGTCGCCGCCACCGCCGAGGAGCTGGTGCGCTCGACGTGGGAAGCCCCGCCGCCTCCACGCGTGGGCGTGTTCGCCCGCGGTGAGGTCGCCCCCCTGGGCACGGGCCCCTTCGCCGTCGGTGGAGCGATCGGCGTGGGCCTGTTCGTGCTGCCGACCCTGTGTCTGGAGCTCGCCGGGGGCGGGGGCGCGCTCACCGCCACGACGCTGCCCACAGGAGGCACGGTGACGGGGAGCGTGGTGCGCGGCACGTTCTCGGCCTCGTGGCTGCCGCTGCAGGCCGGCGTCTTCCGCGCGGGGCCGCGGGCCTCGGTGCAGGCCGGGCTGCTGTCCTCGAGCGTGCGCGAAGAAGGCCTGACTCCCAGCACCGGCGCCACGCCGTGGCTCGCCGCGGGTGGCGGCCTCACCGTGGGCGTCGCCACCCGTCACCTGATGCTGCAGCTCTTCGGTGAGCTCGGCGCGTTGCTCATCGGCACGACGGTGCTCTCGGAAGGCGTGCCGGTGCACCAGGTGCGCGGGCTGCTCGGCACCGTGGGCCTTCAAGCGGGGTGGCTCTGGTGAGTCTCCGGCTCCTGGCCGTGCTGGCGCTCGCCCAGCACTTCGAGATCGTCTCCGATTGCGGCGGCGCGGAGGCTCCACCGGTGAAGGACGCGCCCGCCCGGCAGGTGGTGGGCGGTGGCTTCTTCGGCTGCGCGGTCGACGAGGGCGCGGTGCGCTGCTGGGGCAACAACGAGCGAGGCCAGCTCGGCCGGGGCAGCACGAGCCGGCAGGAAGCGTCGGGGGTGGTGACGCTGCCCGAGAAGGTGGCGCAGCTCGCGCTGGGGGAAGCCTCCGCCTGCGCGCGCACCGTCACGGGCGGGGTGTGGTGCTGGGGCGACAACGGCACCGCCCAGCTCGGCGCGCCCAGTCCCGCCTTCAGCGCGGTCCCGCTCGAGGTGAAGGTGCCGGTGCCGGTGGCGAAGCTCGCGCTGCATTCCGACTTCGCGCTCGCGCTGGGGAGCGATGGCCGGCTCTTCGGCTGGGGCAATGACGCCGAAGGCACGCTGGGCCGCGACAACGTCGATCCCGGCAGCGTCTCACCGACGCCGGTGGTCCGCGCCGCCTTCACCCAGCGCTTCACCGACATCACCGCGGGCCAGGGCAACGCCTGCGGGCTGACCCCGGCCGGCGAGCTGTGGTGCTGGGGCCGGGTGCTCACCGCTGCCGATGAAGGCGTGCGCACGCCGGTGAAGTTCCTCGACGGCGTGAGCGCGGTGGTGTCGGGCGCGTTCGTCGCCTGCGCCATCCGCTCGGGCGAGCTGTGGTGCTGGGGCTCGAGCCCCACCAACGACGGGCTGACGATGGCCTGGCCGGTGCCCACCCGCCTCGAGCTCGGGGGCGGGTCCGTGCGACAGGTCGACTCGCAGTGGTTCCACGTGTGCGCGGTCACCACGCTCGACACGGCCTGGTGCTGGGGCCGGGGCATCGAAGGCCAGCTCGGCCTGGGGGGCACCGACCCGTTTCCGACGCCCCAGCTCGTTACCGCGGAGGTGGAATCAGTGGCGACCGGCTTCTTCTTCACCTGCCTGCGGCGGAAGAACGGGGCAGTGGCGTGCACCGGCGCCAACGAGTTCGGCCAGCTGGGCCTGGGCGACAGCGACCGCCGATACGTGCCGCAAGATCAGTGAGCCGATGCGAGGGCGTGGAGGCTCTCTCTCCAGAATGCGCGCACCGCTGGTGATCCTCGTGACCTCGGCGTGTCTGGCCACAGGCTGCCTTGGCGTTGCGGGCACCATGCCCGGCGATGAAGACGCAGGCGCTCAGCTCGACGCGGGGGGGACGGGCGGAGGCGCGGCGGGGGGCGGTGCGACCGGTGGCGGCGCTGCGACGGGTGGCGGCACGGCGAGTGGCGGCGGCACTGCGACAGGCGGCGGCGGCGGTGCGACGGGCGGAGGCACAGGCGGCGGCAGCGTGCAGCCCGACGCGGGGAGCACGCGCGTTCCGGTCTTCGTCGCGGTCGGCAAGCAGCGCCGCAGGGCCATCTCGTGCGACGACGGGCTGAGCTGGAAGAACGACGTCACCATCGACGACGAGTGGCCCGCGAACGAGCGCTACCGCTGCTTCTCAGGCGACTTCGCGCTGCCCGACGGCGGCACGCAGAGCACCGACTGCGATCACAACGCGTACTCCTCGACCAGCCTCGTGTACGCGGGCGGCGCGTTCCTGCAGAGCACCGGCTGGGGCGCGCCGGGCGCGTTCTTCCGCTCCACGGACGGCGTCACCTGGCAGCAGGTGCACACCGGCGCCAACGTCACCGAGCTCATGTTCGGCGACGGGCGCATCATCGCGGCCACGCGGGCCTCGCGGGTGAGCGACGATCTGGGGCTGACCTGGCGCAACGGCACGGAGATCGACGTGGCCAACGGCGCCAACACCATCTGGAACGTGCGCGGCGGCGCGTTCGGGGGCGGGGTCTTCCTGGTCACGGCCGAAGACAACCCCAACCGCGACTTCGCCTACAGCAACAACGGCGGCACGACCTGGCAGCGCCCCACCCTGGTGGGCGGTGGCCGGGTCGACGCGTGCGGCGCAGGTCACCCGGCGGCGGGCAATGGCCTCTTCGTCACCGCCACGCAGAACATGGACACCATCGTCATCTGCCGCAGCGGCGACGGGGCACAGACGTGGACGTCGACCACCATTCCCAACGAGTACTTCGAGTCACGCCCGCTGTGGACGGGCACGGAGTTCATGCTCTGGGGCAGCGGCCGCGTCTTCCGCTCGGCCGACGGGATCACCTGGACCTCGGCCAACACGCAGACCCGGCGCAACGGCACGCTCTCGGGCGGTCCGAACATCGGCCCCGTCGCCATCAACGCCGCGGGCACCTTCGTGGCGGTGAGGGGCGGTTGGCAGACCTGGTACGAGCAGCAGCGGTTCTACCGCAGCAGCGACGGCGTCATCTGGGACGAGCTCGCCGCGGGTACCTACGAGCAGGGTCACCCCGTCACGGCGATCGTCTCCGGCTTCGCAGAGAGGAGCTCCGTGTGTCCCTGAAGAGACTGCTGCTCAGTGCAGTGCTGGCGGGCTGCAGCGGGGAGATCATCGGCCCCCGCCCTGACCCGGTGACGGTGCCCGGCGTGCTCGACCCGGTGGTGGATCCGGCCACGCGCCCCGAGTGGTTCGCCTGTGAGCCCGAGGCCGACCCCTCGCCCGAGGTGGTGCTGCGGCTGACCCCCACGCAGTACCGCAACACCCTCGAGGACCTGCTCGGCCGGGCGTATTCCCCCGCGCAGCTGCAGGCGCTCTTCGCCACGGCCAACGTCACCGCCCAGCTGGCGGCGTTGCCGGTCGACGGCAGCACGCACCGGGCCGAGGTGACCTACGACTCGATGGATCAGCGGATCAGCCCCCTGTTGACCGAGCCCCAGTTCGAGCTGGCCACCGCGGTGGGAGAGTGGATCGCCAACGACCCGGCCCGCCTGCAGACCTTCACCCAGACTTTCGGCAACTGCGCCACGCCGGCCCAGGGCGCGTGCGTCGAAGCCGTGGTCGAGGGCTTCGGGAAGCTCGCGCTGCGACGGCCGCTCGACCCCGACGACCGGGTGACCTACCGCGGCGCGTACGACGACGCTGCGTACGGTGGCTACCAGGCGCTGATCGCCGCGCTGCTGCTCGCCCCCGACTTTCTCTTCCGCGCCGAGTTCCACGGAGAGGCGATCGCCGGGCGCACCGACTTCACCCGCCTCACCCCACACGAGCTGGCCAACCGCATCTCGTACGCGCTGCTCAACTCGATGCCTGACGACGCCCTCTTCGCGGCGGCCGCCGCGGGCTTCACGGGAGAGCACCAGACCGTGGAGGCGCAGCTCGCGCGCCTGCTCGCCACGCCGCGGGCGCGGGCGCAGAACGAGCACTTCTACCGTCAGTGGCTGCGGCTCGATCGCGTGCCCGGCTTCAACCCCTCGGCGGCGAGCGCGCTGGCGCTGCAGTACCCCGATGGCTCGGCCCCGCCGCTGGCCGCCGACACCGATCTCTCGCGGCTCCGGTTCGAGGCCTTCGAGGAGTCCGTGGCGTTGATGACGTACTACGCCGAGCACGGCTCGCTGCGTGACGCCATCTCGAGCGACGTCTCGTTCGCGCGTACGCCCACGCTCGCGCAGCTCTACGGAGTGCCGGCCTGGGACGGCAGCGACACCCTGGTGCACTTCCCGCCCGGCCAGCGCGCGGGGCTCTTCACCCGCGCCGCGTACCTGCTCTCGGGCTACCCCGACACCAACCCGGTGATGCGCGGCGCGCGGCTGCGGGTCGAGTACCTGTGCGACGACATGGAGCCGCCGGCCAACACCTCGCCCCCCGCCAACTACATGCCGCCCACCGTGCCCACGGTGCGCAACGCCGTGATCGCGAAGACCGAGATCGCCGGGAGCGCGTGCCAGGGCTGCCACCAGCACTCCATCAACCCGCTCGGCTTCCCCTTCGAGAGCTACGACGCCTTCGGGCGCTACCGCACCCAGGAGCCGCTGCTCGACATGGCCGGCGCGGTGAGCACCTGGGTGAAGGTCGATGCGTCGACGCAGCCCAACCTCGATCGCAACGGCAACCCGGCGCGGGTAGCCGATGGGGTGTCGCTCTCGGCCCTGCTCGCCGATTCGCAGCGGCTGCACGCCTGCTACGCGCGGCACACCTTCCGCTACGTGCTGGGCCGGCATGAAGCGGCCGCAGACAACTGCGCGCTGGGCAGCATGGAGCGCGCGGCCGGCACCGGCTCGCTGCGAGACGTGCTGCGCGGGCTCACCTTGTCGAAGGGCTTCGCGCTGCGGCGCATGCCGGCGGGGAACTGAGAATGAAATTCCATCGACTGAGCCGGCGACACTTCCTGCAGGGCCTCGGCGGCGCGTCGCTCGCCCTGCCGCTGCTGCCGTCCTTGATGAACAGGGCCGAAGCGCAGGGCATGACCGCGCCGCGCTTCTTCGTGAGCACGTGGGTCGGGCACGGCGGCATCAGCGAAGAGAACGCCTACCCCATCGACTCCACCGTGAGCCTCTCGGACCAGACGCTGACGCCCGCCTCGGGCAGCGAAGGCGCGCACGTGGCGAAGGTGGGCCGGCTGGTCGAGCTCAAGCGCACGCACCCCGCCACCGCCGCGGCGCGTGTCCAGGTGCTGACCGACTTCGATGCGGGCGCGGCGCGCTTCTCGCCCCTGCTGGGCGCGTTCGTCGAAGACCCGCTGCTGGCGAAGCTCAACGTGCTGCGGGGCATCGACTTCCTCACCTTCGGTGGCCACACCCGCGGCTACCTGGGCAACTTCGTCAATCGTGATGGCGGCGCCGACAACGGCATGGCCGACCTCCAGATCCCCACCATCGACGCGGTGATCGCGGGCAGCCCGAAGTTCTATTCGCAGGGTGAGCGGGCGCTGCTCAAGGCGCCGGTGCTGAACGCGGCGAGCCCGCACCTGAGCTCCTTCACCAGCGGCGCCACCGTGGCCAACAACCCGTACCGCGTCTCGCGGCTGGGCGAGTTCTACGACCTGCTCTTCGGCGGCGTGAACACCACGCCCGGCCAGCAGCCGGATCCGCGCGTGTCGCTGCTCGATCGGGTGCACCAGGACTACCGGCGCCTGAGCCGCGGCGCGTTCGGCCCGGGCCGCCGCATCAGCACGGAAGACCGCCAGCGCCTCGAGGAGTACGTGGCCGGCGTGCAGACCATCAGCGACCGCATGCGGGCGATGGTGTCTGCCGGGTGCTCGCTGCCCACCGTGGCCCAGGGCCAGCGCACCTTGTACCTGCGCGAAGGAGAAGCCGACTGGGACTGGGACTCGGCCGCGACCATGCCGCAGCAGCGCGTGGCCGATCAGCGCACGGTGCTCGAGCTGCGCAACCAGATGCTGGTCAACGCGTTCCTCTGCGGCACCTCGCGCATGGCGGTGATGTCGTTCGCCTCGATCCGCGACCAGTGGGACCCGGCGATCTTCAACACCCCCAGCCAGTGGGAGACCCAGCGCACCGACGCGCACGGCATGCTCTTCCACAACCACGGCCTGGCGGATCGCCAGCAGCACCTGCTCAGCAGCCAGCGCTTCTTCATGCAGTACGGCTTCATCGATCTCGTGCGTCGCATGCAGAGCACCCAGGTGCTGCCGGGCGTGACGATGCTCGACCAGGCGCTGGTGTACTGGAGCTCGGAGAGCGGCTTCGCCACCCACAACGCCAAGTCGGTGCCGGCGATCATCGCGGGCGGCGGCGGCGGGTATTTCCAGACGGGGAACTACGTCGACTACACCAACCGCACCCGGTCCATCCGCGGGCGCTGGGGTGATCAGTGGACCGCGGGCATCCCCCAGAACCGCCTGCTGGCGAACATCGCGCAGGCGATGGGCCTCTCGCCTTCGGACTACGAGCTGAGCGACGCGGCGTACTCCACGAAGTTCGCCTCGCGAGGCGGGCGCGTGCCCGGCTACGGCGACCCCTTCATCGAGCCGGGTGACGACAAGGTGCCCTACCCGCCCGCGATGGTGGCGGCGATGAGCGAGAAGCTCCCCTTGCTCTGAGCAGGCTCAGGGGATCGGCGCGCCGCTCGTCGCGTCGAGGCGCGCCACGGAAGTTCCGCCGTCGTCGGCGAGGTACGCCACGAAGACGGTGCTGCCCTGGCGGAGGACCGCGACGTTCGAACCGGCGATCCCCGGCCCGAGCGCGCGAACCCACCCGGCGTAGGGAGCGGCGGCGAAGACGGTCGGGCGGCCCGGGGTGAAGCCTCCGTCGTCCGCGATCGTTCCCTGGAGCCGCACCCGGTCGGTGGCCTGGCCCACGATCACGCCGCCGCTCACGTCGCCGAGCGCGAGCGTTCCGAGCGTGTCGATGGACTGGCGCGGGCGCGCCGAGAACAGCGAGGTCGTGCGATTGAAATCGAAGCGATCGAGGAAGACGGCCTGCCCTCCGTCAGCGGGCACGCACACGTCGAAGCCCACGGTGCCGCTCTCGGAGAAGCGGCCGAGGCGCCGGGGGCCGGACGACACGATCGCGGAGCGATCGCCTTCCGCGGTGATCGACTGGATTCCCGAGCCTGAGCTGATGCCCACCGTCACGCCCAGCCCCGAGCACGCGGCGGCGGACCACGCGATGACGACGCGAGTGCCCTCGCCGGCCCGGAGCACCTCGAGATCGTGAAAGGCGACCTCGCAGTTCTCGTAGCCGAGGTTGGTGGGCTGGGCGGCGAGATCGGCGGGGTAGATCTGCTGTCCGTAGCCGGTGCCCGCGGTGCTCCAGACCGAGGCGAAGACGCCCGCGTCGTTGAAGAAGGTCGTCACGTGCTGGCCCGCGGTCGCCGTCCCGTTCGCGCCGCCGTCCTCGTAGAGCAGCTGGAGCTGCGAATTGGTCTGGCCCACGATGGCGGCGAACACCGGCGTGGAGACACCGTCCGCGTACGCCGAGATGATCCGGCCCGCATAGCCCTGGCCGCCGGCGACGCGCGTTCCCTGCGCATCGAGCAGGATCACCAGGCCGCCGTCTGCGGTATTGCTGGCGAGCCAGAGTGCACCCGCGCGCCCGCGCGGAAAGAGGCCGATGGGTCCGAGCGTGGGGTCGACCCCGCTGCCTCCACCGCTGCCTCCGCCGGTGCCGCCGCCGCTGCCTCCGCCGGCGCCGCCTCCGGTCCCTGCGTCGGTGCCTCCGCCGGTGCCGCCATCGCAGGCCGTCAGGTCTCCCGCGTTGCACCGGGCCTGGCGCTCAGCGGCAGCCCAATCACAGCCACTGGCCAGCACGCACAGAAAGAGGGCGCGCTTCATGGAAACGAGCCCCGCACGCCCAGGAAGCCGCCGGCAGGGGTGAGCAGCCCGACCGCCTCGACTGCCTGCGGCGCCGCCGGACGGCCGAGCGCGGCCCACACCACCGAGCTCAACACGGCGACCGCGCCCCCGACGGCCAGCCCGATGCCGAGGCCGGCGAGCAGCTCGCCTTCCTGCCGGATGCCGGCGATGTCGCCCAGGGGCAACACGCTTCCAGTCAACGACTGGAAGCGCTGACCCGACACGGCCAGACAGATGGTGCTGCCGACCCACATCGCGCCGCCGGCGAACGCGGGGATCCACCGGACCACGGGAGGGGTGGGGAGCTCGCCGACGAGCTGCCGGCGCAAGGCGAGCGCGGTCGCGTCGAGCCAGTCGAGCAGCGCGGCTTCCGTGCCGACGCGCTCGGAGTTCGTGGCCAGCGGCCGCCCCGTCCTGGTGCCGAGCACGCGCACGGTCGCCAGGTAGCCCGACTCGGATTTCACGATGCTGGCCGAGAGGAGCAGCTCGACGCCCAGCGCGCCGGCCAGCTCCGCCAGGCACGACGAGGAGGCGGCGTCGCAACCGAGCAGTTGCCGCTGCCGCTCCAGCCCCAGCACCTGCTCGATGTCGCGGGAAGAGGTCACCTTCAGCTCGGGGCTGGCGATGCGCGTGAGAAAGCGATCTTCCCAGGCGGCGCCGAGCGCGGCGTCGATGCCCGTGAACGAGAACGGCCGGGCGGCCATGGTGAGCGGGTTCTGCGAGAGGACCAGCAGCAGCAGCGCGGAAGAGATCACCACAGGCGCTTATACCCGACAGCCGCAAGAACGAGGGCAGCTGTGCGAGACTGCGCCTCTTCCCGAGGTGCACCATGCGCTGTCCCCCTCTCTTCGCCTTGCTTCTCGCGGTCTTCACCTTCCAGGCCTGTGAGTGCGGCCAGCCCGGCACCAACACCACGGGTGGTGGCGGCGGCGCGACCGGCGGCGGCAACGCTGGCGGTGTCGGCGGCGGCTCAGGCGCCGGTGGAGGGTCGGCTACCGGTGGAGGATCTGCCACCGGGGGCGGCTCAGGCACCGGCGGCGGCAGCGCGACCGGCGGTGGTGGCGGCGCAGGTGGCGGCGCAGGTGGCGGCGACGCCGACGCGGGCCCCCAGTGCACCACCAGCCAGTACCTCTCGAACGGAACCTGCGTGGCCCTCACGGTCTGCACCGCCGCCCAGTTCGAGTCGGCGCCGGCCAGCCCCACCACCGATCGCGTTTGCTCGGCGCTCACCTCGTGCCTGGCCACCCAGTTTCAGTCCATTCCCCCGACCGCCACCTCGGACCGCACGTGCAACCCGCTGACCGTGTGCGTGGCGGGCCAATTCGAAGCCAGCGCGCCCACCCTCACCGGCGATCGCGTGTGCCGGCCCATCTCCACCTGCCAGGTCACGGAGTACGAAGCGGCCCCGCCGACCGCCACCAGCGACCGCGTCTGCCGCCCGCTCACCGTCTGCGCCAGCTACGAGTACGAGACCGTTCCGCCCACCGCGACCACCAACCGCACCTGCAGCTTCACCACGCAGTGCACCTTCGCCGAGTACGAGACCGTTCCGCCGACGGCCACCACTGATCGGCAGTGCACCGCCCTCACCATCTGCGGCTCGGCGCAGTGTGAGACCACGCCCCCGACCGCCACCACCAACCGGGTGTGCGGCCCGCTGGTCTTCGACGTCACCCCCTCGACGCTGCAGACGGTGGTGGTGCCCATCGGGCAGACCTCACCCACGGTGGTCTTCACCGCCACGGCTTGCGGCAACCCCGTCAGCGCCGCGTGGACGCTCGACGTCGGCAGCATCGGCACCATCAGCCCCGGCCCCTCGAGCACGTCCACCTTCGCGCCCTCGGGCACCCTCGGCGGAATGGTCAACGTCATCGCCGGCTACCAGGGCTCGTCCGCGAGCCGCCGGGTGCTGGTGCAGCTGACCGGCGGGACCCAGCACGGGATCAACCCGGCCTCGCCCCTCGAGCTGGCGCAGGTGCCCGCGACCATCGCCGCGCTCACCGCGGGCGGTGGGGTCAACGGCGTCGGCGGTGAGGGCCTCGGCCCCGCGCTGCCGGCCAACGATCCCAACCTGGTTGCGCTGCAGGGTACGCCCGCGGGCAACGGCTCCACCCAGGGGCTCCGGCTGCTCTACCCCTACGACCGGACGGTCTGGCCTCGCGGCATGCTGGCCCCGCTGCTCCAGTGGGACTGGTCGCTGGCTGACGCAGACGGCGTGCGCATCGACCTCTCCACCACCACCGGCTCCTTCAGTTGGACCGGGTACTTCGGGCGACCGGCGATCCTCGCGCAGCTCCCGGTGGCGCGACAGAAGTTCATCCGCCACCCGATCCCCCAGGACATCTGGAACACCGCCACCGACAGCGCAGGCGGCCCCACGCCCAGCGGAATGCCTGACCAGCTCACCCTGCGCGTCACGGTCGCGAGGGGTGGCGTCGCCTACGGGCCCCTCACCCAGACCTGGACCATCGCGGCGGCCCGCCTCACCGGCACGATCTACTACCAGTCGTACGGCACCAACCTCGCCAACAACTACACGGGCGCGCAGGGCACACCCACCACCTTCGGGGCGGCGGTGCTGTCGATTCGCGCGGGCGACACCGGCCCCGCGCTCGTGTCCAGCCAGAACAACTGCCAGGTCTGTCACTCGGTCGCGTCGAAGGGCGCGCGCCTCGTCACCCAGGCCTCGACCAACGGCAACAACGACACCTGGGAGTATTCGCTCTCGGCAGGAGGCACGACCAATTCCCAGCTCGCCCGCGGCGTGCCCCAGCCAGGCTACCCGGCCCTCTACACCGACGGCTCGATGCTGCTGACCTCGGCGGGGCGGCTGCAGAGCCTGCCCAACAACGCCGGGGCCGATCTCGTCAGCACAGGGCTCGCGGGGGTGACCACCAACCTCGGCATCCCCGCCTTCAGCCCCGACGGCAGGCGCGTGGTCTTCAACCCGCAGAACACCGTGACGCACCCGGGCCGCGAGCTGATGGTGATGGACTTCGACAAGCTGACCAACTCCTTCAGCAACCCCACCGTGGTGGTCGACGATTTCCTCACCGCGCCGGGGAACACGGAGATCCGGTCGGTGTGGCCGCAGTTCTTCCCCGACAGCAACTCGCTGGTGTACCAGCACCAGCTCGAGGCCGGCGTCGACGGAATCCAGGCCAACGCCGACGCGCACACGCGCAAGTTCGCGCAGGGCCAGCTGTACTGGACCAGCGCGGTGAGCTCCTCGGTGCAGCAGCCGCTCAACGCCCTCAACGGCCTGTTGCCCAGCGGCGTCTCGTACCTGCCCAGCCTGGCCACCGGCGTCACCTTGAGCTGCACCGCCGACGGGACCGCGGTGGGCTCGAACGCGGGCGCCAACGGCGACAACACGCACTCGCTCGACTCGAACTACAACTACGAGCCGACGGTGAACCCGGTCAGCTCGGGCGGCTACGCCTGGGTCGTCTTCACCAGCCGGCGCATGTACGGCAACGTCGCCACCATTCCCCCGTTCTGCAGCGACCCGCGCGGGGTGGACCTGCACGCGAACATGACCACCAACACCAACATCACCACCAAGAAGCTCTGGGTGGCGGCCATCGACATCAACGCGGCGCCCGGGTCCGACTCGAGCCACCCGGGCTTCTACCTGCCCGCGCAGGAACTGCTCGCCGGCAACGCCCGCGGCTTCTGGGTGCTCGACCCCTGCCGCGCCGACGACGCGTCGTGCCTGACCGGCGACCAGTGCTGCAACGGCTTCTGCCAGCCCAACGGGCTGGACGGGGCGCTGGTCTGCTCCACCCGCCGGCCGGACTACGTCTGCTCGGGGATCCAGGAGAGGTGCACCACCGCGGCCGACTGCTGCGACGCGGCGGCGCTGTGCATCAACCAGTTCTGCGCCCTCGACCTCTGAAGGCTCAGGCCAGCGTGAGAGGGAGGGCCTTGAGCCCCTCCTCGAAGGGGACGACCTCGATCGCGCCGAAGCGGTAGCGCTTGCTACCGCCGTAGAAGAGGTGGCACTTCGCCTGGGGGTAATCGCCGCAGAACAGCCGCAGCCCCGCGAGCTCCGTCTCGCGGAAGAGAGAGGATCGCGTCACCTCGAAGGCGTGCAGCCCCCGCTCGCCGTAGAGCACGAAGTCCACCTCGGCGCCGTCCGGGGTTCGCCAGTACGAGAGGTCGTAGCCCAGCCCGGCGTTGGCGCTCTCGGCGCGCAGCGACTGCATCAACAGCGTCTCGATCGCTGCGCCATCGACCTCCGTGTCCGCGTCGAGCGGCCCCTTCGGCCGCAGCGCACGCCAGGTCCCCGCGTCGAAGAAGTAGAACTTCGGGTGGCTCACCAGCTTGCGTTTCGCCTTGCGCGTGAACACCGGCAGGCGCACCGCCAGCAGCAGATCCTCGATCAGGTCGAAGTGGTTCTCGACCGTCTTGCGGTTGATGCCGCAGTCCGCCGCGACCGACACCATGTTGAGCACCTGCCCCTGCGACAGCGACGCCGCCTCGAGGAACCGGCTGAAGCTGGCGAGGTTGCGCACCAGCGCCTCTTGCTGCACCTCTTCACGCAGATAGGTGCCCACGTAGCCGCGCAGGTATTCCTTCGGGTCTCCTTCCATCCACACCGTGGGCAGGAGCCCGTAGCGGATGGCGTGCTTGAGGTCGAATCGAGCCCCCAACTCGGTGGCGGTGAAGGGGTGCATCGCCAACGTGCGCGCCCGGCCCGCGAGCAGGTTGGCCCCGGAGCGCTTGAGCTTCCGGGCGCTCGAGCCGGTCAACACGAAGCGAAACCTGCGGCTCTCGATGAGGCGATGCACCTCGTCGAGCAGGCCGGGCAGCTTCTGCACCTCGTCGATGATGATGGTGGTCGCACCGTGCCCGTCGGCCAGCGCCTCGAGCCGATCCGCGTGTCCTGCCAGCTCGCTGAACGTCGATTCCTTGAGCAGATCGACCCGCAGCGCCTTCGGGAGCGCCTTGCTCACCCACGTCGACTTCCCCGTCCCGCGCGGGCCAAAGAGGAAGCTGCTCCCGCCGGGGAGCTTCAGCGTTCTGGCAATCACGTTGCCTTTTTATGCCTGAAAAAGGCAACTGTGTTGCCATATCGTTGAGGCCCCGGCCCGCGCTAGGGTCTCGTGATGCTTTCCCTGATGCTCACCCTCGTGCTGAGCGCGGAGCCCGTGCTCGTGGTCGCGCCCTTCGACGCGCACAGCGACGACGCGGCCGACGCCAACCTCGGCCGGGAGCGGCTGGCCCAACTGTGAACCTGCTGCTGCTCCACCCGAACGAAGTCGACGAGGCCTCCATCGCGCGCCTCTCGGGGCGCCGCCTCGAGCACGCACGAGAGGTGTTGCGGGTGCAGGCCGGGCAGACCCTCAAGGTCGGCATTCTCGGTGGCCTCATGGGCACGGCCGAGGTGCTCTCGCAGGACGCGCAGGCGCTGGTGCTGAAGGTGAGCGCCACCGAGCCGCCGCCCCCCCGCGCGGGCGTGTCTCTGGTGCTCGCGGTGCCGCGGCCCAAGGCCCTCAAGCGCGTCATCCCCGCGGTGGCGTCGCTGGGCGTCGATCGGGTGGTGCTGGTGAACGCGGCGCGCGTCGAGAAGAGCTACTTCGACTCGAAGGTGCTGGCCCGGGAGTTCCTCGATGGGCTGGTGGAGCTCGGCCTCGAGCAGGCCTGCGACACCCTTCGCCCCACGCTGGAGATCCGCGAGCGGCTCAAGCCCTTCGTGGAAGACGAGCTGGCGACCTGGGCGCCGCGCGACTCGGTGCGCCTGGTGCCCCACCCCACCGCGACCACCCCGCTGCGCCCCGTGCCCGCGTCCACTCACGTGGTGCTGGCCATCGGTCCCGATGGGGGCTGGGTGCCCTTCGAGGTGGAGCTGTTCTCGAAGCACGGCTTCCAACCGGTCTCGCTCGGCCGCCGGGTGTTGCGAGGGGAAGTCGCCGTGCCGGCAGTGCTCGGGGCGGTGCGCGCGGCGACGTGACTGTGGGAGATTGCCGCAACCGACCGGGAGCGAGCGACGGTATGGCGACGAAGGGCAAGGCACTGCTGACCGAGGCGCTGCGGCTGCTCGCGGCAGGAGAGAGGGAGTCCGCCCTGCTCGCGCTGCTGGGCGTGTGGAAAGATCTCGTTGCAGTGCAACCGCGCACCCGAGTCGAAGCCCTCGGCACGCGAACGGGAACTGCTGAAGAACTACGGCCGGGCGTGGCTCGGCCCGCTCGACTCCGGCATCCGCAAGCAGGGGCTGGTGTACCGGCGGGGCTTCCCCGCCGAAGCCCGGGAATGCGCGAGCGAGGAGCAGCAAGCCGATCCGGCGTGGGCGACCGTCGAGGCGCTCGAGCTCGACGTGCTCACCTGGGGTGACCGCGCCGTCGCGTTCGTCGAGCGCCTCGACGCGCTCGAGCGGCTCTTCATGCGGGCAGAAGACGCGGTGCTGCTGCGCCAGGTGAAGCCCCGCCTGGGGGTGCTGGGCCTCAGGCATGTCAGCGCTGCAGAGCTGGAGGTGGTGCTCGCGAGCCCGTGCTTCCCCGCCCTGAAGCAGCTCGACCTCGACCTGGGCGGCAAGGGCTTCGCGGCCCTCTCGAAGCACCCCGGGTGGAAGCGCGTCGAGCGGCTGCGGCTCACCCACTGGTCGATCGGCGAGCTGCCCGCCTTCCGCGGCGCGGTGCCGGCCCTCGAGGTCGTCGACCGCGGCGGCCTGTCGGACGACCACAACGGCTGGTGCCTCGCATTCTCGGGCCCCCGCCTGGAACGCCTGCACCTCCGCTGCACCGGTCAGAAGCCGAACACCAGCTGGGTCCAGCGGGCGCTGCGCACGCTGCCGAACCAGTTCCTCGAGGTGCTGACTGCAGACGAGAACGTGCCGCTGAGGGGCCTGGAGTTGTCCGGCGAGCTCACCCGGCTGCGGATGCGCGCCGCGACCTGACGGAGTATCAAGCGGACTTGCCATGACGTTCCTCAAAGACAGCAAGCCCCCGGCGGTCAAAGAGACAGTCAACCCGCCGGCGCTGCTCGAGTTCATGATGAAGGACTGGAAGCCCCAGTCCGGCGCGCTGCCGAAGTCGCACCGTCACGCGAAGGCGTTCCGCGAGCGCCGCGCGAAGCTCGGCAAGCTCTTCCCCGGCGACGTCCTGGTGATTCCCACCGGGCACGAGCAGGTGCGCGCCAACGACACGCACTTCCGCTTCCGCGCAGGCAGCGACTTCTTCTGGCTCACCGGCAACCTCGAGCCCGACTGCGTGCTGGTGATGGTACCGAGCGCCACTGGCCACGACGCGCACCTGTTCGTCGAGCCCAACCCCGGCCGCACCAGCGAGACGTTCTACACCGACCGGAAGAAGGGCGAGCTCTGGGTGGGCCCGCGCTTCGGCGTGGTGCAGAGCTGCGCGCACTTCGACGTCGAGTTCGCGCACGGCCTGCCCGAGCTGCCGAAGTTCCTCGAGAAGTACCCGCTCTCGCGCGTGCTGCGGGGGCTGTCGCCGTCCGTCGACGCGCTGAGGATGCCCTCGCACGAGCGGCCGGCCGACAAGGAACTGGCCGTCGCGCTCGGTGAGCTGCACCTCTGCAAGGATGCCATTGAGGTAGCGGAGCTGAAGAAGGTGATCGCCTCCACGAAGCGCGGCTTCGAAGACGTGATCCGCTCGCTGGGCAAGGCGAAGAGCGAGCGCGAGATCGAGGGGCACTTCACCTTCCGCGCGCGGCTCGAGGGCAACGACGTCGGCTACGGCACCATCGCGGCCTCGGGCGCGCACGCGTGCATCCTCCACTGGACGCACAACGACGGCGCGCTGCGGAAGCAGGACCTGCTGCTGCTCGACGCCGGGGTCGAAGGCCACGCGCTGTACACCGCCGACATCACGCGCACCCTGCCGATCAGCGGGAAATTCTCGAAGGAGCAGCGCGAGATCTACGAGCTCGTCTGGGCCGCGCAGCAGGCCGCCTTCGAGGCGGTGAAGCCGGGCAACGACTTCATGGAACCCAACCGCCGCGCCATGCGCGTGCTCGCCGAGGGCCTGGTGAAGCTGGGCATTCTCCAGGTGAGCGCCGAGGTGGCGCTGGAAGACCAGAAGCAGTTCTACAAGCGGTACTCGCTCCACAACGTGAGCCACATGCTGGGCCTCGACGTGCACGACTGCGCGAAGGCGCGGCAGGAGGTCTACCGCTACGGCCCGCTGCAGCCGGGCATGGTGCTCACCGTCGAGCCGGGCCTCTACTTCCAGGAAGACGACCTCACCGTCCCGAAGAAGTACCGGGGCATCGGCGTGCGCATCGAAGACGACCTGCTCGTCACCGCGAAGGGGTTCCAGAACCTCTCGAAGGACATCCCTTCCGAGGCGGCCGCGGTGGAGAAGTGGATGAAGTCGGCACGAGGGAAGCGGTAGTATCCTGGTATGACTGCGAAACGAGTCCGCCGGAAGCGCGCCGAGAGCGCCTATCGAAAGCTCGCGGTGTCGGTGCCGACGAAGTTCGTCGAAGCCGTCGAGAGCGAAGTGCGGGCCCGCCACGCCGCTTCGGTCAGCGCGTTCATCTCCGCGGCCGTCGAGGAGAAGCTCGAGCGCGATCGCCTGCAGGAGGCGCTCGATGAGGTGTGGGCCAGGAAGCCGATGACGAAGAGGGAACAGGCGTGGGCCGACAAGCTCCTCCGGGCCTGACCTTCGACAGCGGCGCGTTGATCGCTTTCGAGGCCCGGGACCGTCGCGTCAACACGCTGGTCCAGCGGGCTCGGGACCTTGGCCGGCAGATCGTCATCCCCTCGGGGGTGTTGGCCCAGGTCTGGCGACAGCGCGGACCGCGGCAAGCGCGACTGGCGATCCTGCTCGGCGCCAGGATGGTCAAGGTGGAGGACCTGACGCGGAACCGAGCCCAGTCAGCCGGCGAGCTCTGCGGCCGCAGCGGCACCTCGGACATCGTGGACGCGTCCGTCGTCGTGGCTGCGTGGTCGAACGGCCGCATCGTCGTCACGAGTGATCCCGACGACCTCCGCCACCTCGATCCAACGCTGACGATCATCGCCGTCTGACTGCGCCCCTCACCCCAGCCCTCTCCCCGCTGCGCAGGGAGAGGGAGACCACGAGTTCAGTCGACCTCGGTCTCGGTCTCCGGCGGCGTGCCCTCTTCGTAGGTGAACGTCTTCCGGCCGATCTCCCGATCGTCCATCGTGAGCACGCGAACGCGGTACTTCCCCGGCTTGCTCATCGTGGAGTTGCCGTAGGTCCGGAAACCCTCCTCGCCCCCGCCGGACACGCCCGTCTCGAACGGGTTGCCCCGCTGGGTCCACCCCTTGTCGGGATCGTCGTAGTCCCAGGCGAAGCGCACCCGGTCGTGGAACTTCGCGGGCGCGAAGATGCGCACGAAGGCGAAGGGCTTCGAGCCGACGGCATCGACGTACGTGTCGCTCTGCTTGAGCCAGAACTGCCACGCGGGCGCCGGCTGGAACGTGAGCGAGTAGTGGCGATGGCCCTGGGCGTCCTTCACGGGCGTGACCTGCGAGTAGATGCCGATGTGCTTGATCGAGAGCGGCACCGGGGGGATCGCGCCCAGCAGGTACAGGCTCAGCAGCGTCCCCTGCAGCGCCAGCCCCGGCGCCACCGCGCGCTCGATCGTCCAGTTCGGATCATGGGTGAAGCGCGCGAAGAACTTCCACAGCCCGAACGTGCCCGCGCAGCCGAACGCGACCGAGAGCACGTATTGCCAGCTGTGCAGGCTGCCCCACAGCACCGGCAGCAGGTACGCGAGGTAGCTCGTCATCGAGAACGACAGCAGCATCACGCGCACGATCGGCCCCTGCGCCCGGAAGCGCGGCAGCTCGTTGGCGATGATCAGCACCGACAACCCGATCAGGAAGAGGAACGCCAGGACCCCGGACGACGCGCGGAAATAGAAGACCATGAACGCGTTGAGCAGCGTCCCCAGGAAGAAGTGCATCACCCAGAGGCGATAGCCGGCGATCTTGCCGAGGAACCCTTCGGGCTCCCTGCCCGCCACGTGCAGCCGGTGGTCCCAGAAGATCAGCGCCGCGCTGAGCACCAGGTAGAGGCCCTGGTGGACCAGGAGCGGCTTGCTGTCGATGCGGTGCAGCAGCACCACGTCGAAGAGGAAGCCCGCGAAGAAGAAGCTCACCTCGAACGCGATGTGGTTGCGCTCTTTGAAGGCCTTGAAGCGCGCGGAGACCCCAGCGGGAGGCGGTGCAGGCGGTGACGGAGCAGCTGCGTCGGCGCTCATGCCCCGCGTTCTACTTCAGGTTCCCTTGACCAGGGCTTCCAGTTCGCCGCGCTGCGCGAGCTCGTTGACGATGTCGCTGCCGCCCACGAACTGCCCGCGAATGTAGACCTGCGGAATGGTCGGCCAGTTCGAGTACGCCTTGATGCCCTCGCGGACCTCGGGGTCGGCGAGCACGTCGACCGAGTGCACCGGGCCGAACGGCTTGAGCAGCTCCAGCGCGCGCGCCGAGAAGCCGCAGCGGGGGAAGAGCTGGTTGCCCTTCATGTAGAGCACCACCGGGTGCGCCTTGATCTCTTCGTCGAAGCGGGCCTTGAGCGTGTCGGAGATGGGGGTCGTCATTTCTTCACCTGTTGGGCCCATTGCTCGGGCGTGTACGTCTTGAGGGCGAGCGCGTGGAGCTCACCGGTGGCCAGCACGTCTTTCAAGGGCGCGTAGACCAGTTGATGCGCGCGCACCATCGGCATGCCGGCGAACTGCGCGCTCACCACCCGCGCCTCGAAGTGATCGTTCGTGCCCGTGGTGTCGACCACCTCGACCTGGGCGCCCGGCAACGCGCTCAGCACCCGCTCTTTGATCCACTCTGGACTCAGCATCAGTTCACTCCGCCCGAGGGGACCAGCCAGCCGGGATCGATGCCCATGCTCTTAATCGTGTGCTCCCAGATCTGCTTGGGATCATCACGCAGCACCGCCTGCGGGTTCGCCTCGGTGAACAGCCAGCTGCCCTGCTTCATCTCGAGCTCGATCTGCCCCGGCCCCCAGCCGGCGTAGCCCAGGCAGAAGCGCACGCTGGCCGACTCGTCGAGCAGCAGCGGCGTGAGCGCGTCGCTGGTCACCGAGAGGTAGAGCCCGGGGAAGACCTCGTTGCGCTCTTCGATGTGCTTCGAGTCGTGCAGCACGAAGCCGCGGTAGGGCTCGACCGGGCCTCCGTGGAAGAGCGCGTCGTCGCAGCGGGACGTGGCGACCTTGATCTCCTGGCTGCGCGCGAGATCACGAAAGGTCAGCGGCGCGGTGCGGTTGATCACCAGGCCCATCGACCCCGATTCCGAGTGCTCGATCATCAGCACCACGGCCTTCTCGAAGTTCGAGTCGAGTAACTGCGGCATTGCGATCAAGAACCCGGGGGCGAGCGACTTCACGGATCGAGCATAAACAAGAGACGGCGAGTATGGAGCGCCCATGCGCGCGCTCGTGAACATCAAGGCAGGTGGTCCCGAAGTCCTCCAGGTGCAGCAGCGCCCCGACCCGATGCCGCAGCCCGGGCAGGTGCTGGTCCGCGTCAAACGGGCAGGGCTCAACTTCGCCGACATCTCCGCACGCGTCGGCCTGTATCCCGACGCCCCCAAGTTCCCCATGGTGATGGGCTACGAGGTCAGCGGCGTCATCGAGGCGCTCGGCAACGGCGTGACCAGCTTCAGCAAGGGCGACCGGGTGGTCTCGATGTGCCGCTTCGGGGGCCAGGCCGAGCTGGTGGCCATTCCCGAAGCGCAGGTGCGCAAGATTCGCGAGGGCTTGAGCTTCGACGAGGCGGCCGCCCTGCCCGTCAACGCCCTCACCGCGTTCCACATGCTCCGCTGGGTGGCCCCCATTCAGCCGGGCATGACCGTGCTCATCCACATGGCGGCCGGGGGCGTGGGCCTCCTCGCCATTCAGCTGTGTAAGGCGGTGTCGAACATCACCATCATCGGTACCTCGTCGGCGGCGAAGCACGACTTCCTGAAGACCCAGGGTGTGCACCACTGCATCGACTACCGCACGAAGGACTACGCCCAGGAGGTGATGGAGCTCACGAAGGGCCGCGGCGTCGATCGCGTGCTCGACGCGCTCGGCGGGCCCGACTGGGAGAAGGGCTACAACCTGCTCAAGCCCGGCGGCCACCTGCACTGCTTCGGCTGGGCGAACATGGTCGATGGCAAGACGCGCAGCCTCTTCACCGTGGTGAGCCAGTTCCTCAAGCTCAAGAAGTACAGCCCGATGGAGCTGATGGACAAGAACCGCGGCGTCTCCGGCACCAACATGGGCCACCTCTGGGGCGAGGTGGAGCTGATGGCGCACCACCTCGACAAGGTCCTCGAGCTCAACGCCGGGGGCAAGCTCACCGCGCACGTCGACAGGGTGTTCCCGCTCGACAAGGCCGGCGAGGCCCACCAGTACGTCCAGGACCGCAAGAACGTGGGCAAGGTGCTGCTCGCCTGCGACTGAGCGTCGCTGCGAGCGTGGGCGCCCATCCCCCGACTCCGCTCGGGACGAACGGGGTCCCGGCCGCTACGCGCTGAAGCGCCGCAGCAGCTCAGCCGCGACGCGCGCGGCACCGTCTCCCGGGGGCAGCCGGGCGGCCAGCGCCTGCGCCTTCGCGCGCCGTTCGGGGTGAAGCGCCGCGAGCACCTCCCGTGCGACCGAGGCGGGCGCGAGGCGCTCGCCGTGCACCCAGCTCCCCACGCCCAGCGCCTCCACCCGCTGCGCGTTCGCGATCTGCTCACCCCCGAAGGGCACGAGCACCAGCGGCGTGCCGGCGCGCAGCGCCTCGTTGGTGCTGTTGTTGCCGCCGTGGCTGACGAACGCGGCCACCTTCGGCAGCAACGCGACCTGCGGGGCGAAGCGCACCACCACGTCACCGGGCCCCGCGGCCGCCCTCGCCGCGTCGAGCGAGTTCCCGGCCGCCACCACCGCGCGCGCCCCCGCGAGGTGCACGCCTTCGATGAGCGTGCGGTACAGCGCCGGGTGATCGTTGAAGACCGTGCCTAGCGACACGTACACCAGCGGCCGGCTGTCTCCCTCGAGCTCCTCCCAGGGGAAGTCCGTCGGGCCGGCAGCGCGCTGCCCCAGGCACGGGCCCGCCCAGAGAAGCGGCCCCCTCAGGTCAGGACGCGGAGGCTCGATCGCCTCGAAGCTGGTCAGCACGTTGAGCTCGGTCGCGTAGGGCCGGCCCAGCATGCCCGCCGGCACGGGCGTCAGCCCCAGTGACGCGCGCGCCTTGCCCAACGCGCGATCCACCAACTGGAGCAGGCGCGAGAGCCGCTGCTCGGCTTCCACCCACGAGCGGGGGTCGCTGCCCGGTGCGAGGCCGCTGCCGAACGGCGGCTGCCCGGCGACCGGGAACGGCAGGCCCGAGTGGTACACGGCGACGAAGGGCACCTGGGCCACCTCCGCCGCGAGCCAGGCGCCGAAGAAGGCGTAGTCGGCGACGACGACGGCCGTGCGCTCCCGCTTCAGCGTCTCGAGCAGCACCCGGGCGCTCGCCAGCGCGTCGGCGGTGAAGAGGCGGCACGCCCACTCGAGCTCGTCATAGCCGCGGGTGTTCGCGATGCGGCTCGCGGCGAAGGCGGCGCGCACCGAGAAGGGCGTGCGCACCAGCGAGAAGCCGTCGCGCTGCACTCCCGCCACCACCTCGGTGGCCGCCCGGAGCGGCGCAGGGGTGGGAAGAAACGAAGGCAGCCAGGGAATTCGCGTGAGGGCGAAGTGCGCCCGGTGCCCCGCGCGCAGGAGCTCGCCCCCGATGGCCCGAAGCGCCTGGGTGTGCCCGACCGTCGAGTGCGCGGCGAAGAGGGCGTGCAACTCAGTCGGCGCCGAGGCGGGCCAGCTCTGCGTCGATCACCTTGCGGAAGGCCTCTTCAGGCTGCGCGCCCGAGAGCATGAAGCCGTTGATGAAGAACGCCGGGGTCCCGCTCACCCCCACCTGCTGACCGGCCGCGACGTCGCGCTTCACCAGGGCCGCGGTGCGCCCGGAATCGAGGCAGCTGGCGAACTTCGTCTCGTCCACCCCGGCCTGCTTCGCCTGCATCTTGAGCGCGTCGACGTCGAGCTCCTGTGACTCGAAGAGCGCGTCGTGCAGCTCCCAGAACCTGCCCTGCTCGTCGGCGCACGCGGTGGCCTCCGCGGCCTTGGGCGCCTTGGGGTGGAAAGACAGCGGGTAGTGGCGGAACACCAGGCGCACCTTGTCGCCGTAGGCCTTGAGCACGAGCATCACCGTCTCGTGCGCCTTCGCGCAGAAGTGGCACTCGAAGTCGGCGAACTCGACGATCACCACCTTCGCGGCGGCGTTGCCCCGGCTGGGGCCCGTCGCGTCCACCGACTTGCGCGGCTTCACGGGGCCCTCGAGCACCATCACGAAGCCGGCTTCCTTCTTGAGCTGGCCGAACACCTCGCGGGCCCTGCGGGTGCGCTCCTCGCGCTGCACCGCCTTGCGGATCTCCGGCTTCACGTCGTCGAAGGTCACCTCGGGCGGGAGCCGGCCGCGCGCCTTCTCGAAGAGCGCGCGCATCTCGGCCTCGCTGGGCTCCTCGAGGCCGCTCTCGATGTTCTTCGCCAGCCACCCCTCTTCCGACTGGCCGGCCGCCTTCGCCTTCTGCGCCACCAGCGCCTCGATGGCGATACGATCGGCCGCCTCGGAGCGCAGCTCGTACATCTGTTCCTGCAGCTTGCTCAGCTCGTCGGCGACCTTGGCGTCGACCTCGGCGAGGCGAATGACGCGCTCGCCGTACTTCGCCACCACGGGGGTCGGCCCTTCGCCCTGCTGGGCTGACTGGGTCGTGGCGCACGCCGAGAGGAACACTGCACCGATCAGGAAAAAACGCATGACGTTCACTCTCTCACAGTCACTTCACCAGATGGTGCGCACAGACCAGCACCCGGGGGAACTCCGCAGGCCGGCCCGCCTCGGGTGAGAGGAAGCCCTTCTCGTCGACCCAGCGGCGGCAGGTCCACCCATTCGGGCAGCCCGCGTCGTCGACGCACGGCGGGCCGCACTGGCCGAACGAGGCGAAGCCATCACCCTTCGGGACCACCACGCACCGCTCGGGCGGGTCGCAGTCGTCGTGGGTCAGGCACTGCGCGAGCGGGTGAGGCCCGGGGGCGCGCTGGCTCGACATGTACCAGGCCAGCCCCAGCGACAGGCCGACCAGCGCGAAGATCAGCGTGCTCTGCCGGCTCATGGTCTCCTCACCGCGGCCAGCGCTTCCGCTGCCGGCTCGGCTCCGGTCACATCGCTGCGGGTGCTGCACCACCCTCGGTGGGCAGCCGGGCGAACTCAGCCGGCTTCTCCAGCACCAGGGCCTCGCGCAGCACCTCGTCCACGTAGTCGACCAGCACGATGCGCATCACCTTGCGGACCTTGCGGGGCACCTCGCGCAGATCCTTCCGGTTCTCGCGGGGCACCACGATGGTCTTGATGCCCAGGCGGTGCGCGGCGAGGCACTTCTCCTTGAGCCCGCCGATCGGCGTCACCCGGCCCCGCAGGGTGATCTCACCGGTCATCGCCACGTCGCGCCGCACGGGGATGCGGGTGATCGCCGAGACCAGCGCCGTCGCCATGGTCACGCCCGCGCTGGGGCCGTCTTTGGGGAACGAGCCGGGGAAGTGAATGTGCAGGTCGTTCTGCTCGAAGAACTTGTCCTCGATGCCGAAGCGGCGCGCCTTGCTGCGCACGTAGCTGACCGCCGCCTGCGCCGATTCCTTCATCACCTCGCGCAGCACGCCGGTGACGATGAGCTTGCCCTTGCCCGGCATGGTGGTGGCCTCGGTGACCAGCACCTCGCCGCCGAACTCGGTCCAGGCCAGGCCGTTCACCATGCCCACCTGGTTCTCCTTCTCGTTCTTGTCCTTCGGCACCTTGGGCGTGCCCAGCAGCTTCATCACCTTCTTCTGATCGACCGCGAAGGGCTGCTTGCCGTTCTTGAGGGCCTCGCGCGCCAGCTTGCGGAACACGCCGGCCAGCTCGCGCTCGAGGTTTCGCACCCCGGCCTCGCGCGTGTAGCGGCGGATGACGGTGCGGATCGACGTGTCGGTCATCTTCACCTCGACGTCGGCCAGGCCGTTGGCTTCCTTCTGCTTGGGCACGAGGTAGCGCTTGGCGATCGCCAGCTTCTCTTCCTCGGTGTACCCGGCCAGGCGAATGACCTCCATGCGGTCCTGCAGCGGCTGCGGGATGCCGTGGAGCGAGTTCGCGGTGCAGATGAACATCACCTTCGACAGGTCGTAGTCGAGGTCGAGGTAGTGATCGTTGAAGGTGTGGTTCTGCTCGGGGTCGAGCACCTCGAGCAGCGCCGAGCTCGGGTCGCCGCGGAAGTCGCTCGAGAGCTTGTCGATCTCGTCGAGGAGGATGACGGGGTTGCTCGACTCGGCCTTCTTGAGCGACTGCACGATCTTGCCCGGCATGGCGCCGATGTACGTGCGCCGGTGCCCGCGGATCTCGGCCTCGTCGCGCACGCCGCCCAGCGCGATGCGCACGAACTTGCGGCCCAGCGAGCGGGCGATGCTGCGGCCCAGCGAGGTCTTGCCCACGCCCGGAGGCCCCACGAAGCAGAGGATGGGGCCCTTCATCTTCCCGACCAGCTGCTGCACGGCCAGGTACTCGAGGATGCGCTCCTTCACCTTCTTGAGGCCGTAGTGATCGGCGTTGAGCACGCCCTCGGCCTCGGTGATGTCGAGCTTGTCCTTGGTCTCGTCGCCCCAGGGCAGCGAGAGCACCCAGTCGATGTAGTTGCGGACGACGGTGGCCTCGGCGGACATCGGGCCCATCATCTTGAGCTTCTTGATCTCCTTCTTGACCTTGGCCTGCGCCTCCTTGGGCATCTTCCTGGCCTTGAGCTTGTCGTCGAGCTCCTGCAGCTCGCTCTTGCCCTCGTCCTTGTCGCCCAGCTCGCGCTGGATGGCCTGCATCTGCTCGTTCAAGAAGTACTCGCGCTGCGTGCGCTCCATCTGCTTCTTCACGCGCGACTTGATGCGCTTCTCGGCCTTGAGGATCTCGATCTCGCCCTGCATCAGCTCGTAGAGCTTCTCCAGGCGCTTCACCGGCGACTCGGTCTCGAGCATCGCCTGCTTGTCGGCGACCGACTTGAACGGGAGGTGAATCGCGATCGTGTCCGAGAGCCGCGACGCGTCCTCGATGGTGCCGACCTGCTGCTGCAGCTCGGGCGCGATGCGCTTGTTGAGCTCGACGTAGGCCTTGAAGGTGGCCTGCACCGCGCGCACGAGGGCCTCGAGCTCGACGCCCTTGGTGGTCTCCTCGACGACGCGCTCGAACTCGCAGAGGAAGAACGGATCGTGCGGGGCGAACTTGGTGATCTTCGCGCGCGCCACGCCCTCGACCAGCACCTTGACCGTGCCGTCGGGCAGCGGGAGCAGCTGCACCACCTGGCCCAGCGTGGCGTAGGCGAACAGCTCGTCAGGCGCGGGATCGTTGGTCTTCGCCTTCTTCTGCGCGGCCAGCAGCAGCCACGCCTTGCCGTCTGCGCCCTTCTTCGCCATCGCGTCCTTCAGCGCGGCGATGGACTTCTCGCGACCGACGTACAGGGGACGGACCTCGTGGGGAAAGAGCACGATGTCCCGGAGGGGGAGCATGGGCAGCATGGCTGCCTCCTTCTTGTCGTCGCGGCTGAAGAACATGGCTGTGACGGGTTGTAGCGCTGAGGGCGCGATCCGTCACCTTTACCGACCCAGGTTTACAGGTCCGGTTACTCCGCGATGCTGGTGTACCGGTACTCGGGATCTTCGTCGGCCTTCTGCTTGCCCACCTCGGCGTTCGGCAAGGCCTTCTTCAGCAGGCCGGCGTCGCTGGTCGAGAAGTAGTTGTCCGAGAGGATGAGCTTCTTGAGGTGCTTGAACTTCGGGGCGTTGGCGATCAACGCCGCGGCGCCCTTGTCGGCGAGCACACCCATGCTCAGGTCGAGCGCCTCGAGCCGGGGGAGGATCTTCGAGGCGCAGATCGCCTTGATCAGGTCCTCTTCCCACTCGGAGTTCTTGAGGCCCAGGGTCTTGAGCGCCGGCAGGCCGCTACCCTCGAGGATGCCCTTGAGGGAGGCGACGGTCGAGCTGCAGCCGTAGTCCTCTTTGCCGAAATAGAGCTCGAGGTGGGTGAGCTTCGGGAGCTTCGCCGAGCCGATCTGCGTGGGCGCGTTCTTGTTGAGACCGCCCGAGATGAAGATGAGCTTCTCGAGGTGAGGTGCCTCGATGTCGCCGAAGTCGATGGCCTCGCCGTCGTCGCTGCCCGCGGAGCCCCGGAGCAGCAGTTCCTTCAGGTGGGGCGCCGCAGCCCAGAGGCCGCTGATGTCACCGACCCGGCGCCACGATTCCTGGTCCATGTGCTCGGCGTTGGGGCTCATGTCGAGCGTCTGCAGCAGCGGCAGGGGGCCGCAGTCGCTGATCACGCTCGCCAGGCCCTCCATGTGCCACTCGAGGTCCTCGTGCGGGGGGAGGCCGAGGGTGAGCTTCTGCACGAAGCGGCCGGCCGGGTGCTTGAGGACCCGCTCGAGCGCCGCTTCCATCGCGCCCTCTTCCTCGACGTCGTCGGGCTGCAGGTCGAACTCGGCGATCACGCCGTTCTTCCAGACGATGTCGCCCTCGATCGAGCCGAGGAGCTCCTTCGCCACGTCGCCCTGCTTCTTCTTGTTCGGCTTGCCCTGCACTGCCAGCGCGATCATCTCGGCCCACGGCTCGCCCTGCTCGAGCAGCCAGTCGGCGAAGACGCGCCAGTTCTTTCCGTCGTCGGGGTTGGCGGCGATCGCGGCCTCCAGCGCCGGGTTGCTGGGCACCTTCTTCACGCCGACCTCGGCGTAGCCCTTGCCCGTCTTCTCGGCGATCAGCTTCTTGGTGTCGGCCTTCGCTTCGCCGGCGCTCTCGAAGTCCTTCTCCTTGGTCTGGCCGGCGGTGCCGATCTTGCCGAAGCGAACGATCTGCTGCTCGCCTTCGACCTTCACTTCCCAGAACTTGCTCGACGAGCCTTCCACGAACTCGAAGCGGCGGAAGCCGGGCTCGACGGCGGCAGGCGCGGCGGCCTTGGCGGGCGCAGGAGGCGGCGTGGGTGCAGGCGCCTTCTTCACAGCCACCTTCGCCGGAGCGGGTGCAGCGGCAGGAGCAGCAGCAGCGCCGCCACCGCCCTTCTCGGCGTAGCCCTTCTTCGTCTTCTCACCGACGAGCTTGTCGTGGAGCTTCTGAGCGCCGGCCGGTGACCCCTCGTCCTTCACGGTGGTCTGACCAGCGGCGCCGATCTTCCCGTAGCGGGTGAGGACCTTGTTGCCCTCAGTCCAGACTTCCCAGAACTTGTTGGACGACCCCTCGGAAAACTCGAAGTAGCGCTTGCTCATGGTGCCCCTCCCGGCGGTTGAGGGGCGGAGGTTGGCTCATCTACGGGCGCTACGCACCCATGAAACCTCTCCCTGCGAAAGCGGGGAGAGGTCGGCCGAGGGCCGGGTGAGGGGCTTACTTGAGACCCAATTGGTCCATCAGGAACGCGACCTGGTCGCTCGAGTTCTCGATCGCCTTCGCGACCTGGTCCGCGCCGCCGTGGCCCGCGTTGGCCTCGATGCGCAGCCAGTTGACGCTCTTCGGCGAAGCCGCCTGCATCCACGCCACGAACTTGCGAGCATGAAACGGGTCGACGCGATCGTCGTGATCGGAGCTGAGCATCAAGAGCGACGGGTACGCGGTCTGCTTGATGTGCGCGTACGGCGAATACGCCTCGAGGGTCTTCAGCTCGTCAGGCTTCTCGGGATCGCCGTACTCGGGGATCCACGTCTTGCCCGAGCCGTACAGGTGGTACCGCACCATGTCGAGCAGCGGCACCGCGCACACCACGGCCTTGAACAACTCGGGCCGCTGAGTCATCGCCACGCCGACGAGGAGTCCACCATTGCTGCCACCGCGAATCGCCAGGCGCTTCGGAGTCGTCCACTTCTCCTTGATCAAGTACTCGGCGGCCGCGTGGAAATCGTCGAAGACGTTCTGCTTCTTCGCGCCCTTCCCTGCGTCGTGCCACGCCTTGCCGTACTCGCCGCCGCCGCGCAGGTTGGGCATCGCGTACACCCCACCCGCCTCGAGCCACGGGTAGATGAACGAGGTGAACGAGCTGCGCAGGCTGACGTCGAAGCCGCCGTAGCCGTAGAGGAGCACCGGGTTGTTGCCGTCGAGCACCACGTCCTTCTTCGCCACGATGAACATGGAGATCTGCGTGCCATCCTTCGACGGGTAGAAGACCTGGCGCACCTCGAACTTCGAGGGGTCCACGGGCACGTCGACCTTGCTGTAGACCTCAGCCTTCCCGGTCTTCACGCTGCTGCGGAAGACCTGCGGGGGCATGGTGAGCGAGCTGAAGCTGAAGAACACCTCGTCGTCGTCTTCGTCACCGACCAGGTTCGAAGAGGTGCCCAGGCCGGGCAGCTCGACGTCGCGCACCTTCTTGCCCTCGAGGGTGAAGAGCTCGACGGTGGACACGGCCTTCTTGAGCGAGGCGATGGCGAAGTGCCCGCCGACGATCACCAGCGACTCGCGCGCGGCGTCCTTGTCTTCGGGAATGAGCTCCTTCCAGTTCTTGCGCTCGAACTTGTTGGGGTCGACCTTGAAGACGCGCTTGTTGGGCGCGCCCTCGTCCGTGAACACGTAGAGCTGGCCCTTCCACGAATCGACGGAGTACTTCGCGTCCTTCCCGGCGACGAGCAGCTGCCAGGTCTTGTCCTTGCCGACGCGCTTGAAGAAGACGTCGTTCTCATTCCAGCCGCGCATGATCACGACGAACTGGAACTTGCCGTCGCGTGAGACGCCGCCGCCGATGAAGGTCTTCGGGTCGCCGGTCTTCGGGTGGAGCTGCTCGTCCTTCGCGGGCGCGTCGCCGAGCTTGTGGAGCTTCACCTCGCAGTAGCCGGGCCGCTCGGACACGGGGATGGTCGAATCGACGGGCAGCCACTCGTAGATGAAGGCCCTGGAGTCAGGTAACCAGGACGGGCTGGCGTACTTGGCGCCGGTGATCACGTCGATCTCGCTGCGCTTGCCGGTCTCGACGTCGAGCACGTACAGCGTCGACTCGTCAGCGGCGTTCGGCTTCTGGGCGAAGACGACCTTCTTGCCGTCCCAGCTCGGCACCCAGACGCCAAGGGAGATGGTGTTGTCGGTGCTCCAGGTGTTGGGGTCGAGCAGCACCTTCTCTTCGCCGGTGGCGCCCTGCTTCCAATAGACGACGGCCTTCTCCTTGTTCTTGTGGGTGCGGACGTAGAAGTAGCGGCCGCCGCGCTTGATGGGGGCGCCCATGGAGTCGAGGTAATAGAGCTCGCGGTAGCGGGCGAGCAGCCGCTCGCGGGCGGGGAGTTCCTTGATGCGCTCGCGGGTGAACGTGTCCTGCGTCTTCATCCACGCCTGCACCTCGGGCGACTTCTCGTCTTCGAGCCAGCGGTACGGATCAGTGGGAATCGCTTCGGTGCGAGTCGGAGGGAGCATGGGTTTTCTCGGGGGCTCGACGACGACGGGAGTCCCCGCGTCGACGACGGCAGGTTCCTTCGTGACGGTCTGGGGAGTGGCACAAGCAGCGACGACAAGGAGCGGTATCAGGACTCGGCGCATGCCCGACACATACCCTGTCTCCCTCTCCCCGAGGGGGAGAGGGTTGGGGAGAGGGCAGACAAACAGGTCTGGTAGACTCAGCAAGTGCTTCCGTCTCCGCTCATCCCGCCCGAGGAACGCTTGATCGCAGCGTTCGAGCTGTTCGAGTTCGGACTGGCCATCAAGCGAGCCCAACTCGCCGCGCGCAGCCCCCGCGCTTCGGCGTCCACGCTCGAGAAGAAAGTGAATGCATGGCTCGCAAGCCACCCACTACCGACCGTGCCGGGTCTCGTTCAGCGCCCCGTTCCACCTCGTTGGAGAGTGCCCTCGAAGAAACGCGGCGGGTCCTCGACGAAGAGCAGCGGCCGTACGCGCTGATTGGCGGGCTCGCAATCTCGGCCCGCGCGACGCCCCGGTTCACCCATGACGTCGACTTCGCGCTGTTCTGTACCGATGCCGAAGCAGAGGGACTGGTTGGTTCGTTCGTTCGCCGAGGGTGGGCGGTCGACGCGTTGCTGATGACGAAGTCCACCAACCGAATCGCGACGGTCCGGTTGACGCCACCGCGGTCAAAGGTCCTCGTCGATCTCCTCTTTGACTTCACCGGCATCGAGCGCGACATCGTCACGAGCGCGACGGATGCGCTCGTGCGCGACGGCCAGACGATGCCGGTCGCCACACGAGCACACATGATCGCGATGAAGGTCCTGGCGTTCCGACCCAAGGACAAAGTCGACGTCGACTACCTGCTCGACCGCGCCACCAAGCCGGAGATCGCGGTGGCACGGCGGGCGCTGGCGGAAATGGCCCGAGCGGGCAAGGAACCAAAGCGAGACCTCGTTGGGGATCTCGATGAATTGCTCGCGGTAAGAGCAGCCCGCCCGGTCGAGTTCGTCAAGGTCCCGCCTTCGAGGTGGCCGAAGGGATGGACTCGGCCGCCGAAAAAGCGCCCCAGCAAGAAGTCAGGCCGCTGACTCCGCGGGCTTGGGCTTCTCCTCCGCGTGCAGCACGACCGGCGCCTTCTTCCGCAGCACGGCGTCTTCGTTGATGACCACCTCGCGGGCGGTCTTCTTCGAGGGGATCTCGTACATGAGCTCGAGCATCACCGACTCGAGAATGGCTCGCAGCCCGCGCGCGCCCGTCTTGCGGCGAATGGCTTCCTGCGAGATCGCCTTGAGCGCGCCGTCGGTGAACTTGAGCGCCACCCCGTCGAGATCGAGCAGCTTCTTGTACTGCTTGGTCAGCGCGTTCCTCGGCTTGATGAGGATGTCGATCAGCGCCGGCTCGTCCAGCTCCTCCAGCGCGGTCACCACCGGCAACCGTCCGATGAACTCGGGGATCATGCCGAACTTGAGCAGGTCCTCCGGCTCGACCTTCGACAGCAGCTCCGACAGCGAACGATCCGACTTCTTCTTCAGCTCAGCCCCGAAGCCGAGCGACTTCCCACCGAGCCGGCGCTCGATCACCTTGTCCAGGCCGCCGAACGCGCCGCCGCAGATGAAGAGGATGTTGGTGGTGTCGATCTGCAGGAACTCCTGCTGGGGGTGCTTGCGGCCGCCCTTCGGCGGCACGTTCGCCACCGTGCCCTCGATGATCTTGAGCAGCGCCTGCTGCACGCCCTCACCCGACACGTCGCGGGTGATGCTCGGGTTCTCGGACTTGCGCGCGATCTTGTCGATCTCGTCGACGTACACGATGCCCCGCTGCGCCCGCTCGATGTCGCCATCGGCCGCCTGCAGCAGGTTGACGATGATGTTCTCGACGTCCTCGCCCACGTAGCCGGCCTCGGTGAGGCAGGTGGCGTCGGCGATGGTGAACGGCACGTTGAGGATGCGCGCCAGCGTCTGCGCCAGCAGCGTCTTGCCGGAGCCAGTGGGGCCCAGCACCAGGATGTTCGACTTCTGCAGCTCGACGTCATCGAGCTGCACCTTCGACTCGATGCGCTTGTAGTGGTTGTGCACCGCGACGCTGAGCACCTTCTTGGCGCGGTCCTGGCCGATCACGTACTCGTCGAGGATCGCCTTGATCTCGCTCGGGCGGGGAATGCGCAGCTTGGTGTCCTTCGACTCCTCGCGATCGATCTCCTCCGCGATGATGTCGTTGCACAGCCCGATGCACTCGTCGCAGATGTAGACGGTCGGCCCCGCGATGAGCTTCTTCACTTCCTTCTGCGATTTCCCGCAGAAGGAGCAGCACAGGGTCTGGTTTCCGCCTTCTCGACCGACGTTCTTCGTTGCCATGCGTCCTTGAGGTTAACCCTGACTGGCACGCTGCGCCAAAGCCGGCCGCAGCGTCAGAACCCTGACGGCTTACTTCTTGGGTTCAGCCTTGTTGCGCACCGTGACGTCATCGATGAGCCCGTACTGCTTGGCCTCGGTGGCGCTCATGAAGTTGTCGCGATCGCAGTCCTTCTCGATGCGCTCGACCGAGTGGCCCGTCGCCTTGGCGAGGATCTCGTAGAGCACCTTCTCGAGGCGGGCCATCTCGGCCACCTGGATCTTCATGTCCCGCGCCTGACCCCGCGCCCCGCCCAGCGGCTGGTGGATCATGATGCGCGAGTTCGGCAGCGCCGAGCGCTTGCCCTTCATGCCCGCCGCGAGCAGCACCGCGCCCATCGACGCCGCCTGGCCCGTGCACACCGTGGCCACGTTGCAGCGCACGTACTGCATGGTGTCGTAGATGGCCAAACCGGCCGTCACCGAGCCACCCGGCGAGTTGATGTACATGGTGATGTCCTTGTCCGGGTCCTCCGACTCGAGGAACAGGAGCTGGGCCGTCACGCCGTTGGCCACGTCATCATCGATCTCGGTGCCGAGCATGATGATGCGATCGCGCAGGAGGCGGGCATACAGGTCCCACACGCGCTCGCCGCGGTGGGTGGTCTCGACGACGGTAGGCGGCCAATAGGGCATGACGTTCTCCGGTGGTGATCGTTTACGACTTCGCGTGCTGCTTCAAGAAGGCGATGACCTTCTCTTCTTTGGTGCGGTTCTTGAGCGCGTCGCGGGCCTCGGCGCTCTGGTACTGCTTCTTCACCTGGTCCAGCGGCAGCCCGGAGTCGGTGGCGAGCTTCTCCAGCCGCGCGTCGACGTCGGCCTCGGCCACCTCGAGCTTCTCTTCCTTGCCCACCGCCTCGAGCAGCAGCTGCCCGCGCACCTCGAGGGCCGCCTTGGGGCGCAGCTCGTCGCGCAGCTTGCCCCAGTCGAGCTGGAGCATGTTCGGGTCCATGCCCGAGCGCATCAGGCCGCCGAGCGCGTTCTCGAGCATGAAGTCGACGCCGCGGTTCACCATCGCCGTGGGCACCTCGATGGGGTTCTTCTCGATGAGCGCCTTGAACAGCGCGTCACGCTCGTCGACCTCGACGCGGTTCTTCGCGGCCTTCTCGAGATCGCGGCGCACCCGCGCCTTGAGCGCGTCGGCGGTCTCCTCGCCCATCTCCTTGGCGAAGGCGTCGTCGAGCGCGGGCACCTTCTTCTGCTTGAGCTCCTTCACCGTCACCACGAAGTGCGCGGTCTGGCCCTTGATCTCCTCGACGCGGTAGTCGGCGGGGAAGGTGTAATCGAGCTCCTTCTTTTCCCCGACCTTCGAGCCCTCGAGGTCCGGCAGGTTCCCCTCGATGAGCTGGCCGTCGATCACCTCGACGGTGACGTCGCGGCCGGTGTTGCCGGGGAACACGGCGCCGTTCTTGGTGGCGTCGAAGTCGATGACCACGAGGTCACCCTTCTGCACCGTGTCGCGGCCCTCGACAGGCACCACCTGGGTGCGCTGGCTGAGCATGCGCTCGATCTGCTCGTTGACGCGCTCGTCGGTGACGCCGAGCTCGAACTTCGGCAGCTCGAGGCCCTTGTAGTCCTTCGCGTTGACGATGGGCTTCACCTCGACGCGCGCCGAGTAGCTGAAGGGCTTCTGCGACTCGATCTTCCCACCGGAGAAGGACGGATCGCCGACGGCGGCGACGTTGGTCTCCTTGAGGGCGTCGATGAAGCCGAGCAGCTGCACGCGCTTGACCACGTCGGCCTCGACCTCGCTCTTGAACTTCTGCTCGAGGATGCGGCGCGGGATCTTGCCGGGCCGGAAGCCGGGCACCTTCACCTGCCGCGAGAGGTTCGTGTAGGCGGCGGTGAGCTCCTTCTCGACGAGGGCGGGATCCACCTCGATGGAGAGGCGCTTCTCGATGCTGCTGACGTCTTCGACCTGAACCTTCATGGGGCCATCCTCTTTCAGTGAAATCGCGCGGTTCTTCCGCGAAAACGAAGAGGCGGCTTTAGAGGACGGGTCCGGGCGGGTCAACGTCTGTGTCCGGGGGAGGTCCACGCCGCCGGAGCATCACCGGGCGGGGTCCCTGGCACATCCCCCGTTCGATCAGTTCTTCTGGAGGCTGACCCGCTCGATGGCGGGCCACTCGCCGATGCTCTCGACCTTGAGGAACGGCAGGCTGCTCGAGAGCGCGGCGATGCCTTCGAAGTTGTGCGACTGCCACCGCAGCGAGCCGTCGTAGTGCAGCGTCATGGGCAGCCCCAGCCGGCCGGCCTCGGTGACGATGCGCAGCAGGGCGGAGACGGTGGAGGAGTTGAAGAAGGTGAGCTCTTCGAAGTGCTGCTCGACCACGGCGTTGCGGCGGGCGGCTTCGGCGAAGACCACGTCGAAGAACGCCTTGAGCGTACTGCCGGGATCTCGCGTGTTGCTGGCGCCCTTCCAGCGCAGGACGATCCTGTCCGCCTCTGGTTCTTCCACCTCGATGGTGAGATCGCCGATGACCGTTCCGTGCATGGTTGCCCCCGCTTCGGCGCGCACCCTACCCGCCGGGAGACAAAATGGGGACAGGCTGCTTTTCGGCCCCAGTGTCGATGCAGCCGCACCTGGCCGAAAAGCAGCCTGTCCCCATTCTGTCTGTTCAGGTCGGCTGAAGCTTCATCGCCGCCGCGAGCAGGCCCGCCCGGGCACCCACGAGCAGGTGGAACACGTGGGGACTGATGCGCATCACCGCCAGCACGCCAGCGCTCTTCGCGGCGGCCTCGTCGAAGCGGGTGGCGTCGGTCAGCTCCACCCTCAGCCGGGTGAGCGCGATGCCTTCCACGCCCTTCACGTTCGAGCGCCCGCCCAGGCTCAAGAGCAGCTCGCCCGCAGCGAGTCGATCGGCCGCGTCGACGATCACCCCTCGAGGCGCGAGTCCGCCGATTGCCCCACCCGGCGGCGAGGGCGCGACCCGGCTCTCGCTCTGCGCCTGCGCGCTCGCCAGATACTCCTGCATCTCGGTCTTCAGGTTCTCAGACAGCGGCCCGAACACCGCCTGCACCCCGTTGCCCACCGTCATCACCCCCGCCGCCCCCAACTGCTTGAGCCGCGTCGCGTCGACCTTCGACGGATCCTTCACCGTCACGCGCAACCGGGTCACGCACGCGTCGAGGTTCTCGAGGTTGGCCCGCCCACCGAACGCCAGCACCATCGCGCGCGCCCTGTGGCCAGCCGTCGTCGGCTCGGTGAAGAGCGGGCTCAGCGCCTCGCCCTCGGGGCCCTCCCGCCCCATCGTCTTCAGGTTGAACCAGCGGATCGCGTAGCGGAACGTGAAGAAGTACCCCACCCCGTAGAGCGGCCCCAGCACCAGCACCAGCCACCAGCGCTGGGCGTTCGGGTTGAGCACGTTGAAGAGCACGAAGTCGATGCCACCCTGCGAGAACGTGAAGCCCATGTGGGCGCCGAAGGTGTTCATGACGAACTGCCCCACGCCGGCGAGCAGGGCGTGCAGGAGGTAGAGCGGAGGCGCCACGAAGAGGAAGGCGAACTCGATGGGCTCGGTGATGCCCGTCACGAAGGAAGTCAGCCCGGCCGAGAGCATGATGCCGCCCACCTGCGCGCGCTTCTCGGGCGCTGCTTCCCGCCACATCGCGATGGCCGCGGCGGGCAGCCCGAACATCTTGAACAGGAAAGAGCCGCTGAGGATGCCGGCCGTCGGATCACCCGCGAAGTAGCGCTGAATGTCACCCGTCACCACCTTGCCCGTCGCGTCGGTGAAGGTGCCCACCTCGTAGAAGAACGGCGCGTTCCAGATGTGGTGCAGGCCGAACGGCACCAGCAGCCGCTCCACGAAGCCATACAGCGTGGCCGCCAGCCGCGGGTCGCTCACCGCGGCCCAGTGCGAGAACGAGTTGATCGCGCCCTGCACCGGAGGCCACACCACCGACAACACCAGCCCCAGCGCGATCGCCGCGAGCGCGGTGATGATCGGCACGAAGCGCTTGCCGGCGAAGAAGCCCAGCCAGGTCGGCAGGGTGATCTTGTAGAATCGGTTGAACATCACCGCCGCGATGCCGCCGGCCAGGATGCCTCCGAAGACGCCGGTCTGCATCGAGGGAATGCCCATCACCGTCACCGGCACCACCCCGAACACCTTCGCCATCACCCCCATCGTCCCCAGCAACACCACGTAGCTCACCGTGGCCGCCACCGCCGAGACGCCGTCGTTGTTCGTGTAGCCGAGCGCCACGGCGATGGCGAAGAGCAGCGCCATGTTCCCGAAGATGACGTCGCCCGACTGGCGCATCAGCAGAGAGACGCTCTCGGGCAGCCATGAGAAGTTGGCGGCGCCGATGCCCAGCAGCAGCCCGGCGACGGGCAGCACCGCCACCGGCAACATCAGGGCCTTGCCCATCTTCTGCAACGACGCGAACGCGTTCGAGGTCGAGGCCATCGGTTCACCCTCCCACGGCGAGTGCGGGCGCCGAGCGGAGCCGGCCTGGTTGCCAGCTCTTGAGCAGCGCGCGCACCTCGGCAGTGGTGGTCTGCCGCAGGACGTCGGTGGCGAGCTCCTCACACTCCGAGAACGGCCACCGGGCCAGCGCGGCCTTCACCGGCCCCACTGACGACGTGCTCACCGACAGCTCGGTCACGCCCAGGCCCACCAGCAACGGCGCGGCCAGCGGGTCTGAGGCAATGCCCCCGCACAGGTGCACCGGGCGCTGGTGCACGCGCGCGCCGTCGACGGTGGCGGCGATCAGCTTGAGCACCGCGGGGTGCAACGCGTCGGCCCGCGAGGCGAGCTGAGGGTGCCCCCGATCCATCGCCAGGGCGTACTGGGTGAGATCGTTGGTGCCGATGGAGAAGAAGTCGACCTCGCGGGCGAGGGCCTCGGCCATCACCACCGCCGACGGCACCTCGATCATGATCCCCACCTTGACCTGGGCCCGCACGTCGAGGGCGCGCTGCTCTTCGGCCAACATCTGCCGGGCGGCGCGCAGCTCCTCCATGCCGGAGATCATCGGGAACATGATGTGCAGGCGCGTCAGGCCCGCAGCCGAGAGGATCGCGCGGAGCTGGATGCGGAACAGCTGCGGCTGGTCGAGGCTGACCCGAATGCCACGCAGCCCCAGGAACGGGTTCCCCTCGCGGGGCAGCGCCAGGTACGGCAGCGGCTTGTCGCCTCCGACGTCGAGCGTTCGCACCACCAGCGGACGGTCGGGTCCCACCACCTCGGCGATGGCCCGGTACACGAGGCGCTGCTCGTCCTCGTCGGGCGCGCTGTCGCGGTCGTAGAAGAGGAACTCCGAGCGCAGCAGCCCGATGCCCTCTGCCCCGCCGGCGATCGCCTCGCGCGCATCGTCGAGGTTCTTGATGTTGGCGACCACCTCGATCCGCCGTCCATCGCGGGTCTGCCCCACGTTCAGGGCCGCGGCCTGATCGCGCTTCCGCTCTTCGGCCAGCCGCGCGATCTGCTCGTTGAGCTTGCCGCGCGCGACGAGATCACCGGGGGCCGGCGCGAGCTCGAGCCACCCGGCCGCGCCGTCGAGGACCACCTCGAGGCCCTCGGCGAGCGCGAGCACCCGCTCATCGACGCCCATCACCGCCGGCACGCCCATGCCGCGCGCCAGGATCGCCACGTGGCTGGTCGCGCTGCCCGTGGTGGTGACCAGGCCCTTGAAGCGGTCCTTCGGGAAGGAAGCGAGCTGCGTGGGCGTGAGCTCCGCCGTGACCACGATCGCGTTCTCAGGCAGTTCCCCGAAGCCCGCGGTGTCGCCCGTCAACACCTTGAGCAGCCGCAGCCCCACGTCGCGCACGTCCACCGCGCGCTCACGCAGCAGCGGCTGATCGAGCTGCTCCAGGTTCGCCGCCTGCGCGCGAAACGCGTCGTTCCAGGCGAAGGCGGCGCTCTTGCCCTGCCACACCACCCCGCGGGTGCGGGCGAGGATCTCCGGGTCTTCGAGCAGCTCGCGCTGAACGTTCAGAATGTCGGCGCGCGGGCCGCCTTCCTGGGCGGCGAGCGCGGCCAGCTGCGCCGAAGCGGTGACGATCGCTGCGTCCAGCTTCCGCAGCTCGTCGGGGACCGGCCCGCCCACCTCGGCGAAGCTCGGCGCGGTGCTGCCCAGCCCCACCACCCGGCCCAGCACCAGGCCCGGTGACGCCGACACGCCCTCGAAGACTCCACTGCGCGAGCTGGCCCGCTTGACCACCGGCACCACCGCCGGAAGGGGCGCCATCGACGCTTCACCAGAGCCCTCGCGCAGGGTCTTCGACAGCGCCGCGATGGCCTCGGTGGCGTCGGCACCGCTCGCCTCCACCACCACCGCGTCGCCCTGGTGCGTGGACAGACCCATCACGCTCACCACCGACTTCAGGTTCGCCGAAGCGGTGCCGCGGAACAGCCGCACGGTGGAGACGAAGTGTTTGGCCTGCTGCGCCAACACCGCCGCCGGGCGCGCGTGCAGCCCGCTGGGGTTGGGCAGCACGATCGGCGCCGAGCGCACCACCGTGCCCGTGGTCACGCTGGGCGCGGCGGCGATGGTCACGCCTCGCGCGGCAACGGCCGGACTGGGGCTGCGTGTGGCTCGAGCGCCGGCCAGCTCGAGGGTGAGGAGCACCGAGCTGCCCGCCACCACCTCGCGAGCCTTCGTGGGCATCAGCCGCTGACCATCTTTGAGGTTGGTGACCACCACGACCGTGATCAGGCTGCGCGCCGCGCGGCCGACCACGTCGGCATCGAAGCGGATGAGCGGCTGACCCGGCACCACCACGTCGCCGAGCTTCGCCAGCGAGGTGAAGCCGTGGCCCTTGAGCGTGACGGTGTCGAGGCCCACGTGAATCAACACCTCGACGCCCTCGACCGAGGTGATCGCGAGCGCGTGCCGCGCCTGGTGCAGCTGCGAGATGGTGCCGCCGATGGGCGCCAGCACCTGGCTGGAGGTGGGATCGATCGCGAGGCCGTCGCCGACCAGCAACTGGGCGAAGACCTCGTCGGGCACCTCGGCCAGCGGCACCGCGATTCCCGAGAGCGGAGCGTGGATCTCCATGGGCGGCCTCAGTTGAACTCGTACGAGATGCGCAGGCGGAAGGAGTGGACGTAGTTTTCCCAGGTCGACCGGGTGTCGAGATCTTCGATGTGCGCGAGCGCAAAGCCATACACGGCCTTGAGGCTCAGCCCCTGAATGGGAAGCCGGTACAGGTACGAGACGAAGGCCTGGTGATGGCGGTTGTTCTCGCCCTGCAGGTTGAGCTGGTTGGTGTGGTGGTAGCCCAGGCCGATCGACCCGTTCCAGAAGTCGATGTCTGCGAACCCGCCCACCGTGTACTTGTCGAGCGAACGGTCCGAGTCGACCAGGCCCTGGATGTCGATGGAGTTGACGAAGGTCTGGGCGAAGTTGACCCCGAGCGTCGCGTGCTTGAAGAACGTGTACTGCAGCCGCGCCGCGTAGCCGTGCGTGGTCGTCTGCACCTTGTCGGCGGAGGTCTGCGGGCGCAGCAGCAGCGTCTCGTAGCCCGCGAGGAACTGCAGGTCCTTCCAGGTGAAGTGCACCGCGGGCCGCACGCCGTAGTTGTTCTGGTTGTTCTCCTGCCCGTAGACCCCGGCCAGCTCGAACTTGAGGAACTCGAACGGGTAGAAGTGAATCGCGCCCTGCCCCGACTCGTTGCGGTACCCCCGCGTCAGGTCGAGCCAGTACAGCGAGGGGCCGCCGAGCGCGCCCGCCTCTTCCGCCGTCCAGAACTCGATGCCCTGGCCGCGGTGGTAGATCTCCCACGCGAGGAAGCGGCCCACCTGCACGTCGAACCAGCGCTTGTGACCGACGCGCACGTACGAGTCGAGGGTGTGCGGCTCGTACTGTGAGCGGGCGAACTCGTTGACCAGGCCGAGGAACTCCACCTTCGCCGAGGCGTAGAAGTCGCCGAAGGTGCGGGTGAGCCCCGCGCCGAGCACGAAGCGGCCCTGCAGGTAGCTGACCGATTGATCGTACTGGCCCTGCTGCGCGTTGGTGCGCGCCATGTACCCGGTGTCGCCCCAGAAGTAGCCGGACAGCACGATGTTCACGCCCAGCACCTGCGGGATCGCGATCTTCTGCGCGTCTTCGGCCGCGTTGGTGCTCTTGGTGCTGGTGGCGCTCTGCGAGGGCGCTGGCGGCACGAACGTCACCGGACCCGCGTCACTCACGTCGCCCGCGTCAGGAACGCCAGCGTCGGCGTCCTGGGCAGCCGCTGGCGAGGCGACCCAGAGCAGCAGGAAGGACAGCGGAAGGTACGCGCGCATGGGAATCCCCCTACTGAATGGTGAACGAGCCGATCTTCATCTGCGGGTCAGCGGCGTCGGACGAAGGTCCCACCAGGAGCTGGTAGGCCATCTTCTCGACCGTCATCGCCTGGGCGGCGACGTCCCAGTACGCGAGGTCTTCGGCCTTCACCGTGAGCGTCGCGGTGCGGGTGGCGCCGGGCGCGAGGTCTGCGAGCCGCGCGAACGCCTCGAGCTGCTTCTTCGGCCGGCCCCAGCTGTCGGCGACCGCGGTGCCCTCGAAGCCCACGTAGAGCTGCACCACCTCGCTGCCTGCGCGCGGGCCCGTGTTCTTCACGTCGACCTTCACCTCGAGCGTGCCCGTGGGCCCGATGGCAGCGTTGGTCACCCGCAGGTTCGAGTACTCGAAGGTGGTGTAGCTCTGGCCGAAGCCGAAGGGGTACTGCGGCGCGATGTTGCGCTTCTCCAGCCAGCGGTAGCCGTGGAAGTAGTCGTAGGGGAGATCGCCGGTGACCGAGTTGTCGAAGGGCGGCAGATCGCTCTCCTGCACCGGCACGCTCTGCACCATCTTCGCGCTGGGGTTGGTGTCGCCGAAGAGGATCTCGGCCAGCGCCGTGCCTTCCTTCATGCCCGCGAACCAGGCCATCAACACCGCGTCCGCGCCGGCCACCCAGTCCGAGACCAGCACCGCGCCGCCGCTCTTCATCACCACCACCACCTTGAGGTTGGGGTTGCCCGCCTTGAGGGCGACGGCGTTGGCGATGTTGGTGAGGTCGCGCTGCGGCAGTTGCATGCTGGTGCGATCCTTCCACTCCCCCTCTTCGCCCGAGCTCGAGCGCGCCAGGTCTGCGTAGAAGTACGCGCCGATCACCACCACCACGTCGGACGCGCCGATGGCCGCCTCGTTGCCCGCCACGTTCTCGTACGAGCGCACCTGCGCCGCCGTGCCGTCCAACGCCGCCTGGATGCCTTCGAAGGGCGTGATCACCAGCGCGCCGTCGACCACCCGCGCGTCAGAGCTGCCCTTGTCACCCATGTTCTCGCTGTTGGCGAACTTGCCCACCACCGAGACCCGGCTCACCGAGGCCTTCGCCAGCGGCAGCACGTCGTCGCTCAGCGCCCGCGTCGGCCCGTTCTTGAGCAGCACGATGCTCTCGCGCGCCGCCTGCAGCGCCAGCGCCTGCGCCGCGTCGGCCTTGGTGAGGTACGGCCGCCAGTTGAAGTCGTGCGCGAGATCGCCGTAGCGCGTCTTGGAATAGAGGATGCGCAAGACCGCCTCGTCCACCACGTCGGCCGGCACCTGCCCGTTGTTCACCGCCGTCACCAGCGCGGCGCCGTAGAAGTAGGCGCTGTCGAACTGGCTGGGGAACGCGCCCGACGAGAAGGGCATCTCGACGTCGAGCCCCGCGGTCGCGGACGGCACCGTCTGGCCCTTGGCGAACCAGTCCGAGATGACGAAGCCCGAGTAGCCCCACTGCTTCTTGAGGATGTTGCGCACCAGTTCGGTGGAGAACCCGTTGTAGCTGCCGTTGACGCGGTTGTACGACGTCATCACGCAGGCCACGTCGGCCTCCACCGCCTTCTTGAAGTGCGGCAGGTAGACCTCGCGCAGCGTGCGCTCGTCGATCACCGCGTTCACGTAGATGCGCGTGTCTTCCACGTTGTTGGCCGCGTAGTGCTTCACGCACGCCTGGATGCGGTAGCTGTCTTCGGCCGGCTCGTCGGGCTCTGCGGGGTCGACCACCTTCGGGTCGAACTCGATGCCCTCGATCAGCGACACGCCCATCTTCCCCAGCAGGTGGGTGTCTTCGCCGTATGACTCCTGGGCGCGGCCCCAACGCGGGTGCGTCACCTGGTTGATGGTGGGCGCCAGCAGGACGTGGCGGCCCAGGTAGCGCATCTCGCGCGCCATGGCCTTGCCGATGCGGCGCTCGAGCTCGAGATCCCACGACGACGCCCGCGCGACCGCCGCCGGGAAGACGGTGGTGCCGTAGTCGGAGTTGTACCAACGCACCCCGCGCGGCCCGTCCATGTACTTGAAGCCGGGAATGCTGAGCCGGGTGTTGTCTTCCTGGTCGAAGAAGTTGTTCGGGTTGTACGGCGGCCCGCTCATCTGCTGCACCTTCTCCTCGGTGGACATCGAGCGCAGCAGCTGCAGCGCCGACTTCGCGTCGGCTTCGGTGCAGTCGATGTGCGCGCGCGTCGAGAGGGTGTCGCACACGGGGCCACCGTCAGCGGTGCCGCCGTCGGTGTCGATGCCTCCGCGCGGGCAGGCGGTGAGCAGGAGCGCGACGCTGAAGGCCGGGACGATGCGATTCATTCGAACCTCGGGGTGGTCAGGCCGAAGCCCTTGATGAAGGTGGAGTGCGCGCCGTCGCCGGCCACGTCTTCGTGCTGGGTGGCGGCGGCCGCGTCGGAAGCCGGCACCGCGGTCGGCAACGTGCCCACGCCGCCGGCGATGCCGAAGGCGACGTCGAGGAAGGTCTTGTCGGCCGAGAGGTTGGTGGCGTTCGTCCCGTTCCAGACCACGTAGAGCCCGGCCGGGTTGAAGGCGAGCACCTCGTCGAGCACCGGCAGGCGGCCCACGTCGATGCCCACCACCAGCTGCGTCTGGGAGGCCGGCATTCCCGTCCAGGCGGTGATGGCCGCGCGCGCCGTCTGCAACGGCGCCAGCGTTCCAGCGTTGGCTGCGCCCGCGTAGCTGAGCAGCGGCGTGGGCAGGTTCAGGGCGCCGGAGTCGGGATCTGCCGTGAAGGGCGCGGCGATGCGCACGAACACGTAGTCCGACAGCGCGATCTTCTGGGCGTCGGTGCTCACCGGCACGCCTCCGATGGAGATCGCGTCGTTGGTGAGCTCGCCGTAGCCCGCGCTCACCGACCGCACGTAGTCGAGGTCGAAGTCACCCATGATGAAGAAGCGGCACCCCGCCGACACGTACGGCTCGCCCGGGGGCGCAGGGAGCACCTTGAGCGTGCCGTTGCCGGCGTTGCCCTTGTCGCTGGTCTGCGTGCCATCACCCAGGCCGTTGAGCCACCCAGCGGGCTTGGGCTTGTTGACGAGCAGCACCATGCCGCGGTTCATCGCGTCCAGGCCTGCGCGGTACGAGAGATCGACGTTGGTCGACCGCGGCGCCGCGGCGGCGTCGACGTAGGGGTCTTCGAAGAGCCCCAGCGAGAACACCAGCGAGAGCGCCCTGCCCGCCGACCCGTCGACCTGCACGTCGCTGAGGGAACCTGAAGTCTTCGCCGCCTGCAGCACGGCGATGTCCGACAGGCCTGCGAACTGGTCGACGCCGGCGTTGACCGCCTTCGCCACGCGCGCGGCCGGGGTCAGCGTCTCCACGCCCCACGGCGCGCCCAGCGGCGCGAGCGCTGCGTCGGTGAGCACCCCGGGCGGCGCGATCACCAGGCCCGTGAAGCTCAGGCGCGTGCGCAGCACGTCGGTCACCAGCTTCGCGTTGAACGAGGCGCCCACCTGCTCGATGGTCGTGCCCGACAGCGTGCCGGCCTGGCCCGTCCAGGCGCCGGTCTCGGGAATGGCGTAGCCCGTCATCACGCCTGCCACGCCCTGGCTGATGGCCCGCTGGAACGGCGCGAGGTGGGCGTCGATGTCGTTGCCCGGGTAGGCGGTGAACTTGCCCTTCGCGAGCCGCGCGTCGAGGCCGCCCTTCGCCGCGCCCGCGCCGGGGAAGGCGCTGACCACGGTGGCCACCGAGCCCTGGCCCAGCACGTCGCCCTGCATGCCCTTGACGTACGCGGCCACGAAGTTGCCGGCCTGCGTGCTGTCTTCGCCGAAGGTGAACTGCGCGCCGAACCAGCGCGGGTCCGTGGCGAGATCTGCCGACGGAGAGAGCGCCAGCCGAATGCCGATCGCCAGGTATTCGCTGGCGGCGATCTTCGCGAACTTCTCCACCAGCGCCGGGTCTCCTGACGCGGCCAGCGCCTGCTCGCTGGGCCACTGCGAGAACCCGGCCGCCTTCACCCGGCCGTTGCCCGAGGCGTGCACGGGACGGGTCGAGAGCACCAGGGGAATGCCCAGCGCAGACTCCTCGGCCTTCTCCTGCAGCGCGTTGGCCCAGGTCGCCCGGGTGAGCACCGGGGTGGTGTTCGCGCTCGTCGTGGCGAACCGCACGTTTCCCGAGATCAGCGCCAGGCTGCCCGCCGACGGCACCGCGGTGGTGTCGGTGGTGGCGCCGTGGGCCATCAAGCCCAGCTTCTGATCGAGGCTCATCTTCGAGAGCAGATCGGTGGCACGCGCCGCCGGGGTGAGCCGCCAATCTTCATACGCGTCGAGCGTGCCGTTGCCGTTGCTGTCCTTGAACTGCAGCGACACCTCGCACATCACCGTGGGGTTGCCCGCTTCGCTGGCGAAGCTGACCACCTCGGTCAGCAGCGTCTTCTTCTTCGTCTCGAGCGACGGCTGCGCGGCCAGCAACGCGGTCCGCCGCGCCACGTTGGCCGGCTCGCCGCATTCGCCCGTCACCCCGCCACCACCGCCCGTCCCTCCGCCGGCGACGCCACCTCCGGCGCCGCCGCCGTCCACGCCGCCACCACCTGCGCCGCCGCCGGTCCCGCCATCCACACCCGGAGTGGGGCTACAGGCCGAAGCCAGCAGCACCACCGCCAACAACTGAGTCAATCGCGTCGTCATGGTTTGAGCTCTCGAGTGTGGGGCCGGCCCGGCGTGAAGCAGTCAGTACGTCGAGCCAGCGCCGATGACGTACGTCGGGCTGGCCGTGTCAGCGGGCATGTCTTCGAACTGCGCATCGACCTCAGCGTCGCTGCTGGGGATCTCGATGGGCAACCGGCTGCTGCCGTAGACGTAGTTGGCAGGGGTGGTCGGCACGTTCTTGTTGAAGAGCACGTCGAGCACGGCGCGGTCGAAGGCGCCGAACTCGCCCACCACCACGTCCACACCGCCCAGCCCGTCGGTGCGGATGTTCGCGGCGTCGGAGACGAGCGGGTAGCTGCCCGGCGTGCCTGGCGTCTCGTTGAGCGACACCAGGCCGTTGACGAAGGGCCTCACGATGCCTGGCCGGTCGAAGTGCACCACCAGCACGATCTTGAGGTTCGGGTTGGTGGGGGCGATCACCGTGCCCGCGCTGTCGGTGTAGCCGTCGCGCACGCGCAGCAGGTCGATCACCTTGCGCGCGTCCTTGACGGCGGCGGCGTAGGCGTTGTCAGTCGACGTGCCAGTGAACGGGGCGTCCCACGAGAGGGGCACGCCGCGGTCGAGGCCGCTGTAGGCTCCCTTGCGTGCGCTGATGCGCAGCACCGCGATGTCCGCCGCGGCAGGGCTGGCGGCCTCGGCGATGGGCAGCACCACGCCGCCATCGGCCAGCGTACCGGCGGCCGCCTTGTAGTCGTAGGCCTGCAGCGCGTCGTCGTAGATGTCGCCGCCCGCCAGCGAGTCGGTGACGCCGTCGAAGAAGACCTCGACCGTGCCATCACGATCGGCGTCGCACAGGGTGCCGCCGTCGGTCGCCTTGCGCGCGCCGTCGATGGGCAGGTACCTCGCGCCCGAGTTGGCCAACGTGGTGTGGTCGCGGTTCTTGAGCAGCACGATGGCCTTCTTCTGCGCCACGAAGCCGGCGGTGCGGTTCGCGATGGAGCGGATCTCGAGGGCCGACGCGTCAGGGTCGATGTAGGGGTTCTCGAAGATGCCGAGCTTGAAGCTCATCTCGAGCACCTTCTCCGCCGCCGCGTTGATGTCGGCCTCGGTGATCAGGCCCTGGTCGAAGGCCGCCTGCATGATGGTCACCGAGTCGTTGCCGAGCTGATGCGAACCCGCGTGGAGGAACTGCGCGGCGCGCTGCGGCTGCGTGAGCGACTCGACGCCCCAGGCGCTGTTGCCCATGGTGCCCCAGTCGCTGGTGACCATGCCCGAGAAGCCGAGCGCCTCTTTCATGTACGTGGTGATGAGCCCGCGGCTGAAGGCGGCGCCCGCCTGCTCAGGGCTGTAGTCGAACTGGCCCTTGAAGATGGAATAGCAGGGCATCACCGCCGCCGGCTGCGCGGTGAACGCGGCCCGGAAGGAGATCTGGTGGTACTCGAAGTAGTTGCCCGGGAAGACGTTGAAGCGGCCGGGCCGAGAGTGGCTGTCCATGCCGTCCTCGTCCGCGCCGGCGCCGGGGAAGTGCTTCACGGTCGCGGCGATGCCGTTCTTCAGGTCGCCGCCCTTCTGGAACGCGTCGATGCAGGCGCGCGAGTGGTTGCCCACGGCGTGCGCGTTCTCGCCGAAGGTGTTCTGCACGCGGGCCCAGCGGGGCTCGGTGGCGAGGTCGGCCATCGGTCCCAGCTGCCAGCGGAAGCCCATGGCCATGAACTCGCGGCGCACCGTGTCTCCGTAGAGCGTGGTGAGCGCGAGGTCGTTGGCGGCGCCCAGGCCCATCGGGTACGGCCAGGGCGAGACCACCGTGGGCGCGCTCAAGGTCTGCACGCCGGTGGTGGCGTTGGTGGACAAGCCGAAGCCGTGCACCGGGTCCGCGGTCACGACGAAGGGAATGCCGTGCGGCTCGGACTCGGCCAGCTTCTGCACGTTGTTCAGGTACACGGCGATCTCCCGGCCGCTGCGCGCCCCGAGGCGGATGAGGGCCTGGCGCAGGTGCAGCGTCTGGATGTTGGCCTTCGCGCTGTCGGTGAGCACGCCGTCGGCCGTGCCGCCGCCGATGCTGGCTGATTCACCCAGCAAGCCGACCTTCTCAGGCACGCTCATGCGCGTGACGAGATCCCGCGCGCGGCAGGCCTCTGCCAGGCGCCAGTCCTCGTAGGGGTCGAGGGCGCCGTTGCCGTTGTTGTCCTTGAACTCCTTGCCCGCGACCGTCAGCTTCGCGCGGGTGTCGACGCCGATCGTCGGCTGCGCCGTGTAGATCTGCGTCAGGCACGCGTCCTGCGGCACGCTGCCGCAGATGCCCGACTGGCAGACCTGGCCCTGGGGACAGGTGCCCGTCACGTTGGCGCTGCTGCACATGCTCGCCAGCGCCACGCAGCTGCCGGCCAGGCAGGTATTGCCGGTGTCGCAGGGGCCGGTGGGGCTGCCCGGACTGCAGAGCTTCGCGGTCAGCACGCAGCCGCCGGCGAAACAGCTGGTGCCCGAGCCACAGGCGCCTGCCTCGTTGGTCGGGCTACACAGGGTCGCGGAGGCGACACAGGCCCCGTCCACACAACTGTTGCCAGCCTCACACTTTCCGTTCGGTGCGCCCGGACCACAGTCCTGGATCACCGTCACCGTGACTGTGTTCGTGATGGGGGTTGGTTCAGGACAGCCCGCGAGCAACGCGGCGGCGGCGAGAATGCTGAGCTTCGAGAGTGGAGCGTGCGTCATGGGGATCTCCCTTGCGAGGTGCCAGCGCCCTTGAGCAACGGACGGGCCACGCCTCGCGCGCCGTCGCTTGTGCCTCTTCAGCTCTTGACAACGCTTGCGCGGCGCTCACGAGTGACCCAGCGACGCGGCGTTGAGGCCGACGGCTTCAGCTCAAGCCCTGGGCCACTTCGGAGCGCGGGACCACGCGATCGGAGACGCGAACGCTGAGCGAGCACAAGTGAACGCTCCGCGTACATGACTCACTGCGGCACGCACTCACTCGGCGTCGCGCATGCCCAGCTGCAGCATGCGCTCGTAGAGGAGCGCGCGGCGAATGCCCAGCAGGCGCGCGGCCTGGGCGCGGTTGCCGCCTGAGCGTTCCAGGGCCTTCTCGATCAGCCGGCGGGTGAGCTGGTCGATGTTCTCCTTGAGGTCCATGGAGACCTCGGGGGCCTCGACCCCCGCCTGCTCCACCACGCCGCGGGGGGCTTCCAGCTCGAGCGCCTCGCTGTCGAGCACCTCGGCGGTGGACATCACGCAGGCGTTCTCGAGCACGTGGCGCAGCTGCCTCACGTTTCCGGGCCAGTGGTAGGCGATCAGCTTCTGCATCGCCTCTTCGCTCACCGAGCGCATGCTGCCCAGGCGCTTGAGGAAGGCCTGCACCAGCAGGGGAACGTCCTGCCGGCGATCGCGCAGCGGCGGCACGTCGATGCGCAGCACCGCCAGCCGGTAATAGAGGTCTTCGCGCAGCGGCCCGCTCGAGTTCTTCTCGGTGAGGCGGGACGTGGCGCTGATGATGCGGGCGCGGTTCTTCTCTTCGACCGACGCGCCCACCCGCTGGTAGCCGCCGTCTTCGAGCACGCGCAGGAGCTTCGACTGCAGGGCCGGCTCGAGGTCGGCGATCTCGTCGAGGAACAAGGTGCCCTCGCCCGCCAGCTCGAAGCGTCCTTCGCGGCGGGCCACGGCGCCGGTGAAGGAACCGCGCTCGTGACCGAAGAGCTCCGACTCCACCAGCCCCGGCGGGAGCGCCGCGAGGTTGACGGCCACGAACGGCGTCTGTGGCTGCATGTGATCGTGAATGGCGCGGGCCACCAGCTCCTTGCCGGTGCCGCTCTCTCCGGTGATCAGCACGGGCACCCGGCTGGTCGCGGCGCGGCCGATGGCCTTCCACACGGTGAGCATCGCGGGGCTGGCTCCGACGAGCGTCCCCGTGGCGGTCGCGGGGTGAGGCAGCTGGGCCGCGGGCCTGACCTTCACCGCGCGCGCGAGGATGGCGAGCAGCGCGTCGAGCTCGAAGGGCTTGGTGACGTACTCGAAGGCCCCCGACTTCATCGCGCGAATGGTGCGATCGCTGTCGCCGTACGCGGTCACCATGATCACCGGGAGCAACGGCGTGTCGCGGCGGATCTCCTCGAGCAGCGCCAGGCCGTCGCCGTCCTTGAGGTGAATGTCGACCAGCGCCGCGTCGAAGCCCTCGGTCTTGAGCAACTGCTGGGCCGCGCGGGTGCCTTCGGCCAACAGCACCTCGTAGCCCGTCTCCATCAGCCGCTGCCCGAGCGACCGGCGGATGGTGCGGTCATCGTCAACGACCAGGATGCGGGGCATCAGCAAGCTCCGGTGCGCGGGTGGGGAGCCCGATGGTGAAGGTCGTGGTGTCGGCCCCGCGCCGGTATGACAGGCGCCCCCCCTGCACGGCCAGCAGCGCGTGCGAAAGGAAGAGGCCCAGGCCGGTGCCGTTCGGCTTGAGGCTGAAGAAGGGCTCGAAGATCTCGTGCTCGTGCGGCACGGGCACGCCCGGCCCGCTGTCTTCCACCAGCACCCGCACCTCGGCCGCGTCCGACTCGACGGTCAGCCGCACGGTGCCTCCGTCGGGGCTGGCGTCGATGGCGTTGGCGATCAGGTTGTCGATGACCCGGGTCAGGGTATCGAGGTTCCCCTGCAGCTTCGCCGCGCCCTCGCGGTGCAGGGTGATGCGCCGAAGCCCTGCCTGCGCCCTCACCCGCTCGAGCCGCTCGTCGACCAGCGCCTCGAGGGCGAGTTCCTGCCGCGCGCTGGAGTCGCTGCGGGCCACCACCATGAGCTGGCCCACCAGGCGATCGAGGCGGCCCAGCTCTTCCAGGCACACCGCGACGTCGCCGGTGGACACCTCGTCGAGGCGGCGCCGCGCCAGGCCGTCGAGGGTGAGCTTGATGCCGGTGATGGGCGTGCGCAGATCGTGCGCCACGCCCGACACCACCGCGCCCAGGCCGGCCAGCCGTTTCCCACGCTCCAGGTGGCGCTCGAGCACCCGCTCGCGCACCCGCGACTGGGCGAGATCATCCGAGAGCGTGGCGTGGTCGGTGGCGATGCGGGCCAGGGTGGCCGCGGCGGTGAGCTGGGCCCCGGAGGCCGGCAGGCCGGGCGGCCCGAAGATGCTCGAGCGCAGGTACTGCTGCATGTCGCTCTTGAGCGACTCGGACACGGGGCCGAAGATCGCCTGGATCCCGGTGCCGACCATCACCACCGCGGTGGCCCCCAGGGCCTTGAGCCGCTCGGGATCGACGTGGGCCGGGTCCTTCACCGAGATGCGCAGGCGGGTGACGCAGGCGTCGAGCCCGGTGATGTTGTCCTGGCCCCCAAAGGCGGCCACCAGCAACTCCGAGCGCGTCTCGTCGGTCTCTTCGTCGGTGGCGATGACCACCTCGGGCGCGCCCTCGCGGCCCGGTGTGAGGAGGTTGAAGCGGCGGATCGCGAAGGAGAAGACGCCGTAATAGAGGAAGCCGTAGAGCGGGCCGAGCAGCAGCACCCACCACACGCCCCGGCTGGTGGGGCTCCAGAAGTTGAAGGCCACCAGGTCGATCGCGCCCTGCGAGAAGGTGAAGCCCAGGTGCATGTCGAGCGAGTTGGCGAGGAACTGGCTGCTGGCGACCAGCGCCGCGTGCACCAGGTAGAGCGGCGGCGCCACGAAGAGGAAGGCGAACTCGATGGGCTCGGTGATGCCGGTGAGGAACGAGGTGAGCGCGGCCGAGAGCATCACCCCACCCACCTTGATGCGGTTCTCGGGCCTGGCAGCGCGCCAGATGGCGATGGCCGCGCCGGGCAGGCCGAACATCTTGAAGAGGTAGGCGCCGCCCAGGGTGCCCGCGGTGGGGTCGCCGGCGAAGAAGCGGTTGATGTCACCGTGCACCACGCGGCCGGTGGCGTCGGTGAAGGAACCGAACTCGAAGAAGAAGGGCACGTTCCAGATGTGGTGGAGCCCGAAGGGAATGAGGAGGCGCTCGACGAAGCCGTAGAGGGTGGCGGCGGTGCGGGGGTTGCTCACCGCGGCCCAGTGCGAGAGCGCCTGGATGCCGACCTGGAGCTGCGGCCAGAGAAACGAGATGAAGACCCCCAGCGCGATCGCCGAGAGCGCGCTCAAGATGGGCACGAGGCGCTTGCCGGCGAAGAAGCCGAGCGCGGCAGGCAGGGCTACCTTGTGGAAGCGCCTGAAGAGGAAGGCGCTGGTGGCGCCCGCGAGGATGCCGCCGAAGACGCCGGTGTCGATCGAGGCGATGCCCAGCACCGGCGTGGTGGCGACGCCCAGCACCTCGGCCATGCCGCCCATGGTGGCGAGCATCACCGTGTACGCGATGACGGCGCTGATGGCCGAGGACACGTCGTGGTCCGCGAAGGCCAACGCCACGGCGACGGCGAAGATGAGCGGCAGGCTGCTGAAGATCACGCCCCCCGAGAGGCGCATCACGGTGCTGACCCCGGCGGGCAGGAAGCCGAAGTGGGCCGAGCCGATGCCCAGCAGCAGCCCCGCGACTGGCAGCACCGCGACGGGCACCATCAGCGCGCTGCCCGTGGTCTGCAGGAAGGCGAACAGCCGCTTGATCATGCGCGATTGTGGGCGCGGGCTTCCGATGAAAGCCAGCAAGGACGAGGGATGAAGAGCGTCACAGTGTGGATGAACGGGGTGGGACCATGTGACGAAGTGGTCGGTGCCGGGTAGGCAACGGCTGTTGGAACAGCCTTTCCCCGGCCGGCGGGCGCCCCCGGCGTGTCAGTCCCCTTCGATAGGAGGAGGCATGACCAATTGGGCGGCGGCGGAGCAGAAGGCGAAGGGGCAACGGGGAGCCCTACGTGCTCAAGGGGCTTCGGGTGACGCGCCTCGCGCGCACGCTGGTGGACATCGCGCCCCTCGTCTCCGAGGAGAGACTCGAGACGATCCTCGACGCCGCTCAGCACCGGTTCAGCAGCCTGCCGCGCTGGCTCACCGAGGAGCTCATGCTGCACCAGGCGCCGCGCCCAGGCCTCCGCCGCCTCATCACGCTGCTCTCCCTGCGGCAGGGCATCGCCACCGAATCGCCGCTCGAGACGACGGTGCGCCGGCGCATTCGCGAGGCCGGCCGCCACAGCCGCAGCTTCAGTTCGAGGTCTTCGACCTCAACGGTGTCTACGTGATCCGCGTCGACTTCGCCTGGCCACTTCACCGGGTCGCGCTCCACGTCGACAGCTTCCTCTGGCACGCCCAACGTCAGGCGTTCGACCGCGACGCGGACCAACGAAGCAGGCTCGCGGGTCTCGGCTGGCTCTCGCTCTCGGTGACGAGCGCATCGCTCCGAGACAAGGGCTGGCTCGATCAACTGCGCAGGGCGCTCGAGCAGCGCGAGCCGCAACAATCGTTGTTCATCAGTCACTGATCCGAAGCCCGCGTCACCAGAGTCACGAGACGTTCGCGCCGAGGGGCAAGCCCGGGTGAGGCGCGATCATCCAACAAACCGACCGCTTCTCTCAGTGCCGCCTTCAGAGCTTCTTCAGCGCGGCCTCGGCCTGTGCGGCCCAGTCGGCGCCATCGGCATCTCCGCGCGCCAGCCCAAGCGTCTTCGCCTTCAGGTACGCATCCTTCGCGCCTTCAGTGTCACCGGTGGCGGCGAGCCCTTCCGCGACGGCCAGCTGGTTCAGCGGGTGCGTCGGCGCGATCGCGAGCGCCTTCTGCGCCTCAGCAAGACCTGCGTCGGCATCACCCGGACCGACCGGCCAGCCCGGCGCGCGCAACAACAGCAGCGCCAGCACGCGCGACGGCCCGCCCTCGTCCAGCTGGGGCTGCGAGGCCTGCACCCGGCGCAAGAGCTCGATGATGACCTTGACCTCACCCAGGCCGGTGGTGGGGTTCTCCCTGGCGCCGAGCCCCTTCGCCACGGCCTGCCAGTAATCGCACTGCGGCGTGTTCGGCGCGCGCGCCTGGCACTGCGTCCCCGCCGCGAGCGCGGTGGCGACGAGGGTGCCCTTCTCTTCCTTCACGCCGTGCTCGAGCAGCCACGCCACCGTGCGGATGACGCCGAACGATCCTTCGACGCGCGTCTCGTCTGACAGCGAGGCTGACAGGAAGAGCGTCATCGCGCGGCGGACCTCGGCCACGTCGGGGCGGTGGGAGAACGCGGTCTCTGCGTCCGTGAGGGTGAGGGTGATCTGATCCTTCGTCACCAGGTTCGCGGTCGCCACGTGCGCGGGCGGGCAGGCCGTCAGCGCGAGCAGCAGCCAGAGGCGTCTCACTTGCCGGCCCCGCCGAAGGACTTCGTGGCAGCCGCGAGCGCGGCGTCGTCGAGCGGGACGAAGCCCGTCAGCCGCACGCCCTCGAGCGCCGAGGTGGACACCTTCGAGAACGCCGCCGCGAGCACCTTCCACTCAGCCGCGCTGAGCTTCGCGCCCACCGTCGCCACCACCGCCACGGGCAGCCGGGGCCCGGTGTGCACCACCTCGAGCTCGGCGCCGAAGGGCAGCGACGCGAGCGAGGCGGCCTGCTCCGAGTCGACCAGCACCGCCAGCTTCTGCGTGCCAGTGGCCGCCTTGCGCAACGCGGAGAGCACCTGGCCCCCCGTGGTGACCTTCACCGACGCCGGCAGCGCGTAGCCGGCGAGCGCGGTCTTCGTCACGAAGTCCGGCGCGTAGCCCGCGGTGGAGAAGAGCTGCCACCCCTCGAGATCCGCCGCCGACTTCACCGTGCCCTTCTTCGCCACCAGGGCCCAGGCCTGCGTCGCCTCGAGGCCCTTCTGCACCACGGCCAACCGCGGGGTGAGCTTGAGGGTGGCCTGGTGTTGCAGGAAGAACGGCAACGGCACCAGGGCGATCGCCGCGTCTGCCTCGGCGAGGCGCGCCAGGCCGGCCTTTTCCTGAGGGAAGTACGTGGCCGACAACCGGTCCTTCGGCCAGCCCGAGAGCTCGCCCAGCGAGCCGGCGATCTCGTCCATGCGCGACTGGGCCTCTTCGGTCGTGCCGGGGTAGCCGGGGGCGCAGAAGACGAGCGCGGCCTTGTCGGGGGGCGCCCCGAGGCAGAGGGCCGCAGTGAGGGCGACGAACGGGACCAGCACGCGGGTGAAGGTGCACATGGGCCCAACGTAACGAAGCAACCGATTGCCGTCGCGATGTCGAGTCTGGGAGGCGCGGTTCTGTTATCGGCACCATCACCATGGGCGCACCTCCACGACTCGAGCGGCTCCTGGCGGCAATCATCAACCGCCGCTGGATCGTGATCATCGTCTGGCTCGCGCTGGTGCCGCCATCGATCTGGCTGGCGCTGCAGCTGCCCAGCGACGGCGCCATCGATCGCCTGGTGGTGGAGAGCGACCCCGACGTCGTCCTCACCCGGTCCTTCCAGAAGGTCTTTCCCGAGGGCAAGCAGGTGGTGCTGCTGTTCGAGCCGGCCGAGCCCTTCACCCCGGCGGCGGTGAGCGAGCTGGCGGCGGTGGAAGACGGGTTGGGCCAGGTGCCCGGCGTCATCACCTTCTCGGCGCTCTCCATCTTCCGGCGCACCACCCCCGACCTGACGGCGCCCGACTTCGCGCAGCGCTACCAGGCCTTCGCCACCGGCACCGAGCTCTTCCGCCGCCAGGGGCTGGTGGGCGACCACCACGCCTCGCTCGCCGTGACGTTCGAGGCGAAGAGTCCGCACGAGCGCGACGGGAAGCTGAAGGAGATCGACCAGGTGCTGGGCGCGGTGAAGTACCCGACGCTGGGCCCCGTCCACCGCGTGGGCCTGCCCTACGTCGAGCAGTGGCTCGAGACCGAGACGACCGCCTCGTCGATCCGCTACTTCCCTCTCTTCGGCGCGTTCGTGGTGATCCTCGTGCTGGCGCTCTACCGCTCGTGGCGGGCGCTGCTGGCGATCCTGATCACGCTGGGGGTCACGGTGGTGCTGGCGATGGCGCTGGGGAGGCTGTTCGGCTTCTCCCTCACCATCGTGTCCGAGCTGGTGCCGCTGGTGGTGCTGGTCACCGCCACCGCCACGCTGGTGTACCTGCATTCCCGCTACATCCAGCAGCCGCCCGGCCTGCCGCTGGAAGAGCACCACGTGGTGGCGCTCGCCAACAAGGCGCTGCCGGTCTCGGCGTCGGTGCTGGCGGCGCTGCTGGGCTTCGCGGCGCTGGCGGTCTCGCAGATTCGGCCGATTCGCGAGATGGGGGTGTGGACGGCGTCGGGCCTCGCGCTCTCGTGGCTGACCGCGTTCACCTTGTTCCCCGCGCTGCAGCGGGCCTTCAAGGCGCCGACGCGACAGGGCATGACGCCGGCGGGCAAGCTCTACGTGCGCTTCGCCGACGCCGTTCCCCGCTTCACGTACCGCTTCCGCTGGCTGATCCTCGCGATCACCGCGGCGATCGCGGCGGCCGGCGGGGTGGCGCTCTTCGGCTTCCCCGGCGTGGTGGCCCCGATGCGCATGGAGGTGGACGCGACCGACTACATCGACCCCGACCTGCCGCTGCGCAAGGACATGGCGGCCTACGAGAAGGCCATCGCCGGGCTGGCGCAGGTGCGGGTCTGGGTGAAGGTGGACGAGGGCACGGTGACCGAACCGGCGGTGCTGCAGGCGCTCGACCGGTACTCGACGGCCATCGGCGCGGAGCCCGGCGTCTCTTCGGTGATCGGCCCCACCACGCTGCTGCGCATCCGCCGGTACCTGGCTGGGCAGGGCGACGTGCTCCCGACGGACCCCGAGGCGTTCGCGGCGGTGACGTCGGACTTCGAGCAGCTGTTGCTGACCGAGAAGGAGATGCGGGGCTTCATCGACGTGGGCTCGATGAGCCAGGCGCAGGTGATGGTGATCACCGCGCGCGGCGACTCGGCGGCCTTCGAGCTCACCCGGCGGCGGCTCGAGGCGTTGTGGAAAGAAGAGCAGGCGCGCACGCCTGCGCTGGAGAAGTCGACCGTGGCGGTGGTGGGCGAATCGATCCTGCAGGCGAAGATCGCCGAGCACCTGGTGCCGACGTTGACCGAGAGCTTCGGGCTGACGGCGGCGCTGATCTTCCTCACCTTCCTGGCGGTGTTCCGCTCGGGCGCGGCGCGGGTGATGGCGATGGTGCCGTCGGTGTTCGCCATTCTCGCCACGTTCCTGGTGATGCGGCTGACGGGCATTCCGCTCAACGTGGCGACGATCCTGATCGCCACCACGGTGCTGGGCACCACCGAGAACGACCAGGTGCACTTCTTCCATCACTACCAGGAAGCGAAGAAGGACGGCGCGAGCGCCGAGCGGGCGATGCTGCACACGCTTCACGTGTCGGGCCACGCCATCATCTACGCGACGTTGATCAACGCGAGCGGCTTCCTCGCGCTCGCCTTCAGCCACCTGCCGCCGATGAGGCAGTTCGGGCTGGTCACCAGCATCGCGTTCGCGTTCTCGATGATCGCCGACTTCACCGCCCTGCCCGCCGCGCTGTGGATCGTGATGCGCGAGAAGCCCGAGCCGGAGGGCACGCAGAAGGGCTGATCGACCCGTGGTCTCGCTCCGAGCGCGAGCTCGAGGCTGCCCAATGGCAATACCTTGAAGGTGGAGCTCCCGGAAGGTGAGTGGCATTGTCGCGCCGCCCCACCCCTTCAACCATTTGCGACTTTCGTTGGACGGGGGCCTCGTATCGTCGAGGATTCACGGCCTGTGGAGACAGAGATCCCGAGGCGGTGGGTGGAGTTGCAGGTGCGGGTGGACTCGCGTGGCAACATGTGGCTGTCGTTCCTCGACTCGCGCGGCGTGACACTGAGCCCGCATGTGACCCGGCGCGTCGCGAGGCAGGCCTGGTACGCGATGTGGTTCTTCGAAGGGCGCGCGGTCTTGGTGCCCGACAGATTTCAGGAGCGACTCGACCGCCTGGTGGCCGAGATGCCCGAGCGATATCGGCCGCACACGGGCATGCGGCCAGCCGTGCTCCCGGTCTTCGTCTCAGCAAGGGCGATGGGGGCCGACCGCGCGATCCAGATCGTCAGCCAGACGCTCGCCCGCATCCTTCCGCTCGAGACCTTCGAGGTCACGCGCTTGCAGCAGGCGCCCGCCACGCGGCCGGCCTTCCGCATGCCCCTCGACATGCTCGCGGTCGAGTCAGAGGCCGCGGTGGCGGCACTCGAGGGCGAGCAATGGGCAGACGAGCTGCGGCAGACGAGTGGCCTCCAACTCGACAACGTCCGCGCCAACCAGGTCCTCAACGCCCTCCGGCGGCGGCCCCGCGACGTTCTCGTCGGGCCAGCCGACCTGCTTCGAGAGCTGTCCCCGGAACTCCACACGCTCGAACTCTCACATCAGCCTCGCTTGGTGGTGACGCTCGGAGATCGCGGTCCCCTCCGCCACACCCGGCTCGCCCCTGCCGCCGCTACGCTCCGAACCAACATCCCTCCCACCCGGCCCGGCCCGATGCTCAAGGACCTCGTCCTCGGCGTCGCGCACGACCTCCCCCTGCACGAGGTGCTCGTCGAGGTGCGGCGGGCCAGCCCTCCCGGCGACCACTTCGAGCTTCGCGCCGATCCCCACACCAACCACGGGCTGCGAATGAGCGACGCCTACAGCGGCATGATCGAGGACGCGCTCACGCTTCACTCCCGCCTACCCGAGGGCATCGGCGACGACGTCCTGCGCATCGCGTCGTTGCCTGCAAACTTCCAGGGCGAGACGACCGGCATGGTGCCGATCTCGAGAGCAGAGCGCGCACTGGCCTCCACGCGCGAACGGGTCACGGCGCTGCCCGTTCGCGCTGCTCCTGAGCCCGATGGACCTCGCCGAGTCGATCTCCGCCTCAAGCGGCGCGAGTTCAGCCCGGCCCTGGGTACGGCCTCCGTGCGCGATCCCTTGCAGGTCCTCTGGGTCGGGCGCGACGTCACGCTCGCCGCGAACACGCCATACGCACTCGAAGTGCAGGTCGGCGGCCGTCACCCGGCGACCCTGTTCACCAGCCCGCCGCCGGGTCTTGACGAGCTGCTCCAGCCTTCGCGTGAGACGCACCTGCTCGACGTCGTCGTGTTCGGCCTCGACTTCCGCATCATGGGCAGCTGTCGCGCCGTGATGGAGCTCGCCAGGACCGGGGCCGGTCCTGTGATCACCTTCGAGGTGAAAACGCCCCGTTCGCCTGGGCGTGCCCGGCTGCGCGTCTGCATCTACGAGGGCAACCACCTGCTGCAGTCATTCGTGCTCCGAGCCGACGTCCAGTCCGAAGAGCGTCTCGGCACAAGCGTGCTCGAAGTCGTGACAGAGTTCTCCCGCTCCGACCGGATGAGCGATCTGAGCGCCTTCAAGAATCGCGAACTCTCGATCGCGGTCAACGACGACCCTTCCGGCTCGCATACCCTCACCTTCAAGCGCGACACCACCTCGGGCACCGTCCGCTTCAGCGAGCGGCAGCTCGAGAAGCCGGTTGCACGGATACGCGCGCTGCTCCGCGAGGCGGCCTTCGCCGACGACGGGCAGCGGTTCCCCGCCAACCAGGCCTCCGTGGCCCAGCACTTCGACGCGACGATCTTCGCCCTCGCCAGCGAGGGCAAGGCGCTCTCCCGCGCCCTGAAGATCAACGCGCCTGGGCTGGAACGCGTCCTCAGCGAGGTGGCCGAGACCGAAGGAGAGACCCTCCAGCTGGTGCGGCTCCGGACGTCCTACGCGTTCCCCTGGGCCCTCCTTTACGACTTCGACCTGCCGAGCGCCGCCCAGCCGATTTGCCGGGGCGTCGACGCTGCCGGCGAGGCCTGCAAACACAAGGCGAGCAGCCGTGCGTATTGCATCAACGGCTTCTGGGGTGCGCGGCACTGCATCGAGGAACTGGTGAGCCTCTCCAACGTCAAGCCCCCGCCCCCACTCCCCCGGGTGCCGCTCACGCTCGCACTCGGCGTCAACGACGCCTTCACCGCGAGCCTGTCGACCAGCCTCAGGGCGCTCACGCCCGACTTCGGCGAGCACGACGTCACCACGCCGCTGATCGATGCGCTGTCGTCCGACTCGCGACGCCCTTCCCACCTGATCGTGCTCGGCCACCTCACCGTCGTCGACCAGGACCTCGGCGTCATGAGCATCTCGCCTGAGGCAGGCCCCGCGCTCCTCTCCACCACGGAGCTCACCGACCGCATGGGCCCCGAGGGATGGCAGACGCCCAGGCCCCTCGTCCTGATCATGGCCTGTGCCTCGGGCGCGACCACCGTCGCGACGCTCAACGACCTCGTGCTCACCGTGTCCCGTTGTGGTGCTGCCGCGGTGGTCGGCACCGAGTGCGACAGCTACTCGTCGGTTGTCGCCCGCTTCGCGAAAGATGTGACGACAGACCTCTGGGCCGGGGGAACCCTCGGCCGGGCGATGCGCGACTTCCGACGAACGCTGCTGCGGGCCGGAAACCCGCTGGGTTTCGTCTTCAACTCCGTCGGTCACAGCGAGTTGAGCTTCGCCCCGGAGGCACCATGAAGGCTGGTGCAGTGGTCGCGCTCCTCCTCCTCGCGTCGAAAGGGTTCGCTGGCGAACTGGTCGAAGTGCTGTCTTCGCGCAGCGCCCTCGTCGGCGGCGGGGGGTCGCGCACGGCGCACTTCGAGGCGAGCCGTGATCAGGCGTACCAGAGCTTCGACGAGCTCAGGCTGCTCGACGTCGTGCAGGGTGGATTCTCGCTGGGCGACCATGAGCGCGCGGCCTTTTCGGTGGTTTGGGCCGACGGGGGTATCGACCTCAAGATCGAAACTGATCAGCTCTCGCAGGGGCCCTACACGGTCCGCTCTCGCGCGCAGGCGACGCTCCCCGACGGTGGAGTCGGTGCCACGACGCTGAGCTTCGAACTCCTGATCGCGCCGGCCACCGTGTCCCTCGATGCGTCGAAGCTTCGGGTCAGAGAGAGCTGGAGCCTCTCCGGGTGGCCAGAGGATGGCGGTCGTTTCGTGCTGCGAGAGGGGTCGCAGCGCTCGCGCGCTCGAGCGATCGTCAGCTCCGAGCCGGAAGGGGCAACCAACGGAACGGACAACTTCGATCGCGCTCTGCTGATCGAGCCCGTGTCGCTCGACGCTGGTCAGACACTGAGCGTCGGCTACCATCTGGCTCCAGAGGTTGGGCTGGGGAAGACCACAGGCAAGCTCAAGCTCGCGTCGAGGGATCTCGCGGCGGACGTGGTCGTCGACTACGAGATCATCCGCCGTGTCGAGCCTCCGTGGATCCTCGCCGTGGTCTTGCTCGGCTGCTTCGCCGGCTACCTCACGCGCACCGTGCTGGCGCGCGCCGTCGAGAAGCTGCGCAGACGAGAGGAACTTGCGCGCCTGATTATCGAGGTCGAACGTCAGCTCGTGCTCCACCCTGACGCTGAATATCAGCGACGCGTGAGCACGAGCCTCACCGCGTTGAAGACCCTGCCCCCGGACGACGCGGAGGCCGTCGATTCGCTCTTGAAGGCGACCCATGAGGAGCTCTCGGCGGCCGTCGCCGACATCGGAACGAGGCGCCCCGCCGCGGTGGCACTCCTCGTGAAGCTGCGCTCGCACCTCGGCACCGGGGGGACGCTCCCGAAGGCGGTGAGCGAGGCGCTCGCCGTGCTCGCGGCGCCCGTCGCATCCGCCGCGCTCGTCCTCGAACGCGACGAGGTGGCCCAGGCCCAGGCGATACTCGAGGCGGCGCAGAAGAACCTCTCGTCGCAGCTGGCGGCGGCCGCAGAGCCCTTCTGCGATGAGGCGACGGCGCTGATCGACGCGGTCGCCGTGCGGCAGCTGCCCTTCGCGAGCGCCGGTCCCAAGGCGGGCTTCGCCGCCGCACAGAAGGCCCTCGACGAGTTGGGCAAGGCCGAAGCAGAGCCGGGCACGAAGCTGGAGAGGTTCTGGGACGCACTGCGGGCCCTGCGCGCCCTCGTGCAGGAGCTCTTCCGCGGGGCCGCGACGGCAACCGCGACCGTGCTCGAATACGCCTCCGGGCTCACGACGGAAGAGCGCCGACAGCTCGACGCGGCCGTGACGAAGCTCCAGGCGGTCGCGAGGGAACCCTGGGCAGAAGCGCTGGCCCAGGGATCGCTCCTCTCGAATGTCACCCAACAACTGCGCACGGCGCTCGAGCGGCTGGTGACGGCCGCTGCGTCCCCCGCGGCCCTCAAAGCGCTCCTGGACGCGGGGAATTTCGTAGACCTGGCGAAGGCGCTGCCGCGGCAGTCCGCGTCCGCGGGGACTGCGCTGGGGGGAACGAAGGCGGGAGACCCGGCCCTCACCGGACGAATCGAGCTGGGCGCCATCGGATGGTCGCCTTTCACGCAGGTAGTCCCGAACCTCGGCACCGGCCACGTGACGCCCGTGGCCCCGCCCTTCGCCGGGCAAAGCAGATGGTCGCGGCTGGGCAAGATGGTCGATGTCAGGTGGCTGCAGACCGGAGTCGTCTGGTTCTTCGTCGCCATGGCCGCGTGCGTCTCCTTCGAATCGACCTTCGGCTACAGCTACAAGGACATCTTCTCGGTCTTCGCGTGGGCCTTCGGGCTCGACCTCGCCTCCGCGGGGCTGGTCGCCACGTACCGTACGGTGGGCTCGACCCGCGAGAAGCAGTTCTAGGTTTTCGGAAAGACCGGGCCCAGCAGCACGACCTGACCACGCCTCACCCTCTCCCTCGGAGATCCCATCATGACGACGTTGACCACGGACGAAGCCCGCGCCCTCGAGTCCACCTTCACGGGTCGAATCACTCCCCTGCACGAGGCTCACCCCGAGTTCCCGGGGAAGCCTCCGGTGCTCATCCCTGAGTCCGTCAAGGACCTCGAGGTGGCCCTGCAGTTGGCGAAGGCGGCCGATCGGAAAGTCTTCGTGCAGAGCGGGCACAGCGTCTCGCGCTCCGACGTGGTGAGCCCGGTCTCGGGCGCGGTCATCAGCATGGAGGCGTTCGGCAGCGTCGAAGTCGACGGGCGGCGCATCATCATCGGAGTGGCGGCGACAAACGGCGATGCGGCCCCGAAGCTCATGGACACCGCCAACTTCCTGCCGATCGACGACGATCCGACGCAGAGCATTCTCTCGGCCGTCCTCGGCAACCAGGCGACGCCCTTCCCGCGCAGCGCACGCGGCCTCCCGCCGCTGCGGGGCGGAGTCGTCCAGGCGCAGGTCGTGCCGACCACGGGCGCCGGAGCCGGCGCCGAGAAGACCCTGCTCGCCCCCGACCTTCCCGACCTCTGGGCCGGACGCGGTAGCGCGGTCGTCACGAGGCTCGTACTCGACGCCACGAAATGGGACCGGGCCGCGGCGCATCGCTGGCTGCGGGTCTGGGTGATCGACTACTCCGCTACGACGTTCACAGCCGCGTGCGATGCGCTGTTTGCCAGGGCGGGCATCTCGGAAGACATCGACCTGAGTGTCCGCGTCACCACGGCGTCCTTCGGGATGACGCTGGTCATCGTCCGGGCGACGGGTTGCGGCGACGCCGACCGGCAGGAGGCGGAGGCCTTCGTCCAGCGAGTGACGCAGGCCGCTGGCTCCGCGCTCCTCTCGTCCCACCAGGTGGACGGCGCGGGTTCGAGCGTGGCGGCCTGGGTGACCACCGGCCCCGGCCGCGCGTCCGCGAACGGCGAGGTCCAGACCCGCTACGCCAGCAGCGCACCGCGGCCGTTCGCCGACTTCCGCAACGCCTTCTACGAAGCGGTCGACTTCGCGATGGGAGTCGACGGCGAAGGGCATGAGCGCGCACGGGGCGTCGATGCGTGGGCCGAGCTGCGACTCGTTCCAGGGGGTGACGTGGAAGCGCGCGCCCGCATCGCGGACGCCAGGGCTGATGCGACAGCAGCGAAGGTCGCCCGCATCCTCATGGACTCGGTCTTTCCCGCCCCCCCGATCGTCGAGATGCCTGCGGCAAGGGGCGCGTTGCGCGGCGTCGAGGTCCTGCCGGAGCTCTCGTCGGTGGCTGCCTTCGATCTCGCACCCAGCAACCGGGTCGGGGCGATGATCCCTGACTTCGAGGGCGACGCCTTCGCGAGGAACAGCGGCGAGGACTACCGCAAGGCGGCGGCTCGACAGTATGCCGCCAGTTCCTACGACAGTGCCGTCGTGCAGCAGAGGATGAGCCCTGCCTTCATCGCAGAGCCGCTGCACGCCAGGGACGTCGTGGCGGCGGTGACGTTCGCCGCGGCCCAGCGCCTCAAGGTGGTGACCCGATCCGGAGGCCATCAGTACTGCGGCCTCTCCTCTGGCGGTGACCGCACGCTGGTCCTCGACATGAAGCGGTTCAATTCGGATCCCGTCTTCTCCGAAGATGGAACCCAGGTCACGGTAGGCCCGGGGGTGAAGCTGCGCGACCTCTCGTGCCACCTGCGAAGAAGGAAGGTCGTCATTCCGCACGGCGAGTGTCCACTCGTGAACCTCGGGGGCCACGTGCAGACCGGCGGTATCGGTCACCAACTCCGCAGCTTCGGCCTTACCCTCGACTGGGTCCGCTCGTTCAAGATGGTGACCGCCACGCGCGCGGCGGGTGGCGGCTACGAGGAACGAACGTTCACCCGACCGGCAGCGGGAGCGGCCCCGGGTGCCGCCCCCGGTGACGCGGACGTCTTCAGAGCAGTCCTCGGTGGCGGTCCCGGGAGTTGGGGCGTGCTGACGGAGATCACCTTTGGGCTCGTGCGCGACCAGGACTGCCCGAACTCGTACGGCTATTCCGGGACCTACCTGTACGAGAAGGACGCCTTTCGGGTTGCGATGGAGCACATGCGCCTGTGGACGAAGCGCGCTGAGGCCGGCGAACTGCCGGCGGGTATCGACCTCTTCCTCAGCGTCGTGTCCGGAGAGTTCAGCTTGTCCCGGCCCAACGCCCTCCTCCGACCAGGCGTGCTCCTGGTGGAGCTGATGGCGAAGGACGAGACCGGCATCCAGGAGGTCACGGAGGTCGTCCGGGCGGTGGAACATGAGCTGTCGCTCCGTGCTCGGCTGTCGGGGAAACTGTCGATCCTCGCCCAGGGCGTCAAGGGACGCACGCCGGTCTCGGTGATCGGAGACGAAGGCGTCCGCAACATCGGCGCATTCGGCCTGCCCAAGAGCGGCCGCGAGTTCGACCTCCCGTACAAGAAGTCGTGCAACGTCACGATGCGTCCGTTGACGGAGAAGTTCTGCGACAAATTCGTCGACCTGGTGCACCGGGTCAACGCCACCCGGGGCCTGAACGTGGTGTTCCAGGGGATGGTCTGCGGTGGGGAGGTCGCGATGAAGGCGGGAGCGACCCACATGCAGCGGCGCGACGGTCTCGTGCAGCTCGTGTTCGACGTCTTCTACGAGCCGGAGAAGAAGGCCGCCGCCGAGGCCTTTCAGGCGGAAATGAAGACCCTGCTGGGGGATTTCAGCGGCGGCCCGAGCCATCGCATGTTCTGGGGCACGTTCGAGGATCCTGACGGCGGCCAACTGGACATGAGCAAGGAGAGCGTCCAGCAGCTGTATTACGACTCCCCGGACGAATACCGGCGCCTCCAGCTGATCAAGAAGTACGTCGACCCCGACGACCTCTTCCACACGTCGTTCACCGTGAAGTTGCCGGGTTGAACGAACGCTGCGTGGGACGTGCACCCTCTCGACTAGCCTGCGCGTTCATGATGCCCCTTCGGATTCTCGGTACCTCGTTGCTCTTGGGATGCATCACCTCGCCGCAGCCCCTGGCCCCTCCGCCCGCACCGACAAGGGCCACGGCAGCGGCGATCACCGGGTGCTTCCTTGAGTCCCAGCCGCCCAGTGCTCGGCAGGCCGACGTCCTTGTCCAGTCTGAGACCTGCGCCGCGAAGTTTCACTTCGTGGAAATCACGGGTGAGTGTCTGGCTGCCGAGCAGACCCAGCGGCTCATCCTCACCACCGCAAACGGCATGAACGTGCACCTGGGCTGTGTCGCAGGGATGAACGGGCCGTGCGAACTCGGGAGCCGGTACACACTGACCGGGTCAGTCACCACGGTCGTCGATCGCCGAGCGTTCATCGACGCCGACTGCCCGATGTCCAAGGACCTCATGCGCGTCGCAGGCTGTCAGGAAGCGCGCGCCATCCCTCTGCGCATTGTTTTGAAGGAGGGATGCACTGTTCGTCGCGACCCGGGGGCCTCAGTCAAACTCGATTACTGAGTGACTTTCGGGCCGAACGCGAATCGCTTGTCCCTGTGGTCAGCGCATGTCAGCGTAGAGTTTCAACTGTCTACCAACTCCTCAGAGGCCCTGATGGACGCCATTCAGTATGTCAGTAGTGGAGTAACACTTGCGGCGTTCATTGCCGCGATCGTAAGTGGCATTGTCAGGCGTCGGATCGACGCCCAGAAGAACCTGATCGAGTCTGCACAGGAGCAAGACCGAGCGCCACTTGTGGACAAGGCGCTGGAAGCATTCACGATCGAAACATCCAATCTCACCAAGGAGCAGAAGTACACTCTGGCGTTGGAACAACTCTACGAGCGACGGCGGCGCGTGCGCGAAGTTCTCATCGCATTCGTCGCACTGGCGCTCCTCGGGGGCGGGGGGTTCGTCTATGCGACTGGTTCGCAAATCTGGCCTGTTCGACCGGACACAGACCCTCCGCTGAGCCAACCGTTCTGTATCAAGCACAAGCCAGACGGTCGGATCGTGTTCTGCAATCACGCCACGCTCGCCGCTTGCGAGGCGTACCTCCATAAGAGACCCGGCAGTCCCTTCGAGCAGAACCATGAGTGCATTGAGCGCAAGCTCTGACCCCGAGGAAACACCACATGACTGACGCGAAGAAGGACAAGGTTCTATTCGTGGTTCGTTGGACTGGAACCCAGAAGGCGCAGCTCCTCTATTTGATCGACAATGGGGTGGCCGTGGTCGACCCGACTGACGACGAGCGCAAGCGATCGACCATCAGCATCGAGTACGAGGCGGGGACGGCGGCGGTGCGCCACCTCGAGTGGTCGGTCTGGTTTGCCAACAAGGAAATCGAGGACCTCGAAGCCGTCGTCTCCATCAACGACGGAAAAGAGCAGTCCCTCGACACCGCGGACTCCATGGAGAACCGGTGGGCCTCCGAGGGCAACGCCAGGAGGGTCGCGAAGTGACCCTGTCAGTTGCGCTCGCCCTGGCGTTCTGTGCGACACCTGCCGAACGTTTCGACTCGATGCTCGCGCAAGGAGTCGAGGCGCGCCGCAAGCTGATCGAAGAGCAAGGGAGAGAGTTCAGCCCCGACGCTGGAACCGTGACGCCCCAGAGGCCGGAAGCGATGAGGACGGCGGAGACGATCAACCTGCTCGAGACCGCAGACGAGAAGCGGGACCGGATTGCGTACAAATCAGTCGCCGCGCCTGCTCCGTCGCTCAATCAGATGCAGACTGCGACAGCCATCGCGGCCGCAACTGCAGCCATTGACACCTCGCTCGAGGGCGTGGAAGCGGGCCTTTCGGTGTCGCCGTTTCTCGTGGCAGGCAAGTTCGACTGGGTCGTTCAGCCCAGCCTCACGCTCGCCGCATTGGAGAATGGTGGTGCCCGGTTCGGCCTCGGCTTCGCGAGCAGGTTTGGTGAGGAGCCCATCGGCCCGCGCGACCTGGGACTCACGGCCTGCGTGCCTTCTGCGGAAAAGCTGACGCCCGCTTTCGAGAAGTACCGGCTCGCCTACCTCACCGTGTGCGAGGCCGTGGCGCTTCCGGCCGTGTCGGCCGGGATCGACGCCAACCTGCTCGCCGAGGTGGGGCAGGCCTGCGGTACCGGCGACGGAGAGGAACTGCCCTTCGTTCGGGCCATGAGCGTGCTGGCAGTGACGGCGAAGGACCTCGGCAAGCTCGGTGCCCCTGTCTTCAAGACCACCGAAGACCTCGAGCGCCGGCAGAAGGTGGCCCAGGCCGGCGCCGCCCTGGAAAAGCTCGACCTCCCCACGGTCGACGACTGTTGGACCGACGAGGATGTAGCCAACGCGAGCGCTGCCGCAGCCGCAAACGCGAGGACCTTGAACGTCGGCCTGTCCGCCAACGTCGACCTCCTCCCGATTCAGTGGGGCTTCGCCGGCGACTCGACGCTCTCCAGGGGTGAGTACCGCGCCTGGGAGGTTCGCACTGAGCTGCGCTGGGCGCAGCATGGGTACGAGTTGGGGGCTTCGCTCGGGTTCAGCCGGTCGAGAGAGGAGCTGGGCAAGCCGCTCTACAACTCACTCGCCGCCCAGGTTCGCGTGTCGATGATTCTCGCGTCGCTCACCGTCGATTCCGTTCGGGGGGAGGGGGGTGCTCTTCGGGTCGTCGATGGCGAGCTGCCGCCACACCTGGTCCTGGGCCTGGTGGTGAGCACGAAGGCGGCGCTGACCCGGCCCGAGACGCAGCTGACTCCGCTCAACGAGTTCGAGGTCGCCCCGTACGTCGAAGCCCATTTTGGGGAGAAGCTTGCCGTGCGGCTGGGCATCCCAGTGCGCGCGCGGGTGGTGACTCGGGCAGCTGTCTCCGAGGCGGACGCCACGGACACCAGGCCCGCGGGCCCAGAGGTTCGGGACCTGCAGTGGTCCATTCCTCCAACCATCACCACGGTCCTCAAGATCGACTGACCTGCTTCAGGCTGTGGCCACAGGCTGGCTAGGGTTGGTTGGCTTTCGAGAGGCGCTCGACCAGCTCCTCGAGCGCCTTGGTGCGGGCCTCGGCGGTCAGTCGTTGCGCCAACCGCGGCCGGACCGACTCGAACGTCTGCGTGAGTCCGGGCTGACGGCCGCGAAGGTAGAACACCACGAAGCCGCGCTCGGTCTCGAGCAGCTCGCTGAGCTGTCCTGGCTGTTGCAGCGCCGCCACCGCGCCCTCGATGCCGCCGCCGAAGAGCGCCGCGAGATCCTCCGGAGTCCGCGGGCCGAGATCGCCCCCCGCATCGCGAGAAGCCAGGTTCGCGCTCTGGCTGCGGGCCACCGCCTCGAACGCCCCTTCGCGAGCCGCAGGCTTCGTCGCCGTGAGCCTCGCGAGGGTCGCGCGTGCGGCCTTCTCCACCACCGGGCGGTCGCCGGCGTCCCGCGCGCTCGCCCAGAAGACCGCTCGCACATGAAGCCGATCGGGCCGAACGAACTCGTTCTGCGCAGCTTGATAGGCGGCTCGCAACGAAGCCTCGTCAGGCGCGGCCAGCTCGAGCTGCTCGGCGAGCTTCTGGACCAGCAGCCGGTCGACCATCGCCTTGACCGCGGGGTCATTGTCGAGCCCGCGTCGACGGGCTTCCTGGACCAGGAGCTCACTCCGCGTCAGTTGGTCGAGCCAGGCCGCGCGGCCCGCGGCCGTCCCGTAGTGGGCGCGGATCGCTTCCGGTTGCTGCGCGATCAGCGCGTCGATGTCCGCAGACGTGAACGAGCGGGTGCCCACCTTCAGCACGATCGGCGGCCCCGCATCGGCACTCTTCGAAGCCGACGAACACCCCAACCAACTCACCGCCGCGCACATGAGCAGACGACTCAGCATAGTCCGCGCCTCATACAGAACATTTGAGACGTTGTACGTTGTACTGGGCACCGAGGTGATCAAGGATTCACCCATGGGACGGGCGTGGGGGGCGAGCATGGGGTGGCTCTGTGTCGTCGTCGCCACCGCTTGCAGTCCCGCTCCTGTCACTCCATTCCCCGCCGCCTCCACCGCAGTCGCGACCTGGGACGGCGGCGTGGTCACCGCCGCCGAGGTGAGGACGGCCGTTCGCCTCCTCGGTCCCGGGCTGCGCGAACAGTTCGACACCCCCGAAGGAAGAATCCAATTCATCGATGCGCTGGTGGCGAAGCGGCTGCTCGCCGCCGAGGCACGGCACCAGAAACTCGACCAACTCCCGGAAATTCGCGCACAGGTCGCCGAGCTCGAGGAGCGGCTGCTCATTCAATCGCTCCTGGCTGAAGCCGAGCGCTCCGAGCCTCCACTGCCCGAGGCTGACCTGCGGGCGTACTTCGACGGGCACCGCGAGCTGTTCTTGCAGGCCGCGGCGGTGCGGGTCGCGCGGGTGCTCGTCAGAAAGGGCGCGAAGCCCGACCTGTCGAAGGCGAAGCTCGAGCGCCTGCGCCAGCGTCTGCTCAAAGGCGAAGAGCTGGCTCGCGTGGCGGCGGAAGGCGAAGGCGGTGAGCGGAGTGAGGGGGGCGTGGTGGGGTGGATGGACGATCCCTCGACCCCCATCGGCCGGGTTGCCCTGGCGCTGGAGAAGCAGGGGCAGGTCTCGGCCTTGATCGAGCTGGATGACGCCTGGGCCTGCGTGGTGGCGCTGGAGGTTCGGCCCGCGAGGACACCTGCGTTCGAAGAGGTGCGTGAGCAGGTCGTCTCCCGCCTGCACCCCACCGGTCAGCGACGGGTCTTCGACCGCCTCGTCAAGCGGCTCATCGGCGAAGCGGGCGTTCGCATCAACCCGGCGGGCCTCGATTGAGGCCCACCACTCGCTTCTTGCTCGGGTCGATCGCGCTCGTCGCCGGGCTCGCCCACGCTGCGCCCACCATCAACGCCATCAGCCCGCGGCAGCCGATTCAGCAGGGCGCCACCAGCGTGGATCTCGGCATCGGCGTGGAAGGCGAAGCGACCCGGGTGGAGTTTTCGATCTCGGGCACTTCGGCGTCGGGGCCGCTGGTGTCGATCAGCGACCTCACCCTGAGGGCCGAGCTGGGCGCGTCCCTTCCCTTTCACATGCTGGTCCCCCTCCAGCGGCCCTTCCCCACCGACGGGGCGCTCGTCGTCAGCGCGACGCCCATTGCCGCTGACGGGAACCGCGGGGCGACCGTCACCCGCACCTTCCGGGCAGCAGACCCGGGGCCCGGCATCGTGGGCGCCCCCACCGTCCAGGCCACGCCCGAAGGCAGGTTGATCGTCTCGATGATCGGCGCCGGCTCGATCGCCTTTGCCGAGGGCACCATCATCGGCATCAGCAGCCAGACGCTCCGCTCGGCGGGCGGCAGCCTCCGGCAGGTGTCTTCGAAGGCGTTCGCGGAAACACGCCGCGCTCGCGCCTACCCCGACCCCACCACGGGCGCCCTCCAATGGATCCTCGAGCCGCGCGCGGTCATGCCGCTCGACGGCGTGGTGGTCGCCGACCTGGTGCTCGAGGACGCCTTCGGCCGGCGCACCACCCGGTCGATCGTCGAGTTCCTCGGGGACGCGCTCGACTCCGTGTCGGCGATCAGCGTCTCTCCGTCGACCGCGCTCCTGTCGGGTGGCTACGGAACGCAGGTGCCGCTGCGGGTCGTCGCGAACTTCGTGCTGGCCGGGCCCGCCACCCTCCCCCTCCCCTCGGCGGGGCTCACCTTTCATTCCCGCGACGAAGCCATCGCGATGGTCACGGAAGACGGCAGGCTGATCGCCCGCCAGAACGGTGAGACGGCCATCGACGTCGCATTCGCGGGCCGGCAGGCGACCGTTCCCGTCATCGTCGATTCGAACGCCTCGCTGACCGGGCTGAGCATCGCGCCCGCCACGGCCGAGATCCCCGCCGTGGGCGCATCCCTCGACTTGTTGCTGTGGGGCGCGTTGACGACGGGGGCGCAGGTCGACCTCTCGGACGGCGTGCTGGGAACACAGTGGTTCAGCGACGACGCCACCACCGCGACGGTCTCGAACAATGGACGGGTCACCGGGTTGCGGGCCGGCACCACCACCCTTCGTGCCCGGCACGGAGGGTTCGAGGCGTCCCGCACGGTGTTGATTCGCGACGCCCTCCCCACCCTCGCCCTGAGCGCGCCGGGCTCGGTGCAGGCCGAACAACCCTTCGAGCTGGTGGCCAACCCCTCGGACGACGTGGGGATCGCCCGGGTGGAGTTTTCCATCAACTCGGTGCCGGTGAGCATCGATGAGACGCCCCCCTACGTGCTGCGCTACCGCGCTCCTGCCAACGCGGGCACGGTGCTGCGGCTGGCGGCGACGGCGGTCGACAGCCGAAATCAACGCTCCGCCAGGAGCGAGGTCACCGTCACGGTGGTCGGGGCGAGCGGCGCGGGATCACTGACGCCGGTGTGGGAGATGCCCACGGTGGGGAGCGTGGCGCCGGTGGGCAGCCCCCTGACCCTGCGGGTGCTCAGCGGAATCTGGGACAGCGACCCGTTCACCTTGAGCCCGCTCGACTTCCAGGCGGTGCGCTTCACCGTCGACAACGCGCCGGTCGCGACCGTGACACTGGCGAGAATGGAGCCCCGGGTCACCCGGACCGGCGCCACCGTGCTCGTGCCACTCTGGGAAACGACGTGGATTCCGCCCACCGGGCGCGAGGGCACCTCTGCCGTGCTGCGCGCCGAGGCCATCGACCGCAACGGGCTGGCCTCACCGATCATCGCGCAGATCATTCAGCTCGGCGCGGATACGCCGCCCTTCCTCACCCACCCGCTGCCCTCTCCGAGCGCCGCAGTCACCGCGACCGCCGGAGCTCGGCTCACCTTCAGCGGCACGGTAGGCGACGACACCCTGGGCCTGGGGGTCACGGTCGAGCTGCGGGTCGATGGGGCCACGGTCGCCACCAGCCAGATCCTCGGCGGCAATCGGTCGACGACGTCGGGGAGCAGCCCCTACAGCCTCGGCTGGACGCCGGCGGCTCCCTCGCCCACGCCCCGGCGCGTCGAAGTGGTCGCCACCGATCGCTCCGCGCTCACCGCCACGCTCCGCTACGACGTCACGGTCGTCGCAGACCGGCCGCCAGCCATCAGCGTGACCGCGCCTGCCGACCAGGCCGTCGTCACCGCGGGCTCACGCATCGTGATGGAGGCCTCCGTCCTCGACGATTCCACCGGCACGCCCACCGTCACCTGGCGCGCTGACGGAGTAGTGGTGGGGCAAGCCTCGAGCCGCCCGTACACCACCGCCTGGGTGGTGCCCGCCGGGAGAGCGGGCCAGACGATCGAGATCCGCGGCGAGGCGATCGACAGCACCGGCCAACAGGGCGTCGCCGCCATCCGCCTCTCCGTCGCAGCTGACACCAGTCGGCCGACCGTTTCGCTCGTCTCCCCCGCTTCGGGCACGACCATCGCCTCGAGCCAGGACCTCACCGTGAGCCTCGGCGCCCACGACGACGTGCGGGTGACGCGGCTGGAGTTCCTGCTCGACGGGCAGGTGGTCTCCACGAACAACGCGCCCTCGGCGGCGGGCCCGACCTCGGTCGCCGATCACCTGGTGCTCACGCATCAGCAGTTGGCGGGCGCCACGACCCACCGGCTCGGCGCACGGGCCTTCGACGCCGCCGGCAACGTGGGTAGCGCCCCCGAGGTCACGCTCACCATCCAGTCCGATGCCCCCCCGACTGCCTCGTTCACGGCGCCTGCCTCGGGCGCGGAGTGGCTGGCCGGCACCTCACAGTTCGCGCAGATCAACGCCACCGATGACGTCGCGGTCCGCGAGGTCGAAGTCCGCCTGGACGGCGCGAGCGTGGGCACCCGCACGCTCCCGCCCTTCCAGTTCGTCATTCCGGTGGCCGGTGCGCCCCGCTCGGCCACCCTCGAGGCGGTCGTCACCGACAGCAACGGCGCCGCGGTCACCGCCACCCGAACCGTGTCCATCGTCGCTGACAGCGAGGCGCCCCTGGTGGCCATCGTCAGTCCGCTGCGCGGCACGCGGCTCTTCGGCAATCGCACCGTCGCCGTGGCGGTGATGGGCACCGACAACACCGGCGTCACCCGGGTCGAGCTGGAGGTCAACGGCGCGGCGGCGATCACCTCGAGCAGCTTCACCACACAGGGAGTGGGCAGGCTCTTCTCCTTCAACGTCCCCGTGCTGCAGGCCTGGGTGGGCCAGAGCATCCCCTTGCGTGCGGTGGCCTTCGATCAGGCGGGCCTCAGCGCCGAAGCCAACACCACGGTGAACGTGGTGGACGATCTCCCGCCGGTGGTGACGCTGCTGGCGCCGCCGCGCGCTTCCACCTGGAAAGAAGGGGCGGAGATCGCCGTCACCGGCACGGTGCAGGACGACGACGGGGTGGTCTCGCTGGTCGGCCGCAGCGGCGACGCTGAATACGAAGCCCTCGCCGACGGAGGCTTCGTCGACACCTCCAGCCAGCAGCTCCGGCGGGTGCGGGCGCCGAGGATCTCGCGAGGCGAGGCGCCGACGGTGGGCTTCGCCGCCCGCGACACCTCAGGGCAGGTCTCGCGCCAGGACGTCGTGCTCAACGTGCTGGCCGACACGGAGCTGCCCCTGGCGAGGCTCGTGCTCCCCACGGTGCCTGATGGGGGCGTGTTCGACGTGCCGCTCAACGCCACCCTCTCGCTCCAGCTCGAGACCTCTGACGACGTGTTCGTCGCGAGCGTCAGAGCCATCGTCGACGGAGGCGCCCCGCCGGACGACTTCACCACCACGAATGGGCGCGTCGAATACACCCAGGTGGCTGACCCGAATCAGCCCGGCACCATCATCACGCAGCAGCGCTACCTGGCCACCTTCACCGGCTCGGTGAAGGGCCCCACCGCTCCGGGCACGCGCAGCTTCGCCATCGACGTCGAGGACTACGCCGGCAACGCGGTTCACCTCGGCCCCTGGCTGCTGCGCTCGACCGCCGTGCTCGACACCTCGCCCCCGGTGCTCTCGCTGGAGCTGGCGGGCACCCCGGGCCCTGAGAGCTGCGTCGAAGGCGCGCCCCTCGACCTCCGCGTCTCGGCGGTCGACGAGAGCCCCCTGCAGAACGTCACGCTGACCCGCGACGGCACCCCGATTCCCCTGCCCACCACGGCCGGGGTCCGCAGCTTCGCGGTAACCCTCGCCGTCACCGCGCCCACCCGGGCCGCACTGGCGGGCGATTTCGTGACCTGGCGGCTGACCGCGGAAGACCCGGGCGGACGGCTCAGCGTCGCGACGGCGGGGTGTGGCCTGGTGGACAACGCCACGCCCGTCGTCAGCTTCAGCGGGCCGGCTTCGCAGGCCGCGCTCACCCTCGAGCGCCGGGAGTCGTGGAGCGTCGACGTCTCTGACGACACGCCGCTGGCGCCGGTGCAGGTGGTGTTGGGCGACGTGCCGGCGATCAGCACCGACGCTGGCATCTTCCTGCCTGCTTCGGGGGCGGCGGTTCACGACACCGGGCTGGTGGTCAACGGTTGGCCCGTCACGCTCTCCAGCACGGGGACCGGGCTCGGCGTGCGGCAGGGCGTCTTCACGCGGGGGGCCCCAACGCTCGACATCACCCTGGGAGAACCTGGGCAGGTCGAGGCCCGCTACCGCTGGCTGGCCCAGGATCCCCAGGCGCTCGCCGTCACCACCTTCCTCGCCTCGGCGCCTGGTGGCGTTCGCACCCAGACGACCTCGACGCCTCCGTACGCGCTCCACTTCGACCTGCCCCCGGGACCCGTCGAGGTGCTCGAGGTGGAGCTCACCGTCACCCGCGCCAGCGCCGAGGTGGAGCGGTACGTGATCGGCACCCGGCCCGGCGCCGAGCGGGTGTCCGCAGAGGTCGGCGGCCGGCGGGTCTTCTTCGGCCCGTGGCAGCCGATCAGCCAGCCGACCCGCACGCTCCACGTCTCCGACGGCGTGGTGGTGACGCCCCCCGGAACCGCCCCGCTGGTGTTCTCTGCGCTCGCCTGTGACGGCTTCGCGCGGTGCAGTCTCGCCACCCGGGCCGTGACCACCCGCCCGGACGCGGCGCCCCCCACGGCGACCATCTCGAGCGTGCAGCAGGTCATCACCGGGCAGGACTACCTGGTGTCGATCTCCGCGACCGACAACGTCGGTGTCGACCACCTCGAGCTGCTCGTCGACGGAGTCGTCATCGCCGAGCGCGTCGGCTTCTCCTTGAGCAACTGGTCTGCCCTGCTCAGGGCGCCTCCTCCCTCGAACACCCCGCTGACGCTCACCGTGAGGGCGACCGATCGCGCGGGCAACGTGAGCACCTCGAGCCCCTCCTTCGTCACGGTGGGGAACGACCAGGGCCCCTCGATTCGCTTCGACACGCTGAGCTCGGCCGTCGAGTCGATCTCCGCGATCGAGCTGCAGAGCGGGCTGGTGCGGCTGCTCCAGGGCCAGCCGGCCTCGCTGCACTTCAGCGCGCAGGACGATCTCCGCCTCGCTCACGTCGAGGTCCTCTTCAACGGAGCGCCGGTGCTCTCGCAGGCCCTCACCAGCTCCACCGCCGGGCTCGCCGCGAGCTTCATTCCGCCAGCGGGCGCCGAGGACTCACCCTCGATCCTCGAGGTGCGGGTGGAGGACTCCAACGGAGCGAGCGCCAGCCGGCAGCTGTTGATCCAGGGCCGGCGCCCGACGGCGCCCGCCCTGGCGCTGGTGCTGCCGAAGCTGGCGGTGACGGCGGGCAGCATTCAGCTGGTGGTACGCGCCCTGGCCGGTGACGACACCGGCATCGCCTTCGTCGATGTCTTCCTCAACAATCAACCCGCGCTGCAGTTCTCGGCGCAGCAGGCGACGGCGATCCCCGTCAGCAGCGTCGACGCCGATGGCAACCCCTTCGCGGCGGACCCCGACGACCGCGCGGCGCTGCTGGGCATGCCCGAGCCGTTCTCCGATCCCTACCGCTCGCGGAGGTACCAGAGCACCATCCAGCTGCCGCCGGGCCTGCTCCAGCCTGGCACGCGCGGTTCCATCGACCTGCGGGTGGTGGCGACCGACCGCGAGGGCAGCCAGTCCATCATCACCCGCACGCTCACGGTGCAGCCCGACGAGGCCAACCCGGCGGTCGTGATTCAGACGCCCACCACCGGCCAGCAGATCACCGAGGGCACCCTGCTGCGGGTCGAGGCGCTCGCTTCCGACAACGTCTTCGTCGATCTGGTCGAGGTGCTCACCGGGCCGACGATGCAGTCGTTGCAGCTCGTGCACAGCGCCACCGGGTTTTCTCCGGTCAACGCCCTGCCCGGCGCCGACTTCACCATCTATGCCCCCGTGGTCAGCGCCGACGTGGTGATGCCGCGGCTGGCTGCACTCGGCGTGACTGACTCGTCGCCCTACATCGTCGCCAGCCGGGCCCGGGACACGGCGGGCCGGTGGAGCCCCTTGATGGTGAAGCAGATCGAGATCATCGCGGACCTCCCCCCCACGGTCGCCATCGTGCGGCCTGTGGAAGGCGCGCCGGCGGTGCTCGGCCACTTCGTCGACGTCGACGTGCTCGCGCAGGACCCCGACGTGGCTGTCACGAGCGTGGAGCTGTCCGTCGACGGGGCCGTCTTCCCCATCATCCGCCAGACCCCTCCCTTCGTCTTCCGCGTGCCCGTACCCACCACCGGCACCGAGCTGCTCCTCCAGGCCCGGGGCGTCGATTCCTTCGGTCACGTGGTGCCCAGCCAGATCGTCCGGCTGCCGCTCGTGGTGGACCAGCCGCCGACCCTCGCCATCTCTCTGCCGATCGACGGTTCGACCCTCACCGAAGGGCGCTTCTTCACCGCGGTGGTCGCAGCCACGGACGACATCGCCGTCACCGCGATCGAGCTGCAGGTCGACGGGCTCGTGGGTGGCCGGCTGCAGCTCACCAGCGGGGCCAGCCCCTACCGGTTCGAGATTCCGCTCCCGTTCGGCTCGGCGGGCCGGCAGGTGTCGCTGTCGGCGAAGGCGACCGACAATCAAGGCCACCAGACCAGCAGCGCCACCACCACCGTCTCGGTCGTGGCCGATCAGCAGGCCCCCGTCGTCAGCTTCCGCACCCCGGCCAACGGCGCTCAGGTCGCCGCAGGCCAGCCCGTCAGGGTCGATCTCGAAGCCATCGACAACGTCGAGGTGGTGTCGGTCGAGCTGCGGCTCAACGGCAACCCGCTCGCGATGCTGGCGGCGGCGCCCTATCGGTTCGACTTCACCACGCCCCGAACGAGCGCCCCGGGGACGACGCTCGCCTTCGAGGCCGTCGCGCGCGACACCTCGGGCAACACCAGCACGGCCGCCGCCTCGGTGCAGATCATCGCCGACACGCCCCCGACCATCTCGCTCGCGCTGCCTGCCTTCGTGACCGCCGGTCAGCCGTTCCTGCTCCACGCCAACGCGGCCGATCTGCAGGGCATCGCGCGGGTGTTCTTCGAAGCGGGACCAGCGCCGGGCGCGCTGACCGAGGTGGGCCAGCGCTACGTGCTCCCCTACGAGGCGGCGGTGATGGCGCCGTCGACCGCCGGCACGCTCTTCGTGCGCGCGACGGCGATCGACTCCGCAGGCCAATCATCGAGCACGATCATTTCCGAGCTGACGGTGCGCGCCGACCAACCGCCGCTGGTGGCGATGGTCAGACCCGGCCCGGGCAGCTTCGTGTTCGAAGGTCGCCCGCTTCGCATCGAGGTCGACGCCAGCGATGAAGAGGGCCCCATCGACCAGGTCGCCTTCCTGGTCGACGGGGTCCGGGTCTCGGTGAGCACCGCGCCGCTGGGCCTCGCCGGCGCCGCCTCGCGCTACGCCGGCCAGTGGATCCCTCCGGTGGGGAGCGGGAACCGGACGTTCGTCATCACGGCCGTGGCACGAGACCGGGCCGGCCACGAGTCGGTCACCGATCCCGTGGTGGTGGGCGCGGTCACCGACACCGTCCCGCCCGAGGCGCAGCTGATCGAACCGGCCGAGGGCGAGCTGATCACCCGCGGCGAGCAGACCCTGCTCCAGGCGGTCGCCATGGACAACGCGAGCATCGCGGCCGTGGAGTTCTTCGTCGATGGCCTCCCGGTCGGAACCACCGCGACCGCCACCTCGAGCGTCTCGAACCGCCCCGCGTACTCGGTCCCCTGGCTGGCGCCCTCGACCGGCGCCACGGCGACCGTGGGAGCCCAGGCCAGCGATCCGGCAGGCAACCGGGTCTCGGCGGCGCCGGTGAGCGTCGAGCTGGGCCTGAGGCCCGATCGCGTCGTGGCGCACCCCGACGGCCTCGAGCTCGAGGCCCTCACCTCGGTGCGCGCCGACGGCACCTTCTGCGCCGTCACCCGGGGCGGCGCGACGCCGCCCTCGCTGTCGCTCTTCCAGATCACCGCGGCGGCCGCCGTCCACCGCGGGACGCTCGCGACCTCGTTTCAGGAGTCCCTGACGCAGGTGGCCTGGCTCGAGGCCGGCCCGGAGGCGCCTGCCCCCTTCGGAAATCTGGTCCTCGCCACCATCGCCGCAGCGGGCGGGGCGGAGCCCACGCGGCTCACCGTCTTCGACGTGAACTCCCCTGCGCTCCCGCGGCGACTGGGCGCCATCGAGCTGCCGGGCCTCGACGTGGGGGGGATCGCGAGCAGGGGGCGGCTGGTCTTCGTGGCCGACGGCACGGCGGGAGTCGTGGTCATCGACGTCTCGGATCCCCAGGCGCCCCTGCGCCTGGCCACCATTCCGGTGGTCGGCTCCGCCCTCGGCGTCGCGGCCGATGAGCACCGCCTCTACGTCGCCTCGGGTTCCGCCGGGCTCAGAGTGCTGGATCTCCACAGCCCCACCCTGCAGGAGCTCGGCTTCCTCGCGCTGCCGGGGAACGCGGTCTCCGTCTCCGTCGAGGGCGCGACGGTGCTGGTCGGCTGCGAAGCGCCCGGCGCCCCGCTGGCGCGGGTCGACGTCAGCGTGCCCGCCCAGCCCACGCTGCTCAGCCTCAGCCGCCAGGGCATCGACCGGGTCGACCGGCTGGCGCTCTCTGCCGCCCACGTGGCTCAGCGAGGCCAGCTCGCCGTCAGCTCCCAGATGCTGGTCGACCAGGACGGCGTGGCCGACCGGTCGACGATGCAGATCTCGGTGCTCAAGCGCGATGGCACGCTGCAGCGCCTGGCCCGCGCCAACCTCTTCGTTCCCAACCGGCACACCGCCACGCCCGTGACCCTGAGCCCGCTGGGCCCCCTCGCGGCGGTGAACGATGGCAGGGCCGCAGGCGCGTTCTCACTGCCGGGTTTTGCGCTCTCCGACAGCGCCCCCCGGACCGAAGAGCGCGACGTGTTGCCGTCGAGCGCGGTGGCGCTCGACTTCACGGGTGTGCCCGACGCCACGGGGGTGGCCGGCGCAGTCAGTATCCGCGTGGGCGATGCGCGGCTGGGCCCCGTGGTGCCGTTCACCAGCTCGGTCAATGGCCAGCGCCTCACGGTGGTGCCCTCATCGCCTTTCCCGCTGTCGGCTGACGTCTTCGTCACCGTCACCGGGCTCAGCTCGATCACCGGGCTCGCGCTCGCCGAGCCGGTCGCGCTCCATTTCCGCACCTCGGCCTCGGCGCAGGCCCCTCCCCGCCTCCACGCCGTCAGCCCCAACGCGGGTCCCGTCGGGGGAGGGACGACGGTCACTCTCGCCGGCCTTCGCTTCGAGCCAGGCATGCGCGCCTTCTTCGGCACCGAGGAAGGCACGCGGGTGCAGGTGGCCCCTGGCGGCGAGGCGCTCACCGTGCTCACCCCCGCCAACCTGGAGGGCCCTGCGACGGTTCGGGTGCTCACCCCCGACGGCCGCGAGGCGTCGCTGGTGGGCGGGTTCATCTACGTGCCCGTACTCGACCTCGCCTACGTGGCACCCGCGGGCGGACCGCTTGCGGGAGGCACGCACGTCGAGCTGGTCGGCTCGGGCTTCATGCGCGGCATGCGGGTGTGGTTCGACGGGGCCGAGGCCACCAACGTCGTGGTGCGGTCGCCCGGGCGCCTCGATGCAGAAACGCCACCGGGGAGCTTCGGGCCGGCCGATGTCCAGCTCGTCGCGCCGGACGGTCGCGTCGCGTTGGCAGAACGGGCGTACTTCTACACCGACGTCAGCGTCACCGGCCGGGTGGCCCGCTACGATCCCAACATCGACGGGCCGGTGCGCTCCACGGACAAGCTGGGTCAGGGCGCCGTGCTCGACCTGCAGTTCTCCGGGCAGATCGTCTGGGTGGTCCAGGACGGGTCGATTCCCGCCCAGGCGCTCACGCTCGAGGAACTGACGGGAAGTGCGCTCCTGGGCAGCGTGGCCCTCGTCGACGTCGCGGACCGGGCCCATCCCCAGGTGCTCGGCGGTGTCTCTCTGCCGCCCCCGTTCCTGCCGCGCGGCGTGGCAGTGCGCGGCAACCTCGCGTGGGTCAGCGCGGTGGGCAAAGACGTCGCGGGCATCGAGCTCGAGGGCGAGGGACGCTCGGCGCTCTTCCTCATCGACGCGAGCAGCCCGATCGCCCCCGTCATCGTCGGTCGGGTGCCCTTCAATGGCACCGCGGGGACGGTGGCCGTCGCCGACGATCTCCTGCTGGTCGCCAGCGGAGAGGCGGGCCTCACGGCCTTTTCCATCACCCAGCCTTCCCAGCCGGTGCTGCTGGGGGCGACCAGCCACTTCGTGCTCGGGGGCAACTCGACGCCGCTGGCGATCTCGAAGGTCGCGGTCTCCGGACGGCACGCGGTGCTCACCACCCCGTCCCTCGGCCAGGATCCCGAGCTGCTCCTGATCGATCTCGCGCGCTCGAGCCCCCTCACCGTGGCCCGGATCCCGGGGGCCCAGCTGTCGCTGGTGGGGAGCACCGGCCTGGTGGGCGTCCCGGGCGCGGCGAGCGTCGACGCCCTGCCCCGCGACCGGCTCCGCACTCTGGCGACGCTGCCCAGCGGCCTCGCCGGCCCCACTGTCGCCGTCTCGGCGCAGCCGCACCTCTCGGTGGTGGGCGGCGCGCGCAACGGCGCCCATCTGCAGTGGTACTCGCTCGAGGACGGCGCGACCCCGCGGCTGGTGACCGCCGTCGACCTGTTCCCGGTCGAGACGTTCACGGCGATGGCCACGCAGGGTGACCTCGTGGCGGTCGGCGCCACGAAGACGCTGACCCGCCCCTTCTTCCCCTCAGCCACCGACTGGCTGCTGCTGGTCGATCTCCCCTTCCCGGCGGTGGTCGGGTCCACCCCGAGCCTCGCGGCGACCGGCGTGCCCGTCACCACGCCGCTGCGGGTCACGCTCAACCGGCCGGTCACGACGCCCTCGGCGGCGATGGTGTCGCTGGTTCGGGAAGACGGGAGCAGCAGCGGAACCCCCGTGCCGGTGGTCGTGGCCCTGAGCGGCAACGTGCTCGAGGTCGCCGCGCCCGGAGGCCTGAGCGTGTCCACCGGCTACCGGCTCGTGATCGAAGGCCTCGTCGACGCGGCCAACGGCGCGCTTCAGCCCGCCCGCTTCGTGCTGCCCTTCTCCACGGCCAGCACCCTCGACGCGCGCGCCTTCGCGGTCGACGGCCTGAGCCCGAGAGAGGGTCCGGTGGCGGGGGGCACGACGGTCACTGTGACCGGGAGCGGGTTCGACGCCACCACCGTGGTGCGCCTGGGCGGCACGCTGTGCCAGGTGACCACCGTCGCCGGAGACGGGAGCGCGCTGTCGTTCGTGACGCCGCCCGGGGCGAGCGGGAGCGCGGGCCTCGAGCTGAGCTCGTCGGCGGGCCCGTCGCTCTTTCACGCAGGCGCCTTCATCTACATCGACCCGCTGCAGGTGCTGGCCGTCACCCCGGCGGTGGGCGGGACCTCAGGCGGCACGCCGGTGGTCATCTCGGGGCGGGGCTTCAGCACCACCGGCGGTGTGTCGGTGACCTTCGGTGGCAGCCCGGCGCTGTCGGTTCGCGTCACCGGGACGGGCACCATCGAGGCCGTGACGCCGCCCGGCCAGCGCGGTGCGGTCGACGTGCAGGTCACCAACCCCAGCGGGCTCACCGCCACCCGCGCCGCCGCCTTCACGTACCAACAGCCCGCGACCGCGTCGGTGAAGCTGGGCGGCGAGGTCAACGACGTGCTCGTCATCGGCCACACCGCCTACCTCGGCACCAACCGCGGCCTGGTGCTGATCGACCTGAGCGGGCTCGAGCGGCGCGGCGCCTTCGCAGGTCAGCCCATCCCCCCCAGCCAGCGAGGCGGGCTGGTCGATCGAAACGGCGATCGCGAGGACGATCGCATCATGGCCACGGTGGGGGCGGGGCGCGTCACCAGCCTCTCGTACCCCCCGGGTGGAGGTCAGCGCATCTGGGCCACCACCGCCGACTTCGACGCCCTCAAGGGCAAGTGGTCGGGGGGGGTCACCGCGTTCCGGCCGGTCTTCACCTCGAATGGGCTGATCGAAGAAGTCACCCTCGCCACGGACGTGGGCGTCGCCGCCCCTGAGGGCGCCTTCGGAGCGGACGCCCGCGACGATCAGCTCGTCACTGCGCTGCATCGCCGCGGCCTGCAGCGCTACGACATCACCGGCCCACCGTTCCCCGTGAACACCCTGACGCAGGCGACAGGGGGCCTCGGGCTGGCCGTGGGCAACGGCTTCGCGCTGACGGCCTCGGGTATTCGCGACCCCTTCACCCTGAAGCTGTCGAACGGCTCGCTCCACCGCGTCGCGCTCGATGGAGCGCTGACCATCACCGACTCGGTGACGATCGACGCGCAGTGGGTTCGCCTCTCGGGCGAGCTGGCGGTGGTCGCCGCGGGCCCCGAAGGGCTGGTGCTGCTCGACGCGTCCGGGCAGCTGCTCAGCCGTCGCGCTGCGCTGGCGCTGGGGGGCTTCGCCCGACATGTCACTCTCCAGAACCAGCTCGCCTATGTGGCCGTGGAGGGGGTCGGCACGGTGGTCGTCGACCTGACGGATCCCGACAGTCCGCAGCGGCTCTTCACCTTCGCCGGCGGCAACGCCACGGCGAGCGGCGCCTGGGGCGGGCAGGTGCTCTCTGCGTCCATCGGCACCGAGGGTCCCCGTCTCCAGTTCGGTCCGCTCGCCGAGCTGACGGTGCTCTCGAGCTCGGTCACCGGAGGACAGCTGGTCGCGCCCTCCGTGCCGGCCTTCACCCTCATTCTCTCCACGACCGTCGAGGCAGCGTCGGCGACGCAGGCCTTCTCGCTCGTGGCCGACGGGCTGCCGGTGGCGGGAACGCTGGAGGCCGGGTCGCCCACCCAGCCCATGAGCACCCTCGTCTTCCGCCCGTCGGCCCCGCTGCCCCCGCGCGCGGCGATGCGCCTCCAGCTGAGCACCGCGCTCCAGACGACCGACGGCAAGGCGCTGCTGCGCCCCTTCGACGTGAGCTTCACCACCTCGGGAACGGGGCCTCAGCCTCAGCTGGCGCTCCTCTCGCCGCGGGTGGGCCTCACCACGGGTGGAGAACCCGTCACCGTGCTGGGCACCGGCTTCGACGGCAGCACCCAGGTGCTCTTCGGTGGGGTGCCGGGGCTGATCGGCGCCCGCAGCTCCACCACGCTCTCGGTGACGACGCCTCCGGGCACCGCAGGCCTGGTCGACGTGGTGGTGGTGAATGACTCGGGCCTCTTCGCCAGACGCTCGGGTGGTTTCCTCTACCGCGAGCCGCCGCAGATCGACACGCTCGCCCCGCGCTTCCTCGATCCCAACGGAGGGGGGACCCTCACCCTCACCGGGCGCGGCTTCCTCCCCCCGTGGCTCGAGCCGCTGGCCGCCATGCAGGGCCGGGTGGGTGGCATTCCCGCTGGCGCGCTCTCGGTCGCCACTCCGCAGCGAGCGACGCTCGCCACCCCGCCTCATGGCTTCGGGTCGGTCGACGTGCAGGTCATCTTCGGAGACGGCAGCTCGACGACGCTCTCGCAGCACCCCACCTACGGCCTCACCCTGACGGGCACCGAGACCGCCGGCAGCGTGCACCCCGTCGCGCTCGCCGCCGACCCGGTGACCCCGTTCCTCGTGCACGCCGCGGCAGGCCCGAACGGGGCCGGCAACCGGTTCGACCAGCCCTATCTGGGTCCCATCACCGGCAGCGGGACGGTGCCGCAGAGCTTCCGCACCGTGAACTACGACGTGTCGCAGGCAGGCCGCCCCCTGGTGGTCGGAGGCCAACCGGTGCTCCCCGCGCCGGGCCTCTCGGATCGCGTCGCGGACGCCATCGGCCGGAACCAGCCGCCGCCTGCAGAGGCTGAGTTCGCGCCCGACTCCCTCGACCTCGCCTTCGGGGCCGACAAGTCGCTCCTGGTGGCCAACGGGTTCAGCGGGCTCTCGACGTTGGGGGGCATCACCGACGCGGGCACGTCTCTGCGCATGCCCTTCCTCGGCCGGCAGGACACGGCGCTCCTGGCCACCCGGGTCATGACTGCCGGGAGCAGCGCGCTGGTGCTGTCGTCGCGGCTGGTGGGCGTGCCCAAGCCGCCGCCGTCACTGTTCTGTCCGTCCGCTGGGTCCGTCGAGCAAGCGCTCTCGGTGACGGGAACCGCGACGATGCTCGACCTGCGCGTGCCCGGAGATCCGGTGACGATCGCGACCGCGCCCGGCAACTTCACCGCGGCTGCCGTCGCAGGGGGCCGTCTGCTCACGGTCACCGGCGAGCTGGACGGTCTGTTCTACTGCTCGAGCGTTCCGCGCGCCCCGGTGCGCGACACCACCATGCTCGGCCCGCGACGCGACTACGCGCCCATCGTGGGCCTGGGGAGCGACCCCAACGCCAGCTTCAGCTCGACGCCGGGGGGGACCTTCGAGATCCGCGACGGCCTCTCACCCACCGCTCCCGTGGTCGGGTCCCTGAGCCTCCCCGCCAACCTCTCGGACGTCGCCGTGGTCGACGACGTGGCGATCATCGCCGCGCCGACCCTGGGGCTGATCTTCGTCGACATCAGCACGCCCTCGGCGCCGGTCGAGCTGGGCCGCGAGCTCTTCGACTCGAGCTTCAGCAACAGCCCGGGCGCGCCCTACCGGCTGCGGGTGGTGGGCAACGTGCTCTTCGTCTCGTCGCTCGAGGGCGGCGTCTCGCTCTTCGATCTCACCAACCCCCGCGCGCCCCGCGCCTTCAGCGCCGGAAACCGGGAGCGCGCCTTCGACGCGATCCCCGTGGGCGATCGGGTGATCGTCGCTGGCCAGGACGCCCTGCGCGAGCTGACCATGCCCTTCAGCCTGGTGACCGACTGGTCACCGAGGAGCCACCAGGTCGTGCCCCCGACCACCACGCCCCTGAGCGTTCGCCTGAGCCGGCCCATCGCCGCCCCCAGCGTGACGGCGGCCACGGTGCGGCTGAGCAGCGGGGGCGCGCCCGTCGACGCCGCCCTCGAGGTCGTCACCGACGTGGCGACGCAGACCTTCTCCATCCTCATTCGCCCCTTGCAGCCGCTGGCGCCCGAGTCGGAGTTCGAGCTCGTGGTCGACGGGGTCACTGACCAGCGCGCGGGCGGGCTGCTCATTCCCCTCCACACCCGCTTCCGCACGAGCACGGCGGGCAGCCGTCAGCCCCACCTCGCCAGCGTCACCCCCACCTGGCTCCCGCTGAGCGGCGGCACGCTCACCGTCTCAGGCTCGAGCCTGGAGGGAGCGACCACCGCCACCGTCGGGAATCAGCCCGTCACCGTCCTCAACGCCACCGCCACCAGCCTCACGCTGCAGGTCGGGCCCTACCCCGGCGCGGGCTTCGAGACGCTGCGGGTGGTGGACGGCAGCGGCCTCTCAGGTGAGCTGGTCCACGGGCTGCAGTTCGTCGATGGCTTCGCGGGCACGGTGCAGCTCTCGCCGGATCACGGGCCGGCCTCGGGCGGCACCCGGGCCTCGCTCGTCTTCCCCAACCGGCGTCCGCTCGTGGCGGGAACGCGGGTGTTCGTGGGCGGGCGCGAGAGCGACTCCGTCGACGTGGTGGACGGCAGCCGGCTGGCCTTCACCGTGCCCGTCGCTGACGACGCGGGGCTCGCGCCCGTCACCGTGCAGCGGCCGGGAGAGGCGCCGGTGAACGTCGGGCTCTTCGCCTACGACGCCGCGGCCGGTGAGCGGGTGACCCTGCCCGGCTACCCGCCGCGCCGGGCGTCGGAGCTCGAGGTGCGGGGCCCGCTCTGGTACGTCGCTTCCGATCTGGCGCCGTTCGGGCTCGACGTCTTCGACGTCACCCTGCTCGAGCGCCCGCTGCGGTTGGGGAACCTCGAGGCACCTTCACCCGCGCGAGGCCTGGCCGTGCGCGACGAGCTCGCCTTCCTCGCCACCGACGTCTCGGGCGTCAGCGTGATCGACATCAGCGACCCGGCCACGCCCTTCGAGGTGGGCCACATCTCCACGGGCGGCGCGGCCACCGACGTCAGCCTCTTCGGCGACGAGCTCTGGGTGAGCACGGTCGACTCGAGCGCGCTGCCCGGCACGGTGAGCAGGTACACGATCTCCACCGCCGGCTTCGATACGGCGACCGTGGTGGCGCTCGACAGCGACCCGCTCTCCATCGACGTCAAGGCCGAAGGGCTCTTCGCGCTCACCTCTGCCGTGCTGGGGAGCCAGGCGGCGGGGCTCGAGCTGGTCAGCTATCGCCATGACGGCACGCGCCGCGGAGCCATCACCGTCGAATCAGGCACCGCGGACTACGTCGACCGGGTGCGCAGCCGGCTCCGCGTCATCGGGTCGCTGGCCTACGTGACCTCGGGCGATCGGGTGTGGATCTACGACCTCGGCGCCGACACGCCGGCGCTGGTGCGCACCGCGACGGTCGGGGCTGACGCCTCGGGGCTGACAGAGGTGGGTGGCACGGTGTGGGTGGGGCTGCCGGGGTCCATTCGGGCCCTGCCGCCGAACCGCCTGCTGCTGACGTCGATCTCGCCGGCTGGCGGTGCGCTCGCCCCCGTCGAGGCCGTCGTGGTGGCCGAGTTCAACCTCCCCGTGGGGCCGTCCTCGCTGACCGAGTCCACCTTCTCGGTGACCCGGGCTGGAGTGCCCGTCAGCGGCACCCGCACCCTGGACTTCACCATCACCGGCGCTCGCGTCCGCTTCACTCCGACGGTCCCCTATTCGCCCGGCGACGTGGTGCGGGTGGCCATCGAAGGCCTGACCGACTTCGACGGCCGGCTCCTGGCCGTGCCCGTCGACACCACCTTCACGGTCGTGGCGGCCGACGCGGTGCAGCCGCTGCTGGCGACGATCTCTCCGCACAGCGGCCGGGTGGATCAGACGACGACCGTGACGATCGCCGGCACCGGTTTCCGCGCCGGCACGCAGGTGGTGGTGGGCGGTGTTGCGGCGCAGATCACCTTCCAGAGCCCCACCGAGCTCGCCGTCCTGGTGGCCCCTTCGCCGAGCCTCACCGCCGGGCCGGTCACGGTCACCGTGGTCGACCCCTCGGGGCTGACGGCGTCCCGCGCGGGCGGCTTCGTCTACCGCGACGGGCTGCGGCTGGCGTCGCTTCAGCCCGAGACCGCGCCGCAGGCCGGCGGCGTCACCGTCGAGCTGCGCGGCCGCGGCTTCAGCCCGGGCATGACGGTCGACTTCGGTGGCACCGGCAGCTTCCTGGTGGCGGTGCGCTCCACCGTGGCGGCCACCGCCGTCGCGCCGCCTCACAACACGGGGCGGGTGGCCGTCACGCTCAGCGCGCACGGCGAGCAGTTCACGCTCCCAGACGCCTTCCTCTACGGCTCAGGCGCGGTCGCGCAGTTCTCGACCAGGGCCGTCGCCGATCTCGTGGTCGAGGACACCCTCTCGTACGTGGCCTTCGGCGGCTCGACCGACGTCGTCGGCCCTCAGGGCGTGGTCTACGAGACCAACAAGTCAGGCGGGGCCGGGCTGGCCCTCGTCGACCTCTCCGAGCCGAACAACGTGCGGTTCATCAGCGAGGTCCCCCTGTCGAGCTCGAATGGCGCGCATCGCGTGGTGCGCTCGGGCTCGATGCTCTGGGTGGCCGCGGGCTCAGCGGGCCTGCTCGCCGTCGACGTGTCGCTGCCGGCGCAGCCGGTGGTGCGGGGAACGGTGCCGGGCACGGGTGACGCCGTCGACGTGGCGGTGTCAGGGCGGCTCGCCTTCGTGGCCGACCGCGCCGGGGTGCTGGTGGTCGACACCGAGCGACTCACGGCGGTGGGCCGCATCGCCCTCGCCGCGGGCGCGTCAGCGGTGGAGCTGCGCAACGGCATGCTCTTCGTCGCCAACGCGTCGACCACCAACCCGACCCTCGACATCCACGACGTTCGCAACGCCAGCTGGACCCGCCTGAGCAGCACCTCGATGGCCGCCCCCGCCCGCCACCTCGCGCTCGAGGGCGAGCGGCTCTTCGCCGCGCTCGGCCGCACCGGCCAGGTCGCGATCTACGACGTGACGCTGCTCAGCGCCCCCGCGCCGCTCGCGGCGATTACGCTGCGAGATGAGCTGGGCGCGGGGTGGGTGTCTGCCGAGCGCGTCTACCCGCTGGGCAGCCAGCTCTACGTGGCCTGCGGCGGCGGCGACGTCCAGCGGTGGCAGGTGACCCGCGGGAGCCAGCCGGCCTTCGTCGACAGCATCCCGGTCTTCGGTGACGTGCGCGCCCTCGCGCTCTCGAAGCGCGCCCTGTTCGCTGGCACGATCTTCCTCAGCGACGAGGGCACGGCGCGCGATCTCCCGCTCGGCGCGCCACCCAGTCAGCCTTCGGTGGTGGGCAGCATCTCCACCGTAGCGCTCGACGCGCTGCCGGTGATGTCCGCCTCGCCGCGCGAGAACGAGCGCGTCGCCCTGCTCGAGGGAGTCGACTTCACGGTGGGAGAGCTCCCCTCTGCGGCCCGCCTGCCCGATGTACGCCTCGAGACCCTCTCGGGCAGCTCGCTCTCCGTCAGCCGTCCCGTCACCCCCCTCGTTTCGGGCGCGCGAATTCGCGTGACGCCTGACAGCCCCCTGGCGCCCGATGGCCAGTACGTGCTGCGCGTGCTCCCGACGTTCTCGGGCCTGTCGGGCGCCACGCTGGGCGCGGAGTGGACGCATCGGTTCCGCACCGCGCTCACCGCCTCGCCCGAGAGGCCGGCCACGCAGGCCCCTGGCGACTGGGTCGCGCTGGCGACGGGTGGCTCGACCCTCGAGCTGACCGGCACCGGCCTGGCCCCGGGCGTGCGGGTGGAGATCGGCGGCACCGCGGCGCTCATCCAGTCCATCTCGGTCGACGGCAGCCGGCTCACCCTCGCCGTGCCTCCCGGCCCCATCGGCTTCGCCGCGATCGAGCTGATCAACCCCAACGATCTGCGTGAGCAGCGCCTGGGCGCCCTGCGCTACCTCACCGCGCCCAGCCTGACCTCCATCACGCCCGACAACGCGCCCTTTGCGTCCCGCTCGAAGGTCCGGGTGCGCGGTGCGGGCCTCTTCGCGGGCACCATCGTCACCTTCGGAGGAATCAGCGCGCGCAGCGTCACCGCGCTCCCCGACGACTCGCTCGAGGTCGAGGTTCCCGACGGGGTGGTGGGCGTCGTCGACGTCAGCGTCGCCACGCCTGCCGCCACGCCGCTCGTCGCCACCCTCGGCAACGCCTTCACCTTCACCCTCCCCAGCCGCCAGTCAGCGCCCGTCAACGCGACCGCGGCAGCCCGCGTCGGCTCGGCGCTGCTGGTGGCGACGTCTTCGCAGCTCGTGCCCTTCGACATCTCGGTGCCGGAGCAGCCGGTGAGGCTCGCGGGCGTGGCCGGGACGACGCAGCCCGCGACGGCGATCACCGTCACGGGCGGCGAGGCCTTCCTGGTCGGCGGTGACCAGGTCGTCCGCTACGATCTCGGCACCTGTGGAGCCGCTCCCGGCGCGCTGTGCCAGCCGCAGGAACTGCAGCGCATCGCGCTCCCGCTCGTCAACCATGGCGCCTCCGCCATCGTCGCCCAACCCGGAGCGGCCTGGATCGCGGTCGCGGGCACCTCTGAGCTGGCGGTGCTGGGCGTGGTGAACGGCCAGTACGAAGTCGTGGCCAGCACGCAGCTCGCCGGAGGCGGCAGCATCCGCAGCCTCAGCCTCGACGGTGACGTGCTGGGCGTGTTGATCGACGCCTCGTCGTCCAGCCGCTTCGAGCTGCGCGACGTCAGGAGCGCGGGGCTCCCCGTGCTTCACGCGGTGAGCGCGCTGCCCGGCGGGGCGACGAGCCTCGTGCTCAAGGACGAGGTGGCCCACCTCGCCACCGGCACCCGGGTCAGCCGCTACGATCTGACCTCCGCGCCCGCGCTGATCGACTTCTGGGACGCGGGCGAGACCGTGCAGCAGCTGAGCGTCGAGGGGCCCTGGGTGTTGGCGCGCAGCCCGAACCGGGTGTGGCTGCTCGACGCCACCGGGCCTATCACCATGCGCACCTGGGCGCCGCTCGGCGGAAGCGGCGTGCTTTCCACGCTGGTCGACGGCGTGCTGCTCGACGTCGGCGGCTTCAGCGTGGCGGCGTTCGGAATGCCGTACCCCACCATCACCGCGCGCGGGCCCGCCAGCGGCAGCAGCGCGACGGCGGGCGCGACCCTCATGGTGCAGTTCGACGACGCGACCGCACCCCTCAACGTGGCGCAGGCGACGCTCGAGCTCAGCGATTCTTTCGGGGCGCTGGCCACCACCACGGTCCGTTCCGGCTTGCAGGTCAGGGCGGTGCCCGTGCTTCCGCTCACCCTCGGTCGGCACTCACTGACCGTCACCACGCCCCAGCAGCCGGTGGTGGGAGGCAGCTGGCTGCACCCGTGGACGTTCCACTTCGAGGTCGCGCGGACCCCCTCACTCGTCGCCGACTCGCTGAGCCCCACCTTCGGCCCCGCGAGCGGCGGGACCACCGTCACCCTCAGCGGCGCGGGGATCCAGCCTGACGCGCGAATCACCATCGGAGGCACCGAGGTGGTGCCGAGCGCCACCACCGCGACTTCAGCGACGTTCACCACGCCGCCGGTCGCCGCCGCGGGCGCGGTGCAGGTCGAGCTGAGCTCCGCGGGCGAGACGGCGCGGGTGCAGGGCGGCTTCAGCTACCTCGCGGCCCTCACGGCGACGGCCGTGACCCCCTCGGTGGTGTCCGAGGCGGGTGGCGTGGTGATCCTCAACGGCACCGGCTTCACGCGCGGCCTGGTGGTGAGCCTGAGTGGGATCCCGGTGGCGTTGAGTTCCTTCTCGCCCACCGCCGTCTCGTTCACCGTGCCCGCAGGGCCCGTGGCCGACCTTTCCGTCGTGCTGCAGCAGGCGGGCGTCGCCGCGGTCACCCTGCCCCCGCTCTCCCTGCGGCGCTCCGATCTGACGCCCCCGACGGTGATCCGGCTCGAGCCGGTGGCCACCGTGGGGGCCGAGATCGACGCCGACGCGACCCTCACCTTGTCGTTCAGCGAGGCCATCGACCCCGCCAGCATCGGCAACGTCCGGCTCGCGGCGAGACAGACCGGCGCGCCGATCGCCGCGACGGTCGCCCTGGGGGTCGACGCCCAGACGGTGACGCTCGACCCCAGCGCAGCCCTGCCCTCGACGACGGAGTTCAGCCTCACCTACGGAGGGGTCCGCGACCTGGTGGGGAACGCCGCCCCTGCCACCGAGCTGATCTTCAGGAGCAGGGACACCGTCGACCCGCAGGTGAGCCTCGCGCTCGCCGACGGGCGCGCCCTCGTCACCGGCTCCCAGCTCGCCGCCGGGGTGCCGTGGTCGATTCGGGTGCTCGCGACCGACGACAGCACCGCCATCGCCGCCCGGCAGCTCAAGGTGGACGGCGTCGTGCTCTCCGGCCTGAACGGCAGCTTCACCTTCACCTGGCCCACCGCGAGCATCGGAACCACCTCGACGCTGGAAGCGTCGGCGACCGACCGCGGCGGCAACACCGCCACCCAGACGCTGGTGGTGCAGATCACGGGCGACACGCCGCCCCAGGTCGACGTCATCGCGCCGCTGGCTGACGCGGTCTTCACCGATGGAGAGCAGATCCCCGTGGCGGTGTCGGCCTCCGACAACAACGGCCTTTCCCTGGTGCGCCTCTACGTCGACGGACACGCGTGGAAGACCGTCGCGGTGAGCGCGCTGAGCGGCGGCTTGAGCGAGACGCTGCGCTTCTCCCTCGCAGGGAGCGACGAGACCCACGTCCTCCAGGCCGAGGCGTACGACAGCCGGGGCACGCGGGGACTCTCGTCACCCGTGACTCTCTTCGTTCGGGCCGACGCGACGGCGCCCACCGTGTCGTGGACTTCGCCGGCCAGCGACGCGCGGGTCTCGCTGAACCAGGCGGTCTCGCTGGTCGCGACCGCCTCTGACATCAACCCCATCAGGGCCGTCCGCTTCTTCGCCGATGGCGCCCTGGTAGGGAACCGCACGGCGCCCCCCTGGACGGCGACCTGGCGCGCCCCTGCCGCCCCGGGTGCCACGGTCCTGCGCGTCGAAGCGGAAGACGCCGCGGGCAACGTCGGCAGCGCGACGCGCAACGTGAGCGTCGTCGATGGTTCTGGCCGCCCGCAGGTCACCCTGGCCACCAACGCCGCGTGGCAGGTGAACGAGGGCAGCCCGCTGGCGCCGCACCTCGAACTCACCGCGTCAGACAGCGTCGTTCGGCTCGAGGTGGACCTGGGGTGGCAGCACCCGATCATCACGGGACCCCTGGCCTCGTCGCTCGATCTCCAGCTGGTGGTCCCGGACGTCACTCCGCCGCCGGGCTTCGCTGGCGCTTCCTACGTCGAGTCGGTGCCGATGCGGGTGCGGGTGTTCGACGCGCTCGGCCAGTCCGACGTGGCCACCGCCTTCATCCGGGTCATCGATCTGGGCGTGGCCGCGCCCTTCCAGGCCGTCACTCAGCCGGCCGGCAACGCTCTGGCCGGTGGTGCGATGTTCGGGGTGGGCGCCGGCCTCGACGGCGGCGTCGTCGTCGCGCGCCGGGTGACCGCGCTCGCAGGTGATCTCGCCGCGCTCGCCGACGGCGGGTTCGAGGTGCCCGACGGGCCCGAGGGCGACGTGTTGACCGTGTCCGTCACCGCGAGGCAGTCCAACGGCAGCGAGTCGACGGCCAGCAGCACCCGGAGCCTGGTCACCTTCGCCCGCGGCGCCGTCGAGGCGACCACCGTCAGCGGCGCCGGCACCACCACCCAGCTCGACGAGACGCGCGACTACCGCCTCGTGGGCCGCTCGCTCGCGTCCGGTCAGAGCGAGCTCGTCCTCCTCTCCACCTCAGGGGTCGAGCTGGGACGGCGCGCGGTCGCCGGCCAGCTTCAGGCCGTGGCCTTCGGTGGCGAGCTGGCGTGGGCGCTGGTCACGCGGCCCTCCGGCGGAGCGCTGGTGGGCCTGACGCTGCCGGGGCTGGCCGCCAGCGTCTCGGTGCCGCTCGTCTCGAGGCCGTTCGGGCTCACCCTGCGGGGCGGGCGGCTGATCGTCGGCACGGACCAGGGCCTCGAGGTGCACGCCCTCGATGGGGCCCTCGTCCACCGCGTTCCGGCCAACGGTCTCACCGCGCTCAGCAGCCGTCGCGGCGAGGTGTGGGCGCTCTCGAACACCTCGGTCACCACCTTCCAGCTGCAGCCCTCAGGTGCGCTCGCGCGCCTCGGCGCTCAGCCGCTGAGCGGAGCCACCAGCCTCGCCGTCAGCGCCTCTGCCGGCTTCTGCGCGCTCCAGGGCGCCACGCTGGCCTGCTTCGACGGCAGCGGCGCGCCGCGAGGCACCGCCCCGGTGGCCGCCGGCCTCGCGCGCCTCCACCGCTTCGGCGACTGGGTGCTCGCCACCGGTCCGTCGTCGGCCCAGCTCTTCGACGTCACCGGGGCGCCACTCGAGCTGGGCCGCTTCGCCGGGGGCAGCGCCTTCAGCCTCCACCACGGAGCGCTCACCTGGGCCACCGGGCGCACCGTCTTCCGCCGCGGGCTCACGCGGGGTCCGGCCGCGCCGACTGTCTCGCTCTCGCTGCCTGGCTCGGCGCCCCAGGGACGGGCCGTCGCGCTGACCGCCCAGGTGCTCGACGAGCCCCTGCCCAACGACGGCTACACCTCGGAGCTGCGGGTCGACGGGCGCCTCGTCGAGGTCTTCGATCGAGAGCTGCCGACCCGCGTCGAGCTCCCCACCGCGGCGCAGGCGGTCGTGGAGCTCCTGGTCGTCGACGCCGCGGGCAACCGGGTCGTCCGCGACGCGACGATCACGCTCAGCACGCCCGCGACGGGCCCTGAGCTCTCGGCCCTCCGTCACCTGCCCACGGTCGTCTCGGGGGCCCGGGTGGCCGTGGGCGTCGAGAGCGACGACTTCTCGCGCATCGAGTCCACCCGCTTCACCCTCGCTGGCGCCCCGGCCGGCACGCTCCAGGCGCCCAGCGCGGTCTTCGACCTGGTCGCCCCCGTCGTCACCGTCCCCACGGTGCTGCAGTTGACCGCGATCGCGCTCGACGCCCAGGGCACCGCCGGCGCCACCTTCATCGACAGCATCGAAGTGGTGCCCGACTCGGCGAGCGGCCCGTCGCTCGCGCTGTCACTGATCACCCCCGCTCCCTACCTGGAGCGCGGCCGCGTGCTCGTCAGCGCCGTTCCCACGCCCGTGATCGGCGGCGACGTGGTCGAGTTCTTCCTCAACGGGGTCTTCGCCGGCAGCGCGACCGGGCCGGACTTCACCGCCACCCTCACCCTCCCGGTGGTCGCCGGCTCCGCGCTGGCAACCCTCGAGGCGCGCGGCTTCGACGCCGCCGGACGGGCGGGCCCTGTGGCCGCGGTCTCGTTCCTCGTCGTCGACGATCTGACGCCGCCCGGCGTCTCGCTCGTGCTGGCGCCTTCCGGCTCGACCTTGCCGGCCGGGAGTACCCTCTCGGCGCTGGCGTCTTCCGCGGCCGCTGACCTGGACAGCCTCGAGACGCGGCTCACGCTCAATGGCGCGGAGATCGCGCGCGGAGGGAGCGAGCTGCGCTTCCCGGTGCCGCCGACCGCAGCGCAAGGCGACGTCTTGAGCGTCACCGCGATCGCGACCGACACCAACGGCCAGCAGAGCACCACCTCGCAGAGCCGCACGGTGGAGGGGCTGCCTGCAGGCGGCCTCGTCGCGACCGCGGGCCAGTTCGTCCCCGAGGCGGGCCTCGAGCTGACCGCGAACGAGCTGTTCGTCGCCACGGCGACCGGCCTCGCGGTCTTCGACGTCTCTTCGAGCGGCGTCAGCGCGCTCCCCTCCCGCACGCTCAACCTGGGCGCGGCTCCGCGCTCCTTCACGGTGCACGACGAAGCGCTGTACGTCGCCCGGGAAGACGCGATCGAACGCCATGCGCTCACCGCGGGCTTCCCGCTGCAGGAGCGCGTGCCCGTCGCGGGCTGTCTGCAGCTGGTCTCGGCAGATTCGCTGCTGTGCAAGACCGCCAGCCAGCTCGTGCGCGTGGTCACCTCGCCCGCGGGAACGAGCTGGGCTTCCTGGGGGGACAACGCGGTGCGGTTGCGCGCGACGGTGGGCCGCCTGGCGCTCGCGCCCGCCGCGGGCAGCCCCAGCGTGGCCAGGACCCTCACCGACGACACCGCGTCACCCTGGGCGCAGTACGCCGTCGACGCCTTCGGTGGCGCCGCCAACGAGGTCACGCCGCTGGGCACGCGCGGCTTCGTCGCCGCCACCGCCACCGGAGTGCAGGCGTACACGCTGGCGTTGGCTGACCTGAACCTGGGCGTCGCGTGTCACGCGATCGAAGCAGACGAGCGGCGGGCCTTCGTCGCCTGTGACGACGCCCAGGTGCACGTCATCGACGTGAGCCGCTCGAGCACCATGACCGAGGTGAGCGTGCTGCCCCTCGAGGCGCGGGCCCTGCGGCTGCGCGCCGGGTTGCTGGTCGGTCTCACCCAGACCCAGCTCTCCTGGACCCGCCTGACCGCCGTCGCCACCGCCCCGCCCGTCGCGGCCAACCTCCCCGTCCAGGACGTGGCAATGGGCCTGGCGGGCTCGAGCGACCGGCTGTTCGTCGCGGGCGGCTCGGCCGGCCTGCTGAGCAGCACCGTGCACGGCGCCGGCAACGCCACGCCGCTGACGGCCTTCCCCCTGCCGGGCCCTGCGGCTGCGGTCGCGCAGGTCGAGGCCACCGGGGGTCGGGTCTTCTTCCGCCGGGGTTCCGAGCTGTGGGCGCTCGACGAGACCGCCGCGGGGTTCAACGCCGTCCTCGTTCCGCAGACCCTGGTGCCCAGCGTGGAGCGCTTCGCGATCGGCGGCGGCCGGCTGTGGGCGGTGGCAGGAGCCCGCCTTCAGACCATGGCCACCAACGCCGATCTCTCGGCCGCGACCCCGAGCGGCGACTCGCTGGTCCTCGCGGAGGCGGCGCTCGACGTGGCGGCCGAAGAGCGGCTGGCGGTGGTGGCGGGTGGTGCGCAGGTCACGCTCGTGACGGCGAGCCCGTCGGGAGGCCTGGGCATCGCCGCCACCATCAGCGGGGCCGCCCGCTTCGTGGCGCTCAACGAGGCGCTGCTGGCCGTGGGTGAGGGCACCACCATCAGGCTCTACGACGTCACCAATCCTGCGGCGCCGACGCAGCTGACGAGCTTGACCACCGCGGGAACGCTGCGGCGCCTCAGGTTTGCGGGAGCGACGCTGCTCGCCGCCGAGGGCCCTGCCGGAGTGCAGGCGTGGAACCTGGCCGTGCCCGCGACGCCTCAGGCGCTGGGGACGCTGACCACCACCCGGGCGGAAGACGCGCGCATCGTCGACGACACGCTGGTGGTGGCCGACTGGAGCAACGGCGTCCTCCTCTTCCCGCTGCCCTTCCGGATCGCGCCCACGGTCAGCCTGCAGAGCCCGCTCGAGGGCCAGGTGGTCGCGCAGGGCTCGGTGGTCACGGTGAAGGCCGAGGCCCGCGGGGCGCTCATCGACACGCTCGAGCTGCTGGTCGATGGCAAGGCGCGCGGCAGGCTCACCGGCTCGGGCTTCGGCCGCGTCCAGGTGCCCGCCCATCTTCCGGCGGGCAGCGAGCTCGAGCTCCGCGTTCGAGCCTCGAGCCGCGCCGGCGAGGTGGCGCTGAGTCGGCCGGTCCGCGTGCGGGTGGGTACGCGCGTGGTGACGGCGCTGCAGCTGAGCGCCAACGGCGCTCCGTCCAACCTGGTGTCTGGAGCGTTCAGCCGGGTCCCGTACCGCCGCACCGGAGGCCTCGCCCCGTTCCACGCCACGGTGACGATCGATGGTCAGGTCGTGGCCGATCGCCTGATGCCTGGCGTCGACGAGTTCCCCACCTTCGCGATCCGCTTCCCGCCGGTGACGAGCACCACCACGCTCAACCTGACGCTGACGATGACGGACGCGGCGGGGCAGCTCGCGAGCCACACGCAGCAGGTCACCATCACCGGCGACACGGCGGCGCCTGCGATCAGCGGCTTCCCCGCCATCCTTCGCGTCTCGCCGTTCAACAACGTGGTCGACGTGGGCGCGAGCGACGACGGCTACGTCCGCTTGAGCCTGGACCTCGACGGTACGGAGTTCGGCGCGGCCGAGGGCCTGCGCTCCGCCTCGCTGTTCGCCGGCTTCTCTCTGGTCATTCCCGCCTCGCGCCTCGGCCAGACGGCGGTGCTGCGGGCCACCGCGGTCGACGGGACGGGCAAGACCACCACCCGCACCCAGAGCTACGTCCTCCAGCCCGATGGCGAACCGCCGGTCGTCTCTTTCTTCCCCCCGGCCTCGGCGCGGGAGGGCAGCGTGGGAACCATCGGCGCGAGCGCGTCCGACCAGGACGGCGATCTCGCCCGCCTCGAGCTGTTCGCAGACGGCGTCTCGATCGCGACCAGCACCACCACCTCGGTTTCGACGCCGTTCACCTTCCCGGCGATGGGCGCCCAGTCCCTCGTGCACTTCGAAGCGGTCGGCACCGATCGCGCCGGCAGGCAGACCCGGGTGGCCGGTGACACGCTGCTGTTGCCCAACCGCGCTCCGACGGTGAGCTTCGCGTCGATCACCGAGCCGCCTTCGGCCGCGTCTGAGGGGGGAACGGTGACCGTGACCGCCTTCGGCACCGACCCCGATGGCAATCTCACCGGGCTGGAGCTCTTCGCCAACGGCACGTCCATCGCGGTCTCGACCACGGGCGAGATCAGCACCACGTTCGTGCTGCCCTTGCTCTCGAGCCAGAGCGCGGTGACCTTCACCGCGGTCGCCCGCGATGTCTTCGGCCTCGAGGGCAGTACGTCCCGAACCACGGCCGTGCAGGGCAACTCGCCGGCCGTGCTGTCCTTCACGCCGACGACGCCGTTCTTCCTCGTGGGTGAGACGCAGCGGGTGTGCTCGAGAGCGACCGACAGCGGAGGCGTGGGCTCGATCTCGATGTCCATCAACGGGGTGGCGATCGTCGCGAGCGCGGTCTCGTGCGGCAGCGGGTGCCTGGAGGTGTGCACCAACCACCTGGTGACGGCGGCCCAGTCGAGTGTGCAGGTCAACGCGCTGGCCATCGACCTCCTGGGGCGCTCCACGGCCGGCAGCAGGACCTACACGATCCAGGCGAATCAGCCGCCCGTCCCTTCCGCCGTCTTTGGCGCGCTGGTGGTCGGCAAGACTTCGAGCCTCTCGATACTCGCCACGGACGAGCGGCCGGCCCTCGCCTGGATCGAGCTGCGCATGAACGGCGTGCTGGTGGGCGGCCGCACCCTCACGCCCGCGTCGGGCGCCGCGCAAACGAGATCCGTGACCCCGCTGGCGGCTGGCGACATCACCTTCGAGGTGATCGCGGAGGACGCGTTGGGTGCGCAGGCCACCACCACCTACGTGCGGCGAGCGGGGGCGGAGACGACCGTCACCTTCATCTCGGAGACCGACTTCTCGCTCGACGACACGGATCTGGTCGTCAGCGGGCGCACGCTCACCATCGACGGAACGCACCGGTTCTCCAGCCTCCAGATCACCAGCGGCGGCGTCGTCACCCACTCTGCGCAGGACGGGTCGGCCCTCGAACACAAGCTCGACCTGGAGGTCACCGGAGATGTGGTGATCGATTCGGGCGGTCGCATCGACGTCAGCAACGCGGGCTACCTCGGCGGCCACCGGCCCGGAAACCCGGACCCGCGCGGCCGCACCTCAGGCAACGCGTTCGGCGTCGACAGGGCGGCCGGCAGCTACGGCGGCGTGGGCATTGCCGAGACAGCGGCCATCACCCCCAACGCCATCTACGGCGACCTGCGCAACCCCAACGAGCTCGGCAGCGGCGGCGCGGCCTACAACCTGGCCAACCCGGGCGGCAACGGCGGCGGCCTGTTGCGCCTCAAGGCCCAGCGCCTCGTCCTCAACGGTCAGCTCCTCGCCAACGGCGGCAGCTCCGTCAACAGCCTCTGGGGTGGCAGCGGCGGCGGCATCCGCATCGAGACCGGGGAAATCTCCGGCTCCGGCTCGGCCTCTGCTTCGGGCGGCTACTACTACGGCGGT
>JAUXRX010000049.1 GCA_030681645.1 Archangium sp.
CGCTACGGCGGCCATCTCAAACAGAATGGCCCACCGGGGCTCCTCATCCTCTGGCGAGCGTTGCGCGCCCTCCAAGCGCTTGCTGAGGGCTGGCTCCTGGCCCAGAGATCTGATCAATCATGAGGCGCAGCGGGGAGAGGGTTGGGGTGAGGGGCCGACCAACCGTGAACTGCGCCCCTCACCCGGCCTGCGGCCGACCTCTCCCCGCCTTCGCAGGGAGAGGTTCTCAGAGCGCGTCGAGCCAGGCGCTCAGCACGGGGTGCCGCGCCACTTCTCCTTGCAGCCCCCGATCAGGCTGGATCGCGAACGCGTGGATCCCACGCGCCAGGAGCGCGTCGAGCAAGGTGCGCTGCGCCTCGGCGTCGGGCGCGAAGAGCACCGCCCCGTCGCCGCCCCCTGCCCCGCTCTGCTTGCCGGCACAGCCGAAGGTGCGCGCCAGGTTGAGAACGCGGTCGAGCCCCTCGTCCCTGGTCACGCCGAGCTCCCACAGCAGCGACTGCAGTCCCTCGCTCGCCAGCTCCACCGCCTTGAAGTCGCGGCGCAGGAGCCCGGTCTCGAGCGTCTCCCCCAGCCCGTCAGAGCGTTCGACGAAGCGTCTGCGGGTGGGCTCGTCGAACTTCCGCTCGACCTCCTTCACCAGCGCCGTCGTCGAGGCGCTGTGACCGCTGAAGGCGAAGAGCATGGGGAAGACCGGCTCCCCCATGCGCGCGAGATCGACCGAGGGCGATTGCTCCATGGCCACCAGGAGTCCACCGCGTGACGCCGCCGAGAGCAGCTTCGCTGCGTCGTACTTCCGGTAGCGCACGACGCCTCCCGCGAAGGCCGCCGCGACGTCGCCTCCGCTACCCTTGCCCCCCTGCGCGTCGGCGTGGGCCAGCAGCGACAGCTTCAGCGTGTCGTAGTGCGCTTCGAGGCCGTAGCGCGCGGCTTCGGCGGCCAGCACCACCGCCCTCGCGCTGCTTCCCAGGCCCAGCTTCAGGCCGTCGACGGTGGGTGAGCTCTCGAAGGCCACCGAGAAGCCCGGGCCTTCCGTGCCCAGCAGCCGCAGGGAGAGATCGATGGTGGTGGCCACGAAGCGGAAGGCTTCGGGCACTTCCTTCTCCCAGCGCACCCCGGCGGGCGTGGCCGGGCCTGAGAGCCGGCCATCGGCGAGCACCACGTCCACCTGGCGATCGGGGCGTGGGCGCACCAGGGCGTGGACTCTGGGGCCTACGGCCAGGATTCTCGCGACTCCTCCCCAGAGGACCGCGTATTCCCCACTGAGGAAGAGCTTGCCTGGGGCGGAGAGTGTTCGATCCACGTGAGCCCCTCACCCCGGCCCTCTCCCCGCTTCGCAGGGAGAGGGAGTTCGTTAGCGCCAGCCGAACGCGACGGCGATCTTCGCGGCGTACCGCGCGTTGTTCTCGAGCAGCGCCAGGTTCGCCGCGAGCGTCTTGCCCTTCGTGCGCTCGACCATCTCGCCCAGCAGGAAGGGCGTCACCGCCTTGCCCTCGATCTTCTTCTTCTTCGCCAGCGCCAGCGCCGCCTTCACGTGCTTCTCGACGTCTGCGCGCTTGAGGGCCGTCTTCGCCGGGGGCGGCAGCGCGAACACCAGCCCACCCTGCTTCAGGTCACGCCGGGCGCGGATCATCTCGGCCGCCTCGGCCGGCTCATCGACCTGGTGCTCGAGCATGAGCCCGGTCTCCCGGCTGTAGAACCCCGGGAGCTCCTTCGTGCCGACGCCCACCACCGGCACCGCCAGCGTCTCCAGCAGCTCCAGCGTGCGCTCGAGATCGAGCACCGACTTCGCGCCGGCGCAGACCACCGCCACCGGGAAGCGCGCGATCGCCGCCATGTCCTGGGAGATGTCGAGCTGATCGCCGCGGTGCACCCCGCCGATACCGCCCGTGGCGAAGAGGAAGATGCCCGCCTCGGCCGCCATCTCACAGGTCGCGCTCACCGTGGTGCCGCCGCTGGCCTTGCGGGCCACGGCGATCGAGAGATCGCGCGAGCCGATCTTCATCAGGTTCTTGCCTGTCACCAGCAGCCGGGTCTGCGCCGCGTCGAGGCCGACGCAGAGCTGGCCGTCGATGACCGCCGTGGGCGCGGGAATGGCGCCTTCGTCACGCACCGCGGCCTCGCAGCGCTTGGCTGCCTCGACGTTGTGGGGGTACGGAAGGCCCTGCACGAGCACCGAGGTCTCGAGGGCGACGAGGGGCTTCAGGGTCCGGCGGGCGGCCGCGACCTCAGGCGAGAAGACGAGCTTCATGCGCGCTTCTTCTCCACCACCAGCTTGAACTCTTCGATCTTCTTGTCGAGCGTGGGGCGGCTGATGCCCAGCGCCGCGGCCGCGCGGATCTTCTTCCCGTTCGCCTGCCGCAGCGCCTCGCTGATCGCGTCGCGCTCGAGCCGCGAGATGCGCTCGGCCAGCGACTGCGGCGCCGTCTCTGCGGTGCCACCGTCCTGGATCTCGGGCGGCAGGTGCAGCGCGGTCACTTCGCCGCCGCCGTAGAGCAGCGACATCCGCTCGGCCACCAGGCGCAGCTCTTCCACGTTGCCCGGCCAGTGGTGATCGCCCAGCAACCGCTTGGCGTCGGGCGAGAGGCTCGGCGGTTCCTTGCGCCGGGTGCGCGTGAGCTCTCCGCAGAACCACTCGAAGAGCTGCATCACGTCGGCCTTCCGCTCGCGCAGCGGCAAGGTCTCGAGCTCCACGCCCGTGAGCGCCCGCGCCAGCTCGGCGTCGATCTCCCCGCGCGTCTGCATCGCCTCGAGTGAAGCGCGCGCCGTCACCATCACCCGCACGTCCACCGGCTCTTCTCCGCCCTGACGCGCCGGCGCCACCTTCTTCGCGATCAACCGCGCCAGGCGCTCCGAGACGTGCCGGGGCAGCGACTCGATCGAGAGCAGCAACAACGAGCCGCCATCGGCCTTCAGCAGCGCCGAAGACTGCGGAGGCACGCCCGGAGCGCTGGTGCGCCCGAACAACGCCTCTTCCGTCTCCACCGCCGAGCGGCGGCAATCGACCACCACGAACGGGCCCAGGGCCTTCGACGAGCGGGAATGGATGTAGCGCGCCGTCTGCGCCCGGCCGGTGCCGATCTCGCCGTGCAGCACGACGCAGTCCTCGCTCGAGGCCGCGCGGCGGGCCGACTCCACCGTCTTGCGGAAGGGCCGGCTGCTGCCGATGAGCGAGATCACCGGCGCCACGCCGTCCTGCCGGCTGCGCACCGAGGTCACCGCTTCGCCCGCGAGGCGGCCCAGGGCCGCGATGGTGCGCTGCTCTTCTTCGGTGAACGGCTCGGGACGCTCCGCGTAGAGGATGCCGAACGGCGCCCCCCCCGAGGCGATCAGCGGCGCGCACAGCAGGCCCTTCACCCGGCCCGCTTCCTTGCGCTCCAGCGCCCCGCGCACCAGCGAGCGGGGCACCTCGACCGACTCGGCGCCCACCACGGCGGCGGTCATCAGGCCTTCGGTGCCGCCCAGCAGCGCGGCGGCCTTCTCTGCGTGCACGCTGCGGCCGAGTTCCTCAGCCGCGCGGCGCAGCACCATCGCTTCGCTGGTGGCCGAGATGAGCGCCACGCCGGCGTGGTACAGCCCGGCGACCGCGCCCACCGCGGGGATCAGCTCTTCCACCGGGCTGGTGTGCAGCTCGCCGTCGGCCTCGCGATCAGACAGCGACGCGCGCGCCGAGGGCTCGAACAGCACCGTCGAGTCACCGACCTGCAGGCGATCGCCCGGCAGGAGAATGATCTCGGCCTCGAGCTTCTCGCCGTTGACGAGCGTGCCGTTGCGCGAGCCGAGGTCCGTGACGCGCGCCTGGCCGTCTTCGATCAACAGCCGCACGTGCTTGCGCGACACCTTCGCGTCTTCGAGCGAAATGGTGCACGACGGGCTTCGCCCGATGAAGATCTCACCCTGAACTTCGTGCCGGCGGCCCGCCTGGGGCCCCGTGAGCAACAACAGCGCCGCCATCGGTCTGCCTCCCCAAAGCGCTACGCCGGTCTCTCGAGCTGAAGCAGTTGCTCCATCTCTTCCGGCTCCAATTGACGCCCCTCGCGTGCGACCGCGAGCGCGTTGATCTGCGAGTCATCGACCTCTACGTGCGAGCCCTTGCGCCACTCCGTCGTGCGCGTGCCGCCCTCGACCAGCTTCCCCACCAGGTTGTCGTCGTCCCACTGCACGACCTCGACCCAGAGCAGTTCCTGCTCGGGCTCGCCCGCTTCCCCGTCGGGGTGAACCTCGAACGGCGCGCGCACCAGGAACGCCAGCGGTTCCATCAGCCCCTTGCGCATGTAGCGGCCCTTGAAGATGGGCAGCAGCCGGGTGGCGGCTTCCTGCTTCGTCTTCGCTTCTTCTTCCGTCTCTTCCTCGAAGCGGCCCCGGTAGTGCTTGAGGATGTCCGACATGCCGTGGCGGCCCTCGGGGCTCACCACCGAGACGAAGCCCTGGGTGTGGCCGGTGAAGGCTTCCTGGTCGACCTGGTAGAGGTTGCCGCGGCCCTCGTCGGAAGGCAGCAGCTGGAACCCCATGCCCACGCTGGTGCTGATCACCTGGCGCACCGCGGGGCCCTGGCCGAACGCCAGATCGGTGCAGAGTTCCTGGAAGAAGGTCTCGGCGGCGGCCAGGTCGTCTTCGGGAATGTGGAACATCTCGACGTCGGGCGCGGCGAACTTGGCCATGCCGTGCGTGTGCACCCAGTTGTTGCGCTCACCCTCGCCCAGGGGCTGCGCGTGCACGCTGATGTGATCGCGGATGTCGAAGTCGAGCTCGGTGATCTCCTCGACGTCCACCGCGGAGTGCAGCTTGAACGCGGTCACGTCGATCGCCACGCCCTCGCTCAGCTCGAGAATGGTGCGCACCGTCCACAGCGCCTCGAAGGCCGCGATGCTCGGCTGGGGCGAGCCGGGCTCGAAGGCCACCCGGTAGAAGCCGTGGGCGTTCTCGAGGCGCTCGCGCAGCTCGGGCGTGCCGGTGAGGAGATCGGGCGTCCACCCCAGCGAGGTGAGCCGCGGCTCGAACTTCACGTCGACCCGCGAAGCCTCGGCGCGCACCGAAAAGAGGCAGCCCTCTTCACCGAAGACGAGCTTCACGTCTTCGGCCGCGAACGCCTCGGTGAGCACCTCGGGCGCGAGCGGCTCAGCGGTGTCGGTCGCGACGATGTAGACGTCACGCATTCCCGTCACAGGTGTTTCTCGATCTGGCGGAAGAGGTCCACGCGATCCACGAGGTTGGTCAGGTAGTCGAGGGTGTCGGTGGGCAGCACCAGCACCGGGCTCATCTTGTACCGCGTGAACCAGTCTTCGTAGAGGGCGTTGAGGCGGTTGAGGTACGGGGTGGGAATGTCCTGTTCCATCTTGCGGCCGCGAAGGCGAATGCGCTGCTTGAGCGTCTTCACCGGGCAGCGCAGGTAGATCATCAGGTCGGGCGGCTTGAGGGCCGAGGCGACGGTCTCGTAGAGCTCCCAGTAGGTCTTCCAGTCGCGCTTGTCGATGTTCCGCTGGCGGAAGAGGTTCTTCGCGAAGATCTCCGCGTCCTCGTAGATCGTCCGGTCCTGGATCGCCGTGCCCGACTGCTGCTCGAGCTCGCGGTGCAGGCGGAACTTGTGGGTGAGGAAGAAGATCTGGCTGCGGAAGGCCCAGGTCTTCATGTCCTTGTAGAAGTCGGCCAGATAGGGGTTCTGGTCGTTCGGCTCGAAGAACGGGTTGAGCCCGTACTTCTTGCAGAGGAAGGCCGTCAGCTCGGTCTTCCCGGCGCCGATGTTTCCAGCGATGGCGATGAACTTTTGCCCGGACACGAAGCGACGGGTTTATTCCCGCAACCCTCCCCAGTCGAGGGTTGTCGACGGAGCGTCGCAGCGAGGACTGCCAGAGCGTAGCGACCCGGAGGATCGTGGTAGGACGACTCCGCCGTGTCCCGCCTACCTGGTCGCGCCGCCTTCGCCTCTTCCGCTGCGCTTCAGCCGCTCCGAATGGTCCTCGCCTTCGCGCTCTGTGCGCTGTGGGGCTGCCAGAAGCCGCTCGACGCGAAGCTCCAGGCCGGCGACGCCGCTGCGCGCGCCGGCAAGTGGGACCTGGCCCGCACCCGGTGGGCCGAGGCCACCCAGCTCGATGCGCACTCCGCGGTCGCCTTCGCCAGGCTGGGCGTGGCGCAGTGGGAGCTGGGCCTCAAGGACGAAGCGGCGGCCTCCTGGTCGTCCGCGGTCTCGATCGAGCCGAACGCCGAGGACGCGGTGGCGGCCCTGGCCCGCCTCGATCTCGAGCGCCTCGACGCCGGCGCGGCGGTCGAGCGGCTGCAGCTCGTCCAGGCGCCGGTGACCGCCGCGTTCCAGATGGTGCTGGCCCAGGCGCTGCTGGCACGGGGCGGGCCCGATGACGCGGCCGCGGCCCTGGCGGCGGCGCAGCGCGCGGCGACGGCGGCCCCGGGAGATCCCGAGGTCGACTACCTGATCGGCTCGGCGCAGGTCGCGCTCCGGCGCTTCAGTGACGCGCAGGGCACCCTCGAAGCGCTGCAGCGGCGCCGCCCTGAACTGCCGCTGGGGAGCTACGGCCTGGCCCGCCTCGCCGCCGCCCAGAGCCGGCAGACCGACGCGCTGCTCCACCTCTCCGCCGCGCGGGCAGCCGCGGGTTCAGCCTGGAACGCCGAGCGGGTTGCGGCAGACCCGGCTTTCGCTTTTCTCATCTCCGCGCCGGACTTCAGGGCGCTCGTGGGCAAGTAATGGTGCGCAACGTCTTCTGTGTAGTGGTGGCTATCGTCTGGACGCTCCTGATGGGGGTCTGCTCGTTCATCGCGATGTTGGTGACGTTCAACCGCTCGGCGTCGATGTTCGTGGTGCAGCGGTGGTGGTCGCCGGTGCTGCTGTGGGCGGGCGGCGCGAAGCTCGAGGTGCAGGGCCTGGAGAACCTCGCCAGAGATCAGTCGTACATCTTCGTCAGCAACCACCAGAGCACCATCGACATCCCCACCCTGTTCATGGCGCTCAGCTCGTTCGACACGCGCTTCGTGGCCAAGAAGCAGCTCAAGTACGTGCCGATGCTGGGCTGGTACATGTGGGCGGCGAAGTTCGTGTTCGTCGATCGCGCCAATCACCGCGAGGCGGTGCGGTCGCTCGACGAGGCCGGCGAGCAGGTGCGCGGCGGCATCAGCATCATCGTCTTCCCCGAGGGCACCCGCAGCGATGACTGCAAGGTGCACCCGTTCAAGAAGGGCCCGTTCGCGCTGGCGATGAAGGCGCGGGTTCCCGTGGTGCCGGTGGCGATCGAAGGGTCGGGGAAATTGATGCCGAAGAACTCGTGGCAGATCACCCCGGGGCCCATCACGGTGCGCGTGGGCAAGCCGATCGCTCCGGAACACTTCGAGGGCAACCGGGAGTTGCTCATTCGCGAGGTGAGAGATCACATCATCGACCAGAGCCTGGCGATGGGTGGCCTGGGCGGCGACAAGAGCGATCCCGTGGCGGCGCGGGGGCTCGAGGGCATCTCCGAGCGCGGGCCCTTGCCGGTGCCGGGGGGCGAAGAGTGAGCGCCTCTCAGTCGATCCCCGCCCGCCCCCCGCTCGGGGTGAACGGGCGGCTCGCGCTTGCGCTGGCGGCCCTGCTCTGTGGCTGCGTCACCACCGGCGCCAGCGTGAAGCTGACGCCCCGTGAAGAGGCCCACGTCCTCCTCCAGCGTGGAGAAGGCGCCCGGGCCCTGCTCCTGCTCACGGAGCTCCAGGTGAAGGCCCCGGCCGATCTGACGCTGGCCCGCATGGTGGCCGAGGCGCACGTGAAGGCCGGCAGCGCCGACGCCTTCCTCGCGTCCCTGGCGGCGAAGGACACCGCGATCAGCCACTACCAGCAGGGCCTGGTGCGCTTCGCCCGCGCTTCCGACGCCAGCGCGCCCGCCATCGCCGACTTCAAGCGCGCCGCCGAGCTCGAGCCCAACGAGCCCGAGTTCCGCTACCGCCTCGGCGTGGCCCTGCTCGAGTCCGAGCAATACGAGCCCGCGCGCGTCGAGCTGGAAGCGGCCACGAAGGAAGCGGGCGATCGGCCCAGCTGGTTCCTTCCGCTCGCCAAGGTGCGCTACCGCACCGGCGACAACGCGGGCGCCACCGAGGCGATCCGTACGGTCGTCACCGGCGGCTGCACCCCCGCCGACGTGAAGGTCGCCCGCGCGCTGATGGATCAGATCGCCGATCCCTTCTCTGCCTTCCCCCGCTCGGCCCGCGCCCAGCTCGAGCAGGCCATTCAGTGGCTCGAGGTGGCCGACGTGCCCCAGCAGGCCATCGTTCAGCTCGAGGAACTGCTGCGCGATCACCCCGACGAGGCCATCCTCCACGCGCTGCTGGGCATGTCGTGGGCCCGCCTCGACGACGCCGGCCGCGCGGTCGAGTCGCTCAAGCGGGCCATCGAGCTGGCCCCGACCGACGGCAAGAACCACCTCTACCTGGCGCAGCTCTACGCCACCCGCCAGCGGGGCAAGAACGCCGAAGAGCACTACCGCCTCGCCCTCGAGCGCAACCCGGTGCTCGACGAGGCCTGGCTCAAGCTGGGCGACCTCGCGCTCGACCGGCAGGACTACGTCACCGCCCGGAAGCACTTCGAGGTGGCGGTGAGGCTCATTCCCGAGAGCGCGCCGGCGCACGGCAAGCTGGCCCTGGTGCACCAGCTCGACGGCAACTGGCCCGCGGCCGACAAGGAGCTCAAGGTGGTGCTCGATCGCGACCCGGAGAACCTCGAGTTCATGCTCCGCCTGGGCGTGCTGCACACCGAGCGCTTCGCCAGGTCGAGGTCCCAGACCGAGAAGGACCAGGCGTCCACCGAGGCCACCCTGTGGCTGCAGAAGGTGCTCGAGGCCCAGCCCGAGAACGCCATCGCTTCCCGGGCCCTGGCCCGCCTGAAGATCCGCTGAGCGGCCGGCGCGTGGGTTCGGCTACACTCCTGGGCCCGTGAACGAGCGCGACGGCGAACCGCCCCAGTCACCCGAACCCGAGCTGGAGCTGGCGCGCCCCGCCCGCCCCTCTGCGCCCCCACCGCGCCCCTCGGTGAGCAACCCGCGCCTGCAGCAGGTGCAGAGCGCCGCCCGCGCCCAGCCGCTGGCGCCCGAAGAGCGGAAGCTCACCACCCAGCGCATTCGCGAGGGCGCGGCCGATACCCTCCTCAACTCGTTCTCGATCCTGGGCGAGGTGGTGGAAGACTTCCGCAACTCCGACCGGTTCTTCAAATACAAGGCGATGGTGATCAGCCTGTGGTTCCTCCTGGCGATCGGCTCGTTCGGAGTCGCCTGCCCTTCCACCGGCCCCAGCAACGACATCAACGCGGTGCTGGTGGTCAGCGGCGACGCGGCGACGCCGATCTACATGATCAAGAACGAGAGCACCGAGACCTGGCAGGACGTGGAGATCATCGTCAACGGCACCTACCGCTCGACGATGTCCCAGATGCCCGGCGAAGGCGGCAACGCCACCCTCTCGTCCGCCGTGCTCTTCGACGACAAGGGCAACCGCGCACCCGGCAAGCTGCAGTTCACCGACATCGTGGTGAAGGTGCGCGAGCCCGAGGCCGAGGTCTCGCTGCTGCGCGGCGGCGCCGTCGTCCAGTAGCCGCTGGGTCGAGCCGAGCGGCAAAGCAAAACCCCGGCTCCATCTCTGGAACCGGGGCTCGCTTTACGAGACTCGATGAGGCCTTTTCAGGGCTTCTTCTCTTCGACCTTCGCGCCAGCCGCGTCAGCCGCGGGAGCCGCCTCGGGGCGGTCCATCAGCTCGAGGATGGCGATGTCAGCCGCGTCACCCTTGCGGAAGCCGCCGCGCATGAGGCGCGTGTAGCCGCCCTTGCGGGTGGCGTAGCGGGTCTTCAGCTCGCCGAAGATCTTCTGGAGCAGCACGCGGTCCTTCACGATCTTCTGCGCGAGCCGCACGTTGTTGAGGCCACCCTTCTTGCCGAGGGTGATCACCTTCTCCGCCATCTTCCGGGCTTCCTTCGCCTTGGGGACGGTGGTGACGATGCGCTCGTGCTCGATCAGCGAGGTGACCATGTTCTTGAGCATGGCCAGGCGGTGAGCCGTCTCGCGCTGCAGCTTCCGATTACCGACTTTGTGTTCCATGACTGCCTTCTTTCAACCACCGCGGCCGTATCAGGTACCCGGTGGACGTAACCTGCGAGCGCCAAGGCCCTCGCAGATTTTGGTGACCGGGCGCGAAGTGCGCCCGGGTGCATCACACGCGGGGAGCGGCCGGGGGCAGCGCGACAGGCGCCGTCTTCGGAGGCCAGTTCTCGAGCTTCATGCCGAGCGACAGGCCCATCTCCGCCAGGATTTCCTTGATCTCCTTGAGCGACTTGCGGCCGAAGTTCTTCGTCTTGAGCATCTCGGCCTCCGTCTTCTGCACGAGATCGCCGATGGTGCGAATGTTCGCCTGCTGCAGGCAGTTGGCGCTGCGCACGGAGAGCTCGAGCTCGTCGACCGAGCGGAAGAGGTTCTCGTTGAGCTTGGCCTCCTGCATCGGGGTCTCGACGGCCTGGGGCTCCTCGGACTCCTCGAAGTTCACGAACACCGTGAGCTGCTCCTTGAGGATCTTCGCGGCGTAGGCCACGGCGTCCTGCGGGCTGACGGAACCGTCCGTCCACACCTCGAGGGAGAGCTTGTCGTAGTCGGTCTGCTGCCCGACGCGCGCGTTGGTCACGAGGTAGTTCACCTTCGAGACGGGCGAGAAGAGCGAGTCGATCGCGATCGCGCCGATGGGCGAACCCGCCACCTTGTTGTTCTGCGCCGGCACGTAGCCACGGCCACGGCGGCAGGTGATGTCCATCTTGATCTTGCCGCCCTCGGCGAGGGTGCAGATGTGGTGACCGGGGTTGAGCACCTCGACCTGGTCGTCGGTGATCAGATCGCCGGCCTTCACGTCCTTCGGGCCCTCGGCCTCGATGCGAATCGTCTTGGCCTCGTTGGTGTGCATGCGCAGACGCACTTCCTTGAGGTTCAGCACGATGTCGGTCACGTCCTCCGACACCTCGGGGATGGTGGTGAACTCGTGCTCGACGAGCCCGCCGTTGCCCTCGATCTTCACCGTGGTGATCGCCGCGCCCTGCAGCGACGACAGCAGCACCCGCCGGAGCGAGTTGCCCATCGTGGTGCCAAACCCGCGCTCGAGCGGCTCGGCGACGAACTTGCCGTAGGTGCCCGTGCTCTCGGAATCGACATCGATCTTCCGGGGCTTGATGAGGTCGCGCCAGTTCTTCGCAATCAGAGACGTGTCAGCCATGTGTGTTGCCCTCGTACGAGCCGCCACCAACGTACCCACCTCGATGGTGGGAGGACGGCTACTTGAGATTGTGAAAGTTCGAAAACGGCAAAGAGCAGATCGGCCGCGAGGCTCGATCTGCTCCGTGGAGAAGCCCGTCGATTACTTCGAGTACAACTCGACGATCAGCTGCTCCTGGATCGGCATCGTCAGGTCTTCGCGGTTCGGGACCGTCTTGACCGTGCCCTTGAGGGCCTTCTTGTCGACGTCGAGCCACTGCGGAATGCCGCGGCGGTCCACCGTCTCGATGGCCTCCTGGATCCGGAGGATCTTCTTGCTCTTCTCGTGAACCTCGAGCACCGAGCCCGGCTTGACCGAGTACGAGGGAATGTTGACCCGCTTCGCGTTCACCGTGAAGTGACCGTGGCGCACCAGCTGGCGCGCCTCAGCGCGCGTGTCGGCGAAGCCCATGCGGAACACCACGTTGTCCAGGCGCAGCTCGAGCATCTGGAGCAGCGTCTCGCCCGTCTTGCCCTTGGCCGCCGCGGCGCGGTGGAAGTAGCCACGGAACTGGCTCTCGAGCAGGCCGTACATGCGCTTGACCTTCTGCTTCTCGCGCAGCTGCACGCCGTAGTTCGAGAACTTCACGCGGCCCTGGCCGTGCTGCCCGGGCGGGTACGGCCGCCGCTCGATGGCGCACTTGTCCGTGTAGCAGCGGTCGCCCTTCAGATACATCTTCAGGTTCTCACGTCGGCAGATGCGGCAGACGCTTGCGGTGTAACGAGCCAAAGTCGGTCTCCAGTTATCTTTGCGAAGGTGGGCGGTTCAGACGCGGCGGCGCTTGGCCATCCGGCAACCGTTGTGGGGGATCGGGGTGACGTCGCGGATGAGCGAGATCTTGAGGCCGGCAGCCGCCAGCGCGCGAAGGGCCGACTCACGGCCTGCGCCGGGACCCTTCACCAGCACCTGCACGTTCTTCATGCCGTGCTCGATGGCCTTGGCCGCCGCGTCGCCAGCCGCGACCTGAGCCGCGAACGGGGTCGACTTGCGCGAGCCCTTGAAGCCGCGCGAACCCGCCGACGACCACGAGATCACGTTGCCGGTGACGTCGGTGAACGTGATGAGCGTGTTGTTGAAGGTCGACTGGATGTGAACGATCCCGTTGAGGATGTTCTTCTTGTTCTTCTTCTTGGCCTTCTTCTCGCCGGCCGCCTCGGGGGCGCCGGGAGCAGCAGGGGCAGCGGCAGCAGCAGGGGGTACTACAGGAGTCTCTTCAGCCATTGTTCGTTTCCGTCCTGGAGGTGATCAACCCCGCTCGCGCGGGGCCTCGTGGAAGAGTGAGTGAAAGGTGGATTACTTCGCGGCGGGGGCGGCCGGCTTGACGCGCTGCACGCCACGCTTCGGGCCCTTGCGGGTGCGCGCGTTGGTGTGGGTGCGCTGGCCGCGAACGGGCAGGCCCTTGCGGTGACGCAGGCCGCGGTAGCAGCCCAGGTCCATCAGGCGCTTGATGTTCATGGTCACTTCGCGGCGGAGGTCGCCTTCGACCTTGTGGTTCGCCTCGATGATCTCGCGGATCTTCCGGGTCTGTTCCTCGGTGAGGTCCTTGGTGCGGGTGGTCATGTCGATGCCCGCGCCTTCCACGATGGTCTGGGCGGTCTTCGAGCCGATCCCGTAGATGTACTGCAGCGCGATCACGACGCGCTTCTGAACCGGGAGATCTACGCCTGCGATACGAGCCATTTGTTTCGTTCCTCTTGAAAAGTTGGTCTGGAGCTGAAGCGAATCAGCCCTGGCGCTGCTTGTGACGGGGGTTCGCCGGGCAGATCACCCGGATGACGCCCTTACGGCGAATCACTTTGCACTTGTCACAGATCTTCTTGACCGACGGACGGACCTTCATGGGGTGTTCCTCTTGAGAGCTGCGAATTCGAACTGCGTTACTTGGCGCGGTAGGTGATGCGGCCGCGCGTCAGGTCGTAAGGCGAGAGCTCCACCTTCACCTTGTCGCCGGGGAGAATACGGATGAAGTGCATCCGCATCTTTCCGGAAATGTGCGCGAGCACCTCGTGCCCGTTCTCCAGCATCACTTTGAACATGGCGTTGGGCAGCGGCTCTTTGACCGTTCCCTCGACCTCAATCGCGTCTTCCTTCGCCAAATCAAAACCTCGGTAAAACGGCACAAAACCCTTGCGGGGCTTGTTGGAACGGGGGCCACTACCACCTCCCCCCGATGTATGCAAGTGGACGCTTACCGGCCGATACTCTTGCGGATTCCGGCGGCGATCTCTTCCAGGGTCCCGACCCCATTGACCGTGCGGAGCAGGCCCAGCTTCTCGTAGTGCGCCTTGAGCGGGGCCGTCTGCTGACGGAACACGTCCAGGCGCTTCTGCACGGTCTCCGGGCTGTCGTCGGCCCGGCCACGGCCCTTCATGCGCTCGTGGATGACGGAATCAGGCACCTCGAGCGACACCACGTGCTCGATCTTCTTGCCCAGCTTCTGCAGCGCCGCGTCGAGCGCGTCTGCCTGGGGAATGGTGCGGGGGAAGCCGTCGAGCAGGAAGCCGTTGGCGCAGTCTGCTTCCTTGAGGCGCTCCTGCACGATGCCGATCACGAGCTCGTCCGGAACCAGCTTGCCGGCTGCCATCAGGGGGCCGGCCAACTTGCCCAGGGGGCTGCCGCTGGCGATCGCCGCCCGGAGGATCTCCCCGGTCGAGATCTGGGGGATCCCGAAGTCCGAGACGATCTTCTGAGCTTGCGTGCCCTTCCCCGCTCCTGGTGGTCCGAAGAAGACGAGATGCATCATGTTGTTCCCTCAGACCGTGGCAGCGTTGCGAATACGACCGCGGATGCGCGGGCCGCGCGGCCCCGCGAAGCCTTCGTAGTTGCGGCTGATGAGGTGTTGCTCGATCTGTTGAACGGTGTCCAGCGCCACGCCGACCACGATGAGTAGCGCAGTGCCTCCGAAGTAGAACTGCACCTGAAGTACGCCGGCGAGCACGGTGGGCACCACGCAGATGGCCGCCAGGTAGAGCGCGCCGCCGAAGGTGAGCCGGTTGAGCACCCGCTCGATGAAGTCGGCGGTCTGGCGGCCCGGGCGGATGCCGGGGATGTAGCCACCCTGCTTCTTGATGTTGTCGGCCACGTCATCGGCCCGGAAGGTGAGCGACGTGTAGAAGTAGGCGAAGAAGATGATCAGGGCGACGAACAGGCCGCTGTAGACCCACTGGTTGCTCTGCAGGGCGCGCTGCACGCCCGCCATGCCCGGCACCCAGGTGGCGACGGTGGCAGGGAACGAGAGGAGCGCACCGGCGAAGATGGGCGGAATCACGCCCGACGCGTTCACCTTGAGGGGGAAGTAGGTGGCCTGGCCCGCGAACATCTGCCGGCCCGAGACCCGCTTGGCGTACTGCACCGGAATCCGCCGCATGCCCCGCTCGACGAAGACCACCGCCCCGATGATCACCACCATCAGGAACATGAGCGCCACCACCGCGCCCACGGTGAGGTTCTCGGCCTCGACGCTCTGCCACAGGCTCTGGCCCGCGGGGGGAATGCCCACCACGATGCCCGAGAAGATGATGAGCGAGATGCCGTTGCCGATGCCGTTCTCGGTGATGCGCTCGCCCAGCCACATGATGAAGGCCGTGCCCGCGGTCAGGGTGATGACGGTGAGGAACGAGAACCAGATGGTGTTGACCGAGTCAGGCACCACCACCTTGTCCAGCGCCACCCCGTCGTCCAGCGACGAGCGGCCGAAGGAATACAGGTAGCGCGAGATGCCGATGCCCTGCACCACGGACAGGACGATCGAGCCGTAGCGGGTGTACTGGTTGATCTTCTGCCGCCCCGCCGCGCCTTCCTTCTGCAGGCGCTCGAGGCTGGGCACGACCACCGCCAGCAGCTGCATGATGATGCTCGCCGAAACGTACGGCATGATGCCGAGCGCGAAGATCGACGCCTGGTTGAGCGCGCCGCCGGAGAACATGTTGAACAGGCCGAGGAGCCCGCCATCTTTCAGGCGTGCCTCCATCACGGCGTTGAGCGCCACGCGGTCGACGCCGGGCGTGCTGATGAAGATGCCCAGCCGGTACACGGCCAGGAGTACCAGCGTGTACACGATTCGCGCCCGGAGCTCGGCGACGCGGAAGATGTTGGTGATGGCGTTGAGGGCCACGGCAGCTTCCTTCGAGTGAGGTGAGGCCAGGAAAGATTCAAAAACGTCGAACGCCCCTCGACCCGTTATCGGTTCGAGGGGCGCGGCACACTAGCCGTGTCGGCAGGTGCGCAACACTCAGGCCTTCGCGACCGCAGCCTTCGCGGCCTTCGCGACCTTCACACCCTTGCCGGAGTGCGCCTTCGCGGCGGCCTCGGGCTTGTGCGCGATGAGGGGGATCTCCTCGGCCGTACCGCCGGCCTTGGTGATCGCCGCCTTGGCGGCCTCGGAGATCTTGTTCACCTTGACGGTGAACTTCTTGGTCAGCTCGCCCGCTCCCAGGACCTTCACCGCGTCATAGGCGCCCTTGATCAGGCGCGCCGCACGCAGCGTGGTGGCGTCGATGACGGCGCCGTCCTTGAAGTGAACCTCGAGCTCGCCCAGGTTGACGATGGCGATGTCGAGCCGGTTGGGCGAGTTGAAGCCGAACTTGGGCAGGCGGCGCTGCAGCGGGCTCTGACCGCCTTCGAAGCCTTCGAAGCGCATGTTGCCCGAGCGGGCCTTCTGGCCCTTGCCACCGCGGCCTGCCGTCTTGCCGAGACCAGAACCCTGGCCGCGACCAACGCGCTTCTTGCGGTGCGTCGAGCGGTACGGCGCCTTCAGCGTATGGAGAGTCACCATGGTGTGTTCCTCACTTATCCTGCGCGGCGAGCTTCGCCCGCGCGGCGTCACGGTTGCGGATCTTGCGCGGCTTCTGACGGACGCGCGTCTTGGGCTCGTCCTTGACGATCTCGAACTTCACCAGGTGCCGAACCCGGTCCAGCATTCCGCGGATGGCCGGAGTGTCCTTGAGCAGGCGCTCTGAGCCGAACTTCCAGACGCCCAGGCCCTTGACCGTGGCGACCTGCTTGGCCGACGCGCTCGAGGGGCTCTTGATCAGCTTGATCTTGATACCCATGACTTAGCTCTCCGACTTCCGGCCGAACTTGACCTCTTTGCCACGCAGCCGGCTGACCTGCTCAGGCGAGCGGAGCTGCTTGAGGCCATCGACCACGGCCTTGACCACGTTGTGCGGGTTGCGCGAACGCTGGCTCTTGGTGAGGATGTTGCGAATGCCTGCCGCCTCGAGCACCGCGCGCACCGGGCCGCCGGCGATCACGCCAGTACCTTCGGAAGCGGGCTTGAGCAGCACCTGGCCGGCGCCGAAACGGCCCAGCACCTCGTGCGGAATGGTGTGGCCCATGAGGGGCACCTTGAACAGGTGCTTCTTGGCGTTCTCTCCGCCCTTGCGGATCGCCTCGGGCACTTCGTTCGCCTTGCCCAGGCCGATGCCGACGTGACCGTTGCCGTCGCCGACGACGACGATGGCGCCGAAGCTGAAGCGCCGGCCACCCTTCACGACCTTCGTGGGGCGGTAGATGTTGACGACGCGATCCTGCAGGTCCAGGTCGTTCGCGTTGATGGGAGTCGTGCTCATAGGTTGTCCTTTGTGGTCAGAACTGCAGACCACCCTCGCGTGCGCCGTCGGCAACTGCCGCGATGCGCCCGTGGTAGGGGTTGCCGTTGCGGTCGAAGACGACCTTCTCGATCTTCGCGGCCTTGCACTTCTCGGCGATCAACAGGCCGACCTGCTTGGCGGCGGCCTTCTTGTCACCCTCGTCCAGCTTGCCCTTGAGCTCCTTGGAGAGCGTCGAGGCCGACACGAGCGTACGGCTGGTGCCGTCGTCGATGACCTGGGCGTGCATGTGCTTGAGCGACTTGTAGATCGTGAGGCGGGGACGCTCGGTCGAGCCCGTAACCTTCTTACGGATTCGCTCCTTGCGATGGTCTCTGGAGATTGTATTTGCCATGGTGGTTTCTTTCCTTCCGCGCGAGATAGGGGCTTCCCCGCGCGGATGAGAGACGGAAGCGGCTTACGCCGTGCCCGTCTTGCCCTCCTTGCGGCGGACGACTTCAGTGGACAGCTTGATGCCCTTGCCCTTGTACGGCTCGGGCGGGCGGAGCGCGCGGATCTGCACGGTGGTCTGACCGAGCAGGTGGCGGTCGACGCCCCGCAGGGTGAGATCGAGCGTGGGCAGCGTGTCTTCGGTGCGCGGGGCCTTGCCCACTTCGGCGGTGATGCCGTCGGGCAGGTTGTAGATGACCGGGTGGCTGAACCCGAGCGACATGTGAATCTGCTTGCCCTTCACCTCGCAGCGGAAGCCGACGCCACGAATGGCGAGCTGGCGCTCCCAGCCGGTGGCGACGCCCTTCGCCGCGTTGGCGAGGATGGCGCGGGTCAGGCCGTGCGCCGAGCGGTGCAGGCGGTGGTCAGACGGGCGGGTGCAGAGCAGCTCCTTGCCCTTGACCTCGACCTTGATGTCTTCGATGGGCAGGGTCACCGAGAGCTTGCCCTTGGGCCCCTCGAAGTTGACCTTGCGGCCCTGGACGACGACCTTCACCTTGTCGTCGAGAGTGATCGGCTGCTTTCCAATGCGGCTCATGATCGGTTCCTTAGTAGACCGTGCAGATGAGCTCGCCACCGACGTTGGCCTTGCGGGCCTCGGTGTCGACCATCACGCCGCGGGAGGTAGAGAGGATCGCGATGCCCATGCCGCCGCGCACGCGCGGGATGTCACGGACGTTCACGTACCGGCGCAGGCCAGGCTTGCTCTCGCGCTTGATGCCGGTGATCACGGGCTCGCGGTTGGGGCCGTACTTCAGCACCACCGTCAGCTCGTTCTGAGGCGCCTTCTCGTGGACGATGAAGTCGGCGATGAAACCTTCGCCCTTGAGGGCCTTCGCGACTTCGACCTTCAGCTTCGAGGAGGGGAGCGTCAGCTTGTCGTGACGCACCATCTGCGCGTTACGGATGCGGGTGAGCATGTCACCCACGGGATCATTGATGACCATCGGTACGACTTCCCAAGTGAAAGCGCTAACCCGCGCCTTCGCCGGAGTCCGTGACGCCTACCGGGCCAATCCCGGTGGTTCGCCATGAACGGTTGATCGTGCTGCTATTTCACGCTGCGGTACGGAAAGGAACGCCAAACGCCTTGAGCAGGGCCAGGCCGTGCTCATCGTTGCGAGCCGTCGTCACGATGCTGACGTTGAGGCCCTTCACCTTCTCGATTTGGTCGTAGTTGATTTCCGGGAAGATGATCTGCTCGCGGATGCCCATGGTGTAGTTGCCACGGCCGTCGAACGCCTTGGGCGAGACGCCCTTGAAGTCACGCACGCGCGGGAGCGCGACGCTGATGAGGCGGTCGAGGAACTCGTACATGCGGTCGCCACGCAAGGTGACCATCGCGCCGATCGCCTGGCCTTCGCGGAGCTTGAAGTTCGCGATCGCCTTGCGGGAACGGGTGATCACCGGCTTCTGCGCGGTGATCGCGTTCATCTGGTCGACGGCCGACTCGAGCAGCTTGTTGTTCGCCAGCGCCTCGCCCAGGCCCATGTTCACGACGATCTTCTCGAGCTTGGGCACTTCCATCGGGTTCTTCAGGCCCAGGTCCTTCATCAGGAGGGGCACGATCTCCTTGCGGTAGCGGAGCTTGAGCCGCGCCGGCTTGACCTCGAGGCCCGCCTCGATGTTCGCGGCGAAGCCCGCCTTGCGCGCCTCTTCCTTCTTGCCGCGCTTGGCCTTCTCGGCCTTCTTGGCCTTCGCCGCGGCGATGGCCTCGTCGTCCTTCTTCGGGGGCGCTTTTTCAGTCTTTTCTTCAGCCATGACTCGGTACCGTTCTTCGGAAGGTAAATGGAGAGGGAGCGGCGCCTTAGCGCAGCGCGTGACAGTCAGTCAATGGTCGCTTCACACTGCTTGCAGAAGCGCTTCTTCTTCTCACCCTCGGTGCGCACGCCCACGCGGGTCGCCTTGTCGCACTTCGGGCACACCAGGTTCACGTTCGAGAGCTCGATGCTGCCAACCTTCTCGACGATGCCGCCTTCGGGGTTCGCGCGGTCCTTGCCCTTGGCGATGTGCCGCTTCACCAGGCGCAGACCCTCGACCCGAACACGGCCCTTGGACTTGTCGATCTCGATGATCTTCCCGCGGTTGCTCTTCTGCGAGCGCTCTTCGCCGGACATCACTTGAACGGTGTCACCAATCTTGAGCTTCTGCATGACTCAGAGCACCTCAGGCGCGAGCGAGATGATCTTCATGAACTTCATGGCGCGGAGCTCGCGGGCGACCGGGCCGAAGATGCGGGTGCCGACCGGCTCCTTTTCCTTGTTGATCAGGACGGCCGAGTTCTCGTCGAAGCTGATGTAGCTGCCATCGGCACGACGCACCGCGCGCTTGGTGCGAACGATGACCGCCTTGGCGATGTCACCCTTCTTCACCTTCGCGTTCGGCAGAGCCTCACGGATGGACACGACGATCTCGTCGCCGAGGCTGGCGTAGTCGCGCTGCGACCCGCCCATCACTCTGATGCAAAACACCCGCTTGGCGCCGGAGTTGTCGGCGACGTCGAGCACGCTGGTCAGCTGAATCATGGCTGTTCCTTATCTCTCTTGATTGATCGCGTGAGCGATCAGGCGATGGTCGCCTTCTCGAGGACCTTCACGACACGCCAGCGCTTGTCCTTCGACGCGCGCTTCGTCTCGGCGATGAGGACCTTGTCCCCCTCGTTGATGGTCGGCTTCTTGGGCTCGTGATCTTCCGCGTGCGCCTTGTACTTCTCGCGGCGGGTCATCACCTTCCCGTACTGGGCGTGCGACGCGCGGCGGCGCACGGTGACGACCACCGTCTTGCTCATCTTGTTCGAGGTGACGATGCCGATGCGGGTCTTGGGGCGCCCGCGGGTCTCGGCCGTCTCAGCAGCCTGGGTCTGGGTCTCAGCCATGATTCACTTACCTGCCTTCTTCGACTGCTTGGCGTTGAGCACGGTCAGCACGCGAGCCAGGTCGCGCTTGTGACCGGTGCGCTCCGACGGGTTGTCCAGCGCGCCCGTGCGCAGCTTGAGGTTGTCCTGCATCAGCGTGGCCTTGAGCTCGACAGCGCGCCGGCCCAGGTCATCGACAGAGAGTTCGCTCAGTTCTTTCGCGGTGGCCATGTCGTTCTTTCCTTTACAGCGTCTGCTCGGCGCGCCCGACGATTCGGGTCATCACAGGCAGCTTGGCGGCCGCCAGCTTGAAGGCCGCGGTGGCGAGCTTGAGGTCCATGCCGTCCATCTCGTACAGAATGCGGCCCGGCTTGACGACGGCGACGTAGTACTCCACGCCGCCCTTGCCGGTGCCCATGCGGGTCTCGGCCGGCTTCTTGGTGATCGGCTTGTCCGGGAAGATCCGGATCCAGATCTTGCCGCCGCGCTTGATCTCACGGCTCATGGCGATGCGGGCCGCCTCGATCTGCCGCGAGGTGATCCAGCCAGGCTGGGTGGTCATCAGGCCGAACTCGCCGAAGGCGAGCTTGTTGCCGCGGTGGGCAGACCCGGGCGTGCGGCCCTTGTGCATCTTGCGGTACTTGGTGCGTGCAGGCTGAAGCATGGGTCCTCGTGAGTGTTAGCGGGAAGGCTGGGGGGTGACGTCCTTCGCCCCGACGCCCTTGGTGGGAAGCACTTCGCCGCGGCACACCCAGACCTTGCAGCCGATGGTGCCGTAGGTGGTGCGCGCGATCGCGTACCCGTAGTCGATGTCAGCGCGGAGCGTGTGCAACGGCACCCGGCCCTCGCGGTACCACTCGTAGCGGGCCATTTCGGCGCCACCGAGGCGGCCCGAGCAGGCGACGCGAATGCCCTTGGCGCCGAACTTCATGGCGGTCTGAATGGCCTTCTTCATCGCGCGGCGGAAGGCGATGCGGCGCTCGAGCTGGGTGCAGATGTTCTCTGCCACGAGCTGCGCGTCGATCTCGGCCTTGCGGACCTCGACGATGTTGAGGAAGACCTCGTTCTTGGTGAACTTCTGCAGTTCCTTCTTCACCGTCTCGATGCCGGCGCCCCGCTTGCCGATCACGATGCCGGGCCGTGCCGTGTGCACGTTGACCTTCACCTTGTTCGCCGCGCGCTCGATCTCGACCTTCGAGACGCCCGCGTGGTTGAGGCTCTTCTTCACGTGCGCGCGGATCTTGATGTCCTCGTGCAGCCACTGGGCGTAGTTCCGCTCCTCGAACCACTTCGAGTCCCAGGTGCGGATGACCCCAAGGCGGAAACCAATCGGATGAACCTTCTGACCCAAGGTGTAGCTCCTTCGAAAAGTTGATTACTTCTTGGCCTTCAAAGACGCGTCGGACAGCACGACGTGAATGTGGCTGGTCTTCTTGTTGATGCGCGTGGCACGACCCATCGCGCGGGGCATGTAGCGGCGGCCGGTGGGGCCCTGGTCGACCGAGATCATCTTGACCCAGAGCTTGTCGATGTCGACCGAGCCCTTGGACAGGTCGGTCGCGTTCGCCATGGCGCTCTCGATGAGCTTCTTGACCGGGGCGGCCGCGGCGCGGCGGGTGAACTGCAGCGTGCTGATGGCCTTGGCCACCGGCATGCCACGGACGAGCGCGACGACCACCGAGATCTTCCGGGGGGCCATGCGCAGGTGACGGAGGTGAGCTGAGGATTCCATCGCTTAACCCTTCTTGCCCGGGGCGGGAGCGGCCTTCTTCTCCGCGCTGTGCCCGCTGAACGTGCGCGTCGGGGAGAACTCGCCGAGCTTGTGCCCGACCATGTTCTCCGTGACGTACACGGGAATGAACTTGCGACCGTTGTGGACGGCGAACGTGTGTCCCACCATCTCGGGGATGATGGTCGAGCGCCGCGACCAGGTCTTGATGACCGACTTCTTGTTGCCCTTGTTCATCGCCTCGACCTTCTTGCTGAGGCTGATGTCGACGAAGGGACCCTTCCAGGTTGAGCGAGCCATGGTTTACGTAGCTCCTTTCGTTACTGGCTGCGGGCGCCCTGACGGCGCTTGGTGACGACGAACTTGTCGGTGCGCTTGTTCTTGCGCGTGGTGAGGCCCTTCGACTTCTGACCCCATGGGGAAACCGGGTGCGGGTTGCCCTGGCCGGACTTGCCTTCACCACCGCCGTGCGGGTGGTCGACCGGGTTCATGGCCTGGCCACGAACGGTCGGGCGGATGCCGAGCCAGCGGCTCTTGCCGGCCTTGCCGATGGTGATGATCTCGTGGTCGATGTTGCCGAGCTGCCCGATGGTGGCGCGGCAGACGATCAACACCTTGCGCACCATGCTCGAGGGGAAACGAACCTGGGCGTAGTCGCCCTCTTTCGCCATCAGCTGGCCCCAGCTACCGGCCGAGCGGATCAGCTGGCCACCGCGGCCGGGCTTGAGCTCGATGTTGTGGATCACCGTGCCGATGGGGATGTTCTGGAGCGGCAGCGTGTTGCCCGGGCGGATATCGACCGCGTTGCCCGAGAACAGGGTGTCGCCCACAGCCAGGCCGACCGGCGCGAGGATGTAGCGCTTCTCGCCGTCTGCGTAGTGCAGCAGGGCGATGTTGGCGGTGCGGTTGGGGTCGTACTCGATCGAGAAGACCTTGCCCGGGACGCCGTCCTTGTTCCGCTTGAAGTCGATGGTGCGGTAGCGACGCTTGTGACCACCGCCCTGGTGCCGGCGCGTGATGTGGCCGTCGCCGTTGCGGCCACCCGAGCGCTTCATGGCGCTCGTGAGGCTCTTCTCAGGCACGTCGTGCGTGATCTCCGCGAAATCGGAGACCGTCATGAACCGCCGTACTGGCGATGTCGGCTTGAACTTTTTGACGCCCATTTTAGACCGTGCCTCCCTCGAACAACTCGATCTTGTCGCCCTCTTTCAAGGTGACGAAGGCCTTCTTGAAGTTCGAGCGCTTGCCCATCGACTGACCGACCCGCTTGATCTTGCCGCGCATGATCAGCGTGCGAACGTCGAGCACGGTGACCTTGAACTGGCTGGCCACGGCGCGCTGCACGTCGTGCTTGGTGGCCTTGCGGTCGACCAGGAACGAGTACTGGCGCTGCGTCTCACGAGCCTTGTCCAGCTTCTCGGTGATCAGCGGACCCTTGATGACAGTGTTGATGTCCATGGTCGTTATTCCTTCGCCTTGGAACCGCGCGGCTTGAGCAGCGCCTCGTTGATGGCCTTGGCGGCCGCGACGGTCAGCACCAGCGTCTGGCGACGGAGCACGGACTCGACGTTGATGCCCTCGGGGGCGATCACGTCGAACTTCTCCATGTTCTTCACCGCGCGGTGGAGCTTCTCGTTCTTCTTCTCGTCGACGACGAGCGCGTTCACCAGCTTGAGGCCCTTGGTGAGCGACTCGTACGCCTTCTTCGACTTGCCGTCAGACGGGAAGTCGCTGAGGAAGATGATCTTCTTCTCGCCGGCGCGCAGCGAGAGGGCCGAGCTGAGCGCCGCACGGCGCACGCCACGGGGCGGGCGGTACGTGTAGTCGCGCTGCTTGGGGCCCATCGCCTTGCCGCCGCCGACCCAGTGCGAAGCGCGGGTCGAACCCTGGCGCGCACGGCCGGTGCCCTTCTGCTTCCAGGGCTTCTTGCCGCCGCCGGAAACGAGGGAGCTGTTCTTCACCGCCACCGTGCCGGCGCGGCGATTGATGTGCTGGAACTTGGCAGCCTCATACAGAAGGTGCGCGTTGGGCTTGGCGCCGAACACGTCATCCGAGAGCTCAATCTCGGAGACCTTCTTGTTGGACAAATCAACGACGTCGAACTTGGCCATGGTCGTAGTCCTCAGCTCTTGATCTCGACGTCGACACCAGCCGACAAGTCGAGCTTCATGAGGGCGTCGAGCGTCTGCTGCGTCGGCTCGAGGATGTCCAGCAAGCGCTTGTGCGTGCGGATCTCGAACTGCTCGCGGCTCTTCTTGTCGACGTGGGGCGAGCGCAGCACCGTGAAGCGGTTGATGCGCGTGGGAAGAGGAATCGGGCCCGAAACGCGTGCGCCAGTACGCTTGGCGGTCTCGACGATCTCGGTAGCGCTCTGGTCCAGGAGCTTCGAGTCGTACGCCTTCAGACGAATCCGGATTTTCTGTGTTGTCGCCATGCTCAGTTGATCCTTTGTTTGCGACTACCAACACAACGCCGAAACGGCTTGTTACGACCGATGCCCCTGGTTTTCACAGAGCTGAGTTGCGGCGAAGACGAAGACGGCGGCGCGTATACGGCCAAGCTCTTGATACGTCAAGCCCTGCCTGTCGATTTTCGAAAGTTGCGCCAACCCTTCGAAACCAAAGACGTTTTTTAGTAGCCCCGCAGACGCAAGAGCAACGGTTGCAGCACGTTGGCGGGGATCTGGGCGTAGTTTCCGAACTGCATGGTGTAGCTGCCGCGCCCGTTGGTGAGCGAGCGGAGCGAATCGACGTAGCCGAACATCTCGGCCAGGGGCACTTCCGACTCGATCACCTGGTTGATTCCGCGCTGCGTCATGCCCTTGATGTTGCCCCGGCGCGCGTTCACGTCGCCGATGACGCTGCCCATGTTGTCCGAAGGCACGATGATCTCGACCTTCATCATCGGCTCGAGGAGCTGGGGCGCGGCCGCCTTGCAGGCCTCGTTGAAGGCCATCGCCGCGGCGATCTGGAAGGCGACCTCGTCGCTGTCCTGCTCGCTGAACGAGCCCCCGAGCACTTCGACCTTCACGTCGATGATGGGGTAGCTCGCCACCACGCCGCGCCCGAGCCCGCTGCTCACGCCGCCCTCGATGGCCGGCCAGAAGTCTTTGGGGATCTGCTCGACGGGCGCGAGGTTCTTGAACTGGTAGCCACCGCCCTTTTCGAGGGGGGACACGCGCAGCTTGAGGTGCGCGAACTGGTTCTTGCCGCCCAGCACGCGCTCGAGGCGGTGCTCGTATTCGGCCACCTTGGTGATCGTCTCGCGGTAGGCGACCTGGGGCTTGCCCACGCGGGCCTCGACCTTGTGCTCGCGCTTGAGCCTGTCGACGATGATCTCGAGGTGGAGCTCGCCCATGCCGGCGATGATCGTCTGCCCGGTCTCGTCGTCGGTGCGCACGCGGAAGCTGGGGTCTTCCACCGAGAGCTTGGCCAGCGCCTGCACCAGCTTGTCGGCGTCTTCGGTGCTGCGCGGCTCGAGCGCGAGCTGGATCACCGGCTCGGGGAACTCGATCTTCTCGAGCAGCACCTGGTGCGACTCGACGCACAGCGTGTCACCGGTGGTGGCGAGCTTGAGGCCGACGATCGCGCAGATGTCGCCGGCGAGGCACTCGTCGATCTCGTCGCGCTTGTCGGCGCGCATCTGCACCAGGCGCCCTACCCGCTCGCGCTTCTTCTTCGCGGTGTTCCACACCGCCGTGCCCGACTCGAGGCGGCCCGAGTACACCCGGATGAAGGTGAGCGACCCGAACGAGTCGTTCATGATCTTGAAGGCGAGCGCGGCGAAGGGCGCGTCGTCCTTCGTCTCGCAGGGCACTTCTTTGCCGTTCTTGTCCAACGCCATCATCGGCGGGACGTCGATGGGCGCAGGCAGGTAGTCGACCACCGCGTCGAGCAGCGGCTGCACGCCCTTGTGGCGGTACGCCGAGCCGCAGAGCACGGGGAAGAGCTTGAGCCCGATGGTGCCCTTGCGGATCACCGCGCGCAGCTCGTCTTCGGTGACGTCCCTGCCCTCGTTCTCGAGGTACTTTTCCATCAGCCGATCGTCGAGCTCGCTCACCGACTCGATCAGCTTGTGGCGCGCGGCGTTGGCGGCTTCCTGGAACTCTGAGGGGATCTCGACGAGCTCGAAGTTGCTGCCCTTCTCGCTGTCGACGAAGACGATCGCCTTCATCCGCACCAGGTCGATCACGCCCTGCAGCTTTTCTTCGGTGCCGAGCGGGAGCTGGATCACCAGCGGGTTCGCGCCCAGCCGGTCGTGAATGGTCTTCACCGACATCTCGAAGTCGGCGCCGACGCGGTCCATCTTGTTGATGAAGCAGATGCGGGGGACCTTGTACTTGTCGGCCTGGCGCCAGACGGTCTCGGACTGCGGCTCGACGCCGTTGACCCCGTCGAACACCGCGATCGCGCCGTCGAGCACGCGCAGGCTGCGCTCGACCTCGATGGTGAAGTCGACGTGGCCGGGCGTGTCGATGATGTTCACCCGGTACTTCTGCTTGTTGCGCTCCCAGAAGCAGGTGATCGCGGCCGAGGTGATGGTGATGCCGCGCTCGCGTTCTTGCGGCATCCAGTCGGTGGTGGTGGTGCCCTCGTGCACCTCGCCCATCTTGTGAATGGCGCCGGCGTAAAAGAGGATCCGCTCGGTGGTGGTGGTCTTGCCCGCATCGATGTGGGCCATGATCCCGATGTTGCGGTAGCGATCGAGCGGTGTTTCGCGAGCCATGACGGCGGGCCTTTAAGTGATCGAGCGGGGTCGTGGGAAAGCAAAAAGGCCCCGAGCGGTTGCTCGAGGCCTTTCGAAAATCACCGGCTGGGAATCACCAGCGGTAGTGAGCGAAGGCCTTGTTGGCCTCGGCCATCTTGTGCGTGTCTTCGCGCTTCTTCACCGCGTTGCCGCGGTTGTTGGCGGCGTCCATGATCTCGCCAGCCAGCTTTTCCATCATGGTCTTCTCGCCGCGGCCCTTGCCGTACGAGATGATCCACCGCATGCCGAGCGCCACGCGGCGATCCTGACGGACCTCGACGGGCACCTGGTAGGTGGCGCCACCGACGCGGCGGCTCTTCACCTCGAGGGTGGGCTTGACGTTGTCGAGCGCGCGCTTGAAGACCTTGAGGGGCTCTTCCTTCGCCCGCTCCTCGATCAGCGCGAAGGCGCCGTAGACGACCTGCTCAGCGGTCGACTTCTTGCCCTTCCGCATGAGGTCGTTCATGAACTTGGCGACGAGCCGGTCCTGGAACTTCGGGTCCGGGTTGATCTTGCGCTTATTGGGTACTCGGCGGCGGGGCATGGTTGATCCTTGGAAAGGTGGTTACTGGGGCCGCTTCGCGCCGTACTTCGAGCGCGACTGCTTGCGACCCTGCACGCCGACCGAGTCGAGCGTGCCGCGGATGATGTGGTAGCGAACGCCGGGGAGATCCTTGACGCGGCCGCCACGAATCAGGACCACGGAGTGTTCCTGGAGGTTGTGACCGACGCCGGGGATGTACGAGGTCACCTCGACACCGTTGGTGAGGCGCACACGGGCCACCTTGCGGAGGGCCGAGTTCGGCTTCTTGGGGGTCGTCGTGTACACGCGCGTGCAAACACCACGCTTCTGCGGGTTCGACTTGAGGGCGGGGCTCTTCGACTTGTACTTGAGCTGCTCTCGGCCCTTGCGGATGAGCTGGTTGATGGTCGGCATTGCGTCCTTGAAGCTGCTGGAAGACAGGAAAGGGCGGCCCGCTTACAGCCACGTATTCACAGTGTCAAGCGCTCGCGGCGCTAGAGGTCGAGAATCATGATGACCGCGTCCTCGCGATTGTCCTGGTAGTAGCTCGGGCGCATGCCCACGGCGCGGAAGCCCAGCGAATTGTAAAGCGCGAGCGCCGCTTCGTTGCTGCGCCGCACCTCGAGGGTGGCCAGGCGGCACTTCTGGGTCTTGCCCGTGGCCAGCACCGCCTCCATCACCTGCCGGCCGAAGCCCCGGCGCCTCACCGCCCCGTCGGTCGCCACGTTGAGGACGTGGATCTCGTCGGCCACCAGCCAGAAGATCGCGAACGCGCGCAGCTGCCAGCCCGCCGGCGACGATTCCTCGACCACCAGCACCGTCGACCAGTCCTGGGTCAGCTCCTTGCGCACCATCTCGGTCGACCAGGGGTTCGAGAACGCCTGGTGTTCGATCGCCATCACGGCGGGCAGATCGGCGAGCACCATCTTCCGCAGGCGCACGTCGGGGGCGAGCTGCCTCACTGTTCGCCCTGCCGGGGAGCGAACGGGCCCAGCAACCGCACGTCGACCTGGCGGCGGCGATCGGCGAGCTCCTTCTTCACCAGCTCACCGAAGCGCTGCTGCACCAGCATCGCCCTCACCTTCTCGACCGTGGCGTCCTTGAGCTCGGGGTGGGCCGTGCGCCAGGCCTTCGCCTCGCTCTCGCTCACCTGCGCCCTGAGCCTCAGCTTCCCCTCGAGCGCCCGCTGGGCCCGCAGCGACCGCCGCAGCACCTCGGCCAGGTCGTTCAGGTCGGCTTCATGCGCGGCGAGGAAGTCGGCGAAGCGCATTTCGCTCTCGAAGCGGCCGCGGAAGGCGGCGATCGCTCTCTCCAATTCACCCGGCTCCAACGGGTAGGCCTCGAGCTTGTCCGCTTCCAACAATGCCAGACGTTGATCGACGACCGCGCGAAGGCTCGCGTCGAGCACGTCCTGGTCGAGGGGGGCAAAAGCGGCCTCCACGCCTCCGGCCGCGACCAGGAGCACGCGCGCTTCGAACTGCAGCTGCGAATACGCGATGACCTTGCCTTCGATCGAAGCGACCGCGCGGTCGATCACGCGGGGCTCCGGCTGTGCGCGGGCGGCAAGGGCGCACAGACACAGGGCAACTGCCCAGTGGCGTCGACCCAACGGCTGGTTACTGTGCGCAGCGATCATGGTGCAGGATTACTACCAACGCCTCAACGTGGCTCGCGGCGCTTCGGCCGACGAGGTCAAGAAGGCGTATCGCAAGTTGGCCAAGCAGTACCACCCCGATCACAACGCGGGCGACAAGGGGGCCGAAGAGAAGTTCAAGGCGCTCAACGAGGCCTTCGAGGTGCTGTCGGACCCGAAGAAGCGCTCGCTCTACGACGAGTTCGGCGATGACGCCGCGAAGATGGGCTGGGACGAGGGCAAGGCCGCCCAGTACCGCGCCTACCGGAGCGGGAGCGGCGGCCGCAGCCAGGGCTCGGGCTTCCCACCGGGGTTCAGCGTCGATGGCGCGGGGGTGGACTTCGAGTCGATCCTCTCCGAGATGTTCGGTCAGCAGCGGCGTGGGGGCCGGCGCGCCCCGGGCCCGCGGGCGGGGGGCGACGTGCAGGCCTCGCTCGAGGTGAGCCTGTTGGACGCGGTGCTGGGCGGCGAGAAGCAGATCTCGCTCAACGGCAAGCGCCTCTCGGTGAAGATCCCCGCGGGCGTCGAGAACGGCTCGAAGGTGCGGCTCACCGGCCAGGGCGAGCCGGGCGATCGCGGCGGGCCCCCGGGCGACCTCTTCCTCGACATCACCGTGGCCGAGCACCCGCTGGTGCGCCGCGAGGGCAACGATCTGTACCTCGATCTGCCGGTCACCGCGGGTGAAGCGGCGCTGGGGGCCGAGATCAACGTGCCCGTCTTCGGCGGCTCGGGAATGGTCACCCTCAAGCCCGGCACGCAGTCGGGCACGAAGCTGCGGCTCAAGGGCAAGGGCGTGCCCGGGCTGCGCGGGGGGCCTCCCGGCGACCTCTTCCTGGTGGTGATGGTCAAGCTGCCCGAGCACCTCGACGAGACCGCGCGCAAGGCGATCCACACGCTCGAGAAGCACTACCACGGTGACGTGCGCGCCAAGTTGACGCTGTGAAACTCACCTCAGACTGGTAAGGCGAACGTCGATATGGGCCTGCTCGATTTCTTCGGTGGCGGTACTCCGGCTGACAAGGCGCAGCGGCTCAAGGCCAAGGCGACCCAGAAGTATGGCGACGCGGCCACCCGGCAGAAGGCGCTGCAGCAGCTGTCCGAGCTCAAGCACCCCGACGCGGTGCCGGTGCTGATGAACCGCTTCACCTTCAACGTCGACCCCCAGACGACCGACGCCGAAGAGAAGCAGCACGTGTTCGAGGCGATCTGCGACCTCGAGAAGGACGCCGTGCCCCCGGTGAAGGCGTTCCTCACCCGCAGCGACACGGCCTCGAGCTGGGCGCTCAAGATCCTCGACACGGTCCTCACCCCCGACGAGGTGATGCAGATCGTCACCGACGAGCTCCAGCGCCTGGGCGCCAACTACACCCGCGATCCCGAGAAGAAAGAGGTGCTCATCCGCTTCCTCGAGGGGAAGCAGGACGCGCGCATCGGGCCGGTGCTGGTGCCCTTCCTCAACGACATGTCTGACGACGTGAAGATGGCGGCCCTCAAGACGCTGGCGAGCCTCAAGTACGAGCCCGCGCGCGAGGTGCTGCTCACGTTGCTCACCACCGACGACACGGCGAAGCGGGTGCAGACCGCCTGCATCGCCACGCTCATCGAGACGGGCTTCACGGTGCAGGGCTTCCGCGAGAAGGTCGAAGGCAAGCTCACCGAGGGGACGTTCGTCGACAAGGCGGGCGTGGTGAAGAAGCGCGGCAGCTGACTGGAGCCAATTCCGTTCACGCCGAGCGGAGTCGAGGCGCTAGGGTCGCCAATATGTGGATGACTCGCGCCGCGTGGTGGCTGATCCCCACGGCTGTTCTCATTCTCGGGTGCCCTCCTCCCCCGCCACCGGTGGTCGATGCGGGCACCGATGCGGGCACTGAGCTCTTCGCGATCGAGGTGTGCACCCGAATCGCCACCGCCACGTGCGAGCTCAAGCTGCGCTGCTACCCCGCGTTCAGCCGGCTCACCCGCGACGAGTGCGTCAGCCAGCGGCAGGCGGCGTGCCTGGCGGAATACGAGACGCTGGCGCCGTCCTTCGAGGCGAAGCGCGCCTCGTTCAACGCGGACAAGCTCGGGGCGTGCGAGCAGCGCCTGACCTCGAGCGCCTGCCCGCCGTCGTTCCCCCCAGACTACCCGCTCGAGGTGGTGCAGCCGTTCAGCGACTGCCGCCTGCAGACCGGGCTCATCACCGGCGCCGTTCCGTCGGGCGACACCTGCGATCAGCCGGTGGAGTGCGTGGCCGGGACCTTCTGCGTGAAGCCCAGCGGCGTGTGCCGCGGCACCTGCGTCACCTACAGCCAGCTCGACGAGCCCTGCGGCATCGGCTGCCTGCCCGGCCTGCGCTGCGACGGAACGAGGTGCACGTACCTCAAGACGATCGACGAGCTGTGCGACAGCAGCGTGGAGTGCGAGCCCGACCTGATCTGCCTGGGCAGCTGCCGGCCGCGCCGCAAGCTGGGTGAGAGCTGCAAGGTCGACTTCGACCGCTTGAGCCCCTGCGAGCCGGGCCTCGCCTGCGACGTGACGCCCTTCGTCGATGGCATCGAGGGCAAGTGCATCGTGCCCGGCGGTGAGTCGGCCGACTGCAACTTCCACTGGAGCTGCCGCGCCGGCCTCATCTGCGCGGATCTGAACTGGTCGACCTTCCCCGGCTCGGCGCCGCCGCCCGGACTGTGCCGCCAGCCTGACGGAGAGCAGTTCAACTGCCCCCAGACGGTCTACGCCAGCTTCGTGGGTGACCAGTGCGCGCCGGGCCTCACCTGCCGCGACACCACCAACCAGTGCGGGACGCTGCCCGAGCGCGGCCAGTCGTGCACGCCCTCGAAGCAGAACTGCACCGGCTTCCAGGTCTATTGCAAGCCATCGGGCAGCGGAGACGTGGGCGTGTGCACCGGGCCGGCGGCGACAGGCGAGTTCTGCGCCTTCAAGGTCGACGCGTCCCGCACCGTGTCGATCCCCTGTGCGTCGGGCTTCTGCGAGAAGGAAGTCACCCTGCAGTGCCGGCCGCCCTCGCGCACCACGGGCAGCATCTGCAAGGAAGACGGGGAGTGCATCTCGGGCAGGTGTATTCCCCAGCCCGACATGAAGCTCCGCTGCGCCCCGCCCTGCTGACGACGTGCCTCGGGCAGAGGGCTGTCACAAACACCCCCGGGCCCGCGTTGAACTGCTGAACCCGCTTTTTCTGGAGGCCTCGTGAGCGCCCTGCCATCGACGTTGGACTCAGTCACCGTGTACCGCGAAGGAGCCACCTGCCGACGCGTGGCGAAGCTCACCGCGGGCCCCGATCGCCAGCTCCGCTTCGGGGGACTGCCGCTCTCGCTCGAGCCGGGCTCCCTGCGCGCGCGGGTGCAGGCGGGCTCAGGCCGTGTCGTCGATGTCCGCCCCCAGTTCGACGTGGAGCTGGCGGAAGAGGTCGACGTACCGGCCGAACAGCGCGCCTGGGAAGACGCGGGCGCGAAGCTGGCGCAGCTCGAGCTGGTGCGACAGCGCCTCAACGCCGAGATCGGCGAGCTGCAGTCGCTGCGCCCCACGTTCCTCGAGCACAAGAAGGGTGATCCCCCGCGCCCCGCGCCGGTGGAGTCGATGCTCGCCCTGGGCGACTTCACCGAGGGCGAGCTCACCACGCGCCTCGAGAAGCGCCGCGCGCTCGACCAGGAGATCCAGGACGCGCAACAGGACCAGCTGCTCAGGCAGCGCCGCATGCAGGAAGCCTCGACGGCGAAGCGGGCCGAGCGGGCGCGGCTCTCGCGCGTGGCGGTGGTGACGCTGGCCGAAGCGCCGGCCGCGCCCTTCGAATTGGAGCTCGAGTACCGGGTGCCCGGCGCCCGCTGGGTGCCGAGCTACTCGTTGACGCTCGAGAAGGGCCTGGCGAACGGCGCGCTGCAGATGCGCGCGTCGGTGGCGCAGAACACGGGGGAAGACTGGGGCGACGTGCGGCTCTCGCTCTCGACGGCCTCGTCCTCGCGTCGCGCGGACATGCCCGAGCTGAAGGCGCTGAAGATCGGGCGGCGCCAGGAAGCACCTCCGCGGTCGGGTTGGCGCGAGCCTCCGCCGGGGCTCGAGGCGCTCTTCGAGGCATACGATCTCGCCATGTCGGGCATGCCGCCCAGGCCCGTCGCCCCGCCCGCCTCGGTGCCCCCGCCGCAGCCAGCCCCGAAGCCGATGCCACAGAAGAAGGACCTGGTCTCGAGGGAACAGTCGAAGTCCACGGGGAACTACCCGGCGGCACCTCCCCCGCCGCCTCCTGCTCCGGGAATGGCGATGGCTGCCTCGGTCGTCTCGTTCGGGGCACCCATGCCCTCGGCTGCGCCGATGGCGCCGCCGCGAGGTGGTGCCCGGGCCATGGCGCCGATGCAGGCGCAGGCCAAGGGTGGCGGTGGGCTGGGCGGGATGATGCGGAAGCGATCGATGGACCAGGAAGAGGCCCTGGCGGAGATGGCCCCCGAGATGGACGAGGACGGTGAGGGCGGCTTCCTGGGCGACGATCTCGACCTGGGCGCGACCACCGAGCAGGCCGGGCTCGCTGCAGGTTTTGGTGACTACGCGCGCCTGGCGATGGCTGCTCCGGAGAGCCGCGGCTCGCGGGGCCGGCTGACCAACGCGTCAGAGTGGGACTTCGCCTTCGTCGCCGGCATCTCGGTGCAGATCGACGTGGTGATGGCGATCGTCGGCCGGGCCCAGCGCGCCGCGTCCGAAGTGCAGGGCCTCACCCTGCCCGCGCTGTGCAACCCCGTCTCGTCGGTGAAGTCGTTCGACTACCGCTACGACTGTGGCGCGCGCCTCGACGTGCCCTCGACGGGCAAATGGGTGCTGGTGCCGGTGATGTCGTGCGCGGTCGGGCTCACGCCCGAGTACGTGTGCGTGCCGTCGGTGGAGCAGAAGGTCTACCGCACGCTCACCATCGCCAACCACAGCACGCACGCGCTGCTCCCCGGACCCGTCGACGTGACCGCGGGCGACGAGTTCTTGATGACGACCTCGCTCCCGGCGATAGGTCCCGGCGCCGATCAGTCGCACCGCCTCGGGCTCGGGGTGGAAGAGTCGATCAAGGTCGCGCGCAAGACCCAGTACAAGGAGACGAGCGGCGGCTTCCTCGGTGGCTCCACCGTGCTGCCCCACGACGTGGAGATCGAGCTCAACAACCGCCTCGCCGCGCCGGCGCTGATCGAGGTGCGTGAGCGCGTACCGACGGTCGACGCGAACGAGAAGGACCTCAAGGTCGAGGAGGTCGGATCCACCCCGCCCTGGGAGAAGGTCGAGGGTCCGGTCGATGGGGCGATCGTCAAGGGCGCCCGGAGGTGGCGCGTGACGGTGCCCGGGGGCCAGAGCCAGAAGCTGACCGCGCAGTTCGCCATTCGCATGCCAGCCGACAAGATGCTCGTCGGCGGAAACCGGAGGAACTGAACATGACCACCCTCCCCGTGAAGAAGGTCGTGGTGATGGAAGACCGCGCGCAGGTCGAGCGCCGCGGCACGGTGGCGCTGTCCGGCGTCACCAAGGTGGAGATCGAAGGGCTGCCGCTGGTGGCCGTCGATCGTTCGCTGAAGCTCGAGGTCAAGGGCGGAACGCTCATCGACGCGAAGTTCGAGCGGCGCTGGAGAGAGCAGCCGAAGGGCGGGCTCCCGGCCGACGCGAGCGCGCTGCGCACCCGGGTGAAGACGCTCGAGCAGCAGAAGCTGGCGCAGGGCGACGCGCTGGCGCGGCTCGACGCGCGGGCCGAGGTGTACGCGACGGCGCGGGCCGATCTGCTGCGGGCGATCTCTGAGCTGGCCGGCTTCGGCAAGAGTGAAGGCGCCGAGTGGAAGGCGCAGCTCGGCACGCTCTCGACGAAGGAGGCCGCGCTCGACGAAGAGCGGCGGCTGGCGCGGCAGGCGCTGGCGTTCACCGATCTGCGGCACCAGGAAGCGCGCGTCGCCCTCGGGGCGGCGGAAGAGCCGACGCGCCGGGTGGACTGCGTGCTGGCGCTGACCATCGAAGGCACGGGCGAGGCGCAGGTGCGGGCGAGCTACCTGGTGCCCTGCGCGGTGTGGCGCCCCGCGTACCGGGCCACCCTCACGGGTGAGCAGGTGCAGGTCGAGGCAGAGGCGGTCGTGTGGCAGCGCACCGGCGAGGAATGGGACCAGGTCGAGCTGCTCTTCTCGACGGCGCGGCCGACGCTGGGCACCTCGCCTCCGACGCTCGTGGAGGATCGGCTGTACCTGCGCGCGAAGCAGGAGATCGAGAAGCGCGTGGTGGACGTGTCGATCCGCGAGGAGGTCATTCAGACCGCGGGCGAGACCACGGGGACGCCCGAGATGCCGGGGCTCGACGACGGCGGCGAGACGCGGCTGCTCTCGGCAGCGGGGGCGACCACCATTCGCAGTGACGGTCAGCCGCACCGGGTGGCGTTGTTCTCGTTCGAAGCGAAGGCGGTGGTGGAGCGTGTGTGCCCGGCGGAGCTGTCGAGCCTGGTGTTCGTGATGGCGCGGTTCCCCAACAGCAGCGGGCAGGTGCTGTTGGCGGGCCCGGTGGATCTGATCCGCAACTCCGGGCTGGTCGGCCGGGCGCAGCTCAAGTTCGCGGCGCCGGGTGAGACGGTGAAGCTCTCGTTCGGCAACGAAGACGGGCTGCAGATCGTCCGCGACACCGAAGAGAAGGTCGAAGAGGCGCGGCTGACCGGGCGGCGCACCACCACGAAGAAGGTGCAGCTGCACGTGTCGAACACGAGGACCGAGTCGATGCGGCTGATCATCGAGGAGCGCGTGCCGGTGTCCGAGGTGAAGGAGGTCGAGATCCAGGTGCTCACGAAGGAGTGCGCCCCTGCCCCGGCGCCGCTGACGAAGGACGGCATCGCGAGGATCGAGCTCGACCTGGCGGCGAACGCGACGAAGACAGCGAAGTTCTCGTGGGAGCTCAGCGCCGCCGCGAAGGTCGCAGGCGTCTGAAGTGTTTCCCTCTCCCCGAGGGGGAGAGGCTCAGGGAGAGGGCAAGCCAACCCGTCTCACGACGGAGCGGGCCGCCCGAAGACGCGAGTCCCGACGGGCACCTCGTCTTTTGCGAGGTCGACCGCGATGGGAACGGTGGGGCTCTTCGACGGGAGGGTGGGGAGCGGCCGCACCATCGCGGTCATGTGTGTTCCGCGAGGACTGACCAGGAACAGCGGCGTGCCCGCGACGAGGGGCCGATCGAGCGGCATGCCCGGCGCGAGCACCAGCCCCACCCCGTCCAGCCAGAAGGTGTGTTCGACGACGAAGAGCAGCTCCACTACCGGCCCAGCCGCGCCTTCGCGGCGAGCAGCGTGTTGCTCATGAGCATGGCGATGGTCATCGGCCCCACCCCACCAGGCACCGGGGTGATCCACGCGGCGCGTTCCTTCGCGGTCTCGAACTCGACGTCGCCCGAGAGCTTCCCGTCGGCGCCGCGGTTCATGCCCACGTCGATCACGATCGCGCCCGGCTTGATCCACTCGCCCTTGACCAGCTTCGACACGCCGACCGCGGCGATCACCACGTCAGCGCGCCGCACCTCGGCGGCGACGTCGCTCTTCGAGTGACAGATGGTCACCGTGGCGCTGGCGTTGAGCAGCAGCATCGCCATCGGGCGGCCCACGATGTTGCTGCGGCCGATCACGCAGCAGTTCTTCCCTGCGACGTTGAAGCCGATCTCCTCGAGCATGCGCATCACCCCGAACGGGGTGCAGGCCACCAGCGTGGGCCGGCCCTGGAAGAGGTGCCCGGCGTTCACCGCGTGGAAGCCGTCGACGTCCTTGGCGGGGTCGATGGTCTCGAGCACCAGGGTCGAGTCGATGTGCTTCGGCAGCGGCAGCTGCACCAGGATCCCGTCCACCGTGTCGTCGGCGTTGAGCTTCGCCACCAGGGCCAGCAGCTCGGCCTGGGTGACCGTGTCGGACAGGTGGTGGTGCGACGAGGCGAAGCCCAGCTCGATGGCCGTCTTCTCCTTCGAGGTGACGTAGACCTTCGAGGCGGGGTCCTCGCCGACGCGCACCACGGCGATGCCCGGCGCGCGGCCGTACTTCGCGTGGAGCGCAGCGGCCTCCACCTTGAGACCCGCCTTCACCTTCGCGGACAGCGCCTTGCCATCGATGATCTGAGCCGTCATGAGCCGGGCATGTAACACTCGGCCTCGCATGTTGGGAAAGCTCCTCGGCGCGATGATCGGCGCCTCGTTGGGAATGGTGCTCGCGTGGTCACCTCCCCTCGCGGCGATCCTGGGGGCAGTAGGTGCGCTCATCGGACACTTCGTCGTTGATCGTGAGCCGATGGCGCCGAAGGCGTTCGCGCCGCCGTCGAAGGAAGAGCTGCTCGGCCGCGCGGCGCCGAAGAAGCGCGAGCCGCGAAAGGCCGCCCCGCCTGCGAAGGTGAAACCGAAGCCGAAGAAGATCAGCGCCGACGACCTGCTCCTGGTCGACTCGCTCTGCCCCCTGTTCGTCGAGGTAGCGCGCGCCGACGCGCCCCCGGTGCAGATGGAGATCAGGGTGATCCGCGAGTTCTTCGAGCAGCGGCTGCAGTTCAACGAGATCGCGATGGAGGCGGTGCGCGACGCGCTCAAGGACGCGATCGCCGCGCCCGAGCAGGACATCGAGTTCCTCACCACCCGCGCGCGCACGGCGGTGAAGCCGTCGATCCGCGTCGAGGTGGTGCGCAGCCTCTACGACCTCGGCCTCGTCGACGGGCAACTGCAGCGCAGCGAGCAGGACATGCTCAAGCGCATCGTCGGGCAGTTCAACCTGAGCGACGAGCAACTGCAGCAGATCACCGCGGAGTACTTCGGCAAGGGTGACAAGGAATACGAGCTGCTGGGCATCACGAAGGAGGCGACCGACGACGAGGTGAAGTCGGCCTTCCGCAAGCTGGCGGCCGAACATCACCCCGATCGGGCGAAGGACGACGGGAAGAGGTTCCGCGAGGTGAAGGACGCCTACGAGGCGCTGAAGAAGCTGCGCGGATTCTGAGCAGCTCAGGGGCTCTTGAGGTCGCTTCTCAGCGCGTCCGTCGACTGGCGAAGAAGCGCGACGATCTGCTCTCCAAAGAGGGTGAGGACCACGACCGAACCAACGTTGAGGACGAGCCAGAGATACCCGACGCACAGTCCCAGCACCGCAGAAGCCCTGCGGGAAGGCCGCGACAGGGAGTTGGCGAGGTGGCCAGCGACGACCCCTGCGATCGCCATCGCGGCCGCGAGCAGTCCGACGGGGATCACCACACGAACGTCGGTCCCTGCGAACGTGAGCATGAGAGGCGGCAAGAGCCAGGCGCCCAGAGCGAGCACCAGACTCATCGAGCCCGTTCTCGCGGAATTCAGCTGATCGTCTGACACGTCAGCTCAGCTTCGAGACGAAGTCCGCCAGCCGCGCGAGGCCCTTCTCGATGTTCGCGTCGCTGGTGGCGAACGAGAGGCGCAGGAACCCCTCGGCGCCGAACGGCTCGCCCGGCACCGCGGCCACCAGGAAATCGTCGAGCAGGATCTCGGACAGCTTCATCGAGCCCGAGATACCCACGCCCTTGTACGACTTGCCGATGAGCTCGCTCAGATCGGGGAAGCAGTAGAACGCCCCGTCAGGCAGCCGGCACTTCACGCCGGGGATCTTGTTGAGCCCGTCGGTCATGAGGTGGCGCCGCCGCGCGAACGCCTTCACCATCTCGTCGATCGGCGCTGTCGGCCCCTTGAGAGCGGCAACCGCGCCCTTCTGGATCACCGACGTCGCGTTCGAGGTCGACTGGTCCTGGACCATCTGCATTCCCGCGATGAGATCCTTCGGGCCGGCCGCGTAGCCGAGCCGCAGGCCCGTCATGGAGAACGCCTTGGAAAAGCCGTTGATCACCAGCGTACGCGGCGCGAGATCAGGCGCCACGTTGGCGATGTTGAAGAACGGGCCGTCGAGGTAGAGCAGCCGCTCGTAGATGTCGTCGGTGATGATCAGGCAGTCGTGATCGCGCAGCACGTCGGCCAGCGCCTCGAGGGCCTTGCGCGAGATCACCGCGCCCGTGGGGTTGCTCGGTGAGTTGAAGATCACCGCGCGCGTGCGCGGCGAGAGCACCTTCTTGAGTTCCTTCGGGTCGGGCGTCCAGTTGTCGGCGGACTGCGTCTCGACGAACTTCGGCTCACCGTCCGCGAGCCGCACCATGTCGGGGTAGCTGACCCAGTACGGCGAGAAGATCACCACCTCGTCGCCGGGAGAGAGCAGCGCCTGGAAGCAGTTGTAGATGGCCTGCTTGCCGCCCACCGTCACCACGATCTGCTCGGGCGTGAAGGACAGCTTGTTCTCGCGCTCGAGCTTCTCGACGATGCCCGTCTTGAGCTCGGGGATGCCGCCGGTCGCGGTGTACTTGGTGAAGCCTGAATCGAGCGCCGCCTTGATCGCGTCCTTGATGTGCGCGGGCGTATCGAAGTCAGGCTCGCCGGCGGCGAAGCTCAGGACGTCGGCGCCCTTCGCGGCGAGCGCGCGGGCCTTGGCGTTGAGAGACAGCGTGGGGGACGGCTTGACGGACTTCAGGCGCTTGGCGAGCTGCATGGGACTCACTTTTTGACGGCGTACTTCGCCTTGAGCTTCTCGAGCACGTTCGGAGGCACCGTGCCTTCGACGTTGCCACCGAACGAGGCGACCTCACGGACCAGGTTCGACGAGATGTAGAAATAGTCTTCGCCGGTCATCATGAAGACCGTCTCGAGCTCGGGGCTCAGGCGCCGGTTCATGTTGGCGAGCTGGAACTCGAACTCGAAGTCGCTCACGGCGCGCAGGCCGCGGAGCACCACGTTGATCTGGCGCTTCTTCGCGAAGTCGACCAGCAGCCCCTGGAAGTCGTCGATCTGCACCCGGGGATCGTTGCCGACCGCCTCGCGGATCATCTCCTTGCGCTCTTCGATCGAGAACAGCGGGGCCTTCTTGGGGTTGACCGCGATGGCGACGATCAGCGAGTCGAACATCTTGAGGCCACGCTGAATCAGCGAGAGGTGCCCGTTCGTCAGGGGATCGAACGAGCCCGGATAAATGGCTGAGCGCACGGGGGCAGAGTCCGTCATGCGGTCTGGATCGTCAACCGGAAGATGGTGACGATGGCGGTGCCGAAATCGCGCTCGTCAATGCGCACGAAGTCGCCCACGCGCTCGGGCAACGTCTCCTCGCGCCCGTGCTCGATCACCGCCACCCCGCCCTCGCTCACCACCTTCGCTTCAGCCAGCGCCTCGAGCACCGGCACGCCCGCGGTCAGCGCGTAGGGCGGATCGCTGAAGACGAGCTCGAACACCCGCCCCTTCTTCCCCAGCGCCGCGATGGCCGCGATCGCCGTCGCCGGCACGATCTCGACCCGGTCGGTGAACTTGAGCGTGTCCGTGTTGAGCCGGCACAGCGCGAGCGCTTCCTTGTCGCGATCGACCAGCACGGCCTTGATCGCCCCTCGCGACACCGCCTCGAGCCCCAGCGCGCCCGTGCCCGCGAAGAGGTCGAGCACCGTCAGCCCGTCACACCGCTGCCCGAGCACGTTGAAGATGGTCTCGCGCACGCGATCCGCCGTCGGGCGAATCACGTCGTCCGATTTCGGTGCGGCGAGCACCCTGCCTTTTGCTGATCCCGCGACGATTCGCATGCGACTTCTCCCGCCTTTCGCACACGTCACCGCACCGTTCCATTCATCAAATCGTCGCGTTTCGGGACGGTGGCCGACTTAGAGTGTCCGCCTTCGCGACGGAGAGGGCATGGATTACGAGCGCTACCAGAACCTGCACACCATCGTGATGCTGCGGGACATCTTGCGGAAGTGGTGGCGGGCGGAGCTCTGCTTCGCCGACAAGACCGGCACGGTGATCGAGTGGGCCAAGGGGCAGATCACCCCCCCGCCCAACGACTTCTGCCGCCTCTCGCTCTTCTCGAAGGAAGGCTTCCGCCGCTGCACCGCCTCGGTGCGGGTGCTGCACGAGAAGTTCAAGAGCTCGCGCAAGCTGCGCCGCAGCCAGTTCCACGACTGCCACCTCGGCTTCGCCATCGTGGGCGCGCCGCTCTACGTCGAGAACGAGTACGAGGGCATGATCTTCGTCGAGGGCTTCGCCCGCCAGGAAGTGAGCCCGCGCGAGGCCGAGCAGCTCAAGGCGAAGATCACCGAGCTCAACCCCGGCACCACCGATCTCGAGCGCGCGCTCGAGCGCATCCCCCAGATGGACGACCGCGAGACCGAGAAGATCTGCGACCTGCTCGAGTTCGGCGCCAACGAGATCGCCAACTACGAGTCTGAGCTCGCGCGGCGCGACGAGACCATCCAGACGCTCTCGACCGAGCTGTCCGAGCGCTACAAGTTCGAGAACATCATCGGCAAGAGCAGCAGCATGATCGAGGTGTTCAGGATCCTCGAGAAGGTCTGCAACTCCGACTCGACGGTGCTGGTGAACGGCGAGTCAGGCACCGGCAAGGAACTGGTGGCTCGCGCCATCCACTACAACGGCCCGCGCAAGGACAAGCCGTTCGTGGTGCAGAACTGCTCGGCCTTCAACGACAACCTCCTCGAGAGCGCGCTCTTCGGCCACACCAAGGGCTCGTTCACCGGCGCCCTGCGCGACAAGAAGGGGCTCTTCGAGGTCGCCGACGGCGGGACGTTCTTCCTCGACGAGGTCGGCGACATGTCGCCCGCGCTGCAGGTGAAGCTCTTGCGCGTGCTGCAGGAAGGCACCCTCACCCCGGTCGGCGGCACCGCCCAGCGCCAGGTCGACGTGCGCCTCATCGCCGCGACGCACAAGGACCTCGGCGTGATGGTGAAGAAGGGCGAGTTCCGCGAAGACCTGTATTACCGGATCAACGTGATCCGCATTCAGGTGCCACCGCTGCGCGACCGCAAGGACGACCTGCCCGTGCTGATCGACCACTTCATGCGCAAGCACAAGAAGGACGGGCAGCGGGCGCGCGCGCTCGCCAACGACGCGCTGGCGATCATGCAGCAGTACCACTGGCCCGGAAACATCCGCGAGCTCGAGAACGAGATCGAGCGGCTGCTGGTGCTGGGCAACGAGTTCGAGATCCTCCCCGCCGACCTGCTCTCGAGCCGCATCAAGGACGCGGTGTCGGGCGCGTCGGGCAACAACTTCATCGGCGCCTCGCGCATCGCGCAGCTGCCCGCGGGCAAGTTGAACGACGCGGTGGAACAGCTCGAGCGCGAGATGCTCGGCCAGGGCCTCACCCGCACCAAGGGCAACAAGAGCCGGCTGGCGCGGGAGCTCGGCATCAGCCGGTCCAACCTCATCCTCAAGATCCAGAAGTACCAGCTCGAGCGGCCGGGCACCGGCAGCGCCGAGAGCGAGGAAGATCCGGAAGTGTCCGCGTGAGCTCGACGTACTTTCATCAAGGCCTGTTCGAGACCGAAGACGGGGCGCCGCTGTGGTTCGAGTCGAGGGGTGAACCGGGCGCCGTGCCGGTGGTGCTCAACGACGGCCTGGGCTGTGACGGCTTCATCTGGCGCTACCTCTGGGAACCGCTCACCGCCAAGCGCCGGGTGATGCACTGGAACTACCGCGGGCACGGCCGCTCGGGGGTGGCCCCCGACGATTCGCGCATCGGCATGGAATACATCACCGACGATCTCGCGCGCTTGATGGACGCGCAGAAGCTCGAGTCGGCGGTGATGTTCGGGCACTCGATGGGCGTGCAGGTCTGCCTCGAGTTCCACCGCCGCCACCGCTCCCGGGTGAAGGGCCTGGTGCTGATCTGCGGCTCGTACGGCACGCCGCTCGACACCTGGCACGATCACACCCTGCTGCGCGTGGCGTTCCCCTGGCTGCTCAAGGCGGTCGAGGGCTCACCCCACCTGGCCAAGCGCATCATGGGGCGCGTGCTCAACACCCAGCTCGCCGTGGAGTTCGGCATTCGCACCGAGCTCAACCCCGCGCTGATCAAGCCCAACGACTTCGCCCCCTACATGGAGCACCTGGCGAAGATGAACCCGCTCTACTTCGTGCGCACCCTCGACTCGCTCAAGGACCACTCGGCGTGGGATCACCTGCCCTACGTCGACGTGCCCACGCTCGTGGTGGGCGGCGAGGGCGATCGTTTCACCCCGATCTGGCTCAGCCAGCGCATGGCCGAGTTCATTCCCCGCTCGGAATACGTCTACGTGCCCGGCGGCAGCCACACCGCGCCGCTCGAGCGTCCGGGCCTGGTGAACTCGGCCATCGATCGCTTCCTGCGCGAGCGGGTGTCGGTCAACTCGCCTTGAGCCTGAGCGCGTCGAGCTCGGTGAGCAGCGGCGCGCCGAAGAAGTGCCCCAGCTCGTCGCGGCACATGTCGTAGAGGAACGGCCCGGTCGCGCGGCAGATCAGGTCTTCCGTCACGTCCCAGCTGGGGCGCAGCACGGCCTTGTCCCAGGTCACCGGGAACAGCCAACAGACCGCCGGCTTGATCGAGTGGTAGTCGAGCCCCTTCGCCAGGGCGAAGGCGTGGATGCCGCAGCCCCGCCCGTTCGGGTTGAGGAAGACGCAGCCGCCTTTGACGACGTTGGTGCGCACGAACTTCCCCGTCTCGTACTCGGGGTCTTCGTTGACCTTGGTGCTGAACCACTGCTCGACTGGGGAGGCGATGAAGGGGGCCAGCTCGTCCTTCACGGCGAGGATCCTGTCTCGCTCCGCGAGGTTGACGTCGCAGCCGTGCTGGCAGCAGCCGTCAGCGCAGTACGTGCACTGCATGCAGTGGCCGAAGTAGCGCAGGGTGAAGATGGTGGTGTCGACCTGTTTCAGGCTCGGAACAGAAGCGATGGGGAGCAGCACGCCCCGGCCTGTATCACGCCCAATTCGTTGTGTTCGGACCCATAACCTGCGAAGGGGCGCGCGAGATGTTCCCCCGAGAAAAGATCCGCAACGTCGCAATCGTCGCCCACGTCGACCACGGCAAGACCACGCTCGTCGACCACATGCTCCGTCAGGGAGGCGCCTTCCGCTCGAACGAGCAGGTCGCCGAACGCGTGATGGACTCGAACGACCTCGAGCGTGAAAAGGGCATCACCATCATGGCGAAGAACACCGCCATCGGGTGGAAGGACAACTTCATCAACATCGTCGACACCCCCGGCCACGCCGACTTCGGCGGTGAGGTCGAGCGCGGCCTGCGCATGGTCGACGGCGTGCTGCTGCTCGTCGACGCCGCCGAAGGCCCCCTGCCCCAGACCCGCTTCGTGCTGGGCAAGGCGCTGGGCCTGGGCCTCAAGACGGTGCTGGTGATCAACAAGATCGACCGCAAGGACGCCCGGGCGAAGGACGTGCTCGATCTCGTCTACTCGCTCTACATCGACCTCGGCGCCGACGAGAAAGACCTCGAGATGCCCGTGCTCTACGCGATCGCTCGCGAAGGCAAGGCCGGCTACGACCTCGACAACGTCGGCAACACGCTGCACCCGCTGTTCGACGCGATCGTCAGCCACATCTCGCCGCCGCCCACGCCGCCCCCGGGCGCGACGACGCAGCTGCTGCTCGCCAACCTCGACTACGACGACTACGTCGGCCGCCTGGGCATCGGGCGCATCAGCGCAGGCCGCCTCGCGCCAGGCATGCAGATCGCCATCGCGCGCGACGCCGGCAAGGTCGAGACGGGCAAGGTGGTGAAGCTCTACGGCTTCTCCGGCCTCAAGCGCGTCGAGATCGCCGAAGCGGGCCCGGGCGAGATCGTCTGCGTGGCCGGCATCGAAGAGCTCTCGATCGGTGACACCATCACCGACGTCGAGAACCCCCAGCCCCTGCCCCGCATCAAGGTGGACGAGCCCACCATGATGATGGTGTTCAAGGTGAACAACGGCCCGTACGCCGGCCGCGAGGGCAAGTACGTCACCTCGCGCAACCTGCGCGATCGCCTCATGCGCGAGTCGTACAAGAACGTGTCGATCCGCGTGGAAGAGACCGACTCGCCCGACGCCTTCCGCGTGGTCGGCCGTGGCGAACTCCAGCTCGCCGTGATCATCGAGACGATGCGCCGCGAGGGCTTCGAGCTCACCGCGTCGAACCCCGAGCCGATCATCAAGGAGATCGACGGCGTCAAGCACGAGCCGATGGAGCTGGTGTTCGTGGACGTGCCCGAGCTGTCCGTCGGCGTCGTCACCGAGCGCCTCGGGCCCCGCAAGGGCCGCATGGTGGACATGGCCCCCCTCGGCGGCGCGCGCACCCGCGTGCAGTACCGCATTCCCGCACGCGGCCTGGTCGGCTTCCGCTCGGAGTTCCTCACCATCACCAAGGGTGAAGGCATCATGAGCTCGCAGTTCGACGGGTGGGAGCCGCACATGGGCTACATCCCCCGGCGCGCGAACGGCGCGATCATCGCCGACCGCCTGGGCGACGCGATCCCCTACGCGCTCTTCAGCATCCAGGACCGCGGCAAGCTGTTCGTCTCGCCCGGCCAGGCGCTCTACGAGGGCATGGTCATCGGCGAGAACGCGCACCCCAGCGATCTCGACGTCAACGCCAGCCGCGCCAAGAAGCTCACCAACATTCGAGCTGCGGGCCGAGATGACAACGTCATCCTCACCCCTCCGGTCGACATGAACCTGGAGAAGGCGCTGGAGTGGATCGCCGAGGACGAGCTCGTCGAGGTCACCCCCAAGTCGATCCGCCTGCGCAAGCGTGTCCTGCCTTTCCAGGACCGCTACCGCTCGGATCGCACCAAGAAGCGCGAGAAAGAAGAAGACTGACCCCTTGTCTCCCTCTCCCTGCGAAAGCGGGGAGAGGGTCGGGGTGAGGGGCATACTCGGGGCTGGTACACTCTTCGGGTGCGTGCCTGGCTCGAGCGGGAAAGCCCCCCGGGTGACGAGATCACCCTGCCCGAGGGTTCCGGCTCGCTGGTGTTCGGCCGCTCGTCGAAGTGCACGCTCGTCTTCGACGACATCACCCTGTCGGCCCGTCACTGCGAGGTCGCGTGGGACGGCGGCTTCTGGCGCGTACGCGATCTGGGCACCGACCTCGGCACGACGCTGAATGGCCAGGGCCTGAACCACAGCCGTGCCCTCTTTGCCGGTGATCGCATCGAGTTCGGCTCGGTGCGGCTCCGGTTCCGCACGGATCTCCCCGTCGACGACCCCCAGCTGCTCGACGCGATCGGGCGTTCCCCCGATTCGGAGTCGAACTGGCTCGTCTATGCGGACCAGCTGCAGGAGCGCGGGGACCCTCTCGGCGAGCGCATCACCCGTGCGCGCGCCGGCGGGCGGCTGGACCACATGCCCTGGCTGGGGCCGCTCTGGGAAGCGTTCGTCGCGGGAGAGCTCGAGGTCGATTGGCACCTCGGCTTCGTCAAGCGCGCCACCGTGCGGACCGCTGCGGGCCGGCTGCCGACCGACTGGCGAGCGCTGGTGTCGACCCTGCTCAACCTGCGCGTGGGCCGCTTCGTGCGCTCCCTGGTGATCGATCTGCCGCGCCTGCAGAACCTGACGCCGATGCAGATCCCCCACGAGGTCGTCGCGGCCCAGCACTTCCTCGCCGAGCTGCCTGCGCTCCCCAGCACGCTGGAACGGCTCTCGTTCGGCTACCACGTGGCGCAGCCCTCGAGCGGGCCCCTGTCGGTGACCGAAGAGCTGGCGCTGCGCCTGCCGCACCTGCGGGGCACGCCGGTGTACCAGCGGGTCAATGGCGTGAGACTGAGGGTGATCGGCACGGTGGACGGTGTGAAGCTGGGGGGCATCGAGGGCAGCCGCGTGCTCACGGGCGTCACGCGCATCCGTCGCGGAAATCGCAACCAGCTCTTTCTCGAGAGCCCACCGGGCATCCCCTTCATGGCCGACGGCAACCCCTGCTACTTCGCGTTCACCGACGGCCGGGCGCAGCTGATCGCGGGGCGCATGCGCGGCGAGGTGCGCATCAACAACCGCATCGACTCGCTGTACGAGCTGCTGCCTGACGACGTCATCGACGTGCTCGCCGGGGGCCGCTTCAGGCTCGAGGTGGTCGCGTGAAGGCCCTTCGACGCGGCTCAGCGCAGGCCTGGGTCCGCCGCATCGATCTCGACACCTTCAAGTCGACGGTCTTCGAGCTGAGCGAAGGCACGATGTTGGTGACGGTCGGCCGGAAAGACGCCGACATCATCATCGACTCGCCGCGGCTGTCCGGGAAGCAGTGCGCGTTCGTCAGCGATGGCGGCCGCTGGCGGGTGGAAGACCTCACCTCGGCGGGTGGCACGTTCCTCAACGGGCGGCGCGTGCATCGGCACACGCTGGTGCATGGCGACACGCTCTGGCTCTACGACGTGCTGCTGGTCTTCCTCGAGTCGTCACCGATCACCGGGTCGGGCCCCGAAGCGAACCTCGACGCAGATCCAGACGATCGGAACAGCGTGCAGGTCTGGGCTGACTGGCTGCAGGAGCGTGGGGACCCGCTCGGTGAGCACCTCCTGGCGGCAGCCCCGGTCGAGAGCGTGCTCGACGGCCTGTTTCCCCTCGTGAAAGACGGCCGCCTCGAGCTCTCCTGGCGCCACGGGCTCATTCACACCGCGCGGCTGCGCTGCATCAACGACGCGACGTACAGCGACGTGGAGCTGATCGCCCGGTTCCTCTCGCTGCGCGTGGCCAGGTGGACCCGCGAGCTGACGGTGGATCTCTCGACGTGGGTGATGCCGTCGGCCAATCGCATTCACCAGGACGCCGCCGCGGTGCTCAAGGGTCTGCTCACTGGGCCGCACCTGCCCGCGCTGGAGCACCTGTCGTTCGGGTACTTCACCGAGCCCCTGCCACCTTCGGTGTTCCTGCTCACCATGCTCGACCGGTTGCGGGCGCGGTTTCCGAAGCTGAAGACGAACCCCCGGCTGCTGCTCGCGCCGGCGCGGTTCGCCACGCTCGAGATCCTCGCGATCCCCGGGGAGCTCGACTTTCACGCACCCGGCGCGAAGGACGCGCGCATTCCCCTCGACTCGGGGTTGTGGGTGGGGAGCTCGGCGCGGGGGCAACTGCGGGCGCTGGCGCCGGGTGTTCATCGCAGCGGCGTGGTCGAGTCGTTCCTGGTGCGCCAGCAGTCGCCGCAGTGGTGTCTCATTCCGCTCGAGCACGGGGTGCTGCTCAATGGCCGGCCGGCGGTGGAGACGCGGTTGTTGCCCGGTGACGTGATCGAAGAGCCTCGGGGCACCCGGTTCCGGTTCGATGTTCGCTAGTGGAGACGGCCCTCGACTTCGCTCGGGCTGAACGGGTTGGGCGCGCCGTCAGCGTCCCTTCGTCGGTAGGCGCGACGGCTTTCCGGTGAGGAAGGCGTCGACTGACCGCGCCAGCTCGCGCCCGTCGGAGATGGCCCAGACGATCAACGACGCGCCCCGCGAGGCGTCTCCACCCGCGAACACGCCGGGCACGCTCGTGGCGAATTGGGCGTCGACCGCGAGGTTGCCCCGCTGATCGAGCGCGGCCCCGAGCTGTTCGTTCACCTGGCGCCCATCCGCTCCGAGGAAACCCATGGCCTGAATCAGCAGGTCAACCTCAACCCGCTCTTCGTTCGCCGGGTTCTGCACGTCGACCCAGTGCAGCGCGGTGAGCTGCCCTCCGCTGCCCTCGAGCTTCGTGGTGCGCCGCGCGAACCTGCGCTGGCCACCCTCCTCCTGGCTCGACGACGTGCGGAACACGAGCGGCCACTGCGGCCACGGGTTCTTCTCCCCGCGCGAAGGCGGCGGAGCCGGCATCAGCTCGACCTGCATCACCGAAGCCGCGCCCTGTCGATGCGCCGTGCCCAGGCAGTCGGAGCCCGTGTCGCCGCCGCCCAGGATCACCACGCGCTTGCCCTTCGCCATCGCCGGCAGCCCGCGGTTCTGCGCCTCGAGGAAGTCCATCGCCAGCACCACGCCCTTGAGCTCGGTGCCCGGGATCTCGAGCAAGCGCGGACGCTGCGCCCCGATCGCGATCACCACCGCGTCGAAGTCGGCCTTGAGGTTGCCCCACGAAGGAGCGCGACCCACGTCGACGCCGCAGCGGAACGCGATGCCCTCTTCCTCGAGGATCGCCAGCCGCCGATCGATCACCGGCTTCTCCATCTTGAAGTCTGGAATGCCGAACCGGAGCAGCCCGCCGGCCTTCTCCGCCCGCTCGAACACCGTCACGTGGTGCCCGGCCTGGTTCAACTGCGCCGCGGCCGCGAGGCCCGCGGGCCCCGAGCCGACGATCGCCACCCGCTTCCCGGTGCGCGTGGTGGGCATGCGCGGCACCACCCACCCCTCGGCGAACGCGCGCTCGATGATCTCCTTCTCGAGGTGTTCGATGGTGACCGCGTCCTGATCGATGGCCAGCACGCACGCGCCCTCGCACGGCGCGGGGCACAGCCGCCCGGTGAACTCGGGGAAGTTGTTGGTGCTCGACAGCACCTCCCACGCCTGGCGCCAGCGGCCCGCGAAGACGTGCTCGTTGAAGTCGGGGATCACGTTCCCCAGGGGACAGCCCTGGTGACAGAACGGCACCCCGCAGTCCATGCAGCGGCCCGCCTGGCGCTTCGCCTCGTCGGGGAGCATCGGCAGCAGGAACTCACGCGAGTCCTTCAGGCGCTCTGCCACCTCGCGCTTCTCGGGCGCGTGGCGATCCCATTCCATGAAGCCGGTCGGCTTACCCATGGCTCAGCCCTCCTTCCCGCCGACGACGCGCAGTCGCGGCTCGGCTGGTGAGGGCGCGGGAGGCCGCAGCCGCTGGGCGCGCCTCGCCTGCAGCACCTTCCGGTAGTCGGTCGGCATCACCTTCACGAACGAGGCGACCAGGTGCTCCCAGTTGTCGATGATCCGCTGCGCCAGCGGGCTCCTGGTGAGACGCAGGTGGCTCTCCACCAGGCCGTACACGAGCCAGATCTCCGACTCGTCGACGAGCGACTCCAGCTCCACCATCTCGAGGTTGCAGCGCTGCTTGAAGTTGCGCGTGCGGTCGAGCACGTAGGCCGTGCCGCCGCTCATGCCGGCCGCGAAGTTGCGCCCCGTCGGCCCCAACACCACCACCACGCCGCCGGTCATGTACTCGCACCCGTGATCGCCCACGCCCTCGACGACCGCCTTGGCTCCCGAGTTGCGCACGGCGAACCGCTCGCCCGCCAGGCCCGAGAAGTACGCCTCACCTTCCGTGGCGCCGTAGAGCACGGTGTTCCCGACGATCACGTTCTCCTCGGGGTGGAAGCTCGAGCCCTGCGGCGGGTAGACCACCACCTGCCCGCCCGAGAGCCCCTTGGCCACGTAGTCGTTCGCCTCGCCCTCGAGCTCCAGCGTCACGCCCCGGCAGAGGAACGCGCCGAAGCTCTGGCCCGCCGAGCCGCGCAGCTTGATCCGCATCGAGTCGTCGGCCAGCCCCGTCGCGCCGTGCTTGCGCACCAGCTCGCCCGAGAGCATCGCCCCGATCGCGCGGTGCGAGTTCGCCACCTGCACCACCGACTTCTCGCCGCGAGGACGCGCCAGCAGCGCGTGATCGAGGTGGCCCGCGATGTCCTTCTTCTGCGGCGCCGTACAGAAGCGGGGCCCCGCGCGCGGGGGCTGGAGCAGCGGCGTGAGGTTCACCTTGCGCGCCTTCCAGTGCGTGACGTCCTGGCGCTGGCGCAGCCATTCCACCCGGCCGACGATGTCCTCGAGCTTGCGCGCGCCGAGCAAGGCCAGCCGGCGCCGCACGCCCTCGGCGATCTGCATGAAGAAGTTCACCACGTCTTCCACGCGGCCGTGGAAGTGCTCGCGCAGCTTCGGGTCTTGCGTGGCGATGCCCACCGAGCAGGTGTTGAGGTGGCACTTCCTCAACATCACGCAGCCCTCGACGATCAGCGCGGCCGTGGCCATGCCGAACTCCTCGGCGCCGAGCAGCGCGGCGATGGTGACGTCGCGCGAGGTGCGCAGGCCGCCGTCGACCTGGAGGCGAATGCGATCGCGCAGGCCGTTCATCACCAGCACCTGCTGGGCCTCGGCCAGGCCGAGCTCCCACGGCAGGCCCGCGTGCTTGATCGACGAGACCGGTGACGCGCCCGTGCCGCCCTCGTAGCCCGCGATCGTCACCCCGCCCGCCCCGGCCTTCGCCACGCCGGCCGCGATGGTGCCCACCCCGACCTCGCTCACCAGCTTCACGCTCACCCGCGCCGCCGGGTTGACGGACTGCAGGTCGTAGATGAGCTGGGCGAGATCCTCGATCGAGTAGATGTCGTGGTGCGGCGGCGGGGAGATCAACGTCACGCCCGGCGTCGACCAGCGCACCTTCGCGATCCGCTCGTCGACCTTGTGGCCGGGCAGTTGACCGCCCTCGCCAGGCTTGGCGCCCTGCGCGACCTTGATCTGCAGCTCGTCGGCGTTGACCAGGTATTCGGTGGTGACGCCGAAGCGCGCCGAGGCGACCTGCTTGATCGCGCTGCGCCGCGAGTCTCCGTTGGGGTCCTTGAGGTAGCGCCGCGCCTCTTCGCCGCCCTCGCCGCTGTTCGACCGCCCGCCCATGCGATTCATGGCGATCGCGAGCAGCTCGTGCGCCTCGGCGCTGATCGAGCCGAACGACATCGCCCCGGTGACGAAGCGCTTCACCAGCTCGCTGGCGGGCTCCACCTCGTCGAGCGCCACGGGCTTCGCCAGCGAGGCGTCGATCTCGAGCAGCCCACGAATGAGCGCGGGATCGTCGTCCTCTTCGTCGGCGAGCTTCTCGTACTCGGCGAAGAGCTTCGGGTCGTTCCCCCGCGTCGCGGCCTGCAGCTTCGCGATGGTGTCGGGGTTCCACTTGTGGCGCTCACCGCGCCGGCGCCATTGGTAGACGCCGCCGGTGAACGGCACCGCCAGCTCGTCCTTCGCCACCGAGCCGAAGCCCCGCTGGTGCCGATCGCGCACCTCGTAGCCGAGCTCGTCCAGCCCCACGCCCTCGATGCGCGAGGGGGTGCCGGTGAAGTACCGATCGACCAGCGCGCGCTCGAGCCCGACCGCCTCGAAGATCTGCGCCCCGCGGTACGACTGCACCGTCGAGATGCCCATCTTCGACATCACCTTGAGCAGGCCTTCGTTGATCGCCTTGATGTAGTTCTTCGCGCCGGGCCCCCGCTCGGCCAGCGGAATGGAGTCGATCGCCAGCCACGGGTTCACCGCCGCCGCGCCGAAGCCGATCAACATCGCGAAGTGGTGCACCTCGCGCGCCTCGGCCGTCTCGATCAGCAGGCCGGTGTGCCGGCGAATGCCGTCCTTCACCAGCCGCTGGTGCACCGCGCTCAGCGCCAGCAGCGCGGGAATCGGCAGCTTCTTCGCGTCGACGCCGCGATCGCTCAGGATCAACACGTCGGCGCCGTCTTCCACCGCCGCCACCGCGTCGTCACACAGCTTGGCCACCGCGTCCGCGAGGCCGCCGGTGTAGGTGATGGGCAGCACCCGCGGCTCGAACACGCCCAGCGATCTCATCGCCTTGAGCCGCGCCACGTGCTCGTTGTCGAGAATGGGCCCCGGCAGCGACAGCCGGTGGCATTGCTCGGGGGTCTCCTCGAAGGTGTTCCCGTCAGGCCCGATGCTGGTCGCCAGCGACATCACCATCGCCTCGCGCAGGGGGTCGATCGGCGGGTTCGTCACCTGGGCGAAGAGCTGGTGGAAGTAGTCGAAGAGCGAAGGCGAACGATCGCTGAGCACCGCCAGCGGAGCGTCGTTGCCCATCGAGCCCGTGGGTTCCTTGCCGGTCTCCACCATCGGCGCGAGCAGCAGGCGCAGGTCCTCGTCGGTGTAGCCGAAGGCCCGCTGCAGCCGCGCCAGCTCTTCGTCACCGGGGGCCGCCGGTGGATCGACCTGCGGCAGCTCGTCGAAGGTGAAGACGTTGCGATCGAGCCATTTGCGGTACGGCCAGCGATTGACGATCTCGTTCTTCACCTCGGCGTCTTCGAGGATCCGCCCTTCCACCGTGTCGACCAGGAACATGCGGCCCGGCTGCAGCCGCCCCTTGCGCACCACCTGCTCGGGCGGCACGTCGATCACGCCCACTTCCGAGGCGAGGATCACCCGGTCGTCGCGCGTCACCACGTAGCGCGCGGGCCGCAGCCCGTTGCGATCGAGCGTGGCGCCCACCAGCTGGCCGTCGGTGAAGGTGATCGCGGCCGGGCCGTCCCACGGCTCCATGAGCGAGCTGCTGAACTCGTAGAAGGCGCGGCGCGCGTCGTCGATCTCCGGGTTGCCTTCGCAGGCCTCGGGAATGAGCAGCATCATCGCGTGCGGCAACGAGCGGCCACCCAGCGTGAGCAGCTCGAGCATGTTGTCGAACTGCGCCGAGTCGCTCTTGCCTGGCACGATGATCGGGTGGAGGCGATCGAGCGTGCCTCCGAACTTCGCCGACTGCAGCAGGCTGCGCCGCGAGTTCATCCAGTTCCGGTTGCCCTGCACGGTGTTGATCTCGCCGTTGTGGGCGATGAAGCGGAACGGCTGCGCGAGATCCCACGTGGGGAAGGTGTTCGTCGAGAAGCGCGAGTGCACCACCGCGATCGCGCTGACGAACTCGGGATCGCGCAGGTCGCCGTAGAACTCGGGCAACTGCGAGGGCAGCAGCAGGCCCTTGTAGACGATGGTGTCGGCCGAGAGCGACGCCACGTGAAAGCGCCCCTCGGGATCCACGCCCGACGCGCGCACGCGGTTCTCCACCAGCTTGCGGATGATGAAGAGCTTCCGCTCGAAGGCGCTGGGCACGCAGCGGCGCCGCGCGATGAAGATCTGCCGCATCACCGGCAACACGCCCCGCGCCACCGGCCCCAGCTTCGAGGGGTCGATCGGCACGTCGCGCCAGCCGAGCAGCTTCTGGTCTTCCTGGTGAATGACCTCGGCGAACATGTTCTCGCACTCGGCGCGCGCGAACGCGTCGGTGGGCAGGAACACCTGGCCGATGCCGTAGCAGCGCCGCTGCGGCATCTCGAAGCCCAGCTTGAGCCCCTCGCGCTTGAAGAAGCGGTGCGAGATCTGGACCATGATCCCCGCGCCGTCACCGGTGAGCGGATCGGCGCCCGTGGCCGCGCGATGCGCCATCCGCTGCAGCACCTCGAGGGCCTGCTCGACGATCGCCCGCGACTTCTCGCCCTTGATGTTCGCGACGAAGCCGATCCCGCAGCTGTCCTTCTCCGTCTGCGGGTCGTACAGGCCCTGCTGCGCGTCTGGCTCACTCATGGCGACTCCTGAGCGCAGCTTAATGCAACGCGTCAAAGGATGGGGCAGAACCCGATCCGATTGGCCGGGCCCCCGCAGTTACGAGGGCCATCAGATCCGCGAAGGGCACCGTTCGTTCACGGCGCTCCCATTCAGAAGGAACACCATGCACAAGCGCCTCGCCCTCGTCCTCCTCATGCCCACGCTGGCCTTCGCCCAGGAACCGGTGGCCCCGGCACCGGCGCCCCAGGTCGTTCATGCCGCAGTGCCCGTCGTCCCCGACTGGAACGTCGGCGCGGGCATCGGCTTCATGGTGGCCGGGCCCAGCTATTCCACCATCGGGCTCGGCGGCGCGGGCGGCCTCGCGGGCCTCGCCGGCGTGGGCAGCGCGAGCTCGGGCATGTCCCTTTTGCCGCAACCCCGCTTCACCGTGCTCGTAGAGCGCCGGCTCAGCGATCAGCTGTTCCTCACCTTCCAGGGATCCGCCAGCTACAGCGCCAGCCAGGACGACAAGAACGCTGAGCTCAAGGGCCACTACCTCGCGCTCGACGGTGCGATCGGCCTGCGGCGCGTCTTCAACCCGCGGGGCGTCATCGAGGTGTCGTGGTTCGGCAACGTGGGCGTCGGCTACACCAACTCCGAGAGCCGCACCCTCGGCCCCGTCTACGATCCCGCCACCGGCTCCTATTCGCAGACGATGCTGGCGAAGTACCGCAACCACACCTTCGGCGTCGGCGCCGTCACCGGCCTCACGCTCGAGCGCACCCTCATCGACGGGCTCGCGCTGCGCCTCTCGAGCGGCATCGTCGGCCTCAACTACGGCCTCGGCGCCTCGACCGTCACCACGCCGATGGAGAAGACCGATCGTCAGCACTCCCAGTTCGACGTGGGCCTGCGCTTCAGCCCGTCGATCGAGCTGCGCTACGCCTTCTGACCCGACGCGCTCACCACTTGTTGAGCCACGGAGAGGTCATCGCGCGCAGGCTCACGTCGCGCCGCTCGTGGGGCACGAGGAAGAGCACGTCGGTCGAGGAATACGGACAGCCGACGATGATGCCGTTGGCCATGGTGACCAGGCCGTAGTGAGAGTTCGAAGAGACGCCCGCGTCGGCCTGGAGACGGACCTCGCTGACCGCTCCGAAGCGATCGATGATCGCGACCCTGGCGCCGCCGGAGACCTGGTTCTGAATGGCGTACCCGTACCCGTTGGTGGACCAGGCCGCCGAGAAGTAGCTGCTGCTGGTCGTCATCGCCGTGGCGGTCGTGCCGTCGAAGATCACGAAGGGTCTGGAGTCCGCGGGCATCAGGAGGATCGACCCGCTGGGGAGCAGCAGGCCCCCTGCGTGGCCATCGACCGGGCTGGTGCCGACGATCGACGCGGCGGTGGGCGTGACGAGCATCAGGCGGGTGGCGTAGCGGGGAATGAGGTACGCAGATTCCCCGTCGGCGCGGAGCACTGCGCCTGAGTACGTGGCGTTCGCGCTGATCTGCGGCGGGAAGCCCCCGTCGAGCAGCGTCAGCTCGCCGCTCGCGGGGTCGAAGACGCCGGGGAAGCTTCCGTAATAGGGCGCGAGCAGCACCTTCTGGGAGAGCGTGATCACGCCGCCTTCGAAGTAGGCGCTCATCGGCGCGCCGGCCCGCGGGAGGCCCGCGTCGATGACGAAAACCGTCGGCCCGGTGAGGGAAAGGAAGGAGTTCGCGTCATAGGGAAGGCCCAGCACCCCGCCGTCCTCGAGCAGCACGCCACCCTCCCAGCCGTAGCCGGGCGCCCCGTGGGGAATCGGAGTCACGACGCGGGTGGGGCTGACCCTGAGCACGTCGCTGGCGTTGTAGGGAATGCAGAGCACGTCGCCGCTCGGGGTGAGCACGCCGCCGACCCATTGGCCCAAGGAACCGGCGGGCACGAACTCGAGCACGAACCCCGCGTCGAGGCCCGTGGGCACGTCGAAGAGCTCGGCGGCGACCTCGACCCAGGTGAGCGCGCCGCCATCGCTGACGAAGCCCCCTCCCCCGCCACCCGTGACGGATCCGCCTCCTCCGCCCGTGACGCCGCCTCCTCCTCCCGTCACTGCGCCGCCGCCTCCTCCTGACGCACCGCCGACTCCGCTCCCCGTGCTGCCTGCGTCATCGACGCGACAGTGTCCGGCATCGACACACGCGTCGGTGAAGGCGCGCTCTGACCAGCAAGCCGCCAGGAGAAAAGCCGAGAGGACGAGGAGCGAGCGCATCAGAATCGGGCTCCGACGGTGATCGAGTTCAACGTGACCGCCACGGTCACGGGTGAGTCGGGCGTGAGCGCGTTCCAGATGAAGCCGGTGGCCACCAGCGCAGCGCCCAGCGCGCCCAGGCCCAGGCCGAACCCGCGACGGGCCGCGAGCGCGTTGTATCGATCGGAGATCTCGCCATTCGCGAGGACGCCGGGGTTGCCCCCGGCGGTGGTGAACGAGGCGTACTCGCTCTCGGCGGTGCCGATGAGCACGCCGCCGCCGGCCAGCGCGGCGATTCCGGCAGCGAAGGGCACCCACAGCCGCCAGCGAAAAGGCGCGCCCGCCGCCTTCGGAAGGAGCTGCCCGGCGAGCGACTCGGAGGCCTGTTCCAGGAGCTCTCCCAGGCGCGCCTCGTCGTCGGTGCCGCGCGTGTCGCTGGCGATCACGACGCCGTCCTTCTGGCGAATGACGCGCACGTCGAGCTCGAGCCGCTTCCCCAACCGGGTGAGCCGGCCCGTCGCGACCAGGGGCACCCCGAGCGCGGCGCTGATCTCCGCCAGGCAGCTGGTGTCCTCGCTGCAGCCGAGGAGCTGCCTTTGCCGTTCGAGCCCCAGCACCGCCTCGAGATCGGCGGGCGTCGAGACCTGAAAGCCACGCGCCGCCAGCCGCGCCGCGAGCCGGTCTTCGGCATACCCGCCCAGGGAAGGGTCGACCTGCACCACCCGAAAGCGGGTCACCGCGATGGCCTGCTTCGGGGCTGCAGAGAGCATCGCGCAGCTCACCAACGCCCAGATCATGAAGCCCTCCCGCCCAGCGCCGCCGCGAGCGCCTCGACGGTCGGTTCGAGCGGCTCTGCGTGCGACGGCCGCGCCAACAACTGGGCCAGCGCGGGTGGCACCGGCACCGGCCGGCCGATCAGCGGCTCGACGATCGAGTCGAACTTGGCGGGGTGCGCGGTGGCCGCGACGAGCCACGTGCCCTGCGCGCCGCGGCTCCGGACGCGCCGCAGCACCTCGACGCCGCACGCCGTGTGCGGGCAGATGATCTCGCCCGCCTCGTCCAGCGTGCGCTTGATGGTGGTGCGGATCGTCTCGTCATCGACCCAGTCGGCCTCGACCACCTTCGTCACCTCGGGGAAGCGGTGGCGCAGGCGCTCGACGTTGCTGGGCGAGCCCACGTCCATCGCGTTGGCGAGCGTCGCGAGGCTGTCTTTCGGCTCGTAGTGGCCCGTCGCCACGAAGTCGGCGAGCACGCGGTTCGCGTTGGTGGCGAGCACCACGCGATCGATCGGCAGGCCGCACTCCTTCGCCAGCAGGCAGGCAAACGCGTTGCCGAGGTTTCCCGTGGGCACGACGAACGACGACGAGCCCTTCCCCGCCTCGTGCGCCGAGAGCGAGGCGTGCGCGTAGTACGCCATCTGCGGCAGCAACCGGCCCAGGCTGATGCTGTTCGCCGAGACCAGCGCGTGCGCCGTGGACAGCGCGCGATCGCCGAACGCCGCCTTCACCACCCGCTGGCAGTCGTCGAAGGTCCCGCTCACCTTGAAGGCCGCGACGTTCTCGCCGAACGCCCCCAGCTGGTGCGCCTGCCTGGGCGAGACGCGGCCATCGGGGTACAGGATCACCACGCGGAAGCCGGGCCGGCGATGAAAGGCCGACGCGACCGCGGCGCCCGTGTCACCCGAGGTCGCGACCAGCACCGTGGTGAGTCGATCGACCTTGGTGAGCCGCGACAGGCACGCCGCGAGGAACCGGGCTCCGAAGTCCTTGAAGGCGGCCGTCGGGCCATGGAACAGCTCGAGCAGCCCGGTGTCGTCCGACAGCCACTTCGTCGGCGCGTCGAAGGTGAAGGTCTCGCCGATGATCTGTTCAAGCGAGTGCTCGAGCACCTCGCCCGCGAAGAACGGCCGCAGCAGCGTCGAGACCCGGCTCTGCAGATCGGCGCCCCAGGGCCCCGAGTGCGCGGCGAGCGCGGGCGGCGTGTAGAGCCCGCCGTCTGGAGCGAGGCCGACCGAGATCGCTTCCGACAGCGAGACCTCGCTGCCACCCCGCGTGCTGTAGACCTTCATGGAATCACCTCCGCCGCAGGACCGCTCACCGGGCTGACCAGCCCGTCGCTGTCGAGCCCAGCGTCCTTGAAGGCGGCCGCCATGGCCAGCGACGCGCGCTCGGCACCGGCGCGCGAGTCGAACCAGCCGAACACGCTGGGGCCCGCGCCCGAGATGCTCGCCCCGAGGGCGCCACAGTCGAGCGCCGCCTGCTTCACCCGCGCGAACCCCGGAATGAGCGAGGCGCGGCGCGGCTCGACCAGCACGTCACGGAAGCCCCTGCGCATGAGCGAGGCGTCGCTGGTGAAGCAGCCCGCCAGCAGCAGCGCGAGGCCCTCGCTCTGCACCACGAAGTCGTGGAGCTCGTAGGCGCCGGCCAGCGCGGCGCGGGCCTTGCGCGTCTCGAGCACGAAGTGCGGGTGCACCAGCGCCACGTGCAGCCAGTCGGGTGTGGGCACCTTCACCGGGGCACCTTCAGCCGGGGCGATCACCAGGCCGCCCAGCAACATCGGGCCGACGTTGTCTCCGTGGGCGCTGCCCGTGGCCGCGGCTTCGCCCTGCATCGCGCAGTGATAGAGCACCTCGCGCGAGACCGGCGTGTCGAGCACTGCGTTGGCGGCGACGACGGCTGCGACGGCTGAGGCTGCAGAGCCGCCCATGCCCGAGCCCATCGCGATGCCCTTGTCGATCTCCACGTCGAAGCCGAGGCCGGCCGGGAGCGACTTCAGCAGCGTCAGCAGCGCGCGGCCGGCCGTGTTCTCGTTCGCGGTGAGCGGGAGCGGAACCGGCGCGCCCCGGATGGCCGTGATGCGGACCGTGCCGGAGTCGGTGCGGAGGACCGTCACCCGATCTCCCGGGCCGGCGACCGAGTGGCCGAGCACGTCGAACCCCACGGCGACGTTGCCGATCGACGCAGGCGAAAACGCAGTCGCTCGCGTCATCGGTCGACCCTGCGAGCGGAGCTTGAACGGTCATCGCCTTCCCCGCGCGTCACAGCTTCGCTCCCAGGGCCGCGGCGACTCGCAGCAGATCGGCGAACACGCCGGCTGCCGTCACATCTGGCCCGGCTCCGGGCCCCTGCACCACCAGCGGGTTCTGCCGGTACCGCTTCGTGGTGAACTGCACCACGTTGTCGGTCAGCTTGATGTGCGCGAACGAGTGGTCGCTCGGCAGCGCCATCAACCCCACGCTCGCCTTGCCGCCCGCCTCGAGCTTCGCCACGTAGCGCAGCACCTTCCGTTCCTTCTTCGCCGCGTCGAGCTTCAGCAGCATGGGGGCGTCGAGCTCACCCAGCCGCGAGAGGAACTCGCTCACCGACAGCCCGCGCAATGTCTCGGGCACCAGCGACTCGAGCGCGATCTCGTCGAGCCCGGTCTTCCACCCGTTCTCGCGCGCGAGGATCACCAGCTTCCTCGCCACGTCGAGGCCCGAGAGATCGTCCCGCGGGTCGGGCTCGGTGTACCCGAGGTCCTTCGCCTGCCGCACCAGCGCGCTGAACGGCGTCTCGCCGTCGAACTTGTTGAACAGGTAGGCGAGCGTGCCCGAGAAGATGCCTTCCACGCAGAGCACCTCGTCACCGGTGTCGATCAGATCGCGCAGCGTGGTGATGATCGGCAGCCCCGCCCCGACGGTCGACTCGTAGCGGAAGTGGCCGCTCTTCTTCTTGATCGCCTCGTAGCGCGCCCACGGCCCCGAGCCCGCGCTCTTGTTGGGCGTGATCACGTGAATGCCGCGCTCGAGCCAGCCGGCGTAGCGGCCCGCCACCGCGTCACTCGAGCTGCAGTCGACGATCACCGCGTGCGGCAGGTGGTCTGCGTGCACGTGCGCGGTGAACGCGTCGAGATCGGTGTCGGTGTCGAAGCGCGACTTCACGTCGGCCAGCTCCACCCGGGGGTCGGCCAGCACCATGCGCTTGCTGCCCACCACCCCGCGCACGCGCAGGTCGAGGTTCGACACCTCGAGCAGCCGCTGCCTCGCCGCGTCCAACTGCCGCAGGAACGCGCCGCCCACGTTGCCGGGCCCGATCACCCCGACCGAGATGGTCTGGGCCGAGAGGTAGAAGCCCGCGTGCACCGCCCGCAGCGCCTTCTTGGCGTCAGCCGCGTCGATCGCCACCGAGATGTTCCGTTCCGACGAGCCCTGCGCGATCATCCTCACGTTCACGCGCGAGCGCCCCAGCGCCGCGAAGAGCCGCGCCGCCACGCCCGGCGTGCCCGCCATGCCGTCGCCCACGATCGCCAGCGCCGCGACGCCCTTCGTCACCGTCACGTCGGTCAGCTGCTTGCTGTTGAGTTCCCGGGTGAACGCCTCGAGCACCGCCTTGCGCGCACCCTCGGCGTCGCTCTCGCGGATCACGCAGCAGATCGAGTGCTCAGACGAGCCCTGGCTGATCATCACCACCGACACCCCCGAGCGCTTGAGCGCCTCGAACGCGCGTTCAGCGGTGCCGGGCACGCCGATCATCCCCGCGCCTTCGATGTTGAGGATCGCCAGGCCCGTGAAGGTGGTCACGCCTTTCACCGGGGTCGACAGATCGCGCTCGGCCGAGATGCGCGTGCCGGGGTGGTCCGGGTTGAACGTGCTGCGCGCGATGATGGGAATGTTCCGCTCGAACGCGGGCGCCATCGTCTGCGGGTGAATCACCTTCGCCCCGAAGTACGCCAGCTCGCAGGCCTCGCTGTACGAGAGCCGCTCGATCAACACCGCCTCGGGCACGAGCCGGGGGTCGGCCGAGAGCACGCCGTCGACGTCGCTCCAGATGTGCAGCTCCTTCGCGCCGAAGAGCGCCGCGAAGATCGCCCCCGAGTAGTCGCTGCCGTTGCGGCCCAGGGTGGTGATGCGCCCGTCGGGGGTGCGCGCCACGAAGCCGGTGACGATGGTGCGTTCACCCGGCGTTCCCAGGTGCGCGCTCAACTTCTGCTGCGAGACGTCCCACTGCACCATCGCGCCCAGGTCGCTCTTCTCGACCACCAGCACCTCGCGCGCGTCGAGCCAGCGGCTGGGGGCACCGCGCGCCCGCAGCGCGGCATCGACCAGCGACGACGACCACACCTCGCCCAGCCCCGACACCAGGTCGAGCAGATCGCCCGACACCGCGCCGACCAGCGACTGGGCGTGCAGCAGGTCGCGCAGCGAGGCGAACTCGCCGCGCAGCTTCTCGATCACGGGCTCGGCCTGCGCGCCCAGCAGCGCCTGGGCCGTGTCCACGTGCTTGATCTCGAGCGCGAGCAGCGCGTCTTTCCACGAGGCGTCCCGCGCCGCGGCCAGCTTGACCAGGTTGATGAGCGCGTCGGTGACGCCCTGCATCGCCGAGATCACGACCACCTGTCGCTCCGAGCGACCCAGGAGAATGTCCACCACCCGCGAGATGCGCTCCGCGTTGGCGACGCTGCTGCCTCCGAACTTGTGCCCGATCACGCGGCGGACACTAGTCGACGGCTGAGAAGTTCGTTCGGCCTCTGTGGCGCCCCTCACCCGGCCTGCGGCCGACCTCTCCCCGCGTCGCAGGGAGAGGTTAGAAACACAGTCCCACGAGCGTGGTGAGATCCACGTAGCGCGGCGAGCCGACGCCCAGCAGGTGGGTCACCGACGCCTTCACCCCGACCCGCCCCGAGATGATCGAGTTCTTCCGGGCGGGGAGATCCCAGGTGAGGCCCAGGCCCGTCTCGATGCCGCTGCGGTGGTTCATGCCGTGCTCCGAGAGGCCCAGCACCACCGGCACCGGGTCCTTCAGCACGTGCTCCCAGCCGGCCTCGTGCTGGTGCGCGAAGTTCACCACCACGAACGGGCGCAGCCGGCCCTGGGTGGGCCACTCGAAGCGCGCCCCGATGCGGATCATCGTGAGCACGTCGACCGGCTGCGAGTACGCCCCCAGGCCCAGCGACAGCTCGGCCCGCAGCCAGCTGAAGAACTGCCGGTTCACGCCCAGCAGCGCGCCTCCACCACCGCCCAGCGTGTCAGGGCGGATACCGCCCTGGAAGCCCATGAAGACCTCCCACTTCGGCGGCTCCCTGCGCACTTCGGGCTGCGGGGTCGAGACCTGCGCCTGCGAGAGCAGCATCAGCACGAGGAAGTTCATGCCGCTCAAGTGACGGCGTATTCCCTGCGCATTCATGTGGGTTGGCGATGGATCGCTTCCGCGCCGGCCGGCAACGAAGGGTCGGCGCTCAGCGCGGCTGGAGCACGGCCGGGGGCGCTGCCACGGGCCTGGCCTGCAGCTCCGCGGGCTGACCGACGGCGCGCGTGAGCGCCCGCAGCCCGACCTTCACGTCGTGGTACGCCTGAATGCGCTGCACGCTCGCCGACGCGTAGGCGCTGAACGAATCGACCAGCTCGCGGGTGTCGCCGGTGCCCAGCTCGAACGCGGTGTACGCGGCGTTGGCCCAGCGGCGCGCGTTCTTCTCGGCCTCGGCCTGCCGCTCGGCCTTCTTCATGGCCAGGTTCGTCTCGCCCCAGCTCTTCTCGATCTCGAGCTTCACGCCCGCGCCGATCAGGTCGCGCTGGTGCTGCATCTTCTCGTACTCGGCGCGCGCCTGCTCGAGGTGAATGCCCTTCTGGGGAAAGTCCCACTGGTACTTCATCACCAGGCCCACGCCCGCCGAGAGATCGTTGTACGGATCGTACGCGAACGGCGAGATCTGCCGCGTGGCGCTGGTCGTCCACATCCACCGGAAGAAGCCGGCGATGCCGAAGTCCGGGTAGTACATCGCCTCGCGAATCTTCACTTCCTGCTCGCGGGCCTCGAGCCCTGCCGCGATCGCCTTGAGCTCGGGCCGGTGCTTCGCCGCCGCGATGACGTACCCGTCGAGCGCGCCCAGGCTGCCCTCGGGGGCGGTGAGCACCTCGACCTGCACCTCGAGGGTCTCGTCGGCGGGCGCGGCGATGAGCAGCCTGATCGCCGCGAGCGCGAACTGGGCCCCGTTCTCGGCCTGGAGCTTCTGCACCTCGCCCTGCTGCCGGTAGAACGCGAGCTTGTAGAGGTCCATCTGCGTGACCTGGTCGCTGCCCTCTTCCCGCAACCGCGCCAGTGTCTTCTCGGCGTCGTCGAGGCGCTTCATGGTGTCGTCGATGACGCCCGCCGCCTGCTTCGCCAGGCAGTAGCCGTAGAACGCCTGCGCCGCCTGGTACTCCGACTCGTCCTGCGCCCGCACGGTGAGCGCCTCGCCCGCCTCCACGCCCTTGCGCCCCGCTTCCTCGAGCGCGTCGAGCTTGCCGAACGTGTAGATGGGCAACACCGCCTCGGCGCCCGCGCGCATCATCACGCCCGGCTGGCCGAAATCGAGATCGTACATGCGCGTCGAGAAGGTCGTGGGCGGCCCACCCAGCCCGTCGTTGCGCGCCTCCGGCGTGGGACCGGCGATCATGAAGTACGAGTCCATGCGCGGGAACCATGCCCAGCGCGCCTCGTCGTAGCGCGAGCGGTAGTACCGAAGCTGCGCCTGCGCTTCCTTCACCCGGTGATCATTCGCCCGCGCGCGATCGATGATCTCGGGAAGCGTCAACGGGGCCGCCTCAGCGCCAGCCGTGAGCAACAGAATGACGAATGAAATCAGGCGCAAAGCGCGGGCACTCTGCCGCAGCGGGTCAGGGAATTGAAGGGACTTCTTCGGTGAAGCCAGAGGCGTATGGTTCGTCTCGATGCGCATGCTCCGGTCCCTGATCCTCGCCTCGCTCTCGCTGGCCCTCGCTGCGTCCGCTGCCGATCCGAAGCTCAAGGGGTCGAAGAAGGAGACCGCGCCCAGGCTCGACCTCGGCATCCCCGCGTTCAAGGAGATCCCGAAGGACCAGAAGCTCGAGAAGCCCAAAGAGGCGGACGAGGCGCAGCAGGGGCCCACCTCCACCACCCTCGACGAGGGCTATTCGGTCGTGCGCGTCGTGCACGGCAAGGCCTTCATCCGCGGGCCCGATGGCGCCAGGCCCTCCACCCCGTTTCCGCAGGTGACCGCCACCGGCAACCCGCTCGCCACCGAGAAGTTCAGCTCGGTGGTGCGCCTCAAGTCGCCGGCGAAGAAGAACACCAGCATCGAGGTCGCCATCCTCGATCAGCGCGGCGACACGGTGATGGAAGCGTCGGGCGAAATCCGCTTCGGCACCGGCCCCGAGGCCGAGTGGCAGGTCGACTGGGAACCCACCGGCATCCGCAACCCGGGCGAGTTCCAGGTGCTGGTGCGAGTCGGAGGCAACCCGCTGGGCACCTTCCCGCTCAAGGTGCTGCTCCCCGCCGCCCCCGCCCCGGCACCCGCGAAATAGCTGTGTTGACGGTTTTGGAAGTGCGGTATCTCGCGCCGCATGTCCCACTCCGATCGCGTCAAGCAGATCCTCAGCTGGTACCCCTCTGACACACCGGGCGTCCTGACGAACCTGGCGCGCATGCTCAACACGGGCACGCTCGCAGGCACCGGCAAGATGGTGATCCTCCCGGTCGACCAGGGCTTCGAGCACGGGCCGGCGCGCAGCTTCCAGCCCAACCCCGCTGGCTACGATCCCGACTACCACGCGCAGCTCGCCATCGACTCGGGCTGCAACGCCTACGCGGCGCCGCTGGGCTTCCTCGAGGCCGTCGCCGGCAAGCTGTGCGGCGAGATCCCCCTCATCCTCAAGCTCAACAACTCCGACTCGCTGGCGAAGGTCGAGCCGATGTCCGCGCTCACCGGCACCGTGAGAGACGCCGTGCGCCTGGGCTGCTCGGCCATCGGCTACACGATCTACCCGGGGTCCTCGGCGCGCAATCAGCAGTACCAGGACCTGCGCGATCTGATCGCCGAGGCGAAAGAAGCGGGCCTGCCCACCGTGCTCTGGGCCTACCCGCGCGGCAACATGTCGAAGGACGGGGAGACCGCCGCCGACGTGGTCGCGTACGCGGCGCAGATCTCCGCCCAGCTCGGCGCGCACATCATCAAGGTCAAGCCCCCGAAGGACTTCATCGAGCAGGCCGAGGCGAAGAAGGTGTTCGAGAAGTACGCCATTCCCACCAAGACGATGGCCGACCGCGTCCGCCACGTGGTGCAGAGCGCGTTCAACGGAAAGCGCATCGTGATCTTCTCCGGCGGCGAGGCGAAGGACACCTCCGCCCTCCTCGAGGAGATCAAGGGCATCAAGGAAGGCGGGGGCTTCGGCTCGATCATGGGCCGCAACGCCTTCCAGCGCCCCCGCGCCGAGTCGATCCAGTTGCTCAAGGACGTGATGAACGTCTTCAAGAGCTGAGTTCTTTTTTCTTACCCCGCAGTCCTCCAGAACGAGAAAGACAACCACCGTGAAGAAGCTGATTGCCGTGCTGTGCCTGACGGGCTCGGTCGCCTTTGCCGGCCCGCCCCCCAAGGAGAAGGCCGCCCCGGCCGACGCCCCCGTCGCCGCCAAGCCCGCTCCCCTCACCCCGGAAGAGCGCAAGAAGGTGCTCTACGCGCTCGGCGCGATGGTCGCGCAGCGCACGCCGCTGGCCCAGGCCGGCCTCGATGAAGCAGAGCTGGCCGAGGTGATGGCCGGCTTCGTCGACGCCTGCACCCCGGGCAAGGAGCTCAAGGCGCCGACCGCCGAGAACATGCCCAAGGTCGACCAGTTCCTCAAAGAGCGCGCCAAGGTGCGCGGCGAGCAGGAGAAGGCGAAGGGCCTCAAGTACCTCGAGGAGCAGGCGGCGGCCCCCGGGGCGCAGAAGCAGCCCAGCGGCCTCATCTACTTCGAGACCCAGGCCGGCACGGGCGCGCAGCCCACCGCCGCCGACACGGTGAAGGTGCACTACAAGGGCACGCTCATCAACGGCACCGAGTTCGACTCGAGCTACAAGCGCGGCACCCCGGCCGAGTTCCCCCTCGGCGGCGTGATCAAGTGCTGGACCGAGGGCGTGGCGAAGATGAAGGTCGGCGGCAAGGCGAAGCTCGTGTGCCCGTCTGACATCGCCTACGGCGACAAGGGCGCCGGCGCCACCATCCCGCCCAACTCGGTCCTCAACTTCGAGGTCGAGCTCATCAGCATCGCCGGAAAGGCGGCCCCCCAGTGAAGACCACGTTCCGCATGCTGCTCCTCGGCTCGGCGCTCGCGCTGACTGCGTGCCCGTCTGCCTCGACCGTCGACGCCGCCGTGGCGGCGCCGGTGGCCGTGGTGCCGCCGCCTCCCGTCGCGCCGCCCCCGCCCCCTCCGCTGTCGGCGGAAGACAAGCAGAAGGCGATGTACGCCTTCGGCGCGCTCATCGCCGAGCGCACCCCGGTGAAGGCCGCCGGCCTGGACGCCGACGATCTCGCCGAGGTCGTCAAGGGCCTGAAGGACGCCGCCGCTGGCAAGGAGCTCGCGGTGAAGCTCGAGGAGTTCGGCCCCAAGGTCGAGCAGCTCCTCAACGAGAAGCAGGCCGCCAAGGCCGAGGCCGAGAAGAAGAAGGGCACCGACTTCCTCGCGAAGGCAGCGAAGGAGAAGGGCGCGACGAAAGAGAAGTCGGGCCTGGTCTTCATCAACACCACCCCCGGCACGGGCAAGCAGCCCGCCGCCACCGACACCGTCAGCGTGCACTACAAGGGCACCCTCATCGACGGCACCGAGTTCGACTCGAGCTACAAGCGCGGCCAGCCCACCGAGTTCCCGCTCAACGGCGTGATCAAGTGCTGGACCGAGGGCGTGGCGAAGATGAAGGTGGGCGGCAAGGCGAAGCTCGTGTGCCCCTCTGACATCGCCTACGGCGACCGCGGCGCAGGGGCCAACATCCCCGGTGGCGCGACCCTCGTGTTCGAGGTCGAGCTGTTGGGCATCAAGGAGCCGGTCCCCACGCCGCCCCCGGGCATGCCCACCATGCCGAACACCCCGCCCCCTCCCGGCAAGTAAGGCCGGAAGAGCGCCGGAAAGACGAAGGCCCTCTGGATTTCTCCAGAGGGCCTTTTTGTTGTGGAGCTAAGCGGGATCGAACCGCTGACCCCCTGAATGCCATTCAGGTGCTCTCCCAGCTGAGCTATAGCCCCGGGTTTCCGACGATTGCGGGCGCGCTGTTACCGCTTTTTCTGTGTAGCCGCCACACCTTTCGACGCTGCAGACATTTTTTCCTGAAGACGTTTCGCGATATCGGCCCCCTCGGCGAGCAGGTCGTTGATCGAGTTGTTCTGGGTGCGGATCTTCTGGGTGACGCCTTCCAGCAGCTTGCGCACCGAGGTGAGGTTCTGGGGCAGCTGGAGCTTGCCTTTGCTGACCTCCGCCCACACCGCCTCGCCCAGATCGCGGTAGGCGCGATCGAGATCGCGGTCGAGCATGTTCGAGCCGACCTTCGCCTGCGCCATCGCCGCCGCGTGCTCGACCTGGCTCTTGAGCACCTGGAGCTGGGCCTGCGCTTCTTCCCAGGCGGCCTGGATCTGCTTGAGCGTCTCGTTGTTCTGGGGCGTCTGGGGCTGCAGTCGATCGGGCACGGCGGTGGCCTCCAAAGAGTGAGGCCCGCGACGGTATCAGGACTTGATGAGCCGCGCGCCGAAGAACCCACCGCCCTCGAGCCGGTGCGGCCAGACCCGCAACAGCTCGTCGACCTTGAACTCGGGCTGCGCCGAGACGAAGCGCTCCACCACCCCCTCGTTCTCGTCGCGCAGCACCGAGCAGGTGCCGTAGACGATCACCCCGCCCCGCTTCAGGTGCTTGCTCACGTCGCGCAGGATGCCCAGCTGGGTGACGGTGAGCTCGTCGATCTGCTTCGGGCTGAGCTTCCACTTCTGATCCGGCTCGCGGCCCAGGGTGCCCGTGCCGCTGCAGGGCGCGTCGATCAGCACCAGGTCGGCCAGGTCGATGCGCGGCGGGCTGGGGAAGCTCACGTGCCGCAGCTTGAGCTCGCCCACCCGGTTGCGGGCTTCCTTGAGCCGCTTCTCGCTGTGATCCCACGCGAACACGCGCCCGGTGGTGGTGACCGCGTCGGCCAGCACCAGCGTCTTCCCACCCGCGCCCGCGCAGTAGTCGACCACCGTCTGGCCCGGCTGCGCCTTGCAGAACGCCGCCAGGAGCTGGCTGCCCAGGTCCATCACCTGCAGCCGGCCTTCCTTCATCCACCGGGACTCGAAGATCGCCCGGCTCCCGTCGGTGACCCGCAGCGCGTCGGGCAGCTCGGTGCAGGCCTCGACCTCGTACTTCTTCGCGCGCAGCTCGTTGACCAGGGCGTCACGCGTGCCCACCGGCCGCACCCGCAGGGTCAGCGTCGGCTCGCGGTTGAGCGCCTCCAGCACCTGGTCCAGCTCCCCTTCGGGGGCGATGGCCGCGATCCGCTCGGCGAGCCAGGTGGGGAACGAGTGGCGGTTGGCGGCCTGGTCGAGCGGCGTGCTGCCGAAGTCGACCTCGACCTTTCGCTCGAGCTCGGCGCGGATCACCTGGTCGGGAATGCCGCGGGGCCGAATGGGGCCGGGCAGCGCCACCTCGGTCATGATCTTTTCCACCCCCGCCCCGCAGATGTCCCTTCGCCAGATCGCGTAGCGGAAGATCGCCTGGTCTTCCGGCAGGCTCAGCTTCGAGGTGGCGTACCCGCGCGCGGCCGCCGACAGGTTGAGGCGCCGCAGGTGCCGCGACAGCTCGCGGGTGGCGAAGGCGATGAAGCGGCGCTCCTTGCCCCCCAGGTTTCCGCCCCCGGCGAGCGCCTCGCCGATCGCCCGGCGCATCGGCGTGCCCTTGATCACCGCCACGTGCGCGGTGAGCACCGCCGTCGCCGCCTTCCGCGAGGCGATCCCCACGATCTCCCCGGTCGAGGTGGGGCTGAGGGCCTGGGGTGGCTGGGTGGTCGACACGGCCTGCCCCGACTACGCCGCCGCCCGCGGATCGAAAAGCCCTATCGACCTGCTTGACCGGCGAGGCGGGCTGTATTGCCCTGCCGCCCGTGGGCTTCACGCTTCGAGTCACGCAAGGCGCCGGCGAGTCTGAGGAGTTCTCCTTCGACGGCGGCGAGGCCCGCATGGGGCGCACCGCCGACAACGACGTCGTCATCAGGGATCCGTCGTCGTCGCGCGTCCACGCCCGGGTCTACGAAGAAGAGGGCCAGTGCTTCGTGGAAGACCTGAAGAGCGCCAACGGCACCACCCTCAACAAGCGGCCGCTCAAGAGCGCGGTCGCGCTTGAGTCGGGCGACCTCATCGCCATCGGCGAGGTGGTGCTCGAGTTCCAGTTCGTCGACGGCGAGGGCCCGTCGTCCACGCTCGACGGCGAGGAAGAGCCCGTCGACGCGCACGAGACGATCCTCAAGCCGCCCAGCAAGCCGGCCACCGCGGCGGTGGTGAGGAAGCCCCCGCCCCGCAAGCCCACCGCCGAGGTCGCCGCGGCCGCCGCCAGGCCCCGGCCTTCCCGGGTGATCCCCGCCACCGCGGCACCGGAAGCCGAGGCGGTCGTGGTGCCCACGGCCGCCGATCGCGCGCGTGAACGGCGCGAGCTGCAGCGGTCCACCACCGGCCGCGCCCAGCTGCTGTGGAACGAGCTCCCCCGCCCCACCCGCATCGCGGTGGGCATCATCGGCGGCCTCGCGACCCTGGGCATGCTGGGGTTGCTGGTGAGCGCGGTGCTCCCGAAGCGGGTGCCGAAGAAGTACGAGCCGATGGAGCTCGTTCCCAACGGCGACGCCATCCCCGATTCCTTCGGCGAGGGCGACCAGGTCACGTTCTCCCGCCCTGACATGAAGTCCTTCACCTTCACCTTCGCGGCCCCCACCGCCATCGTGGGCGTGCTGCATTACCAGGCCGCCGACTGCAGCAAGGACGAGGTGACCATCGAGCTCAACGGCACGCAGGTGGGCACGGTGCCGCCCGACACGATGGAAGTGGAGAAGCGTGACCTCGAGATCGTGCTGCCCTCGACCCTGCTCCACGTCAACGGTCCGGCCAACGAGCTGGTCTTCGACAACGTCACCAACCCACCCGCCAACGATCCCTGGCGCATCTGGAACATCTGGGTGGAGGTGATCCCCATTCCGCGCATGAGCGCGGAGGACGCGGCACGTCGGGCCAAGGACGACCTGTCCCGCGCGGCGACGTTCTATGACCTGCGCGCCGTCGGAGCGATGAACCTGTTCAGATCGTGGAAGCAGTACCGCGACGCCTGGCTGCTGCTCGAGGCGACCCCCGATTCTCCGCCGGAGCTGGTGCAGCTGGCCCGCACCCGGATGAGAGAGATCCGCCCGCAGCTCGACGCGAAGTGCTCGTCGATGCTGGTCGCGTACCAGAAGCAGATGAACCAGCGGTACCCCAACATCCGGGGCGCGCGCCGGGTCCTGCAGGACATTCCTTCGTACTTCGAGAAGGAGCACCCCTGCTTCGGCATGAGCCGGGGGCTCCTCGCCAACCTCGAGGACCTCAGCGAGGTCGAGTGATCAGACCGCGCCGGTCATGAGCACCAGGAAGATGCTCTCGTAGAACTTGGTCAAGCTGTCGAACAGCGTCGACATCACCGGCATGAGCGCGAGCGACCCGCCGATCAGCAGGAAGTGGGTCACGAGGCTGTATTCGATCATCGCCTGGCCGCGGGGCGGCCGAGGCCACCGGTCACTTCTTGCAGTCTTTTTTGCACTCATTTTCGAACTCCTTGCACTTGTCCTTGCAGAAATTGATCTTGTCCGGGCTGTCCTTCTTGAGCGCCTTCTTACAAGTCTCGGTGCACTGATTGACGACGTCCACGCAGTTCGCCTCGCAGGTGTCAGCCGCGAACGCGGCACCGCTGAAAGTCACTGCGAGCCCGACGATGAGCCACTTCATGGGAAAGCCTCCTGCTGCTGGTTCTTGGAATAGGTGAGGACGATGGACAGGTGGGACCCCTCGTTGCGAGCCCCGGCGATGACGGTAATTCCCGCCTTGGTGCCGACGACCGAAAATTGTGCGGCGGTCGCCGTAGATTCAGTGATGACGAAATTCCGTTCCTTGAACTGTTGTTCGAAGAAGCTGACGAACTCAGGCCCGCTCATATTCGACACCCGCGCGTAGAGCACCTCGTTGGACAGCGCCCCCTCGCCCAGGTTGACCACCTGCGGCCGGCTCGCGCCGGGTGGCAGCCGCAGCCCGCCCGGGAGCAGCGCCCGGTTGTCGAGGATCGCCTCGGGCCGCGAGGCTGAGACCAGCACCATGGTCTGCTTGTACTGCTTCATCACCGACACCATGTGGAGCAGCCCCGCCCCGCCGTCCTCCGCCTCCTCCATCCACCCGATGTAGCCCATGGTCGGGGAAAAGCTCTGCTGGGTCGCCACCCGCTTCTCCTCTTCGAAGGCCTTCGCGTAGAAGGCCAGCACCTGCTCGGGTGTGTCCTGGGTCTGAAACCACGAGATGGACGCCGGCGTGTTCTGAAGCGTGCCCCTCGAGGTGAGCTTGCGCGGGGCTGCGCCCGGGTACGGCGGAATGCCAGCCAAGGAGGCCGGATCGGGGTCCATCGCCGTCGACTGGGGTGCCACGCCCTGGGCCATCACCTTGTTCACCTCTTCTTCGGCGATCTCTTCCGGAGACCGCACTTCCTCGCGACTGCGGGCAAGCAGCACTCCGGCCACCCCGCCCAGCACGGCGGCGAGGAGCAAGAGGCGGGCGAAGCTCCACCCGGCCTGCTTCTTCAATTGGCCGGGTACTCCCACGGGTACTTCTTCGAGCTCCACACCGACTCGCGGGCGCTGGACACGTCAGACTGGCGATCGTCTGCCCAGCCAGAAGCAAAGCCCTCGTCGCCACCCGGCCGCCGCTTGTCCTTGCTCCACTCGACAGGAAGCGAGCCCGGGTCGTCGCCGCCCGTGCCGATGCCACCGACCCCTACGCCGTCGCGGTCAGCGCCCAGGATGATGCTCTTGTTGAGGAAGCCGTCGCTGCCGCTGATGTCGCTGTCGTTGAAGTAGTCCTGGGCGGACTTGAGCGCGTCCTTGCCGTACTGGTTGTAGTACCAGCCAGACCGCGACAGGAGCTCGTTGTAGGGCGTGTCGATGCCGACCACGTAGCCCGGGTACGAGAACGGCCGCAGCAGCGAGGTGGCAGGCGACCAGGACATCGGGTCGACGTCGTCGATGTCGTTGAGCGCCCACGGGTCGGCCATCACCGCGAAGCTCTCGGTGCGGAGGATCCACGCGTTCTCGGACGCGCCCGCCTCGCCGTGAACGCTGTTGTCGGTGGTCTTCGCGTCGATCTCGGTGAAGGTGGCGTTGGCACCGGCCCCGGCGTTGTTGCGGCCCTTGTTGGTGACCTGGTTCCGCCCGGCCCATTCCATGAACTTCTGGGGGAGCATGTAGTTCATGACGCCCAGCCGCGCGGTGCAGGTCACCACTCCGCCCTGGTTCCACGAGCTGCCGGTGAAGAGGGTCGCCGGGGTACCGACGAGGGTCGCGATCGCGCCGCCGGTCTTGTCGATGCCGCAGGTGACCTGCTCGGCGCCACTGACGATCCAGCACTGGTGTGCACCACCTGCCTGGTGGTGGCTGCCCTTGGTGCCTCCGGTCGCCCCGGCGCCACCGCCGCCCATTTCACCACCCTGGCAGTCATAGCCGACGTCGAAGCTGTCGAAGGCCGCCGAGTGGTCGCAGAACTTGTAGCGGTTGAGCTTCTGGATGTCCCTCAGGTCCGACCGCATGTAGTCGTTGGTGATGTAGTCCCAGCCGGCCGTCATGGTCGGCTCCTGGTTCTCCAGCCGGTACGCGAGCAGGTCTTCCAGGAAGATGGTGTAGAGGATCAAGGGCACCAGCAGCACCATGGTGACCGCGAGTTCGACAGCTGCCGCGCCGCGGCGTCGGAACATTGAGCGCTTCATTCGGTCACCCCTTCCACTGCAGTCTGGCCCGAGCCGATGATCTGCTGGCCCTTGGAATCGCCCACCTTGCCCAGGATTTCCTTGAGTTCGTCACGCACGAAGGGGTGAAGCTTGGCGCGCCAGAACGGATCGAACAAGTTGGGAGGCGCAGCCCAGCTGTCGATCTGGTGGAAGTAGGTCTTGGCCTTGGCGACGCCGTACCCCGTGCCCTCGGCCATGTACTTGAACTTGCCCGTCCCCGCCGGCATCTTGACCTCACCCGTCCCGTTGAGCTCCCACGGCCGCTCGGCGGGGGCGCCCTCGGTGCCCATGATGCGGAGCTCCTGGCTGATGGCGCCGTAGGTCGCGGGCTGGCCGTAGTCGGTCTCCCCGCCCTCGTTGATGCTGCGGAAGTTCATGAAGCAGCCGCCGCTGCCGTCGCAGGGAACGCCCTCGTACTCCGGCGTCGACGGGTGCTTGCCGTTGGCCACGAAGCCGACGCCAAAGCCGTGCTTCCACTGCACGAAGACCCCGCCTGCGCCGCTCTCGGCGCTGATGGTGTTGTTGCTCACCTTCGATTTGCTGGGGAAGCCGAACTCGATGTACGTGCCCTCGCCCATGATGTCCGTCATGTTGCTGGGGTTGATGATCGGGTTCCCGATGGGGTTGAACCCGCGGTAGCCCTGGTCAGAGGCGCTGCGCCCCAGGAAGCCGCCCACCTGCCACAGCGGGCGCGCTGCCATCGCGGCGCTCTCCATGATCTTGGTGCGGTCGCTGGCGCTCTTGACCGTGCCCGCCTGCTTCCACGAAGGCGGGTCGCAGTCGTCGTCGAAGTTCGAGCCCTCGAGCGCGCAGGCAAACCCGCTGGTGTTGTACTTGGCGATCTGGGTGCTGATCGAAGCCTTGGGCGCCGTCTTCGACAGCATCATGTTGAGGGTGATGCTGGTGGTGCCGATCTCCGACTTCACCTTGTCGAGGATCTTCTTCTGGTCTTCGTTGATCTTCTTGATCATCTCGCTGTAGGCCTCGACGGCGTCCTTCCAGTCGTTGTCCTTGCCCTCGAGCTGGCTCTTCTTGCTCTTGTAGGTCTTGTTGAACTTGGCCGCGATCTTCCACGCCTGAAACGCGTGCACGCAGTGCTGGAAGTTGAACTTCGGGCACTGCGCGATCTCGATCACCCCCACGATGATGAAGGCCATCATGCCGGCCTGGTACATGTTCACGTTGTGACGGGCGAGCGCGCGCCAGGCGTGAATGCCCATCTCGGCGACGATCGCGCCGGCGATCGCGCGGTTCATGAAGGCCACCGTGTTCATGCCGCGGGCCTCGAGGGTGGCCACGGTGAACGCGTGGGCGTCAGCGGCGGCCTGGAGCCGGGTGCGCTCGTGAATGGCGTTGGCCACCGAGAAGCTGGCCATCATCATCAGGGCGCAGGTGAGCAGGACGACACAGGCCAGTGCGAGGACCTGGCCACGGGGAGCGCGGTGCGGAAGGAGCGTTCTGGTCATTTAGTTCTTCTTCCAGGGAATGTGGCACTCGTTGGTGGAAGGAGGCGGATCGTTGGAGCTGAAGTTGGAGTGCATGCGCATCGAGTAGGCCGCGCGCACCGGCATGATGTAGTTGCCCCGCTCGGCCTCGCCCTGGAGCTCGGTCAGCGTCCATTGGCCGTTCGGAGCGGTGCGTTCCTCGCCGTTGTTGAAAGCGGTGTTGCCGGTCTTCATGCGGAGGTTCTTCATCGTCTGCGCACGGGCTGCCGAGGTGTTCTCGCCACGCGCCGCCCACCAGATGAAGGCGTTGGCGAAGGGGATGTAGAGCGGCATGTAGGTGGTCACCTGGATGGCGAGCTTGGTGGTCTCGAATTCCTTCCAGTCGTCGGTGTTCAGGCGGTAGTCGTCGAAGTCTTTGTTCATCGCCTTCTGGGTGAGCGGCGCGCAGACGGTGACAGTCAGCATCTTCCGGCCAAAGGCTTCCTTGTTGCGCGACATCACGTCCTGGAAAGCGGACCGGTACTTGGAGGCCGTGCTCACGTTGTAGACCATGTGCTGCGGCTGCCGGCGCCCGTCGCCCGACCAGCGGGGGCTCGACTTGGCCATCAGCGGGAGCATCACGGCCATCGCCGCGTTCTCCATCGTCTTGATGCTGGCCCGGTTGAGTGACCCCGCGCGCACGGCCTTGTACGCGGCGTACTTGGTGAGCAATCGTGACTGGTGCAGGAGACCGAGTTGGATCAGCCCCAGCAGCGTGAACACGAAGAGCGGCATGACGATCGCGGTCTCGACGGCTGCCTGACCTGATTCCCGATGCTTCTTCATGTGGGAATTATCGACGGGGGCCCCTCGCCCATCCATCCGTCAGGTGGCCGCAGTCGCAGGGTTTCTTCAATTACTTGAAATCACGATTCTTCAGCCCGGCGAACCGCGGCCGCTTGACGGAGGCTGGCAGCCGTCGTCGCCCGGCGGGAGTAGTATAGAGTCCCCCGCCATGCGGACCTTCCACGTGGTGGCGCTCGCGTTCGCGAGCCTCGTCTTTGCTGGCTGCACCTGTCCCGGCGGCACCCAGCCCGTCAGCTGCAACAGCACCGCTGACTGCACCGGCACGCAGGTCTGCGGCGAAGGGAAGGTCTGCGTCGAGCCGACGAGCTGTCCGGCGACGCCCTGCGCGGCGGGAGACACGTGTCTGGGTGGGCGCTGTCTGCCCCCCAACTGTCCCAACCGGACCTGCGGCGCCGACCAGGTCTGCTCGAACAACCGCTGCGTCGACGCGCTCTGCGTGGGCAAGTCGTGTCCGGGCGGCGTGTGCATTCAGGGCAGCTGCTACCAGTCGCAGTGCAACGCGAGCAGCTGCACGTCGGCTGAGGTCTGCGTCGCCGACAGCTGCATCTCGCGGAAGTGCCTGGGCGTCACCTGCCCCGGCGATCAGCGCTGCGCTGCCGATGGCGTCTGCTACCCGCGCGGTGGCTTCGGAGGCGGCAGTGGCACGGGCCCCGCTCCCGGTACGGGTGGCGGCACGGGTACGGGTGGCGGCACGGGCACGGGCGGCGGCACCGGCACGGGTGGCGGCACCGGCGGCGGCACCGGCACGGGCGGCGGCACCGGTACGGGTGGCGGCACCGGCACGGGCAACCTCGCGTGCATGAGCAACTGCACCCCGGTGCAGGTCTGCATCAACAACACCTGCGTCGAAGCGCGCTGCGTGGGCGTCAGCTGCCCTGCGGGCAACAGCTGCAGCGCGGGCGTGTGCGTCGGCTCGCAGTGTGGTGCGGGCGGGACCGACTGCCCCCCGGGCCAGGCGTGTGGCGCGAGCGGCTCGTGCGTCGACGCGGCCTGCGCTCTCGTCTCCTGTCCCAACGGGTATGTCTGCCAATCCGGTCTCTGCTTCGCCAGTAGCGCTGGCAACGGTGGCGGGACCGGCGGCACCGGTGGCGGCACCGGCACGGGCGGCGGCACCGGCGGCGGCACCGGGACCGGCGGCGGCACCGGGACGGGTGGCGGCACCGGGACGGGCGGCGGCACTGGCACGGGTGGCGGCACCGGCACGGGCGGCGGCACCGGCACGGGCGGCGGCACCGGCACGGGCGGCGGCACCGGCACAGGTGGCGGGAGCGGGACTGGCGGAGCGGGCGGGACGGGCGGCGGGACGGGCTACGTCCGCGGGCCCGACGGCGGCGTCATCGGCATCGCCGGCCCCGACGGCGGCCTCGTCTTCCTCCCTGACGGTGGTGTGGTCGGTGGTCCGTGCCTACCCTCGCAGTGCTCCGAGGTTGCCTGTGGAGACGGCCTCGACAACGACGGCAGCGGCCAGGCGGACTGCGCCGATCCCGCGTGCAACTACCTCTCGTGCAACGACGCGAACACCTGCACGCAGGGGGACCGCTGCCAGGCCTTCAGCTGCGTCGGACAGACGACGGTCACCTGCCCTGCGCCCGGTACGTGCGACAAGCCGGGACCGACGTGCATCGGCACCACCTGCGTCTTCGCGCCCAACGTGGGCGCCAGCTGTGGCTCGGGGAACGTCTGCCTGCCTGATCGCACCTGCGGGGTGATCCCCGGGATGGGCCAGTTCAACTTCACCCCGTCGAACTTCGACCCCACGATGATCGCCGTGACCCAGGACCGGGTGGTGATCGCCGGCGCCGCTGGCTTCGACACCAGCACGAACACGTTCACCGGCACCTGGCCGACCATTCGGCCCATGGTGACGCAGGTCACCACGCCGAACGGGCCCGCGGTGGTGCTGGCGGCGGAAGGGTTCGACGTGAACGGAGGCGCTTCACTGCGCGTGGTGGGCGACAAGCCGCTCATCATCGCGGCGACCGAGACCGTCGAGATCTACGGCACCATCGACGTCTCGGCAGCGTGGGTCGGCAACACGCCCGTTCCGGGCCCCGGCGGAGGCGTGAACTGCGGCGCGGCCAACGGCAGCTCGGGAGGCGGCACCATCGACAGCGCAGGCGGCGGCGGCGCAGGCGGCGTGCACGGCCCGGGCGGCCCGGGAGGCGGGGGCAGCGTGTTCACCATGGGCTCGGTCGGCGGCACGCAGCGGGCGTTTGGCGCCGCGGGAGACCTGGTGCCCGGCTGCAACGGCGGCAACGGCGGTAACGGCGGCGGCCTGGGCGGAGCCGGCGGCGGCGCGATTCAGATCACCGCGGGCTACGGCATCTTCGTCTCCGGTGGCGCCATCTTCGCCAACGGCATCGGTGGCCGCGGCGGCGTCGGGACCGTCACCGGCGGCGGCGGTGGTGGCTCAGGCGGCACGATCCTCCTCGAGTCGCCCAACGTCACCGCACAGAACTCGCTCCTCATCGCGGCCGGTGGTGGCGGCGGCGAAGGCGCGGGCCGGCTCTCCTTTGGCCGCGACGGCTCCGATGGGGCGCGCGGCTATTCCTTCTGGGGCGCGGCGGGCGGCGGTGGCTTCAGCGGCAACGGCGGCAACGGCGGGCAAGGCGGCGCTCGCAACAACCAGGCGTACCCGGGCCAGCCTGGCACCCGGTACTTCGACGAGGGGGGCAACTCGAACTTCGACGCCGGTGGCGGCGGTGGTGGTGGCGCGGCCGGCAAGCTGCGCGCGACCATCACTCCTGGCGGCCAGTGCATCATTCCGCACGAGCACGTGTGGCAGAGCCCCGCCCTGAGCCACAACGACGGCCCGCGGAACTGCTACTACTGAAGCTGCCAACCGTCGGCAGTCACTACGGAAAAACTCAGTGGCCCTCCCCGGACTCGAACCGGGACGCGGGGTCAGCCGCAGCGGATTTTGAGTCCGCCTCGTCTACCAGTTTCGACAGAGGGCCCTGACGCCTGGAAGACGCGCCTCATAGCAGAACCGGACATCGACGGAAGCGCGCTGAACCGCTAGAGGGGCCGGGTCATGATCAATCTGGTTCTCTCCCTCGCGGCGGGCCTCGCCGTGGTGGTGCTGGTGAAGCTGGCCGGGTTCGGCCTGCTGGCCGGCATCATCCCCGGCACCATCGTCTTCCTCGCGCTCCTCGTGGTGCTGGGCCGCCGCTCGTTCACCCAGCTGCAGGCCGTCGTGCAGGGCGTGCAGGCCGAGCTGTCGAGCATGACGCCCAACAAGAAGGAGCAGCTCGCCAAGGCCGACAAGGCGGTGAAGATGCTCGAGGCCGCCCTGCCCCTGGGCAAGTGGCAGTTCCTGGTCGAGGGCGAGATCCACGGCCAGATCGGCATGATCAAGCACCTCTTCAAGGACCACGACGGCGCGCTCGCCTCGTTCAAGAAGGCCAGCGGCCGGAACTACTTCGCCAAGGCGATGCAGGCGGCGATCTACTTCCAGAAGAAGGACTTCGGCGCGATGGCCGAGTCGTTCGAGGCCGCCGTGAAGCACGGCAACAAAGAGAGCCTCATGTGGGCCGCGTACGCGTGGTGCCTCATTCAGAACAAGCAGGACGACAAGGCCCTCAAGGTGCTCTCGCGCGGCGTCGAGGCGAACCCCAGCGACGAGAAGCTCAAGAAGGCGCTCTCGGCCCTGCAGAACGACAAGCGGCTCAAGATGTCGCCCTGGGAGCCGATGTGGTGGCAGCTGGGCCTCGAGAACCCGCCGATGCAGCAGCCGCAGTTCGTCGGCGGTGGCCGGCGCCGCGGCTTCATGCGCCGCTGAGGATCTGTTCCAGCGCGTTCTCCGGCGCCGCGAGCACCGCGCCCTTCTCTTTCTTGAACCACGTCCACTGCCGCTTGGCGTAGTGGCGGGTCGCCTGCGCGGTGTCCTCGAGCGCCTTGTGCTTCGTGAGCGTGCCGTCGAGCACCTGCAGCGCCTGCAGGTAGCCCACCGCGCGCATCGGGGCGGCCTCGCGGTAGCCCTTCGCCACCAGCGCCCGCGTCTCGTCGAGCAGGCCGGCCTCGTACATCTTCCTCGTGCGCAGGTTGATCGCCTCGTAGACCTTCTCGCGCGGCGGGTTGAGCACGAAGAGCCGGTACTCGTAGCGATCGGCGGCGAAGGCGTGCTCGTCGCGGTGCTCGCTGGCCGGTTTGCCCGTGAGCTGGTGGATCTCGAGCGCGCGGATCACTCGCAGGCGGTCCTGCACCGGGTGCTTCGCCGCGGTGACCGGGTCCACCTTCGCGAGGCGCGCGTGCAGGGCCTCGTTCCCTTCGCGGTCGGCGAAGGCCTCGAGCTCGGCTCGCAGTGCTTCATCTCGTGACGGACCGGGCATCACCCCGTGCAGGAGCACGCGCAGGTAGAGGCCGGTGCCTCCCACCACGACGACTCGTTTGCCCCGGGACTGGATGTCGGCGATCGCGGCGTCGGCCAGCTTGCCGAAGCGTGCGGCAGAGAAGTCTTCCAGCGGATCGGCGATCGAGATGAGGTGGTGGGGGATCGCCGCCAGCTCGGCTGCCGAGGGTTTGGCCGTGCCGATGTCGAAGTGGCGGTAGACCTGCTGGGAATCGGCGCTGATGATCTCGGCGTTCAGGCGGCCTGCGATCTCGATCGCCAGGGCCGTCTTTCCGGAGGCCGTTGGACCAGCGATCACGAGCAGCGGTTTGCCCTCTCCCCCTCGGGGAGAGGGAGGCACTTCGTTCACTTCTTGAGCCCCAGCGCGCTCTCGACTTCCTTCGCCAGCAGCTCGGCGCCGTCCTGCGAGTAGCCGCGGTGCACCGCGCTGATCGTTCCGTCAGGGCGCACCATGAAGAGCGAGGGCAGCGGGCTCTTCGTGCCCAGCCAGCGCCGCGCCACGATGTTGAACCGGTCCTTCGCCACCGGGAAGGTCACCTTGTTCTCCGCGATCAGGTCCGACACCTTCTTCTGCCCCTCGGGCTCGGTGTCGATCGCCACCATCATGATCCGCAGCCCGTTCGCCTTGTGCTGCTCGTGGAGCTTCTGCAGGTACGGCATCTCCTTCTTACAGGGCCCGCAGAAGCTGGCCATGAACGACACCATCAACGCCTTGGTCTTCTTGTCCGTCGCCTCGGGGCCCACGTAGGTGTCGATGGCCACCGACGACTCCCCGAACTCCTTCGCGTTGTAGACGGGCAGACGGAAGGTGGGGACCGGCTTGTCCACCTCGGCGAGGTCCTCGGCGAGGACCGGCGCAGCGATGAGGGCGAGCAGGAGAATATTTCGGTTCATGTGTGCAGACCTCGGGGGGAACAAGCGTGTTTCACGACGGCCGCTTGCTTGCCGCATTCAGCCACGCCCGGAGCCCGTCGAGGGAGATTTCGACCTGCTCCCTCGGTGCGTCTTTCGGCAGGCGCATGTTGTCGATCTTCAGCTTCCCTGACTTGTGTTCGTCACCACCGTAGCCAGCGAACCAGGCGGCGTTCACCTTGCTGGCGCGCTCCTTCTGCTTGCCCAGCTTGTTGCCCCCGCGCGGGTCAAAGTCGACGTCGAAGCCCTCGTTTCGCAGGCGCATCACCAGCGCGATGGCGTCATCCCGCTCAGGCCCTTCGAACGTGCCGATGAACAAGGTCGGTCCACCCCGCTCCACCGGCTTGAGCTTCTCGACCAGCAGCACCAGGCGATCGAGCCCCATGGCGAAACCCACCGCGGGCTTCTCGGGTCCACCCAGCTCGTGCACCAGGCGATCGTAGCGGCCACCACCACACACGGTTCCGGCGGTGCCCAGCGCGTTCTCGCCCTTCGGCTGGTAGATGAACTCGAAGGTGGTGCGCGTGTAGTAGTCGAGCCCGCGCACCAGGCGTCGATCGAGCTCGAAGGGAATGCCGAGCTTCGTCAGCATGCGCTGCACGTCGTCGAAGTGTTTCTTCGAGCCCTCGTCGATGGAGTCGAGGATCGTCGGCGCCGAGGCGATCGCGTCCTGCAGCGCCGGCTCCTTCGAGTCGAGCAGGCGCATGGTGTTCTTCTCGTAGGCGAGCTTCGCCTCGGCGCTCATCACTTCGAGCACGGGCGCGAAGTGCTGCTTGAGCGCCTCGAGGTAGGCCGGTCGGGTCGAGCCATCGCCCAGCGAGTTCAGGTGCAGCACGACGTCGGGCACGCCGATCTGCTTGAAGAACGCATCACACAGCGCGATCACCTCGACGTCCTGTGCCGGGTCGAGCGCGCCGTAGGCCTCCGCGCCCAGTTGGTAGAACTGGCGGTAGCGCCCGGTCTTCATGCGCTCGTAGCGGAACATCGGGCCCATGTAGAACCAGCGCGTGAGCGGCTCGGTGTTGGCGATGCTGTGCTCGATGTACGCGCGCGCGGCGGGCGCGGTGCCCTCGGGGCGCATGGAGATGGACCGGTCACCCTTGTCGGTGAACGTGTACATCTCCTTGCCGACGATCTCAGTCACCTCGCCCACGCTGCGCACGAAGAGCGCAGTTTCTTCGACGATGGGCGTGCGGATCTCGGAGTAGCCGTAGCGCGCGAAGAGCGAGCGGGCGATGCCCTCGATGCGCTGCCAGATCTCGATCTGCGGAGAGCGGAGATCGTTCATCCCCTTCACGCCTGCGAACTTCGTACTCACGTGATCACTCCGATTCGCTGGCCCAGCACCACGGGGGAATCAGGGAGCAGCGACGGTTCCCAGGTCATCTTTCCCCGCTGGAAGAGCATGATCACCGTCGAGCCCATCTCGAACATGCCGATCTCGGCGCCCTTCTCGATGGCGATGGGCCGCGGGTAGGTGTGGCCCTTCGCGGGCTGCCCCTGGTGCGTGACGATCTCGTCGTAGGCGGCGTGAATGCGGCTCACGCAGGTCGCGCCCACCGCGATGTACGCGCAGGCGCCCGCCGGCGTGTCGAGGTAGGTGATCAGCCGCTCGTTGATGGCGAAGAGCGCGTCCTTGGTGCGCACCGACATTCCATTCACCGGCCAGAACTCACCGGGCAGGTACTGGTAGCCCGTGATGAACCCCGGCAGCGGCGAGTGGAAGCGGTGGTAGTCGCGCGGCGAGAGGTAGAGGGTCGCGAACGAGCCGCCGTCGAAGTCGAGCGCGCGCCGCGCGTCACCAAGCAACTTGTCCACGGGGAAGCTGATGCCCTTGGCCTGCAGGCAGGCGCCCCGCTCGATCTGGCCAATCTGTGACACGTGGGCATCGACGGGGCTGGCCACCACCTTCTGACCCATGTCGATGGTCCGGCGACCGGGCTTGAGCTTGCGGGTGAAGAAGGCGCCGAAGGTCGGGTAGTCCTCGATGGTGCCCTCGGCTTCTTCGAGGTTCACGTCGTACTGCTTCGCGAACAGGCGCATCGCGGCCTGGTGCACGGCGGCGGGTACGGGGGCCCGGGTGGCTTTGCCGACGGCCAGGGACAGGGCCGACTTCGGCAACAACCGCATCAACGTCATGAAGGTCTGATCGCGCATCGGGGACCCGAGCGTTCTCGCCCCGGGCGCGACTCCTCGCAAGGTTTGTTTGCCCTCTCCCCGACCCTCTCCCCCGCGGGGAGAGGGAGGCAGGGTCGGACTCAGACGCCGAGGAAGAGGCGCTTGCCGAAGTTGAGCGCCAGGTCGGCGTCGAAGATGCGCTGCGCCGAGGCCTGGATGTCGTACTCCACGCGCACGTACTCGACGGTGCGCGCCTCGGTGTCGTGGATCACGAAGCACGAGCGGTTGTCGTAGTCGCGCGGCTGGCCGACCGAGCCGACGCTGATGATGTACTTGTACCCCTTGCGGATGCCGAACTTCTGGGCGACCACGTCGTTCACCTCGCCCGAGCCGATCGCGAAGGCCTTGCAGAGGTGGCTGTGGCCGATGAAGGTGACCTCGGGCAGATCGCCCGAGAACGGGGTCAACTCGCGGGCCTGCTCGAGGGCGAAGATGTACTCGTAGCTGCGGGGCTCGACCGGGGAGCCGTGGCAGAAGCCCACGTCGCCGATGCGGTAGGTGTACGGGAGGCTCCGCAGCCAGGCGAGGTTCTCGTCGTTGAGCACGTTCGCCGACCAGTCGAGGGCGTGGCGGGCAGCGTCGTAATAGAACGAGTAGTCCATGCGCCCGGCGACGGCGGCGTCGTGGTTGCCGAGCAGCGTGACCTCGGCGTTCTCGCGCACCAGCTCGCAGCACGGGTTCGGCGAGGCGCCGTAGCCCACCACGTCACCGAGGCTGACGATGCGATCGACCTTCTGCTTGTCGATGGTCTTCAGGACTTCGGTGAGCGCTTCGATGTTGCTGTGGATGTCGGAGATGATGGCGATCCGCAATGCGCTCCTCGTGTTCCGGGTCCTACGGGGCGAAAGGATTCAGTTACTGATCTGCTGCTTCGAAGGCGAGCGATCTTCTTCGATCAAGCGACGAATCGCATCGCGGATGCGGTCATTGAGCTCTTCGAACACCAGCCCCATGCCCGGAGGCCCGCCCTGCCCTTCATTCCGGCTCCACACCACCCTCGCTGGCGCCTCGACGCCGTCCGTCCCGAACCGCAACGTCGCCTTGCTGCCCTGCTCGAGGGGCGTGCTCGTTCGCACGAAGATGCCCCCCTCGCTCAGGTTGCCGATGCGCGCGTAGACAGTGATGTTCTCACCTTCGCACCAGCAGCGAAGGCGAGAGGCAACGCGCTCGAACTTCCGATTGTCACTCACTGCCAGGCCTCCGAATGACGCAAGGAACTACTCCTGCGCTCCCCCCGGATGGCACTTCACCGCCACCGCAGGTGCAGCGTAGAAAGCTCATCTCCTGAGCGTCAACCGGGGCATTTTCCCGACACGGCCTCACAAACCCCCGGAGCCTCATGCGCAAAGCCCGAATCATCTGCACCCTTGGCCCCTCTTCCTCGACGGCGGAGGTGCTCGAAGCGATGGTGCTGGCGGGCATGGACGTGGCCCGCCTGAACTTCTCCCACGGCACCCACGAAGACCACCGGGCGCGGGTGGACCTGCTGCGGAAGGTGTCGAAGAAGACGGGAAAGCCGATCGCCCTGCTCCAGGACATCCAGGGGCCGAAGATCCGCCTGGGCAAGTTCGAGGGCGGGGTCACCGAGATCATCTCGGGGCAGAAGGTGACGCTCACCACCCGGAAGGTGCTGGGCGGCGGAGGCGTGCTGCCCACCCCCATCACCTCGCTGACCCGCGACGTGAAGAAGGGAGACCCGGTGCTGCTCGACGACGGCCGGGTGCGCCTCGAGGTGCTGTCGGTCAAGGGCAAGGACATCGCCTGCCGGGTGCTGGTGGGCGGCGTGCTGAAAGACAACAAGGGCATCAACCTGCCGGGCGCCGCGGTCTCGGTGCCCACGCTGACCGGCAAGGACATCGCCGATCTCCGCTTCGGCCAGGAGCTGGGGGTGGACTACGTGGCCCTGTCCTTCGTGCGCACCGCGAAGGACGTGCGCCAGGCCCGCCAGTACGTGGCGAAGCTGGGCACGCCGCTCATCGCGAAGATCGAGAAGCCGCAGGCGGTGGCCGACCTCGACGCGATCGCCCTGGCGTCCGACGGCATCATGATCGCCCGCGGCGATCTCGGCGTCGAGATGCCGATCGAGCAACTGCCGGGCATTCAGAAGGCAGCGGTGACGGCGGCGAACGCGCGCGGCGGGCTGGTGATCGTCGCCACCGAGATGCTCGAGAGCATGGTGCACAGCCCCCGCCCCACCCGCGCCGAGGTCTCTGACGTCGCCAACGCGATCTACGACGGGGCCGACGCGGTGATGCTCTCGGGCGAGACCGCCGCGGGCAAACACCCGGTCGAGACGATCAGGATGATGGCGAAGATCGTGCTCGAGGCCGAGCGGAGGAACCCGTTCCGCGCCCAGCCGTTCCAGGCGACCAGCGACATCTCGACCGGCGTGGCGGCGGCGGCGGTGAGCGCGGCAGACCGGCTGCAGTCGGCGGCGATCGTGGCGTTCACGGAGAGCGGGCAGACGGCGCGGTTGATCTCCGAGCTTCGGCCCCGCTCGCGCATCGTGGCGCTCACGCCTCACGCCGCGATGGTGCGGCGCATGGCGCTGTACTGGGGCATCACCGGGCACGTGGCCCCGCGGCTCACCTCGACCGACGCGATGATCCAGGCGGTGCGGCGGCTGTGCTCGCAGGAGGGCTGGGCGAAGCCGGGACAGACCGTGGTGATCGTCGCGGGCACCCCGCTGAGCCAGCCGGGGAACACGAACCTGATGACCGTGCGGCGCATGTAGCCGGCAACGGACAGCCCGCCGTCGCGTCTTGACGGCCCTGAGGGGAGGGGGGGCATGGTTTGCCCCGTGCTCATTGCGCGCAGGCCTCTCGACCGCGGGCAAAGACCCGAGCGTGACGAATTGCCGCAAAGTGTGACGCGAGAGACCAGCGTACAGCTTCCTGTACGCTGGTACCTTTCGTGGCCCTTGAAGCGTCGAAGGCTGAATCAGCGCGTCAACAAGCGCCCGCAGTGAGGGGCCTGTGCGAGTCGAGCACCGGCCGAAGACCCAGCCCGACCACCCCTTCCCCGTGCGGTTCTGCCTCTCGACCGCACTCACGGCGCTCGTGGGACCACCGTTGCGGCGCGAAGCTGCCTAAACTGTCAGTCGCTCGCATGACGACCCCGAGACCCGTTCGCTATCGCTGCGACATCGCCTCCCAGGTGGAGCTCGACAGCGGCGGTGACGCGACCCGCGCGAGGGTGCTCGAGCTCTCCGAGACGGGCGCGTTCATCGAGGAAGTGAAGGCGATCGACGACGTGCAGACCGGCGACGGCGGCATGATCGGCATTCCCCTGCCGGGCGGCGATCCCTGGGTGGCGCACATCCGCTTCACCCGCGCAGGGTTCGGGCGCATCGACGTGCGCACGCCGCGCGCGGAGCACGTGAGCGTGTCGGTGCGTGGGTACGGGGTCGAGTTCGATCAGCTCGACGACGACGAGCTCGAGCGCCTGCGCGACTTCCTCGAGCTGCTCGACAACAGGTGAGCGCCCCCCCGGGCTAGATCTTGCGGGCGGCGAAGTCGTAGATCTTCTCCACCGCGATCTGCCGGTAGCGCTCGACCTTGAGGCTGCGCTGCGCGCACTCGTGCACGAAGGCCGCTTCCTCCGCCACCCCTGCCTTGAGCCTGCGCTTCGCCTCGGCCTTGATCTGCGCGGCCGCCTCGTGCGGGTGGAAGCAGTACGACGCCGAGAAGTGCAGGTGCCCGCCGAACGGCAGCAGCCGGGCCTCGAGCACGTCACTCACCTCGAGCCCCACGATCTGCCGGCGCTCGGTGACGTCCCAGGTGATGCCCGAGAAGAGCCCTCGCAGCCGCACCTCTCCATGGGCGATGCGGCGCACCTCGAAGATGCCGTGGATGGTCTCGGTCAACGAGCGGAAGGCTGCGGCCCGCTCGGGCACGTCTTCCCGCAGCGCCTGCTCATAGCGCTGCCGCGCGGGCGTCTTGCCGAAGTGTGGCGCCACCCGGTCGCAGGCGTAGTGCTCGAGGAACCCGGCCATGCGCTGCTCGAGCTGGCGGTCTTCGTCGAACACCTCGCCGTTCTTCTCGAACCACGCCGCGCGCGCCGCCAGGAGATCGGGCTTCGTCTCCTCCGGCGTGGCGAAGGCGATCAGCTCCTCGAGGAACGGGTGAGGCGCGGCGCTCATCCTGGCTTCGAGGCGGCCATGACGTCGGCGAAGCGCTGGAAGAGGTAGCGCGCGTCGTGCGGGCCCGGCGAAGCCTCGGGGTGGTACTGCACCGAGAACGCACGGGCCCCCGGCACGGACAGGCCCTCGACCGTCTGGTCGTTCAGGTTGAGGTGGGTGACCTGGGCCTTGCCCTCGAGGCTCTTCGCGTCGACCGCGAAGCCGTGGTTCTGCGCGGTGATCTCGACCTTGCCCGTCGACAGGTCCTTCACCGGCTGGTTCGCGCCGCGGTGACCGAACTTCATCTTCCAGGTCTTGCCGCCCAGCGCGAGCGCGAGGATCTGGTGGCCCAGGCAGATGCCGAACACGGGCACCTTGCCCAACAGCGCGGCCACGGTCTTGTCCGCCCCCTTCACCGCCGCGGGATCGCCGGGGCCGTTGGTGAGGAAGACCCCGTCGGGCTTGCGCGAGAGGATCTCGTCGGCGGTCGCCCACGCGGGCACCACGGTGACGTGGCAGCCCACGTCGACCAGGAACTGCAGCATCGCCCGCTTGAGCCCGTAGTCGACCGCGACCACCCGGAAGCGCGCCGCCGGCGTCTTCACCACCGCCTCGCCGGCCAGCAGCTGCGGCGTCGGCTTCGACCACTCGTACACGGTCTTCGTCGAGATCACGGTCGCCAGGTCCATGCCCTCCATGCCGGGGGCCTTCTTCGCCTTCTCCACCAGGGCCTTCGCGCTGACGTCGTCGGTCGAGAGCACGCCCATCTGCGAGCCGTGCGTGCGGAGGTGGCGCACCAGGCGCCGCGTGTCGAGGCCCTCGATGCCGCCCACGCCGGAGCGCGCGAGGTACCTGTCGAGCGATTCCCTGCTGCGCCAGTTCGACGGCTCGGAATATTCGCGCACCACCATGCCCACCGCGTGGGGCCGCCCCGACTCGTCGTCTTCGGGCGTGGTGCCCACGTTGCCCATCTGCGGGTACGCCATGGTGACGATCTGCCCGACGTACGAGGGATCGGTGAGGATCTCCTGGTAGCCGAACATCGAGGTGTTGAAGACCACCTCGCCCACCGTCTCGGCGGTCGCCCCGAAAGAGCGGCCTTCGAAGAGGGTTCCATCGGCCAGGGCCAGGACAGCTCGCTTCACGAGAGGACTCCTGAGGAGAAAGTGTGACGCACGGCGCGCGCCTTCGCATCGATGACCGTCAGCGCAGCGCGGAGGCCCGGCACCAGGCCGGTGGTCAGGCCCAGCAGCCGGGCGGGCGCCGAGGACAGCACCTCGACCGCGCGCAGCGCAGGCAGGTCGAGCCCGAGCACCGCGGGGAGCGCCTGCTCGAACGCCTCGCAGCCCGGGGCGCAGGCCTCGAAGGGGTGCTCGCGGTCGAGAATGTCGACGCGCACGTGATCGCAGGCCACCGCGTCGATGGTGCCGTCGCCCAGCCCGAGCGCGAGCGCCTTCACGTCGGCCGGGCTGCGCAGCGGAGGCCACACCCGGGCCTCGAGCGCGTAGCCCTCGGCCGCCCGGTCGTCGCGGGTGAGGTGGTGGGGCGTGACGTCGCACGACACCTGCAGCCCCCGCTGCTTGGCAGCGCGAATGAGGTCGACCCCGCGCGCGGTGGTGACGTGGGCGAAGTGCAGGCGGCCGCCCGTCTCTTCGAGGATCAGCAGGTCGCGCGCGATGACCGCGGCCTCGGCGGCGACCGGGACCGCCGGGAGCCCGAGCCGGGTGGCGGTGAGCCCCTCGCCCAGCACGCCGGCGCCGGTGAGCGACGGATCTTCGGCGTGCAGCACCAGCAGCTTGCCCCGCGAGGCGGAGTACTGGAGCGCGCGGCGGAGCACGCCCGACTTCACCAGGGGGCGGAAGCCCTGGCTGAGGCAGGCCGCGTCTGAGGGCGTCTCGCCCAGCTCTTCACCCTCGAGCTTGCGGGTGAGCGGCGCGGCGGTGAGCACCTGCAGGCGATCGCTGCGCAGCCTGGCCGACTCGGGGGCCGCCACGACGGTGGTGAAGCCACCGCGCAGCGCCGCTTCGAGATCGCGCTCGTCGCGCAGCACGCTGTGGAGATCGACGAAGCCGGGGGTGACCCAGGCGCCGTCGAGCTCGATCACCTTCGCTCCGGCGGCGTCGACCTTCGGGCCGACCGCGGCGATCTCGCCCGCGACGATCAACACCTCGCCCAGGCCGTCACGGCGGGCCGCGGGGTCGAGCAGCCTCCCGCCGCGGAAGACGAGCCTCATGACACGGCCTCCAGGATCGCCTTGCGCACGGCCACGCCATTCTCCACCTGCTCGAGGATCAAGCTGCGCTGGCCGTCGGCCACCTCGGGCGAGAGCTCGAGGCCGCGGTTGACGGGGCCGGGGTGCAGCACCACCGCCTCGGGCTTGAGGGCGGCGGCGCGCTCGTTCGTGAGGCCCCAGCGCGCGTGGTACTCGGCGGTGGTGGGGAACAACGCGTCGCCCTGCCGCTCGCGCTGGATGCGCAGCATCATCACGGCGTCGGCGCGGTCGAGGGCGGTGTCGAGCTCGGTGGTGACGTCGGCGCCCAGCTCGGCGAGGCCCGCGGGCAACATGGTGGGCGGGCCGCAGAACACCAGGCTCGCGCCCAGCGCCTTGAGGCAGTGCAGGTTCGAGCGGGCCACGCGGCTGTGGAGGATGTCTCCGACGATCGCCACCCGCTTGCCCTCGAGGGTGCCCCAGCGGCGCCAGAGGGTGTACGCGTCGAGCAGCGCCTGGCTGGGGTGCTCGTGCTGGCCGTCGCCCGCGTTGACCACCGAGCAGGCGACCGAGCGCGCCACCAGGGCCGCGGCGCCGCTGTGCTGGTGCCGCACCACGATGATGCTCACGCCGAGCGCGGCGATGTTCTTCGCGGTGTCGACCAGCGTCTCGCCCTTCGAGGCAGAGGACCCGGTGACGGTCCAGTTGAGCACGTGGGCACCGAGGCTCGCCGCGGCGACCTCGAAGCTCGAGCGGGTGCGGGTGGACGCCTCGTAGAACACGTTGGCCACCACCCTCCCCACGAGGTGACGGCCACCGACGCGGCCCTCGCGGTACTCGTGGGCACGCGCCAACAGCTGTTCCAGCTCAGCCCTGGGGAGCCCCTCGATGCCCAGCAGATGACGGCGCGAAGTCACTTGGCGACGATTCCGGTCTTCTCGGCGACCAGGTGGTAGCTCTTCCGCTTCTTCAAGGGCTTGAACTCGACGATGCGGTCATACTCGATGCGCACGGTGAGCTTCCGGGTGGCCTCGTCGAAGGTGAAGGTGACGTTGTCCTCGGTGAGGCCGTAGCCAGGGCGGACCTGCTCGACCCCGTCCTTGTCCACCTCGTAGTGGCTGGTATCGGGGCTCCTGGAGTTCGCCCGGATGAGCATGCCGTCGAGGGCCGCCTTCTCGCCCTTGAGGATGTAGACCGAGAAGGCCTCGCCTGCGATGTCGCGGGCGGCGAGGTTGTCGTAGTACAGCGGCCCGACGTGGTACGCGTAGAAGATGCCCGCGGCCACCAGCGCGAGGACCAGGTACGTGACTGGGTTCGTCTCTCCGTTGTTCCGCACGGAGCCAAGTAGCCATGGCAGCCGCGGTGCGTCAAGCAGTGTGTCTACTTCCGCGGGGCCTCGTCGCCACACATCGTCACGGGCGTGAAGAAGCGGTCGTAGCGGATGCCGGTGCCCCCGAAGAACGAGCTCAGGAAGCCCCCGTGCGAGAGGGAGAACCAGATCACCGTGGCCTTGCCCTTGATGCTGCCGAAGGGGACGAACTCGGGGGCCCGGCTGCCGTTGAGGTTGTTGAGCCCGAAGCGGCTGTCGAGGGAGTTGTTGCGGTTGTCGCCCATGACGAAGACGTGGCCCGCGGGCACCTTCACCGACTTGACCTCCATCTGCGCCAGCGAGCCCTTCCTGCGCTCGGTCTCGTCGAGGATCAGGTGCGGCACCCCGGCGAAGACTTCCCGGTAGAGCGCCTCGGGCTTCTCTGACCAGTCGTTCTCGCGCCAGGTGCTCACCCAGTACTTGAGGCTGTCGAAGCTGGTGACCTGGACCTCGTTGTGTTCCCAGAAGCGGTACTCGGCGTTCTCGAGGGTGCGGGGCATCAGCTGGCCGTTGACCACCAGCCCGTCCTCGGTGAACTCGAGGGTGTCACCGGCCACGCCCACCACCCGCTTGATGTAGTCGTACTGCGGGTTGACGGGGTTGTTGAAGACGATCACGTCACCGGCCTTCGGCGCCCTGACGATCACGAAGGGCACGTAGTCGGTGAAGGGCAGCCGCACCCCGTAGATGAACTTGTTGACGAAGATCTGGTCGCCCAGCTCGAGCGTGGGGATCATCGAGCCCGAGGGGATCTTGAAGGGGTCGAGCAGCACCGCGCGGAACGTGAGGGCGATCAGCAGCGCGCGGGCGAAGCCGCCGGTGAGATCGGCCCAGCCGCGCTTGTGCGACTTGAGGTGCTTGTCGTACGCGAGCTCGAGCGACTTGCTGGCGCCCTTCACCTGGTCGAGCGGCTGGCCGAACGAGCGCACGGTGGCCTCTGACGCGGCGACGATCTCGTCCCACGCCTTGTCCTTGAGCTGCTTGCGGGCCTTGCCTGCGATCGCCTCGACCTCGGCGAGGATCTCCTCGGCCCGGTAGCGCGCCTCGCGCACCTCGTTCCACTTCTTCGCCAGGGGCGTGCGCATCACCAGCAGCACCAGCCACCACCCGAAGCAGAGCAGCCCCAACGCCTGCATGGCCGGCTGCAGCCAGAGGTAGGTGCACACCACGCTGTCGACGATCGCCAGGTACACCACGAACACGAGGGCGAGCACGGTCACCGGCGCCCAGAGGCTGACCAGCCGATCGTGCCAGCGCCACTTGTTGAGGCGCTTCTGATCTTCCGCCGACAGCCGCCCCAGCACGACCTGCGCCAGCGACGGTGGGGGTGCTGCCTTCGCCTCCTCGGCCACGTCAGCCCTCCGACTTCAGCACGGCGAGGAAGGCCTCCTGGGGCAGTTCGACGCTGCCGACCGACTTCATGCGCTTCTTGCCCTCCTTCTGCTTCTCGAGGAGCTTGCGCTTGCGTGAGATGTCACCGCCGTAGCACTTGGCGAGCACGTTCTTGCGCATGGCCGAGATGGTCTCGCGGCTGATGATCCGGCTGCCGATGGCGGCCTGAATGGCGACCTCGAACATCTGCTTGGGGATCACTTCCTTGAGCTTCTCGCAGACCTCGCGGCCACGCTGATACGCGCGCTCTTTGTGCACGATGATCGAGAGGGCGTCGACGATCTCCCCGTTGATGAGGATGTCGACGCGCACGAGGTCGGCGGTGCGGTAGCCACCGAGCTCGTAGTCGAGTGATGCGTAGCCGCGGCTGACCGACTTCATCTTGTCGAAGAAGTCGAACACCACCTCGGCCAGCGGCATTTCATAGGTGACGCGAACGCGGGTGCCGCTGGTGCCCAGGTAATCGATCGCCTTCTGCACGCCCCGGCGGTCCTGACACAGGCCGAGAATGGCGCCCAGGTGCTCATTGGGAACGTGGATGTGGCAGATCAGGAACGGCTCTTCGAGGTGCTCGATGTTCTGCACCGGCGGGAGCTTGGCCGGGTTGTCGATGGTGAACGACTCGCCGCCGTTGGGGAACACCTTGTAGACCACCGAAGGCGCGGTGCTGATGAGGTTCAGGTTGTACTCGCGCTCGAGGCGCTCCTGGACGATCTCCATGTGCAGCAGGCCGAGGTAGCCGCAGCGGAAGCCGAACCCGAGCGCGGTGGAGGTCTCCGGTTCCCAGGTGAAAGCCGAGTCGTTGAGGCGCAGCTTGGTGAGCGCGTCTCGCAGGTTGTCGTAGTCGGCGGCTTCGATCGGGAAGATGCCCGAGAAGACCATCGGCTTGACTTCCTTGAAGCCGGGGAACGGAGTGGTGGTCGGGCGCACCGCGTCGGTGATGGTGTCGCCCACCTTCGCGTCAGCGAGCTCCTTCACGTTGGCGACGAAGATGCCCACTTCGCCGGCCATCAGCGACTTCACCGCAATCGAGTAAGGGGCGATGACGCCCAGTTCCTGCACTTCGAATTCTTTCTGGTTCGACCACAGGCGGACCTTCTGGCCGATCTTCACTTCGCCTTCGACCACGCGGATGAGCATCACCACGCCGCGGTAGTTGTCGTACCAGCTGTCGAAGACCAGGCACTTGAGGGGCGCGGTGATCTCGCCGGGGGGCGGAGGCACGAACTTGACGATCGCCTCCAGCAGCACGTCGATGTTCACGCCCTCCTTGGCGGACACCGGAACCGCTTTGTCGCCATCGAGCCCGATGAGGTCGGTGATCTCGTCGCGGGTGCCCTGCACGTTCGCCGAGGGGAGATCGATCTTGTTGATGACCGGGATGATCTCGAGGTTCGACTCGACCGCCATGTACACGTTGGCGAGCGTCTGGGCCTCGACGCCCTGGGTGGCATCGACGACGAGCAACGCGCCTTCACAGGCGGCCAGCGAGCGGCTCACCTCGTAGGCAAAGTCGACGTGCCCGGGGGTGTCGATCAGGTTGAGGACGTAGTCCTTGCCGTCTTGCGCCTTGTACTTCATGCGCACGGTCTGGGCCTTGATCGTGATCCCGCGCTCACGCTCCAGGTCCATGTTGTCGAGGAACTGGGCCTTCTCGTCCCGCTTGTTGGTGGTGCCGGTCTTTTCGAGCAGGCGATCGGCAAGCGTCGACTTGCCGTGATCGATGTGGGCGATGATCGAGAAGTTGCGGATGTGCGCGTTTTCAGACGGCATGAGCGATTCGGGCCGTAGCATCCACCCCCAGCGAAATCCATTCCTCCCGGGGGTCGGCGTAAGGCACACTCCGCCCCGTTTTCACGGTCCACCTCTGGGGGAGCACACATGATCCGCCACACCTTCGTCGCTGCCGCGCTGTTCGTCGCCTCGTTCGCCTTCGCTCAGGACGCCGGAACTGCTGCTCCCGCAGGGCCCGTCGAGCCGCCCCCCAGCGCGGATCTGATCAAGAAGTTCCTCGACTACCAGGACAACGGAAAGGACCGCGGCCCCGCCCTGCTGGACCTGATCCCCTGCGTGAAGGTCGACTCGACCAAGGGCAGCCCCACCCAGTTCCAGTGCATCGAGCCGGTGGGGGCGTCGGTGCCGAAGGGCACGACCGTGTTTGCCTGGCTGCAGTGGCTCTGCCCGAAGGACGGCAAGTACGAGGACATCGCCATTCAGTTCCTGCACGAGGGCCAGGTGCGCAAGACCGTCGACAACCCGGTGGCCGGCTTCGGCCGCACGCGCGGTTGGCGCGGGGAGAACATGAACAAGGTCGGCAAGTGGACGATCAAGATCATGCGCGGCGACAAGGAACTGGGGAGCGCGACGGTCAACGTCGTCGCCCCGTGAGCTGATGTCTTGATGCTCGATCACGAGGGGCTGCTTCGGCTCCTCAGGCGCATCTCTGACGGGCTGGCGAAGGCCATCAAGATGTCGTCGGGCGGGAAGAACGACGAGGCGCTCGCTGAGCTGAGGCAGCTCTGCGTGGCCGAGCTGGGCATGGAGTTCAACGTGCTCTCGATGCTCGACGCGAAGGCCGTGGTGGACCTGCTGTTTTCGCATCAGCGGGTGCTGGCGTTCGTGCAGATCGTCGAGGCGATGGGGGACGTCGAGCAGGGGCGGGATCGTGGGCGGGCGCTCGCGTTCCATCAGCGGGCGTTTCTCGTCGCCGCGGTGCTGCATGAGCGGGATGGGGCGAAGCAGCCGCTGGTGGAGATCTCGGCCCGGTTGCTGGAACGGATCAGCTGAGAGAATCCACAGCCCTGGGGGGCGCGGTGGGCCAGGGTTTCGCTTCGTGCTCGTCACGCGCAGGCCTCTCGGCCACGGAGCAAGGACCCGAGAGTGACGAATTGCCGCAAAGTCTGACGTGAGAGCCCAGCGTACAGCCCGCTGTACGGTGGTGCCGCGCGTCGCCTTTGAAGCGTCGAAGCCTGAATCAGTGCGTCAACAGAAGCTCGCGGTGAGGGGCTGTGCGAGTCGAGCACGCCCGAAGCCCCAGCCCGACCACCTCTTCCCTGGGCGCTTTCATCACGCTGACTGCCGAGCCGCCTGCCGCCTCCTCCACAACCCGACCGAGATCAGCAAGAGCGCCGCCACCAGCGCCGCGAACGCCCACAGCAACCGCTGCGGGAGCCGGCCCGAAGACACCGGCTCCACCTTCATCGAGTCGAAGCTGTCGCTGAGCACCGGCGCCATCGCCTCCCACCGGCCCGAGGGCGCGCTGCAGACCGCCACGATGTGCCGCGACTCACCCGGCCACGCCGCCACCAGGATGCGCCGCAGCTGGCTGCCCTGCCGAACCGAGCCCAGCACCTCGACCCGGCCGTTGGTGACCTCGGCGCGCTCGAGCTGAAACGGCTGCCCCAGCTCGTCGCGCAGGTGCCGCACCACTGCGGTCGACAGCTCGTCCCGAGAAGACGGACCCAGCGAGAGCGTGGCGTCGATCACCGAGATGAGCAGCGAGGCGGCGTCTTCACCCTCCCCGTCCACCAACGCGGCGCTCAGGTACCTCGACGCCGACGGGCTCACCGAGATCGTCCCCACCTGCGTGCCGTGGAACAGGTCCATCCGCGCCATGCGGAAACTCTTCGGCGGCTTCATCTGGAAGCCGTCCTGACGGAGCACCGGGCCCAGCGCCGGATCAGCGCTCACCACCAGCAGGACCAGCGCGCTCCACATGCCCGGCACCTTATCGCCAGGCTCCGTGGGAAGTGACCCCAACGCGCCGCTGTGCTTATGCGGGGGCTGATGACGCCGGAGGAGCGGTCCACCGTCGAACTGCAGGTCGAACGCCACGTGCGTCGAGGCGAGCTGTCGGAAGCCTGGACCGCGCTCGAGCGCCTCTGCTCTGCCTTCCCCGACGACGCCGCCCTCGCCGGGCGCCTCGAGCACCTCGAGCAGGGCCTCGACCCGGCTGAACGTCGCCGCGTGTCGATGACCCGCGCCCAGCCCACCGGCAAGCACCACAAGACGCCCATGCACGAAGCCGAGGCCCTCGCCGCCGCCGGCAAGTACAAGGAAGCGATCGTCATCTACCGCGCCCTCCTCGAGCAGCGGCCCGACTGGGACCTGGTCAAGGAACGCCTCGCTGAGCTCTTCCAGCTCGCCCAGGTGGCCACCCCCCACCGTCAGCCCGTGAATCGGGAGAACGTGCTCGAGCACCTCCTGGACAGGATCAGCACGCGCAAGCGCTGAGCCCCGGGTCTGACTCACCACGCCACCCACGTCAGAGCGCCCTGACAGCGCGGTCACGAAGCGCTGGCACCCACAGGCGCCGCTGTCATACGCTCCGCTGTCCCACCGACACGTTTGCCGTCCTGTTTTCTGGAGCCGAGATGCGAGCATGCGCCTAGGAGTGCTGACCGGCGGTGGAGACTGCCCGGGGTTGAACGCCGTGCTGCGCGGGCTGGTGCGTCGCGGCGTGAACGAGCTCGGCTACGAGTTCGTCGGCATTCAGAACGGCTACGACGGGCTGATCCTTCCCGATCTCACCATGCCGCTGGGGCTCGCCCAGGTGCGGGGGATCTTGCCGAAGGGCGGCACCATTCTCGGGACCTCGAACAAGGCCGACCCCTTCAACTACGTGATGAAGGAAGGCGGCAAGACCATCACGAAGGACATGAGCGACGTGGTGCTCAAGCGCATCAAGGCGCTCAAGCTCGACGGCCTGGTCTGCATCGGCGGCGACGGCACCTTGACGATGGCGCACAAGCTGGCCGAGCGCGGCGTGAAGATCGTCGCCTGCCCCAAGACCATCGACAACGATCTCTCGGGCACCGATCAGACCTTCGGCTTCGACACCGCGGTCAACGTGATCTCCGAGGCGATCGACCGCCTCCACAGCACCGCCGAGGCGCACCAGCGGGTGATGGTGGTCGAGATCATGGGCCGCAACGCCGGCTTCCTCACCCTCGAGGGCGGCATCGCGGGCGGGGCCGACTTCATCCTCATTCCCGAGCTGCCGTACGACGTGGAGAAGATCGTGGCCCACCTGCTCGAGATCTACGAGACGCGGAAGAAGTTCGCGATCGTGGCCATCTCCGAGGGCGCGTTTCCCCGCGGGGGCGCGCAGGCGGTGCAGGCGAAGGCCGACGAGATCCCCGGGCGTGGCGTGGTGCGGCTGGGCGGCTCGGGCAAGGTGCTCGCCGACCTGCTCGCGCCTCACCTCGAGGCCGAGATCCGCGTCACCGTGCTCGGTCACCTCCAGCGCGGCGGCAGCCCCAGCCCGATGGATCGGGTGCTGGCCACCATGTACGGCGCGATGGTGCTCGACCTGGTGCGCGACGGAAAATGGGACCACATGGTCTGCCTGCGTGACGGCAAGCTCGGCTTCTCGCCGCTGGCCGAGTCGCGCAAGGAACGCCAGGTGGACCCGCACGGCGACAAGGTGCGGCTGGCCAAATCAATCGGGATCTCTTTCGGAGTCTGATGTCACTCGTCGGCCGCCACATCGGTCGTTACCGGATCCTGGAGCAGCTCGGCCAGGGCGGGATGAGTGTCGTCTACAAGGGCCTCGACACCACGCTCGACCGCGAAGTGGCGGTCAAGGTGCTGCACCCTCACCTCGCGGGCCGCGTCGAGTCACGCAAGCGCCTCGAGCGTGAAGCCAAGGCGGTGGCCCGGCTGCACCACCCGAACATCCTCGAGGTGTTCGACTACTCCGGGGAGGCCGCGGCCGACGCGTACCTGGTCACCGAGTACATCCGAGGGCAGACGCTGCGGCAGTTCATCACCGACGAGGCGCTGCAGCCGCCGGAGGTCGCGGCGATGGTGGTGCACGAGCTCGCCTCGGCGCTCGCGCACGCGCACGAAGCGGGCATTCTCCACCGCGATCTGAAGCCCGAGAACGTGATGGTGCGCGAAGACGGCGTGCTCAAGCTGATGGACTTCGGCATCGCGAAGATCCTCGACCGCGACGAGAAGATGACCATGACCGGCGCGCTGGTAGGCAGCCCCGCCCACATGGCCCCGGAGATCATCGAAGGCGAAGAGGCCGGCGCCGAGGCCGACGTCTTCTCGCTGGGCACGATGCTGTACCTGTTCGCCACCGGGAAGCTGCCCTTCGTCGCGCCCAACACCACCGCCACGCTCAAGCGCATCCTCGACTGCGTGTACGACGACCCGCGGCAGGTGGTGCCCACGGTGTCCGACGAGCTGGCGGAGATCATCGGCAACTGCCTGCAGCGCCAGCCGGGCAACCGCTTTTCCACCGCGGGCAAGCTGCGCGACGCGCTGGCCGAGTACCTGGCCACCGTGGGCCTCACCCGCCCCCACGAGGAGCTGGCGAAGTTCTTCCTCGAGCCCCGCGGCTACCGCAAGGAGCTGACGCCCCGCATCACCGCCGCCCTGCTCGCCCAGGCCGAGAAGTCGATCGCCGAGAAGAAGTCCGCCAGGGCGATGTCGGCCCTCAACCAGGTGCTCGCGCACGAGCCGAACAACGCCCGCGCCAACGAGCTGCTCGGCCAGATGCGCGCGCGCAAGCAGCGCGAGGCGCGGGTCAAGCGCATCCAGAAGCTCGCGTTCATGGGCGGCATCGCCTTCATCGTGGCCATGAGCGCCGTGCAGGGCGTTCGCATCGCCTTGCGGCCCATGCCGTTCGTGTACCGGTTCGCGCTCTCGCCCACCGACGTGACGCTGGCCAGCGTGGCGTGGCCCCGGCTGCCCGAGCCGGTGAAGCCGCCCGAAGATCCGCCCGTGCTCGTCACCAACGACCCGCCGGTGCCGGTCAAGCCGCCCGTGGCCACGGTCAAGCTGGCGCCGCTCAAGCCGACCGTCGAGCTGCTCGACGTGGCGTTGATCGTGCGGCCCTTCGGTTACCTCCAGGTCGACGATGGTCCGCGCAGCGTCGACGCGCTGGCGCGGCACGTGCTCAAGCTGCCCCCCGGGTCGCACCGCTTCACCGTCACCTGCGATCTCTGCGAGACGCAGGGCCGAAGCGTGACCGTCGACGTCAAGAAGGGCGAAGAGATCCCCCTGGTGGCGCCGCTCAAGCCGTCGCTGGTCTCGTTCCAGGGCTGGCCCGACGAGGCGAAGGTGCGCGTCGGCGGCATCGAGAAGACCGTCAAGGAATCGCAGGGCGCGCCGTTCAGGCTCTCCACGCCCGCGTCGGGCAACCCGGAGATGCGGCACAAGGTGGAATACACGGTGAGCGTCGGGGGTGAGGTGGTGGCGAAAGACGTGCAATTCGCGGTGCCGGGCAGGCCGCTGTTGATCGAAAAGAAGGCCGCGCCATGACGGCCCCTCCAGTCGGAAAGAGCGGGGCCCAGACCGTTCATCCCGAGCGAAGTCGAGGGACGAGCGTGCGCGGTGGCCCCTCGACTCCGCTCGGGGTGAACGGGGTTGGCCTGATTGGCCTGCTGGTGCTGCTCAGCGCCCTCCCCGCCTTCGCCCAGGTGGTGCCCGAGCGCGAGATGGAGATCATCCAGTCGCTCTACGACGCGGGGAAGTACGCCGACGCGGCGCGCCGGGCCAACGAGTCGATCGCGCTGGCGAACTTCTCTGATGCGCAGCGGGTGCGGCTGTTCGAGATCTCGGCGCTCTCGGCGTTCAACCTGAGCGACCTCAAGGGCGCGCAGGCCGCCTTCCTGCAGTTGCTGCGCGTCAACCCCGACTACATCCTCGACCCGTTCGCCGTGCCTCCCACGGCCATCAAGGTCTTCGAGCAGGTGCGCAAGGAGAACGCCGACGCGCTCAACCTGGTGCGGCAGCAGATCGCGCTGCGCATCGATCAGAACAAGCGGGCCGCGGCCGAGTTCGAGCGCCTGCGGCTCGAGCAGGAAGAGCGCAGGCGCAAGGCCGATTTCCTGGCCAACGACATCAAGGTGCGCACCATCGAGAAGCGCTCGATGCTGGTGAACTTTCTCCCCTTCGGGGCGGGCCAGTTTCAGCAGGGCCGCGTGGGCTGGGGCGCCGCGTTCGCCGTGTCGGAAGGCCTGATGGCGGTCTTGAGCATCGTCTCGTACTTCGCCATCAACGCGCTCTACAAGACCGAGACCTTCACCTGGACCGATCGCCTCACCAGCCCGGAGAAGAACGGTGTGTTCAGCTTCCCCGCGCGCGTCTTCGACCCGAATCGCAAGACCGAGCGCGACGTGTGGACAGGGCTCAAGTACGGCACCGGCATCGCCTTCTACGCGCTGTGGGCCATCGGCGCGGGCGACGCGGTCTGGCGCCACCAGGACGAGATCATCACCGAGACCCGCGAGCCGGTGAAGCCGGACTCGAAGGTCCCCACGGCCCACTTCAACATCTACCCCACGCAAGGCGGACTCGGCGCGGGGGTCACCATTGGCTTTTAGAAAGCAGGAGCACTGATGCCCAGCCTCACCATCAAGACGCCCGACGGAAAGACCCGCTCGGTCACGCTCCTCAAGAGAATCACCAGCCTCGGCAAGAGCGCCGACAACGACATCGTGCTCGAAGACACGCGAGTGCCCGAGACGGCCTTCGCGATCATGTTCGACGGCATCTCGTACAAGGTCGGCGGCGAGTCGAAGTTCCACGTCAACGGCAAGTCGACCGACGAGGCCGAGCTCAAGGCCAACGACGTGGTGCGGGTGGGCGACACCGAGCTCACCTTCAGCTCGGCCGAAGCGCCGATGGCCCAGCCTGCCCTCGCCACCCGCTTCGCCCGCGGCGATTCCAAGGACCCCGACGCCTCGACCCAGGAACAGCCCGGCGTGCCGGGGCGCGAGCTCTCGGCGCTGCGGCGGCTCACCTCGTTCTCCGAGCGGCTGCTCTCGAGCACCGACATCGACCGGCTGCTCGAGTCGCTCATGGACGAGTGCATCGAGGTGGCGCGCGCCGACAAGGGCTTCCTCATCTTGATGGAGAGCAACCAGCTGCGGGTGAAGGTCGCCCGCAACGTGCAGCGCGAGACCATCGAAGACGCGCTCGAGCGCGTGTCCGACTCGATCGTCAACAAGGTGGTGCAGCAGCAGAAAGCGCTGATCATCGCCGACGCCCTCGATGATCCCGAGTTCAACAGCTCGGAGTCGGTGGTGAACCTGAAGCTGCTGTCGGTGATGTGCGCACCGCTGATGATGAAGGGCGAGTTGTTCGGCCTGATCTACCTGGGCAACGATCGCCTGGTGAACCGCTTCGACCAGAAGGCGCTCGACACCCTCACCATCTTCGCGGCCCAGGCCTCGCTGCTGGTGCAGAACGCGCTGCTGGTCAACGAGCTCAAGCTCGAGAACACCACCCTCAAGACGCGCCTCGAGGAACAGACCTACGGCGACATCGTGGGCGCCTGCCAGGGCATGAAGGACGTCTACAAGCGCATCGACAAGATCGCGCCCACCGACATCTCGGTGCTCGTGATCGGCGAGACCGGCACCGGCAAGGAGCTGATCGCCAAGGAACTCCACCGCCACAGCCCGCGCACCAAGGGCCCGTTCATCTCGATCAACTGCGGCGCGATTCCCGAGAACCTGCTCGAGAGCGAGCTGTTCGGCCACGTGAAGGGCGCCTTCACCGGCGCGGTCGCCACCAAGATGGGCAAGTTCCAGGCGGCGATCAGCGGCACGCTGTTCCTCGACGAGATCGGCGAGATGCCGCTGCAGCTGCAGGTGAAGCTCTTGCGCGCGCTGCAGGAAAAGGTCGTCTACAAGGTCGGCGACAACCGGCCCGAGCCCGTCGACATCCGCGTGGTGGCGGCGACCAACAAGAACCTCGAGGAAGAGACGCGCAAGGGCGCCTTCCGCGAAGACCTCTACTTCCGCATCAACGTGGTGACGCTCAAGCTGCCGCCGCTGCGCGATCGCGGCGACGACATCACCGTGCTCGCGAAGTTCTTCTTGAATCGGTACTCGAAGGAGTTCGACAGCAAGGCGCGCGGCTTCACCCCGGCCAGCATCGTGGCGATGAAGAAGTACAACTGGCCGGGCAACATTCGCGAGCTCGAGAACCGCATCAAGAAGGCCGTGGTGCTCTGCGACAAGCCGCTGCTGGGGCCGGAAGACCTCGACCTGCGTCCGGAAAACCTCCCCCCCATCCTCGCGCTGGCCCAGGCGAAGGAGGAGTTCCAGAAGCGCTACATCAACGAGGTGCTCGAGCGGAACAACGGCAACCGCACCAAGACGGCCAAGGATCTCGGCGTCGACCCCCGCACCATCTTCAGGCACCTGGAGAAACTGGAGGGCGAGCGCGCAGAGGGAAGTGCGCCATCTGAGACAGAGTACGAAGAGGCGTGACAATGCATAAGCCATTGAAACGACAGGGCGACAGGGGCGCGCCGGCCATGGCCGGGTTGTTGCTCTACGTCATCGTGTCCACCCCGCTCCAGGGGTGCCTCTTTCCGCAGGACGAAGACGTGTTCCCCGAGCTCCCGCCCAAGCGCAACAGTCCGCTGCAGATCAGGGCTCAAACGCCGGAGCTGCGCACGACCTTCTACAACTCGACGATGTGCCAGTCGCTCAACAAGGCGTTCACCCTCACCGTGGAGGACGAGGACACGGTCGACGTGGTGAGCAGCATCTGGTTCATCGGCGAGACGACGACGCAGCCCTTCATTCCCACCAGCGTGCCGGGTGGGTCGAAGATCAGGTCGGTCACCGCGCCCAGCTCGCTGGGCTTCAGGAGCGCCCTGGCGAACCTCACCTCGGGTAGCACCCAGACCCTCACTGTCTTCGTCGCCGACACCCTCTTCCAGGAAGTCCTGGGCGGCAACGTCGAGGTCCAGCAGCGCGAGGAACGGCTGGTCGACGGCGTGCTGCTCAGGGACGTCGGCTACAAAGACAGCTTCACCTGGGTGCTCGACGTGGAGCCCTGCCCATGAAGGCGCTGCTGCCCCTCACGCTGCTGTTGCTCGGCGCGTGCGCGATGCCTCCGCCGCCGGCTGAGCGGATCTGCGCGTCGGACTCAGAGTGTCTGTCGGGGCAGCTGTGCTTCGCCGAAGGGTGCGGCGACCCTGGAAAGAACATCGTGGTCGAGGTCGAGGGCGGCGCGCTCAACGGTCAGTACGCGCGCGACTTCGCGCTCGAGGCCGGCAGCCTGGGCGCCCTCTACAGCCCCCACATGGGCGGTCCGCTCTCGGTGAGCGGGGAATTTCAGCGTGAGCGCTCGGCCTCGAGCAACCCGCTCGATCGCACCTCCTACACCGAGTCGGTCGTGCTCCGCGCGGTGGGCCAGAGCAAGCTGCTGCCGGGCATCGTGCGCACCTACGAGCAGCGCTTCGCCAACACCGAGCGCGGCTCGTTCGAGATGAAGGTCGGCGCGGGCACCTTCGTGGTCACCGCCATGCCGGGCGACCGCACCGTTCCGCCCGTCGCCAACAACGTGAGCGTCGAGGCTGCCGGAGGCATGGCGCCAGCGGTCACCTTCGTCTTCCCCGCGGTCGATGGCGCTCCGGCGCTCACCGGGCAGTTGATCAAGAAGGTCGACCGCACCCTGCTCCCCCCCGAGCCCGTGCTGCTGAGCACCGGCTACTCGCAGGACGGCGGCGTACCCACCATCGACCTGCAGCTCTTCGACGTGCAGGGCAATCAGCCGCTCTCGCAGCGCTTCCCCGTCGGCACCCTGACGGGCGAGTTCGCCATCACCGTCAGCCCCGAGGCGCGCAACAAGGCCAACCTGATCCTGGTGGCGTCTCCTCGCGAGCCCGGCGTCCCCATTCCCACCAAGCGCTTCGTCTTGCCTGCGCAGACCACCACCTCGGTCTCGCTGGAGTACGGCGACTTCGGTGAGGCCGCTGACGACGTGCAGGGCACCATCCTCGACAGCACGGGGGCCCCCATCGTGGGCGCACAGGTGGTGCTCGAGGGCACGGTGGTCGGCGACGGCACCTTCCGCTCGAAGATCGTCGAGACCAACGCCACCGGCGACTTCAAGGTCACCTCGCTCGGTTCCAAGTCAGACGGCAGCTTCATGCTGACGGTGGTGCCGCCCAAGGGCAGCCGCGCCGCCTACAGCCAGCGCAGCGTCACGGTGAAGGTGACCAGGGCCGTGGGCGCGCCGAAGGCGACGGGCACGCTCAGCCCCCAGACGCTCACCCTCGAGGACAGGTTGATCGCGAAGGGCTTCGTCACTCGTCCTGGCAGCAACGAGAAGCCGGCGAGCGGCGTGTACGTGCGCGCGACGCTTCAGCTGGAGACCCGCAGCACCGACGAACTCAAGGCGTTGCCCGTCGAGCCGGCCGAGGCGGTGACCAAAGAGGACGGCACCTTCGAGCTGCCCCTGGACCCTGGCGTCTGGCGCTTCGAGTACACGCCCGGCGAGCTGCTGCCGATCTCCAGCCGCCTGGTCACCATCAAGGCGGCGATCGACGACAAGACCGGGCTCAAGCTTCCCACCCAGGACCTCAACCCCGTCGAACTCTCCTTCGGCCGGACGGTGTCGGGCATCGTCACCGGAACGGTGATGGCTCAGACGGGCACGGTCGATCAGCCGGTCCCCTATTCGCAGCTGCGCTTCTTCCGGGTCACCAACGTGGAAGGCCGGCCGGCGTCGATTCTGCTGGGCACGGCGATCGCGGACGACCGCGGCAAGTACCAGGTGGTGCTGCCGACCGTGCCGATGGCCGACGCGGGCGTGACGCCTTAAGGCTTCGGCTCGAGCAGTTCCTTGAGCTCATCCACCGTGGGGCCCGCCGTGCCTGCGAACTGCACCGAGGCCGTGGAGTAGAGGTCGAGCGCGCGCTCGAGCAGGCCGAAGGTGTTGCGCACCCGGTCCCGGTTCTCCAGGCCGCAGCTCGCCTCGCTGACGCGCTTGCGGCGCAGCCAGTCGACGCGGAACTTGAGGAAGCGCTGGTCGGAGCTGCGCGCCGCCTGCCCCACCGCCTGCTGCCGCTGCTGCTCGAGCTCGGCGAAGAGCGCGCGGGCATCGCCGAGGCAGGCCTCCTCGGTGCGCAGCTCGCCGACGGGCGGTCGATCGGGCGTCATGCTCAACACCGAGCGGTAGACGCTGAAGATGATCAGGCACGAGAAGCCGATGGTGACGACCAGGTAGAGCCCCAGCGAGGCCATGCGGTACGGGCGGAACCGCGGATCTTTCGGGTCGTCGGCGGTGCTCATCGCGGTCCCGGCGCGGGGGCCGGTGCAGGTACCGGCGCGGGTGCGACGGGGGCAGGCGCCACCGGAACGCCAGGCGCCGGCGCCACAGGAGCGGCCGGCACGGTCCTCTGCAGCCGGGAGAGGAACTGCATGCGGAAGTCGCTGGCCGGGTAGCTGCCGAACGCTTCCTTGGCGATGGCCACCGCCTGGTCCTTGCCGTTGGTCATGTCGTACGACTGCATCAGCATCAGCATGGCGAAGTCACGCAGCTTGGCCTTCTTGTCGCCGTCGACGAAGCGCACCAGGGGCTTGATCGCCTCGTCGAACTTGCGCGACTGGAAGAGCGCGTTGCCCAGGTAGAACGACGCCTCGAGCGCGTCTTCGGGCACCGGGTCCATGTTCAGGAAGCGGTTGAGCTGCGCGATGGTGTCGGGCCAGTCCTGGCGGCGGAAGGCGGCCTTGCCCTTCTCCAGCACCACGCCGCCGATCTCCTTGCGCAGCAGCACCGCGCGGTCCTGCAGCACCAGCCTGGCGAAGGGCGACTGCTTGCCCTGGTCGAGCTTGTTGAGCGCGTCGACGCCCTTGAGCCGCTCTTCGCCGGGCAGCGTGGTCATCTGCCGGTAGACCTGCAGGGCCGACTGCTCGGCGGCGAGCTGGGCAGTGGCGTCGGCCTTGAGCTTGTCGATGGTGGCCGTCAGGTCGCCCACCTGCTTCTCCAGGCGCTCCTTCTCGGCGTTCGCGTTCGAGGCGCGGGCGTTGGAGATCACCACCACCCCGGCCACGCAGAGCGCTGCGAAGACCACGTAGGCCGCGCCGGTGCTGAACCAGGTGCGGCTCTGGAACGCGTCCTGCTGCGCCGAGACGAGCTTGAGCTCGGCGTGCAGCGTCTTGAGCGCGTTGTCGGTCTTGATGGTCATGTTCCGCGACTCGACGACTTCGCGGCGGATCTCTTCGAGGAGCTTGCTCGACTCAGCAGACGTATCGGCCATGGCGAGCGGGCTCTATCAGATCAGAAGCCGGGCACGTCGAGATCGCGCTTCGGCGGCGGAGGAAAGAAGATCGTGAACAGGGCGCTGAACGCGACGCCGCCGACGTTGATTCCCGAGATCGGCGACAGCACGCTGCGCGAGTTGATGTAGCGGGCCTCGAGCGAGATGCCGTAGCGGTCGGCGAACCGCCAGGTGGCCCCGGCTGAAGCCGAGAAGGCGAGCAGCACGCGCTCGGGCTGCGAGTTGACGCGCGAGGTGATGGCCGAGAGCAGCGGTCCTGCCTGCACGGCGAGGTAGGGCATGAAGCCCTTGAAGAACACGTTGTTGCCGGTGAACCGGCCTCCCAGCAGAACGCCGTAGGCGCCCGAGGTGTATTCCTGCTTCTGGCCGTCGGGCAGCGCGAGGTTGATGGTCTCGAAGCCGCCGAAGAGATCGATCGACAGCTCGAGCGCGCTCGACACGCCGTACCCGAAGCTGGCCGTCAGCTGCGGCCCACCCGACAAGCCGGGAAGGACCGGCGTGCCGGCCTGGGCCGCCCTGTCGATGAAGTACCAGTTGGGGATCCAGCGGAACCCGCCGCCAACCGAGATGCGGCCCCAGCCGTCGATGCCGTCCGCCAACGCGGTGCTGCTCAAGAGCAGCACGCCCAACAGCAGCCGCCGCATCACCAGGTCTTCCAGCCGTCGACGCGCGGGCGGACGTGGGCGAACTGCGGAGGCATGGGGGCGGTGCGAGAGGTACGAGCCTGAGGCGGCGGCGCGACGCGCGGCGGGGGCGCTGGGGGAGGCACCTCGAGTGGCTTCGCGGGTGCCGCGACCACCGGGGGCGCCGCCATCTTCTCTTCCAGCATCTTCACGTACATCTTCAGCTCGGCCAGCGCCTGCTCCCGCTCCATGAGGCGGCGGAAGAGATCGACCCGCTTCTCCTTCTCGTCCATCAGCTCGGAGTGGAGCTGCATCAGCGACGCCATGGCCTTCTCGGCGTAGCTCGCGGGCACCAGCTGCGCGGCGGCCTGGGTGGTGAGGGCTTCGTTCATTTCTGTTTCTCCCAGACACAATCGAGGAACGTGGTGCGTGGACCGAAGAGGCAGACGCGAAAGCAGCGGAACAGGCATCGCAGCCCGAACTCGTTCGCGATGAGGCGGGCATTGGCGAGGACTTCACGACCTCGGATGACACCGTCCATGAATCACCTCGGCGGGTGCTACAGGGTTGCAGCGCACCGTAGCGGCGTGGGGTGACCCCGCAAGTTTTTGCCCGAACCCAGCCGGGGTCAGGTCAGGTCAGCCCCTCACCCCGGCCCTCTCCCCGCTGGCGCAGGGAGAGGGAGTTCAGCGTGTCGCGCCCTCGAGATCGAGCAGCGGTACGTCGCGCACCACCACCACCGACCTCGTGGCGGGTACGGAGAAGTCGGCCTCGTCCAGCTGGCGGAGGAGCGCCTTCACTTCGTCGTTCGTCACCGACCGCAGCGGCGCCGAGCCGGCGGCATGGGCGAGCGCGCGCAAGGCCCCGTCGTCGTCCGATGCCGCGGCCAGCTCGGGCAGCCAGGTCTCGATGGCGGTGGGCTCGAGCTCCGCAGGCACGCGCTTGATCGCCAGGGTGTCGCCGCCGAACGCCTCGACCTCGACGCCGTAGCCCGACAGCCGCTCGCTCACCGCGAGGATCGAAGGGGCCTCGGCCGAGGTGACTGTCGCCGAGAACAGGGTGGGCGCCGCCGCGCCGAGCGTGCCCTCGCGGAACCGGGTGCGCAGCCCCTCGAGCACCACGCGCTCGCGCACCGCGCGCGGATCGAGCACCACCAGCGAGCCGCCCGGGCCCTCGCAGACCCAGAAGCGGCGCCCCAGCTCGCCCAGGAACCGGAGCGCGGCGAAGTAGCCCTTCGGAGGGGCCTGGTTGAGCCCGGGGCGCGAGGTGCCGAAGGCGGCGCGGAAGGGCTCGTCCATCACCGAGGTGCCGGCGGGCGCCAGCGGCTGCAGCGCCTCACCCTGCGTGCCCTGGGCACGCGCCAGGAACCGGTCGACCGCCTGTGCGTAGTGGGCGTTGACGTCGTCGCCGACCGGCTGCGAGGGATCTTGACGCCACGGCGCAGCCTTGAGCGCCCGCGTGACGGCGGCCGAGAGCGCCTCCTGCACGCTGCGGGGATCGGAGAAGCGCACCTCGAGCTTCTGCGGGTGCACGTTGACGTCGACCGAGGCGGGCTCGACGTCGATGAAGATCGCGCACACTGGCTGGCGCCCCGGGGGCAACGTGTCTTGAAAGGCGCGCTGCACCGCCGAGTTCACGCCGCGATCGCGCACGTAGCGGCGGTTGACGAAGGTGTAGAGAGCGCGCGCGGTGGGCAGGGTGAACTCGGGCGAGGCGATGAAGCCGTGCACGTGCACGCCCAGGCGCCGCTCGTCGATCTCCAGCAGGTGCGGCTCGACCTCGGTGCCCAGCAGCGCGGCGATGCGCTCCTTCGGCCGCCTGGGCGTCGGCGGGCTGGCGATCAAGAGCCGCCCCCCGTGCTCGAGGAAGAAGCCCACCTCGGGGTGCGCGAGCGCCAGCCGGGTGACCGCCTCTTCGCAGTGGGTCAGCTCGGTCGACTCGCGCTTGAGGAACTTGCGCCGGGCGGGCACATTGAAGAACAGGTCGAGCACGTCGATGCGCGTGCCGCCCGGTGAAGCGGCGTCTTCGATGACGGGCTTGCCGCCGCCCTCGATGGTGACGCGCGTGGCCACCCGCGCCCCCGGCTCGGCGGTGAGCATGCTGAAGCGGGACACCGACGCGATCGAGGGGATCGCCTCGCCCCGGAAGCCCTTGGTGAGGATGTGGAAGAGCCCGTCCTGGTCGAGGAGCTTGCTGGTGGCGTGGCGCTCGAGGCTCAAGAGCGCGTCTTCGCGCGACATGCCCGAGCCGTCGTCGATCACCGCGATGGCCGAGAGGCCGCCTTCCGAGAGCAGCACCCGCACCGTGGTGGCGCCGGCGTCGATGGCGTTCTCGGCCAGCTCCTTCACCACGCTGGCGGGCCGCTCGACCACCTCACCGGCGGCGATCTGGTTGATGAGCTCGTCGCTGAGGCGGTGGATTCGACCCACCCCTCACCGATAGCACGTCTCGCCCCTCACCCCGCCCTCTCCCCGCTCCTCCGCCGGGAGAGGGAGAACGATTGCTGGAGGCGTGCCCTGCCTGTGCCGTTACACTCCCGACCCGAAGCGATGCCAATGAATCCCCCAGAACTCCTCCAGCGGCTCCAGAACCACATCGGCGAGCTCGTGCTGGGCAAAGCCGAGCAGGTGAAGATGTCGCTCACCTGCCTGGTCGCCCGCGGCCACCTGCTGCTCGAAGACGTGCCGGGCGTGGGCAAGACGACCCTGGCCGAGGGCCTGGCGCGCAGCTTCTCGATGAGCTTCGCGCGGGTGCAGTTCACCGCCGACGTGTTGCCCAGCGACATCCTCGGGGCGCAGGTGTTCCTGCAGGCCAAGGGGCAGTTCGAGTTCCGGCCCGGGCCGATCTTCCACCAGGTGGTGCTCGCCGATGAGCTCAACCGCGCCCCGCCGCGCACCCAGTCGGCGCTGCTCGAGGCGATGGCCCAGGGCCAGGTGAGCCTCGACAGCGTCACCCACCCCCTGCCCCAGCCGTTCGTGGTGATCGCCACCCAGAACCCGCTCGACCTGAGCGGCACCTACCCGCTCCCCGACTCGCAGCTCGATCGCTTCCTCCTGCGGCTCTCGCTGGGCCACCTCTCACCCGAGGTCGAGACCCAGCTGCTCATGAGCCGCCGGGCCGACCCACTCGCGGGCTTCAAGCCCATCGCCGACGCCGCCGATCTGGTGGCGCTGCAGGCCGCGGCCGACGCGGTGCAGATCTCGAAGGACATCGCCGACTACGGCGTGCGCATCGCCACCGCCACGCGCGCCCACGCCGAGATCGAGCGCGGCATCAGCACCCGCGCCGCGCTCTCGCTCATGTCGGCGGCCCGCGCCATCGCCCTCTGGGAAGGCCGCGACTTCGTCACCCCGGGCGACGTGAGGGTGGTGGCCGCACCCGCGCTCTCGCACCGGCTGCTGCTCAAGACCTCGAGCCAGGGCGCCTTCGCCCGCGACGAGGCGGCGCACCTGGTGGGCGAGCTGCTCCGCAAGGTCCCCGCTCCCCGGTGACTGCCGCGAAGACCACTCCGAGCTGGCGGCGCACCCTCAAGGCCACGCGTGTCGGCCGCACCTACCTGGTGATCACCGTCGGCATCGGCCTGGGCGCGCTCAACACGGGCAACAACCTGCTCTACCTGGTGCTCGGCTTCCTGCTGGCGATCATCGTGCTCTCGGGCGTGCTGTCCGAGCGGGTGATTTCCGACATCCGCGTCAAGCGGCTGCTGCCCGACGGCGCGTTCGCCAACGAGCCCTTCCCCCTCAGGTACGAGGTGTCGCGGGTCAAGGGCCGCGCCTTCGCGGTGCGGCTCTCGGAAGGAGGTGGCGTGCTCGACGGCTGGGCGTGGATCCCCACCGTCCTCGCGGGCACGAAGGTCACTGCCCGGGCCGACGTCACCGCGCCCCGCCGCGGGCCGCTGCGGCTCAAGCAGGTGCAGATCTCGACCTTCTTCCCCTTCGGGCTGTTCGAGAAGTCGCGCACCGTCGACGTCGAGGACCTGCTGCTGATCTGGCCCCGCAGGGGCTTCAGCTGCGAGGCCCCTGCCCCCGACGGCGGCCACCTCACCGGCGAGAGCGGCAGCCAGCGCCACCGCGACGGCTCGGGCGACGTGCAGGGCCTGCGCGAGCTGGGCGATCTCGAAGACGCGCGGCGGGTGCACTGGAAGAAGAGCGCCACCGTGGGGAAGCTGCTCAAGGTCGAGCGCGAGCGCGAAGACCGCAAGCAGTACACCCTGCGCATCGACAGCGACGTGCCCGGAGATCCGCTCGAGCGCGCCTGTGAAGAGACCGCCGCGCTCACCAACCGGCTCCTGTCCGAAGGCAACGACGTCGGCCTCGAGGCCGGGGGCCGGCGGATCCGCCCTGCGTCGGGCCCCGGTCACGAGAAGCGGATCCTCTCGGCGCTCGCCGCGCTCGGCTACGCCATGCCCGGAGAGCTCAAGTGAACCTCACCGAGCGCCGACGGCTGCGGCTGCGCCTGCGCGATCTGGCCGCGGGCTCGGCCTTCAGCGCGGTGGCCCTGTCGGGCTCGCTGCCTTCCATGGTGACCGCGCTGTTCGGCGTCTCGTTCGGCCTGAGCCTCTGGGGCAAGCGGCCCTTCTCGAACCAGCGCGTCTGGTCGGTGCTGGCGCTGCTGGCGATGGCCATCGTGTTGTTCGGGCTCGTCTCGCGCGGCGTGCTCGACCTGGTGGTGGCGGCGGTCGGCTTCGCCACGCTCGTCACCGCTCACCGCATGCTGTCCGAGCCCACTCCGGCCACCGATCAGCAGGTGCTGCTGGCGTCGTTGCTGCTGATGGCCGGCGCGGCCGCGCTCTCAGGCGACGTCTGGTACGCGCTGTGCCTGCTCTCCTTCGGCGTCTTCGCGTGTCTCTCACTCGGCCTCGCGGTGATCGAGGGGCCAGTGGAGCGTGACGAAGACCTCCCGCTCGCGCCGGTGCTCAGCCAGGTCAGCGTCGGCGTGGGGGTCGCCCTGGTCGGCGGCATCCTCTTCTTCATCCTCTTTCCCCGGCTCTCGTGGAACGTGGCAGCGCGACGCACTGGCGCTGGGCTGCTCGGCGGGACCACGGGCATGACCGACCGCGTACGGCTCGGCGGCGGCGGCGACATCAAGACCAGCGCGCGGGTGGTGCTGCGCGCGAAGCTCGAACCCGCCCCTTCGGGAGACCGGCTCGATCGGTACTGGGTGGGCCGGCACTTCGACAGCTTCGACGGTCGCGAATGGCGCGGCACCGGCAGGCCCGGTCCCGCCAGGGCGCGGATCATGCTCGGCGAGCCCAACGGGGCGATCGTCCAGCGCATCGAGCTGCTGCCCGCCTACGACTCGCGCACGCTCGTGGGCCTCGCCCAGCCGGTCTACTTCGGCCCGGCCACGGCGTTGGGCAACACCGGCTCGTCGCCGGTGGCGTTGATCCGGGTCGGCTCTGAGGAGGTCCGCTTCGCCGAAGACGCCAACGCGTACACCTACGTCGTCCACAGCCGCGGGGACTACCCGATGCTCGAAGACGATCCCGCCGTGCTGGAGGCGCTCCAGGGGTTGCCCGCCGGGCTCGATCCCCGGGTTCGCGAGCTGGCGGCGCGGATCGCGCCGCAGGAGACCCGACCCGAACAGATCGCCGCTGCGCTCGAGCGCTGGCTGCAGAGCAACCTGAGCTACACGCTCGAACTGCCCGGCGAGGTGCCGGACCCGCTCACCGACTTCCTCTTCGTACGCAAGGAAGGCCACTGCGAACACTTCGCCACGGCGCTGGCGGTGATGCTGCGCACCCGCGGCGTTCCGGCGCGGGTGGTGGGCGGCTTCTTCGGCGGGGAGCGCGTGGGCAACCGCTTCGTGGTGCGCGCAGGCGACGCGCACGCGTGGGTCGAGGCCTACTCGCCGGTGCGCGGGTGGATGACCTTCGACGCCACGCCCGACGACGGGCGCGGTGGCCGGCCCCAGGCGATCCTCGCGCGCATCGTCGACGCCTACGAGCGCCTCGAGGAACTGTGGCGCGCCCGGGTGGTCGACTACTCGCTCGTCACCCAGTGGGACTTCGTGCGCCAGCTCATTCGCCCCCCGCAGAACGCCTCGAGTGACGACGACGACCGGCCCGACCCGGGCAAGCCGGGGAAAGAGCGCACCCCCACCCGGGCCCTCGTGTTCGCGGTGGGCGCGGGGCTGCTCTCGTGGCTGGCGTGGCGCAGGCTCACCGGGCCCGCCTCGCGCCGGCACCCGGCCGCGGGCTTCCTTTCCGACGTCGAGCGCAAGCTGGCGGCGCTGAAGATCAACCGGCGCGGCGACGAAGACCTCGAGGCGCTCTCGCAGCGGCTGCGGGCCGAGCACCACCACCTCGCCGAACCCGTGGGCCGGGCCACCCGCCGCTACCTCGAGGCCCGCTTCGGCCAGCGCCCCCTCTCGAAGGCCGAACGGCGGGCCCTGTTGGCGGCGCTGGAGCCTTCGAGAAGGTGACGTGATGGGCCGAAGCGGCTGCTAGGCTGCGCGCCGTGCTGCTGCGGATCTTCGAGATGGTGCTGCCGGTACGGAGGGGGGAGCGTCAACTCACCTTCACCCTGTTCCTGCACAGCCTGTTCGCGGTCGGCGCCTTCCTCACCGGGCGCACGGTGCGCGACGCGCTGTTCCTCGCCCACAGCGATCGGAGCCAGCTGGCGTGGATGTACGTGCTGTCGGCCGTCTTCGTCACCCTGACCGGCCTGGTCTACGCCCGCCTGGCCAACCGCATTCGCCGCGACCTGATGGCGCTGTTCTCGGCGACGCTGTTCGGCGGGCTGTTCGTGCTGCTCTTCGTGCTCGAGCGGTTCCAGCCGCCGGGCATCTACAGCGCGATCTACGTCTTCGTCGAGGTGATGGGGGCGCTGATCCTGGTGCAGTTCTGGACGCTCGCCAACGAGCTGTTCAACGCGCGCGAGGCCAAGCGGCTCTACGGCTTCATCGGCGCGGGCGGCACGTTCGCGAACATCTTGATCGGCCTCATCAGCGCGCGGGTGGCGACCGCGTTCGGCACCAACACCCTGCTGCTCATGTGCGCGGTGCTGCTGCTCGTCACCGGCGCGGCCAGCTTCGCGGGCGGGCGGCTGGGCCGGCAGCGGCTCTTCGCGCGCGCGGCGTCGGGCAAGCCCAGCCCCGCCAGGCGCAGCGGCGGCGCGAGCCGGGTGCTGGGCGATTCGCACCTGCGCACGGTGGCCATCCTCTCGGCCGTCACCTTCTTCACCACCACCCTCATCGACTTCCAGTTCAAGGTGGTCGCCGCCGACAAGATGAAGGGCGACGAGCTGGCCGCCTACTTCGGCTACTTCAGCGCGGTGGTGGGCGCCCTGGCGCTCGGCCTGCAGCTCTTCGGCACCAGCCGCCTGCTCAACCGGGCCGGGGTGATCGGCTCGCTGGCGGTGCTGCCCGTGTCGCTGGCGCTGGGTGACGTGGCGCTGCTGATCTTCCCCGCGCTCTGGGCGGCCTCGATGGCGAAGGGCGCCGACACGCTCTTCCGCTACTCGGTCAACGACGCCACCACGCAGATCCTCTACCTCCCGGTGCCGGCGCAGGTGCGCGTCTCGGCCAAGGCCTTCATCGACGGGGTGGTCAAGCCGATGGCCATCGGCCTGGCCGGCGTCTCGCTCGCCGGCTACCGCATCTGGATGAAGGGCGACCCGTACAAGCTCGCCTGGTTCTCCCTCGCGCTGTGCGCCACCTGGATCGCGGTGGTGATGGGCATGCGCACCAAGTACATCAAGTCGCTGCAGGACAACCTGAAGCAGCGGCGGCTCGATCTCGAATCGGCGCGCCACCAGGTGATCGACGGCAACACCAACCGGGTGCTCGAGCGGGCGCTGGCCAGCGACCAGGAACAGGAAGTGCTCAACGCGCTCGCCCTGCTCCCCCACCTCGAGAAGCTGGAGCTCGATCAGCGGGTCGAGACGTTGCTGGAGCACCCGTCGACCGCGGTGCGGGTCAAGGCGCTCGAGTACTACGCGCACCGGCAGACGATGCGCTTCGCCAACTCGGTCTTCCGCCGCTTCGAAGACGCCGACCCCGCGGTGCGCGCGGCGGCGATCGACGCGTTCTGCGCCATGGGCCGGGACAAGGCCGTGCGCAGCGTGCGGCTGTTCCTGGCCGACCCCGACCCCCGCATTCGCAGCGCGGCGGTGACGGGCATGATCCGCTTCGGCGGGCTCGACGGCGTGCTGGTGGCGGCCGAGGCGCTCAAGGCGCTGATCGACAACGCCGACCCGGTGATGCGGCAGCACGCGGCCAAGGTGCTGGGCGCCATCGGGGTGCGGAACTTCTACCAGCCGGTGCTGCAGTTGATGAACGACCCCGACGTGCGGGTGCGGCGCGAGGCGATCACCGCGGCGGGCGTGCTCAAGAGCCCCGAGTTCGTCATTCCCCTCATCTACCGCACGCAGAGCCGCGACACCCTGCGCGAGTCGACCCAGGCCCTCACCGCCTACGGGTCGACCATCCTGTCCACGCTGGCCAAGGTGCTCAGCAACCAGCTCGAAGACGCCAACATCCGCCGGGCGATCGCCCGCGTGCTGGGCCGGCTGGGTACGAGCGAGGCGGTGGAGATCATCGCCCGTCACCTCGACGAGGCCGACGAAGAGCTGCGCGGCGTGATGTACCGCTCGCTGGCGCGCGCGGTGAAGGGCAAGCGGCTGCTGCTCAAGGACGTGAGCCCGGTGAAGCGCGCGGTCGATCGCGAGCTCGAGCGGGCCTGGCGCGCGCTGCACCAGCTCGAGCTGCTCAAGCTCGACGCCGTGCCCGGCCCCAACACGCCCCGCGACGGGGAAGCGGCCGCCCGGGCCCTGCTCGCCTCGGCGTTGATCGAGAAGATCAAGCAGGTCGAGGGCCGGGCCTTCCTCCTGCTGGCGGTGCTCTACCCCGACGCCGACATGGAACAGATCAGCGTCGGCATCCAGGACGCGTCGGCCGGGGAAGCCGCCCGCCGCCGCGGCAACGCGGTCGAGCTGCTCGACAACCTGCTCGAGCGCGGGGTGAAGGGCCGCTTCCTGCCCCTGGTGGAAGAGCTGCCCCGCGCGGAGCGGCTCAAGGCCGTGGCCGAGGCCTACCCGCCGCCCACGGTCACGCCCGAGGTGATGCTGCGCGAGCTGGCTCGCGACGAGGCGGCCTGGGTGCGGGCCTGCGCCACCTGGGCGCTCTCGGAGTCTTCGCAGGACGAGGCCACCCGCGACCAGGTGCTCACCACCTCGATCGCCGACGGCAACCCGGTGGTGCGCGAGATCGGGCTGGTCGCCCTCAACCGCAAGTCACCCAGGCTCGCCGCGCCGCACATGGAAGCGCGCCTCAAGGACGACGCGCCGCTGGTGCGCCGCCACGCGGCCGTGCTGCTCGCCGCCGCGTCCGCCCCTCCCTGACCTTCCCGCGACGCTGGACAGGGCCCACCTTTCACAGAACGATGCGGCCCGCTCTGCCAGCCACCCAACGCCTTCGCCCCATGGGGCTTTGATGCTCTCGACTGTCGAAAAAGTGCTCTTCCTCAAGTCGATCGACCTCTTCTCCCAGATCCCCGGGGAAGATCTGGCCGCGATCGCGCTGATCTCCAGCGAAGAGAGCCGCGACCAGGCCGACGAGATCTTCGCCGAAGGTGAGTCGGGCGACGCGCTCTACCTGGTGATCGACGGCAAGGTGCGCGTGCACAAGGCCGACCGGGTGATCGCCGAGCTGGGCGAACGCGAGTGCTTCGGCGAGATGGCCATTCTCGACGCGGCGCCCCGCTCGGCCACGGTGACGGCGGTCGACGACACCAACCTGCTCAAGATCACCCGGGAGGACTTCCAGGAGATCATGACGGAGAAGCCCGAGATCGCGCAGGGAATCGTCAAGGTGCTGACCCGGCGTCTGCGCGACGCCATTCGCTGAGGGGGCTAGACTGGGCCGGCGATGCCGAACCGTGCCCCCGCTGCCGCTCCTGCGACTCCCGGCGCCCCCGCGCCAGCCCCCGACCCGATGGCTGACCCGAAGATCCGGGCGCAGGTCGAGGCCGGCCGGCAGGTCGCCTACCACCTGCTCAAGGGCCTCAAGGTCATCGCGATGTACCGCCACAACGAGGCGAAGTACGGCGAGTACCTCCAGAAGGCCTGGGCCGCGCTCGCCGACTACACCAGGGCGTACGGCTCGCTGAACCTGCGGGTGGAGATCACCAACTTCAGCATCCACAAGCAGGACCTGTTCACCGAAGACAACCCGATGCCGTACAAGTTCTTCAAGGACGGCATCCGGCAGATCATCTTTCGCGACGGCTTCTCGCTCGCAGAGATGACGTCGTTCACCATGATCGCGCTCTCCGACCCGGAGCGCGGCGCCGACGACATCAACGCCCAGCTCTGGCGCGCCCAGATGCCGAACTTCGAATACATCATGGTGGAGGGCTTCAAGGTCGACGAGCTGAGCGAAGAGGAGGTGCAGGTCGAGGTGGACAAGATCGTCGACTATCTCCAGCGGCGGCTGCGCACCAACTCCGACGACTACGTTCGCTTCGCGCGCCTCTCGGAATCGGACCTCGAGATGCAGATGAACGACATCGACCAGATGCGCGGGGTGGTGATCACCGGCCTGACCGCCACGCCGGACCTCAAGGCCAAGCTGCAGCGAGAGGTGCACGAGGAAGAGAACCAGCGCCTCTTCCCCAAGCTGATCAGCGCCGTCTTCCAGGTGGTGGAGAACGGCGTCACCGACGCCAACCTGCTCAGCGACATGTTCTCCCAGCTGCTCGACGCGATGCTGCTGCAGGAAGACTTCGCCATCATCAACCAGGTGGTGCTCAAGCTGCGGGCGATGGAGCAGCGGGTGGGCGTCGAGAGCTCGATCGGTGAGCTCTTGCGCGGCTTCATCTCGAAGATGGGCGAAGAACAGCGCCTCAACCGCATCGGCGAGATTCTCAAGTACGCCAAGCTGAAGAACCCGCCAGAGGTGGTGAAGTACCTCACCAACATCACTTCCGACGCCGTGCCCGCCCTGCTGGGGACGCTCGAGGTGATCGAGCTCGCCGAGAACCGGACCCTGCTGTGCGACGTGCTGGTCGTCTTCGCCAGGCAGAACCCCGACGCCTTCGTCGACAAGCTCAAGAGCGCAGAGAAGCCGCAGATGCAGCGCGACATGATCTACGTGCTCGACCGCTCGAACCACCCCGACAAGTTGAAGTTCTTCGGCACCATCCTCAAGTCGAAGAACCTCGCGCTCAGGCTGGAAGTGATGGCCATCATCGCCCGCGGCCGCACCGGCGAGGCCCGCAAGCTCATCGCGGCGATGCTGGAAGACGAGACCCTGCAGGTGCGCCTGCAGGCCGCGCGCGTGCTGCCCGAGTTCGATCGCGAGAAGGCCTACGTCGACCTGCTGCGCCTGGTGAAGGAGAAGGGCTTCGAGGAGAAGTCGCCCCAGGAAAAGGAAGGCCTCTACGTCGCCCTCGGGTCGACCGGCGTGCCCGGCGCGATCAACTTCTTCGCCCAGGTGCTGCAGCAGAAAAGCGGCCTGTTCAACAAGCAGAAGATGATCGCCGAGAAGACGCTCGCCGTGGCGGGCCTGGGCGGCGCCTGCACCATTCAGACGGCGAAGCTCCTGCAAGAAGCCGCTGAGGACAAGGCCCAGCCGCACGAGGTGACCATGGCCGCCAAGATGCACCTGGCCCGCGTGCGCAAGAGCCTGTTCGGCAACCAAGAGAAGGAGGGCTGAGCCATGTCGGAGATCTCAGTCACGAAGGTCGCAGAAGCCGACGACGCGTCACCAGACGTCTTCGCCCGCGAACACAACGAGAAGTTGCAGACCGCGGGCCGTCAGCTGATCTCCGCGCTCTACATGCTGGTGCGCTCGGTGAAGATGTACGACCCCGAAAACGCCGTCTTCGAGAAGCCGATCGCCCAGCTTCAGGAGACGATGAACCAGGTGATCCAGAAAGACGGAAAGCTCGAGTTCATGGGGGTGAAGCAGTCGTTCTACTTGAACGGCATGCTGGTGAAGGTCGACATGAGCGCGCTCGAGAACGTGCGCACCCTGCTCGAAGAGCTCCGCTCGAAGGACGTCGGCGGCATCACCATGATGCGGTCAGTCACCATCCCCGAGCTGAAGAACTTCATCTGGATCTTCTCGAAGGAGCAGAGCGACACCGCCGACGAGGACGGCGTGCAGGGCAAGAAGCTGGTCTCGATGAAGCTGGCCAAGTGGTCCAAGCTCAAGGACAAGCTCGAGAACGACAAGGACGAGAGCGAGGCCAAGCTCGACCGCAAGAAGTACGCGCTCACCTGCTACGGCCGGGCGGTCTTCTTCGTGAGAAAGTACTTCGAGTCGTTGCGCAAGGAGAAGCCCATTGCCACCAGCAAGGTGCTCCGCGTCATCCAGGACCTGGTCGACATCTCCATCGATCACCGCACCCACTTCCTCGGGCTCACCACCACCAAGTCCGACGGGGAGTACCTGGCGTACCACTCGGTCAACACCGCGCTGATCACCATCGTGTACGGCACCGAACTGGGCCTCACCAAGCCCCAGCTGTGCGACCTGGGCTACATCGCCCTGTTCCACGACGCCGGCATGGGCACGGTGCCCGACGAGCTGCTCAACAAGCGCGGGGCGCTGAGCCTGGAAGAGCGCAACACCATCAACCGGGCGCCGCTGATCTCGATCCGCAACATCCTGCAGGAGCGGCAGATCAACCGCGCCACCCTGCTGCGCCTGGTGACGACCTTCGAGCACAAGGTCGACTACGGCACCGCGGTGCGCGACGGCCAGGGCAACATTCAGATGATCATCCCCAAGGCGAACCTGGGGCTCTACGCGAAGCTGATCTCGATCGCGGCCACCTACGACGCGCTGACCTCGAAGCGCCCGTTCCGCGACGCGTACGGCCCGGAAGTGGCGCTGATGCTGATGTGGACCGAGATGCGCAACAAGTTCGATCCCGACCTGCTCAAGGTGTTCATGCGGGTGATGGCGATTCAGCCGATCAAGGTGCTCACCAAGCGCCAGCAGTCGGTCTCGATCGGCATGCTCTGACGGCTCACCGCACGCAGCGCACCGGGTGCGGGTCGAGGGTGCCGTAAGCGAAGGTGTCGCCCTTGGCGAGGTTCAGGGTCCACGCGGAGTCCGCGACCCTTGGGTAGGGAGTCGCCGACCAGCAATAGCCTGGCTGCATGCCGGGGAAGGCGGCACCGTCGAGCGCCGGGTTGGCCGCGCGAATGTTCACCAGGCTGTGAAGCTCCTTCAGGGTGGGGATCCGCCATCCCGTCAGGCCTCCGAGGTCGAGCGCCTGGCAATAGGCCGCTGCGTCAGCCCAGGTGTAGTTGGTCATCAGCGCGGTCCGCTGCCAGGTCAGCATCGTCTTCGCGTCGCGCACGGTCTCGGCGCTGATGGTGTATCGGGTTCCGGGCCCAGCTGGCCCGGTGGGCGCCCGGCCCTGCACGCAGCGCACGTTGTACGGGGTGTTGGCGGGCCAGGTCTGGGTGTTGCCTTGACTGAAGTGAACCACCCACGCGTAGCTCTCGAAGGCAGCGTTCCGCGACGTCGACCAGAACTGGAACCCGGGCGTGCCGGGGAAGATGACCAGATCGATTGAGGGGCTGAAGCGTCCGTAGTCGGCGATCGACTCGAGCTCGATGACCGCGGGCAGTCGCCAGTCGGAAGAACCAGCCAGCGTCAGGTCCTCGCAGTACGCGACGGCGTCCGCCCACGAATAGGTCATCGCGGCGTGGTTTCGTTGCCAGGTCAGGCTCGTCACCGAGTCAGTCACGGTGTCGGGGGTGATGGCGTACGCGCTCGCGGGTGGCGAAGCAGCAGGGGCGGGCCACTGGCTCCACTCGAGATCGGTCCCGTCGCCGACGCTGCCACCATCGGGGCCTGCGCCGCCGTCAGCGGTGTCGGGCATCGGGCAGCAAAGAAGAAACACAGCCGCCACACCCGGGAGGACGCGCATCGACACGACGTAGTTCGTTTGCAGGCCGATTTCTAGCGGCCGGCCTTGAGTCGGGTCTCTGCAGCCTTGAAGTCCTTCGGGGGCGCAGCGGTGAAGCTGAGCGCCTTCCCCGTACGAGGGTGCTTGAACGCCAGCTTCCACGCATGCAGCGCCTGCCGGGCGATCAGGTCAGGCCGTTGCGCCTTCTTGTTGCCGTAGAGCGAGTCGCTGATCAGCGGAAACCCCGCCTCGGCGAAGTGCACGCGGATCTGGTGCGTGCGCCCCGTCTCGAGCCCCACCTCGACCAGCGCCGCCTGAGGAAACCGCTTGAGCACCTTGAAGTGCGTGATCGCCGACTTCCCCGTCTTCACCTTGCCGGTGAAGCGGGTGCGGTGCTTCGGGTGCCGGCCATGGAGCGTGTCGAAGGTGCCCTGGTCAGGCGGCTGGCCCAGCACCAGCGCCAGGTACGTCTTCTCGACCTCGCGTGACTTGAAGGCCGCCTGGAGGGCCCGCAGGGACTGGTCGTGCTTGGCGATCACCAGCAGCCCCGAGGTGTCCTTGTCGAGGCGGTGTACCAGCCCGGGCCGCATCACCCCGCCCACGCCCTTGAGGTCCTTCACGTGGTGCAGCAGCGCATTGACCAGCGTGCCGCCGTGATGCCCTGCGCCGGGGTGCACGACCATGCCGGCGGCCTTGTCGAGCACCGCGATGTCGCGGTCCTGGAACACCACGGTCAGCGGCAGGTCTTCCGCCTGCGGCTCGGCTTCGGTGAGAGGGGGAATCTCCAGCTCGATCTGCTCGACGCCCTGGAGGCGGAGCGAGGCCTTCAGCGGCCTCCCTGAGATGCGAACGTGGCCTGCTTCGATCAGGGCCTGCACCCGCGCACGGCTCAGCTCGGGGCGGCTGCTGGCGAGGAACCGGTCGACGCGAAGGCCGCGGTCGTCCGGCGTCGCGAGGACGACGATCACCAGATCTTCGACTTCACGTGCCCCTTGGGCTTGATGATCACGTCGACGATGGCGCGATCGAAGAAGTTGGTGCGCGTGAAGATCTCCTTGCTCACGCGGCTCTTGAAGAGCTCCCGGCCCTCTTCGATCTCGTCCTTCAAGGTCTCGAACAGGTTGTCCTGCTCGATACCGCGGACGATCTTCTGCTCGTTGTAGAGCGAGATGTCCGAGGCAATGGCACGGGCCAAACGCATCGCCTTCGTTCGTTCTTCTTCAGTCATCAGGTCATTTCGTAGTGTCGCGAGGTGGGACGGTCAACCTTTCGACCGGTGCGCTTCGACGAACGTCAGATAACTCCGCGAGACTCTAAGCCCATCCAGGCCGAGTTCCCTGGCCAGGTTCATGAGAATGCCACGGAGGTACACCGCCGCGGGCAAAGCGTCGTACCGGTCGCCCTCGACGTTTTCGAGGTGCTTGACACCGATGCGGGTGCGGTCGGCGACCTGGACCAGCGAAAGCCCCTTCGCCAGGCGCACCTGCTTGAGCAGATCGCCGTTGATCTCCACGCCCTCGGGGATCTCGTAGGGCCGGGGCCGCTGTTCCACCTTGAACTCGCGGCTGGGGGTGGCCCGCGCAGGCACGATCGCCACCTCCACGTCATCGGACAGGGCGGCCACCGGCGGTTCCCCGGCTGGCACAGGCGCGGGCTTCTCCGGCTCGGGAGCCGGGGTTGCCGGAAGGGCCTCCGGCTCGGGCGCTGGCGGCGCTTCGACGGGCGGAGGGGCGGCCTCGACGGGCGTGGGGGGCGCTTCGACGGCAGCGGCCACCGCTGGCTCGGGAGCGGGGGCCGGCGCGGGAGGCGACGGCGGGGGGGCGACGGGCCTGGCCCCCCAGGACGGCACCCCCGCAGGCACGTCGAGCGCCAGCTGCCGCGGCTCGAGGGGCGGCTCAGGGGGAAGTGGGGCAACGACGGGCGCAGGAGGCGCCACGACCGGCGCAGGAGGCGGCGCGACCGGTGGGGGCGGCGCGGGGCTCTTCACCGGCGCGGGAGCGGGGGCCACCGCGAGAATGCGCGCGGGCACGGGCACGACCAGCATCGGTGCGGGCGAGGCGACCGGCCTGGTGGGCGTGACCGCGTAGGTGTAGGCGCCGGGGGGCGCGGCGGGCTGGGCAGGCGCGCTCGGCGTGACCCAGGCGATCGACCCGCCCCACCCCGTTCCGGCGCTGGCCTGGCCCGACGGCGCCGGCTTCGGAGGCGCAGGCGGCTTGACCACCACTCTCGGCGGCAGCCCGATCTTCAAGTCGTACGCCTCGCGCCGCTGATCGTCGGTGAGCACCTCGAAGGCTTCCTGCAGGCGCACCCGCAACGCCGCGGCGCGGGCCGGATCGATCAGCCCGTACAGCGCGACCTGGTCGTCGCCGTAGAGCAGCGTGAGCCGTTCATGGGCCGCGCGAATCTCTGCCAGCGTCGCGCCGACGGAGATCTCGAGCACCTCGTAGTGCGTCTGGGCCTGAAACGACTTCACCGTTCCAATGCAATCAGGTTTTCCGCCACGCGCAACACGCCACTGGCGGCCGCGCTGTCGGGGAAAGCGTCGAGGAGTGAGCGGCGCGCCCTCACGGCCTGCCAGACGGCGTCGTCGTGATTGACCGCGCCGAGGTAACCGAGCTCGAGCCCGAAGAACTTCTTCCAGGCCGAGGCCACGGTGGGGCCGACGTCGAAGTCGGCGCGGGTGCGCGCCTGGTTGACGATCACCCAGGGGTGGAAGCCACCCAGCGCCTGCTCGAGCCGGGCCGCCTTCTCGGGATCGCGGGTGCGCAGCTCGGCCACCACGTCCCACGGGGTGCGGCCCAGTTGTCCGTCACGTGGCGCGAGCGCCTGACCGACCAGGTGGGCGAAGTCGTCTTCGGGCGCGAGCGACTGCAGGCGGCGGAAGAAGGCGGCCTTGATGAAGCGGTACGCGTTCTCGATCGAGGTCGGCTCGGGCAGCATCACCACCACCCCGGTGTCTGCCACGAGGAAGAAGTCGAGCACGTTGAACGCGGTGCCGGCGCCGAGGTCGAGCAGCACGTAGTCGACGTCGAACATGCGCAGGTTGCGAATGAGCTTCGTCTTCTGGGAGTGGCGCGGGTTGGCGGCGTCGAGCCCGTCCATCGCGCCCGACACCAGCGAGAGCCGCTCGAAGGGCGTGGGGATGAGCACGTCTTCGAGGTTCTGCACCCGGCGGTCGATGAAGTCTGAGAGCGTCACCTTCGGCTGGCCCACCCCGAGGCAGGTGTGCAGGTTGGCGCCGCCCAGATCGAGATCGACCAGCACCACCTTCGCCCCACGCTTCGCCAGCGCGATCCCCAGGTTGGCCGAGAGCAGCGACTTGCCGATGCCGCCCTTCCCGCCCCCCACGGCGATCACGCGGCGCGCGCGGGTCTTCCGGCCGGGCGCTGGGGCCTTCGGGCGGGGCAGTTCGATGACTTCGGCTTCAGACGGGTTGGACATGGATCACTCTTCCTGCAGCTCCACGTTCCAATACGACGCATCGGTGAGGTTGAGAAACGGTAACCACGCCCGGTGGGCACCTTTCACGGGCGATCCGCGCAGGAGGGGGGTCCACCGGGGCCGAATGGGCTCGCGGAGGAGCTTGAGCCCCGCCTGCACCGGGGTCCGGCCGCCCTTCTGCAGGTTGCACTCGATGCACGAGCACACCACGTTCTCCCAGCAGGTCTTCCCGCCCTGGGACCGGGGCACCACGTGATCGAGGTTGAGATCGGCCCGCCGGCGCTTGCGGCCGCAGTACTGGCAGGTGTCCTCGTCGCGCGCGTAGATGTTGAGGCGGGAGAACCTGACCCTCACCTTGGGCAGCTTCTCGAAGGCGGTGAGCACGAGCACGCGGGGAATGCGAATGCGGCGGTTGATGGTGCGAATCGACTCTTCCTCTTCGAGCGCGGCCGAGAGCGCGGCCCAGTCGGAAAAGTCGTACAGGCGGTACTGCTCGTCGATGGCGCGCGCCACGCCCTGGTAGAGCAGCGAGAAGGCACGCTTGATGTTGGTGACGTGCACCGGTTGGTAGTGACGGTTGAGGACCAGCACAGCTGCGTTCACCATCGTCAGTCTCCTCTGACTGCCCGCGCTACGGCGTCCAAGCTGGTGTCGTCCAGACACCGCACATCGAGCCACACCTCGTCATCGACGATACGGGCGATGACGGGCGGGTCTCCGGCCCTGAGCTTTTCGTGCAAGGAGGTCGCGCGCACGTTCGAGAGCGCCACGGCCCACGACTTCGGCGCGGCCAGCGGCATCGAGCCTCCGCCCACGCGACCCGCGGTCTCCACCACCCGGTGGGGGATCGCCCCGAGCAGCGCCGACAGCTTCTGCGCGCGGGCGAGCAGCACCCCGGGCCTGGCCAGCAGCAGGGCCCGGGTGGGGATCGCTTCGTCTTCGCGGCCGTCGCGGTACAGCTCGAGCGTCGCCTCGAGCGCGGCCACGGTGAGCTTGTCGATGCGCAGCGCCCGGTTGAGCGGGTGCTGCTTGAGGCGATCGAGGGTGGCCTTCTTGCCCACGATCAGGCCCGCCTGCGGCCCCCCCAGCAGCTTGTCGGCGCTGAAGGCCACCACGTGGGCGCCCGCGGCGATCACCGAGGCCACGGTCGGCTCGCTGGAGAGCCCGTCGGCGTGGAGCGAACGCAGCGCCCCGCTCCCGAGATCCTCGAACAACGGCACGCCGCGCCCGGTGGCCAGCTCGGCCAGCTCGCGGGTGGTCGCCTCTTCAGAGAAGCCGACGATGGCGAAGTTCGAGCGGTGCACCTTCACCAGCAGCCCGGTGCGATCGCTCAGCTGCGCGGCGTAGTCGGCGAGGCGGGTGCGGTTGGTGGTGCCCACCTCGATCAGGGTGGCGCCCGACTGGCGCATCACGTCGGGAATGCGGAAGCCGCCGCCGATCTCCACCAGCTCGCCACGGGAGACGATCGCCTCGCGGCCGTGGGCCAGGGCGCTGAAGGTGAGCAGCACCGCCGCGGCGCAGTTGTTCACCACCATCGCGTCTTCGGCGCCGGTCAACGCGCAGAGCAGCTCGACCACCGGCTCGTAGCGGCTGCCCCGCTCGCCTTCGTCGAGATCGAGCTCGAGGTTGCAGTAGCCGCCTGCGATGGCTGCGATGCGCTCGATCGCGGCCACGGGCAGGGGCGCGCGCCCGAGGTTGGTGTGGAGCACCACGCCGGTGGCGTTGAGCACCGGCTTCAACTTCGGCTGCCCTACCCGTTTGAGGGCCGTGGCCACGTCACCTTCGTCGAGGCTGGCGTCTTCACCGGCGAGCACCCGCGTGCGCACCGAGGCCACCGCCTCACGCAACGCCGCCACGGCCACAGGGCGCGAATGTGGGGAAAGCAGGGATGACAGGGACGGCCGAGCCAGGAGCTCGTCGATCGACGGGAGCGCCCTGAGGCGCTCCATGCGAGTTTCATCGTCCATGGACTGAACAGGATTGTAGCGCAGCCCCGCCCTACCGACGAAAAACGGGAGTTCCGTATGGCTGGGTCGCCAGGCGTACGTCGTTCCGGCTCCCGGGCCGCGGGTGGGGCGGAGCGCACATCCCACCCGCGGCCTCTTTGGAAAACGCACACGGACGCCGACCGGTTCGAGTTGGGGCGCCGGGGTCCTGTGCAGCGTGGACCAGCACCGAGCGCACGTCGCCGTGCCACTCCTCTCCTTCTCTCTCCATCGACGGGCCAGCTTCCTGGCCGTCAGCCCTTCAACACCGCAGCGAGGCTCAATCTTCCTCCAGGCTGCCGTGCCAGTAGGTCATGTCGCGCAGCCAGTTGGCCCAGGTGGACGGCATGCCCTTCTGGAAGGCGAAGGTGAGCCGCAGCGTGTCGGGGAGCCTCGTCGGCTTCACCGGCACCACCTTGAGCTTCATCCTCGCCTGGTCCGGGGTCCGCCCGCCCTTGCGCTGGTTGCACGGCACGCACGCGATCACGATGTTCTCCCAGTGCGTGCCTCCGCCCTGCGAGCGCGGGAGCACGTGGTCGTACGTCGCCTCGGGCCGGGTCACGGCCTTGCCGCAGTACTGGCATTGCCCGTGGTCACGGGCGAACACGTTCTCACGGCTGAAGCGGATGACCGGCTTGCGGCGCTTGAGCATGCGCAGGAACCGGACGACCGACGGCATCTTCACCTCGAAGGTGACCGAGCGGATCGTCTTGTCCTCGTACTCCTCCACGACCTCCACCTTCCCCAGGAACAGGAGGGTGATGGCGCGCTGCCAGGGAATGCGGGCGACCGGCTGCCAGGTTGCGTTCAATACGAGCGTTTGCATCACGACCTCCTTTCTGGGGAGGTCAGACGTGGCGCCCGAAATTTCCTGAACAGCTATCCGCTCTTGGGCGGAGCCAGCGGCCTGGGCGGAATCGGCGCCACCGTCTTCGCCAGCTCCCCCGGGGCGTAGAGCAGCTTGTAGGTGTTGTAGCTGCGCAAGACGCGCTTCACGTAGCCGCGGGTCTCCTGCAGCGGCACCTGTTCCACCCAGCCGGGCAGGTCTTCGTCGCCGTTCTCGCGGCGCCAGCGGGCCACCGCCGATTCGCCGGCGTTGTAGCTGGCCAGCGCGAACGGCTTGACGCCCTTCAAGCGAATCACCAGGTCAGACAGGTAGCGCGCGCCGAGCTGAATGTTGAGCTCGGGCTCGAGCAGCTGCGCCTGCCGCGGCTGCTTGAGCTTGAGCTGCATGGCCACGCCGGCCGCGGTCGCCGGCATGAGCTGGCAGAGCCCCAGCGCCCCGGCCCACGAGAGCGCCTTCGGGTCGAGCGCGCTCTCTTCGCGCATGAGCGCCTGGAGGAGATCGGGATCGAGCTCGTTGGCCGACTTCGAGTGCGTGACCACCAGGTCGCGGAAGACCTTCGGGTAGGCGATCTCCCAGATCGCCCGGCGCGCAGGGGTGATCGGCCCCGAGAGATCGCGGCGCAGCCACAGCCGCGCCAGCCCGTGCGCGGCGCGGTCTTCCTTCGCCAGCGAGAGCACCAGCACCATCAGGCGCAACGAATCGGGCGGGAGCGCGGTGCGATCGATCGCGAGGATCTCCATGGGCACCAGCTCTCCGAAGCCCAGGCGCAGCAGCTCGACCGCGCTGGCGAACTGGGGATCGGTGCCCAGCGGGCCGGCGTAGATGGGGAAGGGATCACCCGCGGCCGGCGCGGCGGTGACGGCGGCGTTGAGCGCGGCGCCCCGCACGGGATCGAGCTCGAGCACGCGCTCCCGCGAGATGAGGCCGTAGTACGTGGCGGGGTGTTCGGTGGCGAGCCGCTCGAGCAACGTGAGTGACTCGGCGGCCTTGCCCTGCTGTTCCAGCACCCTCGCCCGCCAGTAGCCCGCCCGCTCGAGCTCGTACGGGTCATCGGCGTGGGCCCAGCGGCCCTCGATCTCGGTGAGGTACTCGAGCGCCTCGTCGAGCTTGCCCTCGGCGCGCGCGACCCAGAAGAGCTTGAAGAGCGCCTCGGCGGCGAAGTCACCCGACGGGTACCGATCGACCACGTCGATCAGCCGCTCCATCGCCTCGTCGCGCTCGCCGCGGCGCAGGTGCACGTCGGCGGCGAAGAAGAGCGCGTCATCGGCCAGCGCGTGCTCGGGGTACGCCGTGGCCAGCGACTCGTAGGTCGAGGCGGCGAAGCCCTGCGCCGAGATGGTCTGGCTGAACCCGAGGGTGAACAGGGCGCGCGCGCGCAGCTCGGGGTCCTTGCACTTCTTCAAGGGGGCGAGCATCGCCACCGCCTTCACGTGCTGGCGCTGCTTCCGGTACCCCTTGCCCAGCGCGAACTGGGCGCGGCAGGCGAGCGGGTCGGGCAGCTTCAGGGTGGCCACGATCGGCTCGACGATCGCGATGCCCTGCAGGTTGCGGTGCGCGTCGATCAACGACTCGGCCCGGGTGATCATCACGTCCTGCGGCAGCGCGGCGAGCTCGAGGCGGTGCTCGGCCTTCACCGCTTCCTTCGAGAGCGGGTGGGCCGACCAGAGCTTCTGCAGCGCGGCGAGCTCGCCCTTCGTGTCCTTCTTCGAGGCGAGCAGGTCGGCCTGCACCAGCAGCGCCTCGGCGCCCACGTCGCGGCCCCAGGGCGGCGAAGGCCGGTCGAGGTACTCGGCGATCACGTCCTGCGCCTGCTTCAGCTCGCGCAGCCAGCGGTTGGCGCGGGCCAGGCCCAGCCGCGCGTCGGGCGTGAGGCGCGAGGTCCTGCCCACCTGCGAGAAGACCCGCACCGCCGAGGGCCAGTCGCGCAGCTGCTCGTAGCCCCAGCCGGCGTGCACCAGGCAGCGGTCGCGCAGCGGCGCGTAGCTCGCGGCGAGGGCCTCGAACTCCTTCGCGGCGAAGGCCCAGTCACCGACGCGGTGGGCGGCGAGCGCGCGCAGGAAGCGGGTGGGGGCGGCGAACTCGCGCCTCGAGGAGAAGGCGGTGTCCGCGAGCCCGTCCAGCAGCGCGATCGCCCTGCTGTAGCTGCCCGCCTGGAAGGCCGCCCTCGCCTCGGCCAGCTTTCCTTCGGTGAAGTACGGCGCCAGATCGACGCGCTCGATCTTCGGGCCGCGATCGATGGGCACCGATCTCACCTCGGGCGAGGGGAAGCCCGGGTTGGCCAGGCGCGCGAAGCCCGGGTCAGACTCCGCCTCGGCTTCCGCGGGAAAGTCGGCTTCCTGCCCGAATGAGGGAAACGAGAGGAAGACGACTGCGACCCACCAGTGACTGCGCACGCTCGCATCGTACACGGCTACTATCGGCGTCAACTTCATGGACATTCGGACGCAGAGCAGCCTGCTGGCTGCCATCGTTGGGCTCGCCCTGGGTGTGGCGATGCTCCTGCGCGCCCAGCGTCCCCGGGTGCTCACCCTGTACGGCGTGTTCGCCATCTCGATGGGTGGTTTTCACCTCGCCCGGTTCCTCGAGGGCCTGTTTCCCTTCGAAGAGAACGGGCCGCTGGTGGGGCGGATCATGCTCGGCATCACCATCGGCACGGGCGCCCTGCTCCCGTCGACGGCGCTGTCCTTCTTCCTCGAGTTCCTGAACTTCAGCCCGCGGGCCGCGCGCTATGGGCGCCGGGCCTCGTTGTTCTCGGTGCTGCTGGGGCTCATGGTGGGCGCCACGCCCCTGGCAGAGATGTTGTGGGCGCGGGTGGCGGTGTCGGTGTGGGTGCTGCTCGCCCTGTCCTTCTCGGTCTCGCTGGTGCTCGCGCGCATGCGCACCAGCGACTCGCGGATCGATCGGCTGCGGCTGCTGTACCTGGCGGTCGGCGCGGCGGCGACCGTCGTCTTCTCGTGCCTCGACTTCCTGTCGCGCTTCGACATCGCCTTCCCCACCCTGGGGCCGATCGTCTCGACGCTGTACCTCTTCTTCCTCTCGCAGACGCTCTTGCGGCTGCGCCTGATGGACCTGCACGAGCTGCTCGGGAAGATCGCCTCGCAGGCGGTGCTGGCGGCGATCCTCGCGGTCGTGTTCGTGGTGCTCACCGCGTGGGTCGAGCGCAACGCCAGCCTCTACCTGTTCAACACGCTGGTCGCCGCGTTCGTGATGTTGATCCTCCTCGAGCCCCTGACGGACTGGGTCGAAGAGAAGGTCGTCGCCGTGTTCTTCCGCCAGCGCTTCGCCTTCCTCGAGTCGGCGCGGCTGCTGCAGCGGCGCACCGCGAACGTGATCGACGCGCCCGAGCTGGCGGCCCTGCTGCTCGACGGGCTCAACGAGACGCGGCGGGTGACGCACGCGTCGATCTACCTGCTCGCGGAAGATCGGCCCGGGTTCCGCCTGCTCGACAGCCGCGGCCCCGTGCCGGCGCTCTTCATCGACCAGGGCACCGCGCGCGCGCTGGTGAGCCGCACCGAGCGCGCCCAGCTGCTCGAGACCGTCGAGCGCCGCATCGCCGAGATCCGCGGCCAGCCGCTCGAGGCGAGGAAGTCGCGCGACGAGCTGCGCCGGCTCAACGACGTGCGCCTCGCCATGCAGCAGATGAAGGCGGGCATCACGGTGCCGCTCATGGGCAACGACCGGGTGCTCGGCTTCTTGAACCTGTGGGACGAGCGCGTGCCCGAGGCCTTCGCGTCAGACGAGATCGCGCTGATCCTCGAGCTGGCCGATCGCGTGGCCACGGTGATCGAGAACTCGAAGCTGTACGACAAGATGCGCGAGCGCGATCGCCTCGCGGCGCTGGGTGAGATGGCGGCCGGCCTGGCGCACGAGATCCGCAACCCGCTCGGGGCGATCAAGGGCGCGGCCCAGTTCCTCGACCCGAAGCAGCTGCCCAGCGAAGAAGGCGAGTTCGTCGAGGTGATCGTCGAAGAGGTGAACCGCCTCAACGGCGTGGTGAGCGCCTTCCTCGACTACTCGCGCCCGCTCAAGCAGACCTTCGGCCCGACCGACCTGCAGGAAGTGGTGACCCGCACCCTCAAGCTCATCGTCAACGACGTGCCCAAGACGGTGACCATCAAGGAAGAGCTCGTGGGCACCCTGCCCCGCGTCGACGCCGACGCAGAGCAGCTCAAGCAGGTGTTGATCAACCTGGTGCAGAACGCGGCCCAGGCGATGGGCGACAAGCCGGGCGAGATCGTCATTCGCACCAGCAAGCCGGAGCGCTTCGGCGATTTCCGCGCGCCCGAGCAGGTCGAGCTGCAGGTCACCGACAACGGGCCGGGCATCCCCGCCGATCAGCAGCTCAACATCTTCGTGCCGTTCTTCACCACCAAGCAGAAGGGCACCGGGCTCGGTCTGGCCATCTGCCAGCGCATCGTGAAGAACCACGGCGGCACCATCTCGGTGCAGAGCAAGGTGGGCGAAGGCTCGACCTTCACCATCCGCCTGCCGGCCCTGCCCGATGAGCAGCTGGCCGCCGAGACCCCGCCCATCGAGGGCACGCCGATGCCCGCCGTGCCCGCGCCGCCCGTGGTCCAGAAGGAAAACAAGCCTTCGCGCCGCGACCGGAAAAAGCAGAAGGCCGGCTGAACTCGCTGGAGTCTGGGCCGCGCGTGCATACAGTCCGCGACCGGCGAATCCCCGCCAGACACCAGGAGCATCGACATGGCAGCGAAGAAGAAGAACCAGGAGCCGCTCATCATCGCCAGTAAGGCGAAGGGCGTGCTGAAGGCCGCCGGCTGCAACACCTCGGGCGACGCGTTCGACGGGCTCAACGCCCAGGTGTACTGGATGCTGGAGCAGGCGGCGAAGCGCGCGAAGGCCAACGGCCGCAAGACCGTCCGTGCCCACGACTTCGTGGCCTGATTCGACCCGGCCCTCGACTTCGCCCGCGCTGACCGGAAGCTCCGTTCATGCACAGCGAAGTCGAGGCGCCACTTGTTTCAGAGGGTGAGCAGCCTTCGGCGAATGGTGAGCTCGAAGCTCTGCCCCCCGCGCTGAAACCGCAGCACCACGGGCGAACCCGACGGCCCACGAATGCGCCCCACCACGGTGTTGAGGTCCTGTCCTGCGACGGCGACTCCATCGACGGTGAGGATCTGATCTCCCGCCTGCACGCCCGCCCGTTCTGCCGGGCTGCCTTCGCTCACCAGGGTGACCATCACGGAACCCGAGCGGCCGTCGAGGGTCATGCCCACGCCCTCGAACTGGTTGAACTCGGGTCCCTTGCGCTGCTGCGCCGCGGGCTCGAGGGCCACTTCCCAGCGCGCTCCGTCCACCACGCGGCGCCACTGCACGGCGAAGCCTTCGTGCGAGACCACGATCGTCCCTGAGCGCGCCACCGGAGGAAGGAGGAACTCGCCCCGCGCGTCGGTGAGCACCGAGACCCGCGAGCCGCGCCCGAAGTCGCCGCTCACCGCCTCGACGCGCGCGCCGTTGATCGGCAGGCCTGTGCTGCGATCGGCCACCCGGCCCGAGACCACCACCGAGGTCTCGAGCGAGAGCCGCACCTCGGCGCCCGCCTCGGTCACGGTCACGTCGACCATGCCGCTGCGCCCGCGGCCGGCCACCTCGAGGCTCAGCTGCCAGCGGCCCGTGGAGAGATCGAGCCGCGTCACCCCGTCGGGCGCGAGCACCAGCTGCCGCCTCGCCGCGCCGGTCTCCAGGCTCTTCGCCACCAGCACGCCGTCGGTCACGGGTGCGCCGGTGTCGTCCTGCAGGTGCACGGTGACGAAACCCTTCTTGAGCACCAGCACCACGTCGTCGCCGGCCTTCACCCGGGCGGTGGCAGCGCCGGCCGGCCCCTCGGCTTCGACCGAGAGCAGCTCATCAGGCAGCCCCTCGAAGCGGAAGTGGCCGGTCGCGTCAGTCACGGTCTGGGCCAGCGGCCCCGACCAGGTGCCCGAGCGCCAGCGCACCGCCACGCCCGCCGACGCGGGCTCGACGCGGCCCACCAGCGTGCCCCCGGCCTGCAGGGTGACGTTCCAGCTCATGCCGTCGCCGCGGTGATCGAAGGGGCCCGCGCTCGCCATGAGGGCGCCCAGGCGCACCTGCAGCACGTATTTGCCCAGGGTGAGCCCATCGAAGCGGAACGAGCCGTTGAGCCCGGTCGTGCCCAGCCCGCTCACGGCCTCGGTCGACGCGTCGATCGCCGAGACCTGGGCGCCGATCACCGGGAGCCCGCCGCGCGTCACCACGCCCGTGGCGCTGGACACGTCACCCGCGTCGAGGGTGATGCCCGTCTTCTTTTCCCCGACGGCCACGCGCACCAGCGGCCCCTTCACCCGGATCCCGCTCGGCGTCACCGCGGCCAGCTGCAGGGTGCCCGCTGCGCACTCGAGGCTGTAGCGGCCTTCCTTGTCGGTGAAGACGTTGATCGTCCGGTCGCCGCGCCGCGCCCCGTCAGCGACCTCGGCCCAGACAGTCGCGGCAGCCACCGGCGTTCCTGATTCGAGCACCGTGCCCTCGAGGCGGGACGTGGGCGTGAGCACCAGCTCGAGCTTGCCGCCGGCCGAGGCCAGCTCGAGCGAGACCCACTCGGTACGGGAGAGGAACCCGGGCGCGGACACGTCGATCCACGTCTGGGTCCTGGCGCCCACCAGCGAGAACTTGCCCGCCTCGTCGGTCTGGCTGGCCTGCGTGGGAGAGATGATGGTCGCCTTCACCACTGGCTGCTGGGTGAGCAGATCGATCACCCGGCCTTCGATCTTCACCGAGGGCGTGAGGGTGAGCTGCACGTCTTCGATCTTCCCCGACGGCGTCACCTGCAGCGGCCCCACCACCTCGGACGCCGCGTCGGCCGTCGAGGCCGCGAGGTAGACCTGCCCCGAAGGCACGTCTTCGAAGAGGAAGCGGCCGTCGTCGAGGGTGAGCGTCACCAGCGGTCCGGCGGCCTTCAGCGAGACGCGCGCCCGGGAAACGGGGCGGCCGTCACGCAACACGAAGCCGGACACCCGCCCGCCGAGCAGCTTCGCCACGGGGGGCGCCAGCGCCTCTGGTGTGGCCTCTGATGACTCGGAAGCAGCGTTGCCCTCCGGCCCGGACGGCCACAGGGCGAACACGAGCGCCAGGGCGAACACGAGGCCTGCCGCGATGAGGATCCGACGTTGCACGGGCTTGAGCTTAAGCAGATCGGGAGGGAGGATCGTTCCCCGTTCGGGCTGTCAGGGCTTGCGCGGGTCCTTCTTGCCGGGCTCGGTGGCCTCGTCCTCGAGCAGCACGATCTCTTCCGCGTCTTCGTCGTCGGCTTCCACCTCGAGCTCGAAGACCTCGACCGGCTTCTCCACCAGCGGGGGGACGATGGGGCCCGGGGCCTTCGACGAGCGGAGCGCCTCGACCTCTTTCTCGAGCGCGGAGAGGCGACTCCGGTCGGCCTCCAGCAGCTCGACCTGGTGGGCGAGGCGTTCGCGCTCGGAGTCGAGCAGCTCGTTCTCGGCCTTCGCCTCGTTGAGGTCCTCGGTGGCGGTGGTGAGGTGGTGCTGCAGGTCGCCGTACTTCACCCGCAGCGCCAGGAGCAGCTCTTCGGCCTGCTGCCGCGCCGCCTGAGCCGCCTCGACCTCGTTCCTCGAGTTGACGCGGGCGATCTCGAGCTCGGCCTCGAGCTCAGGGAGGCGCCGCCGCACCTGGGCGACCTCTTCGTCAGACTGGGGCGCCGCCTTGCTCACCTCGGCCAGCTGGGCCTCGAGGAGCGTGTTGCGGTTGCGCACCTCGGCGTTGGTCTCGTCGTCGGTGAGGCGCGCCTCGCGCAGGCGGGTGGCCTCGGCCTCGGCGTGGTTCACCCGGTCGCGCAGCATCTTGAGCTCGGCCTCGAGCTCGCGCCTAGTCGAGGAGTTGTCGACCTGCGCGCCCTCGAGCTCGGCGGCCTGGGCCCGGGCCTGGGCCAGCGCCACGTCGAACTCCAGCACCTGCCGCTGGAGCTCCTTCTCGGCGGCGGCGAGCGTCGCCACCTGGCCCTGCGCCGCCGAGAGCGCGCTCTCGACCTCGGGCAGGCGGGCGCGCAGCGCGACCAGCTCGGGCTGCTGGCCCTTGAGCTGGGTGAGCTCGGCCTCGAGCGGGGGCAGGCGCTGGCGCAGGCGCTCCACCTCGGCCTCGAGCTGCGCCCGCGCCTCGACGGCGGCGCGCGATTCACCACCGACCTGCGTGAGGGACGCGCGGAGCGTGGCCAGCTCGGTGCGCAGGGTGTCGAGCTCCTGCTGCATCGCCAGCTTGCCGGCCTGGTGCCCGCGCGCCTCGGACAACGCGCGATCGATCGAGGCCCGGGCCTCGAGGTAGAGCTTGTTGGACGCCTCGAGCTGCTCGGTCGCCTTGCGCCGCGCCTGCTCTGCGTTGGTGTTGGCCGCATCGAGGGCGGCCTGGAGCTGCGCCCGCTGCTTCTCGAGCTCGGAGGCCTTCGCCTCGGCGGCGGAGAGCTGCTTCGAGAGGTCCTCCTCGCGGGCCTGGAGCGCCTTCTGGGCCTCGGCGCGGTGCCCCTCGAGGCTCTCCTGGTACGCCTTCGCCTGCTGCTCGAGGGATCGCTGGTGCTCGTCGCGCAGCGCCTGCAGCTTGCCCTCGCCTTCGGCGTGCTTCTCGTCGAGGGCGCGGTGGCTCGCCACCTTCGTGGCCTCGAGCTCGGCCTGGAGATCGGCGCGGGTGCGGGCGTTGGTCTCGAGCTCGGCGCGCGCGGCGGTGAGCGAGTCGGTGAGCTGCGTCTTCTCGGTGCGCAGCCAGTCCAGCTCCTGGGTGAGCGTGGTGAGGCGGGTCTCGAGCTCGGTGCGGGCGGCCGCGGTGGTGGTGGCGAGGTTGGCGAGATCGACCTCGCCCTTCTCCCGCAGCTCGCGTTCGATGGCGCGAGCGCTCAGCGCCTCCTCGAGCTCGAGGCGCACGTGCTCGGCCTCGCTCATCGCGGTGGCGAGCGACTGGCTCAGCAGCGTCTTCTCTTCCTCGAGCTTGACCAGGTTGGCGCTGGTGGTGCCCAGGCCTTCTTCCCGCTCCTTGAGCAGGCCTTCGAGCCGCTCGACCTGGGCCTTGCGCTCGTCGCGGGCGTTCTCAGCCGCGGTGGCGCGGGCGCGCAGGTCTTCGAGGGAGGCCTCGAGCGTGGTGACGGCCTCGCGCTTGACCGCCAGCTCGATGGTGGCGGCCTCGAGCTGCGTCTTCGTCTGGGCCAGCTCGCCCTGCGTGCCCTCGAGCGCCTGCTTCGCGGTGGCCAGCTCACCCCGCGTGCCCTCGAGCGCCTGCTTCGCGGTGGCCAGCTCGCCCTGCGTGCCCTCGTGCGACTGCTTCGAGGCGTTCAGCTCGGCGCTGGCCGTGTCCAGGCGGGCCTTCGCGTCGGCCAGCTCGTCGCGGGTGGCGGCGTGGCTCGCCTGGAGCTCCGAGAGCGAGCCCTCGAGCCGTTGCACCGACCCGGCCGCGGCGCCCAGCTCGACGGTGAGCTGCTCGATGCGCTCCTCGCGCTCGGTGGTGAGGGCCTGGGCGGCGGCGAGCTGGGTGGTGAGGTCGGCGGCGGCCGCCTCGAGCCGCGCGGTGCGGCCCGTCGTCTCGTCGAAGGTCGAGCGCAGGTCGCCCAGGCTCGAGGTGAGCGCGTCGAGCTCGGCGCGCACCGCGGCCAGTTCCCCGGCGGTGGCGGCGGCGTTCGCCCGCGACCTCTGGAGCTCCGCTTCGGAGAACTCGAGCTTGTTCTCGAGCGACGCCTTCTCGCTGGCCGCGGTCTCTTCGGCCTCGCGCAGGTCGCCCAGCACCTTGCGCACCTGCCCCTCGAGCTCGGAGGCCCGATCGGCGGCCAGCTTCGCGTCGGCCTCGAGGGTGCGGTAGCGCTGCTCGAGATCGGTGCGCTCGAGGTCGAGCAGCTCGCGGCGCTCGGTGGTCTCCGACAGCGTCTTCTGGAGGGTGTCGAGCTGCGCGCGGGTCTTCTCCCGATCCTCGCGGAGCGAGGCGAGCTCGTGCTTCGCCTCGTCGATCGCCCTGCCCGATTCCTCGAGGGCCCTGAGGGCCGCGTCGCGCGCCGCCTCGACCGCGGTGCGCGTCTCGCGCTCGGTGTTCAGGGCGCGCTCGGTCTCCGTGAGGCTGAGCCCGGTCTCGTCGAGGGTGCGCTGGGCGGCCTGGCGCGCCGCGCGCTCCTTCTCCAGCTCCTGCTCGCGCTCGTCGAGCACGGCCTTGAGCGCGCGTTCCTGGCTGGTGGCGTCCTGCGCGGTGCGATCGAGCTCTCCCCTGGCCCGGGCCAGGTCGCCCTCGACCTGCGAGAGCTTCGTGGCCAGCGCGTCGGCGCGCTCGGCGACCTCGGTGAGGCGGCCGCCCTGCTCGGCGCGCACCTTCTCGACGTCGGCCAGCGAGCCGCGGAGGTCGTCGCGCTCGATCAGCAGCGCGTCGCGATCGTCGGTCAGCTCCTGGAGACGCGACTCGGCGACGCTGAGCGCCTGCGCCAGCTCCTTCGCGCGGGTCTCGGCGGCGGCCAGCGCCGTGGCGCGCTCGGCGGCCTGCTGCTTGACCTCGACCAGCTCGGCCTCGACCTCGGCCAGGGACTGGCTGAACTGGGAGCGCTCGGCGACGGTGGTGGTGAGCCGGCTGTCGAGCTCGGCCAGGCGGGCGCGATCGGTCTCGACCACCTCGGTGAGGCGCTCGGCGTTCTGCCGCGACACGCGCAGGAGGTCTTCCAGCTCGCCTGCGTGCGCACGGGTGACCCCCAGCTCGACGCGCAGCTGCTGCGCCGACTGATCGGACGAGCCGAGCTGGCGCTCGAGCTCGGCGAGGCGGGCCACCATGCGCTGCAGCTCGGTGGAGGTGTCGCTGAAGCGCAGCTCGTGCTCGCTGGTGGCCTGGCGCCAGCGCTCTTCGGACGCACGGGCCGCGGCCAGCTCGGCGTCGAGGCGCTCGATGCTCGCCCTGAGGGCGGAGGCCTCGGTCTCGGCGCCTGAGCGCTCGCTGGTGCGCTGCTGGAGATCGGCGGCGAGCTGGGCAGCCTGCGCGCGTTCGCGCTCGAGCTCGGCCTCGAGGCCGTTGCGGGTCTGGCGCTCGACGTCGAACGAGCGCACCGCCGAGATCCGCTCGGCTTCCTTGCGATCGACGACGTCGCGGGCCTCGGCGAGCTGGCGGCGCACGTCGGCGAAGCCGGCCTCGAGGTTCTCGATCGCCTTGAGCGCGTCGGTGCGGGCCTCGGCCAGGCGCAGTTCGCGATCGCGCGCTTCCTGCAGCTCCTTCTCGCGGCCGGTGATCGATTCCTTGAGGCGCTCGATCGCGATCTTGGTGCGCTCGTGCTCCACGCGCTCGGAGGCGGCCTCGTCCTGCACCCGGCGCAGCTCTTCGTAGGACTTCGCCAGGCGCAGCCGGCTGTCTTCGAGCTGCGTGGCCAGCTCTTCGCGGCGGGCGCGCTCGAGCCGCACCCCTTCCTGCGCGGCGAGGTTGGTGACGGCGGCGTCCTTCTGCTGGCGCGCGACGGCCTCGAGCTCGTTGCGCGAGGCGGCCACCCTGCCCTCGGCGTCGATGGCGCGCTCGCGGGCGACCTGGAGCTCGGCTTCCATCTGGCGGATGCGGGTGGCGAGGTCTTCGCGATCGCGCTGCTCCTCGGGGCGCTCGCGCACCGACTCGAGCTGGGCGGTGAGGCGGCTGACGCCCTCGCGCGCGGCCTCGAGCTGCTGCTTCGTCTCGTGGAGGTCGGCCTCGCGCACCTTGAGCTCTGCCGTCTTGCGCTCGAGGATTTCCTTCAGCTTCTCGGTGCGATCGCGCCAATCGCGCGCACGGTTCGACGCGTCTTCGAGGCGCCCCCCGGTGAAGGCGAGCGGCTCGGGAGGCAGCTGCACCCAGGTGGGGTCGAAGTTGCGCACCTCTTCGTGGCCGGCGAGCACCACGTAGTAGGCGGCCTCGCTCAGGCCGGCGAGCGAGCCGTCGACCTGCAGGCCCTCGCCGCGCTCGAAGGCGAGCTGGTAGCCGAGCACCGGTGACTGGGTGGCCACGTCGACCGACTTGAAGTACCCGGACAGCACGTCGAGCAGCTGCCCGTAGGTGGGCGGCACGTCGGTCTCGTCGGCCTCGAGCACGTTCGAGAGGGCGAGGCCGGCGGGGTTGCGCAGCCCGCCCATGAGGTAGCCGGACTTCGCGACCAGCCGGGCGATGTCCTTCATCAGCTCGGGGGCCCGCACGTAGGGGGCGAGATCCGAGACGATCACGAGATCGAAGCTGCCGGACTCGAAGTCGTCGAAGACGGCGGCGCGGAAGCGCAGCGTGGGGCTGGCGAGGCGGGCCTGGGCTTCCTGCACCGCCGCGAGATCGTTGTCGGCGGCGACGACGATGCGGGCGCCGCGCGTGGAGAGGAAGCGGGCGGACTGGCCGAGCGTCGAGGCGACCGCGCCGATCTCGAGCACGCGCCGGCGCGCGACGAGACTCTCAGCGAAGATGTAGCGCGGCAGCAGTTCGCTCTGCCCCAGCCGCTTGAAGGTCGAGGTCACTCGCAGCCGACTCTACCCCCCGCCCGAAGATCGCCAAGTTATGGGCCCCGTGCCTCCCTCTCCCCGCGGGGGAGAGGGTCGGGGAGAGGGCAAACCAGCTCGATGGTCGCGGTACTCGTCCTGGATGACCCCGCCGTTCACGAAGCGCTCCATGCGGGTCAGGTGCCTCTTCACCGTACGACCTCGCGCAGCGTCCGTATTCGAGACGGAGCCTTGGCGAACTCGTCGCGCATCGCCATCAGAGCTGGTCGAAGAAGTCCTTCACCGCTGGCGTCAGCCCGGGAAGAACGGGCGTTGCCTCGAGCCGCTCGCCTGCAACGTGCTTCGTCGCGCCGCTGGTCGTGAGCACGATCACCTGTCGCACCCGAGGGAGAATCAGCCACACGATTCGCACGCCGCGATCGAGATACCAGGTGGCTTTTTCCCGCAGCGCCGCTTCGTCTTCATCCTGGCCACCGACCTCGACCGCCAGTACCGGGGGCACGCGCCGCAAGGTCCCACGAACCTGATCGGCCAAATCGGCCTTGCGCCAGAGAGCCGCGTCCGCCGCGCGCACCGAGCCAGCCAGGATCATGCCTGCCTCATTCGTGGACCCGACAAAACCCCGGTTCTTCTTCAGCCACGGGCCGAGAACCTGAGTCACCGAGAAGACGACGTCAGCCTGTTCGTCAGCGCACGGCGGCATGTAGAGAAGTCTCCCGGCGTGAAACTCCAGACGGCCTTCGAGTTGGGGCCAGGTCTCCAGCCTGTCGGGCTTGAAGCCGCGCGGAGGGCGTACAGCCACCGGGAAGCGAAGCGGGAGCCCGGGAACGAGCTCAGTCGCGGGAGCGTGAGACATGCGGCAATTCTGCCTCTTTTAGGTCAGTTGCAACAGCATCCCTCCCCAGCCGGCAATGGGGTCTTCCTCCAGTCCGTACTACCTTCGTGCACATGGACTCGCAGCCCAGCTTTGGAGCACGCCTCCTCCGCGCCCTCCGGAACCTCTTCGTCCTGACGCTCATCCTCGGCCTGGGCGGCGCGGCCGTGTACGCGCTGTCACAGGTCAATGCGCGCACCTACGTGCTCGAGGTGCAGGCCGGCCAGCTGGTGGTGCTCAAGGGCAAGATGATGCCGACCGGCGCGGCGCCATGGAGCCCGTCGGACCCCTCGCTCATCGACGCGTACGCGCCCATCGATCTCGAGGGCAACGTCTCGCTCACCGTCAACGGCCAGAAGTTCGAGGATCGCGACGAGCTCGATCGCGCCCTCTTCACGGTGCTCGAGATGCTCGCCCGTCCCCGCCTCGCGTCCGACCAGCCGAAAGACCTCGAGAAGGGGCTCGCCCTCATTCGCCGCGCGGAGAAGCTCAACGGTCTCACCGAGGGTCAGCGCACCTCGCTCAAGAAGATGCAGTCAGACGTCGCCTTCTTCCTCGCGCGCACCCGCCTCGACGACGCGCGCCGGCAGCTCGAGGAAGCGCTCACCCAGCTCAAGCTCGCGGCCGAATCCGACTCCAAGTCGCGCGCGCAGGCGTCGCTGATGCTGCTGGCGGTCGAGCCGCAGGTGAAGCTGCTGGCCACCACGCTGCGCGCCACCAACCTCACCGCCGACGGCGCGGGCACGCTGCAGAAGGTGCTCGAGCCGCAGCTGCAGAAGCTGTTCGAAGATCTCGGCAAGCAGGTGCTGGGGGCACCGCCGCCCGCTCCCGCTCCCGCACCGGCACCCGCTGTTCCGGCTCCAGCGGCTCCCGACGCGGGGTGAACCCGCCCCTCGACTCCGCTCGGGGTGAACGGTGACTCAGTCCGTGCGCATCACGCCGACGAACGGCAGGTTGCGGAACTTCTCGCCGTAATCGAGCCCGTACCCGACCACGAAGCGGTCTTCGATCACGAAGCCCTTGTAGTCGATCTGCACCTTCACCTTCGCGCGCGACGGCTTCTCGAGCAGCGTGGCCACCTTCACCGACGCCGGGTGCCGCGCGCCCAGGTTCTCGAGCAGGAACTTCATGGTGAGGCCCGTGTCGATGATGTCCTCGACGATGATCACGTGCCGCCCGTGCATGGGCTTGGTGAGGTCGCTGGTGATGCGCACCTCACCGGTGGTCTCCACCCCGCCCTGGTAGCTCGAGACCCCCATCAGCTCCATGGTGATGGGCAGGTCGACGTGCCGGGCGAGATCGGTGAGGAAGAAGATCGACCCCTTCATGATGCCGATGAGGGTCAGCTCCTTGCCCTGGTAGTCCTTCGTGATCTGCGCACCGAGCTCGGCGACGCGCGCCTGGAGCTTCTCTGCGGACAACATCACTTCGACGGAGGTGTCGTGAAAAGCCATTGCGCTCTTTCTTCAAACGTACGCGTTGTTCATCACTTCGCCCATGCCGCCACCGCCGGGCACGATGTACTGGCGATCATCGAGGCCGCGCTCCTTCTCCCACAGCTCGCCGGGCGCCGTGGTGAGGACTTCCGGCGGGGACAGGCCGCGATCGAGCCGCAGCGCGAAGAGGATCGCGTCGGGGTGATCGGTGGTGAGCCGCTTGATGAACTCGGGCGTGACGATCAGGTTCACGCAGATCACCTTGCGGATCTTCCCCGGCACCTTCTTCTTGTACATGTTGATCGCGGTCGACAACGAGCCACCCGTCGCGCCCATCGGGTCGGGGAAGAGCACCATGGCGTTGTCGACGTCGCCGCCGATCTTCGAGCCGCCGATGTTGCTGCCCACCACGTGCTCGGCCGCGTCGAGCTCGCGGCTCATGATGATGTGGTCCTGCCGCACCAGCCGCGGGGTCAAGATGGTGTTGAGCAGATCGTAGGTGATCTGACTGGGGATCGTGCCCGCGCGCGCGATGTTCACCGAGACGGCGCGCACCTCGGGGTCGAGGATCTCGCCCTGGTAGATGCCGCGCGGCGTGTACTGGATCATCCGAGACGGAATGGTCGCGGTGCGCCGCGGGAACTCGTGGTTGACCACCATCGTGATCAGGTCGGTGTACAGCGTGCGCACCAGCGTGTTCACCGCCGGCTGCTGCGTGTCCTTCGCGCAGAGCTGGGCGAGCAGCGAGAGCAGGTAGGGGTTGCCCACCAGGTGCACGTTGGGGCCGTAGAAGTGCTTCAGCTCCGACATCGAGTAGGGGACGTTTTCGTAGAGCGAGTCACGCATGGATCACCGGGAGAAGAGTTCGAGGTTCTGCGGCGGAGTCGCTTCCACCGGGGTCGGGACATGGCACTTGCGGCAGCGCGCCTCGTAGGCACCGGCCGCGCCCACCACCACCCGCTCGGAAGAATCCGAGAGGCGCTGGCTGCGGTTGGCCGGGTTGCCGCACACCACGCAGATGGCGAGCTCCTTGGTCACGTACTCCGCGACCGCGAGCAGCTGCGGCATCGGCTCGAAGGGCTTGCCCTGGTAGTCCTGGTCGAGGCCAGCGCACACCACGCGAAGGCCCTTCGCGGCGAGCGCTTCGACGACGCTGATCACCTCCATGCCCAGGAACTGCACCTCGTCGATGCCCACCACCTCGGTGTCGGGCTTGAGCGCCTGGAGGATCTGGTCGGCCCGCGTCACCGGCGTGGCGATGATCTTGAGCTGCGAGTGGCTCACCACCGCCAGCTCGTCGTAGCGGTTGTCGATCTGCGGCTTGAAGACCTGGATCTTCTGCTTGCCGTAGAGCGCCCGCTTGAGGCGGCGAATGAGTTCCTCGGTCTTGCCCGAGAACATGGAACCGCAGATGACTTCGATCCACCCGATGTCTTTGGGAAACTGGTGCATCGTCACGAGTCCAGGTCCAGGAGCTTGGCCAGCGTTCTTGCGTCGGCAGGGGGAAACTCGAACTGGCCCATCTCGTCGAGGGCCGCCCAGCGGTGATCGTTGACCACCCTGTGGCTGACTTCCTGCTCGGGGCTGGCGAGCTTGCAGTGAAAGACGCGGAAGTCGACCGAGTAGGTGTCGTACTCGTGGTGGGTGGCCATCGCTTCCTCGTCGACGATCACGTCGAGGCCCAGGCGCTCTTCCATTTCGCGGTGGAGCGCATCGGCGTCGCGCTCGCCTTCGTGCACCCGCCCGCCGGGGAATTCCCACAACAGCGGCAGCGACGCGGTCTTCGAGCGCTGGGTGATCAGATACCGGCCCGGCTCGCGCTCGAGCATTGCTCCCACGACGCGGATCTTGCGGCGGTTCACGCACCGCCGCCTAGCAGAACGAACGGGTCAGCGCAGCCCGTAAAGCCCGCGGGTGCGCGCCACCTCGAGCGCGAGGCGCGGCACCAGCTCGTCAGGCGGCTCGCCACCCTCGAGCAGCTTGCGGATCTCGGTCGAAGACACCTCGACCATGGGAGGCCCCAGCGCGCGCTCCGAGGGGTAACCCGCCCGGTGGAGCACGGTCACCTGCACCAGCTGCTCGATGCGATCCCACGCCTTCCACTTGGGCAGGTCCGCCAGGATGTCCGAGCCGATCACCCAGCGGAACTTCGTGTCGGGGTGCTTCGGCAGGAGCCACTCGAGCAGCTCGATGGTGCGCCCTTCCCCACCCACCTCGGACTCGGCGCGGCTCACCTTGAGCCACGGCCCCACGTCCTGCGCCATCGCCTCGCACATCGCCACCCGGTCCTCGAAGGCCTCGAGGGGCTTGCCGAAGGGGTGATTGAAGCTCGGCAACAGCCACACCTCGTCGGAGCCGAGCGTGGCGCGCAGGTAGAGCGCGGCCATGAGGTGCCCGACGTGCGGCGGGTTGAAGGAGCCTCCCAGCAGCGAGATTTCCTTCATCACTTCACCGAGATCTTCGTCTTGCCGCTGCCCAGCTGAATCGGCATGCGGTCGATCACCGCCTTGCCGTCGAGCGTGAAGGCCGAGAACACCACCTGCCGGTCCACCGTCTCGAGCAGGCCCACGGTGGGCTTGTTGCCGGTGAGGCGCCCCGGCGTGATGAACGTGCGCGGCCCGACCTTCACCACCTTGGGCTCGGGGTCCTTGCCGTGCACCAGCACCAGCGCGTTGAGCATGTCTTCCTTGTCGAGGTCGTTCTTGTCGTGCACCAGGCAGCACAGCGCGTCGCCGAGCATCTCGAGCACCTTCCGCGGCACGGCGGTGTCGAGGTACGCCAGCGAGCCCTTCTCGGGCGCACGGAGGATCTTGTCTTTCATGCGGGTGAGCTCTTCGATCGCGCGCACCTGCTCGTGCGCCGTGCCGAAGGCCGCGGGCCGATCCACCTGGCCCAGGCCGATGAGGTAGTTCCGCACGTCTTCGAGGAAGTCTTCGCCGCTGTAGTCGGCCTGCGCCTTCACCTCTTCGCGCTTCCACTTCACCCACTCGTCGAGATCGGCGAACTTTCCGCCCGCGAAGAGGAAGCGGCGGGCGCCCTTCGAGGCAAGCAGCTTGAGCGCCGCATCGAACGCGGTCAGGTCACCATCGCTGTCGGAGAAGACGCCGATCGAAACCATCGCTCAGGGATAGAGAGCATATCGTCGCCTCAGCGGGTCGAAAGAGTGCAACTGGGCCTCGAATCCCTCGAACAGCGAGTCGAGCGGCCTGCCTGTTTCGATACCCTTTCGCACCTGATCCGTGCCGCAGAGCAGGTCGAACGCGGGAACGTCTTCCACGAATTCGTAGGCGTCGTCACGCCAGGCGAAGTCCTTCCCCCCCAGCTCGAAGCAGGTCTGGAAGATGGCCACGCCCGTCCGCAGGGGCTGGAAGGCCTGGCGATCGGTCACGTGAATGAACGCGCCCTCGCACGACTGGCCCTTCCACTTGTCGAACGTGGGGGTGAAGGCGCAGGGGCGGAAGACGACCCCGGGCAGCGCGAGGGCCTGGAGCCTGCCGGCCACCTCGTAGGACTTGAGGTACGGCGCGCCGAACTGCTCGAACGGCCGGCAGGTGCCGCGCCCTTCCGACACGTTGGTGCCCTCGCCCAGGCACATGCCCGGGTAGACCAGCGCGGTGTCGGGCGTGGGCATGTTGGGCGAAGGCGGAATGAAGGCGCGCCCCGTGTCGGCCCAGGTGGAGCCGCGGGTGAGGCCCTCGACGGGGGTGACGTGGAGCTCGACGCCGAGCTGTTCCTGCTCGTTGAGCAGCCGCGCGATCTCCCCCGCCGACAGCCCGTGCCGGGTGGGGAGCGCGTAGAGCCCCACGAAGCTGCGGTACTTCTCCCCCACCAGGTTTCCCTCGGTGATCGACAGGCCGATCGGGTTCGGGCGATCGAGCACGTAGAAGGCCAGCTTCGCCCTCGCCGCGGCCTTCATCGCCAGCGCCATCGTGTAGATGTACGTGTAGTAGCGGCTGCCCACGTCCTGGATGTCGAAGACGAGCGCGTCGAGGCCGGTGAGCCACTCCGCACGGGGCGTGAGCGACTCGAAGGTGTGCCCGTAGAGGCTGTAGACCGGCACCCCGGTGCGGCGATCGCGCGCCACGTCGTCGACGGCCACCATGTACTGGGCCTCGCCGCGCACGCCGTGCTCGGGGCCGAAGAGCGCGCCCAGGGTCACCCCGGGGGCGTCGTGCAGCAGATCGATCAGGTGCACGAAGCGCGCGTCGACGCTGGTGGGGTTGACGATCGCGCCGACCCGCTTGCCCTTCAGCGCTGCGAAGCCCTGCGCCGCCTGCACGTCGATGCCGAAGCGCATCACTTGCCTTTCTTCTTCGCTCCGAGCTCGAACTCGAACACCGGCTCGCTCTTGCCCTTCGCGTACTCGGCGTCGCGCAGCCCGAAGTAGACGTGGCCGAGCAGCAGCGGGTCTTTGACCGTGTCCTCGAGCACGTCGACGCCCTCGACCGTGCCCTCCTTCGTGATGCGCACCCGCAGCTTGTACTTGCCCTCGAGCCCGCGCTTCTGGAGCTTGCGCTCGTCGAAGAACTTCCCCAGCGACGCCTGCACCGCCCAGTAGACGTTGGTGGGCGCGCCGCGGGCCTTCTTCCTGGGGAACTTGAAGTCCGCCTCGAGCTTGACGATCGCCGCCGCGGTCTCGGAGCGCGTGGAATCGATGGCCAGCGCCTTGCGGAACTCGTCGAGGGCCTCGTGGAGAATGCCTGCATCGAGGCGCAGCTTCGCGATCGCCTCGCGCGCCTCCACCCGCTTCGGATCACGCACGAGGGCCTCGAGCCACTGGCCTTCCGCGCCCTCGAGGTCCTTCCGGGCGTAGCGCAGCTCGGCGATGCGCATGTTGGCGTCGGCGTTCTTCTCGTCGGTGGCCGCGATGATCTGCAGGGTGCGCTCTTCGCCCTCTCCGTCGTTGAGGTAGCGGTAGAGGGTGGCGAGGCGCTGCAGCACGGGGAGCTCGGCGTTGCCCAGGCGCACCAGCCGCTCGTACTCCTTCGCCGCGGCGGCCTTGTCGCCGAGGTCGAAGCGCAGCTCGGCCAACATCTTCCGGGCCTCGCGGTCCTTCGGGCGGAGGTCGGCGAGCGCCTGCGCCGCGTTCACCGTGCCGGGGTCCTTCGCCTCGAGCGAGAGCTTGACCAGCACCGAGAGCGCCGCGGGTTGTTCGGGCTGCGCGTCGATCGCCTTGCGGAGCTCGACCCGCGCCTCGTCGTTCTTGCCCTGCGCCGCCAGCACCAGCCCCAGCCCCGCGCGCGCGAAGGGATCTTCGGCCAGGGTGAGCGCGGCCCGGTACTTCGAGGCGGCGAGCTCGTAGTCCTGCTTCACGCGCGCGACGTCCCCCTGCCCGATCAGCGCCGGGTAGAACTTCGGGTCGCGCTTGAGCACGGCGTCGAACTCGGCCCGGGCCAGGTCGCTCATGCCCTTCCAGTTCGTGTAGATGCGGCCCATGCCGTAGCGGACCCACGGGTTGTCGGGGAAGATCGTGGCGATCGCCTTGAGCTGGTTCCACGCGTCGTCGCTGGGCAGCGTGCACCAGGCCACGAAGACCCGGGGCATGGCCTCACCGGGCCGGGCGCGCGCCGTGTCCTGGTACGTGAGGCGCAGCGAGTCGACCGTTCCGCGGTAGCTCGCCGCTTCGATCTTCTGCAGCTCGACCATCGTCTCAGCCGTCGGGGGAAGGACCTCTGGCGCCGCGGACGCCGTCAACGCGAGGACCAGCCAACCCGCCACACCTGTCCGCAACGCAGTCATCTGGGACCTAGCGAAGAACGAGAGTGGCCCCTGCGCAACAAAAGTACCGTCGACCCAGGGTTGATTCACTTGCGGCTCGGCTTGAGGTCGCGCAGCTGCCGCCGCGGAGGATCGATGGCGTGCCGCACCTTCTCGGCCTCGGCAGTTCGCCCCTGCGCGTCGAGGAGGGCGAGCAGGCGGCGGCCGGCGAGCACCTTGAGCCCGGCCACCTGGAGGAGCGCTCGCAGCTCCTTCTCGGCCCCGCGGGCGTCCCCCGACCGCTCCAGGGCCTCGGCGAGCTGCAACCGCGCGCCGTTGGCCTCCGGGTGCGTGGCCACGTAGGGCTTGAGCGCGTTCGCCGCGCCGCGATGATCGCCCTCGGCGCTCAGCAGGCTGGCCAGCCGCACCTGGGCGTCGGCGTACCCTTCCCGCAGGGCGAGCGCGACCTCGAGGGCCCGGCGCGACTCGTTGCGACGGCCGGCCTCGCCGGCGGCGAGCGCGAAGAGGTAGTGCGCGCGGGGGTTCCCGGGGGCGAGCGAGCGGGCGATGTCGAGGTGCTCGAGCGCGGTCTCGGACGCGCCTGCTTTGAGCTGCAGCCGGCCCAGCTCGACGCGGCCCATGGCCCAGCGTGGATCGGACGTCACCGCGGCCTGCAGCACCGCGATCGCCCCCACGTCGTCGCCGCCCTCCTCGCGCGCCTGGGCGTCGTCGAGGGGGGTGGTGGCGAGGAGCGTGAGGAGCAGCCACATGGGGTCAGACACCTACCAGCATTGCGCTGCCCCGGGCACTTGCCTTCGAGGGCCCCGCGGGACACAAGGCGCGCGAATGCACGTCAGGAACTTCGACCCGACGCGACAGGCTCCCGCATGTCGCCGCCAGACTCACAGCTCCCCGATGTCCCGGGTCCCGCCATGGAAGTGAGCGATCGCACCCTCGCCTCCCTCGGCTTCGACGACATCCGCGCGGCGCTCGCCGGGCGGTGCCGCACCGAGGTCGGGCAGGAGCGCGCCCGCGCCCGCGGTTTCCTGCAGTCGCGCGACGAGATCCAGGCGTCGCTGACCCTGTCCGAGGAAGCGCGCGCGCTCAAGGCCGAGCCGATCACCCTGCCCATCACCGGCATCGTCGACGTGCGCACCTCGATCGATCGCGCGTCGAAGAGCGGCATGCTCGAGCCGCGAGAGCTGATCAACGTGTGCCAGGTGCTGTTCAGCTTCGAGCGCACCCACGAACTGCTGGTGGATCGGAAGGAGCGCCTCCCCGGCCTGGCGATGCTGGGGCGCAGGCTCCCGGTGCTCTCGAAGCTGGCCACCCGGCTCGATCGGAGCTTCGAGGCGAGCGGGGAGATCTCGGACCGCGCCAGCACCGACCTCCGCGACGCCCGCGAGACCGCGCGCGGCCTGCACCGGCGAATTCGGGGGCGGCTCGACGAGCTGCTCCGCGACGAGAAGTTCAACGAGACGCTGCGCGAGGGCTACTACTCGGTGCGCAACGATCGCTACGTGGTGCCGGTGAAGTCGAGCCACCAGCGCGACGTGACGGGCATCGTCCACAACGCCAGCCAGTCGGGCCAGACCCTGTTCGTCGAGCCGGCCGAGATGATCGGCATGGGCAACGAGCTGGCGATCGCGCAGTCGATCGTCCTCGAGGAAGAGCGGAAGGTGCTGCTCGAGCTCTCCGGCCTGGTGGGCCGCGAGGCGCACCACCTGCTGGACGGCGTCGACGCGCTGTCGTCACTCGATGAGCTCGAGGCCATCGCCTCGCTCTCGAACGATCTGAAGGCGAACACGCCCCAGCTCGAGCCGGCCGACGGTGCGCTGGTGCTCAAGGGGCTGCGCCACCCGCGCCTGGTGCTCAAGGGCGGAGAGATCGTCTCGAACGACGTGGAGCTCGGCGACGCGCGCTCGCTGGTGGTGTCGGGCCCGAACGCGGGCGGCAAGACGGTGACGCTGACGGGCGTGGGGCTGTGCGCGTTGATGACCCGGGCGGGGTTGCCGATTCCCTGCGATCCCGGCTCGCGGATTCCGCTCTTCAACCAGGTGCACTCGGCGATCGGCGATCAGCAGGATCTCCAGGCGGGGCTGTCCACCTTCTCGGCGCACGTGACGATGCTGCGCGACATCTGCGCGGTGGCGAAGCGCGGGGCGCTGGTCTTGATCGACGAGATCGCGGCCGACACCGACCCGCGTGAAGGCGCAGCCATCGCCACGGCGGTGCTCGAAGACCTGCTCACCCGCGGCGCGATCGTGCTGGTCACCACGCACCTCGAGGAGCTCAAGGCGCTGGCCCACCTCGACCCCCGCTTCGTCAACGCGCGCGTGGGCTTCGACGGCAAGCGCATGTCACCCACGTACCGGCTGCAGATCGGCTTCGCGGGTGCGTCGTCGGCCATCGACATCGCCAGGCGCGTGGGGCTGTCCGAGTCGATCTGCGTGCGCGCCCACGATCTGGCGATCAACACCGGGGGCGCGCTGAGCAAGGCGCTCGCGGCGGCGGAAGAAGAGCGGCGCAGGCTCCACGAGCAGCGCGACGCGGCCGAGCGTGACGCGCGCGAGGCGAAGGTGGCGCGCGAGCAGGCCGAGGTGGAGCTCGCGGCAGCGCTCAAGAAGCGCAAGGAAGAGGAAGTGAAGTTCCGCGAGGCGCTGCGGGCCGAGCTCGAGTTCGCGCGCAACCAGATCCGCGCGATGGTGGAGAAGCTCGAGGGCGAGAAGTCGCTCAAGACGGCGCAGAGCGTGGCGGCCGAGCTCACCCAGCGCATCAACGAGCAGACCACCGCCGAGCGGGGCGCGCGGCAGGAGCTCAAGGGCGAGGTGCGCGAGCTGGCGCCGCTCGAGCTGAAGATCGGCGCGAGGGCGCGGCACCGCACCATTGACGCCGAGGTGGAGATCATCGACCTCTCGGGTGACACGGCGACCGTGGCAGCGGGCGCGCTCAAGATGCGGGTGCCGATCAGCGAGCTGGGGCCGCCCACGAAGTCGAAGGAGCCGGCGAAGTTCCCCGGGGCGAACAAGAAGGAAGCCCGGCTGGAGAAGGTGAAAGAGGTCGCGGCCCAGGTGTTGACGCTGGCGAGCCCGACCATCGACGTGCGGGGTGAGCGCACCGAAGATGCGTTGCGGAAGATCGAGCAGTTCCTCGATCGCTGCACGCGCAACGGCGACGAGGCGGCGATCATCATCCACGGGCACGGCACGGGGGCGATCAAGAAGGACCTCCGCGAGTCGCTCAAGCGCTCGCCCTACGCGAAGTCCTTCCGTCCCGGCGACAACAGCGAAGGCGGCGACGGAGTCACGGTCGTGATCTTCTGAAGTGTCTCCCTCTCCCTGAGGGGGAGAGGGAGAACCAACCCATGAGCAAGAACCGGGTGGGCCGATCGAAGCGGGCTCCTTACGTTCCGCGCATGACCCCACTCGATCGAATCGCGAACACGCTCTCGAGCCTGACCAGCACCGAAGTCCCCGCGCTCCACGACCTGGCCGCGCAGGCAGGCATGAGCCCCTTCCACTTCCAGCGCACCTTCCAGCGCCTGGTCGGAGTGAGCCCGCTGCGCTTCCACCAGGTGTTGAGCGTAGAAGCCGCGAGAGCCGCCCTCCTCCGGTCCCGCAGTGTCCTGGAAGCCGCCTGGGACGCAGGCCTGAGCGGCCCTGGCCGGCTCCACGACGCGATGATCCGCGTCGAGCGCATGACCCCGGGCGAGTTCAAGGCCGGCCCCGCCCTGCGCTGGAGCGAAGCGAACACCGGCCTGGGCAAGCTCACCATCGCCGCCACCCCGCGCGGCCTGTGCGGCGTCTCGTTCTCGGGCATCGAGAGCATCGCGGCCCGCTGGCCCGGCTGCACCCTCGAGCGAGACCCGCGCGGCCTGTCGCCCATCGTCGCGCAGCTCGAGCGGCTCCTCCGCGGCGAAGCGCTGAAGCAACCGCTCTCGGTGGTCCTGCACGGCACCGACCTGCAGCTGGCGGTCTGGAGGGCGCTGCTGGAGATCCCCAGCGGCACGCTCAGCACCTACGCGCAGCTCGCCGGGCACGTCGGCCGCCCCACCGCCGTGCGCGCCGTGGCGAGCGCCGTGGCGGCGAATCACCTCGCGTACCTGATCCCCTGCCACCGGGTGATCCAGGCGACCGGCGCGCTCGGCGGCTACCGCTGGGGCGTCGAGCGGAAGGCAGCGCTGTTGGCCCACGAGCTGACCGCGATGGGCTAATCGGGGCCCATGAGTCAGCAGTTGAAGCTGGGCAGCCTCGAGCTCAGCAGCCCTTTCATCCTCGCGCCCATGGAGAGCGTCTCTGACTGCGCCTACCGGCGCGTCTGCTGGGACCGCGGCGCGAGCCTGACGTGGACCGAGATGATCCGCGCGCGGGGCCTTACGAGAAACAACAAGAGCACCTTCGACCTGATCGACACCTTCGATCCCGAGGTGCTCACGGGCGTGCAGTTGATGGTCGCCAACGAGAAGGAACTCGCCGAAGCGCTCAACAAGCTCGAGAGGCCGACGCCGCACTTCAAGAACATCCGCGCGATCGATCTCAACTTCGGCTGCCCCTCCCCCGAGGTGATCCGCATCGGCGCCGGGCCCGCGCTGCTCAAGCGCAAGGGCAAGCTCGAGACGATCTTCAAGACGCTCAGCGACTGGAAGAAGACCACCTCGCTGCCGATCGGCGCCGTCGGGGTGAAGATCCGCCTCGGGCTCAACCGCCTGGAGCAGGACCAGAAGGTCTACCTGCCCCTCGTCGAGCTGGCGAACGAGCACCTCGACTACCTGGTCATTCACGCCCGCCACGCGCGCCAGGGCAGCAGCGAGAAGCCCACCTGGAGCGCGATTGCCGAGGCGAAGGCCCGCGCGAAGATCCCCATCATCGGCAACGGCGACGTCGTCACCCGCGAAGACTGGGACCGCCTGTCACGCGAAACCGGCGCCGATGGGGCGCTGATCGCGCGTGGAGCGATCAAGAGCCCGTGGGTGTTCCGCGGCCTGCGCGGCGAGGGCTCGGGGCTTCCCACCTCGGAAGCCGAGATCGACGCCGCCCAGACGCAGTACCTCGCGCTCGCCGAACGCTACGGCACCAAGCCGAAGTTCCGCGAATGGCACCACGAGGGCTTTCGCCGCATGCGAGCCAGGCTCCATGGCGAGGCCGACCAGGGCCCTGCCCTCCCCGCCAACGAACACATGCAGTGACTCACGCTCGCTGGCGGACGAGCTCGGAGAGGCGCTGGCGATCGAGCTTGCCCGTCGCATTGCGCGGGAGCGCGTCGGCCCGAATCCACGTGCGCGGCACCTTGAACGACGCCAGCCGCTCCCGCGCCCACGCCGTCAGCGCCGTCGGGTCGAACTCCGTGGCCACGACGACGGCCACCGGCACCTGGCCCCACTCCGAATCCGCGCGCGCCAGCACGGCGACGTCACGGAGCTGCGGGTGCTCGCGCAGCACGGCCTCGACCTCGGCCGGGTACACGTTCTCTCCGCCCGAGAGGATCAGATCCATCCTTCGCGAGCGGATGGTGAGCCGCCCGGCCGAGTCGAGGACACCGAGGTCCTTCGTCTTGAGCCAGGGGCCGAGCCCCTTCGCCACCGTCGGCCCGCGCACCTCGATCTCGCCCACCCCGGTCGCGTCGGGCTCGACGATGCGCACCTCGACTCCGGGAATCGGCGGGCCCGCGGTGGTGCCGTCGGCGCCTTCGAGCGTCTCGGTCGTCACCTGGCTGCAGGCCTCGGTGAGCCCGTAGGTCTGCAGCACCGGCAGGCCCGCCGCGCGCGCGCGCTGCAGCGTGGACGAGGTCATCGGACCACCGCCGATCAACGCCGCCTTCACGCCGACGAAGGGGCGCGCGCCTCGCACCTCGAGCACCCGCTCCAACATCGTGGGCACCAGGCTCACGTGGGTCACGCCTTCGTCCATCGCCGCGCAAGCGCGGCCCGCGTCGAAGTGCGCCTCGAGCGCGATCGACGCTCCGTACAGGGCGCAGCGGGAGAGCATCGCCAACCCGCCCACGTGAAAGAGAGGGAGCGTTCCCAGCCAGCGCTGCGTCGGCTCTCCACCGAGGCGGATTGCGTTCGCGCTGGCCGAAGCACGGAAGTTCTCGTGGGTGAGCTCGACGAGCTTGGCGACGCCGGTGGTTCCCGAGGTGAAGAGGGCGGCGGCGACTTCCTCATCTCCCTTCACCCCCGGGCGAGCAGGAGGCTCGAGGTCTCCGAAGGTCTGCCGTGCTCCGGCCTGTTCCAGCAGCGGCGCGACCTCTCGTGGGGTCAACCGCGCGTTGAGCGGCACGAACGTCGCGCCCACCCGGCCGGCGGCGAAGAAGAGCCAGGCGAGCTCGGGGCTGTTCCACCCTCGCGCTGCGATGCGATCGCCCGGCTCGACGCGCAGCTCCGCGGCCACTGCGCTCACCGCGCGATCAGCCTCGGCCCACGTCCAGGTGCGGCCTTCGAAGATCAGCGCCGGGGCGTCAGGGCGCGCGCGCGCCGCCAGCGCCACCGGGCACTCGCGCTTCACGGCACACCCCACCCCGTCGCCTGGGGGAGCGTGATCTCGCCCTCGAACGGCGTGAAGGGATCGGGCCGCATGCCCTCGAAGAGCTCCACCGTCGACAGCCCGTGCGCCCAGTCGGCGCTCGGCAGCACCGCCGCGAGGTGAGCCGCCGCGGCGCGCGCGATGGGCCCGTCCATCAGGGTGGTCACGTACGCGCCCACGCCCGAGTCGTGCGCCTGCTGCGCCAGCGTGAGCGATCGCACCAGCCCACCCAGCGCTGCCGGCTTGAGCACGATGACGTCGGCCGCCGCGCGGGGATCCTTCTCCAGGAGCCGCGGCAGCACGTTCGAGAGCAGCATCGTCTCGTCGGCGGCGATCCGGCACGGCGTCAGGTGCCTGAGCCGGCGCAGCCCTTCGACGTCGGTCGGCGCGACCGGCTGCTCGCACACCTCGAGCCCGAGCGCCTCGAGCCCGCGCAGCGCAGAGCGCGCCGTCGCCTCGCTCCAGCCGCCGTTGGCGTCGATGCGGATCTGGACGTGGGGCCCCACGGCGCGCCGCACGGCCAGGAGGCGCTGTGCTTCCACCGCGAGCGGGCGCGCCGCCACCTTCAGCTTCACCACCCGGAACCCATCACGCACCGCGCGCTCGGCAGAGGCCGCGAGGCCCGCGGCGTCGTCGCCCTCGAGCAGCGCGTTGACCACGAAGTGCGAGCGGAGCACCGGGCCCAGCAGCGTCGCCACCAGCACGCCCTGCCGGATGGCGAGGTGCTCGAGCAGCGCGCACTCGGCGGCGTGCCGGGCCGCGGGCGTCGCCGCCAGGCCCTCGATCGCCAGGGCGATCTCGTCGACGGTGTCCGGGGCCTTCGTGATCTCGAAGCGCTGCAGCGCCGCGAGGGCGGCCTCGGGCGTCTCCGTACCGAACGACGCCATCGGCATCGCGTCGCCGCGCCCCAGCACGCCGTCTGCCCGGAACGCCACGCGGAAGCCCACCCGCTCGTCCATCGGTCCACGCGCGGTCTGGATCGCCTTGCGGAGCCGGAGGGTGAAGGGTTCGATCTCGAGCTTCATCGGGTGAGCCCCACGGCGAAGAGGACCCCGAAGATCATCTGCAGCCGGGCCGTGGCCGCCAGCGCGGCGTTCAGCGCGGCGCCTGACTGGGTGAAGAGCACCCTCAGGGGCGGCCCTGCCAGCGGCAGCGCGAGCCAGCTCAACATCACGAACGGCGAGGTCGCGCCCGAGAGCCACAGCGCCGGCGGCACGAGCGCGCTCACCACCAGGCAGGTGACGTACTCGGCCTTGCCGAACGAAGCGCCGAAGCGCACCACGAGCGTCTTCTTGCCCGCGGCCGCGTCGGTCTGCTGATCGCGCGTGTTGTTCACCGCCAACAACGCCACGCCGAGCAACCCCACGGGGATCGCGGCCAGCAGCACGGTCGCCGTCACGGCATGGCCCTGCACGAAGTACGTGCCGCCCACCGCGACGAAGCCGAAGAAGACGAGCACGAAGAGGTCGCCGAGCCCGTTGTACGCGAGCGGGAAAGGCCCGCCCGTGTACGCATAGCCGGCGCCCAGCGAGGCCAGGCCGATCACCACCAGCGGCCACCCAGCGACCGACACCAGGTACAACCCCACCGCGAAGGCGAGCCCGAAGCAGACCATCGCGCCGGTGAAGACGGCCCGGGGCGTGAGCCACCCCTGCTGCGTCGCGCGCGGCGGGCCGAGGCGGTCGACGGTGTCCGCGCCCCGCTTGAAGTCGAAGTAGTCGTTCACCAGGTTGGTGCCGATCTGAATGAAGAGCGCGCCGACGAGGGCGGCGATCGCAGGGAGCAGCGAGAACACCTGGTCCCTGTACGCCAGCGCCGAGCCGACGGCGACCGGAACGATGCCGGCCACCAACGTGCGCGGCCTCGTCGCGAGGAACCAGGCCCTGAGGGGCGTCATGAAAACCTCTCCCTGCGAAGCGGGGAGAGGTCGACCGCAGGCCGGGTGAGGGGCGCCTTGAGCGCTGGGCCCCTCACCCCAGCCCTCTCCCCGCTTCGCAGGGAGAGGGAGACAGTTCCGATCAGGTGTTTCACGGCGCGAGGCCCTCGGGCTCAGCGAGCCACCGTGGAGCGAGGAACGATCTGAGCTCCGCCGCGTACGCGGCCGGACACTCCAGGTGCGGCGCGTGGCCCACCCCGCTGAACGAGACCCGCCAGGCCATGGGGAGCTCGGCCGCCATCTGCCGGGCGAGCCGCGTGTACTTCGCGTCTGCTGTGCCGGTCATCAGCAGCGTCGGCACACGCAGGGCCTGCAGCGCGGGCCAGAGATCCGGCTGCGCGCCCTGCCCCAACAACCGCAGCGCGCCGGCGAGGCCCTGCGCCGTGTGACTGCCGCGCCTGGTCCGAAGCGCCTGTTGCTCCACCGCGGGCAGCGCGCGCAGGCCATCGAAGAGCGGCATCCGTTCCCAGTGACTGACGAACGCTTCGACCCCGTGCGCGTGGATCGTCTCGGCGAGCGCCTCGTCAGACCGCCGGCGCAGCATCCGATCGTGGCGGCGCCGGAAGCCGGCTGCGCACGACTCGAGCACCAGGCGCTCCACCCGCTCGGGGAACTTCGCGGCCACGGCCAGCGCGAGGCGAGCACCCTGCGAGTAGCCGATCAGCACGGAACGCTCGGGCAACAGCTCCCCGATGGCGTCGACGGTCTCGTGCCAGCTCGCGGCGGGGGTGTGCCCGTGGCCAGGCAGCTCGACGCAAGCCGCGCTGAGCAGATCGCCGAGCAACGGCTCGAGGTGATCGAACGAACGAGCTGACCCGGTGAAGCCGTGCAGGAAGAGCGCCCTGGTCGGTCCGTTCCCCCAGCGCGTGAAGGTGAGCTTCATGGAACGGCTCCAGCCACCCGGCTCATGGCACTGCCTCCGCGAGCTTCGCGAAGAGCGCCCGGTGCACGTCGACGTTCTGGATCCGGCTGGTGCGCACTTCGATCAGGTGCAGCCCGCCCTCGAGGCAGCTCGCCACCGTTCGGCCGAGCTCTGCGAGATCGCCCGGGCGGTGCAGCGTCGCGTTCGCGAGCGAAGCAGCGTGGGCGAGATCGACTCCGTGAGGGGTGCCGAAGAGCTGCTCGAAGTGCGGCGTCCGCGTGGCGATCGGGAGGAAGTGGAAGATGCCTCCGCCGTCGTTGTTCACCACCACCATCGTCAGCGAGAGCGCGTGCCGGCGCGCGATCAGCAGGCCAGAGAGGTCGTGCAGCAGCGCCACGTCGCCGATCAGCAGCGCGGTGGGCCGGCCGGTGCCCGCGGCGACTCCGAGCGCGGTCGAGGTGATGCCGTCGATGCCGTTGACCCCGCGGTTGGTGAAGACGCGCAGCGGCTGGCCGCGAATGGCGAACGCGTCCACGTCGCGGATCGGCATGGAGCTGGAGAGGAAGACCGGCGTGCCCTGCGGGAGTGCCGCGATGAAGTGACGTGCGACCAGCGGCTCGATCAGCTCGTTGCCCGGGTCGATCGCGAGCACGGCGTCTTGCGCCGTTGCCCAGGTTGCTCGCCAGGACGCGCGGCCCTCTCCCCGACCCTCTCCCAACCTGGGAGAGGGAGAGAAGGGGATCAGTTGTTCTGCGCGGTGGTTTGGATCGAACGGTGACCCCTCGTCCGTGAACTGGAAGATCCTCGCGCCACACGCGTCGAGCCAGGCCTGCGGCCCCTTCGCCGTCAGCCCGCCGCCGAAGCGCAACACCACGTCGGGCTTCATCGCCTCGGCGAAGCGTTGATTGCGCAAGAGCGTGTCCACCACGCCGATCGCTTCGGGGAAGCCGTAGCGCGCGTTCGACGCCGCCTCGGCGATCACCGGGAAGCCGAGGCGCGCGCCGAGCGCATGCACCCACTCCCCGAACCCGTCGTTCCGCTCCCGGGGCCCGCAGACGATCAACCCACGCTTCGCGCTCGCGATCGCCGCGTTCACCACCGAGAGGTCTGCCGTCACCGTGACCGGCGCGAACGTGGTCACGGGCGGATCGATCACCAGCGCGCCGCCCACGGGCGCCAGCGGCTCACGGAAGGGCACGTTGAGGTGGACCGGCCCGCGCGGCGCTGACTTCGCCAGGTGCACGAGGCGCGAGGTCACCGCGGCCAGGTGCGTGAGCCCTTCCTCATCGGGCGTCGGCAGCGCCTCGGCCGCGCGCACGTAGCGGCCGAACATCCCCACCTGCGCGATCGTCTGCGGGGCACCGAAGCCGTGCAGCTCCCACGGGCGATCGGCGGTGAGCACGACCAGCGGAGTGCCCCCTTCACCGGCCTCCATCACCGCAGGAAGGAAGTGCGCCCCGGCAGTGCCCGAAGTGCACACCACCACCGCCGGCGTGCCCGTCGACTTCGAGAGCCCCAGCGCGAAGAACGCGGCGCTGCGCTCATCGATCACCGACCAGCACTTCACGTCGGGCCGATCGGCGAACGCGAGGGCGAGCGGCGTCGAGCGGCTGCCCGGCGCGATCACCGCGTGCCGTACGCCGCCGCCCACCAGCGCGCCGACCAGGGTCGCGGCCCAGCGCTGGTTCAAGTGCTCAGCACTCGCCCCCTCGACTTCGCTCGGGGTGACCGGGGGACCGCTACGGGGTTCCGGGGGGCGCGGCTCAGACATCGTGAACCCCCAGCGCAGGCAGCATCGCCTTCGACTTCCGCTCGGTCTCCAGCCACTCCGCCTCGGCCGTGCTGCCCGCGACGATGCCGGCGCCGACGAACACCTGCGCCCGCGAGCCGGAGATCAGCGCCGAGCGCAGCGCCACTGCGAGCGTCAGACCGCCCGGCCCCATCGCGCCGACCGCGCCCGCGTACCAACCCCGCTCGAAGCCCTCGTTCGCGCGCAACCAGGCCAACGCCTCGGCCCGGGGACGCCCCGCCACCGCCGGCGTGGGATGGAGCGCCCGCGCCACCTCGAGCGCGCGCACCCCGGGCTTCAACTTCGCGCGCACGGGCGTGAAGAGGTGATCGACGTTCGCCAGCACCTTCACCGCCGGCGTGGTGGGGTGGCTGAGCTCGAGCGAGAACGGCGTGAGCGACTCGACGATGCCCTCGACCACGGCCCGGTGCTCCCGAAGCTCCTTGTCGCTGGAAAGCAGCGCCCCGCCCTGCCCGCCCGCGGCCGTGCCTGCGAGCGCGTCGGTGGCGAACGAGTCACCCGAGGCCTCACACAGCGTCTCTGGCGAGGCCCCCACGAAGGCCTGCCCGCCGCGGCCGCGCACCAGGAAGGACCAGCACTGGGGGTGCCTCGCCTCGAGCGCCTTGAGCACCGCGCGCTCGACGATCGGTCGATCGCTCTCGAGCTCGATCACCCGCGCGAGCACCACCTTGTCGAACGTGCCCGCCGCGATCGCGCTCAGCGCGGCGTCCACCCGCGACTTCCACTCGGCCTGGCTCCCCGGCACCGCCCGCGCGGTGAGCGTACCCGTGAACGGCTCGACCTCGCGCACGGCGTCGAGCCGCTGCTCGAGGACCTCTTCCGAAGTGCCCGCGGGCCCGAACGCCGCCAACCACGGGCGCGCCCCGTCCCACCAGGTCAGCACCTCGGGGAGGATCCACCTTTCCTCGTCAAAGCCGGGCCACGCCTGCCCCGCGAACGCCCACCCTCCAAACCAGGGCCCCGGCGGCGCATGCAGCGGCACCGCGGACAGCCAGGTGACGTCTCCGCCCCCCTCTCCTGCGATCCCCACGCCTGTGACATGAAGGGCCCGAGATGGGTTCGACCAGCAGACAGAGAGCGGCTCAGGCCCCAGGCGCAACAGCGCCCCGAGCGCCGCGGGGCGCGCGAGCCCGACGTACTGCCTTCTGGCGAGGTCATTCCTCACGACGCAGTTGTCTTCTAAGGCATCCCCGCTATAGATGCATCACCAAGTTCAAAACGGCTTGAACTGGTTGAACAGGAGTGATCAATGGCGGCGCATGAGGCCAGGAAGGTGCTGCGGGGCGCGGGCGAGGCGACGGTCGAGGTGCGCCTCGGCTCGGGCGTCACGGTGGGCGGCGGGGCCTTCACGGTGATCGCCGGGCCCTGCGCGCTGGAGAACGCCGACCAGGTGGAAAAGGCAGCGACCGCGGTGAAGCTCGCGGGGGCACACGTGCTCCGCGGCGGTGCGTTCAAGCCGCGCACGTCCCCGTATTCGTTCCAGGGCCTGGGCGAGATGGGCCTCCAGCTCCTCGCCGAGCAGGGCAAGCGCCACCGCATGCCGGTGGTGTCCGAGGTGATGGACGTCAGCCAGCTCGCGCTGATGCTCGACTACGTCGACGTGCTGCAGATCGGCGCGCGCAACATGCACAACTTCTCGCTGCTGCGGGAAGTGGCGAAGACGAACCGCCCGGTGGTGCTCAAGCGTGGCTTCGGGGCCACCCTCGAGGAATGGCTGCTCGCCGCCGAGTACCTGCTCGACGGTGGCAACGACCAGGTGATCCTCTGCGAGCGCGGCATTCGCAGCTTCGACAACACCCTGCGCAACACCCTCGATCTCGCCGGCATGGCCTGGGTGAAGGAACGCTCGAGGCTGCCGGTGATCGTCGACCCGTCTCACTCCACGGGCGTGCGCTCGCTGGTGATCCCCATGGCGCTCGCCGCCGCGGCCGCCGGCGCCGACGGGATCATGGTCGAGGTGCACCCCGCCCCCGAGGCCGCGATGTGCGACGGGCCCCAGGCGCTCACGCCCGAGATGTTCGGCTCGTTGATGCAGACGCTGCCCGCCCTGCTCCACGCCACCGGCCGCGCGCTGGCCAGGCCCGAGGCGCTCGCCGCCGTCGGCGGGGCCTCGCGATGAGCGAACAGGTCCACCAGATGTTCACGCAGATCGCGCCGCGGTACGACGCGACCAACGACGTGCTCTCGCTGGGCGTTCATCGCCTGTGGCGGCGCGTGGCGGTCAAGCGCGCGGCGGTGCAGCCCGGTGACTCGGTGCTCGACTGCGCCACCGGCACCGGAGATCTCGCGCTCGCCTTCAAGCGCGCCGTCGGCCCCACCGGCACCGTGCTGGGCACCGACTTCAACGCGGCCATGCTCTCCACGGCGCCGAAGAAGGCGGCCGACGCAGGGCTCGACGTGAAGTTCGAGGTCGCCGACGCGATGAAGCTGCCCTACGAGGCGGCGCGCTTCACCGTGGCGTCGATCTCGTTCGGCATTCGCAACGTGGACGATCCGAAGGCCTGCGTCGCCGAGCTGGCGCGCGTGGTGAAGCCCGGCGGCCGGGTGGTGGTGCTCGAGTTCGGGCAGCCCAGGGGCGTGTTCGGCGCGTTCTTCCGCTTCTACGCGAAGCACGTGATGCCGTTGCTGGGACAGCTGCTCACGGGCAGCCGCGCGGCCTACGAGTACCTGCCGCGCACCATGGCCGCGTTCCCCGCGGGCGAGCGCTTCACCGCGATGATGAGTGACACGGGGCGCTACGCGAAGGCCGAGGCCCACCCACTCCTCTGGGGCCTGGCCTACGTCTACGTGGGCACGGTGGCGTGAACCCCGCGCGGGTGGTCGCGCAGTCCTTCGTCGATCCGGCGACGGCAGACTTCAGGGTGCTCACACTCGAGGACTCGGGGATCTGGGTGACCTCCGAGGACGCGCGCTACTTCAGGCTCGATCCTCCCTCGAAGCAGCTCCTCGCCCCGATGGGCGATTCCCCCGCAGACGCGCTCATCGTGCACGCCGATCAGTTGATCGAACGTGGTTATCGCCGGGTGCTCGTCGAGGAGCTTCCGAGCGTGCTCTCCCAGCTCGCACCGTGGGTGACGTGGCATGCACAGCCCGCGAGCCTGGACACCTGGTGGTCCGCGTGGGGCGCCCCTCGCAGGGAGGTCCTGTGGCTCGTCCAGGAGCTTGCCTCTGCGAGCTGCTCGGCCACTGAGCTCCGGCTGGAGAGTCACCGGGGCGCAATCGTGACGGTCGGGCAGCCCGTGGCCCCCGCGCAGCTCGAGCGTTTCCCTGCCGCGATCCGCCCCTTCCTCGCGACGCACTCGACGATCGAAGCGTCGGAGTCCGGATTCAGCGCCGGGCTCGACATCAACCTCGATGAGGACGACTTCATCGCGCAGGCGAGCGAGTCCGGTTTTGACGATCTCTTTCCGTTCATCCGCCGCGACGAGACGACCTACGGCGTCGCGCGAACCGGAGAAGTGCTCGAGCTCTCGCCTGCGAACGAGGGGCCTGCGCCGCACATCGTGGGAGACGTCGGCGCGCTCGTCATGCACCAGCTGATGCAGGCCCTCTTCCCAGACGGCCGGAATGAGGAACTCCACGCCCTCCGAGCCCGGCTGGCCCGCGCTCGCGCACTCACCTGAGGAGCGCCAGCTTCGCCACGTCGTAGTTGAAGCCCGCGCGGATGAGCACCGCGAGGTCCCGTTGCTTCCGTGATGGATCGAGCCCAAGCCGCTTCTTCTCCACCAGGCCGGCTGCGGCCTCGAGCCCACGATCGGGCTTCTCTCGATCGCTGGCCTGGATCGGAAACGGGAGCACCCGGCACTCTTCGCCGTCCCCTTCGTCGAAGGCCTGCGCCCCTCCAGGGAACTGGATCAGCTCGCCGACCGGACTTGCCTCGGCCGCGGCCTGGAGCGCCCGCCGGGCCACGTCTGAGCTGAACCCCGCCCGCATCAGCACCGCGAAGTCCTTCTGCTTCCGCTCGGGATCGACGCCGAGCCGCTTCCGCTTCACCAACATGCCCGCGGACTCGAACTCGACCTCCGGCGTGGTGATCGCCGACTTCCTGGCCAGCGCGGGGTCGATGCCCTTCTCCCGCAGCTTCAGCTCGATCACCCGGCTGCTCTTCCCCTGCCGGTGCAGCGACGCGGTCTTCGATTCCGCCATCCGCGCATCGTCGAGGTACCCCGCCTGCACCATGCGCGCGACCACCTGGTCGATGATCACCTTCGCCTCGCTCAGCGGGACGTCACCCTGTCGCTTGATCTTCCGCTCCAGCAACTGCACCAGCCCCTTGCGGCTCGCGGAGTGCTTGCGCAGGTAGTGCAGCGCCACGTTGCCCAGCGACTTCTCCGAGAGCTTTCTCACGCTGCCTCTCTACTCCTGGTGACTGACACGCGCTCAGACCCGAAGTTCTTCCCCGTCGAGCCCTGGCCTATTGCCTCCCTGCCGAGAAGCGCCGCTGCAGCCAGCGCGAGAGCAGGCCCAGCGCGATCACCCCGCTCGCTGCGAAGAGCACCCGGTACGCGGCGCTCTCGCGCGCGCCTTCGACGCCGTCGACCAGCGCCGCGGCGAGCTGCGTATAGATGAGGCAGTTGGGGATGAGGCCGATGGCGTTTCCCACCGTCCACTTGCCCCAGCTCATCGGCGACGCGCCGGCCGAGAGGTTCACCAGCGGAAACGGCAAGGGGAGCTGGCGCACCATGATCGTCGTGAGCGCCCCGCCCTGATCCAGCTCGCGCACCATCCAGGCGGCGCCCCTCTGCGAAAGCCATCTCTTGAGCTCCTCGCCTCCGATCCACCGCCCGACCCAGAAGTGGGCATGTGCCCACACGTTGGCCGCCCCCCAGACCAGCAGCCACCCCGGCCAGAAGCCCCAGGTGACGCCGGCGGCGATCATCATCGCGACGGCGGGGAGGAAGAAGCTGGTCGCCACCCCGAAGAGCAGGAAATAGAGGGGGATGGCGGCGCCGTTCGTCCCCAGCTCGCGCAGGGTGGCGATCAGGCGGGCCGGTTCGAAGGCGTCGGCGAACCAGACCCTGCCGATCACTGCACCAACCCCGATGAGCGCGATTAGCAGCAGGAGTTTCTTCCGCGTCGACACGCGCGTGGCTTCTACTCTTTTTCGTTGAAAGTGCCGGGGCCGCGTGAAAATTCACCTGTATGGCCAAGGACTCGCTGAGCGTCACCGACAACCGCACCGGCAAGCAGTACGAGATGCCCATCGAAAATGGCTGCGTCAAGGCCATCGACTTCCGCAAGATCAAGACGAGCGATCAGGACTTCGGCCTGATGTCGTACGACCCTGCGTTCCTCAACACGGCGAACTGCAAGTCGGCGATCACCTTCATCGACGGTGACGCGGGCATCCTCGAGTACCGCGGGTACCCGATCGATCAGCTGGCCGAGAAGTCGACGCACCTCGAGGTGAGCTACCTGGTGATGAACGGCGAGCTGCCGAACAAGGCGCAGCTCGAGGAGTTCACCACCAAGATCACCCACCACACGTACGTGCACGAGAACATCAAGTCCTTCATGGACGGGTTCCGGTACGACGCGCACCCGATGTCCATGCTGGCCTCCACGGTCGCCGGGCTCTCGAGCTTCTACCCCGAGGCCAAGAACGTGAAGAACCGCGAGGTGCGCCGCGCCCAGATGATGCGGCTCATCGCGAAGATGCCCACGCTCGCGGCGTTCTCGTACCGCCACAGCCAGGGCCTGCCGTACGTCTACCCGAACAACGATCTCGGCTACACCGAGAACTTCCTCACGATGGTCAAGAGCATCGGCAAGCCCAACTGGCGCCCGCACCCGGCGCTGGTGAAGGCCCTCGACCTGCTCTTCATCCTCCACGCGGATCACGAGCAGAACTGCTCCACCACCGCGACCCGCGTCGTCGGCAGCTCGGAGGTCGACCCGTACTCGGCCGTCGCGGCCGGCATCACCGCCCTCTACGGCCCGCTCCACGGCGGCGCCAACGAGGCCGTGCTCCGCATGCTCCGTGAGATCGGCGACGTGAAGAACGTGCCCGAGTTCATCACCCGCGTGAAGGGCGGCGACGGGACCAAGCTCATGGGCTTCGGGCACCGCGTCTACAAGAACTACGATCCCCGCGCGAAGGTGATCAAGAAGGCGTGCGAGGAGGTCTTCGAGGTGACGGGCAAGAACCCCGCGCTGGAGATCGCCGTCGAGCTCGAGCGCATCGCCCTGCAGGACGAGTACTTCGTGAAGCGCAAGCTCTACCCGAACGTCGATTTCTACTCGGGTCTCATCTACGAGGCGATGGGCTTCTCGGCCGACTTCTTCACCAACCTCTTCGCCATCCCCCGCACCGTGGGTTGGGTGAGCCAGTGGGAAGAGATGATCACCGACGACGAGCAGAAGATCGCCCGCCCGCGCCAGGTCTTCACCGGCAAGCGCAAGCGCGACTACCTGCCCATCGACAAGCGCTGAGCCTTCGCGCCTCGCTCACCGGCCGCTTCCCCACGAGGGAGGCGGCCGTTTTATTTGGCGTAGAGGCGCTCGATCTGGTCCGCGTATTTCTGCGCGACGATCTTGCGGCGCACCTTCAGCGTCGAGGTGAGCTCGCCGCCCTCGATGGTGAAGTCGTGGGGCAGCACCTCGAAGCTCTTGATGCTCTCGAAGCGCGCCACCCGCGGGTTCACCTCGCGCTCGATCGCCTCGCGCAGGTACGCCCTGAAGCCCTCGTGCGAGGCCAGGGCGGCGGGCTCGCGGGGGAAGCCCTTCTTGTGGGCGAACGCCGGAACGCGCTCAGGATCGAGCGCCAGGAGCGCCACGAGGTAGTTCCGGCCCTCGCCCACCACCATCGCGTTGCCGATCGGCTCGATCGCCTTGAGCAGCCCCTCGAGGTTGCTGGGCGCGGTCTTCTTGCCGCCCGAGGTGACGATGATCTCCTTCTTGCGCCCGGTGATCTGCAGGAAGCCGTCTTCGTCGAGCAGGCCCACGTCGCCCGAGTGCAGCCACCCGTTCTGCAGCAGCTCGGCGGTGGCCGCGGGGTCCTTGTAGTAGCCCATGCAGACGTTGCCCCCCTTCACCAGGATCTCCCCGTCGTCGGCGATGCGCACCTCGACGCCGGGCATGGGGCGGCCCAGCTTGCCCAGCTTCATCGCCTGCTGGGTGGTGACCGAGGTCGGGCCGGTCACCTCCGACTGGCCGTAGATCTCGGCGATGGGCAGATCGAGCGAGGCGAAGAACTCGAGCACCTCGCGGGCGATCGGCGCCGCGCTGGTGGCCAGCAGGTGCGCGCGATCGAGCCCGATGCGGGCCTTGAGGGGGGTGAACACCGCCCGCTTCGCCAGCGCGTACTGCGCCTGGAGCGTGATCGACGACTGCCGGTGCGACATCGCGTCGTCGTGAAAACGCGAGGCCACGCTGCGCGCCCAGGCCAGCACCCGCTGCCTCGCCCGCGGCTGCGTGGCGATGCCGGCCTGGGCCTTCGCCATGAACTTCTCCCAGACGCGCGGCACGCCCAGGAAGAGCGTGGGCCGCACCTCCTTCAGGTTCTCAGGCAGCTTCTCGAAGCTCTGCGCGAAGTAGACCTGCAGCCCGTTGATCAGCGGCCCGTAGATCGAACAGACCTGCTCGGCGATGTGGCTGAGCGGCAGGTACGAGACGATGGTGTCGCCGATGGTGATGGGGTGGCACTGCGAGAGCTGCACCGTCGTCCAGCACAGGTTGTGGTGGCTGAGCATCACGCCCTTGGGGTGGCCGGTGGTGCCCGAGGTGTAGATGAGCTGCGCCAGCGCGGCGGGATCGAGCGCGTCGAGCCGCGTGTAGTAGTCAGACTCGTTGGCCCGCGCGCCCCGCTCGAGCACCTCGGCGAAGGTGAGCACGCCCTCGCGCGGCACCGCGGGTGCGTCCATCACGATGATGTGCTGCAGCTTCGGCAGCTGGGGCCTCACCTGGAGCAGGGTCTCGAGGAAGCCCTCGTGCTCCACCAGGGCGATCGTCGCCTCGCAGTGGCCGGTGACGTAGGCGATCTGCTCGGGCGAGGCGGTGGTGTACACGCCCACCCCCACTCCGCCCGAGGCCATGGCGGCCAGCGCGGCCACCACCCATTCCTCACGGTTGAAGCCCATCACCGTCATCGCCTGCCCGGGCGCCAGGCCCAGCGACTGCAGGCCCAGGGCGAAGTCACGCACCCGTTGCGCGTACTGCCGCCAGGACGTGGGCACCCAGGCGTCGCCCCGCTTCGTCCAAAGGGCGGGCTCGTCCTTGAGCCGCTCAGCCACCTCGTGCAACTGATGAACCATCGTCTTGGGGATCTTGAGCGACATTTCGTCTCCCAGCGTTCTTGAAGGTCGTTGACAGGTCAACGATGACGCCGATATCTCCTGCGCCTTCATGGCGACCATCGATTTCACCTGTCAGAAGTGCGAAGGCATCTTCGATCTCGACGCAGCCGATCTGATCGACGGCACCGAGAAGCTCGCGTGCCCTCACTGCGACAACAAGCTCACCAAGACGGCGAACGAAGACTTCAGCGCCGCGCTGGGTGAGCTGACCGCGCAGATGGCCGCCATCGCCAAGAAGTTCTCGGCGTCGTTCGAGGTCGAGACGGCCGATCTGCCCGCCGCGGCCATCGACGACGACGAGGACGACGACGAGGAAGACGACGACCTCGACGACGACGATGATGACGATGACGACGACGATGAGGACGAGGAAGAAGACGACGACGACACCTGAGCCCCTCGACTCGCTCGGGGTGAACGGTTTCTGCTTGGCCCCGCCCTTCACTGGTCGCGGGGCTTTTTCATGCCCGCAAAGGAAAAGCCCGGCCCCCCTCCCAGAGGATACCGGGCTTCTCCCCCTCGCCAGGCTTCGCGAGGACGGCGTTCCTAGAACTTGCTGGCGAGATCCGAGACGACGGGCAGGTTCCACCGCTCGCCCTTGAGCGCCTTCATGATCGCCATGATGCAGACGACCAGCAGGCCGGGGCCGAGCAGGCAGGTGGCGAAGCCGACGATGGGGATCACCCCGAGAATCGAGAGCGCGATGCCACCACCGACGGTGAGCACCAGGCCCTGCTTGGCGTGCCACTTCACGAACTCACTGTCCTTCACCGTGAGCAGCGGGATGAGGCACAGAAGGCACGGCGCGTACGCGAGGATGAGCATCATCTTGTCCTGCTCGCGAACGGTGTCACCACCCACAGACTGAATGTTCTGCTGCTGCTGATCTTGCGGCGTCATGCACGCTCCGGTTGGGGGACTTCAGGCGGCTCTGCGGAAGAAAGCGACGTGAATCCTGCTCAGGTGAGTCTGACCGGTCAAGGCAAGACCGCTGCCTCCCCGATGATCGAGAAGTGCTCGAGCGAGCCTGATCTCCGTGCGGCTGCGTAGAGCGTGTGTCGCTCTTGACTCCGCAGGCGCCCACCTTCCGCCAGCTTCACCACCACGGACGTCAGTCTGGCCGGACCCAGCTGCACCAGCACGGCCGCGGCCGTGGCGATGCGCACCTCGGCGTTGGGCTTCATGCTCGTCATGCGCTTCTCGCCCTGCTCCGGCAGCGAGAGATCGATGGTGAGGTGGTCGAACGGCCCACCCGGCTCGCGCGAGCGCGTGAAGATCACCTCGCCCGACTCGACGCCCCAGCGCAGCAGCCGGGGAAAGACGGTACCCGTGGCGCGCCGCTCGAGATCGCAGGCGAGCAACCAGTCGGCTGCGCCCTCGAACACCACGTAGCGCGCCGCCAGCATCATCTCTTCGAAGCCCATGAGCGCGCGGTGCTGCGAGAGCACCGCCTCGTGGATCTCCGCCACCACCAGCGGGTTGATGAACTCGGTGGTGGCCAGCCCCAGCGCTTTGGCCTGCTGAAAGAGCTTCACCCCGGCCAGCGGCGCCAGCTCCTTGTGGAACGCGCCCCAGCTGCCCACCACCACGCGAGGAGGCGCGAGCGGAGTGGCCAGCGGTGGGTTGAGGATGAGCTCCTGCCAGTCGGTAGAGCCGAGTTCGAGCCGCTGGAGCCGCGCCAGCCTCGGGCTCGAGAGAAACCCACCCAGCTGCGCCGGCGACTGCGCCGCGGGCACCGTGAGCGAGCGCACCGTCGCCAGGCGGGGCTCTTCAGCGAGCGAAGCGAAGCGATCGGGGGTGCCCGCCGGGTGCTTGAAGTCGCTGCGGGCGGGGGCGCAGACCAGGTCTTCCACGAAGCCGCCCACGAAGCGCGTGCGGTGGAGATCGGCCAACGGCGCCAACGGCCCCAGCCACTGGGCGCCATGAGCCGCGGTGATCTTCGCCACCCGGCGTCGCTCGGTGAGCGACAGCCCGCCCCGCGCCCACAGCGCGATCACCTCACCCCGCTCGTCTCCCTGCTCGAGCAACCAGTCGGCAAAGACGAGGCGGAGCGCCCGGTCATCAGGTCGCTCCGCCAGTTGCCTCAGGAGAGTCGCTTCGCGATCCATCGCTTGCGCCCCTCCTCTCTGAAGGGGAAATCAGCCGAGCAGCGCCTTCACTGCGTCACGCTCTTCTTCGAGTTCCTTGAGCGTGGCTGCCATCTTACCCTTGGAGAACTCGTCGATATCGAGCCCCTTGACGATCTCGTACTTGCCCCCACCCGAACAAATCGTGGGGAAGCCGTAGATGATGCCCTCGGGGATGCCGTAGTCGCCGTTCGACGGCACGCCCATGGTGGTCCACTTGCTGCCGGTGCCCTGCCACCAGTCACGCATGTGATCGAGCGCCGCGTTGGCCGCCGACGGCACCGACGAGATGCCCGAGGCGTCGATGATCGCCTTGCCGCGCTGCCCCACGGTGGGAATGAACGTCTCCTTGAGCCAGGTCTCGTCGTTGACGAGCTCCTTGATGGCCTTGCCGCCCGACGTGGCGAAGCGGATGTCGGGGTACATGGTGGGCGAGTGGTTGCCCCAGACGATCAGCTTCTCGATGCTGTCGGCCGGCTTGCCCGTCTTCTTCGACAGCTGGGTGAGCGCGCGGTTGTGATCGAGCCGCAGCATCGCGGTGAAGTTCTCGCGCTTGAGCGTGGGCGCGCTCTTCATGGCGATGTACGCGTTGGTGTTGGCCGGGTTGCCCACCACCAGCACCTTGCAGTCCTTCTTCGCCACCTCGTTGAGCGCGCGGCCCTGCGCGATGAACACGGCGGCGTTCTTCTGCAGCAGGTCGCTGCGCTCCATGCCCGGCCCGCGCGGCGTCGCGCCCACCAGCAGCGCCACGTCGATGTCCTTGAAGGCCACCATGGCGTCGTCCGACGCGGTCACGCCCTGCAGCAGCGGGAAGGCGCAGTCGTCGAGCTCCATCAACGCGCCCTTGAGGCCCTTCATCGCGCTGAAGGTGACCTTGCCCGTGGCGTCCTTCACGTCGGGCACTTCGAGCAGGCTCAAGATGACGGGCTGATCCTTGCCCAACATCTCGCCAGCGGCGATCCGGTAGAGGAGCTGCGTGCCGATGCGGCCAGCGGCGCCGGTGACTGCGACTTTGACGGGAGCTTTCATGGTGGGTCTTCTTTCCGGTTCAGGTGAACGGACTGCTCACATGTTCTTGATGATCGCCGCGCCGAACTCGCTGCACTTCAGCTCGGTCGGGTTCTGCCCTTCCTGCTTCATCAATCGCGCGAAGTCGTAGGTGACGGTGCGCTGGCCGATGGCCAGGTCCATGCCCTTGAGGATCAGCTCGGCCGCCTCGTGCCACCCGAGGTGGCGCAGCATCATCTCGGCCGAGAGGATCACCGAGCCCGGGTTCACCTTGTCGAGGTTGGCGTACTTGGGCGCCGTGCCGTGGGTCGCCTCGAAGATGGCGTGGCCGGTGAGGTAGTTGATGTTGCCGCCCGGCGCGATGCCGATGCCGCCGATCTGCGCGGCCAGCGCGTCAGACAGGTAGTCGCCGTTCAGGTTGAGTGTGGCGATCACGTCGAACTCTTCGGGGCGCGTCAGCACCTGCTGCAGGGTGATGTCGGCGATCGAGTCCTTCACCAGGATCTTGCCGGCCTTGAGCTGCTCCTTCTGCTCGGCGTTGGCCGCCTCTTCACCCTTGTCGGCCTTGGTCTTCTCCCACTGCTGCCAGGTGTAGACCTTGTCGCCGAACTCCTTCTCGGCCACCGCGTAGCCCCACTTCATGAAGGCACCCTCGGTGAACTTCATGATGTTGCCCTTGTGCACGAAGGTGACGGACTTTCGCTTGAGCTCGAGCGCGTACTTGATCGCCGCGCGCACCAGCCGCTCGGTGCCGTCCTTCGACACGGGCTTGATGCCGACGCCGGTGCTCTCGGGGAAACGGATCTTCGCGTAGTCCTTCGGGAACTCGGCCTTGATGAAGTTGAGGATCTTGGTGGCGCGCTCGGTGCCCGCCTCGAACTCGATGCCCGCGTAGATGTCTTCGGTGTTCTCGCGGAAGATCACCATGTCCACCTTCTCGGGCGCCTTCACCGGGGAGGGCACGCCCTTGAAGTAGCGCACCGGCCGCAGGCACACGTACAGGTCGAGCTTCTGGCGCAGGGCCACGTTGAGCGACGTGATGCCGCCGCCGATGGGCGTGGTGAGCGGGCCCTTGATGCCCACCAGGTAGTCGCGGAACGCCTGCAGCGTCTCTTCGGGCAGCCAGTTGTTCTTGAGCTTGAAGGCCTTCTCGCCGGCGAGCACCTCGAGCCACTCGATCTTCTTCTTGCCGCCGTAGGCCTTCGCCACCGCCGCGTCGATCACCGCGACCGAGGCCTTCCAGATGTCGGGGCCCGTTCCATCGCCCTCGATGAAGGGGATGATCGGGTTGTTCGGAACGTTCAGCTTGCCGTTGACCAGCGTGATCTTCTCGCCGTTCGCCATGTGGGGGACTCCGTGAGGTGTTGGGTTTGAAAGCGCGCGCGGAATGTGTGCCCGGGCCGCCCCCTCGTCAACCGGAAGATGTGAGCTTGCTCAAGCGTTGTCGCACCGAGCGCATCGGTGTAGTCACCACAGCTGATGCAAGCCACCGAACCGCTCCAGTCCCCCTCGGCGTTGCTCCGGCTGGACCGCGCGTCTGGCACCCTCAAGGAGCGCAAGTACCAGGTGGCCATCGTCGGCGGCCCCGGCATGGGCACCACCCGCGCCATCGAGGGCTCGCTCATGGTGGGCAGCCACCCCGACGCGGGCTTGAGCCTCACCGACACCACCGTGTCCCGCTACCACGTCGAGCTGATCGGCCGCCCCGACGGCGTGCTGGTGAAGGACCTCGAGTCGACCAACGGCACGTACCTGGGCGGCGCGCGCATCACCGAGGTGATCGTCGAAGACCAGGCCACGTTGAGCCTGGGTAAGACCACGCTCAAGATCAGCATGATCGAGGCCGACCTGGGCAAGCCGGCGGAACAGGCCGTGTTCGGCACCGCCATCGGCGCCAGCAAGGCGATGAAGCAGCTCTTCGGCATCCTCGACAAGGTGTCGCCTTCCGACTCGACCGTCCTGCTGCTGGGCGAGACGGGCACGGGCAAAGAAGTGATGGCCAAGGCCATTCACGCCAAGAGCAAGCGCGCCAACCGGCCCTTCGTGGTGGTCGACTGCGGGTCGGTCGCCCCCACCCTGATCGAGAGCGAGCTGTTCGGTCACGTGCGCGGCTCGTTCACCGGGGCGATCAGCGATCGCAACGGCGCCTTCCTCGAGGCCGACGGGGGCACCATCTTCCTCGACGAGATCGGCGAGCTGCCGCTCGAGCTGCAGCCCAAGCTGCTGCGCGTGCTCGAGGCCGGCACCGTGCGCCGGGTGGGCGAAGACAAGCACCGCCGCGTCGACGTGCGCGTGGTGGCCGCCACGCACCGCGATCTCGAAGCCGAGGTGGCCGCGGGCCGCTTCCGCAGCGACCTCTACTACCGCCTCGCGGTGGTGCTGGTGAGCGTGCCGCCGCTGCGCGATCGCCTCGACGATCTCCCGCTGCTCACCCAGCACTTCGTCAAGTCGATGGGCCGCGGCGACTTCGAGCTGCCCCGCGCGCTCATGGCCCGCTTCGCCGCGTACCACTGGCCGGGGAACGTGCGCGAGCTGCGCAACCTCGTCGAGCGCAGCCTCGCCGGCGCCGACGTCGACCCCATGCCCCAGGAGTCCCAGGCCGCCGCGCGCGCCCTCTCGTCGACCGACGACATCACCGAGCTGCCCTTCAAGGAAGCCAAGGAGCGCCTCGTGGAGAGCTTCACCAGGGAATACCTGGTGACGCTGCTCGAGAAGTGCAACGGCAACATCTCGCAGATGGCGCGCGAGGCGGGCATCGCCCGCAACTACGTGCACCGCCTGGTGGCGAAGTACGGCCTCAAGGCGACCGACTGACCGTCAGCCGCCGTCGCCCGCGTCGGCGCCGCCGTCGTCACCCGCATCGGGGTCGCCCGCGTCCGGCTCTCCGGCGTCGATGCCGGCGTCGACGCCCGCATCGAAGCCCGCGTCGAAGCCCGCGTCGAAGCCCGCGTCGAAGCCCGCATCGAACCCGGCATCGAACCCGGCATCAAAGCCCGCGTCGGGAGTCCCGCTGTCGGGCGTGCCCGCGTCGGGAGGACCCGCGTCGGGAGGCCCCGCGTCCGGCCTCCCCGCATCAGGCGGCCCCGCGTCGCGGCCTGCGTCGCGCCCGCCATCGAAGGGGGGAATGGTGATCACCGAGGCGTCCACCCGCCCGGCGTCGATCTCGAAGGGGTTGCCGCCATCGGGCAGCCGATCAGATCGGAGCACCACGAAGGGCGAGAGGTGGTTCGTGTCGCCCCGCACCTGGTTGCGCACCCGATCGACGAAGGCATTGGCGAGCGGCTGCCAGTCACCCAGCGCCCCGCCGTCGAGGCGCTCGCGGGTGTAGATGCGCAGCAGGTTCTCGTTCTGCAGGTCGCCCTCGCGCACGATGTCGAGCGAGAAGGTGACGGTGGCCGGCTTGACGAAGACGATCTGCTGGCCAGCCGCCCCGCTGATCTCGTAGCTGTCGCTGAGCTCGCCGCCCGGCACGTCGGTGCCCGGGCTGATGCGCAAGACCTCCTGGGTCTCGAGCCCTCCGATGGGCACGTCGATGCAGACCTTCTTCTCGGGCAGGCAGACCTCGCCCCCCGTGGGGCCCACCGTGCCATCCACTGAAGAGCCACCGCAGGCCACCCATGACAGCAGCACCACCAGCGCACCGAACAAGGCGAGTCTTGGAGTCGGTCTCACGGCGGGCGAGCATAGCCTCCAACAAGTCCGTTCCGCGCTTGACCTGTGCGCTGCGCAGGCGAAAGTGCGTCAGGTCCAACCCCACAGGAGCTCAAAACATGTCTCGAATTCTCACGGTCTGCGCCGTGCTGGCGCTGTCGGCGTGTGCGCCGAAGGACGATCTGAATGGTGACGGCATCGTCGATGGCGTGCGCTCGCCCGACGCCGTCTCCCAGGTCGCCCCCTCCAACCCCGTCGGCACCATCTCGGGCGTGGTGGTGACCAGCCAGGGCCTCGGCCTCGAGGGCGTGCAGGTGGTGATGGTGCTCGGCGAAGGCGCTGACGCGAGCCGCACCTACAAGACCACCACCATCGCGCCCGACGGCGCCTACGTGTTCAAGGACGTCCCCGGCGGCTCGAGCGCGCAGCTGCTCTTCAGCCGCACCGGCTATTCCAACGCCCGCCTCAACGGCGCGGTGCCCGGCGCGAGCGGCAACTTCCCCATCAACGACGGCAACGGCAACGCGGGCGTGCTGACGCTCACCCAGCTCACCGGCACCCTCAAGCTCCGCGTGTACACCTCGCAGGGCCGCCCCGCGAAGGGCGCCAAGGCGTTCCTCGAGGTGCAGTCGACCGCCTTCCAGACGTTCGCCGGCACCTACGGCAGCGCGTGCGGCAACTTCAGCGGCACCGCCGACGTCGACGAGAACGGCCTGCTCACCTTCGCCGGCGTGCCCGACATCTCCGAGCTCGCGCGCATCGGCAGCAACATCAACTACACCGTCACCATCGGCGCGCTCGACGAAGACCTCGATGGCCGGGCCGACGCCCTGGGCACCATCACCAACTTCTCGGCCGGCTCGCTCTTCACCAACCCCGATCGCACCATCATCCTCGGCGACGCGCACGCCACCGGCGGCCTCAACATCGTCGCCACCAGCCTCGACTCGTTCAACGGCGCGTTCTCGCCCCCCTACCGCAACGCGGTGAAGGCGACCGATGCCATCAGCATCGTCTTCAACCAGCCCATCACCCAGGTCGACACCACCCGCCTGGTGAAGGTCGTCCAGGAAGACTGCCAGACGAACGTGGCCGTCTCGGTCATCCAGCGCGCCCCGAACGTGCTCTCGATCTCGCCCGCCGCCTCGTGGACGCTGGGCAGCCGCTACAACATCATCGTGCGCGCCACCGGCCTCGACACCGGCGTCACCAGCGACTTCATCGGCTACTTCTTCGCCATCGACGCCACCGCGCCCCGCGCCCTCAGCACCACCGCCGCCTTCCAGGTGCGCAAGGTCGCACCCAACACCATGTCGAGCGCGCTGCAGCCCAACGACACCCTGCACGTGCTCTTCGACACCCCCATCACCTCGCAGGGCGGCCCGGGCGCGCTCGCCATCGTCAACTTCGACCTGAACGGCGACGGCATCACCGGCGGCACCATGATGCCGACGATCGGCAACGGCGAGTTCAACGGCCCCCCTGGCACCGGCTTCGCCATCACCAACGCCGAGCAGACCACCGCGAACGATCCGGCGCTCGGTACCTTCACCTGCAAGCGGTCGGGCTATTCCAGCCGGTGGTCGATCGCGGCCATCTCCCCCTTCCCCCTGACCGGCTTCATCCCCGCCAGCACGGGCATGCGGGTGGTCTTCCCGAAGGATCAGTCGAGCTCCGACAGCTACCAGACGGCGTGGGGCTCGCCGGTCGCCGCTGACGTCAACGGCACCCTCAACGTCGTCCCCCCGTGATCCCGGTCGCTCCGTGACGCTCGCGGTGGCGCTGCTGACCCTGGGGCTGGGGGGCCTCGAGGTCCGCCTCCAGCCCGGCGTCGCGCGCCCGGGTGACGCGGTGCTCGTCGAGGTGACGGGCACCACCGAAGCGCCGTCGGGCCAGCTCGGCTCGGCGGAGCTCGTCTTTCTGCCCTTCGCCGGGGGCTGGGTCGCGCTCGTGGGGCTCTCCGTCGAGCGCAAGGCGGGCAAGCTGCCCCTCGAGATCAGCGGCAAGACCGACGAGGGCAAGGCGCAGGTCAGCGGCGAGCTCGAGGTGAAGAAGCCCGACTTCCGCCGGCGCCAGCTCACCGTGAGCCGGCGCTTCACCAACCCCTCGCGCAAGGAGCGCCAGTGGGCGGCGGCGGATCGGAAGGTCTTCGCCGAGAGCTTCGATCGCGACTTCGAGCCCTGGGCCTTCGACGGCAGCTTCGGCTGGCCCCGCCTCGACGAGGTGAGCGCGCCCTTCGGCGATCTGCGGCTCTTCAACGGAAGGAAGCAGAGCCAGCACTTCGGCTCCGACATCAACGGGGAAACCGGCGACCCCATCTTCGCGGCCAACGCGGGCGAGGTGGTGATGGTGCGCGACTGCTTCGGCTCGGGCGGCACGGTGCTCATCCACCACGGAGGCCGCCTCTTCACCGCCTACTTCCACATGTCGGCCTTCGCCGTGAAGGTGGGCCAGCACGTGGTGCGCGGCCAGCCGCTGGGCAAGGTGGGCCAGTCAGGCCGGGTCACCGGCCCTCACCTGCACTTCGGGGTGAAGCTCGACGGCCGCTGGGTGGATCCCGAGAGCCTGTTGCGCCTCGACTTCGCCGGCGCGCGCCCTACCGGTCGTTCCACTTCGCCGGACGCTTCTCCAGGAACGCCGTGACGCCCTCGGCGGCGTCGTCGGTGAGCACGTTGAGCGAGAGCTGCGCGGCCAGGTACTCGACCGACTGAGCCAGCGGCAGATCTTCGGCGGTGAAGAAGCTGCGCCGCCCCAGCGAGAGAATGGCGAGGCTCTTGCCACCCAGCTTCGAGGCCAGCGCCTTCGTGGCGGCGTCGAGCTCGGCCGCGGGCACCACCTGGTTCACCAGGCCCCACTCGAGCGCGCGCGCGGCGGTGAGGCGATCGCCGGTCAGCAGCAGCTCGAGGGCGCGCTTGCGGCCCACGTGCCGCTGCAGGAACGCCAGCACCATCATGGGGAACAGCCCGCGATCGATCTCCGGCAGCCCGAAGCCCGCGGTGTCCGTGGTGACGGCCAGATCGCAGGCGAGCACCAGGCCCAGCCCACCGGCGAGCGCGTGCCCGTTGACGCGCGCCACGGTGGGCTTCTTCGCTTCCTGGAACGACTGGAGCAGCTGCCCGTAGGCGCGCCGCCCGTCATGGCCATCGAGGAAGCCGTTCGACATGCCCCCTAAGTCTCCCCCCGCGCAGAACACCCGATCGCCGGCGCCGGTGAGCACCACGCAGCGAACGGAGGGATCGTCTTCGGCGCTCTTCAGGCCCGCCACCAGCCCGCGGATCACCCCGGGCGAGAGCGCGTTGCGCGCCGACTCGCGATCGATGGTGAGCCGGGCGATGCCGTCTGCGACTTCGTATCGGACCTGCGGAGGGTTCTCGCTCATGGCTCAAGGCCCCGGGGGTTGGGTGAGACGGCTCAGCTGGTGGTGCGCGAACGCGCGCGGGGGGCAGGCGGAGGAACCGAAACCATCGCCGGCGGGGGGCGCGCCCCGGTGAGCCCGTGGAGGAAGGTCTCGGCCACCTGGTCGCGGGCGCGATCGATCGACGCGTCGTCGCGCTTGTCGAGCAACCCCATCACGAAGCTGGTCAGCCCCATCTCGATCGAGCCGAAGAGCATGGTCGCGCAGAGCGTGGGCTCGAGGTGCGCGGGGATCTCGCCGCGGCGCTGGGCTTCCTTGAACATCTCGGCCGCCGCGAGGATCACCGACGAGAAAGCGCCGCCCCGGTTGACCGCCCCGCCCGCCGGGCTCCGGCCCACCTCGAGGATCAACACCTTCACCCCCCGCGGATCGCGCCGGTACGCCTCGAAGGCCACGTGCACGATGCCCTTCACCCGCGCCGCCACGTGGTGATCGGTGGCGATCTCGGCCTGCACCCGCCCCAGGAAGTTCTGCCACCCGCTCGCGAAGACCGACTCGAGCAGCTCATCCTTGTTCTTGAAGTAGTGGTAGACGAGCCCGTACGCGACGCCCGCTTCCTTCGCCACGTCCTGAATGCGGCAGCCGTGGTACCCCTTGCGCGAGAAGACCTCGACGGCCGCGCGCAGGATCACCCGGCGGCGATCGGCTTCCCGATCAGCCCGCGACTGGGTCTGGGGCTTCTTCGCTGCTGGAGCCTTGTCCGCCACGACGTCCTGCCTTTCGGCGCCTGAGCCTGGAATATTGATTCCAGAATCAGCGCGCCGCGACAGTAGCCGAATCGAGGCTGCGGACAACTACTCGATGGTGCCCTGCACGCTGCCCACGCCGATCTTGAGGATGTAGCTCGCCTTGGGCGCCGACGTGTAGGTGCACTTGATCGTGGAATAGAAGCCGATCGGCGGGAACCGGCGCGGCACCTGCTCGGCCGGCGGCACGTTGGGATCACGCGCGTCCTTGATGGTGAACTCCATGAACCGGCCTGGAGGATAGGTGAAGGCGAACCCGGCCCCCTGCTCTGCCTTGGCCACCACCGGCGACTTGTCTTCCACGTCGATCTCGCACTTGTCGGAGTCGCCGTTCTGCGCCAGCGAGTTGAACCAGGGGTCTGCGATGTACGCGAAGACGCGCACCGGAGGACCCATGCCCGTGGGCGCTGGCCCCGCCGCGTTGCACCCCTGGCCGCCCACCGGGCACACCAGGGTGATCGGCCCCGGCGGCACGGTGGCCACGGGCGCGAAGACCGGCCGCTGCCCGACCACGCCGGGAATGACGGGAATGGTGTCTTCGTAGGTCGGGAAGCCGGTCCACAGCAGCCGCTCCTGCTTCCAGATCAGGGTGTTGGCGTCCCACTTGCTGTTCTTGCCGTTCCATTCCTCGTTGCCGTTCACGTCGATGAAGCGCTCGTTGGCGTCCCAGGTGCCGTTGTCGTTGGCATCGACGAAGGGCTCGGTGAGGTCGTCGAACTCTTCACCCATGTCGTAGACACCGTTGTTGTTGGTGTCGGTGAAGCCCTCTTCGCCAGACGTGACGGCGATCATGCTCACCAGGTTGTCGCGCGGGTTGTTCTCGTAGCGCCCGCTGCCGTCCATCTTGAGCCGAATGGGGTCGGGGCGGCGGGGCTCACGCAGGGTGTAGGTGCGGGGCGCGTTGGGCATCGCCATCGCGCTCGCCAGGGCCAACGCACGCGGGTCCTCCACCCACTCGAACGGGTGCATCCAGAGGGGAGCGAGGTATTCGCCGGTGTTGAGCACGTCCTCCGTGGGGGTGACCCACTTGAAGACGTCGGGGCTCACGTCCATCGGCAGGGGCAGCGAGGTCTTGTAGATCACGGTCGCGTCGCCCACGAGGTCGGACTTCGAGAGGCCCGTGGCGCCGATGGTGCCAGCCTCGGTCTCGAACGAGACCAGCGCGTCGGCCACGCCGTCGCCGTTGCGGTCGGCCACGTGGGCGGTGCAGTCGATCTGCGAGCCGGCGATGAGGTGGCGGCTGGCATCGAAGGCGCCGATCGCGTGCCGTCCACCTGAGCCATCGCCCGCGATGGGGCCGCACTGGAAGGTGAGCTGGCGGCCGTGGGGCACCGAGCCCGCGAAGGTGATGGGCGGCGAGGTCACCACCTTGTCGCCCGAGGTGGCGGTGACGATCACCGAGTTGACCCGGGCGTTGGCCACGATCTGCGTCTCAGCGTAGCCGCTGCCCTTGATCGAGATGGCCGAGGGGGGCGACAGGGTGACGCCCGTGTTGGTCGAGCCGAGCTTGAAGTCGACGTTCGAACCGGCGAGCGGGACCCCGCGCGAATCGAGCAGCCGGAAGCGCACCGTCACCACGTCGCCGATCTTCGGCTGCGACGGGAGGACCTCGACGAACTCCATCACCGCCGGCCCGCCCGGACCGCCACAGGCAGACAGCAAGGCAGACAACACACCAGCCAGCACCATCAGGCGCATGCGCATTCGCTTCGACCCCTGTGTTCATCGAGGGAAAAACAGGCCGCCATTGTCGAAGCATGCCCGCGGATCGTCAAGGGAAGTCGGGGCTACCGGCTGCCGATCGAGCCGAACTTCGAGATGGTCACGTTGAAGCCGAGCTGAGGAAAGAGCACCACCGGAAAGGTGGGCTGGGTGGCTGCCACGTCGACCCGCCAGCAGTCGCACGCGGGTGAGATACCCACCGACGCGGTCTGCTGGGCGAGCACGAGCCGGGCCGTCTGCTCGCCGTCGGGAGTGCGCTCCTGCATGAGCGCGTCGTAGCGCAGGCTGACGGGCCCGAAGTTCCACCGGGCCCCGAAGGTGATCTGCTGCACGCGGGTGAGCGACGTGAAGCCGCGATCGATCAGGAACAGCAGGTCGATGGGCTGGCGCGATCGCGCCGTGCCTTCCATGAGCAGGTTCTCGTAGCCGAACCACGCGCCGTGCCGGCCGTCATCGACCTCGACCCGGGCCGCGACCCGGGTGATGCCGCCGGTGAGGATCAGGGTGGTGTCGTCGGGCGTCACCCGGGTGGCGAGCGGGTCGAGCCGCAACATGCCATCCACGGAGAACCAGCCGATCCGCGCTCCGACGCGCCCGAAGCTCTCCCCCACCGTGGGCGTGAGGCGCGCGTAGTCGGCTCCGCTCAGCTCGAAGCCCTGGCCGAGGTCCAGGCGCAGCACGTCCTGGCCGCCGCGCCGCACCAGCCGCTGGCGAAGCTCGACCACCCCCTGGAAACGCGGCGTGATGCCGGGCACCGCTGCGTCGACCGCGTCGTAGGCCACTGGTGAGCCCAACGAGCCCTGCACTCCCGTGGGCAGCGCACGGAGCTCGACCACCGGCTGAATCACGTGACGCAGCGCGCCGCCATCGAACGAGCGGGACAGCTCGGTCTCGAGACGGCCACCCAGCAGCAGGTACCCGCGGCTCCAGAATCGACCGGAGGCCTCGCCAGCCCAGGCCAGCTGCCGCCAGGCCACGAAGGCGCTCGCCGACAGCCCGCCGAACGCCACCCCCGAGATCGAGAGCCGCGGCAACACCATGAGCCGATCGCGCGCCTCGCGCTCTCCCGGTTGCCAGAGCCGGTCACCCACACCCGACCGCACCACCCCCGCCGGGCTCGAAGGGTTGGGGTTGAACAGGCGAGCGACGCCTCTCGCAAACGGCTCGGTCAGCAGCGCGCCGCCCGCGGCCGCGGCCCCCTCGTCTCCGGTGCGGGAGAACAACGGAGCCAGGCGCACCGCGTCGGCTTCCACGTCGAAGCGGACCGGGCCCAACGTCCTCGTCGGCGCCCACCCCAGGGTCACCGCGGGAAAACGCTGCAACGTCCCCGGCCCGAACGCGCCGACGGGCTGAATGACGTCGGGGCCCGGGGGCAGCGCGCGGCCCGCGGTGGAGGGCGCGTCGTTGCGCAGCGTGCCGTTGCCCAGGAAGTCGTAGCCCCACTCGATGTCCTGCCGCAGGCCGACGTCGAGCCCGACGAAGTGATCGTCGCCACGGTGAAAGAGCGTGGCCGTGCTGCGCAGATAGGTCGCGCTGCTGGCGACGATGTCGACCGTGAGGTCGCGGTTGTAGTCACCATCGGAGTGCGCGTTCAGATCGACCCGGGCGCCGAAGCCCTGGTCGAAGTCCTGCGTGTGCTGCCAGCCCAGCTCGCCGCGCAGCCCCCGCTGACCCGTGTCGGCGCGCAGCCCGTTCAAGTCCGAGTCGACGTCGCGGGGCGTGCGGAAGTCGTAGAGCAGGCCCAGCACCACCTTGCCCGTGGCCCGGCTGCTGGGCGTGTAGCGGAACTCGGTGGAGAGCTTCGGCCCCGCCACCCCTCGCGTGCCGGTGCCGCCGGTGAAGAAACCGGGGGTCAGGGTGACGTCGGCGCTGCGCCCCAGCGTCAGGTACACCGGCTGCTCGAGCGAGAAACCGTTGAGGACCGAGAAGGCCGGCCGGGGGAACAACAACCCGCTCTGCCGGTCGGTGAGCGGCAGCGACAGCCACGGCAGCCACAACACGGGCACGTGCTTCACCCGGAACACGGGGTTGGTGATCGAGACCCGCTCTGCCTCGGTGTCGATGGTGGCCGAGCTCGAGGTGACGGACCACGACGGGTTCTTGAAGTCGCACTCGCAGGGCACCAGCTCGAGCTCGTCGACCGTCCACCTCGTGCCGTCGCGCACCAGGTGGTTGCCCTGCAGCAGGGCCTGGGTCCCGCCCACCTTCTCCACTTTCTCCGCGGTGTCGGCGGCGAGCAGCGCCTCGGTGGTCAGGTCCTTCTTCGAGATGGCCTGGCCGTCGAAGAGGAACACCTCGCGCACCTGCTGCTGCTCGTCGAGGCGCACCGTCATCAGGTCGGCGATGATCGCGATCTTCCCGCCCTGGGCGATGCGCGCCACCACGTGGCCGGTGGCGGTGGCGATGCTGCGGTTGCGATCGTAGACGATGCGATCGGCGTCGATCGCCGCGCCCTCGGTGACCAGCTTCGCCCTGCCCTCGGCGGTGGTCAGGTCCTGCTTGCCGTCGTGCAGGAGCCGCTCGGCGGTGAGCTGGATCTCCGCCGTCTCAGGTGAGGCGGTGAACACGAGTGCCAGCCACAGCCCGAGCATGCGGGGCCGTTTGTGTCACTCGGGGCGTTCGAATTCCAGCGTCAGCTCATTGCCGGCCTGGCTGGCGCGGTACGCCACGGCCTGCTTGAGGCTGATCGTCACCTTCACCCCGCTGCCCTGCTCTTCGGGGCGCACCAGCGAGACGGCGGTGTCGAAGAACGAGGCGTCGATGATCCGCTGGTTGTTCGGCAGGCTGATCCCGGTGTTCTCCAGGGTGATCACCACCTGGCGATCGTTCTCCTCCCCCACCCGGTAGTGCACGGGCGAGCTGGTGCGAAAGAAGATCCGCCCCACACCTTCCTGCTGCTTGAAGCCCACGAAGGTCATGCGGGCCTGCTTGCTCGAGGCGACCAGCTCGGAAGGTGACGGGGTGCTGGCCGACGCGGCCTCCAGCTCTTTCTGCTTGCGGGCGCGTTCCTCTTCCTTCGCGGCCAGGCGCTGGGCGTCGGTCTTCTTCGCCTCGTCAGCGCGGCGGCGCTCCTCCCCGGCCGCGGCGGCCTGCTTCTCCTTCTCGGCCTGGGCAAACGCGACGCGCTCGGCGGCGGTGCGCTTCTTGTCGTCTTCGAGGCCCTTCTTCTCTTCGGCGGCGGCCAGCGCCGCGCGGCGCTTCTCGTCTTCGGCGCGGGTGCGGGCCTCGAGGGCGGCGAGCTGTTCCTTGCGCTCGGCCTCCAGCTTCGCCTTCTTCGCTTCCCCGGCCTGCTGCCCGGCCTCCAGCTTCGCCAGCCGTTCCTGTTCCTTCTTCTCGCGCTCGGCGCGGGCCTTCTCTGCCTTCTCCTGCTGCTTGCGCTCGGCCTCGGCGCGGGCCTTCTCGGAGCGCTCTTCCTCCTCGGCCTTCTTCTGCTCGGCCAGGGCCTTCGCCTGGCGCTCCTTCTCTTCGCGCTCGGCGGCCAGCCGGGCCTCGCGGGCCTCCGCTTCCTTGCGCTTGAGCTCGGCCAGTTCCTTCGCCTTGCGCTCGGCCTCTTCCTTCGCGGCGCGCGCCTGGGCTTCCTTCTCCTGGCGCTTGCGTTCCTTCTCCTCGTTCTCGGCGGCGAGCTTCGCCAGGCGCTCTTCTTCTGCCTTCTTCTTGGCCGCCTCGGCCTCGGCGCGCTTGCGCTCGCTCTCCTCGCGGGCCAGGCGCTCTTTCTCTTCCTTCGCCTGCTTCTCGGCGGCGAGCTTCGCCACGCGCTCCTCGTCGGCCTTCTTCTTCGCCTCCTCGGCCTCGAGGCGCTTCTTCTCGGCCTCGGCCTTCGCCAGCTGTTCCTTCTCTTCGCGCTCGGCCTTCTCCCTGTCGAGGCGCGCCTTCTCTTCGGTCTCCGCGCGGGCCCTGGCGGCGCGATCGGCCTCGAGGCGCTCGGCGATGGCCTTCTGCTGCTGCTTCGCGTCGGCGGGGAGCTTGACCACCAGCGAGGTGCCGGTGCTGGCGATGTCGGTCTCGAGCTCATGCTCGAAGCCGATCAGGATGCGGGCGATCGCCGCCGACTCAGAGCCGTAGCTGGCGGTCTTGATGGCGGTGATGGTGCCGTCGCCCACCTTCAGCTCTTTGGGCACCTCGGAGAACACGGCCTCGGAGATGTCGATCACCAGCCGCGGCGGATCGGAGAGCGTGAAGGTGGTGAAGTTGGGCCGGCGGCTGCCGGTGATCTCGACGGTGTTGCCCTTCACTTCGATCTTCGTGATCGAGTTGAGCTGCACCCGGTCCTGCGCCACGGCGGCCAGCGGCTGAGACGCAAGGACGAAGGCCACCCACCCCGCGAAACATCGGCTGGACCATCGAAGCTGTCTCATCATGTAGCACCGTACCAACCCCCGGCCGGTGCTCCACTTTTCGACCTGTCCGTGCGGGCCGTGGCGCCCCGTTCATTCCGAGCGGAGGGAGGGGCGCCCAAGCTCGCAGGAAGACGCCCCTCGACTCCACTCGGGGTGAGCGGTGACGGTCTCGATCGCTGTTTCGATCACCCTCTCGGGCTGAACGTCAGTCCTGGACGCGGGGCAGCGAAGGCGAGCGCGCGCGGTGGGTCTTCGCGTACTCGATGAGGTTCTTGATGTCGTAACAGATCTGCCTGATGTCGTGCCCCATGGTGAGCTCGATGTGGCTGTTGCCCTTCACCGGCCGCCACAGCAGGTACTCACTCTTGGCGGCGCGGTAGACCGAGCGGGTCGAGGCGAGCGACGCGAGCGGGTCCATGTCGCCGAAGATGATGGCCATCGGCAGCTTGAACTTCGAGAAGCCGCGCTGGAAGTCGTAGCCGGTGCGGTAGCAGACGACCTCCATTCCGCGGATCCAGCGCAGGAACTGGTCGACCACCTTGCGCGGTTCCTTCTCGCCGCCCTCCTTCAAGAGCCACCGCATGTCCGACATCGACATGCGATCCCAGCGGGTGAGCCAGGTGATGCGGTTGGCGATCAGGCTGAGCACCGGGCTCTGCTCGGCGTAGCCCAGCGCGTCCGACGCGGCCTTGAGCCAGGTGTCGAGGGGCAGGTAGCGGTACGACAGCTGCCGGGGCGCCTCGTCCGGTTCCTTGCGGGTGAAGCGCGAGGCGAGCCGCGAGAGGGTCTGCCCTACCCCGCGCTGCAGGTTGATGCTGCCCAGCGCGGCGTCGACCGAGGTGCTGATGCCCGGCCCTGCGTAGGCGAGCAGCTGCAGGGCGAGGCTGCCCTTTCCGATCTGCGCCGGGGCGCCGATGGTGATGATCCCCTCGAGCTGCTCCTGGTGAATGCCGGCGTAGCCGTAGCCGAGCATTCCGCCCATCGAGTGGCCGCAATAGAAGATCTTGTCGCGCCGGGTGATGCGCCGTACCCCCGCCACGGCCGCCGGGAGGTCGTAGAGGAAGTAGCTGTCGATGTCCCAGTCCCACTCGATGTCCGCGGGCAGCTTGCGGGAGAAGCGCGCCGCGCGCTCGTGCTGCAGCGCGATCGAGCTCTTCCCATGTCCGCGCAGCTCGAGGATGTGGATGTCGATGCCGAAGAACAGGAGGTTCTTCACGAACTCGCCGCTCGTCCACGCGTGGCGGTTTTGACAGAAGCCGTGCACCAGCAGCATCGGTTCCCCGAAGAGCGGCTGGGGGAAGGTCTGGGGAATCGGGCGGTACCGGGTGATCACCAGCGACCAGCCGTCAGCGGTCTCCACCACGTACTTCGTCTTCTTGTAGAGCGCGCGGAACTCCACGTCGTCGACCGTGGGGGTGCGGGCGGGGGGCTCCCTGAGTGGAGGCGCGGTCATCTTCGGTGCCGATTGTGTCACGGCGCGGCGATGGGCGCGTACTCGAGCGTGATCGACGCGGGCGTGCCGGCGGCGTCGTAATACTCGAGCATGCGCAGCTTCACGTACGCGCCCGCCGAGGTGTGGAGCACGTACATGAGCTCGGTGCGGGGCACCAGGCGATGCACGCCGAGATCGTAGAAGTACCAGCCGCCCTCGAGCCCCACCGGGTTGAAGACGCCATTGCCCGTGTCGGGCCCCAGCCCCGTCGCGGGCGCCTGGGTGAGCGCGTCGAAGTCGACGCCCGAGAGCACCGCCACGTCCACCGTGCCCGTCGGCGCGTTCGGCCCGCTGTTCACGCCGATCTTGTCGCGCTTGAACGAGAGCTCCCAGCCGTTGCTCGAGAACGCCTCTTCGAGCTTCATCTCGCGGCCTTCGTCGAGATCGAGGAAGACCTGCGCCGTCTTGCTGGTCGCGTCGACGCGCACGCGCTTGAGCCCGCCCTCGAGCACCTCGACGATCACCAGCTCACCGGGCGTGTCGGTCTCGAAGGGGTGATCGACGCGCAGATCGTTCGCGCAGCCGGCGAGCAGGACACAGCAGCTGATCAGAGTCGCGCGCACGTCAGAGCTCCACCTGGATGCCGCCGATGACCCCGCGCGGCGGTCTCGGGTTGTAGTCCTGGTCGCCCGAGTTGAAGAGGTTGTAGCCGTTGACGAACACGCGCAGCCACTGGCGGAACACGTAGGTGAGCTGCGCCTCGAGATCGAAGTAGCCGGCCGCCATCACCACCCGCTCCTCGCCCAGGCCCAGCACGTTGGCGAAGCCCAGGCCCGAGCCCAGGTAGTACGGCCGCGGAGAGTGCCAGGTCGCGCGCGCCACCAGCTCGAGGCCCACCGGCCGGTACTTCACCGTGACCGTCGCGTTGAGGCGATGCGGCGAGCGCCCCTCGAGCGCCCGCTGCCGGGTCACGTCGCGGGCGTCGAGGCCCATGTAGCTGAAGTCGAGGTAGGTGCCGCGCGAGAGCCGGGTGCGCGCGCTCAGCTCGATGCCCTGCGTGTACGCGTTGGTGACGTTCTCGTAGCCGAAGGTGACCGGCGCGTCGGGGTTGGGGATGCCGTTCGCGGTGATGTTGATGAGGTTGGTGAGGCTGGTGTGCCAGGCGCTCGCCGTCAGCACCCAGCCTTCGATGGGCGGCCGGTAGTCGATCGACGCGTTGACCGAGCCGCTGTACTCGGCCTGCAGCTTCGGGTTGCCCTGCACCAGGTAGCCGATGCCCGGGTTGCTGAACTGGAGATACAGCTCGGAGAACGACGGCGGGCGGAAGCCCAGGCCCCACGACGCGCGGAAGGTGAGCTCGGGCGTCGGGTCGATCTTCACCGCGAGCCGCGGCGAGGGAGCCCAGCCGAACTGGGTGTCCACGTCGGCGCGGAACCCCGGCGAGACCGCCACCCGCGGGCCGGGCCCCTCGAGCACCCACTCGTCTTGCACGAAGAGGCCCACGCGGCCGCGCTGCACGTCGGTGGGCTGAATGCGCGTCGAGGTGAGCCGCTCCGAGAAGCCCTCCACGCCGGCGGTGAGCGTGTGCCGCCCCACGCGGTGATCGACCTGGCCGAACGCTTCCCACAGGTTCGTCAGGTTGGCGGAATAGTCATCGAGCGCGCGGCTGTTGCGCTGATCGACGAGGAACTGATCGCGGAACAGGCCGAAGTGGCCGCGCAGCGTGGCGCTGGTCGAGGCGTTGAACTTCTTGCGCGCGCCGATCCACGTGTCGAACTGCTCGGTGCGCTGAAAGCGATCGAACACCGCGTTGCTGTCGTTGACGTCGACCGCGTTGAAGTCGGTGAACACGTAGGCCGCGCGCGCCCACACCCGCAGCGTCTCGTCGGGCACGAAGGCCACCTCGAGATCGCCGTCGATGCGCTTGACGCCGGCGCCGGCCGTCTCGAGCTTCGGCTCGACCCAGTAGTACGGCTGGCGGGAACGGTAGCCGCCACCCGCGCGCAGCTCGAAGGGCCCCAGCTTCGACCCGATGTTCCCGCGCACGTCGCCCTCGAGCAGCGTGCCGAACATGCCGCGCACGCTCAGCTCGATCGGCCTCTGCGGCCTTCGGGTGATCAGGTTGATCACCCCGCCCATCGCGTCGGCGCCGTACAGCGCGGCGGCGGGCCCCTTCACGATCTCCACCCGGTCGACCTCGCGCAGGCTCAGGCGCGAGATGTCGGTGATCGAGCCGGAACGGCCACCCAGGCGCTGCCCATCGACGAGGATCAGCACGTACTCGGGGTCGAGGCCCTGCAGGCGAATGCCCACGCCGCGGTTGGTGTAGACCATCTCTACGCCCGGGTGCTGCTGGAGCAGCTGGGGGAGATCGCGCACGCCGAGCTGTTCGATCTGGGCGCGGGTGATCACCTCGGTGGGCACCACGCTGTCGATGGCGCGACGTTCGGTGCGGGTCCCGGTGACGACGGTGAGCCGCTGCCGGTCAGTTTCGCCGTCGACTCCTGCGTCGACGCCGGCGTCGACTCCAGCCGGTGGTGGGAGCGTCGCGGACACCTGGCCGAGGCACAGCGACCCAGAAAGCCGGATCGCCGCGAGGACGAGAGGGAGCATCGACGCGCCCCTTAGCCCCAGTGCCCACCAGAGGCACGGGTTGATCGATCAGACTCGTTCAGTCCCGGCCGGGCGCAAAACGTGCGCGACGGCGCCTCAGCAGCATCAAGCCCACCAGCGCGAGCGCAGGAGCCGCGGACGAGGTGGAAGCGACGCAGCTCAGGCCGAAGGTGCCGGTGTTGCGCGCGATGATCCGGCTGCGCAGCACCGCGAGCTCGTCACAGGGCACCGGCGGCTGGCCGCGCGGGTACGTCTGGCAGAAGCCGCTCGCGGTGCCGACGTCGATCACCCGCTTGGCGGTCTCCCCCACGGGCGCGGTGGGCGCCATCGTCGACGAGGGATCGTCGACGTGATCGAAGCCGACGGCGTGGCCGATCTCGTGCGTGGTGGTGTTCTGCACGTCGTACGCGACGCAGGTGGTCGCCTCCCGCCCCACCTCGCAAGGTGGAGACGAGATGGTGGTGAAGAGGAAGCCGCCGGCGTTGAGCTCGATGTCGGCGTCGATCGCCACGCCGGTGCGCGTGCTGTACGTGACGGTGGTGAGGCCGATGGTGCCGTCGCTGTGATCCCAGCAGCGGTGCACGTTGCCGCATGAGCCGTCGGCCAGGCAGCCGTCCGAGGGCGCCACCACGTCGCGGCAGCTGGTCTCGCGGAAGATGACGAGGTTCTCCGTCTCGGTGCCCCGGCCCACCCGGCCGCCCGCCAGGCGCGCGCCGCGGATGAACTTGAACTCCGAGCAGGTGTCCGAGACGGCCTGCCAGTTGGCGAACGAGGCGTCGATGGCGGTGAACTCGGTCTCACCCGGCGTGCGCGAGCTGCCGTCCTGGTCGACGCGGTAGTCGAAGTTGCGATCGGCCCAGGTGACGCACAGCGTGCTCTCGTCGGTCACGCTCGCCACGGTGCGGCGGAACTGCTGGGCCTGCGCACCCAGCGCAGCCAGCACCCCCAGCACCAACGTGGCGCGCGAGACGATCACCCGCGCCGTCTCCGCAGCAGCAACGCCGCCAGCGCCAGCAGCAGCCCACCCGGCGCGGCCGTGCACCCGCTCGCCGACTTCCCCAGCTGCGAAGACACCGGGGTGAGGAAGCACGTCTGAGCCGGCCTGCCGCGCGGGTAGACGTCACAGACGAACTGCGCGGTGTCGGCGTCGAGGACCCGCTTGCTCAGCTCGCCCGGGTTCGCGCGCGTGCCCATGGTGCTGCTGGCCGCGGGGCTGTGCCCGAGCCCCAGCAGGTGTCCCAGCTCGTGCGTGGTGGTGTTCTGCACGTCGGCGGCCACGCAGTTGGTGCTCAGCTGCCCCGCGGGACAGGGCGGCGAGTCGACCGTGGAGAAGGTGAACGTGGGCGAGTTGTATTCGATGTCGGAGTCGAGGATGCGCCCGGTCTGGGGGTTGAACGAGGTGGTGGTGATCGCGATCGCCGCTTCCTGGTGCTGCCAGCAGTCGTACTGGTTGCCGCAGTTGTCGGCTTCTCCGTGGCAGGCATCGCCGGCGGGGGCGACCTCCGAGCAGCGGCGCAGGCGGAAGACCGCGATGTTCTCGTTGGCCTGCTTGTCGAAGTAGCCGACCTGGCGCGCGCCGGTGCGAGCGCCTTCGGCGAGGGTGAGGCTCGAGCAGCTGTTGAGCTTCGTCTGCCAGGTGGTGATCGCCCGGCCGATGGCGGCGAACTCGGTGTCAGCCGGCGTGAGCGGGTTGCCGTCGGCCGAGAGCCGCAGCTGAATCGCCGTGTCCTCGGGCCACCACAGACACTGCGAGTCGGGGTTCTTGTCGTCGACCCGGCTTCGCACTGCCTGAGAGAGGGCGATGGTGAGCGCGACCTGGAGGATCATGGACCGCTCTCGAGGTCGGGGCGGGGAATACCGCGCGGCGCCGCGCTCAAGCCGAGCGGAGTCGAAGGACGGGAGCACAGCCGAGCTGAGGCGGTCCGCAATTCGCCCCTCGACTGCGCTCGGGGTAAACGGCTCGCTTCTTCGATCACGGGCTGACCTTCACGGGGCCCGGCGTGGTCGGTTCGGTGGGCGCCTTCGCCCCCGACGCCGCCAGCACCTGCGCGCGCAGCGTGTCGATCGGCAACACCACCGCGGGCGGCTGAACGGCCTGGCGCGTGGCGGGATCGACGAGCAGCGCCTCGCCCTCCAGCTCCTGGCGCGCGAAGACCGCCTTCCCGTCTGACGACGTCTCGACCTTGAACTTGCCCTGCAGCATGCCCGTGACGAGGAACCGATCGCCGCGCGGCTCGAGGAAGACCACCACGTCCTCGCCCACCGTGAAGCGCGCCGTGCCGTGCACGAGCTGGCCGACCTCACCCACCACGCCGCCGGGCTGCATCACCGTCACCTGCCTGGCGGGCGTGCCCTTCCACGGCTCGGTCACGTCGAGCACCACGTCGGTCATGATCCGCCCACCGTCCTTCGACCACCGCGCGGCCACCGAGCGCACCGTCGCGCGAGCCACCACGGAAGAGCCCTTCGTCAGCGCGGGAACATCGAGGGCCAGCAGGGTGGTGGCGTTCGCCAGCGCGGCACCCAGGGCGGCGAGGAGGAGCAACGTTCGAACTTTGACAACCATGCCACCCACCTTAGCGGCCCTTCGATCAGGACGGAAACGCTGCTAGACGCGCGGGCCTCATGAAGCCTCGTTTGCGATTCGCCCCCTCCCCGACCGGCTACCTGCACATCGGCGGCGCCCGCACCGCCCTGTGGAACTGGCTCTTTGCGCGCCGCATGGGCGGCACTTTCGTGCTCCGCATCGAAGACACCGATCAGGAGCGCAGCACCCCCGAATCGCTCCAGGCGATCCTCGACGGCCTGAACTGGCTGGGCATCGACTGGGACGAGGGCCCGGGGAAAGACGGCCCCTTCCCGCCCTACTTCCAGATGAAGAAGCTGGCGCGCTATTCCGAGATCGCCGAGCTCCTCATCTCGCAGGGCAAGGCGTACCGCGACTACACCACCGAGGAAGAGACCGCGCAGATGCGCAAGGACTTCGCGGCGAAGCAGGGCCTCAACCCGGGCGACGATCTGCGCAAGGCAGGCTTCAAGTTCACGAGCTCCTGGCGCGACAAAAACGAGAAGTCCGACAAGAAGCACGTGGTCCGCTTCCGCATGCAGCCGAAGGGCGAGAAGGTCGGCTTCGAGGACCTGATCCACGGGCACCTCGAGAAGCCCGACGACGATCTCGACGACTTCGTGCTGATCCGGTCCGACGGCATCCCGCTCTACAACTTCGGCTGCGTGGTCGACGATCACGACATGCAGATCAGCCACGTGGGCCGTGGGCAGGAGCACATCAACTCCACCTACCAGCAGGTGGTGCTCTACAAGGCGCTCGGATGGACGCAGCCCGTGTTCGCGCACTTCCCGCTGATCATGGGCGCGAACAACGAGAAGCTCAGCAAGCGCAAGCACCCCGAAGCCGACGTGATGGCCCACAAGCGCAACGGCATCCTCCCGCACGCGCTGCTCAACTTCGTGGCGCGCGTGGGCTGGAGCCATGGCGACAAGGAGCTCTTCACCCGGCAGGAGCTGATCGACCTGTTCGACCTGAAGGACGTGGGCAAGACCAACGGGGCCTGGAACCCCGAGAAGCTGATCGCCACCAACCAGTACTGGCTCAAGACCTTCGACCCGAAGGACGTGGCGACCGCGCTGCTGCCCTACCTGCACGAGGCCGGCGTGAAGGACGCCGCGGTCGACGCGAGGCTGATCACCGCCGTCAAGGCGTTCGCCCCCCGCGCGAAGACGCTGGTGGAGATGACCGCGTCGATCAAGCCGTACTACGCGCAGGGCGTGACGATGGACGTGGCGGCGGCGGCCAAGCACCTCGACGCTCCGGGCAAGGAGATGCTCAAGGTGACGAAGGCGAAGCTGCTCGCCCTGCCCCAGTGGGAAGCGGCCTCCATCGACCCGATCGTCGACGTCATCGCCACCGAGACGGGGGCCAAGAAGGGCGCCATCGCGCAGCCCCTCCGCGTCGCCGTCACCGGCGGCACCACCAGCCCCGGCATCGGCGACACCCTCGCCCTGCTCGGCCGCGACGAGACGATGCGCCGCATCGACGCCGTCCTTGGAACCTGAGCTCCCGCCCGCGCCAGAGCCCACGCTCTGGAGCCGGATCAAGCCGCTGTTCGACGGCCTGGGTGGTGAGCCCACGGTGATCCTCTGCGGGGCGAGCGCGTTCCTGATCGTCTCGCACTACCAGGGCTCGGCCGGGTTCTTCCGCACCCTGTTCGGCAACACGCTCGACGCGCACCCGTGGAGCGCGACCTTCGGCCACTTCTGGTGGTTCGGCTCGAGCATCACCCTCTACCTGGTGATGCCGGTGCTCCTGGCGCTGGCCACGAGGGGCAGCTTCAACGAGCGCTACGGCTTTCAGCTCGGCGACTGGCGGGCGGGGCTGATGATCACCACGCTGTTCCTGATCATCATGCTGCCGGCGACCTGGGTGGCCTCGAAGATGAACGCGTTCCGCGGCGTCTACCCGCTCGCGGGCAACAGCGCGTACCTGGTCAACCTGGGGGGCGGCAAGACCGAGGTCTCCTGGGCGCTCTTCCTCGCCTACGAGGCCGCGTACTTCTCCTACTTCATCGCCTGGGAATTCCTCTTCCGCGGCTGGATGGTGCACGGGATCGTGCCGAAGTGGGGCCGGGGCCCGGCGATCATGGCGCAGGTGGCGCCCTTCGCGGTGATGCACCTGGGCAAGGCCGAGCTCGAGGCCTTCGGCAGCATCATCGCGGGCGTGGCGCTGGGCATCTTGAGCCTGCGAACGCGCAGCTTCTATTACGGCGCGTTGATCCACGGCGTGGTGGCTCTCTGGATGGACTGGCTCTCTTCGAAGGCCACGCTCCTCGGCCCTTGACGCGTGTGGCGCGCTTGGATACTTGCCGCGCCGGTGTGGCGCGCGCTCTCAGTGCTGGTGACGATGGTGGCGCTGACCGCGCAGGCTGACGCTGAGCTCGGTGCGCAGCTGCCTGAGGGCTCGAGGAAGGTGGCCGAGCACCGCTACAGGTCGTCCTCCGATTTCGAAGGCACGATCAAGTTCTATAAGAAGACCTACCCGGACTACACGAGCGCCCGGAAGAAGATCGTGAACCAGCCGGGTGTGAACGCCTGGCACATTCCCAACACGTCAGGAAAAGGCGCCTGGGAGGGTCTCAACATCTACGAAGCCAACGACGAGGTCCGCATCTTCGTTGTGCCCGCGAAGGAAAGTGGTAGTAAAAAGCCGAAGAAGTAGCCGTCTTTGGGGAATCGTCCAACGGCAGGACTCCAGACTCTGACTCTGGCTATCTAGGTTCGAATCCTAGTTCCCCAGCACGCAGCACCGAGGCCCCCGGGAGCAATCCCGGGGGCTTTTCTGTTATGGGGCGAACCCATGGGCGGAGACGGATTGGCGTTGTTCGTTGGCTACGTTTTCCAGGCCCTCGCCGGCATCTTCAAGTTCTTCTGGAGGTTCTTCTGGAGCTGGGTCGTTGGGCCCATCGGACGTGTCTTCTGGAGACGCGTGGTCAAGCCACTCTTGCACAGCGGATACAGCCGACTTCAGGCAAAACCAGGGGCAACACATGGCAGCTCAGTCGGCGTCGGAGCTCATCTCGAACAAGATCCTGGAGCTGGGGGACTGGCGCGGGGCGACCCTCGGCAGAATGCGCAAGCTCATCCAGGAAGCTGACCCCGACGTCGTCGAGGAATGGAAGTGGATGGGCACCCCCGTCTGGTCGCATGACGGCATCCTCTGCACCGGCGAGTCGTACAAGAAGGTGGTGAAGCTCACCTTCGCCAGGGGCGCGTCGCTGAACGATCCGGCCCGGCTCTTCAACTCGAGCCTCGAGGGGAACACCCGCCGCGCGATCGACATCCACGAGGGCGAAGTGGTCGACAAGGCCGCCTTCAAGGCGCTCATCCGCCAGGCCGTCGCCCTCAACACCACCCACAAGTCGAAGGCGAAGCCGAAGAAGAAAGCGAAGTAGGTTTCTTGCGCCCCGTCGCAGGTGCTTCAGGCTTGTCGCATGCGAAAGCCCGAACGCCGCAACAAGCGCAGTGAGAAGGCCCACCTCGCGTTGAACCTGTTCCTCGAGTCCGTCCGCAAGACCGAGGGCATCGAGGCGCTCGCCGTCACCACCGAAGACGGCTTCCTGGTCGCGGGCGTGGGAGAAACGGACGTGGAGTGGATGGGCGCGCTCGGCGCGTCCTCGAAACGCAAGGTCTTCACCTGGGAAAAGCTCACCCTCCACGTGCAGCGCCTCGAGGTGAACCGCGTGCCCATGTTCGTGACCTCGGTGGGCCGCCCGGCGAAGACCGCCTCGGTGAAAGACGGGTTCGAGCGCATTCTCGCCGCTTGACCTGAACATCCATTCAGTCCCATGATCGCGGCGGATGATGCCCCGCCCGATCGCCAATCCGCCCAACCCGTGGGCGAGCACTGAAGTCGAGTACCTCGACGAGATCCCGCTCGCGAAGGTCGAGCTGTACGAAGACCACTCGCAGACCATCATCGCGAAGAACGACAGCCCTGACCTGGGCTTCAGCTATTCCGTCAACCCGTACCGCGGCTGCAATCACGCCTGCGCGTACTGCTATGCGCGGCCCTCGCACGAGTACCTGTCGTGGGGCGCGGGCACCGACTTCGACACGAAGATCGTGGTGAAGCGCGAGGCGGCTCGCTTGCTGCGCACCCAGTTCGAGCGCCCCTCGTGGAAAGGCGAGCTGGTGATGTTCTCGGGCGTCACCGACTGTTACCAGCCCACCGAGGCGTCCCTGCGGCTGACCCGCAGCTGCCTCGAGGTCTGCGCCGAGTTCAAGAACCCGGTGGCCATCGTCACCAAGGCGCCGTTGATCGAGCGCGATCTCGACGTGTTGTGGAAGCTCCACCGCGACGCCTCGGTGCACGTGGCGATCAGCATTCCCATCTGGGATCCCGAGCTGTCGCGGGCGATCGAGCCGGGCGTGGCCACTCCGAAGCGCCGCATCCAGGCGATCGAGAGGCTGGCGAAGGCCGGTATCCCCGTGGGCGTGATGGTGGCGCCGATCATCCCCGGCGTGTCCGACGAGGGCATGGGCAAGGTGCTCGAGGCCGCGCGCAACGCCGGCGCGACCACCGCGGGCTACGTGCTGCTGCGCCTGCCCGGCAGCGTGAAGGACGTCTTCGAGTCGCGCATCAGGGCCGCCCTGCCCCTGCGGGCCGAGAAGATCCTCCACCGGGTGCGCGAGACCCGGGGCGGCAAGCTCTACGATCCCACCTTCGGGGTGCGCGGGCGCGGCGAGGGCCAGTACGCCGACGCCATCGAGCAGGTCTTCGACTCGTGCGTGAAGCGGCTGGGCTTCAACCAGCAGTCGCAATGGGAACGCCCCGCCACCTTCCGCCGTCCGCCCCGGGTGGAACCGCAGCTGGCGCTCTTCTGAAATCACCCGGGCGTTGAAGCGTTAGGGTGAGCAACGGAGGACGCACACCATGGGCATCTGCGGCTGGATCATCCTGGGAGGTCTGGCGGGTTGGGTCGCGAGCATGATCGCGGGCAACAACTCGCGGCAGGGCCTCATCGGCAACATCGTGGTGGGCTGCGTGGGCGCCTTCGTGGGCGGGCTCATCTTCAACCACTTCGGTGGGGTGGGCGTCACCGGCCTCAACCTCTACAGCTTCGGCGTCGCGCTCGTGGGTGCGGTGGTGACGCTGTTCATCAAGAAGCTGCTCTTCGGGAAGGCCTGACACGAGCGTCGCCACTCTCAGGCTGCACGGCGACCTCACCGACTTCACCCGCGCAGCGATCGTCGAGGCCCGCTTCAACGGGCGTCCTTCCCTCAAGGACCTCGTCGAGTCGATCGGCGTGCCGCACCCGGAGGTCGACCTGGCGCTCGTCGACGGCACCGACGCCACGCTCGCCGCGCCCGTGCACGAAGGTGCCACCATCGACCTGTTCCCCGCCCGGCTCGGCCCCGCGGGCCACCGGCTCCTCCCCGCGGCGCAGGGCGTGCCGCGCTTCGTGCTCGACGGACACCTCGGCCGGCTCGCGACGATGCTGCGCCTGCTCGGCTTCGACACCTGGTGGGAATCAGACCCGGAAGACGAGGCCCTCGCTGAGATCTCTGCGCGCGATGACCGGGTGTTGCTCACCCGAGACCTCGGCCTGCTCAAGCGCAGCCTGGTGCAGCGCGGCGCCTTCGTGCGCTCCACCGCGCACCTCACGCAGGCGAGAGAGATCGTCGAGCGCTTCGCGCTGCGGGAGAAGGCGCGCCCCTTCGCGCGGTGCCTGGCCTGCAACGGAGTCCTGCGGGAGGTCCCGGCAGCGGAGGCGGCCAGCCGCCCCCCTCCGCGGGTGCGTGAGCGGCACGAGCACTTCGTCGGCTGTGACGACTGCGGCCGGCTCTACTGGGCAGGTACGCACCACGACCGGATGAAGGGCGTGGTCGCCCAGGTGCTCAGCCCCGCAACGACTTGAGCGACTCGCGGAAGAGCAGCTCGAACGGCGCCTCGGCGCCCGCCCGCTCCTCGGCCAGCTGCGCGGCCTGCTCGGCCTGCGATTCCTTGTAGCCGAGGTTCACCAGCGCGCTGATGAGGTCGCTGGTGGCCGACGCGGGCTTCACCGGCCTGCTCTTCGAGGCAGGCACGCCGTCGAGCACCAGGAGCTTCACCTTCTCCTTGAGCTCGAGCACCAGCCGCTCGGCGGTCTTCTTCCCCACCCCGTGGATCTTGGTGAGCCGCGCCACGTCGCCCTTCGCGATCGCGCCCGTCAGCTCTTCGACCTCGAGCCCGGAGAGCACGTTGAGCGCCAGCTTCGGGCCCACGTGGCTGACCGAGGTGAGCAGGAGGAAGAGCTCTTCTTCGGGGCGGCTGAGGAAGCCGTACAGGTCGAGCGCGTCTTCGCGCACCACCGTGCGGATGCGCAGCGAGACCGGCTGGCCAGGCTCGGGCAGCCGCGCGAGCGAGAGCAGCGAGAGGGCCACCCGGTAGCCGACGCCGCTCACGTCGATGATCACCTCGGTGAGGTTCTTCTCCTGCACCACGCCTTTGAGGGAGCCGATCACGTCGCGGCCCTCACCAGCGCCGGCTTGAGCCGGGAGAGGAAGCTGCCGCTCACCTCGCCCTTGCGCCCGATGCGGGGCACCTTGAGCTGGTGCACGTGGCACAGCGCCACCGCCAGCGCGTCGTAGGCATCGGCCCGCTCCAGGGGCTCTTCGAGGTGCAGCAGGCGCTCGACCATGCGGGCCACGGCGTCCTTCGAATCGTTCCCGCCCGCCCCGACCGACTTCTTCACCCGGGCGGGCGCGTACTCGTGCACCGCGAGCCCCGCTTGATCTGCCAGCAGCAGCGCCACGCCGCGCGCGTGCCCGAGGATCAACGCGCTCCGGGCGTTCTTGTGGGTGAACACGCCTTCCACCGCGACCGCGTCGGGCTTGAAGACGTTCACCACCTGCTGCAGCTGCGCGAAGATCGTACCGAGGCGCTGGTGGAGCGGCGCCTTGCCGTCAGCGCGCACTACGCCGCTGGCGACGTGGGTGGCCTTGTTGGCGCGCCACTCGACGAGCCCGTAACCGAGGTAGCGACTGCCGGGATCGATGCCGAGCACGAGCATGGGGTGAACAGATGTTTACCCCATGCCGATCCACCAGGCGACTTCATCAGATCGGCCCCTCACCCCGGCCCTCTCCCCGCTTCGCAGGGCGAGGGAGACACAGGGTCAGCGCTTGAGCAGCGCCTTCGCCTCGTCCACGTGGGCGCCGTTCGGCTCGAGCTCGAGGTACTTCTCGAGCGCAGCGCGGCCGAGGTCCTTCTCGTTGGCGTCGAAGTGCAGCGTCGCCAGGAGGATCTGCACGCGCCCGTTCGCCGGGTCGAGCTCCAGCACCTTCGCGGCCGCGGCACGCGCGCCCGCGGAGTCCAGCGCGTCGTACTTCGCCAGGCCCATCAGGTTCCACCCCGTGACCGAGGCGGGATCGTCGGTGAGCACCTGCTCCAGCACGCTGATCGCCTGTCGGTACTGGCCGGCGTTGTAGAGCTTGCTCGCCTCGGCGAGGTTCTCGCTGACGTCGATGGCGACGGGGGCCTCCTCGACCACCTCGGCCTCGATCAGCTCGGGGGGCGCGACCTCGGGCAGCACCGGCGCCACCACGATCGCGGCAGGCTTCGTCTCCTCGACCGGCGCCGGAACCGGAGCCACGCGCTGGCCGTCGATCAGCAGGCTCAGGCCGACGATGGCCAGGCCGCCGACGATGTACGGCCAGACCCGGCGCGCCTTCTTCGGCTCGGCGGCAAGCTGGGGCTCAGCGACCTCGGGGGCCTTCTCCGTCACGACTTCCGACGACGGCGACTGGTCGAAGAACGCGGCCTCGGCCGGCGCCAGCACCGAGGCCAGCAGCGGGGCCGACTCACGCACGCTCACCGGCTCAGGAGCGACCTCGACCGTGGAGGGCGAATCGACCACGCGCGCGGGCGCGGGGATCTCGACCACCGGCGTCATCCACGGGGTCTCGATGCGAGCCTGGCGATCGCGCGCCTGGGCCTTGTGCGCCAGCAGGGCCGATTCCAGCTCAGCCTGGGCGTCAGGCTCGAGCGCGGCGTTGAGCGCGGCGTTGAGCTCGGCCTCGACCTCGGCGACCGGGCGGGCATCGGCGGCGAGCAGCAGCGCCGCCTCCATGGCGGTGTCGACCATCAGCTTCGGCTGCACGTCGGCGAACTTCTGGGCGGCGGCCACGTCAGGCGGCACCTGCTGCGCCTCGACGCGCATCGGCGTCTGGAACGCGTCGAGCTGACGGGCGAGCTCAGGCGCGAGCCCGGCCGCCAGGCTCTCGGGGACCGGCGCCGTGGTCCAGCCACCGTTCGGATCGGCGAGGTCCAGCTCGGACCCGAGCGCCGCGGGCGAGAACCAGTCCTGGTCCTCGGCCATCGTCGACTCGTCCGCGCGGATCTCGGCGGTGCCGGCGAAGAGCTGCTGCATCAGCTCCTCGGCCTCGGTGGCCCGGGGCTCGAACAGCCGGGGCATGGGGCGCGGCTCGACCAGCTCGACCTTCGAGTCGCGCGCCGGGCCCAGCACGCCCATCAAGTACAGGCGGGTGGCGACCTCGAGGGTGAGCGTCTCGTTGAACGTGCTGTCGACCAGCACCTCTTCCACCGAGCGGAAGCCGTCGAAGAGCTGAACGATGCGGTTGACCTCGTCGGGCATCGCCTTGAGGCCGGTGGCGAGGCGCCCGAAGTCGACCGTGAGGCGCGCGTCGAGGGGCAGGCTGCGCTGCAGCACCCGCTGCCACTTCTGCAGCCGCGGCATCACCAGGTCCACCAGCTCACGCAGGCCGCACTGGAGCTCGGCGAAGCCGTCGATGGGCTCCGAGACGAGCTCGTAGGCGCCCGAGGTCAACGCCAGCGCCCGCACCAGCGCGTCCATCGAGCCGCCGCGCGAGTCGAAGCGCGCGTCGATCACCTTCCCCGAGCGGAACCGCACCTCGGCGCGACCATCGACCAGCAGCAGCCGGCCCGAGCGCGGGCACGACATCAGCGCGCGCAGCAGTTGAACCGGAGGCAGCAGCTTGGAATCGAACAGGAGCGGCCCACCCTGGCGCTTGGCCAGCTCGACCCGCACCAGCGCCGCCACGTCGCGCGCGTACGCCGGCTTCAGGATGAAGTCGTCCACGCCCACCACGTCGGCCAGCGCCTCGACGTTCTGATCGTCGGCCTTCGCCAGCAGGAGCACGGGGATCTGCGCGAGCCGCTCTTCGCCGCGGAGCTGCGCCACGAAGGAGAAGCCGTCTTCGCCGCCGAGATCCGACTCGAGGATGATCGCGTCAGGCAGGCGACCCTGCAGCAGCATCAGCCCGAGCTTCGCGGTGGCCGAGCTCCAGACCTCGAAGCCGTCACGCGCCATCGCCACTTCCAGCACCGAGCGCGTCGACTCATCGGGATCGATCACCAGCACCAGCGGCCTTCGGGCCGCGGCCTGGGGAACCGATGAGAGCGCGTCGAGACCGGTGTGCGAGGTGGTGTGAGCCATACGTACTGCATAGCCCGAGAGGCCACATCGCCTCAAATCGCCAAGGCGCTGTATTTGCTACGTTAATTCGAGCGTGTGTTCAGCGCGGCGCTCCAGGTTGGGCAGCGCGGCCACTCCGAACTCGGTGACGAGCGTGTGTCCGAGGAGCTGCAGATCGTCCGGCGAGATCTCTTCGAAGTGCAGCACCCAGCCGCGGCGCGCGTGATTCGAGGCCGAGCAGCGGGCCTTGAGCATCTTCGGCCGCAGCGGCAGCGAGAGGTAGAGCGTCACGTCATCGGTGAAGGGGCTGGTGCAGGTCACCGGCAACAGCGCGCCGCGCACCGACAGCTCGATGCCGCGGCCGAGGGTCGAGCAGCCTTTCGACACCACGAACCAATCGACGTCGAGATGGAACCGCGGGTACCGCCGAGTCCCTGAGCTCTTCCGTGACGAAGTGGCCATGCGACAAGGCTGTAGCCGCGCGGATCATCGGTCAAAAAAACGACCGGGCGCTGAAGCTAACCGCGCTCAATAACTTGGCGAAGCGGCCCGCACAGGTACGTTGCGACCTGATGATCACCACTGTCCTGCTCACGTTGATCGCGGGCGCCGAGCCCCGGGTGACCGGCGGCGTGATGGCGCCCGCCTCGCTCCCCGCCGGCACCAACGCGCTCTACGGCTTCGTGGGCGCACCCGAGCTGGGAGTCGGCTACCGCCAGGGCTTCGGCCTCGTCGAGTTCGAAGCGCGCGGCATCTTCAACCTGTTCGAGGTCTCGGTGATCGGCGAGGTGGGCGCGAAGTTCGGGGTCTTCCAGGCTGACAAGTTCAAGCTGGCCCCCACCGTCGCGCTGGGGCTCGAGCTCAACAGCGGCGCGCGCTACTTCGATCGCTTCAACTTCGGCTTCCTCGGGCTGCGGCCGCGGCTGGGCGTCAACGCGTCGTACGACTTCACCGACACGATCTCCGGGGTGGCGCAGGTCGAGATCCCCTGGTCGATCGCGCTGACGGTGCAGGGCTTTCAGGTCACCCCGCTGCTCGGGGCAGGCGCAGAGTTCCACCTCGGCGGCAGCCTCTCGCTGCTCGTCTCGGCGCACCTCGGCTTCGACGCGACGCGCGAACCGCTGGGCGTGACGCAGTTCCGCCCCGCGTGGGCCGGCCGGCTGGGCATCGGCTACCGCCTGTTCTGAAAAGGGGACAGGGCTACTTTATTGCCCGCTCCCGCGCCGCTGCCGAGGTCCAACAGAAAAGTAGCCTGTCCAGCCTGTCCCCTTTTCCCGTTGGGATCAGAAGCTGCCGCGGAGGACCGCCTGACCGCCGAAGCCCCCTGAGGCCATGTTGACGACGGGGGCAATGGTCGGCGGTGCAAGTGCGAACGCGCCGGGTCGACGCGGCTCGGATGCGACGAACGTGCCCTGCTTCGGACTCTTGAAGAGATTGATGGCCGCCATCTGAATGAGCGGCACCAAGCCGATGGACCCAATGAACAGGAAGATCGCCGCCCCTTGATCAGGCGGCACACCGCCAGACGCGAGCACCGGAGGAGGACTGAACTTCGAGCCGTTCGCGAAATAGTAAATCGTCAGCACCAGCGCTTGTGCGCCGATGCCGATGAGCACCGGAATCCAGGCCTCGATTTGGAAGAGGCGACTTCCGTTGGCGATCCCCACCTGGGTCTGGCTCACCGCGACTGGAGTCAGTCCGAAGATCGCGATCATCAAGATCGTCGTGAGGGTGGGGTCGAGCTGACCATTGGCGAAGATCAGGAAATAGGGCAGCACGGTCACGCCGGCTGCAGTCAGCACTCCGAAGAGACTCTCGCTGACCATGAGGCCAATCTCGGGCCCCGGCTTTTCCTGCGCCTTCGGCTGGCCGTATGGCGAATACGGATAGCCAGTCTTCCCCTGCTGCCCAGGCACGTAGCCCGGGGCCGGCACAATCCCCGGCGGCGGCGGCGTGCCGGGCTGCGTGGTGGTCGGCTCAGGCGCGGGCATCGGCGGCGGCGCGGCCGGCACCATCGGCGGCGGTGAAAAGTCAGGCGTGGTCGTGGCCTGGGCGAACCCCACCAGCGGGGTCAGCACCAACACGATCATCAGGGTCTTGAGCGACATGTCCTTCTCCACTTCACACTTCCGGCCCGGCTCACTGCACCGCGATGCAATCGATCTCGACCTTCGCCCCCCGGGGGAGCGCCGCGACCTGCACCGTGGCGCGCGCCGGAGGGTTGGCGGGGAAGTAACGCCCGTAGATCTCGTTCACCTTCCCGAAATCGGCCAGGTCGGTGAGGAAGATGCCGCAGCGCACCACGTTGGCGAAGGTACACCCCGCCGCGGCGAGCACGGCCTCGAGGTTGCTCATCACCTGCTGCGTCTGGGCGCTCACGTCGCCCGGCACCAGCTCACCGGTGGCCGGATCGAGGGGGATCTGCCCTGACAGGTAGACGGTGTTGCCCGAACGGATCGCCTGCGAATACGGGCCGATCGCCTTGGGAGCCTTCTCGGAGTGGATCACGTCGCGCGTCATGCCAGCCAAGCTATCAGATGCCCGAACCGGCCCGGATCGATCAAAAGTCAGGTCACACGCGCTCGACCGAGAACACGCCGGTCAGCTTCTCGATGTTCCGCATCAGGTCCGTCAGCTGCTTGAGGTCGGTGATGGTGACCTCGAACGTGTTCACCGCGCGGTCGTCACCCGTCGCCCGGCAGTTGGCCTGGCTGATGTTGACGCCCTTCTTGCTGAAGATCTGGGACATGTCGGCGAGCAGGCCCGGTCGATCGGCGGTGAGCACGCGCAGGGTCACGGGGCGGCGGAAGTCACCGCGCACGTCCCACGCCACGTCGACCTTCCGCTCGGGATCGGTGGCCTTCGCCTTGTCGCAGTTGCCGGTGTGCACGGTGACGCCGCGGCCGCGGGTGATGAAGCCGACGATCGAGTCGCCCGGGACGGGGTTGCAGCACCGGCCGAAGCGCACCAGCACGTCGTCGATGCCGCCGATGGTGACGCCGCTCGACGACTTGCGCCCCACCACCTTCTTCGCCAGATCGCTGACGGTCTGGAACAACCCCGAGCCCGAAGATTCCGGGGGCGACTTCTCTTTGTCGCGCAGCTCCTCGACCTTCTCCTTGGGCACCAGGAGATCGACCAGCATGCTCGGCTGGATCTTCCCGTAGCCGACGGCGACGAGCAGGTCGTCTTCGCTGCGGAAGCCGTAGCCCTCGGCGGGCTTCTTGAGGTCGCCGCCCTTGATCAGCTTGTTCAGGTTGAGCCCGAAGCGCTTGAACTCGCGGTCGGTGAGCTCGCGCCCCAGGATCAGGCTCTTGTCGCGCTGCTGCTGCTTGATGAACGCGCGGATCTTCTGCTGCGCGCGGCTGGTCTTGGCGAAGGTGATCCAGTCCTTGCTGGGGTGCGCGTTGGGGCTCGTCAGCACCTCGACCTGGTCGCCGTTCTTGAGCTTGTACCGCAGCGGCACGATCTTCCCGTTCACCTTGGCGCCGACGGTCTTCTCTCCGACACCGGAGTGAATGGCGTACGCGAAGTCGATGGGCGTCGCCCCGCGCGGCAGGCTCTTCACGTCGCCCTTCGGGGTGAACACGAAGACCTCGTCGGTGAAGAGATCGACCTTCACCGTGTCGAGGAACTCCTTGGGGTCCTTCAGGTCCTGCTGCCACTCGAGCAGCTGGCGCAGCCAGGCGAACTTCTCGTCGTCGCTCGAGAGCGCGCTGCGCCCTTCCTTGTAGGCCCAGTGCGCCGCGATGCCTTCTTCGGCGACCCGGTGCATCTCCTCGGTGCGGATCTGGATCTCGATGCGCTCGGAGAGCGGCCCGATCACCGTGGTGTGCAGTGACTGGTACATGTTCGGCTTGGGGATCGCGATGAAGTCCTTGAAGCGCCCCGGCACCGGCTTCCACATCTGGTGCACCAGGCCCAGCGCGCCGTAGCACTGGCCCAGCTCGGGGGCGATCACGCGGAAGGCGATCACGTCGGGCACCTGCTCGAAGTCGATCCCCTGCGAGCGCATCTTCTTGTAGATGGAATAGAAGTGCTTGAAGCGGCCGCTCACCTTCGCGGGCACGCCTGATTCCTTGAGCTTGCCCTCGATGATCTGCACCACGTCGTCGATGTACTTCTCGCGTTCCTTCTTCTTGCGCGCGACCTTGTTCTCGAGGTCGAGGTAGTCCTTCGGGCGCGTGTAGCGGAACGAGAGATCTTCCAGCTCGGTCTTCACCCAGCTGATGCCCAGCCGGTTGGCGAGCGGCGCGTAGATGTCGAGCGTCTCCTGCGCGATGCGCGCCTGCTTCTCTTCGCTCATGTGATCGAGCGTGCGCATGTTGTGGGTGCGATCGGCGAGCTTCACCAGGATCACCCTGATGTCCTGGGCCATCGCCACCAGCATCTTGCGGAAGTTCTCGGCCTGCTTCTCTTCGTGCGAGAGCTGCTGGCTGGCGCTGAACTTCCCCAGCTTGGTGACGCCGTCGACGATCAGCGCGACCTCGTCACCGAACAGCTCCTTGATCTCCTCGATGGTGGCCAGCGTGTCTTCCACGGTGTCGTGCAGAAGCCCGGCCACGATGGAGGCCTCGTCGAGACGCAGCTGCGCCAGGATCCCCGCGACCTCGAGCGGGTGGATCAGGTACGGCTCGCCAGACTTGCGAACCTGCCCCTGATGGACCTTCGCCGAATACACGTAGGCCTTCTTGATGATGTCGAGGTCGGGATCGGGGTGGTAACCGGCGACGCGCTGCAGGATGTCGTTCAGACGGATCAAACGTGCTGAAGCGTAACACCCGGCGGCTCTTACGCAATGCGTCAGCACCCTTTCCGCCACGGCCCCGCACCTGGCGACTCGTTTTGAGCGAAGTCATCGCCATTGTTGCGGAAAGACACGGGTTGTTTGACTATGCCTCGCGAATGCCCGCGCTGTTGACCAAGAACCTTGGGGTCGTCTGCCCATCGTGCGACTTCCTGAACGTCGTCGCGGCGGTGCGCTGCATGGCGTGCGGGTCGGCGACTGATGGCAGCGGCGCGCCCGCGGGCCGCACCGATGTGGTTCCGCGCGTGCAGCCGGGCGCAGAGCTCAGCAGCAACGCGGCGAACGAGGTGACGACGCCCTCGGGTCCGGTGCCTTCGGTCGCGCCCACCGCGCCTCCGGGGCTCAAGCGCAGCACCACGGGGCCCACGCCCGCCCCTGCCGCGCCGCCGCGCGGTCCGCCCACGCGGCCTACGTTCCAGTCATCGGCGCCGACGCAGACCACGCCGCAGGTCGCTGGCCCGAAGTTCGGGCTGACCGTGCTCGCAGGGCCCGCGCGCGGTCAGCGCTTCCGCCTCGCGGCCACGGGCGCGCAGGTGGGCCGCAGCAAGGGCGCGATCCTGTTCCCCGACGATCCCTTCATCTCGCCGCTGCACGCGACGTTGAGCATTCGCGACGGGAAGCTCTACGTGCGCGACGAGAGCTCGACCTCGGGCGTGTACGTGAGCATCACCGGCACCGAGACCATCCCCGCCAACGGCACCTTCTGCACCGGGCTGCGGCTGTTCCGCTTCGTCGGCGCGGTGGAGCCGGCCGAGCCGTGGAACAAGGTGGACGTGCTCGTGTACGGCGCCACGGTGCCCAACGGCCAGGTTCACTACGCGGTCGAAGAGGTGATGCTCGGCGATCGCGGCGGGCGCTGCCTGCTGAGCCCCGGGCCGGTGTTGACCGTCGGCCAGGGCCGCTGCGACTTCAGCTACCCGAACGACGAAGGGCTCGCGCCCCGGCACTGCGAGATCTCTCCGCTGCCCGACGGCGCGATGATCCGCGATCTCTCGGGCGGGCTCGGCACCTACGTGCGCGTCACCGGTGAGCGGCCCATCAAGGCGGGCGATCGGCTGCGCATCGGGCAGCAGACGCTGCAGGTCGAAGCGCTGACCTGAAGCGCCCCTCACCCGGCCTGCGGCCGACCTCTCCCCGCTTCCGCAGGGAGAGGTTCATCTCTACTTCTCGAGCATCTGATCGATGTAGCTCAGCGCCTTCGTGTCGGGCGCGTCCTTGCGGTAGCGAGCCCACCAGGCGCGCGCCTCGTCCTTCATGTCCTGCTGCAGGTAGAGCTCGCCGATCTTCAACGCCAGCTCGGGCTGCGGGTCGGCTCGCCACGCGCTGAGGTACGCGGTGAGCGCCACGCTGATGTTGCCCTTGTGCCAGGCGCTGTCGCCCTCGAGCGCGTCGCGCGTGGCGTCGCCGGGGCGGCGCAGCTCGTGCGGCGGATCGTACTCGTACAGCTGGCCGCTGCCGGTGAGCGGCGCGTTGGGCGGCGGCACGTACACCTTCGGGTTCTGCATCACGCTCCAGCCGTAGATTCCGGCCAGCGCCAGCGCGAGCGTCACCAGCAACACCGTCGCCACCTTGAAGATGATCGAGCTCGCCCCTGCCCCGGGCGTGGTGTCGCGATCGGGCGAGGTGGTGGGCGAGGTGTTCTCGGCGGGCACGGGCCCGGCGATCGGCGACGACGCCTTCACCGTGGTCTCGTTCGAGGCCCAGGGGGACTGGGGCGGGTTCACCCGCGTCTCCTGCTGATCGATCGGCGTCACCTTGCGCGGCACCGGCGCCAGGCCCGGCGCCGAGCTGGCGGCGCGGCGGTTCTGGGTGCCGACCGAGGCGCGGCGTTCCTTCTCGATCGCCATCAGCTCGGCGCGGAACTGCTCGGCCGTCTGCGGGCGATCGTCGGGGTTCTTCGCCAGCGCCTTCATGATCAGGCGCTCCATCGCCTGGCTGACCCGCGCGTCGGGGCGGCGCTTGGTGGGCGGAGGCGGGATCTCGGTGAGGTGCTTGGTGGCGAAGCCGACGGCCGAGTCGGAGTCGAAGGGCAACATGCCGCACATCAACTGGTAGATGATCACGCCCACCGCGTAGAGATCGCTGCGGTGATCGAGCTGCGCGCCGCGCGCCTGCTCGGGTGACATGTACTCGGGCGTGCCGCACACGAAGCCCGCGCGGGTCAGCGCCGGCCCGTCTTCGTCGATGCTGCCGTCGACGATCTTGGCGATGCCGAAGTCGAGCACCTTGACGAAGTCGGCCTCACCGCGCCGCTGCTCCACCATGATGTTCTCGGGCTTGAGATCGCGGTGGATGACGCCGGCCGAGTGCGCGTCGGCCAGCGCCGAGAGCACCTGGCTCATCAGGCGAATCACCCGCGCTTCGGGCAGGGGCCACTCGCGCGAGAGGATGTGGTGCAGGTCTTTGCCCTGCACGTACTCCATGGCGATGTACATCGCGCCGTCGTCGGCCTGGCCGAAGTCGAGCACGCTGATCGAGTTGGGGTGGTTGAGGCGGCTGGCGGCCTTCGCCTCGCGCTGAAAGCGCTTCACCGTCCGTTCGTCGGACAGGAGCGCCTGGCGGAGCACCTTGAGCACGACCGGCTTGTCGAGGGCGATCTGGATGGCCTTGTAGACCTTGCCCATGCCGCCCTCGCCGATCATCTGCTCGACGAGGTACTTCGTGGCGACGGTCTTGCCGATGAGTTCGTCCGGAGCGGCCACGGTCGTAAGCGACTGTTCCACGCCCGGCCTGCCAGCGCCACAGCAGATTCCCTTTGCGCTTCGGCTTGGCCTGCCACTCCGGCGTGGTATGCAATGAGCCGTCATGCCTGCTGCCAATCGCCCCCGCGTCGCTGTGCGCGTCGTTCGCGCCGATGGAGGCCCCGAGTCCGTCATCCCCATGCGCGGGGACGTCATGTTGTGCGGGCGCACGGGCGATCTCGCGATCGCAGACGATCCCTTCGTCGCCGACACGCAGATGCGGCTCTTCTTCTCGGGCGCGCGCCTGGCGGTCGAAGACGTGGGCGGCGGCAACGGCGTCTTCACCCGCCTGCGCGCCGAGCGCGAGGTGCCCGCGGGCGGAGAGATCCGCGTGGGGCGTCAGCGCCTGGTGGTCGAGCCGGTGCCCCCGCTGGCGCCTGCCGACGACGGCGCGACGGCCTGGGGCTCACCCGACGCCGGCCACCGCTTCCGCCTGGTGCAGCTGCTCGAGGGCGGCATTCGCGGCGGCGCGTACCCGCTCAAGGACGGCGAGAACAACATCGGCCGCGAGAACGGCGACATCACCTTCCCTTCCGACGGCTTCGTCTCGGGGCGTCACGCGGTGCTGCAGGTCGCGCCGGAGCGGCTCATGCTGCGCGACCTGGGCAGCTCCAACGGCACGTTCCTGCGCCTGGGCGCGCCGTCGTTCGTCGACAACGGCGATCAGTTCCTCATCGGCCGCCAGCTCGTTCGCGTCGAGCTGAGCTGACTGATTCGTCGGACCGGATCCGCTCGGGTGAGCGGTCCGGGGCCCACGGTCAGCCGTACGACTTTTCCTTCTTCTCCTGCTCTTCCTTGCAGCGAATGCACAGGGTCGTCACCGGGCGGGCCTCGAGCCGCTTCATGGTGATGAGCTCCTCGCAGCGCTCGCACATGCCGAAGGTGCCGTCTTCGATGCGCTGGAGCGCCTTCTCGATCTTCTTGAGCAGGAACTTCTCGCGGTCGCGCAGGCGGAAGGCCATCGACTGGGCGTACTCGCTGGAGGCCTGATCGATCTCGTCGGGGAGATCGTCGGTGTCGAAGTTCGACTCCTCTTCCATCGTCTTCCGCGCGTTCTCGATGATGGCCTTGCGGCTGTCCTCGAGAGACTTCTTGAAGCGCTTCAGGTCCTTCTGCGACAGGTGTCCCTTTTCTGACATGGCTCCTCAGCGGGCAAAAAATGAAGGCGCGGCACTATGGAGATCCCAGCCTCCCAAGTCAAGACGTTCGGAAATAAGCCTTTGAAATCATTTGTACGGACGTAACATCTGCAACCCATGTCGGAGACCGGGCGACTCGATCGCGAGTTCTTGAGGAGTGCGCTGACGCTGGCGAGCACCGCTGACGTCGATCACCTGCTGGTGATCGGCGACACCGTGATCCCGCCTGCCGATCTGCGCGGGCGCAAGTGCCGCAAGAAGTTGATCTACGCGGTGACCGGCGAGGCGCTCGGGCAGGAGCTGCTCAAGAAGAAGGAACGGGCGATCGTGATCCCGTCGTACGACTACTCGCGCACCGAGCGGGTGAAGATGGCGATCGTCTCGGCGCTGGCGCAGGGCGCGTTCAAGGAAGGCGACGCGGTGCTCTGCCTGACCGGGCGCATCGGCCGTCACCTCGACACCATGATGACCATGCGCATCGGCGGGTCGCTCGACGATCGCGTGGCGATCGAGGGCGTGAAGCTGGGCGACGAGTTCAACTCGCAGGTGGTCGACGCGCTGATCCAGCTCGCGCTGCAGATCGGCCAGGAGGGCTTCGAGGGCCACCCGGTGGGCACCATCATCGCCATCGGCGATCACAACGCGGTGATGGAGACGAGCCGGCAGCTCACCATCAACCCGTTCCAGGGGCTCTCCGAGAGCGAGCGCAACGTGCTCGACCCGAAGATCCGCGAGGCGATCAAGAACTTCTCGGTGCTCGACGGCGCCTTCGTGATCCGCGAAGACGGCGTGGTGCTCGCCGCCGGCCGCTACCTCTCAGCCAGCGACGAGAACGTGAAGATTCCCCTGGGCCTGGGCGCGCGCCACGCGGCCGCCGCCAGCATCACCGCCACCACGCGTTGCATCGCGCTGGTGGTGAGCCAGACCTCGGGCGCGGTGCGGCTCTTCAAAGAGGGCAACATCGTGCTCGAGCTCCACCAGACCGCGCGCCGCACCTGAAAGGAAACGACCATGGGCTTCCTCAAATTCGACGTCCCCAACTCGCTGCCGGTCGAAGACGCCAAGAAGCGCGTCGAGGCGCTGCTCGCGTACTGGAACAAGAACTACGGCGTCACCTCGGCGTGGACCGGGCTGAGCGCCACGATGAAGGGCAAGGCGGTGGGCGTCACCATCGACGGCAAGCTGACCGTCGAGCCCAGCCGGATCGCGGGCGAGGCGAATGATCCAGGCATGCTGTTGCGCGGCCAGGCCAAGAAGTACCTCGAGCGCAAGTTCGCCCAGTACCTCGACCCCACGAAGTCGCTCGAGCAGCTGCTCAAGAACCAAGACTAGCCCTACAATGCCCTGCCGTTCGCGACGCCTTTCGCCTCAGCGAAGGAAGCCCCTGTGAGCAAGACGAACCCCAACGACGCCGAGGCGGAGCTGCAGACCGTCATCAAGAACGACTCGAACCCCGCCGTCGATGCGACGATGGCGCCGGCCGTGCCGTTGCCCGCCGCCCCCCGGCCCGCCACGCAGCCCCCGCGCGTGCCCGGGTCGTCACCCTCTCAGGTGTCGGCCCCGCCCCGCACCTCTGGCTCGTCGCAGTCGCTGACGCCGGTGGCGAGCAAGGAGCTCACCAGCCCCGAGGCGAAGGAGGTCAAGTTCGAGGAACCCGAGACCGGCACCCGCATTCACCACTACGAGGTGATCCGCCTGCTGGGGCGCGGCGGCATGGGCTCGGTCTACCTCGCGCGCGACACGCGCCTGGGCCGCCGGGTGGCGATCAAGTTCCTGCGCACCCACTCACCCGATCTCACCAAGCGCTTCATTCTCGAGGCGCGCACCACCGCGGCGGTGCAGCACGAGAACATCGTCATCATCTTCGAGGTCGACGGCTGGCAGGGCATGCCGTTCATGGTGTTCGAGTACATCACCGGCACCACGCTCACCAAGGTGGCGCCCGACACGAAGGCGATCCCCGCGGCGCGCGCCGTCGAGCTGATGGTGCCGGTGGTGAAGGCGCTCGCCTTCGCGCACAGCCAGGGCATCGTTCACCGCGACCTCAAGCCCGACAACATCATGATCACCGAGTCGGGCCAGACCAAGGTGCTCGACTTCGGCATCGCCAAGGTGCTCCAGGGCGACGACCAGGCCACCGTGCCGGTGATGTCGCGGCCCCGCGCGCCTAAGACCAACCTCGAGGACGAGGACGACAGCGAGCTGACGCAGCAGGGCGCGATGATGGGCACCCTCTCGTACATGGCGCCCGAGCAGTGGGGCATCGGGGTGGCGATCGATCACCGCGCCGACATCTGGGCGGTGGGGATCATGTTGTACAAGATGCTCGCGGGCAAACACCCGCTCGACCCGCTCAAGGGCCACCAGCTGATGGTCACCGGCATGCTCGACACGCCGATGCCCTCGCTGCGCAGCAAGGCGCCCGACGTGCCGCCCGAGCTGGCCGCCATCGTCGACCGCTGCCTGCTCAAGCGCAAAGAGCAGCGCTTCCCCGACGCGGTCACCCTGCTGCGCGCGCTCGAGCCGTTCCTGCCCGGGCGCTACACCCGCGAGCTCAAGATCGACGAGAGCCCCTACGCCGGCCTCTCGGCTTTCCAGGAGAACGACGCCAACCGCTTCTTCGGCCGCGGCCAGGAGATCGCCGCCACGGTGAACCGGGTGCGTGAGCGCCCCCTGCTGGGCATCGTGGGCCCCTCGGGGGCCGGCAAGTCGTCCTTCGTGCGCGCAGGCCTCGTGCCCGCGCTCAAGCGGTCCGGCGAGAACTGGGAAGCGCTGGTGCTGCGGCCCGGTCGCAACCCGCTCGCGGGCCTGGCCTCGCTCATCTCGCCCATGCTCAACACCTCGGCGTCGATCGCCGACGAGATGAACGAGCAGAAGAAGCTCGAGCAGCGCCTGGTCAAGGAACCGGGCTTCGTGGGCGCGGTGCTCCGCGGGCGCGCGCGGCGGGAGAAGAAGAACATCTTGCTCTTCATCGACCAGTTCGAAGAGCTCTACACGCTGGTGGCCGACCCGGTGGAGCGCAAGGCCTTCACCGCCTCGCTCGCGGCGGTGGCCGACGACCCCACCTCGCCCATTCGCCTGGTGATCAGCATTCGCAGCGACTTCCTCGATCGCGTGCCTGAAGACCCGCGCTTCATGGCCGAGCTGAGCCAGGGGCTGGTGTTCTTGAATTCCCCCGGGACGGAAGGCCTGCGCGAGGCGATCGTCTCTCCCGCAGAGATGGCGGGCTACCGCTTCGAGTCGACGGGCATCGTCGACGACATGATCAAGCACCTCGCCACCACCTCGGGCGCGCTGCCGCTGCTGCAGTTCGCGGCCAGCAAGCTGTGGGACGCGCGCGACGCGGCCAACAAGGTGCTCACCCAGTCGGCCTACGACTCGATCGGCGGCGTCGCCGGTGCGCTGGCCAGCCACGCCAACGCGGTGATCGAGAAGATCCCGCCGCAGAGCCAGCCGCTGGCCCGGGCGATCTTCCTGCGCCTGGTCACGGCCGATCGCACCCGCGCGATCGTGGGCATCGACGAGCTGCGCGAGCTGCACACCAACCCCGCCGAGCTGCAGAGCCTGGTCGACGAGCTGGTGCAGGCGCGCCTGCTGGTGGTGCAGACCGGCGGCGGCGCGGCGACGGTGGAGATCGTGCACGAGTCGCTCATTCACAGCTGGCCCATGCTCAAGCGCTGGCTCGAGGAGAGCGGTGAAGATTCCGCGTTCCTCGAGCAGGTGCGCAACGCGGCCCGGCAGTGGACCCAGAAGGGCAACGCCGAAGACGTGCTCTGGCGCGGCGAGCTGGCCGAGGAAGCCCTGCGCTTTCAGCGGCGCTTCCGCGGCAACCTGCCGGCGGCGCAGAAGGCGTTCCTCGACGCCGTCATCGATCTCTCGGCGCGCCAGGCGCGGCGCAAGCGCGGGCTCACCATCGCCGCCCTCGCCTTCCTCGGGCTCCTCGCCGCGGCGGCCTCGGTGGCCGTGGTGATCATCGCCGCCGCGCGCGCCGACGCGCAGGCCCAGGCCGTGGTGGCGATCAAGGCCGAGGCCGAGGCGAAGGAAAACCTCGCCACGGCCCAGAAGAAGGAACAGGAACGCGCCGCGGCCGCGGCCAAGGCCGAGCAGGCCGCCAGCGAGCTGGTGGTGGCGCTCAAGAAGGCCGAAGAAGCCAAGCAGGCGGCCGAGAGCGCGGCGGCGGCCTCGCGCGTCGCCGAAGAAGCGGCGCGGGTGGCGATGCTCAGCGCCAAGCGCAACGAGAAGAGCGCGATGGAAGCCAAGCAGGCGGCCGAAGCGGCGAAGAAGAACGCCGAGCGGGAAAAGGCCAAGGCCGACCGGCTCAAGGCCGAAGCCGAAGCACGCGCCAAGCGCGTCGAGGAACAGCTCGGCGGCTCGGTGATCGACGATCTCAAGTGAGAATGGACCGACCCATGACGACCCGGAGAACCTGGACTGCGCTGTGCCTGGCGCTGGCGCTGAGCTCGACCTCGTGGGGCGCCGACGAACCGGAGCGCCCCTGGGCGAAGGGCGTGGCCAAAGACCGCCAGACGAAGGCGATCGGCTTGTTCCGTGAAGGCAACGCCGCCCTCAAAGAATCGCTCTTCCCCAAGGCGGCGGCCAGCTACCGCGACGCGCTCACGGTGTGGGATCACCCGGCCATTCACTACAACCTCGCGCTGGCGCTGGTGAACCTCGACCAGCCGCTCGAGGTGCACGAGCACCTCACCGCGGCGCTCAAGTTCGGCGCCGCGCCGCTCGACGACGACAAGTTCCAGCAGGCCCAGCGCTACCTGGCGCTGATCGATCGGCAGCTCACCACGGTGAAGATCGCCTGCACCTTCCCCGGGGCGTCGGTGCGCCTCGACGGCCGCCCGCTCTTCACCGGCCCCGGCGAGTGGGAAGGCCAGGTGCGCGCGGGCCCGCACACCATGACGGCGTCGCTCGAGGGGTACCTCTCGGACGAGCGCTCGATGGTGCTGGCAGGCGGAGACACGCAGAAGTTCGACCTGCGGGTCTACAAGAGCGAAGAGCTGACCGAGTACCGGCGCGCGTTCAGCCCGGTGATCCCCTGGGCGACGCTGGGCGTGGGCGTGGCGGCGGTGGGCGCGGGCGTGGCGCTGCACCTGAGCGCGGCGAACTCCTTCGCGCAGTACGACAAGCAGATCACCGAGTGCGCCACCGGCAAGGCGAACTTCGGCTGCTTCCCCAACAGCGACGCGCAGGCGCTGAAGACCTCGGCCCAGGGGTCGCAGACCGGCGGCTTCGTCCTCTACGCCGTGGGCGGCGCGGCCGTGGCGGCCAGCGCCGTGCTCTTCTACGTGGGCCGCCCCATCGCCTACCAGCGCACCGTCAACGTCGAAGCGCCGCGCGTGACGCTGCTTCCGCTCATCACTCCCTCCGTCACCGGCGCCGTCGCCGCCTTCGAGTTCTGACCATGAACCTCCGCCGCCTCGTCATTCCCCTCGGCGCCCTGCTCTTCACGGGCTGCTTCGAGGTCGCCAGCAAGACCTGCACCTCGGGCCTGGTCTGCCCCATCGGCTCCGTCTGCTCGGGCGACGGGAGCAACTGCATCTCGTCGACCGCGCTGTGCGGCAACGGCGTCGTCGACACCGGCGAGAAGTGCGACGACGGCAACATCGTCAACGGCGACAGCTGCCGCTTCGACTGCAAGGGCAGCGGCACCTGTGGTGACGGCACGCTCGACGCCGAGCTGCTCGATCTCGCCGGCAAGCCGCTCGAGGTGTGTGACGACGGCAACCTGCTCGCGGGCGACGGCTGCAACGCGCAGTGCAAGGAAGAGCGCTGCGGCAACGGCATCGTCGACGTGGTGGGCGACGGCGGCACCGAGCCGTGCGACGACGGCAACACCGTGCAGGGCGACGGCTGCCGCAGCAACTGCACCCTCGAGGTCTGCGGCGACGGCCTGCGCGACGTGTTCCTGGACGGCGGGGCCGAGGAGTGTGACTTCGGCGACCTGATCGACGGCGACGACTGCAGCTCGAAGTGCAAGCTGGAGAACTGCGGCAACGACATCGTCGACGTGCTGCGCGATGGCGGCGTCGAAGAGTGCGACAACGACACGGGCGCCTGCGGGCTGACGTGCCTGGTGGTGCGGTGCGGCAACGGCCAGCGCGACGACGCCACCTCGGGCCGCGGCCAGGGGACCGAGCGTTGCGACGACGGCAACCGCGACGGCGGCGATGGCTGCAACCCCCAGTGCTCGGGCGTCGAGGTGTGCGGAGACCGCTCGCTCGACCCCGTGCTCATCGACGGCGGCTTCGAGGTGTGTGACGACGGCAACGTCGACGGCGGCGACGGGTGCAGCGCGGACTGCCGGTCGAACGAGACCTGCGGCAATGGCATCACCGACACCATCCGCGGCGAGCTGTGTGACGACGGGGCGCTGGTCTCGGGCGACGGCTGCCGGCAGGACTGCCGGGGCGTCGAGGTGTGCGGCGACAACTTCCGCGACACCGTGCTGAGGGACGGCGGCAGTGAGCAGTGTGACGACGGCAACCTCACCCTGGGCGACGGGTGCAGCGCCACCTGCCGCGACGAGGTGTGCGGCAACGGCATCACCGACACGGCGCGGGGCGAGCTGTGCGACGACAACAACCAGGCCTCGGGCGACGGCTGCCGGCAGGACTGCCGCGGCCTCGAGGTCTGCGGCGACAACGTGCGCGACGCCGTGCTGGTCGACGGTGGCACCGAGCAGTGCGACGACGGCAACCAGGTATTGGGCGACGGCTGCAGCACCACCTGCCGGTTCGAGGTGTGCGGCAACGGCATCACCGATTCGGCGCGCGGCGAGTTGTGCGACGACGGGAACACCCTGCCCATCGGCCCCAACCCCGACGGAGGCAGCGCCGACAACTGCTCGTCGGACTGCCGCTCGACGGGTACCTGCGGGAACGGCACGGTGGAGTCTGGCCTGGGCGAGCAGTGTGACAACGCGGTGGCCAACTCGAACACCGCGGTGTGCACCTCGCAGTGCCGGCTGGCCCGGTGCGGCGACACCTTCACCTACGCGGGCGTCGAGCAGTGCGACGACGGCGTGGAGTCGTTGACCTGCAACGTCAACTGCACCAACCGCCGCTGCGGCGACGGCATCATCAACGCGACCGCCGGGGAACAGTGCGACGTGTTCGGCGCGGTGACCGCCACCGAGACGGCGACCTGCGACACGGACTGCACCGCGGCGTTCTGCGGCGACTCGAAGGTGAACCTGGTGCTCAACGAGCAGTGCGACACCGGCGGCAACAGCAACTCGTGCAACGCGAACTGCCGGCCGGCGATCTGTGGCGACAGCATCTTGAACCCCCTGCACGGCACGGCCCCCGACGGCGGCGCGCCCTTCGAGCAGTGCGACACGGGTGGCAACTCGACCTTCTGCGACAACGACTGCTCTCCGGCGGTGTGCGGCGACGGCTTCTTCAACTCGACGGCGGGCGAGCAGTGTGACGACGGCAACGCCGTCAACAACGACAACTGCGTCTCTGGCTGCCGGTCGAACACCTGCGGCGACGGCTTCCGCGACGAGCAGGGACCCTCGACCGAGGCCTGTGACGACGGCAACCAGGTCAGCGAGACCACCTGCGCGTATGGGCTCCAGACCTGCCCCGGCTGCGCGGCGAACTGCGGCACGGTGCTCGCGCTCACCGGGCCCTACTGCGGCGACAACGCCGTCAACGGGCCGGAGGTCTGCGACGACGGCAACACCACCACCGAGACGACCTGCCCCTACGGCGGCACGGGCACGTGCACGGGCTGCACGGCCAACTGCGCCGCGCAGTTCTCGCTGACCGGCCCGCGCTGCGGCGACGGGGTCGTCAACGGCACGGGCCTCAACGCCGAGGTGTGCGATGACGGCAACGCCGTCACCGAGGCCAACTGTCCCTACGGCCAGGCCACCTGCACGGTGTGCGCGTTCGACTGCAAGTCGGAGCCTGCGCGCACGGGCATCTTCTGCGGCGACAACATCACCAACGGCGGCGAGGTCTGCGACGACGGCAACACGGTCACGGAGTCCACCTGCGCCTACGGCACGGCGTCCTGTACGGCCTGCACGGCGAACTGTGGGGCCCAGTTCTCGCTCACCGGCCCGCGCTGCGGCGACAACGTCGTCAACGGGACGGGCGGCGACGCCGAGGTGTGCGACGACGGCAACACCTCCACCGAGGCCAACTGTCCGTACGGCACGCCCAACTGCACGGTGTGCGCGTCGGACTGCAAGTCGCAGCCGGCCCGCACCGGGTTCTACTGCGGCGACAACCTCACCAACGGCCCGGAGAGCTGCGACGACGGCAACGCGATCACCGAGAGCTCGTGCAACTACGGCACGGCCACCTGCAACGTGTGCAACGCGGGGTGTACGGCGCTGCTGCCGCGCACCGGTGAGCGTTGCGGCGACGGGGTGGTCAACGGCTCGGGCCCGGACCTCGAGATCTGCGACGACGGGAACACGGCCACCGAAGGCAACTGCCCCTACGGCCAGTCGAGCTGCACGCTGTGCGACGCGACGTGTGACACGCCACTCTCACTGACCGGCAACGTGTGCGGCGATGGCGTGGTGAACGCGCCTGACGAGCAGTGCGACGATCGCAACACCCTGTCGTGCGGCACCTGCAACGCGAACTGCACGGTGGCGCAGGCGCCCCTGGAGGCGACGGGCACCATCCGCACGGTGTCCGACGGCACGCTCAACGACAACGCCGACGGGCAGAGCTTCACCCTGTTCGATGGCGTGAATGCGGGCGGGACCACGTTCTGCTTCAAGCTGAACAGCTCGGCGTTCACCTGCCCTGCCGGGACGATCACCCTCGACTTCGAGCCCTCGGGGGTCAACCCGAACGACGAAGGGGTGGCCGACGCGGTGATCGCCGCAATCAACGGGGTGGGCGCCACGCTGCAGATCACGGCCAGCAAGCGGTTCTCGAACCCGTGGGTGCGGCTCACCAACGACAACCTCGGTGGCCAGGGCAACATCCAGATGACGGACACGGTGGTGAGTGGTTTCTGGCAGATGACGGGCATGAGCGGCGGCGGAGCGGCCGACTGCGTGACCGGCACGGCCTGCGTCACGGGCAACGACTGCGTCTCGGGCACCTGCTCGGCCCCGGCCGATGGCGGCGTGATCAGCACCTGCGACTGAGCGAGGGGGCGCCATGGTGATCGTGGCGCTCCTTTCCCTCTCCACCTCGGCTGACGACGAGACGCGCGCGCTCGCGGCCGACCTCGGGGTGACTCCCTACGAGGCGGGCCAGCTGGTGCGGGGAGCGTTGCCGTCGGTGGTGCTCCGGACCCAGGACGGCGCGAGGGCCGAGGCGATCGCGGCGAAGCTCAGGGCGCGGGGCCAGGTGGCCCTGGCGTGCGACCTGGCGCAGGTGAGCGGGTCCGACGCGATGCACGCGGTGCGCGGGTTTCGGCTCGAGCCCGACGCGCTGGTGAGCGAGAACCAGAACGGCACGAGCGAGCGGCTGCCGTGGAACGAGGTGACGTGCGCGGTGAAGGCGGTGCACCACCTGAGCGCCCAGTCAGTCGAGGTGACGCACGAGCGGAAGTTCGACCTGGGGCGCGCGGTGATGACGCAGGGGCTGATGGTGACGAAGGACACGAAGCGCGAGGCAGCGACGCAGGTGACCCAGCGCGAACCGGTGCTCTACCTGTTCCGCAAGACGGGCACGCCGTGGCTGCTGGCGGAGAGCCAGGGCCGGTATGCGGCGCTGGGCTCGCTGGTGCGCCCCACCCGGCAGGAGAACTTCACCACCTTGCTGCGGCTGATCCGCGAGCGCTTGCCCGGCGTTCCGTGGGACGAGCGGCTGGTGGCGATGCGGGCGAGGGCCGAGACGATCTCATCGGACTTCCGCGGTCACCAGACCAGCAGCAGCAACGCGAGCGCGGCCGATCTGTTCGCGCACGTGGTCGCGCTCTCGCTCGGTTCGTCTTGAGTGGGATCCAACCGTTCACCCCGAGCGGAGTCGAGGGGCGCGCGTCTCGACTTCGCTCGACGTGAACGGGACTCCAATCTCCACTCTTGCGGCGAAGCTGCTTAGATCGGCCGGATGATCCGCTCGTTGGTCCTCGTCGTCGTGGTGTCGTCGCTGTCGCTGCTGGTCGCCTGCGGTGCCCCGAAGGCGAAGTGCGACGCGGTGATCTGCCCGGCCGGCTGCTGCGACGCGCAAGGCAGCTGCATGCCGGGGACGTTGCCGTCGGCGTGCGGCGTGAGCGGCGGCTTCTCGTGCCAGGTCTGCGCCCAGGGCCTGCTGTGCAGCGCGGGCGCGTGCGTGTCGCCGGGAACGGGCGGCGGCTCCGGTGGTGGCGCATCGGGGGGCGGCGCGGGAGGTGGCACCGGCGGAGGCGCTACGGGAGGAAGTGGCGGCGGCTCGACCGGCGGAGGCGGAGGCTCAGGCGGGGGTGGCGGAGGCGCGCTCGTCATCTGCAGCGCGCTGGGCACGAGCTGTTCCTGCCCCGATGCCGGGCCGTCCTGCACCAGCGCGCAGCCGCTCGACGATCCGTACCTGCGGTGTCTGCATGAGCGCTGTACCAGCTACTGCAATGCGCCGACGCAGCCCGAGCGCGACGCGAAGTGCCCGCTTCCGTTCACCTGCACCAACTACGCGTTCGGGAATGAGTCACCGACCTGGCAGTGCCGATAGCGAGCCAGGGACACGCCCAGCCGAGTCCAGGTCAGGGCCGACAGCCTGAAAAGACGAAGGTCCTGTGACGAAGGAACGGCCACCGGCCATGAGACGGCAAGATGACGCAGGGGTCACCTCTCGACGTCTTTGATGAACTCACCGTCGCCCGTGAACTTCTTCCTGCATTCGACCTCCCCCCCCTCTCGTCCCACGAGGATCACGAAGTCGCGCTGCGACGGAACCGCCTTCGCGTAGATCGGCGCCAGCGCTTCGCAGGTGGGCAGCTTCATGGTGGAGCCCGCCGGCGCTACGCACTGCGCGGAGAGGTAGTCATCCTCTTGCGGCAGAGGGCCTCCGTCGGTGACCAGGTTGACGAGGCCACCCATCAATTCCCGCATGTCCATCACGGACGCCGCTGGACAGCCGGCCGCCTGGAGTTCTTTCGCGCCGGGGGCATCCCCTCCCTCCGCGATGGCCCTCGTGCTTCGACTCAGGACCGAGACGAACTGTTTTCCATACTCACTCGTCCCCGCCACGGCGAGAGCGACTCCGGTGCAGAGACAGAACAGGGAGCCCACCACGCCGAACACGGTCAGTGCGACGAGACTGCCGCTCATCTTCGTCTTCTGCGGGGCCTGTGGCGTGGGCTGAGGAGTCATGTGCACCGCGCCGCGACTACTGCGAGCCTCCGACTTTGCGCAAAACAAAGCCCCCGGAGTCGGAGGATTTCTCCTCGAACTCCGGGGGCTTCTAATGGTCGGGGCGACAGGATTTGAACCTGCGACCACTTGCACCCCAAGCAAGTGCGCTACCAGGCTGCGCTACGCCCCGAAAACGACTGGGTTGAGACGCGGGCCTTATGCCCGCCTGACCGTGATCGGTCAAGGCTCGTGAAGAGCGAACTCAATCCTCGTCGTCGTCATCTTCCTTGCCGGTCTTGTCGGTGTGGCCTTCGTCCTCGTCTTCGGCCGAAAGCTCGTCCTCGGCGACGTAGCCGTCGTTGAGGTCGGCCTTGAGCACCTGGCTGGGGACGAACTTCACCACGCGGCGCGCAGTGATCTCGATCGGTTGGCCGCTCTGAGGGTTACGGCCCGGGCGCGCGCGCTTGTATCGAGGCTGGAAGTTCCCGAAGCCCGAGATCTTCACCTTGTCGCCGCGCTCGAGCGTCTCCTTGAGCGTGTCGAACACCAGCTCCACGAGCTCAGCTGACTCCTTCTTCGAGAAGCCCACCTTCTCGTAGACGCTCTCGATGATGTCCGCTTTGGTCATAGGACCCAAAGCGTACCTTTCAGAGCGGCCAAGTCAACATGCCGACATCACTATGGTTTTACGGCAGGCCGCAGACTTGAGTCCCAGGCCGGAAAATCGGCCTCTTACGCGCGTAGCGCCCCACCCAGCCGCTGCCCTACTTCGGCCACGATCTTCTGGTGCGCCTCGGCCACTTCAGCGTCCGTGAGGGTCCGATCGGGCGATCGGTAGCGCAGGGCGAAGGCGAGGTTCTTCTTCCCCTCCCCCACCTGCTTGCCCTCGTACACGTCGAACACCTTCACCTCATCGACCAGCGGCTTGCCCACCTCGAGGATGACCAGGCGCACCTTCTCGGCCGGCAGCTCCGCCGGCACCACGACCGCGAGATCGCGGAGCACCGAGGGGAACCGGGAGAGCGGCGAGGCCTGCGGCACCAGCTTCGCCTCGGCCAACAACGCGGCCGCGTCGAGCTGGAACAGGAACACGCCCGCTGGGGCATCGAGCCTCTTCTGCGCCCGGGGATGCAGCTCGCCCACCGTGCCCAGCACGCGCTCGCCCAGCTTCACCGTCGCCGCCGCGCGCGGGTGGTACCAGGGTGACTCGAGCGGCTCGTAGCGGACTCCCGTGATGTGGAGCGAGTCGAGCACCGCGTCGACCGCCGCCCGCGCGTCGTAGAAGTCCACCACCGCCGACGCGCCCGTCCACGAGCGCGCGCCGTCGCGAATGCCCCAGAGCGCTCCGGCCAGCTCCAGCACCTCGGACGCGACCGGCTTGCCGTTGAGCCCACCATCGGCGTGCGGGCGGTAGCTGCGCGCGAGCTCGTAGAAGCGAACGCCCTGCGCCTGGAAGCGGGCCGAGCGCGCCACGTTCGGCACCAGGCTCGCGAACAGCGTGGTGCGCATCACCGACTGCTCCACCGAGAGGGGGTTCGCCACGGCGATCGCACCCTGCTCTGCCTGGAACGCCGCCAGCTCGGCCGGCGCCACGAAGGAGTAGTTCACCACCTCGTCGAAGCCGGTCCCGGCCAGCGCCGCGCGAAGACGCCGCTCTGCCGTCACCCACGGGCGCTCCGGCTCGAGCGCGCTCATGCCGCGCGGCAACGCCGCAGGGATCGACTCGAAGCCGCGGATGCGCGCGATCTCCTCGATCAGATCCTCCTCGATCGACACGTCGACCCGCGCGAGCGGCACTTCCCACCCCTCGCCCGTGCTCTTGAAGCCCAGCGCCGTGAGGATCTTCGCGCACTCGTCCGCCGGCACCGCGACGCCCAGCAGCTCCGCCACGCGCTCGGTGCGCAGCTTCACCTTCCGGGGCTCCTTCTTCACCGGGTACGCGTCGACGCGGCCCTTGAGCACCGTGCCTCCGCCGACCTCGGCGATCAACGCCGCCGCGCGATCGATCACCTCGGGCACCACCGACACGTCCGTGCCTCGCTCGAAGCGATGCGACGACTCGGTGTGCAGCGCGTGCCGCTTGGCCGAGCGCCGCACCGTGGTGGGCTGGAACGTGGCGCACTCCAGCAGCACCCGGGTGGTCTTGTCGGTGACCTCGCTCGAGGCGCCGCCCATCACGCCGGCGAGCACCAGCGGCGAGGTGGCGTCGCAGATGAGCAGGTCTTCCGCGTGCAGCGGGCGGTCCTTCTCGTCGAGCGTCTTGAGCTTCTCGCCCGCCTTCGCCGTCCGCACCACGATCTGCGCCCCGCCGATGCGATCGAGATCGAACGCGTGCAGCGGCTGCCCGTACTCGAGCATCACGTAGTTGGTGACGTCGACCAGGTTGTTGATGGCGCGTACGCCGCAGGCCTTGAGCCGCTCCTGCATCCACTTCGGCGAGGGCTTCACCGTCACGCCTTCCACCACCCGGCCGCAGTACCGCCAGCACCGCTCGGGATCGTCGATGCGGATCTGCACCTTCGTCGACGCGTCAGCGCCCGACTCGGTGAGCTTCGGATCGGGCCGCTTCAGCGGCGTGCTGAGCAGCGTGGCCACTTCGCGCGCGATGCCCAGGTGCGAGAGCGCGTCGCTGCGGTTCGGCGTGACGTTGACCTCGAAGATCACGTCATCCATCCCCAGCGCCTGCGCGATGGGCGTGCCCACCTTCAGCGCCGGATCCAGGATCAGCAGGCCGTGCTCACCTTCGGGCAGGCCCAGCTCCTTCGCGCTGCAGAGCATTCCCGCGCTGTCGACGCCGCGCATCTGCGCCTTGCCGATCTTCATGCCGCCGGGCAGCTCGGTGCCGACCGTGGCCAGCGGCACCTTGTCGCCGACCTTGTAGTTCTTCGCCCCGCACACCACCTGCAACGGCGTGCCGCTGCCGTCGTCGATGCTGGTCACCGACAGCTTGTCGGCGTTGGGGTGCTTGTCCGAGGCGAGGATCTGCGCGACCACCACGCCGCGCAAGCCGTCACCGGGCCGGGAGATGCCTTCGATCTCCAGCCCCGCCATGGTGAGCCGCTTCGCCAGCTCGTCGACCGAGCCGGGGAGCGCGACGTAGTCCGCGAGCCACTTCAAAGAGAGCTTCATGGGTGTCTTTCAGAACTGCGCGACGAAGCGGTAGTCGTTCTCGAACATGGTGCGCAGATCGTCGATGCCGTAGCGGAGCATCGCCAGCCGCTCGACGCCCATGCCGAAGGCGAAGCCGGTCACCTGCGCCGGATCGTACCCGGCGTGCCGGAAGACGTTCGGGTGCACCATGCCGCTGCCCAGCACCTCGAGCCAGCCGGTCTGCTTGCACACCCGGCAGCCGTTGCCGCTGCAGAACACGCAGGACACGTCGACCTCGGCCGACGGCTCGGTGAAGGGGAAGAAGCTGGGGCGGAACCGCGTCTTCGACTTCGCCCCGAAGAACGCCTTGGCGAACGCGTCGAGCGTGCCCTTGAGCTCGGCGAAGGTCACCTTCGTGTCCACGAGCAGGCCTTCGACCTGGTGGAACATCGGCGTGTGCGTCTGGTCGCTGTCCTTGCGGTAGACGCGGCCCGGCATCACCGCGCGCACCGGCGGCTTCTGGCCGAGCATGGTGCGGATCTGCACCGGCGAGGTGTGCGTGCGCAGCACCACCGGCGTCTCTCGCGCGAAGCCCGCGTGGAGCGTGCCGCCGTCGACGTAGAAGGTGTCCTGCATGTCGCGCGCGGGGTGATCGGCCGGCACGTTGAGCGCTTCGAAGTTGTACCAGTCGAGCTCGATCTCGGGACCCTGCTCGACCACGAAGCCCAGGCGCGCGAACACGGCGCAGATGTCTTCGAGCGTCTGGGAGACGGGGTGACGGTGGCCTCCGCTGCGGCCGCGGCCGGGGAGCGTCACGTCGAGCTTGGCGCCCTTGAGCTCGGCGTCGAGGGCGAGGTCCTGGACTCTCGTGATGGCGGCGGTGATCTTCGTCTCGAGGTCGGTCTTGAGCGCGTTCGCCTTCGCTCCGAGCTCGCGTCTCTCATCGGGGCTCAGCTTCCCCATGCCCCCGAGGATCGCGGACAGCTCACCCTTCTTACCCAGGTACTTCACCCGGAGGGCTTCGACGGCGTCGGGCGTGACCGCCGACTCCAGCTCTTGCTTCGCTGATTGTGAAAGTGCGGCGAGTCGATCGTTCATGAGTGCAGGCCCCTCACCCCGGCCCTCTCCCCGCGTCGCAGGGAGAGGGAGAAAAGGAAACGGGGTCGCCCTTTTCAGAGCGACCCCGCAGTTACTCGAGCGTTTTCAGCTCGGAAGCTCTCAGGCCGCCTTGGCGATCGATGCGACCGCGCCAAAGCCTGCCGGATCGTGCACGGCGAGATCCGCGAGGATCTTCCGGTCGATGGCAACCTTCGCCTTGGTGAGGCCGGCGATCAGCTTGGAGTACGACAGACCGACCGCACGGGCCGCCGCGTTGATGCGGACGATCCAGAGCGAGCGGAAGTCGCGCTTCCTGCGCTGACGGTCGCGACTGGCGTAATCGAGCGCACGCTCGACAGCCTGGTTCGCGCGGCGGTAGCAGTTCTTACGACGGCCCTTGAAGCCCTTGGCGAGCTTGAGGATGGAGTTACGACGACGGCGAGCTTTGACGCCCTTCTTGACGCGCATGGGAGTTCAGCTCCTCTCTCAGTTCGCCCCGTAGGGGAACATCTCTTTGACGACTTTCTTCGCGTCCATCTTGTCGAGGTGCGAAGTGCCGCGATTGCGGCGACGGCTGTCCATCGATTTGGCGTGGGTGAAGAGGTGCTTGGCGAAAGCCTTACCGTGCTTCACCTTGCCGTTCTTCTTCACCTGGAAGCGCTTCTTCGCGCCACTCCGTGTCTTGAGTTTGGGCATGATTCTCGTCCCTGGAAACCTGCGAAAGGGCGGCCGACATACGGTGTCGGACACGCCCTGTCAACACGCGTTCCGGCCGCTTCAGGTCTTCGCGGCTTCGACGGCCGCGGGAGGCGGCTCGGGGATGGGGGCGGGAGCGCCCTCTTCCATCGAATCGGTGGGCTGACCCGACTCACGGGGACCCTTGTCGCCCGGCTTGCGCTCGGCCTTTTCCTTCTCGGCGGCGAGCAGCGCGGTGCGGTGCTGATCGCGGGCGCGCTGGGCGACCTTGCTGTTGGGCCCGAGGATCATGAACATCTGCTTGCCCTCGAGGCGCGGCGTCTGCTCGACGACGGCCACGTCCTTCAGGTCGGCGACGACGTCGTCGAGGATCTGGGTGCCCAGGTTGCGGTGGGTGATCTCACGGCCGCGGAACATGATCGTGATCTTCGCCTTGTTCCCCTCTTCGAGGAACTCGCGCACGTGGCGGACCTTGGTCTCGTAGTCATGCTCTTCCGTCTTCGGGCGGAGCTTGACCTCCTTGATCTTCACCACGACCTGCTTCTTCTTGGTCTCGTTCGCCTTCTTCTTTTCTTCGTACTTGAAGCGCCCGTAGTCCATGATCTTGCAGACCGGGGGCTTGGACATCGGGTTGACCTCGACGAGGTTCAACCCATCGGCCTGGGCTTTCGCCAAAGCCACTTCGGTGGGCATGACGCCGAGTTGCTCACCGAGCGGTCCGACAACTCGGACTTCACGGGCTTTGATTCGACGATCTGTGCGCTGGTCGCGTGCGAGAGCCAGGGTACGACTCCTTAGAAACGTTGTGAAAAGACAGGGTGTAAGAAGCGGCGCACCTTAACGATCGGCCCCCCGCAGTCAAGCGGGGCAGGAAAGAACGGGCAGTGCCTTGCGCGCGGCGGCCCGGCGGGAGGAAGGTGACCCAGCCTGGTTTCACGGGGGGCGCATGAACATCACCGACGTCAAAGTCTTCCTGGTCGACGAGGACAAGCTTCGAGCCTACGTGACCATCACGCTCGATCAGTGCTTCGTGGTGCGCGATCTCAAGGTGATCCAGGGCACGGGCGGGCTGTTCGTGGCGATGCCGGCCAAGAAGCGCAAGGACGGCACCTACAAGGACATCGCCCACCCGCTCAACGCCGAGATGCGCGAGAAGCTCGAGCGCACGGTGCTGGCGGAATACGAGAAGGCGGCGCGCGACACGATGCCGCGCAGGCCTCGCGATGCGCACGCCGATCTGGAGTGAGTTGAACGGCTGAAAGCGGTGGTGTACTCCGCGCGCATGCCCCGCAGCCACGACTTCAAGGTCTTCACCGGGAACTCCAACCGCGGGTTGACGGAGCGCATCTGTGAATACCTGAAGCGGCCGGTGTCGAAGGCCGAGGTCGGGCGGTTCTCCGACGGCGAGATCCAGGTGGAGATCGGCGAGAACGTGCGTGGCTTCGACTGCTTCGTGGTGCAGTCGACCTGCCCGCCGGTGAACGATCACCTGATGGAGCTGCTGATCATGGGCGACGCGCTCAAGCGGGCGAGCGCGGCGTCGATCACGGCGGTCATTCCCTATTACGGCTACGCGCGGCAGGACCGGAAGATCGCGGCCCGCACGCCGATCACCGCGAAGCTGATCGCCGACGTGCTCGAGACGGCGGGCGTCACCCGCGTGGTGTCGATGGACATGCACGCAGGGCAGATTCAGGGGTTCTTCAGCATCCCCACCGATCACCTCTACGCGTCGCCGGTGTTCCTCGACGATCTGCGCAAGACCTTCCCCGTGACCGACGACCTGGTGATCGTCTCGCCCGATGCCGGCGGCGTCGAGCGCGCCCGCGCGTACTCGAAGCGGCTCAACTGCCCGCTGGCGATCATCGACAAGCGCCGCCCGCGCGCGAACGCGTCTGAGGTGATGAACCTGATCGGCGACGTGGCCGGGAAGGACGCGGTGATCATCGACGACATCATCGACACCGCGGGCACGCTCACCCAGGGCGCGGCGGCGCTGAAGGCCAAGGGCGCGCGGCGGGTGTACTCGTACATCGTGCACCCCATCCTCTCGGGGCCGGCGATCACCCGCATCAACGAGTCGGTGCTCGAGGAGCTGGTGGTGTCCGACACGGTGCCGCTGTCCCGCAGCGCGCAGGCGTGCTCGAAGATCCGCGTGGTGGGCACCGAGCGGTTGTTCGGTGAGGCGCTGGCGCGCATCTACCGGGCCGAGTCGCTCTCCAGCCTCTTCGTCTGATCAGGGCCACTGCCCTTCGAAGGTGGTCGCCGCCAGATCGTAGCAGTCACCGCCCCCGATGGCCGCGTTCGCCACGTAGTCCCACTCGACCAGGCGTGCCGGCCCGACGCTGCCGCGAACGAACCCGGTCGTCGGGTTCGTGTCTGCGCGGGTGAAGGTGAAGCTGCCGGAGATGGCCTCGAAGTAGCGAGTGCCCGCCGTGCCACAAGTCAGGACGCCACCGGGACACACGATGAACCGCGCGCAGCCGACACAGTTTGCGGCGTCCATCGTGAAGGTGCCCGAGAAGGGGAAGGTCGGAGTGGGCACGGAGCTGCGTCGCACCAGCGCGAAGCTGACGCCGACGGCCATGGTCCCAGCCGTGTTCACGAACCGCACCTCAGACGTGGCGGGGGCGACCGTGCTCCCCGACGCGGCGTAGACGGGCCAGGAGCCGGAGGGGAGCGCCGATGAGACGGAAGCTGCCGGCATGCAGCTTCCGCCACCGCCAGAGCCACCGCCGGTCGCCGAACCGCCACCCGTCGCCGAACCACCACCCGTCGCCGAACCGCCACCCGTCGCCGCACCACCACCCGTCGCCGAACCGCCACCGGTCGCCGAACCGCCACCGGTCGCCGAGCCTCCTCCGGTCGCCGAACCGCCGCCGGTCGCCAAGCCTCCACCGGAGCCGCCTCCCGTTCCTCCTGACCCACCTGTCGCCGACGAACAGAAGGAGAGCACGCAGGAGCGGTTCTGCGAGAAGCAGTTCACGCACGCCACGCCGCCCGAACCGCAGGCATCGTTGGCCGAACCTCCGACGCACGCGCCTGAAGCCGAGCAGCAGCCCGTGCAGTTAGAGGCACTGCAGGTGCCAGAGGACTGCGTGCCGCATGCAGCGGCGACGAGGGAGAGCAGGAGCAAGGTGACGAGACGCATCGCACGCGCATAACAAGGGGGCGCCCGGCCTCAAAGCGCCGCCTAAAGCACCACCCGGTGGGTTGGAACTGCTGATCAAAAGACGGACACGGTAGTGTCGGACCATGCGGCTCGTTCTCTGCCTTGGTGTGTTGCTGGTGGGCTGCGGCCCGAAGGCTTTCCCCGAGAAGTTCTACTTCGGCGCGTCGACCGCGGGCTTCCAGGTCGACCCGGGCTGCCCGTCGGGCAACTGCACCGACACGAAGTCTGACTGGTACCAGTGGGTCACCAGCGAGGCCGAGCTGCAGGACCTGAAGGATCTGATCACCTTCGAGCCGCTCGAGAACGCGCCGGGCTTCTGGGAGCTCTACCCGCAGGACTTCGATCGCGCGAAGAACGACATGGGGCTCAACTCGATCCGCCTCTCCATCGAGTGGAGCCGCATCTTTCCCACCGCCACCGACGGCCTCGAGGGCGACGCGCTCGCGGCGGTGGCTGACCAGGCCAACATCGCGACGTACCACGCGCAGTTCGCGGCGCTGAAGGCGCGGGGCATGACGCCGCTGGTGACGATTCACCACTACACCCTGCCCCTCTGGATTCACGACGGCGTCGCCTGTCACAAGGACCTCGCCACCTGCACCAACCGCGGCTGGCTCGATCGCGCGCGCATCGTTCGGGAGATCGCGAAGTACTCGGGCTTCGTGGCGAAGGAGTTCGGCGGCGAGATCGACCTCTGGGCCACGCAGAACGAGCCGTTCGCGGTGGTGCTGCCGGGCTACCTGCTGCCCTCGAAGGACCGGGTGAACCCGCCCGGGCTCTCGTACAAGTTCGCCGAGGCCAAGGCGGTGATGAACGCGATGATCGAGGCGCACGCGCGCATGTACGACGCGGTGAAGGCCAACGATCTGGTGGACGCGGACAAGGACGGGAAGGCGTCGATGGTCGGCCTCGTGTACCCGATCGCGCCGACCAGGCCGAAGGACCCCGCGAACCGGCTCGACGTGAGCGGCGCCGATCACCTCTTCTACCTGTACAACACGGCGTTCCTCGACGGCGTGGTGAAGGGCATCGTCGACGCGGACCTCAACGGCAAGCCCGACACCACCGAGCCTGATCCGCAGCTCGCCGGGCGCATGGATTACCTGGGCCTCAACTACTACACGCGCATCACGGTGAGGGGCACGGAGACCGCGAGCTTTTCGCTGCTCTCGTCGATCTCGAACTTCGATCCGCTCACGCTCGAACTCTGGGAGGACTATCCGAAGGGCATCTACGACATTCAGATCTTCGTGAAGGATCGCTACGCGATCCCCATCATCATCACCGAGACCGGCACCGACGCGACTCCCGGTGACGAGCGCATCGAGAGCTGGCTGGTGCGGCACCTCGAGTGGACGAAGCGGGCCATCAAGGACGGCGCCGATACGCGCGGGTTCTTCTATTGGTCGCTCACCGACAACTACGAGTGGAACCACGGCATGGGCATGAAGTTCGGCCTCTACGCGGTGGCGAATGATGCGGCGAAGACGCGGACTGCTCGGTCGGCGGTCGCGACCTACGCCGAGATCATCAAGAAGCAGGACATCAGCTCGGAGCTGCTCGAGAAGTTCCCTCCGGAGTGAGTTCGCCCTCTCCCCGACCCTCTCTTTCCCTCTCGGGGAGAGGGAGACAGTTGGATCAGGTTGTCGGTTCTACCGGCAGCTTCTCGGGATTCGCCGGCATCGGTGCCTGGACCGGCGGCGGTGAGGTGTCGTCGAGCGTCTTCGTGCGCTCGACCTCTCCGATGTGAATGCGGAACCCGAAGATGAGGCCCCACGCGTCAGAGGTGTAGATGCCGTTGCCCACCGGCGCCGAGGTGAAGTCGGCGTTCAGCTGCCCCCGCATCGCGGTGCTGTCGGTGACGATGGTCGTGTCCGTGGGCGTGAACATCGCCCCGGCGATCACCTCGAACGGGCTGATGTGCAGGGTCGCGCCCCCCGTGAAGATGAAGCGTGCCGGGTGCGAGAAGTCGGGGGCCCAGCTCGACTTCGGCACGGCGCTGCTCTCGTAGGCCGTGCCGAAGCAGACCGAGACCCGCTGGTGGATGCGGAAGTAGGTGCCCAGCCGAACGCTCAAGGTCGGCACCCACTTCCGGTTCTGACCGAACGCAGGCAGGGGCCGCTCTTCCCCGCCGGTGCCGCTGCTCGTGGTCACGTTCTCGGGAGTCACCATGAGCTGATCGATCGAGTTCCACGCCTGGAACACCAGGTCGATGTTGAAGGCGAGGCGGTCCTTCCACCCGCCCTCCAGCGGCATCATGCGCGTGCCGAAGCTGACCTCGAGCGGCAGCGTCATCGAGAGCGTGGCGCGATCGCCCGTGACGGTGAGGCCCGGCGTGGCCGGCACCACGGTGAGCTTCCCTCGCGCCTTGATGGGCACCGGGGGCCGCAGCGAGCCGCCGATGGAGAGCCAGTTCGTCGGCCGCCACAACACGCCCAGGATCCCGGTGAAGCCCACCTGCCCCGCGAGATCGACGGACACCGTGGCGTCGCGCGACGGGTCTTCCTGCAGCTGCCCCTGCTCGTCACCGGCGTAGAGCGTCTGGCTCAGCTGGAACCGCGAGACCACGAGCTGCGCCGAGAGGCCCACCTTGAAGCGAGGGTGCAGATCCCACGCGGCCGAGAGCGTCGGGAACGCGATGAAGAAGTCGCTGCGGTCGAGCGCGTAGCGCTGCGGGGAGAACGTGTTGGGCCGCTCGACGTCGTTGCCCAGGTCGTCCTTCGTGTAGTTCGGCGCGGGGTATTCGTACCGGCCCTGCCCCGGTGGCGCGTACAGGCCCGCGGCGATCGTGAACGTCCGCCCCAGGACAGGGAAGCCGTAGCCCACCGCGAAGAAGGGCAGCAGGAAGGGCTCGTCTGCGCTGCGCACCGTGTTGCTGTCGTTCGCCGGGTTGGCCCAGTCGAAGCCGGGGTCCTGCCGCGAGAACCGCACGTCGTGCCGCAGCACCTGGAGATCCGCGAGGAAGTTGAACCCGGCCTGGTGCGCGAGGCCCGCGGGGTTGTGCTGGATCGCGGTGAGATCGTCGGCCTGGGCTGCGAACGCGCCGGCCTGGATCATCGCCTTCGCGCCGTTGTCGCCGAGGTACAGACCAGAGGCGTGGGCGGCTCCGGCCAGGCACAGCGCGCACAGCGTGAATGGACGGAGCACGTCTTCTCAGTAACCCCTCTGGGGAACCAGTCCAGCTCAGAGGTCGTTCGCCTGCGCCCCTCACCCGGCCTGCGGCCGACCTCTCCCCGCTTCGCAGGGAGAGGTTTCAGAGGTCGTCTTCTTTCTTCGCCAGCAGCTTGAGGTCGGCCTTCGACAGCTCGAGCTTCGCGAAGAGATCTGGCCTGCGGGCCTTCGTGAGCTGCAGCGAGTGCCACCGGCGCCACTTCTCGATGCGCGCGTGATCGCCGCCCTGCAGCACCTCGGGCACCCGCAGCCCGCGCCATTCGGGCGGGCGCGTGTAGTGCGGGTGCTCGAGCAGGCCTGACTCGAAGCTCTCGGTGACCGCAGAATCTGCGTTGCCCAGCACTCCGGGAACGAGCCTCGCCACCGCGTCGACCACGATCAGCGCGCCCAGCTCGCCGCCGGTCAGCACGAAGTCCCCCAACGACAGCTCTTCGTCGATCACGCTCAGCGCCCGCTCGTCGACGCCCTCGTAGCGACCACAGACGAGGATCACCGAGCCCTGCGCCGCGATCGCCTTCGCCTTCTGCTGATCGAACGTCGGGCCCCGCGGGCTGAGCAGGATCACGCGCGCCGCGGGGAGCCGGCCCTTCGCCGCCTCGATCGCGCTCACCAGCGGCTCGACCTTCATCACCATGCCCGCGCCGCCGCCGTACGGAGAATCGTCGGTGACGCGGTGCTTGCCCGGCGCGAAGTCGCGGATGTCGGTGGTGGTGATCGACAGCAGGCCCTTCACCGCCGCCTTGCCCAGGATCGACTCAGACGCGTAGCCGGTGATCATCCCGGGGAAGAGCGTGAGGATCTCAGCGGCGAAGGCCATCGTTTCTCCTGTGCCCCCTCGACTCCGCTCGGGGTGAACGGTCCCTCTCCGCTGCGCTACTCGTCGTACGAGAGCGGGATCACCGTGACCCGGCCTGCGTCGAGATCGACCTTCGGCACGAACTCCTCGGCGAACGGCACCAGCAGCTCTTCCTTGCCGTCGCGGATGCAGAGGTTCGGCACCGGGCCCGTGCTCCAGACCTCTTCGACCACGCCCAGGCGCTTGCCCTCGGGCGTCCAGGCCTCGAGGCCCACCAGGTCGCCGTGGAAGAACTCGCCCTCGGCCGGCGCCTCGAGATCTTCACGCCGCACGTGCACGGCGGCACCCACCAGCAGATCGGCGTCGACCTTCCGCACGATGCCCTTGAGCTTGAGCAGCAGGTCACTGCCGGGTGATTCACCAGCCGAGGTGACCTTGAACTCCCTCGTCTCACCGGCGCGCGTGACGAGCGTGAGGCGCTCGACCTCTTCCATCACCTGCGACGAGGGATCGAACGTCTTGAGGATCACCTCACCAGCCAGGCCGTGCGCGCGGGAGATGTACCCGATGTGCAGGAGCGGCTTCACGGAGGCGTGGCCGGAGCCATCACCTGCGGAGCGGGCAACGCCGGCTTGCGATCGTCGAGGATCTCCAGCCGCGCCTTCTCGCCCTTCTTCTGGGCCGCGTGCTGGAGCACCGTACGAAGCGCGTTCACCGTGCGCCCATCACGGCCGATGACCTTGCCGACGTCACCGGGCGCGACCTTGAGTTCATACAAGACGGCGCCGTCCTGCGGCGTCACCTTGAGCTCGACGGCCTCGGGCTGATCCACCAGCGCACGGGCCAGGTACTCGACGAGCTGTTTCAAAGATTACGCCTTGGGCGCGTTCTTCTTCGTGGCCTTGTAGAGGCAGCTCACGGTGTCGGAAGGCTTCGCGCCGACCTTCGTCCAGTGCGCCCAGCGCTCCTCGTTCACCTGGAACTTCGCAGGCTCGAGGTTCGGATCGTACGAGCCGATGTTCTCGATGAAGCGGCCGTCGCGGGGCATGCGCGAGTCAGCGGCAACGACGTGATAAAAGGGGCGCTTCGTGGCGCCAGCGCGGGCAAGACGGAGGACGACGGCCATGGGTGCAACCTCTGCGAGAAGGGTGAGACGGGCTCCACTACTGGCAAAGTGCCCGTAATGTCAAGGATCGGCGTTCACGGCCCGCTTCTGCCCGAGCGGGACAAACGACCTGTCGTTTTCACTGTTTGCGAGCTGGCCGCAGGCGGCGGCGATGTCCCGCCCCCGGTTGGCGCGGATGAAGGTGGCCACCCCGGCTGAGTCGAGGGCGTGGCGGAAGCGCTCGGCCTTGTCGTTGACGGTGCTGTGAAAGCCCAGGCCCGGGTTCTCGTTGTACTGGATGAGGTTCACCTTGGCCGGCACGTCGCGCAGCAGCGCCGCCAGCCGCACCGCGTCTTCGGGCGTGTCGTTGACGCCTTCCATCAGCACGTACTCGAAGGTGATGCGGCGGCCCTGGCGCAGGGGGAACTTGCGGCAGGCTTCCATGAGGTCGGCGATCTTCCACTTCTTGTTCACCGGCATGATCCGGTCGCGCGTCTCGTCGTCGCTGGCGTTGAGCGAGATGGCGAGCTTCACGTCGGTCTCGGCGCCGAAGCGCTCGATCATCGGCACCAGGCCCACGGTGCTGACGGTGATGTGGCGCGAGCTGAAGTTGGGCCCGTCTTCGTGCTCGAGGATGCCCAGCGCGATCTTCAGGTTCTCGAAGTTGTGCAGCGGCTCGCCCATGCCCATGAAGACCAGGTTGGTGAGGGGCCTGAGCGTCTTCTCGATCTTCTCGTTGGCGCGTACTTCACGATTGGCCGCGTGCACCTGGCCGACGATCTCGGACGGCGTGAGGTTGCGCATGAGGCCCAGCGTGGCCGTGGCGCAGAAGCGGCAACCCATCGCGCAGCCCACCTGGGTGGAGACACAGAGCGTCTTCCGCTCGGGCGACGGCATGTAGACCGACTCGATCAGCTTCCCGTCGGCGGTCTTGAACCGGTACTTGATGGTGCCGTCGATGGAGCGCTGCTCGAGGTCCTTCGTCACGGTGACGATCTGCGCGACGTGCTTGAGCTTCGCGCGGAAGTCCTTCGAGAGGTCGGTCATCTCGTCGAACGTGACCGCCCCGCGCTGGTGCAGCCAGCGGAAGAGCTGCTTCGAACGAAAGGCCTTCTCACCCTGGGCGGCGACGAACTCGGTGAGGCCTTCGAAGGAGAGGCTGGCGATGTCCACCAGGTCGGACGACATGCGCGGGCTGTATCACAGCTCAGCCGAGGGCCGAGGCGACCACCGCCCGAAAGGCCATGACGGTCGAAAACACGACGGCCACCCCCGACGGTTGCCGGAGATGGCCGCGGTGCTGACTGCGCTCGCGTCGCTTACTTCTTGTAGTCGTAGGCGAACAGCTCGGTGGCGCGGAAGAAGTACGCGATCTCGTTCTTCGCGTTCTCGACGCTGTCCGAGCCGTGCACGGTGTTCGCGTCGATCGACCTGGCGAAGTCCGCGCGGATGGTGCCGGCGGCGGCCTTCTTCGGGTCGGTGGCGCCCATGAGGTCGCGGTTGGCCTGCATCGCGTTCTCACCCTCGAGGCACATCAGCACGACCGGGCCCGAGATCATGAAGCTGACCAGGTCCTTGAAGAAGGGGCGGTCCTTGTGGACCGCGTAGAAGCCCTCGGCCTCGCGCTGCGAGAGGTGCTGGAGGCGGATGGCGACCGGCTTGAGGCCGTTCGACTCGAAGCGGGAGATGATCTTGCCGATCGCGCCCTTCTCGAGTGCGTCGGGCTTGAGGATGGACAGCGTACGTTCGATCGCCATGGTGTTGTCTCCGTGAAGTGGAAGTTTCGCGGCGCGGCTACACGACGCACCGCGTGAAGGCAAAGCCTTTTGCTGTTGGAAGGCGCGGTGGTACGCGCTCCGCCATGAACCAGGTCGCGTCACCTCGGCCAGCCGTCCGCTGCGCTCCCGTCTGTCTCGCGCAGCGTTCCGCTGCTATCGGTGCCGCTCCATGAACCAGCGCTTCCGGGAGCACCTGCAGGGACAGCTCGCGTCCATCCGCGAGCAGGGCCTGTACAAGAACGAGCGCGTGATCACCTCGCCGCAGAGCGCCCACATCACCGTCAACGGCAAGCAGGTGCTCAACTTCTGCGCCAACAACTACCTGGGGCTGGGCAACTCGCCCGAGCTCATCGCCGCGGCGAAGCAGGGCCTGGATCAGAGCGGCTTCGGCATGGCCTCGGTGCGCTTCATCTGCGGCACGCAGGACGTGCACAAGCAGCTCGAGGGCCGGCTCACGAAGTTCCTCGGCACCGAAGACACCATTCTCTTCTCGTCCTGCTGGGACGCGAACGGCGGCGTGTTCGAGATCGTGCTGGGCGAGGAAGACGCGGTCATCTCGGACGCGCTCAACCACGCGTCGATCATCGACGGCATCCGCCTGTGCAAGGCGAAGCGCTTCCGCTACGCGAACAACGACCTGAAGGAGCTCGAGGAGCGCCTGATCGAAGCGAAGGACTCGCGCTTCAAGCTCATCGTCACCGACGGCGTGTTCTCGATGGACGGCGTCATCGCCGACCTGAAGGGCATCTGCGAGCTGGCCGACAAGTACGAAGCGCTGGTGATGGTCGACGACTCGCACGCGGTGGGCTTCACCGGCGAAGGCGGCCGCGGGAGCCACGAGCTGCGCGGGGTGATGGGCCGCATCGACATCCTCACCGGCACGCTGGGCAAGGCGCTGGGCGGCGCGTCGGGCGGCTACGTGTCGGGCCGCAAGGAGATCGTCGACCTGCTGCGGCAGCGCGCGCGGCCGTACCTGTTCTCGAACACGCTGATGCCGGCGATCGCGCACGCCACGATCCGGTGCATCGACCTGCTCGAGGGCGGCAACGCGGCGCGGCTCAAGCTCAAGGAGAACGCGGCGTACTTCCGCGCGCAGATGACCGGCCTGGGCTTCACGCTCGCGGGCGAAGGGCACCCGATCATTCCGGTGATGCTCGGCGACGCGAAGCTCGCGGGCACCTTCGCCGACGAGATGCTCAAGGAAGGCATCTACGTGATCGGCTTCTTCTTCCCCGTGGTTCCCCAGGGGAAGGCGCGCATTCGCACTCAGATGTCGGCGGCACACACCAAAGAAGATCTCGATCGCGCGATCGCTGCCTTCGCGAAGGTCGGCAAAGCCCTGGGAGTCATCCGATGAGAGCGTTGGTGAAGTCGCGTCGTGAGCCTGGCCTGTGGATGGAAGACGTCGCGAAGCCCTCGGTGGGCCACAACGACGTGCTGGTGAAGGTGCAGAAGACCGGCATCTGCGGCACCGACATCCACATCTACAACTGGGACGAGTGGAGCCAGCGCACCATCAACACCCCCATGCACATCGGCCACGAGTTCATGGGCGTGGTGGCCGAGGTGGGCACCGAGGTCACCGGCTTCAAGCCCGGCGATCGGGTGTCGGGCGAGGGCCACATCACCTGCGGCAACTGCCGCAACTGCCGTGCGGGAAAGCGGCACCTGTGCCGCAACACCGTGGGCCTGGGCGTCAACCGCATCGGCTGCTTCGCCGAGTACGTGTCGATCCCCGCGTTCAACATCTTCCGCGTTCCCGAGGGCATCCCCGACGAGATCGCGGCGTTCTTCGACCCGCTCGGCAACGCGGTGCACACCGCCCTCTCGTTCGACCTGGTGGGTGAAGACGTGCTGATCACCGGCGCGGGCCCCATCGGCGTGATGGCCGCGGCGATCTGCCGGCACGTGGGCGCGCGGCACGTGGTGCTCACCGACGTGAACGACTACCGCCTGGACCTGGGTAAGAAGCTGGGCGCGACGCGGGTGGTGAACGTGGCGAAGGAAGATCTCGCCGGGGTGATGAAGGAGCTCGGCATGACCGAGGGCTTCGACGTCGGCCTCGAGATGAGCGGCAACGGCGCGGCCTTCAAGCAGATGTTCAAGACCATGAACCACGGCGGCCGGGTGGCGATCCTCGGCATTCCGCCGGGCGAGATCTCGATCGACTGGAGCCAGGTGATCTTCAAGGGCCTCGTGCTCAAGGGCATCTACGGCCGGGAGATGTTCGAGACCTGGTACAAGATGACCGCGATGCTGCAGAGCGGCCTCGACATCAGCGCCGCCGTCACCCACCGCTACCCCGCCGCCCAGTTCAAGGAAGCCTTCGAGGTGATGCGCACCGGCCAGAGCGGGAAGGTGGTGCTCGATTGGGCCGGGTGAAGAAGTTCGAGCCCGTACCGAAGGCCTCCGCTCACCCCGAGCGGATTCGAGGGGAGCCCGAGAAGAAGCCCGTGAAGGCGAAGGTGAAGGCCCCCGGGAAGAAGATCTTCGTGGCCATGGCCGGCAACATCGGCGCCGGCAAGACCACCGCCGCGAAGATGGTGAGCCAGAAGTTCGGGTTCGAGCTCTTCGACGAGCCGGTGATCGATAACCGGTTCCTCAAGAACTACTACGCCGACATGAAGCGCTGGAGCTTCACGCTGCAGCTCGAGTTCCTCATTCACCGGGTGCAGCACCACGAGCTGATCCACCAGGTGCCGAAGTCCTGCATCCAGGACCGCACGCTCTACGAGGACCCCGAGATCTTCGCGAAGTACCTGCACGGCCTGGGCAACATGACGGACGCCGAGCTCGAGCTGTACTTCGACTACTTCAAGCGCCTCACCCGCAACGTCGCGCAGCCCGACAAGGTGATCTGCTTCGACGTGCCGAAGGTCGACGTGCTGCTCTCGCGCATCAAGACCCGCGGCCGCGAAGAGGAGAAGGGCATTCAGACCGACTTCCTGCGCGGGTTGAACGGGTACTACGCCACCTTCCCCATGGTGCTCGCGGGCAAGTACGGGGTCGACGTGCTCACCCTCGACGTCACCAACCTCGACATCCGCACCGGGAAGGGCCGCGCGGAGTTCCTCGACCAGGTCAGCACGTTCCTGGCGAAGTGAGGCTCAACCCCCGCGGCACCAGAGCTTCGGCTCGCGGTCCGTCGGGCTGGGGAGCTCGAAGCTGCAGCGCGTCTACCGCGTGGCTTCATCAGCCGGGATCCAGGATCTCCGAGCGGAAGTTCGTCGGCGTGGTGATCATCGAGCGCATCGGGAGCTGTTTGCGCTCGACGAGGGTGACGCCTTCGGCGGTGTGGCGCTGGCCCTTCACCTCGGATCCGCTCAGCTCGACCCGCGTCGGGCCGGGGACCCGCGGTGGTGCCTGACGGTGCGGACGCCTGGGGCTCTGCGCGAGCGCGGTGAAGCTCAGCACGGCGACCAGGCACGCGAGCGTTCGGTTCATGCGCGGCAGCGTAGTAAGTGCCACCCATGATCACCACGCCGCGCAAGGGTTCTGACTCCATCGTCGAGATGACGCAGCTGCTCTTGCCCGGTGACGCCAACGCGCTCGGCGCGGCGTTCGGTGGCTCGGTGATGGGGTGGATCGACATCTGCGCGGCGGTGGCGGCCCAGCGGCACTCGCGGCAGCTCGTGGTGACCGCCTCGATGGACGACCTTCACTTTCACGCGCCGATCAAGGTGGGGTTCCAGGTGATCCTCCGCGCCCGGGTGATCGCCGCGTTCAAGACCTCGATGGAGGTCGGCGTCACCGTGCACGCCGAGAACCCGCTCACCGGCGAACGGCAGCTCACCACCAGCGCGTTGCTCACCTTCGTCGCGCTCGATGCCGACGGGAAGAAGTTGCCCGTGCCGCAGCTCGCGCTGGAGAGCGAGGTCGAGCGGCTCGCGTCCGAGGAGGCGCTCACCCGCAGGACGGAGCGCCTGGGGAGGAAGGACAGGGGCGGCGCGTGGCTTCGGCTGCTCGAGAAGTGACCTGGTCTCCCTCTCCCTGCGCAGCGGGGAGAGGGCTGGGGTGAGGGGCCCGGCTCTCGGTCAAGCCCTCTCCTCGACCCTCTCCCCCGCGGGGAGAGGGAGACAGGGAGACAACATTCGCGCCATCGCTTGCGGGTTCCTGACGCCCTGGGCCTTGAGCCACGCCCCGGCCGCGCGCACGTTGGCGGCGCCCACGTCACCACCCTGCACTTCCCCCAGCCGCAGTCGCGTCGTCGCCGAGAAGAGCGCCATCTCGTTCTCGTCGAACAGCTCGAGCGCGGTGCGCAGCCCCGCTTCGTGCCCGGGCTCCACCAGCCCGCGGATCATCGCGGCCAGCGCGTTCGCCCAGCCCACCTGCTCGCCCTCGAGCGCGTCGGCGTGCCGCAGCGCCTCGTCACCGCGCCCCAGCGCGATCAACACGCGCGCGATCAGCGAGCGGGCCTCGATGCGCACGTTCTGAATCTGCAGCAGCTGCGATGAGTCCAGCGACCGCCAGCAGGCCTCCATGCGCGAGAGGCTGGTGGCCGTCTCGCCCAGGTAGAGATCGATCATCGTCTCGGACAGCGCCGCCCAGTAATGCTGGAAGTGAAAGCTGCGCGTCGACCAGCTCGCCATCGCGCTCGCCACCGCCGCCCGCGCGCCCGCCGCGTCGTCGGCCGCCAGCAGCGCCACGTTCGCCAGCCCGCAGCGCAGGCCCGTCACCGCGTACCGATCGCCCCGCTGCTCGGCCTCGCGGGTGAGCGCTGGAATGCGCACCGACAACCCGGCCACGTCGCCCAGGTAGAACAGCGACCACACCGAGAAGAGCCGCGAGTTGGCCGCTTCCCAGCTCACCATCGAGCCCACCTCGGCGAAGCGCCGCTCGGCCTGCGCGGTGAGCTGCCCCGCCTCGCGCCACCTGCCCACCAGGAACCGGGTGAGGCCGGCGCAGAAGTCGACCAGGCCGATCAGCGCCGCGTCGTTCATCCGCTCGGCGAGCTCGCGCGCTTCCGACACCAGCCGCGCCGCCTTCTTCTCGGCGCGCACCCCGCCCGTCGCCACGTACGCCGCCTCGGCCGCCAGCGCCCGCGCCACCCGGTGGGGCTCACCCGCGTCGAGCGCGAGCAGCAGCTGCCGCGACTGGAAGCTCGCCCCCCGAATGGTGTCGACCATCGACAGGCCCATCGAGACCGACCAGCAGGCGTCGATGCGCTGCAACACCACCGGATCGACCCGGGCCGCCGGCGTCTCGACGAACGAGAGGCCGCGCAGGAAGAGATGCGCCCGGCGCACCCCCAGCGCGAGCAGGGCCCGCCGCGGGGTGCGCGCCAACTTCATGCCCAGGCCTTCCAGCACCTGGTCCACCATCGCCAGCCCCGCGTCGATGTGGCCGCTGCGCAACAGCTGCTCGGCCGCCAACCTGCGCATCTCGAGCGACTGCTGCACGGCCACCGGCGCTTCGCCTGGCTCGGTGAGCGCCAGCTCGTAGGCGCGCGCCGACGTCGCCCCCCGCCCCGCGCTCGCCCAGGCATCGGCCAGCGCCACCCGCACCTCGCGCCGGCGGCGATCGTCACCGGTCATCAGCTCGAGAGACCGCTCGAAGAGCACCGCGGCGCGCTCGAAGGCGAGCTGCGTCACCGCGCGGCGGGCGGCCTCGAGCGTGGCGTCGGCGGCGCGCTCCACCAGGCCCGCGGCGCCCAGGTGCCAGGCCACCACGTCGACGTCGCCGCTGGCCTTGAGCCCATCGGCCAGCCGGGCGTGGAGATCGCGCGCCCGCTCGGGCTCGAGCGCGTTGACCACCGTCTCGCGAATGCGGTCGTGCCACGCCTCGACCCGATCGTCATGGACACCGCGGATCAGGTTGGCCGCCTTGAGCAGGCGCACCGTCTCGACGTCGGACCCCTCGAGCCCGGCGATCGACGAGGCGATCTTCTCGGCGATCGGCGCGCCCGCCACCGCCACCACGTCGAGCAGCTTGCGCGCCTGCGGCGGGAGCGTGCCCAGGCGGGAGAGCACCACGTCTTCCAGCCGCACCTCGCCCGAGACCGCGGCGAGCTGCTGCAGCAGGAAGGGGTTCCCGCCCGACTCGCGCGCGATCACCGCGGCCCGCCGTGGGTCTTCGAGGGTCTGGCGGGCGAGGCGCTCGCAGTCGTCCGCGCCCAGCGGCTCGAGCCTCAGCTCGGTGGAAGGCAGGCTGAGCCCCTCGAGCGGCGTCGACTCGGCCCGCGCGACGATCAACAGCAGCACCGACGGCGCGTCGGGCGGCCGGAGCACGTCGTCGAGCACCTGCGCGCTGTCGGGGTCGCCCCACTGCGCGTCGTCGATCACCAGCACCACCGGCGAACGATCGCTCATGCGCCCGAGCAGCTCGCGCAGGCCCTGCACCGCGCGCCGCCGCAGTTCCTGTGCTTCGCGGGCCTCGCGCACCGGCGCGCCGCGGAAGGCCGTCACCCTTCCCAGCACGGGGAACATGCGGGTGAGCGCGGCCGCGTCGCGGGGCAACACCGCGTCGACCTTCTCTGGCGGCAGCTCGCTCAGGTGCCGGGCCAGCGCGTCCATGATGCTGTCGAGCGCCTTGAAGGGCACCGACTCGCGCTCGTAGCAGCGGCCCTGCAGCACCACCCCGTCGACCTCGGCGACGAAGCGGCGCACCAGCGCAGACTTGCCGATGCCCGAGGCCCCCAGCAGGCGCACGTAGCGCGTCTCGCCCTTGCGGCTGCCGGTGAGCGCCTCGCGCAACGCCCCCAGCTCACGCGCCCGGCCCACGAAGTCGGTCTGCACCTTCGGGGACCTCACCGGTCCCGAGGCCGCGCCGAAGAGCTCCAGCAGCACCTCGGCGCCTGGGCGCTCGGCCGGTTCCTGCTTGAGCAGCCCCACGCACAGCGCGTCGAGATCCGCCGGGCCCGACGCGTCGAGCTCGTGCGGCGCGGGCGCGGGCCGGCGCTGCTTCTCGAGCAGCACCTGCACCGCCACGCCATCGAAGGGCACCCGCCCCGTCAGCGCCTGGAAGAGCATCACCCCCAGGGCGTACCAATCGGCCGACGGGCCCACCACGCCCGAGCCCGCCTGCTCGGGGGCCATGTACGCCGCGGTGCCGACGATGGCGCTCCCGCGCGCCTCGGAGATGCTCTGCACGCCCTCGAGCTCGAGCACGAGCCCGAAGTCGAGCACCACCACCCGGCCCTCCTTCGTCACCAGCACGTTCGACGGCTTCAGATCGCGGTGGAGCCGGCCCTGGGCGTGCAAGAAGGCGATGCCCGAGACGAGCTGCCGGAAGGCGTCGCGCAGGCGCGAGAGATCCACCTTCCCGGTGGGCTGGCCCGCGCGCAGGGTGACGTCGAGCGCCGCGGTGGGCACGTCGCGCTGCGCCACCTCGCCGGGCCGCACCCAGGTGAGGAAGTCGACGCCCTCCACCAGCTCGAGGGTGAAGAACCACGCGTCGCCCTCGGCCGAGAGCTCGTAGAGCGTGGCGAGGTTCGGGTGGCGCACGTCGGCGAGCGCGCGGAATTCGCGCTTGAGGCGCACCAGCGATTCGGCGTCATGGCGCTGCAGCACCTTGAGCGCGACCCGGCGGCCGTCCTTCTCGCGGTCGAGCGCCTCGTAGACGACGCCCATGCCCCCTGCGCCGAGTTCCCGGACGATCTCGTAGCGAGCAGTGCCCCGGAAGGGTTCCATGACGCGCGGCTCAGTCTTCGGACTTCTTGCGCGACCGGGTCAGCCCGTACTGCTGCAGCCGCGTGACCAGGGTGCGGCGGCTCACCCCGAGCAGGTCGGCGGCCTTCGTCTGGTTTCCATCGGTCTTGTCGAGGGCCTCGAGCACCGCGCGCTTCTCGGCGGCCTCACGCTCTTCTCGCAGGTTCGACGCCTGCCCCGGCGCGCTCTCGCGCTTCGGCGTGGCGGCCGGGCCCAGGCCCAGGGCCTCGGCGGTGAGGCGGCCCTCTCCGGCCATGAGGATCGACCGATCGATCACGTTCTTGAGCTCGCGAATGTTGCCCGGCCACGGCCACGCCAGCAGGGTGGCCAGCGCATCGGGGGCGAGCTCGGGCGCGGGGCGGCCTTCCCGCTTCGCGGCATCGGCGAGGAACTGGCGGGCGAGCGGCTCGATCTCCGCCTGGCGCTCGCGCAGCGGGGGGATCACCAGCGAGATGCCGTTGACGCGAAAGTACAGATCGCTGCGGAACGCGCCGCGCGCCACCTCGGCCTCGAGATCGCGGTTGGTGGCGAAGATGAAGCGCACGTCGATCGACACCGGCACGGTCGCGCCCACGCGCATCACCTTGCGCTCTTCCAGCACGCGCAGGAGCTTGGCCTGGGTCGACGCGGGCATCTCGCCCACCTCGTCGAGGAACACCGAGCCCCCCTGGGCCGACTCGAGCAGCCCGTCCTTCTGCTTCACGGCGCCGGTGAACGAGCCCTTCTCGTGGCCGAACAGCTCGCTCTCGAGCAGCGTCTCGGTCAGCGCCGCGCAGTTGAGGCGCAGGAAGGGGCCCGCGGCGCGCTTGCTGCGGCGGTGCAGCTCGGTGGCCAGCACTTCCTTGCCCACGCCCGTCTCGCCCAGCAGCAGCACGTTGATGCTCGAGGGCGCGACCCGATCGACCAGGCGGTACAGCGCCGCCATCGCGTCGTCGCGTACCACGAAGCCCTCGCTGGGCGCGCTGGCGGGCCGCGAACAGGCCGCCACCAGCATGTCGGGATCGGTGCCGTCCCTGGGGGCGGTGGCCACGCCCGCCCGCACCCGGGCCCCGCGCGCCACCAGCTTCGCCGAGAGCTTCTCCATCAGGCCCTTCGCGGCCTCCGGTGAGCGGCCCGGGCTGAGGATCTCGAACTGCCCCGGCCCGAAGGACGCGACCGTGTCGTGTGGCGAGAGCTCGGCCGAGAGCACTTCCTGCGCCAGGCCGGGCGGCGCGATCACCTGCACGCGCAGCACCGCGAAGGGCGGCTTCGTCTCGCCCGCCAGCTCGAGGAAGCGCTGGTGGGTGTGCAGGTTCCACGGGCGCGTGCTGGCCGACAGCTCGTCGATCTGCAGCACCGCCAGGCTCGTGCCCAGCTCGATGGCGTCGCCTTCGCCCAGCACCACCTGCTCGTGCGCCGCCAGCTTGCGGCCGCGCACCGAGGTGCCGTTGGCGCTGCCGAGATCGATCAAGGTCACCGCGCCGCTGCTCACTACCAGCTGCGCGTGCTTGCGCGAGGCCGCGGTGTCATCGAGGCGGATGCCGGCGTCATCGCCGCGGCCGATGGTCATGGTGCCCTCGGGGGGCAGCGCGTGCGACGACGAGCCCGACTCGGTCACCACCACGACGCGCCACCGCCCGGCTCGCGCGCCCGGGGATTTCGACGCGAGCCTGACCGTCTCCTGGTTGGCGACCGACATGCGGGGCGGAGTGTACACTCGCGGCCATGAACAAGTTGCTCGGTGTGATCCTCGTCGCGCTGGGCGTCGCCGCGCTCTGGTTCGGCGGCATCCCCTACAAGTCGAACGAGACGGTGCTGAAGCTGGGCCCGCTGGAAGCGAAGGCCGAGCTCGACAAGACCGCCGAGATCCCCAAGCCGGTGGGCGCGACGCTCGTGGGGGTCGGCGTGGTGCTGCTGCTCATTCCGGGCGGGCGGAAGAAGGGCTGACCCTCAGCTCTTTCGAACGCCGGCCGAGGCCACGCGTTCCTTGAACGCGGCGGCGCCGTAGAACGTCACCTTCACTCCGCCCAGCTCGAGCACCTGCCCCGACTCGAGCCGCACGGGGGTTCCGCGCGCGATCTCCCGGCCCTCCACCGTCGTCTTCTTCGTCTCGCTCAGCGGCACCAGCGACCACTCACTGCCCGCAAGGTCGAGGCGGGCGTGCAGCCGCGACACCATCGGGTCCGAGATGACGAGCTCGTTGTCGGCAGCGCGGCCGACCTTGATGGCGCTCCCCTCGGGGAGCTTGAGGGCGAAGCACAACACGTCGACGCCGATGGGGCGCTGGGGCCCTCCACTGCTGCCCGCGCGGGTCTCGGCCACGCTCACATCCACCCCACTTCCGGGTAATGCATCGGGTCCCGGCTCCCAGACCAACCAGGAATGGGGATAGCGGGTGAGGAACTTGTCGTTGGCGAGCGCGTGTTGGCGCATCAGCAACGACATGAGGAAAGCTTGAACACGCATGACGTTCACTGAAGACCCCTTCGAAATAACCACTCCACCCTACAGGAGGCCGGGCCGTTTTGCGTACGCCACCTCGAGCCATTTCGCTGGAGGCCGCGCCCGCCGTGACTAGACTCGATCGTCGCGTCCCCCCCCAACGCGCCGGCCCTCACCATGACCTGTCCTGGCTGCCAACAGGAGCACGCTGACGGCGGCATCTGCCCGCCGGTGACGGACCTCGCCAGCTCCGACTCGCTCGTCGGCAAGTCGCTGGGTGACTACGGGCTGGTGCGCGAGCTGGGCCGGGGGAGCAGCGGCGTGGTGTTCCTCGCCGAACACCTGGCGACCGGGCTCAACGTGGCGATCAAGCTCGCCCACCGCCACTCGCTGGGAGATCCGGCCGTGGCGAGGCGCATGTCGCTCGAGGCGCACTTCGCCAACCAGATCGCGCTCGAGTCGGTGGTGAACGTCTTCGATTTCAACGACGAAGATCCGGTGGGCCCGTACCTGGTGATGGAGTACCTGCAGGGAGAGACCTTCCTCGACCTCGCCGCCCAGCGCGTGCCCAGCGACGAAGCGCTGCGCCTCTTGATCCAGGTGGCCGAAGCGCTGGGGGAAGCCCACGAACGCAACATCGTGCACGCGGCCCTCAAGCCGTCGAACATCCTCCGCGTCGTCAGCGAGCGGAAGAGCCTCGCCAAGCTGCTGCCCTTCGGGGTCGCCACGGGGGCCCGCGTCGAGGGAGAAGAGCCGGGCGATCGGCTCGTCACCCACCTGGGCGCGCCCGAGCTGCGCGCGCCCGAGCAGACGCGCGGGGCTCCGGCAGATCCCCGGATGGACGTGTACAGCCTGGGCGCCATCGCCTACCTGCTGGCCACGGGCCGGGCGCCGTTCAGCGCGCCTTCGGAGCAGGCCCTCGAGCGCGCCCACGCGGAGGTGGTGCCGTCGGCGCCCCACCGGGTCGACGCCCGCGTGTCCCGCGGGTGGTCCGCGGCGATCATGCGGGCGCTGGAGAAGTCGCCCGAGCGCCGCTTCCGCAGCGGCAAGGAGTTCGCCGAGGCGCTCCGCGCTGCGCCCGCCCAGCCCGATCCGGTCGGCAGCGCCGCGGCGTCGCAGGACGCGCAGGGCAGCGGGGCCGTGGTCGCCGACGCCGAGGCAGACGCGTTCGTCGTCACCATGCCCGCGCCGCTGAGCCAACGCAGCGCGCGGCCCACCCTCTACCCGGGCGTCACCACGCCCCGGCCGGCCACGCCCGCGGGCAGCGCCACCACGCCTGCGCCCCAGCCCAACCCGGGCAGCGCCCCGGTGGCCGGCGGGCTGTCCGGCTCGTTCGGGGTCACCACCCCCAGTCCGCAGAAACCTCCGCAGGCGGTGTCGGCCGGCCTGGGCGCAGGCTTCGTCACCACCACGCCCCCACCCCAGAAGCCGCCTCCCGCGGCGCCCGTCGCGGCCGGGCTGGGCGCAGGCTTCGTCACCACCACGCCCCCTCCGCAGAAGCCGCCTCCCGCGACGGCGCCCGTCTCAGTCGGGCTGGGCGCAGGCTTCGTCACCACCACGCCGCCTCCGCAGAAGCCGCCTCCCGCGGCGCCCGTCGCGGCCGGGCTGGGCGCAGGCTTCGTCACCACCACGCCCCCTCCGCAGAAGCCGCCTCCAGCGGCGCCGGTGGCAGCGGGGTTGTCTGATTCGTTCGTCGTCACCACGCCTGGCCAGCAGAAGGCGGCCGGCGGCGTTCCGCCCGCCACGCTGACGGCCGAGCGCGCCGAGGCGTTCGTCACCAGCACCCCTGCTCCGCTCAACCAGGCGGCCCCCCTGAGCGGAGTCACCCCGGCACAACCGAGCGCACCCGCAGTGGCCGCGCCGACCCCGGCGCAGGGCCTGGTGCTCCAGGCGACCATCGGCGACGAGAAGGGCCAGCCGCTGGGCAACTTCGCCTGCACCTCGGTCACCCGGGCGGGCCTGATCGTGTGCACGGCAGGCCCGCTGCCTGCGCTGCTGAGCCGGGTGAAGCTGACCTTCACCGAGCTCTCGGCCCTGACCGTCGAGGCGCAGGTGGTGCACCACGTCACGTCCGAGCAGGCGCAGCAGTGGAAGATGTCGGCGGGCTACGGCGTGCAGTTCGGCGCGCTCTCCGCGGAGCAGCGGCAGGCGCTCGAGGGAGTGCACCTGGGGCTGCGCCCACCCGAGACGCCCTCGGGTCTCGCGAAGCGCCCCAACGATCCCACGGCGGAAGAGGTGCTCAAGCGCTTCACCGCCGAGCGGGCCACCGACGGCTACGCGATGCTCACGATCTCGAAGGGCGCGCCGTTCGACGCCATCCGCGACCGGGTGCGCGAGGCCAAGCGGGCGCTCGAGGGCATCAGCACCCGCCCGCTCTCCCTGGCCCAGCAGAAGGCCCTCGAGGAAGCGCGGACGCGGCTCGAGGAAGTGGGGAAGGTGCTGGGGGGCGCGCTCAGCCGCATGGAATACGACGCCGAGCGCGGCAACTTCGAAGGCGTCGCGCGCTGCATCAGCGCGGGCCTGTCGGTCTCGGAGCTCGAGGGTGCGCGCCTGCGTTTCCTCAAGGCGCACCCGGGCATCGCCGGCAAGAGCCACGGGAGCATTCTCGCGGGCCAGACGCTCGAGGCCCGCACCCACATGGCGCAGGCGCTCGAGGCGTACGCAGATGCGCTGCGCGTCGATCCGCTCAACCTCACCGCGCAGCAGCGCTACTGGGCCGTGAAGCGCCAGCTCGAGAAGGCCTGAGCGGCTACTGGCCTTTGGGCGTGCGCAGCGCCCGCACCGCGTACTGGAGGCCGATCGCCGCGGCGATGATCACGAACGCCAGGTTCATGCCCTGCGCTCCGCGGAAGAGGCGGTAGCCGGCGATGCCGAAGCACGCGAGCGCGAACACCCAGTGGCGCACCGCGAGGGGCACGGTGCGCACGTTCGAGAACGCCCACGCCGCGCCCAGCACCACCACCGCGACCCAGTCGATGCCGATCATGGAGTGAAGCCGATAGCAGCGAAACGCTGCGCGAGACAGACCGAAGCGCAGCGGAGGAAGTTCATCGCTCGCTCACCAGTCGTTTGTCGTCACCCGGCTTGTCGTCGCCTTCGCTCTGCTCGCTGAGCTTGCCGGCGATGTCGCGGAACGAGCCGTGCGAGCGCACCAGGAAGAACAACCCGACCAGGATCTGCTGAATGATCTGCACCGCCCACAGCACGTTCGCATAGGCGACGCCGCTGGAGTTCACGACCGCCTGGGGCAGGAAGACGCCCATGCCGATGAGCAGCGCGAGCTGCGCGGTGCCGGCGCTCCCGGGGGCCGCGGGGATCATCATGCCCACGATCACCACGCAGAGCAGGAAGTAGCCGTGGAAGTAGTCGAGGTGCAGCGGCAGGCAGGCCCGCCCGGCCGCGCCCGAGCAGTCGAAGCCGTTGGCGAAGAAGGCCATGCCCGCGCCGTTGGCTACCCAGTAGACGGCCGTCCACAGGAAGAACATCGACATGTTCTTCGCGTCGGGCAGTTGTTTGAGCGCCCCCACGAAGCCGTCGACCATGTGCACCACCTTCTCGGTCATGCCCGGCGCGAGGCGGCCCAGCGTCTTGCGCATGAGGCCGATCACGGCGTCGTGCTTCCAGCGCGCGATCAACAGGAAGACGAAGCCCGAGAAGAAGACGAGGAACATCAGGTTCGCCCCGATGCGGATGCGGCCGATGTCTTTCGCGTCGTCGGGCACGAAGAACATCAGCACGCGCAACAGCACCGCGATGATGAGGCCGTCGATGATGCGCTCGAGCACCACCGAGGTCATCGCGGGCGAGCGGCGGATGTTCGAGCGCTGGGCGATCAGAAACGGCCGCGCGAACTCACCCAGCCGGAACGGGAGGATGATCAACATCATGAAGCCGATCGCCGAGGCCTCGTTGAGCTGCTTGAAGGGGACCTTCTCGAGGCCCGACATCAGGTTGCCCCAGCGCAGGGTGCGCGCGACGTGGATGAGGGCCAGCACGCCCAGGTAGACGGGCAGCGTGAAGGCCCAGTTCGCGGACAAGAGCGCGTTCTTGGTCTCTTCCCACTGCATGCCCTTGAGGGTCCACCACATGCACCCCACGGTGATGGCGAGACTGAGGCCGAATTTGATCCAGCGATTCACTCGGTCGGTTCCTTACCATTGTTCGTCATTCCGTCACGCCCGACAGCAGGGCCGCCGGCCGGGACTCGACCAGTTCCTTGAACCCTTTCGCCCCAACCGCCTTTTCCAGCGCGGCCAGGCTCTCCCCCACCCAGCCCTTCGCGTTCACCGGCGAGTGCAGGTCGGTCGCAGCCACGGCATAGAGCCCGTCAGCGAGGAACTGCCGCGCCAGCTTCTCGGCCGCCTTGCCGTAGCGGCCGATGAGCGCGCCCATGTCGAGCTGCAACAGGGCACCGGCCTGCACCAATTCCGCGGCGCGGCCCTTCTTCTCGAACTCGAAGCAGCGCTCGGGGTGAGCGATCAACGGCGTCACCCCCTTGAGCTTCATGCGGAAGACCAGGGAGCCCAGCATGGGAATCGGGCCCTGGTACGGCGCCTCGACCAGCAGCACCTTCCCGCTGCCCAGGGTACGGGACGCCGGGGTGCCCAGGCTGCTCATGAGCGTGTCTTCGAGGAAGAAGTTCTCGGCGTTGGGGAAGAGCTCGAGGGGGAGGCCGGCGGCGGCCAGCGCAGCCTTCACTTCCGCGAGCTTCTCCGCGCAGAGGGCCGCGCTGAGCGACGCGTACTCCGAGCGGTGATGCGGGCTGGGGGCGGCCCTGGTGTAGCCCAGCGACACCAGGGCGCGCGCCATCTCGAGGCTCTCGTCGAGCGACTTGCTGCCGTCGTCGACGCCGGGGAGGAGGTGGAGGTGGAGGTCGACGAAGCCGGTCATCGCTCAGCGCCAGTCGATCACGAGGCCCGTGTCGAAGCCTCCGACGTAGATGTTGCCCGGGAACTGCGGGGCGAAGAAGAACGGCGACGCGTAGCCGAAGTACACCGCCAGCCTGAAGTGCGGGGTGAGGCGAAGGCCCAGCTGCACGCGCCCCTCGAGGTAGCCCAGCACGCGGCTCTCGAACTTGTAGAAGACGCCCGGCAGGTACGCGGCGCGATACCAGACGGGGCCGGCCACGACGTGGAAGCCCCAGTGGAGCAGCGGCCGGTCGCTGCGGTAGCCGAAGCCACCGAGGATCACGTGCTGGTAGTGCTCGGTCATCGGGCGGGGCGTGCCCACGCCGAACGCCGAGCCGAGCGAGACGAGCCAGATGAGATCGTTGCGCGGCTGGCTGATGATCGCCGCTTCCCAGGTGAGGCGCACGTGCGGCGCGACCATGGGCGGGTTGATGAAGAGGCCCAGCGTGGCCGAGCGAGGCACGTACCAGGGCACCAGCGGCGTCTCTTCGACGACGGGGCCAGCCGCGATCACCGCACTGCAGACGAGCGCAAGCACCATCGTACGCAAGCGTTTCGCCGTGTACGCAGTGCTTGTCAACGGATCGGGCGGGTTCTACAACCGCGCCACTTCTGAGGCCTTTCCGGCCTCACTTTTGGGAGACGCTCTTTGTCTACGTCGCTGCGCACGTACGTTTTCCTCGATAGCCTTCAGCCCCAGCTCGCAGCGCACATCGCCACCACGTGCCGCGGCTACTTCCCCGTGCCCTACGTGGCCTCGCTCTTCGTGGAGATCGCCCCGGGCATGGCGATTCACCGGCTGATGGACGTGGCGCTCAAGCAGACGCGCGCGCAGCCGGCGACGCTGGTGGTCGAGCGCGCCTACGGCATGCTCGAGCTGCACAGCGAGGACAAGGGCGAGGTCCGCTCGGCGGGCGACGCGATCCTGAAGGAGCTGGGGGTCAAGGAAGAGGACCGGATCAAGCCGCGGCTGGTCTCCAACACCATCATTCGCGCGATCGAGCCGATGCACGCGATGATCCTCGACAAGATCCGCTTCGGGCAGATGATCGAGCCGGGCGAGTCGCTCTACATCCTCGAGACCGAGCCGGCCGCGTACGCCGCGCTCGCCGCCAACGAGGCCGAGAAGGCCGCCAACATCAAGCTGGTCGACGTGACGCCGTACGGCGCCTACGGCCGCCTGTACCTCGGAGGCAGCGAGTCGGAGATCGACTCGGCCGCCGAGGCCGCCGTCGCCGCGATCAAGGCGCTGGCAGGCAAAGAGACGGCGTCTCCGAAGGAAAAGTGACTTTCTGATTTCGTAACAGCAGCTCCTGTACCCCCATAAACGAGAGGCAGACGACTCCGATGGCTGACGCACTGGGAATGATCGAGACCAAGGGCTTCGTGGGAATGGTCGAGGCCGCAGACGCCGCGGTGAAGGCCGCCAAGGTCGAGCTGGTCGGCTACGAGAAGATCGGCGGAGGCTACGTGACGATGATCGTCCGTGGCGACGTCGCGGCCGTGAAGGCGGCCATCGAGGCCGGCGCGCGCGGCGCTGAGCGTGTGGGCGAGCTCGTCTCGACGCACGTGATCCCCCGCCCGCACGACAACATCGACGCGGTCCTTCCGCTGGGCCGCAAGGCCGAGCCCGCGAAGTAAGAGGGCGCGAAGATGCTGCTCGGCAAGGTGGTGGGGACCGTGGTCGCCACCCGCAAGGAGCCCACGCTCGACGGCTCCAGGTTCCTGCTGGTGCGGGGCCTGGACGCCGAGTGCAAGCCGACCTCGACGCTGGTGGTCGCGGTCGACGCGATGGGCGCCGGCGTGGGCGAGGTGGTGCTCTACGCCTCCGGCTCGTCGGCCCGGCAGACCGAGCTGACCAAGGACAGGCCCGTCGACGCCGTGATCATGGCGATCGTCGACCAGGTCGAGGTCGAGGGAAAGCTCACGTGGGTGAAGTAACCCGACTGCGCGTGACGGGGGCCTCGAAGGCCGCCCTCGTCGCCGCCGCTACCCGGGAGTGCAGCCAGCAGACCGCGTCGCCGTCGTGTGAGCGGGTGCTGGTGGTGTACGCCCCCCGGCTGCGCTCGGGCCAGGCGTTGTCTGCGAACATCTACATCGAGTCCGCACCGTCGCCCCGCCCCGCGGGTCGCAGGTCGGCTTAGAGGCAGCATGAACGAAGCCCAGATCAACGCCATCGTGGAACAGGTCGTGCGCCGCTTGTCGGGTGAGCTGTCGAAGCTCCCGTCGGCGTCGGGCGGCGGCGCCCGCTCGCCGGCGATCATCAGCAAGCGGCCGGGCATCTTCGACGACATGGACTCGGCGGTCACCGCCGCCACCCGCGCGCAAGAGCAGTGGATGCGCCTGCCGGTGGAGGGCCGCGAGAAGGTGATCGAGGCCATGCGGCAGTGCACCCGCGACAACGTCAACGAGCTGTCTTCGATGGCGGTGGCCGAGACGAAGCTGGGCAACGTCGCCGACAAGGTGAAGAAGAACCTGCTGTGCGCGAACAAGACGCCGGGCATGGAGATCCTTCGGGCCCAGGCGCAGACCGGTGACTACGGGCTGGTGCTGATGGAGCGCGCGCCCTTCGGCGTGATCGGCGCCATCACGCCCTCGACCAACGCGACCGAGACCATCATCAACAACGGCGTGGCGATGGTGGCGGGCGGGAACTCCGTCGTCTTCAACGTGCACCCCAGCGCCAAGGGCGTGGTGAGCTTCTTCATTCAGAAGCTCAACGAGTCGATCGTGGCGGCCGGTGGCCCGGCGAACCTGCTGTGCATGCTGGGGACTCCGACCATCGAGTCGGCGGGCGCGCTGATGAAGCACCCCGGCATCAGGTTGATCGTGGTGACGGGCGGCCCGGCGGTGGTGAAGGCGGCCATGAACTCGGGCAAGCGCGCCATCTGCGGCGGCCCCGGCAACCCTCCCGCGGTGGTCGACGAGACGGCCCACGTCGCGCGCGCGGCGAAGGACATCGTCGACGGCGCGTCGCTCGACAACAACATCGTGTGCATCGTGGAGAAGGAGATCTTCGCGGTCTCTTCGATCGCCGACGAGCTCAAGAGCGAGATGCTCAAGCACGGCGCCTTCGAGGTGCCCTCCTCCGCCATCAACCGGCTGGAGAAGCTGGTGGTCGACGAAGGCCACGCGGCGCGCGACTGGGTGGGCAAGGACGCCACGAAGATCGCCGAGGCCGCGGGGCTGCGCGTGCCTTCGGCCACCCGGCTGCTGTTCGCCGAGGTCGACCCGACGCACTCCTTCATTCAGGCCGAGCTGCTGATGCCGGTGATCGGCTTCGCGCGGCTCAAGACGGTGGAAGACTGCATCGCGGCCGCGGTGCAGGCCGAGCACGGCTTCGGGCACACCGCGACCATGCACTCGACCAACATCGACGTGCTCTCGGCGATGGCGAAGGTCGTGAACACGTCGATCTTCGTGAAGAACGGGCCGTCGTTCGCGGGGCTGGGCATGACGGGCGAGGGCTACACCTCGTTCACCATCGCCTCGCCGACGGGCGAAGGGCTGACCACGCCGGTGAGCTTCACGCGTGAGCGCCGGTGCACCCTGAAGGACTCGTTCCGCATCATCTGATGTCGACCGTCACCCCCACAGGTCCCGCGCTGGGCCTGCTCGAGCTGGAGTCGCTCGCGCGTGGGATCGTGGTGGCCGACGCGCTGGTGAAGCAGGCCGCGGTGCAGATCGTGGTGGCCGAGGCGGTGTCCCCCGGGAAGTACCTGCTGATCTTCGTGGGGCCCGAAGGCGAGGTCGTCGAGTCGTTCAAGGCGGGCCTCGAGGTGGGCGCGGCGATGGTGCTCGATTCGCTGCACCTGCCTCACGTGGCCGAGGCGGTGATCGCGGCCTTGTTGCGCGCTGAGGTGGCGAAGGTCGGGCCGCACGACGCGGTCGGCATCGTCGAACTGCACACGGTGGCGGCGACGCTGAAGGCGGCCGACGTGGCGCTCAAGCGGGCGCACGTGAAGCTGACGCAGTTCCACCTGGCGAAGGGCATCGGCGGCAAGGGCTGGTTCACGCTGGCGGGCGTGCAGCACGACGTCGAAGCGGCGCTCGAGGGCGCGGCGGCGGCGGTGGAGCCTTCGTTGTTGGTGGCGACGGAGTTGATTCAAAGGCCGCACGCAGAGCTGCGCGGCAAGGTGCTGTAAACGTATCTCCCTCTCCCCCGCGGGGGAGAGGGTCGGGGAGAGGGCAAAGATGAACTCGATCAAGCTCGCGTTGTGCGTGGCGTTGTTGTCGTTCGCCGGCTGCAAGAAGGAAGCAGCCACCACCGGGGCGCCCCCGGGCACCGGCAGACCCGGCGAAGCAAACACCCCGCCCCCCACCACCGACAAACCCGGACCCGCCGAGACCGCGAAGAACCCGGCCGGCTGCAACAGCGACTTCGCCGAGGCGCTGGTGGCCGACGCGACGCTCACCGAGAAGTGCAGCCCGTACGACGTGAAGAGTGAGCTCAACATCGACGGCCTCGCGCTGACGATCGAGCCGGGCGTGGTGCTCAACTTCGCCGACACGGCTGGCTTCAGCATCGGCTTCTACAAGCCGGCGCGGGTGCTGGTGAAGGGCACGAAGGAGAAGCCGGTGAAGTTCACGGGGCGCTCGTGGCGCGGGATCAAGCTGCAGCCGCAGGCCGCGGGCTCTTCGTTCGAGCACTTGATCGTCGAGAACGCCGGCACCGAGGACGCCGCCGCCTTCACCACCGAGACCTTCGACGTCTCGCTCGACACCGTGGCCTTCACGGGCGCGAAGAAGACGGTGCTCGACCTCAAGGTCGACCGGCCGCTCAAGGGCCTCACGGCGCTCGATCTCTCGAAGGCGAGCGCCGACCCGTCGGAGCTCATCCACACCACCGTCGCGACCGCGGGGGTGTTCGGCCCGGGCAGCCAGTACCCGGCAGGCGCGATCATCTGGCTGCACGAAGCGCTGGAAGGCGACATCACCCTGAGCAACCCGGGCGCGACGTACCGCGTGCCGCAGGTGCTGGGCATCGACGCCCCCGAGGGCAAGACGGCGAGCCTGACGATCAAGGAAGGCGTGACCCTCGAGCTGGGCGAGAACGCCTCGCTCAACTTCGGCTTCTACCGGGGTCCCGCGGGGCTCAAGATCCAGGGCACGAAGGAGAAGCCCGTCACCATCACCCGCTTCGGCGAGGACAAGGCGCAGACGCCGTCGGGGGGCGTGCAGCTGCTCGCAGGGGCCCGCGCACCGGAGATCGACTTCCTGGTGCTCGAGTACGCGGGTGGTCCTGACAAGGGCGCGCTCTCGATGACCGACACCCGCGGGCTGGGGAAGATCACCAACTCCACCTTCCGCCACCTCAAGGGCGAGGCCATTCACGTGGAGTCGTCGGCCGAGCGCTTCGTCGCGTTCGACAACAACACCTTCGAGGACGTGGATGACGCCGCGCTGCGCCTGCCGCTGGAGCTCGCCCACGGCCTGGGCGCCAACAACAGGTTCACCGACAAGGCGCGGGTGAGCCTGTTCGGCGAGACGAAGAAAGACACCACGCTCGAGAACATCGGCGCGCCGTACCTGGTCGAGGGCACGCTCAACGTGAACGGCGACGACACCAAGGCCGCCACCCTCACCATCGCCGCGGGAAACACGCTGCTGTTCAACGACCAGGGGAAGCTGTCGGTCTCGTTCTACGCGCCCGGCAAGCTGGTGGCGAAGGGCACGCCGGAGAAGCCGATCGTCCTGGGCAAGCTGCTCACGTCCTGGGGCGGCGTGGGGATCAACGGCAAGGGCGCCGTCGAGCTGGAGAACGTCACGATCTCGGGCACGTCGGATGACGACTTTCCGCTCGACCTGACCGACGAGGTGACCGGCACGGTGAAGAACGTCTCGCTCAAGGACACGAAGAAGGGCCTTCACAACTGCGCGAAGAAGGTGAAGCCCGCGGGCGTGACCGCGGACAAGGGAATCAAGGCGGTCGAGAAGTGCTGAGGGGCTGGTTCGCCCTCTCCCCCTCGGGGAGAGGGAGACCTTCTTCATGAAGCTCCGGCCCTTCGCCCTGGAGCGCTTCTTCGCGAAGCACGAGTTCTCGGTCAAACACCTGGCCTGCGCCAGCGATCCCGACTCGCTGTCGATACGCGAGGTCCTCGCGCTTGAACCGGGAGCAGAGGCGAAGTTCCTCGAGCTCGGGCTGGGGTACGGGGAATCAGTCGGTCAGCCCGACCTGCGAGCAGCGATCGCGTCACTCTTCGAGGGCATCGCGCCAGAAGACACGCTGGTCCACGCGGGAGCCGAAGAAGCGATCTTCGCCTTCATGCACGTGCTGCTCGGCCCGGGCGATCACGCGATCGTCCACACCCCGGCCTACCAGGCACTGTACGAGGTGGCTGAATCGGCAGGCGCGTCCGTCACGCGCTGGGAAGCGCGGGAAGCCGATGGCTGGCAGCCCGACGTCGAGGCGCTGGCCAGGCTCATCCGCCCCGAGACGAAGCTCATCGTCATCAACTCGCCGCACAACCCGACGGGCGCGCTGATCAGTCGAGATCGCCTCGACGCGATCGTCGCATTGGCGCGGAAGCACGGGCTCTGGCTCTTCGGTGACGAGGTGTACCGGGGCGTGGAGTACGGCGCGCCGCAGAGCCCCTCGGTGGTCGAGCTCTACGACCGCGGGGTCTCGCTGGGCGCGACAGCGAAGGTCTACGGGTTGGCCGGGCTGCGCATCGGCTGGCTGGTGTGCCGCGATCGCGCGTTGCTGGAGCGCGTGGCGACGTTCAAGGACTACCTGACCATCTGCAGCCCGGGCCCCAGCGAGTTCCTGGCGGCGATCGCGCTGCGTCACGCTGAGCAGCTCGCGGGCCGCACGAAGAAGATCGTCGAAGCGAACGTGCCGCTGGTGCAGCGGTTGATCGACGAACGCCCGGAGCAGTTTTCCTGGATCTGCCCCGTCGCGGGAACCACGGGCTTCGTTCGGTACGTTCCCGGCGGTGCCGAGCGGTGGACCCGCGGCCTGCTCGAGGAAAGCGGGGTGTTGTTCCTGCCCGGGCCGATCTTCGACTTCGCCGACACCCACTTCCGCATCGGCCTGGGACGGTCAGCGCTCGCCAACTGGATTCAGCTCGTCTGAGGACTCACGTCGTGCCGCGGACGGGGCGGTCCGCCTGCCTCTCGCAGGCCCTACGCTGGCCGCAGCGTCAGCAACCACGAGGAGAGCGCCGGGATCTGAACGGTGATCGTGGCCCTGCCTTCCTAGGGTACCACGCTCGCCAGCGACGCGGGAACCAGCGCTTCGGCGCCAGCGCGGATCGGCACGAGCGACGGCGTCAGGGCAGCGCCGTCTGAGAGACCCTCGAAGGAGAAGGTCACCTCCAGCTCCCGATCGGCCTGCGAGAGGCTCGACACGAGCAGCGCTGCGCTCTTCCCGTCCGCGCTCCGGAGCCCCTGCGCCGTCAACTCCCCGTCGTCGGTCCAGGTGGTCGCGCAGCGCTCGGGCGTCCCTTGCCTGGCCTGGGCCATCAGCTGCTCCTGCAGCGCGAGCGGGCTGAGGCCTCCCTCTCGAGGGAAGAAGCCGCCGCGCCCGTCTCCTGCGGGCGCGCTCCCCTCGGGCCAGGCGCGCCTGTTGGCGCGGTAATAGAACGAGCCCGTGACCACGCCCTGCCAGCGCAGCTTGCAGGCGATGGCGTAGGCGGCCATGGCACTGGCGTAGGTCTTCTGCTCGTCTGCGGTCGCGCTCGCGATGCGCGCTGCGTCGATGCCCAGCACCTGCTTGACGTGATCGGTGGCCTGCCACTCGGTGTTCCACAGCTGCGCGCCGGGGAGCCCCCTTCCGTCGAGCAGCGCGCGGAGCTCCCTGGCCAGTCGCGCGTTCGACGGGGGCGAGACGTCTTCGCCGTAGGTGTGAAAGCTGAACACGGGCAGCGCCCTGCCAGAGTTCCTCACGCCGTCGATGATGCTCTCGAAGAGCGGCCGCAGCCCGGGCCACGCCCGGATGCCCAGGGGGATGCCGGGGCCGACGGGCTGGACGGCCCTGGCCGGGTGCGCGGCGTTGAAGCGCTCGATGGTCTCGAGGAAGCGCAGGAACACGGGCACCAGCCGCGGCGCCTCGGCGCCCCGAAAGCCGCCCAGCCCGTTGGGCTCGTTGAGGAACTCCACGAAGCGCACCGCGCCCTGGAAGCCGCCGGCCCAGCCCACGTTGAGGTGCTCGAGGGTGCGCTCGAGCACGCGGCTCCATCGGTCCAACTGCGCGGGGGGGCGTCCACCGTGATTCAAGCCGACCCACCCGTCGGAGCTGCCCACGTCGTACGACGACTGCCAGAGGATCTGCGCGCCTGCCTCGAGGGCCGCCGTCACATGCGCGTCGAGGCCCGCGAAGCGATAGCTGGCCTCGGCCTCGGGGTCGGCGTTCTCGTCGGGGAAGAGGCCAGCCAGGGTGAGGGTGTTGGGCAGGCAGTCCTGGGGGAAGCGTGACCATTCGATGCCGGCCTCGCGGAAGCGCGCGGTGAGCAGCGGCTCGCCTTCGATGATCGGCGCGGGCGACCCCTGGACGCCCGAGAGCCGGTCGAAGAGCCCGTCTGCGCTGCCGGCGTGCACGCTGATCGCCGTCTTGCCTGCGGGACGGCGGCAGCCCGAGCCCCACGCCAAAACCGGCCCCGCCACGATCGCCTTGCAGACGAGACGCCGGCCGAGACGCTGGGTCATGCGGTGCAGCTTGTCACACCCCCTCGCCCCACGCCTTGAGACGCCGCTGCTCTCGCACGCGGCCGGCGATGCGCAGGAGCGGCTGATCGCGCAGGAAGCGCTCGCGGAAGCCTGCGTCGAGCTTCGTCAGGTCGAGCGAGTCGACGAGTGCGTGCGCCGTGGTGAGCACTCCGGCAAGCGCGAGGTGCACCGCGGGTGAGCGCGGATCTTCGCGGCCGAGCGTGAGGATCGCGCAGAGCAGTCCCAGCAGCTGTTCGGTCTGCGATTGCGGGAACGCCTGGCGCCCGTTCGCGACGAGGCAGCCGAGCACCGCGCCGAAGACGTGGAGATCCTCGATGGTGCGGAAGGGCTTCAGGTAGCGTTCGTAGCCATCGCCCTCGAGGATCGCGTCGACGGCCGCGTCTTTGAAGGTGACCGCGCCGTGCGGCACCTCGGGGATGAAGTCGAGCGGGGCACCCTGCTCCACCGTCACGCCTGGCTTGTTCGCGGCGATTCGCGCGACCTTGAGCTCGGGGCGGCCGTCCTTGTCTCCCGTCTTCGCCACCACCAGGAGCACCGTGGCGAGGCGGCCTCCAGAGACGAAGTGCTTGGTGCCGTTGAGCATGCCGTTCTCGAGGGTGGTCTGGATCGCTCTCGGGTGCCCTCCTCCGGATTCCGTCGCGCAGAGGGCTCCCCGCTCGGTCAAAGAGACGAAGGGATCGAGGGCGGTGATCGCCGCGGCGTAGCCTCCGAGGAAGGCGTGGCCGAGGCGATCGGATTCGGCTCCGCTCGCGATCGCTCGTTCGATCGAGCTTGCGAACTGCGTTCCCGGTGCAGGTGCCAGGACGTACTCGAGGAGCTTCGACATGGTGTGGGTTGGCCCTCTCCCCGACCTATATTCCCTCGAGGCGCGAGTCCGCCGTTCGGGGCGAGGGAGACACTGGGTCACTCTTCTTCCGGCGGCGCTTCCATGTGCTCGGGCGCTGCGATGCCGAGAATTCCGAAGGCGCTCGCCAGGGTGTGCTTCAGCGCCGCCACCATCGCCAGCCGGCCCTGCGTCTTGTCCGCGTCGTCGCTGATGATCGGGTCCGACCTGAACTTGGTGAAGTAGCTGTGGAAGTCGGCGATCAGCTCCTGGCAGAAATAGAGCACGTGGTGCGGCTCGAGCTTCTCCGCCGAGGTCGCCACCACGTCTGCCAGCTGGCTCATCTTCTTGAGCATCGCCTTCTCTTCAGGCAACACCAGTCGCGAGAGCTGCTGCTCGGTCAGCGCCTCGGCCCCGACGAAGGGCACGCCCTTCTCTGCCGCTTTCTTCAGCACCGACGCGCACCGCGCGTGGCCCATCTGGAAATAGAAGACCGGGTTCTCCTTCGACTGCTGCTTCACCGCGTCGAGATCGAAGTCGAACTGCGCGTTGGCCGTCTTCATCAGGAAGATGAACCGGCACACGTCGGGCCCGGCCTCGTCGATCAGGTCCGCCAGCTCGAACAGCGTGCCCTTCCGCTTGCTGACCTTGACCTCTTCGCTGCCGCGCACGATCCGCATCATCTGCACCAGCACGAACTGCAGCTTCTTCTGCTCGAAGCCCAGCAGCGTCATGCCCGACTGGATGCGCGGCACGTGGCCCGCGTGATCCGCGCCGAACACGTCGACCATCAGGTCGTAGCCCCGGTCGAACTTCTCCTTGTGGTACGCGAGGTCGGCCGTCAGGTACACGGGCGTGCCGTCAGCCCGCAGGATGATCCGGTCCTCCTCGTCCTTGAGCACGTACTTCTCGTTCTCCTGGTAGGTGGCGGTCATCAGGAAGGTGCCGCCGAGCTGCCGGTCGGCGAACTTCGCGGCGTTCGAGTCTTCACTGCGGACCTTCTCGCCCTTCTCCCTCCGCTTCCCTTCCGTCGCCTCGTAGGTGACGCCCCGCGCCCTGTAGACGTCGACGATGCTCTTCACCTTGCCCGCGGCGTGCAGCGACGCCTCGCTGAAGAACGTGTCGTGGCTGATGTTGGCCATCGCCAGGGTCGCGCGGATCGCCTTCATGTTCTCGCGAATGCCCACCGCCATCGCCGCGGGCAGCCACTCCGTCTGCGGCTTCTGCAGATAGCTGTCGCCGACCTCGGCCTTCCAGGTCTTCGCGATGTCGATCACGTACTCGGCCGGATACTCACCCTCGGCCAACTCGACCGTGGCGCCGAACAACTGCTGGTACCGCTTGAACACGGTCCGGCCGAGCGTCTCGACCTGGTTGCCCGCGTCGTTGATGTAGAACTCCCGCGTCACGTCGTGACCGGCGGCGTCGAGCAGCCGCGCCACCGCGTCGCCCATGAACGCGCCTCTGGCGTGCCCGATGTGCACGGGGCCGGTCGGGTTGGCCGACACGAACTCCACCAGCACCTTCTTGCCGGTCGACTTCGGGGCGGTCCGGCCGAACGCCTTGCCCGCCTTCAGCACCTCGCGCGCGACGGCCTGGAACACCGAGTCCTTCAGCCGGAAGTTCAAGAACCCGGGGCCCGCCTTCTCCACCGAGACGATGATCGACTTCCGATCGACCAGGCCCTTGACGATCAGGTCAGCGAGGTCGCCGGGCTTCTTCCCCGCGGCCTTCGACATCACCATCGCCACGTTGCACGACCAGTCGCCGTGCTCGAGGTTCTTCGGCACCTCGATGTTGTACCCAGGCACTGCGTCGAACGTGATGGTGCCCGCGGCCTTGAGCGCCGAGAGCGTCTCGTTGATGACTTCCCGAACCAGCAGCTTCATGTGTTTGCTTTCTCAGCGCTCGAGGCGCGGACCCAGGAAGGCCAGCGATCGCTCGAAGCGGTAGTTGACGCCCATGTGCCCGTCTTCGAACTCTTCGTGCACATGCTCGACGTTGGCGGCCTTGAGCTCGTCACTGATGAGCCGGGCGCCCCAGCGGAGGTTGAACTCGTCGCGGGTGCCGCAGTCGATGAAGAGACTCTTCAGCTTCCGGTACACCTCAGCGTGCTTGGGCACGAAGCGGACGGGGTCGTGAACGAGCCATCGGTTCCAGACGTCGACCCTCAGGCGGCCTGACGGCAGCTCGACGGGCAGCTCGAGGTTGAGCGCCTCGCCCTTCTTCGGCGAGTACGCCCCCGCCATGCAGAGCATGTTGATGACGGCATGATCGTCGCCACGCATCTTGGTCGCGGCCGCCCGGGCGATGAAGTCGCGGTACCACGCCTCGACGCCGCCGGCCTTCAGCAGCGCACCGGCCGCCTGGGGCAGCTCGTTCATGTACGCGTACTCGAAGCACGCGTCGGCCGAGTGAATGCCCACGTGGTTGAACGTCTCGGGGTGGAAGCGCGAGATGACCAGCGCGCCGTAGCCTCCGCTGCTCTTGCCCACCAGCGCCCGCGAGGCGCCCTTCGCCAGCGTCTTGAAGGTGCGGTCGACCCACGACACCACGTCGCGCGCCACCAGGTCGCGGTACCGGCCGATGCCTTCGGAGTTGATCCACTGCGAGCCGCCCAGCGACGACCAGCCGTCGATGAACACGCCCAGCACGGGGGGAATCTTCCCCTCGGCGATCAACGCGTCGAGCCGCTCCGGCACGTTCTTCGTGAACGGAGAGACGTTGAGCCACTGCGCGCCCGACCCCGAGAAGCCGTGGAGGAAATACACCACGGGGTACCGCTGATCGCCCTCGCCGTAGCCGGGCGGGAGGTACACCGGCACCGCGCGCGTCGACGGGTCGCCCAGCGGGTTGCCTTCGAGCGAGCCACAGAACACCTGGTGAAGCTGAATCGTGCCTTTCACTTTCCCAACCTCTTCATGACTTCCTGCAGGTCCATCCACGCCTTCTTCTTCTCTTCCGGCGACCGCAGCAGGTACGCCGGGTGGAACGTGGGCATCAGGTCGATGCCCTCGTAGCTCCGCCACTGGCCGCGGAGCCGGGTGATCGTGGTGTCTTCACGGAGCAGCGTCTGCGCCGCGAACTTGCCCAGCGCCACGATCACCTTCGGCTTGATCACCCGCAGCTGCGCGCGCAGGAACGGTTCGCACGACTGGATCTCTTCGGGCTCCGGGTTGCGGTTGCCCGGGGGGCGGCACTTCACGACGTTGCAGATGTAGACGGTGTCGCGGCTGAACTTCATCGCCTCGATCATCTTGGTCAGCAGCTGACCCGCCGCGCCCACGAAGGGAATGCCCTGCTTGTCCTCTTCTTCCCCGGGGCCTTCGCCGACGAAGACCAGCTCGGCGCGCGGGTTGCCGCTGCCGAAGACGATCTGCGTGCGGCCGTTGCAGAGCTTGCAGCGCTTGCAGTCACCCAGCTCGGTGCGGACCTCGTCGAGCGTCGCCCCGGGGATCAGCACGCCTGGCTCTGCGACCTTCGGAGCGGACTCGGCTCTCTGCATCTGAACCGGAGCGGCCTTCTGCGCCTGAACCGGAGCGGTCTTCTGCGCCTGAACCGGAGGGGCCTTGAGCGCCCCCGGCTCCTTGAGGATCTGCCGCGTGCCGTCCGATTCCTGCCACGCGAGGTGGCGGCGCAGCTCGAGCGCGATGTCCCGCACCTCGTCGCTCATGGCGCCCCCAGCTTCTTCGCCACCAGGTCCCACAGCTTCGCCGCGATCTCGCGCTTGCTGCCCTGCGCGGAGCTGGTCGTGCCGTCAGCGCCGATGAAGGTGACCTGGTTGGTGTCGACCGCGAAGCCCGCACCCGCGGCTGACACGTCGTTCGCGACGATCAGATCGAGGCCCTTCCGCGTGAGCTTGCCCTTCGCGTAGTTGATCACCTCGTGCGTCTCGGCCGCGAAGCCGACCAGCACGGGCCGCTTCGCGTTCGCCTGCACCTTCGCCGAGGCCGTCATCAGCACGTCGGGCGTGCGGACCACGGTGATCGTCTGCGGGCCTTCGGTCTTCTTGGCCTTGTGCGCCAGCACGGTCTGCGGCTTCCAGTCGCTCACCGCGGCGCTGGCGATGAAGGCGTCGGCCTGCTCGACCCGCTTCATCACCGCCTCGAGCATGTCGTCGGCCGTGACCACCTTGACCACCTCGAAGGGCAGCGCGCCCACGTCACCCACCGGGCCCAGCACCACCGTCACCGTGGCTCCGCGCGCGTGCGCCTCGTGGGCCACGGCGAGGCCCATCTTCCCCGTCGAAGGGTTCGAGATGAAGCGAACGGGATCCATCGCCTCGCGCGTCGGCCCGGCGGTGATCAGCACGCGCTTGCCGGTCAGCTGGGCAGCCGAGAAGAGCCCCTTCACCCCGTCGATGAGGTCGTTCAGCTCGGACAGCCGGCCGGGCCCCACGTCACCATCGGCGAGCGGGCCTGAGGCCGGGCCAACGAAGTGCGTGTTCGGGGTGGCGCGCAGCACGGCCAGGTTTCGCTGCGTCGCGGGGTGCTCCCACATCGCCGTGTTCATCGCGGGCGCGAGCAGCACCGGGCCGCGAAAGGCGAGCAGCGAGGTGGTCACCGCGTCGTTCGCCATGCCGGCGGCGATGCGGGCGAGGAGATCGGCGGTGGCGGGCAGCACCACGTACGCATCGGCCCAGCGCGCGAGGTGCAGGTGGCCGAACTTCTCTTCCTGAGAGGCGTCGAAGTAGTCCGTCAGCACCGAATCGCCCGAGAGGCTCTGCAGGGTGAGCGGCGTGATGAACTCCTGCGCCGCCTTCGTCATCGAGACCTTGACGGTCGCGCCCTGGCGGCGGAGTTCGCGGACGAAATCTCCGGCCTTGTAGGCCGCGATGCCGCCGCCGACGCCGACTGCGATCCGCTTTCCCTGGAGCACGTGGGAATTCATGGAACGGAACCGCCAGCAGCGGCACGCTGCGCGAGACAGGAGCGAAGCCGGCAGCAGCGGAACGCTGCGCGAGACAGACGGGAGCGAAGCGGACGTCTGGCCGAGGCGGAGCGACCCAGAGAGCCGGAAGCGAAGCGTACGGCTGGCCGAGGTGGAGTGACCCAGATCACAGGGCTTCAAGTAGCACGAGGCTGCCTCTCGCGGCACAGGTATGCCCGGTGGGTTTCCTTTGACGCGCGACCGCTCCCCTCGCACATTCGCGAGCATGCGCGCGCTGGCAGTGCTGGTGGGGTGGTCAGTCCTCGCAGCGAGCGCCTCCGCCGCCCCGCCCCCTCCGAGAGAGGCAGAAGTGCGCGCCGTCTCCGTCGCGACCGTGGACGGAAAGCCCACCGGGCGCACCACCCCGGTCACCGTGGGTATCGCGCGCAACCGCGCCCGCGTCCCCTCGGTCCTGGTGGTGGAGGAGTTCACGGGAGGAAGCGGCGACCAGTGGCTGACCACGCTCTGGCAGGCCGCCTTCGTCGCCACGCAGGCCACCGCTTCCAGCCTGCTCCACTTCGGCTTCTCGCTCCGCGTGGGGGGCCGCATCGATGGGCCTTCCGCCGGGCTCCTCACCGCCTCGACCCTCATGGCCCTCATCAGGGGCAAGAAGGTCCTGCCCCACACCACGATGACGGGCTCGATCAACCCCGACGGCAGCGCGGGCCCGGTCGACGGAATTCTCCTCATGCTTCGCGCGGCGGCCCACGATGGCGTGAAGCGTTTTGGGTTCCCCCTGGGCGGGCGGCAGCAGGTCGACGCGTCGGGAGAGACGGCCGATCTGCTCGCCGAAGGGCAGAAGCTGGGTGTCGAAGTGAAGGAGCTCGGCAGCCTCGACGAGGCCTACCTCTTCCTCACCGGCGAGACGCTGCCCCGGCCGGCCGCAGCCAGCGATGGCGACATGGAGCTGTGGCCCGCGGAGCTCGCCGCGATCACCCGCCTCACCGGCCGCGTGCGTGCCGACTTCGAGGCCGAGCTCCCCGCGCTCGAGACGGCGCTGGCGAAGGTGGACCCGAAGTCGGCGGCCTCCTGGAGAGAGCTCATCGAGCGCTCGGCGCGGGAAGCCGACGACTTCGCGAAGAACGGTGACACCGTCCGCGCGATGGTGGTGTGGAGCTCGCTCCTGACCACCACCCGCGTCGCCACGCAGGACGCCCTGCTCCAGAGCTCGCTCGACGCCAGGGACCTGGGGGCGGTCTTCGCGCAGCTCGAGGTGCAGGAGAACGCGCTCCCCCTCGAGCGGTCGAACCTGCGGCGCGAGATCGACGCCCACTTTCCCAACACCACCCGGGCCAACGACATCTACGCGCTGGACGTCCTCGAGAGCGTCGTCACCCAGGGAAGAGCGCTCCGGGCCCTCGCAGACGCGAAGAAGCTGCTCGCCCTCTCCAGGGGAGCCAGCGCCGGATCATTCACCGACGAGAACTACCAGGCGTTCAGGCGGCTCACGCGCCGGTATGCCGAGGACCTGCTGCGCCTCAGGGAAGAGCTGAAGAATGGCCAGCGCTTCCTCGCGCTCTATGCGTCGCTTCCGCGGCTCAAGAAGTCGATGCCTCCGATCGACGCCGGCGCGCTCGCGGCTTCGTATGCGTCCGCCGGCGTGGCCTCGCGCGCTTCCTTCGAGGCGCGGGCCGGGGCGTTCAGCCAGAAGGACGAGGCCTGGCTCGACCTGGTGGCCTACGGCGACCTGTTGGCTACCGAGACCGATGGGCGGGCCCGGTTGGTGCTCGCCGCCCGGCAGACGATCTACTCGGCGTATCTCGTGAACACGTACGACGCGCTCGGCGGGCAGGTCGACGCGAAGGGCGTGTTCTCCATTCGCAACTCGCGCGCGCTCGCGGCGCAACTCGAGCTGGCGAGGGTTCGGGTGCTGCAGTCGTGTGGGCGGGCGAAGCGCGAGGTGGGCGGCATTCCTTTTCCGGCGCGCATGCGCTTTCTCAATGCACGGGCGGCGAGGGAAGGCAGTGATCGGCAGAAGGCTGACACGCTCGCCGAGCTGTGGATCAGCAACTGGTGGTGCGAGTTTGCGGTTCGCGACGGGAAGAAGTGATCAGGGAGACACTTCCTGTACTTCTTCTTGTTCCTCGACTCGCGGCTCGAGCTGCACCCGCTGCGCTGCGCTGCGGAGCTCGAGCGGCGCCGAGGTGACCACGTTCTCGATCGACGCGGCCAGGGTGTAACGCCCGCACGGAAGCCCCCGCGCGTTGATCTCGAGCGCCGCCGTCGTCACCGGCACCTCGACCGACCCCGCCGCCTGGCCCACCAGGTCCCACGGCCCCTCGTAGTTCTCCATCGGCACCGTCAGCAGCCAGATCGCGTCGATGGGCTTGCTCGAGTGCAGTGACAGCCCGCACGCGCCAGCCTCCTCGCCCAGCGTCACCTCCATGCGCTCGCCCCTGACGTCGATCGCCCGCTGCACCCGGTTGAAGCGCGTGGAGAACAGCCACACCCCCTGCGGCAGATCGAGCTGGAAGCGCCCCTTCTCGTCCGTGTCGATCTCGATCGGACGCTGCGTCACCCGGCTCGTCGCGGTCACCAGCGTCGGCACCGCCCGGCCCGTCGGGTCGACCACCTTGCCGCTCACCGCGGTGCCCCGCTGCATCACCAGGTGCGCGATGGAGCCGACCCGCAGCGGCGTTCGTCCTGACATCGCACCGCGCGTCGCCACCAGCTCCTGCGGATCTTCCGAGGTGACGTTGAGCTTGAAGCGCCCGCTCGCGTCGGTCGTCGCCGGGGTGAGATCGACCGAGCCCATCACCGTCGCGCCGCTCACCGGCTTGCCCTCGCCGTCGAGCACGTCCCCTTCCACCACCGGCTCCTTCTTCACCACCACGTCGCCGACGTCGCCCTCGGCCGTGGTCAGGAACACCGCCGAGTGCCCCTCCACCCAGACGTCGAGCGTGTGGTTGGGCGCCGGCACGTCGAAGCGGCCGTCGTCGGCCTTCACCAGTTCGCCGTTCGCCTCGAAGGCCCGCACCACCACGCCCCGCTCGTCGACCACGCGGCCGGTGACGCGCGCCACCTTCGGAATGGTGAGCACCACCTCGGTGGCGGGCGCGGTGACCTTCGCGTGGCCGGACTCCGCGCCGTTCTGGGCCAGGGCGTAGAGCTCCGCGGCGCCGGGCGCGACGCCCTTCCACTCGAAGCCCCCTTCAGCGTTGGTCACCACCGTCTCCGCGCGGCCGGTCACCGTCACCATCGCCTGCTCGACGGCCTTGCCGAGGTGATCGACCACCTTCCCGCTGATCGTCGCGCCGGGGTCGGCGCGCAGGGTCACCTTCGTCACCCGGCCGTCGGTGATCTCCACCTTCTGCGAGAGCGGCAGCCGATCGGGGATCGTCTTCTCCACCACGTACGAGCCCGCGGCGAGGCCGGCGAGGCGCCCCGGCCTGCCTTCCTCGTCGTCGACCCACTTCACCGACTGGTCCTTCTCAGAGCGCACCATCACGTCGCTGGGCAGCGGCTTGCCGTCGGCGTCGAACACCTCGACCTCGAGCACGCCTTTCGCAGCCAGCCGCAGCGACACCGGCGGGCCCGGCACCTGCACGGTGGCTTCCGCCACGCCCTGCCGCTGCTCCTCGGCGCGCACCAGGAACGTGCCGCTGTAGTGGAGCTCGATCTCGAACTTCCCGTCGTCGTCGGTGAGGTCGAGGGCGATCTCCTGCTCGCTCTCCCAGGCCCCCACCCGGGCCATCGCCACGGGCTTGCCGTCACCGTCCAGCACGAGGCCCGAGAGCTTCGGCGCCGGCCGCATCGTCACCTCGATCGTGGTCTCACCGGGCTTGAGATCGACCGGCTTGTCGACGGCCACCATGCCCTCCGAGGTGACGCTCAGCGCGTACTCACCTTCCGGAACCGGACCCAGGATCAGCAACGCGCCCTGCTCGGCCTCGGCCGAGGCGTTGCCGTCGTTGCCCGAGAGCGAGCCGTTCACCTGTTCCAGCGGCTCGCCCGACGCGCTCACCACCGTCACCAGCAGCTTCGCCCCGCGGCGCAACTCGAAGTGGACCTCGGTGATCGGCTTGACCAACTCGACGCTCTGCTCAGCGGCCGCGAGCGCGTCCGAGCTGACCCCCACCGTGTAGTAGCCGAAGGACAGCTGATCGAGCTGCAGCACGCCGTCACGCGTCCTCAGCTTCCGCGCCTCGCCGTGCATGAAGATGTCCACCTCGGCGTCGACGGGCTGGCCGCCCATGAGGGTGTGGATGATCAAGGTCCGCGGGGCCGCGAGCACCACCTCGCCGCCGTTCTCCAGCCGCTGCGCCGCGGGGAGCGCGCCCTCGGCCTCGGCGAAGTACCACGCGTGGTGGTCGACGCTCTCGAGCGTGACCCTGCCCTCTGCGTCGACCCGCTTCTCCACCAGCGTGCCGTCGCGCGGGGAATAGAGCGTGACGCGCGCGCCCGCCACGAGCTTGCCCTCGAAGTCGGCCACGTGAACGTCCTGCACCAGCGCCGGCTCGAGGATGAGCTCGACCGCCTCGGAGTCGCACGACGCCTCGGCGCTGAACTGCCCGCTGAGGGCCACCACCTCGCCGCCCAGCGGCGCGTCTTCGAAGACGAAGCGGCCCTCGGCATCGGTGAGCACCTCGGCGATCGGCGCTGCCGCGCGCAGCGTGCCGTCGCGCACGCCCTGGATCACCCGCCGGATCGTCGAGTGATCTTCACAATCGAGCACCGCGAGGTGGCACACCCCACACTCCAGGTCCTCGATCTCCGGGCCCCCGGCGTAGAGCCGCACCCGCGCGCCGCTCACGGGAGTGCCGTTCGCATCGACCACCCGGCCCGCCACGCGCCCCACGCCCGCGTCGAAGGCCTCTTCGTCGGTCTGCACGTGAACGAAGGGCCGATCGAGCTGCCCCGAGGGATCCTCGGGCGGCGGCATGTCCGGGCCGCTCAGCTCGGGCTCGTTCATCAGCCACCACACCAGCCCGCCCGTCGTCAGCGCCACCACCACCACCGCGAGGACGACCCAGAGCCTCCTCATCACTCACTGCACCAGCGTCACTTCGGCGCCCGCGGGCACCGAGACTGGAACGATGATCGGCCCGCCCGGCACCGCGGCGTGGAAGCTGGCCCAGATGAGCGTGTAGCGCCCGGGGGCGAGCGCACCGAGCGTCACCCGGTCTCCCTGCGGCTGGTACACGAGCTGCGCCCAGGTCGAGCGCAGCAGCTCCATCGGCGGGTTGCCCACGGCGCGCACGTCACCGCGCACCAGCCACAGCGCGTAGCCGGGCTTCGGCGCCAGGCGCACCGACAGCGTGCCCAGGCCGGGCACCGGGCCGAAGTCGAGCCGCGCCTCGGCGCCTGAGATCTCCGCGATCACCGCGGGCGGATCCTCCGACTGGGTCTGGACCGCGGGCAGCGAGAGCATGAAGCGGTAGATGCCGGGCGCGACCTCCATCGAGTAGGTGCCGTCGGCGTTGGTGACGACGCTCACCGACTCACCGCGATCGACGTTGACGCCGGCGATCTCCATGCCCGCAGCGGGCGTGCCGTTGGGCAGGTACGCGAGCCCGCTCAGCTTCACGCCCGGCTTGAGCAGGAGCTCCAGGCCCTGCAGCGCCCCGTCGCTCACCGTCTTGGTGGCGGTGCGCCGGCCCTTCTTCGCCACCACGGTGAACTCGCGCTGGAAGGCGGGCTTTCCGAGGGCGAAGCGGCCGTCCTGCCCGCTGAGCACCGACTGCTCGCAGCTGTCACAGCTCACCACCGCGTCGACCACCGGCGCCCCACCCTCGTCGCGCACGATGCCCGTCACCTGCGGCGCGCGATCGAGATCGAAGTCGCCCAGCTCGGGGTTGTTCGGGCGATCGGCCATCATCGGCTCGTAGCCGGGCGCCTCGATCGAGACGATCACCCGATCCTCGGTCGCCGGCAGCGGCAGCTCGAAGCGCCCATCGGAAGACGTCACCTCGTGTTCGTCGACCCGGAAGTTCTTGAGCGGCTGGCCATCACCCAGCACCCGTCCGCGGAAGGTGGGCTGGCGGCGCAGCACCAGGCGCACCGGCTCGCCACCCGGCTTCGCAGAGACGCGTTCGAGCTGATCGAAGCCCTTCTGCGCCACGCGCAGCACGTAGGTGGTGTTCGGCCGCAGCGGAGAGAGCGAGAACTGGCCCTGGGCATCGGAGACCGCGGGCTCGGCGCCACGAGGTAGCACCGCCACGCTCACCCCGGGGATCGGCGTGCCCAGCGTATCGACCACCTGGCCGGCGATCTTCGCCCCGGCCTTCAGCTCGGCGTTGACGTGCAGGAGGTCACCGTCGCGCAGCGAGAGCGGCTGGCGCTCGGAAGGCAGGTAGTCCGGGTGGGTGGCGACGAGCGTGTACGTGTCCTGCGGGAGGCCGCGCATCAGCACCACCCCATCGGCGCCCGAGGTGCGATCGCTGCGGAAGTTGCCCTTGGAATGAAAGAGCGTGACCGACGCGCCCTCGACCCGGCGGCCGCCCGCGCTCACGGTGATCTCCGCGCCGGCGCGAGGCTCGAGCTGCAGCTCGACACCCTCCTTCGGGGCCTGCACCTTCACGTCGCCGCCGCCCCAGTCGGAGTGGTGCGCGTGCAGCTCGTACAACCCGGGGGAAGGCACCGGCGCGACGAAGCGGCCCTCGCTGTCGGCGATGATCGAGTCGCCCGTGGGCGTGACCAGCACCGACACGCCCGGAGCAGGTCGGCCGTACTCGTCGATCACCCGGCCGCTGATCACCGTGCCCTTCGTCATGGTGATCGCGATCGGCGTCTCGCCCGGCTTCACCTGCACCGGCACGGTGGTGGGCTGGTACCCGTCAGCGGTGACGCGCAGCTGGTACTCGCCCACGCCCAGCGGCCCGAACAGCACCAGCTCACCGGTCTGCGCCTTGCGCTTGTTCACCTTCTCGTGACCGCGGGTGAGCAGCTCGAGCGTCGGGTTGACGACCGGCTGCTCGGAGTCATCGAGCACGGTGGCGGCGATCGTTCCACCGCGCTCGAGCGTGAGGGTGATCTGGGTGACCGCCGCCGAGAGCGTGACGCGCTGGGGCACGGTGGAAAGCTCGCCCGCGACCGCGGAGACCATCAGCTCGCCGGCGTAGAGCTCGTCGATCGATCGGAAGCCCGCCTTCACCTCGAGCTGGCGCGTGAGGTGATCGCCCTGGAGCGAGAGGAAGGCGTCGATCGGCTTCCCGTTCGACAGCACGCGCACCTCGAGCCGCCGCGGGAGCTGCAGCGTGAGCACCACGGGATCGCCCCCAGCCTCCGCCTCGTCCTCCAATGCGGCCAACCGGCCCGGCGCCACCGCGCTCACCGCGAACGGGCCTTCACCGAGCCCGGCGAAGCTGAAGCGGCCCTCGGCGTCTGACGTCGTCTCGACCACCCGCGCCAACCGCCGCGAGGTGACGCGCACGGTGCCCATCACGGGAAGCCCCGACTCGTCGCGCAGGCGCCCCGTCAGTGACCGAGGCAGCGGGAGAAAGAGCTCGACCGGATCGCCCGGGGCGGCCCGTTCCTTCACGCCGTCGCCAAAGCCCACCGCGCGGCCCCACACGGTGAAGCTGGTGCCGGCGAGCTGCTCGAAGCGGAACTTGCCCTGCGCATCGCTGCGCACGGTGAGCGCAGGCACCTGCTCGCCGCTGCGCGTCTCCAGCAGCGTGGCCACGGCGCGGGCGGTCTCGTGGGCGTGGCACGAGAGCAGCCGCTCGGAACACACCCCGCACCGCAGTCCAGTCAGGCTCGGTTGGCTGGAGGCGGCGAGGAAGACCTCGGCGTCGGCGATGGGCTTGCCGCCCGGCTCCTTCACCACGCCGGTCAACGTGAGGCCCTGCTGCGTCCCGGTCGCGCGCACCTCGACCGCCTGGAACTGTGGGGGCGCTTCGACCGGGGGCTCGACCACGGGGTCGATCGTTCGCGGCCAGAGCAGGAAGGCCGCCACGACCATCGTGACGAGCCCCCCGAAGATGATGAACCACAGGCGGCGCATGGGCGGTGTCAGGCTACCCCTCAAGACACCCGAGCGCGCCCCCCTGTTCCGCGTGGGCTGAGCCGCCCCCGAGTCCGCTCGGGGTGAACGGGCGGGCTGCCTCAGAAGTCGTAGCGGATGGCCGCGGTGACGCCGTAGACGTTCGCCGAGTAGGTGTAGCCGGGCTGGCTGTCGACGGCGGCCTTGTTCGCCTCACGCGAGAGGAGGAACTGGGCCTGTCCGGCGACGTCGATCTGCACCGGGTGCTGGAAGATCTCGAGCGGGTCGCTGAAGTTGAAGCCGATGCCGCCGGTGATGCCGATCGCCGTGCCGTCGAGCAGGTTGGTGCCTTGCGTATCCTGCTTCGGTACCGGAGTCGGCCGCAGGAACGCCCCGGCCCGCGCCGCGAAGCGCTCCGACACCCGGTACTCGGCGCCTGCGCGAACGCCGAAGGTGTCGGTGAAGCCCGGCTTCTGTTCAGCCGAGGTGACGTCGAGCGCCGAGCCCAGGCCCAGCGCCTCGAGCGTCGGGCCCGACAGATCGATGTTGATGCCCACGTACGGCGACGGCGCGGCGCTCCAGTTCTGCCACTCGCCGTCGAGCGTGAAGGTGAGGTTCTCGGTCGCGTCGAAGGCCGCCCCGAAGTTGAGCGTGTGCGGGGTGAAGTGCGCCACGCCCGACACGGTGAAGCCCAGGGTGCCGATGCCCTCGAGGTCCACCTTCGCGGGGATGACCACCTTGAGCTTCATCTCCCACTTGAAGGTGACGCCGAGGCGGATGCGCTTGTGCGGGGTGACGGCCAGCGAGAACACCGGCGCGACCCGGGTGGCGAGGTACGCGTTCAGATCGCCGCTGTTCACCTGCTTGCTGAACAGGTCGACCGACACGTTGGCGCCGTTGCCGATCAGATCGGCCAGGGCCTGCACGCCCAGCCCCACCTTGAGCCAGTCGACGATCTTGATGCCGGCGCCCAGGTGGAGAATCAGGCGCTCCGGGCTGGCGTGGTAGCGGTACCAGTACGGCTGGTTCGAGCCGACGATGTTCACCCGCAGCAGGTTCGCCGTGGGCAGGTAGACGCCCAGGCCGAGCGCGAGGTGGTTCTTCACCTTGCCACCGAGCGGGAAGAGCAGGCCCACCGAGGTGCCCACCGAGTCGGGCGCGTTCGAGTTGCTCAGATCGAGCGGCTTGGCGAGGTCCTTCGACTTCACGTCGGCGACCATCCGGTAGAACTGGAAGTTGAAGCCGAAGTTGACGTCCTTGCGATCGACCAGGAGCGCGGGGTTGTAGAACACCGCGGTGTAGTCGTTCGCCTCGGCGGTCATCGCGCCGCCCATCGCCGTCGCGCGCGGGCCGTAGCCGAAGGTGTTGAAGACGTCAGCCTGGGCGAGCAGCGGCGCAAGCGCGAACAGCACGACCCAGGATCGCATCAGCACTCCCCCAGCGGTGTTGATCAGTCTTCGGCGAAGGGCTGAATGGCCTGCGCAGCGGCGAGCTCCTGCCGCGCTTCCGACAGCTCGGAGTTGGTCTCACGCAACCGGTCCGACAGCACCTGCACGAAGCTCCACAAGAGCTTCACCGCGAGGATCGACTCGCGCTTCATCAGGCCCATCAAGTCGCCGCGGCCGATCACCATGGTGCGGGTGGGCTCGATGGCGCGCACCGTCGCAGAGCGCGGCGCGTTGTCGATGAGGCCCATCTCTCCGAAGTGACCACCGGCGCGCAGCTCGGCGATCTCGACGCCGTTCTTCTCGACCGACACGCGGCCGCGAATGACCACGAAGAGCTCTTCGCCCGGCTGGCCCTCGGTGACGATCTCCCGGCCCGCGGGGAAGGTGCGGGTGCTGGCCGTGGAGAGCACCGCCGTCTGCTCTTTGTAGGTGAGGTGCCGGAAGAGGGGGATCTTCTTGAGCGCCTCCATCCGGCTCTGGGCTTCGGCGACTTCTTCCGTCGCCGTCGCGGGGTCGCCAGCGCAGCCGACGACCACGGTGGTGATGTTGTCCTTGCCGCCGCGCTCGTTGGCCAGCGCCACGAAGCGCTCGGGCAGCTCGGCCAGCGGCGCGGAGGCCACCACCGAGGCGACCTCGTCGTCGTTCAAGTAGCCGTGGAGCCCGTCGGAGCAGAGCACGAAGAGATCGCCCGGCACCGCGTCGACGATCAGCGTGTCGACCTGCACCGATTCCTGGATGCCGACCGCGCGGGTGATCACGTTGCGGTACTGGCTGGTGGCCGCCTGTTCCTTGGTGATCGTGCCCGCCTTGAGCTGCGCGGAGATCAGCGTGTGATCCTCGGTGAGCCGGTGGCACTGGCCGTTGCGCACCAGGTACACCCGGCTGTCGCCGACGTGCCCGATGACGCCCTTGCTGCCGCCGATGGCGAGGCAGACGAAGGTAGTGCCCATGCCGCGCTTGGAGGCGTCGGTGGTGGCCGTTCGGTAGATGTCGGCGCAGGCCCGCTGCACCGCGACCTCGATGAGGCTGGCGGCGGCGGCGCGGTTGGCCTGGCTGGCGTCCTTCGCGAGGTCCTTCAGGATGCTGCGGTTGGTGATCAGGTGCTGCTTGACCACCTCGACCGCGCGAGCGCTCGCGACTTCACCGGCAGCGTGGCCACCCATTCCGTCGGCGACGATGTAGAGCCCCAGGGCGGGGTCCACGAGCATCGCGTCTTCGTTGTGCTGGCGTTTGCGGCCAACGTCGGTCTTGCCGTGCGCTTCGGTGGTCAGCACCAGGGATTCCCTGAAGAAAGAGGGCGTTTCACCTTAGGTAACACGCCGCGCAGGCTCAAGGTGAATCACCTGTGCAGAGACGCAAAATCACTCGGTCGCGCGGCGGTGGAGCATCTCGAGGAAGCCCTGGGCCGTGTAGTAGGTCAGCTGCAGCGCGCCAATCCGCACCGGCAGCCCGTTCGTCAGCACCGAGGGGGCCTTGGCCACGATCTTCCGCCCCCCCACCGTCGAGCCGTTGCGTGAGCCCGCGTCGACCAGGACCCACTCGCTGTTGTCCTGCTCGATCCACGCGTGGAAGCGGGACACCGAGGTGTCGTCGAGCACGATGTCGTTGTTGGCGGTGCGGCCGATGGTGATGCGCCGCTGAAAGGCGTTGTCCTTCGTCTTCTCGATCACCACCGCCATCGGATCGCCGCCGCCGATCGACGGAACCGACAGGCCCGACTGCGTGCGCAGCTGGTAGTCGTCGTTCTCGTCGTCTTCGTCGATCGTGTCTTCGGTGGGGGGCTCGTAGACGAGCACGGGGCGACCCGCGAGGCGCGTGCGCACCTTCCCGGGATCATCGGTGAAGCGGTTGAACCAGAGCAGCAACGTCTCGACCATCGAAGGACCGATTCTCAGCGGGAAGGAGGGTCAGATGCCAGCGTCATGATCGCGGTCCAGCGCTTCCTGGCAGGCGCGCACCAGGGCCGGGCGCACGTCTTCGACGAAGGACATCTGGGTGACCGCCTGCAAGTAGAACGGGGCCTGCCGGGAGAAGTAGACGGCGCGCGCGAGGTCATCGAGGACCGCCCCGGTGAAGCCGAGCAACGAGCTGGCGCGGGCGCGGATGAAGTAGAGCGCGGCCTGATCGCCGAAGCGACGCAGGGCCCGGTTGATGCGCAGCTTGGAGCCGAAGGTCATCAGCTCGAGGTTGAGGGGGGTCACCTCGTATTCGAGGGCCAGCCACTCGCGAAGGTACGCCTCGGCGGGGGTGTTGGCCGGCATGGTTTCCAGCTCCTCCAGCACCAGGCGCGGCTCCTCGCGCACCCGGGAGAGCAGGCCCAGCCAGCGCGCCTCACCGCCTGAGAAGGAGGCCTCCTGGAAGGCCTCGAGCTGAATGGGCGTGCTACCCGCCACGAGGGCCTCGAGCAGGTCCACCTCGCGGCTCTTCGGGCGATCGAGGACGAGCGGCGGGGGACCTCCCTCGATGGCGCTCGGGAGCGCCCGGTGGACGCGTTCGGCCGTCGGCAGCACGCCCTGCAGCAGGGCGCCCCAGTCGAGCCAGCGGAGCGTGGGGTAGCCGTGGGCGAGCGCGCGGCGACGGGCGACGGCGACGCGGTGCACCGTGACCACGCCGGCGGCGTAGGCGACTGCGACTCCGCCGGTCAGGTACAGGCTCATGCGTCGTGCGGCGGCCGCTCGGGGGCGGTGTCTCCGTCGTCGTCTTCGTCGGGTGAGGTGACGGGAATGCGGTATTCGCCGCCCAGCCAGCGGCCGAGATCGATCGCGCGGCAGCGCTCGCTGCAGAAGGGGAAGCAGGGGTTCTGCGGTCGCAGGAGGACCGCGCGACGGCACGATGGGCACTCGGGAGACGCCGGTTTCATCGAGCGAACTCGTAGCACGGGGCGCGGTTTTCGCCCTCTCCCCGAGAAGCTGCTCGGCCGTCGCTGGGCGAGGTCACTGGGTCGAGATGCCTCGAGGGGCACGGTCGTGCTGGCTCGTCGCTGGGCCGCGATGAACCTCCCAGCCTGGGGGCAACTACGCGAGGTCACGTTCGAGCTGCCTCGAGGGGCGCGGTCGTGCTGGATCTACGCCGGTGCGCATCGCGCGCTTGCCCCTCAGCTTCGGGCAAGGACGCGAGGCTGACGCCGGTCGCCTTTCCCGGGCGCGTAATGGACCATTACCGCGCGGTCATGGTCCATTACGCCTCGCGGAGCGGGACCCGCCCCCGACTTCGTCCCGTGCGGATCCTCGCCCAAAGCGGAGGGGCAAGCGCGCGACAAGCACCGGACAAACCCTCGTTCACCACGCCCCTTCCGGCCGTCTTCCCGACCTGCGGTACAGTGCCCGCGTGCGTCGCGCCCTGCCCTGTCTGCTCGTCCTCCTCGCCTGCCGCGGCCCCATCACCCGCCAGATCGAAGAGCCACCTCCTCCGCCCCCACCGACCTGTGGCGACGGCCTCATCCAGGAAGGCGAAGACTGCGACGCATCGGACCCCGGCACCGCCACCTGCCAGTCCCTCGGCTTCGACACCGGCCGCCTCGTCTGCTCGTCGACCTGCCGCTACGACACCACCCTCTGCGTGCGCCGCTGCGGCAACGGCGTGCTCGATCTCGGCGAGGCCTGTGACGGCGCGCTCGGCGTGGTGCCGTGCACCACCTGGGGCTTCAACGCCTGCACCAGCACCTGCGCCGTCGACACCCGGCGCTGCGTGGTGCAGCCCTTCGAGAACGGCCCTGAGATGGACATCTCGAAAGGCGGCCCCGCGGTGCTCGGCGATCTCGCCCCCAGAGGCCCCGGCGACCTGGTGATGGCCGTGCCCGCGTTCGCGCGCGTGGAGATCGTGCCGTGGAGCATGACCCAGGGCTTCGAGGCGGTCTCCAGCCGCAAGCTCTCGTTCCTCCGCGAGCCGGTGCGCGCCGAACTGCTCGACGCGAACGGCGACGGCAACACCGACGTGGCGAGCATCAACCTCGACGGCACCTTCGACCTGATGATCTACGGCGGCACCACGTACTCCCTGTCGAGCCTCGACGCGGGGTGTGCGGGCGCCACGTTCCTGCCGAGCAACGGCACGCCCGGCTCGAGCCTGGTCGCGGTCGGCTGCGGCGGCTACGCGGTGGTGAGCGCGAGCGGCGCGGCCCTGACGGCGACGCCGGCTTCCACCGCCGTCACGCGCGGGCCCTTCGGCGTCATCTGGGCCGACGGAACACCCGGGGTTCACCTCGCCGATGGTGGCGTGAGCTCGCTCCCCCGGGCCTCCACCCAGCTCGGCAGCGCGGATCTCGACGGCGACGGCGACGAAGACCTGGTGGCCGTAACCAGCGCAGGCATCGAGCTGTTCGAGAACAGCGGCGTGGGCTTCGCCGCCCGCGCCACCTTCACCGCCACCTCACCTGGCGAGCTGCGTGTGCTCGATCTCGATCAGGACGGGCTGCCCGACCTCTTCTGGGCGACCGGCGACGACCTGGTGGTGCGCCGCAACCGCGCCGGCTGGATCTTCACCGAGACGCGCGTGCCCGCTGGCGCCGGCGCGAGGAAGTCGACGGCCATCGGCGACGCCGACGGAGATCAGGATCTCGACTTCGCGGTGACGATCTCCACCGGCACCGACAGCACGAAGACCCGGGTCTTCCTCAACCGCGTCAGGTGATCCCGTTTGACGCCGTGAGGGGTTGTTGGTACTTGCGGCGCGGTTTCGCCGACCTAGCTCAGTTGGCAGAGCAACTGATTCGTAATCAGTAGGTCGCCGGTTCAATTCCGGCGGTCGGCTCAGCGAAGAAAGTGGCCCTGGATCTGACGAAGATCCGGGGCTTTTTCTTGCCCGCAGGGTCACCGCCGACCACCCGGTTCCAGTCACACAACCGGTCAGAAATGCTGGCTTTTTGACGCGGCGTGCCGTCCCTTTTTGCTTGGCCGAAAAGGTTCGCTGCGTATGTTGCGCGCGCTTCTTCGGGGCCACTGCGGTCACGAAGTCACTGCAAAGGAATGCCATGTCTGAAGAGACCTTCATGCGTGCCCCCGCGGCCGAGAAACCGCGCAAGACCGTCTACACCGAAGCGATGGAGATCTTTCATCGCGCCGCCGACGCGATGAACCTGGACAGCCGCGTTCGCCTCGAGCTCGAAGAGCCCGACTACGAACACATCTTCCACGTCACCACCAAGCTCAAAGATCGCCTCGTGCCCGTGACCGCCGAGGAAGCCAAGGGCTTCACCGATTTGAGCGTCACCAAGGTGCGCGACTCGCACGGCCTCGAGCGCCTCTTCGACGGAAAGATCATCTTGAACGGCAAGGCGCTGCTCGGCTCTGACGTGCACATCAAGGGCGGCCACCTCCGCCTCGACGACGGGCAGGTCTACAAGCTGCTCCCCGGCGAGACGAAGCGCCTCAAGGCGTACCGCGTGCAGCACAACCAGGCGCGCGGCCCGTACAAGGGCGGCATCCGGTACCACCGTGACGTCTCGCTCGACTTGTTCAAGGCGCTCGCGGCCGAGATGACCTGGAAGACGGCCATCGCCGACGTGCCCTTCGGCGGCGGCAAGGGCGGCATCCAGCTCGATCCGCGGCAGTACGGCAAGGAAGAGCTCCAGACGATCTCGCTGCGCTTCATGTACAAGTTGAAGCAGCTCGTCGGCCCGAACATCGACATCCCCGCGCCTGACGTCGGCACCAACTCCGAGATCATGGCGCTGTTCCTCCGTCAGTTCTCCGACGGCGAGCGCGAGCGGCACAACCAGCGCGGCGTGATCACCGGCAAGGACGTGCGCATCGGCGGCTCCGAGGGCCGCACCAAGGCCACCGGCCAGGGCGTCGCGTACACGATCGAGGACTACTTCGCCGAGAAGAACGAGACGCTCAAGGGCAAGACCTTCATCGTCCAGGGCTTCGGCAACGTGGGCAGCTGGGGCGCCCTCATCCTGCAGAACATGGGCGCGAAGCTCGTGGCGGTGAACGACGCCGACGGCACCATCATGAACATGAACGGCATCGATGCCGGCGAGCTCATGAAGTACGTCAACGAGAACCCGAAGAACTTGAAGCGCTCCTGCCTCGGGTTCCCCGGCGCGCAGGTCATCTCGAAGAGCGACTTCTGGGAAGTGCCCGCCGACATCGCGGTGCCGGCGGCGCTCGGCGGCGAGATCACCGGAGAGATCGCCGAGAAGATGAAGGTGAAGCTCATCGCCGAGGGCGCCAACGGCCCCACCACGCCCGAGGCCGATCGCGTGCTCGAGCGCCGGAAGATCGACATCATCCCCGACATCATCTGCAACGCCGGCGGCGTGACGGTCTCGTACTACGAGTGGATCCAGAACAAGCGCATGGAGTCGTGGACGGAGAAGGACGTCGACGCCAAGCTCGAGTTCGCGCTCAAGAAGAACTACCGCATCATCCGCGACATCTCGCGCAACACGCCCCGCCGCACGGACATGCACGACAGCCGCGCCTACACCATCGGCAAGACCGTCGACACCCGCTGCGCGGCGATGGTGCTCGCCCTCAAGCGCATCGAGGCGCACTACATGCTGGAAGGCTTCTCGCAGTAGCGCCCGCCAGCCCGCAAGACCACGGAGCGGAGGCGGTGCGCCGGAACGGCGCACCAGACAGCGAGGATCGCAGCGGAACGCTGGAAGCCGAAGCGACCAAACAAGACGGCCCGCCGACTCACTTCGAGTCGACGGGCCGTTGTCTCTTCGACGACTGACTTACTTCTTCGCCGGGGGCGGAGGCGGCGGCGCGTTCTTCGCCGGAACCGGCGCAGGCGCGGGAGCCGGAGCCGGAGCCGGAGCCGGAGCCGGAGCCGGAGCAGGCGCGGGAGCCGCGGCGGCCGGCGCACCCATGTCGCCCCAGCCAGCCTCGGTCATCGTCTTGTACTTCCACTCGGAGCCCACGCGGACCACCGTGATGGCGTTGCGGCCCTTCATCTTCTGCTTGCCCATGGTCATCTCGTAGTCGTCGACCACGTTGGCCAGCGAGTCGGAGAGCACCGAGATGGTCAGCTTGTGCTTGGTGGTGGAGCCCGCAGGCATGCCTTCCCAGAAGGGCTTCATCTCGGCGACGTAGCCGGCGCGCTCCATCGGGCGCGAGCTCGCGGTGCCATTCATCGAGTCCGTGATCATGTAGACGGGGTAGTCGACCCGGTTGGCGAGCGCTTCCCAGTCCTTCTTGGCGAAGATCGCGTCTTCAGCCTTGATGAAGGCCTCGATCTCCTTCTTCGTCTTCGCCTCGGCCGTGGGCTTGCGGGCCATCGGGCCCATCTTGCTCATGTCGGGGCCAGCCGCGGCAGGCGCAGGAGCGGGCGCAGGGGCCGGAGCCGGAGCGGCAGGCGCGGGCGCCGGTGCAGCAGCCTTCGGGGCGGGAGCAGGAGCAGCGGCCTTCGGCGGCGGAGGAGGCGGAGCCCCCTGCGCGAAGACAGCGAGAGACGTGACGACAGCGGCGGCGAGCGTGAGACGTTTCATGCAGGACCCCTCCTGAAAAAGTGGATACGGCGGGCGCGACATACACCCCGCCGCCGGGATCCGCGTTCAGTTTTCAACTCAGTGCATGACGCGTTCGCGATCCACGAGCAGAAGAGGTTGGTCCTCGCGGGTCTCGTAGGCGATGATCCGCAGGCCCGCCCCCCGCGTGCCCGTCATCTCTTCCCCGTCGCCGTAATTGAGCGCCACCTGGTACCGCACCTCACACAGCGCCGTCATCTCGGTGCCATCTTCCGAGCAGAAGGTCACCTTGATCCGCCCACCCAGCGGCAGGGAATCCCGGGTCTCGACGAAAAGACCCTGGGTACTGATGTTTCTGGCGATACCTCTCGTCATGCCGTCTGCAGTGCTGAGGTAGACGGTGAAGACCTTGTCGAAACGCAGATTCTGGCGACGTTCGTTCAATGCGACGCTCCTGTTGGGTGCGGAACTGTCGCGAAGCCTACAGAGTGGGCGCATGTGGGCAAATTCTCTACTCAATGCGACATGACATTTGGAGGAAGCCGATGAAATCGTTGATCATGATGGTGGCGCTGATCCCCTGCGTAGCTCTGGCCGACGCTGATCAACGGTTTGCGAAGCTCAGAGATCAGGCCGAGGCGATGGGCGCGGTGAGCGCCTTCGTCGAAAAGTACGTGGGCGACTGCCAGTCGCGGCTGCTGGGCGGCGGCGAGTGCGAGAAGAACGCGGAGATCTTCCGCCAGGGCGCCACGGGCAAGAAGTTCTACATGATCATCACCGAGGAGACCTCGGGCGTGCTGCAGATGGGCGAGGTGAAGGTGCGCGACGGCAACTTCGTGCTCAACCTGGTGCCCTTCTTCGCCGCGTCAGGCTCGGCGATCACCCACGGCGCGCCCACCAAGTCGGACGCCGACGGCAACCCGGTGATGCCCTTCATCCGCATCGACAGCCAGATGCCCGAGGGTTGGAACCCCGCGATGATGGCGCGGCAGGTCTCGTCGCAGGCGCTGCGGCTGCAGATCGTCTTCACCCCTCAGGGCGTGTGGTCCCTGCCCAAGAAGGGCGGCGGCACCATGAAGGGCGTCAAGGCGCGGTTCGACGCGGTGCTGGTGACGGTCGGCCGCAGCGGAGACCAGGTCGGGCTCTGGCTGGCGAAGTAGCAGTCTCAGGTGCGCGGGTGCACGGCCACGTAGCGCAGTGACTGCCCCCGGCGGATCTTGAGCAGCACGTCTTCGGTCGGCTCCGCCTCGCCGAGCGCTGCGTCGAAGTCCTTCAAGCTGGTGACCGCCTCGCGGTTCACCTCGACGATCACGTCGCCCATCGCCAGGCCCGCGAGCTCAGCGGGGCCTCCGGGAACGATCGCCTCGACCCGCAGGCCCGGCTCCATGCCCAGCGAGGCGGCAGCGTTGGGATCGAGCGCCCGCAGCGCGACCCCGAGGGCGTCGATGCGCCCACCCGAGTTCATCGCCTTGAGCGCCTCCACCGAGGGGCGCTGCGCCAGGGTGGCCGCGAACTCGAAGGTGCGCCCCCCGCGAACCACCTCGACCTTCACCACGGTGCCCGGCTGCAGCAACGCCACCCGGCGGAGGATCTGCTGGTAGCGCTGCACGGGCTTGCCGCCGATCTTCACCACGCGATCTCCGGGGCGCAGGCCGGCCTTCTCGGCGGGGCTGCCGGTGAAGACGTCGACCACCACCGGCGTGCGGCCGGTGCCCTCCCCCACTTCCTGCACGTTGAGCCCCAGCCAGCCGCGCTCGGGCCGCCCGTTGTCGAGCAGGTTGGGCAGCAGGTCCTTCACGAAGTTGATGGGGACCGCGTAGCCGATGCCCAGCCCGCGGCTGTCGATGGCGGTGGTCACGCCCACCACGTCACCGCGCATGTCGAAGAGCGGGCCACCCGAGTTGCCCGGGTTGATCAACGCGTTGGTCTGAATGAAGTCGTCGAACACGCCCACGCCGATCACCCGCTCGCGCGCGCTGATCAGGCCGTGCGTGACCGACATGTCGAGCCCGAAGGGGTTGCCGATCGCCACCACCCAGTCACCGATCTCGAGCAGATCCGAATCGCCGAGCGTGACGGTGGGCAGTTCCTTCGCGTCGGGCAGGCGCAGCAGCGCGAGATCGGTGGCGGGGTCGCGCCCCACCACCACCGCGTCGAACTCGCGGCCATCGGCGAGCCGCACCTGGATCCGCTGGGCGCGCTCGACGACGTGGTTGTTCGTCACCACCAGCCCGTCGGGGTTGATCACGAAGCCCGAGCCGAGCGCGCGCTTGGTGTCCTCGTTGCGGGTGGCGATGTTCACCACGCCCGGGCGCACGGCCTTCACCAGCGGCGCGAGCGAGGTAGGCGGCTGGAACGCGGGCAGCGGTGGCGCGTTGGGCGCCCGCTCTTTCCACAACAACCCCGCGGGGCCGATGGTGCCGGGGGGCGTGCCCTTCAGCCCCTTCTGGGTGGCGACCTTTCCGTGAACCCATTCCTCGACGGTCTGGGCCGGGGCGGACGACGCGATCAGCGCGGTGAGGAGGAGTCGAAGCACGCGACCATCGTACTACCGGGCTAGGCGGAGGCGGCCTTGACGTACTTCGCGACCTTCACCACGCCCGGGCGAATGACGCGGCCATTGAGCTGGTAGGCGGCCTTGAGCACCAGCACCACCCGGCCGTCTTCTTCCGGCGTGGTGGTCAGCTCCATGTCGGTCGCTTCGGCGAGGTTGGGATCGAAGGGCTGACCGGCGAGCTCGACCCGCTCGACGCCCACCGCTTCCGCCTTCTTGAGGATGCCCTCCCGGATCAGCTTGACGCCCTGAGCCAGCGGAGACGAGTCGGCGGACTGGAGGCAGAGGTCGAGCTGGTCGACGGCCTCGAGCAGCGTGACGGCGACCTTGCCCTTCTCCACGTCGAGCATGCGCTCGCGCTCGCGGGTCAGGCGCTCCTTGAACTCGGTGCGATCACGCTCCCCAGCCTGGACGGCGTGGGCGAGCTCGTTGACGCGCTTGTGCGCTGCCTGAAGCTGCTGCGTGAGCAGCTGGACTTCGGCATCAATCGTCGGCGGCCGCTCGGGCTCGGTGTCGGGGCTCGTTTCCGGCTCGTGGTTCATGGCGGCTCCAAGGTAACCGTGGACGGCCGACTGTCAACGGGGCAGGCCGAGCAGCACGCGACGTAACTGCCCGACGAGAAAGAGAGATCCGGCGACGACGACCAGCCCGTCCTGCGGAGCGGCGCCTCGCGCGGCGGCCAGCGCGGCCTCGGCGTCGGGGTGCAGGGAGACGCGGGGGTTGAGCTCGCGGGCGAGCGCCTCGTAGCTGCGCGGGTCCTTCGAGCGGGGGTTGCCCACGGGGGCCAGGTACAGCGCCTCGACCCGGGGGAAGAGGGCGCGCATCATCGGCTCGGAGTCCTTGTCGGCGAACACGCCGAAGACGAGGTGCACGCGGCGGCCCGGGTACTCGGCTTCCAACGCGCGCGAGAGCGCCTGCACGCCGGCGGGGTTGTGGGCACCGTCGAGCAGCACCGCGGGTTCACCGGGGAACTCCTCGAGGCGGCCGGGCCAGCGCGCGCCCTTCACGCCCGCGCGGAGCTCCTTCGGGGTCAGCGGGAAATCGGTCAGCTCATGCAGGCATGCCAGCGCGACCGCGAGGTTCTGCACCTGGTGGGGCCCCTTGAGAGAAAGCTGAAGTCCGCCCAGTGTCTCCCTCTCCCCTGAGGGGAGGACGAACCAAGACGAAAGCGCCTCGTTCTCCCGGGTCACCCCGAAGTCGCGGCCCTCGATCCTCAAGTCGCCAGCGGCCTTCTGCAGCACCGCCATCGCTTCAGGCGACTGCGCGCTCGAGATCAACGGCACCCCACTCTTCACGATCCCGGCCTTCTCCCCGGCGATCGCGCTGAGGGAGTGGCCCAGGTACTCCTGGTGATCGAAGTCGATGGGCGTGATGCAGGTGACCTTCGGCACGCACGCCGTGGTGGCATCGAGCCGCCCCCCGAGCCCGGTCTCGAGCACCGCGATCTCCACCCGCTCCTGGGCGAAGTGCCAGAACGCCACCACCGTGCCGAACTCGAAGTACGTCAGGTCATGCTGCGCGCCGAGCACCGCCACCACCTCCGCGATGCGCCGGCCGAACGTGGCGTCGTCGATCTCCACCCCATCGACCTGGATCCGCTCGTTGGGGCGAATGAGGTGCGGCGAGGTGTAGAGCCCGGTGTGGTACCGCGTGCTCAGGCACGACGCGGCGATCGCGCACGTCGAGCCCTTGCCATTCGTACCCGCGACGTGGAGCGCCGGAAACCGTTGCTGCGGGTCGCCGAGCTTCCCGAGCGCGACGCGCACGCGCTCGAGCCCCATCTTGATGTTCGACGGCGAGAGGCCCGCGAAGTGCGCGAGACCTTGCTCGGGAGTCACGACGCGAGGAGACCCAGGACCTGCACCAGCTTGCCGCGCAGGTCCTTCCGCTGAACGATCGCGTCGAGCATGCCGTGCTCGAGGAGAAACTCGCTGCGCTGGAAGCCCTCGGGGAGCTTCTGGCGAATGGTCTGCTCGATCACGCGCGCCCCGGCGAAGCCGATGAGGGCGCGGGGCTCGGCGAGGATCACGTCGCCCAGGAACGAGAACGACGCAGCCACGCCGCCGGTGGTCGGGTGCAGCAGCACCGAGATGTACGGCTGGCGGATCTCGCGGAACCGGTTGAGCGCGGCGCAGGTCTTCGCCATCTGCATCAGCGAAAGAATGCCTTCCTGCATGCGCGCGCCGCCCGAGGCCGAGAAGACGATCGCCGGGCACTTGAGCTCGATGGCGCGCTCGAAGACGCGGGTGATCTTCTCGCCCACGACGCTGCCCATCGAGCCGCCCATGTACTCGAAGTTGAAGCAGCCCATGCTGACGCGGCGGCCTTCGATGTTGCCCACGCCGGCGATGAACGCGTCCTTCTCGCCCAGCGCCTTCATGGTCGACTTGATCCGGTCCTTGTACTTCTTCGAGTCGGAGAACTGGAGCGGGTCCATCGACTCGAGGTGGGCGTCGAACTCCTCGAAGGAGTCGGGATCACAGATGCTGGCGAGGCGAACGCGGGCGGGCAGCGCCATGTGGTGGCCGCAGCTCGGGCAGACGTTGAGGGCCTTCACCAGCTCTTCGGCGAGCATGATGTCGCCGCACTCGTCGCACTTCTCCCAGATGCCTTCCATGCGAGAGCTGTTCGCGGGGGGCGCTTCGGCGGGATCGGGGGCAGCGATCTTCGGCTTCTTCTGGAACCAAGCCTGACCTGACATGCGGCTGCCTCTACCGGCTCAGCCCTTCCACCTCAAGCCTCCTCAGGTAGTGTGACCCGATGCGTCAAACGCTCTGCCTCCTCGTCCTGCTGGTGCTCAATGGCTGCTGCTGCGGCAACGGCTGCCAGTACCTGGAGAAGGAATCGTACGCGCAGGTGCCGCTGACGCTGGGCGACGCGCAGAAGCTGGAGAAGACCGGCGCGACGGTGAAGGTCGAGCGCAAGACGCGCGCGGCGGGCGGCGGGGGCGCGTGCGGTCATTCGCCGCTGTGCATCATCTTCCTGCCGGTGCTGCTCTACGAGGCCGCCTTCCCCGAGAAGTGGGACGAGGTGGTGGTGACGAAGGACGGGGTGGTGATCCTCGTCGGCTCGTACGAGACGGGCGGCGCCCTCATCCACGCGCAGCACCTCGTCGACGGCGAGATGCGCGAGACGCGGAACATCGAGCTCAAGCAGCTGGGCAAGAAGGTCTACGTCGACTCCGCGCGGCTGGTGGCGCTGGAAGATGGCGGCGTGCGGCGCGAGGTGTTGCCGTTGAGCTCACAGCACGACTTCATCGGCGAAGAGCGAAGGCTGCTCACGCGCGAGAAGGACCCGAAGCGGCGCGCGCTGGCGATTCACGAGGCTCGGCTGCTGCTCGAAGACGAGGGCTTCGCCTTCGCGCGCGAGCGCATGGCCGCCCCCGAGGAGGACGACGAGACGAAGGCCGAGGTGTTGAAGATCGGCTGCGGCACGCCGGGCTTCGAGCCCCTGGTGGCGGAGGGGCAGAAGAACCCCGGCCCGTGGACGAAGGTGCGGCTGGTCGGCTGCCTCGAGGGTGACGCGCACGACGCCATGCTGCTCGAGGTCGAGCAGGTCGCGTGCGACGCGAAGACGCCGCGCCCCCTGATGCAGGAGATCGAGCCCCTGTTCGCGCACGAGCTGAGCCCCGCAGTTCGAGCCGCCCACGCGAAGTGTCCCGAGGGGCCTCACCGCTCGCTGGTCGCGTTGTGGCTGAAGCTGCCGGTCGACCCGAAGGCGCTCGAGGACCTGCTCGGCTCCGACCTGGGCATCGAGGCGCACGCGCACCTGCGCACCACCGAGCCTTCGCACCGCGCGGCGCTGGTGAAGCTGGTGCTCGCCGACAGCAACACCAGCAACGTGCTGCCTCACCTGGTCGACGGGAACACGGTGCTCGAGCCCGAGCTGCTCGAGGCGCTGGCCGGCTGGTACGTGAAGCCGAAGGGCCTGTTCAACACCAGGCCCCGCGGCCACGTGCTGCAGCTCTTCTCGTTCGCGGCGCAGGCCCCCGATGGCGCCGCGCGCACGAAGGCGGCGCGGCAGGTGCTGGCGAAGGCGAAGCCCGACCCCCTGTTCGAGTCGGCGCGGGTGGCGCTGGGTGAGCGCGAGCGCATTCCCCAGGCGGTGAAGGGGCTCAGGTCGCCGGTGTTCTTCGGGTTTCCCGCGACCGAGAGCGACCTGGTCGCGTTCGGGCTCAAGCTCGCTGGCTGCTCGCAGGAGGAGCTGGTGGCGGTGGCCGACCGGACGAAGGCCCTGCCCGTTTGCCCGGAGCCCTGAGACCGCAACGCCCCGCTTCCCCGCGCATCGTGAGCTTCAGGAGGAAGCCCCCATGAAGAAACGAATCGCAGCAGTGGTGGTCGTGTCGGCGGTGGTCGTTCTCGCGATCGTCGGTCGCGTCGGTCGCGCGACCACGTGGTCGTCCGTCGGGCCGGAACAGGCGGCGCGCGTCTTCCCGCTCCCCGCTCACGCCGAGGTGCCGCCGTCACCCGACCTGGTGGTCGAGCGCTTCATCGTCATCACGGCCCCTCCGGGCGCGATCTACGAGCTGCTGGCCGCCGTCGAACAATGGCCGACGTGGGACCCGGCGATCACCAGCGCCCGCGCGGACGCCCACCGGTCCCTGGAGGTGGGCGACACGTTCTCCAAGGAGGAGTCCGGCACGGCGATCACCGCGCGGGTGCTCGAAGCGGAGCCTGGACGGCTGCTCAGATGGCGAGGGCTCGCCCCCGGAGGGATCGTCGGCATTCACAGCCTCCGCCTCGTGGCGCTCGACGAGCGGCGCACGCTGGTGGTGAACCGGGAAGAATATTCGGCGTGGTTCCTCAGGCTCGTGGGCGGGGTGACCGACCTCGGCATCGGCGCCCAGTTCGACAGGACCCTCGGCGCGCTGCGCGTGGCCGCGGAGTCACGGCCGGCCACGGCGAGCTGAGCTCAGGGACAGCCGGCTGCGTTGTTGGAGGTCGCCGGTGGGCTGATGACCACGCCCGCTGAAGCGATCGTGCAGGACAGCGCAGCGTTGAGGCGAATGCGGCCCACGCCACCCCCACCACCGCCCCCGCCATAGGTCTGGGTGGCTCCCGCCAGGCCGCTCTGGGCCGCGCTGGTCGCGGCGGCGCCGTTGCCACCATTCCCCGTGGCGTTGCTGCCGCCAGCGCCGCCGGGGGCCGGTACGTTGGAGGCGTTGCCAGCTGCACCGTCAGCGCCGTCACCCGCTTCCCCGCCGCCTCCGCCATTGGCCGCCAGAATGGTGCCCGCCGTCACCACCACCGTGCGGCCTTCGAGGAGGATCGCGCCGCCGCTGCCGCCACCGCTGCCGCCGTTGCTCGACCCGTTGCGCGCGGCCACCCCACCACGCCCCGGCGCGTGGATGAGGCTGGTGAGGGTCAGGTCCGAGGCCGCGGAGATCTGCAGGGCGCCGCCTCCGATCCCTCCGGCGCCCAGCCCGTCCCCGCCGCTGCAGCCGCCCCGAAGGGGAATCAGGTTGGCTGAGCCGTTGACCGGCCCGCTGGTGCCAGCGCCCAGGCCACCGGCAGGCCCCCCTGAGGCACCGGCACTCCCAAACCCTCCGCCACCGCCGCCACCGCGCCCCTGGCCTGCACCCGGGCCCCCGGGGCCTCCCGCGCCGCACCCGGTGAAGGCGCCTGAGGCGTTGTTCACGGTGATCTGCCCGAGGACCGCTGCGTTTCCCTTGACCGCGATGATCAGCGGACGCGCGCCGAGCACGTTCAACACCATGGCGGGGTTCACGGTGAAGGTGTCGACGGCGATGAGCATGGTGGGCTCGCCCCCGGCCGGGGTGAACTGGCTGATGGGAATGCTGGGCGTGAGGCAGGTGCTGTTGATCGAGAGGGCCGTCGTGTCGATGATCGTGTTGCAGGCCACCACGAAGTTGATTCCGCCGTCCGTGGCCGCGAGCTGGTCCTCGGTGAAGTTGCTGGGCGTGTAGGGGAAAACGTCGACCGGGTTCGGCACGCAGGTGTACGCGGCGTTGCAGGTGCCCGCGTCACAGGCCTGGCCGGTGCGCGGACTCCAGAGGCAGCCACCGTCTGCGCTGCATGCTCCCGTCGGCGCGTGGCACTGGGAGGGCGCCGTGCAGGTGACCGACGCGCCCATGCAGGCGCCGGCGTTGTCGCAGCGGTCGTTGATGGTGCAGTTCTGACCGTCGTTGCACGAGCTGCCCGGCGTCGGGGCGTACGAGCACGCGCCATTGGGTTCCTGGCAGACGCCTGCCGGGGCCCAGCAGGCGCCCGGCGGCGGCGTGGTGCAGGCAACCGCGTTGCCGGTGCACACGCCCGCGTTGCAGCGATCGCCCGTGGTGCAGCCCAGCCCGTCGTCGCAGGTGCCGGTGCGCGGGGTGTACACGCAGGTCGCGCCTGCATCGGGGCTGCAGGTGCCGATGGCGTTGAAGCAGGCGCCGGGCGGCGTGGTGCAGGTGAGATCAGCCGTCTTCTCGCAGCCTGCGTCGGCCACGCAGCGCTCGCCCAGGGTGCAGCCGTTCGAGTCGTTGCAGCTCGTGCCCACCGGACACTCGGCGTCGGCGCAGTCGATGCGGCCGTCACCGTCGTTGTCGAGGCCGTCGTTGCAGAGCACCTCGGTGGCGGCGATGCAGGTGAAGTTGGCGCACGTACCGCCGCCGCTGCAGCCCATGCCCGTGCAGGACGGTGCGGCGCAGTCGGTGAGCAGATCGCAGTCGTCGTCGACGCCGTTGGCGCACGCCTCGAGCGCGCCGGGGAAGATCGCCGGGTTCAGATCGTCGCAGTCGCGCGGCAGGGGCACGCCGTCACGGTCGTTGTCCACGCCTGCATCCACCACGCCCGCGTCGACACCCGCGTCGACCCCGGCGTCAGACGGGGTGGTGCTCGAGACGCACTCCTTGACGCCCTGCACCGGCGCGCAGAAGAAGCCGGGGCCGCAGTCGTCGTCGCTGGTGCACGCGAAGCGCGTGACGTCGGGGTCGAAGGTGCCGCAGGTGCATCCAGCCGCGAACAGCGAGAGCACGAACAAGCGGTTCATGAGCGCCAAGGTACCAGTGTTCAGGCACTGCCAGCGATGGCCTCGATCTCCGCTGTCGCCTTGGGGATCGACGCGGTCAGCACCTCGGCGCCGGTCGCGGTGCACACGATGTCGTCTTCGATGCGGATGCCGCCGAACCCGCGGCCCTGGTTCATGGCGAGGTACTTCTCGGCCGCGTCCCACTTCACCTGGCTCTTGAAGCGCTCCCGCAGCTCGGGGTTGTGGATGATCGCGGGCACGAAATAGAGCCCGGGCTCGATGGTGAAGGTCATGCCCGCCTCGAGATCCATGTCCATGCGCAGGTACTGGGTGCCGAACTGCGCGCTGCGCGTGCGCCCCGCGGGGTAGTGGATGCGATCGCCGAACGCCTCGAGATCGTGCACGTCGAGGCCGAGCTGATGACCCAGCCCATGAGGGAAGAAGATCGCGTGGGCGCCCGATTCCACGAGGCCGTCGGGGTTGCCCACCAGCAGGCCCAGGCGCACCAGGCCCTCGGCGAGCACGCGTGAGGCGCGCAGGTGCAGGTCGCGGTACCGCACGCCCGGCTTCACCGCGTCGATCGCGTCGAGCTCGCTTCGCAGCACCAGCTCGTACACGTCGCGGCCCTCGGGGGTGAACGCGCCGCCCACGGGCCAGTCGCGCGTCACGTCGTTGCAGTAGCCGGTGTCGACGCTCTCGGCGCCGGCGTCGAGCAGCACGATGTCGCCCTGCTGCAGGGTGTTCCGGTACTCGTTGTTGTGCAGCACCTCGCCGCGCACGGAGAGGATGGTGTTGTACGCGGCCGTGCAGCCGCTGCGCGCGAAGGCACCTTCGACCTGGCCCTTGAGGAACTGCTCGCCCACGCCGGGCTTGCTGTGCTGCATCGCCAGCACGTGCGCTTCACGGGTGATCGGCACGAGGCGCCGCATCTCGGCCAGCTCATCGGCGTCCTTGTGGAGGCGCAGCTTCGCCACGCGGTCGAGCAACGCCCCCTGCCCCACCCGCTTCGCGTCGTCGAAGTCGAGGTCCTCCCCGGTGATCGAGCGCGCGCGCGCGGTGGCCTTCGGGTCGGCCACGGCGATCGATCGCACCTGGCGGCCGGCGGCCAGGGCGGTGACGTGCTTCTCCAGCTCTTCCACGGCGAGCACCGCGTCGACGCCCTGGCGGGTCTTCACCGCCGAGAAGGGCTCCATCGCGCCGTGCCAGAGCGCATCGGCCACCGTGCGCTCGGCGAGGAAGAGCGTCACCTTGCCGTCCGCGGGATCGAAGAAGGCGGCGCTGCCCGGCTCGGGCCGCTGGAAGAAGTAGAGGAAGTTGCCGTCAGCCCGGTACGGGAAGACGTTGGCGGGGTAGTTGCGCGCAAGCAGGCCGCCGGCCATGAGCAGCAGCGGGCTGTCGAGACCGGCGAGGAGGCGCTTCCGGCGATCGGCGTAGTTCATGACGTCGACTTACCAACGAACTACCGTCCGCGCTCGTGAACGGCCCCGGGCGCAGCCCGCGCGCTACCAGGCCACCGACCTCACGCTCGAGCCGGTGGCGAACACGGGCGCTCCCGAGAAGCGCTTTCCCGGGGTGGAGCTGCGCGGGCCCCCGGACCGTGGGACCTCGAGACGAACACCATCAGCCTCGACCTGCAGCGGCTCTGAAAAACCTGTGGTACGCGCGCAGGCATGCAGGCCGCGCTCAGCCTCAACGCAGAAGGTCCCGAAGGGCTCCGCTTCTCGGAGGTCGCCTCGCCCACGCCCGGCCCCGACGAGATCCGGGTGAAGGTGAAGGCGACGGCGCTCAACCGCGCCGATCTGCTCCAGACGATGGGGCTCTACCCGGCCCCTCCGGGCGCGCCGGCCGACATTCCCGGCCTCGAGTATTCGGGCGAGGTGGCCGCGGTGGGCTCGCGCGTGCGCCGCTGGGTGGCGGGCGATCGGGTGATGGGGCTAGTGAGCGGTGGCGCGTGGGCCGAAGAGCTGGTGACCCACGAGCGGGAAGCGATCCCCATGCCCGAGGGCATGTCGTTCTCCGACGCGGCGGCGCTGCCCGAGGCGTTCGCCACGGCCTTCGACGCGCTGGTGCTGCAGGCGGGCATGACGGTGAACAGCGAGGTGCTCATTCACGCGGTGGCCAGCGGCGTGGGCACGGCGGCGCTGCAGCTGTGCCACCTCTTCGGGGCGCGGGCGATCGGCACCGGGCGCAACGAGAAGAAGCTGGCGCGCGCGAGCAGCCTGGGGCTGACCCGGGCGATCTTCGCGAAGGACGGCGTGTTCTCGGCGCGGGTGAAGCAGCTCACCGGTGGCCGGGGCTGTGACGTCGCGCTCGACCTGGTCGGCGGTGACTGGTTCGCCGAGACGATCGACGCCATGGCACCCCACGGCACGGTGATGCTGGTGGGGCTGGTCGCGGGCGCGTCGGCCCAGGTGCCGCTGCGCAGCGTGCTGGCCAAGCGGGTGCGCATTCAGGGCACCACCCTGCGGGCGCGCAGCCTGGAAGAGAAGATCGCCGTGGCGCGCGCCTTCGAGCAGCGCCTGCTGCCGTCCTTCAGCAACGGCCAGCTCAAGCCCGTCATCGACGCGGTGCTGCCGATGGCCGAGCTGCAACCTGCGTTGCAGCGGCTCGCCAGCAACGACACCTTTGGAAAACTCGTCCTCACCTGGTGACTGACAATGGCCAAGTTCGATCCCAACGCTGCTGCTCCTCTCGATTCCGGTGTCTTCGGGCTGCCGTTCACGCCTGAGGAAGCGAAGGTCGTGCTCGTGCCCGTGCCCTTCGAGGCCACCACCAGCTACGGCGGCGGCACCGCTGACGGGCCCGAGGCGATCCTCGAGGCGTCGAAGCAGGTCGACCTGTTCGATCTCGACACGGGCAGGCCGTACGAGCCGGGCATTTCGATGCTGCCGATGCCGGGCGACGTGCGGGCGTGGAACGACGAGGCCAAGCGGCTGGCCGCGCCCATCGTCGAGTCGGGCGGCCTCGAGGTCGACCCGGTGGCGCTGGCGAAGGTGAACGCGCTGTCGGAGAAGATGAACGACTGGGTGTACCAGACGACGAAGCACTGGCTCGACGCCGGGAAGATCGTCGGGGTGGTGGGCGGCGATCACTCGACGCCGTTCGGGTGCATCAAGGCCTACGCCGAGAAGTACCCCAACCTGGGCGTGCTGCACCTCGACGCCCACGCCGACCTGCGCGACGCGTACGAGGGGTTCACCTGGTCGCACGCGTCGATCATGTTCAACGTGATGAAGCACGTGCCGGGCGTGAAGAAGCTGGTGCAGGTGGGCATTCGCGACTTCGGCGAAGCGGAGCACTCGATGATCCGCGACTCGGACGGGCGCATTCACACCTTCTTCGACGCGCGGCTGTCGCGGGCGCGGCTCGATGGCATGCCGTGGCGCGAGCAGGTCGACTCGATCGTCGCCGAGCTGCCGCAGCACGTGTACCTGTCGTGGGACATCGACGGGCTCGAGCCGACGTTGTGCCCCAACACGGGGACCCCGGTGCCGGGCGGGCTCAGCTTCGCGCAGGCGGTGGCGCTGCTCGAGGGGCTGGTGCGGGCGGGGAAGAAGATCGTCGGGTTCGATCTCAACGAGGTGTCGCCCGGCGCGAGCGGCGGCGACTGGGACGGCAACGTGGGGGCGCGGCTGCTCTACAAGATGATCGGCTGGACGCTGATGAGCCAGGGGCTGTCCAACCGATAGAGCGGCTCACGGAATCCGGACGAACTCCCGCTGACGGGTGAGGCTGCCGACCTTCAGCCAGGTCACCCTCGCTTCGGAGCCGGTCCAAATCAGCCGCGGCAAGCCGTTGTTGTCCGAGCAGGTCAGGCGCTGGCGAGAGCCAGGCAGCACCTGCCCCGTCGAGGAGATGCGCTCAGTCCAGACATCGCCGAAGCCGCCGCCGATGTGCGCTTCATTCCAGGTGACGAGCCAGTCGACGCCCGTCCATTCCACCGCGGCGGAGTCGTCGAAGTCCATCGTGCCCAGCGTCACGCGGCTGTTCGGCACCACGCCCTGCGCAGTGGCACGCAGGAAGGTGGCGCGGCATTTCGTGTAGCCGGGCATCACCACGGGTTCGCAGCCGGTGATGGCGAAGGTGGTGCCGTCGTGAGCGAGCGAGAGACCACGCAAGTCGGTGTTCGCTATCGCCACGCGGGTCAGCGCGTTCTGGCGATCGATCAGCGCGAGGGTGGTCTGGTCGTCAGCGAAGACCACCGCCCACGTGCCGTTGAACGATCGAACAGGGGTACCTCCGGAACTCTCGTGAGCACCCCATGCGAGCTGCGTCAGGGTGATCACCGGGCTCAGCGGTTGGCCCGTCGCGTCGCGGCGCTGGAAGAAGACGTGCTGGTTCGATCGATTCACCCACGTCAATCCGTACTCGGCGTTGATGGGGTCCCAGGCCACCATCGGGAAGTCCATCGAAGCGGTGACCGACGAGGCGAGCAGCAGGTCGCTGCCGGGAATCACGCCGCCCGTAGCGTCGAGCCGGAGGAAACGCGCCGTCTCATAGTTACCGGTGAACTCCTCGAGGTAGGCCAGGCCAAAGCCGGTTCCGTTCCACGCGAGATGAGGGCGCAACCCGTGCGGGACGATCACCCGTGTCGATCCGGCGAGGAACCTGCCCTGAGTATCGTAGCGCTCGGTGCGCAGGTCGGTGCTCCAGGACCCTCCGGTCTCCACGGCGAACAGGTCGACCCAATCAACGCCGTTCCAACGCATGTGATGAGGGTCGATGTTCACTTCTCCGAGAGGACCCCGAAGGACTCCAGGCGAGGGCCCCCCCAGGCACATCGAGCCGGCGTCGATGAGTCCCGCGTCGATGAGTCCCGCGTCAATGGGACCTGCGTCGACGGGGCCTGCATCGAGGGGACCTGCGTCGACGGGGCCTGCATCGAGGGGACCTGCGTCGACGGGGCCTGCATCGACGGGGCCTGCATCGACGGGGCCTGCATCGACGGGGCCTGCATCGACGGGGCCTGCATCGACGGGGCCTGCATCGACGGGGCCTGCATCGATGGGACCTGCATCGACGGGGCCTGCGTCCATTCCGACTGCGCTGCTGACCGAGCGCCCGGTGACCGAGATTCGCTCCTCGCCGTCCTCGCCTTCCACGATGAGCAGCGCGCCGTCAGCGCCTTCGAGGGCCGGGGCGAGATAGCGAACTGTGCGCGTGATCGCCTCCCCGGGGGGCAGAACGAAGCGCGGCCCATCGACGCTGAATGCTCCACGCGCATCCGCTTCGATCCGCGTGGTCAACTCGAGTGACGTCCTTCCGGTGTTCTTGAGCGTGACCAATGCTTCCGCGCGCTCGAGAGGGGCATGAACTCCGAAGTCGATCGCCCGGGGCGAGATCTCGAACTCGACTCGCGAGGGAGTGGTTCGCTCTCCGCAGTTGCAGCCTGCGAAGGCAAGGCTCAGGGCAACGAGGGGTAGGTAGCGCATGGGGTTGCCCGGCTAAACCTCACCCGCATTTCCATGTGCAGCGCTGCACTCAAAGAGTTGCCCGATACGGTTCTCATCGAAATGTTCGGAATGCAACGAACCAGCCGAGACACCTCAGCGAGGGCCGCAAGGCGATGGACCACGAGCCGGTCCCAGTTGTTCGCCGTGATGGCTTCGGCGAAAAAACGAACGGCGGACTCCGTGAGGAATCCGCCGTCGGTTGGCTTGCCCTCTCCTCGACCCGTGAGCTCAGCTCAGCTTGACGTTGGCCCGCTTCGCCGCCTCGACGAGCGTGGTGCCGAGCTCAGCCGGTGAGGCCGCCATCACGATGCCGGCCTCGGTCATCGCCTTGATCTTCTCGGCCGCCGTGCCCTTGCCGCCCGAGATGATCGCGCCGGCGTGACCCATGCGCTTACCCGGAGGCGCGGACACGCCCGCGATGAAGCCCGCCATCGGCTTCTTCATGTTCGCCTTCACCCACGCGGCCGCCTCTTCCTCGGCGCTGCCGCCGATCTCGCCGATCATGATGATCGCGTCGGTCTCGGGGTCCTTGTTGAACAGGTCGAGCACGTCGATGAAGTTCGTCCCGTGCACCGGGTCACCACCGATGCCCACGGCCGTCGACTGACCGAGGCCGAGGTTGGTCACCTGGAACACCGCCTCGTACGTGAGCGTGCCCGACTTCGACACCACGCCGATGCGGCCGGGGCGGTGAATGTGGCCCGGCATGATGCCGATCTTGCACTTCGCGCCCGGCGTGATCACGCCCGGGCAGTTCGGCCCCACCAGCCGCGTCTTCACGCCGCTCTGGAGCACGCGCTTGACCTTCACCATGTCGTTCACCGGGATGCCCTCGGTGATGGTGATGGCCAGCAGCAGCTCGGCGTCGACCGCCTCGAGGATCGAGTCGGCCGCGAACGGAGGCGGCACGAAGATCACCGAGGTGTTGCAGCCGGTCGCCTTCACGGCCTGCGCGACGGTGTCGAAGATCGGCACCTTGCCCTCGAACATCTGACCGCCCTTGCCCGGCGTGACGCCGGCGACGATCTGCGTGCCGTACTCGAGGCACTGCTTCGCGTGAAACGAACCGGCCGAGCCGGTGATGCCCTGCACGACGACCCTGGTGTCTTTGCCAACGAGGATGCTCATGGGTGCTTTCTCTTTCAGGCCTTGATGGCGGCGACGGCCTTCTCGGCCGCCTGACGCAGGTTGTCCGCGGGCGTGATGGCGAGCCCCGACTTCTTGAGGATCTCCTTGCCCAGCTCGACGTTGGTGCCCTCGAGGCGAACGATGAGCGGCACCTTGAGGTGCACTTCCCTCGCGGCCGCGACCACGCCCTCGGCGATGACGTCGCACTTCATGATGCCGCCGAAGATGTTCACCAGCACCGCCTTCACCGCGGGGTCGGCGAGGATCAGCTTGAAGGCCGCGGTGACCTTCTCCTTGGTCGCGCCGCCGCCCACGTCGAGGAAGTTCGCCGGCTGCCCGCCGACCAGCTTGATGGTGTCCATCGTGGCCATGGCCAGGCCGGCGCCGTTCACCATGCAGCCGATGTTTCCTTCGAGCGCGATGTACGCGAGGTCGTGCTCCTTGGCCTGGGCCTCGAGCGGATCTTCCTCGGCGATGTCGCGCATCTCGACCACGGCCTTCTGGCGGAAGAGCCCGTTGTCATCGAAGGTCATCTTCGAGTCGAGGGCGACGATGTCGCCGCTCTTGAGCTTCACCAGCGGGTTGATCTCGGCCAGCGCGGCGTCGGTCTCGACGTACGCGGTGTAGAGCGCGCTGCAGAACTTCACGAACTTGCCCACCGAGTCACCGGAGAGGCCCAGCCCGAAGGCCATCTTGCGGCCCTGGAACGGCTGGAAGCCGACCGCCGGGTCCACCGCCTCGCGGAGGATCTTCTCGGGGTGCGTGTGGGCGACCTCCTCGATCTCCACGCCGCCTTCGGTCGACGCCATGAAGGTGATGCGCGAGGTGGCGCGATCGAGGGTGAGGCCGAGGTAGTACTCCTTCTCGATGTCGAGCCCTTCCTCGACGTAGAGGGTCTTCACTTCCTGCCCGTTGGGCCCCGTCTGCGGGCTCTTGAGCATCATCCCCAGGATCTTCGAGGCGTGCTCCTTCGCCTCGGCCGGAGACTTCGCGATCTTCACGCCGCCGGCCTTGCCACGGCCACCCGCGTGCACCTGCGCCTTCACCACGGTCACCTTCGTGCCGAGCTCGGCAGCGGCCTTCTCGGCCTCCGCGGGCGTCTTGCAGACGATGCCGCGCGGCACGGGGACTCCGTACTTCTTGAAGATCTGCTTGCCCTGATACTCGTGGATTTTCATTGCGGGTCGTTGCTCCGGTAGGCTGCCCAACAGCGCGGCGGAAATACCCAGATCGGGCCGGGAAGTCTTGAAAGATCGCGGGCGCTGCGCTCGGGGGTCGCTCGCGGTGTCGGAATTGAGCGCACACCCCGTTGAAAACAGCCGTCTCACCTGCGAAGGCCCCCGTCCCCATGCGTTCACTTCACCTCTTCTTCCTCGCTCTCGCCGTCCTCGCTGCGGGCTGTAACTGCGGGAAGAAGCCCGCGGCCCCTTCGCAGCTCAAGGAAGGCGAGGCCTGTGAGAACGACGAGCGTTGCGAGACCGGGCTCTGCGACGCCGCGCCCGGCTTCTCGCCGGTCTGCGTGCGCCGGTGCGCCGATGGCTGCGAGCCCACCGAGGTCTGCGTTCAGCTCACCCCCAACCGCTTCGCCTGCCAGCCCGATCAGCGAAAGCTCTGCCAGCCGTGCGTGGCCGACCTCGACTGCCCCTACCCGTCGGACAAGTGCATCGTGGTCAACACCGAGAAGGTCTGCGGCCGCGACTGTGCGTTCGATCAGTACTGCCCCACCGGCTACCGCTGCGTGAACGCGCAGGGCATCGACGGGCAGCCCAAGGTGCAGCAGTGCGTGCCGATCGTCGCCAGCTGCGCGTGCCTGGCGCGCGGTGACTTCGAGCAGCCCTGCCAGAACGTCAACGCCGAGGGCACCTGCACCGGCCTCAAGAAGTGCGACCTGGTCAGCAACAGCGTGGTCTGCGACGCCCGCCAGGCCGTCAGCGAGACCTGCAACGGCCTCGACGACGACTGCGACGGCGACACCGACGAAGGCCAGATGACCGCCACCTGCGGCGTGGGCGCCTGCGCGCGCACCACCGCCACCTGCGTCGACGGCGGGGTCGCCAGCTGCACGCCGGGCATGCCCATCACCGAGCTGTGCAACGGCATCGACGACGACTGCGACGGCACGCTCGACAACGGCTTCGACACCACCACCTCGATCACCAGCTGCGGCGCGTGCGGCCGGGTGTGCACCCTGCCCCACGCCACCCCGCGCTGTGACGTCGGCGTGTGCCGGGTGCTCACCTGCGACCCCGGCTACGACAACTGCAACGGCCTCGACCCCGACGGCTGCGAGTCGAACGTGAGCATGGACCCGATGAACTGCGGCGCCTGCAACGCGGCCTGCGTGCGCCCCCACAGCACCGCCACCTGCAGCAACAGCACCTGCAGCTTCGTGTGCGCGCCGGGCTGGGTCGACCTCAACAACGATCCGCTCGATGGCTGCGAGTACAACTGCACCTTCACCTCGGCCACCGACGTGCCCGACCTGCTGTTCACCGACGCGAACTGTGACGGCATCGACGGCGAGCTCAACAACGGCATCTTCGTCTCGCCGGCCGGGCTCGACTCGAACCCGGGCACGCGCGCAGCGCCCAAGCAGACGTTGGGCGCGGCGATGACCGCGGTGGTCACCAACGGCAAGCGCGACGTCTACCTGGCTGAAGGCACGTACACCGGGCCTCTCGATCTGCTCGGCGTCTCGGGCATCAACGTGGCGGGCGCGTACCACGCCACCACCTGGGCCCGCGCCTTCACCCAGCAGGTGGTGGTGAACAACGGCAACCCGGCGCTGAACGTCGACGGCTCGAACAACGTGCTGATCCAGGCGATCCGCTTCGAGGCCGCCAATGGCACGGCCAGCGAGCGCTCCTCGTACGGGGCGAAGATCGTCGAGGCGCAGGGCATTCGGCTCGAGAGCCTCGACATTCGCGCGGGCAACGGGCTCGCGGGGGCGGCGGGCAGCTCACCCGGCGCCGCGGCCAACGGCAACCCCGGCAGTGGAGGCCTCGAGGGTTGCTACAACGACCCCCGCTTCTCCCCCGCGGAGATCGCCATCGCCTGCAACTTCAACCTCTTCCTCGACTACTGCTCGAGCGCGCGGCCCGGCGGTGGCGGTGGCGCGAGCAGCTGCGGCGCGAACGGCGGCAGCGGTGGTTCGCCCACCCGCTACAACCCGTCAGGCACCCCGACCGGCTCGAGTGGTGGCCCCGGGCTGCCCTCCGGAGGCGCCGGTGGCCAGGGTGTTCCCGCGGGCGTCACCCCGCCGGTCGGCTCGATCTATTGGGGCGCTGACGGCGCGAGCGGCACGGCTGGCAACAACGGCTCGGCGGCGAGCGCAGGCACCTTCAACAACAGCGGCTTCGTGCTCTCGAGCGCGCAGAACGGAACCTCGGGCACGGCCGGCCGCGGTGGTGGCGGCGGTGGTGGCGGCGCCGGTGGGCTCGGGCTGCCGCTCGGTGGCATCTACGCCGGCATCAGCTGCTACTCGTATGGCTCGGCGGGCAGCGGCGGCGGCTCGGCTGGCTGCGGCGGCAACGCGGGCGGGGCCGGCGGCAGCGGCGGCGCCTCGATCGGCATCTTCCTCTACAACGCGCAGGTCACCTCGCAGGCGGCCGTGGTGCGCTCGGGCAACGGCGGCGCCGGCGGTGCGGGCGGCGCCGGGGGCAGCGGAGGCATCGGTGCCGGCGGCGGCACGTCTGGCTACGCCTCGGAGCAGGGCCAGGCCACTCGCGCTGGTGGCGGCGGTCGCGGCGGCAATGGCGGCGCGGGCGGCCACGGCGGCGGCGGAGCGGGCGGCTCGGTCTACGGCATCGCCAAGAACGCCGGCTCGACGTGGAGCCCGACCGGCGGCTCGGTCACGCTCGGCACGCCCGGCACCGGCGGCACGTCACCCGGGAACCCGGGCGCCGCTGGCGCGAGCGGCGTGCAGACCACGTTCTGAATGGAAAAGGGGACAGGCTACTTATTGCCGGGCGGTCGGCTCGCCGAGAGATCAGGTGCGACGGCAATAAGTAGCCTGTCCCCTTTTTCTAGGCCGTCACCACCAACCGCCGGCCGGCCGAAAGCGCCACCGCCACGCTGAGCAACTGCACCACGCCCGCTGCGATGAAGACGGCGGTGTAGGCCGCGCCGCGCTCCAGCCCCGCTGACAGCATCGCGCTCGAGACCGCGCCCGCGAGCAGCGAGCCCAGGAACATGCCCAGCGTCCCCGCGGCGTTGAGCACCGCCATCGCCGACGCGCGCGCCGTGTCGGGCACCGCCTGCGCCGCGAGCCCCAGGCTCGGGCCGTAGATGGCCGCCGACGCCAGGCCCGCCACCGAGAGCACCACCACGATCAACCGCACCGGCGCGAAGGGCAGCGCGATGTACGACGCGGAGTACAGCAGCGCGCCCAGCGCGATCAGCTTCCAGCGATCGACCCGATCACCCAGCCGCGCCATGGGCCAGGTGCCCAGCGCGAAGATCATCAGGAACGCCGAGAACCACCCGTTCACCTGCGAGTCGGGCACGCCCAGCACGTGGTGCCCGTAGAGCTGCAGGGGCACGATGAAGGCGCCCACTGCGAAGCGCTCGAGGCCCACCACGATCGTCGGCCCGCGCAGCAGCGGCGCGTCGAAGACGAGGGAACGGAAGGTCACCTGCGACTGCTCGGCGTCCGTCGAGGCCGGCAACACCACCAGCGCCACCAGGCCCGTGAGCACGCCGATCACCCCGCCCACCAGCAGCGGCAAGCCGGGGCTCGTCTTCGCCAGCACCGCGCCCAGCGGAATGCCGATCAGGATCGACAACACCACCGCGCACCCCACCACCCCCATCGCCGCCGGCGACTTCGACTGCCTGCGGATGGTGCCCATGAGGATCGAGACGGCCGCGATGTAGACGGCGCCCTGCAGGAAGCGCAGCCCCAGCAGCAGCCACACCGGCGGCGAGAGCGTCACCCCCAGCAACAGCGCGCCATCGAGCATCGCCGAGACGCCGGCCACCAGCCTGCGCTTGCCCATTCTCTCGGCGCGCACCGCCAGCAGCGGCCCACCCACCACCGCGCCCAGCAGGTTGACCGCGATGAAGGCGTGCATCAGCCACTCGGCGCCCGGCCAGCCCGCGGTGACGAACGAGCGAACCACGGGGATGACGATCGTCCCGGGGAGCATCGCCCCGAGCACCAGCAGCGCCCCCAGCCACAGGCGCGCGGTGCCTCGGGCTGGGAGATGGGGCGTCGACACGGGCCCTTCCCTAACAAACCCGGGCCCCGCAGCGCGAGGCATCACGATTGCTACTAGTGGGGCTCACGATTTCGCTTGTCGATTCATGTCCCGAACGGCAAACGCCCCCCCTGATCCGCGCAGGCCGCGTTACCAGACCCGCGAAGGCGCACCCTCCCCTGGAAGGACGAGAGCGATGGCAGATGCGATGGAGTTGAAGCGCGATTCGGCAGGGGAAACCCTGCTCGGCTCGCTCTGGAAGTTCATGACGAGCTCAGTCGGCTCGAAGGTGGTGATGGCCATCACCGGCCTGGGGCTGGGCCTGTTCATCGTGGGCCACCTCGCCGGCAACCTGCTGGTCTACGCGGGGCGCGACGCCTTCAACAGCTACGCGACCACGCTGCAGGCCACCAAGCCGCTGGTGTGGGGCACGCGCATCGCGCTGCTCATCGGCTTCCCCCTGCACATCCTCACCGCGATCCGCTCGGCGCAGCTCAACCGCGCCGCCCGCCCGGTGGCCTACGCGCACGGCCCGAAGTCGCCGGCCAGCGCGGCCTCGAAGACGATGCTCATCAGCGGCGCGCTCTTCCTGGCGTACTTCCTCTACCACCTGGCCCACTTCACCCTGCACCTCACCGGGCCCCAGCCCACCGCGCTGCTCGCCAGCGGCGGCTACGACGCGTACACGATGCTGGTGATGGGCTTCCAGCAGCCGCTCATCGCGCTGCTCTACGTGGTGGCGATGGTGCTCCTGTCCGCGCACATCTCGCACGGCATCTACAGCCTCTTCCAGCACCTGGGTCTCTGGGGCGCGAAGTGGACTCCCTTCCTCAAGAACGCGTCGCTGGTCGTGGGCTACGGCCTGTGCGCCGGCTTCGCCTCCATTCCGCTCGCCGTCCTGCTGGGGTTCATCAAGCCATGAAGCTCGAATCACGCATCCCCTCAGGTCCCATCGAACAGAAGTGGACGTCTCACAAGCTGTCGATGCCGCTGATCAACCCGGCCAACAAGCGCAAGTTCAAGATCATCGTGGTGGGCACGGGCCTGGCCGGCAGCTCGGCCGCGGCCACGCTCTCCGAGCTCGGCTACCAGGTCGAGGCGTTCTGCTTCCAGGACTCGCCCCGGCGCGCGCATTCCATCGCGGCGCAGGGCGGCATCAACGCGGCGAAGAACTACCAGAACGACGGCGACTCGGTGCGCCGGCTCGCCTACGACACGGTCAAGGGCGGCGACTTCCGCGGCCGTGAGTCGAACATCTACCGGCTCGCCGAAGTGTCGGTGAACATCATCGACCAATGCGTGGCGCAGGGCGTGCCCTTCGCGCGTGAGTACGGCGGCCACCTCTCGAACCGCTCGTTCGGCGGCGCGCAGGTCTCGCGCACCTTCTACGCGCGCGGCCAGACGGGCCAGCAGCTGCTCATCGGCGCGTACCAGGCGCTCGAGAAGCAGGTGGGCGCCGGCAGCGTGAAGATGCACACCCGCCACGAGATGCTCGAGCTCGTCGTCATCGACGGGCACGCGCGCGGCATCATCACGCGCGACATGGTGAGCGGGAAGATCGAGGCCTGGGCGGCCGACGCGGTGGTGCTCGGCACGGGCGGCTACGGCAACGCGTACTACCTCTCGACCAACGCCAAGGGCTGCAACGTCACCGCGACGTGGCGGGCGGCCAAGAAGGGCGCTGGCTTCGCGAACCCCTGCTACACGCAGATTCACCCGACCTGCATTCCGCAGTCAGGCGACTACCAGAGCAAGCTCACCCTGATGAGCGAGTCGCTGCGCAACGACGGGCGCGTGTGGGCTCCCAAGAAGAAGGGCGACACCCGCACCGCCGCGCAGATCCCCGAGGACGAGCGCGACTACTACCTCGAGCGCAAGTACCCCTCGTTCGGCAACCTGGCGCCCCGCGACATCTCGTCGCGCGCTGCCAAGCAGGTCTGCGACGAGGGCCGCGGCGTGGGCCCCGGCGGGCGCGGCGTGTACCTGGACTTCGCCGACGCCATCAAGCGGCTCGGCAAGCAGGTGATCAAGGAGCGCTACGGAAACCTGTTCGACATGTACACCACCATCACCGGGGAAGATCCGTACTCGGTGCCGATGCGCATCTACCCGGCGGTGCACTACACGATGGGTGGGCTGTGGGTTGACTACAACCTGATGAGCAACCTCCCCGGCCTGCACGTGATCGGCGAGGCGAACTTCAGCGATCACGGCGCGAACCGCCTCGGCGCCTCGGCGCTGATGCAGGGGCTGGCCGACGGCTACTTCGTGTTGCCGTACACGATCGGCGCGTACCTCGCGACGGCGAAGCAGCCGAAGGTCACCACCGATCACCCCGAGTTCAAGAAGGCCGTCGCCGACACCAACGCGCGCGTGGCGAAGTTCCTCACCATCAAGGGCAAGCGCACGGTGGACAGCTTCCACAAGCAGCTGGGCGCGATGATGTGGGAAAAGTGCGGCATGGCCCGCAACGAGAAGGGCCTCAACGAGCTGCTCAAGGAGATCCCCGCCCTGCGCGAGGAGTTCTGGCAGAACGTGAACGTCCCCGGCTCGGCCGAGAACCTCAACACCGCGCTCGAGAAGGCCGGCCGCCTGGCCGACTTCTTCGAGTTCACCGAGTGCCTGGTGATGGACGCGCTCGACCGCGACGAGTCGTGCGGCGGCCACTTCCGCGAGGAACACGAGGACGAGGGCGAGGCCAAGCGCAACGACGAGAAGTTCAGCCACGTGTCGGTGTGGGAAGTGGGCGCTGACGGCAGCAAGCCCGTGCGCCACAAGGAGCCGCTCGTGTTCGAAGCCTTCCACCCGTCCGTCCGGAGCTACAAGTGAGCGAGAAATTGATGAAGCTGAAGCTCCACGTCTGGCGTCAGCCGACGAAGGACCAGCCTGGCGCGATGAAGGACTACGTCGTCGAGGGCATCTCGGAGCACATGTCGTTCCTCGAGATGATGGACACCTTGAACGAGCAGCTGATGAACAAGGGCGAGGAGCCGGTCGCCTTCGATCACGACTGCCGCGAGGGCATCTGCGGCATGTGTTCGATGGTGATCAACGGCGTGCCCCACGGCGGCCACAAGGGCGTGACCGTGTGCCAGCTGCACATGCGCCACTTCAAGGACGGCGACGCGATCTTCATCGAGCCGTGGCGCGCCAAGGCGTTCCCGGTGCTCCGCGATCTGGTGGTCGACCGCCAGGCGTTCGATCGCATCGTGGCGGCGGGCGGCTACGTGTCGGTGGCCACCGGTGGTGCGCCTGACGCCAACGCGTTGCCCATTCCGAAGAAGGAAGCGGACCTGGCGATGGACGCGGCGGCCTGCATCGGCTGCGGCGCGTGCGTGGCGGCCTGCAAGAACGCGTCGGCGATGTTGTTCGTCGCGGCAAAGGCGTCGCACCTCGGGCACCTGCCCCAGGGCGAGGTCGAGCGGTACGAGCGCGCGAAGAACATGGCCATGCAGATGGACGCCGAGGGCTTCGGCACGTGCAGCAACCTGTCTCAGTGCGAGGCGGTCTGCCCGAAGGAGATCAGCGTGCGCGTGATCGCCGAGTTCAACCGCGACCTGATGAAGGCGCAGCTCAAGGGTTGAAGCTCTCGTGTCTCCCTCTCCCCCGCGGGGGAGAGGGTCGGCGAGAGGGCGAACCGGTGATGGTGAGCCCTGAGTCCTTCCCACCGGGAGCGCCCCTGCGGTAAGGGCACCTCTCAACTCAACCTCAGGACTACCGCCATGCGCATCATCGTCACCGGCTCGCTCGCCTACGACTACATCATGAACTTCCCGGGCAAGTTCGCGGACCACATCCTCCCGGACAAGGTCCACATGCTCACGGTGAGCTTCCTCGTCGACTCGATGAAGAAGATGCGCGGCGGCACCGCGGGCAACATCGCCTACACGCTGGCGATGCTGAACGCGAAGACGGCCGTGGTGTCGGCCGCCGGCCAGGACTTCGCCGAGTACCGCGACTTCATGACGGGCAAGGGCATCGACGTGCGCGGCATCAAGGTGGTGCCCAACGAGTTCACCGCGTCGTGCTTCATCAATACCGACCAGGCGAACAACCAGATCGTCGCGTTCTACCCGGGCGCGGTGGTGCACGCGCGTGAGGTGACGCTCGCCTCGCTCGGCCTCGAGAAGGGCGACTGGGTGATCATCAGCCCCACGGATCCCGAGTCGATGGCGAAGCACACCGCCGAGTGCAAGAAGGCCGGCGTCAGCTACATCTTCGATCCGGGCAAGCAGGTGCCGCGGCTGGAGAAGGCGCAGATCCTCGCGGGCCTCGACGGCTGCGCGGCCTTCGTGGGCAACGACTACGAGTTCGGCATGATGGCCAAGTCCACCGGCCTCACCGAGCAGCAGCTCTTCGACATGGCGCCGCTCACGGTGATGACGCGCGGCGATCAGGGCTCGCGCTTCATCGTGAAGGGTCAGCCGGTGGTCGAGATCCCGATCGCGAAGCCGACCTCGGTGGTCGACCCCACGGGCGCGGGTGACGCGTACCTGGGCGCGCTGGCGTTCGGGCTGGCGAAGAAGCTGCCCCACGCCGTCACCGGCCGCATCGCCGCGCTCGCCGCGACGTACGCGATCGAGCTCAAGGGCTGCCAGGAGCACTTCTTCTCGGTCGACGACTTCGCCCGCCGCTACCAGACGACCTTCGGCGAGACGCTCAACCTCGGCTGATGAGGGTCCTGTTGCTGCTGGCGGTGGGCCTCGCGCTCACCGCGGGTGCGGCGACGAAGGTCGAGCCGTGGACGCCCCTCTTCGAAGGGGTGGCGTTCGCCCGCGGTGAGGCCGACGATCCACGCCTGCAGAAGGTCGCGGTGGTGCGCGTCGATCTGCAGGCACCCGGCGTCAGCTTCCTGGTGACGCCGGACAACGGCAAGGCACCGAAGGAGACGACGAGCGAGACCACCAGCCAGTTCCTCGAGCGGAATCGCCTTCAAGTCGCGATCAACGCCAACTTCTTCGATCCCTGCTGTGACGAGGGCGAGAAGGACGTGCTGGGCCTGGCGGTCTCGCGCGGCGTGGTGGTCTCACCTGCTCGAGTGACGGGCATCGGCGCGGTGGCGCTGTGCATCACGAAGGACAACCGCGCGCGCTTCACCAGGACAGGCCCGGCTTTCTCCACCGGCGACGTGTGGACCGCGGTGGCTGGCTCGGCGCTGGTGCTGGTCGGTGGGCAGAAGCCGCTGCTCGCAGACTCGGCGTTCGACAGGACCCTCCACCCGCGCACGGCCATCGGCCTGTCCGCCGACGGGCGTTACCTGATCCTTCTCGTCATCGACGGGCGCAGGCCGGGCCACAGCGAGGGCGCCACCATGGACGACGTCGCCACCTGGCTGCTCCGCTTCGGCGCGAGTGAGGGGCTCAACCTCGACGGGGGTGGTTCCACCTCTCTGGTCCGCGCGGACGGCGAGAAGGTGGTGCCGCTCAACAGGCCCAGCGGTGCGGCACTCGGCACGAGCGAGAACGGGGAGCGATCGAACGGGAACAACCTCGGCGTCTTCGCCCGGCCGCTCGCTGGGAAGGAGTGAACGTGTCGCTCGAGAAGGGCGAGGTCGAACGTTCCATTCGCGAACTCGGCCTTGCCGAGCAACTCCGGGCCATTCCGGACGACGAGGCCAGACGGCTCTGGGAAACCGTCGAGGACCGCTTCGCCGACAAGAAGGGTGCCCGATGGATCTGGGAGCACCACCGCGTCCCCTCATTTTCACGCCAGTTCCGCCACAGGCTCCTCTCGTCACGCCACACGCGCGGGCCCCGGTTACTTGTCATCAAAGAGGACACGCTTTCGAGGCCCCTCCCCACTCCCCGCCACCCGCGAGCCTGACCCGGAACCCGGTCTCACTCGCCTCCTCCAGCTTCACCACGCAAGCCAGCACCGCTTCGAAGTCCTCCTCCGCCTCCGCGAAGCGCTCGCGTGCGTGAACGCGAAGCGCGCCTTGGGGATCGGTGGCCTGCGTCAGCGCGAGGGCGCGCTCCAGGCGCACCGCTGCTTCCGTCTTCTGCTGCTGTTGCCTCTCCCGGAGCGCGATCGTCTCTGCGGACTCGGCCCAGCCTTCGGACTGGTGGGCTCGCAGCAACTCGCCCAGGCCCGAGCCTGACCTTCAAGGCGTCGGGAGCACCGGCAGCAGCGACTTGATGTCGGCGTCGGTGAAGTACACGCCCGCGCCCACGAAGAAGTCGCGGCCGCTGATGAGCCGGTTGGTGAGCGCGTCGCGGTTCTGCGTGTTGAGGATGTCGTCCATGCCGGCGTTCACGTACACGTGCTCGAACGGCGTGAAACGAACCGTCGCGCGCAGGCGCGGGAAGCGCAGCGCCTCGATGGAGAAGTTGAACGCGTCGACCTTCAGCACCAGCGCGTCTTCGAGGTAGCGCGAGTACCAGGGGAAGCGGATGGCCACGTTGAGGTCGGCGCCGATGCCGCCCGTCGACTCGATGATGCCGAAGCGCAGCGTGAGGAACGAGTAGCGCTTGGCGAACTGGGCGCTGAACTTGATCGACTCGGTGGTGATCGTCTGCTTCTGCACCACGGGGTCGCCGGCGTTGGGCGGGTTCTGCTGCAGGTAGACCGTCTCGACCTTCCCGCGCGGGTCGTCGATCGCCTCGATCAGGTAGTACTTGTCGGGCTTGGGCACGAGGCGGATCTGCAGGAACGTCTTCGCCGCGCTCTGGGTGATGAAGTAGTCGGCCTTCACGCCCACCTCGACCTCCATGCCGGTGAGGCGGCCCGCGTAGTCGGCGACGTCTTCCACCGTCTCGGTGAGCTTCTGGCCGAGGCGCTCGTTGCCCACCAGCGCGCCGAGCGCACCTTTTCCCTCCTTCACACCGTCGGTGATCTCCTCGATGTTGGTCATCGAGCGGTCGAGCTTCGCGAGCGTCTCCTTGATGCTGGTGGCGGCGTCGCCGATGTCACCCTCGTTCTCGCCCACCACCTTCTTGATCGACGCCATCACGTCGCGCACGTCCTTCGAGATGACCTCGATGTTGGTGACGATGCGCTCGATCGACTCGGACTCCTTGCCGGTGAGGCGCTTGATGTCGCCCGACACCGCCGAGACGTTGGCGAGGATCTGGTCGAGCTTGCCCGCGCTGTCGGCGATCATCTTCTGCATCGCCTCGGTGAGGGCGACCAGGTTCTTGACGATCGCCTCCATGCTGCCCTGCCCCGACTCGCCCCCGAGCACGGTCTTGAGCGAGCTGGTGACGGCCTGCACGTCGGCCGTGATGGCGCTGAGCGAGCCCATCAACTGCTCCATGCCGGCCGCGTCGAGCACGCGCTTGATCTCGTCGCCGTCCTTGAGCTCTTCGAAGTTCTCGGTGCCCGGGGTGAGGTCGAGCATGTAGTCGCCGAGCAGCGACTCGGACCGCTTGGTCAGCGTGGCGTCGGTGCGCACGTGCAGATCGCGGCGGATGCGCATCGTGATCTTCGCCCTGATGCCCTCGAGGCGGATGTCGATGATCTCGCCCACGCCGATGCCGGCGATCTGCACCCGGCTGCGCTGGTTCAAGCCCGACGCGTCACGGAAGTAGCCGAAGACCGTCACGCCCTCGTCCTTCTCCATGCCGCCCTTCTTCACGAAGGTCAGGAAAAAGAAGAGGATCGCCCCGGCGGCGATCACCAGCAGCCCGACCCGGAATGGCGTGACGAATTTCTTCACAACGTGCCCACTCTGCCTCAGTTCTTCCCGAACCACGTCTGCAAAAACAGCTTCGCGCCGGGGTGCTGGGAATGGCGCAGCGTCGAGGGGTGCCCCTGGTCGACGATCTCCCCCTGGTAGAGGAAGGCGATGTTGTCGGCCACCTTGAAGGCCGAAGCGATGTCGTGGCTGATCACCACCGAGGTGACGCCCAGCTGCTTCTTCGCGTCCAGGATCATCTCGTCGACGTAGTCGGTGGTGATGGGGTCGAGGCCGGTGGTGGGCTCGTCGTAGAGCACGATCTTCGGGTCGAGCACGATCGCGCGTGCCAGGCCCACGCGCTTGCGCATGCCTCCCGAGAGGCTCGCCGGGTACTTGTCCTCGACGTCCTTGAGGCCGACGATCGCCAGCTTGTCGCGCACGATCTGCCGCATCTTCGTCTCGCCCAGCTCTTTGCGGTGCTCCCGCAGCGCGAAGGACACGTTCTCGTAGACGGTCATCGAGTCGAAGAGCGCGGCGGCCTGGAAGACCATGCCGAACTTCTTGCGCAGCTGCTCGAGCTGCTCGGGGCCGAAGGGCACGATGTCTTCGCCCTCGACGATCACCTTGCCGCTGTCAGGCTTGAGCAGGCCGATCATGTGCTTCATCAGCACGGTCTTGCCGCTGCCGGATCCGCCGAGGATCACCAGCGTGCTGCCCTCGGGGACGCTCAGGGTGATGCCCTTGAGCACCTGGTGCCCGCCGAACGACTTGTGCAGGTCGACGATCTCGATGATCGGCGCAGTGCCTGCCGGGTTGGTCTTGTCGTTCGAGGCCATCAGTGGAGCATCACGCCGACGAAGTAATCGAGGATGAAGATGCCGAGCGCCGAGGTGACCATCGCCTCGGTGGTGGCCTGGCCCACGCCCTTCGAGCCGCCGCTCGCGTTGTAGCCCTTGAAGCAGGCGACCAGCGCGATGAAGAGCCCGAACACCGCTCCCTTGATCAAGCCCTCCGAGATGTCCTCGGGGTCGAGCCACTGCTGGGTGCGGGTGATGAAGGTACCGGCCGACAGCCCCTTGACCGTCACGGCCACGAAGTAGCCGCCGGTGAGCCCGAGCAGGTCGAAGATCAGCACCAGCAGCGGCACCATGATCAGGCCGGCCAGCACCCGGGGCACGAGCAGGTACTGGATGGGGTTGACGGCCATCGTCTCGAGCGCGTCGACCTGCTCGGTGACGCGCATGGTGCCCAGCTCGGTGCACATCGCGCTGCCGGCGCGCATGGTGACCATGAGGGCGGCGAACACGGGGGCGAGCTCGCGGGTGATGGTGAGCGAGACCGTGGGGCCGACGAGGCTCTCGGCGTTGAACAGGTCGAACGCGCGCCAGCTCTGGTGGGCGAAGACCATGCCCGAGAAGACCCCGGTGAGCGCCACGATGAAGATCGACCCGACCCCGACGAAGTCGAGCTGGGCGAAGAGGTTCTGCACCCGGTACGGGGGCCGCACGGACCACTTGATGACCTGGAAGAGGAGATCGGCCAGGCCTCCGATCTGTTCCACGAAGCGGTAGACCCCGGCGCCGAGGCTCTCGATCACCGTGTACAGCACGGACGGTTTCGGGGGTTCTGCGGGGCTGCCGGTCTCCGACGACATGAGCGCGGGCACTGTATGCCACAGGCTCCCCCGAACAAGCGGGCGCTTGCCCCTTCACGCGCCCCCGGTTTCTGTTATTCGCCTCGCCGAAATGACGACGCCCAACACGATCAGGGTCGGTGGCGAAATTGATGCTGCCTGCGGCAAGTGCGAGATGAACCTCGCGCACACCATCCTCGCGATGGTGGGCCCCAAGGTGATCAAGGTGAAGTGCAACACCTGCGGCAACGACCACAACTACCGGGGCGTGCAGCCGCTGGTGAAGCTGCAGTCGTTCGCCTCACCCAAGCGCGTGTCGACCTCGAGCGGCAAGTCGAGCGCGGGGCCGAAGAAGAGCGCGGTGGTGGTCGTCTCGTGGGACGAGCAGTTCAAGGGGAAGGACCTGACGAAGGCGAAGAAGTACTCGCCGCGTGAGACCTTCGCGGTCGACGACGTGGTCGATCACCCGACGTTCGGCCTGGGCCTGGTGCGCTCGGTGCGAGACGGCAAGGTCGAGGTGGCGTTCAAGCAGGAGGACAAGATCCTCGTGCACGGCAAGACGCCCCCGCCCGAAGCGAGCTGAGCTAGGTGCCAGTGCCTCCCTCTCCCCGAGGGGGAGAGGGCAAACCAACCCCCAACCGAAGCCACGCGACCGCCGCCGTCATGTCACCCGGCAGCGGAGCCGTCACCTCGATCCCCAACGACTCGATAAACAAAGACGCCGCATGAAGCGGAGTGCGAGCGAGCGTCAATTCCCCGAGCACGACCGGCACCTTCCGCCCGTACTGGTGATCGAACAACAACGGGTGCCCCTTCGCCTTCAGGTGCACGCGAATCTGATGCTGCCGCCCCGTGAGAGGCTCGCACTCGACGAGAGTGGCATTGGAGAACACCTCCACCGGCCGAACGAGGGTCCGAGACGGCTTCCCATCGTCCCCCACCCGCATCTTTCCCTTCCGTCCCTCCGCGAGAGGAAGATCGATGTCGAGCGGACCGCCGACCACACCCTCCACGAGCGCGAGGTACTTCTTCTTCGCCAGCCCCTGCTCGAAGGCCATGGACGCCGCGCGGTGCGCCTTCTCATCAAGGGCGAACAGCACCACGCCCGACGTATCGCGGTCGATGCGATGGCACACCCACACGCGCTGGCCCAGCTGCTTGCTGAGCAGATCGCGCGCGCAGACCTGGTCCTCCGGGTTGCGCCCGGGGATCACCAGGAGCCCGGGCGGCTTGGCCACCGCGACCAGGCCATCCTTCTGCGTCAGCACGACGAGGTGCACTACTCGAGCTCGCTGGGGCGCCACACGGTGACGGGCCCGTACTGCTCGACCTTCGGGCGCAGGGCCTCGGCGTTGCCGACGAGCACGATGCTGCGCTCGCTGCCGAAGAGGTGCTTCTGCGCGGCCTCGGTGGCCTGCTTCACGGTGACCGCGGCGATGCGCTCGCGGTACTCGGAGATCCACTCGTCCGTCAGCCCGTAGTGCACCACGTCGGCGATCGCGCCTGACACGGCCTCGTTCGTCTCGAGCCGGGCCGGATAGAGGCCCGAGATGTAGCGCTGCACGGTGGCGAGCTCGACCTTCTTCGGCCCGCGCTCGCGCATCTTCTTCACCTCGTCGAGCGAGACGTCGATGAGCTGGTTGATGCTCTCGGTGCGCGTGAACGAAGAGACCGTGAAGGTGCCGGCGACGCTCATCATGTCGAACGAGCTCCCGGCGCCGTACGAGAGGCCGCGCTTCACGCGGATCTCGGTGACGAGCCGCGAGGTGAAGCCGCCACCGAGCACGGTGTTCATGGTGACGAGGGGGAAGTGGTCCGGGTGGCCGCGCCGCACGCCATGCCCGCCGATGCGCATCTGCACCTGGGTCTGCTCGGGCTTGTCGACGATGAGCACCTCACCGGGCCTGGCGAGCCCTTCCCACGCGGGCACGACGGGCGCCGAGGTGGGGCCGCCCTTCCAACCGCCCAGGGTACGCTCGACGGTCTTCATCACCGCGTCGAGATCGAAGGCACCCACGACGTAGAGGTGGGCGATCGAGGGCCCGAGGCGCTGCTGGTGGAACCTCTTCAGATCATCGCGAGTCATCGCGGTGATGTCCTTCTTCCCGCCGATCGTCTCGTGCGCGTACGGGTGCGTGCCCCAGGTCGCGCGCACGAGGGCGCGGTCGGCGAGCGAGCCGGGGTCGTCGAGATCGTTGGTGAGCGCCGCGAGCGTGCGCCGGCGCGACATCTCGAGCTCGTTCTCGGGGAAGTCCGGCTCGAGCAGGATCTTCGCCATCAGCTCGAACATCGGGTCGAAGTGCTTGCTCGGCGTCGAGAGCGACATGATCACGTTCTCTTCGTTGGCGAAGCCACCCACGCTGGCGCCCACGAAGTCGACGGTGTCGCTGATCTGATCGGCGGTCTGGCCAGCCGCGCCGCGGCGGAAGAGCCGGGCGGCGAAGTCACCCACGCCGAGCCGGTCGGTCGGGTCGAACGCGCTGCCGGCGCGCACCACCAGGCGCACGGCGACGAGCGGCAGCGGCCCTCGCGGCACGAGGTGCACGGTGAGGCCATTGGCCAGCTTCCGCACCTGGTGATCGGGGAGCTTGAGCGGGCGCAGCTTCGGCATTTCCTCGACGAGCTTCTTCTTCACGCTGCCACCTCGGTGATCGGCACGAGCGTGACGACGGACCTGCGCTCTGGAGACAGGTACTTCGCGGCGGCGGCGCGCACCTGCTCGCCGGTGATGGTCTCGTACTGCGTGGGGAGCGCGAGCCCCTGCCGCCAGTCGCCCAGCATCAGCTCATACGTGCCCAGGGCGTGCGCGCGGCCGTTGTTGGTGGCCAGCTCGCGGAGCAGGTGGGCAGCGAGGTTGTTCTTCGCCTTCTCCAGCTCGCGTGGCTCGAGGCCGTGCTGCGCCACCTTCGCCAGCTCGGCGTAGAGGGCGGCCTCGGCCTTCTTCGGGTCTCCCTCGGGCTTGAGCTCGAGCACCACCGTGAACGAGCCGGGGTCGAAGCGCCACGTCCAGTCGACGGAGACGCCGACGGCGAGCTCCTGCTCGAAGACGAGGGCGCGGGTGAGGCGGCTCGATTGCCCGACTGACAGCGCGTACTGCAGCACGTCGAGCACGAGCGTGTCGGGGTCGGTGCCGGCGGGGCCGCGCCAGGCGATCATGAGTGACGGGGCCTGCGCAGGGTGACGGACCTCGGCGCGGCGCTCGCCCTTCTGCTCGGGCTCGGCGTCGTGCACGGGCGGCGCGCCGGGGCCGGGCTTGATGTTGGCGTAGTACTTCTTGATCAGCGCGAGCGCGTGCTTCGGGTCGAAGTCGCCGGACAGGTAGAGCGTGGCGTTGTTCGGCGCGTAGTAGGTGCGGAAGTACTCGAGGCAGTCCTCGCGCTTGATGTTCTCGATGTCCTTCATCCAGCCGATCACCGGCCAGCGGTACGGGTGGGCCTTCCAGACGAGGGAAGACAGCTCCTCGTCCATGAGGCCGCCGATCTCGTTGTCCACGCGCAGGCGGCGCTCTTCCATCACCACCTGGCGCTCGCTCTCGAGCATCTTCGGGGTGACCTGCAGGGAGCGCATGCGATCGCTCTCGAGATCGATCACGCGCTCGAGCGCTTCTGACATGAAGTCTTCGTAATAAACGGTGACGTCGTTGCTGGTGTACGCGTTGCTGGTGCCGCCGTTCGACTCGAGCACGCGGTCGAACTGGCCCGGGCCGTACTTCTTCGCGCCGTTGAACATCATGTGCTCGAAGAGGTGGCTGATGCCGGTGATGCCGGGGCGCTCGTTGCGCGCTCCGACCTTGAAGAACGTGTAGTAGCTGCAGGTCGGCACGGCGTCAGAGGGAAGCAGCCTGACCTGCATGCCGTTGGGCAGCGTCGCCTCGATCACGGAATCGGCGATGGCCTTGAGCGCGGGGGGAAGAGTCGGGGTGGGCTTCTTCGTTCGGGTAGTCCGCATGAATTGGCGCGAAACGTACACACGAATGGTCTCCCTCGCCGCGCGAAAGCGGGGAGGGTCGGAGTGAGGGGCCGAATTACCGCTTCGGGGAGCGCCGGTGCCATGCTCGCGGCGTGCGACGGCTCAGGGCGGCGGCCACTCCCGCAGCGTTCTTCATAGGTTTGGCGCTCATCTGCGCCTCACTCATCGAGTTCGCGCGATGGCCATACCTCGAGGGGCACCTCGAGGGGTCTGACTTCATCGATGACCTCGCCGGTGGATGGGTGCCTGACCTCGAGTATTTCGGCGATCGCCTGAGTCGGCCCTTTCGCGCGCGCGACGAGTCCTGGCCGCAGATGGGGCGTCTCATTGAGGCCGGGTTGGTGGTTAGCGGGGCGACGGCACTGCTGGGCTTCGCAGCCGTCGCCATGCGGAGGCGTCTCGCGGGCGGGACCATCCTCGTCGCAGGAATCAGTTCGGGAGTGGTTCTGCTGAGCCTCTGCGCACTCGACCTGAGACTGCTCGATGGTTCCGGACACGGGTGTGGGCCGCACCCATTGCCACTTCACAGCCCCGCAATCCTGGCCACGGCGCAGGGCTTCGTAGCGTGGGTCTCGGCGCTCGGTGGTGCAGCCTGGCTCCTCAGTCAGCGTCAGTCAGGGGTCCTGATTCGGCTTCCGGCGCTTGCAGCCGTCGGGGTCGCGCTGGCGATGGTCTTGACGACCGTCCTCTATTCGCGGGGCGCAGCGCTGGACAACTACCTGCACGCGATCCCGCCTGAGCGGCCGGTGTTCGCGCTCTCGTTCCTCCTGGTGTGCGGCGTTCTGCTGTCTGCCTGCCGACCGCTGTACTCGAGCCGCTTCGTCTCCGCGCTTGTGCTGTCGACCGGCTGCGTCGCTGCCTGGCCTGCGATCGAGATCGCCCACGACGAGCGTCTGGAACCTCACCGCGCCACCGTGTCGCCTTCTCAGGACATCAATACCGTCCAACTGGAGCGGTGCCGTGATGCAGAGTTGGCGCCGGTGATTCAGGTGACGCCGAACGAGGTGATGATCTCCGGCGAGGTCCTCGGCAGGCCTGATGAGCACACCGGCGCGCGTGTCTTCGAGAAGTTCCAGGAGATGCAGAGCCAGTATGCAGGTCTTCGGGGGGGCGAACCGCGGCCCTTCGCTCTGACGAACCTCCAGGCTGACGAGGCGACCCCGTTGGTTGCCATCAGGGCCATCATCGACGCGTCCGCGCGGTCGGGCACAGCGGCGGTCGACATCGTTTCCCTGCGCCTGTTGCCGAGCCCTGTCTGGTCCCGCCCCACAGTTCACACCCACGCATGCGCAGCACGAATCACGGTCGCTGATGACGGGCAACCCCTCAGCGATTTCGCAGACTGGCCCTCGCTCGTGCGCGCCGCCGACCGCGCCGAAGGGAAGCTGCGCATCAGCGTGAAGTAGACGCGCCCCTCGACTCCGCTCGGGGTGAACGGGGCGGCGTCACGTCCTCAACAGGTTCACGGCACCCGCTCGAAGAACGCGAGGATCTTCGACCAGACCTCTCCCGCAGCCCGCTCGCCGATCACCAGGTCCATGTGGCCGTACTCACCCTTCGCGCCGTTCGCGCGGGTGATCACCAGCCACTCCTTCGGGCCGCCCAGCGCCCGGTAGCCGTCCTTCACTGCGGGCGCGACCGCGATGCGATCGAGCCGGCCCGCCACCACGATCACCGGCGTGGTGATCTTCGCCATGTCGGCCTTCAGATCGATCTTCCCGTCGGCGGATTGAAAGCGCCCGCTCTGCATCAATTCGATCAGCTGCAGCGCCGTGCCGCCCGCCACGCTCGCGGTGCCGGTGACCATCAGCCTCCGCCACGTCTCCATGTCCGTGCTCTGCGGGTTGTAGAAGAAGCGCTGAAACGGCCCGTCCTCGACCACGCCCTGGAACGGAGAGGCCAGCAGCGCCCCCGCACCGCTGGGGATCATCCAGCCTGGCTGCACCAACGCCGGCCCCGCGGTCTTGATCAGCCCCTCCATTCCCGTTCCCCAATCGAGCCGCGTCGGAGTGCCCAGCGTGGCGGCCGCGTGGATGCCCTGCCCTCCCTGCGAGAGGTACGCGTAGAGCACCATGCCGCCCATCGAGTGGCCCGCGTAGTCGATCGCCGGCGCGCCGCTGACCTGCTTCACGTACTCGACCACCGCGGGCAGATCGTGCTTCCAGTAGTCGTCGAAGTAGATCGGCCCCGCGCGGCTCTTCGCAGCGTCGATGGTGTCGCTCTTGCCCGTGCCTCGCAGCGACATGGTCCACGCCTCGCGCCCCTGCGAGGCGAACCAACGCGCCATCGAGTGCTGATCGTCGAGGTCCATGTTCCGCTCGTTCGCGGAGATGCCGTGACAGAGGACCACCGGCGGTCCTTTGGGTTCGCCCACGGCCCGGTAGCGGGTGAGGGAGATCTCCCAGCCGTCGTCCGTCTTTGCACGGTGGAGCTCGGCCTCGGGTGGCAGTGGGATCGGCTGGAGCGCGGCGCAGCTGGTGAGCAGGACGATGAGCAGCAGGCTTGCCCTCTCCCCCGCGGGGGAGAGGGAGACAAGATTCCCGATCATGGCGTCTCCCCAAGGAAGCTCTCGATCAACGGATAGACGCTGTACGGCGATCGTCTGCCCAGCAGCAGCGACGCATGCGCGAAGTCGTCGTCATCCGTCATGCGGCTGAAGATCTTGATCTGCACCTTCGCCTTCGAGATTTCCCGCAGCGGCGCGCAGGTCTCGGGCGCGGCGAAGCCGTCGGCGAGCCCCAGCAGCAGCAGCGTGGGCCGATCGAACTCGCGCAGCCGCGAGACCACCGAGGTCTCGTCATCGAGCGGAAGATCGCCCGTCTCCATCCACGTGAGCAGCTCGCTCGCCACACCCCGCGACAGATCGCGGGTGGTTCCTGCAAGCCCTCGCACCAGCACAGGATCGATCTGCGCCCCCATGGCGAAGAGCTGCTCGAACATGGCGAAGCCCTCCGGTGAAGAGGCGAGGGAGCTGAAGCGCCCTCCTCCGCTCAAGAACGCGTGCGCCAGCTCGGTGGGCGGCTCCGCCAGCGCGGGCGTGTTCAGCGCCACCACGCGGCGAACCTCGAGCTCCTTCGTCGTCGCAGCGAGCGCCAGCGACCCGATGTAGCCCTGCACGACCAGATCGATCGGCCCCGCGCGCTCACGCGAGATCGACCGCGCGATGGCCGGAAGATCGAGATGAACGACCGTGCGCAGCGAGTGTGCCGCGTCCGACGCGCCCTGCCCTCGCAGCTCGGCCACATAGACCGCTCGCCCATGCGACGCGAGCCAGCGGGCCAGGCCTGCACCCTTGAGGTCGTAGAGCGGCCGGCCAAAGCCCACGTCCGCCAGAAGCAACACCGGCGGTGACGCGACGCCACCTCCGGGCGGAAGAAACCGGTGCAGCGCGATCGCCGCGCCGTCAGCCGTCACCACCTTCCGATGCGAGACCTGCAGCTCGGCAGGTGAGGCCAGAAGCAGCAGTGAAAGTGCGAGCGTCTGACCCATTCCCTCCAGCGGATAGCCGAACTCGGCAGTGACATCGAGGGCCCTGCCATATTAGCTATGATCCACCTGCCGACCGGCAGGAGCTCTTCCGGCGCATCGTGTTCAACGCGCTGATCAGCAACCTCGACGACCACCCGCGCAACCACGCCTTGATCGCCCCCGCCAGCGAATGGCAGCTCTCCCCAGCGTACGACCTGACGCCATCCCCGGTGCGCTCACTCGATCGCCGTGACCTCGCGCTCGAGCTCGGCCAGCAGGGCCGCTGGGCGAACCGCGGCAACCTGCTCTCGGAGTGCGAGCGGTTTGGTTTCGAGCGTGAGGAAGCCACCGCGCTGATCGACGAGATGAAGTCAGTCGTCCACGGCCGTTGGGAGGCAGTCGTCCGGGCGCACGGAGGGAGCCTGGCTGACCTCACCGCGATCGCCCCGGCCTTCGAATACCCGGGCTTCGAGTACTGACTTCAGAGTTCGACGATGCCCGCCTTGAGCGCCAGCACCACCGCGTCGACGTGCGAGTTGACGCCCATCTTCCGGTAGATGTGGCTCAGGTGCGTGCGCACGGTGCGCCGCTCGAGCTCCATCACCCGCCCCACCTCGGCGTTCGACAAGCCCTTCGCCACGAACTTGAGCACGTCGAACTCGAGCGGCGTGAGGCCCCACTGGTTGTCGGGCTGCGCCTTCTTCGCCTGCACCGACTGGAAGTAGTTCCAGAAGCGCTTGGCGATGATCGCCTCGAGCACCGTGCCACCGGCCATCACGTCGTGGATTCCGGAGCGGATCTTGTCGGGCCCCACGCGCTTGACCAGGTACCCCGACGCGCCCGCCTGGATCGCCTCGTAGACCTTCTGCTCGTCGTCGAACGAGGTGAGGATCAGCACCTCGATCGACGGCGCGCGCCGCTTGAGCCGCTTGGTCACCTCGATGCCGTCGATGCCCGGCAGCTCGAGATCGAGCAGCACCAGGTCAGGCAGGAGCTTCACCATCTGCTCCACGCCCTCTTCGCCTTCCTGCGAGGTGCCCAGCACCTCGAGCTCGGGGAACAACGCGAGCACCTTGAGCAGGTTCTTCAGCAGCTGCGGCTGATCCTCGACCACGAAGATGCGGACCTTCTCGAGCTCGCTCATTTGCGGAACACCGGGGTGATCTTGACGAGCTTGCCTGCCTCGATGCGCAGCGTGGACGAGTCTTCCTGCTTCGACTTCACGTCGGTCACCTTCACCTTGTGCGAGCCCACCGCCACCGGCACCTTCGTCGCGTTCACGCACACGCGCTTGCCGTCGATCTCCACCTTCACCGCCGAGCTCGCGCCCACCGTGAGGTAGCCCACTTTGCCGTTGGGCGAGGTGTCGTAGCAGTCGGGGTTCTGCTTCTTCACCACCGGCGCCGGGGTCGGGGCCTTCTCCACCACCACCGGCACCTTCTTCGGCGTCGGGTTCTTCGGGTCGGGATCGAACGCCTTCTCGGGGTGCAGCTTGTCGAAGTCGGCCAGCTTGAGCGGCTTGCCCACCGGCGGCAGCGGCTTGTTGTCGGGCGCGAGCTCCCGCTCGATCGGATCGGGCAGGTAGCTGAGCAGCGCGCCCTTCGGGTCGTTCTGCGACTTGAACCACGCGTAGACCGTGCCGGTCACCGTGCCCATCAGCGCCACCGCGCCGAGGAAGCTGAGGATGCGCACCGTGCGCCGGCCGCGCCGCTGCAGCTCTTCCTGCGCCGGCTTCGGATCGACGTAGACCCGCCCGGGAATGGCGAAGGTCATCAGCGTCTTCGCCACTTTCTCCCGAAGCCGCGGTTTGGGGCCCGCCTTGGGCTGCCCCGCGATCTCCGCGAAGTCTTCCTGCACCCGCACGCGGCCCTTGAGGGGATCCACCGCCGGGGCCTGCGGAGTCGGCCCGGCCTGCGCCGCCGTCACCGCCATCACGCCCGGGGGCGCTTCCCAGTCTGACACCGCGCGCTTCGCCACGGCCTGCACGTCGGGCTGCGTCTTCACCTCGACCTCGCGCTCGAGGGCCCTTTGCGCCTCGGGCGGGGGCAGCTCCCCGGTGAAGACCGGCAGCCCGTCGCTGGTGGGCGTGCGATCGTCGACCCGGCCTCCAGAGAAGGGGGGGCGCTCTTCCACCTCGACGGCGTCGGCTTCCATCGCGCCGATGCCGGCGATGTCGGTCAGCTCGAAGGGCCGATCGATCGGCACCGGGCCCGAGGCCGAGACCTGCACCTCGTTGGGGAAGAGCTCGCCCACGAACTTCTTCACGTCTTCTTTGCCCGGCATGCCGCCGCTCGCAGAGAGGAACTCGCGAATGCCCTCGGCGAACTCGGCGCAGGTCTTGTGACGCCGGGCCGGGGTGTTCTCCAGCGCGCGCATGATGATCGGGTCGATGCGCGAGTGCAGCCGCCTCACCAGCCGCGAGGGGGGCGGCAGGCGCTCGGCCCGGGTGCTCACGTTCGCGTTGCCGGTCGAGGCCTCGTGCAGCGTCAGCAGCTCGTAGGTGATCGCGCCCAGCGCGTAGATGTCGCCGGCGATGGTGGGCGTGTCACCTGCGCCCTGTTCCGGGGGCCGGTAGCTGTCGCGGCCGCGCGCGCCGAAGCTCTTCTTCAGCGCGGGGGACGCCTGGAGCGCGGTGAGCGCGCCGAAGTCGGCCACCGAGATCCGCCCGTCGACCCCGAGGAGAATGTTGCCCGGGGTGAGCGCGCCGTGCACCACGCCCGCCTCGTGCGCCGCGCCCACGGCGTCGAGCAGCTCGATCGCCAAGGCGAGCGCGACGGCGGGCGGCAGCATCACCTCGCGCGTGTTGAGGCGCTGCAGCGCGAGGCCGAGCGTGTACTTGCCCGAGTCCTGGCGGACGATCGCGAGGTGGCCGTCGATCATCCCCACGTCGAGCACCCGGGCCACCCCCTGGTGCGTCACCGACTGGAGCTGCCGGGCAATGTCGGCGATCACCTTCGCGTAGGCCGCGTCGGAGGTCTTGAGGTGGAACAGCTTGACCACCACCGACTCTGAGGCCTCGGCCCGCTCGCCGCGGAACAGGTCCGCCAGCTGGCTCTGCTCGAGTCGTCCGGTCAGCCGATACACACCCCGGTTATAGCTGGCTCAGCGGGGCCGGCGTGCCTTGATCGGGGCCACCACGTCGAACGAGAAGCCGCAGTACAGGCAGACGCGCTCCCGCTGACCTTTGGGGACCTCGCCAAAACAGCTGGGACAGCGGGGGCGCTGCGGGCCCTTCGGCGACGGATCGGGCTTCACCTTCACCGCGAAGGCCACCTTCTTGAGCTTCTGCTCGAGCCACCTCACCCGCGCCTCGAGCTCGGTGACGCGAACCCTCAGCTCACGTCCCTCGTCGTCGTTGCTGCGACGCGCTGCCATCGTGGGTAGAAATGTGACACGCGGTGTCCGCGAAAGGAAAAACTTGGACTCGATTCACGGCAGCTTCCGCACCCCGATCAACCGCCAACCCGCCCAGGCGGCCGAGGTGCGCGCGCAGGAGCTGCTCGCCGACGAGGAGCTCAAGCGCATCATCACCTTCGGTTCGCGCAACGACACCCCGGTGCCGCGCCAGGTGTTCGTCAACCGCAACCTGCACATGGCCAAGGTCGAGCTGATCGGCTTCGACATGGACTACACGCTGGCGATCTACCACCTGCGCCGGCTCGAGCAGCTCTCGTACGATCTGACCGTCGAGCGCCTGATCGCCAACTGCGGGTACTCCGCGGAGATCCGCCAGGTCCCCTACGATCACAGCTTCGTGCTGCGGGGCGTGTTCGTGGACAAGGTGCGCGGCAACCTGCTCAAGATCGATCGCTTTGGTCACGTGGGGCGCGCGTACCACGGGCGGCAGCTGCTGCCCGACGCCGAGATCCAGCGGCTGTACCGCAACGAGCGCATTCGCATGAAGAGCGCCGACTACGCGTGGATCGACACGCTCTTCGCGCTGCCCGAGGCCTGCCTGCTCGCCGGCATCATCGAGCTCTACGAGAAGAAGCTCGACCGCCCGCTCGACTACCGGAAGCTCTACGACGACATCCGCGAGGCGATCGACACGGTGCACCGCGACAACTCGCTCAAGAAGATCATCCGCGCCGACATCGGCCGCTACATCTTCAAGGACGAGGAGCTCGGGCCCGCGCTCCACAAGCTGCGCTCGGGCGGCAAGAAGCTGTTCGTGCTCACCAACTCGTTGTGGGACTACACCCACGCGGTGATGTCGTACCTGCTCGACGGCGTGCTCCCCGAGTACCCGAGCTGGCGCAACTACTTCGACTTCATCGTCACCGGCGGCGCGAAGCCGGGGTTCTTCAGCGAGCAGAAGCCCTTCCTCGTGATCGAGCCCACCAGCGAAGACAACAAGGTGCTGGGCGAGGCCGAGTCGCTCGAGCGGGGGAAGATCTACCAGGGCGGCAACCTCGCCGACTTCGAGCGCTTCACCGGCTACGCGGGCGAGGCGGTGCTGTACGTCGGCGATCACATCTACGGCGACATCCTCAAGTCGAAGAAGACGTCGATGTGGCGCACCTGCATGATCGTCCAGGAGATCGAGGACGAGCTCGACTACCTCGAGACGCGGCGCACCGAGGTGGGTCGCCTGCAGGAAGTCGAGCAGCTGCAGGCCCGCCTCGACGACGAGATCGCCCCCCGCAAGGCCCAGCTCAACCAGATCGAGCGCCGCCTCGAGAAGGAAAACCCCTCGCCGCAGCTCACCGAAGAGCTCGAGGGCAACTTCAAGTCGGTGAAGGCCGAGCTCGATCGGCTGAGGCGCGCCATGCGCGAGTGCACCGAGATCGCGAAGATCCTCGAGGCCGACATCGAGAAGGGCTTCAACCCGTTCTGGGGCCTGCACTTCAAGGAAGGCAACGAAAACTCCCGCTTCGGCGAGCAGGTCGAGCAGTACGCCTGCCTCTACACCTCACGGGTGTCGAACTTCGTCTTCTACTCGCCGCTGCACTACTTCCGCAGCCAGCGCGAGCTGATGCCGCACGAGAGCGCCACCACCTTCAGGCTCGCCTCGCTCGGCAGCGAAGGCCTGCCCAAGGGCGCCAACCGGGCGGCCGACATTCCCTGAGGTCGGTCAGTCCGGCGCTCGCTAGAGCGCGCGGATGCGCTCGGCCTCGATGGTCAGCTCGGGCCTACCCTCGCCCAGACCAGAGGCTTGAAGCGGGTCAGCTTGAGCGCGGTGAGCCCCAGGCGCTCGAACTCCCTGCCGTAGCGGCCTCCCTTCACCACCACCCACCGCTTCGCCACCCGGCGCGCCTCGGCGAGCGTCGCCTCGTCGAGCGGCTCGTGCGACGCGTAGGTGCGCAACAGGTCGAAGGACGGCGACGAGCTCTTCGGCAGATCGAACATCGGGTCGAAGACCACGCAGTCGACGCTGCGCGACTCGAGCGTCTTCAGCACCGCCAGCGAGTGCCCGTGGCGCACGTCGATGATCGCGCTGTCCGGAAACGGCGGGGCACGGCGCAGCCCCTCGCTCACCAGCGCGTAGAGCGGCAGCGACGACTCGACCGCGACCACCTTCCCCGCCGGTCCGACCTGGCGGGCGCAGATGAGCGCATCGGCCCCGAGCCCCAGCGTGCCGTCGAAGACCGAGTCGCCCGCCTTCAGCTCGCACAGCCGCACCAGCACGTCGTCGAAGAGCCGCCTCACCCTCAGCGCCGCCGACCCGGGGGAGAAATAGAGCTCGCCCTTCGCGTCGTGCAGCGTCCACCGCTCGCCGCCCAGCACCAGGAAGGCCTCGGCGACCACCCCGATGAAGTCGGACAGCGGCCCCTTCTCGGGGCGAGGGAAGAAGGGCACGCCCCACTCCTCCGCCTTCGCCTTCGCCGTCGAGTTGTAGCGGCCCGGCTGTTTCGCGGTGACCGTCACCGCGAGCGGAACGGTCACTTCTTCAGCTCCGCCGCGACGGCGCGCACCAGGTCGTAGGCCGAGTCGTTCGCGGGTTGGAAGCCGTTCAGGTTGAGCGGCCCGAGGATCTCCCGGCCCGCGCGATCGCGCCCGGACAGCGGCATCAGCGAAGCGGTGATCGCGTCGGAGATCTCGCTGGGCAGATCCGGCCGCACGCAGAAGATGTCGCGCGGCGTGCGGGGCGTCTTGGCGATCACCCGGAAGGTCAAGGGGTCCACGCCCTTCGAGCGCCGCAGCGCGCCGAACGAGCCCTGGTACGTCGCCCCTGCATCCACCCTGCCCTCCATCACCGCCAGGAGCACCGCCTCGTGGTTGCCCAGGTACTCCGTCTTGCCCAGGTCGCGCGCGAGGTCGAAGCCCTTGTCCTTGAGCAGCTTCCTGGCCATCAGCGAGCCCGAGGTCGACATCGGGTCGACGAAGCCGAAGCTCGCGCCCTTGAGATCGTCGATGGTGCGCCGCGGGCTGTCGTCGCGCACGAAGATGTAGCCGGACGCGGTGGCGGAACCGTCGGCGATGGTCTGCAGCACGCACCGCAGCTTCATGCGGCCGCTCGCCTCGGCGTACGCGAGCGGGCTGAGCTCGACCAGGTCGAACTCGCCCCGCTGCAGGCGATCGATGGCGTCGCCGTAGCTGTCCCCGACGATCAGCTCGACCGGCACCGAGAGCGACTTGGAGAGGTGATCGGCCATGCGCTTGTGCGAAGCCGTCATCGTCTCGGCCGAGAGGAAAGGCACCAGCCCGAAGCGGAGCTTCGTGAAGCCCGACGGCGGCGAGAAGACCGCGGCGGCAGGAGCGACGCGACGGGTCGGTGGCGGCTGCACCATCGGCGGCTCGGTGCAGGCGAGCAACAGGACCGCCAGCATCGGGACCAGCCCCTTCGACTCCGCCCGGGGTGAACGGGTCTTCGCCTCGGGTCTCCCCGGCGCTGCCCCGCGTCCGCTCATGCGACCACCCCGCGCGCGCCGATCACGCGATTGCGGCCCTGCCGCTTCGCCACGTACATCGCCTGGTCCGCCGCCACGAGCACCTGCTCGCCGCTCTTCCCGTCCTCGGGGAACGTGCCCACCCCGATGCTGACCGTCACCTTCGTCGGCCAGGGCGTGTTGCCGTCGTTGATCTTCGTCTCGACCGCGATGCGCATGCGCTCGGCCACCTGCATCGCCTCGCTCTTGGTGGTCTCGGGCAGCAGCACCGCGAACTCTTCGCCGCCGTAGCGGGCGATCAGGTCGGTCTGGCGCAGGTCGGCGCTGAGCACCTCGGCCAGGCGGCGCAGCAGCTCGTCACCCGCGGGGTGCCCCATCGCGTCGTTCACCTTCTTGAAGAAGTCGACGTCGACCATGAGCACGCCCATGGGCCGCTTGTGGCGCTCGGAGCGGGCGATCTCCGACTGCAGCTGCTCCTGGAAGCGGCGGTGGTTGAACACGCCGGTGAGCCCGTCGGTGACCGCCAGGCGCTCGAGGCGCGCGTTGGCTTCCTGCAGCTCCTTCGTGCGCTCGGCGACCGAGCGCTCGAGGTTCTCCCGCTCGTGTTGCAGCGCCGAGGCCATGCGGTTGATGGTGTTGGTGAGCTCGCCCAGCTCGGACCCCCGCAGCTGGGGCACCCGCGTGGCCAGGTGCCCTTCGCCCATGCGGCGCACCGCCTGCTGCAGCGTGCGCACGGGGCGCACCACCAGCCGGTCGAGCCCGAAGAAGAGGATGGCGCTGAGAATGAGGAAGAGCACCACCGAGGTGACGCCCAGCCGCATGCGGGTGCGCTGCAGCTGCGCCGAGAGCCGATCGAGCGAATAGCTGGCCGTCACCGTGCCCCACCTGATGCCCGACACCGCGGGCACGGAGATCTGGAACGTGTTCTCCTGCCGCTCCCACGTGACGCCCTCGACCTGCGTGGCCGTCTGGCTGAAGGCGTCGGTGGCGATGGTGTTGAACCGCTCGGGCTCGCTGTGCGCGAGGATCCGCCCCTGGTCGTCGAGCACCGCCAGCGCCGTCAGATCGCGCTCGCTCATCGACGCGGAGAGCTGGGCGATGAGGGTGTCGAGCCCGCTCATGTCGTTCTGCGCGATGTTGACGGCGACCGTCACGCCGATCGACTGGAGCACCTTCTCGTTGCGCAGGCGGAAGTCTTCCATCGACTCGCGCTGCTCGCGGCGGACCTCGAGGAAGGTGCCCAACGCCAACGCGACGGCGACGATCCCCGGAACCAGCAGCGTGAGCTGTCCTCGGATGCCCATCCACCCCGGATGTTGGCACTTCCCCGCGGGGAAACCCCGACTTTCTCACCCGGCGACGGGTTGTCTTCGGCCGAACGGGGGACTACGCCCCGCGCCATGATGGTCCCGGCCAGCGTGTTCTTGATCCTCATCAGCGGTGCGGCGCCCACCCTGCCCACGGCCGAGCCACAGTCCCTGCTCGCGCCCCCCAACCCGCACCGGCTTCGCATCACGGTCACCAGGGGCGCCGTCTCGGTCCGGCCCATGCGCGGCGTGGCAGAGACGCAGGTGACGGCCCTGAAGGGCTGGGCCGTGCCCGCAGCTGATCTGAGCGGCAAGCTGATCGTCTCGCTGCACACCGCGCTCCAGCCCGCGCCACCCGAAGGCGACCTGCCCGAGCGGTTCTTCAGCACCGCCGTCAACGGCTGGGCCGAGCTCTGGTTCGATCGGGCCACCCCCTACGCCCTCGCGATGATGATCCTCTACACCCTGGTGGCCGCCGCGCAGGCCATCGTGCCCGACGTCGTCTTCGCGATGCTGTGATCAGCCTTCGACGGCGCGCGGCTTGGCGGCCTGCATCTGCTGCACCGTGACCGACTGGTTCCGGCCGTGGCGCTTGGCGAAATAGAGGCACTGGTCAGCGAGATCAATCAGCACCTGCTTGTCGGCGCCCACGTCGGGGAAGGTGGCCACCCCCAGCGAGAGCGTGACCTTGAGCGGCCCCTGCTCGGTCTGGAAGACCTCCTTCAAGATCCGCTCGCGGATGCGCTCGGCGATGGCGTGGGCCCCCTTGGCGTCGGTCTCGGGCATCACGATGGCGAACTCCTCGCCGCCGTAGCGGGCGACGATGTCGGTGTCGCGCGCCTGCTCCTTGAGGATCCTCGCCACGCCCTTGAGCACCTGGTCGCCCATGGGGTGCCCGTAGGTGTCGTTGACCGACTTGAAGTGATCGATGTCGGTGAGCACGAACGAGAGCTTGCGCGAGTAGCGCCGCGCGGTGGCCAGGTGCTCGTCGAAGCGGCCCTGGAAGGTGCGGTGGTTGACCAGCCCCGTGAGGCCGTCGGTGGTGGCCATCTTCTCCATCGCCTCGAACAGCTGCGCGCGGAGCACCGCCTGCGCCGCCTGAATGGCGATCACCTCGAGCATGCGCAGCTCGTCGCTGTCGAAGGCCGCCTTCTTGCGCGAGCCGGTCACCAGCGTGCCCAGGATGCGATCGCCTGCCACGAGCGGGAAGATCTTGAGCGACTGCAGCCCGCGGATCTGCGTGTCGTCGTCGAAGATGATTTGCCGGTCCATCGCGCCGGCGTCACGGCCCGGCAGCGGCGCGCCGTAGCGCACCACGTTCGCCACCAGCCCGTTGTTGTCGGCGAAGGTCTGCCCCTCGAGCGCCCGGCCCGCCGACGTCACGCCCGTCATCCGCATGATCCGGTGCGCGCGCGCGCCGTTCACTTCCGACACCAGCGTCACCGCGCAGAACTCGAGCGGGGCCACCTGCCGCGCGCTCTCCAGCACCGCCAGGAACACCTGCTCGGGCGAGCCGGCCCGGTTGAGCTCTTCGATGGCGCGGAAGAACCGGTCTTTCTCGTCACGGGACCGGCGGATGTAGCCCATCACCCGCTCCACCTCGATCGCGCGCAGCACCTCGCCGGCGATCACCTGCAGCAGCCGCTCGTCCTGCTCGGTGAAGGCGGTGTTCTCGAGGCGATCAGCGACCAGCACGCCGCGCAGCAGGCCGCCCCCCTCGACGATCGGCACCGCGAGGATGGAGCACACGTCGGGCCCGCCGCTCTCGTAGTGCGTGACGCCCTTGACGCCCGAGCCCGAGTTCATGCGCACCGGCACGCCGCGCTTGAGCAGCGCCCCGAAGATGCCCTCGCCCGCCGAGAAGCGTTCGCGCTGAATCTGCTCGGAGGTCGAGCGGCAGTCGTGCAGCTTGAGCGAGCGATCGTCGCTGGTGAGCAGGAACACCGCGACGGTGTGCGTGCGCAGCGACGTCTCGGCCACCTCCAGCGCGCTGCCGGTGGCGCCTTCGATCTCCTTCACCGCGGCGACCAGCCACTTCTCCTGGTCCTTCACGCCGGGGAGGCTGTCGTTCGCCCCGCTCGAGACCAGGCGGAAGGTGCGGGCGCGTTCTTCGATGTCCTTGATCTTGTTCTTCACCGCGTCCTGCTCGGCGCGACGGGCCACGGCCAGCCGGGCCGAGAGCACGACGTGGTACAGCGCCGCGAAGAGCCCGAGGAACGCCGCGCGCCCGAGGAACACGCCCCAGCGCTCCGGCAGGGTGAGCAGCGCGTCGAAGAGCACCGCGCTCCCCAACAGCGTCGCCGCCGCCGGCCGCGGGAGGAACGTCACCAGGAACGCCATCAGCAGGTAGACGACCGGAAACAGCAGCTCGCCCCCGAGCGCCACGCAGATGAAGGCCGCGGCCAGCAGCGAGCCGCCGAACTCGAGCTCGTCACGCAGGAGCAGGGGCACGCCCGCCATCGACCGCCGCACCCGCCGCACGGTCGAGAGCACGCCGCCGATCACCAGCAGCGCCACGGCCCCGGCGTCCGCCCAGCCCAGCGCGTCGATCGAACGGAAGCGCCCGCGCGCGAGGAAGGCGAAGATCAGCAGCACCGCCGCCGCGGGCACCAGGCGCACCAGCACCTGCATCCACTTGCCTGGCGTGAAGGCCATCGAGCGCGAGTGGCGAACCCGGGGGAGCGCTTGATCGGGGGTCATTGAGGCTCCAGGTTGAAGACGATCTCACCGCTGCGCACCAGCCCCAGGCTCTCGCGGGCCGCGCGCTCGATGGCGGCGGGCTCGGTTCGAACCCGCAGGACCTCGCGCTTCAGCCTTGCGTTGTCGGCGCTGAGCCGGGCGTTGCGATCTTCGAGCGAGCGCAGGTCGCGCTTGAGCCGCGCGTACCGGCGAAAACCACCCTCGGCAGACAACGAGCCCAGGGCCAACATGAACGCGATCGCCACTGCTCCCCACACCACTTGTCGACGGCGATCCATGCGCCAGCCAAAGTACCAGCGGCGATCGAGCCGGCAAGAAAACCGCTACAGGTTGCTACGAGCGCAGCGGAAGATGCGCCGAGGCGGAGCGTCCATCCAGACAGTGCGAAGTATCCGACACCACTGGTGATTCTTCGGCGGACGGGGGAGCATCGCCCCGCGCATGTTCGCCCCCCGCCACACCCTCTTCATCGGCCCGGGAAAGCTGCCGGACGAGCTGCGGCACCTGCTCGCCAGGCGGGCCGGAGCCCCCCAGCCGGACATCGCCATCCAGGTGCCGCGGCTGCTCGCCATCTTCGAGAACGCCGCCGAGGCCGAGCGCATCGCCTCGCAGGTGCAGCGCCTCAAGATCGGCGTCGTCGTCGCGGGCCCCGAACAACCACCCGCCGAGGTCGGCTGGTCGATCGCCACCTCGTTCGAGTTCTTCGACAACACCTGGCGCGTGGCCACCTCGACCGGCGACGCCCAGGTCTTCACCCCGCTCGACGTGCTGGCGATCACCCTGCTCGACTGGCGGCCCGACGAGGGCGCCGCCGATCGCGCCGTGCTGATCACGCTGCGGGACGCGAAGCCGGTGATGTTGCGCGCCAGCCTCCTCGACACCGTGTCCCGCAACTCGGTGCCGATGGAAGGCATCCGCCGCCTCAACGAGTTCCTCGACGCCGCCGCGCTGGTGCTCACGCCCGAGGTGAAGGTGCGCTCGCGCCGCCTGGCCGAGGGAGACTTCCGCGGGCCCGGAGGCGAGCTGACCGGTGACCTGCTCCCCCTGGTGCTGTCGGTGGTCGATGGCGCAGACACCCACCCGGGCCAGCTCCCGCTGCCGCTGCAGGGGAAGGCGCCGCAGCCGGCCCAGAAGCCCGCGCACCAGACGGGCACCGCCGCGCTCGCCGCGTGGATCCTCTACGTGGTGAGCCTGGGCGCGCTGCTGCTCTCGCTCACGTACTTCACCATCACGGTCTTCACCTGGAGCCTCGTCGCGCTGGCCATCAACGGCACCATCGGCCTCGCGCTCGGCGCCTGGGGCACGCGGCGCTTCATGTGGGCGCGCTGGCTGGCGCGGGCCAACTGGGGCGAGAGTTCCCCCATTCCCACCTGGCCCATCGCCGCGTCCGAGCCGGGCATTGCGCCCCGCCCCCTCGAGCTGATCATCGACACCATCGCCCTCGTGTCGATCTGCGTGGGCGCGCTGGGCGAGGGCCTGGTGCGCTCGATCAGCCTCTGGTCGCTGCCCTTCATCCTGCTCGGCGTGCTCACCAGCGCCATCGCCGTCTACGAGGCGTGGCAGCGCGAATGACCCTGTCTCCCCTCGAGGCGCGAGTTCGCCTGCTCGAGCGGCTGCGAGGCCGGCGCGTGGGCGTCGTGCTGTCGGCGGGGTACTTCGGCTTCTACGGCCACGCTGGCTTCGTCGAGGGCCTGCTCGCCAGCGGCATCACCCCCAGCGCGTGGGCGGGCACCTCGGCCGGGGGAATGGTGGCGGCCTTCGTCGCCGCGGGCCTTCCGCCGGCGCGCATCGCCGAGCTGATCCTCGCCCAGCGCCGCGAGCACTTCTGGGATCCCGACTACCTCGGCATCGCGGTGGACGCGGTGCGAAGGGGCTCGCGCCCCAGCGGGCTGCTCAAGGGCGAGCGCTTCGTCGAGCTGCTGCGCCAGTTCCTGCCGGTGCACGACTTCGAGGCCCTGGCCACGCCGCTGGTGCTGGTCGCGACCAACCTGAGCACCCAGGCCCCCGAGGTGATGCAGACCGGCGAGCTCGCCTCGGCCGTGCACGCCACCTGCGCATACCCCGGCCTCTTCCGCGCGGTGCGAAGGCAGGACCACCTGCTCTGGGACGGCGGCATCGTGGACAAGGCCCCGGCCCTCGCCCTCTGGGAGAGCCGGGGAAAGCAGCTCGACGTGCTGCTGGTGCACTTCCTCCCCAGCCGCGACGGGGCGAAGGAACCCAGCGGAGCCCTCGCCTACGCCAGCGGCATGGCCAACGGCTTCGCGGCCATTCGCAAGGATCACTTCAGGCTGCAGCTCGCCTTGCTCGAGGCCCGCGGCGTCGAGGTGCACGTGGTCACCTCGCGCCTGCCCGGCGTCTCGCCCAACGAGATGCACAAGGGCCCCGACGCGGTGAGCGCTGGCCGCGCGTCGATCATCGAGGCGCTGGGCAAGCCGCCCGGCCGATGGACCGGCGAAGACTGAGCTACTTCGAAGCGTAGCGGCTGTGATCGACGAGCAGGCAGCGGTCCTGCACCACGTCGATGCCCGCCTCGACCAGCCTCTTCGCGGCGGCGTCGTTGCGAATGCCCAGCTGGAACCAGACCGCCTTCGGGTGCTTGGCGATGATGTCGTCGACGTGCTGGTCGATGTCCTGAGGCCGGCGGAAGACGTCGACGAGGTCGAGCTCGCCGGGGATCGACGCGAGGGTCCGGTAGACCTTCTGCCCGAGGATCTCGGTGACGTCGGGGTAGTAGACCGGCACCGGCACCACCTCGATGCCCACCCGCTGCACGTACTCCGGCACCGAGAACGCGGGCTGGTGCCGCTGCGCCTCGGTCTTGATCCCCAGCACCGCCACCCGCCTCAGGTTGTTCACCAGAGCCGAGATCCCCGCCTCGTCCTCAATCAGTCTCGCCATGCCCGGCAGCGTAGCCGCGCGCTATGGTCCGCGCTCAATGACCAGCCTCCTTGTCCTGACCCTCCTGGCAGCCGCGCCCGCTGCCCAGCCCTCGGTGTACGAGCTGTCGAACGACGCCTTCGTCGAGACCGCGCGCCACGATCTGCAGACGCTCAAGCAGTTCGTCGCGGGCATGGGCGGGGTGATGGCCACGGTGACGAAGAACAGAACGCTCTTCGCCGCGAAGCAGAAGTCGGTCTACTCGCCCGAGCAGAAGCAGACCCTGCTCTCCACCTGGGGCTCGCTCTTCGCCTACTTCAGCGCCACCGAGGGCCTGCGCCAGAAGTACTGGGACTTCGTGAAGGTGAACCCGGCCGACCCGAAGCACGCCTGGGGCTTCCTGCTCACGCACACCGCGCTCACCGCGCTGCTCGCCAACGGCCTCAAGTTCGCCGAGCTCGCGCTCGACAACAAGCAGCTCGAGACGCTCTTCGACGAGCGCAACGAGGAATACGGCGTGCCCGAGGGCGCCTTCGCCGCGTTCAAGCTCAAGGCGATCCACGTGGCCACCTCGACCCAGCTGCTCACCGGCGACACGTACGCGGTCGCGGCGGTGCCGGTGCTCAAGCGGCAGAAGGCCGCCAACGACGCCGCGGTCACCTGGGCGGTGAACGAGATGAAGGCCGACTCGACCAGCGCGAAGTCGAGCCTGGTGAAGAACGGCGGCAAGCTCTTCATGCTCAACGCGAAGGACATCGTGGCCGACAGCTCGGCGCACACCATCTTCCCCGTGCAGAAGGCCTTCGCCGAGTGGGCCGGTGACACCCGGGTCGCGCGCATCGGCAAGCCGCTGGTCACCGCGAAGGACGTCGAGACGCTGGTGCTGCCCAACGCCGCGCCCGGCGACATCGTGGTGAGCCGCCAGAACTGGTTCCTCTCGAACATCGGCCTGCCCGGCTTCTGGCCCCACGCCGAGCTCTACGTAGGCACCGCGGCCGATCTCTCGAAGGCCTTCGACACCGATCCCGAGGTGGTGAAGTGGACGCAGGGCCAGCCCGAGAAGGCCGCCACGTTCAGCGAGCTCTTGCAGAAGCGCTTCCCCACCAAGTGGAAGGCGTACGCCGAAGGGGTCGACTTCCAGGGCCACGGGCCGATCCGGGTGATCGAGTCGATCTCGGAAGGCGTCAGCTTCACCGCCGTCGAGCACGCGTTCGGGGTCGACTACCTGGGGCTGATGCGGCCCCGGCTGTCACCGCTCGACAAGGCGAAGGCGATCGAGCGCGCCTTCAAGTACCAGGGCCGGCCCTACGACTTCGACTTCGACTTCTTCAGCGACTCGACGATCGTCTGCTCGGAGCTCGTCTACAAGTCGTACCAGCCCGGCGGCGATCAGAAGGGCGTGTCGATCGACCTGGTCGACGTGGCGGGGCGCCGCACCCTGCCCGCCAACGAGATCGTCAAGCGCTTCGACCTCGACGCGAACAAGGGCGCCCCGCAGATGGACTTCGTGCTCTTCCTCGACGGCAACGAGAAGGAGAGCAAGGTCGGGCTCGCCACCGAGGCCAGCTTCCGCGCCACCTGGAAGCGCACCAAGTGGGACATCGCGCAGAAGTGAGCGACGCCGTACCCGCGAGGCGGGGCCACGGAGCCGAAGCGAAGCGGAGGACCCGACGAGGCGGCGCGACCAGACAAGTGACTCAGCGACGCTCGTAGGCGGTCTTCCAGTAGCCCGTGCCTTCCTTGCAGTACACCGCCGCCCAGTCGGCCTTGAACTGCGGGTCGGGCGGGCGCGGGTCGGGGCGGAACTCCTTGAAGTTGATCTTCACCTCGTCCTTCGGGGCGATCACCTTGCGCGCCAGCTTGAAGACCACGTTGCTCGGCAGCCGGAACTCGCATTCGTGCACCGGGAACTCGTTGAGGTTGCGCACGAAGACGGCGCGGTTGCCCATCACGTTGGGCACCGACATGCGCACGCTGCCGAAGAGCTGAGCGCTGGCGGGCGCGTTCACCTTCACCGGCTCGGGCTCGGGGGTCTTCACCGGGGCCGGCTCGGCCACCTTCACCGGCTCGGGCTCGGTCGTCTTCACCGGCTCGGTCTTGCCCGAAGGGTCCTTCTTCCCCACCCCCACCTTCTTCGGTGACGCGTCCTTCGCGGCGAACACCGTCTCAGGCAGCGTCGCGTCTTCGTCGAAGAGCAGCTTGGCGATCGACCCGTTCACGCTCAGCACCGCGGCGCGCGCGTAGAGGGGGCGCTTGCCGTCTGCGCCGGGCTCTCCGACCAGGTTCACCCGATCGCCCTCGGACAGCTTGTCCTTCTTCTCGAGCAGCACGAGATCTTCGCCGCCCTTCTTGAGCACCTTCCAGACCTTGCCCTCGACGGTGATGGTGTCGAGCACGACGGGCTCCCTGGCCGCCGGCTGCTTGTCCGGCTCGGGCTCGGGGTCCTTCGCCGCCGGACCGGGGTCGGCCACCGCCACCGCCACCGCTGCCCCTGCGTCCAGCGCGGCCTCCACCACGGGCTGCTTCTGCGGGTCGGCCTTCGGATCCTTGTTCTGCAGCAGGAACAGCGCGCCGCCCGCCAGCACGATGAAGGCGAGCAGGCCGACGATGATCAGCGGGGTCTTGCTCTTCGGCACCGCGATGGGCGCCTCACCCTCGTCACCCTCGTCCACCTGCACCGGCGGAGTCGGCGAACTCGCGCCTCGAGGGGAAATCGACTTTGCCTTCGGAGTGATGGACTTCGCCTTCGGAGCAATCGACTTCGACTTCGGCGGCTCGACCATCGACATGGCGCGCTGCGCCGGGGTCATGATCTGGCCCGACGCGGTCTCGCGTTTCTGGTCTCCGGGCGACGAGGGGCGCAGGAAGGTGCCCTCGAACTCGGGCTCCTTCGTCACCTCGGGCAGCGGCCCGCCCTTGCGCATCACCGACAGCTTCGACTGCAGCTGGCGCTCGGCCGCGAACTCCTCGGGGCACATCGCGCGCACGTAGTTGCCCACGTCTTCGGCGCCGACCGTCATCGACTCGCGCACCGCCAATTCGTTGAGCGCCCGGGCGAAGTCGTCGGCCCGCTGGTAGCGCGCAGAAGGTTCCTTCGCCAGCGCGCGCATCACGATCTGATCGAGCGTGGGCGAGATGTCGGGCCGCACCGCCGACAGCGAAGGCACCTCGCCCATCGCCATCTGCACCACCATCTCGGACATCGTGCCGCCCGTGTACATCGAGCGGCCGGCGAGCATTTCCCACACCACGATGCCCGACGAGAAGATGTCGGAACGGTGGTCGACCGGCTTGGCCAGCGCCTGCTCGGGCGACATGTACCCGAGCTTGCCCATCACGGTGGAAGGCAGGGTCTGCTTCGAGCGCGCCGTGCTCTTGGCGAGGCCGAAGTCGATCACCTTCACCTCGCCTTCGTACGAGACCATCACGTTCTGCGGAGACACGTCGCGGTGCACGATGCCCAGCGGCTGGCCGTCGGCGCCCACCTTGCGGTGCGCGTAGCCCAGCGCCTCGTTGATCTGCTGGCCGATGTACACCGCCATGGGGATGGGCATCACCGCCCGCTGCCGCTCGACCCGGGTCTCGACCCGGGAGAGATCGACGCCCGGCACGTACTCGATGGCCATGTAGAGCGAGCCGTCGACCTCGCCCATGTCGTAGACCTGCGCGATGTTCGAGTGCGTCAGCTGCACCAGCACCCGCGCCTCGTGGTGAAACCGGTCGATGAAGTTCTGATCGCCCATCAGGTTGGGCAACACCGTCTTGACGATGCACAGCTTCTCGAAGCCCGCCGCGCCGGTGAGTCGCGCCAGGTGCACCTCGCCCATGCCCCCCTGGCCCAGCATGAAGAGGAGCTGGTAGCGGCCCAGCATCCGACCGTCGCCTGAAGTCGTCATCGCGGGCACTCTATAGGCTGGACACCGATGCGCATGGTTTCGGTCAGGACTTTGGGGTTCGAAGTGTGTATAGAACCGCCCGCATTCATCGGGTCTCGTAGCTCAGCTGGATAGAGTACTGGCCTCCGAAGCCAGGGGTCGTGGGTTCGAATCCCGCCGGGACCGCATCAAGCCGCCGCTTCCACCCTGTGGACGCGGCGGTTTTCTTTTTCGCCAGCGCCCTGCCGTTTTGACACGCACCTGAGCAGCTGCGCGGCCCACTGCGTCACACCCTGCTCACCCTCCCCCGGAAATCTTCCGTCAATTCAGCCGGTTGACCCGCCATGGCAATCGGCACGCGCCGTGCTCGTGTTGACCTCGAAGGTGGCGGGCGGGCCTCGCTGCCGTATCGGAATGAGACCAGGGGTGAGGGTGTTGTCCGGCCGGGTGCACGCGGCGAAAGTCGCGAAAGGGAGTCTTCCAGATGTTCGGTCTGTCACGCAGCAACCAGAATCGGGCCCAGTTCGAGGCGCTGCTCACGCCGTGGCTCGATCCGCTCTATGCGTCGGCGCTGCGGCTGACGCGCAACGAGCGCAACGCCGAAGACCTGGTGCAGGACACCGTGATGCGCGCGTGGCGCTTCTTCGAGAAGTTCGAGAAGGGCACCAACTTCCGCGCGTGGATCTTCAAGATCCTCACCAACACCTTCATCAACAGCTACCGCCGCAACACCCGCGAGCGCTCGCTGCAGGACGAGTCAGAGCGCCAGTCGGTCGAAGCCCGCTTCTTCAGCGCCGAGCTCACCGAGCAGACGCAGAACCCCGAGGAGTTCCTCCTCAACCGGGTGATGAGCCAGGACGTGCTGGTGGCCGTCGACACCCTGTCGATCGACTTCCGCATGGTCGTGATCCTCGCGGACCTCCAGGAGTTCTCGTACAAGGAGATCGCCGAGATCCTCGACATCCCCGTGGGCACCGTGATGAGCCGCCTCTTCCGCGGTCGCAAGCAGCTGCAGAAGATCCTCCTCGCCCGCGAGGGTGAACACGGCCAGACCGGCCCCGTGACCGACTTGAACGCGTTCAGAGAGCGGAAGAAGCTCGCATGACCGGGTGTTTCAAAGCCAACGCATGAACTGTCGCGACCTCGAGACGCAGCTGACTCCCTACCTCGACGGCGAGCTGATCGCCGAGGCGAGGGTCGAGTTCGAGGCCCACCTGGCGTCGTGCCCCACCTGCCCCCGCCACGTCGAGGTCGAGCGCCACAACCTCTCGGCCATCCGCGAGGCGGCGCGCGCCGGCAGCCCCACCGCCCCGCCCGCCTTCAAGACCAGGCTCTTCGAGAACATCGCCCGCGACGCCAACCGCCAGCGCCGGGTGGGGGTGGTGCGGTTCGCGGCGGTCGCCGCCGGCGTGACCTTCGCCCTGGTGATCGGCCACCACCAGTACCGCGGCCACCAGCGCAAGCTCTACGAGCAAGACGCGGCCCTGCGCCACGCCCGCCAGTTCCCCCTCGAGATCGAGCAGCAGCCCGCCGCGCTCTCCTCGCGGCCCGAGTTCGCCGCCGCCATCGAGCGCTGGTTCGGCGGCAAGCTCGATCACCCCGTCAACGTGCCCCGCTTCCCCAACGCCACCGCCACGGGCGCGCGGCTGCTGCAGGTGCGCGACAAGCCGGCCGCCTACATCCGCTACGAGTCGCCCCGCCCGATGGGCCTGTTCGTCTACGGCGACGATCACGATCTCGACGTGGGCACCCGCACCGAAGCCGAGGTCGGCTCGAGCCACGGCTACAACGTGGTCAGCTGGCGCGAGGGCGACGTGGTGTACCAGCTCGTCACCGATCTCGATGAGCAGGACATCCGCGACCTGGTGCCTGTCCCCGCGGGAGAGGTGGTTCCCTCCCGACCCCCCGTCGAGGCGAAACCGGCTTCTCTGCAGCAGTAAGGGCAGGCCCTCAGGTTCGTTGACCCCCTCGGGAGCGCCAACTAACCTCCTGTTTACTCATGTCGAATTCAGTCTTGATCGTCGAGAAGGACCTCGTGCTGATGAAGGAACTCCGCGAGGGGTTGATGGGCCGGGGCTTCGAAGTCGACGAGACCACCGACGGCAAAGGCGCACCGGAGCTCATTCGCAAGAAGAAGCCCGGCTGTGTCGTGCTGGCCGTCGATCTCGACGCGGGCCAGAACGGCTACATCATCTGCAAGAAGCTCAAGAGTGACGACGACTTGAAGGGCGTGCCGATCATCATCATCGGCGACCCCAAGGGCTTCGGCCAGCACCAGAAGCTCAAGACCCGCGCCGAGGAATACCTGGGCAAGCCGCTCGCGGCGGCCACCCTCGTCGACGGCGTGGGCAAGCTGATCGGCTTCCCCTCGGCCCCCGCGGCCATCGAAGAAGAGGCCTTCGACCCCGGTTCGCTCCTCGAGGAAGACGCCGACGTCCCCATCGACACCCCGATGGAAGACCCGGGCAGCGCCGAGGCCGACCTGGCGATGGTCGACTCGATGTTCGACGAGAAGCCCGCCGACGAGGCCCCGCCCGGCCCGCCGGTCGAGGAAGAGATCAGCCTCAGCACGCCCGAGTTCGACGAGTCCGAATCGGACTACCCCGCGGAGAAGACCGTGGTGGGCTTCATGCCCCCGCCCGGCCCGCCCGTCTCTGCCCCCGCGCGCTCGGCGCCGTCCTTCGTTTCGTCGGCCTCGACCATCGACTCGAGCGAGGCCCGCGAGATGCGCTCGAAGGTCACCGAGCTCACCGGCGCGCTCGACGAGGCCCGCAGCCGAACCGAGGAGCTCGAGGCGCGGGTGCGCGAGCTCGAGGGCGAGGTCGAAGGCAAGAACACCGAGCTCGAGACCGCGCGCGCCGCGCCCGGCAAGAGCGACAACAAGGAAGTCTTCGCCCTCCGCGACGCGGCGAACAAGAAGGACAAGGAGATCCTCCGGCTCAAGAACGAGCTCAACGCCAAGGAGCAGGAGGTCCTCGAGCTGCACGAGAAGGAGAACACGATCGAGCAGCAGCTCTCCGAGTCGAGCGGCGAGCTCGCCAAGAAGGACGCGCAGGTCAAGACGCTCCAGTCGAAGACGGACCAGCTGACGGCCGAGCGGAAGAAGGTCGACGCGCAGCACCTGGCCGCGAAGGAAGAAGCGCGCTCGGCCTCGGCGAAGCTGCAGACCCTGCAGGCCGACTTCGACTCGCTCCAGCAGCGCGTCGCCGAGCTCGATGGCCAGGCCGACGGCCTGCGCGCCAGCCAGCAGGAATCAGAATCGGCCCGCCAGAACGCCGAAGCAGAGCTGTCGGAAGCGCGCGGCGAGGCCGAGGCGCTCAAGTCACAGCTCGAGGAGCGCTCGCGGGAAGCCGACGAGCTCCGCTCGCAGACCGAGCAGGCCAACATGGATCTCGACTCGGCCCGCACCCAGCTCACCTCGCAGGCCACCAGCTTCGCCGACGAGATCTCCACCCTGCGTCAGCGCCTCGCCGACGCCGAGGCGCAGAGCACCCGCGCCGAAGAGAAGGCCAACCGCGCCCAGTCGCGCCTCAAGGCCTACCAGGACCAGCTCGATCGCGTGCGCGGCAACCTGCAGCAGGCGATGGACACCCTGGGTGAGACGCCCAACGAGGGTGAAGACCTCGACATCGACGAGCTCGCCGAAGCGTAGCCGGTCTGACGGAACGTCAGACCAGACAGTCTGAAGCGAAAGACTGGCCAAGGCGGAGCGACCCAGCAAGCCGAAGCTTGAGCTTGCCTCCCTCTCCCTGCCCAGCGGGGAGAGGGTCGGGCTGAGGGGCAGACCGGGCCGCTACTTCCCGTCGTCCCGCTTGGGCGCGTTCTTCTTGTCGATCTGCTTCTTCGCCAGCATCTGAACGCTGCCGGGCACGTTCTTGTCCTTGGCGAGGCTCTTCACGTCGTGCTCGTGGAGCGTGGTCATCAGGCGCATCGACACGCCCTGCGGCACCTTGGGGTTCTTCACCAGCGCCAGCTTGATGCTGTATTTCCGGAGCCACTCGCGGTTCGAGTAGATGACGCGCAGCACGTCGTCCATGCAGATCTTGCTCTGCGCCTGCACCAGCACTTCGCCGTCGGTGATGCGGGGGCTGCGGATCACCGCCACCGCCACCAGCTTGTTCGAGTCGCGCATCAAGATGCCGCGCGCTTCCTTGTTGCCCTTGGTGGCGAGCTTGATCTTCTCCGACACGTTCATCGACATGATCCGCTTCGAGAGCGAGAGCCGCTTGGCGTCGTCGATGGGCGGCTCGCCGTCGCCCGCCTCGCCCGGGGCGTCGGGCATGGCGAACTCCGAGATGATGTCGTCGGCGGTCGGGCCTTCCTTCGGAGGCGGCTCGGTGGCGGCCTGGGGCCCGAAGAGGCGCACGCGCGCCTGCAGCATCTGCGGCACGTCTTCCAGCATCATGCCGCTGCGCACGGCGAAGTCGCACACGCCGTCGATCAACGCGCCGTCGGCGTTGGGGTTCTTCGCGAGCGCGCGGATGATGCCGTCGTGGCGCAGCAGGCGGAGCTGGTTCTGGCCGATGGTCTCGGCCGTGCGCTTGCTGCACCCCTCGGCGACCGCCGCCACGGCGTCGTCGGGCGTGTTGCCGTTGAGGATCAACATTTCCGCGTACGTGTCGTTCTGCCCGTACAGCCGGAGGAACCAGCCCAGCACCGGCGGGTGCACTTCTTCGTCGCGGAAGCCCGAGGCCGCGGTGCGGTCCTGCAGCGTCGAGGCGGTCTTCTGCACCTGGTCCCGCACGCCCTGGTCGGGATCGTACGAGAGCATGAAGAGCACGCTGAGCATGTCGGCCGGGCTCAACGGCACGAGCGCCTTGGCGGCCATCATGCGCAGGGGCACGGGCGCCTTGGGGTCGACGTGCTTCACCATGTTCGGCGGGAGGAATTCCGGCGTGATGGGGCACACCGGTTGCTCTGCTGCCGCCGCGGGGATCTCGTCGCTCATGCCTGATTCCTCTCGTGAATGAGCCGCAGCCCCTCGAGGGTGAGGAACTCATCGACCTCTTCGATGGCCTTCGACTCGCTGGCGATCAACGGGGCCAGCCCCCCGGTGGCGATCACCTTCGTGGTGGGCCCCAGGTCCTTCTTCATGCGCTCGCAGATGCCGTCGACCAGCGACACGTAGCCGAACACCAGGCCCGACTGCATCGAGTGCACGGTGTTCTTGCCGATGACGTGCGGCGGCCGGGCGAACTCCACCCGGGGCAGCTTCGAGGCGCTGCGGGTCAGCGCGTCCATCGCGATGGTGATGCCCGGGGTGATCGCCCCGCCCGCGTATTCACCCTTCGCGGTGACCGCGTCGAAGGTGGTGGCCGTGCCGAAGTCGACGACGATCAGCGCGGTCTTGTGGCGCTCCCACGCGGCCACGGCGTTCACCACGCGATCGGCGCCGACCTCGCGCGGGTTGTCGTACAGAATGGGCATGCCCGTCTTCACGCCGGGCCCCACGAACATGGGCCTGGCGTTGAAGTACCGCTCGCTCATCTTCTCGAGGTTGAACTGCAGGGTGGGCACGACGCTCGAGACCGCCACCGCGTCGACCTTCTTCGGGTCGAGGCCGGCGTGCGCGAACAACTGCAGCGCGAGGATGCCGTACTCGTCGAACGTCCTGCGGGCGGTGGTCTCGATGCGCCAGTGCGCTCGCAGCGTCTTGCCGTCATAGACGCCCAGCACGGTGTTGGTGTTGCCGACGTCGATGGCGAGCAGCATGGGCAGCGATCCTACAGCCAGCGCCGATTGGTCGGTTACGACTTCCGGGACCGCACCTGCTCCACGTCGCCCGACAGCACCCGCTCGAGCTTGTCGCCCACGCGCAAAAGCAGCGCGCCGCTCTCGTCGATGTCTTCGGCGATGCCGCGCAGTTCCCTGCTGTCGGCGCGCACCAGCACGTCCTGCCCCAGCGTCGAGGCCAGGCCCTTCCACGCCTTGCGCACCGGCTCGAAGCCGTGGTCGGTCCAGGTGTCGAGCCACTGCTCGAGCTTGGCCAGCAGCGCGGCGGTGAAGAGCGCGCGGTGCACGGGGCTGCTGCGGTTCATGCTCACCGAGGTGACGATCTCGGCCAGCTCGGGCGGGTAGTCCGTCAGCTCGGCGTTGAGGTTGACGCCGATGCCCAACACCACGAAGTGCACCCGCTCGACGTCGGCCGAGAGCTCGGTGAGAATGCCCGCGACCTTCTTGCCGGCGATCTGCACGTCGTTGGGCCACTTGATGGTGGCCTCGACCCCCGAGTCACGCAGCGTCTCGGCCAGGGCCACCGCCGCCACCAGGGTCACCTCGGGCGCCCGCGAAGGAGCGATCTCCGGGCGGAGGATCACGCTCAGCGCCAGGCTCTTGCCCGAAGGTGACACCCACGAGCGCCCCCGCCGGCCTTTGCCCGCCGTCTGGTGCTCGGTGATGATCACCTCGCCGTGAGAGCCGCCTTCCTGCGCCAGCTCGAAGGCCTTGGCGTTGGTCGACTCGAGGGTCTCGTAGTGGTGCAGCGTGCTGCCCAGCTCGCGCGTGGCCAGCAGCGGGCCGACCTCGAGCGAGGTGAGGCGATCGGGCACCTCGAGCAGCCGGTAGCCCTTCGCCGACTGCGCGTCGATGCGGTAGCCCAGCTTGCGCAGCTGCTCGACGTACTTCCACACCGCGGTGCGGGAGAGCCCCAGCTTGTCCGACAGGGCCGCGCCCGAGATGTAGTCGTCCCCACCTTCGGCGAGGAAGGACAGGATCATCTCTTCGTTGGAGAGTTCGGCGGCGTCCACGGGGTCAACGGTAGTTCCCACGCCCGCCCCCTTCAAGGTCAGCAGGGCCCGTCGGTCAGGACGCAGGCTTGAACTTCACCAGCGCGAGGGTCGACTGGGGGATCTGCTTGCCGTTCGACTCGAGCACGGTGGACAGGCGCACGATGCCTACACCCGGCGCGAAGGTCATCTCGTTGACGAGCGTCGTGCCCTCCTCGACCCGGTTCCGGCTCTCGACCACCACGCAACCCTCCCATTTCCCGGCCGGAGCGTCGCAGGGCTGGTTGGCGGCGAGGATCTCGTAGGCCTCCACCGAGGACACCGAGACCACGTTGGTCCACTTCGTCCCGGCGGCGATGGGGTTGCGCAGCAGGTAGCGCTTCTGGTCCCTCACGCCGAAGCCGTCGACCAGGAACTGGGCGCCGGTGGAGTCTTCCACGAAGCCGTCACCGTTCTTTCGCAGGGTGGTGACGTCGATCATGCGCGTCTCGCCCAGCAGCTTGACCTCGTAGCTCCAGGTGACGCCGATGCTCAGCGGGTAGAAGTCGGCGGCGGTGACCTCGGGCTTGGTGGGCGCGGTGTTCTTCGTGGTCGTGGTGCACGCGGCCGAGGCCAGCGCGCAGAGGATCAGCAGTCGGTTCACTTGGGGTTCTCCCGGGGGACTTTGGAGTTCTTCTGTCGGAGCTCGAGCAGGGCCTGGGTGGCGCTCGCGCGGATCAGCGGGTCGTCGTGGCCGGTCGCCACGAGATCGAGGTACGCCTCGGCGTCGTCACCGCCGATGCTCCCCACGGCGAACACCACCTCGCGCTGAAAGACCGGGCCGCGCTGGTTGGCCGCCTCGATGAGCGGGTTGACCGACTCGGGGGCGCGGAGCTCGACCAGCAGGCCGATCACCCCGCGCAGGGTGTCGAGATCGTCGGTCTTGAGCCGCGCCAGCAGCGCCGGCAGCGCGGCCTTGTGGTGCTTGCGCACCAGCAGGCGAATCGCCGCGTCGGCGACGGCGGGATCGGCGTCGGCCAGCTTCGTCACCAGCGTGGCCTCGGCGGCGTTCTGCAGCGAGATCAACGCCGCGGCCTGGCGCACGGCCCGGCCCAGCGCGTCGTCGAGCGAGTCGCGAATGGCCGTCTGCATCGCCTCGACGTCGTTGCCCGCGGCCTTCACCACCACCCTCGAGTCGATCGAGAACGGCTCGGAAGGGCCGGTGTGCTTGAGCTCGAGCGCGAGCACCACCGACGAGGTCTGCGCCTCGAGATCGGGCTCGCTCAGGCCGGCAGCCAGCTGCAGGCGCCAGGGCTTCACGTCGTCGGGGATCTTCTGGCCGGGCCTGGCCACCACGAACTTCGCGGCGTCGAGCTTCGCGACCAGGCGTTGTTCCAGCTGTTCCTTCGAGAGCGAGGCGACCTCACCACCCTCGAAGGCGTCGACCTCGAGTCGATCGATCCACGGCCTGCTCGACTTCGAGCAGGCTGACGCGCCCAGCCCCAGGGCCAGGCACAGCAGGTTCAACCAGAGAGTCCTCACCGTTCACTCCGAACGGGGGACCCTGCGAGCGGAGAAGAAGGACCGGCCGCCATCAAGTCGTGGGGCCTGGATCGACCGGCGCCGGGGGCGCGGACGGAGCAGGTGACGGCTCGGCAGCAGGCGACGGCTCGGCAGCAGGTGCGGGTTCCGCGGCCGGGGTGGCCACGGGCGTGGGAGCGCCGCCTTCAGGAGCAGGGCTCGAGCCAGGGGCTGCAGCCGCATCGACGGGAGTCCCATCGGGACGCAGGGCGCCGCCACGACGGCGACGGCGACGGCGACGGCGGCGGCGCTTACCCTCGCCGGCCTCACCGGGAGCGCCGGGGGCGGCACCTTCTTCGCCACCCTCCTCGCCTTCTTCGCCCTCTTCACCCTCGTCGCCTTCATCACCTTCGTCGTCCGAGCCGGCCTCGGCCTGCACGGCCGGGATCCCCTCGGGGATGGTGACCGGACCCGCCTCGGACGCCTCGTCCTTGTTGAGCGAAGGCTGCGCTTCGGCGCGGACCTCGTCGCTGCCCTCAGCGGGGCGCTCGCCGCGGTCCTTCTGGCGCTCTTCGCGGCGCTTGGTCGACTCGTCGGCGTCGAGCTTGGCCTGGGTGAAGAAGGCCTCGTCGATGTCGTAGAGCTCGATGGTGGTGACGGTGACGCCCACCTTCGCCTCGAAGAACTTGTCGGCCAGCGCGTCGCCGGCCCACATCATGACCAGCGGGCCCGCGGTGCATTCCCCGCGCGCATCGCCCCGGGCCTCGCCCGCGGTCAACAGCAGGCCGACGTTGGCGCCGGTCTGCTGCAGCTCGCGGCGCAGCTCCGACACCTGGCGGCGCTCGACCGCGCCCCCGCCCTTGAGCAGGCGCACGGCATAGCGGATCTCGAGGCTGCCCTCGCGGCGGCGCGCGGTCATCAGCGGGCCTTCCTTCGAGCGGCGGGCCACCTTCAGCTCGCGGAAGTGCAGGCCGTGCAGCATGCGCACGCAGGCCTTCTCGAACGTACCCAGCTCGAGATCCGACAGCTTCTTGCGCAGGAGCCGCGCCATCGCCTTGCGCGCGTCCTTGCCCGCGTGACGCGCGGTCTGAAACAGCGCCACGTCTTCGGCGGCCGGCACGACGGCGCCCACCGGCGGCGCGCCCTGCGGCTGGGTGCGCTCGCGCTGTTCGCGCTGCTCGCTGCGCAGCACCACCCGGCCGTTCTCGAAGGGAATGTTGCAGGCGGCACAGAAGGCCTGCTGCACCTCGACCGGCGAGGGGCCCCCTTCGGCCTGCGGCTCGAGGGAGATCTGCAGATCGTTCGACTCACCGCGGGCAGCGGCGAAGAGCGGCTTGCGGCCGTCGTCGACGCGCTTCTGGTTGTCGGAAGCGAGGCCGTCGATCATGCGCGACACGGGCAGATCGTCGGGCGCACCTTCGCGCGCCTTGAGGCGGGCGAGCAGCTCGCTGGCCACCAGGGCGGTGGCGCATTCCTGCAGCACCTCGAAGGCGACCTCGCTGACGGGCGGGAACTTCTTCTTCCGATCGTCGTCGCGGCGCTTGCGATCGCTCTGGCGGCCGATGCTGCGCAGGTACTCTGCGTGCGCCTCGGGGTGCCGCTCGGAGGGGCGGTACGGAGGCAGCGCCTCTTCGGGGTTCGCCTCCATCACGCCGGTGGTGGTGAGCGCCTCGGGGTCTTCAGGCAGCATCCAATCGGTCAACGCGAAGGTGTCACGAACGGTGACCTGGAGCTTGCGATCGCGGGGACGCTTCGCCATCGCAGCCAGCCGCGACAGCATCGTAATTTCGGGCGTCTTACCGACGTGCGACAACAGGCCTTTATCAACTGCACGCTTCGTGATGTCCGTCGAGTGGAGCGGCATGCCCGCCTCTTCGAGGACGCGGAGCGCCGCTTCATAGAATGTCATGAGTTTTCCAAGTAAATACAGGGGCTTCCACTGGAAGCCGACAGGAGACGCGGGATGCTACGCAGGGGTACAGTGAGTGTCAACGTGTGATGATCAGGTTCCGGGTGGGGCACAGCTGGCGAAGGGAAACGCCAGGGCCCGGTGGCCCGCGCGACGCGTTCGCCTTCGAGCTGGAAGGCATCAACGTGCTCCCCGGGGCGAACGACGAGCCGCTGGTGCGCATCGTGGGCGGGCTGGTGGACGCGGTCGCGGCGCTGGTGGTCGACGGCGAGCGCGCGGGGCAGGTCTCGCTCGAAGACGTGCACCTCGAGCTGTGCTTCTGGCGCACGCAGGCCAACGAGGTGCAGGTCTGTGTGATCGATCTCTCGCAGCCGCCGCGGCAGGTGCGCGCGCCCCTCGCGGTCGAGCTGCCCACGCTGGTCGAGGCCACGGTGCGCTGCGCGCGGAGCTTCCTGCGCGACGTCGAGCAGCACCGCGGTGACATCGAGGCCGAGCTGGTGTCGCTGGAGAAGCGGCTCAAGCGCCTCACCGGCGCGGTGATCGAAGAGCGGGCGCGGCGCGAGAGCCCGGCGCCCTGGAGCGCGGTGCGCAGCGCGACGCTCCATCGCGGCGACGCGGGGGCAGAGGGCCGAATCGGCGTGGGCTTCTCGCTGCGTGACGATGACGGCCGCACGCTGGCGTGGAACCGGAAGACGCGCGCGGGGCTGCCTCCCCTGCTCTTCGACGGCGAGCTGACCCTGGCCGACGGCTCGCAGCAGCCGGGCCTGCCCTTCCTCACCATGATGGGGCTCGCGCGCGCCGCGACCGAGGGTGGCGCGAAGATCGGCGGGCAGCTCGTGCCGCCCGACCAGGTCTACCTGGGTGGGCTCGATCTCTGCCTGGCGCTGCGCTCGCGCAACCCGGCGCTCGGCGCGAACCCCTACGTCGAGGCGCTGCAGGTGCGCTGCACCGACGGGTTGACCGCGTTGCGCCAGCCGGTGCCCGACACCACCATGGCCACGGTGAGCCCGCCGCGGTCGACCCCGGGGGTGCCGCTCGCCGCGGTCGGCGACGTGCGGCGCGTCACCCTGCAGCCGCGCTGGAGCCGGCCGGTGGCGCTGGGTGAAGAAGGGGGCCGCATCCTGCTGGGGAAGCGGTGGGCGATCGTGCACTCGCCCCACGCGGCGCACGCCTTCACCCGCGCGGGGGCGACCGCGTTCCGTCACCTCTCCACCCGGGGCGTGGCGATCAGCCCCGACGGCGACGCGATCTGCGCCACGCCCGAGCGGGTGCTGTTCTTCGAGGGCCGCGGCCAGACGGCGCAGTGGTTTCGTGATCACGACGGCGCGCGCCCCGGCCCTGGCCTCGAGGCGATCTCCCCTCGAGGCGCGAGTTCGCCGTTCGGCGACGTGTTGGTCTGTCCGCTGGGGCGGCGCGGCGTGGTGGGCTACGCGCGCATGTCGGGCCGCGAGCTGTGGCGCTTCGAGCCGGCGCGCACGCAGAGCCTCACCTTCTCGCGCGTGGGTTCACGCGTGCTGGTGGGCACCGACGGCGGCACGCTGTACGGCGTCGACGCGTCGGACGGGCAGGTGCGCTTCCGGGTGAAGGCGGGGCTGCCGGTCGTGCGCGAGGCGGTGGCGGTGCGCAACCGCGCGCTGGTGGTGCTCAACCGCGGCGAACACTCGGCGATCTACCTCTGCGACGCGCTGTCTTCGGGAGACACCACGCCCGCCGGCGCGATCGTGTGGACGCGGGAGCTGATCCTCTCCACTCCTTCTTCCCCCGTCTGGGCGCGAGGCCACACCTGGGTGGGCGGCGGGCGGGACGGCCGCACGGTGCTGATCTGCCTGGGCAAGAACGGCCAGGTGCTCTGGGAAAAGACGATTCCGTGTGACGCGCGCACGCTCTCGCTGCTGCCATGGGAAGGCGGTGTGCTGGTGGCCGACGCGAGGGGTGCGGCCACGCGGGTGCTGCCCGACGGGAGCGCGGAGTGGGTGCTCGGCTCCTCGGGCGACGAGCTGAACCGGGCGATCCCGCTCGCGGTGCGCAGGCGCACGCTGGTGGTGCCCGGGCCCGTCACCCGGCTGGTGCAACCGCGCGGCGGGCGGGTGCTGGCCGAGCTGGCCACCGGCCCACGCATGCTCGATCTCGCGACCGACGCGAAGCTGACGATCTACGTGCTGCGCGAGCCGGGCACGCTGGAGACCTTCGTCCCCGGCGCGGCGCTCGCGGTCGTGCCCTCCTGAGCTCCCTCTCCCTGCGCAGCGGGGAGAGGGCCGGGGTGAGGGGCTCACTCAGCGCGCTGACCACCAGGCCTTGAACTCCTCCCAGGAGATCCGGCCCGAGTGGTTGACGTCGATGACCTCGAGCGCGATCGCCAGCTCATCTTCGGGCACTTCCTGGCCAAGCGCTTCGAGCAGCCGCGCGAGCTCGTTGCGGTCGATGCTGGCCGAGCCGTCGCGGTCGAAGGTCTTGAAGATCTCGAACACCTCGTCGTTCTCGGGCTCGCCGTCGGAGAGCTCGGGGTGGCTCACCTGTCCATGCATGGGCGGGCTGCGCTTCGAGGCCTTCCTCTTCGGGGCCGGAGCCGCCTTCTTCGGGGCCGCCTTCTTCGGGGTGAGCTTCTTCTTCGGAGTCTTCTTCGGGGTCTTCTTCTTCTTCGTGGCCATCGTCAGGCCAGCATGCACCACGACCCTTTCACCCGGAATGACGATGTGGCATTCAAAGCCATGCAACCTCGCGAGCTGATCGACCTGCACATCCACATGGGCGGCGCCGTCGCCCCGCACATCCTGTGGTCCATCGCGCACCAGCAGGGCTTCAAGCTGCCGGTGAAGAACTACTTCGAGTTCGTCGAGCTGATCACGGCCTCGCCCGACAAGGTCGACAGCCTCGACAGCTACTTGAAGATCATGCACCAGTGGACGGAGAAGATTCAGAGCTCGCCAGCGGCCATCGAGCGCTCGGTCTACGAGGTGATCGGCAAGGAGTACCGCAGCTCGCGCGTCACGCAGATCGAGCTGCGCTTCAACCCGATGAAGCGCAACCTGCACTCCGAGCTCGATCTCGACCACATCATCTCGGCGGCCATCCGCGGCATGGACCGCGCGGTGCTCGAGTACGACGTGAAGGCCTGCCTCATCTTCTGCCTGGCCCGGGAGTGGGACCACAAGCTCAACGGCATCATGGTGGACAAGGCGATCAAGTACCGGCACCGCGGCGTGTTGGGCATCGATCTCGCCGGCACCGAGGCGAACGCGCTCGAGCTCAAGCCCGAGGTGGTCACGCAGTACGAAGACCTCTTCGCGCACGCGCGCAAGGGCGGCCTCAAGACCACCGTGCACACGGGTGAGACGAAGGGCACCGGCGCCGAGGGCGTGATCGCCGTGGTGGAGAAGCTCAAGCCCAACCGCATCGGCCACGGCATCCGCGCGGCGTACGACGAGCAGGCGATGAAGCTGCTCAAGGAGCGCGACGTGGTGCTCGAGCTGTGCCCGACTTCGAACCTGCAGACCAAGGCGGTCGAGGGCGTGAAGGAGTTCGAGCACATCGTGCGCACGTTCTGGGATCGAGGCGTGAAGATCACCTTCAACACCGACGGCCCGTACCTGCTCAACACCGACATGCGGCGCGAGATCGAGCTGATCGAGGAGAACAAGATCCTCACCCCGCACCAGGTCGATCAGACCCTGGTGTGGGCGCGCGACTACTCGTTCATCCCGAAGCAGTGATGTACCGGCTGCTTCGTCCGCTGCTCTTCAGCCTCGACGCCGAGGTCGCCCACAACGTGGCCATGTGGGGCTTGTCGTGGGCGGAGCTCGCGCCGGGCGTGGCGAGCCTGCTGCGCCGCCGCGCACGCCCGGAGCGCTCGACGCTCAAGGTGCGGGTGGCCGGGCTCGATTTCCCGAACCCGGTCGGGCTGGCCGCGGGCCTCGACAAGAACGCCGAAGCGGTGGCCGGGTTGTTCTCGCTGGGCTTCGGCTCGGTCGAGGTCGGCACGGTGACTCCGCGCGCCCAGCCGGGGAATCCGAAGCCCCGCATCTTCCGGCTCAAGGAGTACGAGGCGCTGATCAACCGGCTCGGCTTCAACAACGAGGGCATGGGCGCAATGGCGTCGCGGCTGCGCGAGCTGGAGTGGAGGCCCGCCCCCGTTGGCGTGAACATCGGCAAGAACAAGGACACGCCGCTGGAGATCGCGGTCGACGACTACGTGAAGTGCGCCGAGGCGTTGTCTCCGCTCGCCGACTACGTGGCGGTGAACCTGAGCTCTCCGAATACGCCGGGGCTACGCCAGCTGCAGGAACCGGAGGCGCTGGCCTCGCTGCTGCGCGCGGTGCGGGCGAAGGTGGTGGGCCGGCCGCTGTTCCTCAAGATCGCGCCGGATCTCGGTGACGAGGCGATCGACGCGGCCGTCGACGTGGCGCGCGACTGCGGGACCGACGGCATCATCTGCACCAACACGACCATCACCCGGCCCGTGGAGCACCTGCAGGCCGGCGAGGTCGGTGGGCTCTCGGGGCGGCCGCTCTTCGCGCGCAGCACCGAGGTGGTGCGACGCGCGTTTCGGCGCAGTGAGGGCAAGCTGCCCATCATCGGCGTCGGCGGGATCTTCGATGGTGAAGACGCGTGGAAGAAGATCTGCGCGGGCGCTTCGCTGGTGCAGGTGTACTCGGGGTTCATCTATCGGGGGCCGCCGCTGGTGACTGAGATCCTCGACACGCTCGAGACCAAGCTCAGCGAGCTGGGGTTTGATTCGATCTCGAAGGCGGTCGGCAGGGACGCTGGCTAGCCTCGAAACCTCTCCCTGCGACGCGGGGAGAGGTCGGCGCGCAGCGCCGGGTGAGGGGCGCTGGGCATGGTTGGCCCCTCACCCCTGCCCTCTCCCCGCTGCGCAGGGAGAGGGAGACACCTGCCTACGTGAGCAGCTGGCCCGTGATGGGCAATGCGACGATCTTCTCCCTCGCCACGCGCCCGTCCTTCACCCACGCCGCGCCGAAGTCGGCCAGGAACGTCGTCAGCACCCGCTGAACCATCGTCTCGAGCTCAGGCCCCGCGAGGGACAGCTTCGACTGCAGCGTCGCCAGCGCGCGCTTTCCTGCCGAGGCGCGAAGCTGCGCCCCTGGTCCCGCCTCTTCGAAGATGCGCGAGCAGAGCTCGGTCAGCTTGAGCTCAGGGAACGGCGCGACGTCGACGAGCTCATCGACTTCAGCTCGCGCCACCACCGCGGCGAACAAGCGCTGCGGGGTGAGCTCGGCCAGCGTGGACCCGAAGCGCGCGATGATCTCGGCCGGCGACGGTGAGAGCAGCGACTGGAACACCGCCCGCTGCTGCCGCACCCGCTGCAGGATCGCCTCGGACTCAGCCACCTCGCGCCGTGAACGGAACGGCACCGGCTCCGCGCCCGGCACCTTGAGCGCCTTCAACGGGCGCCGCTGCAGCAACGCCCCCAGCGCCTCCGACTCTTCCTCGAGGGCCAGCCACGTCTCGCCGAAGCGGGAGCCTTCCTCGTGCACCAGCTTCTCGACCTGCCGCTTGAGCCGCAGCGTCAACGAGAACCCGCACTGGAACAGCATGCGCAGCGTCGTCTCGCGCACCACGTCGGTCGCCAGTGCGGGATCCCCGCCCGTGTAGTGCTCGAGGCCCAGGTCGAGGTAGTCGCGCGCGTGCTCGGAGAGCCGCTTGATCGCCAGCGGGTCTCCCGGCTCGGCGCCGTCCGCCACCAGCACGCAGTTCACCAGGTACCGCACCTCACCCTCGAGGTTCTGCCGCTCCACCGGGTCGAGCCCCTGGAACGCCGCGGCCACGTAGTCGACCCGGTTCTGCTGCTGCGCCAGCGCCGACTGCGCCCTGCCCTTCACCCCGACCTTCTCAGGATCGACCCAGGCGAAGACCTTGATCGACTCGTCGAGCGGCGGGAAGCCGAGGTCTTCCAGGCGCGCGCGACGGAACTGGTAGGCCGCTTCTTCCAACTCGGTCACCGCTTCCCAGCGCACCGCCTCGAGGAAGCGCCCCAGCTCGAACGGGTTCTGCGTGACCAGGTCGTAGGTGAGGCGGCGCAGCGCGGCCTCGTCGACGCCGTCGATGCGGAACTCGAGGAGGTACTTCCCCTCGGGCATCTCCATCGTCGGGCCTTCGGTGTCGACGTCGGGGTTCTCTTCGAGGTCGTGGATGATGACGAGGCGCTTGTAGACGAGCTCGAGCACCTCCATGTCGAGCGAGCCCAGCTTCTTGACGAAGTCCTCGTCGTCATCGCCCCGGGCCGCGCGCAGCCAGTGCAGCACCTCGAGCGGGTCCATGCGATCCCGCTGCCAGGCGGCCAGGTCCACGAAGGTGCGGAACTGCTCGGGCGTGGCGAGCTGGACGATCTCCGTCGAGTCGGGGAGCCCCACGTCGATGATGGTCGAGTACACGTCTTCGGCCGGCAGCGAGCGCACCAGCGCCTTGCCGTCGACCTCTTCCATCATCGCGTCGATGCGGTTGCGCGGCGCCAGCTCGGTGAGCCGGCGCACCAGCTCGGCCCTGCGCAACATTCGCTTTTCCTGGCTCGAGGTCACGCGACCGCCCTATTCCGTTCGAGGAACCAGAGCTAGTTGATCCCGCCGCACAACCACACCAGGTTGAAGCCGCGCAGCACCGGCGTGCTCTGCCCGTCCACCGAGCGGAGCACGAACTCGACCCGCAGGAACTTCGTGCGCGGCACCCCCGCGTTCACCAGGTCGACCGGGGAGGTGCTGAAGGGCCCGTAGCGGACCAGCGTTGACGAGGCGAGCTCGGCCTGGGTGTTCGCCGCCTTCACGAAGACCTGGATGGACGTATTCGGCGGGGTGAGCGCGTCCCAGGTGAGCGTGCGCCACTCGTTGTCCGCGTCGCAGGCCTCGAAGTCCTTCCGGTAGGTGCCGCGCGGGGCCGTGAAGTTGCGCAGCTGGTAGCCGGTGAAGTCGGAGTACGTGTACAGGCCCGGCGGCTGCTGCGGCGTGCGGGTGACCGCGCCCGTGACGTTGTCCACCTTCGAGGCGTTGCCGGACGAGTTGTTCACCCAGGGGTGGCCGTCGGCGTCGAGGCCCACCCCGATGCTGCCGCCGGTGTTCGCGTCGCTCATGTCGATGAACTGCGCGGTGCCGAAGGGGATGACCGCGCCCGTCTCGGCGTCGAAGCGGATCAGCTGGGCGGTGGCGCCGCCGTAGCCCGACATGAACACCCGGCCCATGGTGTCGACCGCGATGCCGCGGCCCCACTCGAAGGAGGTGCCCTGAGGGCTGCGCGCCGCGCTGAAGTCGAACTTGGTCCACGTGCCCGTCGAGTGATCGTAGCGGCAGGCGAAGGGCCCGAGCGTCCACCCCGGCAGCCACACCCGGTTCTTCCCGTCGATGCCGATGCCGTAGGCCTGGCACTCGGGCGTGTTCTGAATGGTCTGGCTGACGAGCGCGCCGGTCACGGTGTTGATCAGGGCCAGGTGGGCCACCCCGGGCTCCACCACCCAGAGGCGCTGGAGGCGATCGACGATCGCGCCGTAGGGCCCGAAGCTGAGCTGCACGTAGTTCAAGCCGCCCGGGGAGACCGGCATCAACTCACCGTTGGCGGTGCTCAGCTTGTACATGCGCTGCTCGAACCAGATGCCAGCCCACAGGTCGCCCGCGGTGCCCTCGGCGCCCGCCGAGACCGCCAGTGCCCGGCCCGTCACTTCGCCGCCCGGGGGCGGGGCGCCGAGGGGCTTGGTGAAGAGCACGCACTCGTCGTACGTCGCCGGGTTGGCCATGTCGGAGGGGATGATCATCTCTCCATCGGCGGGCGCGATGCTGATCTGCCCGTCGCCGTTGATGTCGCGGCTGGTCTCGATGGTGCCGTTGCCGTTTCGATCGATGCACGACGAGGGATCGTTGGCGATCTTCGTGACCGACCCCTGCTTCCCCGTGCCGCGGTTGGCCACGAACATGTCTCCAAACAGATCGAGCGCGGTGCGGCTGGGGTGCCAGCTCTGATCGGCACGCATCTGGTGCACCACGCCGCCCGCACAGGGAGGCCCGGCGCTGTTCGAGCAGTCCTTCGGGATCACCGAGAAATAGCGGCCCACCTCGCGCCCCGTGCGGGTGTCGTACTTCGACACCCAGCCGCGCGAGTCGTTGGCGATCCACATGAAGTAGAATTCGGCCGCGCCCTGGTTCAGCACCACGTGACCGTTGGGGTCGAGCTTGACGCCTTCCCCCTGGCCGCCTGCACCGCCGTCGAGCGTGAAGCCTCCGCCTGCGTCGGGCCCGAAGCCCAGCGTGGTGGTGCCGTCGCCGCCGTCGAAACCCATGCCGCCACCCGCGCCGCCGGTGCCGCCACCGCCCGCGCCACCACCCAGGCCGCCGTCGCCGGTGCCTCCGCCTGCACCGGTGCCGCCATCCTTCTTGATGACCACCGTGTTGCCGCACTGGCACTGGCAGCCGGTGACCGACATCAGCACCGCGAGCACCACCAGGGGACTGAGCTTCAGCTTCATGCCCGGGAGTGTCGGTGCCCCGCTGACATCAGGTCAACCGATGATGCCCAACAGAGTGCGCCAGACGTCCTGATGACCGATGTCCTCGTTTGATGAGAAACCGAGAAGTGCGACATCAGGTCACCCGGTGATCGGTCGCTAGTCCGGTGGCGTGACCAGCCCGAGGTAGCTTGAGTCGTCATCCAGCACGACTTCATGGCTGCCCAGATAGAAGGTCACCGGGTAGTTCGCAGAGGTCCGATTCGCCCACGAACTCAGAAGCACGCCACCAAAGGCTTTCACCGTCGAGGGCTGGTGGTTGCGGCCAAGGCGGTACTGACGCAGGTCGCGATACCAGATGCGCAGGTCGCCCGAGAGCGGACCCTGCAAGAAGCAGTGGCCCCACTCCAACTCTCCAGTCGCCGCGTCATGCAGCGTCATCAGGAGCCTCGAGTCGCTGGCGGGATCACAGGGAATGGTCAGCCCGTTGGAGCTCCGGTAGCCGCTCACGCCCACGCCCTGGCCATAGAACAAGGCGAGCACGCGGCCTTTCCACATCAGGACATCGTTCGGCGCGATTCCAGTGCCAGGCTGCTGTGGTGAGACCGCGATGACCGGCTGCAGCGTCGACACCCACCGCTGCTGCAAGGCCACATCATGGGAGTGCACGTGAGCGAAGCCTGTCGTGATCTGGCTCCCCGGCCCACGCAAAGGAAGGGAGTGAAGGCTCATGCTGGTGAAGTAGGGCTCGTTCGAATCACGGGACAGCGTTCCCACCGAGTAGAAGCCAACGCCAGCGTCGACCGAAGGAGACGCCGCCCCGCACGTGCCCGACGCATTCACATACGTGAGCACCGGCACCGCCTCAGCAAAGGCCACGGTACAACCACCGACGGCGGGCGCGAACGGGTCATGCAGCGAGAGCGAAACGACGCCAGAGGGGTAGCCCACGACGTCAATGGGAACGCTGGACGCGACCGGTTCGTAGCTGCGCAGCATCAAGTCTGACCCGAAGAGACCGATGCTGGTCAGTGGCTCGAGGCCGCCGTCCACTGCACCGGAAACTGAAAACGAGCTGAGGAGTCCTTCGCTGCCCTGGATCAACGGACCGCGCCCGACCGAGGTGATGCCACTGACAAGCGCGAAGTCCAGCACGGTGGCCCGCACCGGTTCGAAGCGACTCTCGTCGAATTCAATGAGTGCTCGATCTGATTGCTGGAGACTCGAGCCCGTAGAGCCGGCGTCAACTGGCCCCCAAACCACCTGCAGTCCCGGGCCTGGCGCCCGGTGACTGATGATTCCCCCCGACAACCACAAGCCCCCGTCAGGCACTTCGAGAAAGTTCGCGCTGTCGAAGCCATACGTGGAACCGGAGAGCCTCGCGAAGCCTGCATCGCCGTCGAGCGCCACGACCACAGACTGGGTGGCCGAGGAGAACGGAAGCCCGAACCCTGCTCCCTGATACTTGCCGAGCATCAGCACCCCTCCGTCTGCCCTGACAACCAGATCGGTGACCTCCCCGGACCAGCCTCCGCGCGCCCACTGGAAGAACCGGTGGAAGCGAATGGTCCCCTGGGCGGACGCGCTGATTTCGAACTCGCACGTAGCGACAAGCCGTTCCGGCCTGCAGGCGAGTCCCTGAAAGCCCGCGACCACGGAGTCCACCTGAGGAACGCCCTCGATCGTGATCAACTGCCCTGCGTCCACCAGCCCAGTGAAGGGCAGTTGATGTTCCTCGCCGTTGATACGAACGGAACCCAGGCCAAGCCCGGCCAATGAGAGTGTGGGCCGACTCGAGAACACGGCGCGTATCCGCAGATCGGCATCGGGAACCACCGTGCAGCTCGAGCCTGGAGCACAAACCCCGGGAACCCACACGACTGCTGCGAGCGGGTCCTCCGGTTCCGCCTGCAGAAGGAACGGAGTTCCGCGGGCGATCGAGAGATCGCAAGGCGCTGTCTCGCGGCAAGTCCCCAGCGCAGTGACTACGCCCCCTCGGCCCTCGACCTCGACGTGGAGTTGAATCCTCGGAATCGAGGAGGCGGATACCGTGACGACGCGAGGCCTGTCGGCGGTGACGAGGCATTTGTCCTCGGTGACCGAATCACAATCGCCCAGGAAGTTCGGCGCAGTGTCGCCGATCCTCGCGGCAAAGACCTCGGCACGCTCCCCAACCGGAATCAACAGATCACACGAGCCCGGGCAATCCAGACCACTGGGGAGGAGCTTCACCACCAGAGGTGTCGCGGCCGTCGCATCCACTCGCAGCGGCCATGCCCGACGCGCGAAGGCCGCCCGGCCAGCGTCACCCATCGGGCAACTTCGTGACGCGCCGCAACCGCCAGACCAGCCGGCGAACTCGCAGCCCTCCACGTCGACGGCAGTGACGAGCTCCCCTGAAGCAGCGGTGCACACGGCCAGCGGGCATTCCTGGCCGCGCACGTCCAAACGTCCAGCGCAGTCTCCGTCAGTTCGGACAGTGACCGCGCAGGATGAGCAGAGCGCGGCGAGGAGGGCGAGAAACTCCGAACGCCTCGTCAACCGATGATGCCCAACAGCGTGCGCCAGACGTCCTCGTGACCGATGTCCTCGTTCGAGGAGAACCCGAGAAGCGCGTTGTCGGGCAGCTCGAGCTGCTTCTGGATCTTGAGGAGCATCGGCTTCCGGGCCGACTTGCTGATGCGGTCGAGCTTGGTGGCCACCACCAGGATGCGCGGCGGCTTGTCCTGCAGGAAGTCGAGCATCTCGAGATCGTCGGGCGTCGGCCCGATCTCCCCGTCGATGATGCACACCACCACCTTGAGCGTGTGCCGGTTGCCCAGGTAGGTGTCGATCATCTTGTCCCAGATGATCCGCTCGGACTTGGGCACCTTGGCGAAGCCGTAGCCGGGCAGATCACACAGGCGCACGGTGCGCTTCTTCGCCCGGTGCTCGAGGACCACGTCGAAGAAGTTGAGCGTCCGGGTGCGGCCCGGCGTGTTCGACACGCGCACCATCTTCTTGCGGTGCGCCAGCGTGTTGATCATCGACGACTTGCCCACGTTCGAGCGGCCCACGAAGGCCACCTCGGGAATGTTGTGGCGCGGGTAGTCTTCGAGCTTGGTGGCGGTGGTGACGAACTCTGCGGTGTGAACTTTGATCATGGAGTGCAGCCGCCAGCAGCGGAACGCTGCGCGAGACAGCCAGGAACGGAGCCGGCAGCAGCGGCACGCTGCGCGAGACAGACGGGAGCGCAGCGGACGTCTGGCCGAGGCGAAGTGACCCGGGGAACGGAAGCGAAGCGTACGGCTGGCCGAGGCGGAACGACCCGGGTCATCGGGACGCCGAGGCTTCTGGCTTGAGCGGCGGAACCACCGCGGCCGCGGCCTTGCGCTTCGCCCGCTCGACCGACCAGTGATCGATGGCCTTGAGCTTGGCCGTGAAGTCGAAGGGCTTGAGCGAGGGGCTCGCGCCGTCATGGCACCCGCGGCACGACTTCTCGCCCGGGTCGACCAGCCCGACCAGGCGGGCCAGCTCGGAGTCCTTCATCACGAAGCGCGCCGAGTAGTACTGGCCCCCGCCATGGCAGCTCTCGCAGGCCACGTGGGAGACCTTCTGATCGGTCTGGTTGGGCGAGTGGCACGACAGGCAGCGCACGTCTTTCTGCTGCTGGGGCGAGAGCACCTCGCGGCTGCGGGCGTGGGCGCTGGTCTGCCAGGCGGCATAGGCGTCCGGGTGGCAGGCCTGGCAGCTCTCGGAGCCGAGGAAGTCGTGGGCCATGGCGGCGCCGCTCCCACATGCGATCGAGAGGGCGAGGACTCGAGAAAGCAGCAGACGCATCGGCAGTTGCGTAGCATCGGACCCTGCCTATGTCCCGCTCCGTCACGCTCGCCCTAGCCATCGCCCTCGCGCCCGTCCTGGCGACGGCCAAGCCCTGGCAGGGCATCGTGCCCGGAGGGGGCTCGAGCGAGCTCGACGTGATCGGCAAGTTCGGTGAGCCCACCAAGCGGGTGACGGCGCGCGGGCAGATGGTGCTGGTGTACTCGGGGCTGCAGGCCATCAAGGGCACCGTGCAGGCGCAGTTCAAGTGCGACCCGGCCACCAAAGAGGTGCAGCGCATCGACGTGTACCCTGAGCCGGTGATCGACACCGCGGCGATCGAGAAGAGCTACGGCAAGTCGTGCGAGGCCACCGGCGGCACCGAGCCCTGCTACTGGCGCAAGGACACCGCGCAGAAGCACCCCTACTTCCTGTACCCGAAGCTGGGCCTCGCCATCTTCTTCAAGGACGACGACAAGACCGTCCTCTCCTTCGCCTTCCTGCCCGCGCAGCCATGAACCGTCCCTCAAGAGACGGAACCCGGACCGTTCCCGCCAGGCCGGAGCGCTTGCGATGAAGTTGATCGGGCTGACCGGTGGCATCGCCACGGGCAAGTCCACCGTCTCGGCGATGTTCCGCGAGGCAGGCATACCGGTGATCGACGCCGACGAGCTGGCGCGCGAGGTGGTGGAGCCCGGGCAGCCCGCCCTCGCCGACCTCGCCGCGCGCTTCCCCGGCACGCTCACCCCCGACGGCAGGCTCGATCGCGCGAAGCTGGGCGCGCGCATCTTCGCGGATCCCTCCGAGCGGGCCGCGCTTGCCGCCATCACCCACCCCCGCATCCACGCGCTGGCGATGGAGCGCACCTCGGCGCTGGCGGCCCAGGGAGTTCCCGCGGCCATCTACGACGCCGCGCTGTTGATCGAAAACAAGCTCCACGAGGGAATGGACGGGGTGATCCTGGTGACCTGTCCCCCCGAGGTGCAGCTGGCCCGGCTCAGGTCGCGCAACGCGCTCAGCGAGGCCGACGCGAAGCTGCGCATCGCTTCCCAGATGCCGGTGGAACAGAAAGCGCCCTTCGCCACCTGGGTCATCGATAACGGCGGCACCCTCGAGGCCACGCGCGCGCAGGTGGAAAAGGTGATCTCCGCTTTCGTGGGCTAGGGTCCGCGGCCGTGACTCTCAACGCCTTCGTCACCGGGTACCCCGGCTTCATCGGCAAGCGCCTGGTGAAGTACCTCGCCGAGACGAACCCCGACGGGCACATCAGCCTGCTGGTGCAGCCCAAGTTCGTCAAAGAGGCGCAGGGCTACGCGGATCAGCTCAAGGGCGCGAAGGTCGAGGTGCTCTCGGGCGACATCGTCGACATGCACCTGGGCCTCGCTGGCCCGGAGTACCAGCGGCTCGTCGACGAGACGACGCACATCTTCCACCTCGCGGCGATCAGCTACCTGGGCATGCCCCACGACGTGGCGCGCAGGGTCAACGTCGACGGCACCCGCGCGGTGCTCGAGCTGGGCCGCGAGTGCAGCAAGCTGCAGCGCCTCGTGCACTTCAGCACCTGCTACGTCTCGGGCGATCGCGTGGGCGTGATCGCCGAAGACGAGCTCGAGCAGGGCCAGGGCTTCCGCAACGCCTACGAAGAGACCAAGTACGAGGCCGAGCGGCTGGTGCAGCGCGCCAAGCAGCACCTGCCCATCACCATCATCAGGCCGTCCACCGTGGTGGGCGACTCGGCCACCGGGGAGATCGATCGCTTCGAGGGCCCCTACTACCTCGGCATGCTGCTGGTGCTCTCGCCGCTGGTGCTGCCGCTCCCACTTCCCGGCAACGGCGTGGCGCCGCTCAACGTGGTGCCCGTCGACTTCGTGGTGCAGGCCACCTGGGTGCTGGCGCAGAAGCCCGAGGCCATCGGCAAGACCGTGCACCTGGTCGACCCCAACCCGATGAGCGCGCGGCGCGTGTACGAGCTCATCGCCGAGAAATCGAACAAGAAGCTGCCCCGCTTCACCATCTCGGCGCGCGCGACCGACCTGTTCCTGCGCCTTCCCGGGGTAGAGAAGCTGGCGCGGCCCCAGCGCGCGGCGATTCACTACGTGAACCACCTCGTGCTCTACAACTGCCACACCGCGCTCGAGCTGCTCGACGGCACCGGCGTGCGCTGCCCCCCGCTGATGACGTACCTCGACAAGCTGATCGACTTCGCCATGAACAGCTGGAAAGCCCGCAAGGACTCAGCCCAGGAAGAGGTCGACGACCCCCTCGATCGACCGGAGCACTGAACCATGAGCCGCACCTTCGCCGTCGGTGACACCTTCTCGCTCGTGCGCACCTGCGACGCGTACCGGCCGATCTACTACGCGGCTGCTTCAGGCGACTTCAACCCCATCCACATCGACCCGAAGGTGGGCGCCGAGGCGGGGCTGGGCGGCGCGATCCTCCAGGGGCTGTGCACGCTGGGCTGGGCGGTCGACGCGTTCATCGGCTACCTCGGAGATCCCGGGCGGGTCAGCGGCGTGAAGGTGCGCTTCAGCAGGCCGGTCTCGCCCGGCGACGTGGTGACCTTCAGCGGCAAGGTGACCTCGGTGGAGAACGGCAAGCTGGTGGCCGAGATCGCCGCGGTCAACCAGCGCGACGAAGACGTGCTCAAGGGCGCGGTCGTCGAAGGGCGGGTCTGAGATGGCGCTCGATCCCCGCTTCGTCGGCCGCGAGTACGGACCCTTCGTCTACGAAGCGGGCCTGGAGAAGATGCGCGAGTTCGCCTTCGCCGTCGGGGGCGGCATCCCTTCCACCGGCTACTCCGCCCAGGGCGCACCCGAAGGCCTCAACCCGTTGCTGTTCGACGACGCCGCCGGCAAGGCCTCGCCGTACGGCGCGGTGATCGCCCTGCCCAGCTTCGCCGTCACCTTCGCCATCGCGCCCTTCGGCCGGGCCTGCGCCGACCCCGAGCTCGCGCTCAACCTGCTGCGCCTGGTGCATGGCGAGCAGGCCTTCGAGTTCTTCGAGGTGGTGCGCCCCGGCGACAGGCTCACCACCACCGGGAAGATCACCGACATCACCACCAAGCGGAGCCTCGACTTCCTCACGGTGACGACGGAGACGAAGAACCAGCACGGCGCGCTGGTGGTGCGGGCGAAGTGGACCGCGATCATCCGCGGCTGATCACGCCCTCTTCCACGAGCTGCGCGAGGATTCGGGCGGTGTCGATGCGCGACATGCCCGACACCGAGAAGAGATCGTCGAAGCTCACCGTGCCGTCGATCTGCGCCAGCACGAAGCCGGCGCGGTGATCGAGGTTGAGCCAGATGATCTCGTCGTCCTTGAGCAGCACCCGGGGAATGGTCTCGAGCTTGCCGAGCTTCGACTCGAACATGGCCAGCAGCGTCTTCTCGCTGCGCTCGCGCATGGCCAGCACGTCGGGGTCGTCGGGGGCGATGTCCTGCGCCTTGACGATCAGCTCCATCGCCCCGCTGTGATCGTCGAGATCGAGCAGGTCGCGAGCGCCGCGCAGGATGGTGCGGATCTCTTCCTTGCGCGAGTCGGGCGAGCGGGTCACCTTCGAGTCGGACGAGATGAGATCGAGGGCGCGGTCCTGCCCCACGACCGCCTCGAGCTTGATGCCGGGGTTGCTGCGCTGATCCCACGCCGACTCGGCCCTCGGCGCGAGCGAGGGTGAGGGCCGGGGTACGGGCGTCAGCTCTTCGGGGGCACGCTCGAGGTCGGGGACGCGTGGCGGGGGGCTCGAGCTCGACCAGGCCCACGCGTAGCCCATCGGGTCGGTCGCGGTGCGCGGCGCCGCCACCTCGGCGGGCACGGTGGCGAAGAGCGGCGGCGTCGACGGCAGCGGGTTGAGGGCCGAGTCTGAGCTGAACAGCGGCGGCGCCGAGCGCGAGGGCGCGCCCACCGTGACGGACATGCCAGCCGGTTCCCGCGGCGGCTCCAGGCCGAACAGCGGCGGCGTGGAAGGCGGCGGCACGTCGGGGCCGGCATCGCCTCCGAGCTCCACGGTCCTCGCAGCGGGCGGCACCTCTGCTGGCGGCCCGAAGAGCTGCTGGGTGGTACGCGACGGCGTCGAGTTGAAGAGCTGCTGGGTGGTGCGGGCCGGCGCAGGTTCGGGCGAGGGGCTGAAGAGCTGCTGCGTGGTCCGGGCCGGGGCGGGCTCCGGCGCGGGCTCGCTGTCGAAGAGCTGCAGCGTCGTCTTCGGCGCCGGCTCGGGCGCCTGGTTGAACAGCTGCAGCGTCGTCTTCGGAGCCGGGGCGTCCTTCGTCCCTCGAGGCGCGAGTTCGCTGTTTGTCGCGAGTTCGCCCTTCGGCGGGGTGAACAGCTGCATGGTCGTCTTCGGCACCTGGGGCACGGGCGAGGCGCCCAGCACCACGTTCGACGACGACGAGGCCAGGTACGGGCCGGGATCGCCCGCCGGGGCCGGCTTCGGCGGAGGGTGGGCCGGCACGGGCGTCCTGGCGCCGGTGAAGCGGCCCCAGTCACCCTCGAGGGTGGGCTCGGGCGTGGGCACCCTGAAGCCGGTCGCCATGCCCCAGTCGGCCTCGCTCTGGTTGGGCGCGCTCGTCTCGGGCCGCTCGAAGGGGTTGGAACCCGGGGGCACCGCGGGCGGCAAAGGTGGCGCCTCGGGGGGCGGCGGCTCGGCCTCACCCGGCGCCGGCGCGCCCGCGAGCAGCTGGGCGGCCTTCTCGTTGCCCGGGTCGAGCTTGAGCGCGCGCTCGAAGAGCTTCCTGGCACCCTCACGATCGCCCGAGAGCTTCAGCCAGATGCCAGCCTCGACGAGCTGAGCCGCGCGATCGGTGCTCATGGGTCAGCGACCGATCCGCTGCAGCACGCCCTTGAAGAGGCTGACCGTGCGCGTGAGCGTATCGATGCTGTCAGTCACCTTCTTGAGCTCTGGCGCCTCGCCGGCGAGCTTCGCCTGCTCGAGCGCCTGCTTCGCCTTGTGCAGTGCGTCCTGGCCGAACTCGCTGCCCTGGGTGGCCTGCTGCAGCTGCGGCATCAGCTCGGTCACCTCGTTCATGAGGGACTTGAGCTCGAGGCGCTTGGTCTTCACCTCTTCTTCGACGCGGGCCTCCATCATCAGATCGGCCTGGTCCTCGAGGATCTTCTTGAGCTCGTCCTGCGTCAGGCCTCCGCTGGCGGTGACCTGAATCGACTGCTGCTGCCCGGTCTCCTTGTCGCGCGCCGCGACGGACACGAGGCCTTCCGAGTTGATCTCGAAGATGACGTCGATCTCGACCTCGCCCCGCTTGGCCAGCCGCAGCCCGGTGAGGATGAACTCGCCCAGCAGCTCGTTCTGGTGCGCGACGTCGCTCTCGCCCTGGAGCACCATGATCTTCACGGTGGTCTGGTTGTCGCGCGAGGTGTTGAAGACCTCGGTGACCGAGGTGGGCACGGTGGTGTTCTTGGGAATGAGCCTGCGCACGTAGCCGCCGGCGATCGCCACGCCCAGCGACTGGGGCGTGACGTCGAGCAGCACCACGTCAGACGCCTCGTTGGTGAGGGCCTCGGCCTGCACCGCGGCGCCCAGCGCCACCACCTCTTCGGGGTGCACGCCCTTGCAGGGGTCGCGGCGGAAGTAGGCCTTCACCGCTTCCTGCACCCGGGGCATGCGCGTCATGCCCCCCACCAGGATCATCTCGCGCAGATCGACCGGCTTCACCTTCGCCTCGGTGAGCACCTGCTCGCACAGGTTGATGGTGCGCTCGACCAGCTTCTCGGTGAGCTCCTCGAGCTTCTCGCGCGTGAGCGTCTTCTGCAGGTGCAGCGCCGAGCCGCCGCCCGTGGGCGTGGAGATGAACGGCAGGTTGACCTGCGTCTCCTTCGCGGTCGACAGGTCGATCTTCGCCTTCTCGGCCGCGTCCTTGAGGCGCTGCAGGGCCATGCGGTCCTGCTTGAGGGTGATGCCGTGCTCGCGCTGGAACTCGGCGGCGAGCCACTCGATCACCGCGTTGTCGAAGTCTTCGCCGCCCAGGAAGGTGTCCCCGCCGGTGGCGATGACGTCGAAGACGCCGTTGCCGATCTCCATCACCGAGATGTCGAAAGTGCCGCCGCCCAGGTCGAAGACCGCGATCTTCCCGTTGATGTTCTTGCCGAAGCCGTAGGCGAGCGCGGCCGCGGTGGGCTCGTTGATGATGCGCAGCACCTCGAGGCCGGCGATGCGCCCCGCGTCCTTGGTGGCCTGGCGCTGCCCGTCGTTGAAGTACGCGGGCACGGTGATGATCGCCTTCTTCACCGAGCGGCCGAAGTGCGCCTCGGCGTCGAGCTTGAGCTCGCGCAGCACCAGCGCCGAGAGCTCGGGCAGCGAGTACTGCTTCTCGCCGAGCTTGACGCGGATGTCGTCGTGCTCGCCGGGCTGCAGGGTGTACGGCAGGCCCTTGAGCGCTTCCTGCATCTGCGCCGAGCTGAACTTGCGGCCGATGAGCCGCTTGCTCGCGTACACGGTGTCGGTGGGGTTGGTGATCGCCTGCCGCTTGGCGATCTGCCCGACGAGCAGCTTGCCCGACTTCGCCAGCGCCACCACCGAGGGCAGGAGGTTGGACCCCGAGCGCCCCCGGATCACGATGGGCGAGCCGGATTGCACCGTCGCTACGACACTGTTGGTGGTGCCCAGATCGATCCCGATGACGGGCTCACGCTCTGCCATTGAGAGGCCACGTTAGAACGGCCAGAGCTTCTTGCCGTGTTTTTTGACCTCGGGATGGTCCGGATCGATCCGGCTCGCTTCCTCGAAGTGTTTCTTGGCCATCGCCTTCATGCCGTTCTCGACCAGCAGCCGGGCGAGTTGCATGCGGTACTCCACGTTCTTCGGGGCGGCCTCGACCGCCTTCTGGGCGAAGCTGGCTGCGTCACGGAGTTCGCCCCGCTTTTCGAGCAGAATCGAGGCCTTGTGAGCGGCCTTGAAGTTGAGTGGGTTCGCATTGACTGCAACCTTGAGCGCCTGGATGGCGAGGCCTTCGTCACCCCGGTTGAGGGCCTCGAGGGCGTGGGCGTAGCTCGAGTCGGACCGCACCAGATCCGCGCCCTTGCGGACCTCGATCATGAGCGCCTTGACCTCGGCGTGCAGGGGGTCGATCTGCGCGGCGTTGTTGAGGTGGGTCACCGCCTGGCTGTATTCCTGCTTCGCCGCGTGTTCCTTCGCCTTGCTGAGGAACTCCTGCACCTTGGTGGTCTTGGCGAGGTACGGGTGGCGGGCGAGGCGCTGGCGCCGCTCTGAGTCCCGGGCCTCTTCGGTCTCGGTCTTCGGCTCTGGCTTGAAGGCGGGCGCGGTGCCGGTGGACGAGCGGGCGGCAGCCCGGACGAATGGGTTGGCGGCGAGGTAGGCCTCCCGCTTCTCGGGATCGGTGAGCGTCTGGTTGGCCTCGACCATGCGCTTGAAGATGCGGTCGAGCTTCGCCCTGAAGCTGCCGAGGTTCTTGCCGAAGTACTTGTCGGGGTGGAACTTGCGAGACGCCTCGCGGAACGCCGCGCGCACCTCTTCGGCGGGGGCTCCGGAAGGGACCCCGAGGAACTCGAACAGGTTGTTCGACGCGACCTTGGCGTCGAGGGCGTTGATCTCGTCCTTCCGCCCCTCTTCCAGGTCGACCTTTTCCTCTACGGCCACGGTGCCTGTCCCCCATCTCCGAAACGTCTCATGTCACAGCGAAGCCTCGAAGATGGCAAGACCCTCGGCCAACTGCTCCCGCGTCACCAGGTACGAAGGGGCGAAGCGAATGGTCTTCTCTCCCGCGAGGTTGGCCAACAGGCCATTGCCGCGGCACCGGGCGAGCACGTCCGCCGCGCCCTGATCGAGCTCGATGCCGAAGAGAAGACCCCGGCCGCGCACATCGATCACACGCCCAGGGTGCCGGGCCTTGATCGCCAGCGCCAGCGAGCGCAGGTGCTCCCCCTTGGCGACGGTCTCGAGCATGGTGGCGGGATCGCAGGCGATGTCCCAGGTGGCGATCGCCGCGGCGCAGGCCACCAGGTTGCCCCCGAAGGTCGAGCCGTGGGTCGCGCTCGGCAGCGCCTTGCTGACCTCGTCGCTGCACACCATCGCGCCGATGGGGAGGCCGTTGCCCAGTGACTTGGCCAGCGAGAAGGCGTCAGGCACCACGCCCTCGTGCTGGAAGGCGAAGGGCTTGCCGGTGCGGCCGATGCCCGTCTGCACCTCGTCGATCAGCAGCAACAGGCCGTTGGCGTCGCACAGCTCGCGCAGCGCCTTGAGGAAGCCGGCCGGGGCGGGCTTCACCCCACCCTCTCCCTGGATCGGCTCGACCAGGATGGCTGCGGTGGTGGGCCCGACGAGCCTCTTCACGCCCTCGAGATCGCCCATCTGCGCGTACTTGAAGCCCTGCGGCAGCGGCTCGAAGCCGGCCTGGTACTTGGGCTGCGCGGTGGCCGTGACGGTGGCGAGCGTGCGGCCGTGGAAGCCGCCTTCGAAGGTGATCAGCTCCGAGCGTTCTGCGTTCCCCTTCACGGCGTGCTGCCAGCGGCGGGCGAGCTTGATCAGCGCCTCGTTGGCCTCTGCGCCGGAGTTGCAGAAGAAGGCGCGCGCGCCGGGCAGGCCCGAGGCCTTCGTCAGGCGGGCGGCGAGCTGAATCTGCGGCTCGGAATAGAAGACGTTCGAGACGTGCCAGAGGGTGTCGAGCTGCTTCTTCACCGCGGCGGTCACGCCCGGGTGGCAGTGGCCCAGGGCGCAGGTGGCGATGCCGGCGATGAGATCGAGGTAGCGGCGGCCCTCGGCGTCCCACAGGTAGCTGCCTTCACCGCGCGCCAGCACGATCGGCTGCTGCTTGTAGTTCTGCAGGAGCACCTGCTTCGCCTGCGCGATCACCTCGTCGGTGTGCGTGGCGGCGGGAGCGCTGGTCGAGGCGTCGGCTGGTTTCATGGAGTGGAGCCGATAGCAGCGGAACGCTGCGCGAGACAGACCGGAGCGAAGCGGAGGGCTGGCCGAGGCGAAACGACCAGGATGATGGAGAGGCTCATGGCTTAGAGAATGTACCGCGAGAGGTCCTCATCCTTGACCAGATCCGACAGGCGGGCCCGCACCACCGTTCCGTCGATGCGGTACTGCTTGTCGACCAACTCGGACGCCGAGAAGGCCACCTCGTCGAGCAGGCGCTCGAGCAGGGTGTGCAGGCGGCGCGCCCCGATGTTTTGCGACCGATCGTTCACTTGAGCGGCGAGCGCGGCGATCTCGACCAGGGCGTCGTCGGTGAAGGTGAGGGTGACGCCCTCGGTGGCCATGAGCGCCTCGTACTGCTTGATGAGCGAGTTCTTCGGCTCGCGGAGGATGCGCACCAGGTCTTCGTTGCTCAGCGGCTCGAGCTCGACGCGGATGGGGAAGCGGCCCTGCAGCTCGGGGATCAGATCCGACGGCTTGCTCACGTGGAAGGCTCCGGCGGCGATGAAGAGCACGTGATCGGTCTTCACCTGGCCGTACTTGGTGTTGATGCTGCTGCCCTCGACGATGGGCAACAGGTCGCGCTGAACGCCCTCGCGGCTGACGTCAGGGCCGCCGGTCTTCCCTTCCCTGCTGGCGATCTTGTCGATCTCGTCGAGGAAGATGATGCCGTCGTTCTCGGCGCGCTTGAGGGCCTCGCGGTTGACCCGGTCCTGGTCGATCAGCTTCCCCGCCTCTTCCTGCTCGAGCACCTTGAGGGCGTCGGCGGCGCCGAGGCGGTGCTTGCGGGTGCGGTTGCCGAAGCCGGGCATGTTCTTGAAGAGGTCCTGCAGGTTGACGCCGACCTCCTCCATGCCCTGCCCCGAGAAGTTCTTCATGAACATGAGGTTTGAGTCCTGCAGCTCGACCTCGACCTGCGTGTCGTCGAGGGTGCCCGCGCGGAGCTGGGCGCGCAGCTTCTCGCGGTCGGCCTCGGCGAGGTGCGGGCTCGAGCGGCCCTGCCCGCCCTTGAGGAGCTCAGCCAGGCGATCTTCGGCGTGCTCGAGGGCGCGGCCCTTCACGCGCACCAGCTCTTCGTCGCGCACCAGCGCGATGGCGGCCTCGACCAGGTCGCGCACCATCGACTCGACGTCGCGGCCGACGTAGCCGACCTCGGTGAACTTGCTCGCCTCGACCTTGATGAACGGCGCCTGGGCCAGCTTGGCGAGACGGCGGGCGATCTCGGTCTTCCCCACCCCGGTCGGCCCGATGAGGATGATGTTCTTGGGGGTGATGTCGTCGCGCAGCTCGGGCGCGGCGTGCTGCCGGCGCCAGCGATTGCGCAGGGCGATCGCCACCGCCCGCTTCGCGGCGGTCTGGCCGATGATGTAGCGATCGAGCTCGCTGACGATCTCGCGGGGCGTGAGGGACGAGCGCATCGCTTAGAGCTCCTCGAAGGCCAGGTTCTGGTTGGTGTAGATGCAGATGTCGGCGGCGATCTTCAACGAGGTCTCGACGATCTGCTTCGCGTCGAGCTTGCTGTGCTCGAGCAGCGCGCGCGCGGCGGCCTGGGCGTAGGGCCCCCCGCTGCCCACGGCGGCGATGCCCAGGTCGGGTTCGACCACGTCACCCGCGCCCGAGAGGATGAAGGTCTTTTCCTTGTCGGCGACCACCAGCAGCGCCTCGAGGCGGCGCAGGAACCGGTCGGTGCGCCAGTCTTTGCCCAGCTCGACGGCGGCGCGGGCGAGGTTCTTCTGGTGCTCTTTGAGCTTGGCCTCGAAGCGTTCGAAGAGCGTGAAGGCATCGGCGGTGCCGCCTGCGAAGCCGGCGATCACCGAGCCCTCGGCGAGGCGGCGCACCTTGCGGGCGTTGCCCTTCATCACGATCTTGTCGAGGGTGACCTGGCCGTCTCCTCCGAGCACGACCTTCCCGTCCCGGCGCACACACAGAATCGTCGTCATGGAGTCTCCTTCTAACAGCGGCTGGTGCAGGGATCCCCTCTCCCTGCGAAGCGGGGAGAGGGTCAGGGTGAGGGGCGCTTTTCAGCGCCGCAAGAGCACGTACAGCGCTCCCGCCCCGCCGTCCTTCGGGCGGGCCGAGCAGAACCCGAGCACCTGCTTCGCTGCGCGGCCATGGGTGAGCCACTGCTGCGCGCCCTGCTTGAGCACGGGAAGCTGGTCCTTCGAGTTGAGGCCCCGGCCGGTGATCACCAGCACGCAGCGGTGACCTGCGATGCGGGCCTTCTGAATGAAGGCCTCGAGTGCGGGCTTCGCTTCTTCGCGGGTCAGGCCGTGGAGATCGAGGTGGGCCTGGGTGCTGAAGTCGCCGGCGCGCAGCTTGCGCATCACCCCTTCGTCGAAGCCGTGCACCGAGCCTTCGATGAACTCGTCGGAGTCGGAGAGATCGAACTCGCCTCCGCCTGAGACCAGCTCGGCGAGGCGGGCGAGGCTCTCGGCTTCTTCGTTGGGGATCTTGAGCTGCGCCGCGGTTGGAGGCTCGGGAGGGCCCACGCGCTCCTTCACCGGGCGAACGGGGCCGACCGCGCCGACGGCTTCGAGGAAGAGGGCGGATTCCTCGTCGAGGGGCTCGGGTTTCTTCGACTTCGGGGGAGGAGGAGGCCTTGCCGGCTCGGGGCGAGCGGGGGCCTTCAGCTTCACGGCGCTGAAGGGGTTGTTGAAGGGAGGGGGGTCTTTCTTCTTCGTCACGGGGCGGGGATAGCTCATTGCGCCCGGGATTCGGGAGTTCGGATTCGGGAGTTCGGATTCGGGAGTTTGGAGTCGGGGTCGGGGTCGGAGTCGGGGTCGGAGTCGGAGTCGGAGTCGGGGTCGGCGTCGGGGTCGGAGTCGGGGTCGGGGTCGGGGCCGGGGTCGGGGCCGGGATCGGGATCGGGATCGGCTTCGGGATCGGGCACGGTGGCGGATTCGGCAGCACGGCCCGCACGGGACTGCCGGCGACCGGTCGCCGACACCGAGACCGTCCCCGATCCCGAAGCCGATCCCGATCCCGATCCCGTCACCGACCCCGAAGCCGAAGCCGAAGCCGAAGCCGAAACCGGTATTCCGGATTCCGGATTCCGGATTCCGGAGCCCGGGACCCGGGACCCGGGACCCGGGGGGCGGATCTCGGAAACCGGAATCCGGACCTACGCGCGAGGATGCGACTTGTCGTAGACCGCCTGGAGCTGCTCGAACGACACCGCGGTGTACCTCTGCGTCGTGCTCAAGCTCGCGTGGCCGAGCAGCTCCTGAATGCTCCGAATATCCGCCCCACCGGCGAGCAGGTGCGTCGCAAACGAATGCCGCAGCGCATGAGGCGACATCTTCCGATTGAGCCCGAGCTGCGTGACGTACCGATCGAGGTGCCGCTCGACCGAACGCGCCGTGAGCCTCCCCCCGCGGAAGTTGAGGAACAGCGCAGTGGGATCCTGCTTCTTCGCGGCCTTCACCAGCAGCTCGCCCCTCCGCTCCAACCACGCGGTCACCGACGCAATCGCCCCCTCGTGCAGAGGGCAGATCCGCTCCTTATTGCCCTTGCCCAGCACCCTCACCGTGCGCGCCCCCACGTCGAGATCGTGCAACGACAGCCCGCACAGCTCGCTGACGCGCAGCCCGCCCCCGTAGAGCACCTCGAGCATCGCCATGTCGCGCAGGCCCAGCACCTTCTCGGCATCGGGCGCCTCCATCAACGCGAAGGCCTCGTCGACCGGCACCGCGCGAGGCAGCCGCTGGGGCAGCTTCGGGGTCTTCACCCTCCGCGCAGGGTTGACCTCGACCACCTTGCGCCGGGTGAGGAACTTGAAGAACGCCTTGACCCCCGCAAGCCTCCGCGCGCGCGAGGCCGGCGCGAGCGTGACCGACTGCACCCCCAGGAAGCCGCGAATGTGCAGGTGCGTCGCCTTCTCGGGCGCGATGCCCTGCGGCTCGAGGTACGCGAGGAAGGCCTTCAGATCCTGCGCGTAGGCCCTCAGCGTGTGCGGCGAGGCCGCCCGGCTGATCTCGAGGTGCCGCAGGAAGTCGTCGACGTGAGCCACGCGCCCGAGTGTACCCTCCGAGGGGCTCAGGGCGACTTCGCGACGTACACGCCGGCGCGGTTCTTCTCGTTGACCAGGTACGCCACCGCTCCGTCCGCCAACAGCAGGCCCGGCCACTCCACGTACTGATCGAGCATCTTCTGCTCGCCCGTCTCGAGGTTTCGCAGCGCGAGATCGAAGGTCTGATCGGTGAGGTGCGCGAACGCCAGCAGCGCCCGCTTGCCGTCGGCGCTGAAGCGGAAGCCGTACGTGCCTTCGATCACCTTCTTCGCCTTCTCGTCTTTCCCGGCCTTCGCCGAGATGGCGTTCAGATCGCACGCGCGCCCTTCCCGCAGGCAATCAGAGCGGAAGTAGAGGACGTCACCCGTCGCCACGAACTGGTACTCGTAGAGCCAGTCCTTCAGGGGGAACGGCTCGGCGGCGCCCACCGGGTACAGGTAGAGCCTCCGCGTCACCTCGGGGCGATCGATGCGCGCGGTGTACGCCAGCGCCGAGCCGCCCGGGGCGAAGAGGAAGTTGGGGCACTGCCTCGCCAGCTGCCTCGGCTTTCCGTCGGGCATCTCGAGCACGTAGAGATCGCCCACCCGCTCGACCAGCTTCTTGTCGTCCATCGGGCTGTCCCGCCCGCCCAGGGCCAGCTCGACGTAGTTGTCGCGGTACACGAAGCGCGCCCCATCGGGCGAGAAGTCGAAGTCGGCCACGTTGGCGCCCAGCTGCCTCGGCTTGCCGTCGGGCAGCGCCATCAGCCACAGCGCCCCCTTGTCGGGGCCCGGCACGTTGTCACGCCACGCGAGGTACCGGCCGTCGCGAGAGACGCGGTAGCGGTGCGCGTCGTCGGCGATCTTCCGCGTCTTGAGCGTGTCCACGTCGAACACGTGCAGCTGGAAGGTGCGATCGGCCGGCGTCGCGCGCGCGCTCACCACCACGTGCTTGCCGCTGCGCAGCACCGTGTACTCGGTGACCTGATCCACGAGGCGCTTCGGCTGGGGGCGCTCTTCCTTCAGATCCACCTGGTACAGCCCGCCCGCCGAGCTGAACTTGCGCTTGAAGTAGAGGTACCGGCCGTCGGCCGAGAACTCCGCGGTCGACACCTCGCCCGCCAGCTGGGGGAAGGGGCCCGCGGGCAGCTTGCCGGCGTGCAGCACCCCTCCCTCGACGAACGCGAGCTGCGTGCCGTCGTCGCTGGGCACGAAGTAGTTCACCTTCGCAGAGATGCGCTGCCGCTCGGCGTCGAGCTGCTTCGCGTCCTGCACGTAGAGCTCGCCCACCTGCTGCGCGGGATCCCACCCGGCGGCGAAGAGCACCCAGCGCGAGTCGGCGGTGTGCAGCCAGCCGCCCGGCATGTTCGTCACCCCGTTGCCCAGCTTGTGAGGTTTCCCGCCCTGCGTCGGCACCGCCCAGAGCGCCCCCAGGCGCATCGGAGGGGGCACTCCGGTGATCGGCGGCTTCTGCGCCTCGAGCAGCACCGTGAGCACCTGGCCGTCGGGGGAAGCGCGCAGGTCCTGCCCGGCCCCCTCGAGGCGGCGCTCGCCCAGCACCGGCAGGCGCGCCGCCGACTTCTCCTTGTTGACCCGGCCGATCACGCTCTTCGGCTCACCGGTCGAGGTCTTCTGCTCCTTGCACGCGCCAAGCAGCACCCCGAGCGACGCCGCCAGCAGCGGAACGCTGCGCGTGACACCCCGGAGCGAAGCGGAGGGCTGGCCGAAGCGGCGCGACCAGCAAGGCAGCATCAGCAGCAGGAAACGCATCGGTCGACTCTCCAGTGACTGCATCAGGCCACCACCGGCGCGGGGGCAGATGGAGGCTTCGGGGCCGGCGGTGGGGGCAACTGCGGCATGGGGGAAACGGGGTGAGGGGCCAGCGGCGCCCACGCGTCGAAGTCTCGCACCGCGCGCTCGGAATACTTCGCCCGCTTGTCGGCCTTCTTGAAGCGGCCCTCGATGGGCGGGAACAGCGCGAACACCACGTTGGTGGGCTGGTAGCGGTACCCGTCGGGGTGCGCCTCGCCGGTGACGTGCCGGTAGATCGCCCCCAGCGCGGTGGTGGCGGGCGGCGGTGAAAAGGCCGCGCCCGTCAGCTGCGCGTGCAGCGCCAGCGCGGTGAGGTAGCCACACGCCGTCGACTCGACGTAGCCCTCGACGCCGGTGATCTGCCCCGCGAAGAAGAGCCGCGGCGCCGCCTTGAGCGACAGGTCTTTCGAGAGCAGCCGGGGGCTGTCGAGGAAGGTGTTCCGGTGGATCTGCCCCATGCGCAGCCACTCGGCGTTGGCCAGCCCGGGAATGAGCCCGAAGATGCGCTTCTGCTCGGGCCAGGTGAGCCGCGTCTGAAAGCCCACCAGGTTCCACGCGGTGCCGCCGCGATCTTCCATGCGCAGCTGCACCACCGCGTGCGGCTGCTGCCCGGTGCGGGGATCGCGCAGCCCCACCGGCTTCATCGGCCCGTACGCCAGCGTGTCTTCTCCGCGATCGGCCATCACCTCGACGGGCAGACACCCCTCGAAGTACTTCGGTTCTTCGAAGGCGTGCGGCGTCACCTTGGCCCCCGCGCGCAGCTCGGTGACGAAGCGGGTGTACTCGTCCTTCGTCATGGGGAGGTTCAGGTAGTCGTCTCCCCCGCCCTTCCCGTAGCGCGACTGGCGAAACGCGATCGACATGTCGATCGACTCGGTGGCCACGATCGGCGCGATGGCATCGTAGAAATAGAGCTTCTCGCCCACGTGCGGCGCGAGCGCGTCGGTGAGCGCCACCGAGGTGAGCGGGCCGGTCGCGAACACCACCAGGCCCTCGGGCACCTCCGTCACCTCGCCGGGCACCACCGTCACGTTCGGGTGCGAGGCCAGCTGCTGCTGCACGTCGGCCGAGAACAGCTCGCGATCGACCGCCAGCGCGTCGCCGGCGGGCACCCGCTGGCGATCAGCCGCCCCCAGAATGAGCGAGCCCACCCGGCGCAGCTCGGCGTGCAGCAGGCCGATGGCGCTCTCCGGGTTGTCCGAGCGCATCGAGTTGCTGCACACCAGCTCGGCGAAGCCGCTGCTCTGGTGCGCGGGCGAGCGCTTCTGCGGCTTCTGCTCGCGCAGCACCACGGCGTGGCCCAGGCGCGCCAGCTGGTACGCGCATTCCGAGCCGGCGAGGCCCGCGCCGATGACGGTGATGGGGGAAGAGGTCGATGGCGCCATGCGTGTGGAGGCCTCGCCGCAGGGGCGGGGCTCGCCGCTGCGCCTTAGTCCGGGTTCTTCTGCAGGATGATGAAGCGGAAGTTCTCGAGCTCGTTGATGCCCGCCGTATACAGCACCGACGAGAGGACCTCGTAGGTAACGCGCTTGTCGCCGATGATCGAGACTTCCCGGTTGAAGGGCGAGGTCGGGTTGCGCTCGGCGATGTACTTGAGCTTCTCGACTTCTTTCTTCAGCGCCGCGTCGAGCGGGAGGATCAGCTTGCTCTGCATGTCGCCCGGCTTGAGCGAGCCGTTCGTCAGCGTCACCTTGGTCTTGTCGCCCACCATGATCGACTTGGGCGTGACGGTGATGGCGATGGTGTCCTTCGGGGTCGCGCGCGCGGTCGACATCGGCGGCCGCACGTCTTCAGACGCCGTCACGGTGATCGACGAGGCGCTGAACGACTTGATGAGGAAGACCAGGATGATGGTCATCAGGTCCATCATCGCGGTGATGTTGAGTTCCTTGATCTCGCCTTCCGCCTCGCGGTCGCGGCGCTTCTTGCGCGCCAGCGCCTTGCGGAAGCGCATGCGCTGCCGATCTTCGTCGGTGATCTCGAGCGCGCCGCCGGCGGGCTGTGAAGTCGGGGTCGCCATCAGAAGCTCGCCAGCGTGACGTCGGGGAAGAGCAGCTTGCGATCAGGCGTCTCGCGCGTCGCGTCCATCGTCGAGACCAGCGAGTCGTAGTCGGTGTCGGCTTCGGCGGCGATGATGACCTTGCTCTCGGTCGGGAAGTTCGCCTTGATCTCCATCATCTTCGCCCTGAGCGCGTCGTAGTCGTAGCTGCCGTCGCCCTTGCGGGGAATGGTGCAGGCACCCTCGCCCACCGGCGCCGACGGCTCGGTCTGCCCCGGCAGCACGCCGCCGGTCGCGGCGATGAAGAAGCCGCACTTGGCCACCGCGACGGTCAACGTCAGCGCAGGCTTGTCGGTGTCGCTGCCACCGCCCGCCCCTGCCCCGTAGTTCGGCGCGTTGACGTTCAACATGCCGAACGTGGCGAGACCCGCCATCGACAGGAGCATGAAGATGATCAAGTTCATGAGGATGTCGAGGTACGGGACGATGTTCAGCTCGCCCCCTTCCTCTTCTTCCTTCGGCTTGATCTTCCGTCTGGAGAAATGAAAGGCCATGGCTCGTTCACCTCACCTGACAGCAGGTGAGGCTTCCCGGTTCCTTATGAGGCCTTCTCGAAGTCCATCGCGCTCGTCTCACCGGCAGCGCGCCGACCCAGCAGGTTTTCCAGCTTCATCGCCTGGAGCTCGACCGTCTCGATCATCTTCTTGGCGTAAGCGGTGAGGAAGAGGTGGGCGATGATGCAGAGCACGGCGATCGTGAGGCCCGTGAACGTGTTGTACATGGCTTCAGAAATGCCCTTGCTGAGCATCGCCTGCTTCTGATCGGCCGGCACGTTGCCCAGTGAGCGGAAGGTACCGATCAGACCGAAGACGGTGCCGACCAGGCCGACGAGGGTCGCGATGTTCGCCAGCGACCACAGCCAGGGAATGCGCGCCCCGATGTGCGGAATGTTCTCGAGGATCGATTCCTCGAGCGCCTTGGCCACTTCGATCTCACCGCGGTTGGCGCGAGTGAGGCCGGCACGCACCACCTTCGCCAGCGGCGAGTTCGGCGCGGCGCCGCAGAGCTTCACGGCGCGGTCGGGGTTACCCGCCATCACCAGCTTGGTGATCTGCTCCATGAAAGGCCCGGCGTTGAGGTTGTAGCGGAAGAAGAGCGTGATGATGCGCTCGACCACGATCGCTACGGCGGCCGCGAACCAGAAGATGTTGATGTAGAGGAAGAGACCACCGTCGTGGAAAAACCCGACGATGATGTCTTTGAGACTTTCCTTGGCGGGTTCCGCGGCGAGCACCACGTCAAGAGAGTGCTGCAGCAGGACTTGGGCGGACATGTTGTTTCGGCTTTCCTTTCAGCCAAGCTTTCGAAGAACGCGCAGTTTCTAGTTGGAGCACCCCACCTCGTCAACATTGGAGATCCTCAGCGTTTTTCGTAGCGACGGCCTCCCTTGTGCACCACGGCGCCAAAGACCTCCAATTCCACGAGCGCCGACGACAATTCGCCCGAGCCCACCGCGGGCAGTTCTTCCTGCAGGCCCTCGAAGTCGGCCGGGCCCAGCCCCAGCAGGGCCAAGACCTCGCTGGCCAGGGGGCTGAGCTGCGACAGATCGACCTCGAACAGGGGTTCCGGGTGCGACACCGCCCCGTCGAGCCCCACCGCCCTCAGCAGATCGGACAGGTCGAGGTGGGGGCGGGCCTCGCCCCGTTGCAGCAGGGCGTTCGAGCCCATGGCCACCCGGCTCCACGGATCGCCCGGGGTGGCCAGCACCGGCCGGCCCTGCGCCAACGCGGCCCGCGCCGTGTGGAGCGCGCCCGAGCCGACGGGCGCCCTGAAGACCAGCACCGCGTCGCTGGCGCCCGAGATGAGGCGGTTCCTCAGGGTGAAGCTGTTCTTGTTGGGCCGGAACCCCGGGGGGAATTCCGAGAACACCGTGCCTCCCCGGGCGAGGATCGTCCGCGCGAGGGGCTCGGCCAGGTCCATCTCGTCGAGGGCCGACCCCAGGAACGCCCACGTCTCGCCTTTGACTGCCAGCGCGCCGCGGTGGGCCGCTTCATCGATGCCCCGCGCTGCACCCGAGACGACGCAGAGCCCGGCGCGCGCGGCCTCGGCGGCCACGGCCGCGATCCGTTCACGCGAGCCGGTGTCGATGTTGCGGGTGCCGACGATGGCGATTCTGCGGCGCGGCGGCGCATCGGCCGCGGGGCCCAGCGCGAAGAGCACCGCAGGCGCCTTGGGGATGCCCACCAGCCGCCACGGGAAGGCGGGATCACCCCCGAAGAGAATGCGCGCCCCGTGGGCCTTGCAGCGCGCCTCGAGGCGATCGGCAGCCGCGGCGAGCGTGCCCACCGACATCACGTGCGCGTGCGAATCGGCCCGCCACGGCACCAGGGGCGCCCACGACGAGACGGGCTGGTCGAGCAGCTCGCCCGGCGGCCCCACGCGCGAGCGCACTTCCTCGAGAGTCACAGGGCCGACGCCCTGAATCGACCACAACGCCGCGATGGCCCGCCGCTCTGCAGTGTTCATCACCCTGCTCTACCGCAGGGGTCCGACATCGAATGCGGCGCCGGGCTTCAGCGAGCGGCGCGCTTCGACCCGCCCGAGGTGCGGATCTCGGCGTGATCGCCGAGCACGAACTCGCGCAGCGACTGGGTGACCAGGCACATGGTCGCCTTCGCCTTCACCTCGAAGGCGACGCACTGCCCGATGTCTTCGCGGGGCACCGACTCGTCGAGCGTGCTGGGCTGCATGAGCTTGTCCTGCGGGAGCGGGTCGTTCTGGCGGAAGATCGTGAACACGTTGCCATTCTTCACGCCGTCGTCGCTGCCCTTGTCCATGATGGCCAGGGAGTGCTCGCCCAGCATCGCGGGGTAGCGGCGCACGTCGGCCACCACGTAGATGTCCTTCACCTCGCGCTCATTGGGGCGGGGCGAGACGGCGCGAACGACGGGCTCGTTCACCGGGCCGATCAGGTCTCCGCGCGCCACTTCGTCGTACTGCTTCCAGATCTGCACGGTGGCGTGGTTGTCCTTGTCGATGCGGATGACCTTCACCTCGGCGAGGATCTCCGTCATGTACCCGATGGGCATCTTGGTGACCGGGTGGATGACCTCGCCCGCCCGGCGGAACACGAGGTACGTCTCGCCCAGGCGCGGGGCCTTCTTGTCGAACTGCACGTAGATGCGATCGGGGTACGAGAGCATGGACGCCTCGGCGAACGAGCCGACCAGGCGGCCGGACTCTTCCACCTCGCGGTTGGTCACGAAGCCGGGCGAAGCCACCGAGATCGCGTTCTTGGGGCGGAAGCCGATCTGGCCGAACACGTTGACCTTGTCGTCGTACATCTCGCCCTGCTCGACCTCGGTCTCGGGCTGTCCGACCTCGACCTGGGTGGGCACCTCTTCACCCGAGGCGAAGAAGCGCACCTCGTTGCCGGGGTAGATCCAGTGCGGGTTGGCGATCTCGGGGTTGTACGACCAGACCTTCGGCCAGTACCAGGGGCTGCCGAGGAACTTCTGCGACAGATCCCACAGGGTGTCGCCCTTCTCGACGGTGTGCTGCGTGCCCGGTGAGCTCGCCTTGCCGGTGCTCGACGGCTGTTTGCCGGGCGGGCGCTTCTCGGGCGCGATCGTCGAGCTGCCCTCGGGGGCCGAGGCGTCGTCGTCGGCGCCTGCGCCGGTCTCTTCGTCGTCCTGCGCGTAGACGCGCAGCGGTGCGAGGGTGAGCATCGTGAGAGCAGCGGTCAGCAGCAGGTGGCGCATGAGAACCTCTTACGGAGAACCAACGGGAGTCGCAGAAGACGAGACGAGGCGGGCCTGCGCCTGGGTGGCCGCGGCGGTGCCCGGAAAACCAGAGACGATCTTTTCCCAGGTGGCGCGCGCTTCCCGCGGCCCCTTGAGCTTGAGCCTGCAGTCGGCCAGCTTGAGCATCGAGTCGAGCACCGCGTCGCCGGCGGGGTACTGGTTGATGACGCGCTCGAACTGCTCGGTGGCGTGCTCGAAGTCCTTCATCGCGAGGAAGGCCATGCCCGAGAAGTAGAGCGCGTTGTCGGCCTTCGGGTGGCGCGGCCAGTCGGTGACGAACTGCTGCATCTGGGCGATGCCCGTCTCAGAGCTGCCCGTCTTCATCATGCTCAGGCCGCGATCGAACTGGGCCTCGGCCATCGAGAGATCCGCGTCGTCAGGCGGCGGGTCGTTCTTGAATTCCTGGGTGATCGCCTCGGGCGGCTCGGCGATCTCGACGTTCGTCTCGAGCCTCGGCGCGGCTTCCTTGCGCGGCTTGAGCTTGACCACCGTGAGCGGAGGCAGGGCGTCGGGCGCCGTGACGGCGCGCACGCTCGGCGCAGGGTGCGCGGCGGGAGCGGCGCGCGGCTGCTTCTTCTCTGCTTCCATGCGATCGAGCCTCGCCTCGAGGCGCGAGTTCTCGTCGCGCAGCGCGCGGATCGACGAGAGCAGCTCGGCGTGCTCGGCGCGGGTGACGGCGTCCGTCACGCACCCGGTGCTGAGCGCGAAACAGGCAATGGCGGTGATCGGGCGAATGGCACTCAGAGGATAGGGACCCGCTTCTGCGGGGGTCAAGAAAAGGACCCCCGGGGACTGCTACAGGCTTGATGCGTGGGGGAGTGGCCCGCTCACGGGGCGCAGGTGATGAACGAGAGGTGGCGGCCGGTGATTCCGTGTTCGCGGCGGTGCGAGAAGAAGCGCCCATCGCACATGGTGCAGTGAGGCAGCGCGACCACGTGTCCTTCCGGCACGCCCAGCCGGGTGAGCGTCTGCTGCACGGCGCGCGGCAGATCGAGGTGCACCTTCGCCTTGCCCGCCGGGTGGTGGATCACCCCGGCGCCGAACGCGGCTTCGAAGCGCCCGGGGAGCTCGCCGTCGACCTCGAAGCAGCAGCGCTGGATGCACGGCCCGATGGCCACCTTGAGCTCGGCCGGGCGGCCTCCTCGCTCCACCAGCTGCTCGACGGTGCGCGCCACGATCTCGGAGATCACCCCGCGCCAGCCCGCGTGCACGGCCGCGACCCTGCCCCGCGGATCTTCGATCAGGATCGGCAGGCAATCAGCCGTGCGCACCCCCACCGCGGTGCCAGGCACGTCGGTCCACAGCGCGTCGGCCTCGGTGTCGGGGGCGGCCTTCACCGCTTCGACCACGCGCGCGCCGTGCACCTGCTTGACGAAGAGCAGCCGGGCCGGGCCGACGCCGGCGCGGGCAGCGAGGCGCGCGAGGTTCTCGGTCACCGCGGCCACCTCGTCCCCCACCGCGAAGGAGCTGTTGAGGCTGTCGTAAGGCGCCGCTGACACCCCGCCCGTTCTCATGGGGAAGCCATGGGGCGCGGTGATGAATGACGCAGTGAGTAATTCCACGCTTCACACCTTAGTCCACCTCAACGATGCTGCCGGGCCCCACCCGCAACAAAGGCCCTGACCTGCGTACCATCGGCACCAGACTTCTCATCGCCGTGTCGGTGCCGGCGCTGTTGTTGGCTCTGCTGGGCACGGTGACGGCGTGGCGCCGCACCGATCGCGCGGTGCGGGAAAAGACGCGCACCGACGCGCTGGGTCTGGCCGAGTTCGTCGCCACCAGCTTCGGCGCGGTCGAAGAGACGCCCCCGGGGACTGCGCCGCGGGTGGCGCACCGGGCGGTGACCAACGCCGTGCGCAGCAACTGGTCGGCGCTCAAGCTGGTGACCGATCTGCGGATCATCGGGCGCGACGGCGAGGTGAAGTGGTCGCGGCGCATCGAGGAAGAAGACAAGGCCTGGCCCGGGGCGAGCCGGCTGATGGCGATCGGCGAAGGGCAGGCCACCTTCGAGGCGCCGTCGAGCCCGTTTCCGTGGAGCAGCGGCGCGGGCGGAGAGGTGCTCTACCCGCTGGGCGGCGTAGCGTGCGGGGGTTGCCACACCGGCCAGTCGACGCTGCGCACGGGCACGCTGCAGCTGACCATCGACGAGCCGGCGTTGCGCACCGAGGTGGCGCAGGTCTTCATCAACGCGAGCTGGTTCATCACCCTCTTCGTGCTGACGCTGGGCGCCACGGTGGTGCTGGCGGTGCGGGTGTTCGTGAGCCGGCGCATCGCCCGGCTGGTGGCGATCATGAAGCGGGCGGAAGACGGAGACCTGGTGGTGCGCGCGCCCGACCTGGGCCGCGACGAGCTGGGGGGCCTCGCGCTCGCGTTCAACCGCATGCTGGCGCGCCTGACCGATCTGAAGGCGATCGAGATCGACACCCAGCGTGATCTCGAGCGCGCGCGCACCGATCTCGAGCTGAAGGCCGAGCTCGAGAACCGCGTGGCCGAGCTGCAGATTCTCTACGATCTGGCCCGCACCATCGCCTCGAGCCTCGACCTGAACGAGGTGCTCCAGCGGGTCGCGTCGGTGGTGCCGGTGAAGCTGCAGGTGCCGAAGTTCAGCATCATGCTGCTCAACGGCGACGGGAAGCTCGAGGTGCTCAAGGCGCACCCTCCGAACGTGGGCAGCGAGGGGCTCACCTTCGCGATCGGCGAGGGCGTGTGCGGCCGCGCGGCCGAGCTGCGGCGCAGCTGGTACGTGGCCGACCTCGAGCAGGACACGCTCTTCCGCATCCGCGGGGCAGGCGGGGTGAAGGAACGGGGCTGCCTGCTCTCGGTGCCGATGGTGCGCGGCGGGGAGCTGCTGGGGGTGCTCAACTTCGAGCGGCCGCGCAAGACCGACTTCGGCCCCGATGAGATGGAGTTCTTCGCGGCGGTCGCCGACCAGGTGGGCCTCGCGGTGCAGAACGCGCGGCTGCACGAGCAGACGGTGGCGCTGTCGATCACCGACCCGCTGACGGGGGTGCCGAACCGGCGCCACCTCTTCCAGCAGCTCGAGGCCGAGATCGCGCGCGCGGCGCGCTTCGACACGCCGCTGACGATGCTGATGATCGACATCGATCACTTCAAGCACCTCAACGACAGCGCGGGGCATTCCGCGGGTGACGACGTGCTGCGGCGGGTGTGCCAGTTGCTGAAGCAGAACCTGCGCAAGGTCGACACGCTGGCGCGCTACGGCGGCGAGGAGTTCGTGGTGCTGCTGCCGCAGGTCACGCGCATGGAGAGCCTCGAGGTCGCCGAGAAGCTGCGCCGCAGCATCGCCGAGGGAGACCTCGAGCACGGCAAGACGCAGCCGGGAGGGAAGGTCACCATCTCGATCGGACTTGCCACCCTGCCCTTCGACGCGACTGAGCAGACGAAGCTGGTCGATTGCGCGGACTCGGCGCTCTACGCCAGCAAGCGAGGGGGGAGAGACAAGGTCACGGCGTACCAGCCGGGGATGGAAGCTGAGCCCACCCGGCAGAGGGGGCCACGGGCGAGAGAGAGGTCGGGGGAGCAGCCTGCACTCAAGCGGCCGTGAGGGAGACGGGGGCCAGGGGGAATTCGGGGGCTGATTTTCCGGTTTTCCGGGGTCGGTTTTCCCGGGGTCGGATTTTCCGGGGTCGGATTCGGGGTCGGCGACGGGATCGGGATCGCGATCGGCTTCGGGATCGGGGACGGTCGCGGTGGCGGCTCACGGAGCCGCCTCGATTGACTGAGCACACGCCACCGAACCCCTTCCCGAAGCCGCCCCCCTGCCCGATCCCGAAGCCGATCGCGATCCCGATCCCGTCGCCGACCCCGACCCCGAATCCGAATCCGACCCCGAATCCGAATCCGAATCCGAATCCGAATCCGACCCCGAATCCGACCCCGAATCCGGCCCCTCAGCGCTTCCGAAGACCCACGAGATAAATCTCCATGCTCGCCTGCCGGGTCGCGTCGGGCCGCACGACCTTGACGTCGCTGAAGACGGTGCGCACCTCGGCGCGAAACTGCTCGAAGTCGCCGCCCATGAAGAGCTTGGCGATGAAGTGGCTGCCCGGCTTTCCCCGCGTCCGCGAGATGTCGAGCGCAATGCCCGCCAGCCGATGCGACCGCGCAAGATCCACGTCCTTCACGCCCGTGGTCTTCGGCGCGAGATCCGACACGACGACATCGACCGGCCCGGGGTGCAGCGCCTCGAGTGACTTCGCAAAATCAGCCGCGAGCACATCCATCACCGCGGTCTTCACGTTGGGCCGCCCCAGCGGCTTGATCGCGGCGAGATCGACCCCGATCACCTGCCCGCTGGGCCCGACCTCGTTGAGGATGATCTGCAGGAACCCCCCCGGCGCGGCGCCGAGATCGATGACGGTCTGGCCCTTCTTGAACACCCCGAACCGCTTCGCGATCTCGTCGATCTTGAAGGCGCTCCGGGCCCGCAGCCCCTCTTCCTTCGCCTTGCGGAAGAAGTAGTCCTTCGGCTGGTACGAGCTCTTCGCCAATCAGCGCTCGGCCGACAGGTCGTCGCCGTTGGCCACGCTCTTCACCTTCTCGAAGAGCTTGAGGTACCTCGTCTCGCCGTAGTCCTTCACCTTGTCGATGTTGATCCGGCGCGCGCTCGCCGTGCTCACCACCGCCTGGAACACGCGCTGCTTCGGCGAGGCCTTGTCCTGGGCCTGCACGCTCACGGTGGAAGCGACGGGGCACGCCTCGGCCGCGCGCGCGGCAGCGTAGGCCGCCTCGATGGGCAGGTTCTTCTGCTCCTCGTTGAACCACTGCACGACGGCGATGACGTAGTCGCCGCTCATGTCGATCTCGAGGCGGCCCGTCTTCCCCGCGAGCTCGGTCTTGCCGAACGTCTCCTTCAGGTTCGCCTCGCACTTCGCCTTCACGTCGCCCGCGGCCTCCACGTGCGCGATCGCCTGCTGCAGGTCCTTCAGCTTGTAGCTGGCGTCCTTCGCGATGGCCGGAAGGCGGGCCTCGGGCTTCATCGCCTGCACCCGGGTGTCGGCCAGCGCCAGCTTGTAGTGGAGGTACATCTTGAACTCGTCCTCCGTCGCGCCCATCGGCTCGGCGGCGAAGACGGGGGCAGTGAAGACGAGGACCATCAGAAACGGGAACGTGTGACGCATCAGCGGCATGACCTCCGGGAGGGGGCTGCGTTATATGCACGCCATGGCCGGCTGTGGAAAGTGCGGAGCCGTTTTGGAGGCGTCCTACAACCAGACAGGTCGCCGGGAGACCTGTCCTTCCTGCGGGTCCGAGCTGCACGCCTGCATTCACTGCCGGCACTTCGACGAGACCGTGGCCAAGCAGTGCAAGGAACCCTTCGCCGAGGTCCCCGAGGACAAGGAAGACGCCAACTTCTGCGACTTCTTCCAACTCGGCGACGGCGCGAAGCGCGACTCAGGGCCTTCGAAGGACGCGCTGCTTTCGGCGGCGGAGGCCCTGTTCAAGAAGTAGCAGGCCGAACGCGGGCCACAGCCCCTCGCCCACCGAGCACCCCGTCTTCTTCTCGGGCTCGCCGCACGTCACCGGCGCGCACCCTTCGCCCTCGGCGCACAGCTTCTCGTCGCATTGGCCGGTCTCGGGCGCGTCGAGGGTGACCTCGATCGAGCCGTCCGCCAGCAGGCGCACGTCGTCGAGCTTCAAGCCCGACACCGCGCCCGAGTAGAGATTGCTCGAGTTCACCGCGTTGAGCTCGGACACGGCCACCGCCCGTGGATCAGGCCGGAGGAACGAGCCCGCACCGAACAGGTCGCCCCGGCCGAACCTCCCGGAATGCTCGATCTCGAACAGCCCATCGGCCTGCAGCAGGCGAATGTACGGGTGCCAGGGGTCGCAGTTGACGCAGTCGAGGATGCGCTCGACGAACTGGCCTTCCTGCCCGCCCAGCTTCACCGTGCGATCGACGTGGAAGACCGCCAGCCCGCGCTCGGGCAGCGAGCGATCGAACGCGTCTCCCGGCCCGCGGTTCTCCACCAGGAAGTATTCGTCGCCCGTGCCCAGCCGGTACACCTCGCCGGTCGTCTCGGCCGGGTGAATGACCACCCGCTGGCGCCCCTGCACCTGGTGCCAGTTCGCCCAGCGCAGCCGGAACCGCGTCTCGGCGTCCGGCAGCGGGATGTTGGGGTCGTACCCCCAGGTGCCCATCACCGAGAGGTAGAGCCCGTCGTACTTGCCCGACTCGTCGTAGAGATCGGTGAGCCCCAGCACGTGCCCGAACTCGTGCACCATCACGAACTGGTCGTTCTCCCCCGCGATGGCGAAGTGACCGATCTTGATCCCGTCGACCACCAGCGGCCCGCTGTTGCTGCCGTTGAGGTTGTCGCCCCGGTTGAAGAAGCCGAACGGAAACGCGATGCCGCCGAAGGGCACGTTGGTGAGCAGCATCACCCCGTCGATCCACCCGTCGGCCGTGCCCTTGCGCCCGTTGACGTCGTACGGCGCGAAGTCGAAGCCGGCCTGGTCGGACTTCTTGATGACGTCCCGCATCATGTCCATGCCGGCGGTGAACGCGTTGATGTCGCCGCGCGCCACCGCGCAGGTCGGAAACTGGGCCGCGGGCAGCGGGCAGGTGGCGTAGCTCACCTTCGGCGCCACGGTGACGCGCGGGTGGTAGCGGCCCAGCGAGGCCGCCTCGTAGTACTTCACGAACCCGTTCGGATCGTCGGGCGAGAAGAAGTGCTGCAGCGCCGCCAGGTCGATGGGCGGGAACCCCGCCACCTCGATGGGGATCACCACCAACTGCGCGTCACCCAGGTACGGCGCCTTGTGGGGCCCCACGTCTTCCCGCAGGACGAAGTGGTCCATGTAGTCCGCCCGCGCGAACGTGGCGGCGCACAGCAGCAAGGTGACGGAGATTCGCAGCACGCCCGGGGGTGTACCGTTCACCCCGCGCGGAGTCGAGGGGGCCTCAGAACCCGCTGAGCTTCGAGATGATCTCCTTCATGATCTCCGAGGTGCCGCCACCGATGGTGATCAGGCGGATGTCGCGCCAGGCGCGGGCGACCTCGGTCTCCTCGATGTAGCCCATGCCGCCGTAGAACTGCTGGCAGTCGTAGGCCACCTTCTGCGCGAGATCGCCGGCCACCAGCTTGGCCATCGAGATCTCCTTCACCGGGTTCTCCTTCGCCTCGAACAGCTCGACCGCGTGGTACGTGAGCCGGCGCGCCGCTTCCATCTGCGAGAGCAGCTCGACGAACTTGTGGCGCCACACCTGGAACTTGATGATCGGCTTGCCGAACGCGCTCCGCTCGTGGCCGTACTTGATCGCGCCGGCGATCATCTGGTCCATGGCCGCCACCGCCGCGATCGCCGCGGTGAGGCGCTCGCCCTGGAAGTTCGTCATCACGTGGTAGAAGCCCTCGTTCTCCTCGCCCAGCAGGTAGCGGACGGGCACCTTGCAGTCCTCGAAGAAGAGGATCGCGGTGTCCGACGAGAGGTTGCCCACCTTGTCGAGCTTCTTGCTGACCTGGAACCCCTTCACGTCGGTGGGGAAGGTCAACAGCGAGACCCCGCCGTAGCCCGGGTCGCCGGTGCGCACCGCCAGCGTGATGAAGTCGGCGCGGGTGCCGTTGGTGATCCACATCTTCGAGCCGTTGATCACGTAGTCGTCGCCCACCCGGCGCGCGGTGGTCTTGAGGTTGGCCACGTCGCTGCCCGCCCCCGGCTCGCTCACGCCCAGCGCCGCGATCTTCTCGCCCTTGAGCGCGGGCTCGAGGAAGAGCCGCTTCTGCTCGTCGGTGCCGATCTCGTTGATGATCGGCGTCGCCATCTGGCTCTGCACCATCAGCGCCATGTTCACGCCGGCGTTGTGGCTGCGCACCAGCTCTTCGCAGAAGGCCGTCACGTACCAGTAGTCGAGCCCGCTCCCGCCGTACTTCGGGTCGTGGTTCATCCCCAGGAAGCCCAGCTCGCCGGCCTGGTTGAAGATCTCCCGGGGGAAGATGCCGGCGCGATCCCACTCGAGGGCGTGCGGCGTCAGCTCCTTCTCGACCCACTGGCGGACCGACTTGCGGAAGGCTTCGTGCTCAGGCGTGAAGGGGTTCGGCATGGGGTCGCTCCGGTGAGGGTGTGAAGATTGATTTCGGAATCAATATCAGACCCACCCCGCAACGCAACGGGAGCGAAGCCGCAAGCAGGTCTGGCCGAGGCGAAGCGACCCCAAATGAAACGGGGGAGCCGGAATCCCGACTCCCCCGCGTGCCTGCGCTCAGCTCAGCTCACTTCCCTGGGTCGCTTCGCCTTGGCCCTGGCTGGTCCGGCGTGCCGCCAGACCGGCTCCGCTCACTGCGGGTTGCAGTAGCCGGTTCCGCTCGCCGCCGTCGGAATGGCGAGGCAGGTGCGAGGCCTGTCCTGCAGGCAGCCGGCAGTGCCAGCGGCCGTGTCGCAGTACGCCCGGCAGATGCCCGTCTGGCCCAGCGCCAGCCCCAGGCAGTGCAGCGAGCGGGCCCCCGGCACCATCGAGAAGCACGCGGTCGCCGTGGTGCACGCCGTGTCTTCCTCCTGGTTGTCCGTGGGCACGGCGCAGTACGTCGAGGGCGTCGCCGCCGACGAGTCGAAGTAGCAGTACTTGCCCGGCTCGCAGTCAGGGCTGCGCACGTCACAGGGACGCCGGCAGACCTGCTGAATGGGGTTGGACACGCAGATCTCCGCCGCGCTCACCACGCCGCCGTCAGCGCCCGTCGCAGGCGCGCACACCACGCCGCCACGGCCACCACACTTGCACTGGCCATCTTCGGGGTCGCAGCTGGTGCCGCCAGCGCAGACCTTCGCCCCTCCGTCGGGCAGCGAGCACTGCTGCCCACCCTCGCACTGCGCGGGGGGGCCGAGGTTGCAGATCTGGTTGCTGGCGCAGATCGGCCCGCCGGGCGCGCCACACTTGCACTGGCCATCGCCCGGATCGCAGGTCGTGCCGTTGTTGCAGGTGACCGAGCTGCACAGGTTGCTCACCCGGCACACCCGCGCCGTCGCCGCGCAGCCCGCATCGCCGCCGGTCGGGCACGCACAGGCCTGGCCGCTCTGGCAGACCACCGCGTTGCACTTGCACAGGCCGTCGGCCGGGTCGCACACCGAGGCGCCCGTGCAGGCCACGCCGGTGCAGTTGTCGGCCACGCAGGTCTTGTTCGAGGTGCTGTCGACGCTGCACGACTGGCCCACCGCGCAGGCCGCCGTGCCGCACTTGCACTGGCCCGTGGTGGAATCGCAGGTCTGGTTGAAGGGACAGGCGATCTGGTTGCAGTTCGAGCTGGCCACGCACGCCTTCGCGTTCGGGTTGCAGGTCTCGGTCTCGCCGCACACCGCGCCGCCCGTGCCGCCGCACTTGCACACGCCGTCGAGCTGATCGCAGCTCGTGCCCGCCTTGTCGGAGCAGTCGACGTTGTCGCACTTCTTCGAGAGGCAGGTGTTCGCCACCGGGTCGCAGACCGACCCTTCGGCGCACACCACCCCGCCCCGCCCGCCGCACTTGCAGACCCCGTCACCCGGGTCGCAGATCAACGGCGAGCTGCAGCGGATGTTGCGATCGACACAGACGTTCTTCGGCCCGCTGCCACACGAGGCACCCACCACGCCCATCACTCCGGCAGCAACCACGGCAACACACAGGTTCTTCCACATGACTGTTGGTTCTCTTTCCTTCGAAGGGTGTGCGCCGAATCAGCGACGGCGGCGGCGGAGCGCGAAGCCCGCCAACGCGAGGGCCAGGAGGGACGGATCGAGCCCGGTGGAATTGCAGCTGGTGCGCTCGAGCGAGAAGTCGGGCCGCAGGCGCAGCGCCAGCGCGCGAACGTCTTGCCGGCCCAGGCCGTCGGTCACCTTCACCAGGAAGGTGTAGGTGCCGGTGTCGGCCAGCGCCGTGCCGAGGATGGTGCCGTCAGGCTTGAGCTCGAGACCCAACGGCAGCTTCTGGAGCGGCTCACCGGCCGCGCAGGCGAACTCGCCCGGGCGGACCGCCTGCTGAATGCAGGGCACCGTGAAGCTGATCGTCGCCTGCGCATCGGTGCCGCCGTTGTGGGACAGGCGCACCTGGTAGGGCTGGTTCACGAAGGCGTCGGGCAGCGAGAGCGTGGTGATGGCCAGGCCGTCGCGGTAGCTCACGCGCAGCAGCACGCTGGCCGTGTCTTCCGTCGACGCGCCGTCCACCACCTTGAGGGTGATGGCGTAGAGGCCCGCCTTGCGCGGCGTGCCGCTGAGGTAGTCGGCGGTGTCGCGATCGTCGATGCCGATGCCGAAGTCAGGGGGGAACGGGTCGGTGTTCATCTGCCGATCGAGCACGGGGCCCGGCGCGTCGGTGATGTTCTCCGGCAGCTCCTGGAAGCGCAGCAGCGTCCACGCGTAGGGGGGCGTGCCGCCCACCGCGACCAGCGGCTGGAGGTAGTCGCGGCCGACCAGCGCCGTCTCGACCGACGAGGTGGCGATGGACAGCGAGGTCGGGGTCACCACCCGCAGGCTCAGCTCCTTCGAGACCGAGGCGCCGGCGGAGTCCTTCACCTCGATGCCGAAGCTGAAGTCGCCCGCCATGAGCGGCCGGCCCTCGAGCAGGCCGTCGGTGGCCACCGCCACGCCCGGGGGCAGCTCAGCCGGGTCGAGCGCGCGCCACACGTAGGGCGGCGCTCCACCCACCGCGACCATCGAGGCCGCGTACACCCGGCCGAACTCGGCGGCGGTGAGCGACTGATCGACGATGACCAGCGGCAAGCCGCCCGGCATCACCTGCAGGCTGAGCCCGCGGGTGTCGGTGACGGTGCCGCTGGTGACCTTCGCGTCGAAGGTGAAGGTGCCCGCGGTCGACGGCGAGCCCACCAGGTCACCCGCGGTGGAGAGCGTCAGGCCGGGGGGCAGCGCGCCGCCGCTGAGCTCCCAGACGTAGGTGCCGGTGCCGCCGGTGGCCTGCAGGCGCAGCCCGAAGGGCGCGTAGCGGGTCGCAGTCGGGAGCGCGGCGGTGGAGATGGTGACCGTGCCCGTGGTGACCGCCACCGCGGCCGCCTGCGTGTAGCAGTTGTTCACGATGGTGATCTCGTTGCCGCCGAAGGTCGAGGTGGCGCCGTCGAAGTTGACGCACACGCCCAGCCAGTAGGCCCCCGGGGCGAGCTCGGGCGGAATGGTGACGCTGTCCATCGCCATGTCCACCTGCTGCGGGTTGAGCGCGGCCAGGTTGCCCACGCTCAGCGAGCGATCGGCGATCGACACCGAGGCGTTGTCAGACAGGAAGTAGGTGTACTTCGCCGCCAGCGAGGCCGCGTTGCCCAGGTTCTGAAACGAGCGGCTCACCTGCAGGGTCGCGCCCGGCATCGCCGCGGTGGGAGCGGTGAAGCCGGCCACCACCAGGTCAGCCGTCGGCGCACCGATGGTGACGACGGACGGCGCCGAGACGTTGTTGAGCTCTGACTGCTCGACGATCGTCCGATCGGGGTCGACGACCGCGAACAGGAAGTACGACGTCTGGGTCAACACCGCCGGCAGGGGCGCGTTGATGACCGCCTGCCCCGTGCCCTGGGCATCGACGTTGATGGCCGGCGAGCTGCCGATCATGGTGTCGGTCATCTGATCGAGGGTCGCGTCGGTCGACAGGAAGAAGCGCACCACCACGCCCGTGGAGTCACGGCCACCGCGGTTGCGGATGGTGGCGGTCTGCGGGAAGGCCACGCCCGCGTAGCCCGTCTGCGGCGCCGAGAGCGAGACGACCTCGAGATCAGGCGGGAGGAAGAAGTCGATCGCCTGCCCCGCCGGGTACGCGGTCGAGGTGCAGCTGGCGCTGCTCGCGCAGGCGAGGCCGGGCACGCCGACCGCCGTGTCCTTCTGAATGCCCACCGAGGCCGAGACCGTCCCGGGCAGCGCCGTGCTGTACGCGAAGCGAATGCGGCCCGTGGTCTCGTACAGCAGCACCTGGAAGGCGATGCGAGAGGTGGTGGCGTTGGCGCCGACCGCGTTCCACTCGAAGGCCATCACCCGGTTGGGCGCCACGCCCGTCACCTGGTAGCGGTACCCGTTGGTGCTGCTCTGCGGGGTGGTGAGCACGTCCCACCAGGGCGCGATGTACACCTTGGGGATGCTGCTGGTCGTGCTGCTGTGCGGCACGTTCTGGTTGGTCGAGTACGACGCTGGCGCGCCGCCGACGGCGAGGTAGCCGTACTGCGACATCGCCACCGAGGTGATCTGGCTGTCGAAGAACGGCATGGGGAACGGCACGGACAGCGAGGCCGCCGCCGTGGTCACCGCGCCGTTGACGAGGGGCTGGTACGAGATCGGCGTGGGGCCGATCACCTGGTACTGCGCCCGCGCCGCCATCGGCACGAGCGCCAGGGCGACGGTCAGGCCCAGTCCGGCCGCTGAGACACCTGCCCCGGCCAACGTCGACGGACGGCGGCGCCTCCGGTTGAGCGCCACAGCGGCGATCGCCAACACGGCCAGCGGCGACCACGGGGTCGAGGTGCTGCTGCAGCCCAGGGTCTTCGCCTCGCGCTCGACCCGCAGCGACAGCGGGGTCACCCCCGTCATGCCGGCCGGGTCACTGACCTCGACCACGAAGGAGAAGAGCCCCTCGGAGCCCTCGGCCGGCACGGTGCCGCTGATGAGGCCGGCCGTGTCCAGGGTGAGGCCGGGGGGCAGCAGGCCGTTGGCGACGCGGTAGGTGACGTTGCCGCTGGGCGAGACGGTGAGGCCGATCGAGACTGCGGCGCCGGGCCGGAGCACCTCGGGCAGCGTGCCCTGAACTCGGTAACGGGGCGGGTGCACGGTCATGGTGAACTCCAGGTTGTCGCTGCGGCCATTGTTGTCCTCGACTGCGATGGTGAAGCTGAAGGTGCCGGCCTGGGTGGCGCGGCCGCTCACGGTGATCAACTCGGCCTGCGGGGTGACTGACAGCCCCCCGGGCACCGCGCCGCTCACGCGCCAGACGAGCGGCTTGGCCAGCATCGAGCCGTCCTGGTTGGCCACGGCGATGTCCTGCAGGTACTCCTGACCGATGAGCGCGTCGGGAATGGACACGGTGCGGAAGGTGATGGCCCCCGGCGCGATCAGCCGCAGCGCGAGCTGGCGGGTGGCCCGCCCGCCCACCGCGTCGCGCACCTCGACGGTGAGGGGAATGGCGCCGTTCGAGGCGTTGCGCGGGGCGCCGAAGAGCGTGCCGTCGGTGCCGAGCGCCAGCCCCGTGGGCAGGGTGCCGCCGGCCAGCCGCCAGGTGTACGGCCGCACGCCGCCGGCCGCGCCGAGCACGTAGAGATACTGGGCGGTGGTGCTGTTGGTCACCGCGGGGAGGCTGGTGGTGGTGACCTCGACGCCCGAGGTGGTGGGCAGGATGCGCAACGCGAGCCGCACTGCTGCCTGTCGATTGTTGTTCACGAGCACCACGGTGACGCCGACGACCTCTGCGCCCCCGGCGCCGGTCGGCGTGCCGGAGAGCAGGCCGTCGGTGCTACCGACGGTCAGCCACGGCGCATCGCTCTGGGCGCGATCGATGCTCCAGTTCGAGGCCCCCTGCTCGCCCACCGCAGAGAGGCGGAAGGCGTACGGGCGGCCGATCACCGCGTCGGGCAGCGCCGTGTTGACCACGCGCAGCGACGAGGGGGCGATCACCATGCTGCGGGAAGCGACCGAGTTGTTGGTCACGTCCAGGTCGGTCGCGACGGTGGAGGTCGGGTCGACGATGCAGCCCACGTAGTAGGTGCCCGCCGGCATGGTGCCCGGAATGCGCACCAACTCGGTGGCCGTGTCACCCGTGTTGCGGGCGAGCGTCACCATGCCCTCGTCGCGCTCGGTGCCGTTGTCGACGATGCGCAGGAGCACGTCGTCGGTGGTGATGATGTCGTTGGCCGAGGCGTAGAAGCGGTAGGCCACCGCCGGCGCGTCGACGTTGCCGATGTTGCGAATGCTGCGCACCACGGGGATCACCTCGCCCACGCCCGCCGAAGCCGGGGCGGTGACGCTGGTGACGGTGAGATCGGCGCCCGGCGCGGTGATGCGAATCGGCCCGAGCATGAGGCTGTTGTTCGCCTTGTTGCTCTCGAACACCGCGCCCGTCGAGTCGAGGATGCCGAACAGGAAGTACTGCCCGGTGGCGAAGGCCACGTTGGCCGCGTTGGTGAGCGGCAGGTTGCAGCTCAAGGTGACCTCGGTCGAGGTGGTGCCCGGCGCGACCTGCGTCACCACCTGGTCGCAGACGTAGGTGTCGGACAACAGCGAGAGCGAGCTGTCGGACGACAGCACCATCGCCACCCGGAAGTTGTTCGCGTTCGCCCCGCCCGTGTTGCGGAAGCGCACCTTCATCTGCGCCGCCTCGCCGAAGCGGGCGCCGGTGGTCTCGAGGCCGGTGACGGTGTCGAGGAAGTTCACCTGCTCGGCGAGCAGATCGGCGCGGCGCACGTCGACCTTCGCGGCCGAGGCGGCCACGTTGTTCATGTAATTGGCCTCGACCACCGCGCCCGAGGGGTTGACCTGGAGCAGGTAGTGGAACTGGCCGTTAGGCACGTTCGCGGGGATCACCACCGGCAGCGCCGTCTCGGTGATCGTCGCGCCACCGCTGACCACGTAGGTGCCGTTCGACACGGTGTAATCGCCCGGGTCGAGCACCTGGTCGGTGCTGAGCAGGATGCGGTACCCCACGGTGCCCGCCGCGGTGGTGCCGCGGTTGAAGAAGCTGAAGGCGAAGTTGTCGGTGTTGCCGCCGCCCGTGCTGGCCACGCCCGAGATCGAAGTGGCCACCAGGTCGATGCCCTGCACGAAGGCCGTGGCGGTCGAGCCGACGTTGTTGGCCTCGGACGCCTCCATCACCACGTCGGTCGAGTCGACCTGCACCAGCACGTAGTACTCGCCCGTCGCCGGGGCGGTGGTGGTGGCCGCGCTCGCCGAGACCGCGACGATCGCCTGGCCGCCGTCAGCGGTCACGCCGCCGTCGACGCCGGGCAGGCTGTGGGGGCCGCCCGTGGCGACCTCGATGTCCGCCCCGCCATCGGTGGGCGAAAGATCGAGCAGCCGGTCGCGCGAGAGGAAGGCCTTCCACAGGAAGTTGGGCGCGTCGGTGCGGCCGAAGTTGCGCAGGCTCGCGCTGACGTCGAAGGTGAGGTTGCCGTCACCCGCGGTGACGAAGTTGGCGATGGTGACCGAGGTGACCGACAGATCGGGCCCGTTGGGCTCGCCGATGGTGAAGAGGCGGTTCGGCACGTAGTCCGCCGGAGTGCAGACGTTGCCGCAGGTGAGCACGTTGGCCCCCAGGGTGCCCCCCTGGTTCTCGAAGCCGGTGACGAAGTTGAAGTCGCTGGCCGAGGTGCTGAGCATCGGGCCGTGGTGAATGAAGATGCCGCCACCGGCGGTGAGCTTGATCGAGAAGGTCACCTCGGGCCCGCTGCTGAAGTAGGGGATGATCTGGAACCACTCGATCGTCACCTCCGACGCGCCGGTGACGTAGCGCACCTGGGACGTCGGGCCGATCTCGTAGTCGTCCCACACGCCGGCGATGACCGCGTTGGGGGTCGAGGTGCTGGGGAAGGACTGGTTCGAGTAGCACGACGAGCCACTGGTGCAGCCCGTGCCGAACGTGACGAAGCCGTTGATGCTCGGGAAGACCTGCGTGTAGTTCGTGCCGAAGTACGGGAACGAGAACGGCAGGGTGATGGGGAGAGCGCCCTCGTCCTGGCCGAGCGAGTACCCCAGCACCGTGGCGCCCGTGAGCGACTGGTAGGGCTGGCTGGTGGTGATGATGGGCGGAAGCTGGGCCCAGGCGGAGGTCGAGGCAAACGCCACGGCGATGAGGCCTACAGTCGAGAGCTTCTTCACGTCGTTCTCCGTCAAAACAGAACGCGACCCGCGGTCCACGAATGAATGGGCCGCGGGCTGCGAGTCGATGGTCACTGCATTCAGGGGATGCAGGCGGCCTGATAGGTCACGGTCAGCGTCTTGCCCGGCTCAGGCACGTACAGCGGCTCGAAGTTGATCGAGTTGTTCGTCGCATCGTACTCCCAGATGCGCGACATGAGGTTGGGGTCGGGGTCGATCGCGGGGATCGGCATGCCGTCGATCGCCACCTGGATGCCCGTGGGCGCCGCGAGATCGGGCCGCGAGGTGAGGAAGAAGTTGGTGCGGTAGCCGAACGCGTTCTTGCCGATGCGCTCGAGCGCGACCGCCCAGTTCGGGGTGCAGATCTCGTCCTTCACGCCGTTGGTCTGCGCGACCATGAAGTCGTGCCGGCCGTCGTTCGGGTCGTCGTACGAGCAACCCGACGGGGAGCTGGGGAGGAACGGCCCGACCACGTTGTAGGTGAACTGGCCCGAGCGCTGCGCGCCTCTGATGTTGATGAGCTGGTTCAAGTAGAACGCCGGCGCCTGCGGGGCCTGGTCGCGGGCGTCGGTGACGCACACCACCGCGAGCACCGCTTCCTGCCGCAGGAAGCCCGCGTTCTTCGCCGGGTCGGTGATGTTCGGCGCGGTGAGCGCGCGGGTCGCCGGGTCCATGCACGACTCCGAGTAGCCGCTGGTGCCGACGTTCACGAGATCGGCGAACTCGGTCTGCAGGTTGGGCGTGGTGGGCCTGAGGATCTTGTTGCCCGCCGCGGTGGCGTGCAGCGTGCCGGCCAGGGCCGCCGTCGAGCCGCTGAGCTCGGTGTTGGTGACGCCGAGGTGGAAGTCGACCTGGTTGCTGGTGGCGTACTGGAGGAACGACGCCATGTTCTGGGCCAGCGCGGTCTGCTTGTCGCCCATGGAGCAGGAGTCGTCGATCACGAGGAGGATGTCGGCCTTGGGCTTGGTGTCCTGGCGGAAGGTGTCGGTGTTGAGCCCTTCCATGTCGCCGCGGCCCTGCAGCGCCACCACGTAGTCGAGCGGCTGGCCGCCCTGGGTGACGCTGATCACGAAGGCGCCGGTGTCGGGCCCGTAGTTGATGGGGCGGTACTTGAGCGAGAACGTCACCGGCGTCGAGCTGCCCGGGGTGACGCGCGTGCCGCCGGTGATGCCGGACACCACGAAGAACTCCGGGCACGGCTGGTTCGTGGTCATGCTGGTGTTGCAGTTCGGGCCCGTCGGACCCTCGCCAGCGGCCGACCCCATGGTTGCGTTGTTGATCACCACGTCGGTCGAGCACGAGTTGTAGATCTGGAAGTTCCGGTTGGGCGAGTTGCAGTCCTTCTTCACGGTGCCGAAGTCGAGCGTGGAAGGCGAGATGGTGAGGCAGCTATTGGCGATCGTCGCGGTGAGCGCGACCTCGGCGAGCGGCTGCACGGGGTTGGCGAGGTTGAAGGACACCTTGCCGCTGACCTGCACGGGCACGGGGGGCAGCTGGCCCTGCGGCCAGGCGCGCACCATCACCTGCCGGGTCTCCCCGGGCATCAGGTCGAGCTCGTTGATCGGGCCGCCGGGCAGCGAGAACACCGCGGGCATGCCGGTGGGGGTGCCGACCTCAGGGAGCAGCTGCAGGTTCGACATGAGGCACACGTCGGCGGGGCCGGTGAGGCGGTTGCGCACGGTGAAGCCGAGATCCCTGATGGCCGGCGGCGAGACGATGCCGAAGGCGAGCGCGATGGGGGTGATCTCCACGTCGCACGGCGGCAGCATCACCGAGTTGGCGGTGACGGTGATGGTGGTCACCGGCTCGTCGGGATCGTTCGAGAAGAGCCGCAGCGTGAACTCGCGCGTGCCCAGCCCGTTGGGCGTGATGCGAATGGGGATGTCGAGGATGCTGGTGGCGCCGCCGGCCTCGAGCCCCTGGATGGGATCGTAGCGGCCCGCCCCGCTCATCGGCAGGTCGTCGGTGCAGGTCATGGTGCTGCTGTCGAAGGTGCCCACGCAGATCTCGCTGAGCGACGAGCCGGTGCCGGCCGTCACTTCCCAGTAGGGCTTGATGAAGCCGCCGGCGCCGTCGGGCTGGCCGAGCTTCAGGTTCGCGCGCGGGTCGGCGGGCGTGGGGCGCGTGCCCACGTTCTGCACGGTGAGCTTGCGGTTGGCGAACGAGGCGGGGTTCGCGCCCGCGAAGTAGGCGATGCGGCCGAAGTTGAGGGTGGGAGCCGGCCGCGCGTCGATGTCGGGGCCGCCGCCGACGCCGCGCAGGTTGACGCTGATCATCGGCTGGCTGGTGAACTCGGTGGCCGCGGTGAGCTGGCCGGCACGCGGCCCGAGCACCACCGGCTTGAAGGTGAGCTTCACCTTCACGGTGCCGGGGGCGATGCCGAGCATGGTGCTCGAGTCGCGCACGCCGGGCGGAATGGTGACCCGGGTGAGGTCGGCCGTGTCGGTCTCGATCACCTTGAAGACGTTGCTGGGGTTGGTGCCCTCGCGCGTGGAGAGCACGGTGAGGGTCGCCGGGCGCAGCGAGAGGTTGGTGAAGGTGATCTCGCCGTTGACGGTCGTGCCGGGAGGCGCGTAGCCGAAGTCGAGGGTGGCGGGCGTCCACCCGATGACCGCCGCGACGCCGGTGCCGACCAGGCGCACCGGCTTCTCGGGACAGCCCTCGGCGCGGCGCATGCGCACGGTGGCGATGTACTCGCGCGCCTCGGTGGGCTTGAAGGTGAAGGTCGCCGTCTTCGAGCGCATCGCCGCGAGCAGGAACTCGCCCTTGGGGGAATCGGGCGAGATCACGAAGATGCCGTCGCCCTGCTGTGACTCGACCGCGCCCAGGTACGCGCGGGTCTCGATGGGGCGCTGGTTGACGAAGTCGTACTCGATGCTGAAGCTGTCGCCGCGCGCGACGGCGCCGAAGTCGAGGCTCGCGGGCAGGTCACACTCGCCCGACACCGCGGTGCCCTTGAGGGTGATCGAGGCGTTCTCCTTGCCGGCCTCGACGTCGCCCGAGGTCATGGTGAGCACCGTCTCGTGCAGCACCTGGGGCATGCCCTCGACGACGGGCGGGGTGTAGTCGATGTTGAACTCGACCGACTCGCCGGTGCCGACCACGGTCTCCTCGGTGAAGGCGACGTTGAAGACGGGCGAGGGGTCGTCGACGAAGCCGCCGACCTTCGCGGGGTCGCCGCTGACCTTGGCGAACTTCTGGATCACCAGGGTGCCGCGGCCCACGTTCTGAACGGTGAGCTTCTGGGTGACGGTCTTGCCCATCGAGACCGTGCCGAAGTCGTAGAGGCCGTCGTCGCCGGCGATCTGGGTGTTGGTGGCGTCGGTGTAGATGATGCGCACTTCGCCCTTGTTGCGAATGCCACCGCCACCGTCGTCGCAGCGGCAGCCCTGCACGACGAGGGTGAACAACGAGGCAGCCAGAACCAGCTTGAGCGACGACGATTTCATCGGTGTCTCCATCGTGACGGACGCGAAAGTTGGTGGGGGGAACCCGGCGCGTCACCCCACAAACTCGAAACGATTCAATGCACTTGGCACAAACCCAAAGGGACGGTCAACTGGTTGTCGTGCGCGTAACAACGGGGTTTTGTAAATCCCACTGGCACTCGCTGACGCATTGCACCAAACAGCAGCTTCCTCCATGGCACCTGCACGAGCCGAATACGAAACGCGCGTGACGCAGTTCCGCGCCGAGCTGGTGGCGCTCGACCGCTCGGGCGGGCGGCTGGCGAACCTGCGAACGATCACCTTCCTGGGCTTCCTCGGGCTCGGCTTCGCGGTGGGCTTCGACAAGATCCCCCGCTGGGGGCTTTGGGGGGCGCTGGCGTGCCTGGCCGCCTACATCGCGCTCGCGGTCGTCCACGCGGGCGTCATTCGCCGGGAGGACCTGGCGAAGATGCGGCTCTCGCTCAACGAGCGGGGGCTGCTGCGGCTGCAGGGGCGGTGGCACGACTTCCCTTCGACCGGGGAAGGCCGCGTGCCCGACGGGCACCTCTACGGGGGCGATCTGGATCTCACCGGGCGGGGCAGCCTCTTCCAGCGCCTCGACGACACCGGGACGGCCGCGGGTGAGCAGCGGCTGCTCGACTGGTTGATGACGCCGGCGGAGAACGCCAGGGCGATCCGCGAGCGACAGGACGCGGTGCGTGAGCTGGCCCCCTTGATCGACTTCCGCCAGACGCTGGTGGCCGAGGCGCGCATGGCCGGAAAGAAGGACAAGGCGGACCCTTCGAAGTTCCTCAAGTGGGCCGAGGCGCCCTCCACGCTCGACGCCATCCGCTGGGCGTGGCCGGTCGCGCACGTGCTGCCGGTGGTCACCATCGGGGCGGGGCTGCTCTCGGCCAACGAGGTGATCCCCAACGCCCTGCCCTTCTGGATCGGCCTCCTCGTCCAGATCGCGATCGTGGTGGCGACGCGCAAGCCGATCGGCGCGATGTGGGAAGCGCTGGCCATGGGCGAGCGCGGCTTCATTCGCTTCGAAGAGACCTTCGCGGCGATCGACGCGCAGAAGTTCACCGGCGCGCGGCTGGCGGCGCTGCAGCTGGGGCTCATGTCCGGCCCGCCCGTGTCGACGCGGCTGCGCCAGTTCGCGCGGCTGATGGGCTTCGCCGAGCTCAAGCACTCGGGGCAGATGCACCCGATCATCAACGCGCTGACGCTGTGGGACCTGCTGGTGCTCTTCCGCATCGATCGCTGGCGCGCTGCGCACGGCAGCGGCGCGCGGAAGTGGTTCGAGTCGCTCGCCGAGCTGGAAGCGCTCTCGTCGTTCGCCACCTGGCACTTCGAGCGGCCCGAAGACGCGTTCCCCGAGGTGGACGACGGGCCGGTGCACGTCGAAGCGACGGACCTGGGGCACCCGCTGCTCGAGAAGCCCGTTCGCAACGACGTGACCCTGGCGGCGCCGGGCACGGGGCTGGTGATCACCGGCTCGAACATGAGCGGCAAGACCACCCTGATGCGCGCCACGGGGATCAACACGGTGATGGCGCTGGCGGGCCTGCCGGTGTGCGCGACCCGGATGAAGGTGTCGCGGGTGCAGGTGCTGACCAGCATGCGCGTGCACGACTCGCTCGAGCGCGGCGTGTCGTACTTCTACGCCGAGGTGCAGCGCATCAAGACGGTGCTCGACACCGCGAAGCTGCACAAGGATCGCTGCCTGTTCTTCCTCGACGAGCTGTTCATGGGCACCAACGCGAAGGAACGGCAGATCGCCTCGCGCCAGCTGCTGTTGATGCTGCTCGATCTCGGCGCCGCCGGCGCGGTCACCACGCACGACCTGTCGATCTGCGAGCTGTCGAAGGAACGGCCCGAGACGATCCGCAACGTGCACTTCCGCGACGAGGTGAAGGAAGGCGAGATGACCTTCGACTACAAGCTGCGCGACGGCGTGGTGCAGACGACGAACGCGCTCGAGGTGCTGCGGCGCGCGGGAGTGCAGATCACCTGACTCCCTCTCCCTGCGCCAGCGGGGAGAGGGCCGGGGTGAGGGGCCAATCCACCGCCTACTTCACCGGCTCGAGGCTGGGCGCTGACGGAGCCGAGGGCGAGGGGTTCACCACCCGCGGCTCGATGCGCACCGTCACCACGCGCGGCCCCTCGGTCGCGATGGTCACCACCCGGTAGTCATCCATCATCCACACGTCGCCGGTCACCGGCACCCGGCCCAGCTTCGCCATGAGGAAGCCGGCGATGGTGGTGACCTGCGTCTTGTCGACGTCGAACTCGACCTCGAGGGTGTGCTCGATGTCGTCGAGCTGCGCGGTGCCGGGGAGCTCGAGCTTTCCGCCGGGCAGCTTCTGCATGGGCTCGACCTTGCGGCCCAGCTCGGCCACCTTGCCCACCAGCTCGGCCACCACGTTCGCGAGCGTGATCAGCCCCGAGGTGCCGCCGTGCTCGTCGACCACCACGGCGATCTGCTTGTTGCGCCGCTTGAACTCGTTGAGCAGCTGATCGAGGGTGATGTTCTCGGGCACGAAGAGCACCGGCCGCTGCACCTGCGCCAGCGACTTCAGCTCGTGCCGTCCGTGCAGGTAAAAGAGGTCCTTCACGTTCACCAGGCCCTCGACGCGATCGAGCGAGCCGCGGATCACCGGCACCCAGGTGTGGCCCGCCGCGTAGGCCGCGGCCAGGTTCTCCTCGAGGGTCAGCTCGAGATCGAGCGCCTTCATCTGCGAACGCGGCACGAGCACCTGGCGCGCCGTCTTTTCCATCATCGACAGCGCGCGGTGCAGCAGCTCGGCCTGTTGCTTCTGCAGGCCGCCCGCCTCGGCCGACGAGGTGAACACCATGCGCAGCTCGTCTTGCGAGAGCGCCTCTTCGTGCTCGGCGTTCGCGCCGCCCAGGCCCAGCAGCTTGAGCACCAGCTTGGTGCCGCCGTTGAGCAGCGCGATCACCGGGTAGAACAGCACGTAGAAGATGCGCATCGGCCAGGCGAGGAAGAGCGCGGTGCCTTCGGCCCGGGTGATCGCCACCGTCTTGGGCACCTGCTCACCCACCACGATGTGGAGGAAGGTGATGATGCCGAACGCGAGGATCACCCCGATGGTGTGGGCGATCGCCTGCGAGGTCTCGCCCGCGGGCGCGACCTTCAGCACCAGCGGCTCGATCAAGTGGGCGAACGCCGGCTCACCGACCCAGCCCAGCGCCAGCGAGGCGAGCGTGATGCCCACCTGCGAGGCGGACAGCCAGATGTCGAGGTTCTTGCGCATGGTGAGCGCCAGCGCCGCGCCCGCCCGTTCCTGCTCCACCAGCGCCTCGAGCTGCGTCTGCCGCACCTTCACCAGCGCGAACTCGATCGCGACGAAGAAGCCGTTGGCCAGCACCAGCCCCAGGGCGAGGAAGAGAGAGCCGAGCTCCATCAGCGCAGGGCCTCGAACTCGGCCTCGCCCTCGAGTGCTTCGAACATCGGGTCGGCCTTGAGCCAGCCAGCCACCTTCACCCGGTCGACCTTGAGGGCGAGCTTGAGGTGCTCGATGGCGTCGGCCTTGCGGCCCCACTGCGCGTAGAGCGCGGCGAGGTTGTAGACGAGCAGCAGGTCGTCGCTCTTGAGCTCCTTGGCCTTCTCGTAGGCGCGCTCGGCCTCGGCGTAGAAACCCTTCTGCGCGTAGCAGATGCCCAGGTCGAGCCAGGCCTCGAAGTTCTCCGGCTCGAGGCGGGTCACGTCTTTCAACTGGGTGATCGCCGAGCGGTAGTCGCCCTCGTCCATCTGCAGCCCGGCCAGCTCGTGGCGGGGGAAGGGATCGGACGGGTCGAGCTCGATGGCGGTGCGCAGCTCTTTGACCGCTTCTTCGCCGCGCCCGGCGTCGGCGTAGGTGAGGCCCAGGTTGAGGTGCGCGTCGGGGTAGTCGGGCTCGAGCTCGATGGCGGTCTGGTACTCGCTGATGGCGAAGTCGAGCGCGTGGGCCGAGAGGAAGCAGGCCAGGTTGTAGTGCGCGGTGGCGCTGTCAGGCTCGAGCCGCAGCGACACCAGGTACGCGTCGAGCGCGTCGCGGAACTGCTTCTTCTCGGCGAAGACGGTCGCGAGGTTGTCGTGCGCGTGCGAGGAGTTGGGATCGAGCTCGATGGCCTTCTTGAACTCCTTCAAGGCCTCGTCGAGCCAGCCCCGATCGGCCAGTTCTATTCCGCGCGAGTTGTGCTCGTCGGATGAAGCGATGGAGTCCTTCTCTCGAGCCATGCAGGATGCTCACTACCAAGAATGATCGCCCTCGTCCTGCCGCTGTTGATCGCCGCTCCCCCACCCGAACTCACGGTGCTCGTCTCAGGCGACGTGACGCTCGGGTACCACTACGAGGAATACGTCGACGAGCAGGTGAAGAAGGGCAAGCCGAAGGACGAGCTGCTGGCCTGGGGCTTCGCGAAGGTGCGCCCCCTCACCACGAAGGCCGACCTGTTCGTGGTCAACCTCGAGTGCCCCTTCACCGAGCGCGGGGAGAAGATCGCCAAGAACTTCAACTTCCGCGCGCGGCCCGAATTGGTGGCGGCGCTGGTGGCCGGCGGCGTCGACGTGGTCAGCCTCGCGAACAACCACATGATCGACTACGGCCCCGAGGGCCTCTTCGACACGCTGAGCACCCTCGACACGCACGGCATCGTGCACTTCGGCGCCGCGCGGACGCTGGCAGAAGCGAGGGCGCCCGCGATCGTCGAGAAGAACGGCGTCACCATCGCCTTCCTCGGGTACTTCTTCCTGGGGGATCGCAACATCGAGCCCGCGCAGGTGATCGCCACCGAGGGTCAGCCGGGCGTCGCCGGCCACTTCAGCGACACCGCCGCGCTCAAGGCGATGCTGGAAGCCGACATCCGCGCGGCGAAGAAGAAGGCCGATCACGTCATCCCCTTCTTTCACTGGGGGCGCGAGAGCCGCGGGCAACCCGAGCCGTACCAGCTCGAGGTGGCCCACCACGCGATCGACTCCGGCGCGTCGGCGGTGCTGGGCTCGCACCCGCATGTGCTGCAGGGCCTGGAGGTCTACAAGGGCGCGCCCATCGTCTACTCGCTGGGCAACTTCGTCTTCGGCGGCAACTGGGACCCGAAGGACAAGCGCACCGCGCTGGTCGAGCTCAAGCTGACGAAGACCGCGGTGAAGGCGATCAAGGTGGTGCCCGCCTACAGCGACGCGTTCCCCGAGGTGCCGGTGCAGCCGTACCTGGCCGAGGGGGAGAAGGCCGACGCGGTGCTGCGGCACCTGGCCAACTTGTCGGCCGGGTTCCCGGCGACGATCCCCCAGCTGAAAGACATCAAGCCGGCACCGGACGACCTGCGTCCAGATGCCGGCTCGAGTCTTCCTGCGAAGTAGCGCCTCGACTCCGCTCGGCGTGAACGGAGAGGACTCGAGGAGATCGGTTCAGCCCAGACCGCTCAGTACTTGCCCTTGGCCTTGCGCGCGCGAACGCGACGGCGCTTGAGCGCGTGCTTCTTCACCTTCGCGCGGTTCTTCAGCTTCTTCTTGCTCCGGTTCGACTTGACTGCCGGCATGAGATTCTCCGTGGTGCTGCGTGAGTGAGGGAGGCTGATACATGAGCGGGCCACCACCGACAATGCGAAATGAGGGGTGGGTCAGATGAGGAGCCAGGGCGATCAACCCCGCGACCCAAGACGGGCCAGGGCGCCCGGGGGCAAGTGAAGCCGAACGGAGCGGACCCGACGCGGTGAGGCGTCGATGATCTCGAGCTTGACGCCATCCTCGGTGACCAGGACGTCGCCGACCGCCGGGATCTGCCTGGCCAGCGCGAGACACAGCCCCGCGACCGTGACCCAGTCGCCTTCAGGCAGCTCCACGCCCAGCTCCCGGTTGATTTCCCGAATGGGGGCCGTGCCCCGCACCGTGACGAGCCCATCAGCGTCCCGGTGGATGAGCTCGGGCTGGTTTCTGGCGTGCTCGCTGAAGATCTCGCCGACCAGCTCCTCGAGCACGTCCTCGAGGGTGATGATTCCAGCCAGGCCGCCGTGCTCGTCGACCACCACGCAGAACGGGACCCGGCGCGTGCGCATCTCCGTCAACAACTCGACGGCGTTCTTTCCCATCGGCACGTAGAAGGCGGGGCGAATGAGGTCCTCGAGCACGAAGAGGGCCTCGTCCCACGCCATGGCCAGCACGTCCTTGATGCTCAGGTAACCCACCACGTGATCGAGGTCGCCGGCGACCACCGGGAAGCGGGAATGGGTGTGCTCGAGCATGACCCGCCGCAGCTCGTCGCGCGACGCGTCCCGGCGCAGCGAGACCACGCTGGTGCGCGGCACCATCACGTCACTCGCCACGAGGTCTGGGAGCGCCAGGGCCCTCGCCGCGATCTCCCCCGCCTGGGCGTTCACCGTGCCAGCCTGGGTGGCCTCGGTCATCAGCTCGACCAGCTCGTCGGCCGAGAGCCTGGCCTCGACGAAGCTCGTCTGGTCCTTGAAGGGCCGGAGCACCAGGTTGGAGCTGGCCGTCAAGAACCAGATGAGCGGCCGCATCGCGACCGAGAGCGCGAGCAGCGGGCGCGCGACGATCAGCGAGTAGCGCTCTGCCGCCTTGAGCGCGAGCGACTTGGGGACGAGCTCGCCGAACACCAGCGAGAGGTAGGACACGATGGTGACGACGACGGCGAGGGCGAGCTCTTCGGCCCACGGCGCGATGAGGCTCCACCGGGCGAACACCGTCGCGAGGTCGCCCGCGAAGGTCGCGCCACCGAACGCCCCGGCGGTCGCGCCCACGACCGTGATGCCCACCTGCACGGTCGCGAAGAAGCGCTCGGGGTTCGCCCTGAGCGACTGCGCCGCCAGCGCCGCCTTGCTGCCGGCCTCGACCCGCTCGCGCAGCCGCCCCGGCCGCACAGAGATCACGGCGATCTCCGCGCCCGCGAGGATGCCGTTCGCGAGCACGAGGGCGAGGATGATCAGGATCTCGATCGTCATTGGCCCGACGCTACTTCCAGCCGCCCCCGGGGGCCCGGAACCCCCGAAGTGAAAGTGACCTCGCGGCATGCGCCTTGACCCGGCCTGGGGCCGAAGTTATCCGCCACGGTCTCATGCGAACGGATCCCCCGATGCAGGTGCACACGCAAGACACCCAGGCCAACACCACCCCTCACCGAGCGCTGGAGTTCCTGCGCGAGGGCAACTCCCGCTTCGTCAAGAACCTCAAGACCAACCGCGACCTGTTGCAGCAGGCCAACCAGACCCGTGACGGCCAGTGGCCCTTCGCGACGGTGCTCTCGTGCATCGACAGCCGCACGTCGGCCGAGCTGATCTTCGACCAGGGCCTGGGCGACATCTTCTCGATCCGCATCGCGGGCAACATCGTCAACACCGACATCCTCGGCAGCATGGAGTTCGCCTGCAACGTGGCCGGCAGCAAGCTGCTGGTGGTGCTGGGGCACACCCGCTGCGGGGCGATTAAGGGGGCCTGCGACCACGTCGAGATGGGCAACCTCACCGAGCTGCTCGCGAAGCTGCAGCCCGCCATCTACCAGGAGCGCACCTTCCTCGACGCCGCCCAACGCACCTCTGGCAACAAGGAGTTCGTCGAGAGCGTGGCCCGCATCAACGTGCACCGCTCGGTCAAGGCGGTGGTCGAGCGCAGCTTCATCCTCGAGCAGCTCGTGGAAGATCAGAAGATCGGCGTGGTGGGCGCGATGCACCACCTCGACACCGGCCTGGTCGACTTCTACGAGGAGGATGCGGTGTTCACGCGGGCTGACGTGCAGCGGCTTCGTGGGCTGTAGCGCCAGCGGCAGGTGGCCGAGGCCTGGCGCCTGCTCACGGGGCATGAACGCACCAGGGCGCAGAACCACTGTTCCATGGTTCGTGGAAAGCGAGGGTCAGCGCGTCGATCGCCACCATCGTCGTGTGAAGCACGTAGGCCGGTTCCACGAGGTCTCTGAGCCGCTTGCGGTATTGCTCGTAGTGCCCCCAGGCGCCGTCAGCACGCTGAGCGCACAAGAGGTACTCGATGCCCTGGCGGTAGGCAGGCACCCCTGTGAACCTGAGCTCACGCAGACAAGCGACGAGCTCAGCGACGAGGTCCGGGTCGCCCCTGGCGATGCGCAGCTCGACCAGCACAGGGAGGGTCTCGAGGAGATAGCGCTTCTCTTCGACCGTGAAGGGGTCTGCCTCGAGCCGATCGCCGTACTCGTAGGGACCGAAGATCTCATGGGTGAGGTCGTAGATTTCCCGCTTCTGCAGCGCAGCCGGGGCAACCCGGCGCGCGATGATCCCGTTCGCGAAGGCGGCCGCCAGCGGGAACGGCTCGCTCAACCCGAAGTGGCGGTAGTACCAGGCGAAGACCATGCGCTGGTGCACCCCGCGCTTCTCCATGTGCGCGTTGAGTCGCTGATGAATTCTGGCGATCTCCTCGCGGTAGCGGGCGGTGTCGAGGCCCATCCCCTCCATCAACAACGCGGCGCGCAGGTAGCTCGTCGCGTCCTGCTTGAACGCATCGTCCGAGTTGGTCGCCATGTCGTGGTAGTCGGCTCCCGTGGTGATCTCCGTGAGGCGCCGCACCTTCGCCAGGACCGCAGGCCGCTCGGCCTCGCCTGCGACCCGGTAGAGCCTCCAGTACGCAGTCAGCGCTTCAGTGAAGTGCTTCTTCCCCTTTTGCCCGCGCGCTCTGAGCTGCACGGGGTCGACTGGGAGCGCGTCGATCCAGGTCGTGGCCTTGCGCAGGGCCAGCATGTAGTCCGCGCGCCGGGAGGCCAGGAGACGCGCCGTCGTCTCACACGCCTCGTTCTTCACAGGCCTGCGCTTCCAGGCGATGGCCCCGGCCATGACGAGCAAGGCAAGGGCCGCCAGGATCCAGTTGAGCGCGCGTCTCAAGGGCAGGCGACGTTCGTGAGTCCGGGCGTGCCGCGGTCTCCGGTGCCACCGGCGTACCGCACGCCCGCGGGCGTGTCGCAGACGCCCGCATCGACGAGGTCGACCTGCTGCGAGGCGCCCGAGCGCGAACCCGAATACGAAATGGCATCGAAGCTGCCGCCGTCGAACCCCGACAACACGATGGAGCCACCTGCATTGGCGAGGCTGCCACTGAAGATCCCCTGCAGCATCGGCAGTCCGCCGTTCGCAGCACTCGAGCCGTTCTTGCCGAAGACGATGAAGCTGTTCGCGGTGACGGCGAGACAGCCCTGGCTGGCGAGGGTCGTCTTCGAGCTGCCGACTTGCAGTGAGACACCATTGAGATCGAGGTCGGCGCTCGCGAGGACCTCGATGAACTCGCCGTCGGTGTCCGCGACCGCCGCGGGGTCCGGCATCCATTCCGTGATGCGCAGCTCACCCGGTTGCGGGCGGCGTACGGGGCGCACCACCATCGAGATGGGATCCACGCACGCGTCGGGATCGCTCATCCCTGCATCAGCGATGGGACAGCCTGGGTTCTCGACGCCAGGGCTTCCGTAGTCTCCTCCACCATCTGGGTTCCATCTCGCAGGGGCGCGGCAGAAGTTGTTTGGGTCGTCGTTGCTGCCGGGGTCGAGCTTGAGCGGGTCGAGCTGCCACGCTTTGCCCGACGCCGACGGGAAGAGGGCGATCTCGTCGATGCCGGCGTCACCACGAGTCAGCGCGATGCGCTGGTTGGTGGTGTCGGCAAAGGACAGCGACCCGTACACGTGGCGCGGTAGCGGCAAACCGCCGTTGACGAAGGTGTCTGCACTCCGGGCAAGGAGCACGTACTCCCCCGGATCCACTCGCAGACACGGCATGTTGTCGATGCGCGTGGAGCTGGTGGTGGTCTGGATGGTGAGGTCGTTGAGGTCGACCGCCGCGCGCGCGAGGAGCTCGAACCACTCACCGGTGGTGTCGCTGGTCGCCGCGGGGCTCGCCATCACTTCGGTGATGACGAGGTCTCCCCGTTGAGGAGCCGTCATCGGGCGAACGACGCCGTTGTCGACGCAGGTCCCCGTCGTCGCCTCGGCCACGCAGCGCGGGTTGGCGGCCCCCGGGGTCCCTGAGTTGTTGCCGAAGTAGACGTTCCCCGACGGCGTGTCGCAGTAGTTCGCTTCGACGGCGGCGATCGCGCTGCTCGGCTCGCCAGCCCCATCGAGCATGCGGCTGCGGGAAGCCCTCGCGGCGGTGTTCCAGGTGAACTCGGCGAGAGGGGTCTGGCCACAGCGCAGGCCCACCACCCCACGCGCGTTCCCCATCGACCCCAGACCGTCGGCGTAGCTGTAGTTGATCCATGAAGGGTTGGGCCCGCTCCTCACGTCGCCGAGCACGAAGTACCCGCGGGCGGGCGCCGTCCCCGCCCGCACCACATGAGTCTTCGAGCCCGACCCGTCGGTGTCGCGCGTGAAGAGCGTGAGCCCCTTCAGGTCGAGCGGGGTCCCCAGCGTGTTGAAGACTTCGATCCACTCCCCACCCGTGTCGGTGCCCTCGGGATCGAGCATCAACTCCGTGATGATGAGATCGCCGCCCGTGCGGCCTTTGCAGGCGTCGGTGGTCTCAGCCGGGGCACAGCTCATGCCGAGAATCACGACGCCCAACAGAACGTTCTTCATCGTCCACCTCGTTGAGTCATTGCCAGCCGCCCCCGAGCGCCCGGTAGATGGCGACTGACGCAACCCGCTGCCGACGCCAGGTCTCGATCAGCTCGAGGTCAGCGCGCAGCGCGGTCTGCTGCGCGGCGAGCACCTCGAGGTAGCTGGCCTTTCCCGCGCGATAGAGGATGTCGGCCGTCTCGACGGACTTCTCGACGGCCTCCTTCTGCTCTTTCCTGAGCGCGAGGATCTTCTCGGTGTTCTGAATGTTCGAGAGCCCCGTCGCGACCTCGACGAACGCGTTCAGCACTACCTTCTGGTAGTTGTACATGGCCTGCAGCTGGCTGGCCTTCGCCCCGTCGAAGTTGGCCTCGATGGCGCTGCGGTTGACGAGCGGCGCGACCAGCCCACCGAGCAACGAGTAGAACAGCGATTCGGGGAGCCGGAACAGGTACGCGGGGTTGAAGGCCTGCAGGCCGACGCCGGCCGAGAGGTTGATGTTGGGAAAGAACGCCGCCTGCGCCGACTTGAGGTCGAACTGTGACGCCTGCACCTGCAGCTCGGCCTCGCGCACGTCGGGCCGGTACCGCAGCAGCTCAGAGGGCAGGCCCGCCGAGATGGCGGGCAGCGCCTCGAACGCGAGGGTGGTCTTCCGGTCGATCGGCTGAGGCGCCCGCCCCAGCAGGAAGTTCAGCCTGTTCTCCGTCTCGACGCGCTGCTGCGCCACGCCCACTTCCAGCGCCCGCGTGTCGGCGAGCTGGGCCTCGAACTGTTGCACCGCCAACTCCGAAGCACGCCCCGCGCTCTTCTGCAGGCGCACCACCTCGAGCGCTTCAGCCTGTCGCGTGGCCGTCTCGACCAGCACCTCGTGCACCCGATCGAGCGCCTGGAGCTCGAACCAGGCCGTCGCCACCTCCGCCACCAGCGAGGTGGTGACGAGGTGCGTTCCTTCGACGCTCGCCAGGTACGTCGAGACGACCGCCTGGCGCTGGTTTCGCAGCTTCCCCCAGAGGTCGACCTCCCAGGACGTCTGGAGCCCGAGCGCGAAGTCACCCAGGTGGGTCGGCACGAGCTGCCCCGGAGTGATGTCCGTCGTGGCGTTGCCTGCGCCGTCCATCGTGTAGAGCCCGAACTTCCGCACGCCGGCACCCACGCTGAGATCGAGGCGCGGGAAGAGCGCGCCCGTGGCCTGCTTCACGCCTGCGCGCGCGACCTCGACCCGCTGGAGCGCCATGGCGAGATCGGGGTTGCCCCCGAGCGCTTCGCCGATCAGCTCGGTCAGGCGCGGGTCTTCGAACCAGGTGCGCCAGCTCACCTGCGCGACGCTGGGTGCGGCGCTCTTCACCTCGAACGTCTCGGGCAGCTTCTTCTCGGGAATGGTCAGGTTGGTGCTCAGCGCGGCGCAGCCCTGAGTCACGCAGAGCAGCACCACCGGGGCCCACTTCAAAAGCTCACGACTCGGCATGGGCGTTCACCTCGGGAACAGGCTCGACCGCCGGGGTGGCACGGACCGACCTGAAGGCCACGTAGAGCCCGGGCACGAGCAGGAGCCCGAGCATGGTCCCGACCACCATGCCTCCAACCGCAGCCGTCCCGATCGTCCGGTTCCCCGTCGCCCCCGCCCCGGTCGCCACCGCGAGCGGCAAGAGCCCGGCGATGAACGCGAGCGACGTCATCATGATCGGCCGCAGCCGCTGGCGGGCCGCTTCCATGACGGCCGCGAGCGTGCCCAGCCCTTCGGCGCGCCGGTGCTCGGCGTACTCGACGATCAGGATCGCGTTCTTTCCGAGCAGGCCGATCAACATGATCAGCGCGATGTGCGTGTAGATGTTGTTCTCGAGCCCGGTGGCCTTCAGCAGCGCAAACGCGCCGAAGACGCCCGGTGGCAGCGAGAGCACCACCACCAGTGGCAGGACGAAGCTCTCGTACTTGGCCGACAGCACCAGGTGAACGAACACGAGGCAGATCAGGAAGACGTAGAAGCCCTCGTTGCCTGCGTTGACCTCGTCTCGCGAGATGCCGGCCCAGTCGATCGAATACCCGCGTGGCAACTTGTCGCGCGCCGTGTCCTGCACCGCCCGCAGCACCGACCCGCTGCTGACGCCCGGCCGGCCGTCGCCGTTGAGCTCGGCCGAGGGGTACATGTTATAGCGGGTGGTCTGGTCGACGCCGTGCGTCTTCTCGAGCCGCATGAAGGCCGACAGCGGGACCATCTCGCCGCGCGCACTGCGCACCTGCAGCTTGAGGAGATCTTCCGGCGCCGCGCGCGCCTCGGGCGCGGCCTGCACCATCACCTTGTACATCTGGCCGAAGCGGATGAAGTTCGTCGCGTACTCGCTGCCCAGCATCGTCTGCAGGGCGCTCAGAGACGCGTCGATCGTCACGCCCTTCTGCGCCGCCTGGTCGAGGTCGATGTTGACGATGTACTGCGGGTAGCTCGCGTTGAAGATGGTGAAGGCGCTGGCGATCTCGGGGCGGGCCTTGAGGTCCACGATGAACTGGCCGACGACCTGTTCCATCTGGTTGAGGTCGGCGTTGCCGGTCTTGTCGAGCACACGAAGCTCGAAGCCGCTGGCGTTGCCGTAGCCGGGCACGGCTGGCGGCGGGAAGAACTCGATCTCTGCGTCTCGAAGGTGCCGGGTCTTCTCACGGACCGCGTCGATCACCTGGTCCACGGTGACCTGCCGTTCCTTCCACGGCTTCAGGTTGACCAGGCAGGTGCCGTACGTCGCGCCCGTGCCGTCCGAGAGGATGTTCGTCCCCGAGAGGGTGGCGACGCTGCGCACCCCTTCGACTTCCTGGCTCGCCACGCCGACGGCGTCGACGATCGCCTTCGTGCGCTCGAGCGTCGCCCCGGGCGGCGTGGTGACGCTGATGTAGAAGACCCCCTGGTCTTCATTGGGAATGAAGCCCGTCGCGACGCTCGCCGAGATGAGGCCGGTCGCGGCGACGAAGCCCGCGAAGACCAGGAACGTGAGGACCCTTCGGCCCGCGACCAGGCCGATGATCTTCATGAAGCGCGACTCAGCGGCGGCGTAGAGCCGGTTGAACCACGCCAGGAAGCGTTCCAGCGGACCGCGCTTCGGGGCGCCGTGGGCCAGCGGTCTGAGCAGGGCGGCGCACAGCGCGGGCGTCAGCGTCAGCGCCACCACCCCTGAGATCACGATGCTGATCGCCATCGTCAGAGAGAACTGCCGATAGAAGATCCCCGACGGGCCAGAGATGAACGCGACCGGCACGAACACCGCCGTCATCACCAGGGTGATGGCGATGATGGCGCCGCCCACTTCGGCCATCGCCTGCTCGGTCGCTTCCCTGACGCTCAGCGCGGTGTGCTCGAGCTTGGCGTGCACGGCCTCGACGACGACGATCGCGTTGTCGACGACGATGCCGATGGCCAGCACGAGGGCGAAGAGCGTGACCAGATTGAGGGAAAAGCCCAGCGGGTAGATCACCGCGAACGTGCCGACGAGCGACACCGGCACCGCGAGCACCGGGATCAGGGTCGAGCGCCAGTCCTGAAGGAAGACGAACACGACCAGCGCCACCAACAGGAAGGCCTCGAGCAGCGTCTTGAGCACCTCTCTGACTGACGCGTCGAGGAAGCGGCTGATGTCGAAGCTGAACTCGTAGTCCATGCCCGGCAGGAACACCTCTTTCTTCATCAGCGCGAGGCGGTCCTTCACCTCGGCGATCACCTTGCTGGCGTTCGATCCGGGCAGCTGCTTGAGCAGAATCGAGGCCGCAGGCCGGCCGTTGAACTTCGCTTCGACGTCGAAGTACGTGGTGCCGAACTCGACGGTGGCGACGTCCTTGATGCGAAGAATTTCCCCCTCGGCGTTCGAGCGAATGGGGATGTTCTCGTATTCCTCGCGCGTGGTGAACTTGCCGGTGTACTTGACGGTGTACTGGAGCGGCGCGTTTCCCTTGTCGCTGTTCTCGCCGATCTTGCCGGGGGCGGCTTCGATGTTGCTGTTCTGGAGTGCGGTGACGACGTCGTCCGGCGACACCTGGTAGGTGACCATCTTGTCCGGCCTGAGCCAGACGCGCATCGCGTATTCCTTGGCGCCGAGGATGTCGGCATACCCGACGCCGGGGATCCGCTTCAGCTCGGCGAGCACGTTGATGTCGGCGAAGTTGTAGAGGAACTTTTCGTCGAGCTGCGGGTCGGTGCTGTAGACGCTGAGGTACAGCAGCATCGCGTTCTCTTCCTTCGCGATCTTGACGCCGTTGCGGATCACCTCGGCGGGCAGCTCACCCATCACCGAGTTCACGCGGTTCTGCACGTTGATGGCGGCGATGTCGGGATCGGTGCCCGTCTCGAAGAGAATCTGCACCACGCCGACGCCATCGTTCCCCGTGTCGCTGCTCATGTACTTCATGCCCGGCACGCCGTTGATCGCGCGCTCGAGCGGCACGATGGCCGCCTTGGTGACCGTCTCGGCGTTGGCGCCCGTGTGCTCGACGGTGACGTTGACCTCGGGCGGGGCGACGCTGGGGAAGAGCGTGCGCGGCATTGCCTTGAGCGCCAGGCCGCCCAGCAGCGTGATGACGATCGACAAGACGACCGACAGCACCGGTCGCCGCGTGAAGGTTGTTCTCATGGCGTGCTCAGAGCGAAGGGGTCGCTGGCAGCGGCTGGGGGCGCACGGTGATGCGATCGCCCTCCTTCACCTTCTGCACGCCCTCGACGATGAAGCGATCGGTCGCGCTGAGCCCTGAGTCGAGCACGAAGGTGTCCTTCACCCGCATGCGCGGCACGACCCGCTTTGCGTGCGCGACGTCGTTCGCGTCGAGGGTGAAGACGTAGACGTTCTCCTGGATCTCGAACGTCGATCGCTGGGGAATGACGAGCGCCTCGTGCGCGTCACCCCGAATGACGATCTTCCCGCTCGCCCCGTGCTTGAGCACCTGGCCCGGGTTGGGGAAGCGCGCCCGGAACGCGAGGTTTCCGGTTTCCTTGTCGAATTCGCTCTCGACGGCGTCGATCACTCCGGGACTGGAGTAGACGCTCCCGTTGGCCAGCTTGAGCGTGACGTCGCGCGGACGGTCGGCCTCGCTGGCCGAGGCGTAGTCGAGGTACTCCTGCTCGGACACCCGGAAGTAGACGAACACCTCGTCGGTGTTGGTCATCGTGGTGAGGAGCTCGTCTTCGGCCACCACGCTGCCCGCCTTGCGGGGAATGCGATTGACGACCCCATCGAACGGCGCGCGGATCTGCCCGAAGGACAGGTTGATCGCCGCCTGGCCCTCATGCGCCCGGGCTTCCTGAAGCTGCGCCGCCAACGAGGCCACCCGCGAGGTGGCCACCTTTAGCTCCACTTCCGACACGACCTTCTTCTCGAACAACATCTTCGTGTTCCCCTGCTCTACCTGCGCCGCCTCGAGGTCCGCGACCGCCCGCTCGACAGCCGCCTGGGCCTTCTTCACCTCTTGCTGCAGCTCGCGGGCGCTGATGCTGAACAACAGCTGCCCTGCCTTCACCGGCTGGCCCTCGTCGACCCCCACTGACTCGATGAAGCCCTTCAGCCGCGCTCGAAGCTCGAGGTGCTGCAGGGCCTGCACCTGGCCCACGTACTCGCGCTCGAACGAAGACCCGACGAGGGGCGACGCAACCGGGAACGCCTCGGCCACCTCCACGCCTTGCGCCGAGCTCCGACACGACTGGCCAGCCAACGCCGCCCACATCAGCAACACGAGATACGGCTTCATGGCCGCAGCGCTGAGCAAGATCCGAGCCCTGTGGGTTCCCGCGGGGCCAACCCGCTGCCACCCTCGAGGTGTGTATTTTTTCACCAGCCATGGCAAGAACTCAACATGCGACTCACTGTTCGACTCACGCTCTTCCTCATGGCGGTGTCGCTCGCCGGCTTTGGAGGCCTGGGGTGGTACCTCGTGCGCGTCGAGCGCTTCGACCTCAGAGAATCGGCAGTGGCCGAGACGTCGTTGCTGGGCAGAAGCCTGCAGGTCGCCATCGAGAACGCCCTGCGCGACCGCCAGGTGGAGGACGTGCAGGAGACGATCGAGAAGCTGCGCAGGGTGGAGCCGGGTCTTCTCGTCGCTCTGCTCGACAGCGGTGGCGCTGTGGTCGCGCCCTCGGCCTGGAAGGCCCCCGACGAGCGCAAGGACCTGCTGCGGACCCTTCCAGCAGATCAGGGGCAGCCGCTGATCGAGTTCGAGCCCGAGGGCTTCCCCGGCAACGTGGTGCTCGCGCAGCGGCTCATCGGTGACGACGCGCAGGTGCTGGGCTACCTGCTGCTCGCCCGTCCCCTCGAGCGCCTGAACGAAGACCTGCGCGCCACCGAGCGCAACGTCGCCCTCAGCGTGGTGCTCGTCGTGCTCAGCATCGGGTTGCTCTCGGCGCTGGCCGGGACGCTGTTCATCGGGCGTCCCCTGTCGCGCCTGATGGGGTGGATGCGGCGCATCCGCGAATCCGGCTCGCTGGCGGAAGAGGCCCCACCGTCGGCGGGCTTCAGCTTTTCCCGCGACGAGATGCTCGCGCTCGAACAGGGCTTCGGCGCGATGGTGGTGTCGCTGCGGGAAGCCGACCGAAAGCAGGCAGAGCTCGAGCGAGGCCTGCGCCAGTTCGACAAGCTGGCCGCGGTGGGTCAGCTCGCCGCGGGGCTGGCCCACGAGATCGGGTCGCCGCTGCAGATCATGTGTGGGCGCGCCCGTGTGCTCGTCGATCAGAACGCTGACCGACCCGAGGTGCAGCGGCAGGCGGGCATCCTGGTCTCACAGGGCGAGCGCATCTCGAGAATCGTCGAGCGGTTGTTGTCGTTCGCCCGCGTGCGGGGACCGCTGATGGAGCCGCACGACGTGGTCCCGCTCATCCGCTCGGTCGTCGAGCTGCTCGAGTACCAGGCCAGGCGCGCCTCCATCACGCTCTCGATGGTCTCGCCGCCGACCCTCTCGGCCACGTGCGACCGCGATCTGTTGCAGCAGGTCGCCCTCAACCTGCTCACCAATGCCCTGCGCGCCGCGCAGGCAGGCGGCAAGGTCATCGTCGAGCTCCACGAAGAGGAAGGGAACGTCAGGCTCGACGTGGTCGACTCAGGCGGAGGGATCGACCTGGCGATGAAGGAGCGCCTCTTCGAGCAGTTCTTCACCACGAGCCCCGAAGGCGAAGGGACCGGGCTCGGCCTGGCGATCGTCAGGTCGATCGTCACTGAACACGGCGGGTCCGTTGACGTGGCCAACGAGGCCGCGGGCGGCGCGCGCTTCACGGTGAAGTGGCCGCTCACGCCGAAGGCCGGAGGCAAGCCATGAGCAAGGCCAACGATCGGATCCTGGTCCTCGATGATGATGCGGGGGTGGTGAGCTACCTCGTCGAGGTCCTCTCGGCTGCGGGCTTCACGTGCATCGGCGAGAGTGACCCGAAACGAGCACTGCAGAGGGCGCAGCAGCCTGATGTGGCGCTCGTGGTGTCCGACGTCGAGATGCCTGAGCTGCGCGGGCCGGCCCTGTTGGCAGCGCTGCACGCCGAGCGGCCAGAAGTGCCGGTGGTGCTCATGACCGCCTTCGGGTCCGTCGACCTCGCCGTCTCGTGCATGCGGGCGGGCGCGGCCGACTTCGTGACCAAGCCCTTCAAGGCCGAAGCGCTGGTGCACGCGATTCAGCGCGTGCTTCGTGAGCGGGCCCTGGTGAAGGAGGTCAAGCGACTGAAGTCGGCTGCGACCGCCGCCGTGAGCGCGCGCGGGCTGGTGGCGAAGAGCGACGCGATGAAGCGCGTGCTCGACCTGGCAGAGCGCGCAGCGAAGGCCGAGACGCCCGTGTTGCTCACGGGCGAGAGCGGCACCGGCAAGAGCGCGGTCGCGCAGTTCATTCACCGCGCGAGCGGCAGGTCGGGCTCGTTCGTCGAGCTCAACTGCGCCAGCCTGCCTTCCAACCTGGTCGAGAGTGAGCTGTTCGGCGTGCGCAAGGGCGCCTTCACCGACGCCCGTGAGGACAGGCCTGGCCTCTTCGTCGAGGCCGAGGCCGGCACGCTCTTCCTCGACGAGATCGGCGAGCTCCCCCTCGAGTCGCAGCCGAAGCTGCTCGCTGCCGTCGAGACCCGGAAGATCCGTGCGGTAGGCAGCTCGAAACAGACCACGGTCGACGCCCGCCTGATCGCCGCGACCAACAGGTCGCTCGAGGACGCGCTGCGCAATCACCAGTTCAGGCCTGACCTGTACTACCGCCTCAACGTGATCCGCATCGAGATCCCCCCGCTGCGCGAGCGCAGGGAAGACATCGTGCCCCTGCTCGACGCGTACCTGCCTCAGGTCAGCAAGCGGGCCGGGCGCGACGTCTGGGAGATCGAGCAGGACGCGATGTCATGGCTGCAGAGCCAGTATTGGGCGGGCAACGTCCGCGAGTTGCTGAACCTCGTCGAACGAGCGGTCACCTTGAGCACCGGCGGCGCGCTCAAAGTCGAGTCGTTCGAGCGTCCCAGCACCTCGCCGACCGGTGGGGATCCGCTGGCCGCGGCGGTGTCCGAGCGGTGGCCGCTGGAGCGGCTCGAGCTCGCCTATGTGCGTCGCATGCTCGCCGAGGTGGGCGGCAACAAGGCCGAAGCGGCCCGGGTGCTGGGCATCGATCGACGCACCCTCTACGCCAAGTTGGCCGAGGTGCCCGAGAAGGACTAGCTCGCGGAGCATTCCAGTTGCTCCCTCGATCGCCTGCGCGTACATCGCCCGCGCCTCGAAGCGAAGCGGCCCCGGAGCCGGAGGCGGAGTGGGGCTTGCAGCGGAGCGGATGAAATGAACGAGAAGCTCGACGACGTCGAACAGCGCTTCGAGCGACTCACCGCCGATCTGAGCAATCCGGCCGTGATCGCCGACTCGACCCGGCTGCGTTCACTTTCCCGCGAGCGCGCGTCGATCGAGAAGCTGGTCGAGACCTACCGCACCTGGAAGAAGCTGCTGGTCGAGATCAAGGGCAACGAGGAGCTGCTCGAGGGCGGTGACCCCGAATTGAAGGCGATGGCCCGCGACGAGCTGCCCGCGCTCAAGGCCCGCCGCGCCGAGCTGGACGAAGAGCTCAAGCTGCTGCTGTTGCCGAAGGACCCCAACGACGACAAGAACGTCATCATCGAGTTCCGCGCCGCCGCCGGCGGTGACGAGGCCGCGCTCTTCGCCGAAGAGGTGATGCAGATGTACCTGCGCTACGCGCAGAAGCGCGGGTGGCAGGCCGAGGTGGTCGACGTCAGCCCCGGCAACCAGGGCGGCATCAAGGACGCCACCATCACGCTGGCGGGCGACGCGGTGTACTCGTCGATGAAGTGGGAATCAGGCGTGCACCGGGTGCAGCGGGTGCCGGCCACCGAGACGCAAGGGCGCATTCACACCAGCACCATCACCGTGGCGGTGATGCCCGAGGCCGAAGAGGCCGACGTCACCATCAACCCCGCCGACATCGAGCTGCAGGTGATGCGCTCCACGGGCGCCGGCGGCCAGAGCGTCAACACCACCGACTCCGCGGTGCGCCTCATCCACAAGCCCACCGGCATCGTCGTGAAGTGCCAGCAGGAAAAGAGCCAGCTCAAGAACCGGGTGATGGCGATGAAGATGCTGCGCGCGCGGCTCTACGAGGCCGAGCAGGAGCGCATTCGCAACGAGCGCGACGCCACCCGCAAGGGCCAGGTGGGCAGCGGCGATCGGAGCGAGAAGATCCGCACCTACAACTTCCCGCAGGACCGGCTCACCGATCACCGCATCGGCTACACCCGGCACAACCTGCCCGCGGTGATGGTGGGCGACCTCGACGACGTGCTCTCGGCGCTGCGCACGTACTTCCGCGCCGAGGCCCTCAAGCAGCAGGAGAGCGCCTGACGTGAGCACGCCCGCCGCCGAGCAGCCCTGGACCATCCGCCGCGTGCTCGACTGGACGCGCGGCCACTTCGACAAGCAGCAGGTCGACGATCCGCGGCTCACGTCAGAGATCCTGCTCAGCCACGTGCTCTCGCTGCCGCGCGTGAAGCTGTACATGGACCTCGATCGCCCCCTGTCGAAGGACGAGCTGGCCACCTACCGCGGCCTCATCCAGCGGCGCATCGGCGGCGAGCCCACCCAGTACCTGGTCGGCTTCCGCGAGTTCTACGGGCGCCGCTTCACCGTCGACGCGCGCGTGCTCATTCCCCGCAGCGAGACCGAGCTGCTGGTCGAGGCCGCGCTGCGCGACGTGAAGAAAGACGCGCCCTCGCGGGTGCTCGACGTCTGCACCGGCTCGGGCTGCATCGCCGTCACCATCGCGGCCGAACGGCCACAGGCCTCGGTGTGGGCGACCGACCTCATGCCCGGCGCGCTCGAGGTGGCGAAGCAGAACGCCGTGGCCCACCAGGTCGACGGGCGGGTCACCTTCTTCCAGGGCGATCTCTTCGGGCCGGTGCCCGCAGGGGCGACCTTCGACGTGATCGTCTCGAACCCGCCGTACGTGAAGACGGGCGATCTCGCGACCTTGCAGAAGGAAGTGCGACAGGAGCCGCGCGAGGCGCTCGACGGCGGCCCCGACGGCGTCACCCTGATCGCCCGGGTGATCGAAGGCGCCCTGCCCCGCCTCAAGCGCGGCGGCCTCCTTGCACTGGAGATCGGCGAGGACGAAGGAACCGCGGTCAGGGACCTGTTGACGCGGGCGGGCTACCACGACGTGAAGATCGAGAAGGACCTGGCGCGGCACGAGCGCCTGGCGCTGGGGCGAGCTGCTCCGTCGTCCGGACAATCGCCGTGAGGCCGCTGTCGTCGAGGGTGTCCTCGTGCAGCGGGCGAAGAAGACGAGAGCGGTTCTCGCGGCGAGTGGCCGCGGAAAGACAGGACTGACATGGACGCGATTCTCATCAAGGGCAACGGGCCGCTGAGGGGTGAGACCTTCGCCTCGGGCGCGAAGAACGCCGCCCTGCCCATTCTCGCCAGCTCGCTGCTGGCCCCCGGCGAACACACCTTCCGCAACGTGCCCGGCCTCGCCGACGTGAAGACCATGCTCCAGGTGCTCGACACCATGGGCTGCGAGTCCGAGCGCCTCACCGGCAAGAAGTCGGACGTCGTCACCATCAAGGTGCCTGGCAAGGGCATCACGCCCGAAGCGCCCTACGAGTTGGTGAAGACGATGCGCGCGTCGGTGCTGGTGCTGGGGCCGCTGCTCGCCCGCTACGGCCGCGCCCGCGTGTCGATGCCCGGTGGTTGCGCCATCGGAGCCCGGCCCATCGATCAGCACCTGAAAGGGCTCGCCGCGCTCGGCGCGGAGATCGATCTGCAGGAAGGCTACGTCGAGGCCCGCGCGAAGCGGCTCAAGGGCAACACCGTCACCTTCGATCTGATCACCGTCACCGGCACCGAGAACGTGCTGATGGCCGCGGTGCTGGCGAAGGGCCGCAGCATCCTCGAGAACGCGGCGAAGGAGCCCGAGATCGAAGAGCTGGCGCGGGTGCTCAACAAGATGGGCGCGCAGATCAGCGGCGCGGGCAGCGACATCATCACCGTCGACGGCGTCGACGACCTGCGGCCGGTGGATCACGCGATCATCCCCGACCGGATCGAGGCGGGCACGCTGCTGGTGGCGGCCGCGATCACCGGCGGCGACGTGCTGGTCAAGCGCACCGCCCCCGAGCACATGGAACCGGTGATCCAGAAGCTGCGCCAGGCCGGCTGCCAGATCACCGTCGAGGGCGACGGCGTGCGCTGCGTGGCGAAGACGCGGCTCCACGGCGTCGACATCAAGACCCATGAGCACCCGGGCTTCCCCACCGACATGCAGGCCCAGCTGATGGCACTCATGTGCACGGCGCAGGGCACCTCGGTGATCACCGAGAACATCTTCGAGAACCGCTTCATGCACGTCGCCGAGCTGCGTCGGATGGGGGCCGACATCACCGTCGACGGACACACTGCCGTGGTGCGCGGGGCCTCCCGGCTTTCGGGGGCACCGGTGATGGCCACCGATCTCCGGGCGTCCGCTTCGCTGGTGCTTGCGGGGCTGTGCGCCGAGGGAAAGACGACCGTCGGCCGCGTTTACCACCTGGATCGTGGGTATGAGCGCCTCGAGCAAAAGCTGCGCGGGCTCGGCGCTGACATTCGCCGCGTGAAAGAGCGTTGACACCGGCCCATCGGTCAGCTGGCCCGATGGGACGATTGCCGATGAACGCTCCTTGCGTTCGGCGATCCACGCTCGCTACGCTTTCGCCTCAACCCAACACAGGAGCAGAGCAAAAAAATGATGTGCCCCAGCTGCGGCGTCGACATGATCGATCTCGAAGGCGAGGATCAGACGTTCCGCAAGTGCAGTGAGTGCGGAGGCCTCTGGGTCGACGTATCGGACCTGAACCGCATGTTGCTGCACCACAACCTCCCCGGCCTGGAGAGCATCGGCGGGAAGGTCGAGCCGGACGCCATGTGCGGCCAGTGCGCTGAGTGCCTGGTGGACCTGGTGCGCGTGGTCGGTGGGGAGAAGGCGAACCCCCTGAGCTACGACACCTGTGAGTCGTGCGGCGGCATCTTCCTCGAGTCGGAGTTCGCCGAAGCCAGCGACTACGCGTCGGCGAAGAAGGAGATCATCGGGTTCTTCACCCGCTTCTCCTCCCGCGGGAAAAAGAAAGCCGCCGTCAACGCCTAAGGCAGGCTGCGCCAGTTCCCCTTCAAGTCTTCGGGCAGCTCGCCATCGAAGGTGAGCGTGTGCCCGGCCTTCTTGCCCGGGTCCTTGCTGTACTTCACGCCGTGCTTCTTCCCGCCGATCTCGAACACGAGGCGTGAGGCCGAGACGTCGTAGGTGCCCTGCACCACCTTTTCCTTGTTCCGGGTGGTGTCGAAGGGCTCGTAGCTGTAGCGGAAGGTGCCGTCGAAGTTGAGGGAGAGGAAGCGGTCGGGCGTGCCCTCGAAGCCGGCGTACCAGGTGCCCATCACCCCGGCCGTCGACTTGTCGAACTTGAGCCTGGTGGTGAGCCAGGGGCCGTTGAGCGGCTTGCCTTCCGAGACGAACACGATGTCGGTGACGCACACCGGCGCGTCGGGATCTTCCGCCGGGTAGTGATCGAGCACCTCGATGGTGAAGCGGCTGCCGAGCATGGGCGGGTTGAGCTGCACCGACTGCGCGCCCCGCACGTCTTCGATCGAGACCGTCTGCGACTGCTTGCCGCTGCGAATGACGACCTTCCGGGCCCGGCCGTAGTCGTTCCAGGTGTTGGCGTCGAAGTTGTTGCCCGAGTTGATGCGCAGCTCTTCGATGCGCACCGCGCCGTTGAAGCCGAAGGTGAGCAGCTCGTTGAGCGGGTCGGACGTGGTGCTGCACCAGGCGGTGATGTCGCGCCCGTCGAGCAGGTTGAGCGGCTGGTAGAGCGTGGGGCGGGTGTCCTTCTTGAAGTAGCCGGTGGCCTGCGCGTAGCCGATGCCTGCAGCGCTCACCGGCGCGGCGACCGTGGCCGCCAGCGCGAAGACCATCAGTCTGGGAGTCGACATGCCGTCACTATGCCACCGCCACGGGGAACCGGGAGAAACGTGAAAAAGGGGACAGGCTGCTTTTCAGGTCGATGCCTGCTTCAGAGTGGCACCGCTCCTGCGCCAACCTGAAAAGCAGCCTGTCCCCATTTTCCCCCGGAACATCTCCGCTCTTGCGGCGTTCCGTTTGCGTGGCATGACGCCCCGCATGATTCGACGAGCCCTCGCAGCGATCATCGCCGTCGCGTTGCCTGCCTGCCAGACGTGCGGTGGAGGCGACGCGGTCGACGCAGGCCAGGTGGACGCCGGCCCTCCGGTGCTCGCCGAGAAGGAACCCAACGACTCGGCCGCCGCCGCCCTCGTGCTCGACCGCACCACCATCGTCGAGGCCAACCTCGGCGCGGAACCCGCGAAGCCCGACGTCGACTGGTTCGTGCTCAAGGCCTCCCTGCCCCGCACCGTCGACCTCCAGGCCACCTGCCCCAACGGCGGCGACATCAGCCTCGAGGTGGTCGACGAGAGCGGCGGCCTGCTCGCGCAGGTCAACGCCGGCGGCGCGGGCGCGAGCGAGCGCCTGCCCAACCTCGACGTGTCCTCGAAGACCTTCGTGCGGGTGGTGACCATCAAGAAGGGCGTGGGCGGGGCCTACGTGCTGAGCGCGAAGTTCAGCGAGCGCATGCCGGGCTACGAGCTCGAGCCCAACGAGCGCAAGGTCGACGCGACGCCCGTGGCGCTGGGCCAGGCGATCTCCGGCTCGATCGGCCACGGCAACGACGTCGACTGGTTCCGCTACGAGCTGCCCGTGGAAGAAGCGGCCGCCCCCCTCGACGAAGCCGACGCGGGCGAGCCCGACGCTGGCGGCCCCTCGACTCCGCCCGGGGTGAACGGGCCCGTGGATGCGGGGGTGAACGTGGCCGAGAAGCGCCTCGCCCTGCGCGTCGACATCAGCGCGGTCGAGCTGGTGTCGATGGACCTGCAGATCCTCACCGAGGCCGAGGCCGTGCTCTTCGCCGCGAAGTCGAAGGAGAACGGCCCGCTCTCGCTGCGCAACGTGGGCGTGCGCGCGGCCGACCGGGTGATCTACATCGCCGTGCGCAGCGCGGCGCTGGGCACGGGCAAGGACGCGCACAAGGGCGCCAACGCCGATCTCTCGTACACCCTCACGGTGGCCCCCGAAGACACCTCGGGCAACGCCGAGTTCGAGCCCAACGACGAGGCCTCGCGCGCCACCGACCTGCCCCCCAACAGCTACCGCGACGGCTTCATCAGCCCCAAGGGCGACGTCGACGTGTTCCGCCTCGTCACCGACGGGCCGTCGATCGCCAAGCTGCAGCTCTCGGGCGTCGACAAGGTCGACCTGGTGCTCTCGGTGATCAAGCCCGTCGACGGCAAGAGCGACGAGGTGCTGCTCAAGGCGAACGAAGGCGTGGCGCGCGAGCCCGAGCAGCTCAACAACGTGGCCTGTGACGGGGTCTGCTTCATCAGGGTCGAGGCGGCCACGAAGAAGATCGACGGCAAGTGGGTGCGCGAAGACGAGAACGCCGACCAGTCGTACCGGCTCAACGCGGTGGTGGTGCCCGACGACGGCACCGAGGAAAAAGAGAGCAACAACACCGCGGCCGCCGCCACGAAGGTGAGCCTGGGCAAGCCGATTCGCGGCACCGTCTACCCGAAGAAAGACGTCGACTACTTCGCCATCGACCTGAAGGACCGGCCGGTGAAGACGGCGCTGCGCGCCACGGTGATCGGCGTGCTCAAGGTCGACGTGGGGCTCTACCTCCACCGCGTCGAGGCCGACGGCAAGCTCACCCTGGTGCAGACCAGCGACTCGGCGAAGGGCGATCGCCCCGAGACCGTGCGCTTCGCCGCCGAGCCCGGGCTCTACGTGATCGAGGTGCGCGACACGAAGAACCGCGAGGCCAACTTCCAGGACAGCTACCAGCTGAGCGTCGACGAAGGCGAAGAGTGAAATCCGCTCCCGGGAGCGCTACAGAAGCCCCATGGATTTCGAGTCGAAAATCCGGTCGCTGAAGAAAGACCTCAACGCGGTCATCCTGGCGCACTACTACCAGGAGTCCGAGATCCAGGACGTGGCCGACTTCGTCGGTGACTCGCTCGCGCTCGCCCAGCAGGCCGAGAAGACGAAGGCCGACGTGATCGTCTTCTGCGGCGTTCACTTCATGGCCGAGACCGCGAAGATCCTGAACCCGCACAAGCTGGTGCTGCTGCCCGATCTCGCGGCCGGCTGCTCGCTGTCCGATCGCTGCCCGCCCGACAAGTTCAAGGCCTTCAAGGCCCTGCACCCCGATCACTTCGTCGCCACCTACGTCAACTCGTCGGCCGCGGTGAAGGCGATGAGCGACGTGATCGTCACCAGCTCGAACGCGGTGAAGATCGTGGCGAAGGTGCCGAAGGACCGGAAGATCATCTTCGCCCCCGATCAGCACCTGGGCCGCTGGGTGGCCAGGCAGACGGGCCGCGAGATGGTGCTCTGGCCGGGCAGCTGCATGGTGCACGAGATCTTCAGCGAGAAGGCGATCGTGCAGCTCAAGGTCGCGCACCCCGGCGCGAAGGTGATCGCGCACCCCGAGTGCGAAGAGGCGGTGCTGCGCCACGCCGACTTCATCGGCTCGACCAAGCAGCTGCTCGAGTTCACCCAGAAAGACGCCGCCACCAGCTTCATCGTGGCGACCGAGTCGGGGATCCTTCACCAGATGCAGAAGGCCTCGCCTTCGAAGCAGTTCATCCCCGCGCCGCCGGACAACGGCTGCGCGTGCAACGAGTGCCCGCACATGCGGCTCAACACGATGGAAAAGTTGTACCGCTGCATGCGCGACAAGACGCCCCGCCTCGAGCTCCCCCCGGGGCTCGGAGAGGCCGCGCTCAAGCCCCTGAAGTTGATGCTCGAGTGGAGCTGACCCCAAGTGTTCCGATTCTACGCAGTGCCCGCCTGGCAGTTGCTCGATCCCTCGGCTTCGCTCGGCACAGGTCCGACCGCGAAGGCGATGCCGCCTGAAGAGCCGCTGGTCCCCACCTCTGATCCGGCGTTCCTCGAGGCCGCGCTGGCCCGGGTGGAATACCGCGGCTTCAAGGCCCGCGAGCGCGCGCTCGACCTGCTCTCGGCGAAGAGCCCGGCGGTGTTCGCCAGCTCGCCCAACGATCTGCCCGCGCTGCTGCGCACGGCCGACCAGCTCCTCACCATCGCCAAGATGGACGCAGGTGAGCGCGCCCAGGTGTGGCGCTGCCACTGCGGTACGCCCTACGCGGTGCCGGTGGGGCTGGTGCGCCCGGTGTCGCTCTCGTGCGAGCGCTGCGGCGAGGTGGTCGAGCTCGACCCCAACCAGAGCCTCGGCGAGACCTTCGCGGCCGACGCCCGCACCGCCACCGTCAACGCCGCCCGCCTGGCGCTCTCGGAGTTCTTCCGCGAAGCGATGGCCCGTGGGTGGCCCGTCTTAGTCGCGCGTAGCTGATGAGACGGGAGACCCTCGAGCTCCTCCGCTGTCCCAGGTGCGGTGGTGGAAGCCTGGTGCCCGATGCCGACGTGCCGGGTGCAGCCCAGGCGCAGCGAAAGACGCGCGGCAGGCCGGCCAGCGACAGGACGGCCATGGCCTTTGGCCCCGCGCGGTGCCTGGGCTGCAGCGCCCGCTTCCCCGTGCATGACGGGCTGATAGACTTCGTGGGCGATCGGGCGAAGCTCAAGCCCCTGCAGCAGGCGATGGAGCTGCCCTGGGTGGCCCGCTCGTGGGAACGCTACGTGCGCCCCGCGGTCGACACGGTGCTCACGCGCGGCCGGCTCGATCACGAGAGCGAGTACACGGTGCTGCGCAACCTGATCGGCAAGCCGCCGGGCCCGGTCGTGGATCTCGGGTGCGGCGCGGGCCTGGTGCTGCGCAAGCTCTCGCGCGACTTCACGAAGGTGCCGGTGATCGGCGTCGACATGAGCCGGCCCATGCTCGAGGAAGCGATGGCCCAGGTGCGAGAGAACGCCGAGGCCGCGGACTTCGTGCGCGCGCAGGTGCCCCCGATGCCCTTCAACGACGCGTCACTGGGCGCGGTGGTGGCGGTGGGCTTCATTCACTTCGTGGACGAGCTCGACACGCTGCTCCACGAGGTGGCGCGCACGCTCAAGCCCGGAGGCCGCTTCGTGGCCACCACCTACGAGGCGGGCAAGATGCTCGAGCCGGTGCACCGCGGCGCCGGGCTGTTTCCCCGCAGCGAAGAGGCGCTCAGGAACGCGGCCGTGCGCGCAGGCCTCGTTCACTTCGAGCGGGTGAAGGTGTCGCCGTTTCTGTTGTGGAAGGTCGAACGGCCCTGAGTTTCTGGTCGACGGGCAGTCAGCTCAGATGAACACGCCGCCGCGCGCGTCGAGGCGGGCGGTGTCGGGGAGCTTGGTGGTCTCGTTGCTGCCCTTGAGCGCCTCGAAGACCTTCACCTTGTTGCTGTTTCCGCAGTTCTTGCACTTGCACTGGCCCTTGGGGCAGGTGCAGTCGCCCTTGCCCTTGCAGGAGCAGGTGGCCTGGGTGCCGAACAGCGCCTTCTCGACCGTGGTGGCACCGGCGGTCGAAGCGAGGAAGAGGGCGCCGACAGCGATGCCAGCCCTGAGTGAAGTCGCGGGGCTCTTGATGATCTGCATCTGCATGGTGTGGTCCTTTCTCCGACAGCTGGCTGCGGCCGTAGCTCAGATGTGTGCCCTTGCCAAGTGACCCCCGGCGCTTCATGGTCCGCGCCCTCGTGCCCCGTCATCGATACGAGCAGTTGGCCTGGATCCTCGCGTTGATCTGCGGGGTTGCGCCGCTGTGGGCGACGCAGGCGCTGCCGCTGGTCGACCTCCCCCAGCACCTGCACCTCATCTCGGTCTTGCACCGGCTGGATGACGCTTCGACCCTCTACCCGGAGATCTTCGCGCGCCGCCCCGAGCTCACCCCCTACCTCGGGTACTACTACGCGGTCAGCCTGCTCAACTGGCTGATGCCCCTCGAGGTGGCGAACCGGGTCTTCCTCTCGGCGTACGTGGCGGGCCTGCCGCTCTCGCTGGCGTTCCTGCTGCGGAGCTTGAAGCGCCCCGCGTGGCCCGCGCTGCTCGCCCTGCCCTTCGCGTACGGCGACAGCTTCGCCTGGGGCTTCATCAACTACTGCGCGTCGCTGCCGCTGGCGTTGATCACCTGCGGCTTCTTCGTGCGCACCATCGAAGACGCCCCGAAGCGCCGCGCCTGGGCGATCGCGCTGGCGGCGAGCCTGGTGGCGGTGCTGCTCTTTCACGTGCAGGCCTTCGCGTGGCTCGGGGTGGCGCTGCCCTTTCTCCTGCTGACCACGCCGGCGCCTGAAGGCAGGCACTGGAGAGCACGCGTGCCGGCGCTGGTGGGGGTGATGCCCGGCGTGATCCTCTTCGTGTTGTGGATCGGCCTGCGCGTGGGCCAGCCGCAGGAGATCGCTCCCGGCCAGCCCTGGCGCTCGTGGGGCCCGATGCTGTCGAAGGAGAACCTGGGCTGGAAGTCGCTCGAGCAGAACGTGGGCGAGTTCATCAGCGCGCCGCGGCTGCCTGACGGCTCGGTGCAGATCTCCGAGACGAACTTCCCCATCCTCGCGGGCATGGTCCCCGATGGGTCCGATCAGCGGGCGGTGCGCCTGGTCTTCCTGATCGCCCTCGGCGCGATGCTGTTCGGTCTGTGGCGCGCGCTGGGCTCGGCGGTGCTCGGCTTCAAGAGTGGGAAGTCGCTGGTCGCCGGAATCCAGGGCCTCTTCCGGCTTCCCCAGCAAGAGGGACCGATCGCGCGCTGGCGCATCGTCGGCCTCGCGGCGCTGGCGGTGACGCTCTACCTCGCCCTGCCCTTCGATATCCGCGGGTACATGTACTACCTGAACACGCGCTACGCGCACCTCGTGGCCGCGCTGCTGGTCTGCTCGGTGCCCGCGCTGCCCGAGCTGTGGAGCCGGCGGCTGGTGTACGTCGCCGCGGCCACGGCCCTGGTGTTGATGGGCCCGCTGCGCACGGCGTTCCAGGCCTTCGATCTCGAGTCGCGCGCGCTCACCGAGCTGGCGAAGAGCGCGGGCCCGAAGCCGAAGGTGATGGGCCTCGTCTACGCCACCGGGTCCCGCGCGGTGACGCACCCGCTCTACCTGCACGCCGGCTGCGTGGTGGCCCGCGAGCGGGGGGGGCTGACCAACTTCTCCTTCGCGCTCACGCCGCACAGCCCGCTCATGTACCGGGGAACTCCCCCTCCGACGTTCCCCAGCGAGTGGCGGCCCGACCAGATGCAGTGGAACGAGCAGGGCAGCCACTACGATCACTTCGTGCTCCGCGGCGTGCGGCCCGAGCAGGTCTTCGGCCCCCGGCTGCAGTCAGAGCTGTACGTCGCGGCGCAGTCGGGCGATTTCTTCCTCGTGCGGAAGCGTTGAGCGGGTGAAAGTCCGCCCATGACGGACTTTCTCTCGATGACGGCGCAGCAGGTCGAAGGGCTCCCCGAAGCGAAGGCGCAGGAGGTGCTCGACGCCTGGGTGAAGGCGAAGAACCCCGAGCTGCCGCAGGCGCTGGCGCAGTCGGCCTCGAAGCCGCACGTGAAGCTGGCGAAGAAGGCGCTCTACCGGCTGCAGTCGAGCGGCGTGCAGCTGACCGAAGCGCCGAAGGCCCCCGCGCCGCAGGTGGAAGCGACGCCCGCGAAGAACCCGTTCCAGGGCGTGCTCTCGATGCAGCTGGGCACCGGGGAGCGCGCGTTTCTCTTCGCCACGCCCCTGCGCGAGGGAGGCCTCGAGATCTTCCAGGGCATCGTCACCGACGAGTTCGGCCTGGCGCAGTTCGGCAGCGATCGCTCGAACCGGAACCTCTACCGCAAGCAGATGGAGAAGCTGCGCAACGACGATTCAGCCCGGGTGATGCTGGTGCCGTTCGAGCGGATCCAGCTCGAGCTGGGCCGGGCCATCGCCCTCAACGAGCGCAGCAAGACGCCCTACGGCGCGGAGATCGAACAGGCGCTCAGCCGCATGGGCGTGACGAAGCAGGACCCCGACTTCCCCATTCCGCCGCTCGAGGCAGGTGACACCGACGATCGCGAGGCGGGCGCGCTGCTGCACCAGCTCTTCGAGGTCGAGCAGTGGTTGCCGTCAGAGAAGGACCTCGTCGCGCTCACCGCGCAGGTCGACGCGATCCGCAAGGGGCCGCTGCCGCTGAGCGACGCGCAGAAAGACGAGAAGGTGCGGAAGATCGCGCGCGAGCTGGCCACCGAGGTCTTCACCCCGGCGCTGCGCCTGCTCTACGCGCGGCGGCTCTGGTACACGGCCGAGGTGATCGACTTCCAGAACCGGCCCGCTGACGCCGCCAGGGCCCGCGCGGAAGCCCGGCGCCTCGCCCACGAGACCACGCCGAGCCGGTTCGCCGAGCAGCTCTTCGAGAAGGCGCTGCCGAAGTAGCCGGGAGCGCAGCCGAAGCGAAGCGGAGGATGCGCCGAGGCGGAGCGACCCAGAGAAACAGAGAACCAGCTACTCGGCGTTCCAGTCGGACGCGGGGAGGATCTTCCACCCGGTGTCGATCTTCTCCGACTTGAAGCGCACCACCCGCAGGGGCCACTCGCGGGGCGTCTTCGCCGGCCCCTCGGTGGTCCCGATCGTCCAGCGGTGCACCTCGATGCTGTACTTGCCCTTCGTGCCGGCCCTGGCGAGCACCGCGCGCATCGGGTTCTTCGGGTGCCAGTAGACTTCCTTGCCCGTGCGCAGGATGTACGAGAGCACCCCGTGGCTCTTCTGGAACGCGGCGACGCGCTCGCGGGTGGGGGCGAGCAGCTTGGTGGCTTCCGACTGGCTGACCTCGGTCATCTTGAGATCGTCGCCGACGGCCTCGACCCCCATCAGCTTGGTCAGCGCGGTGCGGCCCGCCTTGTCGAGGTCGTTCATCAACTGCACGGCGTGCGCGAGATCGCCCTCTTCCCTCTTCACCGGGTCCTTGCTCTTGAAGCTCCAGTTCTCGAGGCTGAAGAGCTGGGCGTTCATGGTCACGCCCCCCAGCAGCAGGTCCTTGCCGGCCTCGTCGCCGGTGCCGGTGAGCGCGTTGAGGTACGTCTCCGCGACCTTCTTCGCGTCGGAGTCATCCTGGGCGACGGCGGGTAGGGCCAACAGCGCGACGGCGGCGAGCAGCGATCGAGACATGGGGTTCCCTCTCAAAGGACCTGGGCGTGACGCCCTGACCCTTCGAAGATTCACCAAACCGCGCCCGGCTTCCATCGAAACCCACCCGGTGGTGCGTCGGCCCGCCTTGCGCTACACGCGCCGCCATGCGTCTTGCTCTCGTCACCTCGCTGGTCTTCTCCGTCCTGATCGCCGCAGGAGCGGCCTCTTGCGGAGCCAAGCAGTGCACCCCGCTCAACTGCGCCAACGGCTGCTGCACGGCCGCCGGTGAATGCGCTTCCGGGGGCGAGAACGCCGCCTGCGGCCTGGCGGGTAACGCCTGCGTCAACTGCGCCGACTCGGCGCAGATCTGCGGCAACAAGGTCTGCGTCGCGCTCGGCACCGGCGGCGGCGGTGGGGCGACGGGCGGCGGCGCGGCCGGCGGGGGAGGCGGCGCCGCGGGCGGGGGCGGAGGCGGCGTGTTCACCTGCGATCGCACCCCGCTCGAGTGCTCCGACCAGTCCATCCAGCAGCTCGACCTCAAGAGCACCGTGAACCCCGGCACCATCGCCAACGTCGCCGATGGCACCGGCTTCAAGAGCACCATCGACGCGACGGGCGGCGGCTTTCCCCCGTCAGACAGCTACGTCTACGCGCGCTTCAGCGCCTCGGGCCTCACCAAGCTGCCCATCAGCGACATGACCGCGCTCGACTCGGAAGACTGGGAAATCGCCTTCCGCCGCTACGTCATCCGCATCAACAGCGGCGACTCGGGCCCCTCGTGCGTCGCGGCCCAGGTGCAGGCGCCGGGCACCACCTACGAGGCGGTCGCCAGCGTGCCGGGCGACTATCTCCCCGAGGGCGACGACTTCCTCACCCGCGCGCCCGCCTGCGCCTTCGTGGACGACGGCTCGGGCCTGGGCAGCTCGCCGCGCACCTACCTGTCGGGCTTCTACGAGTACACCGGCTGCGTCTCGATGAGCGGGCGCGTCTACATCATCCGCACGCAGCTCGGCCGGCACGTGAAGCTGATCGTCACCACCTACTACGCCACCGAAGCGGCGCAGCAGACCTGCCAGACGACCTCCACCAGCGGCGGCGCGCTCGGCGGCACGATTCGCGTTCGCTGGCAGTACCTGGACTGAGCCGATGCGCGCGACTGACCTCCTGCTCTGCCTCGTCCTGGCCGGCTGCGGCGAAGAAGCTGCCCGCCGGGAGCCTCGCGTGAGATCGCAAGAGGCTGAGCTGCGCCCCACCGACACCAGCAGCGGCCTCATGTGGCGCTACCTCGCCACCGACACCGTGCAGTCGAGCGGCGTCGACGGCGGTGCGTTCAAGGTGCACTTCACCCGCACCGGCACCAACGCGGTGCCCGCCGGCGACGCCGACGACAGCGGCGTACCCGACCTGGTCGAGCGCGTGGCCGAAGCCTACGAGGAAGTCGGTGGCATGTACGCCTCGACGCTCGGCTACCGGCGCCCTCTGTCTGACGCCACCATCGCGGCCAACGGAGGCGACGGGCGCTTCGACGTCTACCTGCTCGACTTCGCGCGCGCGGCCGACGGGGCGTTCCAGACCGACCAGTGCCCCTCGGGCAGCCGCTGCATCGGCTACGTGGTGCAGGAGAACGACTTCGTGGGCTACGGCTACCCCAGCGCGCTCGCCGCCACGCGCATCCTGGGCAGCCACGAGTACTTCCACGCGGTGCAGTCGGCCTACGACAACGCCCAGAACGTGGTCGTGTCCGAGGGCACCGCGGTGTGGGCCACCGAGCGCTTCGACCCCTCGACGAACGACTTCGAGAACTTCATGGGGGGCTACCTCTCGCGGCCCGATCGTTCGCTCGACTCGGCCCCGCCGGGGCCCGTGCCCGACTTCGCCTACGGCTCGGCGGTCTTCTTCAAGTTCTTGAGCGAGCGGCACGACGACGCGCTCATCCGCAAGCTCTGGGAGCGGCTCGAAGACGGCCAGGGCGACGTGACCGAGCCGGCCGACCAGGCGAACCCGACCTTCCTGATCCAGCTCGATGCGCTGCTCAAGCGCGACTACCAGTCGAGCTTCGCGGCCGAGTTCGCCGAGTTCGCGCGGTGGAACCTGTACCTCGGCGGCTTCTCCGATCCCGCGCAGGCGTGGGACGACGCGACCAACTACGGCCCGGTGTCGATGACCTCGGTGACCCCGCCGTATCGCGTCGACGGCGCGCGCGTGTTCTACGCCTCGACCCAGTACTTCAGCGCGGCCGCGGGCACGCGCACCCAGATGACCGCCGCGCTCGTCGACAGCGCGCTCACCACCACGAACGATCTCGACGGCCTGGTGCTGTGGATCGCCGCGCGCAAGGCCGGGCGCAACACCGAGGTGGTGAAGGTCACCGCCGGGCAGACGGTCGACGTCACCGGCGGCTCGCTCATCGCGGCGGTGGTGAACACCAACCGCGGGGCGAACGGCGCGTCTCTGAGCCAGCGCCCCGGCATCTGCATCGGCACGACCGACGAGGTCGCCGCCTGCATTCGCGCGCTGGGTGGGACGGTGGGCGTCGATGCCGGCGTCGATGCGGGCGTCATCGACCCTCCGGACGCCGGCTCGGGCACGGACGCGGGAATGAACGAGCCGCTGCCGCCCATGGGCTGCGGCTGTGGAATGGGCTCGGCACCCGCCTTGTTCATGGCGCTGGCCCTGACCTTCGCCGGCAGGCGCCGACGGAGGAACTGACCAAGGAGGCTTCACCGTGATGTCGTCGTCGCTGTTGGTGGTCGCGTTGTCGCTCGTGGCGGGGGACGTCAACACCCGCCGCAGCCCGGTGGTCCAGGTGGTGGAGAAGGTCTCGCCCGCCGTCGTGTACGTCGGCACGGTGCAGGTGGTGGAGACGCGCTTTCGCGGTCGCGGGTTCGACGACTTCTTCTTCGGCCCCCAGGAAGAGCGGCGCGCCGTCGAGGGCCTCGGCTCGGGCGTGATCATCGACCCCTCGGGGATCATCGTGACCAACGATCACGTGATCCGCGGCGCCTCGCAGGTTCACATCGTGCTGGCCGACGGCCGGCAGCTCGACGCCGAGGTGATCGGCAGCGACGCCGACGCCGACCTCGCGGTGCTCAAGGTGAACACCAAGACGCCGCTGCCCTCGGCGAAGCTGGGCACGTCGGCGGACCTGATGATCGGCGAGAGCGTGGTGGCGATCGGCAGCCCGCTGGGCCTCAAGAAGACCGTGACGGTGGGCGTGGTCTCTGCGCTGGGGCGCACCATTCGGCACGAGGATCGCGTCTTCAACGACTTCATTCAGACCGACGCGTCGATCAACCCCGGCAACTCGGGTGGGCCGCTGCTCAACATCGACGGAGAGGTCATCGGCATCAACTCGGCGATCATCGCCTCGGCGCAGAACATCGGCTTCGCCATCCCCGCAGACAAGGTGCGCCGCATCGTCAACGAGCTGACCCAGTTCGGGAAGGTGCGGCCCGCGTGGGTCGGCCTCGACGTGCAGCCCCTCACCCTCGAGCTCTCGCGCCGCCTGGGGTGGGACCGCACCTATGGCGCCCTGATCACCTCGGTCGACGAGGGCAGCCCGGCTGCGGCCGCGGGCGTGCAGCGGGGTGACATCGTGGTGCAGGTGGGCAGCACGCAGGTCGAAGACGCAGACGATCTGCGCAGCCGCCTGCGCGGGGTGACCGCGAAGAGCCAGGTGGCGATGAAGCTCTTCCGGGCCGGCCAGGAGATCTCGCTCGAGCTCAGCCCGGTCGAGTTCCCCCAGAAGCTGGTCGATGCCACGGTCTGGGAACGGCTGGGGCTGCGGCTCAAGCCGGCGCAGGGCGGCATGAGCATCATCGCGGTCCGCCCGGGGACGGCGGCCAGCCGGGTCGGCCTCGAGCCGGGCGACCTGCTCCTGCGGGTCAACCAGCAGCCCGTGCCGGGCGCCGAGGCCTTCAAGGAAGCGATCATCCAGGCGCGGGGAAAGCCGTCGGTGCTGCTGCTGGTGAAGCGGGGGCAGCGCGGCTACTACCTGACCCTCCCGTTCTGAAGCGGTGAAGGGGGCCGTTCACCCCGAGGGGTCGAGGGGCGGGGAAAGAGAAGAATTGACGGGCCGCGTTGGGCCCGTAGCCTGCCCGGCATGACTGCGTACCGGTACCAGGCCCTGGGCCCCCTCCAGGCAGGCGAGGGCTCACGCGCGTTCCTGGGGTTGGCGATCAGCGCCGACAACAAGGCGCGACCGGTGGTGATCATCTGGGTCCCCGAGGCCGCGGAGAAGGACCCCGACCTGCTGGCGAAGATCCGCCGTGAGACCGAGCACGCGGCCAACCTCGACCACCCCCACATCGTCACGGTGATGGGCTTCGGCAAGCTCGATGAAGGCCACGCGCGCGTCGTGGAGTTCGCCGACGGCGAGTCGCTGCGGAAGATCCTCGACACCTGCAAGAAGCTCCCGCCCCGCGTGGCCGCCCGGGTGATCCTCGACGCGTGCACGGCGGTGCACTACGCGCACGTCGCGGGCAATGACGACGGCGCGCCCCTGGTGCACGGCGACCTGCGCCCCGAGACGATGCTCATCTCGTTCCAGGGCGTCACCAAGATCACCGGCTACGGCGCCCTCGCCTTCGCCCCGCGCGAGCTGGGCGGGCAGCGGGTCAAGGGCCGCCGGGTGCACTCGGCGCCCGAGCAGATCATCGGCGGCCGCGACGCCGTCTCCATTCCCACCGACGTGTACCTGCTGGGCATCACCCTCTACGAGTGCCTCACCGGCACCGTGCCGTGGGCCGAGCAGGCGGAGTACTTCGATCACGCGGTGCTGACCCTGCCGCTGCCCCCGGCGACGCCGGGCGATCTGCCGGAGAACTTCGAGCAGGTGATCCTCAAGGCGTGCGCGAAGAAGGCGCTCGACCGCTTCCCCACCCCGCTGGCCATGCGCGAAGCGCTCGAGCTGGCCGCCGGCGCCGAGGTGGCGACCGACGAGGAACTGGCGAAGTTCCTCGAGACCCTCTTCCCCCAGAGCCACGAGCTGCGCGCCGCGCGCCGGCACACCATCGACGCGGGCATCGCCGACTTCGTGCGCCGCCAGTGGGCCGAGCAGGAACGCAGCGAGACCCTGCCGATGATGCGGGCGATCGACGTGCCCGCCCACCTCATCCCGCCGGGAGTGCCCGCCCCGATTCCGCCCAGGCCGGCGAAGCCCGCGCCGCCGCCCCCGCCGCCTCCTCCGCCGCCCGCTGCCCACAAGCCGCCCGAGAACACGTGGACTGAGCCCGACGAGGACGACGAAGAGAAGAAGGAGCCTGAAGGCAGCTCGATGCCCTGGCTGATCGCGCTGGCGGTCTTCATCGCCATCATCGCGGGCTGGTGGGCGTGGAAGAAGGCCAACGAGCCGATCCCGGGCGTCGACATTCTCGACGTGCCTCCGCCGCGCGCGCTGGTGGTGACCGACGCCGGCCCTCCGCCGCCTGCGGAGATCGATGCGGGCGTGCCAGAGCCGGTCGACGCGGGCACCGAAGAAGTGCCCGACGCCGGGATCGGGGAAGACGCCGGCGCGCTCGGCGTCCTGGCCCCCGAGGCCGATGCGGGCAGCGAGGTGGCCGTCGCCAACGTGGGCATCAGCGTCACCTCTTCGCCGAACGTCGAGCTGCTGCTCGAGGGCAAGTCCCTGGGGCGCACGCCGTGGAGCGGCGCCCTGCCCCCGGGCCGCAAGGTGTTCACGCTGCAGAACAAGGCGCTGGGCATCTCGACCACCCGCGCGATCACCCTCAAGAGCGAGGCGGTCAGCGAGAGCTACACCTTCGAGAAGGGCTTCGTGACGGTGAAGGCGCCCGACGGCGCGGTGGTCTTCATCGACGGTAACCGGGTGGGCGTGGCGCCGATCAAGGGCGAGATCCCCGTGTACGAAGGCAGCCACCGCATTCAGGTGATGGTGGGCCAGTCGAAGTGGGCCGAGCCGTTCACGCTGTACGGCGCGCAGCGCGTCTCGTTCAACGTCGAGCTGCAGTAACGGTCAGCTCGAGCGCGGCGCCGGCTCGCCCTTGCGCTGCCGAATGAGCGCCTCGTAGCTGCGGGTCACGCTCTGGGAGAGGATCAACAACTCGCCCACGTCGGGCGGCGTGAGCTGATTGGGCCCGTGATCCACGTACAGCAGGTGCACCAGCTTGCCGCGCACCAGCAGCGGGAGGATCACCGCCGTCTGCGGGTACCCTGCCCCCAGCAGCTCGTAGAACACGTCCATTCCGGGGGTGTGCTTCATCGGCCCGATGAAGTGCGACTTGAGGTCGCGCACCAGCTTGAACGTGTTCGCCTCGCGCAGCGTGACGCCGATGCGCCGCACCGCGCGCACGGTGACGCCCTTGCCCAGGCCCTTCCAGCCGGTGACGAGATCGCCCTGCACGTTGAGCAGCAGTGATCGCCTGAACTTGCTGCGCGCGAACTGCAGCACGGTGCGCGCGATGTCTTCGCGGTTGGTGCTGGTGGAGAGCTGCTTCTGCGCCTCGGCGAAGGTGAGCGGCGGCGCCTGCTTCTCGATGGTGACGCCCGGCGGGTACGGGGCCGAAGGCAGCGGCGCCGGGAGCGGTGAGGTGACGGTCGCCTCCTCCTCGATCACCGCGCCCTCGATGATCTCTTCCTCGTCCTGCAGCGCGCCGTCGACGGCCTTGGCGTAGATCTTCGCGAAGTCGTCTTCGTTGATGAGCTCGCCGGTCTCGCCCGGGGCGAGCACCGCTTCGTCCTTCTTCTTGGACGGCCGCAGCGCGTTCACGTCGATCGGCCGCATGGGCCTGAACGCCTTGCAGTGCGCGCGCAGCAGCTGGTTCATGCGGAACTCGGGGATGACGACGGTGACCACCCGCTTGCCGGCCTTGAAGCCGAGCGCGTCGGTGGCCTTGAGCTGCGCGGGCCCGAGCACGGCGACGGTGAGCCGGGTGGCGTCGAGCCGCATCGGGAGCACGTCTTCGTCGTCGTAGAACTGGACCTTCACCAGCGCGAGCGCGGCCGGGTCAGGCACCATCTCGCCCGAGGCGAACGGCAGGCCGTGCTGCTTGCCGAGCATGCGGGCGAGGTCGGGCTCCTTGAGGAAGCCGAGCTCGACCAGGTTGGTGCCCAGGCGGCCTCCGTGGACGACCTGCGTCTCGAGCGCCTCCTCGAGCTGGTCCGGTTGGACCAGCTTCTCAGCCAAGAGCAGTTCCCCCAGTCGTGCCACGGCGCCCTTCCTACCAGACTACGGAGCGGAATCTGGATGATGAGACAGGCCCACCAGGTTCCCCTCGGGATCCCTGACGTACATCGTCCACCCGGTCTCGCGCTCGACGTGCAGGCCGCGCCGCGCGAGCTCTTCGACGATCGCCTTGCGCTCGGAAGCGTGAATGCGCAGGGCGACCATGGAATACCCGAGCGCGCCATCGGGCGTGGTGGGGCGGATCTCTTCGATGGCGATGAACCCGTGCTCGGGCTCGGCCTGGTTCGAGGTTCCGACCCAGATGCTGCGCAGCGAGCCATCGTCGCGGTGAAAGCGCTTGAGCTCGGGGAGCTTGAGCAGCTCGACGTAGAACGCCGCGACCTTCGCGACGTCGTGCACCTGCACTGCCACGTGATGAAACCCCAGGACGTTCACGGGCCCGAAGCTACCCCGGGGATCGCCGGCGTCGACGCAGAACGAGCAGGGCCAGGGCGAGCGCCGCCGGGGACCCGAGCTCCGAGCAGCCACACCCGGTGGCGGGCTCCACCTTCGGCACCCGGGTGGAGACGACGAAGCCACCGAGCGAAGCGAACGGCTCGACCGTCGGCGTCGAGAGGAGCCGGGCGCGAACGCCCAGCTGCAGCCTCGCCACCCCGTCGCCGGGCACTGAGACGCCGTCGACCACCACGCCCTGTTCCGTGGCACGCGCGGCGATGCGGACGCCGTCGAGCAGCACCGAGTCGAGGAGCGGCGAGCCACCACTGAAGGGCAGCGTGACCGAGAGCCCGTCGACCGGGCAGGAGGTGGTGTTGCGCAGCGTCACCTCGAGAGCGACGGCCTCCTCTTCGCGCCGCAGCGGCGGGTTCGCCTTCACGCTCACCTCGAGGAAGGGCTGCACGCCGAGGTCGATGGTGCGGGTGGCCACGTCGAGGTTGCCGGCGCCCGCGTCGGCGACGAACTCGAGGGCGATCTGCTGGCCGACACTCGAGAAGTCGAGCGCCGCCGTCTGGAGATCGATGGTCTCGCCACTTCCCGACATGGTCACGAGCGCGGGCCCAGCCGTCGCGCGCCAGGTGAGTTCAGACGCGCCGCACGCGCCGGCCGCCGGCAACAGCACCAGCGGCGCCCTGGCCCCTTCCCCGCAGACCACGTCGAGCCGATCCACCGAGAGGGTGCCGACCTTCGCCACGCTGAAGGTCAGATCGACGAAGCCCGTGGCGACGGCGCCGGTGGGCCGCGTGCCTTCGTACAGCTCGGCGACCACGTCGTACCGGCCGCCCGAGCAGCCACCGGGCGCCGGAAGCTCCCACCCGCCGCCGTCCAGCGTGGAGAAGCCGCCATCGATCACGAAGGCGCCCCCGGTGAAGACCGTGACCATCGCCAGCAGGCCGCGTTCCCCGGCGCACCCGGCGTCGGCCTTCACCACGCCGAAGAGCCGGCCGGCGTCACCGGCCACGCTGATGAAGAACTCCGTCGTCGCCGGCAGGGGAATGGCGGTCTCGGGGGTGATGTCCACCACGAGCACACCGGCGTCAGAGATGCGCCCCGCGTCTTCGCCGAACACCACCCGCTGGGCCGTCGCGGTCAACTGCAGGGCCGTACAGGTGCGCGGCGCGGTGATGCTCAACCCGCCATCGAACGGCGTGCCCGCGTCCGGGAGGTTGCTCCACACCAGGACGGTGCCGGGGAAGTCACCGCTCGAGCTGCACACGTGCTCACTCCCGATCGGCGCCCATTGGGCGGTGGACCCGCTCGCCTGGGTCGCGGGTGAGGGGAAGACCGGCGCCTCAGGCGCGCCCCACGGCTGCACCACGATGACCTGGCTCGACGAAGTGGTCGCCGGGGTGCCGTTGGCCCAGGTCGCCGTCGCGGTGATCGTCACCTGGCCGCCGTCGGCGTTGCACTCGGTCGCTGGCGGGGTCCAGGTGAGGCTCGGGCCACTCCCCATCGCGGACCCATTCACGGCCCAGGTGATGTTGGCGGTCGTGCACCCGCCGTCGACGATCGCGTCGAAGCTGACGGCCGGGCCGCCTGCGGGAGGAGTCGACGTGCTCGAGCTCGTCAGGACAGAGCCCCGGTCGAACTGCAACGGCAACGTCACCGCGATGGTGCGCTCGTGGCCGGCCAGCCCGTCGCTCACCGTCACGTCGACGGTGGTGGGTGCGCAGATGCCAGAGGAGGCAGCGACGTAGTCGACCTGGGTGCCATCATCGACGCCCGGCACTGCGACGAACACACCCGCACCGCCGCCGCTCCACGAGACGAAGACGGGGTCGCCGTCGCCATCTCCGGCATCAGCCACGAGCCTGACCGTCTGCCCAGGGTTGATCGCAGGTGCGATCAGCGCCACACCGGGCGCGGTGTCGTTCTCGTAGAACCAGACGTTGCCGTTCGCGATGTCGACCGTCGCGCACCAGCGGTCGAGGCAGGAGATGCGGTCGTTGAGACCGGGCGCGGGCGCCCCCCGAAGCTTCCACGCGGAACCGGGCCGCGCCGGGTCGGGAATGGGCCCGAGCAGCGCGCCCCCTGCGGTCGTCGCCATACCGGTCAGCCCGCTCAGGCTCACGTACCGGGCGGCGGTGCCGGCGTCCATCGAGGGAGCGAGGGTGGTGGCGGGGTTGTTGAGGTCGGGTACGAGGATCAACGCACCACCGGCCGACACCGTGCCGATCACCGCCGGGAGCCCGAGACGGGAGAACGGGGCCGCATCACGCAGGATGCCCAGGTTGTTGATCGCAAACGGAGTCCCGCCGTCGATGCTGACCCGCACGCTGGCCGGGGCACCGAGCGAGCCCACGACCATCACCGCCACGTCGGTGCCCGCGATGTTCGCGGTCTGCAGCGTCCGCGGGATGGCGTTGGTGGCGAAGAAGCCCCCCTGGGAGTCCCAGCCGTCGAGCGCGTTCGGGCCCGAGAAGAAGGTGTCCTGGTTGGACGCGGTGGTGACCAGGCCGACCCCGAAGGGCTGACCGGAGAGCAGCCGGAAGCGCGCGGGAGTGCCGGTGACGCCGAAGGTCGTCCCGACGGGGCCGCAGCCGGGCGCATACGTCACCGCCCGCAGGCCGTTCACGCCCACCATGCACCCGCTCCCGAAGACTCCCCCGCCGACGAAGCTCCCGGCCAGCGAGGTCGGCGCCACGCCTGCGTCGGTCACGTGCCACGCGATCGCAGCGCCCGTCCCGACGGTGAGCGCGACTCCCGCGTCCACGATCTGAACGTCCTGCAGCGGCAGCGTGACCGTGCCGACCTGCCGCCAGCCCGCGAACGCGAGCATCGGCACCAGCACCAGCATCGCGCGCAGAACTCTCATCAGTAGCTGATCTCCGTGCGCAGGTAGACGCGATCACGCGACGCCGTCGCGCCCATGTCCAGCCCGGTGCCCGAGAATCCAAAGGCGTTGTAACCAGCGCCCACGAAGAAGCGGTGATCGAACCGGTATCCCACCTCTGCGCGCAGCGACGCCCACGAGCCGCCATCGGGGGCCAGCGAGCGCGCCACGGCCTCGCCTGCGACCTCGAGCCCTTCCCAGAGGCGCACCGACGGCCGCACCGAGCCGGCGAGGATCGGGCCCGACGGCGTGAGGCCGAGGTGAGCGCCGGCGCCGATCGCGACCCGATCTCCAAGCCTGATCGTCGGCAGCAAGGAGATCACGTGCAGCCGCGCATCGAGCGCCGCCGTCCAGTTCTGCTGGTACGCGTACCGCGCCAGCAGCGCGCCGCGCCCGAAGCGCCACGCCACCGCCGCCGTGGCGTCGATGGTCCGCCCCACCATCAACGAGTCCTTCGTGGAGTGCGTCCACAGCGCGCGCGCGGTCACCGACACGTCGCGATGCGCGCGCCACTCGCCGCCACCCGACGCCACGAACTGCCGCAGCGAGCGGGCGCCCTGCTCGTCCCGCACCTCGCCGCGGGCAAAGAAGCGCAGCGCTTCCCGCTCGTACGCCAGGGTCAGCCCACCCGCGTTTCGGGCCACGTCGGGTGACAGCCCGTCGAGCGCCCGCGCCCCGTGTTCGTAGCGAGCGGTGACGGTGAACGCGTCGTCGACCCGCTGCGTGAGCCCCACCGCGCGGGACAGGCGCAGCCCGTCGACGTCGGTCGCCGACACGTCTTCCACGAACACCGCCGTGGCGGGATCGATCTGCTGACGCACTCCGGTGACGAGGCGGCGCTCACCTGCGCCGGGCGCGTCGGCGTCGACCGCCTGCACGCCGTACCAGGTCTCGTTGCCGGTCGAGTACGAGACGGTGCCCCACACCTGCGGTCCCAGCACCGGGCCCCAGCCACCGCGCAGCCCCAGCTCGAGCTTCTCGCTGGGCTTCAGGTCGACGCCGAGGCTGGCGAAGGACAGCTCCATGCCACCGAGCGAGATGAGCTGCTGCCGGTAGCCGGCGCGCAGCTGCAGCCACTTCGTGAGCCGGTACCGCCCCGCCAGGCCGAGCGTGAAGCCGCCCTTCCGTTCCCCGGAAAGCGTCTGCTCGAACTCTCGCGCCTCGAGGCGCACGCCCCAGTCGGGCCGCTCGTACCCCACCCCGCCACCCAGCGTGCGCCCCTGCACCCTCGCGCCGGAGAATGGATCGCGCGGGTCGGCCATCTCGCGGTAGTCGACGAGCGCCGCGACGATGATCGGGCCCAGCGGCTGCTCGCCGCGAAGGGAGATCTGCTGCAGCCCGCCGAGCTGCGCGGTGTCCTCGAAGCCCGGCTGCCGCCATCGCCAGGCGGCGTCCCACGAGCCCTTCCCGAACAGCCCCTTCGAGCGCGCCCTCAAGGTCACCGCCCACCCCGCGCCGTCGGCGGAATGAACGACCGGCGAAGGCGCCGAGAGCCCCCCGTCACGGGAGAACGCGAGGCCCTGCACCTGCCCGAAGCTCCGTGCGCCTTCCGCAGAGAGCCACACCGGCCCCAGCTTCGCCTCGGCCGCGGCGCGAATGAGCGCGTAGCTGCCGTCACGGAAGGCGCTGCCGCTCACCTTCACGGGCCCGAGCCGCGCGCGCAGCTCGCCGCCCAGCACGCCGTCGGTGGTGAGCCCCGACTCGAGGTACTCGTAGTCGACGACCAGCACCGCCACCACGCCCGCGGTGAGCGGGTCGGTCTGCAGCAGCGACTCGGCGGCGAAGAACGAGAGCGGACGGGCGAGCAGCACCCGGCCCGAGAAGAGGTCGATGGTGTAGTCGCGCAGCCGCTGCAGATGCACCTCGCGCACCGGCAGCTGCGTCACCGCGTCGCGCCACTCCACCCGCAGCACCTCGCTGCCTGCCACCACCAGGCTGCGCGAGAGGAAGAAGAGGCTGCCACCGGTGCTCTCGAAGCGCTCGTGCGCCTGGCGCCGCGCCAGCCCGCTGAAAGCGTCGGCCTGGGCGGGCGCCGCGAGGGCCCGCAGCTCGACTCCGAACGGAGAAGCCGTGGGCGTCTTCACCTCGAGAAACGCGCCCTGCACCGCGCGGTGCGCCCGGCCGGCATCGGCGTTCGCCTGGAACCACCGAGCGCTCCCGTAGCCGAGCTTTCCCCAGCCGTCCCTGGCCAGCTCGACGCGAAAGCGGCCCTCTGACGGGTTGCTCGCGATGGTGGCGCTGTCGTCTGCGAAGGCGAGCTGGGTGCGCATCGGGTCGAGCTGGCGGGCGAACACGTCGACCCGGCGCGCATCGAGGAGCGTGCGCGGGGTGAAGGCCGACACGCCGTCCGCGCCCCGGAGGTCCACGTCGCGCAGGTCGATCTCCACCCCGAGCTTGAAGCCGGCGAAGGAAGCGCGGCCGGCTGCCGCGCCACGGCCGAAGACGTTGAACGCGCCGGTGCGGACGTCGAAGTTCGCCTCGAGATCGAGCAGGCCCACCACGAACACCCCGGCCGCCCCCAGGCGCCGCAGCGACTGCGTCCAACGCGTCTTCCCCACCTCGAGGCCGAGCGTGACCTCGTCGCCGGGGTGGTTGCGCGCCATGCGGCCTGACGCGTCGAGCGGCAGGGGCTCGTCGCCGAGCTTGACGGCCGTGCCGGGCATCAGCTCAGCCGAGAGCACGCCCGAGACCGACCACGACACCTTGCCGAGGGCCTCCAGCCCGCGGGGGATCAAGAGCGTGCTGCCGTCGCGGCGCACCACGTCCATGCGGAAGAGCCAGAGCCTCAGCAGGCCGGGCCGCTGGAGCGCGACGGGGATCGCGTTGGGACCGTCAGCGAGGCGCACCCAGTGCCTCCCGCCCGGCGCGGCTTCACCGTCGATGGACGCCGCCTCCCCTTCGGGCACGTCGAGCGCCAACTCGTACTCCAGGCCCGCCGCCTCACGCCGCAGCGACGGCGCGCCCCGGCCGAGCCCCGGCGAGGTCGCCTCCCCACGCCGGAGCGCGAAGTCGATGAAGATCGCCGAGCCCGCCGAGACCTCGATGGTCCTGCCCCGCTCCGCGCCGGCCCAGGCGCCCAGCAGCGAGCCGGGATCCACCTTCACCCGATGCCGGCCCGGCACCAGCCTGCCGCCGCCGTAGACGTCGGCGGTGCGCCCGGCCACCGCGGCGAAGTGAAAGCGGCCGTCGCGATCGGTGACGGCCTCGAGGCCGGTCTCCATCACCACGTGCGCGGCCTCCACGCCCGGCTCTTCCGACCCGCAGCGCTCGTCGCCGTCGAGATCCTCGCAGACCCGCCCCACCACCACGCCGTCGTCGAACTGGCTCACCACCGGCGTCTGGGCGAGCACCCACGCAGCCAGGCCCAGGGCAATCACCGCGCGGCCTCGACCACCGCGCAGACGCGGCTCTCGACGTCGGTGATCGACACCAGGCCGGCGTTGAACGGCTCGCGGGTCTTCCCCCGGCTCTTCACCCGCCGCACGCCAGCGGGTCCGCTGATGTCCACCTCGCGCCCGTCGACGATCTCCCCCTGCGGTGACTCGACCCACCACTCCAGCGCGCCGGGGCTCTGGGTGACCTTCACGTTCATCGGCAGCGCAGGGCCGATGGCCACCGGCACCTGGGCCAGCACGCCGGGCCGCTGCTGCGTGACGCCCCCGTCGGCGCCCAGCGAGAGCCTCAGGCCGGGCCACTCGGCGTGCACCAGCTCACCCGTCGCCGCCAGCTCGGCCGTGCCGTCGGCCGAGGTGGTGAGCTCGAGCATGCCCACCCGCAGTCGCTGGGCCGGCACCGGCAGGCCCGCCAGGTCGGTCACGGTGACCGTGACACCCCCGTCGGTCGACCAGGCCTGCAGCCGCGCCGGCTCCTTGCCCAGCGGCCCGGTGGCGCGCACCTGGAGCGAGCGGGTGCCCAGCTGTTCCCCCGACGGCAGCGCCCAGCGCAGCTGCGCCTCGCCACGCTCGTCGGTGACCATGCGGTCGGCGCCTGGCCCCTGCACCGCCACCCCGGCGAGCGGCCGCCCCAGCTGGTCTTTCGTGATCGCGACCGCGCGCCACACCCCGCCCGCGTGCGCGACCGAGTCTTCCGGCTTCACCGTGAGCGAGCGCACCGGGCCCTGCGAGAGCCCGACGACGATCTCTTCGCTCGAGTCGACCTTGCCCTGCTTCCACGTGGCGTTGAGGCGCTCGAGGCCCGTGCCCAGCTCGCGCGGGGCCGTCCACGTCCACTCCTGCACGCCGTCGCCCAGCTCGCGCGCCTGGCTCCAGGTGCCGTGACCGCCCTTCCACTGCACCCGCGCCCCGCGGCTGGCCGCGCCGTGACGATCGGACGACGCGCAGAGCACCCGCGCCTTCGAAGCCCCGTCGGCCGGCAGCCGGGTCGGCGTCACCACGCACGCGAGCTGATCGGTGGGCGGCAGCATCAGGTCGAGCGGCGACGTTCGCTTGTTGCCCACCCGATCGACGGTGATCGTCTTCGCCATGCCGATGCCCGGAGGGATCACCACCGGCAACCGGAAGCTGCCGTCGCCCTGCGCGGTCACCGGCCCGAAGGTGGCGTCACCGAGGGTGAGGCGCACCTCGGCGCCGGGCTCAGCCCGCCCGGGCACCTCGACCGCGCTCGAGATGGGCACCCGCAGCACGCCGAAGGCCCCCTCGACCGACTGGGGGTGCGGCCAGGGCGCGAAGGCCACGATGATCGCCACCTCGGGGAACCGCGTGGTGGGCAGCACGTAGCGCGCGCGAAAGCGCCCCGGGCCGACCCGCTCGACCTTCTCGAAGGTGCCGACGTTGGCGCGCAGCACCGGGGGCGCCGGCTGATCGACGCCGCCGATGGTGATCTCGAGCGTCGCCACCGCGTCGCGGCCCTTCACGGGGGACAGGGGGGCCAGCGTGAGCGTGACACTCGAGGCAGCCGGCGCCTGTCCCCGGGCGGAGACGGCGATCAGCAGGCTGACGAGAGCGGCACCCCCACGCATTCAGCGCGGCAGTCTACGTTGCTCCCGCCGCGCCACGAGGTGAATCGCCGCCGGCCGGCGCAGCAGGAGCGCGAGGAAGGCGAAGACCGCCAGGAAGGGCGCCAGCGACGAGCCCGTGCTGGAGCAGCCCGCCGCCTGGGCTCCGTCGACGTCGTTGCTCGCCTCGAGGGGCGACGAGACGGTCGAGGTGCCACACACCTCGTTGAGCACCAGCCGCACCCGGGTGAGGGGCTGGTGGGTGTCGCCGTTCTGGATGTGGAGGTCGACGGACACCGCCGAGACGATGGTGCCGGCGACGTAGCGCGGGCCCGCGTGGTGGTGCCGGCCGTGGCCATGGCCACCGTTCCCGCCCCGGCCCCCGCTGCCGCCGTTGCCGCTGCCTCCGCTGCCGCTGCCGCCGTGATGACCGCTGCCTCCGCTCCCTCCGCTGCCGCCGCTGCCTCCGCCGTCATCGTCGCCGTGACCACCACAGCCCTGGCGGACCTCTTCGCAGCTCTCGAGCAGGTAACGGCTGGCGAGGGCCAACTGGGACGCGCTGGTGGGGTGAGACTGGTTGGAGCCGCTGCGGTACTCGCACTCGATGGTCTTCGTGCCGAGGTCGATGGTGAGGGTCGCCTTCTTGTTGCCGGCGTTGCCCGCGACGACCGGGAGCGCCGAGGGAATGGCGAAGGACATCGCCGGGCTGAAGGTCGCGTGGCCGTCGACGCTGCGCGTGGGGCTGTAGAAGCGCGTGGCCTCGATGGTGGCGGTGCGGCACACCGGGCCCGGGCCGGGCACGGGCGGCAGGCTGAAGGTCGAAGCGTAGATGTTGCCGTTGAACGGATCGCTCTCGAGCACCGCCTGCCACACCAACCGCACTTCGCCGCCGGGGAGCACCGTCACGTCGTTGAGCGTCTCGGCCTGGGTGGGCGTGTTGGTGATCTGGAACATGCGGTTGGTGGCCAGGTCGACGAGGAAGATGTCGGGGTTGCCCAGGCCGACCCGGCTCTCGAAGGCGACGAGCTGGCCGCGGATCGACGGGTTGTACTGCTCGCCGGGAATCTCGAGCTCCGTCTCGGGGCCGCCGCCCACCGGCACCAGCACCACGTTGCTGCCGGTGGGGCCGGCCAGGTTGTCCCGCTCGAAGACGATCTGCGTGCCGTTGCTGTCGGCGCTGCGCTCGTTGAAGAGGCTGGAAGACATCTGCTGGGTCAGCCAGGCGCTCCCCGACCGCGTCGCCCGGAAGATGTCGCAGTTCGACGAGCTGGCGCAGCGCTCCCAGGTGACCACGTTGCCGTCGGGCGAGACCGCCGGGTTCGCGTCGTAGACCGTGTCGTTGGTGAGCCGGGTCACCACGGACGTGGCGAGATCGAGCACCATCACCTCGCCGCTGCCGTCGCCGACCAGCGCGTAGTCGACGAAGGCCACCGTCTGGGCGCCGAGCGCCACGCCGATGCGGCTGGTGCTGGGGGCGGGCGCGAGCTCGGTCACCGCCTGGGTCACCGAGTCGAAGAGCATGATGGCGGTGCGATCGCCGGGGAACACGCGGGTGAAGACGATGCGGCCCTGGTCGACGTCGCTCAGGAGATCGTTGGCGAGGCCGCCGTCAGGCAGCACGTTGGGGATCGCGAAGTCCTTGTCGGTGGGGAAGTCGTAGTAGCGGATCTCCTGCACCAGGCCGCCGAGCAGGGTGTCGACCGCGTTCGAGTACGCCGCCGTGTTCAGGTCGACGTGCGGATCGAACTGATCGCCGAGCCCGTCGTTGATGATGATCTGGGGAGGCGCGAGAGGGCCGCCGTTTCCAGGCGTCACCGTCAACATCATCGCCACGATCGCTGCGGCCACTGTTCCCATCGGTGCCTCCCAACCGGACTGCTTCGCCGGTACAGCAGGTCTTCCGATCAGGACGAGCGGCCTTTCGGCTCACCACTCGTTTCTCCCGGAGACCACGGCCGACCGTTTCATCCGGACTGCGATGAAGTGAGGCCCCGCGGCTTTGCGACCCCAGGGTTTCCCCGGGTGTGCCCTGATCAGGAGACGGTGTTGGTCAGAAGAGTAAGGGTGTCTCGTCACTCAGGTCAAACACACCTCTTGCGACATCGCGCGACCCCATGTAAGGCGCGCCCCTTCACGGCCAGGTAGCTCAGCTGGTTAGAGCGGCGGTCTCATAATCCGCAGGTAGTCGGTTCGAGTCCGACCCTGGCCAAGAGAGAACGGCTCTGGATGCGACCCATCCAGGGCTGTTTTTTTGACCCGTTGGCAAAGCGACGGTCTTCTTCGGCTGCAGGTTGGTAGCGACCTGTAGCGACACCGAGGGAGACCCGCATGCAAGACACGACGATGCTTGGACGTACGTTGGAAGCCAGTGGCCTTCAGAGCCACACCTCTGCCCACGTAGAAGAAGAAAAGAGCGAGGTGGTGAGCACGCACGTGCTCGTCGAGCAGCAGAAGGTCGATCAGCTGCGCGAGCTCTCGCGGCGCACGCGCATCGCGCAGAGCGAGTACCTGCGCGAGGCCGTCGACGATCTGCTCAACAAGTACGAGAAGAAGGAAACGCCGTGATGCTTCCCCTCGTTCTCCTCGGGTGGAAGCGCGACGAGGTGCCGCGGCTCGTGGCCGACACGTTCAAGAGCCTCGAGGCCGAGCCGTCGCCGCTGCTCGAGGCGATCCGCGCGTACCTCGAGCGCGCCGCGAGGTGACCTGCGGCTACGGCTGGCGCGGGGGTTCGGCGGACTCGCGCCTCGCGAGGGGATCGATCACCGGCGCCTTGAGCTGTTTCGACGCCTCTTCGCTGGCCCTCTTCGCCCGCCGGGCGCGCCAGCGGTTGAAGAGCACCGTTCCCAGCACCAGCACCAACAACACCCCGATCACCTTGCGCTCGCCCGCGGCGATGCGCGTCAGCAGCGACTCGATGTCGGCGCCGAAGTAGTAGCCGAGCAGCACGAAGAGCGGCGCAGACGCGAGCGCGGCGATCGAGTCGTAGAGCACGAAGCGCCCGAAGCGCATGCCCACCGAGCCCGCGGTGAAGTACGTGACCGTGCGCACGCCGGGCAGGAACCGCGCGAGCATGACGATCTTCTCGCCGTGCTTCTTGAACATGCCCTCGACCTTCGCGCGCTTCTCGGGCGTCACGATGCGGGCGAAGAAGCCAGGCGTCGAGCCCACCTTCGAGCCGACGCGGCGGCCCAGCCCGAACATGATCGAGTCGCCGATGATGATCCCCAGGTACCCCACCACGATCATCTTCCAGAGCGTGGCCTGGCCGCGGTGCACCAGCACGCCCCCCATCACCAGGGGAATGTCCTCGGGCAGCGGCAGGCCGAACCCCGCCGCGAGCAGCACGAGGAAGACCAGCCCGTACGCGGTGAGCCCCGCAGCACTGCCGAGGAGCGCGATCAGGTAATCCTTCACGGGTTACTTCTTCGCAGGGCGGCGGGTCTCGATCTTCTGCATGGCGTCCAGCACGAGGGTGTCGAGCGGCTTGCCTTCGTCGAACAGCTTCGAGATGTCCTTGATTCCGTAGTACCCGCGGGCGGCGGCGGCGTCGAAGGCCGCGTCGTTGGCCTCGACGGCGCGCAGGGCGATCGCCGAGGTGATGGTGGCGGTGGCGTAGTCCTGCAGTGACTGCTCGGGGGCGCCGGCGGCCTGCGCCTCGCGCAGCACCGTCACCCCACCCGCCCACTTGCCCACCTGGCGCGAGACCGCGGGCTCGACCCAGAGGCGGGCGAACTCGCGAATGACGCCCTCGACGTTGGGCTTGTCGCTGGGGCCGACGATGAGGAAGGCCTCGCCGCCCTCGCCGAGCACGGCGCGCACCTGGTCCTGCGAGTCGAGCAGGTTGACGACGATCAGCGCCTCGGTGGCCTCGGGCACCCGCAGCATTCCCCGCGCACGCGCGATCGGGAAGTCGGTGCCGGCGAGGTAGCTCTTGAGCACCTTGCGGTAGTCGGTCTGCACGGCGCCCATCAGCTCCTCGAGCTTCCAGCCGGTCCACGCCTTCGCCAGGAGCTGCTCGAGCCCCTTGAGTTCCTGCAGGTCTTTGGCCTTCGCGCCGGTGGCGAAGGGCGGCTGATCGCTGCCGAGCGCGTACGAGAGGTACTTGCGCAGCACGGTGGGGTGCGCGTCGAAGAAGGCGTCGGCCGCCTTGCGCACCTCGGGGTCGCCGCCGATCACCCGGCCGCGCACCTGCTGGCGCACGGGGTGGTAGATGACCTTGGGAATCGGATCGCGCCGGGTGACCGGGCCCTGGTCGAAGCCCATGGCGTTGAAGATCGCGAAGAGGGTGAAGACGCGCTCGTCATTGCGGAGCTCGACGCCTTCGCCCGTGTAGAGGCTGGCGAACCAGTCACCCTTGGGCCCAGCGAAGGCGGGAGCGGCGATCAGCAGCACGAGCGCGAGCAGACGGACCATTGGGGCGAGGTAACCCACGGCGCCTGCTGCTTCAAGGGGCTTTCGGGCGGGTCGCCCGGGTTCAGGTGCGGGCGACCAGGGACCGGAGCGCGTCCTTGTTCGCGGCCACCTTGAGGCCGAACTGGGTACAGATGGCCATCAGCAGCTTCATGCAGGCCTGCGGCTTGGTGGCGACCAGCTTCTGGAAGTCAGCCTGGCGGATCTCGAAGGCGGTGACGGCTGACTCGGCGGTGGCGGTGCAGAGCCGCTGGCCGGGGGTGATCAACGAGAGCTCGCCGAGCCAGTCACCGGGCCCCAGCTCACCGAGCGAAAGGTCGCCGCGCTCGCCCCGGGTGGAGAGCGCCACCCTGCCCTCGCCCACCACCAGCAACGAGTCGGACACCATGTTCTCGGCGAAGAGCAGCGCGCCCGAAGGGTACGTCTTGGGGCTGCAGATCCCCGCGAGGATCTGAATGCCCGTGTCCGTGAAGCCCGAGAGCAACCCGCAAGCCCGGAGCCCTTCCGCTGCCGTCATGGGCGGAAAGGTACCACGGCAGGATACGGGCGCTGCATTTCCATCAAGCTCAGGGACACTTGATGCCGGCGTTGTCCACGAGGGACCTCGCCTGGGCTGAGCCGAGCTTCACCGCGCGGCAGAGATCTTCAGCTGCGCCGGCCTTGTCGCCCTCCCCGTTCTTGAGCACGCCGCGGAGCAGATAGCCGGGGGGGTGGTCGGGGGCGGCGGCGATGATGCCGTCGACCTCCTTTCGCGCCTCGTCGGTCTGCTGGGTGTTCACCAGGAGGCCGGCGAGATCGGTGCGGTTGTCGAGCCACCCCGGGGCGAGGCGCCGGGCTTCCTCGTAGTACTTCTGCGCGTCAGGCAGGCGGCCCTCGCGCACCGCGACGAGGCCGGCGAGGTGCTGCGCGGCAGCGAAGCCGGGGCAGGCGAGCGCGACCTGGAGGGCGGGCGAGGTCTGCTTGAGGGCGGTGTGGGTGGCCCGGGCGAGCAGGTACGCGGCTTCGGCCGAGGGCTTCTCGATCAGCGCCAGCGCCTGGTGATCGGTGGCGACCTTCGCCACCTGGGCCGCGTCTTCCGCGCGCCGGCACGCCACGGGAGGCACCGGCTCCTTCCAGGTCGAGTACACGGTGTCGAGCAGCGTGAAGGGCTCGAGTTGCGGCGGAGGCGTCACCACCGGGTCCTTCTTCGCGCCGGGGCTCAGGGCGACGACCGCCGCGCCGATCACCCCGAGCAGGACGGCCCCACCGGCGAGCAGCGGCACCTTCGAGCCCGGCTTCTTCGGGGCCGCGGGGGCGAGCTGCGCGGCTGCGGGTGCAGTGGTGGCCGCGCCCGGCGCGGTGAGCCCCTTCTTTTCGGAATACCAGGCGAGGATCGTCACCATCGAGTTGAGGCTGGCGACCACCTCCTCGAGGCCGACCTTCACACCGGAGTCGTCGAGGCTGCCGGCGTGATCGTGGGCCGAGAGGTTTCCCCACGCCTGCACCGTGCTCATGTGGGCGAGCACGTTGGTGGGAATGATGCCGGCGTTGGCCTGCTGGCGGAACTTGGTGACGAGCTCGTCGAGCATCGCCTTGCCGGGCGTCTGCTTGAGTTCCTCGGTGACCAGCGAGCGAAGGATCGCCTCGAGCACCAGGCGGGCGTTCTGCATCACGCCCTTGTAGTCGCGGGCGCGGCCCCGGCTGACCATCGTCTGGAGATCTTCCTGCGCCCGGCCGAAGCGCGGGGCGAGATCAGCCATCTTCTGCAGCAGCGGTTCGATGTCGACGGCCATCGCGTCAGTCCCTCAGGGAGAGCAGGTCGAGCTGCGCGAGCTTGAACTCGGGCTGCTCCTTCACCACCTCGGTGAGCAGCTTCTTCTGCGTCGCCGGGTCTTTCTTGTCCTTCGCGTCGAGCGCGCGGGCGTACTTCACGCCGGTGCTCAACGGCAGCTTGTGGTTGCGCTTCGCGGGCGGCTCGAAGCTCGCGATCGTGCCCAGGGCGAGCAGCTTCCTGCTGAGGTCTGCCACGAGCTGCTCCTCGGCGGCGAAGACGTCGGCCGGGTCGAGCAGCACCTTGGCGCTCGCGACCTCGTCGAACTGCGGGTAGCTCATCACCCGCGCGACGATGCGGCACTGGCTCTTGCCCAGGCAGACCAGGTTGCCGATCACCAGGTACTCCACCCCCAGCACCTTGCCCATCTTCGCGAAGGTCGACTTGTCCGCGTACTTCGTCTCGCCGAGGTCGAGCTCCTTGAGGGCGTCCTCGAGGCGCTCGCGCTCGAGCACCCGGAGGCCGGGGTTCGAGGTGAAGTCGGTGATCAACAACGCGGCCAGCCCCTTGGTGAAGGCGGTGAGATCGGGGTCGGTGGTCGACGCTTCGAAGTAGAGCACCGCGACGCGCGGCCGGACGCCGGCGTCGGGCGGCGCGGCGAACGCGGGGACTGCGAGGAAGAGCAGCGCAGCGAGTCTGAGCATGGCATCGGGTTTGTAGCAGCCTCCGTTCCCGGTCGGTGGCTATGCTGCGCGCCCCGATGGAAGCCGCACTCAGCGCGACGCTCGACGCCCTGCTCGACCCGCAGAAGATCCGCTGGACCCGCGAGCGCACCCAGCTCGGGCAGGAGCCCGCCGAAAGCGAGTTCTTCCTGGGCGTGGGCAGCCGAGACGCCGAGCTGCCGCCCCACCCGCGCATGCTCTCGTGGAAGCTGCCGCAGTGGCGCACCAGGAACCTGCGGTCGACCACCGAGGCGGTGATGCTGAGCGCCGACGTGCTCGACCGGCTCGAGCTGCCCCTCACCTTCCGCCAGCACGACGCCACCTTCGACAACGTCGCCGGCGCGGTGCTCGCCACCTACCGGGTGCTGCACAAGCGCTGGCCGGGCGGGCACGAGGCGCTGGTCGAGTACGTCAGCGAGTGGGAACAGGGCCGCACCGAGATCGCCGGCCACTACGCGCGCGCGCTCGCCTCGGTCTACTACGCGTCGATGCAGCTCTTCCGCACCCCCGACGGGAGCCCCTCGCGGGAGCTGGTGGCGCTGCTGGTGGGCGCGCTCGAGCTCGAGCTCGACCTCGCCGGGCTGCAGACGCTGCCCGAAGCGCTGGTGCCCAACCGGGTGAGCCGAAGACTCAAGGCCGACGCCGATCTCTACCGGGCCGAGCTCTCGCGCGGGTGGAAGGTGCAGGTCGACCTGCCCGTCGACAACCAGCCCGGCGCGTACCGGCGCATCGACGCGCTGTTCCTCTCGTCACCGCAAGACGTCACGGTGCTCAAGCTGCTGGCCCGGCCCGACGCGGAGTCGTCGTCGTATGGGCGCGGCTTCGAGCTGATGGCCGTGCACGCGCCCAACGAGGCGAACGCGTGGGGCCGGCACACCATCACCATCGCCCCGGAGAGCCCGGGCACGCTCGACGATCTCGGCCTGCAGCTCGACCGGGTCGAGGGCGATCTCGCGCCCGACGGCACGCCGCGGGTGAAGGGCAAGCCGCGCTTCACCTACCAGCCCGAGGAGCTCGGCGGCCTGGCCGACCCCTGGTATTCCGACGGCTACGCGTGGACGAAGCGGCGCTGCACCATCGTCGCCCCGCCCTTCGCGGGCTCGCGGCTGACGCGCGAGCAGATCTGGGAAGCCCTGTGGCAGCGCTTCCACGTGGGCCGCAACGTCCACGTCACCTCGTCGCGAACGATCTTCTGCCGCGCCTACCGCGCCAGCAGGCGCGTGAGCAGCGACTCGCTCGTCGCCGAGGGCTGGGCGGTGATGGCGCAGCCCGACGTGAAGCACGCCTTCCTGCCCTCGGTGACCAGCTCGTTCGCCGGCGGCGACGTGACCCACCTCGAGCGCAGGGAAGGCAGCCGCACCCTGCACCTCTCGCTCTACCCGAACCAGCTCGCGCTGATCTGGGTCGAGTTCGTCGAGACGAAGCCCACCACCCTGCTCGAGCTGAGCACCCGGCAGGCCGCGCTCTCCTCGGGGGGCACGCTGGGCACCATCCCTTCGATCGCCGCGCTCTCGCCGCGCTTCGAGCCGGTGGAGAACTCGCGCTGGCTGGTGTTCGGCGCCTACCGCCTCAACCGCGCCCGCTCGACCATGCTCGACGGGTCGCGCTCGGTGCAGGGCCTCTTTCACGCGGTGGCGAGCGGCGAGGCGCCCACGCTGGAAAACCTCCCCTCTGAGGCGGAAGACGACGCGCGGCGGGTGCAGGCGATGCGCGACGTCGAGCACTGGTTCACCCCCACCGGCGGCGCCCGGCTCGAGCTGCGGCTCGACGACAACGCCGAGCCGCCACCGCTCGACCAGGACTTCGCGCTGTTCCTGCTGGCGACCGGCCAGCGCTACGTGGCCTTCGAGCTGACCCGGCGCATGGGCGAGGTCGAGCGCGCCTCGCGCACCGAGCGCTGGCAGCGCATGGCCCCCACCCGCCGGCTGCGCGCCGACGTGATGCTCTTCACCAACTCGCTCTGGTACGCGCGCGTGTCGGACAGCCCCGAGCTCAACTGGCGCTACGACGCGTGGAGAGAGCTGCACGGCATGGAAGACACGGTCGAGGCGCTGCGCGACCAGACCACCGAGCTCGACGAGTACCGGAAGCAACGCTTCGAGGCGATGGTGGGCATGATGCTGTTCGTCTTCCTGCCGATCACCATCGCGTCGGGCTTCTTCTCGGGCGCGCAGTTCAACGAGATGGACCTGCGCCTGGGCCTGCCGTGGACCACCGGCGGGTGGGTGCTCTTCGGGATCTACACCCTCTTCTTCTCGGTGCTGGTGTTCGGCGCCGTGGTGGTGCTGCGGCTGGTGTCCTCGCGGAAGCGCTGACTCGCCATTCCGTCAGATGTATGACAAAAGAGATACACCATGCCTGTCTCTCTCAGGGTGCCACCTGAAGTGTCGAAGCGAATCGCCCGGCTCTCCGCCGCGCGCGACGTGAGCCCCCACGCCTTCATGCTCGAGGCGATCCGCGAGAAGCTCGAGAGCGAGGAGGCCCGCACGGCGTTCCTCACCGAAGGCATGCGCCGCCTCGAGGCGATGAAGAAGTCGGGAAAGGGCATCCCGGCAGATGAGGTCTTCCAGTACTTCGAGGGCCTGGCGCGAGGAGCGAAGCCGAAGCGTCCCGTGGCCCGCAAGGCCCGATGAAGCTCGAGTTCCCGGAGTTCGCGCTCGGCGACCTGGAGCGCATCTACGCATTCTGCGCGGAGCGCGACGGTGCGAACGCGATCGCCCAGGTGCGCCTCATCCAATCGGCCGTCGAGATCCTCGCGATCCACCCCCGAATCGGCAGGCCCGCGTCAGGGTGGCCGCTGCGCGAGCTGGTCATCTCTGCCTCGAAGGATGGGTTCGTCGCGCTCTACGACTACGACCCCATCGGGCAGCTGGTGCGAATCGTCGCCGTCAGGCATCAACGCGAGGTGGGTTACCGGTTCGAGCCTTGAGCCGGCTCACTGGCGCCGCACGCGGAACTCGCCCTTCGTCAGGGTCATGTTCCGCTTCATACCGTCGGCCATCTCGGCCCCGGTGAAGAGCACCTCGAAGGTGCCCTCGTCGAAGCCGGGGCCGTCAGGGGGCGCCATCTTCGTGAGGTTCACCTTGCACGTGCCCTCGACGTAGTTGCCCCAGTAGCGGCGCCAGCGGCCAGTCACGCAGAGGAAGCTGCCGTCCTTCTGCTTCTCGAGCCGCAGGTCGAACGACTCTTCCTTGCCGCCCTGCACGCGGGGGCCGTCGGTGTTGCCGTTGATGAAGAGCACCTTCTGATCGTTGCTGAGCACCGAGTTGAGGTGCCGGTCCATGTCGAAGGTCCACCCGCCATCGAGCGTGGCGCGCATCCAGGTGACGTCCTTCTTGAGATCCCCCAGGTCGCACCACGGGTAGTGCTTCGACCACGCGATCATCTCGGACACCGAGCCGTTCACCTCGAGGTACTTCTTGTAGAAGGTCTGAAAGCGCTCGCAGTCGTCGTGCTTGGCCGCGTCGTGCGCGATGTACCCGTAGAGCTGGGCGAAGGCGCTCTGGGTGCGCTTGGTGGCGGGCAGGCAGGCCTTCTCGATGTCGGCGGCGAGCTCGTCCAGCGCCTTGAGCCCGCTCACCAGCATGCGGCGGCGCATCATGTCGTGCGACATGCGGATCTTCATGTCGTCGCAGGTCTTGATCGCGGCGGTCCAGTTCTCCACGTCGCGCAGGTCGTTGGTGCGGCCCTCGAGCAGCTCCTTGATGCGGCCCTCGACCCACGACGAGCGTGAGCCGGTGGGGAACGCGTCGAGAATCTGCTGATACGTGCCGATGGCCGCGTCGAGGTTGCCCTCGTAGACGGCCAGGCCCGCCTTGAACTCGAGCAGGCGCGAGGCCTGCCACTCGGCCTGCTTGTCGCCCGCCGCGTGCCGGGTGAGGGCGCTCTTGATCTCGGCGTCGACGGCCTCGGTGACGGCCTTCTTTTCCTTCGGGTCGACGTTGCCCAGGGTGGGCGCCACGGTGAAGTTCACCCCGTCGTCCAGCCGCCCCGACAGCACGAACTCGGCGAGGGTCTGCAGGTCGTGGTCCGTCAGGTTGGCCGAGCCGATCTTCGAGTCCTTGAGCAGCTTTTCCTCGGCGTCGGGCATGCGGTAGCTGAACGAGGCGGGGTAGCTGACGCCGGCGGCCACGGTGGCGTGCTGCCGGGCGGCGCGGCTGTACTCGGCCATGTAGCGGCGCTGGTTCTCGACCCAGTCGCGCATCGCGATCAGCGCCTTGCCTTCCATGCCCTTGCGGGCGATGCGGAAGTTCTCGTCGCGGTTGGTGAGGTACTGCTTGAGCACGCGGGCCAGGAAGCGGCCCTTGAGCATGCGCATGGTGAGGTAGCGCTCTTTCTCTTCCTTGGTGAGCGAGTCGAACTTCGGCTCGGCTTTCATCGCCTCGTCCACCATCTTCCCCAGCTCGAGCACGGAGCCGGAGATCAGGTCTTTCTTCTTCTTCTGGTACTCCTCGAAGGCCTTGAGCAGCTCGCCCTGGCGCTCGCGCCCGAGGAGGAACGTGGGCGACTTCGACACCACCGCGCGCATGGCGGCCTGGGCCTCGTCGACCTTCCCCTGGTCCGAGAGATCGAGCGCCTTGCCGTAGGCGACGAGGGTGGCGAGGTCAGGCACCTTCGCCTTGCGGCGGGACTGATCGGTGGCCGAGAGCTTCGAGTCGATCTTCGCCACCAGCTGGTTCACCAGCCGCTGCTCGAGGTCGAAGACCTTGTCGCGGTCGTCCTGTTCCTTCACCGCGAAGACCATGGCGCCCGAGCTCGACTCCACCAGGCGCGCGTTCACCATCAGCCTGGTGCCCTCGAGCCAGAGCGAGCCGTAGATCAGGTACGTCGAGCCGAGCACCTTGCCCAGCTTCGCGGCGGTGGCCTTGTCGACGTACTTCGTCTGCTGGAAGTTGAGCTCCTTGAGCACGTCCTCCAGGCGGGTGCGCTCGACCACGCGCACGCCCTCCCACGCGACCAGATCGGTGATGAGCAGGTCGGTGAAGCCCTTGCGCATGAACTCGAGGTCGGGGTCCTTCGAGTCGTTGTCGAAGTACATCACCGACACCACCGGTACCTGTCCGGTGGCGAGCAGGGTCACCAGGGAGAGCGCCAGCATCAGGTCAGTTCGCGCCCGGGAACGAGGTCACGTACTGCACCTTCACGTCGGGGAAGCTGGTGACGAACTGCACCTTCGTGTCGGGGAAGCTGGTGACCATCTGCCACTGGCCGCACTTGTCGGGGAACGAGCTGACCTTCTGCACCTTCACGTCGGGGAAGGAGCTGACGACCTGCACCTTCACGTCGGGGAAGGAGCTGACCTCCTGGATCTTCCCGTAGAGCTTCTTGCCGTTGAACGTGCAGCTCGACTTGCTGAACGAGCCACCGGCCTCGGCAGAGAGGGAGACACCGGCGACGACGGCCAGGGTGACGGCAGCGAGTGAGGCGAGCAGCTTCTTCATGGGTTTCTTCTCCAAGGGGTTGGAAGACAGCGTGGAGAAGATACGACCCCACAGGGGGGCTGCGAGTGAAATCTCGCTCAGGCCACCACGCACGCTTCGGGCTGCAGGGCCACCTCGGGAATGGTGACGAGCGGCAGCGAGATCACCCTGCCCTGCACCCCGGCCAGCGAGCTCTGGCTCGACGCCTGGACCTCGACCTCGACCAGGGCGCCCACCGGCGCGTCGCCGTCGAAGTTCACCACCCGGTTGTGCGAGGTGCGGCCCATGCGCTTGAGCGGGTTGGTGCGCGAGGCCCCCTCGACCAGCACCTCGACGCTGTTGCCCACGTGCTGGGACATCACGCCCACGCTCACCTGCTTCTGCAGGGCGTTGAGGCGCTCGAGGCGCTTCACCTTCACCTCGTGCGGCACCGGGCCCCACTCCTCTTCCTTGAGGCCGGCGACGGTCTTCGGGCGGGGTGAGTAGACGAAGGCGTACTGGCCGTCGAACTGGGCCTCTTCACACAGCGCGAAGGTCTTCTCGAAGTCTTCGTCGGTCTCGCCGGGGAAGCCGACGATCAGGTCGGTGGTGACGGCGATGCCCGGGCGGGCGACGCGCAGCTTCGCCAGGCGCTCGAGGTAGTTCGCCACCGTGTAGTCGCGCTTCATGCGCACCAGCACCTCGTTGCTGCCGCTCTGCACCGGCAGGTGGAAGTGCGACATGATCTTCGGCTCGATGCGGAAGGCCTCGATCAGCTCGTCCGAGAGATCGTGCGGGTGGCTGGTGGTGAAGCGCACCCGCTCGATGCCGGGCACCTGCGCGGTGCGCAGGAGCAGCTGCGCGAACGAGATGCCGCCCAGGTAGCTGTTCACGTTCTGGCCGACCAGCGTCACCTCGCGCACGCCGACGGTGGTGAGGCGCGCCACTTCCTGCAGCACCTCGGTGAAGGGCCGGCTCACCTCGCGGCCGCGGGTGTGGGGCACGACGCAGAAGCTGCAGACGTTGTCGCAGCCCTTCATCACGGTGACGAACTCGGTGGTCTTGCCCAGCGAGCTCTTCGGGTCGGCCTGGGGGAAGACGTAGCTCTCGGAATCGACCCAGGCGGTCTCGACCACCCGCACCTTCTCAGACTCGATGCGCGCGATGATCTCGGGGAGCTTGCCGATGGCGTCGGGGCCGAAGACGAAGTCGACGTACGGCACCTTCTCGAGGATCTTCTTCTTCTCCTGCTGGGCCACGCAGCCGCCCACGCCGATGAGGGCGCCGCGCTGCAGCTTCACCTGGCGGTAGCGGCCCAGCCACGAGAGCATCTTGTCCTCGGCCTTCTCGCGAATGGAGCAGGTGTTGAGGATGATCAGATCGGCGTTCTCGGCGACCGGCGTCGGCGCGTACGACATCGACGCCAGGGCCTCGCCCATGCGGTTCGTGTCGTTGACGTTCATCTGGCAGCCGAAGGTGTGGATGAAGTAGCGCTTCATGGAGCGGAGCCGATAGCAGCGGAACGCTGCGCGAGACAAACTGAAGCGAAGCGGAAGTTTGGCCGAGGCGGAGCGACCCAGATCATGTTCTTCCGCCTTCTGTTGTCACCCCGGGGCCGAAGTCAACTGGCCGGGTGCAGGTGGCCCGTTCCTTCGGCGGTGGCCAGGGCGCGGTGGAGCAGCAGCAGCTCGGCTTCCCGGGCCTGGAGCAGCGCCAGCGCCTCGGCGCCATGGCGGTCGCTGAAGGCAGACAGGTCGTCGAGCTTCGGCAGCGACTTCTCGGCGCGGGCGGCGATCACAACGTCCTTCGGGGTGTCCCCGCCCTTCGCGAGGCGTTCCTTCACCTGCTGCGCGGCAGAGCGGCGGCCACAGAAGTCGCCCACCATCGCCTTGAGCTTGCCCAATTCCACCAGGTCGAGCTGGCAGGCGGCGAGCGCGCGGCCATGGGCGAAGGCGTAGCGGCCGCTCCAGTCGGACGCGGGGGCGCGGGCGAGCTCGGTCAGGAGGGTGCGCTGGTAGATGATGAAGCCCTCGAGCCGCTCGGGGGAGAGCTGGAGCGAGGCCAGGCGAAGCGTCTTGAGGTCGGTCATTGAGCGCAGCCGTAGCAGTGGAACGCTGGGCGAGACAGCCGGAAGCGAAGCGGACGGTCAGCGTTTCCCGACGGCCAACACCGCCAGCAGCAGCTCGGCGTGGCGTTCTTCGATGAGCTGCTTCAGCCCGCCCGTCTGGCTCGTCACCGAGTCAAGTCGCGCCTCCATCGCTTCGAAGTGCGCATCCACTCCAGCGAACCCCGCCTCCATCCGTTCGGCGAGATCGGCGACGCTTCGGGTGAGCGTGAGCTGGCCGTCACTCAGGACCTGCACGGCGACCGACAGCCTCTCGAGTTCCGCTTTCACGATGTCGAACTCCTGCCTCGTCACGTACGCCGTCACCTGCGCCATCGAACACCTCGAGTGTAGTTGAGAGCTGCGCTCCGCTGCCAGAGCAGGACTGATGCCAGCGGCAATCAGCCCGACTGATTCGGCCATCTGTTTCGGCCAGCCCGCAGACGAGAGACGGGGCGTGGATGCTCCACTTCGATCCTCACCATCCGAGACCCGCAGGTAGAGTGCCGCGGGCGTGGTCAGCACCTGTCCATCGGAGTCGGCTCTCGAGGCGTTCGCGCGTGGCGTCGGCGACCCCGCGAGCCGCGCCGAGCTCTCGGCCCACATCCGCGAGTGCGCGAACTGCCAGGCCCGCTACCTGCCGATGGCGCTGCAGAACTCCGCGCTGACGCAGACCAACTTCGACTCGCCCGCGGCGCGGCACCGCAAGCACAGCCGCGAGACGCCGGTGACGCCTTCCCCGCGCACCGACTCCGAGCCCGGCCTCGAAGACACCCACGTCTCGGGTGAACGCGCGGCGAAGGAGCTCGTCACCAGCAGCATCCAGCGCGGCGAAGCGCTCGATCGCTACGTGATCCTCGATCGCCTCGGCGCGGGCGGCATGGGCGAGGTGTACTCGGCGTGGGATCCGGTGCTCGATCGCAAGGTCGCGGTGAAGGTGCTGCGCCCCGACTTCGAGGGCTCGGAGCTGGGTGAAGAGCTCAAGCACCGCCTGCTGCAGGAAGCGCAGTCGCTCGCCAAGCTCTCGCACCCGAACGTGGTGACCGTGCACGACGTCGGCCTCGCCGGCGATCGCGTCTTCCTCGCCATGGAGTTCGCTGAGGGCCGCACGCTCAAGCAGTGGCTCGAGCAGAAGCCACGGCCGAGCTGGCAGGCCACGCTCGAGGTCTTCCTCGCAGCGGGTGAAGGCCTCGTCGCCGCGCACGCGCAGGGCATCACCCACCGCGACTTCAAGCCCGACAACGTGGTCGTCGGCTCCGAAGGCCGCGTGCGCGTGATGGACTTCGGCCTCGCGCACGGCCAGGCGAAGAAGAAAGACCCTTCAGAGCCCGTGCGCCGATCGATCACCAGCCCGGGCGCGATGCTGGGCACGCCCGCGTACATGTCGCCCGAGGCCCTGCACGGCCGGCCCACCGACTTCCGCTCGGACGAGTTCGGCTTCTGCGTCGCGCTCTTCGAGGCGTTCTACGGCTTCCGCCCCTTCGAGGGCGCCTCACCGGGCGCGCTGGCGGTGGAGATCGAGCAGAACCGGGTGCTGCCGCCCCCCAAAGACACGAAGGTGCCCAGGCGCATCCACCAGCTCGTGCTCAAGGGCATGCGCGCCGAGCCGCTCGAGCGCTTCCAGACGATGCGGGCGTTGTTGGTTCAGCTCGGCCGCCGGCGGTCCACCCGGGAGCAGAGCCTGGCGCTCGGCTCGATCGCCGTGCTCGCAGTGCTGGCGGCCGGGCTCACCGGCATCGCCTCGTACCGCGCGCGCACCCGCTGCGCCGAGTTCGACACCCGCCTGAGCGCGATCTGGGATCCCGGGGTGAAGAAGACGGTGCGCGCCTCGTTCGAGGCCACGCAGAAGCCCTGGGCCGCCGCGGCCTGGCGCGACGTCGAGGGCCGGCTCGATGACTACAGCGCCCAGTGGCTCACCATGCGCCGCGCCGCGTGTGAAGGGACCCTCGAGCGCACCGATGAGCAGCTCGGCCAGGAGATCGTGTGCCTGAGCCGGCGCCTCGCAGATCTCGAGGCGACCACCCAGCTCTTCGCCAAGGCCGACGCAGACGTGGTCGAGCGCGCCGTCACCACGGCCAGCGCGCTGCCCCCGCTCGCCTCGTGCAAGCAGGTCAGCGTGGTCGCGCGCCGCACGCCCGAAGGGGAGTCGACGCGGGCTCAGCTCGCGGCGGTGAAGACCCGCATCGACGCGGGCAAGTACGCCGACGCCCTCGCGCTCGCTTCCGAGCTGGCGGCGAAGGCCGGCGCCGCCGGGGACTCCGCGACCTACGCCGAGGCCCGCCTCTGGATGGCCATCGGCAAGATGCGCACGGGCGACGCGAAGGCGGCCGACACGCTGGTGGAAGAGTCGATCCTCGCGGCGGAGACGGCGCAGGACGACGAGCTGCAGGCCCGCGGCTGGGTGGAACGCATCGGCTTCGCGGCGGTGGGCTCGTCACCCCAGGACGCCGATCGCTGGGTTCGCTTCGCGCGCGCGGCGATCGACCGCGTGGGCAAGCCAGCCGAGCTCGAGGCGTCGTTCGCCAACAACCAGGGCGTGCTCGCGTACTACCGCGGCCAGTACGCGGCGGCGGTCGAGGCCCACCAGCGCGCGCTGTCACTGCGCAGGGAACTGCTGGGAGAGAAGCACCCGCTGGTGGCGCGCTCGCACTCGAACCTGGGCACGGCGTTCAAGAACCTGGGGCGCCTCGATGATGCGCGCGCGCAGTACGAGCAGGCCCTGGCGATCGAAGAACTGGCGCTCGACGCCACGCACCCGCAGGTGGCCGACACCCTCAACAACCTCGGCAACGTGCTGCAGGCGCAGGGCTCGCCCACCGGGGCCCGGCGCGCGCTCGAGCGGTCCCTGCGCATCAAGGAAGCCGCCTTCGGGAAGGACAGCATTCCGGTGGCGGTGACGCTCAGCAACCTGGGTGCGCTGCTGCTGGATCTGGAAGATCTCCCCGCGGGCGAGGCTGCATTGCAGCGCGCGCTCGAGATCAAGGAACTGCGCACGGGCGTCGATTCGCTCACCGTGGCCATCTCGCTCACCAACCTCGCCCAGGCCCGCCGCGCGGCGAAGCGGTGGCCCGAGGCGATCTCGCTCGACGAGCGGGCGCTGGGCATTCGCAGGGCGCGGCAGGGCGAGCAGCACCTCGACCTCGCCTACAACCTGACCGGGCTGGGCGAGGCGAAGCTGCAGTCGAAGGACGTGGCGGGGGCGAAGGTGGCGCTCGAGCAGGCGCTGGCGCTGCGGCGTGAGCGGGGGCCCGAGCGGGCGGCGACGGCGTATTGGTTGGCGCAGGCGCTGGTGGGCACGAAGGACACGCGGCGGAGATCGCTACTCGAAGAGGCGGTGGCTGACCTGCCTCCGTCGAGCTCGCTGGCCCACGACGCAGCCGCCGCGCTCGCTCGCCCGTAGCGATGAGCGGCGGCGCAACACTGGCTAGAGTCCGCCCATGACGACGGAGCACGACAGCGACCATCCCCGGGCCGACCTCGAAGCCCAGGTGGGGAAGACGGTGGTTCGAACTTCCCAACCCGGCCTCCCGGCCGTCTCTCCCATGCGCCAGCCACCCCAGGTGCTGGGGGCGTTCCTGATCGAATCGTTGCTGGGCCGAGGGGGCATGGCCACGGTCTACCTGGCGCACGACGTCACCGGGCAACCGGTCGCCCTCAAGCTGATGGACCCGCAGCTGGAGAGCGCCGATGGCAGCTTCGTCGAGCGGTTTCTTCAGGAGGCGCGCGCGAACGCAGCGCTCCAGCACCCCAACGTGGTGAGGCTGCTCGATTCGGGCACGCAGGACGGGTGGTACTACCTCGCGACCGAATACGTCGATGGCGGCACGCTGGCCGACTTGCTGCGAGCGGCGACCGCGCTCCCGGAAGCACTGGCAGCCGAGCTGCTCGCGCAGCTGCTCGCGGGCCTGGCTCATTCGCATGAGAGAGGGGTCATTCACCGCGATCTCAAGCCCGAGAACCTGCTGCTCTCGTCCGACGGCGTGCTCAAGATCGCGGACTTCGGCATCGCCCGCAGCGCGGATCAGACGAAGCTGACCAGGACGGGGATGATGGTGGGCACCGCGGCGTACATGAGCCCGGAGCAGGCGCGCGGCAAGCCCGTCGACGGCCGCAGCGATCTGTTCACGGCGGGCATCATTTTGTACGAGATGTTGACCGGGACCAACCCGTTCCGGACCGACGACCCGGCAAGCACCATGGTGCGGATCCTGACCAACCAGGTGACGCCCGTCTTTGCGGTCGCCCCTGCCGTCTCGCACACCATGGAAGCCATCGTGGCAGGCCTGATGCACCCCGATCCGGACAGGCGCTTCGCCTCTGCGAAGGAGGCGCTCGAAAAGGTGCTCCCGCTGACGGCAGAGACGCGGCGGCAGCAGCCGCACCTGGTGGCCGAGGTGCTCCGGCAGCCGGAGGCAGCCACCCGGGCCCTCAAGATCGCCCAGGCTTCCCAGTTGATCGCCCAGGGCCAGGTGGGGCCCGATGACACCGACGTGATGCGGCTGAATCGGGCGGCGATGAAGCTCGAGCTCGCGCTCCTGCTCGACCCGGGCAATGAGGAAGCCCGGGGCGGCCTCGCTGCGCTGGGCAGGCGGATCAAGCTGAACTTCGGCCCCGTTTCGAACCAGAAGCTGGCTGAGCTCGAGGGGCACCTCGCGCTTCCCGACGTGAACCCGGCCGTCTTCACCCAGCTGGCTCAGCTGTACCGGCTCGAGGGGAAGCCCCTGAAGGTCGCGGAGAGCCTGAAGCGATACCTGCGCGTCAAGCCGGGAGACAGCTACGTGGCCGGCCAGCTGCGGCAGCTCCTCGGTGACGATGGCGAGGCGGCCGTCGTGATGGGGCCGCAGACACGCGAGCTCATCGAGGGGATCCGGACCGGCGGCTTCAAGGCCAGTCAGAAAGCCCCGGGCCCGGTGGCAGTGCCCCATCGTCCGGAAGCAGCGCAACCGACGTTCGACCTGCCGGCGATCGACGCCCCGTCCCCGCTGGGCTTCCTGGCGCGGCGTTATGGGGCGCCCCTCGTGGTCCTCATCCTCCTCGTCCTCGGCGTTCGCTGGGTGGTGAAGAAGACCGGCGAGCTGGCCACCGAGAGCGCCGACCTGTCGGCCCAACTGCGACGGAACCTGGCCGCGCCCCCCCCGGCGGCCGCCTCTGCGCCCATCGACTACGACAAGCTGTTTGCGACTGCGCTGGCGGCCTCGGTGAAGCTGGAGCGTGACGGAACCCCGGAGGAAGCCATCGCCGCGTGCGAGACCCTCATGAGGGATTTTCCCAAGCGCCCGCAGATCGAGCAGGTGGCCTTTCGCCGGGCCCAGCTGCTGGCGAAGGTCAAGCAGCACAGCGTCGCGCAGGCGGCGTTCGCCGACTTTCTCGAGCGCTGGCCCGCCTCCGGGGACGCCCCTGAGGCCCTGATGCGGCGCGGCCAGGCCGCTGCGGCCAACCTGCGCGACGACGAGGCGCTGGCTGACCTGAACACCTTCATCGGGCGGCACCCTGCCCACGCGCTGGTCACCGAGGCCTGGGTTTCCCGAGCGGAACTCTTCGCGCGCAAGGGAGAGAGCGCGCTGGCGAGGGTCGACTTCGAGGCAGCGCTCGCCCGCCTGGGGCCCTCGCCCCTCCGCGAACGGGCCGAGTCGGGACTCAAAGGCCTCGAAATCCCCTGAGACAGCTTCGACGTGCTGTGGCATTGCCACCTGGTGATTCGCCTCGACAACATCTCCCTGCAGCATGGCCAGCAGATCCTCTTCATCGAGGCGTCGGCCGCCCTCCACAAGGGCCAGAAGGTCGGCCTGGTGGGCCCCAACGGTTCCGGCAAGACCACCCTCTTCCGCTGCGTGATGAAGGAAGAGGCGCCCGACGAGGGCCAGGTGTCCGTCGATCGCGGCGTGACCATCGGCTACTTCCGGCAGGACGTCGGCGACATGGAAGGCCGCACCGTGCTCGAAGAGACGCTCGCCGGCGCCGGCCCGGTCGCTGACGTCGCCCACGAGCTCAAGGTGCTCGAGCACGCGCTCGCGGACCCCGCCCAGGCCGACAAGATGGAAAAGAACATCGAGCGCTTCGGCGAGGTGCAGGCGCGGTTCGACGAGCTCGGCGGCTACGCGCTCGAGGGCCGCTGCCGGGAGATCCTCGCGGGCCTCGGCTTCCGCGAGTCGGTGGTGGACGAAGACGTGGGCGCGCTCTCGGGCGGCTGGAAGATGCGCGTGGCGCTGGCGCGCATTCTGCTGATGAAGCCCGACGCCATGCTGCTCGACGAGCCCACCAACCACCTCGATCTCGAGTCGCTCATCTGGCTGGAGAACTTCCTCAAGAACTACGAGGGCGCGCTGTTGATGACCTCGCACGACCGCGAGTTCCTGAACCGCGTGTGTAACCAGATCCTCGAGATCGACGGCGGCGTCATCACCACGTTCTCCGGCAACTACGAGTACTACGTGCAGCAGAAGGCGCTGGCTGATCAGCAGCAGCAGGCCACCTTCGAGCGGCAGCAGGCGATGCTCAAGAAGGAGCTCGCCTTCATCGAGCGCTTCAAGGCCCGCGCGTCCCACGCAGCGCAGGTGCAGTCGCGGGTGAAGAAGCTCGAGAAGATCGACCGCGTCGAGCCCCCGCGGCGCAGCGTGAAGGTGGCCTTCGAGTTCAAGCCAGCACCGCGCTCCGGTGAAGACGTGGCGAAGATCACCGGCGTGAACAAGGCCTACGGCGATCTGGTGGTCTACAAGAACTTCGACTTCCTCCTCCGGCGCAAGGAGCGCTGGGCGGTGATGGGCGTCAACGGCGCCGGCAAGTCGACCCTGCTCAAGATGATCGCGGGCGAGACGCGGCCCGACACCGGGAGCGTCGTGGTCGGGGCGAGCGTGAAGATGGGCTACTTCGCCCAGCACGCGATGGACCTGCTCGATGGGCAGAAGACGGTCTGGCAGACGCTCACCGACGCGTTCTCGCGCAGCAGCGAGGGCACGCTGCGCTCGCTGGCGGCCTGCTTCGGCTTCCAGAAGGACGAGGTCGACAAGATCGTCCGCGTGCTGTCAGGCGGCGAGAAGGCCCGCCTGGTGATGGCGCTGATGCTGTTCGACCCGCCGAACCTGCTGGTGCTCGACGAGCCCACCAACCACCTCGATCTCGCCACCAAGGAGATGCTCATCGACTCGCTGCGCAACTTCGACGGCTCGATGATCTTCGTCTCGCACGACCGGCACTTCCTCTCGGAGCTGTCGAACCGGGTGCTCGAGCTGACGCCCGAGGGGCCGCACACCTACGGCGGCGGCTACACCGAGTACGTCGCGCGCACGGGCCGCGAGGCGCCGGGCCTGCACTGACGTCAGCGCCCGAAGCGGATGGGGAAGTCGATGTCGAGCGTCGCTTCCTTGCGCGGGGGGAACTTCCACCCCGAGAGCGCCTTCACGATGCACTTCGTCGCGGGGTCGTCGGCGTACTCGGGGCCGATGGGCCCGACGTCGTACGGCACGCCGGCGGCCGTCACCTTCCAACCGAGCCGCAGGTCGCCTTCCCTCTTCCCGAGGGCGGTGCACGCCGCGAGCTGCTCGTGATGGGCGACCACCACGTTCATGATCTGGTCCTTCGTCAGTGAGTCAGGCCCGTCTTCGAGGGCGTCGCCCACCTGGGTCCACAGCAGCAGATCGCCCTTCCGCATGGGCGCCTTCACCCGGTGCCCGAGCACGTGGGCGATGGCCTGGGGCTTGACCACCGAGCCGGTGGCGACCGTGTCGGGCACCCGCCGCTCGGCGACGAGCTCACGGGTCAGCACCGCGCCCGCCGAGACATCGGCGGCGATCGTGAGCACGGGCTGGCCCTTCTGGGGCATCTGCTCGAACTGGCTCCACAGCAGCGTGTCGCCCCGCTGCACCGACACGTTGAGCGGCTGGCCGATGATGTACGAGGCGGAGTCGGGCTTGATCACCGAGCTGGTCACGTACATCGAGGGCATGGACCGCTGCTGCAGCATGTCGAAGGTGACGACGGTGCCTTCCGCCATGTCGACCGCGGCGGTCACCACGGGCACCAGATCTTCGGCTTCTTCTGCCGCTGCCACCGGGGCCTTCACCGCCGCCGGAACCGTTTGCATGCGCGCCGCCGAGATGAGGCCGAGCGCGACCACCGCGGCCAGCCCGGTTCCGGCCACCGCGCCCCAGCCCGCCTTCTGCGAGCGCTCGATGGCGTTGAGCAGCGCGGTCATCGAGGCGTAGCGGTGCGAGGGCTCGCGCTCGAGGCCCTTGCGCAGCACGGCGCGCAACCCCGAGGGGATGGCCGTGGTGAAGGCCGGCTTCTCGCCCAGGCTCACCGCGAGCTCCGACCAGGTCTCGCCCTTGAACGGGCGTTGGCCGCACAGGGCCTCGGCCAGCGCCACGCAGAACGAGAACTGATCGCTGCGCTCGTCGGCGACCTTTCCGTCGAGCTGCTCGGGCGCCATGTACGCGAGCGTGCCGACGATCGCTCCGTCGCGGGTGACCACGGCCGAGTTCGTCGCGGGCAGCTCGAGCGCGCGGCCGGGCCGGGAGAGGCCGAAGTCGGTGACGCGCACCCGCTCGTCGAGCCCCACCAGCACGTTGGCCGGCTTGAAGTCGCGGTGCACCACCCCGGCGGCGTGCGCGGCGGCGAGCCCCCTGCCCGCCTGGAGGAAGTGGTTGATGATGTCGCTGCGCCGGTGCTTCACCCGCTTGAGCCAGGCCTCGAGGGTGACGCCGGTGACGAGCTCCATCACCAGGTAGAGATCGCTGCGCCATTCGCCCAGCTCGAAGACGGGCACCACGTTCGGGTGCGCCAGCTTCGCCATCACCTGCGCCTCGCGGAGGAGGCGGGCCTGCGCGGGGGCGCTCCACGAGTGCAGGAGCTTGAGCGCGACCCGTCGATCCAGGGTCACGTCGCGTGCCTGGTACACCACGCCCATGCCGCCCCGCCCCAGCTCGCGCTCGATCTCGTAGCGGCCCACCCGCAGCCCCGGGCTCAGCTCGTGGCGCGCTTGCTGAGCGGGAAGCGTCTGCTCGGACGCTGCTGCCGCGACTGCGCGCCGGCACGGCTCACAGGCGTCGAGGTGCGCCTCGAGCGCGGGCAGCTCGGGCGCCCCACCGCGGGCGAACTGGGTCAGCGTGTTCTCGTCTGGGCACATGGCGTGGTGTCTCCCTTTCTTCAGGGACACGGGCTCCGGACTCCCATTGCATTTCAGTCGGCGCGGCTCTCGAGGAGCCGGGAAATACTCAAGTCGAGCTCACTGTCGGCCAGCCGCATCAGGCTGTCGAGGGCGGAAGGCGAGAGCGACAGGGAGTGCGAGAGGGTCTGCCGGGTCTTTTCCAGCAACACCGCCCGGCTCGCCGCCAGCCAGCGCGAGACGGTGGAGGCGTCTTTGCCGTACATCTGGCCCACCTGCGCGCAGGTCAGTCCGTCGAGGGCGGTGAGGCGCATCAGGGTGCGCTCGCGGGGCGTGAGGGTGCCGACGGCGTCGGTGAAGGCGGTGCGGAAGGCGTCGCGGTAGCGGGCGCGCAGCAGCGCGAGCTCGGGATCTGCGTCGGCGATCGGGTGGTCGGGGAGCGTGGAGACGGGCTCCTCACGCGCTCCGGGGCGTTTGGCGTTGAGGGCCAGGCGCACGGCGACCGCGCGGATCCAGGAAGCGAGTGAACCCTGCCCTGAGTAGTCGGCGAGCCTGGGCGGCGGCAGCAGGAGCCGCTCGCGGACCAGCTGCGTCACCTCGTCGACCAGCACGTTGGTGGTGTCGAGCGGTGAGACGGCTCGGCGGACTTCGGTCACCAGCAGCGCGTCGAGGTAGGCCAGCGCTCGGGCGTCACGTGCGAGGCAGGCCGCGGCGAGAAGGAGATCTGCTCCGTCGGATCCGTCCGCGTGCGCCGCGGGCTCGATGACTGGGACTCCCGGCCAGCGCGCCTCGAGATCTGCGATCCAGCCGGGCGGCAGCGCCATCGTTGGTTTGCCCTCTCCCCGACATGTGCCGTTTCCGGTTTCTACTTCTGCAGCGTCAGGGTGTGGCCGTCTTCGCCGAGATCCGCGGGTGAGGAGATCGTCAGCACCTGGTACCCCGGCGCCTCGACCGTCACCGGCTGCCCCGCGAACGGCTGCCGCTGCGTGAAGAAGACGTTCGCCAGGGTGTTCGACCGCAGCTGCGCGATCACCTCGGCGCCCTGCTTGAACGTCACCGTCACGTCCTGCAGGTAGTTGCCCTCGGCATCGAGCACCTTCATCCAGAACCCTTCGGCCGGCGTCAGCTCGAGCTCGAGCACCCGGTCCTTCACCGAGGTCGCGTTGCCCAGCGTCGACGGCGCGAAGCCATCGGCCACCGCGGTCAGCTTCGACCTCTCCACCGGCGCGATCAGCTTGAGCTGACCCTTCGGGCTCGTGAAGCCCTTGAACAACACCTCGGACTGGCACTCCACCCCCGGCGCGCAGGACATCGGCTCGCGCGAGATCGTCACCGACAGACAGGTGACCGGGCCGCCGGTACGCGAATCGAGGAGCACCACGTCACCGGGCGCCTCGGGGCCGCAGGCGCGACCCTCGACCTTCACCGCGTCTTCCCGCCCCCGATCGCCGTCGATGCGCGAGTCACCGCCGCCGACCGAGTCCTTCGCGGTCACGCAAGCCGAGACACACACCACGAGCGCGACGGGCCACCCCCTCAGCGGCATCGTCACGGGATCAGGCCGAGAACGACGAGCCACAGCCGCAGGACGACTTCGCGTTCGGGTTCTCGAACTTGAACCCGGCCGACGTGTCGGTCTTCACGTAGTCGACCTGCGTGCCCTTGAGGTACTGCGTCGACATCACGTCGGTGGCCATCATCACGCCGTCCTGCGTCCAGACGATGTCGCCCTGCTTCGTCTCCTTCACCAGGTTGAGATCGTACCCAAGGCCGCTGCAGCCGGCCGGCACGACGCGCACGGTGAGGTAGTGGTTGTCGAGCTTCTGCTCGGCGATCACTTCCTTCACCTGGATGACGGCGCGCTCGGTGAGGATCATCGGGCGGGCTTCGCTGGTGGTGGTGGCGGGCGTCTCGACGGCAGGGGCGGCGACAGAGGTGTCCATGGGTCTCTCTTATAACGGTGAACTTCGCGGCGCCAAGCGGGGCCGGCTCACTTCTTTGCCAGCTCGGCAGACACGTCTTCGTTGAAGTCGATGTTCTTCGCCCCGTCGCTGAACTTCACGGTGAATTCATGGGGGTTGGCGAGCTGGTCCGACCGGATCTCGAGCACGTGCGTTCCGGGGAAGAGGCTCAGGTTCACCCCCACCTGCCCCAACTTGTAGTTCCCGCGCCACACCGTCGCGTTCTTGAGGGTCGGGGTGGTCTTCACCCGCACCGCGCTCTCCTTGAAGACCTTGCTGATGAGCTTGAGCTCGTTGGGCTGGCCGTACTCGATGATCTCCTCGAAGCGGATGCCGCGGTCTTCGTTCACCAGCAGCACCGTGTCGCCCACGAACGCACCCGACTGCTCGTCGATGGGGGTGCGCCCCAGCTCGAGGGGCGAGCGGTTCTTCACGCCCTGCGGCGGCACCACCGTCACCATCACCGGCGGGTTGGTCTTCACCGACAGGCGCACCGGCACCCCGTCTTCCGAGAGGCCGTTCTTCTTGAGCGCCCCCAGCAGGTTGTCCTTGAAGACGAACACGAGGACGAGCGCGCCGATCAACACCAGCACCGAGATCAGCGCCTTGAGCCTCGAGCGCTGGCGCTCGCGCATGCCCTGCACGTCGACGATCTTCGAGATGCCGTCGCCGCTGCCGCGCGCTTCCATCTGCGCGCGCGACTTGCTGCGCGCCGGGGCCTCGGGCATCGACACGCCCGAGTTGGTGCGGCGCTTCACCTGGCCCGTGGAGCGGCGCCTCGGCTCGTCGTCGTCGCGGGGAGAGGGCGCGTACGCCGCGCTCTGGTTGGTCGCCGACTTGCGCCGGGCGGGTCTGCGCGCGGGCGGGGCGTCCTCGTCGTCCTCCGACATGCGCGTCATCTCGGGCCGGGAAGCCCGTGCCGCGACCGTCGCGTCGCCCTTCTTGATGTACGCGCGGCTGGGCACCACCGTGCCCGCGGGCAGCTCGTAGCCGCCGCGCAGGCTCGGGCCCGAGGCCTCATCGTCCTGCTCGGCCTCGAGGTCACCCATGGTGGCCTCGTCATCGAGCGTCATGTTGGGCGACGCCCGCACCGGGCCCCCCGACTCACGCCTGGGCGGGGGCGGCGGCGGCGAGGGCTGCTTCGGCGGAGGCTGCGTCACCGACTGCGGCGCGCTGCTGTACGAGGGAGGAACCGGGTTGCTGGTGCTCGACTCGGTCGACGGGTTGGGCGCGCCGAGGCGGGCCTCTTCACCGAGGCGATCGGCGAAGAGCGCCGCCATCAGCTCTGACACCTCGGCGCTGGTGGCCATCTCCTTCGAGTTGAGGAGGTGCTGCTCGAGCGCCCGCTGGAACTCGCGCGCGTCGACGTAGCGATCGTCGGGCGCCTTGGCCAGCGCGCGCATCACGATGCCGTCGAGCTCGGGCGGCACCTCGGCCACCGCCGAGGGCGGGTCGATCTTGCACTCCAGCGCGGCCTGCAGCGTGGCCAGCTCGCTGTCGCGCTTGAGCGGGCGCACGCCGGTGACGAGCTCGTAGAGCACCAGGCCCAGCGCGAAGAGATCGCTGCGCGCGTCGAGCGGTTTGCCCGCCGCCTGCTCGGGGGCCATGTACGCGAACTTGCCCTTGATGGCGCCCGACTTGGTGTTCGAGACCTGGTCGCTCGCCTTGGCGATGCCGAAGTCGACCACCTTCACCGCGCCGTCGAAGCTGATCAGGATGTTCTGCGGCGAGATGTCGCGGTGCACCACGCGCAGCGGGCGGCCCTGCTCGTCGTTGCGCGTGTGCGCGTAATAGAGGCCCTGGCAGGTATCGGCCATCACGCGCAGGGTGATGTGGCGGGCGATCCACTGGCCGGTGCTCCAGGCGCGCCGCATCACGCGCCCGAGATCCTCGCCGTGAATGAACTCCATCGCGATGTAGTACTGGCCGCCCGTCTCACCGAGATCGAAGATCTGCGCGATGTTCGGGTGATTGAAGCGCGCGGCCACCTTCGCTTCGTTCAGGAACATCTGGACGAACTCAGGGTCCTCCGCGAGGTGAGGGAGGATTCGCTTGATGACGACGTGCCGGTTGAAGCCCTCGATGCCGCTCTGCTTCGCAAGCCACACCTCGGCCATGCCGCCTGTGGCGAGCTTCTTGATGAGTGTGTAGTTGCCGAATGACTGGTTGACGGACATCGCAGTACCGGACGGAGGCGAGGCATCGTAAGAAAGGCTTAGCGAATCCACAATGTTCCTCAGCGCTTACCTCGCCATCCTCTCTAGTCAGTTTCCGGTCGACGCCCGGGCGGGTGAGAACAAGCTCACCCAGTTCGAGCTCAAGGTGAACCCCAATGGGCTCGCCTTCGAGTGGGCCGACACCGAAGAATCGCTGCGTGGACAGGTCACCCCCCAGCCGGTGCGTGCGGGCAGAAGCCTGACCATTTCCGCGGTGTTGCAGCCTTTCGCGGGCCCGGACTTCGACGGTCCGCTCACCTTCTCGGTCAGGCCGCTCAACGAGCTGGGCTCGACCTGGACCCAGACGGTCAGCCGCAAGAAAGGTGAGCGCGGGTGGGTGGCAGAGGTGACCCTTCCCGAGCCGGGCGAGTACCGCCTCGAGATCAGCTGGAGCAGCACCCACCACAAGGTCGTGCGTGGCGTCTTCCCCGTTTCTCCGGGTGGGTTGCCCGGTTGGGTGACATGGGTGGTCGGAGGAGCCGCGATTCTGATCGGGCTCAGCATCGGTTTGTGGATTCTGTTTGGCCGCAAGGAGTCGGACTCCCATTGAGCACCATGAAGAAGCGAGCGCTGGGCCCCCCTTCGGAACGGAAGGATCGTGGCCCCCGGCGCGAGAAGCCTGAGAAGCGCGAGAAGCCCAAGCGCGACAAAGATCCCAACTCGCTGAGCAACCGCGCGCTGCGGGAAGACCTGGTGATGCTCGCGTGCCTCGAGGCCTACGGGGCAGTGCGCCACGACGGCCGGCTTGCCGATCGCGCCCTCGACTTCACCCTGCGCCGCGAGAAGCACCTCTACTCGCAAGAGCGCCGCGCCGTGGCCGAGCGGGTCTACGCGCTGCTGCGCAAGCAGCGGCTGGTCGACTTCCTGGCCGAGCTGAAGGTGAAGGGCTTCGAGGCCCTCGTCTCCAGCCGCAAGGACATCTACCGCTTCGCCATCTCGCGCGTGCTCGAGGGGGAAGATCCCTCGGCGGTGGTGCAGACGCAGGCGATGCCCGGCACCGACGCGACCTGGTTGAAGGCGCTGCCGCACGCGCTGACGAAGCTGGTCGAGCTCTCGGAGGTCGAACACTTCGCGATCGAAGCGTCGATCCCCGACTTCCTGGCGAAGAAGCTGCTGGCCGAGCTGGGCGCAGAGGCCCACGAGGTGGGCCAGGCGATGAACAAGCGCGGCCCGCTCTGCGCGCGCGTCAACCCGCTCAAGGGCACGCGCGAAGAGGTGGCGAAGCTGCTCCAGGCAGAGGGCGTGAAGGTGTCGTTCACCCTGCTCTCTCCCTTCGGGTTGATCCTCGAGACGCGCACCAACGTGTACGCGCTCGAGACCTTCAAGGCCGGCTACTTCGAGGTGCAGGACGAGGGCAGCCAGTTGCTGGGCATGCTGGTCGACGCTCCGCCGCGCAAGGTGATCGACGCGTGCGCGGGGGCCGGCGGCAAGGCGCTGCAGCTCGCGGCGCAGATGAAGAACCGCGGCGAGATCTACGCGCTCGACGTCGACGAGCGCCGCCTGGAAGATCTGAAGCAGCGCGCCCGGCGCGCGGGCGTGCACAACGTTCGCATCCAGGTGATCGCCCAGGGCCCCGAGGCCGACGAGCAGCTGGTGAAGCTCCACGGCCAGGCCGAGCGCGTGCTGGTCGACGCGCCGTGCAGCGGGTCGGGCACGTACCGGCGCAAGCCCGACGCGCGGTACCGCCTCACCGAGGCGCTGCTGGCGGAGCACGTCGAGAAGCAGCGCACCCTCATCGATCGCTTCTCGAAGCTGGTGAAGCCGGGCGGCCGGCTGATCTACGGCACCTGCAGTCTGCTGCGCGAAGAGAACGAGGGCGTGATCGAACACTTCCTCGCGAGCCACCCCGACTTCCAGCTCACCCCGGCGACGCCGTGGCTGGGCGAGGCGCTGGCGGCGCAGACCACGCGCGATGGCATGCTGCGGCTGTACCCGCATCGGCACGACACCGACGGCTTCTTCGGCGCGGTCCTGGTGAAGAAAGCGAAGTGAGCGACGGGCTCCAGGTCGCCACGCCAGAGCGCGTGGCCGTCGATCTCCCCGTCGCGGGGCTCGGCTCGCGGGCGATGGCGTACGTGGTCGACGTGGGGCTGCTCGGCGCCACGGCGATGGTGACCTGGTTCGCCGCGAGCTTCTTCCTGAGCGATCCGGTGGACGCGGTGCTGGGGCTCTCGAACGTGGTGCGCCTGCTCATGCTGGCCGGCGTCTTCTTCCTGATGTGGATCTACTGGACCCTGCTCGAGGTGCTCTGGCACGGGCAGACGCCGGGCAAGCGGCTGCTGCGGATCCGCGTGGTGAAGAACGACGGCTCGCCGGTGACGGTGTTCTCGAGCGCGGTGCGGAACCTGCTGCGCGTCGTCGACTTCCTGCCGGCGTGTTACCCGGTGGGGCTGGTGACGATGCTGGTCGACAAGAAACACCGCCGGCTCGGCGACCTGCTCGCGGGCACGGTGCTGGTGCGCGACGAGCAGATCGATCTCTCGCGCTACGAGCAGGTGACGTCGACGATCGCGGTGAACGAGGTCGAGCTCGCCACCAGCTTCCTGTCGCGCTTCGAGCAGTTCGAGCCGGCGGCGCAGCTGCGGCTGGGCACGAAGCTGGCCGCGAAGCTGGGGCTCCCGGCGAATCCCGCGGCGAGCGCGGTCGAGCTGCGCGACGCGATCGCCGCGCACCTGAAGGGCCCCGTGGCGCGTGGCTGAGCCCCTGCCCGCCTTCGTCGCCCGCCGCCGGCCTGACTGGACCCGGCTGGAGCAGCTGTTGGTGCAGCAACGCGCGGGCTCGCTCACCCTGGCTGACGTGGCGACGATCGATTCGTTGTACCGGCGGGCGAGCGCGGATCTCGCGTTGGCGCAGGCCGCGTATGCGGGCACTGACGTGCTGCGGTTCTTGAACCAGCTCTGCGCGCGGGCGTACTCGGCGATCTACCGGCCGCGCGGGGCGAAGCTCGAGTCGCTGCGGGTGTTCTACACGCAGACGTTTCCGCGACTGGTGAGGGAGACGCTCGACCTGACGAAGCTCTCCGCGGCGCTGCTCGCGTTCGGCGCGGTGGTGGGCCTGCTCACGGTCTTCCTCCACCCGGACGGGGCGCTGATGCTGGTGCCGGCGAACCTCCGGCAGATCATCGGGCGAGGCGAGGTGTGGACCGACTCGATCCTGGGCGCGGCCACTCCGTCTGAAGTGGCGGTGCAGATCTTCCTCAACAACCTGAGAGTGATGATCTCGGCGTTCGCGATGGGAGTCACGGCGGGCCTCGGCACGGCGCTGATCATCCTGGGCAACGGGGTGAGCGTGGGAGCGATCGTCGCCGCGTGTTTCCAGGGCGGCGTGGGGCCGAACATCCTCACCTTCATGGCCGCGCACGGGCCGGTCGAGCTCTCGCTCATCTGCATCTCGGGCGGCGCGGGGCTGCACATCGGCCGGGCGATGATCGACCCCGGTGAACGCTCCCGCGGCGCGGCGGTGCGGGAGCATGCGCAGGTGGCGGTGCAGATCCTGATCGGCTGTGCGCCGTTCATGGTGGCGATCGGAATCGTCGAGGGCTTCGTCAGCCCGGGGCCGTTCTTTCCGTGGCCGCTCAAGGTAGCGGTGGGCGTGCTGTCCGGCCTCGGGTTGTGGCGGTGGCTGTTGCGCTCAGGACGGTGAGGAGAAGCTGCAGCGAGGCGGCGTGGTGAACGAGGGCCCGGTCCCTGCTCGTCGCGAACAAGCCCCGCGAATCGCAGCAAGGATGCTCAGGTGAGCCCGGTCGAGGCGGGTCGATTCTCACGCCCGTACACCGGGTGTACGGGGCCGTCATCCCGGTGTACGGCGCTGGGAATCCGACCCGGCCCACCTTCGCTTCCTCGTCCGAAGCTCGAGAGGCAAGCCCGCAACGAGCACGGAGGGGATCCAGCCCGGCCTGCGTTCCTCGAGGAAGCCTACGCGGCTGACTTTCCCTCGAGCGAGCGCACCACCTCCAGCGCCTCCTCGACGTGCTTCTGCACCCGCACCTGCGAGTCGAACTTGTGCCGAATGACCCCGGCCCGATCGATCACGAACGTCACCCGGCCCGCGATCAACCCAAACGTCTTCTTCACCCCGAACGCCTTCGCCGCCGCGCCGTGCGGATCGCTCAGCAAGGTGAAAGGCAACCGGTGGTGCTTCTTGAACGACTCGTGAGACGCCGCGTCATCCGACGAGACGCCGATCACCTCGGCGCCCGCGGCCTTGAAGTCCTCGTACGAGTCGCGAAACGAGCACGCCTCGGCCGTGCAGCCCGCCGTCTCATCCTTCGGGTAGAAGTAGAGGACGATCGTCCGCTGGCCCACCAGGTCCTTCAGCTCGACCGCGCTGCCGTCTGACTTGATGAAGGACGCCGCGGGGGCCCGCTCGCTGCTGTTCATGGCCACGAACTAACGAGCGCGTTGCTTCCACGCCACGCGGAAGCGCGACTCGTGGGGGCCTTCACCGTCCGAGAGCTGCACCGTGCCGTCGACGCCGAGGATCTCGAGCGCCCCTTCGATCACCCCGACGCGGTAGTGCGCGATGGCGCGCCAGCGCTCGGTGATCCGCGAACGGAACTCGGGGACGATGCGGGTGACGATCTGCACTTCGGCCGGGCCCAGCTCGGTCGCCTCTGCGTCGACGTAGTTGCCCGTCGTCTTCAGGTTGCGGCCGAAGCGCAGCAGGGTTCGCTTCACCCCGATCACCCGGCCCATGGTGAGCGCCGCCAGGCCCAGCGCGGTCTGCACGTAGCCCTGCATGAACTCGCGGCCGAGCTGCAGGTGCTGGAGCTCGCTCGGCTGGCCCGGGGCGACTGCTTCGGCGAGCACGGCGATGGCGGTGAGGAACGTCTCCATCGGGTACGCCGGGAGCGGGTTCTCGAAGTCCATCCCCATGGCTCTGAGCCTGGCGAGGAGGTCGGGCGTGAGTCGCTTGCCGAAGGCCTTTCTGGCGCCTTCGACCACGGTGTTGAAGATGACCGGTTCGGTGGTGGCCACGCGGACAGGAGTCTACCGCGTTGGGCCCCCGCCCCGAGAATCAGCTGCGGTGCGCCAGCGCCCGCTCATACGCGTCATTGATGCGGCGCATCTCTTCGACCTGGCCACCGCGATCCGGGTGGTGGGTGCGAGCGAGAGACAGGTACCGCTCGCGCAGCCCGACGTCGGAGATCGAAGGCGGGACCCCCAGCGTCTGGTACGGATCGCCACCGGCGAGCGACTGCAGCCACGACTCGAGGCGTTGCTTCACCGAGCCCCCCGCGCGCGGGGCGGCCCCGGTCTCAGCCGTGCCGTGCGGGCGGCTGCGCATCTTCGTGTCGGCCCGGAACATCTCGGTGTACGAGCTGGTCGTCCACCGCGAACACGAGGGGCAGTGGAAGTAGCGAATCTGCCGGCCGCTGCCCACGTGGCTGGTCATCTGGACCCCGCAGTGCGTGCACTCGACGTCAACGTCTTCGAGAGTGGTACACGCGGTCGCGGCAGGGTGCATGTCGATGGGTCCTCGTCGTGGTGTGCTACAGCCTTGTGACGACTTGTACGCGCGTGGTGGATCGACGCAAAAAATTGGCCGCCTTTTCCGCTGGGGCATCATGAACCCGATGACTCGTCTCGCCGTCGCCGCAGTCCTGTGTTGTCTGTCTCTCACCGCGCTGGCCGCGGCCCCGAAGCGCGGCAACGCCATCGGGAGCGCCAAGGAAGACGAGCCCTGCCCTGCCCCGAAGCCCGGCGCCACCGGGCCCGACCTCGCCTTCCTGCGCGGGGTGAGCTGGGCCTTCGAGCCCGCCCCCCTCGAGATCCGGGGTCAGGCGATCGAAGACCTCGGCCTGCTCGGAGACCCGCGCGCCCTCAACCCGCTCGCCGCGATGTCGCTCGACGCGAACCCCGCCATCGCCCGCGCCGCCGTGCGCGCCGTGGCCAACATTCGCCACCCACGCGCCGAGGAGATCCTCTCGAACCTGGTGCGGCACCCCACCGCGCCGCTGGCCACCAAGCAGCTCGCGCTCTCCCTGCTGCCCTTCCAGAACACCGCCACCGCCCTGCGCTTCATCCACGCCACCGCCCGGCAGCCCACCGGCTCGTACGAGCTGCTGCAGCTGGCGCGTACGTTGTCGGCGTCGCTGCCGGTGCCCACGGCTGAGCAGGCGCTCCCGCAGCTGGCCCCCGCGGCGGCCCCCGTTCCCGCCGGGGCCATGCAGCCCGCCGCGTTCCCGGGAGACTCGAAGTGATCGACCGCCGCGTCACCTTCCTCGGCGCTGGCAACATGGCCAACGCGATCATCAAGGGGCTGCTGCGCGCCGGCCTCGCGAAGGACAAGGTCACGGCCACCGTGCGCCGCGAAGAGAAGAAGGTCGAGCTCGAGGCCGCCCACGGCATCAAGGTCGGCTTCGACAACGTGGCGGCGGCGAAGGAGGCCGAGGTCATCGTGCTCTCGGTCAAGCCGCAGGCCCTCGACAAGCTCCTCACCCAGATCGCGCCCGCCGTCGATCGCTCGAAGCTGATCGTCTCGGTCGCCGCCGGCGTGCCCATCGCGGCCATCGAGCGCCGGCTCGGCTCGGGCGCGCGCATCGTGCGCACCATGCCGAACACCCCCTGCCTGGTGGGCCTGGGCGCGACGGCTCTCTCCGCGGGGGAACACGCCACCCCCGAGGATCTCGCGCTGGCCACCGCGATGTTCGACTCGGTGGGCCTCACCACCGTCGTCGACGAGTACCAGCTCGACGCGGTCACCGGCCTGTCCGGCAGCGGCCCGGCGTACATCTTCCTCATCATCGAGGCCCTCTCCGACGCCGGGGTGAAGGTCGGCCTCTCGCGCCACCAGTCACTCAAGCTGGCCGCGCAGACCGTGCTCGGCAGCGCGAAGCTGTTGATGGAAACCGGCCAGCACCCCGGTCAGCTCAAGGACCAGGTGACCAGCCCCGGCGGCACCGCCATCGCCGGCCTGCACACGCTCGAAGCGGGCGGCCTGCGCACCACCTTGATCGACGCCGTCGAAGCCGCCACCACCCGCGCCCGCGAGCTGGGCGAAGCCTTCCTCCACAAGCCTTGAAGCCAGGAACCGACCCATGAAGATGACGCCGCTCGACATCCGCCAGAAGCGCTTCGAAGTGAACTTCCGCGGCTACTCGAAGAAGGAGGCCGAGGCGTTCCTCGAGCTCACCGCGGGCGAGTTCGAAGAGGTGGTGCGCGAGAACATCTCGCTCAAGGAAGAGCTCAAGCGCGTGCAGGCCCGCCTCGAGCAGCACCTCGATCGCGAGAAGGCGCTGCAGGAGACGATGGTCACCGCCCAGCGCATCAGTGAAGACGTGAAGGCCCAGGCCAAGAAGGAAGCCGAGGTGGTGGTCGCCGACGCCGAGCTCCAGGCCGACAAGATCGTCGCGTCCGCGAACAACCGCCTGGTCGAGCTGGTGAGGGAGCTCAACGAGCTCAAGCGGCAGAAGGTGCAGTTCGAGTCGCACCTCGAGGCGCTGGTCGACTCGCACAAGAAGCTCCTCGACAGCTGGAAGACGCAGCCGGGTGGCGAGGTCGCGTTCCTGGTCAAGAAGTGACCCCGGTCTGGCTCAAGGCCATCGCCGGTGGCTGCGAGCTCGCCGTGCTGGTGCAGCCCCGCGCCTCGCGCACGAAGGTCGTCGGCGAGCACGACGGGCGCCTCAAGATCGCCCTGGCCGCGCCCCCGGTGGACGGCGAGGCGAACGCCGCGCTGATCGAGTTCCTCAGCGACGAGCTCGGGGTGCGCAAGGCCGAGATCGAGCTCCTCGATGGCCAGACCTCGCGTCGCAAGCGGCTGGCCGTTCGGGGGGTGGCGCCAGCCGAAGTCATGGTGAAGATGGTGCCGTGACCGTTCTGGCCCCCCTGCTGGCGTTGGCGTTGATGGTCGCGCCCCCGCCCGCGTCCGACGCCCCTCCGCTGCAGATGCCGTCGTCCGGGCCTGTGACCGCGGGATCGCTCGAGACCAGCGAGCTGCTTACGGCCCGGTTCCGCATCGTGCACACCGCCCGCGCGAAGGGCGCCGCGGCGTACCTGGCGCGCGACCTCGAGGCGGTGCGTGACGACATCGCCGCGCTGCTCGGGCGTGACTGGCCGGGCATCACCGAGATCCGGCTCGGCTTTGGACGGGAAGAGTACGAGGCGCTGGCGCTGCCGGAAGGGCATCCTCCGAGCTGGGCGATCGCCCTCGCCTACCCCGGCCGCAACATCGTGCTGGTCGAGGCGCACTCCCTCGTCACCGGCGAAGGCCCGCTCACCCTGCGGCACGAGCTGGTGCACGTGGCGCTGGGGCAGTTCGGCAGCGTGTGGCCGCACTGGTTCCAGGAAGGCCTGGCGCAGGAGCTGACGGGCGAGCGGAAGTGGCACGTGCAGCAGGTGGCCACCCTGACCCGCGCCGTCACGCAGGATCGGGTGTTCTTCTTCGACGATCTCGTGGCGCACTTCCCGCAGTTCCCCGACGACGTCGAGATCGCCTACGCGCAGAGCGCCGCCTTCGTGGAGTTCCTGCGCGATCGCCACGGCTCGGCGGCGTTTCAGCGCCTCATCGATCGGGTCTCGAACGGCGACAGCTTCGAGAAGGCGTTCGGGGTGGCCTTCTACCTGCCGCTCTCGATGGAAGAGGACGCGTTCCGCAAGGAGCTGCCCCGCCGCTATCCCTGGTGGCCGCTGCTGCTCTCGGGCGGCACCCTGGTGTGGATCGGCACGTCGGCGCTGGTGGTGCTCGCGTGGGTGCGCCGCCGCCGCACGGTCAACGCGCTGCGGGCCGAGCAGCTGCGCGTCGAGACGCTGCACGAGGCGGCGAAGGCCATGCTGGGAATGACGGCGGAGAACGACGATCTGTCCTGGGACCCGATGCCCTTCGAGGGGCCGTGGGTGGTGAACGTGGTGCAGTTCGTCGAGGTCGACGAAGAGGTCAAGGCAGCTCGAGCACGTGGCACTTGAGCGCTGAGGTCTTGAAGTCGAGCGCGCTGGCGCCGAAGCGGGTCACCTCGCGCGGCTTTCGCTTCCCCAGCCCGCGCTGGAGTTGATCTTCGAAGGCGCTGACTGACTGCTCGACGTTGCACATGGCGAGCAGCAGTCCCTTTGGCGCCACCACGCGTTCGGCCGCAGCGACGAGCCGGTGGTAGTCGCGCTCGGCGGTGAAGCGGCTGGTCCTGGTGGTGGCAAAGCCGGGCGGATCGAGGATCACCAGGTCGAAGGTCTCGCCCTTCTTCGCGAACCGTCCGAGCCAGTCGAAGGTGTCGCCGGAGACGAAGTCGTAGCGGTCGGTGGAGAGCTCGTTGAGCGCGTAGTTCCGTTCGCCCCAGTCGAGGACCTTGCGGGACGCGTCGAGGTTGACGGCGCGGGTGGCGCCACCGAGCCGTGCGGCGACTCCGAAGCCGCAGGTGTACGCGAAGGTGTTGAGCACGGTGCGTCCGCGCGCGTTCGCTCTGACCCAGCCACGGGCATCGCGTGAGTCGAGGTAGAGCCCGACAGACAGTCCGTTCCCGGGGCGGATCTCGAAGCGCACACCCAACTCGGTGACGATGAGCGACTCGACCGGTTTCCCAATCAACGGCAGAGGAGGCGCGAGTTCCTCGGGCGACTCATTGGCGAGCTTCCGCGCCTCACGGGGGCGGCGCTTGACGTACACGGCCTCGATACCCTCCTCCGCAGCCAGTTGCTCTGCAATGGCGAGCTCGTCAGCGGCATCGGTGTAGAGGCTCAGCACGGCGACCGGACCGAAGCGATCGACGGTGACCTCGGGGCCATCGAACCATCGGAAGCAGGTTGTCTGGGGAATTGTCTCCCTCTCCCCGAGGGGGAACGGCGAACTCGCGCCTTGAGGGAAGCGAGGGTCGGGGAGAGGGCAAACCAGCCTCACGACGGGGCCGCGCCCCCACCCGTGACGCCCGCGCGTTTCCAGGCACTCTCGAGCGCCGCCGCCGACTCCCGGGCCAGCTCGAGATAGTTCGCGCCGAGCAACTGCCCTTCACGCACCACCACGCGCCCATTCACGATCGTCCACCCGACGGGCATCTGGCTGAGCTGCATGAGCAGGTGCGGCGTGAAGTTGCCCGTCTCGCGCGCCGGCACGAAGTCGTACACCACGAGATCGCCGAGCGAACCCGGCTCCACGCTGCCGCTGGGAGCGCCATAGATCATCGTGCAGAGCTCTGCGGGCCCCCCGACCAGGAACGACGCCATCAAGTTGTCGGGATCGAGCATGCGGCCCGCCCGGGCCATGGCCATCACGCCGGTGTAGCTGGCGGCCAGCTCTTCCCACAGCGATCCCGTACCGCCGGAGCCGAGGCCGACGAGGTTCTGGTTCACCAGCACGGCCTCCATGCCGAGCGCCGAGCCACCCTCGACGGTCTGCGCGGCGCGGGGCGTGAACGCCACCAGCGTGCGGCTCTTCGCGAGCCGGGCAGCCTCGGCGCGATCGATGGCGCGGGCATGCGCCCCGACCGAAGCCCCACCGAGGAGCCCAAACCGTTCGAACCGGGTGACGATGCGCGAGTTGGTCTTCGACCAGGTGATGGCGAGATCGTCATCGTTCTCGGCGAGGCCGAAGTGAGCGCCAATCGACAGCTCCTCCTTCGCGTGCCCCGCCAGCCTGAGCAGATCGTCGTCCGAGCAGAACGAAGCCCTGATGCCGATCGCACCGCGAGCCAACGAGTCAGGTTTCCGCGACGCTGCGTAGCGCGCGTTGGCCTCGACCTGCGCGGGCCCTGGAACTTCGGGGACGACGCTGGTCGACGCGTGCGAGTTGAGCAGGCGGATGCCGAGCCGCTCGGCGACGCGGGCCTGGGCGTTCATCGCGTCCTCGACGCACGAGGGCGCGTGCAGGTGCTCGACCACCATCGAGACGCCATGGCGGAGGTTCTGCGCGATCGAGAACGCGGTGAGCGCCTCGACCTCACCGACGGTGAGGCCGCGCTCGAGGCGGTGTTCCTGCTCGAAGCGCTGCTGAAACGGGCGCAGCAGCAGGTCGCCGGCCCACGGGGTGAGCGGACCGCCGACCAGGCGGGTGTGGCAATCGACGAGGCCGGTCATCACCAGGCGGCCTTCGCACTTCACCTCCCAGTCGCCGGGGAGCACAGGCGTGGCCTCGTCGGGTCCGACGGCGGTGATGAGGCGGCCCTCGACCAGCACCGACATGCCGGATCGCACGCGGCCGTCCGCGCGGAAGAGGCTGCAGTTCTTGAGGACGAGTCGGCCTTCCACGCGGGGTGGAGCGTAGCAGTCTCCCTCTCCCTGCGAAGCGGGGAGAGGGTCGGGGTGAGGGGCGAGTCTCAAGCAGCTCTGCGACGAGAAACCCAACCGAGCGCAAGCAGCGCGATCAGGGAAGCCGCCGCCCCGAGCCGGAACGAAGTGGGCTGATAGCGCCATCGAATCGTGTGGGCCCCCGCGCCAACGCGCACCGCCCGAACGAAGCCCCACGCACGCAGCGCCTCGGCCGGTCGTCCATCGACCTCGACGTTCCACCCCGGGTACCAGGCATCAGCGAGCACCACGGCTCCCGCCGCGCACGCGTCGACCCGTTGCTCCACGGCGGTGGCGCTGAGGTCCTTTGTGATCACCGGCGAATCGCACGGCACGCCGGCCGACGGCTCACCCTGGTCCACCACGACTTCACGCGGCGGCGCCTCGAGCGCAGCGAACGCCTCTTCATCGCCGCCCACCCGAACGCGCGTGCTGAACAGGCCGCGCGGGAACGCCGGAGGCGTCTTCCAGATCCACACGTCCTCGAGCGGACTCGGCGTCACCGACGTCGCGCCCGGCGGCGCCGGCGCCCACGTCTCGCGCACGAAGGTGCTGACACCCGCGACGGCGAACGCCCCCTGCCCTCGCGCGAAGGCTGCCTTCAGCCGCCACGGCTCGCGAAAGCCGTACCCACCGACCGCGTGCAGCCCCTCTTCCACGAAGCGCAGCGCAGAGAGGCGATCGCGTGACTCGAGCAGCGGATCGCCCTCCCGATCCCACGGGCCACACGCTTCGTGATCGACGTCGTCGAGATCCACCCGAATCGAGAGCCGCCCCGCCCCCGCCAGCAACGGCGTCAGCCGCGACGCACGCATCAGGTCGGACGCGGGCAGGCGCTCCCAGCGCTCCAGGGGCACGAGCATCAACTCCGCCGCGACCGCGAACGCGATCAGCCGCGGGTGCTTTCGCGCGAGGAAGAGCACGACCGCGGCGAGCACGAACCACGGCGCCCCCGAGCGGAAGCCATCCCGCGCCCACCCCCACCGGGAGCTGAGCGCGATCCCGATCGCCAACCCGAGCATCGCGACCGCCGCCTCCGGCTTGCCACGACGCGAGAGCGCCACCAGCCGTCTCGCCCCGAACCCGGCGAGCACCGACAGCCCGAACAACATGCCCACCGCGTACTTGGCGGGGTACCTGAACAACCGGAATGGAGGGGCCTTCAGCAGCAACTCCGAGAGCCCGAAGTGTTTGCCCAGGCACAACACCAGGCACAGCACCGTCAGCGCCAGCACCGGCCGCGCCCGCCGCACCGTCACGCCGAGCAGCGCGAGCAGCACCGCCGTCGAGCCGAGGAAGAGCGTGAAGATGAAGTGCTGATCGTCAGCGCCCCAGTAGCCGCCCACGCGCGGGAGATCCGCCCCCGGCACGCCCATCGAGAGCAGCTGCGCCCACGACACCGACCACTCCGTCGCGCCGGTGGTGGGCGCGCCGGCCTTCGTCCACTCGCGCGTGAGCTCGAAGGCCGGCAACGCGACCACGGCGCTGAGCGCCCCCGCCCAGAGAAACGCGAGCGCGCCCCACCCGAGCGACCGTCGCGAACGCACCAGCACGAAGACCGCGAGCAGCGCCTGCCACAGCCACATCTCCGGCGAGCCCGCGTGGAACGCGAACCCCAGCGCGCCCGCGAGCCACGCCGTCGCGCGCAACCCGGGAGCGCGCCGAAGTCCCTCAGCCGCCCACAGCGTCCACCCCGCCCACGCCGCGCTCGAGGCGAACGACAGGTTCTGCGCGAACTCGGTGAAGAACGGCGACAGCGCGAACGGCGCCGCCGCGACGAACGCACCCGCGCGCAGGAGCCCGAAGCGCCGCGCCGCCAGCCACAGCCCCAGGAAGCCCCACGCCGCGTGGAACAGGTGCATCACGTTCGGCCCGAGCACCTGACCGAAGAGCGCGCCGGTGATCAGCCGGGGCACGTAGAAGACCTGCGTGTAGAGCAGCGCCGCGAACGGCTGGCCCAGGCGCGCGTTCGGCAGCCACAGCGGCACGTGACCGTGCGTCCACTGCGACACCAGGAAGTACGTCTCGGGAAAGACGTGCGCCGAGAGATCGCGCCCCGCCTGCACCGAGCCCAGGAAGAGCTCGCGAAAGACGACCACCAGCACCAGCCCCGCGAGGAGAAATGGCCAGCGCGTCTTCACTGAGGGGATCTAGACCACAGAAAGACGACTGCCGCCCCTCGCGAGTGCGGGGAGCGGCAGTGGAACGACGGGAACTGGGTGAAGCTCAGTAACCCGAGTTTTCCTTGGCGAAGTCGGTCAGCTTCTTCTTCTCGAGCTTGCCCTGCGACTTGCTGGTGCGCTTCTCGACCTGCGTGTCGCCGGCGAGGGCGTCAGCCGACATGCCGAACAGCGCCTTGATGTTGTCGCCGAAGAGGGTGATCACGCCGATGGCCGCGATCGCGATGAGCGCAACGATGATGATGTACTCGGTCATGCCCTGACCGCGGGACTTCTTGAGGGCCATCTGCTTGTTGAGCTTCGCCATGGTGTCGCTCCTTCGTGAGTTGCCCCGGGAGTGGGGCGCGCTTGATGAAATAAGTATCGGGGATGGCCTCCATCCTCTCCATACGTCAACGGGAGGATGGGGAGGTTTTCCCGAATTCATCAACCAGAACAATGACTTACGGACCTACTGACTCGAGGAGCTCCGTCAGACGCACATGGCCTGGGTGCGCCGTGAGCGCCTTTCGGGCCCTCATTTCGGCGTCGCTCACGTCGGCAGCGGGCGCACGCCAGGGAGCGCCCTCTCGCGTGGCGAGCCGCCGCGTCGCCTCGAGCCACGTCGCCAACACGTCGGGCGAATCGACGTCGCGATCGATGTGCTTCTGCAGCACTTCGCGCGCGCGCATCACGTCTCCTTCGCGCAGTGAGGCTGCCGCATAGGCCTGCGCCGCAGCGATCGACTCGCCATCAGCCTCGAGCCACGCCGCGGCCGCCGCGCGGACCAACGGGTCGTCGGGCGGGTGAACCCAGGACAGGCTGGCGTAGAGATCCTTCGCTTCCTCGACGGTGAGGGCCCGACCCGCGAGCACCTTCGTCAGCTCGAGCGAACCGCGCTCCTCGGCCAGGCGGCGCGAATCGGGCACGCGCACGTCGGCCGCCACGAAGTAGGCGATGGGCGAGCCGTACTCGAGCACGTTGTGATCGTCGGTGTTCACCAGCCCTTCCCCTCCGAACCGCTTCTGCGCCTCGTCGGCGTGCACCTGGCGCCCGAGCAGCGTGGTCGGCAGCTGCAGGTGAATGCGCGCGAGATCTTCGCGGACCTTCGGCTGGGCCATGCGCGCGGTGAGCGTCTCGAGGTCGAACACCTGCGGCTCGCGGCTGGCCACCAGCACCAGGTCATCGGGCCCGACCCAGGTGGTGCCGTGCTCGAACGAACCCCGCAGCGTGCGCACCACCAGCTTCACCAGCGCCACCGACGACTCGTAGGTGTGAATCCACTGCACCAGCCGGCCGCCTGGCGCGAGCTTGCCCTTCGCCATCTCGAAGAAGTCCCGGGAGAAGAGCCCCGACACGCCCGACACCCAGGGGTTGCTCGGCACGCTGACGATCAGGTCGTACGGCTCGGTCGACAGCGCGAGGAACGTGCGCGCGTCTTCGATGTGCACGTGGCAGCGCGGATCGTTGAACGCGTCGTGGTGATCGGGCTTGAAGATCGCCGCCGCCTCGACGACCGCGGGGCTGATCTCCACCACGTCGAGCCGCTCGATCGGGTGCGCCAGCAGCGAGCCCGCCGTGATGCCCGCGCCCACGCCCACCAGCAGCACCCGCTTCACCTCGCGCGGGTGGGTGAGGATGCCGAGGTGCGCGGCGAGGATCTGCGTGTCGATGTCGGTGCCGTTGCTGCCGTCCACCTTGCCGTTGATGCGCAGGTAGCGCCGGTCTTCGTCCTGCGTGCCCACCAGCACCGAGGCGAACACGTCGTCGCGGTAGAACCTGATGGTGCTGCGCGCCTTCACCTCGTCGTGGAACTGCGCGTACGAGTCGAAGCTGCGGTTCCACTCGCGATAGCGCCCCGAGGCCGCGAGCGTCGAGGCCCAGCCCGAGGTGCCCACCACCGCCAGCACCATCGCCAGTCCGGCGGGCACCAGCAGCTTGATCGCCTGCGCGCGCGGCACGCCCGAGCCCTCGGCGAGCATCGCCCACCCCGCCGCCACCAGGTTCGCCACCAGCGCGAGCGCCAGCGTCCCCTCCAGGCCCAGCAGCGGCAACAGCACCAGCCCGCCCAACAGCGCGCCGCTCACCGTGCCGATGGTGTTCCACAGGTACGTGGTGCCCAGCCTGGCCCCCACGTCAGACATCGCCCGCAGCGCCACCCGCGCCGCCGCCGGGAAGCTGGCTCCGAGCAGGAAGGTCGGCGGCAGCAGCAGCAGGCCGCACACCACGAAGCTGAGCACCTGGTAGGTGCCCCAGGTCTGCGGGCCGTGATCGAGCCGCGCGTGCACCTGGATGAACGCGTACGGCAGCCGCGCATACGCGGTCATCGAGATCAACACCGCGAACACCAGCGCGAGCTGCAGCCGGCCGAACGTGCGCAGCGCGTTCTCGTCGGAGCGCGTCGAGAGCCAGAAGCTGCCCAGCGAGATGCCGAGGATGAACGCGGTGAGGATCAGCGTGAACGCGTAGCTCGTGCCGCCCAGCACGATCGAGAGCACGCGGATCCACACCGTCTCGTAGGTCATCGAGGTGAAGCCCGCGAGCGCGGTGCCCACCAGCGCGGCGCGCACGGCGCTGACGCCGAACGCCGGTGCGTCACCCGGGGTCTCGGCGCTCGGCGAAGCGCCGGCGATGCGGCTCCACCCCGCGAAGACGGCCGCCCCCCCGAGCAGCAGGTTCACCATCGCCGCCAGGCGCTCCGAGACGGTGAGGCCCACCCCGGGCACCAGCATCATCCCCGCGAAGAGGCAGCCCGCCGACGCGCCCAGGCTGTTCACCGCGTAGAGAATCGAGAGCTCGCGCCGCGCCGAGCCGAGCCGCTCGGTGAGGTGCCGCATCAGCACCGGCAGCGTGCCGCCCATCAGCAGGGTGGGAATGAGCAGCGCCGAGGCCGCCAGCCCCAGCCGCGCCGACAGCCGCGGGAGCCCGCTCAACCCGGGGGCGATGCGCAGGTAGAGGTCACCCGCCACCTCGAGCACCTGCGGCAGCAGCAGCGCGTAGAGGCCGATGCCCAGCTCCAGCACTCCGTAGAGCGAGAGCGGGCGCTTCGACTTGTCAGCGCGCCGGCCGAAGAGGAAGGCGCCCAGGGCGAGCCCTCCCATGAACGTCGACAGCACGATCGCGTGCGCCTGCCCGGTGTTGCCCAGCAGGTTGGCCAGCCGCTTCGACCAGGTCAGCTCGTAGACCAGCCCCGTCGCACCCGACAGGAGCAGCAGCGTGATGACCAGCGGCCTCGCGCGAGAATTCACCGCGCTCCGTTCGTCCCGAGCGGAGTCGAGGGATCGCCCTCCCCGGGCCCCTCACCCCGACCCTCTCCCCGCTGGCGCAGGGAGAGGGAGACCGCTCGGCGCCTGGCGAGCAGAAGCAGCGCCGCGATGCCCAGCAACGAGCCTCCGCTGGCCGAGCAGCTGCCCTTCGTCGTCTTCTCCGGGTTCACCTCGATCGACCAGCTCGCCATCGACAGCAGCTGATCGGGCGCGAGGCCTACGCCGAGAGTGAAGGTGTAGACGCCCACCGGCGCATCAGCCGGCACGGTGCCCGTCACGGTGCCGTCTTCATTCGCCACCACGCCCGGCGGCAGGCGGCCCTCGCGCCAGAACCACTTCACGCCCGGCGGCACCGGGGTCGCGCTGAACGCGACCGCCACGGCCTCGCCCGGCCGCACCAGGCCGGTACCGGTCACCGACGAGGTGATCGACCCCGACGCGATGAAGACGAAGTACGTGTACGCGTCGGTGCGGCCCTGGCCGTCGACGGCCTCGATGGTGAAGCGGAAGCGCCCCGGACGGCTGGGCGTGCCTGAGATCACCAACGTGTCGCTCTGCGACGGCTCGAGCACCAGCCCCGAAGGCAGCTCCCCGGTGATCAACTTCCAGGTCACCGGCTGGGAGACCGGCGCCCCGCTCGGGTTCACCGCGAACAGCGACTGGATGTACTCCGCGCCCATCAGCCCGTCAGGCAGCGTGCGCGTCTGAATGGTGAAGGGCGCTGCGTCGACGACGGTGACCGCGAAGGCCCGCTCGTCGACGTTGCCGATCGAATCGGTGACGCGAACGGTGAAGACCCGCGTGGTGCCCAGGGGATCGGTCGGCGTGCCAGAGATCGCCCCCGTGTCCGCCAGCACCAGCCCCACCGGGAGGATTCCGTTGATGACCAGGTAGCGATACCCACCGGTGCCCCCCACGGCCCCCAGCTCCGCGCGGTAGGCGACGAAGCGGGTCGGCGCGGGCAACGCACGCGCGCTGAGCTCGAGCGAGGTGGTCAACCGCGCGACCCGCAGCGGCCGCGCCACCGTGACGGAACGGCCGTTGGCTTCCACCTTGAAGTACACGCTGAAGGCGCCCGGCTCGGTCGGCGTTCCACTCACCAGGCCCGCCGTCGAGACCGTCAGGCCGCCGGGCAGCGAGTCGGGATCGCTCAGGGAGAAGGTGAACGGCCCGGCGCTCCCCTGCCCCACCAGCTGCACCGAATAGGGCAGGCCGAGGGTCGCGTCCGGCAGCACCGGCGTGGCGATGGTGAGCGACTGCGTGACCACGTCGGTGCGCGTGCCGGCCAGCCCGTTGTCGCTCTCGTCGGCCTCGGCGATCAACCCGTCGGGGTCGAGCAACACGCCGATGAAGTACTGCGCCGAGGCGAGCGTCTGCGGCAGCCGCACGATCTCCACCGCCGAGTCGCGCTCCGCGATGGCCAGCGTCACCGTGCCGTCGAGCACGTCGCCGCCCGGCGTCACCCGCATCAGCGGCTGATCGTCAGGGGTGATGATCGGATTGGCCGAGAGGTAGAAGCGGTACGCCGCCGCGGCGCTGTCGCGGTTGCCCAGGTTGGTCAGGGTGCGGGAGACCACCACCAGCTCGCCGGCGCCCGCGCGCAGCGGGGTCTGCATCTCCACCGGCAGCAGGTTCGGCGCCGGCGCGCGCGCCACCGTGGGCCGCGACTTCTCGAAGTTGTTCCCCGGGTTCTCTTCCACCAGGCCCACGCCCGTGGCCGCGGCGAAGAAGAAGTACGGCTGCACCGTGAGCGGCTGGCCCACCGCGCTCAGGGTGGGAATGTTGGCGCTCGGCAGCGTCACCCAGCGCGACTCGCCCGGCGCGAACACCAGGCTCTGCACGTTGCCCACGACCACGTCGGTCACCGCGTTGAGCGACTCGTTGTCAGACATGAAGAACGAGACCCGCACGTTCGGAGCCGTCGCGCCGCCCGTGTTCGAGACGAAGGCCTCGAAGCGCGTCGCCTCGCCGAAGAACACCGAGGACAGCTCGTCGTACGGCGCCGCAGCCCGCAGCACCCGCACCGCGGTCACGGTGAGATCGGCCTGCCTCACCTGCATCTGGGTCACCGAGGCGACCACGTTGTTGAGCTCGCTCCGCTCGGGGATCAGCCCGCCCGCGGGCCCGTCGTCCAGCTCCATCAGGATGAAGTAGTCGTCGGCGGGCGTCGACCCGGCCAGCGTGAAGGACACCGGCTGCACCACCTGCTGGCCGCCGAGCACGCTCAGGTTCTGCGTGGTGAGCAGCCGATCGTCGGCCGACATGAAGGTGTCCACCGAGGCGAACAGCTTCACCCCCACGCTGCCGGCGGGCTCGAAGCCCTGGTTGCTGAACGCCACCTGCAGGTTCACCACGTCACCCGGCCCCGCGACCGGGGGCGGCGCGACGGACTCGGCGATCAGGTCGACGCCGCCCGCGTAGGGCACCGACGAGGCGATCACGTTGTTGAACACGTTCGTCTCACCGCCATCGGGCAGCGGAGGGATCGCCGCGATCACGTACCACGAGCCCCCATCAGGCCGGGCCACCGTGCCGGTGTGCGTGTCGCTCGTCACCCCCAGCGCTGGGAGCGAGAACGGCCCCACCGGCGCCGGCAGCAGCTCGAGGTCGCTGCCGTCGAAGATCGTGTCCTGCGAGAGGTACACGCCGTACCCGAAGGTCCCGCTGGGCAGCGTGCCGAAGTTGCGCATGGTGACCGTGGTGCCGATCGAGAGATCGCTGCCCGCCTGGGTGATGCCATCGACGCGCAGCGTGAGCGCCTGCAGGTCGACGCCCGCGGGGGGCCCGAAGCGGATGTAGCTGATCGGCGTGCCCGTGCCGCCCGGGTCGAAGCTGGTCAACGAGCAGTCAGCCGTACAGGTGGTCAGGCCCCGCGTGCCCGCCGTGCCGCTGGGCGACTCGATGCCGATGGTGGCGGTGACCGGGGTCGCGCCCGCGCCCGTCATCGTCCCGTAGAAGAACTCGATCATCCCGTTCGCCCACAGGCGCACCTGGAAGTTGAGCAGGAAGTTCCCGAAGGCCCGGTTCCAGTCCTTGAACTCGATCGCCAGGCCCTGGCCGAAGGGCCCCGTCACCGCCTCGGTCTGCACGATGCTGGTGGGGTTGCTGCCGAAGAGATCGTCCCACAGGGGGGCGATCAGCCCGTTGGGCTCGGCCCCGCTGGGAATGGCGATGTTGCCGCTGAAGTCTGACGAGGTGTTCGCGGCCGACGACGGCTCGAGGAAGAGCAGGCCGTTCGCGGTCACCGTCAGCTGGCTGTACACCTTGTTGTAGAAGGGAAAGACGAAGCCGAAGGGAAGGTTGACCCGCCCCCGGTCCTTCGGGTCATTGGCCCCCGGCGCGACCAGCGGCACCGGCTGGGCGTTGGTCAACGCGGGGTACGGAATGCCCGCCTGCGGGGTGGCCGTGTATTGAGCCCATGCCAGGCCGGTGGGCAGCGTCGCGAGCACCAGCAGGAGGAGCCTGAACTTCTTCATCACGGGGCCGTGCTTATAGCGAACCTCACCAGCCGTCACAGTGGAGTAAAGGGGTCCCATGCTTTCAGTGCTGTGGCTGTCCCTTTCACTGGCAGGTGCACCGCCAACAAAGTCACACGCGGAAGACGTGCTCCGCACGCACTGCCTCCTCTGGGCAGCCGATCCGACGAACCCCTGGGCGCTTTCACACGGCATCAAGACCCTCGGCGCCAACTTCCTTGCAAGCGACGGGCGCAAGGCGAGCGAGGTGGTCATTCACGACTTCCTCATCCGTAACGTCCTGCCTGACGGAAAGCCGGGCCCGGGCGCCCCCTATGGCTTCCTCCGCTACGGCGCCGACAAGACGCCCATCGAGCCACACACCAACCTCAACCTGAAGGCGCTCGTCGCCGACGTGCGGATGCCGCTGAGCACGAAGGTGAGGGCGTCCTGGGGCCCCGTCACCTTGAAGCAGCTGGTCGACTCGGCGAAGGCCGGGTTCGCCCACAGCCCGAAGGTGCCGGAGTACTGGCGCGACGTGGGGTGGACGCTGGGCGTCTTCGCGGTGACCGAGAAGCCGGGCACCACCTGGAAGGCGGCCGACGGCCAGACCGTCAACCTCGACCAGGTCTTCGACGACGCGCTGAGCGAGCTCGAGGTCGAGACCGCCGACCTCAAGGCGGGCATGGATCAGCACCTGCCGCAGGTCGACAAGAAGCGACAAGGTGTCTACGCCCACTCGTGCGGCGGGCTGCACTTCATCCAGGGCGTGCTCGCCTGGGCCCGTCACCCGGCGGTGAAGAAAAAGTGGGGGGCGCGGCTCGACACGCAGGTCGCCATTCACTTCTACCGGCTGGGGTCAGAGCGCAGGCAATACGAGGCTGCGTACCAGCAGGCGCTCACGTCGATGCCCCAGTACAAGCTGCCGATGCTGGTGCAGATGGTGAAGTTCTACGGGCACTGGCTCGAGACGGTGGCGCACTTCCGCGACGACTTCGGGTGGAAGCCCACCCCGCCCCAGCAGCAGGACTTGAACCGCGCCAAGGCGTTCCTCGACATCGCGGTGCGCGCGCTCGAAGAGAACAAGGCGCTCGAGTCGATGCCCCAACTCAAGAAGACGCAGTATCAGCTGTACCTCGATCTCGTCGGTGACTCGTGCCACGCCGCGCACGGGTTGGAGGCCTTTCCATGAAGCAGCTCGTCATCGCTCTCGCTGGGCTCGCAGCGCTCTCCCTTTCCAGCTGTCAGAAAGAGGGCTGCCTCAACGGCGAAGCCGACTGCCGGGTGCCCCCGCCCTGCCCGAAGGTCGCGTTCACCTGTGACGGCGCGCTCGCCGACCAGCTCTCGGTCTCGCGCATCGACGCCCTCGGCCAGCGCCCGGGTGGCTGGAACGGCCTGGGATCTTTCGGCGACGTGAAGCTCTCGAACGGCTTCGTCGACGTGGTGATCGCCGACATCGGCACCCAGAACTACCTCGACCCCAACGGTGGCTCGATCCTCGACCTCGCCCCCCGCGGCCAGGCCAAGGACACCGTGAACAACATCTTCCAGGTGGTCGGCCTGCTGCCTCGCGACGCGGCGTTCTACACGTCGATCGAGCTCATCGACGAGCGCCCGGCGCGCGTGGCGGTGCAGGTGAAGGGCACGCTCGACGGCATTCCTTCGGTGCCCATCGTCACCCGCTACGAGCTGACCCCCTGCGATCGCGGCGTGCGGGCGCGCACCGAGATCCTCAACGGGTCTACCGACACGCAGACCTGGAGCATGGTCGACGGCTTCTACTGGTCGGGCCGCGAGTCGTTGCCCTTCGCGCCGGTCGCCGGGGAAGGCTTCGTGCACTCGTCGTTCGGCCTGACCACCATCAACGGCGCGTACCGGCTCTTCCCGTACTTCGCCGCAGCCGCGCATTCCGGTGACGAGAAGATCTCGGCGATCTCGATGGCGAGCTGCACCGAGCCTGCGCTCGAGGGCTTCCACAGCGATCAGATCTCGGCCGCGGGGCTCAAGCGGCAGGTGGTGATGCCGCGCGGCTCGCTCATCTTCGAGCGCTTCCTCGCGGTCGCCGAGTCGAAGGGCGTGGAAGGGGCGATCGATCTCGCCCTCGAGGTGCGCAAGCAGGTGCTGGGCGAGCAGTACGTCACCCTCACCGGCAAGGTGGAGCGCATGGGCGGTGGCTCGTTCGACGCCGAGCGCCAGGCCAGCGTGCTCATCGTCGAAGGCACCCTCACCACCGACGTCGCCGCGCGCGTTCCGTGGACCCAGGCCGTGCCGAAGGCCGATGGCACGTTCTCGGCGCGGGTCCCCGCGGGCAAGAGCTACGTGGTCGAGGCGCACGCGTTCGGCCGCAAGCAGGTCGAGCGCGAGTACGCGCAGGTCAGCGGCGACACCGATCTGGGCAGCTTCGTGCTCCCTGCCACCGGCTCGTTGTCCTTCCGGGTGGAAGAGACGGCCACGCGATCGCTCATCGACGCCGAGCTCTTCCTGGTGCCGGTCGACGAGACGGAGCTGGGCAAGGTGGTGGGCACGCTGCACGGCCGCTTCGCCACCTGCGCGCCCTGGCTGGGCTCTCCGGCGGGCGCTTCGCCTGCGTGCAACCGGGTGCTGGTGCACAACGGCCTGGCCACCGCCGACGTGCCGATCGGCAAGTTCGACATCTACGCGTTCCACGGCCCCTGGTGGTCGCTCGCGCGGCAGACCGTGGACGTCACCGGGGGGCCGCAGACGGTGGCCTTCTCGCTGAGCCAGCTGCCGCTCAAGCCCAGCGGCGCGCTCTCGGCCGACCTGCACGTGCACGGCGCGGCGAGCTTCGACAGCTCGATCCCCGACACCGATCGCGTGCTCTCGTTCGCCGCGTCGGATCTCGACGTGGTGATCGCGACCGATCACGACGTGGTCTACGACTACGCCGGCATCGTGCGCGCGCTCGGGCTGGAGAGCCGCATCGCCACGGTCGTCGGCCTCGAGACCACGGGCCACATCCCCTTCATGACCGTGCCCGGCTACGGCTTCCCGCTGGTGATCGGCCACTACAACTTCTGGCCGCTCCGCTACGATCCGTCCCTGCCGCGCAACGGTGGGCCGTTCGACGAGCGCGTCGAGCCGGGCATGCTCTTCGAGCGCACCAGCCCGCTCTTCAGCGGTGAGCCGCTGATCGAGCTGAACCACCCCTGGGCCGACCCCGAGTTCGGGCGCGACCTCGGCTTCCCCCGCGCCATCTTCCTCGACCTGCAGAAGAACCTGCCCGCCGGTGACGACGGCACGCGCCAGGCGTTCCTCGCGCGCACGCCCGCGGGCGCCACCTTCTCCAACTCCGGTCACCACGTGCAGGAGGTGATGAACGGCACCGACAACGGCCTGTTCCTCCAGTACCGCGCGTTCTGGCACTACGCGCTGAGCCAGGGGCTCTTGAAGACCGGCACGGCGAACTCCGACTCGCACTCGCTCACCGACAACACCGTGGGCCTGCCGCAGAACCTGGTCACCTCGGCCTCGGCCGGCGGGCAGGCGTTCGACGTGGGGGTGTTCAACCGCGCGCTGAAGGAGGGCCGCTCGCTGGGCACCAACGGCCCGGTGATCGAGGCCACCATCGAAGACACCGGCAGCGTGGCGCGCTCGTTCTCGCTGACCGCCTTCGCCCCGCGCACCGGGGCCACGGTGAAGGTGAAGATCTCCTCGGCCCCGTGGGTGCCGGTGCAGGAGGTGCGCTTCATCGTCAACGGCGAGGTGAAGAAGGTGATCGGTGATCTCCCGCTGCCCGGCGATCCATTCGCGGAGACCGGGAGCCTGGTGCGCTACGAGGGCGAGGTGCCGCTGAGCGAGCTGACCGCGGGCCTGACCGGTGACGCGTGGCTGGTGATCGAAGCGGGCCGGCCGCTGCTGGTCGCCGGCGATCTGGGCGGCGGGCTCGAGGGCGCGAAGGACGGCATGCCCGACACCACCGACAACGACGGCAACGGCGTAGTCGACGCGGCCGACGTGAAGGAAGGCTCCAAGGTGGGCCCGCTGGCCGATCCACCGAAGCCGAAGCGCGGAGAGACGGGCTACGACTACGGCGCGATCACCAACGGGTATCCGCTCGCCTTCACCAACCCCTTCATCCTCGACCTGAACGCCGACGGCGCCTTCACCGCGCCGGGCGCGAAGGGAGGCCAGCCGTGAACGCGCTCGTGCTGTTGACCCTCATCTCGCTCACGTCGGTGCCGAACGAACCGGTCGACGCCTCGCCCGCGCTCGGCTGCGATCGCTGGCGCTCGAAGGGGCTCGGCGAGGGCCCCGCGGCGGTCGGCTATGCAGAGGCCGACATGGGCACCGGCCGTCGTGCCTGTCCACGCACCGAGATCGGCCTCGGCGCGCGCTTCGGGGCGATCATCGATACGCCCGACTTCTACGGCGCCGTGAGCGTCAACGGCCTGCTCTATGGATCGTGGGCGGTGCGCCCCACCACCGAGCTCTTCGCCACGCTCGAGGCGGTCAACTTCACCTACGCGGTCAACGCGGTGCTCACCTCGACCCAGCTCACCCTGGGCAACCTGACGGTGGGCGCCACGCAGGTGCTGGTGCAGAGCGAGACCTTCATCGGCGCGGTGACCGCGCGGCTGCTGCTGCCGACCTCGTTCGAGATTCCGGGGGCGCGGCTGATCGGCGGCGAGCTGGGCGCGAACGCGTCGTGGCGGCCGAACGAGTGGCTCGAGGTGCACGGCTACCTCGGCGGTGATCTCTCGGGTGCGGTCGGACGTGCGGCCGGGCTCCCCCGCGGAGGCGCCACGCTGCTGGCAGGTGCCCAGCTCTCGCCCTTCACCTGGGGCGCGCTGGTGATCGATCTCACCGGCCGGCTTGGGCCCCTGAGCTACTTCGCGCCGTCCGTCGCCTTCCGCTTCGCCATCGGCAAGCTGGGCATCGAGCTCGCCGCCACCCGGCCCCTCGTAGGCACCGATCGCCACACCGTGATCGGCGGCCTGCGGGTCAACTACCGCTTCCAGTAGCGCTCAGCTCGCGCACCGCCTTCGCGCCCTCGCGGAAGGCCTCCTCGTTGAGGGGGATGAGGGCGGTCTTGTGCTTGAGGCTGCGGTCGAGCTCCCCCAGGAAGGTCTTCTCGGTGAGCAGCTTCGCCGCTTCCTGCAGCGCGCCGAGGGCGACGACGTTCTTCACCACCACCGCGCCGAGCCGCTGGGCGATGCTCGCGCAGGGCACGGGCAGCACGCGCACCCCCTCGGCCACCAGGGGCGGCTTCGAGATCACGCTCGAGTCGTAGATGAGAATGCCGCCGGGCCGCACCGTCGCCGCGAACTTGTCCAGGCTCGGCGCGTTGAACGCCACCAGCACGTGGGGTGAAGGCGCCGCGGGCGAGAGCACCTCGTCCTTCGCGAGGTGCACGTCGGCGTAGGACGTGCCGCCCCGCGACTCCGGCCCGTAGCTGGGGATGTGCGTCGAGTCGAAGCCCTCGCTGATGGCCGCGCGGGTCAGCAGCATGGCCGCCGTCTGCGCGCCGTCGCCGCCCGAGCCCGCGAGCTTCACCGAGACGTCGAGCGGATCGAGGTGCGTGGGGAAGCCGGTGCAAAACCGCTCCACGGGCACGCGCTGCGCGTCGAGCACCTCGAGCACCCGCTCGGGATCGAAGGTGGGCGTGCCCGGTGCGAACCAGGGCTCCCGGGTCTCGTCCTTCACCACGCCCAGCGGGTAGACCTTCGACAGCACGTCGCGCACGTGCTCCTCGGACTGCTGCGCCGAGAGACCCCAGTGGGTGGGGCACTCCGCGAGGATCTCCACGAAGCCGAAGCCGCGCCCCTCGACCTGCAGCTGCAGGGCCTTCTTGATGGCGGTCTTGCAGCGCTTGCGTTCCTTCTGGCTGAAGAGGGCGCACCGCTCGACGTAGCTGGCGCCGTCGAGCTGGGCGATCACCTCCGACACCTTCATCGGCTGGCCCTGCATCGGGCCGCGGCCGTCGGGGGTGGTGCTCGACCACTGGCCCATCAGCGTGGTCGGCGCCATCTGCCCGCCCGTCATCCCGTAGATGGCGTTGTTGATGAAGATGACGCTGATGGGAATGCCCAGCTGCGCGGCGTGGATGATCTCGGCCAGGCCGATGGAGGCGAGGTCACCGTCGCCCTGGTAGCTCACCACGATGGACTTCGGGTTGGCGAGCTTGTGGCCCAGCGCCACCGCCGGGGCGCGGCCGTGCGCGGCCTGCGTGTTGCCGGTGTCGAAGTAGTAGAAGAGGAACACCGCGCAGCCGACCGGCGAGACCATGATCGTCCGGTCTTCCACGCCGAGCTCGACCAGCGCCTCGGCGACGTACCTGTGGGCCAGCCCGTGGCCGCAGCCGGGGCAGTAGTGGGTGGTGCCGCCCTTGAGGCCCTTGCCGTGGGCGTGGCGATCGAAGTGCTCGAAGAACGCCGCGCCAGTCTTCGTCGGGGTGGTGCTCATTGCTCGACCTCCGTGAGGCCGCGAACGACCTGGTAGATCTCTTCGTCGGTGGGAAGAATTCCCCCCATGTGACGCAGGTGGTGAATCTCGACCTGCGGCACGTTCGCGTGGTGCAGCGCCAACCGCATCTCGTCTTCGAGCTGGCCCGCGCTCGCCTCGACCACCACCACCCGCTGCGCCGTCTTCAGCAGCGGCTCGAGCGCCTTGATGGGGAAGGGCCAGAGGGTCTGCGGCTGAAAGAGCCCCGCCGGCCGGCCCTCGCGGCGCAGCCGCTCCACCGCGGCCTTGGCCATGCGCGCCGGCGTGTTGCACGCGATCACCAGGGTGCGCGCGCCGTCGAGCCGGTAGCCCGTCGAGCGTTGCTCGGTCGCTCGCATCGCCTCGTACTTTTCGCAGAGCAGCTCGTTGTGCTTCTCGAGGTCGACCCAGTCCTGGAAGATGCTGCTGTGGAGGTTGCCCCGGTGCGCCGCGTCGCCCCACACCGCCCAGTCCGGCAGGCCGGGATCGATCAGGTGATCGGGCAACGTGACGCGGCCGGTGATCTGGCCGAGGAAGCCGTCGGCCGCGATGATCACCGGGTTGCGGTACTTGAAGGTCAGCTCGAAGGCCTCGAAGGTGAGGTCGAGCATCTCCTGCGGCGAGGTGGGCGCCAGCACGATGGCGTGAGTGTTCCCGTGGCCCAGGCCGCGGCACATCAGCTTGATGTCGCTCTGCTCGGGGCCGATGTACCCGAGGCCGGGCCCCGGGCGCATCACGTTGACGATCACGCCGGGCAGCTGCGCGCCGATCATGTAGCTGATGCCTTCCAGCATGAGGCTGAAGCCGGGCGAGCTGGTGAAGGTCATGGTGGGCAGGCCCGCGCCGCCCGCGCCGTACATGTGATTGATGGTGGCGACCTCGCTGCACGCCTGGAGGAAGACGCCGTGCAGCTTCGGCTGCAGCTTCGCCATCAGCTCCGCGCCCTCGGTGGACGGGGTGATGGGGTAGCCGAAGACGTGGCGGCAGCCAGCGAGGATCGCGCCGATGGCCGAGGCGTAGTTCCCCTTGAGCACCAGCGGCTCGACCTTCGGCAGCCCCACCTTCCGGCGCGGAATGGTCTGGGGCTTCGGGCGGCGGGCGCTCTCACCGTAGAGGTGCTTGGGGTCTTCGAGCTCGTACCGCTCGGTGCCCAGCCCGTACGGCTCCGGGCAGGCCGAGATGCACAGGCCGCAGTCGTTGCAGATGTCGTGATCGATGTGCACGGGCATCAGGCCTGAGGCCTGGTTGATCTCCGTGCCCAGCGAGATGGCGTGCTTCGGGCAGGCGTCGACGCAGCGACCACAGCCCTTGCACAGCGCCTCGGTGACGATGACCTCGGGTCTCGGTGCGCCCATGTGGTTGGTCCTTTCCCTCAAGCCACACTAGCCCCCGGGTTCGCGCGCACACGGGTTCGCGCCGGATCGACAGAGGTGTCGCTTCTGGGAGCCTGAAGGACGGCAGGGGCTCAGCTCAGGCCGCGGACTCCGCCGTCGTCTCGAGCTTCGGGGCCGGCTTGCGGATCACCAGCACCGTCGCCGCGATGATCAACGCCACCGCGATGAAGATCTCCGGGCCCGCGTGTTCGCCGCCCATGCCCACGCCCATCGCAACCGCGATGGCCGGGTTCACGTACGCGTAGCTGGTGGCCACGGACGGCCGCGCGTTGGCGAGCAGGTACGTGTACGCGCTGTACGCCACGAGCGAGCCGAAGATCGCCAGGTAGACCCAGGCGAGCACCGACCTGAGCGGTGGGTTCACCGGCACCTCCTCGCGCGCCACGACGCTCACCAGGGACATCACCAGCCCGCCCGTGAGCATCTGGGTGGCGGCCGACATGAGGCCCTTCGCCAGCGGCAGCCTGCGCGCGAGCAGCGAGCCCAGCGCCCAGCTCACCGGGGCGATGAAGAGGATGACCGCCGAGAACGGCTCTGCCTTGAGCTCGCCGCCGAAGCTGAGCACCGCCACCCCGCCGAAGCCGAGCACCAGCGCCAGCCATTCGCGCAGCGACGTCTTCTCGCCGAAGAAGCGCCCCAGCGCGGCGACCCACAGGGGCATGGTGCCGCACACCACCGCGGCGACTCCCGACGAGAGGTGCTTCTCGGCGACCGCCACCGTGCCGTTGCCCAGCACGAACATGAGCACGCCGACCGGCGTGGCGTAGAGCCACTCGCGCCGGGTCGGCCAGGGCGCCCCGCGTGCGCGGAGGAAGGCGAGCAGCACCACCCCGGTGAGGATGAAGCGGGTGCTGGCCATCATGAATGGCGGGAGACCTTCGACCGCGACGCGCATCGCCAGGTAGGTCGAGCCCCAGATCAGATAGACGGCGGCGAGGGCGGGGATGACGAAACGGGGCGTCGGTGCGGCGGTGCTCATAGAAGGCAGCGTGCTGTGTAACCGCGCACCGGCACAGATGCAGGAATGTGAGGTCGCGACCGGCACAGAGGAAGTGTGCGCATGAAGGCGGGCCCGGGTGTTCTCACCCCATGCCTGCGAAATCCACCCTGTTGGCCGCGTTGACCGTCCTTCTTTCCGCCTGTGGCGGTACGGAAGCGGCCCCGACCTGCGCTGACGGGGAAAAGAACGGCGCGGAGACCGGCCTCGACTGCGGCGGGCCGTCCTGTGGCCGGTGCTTCGACGGCATGGAATGCCAGGGGCCGACGGACTGCCTGAGCGGGCGGTGTACGGCCGGGCGCTGCTATTCGTCAGTCTCGACCGGAGGAGGGGGTGGCTCGTCGTCTGGTGGTGGCGGCGGCGCGACCGGTGGCGGCACGGGCGGCGGCGCGACCGGTGGCGGGACAGGCGGCGGGGCGACTGGTGGCGGGACTGGCGGTGGCGCGACCGGTGGCGGCACGGGCGGTGGCGCGACCGGTGGCGGGACAGGAGGCGGGACAGGCGGCGGCGCGACCGGTGGCGGCACGGGCGGCGGCGCGACCGGTGGCGGCACAGGCGGCGGCGCGACTGGTGGCGGCACGGGCGGCGGCGCGACCGGTGGCGGCTCCGCCGTCGAGGTGCTTCACATCAGCCAGGTCCAGACCCGCGGCGACAGCGGCGGCAACGATGAGTTCATCGAGCTCTACAACCCCACCAACACGCCCGTCGTCTTCGACAGCACGTGGACGCTGGGCTTCCGCAGCGCCACGGGTACGTGCTCGACCAACACGGAATCGGAGCGCACCGCGGGCGCAGGCCAGGTCATCCCCGCCCGCGGGCACCTGCTCCTCACCAACACCAGCTACAACGGCACCGTCGCGGGCGATGGCACCTACTCCCTGGGTCTGGTGGACGCGGGCAACCTGGTGCTCCGCCACGGCTCGGTGATCGTCGACGCCCTGTGCTTCCAGTTCGATGCGATCACGCTGGCCGCACTGACCACCTGCTCGCCCGCCTTCGTGTGTGAGGGGACGCCGCCGCTGAATCCTCACAACAACACCACGGGCGCCGGCTCGAACGTCGACACCAGCCTCATGCGAAGGCCCGATCAGGACTCGCAGGACAACAGCGCTGACTTCCTGACCACGACGATCTCGACGCCGCGAAACCGGTTCGGGCCCTCCGCTCCCTGAGCCCTCTCCAGGGACTGCTGTTCTGGAACACGGCCTGCCCATCTGTACCGGTCTCGACGCACCCAAACCGTTACAGTCCGGTGCATGAGCGGGCTCCTTTACGAGCAGGTCGCCGAAGATCTCACCAGCGCCATCCGGCAGGGCACGCTGCGCGGGGGCGATCGCATGCCCTCCGTCCGGGGTCTCGCCCGGCAGCGGGGCGTGAGCATCGCCACCATTCTCCAGGCCTACGTGCAGCTCGAGAACGACGGCCTGATCGAGGTGCGGCCCCGCTCGGGTCACTTCGTGCGCGCCCGCAGCGTGGCTCCCATCGCCGAGCCCCGCACCGCCCGCCTCAACCTGTCCCCCGCCACCGTGTCCGTCACGCCGGGCGTCCGCGCGCTGATGCAGTCGATGCGCGATCCGGGCGTGGTGCCCTTCGGCGCCGCGCAGGTCTCCCCTTCCCTGCTCCCCATTCGTGCCCTCAACCGCAAGCTCGCCGCCATCGCCCGCGAGATGCAGGACGCCGGCGGCAGCTACGGCGACACCACCGGCGTACCCACCCTGCGCCGCCAGCTCAGCAAGCGCAGCGTCACCTGGGGCATGTCGCTCCACGAGAGCGAGTTCGTGGTCACCATCGGCGCCATGGAGGCGATCCACCTCGCCTTGCGCGCGGTGGCGAAGGCCGGTGACGCCATCGCGGTCGAGACGCCGGGCTACTTCGGCGTGCTGCAGGCGATCGAACAGCTCGGCCTGCGGGCCATCGAGGTGCCAGCCAATTCCCGCACCGGCCTCGACCTCGACGCGCTCGAGCAGGTGCTCCGCCAGGGCGGCGTGAAGGCCGTGCTCGCCTCGCCCAACGTGTCCAACCCGCTCGGCGCGGTGATGCCCGATGAGAACAAGGAACGCCTGGTGCGCCTCTGCGCCCGCCACGACACGCCCCTCATCGAAGACGACGTGTACGGTGATCTCGCGTTCGACGGCCGGCCCCGCCCCGCCGCGCACTGGGACAAGGACGGCCGCGTGCTGCTGGTGGGGTCGATCAGCAAGACCCTCGCGCCCGGCTACCGCATCGGGTGGATCGCCGCGGGCCGCTACCAGGAGCGCATCGAGCGCCTCAAGTACGCGCTCACCGTGAGCACGCCCGAGATCCTCCAGATGGCGGTCGCCGAGTTCCTGGGGAGCGGCGGCTACGATCGCCACATCCGCAAGCTGCGCAGCCACCTCCACGGGCAGGTCGATCGCACCCGCGCCGCCATCGCCGAGGCGTTCCCCGACGGCACGCGCATCGCCACGCCCGCGGGCGGCTTCGTGTTGTGGGTCGAGCTCCCGCCGCACGTCGATGCGTATGCGCTGCAGGGCGCCGCGCTGGCCGAGAAGATCTCGCTGGCCCCCGGGCCGATCTTCTCTCCGCGGGAGCGCTTCTCGAACTGCATCAGGATCTCGTGCGGCTTTCCGTGGACCGAGCGCACCGCGAAGGCGATCAGGACCGTCGGGCGGCTGACGCACGAGCTGGCGGCATCTTCGCGCCGGAGTGCCTGAGCGCGGAGCCTGAAACTTCTCCCTGCGCAGCGGGGAGAAGGTCGGCCGCAGGCCGGGTGAGGGGCGTTTCTTGAGCGGTTGGCCCCTCACCCCAGCCCTCTCCCCGCTGCGCAGGGAGAGGGAGACAGGAGCTCACCGCAGCGCCAGAAATGCCGCGGCCGCCAGGATGACGAACAGCACGGCGACCCCGATCACGATCGCGAGCGAAGGGCCTCGCTCCGCCATGGGCGGGTCGAGCTGTGAGGGTGGCTTGCCCGTTGAAACCACCGGGGCCACGACCACTCGCGGCGCTGCGGCAGGCGGCGCGATCGCCAACGGCCGCGCCACCAACTCTTCGACCGCTTCCTCGAAGACCTGAAGGAGCGCCGGTGACACGCGCGAGGTGAACAGCGCGCGCCCCTCCTGCACCGGCGCCGAGATCAACGCGGCCCGCTGGTCGATCGGCGCGTCCTTCACCGTGCCGTTGTAGAGCATCACGTCGGCACAGATGGCCCGGGCCAGCCGCCTCGCCTTGTCGGCCTCGTCGATCACGTCAGCTCCCTCCGGTGCGCTCGAGCATGAGCGATCAGGGCCTCGATGGTGGGCAGCCGCAGATCGTCCAGCTCCCACTGCATCGCGCGCAGCCGGGTCAGGGCATCGTCGCTGAGCGCGGCCAGCGCCGTTCGGCGCACGCCATCGTCGGTGGGGTACGGCGACGGGAGCACCGCCATCGCGCGCTCCACCACCGCCGCAGCGTCAGTGGCGTCGGCCGCCTCCAGGGCCGCGTGGGCCTCGGGCGCGTACCTGCCCTTCGACGAGAAGAGGTAGCTCAGCCCGCCCTCGTCGCTGATCTCCCCGAAGGCGTGAATGGCCAGCTGCAGCCCGCGCTCCAGCGGCGAGAGCGGCGCCTTCCGGTGAGCCAGCCGCACGTACAGCGCGGGGATCGCCAGGTCTGCCGCCAGGTCGCGCGCGAGGATCTCGTCGAGCGTGACGTCGTCGGGAAACGAGACCGGCCGGAACGCGGCCAGGCCCGCGTTGGACAGGGTGAACTCGCGTTCGTGCTGCTCGATCCACCGGCGGAGCGCTTCGAGCAGCCGATCGGTCGCCGCGTCGACCTGCTTGCCCAGTGCCTCGAGCTCGGCGCGCGCCGCGGGGCTCAGCGCAGACGCGAGCTCGTGCCGCTCGGCCCGCGCGCCCGGCGGGAAGTGCAGAAGGCTGCGCTCGAGCGCGGCCGCCAGGTCGGGCTCCCCCAGCTCGCGCAGCGCCGCCGGCACCAGCGGGGCGCGCTCGCCTGAGCTGTTGCCGAAGAACTGATCGACGCCGCCGTTCGACACCTCGCCGCACAGCTCGAAGACGAGCCAGAGCACCTGCTCCGCGCGCGACATGCCGAGGATGCCTCTCGTCGAGTGGCGCGAGATCAGCCGGCGAAACAACATCCCCGGGACGTCAGCGCGACGCGGCCAGGCGAGGAGATCAGGCAAGTCCATGAACGCAGGCTAAACAGCTTCGCTGCCGGAGGGGATCATTTGAGCCCCGTTCACGCTCAGGAACGCCAGCGGTTCCACCACGATCGGAGCGGGGCATCGACCGTGGGGTGCTCCTCGAAGCCCAGCTCGATCTCCCTGAGCGCCGCCGCGAACCACTCCATCGAGACCGGCCGCTTCGCCAGCTCGCGGGCCAGGCCCATCTCGAGCAGCCGCTGAATCTGCCACGGCACCTGCTCGCCCAGGAAGGTGGTCTCGCCCACCGGCATGGCGTCGCGCTGCAGCCGCTGCATCACCACCTGCGACAGATCGCTGCCCGCGAAGGGGAAGCGGCGCGTCAGCAGCACGTACATCACCATCGACAGCGAATAGACGTCGGCCCGGGCGTCGACCTGGTGCCCCATCACCTGCTCGGGCGCCATCCACAGCGGAGTGCCCACCACCTGCCCCACCTGGGTCCGGTAGGCGGCGTTCATGTCGGCCCCCCGAATGCGCGCCACGCCGAAGTCGAGCACCTTGAGCTGATCGAGGCCCTCGGCGTCGCGCTCGACCACCAGGTTGTCCGGCTTGATGTCGCGGTGAATCACGCCCACGCCGTGCGCGGCCGCGAGCGCCTCGGCCGCCTGGCGCATCAACCGCACCACCCGCGTCAGCTCGATGGGCGCGTCCTTCGCGAGCACCTTGAGCGACTTGCCCGAGAGCAGCTCCATCACGAAGTAGACCCGGTCACCTTCGCGCACGAGATCTTCGATGGCGATGATGTTCGGGTGCTTCACCATGTTGACGGCCTGCGCCTCGGCCACGAAGCGCTGCACCTGGCTGTCGACGCGCGAGAGCTCGGGCCGCAGCACCTTGATGGCCACCTGGCGATCGATCGACAGGTGGCGGGCCGAGAACACGTGGCCCATGCCGCCCTCGCCGATCATCGCCTCGATCCGGTACCGGCCCAGCACGTCGCCGGGCTTCAGCTCACCCGCCCGGGCAGGCTCGGGATCGCCCAGGTGCACCTCGATCGCCGGCGTCTCCAGCGGCTTCAAGGTGCGCAGCACGTCACGCAGCTCGGCCAGCGAGCCGTACCGATCGGCCGCGCGCTTGGCCAGGCAGCGGGTGAGCACCGGCGCCCACTCCTCCAGGCCCGGCTGCAGCGGGGGCATCGGCGCGTGCAGCTGCAGCGCGCGCGTCTCGGTCACGCCCTTCCCCGAGAACGGCGGTTCCTTCGTGAGCAGCTCGTGCAGCAACACGCCCATGCCGTACACGTCGCACGACGGCGTGGCGCGTCGCCCCGCGCAGCGCTCGGGAGACAGGTACTCGGGCGCCACCAGGATCTTCCCCCGCGGCACGCTCTTCGTGCCGCGGAACAGCAGCAGCGCCGTGTCGAGCAGCCGCACCTCGGGGTGCAGAAGGTCGCCGTCGAGGAAGAGGTTGTGCGGCGCGAGGTGGCCGTGCACCACGCCGTGCGCGTGCAAGAACTCGAGCGCGTCGCAGATGCGCACCCCCCACCGAATCGCCTCGGCCGTGTCGAGCGGGCCCCGCTCACGAAGATGATCCGCCGCGGTGCGACCGCTCACAGGGCCGGTGACGAGCACGAAGCTGCCGTCGGGCTCGCAGCGGGTGATCTCGGGGGAGAGCAGCGCCGGGTGGCGGTGCTGCGTCGACGTCACCCGCGTGGTGTCCAGAAAGCGGCCGTAGAGCTCGGGATCTGCGGTGACCTCGGGGTGGCTCACCTGCACCAACACGCTCCCGGCGTTCGAGTCTGCGAGGTACGCGTCCACCGCGGACCCGGTGGCGATCTTCCGGCGAAGCTGGAGGTTCTTCATCTGCCCGGACTGTAGAACTACAGTGCCACGCGCACGCTAGTGCCCGATGTAGTTGGTGCCCCCACAAATACGAAACCGCCCTCCCCACTCGCGCAGGGAAGGCGGTTTCTCAGCGGCCCGACGGCTCAGTTCGACCGGAACTCAGCGTCGACCACGTCGTCCTTCTTCGCGCCAGGCGTCGCGCCCGGAGCACCAGCGGTCGGCTCGGCGGTCGAGCCCGGGGCGGCGCCCGGAGCCGGCGCGCCTGCCTTGTAGAGCTCCTCGGCGGCCTTGTAGCTGACCTCTTCGGCGGCCTTCACCGCGGCCTCGATGGCGGCCTTGTCGCTGCCCTCGCGGATCTTGTGCAGCTCGGCTGCGGTGGACTCGAGCTTGGCGGCCGTCTCGGCGCCGAGCTTCTCCTTGTTGTCCTTCACCAGCTTCTCGAGGTTGTAGGCGAGGTTCTCCGCCTTGTTCTTCACCTCGACCAGCGCGCGGCGTTCCTTGTCGGCGGCCTCGTTGGCCGACGCGTCCTTCACCATCTTCTCGACCTCGTCCTTCGCCAGGCCCGAGCTGTGGCTGATGGTGACGTTCGCTTCCTTGCTGGTGGCCTTGTCCTTCGCGGCCACCTTCAAGATGCCGTTGGCGTCGATGTCGAAGGTCACCTCGATCTGCGGCACGCCACGCGGGGCGGGCGGCAGGCCGGTGAGGTGGAAGCGCCCCAGGCTGCGGTTGTCGGCCGCCATCTCGCGCTCACCCTGCAGCACGTGGATCTCGACCTGCGTCTGGCCATCGGCCGCGGTGGAGAACGTCTCCTGCTTGCGCGAGGGGATGGTGGTGTTGCGCTCGATGAGCTTGGTGAACACGCCGCCCAGCGTCTCGACACCCAGCGACAGCGGGGTCACGTCGAGGAGCAGGATGTCCTTCACGTCGCCCGAGAGCACGGCGCCCTGTACGGCCGCGCCGATCGCGACCACCTCGTCGGGGTTCACGGTGCGGTTGGGTTCCTTGCCGAACAGCTTCTTCACCACCTCGCCCACCTTGGGCATGCGGGTGACGCCGCCGACCAGCACGACCTCGTCGATCTGCTCGCCGGTCAGGCCCGAGTCCTTCAGGCACTTGCGCGACGGCTCGAGCGAGCGCTCGATCAGATCGTCGACCATCGTCTCGAGCTTGGCGCGCGAGAGCTTCAGGTTGAGGTGCTTGGGGCCCGAGGCGTCGGCGGTGAGGAACGGCAGGTTGATCTCGGACTCGTTCGAGCTCGACAGCTCGATCTTCGCCTTCTCAGCGGCCTCCTTGAGGCGCTGGATGACCATCTTGTCCTTGCTGACGTCGAGGCCCGTGTCCTTCTTGAACTCGGTGATCAGCCACTCCATGACGCGCTGGTCGATGTTGTCGCCGCCGAGGTGGGTGTCGCCGTTGGTGGCGAGCACCTCGACCGCGCCGTCGCCCATGTCGAGGATCGAGATGTCGAAGGTGCCGCCGCCGAAGTCGTAGATGGCGACCTTGTGGCTGTGCTTCTTGTCGAGGCCGTACGCGAGCGCCGCGGCGGTGGGCTCGTTGACGATGCGGCGCACGTTGAGGCCGGCGATCTCACCGGCGTCCTTGGTGGCCTGGCGCTGGGCGTCGTTGAAGTACGCGGGCACGGTGATGACCGCGTCGGTCACCTTCTCGCCCAGGTAGTTCTCGGCCGCTCTCTTCAGCTTGAGCAGCACCTGCGCCGAGATCTCGGGAGCGCTGATCTGCTTGCCGTCGATCTCCACGCGGGCGTCGTCGCTGGGGCCGCGCACGACCTTGTACGGCACCAGCTTCGCCTCTTCCGTCACCTCGTTGTGGCGGCGGCCCATGAAGCGCTTGATCGAATAGACCGTGCGCTCGGGGTTGGTGATCGACTGGCGCTTGGCCACCTGGCCCACGAGGCGCTCTCCGTCTTTGGTGTAGGCCACCACGGACGGGGTGATGCGGCTGCCTTCCTCGTTGACGATGACCTTGGGCTCACGGCCCTCCATGATGGCCACCACCGAGTTGGTCGTGCCCAGGTCGATACCGATGATCTTGCCCATTGCCATGTCTCCTAAAGAGTTGATTTGACGGCCGGAATTGTGGTGCCCGGCGACTTCGTCAAACTAACCACCGGCCCCCCCACGTCAACCCACCCCCGGCGGCCGCAGTGCGTAGCCCCCTTCGCAGCAACTGCCACCGCCGGGTTCCAATCGGGGCTCCCGACCCCATCCGTTACCCAATTGTTTCGAGGGCTTGACGCGTCGAGTCAAGTGGCAAGGTTGATGCTGTGAAACGGGTCACTGCCGTTCGACGGGTGTGGGGGCACACCGTCGGCCAGGAGGGCCGCAACCGTGTTCGTTCAACCGTTCCGAGCTGACGTCGAGCAGATTCCCCCGAGACTCGAGGTCGATCACCGCGTGGCCGTGCTGCTGAACCTGAGCGCGCGCAAGGTGACCCAGAAGATCGTCCGCGCCCTGTCCCACGTGGTGCCCGAGGGCGATCTCTTTCTGTCCCGCTCCGAGCTCGACGCGCGCCGCATCGCCCAGCAGGTGGTCGACCGCGGCTACCACACGGTCTTCCTGGGCGGCGGTGACGGCACGCTCACCTGCTTCGTGAACGAGATCCTCACCCAGGTGGCCTTGCGCCGGCAGCACCACCCCACCCCCACCCCGCGCTTCGGCGTGCTCAAGCTGGGCACGGGCAATTCGGTCGCGTCGCTGGTGAAGGCGTCATCGACCCGGGCCGACGGCTTCGTCGACGACGTGCTCCGCGCGCGCGCCGGTGAAGTGCCGGGGTACCGCACGATCGATCTCCTCCTCATCGACGGCAAGCGCGCGCCGTTCGCCGGCCTCGGCATGGATGGGAAGATCCTCAACGACTACAACACCGTGAAGAACAACTTCGCGCAGGGCCCGTTCTCGAAAATGATGACCGGCGCCGCGGGCTACTTCACCTCGGTCGCGTTCAAGACGGTGCCGTACTACCTGGCCAACTCGAACACGGTCGACTGCGAGGTCACCAACGGCCCGGCGATCGCGTACCGCATGGGGCCCGATGGCACGCCGGTCGAGACGTTCGTGCCGGGCCAGACGATCTACAAAGGTCCGCTCGTCATCGCGGCCGCGGGCACGGTGCCGTTCTACGGCTTCGAGCTGAAGATGTTCCCGTTCGCCGGCAAGCGCCGCGGAATGATGGACCTGCGCCTGGGCACCGTCGCGGCCACGGCCATCCTCGCCAACCTGGGCAAGATGTGGTCGGGCACCTGGTTCCCCGAGGGGCTCAACGACTACCTGGTGAAGGACTGCACCATTCGCTTCTCGCGGCCGATGCCGTTCCAGATCGCTGGCGACGCTGAGGGCTACCGCGAAGAGGTGCACTTCCAGGTTTCGCCTGAGCCGATCGACGTCGTCGACTTCACCGGCGCGCTGCACTGACTGGCCGGTCGGTGCGCCCGCTGAAGGCCCAGAAGAGGCCTTGATGTGCGTGGGGCGGGCGGGTCTCAGACCGTGCTCGTCGCGCGCTTGCCCCTCGACTTCGGGCAAGGACGCTCATGTGACGCCTGCGTTCATCAAGGCGGCGACCGCGTCGTTTCGCGTCCTCGCCCGAGGCGAGAGGCCGCTCAGCGGATGGCTGCAGTTCGAGTTCCCGTCCCGTTGAGCGACCGGCCGATGCCCTTCCAGATCGCCGGCGACGCCGAGGGCTACCGCACTTCCAGGTCTCGCCCGAGCCGATCGACGTCGTCGACTTCACGGGCGCGAGAACCTATTTCGACATCCACCGACCGACGTCGGTCGCCGGTCTCCGAAATTTCGCGACCACGGAGAACCTGAGCTCAAGGTCGGGGGTGATCCACGAAGTGCGGCTCGTGGTCGGGGTTCGGAAGTCATAGAGACAGATGAAGCAGTTGTCGTCAGGACTCAGCTGAGCTCCAGCTTGCACCAACGCGGGAATCGCCTCCGCTTCGTATGAGATCCCGCTGAGTAGTTCGTTGAGAGACTTCGCCTGCTTGTTCTGCTTCATCGCCTCGCGGAGATCCTCGTCGTACCTGACGCCGAACGCGCGGCCGAACGCGGAGCCCAGCGAGCTGCCGCTTTCTGAGTACCGAATCTTGAGCGCGTGATCGAAGGCCCGCTTGGTTCTCGCCCAGCCCAGCCACAGCGAGATGTGGCTGGTCTCAGTCCTCAAGGCCACTCTCGATGGGGCGCGCCTGCCAGGCGACCGGGCCCCACCATGAGCGCGGCGCTGTTCTCCCGCTGATCGCGTACAGCTGACCGAGCAGCTCGAGCTGCACCCGCGCCACCATCTCACCCGGCAGCAGCAGCGGCGGCGCGAAGGCACGCGGCAACGAGGCCAGCTCTTCTTCACCTGCCGGCGTGCGCTGGTGCCAGCGGTCCATGCCGTCCTGCGCCCAGACCTCGCTGAAGCGGTACTCGGTGCCGTCGGCGTTCCGCCCGATCAGCAGCACCCACGCCAGGTGGGGCTTCACCCGCAGCGTCGACTCGACCCGCACGCCCCGGCGCAGCAGCTTGCGGATGGCGCGTTGATCGGTGAGCTCGATCTCCAGGCGGTTCTCGGCCTTGAGGCGCTGCTTCTGTGAGCTCAGCAGCGCGCGCGCCTCGCGCACCAGCGGGTCGAGCGCGGCAGGCAACGGAGGCAGCACGTTGTCGACCGTCGAGCGCTGGCCGTCACGCACCGCCGCCCGCAGCAGCCCCTTGCTCTGCTTGAGCCACTTCGAACGATCTCCGCTGGCGATGCTGGCCAGCGCTTCGCGATCGACGTGCCCTTCCAGGCTCTGCCTCGCGTGCTCGAAGTAACGCCAGCGGTGATCCCAGTCGAAGCACTCCTCGAGGTTGGGCGAGGCGAGCTCCTGCGCGCGAATGCAGCTCGAGGCCGCCTTCTCGGGGGTGGACAGGTCGAGCCCGAAGGACCGTGACTCCTCCTCGAGCAGCCAGCGCGCCATGCCGATGGGCCGGGCGAAGCCGACGCCGTCCGTGTCGCCGAACACCTTGGCGCTGCTGACGCCGACGAGCTCGCCACGCTGGTTGATGAGCGGTCCACCCGAGCTGCCCGGGTTCACGGCCGCGTCGTGCTGAATGGCGCCGTTGTGGAGCGCGCTCACCACCCCGCTGGTGAAGCTCCACACCGTCTCCTGGGGGTGGCCCAGCGCGAGCACCGCTTCCCCGCGGTGAGGGAGCTCTTCGGCCAGCGGCAACAACGGCACGGCGGACGTCTCGGTGTCGAGGCGCACCAGCGCCAGGTCGTTCGCCTCGTCGATGCGATCGAGCGCGACGTCGACCAGCCGCGAGCGGTTCTCGAAGAGGAAACGATCGAGCCCGCCATCCATCGGCGTGTAGGAGACCAGGCCCGGCGCGTAGAGCATCGCGCGCAGGTGCGTCATGCCGCGCACCAGGTGCAGGCAGGTCAGCACCCGGCCATCGCGGCTCACGATGATGCCCGAGCCGAACGAGGTCTTCCCGTCAGGGCGCTCGCCGATCAGCAGCACCAGCGAAGGCAGCGCGGCGGCGACCAGTTGTTCCGTGCTCCGCGCCTCGGGCCCGGGTTGGGTGTGGGCGCAGGCGAGCAGCAGCATGAACAGCGGCATCGTTCGCATACCGCCTCCTGCCTGGTTCGCCCTCTCCCCGACCCTCAGCCGCCGTCGCGTGACGGGGGCGGCTTCTCGCCGGGCTCTTTGCGCCGGGCCACGATGAAGCCGATCGTCACGCCGGTCTTGCCGGTGCGGTGGAGCGCGATCTCGCCCCGCAGCGCCAGGGCGCCCCCGGCGTTCGTGTCGGACGTCTTGCCCAGCACCGTCTCGACCTCGCGGTAGTACTCGTCGAGCTCCTGGTCGCTGAGCGTCTCGATCAGCTCGGGCTCGTAGCCTTCGGTCTCGATGCTCATCAGCGTCTCGCGCGGCGTGAGCAACGCCACGCCCAGGCGCTCCTTCCACGCGGCGAGCACCGGCTCGTTGGCGATGCGGCCGACCTTCACCACCGCGGTCAGGCCCAGGCGGCCACCGACCGCCAGCGAGGGGCGCCACTGCTTCGCCACCTGCGCGGGGTTCCCGATCACCCGGCCGAACGAGAAGATGCCGTCGAAGGCGCGCTCGGCGAACTTGATGCTGCCCACCGGCCCATGCTGCACCGCGACCTTGTCGCCGACGCCCACCACCCGCGCCCTTTCCTTGATCGCGTCGGCCAGGCGCTGCTCGGGCTCGACGATCGTGAGGTGGCACGAGAGCGCCTTGGCGATGGCGAGCGCGCCGAGGCTGCCGTGCAGCTCCAGGAGGCTGGCCCCGTCGTTCCAGTGCGCCATCTGCGCGAAACGCCGCAACAACGACTCGGACTGAAAGAGCCGGCGCGTCTCGGGCGGGACATACAGCGGGAAGGGGTCAGCCATGGTGTGCAGGACCCCCATACACAGGGCCTGAAACCCTCACAAGTAGTAGACGATTCGCTTGTCGGCGTGGATGTCGATGTAGATCTTCTGCCGCTGCTCCTCGGAGAGCAAATACACGGACACGGTCAGCGAGACGAAGCGGCCCTGCTTCGACACGTTCTCCGAGATCGAGTCGCGGCTGACCTCGCTGCCCATCAACCGGCTGAACTTCTGGCGGATGTACTCGGCGAAGCCATGCTCGAGCTTCCCCATCACCTTGAAGGCGTAGACGGTGGGGTAGGCGATGAGCGGCGGCGGGCCGCCCGGTGCGGGCTTCTCTGGCGCTTCGTCGGACATGGCGATCAAAGGAGGTTGGTGGCGATTTCCGCCAGCGCGCTGCGTTCACCCTTGGTCATCGTGACGTGGCCCGCGATCTTCTGGCTCTTGAAGCGGTTGACCACGTGCACCAGCCCGTTGTTCGTCGAGTCGACGTAGGGGTTGTCGATCTGCGCCGGGTCGCCGGTGAGCACGATCTTCGTGTTGTCGCCCACGCGGGTGACGATGGTCTTCACCTCGTGGGGGGTGAGGTTCTGGGCCTCGTCCACGATGATGTACTGGTTGGGGATCGACCGGCCGCGGATGTACGTGAGCGGCTCGATCTCGATGATCCCCAGGTCCATCAGCTCGTGGTACCCGCGCCCCGACTTCTTGTCGTTGCGGGACAGGTTGAGCAGGTACTCGACGTTGTCGAAGATCGGCTGCATCCACGGGTTCAACTTCTCGTCCACCGAGCCCGGCAGGTAGCCGATGTCGCGCCCCAGCGGGAAGATGGGGCGGCTCACCAGCAGCTTCTGGAAGGCGGCCTCTTCAGTCACCTTCTGCAGCCCCGCGGCGATCGCCATCAGCGTCTTGCCGGTGCCCGCCTTGCCCACGATGGTCACGATCTTCAGGTCGTCGTTCAGGAGCAGGTCGATGAGGAAGCTCTGCTCCATGTTGCGCGGCCGCACGCCCCACACGCCGTCCTTCACCTGGCGGTTGAGCGCCACCACGGCCTGCTTGTCGCCGTCGAAGCGGCCCATCGCGGTGTGCGACGGGTTCGCCTCGTCCTTGAAGAGGACGAACTCGTTGGGCCCCAGCTTGTCGAGGTCGGGAATGGTGACCTGGGCGCCGGGCTTGTAGAGCTGGTTGATGGTCTCGGCCGAGACGAGGCGCTCGCTGATGCCGGTGTAGAGATCGCTGATCTCCACCCGCTCGGGCTCGAAGTCCTCCGAGATGAGCCCCAGCGCGTCGGCGCGAATGCGGAGGTTCGTGTCCTTGGTGATGAAGACGGTCTGGTTGCTGGGGTCGCGCAGCCGCGTCTCGATGCCCACGGCCAGAATGCGGTTGTCCATCAACTGCCCGTCGGCCATCGACTTGGGCAGGTCGTGCTCGACGAACGAGACCTTCAGCATGCCGCCGTTGGGCAGCGGCACCCCTTCGGCGAGCGTGCCTTCCTTGCGGTGGGTGTCGAGGTAGCGCGCGACCTGGCGGGCGTTGCGGCCCAGCTCGGACATGTCCTTCTTGAACATGTCGAGTTCTTCGATGACGTAGATGGGGATGATGACCGTGTTGTCGTCGAAGCTGTAGATCGACCTTGGGTCGTGCAGCAAAACGTTGGTGTCGAGAACGAAGTTCTTCCGCGCCAAAAAAGCCCCCGGTGGGAGTGGTGAACGGCTCGCTTTTCGAGGACGTACTTAAGCACGCGCGCGGGCTGAGCCCTCACACGTATTTGATGGCCACCACCGCGAAGTCGACTTCGCCCTTGGGGCGGTTGACGGTGACCACGTCCCCGGCCTTCTTTCCCAGGAGCGCCTTGCCCACGGGGGAATCGACCGAGATCTTCCCCGTCTTGAGGTCGGTCTCGTCGGGCCCCACCAGCTGGTAGGTCACCTTCGAGCCGTCTTCCTCGTTCTCCAGCGACACCGTGGCGCCGAAGAAGATCTTCGAGCTGTCCTTGTGGGTTCCGGGCTCGACCACGGTCAGCTTCTCGAGGCGCTTGTCGAGGAAGCGCAGGCGCCGGTCGATCTCGCGCAGCCGCTTCTTGCCGTAGATGTACTCGGCGTTCTCCGAACGATCGCCCAGCGAGGCCGCGAACGACACCTCGGCGGTCACCTTGGGGCGCTCGACGGTGAGCAGGTGCTTGAGCTCGGCGCGCAGCCGCTCGGCCCCCGCGCGGGTGATGTAGAGGGTGCCGGCCTGGCGGGGCTCGTCGTCTTCGGCGAGATCCTCGGGGTCCTCGATCTGCTCTTCCTGGTCCAGGGGCTTGGGTGACACGCGGCGCCTCTATCACGGAGCCTCAGTCGTGCTATGCGCCGCCTCATGCGCACCCTGGCCTTCATGAGCGTCCTGCTGCTCTCGGCTTGCGAGCGGATCGACTACATCGAGCTCGAGCCCGCCGAGATCGTCTTCAAACAGGCCAAGGCCGAGAAGTGGCTGGAAGCCAAGTGCATGGCCCGCAACGGGGCCCGCGCGGTGCGCACGCCCGTCAGCTGGTCGGTGAAAGACCCCACCATCGCCACGGTCAGCGCCAAGGGCCTGGTCCAGCCGGTGGGCGACGGGGAGACCGAGGTGATCGCCAGGGCCGGCGACGTCGAGGCGCGGGCGACGGTCCAGGTCATCTACGTCGACCGCATCGAGGTCGAGCCCAAGGAGCTCACCATCAAGGAAGGCGCCGAGTCGGTGCACGTCAAGGTGAGGGCCTTCCGCAAGAGCGGCAAGGAGCTTTCCGACCGCAAGGCCCTGTATTCGTCCGCCGACAGGAAGATCGTCCAGATCGTGGGGGACAACGCGATTCTCCCCCTCGATCCGGGCACCACGACCGTGAAGATTCAGGTAGAGGGCGCCACCGCGTCGGTGCAGGTGACCGTAGAGAAGGACAAAACGAAAAAGTGAAGGTTGAGAGTCGCTAGCTCAGTTGGTAGAGCACCGGCCTTTTAAGCCGAGGGTCGGGGGTTCAAATCCCCCGCGACTCAAGTAGCAAGGCCCCGTCATCTAGTGGCCCAGGATACGGCCCTTTCAAGGCTGTTACACGGGTTCGAATCCCGTCGGGGTCATTCCCCGGAGTTCCGAGAGCATCGGAACTCCGGGGATTGATTGTTTCTGGCAGTTATCGATGACGTGCCGGCTAGTTACACCCCGTCATCGATGCGGCGTGGTTCTCTTCTCCCTGCAGCCAACCAACGGGAGCGACGCTTCACTGAGCGGCGCGACCAGCAACAGGGAGACACCATGTCGAAGATGGAGACCGGTTCGATTCACTCGCCTGCCTGGGTCGTGCAGACCTGGCTCTCGTTCGTGCTCGCCGTCGGCGTCACCTCGATGGGGATCTGGTTCCTCCCCGTCGACGTCTGGGTGAAGGCCTTCATGGCGATGGGCCTGCTGTTCTCGGTGGGCAGCACCTTCAGCCTCGCCAAGACCGTGCGCGACGTGCACGAGTCGGAGTCGCTGCGGAAGCGCATCGACGAGGCGCGCGTCAACCGCATCATCGCGGAGCACGACCCGCTCAAGCCGGCAATGTGACCGCCGGCAATTCCAGGAGCGCGAAGAACAACGCTCCCTCGGCGTCAGGCGGCTGGGCCCGGAAGAGCCCTCGCGCGCCGATGCTCACGGCGAGGTGACCGGCGAGCGCCCACGCGAAGCCCTCGTCGCAGTGGAAGTGCGGCCGCCAGAACGCGGCCAGCCCATCGGGCTTGAGGTCGGGCTGGCAGACGCGCCGCACCCGATCGGTGGAAGCGGGCTGGGCCAGCTCGTCGCTCCAGCTCCACATCCAGGTGAAGACGTCGGGGAGGTAGCTGCCCACGAGCTGCGCCTGCAACTCCACCGGGCCGCCCGGGCGATCGACGCGCAGCACGCCGTGCGCGGGGTCGAAGGCGAAGCCGGTGACGCGCCCCAGGTGGTGCTGCAGCTGGCCCTGCAGATCGTGAAAGGCGCGCTCGGTGCCCTGCAGCGCGTCGAAGAGGTCGTCGGTGATCAGCAGGGACTGCAGTTCGGCGCGCTCGAGGCGGGTGAACCAGGCCACCGAGCCATCGGCGCGCAGCAGCTTCCAGTCGGCGAACTCGGGGCTGGGGCGCTCGACGAGCACCCTGCCCGGCTCCCAGCGGCCCTTCAGCAGGGCGGCCAGCTCGGTGAGCGCTTCGCCCAGGCGGGTGGCCTCTTCGCGCGGATCGACGTGGAGCTGCGGGCGGGGCTTCGGTTCCTTCGCGCCGTCGCCCTTGGTCTGCAGCTCGGTGACGCGGAGGCCCTCCGGGGTGCGCGTCACGCCGAGCTCGACCCTGGTCCAACCCGGCGGCGCGAGCAGCATCAGGCTGTCGTGAAGGGCGAAGACGAGCGGCTTGGGATCCACGGACGCGCGCCTACCGTTCATCCCAGGCGGAGTCGAGGGATCCCAACTGCTCACCCCGTGAGGGTTGATCCGTTCACCCCGAGCGGAGTCGAGGGGCGAAAGGGGATCACGGGCAGTCGGTCGGCTTCACGTCGTACTCGACCACGCCCAGCCCACCCGTTCCGGCGAGGCGCACGTGGTACGTCTGACCCGCGACCGGGTTCCATCCATCGCGGAACACCGCGACCGTCGCCTGGCCGTACGAGCCGTTGAGGATCTCCAGGCGCGTGGGCATCTCCATTCCGTCGCCCGTGCGCGTCACCACCACCGTGGTGCCCGACAAGGGGATGTTGCCGTGAATGGTCCAGTGCCACTGGGTGATCGGCGTGGGCGAGAAGCCCGGCGGAGGGAAGGCCACGAAGTCCGGCCGGGGCCCGCTGCCGCTGCTGCCGAAGACGCTGATGCACGACGCCGAGCCGTAGTTGTTGCCGCCGCGGTAGTGCCCGATGCCGACGGGGCTGAGCGGCGGGTTGAGCAGCCAGCGACGGTGACCGAACGTCGTCTCGTTGCCGAAGTCGATCATCCACAGGTCGATCGCGTCTGACGCGTCACGCGCGCCCCACGCGATGTTGCTCGAGCCCGCGCCGCTCGCGCCGCCCGGCGTGTAACAAGTGGCGCTCGATTGCGGGAAGTGCGCCGAGGGGCCGGCCGGGTTCCACGCCGAGACGACCGCGCAGGCCTGGCCGGTGGTGTTCGCGCCCGGATCGTCGGTGGTGGGCCCGAGCCCGACCAGCCAGCGGTAGAAGTTGAGCCGCGCCAGCGCGTCATCGAGGGCGTTGCGAGAGAGCACGCCCGGGTCGCAGGTGGTCATGGTGTTGGTGAAGCCGTCGCCCGTCTCCTTGCGCGTCTGGGCCGCGTCCCACGCCGAGCACACCTGCGCGGACGTACGCGTCTCGGGGCTGCCCGGTGCGACCGGCGTGCAGGTGCTGCCATCACCCGTGAAGCCCGGCCCGCATACGCAACGGGCGAGCGCGCGTTCACACCGGGCACCCGTCGCGGTGCAGGTGATGCCCGCGCAGGGATCGACGCCGGCATCCACCGCTGGCGTGCCGGCGTCGGCCACGGGGGTCACGCCCGCGTCGGTCGCCGGAGTCCCCGCGTCGGTCACCGTCGTGCCCGCGTCGTCCGCAACGATCACCGTGCCCGAGTCACTCGCCGGCTCCGTCTGGAGCGACGCGGTTACCAGCGCGGGATCTGCCAGGCCCACGCAGCCTGTGAGGATGATCAAGCTGACGATGAAGACGGGGCGCACACTTTGTTCTCGCCCCCCGCTGACACCCGGTGCGGCGCTCTCAGGTCTTGAGAGAAGGCCTGCCCACGCGCGTGACAGCCGCCCGAATTTCCACAGTGCTTACCGACAGTTAGAAGCGGGCACTCAGGCCGATCGGGGTGAGGCTCACGGTCACTCCTTCGAGCAGGCGTCCCGTCAGGCGCGCGTTCAGGATTCCCATGGTGAGGTCGAACAGCACGAGGAAGGCTCCCTGGATCACGAGCGCCTGGCCGAAGCCGACGAGCTTCTGATCGCCGGTCGCCTCGCCGCGCTGCCAGAGAAACGCGGCCGCGGCGAGGTAACCGAGGTCGAGCGCGCCGTTGATGAAGAAGATCTTCTCGAGCTGCTCCGAGGCCTCGAGGCTCTTCTTCGCGTCGAGCGCCGCGGGGTTCTCGTTCCACTCGCGAATGAGCGTGTTGAGCGCGAGCCCGAGGTTCACCGCGTTCCACACCAGGTTGCCGAGGTGAAGAAAGCGCAGCCGCTCGTCGCGCTCGAGCCCGAAGCCGAACGCGCCCACGCCCATGTTCCCCACTGCCCAGGCGCCCAGCACGATCATCCCCACGCGGCTGGTCTGGAGCCGCTCGCGGTTCCATGCCTCGAGATCGACCGGGGCGCAGAGCGTGAGGGCGGTGAGCAACGCGAGCATGCCCAGGTGAGTAGCACCTGTGTTGAGGTGGCTCACGTGACGAGTCCCGTTCAGCGCGCCCGCGAAGCACGCCCCGTGGTGCGCCCCCTGTTGCTGCGCTGGTTCGATCGATCGAAGCGCGATCTGCCATGGCGCAAGTCGAACGCGCCGTACGGCGTCTGGGTCAGCGAGGTGATGCTGCAGCAGACGCAGGTCGAGCGCGTGGTGCGCTACTGGACGAAGTTCCTCGAGCGGTTCCCCACGGTGAAGTCCCTCGCGGCCGCCGAGCTGAAGGACGTGCTCGGGCTGTGGACGGGCCTGGGCTACTACTCGCGGGCGCGCAACCTCCACCTCGCGTCGAAGGAGCTGGTGCTGCGCTTCGGCGGCGAGCTGCCTGACTCGGTCGACGCGCTGCTCACGCTGCCGGGTTTCGGGCGGTACACGGCGGGCGCCGTGGCGTCGATCGCGTTCGAGCTCGAGGCGCCCCTGGTCGACGGCAACGTGGCGCGCGTGCTCTCGCGGCTGCTGGAGCTCGACGGCGTGCCCGGTGAGAAGACCCGCGAAGCGGCGCTGTGGGCGGCGGCTGAGGTGATGGTCGAGGGCGCGCGTCCCGGTGACTGGAACCAGGCGCTGATGGAGCTGGGCGCGACCGTGTGCGTGCCGCAGAACCCGCTGTGCCTGGTCTGCCCGGTCCGCACGTCGTGTCGAGCGCTCGCCGCGGGCCGGGTCGACGAGCTGCCGCGGCCGAAGAAGCCGCCGAAGCGGAAGCGCCTCGAGTTCGCGGTCGCCGTGGCCAGGCGAGGCCAGGAGGTCCTGCTCGCGCGCCGCGAAGAAAAGGGGCTGTTCGGCGGCCTGTGGGAGCTGCCGGGCGTCGAGCTCGCGGCGGGCGCCGACGGCGACGCCGCGCTGCAGAAGTTCCTGGGGAAGAAGGCGAGCATCGGCCCCGAGCTCACGGTGGTGGAGCGCACGCTGACCCACCGCGACCTGGTGCTGAGGCTGCACGCGATCTCCCTGCCGAAGCGGCTCGCGAAGCCGCCGGCCGGCTACCTCGAGTGGCGCTGGGTTCCCCGCGCGGAGATCGGCGCGCTCGGCATGAGCTCAGCGATGCAGGGAGCCCTCGCCGAAGCAGGATGAGTGTCTCTCGCTGTCCCCGCTGATCCGCGCGATTCGTGCGCCGCTGGGTGGCTCCACGCAAAGCCCGGCCCGATGGCGCGCGCCTTCGCCCTGAAACCACGCGGGCACATCCGTTGCTCTACCCACCGGAAATGCCGCAACGGGCCAACGCGAATCTCTGGCGAAGGGCACGACGCATCATGGGGATCGCACTCTCGGTCGTAGCCGCGACGGTGCTCGGACTCGCAGGGCTGCTGCTCTTCTGGAGCTACCCCGGCCAGCCAGCGGCCTTCCTCGACGCGAATGGGCAACCGCTCCCGAACAGCATCTCGGAGAAGGTCTTCGTCGAGATCAACGGCACGAGGCAGGGCATGTTCCTCAGGGGGAAGGACCGCACCAGGCCGGTGCTGCTCTACCTCCACGGCGGACTGCCGGAATACTTCCTCGCCGAGCGGCACGAGCCCGTCCTGGAAGAGCTGTTCGTCGTCTGTTGGTGGGAGCAACGCGGCGCCGGGCTCTCCAACACCCCCGGGCTCGACCCGAAGGCGATCACCACCGATCAGTTCATCGCCGACACGATCGAGGTCACCCAGTACCTGCGCCGCCGCTTCGGCCAGGAACGCATCTTCCTGCTGGGACACTCGGGAGGGTCGTTCCTCGGGGTGTTGGCCGCGGCGCGGGCACCGGAGCTGTTCCGGGCGTACGTCGGCGTCGCCCAGATGGCGAACCAGCTCGCGTCTGAGACGCGCGCGTTCGACTCCATGCTCGAGCAGTTCAGGCAACGGGGCGACACGAGAATGGTCCAGAAGCTCGAGGCTGCCCCCGTGACGCTGACGGGCGGCTTCCCGGGCGCCTACGCCGCGGTGCGCGACGAGGCGATGCACAAGCTCGGAGGAGGCACGACCCATCAGATGAAGTCCGTCGTCTCAGGGATCTTTCTGCCCTCGCTGCGAAGCCCCGCCTACTCGCTGGGCGAGAAGCTCAGGCTCTGGCGGGGAAAGGCGGCGGCCGGCGTAAGCCCGATGTTCGACGAGATGCTCACGACGAACCTGGCGGCGCGGGTCCCCGAGCTGCGCGTGCCCGTGTATTTCCTCCACGGCGCCTTCGACTACACCTGCACGAGCGCGGAGGCAGAGGCGTACTTCGACGGGCTGAAAGCACCGCTCAAGGGGTTCTACCGGTTCCCCGAATCGGCCCACAGCCCGATGCTCGAAGAGCCCGCGAGATTCCGAAGAGTCCTCAACGACGTGCTGTCGGGCACGAACGACCTCGCCGACAAACGCTGACGGCGTGCCTCACAGCAGCGCGCGCAGCCGCACCTGCGCAGCCCGAACCTCAGCGCTGATCCGCGCCGCGCCCTCCACCGAGTGCAGCGCCAGCCCGCACGCCGGCGAGAGCGACATGCGCGCGAGCACCTTCTCGAACTGAGGGGTGGTGGCCCGCAGCGACGCCTCCACCGAGTCGCACAGCTCGTCGACCGAATACCGCGCACCGAGGTTGGTGGGGATGATGCCCAGGCACAGCGTGCCGCCCCGCTCGAGGAAGCCCAGCCAGGCGCGCCGATCCTCCAGCAGCGCGTCGAGCGAGTGCCGCGCGTCGATGCTGATCACGTCGAAGCCGAGGCCGAGCAACTCGGCCCACCGGGCCTGCCCGCAGCAATGGAGGCCGGTGATCGCCCCCGCGTCACTCGCCGCCTTGCGAACGCGCTCGAGCGCAGCCAACGGCAGCTCACCCAGGCCCAGGCCCGGTTCGTCGAAGACGATCATCGGCGTCACCTGCGCCGCGCTCATCGCCCGCGCCATCGAGGCCGCCTTCGCCGCGAGGTGCTCGATCACCCGCTCCACCAGCCGGGGCACCTGCGCCGCGCGCGATCCCGTCGAGGTGCGGGTGAAGGCCATCACCGTCGCCGGCCCCGCGAGCTGCGCCTTCGCCACGCCCCGGCGCAGATCGAAATTCCGGGGTGCGACCCGTTCATCCCGAGCGGGGGAAGCGAGCGCTGCCAGGAACGCAGCCATCGCCAGCGGCGTCGCCTCGCGGGAACCGCTCGCGTTCACGTCGAGGGTGCAGGTGCCATCTGAGGCGACGGAAAGGCCCCCAAGGCCGCTGAGGGCCGAGGGGATCATCAGCTCGCTCACGCTCAGCCTCGGCAGCTCGGGCAGGCATGGAACATCCTGTTGCATCGAAAGGGCGACCGCTGCGTCGAGCTGTAAATGCGGGAGGCTACCGATGCCGGTCGTCGCACATGGTGGGATTTGGTCCAACGCACCCCGTCGATCCACGGGCACAAGTGTAGCGGTCCGTCGCAAGCGCGCTACGCTTCAGGCCATGGGAGTACGGGGGTTTCTCGCAGCGGCGTTGCTGACCGCTTCGACAGCCAGCGCGCAGGTCGACGTGAAGGCAGCCCTGCCGGTGCTGCTCAAGGTCCTGACCTACGACGTCAACTTCGACGCGCGGGGCGCGGGCCCCTTCGTGCTGCTCGTGGTGTCCGATCCCGGCCAGTCCGCCGATCGCAGCGCGCTCATCGGCAGCCTCAAGGACTCCAGCGTCACCGAGGTGAAGAAGCGCCCGCTCAAGTACATCGCCGTCGACTTCCGCGACGAAGCGCAGCTGCAGGGTGAGATCGACAAGCACAAGGCCTCGGCGCTGCTCGTGGTGCCCGGCACCCCGACCGCGACCGTGAAGGCGCTCTGGGAAGTCGCGCAGGACAACCAGCTCTACGCGCTCGCCCTCGACGCCGAGACCGTGCAGTCCTTCTTCCCGGTCGGCGTCACCATGGTCGGCGACAAGCCGCAGATCATCATCAACGAGAAGTCGTCGAAGGCCGTGGGCGCGCGCTTCGAGACGGTGGTCCTGCGCATGGCCAGGGTCATCCAGTGACCTCGTCGAGCGCGGCCTTGAGCTTCTGGCCCTTCGCGCGGTCCACCATCATCACGTACGCGATCTTCCCCTCGAGCACGCGGCGGTAGTCGGGCACCTTCTCGCGGTTCTGCGCCTCGAGCCCCGTCTTCTTCGCCTGGTGGAGGATCGCCCGCAGCCGCTTGAGCTCGTCGCGCGGAACGCCCGGCTTCACGTTCACCACGATGCCCGTCACGTCCTGCCGGCCACCCTGCCCCTGCGCCCGGCCCTTCTTCGGGTTGAGCGCGAAGCCCTCGTCTTCCACCACGTGGCGAATGCTGGCGTGCACGAAGCCGAGGTCGCCGCGGGTGAAGGTCTTCTTCGAGAAGGACAGGTCGTCGGCGTAGCGCGTGTAGACCCAGCCCTTCTTGCCCAGGCGGCCGCGAAGGCGGCGGTCCAGCTTGCGGCTGATCGCGTTGGCGATCGCCGGGCTGGTCGGCGCGCCCTGCGGCAGGCAGCGCTCACCGACGGCCACCCACCAGTCCGCGCCGTCGAACGTCACCTTGCGGCGCGGCGCCTCGGTGCAGAGCAGGCCCAGCACGGTCGCCGCCGCGGGTGAGTAGCCCAACGACTGAAAGAGCCCGCGCACCCGGCGGAACGAGACGGTGGGGAAGAAGTCCTTCAGGTCGACGTTGAGCACCACGCCCTGCCCCACGTGCGGCGTGGCGTTGGTGACGGTGCTGCGGCCCTTCACGAAGCCGTGCGCCTCGGGCTCGAGCGGGATCTTCGCCAGCACCTCGTCGAGCACCTTGCGCTGGGTGGTCTTGAGCAGCACGTGCGGCGCCGAGAGCAGCCGCTTGCCACCGCTGCGCTTGGGGATCTCGAAGTAGAGGTAGTGCGTCTTGCGCGTGGCCTCGGCGTGGAAGCACAGCCAGCGCAGCTGCTTGATGGTGAGCCCCAGCCCCTTCGCCACGTCGGCCGGCGTGCCCCACACCGGGAGCCCCAGCTTCTGCAGCGCCTCGACGTTCGCCCGTCGATCGGTGAGCCCACGCGAGACGCCGCGGCCCAGGAAGATGATGTCTTCCGCGCGACGCTTCGCCACCCCTTCCACGCGCGCGGCTTCCTTCGCCTCGGACGCCTTCTTGCGCTCCTCGCGCTTCTTCAGCTTCGCCGCGCGGAGCTGCTCGATCGCCGCGTCGGCCGTCTTGAACGCGGCAGCGGTGGCGAGCCGGTCGGCGTCGTGGAAGCGCAGCCAGAGATCACCCACGCGGTGGATCTCGGCGATCTGCACCTCGGTCAGCAGCCCGCGCAGGAGGAGCCCGCGATCGATCAGCGCCGTCCGCTCGTCGCTCTGCGGGGGGATGGTGTCCACCCGGCCGATCCACGCGGTGCGGTACGGGTTGATCTTCACCGCGCGCTTGCGCAGCTCGTCGGCGGACAGGCCGAGGATCTCCGGGTTCGCGTCGTAGCTGGTGTTGACGACGGCGGGCGCAGGAGGTGGCGCCGCGACCCGCACCGGCGGCGGCGGTCGTTGCTGCTGTTGTTGCTGTTGCTGGCGAGCCGGGGGCGGCGGAACGATGCCGTGCCGCCAGGTGCCCGAGACCAGCGAGTACCCGAGCCCGGGGAGCAGCTCGTTGGCGATGCGCCCGACCAGCGTCACCACCGTCATGAAGTCGGGGTTGGTGGTGCGGGTGATCTCGGCGGCGATCTCCATGGTGTTGAACGGCTCGCGCTTCGCCGCCCGGGCGTGAATCGCCGCGCGCACCCGCTGCTCGGTCGAGAGGCCGCCACCGACCGCGGCCACCACGTTCGCCGGCGGCACCTGCAGCGGAGGCGAGCTCACCGGCCCGAAGGTGCCCCCGCTGTCCTGTGCGTAGCCCAGCGGCGTGAGCAGCCCGTCCTTGAACAGGCGGTGCACGGTGTCGCTGGCGAGGCGCAGATCGTCGGCGGTGCGGTGGGGATCGTTCGCCGTCACCTCATTGGCGATGTCGAGCGCGGTGAAGCGCTCCTTGCGCGCCACCCGGCCCAGCATCGCGTCGCGCACGAGGTTCTGCGCCGCGGTGCCGCCGCCGCCGAACATGCGCCTGACTTGATCCCAGAAAGACAACGGCAACCCTCCCAGCGCTTCACGAACTCAGGGAGGACCCGACCACCGACTTCTACCTCTGGACCACGTCCGATAACCAAGGGGCCGGCGTCCACCACGGGATGAAAACCACGTTGCTTTGGTCGTCGCGAAGCGACTCCCGTGGTGGACGCCGGCCCCAAAAAGAACATCGGGCGTGGGGTCGAATGGATGAGACGGCGCCACCCTGGCGGAACACCAGGGCATGACGGGCTCGGTGGTCAGGTCCTCCCTGCGATCGTGAAGTGAAAAGACATCAGTGCAACAGCTCCTTCTTGGCAGAGTCAGGCGACAGAATCTCTGCGTTCTCGAACAGCTTCAAGGCGATGAGGTGGCGGCACGGCCCCTTCTTGAGCCGGAAGTGGCGGAAGTAATCGCAGCCGCAGGTGGCCTTGGAATAGCCGCCGTCAGAGTCGAACAGCGCCTCGCAGCGGGTGCCCACCCGGGAACCCTCGGTGCGCACCTGGGCGATGAGCAGCTGGCGCAGGTTGGGCAACACCTCGCGCCGATCGAGCGACACCCCGCCCCGCCGGTACGCGTCGATGCCGAAGGTGAGTTCGGGCGACGGCGGCCCCAGCACGCTCTCCGAGAGCGCGACCGGCATCACCTCGCGGAAGCGGTACTGCTTGGTGGCGAAGTCGAAGATCACCTGGCCCTGCTGCGCGAGGTGGTGCAGCGAGCCGATCAGCGACGGCCGCGCTATCTCCACCAGGCGCGAGAGTTCGTCGAAGCCCGCCACGTGCTGCTTCTTCAAGTGCTCGAGGATCCGCGCGCTCGCCCGCAGGTCGGCCACGAAGGCGCCCGAGAGCAGCTCGAGGTTGCTGCCCGAGGTCCAGTCGTTGGTGGTCCAGCCCGAGAGCCCGAGCACGAAGCGCATGTCGCCCAGGTGCGCGGTCCAGATCGACGGCAGGCCTGAGCCGAGCAGCTGCACGGTGACGCGCTCGGCGATGGGCAGCAGGCGCGCCAGCACGCCCAGGCGGCGGCGGCCCCAGACCTTGATCGTCTCGGGCTTCTCGCCCACGAACGCCTTGCCGTGGCTCTCGACCTTCACGCCCCACGGCTGCAGCACCATCACCGGCGCTTTGCCGGGGGTGAGCTGGAACTCGATCGACCGCGGGCCCACCTTCTCGCGGTGGCGCTTGAGGTGGGCGAGCACGGAATAGACGGCGTCGATGCTCAGCTCGACCTCGCGCGACGGCAGCGCCATCGCGGCGGAGAGCTGGCCGAAGCCCTTGAGCCAGCTGGGCGGGAGATCGATCTTCTCTTCGCGGTACCCGCCCGCGCTCTCGACCTTCACCTCGAAGCCGGTGGGGTCCACCAGCAGGCGCGTCTCGCGGTAGGTGCGCAGCGTCTGGAAGTGCTCGTAGAGCGCGATGGAGTAGTCGACGTTGGTGGTGCCCAGCCCCGAGCTCGCGCTGCCCTCGAACGCGTCGCGATCGACGAAGAGGCAGCCATACGACGACTCGTCCTTGGCGAAGCACTCGAAGAAAACGGTGTCGGGCGCGACGGTGACCACCGGGTCGCAGGGCACCAGCGCGCGGAACATCTCGGGGTCGGACCTGGCCAGCTCGTTGGCCCACTGGCGCCGCGCGTTCCAGTAGAGCGAGTGCATCTTGCGGAAGTCGTGTTCGAGGTTCGGCGGCGGCGCTTCCCCCTTGATCCGCTCGATCTCCTTGCGCTTCTCGTGGTCGACGATCGAGGCGCGGAGTTCGTTCTCCTGCTTCGTCTGCTCGGCCTTCCACGCGTCGTAGAGCGACTTGTCGCGCCTCTTGAAGCGGAGGTCGCCGACCACCACGTCGTGCAGCGCGCTCATCGCCTCGCGGAAGCGCAGCGGGTTCTTCATGCGCTGGTCGAAGAAGACCTTGGGGCGCGCGAGGTTCGGCTGAAACGAGAGCGCCGACGAGCCCGAGGCCGACTCGATCAGGCCCGAGGAGCCGAGGTATTTCAGATCGAGATTCAAGCTCCACCCTCTCCCTGCGAAGCGGGGAGACGGCGAACTCGCGCCTCGAGGGGAAGGTGGCCGGGGTGAGGGGACCAGCTCATTCCGTCACCTCGTCACCAACGAACCTGAGCTCAGGCAGCTCACGAGAGAGCAGCTCCTTGAGCGTCGAGTCACGAGTCGCCGCCCGCACCACCTGGGCCAGCGCCGCTCTCCGCTCCGCATGCCGCACGCTGCGCAGCGTGTACCCCAGCAGCTTCACCAGCCCCTGCGCCTCCTCGGGCTTCTGCACCATGCGATCCGCCACCTGCCGCGCCGCGTGCCGCTTCGCCCGGCTGCCGCGGTGCACGGACAACAACGTCGTCGCCCACACCCGCTGCAGGGTGTCGGGAGAGAACTTCGCCTCGCGCGCCTCGAAGTCGACCAGGAACCGATCGCGCACGTCGGCGTACGGCGTCTCGCTCATCGCCAGCCACAGCTCGACGGCCTCGCCGAAGCGGGAATCGCGCTGCATCAGCTCCATCGCGGTCTTGCGCACGTCGACGTGCCGCGCATCGAGCAGCTCTCGCACCAGCAGCGGCCGCGCCGCGTCTTCGAGAATGAGCTGCTGCGCCACCCACTCCACGCCCTCCTGGCGCACGTGCGGCGCCTCGGCGTTGCGCAGCTTGAGCAGCGTCTCCAGCTCCTTCGCGGTGCGCACCGGCCGGGCCTTCGCCCAGGACAGCCCCAGCTCGGCCACCGGAGCGGCCCGCGCGCAGGCCAGCTGCACGCACTGCTCGAGCGACAGCCGCGTGGGCGCGACGTGCACCTTCACCGCCGCGCACACCTGCGTCAGCACCTCGGGGTTGGTGATCGACAACAGCTCGAGCCAGTCCGAGATGGGCAGCGCCTCGAGGCCCTTCGCCGTGCTCAGCACCTTCGCCCCGAGCCGCTGCACCTCTTCGTGCGGGCTCTTGAGCAACGGAATGAGCCGGGCCGCGGGCAACCCGTCGAGCTGCACCGCGTGGTGCGTCTCCAGCGCCCACACCGCGAAGCGCCGCACCGGCCTGGCCTGCGCCGTGAGCGCGAGGGTGAGCAGCACCTCGAGGCAGTCCTTCCACGCGTCGGGCGCGAAGGGCGTGAACTGGAGATCCTTGAGCGCCTTGCCCGCGGCCACCTTGATGCCCAGGGGCGCGCGGTCGAGCACGTCGGTGCCGGCGTAGAGCGCGTGCACCAGGAACCACGCGTCGAGCAGCGCCTCGGTGCTGGCGAGGTGATCGTCGCGGAAGCGCGCGAGCACGGGGAGCACTGCCTGCCGGTAATCGAACGCCGACTGCTTCGAGAGCTTGCGGAAGAAGCGCCACGTGCGCCGCTGCAGGTAGCGGCGGGTGGAGAAGGTGAAGCGCAGCGGGTCGGCCCGCTCTTCGCCGCCTCCGTGGTTGGTGGTTTCCCAGCGGTTGGTGCTCGGGTTGCGGCCCCAGCGGCGGTGCGGGCCGACCAGCGGAATGTACGGGCGGCGCATGCGCGTGGTCACGCCGCTGAGCGGGTTCGTGTAGGTGCGCCGGGCGCCCTTCCACCGGGGGAGCCGCGGCACCAGGTCTGCCGGCTCGCGCAGCACCTGCTCGGTCACGCCGCGCCGCGCCTGCCAGTCCCACCGGCTCTGGGTGACCAGGCGGCGGCGCACCAGGCGATCGAAGGCCACCGCGAAGTGACCCATCAACTCGACGTCGTTCGCCTTCTCGGCGGCCTTGAAGAGCGTCTTGACGAAGACGCGGTGCCCGGGGCGATCGCAGCCGTCGTCGATGTACCCGATCAGCACCTGGCGGGCGAAGGGGCGGCTCTCCGTGAAGAGCCGCTGGGCGAGGCTGGCCAGCTTCTTCTGGGTGCGCGCCCCGAGCAGCTCGGCCAACGCGCGCACGTCGCCCGCGTCGAGCAATTCGTCGAGCAGCAGGCTGGAGCTGGCGGTTCCTCCCGACATCCCGGGCGCACCCTAGGAGAAACGCTTTGACCGTGAAACCCCGGATCCTTATGGTGCCTCCGCGATGGAAAACCCCCTCACTCCGTACCTGCCGGTCGCCGTCATCCTGCTGTTGGCCGGCGGCATGGCTGCCATCATCCCCCTCCTCGCCGGTGCGCTCGGCCCGCGCAGCACCACCCTGGTGAAGTCCGAGGCCTTCGAAGGCGGCAACGCGCCCATGGGCTCGGCGCGGCAGCGCTTCGCGGTGAAGTTCTACGTGGTCGCCCTGCTCTTCATTGTGTTCGACGTCGAAGCCGTGTTCCTGTACCCGTGGGCCGTTAACTTCAAGGCGCTGGGCTGGTTTGGGTACGCCACCATGGCGGTCTTTGCATCAACGCTCGTCGCTGCGCTCGCCTACGTCTGGAAAAAGGGCGCGCTGGACTGGGAGAGCTGACGTGTCCGACGACATCGCGCCGATCATCACCACGCGGAAAGATGAGGCCACCGGCTTCATCCAGAACATGATCTCGAAGGGCCTGGGCTGGGCGCGGAAGTACTCGCTCTTCACCTACCCCTACGCCACCGCCTGCTGCGGCATGGAATACATGTCGGTCGCCGCCGGCCGCTACGACATCTCGCGCTTCGGCGCCGAGTTCCCCCGCTTCTCACCGCGCCAGGCCGACCTGTTGTTGGTGGTGGGGACGATCAACCTGAAGCAGGCGCCTATCCTCAAGCGCGTCTACGAGCAGATGACCGAGCCCAAGTGGGTGATCAGCTTCGGCGTGTGCGCGTCGTCGGGCGGCTTCTACGACAACTACGCGGTGCTCCAGGGCATCGACCGCATCATCCCGGTCGACGTGTACATCCCCGGCTGCCCGCCCCGCCCCGAGCAGATCCTCGACGGGCTCATGATGCTCCAGGAGAAGATCCAGGGGCAGCGCCACTACATCGGCAACAAGCAGCCGATCACCGAGCGCCCCGGCTACCGCGACATCGCGAACAGCAAGTAGCTGTTCCCTCTCCCTGCGAAACGGAGAGAGGGCCAGGGTGAGGGGCCACAGCTCCTTTCACCAGCGGTGGTACGCGGGGTGTCCCGGCTCGACCGCCACGAAGGTCCCCCTGCACGTGCCGCGCACCTTGCCCGCGGCCTCGAGCACACCCTCCACCACGCACCGATCATTCGTCGCCTCGACCACCTTCGCGGTGAGCGAGACGGGCCCGTCCGTGGGACAGGGCCGCTTGAGCACGATCGCGTAGTCCGCCGTCACGGTGCACGGAGGCGTGGCCACGCCGCGCGTCTTCATCAGGTGGTGCGCCGCGGCCCAGTTGCAGTGACAGTCGAGCAGCGAGCCGATGATCCCGCCGTTGAGCACGCCCGGGAACGCCTCGTGGTGCGGCTCGGGTGTCCACGTGGCCACCACCACCTGGTCGCCCTGCACGAAGCTGCGAATGCGCAGGCCCTTCTCGTTGCTCGGCCCGCAGCCGAAGCAGGCGTTGTGAGGCGCGTACGTTTCCTGAAGGCTCTTGTCGATCATTGTCGGCCCCTTACCCCAACCCTCTCCCCGCTTCGCAGGGAGAGGGAGACTGTTAGCGCGAGGCCATCGTCCAGTCGCCGGACTCGCCGTGGGCCTTCTTGAGCACCGCGTACTCGCGACGCACGGCCCTCACGTAGTTGTGCCAGGGCTCGGTGTTGCGCGCCTTGAGGGCGCCGGCCAGCTTGTTGGGCCCGCAGTTGTAGGCCATCAGGGTGAGGTCGAGGCGCCCGCGGAAGAGCTCCTTCAAGTACTTGAGGTAACGAACGCCCAGCCGCACGTTGAGCGAGGGGTCGGCTTCCAGCTCGGCCCGGCTGAGCTTCACCCCTTCTCGCTGGGCCACCCAGACCAGGGTGGTCGGCCGCAGCTGCATCAGCCCGCGCGCGCCCACCACGGACGTGGCGTGCTGACGGAACTCCGACTCCACGTCGATCACCGCCAGCACCAGCATGGGGTCCAGGCCGGCCCGCTCAGACTCCTCGGCGATGGCCTCGGCGACGTGGTTGCGCAGCTCGATGCCCCAGCCGGGGGCGCGCTCGAGCAGCGTCGCTTCGATGCGCTCGAAGTCGGGGTGGCGCACCGTGCGCACGCCCTCGACCTGCACCCGGGTCGCCGCAGGCGGCTCCGCCAGGGGCTTGAGGGTCCAGGCGATGGTGGCCGCGCTCGCGACCACCACCAGTGGCAGGAGCCACTTCACTTCGTGAGCCCCTCGAGCCGGCGGCTGAGCGCGTCGAGCCGCGCGTTGAGCTGCGCCACTTCGTCACGCCGCGGCACCTTGAGGCGCGCCACCGAGGCCTTCACCACCTCGTCCATCCGCCGCTCGAGGTCCTTCCGCTGAGTGGCGAGGCGCTCGCCGAGCTTGCGCGCCTCGTCCTGGCTCATGCCCTGGAGTCGTCCCAGGAGCTTCTGCGCCTCTTCCTCCGCCCCATGGACGGTGGTCAGCGCCTGGCTCCAGATCTGTTGGAAGAACTCCATAGGCGCACCTCCAACCACATGTAGCGGGCAGGGGGCAACCCCCTGCGCGTGGATCAGGCCGAAGCCGTGGGCTTCTTGGACAGCAGCAGGTCGACCTTCTTCGAGAGGCGCACAAGCTCTCGATTCAACTCGACAATTTCGTCGTGCGAGGCGACGCCCAGCACCGCGAGGACCTGGTCCTGGAGGCCGTTGAGGCGGTTCTTCACCTCGGCGCCGACGGCGACAGCCTGCTTCTCGATCTGCTTGAGCTGCTTGCCCGAACGGACGCCCTTGATGAGCGACTCGATCTCCTTCTGCTGCGCGCGGCCCTTCTTCACCAGCTCCTTCTCGAAGTGCACGAGGCGCTTGCGCGCGTCCTCCAGCTGGCCGAGGACGAGGTTCTGAACTTCAGCGACGGGCGACGACTGAACGGTCTGCTTCCGAGCCATGGTGTGACCTCCGACTGCGTGTTTGACGCACCGCATATAACGCAGCGCAGCAAAGGTGCAAGGTCGAGGGGTCGATGAGCTGGCGTGCGCAAATGGTCTCCCCAGCGGTTGATGGCGCCACCTGAGCGCGGCGGCCTTGGTCGTCACCACGGTCCTGTCGCTCGGCGTGCTGCCCGTCGTGTTTGAGGTGTTCGAGGACTCTGGGGGCAGTCCGATGCGCGTGCGGTTGGCGGCGTCTCCTTGGTGGGCGCTGTGCAACATCGTGGCTTCAGTGCTGGGAATGCTGGCCGCGCACGCGCTCGGGCGCCGACCCTACGCCAGCGCATGGGTTCTGGTAGCGACCACACTGCTGTTGCTGGCGGGAGCTACTTTCACCGTCTGGTCGGCACTGGCCCTTTCGTGCCCGCCCCTCGGAGCGGTCGCCTGCTGCTTCGCTGCGCTGTTGGCGAAGAGGTTCGTGCACCAGGCTCCCTCGGTGCGGCGCTGATTGCACAACCGGTCTCGAGCACGCGGGTGATGGTGGGCCGCGCAGCGGGTGCACGATCCCTTTGAGGCGGCAGCCCTGTTGAGAGCGCTGAAGCGGCTCGGGTAGTCGTGCTTCGCGCGCCGCGGAGGAGCGTTCGGATGCAATCAGTGGGCGCGCTGCGGCGCGATCGTGAGTCCGTCTCGGCGCGTCGGAGACCTCACCTTGGTCGGGCAGCTTCAGCTCGAGGTCGCGCGGGTAGGTGGCAAGGTCGGGGCGCTTCTCCGGGGCGCGTAATGGACCATTACCGCGAGCGAATGGTTCATTACACGCTTGGGAGCGGCGGCCAGGCGGGGCACGTCACGTGAAGATCCTCGCCCGAAGTGAGGGGCCAGCCCGTAACACGCACGGAAGGAGCCTTCCTTCACCACACTCCTCGAGGCTTCTCGACGTTCACTCGCGCATGTCGGTCGAGCCCTTGTCGATCCCTGCTAAATCGCGGCCTTCCTCAATCTGTCGTGCCCCCCCGCGCACCGGCGCCGCGGCTGCATGTCAGTCCCGATCCGTAGAGTGCCGGCCTTCGGCAATCACGCCGACCTGACGGGGGCCACATGAACGCAACGACACTCCAGAAAACCGACGAACTGATCAACCTCGAGCGCGAAGTCTCTGAGGGCAACGCCAGCCCAGCGGTGCTGCGGCGCCTCGAGCGCCTCAGGCACAAGAACGAAAAGGCCACGCTGGGCCTGCTCGCGAAGGCGCTCTCCTCCTACGAGTTCCGCGACGACGTGCTTCACACCGCGCGGCTGCGCGACACCAAGTACCTGGCTGAGTGCGCGAAAGACGCGCAGTGGGCCACCGTGGAAGTGCTGGATCTCGGGTGGAACAGCCTGAAGCGGCTCGGCATCGCGACCTCCGATTTCCTCGCTTCGATGCCGCTCCTCCACACGCTCTTGATCCAGGCGGCCCAGGTGCCGGAACGCCCCTGCCCCTCCATCACCACGCTGCGCCTGACCGGGGACCTGGAAATCGCGGTCATCGCCGAGCGCTTCCCCGGGCTGACCACGCTCGAGCTCGACTACGTCAGCCAGCCCGCGGAGCTCTGGGCTCACCCCTTCGCCCAGCAGCTCGAGTCGGTCACCGTCGGCTCGCTCACCTGGAAAGAGGACGTGCTCTTCCTTCGCCCCGGGGGGAGCTCCTCGGTCGAGTGGATCGCGCAAGGGCCGGCGCTGCGGCGCCTCGAAGTGCAGGAAGAGGAGCTCCACGACGAGCGGCTGTGGGATCTGCAGCAGCTCTTCGACGCCGCCCGGCGCAAGGGCGCAGAGGTCGTGCTGCTGCCCGAGCCGGGGCCCCGCCCCTCCTGGCGTCCGAGGCGGTACGAGCGCTGGCACTGAGCCCAACGAAAAAGGCGGCCCCTTTCGGAGCCGCCTCTTTCACTTCCTTCGGCTGAAGCTCAGCTCAGACGCCCGACTCGGCGCGGCTGGCCGCCGTGGGGCTCTGGAGCGCGGAGGGATCGCCGGCGTGCGTGGCAGCCAGCGCGTCCTCCATGTTCTGAACCTCGTCGGCAGGGCTGTCGACCTGGATGTCCAGGTGCTTGTAGTTCGGCAGACCCGTACCAGCAGGGATGAGCCGGCCCATGATGACGTTCTCCTTGAGGCCGCGCAGGTAGTCGACCTTGCCGCTGATGGCGGCCTCGGTGAGCACCTTGGTGGTCTCCTGGAACGACGACGCCGAGATGAACGACTCGGTCGAGAGCGACGCCTTGGTGATGCCAAGGAGCAGCGGCTCGCCCACCGCCGGGCGACGGCCCGCGTTGAGCGCCTTCTCGTTCTCCTCTTCGAAGACCCACTTCTCGACCTGCTCGTCGATCAGGAACTCGGTGTCGCCGACGTCCGTGACACGCACGCGCCGCAGCATCTGGCGCACGATGATCTCGATGTGCTTGTCGTTGATCTTCACGCCCTGGAGCCGGTAGACCTCCTGCGTCTCGTCCACCAGGAAGCGGGCGAGTTCCTTCTCGCCGAGCACCTTGAGGATGTCGTGCGGGTTGGCCGCGCCGTCCATCAGCGACTCACCGGCGCGCACGCGGTCACCAGCGTGCACCGTGATGTGCTTGCTCTTGCTGATCAGGTACTCCTTGGCGAGGTCCGGGCGGGCCTCTCCGTTCACTTCCGGAGTGATCATCAGCTTGCGCTTGCCCTTGGTGTCCTTGCCGAACGACACCACGCCGTCGATCTCCGCGATGATCGCGTGATCCTTCGGCTTGCGCGCCTCGAAGAGCTCGGCCACGCGGGGCAGACCGCCCGTGATGTCCTTGGTCTTCGTGGTCTCGCGGGGAACGCGGGCGACCACTTCGCCAGGGGTGATCTCCTGGAGATCGTCCACGGCCAGCGCGGCGCCCTGCGGCAGGAAGTAGCTCGCCGGCTGGCCGTTGGGCAGGGTGCGAACTTCACCCTTCCCGTCGCGGATGGTGATGCGCGGGCGGGCTTCCGGGTCGCGCGACTCGATGATCGTCCGGCGGCTGAGGCCGGTGACCTCGTCCGTCGACTCGTTCATCGTGACGCCTTCGATGATGTCCTCGAACTTCACCGCGCCGCCGACTTCCGACAGCAGCGGCATGGCGAAGGGCTCCCACTCACCGAGCTTGGAGTTGGCCTCGACCTTCTGGCCTTCCTTCACCATCAGGCGCGCGCCGTACACCATGCGGTGACGCTCACGCTCGCGGCCCGACTCGTCGACGATGATGATCTCACCGTTGCGGTTGGTGACCACCGACTCGCCGCCGGTGCGCTTCACGCTGGAGAGGCCGATGAACTTCACCGTGCCCGCGAAGCGCGAGTTGAGTTCCGACTGCTGCGAACGGCCCATGGCGGCGCCGCCGACGTGGAACGTACGCATGGTCAGCTGCGTGCCGGGCTCGCCGATGGACTGGGCGGCGATGACGCCGACCGCCTCACCGACGGACACCTTGCGGCCGCGGGCCAGGTCACGGCCGTAGCACTCGACGCAGATGCCGCGCTTGGTCTGGCAGGTCAGGCCCGAGCGGATCTTCACCCGGTCCAGGCCCGCGTTGACGACCTTGAGCACGCGCGCTTCGTCGATCTCTTCGTTGGCGCGCACGAGCACCTCGCCCGTGACCGGGTCGTGGATGTCGTCGAGGGCCACCCGGCCCAGGATGCGCTCGTTGAGCGGCTCGATCTCTTCGCCACCCTCGACCAGGGCCGAGATGACGATGCCGTCGAGCGTGCCGCAGTCGTACTCGTTGACGATCGCGTCCTGCGCGACGTCGACCAGGCGGCGGGTCAGGTAACCCGAGTTCGCCGTCTTGAGCGCGGTGTCGGCCAGGCCCTTACGAGCGCCGTGCGTCGAGATGAAGTACTGGAGCACCGAGAGACCCTCGCGGAAGTTCGCGGTGATCGGCTGCTCGATGATCTCGCCTGACGGCTTGGCCATGAGGCCACGCATGCCGGCCAGCTGACGAATCTGCTGGGTCGAACCACGCGCGCCGGAATCGGCCATGATGAAGATCGGGTTGAACGACTTCTGGGTCCGGGTCTCCTTCTTGCCGTCGCGGCTGATGCCGGAGATGGTCTCTTCCGAGATCATTTCCATCATCTTCTTGGTGATCGCCTCGGTGGTCTGCGCCCAGATGTCGATGACCTTGTTCGAGCGCTCGCCGACGGTGATCAGGCCCTCGAGGTACTGGTTCTCGACCTCGGTCACTTCCTTCTGCGCCGCTTCGATGAGCGTGTACTTCGCAGGAGGAATGATCATGTCCTTCAGGGCGATCGAGATGCCGGCCTTGGTCGCGTTCGTGTACCCGTAGGAACGAATGCGGTCGGCGAGGAGAACGGTCTCCTTCTCGCCCGTGAGGCGGTAGCAGATGTCGATCAGGTTCCCGAGCTGCTTCTTGTCGAGGACCTTGTTGACCTCGTCGAAGCCGACGCGCTTGGGCACGATCTCCGCCAGCAGCACGCGGCCGACGGTGGTGTCGTGGATCTTGCCGTCGAGGCGGCACTTGATCTTCGCCTGGAGGTGCACCGCGTTCTGGTCGTACGCCGCACGCACTTCGTTGGCGGACGCGAACGTCATGCCCTCGCCGTGCGCGAACTCGCGCGGGCGGGTCATGTAGTAGATGCCGAGCACCATGTCCTGCGTGGGCACGATGATGGGCTTGCCGTTGGCGGGGCTGAGGATGTTGTTCGTCGACATCATCAGGGTGCGCGCTTCCATCTGAGCCTCGATGGACAGCGGCACGTGCACGGCCATCTGGTCACCGTCGAAGTCGGCGTTGAACGCCGTGCACACGAGCGGGTGCAGCTGAATGGCCTTGCCTTCGATCAGCACGGGCTCGAACGCCTGCATGCCGAGGCGGTGCAGGGTCGGGGCGCGGTTCAGGAGCACCGGGTGCTCGCGGATCACCTCATCGAGGATGTCCCAGACCTCGGGGCGCTCCTTCTCGACCATCTTCTTGGCCGACTTGATGGTGGTGACGTAGCCCTTCTCTTCGAGCTTGTTGTAGATGAACGGCTTGAAGAGCTCGAGGGCCATGATCTTCGGCAGGCCGCACTGGTGCAGGCGCAGCTCGGGACCGACGACGATCACGGAACGGCCCGAGTAGTCCACGCGCTTGCCGAGCAGGTTCTGGCGGAACCGGCCCTGCTTGCCCTTGAGCATGTCGGACAGCGACTTGAGCGGGCGCTTGTTGGGGCCCGTGATGGTCTTGCCGCGGCGGCCGTTGTCGAACAGCGCGTCGACGGCCTCCTGCAGCATCCGCTTCTCGTTGCGGATGATGATGTCAGGCGCGTTGAGTTCCTGGAGCCGCTTGAGGCGGTTGTTCCGGTTGATCACGCGGCGGTACAGGTCGTTGAGGTCCGACGTGGCGAAGCGGCCGCCGTCGAGGGGCACCAGCGGACGCAGGTCCGGCGGCAGCACCGGGATGACGTCGAGCATGAGCCACTCGGGCAGGTTGCGCTGCCCGGCCGGGCCGGACGAACGGAACGACTCGAGCACCTTGAGGCGCTTCGCGTACTTCTTCCGCTTGGCCTCCGAGGTGGTGACCTTCATCTCGGCCCGCATCTGCTCGGCGAGCTCGTCGACGTTGATCGCCTTGAGCATGTCGCGAACGGCCTCGCCGCCCATGGCCGCCACGAACGACTCGTCACCGTGCTCCTGGAGGAGCTTCTGGAACTTCTCTTCGGTGATCAGCTCGCCCTTGGTGAGCTCGGTGCTCTTGGGGTCGAGCACGATGTAGCTCTCGCAGTACAGGACCTTCTCGAGATCCTTCAGCGTCATGTCGAGCAGCGCGCCGATGCGCGACGGCAGGCTCTTCAGGAACCAGATGTGCGCGACCGGCGTGGCGAGGGTGATGTGGCCCAGGCGCTCACGACGCACCTTGGACTGAATCACCTCGACGCCGCACTTCTCGCACACCACGCCGCGGTGCTTCATGCGCTTGTACTTGCCGCAGTTGCACTCGTAGTCCTTCACCGGCCCGAAGATGCGGGCGCAGAACAGGCCGTCACGCTCGGGCTTGAACGTGCGGTAGTTGATGGTCTCCGGCTTCTTCACCTCGCCATGCGACCACTGGCGAATCTTGTCGGGCGACGCCAGCGCGATGCGAATCGCCTGGAAAGAGAGGGGGTCCTTCGGCTTCTCGAAGAAATTGAAAATGTCTTTCACGGAATCACCTGTTGGAAAGAAGAGAAGTGGGAGTGATCAGGCGTCGGTGCCGGTCTTGGCAGGCTCGTCGGAGACCATCACCGACGTGCGGCGACGCTCAGGCGGGGCCTTCTCGAGCAGCTCGACGTCGAGCGCCAGCGCCTGGAGCTCCTTGAGCAGCACGTTGAAGGACTCAGGCAGGCCGGACTCGAGCGTGTAGTCACCCTTCACGATCGACTCGTACATGCGCGTGCGGCCGACGACGTCGTCGGACTTCACGGTGAGGAACTCCTGCAGCGAGTAGGCGGCCCCGTAGGCCTCCATCGCCCAGACTTCCATTTCACCCAGGCGCTGACCGCCGAACTGCGCCTTGCCACCGAGCGGCTGCTGGGTGACGAGCGAGTAAGGCCCAATCGAACGAGCGTGGATCTTCTCGTCGACGAGGTGGTGCAGCTTGAGCATGTACATCACGCCCACGGTGACGTTCTGGTCGAACGCGTCGCCGGTGCGCCCGTCGAAGAGCACCATCTGGCCCGACTTGGGCAGATCGGACTTCTCGAACAGGTTGTGGATCTCGTTCTCGTGAGCGCCCTCGAACACCGGGCTCGCGAGGTGAATGCCCTTGTGCAGCCGGCGCGCGAGCTCGATCGCTTCCTTGTCGGACAGCTTCTCGAGGAACTCGCCGAACTTCTCGTCGTCGTAGACGCCCTTGAGGCCCTTGCGGCAGGCGTCAGCGGACCCCTTCTCGACGAACTGCTGCAGCTTCTCGCCCATGCCCTTGGCGGCCCACCCGAGGTGAACCTCGAGGATCTGGCCGATGTTCATGCGCGAAGGCACGCCGAGCGGGTTGAGCACGATGTCCACCGGGCGACCGTCCTCGAGGTACGGCATGTCTTCGAGGGGGAGGATGCGGGAGACGACACCCTTGTTGCCGTGGCGGCCGGCCATCTTGTCGCCGACCTGCAGCTTGCGCTTGATGGCGACGTACACCTTCACCATCTTGATCACGCCGGGGGGCAGCTCGTCGCCCTTCTTGATGCGGGCGATCTTCTCGCCGAAGGCCAGCTTCACGGCCTCCTTGTTCTCCTCGAGGTTCTTGAGGATCTCGCGCACCTTGGTGTCGATCTGGTCGTTGACCGAGATCTCGCCCCAATACTTGTAGGGGATCTGCGCCAGCAGCTCTTCGTTGAGCGGATCGCCCTTCTTGAGCAGCTGCTTGCCCTTGTCGTCGATCAGCTTGCCCTGGGCGTCCTTGCCCGCGAACATCTTGCGAATGCGGGCGAACGCCGAGTCCTGCAGGATCTTGATCTCGTCGTTCTGATCCTTGAGCAGGCGAGCCTCGTCCATCGACTCGATGGCCTTCGCGCGCTCGTCCTTCTCCACGCCCTTGCGCGAGAAGACCTTGGCGCCGATGACCGTGCCCGTGACTCCGGGGGGAACGCGCAGTGACGTGTCGCGCACGTCGCCGGCCTTCTCACCGAAGATCGCCCGCAGCAGCTTCTCTTCAGGCGAGAGCTGGGTCTCACCCTTGGGCGTGATCTTGCCCACGAGAATGTCGCCCGGCTTCACCTCGGCCCCGATGCGGATGATGCCCGACTCGTCGAGGTCCTTGAGGGCCTCCTCGCCGACGTTGGGAATGTCGCGGGTGATCTCTTCCTTGCCCAGCTTGGTGTCGCGGGCGATGCACTCGAACTCCTCGATGTGGATGGACGTGAACACGTCGTACTTGACGATGTTCTCGCTCATCAGGATCGAGTCTTCGTAGTTGTAGCCCTGCCACGGCATGAACGCGATGACCACGTTCTGGCCGAGCGCCAGCTCGCCGGTCTCGCACGCGGGACCGTCGCCGAGCACGTCGCCCTTCTTCACCTTGTCGCCCTTCTTCACGATGGGCTTCTGGTTGAGGCAGGTGCTCTGGTTGCTGCGCTGGTACTTGACCAGGTTGTAGATGTCGACCTCGCTGGCCACGTCGCTGAACGCGGCGGCCACCTCGGCGCGCACCACGATGCGGCTGGCGTCGACCGACTCGACGATGCCGTCGCGCTTGGCGATCACGCACACGCCGGAGTCACGCGCGACCACCGCTTCGATGCCGGTGCCGACGAGCGGAGACGCCGTGCGCACCAGCGGAACGGCCTGGCGCTGCATGTTCGAACCCATGAGGGCGCGGTTGGCGTCGTCGTTCTCGAGGAAGGGCACCAGCGACGCGGCGACCGAGACCAGCTGGTTCGGCGAGACGTCCATCAGGTTCACGTCCTCCGGGCGCGCCTGCACGAACTCGCCGCCTCGGCGAGCCTGCACGTGCTCCGCGGTGAACTTGCCCTTCTTGTCCACGTCCACGTTGGCCTGGGCGATGGTGTGCTTCTCTTCTTCGAGCGCCGAATAGAAGGCCACGTCGGGGGTCTGCCCGCCGTCTTCCACCTTGCGGTACGGGGTCTCGATGAAGCCGAACTCGTTCACCCGCGCGTAGCTCGAGAGCGAGCTGATGAGGCCGATGTTCGGACCTTCAGGCGTCTCGATCGGGCAGATGCGGCCGTAGTGCGTGGGGTGCACGTCGCGCACTTCGAAGCCGGCGCGCTCGCGGGTCAGACCGCCGGGCCCGAGGGCCGAGAGGCGACGCTTGTGCGTCACTTCGGACAGCGGGTTGGTCTGGTCCATGAACTGCGAGAGCTGGCTCGAACCGAAGAACTCCTTGATCACCGCCGTGACAGGCTTGGCGTTGATCAGGTCGTGCGGCATGAGCGTCTCGATCTCCTGGAGGCTCATGCGCTCCTTGATGGCGCGCTCCATGCGAACGAGGCCGATGCGGTACTGGTTCTCGAGCAGCTCGCCCACCGCGCGCACGCGGCGGTTGCCGAGGTGGTCGATGTCGTCGATCTGACCCTTGCCGTTCTTCAGGTCGATCAGGTAGCGAATCGTCTCGAGGATGTCGCGCTTGGTCAGCACCTGGTTGTCCAGGGGCTCCTCGAGGCCGAACTTGCTGTTCAGCTTGAGGCGGCCGACCTTCGAGAGGTCGTAGCGCTCGGGGTTGAAGAACAGCACGTTGTTGAACAGGTTGACGGCCGTCTCAGGCGTCGGCGGGTCACCCGGGCGCACGCGGCGGTAGATCTCCATCACCGCTTCTTCCGGCGACTCGATCTTGTCCATCAACAGCGTGTCGCGCAGGTACGGGCCGACGTTCAGGTTGTCGATGAAGAGGACCTTGATCTCCTTCACGCCGCGCTTGAGCAGCTCGTCGACGGCCGCCTGGCTCAGCTCCTCGTTGCACTCGATGAGCACTTCGCCCGTGCCCTCGTCGACCACGTCGTAGGCCGAGACCTTGGTGAAGAGCTCCTCGGCGTCGAGGGGGAGGCGCGTGATCTTCGACGCCTCGAGCTTCTTCAACGAAGCGCGGGTGAACTTGCGGTTCTTCTTGACGATCACCTCGCCGCTCTTGGTCTTCACGTCGCGCGTGGCGCGCTGGTTGTAGAGCAGCTCGAAGTCGACCGACTTCTCGAACTCGTTCTCCGAGTAGAGGTAGATGGTCTCAGACGCGTAGAAGTAGTTGAGGATCTCCTCGGTCGAGCCCTTGAACTCGAGCGGAGACTTCTTGGCGGTGTCCTTGACGGCGCCCAGCGCGCGGATGAGCACGGTGACCGGCAGCTTGCGGCGGCGGTCGATGCGCACGTACAGCAGGTCTTTGTGGTCGAACTCGAAGTCGAGCCACGAGCCGCGCGAGGGGATGACGCGGGCGTTGTAGAGCAGCTTGCCAGACGAGTGGCTCTTGCCCTTGTCGTGGTCGAAGAAGGCGCCGGGCGAACGGTGCAGCTGGCTCACCACGACACGCTCGGTGCCGTTGATGATGAAGGTGCCGTTCTCGGTCATGAGCGGGATCTCGCCGAAGTAGACCTCCTGCTCCTTCACGTCGCGGATCGACTGGGCGCCGGTCTCTTCGTCCTTGTCCCAGACCACGAGGCGGACGACGACCTTGATGGGCGCCGCGAACGTCATGCCGCGCTGGCGGCACTCGTCGACGTCGTACTTGGGCTTCTCGAGGTTGTAGCTCACGAACTCGAGCGAGCTCGTCTCGTTGAAGTCGCGAATCGGGAACACCGACTTGAAGACGGCCTGGAGGCCGACGTCTTCGCGCTTTTCCGGCAACACGTCAGCTTGCAGGAACTTCTCGTAGCTCTGCTTCTGGATGTTGATGAGGTTGGGGATCTCGATGACCTTGGAGATCTTCGCGAAGCTCTTCCGCACGCGGAAATTATTCTGCAGGGTGGGCATTTTTCAGCTTCTCCAGAAAACAGGACCTGAAAACAAACGGACCATCAAGACGGGCAAAGCCGGTGACCTGTTTGGGAGGTCACCGGCTCGCCCACGAACCGACTTTTCTGCGAATTACTTGAGCTCGACGGTGGCGCCGGCGGCCATCAGCTTGTCCTTCATCTTGGCCGAGTCCTCCTTGTTGACGCCTTCCTTCACCGTCTTGGGCGCGCCCTCGACGAGGTCCTTGGCCTCCTTGAGGCCCAGGCCGGTCAGCTCGCGGATGACCTTGATCACGTCGATCTTCTTGTCGCCGGCCTTCGCCAGGATGACGGTGAACTCGGTCTGCGCCTCGGCGGGAGCCGCGGCGGCTGCCGCAGGGCCTGCAGCGGCAACAGCGGCCGCGGCGGAAACGCCCCACTTCGACTCCAGCTGCTTCACCAGGTCGGCCGCCTCGAGAACCGTGAGGCCCGAGAGCTGGTCGATGATTGCGTTGATGTCTGCCATGACTTTTTTCTCCAGAAATTGAACTGCGGTAGTGGTTGAAAAACGGGTTTGGTTACGCCTTCTCCGACTTTGCCTTGATCACGCGCACCAGGGCCGCGCTCGGTTCCTTGATGGTCCGAAGCAGCTTGGTTGCGGGCTGGTTGATCATGCCGAGGATCGTCGACCGCAGCTCGTTCAGACCCGGCAACTTCGCCAGGGCCTGGACGCCCGCCTTGTCGATCTTCTGACCCTGAACGACACCCGAACGGATCTTCACCGTCTCGAGGTCTTTCACGAACGCCGCCAGGATCTTGGCCGGCGCAACGACGTCGTCGTAGCTGATGGCAAGCGCCACCGGCCCCACGAAGTCGTCAGAGATCTTCTCGACAGAGGTGCCCTTCGCTGCGCGTCTGGCCAGCGTGTTCTTCAGCACCTTCCATTCGACCCCGCCGTCACGAAGCTTCTTGCGAAGCTTGTTCACGGTGTCGACGTCCAACTTGTTGAACTCGGCCAGAATCACACCCTTTGCACGGGTGAATTTGTCGCTGAGTTCCTTGATCAGGATTTCTTTCTCGCTCTTGAGCATTTGCACACCTCCTTCCGTCTTTGACATCCCGGTAAAGCGAATGCAGGAGCGAGATTTCGTCGTGAGGCTCAGGAAGGGCGTCTCGCCATTCCCTCTCACCGCTCCCCGTCTCGGCAGGGCAGCCCGTCAAGGCCACCGTTTAAGCAACTTCGCTTCGTTCCACCGTCTCCCCCACCCCTCATCGGAGTGAGTTGCCAAGAGACTGTGGCGCTCGGCTCAGCTGCCCCTGCTGTCTTCATCCAGGGTCTATTCTTTTGAATTTGGCGCCCTCGTACTTGGCGCCTCGATTGCAAAGCTCGCCGCGCTTACACGAGGTAGGCGCGGCGTGTCAATAGGGTGAAACTCAAGGCGTCAAGCCGACTTTGCTGGACGGCTGGCAACCAGGGCTCACTTGAAGCGAGCGGTGATCTCCTGGGTGTCGATCTTGATGCCCGGGCCCATGGTCGAGCTGACGGTGATGCCCTTGAGATACACGCCCTTGGCGGTCGCGGGCTTCATCTTCATGACCATCTCGATGAGGACGTTGAAGTTCTCGGCGAGCTTCTGGGCCTCGAACGACGCCTTGCCGACGGGGGCGTGCACGATGCCCGCCTTCTCGGCGCGGAACTCGATCTTGCCGCCCTTGGCTTCCTTGATGGCGCGGGTCAGATCCATCGTCACGGTGCCGACCTTGGGGTTGGGCATCAGGCCGCGGGGGCCGAGGACCTTACCGAGGCGGCCGACGACACCCATCATGTCGGGGGTGGCGATGACGGTGTCGAAGTCCATGAAGCCTTCTTCGATCTTCTTGGCGAGGTCAGCCTCACCGACGAAGTCGGCGCCGGCGTTGGTCGCTTCGGTCTGCTTCTCGCCCTTGGCGAAGACCGCGACGCGCGCGCTCTTGCCGGTGCCGTGCGGGAGCACGATGGCGCCGCGGACCATCTGGTCGGCGTGCTTGGGGTCGACGCCCAGGTTGATGGCGACGTCGATCGTCTGATCGAACTTGCCCTTCACCAGGTCGGCGGTGGCCTTGAGGACCTGAAAGCCCTCGGTGATGGAGTAACGCTTGTTGCGATCGACCTTCTCAGCGGCCGCGCGGAATTTCTTACCAGGCATGGTGGGAACCTTTTCTTGAAGTAGGGGTGGAAGGGAGAGGAAGACTCAGGTGACCGTGATGCCCATCGAACGCGCCGTGCCTGCGATGGTGCGCATGCACGCCTCGATGCTGCCGGCCGTGGTGTCCTGGATCTTCAGCTTGGCGATCTCTTCGACCTGCTTCTTGGTCACCTTGCCGACGACCTCCTTGCCAGACTTCTTGGCACCGGAGCCCTTCTTCTTCTCAGTGTGCAGCCCGGCCGCCTTCTTCAGCAGCACCGACGCAGGAGGCGTCTTGAGCTCGAAGGTGAACGACCTGTCCTGGTACACGGTGATGATCACGGGAATGATCATCCCGTCCTTCATCGCCTGCTGGGTCTTGGCGTTGAACTGCTTGCAGAACTCCATGATGTTCACGCCCATCTGACCGAGCGCGGGACCAATCGGAGGGGCCGGGTTTGCCTTCCCGGCGGGGATCTGCAGCTTGACCTGTCCTGTGACCTTCTTCATTTCGTACTTCTCCTGTGGTTCGAACGGCGGGGTCTCCGCCTCCCACTGTGGTGCTGCGTGTTAACCAGTCGTCTTCTCGACCTGCATGAAGTCGAGCTCCACCGGGGTCGAGCGGCCGAAGATGCTCACGAGCACCTTCACGCGGCCCTTCTCGGGGTTGACCTCTTCGATGGTGCCGTTGAAGTTCGCGAACGGGCCGTCGATGACGCGCACCGTGTCGCCGTCGTCGTACTGCACCTTGGGCTTGGGCCGCATGGTGCCTTCGGACAGCTGGGTGGTGAGGCGCTGCACCTCGGCGTCACGCAGCGGCGGCGGGTCGTCCTGGCCGACGGCGCCGAGGAAGCCGGTCACCTTCGGGGTGTTCTTGACCAGCGACTTGGTCCGGTTGTTCATCGCCATGTTGACGAGGATGTAGCCGGGCATGGTCTTGCGGCGGGTGGTGCGCTTCTGGCCGTCACGCATCTCGACCACCTGCTCGGTGGGCACGAGGATGTCGCCGAAGAACTCCTGGAGTCCCTCGAGCTTGATCTTGTCCTCGAGGCTCTTCTTCGCCTTGCCCTCGAAGTTCGAATACGTGTGCACCACGAACCACTTCTTCTCGGTGTTCTCGTCGCTCATGAACCCAGACTCCCCCAGAGAGCCGGCAACCACTTGACCATCAGGTTGTAGCTGAGCGTGTCCATCCCGAAGAGGAGGACAGCAGCTACCAGCGACGCCACTACCACGGCGATGGTGGACACGCGCACGTCCTCCCACGACGGCCAGGTGACCCGCATCAACTCGGTGGCCACCTCCATCGAGAGGCTCTTCACCTTCGGGTTCATCCACGCGTAGGCCGCGAGGCCCGCGGTGATCACGAACCCCGAGAGATCGGCCACCTTGATCTGGGTGCCGGTGATGATCTCGGTGTTGGTGATGCTCAGCTGGGCCATCAGCATCTCGATCAGACGCCCCAGGAAGAGGGTCAAGATCAGCCCGAACACCAGGTAGCTCACGACGACGAGCCGTCGCGGGTCCATCTCCGCACGGTTCGCTTGCTGGCTCGCTTCAGTCACCGACATGGCGGGACCCTTCCATTTCCACAGACACACACGGTGCTTCCCCGCCAAGCAGAGGAGGAGAGCATCAGAAACTGGCACGCCAGGCAGGATTCGAACCTGCAACACGCGGTTTTGGAGACCGCTGCTCTACCGTTGGAGCTACTGGCGTCCGAAGAGAAAACTCAGCCGACCTTGCCTTCTTTGTGATCGGTGTGCTTGCGGCACTTGCGGCAGAACTTGGACATCTCGAGCTTGTCCTGCTGCTTGCGACGGTTCTTCGTCGTCACGTAGTTCCGGTCTTTGCAGACGGTGCACTCGAGCGAAATGAGGCTGCGGTTGCCCTTGGGCATGACACGACTCCTTGAAAGATTACGACAGAGGGGACGGCTCCCTGACAGAAGCCCTCCCCTCGTGTCAAGAGGTACGCGCCTTTGAGGCGCGCCCCGGGAAATTTGGCAAACGACTTAGGCGATGATCTCGGCCACGACGCCGGAACCAACGGTGCGGCCACCCTCACGGATGGCGAACCGCAGCTCCTTCTCCATCGCGATGGGCGTGATCAGCTCCACCTCGATGCCCGTGTTGTCGCCCGGCATGATCATCTCGACGCCTTCGCCGAGCTGCACGGTGCCAGTCACGTCCGTGGTGCGGAAGTAGAACTGGGGGCGGTAACCCTTGAAGAACGGCGTGTGACGACCACCCTCTTCCTTGGTCAGCACGTAGATCTGCGCCTTGAACTTCGTGTGCGGGTTCACCGAGCCGGGCTTGGCGAACACCTGGCCGCGCTCGATGTCTTCGCGCTTGAGGCCACGAACCAGCGCGCCGATGTTGTCGCCGGCCATGCCGCTGTCGAGGAGCTTCTTGAACATCTCGACGCCGGTGACGACCGTCTTCTGGGTGGGGCGCAGGCCGATGACTTCGACTTCTTCGCCGATCTTGATGATGCCGCGCTCGACGCGACCGGTGGCGACGGTGCCACGGCCTTCGATCGAGAACACGTCTTCGACGGGCATGAGGAAGGGCTTGTCGATCGCGCGAACGGGGGTCGGGATGTACGAGTCGACCGCTTCCATCAGCTTGAGGATCGCGGGCTCGCCGATCTCCGACATGTCACCCTCGAGGGCCTTGAGGGCCGAGCCGGGGACGACCGGGATCTTGTCGCCGGGGAACTCGTACTTCTTGAGCAGGTCGCGGATCTCTTCCTCGACCAGCTGGCGCAGCTCGGCGTCGTCGAGCATGTCGACCTTGTTCAGGAAGACGACGATGTAGGGAACACCGACCTGGCGGGCGAGCAGGATGTGCTCACGGGTCTGCGGCATCGGACCGTCCGGCGCGCTGACGACGAGGATCGCGCCGTCCATCTGGGCGGCGCCGGTGATCATGTTCTTCACGTAGTCGGCGTGGCCGGGACAGTCGACGTGCGCGTAGTGACGGTTCTTCGTCTGGTACTCGACGTGCGCGGTCGAGATGGTGATGCCGCGGGCGCGCTCTTCGGGCGCCTTGTCGATCTGGTCGTACGCGAGGAAGGTGGCGCCGCCCGACTTGGCGAGCACCTTGGTGATCGCGGCGGTCAGGGTGGTCTTGCCGTGGTCAACGTGGCCGATCGTGCCGATGTTGACGTGCGGCTTGTTTCTCTCGAACTTTTCCTTCGACATGTCGGTCTTCCTTGTTGGTGAGTCAGTGCGGGTTGAGTTTTTGACTTCGACTTCAAATGGAGCCCTGAACCAGGATTGAACTGGTGACCTCGTCCTTACCAAGGACGCGCTCTGCCAACTGAGCTATCAGGGCACTGCCTTCGCTTCGTGCTGCGTGCTGCGTGCTGCTGCTGCGCCTGCGTACTGCGACTGCCTGGAGCGGGGAACGGGATTCGAACCCGCGACATTCAGCTTGGAAGGCTGACGCTCTACCAGCTGAGCTATCCCCGCATGGGCCTTGGTTCGACTGAAAAGTGGAGGGGGGTGGATTCGAACCACCGAAGGTCGAGGACCGACAGATTTACAGTCTGTTGCCGTTGGCCACTTGGCTACCCCTCCGGAAGGGCTTGTGCATATTCAATTGTGCTTCGCCTCGACTCGACTTCGTGGCCGGCGCCGGGATTCGAACCCGGGACCTACTGATTACAAATCAGGTGCTCTACCAGCTGAGCTACACCGGCAAGGTTCCGTAACTGCTTGAGGAAACCCGCCACCCGCCTGTCGAGGGGCGGCGCTCTCTATCCACGCGTGCCGCGGCAAGTCAAGGAGAACCAAAGCGTCCCTCGACTCCGCTCGGGATGAACGGAGGGATCAGCCGCGCTGCCGCGCGATTTCGTAGAGCAGCACCCCGGTCGAAACCGACGCGTTGAGGCTGGCCACCTGACCCTGCATGGGGATGCGGACCTTGAAGTCGGCGTGGCCCAGCACGCCCTTGCGCACGCCGCCGCCTTCGGCGCCGACGATCACCGCCAGCGGGCCGGTGAGCTTGGCGTTCCAGGCGATGTCCTTGCCCTCGGGATCAGCGGCGACGGACCAGAAGCCCGCTTCCTTGAGCTCCTCGATGGCGCGGGACAGGTTGGTGACGCGCGCCACGTGGCAGTGCGAGGTGGCCCCGGCCGAGGCCTTCACGGCGACGGCGGTGACCTGCACCGCGCGGTCTTTCATGATCACCACGCCCTGCGCTCCGAACGCGTGCGCCGAGCGGATGATGGCGCCGAGGTTGTGTGGATCCTGGATGCCGTCGAGCAGCACGATGACCGGCTGCTTGCCGCTGGCCTTGGCCTTCTTGATGAGCTCGGTGAGGCCGATGTATTCGAAGTCCTTCACCTCGGCGACGACGCCCTGGTGCGACTCGCCTTCGGTCATGCGATCGAGGCGCTCGCGATCGACGACCTCGACCTTCACCCTCGCCTCTTTGGCGCGGGTCATCAGCTCGCCCTGCACGCGCTGGTTGACCACGCCCTCGGCGATGGCGATGCGCTCGACGGTGTCGGGGCGGCCCTTGAGGGCCTCCATCACCGGGTTGACTCCAAAGATGATGCCGCTCACATGACCTCGACGGGGAACGAGAGGTTCTTCACCTGGCGCGAGCACAGCTTCTCGGTGCAGATGAAGAAGGTCACCTTCGCCTCGACGGTGCTGCTGCCGTGCGCGGTCGGGGTGAAGGGCACCTCGAACCGGGGGTCTTCCTTCTTCGCGTTGAGCGAGTCGGCGAGCGTCAGCTTCTCCTTGCCCAGCTTCGACTGCTTGCTCGAGAGCTCGATCTTGAGCGGCGCCTCGTCGGAGACGTGCGCCCCGTTCTTCGACTTGATGGCGATGATCACCTTGCCGGTCTCGCCGGCCTTCAGCTTCGTCGACGTACCGTCGGTGGTGACCTCGTAGAACGACGCCAGGTCGGTCTCCGCCCAGGCAGGAAGTGCAGCAACGACCATCAACACCGACATCAACGTACGCATCATGTTCTCTCTGTATGGCGGGCGGCCGGCTTCGGTTTCAAGCCGGGTGAAGCTCCCTGTACATCACTTCGGCCCGGATGATGATGGCTGAGGCGAGATCGACCCCGGTGGCAGCCTCCATTTCGGGCAGGGACGGCGAAGCGTTCACCTCGAAGATACGAGGCTTGCCCTGCCCCAATTCGAGCACGTCGACGGCACACACCTCGAGCTCGGTGAGGCGGGCGGCGGCCTCGGCGGCCTCCTTGAGCTCGGCGGTCACCTCGGTGGGCTCGATGCGGGCGTGGCGGGACAGGGTGCGGGACAGCCGGCCGGCGCGGGGAATGCGGGACGCCGCGGCCATCGCCACGCCACCCACCACGAAGACGCGCACGTCGCGCTGGGCCTTCTTCACGTATTCCTGCATCACGATGTTGTGGCCCAGGCCCAGCACCGCCTCGAGCGCGGCCTCGAGCGACTGGCGCGACTCGCACAGCATCACCCCTCTTCGTTCGCTGCCGGCCAGCAGCTTCACCAGCACCGGCACCCCGCCCACCTCGTCGACCATCGCCTGGAGATCGCTGACCTCGCGCGACATCACGGTGGCCGGAATGTCGAGGCCGGCCGACGCGAGGCGCTGCAGGCAGCGCGCGGGGTTTCGGGAGACGCCGATGGCGCGGGCGCTGTTGAGCACGATCGCGCCGTGCGCCTGGAACTGGTCGACGATCGACAGGCCGTAGCTGGCGATCGACGCGGCGATGCGCGGAATGACGACGTCGGGCATGCGCAGCTGCTTCTGCCGGTAGACCAGGCCGGGCTTCTTGCGCCCCAGCCGCACCGACACCTCGACGGGGTTGAGCACCTTCACGAAGTGATCGCGGGCCTTCGCCGCTTCGATCAGCCGCCGGGTCGACGGGATGCTCCGGGAGCGGCTGAGGAGGACGATCTTCATCGGCCTGCAGGCATATGACGAACTCCTGCAACGGATTCCAGTGCGGCCTGCCACCCAGCAGGTCATGCGACTCTCCGGGCTGGCGGCGGCGGTGGTGCTGGTGTCGTGTCAGACGTACGACTTCGAGCGGGTGGTGCCGCTGACCGTGGCGCAGACCACGACGGACATCGTGGTGGCCAGCAAGCGGCTCAAGCCGAACGTGATGCTGCTGGTGGACAAGTCGGGATCGATGAAGGAAGCGATCGACGACATGGCGCCGGGCTGCACCCTGAATTGTGGAAAGAGCGGCTTCCCCGATTGCCTCGCGGGGTGCCCCACGCGGATCTCCGAGCTGCAGAGCGCGATGTCGACGTTCCTGCAGTCCTCGGGCACGGTGGCGCGCCTGGGAGCAACCACGTACCCCATCGACGAGGGCTGCACGGCGCCCGCCAACATCGACGTCGCGCTGCCTCCCCCTACGACGAGCGACGAGGGGGCTGAAGCTGAGCTCGCTGACTCCGCGACCCGCATTGGAATGCTCATCAACGGGCCGCGCCCGGTCGGAGGAACCCCGACGGCAGCGTCGCTCGCGTTCATCGGCACCTACAACGAGCTCAACAGGAACGCGGCCTCTGGGCAGGACGACTACCGCGACGACTACGTGCTGCTGCTCACCGATGGGCTGCCCAACTGCAACGGCGCCAACCCGAACGGGATCTGCGGCTGTGGCAACAGCTGTAGCGTGGCGCAGACCACGGCCTGCGCCTGCACGTCGGCGTCAGCGAGCTGCGTGGGACTCAACTGCACGCGAGGCTGTCTCGACTCGGACGGCGCCGTCGAGAGGGTCAAGGCGCTCAGGCAGAAGGGCATCAGGACGATCGTCGTGGGGTTCGGCGCAGACCTCGCGTCCGGCTCGGGCCCGCAGGTGCTCAACGCGATGGCGCGCGAGGGCGGCGTGGCGCGCGAGTGTGCTACCGAGGGGACCGACCGCGAGTGCGGAGGCACGCAGGGGAGCTGCAACGTCACCACGAAGCAGTGCTCGACCGCGTTCTACCAGGCCGCGAACGGCACCGAACTGGCCACGACGCTCAGGAAGATCCTCGAGGTGATCGTGCCAGGCGACCCGTGCGAGTTCACGCTCGTGGCGAGGCCTTCCGACGCGCGGTACCTCACGGTGATGATCGACGGGGTCTTCACCGCTGAAGGCTCGGCCACGTACTCGTACGACTTCAACGCCAACAGGGTCACCTTCCTGGGGCCACTGTGCGAGCGGCTCAAGGCCTCCACGCCTCAACATCCAGTCGCAGTGCAATTCCGGATCGTCGAGCGCTTCTAAGGGCTCGATGAGTCAGCTAGGGTGCCCGCCATGATGCGTTCCGTTGCGCTCTTCACCGTGCTGCTCTTCGCCGGTTCCTGCCAGACCTACGACTTCGAGCGGGTCGTGCCCCTCGCCGTCGCGCAGACCACCGACAAGACGATCGTCGCCAGCAAGCGCCTCAAGCCGAACGTGATGATCCTGGTCGACAATTCCGGGTCGATGGAGGCCCCCATCAGCCCCTGTGCGGCAGCGCCGACCTGCGGCTCGCCAGGGAACCGGTGCCCTCCCGGCTGCCCCACTCGCATCAGCGAACTCAAGAGCGCCATGGCGACGTTCCTTCAGACCTCGGCCACCATCGCCCGGCTCGGGGTGACGAAGTTCCCCGTCGACTCGCTGTGCGCAGCTTCGTCGAACGTGAACGTGCAATTTCCGGCGAAGTCCGTCACCGACGACGGCACCGACCCGGTGCTTTCGGCGAATGCACAGTTGGCCAACGGTTTCATCCAGGCCCTGGTGCCTGAGGGCGGCACCCCCACCGGTGCTTCGCTCGACTTTCTCGGCACCTACCAGGAGCTGAACAACAGCGGCGACTCGAACGACGACTTCCGAGACGACTTCGTGCTGCTGCTGACGGACGGCCTGCCGAACTGCAACGACGCGAATCCCAACCAGCTCTGCAGTTGCGGCGGCACCTGCAGCGCCGCCCAGATCTCGAGCTGTTCTTGCACCACCTCCACCTGCACCAACACGTTGTGCGCCAAGGGCTGCCTCGACAGGGACAACGCAGTCGACCGGGTGAAGGCGCTCCGCATGAAGGAAATTCGCACCATCGTGGTCGGCTTCGGCGCAGACCTGACCTCCGGTTCCGGCCGGGACGTGCTGAACGCGATGGCCATCGAGGGCGGCTTCGCTCGCGACTGTCCCAATGGGACTGATGCCGAGTGCGGTGCGGGGGGCAGCTGCAACAACTTCACGAAGAAGTGCACCACCTCGTTCTTCCAGGCGTCCAACGGCACCGAGCTGGCGGCCGCCCTCCGGAAGATCAGTGAGTCGTTCCTCGGCGACCCTTGCGAATTCCTGCTCTCTGCCCGCCCGTCCAACCCGGCCTACCTCGCCGTCATCGTCAACGGACAGAGCCTCGCGGCGGGTCCGACCACCTACTCGTTCGATCCGGCCTCGAACAAGGTGACCTTCCTCGGCGCGCAGTGCACTGCGCTCAACGCGTCCACGGCGCAGAACCCGGTCAACGTCGAGTTCCGCATCGTCGAGCGGTTCTAGACAACCTCGCCTCGAGCGGAATGCGGCTCTCGCGTCTCGACTTCGCTCGACGTGAAGAAGGTTTTCAGAAGGTCAGCACGCGGGCCTCTTCGGTCAGCCGCCAGATCTGCGGCAGACCGAGGACCTCGTCGATCACTCCGGCTTCCTTCAGCTCGGCGGCAGACAGCCCGCACAGCTTCACGGTGGTGTCGCACGCCATCGCGCGCGCACCCATGCCGCGGGCGTCCTGGATCATGCGACCCGGCAGCGGCGCTCCCAGCCCTTCACCGCGCGTGGCCTCGGCGCGTTCGCGATCGGTGAGCGGCTTGCCGAAGGTGCCCTTCGCCAGCGCGCGGAGCGCCTCGAAGGAGAAGACGAAGATCACCTCGTCGCCCATGGCGGCGGCGGTGATGCCGGTCGAGGCGGTCTGCCAGGCGGCCTCGTAGCCGGCGTTGCTCACGAAGAAGACGACGCGTCGGGACACGGTGGTGAGTCTAGCCTTCAGGTCGCGTCGACGTCTGCGAGCAACTGACGCCATCGCACCAGGCGCACATCGTCGGTGCCCACGATCTCGGTCAGGGCCGCCGCGACATAGTGCCGATCGAAAGCCGCTCCACCGAACGCCACGAGCCGCTCGACGTCGATCAGGTCCTTCGCTCTGAAGAACAGGAGCTTCATGACGGCGAGGTCCTCCTGCGAAATGAAGGAAGCGGGCCGCCCCTCGAGCGAAGCCACCCGCAGCCGCCGCTGAATGCTCTCGTAGAAGGGAATGCTCGGCACGAAGACGTCGACGCGCATCGAGCCTGCCCACGCCTGGAAGTCACCCCGCTCGGTTGCCTGTTGCGAAGCGCTCGCCTCGTCCACCGTGCAACCAGCGACGCGCAGCGCGGCGAAGACCGGACCCAGGCGTGCGGGATCGACGAAGACGTCCACGTCGACGTCCTTCGTTGCGCGGGGAAAACCCCAGACGCCGAGAGCGAGCGCGCCACCGACGCCGTAGGGAATTCCAGCAGCCTCGAGCTCGTCTGCGACACGCCTCGCCACCTCGGGGGCGCTCAGGCTCATTTGCGCGCCGCCGCGACCAGCCGGCTCCACAGGGCCAGCGACTCTGGCGACCGCTTGTCCTCCCAGGCCCACGCCCGCTCCCGCTGGGGGTTGGCGTCGAGTGAGTCTCGGGCCCACCGGCACAGTTCGCTCAGGGTCCGGGAGCGCTCCTCGACGCTCATGCCCACGTAGGGGGCGATGTCTTCCCTGATGGCCTCACGGTCGGAACGTGCCTGGAGCGACTTCGGAAGGACGGTCATCACCGACGAGGATACACCCGTTTTTCGGGGTCGCTGCGCTAGGCTTCTCCTTCTCGACGCCGGCTCAATCAAGGCCACCCGGCGCCGCTTCTGGAGACGTTGATGAACCCCCGAAAGCTTCTGGCGCTGCTCGTGTTGTCGACCGCCGCCTCCGCCACCGTCGTCGTGCACCGGACCCTGGATGAGATGGCCCAGCGCTCCCCGGTGATCGTGCGCGCGCGCGTGGTCCGCTCCATCGCCGCCTGGGACGAGCAGAAGCGCACCATCTGGACCTGGACCGAGCTGACGGTGACCGACCCCATCAAGGGTAAGCCGGGGCCGCTGGTGCTGGTGAAGCAGCCCGGCGGCGAGGTCGATGGCATCGGCCAGGCCGTCTCGGGTGCGGCCACCTTCCGCGAGGGCGATGACTGCGTGCTCTTCCTCGAGCCTGCCCCTCACGAGACGGGCGCGTTCATGGTCAGCGGCATGGCCGCGGGCAAGGTGCTGATGACGCAGTGGAAGGGCCTGCCTGCTGCCGTGCGCGACACCCAGGGCCTCGAGTTCGCGCGCCCCGCGGGTGGAGGCGTCGTCGAGAAGGTGCAGGGCCCCGAGTTCCTCGGCAGTCCTGAGGCCTTCATCCAACGCATCCGCGCTGCGGCCGGAGGTGTGAAGTGAACGCCCGCTTCGCCCTGCTCGCCCTTTCGCTCTTCTCCTCCACCGTGACCCTCGCTGACCCCAGCGGGCGGCGCTGGGGCCTCGCGGCGTGTGGCGCCGGCTGCGCCATGGGCACGCAGTGCGTGTCGAACAAGTGCGTGCCGCAGTACCGCATCGCCACGTCGATCGAGAACACCGGCGGCACGACCATCAACCCGGCGCTCAGCTACGCGAGCTTCGTCACCCGCACCCAGGCCGCGTTCGCCGCGTGGACCGTGGGGCGGGTGAGCTGCAGCACCAGCTGGAACTCGGTGGTGGTGGCGCAGTTCTCGACGCCCGCCGGCCTCGCCGCGAAGAACGGCTCGGATCGCTTCAACAACATCATCTGGCTCAGCGGCGGCTCGTGGATGCACCTGCCCGAGCAGCTCGCCGTCACCACCACCAGCTACTACACGGCCAACAACGAGATCTTCGACGCCGACATGGAGATGAACAACAACGTCCGCTGGTCGGACAACCTCGCGGCGAACACCTACGACGTCGAGTCGGTGGTGCTCCACGAGGCCGGGCACTTCCTGGGCTTGAATCACACCTCGAGCGGGAACGCGGTGATGTACGCCGACGTGAACCTGGCCGAGTCGAAGCGCGTGCTCACCGGCCTCGACACCGCCGACGTCTGCAGCGTGTACCCCGGTGACTCGGGCGCGCAGGGGCAGTCGTGCACCGCCGACGCGGAGTGCACCGGAGGCCGGGTGTGCCGTTCCCGCGCGGGCGGCACGTCGAAGATCTGCACCACCACCTGCACCACGTCCACCACCTGCACCACGGGCAACACCTGCCAGGCCGCGAACCTGGGCATGGCGTGCCTTCCCCAGGTCGGCGCGCCCGATCAGTGCAAGTTCTGCCAGACCGGCGGCGAGTGCAGCTCGGCCCTGTGCCTGCGCTTCGACACCGGCATCACGTTCTGCAGCTTGAGCTGCACCGAGTCTGCGCAGTGCGGGCCGAACTACACCTGCCAGATGCCCGAGGGCTTCTGCGTGCCCAACGCGATGACCTGCACCAACCAGTGCACCACCGCCACCGAGTGCGCGACCGGGTACACGTGCACGGGTGGCACCTGCACTCCGCGCGGCGACACCGGCGATCCGTGCACCGTCTCGCTCGTGTGCAAGGCGTGCAACGTGTGCACGAGAGAGAGCGCGGCGAGCCCGCTGTCATACTGCCGCGCGTGCTGCGCCGGCATGGGCCAGGGCGGGTTCTGCACCGCGTGCGCTGACTCGACGTGCGGTTCGGGCAACACCTGCGCGGCGCTGTCGTCGGGTGCCTCGAGCGTGTGCCTGCCCGGCTCGACCGCCCCCACCACCTGCCAGGCCTGCAACGGGACCCAGTGCGCCCAGGGCCTCACCTGTGTCGCGGGCCGGTGTCGCGCCGGCTGCAACCCCGCGGCGCCGGGCGCCTGCATGGCGTGCTTCTCGACCGGCGTATGCGCCTGCTCGGATGAGATCGGCTCCGAGGGCGAGGCCTGCGGAATCATCGGCAACACCCTGGCGGCCTGCGGCGCGGGCCTCGCCTGCGTGGGCAGCACCACCACCGTGTGCCGCGCGAGGTGTGACGTGAACCAGGCCAACTCGTGCAGGACCGGGCAGTCGTGCCAGCTGATCAACGGCGTCGGGGTCTGCGTGCCCGGCACCGAGGGCAGCAAGTGCGCGAGCTGCGTTCCGGGCGCCAATACCTGCAACGCCGGCCTCGAGTGCTTCCTCGGCCGCTGCTACGAGCCGTGCAACACCAACCTGCCCAACGCGTGCTCGACCTGCGTGCAGTCGGTGGCAGGCGGCCAGGGCATCTGCGGCTGCCAGGATCAGATCAGCCCCGAGAATGGTCCGTGTGGCACCGCGCCCGAGGTGCATGCGTGCCAGGTGGGAACGAAGTGTCTCGCCGGGTTGTGCCGGGCCCGGTGCGATCCGATGAGCCCGCTCAACTGCCCCCTGGGGACGTCGTGTCAGAACGTCGGGGGACTCGATTACTGCGCGGACGAGGTGGCGAGCGGAGGAGGAGGAGGGACTGCCACGGGAGGCGGAGGCGGCACGCGGACCGGAGGGGGAGGAGCTGCTGCAGGCGGGGGGGGGGGGACGACGGATCTCGGGTGCGGGTGCGGGGCTTCGGGCGGGCCGATCGGGGCTTTGGTGTTCGGGATCGTGGCGCTGATGCGTCGGCGGCGACGGTAGCGGAAGGTCGGGTCCGGGTCGGGCCCGGGTCGGAGACGCCGGGGTCGGAGACGCCGGGGTCGGGGTCGGAGACGCCGGGGTCGGGGCCGGGATCGGGATCGCGATCGGGTTCGCGATCGGGAAGGGGGGCGGATTCGTGGACGGCGTCCGGGCCTTCGGTGGCTTTAGAGCGGGTCGTCGGCTTGCTGAACTTCGCCCGGCTTCGCGCGCGGCTTCGCGGCGTCAGGTGTCGTCGACTGCTCGCGACGCTCGGCGGGCGTCAGATCTTTCGCCACCTGCGCGGAGATCGCCGCGACGATCTGCTTGATGCGCGCACTGAAGAGCTCGGTGTTCTTGCGCACCGCGAACGGATCCAGGGGCTCCAGCCCGGCGCTCAGATCGTCCGAGTAGAAGCGGCGGTGGTACAGCTCGGGGCCGTTGATGCGGAACATGCGCGCGAAGCCCACCAGGTAGGCCCCCGCTTTCCCCCTCTCACTGCGCATGCCGTACTCCTCGACCACGATCTCCACGATGGTGTCCGCTCCCAGCGCCGCCAGCAGCTCGTAGTCGGGGGCGTTCGCCGGCACCTCGTGCACCAGGAAGCTCTCGAGCACCCGCGCCACCTCCACGGGGTGAACGACCTCGCTCCACGGAGACTGCTTGGGCAACAAGGCCAGCGTGTTCGCCCGCAACGAGTCGGCCACCTCGAAGCGCGAGATGGTGTGGTGCGTCACCTCGTACTCACCCTGCTTGTTCTTCTCGAGGCTGCCCACCGTCAGCGCGTTGCCCAGGCGGCGGTCGCCTTCCTTGTCGTCGAGGCGCTTGAGCCGGTCCTTGTACGAGCCGTCGTTGCGGAACACGTTCGACCTCGGGCCCGCCTCGTCTTCGATGCGCGCGATGAAGGCGATCAGCTTCGTCTGGTCGAGCTCCGACGCGGACAGGGGCTTGTGGGCGCAACCGGCCAGGGAGAGAAGCAGCACGACGAGCGACATCGACGAGCGCATGAAGGCTCGTCTACCCCGAAACTCTCTGGACCGGCGAGCCTGATTCCGCTACGAGGCGTCGACCTTTCAACGACTTGCGAGGGGGAATTTCGCGATGATGAGCCTTCGATGTGCTGCCGCCGCCGTGTTGGGACTGTCTCTGGGACTGATGGGTTGCCCCGAGAAGAAGGCTGATCCGCCCCCGCCCAAGCCCGTGGAGGTGAAGCCCGTCGTGGTGGCTCCGCCCCCCGTCGCTGAGCCGCGCGCCGACAAGGAATGCGCTGCGCCCATCGACCCGGGTCCCGTCACCGAGCTCAAGTTCGGCGAGCGCGTCGCCAAACAGACCGGCGCGCGCCTGACCTTCACCGAGAAGGACGCCGACGGCGCCCTCACCTTCGGCGTGCTCGGCCCCGTCAACGAGGACTCCGGCCTCAACATCATGGCCCTCAAGAAGTACGTGAAGTTCTTCCAGGACGAGAAGGCCGACGCGATCATCGTCACCGGTGACGTGGGCGAAGTCGCCAGCGGCATCGGCCGCGTCCTCGAGGAACTGGGCGCCACCAAGCTCCCCGTGTTCGTGATCATCGGCAACCGCGAGTGCCGCGCCGAGTACACCGACGGCCTGCTCGCCGCGAAGGCGAAGACGCCCAACCTGGTCAACCTCAACGAGGTGCGCGTCGTCGAGTTCCCCGAGCTGACGCTCGTCTCGCTCCCCGGCTACCACGACCCGAACTACATCAACTGCAAGACGGGCTGCCAGTACGTGAAGTCCACCGTCGCCGAGGTGGTGCGCGCGGCGAAGGAATCGAAGGTCCCGGTGACCCTCGTGGCCCACGGTCCTCCGCACGGCAACGGCAACCAGGCCCTCGACTTCGCGGGCGCCGGCGGCAACGTCGGCGACGAGCAGATCACCAGGGCGATCGGCGAGGGCAACATCGCCTTCGGCGTGTTCTCCAACATCAAGGAGGCCGGTGGCCGCGCCACCCGCGACCCCGACGGCACCCAGCTCGCCAAGGAAGGCGAGGCGGGAAAGACGCTCTTCCTGAACCCCGGCCCCGCCGACACCATGGGCTGGGACATGAACGACAGCACCAAGTCGGTCGGCATGGCCGCGGTCTTCACCGTGAAGGACGGCCAGGGCTCGTACAAGATGCTCCGCCTCAAGCCGCCGACCGCCGCCGAGAAGGCCGAGTCGAAGAAGTTCGACCCGCCCGCTCGCGAGGAGAAGGCGCAGTAACGCCGTACGCTGATGGCCCCTCCCGGAAGACGACGCCGTCTCGGTGATCTCCTCATCGAGGCGGGGCTGATCAGCGAGACCCAGCTCAAGGCGGGTCTCAACGAGCAGCGCAAGTGGGGCGGGCGGCTGGGGCGCACGGTGGTCGAGCTGGGCTTCGTCACCGAGACCGCCATCGGCCTGGTGCTGGCCAAACAGCTCGAGCTGCCTTCGGTCGACCTCGACACGATGACCCTGCCTGCCGCCGCGCCCACCTGGCTGCGGCTCGATCTCTGCGAGCGCTACGGCGTCTTCCCCCTGGCGATCAACCCCGGGGCCCGGGCGATCAACATCGCCACCTCAGACCCCACCAACCTCGAGCACCTCCAGGCGATCGAGTTCGCCACCAACCTGAAGGTGCTGCCCACGGTCGCCACCGCGTCGGCGATCGAGCGCGCGATTCGGAAGTACTACTTCGGCGAGCACGTCGATCCCCTGCCCTCGGCACCGAGGCCCGCCGCGGCCGCGCCGAAGGAGACCGCGTTCAACGACACCAGCTTCGAGCTCGACGCGCTGCTGGGCGAGCCTCCGCGCAAGACGGGGGAGCTGCCCGCCATGAGCAGCAGCCCCACCCCGCTGCCGGCGAAGGCGCCTGCTGCCGCGGTGGTGGCGATGAACAACGCGATCGAGGTGCAGCTGCGCCGGGAGATCGCGGTGCTGCGGGAGAAGGCCGACGCGCTCGAGGAGATCAACGGCTCGCAGGTTCGCGCGCTCAGGGTGCTGCTCGAGCTGCTGATCGAGTCGGGCCTCGTCACGCGCGACGAGTACCTCGAGAAGCTGCACGCGCCCGAGTAGCACCAGGCGCCTCGACTCTGCCCGGCGTGAACGCAACTGGCCGAGTCCGTTCAGCCCGAGCGAAGTCGAGGGATCAGAGGATCTCGGCCGCGTCGTTGTGCCCCTCGGCCGGCTTGCGAGACTGATCTGCCTTCTTCCGCTCGTCGATGAGCGCGGCGACGTGCTCGAGGACCTGCGGGTGGCTGAGGATCAGGCTGTCGAAGTCCGGCTTGGGGAGCCGCAAGAGCGAGGTGTGCCGCAGCGCCCGCACCGTGGCTGACGCAGGGCTGCGCATCAGCAGCGACATCTCGCCGAAGACCTGGCCCTCCTTGAGCGTGGCGATGCGCTGGCCCTTCGCCTCGATCTCCACCTCGCCCGAGAGGACCACGTAGAGGCCGTCGCTCGAGGCGCCCTCCTTCACCAGCACGTCGCCCTTGTTCACGTCGCGCGCGCGGAACTTCTGCACCAGGTCGCGGCGATCGTTGCGGTTGAAGGGCGCGAAGATCGCCGCCTGGTTCATCAGGTTCGAGAGCATGCGCTGTCGGCAGAACTTCTTGAGCGCCGTCGAGACCACCGGGTAGCTCGCCGAGAGCTCCTTGAGGATCTCGGCCGAGATGACCAGCACCTGGGTGTCTTCGGCCGCGGCCTCGACCGACGCGCTGCGGGGCGCCTCGGAGAGCAGGGCCATCTCGCCGAAGAAGCTGCCTTCTTCGAGCGTGGCGAGGTCCTTGCGGGCGCCGCCATCGGTGCGGAAGACCCGAACCTGGCCACCGCAGATCACGTAGAAGGCGTCGGCCTTGTCGCCCTGCTCGAAGACGAGCTGGCCTTCTTCGAAGCGCTGCAGCGGGCACTTCTCGAAGAGCGCGATGAAGGCGTCCTCGGGGAGATCGGAGAAGAGCGGGATCTTCGGCAGCCCGCCCGGCTCGCCGCGCGGATCTTCCGGGGCCTCCATCGCCTCTTCGACGGCCTGGGCCGGCCGGGGCACGTTCGTCGCCGCTTCCACCGCGTGCAGCAGCGAATCGGCCTCGTCGAGATCGAGCTCGGTGAAGCTGGGGGCCACGCGCGGCGCGGGCTCGCCCGGGGGCTCGGCCGCCTCAGGCGCGCGCACGGGCGCCGGCCCCGCAGCGACGGGCGCGTCGGGGTCGAACTGCATGAACGCCTGCAGGCTGCGCTCGAGATCGGTCGACGGCTCCACCGCCGCGGCGACGGGCACCCCGGGCGCAGCCGCAGGCCGGGCTTCAGAGCCCTCGGCGCGCGTGGCCGCGGGCGTGAACGTCGGAGGCAGCCAGATGCGGCTCGATGAGGGCGAAGACGCCGGCACGCCGGGCGGCGGCCCCGCCGGCTCTGCGCTGCGGCGAGGCTTGAGGCCCGGCGGCTGGGCGGCCTCGGTGGCCGCCATCGGCCTGATCGCCGGCGGCGCCGAGGCCGCGTCGCCCACGCTCGGGGGCAGCGCGCTCGACTTCGGGGCCACAGGCAACGCGCGCGGAATCGCAGCGGGGGCCGGCTTCTCGGGCGGAGGTGCGCGCACCGGCTCCGGCGCGGAGACCACGGGCGCTGGTGCACGCACCGGCTCCGGAGGAGGCGGCGGGGGCGGCTGGACGGGCTCGGGCTCCGGCTCCGGCGGACGGGGAGGAGGCTTCGGCGGCGAAGGCGGCGGCGGGGGCGGCGGTGCAGGCGCCGGCGCGTCAGCGACATCGGTGAGCTCGAACACCGGCACCGACGGCTTGGGATCGGGAACGGCGTCGGTCAGCTCGTAGACGCCTGAGGCAGGCGGCGGCTCGGCGGGGGCCTCGACCGTGAGCTCGTAGACGGCGGCGGCCGGCGGAGGCGGCGGCTGCGGGGCGGTCACGTCGACGGTGAGCTCGAAGCTCGCGGGCGGAGGGGGCGGCAGCTCGAAGGCGATCGCAGGGGCGAGCGGCTGCGACATCTGCAGCTCGGGCGGGAGCTGATCGACGTCGGGCAGCGGTTGTCCCTCGATGGGGACCTCCACCTCGCCCGACACCACCTGGCCCTGGCTCATGTCGATGTCGATGGTGGTCTCGACGAGGGCCCTCGGCCCGGTGGGCCCGGAGTCTTCGACGTCGATCTCGATCGCGTCGGCGCGGCGGCTGGGGTTGGGCCCCTTCTTCGCCTGGAGCGCCTGCATGGAGCTGGGCGCGTCCTCCATGGGGATCTCGTACTCGGGCAGCTCCAGCGCGTCGGCCCGGTTCATCGGCGACGGCGCCTCGGTCTTCGCCGGCGTGTAGCCGGTCTTCGGCCGGGCGGCGATCGGCGCGTCGAGGTCGATCGCGGCCTTGCTGTTGGTGAAGTTCGAGGTGACGGGCGCCGAGACGCTGCGCGTGACCTCCATCTCGGGGGCCGGCGCCACGGCCGAGGGGCTCGAGCCCTTGCCGCGGCTGCCACCCGACTTCTGGGCGTAGAGCTCGGCGAGCATCTTCTGCACGCCCTTGTGGGCGGGGTCGATCTCGAGCACCAGCTTGCTGGCGGCGATGGCGCGGGGGAGGAACCCGTCGCGCGCGAAGCCCTCGGCGGCCATCGAGTAGGCGGAGATCGCCTTGTCCTTCTTCCCGGCCTTCGACCACGCGTCCCCGCAGCGCAGGCGGGCCTGGTGGTCCTTCTTGTCGAGGGTGCAGAACTCTTCGTAGGTCTCGGCGGCCTTGGCGAAGCGTCCCTTGGTGAAGAAGGCGCTGGCCTTGTCCTTGAGGGCGCGGGCCTCCATCAGCGCTTCCCTTCGGGGGCGGCGGCTGGCGCGAGGGCATCGAGCGCGGCGGTGGCGCTGTTTCGCACCTGGAGATCGTAGTCACCCTTGAGCGCGTCGATGGCCTCGACCTGAGAGGGCGCCTTGAGCTGGGCGAGCGCGCGGGCGGCGGCGCTGCGCACCTCGGCGCTATCGCTGTAGAGATCGCGGGCGATCGCGTCGGCGGCGCGGGCATCACCCAGGCGCCCCAGCGCGTGCAGCACGTCGCGGCGGGCCACGGCTTCCTGATCGTCGAGCAGCGCGATCAACACCGGCACCGAGCTCTTCGCGCCCATCTCGCCCAGCAGCAGCGCGGCAGCGCCAGCCTCCGAGCCGCCTTCCTTCGCCAGCTGCTCGAGCTTGGGCGCGGCTTCCGCGGGGAGCACGAGGCCGCGCAACGGATCGATGAGGCGGGTGCGATCACCCACCAGCTCGCTGATCGCCTGGAGCACCACCAGCTGTCCCTTCGGGCCCGACTCGGCGAGCGCCTGCGCGGTGGTGCCCTGCACCGATCGTTCGGTGTCGAACAGGCCGGCCCGCGCGTCGTCGCCGAGGAAGGCGAGCGCCCCGAACGCGGCGCCGCGCAGCGACGGGCTGGTCTCGCGGGTGAAGGCCTGCGCGTGTACGCGGGCGCCTTCGACCTTGAGCTTGCCCAGGGCGCGCAGGATCGTGGCGAGCACCCTCACCTCTTCTTCGGCGGCGTCGTCGAGCACCTCGCGCGGGGGCTTGGCTTCCAGCAGCGTCTTGCCCGCTTCCTTCGCGCGCTGGGCGTCGAGGGCCTGCACCCGGCCGAAGAGCTCGTTGGTGCGGGCGCGCACCACCGCGTAGGGATCGTCGGGCGAGGCCTCCTTCGAGGGATCGAAGTGAGGGGCCCAGGTGGTGGGCAGCTCGGCGGGGATCCAGTCGACGCGGCGGGGCTCGAGGGCCTTGAGCTCGGCGTCCCACGCCTTCTGCACCACGGCGGCACCCGCGGGGTCGCCCAGCTCGGCGAGCGCTTCGATGGCGAGGCGGCGGGTGTCGTCGTCGCTCGAGGTGGCGAGCGCAGCGACCTTCGCCACCAGCTCACCCGGCGGGGCGAGCGCGACGATGGCGAGCAGGCCGGCCTTGGCGGTCGAGGCGTTCTTGAGCAGCTCGAGGATCGGCTCGACCGGGCAGCCGCCGCGCTTGCGCAGCTCGCGGCCGGCGCTGAGCACCTCGGCGTCGTTGGCAGAGATGACCAGCGCGCAGAGCGCCTTGTCCACCTCGGGTGAACGGGGCAGCGCGAGGATGGCGCGGGTGGCGAACGCGCTGGTGGGGCTCTTCTCCTGGGCGACGGCGAGGAGCTTGGGAAGCGCAGAGGGCTCGCCCATGCGGCCCAGCGCTTCGCAGGCGGCCTCGCGGAGCTCGGGGTAGTTCTCGTCGAGCAGCGCGGTCACCGCCGGCGCGGCGCGGGGGTCGCGGGCGATGCCCAGGCCGCGGGCCGCGGCGGCGGCGAGGCCCACGTGCTTATCCTTGAGGAGCGGGACGAGGCGGTTGACGGCCTCGGGGCGGCCAGAGCGGCCCAGCTCTTCGGCGGCGCCGATGCGCTCGGGGAGCGAGCCGTCGTTGAGCACCTTCATGTTGCGATCCCAGATGGCCTTCGCCTCGGCGACGACGACGGAGGCCATGGCGCCGGGGATGTTGGTGCCCTTGAGCGCCTGGACGATGGCCATGCGGGTGGTGCGGCCGCGGCGCGAGTACTGGAGGGTGAGGTAGCTGCGCGCCTTGTCGGTCTTGAACGAGGCGAGCGCGGCGGCGGCGGCCTGCTGCACCTGCTCGTCGGGGTCGGCGAGCGCTTCGCCGAGAAGATCGACGACGCGCGGGTCTTGCGTCTTGCCCAGGGCGGTCATGGCCTCGGCGCGGACGATGGAGACGGGATCGCGGGCAGCCTGCGAGAAGAGGCTGACGTCTTCGCTCTCGAACTTCTCGGCGAGGCGCTTGACCGCGAGCGCCCTCACCTCGGGCCGGGCGCTCTGGAGATCGGCCAGCGTCTTGTCACGCCCGCCCGAGCAGCCGACGACGATGACCGCAGCGAGCGCACTGAGCGCACGACGACTCATGCACACCTCTTACCACGAGCCTCGCGGCTTCCTCGGAGAACTCCTCCCGGCCCCGGGCCCCTTGCGACCGCCGCCCTTGAAGCCACCCTTCTGGAAGCCGCCCTTCTTGAAACCGCCCGCTTTGAAACCGCCCGGCTTGGCGCCGGGGCCGGTACGGCGCGGGCCGCTGGCGCGTTCCCCCCGGCGGGTGGCGGGATCGCCGAAGCCGCGGGCGCCGTCACTGCGGGGGCCGCCGGCCCCGCCGAAGCGGGAGCGAGGGCTCTCTTCCTGGCGGGCGGCTTCTTCCATCTTCTTGCGGCCGAAGCCGGGCACGCCGCGCTCGCCGGGGAACGGGCGCGAGACGTTGGCGGGGGGCCCGCCGAACTTGCGCTTGCCCTCGTAGCCCTTCTCGCCGGGGAACGGCCTGGGGCGCTCGTCACCACCGAAGCGCCGCTTGCCCCCAGCCCCGTTGAACCCTTCCTGACTCGAGGGGCCACCGAAGCGCTTGCCACCGCGGTCACCACCGAAACGTTTGCCGCCCGGTCCGGCCGCGTCGCGAGCGCCGAAGCGCTTTCCACCGGGTCCGCCTGCGTCGCGCGCGCCGAAGCGCTTGCCGCCGCGATCATCGCCTCCGCCCGCGTCACGGGCGCCGAAGCGCTTGCCGCCGCGATCGTCGCCTCCGCCCGCGTCGCGCGCGCCGAAGCGCTTGCCGCCCCGATCATCGCCTCCGCCCACGTCACGGGCACCGAAGCGCTTGCTGCCGCGTTCTGCACCCGGTCCGCCCGCGTCGCGAGCGCCGAAGCGCTTGCCCCCGCGATCGTCACCGGGTCCGCCGAACTTCCCGCGCCCGGCGCCGGGCCCGCCCGCGTCGCGCGCACCGAACTTGCCGCCGCGTTCGCCGAACTTCGCTCCAGCGCCACTCGCGTCGCGAGCGCCGAACTTGCCGCCCCGATCGCCGAACTTCCCGCGCTCGGCACCAGCGCCTGCTGCGCTCTTCCCGCCGCTCGCCTCGCCGAAGCGATTCACGCGCGCGGGCGGTCGGCCCTCACTGCCTGCGCGGGCACTCTCGCGACCTGCGAACGGCTTGCGAGCGGCCGGCGCCGGCTCCCTCGACTCCGCTCGGGATGAACGGGAATCATCCGCTCGGGATGAACGGGGCTCCGGGGGGGGCGCGTCGCTCTCTTCCTGCTCCGGCGCGACTGATTCTTCAGGCCGTGCCTCATCGTCCTTCGCGCCGCGGCCTTCGGGGCGCGTGTCTTCCTCGGGCTCGAAGCCCGGCGCGGCGTGACCATGCCGGCGGGCAGGCAGCGTGAGGCGCGGCTCGGGCTGCGCGTCGCCATCGGCGGCGGCCTTCACCCGGCGGATCTCGTCGTTGGTCAGCTCGCGCAGCTCACCGGGCCGCAGCCCGTGCACCGGCAGGCCTGCGTGGGCGGGGCGGTAGAGCCGAACGACCGGGTGACCGATCGCGGCGAACAGGCGCTTGACGAGGTGCTGGCGGCCCTCGGTCACGATGATCTTCACCCAGGTGTTGCGCTCGGCCTTCTCGAAGATCTGCGCCTGGACCGCGTGGGCCATGCCGTCTTCGAGCCGCACGCCGTCGACGAGCTTCTGCAGCGAAGGCTCATCAGGCACGCCCTTCACCTTCGCCAGGTAGACGCGGGGCACCTGGTGGCTGGGGTGCATCAACTTGTTGGCGAGATCGCCGTCGTCGGTGAGCAGCAGCGCGCCCTCGGCGTCGTAGTCGAGCCGGCCGATGGGAAAGACGCGGCCGCCGGTGTCCTTCGCGTAGTCGCCCACGGAGGGACGGCCCTCGGGGTCGGAGAGCGTGGTGACGACTCCGGGCGGTTTGTAGAAGAGGAAGTACTTCCGCTCGGGGTTGACCGCGACGAGGTTCCCGTCGAGCAGCACGAGGTCCTTGCCGGGGTCGACCTGGGTCCCGAGCACGGTGACGACCTTGCCGTTCAGCTTGACGCGACCGTCGACGATCATGGCCTCGGCGTGACGGCGTGATGCGACTCCAGCGCGGGAAAGATACTTCTGCAGGCGTTCCATGTGGGTCGTCAGCTCTCAGAGCCCGTGGGTGGGTTCGGCGGTGCTGCAGGTGTCGCTCCGGGCTCCGGAGGCGGCTGCGGCGGGTTCAGTATCTTCGCGGCGGACTTCGAGGTGACGTCGGCCTGGTCGATGGCAGTCTCGAGCTGGGCGAGCGCGGCCTCGGAGGCCTGGTCTTGCGCGGCGAGCTTCTCCTGCAGCGTGTTGTCGGAGAGCTCCTCGAGGATGCCGGTGACCGGGCGCGGGGCCTCGCGCTCGACGATCTCCTGGTTCTCTTCGCTGAGCTCCTGGAACTCGCGCAGCGTGGGCAGCGCCGAGAGCGACTTGAGGGCGAAGAACTCGAGGAACTCGCGCGAGGTGCCGTAGAGGATCGGGCGGCCGACCTCTTCCTTCTTGCCGACGATCTTGATGAGCCGGCGATCGAGCAGGGCCTTGAGCACCGCCCCCGAGTCGACACCGCGCACGTCTTCGATCTCCGGGCGGGTGACGGGCTGGCGATAGGCGATGAGCGCGAGGGTCTCGACGGCGGCGCGGGTGAGGCGCTGCGGCTTGACCTTCAAGAAGCGGCGCACGTATTCGGACGACTCGGGCACGGTGCGCAGCTGCCAGGCGCCCGCGACCTCGTGCAGCGTGATGCCGCCCTCGAGGCGCGCGGTCTGAATCTCGTGCAGCGCCTTCTCGATCTTCTCGCGGTCGATGCCGGTGGTGTCGAAGAGCTGGTCGAGCGTCTGCGGCTGCGCGGCGACGAAGAGCACGCTCTCGATCACGTTGCGGATCTGGGGCTCGGTGAGCTTGCGCGACCTGGCGAGGATCTTCTCGAAGGAGCTCTCCGACTCGACCGCGTCGATGTCGGCGGCGTCGAGATCTTCGAGCTCGGGATCGCCGGCGGGGCCTTCGGTGACGGCCGCGACCTCTTCTTCGGAGAACGGCCCCGGTCCACCCGTGCCCTCGTTGCCATTCTTCTTACTGGTACTCACTGTCGATCTCCTCCGCGGGTGCGACGCCGCCATCGGTGCCGAAGTTGGCGAGCGCGTCGCCCTTCTCGCTGATCAGAATGTCTTCACTGCCTTCGCCCTGGAACACGCGAACGAGCTTGAGCTTGCACATTTCGAGCAGCGCCAGGAACGTGATCACCACGTCGCTGCGGACACGCGCCCCTTCGAAGAGGCCGTAGAAGATCACCGCGTGGCCCTTGCCCTCGGCGCGGATCTTGTCGGCGATGCGGTACATGGCCACGGAGAGCGAGAGGTGCTCACGGGTGACCTCGTGCTGCTTCTTGGGCTCGAGCGCGGCGAGCACGCGGTCGAGGGCCTCGATCAGCTTGTAGATGCTGATCTCCTGCAGGCCGACTTCTTCGTCGTCGAGGGGCACCTCTTCGACGGCGACGCGGCGGGGGAAGACGTCGCGATCGAGGATCGGGTTCAAGGCGAGCTGGTCGGCGGCGGCGCGATACTTCTGGTACTCGAGCAGGCGCCGCACCAGCTCGGCGCGCGGATCGAGCTCAGGGGGCAGCTCGCCTGCGTCCTGGCCACCGGGGAGATCTTCCCGGGGCAGCAGCATGCGCGACTTGAGGTGCAAGAGCGTCGAGGCCATCACCAGGAACTCGCCGGCGATGTCGAGGTTGATCTCCCGCATCGACTGGATGTGCGCGAGATACTTCTCGGTGATCAACGCCATCGGGATGTCGAGGATGTCGAGCTTGTGCTCCCGGATGAGGTGCAGGAGCAGGTCGAGCGGGCCCTCGAAATTGGGCAGCGCAATGCGGAAAGCGTCGCGGGGAGCGATCACTTCCGTCAATGCGTCGTCAGGTGCAGGACTCACGTCCTTCACGTCAGCCACGGGTCGTCCAACCCCTCGCAAAGGCCGGAAAATCGGCCTCGGCTCGTGTACCACGGATGGGCGCGGACTGGAGTTTTCTACAGGCCGACGGCGGCGCGGACCCGGCTGATCACGGGGCCCGCGTAACCACGGGCCTTTTCAGCGCCGAGCTTGAGCAGGCGCTCGAGCTCGCCCCGGTCGTTCATGAGCTCGGCGTAGCGCTTGCGGGGCTCGGAGAAGGTGGCGAAGTAGCCGTCGAGGAGCGCCTTCTTGAAGGTGCCGTAGCCGTGGGTCTGCCCGGTGCCGCCGGACTCGCGCCACTTCGCGTCGATGGTGGCGAAGTCGGAGGGTTGGAGGACCACCTTGAGGAGATCGTAGAGCGGCTGATTCTCGGTCGGCTTGGGCGCTTCAGGCGCGGTCGAGTCAGTCTTCATCGTCTTGATCTGCTTCTCGACCTCCTTGTCGGTGCCGAAGAGATCGATCGTGTTCTTGTAGCTCTTCGACATCTTCTGGCCATCGGTGCCCGGAACGACGGCCGTCTCGTCGCGCGTCAGGGCCTTGGGCAGCTTGAGCAGCTCGGCCGAGTACTGGCGGTTGAACTTGCCGGCCCAGTCGCGCGTGAGCTCGAGGTGTTGCTTCTGATCCTTGCCCACCGGCACCACGTCGGAGTCGTAGAGGAGAATGTCCGCCGCCATCAGCACCGGGTAGCCGTAGAGGCCGTAGTCGGGCTCCGCGCCCTTGGCGATCTTGTCCTTGTAGCTGTGCGCGTTGTTGAGATCCGAGAGGGGGACGACCGTGCCGAGGATCCAGTACAGCTCGGTGATCTCCGGAATGTCGCTCTGCCGGAACAGGGTCGCCTTCGCGGGGTCCACGCCGAGCGCGATGAACGCGGCCGCGGTTTCGAGGGTAAGTTCGCGCGCCTTCGCGCCGTCGCGCACCGAGTTGAGCGCGTGCAGATTGGCGATGAAGTACAGGGCCTCGCCCTGGCTCTGCAGGTTCACGAACTCGCGGATCGCTCCGTAGTAGTTCCCGATGTGGAGCCGGCCCGACGACTGGACGCCCGAGAGAATGCGCGTGGCCTGGCCGCTCTTGTGTTTGAGGCTCTCGAGACCGGCGTTGAGCGAGTCGATCCGGGCATGGACGACCCCTGCGTTCTCTGAGGCGCTCGTGTTCTTCGAGGTGGGAGTGGCGGCGCCCTGCGGAGTCTTCTCGCTCATGTCGGCTCGCCTAGTCCGAGTCATGGCCTCGTACAACCAGACCAACCGCAGCCGCTCCGACTACTTCACCTTGCTGCGCTTCGGCGCTTTCGAGCGCGGGTGCTTGTCGTCGTACAGCGCGCGGAGCCGTCGTGAGTCGACGTGCGTGTAGATCTGCGTGGTGCCGAGGTCAGCGTGGCCGAGCATCGCCTGCACTGCGCGCAGGTCTGCACCGCGCTCGACGAGGTGGGTGGCGAAGGAGTGTCGCAGCTTGTGGGGTGAGATGAGCTTGGTGATTCCTGCTCCACGCGCGTGCCGGCGCAGCAGCTTCCAGAAGCCCATGCGGGTGAGGGCCTTGCCCCGCGGAGAGACGAACAGCGCCTTCGACTCGCGGCCCTTGAGCACGGAGAGCCGCGGGCCATCGAGCCAGGCCTTGATTGCTTCGATCGCCTTCTTGCCGAGCGGAATGACGCGCTCCTTGCGGCCCTTGCCGAACGCGAGGATGTAGCCGTCGGTGAGGTTGACGTCGTTGATGCCGAGGGAGACGAGCTCGCTCACACGCAGGCCGGTGCCGTAGAGCACCTCGATCATCGCGCGATCGCGGAGGCCGGCGAGGGTCTTCAGGTCGGGTGCTTCCAGCAACGCCTCGACCTCATCGAGGGTGAGGAAGACGGGCAGCTTCCGCGCTGACTTCGGCGTGTCGAGATCTCCGGTGGGATCCGCGGGGGAGAGCTTTTCGTCTTCGAGGAAGCGGTGAAAGCCACGCAGCGCGGCGAGGTGCCGGGCGCGGCTGCGGGGAGAGAGGCCCTTCTTTCCCAGCCAGGCGAGGTGCTCGAGCACGTCTTCTCGCGTGGCGGCCTCGACCAGGACTGCGCGCTTGTGGAGTTCACCCAGGTAGTCGCGGACGTCGAGCGCGTAGGCGTCTACCGTCTTGGCAGCGAGGTTCCGCTCGGCGCGAAGGTAGGTGATGTAGTGGTCGAGCAGCTCCGACTGCATGCGGGGATCATCTCGTGCGCGATCGGGGTCCACAAGATCTCGAGCTGCACCGAAGAGGGCGGTCAGGGCGGATCGACGCCGTGCTCGTCGCGCGGATGCTCTCGGCACGTCGCGAGGAACCGCATGGGACGCGGTCTTTTCCAGGTGGCAAACCTGGTTGCAGCGCCTCGACGGAGCTGCCCGGGGGGTCGCTTTCCCGGACGCGTAATGGACCATTACCGGGTGGTAATGGTCCATTACGGCCTCGGAAGAGCGAACCCGACCGCGTCACCTTCGGATCCATGCCCGAAGCGAGGGGCAAGCCCAAACGGGCTCGGAGCAGAACCCTGAACACCACCTTCCGCTTAGGCTCCCCGCCCATGAACAAATTGTTCGGCCGGCGTCTGGGCAAGCGCCCTGCCCTGCTGGTCCTGCTGCTCGCCGCCTGCGCCACCACCTCGAAGGCGCCCGCGCGCCCCGTCACCTGCGAGATCGACATCGAGCTCGTCACGCCCGCCTTCATCGGCACCGCCTCGAGCCCGAACGACTCGCGGAAGACGCTGAGCGACGCCCGCCAGGCCGCGTGCGACGCGCTGCACGTCTCTTCACCGCAGACCGACTGCGACGATCCACTCCAGGTCGTCGAGACCACGCGCACCATCTTCCCCGCGCGCGGCGGCGTGGTGACGCAGACCGCTGAGGTCAGGCTGCGCAAAGTGGTGAACCTGATCCACAAGCGCGCCGAGGGGTCCGTGAGCGCTCACCCCTCGAGGCGCGAGTTTGCCGATCCGCTCGAACTCTGCCGCAGTGCCACCACCACCCTCTGCGCCTCGGTGCCGGACGGCCTGACCTGCTACCAGGAAGGCGTCGAGTGCAACCCGATCGACGACAACTCGACCCGCTGCGCCCCGGTGGAGCGTGAGCGCGTGCGGCCCCTCATGGAGCGCCGCCGGTAGCAGCGGAACGCTGCGCGAGACAGATGGGAGCGAAGCGGACATCTGGCCGAGGCAGAGCGACCCAGGTGATGGAGCGCCGCCGGTAGCAGCGGAACGCTGCGCGAGACAGATGGGAGCG
>JAUXRX010000061.1 GCA_030681645.1 Archangium sp.
GGCGGCCAGGGCTGCTATGCCCGCAGGCGTGTTGATGCTGGATGGCCAAAGACCGTTCTCGTCAATCGTACCGGTAGGATTGTTCCGCGCGTACGCGTAGGTCGGCGCTGAGAAACCGTCCTGCGCTTCGCTCCTCACCCAGTCCGGTTCCTGGAGCATGGGCTCGGGAGAGAGGTACCGACCCGTGCTCGGGTCGTAGAAGCGGTTCCAGTTCTCAAACAGGTCGGTCTCCTCATCGTAGTACTGTCCGGGAAACCGAAGAGCAGTCCAAGCGAATGATGCGGGTTCATTCACATCGACCAACAGGCCACCGGCTCCTCCGCCGTTCACCGCGCGAACAGCCAGAACATACGGAGCTCCAACCGTGAGATTGAGAGTCGTGGTAACCGAGGCTGGCCAGTAACTGCCCGTCGCAACCTGCACACCATTGAGGTATGCGATGAATGAGTCGTCAGCCGTAATCGTCAGAGTCGCCTGGCTGGTGGTCGCAGTAAATGTCTTGCGGAAGTAGACGGTCGAGGTGTCACTTGACGCTCGCGAATCGTAGTACCAGATCCACTTGGCGGGCGTACCCGACGGAAAACCGGCCCCCGTTCCCCATGGAGAGCCGCCATATCCAACCTCTTCAACACTCGCCCCCCAACCACTGTCGTTGTGGACGAGTTGCTCCCAGCCAGCGGCCGGGGCGAGCGTCTGCTTCCATGCGCTGGAAGAACCCCACCGAGAAACGCTTTGGTAGCGCTGATACTCGTACTCACGCAACGCGACTCCGGAGTAGGGATACGTATGGGTGCTGCACCCACAACCATCCCCAGGCGCACAGTTGATGCTGTCGGCGAGGAAGCGCACCTTGAGGTGCCCAGTCGACGGCGCAGTGACCCAGGGACTCCAGTAGTCGCCCTTGTGAGAACCACCCAGACGCCCGCTCATGACGGAACCGTTGTCTCCGTTCTCAATTTGCGCGTAGTCCCACGTTTGCCCACAGCGCGCCTCGGTGTCCATCTGAGTGAAGTGCGTTCTGACGCTTAGGCCCATGGCCAGCGTCGGCTGAGTGAAGTCGGCGATGATGTCGTTCACTCCATTGTAAGGGTACGGATGACCCGACTCTCCCGAGTTGGGCGGAGGCCCCCACGCTTGGGCACGATTGAGCTGTCCGAAATTGTCGTATTCACCCGTTCCTGCAATTCTTCGAGAAGCGTCGAGCATCAGCACTGGCTTGCCGACATGGTCAGTCACGGGAAAGAAGAGGCCGCAGGAGCCAGGGCTTCCGTTTCGAACACAGGCGCCCACACTGTCAGATTGACGCTGCCAGGCCGCGTTGAACTTCGCTCGGACGATCGCCACCGGCCTCCTGCTTAGCCACACGTACTCATCAATCGGGTATTCCGTCCCACCGAGAACGCTGATGTTTCCCCGGTCCTCCAACATTGAATGACCTTGATCGTAGAAGAACTCATCTGTCACACCCTCGACTGGATAGTCCTTTCTTCGCCTGCGACTCTGTGAATCATACCAATAATTGTAGTAGGAGGAATTCACACCCACGGACTTGAAGACAGTGTCTGCTCCAGGACCAATCGCGGCATCGGATACGTGAACAAACTCGAGACCGAAGGCTGGACTGCCACCAGAATCGCCGGGCCACGTTTTCTGGATGACTCGACCATCCCGATCATAGGCGAATTCGTTCCAGTTACCGTTCCCGGCGAGGTTATTTCGCTCCATTCTTAGCAGTTCGTCTGGAAGTTGGGTCGCCGTCGAATACGAATGAGAATACTTATTGCCAAGGGCATCGATGTCCATCGTCAGTCGGTTGCCCCGGTTGTCGTATGTGAAGTTGCGTCGCGAATACGGTCCTCCGCCCGTGCCATCGGCCCGCTGGAGGCGCAGGAGCTGGTCAAAGCCAAGTGGCGTTCCGCTCGCAGGAAACGATTCAGATTGCGCAGAGGAAGAACCCAAGTAACAACTGTCGATCTTCGCGACCTGATCTGCCTTCCAGGTGTAGGTGCGCTTGTAGATATCCCCTGGGCCAGAGGCAACATATCCGCTGGAGACCCTTAGCGACCTTAGCCTTCCTGTCTTGTCTCCAGCGGCAACAGAGGGCACGGCCGAAGTGCACGCCGAAGACGGAACCTGGCTCGAGTCATCCCCAAGCAGATTCTCCATCGTTGCGCTGGATCCATTAGGAAAGACCATTCGATAGCTCCGGACATCCCCGTACGGCTCCCAAGAGACTGAGGAGATGAGGTTGGTGAATCCCGTCCAGCCTCCGGCTCCAAGGTACTTCGTCTGTATTGCGAATACCCTGTCGTTTAATCCGCTCCCAGCAAGATACACATATTTCACCTCGCGCCCATGGGGATAGCTAATGGTCAGCAGGTTCCCGTTGTCGGAGTAGGTGTAGGTGGAATTGGGAGTGGCCTCCGTTGACGCGGAACCGCACGCACCGCTTGGGCGTTGACGAATCTCGCTCACCAGCAAGCCCCTGGCGTTGTAGCCGTACCACGTCGTACCGAGTGGGTCCGTTACGCTCCGAAGCCGTCCCTTCGAGTACGGAGTGAGACAGCCAGAGGGGGGCGTCGCCCCCTGCTCATCCCAAACTTGAGAATACAGGGTCCAAGGCGCGGAGCCCCAGTACATGATGGCGGCAGTCTTGCGGCCCATTTGGTCGTAGGTGTACTCGTATCTGGAATTGGGCGCGATCAAGCGCTGACCACTGTCGCGTATTCAAGAAAGCTGACTCAGCCTCCCTAAGGAGGTCAACCAAATTGAGAAGAACGCGGCGATCGCGATCGCGACGCTTGGCTAGCCGAGTCGTATAGTTTGCGGTTACGAGCACGTAGGCCATTGTCATCATGATGATGGCGACGGAGGACACGTGCTTGCTGTCATCAAAAGCGAACCAGGTCAGCACCGCTCCGCCCAGACCGAGAATCGCAGTCAGCGATGAGATTGTCTGTAGCACTGAGAGCCTCGACTCGGGGCGCTCCACGCTTTCGTGAAAGCCCTCGGCCAAGGCAAGTAGTCTCTCCAGTTCAGTCCGCGCCTCGTAGACGTAGAGCCGCCCTCCCCGCTCCTCGACGCGGATCATGTGCAACGCCCTCGCGTCTGCCCCACTCCGTCTGACTTCGTAACTTCGTCTTCTTCGTTCTCACTCACGGCGGCGCTCCACGTAGGACTCAAGCGACTCCGCCAGCACTCGTATCGACGCGCCAACCCAAACGCGATCGAGCTCGCCCGCCTTCACCAGCGAGTAGACGGTGGCGCGAGAGACGGACAACGCCGCGGCCACGTCGCGCACGCTGAGCAAGCGCACCAACGGCCGCACCACCGGCGCACCACGCGGAGTCGAAACGGTGGACGCGATGCCACGCGGTAGAAATGTCGCCCCGCTCTGGACCATCGGAGTTGCGAGCGGTTGTGTAGAGGGGTGAACTGCTGCCACGCCGTACAAAGGCGCGGAGCCGGGGCTCATAACCGCTTGGTTCCAGGTTCGAATCCTGGTGGGCCCACTCAGTTCAACGGCGTCAGCAGCGACTCATGGGCCAGCGCACCCACTGCGCGGGCCAGCGCTCGCCCACCGGTGCCGTTAGGAATCCAGATGCGCTTGCGCGTAGTCATCGCCGAGGACGACCTCATCAATCGGCTCATGCTCGAGCGTGCACTCACGGCTGCCGGGTTCGACGTGGCGGTCGCGGCCGACGGCCCCGCGGCGCTGGCGCTGATCGAGCGCGGCGACGTCGACCTGGTGTTGCTCGACGTGATGATGCCCGGTCAGAGCGGCCTCGAGGTCCTGAAGGTCGCCCGCGCCCGGGGCTTCGCCATGCCCATCATCATGGTGACAGCGCTCGATTCTCCAGAGGACGTCGCGACAGCGCTCGAGTGTGGCGCCGACGACTACGTGACCAAGCCGTTCTCTCCACAGGTGTTGCTCGCGCGCATCAAGCTGCGGTTGCGGCCAGCGAGGGCTCAAGCGGCGGCGCCGCCGCTGCCGTTGGACGCTGACGACGTGCTGGAGATTTCTCCGAGCGGCGTGATCGACGCCGAGGAACCGCCACCGCCCCCACCGGAGGACGCGGTCAAGCCGGGCCTGCTGCGGTCGTTCCTCTCGAAGCTCAAGCGCGCCGCAGACCACAGCCAAAGCGCGAGCCCACTCGCGCCCCTCACGCCCGGCACGGTGCTCGCGGGCCGCTATCGCATCGCGCAGGTGCTCGGACGGGGCGCCTTCGGCGTGGTGCACCAGGCGCGGCAGGTCGAGCTGGAGATGGACGTGGCGGTGAAGGTGTTGTGCGGCGACACGAAGCTCGTCCACGACGGCATCAGCGCGTACGAGCGGTTCCGCCGCGAGGCGATGCGCGCCTGCCGGGTGCGCGACGAGCACGCAGTGCGGGTGATCGACTTCGGTGTCACTCCCGACGATCGGCCGTACCTGGTGATGGAGTTGCTCGTCGGGCCCACGCTGGAAGAGCGGTTGCGACAGGGGCCGCTCACCCCGCGCGACGCGGCGCTGACGGTGGGGGGCGTGCTCTCCGCGCTCGCGGCGGCGCACCGCGAGGGCGTGGTGCACCAGGACGTGAAGGCGTCGAACGTGGTGCTCGCCGAGCGGCACGGCGCGCACGCCCACCCGACGCTGATCGACTTCGGCGCGGCAGCAGAGCTGCGCGACAAGCCGAGCTACGTGGTGCTCGGGACGGCGTCCCACATGGCGCCGGAGCGCTTCGCCACCGGATCCTGCGACGCGAAGGGCGATGTCTACGCCGCGGGCGTGCTGCTCTACCACGCGGTGACGGGCCAGCTTCCGTTCGCCAACGCCGATGTCGACGAGCTCGCGCGCCTGCACGCGACGGCTTCACCGGTCCCTCCATCGCAGCTCAAGCCCACCCTCTCGCCTGCCTGGGACGCAGTGCTCGCCCGGCTGCTGGCCAAGCTCCCCACCGCTCGCCCCACCGCGGCCGAGGCCGCCACCCTCGTTCGCGCGCTCGACTGAGCGCCGAGACCGCTGGCCCGCCAGACCAGGCGGCGAGCTGGTGAAATAATGGCGCCAAAACGTAGTCACCCGACGTCGTCGCCAGCCAGACGTCTCTGGGCGACACGCGGTGACGGCTGAGGGCGTCGCAGGCCCACCACTGGAACAACACCTCGGTCCATCGGCCGCCGGACCACACCACTACGGGTTGGCCCGCCCTCCTCTTCGCGAGGGCTTTCGAAAGGTCGTTCGCAGAGACAACGGCCCGAGACGGCCCAAATCGGATCGCGAGGCGGCGATAGAATCCCCGCCAGTACCTCAGCCTCAGGGCTGAGTGCTCAGTCGGGTCCGTGGAGACGGGGCCGGTGGTGAGGCTATCCATCATCCCCAGGACCTTCTTTGCACCGATGAGACGCAGGTGACCGGCGGTCGAATCACCGTTCGCGAGGTGGATGGCGTCGCCGATTGCGTGCTCCATGACCGCTGTTCCAGGTTCGAATCCTGGTGGGCCCACTGACTTCATGGAGGCAGGCACAGCCGCGCGGCGTGCAGCCCGGTTCTCTCGTCGTAGAAAGCGAAGATGAACGAGTCTTCGCGCACCGCGCCGATACTGGGAGGGGCAGAGCTGCGCAGCCCGGTGATGAGCCGGGAGATTCTCCCCGGTGGGTAGGTCACCAGGTACACGTCGGCAGGGAGCGGGTTGGCGCCGTATCGCAGCGGCAGCCCACTGAGCGGCACGGCCACCACGATGCGGCCTCCCGGTGTGGTCTTCACGGCATTGCGAAGCGGCCACGTCGAGCCGGCATCGAGGAGCTCGCCCACCCAGGCGGCAGCGGGCCGAGCTCGCTCCCAGATCGAGATGCTCGTGCGGCCATACGTGACCATGACGGCTCCCGCGTCGCCTCCGCTGGCGAGCGCCAGGCCCCAGGGGGGCGACGTCTCGTCCACGCCCCAGCCGGTTGCCGTCAGCCCACCATCGAGTCCAAGCACGTACGTGTCCGTGCGCCTGCTCAGCACCGGGTTCTGCGGGAAAGGTGGATTCTGCGAGTTCAAGCCGATCAGCACCGTCTGGTCGGCCAATTCGATGGCATTCGTGGAGTCCTTGAAGCCCACGGGAACCGGGACGGTCCACGGCGGAAGCGCCGGATCGAGAGGCACCACCCCAATCGCCGGCGCCGTCCAATCAGAGGCGACGACGAGCGCCTCCCAGCTCGAGATGAAGGTCGCCCCCGACCCCAGACCATTGAAGCCCCCGGGCGACGCCCAGGTGCCCGGCAGGTCGAGCTCTCGCACGACGCCGCCATCGGCGCTTCGCTTGAAGCGGCCATTGAGGTCGACGCGCCATTCGGCGTATCCGACGGGGAACTGGCCGCCGCCTCGCGCCGAGGTGAAGACGAGCTCGGACGGGGTCCGAACCGCGCTGAACCCCATGACATTCAGGGTATCGAGCGAAGTGTCGCGCACCTCCAGCACGCGAAGCGTCGCGCGATCGACGGAATAGACCACCGCTCCCACCGTGAAGACCCAGGCCCCGGGAAGCTCGATGACCTGGATGGCTCCTGGGGACACGACGACCGAGCCTGCGTCGCCCAGGGCCCACCACCCGATCGCGTTCCAGTTCGACTGACACGCCTCGAGGAGATCTGCCGCCCCTGCGTCAACGCCACCGTCGACACCGGCGACAGCACCGCCGTCGACACCAGCGTCGGTGCCGGCATCAGCACCACCGTCCCTCTCGTCCGGGGTCACCGGAATGAAGATCGAGAAGTGCGAAACCTGGACGCGCGCGCGAAGGGCCGAGTGCTCCGCCGGCAGCAACTCGAACTGCAGCCGGCCCGCCGGGGAGGTCGCGATCAGAACATTCGGCGGCTCGACGGTCAGCGGCAGCTCGAGCGCGATCGGCTTCTCGAATTGCAGCCCCTCGGGCCCGAGCTGGAAGGCGTTGCCGACCGCGCTGGTGCCGGCCGGGGGCGTCGCACTGACGCGGGTCACGGTGAGCCGCGTGGACACGCTGAGTGCACCAGGAGGCACGACCAGGGTGACGCCTTCAGAGCTCACGGTGCCACCCGCGGGACCCATCTCTCCATCCTCGACCGTGGGCTGAAAACAGCCGCTCAACCCAAACAACACCAGAATGAAGAGACCCTCTCGCTCGCGCCCATCGACCCTCATCATGATGCTGGACGTTAGCGGATCGCCGCGCGTGACGAAGGACGCCCTCACTCAGCATGTAAGTCGCCTTGACGCGGAAGCCGAATTCTCCCGCCTTCAAGGAACCCGATAACCGGTCATGAGACCGATCGCCGGCTTCCCACACCCGACGCTCCCTCCCTTCACGCTTCCTCACGGCCCGAAGCACCGGCCGCAGAAGAAGGCCGAGACCCTCACCATCGCGACGGTGAACGACGACTTCAGCGACAAGAAGAGCCGGCTCAAGGCGCTCGACAAGGTCACCGACGTGATGCTGGTGCAGGAAGCCAAGCGCACCCACGTCCGCAAGCTGATGGGCAAGGAGTCAGGCGTTCACCAGGATCGCTCAAATGAAGATCGCGCGGGCTCCGCGGTGGTGTGGGATCGCAAGGACGCGCGCGCCACCAGGCGGGGCTTCGCGCTCGCGTCCTCAAAGGGCGAAGGCATTCTCAACCGCTGGGTCACCTGGGTCGACCTCAAGGTCGGCGACAAGAAGGTGCGCATGGTCTCGGTGCACCGCCCCCGAGGGTACGCGAGCAAGCTCTGGCCCCAGTTCGATCGCAACCTGCGCACGTTCATCAAGCACACGCGCGAGGCGAAGATCCCGCTGGTGATCGGCATGGACGCGAACACCGAGTCGTACGGCCGCTTCGCCCGGTCCGCGGGCATGAAGTGGCACGCGCCCAAAGGGCCCACGCACGGCGACAAGGTCATCGACGGCTTCATCGCGTCGCCCGGCATCAAGTTCGACAACCTGCACCGGCTCAAGCGCGGCCCCAGCGATCACAACCCGGTGGTGGCTGACATCACCCCCCCGACTCCGCTCGGGGTGAACGGTTGGATCTGTTTAGAGTGCCGGCATGCTCCCGGTCCTCGCGTTGCTGGTGCTGTCGCAGGCCACCCCGTCCTGGAAGGACATCGACAAGCTCGTCGATGACCGGAAGATCGAGGCCGCGGCGAAGGCCACGAGGGATCGCCTCACCGCCGCGCGCGCGGCCAACGATGACGACGAGCTGGCGCGCGCGCTGGTACGCCAGGCGGTGCTGCGAATCAGCCTCGGCGAAGAGGCGCTGGGCGCGCTGCGCGACGAGCCCTGGCCCACGCGCGCCGTGCCCCGCTCGATCGTCGCGACGTTCTACGCCGTCGCGCTCGAGCAGTACCTGTCGAATGGCGCATGGGAGTTCTCCCACCGCGAGAAGATCGAGACGACCGGCCGTCTCGACCTGACGCGCATGACCGCCGACCAGCTCCGCGAGGAGCTCGAGCGCGCCTGGGCCGGCCCCTGGGAGAGCCGCGACGCGCTCGGCGCCGTCCCGCTCGCCTCGCTCTCGGACCTCTTCGCCGCCAATGACTTCCCCCCCGGCGTGCGCGATTCGCTGCGCGACTTCGTCACCGTCCAGCGCGCGCGCGGCATCGGCAGCGCCAACGTCTGGAGCGAGAAGGACCGCAACGAGCTCTACCGCGTACCGCTCGACTCGCTGCTCGGCGCGGGCGCCCCGCAGGGCCCCCACCCCCTCGTGCGCGCCGTGGCGCTGCTCGCAGACCTCGAGGCCTGGCACGGCAAGGCCGGCCGCAAGGAAGGCGCGCTGTTCGCCCGCTCCGAGCGGCTGCGCATCCTCTACGCGGCCTTCACCGACGCAGCCCCGCGCGCGAAGGTGGTCGCTGCGCTGCTCGCGCGCGTCACCGCCGATTCCGCGCTGCCGCTTTCCGCCTGGGTCCGCGCCGCGGGGGCACACTGGCTGCGCGACAGCGGCCAGACGCAGCAGGCGCGCGACGTCGCCGCCGAGGGGGCCCGCGCCCACCCCAGGACGCTCGGAGGGCGGAACTGCCAGGCCCTCGTCGCCGAGCTCGAGGCGCCGGCCTTCCAGCTCGAGGCCCCGCTCTCCGATGGCCCGCGCAAGCCGTCCCTCACCCTGTCTGCGAAGAACCTGCCTCGGCTCCACTTTCGCGCGTTCAGGCTCGACGCCGACGTCCTCGGCCGCGGCTGGGAAGTGCTGCCCGAAGCAGACCGGCTGCGCGCCGCGCTGGCGACCAAGCCCGTCGCCCGCTGGTCCGTCGACCTCCCGGCCACGCCCGACCTCGAGTTCCACAAGACCCACGTGACGCCGCCGCTCGACGCGCCCGGCGCGTACCTCGTGGCCGCCTCGGCGCTGGAGTCCTTCAAGGATGAGAAGAACCAGGTCGTCGGCACCTTCTTCGTGGTCTCCGACCTGGTGATGACCGTCACGCAGCTCGCCGCGAAGGGCACCCTCGAGGTCACCGTGCGCGACGGCGCGACGGGCGCCCCGGTGCCAGGCGTTGCGGTGACGCTGTCGAGCGCACAGGAAGAGAAGCTTCCCCGGGTCGTCACCCGCGGCCTCACCGACGCGCAGGGCCTGGTTCGGCTCACGGGCACGATGGACAGCGACGACACCTCGTTCCTCCTCGCTCGCAAGGGGGCGCACCTCGCCGTCGACCCGCGGGGACGCTCGTTCTGGGGACAGGAGCGGGCGCGCGCGCGCGAATCGGCGCTCCTCTACACCGACCGCGCCATCTACCGCCCCGCGCAGACCCTCAAGTGGAAGGTGGTCGCCTGGCGCGCCGCGGCCGCCAGCGACGAGCTCAAGGTGGTGCCCAACACCGAGGTGAAGGTGGTGCTCACCGACGCCAACGGCCAGGAGATCGCCGCGCTCAAGGTGCGCACCAACGAGTTCGGCTCGGCGTCGGGCGAATTCCCGATCCCCACGGGGCGAATGCTGGGCTCCTGGCACCTCTCGGCGCGCGGCACCTCGGTCGGCGTGCGCGTCGAGGAATACAAGCGCCCCACCTTCGAGGTGACCTTCAGGGACACCGGCGCCGCGATGAAGCTGAACGCGCCCGTCACGCTCCAGGGCGAGGCGCGGTACTACTTCGGGCTGCCCGTGACCGCCGGCAAGGTGAAGTGGCGCGTCAAGCGCGAGCCCGTCTTCCCCTGGTGGTTCCGGTGGTGGTCGCCGCCCGCCCGCACCCAGGTCATCGCCACCGGGGAGAGCGCGCTGCGGCCCGATGGCACCTTCTCTCTCGACTTCACGCCCGAGGCCGATCCCTCGCAGCCGCGCGACGTCACCTGGCGCTTCCGCGCCGAGGCCGACGTCACCGAGGACGGCGGCGAGACCCGCAGTGCTTCGCAGCAGCGGCGCCTCGGCGCGGTGTCGGTACAGGCGAGCTTCGACGAGGGGCCCGGCTTCCTCCCCGAGCAGGCGCCCGCAGTCGTCACCATTCGCCGCACCAACCTCGACGGCGAAGGGCGCGCCGGCAAGGGCCAGTGGCGCCTGGTGGCGTTGCAGCAGCCCGCGGCACCCGTGAGCTGGGCTGACGAGCCGGTGGTGCGCTCACCCTTCGAGAAGCCGCGCGCGTTCGTCACGCCAGGCGACGCGGTGCGCTCGCGCGCCACCGCCACGGCCGACGTCGCGGCGACGCTGCGGAGCTGGGCCGACGGGAAGCAGGTGGCGTCCGGAGAGGCGACTCACGACGCGAGCGGCGCGGCCGAGGCGAAGCTGCCCGCCCTGCCCCCCGGCGCGTACCGCCTGCGCTACGAGACGAAGGACGAGGCGGGCACGACACTCTCGATCGCCACCGAGCTGGTGGTGTCCGGCGCGACGACCTTCCCCCTCGCCGTCCCCGCGTGGCTGAGGGCCGAGTCGTCCACCTCGCACGTGGGGACGACCGCGCGCTTCCTCGTCGGATCGGGTGTCCCCGGCCAGCAACTGCTGTTCGAGGTCTTGCGCGGCGGAAAGGTCATCGAGCGCCGGTGGCTCGTCGCCGGTCGCGACCCGGCGTGGGTGGAGCGCGCCACGAAGCCCGAGGACCGGGGCGGCTACTCGGTGCGCGTCACCGCGGTGCGCGACTGGGCGCTGGCCGCCTTCACCGAGACCATCGACGTCCCGTGGGACGACAAGGCGCTCACCGTGGAGTTCTCCACCTTCCGCGACACGCTGCGGCCAGGCACGAAGGAGCAGTTCCGCGTCACGGTGAAGGGCCAGGGCAGGCTGCTCGAGCCGCGCGCCGCCGAGCTGCTCGCGTCGATGTACGACAAGTCGCTCGACGTGTTCGCGCCCTTCTCACCGCCGCGCGTCGCGTGGTTCTACCCGGTGCGCAGCTCGAGGCTGGACCTGTCGAGCAGCCTCTCCGGCTCCGCCCCGCACGACCTGTCCACCGGGCAGTGGTTCGAGCTGCCGAGAGAGGAGTTCTTCAAGGAAGACAGCATCGGCGTGTTCGGTCTCTGGCTCGGGCTGTCCGGCGTCGGCTTCGGCGGCGGAGGGTACGGCATGGGCATCGGTGACCTCGGCACCTCGGGGGGCGGCAGCGTCAACCTGCGGCAAAAGCGCTTCAACACCATCCAGGTGATCCGTGGAGCCGCCGCGCCCGGGCAGCCGCCGGCCACCGTCGAACTCCAGGCGCCCACCACGCCACCGGCCGCCGCCGCGGAGGTGCGGTCCAACTTCGCGGAGACCGCCTTCTTCTCGCCGCACCTGGTGCTGGGAGAACAGGGCGAGGTCTCCTTCGAGGTGCCCGCGCCCGACTCGGTGACGGCGTGGAACCTGTGGGTCGAGGCCCTCACCCGCGACCTGCGCGGCGGCTCGGCGTCGGCCACGGTGCGCACGGTGAAGGACCTCATGGTCCGCCCCGCCCTGCCCCGCTTTCTGCGCGAGGGCGACAAGGCGGCGCTGAAGATCGTCGTCAACAACGCCGGGAAGAAGGACCTCGCGGGTGAGGTGCGCGTCACGCTGTTCGACCCCGCGACGAACCGCGACGTCGCCGCGGAGTTCGGCGTGAAGGACGTGCCGCTGCCCTTCTCGATGAAGGCGGGCCAGAGCGTCACGCTGACGGTGATGCTCGACGCACCCCGGCGCGTGGGCGACGTGGCGGTGAAGGTGGTGGCGAAGGCAGGTGACCTGTCTGACGGCGAGCTGCGCGCCATTCCCCTGCTCCCGTCCCGCATGCGGCTCGCGCAGTCCCGCTTCGTCGCGCTCGAGGGCCCGGCGCCGCGCACGCTGTCCTTCGAGGCGCTGGTGAAGGAGGCCGACCCCACCCGCGTCGACGAGCAGCTGGTGGTGACGGTCGACGCGCAGCTCTTCTCCAGCGTGCTCTCGGCGCTGCCCTACCTGGTGCGCTACCCGTACGAGTGCACCGAGCAGACGCTCAACCGCTTCCTGTCCACCGGCATCGTGGCCAGCGTGTTCCGCGACCACCCGTCACTCTCGAAGCTGTCGAAGACGAAGAGGAAGACGCCGTACGAGCCGTTCGACGCCATCGACCCCAACCGCAAGGCCGGGCTCGAGGAGACGCCGTGGCTCGCCGAGGCGAAGGGCGGCTCGGGCGACGGGCTCGAGCTGGTGGCGATGCTGGACCCGGCGGCCGTCGAGGCGGAGCAGCGCGCAGCGCTCAAGAAGCTCGAGAAGATGCAGCTGGCCGACGGCTCGTTCCCCTGGTTCCCCGGCGGCCGCTCGTCGCCGGGCATGACGCTGTACCTGCTGCAGGGCTTCGCGCGCGCGGTCGAGTTCAAGATCGAGGTTCCCCGCTGGACCGTCACCAACGCCTGGCGCGCCGTGGGCACCTGGTACCGCGCCGAGCTCACCGCGTGCCTGAAGAAGGACGAGTGCAGCCTGCACGACGTCACCACGCTGGTGCACGCGGCCTCGGCGTACCCCGACGACTCGTGGCTCGGTGGCGCGCTCAGCCCCGCGGAGCGCGCGGCCCTGCTCGAGTACAGCTTCCGCCACTGGAAGGAGCAGCCGCCGTACCTGAAGGGCCTGCTCGCGCTCACCCTCGAGCGCGCCGGCCGGCCCGCGGACGCGAAGAAGGTGTTCGACAGCGTGATGGACGCGGCGAAGACCACGCCTGACGAGGGCACCTTCTGGCAGCCCAGCGACCGGAGTTGGCTCTGGTACCACGACACCATCGAGGGCCACGCCTTCGCGTTGCGCGCGTTGATGGAGCTGTCGCCGAAGGACCCGCGCCGCGCGGGCCTGGTGCAGTGGCTGCTGCTCAACAAGAAGCTCAACCACTGGAAGTCGACGCGCGCGTCGGCCGAGGCCATCTACGCGCTGGTGAAGTACCTGGAGACCGAGAAGGCGCTCGGCCTGCGCGAGGAGACGACCGTGACGGTGGGCGCGGTGACGAAGCAGTTCGTCTTCGCTCCCGACGACGCGGGGCGCCAACAGCAGCTCGTACTCGAGGGGAACGCGCTCGACGCGAAGTCGATGGCGACGGTGACGGTGACGAAGGCGACGAAGGGCCTGCAGTTCGCGTCGGCGACCTGGCACTTCTCCACCGACCGGCTGCCCGAGAAGGGGGCCGGCGACCTGTTCCAGGTGAAGCGCACGTACTTCAAGCGCGTGAAGCAGGGCCCGCAGGTGACGCTGCAGCCGTTGACCGAGGGCGCGCGGCTCGAGCCGGGCGACGAGCTCGAGGTGCAGCTGGTCATTCGGGCGAAGCAGCGCGCGGAGTACGTGCACCTGAGAGATCCACGCGGCGCCGGCTTCGAGCCCGACGTGGGCGTCTCGCGGTACCGATGGGAGTCCGGTCTGTACTGGTACGAGGAGCTGCGCGACTCGGGCACGAACTTCTTCTTCGAGTCGCTCCCGGCCGGCGAGTACACGCTGAAGTACCGGGTGCGCGCGGCGATGGGCGGCGCCTTCCGCGTGGGGCCGGCGACGCTGCAGTCGATGTACGCGCCCGAGTTCACCGCGTACTCGGCGGGGCACCTGCTCACCGTCGGCACCGGCGGGCGCTGACTACTCTGCTGACGCCTGGGCGAGTTGGAACACCGCGATCACCAGCGTCCACGCTTCGTCTTCTGGCGTTCGCTCCGTCAGCAGATGGGTCACGAGCTGGCTGGGCGAGGGCGTGCGCGCTGAAGCAGCGGCGCGAGGGGTGTTGAGCGTCGCCACCTCGCGGCCGCGAACGACGAGCGGGGCTCCGGGCAGAAAGGTCCCCAGCTGCGCGCCGTCGGGTGCGGTGATCGGGGCTTCGCCTTTCTTGAAGGTTCCGAGCACCGTGCCGTTGAGCGTGGCGCGCCAGGCGCCGCCCGCGAGCACCAACTCCAGGCGGTGCGCCGAGGTCATGGCGAGCACCCTGCCGTCGGCGCCGTCATTCTTCGTCTCGACGCTGAACACGAGCAACCAGCCTGAGGGCGCGCGGCTCGAGGGCACGTGGCCTGCGGCCTGGTCGCTGCGCCCGAACATGCTCGTCGTGTACGTCGAGTGGCCGACCCACTCGCGGGTCAGCTCACCCAGCGACGTGCTGTCCCACGGGAGGAGGTCGGTGATCGTCCCCGACTTCACCGCCGCGATCGTCTGGTGCATCTCAGCGTTCCCACCGCGGTACTTGATGTAGAGAAAGAGCAGGAACAGCGGCACGACCACGAAGGCGATGAACGCCACGACCAGCACGGTGAGCACTTCGATGATCGCTCTGCCATCCATGGAACGGCTCTTACCTTGGATCGAGCGGACTACCTGCTACTTCGCCTCTTCGAAGCGGTGGGCGCTGCGACCAGCCTCAAGGTGCCGCGCACCACGGTCGGGCCGCGCCTGGAACGCATCGGGGCGCGGCTCACAGACGAAGCGCGCGACCTCTGGTTGTTGACGCTGCCCGAGCTGCGCAGCAACAGCCGCGTTCGGGCGTTCATGGTTCACGTCTTCGACGCCTTCAAGCCGCACCAGGCCGCGCTCGACGGCATGCTCCCGGGGCGTCAGCGGCCTCGAGGAAGCGCGCGCGCCGGCTGACTCGTTGACTGCGCTCAACGCCGGTCGGTTTGAACAAAACCTCAGAGGCTGGCGGTCACGGGCGGCGGCGCCAACCGCTCCATTGCGGGATGCCGTTGTCATCCCTGAGCTTGAGCACCTGGTCTCCCTTGACGACCTCGGCCGCGATGAGCGCCGGCTTTCCAGCCACCGTCACGCGTGAAGCCTTCACCTCGACCTTGTCCTTCGGCTCCAGCTTCAGCTCCTGGTTGTCGAGGTACCACGCGGGGCCGAGGTGGACGGAGATCGACTCCTTGTCGGTCTTCAGCATCAGGTGGACGCCGGCCGACATCCCCTGAAGCGGAGTGATGCGCTCGACCTTCTCGATCTCGCCCTTCACCGTCTCGACCGTCCTGGGGTCGTACAGGCGTTGGTACGGGCCGGCCGCGCCCCACCCGCGCCCGCCCGGTCTGGGCCCCCCCTGGGCAAACGAAGCGGCAGCCAGCAGTGCCGAGACGACGACGGCGACCCTCTTCAGCGATCTGAACATGTTCATTCTCCCTGCTCACTTCTTCGCGAGGGCCTGGTGACAGCCGGTGCAGGAGAGCAGCAATTCCCCGTACACCTTCCCGCGCGCACTCTTTTCCACGTTCCGCGCAGCAGCTGCGGCGGCATGCGTTTCATCTGCGAGCTTCGCGACCGCTCTGGTGACGGTCTGCGTGGGGGAGATGGTGCCCGGCGTCAGCGGCGCGTCGGACATCACCTCGGCGCCCTTCACCCACGCCTCGTCGGACGGGGTCACCAGGCCCAGCCACATCAGGTCCATCGCCCACTGGTGGCGCAGCATGTGGGGCGGGTTGCCGCTGCCCTCTGCGGGCGGCTCGCCCACCGGCGTCACCTTCGGACCGCCCAGCTTCTCGTGGCACGCGGCGCAAGCGGCGCCCGTCGCACCCAGCGAGGCCGCGGCCGCCTCGAGCGTCGCGGCGTCACGCCCGAGGCGCGCGGAGTCCTTCATCGCGTCGACGCCGCCCTTCCAGTTCTCGGGGTACTCCGCCGCCAGCTCGTGCTCCGCCATCCACACCGCGCTCGCCTTGAAGTCGCCCAGCTTGCCGTCGATGACGGCCTTCTTCAGCTCGGCGCTCTTGAGGAAGTGCTCGCTCATGTGCGCGGGCACGGTCGGCGTCACTGCCGGGGCGGGCAGCGGCACTGCCTCGGAGACGGGCCCGGCGGTGAGGGGCGTCGGCGATGACTCGACCTTCTTGTCGCAGCCGAAGAGGGCGAGGGCGAGGAACGTGAACCGGAGCGGGTGTTTGATGACAGGACGCATGTGGTGGCCTCGACCACCTGGGTTGCACTCTCCGCGCCACCCTCGCCGACGCAGGCGGTGCGCGTCCGAGGGTTGTGCCGCAGCGCGTGCGGGTGGTGGCCGCCCTGCATGGTCTGGGGGCGGCGGTAGGAGACCTGCATGTCCCGGCTGCTCTTCCTGCTCCTGGTCCTCGCCGCGCAGCAGGCCCACGCGGAGGAGGTCGTCCTCTTCAGTCGCACGGGTTGCCCTCACTGCGTGGAGGCGCACCGCTTCCTCGACGAGCTGGTGAGCGCGCAGCCTGGCCTCACCGTTTCGGTCCAGGAGGTCGATCGCGATCCTGCGGCGCTGCGGCGGCTGCAGGCGCTGGCCGCGGAGCGCGGCGAGACGGTCCCCGGGGTGCCGGCGATGTTGATCGGCGGGCAGCTCGTGTTCGGCTTCGACCGCCCGGAGACCACCGGCGTCCGCATCAGGGCGCTGCTCGAGCGTCAGTCGCCCCCTGACGAGGTGGGGGCGGCGATGGTGTGCACCGCGGACGCCGAGCAGTGCGAGGAAGGGACCGTCGACGCGCCGATCATCGGGAAGCTGCGGGCCAGCGAGCTGGGCATGCCCCTCTTCACCCTGCTGGTGGGGCTGCTCGACGGCTTCAACCCCTGCGCGATGTGGGTGCTGTTGTTCCTGCTCTCGCTGTTGGTGAACATGAAGAGCCGCCCCCGCATGGCGCTGGTGGCGGGCACCTTCGTGCTGGTGAGCGGGCTGGTCTACTTCGCCTTCATGGCGGCGTGGCTCAACGTCTTCCTCCTGCTCGGGTTCTCCAGGGCCGTGCAGATCGTCCTGGCCGTGGTGGCGGTGGTGGTGGGCGGCCTCAACGTGAAGGAGTTCTTCGCCTTCCAGCGTGGGCCGTCTCTGACCATTCCGGAGTCGGCGAAGCCGGGCATCGCCGCGCGCGTCAGGAAGATCCTGCAGGCCGAGCACCTCGCCGGAGCGCTGGTGGGCGTGGTGGTGCTGGCGGTGCTGGTCAACTTCGTCGAGCTGCTCTGCACCGCCGGCTTCCCCGCCGTGTACACCCACGTGCTGACCGCCCAGGGGCTGCCGGTCTGGAAGAACTACGCGTACCTGGGCCTCTACAACCTCGCGTACGTCGTCGACGACGGCTTGATGGTGACCATCGCGGTGGTGACGCTGAGCCGGCGGCGGCTGCAGGAGCGCGAGGGGCGCTGGCTCAAGCTGATCAGCGGCGCGGTGATGCTGGCGCTGGCCCTGGTGCTCTTCTTCAAGCCTGCCTGGCTGGCAGCGCTGGGCTGATCCGCCCCCTGGCCGCCGCAGTGCGCGGAAGCCGGTCGCTTCGGCCAGACCTTCGAGCGCTTCGCGTCCGAGGAAGGAGAGCTTTTTCATCGCAGATCCACGATGATGAGAGGGCACCAATCAAGGCCTTCAGCGGCGCACCGCGCGCGGCTCGAGGCACCCGGGAGTCTGTTGATGCTGTGCGTCGCCTTCGCATGAGCCCCCCACGCCAGCGGCTCACCTCCATCGACGCCACGCGCGGCCTGATCATGGTGGTGATGGCGCTCGACCACGCCCGCGACTTCCTCGGCTTCAAGGCGTTCAACGCCACCGATCTCGCGAAGACGACGGTGCCCTTCTTCATGACGCGCTGGGTGACCCACTTCTGCGCCCCCGGCTTCATGTTGCTCGCAGGCACGGCCGCCTACCTCGCCGGCAAGTCGAAGCCTGAGCTCTCACGCTTCCTGCTCACGCGCGGGCTCTGGCTGGTGTTCGCCGAGCTGACGGTCATCCACTTCGCGTGGACGTTCACCTTCACCAACCCGCGCCTGATGGTCATCTGGGCGCTCGGCTGGTCGATGGTCCTGCTGGCGGCGCTGGTGTGGCTGCCTTCTCGATGGGTGGCGGTGCTCTCGATCGCGACCATCGTCTTGCACAACGCGTTCGACGGCATTCGGGCTGCGCCGCTGCGCGACGCGGCGGGGGTGTCGACGGGCACGGCGGGCGACTGGGTCATCAGCCTGCTGCACCAGGGGAACACGCCGGTGGGCTACCCGCTCATTCCGTGGGTCGCGGTGATGGCGCTCGGCTACGTGATGGGGCCGATCTTCACGATGGAGCCGGACCGCAGGCAGCGGCTGCTGGTGCAGCTGGGCCTGGGCGCCCTCGGCGCGTTCGTCGCGCTGCGGGCCCTCAACGTCTATGGCGACCCGGCCCCCTGGACCACCCAGCCCTCGAGCGCGTTCACGGTGCTCTCGTTCTTGAACGTGACGAAGTACCCGCCGTCGCTCGCCTACCTGCTGGTGACCCTGGGCCCGCTGTTCCTGGTGCTCGCGGCGTTCGAGCGAATGACGCTGAAGCGCGAAGGACCGCTGGTCATCTTCGGGCGCGTGCCGTTCTTCTACTACGCGCTGCACCTGGGCCTGCTCCACCTGGCCGCGGTGGCGGTGGGACTCGCGCAGGGCTTCGAGGCCCAGCAGTTCGTGGGCCCCTTCTGGAAGTTTCCGAAGGGCTTCGGGCTCAGCCTCGGCTGGGTCTACGTGGCGTGGGCGGGCGCGGTGCTGATCCTGTTCCTGCCGAGCCGCTGGTTCGCCGCCCTCAAGGCCCGCCGCAAGGACTGGTGGCTCAGCTATCTCTGAGCGGGGGTCAGCCAGGCGGCGAGCTCTTCGCGCCGGGGCATGTGGCCTTCGACCTTCACCACGCCGTCGATCACCAGCGCGGGCGTGCTCATCACGGAGTAGCTGACGATCTCCGCCACGTCGGTGACGTGGGTGACGTCGGCGGTTCGCCCGAGCGCGGCGAGCGTCTCCCGGGTCATCGCCTCGAGCTTGAGGCACTTCGCGCAACCCTTGCCGAGAATCTTGATGTCCATCGCGCCCTCCTTCAGGGGTGTACGCCCACCAGCGGCGGCCTGCGATTGATGAGCCACGAGACCAGCCGCACCAGCAGCACGATGCCGGCCAACCAGGCCACGGCGCCCAGCCCCAGCCAGCCCAGGCCCGCGCCGTCAGCCCGCGCGCCCCAGAGGAGCCCCGCACCGAGGCTGAACACCGCCACCAGCCCCACCCAGGCCGCCGTGCGCCGGGCGCCGATGAGCTTCGAGATGACGAGGATGCTCTGCAGGCTCAGCTCGGGGTCGGCCATCAGGTAGGCGAGCAACGGGCCGGGGTGCATGCCCAGGGACAGGAAGAGCTTCGCCACCGGCACCTCGACCAGCGTGGGGAAGTACATGAAGACGCCGAAGCCCACGCCCGTGGCGTTCGCCAGCACCGTGTTCTCCCCGGCGATCGCGTGTACCCACTCGGGCCGGATGAAGACGCGCACCAGGCCGACGACGAAGACACCCACCAGCAGCAGGGGCGCGATCTGGCGCACGAAGCGCCACGACTCCCAGAGCCACTGCTGCGCGTCGAAGGTGTCGAGCCGCCTCGCGAGCGCCACCACCGCGCCCAACACCAGCGCGACGGCCACGGTGCGGCCGGTGATCGACACCCGCAGTCCGTCTCCCTCGACCCCGACGCGCAGCGCCGCGACGATCAACATGACGACGGTGACCACCAGCGCGGCGACGGTGGTTTTGGTGATGGCATCGTCGACGTGGGTGAAGCCACGCCACGCGAGCAGGCCCCACGCCACCAGCACCCCGATGAGCGCCAGCCCCTGCACCGTCACCCCCTCTTCCCCGCGCGCGGGGTCGAAGGGGAACCAGCGGGCGAGCGCTTCGCTCAGCGCCGCCGCACCGCGCACGGGCCAGCTCGAGGTGGCCACCACCGCGTCGAGGAAGCCCAGCTTGAGAGTGCCGGCGAGGAGCAACACCACCAACGCCGCGAGGAGCGGCGCCACCCCGCGGGGGAACTTCGTCGAGGCCACCTTCACCTCGCCCGGATCGGGGCCGTCTTCGCGGGGAAACAGCGCCGCCATCGACAGGCCGATGCCGATGCCGAACACGGCTGAGAACACGACGCGGGCGAGCGCGAACTCTCCACCCAGCGCCACGCCCGTGTACGAGAGCGCGAGAATGTTCCCCGCCGGCGCGAAGAAGAGGAAGGTGACGGCCGGCCCGAGGCCCGCGCCCTTTCTCTGAATCGAGGCGAAGAGCGGCAGCACCGTGCAACTGCAGACCGCGATGAGCGAGCCTCCGATGGCCGCCATCGGGTAGGCGACCCACCGCGGCGCCTTCCGCCCCAGGAAGCGGGTCACGGCCTCCTTCGGCACCAGGGCTGCCAGGACCCCGGCCACGAAGAACGCCGGCACCAGGCACAGCAGCACGTGCGCGGCGAGGTAGGAGGCGAGGCTGGTGGCGCCCGACTGAAGCGCGGAGAGCGCGGTGTCCACGCGCTCCAGGAGCTGCATCGGCCGTGCGCACGCAGCCCCCCGAGCTCCGGCTCCGCGCGCGCAGGAACTGCGCCGGGCTCCGTCACGCGCGCCGGAAGGTCAGCCAGCGCAGCTCGAACTGCGACTGGTCGGCGGGCAGATCGAGCACCTCCGAGCCGCTCGTCCACCGCACGTACCAGCCGGTGGGCGGCCAGCCGTCCTTCGGGGCGTGGGCCTTCTCGTAGTCGGCAGCCGACTCGTCGGCGATGAGGGAGAGCGGCAGGCCCTCGCAGGCCTCGGCGACGTCTTGCCGCGAGTAGATCGGACACCAGGCGATCTGGGAGAAGTCACGCTCGACCGCGTTCGGCTTGAAGCCCGGGTGCGCGAGGAACACGTTGAAGAGGCCGAGGCCGCCCGGCTCCACCAGCTCGCTCAAGCGCAGCAGCGTGTTGCGCAGGTCTCGCGGGCCTCTCCAGTGTGAGCACACCTCGGCGAGCACGACGAGGTGGTAGCGCTCGCGCGGCAGGGTGAGCCCGCGGTCGTAGAAGCTGCCGCACACCGAGCGCACGTCGGCGCCCGTCTCGCGCGCCGCGGCCTCGAGCTTCTCCACCAGCACCGGCGCCAGCTCGAGCGCATCGACCACGTAGCCGGCGCGCGCGAGCGGCAGCGAGTTGCGGCCGTCACCCGCCCCTGCGTCGAGCACCGTCACCTCGCCCGGCGGGCCCAGCGTGGCCGCCAGGTCCATCACCCGCGCGTCGGCGTGCTTGCCGAACAGCGGGGGCGTGCGCAGCTTGACCCACTCGGCGTAGGCCTCCTCGATCGTCTTCGCCAGGCCCATCACCGTGTAGGTCAGGCTCGTCGCCGAGCCTTGATCGGTCTTCCAGTCGACCGACACCGACGCGTTGTGCGAGCGCTCGAAGGCCCACTCGATCTTCTCCGCCAGCATCGCCCGGCAGCTCGCGGCGGCGCCCTTGCCGAAGGGCCGCCCCATCGCGGCGAACAGGTTCTCGAGCACCTCGACGTAGTGATCGACCAGCCCGGGGATCGCCGGGAAGGTGATGTTGCCGGTGCTCTTCGTGCGCCAGGTGATGCGCCGGAGCACGGCGTCGCGACGGGCCTTCGCGGAGACTTTCGGGGCCTTCTTCTTCACGAAGGACCTCATGGAAGCCGAGCGTCTCACTTCACCGAGATCGCCGCGAGGATCGTCTCGACCTCTGCGTCGCTGAAGCCGTCCGGGTCGCGCCGGATGAGCACCTCGGCGTCAGGCAACAGCAGCACCTCGGAGACCGGCTTGTACCGCTTCGCCGCTTCCGCAGACATCGGCGTGCCCCCGGGCTTCATCGGCGGCGGGGAGAGGATCGCCTGGTACCGCACCATCGGGAACTCGCCACCCTTCACCGTCACCGTGCGGCGGCCCAGCTCACCGCCGTACCTCGCGCCGAGCTCCTTCCCGCGCCGTACGATGACCTCGCGCCGATCGTCGAAGGGCACGTACCGGGCGAAGGTGCCGGTGTCGGCGGTCTTCTTCAACGCGATGGTCGAGGTCATGGGTTTCTCTGCGTACGCGAACATCGCAAGCACGGCGAGGGGCAAGGACCAGCGGCTCATCGCCCGAGCGTACTTCAGGCCCGCGCGCCGGCCTCGGTGGGCTTCTCCGACGAGCCTTCCGGGTTCCAGATCGACTCGGGCGCCACGGAGATCCACTTCCGGTCCTCGAGGTAATGCGCGAGGAACACCAGGGGCAGCGCCGCGTAGTAGCCGTAGAAGAGCAGGCCGCGCGCGCCGAGCACCGCGTCGTGCCACAGGGGGAAGAGCCCGAAGCTCATCACCACCACGAAGAGCACCGAGGTGACGATGCCCGGGTACAGACGGCCCCGCGCGGCGGACTTCGCCAGATGGTGCAGTTCGTGAGCGCCCTGCCCCAGCCAGACCGTCAGCGTGATCAGGTGCCACGGCGGGCCGAGGAAGGCGAGGAAGGCGAAGATCAGCATGCCCAGGAACGTGGGCACGAAGGTCATGAACACGGCCTTGCGCGGGTTGTCCGCGAAGGACGACGTCGCCGACGACGCGTACACCGGGCACTGGTCGTACTCGCCGAACCAGTAGCTCTCGACCTTGTGCAGCACCATCAACACCACGCTCGCGAAGAACACGCCCTGGAAGGCGGGCGTCAGGGGCGAGGCGAAGAAGCTGCGGAAGGTCGGGCTGAGCAGGGCCAGCGGGAGCACGATCGCTCCGGTGATCGCGGGGACGATCATGCCTGCCATCGGGCCGTTCTTCGGGACGTTCGAGTTCATGTGGGTCACTCCCAGGTGTGAAGGGTCGTGACCGCACTCTGCAGCCGTGGTGCCACGCTCCTTCCCCCGGGGAACGCCACGCGAGCCGTGAAGCCCGCTGTGCACCCGTGCAGCGATCTGCACACTCAGTCGAACGAGTCGCGCACGTCTCTCCGCATCAGCACCAGGAAGACCCAGATCGCCAGCGGCACGCCGACGCAGCAGAAGCTCGAGGTGCAGCAGGGCAGCGCGATGCCGAAGCAGGTGGCGACGGCGATCGCCATCGAGCGGCCCACGCGCAGGTACCAGCCGCCGCCGATGATCAGCGTGCCGGTGAACGTCAGCCAGGCCAGCAGCCCGCGAACGCTGCTCACGCTCAGCGGGTGCGGATCGACCAGCTTCAGCAGTTGCTCCATCAGCGCCCAGAGCGGCGGGATGAAGGTGAAGACCACCCCGATGACGGCGATGCCGGCCGTGGCTGCGCCCAGCCCGATGACCAGGAGAGAGGGGACGTTGAGCGGGGCGCGCTGGGGAGATCGCATCGGAGGCCTGACCCGCGGCTGGGATTCGTTGTGCAGCCTTTCCGTGCCAGCACGGGCGAGCAAGCGACGGCCCCGATGGGACGCGGTATCGGGAGGATCTGCGCTGTGCTCAGCGCGCGCTTGCCCCTCGGCTACGGGCAAGGACGCGAAGGTAGCCGCAGCGCGGGCGCTTCCTTCCGGCGAGGTGCTCGACTTGCCGGTTAATTGTCATCAAAGAGGACAGGCTTTTCGGGCCGCCCCCGACCCCGCCCCGTCGTCATCAAAGGAGACAATTAACCGGCGAGCGAGCGACCCCGACCGAGCTCAGCTGAACGAAGCCATGTGCAATCCGTGAACGAAGCGCTCGAGGTCGAGGGGCCTGGCCACGCACGGCACGGTCCTGCGACCGTTCACGACCGCGCACCATCGGGGCCTGCCTCTTCACTGGCTCCTTCCTGTTTGCCGCACGCTTCTTGAGCCGCACCGGGAGTAGCGTGCCGCGCCGTGCGAGGCCTGAAAGTGTTCGGGGTGGTGCTGCTGGTGTTCGGTGCATTCTTCGCCGGGTGCTTCTCGCGAATGGTGTCGATGCCGGGCACCTCGTACGCGGGCCCTGCCGTGGCGGCGGACGCGGCGCTCGAGGCCTCGCTGAAGGTTGACGTGACGCAGCTGGCGGTGGGCTTCGGTGAGCGCAACCTGGACAACGCGCCTGACGCGCTCGAGCGCACCGCGACGTGGTTGAGCGAGCGGCTCACGACGCTGGGCTACGTGGTGAAGGAAGAGCCGTACCAGGTCGGCGAGCGCACGGTGAAGAACCTGATCGTCGAGAAGGCGGGCACCAGCCGTCCCACCGAGCTCATCGTGATCGGCGCGCACTACGACACCGCCCATGGGACCCCGGGGGCGGACGACAACGGCTCGGGCGTGGGGGTGGGGCTCGCGCTCGCCTCGTACGTGATGAAGCAGGCGCCGGCGCGCACCGTGCGCTTCGTGTTCTTCACCAACGAGGAGCCGCCCTGGTTCCGCCACGCCAGCATGGGCAGCGAGGTCAACGCCAGGGCCACCCGCGCTCGCGGCGATGACGTGAAGGCGATGCTGTCGCTCGAGACCATGGGCTACTTCACCGACGAGGCGAACACGCAGCACTACCCGTGGCCGTTCTCGATCGCGTACCCGTCGACGGGGAACTTCATCGCGTTCGTCGCCGACACCGACTCGCGCGACCTGGCGCGGGAGTGCGTTCGGGTGTTCCGGGAGAAGGCGAAGGTGCCGAGTGAAGGGGCGTCGATCCCCGCGTCCGTGCAGGGTGTGGACTGGTCGGATCACGGGCCGTTCTGGCGGCAGGGCTATCGGGCGTTGATGGTCACCGACACCGCGCCGAACCGGAATCCGCACTACCACGAGGCGACTGACCTGCCGGAGCGGGTGGACTTTCGACGCCTCGCGCTCACCACCGAAGGGTTGTTCGGGGTCATCGATGCACTGGCGAACTGACCTGCCTCCGGTGACTCGATGATGCTGGCTGCGCTCCTGCTCCTCGCCGCGACGCCCGTCTCGTTGACGGTCGACCTCTCGCGCAACACGACGGCGCGCCTGGGTCCCCGAGTTCGCGAGCTGATCGAACAGCGGCTGCTCGAAGAGGGCTTCGCCGTCGAGCCCGGCGGGAAGCTGAAGCTCGGCGTGGAAGAACTGCACGGGACCCTGCGGCTCTCCGCGCAGGCCGGTGAGTACTCAGCGACCAGCGAGCTGCGGCCGGCGATCGAGTGGCCTGCCGAGCTGGGCTTCGAGCTGGCCCAGCGGTTGGCCGTGCTCGCGCATGAGGCCGAGGCTCACGTTCCTGCAAAGCCCGTCGTCGCCGTCGTCGCGGAACCCGAGCCACCGGTGGATCCTCCCGTCGAAGCACCACCGGTGGTCGCGCCGCCGGTTCCTCCCCCGCCGGTCGAACGGCCACTCCGCCTCGGGGCGGGACTTCGCGTGGGGATCCTCGTGCGCGGTCCGGCGGTGGACCCGACGATCTCGTTTCATGGGGCGCTGCCCACCGGCGTGGTCGAGCCGCTCGTTTCGATGGGGCTGACGTTGGGGCCCGGTCCGGGGCTGACCGCGTGGGAAGTGCCGCTCGCCGGCGGGTTGCGCATTCCCATCGTGCTCTCGGCGTGGACCATCGCTCCCGAGGTGCTCGGCGGCGGGCGGCTTCACTTCTTTGGCGGGTCTGCGCTCGACCCGGCTGGCGGAGTGCGGTTCGACCCGCTGGGGATGATCGGGGTTTCGGTGCTCAGGGCGATCGGCGCGATTCGGGGTGGCGCTCGCGTCGGCGTTGAGCTCAGCACTGGCCGGGAACACCGGCAGGGTGACGAGGTGCTCTGGGGTCGATCGGGGTTCGGGTTCTCGGCCATGCTTCAGGTGGAGCGGTAGGGTTGGTTTGTCCTGTCCCCGACCGAGGAAAGTATTGGCAGGCTCGTTCGTGGAGTGTGGTGAATGGAGCCGATCTCGGCCAGCACCCCCATCCCCGTCGAAGAACTCGAAGCGCCGGCCTTCGACAACGTGTACCGCGCGGAGCGCGACCGCGTGTACTCGTGGGCCCTCCGCTACAGCGGCGGCCGCGGCGCCTGGGCCGAAGACGTCACGCATGACGTGTTCCTCCAGCTGCACCGGAACCTGCGCCAGCTCGACCTGAACGACCTGGGCAGCTGGCTGTACCGGGTCACCGCCAACCTCGCCCTGTCCCGGCTCAAACGCGAGGCCTCGTGGGTGGGAAGGCTGGGTCGGCTGCTCACCTTCGGTGACCCGATGCGCCCCGACGAGGCGCTCGAACGCCGGGACGACGCCGCCGCGGCGCTGCGCCTGCTCAACACGCTCCCTCCGAAAGAACGAATGGTGCTCTCGATGCAGGTCCTCGACGGACACAGCCAGCGCGACATCGCCCGCATGCTGGGGTTCTCCGAGGGCTACGTGTCGAAGCTGTTGACGCGCGCGTGGACGACCATCCGCGCCGCGGGCTGGGAGGTCGACGATGCCCCGTGATTTCGACACTGCGCTTCAGCAGGCCGACGCGACGCTGCAGGCGCGCGGCATGCCCCGTGACGCGAAGCTGCGCCTCGATGCCCGCCTGTTCGCCCCGCCGCCGCAGCGCCTCGCCATGACCCTGGTCGCCGCAGTGAGCGTGGCGGTCGGCTTCGTGGTCGTCGCCTGGCTGGCCCCGCGCCCGCCTCCGATGGTGGGCGGGTTCACCGTCACCGCCGCCGAGCTCGGTCACGTGCAGGTCAGCGCCGAGGCCGCGGTGACGCTGGCCGAGGGCAGCGCGATGCTCGACGAAGCGCGCGGCCTCAAGGTCAGCTCGCTCGACGCGTCCACGCTGCGCAAGGAAACGCGCGGCGTTCGCATCTTGAACGGCCGCGCCACCTTCGAGGTGCAGAAGGTCACTGCGGGCCGCCAGCCGGTGCGGGTGCTGGTGTCGGGCGGCGCGATCGAGGTGCGCGGCACGCGCTTCACCGTCACCGAGCGCGGCGCGGGCGGCGAGGTGCTGCTGCACGAGGGGCAGATCGTCTTTCTCGGCGCCGACGGCCTCGAGCACCGGGTGCAGCCGGGCGAGACGTTCGCGTGGCCGCTGCCGGGGCCGCCGCCGCCGCCGCCAGAACTGGACGAGCTCGAGCCCCTGCCCCCGCTGCGGCCGCGCCAGACCACGAAGTCGCAGGAGATCGACTGGCGCGAGTTCGATCGCCGCGTGCACGCCGAGGCGGTGATCACCGAGCTGACGCAGCTGCGCCGCAGCGGCGCGTGGACAGACGCGGTGAAGCTGCTCGAGCGCGAGCTCAGCCGCGGCGCGCCGGACACCCGGGAGCGCCTCTCGTTCGAGCTGGGGCTGATCTACGCGTGGCAGCTCAAGGACAGCGCCGCGGCGTGCGCGCACTGGGCGCAACACCGCCAGGAATATCCCGGCGGCCGGTTCGCCGCCGAGGTCGAGCGCGCCGCGGCCACGCTGGGGTGCGCACCTTGAAACCTCTCCCTGCGCAGCGGGGAGAGGTCGGCCGAAGGCCGGGTGAGGGGCGCTTTGGACGGTCGGCCCCTCACCCCAGCCCTCTCCCCGCTGCGCCCGCTGCGCAGGGAGAGGGAGCAATTCTGCTCCTGTTCCTTCTCACCGCCGGCTGCCTCGATGTCGTCGAGCACGGCATCACCGTCGGCCTCACCGTTCGCACCACCAACTGCGAGAACGCGAGCGTCATCGCAGGCGCCACCCAGCTCCACCTCACCGCGAAGTCCGGCGAGGCGGTGCTGCTCGATCGCACCGCGCCGATCGAGTCCATCCCCCGCGCGCTCGGACTGCCAGAAAGCACCGACGCGGTCCTGCGAGTCGAAGCACTCGACGCCACCGGCAAGGTGCTCGCCCGCGGCACCTCGCTCCACTTCCCCGTCGCCGTCACTCCAATCACCCAGGTCAGCGTGCAACTGCACCCCGTCGACGGCTTCTCCCGCGTGTGCGCCACGCTGGGCAGCGCGCGCGCGTTTCACACCGCCACGGCCCTCGCCGACGGGCGGGTGTTGCTCGTGGGAGGCCAGGGCAACGCCGGGGAAGCCCTGAGCTCGATGGAGGTGCTCGGTGACGTCGAGGTGCGAGACGTGGGGCCGCTGGCGCTGCGGGCCCAGGGCAACGTGTACCGGTTGCCGCGCGCGCACCACGCCGCGGTCGCCGGCAACTCGGGCCAGGTGATCATCGCCGGCGGGGAGACAGGGCTGGCCCTGCTCAGCTCGGTGCTCTTCATCGATCCGACCGTCGACTTCGGCATCGGCGCGCTGGCGCCCCAACTTCAGCTGGAACATCCCACCCGCACCCGCCACGCCGCGTTCAGGCTGGACTCGAAGGTGTTCCTCCTCGGAGGCAACACCACTGAGCTCGGCCAGGCCATCGCCAACCCCAGCGTCGCGCGCCTCGACCTGGCCACGAACCAGCTCGAGTCCGTCTCCACCCTTCCTTCACCCCGGCGCGACGCCGCGCTCGCGCAGCTCGGCACGCTCGCCGTGGTGGCTGGCGGCCTCGAGCTCTCCGCGCCCTCTGCGCGCGTGGACGTGGTGCGGCTGGGCTCGTCAGCGCTCCCCGCGCAGTTGACGCTCACGACCGCGAGGACGCGCGCGACCGCGGTCGCGGTGGGTGACCGGGTGCTCGTCGCCGGGGGCCTCGATCGGCGCGGCGCGCCCCTGACGTCGACCGAGTGGATCAGCCCGGGAGCGGTCGAGCCCGGGCCGGCGATCACCGCGCGCGCTGAGCCGTGCGCCGTCGCGCTGCCCGGAGGCCAGGCGCTGCTCGTGGGAGGCGTGGGCGCCACGGGTCCGAGCGGCGCGGCAGAGCGGGTGAACGCAGACGGCACGGCCGTCGCCCTCACCTTCCCCGGCGCCGCGCGCCACGGCCACGCCTGCCTCGCGCTCGAAGACGGGACCGTGCTCATCATCGGCGGGCTCGACGTGGCCGATCGCCCGCTCGACGACGTGTGGCGCTACACGCCAGCGCCGTGAATCGAGCCTCCACTGAGCTCTTCCTGTTCTTCGGAGCCGCCTCTCAACTGGGCCGGCCATCCGACCCGGCCAAGGGACCCGTCACCCGGGCGAGACGGGCTTCGCTCCCGACTTCCGCTGCGAACGCGCGCTGCTACGATCGACCACCAATGAAGTTCCTCTCGGAAACGAAGCGAAGGCTGTTGGCCCTCTTCACGCTGACGGTGATGGGCGGTTGCGAGTGCCAGAGCTTCCATGTGGCGTTCGTCGAGCTCACGGTTTCCTCCGCTGGCGTGCACGCAGGCGTCTTGCGCATCGCTTCAGACAACGACACCTTCCAGCACTCGAACGCGCGCCGTTCGGCCTGGCTGATCTCGCCTACGGCCAGCACGGAGTCGGTGGTCGAGCGCGCGTTCAATCCCTCGCTGTACCCCACGTTCGTCAGCCCCACCTTCAAGCCGGTGCTGCTCGACGACACCCTGTGGATGGCGCTCAACGGCACGCTGGACGGCAGCACGCCCTTCGTCGAGACGCGCCTGCTGGCCGGGAAGACCCAGGTCGCCACGCTCGAGCGGGTCGCCCAGGGCGACTTCGGGCGAACGAGCGATGGTCGCCACGTCTACCTCTACATCACCAAGGACGACGAGGTGCGCCTGTGGTCGCGCGACGGTGCCGCCGACCCGGTCGACGTGAGAATCGACGAGCTGAGCCTGCCGATGACGAGGAAGCCAACCGCTCCCGCGGCGGTGCTGACCGCGAGTTCACCCCGCTTCGTCGCGGCCGTGAATCGCGGCTGGTTTGGCAGCGGCACGAACTTCGGCAACCTCGGCCAGACGCTGCTGTGGACCGAGGACGGCAGGACCTTTGACGCTGGCGAAGGAATTCCGCGGGCGGTGTGGGCCGACGAGTCGCGACGCCGCGTGGTGCTCAGCCGCCGGGCCCAGGATCAGAGCTCAAAGCCGCTGGGCGGGGCCTCGCTCCTCGAGACGGTGGTCAGCGACGAGTCGGGTTCGACGGTGCTGGCGGTCGACACCTATCGCGACGCGACGACGGTGCTCTGCTACGGCGCGGGCTTCGACGGCGCGGGCGAGCTGCTGCAGTTGGTCGAGCTCGCGAGCGGCGACCTCGAGTTCACCCAGGACGGGCGCACGACGCAAATTCCAGGCAAGCCCGTCCGGCGCACCAGCTGCAGGGTGTTTTGGGACGGCACGGCCGCCCACGCGGTCTGGCTCGAGGAGGAGTTCGTGCGCGGCGGTGACACCACGCTCCATGACGTCGTCGTGCGCGATGGCGCGATTCTCCGCTCGCGCGAGGTGAACCTCACCCTCGGCCCCCCCTGAGTCGCGAACACACCCCTGATGGACCCCATCAACGGTGTCGGACCGTGTGCGCAAGATCGCAACCTGAGCTCGCGCGTTTCCGTGGTGTCATGTGCGCTTTCGAACCAGGGGGACCCCCGATGCGACGTCTCTTCGTGCTGGCCGCGCTGGCCGCGGCACTTCCCGCGCTCGCGCAGGACTTCGACGCAGCCAACCGGTATCTGCAGGAGCGCTCCTATTCCCGCGCTTGCGAGGCCTTCACCGCGTTCCTGAAGGCGAAGCCCGAAGATGCCCTCGCCCGGGAAGCCTCGGCGAAGAAGGCCGCGGCGTGCGTACGCGCCGGCAAGGGCTCGTACGAAGAGCTGCGCAAGCTGGGCACGGCAGGAGAGAAGGACTTCCCCCGAGCGGTCGCGATGCACACGCTCTGGGAGCGAGGTGAGCAGGGCTTCGACGCCATGGCGCCGCTGCTCAAGCAGGCGATGGGCGAGACGGGGCGCCGGGGCACCGAGGCGCGCTCGATGCTCGAGAACGCGCTCCTTCGCGAGATGGACAACAACTCGTGGAACGTCCAGCGCCTCGAGAAGCTGACCGAGCTGGGGCTCTCGCTCGACTCGAAGGAAGAGCTCAACGCGGCGTACCGGTTCCGCCGGGCGCGGGCCCGCCTCAACAACAACCAGAAAGTCAAGGAGGCCGAGGCCGAGCTCCGCGACGTGGGCAGCGGGAAGACCGACGTCGCTGACGACGCCATCTACGCCCTGGCCGAGCGGCGGGAGAACGAGTCGAAGTACGTCGAGGCGCTCGAGCTCTTCGACGAGATCGTCAAGCGCTTCTCCCCCACCACCAGCAACATGCGCAGCAGCGCCGAGAGCCACGCCGCCAACATCCGCCGGCCGTCGCTGTCGGTGAGCGTGCCCAACAACGAGCTGCCCGGGGTGCGGCCGCAGGTCTACGTGAGCTTCCGCAACGTGAAGAACGCGAGGTGGGCCCTCAAGCGCGCCGATCCGCTCTCGATCCCCGCGGGCACCTGGCCCTCGGATCCCTCGAACTTCACCGGTGCCCCGGTGAAGAGCTGGACCTCGACGCTCTCGGCCCCGAGCAGGTACGCGCCGGGCAGCACCCACTTCGATCTCGACGCCACCGAGCCCGGGCTCTACGTGATCGAGGTGGCCGCCGACGGCGAGACCAGCCACACCTGGGCGCTCATCAGCCAGCACGTGGTGGTGGCGAAGACCGATCGCACCCAGGTGGTGGTCGCCGCCTTCGACGTGGAGACCGGCCAGGCGCAGCCCGACGCCGACGTCGCGCTCTACCTGTACCGGAGCAGCGGCACGCACCAGAAGCTCACGGGCAAGACCAACGCCTCCGGTATCGCCACCTTCAAGACCGAGCACACCAACGACTCGATGGTGGTGTGGACGAAGAAGGGCCCGCACATCGCGTGGTCGAGCGCGGGCGGCTCGTACTGGCAGAACTACAACCGCGAGCACCTGGCGTACGTGATGACCGATCGCCCGCTCTACAAGCCGGGCGAGACGGTGGGGCTCAAGCTCTTCCTCCGCAGCCGCGAGGGCGGGCCGTCGACGCCGCTCTCGGGCACGAAGGCCTGGGTGCGGGTGACGGACCCCAACGGGAAGCAGATGGTGCGCGAGGCGCTCACCACCAACGCGTTCGGCACCGCAAGCTTCACCCTCGCGCTGGACAAGAAGGTGACGCTGGGCGCGTACAACGTGCAGGTCGAGGGAGAGAACCAGTACTTCACCCAGACGTCGTCACCGTTCCGCGTCGAGGAATACAAGCCGCCCGAATACATCGTGTCGGTCGAGGCGCTCGGGAACCCGAAGCCCGGCGACAAGGTGAAGTTCAAGGTGAAGGCGGCCTATTACTCGGGCGGCGCGGTGGCCAACGCCACGGGCCGCGCGCTGGTGGTGGTGAAGGGCTGGCAGCACCAGTTCGGACCCTGGCCCGACGATCCCGTGCAGGACGCGCAGAACGACGGGTACGGCTACGGCGACGAGGAGGACTACAGCTATCGCCGCGGGCGCGGGCGCTACCAGCCCTGGTACGGCCAGTTCGCGCAGCACACGCTGCAGTTCAAGACCGGCGCCGACGGCACGGCCGAGGTCGAGGCGCCCGCGTACGAAGGCGGCGGCCAGAACCTCGAGTACGCGGTGCAGGTCTTCGTCACCGACAGCTCGCGCCGGGAGATCGCCGGCGGCGGCTCGATCAAGCTCGCGGTGCAGCCGTTCTTCGTCGACCTGAAGACGGACCACTTCCTGTACCGGCCCGGTGAGCGGGTGACGGTGCGGCTGCGCGCGGAAGACGCGAACGGCCGGCCCGCGGATCCCGACGTGGTGCTGCGGCTGATGCGCCTCAACCAGGACGGGCAGACCTCGAAGATCACCGAGACGCGCACCCGCCTGAGCAAGGGCCTGGGCCGCGCGGTGCTCGACGCCGACGCGGTGGGCCAGGTGCGCATCGAGGTGCTCGACGGCTCGCAGGCGTCGGAGGCGGTGATCGCCACGACCGATCTCTGGCTCACCAGCGACACGAAGCCGATCGTTCCGGGGCCGGGCTTCCAGCTCTTCGTCGATCGCGCGCCGCTCAAGGTGGGCGACAACCTGCGGGTGCTGGTCGCGGGGAACAAGGCGGGGGGCCACGTGCTGCTCACGCTCGAGAGCGACGTGCTCGCGGCGGTGCAGATGGTCGAGCTCAAGGGCCGCGCGCGGTTCGTCGAGTTCAAGCTGCCCGCCGACGTCTCGCCCAACGGCTGGCTGCACGCGTTCCGCTTCGAAGACGTGCAGATGCACCAGCAGCAGTTGCCCTTCCGGGTGAAGGGCAGCGAGGTGGAGCTCGGCGTCGACGTCGACTTCGGCCGCGCGTCAGCCGAGCCGGGGAGCGCGGTGACCGCGGTGGTGAAGACGAAGGGCGCAGCGCAGGGCCTCGCACTCGAAACCGCGCTCACCGTCGTCGACGAGTCGCTCTTCGCCATCGCCCCCGAGCGGAAGGACTTCCTCTCGTTCTTCGGGCGCACCAACCGGCAGCAGCGGGTGACGACGTACAACTCGTACAACCAGCGCTACCACCGCGCGCGGCCCGTGGTGGTCGCGGTCAAGCAGCAACCCTCGCCCGAGAAGAGCCCCGACTCGCCGAACACCGAAGATCGGGAACGCGACTCGGATAAGAAGGCGCTGGCGGCTCCGCCGTCGTCGTCTCCGGCGAGGGGCATGGCGGCCGCAGAAATGGACGACTCCGGTGGGATGGGGCGGCGATCGGAGGAGAAGTCGAAGAAGGAAGCGGCCGAACCGGTCGAGACGCCGAGCGGCGCAGAGCGTCAGCGCGGAGAGGAGCCGATCAAGGTGCGGTCTGACTTCAGCACCTCTGCCGGTTGGTACGCGCAGCTCGCCTCGAAGTCCGGCGCGCCGCTGAGCCAGAGCCTCAAGCTCAAGGACTCGCTCACCTCGTGGAAGGCGGTGGCGACGGTCGTGTCCGAGGGCCCGAACCTGGGCCAGGGCAGCACGCAGATCCGCACCGCGAAGCCGTTGATGGTGCGCCTGCAGGCCCCGCGCTTCTTCGTCGAGGGCGACGAGGTGGTGCTCTCGGCGGTGGTGGAGAGCCACCTGGCGAAGGCGGCCGACATCGAGGTGATCATCAGCGCGCCCGGCTTCAAGGAGCTGTCGCCCGGCCGCAAGACCGTGCGCGTCGAGCCTGAGCAGGTGCTGCGCGTCGACGCGAAGTTCAAGGTGGTCGACCTCGGCGAGCGCACCATACGCGCCACGGTGAGGGGGGGCGGCACGTCCGACGGCATGGAATGGAAGCTGCCGGCCTTCGTGCACGGCTCGGCCCAGCGGCAGTTCTTCGCGGGGCGGGTGAAGGACACCCAGAGCTTCGAGTTCGAGCTGCCCGAGAAGCGCAAGGCGTCGCTCACGAAGATCGAGCTGAGCCTCTCGCCCACGCTGCTGGCGGTGATGTTCGACGCCCTGCCCTATCTCGCGGAGTACCCGTACGGCTGCGTGGAGCAGACGCTGTCGCGCTTCGTGCCGGCGACGATCGCCCGGCGCGCGGTGAAGGACCTGAGCCTGCCCGCCACGCGCGTGCCCGCGAACCTCGACGACATGGTGCTCAAGGGGCTGCAGCGGCTCTACGACTTCCAGCACGGTGACGGTGGCTGGGGCTGGTGGAGCAGCGACACCACCAACCTGTGGATGACGGCGTACGTGGTGTCGTCACTCTCGCTGGCGAAGTCGGCCGGGCTGGACGTGAAGGCCGACGTGATCGCTCGTGGCCGCGAGTACCTCAAGGGACACCTGGGCGAGGCGCTCAACTCGCCTGAGACGCACGCGTACATGGTCTACGCGCTGGCCAGCACGGGCGGAGTGCCGAAGCCGGCGCTCGACACGGCGTACTCGCGGCGCACCGGCCTCACGCCGCGGGCCCGGGCCCAGCTCGCGCTGGCGCTGCTCCACTTGAACGATCCCCGCGCGCGGGTGGCGGTGGAGAACCTGGATGACGTGGTGAAAGCCGCGCAGTCGCGGCCGGACGCCGCGGTGGGCGAGGCGAACGACATCTGGAGCACCTCGGCCGCGATCGAGGCCACCGCGTTCACGCTGATGGCGTACGCGCGCTACGACCTCAAGTCGCCGTTGATCGGGCCGCTGACGGACTTCCTGGTGCTGCGTCGAAACGGCGGGCGGTGGCGCAACACGCGCGACACGGCGTTCGCGGTGTACGCGCTGGCGGATCTCGCGCGGAGGGAAGGGGCTGCGAACAAGTCGGGCGTGTTCGTGGTGATGGTCAACGGGAAGGAAGTGAAGCGCGTGGCCTACAACAAGGGCGGGCTCGAGCTGACCTCGCCGGTGGTGCTGGGTGATGCCGCGTTCAAGGCCGGGAAGAACACCATCCAGGTGAAGCACGACGGCGCGGGCACCGGGTACTACGGGGCCATCGCCGACGTGTTCAACATGAACGACTTCATCAAGGGCATCGGCGGCGACGTGAAGGTGAAGCGCACATACACGATGCTGGGCAAGCCGAGCACCGATCGCCCGGCGCCCACGAGCGCGGAGTACGGCATGCCGGTCGAGTCGGGCGTGCGCGTGCGGGTCGACCTGGAGATCACCGCGAACAAGGCGGTGGAGTTCGTGATGGTGGAGGACCTCAAGGCGGCTGGGTTCGAGGCGGTGATCCTGCAGTCGGGTCCGGCGGTGTGTAACTACGCGTGCGCTCACGCAGAGCTGCGCACGGATCGGGTGGCGATGTTCCTGACGCAGATCCCGGTGGGGGTGACGAAGGTGTCGTACGAGCTTCGCGCCGAGGTGCCGGGGCGGTTCGCGGCCCTGCCCGCTCGCGTCGAGGCGATGTACGCGCCGGAGATCACCGCGACGGCGGATGAGATGCGGTTCGAGGTGCGCGATGCGCCGGACGGCCAGGTGGCGCGCTGAGAAAGGCCTCGAGGGGGCGTGGTGAGCGCGGGCTTCGTCCGTGCTCGTCTCGTGCTGGCCCCTCGACCTCGGGCGAAGATCCGCACGGGGCGAGGTCAGGGCGGCCCTTCGCAGACCATGTAATGAACCATTCGCTGCGTCTTCTGGGAGAGGCCGGAGGTTCAGCCCTCGCCCCTTCGGGGAGAGCGAGACAAGAGGAGAAGCAACGCGAGCACCAGGAACTCGCCACCCCCGCCGCAGCTGCATCCCATCGGCGGCGGATTGACCGGCGACTCGACCCATAGGTTGCCCGTCACCGTCCGTGGCTGACCCGCGATCTGCGCCTCGGCCCGGTAACGTCCACCGCTCGCCATATCCGTCAGCTCGAAGGGATCGCTCGTCACCTCGGCCGAGACCAGCTCGGCGCCGTCCTTGAACACCACCAGCTTCGACCCCGCCCCACCCGTCACCGTCACCTTCAGCACCGGCGCGTGCGCCACCACGGTGTCACCCACCATCCCGTCGCCGATCCGCAAGTCGACCATCGGGTCCGACGGCCCCTGCAGCTTCACCACCGTGTGTCCCTTGCGGATGCCGTCGACGATCGCCGCGGCGTCGAGCCCGGCCGCGAACACCATCGTGGTCGGACTGCCGATTGGACTATCGAACATCCCGGTGCCCGTGCCGGCCGAGTGATCGTCGCTGCCGCCGACCGGCGCGAGGTGAAGGCCCTGCGCTGACAGCCGCTCCCACCAGGCGATCGTCGACTTCCCGAAGATGAGCCCCGTCTTGTCGAACCCACCGGTACCGATCTCCACCGCCCGCAACTGCTCGCGCGGAATCCGGTGCTTCCACGCGCACCCGATGCACGTCTGCCCCAGGTCGAGCAGCGGGTGGTTGAGCGACAGCACCATGTCCTGAGACGCGAAGTCCGCCAGCGCAGCCTCGAGGGTGACCTCACCGAACCCCAACCGGTGATCCACGTACCTCGTCGCGCCGATGCCGTTCGCGTGACCCGCGTAGGTGGTGAACTCCACGCCCGGCAGCAGCAGCACGTCGGGGTGCCTCGACTGCACGTCTCCGAAGAAGTCGAGCTGCGCGACGGTGTTGTGCTCGGAGTACTCCACGAAATCGAGACCGCGGCTCCGGGCGAAGGCGGCCACCTCGTCCATGGTCGGGCTCGCGTCGCCGCTCTCCCTCGAGTGCACGTGCAGGTCGCCCGCGTACCAACGGGTCTCCTCACTCAGCCGCGCCGCCGGAGCATACGGAGCGCGCGCCGGCTGCGCAGGCAACGTCGCCACCGATAGCACGTCGATCTCCAGCCGATACCGCGCAGGCGACACGATGATCTTCGCCTTGCCGATGAGCACGCTCCACTGCCCCCCGGGCATCGGCCCGGCCAGGTAGCTGCGAGAGGCCGCGAGCCGCCCCACGATCGCCGGCTCGTCATTCCCGCCGCCCCACCCGCGGAACCCGTTCGGATCGAACACCCCGTAGTCGAGGATGTTCTCGGGCTGCAGCTTCGGGTGCGTGACGGAGATCTCCTCGGTCCCCGCGGGAACGTCGAACGGGATCATCACGAAATCGGGGCCGCCATCAGGCAGGTCACCCTCGAGTACGATGGGCACTGCCCAGCTCGTCGTGCTCCACAGCAGCAGCCACAGCCATCTCATCCACCGAGTAGGCCACAGCTCGCGGCGTGAGACGACGTTCCCAAAGCCATCTCGTCACCGCTTGGTTACGGTGCGCCCCGATGCGTCACGTGTTCGTCGTCCTCTTCGCCTTCTGCGCCTGCGCGCCGGAGCACCTCGTGCAGGGCCGGCCGTACGAGCTGAAGGTCCCGGCGGGCGACGACGGCTCACCGCTGCCCCTGCTCATCCTCGCGCACGGCTACGGCGTCAACGGCATCGGCCAGGACTTCATCTTCCCCTTCTCGAAGCAGGTCGACGCGAAGCGCTTCCTCTACGCCGAGCCCCACGGCACGCAGGATCGCGTCGGCCGCCGCTTCTGGAACGCCACCGACGCGTGCTGCAACTTCGAGGAGCTCCCCGTCGACGACGTCGCCTTTTTTCGCGCGCTCATCGACGACGTGAAGGCGCAGCACGCGGTCTCGAACGTCTTCGTGGTGGGGCACTCCAACGGCGGCTTCATGACCCTGCGCCTGGCCTGCGAGGCGTCTGACGTGATCGACGCGGTGACCGCGGTCTCCTCCTCGACCTGGAATGACTTCACCCGCTGCTCACCGGGGAAATCGATTCCGATCTTGTTGGTGCACGGCACCGTCGACGGCTCGGTCCCCTACGAGGGCAGGCCGGGCCGCTACCCGGGCGCCGTCGAGACGGGCAGGCGCTTCGCCCGCCGTGCCGCCTGCACCGGAGACTGGGAGACGCTCGAGCCCGCCGACTTCCTCGACGGCCTCGACGGCGCTGAGACGAAGAAGGAACGCATCATGGGCTGCCCCACCGGCGCAGAGGTCGAGCTCTGGACCCTCGAAGGGGCTGGGCACGCCCCCACCTTCGACGCCCGGTGGACCGGGGCGACCTTCGACTGGCTCACCGAGCACGCGCGATGAGCCAGACCGTTCACCCCGAGCGGAGTCGAGGGGCCCATCGCGTCCACAGCCCGCCCTCGACCCCGCTCGGGATGCACGGGGGCGCGGTGCTCCTGCTGCTCCTCACCGGCTGCACCACCGTCGTCCCCATGCAGACGGCCTCCGCGGTCGATCGCGGCCGCTTCCGCGTGGGCGGTCAGCTGTCGACCGCGGCCTTCTGCGGTTCGATCGCTGAAGGCGGGCTCGGCGTCACCCGCTGCACCGAGTACCCCGATGGGATCCCCATCCCCGAGCTGCGCGCGAACGCCCGCTACGGCCTGGGTCACGGCTTCGACGTCGGCGCTTCTCTGCAGGGCCACGGGTCGATCTTCGCGCCCGAGCGCGCGTTTCAGTTCGGCGTCTCGGCGGATCTCAAGGGCGAGCTGCTGCGCCTGCCCACCAGCGGGCCGACGCACATCGTCTCGGTGGGCCTGCTGGGTGGCATGGCGATCGCGGGGCGCTTCGGCCTCCCGCTGTGGCCACAGGTCGAGTGGGCGCTGCCGCTCTTCTACGGCCTGCAGTTTCGACACTGGGAGCTGGTGCTGAGTGCAAATGCCAGCAACCGCTTCACGAAGAGCCCGAACATCAGCCCCTCCACCGACACCGTTCGGGTGGGTTTCACCGTCGGCCTCTTTCACCGCCAGCCCGCGGGCTTCGCCCTGCAGCTCGGCTACACGACTGATCCCGCGAGGTTTTCGTACGGCACCCTGCAGCTCCAGCTGGGCGTGTTCTGGGACCGCTGATTCTTTGCACCTGAGAAACGCAGGCTGGGTCTGTCCCCTGCCATGCGGAACGCCTTCGGACTCCTCCTCACCTTCGCCACCCTCGGGTGCGCCCACATCGATCGCCAGCAGGCCCTCGCCGCGACGTCTTACGACGTAATGACCGACGCCGAAGTGGCCAACGTGGCCCTCGCCGAGGCGCTGGGCGAGCTCCACGAGATCACCGCCATCGACGCCGACGGCGTGGTGACCGAGGGCCGCGCGGCCTTCACCTCGCGCGCCGAGCGCCTCGCCTTCGAGCGCCGCGTCGATCAGCTCATCCGCGCGAAGATCTACGGCCAGGGCCCCACGATGCAGCTCGTGCGCATTCACTGCGAGAAGCTGCACAAGGCCGGCTGGGCGTCGTGGCCCGGTGACGAGCTCGCCAACCGCAGCGCGTGTGAGTACGGCGACGTGTCGATGACCGTGCACTCGCTCTACAAGAAGCCGCTGCTGCACCGCGCGTTCGTCGATCTGCTCCTCGAGGTCACCCGTGACTCCATCCTCACCGCCCACGTGAAACACCGGCTGCTGCAGCTGGAAAGCACCGGCGTCGAGCCCTATTTGCTGATGGTTGAGCGGTGGGACCGGGTTGAGGGCTTCCGTCCCCGGGGCTGAGGGGCTAATTCTCGTTCCGTGGCCGGAGCGAGAGCCCCATGAAGACCCCATCCCTTTTCCTGTTCACGGCCCTGCTGCTGGTGTCGTGCGGCCCGAGCAACACGCGGGTGAAGACCGGGACCTGCGCGGGTTGCCTCGACGCTGACGGCCTCTGCCTCACCGGCAACGACGTCACTGCGTGCGGAGTCGACGGCGTGACGTGCATGGCATGCAGCACCGATCAGGTGTGCGGCCAGGGGGTGTGCAGTGCGGGCACCGGCGGCGGTCCCGGAGGCGGCGCCGGCGGAGGTGGTGGCGCGACCTTCAACCCTGACGGCGGCATCGACGACTGCTCGGCCGAGGCGAAGCTCGTCTACGTCGTCGACCAGGATCGCACCCTCTCCTCGTTCAACCCGCGGCTGATCGGCCAACCCAACGGCCCGTTCGTCGCGCTGGGCCAGATCGCCTGTCCCTCGGAGCCCGCGGCCGAGCCGTTCTCCATGGCCGTCGATCGCAACGCCACGGCGTGGATCGTCTACGACAGCGGAGAGCTCTTCACCGTCGACGTCAAGGCGCTGCCGCTCACCTGCGTCAAGACCGGCTTCGTACCGCAGCGCGCGGTGGCGAAGTTCGGCATGGGCTTCGTCGCCAACACGCCCGGCTCGAAGGAAGAGACGCTCTTCATCTCGGGCAGCGACTTCGGCTCGTCACTGACCACCACGAAGTTCGGCACCCTCAGCACCGTGCCGCCGTACACGCTCGAGGTGCTCGGCACGCTCTACGGCGCGCCGGAGCTCACCGGCACCGGTGACGCGAAGCTGTGGGCGTTCTCACCGAACGTGCTCCCGCCGAAGGTGGCGCGGCTGTCGAAGACGACCGGCGCGATGGAGCAGGTGTTCGAGGCGCAGGGCCTCGCCGGTACCCCGCGCGCCTGGGCGTTCGCGTTCTGGGGCGGCGACTTCTTCATCTTCCTCGAGCGCGCCACGGACAGCTCGACGAAGGTCTGGAAGATGGATGGCGTCACCGGGGCGCTCAGCCCTGCCATCGCGGACACGGGGCGAACCATCGTCGGAGCGGGTGTGTCGACGTGCGCCCCCGTCGAGATCAACTGAGCGAGAAGGGGGGGGGAGGGGCCGCCTTTCCGTCCTTCCGTCCTTCCGGATTCGGTTTCCCGGTTTCCCGGTTTCCCGGTTTCCCGGTTTTCCGGTTTTCCGGGTTTCCGGGTTTCCGGGTTTCCGGGTTTCCGGGTTTCCGAGTTTCGGGTTTCGGTTTCGGTTTCGGTTTCGGTTTCGGGGTCGGTGACGGGATCGGGATCGCGATCGGGTTCGTTCACGGTTCACGACTTCGGAGGCGGGAACGGAACACCGCGGGGAGCCCGAAGACAACGATGGCGGCAACCGTGGCCCGCGCGTCGAAACCGCGGCCGTCACCCGTGAACGAAACCGATCGCGATCCCGATCCCGTCACCGACCCCGCCCCCGCCCCCGCCCCCGCAGCGTCCGCCGCAGCATCCGCCCCGCAGCATCCGCCCCGCGGCATCCGCCCCCGGCAGCATCGGCCCCCCCGGCAGCATCCGCCCCCGGCAGCATCCCGTCGCATGCGCCCCCGCAGCATCAGCCCCGCAGACCTCCTCCACATCCGCGTTCAGTTCGGAACGCAGACCCCGTTCCCGTCGCACGTTCCCCCGACGCACGGCGCCGCGCAGCCCTGCAATGTGACCGCGTTGGCCGACGCCCCGCGCGCACCCGGAGTCCCCGTGCTGGTCGCCGAACCCGGCGAGCTTCCCCCTGCCCCGCCCGACCCCGCGGTGTCGAGGAAGCCTGCAGTCAGGAACGTGTTCGTCGGGGACAGCCCCGTCAGGTTCAGGTTGAACGCCATCACCCCGAACGAAGGCCCCCCGGCTCCGCCGCCGCCACCACCACCCGGCCCGCCGTTGCCGCCTTCGCCCCCCTTGCCTCCGACCGAGCTGCTCCAGCGCGCCGCCGTGCCGCCAAAGCCCCCCGCGCCGCCGAGCCCTCCCGCCCCGCCGAAGCCGCCGTCGCCACCGGTGCCGCCCGCGCCCCGCGCGATGCGGTTGTTGAGGATCGTCGGCAGCACCGTGCTCGCGGTGGTCGAGGTGATCAGGATCGCCAGCGACGCGCCACCCGCTCCACCCGCGCTGCCGCCCGTGCCGCCGCAGCCGCCCGCGCCCGCGCCTCCGCCCGTCGCGCCGATCTCCCAACCCTGGCAACCGCCGGGCGTGAAGCGCGCCACGCCACCACCTGCGCCGCCGCCTCCACCGCCCTGCGCGGTGAGCCCGGCTGAACCCGGTGCCGCGGCCACCGTCGACGCCACCCAGCGCCCCGCCACGAAGCTGCCGAAGCGCGCGCGGGTGGCCGCGCCCGGCCCTCCGATGCCGCCCGTGCCGTCGCCACCCTGCTTCCCGTCTTCTCCGTCGTGCTGCTGAATGCTGGTGGGAAAGCCCGACTCTGTGACGTGGTTGCAGCCCGGTGAGCTGAGGTTGTCGAAGCTCCAGTCGAAGCCACCCGCCCCATCACGGCTGGTGGGCAGCGGCGTCTGGTACATCTGCTGGGCTCCCTGGTTCCCCACGAACGTGTACACGGGGCACACCACGTTGCCGCCGGGCGTGCCGTTCGCGCCAACGCACGCCGCGTTCGTGCCCGCGGTGCCGCCGACGCGGTTGTTCGCCGGGGAGCAGACGCCGTTGTTGAAGAAGGCGCTGTTCGTTCCCCGCTGGCCGTTGAGCGTGGTGCCTGCCTGCCGCCCGAAGCCCTGCGTCCCCGTCGTGCCGCGCCCGCCGGTCCCTCCGCGGCCACCGCTCACGTCGTTGCTCTGCAGCACGAAGCGCGGCCCCACGTCGCGCAGGAAGACGCCGATCGACGCCTCTCCGTTCGCGCCCGGCACCGCCATCACCGTCGCGTCCCACCCGACGATCACGAAGCCGACCACCACCGTCTCACGCACCGCGCCCGCCGCGCCCAGCGTCTCGCCGTGCACCGGGGCGATCGCCGTGGCCGTGGGCGCCACGCCCTGCCACGTGGTGGTGTAGAGCTTCGGATCGCGCTTGAGGAAGTCCTGCGAGTAGCCGCCGAACACCTGCGCGCCGTCGAAGAGCCGCACGTTCTCGCGGTACAGCCCCTGCGCCACCAGCACGTAGCGCTTGTTCTGCGCCTGCTGCGCCAGCACGCCCGCCGCGATCGTCTGCAGCGGCTGCGTCCTGGTGCCGTTGCCACCCGAAGGCGCGCTGCCCGAGACGAAGATCGCGTCGGTGATCACCCCGTCGATGCCGTCGCAGTTCTCGTCGACCCACGACGCGCCGATCCCCGTCGCGGGGGCGCGGTCCGGCAGATCGAGGGTCAGGTTGCCCTGCACCCGGCGGCACTCGCAGCCGTCGACGGGCTGGGCGTTCACGTTGACCCACTCGAAGGTGGTTCCCCCCACGACCTCGGTGAGGCACGGCCCCATCGCGCAGCGGGGCATCATCGGCGCCAGGTCGCACACGCCGGTGGTGTGATCGATCGTCGGCGAGAAGTACTTGGTGCAGTCGTTGTTGCAGAAGCCGCAGTGCTGCGCCGCCTCGTAGCGGCCCGTGGCCTGGTTCAAGAAGCCCTCGTCGACGCGCAGGTCGCAGTTGTTGTCGCGTGCGTCGCAGATCTCGGGGTTGAAGCTGCTCACGTCGCAGCTGCTCCAGGCCGCGCCGCCGCCCGCCGGGGCGCAGGTGGAGAAGCCCGAGCACGTGCCGCTGGCGTTGACGATGCGGCACACGCGCGTCGAGGCGAGCGTGGCGGTGGTGCAACTGCACGTGCCGGACGAAGGCTGGCACTGCGCGTTGCCCCCCGGCGCGGGCTGGCATGAGTAGCCCGTGGGGCACCCGGGCGGGTACGCGCTGCCCGGCCCACAATCACGGCCGCAGACGCGCGTGCCGTCGACGGTGAGGCAGCGACTCCCGGGCCCCACGCAGTCCGTGTCGGTCTGACACGGAGAGCAGAGCGTGTCCGGCAGCTGCAGGCACATCGTGTTGTTCTCGAAGGGGAAGTAGCCCGGCTCGCAGACCGAGACCCTGCAGGTGGGCGCGTCGTTCGACAGGTCGCAGCTGGTGGTCACCGCGTGGGCGATGATCTTCGCGCAGTCGTTGTTGCAGGCCCCGCAGTGCTGCGGCGTGGAATAGAGCCCGCGCGCCGGGCGGAAGTCCTCGTCGACCTGGCCGTCGCAGTCGTCGTCTTCGTAGTTGCAGGCCTCGGCCGCGGGCGTGCGCGCGGTGCACACCAGCCCCGCCGACGCGAAGCACACCTGCGGCCCGCGGCAGGTGACCATGCCCACGGTGCGCGTGCATTCCGGCGCGGTGAAGTCGTCGATGGCGCCGTTGCAGTCGTCGTCGGCGCCGTTGCAGGTCTCCTGCAGCGCGGGGGGCGCGAGGCAGGCGGTGAAGCCGCCGTCGGCCTGGCAGATCTGGTTGCCGAGGCAGCGGCCGAACGGGTTGAGCTGGCCACGACACGACTTCTGCAGGCCCAGCGTCTCGGGCAGGCAGTCGCAGGTGCGCCCCTGGGGAATGCACTGCTTCGTGCCGTCGGCGAACGCCGTGCACGAGTACAGCGGAGGGCAGCCGTCGAAGGTGCAGTCGCGCGCGCAGAACGTGCCGCCGTCGGTGGTGATGCACTTGTCGGCGCCCGACGCGCCACAGTCGAGATCGACCGCGCAGTCCTGGCAGAGGAGCGGCTGCGGCACGGTGCACAGGTTGGTGCGCACGCCGGCGTCCGGCCGGTTGGGATCGGGCAGGGTCTTACAGTCGTAAGACGTGGGGCAGCCCGCATCGGCCGCGGCGCTGCACGGCTCGGTGCAGAAGGCGCCCGTGGGCCCGCCCACGCAGAAGTTCGAGTTGCACTCCACGCCCGCATCGCAGGGCTGGCCAAAGCGCTTCTTGCGCGGGCCGCCGTCGGCCTGCTCGAAGGTGGTGCATTCCTGGTTCACGCACCGCAGGCCCGCGTCACAGTCCGAGTCGAAGACGCACTTCTCGGACCGCGGGTAGAACAAGGTGCGGCCGCACGCGGGGAGCAGCGCCGCGACGAACAACACGACGAGGAGCAGTTTCCGGTTCATCAGAAGCTCTCCACGGTGATGAGCACGCCGGCTGCGCCGTCGCCACCCTTGAAGCCCGGGCCGGCGGGAGAAGCGCCGCCCGCCCCGCCGGGGCCGACGCCGATCACCGGAGGCGTGGGGAAGGTGTTGCGCCCCTGGTACCCCTGCGCCGCGATGCCCTCGCCGGCGATGCCGAAGATGCTGCCGCCGCACCCTCCGCCGCCGCCGCTGCCTGCGCCGCCGTTGCCGCCGCGGCCGCCCGGGCCCCCCTGCCCCGCGCACCACGCCACCGAGGTGTTGGGCCCGCCGCGGCCGCCCTGACCGCCCAGGCCGCCGTAGCCGCCCGCGCCGCCGCTGCCGCCGAAGCCGCCGAAGCCGAAGTCGACCAGGTTGCCGTCGATGGCCGGCGAGACGCCCACCACGAAGATGCCGAACGACGCGCCGCCGCCCGCAGCCGCGAGCCCGGCCGAGCCGCCGCACCCGCCTGCGCCGCCGCCCCCGCCGGTGCCGCCGAGATCGCCCACGCGCCGCCCGATGGTGCAGGTGTTGGGGTTGGCGTTGCGCACGCAGCCGCCGCCTCCGCCGCCGCCGCCGCCGCGCCCGGGTGCGCCGTCGTTGCCCTGCGTGGCGAGCGCGGTGACCCAGTCGCCGTTCGAGATCGAGCCGCGCGAGACCGCGCAGCCCAGGCCCATGCCCAGCGCCGTGCCGTCGGTGCCGTTCTGCGCGGCGCCCCCGGCCAGTCCGTTGCCGGGCACGGTGCAGTCGTACTTGCAGAACGCGGTCTGGGAAGGATCGGAGTGTTGGTAGGTGGCGTTCGAGCCACCCGCGCCGTTGAGCCCGCCGCCGTTGTACGCCTGCGGATCGAGGTTGAGATCGGTGCCCGCGCCCGGTTGCCCTTGCGCGCCGCAGACAGGGTTGACGCCCGCCGCGCCGCCCACCTGCGTCTCGCCGTTGCAGTTGGGTGAGTTGCACTCGCGCGCCGGCACGCCGTTCTGCCCCGCGCCGCCGTTCACGCCGGCAGGACCGGGGAGCGCGGGCGTTCCGTCGCCGCCGCGCCCGCCGACCACGTGGTTGTTCTGGATCACCAGGCCCGCCGAGTCGCGCACGTAGATGGCGAAGCTGTTCTTCGCCGGCACGCCGGGCAGCGGCCGCGTGTTCACGTCGTACCCCCGAATGGTGAAGCCCGACAGCACGGTGCGCTGCGAGAGGCCCTCGGCGTTGACGGTGCCGCGCGGCTGCACGCCGCCGGGCTCGCTCGCCTCGATGAACGTGGGGAAGAGGATGATGTCGCGCCGCGCGAAGTCAGCGGAATACCCGCCGTAGAGCTGCACGCCGTTGGTGAGCACCACCTGCTCGGCGTACGTGCCCTGCGCCACCAGGATCGAGGTGTGCTGCGCGGGGCGGAACGCGGTGAGCGCCTCGGCGATGGTGCGGAACGGCGCCAGGCGCGTGCCCAGGCTGCTGGGCGACTGCGCCCACACGAAGAGCGAGCGCGCGGCGATGCCGTCGACCTGGTCGCAGTCGCGATCGACGTAGGGAAGACCGGCGACGGGGTAGGTGGCGAAGCGCTCGGGCTCGTCGGCGACCGAGGGGTTCGACGCGCACTCACAGCCGTTGGTCTCGTCGGTGTCGGCGTTGACGAACTGGTAGGTCATGCCGCAGGTGCCTGCGCTGCACACCGCGCCCAGCCCGAAGGACGAGACGCAGTCGTTGGCGGTGGTGCAGGTGCGCGTGCAGAAGCCGCTGGTGCACTGCTCGCCGCCGCGGCACTGCGCCACGGTGGTGCAGGCCCTCACGCACTGCCGGTAGGTGGGGTGGCAGCTGGCGCCCCCGCTGCACTCCGAATCGAGCCGGCACACCCCGCCGCCGCCCACGCGCTCGGTGGTGCAGCTGGCGATCACGCACCGGGGCGGGCCGATCACGGTGCACCCGCCGATGGCGTGCTGAATGGTGGGGCTCCACTTCGCCGGGCAGTTGTTGTTGCAGGTGCCGCAGTGGGCGTCGGTGTCGTAGGTGCCGCTGCCGCGGGTGTTGATGAAGCCGTCGTCGACCACCGTGTCGCAGTCGTTGTCGCGCCCGTCGCAGAACTCGAGCGAGGTCATCGAGGTGTCGCACAGGCCGTAGGTGCCCTGGGCGTTGCAGGTCTGGTTGCCGATGCAGGTCGCCGCGCCCGCGGTGACGAAGCACGACCGCGAGAAGCCCACGTGGTCCGTGTTGCACTGGCAGCTGTTGCCGTCGGGCACGCACAGCTTCTTGCCGTTCTTGTTCTGGCAGGTGTTGCCGGCTGGGCAGCAGCCCTGCTCGCCGACGCGGCCGGTGCAGCCTTCCATCACCGAGGTGACGTCGCAGGCCTGCGCGCAGAACGTGTCGGGGTCGGTGCCGACCGAGACGCACTCGTCGCCCGGCACGCGGCAGTCACCGCTGGTGGTGCACGGGCGGCACTGAGAGGTGACCGCCTTCTCGCAGACCTGCGGCGTGCCCGGCGGAGACAGGTACGAGCCCTTCGCGCAGATGCGGGGCACGCACTCGCGCTGCCCCAGGCGCAGCTCGCACGTCGCCGCGCCGTCGATCACCACCCCGCCGTCCTCCGCGAGGTTCTGCAGCACCTTGAAGCAGTCGGTGGCGCAGGTGCCGCAGGCGCGCGCGCTCACGTAGTTGCCCATCGAGTCGACCAGCCCGTCGTCGACCTGCCCGTTGCAGTCGTCGTCGGCGCCGTTGCAGAGCTCGGCCTTCGGATCGGGCGCCGAGCAGGAGAACGCGTAGCCCGCGTCGGGCGTGCCGCGGCAGCTCCACAGCCCGGTGCAGGTCAGGCCCTTGCGGCAGGTGGGGTAGCTGGGCAGCCCGGAGGTGCTCAGATCGGGATCGGTCTGGTCGGTGAGCCCGTCGCAGTCGTTGTCGACGCCGTCGCACACCTCGGCCGCCGCCTCGAGCGCGTCACAGCCGTTCCAGGTGCCGTTGGGCTGGCAGGTCTCCACGCCGAAGCAGGTGGCGCGCATGTTGGTGCGGCGGCAGGCGCGGGTGAGCCCGGCCGACACCGCGCTGCACTCGCAGCTGTTGCTCTGGGGAATGCACTGGCGCTGCGCGCCCCCGTCGGACGTCACCGAGCGGCACACGCTGCCCAGCGGACACTGGCCGGTGAGCGCGCAGTCGGTGGTGCAGAAGCTGTCAGCGCCGATGCGGGTGCAGCGATCGCCGATGGCGTTGCAGTCGCTGTCTTTCTCGCACGCGAGGCACTGCACGCGAATGGGCGGCGCGCAGAGGAAGCCCTGGCCCGAAGGCGCCTGCTTGCAGTCCCACCCCTTGTCGCAGCCCACGCCGCCGTCGACCGCGCACACCGCGCTGCAGACCTGGCCGTTGCCGGGGCCGCGGGGCAGGCAGGGGCCGAAGAGGCACTCGCCGTCGGCCGTGCACGGCCAGCCGAGCTCGCCAGGGAGCCCGGCGTCGATCACCTCGAAGCACTTGCCGTTCACGCACTCGAAGCCGGGGCGGCAGTCCGCCTTGAGCTTGCACTCACAGGTGCCGTCGAGGAGGCAGTCGGGCTCGCGGGTTGGGTTGAAACAGGCTGAGAGCGCGAGGAGCGCGACCAGTGCCCACTTGGGGGTTGCCATGACAGAGGTGCTTCCTTTAGCGACGTCGGCCAACGCCGCGATGGTGGGGGACCATACACACCACCCCCTCCCGCTTGTAGTGCTACGAATCGCGCCATGCCTTCACGAAATCCGCTCTCCAGCGTGGTCGTGCCGACTGACTTCTCCGAAGGGTCGCAGCAGGCGCTCACCCGGGCGCTCCGGCTTCCGCTGGGGCCGAAATCGAAGGTGACCCTGCTGCACGTGGTGCCGGACGACATCCCCGGGACCCTGAGGAAGCAAGCGATCCTCGAGGCGGAGCGCAACCTGGAGAAGGCCCTCAAGCAGGTGCACCAGCTGGCGATCGATCGGGGGCTGCTCCCCCGCCAGTTCGTCGCGGACGTGGTGGAAGGCGACAGCGAGGCGCAGATCCTCAAGCGCGCGCACACGGTGGAGGCCGACGTGATCTGCATGGGCCGCCACGGCCGCACCTCGTTGGTGGAGCTGCGCATCGGCTCGACGGCCCGCAAGGTAGTCAAGCGCGGCGACGTGCCCGTCTTGCTGGTGCGGGCCCCGGCGACGCGCACGTACCAGAGCGCGTTGATCGCGGTCGACCTCACCCTGGCCTCGGCGAAGGTGATCAAGACCGCGCGCCCCTACGTGGAGGACGCGTCCGACGTCGAGGTGCTGCACGCGTCGTCGGTGCCCTTCGAGGACTACGTGGTGGTCTCCGGTGATCGGGCGGAAGAGTTCCGCGACGAGGCGCTCAAGGGCGCGACGAAGGACCTCAAGGCGCTGGTGGCGAAGTCGGGTCTCAAGGCCGAGACCCGCGTGCTCGGCGGTGACGCGCGGCTGTTGATCATCGAAGAGGCGAAGGTGCGGAAGGCCGAGCTGATCATCGTGGGCACGCATGGGCGCAAGGGCGTGCGGAAGCTGATCCTCGGCAGCGTCGCGGAGTGGATCATGACGCACGCGACGTGCGACGTGCTGGTCACGCGCGGCTGAGCCGCTGCCCTGATACCTCTCCCTGCGAAGCGGGGAGAGCTCGGCCGCAGGCCGGGTGAGGGGCGCTTCAGGCGATCGGCCCCTCACCCCAGCCCTCTCCCCGCTGCGCAGGGAGAGGGAGACAGGTACTAGCCGTGCTGGCGCAGCGACTTCCGCGGCCTGAGCACGTCGCGTGCCCGTTGACGCAGCGCCTCGCCGGCGATGGGCTCGAGCGGCACACCCGGCTTCGCGAACACGTAGAGATCGAAGAAGCCAGCCAGGTTGTACTGCTCGGTCGCCGAATACAGCGCCGCCTCGACCGCCGCGCACCGCACCAGCCCCGCGCCCTCGAACACCTCACGCCAGCGCCGGAACGACGCGATGGTGAGGTGCCCCTCGATGGGGTTTCCGCGCTCGTCGACCGCGAGGTCCGCGAGCGGCACAGGCCCGTCGTAGTCAGGCCCCAGTGCGACGTAGGCAGCGTTGGCCGTGGCGTCGCGCATCTTCCCGTCGAACCACCCCGAGGGCAGCGGAGGCCGCGGGCCGAACGACGGAATGCTCGCCACCACGTACCCCCGGCTCACGCGCGCCAACTCGGACACCGCGTGCGCCGACAGCTCGGGCGGCAGGTGCTCGAGGGTCTCGAAGCAGGTCACCAGGGAGAACTCGCCGTCAGCCCACGGCAGGCGCTGGCTCAGATCGGCCCAGCGCAGGTGCCCGCGCGCACCGCGCGCCGCGGTGTTGATCGCGTATTCGCTGAAGTCGCACCCGGTGGCGGCGACGCCCAGCTCACCGAGCGCCTCGACCACGAAACCCCGCGCACACCCGACGTCGAGCACCGTGGTGAGGGGAAAGTGGTTCGCCAGCAACGTCACCAGCGCGTCGGCGTGGGAGGACTGCCGCTCGTACCGGCCGTAGCCGCTCCCCTTCTGCGCCTCGGCCGAGTTGTAGTACCGGCCGCCGTAGAAACCGCCGTCGCTCGAGCCCGGCGTGAGCGACTGGTCGATCAGCGACGCGGCCTTCTCGAGCACGCGCTTGCCGCCCGGCAGGGACCTGAGGAGACCCAGCAATCTGGCGCTGCGTGAAGCGATGGTGGGCTCGCCCTCTCCCCGACCCTCTCCCCTCCGGGGGAGAGGGAGTCAGTGAGTCAGGTCTACTTCAGGAACGCGGTGACGGCATCGGCCTTCGTCTCACCGGCCGTCGGCTCGATGATGATGCTCTTGTCCTTGCCCACCACGATCACCAGGCGATCCGAGAGGGCGAGCGCGGCCTTCAGGTCGGGCCGGGCCTTGAGCAGGGCGAAGTACGCGTCAGACAGGTACTTCACCTTGATCGACTTCGCCGTGCCCGACTGCGCCTCGGTGTCGATCCACCCGCCGTTCTTGTAGACGAACGTCCTCCCCGACGCGCTGCGCACGGGGTCCTGCACGCGCTCGCCTTCGGTCTGCTCCTTCATCTTGCGGACCGCCTGCGACATCGCGATGCCGTCCTTACCGTCGGCCTTCTTCATCGCCTCTTCCTTCGCCGGCTTGCCCGGGCCGCCGAACGCGCTGTCGAAGTCATCGCTGTCCCCCGCCGCGATGGGAGCAGGAGACGACGCGGTGGGCGGGGAGAGCGCGCGGCCACCACCGCCGAGCGTGCCGAAGTTGCTGAAGCCGCTGGCCGAGCCCTTGGGCGCCGCCTTCTCTTCGGCCCCACGACGGAACGCCCACGGATCCTGCCGGGGAGGAGGCGGCGGGCGGTTCTGCGCCACCGGCATCGGGGTGTCTTCGACCACGAGGTACGAGGTGTACGGCGTGACGATCCCGTACTTCTTGCCCAGGGCGACGATCTCCTCCTTCAGCTCCGGCTTCTCGCCGCGCAGGCGGATCTCCTCGAGCAGGTACCCCACCTTGCGGATCGCCCAGAGGCGGGGAACGAAGTCGAACTGCTTGCTCTCCTTCGTGGCGTCGCCGCGGTACTCGAACACCTGCTTCTTGCCGTTGAAGGAGCCGGTGAGCAGCACCGTGCCGTCCTTCGGGGTGCGGTAGCGGCCCATCACCACCAACTGCGCGCCCTTGAAGAGATCGCCCAGGCGCTTCGGGTACACGTCGTACGCACCGAAGGCCGACAGATCGAGCGCGAGGTCGGACAGCACGGGGTTGGCCACCTTGTCGTAGAAGCCGCCGATCTTGAGCTCGAAGTCGCG
>JAUXRX010000009.1 GCA_030681645.1 Archangium sp.
GAGCGCTATGCGAAGCTCATGGCCCCAGACTGGAACATCCTCAACGACCCCGATCTGATCGGGTTCTTGTTCGAAGGGCTCGAGACCCACGCCGTGGGCGAGGACGCCCTCGCCGTCGAGGCGGAGGCGTTCGCGGCCACGATGCAGCGCGACGCCTCCGCCGACTGAACGGGGTCTGCGCTCAGGATCCGGTGAGCCGGCGACGCTGGAGACGCGAGAGCGCGTAGACGGCGAAGGCGACGTCAGCGTCCTGCACCGACCGCCGCTCCCCGTCCTTGACGAGCGCCACGACTGTCGGAGCGCCCCGATGGCCGACGCACACCGATTCGAGGTCGAACCCGTCGCGCAGCAGTTCCCGCACCTCACGAGACCGCGGATGTGCGCTCGCGACAACCGGAGCGCGCAGGCCTGCCCTGAGCGCGACGACGGGGATCGCCGCAGCGGTGAGCGCGAGCTTGACCAACCGGATTGCGAACATGTGTCACCTCACCTTCGTGCGTTGCACCACGCGGTTCGATCGCGCGTCACGGGCGTGTCGACGCCCGCGGTCAGCCCAGGCGCTCGATGATGGTCGCGTTTGCCATGCCACCACCCTCGCACATCGTCTGCAGGCCGTAGCGGCCGCCGGTGCGCTCGAGCTCGTTGACGAGCGTTGCGAGCAGTCGAGCCCCGGAGCAGCCGAGCGGGTGGCCGAGCGCGACAGCGCCGCCGTTGGGGTTGACACGGGTCATGTCGGGGTGGTGCTCGCGAACCCAGGCCAGCACCACCGAGGCGAAGGCCTCGTTGATCTCGACCAGGTCGATGTCCTCGAGGGACAGACCGCTGCGCTCGAGCACCTTGGTGGTGGCCGGGATCGGGCCCGTGAGCATCATGACCGGGTCGACGCCGGTGACGGCGAAGGTGTGGAACCGGGCCCTCGGCGTGAGTCCCAGTTGGCCAGCGCGCTTCTCGCTCATGATCAGCACGGCGGCGGCGCCGTCGGTGATCTGACTCGAGTTCCCCGCCGTGATCTTGCCGTCGGCCTTGAAGGCGGGCTTGAGCTTCGCGAGGGCGTCGAGGTTGCTGTCGGGCCGGATGCCCTCGTCAGACGTGATGGTCTGGACCTCGTCGCCGGTCCCGGTCACGATCGGCACGATCTCCCGCTCGAAGCGACCCTCTGCTCCGGCCGCTGCCGCTCGCAGGTGGCTTTCGACGCTGAACTGGTCGAGCTCCTCCCGTGACAGGCCCCACTTGTCGGCGATCATCTCCGCGGATATCCCCTGTGACACCAGCCCGCCGACAGCGGCGTAGCGCTCGCCCATGCCACGGGTGAACGGGAAGCCGTGGGACGACAGCGAAGCGCCCATCGGCACCCGGGTCATCGACTCTGCCCCGGCAGCGATCACCACGTCGTAGGCTCCGGCCATCACGCCTTGGGCGGCGAAGTGGGCCGCTTGCTGAGAGCTGCCGCACTGGCGGTCGACCGTCGTCCCAGGCACGGACTCCGGCAGCCCAGCGGTGAGGATCGCGTTGCGGGCCAGGTTGGCCGCCTGCTCGCCGACCTGCATGACGCAGCCCATGATGACGTCGTCGACGCTGGATGGGTCGAGGTCGTTGCGCTCGACGAGCTCTCGCAAGACCGTCGCCGCGAGATCGACCGGGTGACTATCCTTGAGGCCCCCGTTTCGCTTGCCAAGCGGGGTTCGGACCACGTCGACGATGACTGCGGATTCCATGTTCGCTCCGTTCAGGTTGCACTGCCGGTGATCGTGCCCGTCGAGCCGAACGCGACGTGAGACAGAGTAGCAGTCCCGTTTCGTCCGTCGTCCGCCGGCGCGTCTGTCGGCCTCGGTGGGCCCCCACACAGGCCGGGACGAAGGGACGAGGGATGCCGGATGTCTCGACGAGCCGGTATCGACGTTACGGTTGCAGTGATGGACTTCGAGCTGCCGGACGACTCCGACCCCCAGCGTGCTGCGGTCCGCCAGTGGTTGGCCGTCAACCCCTCGCCTAGCGGGCGGCAGCTCGCCGAGGCCGGCTATGTCGCGCCCCACTGGCCGGCCCCGTGGGGCCTCGACGCCGATCCCATCCTCCAGCTGCTGATCGACGACGAGCTCCGCGCCGCCGGGGTCCGCCGGCCGATGAACCCGATCGGGATCGGTTGGGCAGGGCCGACGATCTTGCATGCCGGCACCGCCGCCCAGAAGGAGCGCTACCTCATGCCGCTCCTAGCCGGAGAGGAGCTGTGGTGCCAGTTGTTCTCCGAGCCGCAGGCCGGCTCCGATCTCGCCAACCTGGGCACGAGGGCCGTCCGGGATGGCGACGAGTATGTCGTCAACGGTCAGAAGATCTGGACCTCGCTGGCCCAGTGGGCGCGTTACGGCATCCTGATCGCCCGCACCGACCCGGACGTCCCCAAGCACCAGGGCGTGTCCTACTTCATTTGCCCCATGGACCTTCCGGGCATCGAGGTCCGCCCGATCATCGAGATGACGGGCGCCCACACCTTCAACGAGGTGTTCTTCACCGATGTTCGCATCCCGGCCGAGAACCTCGTCGGCATGGAGCACCGGGGCTGGGAGCTGGCCAAGGTGACCCTGGGCAACGAACGGGTGTCCTTGTCGTCCGGCGGTGCCTTGTGGGGCAACGGACCCGGCGCCGAGGACCTGCTCGCCCTGGTGCGGGCTCACGGCGGCATCGGCGAGGCTCCGATGCGCCAGCGCCTGGCGCAGCTCCACATCGAGTCCGAGGTGCTCCGTCTGATCCGCCTTCGCACCATCACGGCGCGGATCAAGGGTCAGCAACCCGGGGCTGAGGCGTCTATCCGAAAGGCCATGGCCGACGAGCACGGCCAGCACATCATGGAGCTGGCCAAGGATTTGGCGGGCACGTCGGGAATGCTGAGCGACGCCGGACCGCTCGGGGCCCCTGCCGACCTGTGGGCCCACGGCTTCCTGTTCGCGCCGGCGCTCACCGTGGGCGGGGGCACGTCGGTGGTCCAGCGCAACATCATCGCCGAGCGCGTGCTCGGGCTCCCCCACGACGTGGATGTCGAGCAGGGGATGACCTGGTCGGGTTCGCGTCGCTCCCACGCGACGACCAGGGCAGGCGAGACGGCCGTCTGATCTCGCCGGTCGCACCCCGGCGCGAGAGCACCAGTTCGACTGCCTGCCGAGCGACCCCGCCGCCGGCGAAAAGCCCCTGTCCCTCGTCGTGGGCTGTGCGAGCTCGCAGGCTCCGCTGACGAGGCATCGATGCGGCCGCTGGACCGAAGAGCGAGAACCTGACGGCTGGCCGGCTTTCGGCGGTCACCGGGGCGCGTCGACGCGCCACCCCACGGGCGGATGGCTCACTCGGCCCAGGCCCCGACCAGCGCCCGCAATGAACGACCCGCCCGGACGACGAACTCGCGGTCACGGGAACCGTCGTCGCGGTCGAGCCAGTGCAGCACCGAGGCGACCAGCACGTCGACGATCGTCTCTGCTGCCCACTCGTGGAGGGACGCGTCGCGAAGGAGGGGCGCGAGGCGCGACCGGGCGAACGCCGCGGCCAGGGTGCGAAACCGCTCGACGTACTCCGCGAACTGCGGCTCGCGGGCCGAGTGGCGCCACAGCAGCGCGAAGCCCTGCGGGTCTTCGCGGGCGACGGCGAGGAACGCCCGCGCGGGCGCCTCCGACGGGTCGCCGCGACCGGTCGCGTCAGCGAACGCCTCGGCCAGTCGGCCGGCGACGCCCTCGATCACCGCGCGGTAGAGCTCCTCCTTGGAGTCGAAGTGGCGGTAGACGATCAGCTTGGACACCCCGGCGCACGCGGCGATCGAGTCCATCGAGGTGGCTGCGAAGCCACCTTCGGAGAACGCGGTGGCGGCGCCTCGCAGGATCGACGCCCGCCGCTCGACGCGCGGAAGTGGCCGCGTGACCGTCACCGACGGCGGGACCACTGCGGCCTGACCCGGAGTGCGCTGCTCGTCACGTTCCTCACGTTGCCTTCCTGCACCGTTGTGGCTACGGTTGCCTCACTAGTGTAAACCTTTGGAGCAACACACGAGAGCGTCAGTGTCGCGGCGCCTACGAAGGGATCGCGCGTGAGCAACCTGCAGCTGGAGTACAGCCGGGACGAGCTGCTGTCGTCTCATGAGGTCGAAGAGCCGCTCATCCTGAACGGGGTCCGGTGCCACGGCGGATACCTGGGCGACGGCACGTACGTGTCGCCGCGCACCAAGCGGCGATCCGAGGCGATCGCCAACTGGCAGCAGCACCACACCGAGACGTTCGGCACGCCGGTGTTGTCGGCGCCGCTCGAGACGTGGCCCGGCAACTACCCGAACGTCGCCCAGGCCAAGCTGCTGCTGCGCAATGGCGTGCGCGAGCCGATGATCGTGCAGCTCACCCGCATCGGCACCGTCGAGGGCTTCGGAGCCATGATCCGGTACCTCGCGCCGCCCGACATGCAGCGGTTCTTCGTCGAGGACGTCCGCGGCACGTCGATGGACCACCTCGCCAAAGGCCTCGTCGAGGCCCACGCCCGCGACGAGGCCGGCTTCGAGGACGAGGCGGGTCACGACCGCATGTGGTTCGTCTCCCGCGACATCGCGTTCGAGAACCCCGTCACCGCGGACCAGACCGCCGAGATGATGGTCCGGATGGGCATTCCTGTGGGTGGTGCCGGTGCCGACCCCGACGCCGCCATGACCCGCTTCCTCGGCCGCCGAGCCTTCGACGACATCGACGCCGGTCTCGAGATGCTGGTCTCGACCATGCTCCGGGTGCTGTTCGTGGAGATCAAGGCGTTCCACGTGTTCAGCTGGGCCGAGGAGGTCCTTTCCGATGTCGATCTCGTCGCCGGCGACGGCGCGGCGGCGGAGATCGTGCGCTCCATCAAGGCCGACGAGACGCCGCACGTCGAGTACCTGCGCACCGGGCTGAGCGAGATGCGGGCCCGCACCTTCATCGGCGAATCGGGTCGCCGGTACCCGGGCGCCGACATCATCGACGCGATGTGGGACGCCTCGATGGCGGAGTCACTCGGGCTCATGGAGGACCAGAACCGGGCGTTCGTGCTCTCCGAGATCGAGCGTGACGTCGCAGCGAGGCCGAACGGCCGCGATCTGATCGAGGAGTTCCACGCGCTCGGCGATGTCCGGCCCTCGACGGACGGTAAGGCCTTCGTCGGCTCCGACGAGCCGGTCGGGTACTGAGATGGACGAGCTCAGCGGCCGGACCGCGGTCGTCACCGGAGCGGCGAGTGGCATCGGGTGCGCCCTTGCCACCCACTTCGCCCGCGAAGGCATGCGCGTCGTGCTCGCCGACGTCGAGGAGGCAGCGCTGCGGGACGTGGCCGACGCCCTTGCCGCCGGAGGCGCCGAGGTGTTCCCCGTGCTGACCGACGTCGCCGACGCGTCATCGGTGCAGGCCTTGGCCGACGCCTCGTTCGACCGCTTCGGCTCCGTGCACGTGCTGTGCAACAACGCGGGCGTCGGCGCCGGCGGACTGATCGCCGAGCTGCCGCTCGAGGACTGGCAGTGGGTGCTGGGGGTCAACCTCTGGGGCGTCGTCCACGGCCTGCACGCCTTCTTGCCCCGGATGATCTCCTCGGGGGAGCCCGGCCACGTGGTCAACACTGCGTCCCTCGCCGGGCACGTCGCGGGGCCGTTCATGGCACCGTACTCGGCGAGCAAGTTCGCGGTCGTGGCCATCTCCGAGGCGCTGTACCACGAGCTGAACCTGAGCGGTGCAGCCATCGGCGTGTCGGTGCTGTGCCCGGGTTGGGTGAACACCAACATCCACTCGTCGGAGCGCAACCGACCAACGTCCCTCGCCGGCGGCAGTGCCGCTGGCCCGACGGCCCTGGCCGGAGCGGAGATGCTGAAGCAGGTACTGGCCGCGGGGATGCCACCGGCCGAGGTGGCCGGCCTCGTCGTGGGGGCCATCCGGGACGGCCGCTTCTATGTCATGACCCATCCCGAGATGACGCCGGCCGTGGAGCTGCGGATGAAGACGATCGTCGAGGGGGCCAACCCGGTGCTCACCGGGATCGTTTGATCAGGCCCGAAGATCCCCGTGATGGGAAGCCGAGCAGCCGTGCCGGTGGCGCAGGCAGGGGACTCGGTGAGCACGACGACGGCGAAGGTGGACATCGGTACCGCGGGTGCGGCCGGCGACGCGCGTCATCGCACGGCTGAAGCGCGGGCGTAGAGTCCCCGGATCAGCCACCGGGCCCGCTTCGTTGCCGCCGATCCACTCAGCGGGGACGCCGCCGGCAGAGGTCGGTGTCACCGGCACTCCCTCGCGCAGGGGGAGCATCGATCCCAGGGCACCGTAGGACGTTCGCCACTCGTCCAAGGTCATGGTGCTTTCACCGCGCTCGGCGGCCGTTGTGCGCAGCATCGTGATGATGCCCTGGAGGGCTTCACTGGTCATGAGGCTTCGTTCCTCCGGCGGGATGGGCGCTCGGTCAGGCTTGGCTTCGCTGCGTGCCGACCCGAAGGTCGGCGAAGGGCACGTCCTTGTCGGCGCGGGGCTCGCGGGGCAGGCCGAGCACGCGCTCGCCGATGATGTTGCGCTGGATCTGATCCGTGCCGCCACCGATGGAGATCAGGTAGCTCGAGAAGCCCACCTCGTGGACGCGCCCGCCACGCGGCGCGTCGGGCCCCCACAGCGTGGCGTAGGGACCGCAGAGCCGGAACATCGTCTCGCGCATCGTGCGCAACAGGTGCGACGCGGCCAGCTTGCCCACCGAGACCTCGGGCCCGGGACGAGCGCCGGCCTCGACGGCGGCCCGGACTCGCAGGTCGGTGTAACGGGCGATCTCCAGGAGCGTGTGGATCCTGGCGATCTCCTGACGGGCGATCGGATCCTGGCGCCGGTCGAACTCCGTCGCCAGGCCGAGCACGAGATCGCCAGCGCCCGACCCCGAGCCCGCCCCCTCCGGCTCGGTCGCGCGCAACGCATCACTGGCCGGGGCCTCGAGGTCGATCGACCGGATGCCGGCGGCCGAGCCCGAGCTCCCGAACGAACCGGCGGAGAGCATCGTCCGCTCGTTGGCCAGGGTGGTGAGGGCTACGGCCCACCCCTCGCCCAGCCCTCCGACGCGGTTGTCCGCTGGCACCCTCGCGTCGGTGAAGAACACCTCGTTGAAGATGGCTCGGCCCGTCATCTCGCGGATCGGTCGCACCTCGATGCCGGGCTGGTCCATCTCGATCACGAAGTACGAGAGCCCCTGGTGCTTGGGTAGCGAGGGGTCGGTGCGGGCCACGAGGATGCCGTAGCGAGCGATCTGCGCGCCCGAGGTCCACACCTTCTGGCCGTTGACCACCCACTCGTCGCCGTCGAGCACGGCGCTGGTCTGGGCCGCGGCCAGGTCGGAGCCGGCTCCCGGCTCGCTGAAGAGCTGGCACCAGATTTCCCCGCCCACGATGCCCGGGAGGAAGCGCTGCTTCTGGTCATGGGTGCCATGCGCTACCAGGGTTGGCCCGGCCAGGTTCTGTGCGATCCCCGCCGGCGGTCCCACGGCCCCGACCTCCCGCCGGGCGGCAACGACGGCCGGGAGGAGGTTCGGCGCTAGGCCCCGGCCGAACCACTCGGCGGGCCACGTCGGGAACCCCCAACCGGAGCGGGCCAACAGCATCCACCAGGCGCCCAGAGGCAGCGACGGGTCCCAGTTCGCCGTGAACCACTCGGCGGCCTCGGCACGCACTTTTGCGTCAGCGGAGGCCTCGACCCCGCCATCCTCCCCTACGGATGACACAACCCGTAGTATGTCATATCCGAGCTAGTCTTGCGGCATGGCCGCCGCAGGATTCGCCGGAGAAGCGCCGACTCAGCACGACCTCGTCATCATCGGCGCCGGGTTCTCAGGGCTCTACATGCTGCATCGGGCCCGCGACCTGCTCGGGCTCGACGCCGTCGTCTTCGAGGCGGGCGCCGGCGTAGGGGGTACGTGGTACTGGAATCGCTATCCCGGCGCCCGGTGCGATTCGGAGAGCTACTACTACTCCTACTCGTTCTCCGAGGAGCTCGAGCAGGAGTGGGAGTGGACGAGCAAGTACCCGGCCCAACCCGAGATCCTTCGCTACCTGGAGCACGTGGCCGACCGGTTCGACCTCCGGCGCAACATCCGCTTCGACTCGCGCGTCGAGAGCGCGGTCCTCGACGAGGACACGTTGCGCTGGACGGTGCGCACCGACGGGGGCGAGGAGGTCTCCGCCCAGTTCCTGGTGAGTGCTGTGGGGTGCCTCTCGGCGGCGAACGTCCCGGACATCCCGGGCCTCGACCAGTTCGACGGCGAGTGGTTTCACACGGGTCGCTGGCCGCATGACGGAGTGGACTTCGGCGGCAAGCGGGTGGGGCTCATCGGAACCGGGTCCACGGGCATCCAGGCTGCTCCCGTCATCGCCGCTGAGGCCGCGCACCTCACCGTGTTCCAGCGCACCCCGAACTACACCGTCCCGGCTCGCAACGCCCCCCTCACCCCTGAGCGGGCGGCGGAGATCAAGGCGACCTACCCGGCCATCCGGGAGCACGCGCGGAACTCCTACGGGGGGTTCCCCTTCGATCCGAGCGGACGCTCGGCGCTCGAGGTCACCCAGGATGAACGACGGGCTACCTACGAGGCGCTCTGGGAGGAAGGCGGGTTCAAGTTCCTGTTCGGCTCCTTCTACGACCTGCTCGTGAGCGAGGAGGCCAACGACACGGCGGCGGAGTTCATCCGGGGGAAGATCCGGGAGGTGGTGGCAGATCCGCAGGTCGCCGAGATCCTTGCTCCCCGGGACCACCCGTACGGCTCGAAGCGCCCGCCGATCGACACGAACTACTTCGAGACCTTCAACCGGTCCAACGTGTCCTTGGTCGACCTGCGAGCCACGCCGATCGAGGAGATCACCGCCGAGGGGGTCCGTACGACGGCGGCAGAGCACTCGTTGGACATGATCGTTTTCGCCACCGGCTTCGACGCGATGACCGGGGCGTTGCTCCGGATGGACATACGGGGGCGCGACGGTCGCTCCCTGCGGGAGAAGTGGGCTGCTGGGCCGCGTACCTACCTCGGACTGCAGGTCGCCGGGTTCCCCAACCTGTTCACGATCACTGGGCCGGGTAGCCCCTCGGTCCTGAGCAACATGCCCGTGTCCATCGAGCAGCACGTCGAGTGGATCGCCGACTGCATCACGCACCTCCGCAGCTCCGGCGCTGCCGGGATCGAGGCCACCCCCGAGGCGGAAGAGGCGTGGGTCGAGCACGTGGCCGAGATCGCCGGCCTGACCCTCTTCTCCAAGGCGAGCTCCTGGTACCTCGGCGCCAACATCCCAGGGAAGACGCGGGTGTTCATGCCCTACGTGGGAGGGGTGGCCACGTACCGGCAGCGCTGCGACGAGGTGGCCGCGCAGGGCTACGAGGGCTTCGCCATCTCCGCCTGACGAGGGTGGCTACGTGATCAGGGGATCGCGAGGGAGGCCGAGGATCCTCTCGCCGATCTGGTTGCGCTTGATCTCGGAGGTCCCGCCGGCGATCGACATGGCGCGGTGCATGAGCACGAGCATGTTGCTCAGGCCCCCGGGCCCGTCCATGAACGCCGCGTCCCTGCCGTTGACCTCGGTGAGGATGGCAGCCGCCTCATGTCCGAGCTCAGAAAGGACCAGCTTGGTGACGGCACCCTCGGGGCCAGGCTCTGTACCCGCCACAGCCCGGATGGCGCTTCGCAGGTTCAGCAGGCCCATCGCCTGGTGCTGGGCGATGTAGCGCCCGACGCGGGCGGCGCCGCCCGCCAGGCGATCGGGGTGGGCATCGAAGGCTGGCAAGAGAGCGGATCCGGGCATGGACATCCCGCCCTGGCCACCACCGATGCTCACGCTCTCGTTGCCCAACGTGGCACGAGCGACCGTCCACCCACCGTCGGGTGGCCCGACGACGTCATCGTCGGGCACGAACACCCCGTCGAAGAAGACCTCATTGAACTCAGATGCGCCGATCGTCATCTTGAGCGGCCGAACCTCCACGCCATCCGCGTGCATGTCGATGACCATGGTGGTGATGCCCTGGTGCTTGGGCACGTCGGGGTTGGTGCGGACTGTGGCCAAGCCCATGCCGGCCACGTGGGCACCGCTGGTCCAGACCTTCTGGCCGCTGACGAGCCAACCACCCTCGACGCGCACCGCCCTGGTCTTGATGCCGGCGGCGTCGGACCCGGCATCGGGTTCGCTGAAGAGCTGGCACCACACGACCTCCTGCTCCAGCGCGGGGCGGACCCAGCGAGCCACCTGGTCCTCGGTGCCATGCTGGATGAGGGTGAGGATCACCCAGCCGGTGATGCCGTAGCTCGGACGGGTGATCCCGGCTGCGTCGAGCTCCTGCTCGATCACGAGCTGTTCGACGGCGCCCGCGGCCCTTCCGTAGGGCCGGGGCCAGCTGGGCTGCACGTACCCGGTTTCGATCAGCCGGGACCGCTGCTCGTTCGCCGCCAGGGCCTTGATGCTCTCTGCGAACGCTCGTACCTCCGTGCGGATGGCGTCCGCCTCCGGCGGCAGCTCGACGGCCCTGGCTCGGGTGGTACCGATCCGGCTGAGGTCGGTCAGGCGGGTGGCCGCGCCGCCAGGGGCAAGCAGCGCGAGGAGCGTGGTGGCCCGCCGCATGTAGAGGTGCGCATCGTGCTCCCACGTGATGGCGATGCCCCCGTGGACCTGGGTGTTGAGATTGGCGCACAGATCGGCTGCGGGAGCCGCGAGCGTGGCGGCCGCTGCGGCCGCGTAGCTGAGCTGGTCGCCGCCCGTGGTCGCGGCCCGGGCCGCGTCCCACACGGCGCTGGTGGCCAGCTCGGTGGCCACGACCATGTTGGCGCAGTGGTGCTTCACGGCTTGGTACATGGCGATCGGACGACCGAACTGGACCCGTTCCTTGGCGTAGGCGGCTGCAAGCTCCGTGCACTCCCGCGCGACACCTACCGCTTCGGCGGACAGCACGACGCGGGCGAGGTCGATGAGCACCTGCGCATCGCCCGGCAGCACGGTGGCCGTCGCCTTGTCGAGGGTGACGCGTGCGGAGCGTCGAGTCGGGTCGAGGTTGGGGGGCGTCTCCACGGTGACCCCCTGGCTGACCTCGATCAGCGCGATGTCATCACCCGCCGGGACCACCAGGAGCTTGGCGAGGCCGCCGCCGAGGACGAGCCCCGCCGAGCCCGAGGCCGCGCCGCTCGCGACGGTGATCGACGCCTCCAGCGCGACCCCGGCGGTGACCGAGCCGTCGGTCAGGCCCGGGAGCAGCCTGGCCTTGATGTCGTCATCGCCCGCGGCCGCGATCACCGCGCTGGCGATGACGGTCGGCACGAACGGCCCGGGCGCCACCGCCCGACCCATCTCCTCGACGACCACCACCAGCTCCTCGAGGGAGTAGCCGGAGCCGCCGTACTCCTCCGGGAGGTGGAGGCCCAGCCATCCGAGGCCGACGACGTCCTCCCACAGGGCCGGCATCGGTTCGGACGGATCGTCCAGCAGCGCCCGCGCCGCGCCGAGCGCGTTGCGCTTCGCGAGGAGATCGGAGGCGGTGCCGGCCAACAGGCGGTGGTCCTCGGTGATCGCAATCGACATGGCCGAACGCTAGCGGCAAGGCGTGTGCAACACCACTGCCCAGATGTCGCACGAGAGGCTGTCTGGCAGTGACCCGACGGGGCAGGAGCGGCTCGTCGTCGGGCAGGTGAGGACGCGTTTTCTGGCGACGTGGCAACGGTTGCGACACGTGGCATTGCTTGTGTAGCGTCCATCAAGCGTCGACGTTCACCGCCACAGCCAAGGTTCGGCGGGCCTCGTGGAGGGATGATCCCCTGCGCAAGGAGCACCCGCAGCGAGGCGACCGGCGCATCTGAGGCCACCGAGAAACAAGGAGCATCGTGCGAGCAGCGCTTCTGGAAGCACCGAACACCGACCTCGTGGTCGTCGACGATGTCGAGATCGACAAACCACAGGCTCGTCAGCTGCTCGTGCGCGTATCGCACTGCGGCGTGTGCCACTCCGACCTCCACGTGATCGACGGCGGCCTGCCGGGGATGACACCGACCGTCCTCGGACACGAGGCCGCAGGCGTCGTCGAAGCCGTCGGCGACGCCGTGAGCGAGGTGGCCCCCGGCGACACGGTCATCATGTCCCTGAAGCCAGTGTGCGGAAGGTGCTACTTCTGCGTCCGGGGCCAACCAACGCTGTGCGCAACCTCGAACACGCTCATGCCCACGATCCCGCCGCCGCTGTCCCGCGCCGGCGAACCGGTCTATCCCGGAATCGGCATGGGAGCGTTCGCCGAGTACGTCCTCGTGTCGGTTGACGCCGCGGTGAAGGTGCCTGACGACACCCCTACTGACATCGCGTGCGTCATCGGATGTGCGGTACAGACCGGTGTCGGAGCGGTGCTCAACACAGCCGGGGTCGAGGAGGGCGCCACCGTGCTGGTGCAGGGCTTGGGCGGGGTCGGCATCTCGATCATCCAGGGGGCCCGGATTGCCGGCGCATCGCAGATCATCGCCGTCGATCCGTTTGCGGAGCGCCGCACCCTCTCGACGGGCTTCGGCGCGACCACGACGCTCGACCCGGCCGACGGTGATGTGGTGGCGGCGGTGATGGACCTCACGGGGGGCATCGGCGCCGATTACACGTTCGACGCGGTCGGCAACCCGGCGCTGATCCAGGTGGGGATCAATGCCAGCCGCCCCGGCGGTACGACCGTGTGCGTCGGGGTGCCGAAGATGACCGATGAGATCACCATCCCGGCGTTGTTCTTCGCCATGGGGGAGAAGAAGGTCACTGGGTGCTTCCTGGGCTCGTCCAACCCGTCACGCGAGTTCAACCGGTTGCTCGACCTGTGGCGAGCCGGACACCTTGATCTCGCAGGCATGGTGACGGCGCGACGACCTCTCGAGGAGATCAATGAGGCGTTCGCCGACATGAAGGCCGGACGCGGGATCCGCACGGTCCTCGACCTGTCGTAGTCACGCGGTCCGGCCGGCGGCCGGACGATCGCACCGATGTCGAGCGCCCGGAGCCTGTCATGCAGGCGCTGGCTGCGCTCCTCGCACAAGGCGCCCCGGGAGCTCCCCGGTGGGCTCGCCGTCGGCGTAGGTCTCGACACCGGCGACGATCGTGTGCCGGTACCCGTCGGCTCGTTGGAGCAGGCGCCGACCACCTGCGGGCAGGTCGTAGCGCACCTCGGGACGGCGGACCGTCAGGTGCTCGAAGTCGATGACGTTCAGATCCGCCCGGTAACCGGGTGCCAAGACACCCCGATCGTGCAGACCCACGGTTCGAGCGGTGTCGCGGCACTGACGCTGCACGAGGAAGGGCAGCTCGAGCTGCCCGTGGTCGCGGTCGCGGCCCCACATCGTGAGCAGGGTGGTCGGGAAGCTGCCGTCGCAGATGGTGCCCACGTGGGCCCCGCCGTCGCTGAGGCCGGGCACCGTGTAGGGGTGGGCCAGCATCTCGCCGACGGAGTCGAGGGTGCCACCGGCGAAGTTGAGGGTTGGCAGGTACAGCAGGGTTCGTCCCTCGTCGGCGACCAGTCGGTCGTACACGAAGTCCTCCACTGGTCGGCCCGCCCGTTCGGCGCACGCTTGCAGGCTCTGGGTCGGGTCAGGCTCGTAGTCGGGCGGGTCGTCGAGCTCGAACATGTGGCCGAACGCACCGATGAGGCCTCCACCGAGCTTGCGGACCTTGCCGCCGCCGTGGGCGGCGAGGAGCCGTGCCTTGAACGTGGGGTCGGCCATGACGCGGGCCTGCTCCGGGACCGCCAGCGAGGCGATCTCGGCGAAGACGGGGTTGGCCATGAAGGGGTGCAGGGTGCACTGCAAGCCGAACAGCAGGCCCACAGCGCGCGTGGCCACCTGCCCGGTGATGGCGAAGCCGTCCTGGCGGGCGAGGCTGATCCGATCGAGGACCTCTCGGTATCCCTCGGCGTCGAAGGGGCTCTGCACGAGCGAGAACGACAGTGGCCGACCTGACTGCGCGACCATCCGCCGGAACATGGCGAACTCCTCGTCGGTGTTCATGTGGTCGGTCACGACCTGGAGCACCCCCTGGCCGACAGACCCCAGGCCTTCGGCGATGCCGACGAGCTCGTCGGCCGAGGCGGTGAGCGTCGGGGTGGGCTCGCCCCGGCTGGTCCGGTGGTTGAGGGTGCGGGAGGTGGTGAACCCCAAGGCCCCCGCGTCGACGCCCTCGGCGGCCAGGGCGGCCATCTCGGCGATCTCGTCAGTCGTGGCCGGCTCGCGCTGGGCACCTCGTTCGCCCATCACGTGCAGCCGCAGCGCGCCGTGCGGCACCTGGGCGCCGACATCGATGTCGTGGGGGATGCGGTCCACCGCGTCGAGGTACTCGGCGATCGTCCTCCACTCCCAGCTGAGGCCCTCGTGGAGGGCGGCACCGGGGATGTCCTCCACGCCCTCCATGAGCTCGACAAGCCGTTGACGGTCATGGGCCCGCACGGGAGCGAAGCCGACCCCGCAGTTGCTCATCACCACGGTGGTCACCCCGTGCCACGACGACGGGGCCAGCCGTCCGTCCCAGAGGGCCTGGCCGTCGTAGTGGGTGTGGATGTCGACGAAGCCCGGCGTCACCCACATTCCCGTGGCGTCGACCGTCTCCTTCGCAGGGCCCGTGATGCTCCCCACCTCCACGATGCGGCCGCCGCGGACCGCGACGTCGGCGATGACGGGCTCCGTGCCCGTGCCGTCTACGACCAGACCACCTTTGATGAGCAGATCGAACATGTCGTCTTCTTCTCCAGCTGCGGGTGAGGGGTGAGGCGGGGGTTTCAGCCGGGTGAACGCGTCAGCCCGGCTAGGAGCGCGTCGGCCAGCCAGTGCAGGTGTTGGCGCCGCTCAGCGAGGGCCGCGGGCGCGAGCGGGTCTCCACCCCACATCGGCGCGAGCACCGGCGCCCAGGTGAAGGTGTTGATCACCGCCGCCGAGATATCGAGGAAGAAGTGCCGCGCCGCGAGGTGGCCCTTCTCGGGGGAGAGCCCCACCAGCGCGGCCTCGGTGAAGCGGAACATCGGCTCGAGGTTCCGCTGGATGAACGGGTGGAACGCCGGGCTGCCGACCACCAGCGACTGCACCAGGCTCGGGTAGCGGCGGTGCTGCTCGATGAAGTCGAGGTACGCGTCCACCAGCGAGTGCAGCTTCTGAGCGAGCGGCGCGTCGGTGTTGAACGCGCTCTCGAGCGCCGCGCGGTGCGCCTGGTAGTAGCGCTCGAGCACCGCCTCGAAGAGCTTCTCCTTGCTGGCGAAGTAGTAGAAAACGAGCGCCTTGTTGACGCCGGCCCGCTCGGCCACGTCGCGCACGCTCACCCCTTCGAGCCCCTGCTCTCCGAACAATTCGTCAGCCGCCTGGAGGATCGAGGTGGCCGTTTCACCCCTCGGGGAGGACTGCATTTTTTGCACTGACGTCTGCATCTGCCTGATTCATAACCCATTTCGAAGTATTTGACCAGTCGGTTTGACCGATCGGTCAGGCCGGGCATAGAAGGTGCCCATGAACATCGTTCAGAGCTTCCGCAGCACGATCGTGAAGGGTGGAGAGATCGTCAGCCGTCTGCTCGCCGCAGAGGGAGTGACGAGGGTCTTCGGCATCATCGATGGGACCTACTTCGGCATGTACAGCACGTTCAAAGGCAACGGCATCAAGCTGATCTCGCCGCGGCACGAGACGAGCGCGCTGCACATGGCGGGCGCGTACGGGCGGCTGACGGGGAAGCTGGGCGTGTGCATGGCCAGCAATGGCCCGGGCGTGGCGAACGCGCTGCCGGGCGTGGCGGTGGAGAACGCCGAAGGCAACCGGGTGCTGCTGATCACCAGCTCGCGGCGGCACTCCATCGTCGAGCCGGATCGCGGCGGCACCTACCAGTGCTTCCCGCAGAGCGCGGCGATCGCCGCGATGTCAAAGCTGAGCATTCACGTGCCCTCGATGGACCGGGTGGCCGAGCTCACCCGACGGGCGTTGCGGGCCTGCTTCACCGACCGGCCGGGCGTGGTGCACCTCGACATTCCCGAGGACCTGATGAACGCCGAGGTGGAAGAGAACGCGGGCTGGTTCCGTCCTCCCGCGAAGTACCGGGTGACGGGCAGCTTCGTGCCGCGCCAGTCCGAGGTGAACGCCGCCGCCGAGCTGCTGCTCTCGGCGAAGCGTCCGCTGTTGCACGCGGGCTCCGGGGTGATTCACGCGCAGGCGTTCCGCGAGCTGGTCACCGTGTCCGAGCTGCTCGGCGCGCCGATGAGCACCAGCTGGGCCGCGCGCGCCGCGGTGGACGAGCGGCACCGCCTCGCGCTGCCCATGCCGTATCTCGACGCGCTCACGAAGGCGCGCAACGAAGCCGACGTGGTGCTGGTGCTCGGCTCGCGGCTGGGTGAGACGGACTGGTGGGGCAAGGCGCCGTACTGGGCCACGCCGGCTGACCAGAAGCTGATCCAGGTGGACATCGATCACGACATCCTCGGCAACATCCGCCCGGTCGACGTGGCGGTGCAGGCCGACGTGGCCGAGTTCCTCCGCATGCTCGCCGACGCGCTGCGGGCGAAGGCGAAGCCTGATCAGACCGCGGGCTGGGTGGCCTCGCTCAAGGACCTGCAGGCGAAGCGCCGCAAGGAGCTCGACAAGTTCCTGAGCAAGGACAACCTGCCGATGCACTCGTCGCGCATCGCGGGCACCTGCCAGGAGGTCTTCGGTGACGACGCGATCCTCGTCATCGACGGCGGCAACACCGCCATCTGGGCGAACTTCTTCACCGAGTCGCGCACGCCCAACAGCATGCTCTCGACGCCGAAGATGGGAATGCTGGGCGCGGGTTGTTCGCAGGTGCTGGGGGCGAAGGTCGCCTTCCCGCACCGGCCCGTCTATTCCATCATCGGAGACGGAGCCTTCGGCTTCCACCCGCAGGAGGTCGAGACCGCGGTGCGCAACGAGCTGCCCGTCATCTGGGTGGTCGTCTGCGACAAGCAGTGGGGCATGGTGAAGATGAACCAGCAGTTCGCCCTCAACCCGATCAAGACGCTGGTGATGAAGTCGCTGCCGCCCAGCGAGACCATCAACGCCGACCTGGGGGAGATCGAGTTCGACGTGCTGGCCCGTTCGATGGGCGCGTACGGCGAGCGGGTGTCGGATCCCAACGGGCTCAAGGGGGCCCTGCAGCGCGCGGTCGCCACCGGGAAGCCGGCGGTGATCCACGTCGACGTCGACCCGGTCGCGCACATGTGGGCGCCCAACCTGAAGTCGTTCAAGGACATGCACGCAGAGCCGAAGGCGTGATCCCGTGACGACCATCCTCATCACCGGCGCAGCGGGCTACGTGGGCCGACTGCTCACGCGCGCGCTGGTGGAGCAGGCGCCCGAGGGCACGCGCGTCATCGCCACCGATCGCGTCTCGCCGCCCGAGGTGCCGGGCGTGACGAGCCGCGTCTTCGACATCCGCGACCCGCAGCTCGGCGCGTTGCTGAAGACCGAGCAGGTGGACGTGCTGGTGCACCTCGCGGCCATCTTGAATCCGCCGAAGGGCGCGACGCGCGAGTTCCTCCACGACGTCGACGTGAAGGGCACCCAGAACGTGCTGCGCGCCTGCCTCGAGGCGGGCGTGAAGAAGTTCGTCTACACCAGCAGCGGCGCGGCCTACGGCTACTCCGCGTCGAACGCCCCCTTGCTGCTCGAGGAACACCCGCTGCGCGGCAACCGCGAGTTCGCCTATTCCTGGCACAAGCGGCTGGTGGAGGAGCTGCTCTCCACCTGGCGCGCCGAGCACCCCGAATTGCAGCAGTTGATCTTCCGGGTCTCCACGGTGCTGGGGCCCGACGTGCACAACACCATCACCGACCTGTTCGAGCGGAAGGTGGTGGTGGGCCTGCGCGGGGTGGACACGCCGTTCTGCTTCGTGTGGGACCAGGACGTGGTGCAGTGCCTCGCGCTCGGCGCACTGAGCGATCGCACCGGCATCTACAACCTCACCGGCGATGGCGTGATGACGCTGCGCGAGGTGGCGGCGGGCATGCACCGCCCCTTCGTCGGCGTGCCCGAGCGGGTGCTGCGCTTCGGCCTCAAGCAGCTCCACCAGCGCGGGCTGACCGAGAACAGCGAAGAGCAGGTGCTCTTCCTGCGCTACCGCCCGGTGCTGGGCAACGCGAAGCTCAAGACCGACTTCGGCTTCACCCCGCGCAAGTCCACGCGGGAGGTGTTCGAGCTGTACCGGAAGAGCCGTGGCTGAGCGGCTCGCGGGCAAGGTGGTGGTCATCACCGGCGGCGCCGGAGGCATCGGGCGCGCGCTCGCCGCGGCGTTCCTCGCTGCGGGCGCGAAGGTCGCGTTGCTCGACCTCTCCGCGGCGGCGCTGGAGGAAGCGGCGCGCTCGCTCGCGCCGCGGCCGCTCACGGTGACCTGCGACGTGACGGACCCGAAGGCCTGCGCGCGCGCGATGGCCGAGGTGGTCGCGGCGGAGGGCGGCATCGACGTGCTGGTGAACAACGCCGGCATCAGCCATCGCAGCACCTTCGTCGACACCAGCGACGACGTGCTGCGCCGGGTGATGGAGGTGAACTTCTTCGGCTCGGTCCACTGCACGCGCGCGGCGTTGCCTTCGCTGTTGCCGCGGCGGGGGCAGGTGGTGGTGATCTCGAGCGTGGCCGGCTTCGCGCCGCTCATCGGGCGCACGGGCTACGCGGCGAGCAAGCACGCGCTGCACGGCTTCTTCGACACGCTGCGCGCCGAGCTGCGCGACTCGGGCGTGAACGTGCTGTTGGTGTGCCCGAGCTTCATCGACACGCCGCTGCGCAAGAACGTGCCGGTGCCGGTGGGGGGCCTGCTCACGCCCGGGGTCGTCGCGGCGGCGATCGTCTCCGGCTGCGAGGGGCGCAAGCGGCAGCTGGTGCTCGGCGGCGTGGGGCGGCTGTCCTTCTGGGTGTCGAAGCTCGCGCCGCGCGCGTACGAGGCGCTGATGCGGCGCAGCCAGAAGGGCGAGGTCCGCCCCGCCGGGAGCTGACTCAGTCGCCGCTCGCGTCGCGAGGGCGATCGCGACAGGATCCGCCGCCATGCGCACACAGGTCTGCTGGGTCGTGTCGTTGCTCGCCACCGCGGCCCTCGGTGCGGAGGTCGATGCGGGCGCTCCCCTGAGGACGGTGCCGCCGGACACCGTCGGGATCGGCACGGTCGGCATGTCGGGCCGGGTGATCGGGTGCGCCAAGCGCAAGCGCGCCGGCACCGATGACGCGCCGAAGCTCCGCTGCGAGGACAAGGGTAAGGTCGAGGAGTTCACCCTCGAGCGGTGCGTGAGCCTGCGCGTCACGGAGACGAAGACCTCGCTGACGTTGACGTGCGAACGGACGCCGAGCGGCACGTCGTCCGTGACGCTGCGCGACCCGAAGAGCCTGGGCGCGGGCTACGGGTCCGGCTTCGGGTCGGGCAAGAAGTAGCCCGGGCTCAATTACACGCGCCGGCCTGGCACCTGGCCGCGCCGGTACAACGCACGCACGCGGCGCCGCCCACGCCGCAGATCTGCTTGGAGGTGCCTGCCTCGCACACCCCCGAAGCCGAGCAGCACCCCGTGCAGTTGGAGGGGCTACACGTGACCGCCACGCAGACGCCCGCGTCGCAATCACCCGGGGCGCAGCCCAGGCAGCTCGCTCCCGCGCGGCCGCACGCCGACTGCGAGGTGCCGGCGAGGCACTGGCCGTCGGCGCAGCACCCCGAGGGGCACGTCGCCGCATTGCAGGTGGACGCCACGCACGCGCCGGCGTCACACGCGCCGGTGCCGCAGCTCGCGCAGGAGCCGCCGCCCGCTCCACAGGCCGCCGCGAGGGTGCCCGGCTGGCAGACCCCCAGCACGTCGCAGCAGCCGGTGGGGCAGCTCGAAGAGTCGCAGCCGCCCTGGCACCGCTGCAGCTCCGGCGAGCACAGGCCGCCCCCGCACGAGAGGCAGGCCTGGCCGCTCGTGCCACACGCCGTGTCGGCCTTCCCCTGGACGCACGCGCCATTGAGGCAGCAGCCCGTCGCGCAGGTGGTCCCCCCGCAGGTCTCATTGCAGACGCCGGCCACGCAGGATCCCCCGCACGCCGAGCACGCGGCCCCATTCGCGCCGCAGGCCGAGTTGGAGGTCTGGGTGATGCACACCCCGTTCTGACAGCAGCCGTTGGGACAGTTCGACGGGCCACAGGTGCCCGTGCACGCCCCCGCGCTGCAGCTGCCCGCGCCGCAGCTGACGCAGGCGTTCCCCCCGGCACCGCAGGCGCCAGCCTCACCCCCGGTGAGACAGGAGGAGCCCGAGCAGCACCCCGAAGGGCAGTTGAGCGCGTTGCACAGCGCGGTGGTGCACTGGCCGCCGTTGCAGGCCGTTTCGCCGCAGTCGAGGCAGGCGCGGCCCCCGGTTCCACACGCCACGTCGTCGCTGCCCACCAGGCACCGGCCCGACTTGCAGCACCCCGCGCAGGACGCGGCCGTGCACTGACACAGCTCCCGCAGGCACTCCTGGCCCGGCTCGCACGTCCCTTCGCTGCCACAGCGGCATTGTCCCTCGACGCAGCGATCTCCCCCGGCGGCCAGGCTGCACGGAGGGCCGCTCCCACACGCACAGCGCCCATCGGCGCCGCACGCGTCGGAGGTCTGTTGATCACAGGTGACACACGAAGCGCCGCCGGTGCCGCAGGCCAGCGGGCCCGGCGTGAGGCACTCGCCGCTCGGGGAGCAGCAGCCGGCGCACCCCGCGCAGCCGCTCGCAAGCGAGGCGAGCTCGATCGGCACGTTGAATTCGCGGCCGGGCTCGACGCGCGCGCGCGCCTTCCCTCTCGCGACCACGGCTCCGGCCAGGAACCCCTCCACCTCGAGGTCGATCAGCTGACCCGCCCACTCGTCCTTCAGCAGCACGCGCACCACCACCGTGCTCGGCAGGATGCCCGCGGGCTCCTCTGGCCGGAGCACCGGGCCGAACACTTCCGCGCCCTGCTCGCCGGTGGCCTGGTAGCGCAGCTGATCCAGCTCGAGGGAACCCGATTGGGTGGTGAGGAGCAGCGCCGTCCCGTTGAGGCGGCTCGCGTCACGGCACCCGCCGAGCCAGCAGGTGAGCAGGAGCAGGACGGGGAGGGCGGCCTTCATGATCAGCCCCGGGTCCTATCACCGGGACGGTGCGCTCCGCACGACAGCGCCTCCAGGTGCACGGGAAGGTCACGATTGCTTACATCCAGGCCGAAATCGGGCGACGGCTCTCCTACCGAGAATGAAGTGTTCTCACCTCGGAGGTCTTCATGTTGTCCACTGGTACACGCGGCTCTGATGTCACCCGGTTGCAGAAGACGTTGAAGGCGGCCGGCTTCAACCCCGGCGGAGTCGACGGGGTGTTCGGCAAGAAGACGCGCGCGGCGGTGCTCGCCTTTCAGCGCGCGAAGGGCCTGGGCACGGACGGCGTGGTGGGTCCCAACACCAGCCAGAAGCTCTTCGGCTCACGCGACTCGAAGTACTTCGATGGTCGCAGCGACTTCACCCCGGCGCCTCCCGGCCCGGTCACGCCAGGCAATGGCTCCGTTCCCGCGAAGGCGCAGCGCTTCATCAACGCCGCCACCGCGCAGATCGGTAAGCCGTACGTCTTCGGCGCCGAGGGACCCAACGCGTTCGACTGCTCGGGGCTGATCAACTACGCCCTGCGGCAGGCGGGCGTCGCCGATGGCCGCACCACCGCGGCTGGCTACCAGGCCCGCTTCGCCGGCTCGCGCGTGTCGCGCTCGGAGCTCAAGCCGGGTGACCTGCTCTTCATCCACTACCCGAACAGCCGCGGCATTCCCCCGGGCAAGGCGTCGCACATCGAGATCTACCTGGGCAACGGGCGCTCGATGGGCACCGACAACCCGCGCGAAGGCGCGCGCATCGAGCCGATCGACTGGGCCCACGTCGTCAACGCTTCGCGGGTGCCTGCGCTCTATCGCTGATCGCGGGCTCGGGGAGGCGCTCCCTGCCCGAGGCCGAGTGCGGCGCTACTCCGCGACGAGCTCGACCTGCTCCACCTTCGCCAGATCGCGCTCGTAAAACCGCGCCGCGAGCAGGAAGAACCCGCAGGCGAACACGCCCCAGAGGGGAAGAATCCGCACGGCCTGCGCGAGGCCCACCTGGTCGGAGAACCAGCCCACGATGCCCGGTGACCAGATGTCGCCCGCGACGTGCTGAACGATCACGCACATCGCGTAGCTGAAGGCGCGCAGCCCCGGCCGCACCACGTCCTGCGTCACCGCCGCGGCCGGCGCGATGAAGCAGGTGACGAGGACGCCGAAGAGACCCAGCAGCGGCATCTGCACCAGCACCTGGCCGGGAAAGAAGAAGGCGACGAAGAGCACCACCGCCGCGGCAGCCGAGGTGAGCGCGGGGAAGTACAGGCGCCCGGCCACGCTCCGGCGGTGCCACACGTCAGACAGCCAGCCGCCCAGCGGCGCGCCCACCAGCACCAGGGCGAAGACGCCGGTGGCGTACTTGCCACCCGCGCCCTCGGCCGCCATGCCGGTGCGCTCGAAGTAGACCGACAGCCAGCTCGCCAGCGCGGTGGTGACGGACACGTTCATCGCGAAGCCGAGGAACGTGAACACGAGTGAGGGCAGGCCGAAGATGGTCTTCGTGTCGCGCACGAAGTCGCGGACCACGCCTTTGCCCGGCGGAGGTGGCACCGTCTTGTAGTCGGGCAGGAACCACGCCATCACCGCCAGCAGCATGCCGGGCAGGGCCACCAGCCCGAAGGCGTGCTGCCACCCCCAGTGCTTCGCGATCGCCCCGCCGGCGAAGAGCCCGATGCCCATGCCCAGGGGAATGGAGACGTTCCACAGGCCCATCACCCGCGCGCGCTTCTCTTCGGGGAAGGCCGCGGCCAGCATGGCGGTGCCGCCCGGCGCGTAGCCCGACTCGCCCACGCCGATGAACGAGCGCGCGATGAGCAGCTGGAGGTAGTTGCCGGTGAAGGCGCAGGCGAGCGTGGCCAGGCTCCAGAAGCCGGTCATGAGGGCGACCATCTTCCGGCGGCTCCAGCGATCGATCAGCAGCGAGGCGGGCACCGAGAAGACGGTGATGAAGAGAATCACCACGCCCATCAGCCAGCCGGCCTGCGCATCGGTGATGTGCCAGTCGGCCTTGATGAAGCTGAGCATCGAGGCGACCACGTAGCGATCGGCGTAGTCCGACACGTTGACGAGGAAGAGCACCGCGAAGATCGTCCACGCGCCGCGCGCGCCGACGAAGCCGTGCTGCTGCGCGGAGGGAGAAGTCGAGCTGGCGGGCATGGGGGCTCCCCAGAATAGGCCGCTTTCCCTCCGACGGGGAGAGAACTCCCGGGGGCCTGCCGTTCACCCCGAGCACGAGGGGCTACTCGCGGCTCGCGTCCTTCACCTGCGCGCGGAACCAGCGATGCGTGGGGTCGGCGTGATGGCGCGCGAGCCACGCCTGCTGAATGGTGAAGCCGGGCAAGCGAATGGGCGGCTCGAACACGTGCAGCCCGGCGAAGTCGGCGAACGCGTCCACCACGCGGCGGGGCGCGGTGAGCACCAGGTCGGTGCGCGCGACCAGCAGCGGGGCCACCAGGAAGTGCGGCACCCGCACCGACACCGTGCGCGACAGGCCGCGCGCCGTGAGCACGTCATCGAGGGGGCCGCCGGGGAGGCCACCCGGGGCGATCTGCACGTGGCTCAGCCCGAGGAACTGCTTGAGCGTCACCGGCCGGCGCGCGAGCGGGTGTCCCTTGCGGATGACGCAGAGGTAGCTGTCGCTGAACAGCTTCTGCACCACCAGGCCGGGCTGATCTGGTGGGTTGACGCCCAGCCAGAGCTCGGCGCCGTTGCCCAGGGCCTCCATCGGGCCCTGCACGTGGGGGCGGCAGGTGACCGAGACGCCGGGGGCCTCGCGGGAGAGCCGCTCGACCAGCCGCGGGAGGATGGCGAGCTCGGTGTAGTCGGCGAGGTTGAGGTGAAAGCCGCGGTTCAGCTTCGCGGGTTGCACTCCTTCGGGGGGCAGCAGCACCAGCTCGGCGCGGCGCAGGGCTTCCTTCACCGGCTCGCGCAGGGCTTCCGCGCGCTCGGTGAGCACCTGGGCCGAGCCCACACGCACCAGCAGGGGGTCGCCCAGCGCGTCACGCAGCCGGCCCAGGGCGTGGCTGGTGGCGGGCTGGCTCAGGCCCAGCTGCTTCGCCGCCCGGGTGACGCCGCGCGCGTCGAGCAGGGCGTCGAGGGTCTTGAGCAGGTTCAGGTCGAAATCCATGACGTGCATGGGCGACATTCTCTCCATTGATTGGACGAATGGCGAGCGGACTCCTATCTGTCTGGGCGTCGTTCTGTCCTCGAGGCGCGAGTCCGCCGTTCACCCGAACCCTGAAAGAGGTCGCACATGTTCGTCGTCGCTGGAGTCACCGGTCACACCGGGAAGGTCGTCGCAGAGACGTTGTTGGCGCAGTCGCTGCCGGTGCGCGTGATCGTGCGCGACGCGAAGAAGGGCGAGCCGTGGAAGGCCCGCGGCGCGGAGGTGGCCATCGCCGAGGTGAAGGACGTGAAGGCGATGACCGCCGCCCTGCGCGGGGCGAGCGGCGCCTGGCTGCTCAGCCCGCCGGACATGAGCGTCACCGACCTCGACAAGCACGCGCGCGAGGTGGCCGCGGCGCTCAAGGCAGCGGTCGCCGAGAGCGGGGTGAAGCACGTGGTGTTCCTCTCTTCCATCGGCGCGCAGCACGCGTCGGGCACGGGGCCGATCGCCACGCTGTACGTGATCGAGGCGGCGCTCAACGAGACGAAGGCGCACGTCACCAGCCTTCGCGCCGGGTACTTCATGGAGAACCTGCTGGGGAACCTGCACCCGATGAAGGAGCAGGGCGTGCTGCCCGCGATGTTCGGCGCCGAGCGGAAGGTCGAGATGGTGGCCACGCCGGACATCGGCGCGCTCGCCGCCGAGTTGCTCCGGGCCGGCGCCTCGGCGCCGAAGGTGGTCGAGCTGTCAGGCCCCACGCCCACCACACTGACCGACGCGGCGAAGGTGTTCTCGGCCGCGCTGAAGAAGCCGATCAACCTGGCGCCGGTGCCGCAGGCGGCGCAGGTGGGCGTGCTGCTCGGGGTGGGGCTGCCCGAGACCTGGGCGAAGGCGTACGCCGAGATGAACGCGGCGCTCGAGGCGGGGAAGGTGGCGCCGGTCGGTACGCTGCGGCGCGGGTTGATCACCCTCGAACAGTTCGTCGCGCGCGCGCTGCAAGGCTGAGTGGCACAAGCGGGGAATGGTCGCGCCGGTCGGCAGGTGCGGCCTCGAGCAGCTCGTCAGGCTGAGCTTGGGAAACGAGTGGCACAGAAGTGGAGAGCCGTAGTCAGAGTGGGCTGAAGAGTGCCGCGGCGCCCGGGTCTCCACCAGGCGCCAGCTTCGCGTCCTCGCCCGAAGTGGAGGGGCCAGCTCGCGAGGGGCGCCGAGCAAACCCGTGAAGCCGTGCGTCCCCGGGGCCCGCAGTCCGACCACTCTGACTACGGCTCTCCACTTCGGCGCAGTCGATTCCGGAGAAGTCAGGGCGGCGAGGGGCGGAAGCTGAGCCCTTCGAGCGGCAGCACGAACGCGCCCACGCCCCCGGGGCCGATGTGCAGGTAGATGCTGGGCGAGAGCGGCCGCACCAGCACGTACTCGCAGCGGTAGCGCTCCTGCAGGCGATCGGCGACGGCCTTCGCCTTGTCGGGCACGTTGCCGTGGGTGACGCCGAGCCACACCGGCGTCTTCGGGTCGATGCGCGAGCTCAGGTACTCGTCCATCTTCTGCACGATGTCGGCCTTGCCGCTCATCTTCGAGACCGAGCTGGTGGCGCCATCGATGATGCTGATGATGGGGCGGATGTTGAGGAAGTTGCCGACCCAGCCCTGGAGGAAGCTGGCGCGGCCGCCCTTGATCAGGTTGTCGAGGGTGGCGACGGTGACCACGTTGCGGCCCCGTTCGGCGAAGGCCCGCAGGAAGCTCGCGGTGTCCTTCAGCGGCAGCCCGGCCTTGCGCGCCTGCACCGCCGCGAGCGTGACCAGCCCTGCGCCGACGTCGGTGACGGTGGAGTCGACCACCTCGATGCGCGCGGCCTTCACCGCGGGGTCGGCGCTCTGCTTGAGCTTCGCCACCGCCGCGAGCGCCGCGTCGTGAGAGCCGATCAGCTTGCGCGAGGTCATCACGCACAGGACCTCGGGGTCCTTCTTCACCAGGCGGGAGAAGTACTCGGCGAAGTCCTGCTCGGTGGTGCCCTGCACCTGGGGGTGCTTGATGGCGCGCTTCACCCAGCCGTCTACCTGCGCGAAGTCGATGGTGTTGCGCGTGTCGTGCGAGATGCCGTCGACGACGATCTTCTGCGGGGTGAGGTCGATGTCTTTGGCGAGCGTCGTGTCTTCATCGAGGTTGCTGCCCGGGTTGGTGACGATGCGCATGGTCCGGCAGTCTGGTCAGGCGAGGGGCAGAACGAAAGTGCTCCAGACCTGCTGGCGATCGCCAGCGATGGGCAGGTGGATGACGCGGCCACCGCCGCTCTGCTTCATGGTGTCGAGCAGCAGGTTGGCGAGCAGCACCGGGCCGAGGCGCGCGGTGGTGTCGGTCACCAGCAGGTGAAGTCTGCGGTAGCGCGAGATGAAGTCACGCGCGCCGCTGCGCACCGAGCACGGCGAACCCAGGTCGATGGCGAAGGCGTGCACGTCGGCGTTGCCGGTGCCTTCCCTGATGCGGAGCGCGAAGGCCTCGGCGCGATGCTCGTCTTTCATCGCCACCACCACCCGCGCGCCGCGGGCGGCGAGGGCGAGGGCGAGGAACGGGGTCCCCCCGGCGCTGGTGACGAGCGCGATGCGGCCCTTCAACTCGGACATGAGGGTTGGACGGGGTCCGGGGGCCAAACTCATCGGGGCCACTCCGGTACCGGAGGAAGTGACTTTGCAGCCTCGCCGCCTTTTTCTTGCCGTTTGAGAGGGGGAATTCCGAGCACTCGCTTGGATGACGCGCGCGCGGATGCCTAAGAAGTGACCATGCCCATTCGACCCGCCGCGCGAACCACCGGCCCTGCCCCCGTGTCGACCCCGAAGCCCGCGGCGCCTGCGAAGCCCGCCACCTCCACGCCCGCGGCCGAGTTCACGCCCACGCGCGGCACCGCGCTGCAGAGCAAGCTCAGCGAGCTCCGCTCGATGATGGCGGGCCACACCGACCGGAAGGAAGAGGCGCGCATCCTCACCATCTTCCACGAGGCGTCTCCGGGCGAGCTCAACCAACTGGTGGCCGGCCTCACGGCCGACGAGTTCCACGAGCTCACCGAGGACATGGACAATCGCATCATCGGCCCCGACAGCCGCACCGCGTTCCTCAACCTGTTCTCGAAGGAGCGGGTGGGCGAGCTCACCGTCGAGTCGAAGACGAAGTTCATCCAGGCGCTCCAGCGCGGCAGCACCGGCAGGCTCGAGGAGAAGGCCATCGGCCAGGTGATCCTCGCCACGAAGGGCGAGCCGCTCACCGCGCTCAAGAACGCGCTCGATCAGGGCGGCGACTACCGCGACCTGCAGCAGCTCGTGTTCCACGACCTCGACTCGAAGGAGCTTCGCGCGTCGGTGCTCGAGCACTTCAAGAAGGAGGCCCCTCCGAAGGGCGACCGGGTGAAGGTGCACAGCGACATCGACGACACCTTCTACGTGAACCTCAAGGACAAGCGGTACCCCGGCAAGACCGTGTACCCGGGCGTGCGCGCCCTCTACGCCGAGCTCGACAAGGGGCCCGGTGCGAAGCCTGATCGCCAGGGTGACCTGCTGTTTCTGTCCGCGCGGCCGTACGATCGCGCCGGCCTCATCGAGCATGGGACCCGCTCGATGCTGGCGGATCACGGCGTCACCCAGGCCACCGTGCTCTCAGGCGACCTCGCCCACGTCGTCGGCAACAGCCTCATCGCCGACAAGAAGTTCTCGAACTGGCAGCAGGTGAACCAGCTCTACCCGGAATACGGCTCGGTCTTCATCGGCGACAGCGGCCAGGGCGACGCGATCTTCGGGGAGAAGGCCGCGGGCGCGAACGCCGACATGCGCGGCGTGTTCATTCACAACGTCACCGGCGTCGACGCGGCGGGGAAGGCCGACTTCGCCCGCAAGGGCGTCTTCGTGTTCGACACCTACGTGGGCGCGGCGACCGAGGCGTTCAAGAAGGGCCTCATCACCGCCGACGGGCTGGAGCGGGTGATGACTTCCGCGTCACGCGAGCTGGCTGAGGTGCCCTTCGACAAGCCCGGGCAGCGCGCTGAGCGCCAGGCCGAGCTCGACCGCGACCTCGCCGCCGCACGCACCGCGCTCGGCCGTTGACCATGTCGTCCGCGCCCTGACCTGGCGGTGCGCGGCCTGTCCCCTTTTCCCTACTTCCACTCCGTGTGCACCGCCACGCCCGGGCCGTCGATGCGCTCGTAGGTGTGGCTGCCGAAGTAGTCGCGCTGCGCCTGGATGACGGCGGCGGTCCCGCGCGCGGTGGTGAGGGTGTCGTACCAGCTCAACGACACCGCGAGGCCCGGCGCTGCGAGGCCGGCGCGCGCCGCGCCTGCGACCACCCGCCGCCACGCGGGCAGGCGCTTGGACAGGTCAGCCACGAAGTCGGGCGTGAGCGCGAGCAGGTCTGACTTCGCCTTGAACGCGGCCATCACGCGCTGCAGGAACGACGCGCGGATGATGCAGCCCGCGGTGAAGATGCGCGCCACTTCGCTCAGGTTCGTCCCGTAGCCGAACGCGTCGCTCGCGGCCTGCAGCATGGCGAAGCCCTGCGTGTAGCTGGCGATCTTCGAGGCGTAGAGCGCGTCGGCGAGATCGTTCACCGACACGCCCTCGAGCTTCGCGCGCGCCGGCTTGTGCAGGCCTTCCGCGCGCACGCGGGTGTCCTTCGCCGACGAGAGCAGCCGCGCGTCGACCGCGGTGGCGATGGTGGGGATCGGCACGCCCAGCTCGGACGCGGCCACCACTGTCCACTTGCCCGTGCCCTTCTGGCCCGCCTTGTCGAGGATGGCGTCGACCAGCAGCCCGCCCGACGGTTCCTTCACCCGGAAGATGTCGGCGGTGATCTCGATCAGGAACGACGCCAGGTCGCCGCGGTTCCACTCCGAGAAGGTGTCGGCCACCACCGGCGGCGTGAGCCCCAGCCCGTCGCGCAGCAGCGACGCGGTCTCGGCGATCAACTGCATGTCGCCGTACTCGATGCCGTTGTGCACCATCTTCACGAAGTGGCCGGCCGAGCCCGCGCCGCAGTAGGTGACGCACACGCCCGAGTCCGAGCGCGCGGCGATCGCCTCGAGCACCGGCTGCAGCCGCTTCCACGACTCGACGTCGCCGCCCGGCATGATCGCCGGGCCCAGCAGCGCGCCTTCCGCGCCGCCCGAAACGCCCATGCCCACGAACTTCCACGGCCGCCCCTTCGCGCGCGCGGTGCGGCGATCGGTGTCGGTGTAGAGGCTGTTGCCCGCGTCGACCACGAGGTCGCCTTCCTGCAGCATCGGGTCGAGGTCCTCGAGCACCGCGTCGACCGGCTTGCCCGCGTTCACCATCAAGATGATGCGGCGGGGGCGCTCGAGGCGGTCCACCATCTCCTTGAGGGTGGTGACCACGTCGAGCTTCGCCTCGGGGTGCGCGGCGGCGAGCTTCACCGCGGTCTCGGTGGTGCGGTTGTAGGCGGCGACCTTGAGGCCGCGGCTGGCGAAGTTGCGGGCGAGGTTGGCGCCCATCACTCCCAGGCCAATCACTGCGACGTCATTGAGGCGGTTCGTCATGGGGTCTCTTTCGTGGAAGCCATCTGTTGATCCGTCACTACCGTCACCGGGCCCAGCCGCGCTGCTGGAATCGCCGCGTCACCTGCCAACAGCCGCCCGAGTGCATCGCGCTTTCCCGCGCCCATCGCCACGATGATCCGCTCCAGCCCGGGCCGCGCCAGCACCGGCAGCGTCAGGGTCACCCGGCCGGTGGGCGGCTTGGGAGAGTCAGCGAGCGAGGTCACCAGGCCCGCGCTCGTCAGCACGGCGTGCCCCGGAAAGAGCGAGGCGACGTGGCCGTCTTCGCCCAGCCCCAGCAGGGCCACGTCGAGCGCACCGCCGAAGTCGCGCGCGAAGGCAGCCGAGGCGCGCTCCACGGCGGCCGAGGCGCTCTCCCCGTCGAGCACCAGCGGCAGCATCGAGCCCACCGGTTGCTCCTTCGCCAGGGCGCCACCGCGAAATGCATCACCGCGGTTCGACGCCGCGTCGCTCATGGCCACGAGGCGCTCGTCGATCCACGTGAGGCGCAGCGAGCTCCACAGCCCGGCAGGCAGCGACTCGCGCACCAGCCGCAGCGCCCCGAGCGCCGAGCCGCCGGGAATGCCCAGCCGCGCGCCTTCGCCCACGCGTTTCAGCGCCGCGGCGATCAGCTCTGCGGCCACCTCGAGCGGGCGGGGCGTGACCTTCAGCTCAACCACGCGTCCAGCCGCCTTCGCAGCCGTGGAACAGGTCGTGCGATTCTTCGGGGCCCCAGGTGCCTGCCTCGTACTCGCGCAGCGGCGTCGCCCCGTCCTTCCACGCGTCGTGGAGCGCGTCGGCGAAGTGCCAGCTCGCCTCGACCTCGTCGCCGCGGAGGAACAGGGTGGCGTCGCCCAGCAGCGCGTCGAGCAGGAGGCGCTCGTAGGCCGCGGGCGACTGGCTCTTGAAGGTGTCCTGGTAGTCGAAGTTGAGGGTGGCGGGCGCCATCACCATCGAGGGGCCGGGGCGCTTCACGCCGAAGGACAGGCCGATGCGCTCGCGCGGCTGCAGCGAGAGCGAGAGCACGTTGGGCCGCATCTGGCACAGCTCGCCGCTGCGCAGCTTCTCGCGGAAGTCGTCGTCGCTGATGCCCTCGGGCCGGTTGAAGAGCTGAATGGGCGGGGTGCGGAACTGCACCTGCACCTCGGTGAAGCGGCTGGGCATGCGCTTGCCGTGGCGCAGCAGAATGGGCACGCCGGCCCAGCGCCAGGTGTCGATCTCGCAGCGCACGGCGACGTAGCTCTCGGTGGTCGAGCCGGGCGGCACGCCTTCTTCCTGCAGGTAGCCGGGCACGGGCTGACCCTTGATGGTGCCGGCGCTGTAGCGGGCGCGCACGCACTCGCGGGCCATCGCCTTGCGCGACGGGGGCCGCAGCGCCTCGAGCACTGCCACCTTCTGTGCGCGCACGGACTTGGCGTCGAGGGAGGAGGGCGGCTCCATGGTCACCATCGCCAGGACCTGGAGCATGTGGTTCTGCATCATGTCGCTGAGCGCGCCGGTCTCGTCGTAGTAGGCGGCGCGGCCGCGTTCCATGCCCAGCTCTTCGGCGACGGTGATCTGGATCACCTCGACGTGCTGCCGGTTCCACAGCGGCTCGAAGATGGCGTTGTGGAAGCGGAACCCGAGGATGTTCTGGACCGTCTCCTTCCCCAGGTAGTGATCGATTCGGTAGATCTGAAACTCGCGCAGGTGGCGGTGCAGGTGCTGGTTGAGCTCGACGGCGCTCTTGAGGTCGTGGCCGAAGGGCTTCTCGATCACCACGCGGCGCCACACCTCTTCATCGCCTTCGCGGGCCTCGAGCAGGCCTGCCTCGGCGAGCCGGGTGATGGCGTCGGAGAAGAGGGCGGGCTTGAGCGAGAGGTAGAAGAGGCGGCCGCAGCGCTTGCCACCGGGCAGGGCGTCGAGGTGCTCCGAGAGGCGCTTCACGTCGGCGGCCTGGTTCACGTCGCCGCGGCAGTAGGTGACGTTGGGCTCGATCTTCGACCACGCCTCGAGGAGGTCGGGCGTCATCGCGGCGCGCACCTCGGCCCGGTACGCGTCGGTGCTCTTGTCGGCGCGCGACATGCCCACCACCTGGAAGCCGTTGGCGGGCTGGTTCTTCGCTGCGAGGCTCGCGAGCGCGGGGATCAGCTTGCGCAGGGCGAGATCGCCGGTCGCTCCGAAGATGATGATCTGTGAGGGCGAGTGCAAGGGCGCTCCTGGCTGAAGGGAGCGCGAAAGATACCTCGCTGTCGCCAGCAGGGGAGGTGAAGTAGCACTCGCGCATGCACCTGGGCCGCGTCATCGGGAAGTTCAGGCTCGAGCGGAAGCTGGGGCACGGCGCGATGGGCGACGTGTTCCTGGGGGTGCACGTCGAGCTGGGCAGCTTCGTGGCGGTGAAGATCCTCAACGCGGCGGCGTGCGCCGAGCCCAACGGCGTGGCGCGGTTCCTGAACGAAGCGAAGGCGGTAGCGGCGATCGACCACGAGCAGATCGCCCGCATCATCGACCAGGACAAGCTGCCCGACGGCACGCCGTACATCGTGATGGAGTTCGTCGAGGGGGTGACGCTGCGGGAGCTGCTCGAGCAGCGAGGGCCATTGGGGTTGCGGCTGACGGTGGAGCTCCTGCTCGACGTGCTCTCGGCGCTCTCGGTGGCGCACGGGCGGGGCATCGTGCATCGCGATCTGAAGCCCGAGAACATCCGGGTGACGAAGGGCGGGCGGGCCAAGATCCTCGACTTCGGCATCGCCAAGGTGCTGAGCGCGGTGCCTACCCCGTTGACCCAGGTGGGGATGCTGGTGGGCACGCCGTATTACATGTCGCCAGAGCAGATCGGCGGCGCGGCGATCGACGGGCGCTCCGATCTCTACGCGGTCGGCGTGATCCTCTTCGAGTGCGTCACGGGCAGGCGCCCCTTCGACGGCAGCACGGTGGTGGCGTTGCTGCACCGTCACCTCAACGAAGCCCCGGCCTCGCCGCGAAGCCTGCGCGCGGAGCTCACCCCGGCGCTCGAGGCGGTCACGCTGCGAGCGCTCGAGAAGCACCCGGACGCCCGCTACAGCACCGCCGAAGAGTTCTCGAGCGCGCTGAGGCGGGCCCACGGGGAGCTGCCAGCCGACGGGCCGGTGGTGAGCCGGGTACGAGAGCCGCACGAGGTGGCGACCCCCTCGCTGTCGTTGCCGCAGGGCACGACGGAGGACGCGCTTCAGCACACAATGCGAACGCCGCTGACGAGGCGTTTCCGAGTGCCCCTGCCGCTGACGTTGATCGGTCTGGTGACAGCGGGGCTGCTGCTCTGGCTCTCAGTGGGTCTCTTCGCCCGAGAACCCGTGGCAGTACCCGCGACCGAGCCGGTCGCCGCGACCGCCCCCATCGTACGCGTTCCGGTCGCCGCGACCGCCCCCGTCGTACGCGTACCGGTCGCCGCGACCGCCCCCATGCCCGATCCCGCCACCGATCGCGATCCCGATCCCGGCCCCGTACCCGCCCCCGTTCGCGTTCCCGCCCCCGCCCCCGCCCCCGCCCCCGCCCCCGAACGCGACCCCGACCCTGACCCCGACCCTGACCCCGCCCCCCCCCGACCCAACGGCGTAACCCTCACCGAAACCGCAACCGATCCCCGCACCCTCCCCATCGACTTCGACCCCCGCGCCTTCGATCCCCTGGCCTACCTCCCTCGCGCCCAGGCGCACGCCCGCGCGGCCATGCCCGACGCCGTCCTCACCACCTTCGAAGTCTCCGGGCTCTTCACCGGCAACCTCGTCGACCTCACCGCGAGCAGGGAATTCCACGCCGACTACTGGTTCCGCTCCCCGGCGAAGAGCGTGGCTGATCCCCGCCTCCGCGACGAAGACCAGGACATCCCCTGCCTGCACTACGTGGTGGTGAGCGCGAAGAAGATCGAGACGTACACCGCCGACAGCTTCCGGGGCTGCCGGGAGAAGCCGCTTCCCCGCATCGCCTGCTCGCTCGCCGACGCGTTCCGCCAGGCGAGAGCCGACGGGCTGAAGGACTCCGCGAAGGCGATGAGCATCTCGTGGTTGTCCGACGGCTGGTACTTCAACCTCGGAGACGAAGCCGGCTCGATGTCGGTGAGCTGTCCGTGAGCGCGAGACCCTGGAAGCCCGCGGAGGTCGCGCTGGTGATCATCGGGCTCGCCTCGGCGCTCTTCGTCTGCGTGGGCAGCGCGGTGGCGTTGTGGGGCTTCAGCGGCTTTCGGGGCGAGGCGTGCGTGCACCTGGGCGACCTGCCCGGCATCGTCGAACGAACGGGCCGGCTGACGCGCTGTGATCAGCGCGAAGGCCTGACGGACGACGCCGCGGTCTCGGTGTTCGACGTCTCGGGGGACAAGGGCGGTGGCCGGGCGTTCGTCACCTCGCTCACCGATCGACACGGCAACGTCAGCTTCCCCTCGGTGCGCTTCGTGTTCGACGGGGGCGAGATCACGATGACCCCTCGAGGCGCGAGTTCGCCGTTGCCCCCTCGAGGCGCGAGTTCGCCGAGTTCGCCCGTTCAGTGAGGCTACGCTCGCTTCATGGCTGCGACTTTCGACGAGGCAGTGGCTGAGCTGTTCCGGGGACCCCACGCGACGTTCGTGGCCGAGAGGAAGCGGCTCGCGGCTGAGCTGAAGGCCGCCGGCGACAAGCCGGGCGCGACCACGCTGGGGAAGCTGGGGCGTCCCCCGATCTCCGCGTGGGCGGTCAACCAGCTGTGGTGGCAGGCGCGGGAGGAGTTCGACCTGCTGCTGGAGACGGCGAAGAAGATGCGGGGTGGCGATCTCGGCGCGACACCGGCCCACCGCGAGGCGCTCAACGCGTTGCGGGCGCGCGCGGCGAAGGTGCTCACGGACGCGGGCAACGCGGCGAACGAGGCCACGCTGCGGCGCGTGGCCACCACGCTCTCGGCCATCGCGGCGCATGGGGGCTTTGGTCCCGAAGCGCCGGGTGCGCTCACGGACGATCGCGATCCGCCGGGCTTCGACGCGCTCGGGGCGGTGCCTGCGCCGCCGCCGCTTCCCCCGGCGCCGTCAGCGCCGCGTGCGGAAGCCCCAGCTGACGACTCCGCCGAGCGCGCGGCTGCAGCAGCAGCGGAGCGGCAGCGGCTTCTCGCCGCGGAAGCGCGGCAGCGTCGCGACGTCGAGCTCAACAAGGCGCGGGCCGAGGTCGATCGCCTGTCGGGTGAGCTCGGCGCGCTTCACCGGCAGGTGCTCGAGCTCGAAGGCCAGCTCGTGCACGCCCGCGCCCGGGTCGCGGAGCTCGATTCGAGCCACTGAGCCGTCTTGCCCGCTCTCCGACCTCTCCCCCTCGGAGAGGAGACAGGTGACCTGCTCGTTCGTTCCTTGCTCGGGCGGGTGCAGCCAGTTACGCGTACCGGCCATGATGGATCCGAACGCTCCCGCGCCGCAGCACCCCCAGACTCCCTACGTTCCGCCGGCGCCTCCGCCGGTGAAGAAGGGCGGCATGGGGGCCGGCCTCATTCTCGCCCTCGGCTGCTTCGGCTTCCTCGCGCTCGGCTTCGCCGGCATCGTGGTGCTCGCGGCCATCGGCAGTGACGGCGGCAGCGGCGGCAACGTCGAAGACAAGTCGGTGCTCCGCATGAAGCTGACCGGCGGCACGCCCGAGTACGTGCGCTCCACCGGCCTCGACGAGCTGTTCGGCGGCTCGCCGGTCACCGTGCGCCAGCACGTGTTCAACCTGGAGAAGGCCGCCGCCGACAAGCGCATCAAGGGCGTGCTGCTCGAGCTGGGGCCCATGGAAGGCACCGGCTGGGCGAAGGTCGAGGAGCTCCGCGACGCGCTGGTCGAGTTCAAGAAGGGCGGCAAGTTCGTGGTCGCCTTCAGCGAGTACCTGTCCGAGCGGGAATACGCGCTCGCGCTCGCCGCCGACGTGATCGTGATGCCGAAGGACTCGTGGTTCGAGTTCAACGGGCTGGCCACCGACATCAGCCACTACCCCGGCCTGCTGGAGAAGCTGGGCATCGAGGTGCAGTACTTCCGCTACGGAAAGTACAAGTCGGTGTCCGGTGAGCAGACCGGCCGCATGGCCTTCACCGAGCCGGTCAAGGAGATGATCCGCCAGAACATGGACGTCACCTTCACCCACTTCGTCGACGCCGTGGCCAGCTACCGCAAGCTCGACCCCGCGGCGGTGAAGGCGCTCATCGAGCAGGGCCGCACCAAGTCTGACTGGGCGATCGAGAACAAGCTGATCGACCAGCTCGGCTACCAGGACGAGGTCGAGGCGCTGCTGCGCACGAAGCTGGGCGTCGAAGAGAAGGAGAAGATCCACTTCGTGCCTTCGAGCCGCTACCGCAACGTCACCCCGGGCGAGGCGGGCCTCGAGGAAGGCAAGAACACCATCGCGCTCATCTACTCGGTCGGCCTGATCGTCTCGGGCAAGGGCAGCGACGACCCGTTCGGCGGCGACTCGAACCAGGGCAGCGATCCCTTGATCAAGTCGTTGCGCAAGGCCGTCGAAGACGACGACGTGAAGGCGATCATCCTGCGGGTCGACTCTCCCGGTGGTGCGGGGCTCGGCTGTGACTACGTGCGCCGCGAGGTGGCGCGCGCCCGGGCGAAGAAGCCGGTGATCGTCTCGATGAGCGACGTCGCCGCCTCGGGCGGCTACTGGGTCTCGATGGACGCCAGCGCGATCGTGGCGCAGCCCACCACCGCCACCGGGTCCATCGGCATCTACACCGTCATTCCCAACCTCGGCGGGCTCTACGAGAAGATGGGCCTCAACAACGAGACCTTCAAGGTGGGCGAACACGCCGACGCGCTCATCGCCGCGCGCAAGTTCACCGAGGCCGAGGCCAAGCAGTGGGACACCGATCTCTTCGCCTCCTACAACCGCTTCGTCTCGCTCGCCGCCGACGGCCGCAAGATGGACAACGAGAAGATGCAGGAGCTCGCGCAGGGCCGCACCTGGCTCGGCTCCCAGGCGAAAGAGAACGGGCTCGTCGACGCGCTCGGGGGCTTCCCCGCGGCCATCAAGATCGCGCGCGAGAAGGCCAACATTCCCGCGAGCGAGACGGTCGGGCTCAAGCTCTTCGACCGCAAGAAGACCTTCCTCGAGGAGATCCTCCAGCGCGACGCCGACGAAGAAGAGGCGCCCGAGCTGGCCGTCTCGCTGCTGGGCAAGACGGTCGAGGCCTCGGGCCTGCGGCCCCTCTTCAAGAAGGTGCCGGGGCTCTCGGGGTTCTCGCGCGAGGTGGTCAAGGGCAGGGAAACCCTCTTCCCCATGATGGAGTACCAGGTCGACTACCGCTGATCAGTCGCCGGGCAGGGCACACGCACCGCCGGCGCAGCCACCGGTGCTGCTGCCGGAGCCCGCGCTCGCGTAGCCGTCGGAGTACCAGCCTCCCCCCTTGAGGGAGAAAGAGGACAGGGAGATCTTCCGCTCGACCTTCGAGCCGCACGGCTCGTGGTGCTCGAGGGGTTCGTCGTGGTGCTTCTGCAGGACCTCGAAGGTCCCGCACCGGGGGCAGTCGTATTCTCGTAAGGGCATGGGCGGGTTCCGACTGCTCTGAGCCACGCCCCCGCGCCCGGGATTCGGCCGACCTGCCCGTGTAGGTGTGGGCCCGACGAACCGGTGACAGATGTCGGCGCGCGGGCAATTCACGCATGGCCTGCTCGGGGTGATCGAGGCAGACTTCCTGTGCCTCCCCCCACGGGCCTCGCTACGTGACGAACCCTGAAAGCGATCGCCCGCTCGAACCGGGCACCATCATCGCCAACAACTATCGGGTCGCCGCGCGGCTCGGGGCCGGCGGCATGGGCACCGTGTACCTGGCGGAGAACGTCACGCTCAGCCAGCGCGTGGTGGTGAAGGTGCTGAGCGGAGGGCAGCGGGGCGCCGGGCAGGAAGAGGCGCAGATGCTGGCCAACCTCCAGCACCCGAACGTCGTCACCGTCTACGCGCACGACCCGGCGCTCGACTGCATCGTGATGGAGTTCCTCGACGGCTCGTCGTTGAGCACGCTGCTCGAGAAGGGCATCGATCGCGTCAACGCCATCCGCGTGGCGCTCGCCGTGGCCGAGGCGCTGGCCGCCGTGCACAAGCGCGGCCTGGTGCACCGCGACATCAAGCCCGAGAACGTGATGCTCGCGCTCAACAGCGGCGGCGGCGGTGGCCGTCTCGTCGACTGGCTCAAGCTCATCGACTTCGGCCTCGCCCTCAAGGTCGGCAAGACGCCGCCGGTGCTGCTGGGCACGCCGGAGTTCTGCGGGCCCGAGCAGTTCATCGCCAGCGAGGTCGCCCACCCCGCCAACGACGTCTACGCCCTGGGCGTCACCATCTTCCTGATGCTCACCGGCGAGTTTCCCTTCGACGGCCCGAGGGAAGAGCTGCCCGCGCTCCACTTCCACCAGCCGCCGCCGGGCCTGGTGGACACCCTGGTCAAGCGCTTCGGCCGCGGCAGCTTCGACCCGCGCACGCTCGCGCTGCTGGAAGACCTCGACGAGCTCCTGCAGCAGATGCTCGCCAAGGCCATGCCCGATCGCCCCAGCGCGCAGGAAGTGGCGCGGCGCCTCACCCGGCTCGAGAGCAGCTTCGCAGAGGCCGGCACCTACGTGGGCAGCGCCGCGCCCCCGATCGCGTTGTCCGAGCAGTCAGCCTCGCGCAGGCGCCGGTCCGGCACCTCGGTGCTCACGCGTGCGCACAAGGCCGACAGCTCGAGCGCGACCACGCCCGACGTGCAGCCGGTGACGACGATGTCCGCCCGCGCGATGCCGGCGGCGCCGCCGGCCTCCGACTCCGCGCCCGAGCTGGCCCCGCAGAAATCGAATCGGGGGTTGATCATCGCCCTGGCGCTGCTGGTGCTGGCCCTCGCCGTCGCGGTGGGCGCGCTGGGCACCTCGCCCCCGACTCCCGTCGAGCCCGAAGTCGCGCCCGCCACTCCTCGAGACGCGAGTTCGCCGATCGCGAAGGCGGAACCCGTCGGCACCGTGCCGCCCACGCCCACGCCCACGCCGGCACCGGCACCGATCGACGCCGGTGCGGCGGTGGTGGTGGTTCCTGATGCGGGGGGCGTGGTGGCCGAGCCCGAGGAGTTGTCGGCGCTCGCCCCCATCAAGAAGGCTCGGCCCGTGCTGCCGAAGACCCCGAAGGCCGCTTCGTGCCGCTACGATGACGCCTTCGCCAGCTCGGCGCGCAAGACGCTGGCCCAGCTGCAACGGGGGGCCTCGCGCGTGAAGCGCGACGAGCTGGAAGAGCTGGGCGACGAGCTGCACGACGCGTTTCGAACGAAAGACTGCCGGGCCGTCGAGGCAGTGCTGAAGAAGATGCGAGCCGTCGCTTCTTCGAAGTGAAGCCAGGAGTCCGAACATGATGTGGCGCCTCTTCGCAGTCTCCCTTCTCGGCTCGTCTGCTGCGTTCGCGGCCGAGCCGGAGTCAGGGCTGTTCTGTCCACTCGCCGTCGAGCCGAACGCGGGCCTGACCGAGACCACCGACGCCCTGCAGAAGCGCTTCCTCTCGGTCGCGCGCGAGCGCTCGGGGTACGCGCTGCTGCTGCGCAAGGAAGCGGAGGAGGCGGTGGCCGGCGCGAAGGTCGCCGACCACGCCCAGTCCGACGCGTCGCTCTCGAAGGTGGCGGTGCAGGGCAAGGTGCAGAACGCGGGCTTCGTCTCGCTGCGGCTCACCGATCGCAACGAGCTGATGCTGCAGGGCCGGGTGGTGCGCGCTGACGGCAAGTTGCTCAAGGCCTCGATGCTGGCCGTACCCCGCGGCACCGAGCCGTTGCTCGACGTGCTCGCCACCGCCGCCGAGCGCTTCTTCGATCAGCTCAACGGCGTCACGCCGCCGATCGCCGCGGCCACCCCGGTGGCTTCGGGCAGTGACGGCAAGCCACCCGTGGCGGTGGTGAAGCCGTCGACGCCGCCGAACCCGGGCACGCCGCTGCGCATTCTCGGCGCCGTGCTCGGCGGCGCAGGCGTCGCCACGACCGTGGCGGGCGTGGTGGTCTTCGCGGGCGCGGGTACGGTGGAGCTGGACGCGCAGGGCAACGTCTCCGCGGTCGACGCGCCGCGGGTGAAGGGCATTCGCGCGCAGCAGGGCGCGGCGCTGGGGTTGCTGACCGCGGGCGCGGCGCTCGCCGTCACGGGCCTGGTGATGGTGCTGGCCGCACCGAACGCGCCGGTCACCGCAGCAGTGGCGCCACGGGCCGATGGCGCAGTCTTCGTGGTCGAAGGGAGCTTCTGATGAGGCGCGTGCTCGTTCTCTTCTCGCTGGGCATGGGACTCCCGCTCACCGGGTGTCTCAACGTGCGGCCGTGCGCCACGGACATGGACTGTGCGCCCACGGGCCGCTGCGATCCCGAAGGGCAGTTCTGCGTCTTCGATCCTGACTCGGGCGTGGCGGGTACGGGCGGCGGCGCGGCTGCCGGCGGAGGCGGCGGCACCACTGGCGGAGGTGGCGGCGGCGTGGCTGGCGGCGGAGGAGGTGTGACTGGAGGGGGCGGAGGCGTCACCGGCGGCGGTGGAGGCGGAGTCACCGGCGGCGGTGGAGGTGGAGTCACCGGCGGTGGAGGCGGAGTCACCGGCGGCGGTGGAGGCGGAGTCACCGGCGGCGGTGGAGGTGGAGTCACCGGCGGCGGTGGAGGTGGAGTCACCGGCGGTGGTGGAGGTGGAGTCACCGGCGGTGGCGGCGGCATGACTGGCGGTGGAGGAGGAATGACCGGCGGCGGTGGCGGCGCGCTCGACGCCGGACCGGATCCGTTCTGCTCGATCGCGTGCTCCGAGCCGTACGTGTGCCAGCCGACCCGCATGGGCGGCACCTGTGTGCCGGGCTACGTGCTCAACTTCACCCAGCCCACCCCCGGCCAGAGCTTCAACGGGCCCGGCGCCACCACCGCTGGCTTCGTGCTCACGGCGCGCCGCACCGATGGCGGCGTGCCTTCGTTGAGCTCGATCCCCTTCTCGATCCCCGGGCTCACCTCGCCCCCGCCGCCGTCGGCGCTGCAGCTCACCGCGACGCCGGGCGAATACCGCGCCGCCGCCGGGCTCCCGCTCGACACGCGCACCTTCCAGGCCGTGGCGGGGTGGGACGGAGGGCCGATGGCCACCGTCGACTTCAACGTCGATCGCCTGCCCCCGGTGGTGACGCTCGAGCTGCCGCCGATCCCCGGCACGGAATTTCCCCGCGACGCCGTCATCCCGGTGGCGATCCGCTCGACCAAGCAGCTGAGCCTGTCAGTCACCCTCACGCTCACCGGCACCGACGGCGGAGTCACCGCGCAGCTGGCGCCCGTGGCCAACAGCTTCTGTGCCGCGCTGAACCTGGGCGTGAGAGACCGCTGCGGCCAGCTGGATCTCTCGACGCCGCCCATGGGCGGTGGCCTCACCGCCGACTTCACCGCGGCGGTCACCGCAACCGACTTCGCCGGCAACGTGGGCACCGCCACGGCCACCGTCCCGGTGACGCGCATTCGCTGGCGCCTCATCTCGGCCTTCAGCGGAGGCGTCGTTCGCGCCGCGCCGGCGCTCGACCGCCAGGGCAACCTCTTCATCGGCACCCAGGACACCGCCACCACGGGCCGGGTGCTCTCGTACAGCCCCGCGGGCGCGCTGCGCTTCGCCGTGCCTGTCGGCGCGGTGCAGAGCATCTCCATCGCCGAGTCCGACGTGAGCGGCTCCCTGCAGGAGCTGGCCTATGTGGCCACCAACACCGGCCCGAGCTCGGCTGCGATGCGGGTGATGATGAGCGATGGTGGCACGCTGGCCACCGGGTCATTCACGAGCTGCGCCGACGGGCAGCGCTCGACGTACTCGGCGATCGGTCTGTACGACGCCGGCCTCAACATGAACGGGGGCCTCGCCGAGGTGGCCGCGGTGATGGTCTTCAACCCGCAGCTCGCGACCGACAACAGCGTGCTGTGCAGCTACGGCCCGCGCAGCGGCACGTCGGCGGCGATCGGCCCCCCCGGACTGAGCCAACCCAACCCCGACGGGACCACGCTGCTCAGCCCGGCCAACATCGTCTTCGCCGGCAACAAGGGCTGGGTGCAGCGCAACGATCTCAACAACCAGCTCAACTACATCAACGTGAACCCCCTCTCGTCGGGCGGGAGCTCGGCCGGCTACGCGGGCATCGGCGCCGTGCCGACGGGGCTGGCGCTGGGCAACGGCGCGATCGTCGCCACCTGGGCCAACGCGGGCGTCAACAACCCGATCGCCACCTACCTGATGGCGAACCCCGTCGCGCCGATCACCACGGCCGGTGGCGCGTGGAGCACGGCGCGGCCGGTGGCGATCATGAGCAGCGCGGTGATCACCCCGACGGATCGCCTCGGCGTGAACTGGTTGTACTCGCTCACGCAGTCAGGCACCTCGCTGGGAACGCCGACCGCGGTGGGCGACCCGGTGAGCGGCGCGAACGCGGGCGGCACCACCCCCGTGGTGGGCACCGGCCAGCGCGTCTACGTGGTGCGGCGAGACGGGCACCTCTTCGCCTTTGACGGAGCGTCCAGCTCGGGCGTGGCGGGGAGAAACCCGGTGTGGAGCGGCGTGGTGTTCGCCAGCAACCCGGTCGACGTGGTGGCGCACCCCACGCTCGACTGCAGCCGCAACGGCGCCGGCCGGCCGGGCACGCTCTACGTGGTGTCGCTCAACGGCCAGACCACCGCGGTGATCGTCGACTCGACGAAGCTCGAGCCCAACGCGCCGTGGCCCAAGTGGCAGCGCACGGCGGGGAATGCGGGCAACCCCGACTTCCCGCTCAACCCGGGCTGCCCGTAACCGGAAGTCAGCTGCCGCTGCCGACCGCGCCCAGCTCGCTGGCCGCGGTGTCGCGGCTGGCGACCACCCAGTCGTGGTCCGGGCCTTCGCCCTGGATGACCACCGGCTTGCCGTCGAAGGTGACGCGCTTGCCCGGGTAGATGAAGGCCTTGAACATGTAGACCGCGAGCGAAGGCTGCTCGAGCTCGGGGTGAATGGTGGGGTGGTAGCGCTCGGCGTGGGCCGCGGGCGTGAGGCTCCAGTGGAGGCCCGGCGTCTCGTGGTGAATGCCGTGGAAGCCGTTGTTGAGGGTGAACCAGTTGAAGACGCGCCCCACGAAGTTGCGCGAGTGGTTGACGGGGTGATCGTTGTCGCAGCCGTCATGCTGCAGGTAGTTCACCGTGGTGATGCCCCACACCGCGAACAGGTGGGGAATGACCACGAAGAGCAGCGTCTTCTTCCAGTCGATGAACGCCAGGCCGATCTTCACGCCCCACACCGCGATGATCTCGTAGAGGAGCTGCCGGTTCCACTGGGGGAGGCGCTCCTTCATCATCTTCTTGTAGCGGTAGTTGCCCACCGTGACGCCGGGGCCGACCGCGAAGAAGAAGAGGAGAAAGTTGAGCAGGTTCCAGCCGGTGTTCACCTTGCTGGTGCGCATCACGTCCTGGCGCTCCTGCATGAACTTGTGGTGCGAGAGGTTGTGGCCCGGCACGTACTCGCTGATGGGGAAGCCGTACGAGAGGCTCACCCAGACCTGGAAGAGGCGGTTGGCCCAGCGGGGGCGGAAGACGGGGCAGTGCACCGTGTTGTGGGCGATGACGGCGCAGATCCACGAGACGACGGCGGTGACGATCACCCAGGCGACGAGCAGCGCGCCGGTGGGCTCATAGAGCCACCCGGTGGTGGCGAGCGTCGCGAAGAGGCAGAGGAAGAAGAGGGTTCGCCAGTCGGCTGCGTAGCGGAGCATGCGAGCGGCCTTCTGACTCACCGTGGCGCGCCAGTAAAGCCCCCGGCCTCAAGTCGGCGCGTGGCCCGGCCCGCAGAATCTGCGCTAATGCATGACCATGGCTACCGAGCTCGAGGTCCTCACCGCCAGGGTCGCTGCGTTGGAGGCCGATTCCTCGCGGCTGCGCGCGCTGCTCGAGGCGACCCCTGACCTCGTGGTGCGGGTGGCGATCGACGGCACGTACCGCGACGTGATGGAGGCGCGCGGGATGGCGGTGGTGGCGAGCCGCGCCGAGCGGGTGGGGCGGAAGGTGAATGACCTGCTCCCCGGGCCGATCGCCGCGGCGTACGTGCAGGCGGTGAAGGAAGCGGTGGTCACCGGGCTGACGCAGAGCTTCGAGTACGAGCTGACGCTGGCGGGGAAGGCGGGGCACTACGAGGCGCGGGCGTCGCGTTCGGGGCCCGATGAAGCGGTGGTGGTGGTGCGCGACGTGTCAGAGCGGAGGCAGGTCGAGACCGCGCTGCGTGAAGAGAAGGACCGGAGCGACGCGCTGCTGCTCAACATGTTGCCGCGGGCGATCGTCACGCGGCTGCGCGACAACCCCGGCACCATCGCGGAGCGCTTCGAGGAAGGCACGGTGCTCTTCGCCGACATCGTGGGCTTCACCAGGCTCTCGGCGAAGACGCCACCGGCCGAGGTGGTGGGGCTGCTCAACGACATCTTCACCGCGTTCGATCGCCTCACGCTCAAGTACGGGCTGGAGAAGATCAAGACCATCGGCGACGCGTACATGGTGGTGGGGGGCGTGCCCACGCCGCGCGCGGATCACGCGGACGCCGTGGCCGACATGGCGCTGGCGATGCTCGAGGCGGTGCGCGAGGTGTCGGTGACGCGCGGGCCGTACCAGGTGCGCATCGGCATGAACTCGGGGCCGATGGTGGCGGGCGTGCTGGGGTTGTCGAAGTTCGTCTACGACCTGTGGGGCGACACGGTGAACGTGGCGGCGCGCATGGAGTCGCACGGTGAGCCAGGCGGAATCCAGGTCACCGAGGACACGCACGCGAAGCTGCAGGACCGCTTCACCTTCGAGGCTCGGGGGACGATCGAGGTGAAGGGGAAGGGCCCGATGAAGACCTTTCTCCTCCGAAGCCGAAAGTAGATCTCGGCGGACCCATCATTCCGCGGGGACCACGCGAGGGCGCCGGTCGTCATCGATGGCGACGAACGTGAACGTGCCGCTCGTCACCTCCTCGACCAACGCCTCCGCGCGCGCCCGCCGGAACGCGCTCACCTTGATCTTCATCGACGTCCGCCCGACGTGAAGGACCTCGGCGTACAGGCTCACCTCGTCGCCCACGAGCACGGGCCTCAAGAACTGCATCGCGTCGACGGCGATGGTCGAGCACCGGCCCTTCGCCCTGCGCGTCGCCGCGCTCCCCGCCGCGAGATCCATCAGCGACATCAACCACCCGCCGAAGATGTCGCCGGCCGGGTTGGCGTCCGCGGGCATGGCGATGGTGCGGATGAGGGGCTCGCTCATCCGGCGCACAGTAGAGAAGATTCAGGGCGAGTGCAGGGGCTGTCGTGGTCCCAGCAGGGGCGTGAAGACGAAGCAGTCGAGCAACCACGAGACGAGCAGGCCGACGCCGGTCCCCGCGACGTCCCAGGCGAGGTCCTTCCATGACGGGTGGCCGAGGCCGGCGAGGTCGGCGAGCTCCTTCACGATGCCCGCGGTGAGCGCCAGCCCCGCGCCGACCGCGAGCCGAACGCCGCGCTCTTCCGTCATCAGCGCCGCGCCGCCGTAGCCGAGGCCCGCGAGCCCCGCGCTGAACGAGAAGTGCAACGCCTTGTCGGGCGCAAGCCACGGATCAGGATCCACCTGCGCGTTCGCCGCGCCGGCCCAGAGCACCACGAGGAGGAGACCGGTTCGCACCACCACTCTTTTAGCGAGAACCCTTGCGCTCGCGGGGTGATCTGCTCACCCTCGCCTCATGAAACGACGCGGGTGGGTTGGAGTCGCGGTGGCGGGGCTCGTCGTGGGGTTGGGGCTCTGGTGGTGGTTGCAGCAGGTACCGGTGGTCGCGGGCGAAGACGGTGTGCCTGCAGCGCAGCCGGGCGTGGCGTCACCGGTGGGGCGGGGTCCTCCCACGGGTCCCGCAGCGGCCGCGCCGCTGGCCGCCGTGAGGGCACCCGGCGTGGAAGTCCTCCCCGCGTGGGTCGCGCAGCCCGAGGCGCCTTCACGGCGCGTCGCCGGGCGCGTCACCTTCGAGGGAAAGCCGGTCGCCAACGCGCTGGTGCGGCTCTCGCCCCAGCAGCAGCCGGTGGGCGTGGCCGCGGCCGACGTGCGCACCGCGGCCGACGGTGCCTTCGACCTCGGCCTGCAGCCTCCGCTGCAGTACCGGATCAACGCGTCCTCGCCGGGGCTCACCGACGCCCTCGTCTCGTTGGACCTGCGCGATCCGACCGCGAAGCCCGCGCCCGACGCGCTCGAGCTGCTGCTCACGGCGTGCGACGCGAGGCTCGTCGGTCACGTGTTCGATTCCGGCGGCGGCGCCATCGAACACGCGCGGGTCTACCAACCGGGCAGCCCCGGCACGGAGACCAACGTGAAGGGCGAGTTCGAGCTGTGCCTGCCTCCCGGGCAGAACAGGGTGCACGTCGAAGCGGCCGGCTACGGAAAGCTGCGCGTGTTCCTGCTGGTGCTCGGCCGCACCGTGCGCGACCTGCGCCTCATTCCCGAGGCGTTCATCGTGGGGCGGGTGGTGCTGGCCTCCGACGGCTCGGCGGTGCCGGGCGCGATGGTCTCGGCGTGGCCCGCGCAGTTCGCCAACGGCGAGGCCCCCGCGGGAGCCGACGCGATAGCCGGCGCCGATGGCCGGTTCCGCCTCTCGGTGGCTCCCGGCGACTACAAGATCCTCGGCTGGAGCGCCGACGCGGCGAGCGCTGGTCCCTCGCGCGTCACGGCCCTGGTGGGCCGCCTCAGTGACGAGGTCACGCTGCGCCTGCAGGCGGCCCCCACGCTGCGAGGCCACGTGATGGGTGCGGGCAAGCCCGTCGCCGGCGCCAGGGTGACGGCGATCCTCACGGCGGGCAGCCGCCACGCCGACGCGCTGAGCCAGGCCGACGGCAGCTTCGTGATGCGCCACGCACCGCCGGGAGAGGTGGTCTTCACCGCCGCTCCGTACGCGGTGCTCGCGCCGAAGAAGTTCACCATGCCGAAGGTGAACGCCACCGTCGAGCTCGAGGTGAAGCGCCAGGGCTCGCTCCGCGGCCTGGTCACCGCGCGGGGCGGCAAGCCGGTGGTGGGGGCGAACGTGAAGGTGAGCAGCGGGCTCCAGTTCTTCGAGACGACGTCGGGCCCCGATGGCCGGTACCTCGAGGCAGGGCTGCCTGCCGGCACGTGGACGGTGCTCGCGGACAGCGTGCGGGTGGGCGGCTTCGTCGAGGTCAAGGGCGTCAAGCTCGCCGACGGCGAAGACAAGGAACTCGACCTCGCGCTCAGCTCCGCCGCCACGATCTCCGGTCGCGTGGTGAGCGCGGAAGGCACGCCTGTCCCCGGCGCGGTGGTGGTCTACGTGCACACCGTCACCTCGGACGAAGGGCGCTCGGTGGCGGACGCCGACGGGCAGTTCTTCTGCACCCAGATGACCGGCGGCGGTGAGTACCTGCCGAAGGTCTATCCTTCCCAGGTCTCGCGCACGCCCTATGCCCCCGCGGGCGCCCCCTTCGCGCCGCTCGAGCTCGCCGATGGCAGCGCGCAGGTCGAAGGCGTCACGCTCGCCGTGAAGTACGAGCGGTTGAGCGTCAGCGGCCGCGTCGTCGACCCCTCGGGCACGCCCATCCCCGACGCGAAGGTGCGCGCGATGGCGGTGGCCGCTGGTGAGGCGCCGCGCTTCAACCAGTTCACCGAGCTGCCTTCGGCTTCCACCGACGCGCAGGGTGCCTTCACCGTCGAGCCGCTCACCAGCGGAACCTGGGCGCTGCAGGCGCGCACGCCCGAAGGCGCCGAGGCGATCGCTCCGGCCGTCGCCGCGGGGAGCAAGGACGTCGTCATCACCGTTCGTCCTCCGGGGATCATCGAGGGCACGCTGGTCGGCTACGAGAGCCCGCCGGTCATCTACGCCGCCGACCTCGCGGCGCACGGCTTCGTGCCCGGCCTGGTGGAGGGCTCGACGTTCAAGCTCACGCTCCGCGCCGGCACGTACCTCGTCACCGCGATGAACGCGAAAGAGGGCGACGCGAAGCGCCTCGAGGTGAAGGAGGGCGTCACCACGAAGGTCACCATGACCAGCCATGGCCACGGCGTGTTGAGCGGCCTGGTGGTGGAGCACGTCAGCCGTGCGCCGGTGCCGGACCTGACCTGTCACGCGGTGCTCTCCGCGGGCGGGCGCGGAGGCATCACCAACTGGGACGTCGAGACCGCGCCGAAGACCGACGCCACCGGCCGCTTCACCGACGAGCAGTCACCGGCCGGCGACCTCGAGGTGAGCTGCATGGGCGAATGGAGCGAGCTCAGCTCGGGCTCGGCGAACGTCACGCTCGCGCGCGGTGGCAGGGCGGAGGTGGTGATCGAGGTGGTGCGGCGGCGCCAGGGCGAGGCGCCGGGCGACGTGGGGCTCGACCTCGACGAGCGGGAAGCAGGGCGCGTGCTCACGGTGCGGCCCGGCTCGCCCGGCGCGAAGGCGGGCATGGCCCCGGGCGACCTGGTGGCCGGCGTGGACGGGCTGCCCAACGGCACGCTCTCGGGCGACGGCGTCGACGCGTTGATCTCCAATCACCCGCCGGGCACGCCGCTCAAGCTCACCGTGCTGCGCGGGGGGCAGGCGCGCGAGGTGGCGCTGGTCGCGGTGGCGCGGGGGCAGTAGGGGCCCGCGCGCTTCCAGGAGTATCGGACGCAGGGCCGACTGGAGCAGACTGCGCGCCATGCTCCGCACTGCCCTGTGCCTCTGCCTGCTCGCCACCGCTGCGTTCGCGGAAGACGAGACCTACCGCGACCCGGCGTCGAAGGAGACGCTCTTCATCGCCGGTGGCCCCAACGTCTCGTACGCCAGCCTCAAGCGCAGCTCGCTGCGGCCGCTGAAGATCGTCGAGCACGAAGACGCCGCGCGGATCATCAAGGTGAAGTTCGACAAGAGCCCCACGGTGTGGACGCTCACCATCGACCCCACCCACACGAAGGTGGTCTGCGAGGCGCCCGGCGAGCCGCGCCAGGTGTTCGAGCGGGTGAAGATCGATCCCACCGCGTTGCCGGGCACCACCGCGTCGCCGGGGAAGTTCATCAAGATCACCTCGCCGGACGAAGGCGCTGGTCTCTACGATCCCGTCACCGACTTCACCGGCGAGGTCGCGGCCGAGTGCGAGCGCATCGAGGTCACCTCGCTCAACGCGGCGGGTGAGGTGCAGACCAAAGGCAACCTGAAGAAGTTCACCCCGGGCGACACCACGTTCAGCTACCGGGCCTCGAAGGCGCTCAAGAACATGTCGCTGGGCAGCAACCGCTTCCGCTTCCAGGCGACGTTCAAGGACGGCGGCGTGGCGCTCGCGGAGGTGCGGGTGTCGTTCCACGAATACGAGGGTGAGATGGCGAAGCCGGTCATCTACCTGTACCCGCCGAGCCTGCAGCGCGTGATGGTCCGGGTGAGCCCCGAGGGTGGGCTGACGAAGTCGGATCCGCCGTACACCGATGGGTGGGTGGTCAACGCGACGCCGCAGGGCAGCCTGGTCACGCGCGATGGTCACGCCTACCCCTACCTCTTCTGGGAGAGCGGCTTGAAGGACAAGCCGGCGCCGCTGACCGAGGGCTTCGTGGTGCCGAAGGGCGAGGTGAAGGAATTCCTGCTCAGGTCGCTCGAGACGCTCGGGCTCAACGCGCGCGAGACGAACGACTTCCTCGAGTTCTGGTTGCCGCGGATGACGGAGAAGCCGTGGGCCGCGGTGCGCTTCGTGCCGCGCGGGGAGATCGATCGCGCGGCGCCGCTCGAGGTGAAGCCCGCGCCGGACAGCGTGATCCGCGTGTTGATCGACTTCCGCGCGCTCGAAGCCCCGGTGAAGTTGCAGCCGCAGCAGCTGACGCCAGCCAGGCGCAGCGGCTTCGCAGTGGTCGAGTGGGGCGGGCTGCTGTACCGGGAATGAGCTCACCAGAGTCTCTGTCTCCCGAGGGCACACCAAACCCGGTCCTCGCTGTCGCCCTCCTCATGAGCGCCTGCGCCACGACGGTGCAAGGCACCTACCCAGGTGACCGCGTGATGTGGGACGACATCCTCGCTCACGCAGAATCCATCCAGCTCCCCGCACGCCCGGTCGCCGTCGTCGCCCCCCACCACCTGATCGACGCCACCGAGCTCGCCGGCTTCTGGTCCGCGCTCGCCGAACACCAACCACCCGTCGTCGTGGTGATCGGCCCAGACCACTACGCGCACGGCGCCGGCCTGACAGTTGGCCAGGCCGTGACGTACCAGACGGTCTACGGCCCCCTGCGCACCGACGCCGCGCTCGCGCGTTCACTCGACGAGCCGCGGAAGGACGACGCCTTCCTCGGCGAGCACGCGCTGCACGTGCACGCGCCGTTCATTCGCCGGCTGCTGCCCGACGCCCACTTCGTGCCGGTGATGCTGCAGTGGGCGACGCCGCGAGCCGGCCTCGAAGCGCTCGCGCAGCGGCTGCACGCGCTCCTCCCTCCAGATGCGCTCGTGGTGGCGAGCGTCGACTTCTCGCACTACCAGCCCTCGCCCTGGGCCACCTTCCACGACGAGTCGAGCTTCTCGACCGTGAGCGGCTTCGACCTCGACGCGCTGTTCCTGCGTGAGGTGGACTCGCCCGAGTCACTCTTCGTGGCGATGCGGTTCGCGCAGTTGCGGGGCGCGTCGACGGCCACGCGGCTGCTACACACCAACTCGCAGCGCAGGCGCAGCGTGTTGATCACCGACTCGACGAGTCATCAGTACTTCACGTTCACGCCGGGGCCAGTGCGGCCGTCGCCGAGCGCGAGCGTGGTGATCACCGGTGACGTCGCGCCTTCCACGGGCCTCACCCTCCACGAGGGATGGACGTGGCACCCCACGCGCGACTCAGGCGCGCCGAAGCACGAGGGGCTGAAGAAGATCCGCGGCCAGGAAGACCGGTTCTTCATGGGGCCCGAGGCGACGCTGTTCAACCTCGCACCGGGACAGCAGGTGAGGCGCAGGCAGAACGGGCTCGAGGTCGTGTACCTGGGTGTGGACCTGTCACAGCAGGGTGACGCGTTGCCGGCAGGGGACTGCGTGGTCGTGCTCGCACATCGCGGTGGCCTCGACTTCACCGAAGCTGAGGAACGAGCCCGCGCGCTCCTTCCTCGCGCGAACGTGGTCGTGGGACGCGGTTTTGGTGCGGCGCGGCCGATTGAACAGGTCGATGGTCGCGTGCTCGCCCTCTCGCTGGGGCCGTTTCTCTCTGGGGTTGATGGCGCAGGCCAGGTGCTCGGTGCCACGTGTACGAAGGACGGCTTGCGGGCTCGCGTGGTGCCCGTGAAGGTGACCGGCGGCGTGCCTGAGCTCGATCTCGATCGGCTTGCTGGAGAGCTTGGGCTTCCGCTCGGGTTTGATTAGTCGGCCCCTCACCCCAACCCTCTCCCCGCTCCGCAGGGAGAGGGAGACAGTACAGTCCGTCCCATGTTGCGACTCCTTGCGGTGTGGCTGCTCGCGGCCGAGCCGACCGTGATCGAAGGCGACGTGCCGGCCGACGGCGCGTTCTTCACCGTGCCGATCGAGGTCCCCGCGGGGACCGCGGAGCTCGAGGTGCGGCACGACGATCTCTCGGGCCCGAACATTCTCGACTGGGGGCTCTTCGCCCCCGACGGCGGCTTCCTCGGGTGGGGCGGCGGCAACTCGGAGCCCGCGGTCATCAACGCGGCCGCGTCGAGCCGCAGCTACCGGCCAACCACGCTCACGCCCGGCACGTGGAAGGTGCTGGTGGGCAAGGCGCTCGTCACGCAGCGTCCCGCCCGCTTCAGGCTCGAGGTCGAGGCGCGCGGCGAAGCCACGCTCGCACCCCAGCCCCTGCGTCGACCGTACGTGCCGGTCGCGCCGCTGGAGATCGGCGCCCGCTACTACGCAGGAGACCTGCACGTGCACTCGCTCGAGAGCGGTGACGCTCGACCGAGCCTCGGAGAGATCACCCTCTTCGCCCAGCGCCGCGGCCTCGACTTCGTGGCGCTCAGCGAACACAACACGCTCTCTCACCTCGACTTCTTCGGCGAGGCCCAGGCCACGACGCCGGTGTTGCTGGTGCCCTCGGTGGAGTTCACCACCTACGCAGGTCACCTCAACGCGTTCGGGGTCTCCCGGTTGCCGCCGTTCTGGCTCGGGCTCGACGGGGCGACCTTCGACGGCGCGATCGCCGACTTCGAGGCGCAGGGCGCAGTCGCCACCATCAACCACCCCACCCTCGATCTCGGCACCTTCTGCATCGGGTGCGCCTGGCAGCAGCCGCTGGTCGAAGGCCTGCGCGCGGTGGAGGTGGGCGTGGGCGGTTGGGACGAGACCGGCTCGCTGTTCGACGAGAGCGCGCTGCTCTTCTGGGAAGCGTTGGCCGGGCGCGGCGTGCACCTCGCGGCCGTCGGAGGCAGCGACGATCACCGCGCGGGCCGCGGCCTCAACCAGACACAGAGCGCCATCGGGTCGCCCACGACGTTGATCTTCGCGCCCGAGCTCTCGGTCGCTGCGCTGGTGCAGGGCCTGAAGGAGGGCCGCACGGTGGTGAAGCTGCGCGGGCCGGACGACCCGATGATCGAGCTGCGCGAGCTCGACGGAATTCCCCGCGCTGGGGACACGCTCCTGGGCAGCTCGGCGCGGCTCGAGGCCACGGTGCTCGGCGGGGAAGGGCACGTGCTGGTGTGGATCGAGAACGGCGTCGCCGTGCGCGAGGAGCGGGTGGGGACCGATCCCTTCATCTCCTCGTTCACGCTCACCGCACCTTCCGGCAAGTCAGCGCGGGTTCGCGCGGAGCTCCGCATCGCGCAGCAGCCGAGGACCGTGACGTCGCTGCTGTGGCTCGCCGAGCGCGCTGACCTGCCGCCGGTCGTCGCGAAGCGGCCCATGAGCTGCGCTGTGACTGACGCAACCCCGTTCCTGTTGCTGAGCTTGTTGTTCCGCAGGACGCGGCTTGGCGGAAACAAGGGGCGAGCCTCCGTTCAGCCCGAGCGGAGTCGAGGGCCGCGCGCCAATCGATCGGAATTCCATCCCTCGACTCCGCTCGGGATGAACGGTCCCTCGACCGCGCCTGGGATGAACGGTCCATGAGTGCGCTCCTCGCCGCGCTGCTGTGCTCGCAGCTCCCCGCCGAAGTGCCGGGCAGTTGGGGCGAGCCCTCTCGCGCCGTGTTCCTCGACCCCGCGGCGCGGCCCATCCTCTCGGGCCTGAACGCGGTCAGCTTCGACGGTCTGCCTCCCGCCTCCACCACGTTCACCTTCGACGGCGTCGTCCTCAAGGCGCCCGCCCATGCGCTCTTCGGCCCCACCGCGCTGCACCCCGCCTGGATCGCCGGCGTCGAGGTGGGCCCGGGCATCGAGCACGCCGCGCGCGGCCGGTCGTTGGGCCGCAACGTCACGCTGGGCACCCGTCAACCTGCCGGCGCGTTCCACGCCGTCGCGCGCCTCGACCTCCTGCAGACCGGCCTCTACGTCGAGCACACGCTGAACAGCGGGACCACGCTGCAGGCCGCGTTGCGCTTCTTCACCATCCCCGCGCTGGCCGGGCTGATCATCAAGGGCTCGCTCCTGCTCGGCGACTACGGGCTGCGCGTGGTGCAGCCGCTGGGCGCCAGCGAGCTGCGCGTGCTCGCGCTCGGCGCGCTCGACTCGGTCGCGCTCACCGTCTCGGGCATTCCCCTCGCGGCCCGTATGCAGGGGCACCAGGTCGACCTCCGCTGGCGCAGCGACGCGCAGGGCACGCTCGAGGTGGGGCTCGGTGGTCACGTCAGCACCATCGGCCTCACGCTCGACGGCGCCACCGCGCGGAACGCGATCGACGGAGAAGAGCAGGCCCTCTCCGCCCGCGTGCTCACGCAGCTCGCCTTCTCTCCACACGCCCGGGGCGTGCTCGGCGCCGACGTCGAGCTGCGGCGATTGCTGCTCTCACGCGGCACCACCCTCCAGCTCCCCGACGGCACCAGCGCCCGTGACCACACCCTGCGTGAGCTCGGCGTCGCCCTGCTGGGCGGCGTCCACGGCGAAGTGCAGGTCACCGAAGGTGAGTGGCGCACCACCCTCGGGCTGCGCGCGGATCTGTGGAAGCCCGCCGACGCCCCCGCGCACGCCACCGCTGACCCCCGGCTCACCACCACCCGCGGCATCGGCCAGCGGGGCACGCTCGACCTGGGCCTCGGCCTGATGCACCAGGCACCGTCGTGGCTCGTCACCGTGCCCGTGCTCGAGTCAGCCTCGCTGCGCTACGGGGTGCAGGAAGCCGCGCGCGCCGACGCCCGCTTCACCTGGAAGAACTCGAAGTACGAATCGCTCGACGCGCACCTCTTCGGCACCGCCCTGCTGCGCACGCTCGAGCTCAGCCCCTTCGACGAGAACTTCCTCCAGCTCGCCAACCTCATCGACGAAGACGTCGAGCGGCGCCGCGGCCACGGCTGGGCGGCGGGCGGCGAGGTGCGCTATCGCGTCGCCCACCCCTGCGTCGGCTGGGCCGAGGTGAGCTACGGCCTGCAGCAGTCGTGGCGCTTCGCGCAGCTCACCCGCTTCGGCCTCGATGGCCTGCCCGTGGGCGAGGCGCAGGCGTGGGTGCCGTGGCAGCACCAGCAGACCCACGCCGTACGCGGCGCGTTCGGCCTGCAGCTGCCCCTCGAGTGGAGAATCAGCTTCGCCGTGACGGTGATGTCCGGCCCGCCGCTGGTGGGCGGGTTGTTCTCGCAGGACCAGCGCCAGGGCGTCGATCCACTCCGAGGCACGCCGAGGTGGGTGCCGAAAGACAGGGACCAGGCCGGCGTCGCCGGCGCCTGGCTGCGGGCCGATGCGCGGGCCAGCAAGACCTGGCACCGCGGGCCGCTCGAGGTCGAGCTGTTCCTCGACGTGCAGACGCTGTCCATCTGGGGCCAGCCCACGGGCACGAGCTTCGGCACCGCTCCTTCCACGCTCGAGCAACAGGCGCGCGGCGAGGTGACGCTCACCCACAAGCCCGCTTCTTCCCCGCTGCCGCCGATTCCGGTGCTCGGGGTCGAACTTCGGCTCTAGAACGCAGGCCATGGCACCGGTCGGCACGAAGGACGGCGCGAAGCTCCCCCTGGCGCTCGGCGGGGTGCTGATCGTCGTCTTCATCGCGACGTTCTTCACCTCACCCGAGGGCAAGCTCAACTGGATGCTCGAGGTCGGGCCCGGGCTGGCGGGCATGGTGGCGCTGACGATCACCTACCGGCGCTTTCCGATGACCCCGATGATCTACGTCTTCGTCTTCCTCCACATCTGCATCCTCGTGTACGGCGGGTTCTACACGTACGCGAAGGTGCCGCTGGGCGAGTGGGCGAAGGTGACGTTCGGCTGGTCGCGCAACAACTACGACAAGGTCGGCCACTTCGCCTTCGGCTTCTTCCCCGTGTTCATCCTGCGCGAGGTGTTCCTGCGCCGGACGAAGCTCGAGCGCGGCGGGTGGCTCGTCTTCATTCTCATCAACGTCATCTTCGGCCTCGCGGCGCTCTACGAGCTGCTCGAGTGGGCCGGCGCGCTGGTGCTCGATCCCGCGGGGGGCGACGCGTTCCTCGGCACCCAGGGCTACGTGTGGGACGCGCAGAGCGACATGCTCTACGCGGGCATCGGCGCCACGGTGGGCCTGCTGCTGCTCTCGAGGGTGCACGACCGCGCGCTCGCCAGGCTGCTCAGTACTGCTCGAGCGGGGTGACCGTCAGGGTCTTCTTCGCGTCGTCGACCACGAGGCGGCAGCTCTCCCAGGAAGACGTGGTGACGGCGAGCGGCAGGCGGCACGCCCAGTCGGCGGGCTCCTCGGGCGCGGTCCGGCAGGGGTCGTCTTCTTCCGGCCCCTTGAACCGGTAGCTCAGCGCGTAGAGGCGCCGGTCGTGGGCGGCCGCGATCGCAGCAGGCAGCGGCCCCTGCACCTCCACCGCGGCGAGGAGCACGGGCCCCCACGAGGGCGGCTCGTCTTCGTCCTCGTCCAACGAGCCGGGCTTCGGGTGAAGCGTGCGCTCGACCGCTGCCGCGCGCTGGGCCGGGGTGCACAGCGGCGTCTCCTTCTCGTCGTCGACGTCGGGATCGCACTGGAGTTCCCAGTCGCACGGGTTCCGCTCGAGCAGCGGTAGCACCCAGGGGCACTTCGAGCGCCGCGAGGCGATCACCGCCAGCGCGACCGGCTCCGGGGGAACGAAGCCGTACGACTCGGTGCCGGTGTTCTCGTGCCAGCTGCGCTCGATCAACTCGCAGGCGAGCTGCTCCGCGCGGCTGGGGGCGAGCGGGAGCAGGGCCAACAGGCCCACCGAGGCGTCGATGGAGCTGGAGGCCAGCGCGTGGTCGAGCGCCTCGACGAAGTCGGGCTTCTGCTCCTCTGGCCGCTGGAGGAACCACTTCAACGCGCCGTCGTTGCCGCTCGAGACCTCGCGCACCAGCGCGTCTCTCACCTCGGCGCGATCCGCCGGCTCGAGCTTCGAGAGCACGAGGCTCCACGAGACGCCCAGGGTGTTGGCCTCGTCCGTCATCGCCACCAGCGCCTGCTTGAGCGTCGCCTTTCCACCGGGCGTCTGGGCGAGGAGCGCCTCGAGATCGCCGTCGGACAGGCCGATCAGATCGAGGCTGCTCATCACCGAGAGGAACGGGGGAATGTGCGACCAGTTCAGCGCGCCATCGGGGTGGAAGAGGGTGCCGGGCCGGGTCGCCGGGCCTTCCCAGACCTGCCTCGTGAGCCGCAGCCGCCCCTGGCGCAGGTAGAGCGCGTGGAGCGAGTCGCCCAGGTCGACCACCACGCGCTCACCACCCGGCTCGACGAAGAGGGTGGCCTTTCGTCCCGGTTGGTTCACCAGCACGGCGCGTTCACCCGGCAGCTCCAGGATCATGCAGCGGAGGGGTTCGGGTGCCTTGCTGCGCACGGGGACGTCGGCCGCTTCACCGACTTCCACGTAGACGCAGCCCTGGCGCTCGGCGCGGCTCATGAGGCAGCTCACCTGCTCGAGAGTGGTGCCCACGCACGCGCGCGCGACGGGAGCGTCGATGACCCGAACGGTGACGTGCAGAGGCGCCGTCACCTCGGCCAGGCGGGGATCAGGGCGCTCCCTGCCGCACGCGACGAGCGCGAGGACCAGGGCCGCCGCGCCCGCCCGGTTCACTTCACCGTCACCGGCACGTCTTTCGTGGTGGGGCCCCGAATGAGCCGCAGCACCGCGGCGCCGGCCCTCGTGCCCTTCACGTAGAGCATCGATTCCCGCACCGTCACGTCGGTGTCGACCTTCCAGCCGTCGCGCTTCTCCACCGGGCCCCAGTAGAGGTCGACCCCGCCGCCGTCGACGAAGAGGGTCGCCTCGCTCGCCTCGTCGACGCGAAAGCCCATCACCTCGCCCACCTTCAGGCCCACCTTGTCGACCTCGTGGAGGAGGGGGAAGACGAAGCCAGGGGTCGGCTCCCAGCCGCGCCTGGTGCCTTCGGTCACCTCGGTCTCGTACGCGTCGCGCGTCACCACTTCCCGCGGCGCGTCGGCGTCACGCTTCGCCGAGTCGACGTACACGAGCCGCCACTCGCCGCGCTCCACCGACTTGAAGCCCGCGCACGAGAAACCGCCCAGCATCAGCAACCCGGCAGGAAGGACCCATCGCATGGGGCCAGCCTAAAACAGCTTCGGGGTCAGAGTGGGCGTTCACTGCGGGGCAGCGCCCGGGGGGTCCTTCGGGGGCAGGGCGTTCTCCACCGGCATCTTCGCCTCGAGCTCGGCCTCTTCGGGCGTGCCCCCGACGGCCTCGGCCGAGGTCCTGGGGACCACCTTGGGCGTGGCAGGCTGCTGCGCATCTTCGTGCCGCTCGTAGACGGGGTACTTGTCCCAGTCGAAGGCCGCGGTCGCGTCGCCCACGGTCCGGGGGGTGGTGGCGCGCAGCCGGCCCCGCACCAGCGAGATCTGCTGCTGCACCGCCGCGGGCGTGGGGTGCGTCTTGAGCGCCGACACCCACAGCTCGATCGCCTGCTCGGGCTCGCCGGCGTCGGCCTTGAGCCGCCCCAGCTCGACCAGCGCGTGCGAGCGCAGCTCTGAATCGGGGAAACGATCGAGCAGGTCGAGGAACACGCGCTGCGCCTCGGGCTTGCGGCCGTCCATCATCGCCAGCGCCTGGCCCCGCAGGTAGAGCGCGTCGTCGACCCAGGCGCTCGTCTCGAACTTCTGCGAGACCTTGCCGGCCTCGAGCTCGCACTGCTCGTAGTCCTGCAGCTCGAAGTAGAGCTTGGCCACGGTGAAGGAGAGCTCGGCCGACTGCGGCGGGTTGCGCGCCAGCGCCGAGGTGTACTCGGCGATCGCCCCGCGCAGATCGCGGAACTGGTGCCACAGCAGCCCGGCCAGGTGCAGCCGCCCTTCCAGCGTCTCGGGTGCCTCGGGGCACACGGTGATCAGCTCACGGTAGACCTCGATGGCCCGCCGCGGATCGTTGAGCTGGAAGGCATAGAGGTCGGCGGCGCCCCGCAACGCCCGGGCCCGGTAGAGGTTGGCCTGCGGGGAGCTGTCGCGCTCGATCAGATCGAGCGCGAGCTTGTACTCGGCGATCGCCACGTCGGGCTTCTGCTGGAACTGCGCGGTGCGCGCGCGCTCGAGGTGCGCGGGCGCGTCGTCCTTGCGGCAGGCCGCCAGCACCAGCGCGGTGACGAGCGCGAGCCGCCTCATGGGCACGCCTCCGGGCGGTAGCGCACGCAGCGGTTGGCGGTGCAGGCGATGCAGTCGCGCAGCTGGTCTTCGTTGTCGCCGCACACCAGCACGCTCGAGGGGCGCGGGCAGTCGGTGTTCTGCACGCAGGCCGAGGCCCCCCCGTCGAGGCCCGTGAGCGGCTCCGACCGCGAGCACACCCGTCCGCACCCGAACGACAGCACCGCGCTGAGGAGAAGCAGCCGCATCGGGCGCGTCTGTTAGCACAGCGTGCCGCTGGCATGGCCAGCCAGGCGCAGACTCTTCACCCCACGAAGATTCTGCGTCCGCGCCTCCTCCAACCGGGCGTGCCTTCAGCCCCCGTCCCGCATGCGCTTTGCAACACCCGGCCCCATGACGCCCGCCTCTTCCCCACCCGTGGCGAGGGTCGTCTCGCTGCGGGAATCGTCACTGCCTGCGTTGATCGAACGCGAGCACCGCCGCCGCCGCCGCCGGCAGCTCACCTGGCTCGGGCTCGCGCTCGCCGTGGTGGCCGCCGCCGTCGCCGTCTTCTTCTCCACCCGCCCCCGCCCGGCGCCGCTCGCCGCGCGCTTCCGGACGGGCGCGGTGACGCAGGGGGACCTCGTGCGCGAGGTGCGGGCCACCGGTCACGTCGAGGCCGTGTCCACGGTCTCGGTCGGCGCGGAGATCTCGGGCCGCGTGGCCACGGTGGAAGCCGACTTCAACCAGCAGGTGAAGGCCGGCCAGGTGCTGGCGCGCTTCGACGTCGCCGCGCTCGAGGCCCAGCGCGCCCAGAGCGCGGCGGTCGCGTTGAGCGCGAAGGCGCAGCTCGCCCAGGCGCGCGCCGACCTCGAGCAGGCGCGGCGCAACAAGGCCCGCGCCGATTCCCTCTTCGCGCAGCAGGCCCAGGCCGTGAGCGAGCACGAGGCCGCGGTGACCGCGCTGTCCATCGCCGTGGCGCGCGTGTCGGCCAGCGAGGCCACGCTCGCCGCGCAGACCGCGCTCGCGACCGTGGCGAAGACCAACCTCGAGCACGCGATCATCCGCTCGCCCATCGACGGGGTGATCATCACCCGCAACATCGACCCGGGGCAGACCGTGGCCTCGATGCTGGCGACCCCGGTGCTCTTCACCGTCGCGGCCGACCTGCGGAAGATGGAGGTGCTCGCGGCGGTCGACGAGGCCGACATCGCCGAGGTCGCGGTGGGGCAGCGCGCGGACTTCACCGTCACCGCGTGGCCGGGCCGCACCTTCGAGGGCACCGTCACCGAGGTGCGCAACGCCGCGCACGTGGTGCAGGACGTGGTGACCTACGGGGTGGTGGTGGCGCTGGACAACCTCGATCTCGCGCTGCGCCCGGGCATGACCGCGTCGGTGCGGGTGCGCACCGGGTCCACCGCGGCCACCCTGCAGGTGCCCAACGCCGCGCTGCGCTTCACGCCCCCGGGAGAGACGAAGCGCGAGCGGCCCCACGTGTGGTTGCTCGAGAACGGCGCCCTGGTCGCGCGCGCCGTGACGCCCGCGCTCACCGATGGGGAGCGCACCGCCATCGCCGCGGGCGAGGTGCCCGCCGGGGCCGCGGTGCTGGTGGACCTCACGCCGGAAGGGAAGAAGGCCTATGGCCTCGGTGCTCCCTGACCTCGCCGTTCCGGCGCTGCTCGCGTTTCGCCAGGTGACGCGCACCTGGGGTGAAGGCGAAGGGCAGGTGCGGGCGCTCACCGGCGTCGACCTCGACATTCACCGCGGCGAGTTCGTCGCCATCACCGGCGCCTCGGGTTCCGGCAAGTCGACGGCGGTGTCCATTCTCGGGTGCCTCGACGTGCCCAGCAGCGGCGAGTACCTCATCGAGGGGCACCCGGTGCAGTCGCTGCCGCCCGACGTGCTGGCCGCGCTGCGCAACGCGAAGTTCGGCTTCGTCTTCCAGAGCTACAACCTGCTCACGCGCACCAGCGCGCTCGACAACGTGGCCCTGCCCCTCATCTACGCGGGGCTGGGGGTGAGCGCGCGCGAGGCCCGCGCGCTCGAGGCGTTGTCGGCCGTCGGGCTCGCCGCGCGCGCCGACGCCACGCCCAACCAGCTCTCGGGAGGCCAGCAGCAGCGGGTCGCCATCGCGCGGGCGCTGGTCAACCAGCCCGAGGTCATCCTGGCGGACGAGCCGACCGGCAACCTCGACTCGAAGACCAGCGCCGAGATCATGCAGTTGATCAAGAGCCTCAACGAGGACCGCGGCATCACCGTGGTGATGGTGACGCACGACCCGAAGAGCGCGGCGCTGGCGAGGCGTCAGCTGGTCTTTCGCGACGGGCAGATCGTCAGCGACACGGAGCGCGCATGAGCCTCCGCTCGACCACCTCGGTGGCGCTCTCGGCCCTGTTGCGCAACCGGTTGCGCTCGCTGCTCACGGTGCTGGGCGTGGTGATCGGCGTGGCCGCGGTGCTCACCATGGAATCGCTGGGGCAGGGCGCCACCGCGTACATCGGCAACACCATCTCGGGCATGGGCAGCAACATGTTGATGATCGTCCCCGGCTCGCCCAACCAGCGCATGGGGGGCGGGGCGGCGGGAGCACCGCTCTTCACCGGGGCCGACCTCGAGGCGCTCCGGCGCGGCGCCCGCGACGTGGGCCTGCTCGCCGCCGTCAGCCAGCGGCCCCTGCGCATCGTGGCCGGCGGGCTCAACCGCAACACGGTGGTGAACGGCGCTTCGCCCGAGTACCTCGAGATTCGGCAGTGGGGCGTCTCTTCCGGGCGGAGGCTGACCCGCGACGACGAGCGCCTCGCGTCGCAGGTCTGCCTCATCGGCCACACCGTGAAGACCGCGCTCTTCCTCGACGCGGATCCCCTCGGCCAGGAGCTGCGCGTGCACGGGGTGTCGTGCCGGGTGGTGGGCGAGCTCGAGGCCAAGGGAGCCTCGGCGTTCGGCATGGACCAGGACGACATCGTGTTCATGCCCTTCAGCACCTTCTCGCGCCGCATCGCGGGCAGCGACCGCATCGGGCTGATCGTGGCCTCGGCCAGCGCGCCCGATCGCATCGACGACGCCAAGGAGCAGCTCACCTCGGTGATGCGGGCGCGCAGGCGGGTGATGCAGGGGGAAGACGACGACTTCGCGGTGCGCGATCCCCGCGAGGTGCAGGCGGTGCTCGACCAGGTGACGGGCGTGCTCACCACCTTCCTGCTGGGCGTGGCGGGCATCTCGCTGCTGGTGGGCGGCATCGGCATCATGAACATCATGTTGGTGTCGGTGACCGAGCGGACGCGGGAGATCGGCGTGCGGCTCGCCGTCGGCGCGCGGGGCAGCGACATCTTGAGCCAGTTCCTGGTCGAGGCGGTGGTGCTGTCGGCCGCCGGGGGGTTGGTGGGCATCGGGGTGGGGCTGGGGGCGGGGTGGGCGCTGGCGGGCGCGCTCCATCTTCCCTTCGTGGTGCCGGTGGCGGCGGTGCCGCTGGCGTTCGGCGTCTCGGTGCTGGTGGGCGTGCTGTTCGGCGTGTTCCCCGCGCGGAAGGCGGCCAGGCTCAACCCGCTCGCGGCGCTGCGCTTCGAGTGAGGCTCACAGCTCGAGCTGCCACACCTTCACGGCCGCGTCGACCGGCGACGGGCCGTAGCGCACCCTGGGGCGGCTCAAGAGCGAGCGGGCGATCGTCTCGCCTTCTTCCGGGGGCCGGTTCCGCTCGGCGATGGTGGCGAGCGCGCTGAAGAAGAAGTCGACGGTGTCGGCGAGGTCTTCGCTGGGCCCGAGCAGCAGCAGATCGGGCAGCGACACCTGCTGCATCCCGAAGCTGAGCAGGCTGGTGCGGCCCCCCGGCTCGGGCGTGACGCTCACGCCCACCCACAGCGGCAGGGGGAGCAGCGTCTCCTTCGCCACCTGGTGGAAGAAGTCAGGCGCGTGCGTCACCGGCCCGCCGGCCCAGTACACCCCCACCGCGCTCGCCGCCTTCGACACCGCGGCCACCACCCGGGTGAAGGTGGTGAGCCGCTCCAGCTGCGAGGCCTCGCGCCTGTCACCGGCGAGGCGCGAGAGCAGGCCCGTGGGCCGCGCCTGCATCGGGCCCTCGAGCGTGAGCGCCAGGTGCGCCGCGTGCCTGGCCAGCCGCCAGCGGCCATTCACCGCGGACAGGCTCAGGAAGGCCGAGGTGTCGGCCTCGGCGTTCGGCACGGGCCCGGGGATCGCGGTGAGCTTCACCGTGGCGCCGCTCACGAGCAGCGAGAGCCCCGCCGCCGTCTCCTTCCACTCGAGCTCGGCGCCCGGCAGCAGCTCGCGCGTGGTGGCCTCGAGGGCGCTGCGCGGGGGAAGGGTGGGCGTGCCGGTGAGGATCGAGGCGCCTGGCCTGATCATCGCTTCGTCCGCCGCTGCAGGGCCTGCAGCAGCAGGTCAGGCGTCACCGGCTTGAGCAGCACCTCGTCGGCGAGCGCCAGGTGCTCCTGCGGCACCTCGTGGCCGGTGTGAAAGAGAATCGACACCTCGGGCCGCACCGCGCGCAGCTTCGGAGCGACCGTCGCGCCGGGCCCGAAGGGCATCGCCTGGTCGAGCAGCACCGCCTTGATGCGCGTGTCCTGGCGCAGCAGCTCGACCGCGCGCGCGCCGTCTTCGGCCTGCACCACCTCGTAGCCGTGCCGCTCGAGCAGCCGCGCCACCGCCCTTCGCACCGGCGCCTCGTCATCGACGATCAACACCACCTCGCCGCTGCTGCGCCTGAACGTCGGCGCCGGCGTCTGGGCCGGCACGTTCGCCGCGACGGGAAGGAAGAGCTCGAAAGTGGAGCCCACACCGAGCACGCTGTCGTAGCGAACCGAGCCGCCGTGACGCTGGGCAGTGGCCAGCACCGTCGACAAGCCCAGCCCGGTGCCGCTGCCCACCGGCTTGGTGGTGAAGAAGGGCTCGAAGAGGTGCGCCTGCACCTCGCGGGTCATGCCCGGGCCGTTGTCCACCACGCGGATCCGCACCGTCTCGGGCGAGGTGAGCTCGGCCGACACGTCGATGCGGGGCATGCGGCTGTTCGCGTCGCGCAGCGCGTCGCGCGCGTTGACCAGCAGGTTCATCAGCGCCTGCTCGAGCTCGGCGAGGTGGCAGCGCACCCCCGCGCCATTCGCCTTCGTCGCGACCGTCAGCTCGAAGTGCGGCTCGAAGAAGCGGCGGCACATGCCCACCACGCGGTGCACGAGCTGGTCGACGTCGGCGACCGGCGAGTCCCTGACGCGGTCATCCTTCGACCAGGTCATCACCTGCCGCACCAGGTCGGCCGCCCGCCGTCCCGCGGTCTCGGCATCGCTCAGCGCCTTGTGAATGTCGCCCTCGGTGACGCGCAGCGCCAGCTCGATGGCCGGCAGCATGGTGGCCAGCAGGTTGTTGAAGTTGTGCGAGATGCCCGCCGCCAGCTGGCCGACCGTCTCGAGGCGGTGGGCTGCGCGGAAGCTCTCTGCGAGCTGGTGTTGTTCGGTCACGTCCAGGTTGCCGCCGACGATGCGCGTGGGTTGGCCGTCGCCGTCGGTGAGCACCTTGCCGAAGGTCTGCATCCACCGCACCTGGCCGTCGGGCCGCACGAAGCGATGCGGGGCGCTGGTGAAGGTGCGTTGCTCGAACGTCCTCCCCATCGCCTGGCTCATCATCGCCCGGTCTTCCGGGTGGACGTACGTCTGGTAGCGGTCTGGAGAGAGCGGCTCGGTGCAGCCGGTGAGCTCGTGCATGCGCCGGTTCCACTGAATGAGGCCGGCCTTCACGTCGAACACCCACAGGCCCACGCCGGTCGTCTCGAGGGCGAGGTGAACCAGCTCGGCGTCACTGTCGGGAAGAGAGCTCACGGACACCTGGAAAATAGCGGGCGGATCGTGCGCAGGCTCGCAGGATCGAGGGCCGGCGCGCCAGCGCTCACGAGGGCCACGCGAGGCGGAAGAGAGGGGCCCGCGCCGACGGATCGTCTGGGTCTGCCACGAGCCGCAGCTCGCCCTGCTCGAGCCAGCAGAGGCCCTCGAGCTTCACGCCCGGCGCCACCACGAGGCGGCCGTCGTCGACGCGACCCCGGCGATCGAGCACCCCGACGACCGAGCCTGCCACCACGCCATCGTCGTACGGGTTGTCGGTGTTCTCCGCGGCGGCAGTGAAGAGCACGGTGCCGCCGGGCCCCAGGCAGAGGTCGGTGAGCGAGAGCGCCACCCCCTCGAGCGCGCCGAGGGCCACGGGCACGATCTCCCGCAGCGCGGCTTCCGTGAACACGCCGGTCTCGAGCTCCCGCTCGAAGGTGGCGCGGTCGAGGTGGATGAGCGCGTTTTCCCGCCGCGCGCCGTTGCCACGCTGGGCGAGCAGCACCTCGTCGCCGCTCACCACCGCGCCCTCGATGTTGAGCTCGTGGATGCGGCGATCGAGGGCTGCATAGAGCGGGCGCAGATCGACGTGTCGCCGCGACTCGTGTTCGGGGTTCACGCCGATCGCCAGGCGCCGCGCCGCGCTCGAGCCCGAGCCCAGGGCGAGCAGGGTGCCGCCGGTGACGAGGAGCGCCTCGAAGTCGGGCTTCCGGTCCTTGGGAATGGTGGCGACCCGGGGGCCCTCGCCCAGGGGCAGCCGGGAAGGGTTCGCGCCGGAGAGATCCGTGGCGAGCAGCTCCAGGCCGTCGTCGGCGACCGCGAAGAGGCGGCCGGCGTGGTGAACGAGGCCGCTGGCCGCGGAGAGATCGAGATGAGTGAGAAGCTCGAGCTTCATCAGGTGGACTGTACCGAGCGGGGAGACCGGCGGCTGCTTTCTGAGTACGGAGAACCGATGAGCCCCCAGCCGCGCCCCGGGATCCTGAAGATCGCCAACTACGTCGCCGGAGACCTCACGATACCGGGCGTCGCGCACCCCGCGCTGCTCTGCGCCAACGAGTCGCCGCTCGGCCCCAGCCCCGCGGCCGTGAGCGCCGCGCGCGAGGCGCTGGCCAACGTGCACCTCTACCCCGACGCCGACACCAGGCTGTTGTGCGAAGCGCTGGCGAAGCAGCACGGGCTCGACCCTTCGTGGATCATGTGCGGCACCGGCTCGGAGTCGCTCATCGAGGTCCTCTGCCGCGCGTACGCGGGGCCCGGTGACGAGGTGCTGATGCCGCAGTTCAGCTTCCCCATGTTCGCCATCTTCGCGAACGCCGTGGGGGCGACCGTGGTCAACGCACCGTCTGCGAACTTCACCGCCGACGTCGACGCGCTGCTCGCGGCGGTGACGCCGCAGACGAAGCTGGTCTTCATCGCCAACCCGAACAACCCCACCGGCACCTGGGTGGATCGCGCGGCCATCGCGCGGCTGGTGGCGGGGTTGCCCGAGCGGGTGATGCTGGTGCTCGACTCCGCGTACGCGGAGTACCTGGCGGACCCGGCGTACGATGCGGGCCTCCACTACGTCACCGAGCACCCCGGGCGGGTGGTGGTGCTGCGCACGTTCTCGAAGCTCTACGCGCTGGCGGGGCTGCGCATCGGTTGGATGCACGCCGATCCGAAGACCATCGATCTGCTGCGCCGCGCGCGGTTCATCTTCCCCGTGACCGCGCCGTCGCAGGCCGCCGCCATCGCCGCGCTGGGTGACGCTGCGCACGTGCAGCGCTCGGTCGCGCACAACACGCAGTGGTTGCCGTGGTTGGCGAAGGAGCTCTCGTCGCGCGGCATCGAGGTGTTGCCGTCGGGTGGGAACTTCGTGCTCGCGCGGTTCCCGGGGAAGTGGCGCGAGGCCGAGGCCGCGCTGCGTGCGAAGGGCGTCATCGTCAGGGCGATTCCCCCGCTCGAGGGGCTGCGGATCTCGGTGGGGCTCGAGGCCGACAATCGCGCGGTGGTCGCGGCGCTCAGCGCGTGAGCTCTCCCCGAGGGAAGACCCCCTGTGAAGTGTGCCCCTCACCCCGCCCTCTCCCCGCTTCGCAGGGAGAGGGAGAGAGGTGTCAGAGCCACGCGCCGAGCGCGCGCACCGCTTCGTCGGCCGCGCGGAAGACCGGCAGGCCAGCCGCCTCGAGGGCGCGCACGAGCGGCTCGTAGAGCGGCCCGCCGTCGATGACGACCACCATCGGCTTCTTCGTCGCCGCGAAGAGTGGCGGCAACGTGCGCGCGAGGCTGGTCGCCGCAGAGATGCTCTCCGGGCCTTCTCCTCCTCCTCCGAGGGATGCCAGCGCGGGCGACATGGGCACCACGCCGAGGATCAACGCGTCGACGCCATCGTCGGCGAGCACGGCCCTGGCGATCTCCACGTGGGCTGAGTCGGGTGCGCCCGGCGTCACGTCGATCGGGTTCTTCACGTCGACCAGCCCGTCCACGTTGCAGCGCGCGAGCGCAGCGCGAACCGCCCCCCTGGTCTGCTCCGAGAGTCGCGCGAGCTCCATCGACCAGCGCTCACCGCGCAGCTGGTCGGCCATCGCCACCACCTCGAAGCCGGCGTTGCTCATCAACATCACCCGCCGCCCCGAGCGCTGGCGATCGGCCAGCGCACACGACACGCGCACCAGCCCCTCGAACTCGGCGAAGGACTCGGCGATCAACACGCCCGCGGCGGCCGCGAGGTGCCAGCACGCGCGGTAGTCCCCCGCGATGGCCGCGGTGTGACCCGCCGCGGTGCCCTGGCCTTCCGGCGAGCGCCCGCCCTTGTAGAGGATGACGCGCTTGCCCCCGGCGCGCGCCGCCTTCGCCGCCTCGAGGAAGCGCAGTCCATCGCCGGGCTTGAAGCCCTCCACGTAGGCCGCGATGACCTTCACCTCAGGGTCTGTGGCCACGTACGAGACGAAGTCGGCGATGCCGAGGTCCATCTGGTTGCCGGCGCTCACCAGGTAGCGGGGCACGATCTGCTCGAGGTGGCTGCCCCGGGTGATGGTGAAGGCGCCGCTCTGGCTCAAGAAGGCGAGGTTCCTCACGCTCCCCGTTCTCGGCGAGAGCCGGTGCGCGGGAATGAAGGTGGTGTCGTAGTGCCCGGGCGTCGAGGTCACGCCCATCGAGTTGGGCCCGCACACCACCGGGCCACCCCACGCCGTGGCGCGAGAGCGCGCGAGCACGGCTTCGACGAGCCGCTGCTTCTCCTGCCCGCCCTCCTTCTCGGCCATGCCGCCGGGGATGACGATCATCGACTCGGCCTTCTCACCTTCGACCAGGCTGGCCATGAGCTCGGGCACCGCCGCGGCGCTCACCGCCAGCACCGCGAGGTCGACGCGCTCGGAAAGCGCTGCCGGGCTCGCGACGCAGCGCACGCCGTCAATCTCGGTCTCACCGGGTTTGATCACCACCAGCCGGTCGGACGTGAAGCCGTCGCGCAACAGGTTGCGCAGGATGATGCGGCCCATGTTGACGCCCTTCGACGACACGCCCGCCACGCACACCGTCTTCGGCTCGAAGAACGCGCGCAGCTTGTGTGCCGGCGCACGCACTGGCGCGGGGCTCGCCCATTTCACGCGAGCCAGCGCGTCCACCGGCACGAGCTGGCCAGAGGCGTCGACCAGGAACGGATTGAACTCGAGCTCCTCCAGCGCCGGTGCATCCGGAGCACCCACGGGATTCATGGCCCCGGCCACCTCCGCGAGGAACGCGAAGAGCCGCAGCCAGGTCTCGTCCTTCACCAGCGGCGTGCTGCCGCGGAGCTGCCCCGCGAGGTCGCGGTACACCAGCGTCTCCTTCAGCTCCTTCAGGGCGGCCGCGGGATCCGTGGGCAGGAAGAGCGCCGCCGCTTCTCGCCGGGGGAGCCGCGAACCGAAGACCTCCGTCTTGAGGCCACCCAGGCCCACCATGCCCACCAGCCCGAAGTCGTCACTGGCGCGCAGCCCGGCGATCACCTCGGCGCCGAGCCGCGAACGATCGAAGTCGACGCGCTTCATCACCAGCGCACCCTCGATGCGCGGAGCGCGGCCGTGCACTGCCTCCCAGCGGGCGGAGACGTCGGCGAGGAAGTTCGTCACCAGCTCCGGGGGGACGTGGCCGTCCTGGACGAAGCGCACGCCGCCGACGTCGCTCTTGTGGAGGATGTCGCGCGAGACGACCTTGAGCACCACCGGCCCGCTCGCGAGGTGCCCCGCGCCCACGGGGAGCACCACGTGCTCCGGTACGGTCAGCCCCGCCGCGTTCAACACCGAGTACAGCTCGGGCTCGGTCAGCACGGCGGACTCGCGCCTCGAGGGAAGAAGGGCGTGGCCCGCGTTCAGCGCGGTCTTCGAGAGCGACAACAACAGCTCGAGGGCCTTCGACATGATCAGCTCAACGTCGACGGCAGCGCCGCGTCGAGCGGGAGGAGATCGCGCGAAGCGAATACCCTCGCTGCGAACGCCGCCCCATCCGGCCGGTTCAACCGTTCGGCCCACGCCTTCACCACGTCGTCAGCGGCAGGCGACGGCTCGAAGCTCAATCGCGCCACCACCCGCGCGACGAGCCCCGGAGCGACCGACGCCGCCCGCAGCGCCGCGCTGAACTTCTCTGCGGCCTGGCCCATGCGGAAGGCACGCCGGTTGGCCTCGGCGATGCGCTCACCTTTTCCCCCGAAGAGCGCGCCCAGGTGCTTCTCGAGCAGCTCGACGGGCAGGGGCAGGTGCGCCGCGGCCGCGCCCAGCACCACCATGTTCTGCGCCTTCATCGCCCCGGCCTTGCTGGCGAGCCGCGTCGCGTCCACCGCGATCACGCGGGGCAGGGTGAAGAGGAGGTCGAAGAGCTGCGGCAGGTCGGGGTAGTCGGCGATGTTCTTGAGCGGCGTGACGTCGGTGATCACCCACGCATCGGGGCGCAGCAGCGTCATGTAGCGCAGGCTCTCGAGCGGCTCGACCGACAGCACCGCGCTGGCGCCGCCCTCCGAGATGAGATCGCTCGAGACGGGGCGATCCGACAGCCGCACCTGGGCCGAGACCGCGCCGCCGCGCTGGGCCATGCCGTGCACCTCGGGCTGCTTGAAGTGCAGGCCCGCATCGACCGCGGCGTGGTCGACGATGTACGCGGTGGAGAGCACGCCCTGGCCACCGACTCCGCAGAGCACGAGATCGAAGTTCATCAGCAGCTCCCCGTGCAGTTCGCGCAGTCGGGATCGTCGTGGTGCGCGGCGTCGCGCTCGCGCTTGTTCTCTTTGATCTCCTTCGCGTACCGGACGCAGGCGCGGCGGGCGATGATCACCGAGAGCCCCTGGTGGGCGAGCTCTTCCTTCACCACGGCCAGGTTCTCGGCCTTCTTCTGGGGCACCGGCGTGATCACGCGGATGTGTTTGCGGTGCACGCCCAGGCCCGCGACGAGATCCACCACCTGCTCATCGGTCGCGCTGGTGGGCTGACCGCCGGTCATGGCCACGATGCTGTTGTCGAGGATGATGACCTTGATGTTGGTGTCGTCGTTGGCCGCGTCGAGCAGCGCCGTCATGCCCGAGTGGGTGAAGGTGCCGTCGCCGATGACGCAGAGCGAGGGGTTGATGCCCGCGTGCGCGGCGCCGATGGCCATGCCGATCGACGAGCCCATGCACAGGCAGGAATGAATGGCCTGGTACGGTTTCAGGTAGCCCAGCGCGTAGCAGCCGATGTCGCCCATCACGCGGGTGTTCTCACCGACCTCGCGCATCACCTCGTTGATCACGTCGTACGAGTCTCCGTGGGGGCAGGCGTCGCAGAGCCGGGGCGGGCGCGACGAGAGCACCTCGGCGAGGCCCTTCAGCTCGAGTGACGGCTGCACCGCGACGCCGAATACGCGGCGCAGGACGTCGGGTGACAGCTCCCCGCTGCGGGGGATGTCGCCGGTCATGCGGCCCTTGATGGGCTTCTCGCGGAACAGGCCGAGCGCGCTGACGAAGCGCTCGATGAAGGGGTAGCCCTCTTCGATGATCATCACCTCGGACGAGGCGTCGATCAGCGCGCGCATCTTCGCCACGGGGAGCGGATAGATGCCGATGCGCAACACGTTGAAGTCGTCGAGCTTCGGCCCGAGCGCTTCGACGAGGTAGTTCCACGCGATACCCGAGACGAGGATGCCCTTCTTGCCTTCGCCGCGAAGGGTGAGCGCGTTGGCGGCGTGCTCGCTCGAGAACTTCTGCAGGCGCGGCTGCTTTTCCAGCAGCCCGGCGTAGGCGCGCCGCGCGTTGGTGGGGATGAGGGTGTAGAGGCCCGCGTCCTCGACGTAGCGGGTCTCGTTCTGGGCGCGGCGCGCGGCGAGCTCGACCAGCGCGCGGCTGTGGGCGAGGCGGGTGACCAGGCGCAGCAGCACGGGAATGCGCAGCTTCTCGGACAGCTCGAAGGCCTGGAGGGTGAAGTCGTAGGCCTGCTGCTGATCAGCCGGCTCGAAGCAGGGCACCTGGGCGAAGTCGGCGAAGCAGCGCGAGTCCTGCTCGTTCTGTGAGCTGTGCATCGACGGGTCGTCGGCGACGGCGAGCACCAGCCCGCCCCACGCGCCCGAGACGGCGACGTTCATGAACGGGTCGGCGGCGACGTTGAGGCCGACGTGCTTCATCGATACCAGCGCGCGCTTGCCGCAGTACGAGACGCCGATGGCCTCCTCGAGCGCCACCTTCTCGTTGGTCGACCAGAGGCCGCGCACGGGAAGTTGGTGGTCCTTCACGTAGGTGGTGATGGTCTGAAAAATCTCAGTCGAGGGGGTGCCCGGGTAGGCGTAGGCGGCGCTGAGCCCAGCGTCGATCGCACCTCGGGCTACGGCTTCATCGCCCAGCAGAATCTCTTTCGTGGTCACGTTGCTGAATTTGCGTTGCACGGTTCGTGCTCCCCGGTTTCAGGGGGGTTCGGGTTTCGGGCGGCGCAATCGTTGCGGTCCTGGCCGTGGTCTCCGCATGAAGTGCGCGGGGCGGGGCGCTTCGGGCGATCGGCCCCTCACCCCAGCCCTCTCCCCGCTTCGCAGGGAGAGGGAGACATTTAGAGCAAGCTTGGCGCAGGCAGCCCTGACCTGCTGCGGATCGCGAGAAAGAGCGAGAGCATGATCAGCGTGCCGAACGGGAGGGCCGCGAGCACGCCGACGCCGCAGGCCAGCGCTCCGGCGAGGACGATCACGCCGGCGAGCGCGGCGTAGCCGAGCACCCTGAGGTTCTTCCAGGGACGTCCCAGCGAGAACGCGCGGCGCATGGCCTCGACGGGGCCGCAGTCGCTGATCAACAACTCCGGGATGCTGAAGAGCCACCAGCTCACACCGAAGAGGAGGAAGGCCGGCACGAAGAGGCACGACCAGCCTGTACTCACCGCTGCGCCGGCCGCGGGCGACACGGTGCCGAGCGCGGTCGAGACCAGCGGGGGGATCGCCACCGCCAGCGCGAACGGCAACTGAATGGCGAGCGCACCAGGGAGCAACCGCGTCTGGCTGAAGAAGCGGCCGGGCGTGGGACTGCGACCCATCACCACGTCGAGCATCGTCCGCATCAGCCCCAGTGAAGCGATGCACTGCAGGGGGACCAGCAGCAGCTGTCGCACCAACTCGGTTGCCTGGTACGCGAGGATCGGAAAGGACCCTCCGTCAGTTTTGAACTTCATGACGCCGATCATCAGCAGGCGTGGCGTTCTCGTCGTACGGAAAGCCAATGGCGGGTCTCAGCGCGCGGCAGGCAGGGCACTCCGAGCCTCCCGCGGCGCAGGGCACGCACATGAAGTTCCCGCAGCGGCTGCAAACGAAGGAGGCTTCGACGAGCGGGTGAACGGGACACTGTGACTGCGGAGGGGCGCGCAAGACCGAAACTCTATCGTCGCGGCGGTCTGCCCACGCGCGGGATCCACGTCGCACTCGGGGGGGAGGCCGCGCCTCAGGGGTCCTATGACGGGATGTCGGTCGTCGCCCTCTCGACCGACATCTCGACAGGAAATCCTGCTGCTGCGGGGCGTTTGGGTGAGGAAAACCCTCCGGGACCGCGCCGTGACTGCACCAAACTGGAGCGATTTCTTGTCGGAATGCAGGTCAACGCGCGAGTGACCTGCATTCCGTCATAGTGACCCACGGACCGGTCCCCCGCCGCACCTCGTCCGTCGTCGTGCAGTTCCTCATCGCTGGGCTCAATGAGTGACAGAGAGCCCGGGCTGAGAGGCCAGCCCGATTATCGATCAGGCCGGAGACCCGGTCTCACCGCCACCTCAGAGCAACGGAGCGAACTTCGCCGAGAAGTGCCGCAGCGCTGGCGGCTGCTCGATGATCTGGAACCCCTTGAGCGACTTCGCGCGCTTCATCACCCGCCCCATCACCTCGATCACGAAGTCCATGTGACTCTGCGTGTACGTGCGCCGCGGAATCGCCAGCCGCACCAGGTCCATCGCCGCGGGTGCCTCGGTGCCATCGGGCTTCAACCCGAACATCACCGTGCCGATCTCACACCCGCGCACGCCGCCCTCCTCGTAGAGCGCGGTCGCCAGCGCCTGCCCCGGGTACTGCAGCGGAGGAATGTGCGGCAGCAGCGCGCGCGCGTCGATGTACACGGCATGCCCGCCAGTCGGCTCGACGATGGGAACGCCGAGCTTGAGCAGGCCCTCGCCGACGTACTGCGTCGAGCGAATCCGATACATCAGGTAGTCGTGACGCACGACCTCCTGCAGGCCCTGCGCGATGGCGTCCAGGTCGCGGCCCGCCAGCCCGCCGTACGTGGGAAACCCCTCGGTGAGGATGAGCAGGTTGCGGCACTTGAGCGCCCACGCGTCGTCATCGAGCGCGAGCCAGCCGCCGATGTTGGCCAGGCCGTCCTTCTTCGCCGACATGGTCATGCCATCAGCGAGCGAGCCGATCTCCTTGACGATCTCGGTCACTGACCGCTCGCCCTGGCCCGGCTCGCGCTCGCGAATGAACCACGCGTTCTCGGCGAAGCGGCAGCCGTCGAGGAACAGCGGCAGCTCGTACTTGTCGCAGATGGCGCGCACCCCGCGCAGGTTCTCGAGGCTCACCGGCTGACCACCACCGGAGTTGTTGGTGATGGTCACCATCACCATGGGGATCTTGTCCCGCCCGTGCTCGGTGATGCACCGCTCGAGGGCGGCGAGGTCCATGTTCCCCTTGAACGGGTGGTACACCGACGGCTGCTTCCCCTCGGGAATGACGAGGTCCACCGCGGTCGCCTTCGTGAACTCGATGTTCGCGCGGGTGGTGTCGAAGTGGGTGTTGTTGGGCACCACCTTCCCCGGGCCGCCCACCACGGAGAACAGGATCTTCTCGGCCGCGCGCCCCTGGTGGGTGGGGATCACGTGCTTGAAGTCGAACAGCGCCTTCACCGCCGCCTCGAACCGGTAGAACGACGGGCTGCCGGCGTAGCTCTCGTCGCCGCGCTGAATGGCCGCCCACTGTTCCGACGACATCGCGCCGGTGCCGGAGTCGGTGAGCAGGTCGACCATCACGTCATCCGAGTGCAGCGCGAACAGGTTGTAGCCAGCCTGCTTCAGCTTCCCGAGTCGCTCCTCGGCCGAGGTGATGCGCAGCGGCTCGACGGACTTGATGCGAAACGGTTCGATGATCGTCTGGAAGCCGTGCATGAGCGTCTCGTACCCCAACGCCGACCTCGACACTTGATCCAGATCAACTCGATTTCAGAGGTATACGGACCGCCGTGAGTATCCGTCCCACGCAGGCGCTGTGGCGCTTTCTGGCCGTCGCCGTCGCGTGCGCGCTGGTGGGCAGCGTCGCGATGACCGTGCTGGGCGTGCCGGGCTCGGGGCGGCAGATCGAACACTTCCCCTGGCCCTTCCTCGACATGTGGGTCCGCTGGGACGCGGGCTGGTACGAGCAGATTGCGCTGCGCGAGTACAACTACTCCGCCACCACCCAGAGCGCGGCGGCGTACTTCCCGCTGTACCCGCTGGCGATGCGCGCGGTGATGTTGACGGGCATGAACGTGTTCCTCGCGGGCATTCTGCTCACCTTCGTCTTCGGCGCGGCAGCGGTGGTGATGTTCTCTCGCTGGGCTGCGCTGATGAAGCCCGAGGAGTCGAGCCTCGCCGTCTGGCTGCTCGTGCTCTGGCCCTTCTTTTTCTACCTCGTGGGCGCCGTCTATTCCGACGCGCTGTTCCTGCTCTGCGTCACCACCGCGTTCTTCCAGTTGGAGAAGGGCAGGGTGGGTTGGGCGACCTTCTTCGGGGCGCTCGCGACCGCGACAAGGCCCATCGCGCCCGCCGTCGTGCTCGGGCTGCTGGTGCGCCACATCGAGCTGCGGCGCGCGGCGGGCCATCGCTTCGGCTGGAGAGATCTGATCCCGCTCGGGTCCGCGGCTGGCCTGCTCGCCTTCATGACCTTCCTCTGGTGGCGCTTCGGAGATCCGATCGGCTTCGTCACCACCCAGGCGGGCTGGCAACAGCTCTCCGGGCCCGCGGCGATCTTCAAGTACGGCGCGCTCGAGAAGATGCGCCGCATCGACCTGCTCTTCCCCGCGTTCCACGCCCTGCTCGCCTTCGCCGCGCTCGCGTCGGCCTGGCCGATGCGCAAGAGCCTCGGCTGGGGCTACGCGGTGTACACGGCGGTCGCGGTGGGCCTGCCGCTGATCAGCAGCCGCGACTTCATCGGGCTGGGGCGGTACGTCATCGCGGTGTTCCCGTTCTTCCTGCAGGCCGCGCTGCTGCTCTCCACCCGCCCGCGCCGCGCCGTGGCCTGGCTGGTGGTGAGCGGGGTGATGCTGGCGTGGATGACCTCGCGCTTCGCGACGGGCTTCTACACCTCGTAGCTGCATCGAACTGAAGGCCCGGCACGTCATCCTGACGGTGTGCGCCCGTCCAGGAGGCCGCCGTTGCTCGAATCGGTGCGCGGCCCGGTTGATGCTCAACCCCTCGCCAAGGAGCGACACATGGGCACGAAGGACAAGGTCGTGAAGCTGGAACGGCGGGCGGTCTCCGGGCTGAAGAGCGCGGCGAAGACCACCGGGAAGCTGGCGAAGGAGAACCCGGCCGCCGCCGCGGGGGTGCTGCTCGGCGCGGGCGTGGTGGTGGGGGCGATCGCTCACGCCGTGCTCGGCCACAAGCCCACGGCGCGCGAGACCATGATGGATGCGCTGCGGGCGAGCGCGCGCCGGGTGTCGAAGCGCTGACGCTTCAGCGCACCGCGCGCCGCTCGACGGCGGTCACCGTGAAGCTCTGCTCGACGTTCTGGTACTCGCCTTCGTAGCGCGGGTAGCGCCAGCCGTTGAACTGCGCGCGCAGGCACTTCGCGAGCTGCGTCTCGTCGAGCTCCTTGCGCAGGTGCACCTCGCCCACCCGGCCGTCGTTGAACACCACCCAGCGCACCTCGAAGCGCTGCGCGTCGGGCGGGGTCATGCGGCGCGCCTGCTCGGCCAGGCATTCCTGCAGCAGCGGCGCGAAGTGTTCGTTCACCATGCGCACCTGGTCTGCCGAGAGCCCCTCGCCCGCGCGGTCGCGGCTGTAGTCGTGGAACGTCCATCGCCCCAGCACCTTGCGCTCGAGCGCGCGGCAGCTGCCCGCGCCGTGGGCGGTGTCGTACGAGACGCAGGTCTGATCGAGCATGGCGGTGCGCGCCCAGGCCTTGCCGTCTTCAGGCAGCGCGGCGCCGACGATCGCCACCTCCCGCAGCGCCAGCTTCACCGCGCCATCGGTGTCGTTCTTCGCGCGGGCGTGGGCGATCAGCTTCGTCAGCGCCCTTCGTCGCAGCGCCGCGCACTGCGGCTTGTCGCAGTGGCTCTCTGCCCGCTCGAGCAGCGCCACCTGCCTCGGCTCGGCCTCTTCACGCAGCGCCTGGCCGAGGTGGAGCTTCTGCACCAGGTAGAGGTCCTTCTCCTGCTGCGCGAGGCGCATCGCGGTGGGCTCGCACGGCTGCGGCTTCGGCGCCTTCTCGGTCTTCGCCGCGCACACCTCGGCGTCCTGCAGGTCCTTCGCGCGCTTGAGCTGCTTCTTGTCTGCGCCCTTGAGCTTGCTCACCGTGACGAGGGCCGCGAGGGCGGCGTTGCGGCAGGACTCTGCTTTCTCGGGGCCGCAGGCGACGCGCCACGCCGTCGCTGCGTCCTCGGCTGCCTGGGGATCCACCGCCGCCTGCTCCACGCGGAACGAGAGCTGGCCTGCCTGCAGGCGCGCTTCACCGTCGAGGGTCGACGCTTCCTTCACCGCGGTGCGTGCCGCCGAGCGCGCGGCGTCGAGCTGCTTGTTCTTCAGCGCCGACTGGCCTTCCGCGAGCGCGGCCTTGAAGCCGGCGGCGAGATCGACCTGGACGAGCTCCGGGGGCCTCACCAGCACCGGCTTCGGCTTCTCCGCTTCGGGCTCGAATGCCTTCGACAGGTCGTCTCCACCCGTTGGAGAAGCGGGGTCGTCAGCGGAGACCGGGGTGTCCTTCGTGGTGGCGGGGCCAGCGCTGGCGCACGAGAGGAGCAACGACAGCATCAGGAGCCGCGACATGAGCCGCGGCAGCAAACACCAGAGCGCGCCCTCACGTCACGGTCATCCGCACCGGGCGCAGACTTTCAGCGGCGTCACAACGGCTCCTTCACCAGCCCTCGGAGAGAGACAGAGGATGGGAGGTGCGGCACAGTCGGGCCCATGCGACTCCTCTCTTCACTCCTCGTGGTGACCCTCCTGGCGTGCTCAAAGGGCGGCGGCGGTGGTTCGCGCGCGAGCGAGCAGCTCGCGGCCCTCAAGAAGAAGCAGGAAGCCGACGCGAAGGCGAAGAAGGACAAGGAGAACCAACCCGCGCCGCTCCCCGTCGAGGTGGTGAAGCTCGACCCGCCCTACGACGACACCCAGGCCATCGCCCTCCTCCCCGACGGGCCGTGCCCCGAGGGCTTCTGGGCCCTCTTCCCGGGCGACGCGCCGGGCGCAAACCCCGAGGAGAAGAAGGCCAACGCGGCGAAGCGCAAGGAGCTCGCCGAGGCCGCGCGCGCGAAGAAGTACATCGTCAAGCTGCGCGCCCCCGCCCAGGTGGTGCTCTCGCCCTACGACGCGCCGAACGGCAGGTTCACCATCGACGTCAACGGCACCATCGACTGCACCGACGGCCTGGGCCGCATCGCGCTGGCGTGGACCGAGACCCGGGCCGGAGATCCCGGCAACTCCGCCGCGAAGGCCGACGCCGACTTCTCCCAGAACGCGTGGATCGCCGCGCCCGCGCACTTCGAGCTGCCCATCAAGTCGCTCACCGAGGCCAAGGAGTTCAACGACAAGAACCGCTTCGCCCTCTCGGCCCGCGTCGCCTTCGGCCTGGGCAAGGTCCAGGTCGACAAGAAGATCAAGAAGGTCGCCAAGGTGACCGAGAAGGTGGCGGCCGCGGGCGAGACCCTCTCGTTCGGGGGCGGCAACGAGGACTGGGGCGCGGGCCGCCTCATCCACGCCGACCTCCTCGGCATTCGCGTCGCCACCGATCGCGAAAAGAAGCAGCTCGTCGAGAAGGGGAAGTGAGTGACCTCTGACGGGCTCGCCGCTACAAGGCGCCGCATGAAAGAGCTCGACACCGAGGCCACCCAGGGGCTGCTCAACCGCATCATGGAGTTCGAGCTGGCGGGGGTGGTCCGCTACACCCACTACTCGCTCATGGTGGCGGGCCCGAACCGCATCCCCATCGTGCAGTTCATGAAGGCGCAGGCCACCGAGTCGCTGCTCCACGCCTCGACCGCGGGTGAGATCCTCGTCGGCCTCGGCGGCCACCCCACGCTGCAGATCGCCGACATCCCCGAGAGCTACAAGCACTCGGTGAAGGACATTCTCGAAGAGAGCCTCGCCCACGAGAAGGTCGCGCTCGACATCTACAAGCAGCTGCTCGACGAGGTGGAAGACCGCAGCGTCTACCTCGAGGAATACGCGCGCACCCAGATCGCCCAGGAAGAGATGCACGGCATGGAAGTGCGCAAGATGCTCCGCGACGTCGGCGTGGTGCACGCGCACAACGAGTTCCCCGAGCTGCACGACCACGCGAGCGACCAGAAGAAGGACAAGAAGAAGAAGAAGAAGGACAAGAAGGACAAGAAGGACAAGAAGCACGCCGAGGACTGAGCCGTGGGGGCCCTGGTCACCATCGACTGCGAGTACGTGATGCCGCAGTTGGCGGCCTCGTACCTGCGGGAAGAGGGCGGCGAGGTCGCCTTCATCGAAGCCAACACCACGCACGCGCTGCCGCGCCTCCTCGCCGCGCTGGAGCGGCAGGGGCTCGCGGCCGAGGCGGTGAAGTACGTCATCGTCACGCACGTGCACCTCGATCACGCGGGCGGCGCCTCGGCGCTCATGCGCGCCTGCCCCAACGCCACGCTGCTCGCCCACCCCCGCGCCGCGCGGCACCTGATCGATCCCACCCGGCTGGTGGCCAGCGCGCGCCACGTCTACGGCGAAGAGGCGTTCGAGCGGCTCTACGGAACGATCGAGGCCATCGACGCGGCGCGGGTGCGCGCGCTGGAAGACGGCGAGCGGGTCACGCTGGGCGGGGCCCCTCTTCACTTCCTCCACACGCGTGGGCATGCCAATCACCACTTCGTGGTGCACGACGAGGCGAAGCAGGTCGTCTACACCGGCGACGCCTTCGGCCTGGTCTACCCGGCCCTGCAGCGGGGGCAGCGCTTCGCCTACCCGAGCACTTCGCCCACCGACTTCGACGGCGCGGCGGCCATCGCCAGCGTGAAGAGGGTGGTGGAGCTCAAGCCTCGCGCGGTGGCCCTCACGCACTTCGGAATGTTCGAAGACGTGCAGCCGATCGCTGATCAGCTGATCCGCTGGCTCGAGCTGTCGACCCGCATGGCCGAGCAGGGCGCGAAGAGCGGTGACGACGTGGGCACGCTCGAGCAGCGCTTCAAGTGGCAGCTCGACCAGGAATTCGAGCTCGCTGCCTCCCGCTCGGGGCTGAAGCTGAACGAAGCGGATCGTCAGCTGATCCGCTTCGACTCAGAGCTCAACGGCCAGGGGTTGGCCGCCGCCGCGGTGAAGCAGCGCGGTTGATCAGGTGAAGCTCGACTTCACCTCGGGCTTCATCAGCACCACCAGCGCGAAGATCCCCGCCGGCATCGAGAGGACGCAGCAGCAGCCGTTGAAGCAGCACGGAATGGTGGCGAGGATCGCCGCCGCCATCGACATGGAATAGCTCTGGGCGTTCTTCATCTTCGTCGCCGCGAAGATGATGAAGCCGTTGGCCGCGATGATCACCACCGGCCACACCGCGTTGGCGACGCTGCCACCGGCCTTCCCCTGGGCCATCGCTTCGCGCATCTTCTGCTTCGTCGCTTCGTCGGGGAGGAGGTTGATGATCCAGCTCCCGTCGCTGCCGAGGCTCAGCAGTGACATCAGGCCGTAGAGGATCGCGAACGCCGCCGTGACGATCAGGAGGATCGCGGCGAGGTTGAGTTGGTCGTTGCGCGGCTGAGCAGGGGGCGCCCCGAAGGGCTGGCCAGTGGGGTTCATGGACGCGCACCACAGCGCGAGCGAGCGGCCGGTTCAAGAAAGTAACTGAGGAGTTCTCCCGGTCCCGCACTGGACGTGGGCTCGAACCCCCGACCATGCTGATCCCCATGATCCGCACCTCTTCGGGCGCCCGGGGCCTCACGCTCCTCTCCGTGGCCTGCCTCGCGTTCGCTGCCTGCTTCTCACCCGTCGACGAGGTCGATGACGCCGGCTCCGGTGGTGGCAGCGGCGGAGGCGGCGGGACCAACATCGGTGGTGGCTCAGGCGGCGGTGGCGGTGCCTCGGGCGGTGGTTCAGGCGGCGGCTCCGGTGGTACGGGCGGCGGCACGGGCGGCGGCTTCGGTGGCGGTACGGGCGGCGGCTTCGGTGGCGGTACGGGCGGCGGCTTCGGCGGCGGTACGGGCGGAGGCTTCGGCGGCGGTACGGGCGGCGGCTTCGGCGGCGGCACCGGCGGCGGCTTCGGCGGCGGCACCGGCGGCGGCTTCGGCGGTGGTGCAGGTGGCGGCGCGGGCGGTGGTGGCGCGTTCTGCGACGGCTGCCGCCTGCCCTCGGGAACCTGCGTGCCGCTGAGCTCGACCAGCGTGGTCAACTGCGGAAGCTTCGGCTCGCAGTGTGTCGCGTGCGCGGTCGGGCAGGTTTGCAGCGGCGGCCTCTGCATGTCGCCCACCACCAAGCGCGTCGGCGATTCCTGCTTCAACGACTTCGAGTGCCAGCAGACCCTGGGCCGCGCGGCCATCTGCAAGCAGACCACGACCAGCGGCAACGCGAGCTACCTGGGGGGCTACTGCACGCTGCGTTGCACCAGCACCGCCGCGCAGTGCCCGACCGGCTCCACCTGCATCAGCGTGGTCGCGCAGTACGGCGAGTCAGACAGCCTGTGCTGGGACAACTGCAGCGCGGGTGATCAGTGCCGCAACCCCGGCTACGCCTGCTACGGCATCGGTAGCCTCAACGCGTGTTGGATCAGCCCGCTCCCGCCCATCGGTGGCGGCGCGGGTGGTGGCGGCGGCGGCCCCATCGGCGGAGGCACCGGCGGCGGCTTCGGCGGCGGCACCGGTGGCGGCTTCGGTGGCGGCACCGGCGGCGGCTTCGGCGGCGGCGCCGGCGGTGGTCCGGTCGGCGGCGGCTTTGGGGGCGGCGTGGGCGGCGGCGGTGGCTTCTGCGACGGGTGCTTCTTCGGCGGCTTCTGCATCCCCCGCGCGAACTCGAACAACAACACCTTCTGCGGCCAGGGCGGGGTCACCTGCGCTTCCTGCGGGACTGGCCAGACGTGCTGGAACTACACCTGCATCAACGCGTTCGATGGTGGCTTCGGCGGCGGCACGGGTGGTGGCTTCGGTGGTGGCTTCGGTGGTGGCACCGGTGGTGGCTTCCCGATCGGTGGTGGCGGTGGGTTCTTCGACGGCGGCTTCGGCGGCGGCTTCGGCGGCGGCACCGGCGGCGGCTTCGGCGGTGGCTTCGGCGGCGGCGGTGGGAGCATCGGGTGCTCTTCCGCCACCTGCGCGGGCTGCTGCACCGGAGGCATCTGCGTGCCCCCTCAATCGCAGAGCAATCTCGCCTGTGGCCTCGGCGGCGGACAGTGCGCGACCTGCATCAGCGGGCTGGCGTGCTCGTTCGGCCAGTGCGTGCGGCCCGACGCCGGCGTCTCGCAGGTCGGCAACGCCTGCACCGCCGACTTCCAGTGCCACCCGCCCACCAACGGTTTCTGCATCGCCGAGACGGTGTTCGGTCAGCCCACCGGCTGGCCCGGCGGCGCGTGTTCTGCCAGCTGCAACGGCATCGCCTGCCCGGCCGGCTCGTCGTGTCTCGACGTCGGAGGCGGGAGCACCGGCAGCAACCCCATCTGCTTCAAGAGCTGTCCCGCCCCGCGCCTCGGCCAGTCGAACTGCCGCACCGGCTACGTGTGCGAGGTGAACGTGCAGACCACGGGCGCGGGCATCTGCATTCCGCGCTGCAACACCGTCGGCTTCAGCTGCTGGCAGGGCACCGCGTGCGACGTGGCCAGCGGGTACTGCGTCGGCGGAGGCCCGTGAGCTGACGCGGCGCTTGCAACCTGGCGCCCGCCGGAAAGCGTCTCGCCCCCAGGTGTTGAGTGAGGAGGACTCGGCGTTGCTGCGCGGCAAGGGAATCGGAACGTCGGGAAGGCCCGTGCTCGCCCTCGTGAACGAAGCCACCCGGCAGCTCCCAGGGGGCTCATGAGCGAGCGGCGCGCCCGGCTCCCTGCGACGGTCATCGCGCTGGGCGTCACCAGCTTCTTCACCGACGTCGCCAGCGAGGCGGTGTTCCCGCTGCTGCCCGGCTTCCTCGCCCTCCTCGGGGCGGGGCCCACCTTCCTCGGCCTGCTCGAGGGCGTGGCCGACGCGGTCTCGGCCGGGCTCAAGTACCAGTCGGGGCGCTGGGCCGATCGCGGGGCGAAGAAGGGCTTCGTGCTCGCGGGCTACGGCATCGCCACCCTGGTGCGGCCCCTGCTCGCGCTCGCGACCTTGCCGTGGCACGTGTTCGCCATTCGCGTCACCGATCGCGTGGGCAAGGGCATCCGCTCGGCGCCACGCGACGCCCTCATCGCAGGCGCGGTGCCGTCGGCCGAGAGCGGCCGCGCCTTCGGGTTTCACCAGGCGATGGATCACGCCGGCGCGGTGGTGGGCCCGCTGCTCGCCACCGGGCTGCTGCTGCTGGGGGTCGAGGTGCGCACGGTGTTCGCGCTCACGCTCATTCCCGGGTTGCTCGCGGTCGCCTCGGTCTTCGTGGTGAAGGAACCGGAGACGGTGGTCCCCTCGGCCGAGGAGCGCGCGCGCAACGACGCCACGCCGCTACCGCCGAAGCTGCGCTCGCTCTTCGTGATCATCGGCTTCTTCGCGCTGGGGAACTCGTCCGACGCGTTCCTGCTGCTGCGCGCGGCCGAGCTGGGCGTGTCCACGCCGCTGCTGCCGATGGCGTGGCTCCTGCTCAACCTCTCGAAGATGTTCTGGGCCTCGCGCGGAGGTGACTGGAGCGACCGGCAAACTCGCGGAGCGGGCACGGCGCGCCATCGCCTCATCCTCGCGGGGTGGGCGGTGTACGCGGTGAGCTACGGGCTCTTCGCGGTGGCGACGCAGGCGTGGCAGGCGTGGGCGCTGCTCGGGTTCTACGGCGCGTTCGCCGGGCTGACCGAGCCGGTGGAGAAGGCGCTGGTGAAGGACCTCACCCCGAAGGAACAGCACGGCCGCGCGTTCGGCGTGTACCACGGGGTGCTGGGGGCGACGGCGATCCCCTCGGGGTTGCTCACCGGGTTCCTCTGGCAGCAGTTCGGGCCGGCCACCGCGCTGGGCGTGGGGGCCGCCGTCGCGGCGATCTCCGCGGTGTGGCTGGTGCGCTGGTCAGGGCGCGGGTGAGGCTACTCGTCGCAGGTGCCCGCGTCCGACGGGTTCGGGGACGCGTCACAGGTCACGAAGCCCTCGCCGCCGTCGGGACGGACGCACGGGCCCATGTCGCGCAGAGACGTCGGCGCGCCACCTGAGACCACGACGCAGCTGTGGCGGACCGGTGACTTGTTGTGCACCAGCACCCCGCCCGCGACGAAGTCGTGGAGTTCGTGTTCCACGGTGAGGTCGGTCACCTCCGCGAGGCCCGCAGACACCTCGCGCGTGTGCACCGTCACCACGCGCGGAGGCGCGCCGTCATCGGTCACCAGCAGCAGGTCGGAGCGCGTGCCCAGCACCCAGTCGCCCGCAGGTGACCAGCTCTTCGCCGTCGGATCGTAGAGGGGGTGATCGGTGGTGCAGGTGAGCGAGAAGCCCTCACCCGTCAGGCGCATCACCTCCCGCGTGGCGCGCGCGATGGCGACGACGTGCGAGGCGAACCGCTCTCCCGTCGCGGGGTCGACGCTCCACACCGTGTCCTGCTCGATCAGGTCTTCGACGGGGCGCCTGCCCCGGGGCGTCGAGACGAGCGTGCCGCGCGCGATGCAGCAGGCGGCGAGGGACAGCGAACCGAGCAGCGCGACGAGTGGCGTCTTCATGGTGCGTACTGTGACGTCAGCGCTGGCTCCACAGCAACGGCAGATCGACCCGCAGCCCCAGGACCGCGAACCCGAAGTTGCCCCAGTTGTAGATGTCGCGGGAGGGCACGTTTGCGCCGCCACCGACCAGCCTGACCCGAAGCAGAAAGTCGAGACCGGGGACGATCGGAATGCCCAGCGTGAGCGCGACGTCGTGAATGCCCGCGGCCAGGCCGAGCCCGAAGGTGTTGAAGAAGTCGACGTCGGCCTGCGCGTAGAGGATTCCGGCGTCGAACCGCGCGCGCAGCTTGATCGCGCCGACGAGCCCGATGTCCCGCTCCACGGCGAAGACGGCGGGCGAGGCGTCGACGGTGCGGAACTCGACCGAGGCGTTCCGCACCTGCAGTGACGCACCCACGCCCAGGGTGAAGCGCGACACCTGCACGAGGCTGAAGAGGTAGCTGAGCCGGTAGCCGTCGAAGAGGTAGCGGTGATCGACCACGGTTCGATCGGCGAAGGTCGTGGTCTGGAACGTCAGGTCGCGCGTCAGTGTGGCGCGCGTGGTGAGGTCGAGCGGCGCCCAGGTCGCGATGAGGGTGTGGCGCCCGATGCGCGCTTCGATCGCCAGGCGGAGCGCGACAGCGAGGTTGCGCTGCTGGCCGATCTCTGCCGCGGTGTAGGCCGAGCCGTTCGCCCCGTAGCGGCCGTCGTTCTGGAACAGGTACGCAGCACCCACCTCGAAGTCGACGAGGAAGGAGTCGAACAGGGGCGACGGCGCGAGCGGGGCCGTCACCGGGGCCGCGGCTACCGGCGTGGTGGGTGGTGCGGTGCCCGCCGCGGGAGCCTGGGGCTCAGGCGCGGGCGCGGGCGTGGTCTGGGGCGCCACTTCCGCCTGCCCGAGAGCCACGAGCGCGATGACGAGCAGTGAGTTCATGCACTGCTGGTAGCGCCATCCCCAGCCCCGCGCTATCGCAAGTGGCTGCCTCTAGCCGTCGAGGTTGCCTGAACCCGCGGCGTCGTAGAGCTGCTTCACCGGGCCGAACAACACACCGAGCATGCCCGAGACGATCTTCACCAGCAGCACGCCCGCCACCAACGCGGTCACGAGGAGAATCAGCAGGCGGGTGGCGCGCAGCGAGGACTCCTGCAGCTCGCGGCTCATTCGCTCGAGCGTCTCGTCGAGTGTGCCCGTGGTCTCGGCCACCGCGAGGGTCCCCAGCGACGAACGATCGAGCAGGTCGAGCGCGCCCACCGCCTCGGTCAAGGTGGAGCCACCCCGCAGCTTCGCCTCGACGCGCGGCAGCTCGCCCTGCAGCGACGGGCTCGAGGTCGCCTTCACTGCCAGCCGCAGCGAACGCACCGCCTCCATGCCCGAGGCCGTGGCGAGGCCCAGGCCCAGGACAAAGCGCGAGGCCGCGAGCTGGCGCATCGGCGCGCTCACCAGCGGGAGCCTCCACTTGAGCCGGTCCCACGCCACTTCCTTGCCGATGGCCGCGATGAAGAACGGCGCGACCAGCACCACCGTGAGCAGCAGCGCCGCGGTGCCCAGCGAGCTGAACAGGCCGCTGAGGTAGAGCGCGCCCACCGACGACGCCGTCTTCACCTGCTGCGCCACGCCCAGCAGCGGGCCCACGAAGACGAAGCCCGCGCCCAGGTACATCGGCCAGAGCGCGCCGAGCACCGCCTGCCAGCGCTGCGCCTGCACCTTCTCGAGGTGCGAGACCACCGAGGCGCAGATGGGCTCGAGCCGGCCGGCTTCTTCGGCGAAGGCGATCAGCTCGACGTTGGCGTCGTCGAAGAGCGAGCCGTGCTTGCGCATCGCGTCGCCCAGGGTGTCGCCGCCCCGCACGTCACGGGCCACCGCGGCGAGCCCCTTCGCCATCGTAGCGTCGGGCGCGTACTGCGTGAGCTGGGTGAAGGCGGTGGGCAACGCGATGCCCGCGCGGATCAACGCATGGAGCTGGGCGTAGAAGGTGATCAACCTCCGGTGCCGGAAGAAGGCCACCACCGGGTGCCTGAGCCACGCCCGCCCCAGCCGCTCCTCGAGGCTCAACGGGTGGCCCCGGGCGGCATCAGCAGGAAGGCGACCAGTCGCTCGTTCACGCCCCGATTGCCTCAGGTCTGCGCCACGCGCGCAATGGGAAGTTGGTAGAGCGCGACGGCGCGAAGGGGTCGTGGACGGCGGACCACAAGGTCTTCGGTCGCCCGCTGCACCACGAGGCGGTGAGCGACCTCCAGGTGAAGGACGGGCAGATCGTCCAGCAGCGCGACAGCTGGTCGTGGTCGAAGTGGGCCCGGCAGGCGCTGCGGTTCTTCATGCAGCGGGCTTGAAGGCAGGGAGTATCGTTGGGGCATGAGCATCAGGAAGCTGCCCCCCGCGCCACCGTCCGTCGAAGATGCCGGTGGCGCACCCCGCTTCGGAACGTTCCAGGGCGCACTCGACGTCGTCGATCTCTCGCGGCTGCGCGGCAGCTACCAGCCCAACCGCCTCGACCGGCTGCGCATGCACAAGAAGTGGCTCTACGGCTTCATCGCCACCCGCGAGGTGGCGGCGCTCTTCGCGGTGGTCGACCTCGGCTACACCAGCAACGCCTTCGCGCTCGCCCTCGACTACTCGTCGGGGCGGGTGCTGGCCGACGTGGGGGTGCTCGGCCTGCCGCCTCCGATGGTGAAGGTGAACGACCACCCGGGCGCGGGGCTCGACGTCTCGTTCCGCCGGCCCGACGCGCGGCTCAAGGCGTGGCGCACCTTCGGCGACGAGCGCTTCCACGGCCACGTGCGGCTGGGGCTGGCGGCGCCGTTCATGAAGCCGAAGCTCGAGCTCTCGTGGGACCTGCTCGCCGCCGGCGCGGCGCCCCCGCTCACGGTGATCGCCCCGGTCGACAAGGCGGTGGTGAACGTGACGCAGAAGTGGGCGGGGCTGCTCTCGTTCGGCTCGCTCGAGGCCGAGGGGCGGCGCTACTCGCTCGACGGCGGCGTGGGCGGGCTCGACTACACGCACGGCTACCTCGCGCGCGAGACGGCGTGGCGCTGGGCGTTCGTGTGCGGGCGGCTCGACGACGGCACCCCCATCGGCATCAACCTGGTCGAGGGCTTCAACGAGTCGCGCGACGACGTGAACGAGAACGCGCTCTGGCTGGGCTCCGAGCTCATTCCGCTGGGCCGCGCGCGCTTCTCGTGGAACCCGAGCGCCATCCTCGATCCGTGGCACGTGCGCACGGAGGACGGGGCCATCGACCTGCACTTCAAGCCGTGGGCCGCGCACCAGGACATCCGCGATCTGAAGCTGGTGAAGAGCAGCTTCAAGCAGCCGGTGGGGTTGTGGTCCGGCGAGGTGAAGGTGGGCGATCACGTGTACGTGCTGAAGGACGCGCCGGGCGTGGCGGAGGACCAGTCAGTTCTCTGGTGAGTGTTCGCGAGTCTTCGGTGAACGAGCCGTTCGTCAGTCCTCAATCGCGGTGACCGGCGTCGCCGCCTGAGGCAGGAAAGCCGGCCACCCACGCGTCCTTGCCGTCGGTGAAGGTGGCGCGGGGGCGCACCTGCTCCTGCGCGATGAAGGTCACTTCGCCGTCGGTGGACTTGTCGGTCTTGCCGGGGTTGCGACGCATGTATTCGGTGAAGCCGATGCCGAGGGCGAGGCACACCAGGCCCGCGATGACGATGCGCATGCGCGAGGGGCTACCACAGGTCTCAGAGGCCACCCGGTTCTGAGCACCTGGATGGCCACGCGCGCGCGCGTCATGGGTCCGCACTCCGGGTGCTCTCCGGCAGACGGTCTTCTGGCTGGGCACCGAGCCGACATCTGGGGTTGCCTACAGGGTCGCCGATCACCCGGGCGCGGCCGGCCGCGGCGCCGTTACGTGTTTCTGCGATGCGGGCACTGCTGTTCGCCAGGGACTCCTTCGTGCGCTTGCTGAGCGGGTCTGAAGAGCTGCTCGAAGACCATCGGCCCCGCTTCGTTCGCGAAGCCCACAGCATCGGGGTGGTGGTGGCCTGCCTGATGGTCGCCGCGTACGTCGCGCTGCACGAGCCCATCTCCGCCCTGCTGACCACCGCCATCACCTTCAGCGTGATCTCCAATCGCGCGCTGCTCTGGTTGGGGGCTTCGGCCGCCAGCGTGGCGCGCGGGACGCTCGCCGTCATTCTGCTGGCGTTCGCCGGCTTCTCGGTGGCGGAGAGCCCCTTCGATTCGAGCATGTACCTGTGGTTCGCGCTCGTGCCGTTCGTCGCGACCAGCATGCTGGGCAGCAGCGCGGGGTGGCGATGGGGCGTGCTGACGATGTTCGTGATGGTCGCGGCGCGGCTGACTTCAGCCCAGGGCTGGATCGCCCCGACGGTGCACCACACCACCTCGGTCGTCAGCGAGCTCCGGGCCCTCGCGGTGGGGGTCACCCTGGTGCTGTTCGTCATCCGGTTCGACGCGGATCGCCGCGCCTCCCTGATCGCCGCGCAGAGCGCCGATCGCCTCAAGAGCCACTTCCTGGCGAACATGTCCCACGAGATCCGCACGCCGATGAACGGCATCCTCGGCATGGCCCAGGCGCTCCTCCGCGGGCCGATGGAGGCCAGTCAGCGCGAGGCGCTCGAGGTGATCGAGCGGTCCGGCCAAACCCTGGTGTCGCTGCTCAACGACCTCCTCGACATCTCCAAGATCGAGGCCGGCAAGTTCGCCAGCGAGCTGCGCGACTTCGACCCGGCGCGCGCCGTGCGCGACGTGGGCGTGCTCTTCGAGGCGCTCGCCAGGGAGCGCGGCGTCGCCTTCGAGGTCCGTCTCCCCGAGGGCCTCCCCGCGCTGGTGCGCGGCGACGAGCATCGCCTGCAGCAGGTGCTGCGCAACCTCGTCAGCAACGCGGTGAAGTTCACGGAGCAGGGCTCGGTGTGGCTGGAGGTCGCGCAGCGGCCGGGCCTGCTCCGCTTCGACGTGGTCGACACCGGGAAGGGAATGGCACCCGACGTCACGGGCCGCCTGTTCCACAGCTTCGAGCAGGGCGACCCCAGCATCTCGCGCCGCTTCGGCGGCACGGGACTCGGGCTGGCGCTGAGCCAGCGGCTGGTGGGGTTCATGGGGGGCACGCTCGCGGTTCAGAGCGTCGAAGGGCAAGGCTCCCGGTTCTCGTTCGAGGTGCCCCTCCCCAGCGTAGAGGCCAGGGTCCCGCCCAGCCAGGTCGGGAGCGGGCCCCCGGTGGCGCAGGCGGCTGTCGACGGCGCGCGGGTGTTGGTGGTGGACGACAACGACATCAACCGCATGGTCGCCGCGGCGCTCGTGCGCAAGGCGGGGTTCCCGGTGGAGTGCGTGGGGGGTGGGCAGGAGGCCATCGCGGCGGTGTCGCGCGAGCGCTTCGTGCTCGTCCTGATGGACTTCCACATGCCCGACGTCGACGGGCTGGCCGCGACCCGCGCCATCCGCGCCATGGAGGGCCCCGCCGGCCGCACCCGCATCGTCGCGCTGACGGCCTCCGCGATGCCAGAGGAGCTGATCGCCTGCCGCGAGGCGGGCATGGACGACACGCTGGTCAAGCCGCTCCTGTTCGAGCAACTCGTCGAGGTGCTCGAGTCCGCGCGCCGCGCCGCGCGCCAGCCGCCTGCAGCCTGAGTTCAGCTCGCACCGGCAGCCACCCACGGCGCCCTCGCCCGGGATGTTCGGCGCCCGGGTGCCGCCGGCTCAGACCCGCTACGGTTCGTTCATGACGTTCGGAGCCATCCTCATGCTCGCGGTCGGCCTCTCGATGGACGCAGCCGCGGTGTCCGCAGCGCGCGGGCTGGCCACGCCGAAGCTCCTCCCGAAACACGTGTTCATCGTCGCCGGCTTCTTCGGTGGCTTCCAGGCGCTGATGCCGTTGATCGGCTGGGCGGTGGGCAGCCAGGTCGGCCCGCTGGTGCAGGCGTGGGACCACTGGATCGCCTTCGTCCTGCTCTCGGCGATCGGCGGCAAGATGCTCTGGGAAGCGCGCGGCGAGGCTGAAGCCGAGGCGCCGAAGGCCAACCTCTACGGCTTCAAGGTGATGCTCGTGCTCGCCATCGCCACCAGCATCGACGCGCTGGCGGTGGGCGTGACGCTGCCGATGCTGAACGCGCCGCTGCTGCTCTCGCTCGTCACCATCGGGGTGACTACTGCGGTGCTCAGTGCGCTCGGGTTGTTCGCCGGGCGAAAGTTCGGCGCGGTGCTGGGCAAGCGGCTCGACGTGGCCGGAGGCCTGGTCCTCATCGGCCTGGGGATCAAGATCCTCGCGGAGCACCTTCTCGCGGGCTGACGGGCTGCTTCGGCGATTGGCCCCTCACCCCAACCCCCCCAACCCTCTCCCCGCTGCTGCGCAGGGAGAGGGAGGCTAGGGCTCGCAGCGGCCGCCCATGCCCATCATCGACCTGGTGCAGGTCTGCTGCCGGCCCAGCCAGTCCTTCATGAGCTGGCAGTGATGCACCGCCTCGGCGCGGTTCGCGGCGGCGTCTCCGGCGCAGGCGGCGCCGGCGTGACGGTCGAGCTCGCTCTGCATCGAGCCACACATCGAGCGCATCCCCATCGGTCCGCTCATGCCCGTCATCTGGCCGAGCCGGGGCCGCGCCAGCTCGTCGTAGCGCCGGTGCTCGTCGACGCAGTCTGCCGTCGTCTGCGATTCGTCCTGGTGCTGCGTCACGGCCACCTCCAGCGCGGAGACCTGCTGTTGGTAGGCGGCGGCGTCCGGGCCGCAGGCGGTGAGGACGAAGGGAATGACCGCGATCAGGAGTCTGCTCATGGGGTGGCCTCGGCCGGGTTCGAGCCCGGCTCGCTGGGAAGGATTTCTTCGGCGCCCGCCACCGACGGCGTTTTCCACAACAGGTAGACCGCTGGGTACACCAACAGCTCCAGCAGGAAGCTGGTGGCGAGCCCGCCCACCATCGGCGCGGCGATGCGCTTCATCAGATCCGCTCCCGTCCCGGTCGACCACATGATGGGCAACAGCCCCAGCATCGCCGCCAGCACCGTCATCGCCTTGGGGCGCACGCGCTTCACCGCGCCGTGAACGATCGCCTCGACCAGCTCCGCCCGGTTCCTGAGCGCGCCGCGCTTCTTCGCGTCTTCCAGCGAGAGATCGAGGAAGAGCAGCATGAACACGCCGGTCTCCGCGTCGAGGCCCATCAGCGCGATCAGCCCCACCCACACCGCGATCGACATGTTGTACCCGAGCACCGTCAGCAGCAGCAGCGCGCCCACCGCCGAGAACGGCACCGCCAGCATCACCAGCCCCGCTTTGAAGGCCGACTTCGTATTCAGGTAGAGCAACCCGAAGATGAGCACCAGCGTGAGCGGGAGGATCAGCTCGAGCCGCTCGCGCACCCGCAGCATGTTCTCGAACTGGCCGCTCCAGCCCAGCGAATAGCCCTGCGGCACCGTCACCCCGCTCGCCACCGCGGCCTTCGCCGCCGCCACGTAGCTGCCGATGTCGATCTTCGAGGTGTCGAAGTCGACGTACACGTAGCCAGCCAGCAGCCCGTTCTCGTCGCGGATCATCGATGGCCCGGTGGTCAGCTTGATGTCGGCGATCGCCTCGAACGGAATCTGCCCCTTGCCGTCCGGCAGCGGCACCAGCACCCGCTTGAGCGCGGGCAGATCGTCGCGGAAGTCGCGCGCGTAGCGAACGCTGATGCCGTAGCGCGCCCGCCCCTCCACCGAGACGCTCTGCACGTCGCCGCCGACCGCGGTCATCACCATCATGTTCGCGTCGTCCACCGAGAGGCCGTAGCGCGCCAGCTGATCGCGCTTGAGCTCGAAGTCGAGGAAGTAGCCGCCGGCCACGCGCTCGGCGAACGCGCTGCGGGTGCCGGGCACCTTCGCCACCGCCGCCTCGGTCTGCAGCGCGATCGCCTCGATCGTCTCCAGGTTCTCCCCGAGGATCTTGATCCCCACCGGCGTGCGGATGCCCGTCGACAACATGTCGAGCCGCCCCTTGATGGGCATGGTCCACGCGTTCGACATGCCGGGGATCTGCAGCGCGTGGTTCATCTCCTCCTCGAGCTCGGCCTCGGTGATGCGATCTCTCCAGAAGGGCCGCAGCGGGCGCTTGAGCCACTCCGGCGCCCAGCCCGAGTACCAGCGGGGCTTCTCGCGCCACTGCGCCTCGGGCTTGAGGATGACCGTCGTCTCCATCATCGTGAACGGCGCGGGGTCGGTCGAGGTGTTGGCCCGGCCCGCCTTGCCGAACACGCGCGCGACCTCGGGGAAGCCCCGGAGGATCTTGTCCTGCGTCTGCAGCACCTGCTGCGCCTCGGCCACCGACATGCCCGGTGCGACCGAGGACGGCATGAAGAGCAGGGTGCCCTCGCGCAGCGGCGGCATGAACTCCGAGCCCAGGCCCAGGTAGAGCGGCACGCTGGTGGCCACCAGCAGCACCGCCGCCGCGATCACCGCGCGGGGGTGACGGAGCACGAAGCGGCACGGGCCTTCGTAGAGCCGGTGCAGGACGCGGCTGATCGGGTGCTTCTCCTCGGCGCGGTACTGGCCCACCACCAGCATCGAGGCGAGCTTCGCCAGCCACCTCGGCTTGAACGTGTACGGGTCGACCCGCGCGAACAGCATGCGAATGGCGGGGTCGAGCGTGATGGCGAGGAACGCGGCGATGCCCATCGCCAGCGTCTTCGAGATGGCCAGCGGCCTGAAGAGCCGGCCTTCCTGGTCGACCAGGGTGAACACCGGCAGGAACGCCACGGCGATGACCAGCAGCGAGAAGAAGACGCCCGGCCCCACCTCCATCAGCGCCTCGAGCCGCACCTGGTGGAAGTCGCCCTTCCGCCCGTCCGCCATCCAGTGATGGATGCGGTTGTACGCGTTCTCCACCTCGATGATGGCGCCGTCGACCAGCACGCCGACCGAGATGGCGATGCCCGCCAGCGACATCACGTTCGCGTTGAGGCCCATCAGCTTCATCGGAATGAACGCCAGCGCCACCGACACGGGGATGGTGATGATGGGCACGATCGACGAGGGGAAGTGCCAGAGGAAGACCAGGATGATCAACGAGACGATCAGGATCTCCTCGATCAACTTGTCGGTGACGGTGTCGATCGCCGCGAGGATGAGCTCGCTGCGGTCGTACGTGGTGATCACCTCCACGCCCTCGGGCAGCGCGACCTCGCCCAGCTTCTGCTTCACCCGGTTGATCACGTTGAGCGCGTTCTCGCCCTCGCGCATCACCACGATGCCGCCCACCACGTCGCCTTCGCCGTCGAGATCCGCGATGCCGCGGCGCAGCTCGGGGCCCAGCGCCACGGTGGCCACGTCCTTCACCATCACCGGGGTGCCGCCCTCGGACTTGAGCACCAGCTGCTCGAGGTCTTCGATGCGCTTCACGTAGCCGCGGCCGCGCACCATGTACTCGCGCCCGGAGAACTCCACGAGCCGCCCGCCCACGTCGTTGTTCCCGGCGCGCACCGCGTCGATCACCTTCTGCAGGGGCAGCTCGAAGCCCGCCAGCTTCGTGGGGTCGACGTTCACCTGGTACTGGCGCACCTGGCCGCCCACCGTCGCCACCTCGGCCACGCCGGGCACGCTCTGCAGCGAGTAGCGCAGGAACCAGTCCTGGTAGCTGCGCAGCTCGTCAGACGAGTGTTTGCCGGTGCGGTCGACCAGCGCGTACTGGAACACCCAGCCCACGCTGCTCGCGTCGGGCCCCAGCTCGGTGCGCACCCCGGCGGGCAGCTGCGAGGTGATCTTCGAGAGGTACTCCAGCACCCGAGAGCGCGCCCAGTAGGGGTCGGTGCCGTCTTCGAAGATGACGTAGACGAACGAGTAGCCGAAGTCGGAGAAGCCCCGAATCGCCTTCACCCGCGGCGCGCCGAGCAGCGAGGTGATGATGGGGTAGGTGACCTGGTCTTCCAGGAGATCGGGGCTGCGGTCCCACCGCGAGTAGACGATCACCTGCGTGTCCGAGAGCTCGGGCAGCGCGTCGAGCGGAATGGTCCGCATCGAGTACACGCTGTACGCCAGCGCCACGATGGCCGCGGCGATCACGAGGTACCGGTTCTCGGCGGAGAACCGGATGATCGCCTTGATCATCGGTGCGCCTCATGAGCGCCGGGAGCCGACGCGTCCTTCCCTCCGATGCGCGCGAGCGAGGCGCGCAGCCGCGACTCGGAGTCGACGAGGAAGTTCGCGCGGGTGATCACCGCTTCACCTTCGGTGAGGCCTGAGATGACCTCGGTGAAGTCGCGCCCGGTCTCCCCCGTCTCGATGCGTCGCGGCTCGAAGCGGCCTTCACCGCGCGCCACGAAGACCACCTGCTGCGTGCCGCTCTGCACCACCGCGTCGCTGGGCAGCCGCAGCGTCTCCCGGCCCGCGCGCGCGAGCGTCACGTCGCCGTACATCTCGGGGCGCAGCTCGCCCTGGGGGTTGGTGAAGGCGAGCCGCACCTTCGCGGTGCGCGACTTCGGGTCGAGCACCGGGTCGATGAAGAGCACCTTGCCCTGCCAGGTGCGCCCCGGCCACGCGTCGAGGTGCAGCGCGGCGGTCATGCCCGGCGCCACGAAGCGCAGCTCGGTCTCGTAGATGTCGGCCAGCACCCAGACCGTGGACAGGTCGACCACCTCGAAGGGCATCGCGCCCATCTCGACGCGCGAGCCTTCGACGATCTCCTTCTTCGTCACCACCCCCGCGACGCTGGAGAAGAAGGTGACCACGCTCGAGGCCGTCTTCTCGCGGTCGAGGCGCTCGAGCTCGCCGTGCGGCACGCCCCAGAGCTCGAGCTTCTTCCGGGCCGAGGCGAGCATGCGGCCGCCGTCGCCTTCGACCTTCGCCGCCAGCAGGTACTCGTGCTCGGCGTTGAGCAGCTCGGGGCTGTAGAGCGAATACAGCGGCTGGCCCTTGCGCACTTCCTTGCCCACGTAGTCGACGAAGAGCTTCTCCACGAAGCCGGCCACCTTCACGTTCACGCGCCGCACGCGGGTCTCGTCGAACGAGACGCGCGCCACCGTGCGCAGGCTGCCGCCCACCACGCCGCGATCGACGTTGGCGGTGCGCAGGCCGATGAGCTGCTGCCGGGTGGGGTCGATGTCCACCAGGCCCAGGCCGTCGACCTCCGAGGTGGCCGCCGCAGGGTCGGGCGCCTTCGTTTCCTCGGCCCCTCGACTCCGCTCGGGGGGAACGGCTGCCTTCACCAGCTTCATGCCGCAGATGGGGCAGGTGCCGGGCCCGTCCTTCACCACGGCGGGGTGCATCGGGCACACGTACGTCTCCACCGGCGCCTGCGCGTGCGCGTGCGGGTCAGCCCCGCCGTTGGCGACGAGCAGGCCCGCGGTGGTTCCGCCGGCCAGCAGCGCGACGGCGAGGAAGGTGAGGCGGGTGCGGCTGAGCGTGACGGCCATGGCTACATCCCCGTCGGGGCAGAGGAGGTGGAAGGAGAGGAGAGGGCGGCGCGCGCGGTGGCGACCTCCTCGGGCGAGAGCTCGTCTTGCGCGATGGCGAGGCGCCACGCGTCGCCGAGCACCTGCAGCGACGCTTCCACCTCGGCGATGGAGACGCTGGTCGCGCCGAGCACGTCGGCGAAGGTGGCGCGGCCGATGGCGTACTGCGCGACCGTGCTCTCCGCCGCGGTCTCGGCCTGGGTGAGCAGCCCGCCCGCGTAGCTCTGCCACACCGCGCTCAAGGCCTTGAGCGACTCGGCGCGTTGGTGGGCGCGCAGCGTGAGCAGCTGTTCCACCGCCTCCACGCCCTGCGTCGCCGCGTCACGCTGCGCGTCGGCTTCCGCGAGCGCCCTCGACTGCCGCGCGCCCGCGAAGACGGGGAGCGGCACGCCGAGGGTGAGGGTCCACATCGGGTCGAGCCGGCCGCGCACCATCACGCCGGCCGACACGGAGAGATCCGGAAAGTACGAGCGGCGCGCGAGCGCGGCCGAGGCCTGGGCGCGGGAGATGCCGGCGCGCGCGGCGAGCAGCTCGGGGCTGTGCTCGCGGGCGAGGGTGAGCGCCTGCTCGAAGCTCAGCAGCGCGGGCAGGGTGCTCGGGGACGCCGAAGTCTGAATGGCCGTGTCCAGCGGGCGGTGACGGAGGCGGTTGAGCGCCTGCACCTGCAGCTGCTCCTCGGCCTGGAGCTGGAAGCGGCGCTGCGAGACGCGGCCCAGCTCGACCTGCGCCCGCAGCACCTCGGCCTGCGAGCCCGCGCCCGACTCGGAGCGCACGCGCGCGACCTCGACCAGGCGGGTGTTGAGGGTGATGAGCTTCTCCAGCAGCGCGCGCCGGTCCCGGACCAGCTGCAGCGCGAGGTAGCCGCGGCGGACCTCGGCGATGGTCGAGAGGCGCACCCGCTCGGCGACCAGCTCGCTGAGCTTCACCTCGCTCTGCGCCACCTCGGCGCGAAGCCCGGTCTTCCCGGGGAAGGGGAAGGTCTGCGAGGCCATGAACGAGACCCAGCTCATCTCCATCACGCCCACGTTCCACTTGTTGAAGCTGTCGTTCTGGACCCCCACCTCGAGCATCGGCTCGGCCCAGGCCTCGGCTTGCGGCACCCGCTCCTTCGCGGCGCGGAGCTCTGCGGCGGCCCGGGCCAGCTCGGGCCTCGCCTCCAGCGCCTGCTGCACCAGCTCTGGCAGCTCTTCCGCAGCTGCCCAGGTCGCCGTGCAAACCAGCGCTATTGCTGCACTTCGCCACATGCTCCTGTAGGCGCGCCGAAGGCCTGGCGTGACACCGGTCAGGTCGGCAGGGAAGGGAGGGCTTGCCGCGGCTCCAGGGCGAGGCTGCAGATGGGGCAGCTCGGCGCGGAGCGCACGATGCCGGGGTGCATCAGGCAGGTGTACGTCTGCCGGCCTTCGGGCGGCGTGGGCGGTGGCGCCCAGGCGAGGACGCGCGCGGGGTCATTCAGGAAGAGGTCGCGGCACCGGGAACTGCAGAAGCTGTAGACGATTCCGGCGTGCTCCGCCTGCACGCGCCGGGTCGAGGCAGGGTCGATGTTCATTCCGCACACCGGGTCTGTTGCATCCATGAGCGCCTCCGCTGCTGGGTAGGACCCCCTCAGTCGCAAGCGACATGCCGCACTGCGAGTCTCGCTGGTTGCCTCCGGAGCCGCGGGCGATCCGTTCGAATTGATGGAATCACAGCCGGGAACTCCCCAATCCGGCGAGTCGCCTCGGCGTCAGGCCGGAGTCGAGCAATTCCGCAGGCACAGTCACCCCTGCTGAAGCGAGGCGTCGGCCACGCGGAGCGCATTGGCGGCCAGGGTGAGGCTGGGGTGGCGATCGGTCGCGGCGGGGACTCCCGAGCCGTCTGCGAGGAACACGCGGGGGAAGTCGCGCAGCGAGCCGTTGGCTCGGACGTCCCCGGTGCAGGTGCCGGTCTCGTGCCCGCCCGAGCCGTAATCGAGCGCGTCGTAGATCTGGTACCACTTGCCCTGCTTGCCCACGAGCGACTCGCCGATGCGCTTGCAGTGGGCGTTCATCTCTTTGGCCAGGCCCAGCTCCCACGCGGTGTGCTTACGCTTCACGAAGCGCGGCTGGGGGCGGCCCAGGCTGTCCTTCGAGGCCGGGTCGAGCACGCACTGCCGCGGGAGATGCGGGTCGGTCTCGCCCATGGCGAACACCACGTAGAACGAGTGCTGCTTCGCCGTCTCAGGGGTGAAGCCGAGCGCCTTCACGTCATCGGGGTCGAGGTGCTCGAGCGGCGTGGGCCCCCGCACCTCGGTGGTGAAGCGGTACTTCGCGCCGGGTGAGGGCGCCACCACCGCCGAGGGATCCGCCCCGTCGCGCGGATGACCGGCGTCGGGCCGGCGCTCGGTGATGCCGATGACGCCGGAGATGAGGTGATCGGCGTAGGCGATGCGGGTGCGCTGACCGGTGCCGCGGCTGGCCGCGACGATGCGCGCGGTCTCGATGGGCGAGGCCGCGAGGATCAGCTGATGGGTCTCGAGCGTCTGGCCGCCCTCGAGGTGCACGCGCACGCCTTCGGCGTGCTCTTCGAACGACAGCACCGTCGCTTCGCGCACGTGGCGCGGGCGCAGGTCGAGCGCGGTCATCATTCTGCGGGTGCCGGGCTTCACCGCTTCGTGCTTCACCAGCGTGTCGAGGCCGAGCTTCGCGAGGTGGCGATGGAGCACGCCGCGCTTGCCCTTCTTCACCGCGAGCCGGCGCTCGGCCAGCTCGAGCCACGGGCGCAGGTGCTCCATTTCCGTGGGCCACCCGGCGTCTTGCGCGCGGCGGGCGAGGAAGTAGTCGTCGGTGGGGCGCATCATCCACCCGCCCCACAGCAGCGTGCGGCCACCCAGCGCGCGGACGCGGTGCCAGTCGTAGCCGCGCGGCCCGAGGAAGGACCACCTCTGCGGGTCGACCTTCGTGAGCGTGCGGGTGCTGCGCTGAAAGCCCGCCACGTCGGTGGGCAGCGGGCGCTTCTTCGTGGGACCCGCCTCGAGCAGCAGCACCGAGCGGCCGGCTTTGGCCAGATGTTGTGCTGCCAGGGTTCCGCACAGACCGCCGCCGACGACGATGGACTCGAAGCGCATGGTGATTCCTGAAAGAGGTGTCGCGGGGAAGAGACGGCGGCTGGGTGCAACCCAGCCGCCGAGAACGTCGGAACGTCAGATGCCGCAGTGGCGAATCTTGAGCTTCTTCTTCATGTGCACGGTCACCTCCCCTGCCCGGAAGCGCCGCTGGGCAAGTGGGTAGGCCCGTGTGGTGGAGGGCGTGACAAGAAAAGGGGACAGGCTACTTATTGCGCCGTCTCGCGGAGCTCCGCGAGACGGCGCAATAAGTAGCCTGTCCCCTTTTTCTCAGCGCGCGATGAGGCGGCGCACGGCCCACGGCAGCGCGCCCGCGGCGTAACCGGCACCGAGGCCGATGACGCCGGAGTACCCGATGCACGCGCAGCCCATCGCACCCGTCAGCAACGAGACCGCAGACGCGCCCGCCCAGAAGCGCCAGTCGAGCCCGCGCTTCGTGGCGAACCACGAGACCGCGAGCCCGGCCACCACGCCGCCGGTGATGCAGGCTGGCAGGCACCACGTCGAGCAATGCCCGCCCGCGCACGCGTGCCCCTGGTTGGCCACCAGCGCGAAGGTGAGCGGAATGATGCCCGCGAGCAGCCCGGGCAATACCGCCCGGTGCATCGTCTGGCCGCGCCAGAGCAGGAACGCGCCGCTCAAGAAGAGCAGCGAGCCGAAGATGAACGCCGAGCTCGGGCGGCGACCGAGCGCTGCCGCGGCCACCATCAGCAGCAGCGCAGGCGCGAACCCCAGCAGGCTGCGACCGGCGCGCACCAGCTCGTAGCGGACGCGGGCGCGGCGCTCGAGCAGGTCGAGGTCGATGTCAGTCGAGTCCATAGAGCCTCCTGAAGGTATCGCGCAGCCGGGTCAGGGCGCGCTCCCGGCGTTTGCGCAGCGTCGCGCCCCCGGCCGAAGCGGCGGTGTCCCAATAGGTGGCGGTGAGGGTCTCCTGGTCGGCGCTCGAGAGCTCGCCCATGGCGTGCATCGCCGCGCTCACCAGCAGCTTCTGCTCGAGCTCGTCGGCCGTGGCGCCGCCGTCGCTGAGCTGCGGCTCTTCGGCGCTCTCCTTGAGGCGCTGCTGGCGCTTCATCATCGTGCGGCATTCCCACGCGGCGATGCCCAGCGCCCAGGGCAGGGCGGGCCGCTTCTTGTCGTACTCACCTGCCCGTTCGAGGATCTTCATCATCGCCGCCTGGGCCGCGTCTGCGGCGTCGGCCTCCGCGTGCACCATGCGTTGACACACCCTCAGTGCGGGCGTCCAAAGCGCCCGGAACAACGGGGAGAACGCGGCTCGATCGCCGTCGGCCAGCTTTCCCATCAGCACGTCGACCTCCGATGGTTCCGCCATTTCACTGACCCTGTAGGCGCGGGGAGGGCAAGGCGTGACTCCCGAGCAGCGGGGGACCCTTTCTGACGATCAACTGCAGCTCCCGCCGCAGGTGAGTCGCTTTCGCCAGGCCCGTCCACACCTTGAGGGCGCCGAAGCGCAGCCATTCGTACGGGGCCGCGGCCCCCTTCGCCAGGCGGCGGCGCAGCATCGCCTTGTCCACCGAGACCACCTCGAGCCCGGCGTCGCGCGCCCCCCGGCTGAGGGTGGGCACGTCGTAGTAGACGTGGTGTTGCCAGCCGAGCCGCTCGGGGTGGAAGTAGTTGCCGCGGCGCCGGTAGCCCACGTCGGGCACGACGATGAGCGCGACGCCGCCGGGCCGGAGCACGCGGGCGATCTCTGCCAGCCCCTGCTTCGGGGTGCGCACGTGCTCGAGCGTGTGCTTGGCGGTGACGAGGTCGAAGCTCGCGTCGCGGAAGGGGAGCTCGGTGAGCGAGGCCGCGGCGGTGGAGAAGCCGCGCTGCCTGCCCAGCCCCGCGGCGTACGCGGCGTAGTCGATGCCGGTGGGCGACAGGCCCAGCGAGGCGGCGGCGGCGAGCACGTAGCCGGCGCTGCAGCCGACATCGAGCGAGGTCTTCGCGTGCGGCGCGAACTCGAGGCACATCAGGAGTTGGCGGCGGCACTTGGCCACCCGGTGATCCCAGCGCTTCAGGTACTGCGCCTGGCCATTGAGGAAGTAGCCGGCGTCGTAGCGCTTCGCGAGGCGGGTGGAGAGGGACGGATCTTCTTCGGACTTGTAGACGAGGCCGCATGCGGCGCACTTCGAGAAGCGCAGCTCGGGGAACTCGATGAGCGTGGTCCGCTCGGTCGACGCGCAGATGGGACAGGCGGAGAAGAACGGGCTCATGTTCTCCCTCTCCCTGCGAAGCGGGGAACGGCGAACTCGCGCCTCGAGGGAAAGGAGGGCGGGATGAACAGTGCGCCCCTCACCCGGCCTGCGGCCGACCTCTCCCCGCTGCGCAGGGAGAGGAGATACGGGCTCACGGCGCGGCGAGCGCGTCGACGAGCCGCGGCACATCGGCCTCGGCCGCGCTGCACAGCGCCACCCGAAGCGCGCCCTTCTGCGGCACGACGTACACGCCCTTCTCCTGCATCTTCTTCGCCTGGGCCTCGGCCTCGGGATGAAACACCGTCACGAAGAAGCCTCCCTCGTAGCGCGGGTACTTGAGGCCCTTCGGCAGCGCGGCGGCGTTGAACGCCTTCACCCGGTTCTGCAGCAGGCGCTTGAACACCTCGCGCTCGGCGTCACACGCGGCCTTGAGCGTGGGATCCGTCAGCAGCCTGGTCACCCCGACCATGCCGCCGCGCACGCAGTTGCTCCACGTGCCCCGGCACGCGTAGGCGAGCGCCGCCTGGGTGGCGTTGCGGTCCTTCTCCTCGGGCTCGCAGGCGATGAGCGCGCCCACGCGCAGGCCGTAGTGGGTGAAGGTCTTGCTGCCACTCCACGCGAAGAGCAGGCCCGTCTTTCCCAGCAGCGGGGCGAGCTCGGCGAGGAAGGCGCGGTGATCACCTTCACCGGCATAGAGCCAGTACGCCATGTCGACGAGCAGGGTCACCGGCCGAGCAGCGTGCTTGAGCAGCACCTCGACCACCGAGCGCCACTCGGCGCGCGTCATCGAATAGCCCGTGGGGTTGTTGCAGGGGTCGTTCAAGAAGAGCAGCGCGCGGCCCTGGCTCTCGAGGTGCTCGCCCAGCTTCGCGTCGAGCGCGGCCACGTCGAGCGCGCCGCTCTCGGTGAACATGCGGAAGGTGTCGACCTTGCGCTCGTGCTCCTCGGCGAGCGTCTGGTACGGGCCCCAGTAGAAGTTGGGGGTGAGCAGCGCCTGGCCCGACTGCAGGTAGTTCATCAGCGCGTGGCGCAGCGCGCCCGTACCTCCGGGCGTGGCCACGGCGGTCGCCGCGCTCTTCAACGCCGGCTGGCTCGAGAGCGTGTCGTCGATCACCGCCTGCACGAAGCCGGGCGTTCCGGGAATCGGCGCGTACGCCGCCCACTCGGTCGCGGGCACCTCGCGCAGCACCTTCGTCACGGTGCTCAACACCGAGAGCGTTCCGTCGTCGTTCATCAACGAGCCGATGGTCGCGTTGACGATGGACTCGCCGGCCTGCTTGCGGCGGGTCGCCTCGGCGTTGAGGCTGAAGATGACGTCTTTGTCGGGGCGCTGCTGCCGGGCGGGGATGAGGTGAAGCATTGCCTGCGGCTTGTGCCCCAAGTCCTGAGGGCTTGCCAGCGGCGGATGAGCGCTCTCTCAGGCCCTGAGAATTTCAGGGGCGGGGCACAACGCCCTCTGACTTTTCTTTGAATGGCCCAGCGACTACGGAGCACTCCGGCCGGTCGGGGATGAGTAGCGCCCCTTCTCGAATGGAGTCGTCAATGACGTGGGCTCGTGTGGCTGCAGTGGCGCTGGTGGTGTTCTCGGCCTGTCAGGAGGACCGCGGCAACACCGAGGTCCGCGCGGGCGGTTCGCTCGCCCAGGAGATCCAGGGCGGCACCTTCGACGGCACCTCGAGCAACGTGGTGGCGATTCTCGCGATGAGCGGACAGGGCGTGGGCATCTGCTCGGGCTCGCTGATCGCCCCCAACCTGGTGCTCACCGCGCACCACTGCGTGGCGCCCACCAACACCACCATGTGCGGCGGCAACGGCTTCGGCACCACCTTCGCGGCCGCGAACTTCCGCATCACCACCAGCGGCACGGCGGCCGAGACCACGCTCAACGCGGGGCAGTGGCCCAACGTGAACAACAGCACCTGGTTCGGCGCGTCGGTGATCTCCCTGCCCACCACGCCGCTCAACGACATCTGCGGCGGTGACATGGCGCTGATCCGCCTGTCGGCGAACATCCCCAACATCTGCCCGCTGATCCCCCGGGTCGACTCGGCCGTCACCTTCAACGAGGCGTACACGGCGGTGGGCTTCGGCATCACCTCGCCCAATGGCCAGACGAGCGGCACGCGCTACACGGTGAGCGGGCTCAACGTGCTGTGCGAGAGCAACTGCGGCCCGGGCACCAACGGCACCATGGAGTGGGTCGGCGGGAGCACCGCGCCGCGCGGCGTGTGTGAAGGCGACTCGGGCGGACCCGCGCTCGACTCGCAGCGGCGGGTGCTCGGCACGGTGTCGCGCGGTGACGCGAGCTCGTGCAACCAGGCGCTCTACGAATCGGTGTTCGCCCAGGCCGCCTGGATCAAGAGCGTGGCCGCACAGGCGGCGAGTGCGGGTGGTTACGCAGCGGCGCCCTGGGTGACGGGCGGCAGCACCTCGGTCAACACCTGCACGGGCGTGGACGGCGGCACTGGCGGTGGCGCTGGCGGCGGGGCGGGCGGTGGCGCAGGTGGCGGTGCCGGCGGCGGCGCAGGTGGAGGCGGCGGCACGGGCACCTGCAGCGCGGGCACGGTGTGCGTCGACGCCACGGGCGTGGGCAACTTCGCGTGTCTCTCGAGCACGGGCGGCATTCCCGCGGGTGCACCGGCGTGCAGCCAGACGGTCGGCTGCGCCCTGGGCTTCAGCTGCTACGGCACGAGCGCCACCACGGGCGTGTGCCTGCAGGACTGCGCGGGCACTCCCACGGGCGGTGGCGGCGGGACGACGGGCGGAGGTGGCGGCACCACGGGCGGCGGCGCGGGTGGTGGCGGCGGCAGCAGCGGCGGCGCGTGCACCAACGCGGCGACCACCTGCGTGGACGCGTCGGGCCAGGGCAACTACGCGTGCGTCGACGTCAACTCGAGCACCGGCATTCCGCCGGGGGCGCCGACCTGCAGCCAGACCGTGGCGTGTCCGGCGAACTACGGCTGCTGGGGAACGACGAACGGCAACTTCTGTCTGCAGAACTGCACGCCGGGCCCGACGGGTGGTGGCGCGGGCGGCGGCGGTGGACCTGCCGGCGGTGGCGCGGGCGGTGGCGTGCCCGCAGGCGGTGGCGCAGGCGGCGGCGTCCCCGCCGGTGGGGGCGCGGGCGGTGGGGTCCCCGTGGGTGGTGGGGCAGGTGGCGGAGTGCCCGTGGGTGGTGGCGCAGGTGGCGGCTCGCCGGTCGGTGGCGGAGCGGGCGGTGGAAGCGCGGATGGTGGAACAGGAGGCGCCGGCGGCAGCGGAGGTAGCGGAGGGAGCGGTGGAGCGGGAGGCTTCAACTTCCCCGGCTTGCCTGAGCAGCCCAAGCCCACGGGCTGCGGCTGCGCGGCGTTCGACGGCGCCTCACTGTGGCTGGTGCTCTCGGGGCTCACGCTCCTGCGCCGCCGTCGCAGCTGATCCGTTGAAGCAGGCGCCTCGACTCCGCTCGGCGTGAACGGAGCTGGTCCCATCCGTTCAGCCCGAGCGAAGTCGAGGGACCCCTCACGCCGATCGAAGTCGGGGCGCGCGCTCCCCCATCAACCGCGTCCACTCGACCTGCGCCGCCTTCCCCATCGCGAACGGCTGCACCTCGATCACACACCCCGCATCGGACACGAGGCACAGCTTCACGGTCGCGCACACCTTCGAGCCCGAGCCGAGGTCCAGGTTGATCAGCTGCCGCTCGGGCTGCGGCAAGTCCCCCTTCAGGCGCATCGCTGAAGGCGACATCTCGGTCGCCTGATACGGCGTGCGGCCGTTGCGGGTGACGACCGCCACCGGAAAGTCCACCGACTGCGCGCGCGCACCGAGGGTCGACGGCGCCTGCGCCACCAGCGACGGCGCTGGCTTCGGCGTCTTCCCGTCGTCGAACGACTCGAGGAACGCAGGCACCGTCAGCATCACCGCACGCAAGGGCGCCACGTCAGCCTTTCCGAGGCCGGGCACGCCATCGAGCGCCACGTCATCCACCGAGGCGGCCTCCGAGAGCCGGGTGCTCACGACGTCACACATCGCCACCAGGCCCACCAGCGCGGGAAAGTCGGCGCCCGGCAATTCCGCGTCATGGTGACGCATCACGGTGGCGAGCACGAAGTCGGGCAGCTTCCATTCGGCCGCGAGCGCCATGCCCAGTTCGACGTGGTAGCGCTGCGCTTCCCAGAGCCAGCTCGCGGCGTTCTGGGGGCGTGATTCCGGGTGCGACTCGAGCAGCGCTTCGAAGCACGCGTAGGCGATGGTCTCCCCGAAGTCGTGGAGCAGGCCCGCCAGAAAGGCCTCACCTGCATCGATCCCCCGGCGCGGCGCGAGCTGCTCGCAGAGCAGGGCGCTGATCAGGCTGCGCCGCCAGCTGTCCTTGCGCATGGCCAGCAGCGGCCCTTCCATCGACCCCTGCACGCCCAGCGTTCCGGCGATGGCGATGTTGTTGAGCGAGTTCGCGCCCACGCGGGCGATGGCGGGAGCCAGCGTGGTGATCGGCGCGGCGCCCCCGTAGAACGCCGAGTTCGCCGTGCGCAGCAGGGCCGTGGCGAGGGCCTGATCCGACTCGACCAGCTTCGCCAGCTCGCCCAGCCCGTAGTTGCCCGAGCGGGTCAACGCCTGCAGCCTGAGCGCGACGCCCGGGTAGGTGGGCAGCTCAATGCTCCTGGTCTTGATCAGCCGAACCACCTCGGTGTCGAGCTCGAAGGGAAGGTCCATGCAGAAGCCTAACGACCCCCGGCGGCGGTCTGCTTCGACCCTCCCGGGACGGATCGACCCGATCCAGAGGGCTTCCTTCCGAGCGGGCGACCGGGGCCGGGTTCCTGCAGTCCCTCAGGGGCATGGCGGGGAGTGACGAGTCAGTGCTGCGCTTCGTGCGTCTGGCGACGCCGGCGATGGCCCTGGTCGACCTCGAGGGGCAGATCGTCGAGGTCAGCGGCGCCTTCTCGCGGGCACTTGGCAGCACCGCGCTGGTCGGCTCTTCGCTCGCGGCGTGTGGGCCTGCCGCGTGGGTCGACGCCTGTGCCCGTGCCTCGCACGGTGAGCTGGTTGAGGGCGAGAGCCTCGCTGGCGGCGCGCGCTACCTGCGCTGGACCATGCAGGCGTGGAGTCCCCGGGACCTGGTGCTGGTGATCGAAGACGTGACCCCGGCGCGCCAGGCGCTGCTCGACGGCGAGCGGCGTGAGAACCGGCTCTACGCGCAAATACGGGGGCTGAGCGCGCTGTCGCGCTGCAGCGCAGCGATCGACGCAGACCTGAGCGCGCTCTCGGCCGAGGCCTGCGAGATCATCGCGGCCACGCTCGATGTCGCCCGCGTCGACGTGTGGACGCTCGACGAACCCGGCCTGCTGAGGTGCGTCGACCGCTACGATCACGGTAGGCAGAGCCACACCATTCGCGCGCCGATTCGTCGCGACGACGTGCCGGTGCTGATCATGATCGAGCAGCAGGGTCACCTCGCCCGTACCGGGGTTGCCGCCGACCCCATTCTCCAGACCAGCCCCGCACTCTTCGACGAAGGCGCGTTCGCCGCGCTGCTGGTTGGCGTGTCGCCGGGCTCGAAGCTGGAGGGGTTGATCGTCTGCCAGTCGAACACCGAAGGCCGTGACTGGTCACTCGAAGACCGCGCGTTCGTCACCTCGGCGGCCTCGACGCTCGCGCTCGCGGTAGAGACCACGCGCCGCCGCGCGGCCGAGGGCGCCGCGCTCGAGCGCATGCGCGAGGTCGACGAAGCGCGGGCGCGGGCCGAGGCAGCCGACCGTGCGAAGAGCGACTTCCTCGCCACGATGTCCCACGAGATCCGCACGCCGATGAACGGCGTGATCGGCTTCACAGAGTTGCTGCTCGACTCCAGGCTCGACGACGAGCAGCGGTCCTTCACCCACACCATCAAGGCATCGGCCGGTTCGCTCCTCACGGTGATCAACGACATCCTCGACTTCTCGAAGATCGAGGCGGGCAAATTCAACCTCGAGTCCACGCCGTTCGATCTCGAGGGGGTGCTGGGCGACGCCCTCGAGCTCTGCTCCGCGCGGGCAGAGGAGAAGGGCGTGTCGCTGGCGCTGGAGTACCCGCGCGGGTTGCCCCGCTTCTTTCAGGGGGATGGCGGGCGGGTGCGGCAGGTGGTGCTCAACCTGGTGGGCAACGCGCTCAAGTTCACCACCGACGGCGTGGTCTTCGTGCGGGTGAGCGAGCAGGGCCCGGGCGTGAAGGTCGAGGTGGTGGACACGGGCATCGGCATCAGCCCCGACGTGCTCCCGCGGCTGTTCGCGCGGTTCGCGCAGGCCGACCTGGCCACCACGCGGAAGTACGGCGGCACGGGCCTGGGGCTCGCCATCTCGCGCAAGCTGGTGGAGTTGATGGGCGGCGCCATCGGCGTCGAGTCGGTGCTCGGCACCGGCAGCACCTTCTGGTTCACGCTGGGTCATCGGCTCGAGGTGAACGTCGAGGTGCCGGTGGAGCCATCGGCGCCGGTGCGCGTATTGCTCGTCGAGCGGCACGAGGCGGTCCGCCGCATGTGGACGGCGGCGCTCGCCCCGCTCAACGCGCAGGTGAGCTGCGTGGCGACGCTGGCCGAGGCGACCGCCCTGGCGACGTTCGCGCTGGTGGTCACGTCCGACGCGAAGGTGGTGTCGATGGTGGAAGGGCCTTCGCCGCGGGTGCTGCTGCGCGTGTCGTCTCAGCGAGCGCGTCAGCCCGAGGGGGGGGCGGCACTGATCGCGCGTTCGACGGTGCGGCCCGAGGCGCTGGCCAGGGCCGCGCGGCAGGCGCTGCAGGTGGAGCGGGTGGTGGAGCCGCGCCCGGTCGCAGTGCTTCCGCTGCGCGTCATGTTCGACGGGCTCTCGGTGTTGTTGGTGGAAGACAACCGCGTCAACCAGCGGCTCGCCGAGCGGTTGCTGAGCCGGAGGGGCTGCCTGGTGACGCTGGCCGAGGACGGGCTCCAGGGGGTGAAGTGCTGGACGAAGGGTCGCTTCGACGTGGTGCTGATGGACTGCAACATGCCCGAGCTCGACGGCTTCGAAGCGACGGCGCGCATTCGTGAACTGGAGAAGGAGCTCGGGCTGTCGAGGACGCCGATCGTCGCGCTGACGGCCGACGCGATGGAAGGCGATCGCCAGCGTTGCCTGGCAGCGGGCATGGACGACTACCTGAGCAAGCCGCTGCTGGACGAGAAGCTGGTAGCAGTCCTGGTCTCGCTCTCCCCCCGGGGGCAGAGGGTGACAGAGAGGGCGAATCAGGCCGTTGGGTAGTACACCGCTGCCGTGCACGTCGCCCTCACCATCGCCGGCAGCGATCCCTCTGGAGGCGCCGGCCTGCAAGCCGACCTCAAGACCTTCCACCAGCACGGCGTCTACGGCATGGCGGCGGTGACGCTGCTCACCGTGCAGAACACGCAATCGGTCAGCAGGGTCGAAGTGCTCGCGCCCGACCTGGTGCGCCAGCAGATCGAAGCGGTCCTCGCCGACATACCCCCCGGAGCGGTGAAGACGGGCGCGCTGGGCACCGCGGCGATCATCGAGGTCATCGCCAGCCTGCGCTTCAACGCGCCGCTGGTGGTGGACCCGGTGATGGTGAGCAAGCACGGCCACGCGCTGCTCGCGGAAGCCGCGCAGGTGGCGTTGCGCACGAAGCTGCTGCCGGTGACGACGCTGCTCACGCCGAACACGCTCGAAGCGACCGCGCTGCTGGGAACGCCGGTGACCACGCTCGCCGAGGCAGAGGCCGCGGCCGCAGCCCTGGCGAAGCTGGGACCGAAGGCGGTGCTGGTGAAGGGCGGGCACCTCACGGGACCCGAAGCGATCGACGTGCTCTTCATCGACGGGCGAATCGTGCACCTCCGCTCGCCGCGCATCGACACGAAGCACACGCACGGCACGGGCTGCACCTACTCGGCGGCGATCACCGCGGGGCTGGCGAAGGGACAGACGCTGGAAGACTCAGCGCGAGCGGCGAAGGCCTGGCTCACGCGCGCGCTCGCTACTGCGCCGGGGCTGGGTCACGGCATCGGCCCGGTCAATCACTTCGCCTGAAACGGCTCACCAGTCGGAGTAGCCGCCCTCGAGTTGGTGGCGCAGCTTGTGAATCAGGATCTCTGAGCGCGCTGGGAGGAACTCGTAGAGAGCAAGGTAGCCAGTCCGGCCGCGCGAGATGATCAGCTCCCTGAACCCGCCCTCGATCTTTCGTCCGATGTACGGGTGACGGCGAAGGATCTCGACCCCGTTGAAGATGATCTCCTGGGTCGCTGCTGCGCCCTTCGGGTCGTCGCGCTCCAGCAGGAAGTCCACGAAGCGCTCGATGTCGGCGAAGGCCCCGGCTGAGAAGGACAGCGTGATCATCGCTTGCGGGGCGCCGGTCGCCTGGGCTTCTTCCCGGCGATCTTCGCGCTGAGGTACGCGAACACGTCCTCGGCAGCGTACACAGGTCCGCCCGCCGCGACGGCTTCCCGCGACTCGACCGCTTCCGCGACGAAGGATCGATGAAGCTCTTCCCGCTCGACCTCAGAAGCGAGGGCGTCGACCATCCAGGCGTGAGGGCTCTTGCCCGCGGCCTTTGCGAGCGGCGCGATGCGTTTCTTGAGCCTCGGTGGGAGCTTGACGGTCGTTGCGACACTCATGGTGTGACGATAGTAATACCGGGGGGAGGCATTGCGAAGCCCCGCTATCCACAGGGCCGTCAGTACAACTTCCTGAGCTCCTCGCCCTCCCGCAGCGCGGCGGCGTCTGCGTAGCGCCCCGCGAGCTCGACCTGCACGAACACCTTGTCTTCATCGAGCAACCCGAAGCTGGTCGACACGCACACCTGCTGCGCGCCATCGCGAACAAACCCCTCGCGCACGACGTCGTGACCGAACACGGCCACCGTCCCCCCGAGCACCCGCAGGAACGAAGCGACCACCTCGTCCTTCGCGCTGCGAGCCCAGAGCAGGGGCCCGAGAATCGGCCGCCTGATGAATACCTCGATGGAGTCACCGCGGTACGCGTCCCACGGCACACCTTCCAGTTGCTCCGGGGTGTCCAGCTCGAGGCCGGGCGCGGCGTGCGACATCACCACGCCACACGGCGCGATGGCCACGAGGGGAAACCCCGCCGCGAGCGCCCGCCAGCGCGCCGTGCCTTCTTCGCCGAGCGCGGCCTCGAGGGTGGCGGGCTCATCGTCGTGGAACTTCTGGGTGACGGGCCCGCCGAGGTGCGAGTGATCATGGTTGCCCATGAGGCAGTGCACGCGCCCCGGCGCGGCGCGCTGGGCCTCGACGAGGGCGTCGATGAGGGCAGGTGACTCGTCGCGATACGGCGTGCCCAGGAAGTCCGGCCACTGCTTCACGGTCTCCTCATCGGGCCCGTGCACGAGGTCGCCGGTGAGCACGAGGTGAGCGTCGCTTCCCAGCGCAGTGAAGCGCCGGTGGAGCTGCTCGAAGTCGCGCAGGTTGCCCTGCAGGTCGGTGCCGATGACGAGCGTCCCCTTCGCGGGGAGCCGCAGCACCGACGACCTCATCGGCTCACGATCGAGCGTTGGGTGCCTTCGATGTTCGCCTCGCCGCGGAGGCCGACGGTGAGCTCGCCCTTGGCGTTGTCGAACTCGGCCTCGGCGACGTCGCCCTTTGCGTCGGCGTCGAAGAGCACGCGCTTCTTCGCGGCGGGGAGCACGAGCTCGACGCCCTGGCCCTTGACCACCTTCTCGCCGGCGGGGACCTTGACCATCGCCTTGAGCTTGGAGGTGTCTTCGACGACGGCGATCTTCGCGTCCTTCACCACGGCGCGGCCCTTCTCGAGTTCGATGAGGGTGAGCACGCCGGACGCGGGCGCGAAGATGTTGGCCGACGCGACCTGCGCCTTCGCGGCGGTGAGGGCCTGCTGAGCGGCGGTGAGCTGTTGCTCGAGCTCTTCCTTCGACATGCCCACCGCGGCCTTCGCCTTCTCGAGCGCCGCGGCGGCGGCGCGCCGCTTCTTCTCGGCGGCGGCGACCTTCTTTCCTTTCGCCTTCTTCACGGCGGCCTCGGCCGCGGCGAGCGCACCTTCGGCCCTGGTGACCGCGGCCTTTGCTTTGGGGTTGGGCTTGATGGCTGGCTGCTTCTCGAGCGAGGCGACCTGCTTCTCGAGGTCGGGGAGCTTCTTCTCGGCCTCCGCCACGTCGTACCTGGCGATGATCGAGCCCTTGGCGACGATGGCGCCGGTGGAGGAGCTGATCTCGGCGATGGTGCCGTCGCGGGGTGCAGCGAGCTCGACGGTGCTGATGGGGGCGAGCACGAAGGTGCTGGGCACGGTGTGCGGCATGGGGACGATGAGCACGAGCCCGGCCACCAGCACCACGGTGACGATGCCGATGACGAGGGGCCGCTTCGAACGGGAGCGCTGGATCTCACCAGTGAACATAGGTGACTACATATCCTGTCTCTTCAGCCCCCGTTCGGGTCAGGGAGAGGGCTCACCGAGCGGCGCCCGATGGAGCACCCGGTACACCTCGGACGAGCTCTCGTAGAGGGACACGTGAGCGACGCCGAAGTCGGGAGAGACGAAGTCCTTGAGCTGGGCGCTGAGCAAGTCGAAGAAGCCGTGGCCCTGGGCCCGGGCGAGGGTGACATGAGGCAAGTACTCCCTCTCCCTGCGGAGCGGGGAGAGGGTCGGGGTGAGGGGCGCAGTGAGAGCGAGCTGAAGTGAAAGAAGCCGCTCCAGTTCTCCCTCCACCCCAAGCCACAACACGCTCGGAGCCCGAGCCGTAGAGAAGCACCCAGCTCCCCGCAACCTCAGCGAGAACGGCGAAAGCCGCCGAGCCACCTCATCGACCACGGGAACCCACGCCGCCACCTGATCAGCTGACGGATTCCCGAGGAAAACGAGGGTGCAGTGCAGCTTGTCTGGCCGCAGCCACTTCACCTTCTGGGCCGACGCCGCCATACCGCGGTGCGTCTCGATGAGACCGGTGGCCAGCGCCCGGGTGGGATCATCGAGATCGACAGCGAGGAAGACGCTCATATCGGTATACGCTCGACTCCATGGCCCGGGAGACGGTGGAGTTCGAGGACTTCCATACGCAGGTCGCAGTGCGCGTCAAAGGCTTCCGCCCGGTGGTCCAGCGTCCGCACCTGCTGGAAGGGAAAGCCGGCCCGGCGATCGGGCAGAAGTTCGTGCTCGACGCGAACGAGCTGATCCTGGGTCGTGGCGACAAGGCGACGCTGCCGCTGGACAGTGAAGAAGTGAGCCGGCAGCACGCGAAGCTGACGCGCAACGAGGGTGAGTACACCATCGAAGATCTCGGCAGCCGCAACGGCATCGTGTTGAACGGTCTCAAGGTGCACTCGGCGATTCTCCGAGATGGGGATCAGGTGCAGCTGGGCGACGTGGTGCTCGCGTACCGCGAGGGGACCTGAGTGAGCGACATCTTCGTGCGGTTCTGGGGCGTGCGCGGCTCCATTCCCACGCCTGGCCCGCGAACGCGGCGGTACGGCGGCAACACCTCGTGCGTCGAGGTGCGGGTGGGGGACACGCTGATGGTGTTCGACGCCGGCACGGGCATGCGGGAGCTGGGCGTGCACCTGCTCAAGGCGCGCGCGAAAGAGCTGACGGTGCACCTGTTCCTCTCGCACCCGCACTGGGACCACATCCAGGGGTTCCCGTTCTTCGGGCCGGCGTACGTGAGCTCGACGACGATGTACGTGTACGGGCCGAAGGGCGACGACAAGAACTACCAGCTGCTCTCGGGGCAGATGGCGAACGCGTACTTCCCGGTGCGGTTCGCCGATCTGGGGGCGAACATCGTGGCGCGGTCCTTCACGGGCAACCTGGTGAAGGCGGGCGACGTGAAGGTGAAGTGCTTCGGGCAGAAGCACCCGGGCGGCAGCATGGGCTTCCGCGTGGATCACGGGGACAAGAGCGTGGTCTTCGCGACGGACAGTGAGCTCGATCAGCTGTTGCTGGACCCGGACATCGTGAAGCGCGAGCCGGAGTCGTTGCGCGAGCTGCCCGATGATCTCGTCGCCGCGGTGAAGGGGGCCGACCTGCTCATCGCCGACGCGCAGTACACCGACGAGGAGTACGTGCAGAAGGTCGGCTGGGGTCACCCGCGCGCGACGACGGTGGTCGACCTGGCGGTGCAGTCAGGGGTGCGGCAGTTGGCGCTGTCACACCACGACCCGATGCACTCGGACCGCGATGTCGACCTGATGGTGCTCGAGTGCCAGGAGCGGGCCGAGTCCCACGGCGTGGAGCTGGAAGTCTTCGGCGCGAGAGAGGGCATCACCCTCAAGGTGTGACGGTGAAGGCGGAGCCGCCGGTTGACCCGAGCGGAAGTCTGCACCGTTCACCCCGAGCGGAGTCGAGGGGCGACCTTCTGGAGTGCTCGCCTCACTCCTTCCGCAGCGCGATCCCCAGCAAGTTCCCTCACGCTGTCGACGAACACCTCCACACGCCTGAGGTACTCGCGCGCCAAACGCGGGGGCAATTCGATCACGGGTTGCTCTCTCGAACACAGTGATGGAGGAACAAGCGTGAGCTGTTCCTCGACCTGTGCCGTTGCTGGTTGCTCATCGACAGTCGAGATCCGCGCGTCGCCGAAATACTGGCCGTCGTAGAAGAGCAGGTCATCGACGCCGCCGAGCGAGACCAGCTCATCGAACGGGCCGACGAGCCGCACCTTTCCATAGGTGAGCTGAACGCCATCAAGCGGACCGAGACAGGGGCCATCAAAGCCCCAGTCCTCGAGTTGCTCATCGGGATCGCTGCGGCCATGGAACAACTGAATGCTCAGTTGGGACATCGATCGAACCTGGCCTGGTGGCGCAGATCCGGCAAGCGGGTCAGCCCGCCGCGCGCTTGGTCTCCTGGTACAGCCACATCGGCATCGGGTGGATGAGGTCCCACTCGATCTGCATGGGCCGGTTCCCCCGATGAACGGAATAGGTCCCTGGGCCGAGGTGAACGTACGGCATCGTCTCACCGCGGTCGGTGCTGGGGCGCTGTCTCACGAACAGCAGCACGCGGTGCTTCGCTTCGGGGGTGGCGGCGAGGTAGCGGCGGCCGGTGGGCGTGTCCTCATGACAGGTGCTCTGCGACTCCCAGTGAAACCGCGTCGGGCTCATCGGGTAGTCGTCGTAGAGCGTGGTCGGCGTGTAGTGCTGTTCGGACTTCTCGAGCGTGATGAACAGCAGGTCGAGGCCGCGCCGTTGCACGTGGTGCACGCCAGTCTGGATTCGGAGAACGCCGCCGTTCTTGTTGCGCTCATCCACACCAGCGAGCACCTCGTCGAGGCCGTAGGTCGCATGCAGTTGAAGGGGCAGATCAGCGAGCGAGCCTCCCATCGGTCGCCACAGCCAACGTGAGCGGTCCGCGAGCACACCAAGCAGCTGTCGCAACTCGTTGAGGATCGCCGTTCGGGACCAGAGGTACTTCCACGCTGCCGCCATGCCGGCATACGGCTCGCGCGAATAGCCCAGCAGGACGTAGAGCCAACGTTGGATCACGTCGTCAGCGTTCGCCCTGGGCGGCGTGGGTCCAGCGAGAAGCCCACGGAGGCCGTCCAGCCGCTTCGAGTCGTCGATGTGCAGCATCCGTGAGAACGCGCGCTCGAGCTGCAGGTCGTCGTCCGCCCTGTCGCTTCTTTCGAACCCAGCCTCCCGGCGGACGCGGCTGTAGGTCCAGGGCTCTGCACCGGAGGCGTAGACTTCCTCAGGCTCACTGCCTGTCTCGGACAGGAAGGTCGCGAGGTCGACGTCGCGCCCAAGGTGCCTCAGGTCCTCGACGAGCGCTCTCTTCCCAAGACGCAGGGCCTGCTGAATGTTCTCGAGCACGGCCTCTTGCGACTGCCTGTCCAACTCGATGACGCAGCCGCTCGGGAGTGACGGAAAGCCTGCCTCGACCTCGCGTTGAACGCCACGTCGCGTACCGCCAACGATCGCGCGATAGCGGAGGTCGAACCGGAACCTCCGATGCGCGTTCCCGATGAAGTCGAGGACGGTGAGGCAGTCCTTGTTCTGACTCTTGCGAAGGCCACGCCCGAGCTGCTGGAGAAAGACGGTCGCGCTCTCCGTCGGACGGAGGAACAGCACCGTATCGACGTCGGGAAGGTCGACGCCTTCGTTGAAGAGGTCGACGCTGAAGATCACGCGCACCTCGCCACGACGCATTGCCGCCAGCGCTTCCTCTCGCACTGCCCTGGACGTGTCAGCCGACACAGCAATCGACGGGAGACCCGCTTCGCTGAACTTCCGCGCCATGAACTCCGCATGCGCAACGTCGACGCAGAAGCCGAGCGCCCGCATCGTCTGGATGTCGCGAACGCGCCTCTGGACCTCCTGCAAGACGCGAAGCGTGAAGACGTCGTTCGCCGTGTAGACGTTGGAGAGCTGAGCGGGCGCGTAGCGACCAGCGGCCCAGGTCAAGTTGCGGAGGTCTGGCGCTCCACCGACACCGAAGTAGTGAAATGGAGAGAGCAGGTCCTGGTCGAGCGCCTTCCAGAGCCGCAGCTCCGAGGCAATGCGGCCATCGAAGTGATGCAACACGCTCCTTCCGTCGGTCCGCTCCGGAGTCGCGGTCAACCCCAGCAGCACTCGTGGCTTGAGCCTCGCCAGAAGACGTTCGTAGCTGTCGGCCGCGGCGTGGTGAAACTCGTCGACGATGACGATGTCATAGGCGTCGGGTGCGAGCGCTTCGATGCGGTCTTCCGAGAGCGACTGAATGCTCGCGAAGACGTGCTCGCCACGAGACGGGCGGTACTCTCCCACGAGCAACTCACCGAACGCAGCGTCCTTGAGGACCACCTGAAACGCGGTCAGGGACTGCTCGAGGATCTCCCTGCGGTGCGCGACGAAGAGAAGGCGATCGCGAGGGAGCGATTCTCGCAGTCGCTTGTAGTCGAGGGCCGCGACGATGGTCTTGCCGGTACCTGTCGCAGCAACGACGAGGTTGCGGAAGTGCCCGTGAGTGCGTTCCGCGGCGAGTTCGTCGAGGATCTCCTGCTGGTGAGGACGCGGGAAGACGTCGAAGACGAAGAGGTGGCGCGCCTGGTGATTGGCCTGGGCGGCGATCGCGTCGTCGAACTCCTTCGCCACGTACGGGCGGAATTCCTGATCGGCCCAGTACTGCTCGAAGGTGCTGCGGAACTTCTCGAGGATGGGGCGATTGTCTTGTTGTGAGAGACGAACGTTCCACTCGAGCCCGTCGAGCATCGCGGCAGCGGACAGATTGGAGCTGCCGATGCATCCGGTCGAGAAGCCCGAGTCGCGGTGAAAGAGCCAGGCCTTCGCGTGGAGCCGAGTTCGGGTCGTGTCGTAGGAGACCCGGACGTCCGCACCGAGTTCCTTGAGCGCGTCGAGGGCCCGACGGTCCGTCGCGCTCATGTACGCAGTGGTGAGGACCCGCAGCGAACCCGGCCGACGCTCAACGAGTCGCGCCAGCTGGTCCTGCATGAGGCGGAAGCCGCTCCACTTCAGGAACGAGCACAGGAGGTCGACGCGATCTGCAGAGGCCAGCTCCCGCTTCACCTCGGGCCCGAGCGCGACGTCGTGGTGTCCGTTGACGATCAAGTCGCTCGTGGCGAGCGGAATGTTCGGGCGAATGGGAGAGACGGGTGCGCCGAGGCCAGCCGCGGGCTTGAGGATCGCAAGCAGGCGTTGGCCCGGGTTGACGACCCGCTCGTCTGCCCCGCTCGAGGGCGCGTGGGTCGCCAGCAGGGTGAGGACCTGGTTTGCGAGTCCGACCTGCTTCTCGAGCGAGTCCTCCTTCGAGGCTGAGAAGGAGCCGAACGCGTGGATCAGCCTGTTGTGTAGCAATTGAGCGAGCACCCTCGGTGCTTCGGTCGGATCGAGGCCTTCGAGTTCCTTGAGCTGCGATTCAACGGCCGAGAGTGCTTTCGCGAGATCGGTGGTGACGGGGCTGTCGTAAACGCCAGGAACCGGACGACGGGGAGTTGTCACCGCACCAGGCTACTTGCCTCGCAACACTGGTGGGGTCTTGTTCGCGGCGGTGCAGATTGAGTGTCGGTGGCGTCTGGTACTCCCCCTTCTCATGAGCGAGACGAACACGACGACGCGTCCCGAGGTCATCCGCAACCGGAGCGATGCCGTGCAGCTCTGGAAGCACCTGCTCACGCGGGGCATCGCCTTCCACTGGGAGGACGATCCCTCGGACTGGCTCGGCGACGAGGGTGTGCCGGCGCTCGCGGCCCCCGAGGTGGCGAGTGTGCGAAGGCTGCTCGCCCAGGTCGAGACGCTCGACGAGCCCGCCTGCTACGACGACGCCCTCTCGCTCCTGAAGCTCGCGATGCTCGCTGGCACCGAGAGCGTGAGCCGCGTTTCCCCCTCACCACGCCGCCAGGTTCGAGAAGTGCGGCACACCCGTCGAGGCCGTGTGGATTCTCGAGCACTTGAACTGACTGAGGCTGCAGCGTCTCGCGGCTCTCTTGCACCGGAGAGGATCGCTTGGTACAAAACGTCTGTCTGCAACTGGACAGACCGACGTTTAGTATCATGCCGAAGCTCATCAAGAAGAGTGAGGTGCTCCTCCGCCTGGCCCGGAATGGCCCCCTGCGTTCGAGAGAGCTCGCTGCCCAGGGCATTCCCCGCTCCTACCTGGGTCGACTGGTCGAACGAGGGCTGCTCGAACGTGTCGGCCGAGGCATGTACCGGGCCCCAAACGCCCGCGTCACCGAGCTCCACACGATCGCTGAGACGATGAAGCGGGTCCCTCACGGCGTCATCTGTCTCCTCAGTGCACTCCAGATGCACGAACTGACGACTGAAGTGCCACATGCGGTGTGGGTGCTGATCGACACTCACGCACGCGCCCCCCGCTCCACCCCGACGAAGGTCGAGATCGTACGCGCGAGCGGGCCCGCGCTGGCGCATGGGGTCGAGGAGCGGAGCATTGAAGGCGTTCCGGTCCGCCTGACCTCGCCAGCGAAGACCGTCACTGATTGCTTCCGCTACCGTCGTCACGTCGGCCTCGACGTGGCGATCAGCGCACTCCGCGAATACCTCGCCCGTGCACGGTCTCCGCAGAGAAAGAGAGGAGAGGTCTTCAGCATCGAGGCGCTGGTTGCCGCCGGCACGGCCGATCGGATCTCCAGCGTGATGAGGCCCTACCTGGAGGCCCTCGCTTGACGAAGAAGCTCAAGGACGTCGGCGCTTCGGTGCGCTCGCGCCTGCTGGAACTGTCGAAGACGCGAGGCGACGACTTTCAGCTCGTACTCGTTCGGTATGTGAACGAGCGCCTGCTCTTCAGGATCGCCTCTTCTCCGCACGCGAAGACCTTCATCTTGAAGGGCGCAGCCCTCTTCACCGTCTGGACAGGCAAGCCGCATCGGGCAACCAGAGACCTCGACCTCCTGGGCTCAGGTGACGCGAGTGAGGATCACGTCATCGAGGTCTTCCTCGAGATCCTCGACCGGCCGGTCGAGGACGACGGGGTGAGCTTCGACCGTGCGTCCCTCGTCGCGAGCCCCATTCGGGAAGATCAGGAGTACGGCGGGGTTCGCCTGACACTGGCCGCACACGTCGCCGCCGCGAAGGTGCGTGTCCAGGTGGATATCGGCTTCGGTGACGCGGTCACCCCGGCAGCGCGGGCAATCGACTTTCCATCGCTGCTCGAGTTCCCCGCGCCGAGGCTCCGCGCGTATCCCCGAGAGACAGTCGTCGCTGAGAAGGTCGAAGCCATGGTGAAGCTCGGCCTCGCCAACACGCGAATGAAGGACTTCTACGATCTGCGCGTCATGTCCCACCTCTTTGCGTTCGAAGGGGCGCTCCTGGTGAAGGCACTGCGGGCGACCTTCACGCGACGCGGCACCCCGTTCCCGAATGGAGCGCCTCCAGCGCTGACCCCGGCATTCTTCGACGACAAGTCGAGAAGGGAGCAGTGGGCGGCGTTCGCGAAGAAGACCGGCGCGCGCGACGCTGGCGAACTCGAAGACGCCATCGATCGCGTAGCTGGATTCTGCTCGCAACCGCTCCTGGTTGCGGCAGAGGAATCAGACTGGGCAGGAACGTGGAAGCCCGGCGGGCCCTGGCGTCGCTGAGACGTGCCTGCGACCAGTCTCCGGTGCAATCGGCCGGCGCTCCGCTGATCACGGTTTCCGGGCAGATCGCGCGGGTTCAGTGACTGAACTGCTTCGCCTCCTGGGCCGTTGAGCACCGTCGGCTTCGGCGGCGAGCAGTGACCGCGAACACGAGCAGCCACCACGCTCCGTTCACCGGCGCCGAGCTGCAGGCACACCCCACGGCCAGGTGCAGCGAACCCGGCGTGGGCCCTGCGTCGGTCTCCGCCCCGGCGTCGTTCACGTCGACGCCCGCATCCGCGACGCCTGCATCCGCGAGCCCCGCGTCGGCCTCGAGAACGTCGAAGCGGAGCAGGGCGCCCCCCAACAGCCCCGGGCTCTCCACGCTCACCTCGAAGCTTCCGGCGCGCACCAGCTTCACCCCGTAGTCCGTGCGCGCGGAGAGGGGGAACGAGAGGTCGGCCACTCCGCCGTCCCACTCCGTGCAGCCCACATTGCTCAAGGCCACCAGCCCTCCGTCGCCGCCCGGGCTCTGCAGCCAGTTCACCAGGATGGTCCGGTCGAGCACTCCCGCGTCGTCGATGCCGCCGGTGTCGACGGTGAGCGCGAGGCAGTCTCCCTCCGTCCCCGTCAGCACCCCGGCAGTGACCTCGAGCCGATCGACCGGAACTCCGGCCGCCACCCGGAACTCGTCGACCACCAGCGCGCCCACCCAGCCCTGGTCGTACGCGCCCGTGCCGGTGAAGGCCTGGAACGCGGGGTAGCCGGTCCAGTCGTTGGTCGAAGAACAGAACTCCTCGCCGTCGATGAAGCCGCGCGCTGTCCCCTGGAGCGTCCCGTTGCCCGTGGTGAGCAGCTCGAACAGGTGCCAGCCCGCATCGGGCAACCCGCGCGTCGGTGTGCATGGGCGGAACCCTGAACGGCCGCCGGTCTGCACGCGCAGCTGAGCGCCCGCTCCCTGGATGACGATCTCCGCGTTCGTGCCCGACGGGTTGCCCTGGCAATGCAGCTGCATCGGTCACACTCCGTAGACGCCCGTCGTCGAATCCACTCGCAGCCAGGCCTGCGCGGTCACCGTGCCGGCGAGCGCCGCGAAGTCGGCCTGCAGATGGTCTGAGTTCGCCACGCCGGTGCCCGTGCTCATCGTGCGCCGCACCACCAACGACTGCGCTCCGACCACGGCCCCCGCGTCAGGCGTCCAGCTGAAGACGGAGACCGGATCGACGTCGCGGAAGTAGGTGAAGCCGCCGTCGAACGTGACGTAGCCCGGCGTCTCGAAGCTCTCGTAGATGAGGGTCTGCGACCAGCCCGGGCTCGCTGCCACCATGATCAGGAGCAGCGCGCGCATCGGGACTCAGGAGCATAGGCTCAAGAGTGGCCCCTCACCCCGACCCTCTCCCCGCTTGCGCAGGGAGAGGGAGGCCATCGGCTGACGGCTGTCACAATTGATCGCCGTCAGCGCCTTGCGCTTCGCGTCCCCCGACGCTGCGCCGCTTGGAAAACACCGACCTCGCCCCGCTCCGCGCGCAGATCGACGTGCTCAACCTCGAGCTGCTCGCCCTCCTCAACCAACGCATCGAGGTCGCCCGGAAGATCCGCGATCAGAAGCGCCTCCTCGGCCAACCTCTCTACGATCCCGAGCGGGAGCTGAAGATGATCGCCGCCCTCGTGCAGGCCAACCCCGGCCCCTTCCCGCACGCCGCCGTCGCGCACCTCTTCTCCGAGATCGCCCGCGCCACCGTCGAGCACCTCGAGGGCACCGAGCGCCGCTCGCTCCTCGTCAGCCGGAAGGCCGGTGAGGCCGATCGCTCCTTCGCCGTCGGCCCGCACCGCCTCGGAGACGCCCCGGTGCTCATCGCCGGCCCCTGCTCCGTCGAGAGCGAAGAGCAGATCTTCTCCACCGCCCGCTTCCTCGCCTCGCGTGGCGTGCGCTTCCTCCGCGGCGGCGCGTGGAAGCCCCGCACCTCGCCCTACGAGTTCCAGGGCCTGGGCAAGGACGGCCTCGAGCTCCTCGTCGCCGCCGCCCGCGAATCGGGCATGGCCTGCGTCACCGAGGTCGTCGACCCCCGCCACCTCGAGCTCGCCTGCAACGCCGACCTGCTCCAGGTCGGCACCCGCAACATGCAGAACTTCGAGCTGCTCAAGGAGCTGGGCCGCTGCGGCCGCCCCGTGCTCCTCAAGCGCGGCATGGCCTCGACCCTCGACGAGCTGCTCAACGCCGCCGAGTACATCGTCAGTCACGGCAACCCCCACGTCGCGCTGTGCGAGCGCGGCGTGCGCACCTTCGAGAAGCAGACGCGCAACACCTTCGACACCTCGGCCATCGCGCTGCTCCGTCAGCTCACCCCGCTGCCCGTGCTCGCCGACGTGAGCCACGCCGCCGGACGCCGCGACATCCTCGCGCCGCTGGGCCGCGCTGCCCTCGCCGCAGGTGCCCAGGGCGTGATGCTCGAGGTGCATCCTCACCCGGCCATCGCCCGCTCCGACGCCCAGCAGCAGCTCGACTTCCCCGCCTTCGACGCCTTCCTCACCGCGCTCGAACGCCCCCTCACCACCCTCGACGCCCGCGCCCCATGATCCCCTCCCACGCCATCAACGACGTCCCCGTGCACGAGCGCCCGGTGCGCTTCTCCGTCGCCTGCAACTTCGACGAGGCGCTGCTCCCCGCGCTCGAAGGCCAGCCCGTGTACGAGCTGTTCGGCAAGCTCACCTCCGATTACTTCGGAGGCGGCCGGCCCTCGTTCTACCTCCCGTCCGTGGGCAAGCCCGAGCTCGAGCGGATGGTGCGCACCACGCACGCGCGGGGCGTCGAGTTCAACTACCTCCTCAACTCCTCGAGCATGAACAACGTCGAGTTCACCACCCAGGGGCAGCGGGAGCTGCGCAAGCTCCTCGACTGGCTCAGCGAGGCGAAGGTCGACACCATCACCGTCGGCAACCTGTTCTTCCTGCGGCTGATCAAGCAGCGCTACCCGCACTTCGGCGTGCGCGTGTCGTCGCACCGGGAAACGGACAACCCGCGCAAGGCCCGCTTCTGGGAAGACAACGGCGCCGACTGCATCGTCGTCAGCGAGACCACCGTGCACCGCGAGTTCGAGGTGCTGCAGGCCATGCGCGAGTCGGTGAAGGTCGACCTCTCCCTCATCGTGAACAACTGGTGCCGGCAGGACTGCGCCATCGCCAGCAACCACGCCGTGCTGCTCTCGAACGCCTCTCGCAAGGGCGCGCAGAGCTTCCCGCTCGATTACTGCTCTGTGTATTGCAACGCGTACCGGCTCGAGGAGCCGGTGAACTACCTGCGCGCGAACTGGATCCGCCCGGAGGATCTGCCGCGCTACCGCAAGCTCGGCTACACCAACTTCAAGATCGTTGAGCGCAACACGCCCACTGAGTTGCTCGCCCTGCGCGTGCGCGCGTATGCGAACGAGCGGTACGACGGGAACCTGCTCGACCTGGTGCAGAACTATGCGTACCCGCAGTCGGTGATGAAGAAGCGCGATCGCGAGGCGTTCTCCGTCAGGCGCATGGCGAAGTACTTCTTCAAGCCCACCGAGGTGAACCTGCTGCGCTTCTCCCAGGTGGTGGAGTTCGGGAAGACGCTGTCGATGCTCTATCCCCGCGAGGGCGACAACCCCGTGTACGTCGACAATCGCGCGCTCGATGGGTTCCTGGACCGGTTCGAGAAGCAGGGGTGCGAGTCGGTCGACTGCGAGAAGTGCAGGTACTGCCATGCGTGGGCTGAGAAGAGCGTGTACTTCGATCCTGCGTGGCGGCAGCGCATGACCGCGGTGTTCGATTCGCTGCTGCATGATCTCCACGAGGGCTCGGTGTGGGAGCCGTACCTCACCACCGCGTGGCGGTTGTTGCGGGGGCTCGGGCTGAGTGGTCGCGGCCGGGAGAGTGATCGCGCCATCGCCACCGGCGGCGAGGCCGTGCCGTTGCTGAAGGACCGGATGGTCGGGGGCGTGCCGTGCGCGAGGCCGAAGCCGGCTCACTACGTCAGCGTCGGGAACCAGGGGCCGTGCCCGAAGGACGCGTGCGGTGGTTGCGCCGGGAGTGTCAGTACCGGGTGATGCGCCCCTCGACTCCGCTCGGGGTGAACGTTGCGGTGGTATCGTCGGCGCGTATGACCGAGCGCGGGAAACACCACACCATCGAAGAGTGGCTCGCGCAGCCGCCTGAGCGGAGGCTCGAACTCATCGATGGCGAGTTCATCGAGAAGGCGCTGCCGGACTTTCCGCATGGGATGTCTCAGGCCAGCGTGCTCTCGGCGCTCCACCCGCTGTTCAATCGGAAGCCGGGTGGAGCTGGGCCGGGCGGGGGCGGCTGGTGGATCGTCTCTGAGGTCGACATTCAGCTCGGTGCCAATGGGTACCGGCCTGACGTCGCTGGCTGGCGGCGGGAACGCCTTGCAGAGCCGCCTCAGACGCGGCCTGTCATCATTCGGCCCGATTGGATCTGCGAGGTGCTCTCGGCCTCGAATCGACACAACGACACCATTCGCAAGCTGCGCCGGTACCACGAGGCCGGTGTGCCTCATTACTGGCTGCTCGATCCTGAGACCGGGACGCTCAACGTGTTTCGTCATGAGCCGCTCGGGTACTTGAGTGTGCTGGTTGCTGATCGGCATCAGCTCGTTCGGGCTGAGCCGTTTGATGCGGTTGAGGTGCGGGTCGGGGTGTTGCTGGGTGAGGATCCTGAGTAGCCCCCTCACCCCGACCCTCTCCCCAGTTGGCCCGAGCAGGGAGAGGGAGACTCAGTGCGGCGCTGAGGAGAACGACACGCTCTCGAGCCCGTCCCGGAAGTCGGACCAGACCAGCTGCCGCGCCGTGCTCGACCTGGTCATCGACACCGTCGTGCGCAGCGTCTTCGTGATGCCGTCCTCCGTGAAGCCCATCGGCGAGACCTTCCTGGGCGCCGTCCAGGTGCCGTCGGCCTTCAGCGTCGCCTCGTAGAGCTCCCAGGCGCCCGAGCGGTTGTCGAGCCACGCCAGCTCGCAGTCACCCGCCGGCGACGCCACGATCGCCGGTGACGTCTGCACCGACCCCGGCCCTCCCGGCAGCAACACCGGCCGCTGCGTGCCGTCGAGCGCCCCCTCGCTGCGCACCACGAACACGCTGAAGTCCCGCGACGGCGCATCGACGTACGCCATGCAGCGCACGCCCGCCTCGGACACGTCGAGCACCGGCACCGGATCGAGCGGGAAGTCGCGCGACGAGTACACCCGCTTCACCTTCGCCGTCTGCGCGTCCATCGTCGGGCCCGGCTTCAGCGTCAGCACCTCGACCGTCGAGAGCTGCCCGCCGTTCACCAGGTCGTACCCGCTGCGCGCCACCGGCACCTCGAGCGCGTCGCCCACCCGCTTGCCCGCGCCTCCGAACGACAACGAGTCGTACGCGGATCCCGAGGGCAGGATCACCGGCGCGCTCCAGGTGAGCCCGTCGTCGTCGGAGTGGAGGTACGTGTTGTCCGCCGTCGTGCGCCCGTCGGTGTCCGTGTAGAGCAGGTCGAGGCCCGCGGCGGAGACGGTGATGCGCGGCGAGTAGAGCAGCGTCGTCGCCGGCATCGGGTTGATGCGCGTCGGCGCGGTCCAGGTGATGCCGAAGTCCGCCGAGGTGGAGAGCATCAGGTCGCCCGGGCCGTATTCCTGCCCGCCCGACGGCTCGTAGTCCGTGTACGCGAGGTACATCGTCGACCCGCGCAGCGCGAGCGTCGGCGTCATCGCGACCGCCGAGTTTCCCTCGAAGCGCCGCGCCAGCACGAAGCCCGCGCTCGTCTCGCGATACGCCGCCACGGACATCGACGAGTCGCCCGACTCCGACACCACCACCACCGCGCCCACCGGCGTCTGCACCAGCAGCGGCGAGTCGCACGCGACGCCCGCGGTGCACACGGGAATCGGCGCGCTCCACGGCGTGAGGGAGTCGACCGCTCCGTCGATGACGCAGGCCGTGCCGTCGAGGTGTGTACCTGCGCCGCAGTTGATCAACGTGACCGGGTCCGCCACGCACTCGCCGCTCTCGTCGTGCGTTCCCGCGGCGCAGCGGAGGGCCGTGACACACGTTCCTCCTTCCCTCCGCGTGCCGTCTCCGCACGTGAGCAGGTCTGGCGGGCGACAGCCGACCGCGGTGAGCACCACGACGAGGAGTCCCAGGATTCGCTTGGTCATGCCGCGGCCCTTCAGCAAGTGCTGTGCCCGTTTGAATAAGGTTGAATTTCGAGCAGTTGCCGCCGGGCGTGAGAAAGCTGTCAGGCGAGAAATGGGGACAGGCTACTTATTGCTAGCCGTTGGCGCCGCTGGACGAGAGGCTCGAGAGACGGCGAGCAATAAGTAGCCTGTCCCCATTTATGCTCCGTGCCTTCCTCCCCGTCCTCTTCTTCCTCGCGACGGCGTGTGGTCGCGGACCCGGCACGTTGCACGGCACCGAGGAGAGTCCCTTCGACCTGCGCCAGACGAGGCTGTGGCGCGAGCAGCGCAGGCTCGTCATCGACGCACAGGACAAGGAGACCACCTGCGGCCAGAAGCTCAAGACCGGCACCACCATCCAGTTGGTCTTCTCCCTTCCCGATGGCGGGCTCCCGCACCCGGGAAGGTATGCGATCTCCGACGTGAGGCCCGTGCGCCTCGTCACCGACACCAGCTGCGCTGTCAGCCAATCCGTCGCCGCCGAGGCGGGCGAGGTCGAGGTGGTCGAGGTGCGCGAAGCGGTTCGCTCCATGGGCCCGGAGGTGGACCTGCGGGTCAACCTCACGTTCGCCGGCGCCGTGGTCCAGGGCTCGCTCCACGCCACGACCTGCGCCTTCTCCGCCGCGTACTGCGACGCGAACTGAGTGCTAAACAGCGCGTTCCATGAACCGACTCATCCTCTTCGCGCTGCTCTCGTTCCCCGCCATGGCCGCCCTCAAGACGACGAAGGTGCCGTACGAGCTCGACAAGACGAAGTTCGAAGGCGTGCTCGTGTTCGACGACGCCGCCACGCCGCGCCCGGGCCTCGTGCTCGTGCCCAACTGGCTCGGCATCAACGACGCCAACCTGAAGCAGGCTGAGCTCGTCGCCGCCCGCGGCTACGTCGTCTTCGTCGCCGACATGTACGGCATCGCCGCGCGCCCGAAGAACCAGGAGGAGGCGGGCAAGGCCGCCGGCGCGGTGAAGGGCAACCGCGCCCTCATGCGTCAGCGCGTGAACAAGGCGCTGCAGCTGCTGCTCGGCGCGAAGGGCGTGCCGCTCGACGTCAAGCGCGTGGGGGCGATTGGCTTCTGCTTCGGTGGCACCGCCGCGCTCGAGCTCGCTCGCAGCGGCGCGAAGGTGGGCGGCGTGGTGTCGTTTCATGGCGGCCTCGCTTCGCCCACTCCCGAAGACGCGAAGAACATCGGCGCGAAGGTGCTCGCGCTGCACGGGGCGGATGATCCAAACGTGCCTCCCGATGAGGTGGCCGGGTTTCAGGCCGAGATGCGCGCCGCGAAGGTGGATTGGCAGCTGGTCTCGTTCGGGAACGCCGTGCACAGCTTCACGGATGTCGACGCGAATACGCCCGGTCGCGCGCAGTACAACGCCGTCGTCGCAGGGCGCGCGTACGGCATGATGGATGACTTCTTTGCCGAGGCGTTCAAGCCCTGAAGATGATCGAGCTGGATCGGTTTGCCCTCTTCCCGACCCTCTCCCGCTCGGGGAGAGGGAGATGTGTCCTCCTCCTGCTGGGGATGCTGTCCTCGTGTGCTCACGTCGCTCCGGAGTGCGCCACGCACGGCGGCACGCCCTGGCTCGAGCTCAGCTCGGAGCACTTCGTGGTGCGCACCAACCTGGCTCCCGAAGAGGCGCGTGGTGCCACCGTGCAGCTCGAGCGCGCCCGCGCGTCGGTGCTCGCCGCGCTCCCCTCCGCGCTGACCGCGCCCCCGCTCGAGGTCGTCGTCTTCACCAGCCCCGCCCAGCTGCATGACCTGTCCGGTGACCCGCTCCTCGACGGCGCCCTCACGCACGACTGGAAGGGCCCGCTGCTGCTCACCGCCCACGCCGCCTCGTTCCTCGACGTGACGCAGCTGCGCCTGATGCTGCACCAGCTCGCGCACCACTTCTCTGCCGGCGCCTTGAAGCGATGGCCGCGCTGGTTCGAGGAGGGCCTGGCCATCTACCTCGAGACCCTCGTCATCGACCCCGAGGCGAAGACCGCGGTGCGCGGCCGGGCGAACCAGGAGCGGCTCGATGAGGTGATGCGGTGGGGCATTCTCCCCGTGCAGTCGCTCTGGGCGTGGGACGTCGAGCCGGAACAGCTCACCGGCCTCGAGCAACACCGCGCCGCCAGCGCGTGGTTCTGGGTGCACTTCCTCTTCAATGAGCACCGGCCTGCCCTGGAGCGCTTCATGCGCAGCCTCGCGGAAGGCGATGAGCCCAAGGCCGCGTGGGCCACCGCGTTTGGTGACCTCGCGCCCCAGGCGATGGCTGAGGCCGCGGCCGCGTACATCGCCCGCCAGCAGACGCGGTCCCAGCAGATGGACCTGGGCCAGCTCAACACCACCCTCACCGAGAAGCCGCTGCCTGACGCGCAGGTGCACGCGCTGCTCGCGCGCGTCGCGGCGGTGACCTTCGCGTGGCCGCGGGCGCGCACCGAGGCCCGGGCGGCGATGGCCCTCGATCCGAAAGACGCGCGGGCGATGGAGCAGGGCGTGGTGGTGCAGGAGACGGTCGAGGCCCGCATCGCCGCGGCGCGCGTCTTGACCACCGAGCTGCCCGCCGAGGCGAGCGGGTGGTTGCTGCTCGCCCTGGCGCTCCCGCCGGGCGACCCGGAGCGGGGCGTCGCGCTCGAGCGCGCGGTCGAGCTGGAGCCGCTGTCGGGGCACGCGCTCAGCGAGCTGGCCACCTTCCGGTGTGCGGAGGGCAGGTGCTCCGAGAGCCTCGAGCTGGTGGAGAAGGCGGTGCGCCTGGCTCCCGGTGACTCGCGCGTGCACGCCGCGGCGGCCGTGGTGTCGATGAAGGCGGGGCAGTGTGGGCGGGCCGCGGTGAGTCAGCAGCGCGCGCTCGAGGTGCTGCCCCATCGCGCGTCGGCGGCGCTGCGGGCGCAGCTGCGAACGCGGTTGGGTGAGTACTTGAAGTGCGGGCGCTGAGGGTGTCGGGGAAGGGCCCTCGACTTCGCTCGCAGGGTCGACCGAAATTGGGCTCGCCCCCCGTTCGGGGTGAACGGTGATGAGCTCGACCGCTATTTCGATCGACCCTCTCGGGCTGAACGGATGAGGCCGTTCACGCCGAGCGGCTCAGGGCGCCAGCAGGCTGTGCAGCCGCGGCAGCTCGAGCGTCTGCCCCACGGCGGGCAACCGCAGCGGCGCGAGCTCGCCGTTCTCCCACTGCGCGATGGTGTAGCCGCCGAGGTCCGGGTTCTCGTCGAACCGCAGGCTGATGCGATTCGGCAGCCCCTCGTTCAGCCCCACCACCGTCACCTCGCTGCCTTCGAGCTTCACCTTCATTCCCAGCGGCAGGGGGAACGACGCGCCGCGCATGAGCTGCTCGAACACCGTCTCGAGCATGCGGCCGTCCACGACCTCGAGCTCCACCGTGTCCGGCCCGGTGCGGGTGAGCCGATGCGCGAACGGCGCGAAGGAGAGCGTGTTCCAGCTACGCGGCAGTGGCTTGTGATGCCACGCGCGCACCATCGGCACGTAGAGCGACGCCGCCGGGTCGGGCGCCACGAAGATCACCACCCGCCCCGCCAGCGCCTCGTCTGACAGCTTCGTCTCGAGCGATGAGCGCGTCTGCTCGTCCGCTCCGAGCTTGAGGATGACGGCCGCCGCCGGCCACCCCAGCAACCCCACCACCACGTTCATCACGAAGAGCAGCCGCGCCCCTGCGCGCAGCAGGCGATCGCCGGCCGCGCGCCAGCCGTACAGCAGCACCACCGCGACCAATGCCGAGCCGCCGATGGAAGGCATCAACAGCAGCCGGTTCAACGGAAAGGTCGCCAGCACGGGCACGAGCGAGAAGGCGGCGCCGAGGGTGAGCCAGCGCACGCCCCGCCGCTCCGGCTCGGGCAGGCGCGGCCACACCCGCCGCGCCAGCACCACCATCAGCACCAGCGCGAGCACGCCCGTGGCAGCCAGGAGAGGCCGCGCCGCGACCCGCACCATCCACAGGTCCGCGGTCGCGCCGAGGAACTGCGCGCCGATCAACGCGAGCGCCTTCGCGGGCGCCTGCACCAGGAAGCGCAGCGGCTCGCGCATGGGGTCGACGTAGATCTCCGAGCCGTACGCACCCGAGCCGCTCGCCCGGTAGAGGGCGATGTAGCCGGCGCCGAGCAGCGCGATCGGCACGAGCGAGCGCAGCCGGGTGCGCCACGGCCCCGGGGCGGCGGTGAGCTCGTACGCCACGAGGTAGGCGATCGCGCCCAGCGCCGTCTCGCCGGCAGAGAGCCCGACCGCGCAGCCGAGCAGCGAGAGCGGCAGACCCGGGCGCCAGCCCTGCTCGCGCCAGCGCACGTGCGCGAGGACTCCGAGCAGCGCGGCCACCGTGGAGACCAACGCGTTGCGGTTGGCGATCCACCCGGCCACCACCGTGTGCGCGTCGTCGAGGGTGAAGAGGAGGGCGGCGAGGCCGGCCAGCGGCGCCACAGGTCCGAGCGCGCGCCTGAAGAGCGCGGCCACCACCGCGACCAGCGCGACGTGCCAGGCCACCGAGTGCAGGTGGTGGAAGAAGAACGCGCGCCCGAAGGCGAGGGCGTCGAAGTTCGCCAACGCGCAGGTGAGCGGGCGCAGGAAGGAGAACTTGAGCTCGGGCAGCGTCCACCAGGAATACGGGCCACGCTCGATGATCGGCCGCAGGCGCGCGGGATCGCCCCAGGCGAAGGTGAAGAGATCCCACGGCGTCACCGGCATCAGCGCCGCCCGCTCGATCGCCAGCTGGTGGAAGTAGTCGTCGGCGAAGAGGCCCACGAAGCAGAAGGGCAGGGAAAGCACGGTGGCCAGGAGGACGGCGGTGCGCCCGGCTCCGGGCCCGAACACGTGCCGGCGCCAGCCCTGGAGTGCTTCGTCGGCCACGCCTCGACTGTAGCCGAGGGCCTTCTTCGACAGTCTCCTTGCGGGAGAAGGTGTACGGTGCCCGCCGTCATGCCCCGCCAGCGGCTCTGCATCCTGTCGCGCAAGAAGTCGCTGTACTCGACGTCCCGGCTGGTCGAGGCGGCGCGGGAACAGGGCGCCCACCCCATCGTGATGGACACCCTGCGCTGCACGCTGGTGGTCGCGCCCGCGGGGAACTCACTCTTCTATCGGGGCCTGCCGGTGGAAGGCCTCGCCGCCGCGATTCCGCGCATCGGCGCGAGCATCACCGGCTACGGCATGGCGGTGGTCAGCCACCTCGAGACGATGAACATCCCCGTCGCCAACCCGGCCGGCGCCATCGCGCGCAGCCGCGACAAGCTGCGCTGCCTGCAGTTGCTCGCGCAGGCTGGCGTCGACGTGCCGCGCACGGTGATGGCCACGGTGGGCGCGAAGGTGCGGCACCTGGTCGACGCGGTGGGCGGGTTGCCCTGCATCATCAAGCTGCTCCGCGGCACGCAGGGCGTGGGCGTGATGATCGCCAACACCCGCGCCGAGGCCGAGACCATCGTGCAGACCTTCTGGGGCCTGGGCCAGGACGTGTGCCTGCAGGAGTTCATCACCGAGTCGTCGGGCAAGGACGTGCGCGCGCTGGTGGTGGGCGACGAGGTGGTGGGCGCGATGCGGCGGCAGGCCCAGGGCGGTGAGTTTCGCAGCAACATCCACCGCGGCGGCGAGGCGAAGTCGCTTCGCCTCGACAAGCACTACCAGGAGACCGCCGTGCGGGCGGCGAAGACCATCGGCCTCACCGTGTGCGGCGTCGACATGCTCGAGGGGAAGACCGGCCCGAAGGTGATGGAGCTCAACTCGAGCCCGGGCTTCGAGGGCCTCGAGCAGGCGACGAAGAAGGACATCGCCGGGGCGATCGTCAGGCACACGCTGCAGTTGTCGAGGTAGGAAATGGGGACAGGCAGCCTGTCCCCATTTCCTAGAACCGCAGTGACATGCAGGTCAGCGCGCCGTCCATCTTCTGCACCTCGCTCTGCTCGAGCACGCGCAGCGGCAGCCCGAGCCGCGCGAGCATCGCCTCGGTGCGGGGAAACCCCCGCGGCATGAGCAGCGTGCCGTTGACCCACAGCACGTTCGCGGCGTAGGCCTCGTCGGCAGGCACGACGAGCTGCTCGTAGCCGAGGAAGTCTTCGCTCAGTGCTTCGGTCAGCACCACCACGTCGGCGCCCGCCCAGGTGACGCTGCTCTTGAGGTGCAGCCCCGCAGGGACGCGCACCGGCGTGACGGAGTACCCGTGCGGGCGGAGGATCTCGGCGAGCTCTTCTGCGCCGCTCTTGTTGGTGCGTTCGCTCAGACCGACGAACACGCGCTTGCCCATGGCCAGCACGTCGCCTCCGTCGAGCGTGGCCGGCGCGCTGAGCTGCACCATGGGACGGAACCTGGCCACCGTCGCCGACAGCGCTTCCGCTTCGGCCAGTCGCTCCGGCGCTCCCGGCCTCGTGACCACCGCGAGCTCGGGGAACATGAGCGCCGCGTCTTCGACGAAGTACGCGTCGGGGTGACCGTCGAGCGCGTCGAGGTGCGTGATGGTGAGGCCGAGGTCTCGCAGCGTCTGCACGTAGGCCGCGTGTTGGCGGAGGAGGGCGGGGTGGTCGGGTTTTCCGAGGGTGGAGGTGGTCAGGCCCGAGCCTGCATCGGGTCCCGGCGTTCGGACGATCGCTTGGGTGAACATGTTTGGTTTGCCCTCTCCCTCTCAGGCTCTCAGGGAGAGGGAGACACATCTACTTTGCCCGCTTCCGACTCGTGTTCAGCACTACCAACCCCAGCAGCACCACCACTCCCACGTAGAAGCGCCAGGTCAGCTGCTCGGCCCCGGGGAAGATGAACCAGGCCAGCACCATCGCGTAGACGGGCTCGAGCGACACCGCGAGCGCCATCGCGTACGGCGCCAGCGTCTGCAGCACCCTCAGGCTCCACAGCCACGGCAGCACCGTGCAGCCCACCCCGAGCACCAGCAGCAGGACTCCGTCCGTCCCTGACAGCTCGGTCGGCGCGACGAAGGTGCCCGGCTGGAGCACGAAGAACAGCGTCGTCACCAGCGCCGCCGCCGACAGCTCGTACAGCGTCATCACCTCGCCGCGCGATTCCCGCGCGAGCTTGCCGTTCAACGTGCCGAACGCCGACGAGAACAGCGCGCTGCCCATGCCCATCATCAGCCCGGTGAAGTCGGTGTTCGTCTCGACCTTCACCAGGAAGCCGACGCCGATCATCACCCCGAAGCCGATGAGCAGCTCAGACAGGACCGCCCGCCGCTTGAACACCAGCGGCTCGAGCAGCGCGGTGAAGAAGGTGATGGTCGACAGGCACAACACCGCCACCGCCACGCCCGCATGCTTGATGCACCCGTAGAAGAGCAGCCAGTGCAGCGCCACCAGCGTGCCGGCCACCGCGAACGAGCGCAGCTGCGCGAACGGCACCCGCAGCGGCAGGCCCCGCCACCAGATGACGAACGGCATCACCGCCAGCACCACCAGCAGGCGGTACCAGACCAGGGGGATCGCCGAGAGCGAGATGAGCCTGCCGAGGATCGCCGTGAAGCCCCACACGAAGACGGTCAGGTGCATCAACGCATGGGCGGGGCCAGGCCCAAGCGGCGGGGGAGGGGTCTTCATCAACTGGGCGCGGGAAATAGCGTGCTCGGTGGTAGCTTGCCCGCTCAATGTCGAACCAGCCGAAGACGTCGGGCCAGGACGAGATCCTCACCAGCCCCGGTGACGGGGCGTATCTCGATCCGTTCGAAGAGGGCCACATCACCACCACGCACACCCTGGTGGTCGAGAACCGCACCACGCTCAAGGTGCGCAAGTGCCGCCTCGCCGTCACCGGGGGCCCCGACACGGGCAAAGAGGTGGTCAGCGACAAGGAGCGGCTGCGCGTCGGCGCCCATTCCAGCAACGACCTCCAGCTCGTCGAGGATCGCACCGCCAGCCGCCACCACTTCGAGATCCAGTACACCGAGCGCGGCTACCTGGTCATCGACCTGAACTCGACCAACGGCACCTGGCTCGACGGCCGCCGCATCGAGCGGGCGTATCTCTCGCAGGGCAGCCAGGTGCGCGCAGGGCAGACCACGCTCTCGTTCGCGCCCATCGACGAAGAGGTGACGGTCGAGCCCGATCGCGACGGCGAGCTGTGCGGGATGATCGGCCAGTCGGTGAAGATGAGGCAGATCTTCGGCCTCATCAAAAAGATCGCGCCGATGGACGTCTCGGTGATCATCCAGGGCGAGACGGGCACCGGCAAGGAACTGGTGGCGCGCGCGATTCACGAGCTGTCGGGGCGCAAGCGCGGGCCGATGGTGGTGCTCGACTGCGGCGCCATCCCTCCGAACCTGATCGAGAGCGAGCTGTTCGGCCACGAGAAGGGCTCCTTCACCGGCGCGGTCGCCTCGCGGCCCGGCGCCTTCGAGCGCGCCAACGGCGGCACCATCTTCCTCGACGAATTGGGTGAGCTGCGCACCGATCTCCAGCCGAAGCTCTTGCGCGTGCTCGAGAACCGCGAGGTGCGGCGCGTCGGCGGCAACGAGGTGCAGGAGATCGACGTGCGGGTGATCGCGGCCACCAACCGCGACCTGGTGAAGGAGATCCAGACCGGGAACTTCCGCGAAGACCTCTACTTCCGCCTCTCGGTCATCAACATTCAGCTGCCGCCGCTGCGGCAGCGGCGCGAAGACATTCCCCACATCATCCGCAAGGAGCTGGGGGACCCCGAGATCGTCGCGCGCCACGGGAAGAAGATCGTCTCGGCGCCCGCGATGAGCGTGCTGATGCAGTACTCGTGGCCCGGGAACATCCGCGAGCTGATGAACGTGATCAGCCACGTGCTCACCTTCAGCGACGGGGAGATGATCGACCTCCAGCACCTGCCGGCGCGCGTGCAGGGTCAGCAGACCGAGCAGCCCCTGCCCTTCAACGAGCACCTCTCGTTCAAGGACGCCAAGGAGCAGCTGCTCGAGAACTTCGAGCGCGAGTACATCGGCCAGGTGCTCAAGCGGTGCGACGGCAACATCAGCCGCGCGGCGCGGGAATCGGGGCTGCATCGCAAGTCGATCGAGCGGTTGGTGAAGAAGTACTCGCTCGACGCGAAGTCGATGAAGCCGAAATGATCTGTTCTCCCTCTCCCTGCGAAGCGGGGAGAGGGCCGGGGTGAGGGGCTTACTCCTCCCAGTCAGGAGGCCGGGCGGTTGGCCGCGGGGCCTTCGGGGCCTTCGGGCCGAGGTGGCGCCGTACTGACTCCAGCCCCGCCCTGCACCGCGCGTCGTTCGAGTCGATGAACAGACACCGCTCATACAGCTTCTCGGCGCGCCGCCAGTTCGCAGGGCCGCCCTTGAGATCCGCGAGCTGTGCCGCGGCTTGATCGGCGATCCCCTTCAGCTCGAGCGCCTCGGGAGAGAGCGCCTCTTCGGTTGGAGGAGACGGCTGCGACGGCTCAGGCGGAACGGGGGCAACGGGCGCGGCTGGGGGCGCGACGGGCTCAGGGGGCGCCACGGCCGAGGGCACCACCGCGACGGGCGCCGCGAGCAGTGGGGGCAGCGCGGGCACGACCGGGGAGGTCACCGGCGCGACGGGCCGCACGTCTGAGGTCAACGCGCGCGACGCGTACCAGGCACCGCCGAGCAGCAGCAGGGAGATCGAGGCCACCAGGGCGGTCGTGCGCATCACTCCGATGCCCTTAACACCGGCGCGAACCACGCATCGGCCCGCCCATGAAGCGGGCTACTTCGGTGGGCAACCGGAGCATCACAGCCGCTGCAGGTCGAGCTCGTAGCTCTCTCTGCTGACGTCGAACGGCGCGCCGCGCCCCTTGAGCTCGATGCCCGGAAACCGCCCCGGCGGCGCCCCCGCGGGCACGATGCCTTCCAGCTCGATGTCCACCACCTCGTAGGTGCGCGCCGAGAGGTCGACGTCTTCCTTGTCCTGCTTCAGCCCGGCGCTGGCGACGTAGGTGGCGCGCTGCGAGCGGGGCTCGAGGGTGAGCTGGTTGCCGTCGAGCGACCAATCTCCCTTCTCGACGCACGACGATCGCGACGTTCCGCCGTACAGCGTCACCGCGCTCGCCCACTCGAAGGTGTACGAGCCGTCGCCCTCGAAGGTGAAGGCGTACAGCGAGCCGCTGGTGTTGGTCTGCACCCACGCGGTCGCGCCGGCGCGCGCCACCACCGTGTCGACGCTGCCGCCTGATTGGTAGACCCAGCGGCCACCGGGGAGCTGCTGCGTCAGCGTCGCCGAGCGGGCCACCTCTCCCGCTGGAATCCACGGCCCCCCGCCGCCCGTGGCCGTGGGTGGGTCGAGATCGGACGCTGCGCCGAAGGCGCCCATCACCACCACCGCGAGCATCGTGAACAGACAGCACGCTGCCAGGCCCACACCGCCGATCACCAACCCCCAGAAGAGCGGTCCGCGCCCGGTCTTACCGGTCGGGTTCATGGGCCCAACCTACCGGTTCCCGGTCCTCCCGGGCGAGCACTTCGCCGTGGCGCCGAGCGGACTACTTCGCGGGGCAACCCTGCTTGCACTGTGCGTTCTGCGCCTCGCACTGCTTGAGGCACTGCTGCAGGTGCTCGCCCTTCTCCTTGCGCTGCGCGTCCTTCGGGTCGCCCATGCAGGTCTTCATGCACTCGGAGGCCGCGAGGTTGCACTTGCTGGTGCAGGGCGTCTGCTGCGCGAAGGCGAAGGTCGCTGCCACCACGAGGAAGAGGACGAACCGCATGGCCTGAGCCTACTCTCACGGCATGACCCTGATCGAATCGTTCGAGGACGCGCAGAAGCGGGTGAAGACCCTCACCGAAAAGCCGGACAACGACGAGCTGCTCGAGCTGTACGCGCTCTACAAGCAGGGCACGACCGGCGACGCGACCGGCTCCCGGCCCGGCATGCTCGACTTCGTGGGCCGCGCGAAGTTCGACGCGTGGGCGAAGAAGAAGGGCACGTCGAAGGACGCAGCCATGACCGCGTATGTGGCGGTGGTCGATCGGTTGATGAAGAAGTGACCCCCTCTCCCTGCGCAGCGGGGAGAGGGCTGGGGGGGCTGGGGTGAGGGGCGACCGATAGGGCTCAGGGGACGCCGGCGTCGGGCGGTTCACAGCTGCGCAGGCACTGCAGCAGCCGCTTGCCCGTGGCGTCCTTCGGGGCTCCCGCGCAGGCCTTCAGGCACTCCGCCCGAGCGTCGACCGCCGGCTTCGGCGTCACCGGAACGGGAACAGGCGTGAGCAGGGCCAGCACCAGCGCGCCAAGCAGCATGGCCCTCCTGACGGGGGAGGGCGCCTCGCATTCATGAAGGTCAGGTTTGCCTGACGCAGCGAGTCGGACTAGCGAGCCCTCAATGAGTGATCTGGAGAAGAAGGACTACAAGGCGACGTTGAATCTGCCGCAGACCGAGTTCCCCATGAAAGGGAACCTCGCGCAGCTCGAGCCGAAGATGCTCGCCGCGTGGGAAGAGAAGAACGTCTTCCAACTGATTCTCGACAAGAACAAGGGCGCGCCTCCGTTCGTGCTCCACGACGGGCCGCCGTACGCGAACGGCAAGCTGCACGCCGGTCACGCGCTCAACAAGATCCTCAAAGACATCGTGGTGAAGTACCAGAACCTCGCCGGGCGGCGCGCCGACTTCATCCCCGGGTGGGACTGCCACGGCCTGCCCATCGAGCAGGCGGTGGAGAAGAACCTGCGCGAGAAGAAGGTCGATCGCCGGCTCATGTCGCGCGACGAGTTCCTCCAGCGCTGCCGCGAGTACGCGCTCGAATACATCGACATCCAGGCCGCCGAGTTCAAGCGCATGGGCGTCTTCGCCCGCTACGACGCGCGCTACCGCACCCTCGACTTCGACTTCGAGGCCCAGGAGATCCGCGAGCTGGCGAAGTTCGCCACGGCGGGCTCGCTGTTCCGCAAGAACCGCCCGGTGTTCTGGTGCGTGTACGACAAGACCGCGCTCGCGCTGGCGGAGATCGAATACGAGGACATCAAGGTCCCCAGCACCTACGTCGCGTTCCCCGCGGAGGGCGACCTGGCTGCGAAGTGGGGCTTCCTGAAGGGGAAGAAGGTCGAGTTCGCGATCTGGACCACCACGCCCTGGACGCTGCCCGCCAACCTGGCGATCGCCGTCGCGCCGAAGTTCGAATACGTCTTCTACGAGCTGGGCGGCCGCGTGCTGGTGATCGCCAAGGAGCTGCTGGCGAAGGTGCTCTCGGAGTTCGCGCCCGACGAGCTCAAGGTGAAGGACGTGAAGGTGAGCGGCGCCAGCTTCGACGCCGCCGTGTTCGCCGACCCCACGCGCATCCTCGGCTACGCGCTCGGTGACGAGCTCGAGGGGCTCAAGTACCGCCACGTGTTCCTCGACCGCGTCTCGCCCGTCGTCACCGGCGAGCACGTCACGCTCGAGGCCGGCACCGGGCTGGTGCACACCGCGCCCGGGCATGGTCCTGACGACTACGAGGTGGGCCTGCGCTACGGCCTCGAGCCGTACAACCCGGTGAAGGCCGACGGCCGCTACGACGACACCGTGGGCCCGCTGCTCGCCGGACAGTTCGTGTTCGACGCCAACGAGAGCGTGCCGAAGCTGCTCGCCGAGAAGGGCGCGCTGCTCAACAAGCCCGGCGAGCTGCTCACCACCAGCTACCCGCACAGCTGGCGCAGCAAGAAGCCCGTCATCTTCCGCGCCACGCCGCAGTGGTTCATCTCGATGGAGACCAACGACCTGCGCAAGAAGGCCCTGGCGCAGATCGACGACGCGGTGAACTGGGTGCCGAAGTGGGGGCGCGATCGCATCCACGGCATGCTCGCGACCCGGCCCGACTGGACCATCTCGCGCCAGCGCACCTGGGGCGTGCCGATCCCCACCGCGGTGTGCACCGAGTGCAACCACGCCCTCATCGACGCCGCCTTGATGAACAAGGTGGCGGACGCCGTGGCGAAGGAAGGCGCGGGCGTCTGGTACTCGGCTCCGCTCTCCGACTTCACGCCCACCGGCGACACCTGCCCGGCGTGCGGCAAGGCGACGCTGCAGAAGGAGACCGACATCCTCGACGTGTGGTTCGACTCGGCCTGCAGCTTCGCGGCGGTGATGGAGCAGCGCGAGCACGCCAGCATCCCCGTCGATCTCTACCTCGAGGGCTCCGATCAGCACCGCGGCTGGTTCCACAGCTCTTTGCTGGTCGGCGTCGGCACGCGCGGCGTCGCTCCGTACAAGACGTGCCTCACCCACGGCTTCGTCGTCGACGGCAACGGCAACAAGATGAGCAAGTCGCTGGGCAACACCGTCTCGCCCGACGACATCACCAGGAAGCACGGCGCCGAGGTGATGCGGCTGTGGGTCGCGTCGTCGGACTACCGGAACGACGTGCGCCTCTCGATGCCCATCCTCGACGGGCTCTCAGAGGGGTACCGGAAGATCCGCAACACCGTGCGGTACGCGCTGTCGAACCTGTTCGACTTCGATCCCGCGAAGGACACGGTCGCGCCCGAGAAGCTGCTGCCGCTCGAGCAGTGGGTGCTGGCGCGCCTCGATACCCTCACCGAGAAGGTGAAGAAGGCCTACGACAACTACGAGTTCCACCTCGTGTTCCAGAGCGTCGTCGACTTCTGCGCGAACGAGCTGTCGGCGCAGTACTACGACATCCAGAAAGACGCGCTGTACACGGGGAAGAAGGACGGCGCGAAGCGGCGCAGCGCGCAGACGGCGCTGTACCGGATCGCGAAGGAGATGCTGGTGGTGCTCGCGCCGGTCACCAGCTTCACCAGCGAAGAGGCGTACGGGTACCTGCCCGGCGCTCGCGCCGCGACCGTGTTCATGGAGCCGTTCCCCGCGCCGAAGGGCGTCAGCGATGCCGCTCGCGTCGCGGAGTACGACCAGCTGTTCGTGGTGCGCGCGGCGATGTTGCCGCTGCTCGAGGCGGCCCGGCGCGACAAGCTCATCGGCAAGTCGGAGGAGGCTCAGTTGGCGGTCACTGCGACTGGCGCCACGCTGTCGCTGCTGCAGAAGTACTCGGCGGATCTGGCGGAGCTGTTCAAGGTCAGCCAGGTGCATCTCGTTGCCACGGCAGGGGAGAAGGCCGTGGTTGCGGCGGAGGGTGTGAAGGCTGAGGTCACTCAGGCCACCGGGAACAAGTGCCCCCGGTGCTGGGCTTACCGGGCCGAGGTCGGGGCTCAGGAGTTGTGCAACCGGTGCACTGAGGCTGTCAGCAGCTGAGCTGCGCCCCTCACCCCGGCCCTCTCCCCGCTGCGCAGGGAGAGGGAGGGCATACGTCATTCGTCCGACGGTCACTGGGAGGACCTCCCGACGGCCGATGTTCGTATCGCCTCCGCTCCCGCACCATGGCCTCACCTCGCAGTCACCCAGGTGCACGCCATGAAGAAGAAGACCCCGTTTCACATCTCGGCTGGTTTCATCGCTTCCGTCGGCATCGTCGGTCTCACCGCCGTCGGCGTGGTCACGCTCTTCGGGGACAACCTCAAGGCGCTCTTCGGCTCGAGCGCCGATGCGCTCGCCGGTGACACGCTGGTGGAGCGCCGCACCAGCAAGAGCCAGGGCCGCCTGGAGAAGAAGAAGCTGATGAACTTCGCCGCCAGCCGCGAGGTGTACATCGCGCCCGCTCCCTCGCCCGTGACTCGCACGGCGCTCGACTCGCGCAGCACCTTCGCCGTCGACGTCGACACTGCGTCGTACACCTGGGCCCGCCGCACCATCCTGGAAAGCAACGCGCTCCCCGCGGCTGATGGCATCCGCGTGGAGGAGTGGATCAACGCGTTCGACTACTCGCTGGAAGAGCCGAAGGGCGCTCCCTTCGCCATCTCGGTCGTGGGCGCGGCCTCGCCCTTCGATGAAGCGAAGACCCTGGTGAAGGTGTCGCTGCAGGGCCGCCACGTCGACGAAGAGCAGCGCAAGCCCGCTCACCTCGTCTTCCTCGTCGACGTCAGTGGCTCGATGAGCGGCGCCGACCGATTGCCGCTCGCCAGGCGCGCGCTCGAGGTGCTCACCCGCCAGCTGCGCCCCACCGACACCGTCGCCATCGCGACCTACGCCGGCCGCGCGGAGATCGTGCTGCAGCCCACCAGCGCCGCGAAGCAGGACCAGATCCTCTCGGCGGTGCGCTCGCTCGAGACCGGCGGCGGCGGCACCAACCAGGGCAGCGGCATGGAGCTCGCCTACCGCCTCGCCGTCGGCCAGGTGCAGAAGGGCACCACCAGCCGGGTGATCGTCCTCACCGACGGCGACACCAACATCGGGCCCAACCTGTCGACCGAGCAGATGCTCGCCTCCGTGCACTCGCACGTGGAAGAGGGCGTCACCCTCACCACCGTCGGCTTCGGCCTGGGCAACTACAAGGCCGACGCCCTCGAGCAGCTCGCTGACAAGGGCAACGGCCAGGCGCTGTACGTCGACTCGGACCAGGCCATCGACAAGGCGTTCCGCCAGGGGCTCACCGGGACACTCGAGGTCATCGCGAAGGACGTGAAGGTGCAGGTGTCGTTCGACCCGAAGGTCGTCTCGACGTACCGGCTCATCGGGTACGAGAACCGCGCCGTCGCCGATGAGGATTTCAGGAACGACCAGGTGGACGCGGGCGAGCTTGGCTCGGGCCACACCGTGACCGCGTTGTATGAGGTGACCCTCACCTCGGCCTCGGGGGCGCTCGGGTCGATCGCCGTGCGCGGGCAGCTGCCTGATTCGAACGAGGTGTTCGAGGTCAGTGAGTCGATTCCCCGCAGCGCCGTGGCGCATGCGCTCGCGGAGACCGGGGCGGATCTGCGGTTCGCGGCGGCCGTGGCCCTCGGGGCAGACACGCTGCGCGGGAACCGGGTGGGGAGCTGGTCGCTCAGCGCGATCTCGGAGTTGGCTGAAGGCGCCGCCGAGGGGAAGGCTGAACGCGTCGAGTTCGTCTCGATGCTGCGCCGGGCAGAGGGTCTCAAGACCCGGCCCGTGGCTCAGCTGCAATACGACAACAGCGGCTACTGAGCGTCGCCCCTCACCCGACCCTCTCCCCCCACCTCTCTGGTCGCTTCGCCTTGGCGCATCTTCCGCTGCGCTCCAGCTGCGCTTGTCCAGCGTTCCGCTGGACCGGCTTCGCTCCTGGGGGGAGAGGGAGACTATGTTCCGCGGGTGCTTCCTCTCGTTTTCACGCTCGCTCTTGCTGCTGCTGAACCGGCTGACTTCATCAATGACGTGAAGCCGCTCTTCAACGTCGTCACCTGCCAGGGAGAGGCACCGCCTCAGCTCGACGCGAAGACGATCACCGCGTTCTGCGCCAACCAGGGCAAACGCTACGAGCACTTCCGCGGCAACTGGGCGGTGAAGGCTCAGAAGTTCGTCGGTGACCTGCTCCCGGCCGAGCTGCCCGAGGAGCTCGTCTACCCCTTCGGTGGCGGTGACTCGATGGCCGCCCTCGCCCTGTTCCCGAAGGCGAAGGTGATCACCACCCTCTCCCTCGAGCTCGCCGGCGATCCACGGCGACTGCCCGGACTGACTGACCCGAAGGCGCTCAAGGCCAGCCTCTCGGCCATCGCCAACGCCAGCGCCTCGACGCTCATGAGCAACGACAGCCTGAGCAAGAACCTCTCGGCCACGCAGCAGGGCGAGCTGCCCGGCCAGCTCTCCATGCACCTCATGGGCCTCGCGCTCGCCGGCCAGGAGCCCGTCTCCGTGCGCTTCTTTCGCGTCGAGCCCGACGGCTCGCTGCACTACTTCTCGAAGGAAGAGGTCACCGCGATGGAAGGCACCACCGCGGCGAACCTGAAGTCGAACTGGAAGGCGCCTGACTTCAGCCCCGCGTTCGCCAACGTGGAGATCCAGTTCGTGCCGAAGGGCCAGCCCGACGCGCCCCGCCGGATTCATCGTCACCTCGCCGCGAACCTCGCCAACGACTCACTCCCACCGGGCGTGCTCAAGCACCTCGAGGCGAAGGGCCGGATCACCGCGATGACCAAGGCCGCCAGCTACCTGCTCTGGCGCGAGGCCTTCAGCACCGTGCGCGACTACCTGCTCTCGCACGCCGACTTCATGGTGTCCGATTCCACCGGCATTCCCCCGCGGCACTGGACCACGCGCGGCTGCACCGTCGCTGCGTACGGCACGTTCGAGAAGTCGTTCCTCGGTACGTGGGAGGGCTACCAGGAAGAGCTGCGCAAGACCTTCGCCACCGCGAAGAAGCTGCCCATGCGCTTCGGCTATCCCGACGGCAGCGCGGGCAAACACAACCACCTGTTCACCGCGACCTGTCCGAAGCCGAAGCTGTAACTCACCAGTGAATGCGGCCCGGCGCCCCCTGCGCACCCTGCGCGGTGTGGCACACGTTGCAGTCGCCGTTGGTCTGCGCGCCGAGCATCTCTGACTTCACCACGCCGTTCTGCACCACCCGCGCGCGGTACGGGCTGGGCATGCCCACCGTGCCGCCGTAGAAGTTGCCGTTGCTCGTCGACGAGATGGTGAAGGTGCTGCGCACCACGCCCGCCTGGTCGAGGATCTGCACCGAGAGGCCCGCGGGCACGCTCGTCACCGAGCACATCGTCGCCTCGTGGAGCGAGGGATAGACGGTGCCCATGAAGCCCGCGACCGGGCCGCGCCGCCGCGACTGGTGACAGCTCGCGCAGGCCTCGCCCGGGTTCATGCGCACGCCGAGATTGTTGCCGAACGACCAGGTGAGGCCGCTCGCGCAGGTCGTCGCCACGATGCCCCCGCCACCGCCCCCCGCGCCGCCACCCGCGCCACCGCCCGTGCCACCATCCGGCACGCAGTCAGGAGCACCGTTGGCGCGCCAGTCCGTGAAGAGCCCGATGTCAGCCGCGTTGCCGCCGATGTTCGGGGGCATCGCGCCGGCCACCGGCGTGGTCGAGAGCCGGATGATGCTGCGATCGAGCATCGTGCCGCCCCGGGGAGAGCTCGCCTGCAGATCAGCCCACGTCATCAACACCGGCGCGCCCGCGACCGGAGAGACGCCGTGGCAGCTTCCACACTCCGCCTGCAGCACCGGCTTCACCTCGCAGAACGTGACGCTCGCGCCGTTGCCGCCTCCCGTGCTGCCGCCCGCGCCGCCACCGGCGGCACCTGCATCATCGGGCTGCTCGACGCCCACCTCGGGGCCGCAGGAGAAGAGGAAGACGAAGACTGCGAGAGAAAGGACGGAGGAACGCATCACGCGCCCCTGACCTCACCTCTCACCCCGCGGCCACGCCTGTGGTCATTTGCCCCTGCGGTGCCGGCTCATCTTCCAGGACAACGCCACGAGGGCGACGATCAGCGCGAGCCCGATCGGGGCGAAGGTGCCCATCGGCGAGTCGTCGGTGCGGATCGACGCAAGCGTTGCGCGGAAGGTCTCGCGGAGGATCGCCTCGTTCCCGGGCTTGCCGGAGATCATCACCGAGAGGCCGTTCGGCAGCACGGGCACGTCGACGCAGAACACCAGCACCTCGCCGAAGACGTGCGTCATCACCAGGCGGGCCCCGCTGAGCTCCTGGCCGAGCCAGGTCTCGAGGCTCGGTGAGCTGACCGTGCGCTCGAAGCTGTTCGCCAGCGTCGCGCAGCTCCGCGACGCGCCCGGTGTGGCGGGGCCGTCGAGCACGTCGATGGTGAGGGTGAGCGCGCCTGGCGTGCCCAGGTTCTTGCCGAACGCGTACAGCTTCGTGGCGGTCGGCTTGAAGCCGGGGAACGGCTCGAAGCCCGCCGGCACGGTGAAGGTGAAGCCGCGGCGATCCTCCACGACCGGTGCAGCGGCGATCAGCAGCGCGAGCATCAGGGTCGGCATCGGCCCGACACACTACCTCTGCTACAAACCTCCCCCATGTCGCTTCGAACGCTGGGGTGTCTGGCCGCCGTCTTCTCAGCTTGCGGACCGCCGCGCCCCACCTTCGTCGAGCCGCCCGCGAAGGCCGAGCTCGTGCTCACGCCCGGCGTGGCCACCATCACCTGGGTGCCGGGCCTCAACGCCGTGTCGGTGCTGGTCGCGCGCACCATCGCCACCGAGACGGCCACGCAGCCCGACGGCACCGGCAACGTGGGTGACTCGCTCGGCGGCGGCGTGATCCTCTACCTCGGGGACGACGTGAAGCTGATCGACGCCAACCTGCCCGACAGCTGCGGGCCGTTCTCCTGGCACATCTGGAGCCGCGCCGCCGATGGCAACTGGTCGAAGACCGCCGCCACCGTCAGCTCGTTGCGCGGGGCCCACACCATCGCCCCCACCGTCGAGGTCACCAACGTCACCTCGGTCTTCGACGGCGCCAACGTGCGCGTGCAGTGGGATCCGCCCGACGTGTCGACCGCGTTCGAGCTGGTGATGGTGCGCAAGAAGCTGGGCAGCGCGCCCACCACCATCAACGACGGCACGCACGTCTACTCGGGGCCCTCGTCTTCCACGACCGAGCCGATCAGCAGCCTCTCGAGCGCGCAGGACACCTACTACGCGGTGTTCAACTGCAACTCGTGCGGCAAGTGCGGCACCACCGCGCCCAGCGTGGCGGTGATGGCGCCGGGAGACGGAGGGGTGAGCCTCTCGGTCACCGGGCTCACCACCGCGTTGAGCGCCGACAAACAGTCGGTGGAGCTGTCCTGGGCCTCCACCGCGCCGCGGGTGAAGGTGGTGCGCACGCTCAACGGCACCCCGAGTGGTCCGAACGACCCGGCGGCCACGGTCGTCTTCGATGGCGCGGGCTCGAGCGCGGCCGACCGCATCGAGGCGCTGCTCCCGAACCTGCCGCTCGCCGCGAGGACGTACACGTACACCGCGTGGGGTTGCCTCGGCGCGACCTGCAGCACGGCGCCCGCCTCCACCACCCGCGCGCTCACCCTCAAGCAAGCGCTGCAGGCCGGCGGGTACACGCTCTTCTTCCGCCACGCGTCCGCGGGCACCTGCGCCGACAACCTGAGCCTGGGCAGCGCCAGCACCACCACCTCGCCCAACTGGTGGAAGAGCTGCGACCCGGTCTGCGCCACCGCCACCGCCGAGCAGCTGACCCCCGCGCTGTCCGACGTCGAGCTCGCGCAGGTGCACGCGTTCTTCCAGGCCAACGCCGTCAGCGTCAGCCGCGTGCTCTCGAGCGAGTTCTGCCGCGCGGTGCGCACGGCAGAGGGCTTCCAGTTCGGGCCCACCGTGGAGCAGGCGATCAACCTCACGCCCTTCGTCTACGACGAGCCCAACCGCTGCCGCGACGCGACCTCGCTGCTCAACGCCAGGCCCAGCGCGGGCACCAACGTCGCGCACGTCGGCCACGTGAACTACCCGGCCGCGTGCGCGGTGCTCGACTCGCTCGATCCTGCCGAGGCCGCCATCTACAAGCCGTCGCTCGGCGCGCCGCCGCGCTTCATCGGCCGCGTCACCGCCGCGCAGTGGGCGGCTCTTCCATGAGGGTGTTCATTGATTCGTAAAGGTGCGGCGGCGGTGTTGGTGGCGTTGACGGGGCTCCTGGGCCTGGCGTGGGTCGTCTCTCCGATCGAGCCGGCGACGTGGACGCCGCCGCCGAACGCTCTGCTCGAGGGCCCGTATGCGCCGAACGAGCGGCTCCAGCCCATCGAGTGGTGGGCGAAGGACCTGATCGGCCCGGAGGCGATCACCGTCGCGCCCGACGGCACGCTGATCGCCGGCCTCAAGGATGGCCGCATCGTGAAGCTCGAGGTGGGCGTCGACGCGGCGCAGGTGCTCTTCGACACGAAGGGCCGCCCGCTGGCGATGGCGTACCACCCCGATGGACGGCTGATCATCTGCGACGCACACGCGGGGCTGCTGGCGATGGACGCGGCGGGCCAGGTCGAGACGCTGGCCACGGGGCAGGGCGGGGTGCCGTTTCGTTTCGTCGACGATCTCGCCATCACGAAGGACGGCACCATCTACTTCACCGATGCCTCGGCCCGGCATTCCATCGAGCGCTTCACCGAGGACCTGCTCGAGCACCAGACCACCGGCCGGCTGCTCAAGTACGTGCCCGCCACGAAGACGCTGACCCGCGTCGCCGACGGCTTCTCCTTCATCAACGGCGTGGCGCTCGCGGGCGACGAGTCGTTCCTGGTGGTGGCGGAGACGGGCGCCTACCGGCTCTGGCGGGTGTGGCTCACCGGTGAGCGCGCCGGCCAGAAGGAGCTCTTCACCGATTCGTTGCCAGGCTTCCCCGACAACGTGCGCTGGTCGCCCACGCGCCACGGCTTCTGGGTCGCCATCGGCAGCCCCCGCAAGCCGGAGATCGACCTGCTCGCCGCCTGGCCCAACGTGCGCCGCATCGTCGCGGCGTTGCCGAAGTTCGTGCAGCCGAAGCCGGCGCGGCACTCGTACGTGCTGCTGGTCGATCTCGCGGGCAAGCCGGTCGAGTCCTTCCAGCGCGACGAGGCGGGCAGCTACTCGCCCATCGCCTGCGCCACGGAGCACGAGGGCTATCTCTACCTGGGCAGCTTCGCGCGCGAGGGCGTGGCGCGCTTCAAGCTGCCCTGAGTCTTCGGCCGCCGCCAGGTCGGGCTCGACCCGGATCAGGGTCAACCCGCGACGGGCCCGTTACGCTCGATCATGGCAGTCGCGGGTTCCCTCCTCGGCAGGTTCGCCAGCTCGTCGCTGTGCCGGGGTCTCACCGAGACGGAGGTGGAGTCGCTCTTCGGGCTCTGCGAGGTGCGCCGCCTGCCCGCGGGCGCGACCGTATTCCGCGAGGGCGAGGCGGCCGATGCGCTGTGGGTGCTGCTCGACGGCGACGTGGAGATCGCGTGCGGGGGCAACGTGCTCGCCGAGGTGGGCCCGGGCGCGGCCCTGGGCGAGCTCTCGCTGTTCCGCGCAGTGCCCAGGCGCTCAGCCACGGTGACGGCGATCTGCAAGGTGACGGTGCTGCGCATCTCGGGGCCCCAGTTCCAGAAGCGGCTGCTGGCGTGGGACCTCGCCGCGCTCAAGGTGGTGAACAACCTCGCGCACCAGATGGCGGACCGGCTCGCGGCGCTGAACGAGAAGCTGCTGAGCGGGGGCAGAAAGGGCCTGGCGGTGGCGCGCGGTGAGCTGCGGCGAGTGGTCGGCTGATAGGCTCCTGGCAATGTCCCCCGCGCTCGCAGCAGACATCGCGCGCTTCCGAGCCGACAGCGCCGAGCGCCTGGCGCGGTTGCGGCCGACCGACACGCTCAAGGGGCTCTTCGTGCGCCGGTATCTCGAGCTCTTCCGGGAACTCGGTGGTGCGCCCCTCGAGCGGCGCGGGCGGGACGCGCTGCAGGAGCGCCGGATCTTCGATTTCCTCAACTACCCGTACGCGGGCGTGGTGCAGATGGGGTTGGCCGTGGTCGACGAGCTTGCGCCCCGCTACGGCGGCGTCGATGCGTGGCTCGACGAGATGGGCCGGCTCGCCACCACCAGCTACCTGGGGAGCCTGCTGGGCCGCGCCTTCCTGGCGGGCTTCCAGCCTTCGCCGCGGGCGATGCTCACGGGAATGCCGTGGGCGATCAGCACCACGTTCAGCTTCGGTGAGCGCTCGGTCACCTTCAGCCATCCTTCGTCGTGCCTGTTTCATTGCCGCCGGGAGTTCTCGGCCGCGCCGTCGAACGCAGGTGCGGTGCGGGCGGCGATCGAAGCGGTCGGCGCCCAGGACGTGCGCGTCGGCATCAAGCTGCTCGACCTCTTCAACTACGACCTCGAGGTCAGCTGGCGCGAGAAGTCTTGATCTGGATCCAGTGTCGCTGCGCCCCTCCGGGGTAGCTGCGGTGAATGCGTCGCTACCGCCTCAAGCTGATCACGCTTCCGTGGGAGCTCGAGGTGCCGACGCTCGCGCTGGCGTCGCTGGCGGCGGTGACCCCGAAGCAGTTCGACATCGCCATCGTCGACGTGCTGCGCGAGCAGCTCTTCCTCGAGGAACCGACCGACCTGGTGGGCATCTCGGCCTCGACGCCGACCATCAAGGCGGCGTACGCGCTGGCCGACCTCTACCGCGCGCGCGGCGTCACGGTGGTGATCGGAGGCCACCACGTGACCGCGCTGCCCGAGGAAGGCCTCGAGCACGCCGACGCGGTGGTGTGTGGTGAAGGCGAGACCTCGTGGCGGCGCATCTGCGAGGCGTTCCTGGTCTCGCCGAAGAAGGTGCAGGGCATCTACCGCGACGACGCGCCCGATCTCGCCACGCTGCCGCCGCCGCGCACCGACCTGCTGCGCAACGAGCGCTACGGGGCGTTCACCTTCCCCATCGTCGCCAGCCGGGGCTGCCCCGAGGCGTGCGGGTTCTGCTTCGCCAAGCGGATGACGCGGGGCTACCGCACCTATCCCATCGCGAACGTGCTCGAGCAGATCCGCCGCCGGCCGCCCTGGGTGCGCGCGCTGTACTTCGTCGACGACAACCTGCCGGCCGACCCGGACCACGCGAGGGAGTTGTTCGCCGCGCTGAAGAAGGAGGCGGTGCCGTTCGGCATGCAGGCCCGGCACGAGTTCAGCCGGGACAGCGGCGCGCTCCGCGATGCCCACGAGGCGGGCTGCGCGCTCATCTCGAGCGGCTACGAGTCGGTGAACCAGCCCAGCCTCGATCGCCAGGGCAAGCGCGCCGAAGCGGGCGACTACCGCGAGGTGATCCACGAGATCTTCGCGGCGGGCATCATCCCGTCCGGGAACTGGATGTTCGGCTTCGACCAGGACACGCCCGACACGTTCGCGCGCACGCTGGCGTTCCTCGACGAGACCGACCTGCTGCACTGCAGCTTCACCACCGAGATCCCCTTTCCGGGGACGGCGGCGTGGCGCAAGTACAAGGCGGAAGACCGGCTGCTCACCGAGGACTACGACGAGTACGTGGGCAAGGACCACGTGGTGGTGCGGCCGAAGGAGATGACGCCGAAGCAGCTGCAGGACGGCATCCGCTGGCTGGCGCGTTCGTTCTATTCAGTGCCTCGCGCGGCGAAGCGGTTGGCGAAGGCGTTCGGCAACCCGAGGTTGCATACGCTGGGGCCCGCCATCCTCAAGGGGCCCGCGCTCGCGGGGCTCAATGCGTTCCAGGTGTGGCAGTGGCATTACCGGATGTTTCCGCCGCTGCAGGCGTTCTACCAGCGGCTGCTCACCGTCTACCGGCACCGGTACGTCATGGACCACGTGCGGAGGACGAACTTTCGCGTGCTGCCTGAGCCGGAGAGCTGGGCGCTGCCGGTCGAGGAGAAGGGGTTCCACACTTCGCAGGGGTATCAGGCTTCGCGGGCGGGAGGGCTCAGGGTGCATTCTGGGCAGGTGGCTGCTGCTCCGCGGCCGTAGAGGGAGTCGGGGTCGGATTCGGACTCGGGGTCGGATTCGGATTCGGATTCGGATTCGGGGTCGGATTCGGATTCGGGGTCGGATTCGGATTCGGGGTCGGATTCGGGGTCGGGGTCGGCGACGGGATCGGGATCGGGATCGGCTTCGGGATCGGGGACGGGGGCGCCTTCGGTTCCCGGGTGACGGTGTCGGCCGCGGGGGCGGCAGCAGAGACCGAACCCGTCCGCGTTTCCCGAGACCGCCACCGCGGTTCTCCGATCCCGAAGCCGATCGCGATCCCGATCCCGTCGCCGACCCCGACCCCGACCCCGAATCCGAATCCGAATCCGAATCCGACCCCGAATCCGAATCCGAATCCGAATCCGAATCCGACAAACCGACCCCGAAAAAAGAAGACGCTCCCTCAGAAATCTTCGAGATCGCGAATCCTCTGCTCCAGATCCGCCTGCAAGCTCATGTCTCGGCGCCCCAACGGCGTACCAAGCGCCCGTTCCCACGCCGCCTTCGCCTGGTCCTTCGCGCCCGCGCCGACATGAGCATCCCCCAGCGCGACGAGCGCGGCAGCGTAGGTCGGGTCGAGCTTCACCGCCTCGCTCAGCGCGGTCACCGCCTCGGGCCACCGCTTCTCGTCGACCATCAGGCGCCCCAGCGAGAAGTGGCCCATGGGGCTGTCGGGGAACTGGCGCACCATCTCCTTGAACATCGCTTCGCGGTCACTCATGGCTGCCCCTCTCTTACTCCGTGGCCCCCTCAGAGCCAGCGCATGCGGCGGAACAGGGTCACCGCCAGCACGACCAGCACCACCGACACCCCAAGGGTGGCCTCGAACGCGAGCTCGTGCCCCCCGAAGGGCAACTTCACGTTCATGCCGAAGAAGCTCGCCACCGCCGTGGGAATGGCGAAGAGCAGCGTCAGCGAGGTGAGCACCTTCATCACCACGTTGAGGTTGTTCGAGATGATCGAGGCAAAGGCGTCCATCATCTGCGACAGGATGTTGGTCGATACTTCGGCCATCAGCCCCGCCTGACGGAACTCGACCAGCACGTCGGCCAGCAGGTCGAGCTCTGCGGGCGACTTGGAGAGCCGCTCGTCCTTGAGCAGCCGCTCCATCATGATCTGGTTCGAGGCCAGCGCCGTCTCGATGTGCACCAGCCCCTTCTGGTACGCGAGCAACTCCAGCACCTCGCGGTTGCGCAGCGAGCGCTCGAGCCGGCTCTCCACCTCGTCGACGCGGCGATCGAGCTCGCGCACGTCGAGCATGTACCGCTCTGCGACCCGCTCCAGCACCCGCAGCACCAGGCTCGTAGGGAGGGCGGGGTCGAGGTCCGCCGGCAGGTCGAGGCGGGTGAGCACGTCCTCGGCCACCGGGGTGACGGTGACCACGAGCCCCTTGAGCAGCATGAAGGCCAGCGGCGCAGTGCGAGGGACCCCCCCGATGCTGCAGGGCACACGCACGATCAGAAAGCTCGCCGCGTCCGCGTGGTCGATGCGCGACACCTCGTCGGGGTCGAGCGCGTGCCGCAGAAAGTCCACCGGCACCGCCAGCTCCGACAACAACCGCTCGCGCTCCTCGGGGGTGGGCGCGACCGCGTGGACCCAGCGCGCCCCGGCCAGGGTCGTGGTGGGGCTGAGGCTGTGGTTCGACCAGACCGCGAACATGGCCGGGGCTTAGCACCGGCCCAGCAGGAATGAGCGCCAGCGCGCGCAAGCGAGGTGACGGGGGCCGGGCCCGCGCGATAACAGGAGCCATGCGCTCCCAGTGGCCATTCTTGTGCTGCCTGCTGCTGCTCGCCTGCAAGAAGGACCCTCCGGCCGGGTTGGTGAAGCCGCCCGCGCTTTCCCCGAAGGAGCTCTCGGTCGACGGCGTGTTTCACGCCCTCGCCTGCGGCCCCGTCACCGCCCTCTGGAGCGGCAACGCCGACGCGCTCAAGGACCTGCCGCAGCCCGCGCCGAAGTCGTTCGGCGTGGAGTCGCTCAGCTTCAAGTTCTCCGACGGCAGCTCGAAGGGCTTCGCGCCGACCGGCCAGGTGTTCTTCAACGACTGGCGCTTCGACATCTTCGCGCCCGACTGTTCGACGCTCGCCCTGCAGATCGATCACTACGGCCCGTACCACCTGGTGAAGACGGCCGACCTGCGCGGCTACCTCGAGGGCAAGGTGAAGCCCGTGGTGGTGCACGCCCCCAGCGAGAAGACCTCGATGGTGCACTCCGATGGCCGGTGGGTCACGCCCGAGTCATTCGAGTTCACCGCGAGCTGCTGCGGCGGCGCGCAGGTGTTCCAGGCGTCGGCGAAGGACGGGGCCTTGAAGAAGGTGTTCGACGCGCCCGCCGCGCCGAAGGGCCTCAAGCGGGCCGGCACCGGGTACGAGGTCCTTCCATGAGAGCCCTCGCCCTCGAGTCCCGCACCGCCGCGCGCGCGCTGGTGTCGGCGAGCACCGAGCAGAAGAACCGCGCCCTGGTGGAGATGGCCGCGGCGCTGCGGGCCTCGAGCGCCGCGCTCTGCGCGCAGAACGCGCTCGACGTGGCAGACGCGAAGCAGGCGGGGAAGAACGCGGCGTTCCTCGATCGGCTGCTGCTCGACCCGCCCCGCGTCGAGGCGATGGCGGCGGCGGTCGAGTCGGTGGCCGCGCTGCCTGACCCCGTCGGCGAGGTGACCGAGCGGTGGGTGCGCCCCAACGGGCTCGAGGTGCGCAAGGAACGGCTGCCCCTGGGCGTGGTGCTGATGATCTACGAGGCGCGGCCCAACGTGACCAGCGACGCGGCGGCGCTGTGCCTCAAGAGCGGGAACGCGGCGATCCTGCGCGGTGGCTCGGAGTCGTTTCGCACCAACCAGGCGATCGCCCGCGCGCTGCAGGTGGGGCTGGCGAAGGCGGGCCTGCCGGCCGCGAGCGTGCAACTGGTGCCCACGACGGATCGCGAGTCGATGCTCGAGCTGCTCAAGCTCGAGGGGCTGATCGACCTGTGCATTCCGCGCGGCGGGGAAGGGCTCATTCGTTTCGTGGTGGAGCACGCGCGCGTGCCGGTGGTGAAGCACTACCAGGGCGTGTGTCACGTCTACGTCGAGCAGACGGCCGACCTCGCGGTGGCCGAGCGCATCATCGTCAACGCCAAGGCCTCCCGCCCGGGCGTGTGCAACGCGGCCGAGTGCCTGCTGGTCGACGCCTCGGTGGCACAGACGTTTCTCCCCGCAGCCGGGCGCGCGCTGGTGGCGAAGGGCGTGGAGCTGCGGGCCGAAGCGCGGGCTCGCGCGGTGCTCGAAGGGGCCGGCGTGCCGGTGACGGCTGCCAGGCCCGACGACTTCGGCCGGGAGTTCCTCGAGCTGATCCTGGCGGTGAAGGTGGTGGACGGCTTCGAGGGGGCGCTGGCGCACATCGCGCAGTACGGCAGCGAGCACACCGAGGCGATCATCACCCGCGACGAAGCGCTGTCCCGCCGCTTCACCCGCGAGGTGACGGCGTCGGCGGTGATGGTGAACGCCTCGACGCGCTTCAACGACGGCGGTGAGCTGGGCCTGGGCGCGGAGATCGGCATCAGCACCAGCCGGCTCCACGCGTTCGGCGCGATGGGCCTCAAGGAGCTCACCTCCCAGAAGTACGTGGTCGTGGGCGACGGCCAGGTCCGCTGAACGCCAGCCGGCTGATCCGTAGAGCGCCCACCCGGGCTTTGGGCTATGCGCGACCCATGGCAGCGAAGAAGAAGACCCCCGCGAAGAAGAAGCCTGTCTCGAGCAGAGTCGAGAGGCCCGCGTTCAAGAAGAAGCCGGCGCAGAAGGCCTCGCCGGGCAAGTCGTCCAGCAAGCCGTCGGGCAAGAAGTCTTCCAGCAAGAAGCTCACGGCGAAGCCCGCGAAGGCCGGGAAGACGGCGAAGAAGGGCACCAAGCGCCCGCCCGCCCGCACCTCCAAGCGGCCCTCGCCGCGCCGCAAGGTCGCGCCGAAGAAGGGCACCCAGAAGCCCGCGAAGACGAAGATCCTCGAGGCGCCCGAGGCCCTCGCGCTCGCTCGCTCGATCGCCGCGGTCGCCGCCGAGAAGAAGGCCGAACACATCATCATCATCGACGTGCGCGCCCGCTCGTCGGCCGTTGGCTACGACTACCTGGTGATCGCCTCGGGTGAGTCAGACCGCCAGCTGTCCGCCATGCACGAGGGCGTCGACGACCTGCTCAGGCCGCAGGGCAAGCGCGCCGCCGTGGTCGAGGCGTCGGCTGACTGGGTGTGCGTCACCTACGACGAAGGCGTGATGGCCCACTTCTTCACCCCCGACCGCCGCGAGCAGACCGACCTGGAAGGCATCTGGAGCGACGCTCCCCGGGTCAACCCGTAACCACTCGCTGAAGGCCGGACCCCATGAAGCTCACCTTCCTCTCGGTCGGCAAAGACCGGTCGGGCCTCTTTTCGCCCGGCGTCGACGAATACGTGAAGCGCCTGGGTCACACCGCGAAGGTGGCGGTGGTCGAGCTGCCCGAGTCGCGCGCGTCGGGTGACAGGGCGAAAGAAGAAGAGGGCCAGGCGCTGCTGGGGAAGCTCTCGGGCCGCGACGTGCTGGTGGCCCTCGACGAGCGGGGCAAGGCGCTCTCGAGCGTGGACTTCGCGAAGTGGCTGGGCCGTCAGCAGGACTCCGGCAAAGACGTCGCCTTCGTCATCGGCGGCGACGAGGGCCTGTCGGACGCGGTGCGGGCGAAGGCGGGGCTGGTCTTGTCGCTGTCGGCGATGACCCTGCCCCATCGGCTCGCGCGGCTGATGCTGGTAGAGCAGGTGTACCGGGGCTTCTCGATCCTCAGGGGCGAGCCGTACCACAAGGCGTGAGGCAGCAATGACGACGGGCCGACGCACAACCCGATGGCTCCTGTCCCGCCGGACGGCGTATCTTCCCGACGCCCCCTCCATGCCGCTGCACATCGCCGTTCTCCAGGATCGCTTCCGCGCCGCAGTGCTTGGCTTCGCCATCGGTGACGCGCTCGGCTTTCCGCTGCGCGGGTTGCCCGCGCCGGCCCTGATGCGGCAGCAGCCCACGGCCGATGACTTCGCCTCGCGGCCACGGGGTGGCTTTCCCCGCGGGCAGTTCTCCGACGACACCCAGATGATGATGGCCGTCGCCGACTCGGTGGTGCGGGAGAAGCGCATCGACGGCCGCACCGCTGCGCAGCACCTCTCGTGGCTCTGGCAGGAAGGCACGGTGCTGCAGCCCCCGCCGTCCGCCACCCAGGCCGCCGAGGCGCTGCTCGCCGGCACCCCGTGGATGAGCGCTGGCGCGCCGCTGGGCGTGTGCGACCCCTCGAGCCTGTCGCGCGGCGTGGTGGTGGGCCTGTCGAGCGAGCCCACGCCGACCCGGCTGGCCCACGACGCGCAGGTGCTCACGGTGATGACCCACAAGGACCCGCTCTGCTCGGCCGCGGTGTCGGCCTTCGCCTGCGCGATTCAGCTGGGGCTCTCGGGCGAGGCGATGAGCGCGGAAGACTTCTGCGAGCACGTGAGCAAGGCCGCCGCGCCGCACAGCCCGGCGCTGGCCGACGAGCTGTACTACCTGCCCCGCGCGCTCGCCTGGGACGTGGACAAGGCGATGGTGGCGCTGCGGCGCGTGGGCGTGACCCCGTCGCACTACGACTTCGAGCTGGGCGTGCCCGCGCACGTGACGCCGGTGTTGCTCACCTCGCTGTATTGTTTCCTCAAGTCGCCCGCCGATTTCCGGCAGGCCGCGCAGCTGGCGCTGCGGAGCGGCGGCGAGGTCGACGTGATCGTCGGCATCACGACCGCGGTCGCGGGTGCACACCTGGGGATGGATTCCATTCCCGCGCGGCTGCGCAAGAACGTGATGTACGCCGAGGCGCTGGTCGAGGTCGCGGATCGGTTGTTCGACGTGAAGCTCTCTCGCGTTCCCGTGGTCACGGCCGCGTTTGCCACGGTGAAGCGGTAGGGCCGTTTCGTCCTCTCCCCGAGGTTGCATGATTCACCCGTTCAGCAACGCCACGCAGAGCAAGTGGGACAAGGGCGAGTTCAAGGTGCAGCTGCTGCTGCCCGAGACCTCGCGCCCGATGGGCTTCTGTGACGGCACCGCGGCCGACCGCGCCGAGCTCAAGGCGATCGCCGACGCGGAGAACAGCTCGATGGAGATCGAAGTGAAGGTGCTCAAGACCGGCCGGGAGATCTGGACGCTCCGCGGCGGCACCTGAGCCCGCCCCTCATCGTTCGGCGGGCGGCAACCAGAGCCTCACGGCACCGGCCAGCAGGCGGAGGTCCGCGAAGTGTGAGCGAGGGGCACCCTGCCTCGGCCGCACCGCGTCGTCGATGCGCAGCCGTTCCTGTTCGAGCACCACGTGCACGTGCTTCGCCTTGCGCGTCGCGAACGGCGGGGGCTGCGCGTCGGAGCCGAGCTCGAGCGCGGCGAGGTAGGTGGTCAGCCGCTCCACCTCGCGCGCCCCGAGCAGCAGCACGTCGAGCTGGCCATCGGAGGGCACCGCGTTCGCCGCGAGCTGGAGGTTCGGCCCGAAGGACTTCGCGTTCATCACGTCGACCGACACGTATTCTCCCGAAGCGTCCTGGCCGTCGATGGTGATCGTCCACCTGCGGGGCTGGTAGGCCCCGAGGGCCTTGCGCAGCAGGCCCACCGCGTGGGCCGGCTCCTTGTCCTTCTCGGTCACCTTGGCCTGCAGCGCCTGGCAGAACCAGCCCACCCCCGCGCTCTCGCAGAAGTAGCGCTCGCCCCAGCTGCCGCTGGCGACGCCCACGTCGAGCGGGGCCTCCCGGGGCTCCTCGAGCAGCCGCAGCAGCACCTCGAGGTCATGCGGCATGCCCACGGTGCGAGCCAGGTTGTTCGCGGTGCCCATGGGCAGGATCACCAGCGGCACCGTGGTGTTGACCAGCCGCCGCACCACGCCGAGCACCGTTCCATCACCCCCGGCGGCGATCACCACGTCTGCGCGCTGCGCGAGGTTCTTCCCCAGCCCCTGGTCGGGCGCGACCGTGCTCACCTCGTGGCCCGTGTCCTCGAGCGCCTGGAGGAGCATCCGGTGGGCCCCGGGTCCAGCGCGCGCGGCAGGGTTCTGCACGAGGGTCACCCGTCTCGACACTGTGCCCATGGGCAGCAGTAGCGAGGTCACCCGGTTGCCGCCACGCGTCGGCGCACTTACACAGAAGAATGCACATCCTCATCGCGAACGACGACGGCGTCTTCAGTCCGGGTATCGCGGCGCTCGCGAAGCTCGCGTCTGAGTTCGGCGAGGTCCGCATCGTGGCCCCGGACGTGGAGCAATCTTCGATCGGCCAGGCCATCAGCCCCAGCCGGCCGCTGTCGTATCGCCGCGTGCGCATCGGCGCGTTCGAGGCCTTCAGGGTGAACGGCACGCCTTCTGACTGCGTCGCGCTGGGTATTCACCACTGGGAGCGGGTGGACGTGGTGCTCAGCGGCATCAACCAGGGGCTCAACGTGGGCAACGCCTGCTGGCACTCGGGAACGCTCGCCGCGGCCAAGCAGGCCGCGCTGTTCGGGGTGCGCGGCATCGCCCTGAGCGCGCCGTCGATCGAAGACCACGGCGACTACGAGCTGCTCATGCCTTCCGCGCGGCGGGTGTTGCACACGCTGCTCACCCAGAAGCCGCTGGCGCTGCTGCACAACGTGAACTTCCCCCTCGACCCGAAGGGGATCGCCTGGACGAAGCAGTCGGTGCGCCACTACGACGGCAAGATCGTCCCCGCCCAGGACCCCTACGGCCGGAAGGTGTTCTGGTTTGCGGCGCTGCCCATCGAGGCCGTGGAGCCCGGCACCGATCGCTGGGCGCTCACCCAGGACCTGGTGTCCATCACCCCGCTCCGCCTCGACCTCACGGATCAGGACTGCCTCTCAGAGGACTCGAAGCGGCTGGCGTTCGACTGAGACCTTCAGCGCCGCTGGCGAATCGAGAGCAGCGCGCGCAGCCCCGGCGAGACGCTGGTGAACTGAACGCCCAGGCGGTGCCACGTGCTCGCCATCGGGTTGCCCGGTGTCACCCACGCCACGCGCCCGGTCCACTTGAGCTCGAGGTGCCCATGCAGCACGAAGCCGCTCACCTCGGCGCCCGCCGCGTGCAGCGTGGGGCTCTCGAGGCACAGGCCCGTGTCTGAGACGTCCGCGCTGAGCGCGGCGCGACGGCCGATGGAGACGGGAAGCCGGAGGGCGAGTCGATTCGCTACACGTTGGGACATGCCACCGACGCTCGCACGGCGAGCGAGGTGGGCAAGTTCTCGGCCTACTGCGCGAAGAGGCCCGTGAAGCGGCCCACCGCGCTGCCGATGGAGCTCGCCGCGCTGCCGACCGCGGCGCCGACCTTGTCGAAGAAGCCCGTCGGCTGGGTCGCGTAGTGCACGGCCACCAGGCTCTGGCGGAACTCCGCCACCGGCATCCGCTCGCGCTCGCCCGTGGTGGGGTCGCGGAAGTAGACGTACCCGTTCCTCACGCCCTCGAGCGAGACGAGGTGGTTCGAGTCGCTGCCGTCGATCATGATGTCGAAGAGCACCGGTCGGTTGGGGCGCTCGCGCGAGAGGATCTCGTCGAGCTCGGCGTCGGCCTCTGCGTCGCTGCCGATCTCCCGGGTCTCGTAGTCCACCCCGAAGAGCTCACCCACCATGGTGCGGATCTGGTCGGCGTGCAGGCCGCGGTACGGGCCGTCGTCACCGCCCACGCTCTGCTGGCCGTACTCGAGGTAGGTGTCGTCACCGTTGGCGAACTCCATCGCGGCGGCCTGGAAGATGGCTTCCGAGCTGGTGCGCCCATCCCTCGCGGCGGTGCTGGCGTACTGGGCCCAGGTCACGTCGGTGGCGAGCGTGCCGCCCCCCAGCATCGTCACCTTGCCGTCGGTGACCAGGCCCGCCATCAGGCGCGCGTATTCACCCGGCGCTTCGTGCGCGAGCTCGTACTGCATCGAGGTCACGGTGCAGGTCGGGGCCCGGCCCTGGCGGATGCGGCCCGGGTTGACCAGGTCGAACATCACGTCGCCGAGCACGCCCGGGCCGGCCTTGGCCAGTTGTTCGAGGCTGTCGAGCACCGTGATGCCGTCCTTGCCCTTGTCCGAGAGCATGGCGCCGCCGCTCTGCTCGAACATCTCGGCCATGCCGCGCGCCACCTTGAGGTCGCCGCTGCTCATCACGTTGACGATCTGCGCCCGCTGCTCGGGGGGCATCGCCTGGAACTCGGGCGTCTCGAAGATGTACTCCACCTGGCGAACCAGGTCGGCGTTGCCCGAGTTCATCAGCGCGTCCATCTGCGCCGCGGTCTCCTTGCTCAGCCCCTCACGTCCCGGGACCAGCGCGGTGCCGCGCGAGGTGGGCTCATCGGGCCCGCCGACGGTGTCGTCGTTGCGGCCGCCGCTCGGACCATCGGGCCCGCCGATCGAGTCGTCGTTGGTGCCGCGGCCGATCGAGTCGTCGTTGGTGCCGCGGCCGATCGAGTCGTCGTTGGTGCCCCGGCCGATCGAGTCGTCGTTGGTGCCCCGGCCGACGGAGTCGTCATTCGTGCCCCGGCCCACCGAGTCGTCGTTGGTACCGCGGCCTTCCGAAGGGGCGGTGGGGTCGCGGTGATCGACCGAGGTCTCGTGCTCGCGGCGATCGAGCGCGACGGGCGGCGGGCGGTACGCTTCGAAGCTGCTGGTGCGTCCCGTCTTCGCGTTGAGCTTCGCGGTGTCGGGCGTCACGGTGGGCGCGGGCTTCGGCGTCACCGGGGTCGACGGCTTGGCAACGGGGCGCGGCGCGCTGGGCTGCGGGTCGACTCTTCGGATCGTCATGGTGGGTGGCCTCGCTTTGATTCTCGGACACCCGACCTGGTTCGTGCCGCCCTTCGGGAGTGGGACATGTAGGCCGTCTCGTTCTCACGGCTTGAGAGAGGTGCCGCACCGAAATGCCGGCGGAAATGAGCGCCGATCTGTCAACCCGGCTTCCATCTGCGGGGAATTAGCGCGGGCTTTCACAGCCCGATGCCCAGCGTGAAGTTGCCCACCACCCGCGAGGCCTCGCCGGCGAAGTACGTCTCGGCGGCGACCTCGAAGAAGAGGGGCGCGCTCTTGAGGTCGGTGATGTGCAGCCCCACGCCGGTGCGCACGCCGCCGCGGAAGGCCGGCAGGCGGAAGAGCGGGCCGATGAAGAACGAGACCGACGCAGGGGGCGCGCCCACGCCGCCCCAGAGCCGCCCCTCGGTCCACCGCGCCACCTCGAGGCCCACGCGCAGGCTCACCTCGTGGTCGCCCCGGTAGCGGTATTCGAAGGCCGCGTGTCCCACCAGGTGCACGTCGAACCAACGGCGCACGCCGGCGCGGCCACCCGGGCCCACCGAGGTCGCGTCGGTCGAGACGCCGGCGAGCAGGCCGGCGGTCAGGCCCCAGCGCGGCACGAAGGCCTTCTCCTGCTCGATGAGCTGGTCCTGCACCCGGTCGGCGAGCTCGGCGCGCAGCACGGTGAGCGACTCGGCGTCGAGCGGCTCCCAGAGCTGCAGCAGCTCGGCCTCGGTGAGGTCGTCCTTCGTGGCGACGCGGGTGAGGCCCTGCTCCTCGACGAGCTGGAAGCAGTGGCTGCGCACGCAGCCGCCGCAGCGCACCTCGCCCGAAGCGAAGCGGTCGCAGCGGGTGCTGACCGCTCGCTGACCGCGCAGGCGCAGCGTGGCCTCTTCGGCGCCGATGGGAAAACGCTGGGCCTGCAGCGCGTCGCTCACCACCTCGCGCCGCGCCGCCGCGAGCCCCAGCCAGCGGCCACACCCGGGCAGGAGCACCAGCAGCGTGACGAGGACCAGGCGCATGCGCGGACCCGCTTAATACAGCTGTTCCAGCCCGAAGGCGGCGACGCCGGCGAAGAGCACGAGCATGCCCAACCACTGCCTGCGGTCCAGCCGCTCGCCGAGCCCGACGGCGAAGAGCAGCGCGAAGCCCACCGACACGTTGCGCACGCCGAGAATGCGCCCCGACTCGGCGGTGGTGAGCGCCTCGAGCATGAGCAGGAACGAGCCGGCGCAGAGCAGGCCCGCGGCGAGCATGCGCGGTTCCCGCATCAACCGCGGAACCTGGGCGCGCACGTCGCGGCCGACCACGAGCACGAGCAGCGGCACCGCGAGGCTGATGGCGCCGACGAACGCGAGCACGGGGCTGGCGCCGCTGCCGACCGCGCCCTTGTAGCCCGTGTGGTACAGCGCGACCGCCGCGCCGGTGAGCAGCGTCCAGCCGAGGTGCCAGTGCGCTTCGCCCGGGCCCGGCTTTCTGGTGAGCACGATGCCCAGCGTCACCAGCAAGGTCGCGCCGCCTGCGAGCCAGGAGGGAACGGTGTGAAAGGCGGCCAGCGAGAGCGGCCAGATGAACACGAGGGCCGTCGCGCGCGAGACCGTGTACGTGAGCGCGAGATCGCCACGCGCGTAGGCCATGCCCAGCGCGTAGACGTAGGTGGCCTCACCCAGGCCGGCGAGCACGAGCCAGGGCAGGTGGCGCGGCTCGAGCTGGGCGTTGTCGGTGGTGGCCCAGCGCACGAGGGCGGCGACGAGGGAGAGGATGAGCGCGGTGAGGGTGGCGGCGCGCTCGCGGCCAGGTGTCTTCGCCAGCGCGTTCCACAGGGCGTGGGCGAACCCTGAGAGCAACGCCAGCCAGAACGCGGTCAGCACGCGCCGGCTTCTACCCGGTCAGGGACCCGCTCGCCGCTGCTTGTCCCATTCCGCGCGGCCCTGCAGGTCGAGCGCGGCGAAGTCGTCGGGTGAGAGCTTCAAGCCCGCGGCGGCCACGTTCTCTTCGAGGTGCTGCACCTGGCCGGTGCCGGGAATGGGCAGCATCACCGGGCTGCGCTGCAGCACCCACGCCAGCGCGACGGCCGACGGCGTGACGCCCAGCCGCGAGGCGAGCGTGTCGAGCACGCCACCCGGGCGCGCGAGGCCGCCGGCGGCGAGCGGGAACCAGGGGATGAAGCCGATGCTCTCGTTCTCACAGAAGTTGAGGACGTCTTCGCTCTGCCGGTTCACCAGGTTGTAGAGGTTCTGCACCGTGGCCACGGTGAAGTGGCGGCGGGCGGCCTCGATCTCTTCGACCTTCACCTCCGACAGGCCGACGTGGTCGATGAGGCCCTCGCGCTGCATCTCGGCGATGCAGGCGAACTGCTCGTCGCGCGGCACCTTCGGGTCGACGCGGTGCAGCTGCCACAGCGGCAGGCGATCGAGCTTGAGCCGGCGCAGGCTCATCATCACGCATTGGCGCAGGTATTCCGGGCGGCCCACCGGCATCCACACGCCGGGCCCCGCGCGCGTGAGCCCGCCCTTGGTCGCGACCACCATGCCCTTCGGGTAGGGGTGCAGCACCTCGCCCAGCAGGTCTTCGCTGATGAACGGCCCGTACGAGTCGGCGGTGTCGATGAAGTCGATGCCCAGCTCGGGCAGGCGGGCGAGCACCCGGCGCGCCTCGGCCAGGTCCTTCGGCGGGCCCCAGATGCCGTCGCCGGTGATCCGCATGGCCCCGAAGCCGAGCCGGTGCACCGGCAGCTCGTTCGAGATGCGGAAGATGCCGGCTTGAGCAACGGTCAACGGGGGCATTGAACCGGTGAGCTTAGGATGGGTTGCTTCGACCGGCACGCGCCGAGTAACCACGACCCCATGCGTGTTCAGGCTCTGCTGCCGCTGGTGCTGTTCCTGGCGGGTTGCCCAGCGGCTGAGCCGCCCGGGTCCATCGGCTTCTTTCGGGGCACGCCGCTCGAGATCTCGCCAGGCGAATCGGTTCAGCTCACCTGGGAAGCGGAGAACGCGGCTGGCTGCGTGCTCAGCCCTGACGTCGGAGAGGTCCCCCCGGCCGGCGCCACGCTCGTCACCCCCGCGGCCACCACGGTGTATGAGCTGACGTGCAACGGCGCGACGGGCCGCCTCACCATCAGGGTCAAGCCGCACGTGTCGATCACCCGCTTCGCCGCGACGCCCGCTGAGGTAGTGCCCGACGGACCCACTCAGCTGAGCTGGGAGAGCGCCGACGCCACGCTCTGCACCCTCGACTCCGTGGGCGAGGTGCCGCTGGTGGGCACGCAGACGGTGCAGCCCACGCAGACCACCACCTACACGCTCACCTGCAAGGGCGCGGGGCCGAACGCCGTCGCCACCACCGTCGTCACCGTGGTGCCGGTGACCACCCTCGAGGTGCCGACCAACGTCGTGATCACTCCGCAGGACGGGATGCTCAGCGTCTCCTGGACGCAGGGCGCGGGCAGCGCGACCCTCTACTTCGCGGAAGCCCCGGGCCTCGAGGTGGCGAACATCGACACGAAGCCCGGGCGCGCCGTCTTCCGCAAGGTGCTGAGCCCCTTCACCCTCTCGGGGCTGGTCAACGACCGCACCTATTACCTGCGCGTCGCCTCAGCCTCCGGCGTGCTCGAGAGCGGGCTCTCGGCGGAGGTCTCTGGCGTGCCCACCGGCACCGCGACCGGCACCGATCCGTACTTCGGCGAGCAGTGGCACCTGGTGAACGCGAACGGCGAAGACGTGCAGGTGACGGCGGCGTGGGCGGCCGGGGTGAAGGGCGAAGGCGTGAAGGTGGCGGTGGTGGACGAAGGCATCGACGAGGCGCACGAAGACCTGCGGCAGAACGTGCTCACCGGGGCGAGCCACGACTACCTGGGCAACGCGCCGGTGCGATTGGCCGAGCACGGCACCTGCGTGGCGGGGTTGATCGCCGCCAGGGATCTGAACGGGGTGGGCGTGCGAGGCGTGGCGCCGCGGGCGGGGTTGATGAGCTTCAACCTGCTGCAGGACCTCACCTCGCTCAACGAATACGACGCGATGGTGCGCCACAAGGACGTGGTGAGCGTCAGCAACAACTCGTGGGGCGACGCATGGGACAACACCGGCCTGCTCACCTTCGCCGATCCGCAGTGGCTGCGCGGCGTCACCGAGGGCGCCACCACGGGCCGCGGCGGGAAGGGCGTCGTCTACTTCTGGGCGTCGGGCAACGGCGGCGACGCGACCCAGGGCGGCCTCGACGACTCGAACTTCGACTCGCAGGCGAACAGCCGCTTCGTGCTCGCCGTCGGAGGCGTGGGCCGTGACGGCCGGAAGGCTGACTACGCGGAGGGCGGCGCCAACGTGCTGGTGGTCGCGCCCACCGAGGGCAACGACGTGGTGGGCCTGGTCACCACCGACATCACGGGCAGCGCTGGCTACAACGACGGCACCGACCCGGCGGAGCACTCGAACCCGAGCTACTCGTCGACCATGAGCGGCACCTCGGGTTCCACGCCGGTGGCCGCGGGCGTGGGCGCGTTGGTGCTGCAGGTGCGGCCCGAGCTCTCGTATCGCGACGTGCGCCGGGTGCTCGCGCTGTCCGCGCGAAGGAACCACGCGGCCTCTCCCGGCTGGTCGACCAACGGGGCGGGGCTGCACGTGCACCACTCGTACGGCTTCGGCGTGGTCGACGCGAACGCCGCGGTGCTGCTGGCGCGCACCATCGTGCCGGTCGGCGCCGAGCTCACGTTCGCCTCGCCCGTGACGAGCCCGGCGCTCGCGATTCCCGACGACGACGCCGCGGGCGTCACCTCGGCGGTGACGGTGAGCGGCAGCGGCATCGGCCACGTCGAGGTGATCGAGCTCGAGCTGACCATCACCCACGCGCGCACCGCGGACCTGGAGATCTCCCTCGAGAAGAGCGGCGGCGCGTCGGACCTGCTCCACCCGGTTCACGGCTGCGTCGACCCCGACACCTTCAGGCCCGCGCCGTGCAGCGACATCGACGCGTTCGTCTTCACCAGCGTACGGCACCTCGATGAGCCGGCCGACGGGCAGTGGACGTTGCGCGTGAAGGATCGGCGCGCTGGCACCGTCGGCACCATCACGCGCTGGCAGCTGCGCATCTTCGGGAGGCCGTGATGCAGACCCTTCTTCTGCTTTGCCTGTTGGCGCAGGTGCCGGTCGCGCCGGTGACGCGGCCCGTGGAGCCCGCCCCGTTCACGTTCAGCGACGGCCAGCGCAGCTACCCGCTCTGGGCGAGCGCGGTGTTGATCGCCGAGCCCAGGCCGACCGCCGAGCGTGGGGCCGCGCTGCTCGCGCTGGGGGCGATGGTGGTCGTCGACCGGCCCACCATGCGGGTGTGGAAGGGGGGCGACGTCGCGGCGCTGCAGACGAAGTTCCCCGAGCTGCGGCCGGTGTTTCACGACAACCGCGCAGGTGTAGGCCGCTATCGGGTTCCACTGGGGCTCGTGTGCGCTGGCCAGCGCAGAGACGCACCCTGGCGCGAGGTACTCGAGGGCAGTAGCGGGGCATGCCTCCCCGACTTCTGGTACCCGCCGGTGCTGAAGTAGCGAGTGTGGTGACGCAGCAGTATTCTCGTGGCGCTGTCCCCCGCCTCTGGAGGTCTCCCATGTTGACCCTCGCCCTGGTGTCCCACCTGGTGCTGGCGGCCGCCCCCGCTGAGCTGTCCATCGACGTGAAGCCGGCGGGCGTGGAGGTGAAGGTCGACGGCAAGAAGGCCGGCACCAGCGGCAAGGTGCTGGTGATGAAGCTGAAGGCGGGCAAGCACCTGGTGCGGCTCTCTCACAAGGGCGACGCGCACGAAGAAGAGGTCGCGTTGAAGGCGGGCGAGAAGAAGACGTACCAGTGGGAGTTCGAGGGCGCGAAGTCGGGCGCGCCTCCCACCGACGAGATCGCGGCGCCGGCCGAGTAGCCCGGCATGCCGCGCATCGTCGCGATGGCTGACACCCACAATCAGCACGTCGGCCTGGCGGTGCCAGAGGGCGACGTGCTCATTCACGCGGGTGACCTGACGGGGCGCGGCTCGTTGCCCGAGCTCGAGCAGGTCGCCGACTGGCTGCGCTCGTTGCCGCACCCGCACAAGGTGGTGGTGGCGGGGAACCACGACTTCGCGCTGCAGCGAAACCCGGTCGCGGCGCGCGCGCTGTTTCACGGGCTCACCTTTCTCGAGGACTCCGAAGCGACGCTGGCGGGGCTGCGCATCTGGGGCAGCCCGTGGCAGCCGTGGTTCTACGACTGGGCGTTCAACCTGCGGCGTGGCGCGGAGATCGACGCGAAGTGGAAGCTCATCCCCGAGGGCGTCGACGTGTTGATCACCCACGGACCGCCGCTCGGCTTCGGTGACCTGGTGGATCGCGGTGAGAAGGTGGGCTGTGAAGACCTGCTGCGGCACCTCTCGCGGGTCAAGCCGCGGCTGCATCTGTTCGGGCACATCCACGAGGATCGGGGCGAGTGGCAGCTCGGGCCCACGCGCGTCGTCAACTGCACCACCTCGGAAGGCGAGCTGCCTGTGACGGTGATCGATTTACCCTGACTCCGCGTCGCTCACCGTGACAGCGCTTCGGCGACCTCGGCGCTCTCGTTGATGGTGCGCTGACTGAGCGCGCTGAGCTTTCCGAAGTAGCCGAACGCGCGCATCGCCCGCGGATCATCGCCGACACCATCGACCCGGCGCAGGTCGAAGCGCGGGTTGCCCACGTACGCGTCGGCGTGCGTCGAGGTGTCGAAGGGCCGCTCCATGCGCGCGTTGTGCAACGCACGGCTCGCCACGTGACAGCTCGCGCAGTCGATGGTCTTCGGGTTCGTTCGTGCGGGGTGTTCGATCTGCAGCGCCGAGGTGACCGCGCGCTCGAACGTGCGGGTGTCGGTGAGGCGCAGCTCGGACTCCGAGAGCAGCACGGGGAGCTGGTCGCCGCCCGGCGCGGGCTGGAGCTCGCCCGAGCGGAAGTCGGTGTTGCCGAACTCCTGCACGCCCTGCTGCGTCACGGTGCCCAGCCGCGGAATGGGGTCGGCCACCAGCGCGCCCGCCTCGACGTTGAGCGCGCCGAAGCGCCAGGCCACGTTGGTCTGGATGAGCCGCATGAAGGCCACCCGGGTGAGGTTCTGCGCGCCGCACAGCCGGGTGATCATCGCGTGCAGGGTGGTGGCGTAGGGGCCGGTGAGCCCCTCCGCGCGCATCACCGGGTGAACGTCGAGCGGCTTGCCGTCGGTGGCGCCGGCCGCGAGGTGTCGCAGCTCGGTGAGCGTCTGGCGTGCGCTGTCGAAGTCGGCGTCGCTCAGGTCGTAGAAGAGGTGGATGCTGCCGTCCTCGGTGGTGGTCTGCAGCGCCTCGACGATGAGCGGCTGCGCCACCAGGCGGAGCTGCTTGATGCAGCCCGAGCTCGGCTCCTTCGGGAAGCACGGGTCGATGCGCACCGAGACGACGCGGAACTTCGGGAAGAGCAGGGCGGCGTCCTGGCTCTCGACGAGGCCTGGCAACGAGTCGTAGAGGCTGCGCGGCAGGAGCGGCCCCCGGCTCCCCGCGGCGGTGAAGCCGAGCAGCTGCCCGTGCTGCGAGGGCGAGGGTAACGGCAGCAGCCACGACACGTCGTTCAGGTCGAAGCCGCCGTCGGTGAAGGTGACGACGCCCGAGTCCGGGGCTCCGCCGTCAGGCGGGGTGGGTGGCAGGCCACCACAGCCCGCGAGGAGCGCTGCCAGCAGAACGAGACGAGCCATGGGCGGCGACATGAGCAAGCCACGTTCCACCGTCACCGGGGAGGGAAGAGGGCTGAACCGCTCGGGGTGAACGGGATCGGCCCTCAGAAAACCGATGCTCAGCGGTTGATCAGGGTGCGGCCGAGCTCAGCGAGCTGAGAGCGCAGCGAGCCGTCGTACATGTGGCTGCCGACCTGGGCGACGACGCCGCCGATGAGGGCCGGGTCGACCTTCGTCTCGAGCACCACGCTGCGCTGGGTGATCGCCTCGAGCTGCTTCTTGAGCGCGGCCACCTGGGTGTCACCGAGCTTCGCGGCCGAGGTGACGCTGCCGCGCACGCGGCCCATGCGGCTGTCGACCATGTCGCGGAACTGGCGGGTGATGAAGGGGATCGAGCCGAAGCGGTTGCGGTCGTTGAGCAGCTTCATCAGGTTCGCCACCACGGGCTGGATGCCGGGGGCGTTGTTGATCACCGCGTCGACCAGGCTCAGGCGCTGGCTGCGCGCCAGCGCGGGGCTCGAGATGGTGGCGAAGATCTCCGGCTGCCCGTCGAAGTAGGCGGTGATGTTCTCGAGCTGTTCCAGGACCTTGTCGGCATCAGGACCAGCGGCATCGAGGAGGGCACGGGCATAGCGACGGGCGACAGGGACGTTCGACATGGCCCGGTGCGCCTAGCACGGCCTTTTCGGCGCAGGAACCAGAACCGGCGGCCGCGCGTCTACAGTCGGTTTTCGCCCCCAGAAGGAGGCCAGGTGTCCCCCTTTCTCCCCCTGCTGCTCGCCGCTGCGCCGGCCTTTCAATCCGTCAACCTCGAGGGCTTCCCCTTCGTGCAGCAGAAGCCCGACTTCTGCGGTGAGGCCGACGTGGAAATGGCGCTGCGCCGGGTGGGGCGCGAGGTGACCCAGGACGACGTGTTCAACGTGAGCGGGCTCGATCCACTCAAGGGTCGCGGGTTGTGGGCCGACTCGTTGCGCGACGCGCTGAAGGTACTGGGCGTCGATCCCGGGCAGACCTGGTACCGGGTCAACCCGGCGCACGCCGAGAAGGAGATGACGGCGCAGTGGGCGGCCCTGCACCAGGATCTCGTGGCCGGCACGCCGAGCATCGTGTGCATGCACTACGACGCGACGCCCGGCACCACCGAGCACTTCCGGCTGATCACCGGCTACGACGCCACGAAGGACGAGGTCATCTACCAGGAGCCCGCCGAGGCCGACGGCGCCAACCGGCGCATGGCGCGCGCGACGTTCCTCTCCCTCTGGCCATTCAAGCCGGCGAAGGACAAGTGGACCGTCATCCGCCTGCGCATCGACGCGAAGAAGGAAGGGCCTGAGCTGCCGAAGCTCGCCTCGCCCACGCCAGCCGAGGTGGTGCAGCACGTGATGGAGCTGCAGAAGACGATGCCCGAGGGCTTCACCCTGAGCTGGGAAAAGCCGTTCCTGGTGATCGGCAACGAAGCGCCCGAGAAGGTGCGCTCGCGCGGGAAGGACGTGGTGCGGTGGACGCGCGACCTGCTGCTGAAGGACTTCTTCCCGAAGGCCCCCGAGCAGCTCGAGGACGTGTGGATCTTCAAGGACGCGGCGACGTACACGAAGTACTCGCGCTCGTTGTTCCAGACCGAGCCGTCGACTCCCTACGGCTTCTACCTGTCGGAGCGCCGCGCGATGGTCATGAACATCAAGCCCGGCTACGGCACGTTGACGCACGAGCTGGTGCACCCGTTCATGCACGCGAACTGGCCCGACGGGCCGGCGTGGCTCAACGAGGGGCTGGGCTCGCTGTTCGAGTTCCCAGGCGAGCGCGATGGGCACTTCATCGGTCAGCTCAACTGGCGGTTGCCGGGGCTGCAGGCGGCGCTGCGCGAGAAGGCGGGCGTGCCGAAGTTCAGCGCGCTCATCCGCACCACCGAGAACGAGTTCTACGCAGACGAGTCGGGCGTGCACTACGCGATGGCGCGCTACCTCTGCTACTGGCTCCAGGAGAAGGGGCTGCTGATCAAGTTCGTGCAGCGCGCGCAGGCGCTCAAGGCGAAGGACCCGACGGGGTGGAAGGCGCTCGAGGAGGTGCTCGGCGTCGACCCCGACACGCAGCAGAAGGACTGGGAGAAGTTCGTGCTCGGGCTCAAGAAGCGCCGTTCCTGACTTCTCGGGGAGGCCGCCCGTTCACCCCGAGCGCAGTCGAGGGGCGGCTCAATGATCGCTGAGCCACTCCACGATGCTCGCGACCCGCGTCTCGACCGCGCTCGAGCCGTGACCACCTTCGTCCGCTACGAGCTTCACCTTGTCCGACCCCGGCACCGCCGCGAACAGCTCGGCAGTCCCCGAGGGATCAACCAGCGCATCGTGACGGCCTTCGACCATCAGCAGCGGCGCGGTGAGCTTCTTCGCGTTGGTGGGGCAGCGCTCCATCACCTTCGACTGGGCCATCAGGTAGCGGAGGCTGAAGTAGCGAACGACGAGCGGGTCCTTCTGCATCGCTTCGCCCTCGGCGCGGTCTTCGGCAAAGGCGACCGCTGACGGATCTCGGTTCATGTCGACGGTGAGCGCGGCGGGCCGGAACACGAAGTTCGCGGCGTAGGTGACGTAGTCGCCGAACGTGGGGCCCATGTCCTTGCCGTAGACGAGCTTCCACGCCGGGTTCACCAACACCACGCCCGCGAGGCCCTGCGTCTCGGCCGCCAGCTCGAGGGCGAGCGCCGCGCCGGCGCTGTGACCGAACAGGAAGACGCGCCCCGGGAAGCGCGCGGAGAGCACCTCGCGGTACTGGCGGAGATCGCCGAGGAAGAGCGGGTAGTCGTCGAGATCGCCGCGCGGTCCATCGGAGAAGCCCGTGCCGCGCGGGTGCAGCACCGCCGTGGCGAAGCCGGCCTCGAGCAGCGCCGCGCTCAACTTCGGGTACGGCGGAGCGGAGGCGATCTCCGGGCCCATCACGAACCACACCACGCCGCGCGGGCCCTCTCCGGTGACCTGGGTGTAGAGCCGAACGTCGCCCGCCCCGGCGATGAACTCGGCTGCGGGCGGAGGGTCGAGCGGTGGCCGCGACACGAGCGGCGCCGACGCACAGCCCGCGAGCAAGCCGGCGACGAGCAGGGGGAGCTTCATGCCCTGCGTCAGAGCAAGCGTGAGGCCGCGCGCGGCCTGAGGTCGTGCCAGCCCAGGGGTCGCAGATCCTTCGCCGTGAGCTTCCCGGGCGAAACGCGTGCGTTCAGCTCAAACCGTTCCTGCCCGGGGGGCGGGCTCCAGAGCTGAACGCGGCTCCAGCCGGCCTTCTTCGCTGCGTAGCAGGCACCATCGGCGTGCTCGAAGGTGGCGATGAACAGCTCGCAGCCGCTGCAGGAGGACCCGCCGCTCTGGCGTCAGCGAGCCGTCCTCTCGAGGGTGGTCAGTTCGCCAGCGGGGCCTGCCGCGCCTCGACCTCGATGAGGATCTCGTTCGTCCGCAGGAACCACGGCGTGAACGGTGGGTTGTACCGCGCCCAGACCGGCTCGCCCTTCGCCACCAGGCCCTCGCGCTGCAGTCCTGCCTTCAGTTGCTCGAGGTGCTCTTCGTAGTTCGCCTTCGACCACGTGCCCGAGTAGCGCACGACGGCGAAGGTGCGCGCCGGCAGCAGCCGCAGGGACACGCGCGGGTCGTTGGGCTCGGGCAGCGTTTCGAGGCTGAACTCTGACGGCATCATGAACTGCACGACCCACGCGCCTTCGCCCGCGGGGGCCTGCGCCACCGGAGCGGTCATGGCGATCTTCTGCCCTTCGGCCGGCGCCTGGGCGACGGGCGCGGTCATCGCGATCTTCCGCGCGCCGCGGTTCTTCCCGAAGATGTACCCGGCCAGGCGGGAGAAGGCCTCGTTGCCCACCTCGCTGCGCTCGCCTTCGACGCGCGTTTCGGCCACCACATACGGCGTGTAGCGCCGCACCTCGAAGTCCTCGAAGGTGTCGACGACTTCGTGCTTCGGCATCTCGAGGGCCATGGCCGGTGCTCCAAGGAGGGTGGTGACGAGGGCGCCCACCACCGACAGGGGGGATGATGTTTGCATAGGGTTTGTATAACCTTGCCTGGCCGCGCCGCTAGCGCGCGCCTGTCTGAACGAGCGGGCTCCAGAGCTGAACGCGGTTCCGGCCGGCTTTCTTCGCTGCGTAGCAGGCACCATCGGCGTGCTCGAAGGTGAGGCCGGGGTCGTCGAGCGCCGCCACGCCGACGCTCACGGTCAACGCGATGTTCGCTCCGCCGAACTGAAACGGGGTCTTCTCCACCAGCACGCGCAGTTGCTCCGCGCTGACGCACGCGGCCTCGGCGGTGGCGCCGGGGAGAATCACGATGAACTCTTCGCCGCCGATGCGAGCGAGGAAGTCGCTCTCGCGTTGGAATTGCTGTCGCAGCAGGCCCGCGAAGTGGCGCAGGCACGCGTCACCGCCCAGGTGCCCGTGTAGATCGTTCACCGCCTTGAAGTGATCCAGGTCGACCACCAGCAACGCCAGCGGTTGTTGCTGCCGCAGCGCGGCGCTGGACGCCTGGGGCCACACCACCTCGTAGTTGCGGCGGTTGGGCAGGCCGGTGAGCTCGTCGGTCAGCGAGAGCAGGGCAACCTCTTCGCGGCTGCGCAGCAGCTCGAGCTCGGTGTCGACCTGGTGCTCGTACTCCGCGGACGAGCGGCGCAGGTTCGCCACCAGGTAGAGCGCGTAGAAGAACAACGTCACGCCCGTGGACCGGAGCTCGTCGATGGCCAGGAAGGTGGCCACGCCCGGGGCCATCAGCAGGAACATGGTCAGGCGGGCCTGCGACGCGCGCATCGCGAACGCCTGGCTGGAGGCCGTGCCGAAGGCCATGGTGGAGAGCGCGGCGATGAGGATGGGGCTCTCCGGCTTGCGCTCGAGCCAGCCCACCAGCGCCGGCACCGCGCCCCAGCACGCCGAGCCCAGGGTCACGATGCGCCAGTGCGAGCGGGCCCAGCGCTCGAGCTCCTCGGCGTTGGCGTCCTCTCCGGGAGTGCGGTGGCGAAACCGGGCCCAGCCGAACAGCGCGAAGACGACCAGGGGCACGAGGACCACCCCGCCCAGCGCCCGGACCGCGTCCGAGACCACCAGCAGCAGCACCCAGGCCACCACGTAGAAGATCGGGCCGATCAGCGCGCGTGCGTACAGATCTCGCGAGCTGCGGCGCAGCCGGTAGGTGTCGATGCGGGCCAGCTCGACGGACAGGTTGTTCCCGGACTCGCTCAAGGTGAGGACTCATCACCTCGGCTGTCACAGTGCAATCGGCGTGGCAGGAGAGCCCGGTGTAAGGAAGTGCCTCCCTCCATGGACCTCGTGGCCGTCATCCTCTTCGTCTGGTCGCGCTGGCTCGCGAAACAGGCCGGTGCGCCGGGTTGGGTGCGCTTCGTCGGGGTCGCGTTGATCGTCAGTCTTTTCGGAGCGCTCGGCGGAACGTTGCTCGGCTTGCGCCACGCCTTCAGCTCGGCCCAGAACGTCAGTGCGCAGGACAAGGCCCGGCACGTGGCCGATGGCATCGCCTTTGCGATGAAGTTCACTGCGGCAGGGCTCGTGTTCGACCTGCTGGTGCTCGTGGTGCTCAGCGTCGTCACGTGGCGGCTGAGGAAAGGTGTGAGGTCATGACGATCGAGATCATCGAGGGCTCGATCACGAAGCTCGATGTCGATGCGATCGTGAACGCGGCGAACGCGACGCTCGCGGGGGGCGGCGGTGTCGATGGCGCGATTCACAAGGCAGCGGGGCCGGAGCTGAAGGCAGCCTGCCTCTCCTTTCCGCAACTTCGCTCAGGCGTGCGGTGCGAGGTCGGCGAGGCGAAGGTCACGCCGGGCTTCCTGCTCCCCGCGCGCTACGTCATTCACACCGTCGGGCCCTTCTGGAGCGGCGGTGAAGCGAATGAGCCAGAGCTACTCGCGCGCTGTTATCGCAGTGCGCTCGCGGAGGTCACGCGGCTCGGTCTCTCGAGCGTTGCCTTCCCGGCCATCAGCACTGGCGCGTTCGGGTATCCGGCCCTCGAGGCCGCGAAGATCGCCGTCCGGGAGGCGCGGGCGCACCCGGAGCTTCGGGTGGTGTTCAGCTGCCTCGGCGTCGCGATGGTCAGGCAGTACGAGCGCGCGCTGGCTACTCGCGGGCCGTGAGCAACCCGAGGCCGAGCTGGGCGAAGTCGCGCGTGAGTCCCTCGGTCCGGTTCACCTCTCCGAGGAAGAAGCGGCACCAGCTCAGGTCGACCTTGCAGGCGAGGCTGGCGATGCGGCCTTCTTCTGCGAGCTCACCCGACGGCAGGCTCCACCGGCCCGAGCCCGAGCGTGCGAGCGTGCCGTTGGGATAGCTGAGCGAGCCCGACGACGAGCGCACCATCGTGCCGCTCGGGGCCGACCAGGTGCCCGAGGTGCTGCGCGCCATCGTGCCGTTGGGCCAGCTCAGCGTTCCCGAGGTGCTGCGGAGCACCGAGCCATCGGGCCACTGCAGCGGGCGGTTCGGCTCGCTCTCCCGGCTGCACCACACCGCGCGTTGCGCCTCGAGCGCAGAGGTCGTCTCTGCCGGCTGCTGCAGCGCCATCGACAGCATCCAGAAGTCGCCCAGCTGCTGGCAGGCGGCGCGGGTGGGCCGGCCGCAGAGCTGGGGCTCGAGGCGGCGCAGATCACCCACGTCGACCCTGTTTTCTCCGGCGAGCGCCATGACCCGGCGCAGCGCCTGGCAGTCGGTCTCGTCGGCGAAGGCGGGCGCAGCAAGGCAGCTGAAGAACAGGATCAGGCGAGCGGACATGCGGGCCCGTACGCAAGGGAACGGGTTCTATTCAAAGGCGCGTGCTCGACGCAGAGGGAGCCCGGGCTGAAGGCGGTGATTGGTGGTTTGCTTCGGAGTCACTGCGGGCAAGCCCTCGGCACGTCACCGGGTCTGACAGTACACGCGAGCTTCGAGCAGGTGAGGGGCGGTCGGTCTCCACGCCTGAGCATCACTGTTGCCTCGCGAGGCAACATGGTTGCTCTCACCGGAAAGAGGGTCCCGGCCCCACCTGGTCACATGAGCGTCCTTCCCCCAAGCGAGAGGCAAGCCCGCGACGAGCTGAGCGGCAGACCCAGATTCAGCGCGCCCCTCTCGGCTTCCTCTGGCACTACGACGACGCGGATCGCCTCAGCTCGAGGAGCCCGAGTCTCCGCGAGGAGTGACGCGCGCGACGACGGCGAACGCCAGCACGGCGACCCCGAGGAAGACGACGCCCTCGATGCGGGGCCCGAGGAGCACGCGCCCCACCCCGAAGAGCGCGCCGTAGACCGCGACGATCCCGGCGAGCCAGCCGATCCACGCGTTCTTGCCGCCCGCCGCAGGTTCCGGTGCGAGTCCGGCCTTCGACGCGATGTGGCGCCAGCCGATGCCGCCGGGCCGGGTGCGCTCGTAGAACGCGCGCAGGTGCGCCTCGGGTTCGGGCGCGGTGAGGAACGTGACGGTGAGCCAGCCCACGGTGGTGATGGCCGTGTTCACCAGCATCAGGTGCGCGCCGCCCGTCGGGTCCGAGGGGTCGAACACGCGGAAACCCGTGAGCAGCAGGAAGCTGACGAGGGAAAAGCCCATGGCCGAGATCTCCGACCAGGCATTCACCCGCCACCAGTACCAACGCAGCAGGTAGACCGGGCCGGTGCCTGCGCCGAGCGCGATGAGCACGCGCCACGCGCCGTCCACCGAGCCCACCTTGTAGAGCGCGTACGTCGAGAGCCCCGAGAGCAGGAAGAGCACCACGGTGGTGAGCCGCGAGAGGCGCACCAGCTTGTCCTCCCGAATGGTGACGAAGCGCGCTGCGACGTCGTTGACCAGGTACGAGACGCCCCAGTTGAGCTGCGTGGAGAGCGTCGACATGTACGCGGCCGCGAACGCGGCGATGAGCAGGCCCTTGAGCCCCGAGGGGAGCAGGCCGATCGCCTTCACGAAGCCCACGCCAGGATCCGCGAGGCCCGGGTAGAGCAGACCCGCGGCGAGCGCAGTGAGGATCCACGGCCAGGGCCGCACGGCGTAGTGCGCGACGGTGAACCAGAGCGTGGCGAGCTGGCCGTCACGCTCGGTGCGCGAGGCGAAGATGCGCTGGGCCACGTAGCCACCACCGCCCGGCTCCGAGCCCGGGTACCAGCTCGCCCACCACTGCACCGCCAGGTACGAGAGCAGCGCCGTCAGCGGCATCCACGTGGTGTCAGAAGGGAAGAACTCGAGCGCGTGCGGCGGCGTCTTCTGCACCAGCGCGTCGAGCCCTCCCACCGCGTCGACCGCGTACACCGCGAGCACGATGCAGCCGGTCATCGCGAGGATGAACTGGAAGAAGTCGGTCACCACCACGCCCCACAGCCCGGACATCGAGGCGTAGACCACGGTGAGCGCGAAGAGCCCCAGCATGGCGACGAAGGGGTCGACGCCCATCGTCACCTCGAGCACCTTCACCATCGCCAGGTTCACCCAGCCGATGATGATGAGGTTGATGGGCAGCGCGAGGTACAGCGCGCGGAAGCCGCGGAGCAGCGCGGCGGAGCGCCCGGCGTAGCGGAGCTCGGTGAGCTCGGCGTCGGTCTTCACGTTCGCGCGGCGCCAGAGGCGTGCGTAGAAGAAGACGGTCAGCATTCCGCCGGCGACCATGTTCCACCACACCCAGTTGCCCGAGATGCCGCGCTGCGCGACGAGGGCGGTGACGGCGAGGGGGGTGTCGGCGGCGAAGGTGGTGGCGACCATCGAGGTGCCCGAGAGCCACCAGGGCAACGAGCGCCCCGCGGTGAAGTACTCGGCGATCGACTTGCCGGCGCGGCGCGTGAAGAGGAGCCCGACGATCGACGAGGCGACGAACGAGGCGAGCACCACCAGCCAGTCGAGCGCGGTCAATTCCACGCGCGGGTTCCTACCACTGTCTCCCTCTCCCCGAGGGGGAGAGGGCACGGCGCGTCACGGCACGTAGATGCCGAGCTGCACGAACGCGCCGTACGTCGACGCGCCGTACTCGCTGCGAAGCCCGCGGCTCGCGGTCGCCGCCCTGAAGTTCTCGGAATTGGTGAGCACGTCCGCCCGCGTGAGGCCGTCGTACACGTGTGGATCCGGCCCGCGCCCCAGCGGCACGTAGGCGCCCGCGCGGATGAGCACGGTCTGCGTGAACGAATACTCGAGCGACGGAATGATCATCGCGCTCGGGTCCGTCAGGTTCCCCAGCACCGAGAGCGAGAGCGAGAGCAGGTCACTCGCGATGAACGACGCAGCCACCGCCGCCTGGTGCTGCCCCGCCCCGAACACCTCGCCGCGAATCACGCGCGCCGACGAGAGAATGCTCGCGTACTTCCGCGGATCCGTCGTGCCGAAGCCGTTGAACGAATACTCCGCCATCAGCACCCACTTCTCGTGAGGCTTCGCCTCGGCGCCCACCACCCCGCGGAAGAAGTGCTCGCCCACGCTCACCGACGAGGTGCCCAGGCCGAGCAGCTCGACGGTGTACGCGCCCTCTGCGTGCACCCCGATCGGCCCCAGGTCGCCCACCACGTCCGCGCCGAACACGAGGTCGCGCACGTACTTGCCCGCGGACACCGAGACGTCCCAGCCCTTCAGGTTGGTCTGAAAGCGCGCCACCGCGCCGTTGTCCTCGGGCTTGAGCTGCGGCAGGTAGAGCAGGTCGAGCTGCGTGACGTCGCCGAGCGCGACCGCCAGCCGCACCGCATCGAACCCGCGCCGCACCTCGCGATCGATCACCGTCGGTGGAAACGGCGAGAGCACGTCAGTCGGGTTCCAGAGGCGCCCCGTGCCCCACGACAGCACCTGCCGGCCGACGGTGAGATCGCCGAAGGGCAGGGCGAGCTTCACCGAGAGCCGATCGAGGTTGTGATCGAGCCGCCAGCTCGGGCCTGCCGCCAGCGTCCCTGCCAGCTCGACGATGCGACGCTGCGCGCCTGAGCCCGTGCCTCCCACCGTCCCGCTGAGCGAGGTCCCACCCGCGAACGTGGCGTCTGAAGCGAGGGACAGCGCCGCCTGCCACGCCACGTCGACCTCGACCCTGTCTTCGAAGCGAAAGCGCGAGCTCACCCGGAACAGGTGCGCGCTGAGCATGCCGCCCTCGGGCACCGCCGGCGCCGTGGGCAGCAGCGAGGCGAGCGCGCGCGAGCTCGTCACCGTGTCGGGCTGCAACAGGAACCCCGACAGCATGCTCTTGTAGAAGCCGCTCACCTCGAGCACGCCACCGTGCCCGTCGCGCGCGACCTCCTTCGCCTGCGCCGGCAGCGCGAGGATCAGCCCGACCAGCGCGAGCTCAATGCGTCGCAGTGGCATTCGCGACCACCTGGCCGTCGACCAGCCGCACGACCCGATCCGCCCGCTCCAGCACCATCGGATCGTGCGACGAGAAGATGAAGGTGATGCCGCGCTCCCGGTTGAGCTCTCGCATCAGGTCCATCAACGCAGCGCCCGTCGCCTGGTCGAGGTTGGCCGTCGGCTCGTCGGCCAGCACCACCGCCGGCTCCGAGACGATCGCCCTCGCCACCGCCACGCGCTGCTGTTGCCCTCCGCTCATCTTGAGCGGCCGCGCGTCGAGGAACGCGCCCAGCCCGATGCGCTCGAAGATGGCCTTCACCTTCTCGCGCCGCTGCTTCGCGCCCAGCCCCTTGAGCTCGAGCACGTAGCCCGCGTTCTCGGCCGCGGTGAGCACCGGCACCAGGTTGTACGACTGGAAGATGAAGCCGATGCGATCACGCCGCAGGTCCGCCAGCTCGACCCGCGAGAGCCCCGCGAGCGCGCGCCCGTCCACCTTCACCACGCCCGAGGTGACGGCATCGAGCCCGCCGATGAGGTTGAGCAGGGTGGTCTTGCCCGAGCCGCTCGGCCCCGACAGCGCCATGAACTCGCCCTTCTCGACGGCGAGCGACACGCCCCGCAGCGCGTGCGCCGGGGTTTGCCCCTTCTCTTCGTACACGCGGGTGACGTTCTCCACTTCGACGACGGCCATGGGCGTTGCCTTTCTCAGGTTCGACGAAGCGCTTCAGCCGGCTGCAACCGGGTGATGCGGGAAGCGGGGTAGATGCCGACCACCAACGCCATGAAGTAGACGAGCGAGGTGGCCTTCATGACGTCGGAGAAGATGAAGCGCGTCTTCACCAGGGTGGAGATGGTTGCGCCCTCGAGCTGAAACGAGTCGCTCCCCTTGAAGACCTGCAGGCCGTCCTGGCCGAAGTGCCAGCTGAGCCACGAGCCCAGCGCCGCACCGACGAGCACGCTCACGGTCGCGATCCAGAACGACTCGGCGAGCACCACCTTGATGATCTTCGAGGGCCGCGTGCCCAGCGCCATCAGTACGCCGAACTCGCGGGTGCGCTCGAGCACCGACATGAGCATCGTGTTGAGCACGCCCAGCCCGACGAGAAAGTAGACGAACGCGGCCATGAAGAAGACCACGTTGTCCATGAGCGCCTCCATGCGACGCAGCACCGGCAGCAGCTCGCCCCAGGTGAGCACCTCGAGGTCCGGGCTGAGCGCGCTCTTCAGCTGCGAGGCGACCACCTCGGCCTGCGTGGGATCAGGCAGCTGAATCAGCAGTTGGTGTGCCCCGTGCTCCATGCCCAGCAGCGTGCGCGCGGACTGCTGCGAGACGTACACCTGCCGCTGGCCGATGACGGGCGCGAGCGAGTGGAAGATGCCGCGCACCCGAAAGAGGTCGGCGCCCATCTCTGCGTCGGTCCTTTGCACCATGAGCCGCAGCTTCGAGCCCACCTTGAGCGCGAGGCGGTCGGCGAGCTGCTCACCGATGAGCACGCCATGCTCGTCGTCGGCGGCGGGCAGGGCGCCGGCCTTCACCTGGCGCAGGTGGGCCGAGAGGTTCTTCTCGTCGTCCCAGGCGACTCCGAACACCTGCACCGGCTCGTTGCCGCGCGCGCTGGTGGCCAGGCCACGCGCCAGCACCCGCGAGCCGACCTCGGAACCCGCGGGCAGCTTCATCGTCTGCCGCCACTGCTCGACGTCAGGCATCGCCAACGCCACGTCGCGCCGGGTGCGGAAGTCCTTCGCGAAGATCTCCACGTGGCCCATGCCGCCGTTGTCGAGCTGGTTCTTCGCGTCGCCCATCATTCCGCCCACGAGGCCGGAATAGAAGATGACGAGCAGCAGCCCGAAGCCGATGGCGCTCATGCTGATCAGCGTGCGGCGGCGGTTGCGCCAGATGTTCCGCCAGCCCAGTGCGAGTGCGCCGCTCATGTGTGCCTCAGGGCTTCGACGGGCTTGAGGCGCGCGGCCCGGAACGCGGGCAGCAGCGCGCCCACCACGGCGGTGAAGAACGCGGTGATCGCCGCGCCCTTGAGCGAGCCGGGGAAGAGCGAGAGCTCGAGGTGGCTGGGCATGCGCACGCCCATCACGTCGCCCTTCATCATGCTGCTCAGGTCGGCGGTGCCGATGCCGTAGAGAATGGCGCTGGCGATGAGCACGCCCGCGGCGAAGGCGAGCGCCGCCTGCCAGAGCGCCTCGAACAGCACCATGCCGAGGATGCGGCGTGGCCGCGTGCCGAGGGCCGCGAGCACTCCCAGTTCGTGGGTGCGCTCGAACACCGACATGGTCATGGCGTTGAACACCCCCAGGCCCACGATGAGGAAGATGACGAAGTCCATGAAGCCGGCGTTCTTCCGCTTCTGATCAATCGAGGCCTTCATCTGCGGCAGCATCTCGCTCCACGACAGCGCCTCGAGCGTCTTCAGGTCGAGCGCGGCGCGCAGCGTGTTCACCTCGGCCGAGACGTCTTCCTGGTCGGTGGGCAGCTTCACCACCACCTGGTGCACGCCGTCACCGAGCGCGAAGAAGCTCTGCGCCTCGGCCAACGGCATCACCACCGCGTTGGCGTCGAGCTCTGAGCTGCTCGAGGTGAACGTGCCTGACACGGTGTAGCGGTCGTTCGCCACCGAGCCGTCGGCGCCCTGGCTCACCAGCACCAGCTCGCCTCCGTTCTTCACCTGGAGATCGAGCGCGAGCTCGCGGCCGATCAACACCTCGCCCTTCGCTGCGTTCCGGCCGCTGTCCAGACGGTACATGGTCGACGAGTCCGGCTCGAGGCCGAGCACCGTCACAGGGGCAGAGCGATCGCCTGAGCCGGCCAGGCCCGCGCCGATGACGCGCCGCTCTGCCTTCGCGCCCGGGAGCGCCCCGTGGAGCGCGGCCTCGACCTGCACCGGGTTCTTCACCACCGTCGCGATGCCGGGGGCTTCCTGGTAGCCGAGCCCGTGCACCTGCAGGTGGCCGAGCAACCCGCTGGTGACGTCGCGGATGATCATCTCGTTGGCGGCCTCGCGGTAGCTGTAGAGCGAGACGATGCCCGCCACGCCCGCGGCCATGGCGGTCATGGTGATGATCGATCGCCGCGCGTTCCTCCAGATGTTCCGCCACGCCATGGTGATGAGCATCTCTTCAGTCCTTTCCCTGCTGCAGGCGGCGCAGGCTGAAGGTGTCGTCGGGCACGTCGAGGTCGAGCTCGACGGACTCGTAGGTCATGGTGGTCTGCCGGCCCTTCTCCGAGGGGAAGATGGTCAGCTTCATGGGGAAGGTGCGCCAGCCGATCTTCTTGATGTCGGAATAGGTCATGCGGCGCGCGAGCACGTTCTCCTCGTCGTAGAAGCGCTGCTCGAGGGGCACGCAGGTCTCGCGATCGAGCACCATCTCGACCTTGCCCCACACCGTCTTCGCCTCGGGCTTCGGGGTGAGGGTGACGAACCAGGCCTTGCGGCCCTCGTGCTCGAAGGTCTTGTCGACCCGCGAGGTGAAGTCGGTGGCGATCGACGAGCCCCTCACCAGGTCGTCGTTGGTGAAGTCTGACCCCATCCAGCTATCGCCCATCATCCCGCTGGGCAGCTTCATCACCCGGCCGGCCTGGGGCAGGTAGTTCCACAGCTGCTTCTCGCGCTTGAGGGTCATCATGCCCGTCTCGCGCGGGCCTCCCTCGAGCACGCGCACCAGCGCGAAGTCGCGGCCCTTGCTCCACAGCTTCATCTTGATGGCGCGCTCGTACTGCGGCGTCTTCATCGACATGGTCATCACCGCGATCGACGAGCGGCCCTCGAGCACGCGCTCGGTGCGGGCCATGAGGGGCACCACGTCGGGCTTCTCTTCGGCGCTGGGGCACACGGGCAGATCCGCGGGCGGGGCGTCGGAGGCAGCGAGCAACAACGACAACGCGAGGAGCGTGGTGGTCATGGTCAGGGCTTTCTCAGGGGGAACAGATGCGGCGGGCGAGGTCGATGACGAGGTCGGAGAACGACTCCATGTCGGGGTCGGTGGGCACCGTGTCTCCGGGGAAGGTGGACTTGTAGGCCGCGGTCTTGGCGGCCTCGATCAGCGCCATCTGCGTGGTCAGCGGCAGGTCCGTTCGCAGCGCGCCCAGCTCCACGCCGCGCTGGAAGAACGCCATCATCTTCTGCCGCCCGGGGATGAACATCGGCATCACGCGCGCGGCGAGGTCAGGCTCGCTCAGCATCGCGTTGCCCAGGCGAATGAGGCAGTCGTACTCGAGGCGCTTCGTCTCGAGCTTCTCGAGCCGCTCGATGCTGCTGCGCCGCAGCTCGGCCCAGAACGCGTCGGCGGTCTCAGGGAGCGCGAGCTCGAGCAGCTTCGTCTCGGGCTCGGCGCAGACGATGAAGACCGTGGCCGCGAGGTCCAGCTTGTCGTCGAAGTAGTGGTAGAAAGAACTCTTCGAGAAGCCCGCGGACTCGAGGATGCGGTTGATCGACGCGAGCTGGTAGCCGTGCGCCGCGAACTCCTTCATCGCCGCCTCGAGCAGCCTCGTCTTCTTGTCCTGGGCGATGTTCTCGTAGTTCGGGCGAGGCATTGGACCACCTGGTCCAAAGGACTAATGGACCAGCTGGTCCACGCGCAAGCCGAACCCGAAAAGCGTCGTGGTTACGATGCCTTCAGGGAGGACACATCGTCAGCGAGGTGATCCACTGATCGATGAGCGCCGTGCCCTGCGGGTCTGCGATCACGCTCCCCACCGGCGGCATGCGGAACGCGTTGAGGGCATGAATGCGGCGCGACACGATGCTGGTCGACGGCGAGCCCGGCACGATCAACATCGCGCCCGTGATGCCGAGGTTTCCATTCTGCGGCGCCACGTTGCAGCTGTTCGTGTTGCGGAACGAGAGTGAGTAGCGCCAGTCGGCCGGGCCCTGGCCCATGCCCTGTTGGTGGCAGCCCGCGCAGTTCGCGTGGAGGTACGCGCGCGCCCGCAGCTCGAGCGTGCCGGTGCCGAAGGGCTCCTCGTATCGCGGCAGCGTGGCCACCGGGCCCGAGAGCGGCGCGCTGAAGAAGCCGAGCCCCGCGAGCGTCTCGAGCTGGTTCGCGGTGCGCCCCGTGGCCGGGTACAGCATGGCTCTGTTGAGCTGGCCCACCTCGGGCCCCAGCGCACGCCCGGCGATGGCCGTGTGGCACTGCAGGCACTGGCTGCGGCTGGGGTAGTTCCAGGTCTGCGTGCCCACCACCCGCGCCTTCGCGCCGGGCAGCAGCGTGGCCTCGGTCTCGAGGTCGTTCCACTCGTAGGAGTACCCGGCCCACGTGCCGTTCAGGTGCCGCATGAAGAGGCGCGTCTCGATGCGCTTGCCTCCGAGGCTGAAGGTCTTCGCCAGCACGGTGCCGTTGGGGAAGTCGAAGTCACCCGAGGGTTGCACGGTGATGGTCGTGCCGTCGGGAATGGCGAGGTAGCGCTGCTTGGCAGCGCCGTCGCTCCAGAGCGCCGCGTTCACGTCGAAGGGAATGAGCGCGGCGACGGGGACCTTTGGATCGCTCGCCTGGAAGCAGCCGGTCTGCGAGAGGAGCTGCGGGAACGTGTCGACCGGGGGCGTGCCGCTGGGCACCAGCTTGTGGATCTGCCCGCTGCCGATATCGAGCGCGTAGATCTCGCCATCGGCCAGCTGTCCGAAGCTCGCCAGCGAGATGCTGGTGTCGACGAGCAGGCGCGCCGTGAAGCCTCCCATCCCGTCGGGCTCGACGACGCCGATCTTCCCCGAGCCGTAGTCGCCGAAGACGAACTTGCCGACCAGCGTGGAGATGGTGGACCCGCGGTACACGAAGCCACCCGTCGTGGAGTTCCCGGTCATGTCGGTCGCCGCGCCGCTGCGCGGGTACTCGACGACCGGGTCGATCAAACCGGCGGTCTGGCAACCGGTCGACGGGTTGTAGCAGTGCGCCCCTTCGCGGATTCGCCAGCCGTAGTTGCCGCCGAGCACGATGCGGTCCACTTCCTCATAGAGCCCCTGGCCCACGTCAGCGGCCCAGAGCTCGCCCGAGGCGGTGTCGAAGCTCCAGCGCCAGGGGTTGCGCACGCCCAGCGCGTAGATCTCGGCGCAACGCACGCCGACGGCGGCGCTGGTCTGGCTGCTGCTCAGGTTGCAGGGCGTGTTGTCGGCCGCGTACGGATTGGTCGGGGGAATGGCGTACTTCTGCGCGAACGGCACGTTGACGTCGATGCGGATGAACTTGCCGAGGTTGGTGTTGAGGCGCTGGCCTGAGTTGAGCGGGTCGCCGCCGGACCCGCCGTCGCCGAGCCCGAGGTAGAGGAAGCCGTCGGGGCCGAAGCTGATGCTGCCGCCGTTGTGGTTCGTGTACGGCTGGTCGATGGTGAACAGGCGCTCCTCACTCGCGAGCGCGAGCGTGGCCCCGGAGTCGAGGCTCTTGAGGCGCGAGACGACCGTGCGCAGCGGCGAGGCGGTCTCGGTGTAGCTGACGAAGACCTCGAGCGTGGTCGGCCAGTTCGGGTGGAAGGCCATGCCGAGGAAGCCGCCCTCTCCGGTCGCGTTCACGCGCGCGCTGAAGTCGATCACGGTGGTGACGCTGCCCACGCCCGCGTCGTTCTGGTTGGGGAAGGAGCGGATCACGCCGAGCCGTTCCTGCACGAAGACACGATTCGGATCTCCCGGTGCGTTGAAGAGACCGAGCGGTTGGCTGAACGAGAGCGCGGGGAAGACACGCTGGGTGATCACGCCCGAGGTGTTCGGAGGAGGCGCGGGCGCCACGCAGGTCGGGTTCGCTGGCCGCGAGTCGAGTCCCAGGCCGCCGTCACTCGGGCCGCCACCCGTCGCTCCACCACCGCCGCCGACTGCGCCACCACCGCCACCGACCGCGCCACCACCGCCGCCAACCGCGCCACCACCTCCGCCAACTGCGCCGCCGCCACCGCCGACTGCGCCACCGCCGCCGCCGACTGCGCCCCCGCCGCCACCGACTGCGCCGCCACCGCCGCCGACTGCGCCGCCACCGCCGCCGACTGCGCCGCCGCCGCCACCGACTGCGCCGCCGCCGCCGCCGACTGCGCCACCACCGCCGCCGACCGCGCCGCCACCGCCGCCAGTTGCTCCACCGCCTCCAGTCGCTGCTCCGCCCCCCGCCGCTGCGCCACCACCCGTGGCCGCACCGCCCCCTGCGCCGCCATCGTCATTCGGAACGCCGGAGTCTTCGGGCTCCCCGACGATACCGGTGCAGCTCACGGCAGCCGCCATGCAGAACGCGCCCAGGAGTTTTCGCATGGGGGCGATGCTGCTCGACCTGCACCCGTTCCTTCAAGCGGGTGCGTCGCCACTGGAAAGCCGCACCCGCCGTCGCTTCACGGGTAAGGTTCGCCGCCGGAATGGAACCCGTGATCGGCATCGACCTGGGCACGACCTACTCCGCGGTGGCGACCGTGGAGAGTGGGCGCCCCGTCATCATTCCCAGCCGCCAGGGGTCGAGGCTCACGCCGTCCGTGGTCGGCTTCACCGCGATGGGCGATCGCGTGGTCGGAGAGCGCGCGCAGATGCTGGGCGACGAGGCGCCTGATCGCGTCGCCCCCGCCACCAAGCGGTGGATCGGCAAGCGCTGGACGCCCGAGCTGGCGGCCGCGGCGAAGGCGGTGGTGCCGTACCCGCTGATCCAGGGCCCTTCCGGCGAGGTGCGCATCAAGGTGGCCGGCAAGACGATGCCGCTCACGCAGGTGTCGGCCATGTTGCTCGGCGAGCTCAAGCTCGACGCCGAGGCGCACTTCGGCCACTCGGTGTCTCGCTGTGTGATCACCGTGCCGGCGAACTTCGACGACGGTCAGCGCCAGGCCACCCGCGAGGCCGCGCGCATCGCCGGGCTCGAGGTGCTGCGCATCGTCAACGAGCCCACCGCGGCGGCGATGGCGTACGGCCTGGTGAACTCGGTGCGCGGGCGCGTGCTGGTCTTCGATCTCGGCGGCGGCACGTTCGACGTGTCGATCCTCGAGATGGAGAACGGCGTGTTCGAGGTGAAGGCCACGGGCGGCGATCCCTCGCTGGGCGGCGACGACTTCGACGCGTGCATCGTGCAGTGGCTGGTGGCGCAGGTGCCTGACCTGTACCGCGAGGCGGTGCAGAAGGACCGGGTGTCGATGCAGCGGCTCCGCTACGCGGCTGAGCGGGCCAAGCGCACGCTGACCGATCAGCCGGAGGCGTTCGTCTCGGTCACGGAGCTGGGCGATCACGCCGAGGGCAACGAGGAGCGCTTCTGCCAGCTCGACACCGCGCTCACGCGCGACTTCTTCCAGCAGCTCGCCGAGCCGCTCACCTACCGCTGCATGGAGGTGGTGCGGCGCACGCTCGGCGAAGGAAAGCTGCTGCCCGGCGACGTGGAGGCCGTGATGCTGGTGGGCGGGATGACGCGCGTGCCGCTCATCCGCAAGCTGGTGCAGGAGTTCTTCTCGCGGCCCGCGGTGTCAGGCATCAACCCCGACGAGGCGGTCGCGCTCGGCGCGGCGGTGCACGCGGCGGAGCTGTCCAACCGCGCGGGCGCCACCACGCTGATCGACGTCGCCACGCACTCGCTGTCGGTGGGCGTGCTCGGCGGCACGGTGCGCAAGCTCATTCCCCGGAACACGCCGGTGCCCTCGGGCGCGAAGGACGTGTTCCTTCCCAACCGCGCGGGTCAGACCGTCGCGCGCATTCCGGTGTACCAGGGCGAGAGCGAGTGGGCCGACGAGTGCACCAAGCTGGGTGAGCTGGTGCTGGGCGATCTCACCGTGCAGCGGCGGTCCGACGTGCCGATCGAGGTGAGCTTCGAGCTGTCGAACGAAGGCACGCTCTCGGTGCGCGCGGTGGACACGACGACCGGCATCGCCGAGGCGATCCGCATCGACGCGCGCACCACGCTGGCGCCGCAGGAAGTCGACAAGCTCGTGAAGGAGCAGGCCGACTACGCGAACAAGCAGGCGGAGAAGGACAAGGACCAGGTGCTCAAGCACTTCCCGCGCGTGCTCGACAAGGCAGAGCGGCTGGTGCGGATCCTCGAGACGAGCGCGCGGGAGAACCCGAGCCCGGAAGCCGACGCGGTGGTGGGGCAGGTGCAGACGTTGCTCGCGCAGGGCCGCATCGCGGTGAAGGTCTCCGACACCGCGCAGATGGCCGAGGTCACGCGGTTGCTCGAGTCGTTCCTCGCGCTGGCGTGATGCTCGCGCTCCACCTCGGGCTGGTGCTGCTCGGGATCGTGGTGGGGAACGTGGTGTTCAACAACTTCGAGAAGCACCTGCCGTGGTGGCGGCGGGTGGCGAAGCACGGGCTGGTGTTCGGCGTGGTCGCGGCGGTGCGGATTCTGTTCGGTGGGTGGGCGCTGCTCGCGGTGCTCGGCGCGCTGACGATCGGGCAGGTGGTGCTGCATGCCTGGTATTTCCCCCGCCACGGAGTGAACGGGCTGACCGCGGAGCCGTACGAGCGGTACCTCGCGTTGATCGCGCGCATGAAGCGGTGAGTTCGCGACGTGTGGCCCGGGCGGGGCGCGGTGATTCTGGGGTCCGTGACCGGGCCTGTTCGAGCTGGCCACTCGGCGCTCGGCTTCTGTTGACGCAAGTGCACCGGGCAAGGCGATCGTGAAGCTCCGTAGCGAGTGGTCGGTGCTCGAGTGCCGCGAGGTCGATCGCGCACTCGATCGCGCGGGTACGGCCGTTGCGCGTGAGGTGCTCGATGCGGGTGTTCCTTGCAGCGACGACGACTGCGCAGGCGAAGTGCGTTCGCCCGCGTTGACTGGTGGCCCCTCACCCCGGCCCTCTCCCCGCTGCGCAGGGAGAGGGAGACCCCTCAGTCGTTGCCCTTGATGCACGCCACGGGACGCAGGCGGCGCTCGACGTGCGCGAGCCCCGCCAGCTCAACCGAGCCGAGCACCTGCTCGAGGTCCTTGTAACAAGGCCCCGACTCGTCGAGCGGCGTGTTGCGCATGTTGAGCACCACGCCCAGCTTGCCCATGCGCAGATCCGTCTCCTTCTGGTCCAGGCTCTTCTTCGCCTGCGTGCGCGACAGCCGCCGCCCCGCGCCGTGGTTCACCGAGTAGAGCGACTCCTTCGCGCCTTCGTCCGCGAAGAGGATCGCGCTGCCCGTCTCCATCGAGCCCGGAATGAGGATCGGGTGCCCGCTCTTCGCCCAGACCGTGCCCTCGAGTGCGGGATGGTCCTTCGGGAACGCGCGCGTCGCGCCCTTGCGCGCCACGAAGCGGCCGCCCTCGCGCTGAATGAGGTTGTGCGAGATCTCGTAATAGACCTGCGCCTCGCCGCCGAAGACGTGCTCGAGCGCCTCGCACACCGCCTCACCGATCAGCAGCCGGTTCGCGATGGCGAAGTTCGCCGCCATGTTGTGCAGGTTCCAGTACGCCTTCCCCGTCACCGAGTCGGCGTCGAACCAGATCGAGTCTTCGCTCTTGCCGCCCAGCCCCAGCAGCCGCGCGCCCTCCACGAAGAACTGCTTGGCGATGTTCCAACCGAACCCGCGGCTGCCCGTGTGCAGCATCACCCAGACCTTGCCGCCCTCGTCGACCTGCATCTCGCAGAAGTGGTTGCCGCCGCCCAGGCTCCCGAGCTGGCTGCGCTTGCCCCACGCCTTCTCGGGGATGTCGACCGTGTCGTCTTCCACCGGCACCACCGCGCGCTCGGCGACCGAATGGCCATGGCCCAGCGCCTTCGCCCCGTGCCGGACGATCTCGTTGAACTTCTTCGTCGAGTTCTTGCCAGCGCCCGGCTGGCCCATGCCCACGCCGATGCGCCGCACCACCTCGTCGATCCACATGCGCCGCTTCTCGCGGTCAGCCACGTCGTCCCACGTCAGCGAGGTCGAGAGCTGCACCATGCCGCAGCCGATGTCGTAGCCCGCCGCCGTCGGCAGCAGCGTCCCCTCGGTCTCGATGGCCGTGCCGATCGGCACCCCGTAGCCCACGTGGCAGTCCGGCGTCAGCACCACCCGGGTCGCCCCGGGAAAGGAGCAGGCGTTCACCACCTGGGCGAAGACGTCTTCCTCCACCCCGAGCAGCAGCTCGTCGGACAGAAAAAGGTGCGCCTCGCAGCGCATTTGCTTCGTCTTCGGGAGCACCCAGTGACCCGCACTCACGTTCTCCAGCGTCTGCTTCCAGCTCATGGCGGCTCCCGCTCCTCGCTCACGACGACGGCATGAGACCAGCAGCCTGACACCTCGAGCGGGGTCACTGTGGGCGCACGCACACCTCGACTTGACGTTTGGGCTGGCGAGGTTGGAGATCACCAACCGAAGGGGGGATGGAGACATGGCTGAACTCGATCACTTCGCGGAAGCGTTCCTGGAGGCTGCTCCAGACGCCGTGCTCGCGATCGACGACGCCGGCCTCGTCATCCTCGTCAACGTGCAGACCGAGCTGCTCCTGGGGTACGGCCGCCAGGATCTCTGGGGCGTGCCGTTCGAGAGCCTGCTCCTCGAACCCGAGGGTGGGCCCCGCCGCTCGATGGGTCCGCACTCGGTCGAGCTGAGCGCCCGCCGCCGTGATGGCTCCACCCTTCCCGTCGAGGTGAGCCTCGCCCCGGTGACCATCGATCACCGCCCGTACACCATCGCCATCCTCCGTGACCTCACCGAGCGCCGCCGGCTCGAAGACAACCTCCACTACCTGTCCACGCACGACTCGCTCACCGGCCTCGCCAACCGCTTCGCCTTCGACGAGGCCCTCGCCCGGCTCGACGAGAGCGGTCCCCACCCCATCGGCGTGCTCATGGTCGACCTCGACGAGCTCAAGCGCGTCAACGACGAGCAGGGCCATTCCGCTGGAGACGCGCTGCTCCGCCGCGTCGCCGAGGTGCTGCGCGCCACCTTCCGCGCCGACGACGTGGTGGCCCGCATCGGCGGCGACGAGTTCGCCGTGCTCACCTCGGGCCGTGACGCCGAGGCAGTGGAGGCCCTCGGCGCCCGGCTCGTCGACGCCGTGCAGCAGCACAACCGAGAGCTCGACGCCACGCCCCTGCGCCTGTCCATCGGCGTGGCCGTCGCGGAGTCGGGCGTGTCGATCGCTGCCGCGCTCCACGACGCCGACGCTCGAATGTATTCGATGAAGCGCCTGCACCACGGCAGGAGCTGACCGCTCCACCCCGAGCGGAGGCGAGGGGCGCGCGTCTCGACTTCGCTCGACGTGAACGGGGGGGTAGAACCCCGCGCCATGGTCGTCGCCTTCAAGGACTACGGACTCGCGGTGGCCGAGGCGATGGGCGCCGTCGTGGTGCGCGCCAGCAAGCCGTCGGTGCGCGTCGCGCGCCACTGGCTGTCGACCAGCCAGGTCACCTGGTTCGGAGCGTGCACCGATCACCACCTCATCCAGGCCTCCTGGTCGTTCGGCACGCTGCGCGACGGTCCTCCGCTGCCGGCGGGCCAGCGCGCCACCGTGGGCACCTTCGCGTTGACGCGCGTGACCTTCCCCGACGTCGACGAGCTGAAGCTGCGCGAGCTGTGTGACGGCCTGGTCCCCCCCGGCACCGACGGCGCGACCCGGGTCTTCCTCCAGCGCGTCGCCTCCCAGCTCGCGGTGGCCGACGTGCTGCTCACCCTGCCCGAGCTGCTGGGCTGCGAGGTCTCGCTCTTCGCCCGGCCCGACGCGCTCGACCAGTCGGCCTCCACGCCCCGCTGGCCCGAGCACGCGCGCGACCGGGTGGCAGCCGCGCTCAGCGCGATGGATCCCGCCTTCGCTGCCCGCTGCGAGCGCACCTGGACGGCGGAAGCGCCGACGTTGCTTGACGCGGTCCGTGCATCGACTCCCTGAGACAGGTGCGAATGCGGATGCGTCGAGAGCCGCCGCGTGAAAAAACACCCCCGATGCCGGCCGGTCCCTCCGAGACGCTTCCGTCGCCGTCGGTGGCCCTGTCACCGGGCGCTCTCGTGCTCGATGGCCGCTTCCGCGTGGTGCGCCTGCTGGGCCAGGGTGGCATGGGCTTCGTCTACCTCGCCGAGCAGGTGTCGCTGGGCCGGCCCGTGGCGATCAAGGTGCTGCGCAGCGACCTCTCGCTCACCGCGGGCTTCGCCGAGCGCTTCCGCCGCGAGGCGCTGCTGCTCAGCTCGGTCGAGCACCCCGCCGTGGTGCGCGTCATCGACTACGGCGCGCACGGCGACGCCCCCTGCCTGGTGATGGAGTACGTCGAGGGCGAGACGCTCGAGGCGGTGCTCACCCGCGAAGCGCCGCTGTCCGTCGATCGGGTCGAGCGGCTGCTCGCCCAGCTCGCCACCGGCCTCACCGCGATTCACGCGAAGGGCATCGTTCACCGCGATCTCAAGCCCGACAACGTGGTGGTGACGAAGACCGTCGAGGGCGGCGAGTACGCCCGGCTCCTCGACTTCGGCATCGCCCGGTTGATGGCCGCCGACGAAGACGCGGGCGCGAAGGCATCGGTCACGCAGGTGGGCATCGTGCTGGGCACCCCGGAGTACGTCTCGCCCGAGCAGGCGCTGGGGCAGCCGCTCGATGCGCGCAGCGATCTCTATGCGCTGGGGGTCATCCTCTTCCGCGCGCTCACCGGCAAGCACCCGTTCCCCGGCCCATCACCGCGCGAGTTCATCTCGCAGCACATTCACCAGGCGCCGCCCGCGCTGCTCGACCTGGCGCCGCACCTCTCGGGCTTCCCCGCGCTGGTCGCAGCGGTCTCGGGCTGCCTGGAGAAGGACCCCGGAAACCGCCCCCAGACGGCGGGCGCGCTCTACACGCTCTCCACCTCGAGGCCGCTGACGCTGTCCACCACGGTGCCGCCGCCTTCCGCGCTGCGGGCGCCGGCCCGCTCGATGGCGATGAAGGCCGTCGCCATCGGCGCGGCGGTGGGCGTGCTCGGCGCGCTGGGGCTCTGGTTCAGCTGGTTCAACGAGCCCGCGCGCAAGGCGCACCGGCTGGTGACCGCCGGGCGTGGCAGTGAGGCGCTCCAGGTGCTGGAAGACCTCGGGCCGAAGGGGCAGACCTGGTCGCTGCAGCAGCTGCGCGCCACCGCCCTCCACCAGGTGGGCCGCCACGAGGAGGAGTGGAAGGTGATGGCCTCGGCGCCCGAGAACGACGCGCTCGAGCCGCTCGCCCTCGAGGCGCTCGCCGACGACTTCGGGCACGCGGAGACGGCCAGGCTGCGCAAGCTGCTGGCCTCGCTGCCCAAGGCGATGTTGCTGCCCACCTTCCAGCCGCTGGCGCAGGAAGAGCAGCGCTGGGCGCAGTGGGGCGCGCTGCGCTTCGTCGACCTCGAGTACGCGGGGCAGGGCCTGCCGCTGCTCGAGCTCTACGTGCGCGCGCTCGAGAACCGCGACTGCAGCGTGCGGCGCGTGGCGGCGAAGCGCCTCGTCGACTTCCGCAGCACCGACGCGATGCCGCCGCTGGAGAAGCTCAAGGCGTTGCCGCGCAAGAAGGGCGAAGAGGAGTGCGGCCAGGCCGCGGCCGAGGCGGCGCTCAAGCAACTGGCGAAGGAGTAGGCGCTCTTTCTTCCTCCGCTCGCCGTCAGTGCGCGCGGGGCCTTCGCTGACGTGCGTGGAAGAGCCGCAGCAACTCCACGATCTCCGAGTCCTCGTCGAACGAATACCAGACGACGAAGGGCAGCTTGAGGAGCACGAGCTTCCGGATGGGCGGGGTCGGCGCCGCGGCGCCCGCTCTGGGGAAGTCCGTCAACAACTCGAATGCCTCGACCAGCCCCCGCTCCAGCTTCGGGATCCAGCTCGGGTGCTCGCTCTCCAACCAGTCCACCTGCGCCTCGACGTCCTCCTTGAACTCGCGGGCGAACGTGAGTTCGACGACGCTCATCGGCGGCGCTTCTTCGAGAAGACGCTCATCACCTCGGCGCGAGAGACGGTGCGGCCGCGCCCTTCCTTCAGCTTCTCCCAGGTCGCCCAGGCCTGCGCGCGCTGCCATTCTTCTGCTTCGCTCAGGTGAACGACGTCCTCCACCTCGCGCAGCCGCTCATCGATGAGCGCCCGGGCGGCGGTGGCGACCTTGAGCTGACGGCTGGCCGCGTAGGCCTCCAGGCGGCGGCGCAGTTCCTTCGGAAGGGGGACGCTCATCGGCCCGCTGCCGGTCATCGTTGTTTTCACTACTTCAAACTACGGCGCCCGCGCGCGCCGCGTCAACGGTGTGTCACTTCGTGTCGGCGCCGACGGACAGCCGCAGCACGAAGCGCTCGTTGTCGCGCAGCTCGTTGGGCTCGGCGAGCTCGCGATCGGCGTTCGCCTTGTCGGCCCCGACCTGCGCGTAGCCGCCGATCGTCACCCAGAACAGCGGGTGCGTGAACGTGAGCGCGGGCCCCGCGTAGATGGCCGTGCCCTGGTACTCGCGCTGCTTCCAGGCCGACTTCGCGCGCACCTCGAAGCCGACCGTGGCGTTCTTCGAGATGACGTACTTCGCGGCGAGGCTCTCCTCGAGGCGGGTGTCGACGCCCTCGCGCCCATTCCAGAAGAGGCCGCGCGCGGCCGAGACGTTGAGCGCGAGCAACACCCGGTCGAGCTGCCAATCGGCGAAGAGGCGCGCCTCGACCTCGAACTGATCGAACCCGAGCGATACCCGGCCCAGCCCGCCCACGGCGAACGGCGTGCCCTCGCGCCAGGTGGTCCACCGCCAGAGGGACGTCAGCTTCGGGTCCATGGCCTCGGTCTTGTCGGTGCGCTCGAAGTCGAGATCCATCGAGAGCTGCGATTCCACCGTGCGCGTCACCCCGTGCGTCCACGCCACGCGGGTGTCGAGCTTGAAGTAGTCGTCGGTGCGCACCAGGCGGGGGGTGAGCCAGGCCTCGAGGCTGCTCTGGCCCGCGGCCGAGGTGCGGCTGGTCCACGTGAAGGGGAAGTCACGCGGCGCTGCGACGGCCGACACGGAGAGCACTGAGACGAAGAGCAGGAGACGCATGACGCGCCCCCTGCTTATCCGGTCGCGGTCCCCCGCGCTGCGTCTTCGTACTGAGCCGGTGGCGGTGATGCCGTCGGGCAGCCGAGGGCACTGCCTCTCCGTGGGCTCGGCGGCCAGACGGAGATCACCGCAACCGCGCGAGAGACACAGCTACTGCTGGCGGCCCATCACCGTCACGTAGTCCTGCGCGAGGATGGAGTTGCGGAACTTGGTGGAGAGCCCGATGGCGTGCATGGGGTTCACCACCCGGGTGGCAGCGAACTTCGCCATGTCGAGCCGGGTGAGCTCGTTGTTGAACAGGTCCATCAAGAGCCCCAGCTGCGCGGCGGTGAGGGCCTGGGCGCGCAGCGCGTCCTGAACCATCGATTGGCGGGTGAGCTCGTTGGGCGTGCTGCGGACGGAGTTGTAGAGACCCGCCCAGGCCATCGCGTCCATCGCCCACATGCCGTTGCGGCGCATGCCGCAGCCGGGATCCTGCGGGCCGGTGCCGCAGTCGCGGTTGGCCACTCCCGGGGGCGGAGGAGGAGGCGGCGGCTGCTGGTAGCCGGGGCCGGGCGGAGGAGGCGGGGGCGGGGGGCGGTTCGGGTTGACCGGCGGCTGCACCGGCTGCACAGGCTGCGCGCCCTGGATCTGCCCGGCCATGAGCTGGGTGTACTGGGTGCGGTACATGTTGCTGTTGAACTTGTCCGCGTAGCCGATGGCGTGCTGCGGGTTGGTCACGCGCGGGGCGGCGAGCTGCGCGACCTGCATCTTGTAGAGCTCGCTCTGGAACAGGTCGAGCACCATGCCGAACTGCACGGCGGTGACGTAGTTCGCGTTGAACATCGTCTGCACGGTCTGGACGCGCATCATCTCGCTCGTGTTCGCCTGCAGCGCCCGCATGAAGCCCTGGAAGGTGCCGGCATCCATCGCGTAGCGGCCGTTGCGCGGCATGCTGCAGCCGACGTCGGGGCCGGTGCCGCAGTCACGGTTCTGCACGGGCGGCTGCTGCACGGGCGGAGGCGGCTGCACCACCACCGGCGGGGGGAGCTGCGGCAGGCGCACGTTGAAGCTCACCTCGCGGAAGGCCAGCTCGCGGCCGGAGGAGTCGAACAGCGCCACGCGCGCCACGAAGCGGCCGTTGCTGAAGTCGTCCTCGGCCAGCGTGGAGTAGCGGAAGAAGTGGCTGAAGGGGTTCCTCCAGACGAAGGGGTCCGAGGGCACGCTCCACTGCTGGGTGGTGACCCAGTCGCTCCAGTGACCCTGGAAGCTGCGGAAGCGGGCGGCGAGGTAGAACTGCTGGCCGCGCATGTTGCGCAGGGTCAGCTCGGGCACGAGCACCTTCACCGCGGGCTCGCCTTCGAACATGCCGTTGAGCTGCACGGTGAGCGGGCTCATCAGCGCCTGCACCGCGCGGTTGTCGTCGTCGTCGTCGTCGTCGCGGCGGTCGTCGCGCCGGTCATCGCGGCGGTCATCGCGGCGATCGGAGAACATCGCGATGCGCACCTCGTCGAGCAGGTCCTCGGCGCGGTGAATGGCCTGCACCACGCTATCGGGGCAGTTGCTCCACGACGCGGTGGACCCGGCGTTGGAGATCTCGAACTTGAGCCGGGCCGCGTCGCGGGGCCGGCCGCCTTCCTTCTTCAGGTCGTCGACCTGGTCGGAGAGGTTGTCGAGGTTGTCGTAGACGGCCGCCTTGCACTGCGGGCCGCTGCGCTTGGCCTGGCGGGCGGCGTTATCGAGCGCGTCGACGGCCTTCTTGAGCGGCTTGCGGTAGTTCTGGGCCGAGGCCACGGAAGCGAGGGTCAGGGCAACGAGCGCGAGGATCCGAATGGGTGGGCGCATGGGCTCTTTCTGGGGGGCTGCAGGTGACGTCCCGTGAGACGACCGTCACGGGGTGGGATTCACGGCGGTGAGCTTCGCAGACCCTCAGAATTTCGAGGATCGCTTTCTGTGGAGAGGAAGGTGCGGAGGCGCTCGACTTCGGCTTCGAGCTCACGGGTGAAGGCCTGGTCGCGGGGTGGGGTGCCGGTGACGTAGCCGAAGGTGACGTCGCCCGAATTGACGTTGGTCCAGCCGATGACGTCGTCGCGCCAGAGCAGCGGGAGGGCGTAGTAGCCGCGCACGCGCTTCTTCACCGGGGTGTAGGCCTCGAAGCGGTAGGCCCAGCCCCAGAGCAGCTCGAAGCGGCGGCGATCCCAGACGAGGGGATCGAACGGGGCGAGGAAGCGCACGGTCTCGTTCGGCGGCGCGCCGGGCGTGGGCTCGTCGGGCCAGTACCAGGTCACCCCAGCGATGGTGTGGTGAGGCAGGTCTGCCTTGAGCTGTTTCAACGTCGCGCGGAGCTGCGGCCTCAGGTGCGGCGCGCCGCAGCGCAGGAAGCTGGTGAGGGTGCCCAGGCTCCGTTCCGGCACCGGGCCGTAGAGCGAGAGGGCGAGGTGCAGGAGCTTCTTCGCGCGCTCGGCTGGGGAGAGCTCGATGGGTTCGTACTTCGGCAGCGCGTAGACGCGGATGCCCTGGTCGCGGCGCGCGATCCTCAGGAGCCCGCGGTAGTGCATGGTGTCGAGCAGCTGCGTGCTGGCTCTCGACATGCCGCCCCAGGCGTTCTTCACCCGGCCGTGGGCGAAGTGTTCTTCGACGTCTTCGGGGTGGGCTTCTCCGCGCTCGCGGATGAACTCGACGATGGCGGTCGCGCGTGAGGCGTGGGCCTTCGTCCAGGCGCGGCGGGTGGTGCGCGGGTGCATCAGCGCGACGTGCGCGCGGGGGAGGAAGCCGTAGTTGACGAGGTAGTCCTCGTCGACGTCGAGGTCGGGGTAGCGGCGGTCGAGCTCTCCAGCGCGGTAGCTCTTCACCCGGTGCCGGAGGATGAGGTCCTGTGCGCGGGCTGGCGCCCGGATGGGGTCGGCCTGGAGGAAGCCGAGGCGAGCGATGGCTCGCGGCAGCGTGGTGGGCGGGAAGAACGTGCGCGCGATGGCGTCGCGGATGAGGTCTTCGCGCGTGAAGGTGGTCACCGGGGTGATTGTGGTGGCTGGCTCGAAGGAAGGCAGTTGTTTTGGTGTTCGCTCGTGCCCAGCGCGCACAGGCCCCTCGCTTCGGGCAAGGATCCGAGATTGACGAGTTTCATGAGCACGGAATGCTCGGTCGGGGCGGGCCCCTCTCCCAGCCGCGTAATGGACCATTACCGCGTGGTCATGGTCCATTACGCACTCGGGAAAGCGACCCGGCCTGGCTCACCTTCGCGTCCTCGCTCAAAGCCGAAAGGCAAGCGCGCGACGAGCACGGCGCAGATCCGACCCGGCTCACGCCGCGTTGAGGCAGGCTTCGTTCACCGCGCCCGACCGCGCCATCAGGCCCAGCGAGACGCTCACCTGTCCCCCAATGGGAAGGCAGGATGGAGCGGGCGCTCCTTCGCTTTGTCGTCACCGTGGATCATCGAGCGCGGAAGGCGGGCTTCACCCGCCCGGGCTGACCCGCTGATCCATGTTGCAGCACCCCCTACCCGGTGGTACGCGCCGCGCCGCCATGAGCGCTTCCGTTCTCTCCACTGGTCGCATCACGCAGATCCTCGGACCCGTCGTCGACGTCGAGTTCCCGCCCGGCGGTCTGCCCGAGGTCTACACCGCGCTGAAGATCACCAACGCGGCCATCAACGGCGAAGCCGACAACCTCACCGTCGAGGTCGCCGCTCACCTCGGTGAGAACACCGTGCGCTGCATCGCCATGGACACCACCGACGGCCTCGCGCGCGGCGTGCCGGTGAAGAACACGGGCTCGCCCATCACCGTGCCCGTCGGCCCCGGCACCCTGGGCCGCATCTTGAACGTCACCGGCCAGCCGGTGGACGAGCTCGGCCCCGTCGCGGCGACCAAGTACTACCCGATTCACCGCTCGGTTCCGTCCTTCACGGAGCAGAGCAAGAAGATCGAGATGTTCGAGACGGGCATCAAGGTCATCGACCTGCTCTGCCCGTTCACCCGCGGCGGCAAGATCGGCCTGTTCGGCGGCGCCGGCGTCGGCAAGACGGTTCTCCTCCAGGAGCTCATCCGCAACGCCGCCATCGAGAAGGGCGGCTTCTCGGTGTTCGCCGGCGTCGGTGAGCGCACCCGCGAAGGCAACGACCTCTGGGTCGAGTTCCAGGAAGCGAACGTCATCGCCTGCGAGATGGACGGGAAGCACATCAAGAAGGACGCGCAGGGCCGCATCACCCTCATCCCCGGCAAGTCGCAGTGCGTGCTGGTGTTCGGCCAGATGAACGAGCCGCCCGGAGCCCGCGCCCGCGTCGCCCTGTCCGGCCTGTCGATCGCCGAGTACTTCCGCGACGAAGAGAACCGCGACGTGCTCCTCTTCGTCGACAACATCTTCCGCTTCACCCAGGCGGGCTCGGAAGTGTCCGCGCTCCTCGGCCGCATCCCGTCGGCCGTCGGTTACCAGCCCACCCTGTCCACCGAGATGGGCGCGCTCCAGGAGCGCATCACCTCGACCACCAAGGGCTCCATCACCTCGGTGCAGGCCGTGTACGTGCCCGCAGACGACTTGACCGACCCGGCGCCCGCCACCACGTTCGCCCACCTCGACGGCACCATCGTGCTCTCCCGTGCGCTCACCGAGATCGGCATCTACCCGGCCGTCGACCCGCTCGACTCGACCTCACGCATCCTCGATCCGCTGGTGGTCGGCGACGAGCACTACGCCGTCGCGCGCAAGGTGCAGTCGACCTTGCAGCGGTACAAGGAACTGCAGGACATCATCGCCATCCTCGGCATGGACGAGCTCTCGGAAGACGACAAGATGGTCGTGGCCCGCGCGCGCAAGATCCAGCGCTTCCTCAGCCAGCCTTTCTGGGTGGCGAAGATCTTCACGGGTTCCGACGGCAAGGTGGTCACGATTCCGGACACCGTGCGCGGCTTCAAGGAGATCGTCGAAGGCAAGCACGACGACCTGCCTGAGCAGGCGTTCTACATGGTCGGCAACATCGACGAGGCCGTGGAGAAGGCGAAGAAGCTCGCGGCTCAGAGTTAACCGATGGCAAAGCTCAACGTCGAGATCGTCACTCCTGAGAGGCGCCTGGCCCAGTCGAGCGCCGACGAGGTCATCGCGCCCGGCGCTGACGGCCTGTTCGGCGTGCGGCCCGGTCACACCGCGTATCTCTCGGTGATGCAGCCCGGCCCGCTCACGGTGCGTGAGGGAGCGGTCAGCACCATCTACTTCGTGTCGGGCGGCTTCGTGGAAGCGGGCCCGGGCGTGGTGCGCGTGCTGGCCGATTCCGCCGAGGTGGCTTCGGCCATCGACGTGCCGGCGGCGCAGAAGCGCATCAGCGAGGCCGAGACGCGCCTCAAGGCGTTCGAAGTGACCGACCCGCGCGCGGAAGAGCAGCGGGTGATCATCCGCCGCGAGACGAAGCGAATCGCCGTCAGCGCGCTGAAGTAACTCCCTCTCCCTGCGCAGCGGGAGAGGGTTGGGGTGAGGGGCCGAGCCCTCCAGGGCCTACCGCTTCTTCTTCGCGGCCGGCTTCTTCTTCGCCGCAGGCTTCTTCTTCGCAGCGACCTTCTTCTTCGCCGCCGGCTTCGCCTTCGCCGCGACCTTCTTCTTCGCCGCGGCCACCTTCTTCTTCACCGCAGCCTTCGCCTTGCCCGCCTTCGCCAGCGGAGTCGCAGGCACGGTCGGCCGCGGCGGCGCCTTCGTCCCAGCCTTCGCGTCGAGCACCTCGCGCACCTGCGCCGCCGCCTCCTGGGCCCAGTCGAGCCGCAGCGCCCCGCTGCGCGCGAGCGCGCTGAGCACTTCACCCGCCGGAGGACCATCCGTGGCGATCACCCCGCCGGTACCGGTGGCGAGCGTCGAGCGAACGAGCGACTCGAGCGCCGCGCGGCCGAGAATCAACCGCTCGACCTCCTTGTACCGCCGCGACAAGGCCTCGCCGGCCTTCTGGCGGAGATCGACGACCGCCTCGCGCGAGAACGAGCCGTCATCGGCCGCGACGTCATCGACGTCTTCCGGCCGCGGTCCGTCCCACACCGTCAGTGAATTGTCGTCGACCGTGAGCGCGATGCGATTGAGCGCGAGCTGCAGCGTGGTGACCGCCTCGATCTCACCCCTCAGCGCCTGAAGTGTCTGGCTGTGCATCTGACTGTGCATATCCACCTCCCGTGAATGGGAGGCACTCTATTCCCTCGCTCGCCCGGGTGATCTCCGTTCTGTCGGCAGCGCGCCTCATTTCCCCCGAATCCTCTGGCGCCCCGGCTCCAGAACGGCATCAACCCGGACGAGCTCAGCGAATATGCCGGTGCCTTTCGATAGGGTGGCGTCATGTTCGAGCTGTTTCACGCCATCAGCGACCCGGGCAGCGCCACGGTGCGAAGATACGTGGTCGACCACGAGCTGACCGAGGCCGTCCGCTTCCGCAACGTGTCCTACGACGAGGTGCAGAAGGACCTCACCGCCCGCGGGGGCACCTCGACGCCCGCGCTCTGGGACGGGGAGAAGCTCATTTCGGGTGCAGAGGCGATCATCGCCCGGCTGGTGGCGCACGGCGACGTGGGGCGGGCCTGATGCTGCTCTCGCTGCGGGCCTTCGCTGAGGCGCTCTTCTCGACCGAAGAAGGGCCGCCCTCCGTCGAGCGCATGGACTGGCTGATGAAGGAGATGGACGAGTACCTCCTCCTCGCCGGGCCTGGCGCGCGCGTCATCTTCGGCCTCGCGTTGTTCGTGGTGGTCTGGCTCTCGCCGCTCTTCATCGGGCGCCTGCCGACGCTGCGCTCGCTCGAGGTGCCGGAGCGGGTGGAAGCGCTGACCCGCATGGAGGAGTCGTTCGCTTCAGCGCCGGTGCTGGCGGTGAAGGCCTTCCTCTGCGTCGTCTACTACGAGCACCCCGACGTGCAGCGCGAGGTCGGCCACGTGGGACCGTCCACCTTCCCGATGAGGCTCGGACCGTGAACGCCCCCTCGGCCCGGCTCGGGACAGGCTTTCACGACGGCGCGACGCACCAGGGCCCGCTCACGCTCGAGGCCGACGTGGTGGTGGTCGGCAGCGGCGCGGGCGGCGCGGTGGTGGCGGCGATCCTCGCGGAGGCGGGGCAGCGCGTGCTGGTGCTCGAAGAGGGCCGGCACGTGCCCCAGGCCGAGTACGGCAAGCTCACCCCCAGCCAGCAGATGCGCGCGATGTGGCGCGACGCAGGGCTCACCTTCGCCATCGGCGTCGGCGACTCGCCGGTCATCAACGTGATGATGGGCAAGTGCGTGGGCGGCTCGTCGGCGCTCACCGGCGGCGTCTGCTTCCGCACGCCGGCCAACGTGCTCGAGGCGTGGCGGCGCGACCGCGGCCTGCCCATGTTCACCGAGGCGCACCTCGAGCCGTTCTTCGAAGAGGTGGAGCAGGTGGTGAACGTCGAGGAGGTGCCGGCCTCGCTGCGCAGCCGCTCGACGCTGCTCTTCCACGAGGGCGCCACGAAGCTCGGCCATCCGCTCAAGCCGATGCGCCGCAACACCAAAGGCTGCGAAGGCAACAGCAAGTGCAACTTCGGCTGTCCCGTCGGCGCCAAGCGCTCGGTGGATCTCTCGTGGCTCCCGCGCGCCACCGCCCTCGGCGCCCAGGTGTGGACGCACTGCCTCGCCGAGCGGGTCACGCACGCCGACGGCCGCGCGAACGGGGTGGTGGGCCGGTTGCTCAACGGTGACCACGGCTCGCCCGGCACGAGCTTCACCGTGCACGCGAAGCGCGTGGTGCTGGCGGCCGGCGCGTACCACACGCCCCTGCTGGCCCAGGCCTCGGGCATCGGCCGGGCGAGCGGACAGGTGGGGCGCAACCTCACGCTCCACCCCGGCTTCCGGGTGATGGGGCGCTTCGATGAAGCGGTCGAGGGGTGGAGAGGCGCGCTGCAGTCGATGTACGCCGACGACTGGGAAGCCGACGGCATCACCATGACCTCGCTCTTCCTCCCGCCGGGCGTGCTGGCGGCGACCATGCCGGGCATCGGGCCGAAGCACGTGGCGCGGGCGCGGCAGATGAGCCAGCTCGGCGCGTTCGGCGGCATGGTGCACGACGAAGGCGGCGGGGTGGTGCGGCGCGGGCCGGGGCGCGAGCCGTTCGTCACCTACCGCATGCACGAGAAGGACAAGGCGGCGGTGCCGAAGCTGATGCGGCTGATGGCCGACATCTGGTTCTCCGCGGGGGCGAAGGAGGTCTTCCTGCCCGTGTTGGGGCTCGGCGGCGTCACGCCGGATCGCCTGCGCACGCTCGATCTCGAGCACGTGAAGGGGCGCGATCTCGAGTGCGGCAGCCAGCACCCGCTCGGCACGTGCCGCATGGGGCCGTCGAAGGAGACGTCGGTGGTCGATCCGTACGGTGAGTGCTGGGACCTGCCCGGCTGCACCATCGCGGATGGCAGCGTGGTGCCCACCAGCCTCGGCGTGAACCCGCAGCTCACCATCATGACCATGGCGCTGCGCATCGCGCGGCACCTGGCAGAGGCCTGACGATCAGGGCTTGATGAAGCGGCGCGCGGCGAAGCCCACGCCGCTGCCGAGCACCAGCGTCATCACCGAGATGGGGATGAGGCTCATCGGTTCTGCCGCGCCGATGAGGATGGCGCTGGGGGCGAGCACCAGGAACGCCACCACCAGGCCGTGCAGCACCGCGGGCAACTTGAGGTCAGTCACCGCGACGAGCACACCGACGACGAGCCACATGGTGAAGGCCGAGGCGTTCGCGGTCCACGGCAGGCCGCGAGCGATCATGGGCGCCACATCGAGCAACCCGGCCGCGAGTCCGATCAAGGCTCCCAGTGCGATGCGCTTCATACGCAGATCGTAGCGCTCGAGGCTGGCCCCACGTCGGAAAATCCAGGGCTCACTCCCTTCCCACGAGGCGCGAGTTCGCCTTCCCTCTCAGGGAGAGGGAGGCAGTGGCTGCAGGTCGGCCCAGTTCTTTCCCACCTCGACTCCGACCTTCAGCGGCACCTCGAGCACCCAGGCCTCTCGCATCGTCTTCGCGCAGAGCTTCGCGGCTCGCTCGAGCTCGGCCTCGGGCACCTCGAAGAGCACCTCGTCGAGGATCTGGAGGAGCGGCACCGTCTTCAGTCCCTCGCTGCGCAGGGCGCGATCGACCAGCAGCAGCGCTCGGCGTGAGATGTCGCTCACCGAGGCTTCGTGTGTCGCGCGACGGGAGAGCCGCTCAGCCGCCGAGCGGAGCTGCGAGTCGAGCGACTCCAGCCCGCCGATGGGCCACCGCCGCCCCGCGATGGTGGTGATGTACCCGCGCTCGCGCACCAGCCTCAGCTGCTCGTCCTGGAACGCGCGCACCCCCGCGTAGCGTCGATCGAACCGCGCGATGTATTCCTTCGCTTCCGGCGGGGTGATGCCGAGCTGCATGCCCAGCGAGCTCGCGCCCTGGCCCGCGAACGTGGCGAAGTTCACCACCTTGCCGACCTGGCGCTCCTCCAGCGTGATCGCCTCGGGCGGCTTCTCGAGGACGGCCGCCGCGGTGAGCCGGTGCATGTCGTCGCTCCGCCGCAGCGGCTCGATCAACGCGGGGTCCTTCGTCAGGTGCGCCAGCACGTGGAGCCCGAGCTGGTTGAAGTCGACCGACATGAGCAGCTTGCCGGGCGGCGCGACGAAGGCCCGGCGAATGCGCGCCATCTCAGGCGTGCGTCCCGGCACGCGGCCGAGATCGGGGTTGGTGTTGATCAGGTGGCCCGTGAACGACCGCGCGAGGTGAAAGCGCGAGTGCACCCTCCCGTCGCTGTCGATGCACTTGCGCAGCGAGTTGATCCAGCTGTCGCGCAGCCGCCGCACCCCGCGCCAGCGGATGACCAGCCCGACGATCGGGTGCGCGTGGTCGATTCGTTCGAGCGCCTCGTTGGCCACGCTCCAGCCCGTGGGGGTGTGCAGCACCACCGGCAGCTTCAGCTCTTCGAACAGCACCTTCCCCAGTTGCTTGGACGAGTTGATGTTGAACTCGTGGCCGGCGAGCGCGGTGATCTCCTTCTCCAGCTCGGCCTCCGTGCCCACGAACGCGGCCTCGGCGCGATCGAGCTCGGCGGGGTCGACGCAGATGCCCGTCAGCTCCATGCGCACCAGCGTCTGCGAGAGCTCGAGGTACTCGTCGAGCTGGGCACGGTCGACTCCGCTCGTGCGCCCCTCGATTCCGCTCCCCTCGACTCCACTCGGGGGGCCCAGCCTGGCCGAGATGGCGGCTGACGCATCGGCGCGCTGGCCCGCGACTTCGGCGGCCCGCTCGGGCGTGAGCTCAGACCAGGCCTTGCGCGCGCGACCGACGCCGCGCACCTCGTCGTCGTCGGGCAACGCGCGGCCCAGCACGTGTCTCGCCACGATGGCCAGCTCGTGCGGTGCCCAGTTGCTCGGCTCGGTGAGGTGCGACTGGCACTCGGAGTCGGCGACGATGCCCGCGAGCTGAAGGCCCATGCGCCGCAGCGCGACGGTGGTGCTCACCAGCGAGTGTCCCTGCTTCGGGGCTTTCGGATCCTCGAGCCACTTCACCAGCGTCTTCCAGCCGGCTGCGGCGGTCGGCACGTAGAAGGCCACGCCCGCGCCGGCGGAGAGGCCGAGCCCCGTCAGCGCCTCGGCCGATGGATTCGGATCTTCCAGCAGCGCGTGCACCGCGACCGGCCCCTTGCCCAGCCGCTCGAGCGCAGCGGTGACTTCGCCGGGCTGCTCACAGACCTCGACGGCGCGCGCCGCCCCAGCCGAGGTGAGCAGCTCTGCGAAGCCCAGCTTGTCGAAGAGTGCGTTGAGCGCCGTGAGGTCCGGCGCGGTGTAGCGCAGTGACTCGAGCGGGCGGGGCAGGGGACGCGTGGTGTCGAGCTTCCCCTGCGCGAGGACCGCCGGGAGCTGGTCCTTCGCCGCCCGCAGCGCGTTGCCCACCCGGCCCTTGAGCGCGTCGAGCTCCTCGAGGGCCTTCTCCACCGTTCCGTACTTCTCCAGCAGCTCGCTCGCGCCCTTCGCGCCGATGCCCGCCACGCCGGGGAGCTCGTCGTCGTCGCCCACCAGGGCCAGCCACTGCGCGACCTGCGCCGGCGGCACGTTGAAGCGCTTCTGGACGATCTCCGTGGTGTAGCGGACGTCTTTGTTCGCGTCGAACCACCAGGTCTTCTCGCCCACCAGCTGGGCGTAGCGCTTGTCGACTCCGGCGATGATCACGTCGTCCCCGGCGGCCAGCGCGGCCTTCGCGTAGCTGGCGACGAGGTGCAGTTCGTCGGTGGTCTCGATGACCTGAAGGCCGAAGGCTCGCAGGAGCTCAGGGAGGGCGGGGAGCTGCTTCTTCAGCAGGTCCGGCCACCGGGTCTCTCTCGTGTCGATGATGGCGACGGCTCGCGCGGGTTCTTTGAAGGCGAGCACCCGGGTGAGCGCTCTCGCGACTGCGTAGAGCCCGTTGACCGGTTCTCCCGCTCGCGACTTGCGATCGGTCGGCACCACCTGGAAGCCCCGCCAGAGGAGATTGGTCGCCGAGGCGATCAGTGTTCGTTCAGACACTTTGTGTTTGTCTTTCAGACTTCGACGAGTCTTCCGCGGCCCAGTTTCGTTCGCGGCAGGGCGGCGCGGAAGAAATCAGGCCACGGGCTCTTCACCTTCACCCGCTTGAGACTCGCGCTCATCGGCGCCGCCAGCAGGGGGCCGAACAACGGCTCAGCTTCCTCCGCGCCCGCCTGGCCGAACTCCAGCTCGAGCTCTTCCAGCTTCGGCCAGCGCGCGGACACCAGCGGGGCGATGGCGTCGAGCGAGAGCGTCGAGGCCGAGAAATGGGTCAGCTCGGGCAGGTCCATCTTCCCCAGCACGTGCCCGATGCCGTGCAGCTCGAGCACCCGCAACCGCGGGTAGGCCGCATAGAGCGGAGCCACGGCGCCGATGACGATGGGCCCGTCGATGTGCGGGTTGCCCAGGTCGAGCCCCACCTCCACCACCAGCGCCTCGAGCCTGGGAAAGCGCGGGCCCTCGCCGAGGCTCGCCCAGAACGGGGTGAGGTCGCCCTCGCCGTCCCACCGCAGCGCCTTCAGGACGATGCGCCGCAGCAGCTGGGCCTCGGGCCGCTCCACCAGGGTGCGCAGCGCCAGGAAGGGCGCGTCGTCGACGGCGAACTCCACCGCCGCGAGGAAGCCGCTCTCCCAGCGGCAGGCCGTCAGCGAGGGCCCCAGCGCCTCTCTCAGGGCGGGCTCGAGCACCTCGCGCCGCAGCGCTTCCTCGCGCACGTCGGGCTCGCTGCCCCGGTCCGCCCGGTTCAGCTGCAGGGTGATGAACTCCCCGTGCACGTTGCCTTGCTCGAGCACGCGATCGGCGTAGACCCTCAGGGCGCCCGGTTCCGGGTTTGAAGCGAGCGTCGCGAGCAGGCCATCTTCGTTCAAGCTCGCCTCCACACGCGCCGGGGGCCGCGGAGCGTACTCCCGGAGGCTCCCGCCTGATCAACAGCGACGAAAGTGATCGATTTCCGAACCCACGGTACACTGCCTGCAGGCCGCCACCCTTAAGCCCCGAAGGTCCTCCCATGAAGTCCCAGCCACGGCTTCTCCTCGCGCTGCTTGGCGCCCTGTCCCTCGTGTCCGTCGGGTGCTCGCGCACGGGTCTCTTCGTCTGCGGCAATCCCGGCGACGGCCCGTGTCCCGACGGCTATTCCTGTGTGGATAACCGCTGTCAGCCGGGGGTGATCGGCTGTCAGACCGGCGAGACGACCTGCTCAGGCAGGTGCACCGACACCCAGGTCGACGAGGCCAACTGCGGTGCCTGTGGCCGGGCCTGCGCGGCGGGCGCGGTGTGTCAGGCCGGCACCTGCTCGCAGAGCTGCCCCAGCGGACAGTCGTTCTGCGGCGGGCGGTGCATCGACGTCTCGGCCGACCGCCTCAACTGCGGCGCGTGCGGCACCGCGTGTGACGCCCTCGAGCTGTGCATCTCGGGCGGCTGCAACTGCAGCGCGCCCCTCTCGAACTGCAACGGCCAGTGCACCGACACCCGCGCCGACGCGGCGAACTGTGGCGCGTGCGGCGTGGGCTGCCCCGGCGGCGCGGTCTGTTCGCAGGGCACCTGCGTGGCGGCGTGCACGCCTCCGCTGTCCACCTGCGGCACGGGCTGCGTCGACCTGCAGAACGACCGCTTCCATTGCGGCGGCTGCACCACGGTGTGCGGCGGCAACGCCATCTGCTCCTCGGGCCGCTGCGTGTCCACCTGCCCGGTGGGCCAGCTCAGCTGCGGCAACAGCTGCGTCGATCCCCGCACCGATCCCGGCAACTGCGGCGGCTGCGGCATCACCTGCGCGCCCGGCGCGGCGTGCACCAACGGCCAGTGCGTCACCGGCTGCACCGGCCCGGGCGAGCTGCTCTGCAACGGCGCCTGCGTGAACGTCACGGTCGATCAGAACAACTGCGGCGCCTGCGGCGTGCAGTGCGGCCCGCTCGAGCGCTGCTTCGGCGGCAGCTGCAACAGCACCTGCGGCCGGCCCCTCATCACCTGCAACGGCCAGTGCGTCGATCCCCAGAGCGATCCGCGCAACTGCGGCACCTGCAACGTCATCTGCGGCGCCGGCCAGACCTGCAGCAACGGCGCGTGCACGGGCTGCCCGCCCGGCACCACCACCTGCAACGGCCGCTGTGTCGACATCAACAGCGACCCTACCAACTGCGGCGCGTGCAACCGCACCTGCGCGCCCAACCAGTTCTGCGCCAACCGCAACTGCACCAGCGTCTGCCCCATGCCGCTCTCGCAGTGCCCGGACGGCTCGTGCGTCGACCTGGGCAATGATCCCCGCAACTGCGGCGGCTGCGGCGTCAGCTGCGCGCCCGGCGCGGCCTGCGTCAACCGGGTGTGCACCGCGGTCTGTCCTCCCGGCCAGGTCAACTGCTTCGGCACCTGCACCAACACCAGCTCGGACAGCGCGAACTGCGGCGTGTGCGGGCTCATCTGCCCCATGGGCACCTCGTGCACGAGCGGCACCTGCGCGTGCCCGCCCGGCTCGTCGTTCTGCAACGGCCGCTGCGTCACCACCGGCAGCGATCCGGCGAACTGCGGCGGCTGCAACGTGCGCTGCGGGCCGGGCCAGGCGTGCACCAACGGCCAGTGCGGCTGCCCCGCGGGCACCGTCTCGTGCGGTGGCCAGTGCGTCGACACCCGCTCGAACCCGTCGAACTGCGGCGGCTGCGGAGTGAGCTGCGCGCTCGGCCAGGCGTGCGTGAACAGCGCCTGCGTCTGTCCTCCGGGCAGCACGCTGTGCAACGGGCGCTGCGTCACCACCTCGTCTGACGTGGCCAACTGTGGCTCGTGCGGCAACGCCTGCGCGGCGGGCGCGTCGTGCACGATGGGCACCTGCGCCTGCGGTCCCGGCCAGCAGGTCTGCAACGGCGCGTGCACCAGCACCGGCACCGACAACAACAACTGCGGTGGCTGCGGCGTGGTGTGCACGGGCGGAAAGAGCTGCCAGGCGGGCTCCTGCCAGTGCGCGCCGGGCCAGACGAGCTGCAACGGGCAATGCGTGACCACGGCGAGCGACCCGGCCAACTGCGGCGGCTGCGGCGTGGCGTGCGGCGCGGGCGCGGCCTGCGTCGGCGGCGTCTGCCAGATGGGTTGCCCGCCCGGCTTCATCGTCTGCAACGGCCTGTGCACCAACACCACCAGCGATCCCGCCAACTGCAGCGCCTGCGGCAACTCGTGTGGAACGGGCACGTGCAGCAACTCCATCTGCCAGTGCCCCAACGGCTTCCTGCGCTGCGGCAACCGCTGCGTGCCTCGCACCGATCCGTCGAACTGCGGCAGCTGCGGCACCATGTGCCAGGCCGGGCAGCTCTGCACCGGCTTCAACTGCCAGGCCGCGTGCTTCACTGGCCAGACGTTGTGCAACGGCGCCTGCACCTTCCTCCAGGCCGACCCGAACAACTGCGGTGCGTGCGGAAACTCCTGCGGTCCGGGGGGCCAGTGCATCGGCAGCCAGTGCCGGTGCCCCGCGGGCAGCACCACCTGCAACAACAAGTGCGTGCAGCTCGCCACCGACCCGGCGAACTGCGGCGCCTGCAACCGGGTCTGCGGCGCGGGCCAGGTCTGCGACAACAGCCAGTGCGTCACCATGTGCTCGGCGGGAGAGACGTCGTGCAGCGGCGCCTGTCAGAACCTCCAGAACGACTCGAACAACTGCGGCGCGTGCGCCAGGCGCTGCGGCACCAGCGAGCAGTGCATCGGCGGCATCTGCTATTGCACTGGCGGCTTCGGTCAGTGCGGAGGCATCTGCCGCGATCTCCAGAGCGATCGGAACAACTGCGGCGCCTGCGGCCGCACCTGCACCTTCGGCCAGTTCTGCGTGGCGGGGAGCTGCCAGTGCCAGGTGGGCCAGAGCCTCTGCGGCAACTTCTGCCGCGACCTGCAGAACGATCGCAACAACTGCGGCATGTGCGGCACGGTCTGCCAGGGCCCCATCGGCACGGTGGGCTGCTCCAACGGCGCGTGCGTGTGCGCGGTGGGCCTCACGCTCTGTTCCAACAGCTGCGTGAACACCGCGTTCGACCGGAACAACTGCGGAGGCTGCGGCGTGGTCTGCGCCGCGAATTTGACCTGCCGCAACAGCGTCTGCGCTCCGCCATGACCGGATCTCCCCTGCTGGTGGTCGCGTTGCTGTTGTCCTCAGCCGAGCTGCTCACCGGCGACTACCGCGCCGTCACCATGGAAGTGGGCCAGCACCGCCAGTTCCGCGTGCCGAAGCTCGAGACCATCACCGGCTCGTCGGGGCGCTGCCTCGAGGAGGGCATGGACAGCGAGGAGCCCGACTCCATCTGGATCGAGGCGAGCTGCGCCGGCGTGCGCACCTCGCTGGTGTGGAAGAAAGACGGTTCGCGCGTGCACGTGATGGCCTGCGCCGAGGACCCCGAGACGCGCACGCCCGCGCTGCTCAAGCTGCGGCAGAAGGTGCAGGGCGAGCTCAAGGGCTCGAAGTCGGTCACGGCCTGCGTGCGCAACGGGAAGATCGAGCTGTGGGGCTGGGTGAAGACCGACGCCGAGGTCGCGCAGCTCGCCGCGCTCGAGAAGAAGTACGGCCTCGAGTCGCTGCGCAGCTTCGCCGAGAAGCTCCAGGCGGAGGATTGAATGCCCACCAGGTGGCGCGACGCCTTCGACGCGGTGGTCGACGTGTTGCTGCCTCCCGCGTGCGCTGCGTGCGACGTGGTGCTGCCGGGGCCCCAGGGGTTCTGCGACGACTGCGCGCACGAGGTGCTCGAGCTGCCCACGGTGCACTGCCGCCGCTGCGCTGAGCCGGGTTCCTTCGAGCGTGGCCTGTGCTCCCGCTGTGTCTCTGGCGTGCCGTGGGAGCGGGCGTGGGCACCGTTCGAACACGAAGGGTCGATCGCGAAGTCGATTCACCGCTTCAAGTACGAAGACCGGTCAGATCTCTCCCGCCCGCTCGGGCTCCTGCTGGCCGCGCTGGCGAAGAAGGAGCTGACCTCGATGCCCGGCCTGCTGGTGCCGCTGCCGCTGCACGAGGCGCGCTTTCGCGAGCGGAAGTTCGACCAGGCGGGGCTGCTCGCCGCGGTGGTGGGGCAGCGCCTGGGCCGCGAGGTGAAGGCCGACTGGCTCTCGCGCACCCGGGACACGCGGCGGCAGGTGGGCTTGTCGGAGGCGGAGCGCGAGGCGAACGTGCGCGGTGCCTTCGTGGCGTCAGCAGCCGTGCGGGGCCAGGACGTGGTGCTCGTCGACGACGTGCTCACCAGCGGCGCGACGGCGCGCGAGGCGGTGCGGGCGCTCACGGCAGTGGGTGCGGCGCGGGTCTTCGTCTTGACGCTGGCCCGGGCGCGGAGCGAGCTCGAGAGCGGCGACTGAGAACAGCAGCCGTACCTCCGTCAGGCCTGTTCTTGAGTTGCCTGCACTCGATAGCTGCACGACAAGGCCACCGACCGGCGCTGATCCTCTTTCCCCGCGACTCCAACTTCGAGCGGATCCCTCAGCTTCCCCGGGTGTGACTCGAGAACCTGCGGGCCTGGTAGCGCGATACGCGTCGTCGGCTCACTTCTCCAGCAGCCTGGTGACCTTCTGCTGGACGTCGGCGTCCGCGTCGTTCTTGAACTTGCCGATGTACTTCTTGCCGCCTTCAGGGTCGCAGGCCACCGCTGCCTCGATGGCCGACGAGCGCACGTATGGGGTCTTGATGGTCTTGTCCTCGGCGATCTGGTGCGTGAGCGCGAGCGCCTTCTCCTTCTGCGGCTCCGGCGCTTCGCTCTCTGCGCACACCCTGGCCAGCGCGTCACAGAAGTACCCGTCGGTGACTTTCTTCGCCTTCAGCCGTGCTTCGAGCGACTCGAGCAACGTGTCGAAGTGCGCGGGGCAGGGGAAGCTCGCCACCTTCTCGGCCGAGCGCGAGGCGAGGTAGGGGTCGGCGCTCTCGAGCAACCCCGCGTACAGGGCGCAGGTCTCCTGCTCTTTCGAGTGTCCCCCCGGATCGAGCGCCGAGAAGGCCGCCCTGCCGAGCTCCGGGTCGCTGAGCAGGTCACGAGTCAGCGCGAAGACCTCATCGCTCTCAGGGTTCGCTGCGAGCAGGCTGGAGATCACGTCGCCACGCATCACGTTTCCCACTTCGGTCGAGGCGAGGAGGGCCTTGATGCGCGGGAAGAGCCCGGTCTGCTTGACCCTGATGTGCCCCACGATCTGCCCCAGCGACGGCTTGCCCTTCGGCTGCTCGGCGACGGTGAGGATGCGCTCGGACAGCGCCTTGTCCGCGAAGGCGCCGGCGCCCCAGCCGTTGAGCCGCGTGCTGCCCAGGACGCGGACCTTCTCGTCGGGGTCTTCGAGGAAGGCGACCAGCGTGGCGTCGGCCTTGTTGTCCCTGAACGCGTCCTGCTCCGCCTCCCACGCCTTGAGGTCGGCGCACGCCGAGTCGAAGCTGGAGTTCTCGAACGTGCAGGTCATCGCCTTCCTCGCGAGCGCGACGACCTTCGCGTCGTTGCCCGGGGCTTCGAGCCCGGCCTTCGGCGCTGCGGGGGCAGCCGGTGCGGCCTTCGCCGGCGTGGGGGCTTTCTTCTCGTCGCAGGCGAACAGCACCAGACACGAGGCGAGGAGCGCGGGTCGGATCATGGGTCGCAAACTACCCGGAGTGCGATGCAGTCACCGACACCATTCGCACTGACGAGGACGGGGAGCCGATCAGGTATCGCGCATTGCGGGCCCATGGTAGCGGGCCGCGCGCCGGTTTCGGTGCGACCTCGTCGAGGTCCACTTCCGGCGCTCAACCGAGAGGAAAACCAATTGAGTCGTCTTCTGAACCAGGCCCTGGCTGGGGTCATCGTGTCGTTGTTTCTGGGCTGTCCCACGCTGCCGACGGATACCGTTGGTGCACAGGGACCCGCAGGTGAGCCGGGCCCGACTGGACCCGCTGGCGCTGCTGGAACGATGGGAACCATGGGTCTCGAAGGTCCGCAGGGAATGACGGGAACCGCGGGAGCGACGGGGGCCCCGGGAATGCCGGGCGCACCCGGCGCCGCGATGTTCATTCTCGTCGACGGAGGCACCGTGACCGTCCTCGACGGCGGAGTCGTCGTCGTCGCGGGCCCTGAGGGCGCAGTAGGAATGACGGGACCGATCGGGATGACGGGGCCGACTGGCTTGACCGGGCCGACCGGCTTGACGGGACCGACTGGCTTGACGGGACCGACTGGCTTGACCGGACCGACTGGCTTGACCGGACCGACCGGCCTGCCGGGAGTGCAGGGAGTGCAGGGCGCGCCGGGTGCGCAGGGCGCCGTCGGACCTCAGGGACCTCAGGGACCTCAGGGACCGACGGGAGCCACGGGCGCAACGGGCGCCACCGGGCCGATGGGCTCGACCGGCGTCGCCGGACCGATCGGCGCGACGGGCGCGACGGGCGCGACGGGAGCCACGGGCGCTACGGGCCCAATCGGTCCGGCGGGTCCGGGCTCGGTGGGCACCGTCTACAACGTCCCCACGGGGAGCTACGTCGACCTCTACACGGGCGGCAATGGCTACAACATCACCCTGTACTGCAACTACGGTGGCTACACCGGTTCGCAGTTCTGGGCGGGCTCCGGCCAGCCGACCGCGACGGCCACCACGGAGATCGCCGGAGTGGTCACCGTGGCCAGCATCGTGGCCAACGGCGGAGGCCAGGGAAGCCAGGCCTGGACCCTGCCCAGGGCGCTCACCATGACGCTCAACTCCAACGGCACGCTGTGGCGCTGGAACATCCAGTCCCTCCCCACGGGAACCGGCTGCATGAACATCGTCTACAAGTCCGGGACCTGATTCAGGCCTCGTGACGCCTCGGAGTCGGTGGATGCGTTCACCGGCTCCGGGGGCTGTCAGGGAGCGCAGTCGGGGGGAAAGCGGAAGCGCACGGTCCTCCCCGGCTCGGGGACGTAGAGGGGTTCGAAGAGCACCGCGTTCGACGCGCCGTCGTACTCCCAGATGCGGGAGCGGAGGTTGGGGTTGGGGTCGATCGCTGGCACCTCGGTGCCGTCCATGAACACCCGCAGGGGGCCTCGGGTGAGGGCGGGTCGCTGGTGCAGGTAGAACCGGGGGCGCCACCCGAACGCGGTCTTCCCGATGCGCTCCAGGGCCGTGGCCCAGTTGGGCGTGCAGATCTCCTCCTTGATGCCGTTGGTCTCCATCACCAGGGCCGAGAGCGGCCCATGCTCGAGCTCGCCCCCACAGCTGCTGGAGATCGGGGCGAATCGAGCCACCACGGCGATGGAAGACCACTCGGGCAAGAGGGCCAGCAGCGCCGAGATGACCGGCAGCGGGGCCGCCTCGACTCCGTCGCGGCCGTTGGTGACGCAGATGACGTGCAGCACGGCCCCTCGCCGGAGCATTCCGCCCAGCTCGGCGGGATCGTTGCGCAGCGGCGGGGAGAGCGCGGCGAGCAACACCTCGAGACACGACGAGCGCGCCGTCGAGAGCCCGCGGACTTCACCCAGCGCCTCGAGCTCCTCCGGCGCGGGGTTGGTGAGCCAGGCAGCGCCGCCGGCCGTGCGCCGCAGCCGGCCCAGCTCGGCCGGCGCGGTGGAGGTGCTCATCACGCCCAGGCGCACGTCCAGTTCGTTCGCCGCGAGGTACTGCACCCAGGCGCGCAGGTTCTGTCGCATCGAGCCGGCCAGCGGGAGCATCGCCGCGGAGTCGTCGAGCACCATCAGCACGTCCTGCGGTGGGATGAGCGAGCGGATCAGCTCCGCTTCCTCCACCTCGAGCGCGGGGGTGACGTTCCCCGCCAGCGGCACGACGAGCGCCTGGTTCCCGTCGAGCACGTCGGCAGCGACCATCAACGTGCCCGTGGCGGCGCCGACCGTCGCAGGCGCGTGCGTGAGCGCGAAGTCCGCTGCCTCACCCGGCGCGAGCACCCGCTGCCCCGGGGTGGAGACGAAGGCGAAGCCCGGTGACACGGCGCTCTCCGCCAGCCGCACCCCGTGGGGACAGGTATTGGTGATGCTCACCCGCTCGTCGCGGCTGCGACAGCCCACCTCGAGGGACGGGAAGTCGAGACGCTCCCTCGAGGCGGACAGGCAGGGCGCGGTGCGGTTGGCCAGCAGCGGCAGGCTCAGCTCCGGCTGCTCCGCCGCGTCGGTGCTCAGGCGCAGGGTGGCGTCGAAGGGCGCAGCGTCGGCGGCGAGCGCTTCCACCAGCAGCGAGACCGCGCCCCCTGACGGAACCACCAGCGGGAACTCTACCGGCGGCCGTTGAGCGGGAATCCGGAAGGCCGCGGTGTCCAGGGTGAGCGCCGTGAGGGTGAGGGCCCGACGGGTGTGGTTGAAGACCGCCACCGGGAGCGCCCGCGGAGTTCCCGGCACCAGCACCCCGAAGTCGAGGCGCCCGGGGAAGAGGCTGAGCGGCGCGTCGACGCCCAGCCCGGTGAGCGTCACCGCGGTGGCGGTGCAGTCGGTGGAAGGGCGCAGCAGCCAGCGCGCCTCCGGGCGGCCGCTGCTCAGCGGAGAGAAGCGCACGGTCACTTCGCGCGATTCGTGGGCCGCGAGAAGCAGCGTTCCCGACGGCTCCACCGAGAAGGGAGGCAGCGGCGCGCCGATGAAGACCTCGCCCGGCACGTCGAGCGGGTTGGTCACCGTGAGGGTGCGCGAGGTGACGTGGCCCACCCGTGCGTCGCCCACGTCGAAGGTCTCGGCGAAGACGCAGCGCTCTCCGACCCGGGCGCGCAGGGTGAACTCGGCGACGCCGGTGTCGAACACCGCCGCGAAGCGGGCCTCCGCGAGGCCGGGTGAGGAGGAGAGGAAGGTGACCCGCCAGGTGGTGTGCTCTCCGGCGGCGAGCTGCACCTGGGCGGGCGTGATGGTGAAGGCGTCAGGTCCGCTGCGGCGCTCCACGCGCAGCAGCTTCGCGGGGCTCACGCCGAGGTTCTGCACCCGGAGCTCGGCGTGGTGGGCGATGGCCGGCTCCACCACTCCGAAGTCCACCGGGCGGATCTGCACGTCCGGTCCGCTGACCGCGCAGCCTGCTGCCAACCAGAGCACCGCCCATCGCCACATCGACATGGACCCTACTCCTCCTTCGTTGACAGCGCCGCGCGAGCCTGCGGAGGCCGCGCGTGGCGGGGTTCTCCGACTCGGCGCACCGACTGATCTAGGCTGCGCACCCGATGACTCCGGAGAGACTCGAGTTCGAGCAGGTCGCAGAGGGGCTGCTCAAAGGCGCGATGCAGGCCCTGGAGGATCCAACGCTGGTAGAGAAGCTGCGCGTCGCCGGGCTCGATCTCACCCGGAAGCTGGCGCCCGCCTACCCGGCCGCGGAGTTCTTCCGCTGGGTGCTGATCTGCGCGCGGCACCGCCACCCCCAACTGAACGAAGAAGAGGCGTGCCGCGAAGTGGGGAGATTGGCTGTCAGCCGGGGCATGAAGAGCACCCTGATCGGAAGCGCCGTCCTCAAGATGATGCAGCTCATCGGCGTGCGCCGCTCGCTCAAGCGCATCGGCATCTCGTTCAAGAACGGGAACAACTACATCGAGGCCCGGGTGGTCGAGCTCGCCCCGACCTCGCTCGAGATCCAGCTCGGCCCGCTGGTGGGTCCCGCGAGCTACTACGAGGGAATCCTGGAGGAAGGCCCCCGGCTGATGGGGGCCCGCAGTGTCGAGTTGACGCGTGTGCGCACCGAGGGTGAGCACCTCGTCTGGCGGCTGGACTGGACCGAGTAGTCAACATCGCCGCGAGGCGACCCGTTCGTACAAGCGCTGGTAGGCGGCGACGGTGTTCTCGAGGCCATAGTCCTTCACCGCGGTGAGCGTCTTCTGGCGCCGCTGCGCGAGCCGGGCGGGGTTCTCGAACCAATCATCGAGGCGAGCCGTCAGCGCCTGCACGTCACCGGTGCGGAACACGTGCGCTGCATCGAGCGCGAACTGCTTCGTGGCGCTCGAGCCGGAATCCGAGGTCACCGCGGGACAACCGCAGCGCATCGCCTCGAGCACGGCCATGCCCTCGAGCTCGACCTCTGACGCGTGCACGTAGAGGTCGGCCGTCTGGTACAGCCGCAGCAGCTCGTCGTCCGATTTGAAGCCGAACTCGACGCCGCCGGGGAGCCCCCGGGCTTGCGCCTCCAGCCGTTCCCTCAGCGGCCCTCGCCCCGCGATCACCAGCCGCAGCGAGGCCGCGTATTTCGAGCGGCGCACGGCTTCGATGACGAGATCGTGGCGCTTCTCCGGCACCAGCCGGCCCACGGTCAACACCGTGAAGGGGCCCGGTGGCCGCGAAGAGAGCGGCGCGAACTGCGCCGGAGCACCATTCGAGATGATCTCCGCCGGCCTGGTCAGCCCCGAGGCGCGCAGCTCATCGAGCGAGAACTGCGAGGGGCAGATGAGGGCCGTGGCGCGATTGTAGAAGGTCTGGGTCATCACCCGGTTGAGCGCTCGCGCGATGATCGGTGAGCCGAGCGTGCCCGCCAGCCGAGGCGCGACGAGCGAGAGGCCGCGGAGCACGTTCTCGGGTTGCACGTGGTGCCCGGCGACCACGGGAACCCGCAGCTCCTCGGCGAGCGCGAGCGCGCGATAGCCCAGAAAGAAGGGCAACTGCACGTGCACCACGTCGGCGACGTCGAAGGCGCGGAACATCAGATCGATGTCCGGCCTGGCGAAAATGAAGGAGTTCGAAGCCGCCACCTCGTCCCCGAAAGGCAACGAAAGGGCGGGGAGAGGCACGTCTCCCCCGACGCCGATGGAGGTGACGTCGTGGTCTATCCGCAGGGAATCGATGACCCGCTCGGCCGCGACGAGGCCTCCTGCGCCAGCACTTCGAGCAGAGTCGACGACGAAAGCGATCTTCAGGCGGCGTGCCATTTCACCTGGTTGAGCACTGACCGTGCCACCCCACCGCACACCTCCTCCTACCCGTCGAGAAACCGGACCCTCTCCTGGACCGTAGTGCTCCCCGTGCAGGCGTCTTCGTTGACGATCGAGGGTTCCCGGGTGAGAAGTAGCGCTGCCATGTCAGCCACGACGCGTCGGGTGTTGGGGGTGGTGCTGGCGGTGCTCGCACTGGCTGGAGGCACGGTCGCCTTCTCTTCACAGCGCGCGACGCAGCTCAAGGCGGCCAGTGTGCAGGCACAGGCCGAGGTCGACGCCGAGCTGCCGAAGGTGGCCGCGAGCCTCGAGGGCCTCACCCAGGAGGTCGCCCGCGCCGCCGAGCGGGGCGCCAACCTGGAAGCGATCGGCGGGCTGCTCTCGGAGATCACCAGCCAGGCCGATCTCGAGCCGTTGGCGAAGACCTTCGAGGCCTTCGAGACCGAGCCCTTCTTCGCGCCCTTCGTGAAGGTCGGGCCCCACGCCTTCTTCCTCGGCGCGACGCCGCTGTTCTCCACCGAGCCTGCGCTGGTGCCGAAGCTGCAGACGCTGGCGGCGACCGCCACCACCGCCGGCACGGCCACCGCCATCGTCACGCACGGCGGGGCGGTGTGGCTGGTGGGCGTGAGCCGCTCGCAGAAGACCAACCCGCAGCAGCAGCCGATCGTCTTCGCGCTGGCGGAGAAGCTGACCCCGGTGCGCCTCGACGGGCTCGCCTCGAAGCACGGGGCGGCGGTGTTGGTGGTGCCCGACGGCAAGTCGATCGACGCGGTGGGCGGCGGCAGCAAGGAGTTCGTCGACGTGCTGCGGCACCGCCTCACCAGCATGAAGCTGCTCACCGAGCCCTGCTGCGCGCAGAAGGAGCTTGCGCCGGGGGTGCAGTTGCTGGTGCACCGCGATCCCGCGGCGCGCCTCCACGCGGCGACGGCCGAGGCCTCGAAGGCGGCGGCGCCCATCTACGGGGTGGCCGGGCTGCTCGCGCTCGGCGCGCTGGTGTTCGGCTTCCGCCCGCAGCGCAAGCCGCAGAACGACGAGCACGCCGAGCTGCTCCGGCAGACGGCCGCGCAGCTCAAGGCCTCGCAGGAGCAGCTGCAGCGGCTCTCTCAACGCATCGAGACCGCGTCCACCACCGATCGTTTCGCGGGGGGTGCGCCGGGACCCACCGATGACGGGCTCGGCTCGACCCAGGCGACCGTGCAGCAGTCGCGCTACGAGGTGGTGGCGCCGCTGGGTGAAGGCGGCATGGCGCGGGTGGCGGTGGCGGTGGTGCGCGGGGCCGAGGGCTTCCGCCGCACCTTCGTGGTCAAGCGCCTGCGCCCCGAGCTGAGCAACAACCCCGAGGTGGTCAGCCAGTTCATCGACGAGGCGCGCCTGGGCGCGTCGCTGGTGCACTCGAACATCATCCCGGTGTTCGACTTCGGCCGGGACGCCGAGGGCTACTACCTCGCGCAGGAGTACATCCTCGGGCGCGACGTCGACGCGTTGATCACCGCCAGCCGCGAGCAGCGCCAGCGCGCGCTCGAGCCCGAGGTGGTGCTGTACATCGCGCAGGAGGCGCTCAAGGCGTTGGGCTACGCGCACACCCGCGCCAACGACGCGGGCAAGGCGATGGGCCTGGTGCACCGCGACGTCTCGCCCAACAACCTGATGGTCTCGGCGCGTGGCGAGGTGAAGCTGCTCGACTTCGGCATCGTCAAGAGTGACGACCGCACCACCCGCACGCAGGCCGGCGTGGTGAAGGGCAACCTCTTCTTCATGAGCCCCGAGCAGGCGCGCGCGCTGCCGGTGGATCCCCGCAGCGACCTCTTCTCGCTGGGCATGGTGCTCGTCTCGGCCCTCACCGGCGAGACCCTCTATTCGGGCGACAACGTGTACGACTTGATGACGCGCGCTGCGGCGGGCCCGACGGACGCCGATCGCGAGCGGGTCAAGCGCGAGTGTGGCGCGCTGGCCGACGTGGTGCTGAAGGCGCTCAGCGTGGATCCAGCCAGCCGCTTCCCCGACGCGGAGGCCTTCGGCAAGGCGCTCGCGGCGGTGGGTCCGGCCGCCACCTCAGCGCAGCTGCAGGCGCTGGTCGAGACGCTGTTCGCCACCCAGTTCGCCGAAGAGCGGCAGAAGTTCGCGGTGTCGGCGTGAGGCTCGGCTCCCTGCTGGTGCTGCTCTCGCTCGGGGCGTGCAGCTCGGGCTCCGACGAGCCCGAGGCGAAGCTGTGGACGGTGCACGACTTCCTCGCGTTGAAGGACAAGCTCGACAGGGAAGGTGAGCCGGTCTCGCTGGGAGGGTGGCAGCCGCGCGAACTCCTCGTCGAGGGCGGGCAGCCGCTGCGCTTCGTGCCCGGAGCGCAGGCTGGGGCGCACGGGCTGACGCTCTGGCCCGCGGTGACGGGAGGCGGGGCGGCCTCGTTCGTGATCACCGAGATCTGGGAGAACCACCCCGAGCCGTGGGTGCAGCCGGTGTGGGCGCCCCGCGACTCCGGGGGCCGGCCAGTGAGCGGCGCGCTCAACGTCTTCCCGGTGGGGGAGAAGTCGACCTTCTATTCTCCGTTCTGGCGCGCCGAGGAGCTGCTCACCGAGCAGGTGGACGAGAGCACCTACCGCAGCTCGCGCGACGTGCTCTCGGGGAAGTTCACGCGCCGCTCGGGCACGATCATCCTCTGCCCGATCGTCCCGGCCGGCACCGGCTTCGCCGACGACGGCAACGGCACGCTGCACCCGATGACGCGCGCGCCGGTGACGCTCAAGCCCGTGCCTCCGGAGGCGCCGCACCCCGGGTGGTTGCCCAGGGAGCTCAGCGGCGGCTGGGTCGATGGCGTGCGCGTCGACTACTACGACTTCGGGGGAGACCACGCGCCAGCCGACGAGCAGAACCTGCGCGAGGCGACCGCGTACTTCTTCGTGAGGCGCGCGGGGGAGAGACCGCTCCCCCTCGCAGCGGTGCTGCAGGCCGATGCGCTTCGGCACAGCCTGGTGCGCCGGGTCGACGTGGTTCTCCCCGAGGGCGCGGCGCCCTTCGTGCCCGCCGAGCGGGGCGACCTGAAGACCCTGCTCGAGGGGCGGGAGCTGATCGTGCCCGCCGCGCCTGCGGGCTTCGGAGACTACGCGCTGCGCGTCGCGGCGGACCCCTCGTGCTTCTCGGCGGCGAACTTCCCTGCTGCGTGTGACTGGCTCGATTCGCCTGCGCGCCTCGAGGCGCTCCCGAGCGGCGCACGCATCGTGCGGCCGGTGCAGCTGGCGATCGGCGTGGTGCTCCCGTGAGGCGCACCGTTCATCCCGAGCGGAGTCGAGGGACCCATGATTCGGGTGGCCCCTCGACTCCGCTCGGGGTGAACGGTGTTTCCTGCGTCTTGCTGTGCGTGGCGCTGCTGTCGGGCGCGGCGTTCGCCGAAGAGCCCGAGACGGTCGAGGTCCCCGTCGAGGACGAGGGTGACGGCTACAACCCCGACGAGGCGAAGGCCGAGGAGTCGCTGCGCATCACCGGCTACGTCGACGTCGGCCTGGTGAAGGCGACCGGCAATGGCAGCAGCTTCACCGACGGCGATTCGCGCACGCCGCTCGACTACGGCGTCGACGCCTTCGCGCCCGCGGTCAATTCGCGGGGCGAGGTGGCCAGCACCAACACCGACGGCCGCTTCACCAACGGGTTCTTGCCCCGCTCGGTGGGCATCGGCGGTGCGCCTTCCTTCCTCATCAACACCGCCAGCGCCGACGTTCGCTTCCAGCCGAAGGGCATTCCCGTCTTCCTCTTCGCGCGCCTGCAGTTGATGCCGCGGCTCCAGGCGCAGGGCGACCAGACGCGCGTCGAGCTGCAGCAGGCGTTCGGCCGCGTGTCTCCGCTCAAGAACCACGAGCTGGCGATCTTCCTCGGGCGCTTCGACTCGGTGTTCGGCATCGAGTACCTGGAGAACGAGGCGAACCTGCGCCCCGGCGTCACCCCCTCGCTCATCGCCCGCTACACCACGGGCCACGGCCTCGGCGCGAAGGCGTTCTACCGCTTCCAGCTCCCCAGCATCTGGTCGGCGGTGAGCTTCAACCTGGCCGCCACCAACAACGGCACGCGCATCGAGGCGCTGGTGCCGGTCGACGCCAGCCTCACCGGCAACTTCGTCGGCTCGGGGCGCGTGGGCTACGAGCTCAACCTCCAGCACCTGCAGGTGAAGGCGGGCGTGAGCGGGCTGTACGGGCCGCGCAACGATCAACGCGTCGCCACCGCGCGGCAGATGGCGGTCGCCGGAGATCTGCGGATCACGGCGTACGGCGTGTCGTTCGCCGGGGAATTCCTGCGCCTCTTCGACGAGCATTCGCCCGCGGGCAAGGTGACGGGGCAGGGCGTGGGTGAGCTCGCCTCGCGCTTCGAGGTCTACGGCGGCTGGGGCCGGCTCTCGTGGACGCTGCCGTGGAAGACCGAGGTGCTCACCGGGGTGACGGTCATGGGCCGGTACGATCGCCGCTTCGCCTGGTTCGAGGGGTACACGAAGGTGCACACCGATCGCTTCACGGCGAGCCTGCGCATCGACCTGTGGGACCTGGTGGCGCTCAAGCTCGAGGCGCTCTTCAACCGCGAGCTGCCCGAGCCCAACGGCTCGGGCGCGCCCAACGTCGACAACGACGTCTTCACTTCTTCAGCCGTCTTCACCTGGTGACAAGATGAGCACAGCACTCCTCGCGCTGACCCTGCTGCTGACCGCTGCGCCGAAGGTGGACGCCGGCGTGCCCTGGCTGGCCGAGTCGATGCCCCTGCAGCTCGCGGTGCGCTCGCCTGAAGATCTCGCCTTCAAGGCCGCGGCCGAGCGCGAGTACCTCATCTTCAACCTGCTCACCTCGGGCAAGCTCGCGTGGGATCGCGGCGACTTCGACGGCGCGGCCACCCGGTGGGAAGCCCTGCTGCGCACGCCCGCGCTCCCGGCCGACCTCTTCGCCCTGGTGCGGCCCCTGGCGACGCAGGCCCGCGCCCGCGCCGGTGGTGAAGGCGCGTCGCTGCCCGAGCCCGCGATCACCATGACGCCGATGGAACCGGAGCCCCCCCAGAAGGTGGCGCCCACGCTCTTCGCGGTGGCGGGCGTGATCACCGGCGGCGGCACCCACGGGCCCGGTGGCGCGGTGGTGGTGCTGCGCCGCACCGATGGCGCCACCCCGAAGCCGCGGGCGACGCGGGTGAAGGCCGTGGTGCAGAAGAACAAGCGCTTCATGCCGCACGTGATCGCCGTGCCCGTGGGCGCCACCGTGGAGTTCCGCAACGACGACGAGCTGTTCCACAACGTCTTCTCGCTCAGCAAGCCCAACGACTTCGACTTAGGCCTCTACAAGAGCGGGGCGCAGCGCGAGCAGGTGTTCAGCACCCCCGGCGCGGTGCAGTTGCTGTGCAACATCCACGCGTCGATGAACGGGTGGATCTTCGTGTCTGACTCGCCGTGGTTCGCGCAGGCAGACGGAAACGGCCGCTTCACCGTGAAGAACGTGCCGGCCGGCCAGTACGAGCTCGAGGTCTGGCACGAGTGGTCGACCCAGCCGCCGAAGCAGCAGGTGAAGGTGAGCGGCGTGATGAGCGAGCTGCGCCTGGTGGTCGACGGCGAGCGCCGCGCGCCTGCGTTCGTGCCGGACAAGTCGGGCAAGCAGCGGCAACCGCAGCTCGGCTACTGAGTCGCAGTGCACGATGAAGGTGGTGCGATCGCCAGGGGCCTGCCGGTTCACCGCCGCGAGGTAGGAGACGCCCCCCCAGAATTGGTGTTGTCCGCGCGGCCTCCCGGACCGACACTGGGGTCAGCGGAAGGTGACGATGGTGGAGAAGCACCAGGAGCCGGGCCGGGCCCTGTTCGAGGCGTTGACTGATGCGGTGGTCGTCGTCGACGAGGTGAGCGGGCTCATTCTCGACGTCAACCCGGCGGCGGCTCGCACCTACGGATATGCACCCCAGGAGCTCCGCGGCCAGCCCATCGCCGTGCTCGGCGCGGGTGGAGCGCCTTCCTCCCTCACCCATCACCGGAGGAAGGACGGCACCACCTTCCCCGCGGAGCTCTCCACCAGCGTGATGGACTGGGCGGGCCGCAGGGCGAACATCCTCGTGGTGCGCGACGTGACGCTGCTCTCCAGCGCGTTCTACGGCAGCCCGCTGTTGCTGGCGGTGAGCGACCTGGCCACCGATCGCTACCTCGAGGTCAACGACGCCTTCTGTGCCCGCATCGGCTTCTCGCGGGACGAGGTGGTCGGGCGCACCGCGGTCGAGCTGGGGCTCATCGATCTTCCGGGGCGCGATGCCCTGGCGGCGAAGTTGATGGCGGCGCTGCCCCACGCGGCCTTCGAGCTGGTGATTCGCAGCCGCAGCGGCGCGCCCCTCATCTGCAGGTACTGGGGCACGGTGCTGCACACCGCCGCGGGCCCGCGGCTCTTCGCCGCTGCGGAAGACGTCACCGAACGAAGGCAGGACGTGAACCGGCTGGAGAAGATCGCCAGCATGGTGCCCGGCGTCGTCTACCAGTTCCGGCTCAGGCCCGACGGCACCTCGTCGTTCCCGTTCTCGAGCGCGGCGATCAGGCAGGTCTACCGGGTCACCCCCGAAGAGGTGAAGGACGACGCCGCGGCCGTGTTCCGCCGCATTCACCCCGAGGACGTCGCCCGGGTGACCCAGACCATCCAGCGCTCGGCGCGCGAGCTCAGCCCGTGGCGCGACGAGTACCGCGTGCGGTACGACGACGGCGTGGTGCGGTGGCTGCGCGGCGACGCGGTGCCCGAGCAGGAAGCCGATGGCTCGGTGCTCTGGCACGGCTTCATCAGCGACATCACCGAGCGCAAGCAGGCCGACGAGGCCCTGAAGAAGAGCGAGGCGCGGTTCGAGCTGGCGATGGACGCGACCAGCGACGGCCTGTGGGATTGGGACATCGCCACCGACGTCGGTTACTTCAGCCCCGGCTACTACCGCATGCTCGGCTACGACCCCGACAGCTTCACCGCCAGTGGCCAGTCGTGGTCCGAGCTCATTCACCCCGACGACCGCGCCGCCGCGCAGCAGGCGAACCAGGACTGCATCGAGGGCCGCCGGGAGCGCTTCGAGGTCGAGTACCGGATGAAGTCGAAGGCGGGTGACTGGCGCTGGATCCTCGGCCGCGGCAAGGCGGTGGCGCGCGATCCCCGGGGCCGGGCGCTGCGCATGCTGGGCACGCACGTCGACATCACCGAACGAAAGCGCATGGAAGCGGGGCTGGCCCAGAGCGACCGGCTCGCCAGCATGGGCATGCTCGCCGCGGGCGTCGCCCATGAGATCAACAACCCGCTGTCGTACGTGTTGGCGAGCCTCGACGCGCTCGCGCAGGAACTGCCGAAGCTCGGCGAGGTTGCCCCGGCCCAGCTCGCCGACCTGGTCGACTGCGCCCAGAGCGCGCTCGAGGGCACCCGGCGGATCAGGAAGATCTCGCGCAGCCTCGGCGCCTTCTCGCGCGTCGAGCGGGTCGAGGTGAACAACATCGACCTGAACCAGACCATCGAGACCGCGGCCACCATGGCGCACAACGAAGTGAAGTACCGCGCCGCGCTGGTCAAGGAGCTGGGCCAGGTGCCGGCGGTGCTGGCGTCTGACGGCAAGCTGGCGCAGGTGTTCCTGAACCTGATCATCAACGCCGCGCACGCGATCGACGAGGGCCACGTCGATCGCAACCGCATCACCGTGCGCACCTGGTCCGACGGCCGCGACGTGTTCGCCCGGGTGGAAGACACCGGCCACGGCATTCCTCCCGAGAACCTCGAGCGCATCTTCGAGCCCTTCTTCACCACCAAGAAGGCGGGCGTGGGGTCCGGGCTGGGCCTGTCGATCAGCAGGAACATCGTCAGCGAGTTCGGCGGAGACCTCGTGGTGGAGAGCACGGTGGGCGAGGGCACCCGGCTCACCGTGCGCCTGCCTGCGAGCACCTCGACCGTCAGCCCCGCACCGGTGAGCCCGATCAAGCGGCCCGAGCCCACCCTGCGCGGGCGCGTGCTGGTGGTGGATGACGAGGCGGCCATTCGCCGCGTGCTCGAGCGCATGCTCAGCCAGCGGCATGAGGTGGTCACGGCCACCTCGGGCCGCGAGGCGCAGGCGCTGCTGGAACGGGACGGGGCGTTCGACGTCATCCTCTGCGACGTGATGATGCCCGAGGTGACCGGCGTCGACCTGCACGCCTGGCTCGAGCGCCACGCCCCGGTGCTCGCGCGGCGCCTCGTGTTCATCTCGGGGGGCGCGTTCACCCCCAGCGCTTCCGACTACCTCGCCACGGTGAGCAACCTCAGGCTCGACAAGCCCTTCGATCCGCTCCAGCTGCTCGAGCTGGTGACGAGGCTGGTGCGCGCGGCGCGCGGAGAGCTCACCGCCGCGGGCGCGTGACTCAGAGCGGGGTGAGCAGCAGCGTGGCGATGCTGTACATGAACGACGCCGAGCTGCTGCTCGGCGACTGGAAGTGCCTCACGTTCGGCGCCAGGTAGATGCGGGGGTAGATGGTGTCGTCGTGGATGATGAGGTTGAGCCCGTTGGGGTTCTCCCCGCTGTTGACCCGCTCGACGATGCCGCCGGTCTCGTAGGTGGTGGTGTACGAGCCGTACGCGGTGGTGGCGGTGGTGATGAGGCTCACCTGGGTGCCTGCGTTGAGCGTGGTGTTGCCGGCGCCGAAGCCGTTGGTGTCGCCGTCGCCGTAGAGCCCGTAGCCGGTCTTGTCGTGCACGGGGGTGAGGGTGTTCACCCCGCGGTACGCGACGATGGCGCCACGCGCGGTGGTGTTGGCGCTGAAGGTGAACTCGACGCTCGGCGTCTCGGCGGCGACCACGAAGTGGGTGAAGATCCACGTGCCGTGGTTCTGCGTCATGGGGATGATGTACGGCGTGTGCTGGCTGTTGAGGTTGTGAATGGGCCAGCCGCCCACCAGCGTCCAGCCCGGAGGCGTGGCGAGCGTGGCCGGGCCCGTGCCTTCGTCGGCGTCGATCAACGCGATGAGGAAGTCACCGGGCTGGTTGGGGGTGGGGAAGGCGAGGGTGAGCTTGAGCATCTGCGTGCCGAGCAGGGGCGCCGTCGCGCTCACGAAGACCGGTTCCACCTGCGCTGCGCCGCCGCCGCCGCCAGTGGTGCCGCCACCACCTCCGGTGCCCGTGCCGGGGCAGTCGCGCAGGCAGACGCCCACGTTCGAGCCCATGGTGGTGAGGTAGCAGGTCGAGCCGCTCGCGCACGCGACCGTGTTCGAGCACGAAGGCGAGCCCGAGGGGATGGCCGTGCCCTGAACGCAGGCGAAGTCGTTCTGGCCCGTCACGTCGGAGCAGCTTTGGGTCCCTGGGCAGCCCATCGCGTTGAGCGCGCCGCCTCCTCCGCCCGTGGCGCCGCCGCCGCCGCCCGTCGCGCCGCCACCGCCGCCCGTGACGCTTCCTCCACCGCCGCCGGTCACGCCGCCGCCGCCGCCGGTCAGGCCGCCGCCTCCGCCGGTCAGGCCGCCGCCTCCGCCCGTCAGGCCGCCGCCGCCTCCGGTCGAGCCTCCGCCCACGCCGCCGCCCGTCACCGAGCCTCCGCCGCCTCCCGTGTCTGCGTCGACCGGATCACCGATCATCACCGACGGGTCGCAGCCCGCGAGCACCAGCACCATGGCCACCATTGCGATTCGAGACACGGGAGACTCCCCAGCAAGCACGTCGTTCGCCGGTACTTGTGGGGTGCGGCGGATTCCGTCAATGCCCCGGGGAAATATTCGGTAAGTGACCCGGGTGGGGCTCCGACTCGCGCTGCTGATGCTGTTGCTGGGCCGGCCCTCGCTCGCGGCGGTGTCGCTGGTCTACGCGCCTGCGCCCGAGCTCGCCTGCCCCGACGAAGCGACCCTGCGCAGGCTGGTCGCCGCGCGGCTGGGCAACGACCCCTTCGTCGACGAGGGCGACGCGCTGGTGACGGTGCGGCTCAAGGCGGGGCCGCCCGTGTTCGCCGAGGTGTTGCTCGAGAGCCCGCGCGGGGCGGCGCCGCGCCGCAAGGCACTCTCGGGCGCCGACTGCACCTCGCTGCTCAACTCGGTCGCCATCACCGTGGCGCTCACCGTCGATCCGCTCCTGCGCAAGAGCGAGCCGCCGCCGGTGAGCGCGCCGCCGCTGGTGGTGGAGTCACCTCCCACGCCCACGCCTGCTCCTCCAGTCACGCCGCCCGCGCCCGAGAAGAAGCCGGAGCCCCCGGTACGTGGCTCGCTCTCGGCGGGGGCGTCGCTGAACCTGGGGCTCTCGCTGGTGGTGCAGCCGACCTTGCGCCTCGAGGGCCGCCTCCACTTCTCCATCTGGTCGCTGGGCCTCGAAGGCCGCTTTGGCTGGCCGGTGTCGGGCGCGCTCGCTGACGGGGGCGCGTTGACCACCTCCGCGGTGCTGGGCGCGGTCGTGCCCTGCCTGACGTGGCGCTGGCTGAGCGGTTGCGTCGATCTCTCGCTGGGCGCGTTGCGGCTCGAAGGCCAGGCGCTCGCCGCGGCGCGGCAGGCCACGGTGTTCCACGCCTCGGTGGGGTTGCGGGCGCTCTTCGCCGTTCCGCTCGGAGACTCCTTCAGCCTGGGCGTGCTGGCCGAGGGCCAGGTGCCGCTGACCCGCGCCTCGGCGCTGGTGGGCACGACCCGGGTGTGGACGGTGGCGCCCATCGGCGGTGGGCTGGGGCTGCTGGCGACGCTCAGGCTCTGAGGTGGCTCACTTGCGGTCGAGGACGTCGCGGACCTTGCGGGTGAGGCTGTCCACCGTGAGGGGCTTCTCGAGGAAGTTGATGCCTGAGTCGAGCACGCCGTGGTGGACGATCGAGTTGTCCGTGTAGCCGGACATGTAGAGCACCTTCATCTCGGGCCGCAGGCCCCGCAGGCGATCGGCGAGCTGGCGGCCGGTCATGCGCGGCATCACCACGTCGGTCAGCAGCAGGTCGATGCGCGCCCCGTGCTGCTCGCAGATGAGCAACGCGTCCCCTCCGCTCTGGGCCTCGAGCACGTGGTAGCCGTGGCGCTTCAGCACCTTCACCGCGAGCGTGCGCACCCGCTCTTCGTCCTCGACCAGCAAGATGGTCTCGGTGCCCCGCGTGGCCGTCGTCAGCCCTGCTGGCTCGGCTTCGGTCGGGAACCCGTCGACACAGGGGAAGTAGACCTTGAACGTCGTGCCTGCGCCCGGCTCGCTGTAGACCCAGATGTGACCGCCGCTCTGCTTGACGATGCCGAACACCGTCGACAGCCCCAGCCCGGTGCCCTTGCCCGGCCCCTTGGTGGTGAAGAACGGCTCGAACACCCGTGCCCGCGTGGCTGCGTCCATGCCCACGCCGGTGTCACTCACTGCGATCATCGCGTGGAGCCCGGGCGTCACCTCGGGGTGCTCGGTCGCGTACTCCGCGCCGAGCATCACCTTGTTCGTCTCGATGGTGAGCTTGCCCCCGTTGGGCATCGCATCGCGCGAGTTGATCGCCAGGTTCATCAGCACCTGCTCCACCTGGCCCGGGTCGACCTTCACCAGGCCCAGGTCGTGGGTCGCCAGCACCGTGAACTCGATGTTCTCGCCGATGAGCCGCCGCAGCATCTTCTCGACGCCACCCACCAGGCCGTTGAGCGCGACGACGCGCGGCTTGAGGATCTGCTTGCGGCTGAAGGCCAGCAACTGCCTGGTCAGGTCTGCGGCCCGGTGGCCGGCCTCGAGGATCTCCTGGACGTCGCCCCGCAGGGGATCTCCCTCGGCCAGCGACGACTCGATCATCGCGCCGTAGCTCAAGATGATCGACAGCAGGTTGTTGAAGTCGTGCGCGACGCCGCCGGCGAGGCTCCCCACCGCCTCCATCTTCTGCGACTGGCGCAGCTGCTCTTCCACCTTCGCCAGCTCGACCTTCGCGCGCTTGCTCTCGGTCAGGTCAGACGCGCACACCAGCACCTCGGTCGAGCCGAGCATCGCCACGCCCATCAGCACCGGCGCGCGGGAGCCGTCCTTGCGGAAGAACTCCCGCTCGCGCGGCATCACCACGCCCTTCGTCTTCAACGTCTCGCGGTTGGCGAGGCTCTCCTGGGCGTACTCGGGCGGCGACAAGGCCAGGCCGTCGATCTCCCCCGACAACAGCTCGTCTCGCGTGAAGCCCAGCATGCGGGCGAAGGCGTCGTTGATCTCGAAGGTCTTCCCCGTCGTGTCCGAGATCGAGATGCCCAGCAGCCCCGACTCGAAGAGCCGGGTGAACCGGTCCTCCGCCCGCTGCCGCTGGAGAATCTGGGAGGTCAGCTGCTGCGTGCGGTCGACCACCCGGCGCTCGAGGTCCTCGTGCGATCGCCTCAGCGCCTCGGCGCTCTCTTTTTCCGCGGTGACGTCGCGGGAGGTGAGCGCGACCGTCTCACCGACCGCCACCGCGTGACGCCGCACCCAGATCTTCGAGCCGTCGGAGAGGGTGACGGCCGTCTCCTCCTCCCACGGCTGGTTCTTCAGGATCGCTTCCCCGCACCCATCGATGAAGGTTTGCACCTCCTGGCGCGGGGTCAGCTCGGTCACCGTCCTGCCGAGGATCTCCTCACGGGGGCGTCGCATTCGCCGGGCCGCGTGCGCGTTCAGGTCGGTGTAGCGGAAGTCGACGATGGCGCCGCTCGCGTCGCGTATCGCGGTCAGCACGTACACTGCGTCGAAGGCGCCCTGGAGCAGGCCCCTCAGTTGCTGCTCTCCTGTCTTCTCGAGAAACACGCCCGCCCCCTTTGATCCAGCCGGCCTGTCATAGCCCGGGGCCCGCGCTGATGGGCCGGCGCGACCGGTCTTTTCTGGTGTGACGGAACCCGGTTGTCCCCACAATCAGGGGCTGGATGCCGGTGCAGCCTTCCCAGCAGACGTTTGCCATCGCCTACCGGGAGCACCTGGGGTGGATGCTGCACACCGTGCGCCGGCTGGGCGTGCACGCGCCCGACGCCGAGGACGTGGCGCATGACGTCTTCTCCACCGCGTGGCGCCGGCTCGACACGTGGATCCCCGAGAAGCCGATGCGCCCCTGGCTCTTCGGCATCGCGTTCCGGGTGGTGAGCAACCGCAAGTCGACCCGCGCCGGCAACGAGGAGCTCTCGGACACGCTCGACGAGCTCAAGGGCTCGCCCCACCGGCCCGACGAGCTGCTGGAAGGCGAGGTGACGCGCCGCCACGTGCTCCAGGCGCTCGACGCGTTGCCCATCGATCAACGCGCCGTCTTCGTGGGCCACGACATCGAGAGCACCCCCATCACCGAGCTCGCCACCGCGCTCGAGATTCCGCTCAACACGGCCTATTCCCGGCTGCGCCTGGCACGGCAGCGCTTTCAGAGCACCTTCGCCGGGCTCCAGAACGAGGTGCGCGCATGACGACCGAGCTCGACCCGCTCTCGCAAGACGTGCTCAGCGCGCTCGATCTCGAGCGGCGCCGTCCCTCGGTGCCTGACGATCAGCTGGCCCGCCTCGCCGCGCGGCTCGACCTCACCTTCGCGGTGCCGCCGCTCCCGCCCCCTCCTCCGGCTGGTGGCGCCGGGGCAGCGAAGGCCCTCACCGCGAGCGCAGGCGGCAAGGCAGTGCTCGTGGCGGTGGGCCTGGCGGTCGGCGGGGTGACGGGCGCGCAGCTGCAGGCGCGCTTTGGAACGCCGCGCGAGGTGATCATCGAGAGGCGCGTCGAGGTGCCGGTGCAGGTGCAGGTGCCTGTCCCCGTCGCTCCCGTTCCGCTCGAGCCCGAGCTGCCCTCACCTGAACCGCTCCGTCCAGCGAAGGTGGAGAAGGCGCCGGTCGAGGTGGAGCGGTTGTTGATCGAGCAGGCCACCGCGGCGCTGAGCCGGGGCAACGCGGCCCAGGCGCTCGAGGCCTGTACGCAACACGCGGCGCAGTTCCGCGAAGGGCAGCTGGCGGAAGAGCGGGAGAGCCTCGCCATTCGCGCGCTGCTGAGGCTGGGCCGGCGCGACGAGGCCGAGACGCGCGCGGCGGCCTTCCGGGGCCGCTACCCCGAGGGCCTCCTGCTCGACGTGGTGGAGAAGGCCCTGGAAGACGAGGCGCGCTGAACCCTTCTCCCGGCTCGCTGCATCCCACCACCGCCATGGAGACCTTCAGGAACGTCGTGGTGGTGCTGGTGGTGGGGTTCGTCGCCCTGATGGTGGGGCTGCAAATCGTCGCGCAACGCCGCGCGGCCAGGCTCAAGGGCCAGCCGCTGCCGGCGCTGCCCGGCAAGACCGGTGCCCGCATCGCCGCCGCCGAGCACGCGCTCATCTATTTCTTCACGCCCAGCTGCGCCGCCTGCCGTGCCGTGACCCCGAAGATGAAGGCGCTGGCCCAGCAGGGAAAGTCCGTCTTCCCCATCGATCTGACTGAAGACATGGCGCTGGCCCAGGCGCTCTCGGTGATGGCCACGCCCACCACCGTCGAGGTCGATCACGGCAAGGTGGTCGGCGTTCACATCGGGCCGGTGGCCAGCGACGTCTGGGCGCGCTTCGCATGAGCACGGCGAACAACCCGTGGGACACGCGCTACTCCGGTGAAGCCTTCATGTACGGCACCGCGCCCAACGACTTCCTGCGCGAGCAGGTGGGGGTGCTCCCGCCGGGTGGCCGGGTGTTGTGCCTGGCCGAGGGCGAGGGCCGCAACGCCGTGTTCCTGGCCGGGCGCGGCTTCCAGGTGACCGGGGTCGACGGCTCGAAGGTGGGCCTGGACAAGGCGCAGCGCCTCGCCCGCGAGCGCGGCGTGAAGCTCGAGACCATCGTCGCCGACCTGCGTGACTTCGACCTGGGCACCGGGCGCTGGGACGCCATCGTCTCCATCTGGTGCCACGTGCCGCCCGACCTGCGCGCCTCGCTGCACCCGAGAATCATCGCCGCGCTGGCGCCGGGGGGCGTGTTCCTGCTCGAGCACTACCACCCGAAGCAGCTCGAGTACGGCACCGGGGGCCCGCCCGACGCGAAGCTGCTGGTGACGCGCAGCGAGCTCGAGCACGACTTCGCCGGGCTGACGGTGCTGCACGCCTCCGAGGGCGAGCGCGAGATTCAGGAAGGCACCGGCCACGCGGGGAAGAGCTTCGTCACCCGGTTCATCGCCCGGCGCTGAGTGGCCGAGCGGCGCTTCCTGCATCGAGGCGCCGCTTCAACGCCTCAGAGCGCGAGCTGCCTCGTGGTGACGGCGCTGCCCAGCCGCGCGTCGTGCGTCACCAGCAGCAGCGCCCCGGGGAACTCGCGCAGGGCGCTCTCGAGCCGCTCGATGGCCGGCAGGTCGAGGTGGTTGGTGGGCTCGTCGAGCACCGCGACCCAGCAGTGGCGCCCCAGCCCCAGGGCGAGCCGCAGCTTCCGCGCCTCGCCCGGTGAAGGCGCCTCGGTGCGCAGCAGGTGTTCCGGCTCGACGCCCAGCGCGTGCACCAGCTGCAGCACCCGGCCGCGCTCGTCCTGCGGCAGCCCGCGCAGCGTGTCGAGATCGGCCTCGCTCTCCTGCTGGGTGAGCTCCTGGGGGAGCACGAGGCGCCGTTCTTCGGGAACGCGGCACTGCGCCAGCGCCGCCCGCAGCAGGGTGGTCTTTCCGCGGCCGTTGGGCCCCGAGATCCACAGGTGCTCCTCGCGGCGCAGCTGCAGGGCCACCTCGCGCTCCAGCACCGCGCCCTGGAACTGCACCACCGTCTGAACGGGGCAGGCCTCGTAGCGGAGGAACAACGCCTGCCCGGCCTCGTCGCGCACCTGGAGCTTCGAGAGCGCCTCGCGCACCTCGCCGACCTGCCGCTTCACCCGGCGCGCGGTGGCCGCGTGGGCCCGCTCGGCGTTCTGCGCGCGCACGTCTTCGCCCATCGAGCGCGCGTCGCCGTCGTGCCTGTTCTTCATGCGCGCCCCTGCGCTGCGCGCCCGTTCGCTCGAGGCGAGGGTGCGCCGGCTGGCCTCGAGGCGCCGCTCGTCCTGCTGCAGGCGCCGCCGGGTCTCGCGTTGGGTCTCGAGGCTCGCCGCCTCCTCGGCGAGCCACAGCTCCCGCGCCGCGGAGAAGGGGTGCTGCCAGAGCCGCGTGGAGCCCCCGTCGAGGCGCAGCGTGGCGCGCGTCACCTCGTCGAGCAGCGCGCGATCGTGCGAGACGATCAGGCCCACGCCCGCGAACTCGCACAGCGCGCCGCGCAGGATCTGAAGGCCCTCGACGTCGAGGTGATTGCCAGGCTCGTCGAGCAGCAGCACCTCGGGCTCCGACCACAGCGCCGCGCCCAGCTGCCAGCGCTTGCGCTCTCCCGGAGAGAGCGTGGGCCAACGCTCCAGCGTGCCGGGCTGCAGGTGAAGCCGCCCGTGGAGCCGCCGCGCGAGGCGGTCGCTGGCCCACGCGAACGCGCTCACGTCGTCGTCCTGCGCCTCGACGCGCTGGGCACACCACCGCACGCGCGCGCCCTCCGGCTCCACGCGCAGGTGTCCGGCCGTCGGCTTCAGCTCGCCGAGCAGCAGGCGCAGCAGGGTGGTCTTGCCCGCGCCGTTCGCGCCGACGAGCCCGGTCCAGCCGGGGGTGAGGTGAAAGGTGACGTCATCGAGGAGGGGGCGATCTGCGAACGCGAAAGAGAGGCGCTGAGCGCGCACGTCGAGTGAAGGCATGGAGAACTCCGGAGGTCGGTTGGGGAACGGGCCCGTTCACCCCGAACGCAGTCGAGGGGGCCCAGCGACACTTCTTCGAAGTTCAGGCGTTCATGCGAGCCACCCGTGAGGGCGGCGGGGCAACCATAACCGGCCGTGACCGGTTTGGCAGCCGGTCAATCACGTCAGCGGAACGTGACGCCCGACGTAGCTCGAGTCGTTGAGGTACTTGCTGGCATCGGTCACGCGCACGCTGCCGTTGCCGATGCCGTCACCATCAGGATCACCAGACGAGGCGGACTCGAGCACCTTGCCGTCGCCGATGTACATGACCACGTGGCCGTTCTTCACCAGCAGGTCACCCGGCTGGAGCTCGTTCTTCGGCACCGCGGGCAGTGACGCCTTCATGGCCGAGCTGCTGGACATGCCGCCCAGGTCGACGCCCGCCTTGCGGAACATGGTGACGATGAAGCCCGAGCAGTCGTAGCCGACGACGCCGGCCGGCGAGCGGTACGGCCGCTGACCCTGCATCTGGTAGATCTGCCCGTTGCCCGGCTTGCCGAAGCGGAAGGGGCTGCCGCCGCCGACGTAGGGCGCGCCGAGCTGGGTCATGCCGAAGTCGATGGCCGCCTGGATCCGCGCGTTGGAAGAGGTCGGCGTGGTGGGGGTGGTCGGAGTCGTCGGGGTGGTGGGCGTGGGGCCCGACGAGCCGCGCAGCTTCGCCATCGTCTGCGGTCCCGCCCAGCCGTCGACGGTGAGGCGGTTCGCGCGCTGGAAGGCCTTCACCGCGGCCTCGGTGCCGGGCCCGAAGTTCCCGCCGATGTTGCCGTTGTAGTAGCCCTGCGCCTTGAGGCGGAGCTGCAGCTCCTTCACCTCGGGGCCGCTCGCGCCGAGCACGAGCTTCCCGCCCGACGACGGGGGGGCGGGCGCCGGTGCCGCGGGCTTCGGAGGAGGCTTCGGCGCCGCGACCTGGCGCAGCTTCGCCATCGTCTGCGGGCCCGCCCAGCCATCCACCGTCAAGCCGTAGCGGCGCTGGAACGCCTTCACCGCCGCTTCCGTCACCGGGCCGAACTTGCCGTCGACGTTCTTGCCGTAGAGACCGACCGCCTTGAGCAGCTGCTGGAGCTCCTTGACCGCCGCGCCCGAGGCGCCTTCCTGCAGGCGTCCGGCAGGGGACGACGAAGCGCTGCGGGTCGCGGAGCTGCCAGTGACTCGGGTCATGCGCGATTGTCGCGGCCGGCCCGTCACGGTTTAACGGGTGCCCTGTAAAGGGAAGGATCATTCGAGCCGCCACCCCCGTAAACACCCCACTTCTTCCGGGGTTAGTCGCCAGGCAGCCTTGCGCGATCGCCCGTTCGCGTGGTGAATCGCGCCACCCATGCAGCGAAAGTACATCTGGCTCGCCGCCATCGCGCTGATCGTGATCGGCCTCGACCATTGGACCAAGTTCATCGTGCTCGAGAAGCTCACCACCGCGTTCGACGGCGCGCCGAGTCGGCTGGGCGTGTACTTCGGCAAGGCGCCCGAGGCGCGCTTCGACGGGTATCACTTCGTGCCGAAGCAGGAGATCGTGCTGTCCGACGACTTCTTCCGCTTCCGCTACGCGGAGAACCCGGGCGCGGCGTTCGGGTTGTTCCGCACCGTGCCTGATCACCTGCGGGGCCCGCTCTTTCACCTCGTGTCGATCGGCGCGGTGATCCTGATCGGCTTCTACTTTTCGCAGCTCAAGGGCGACAAGAACGAGGTCTGGGCGAAGTGGGGTTTGCCGCTGGTGCTGGGCGGGGCGATCGGGAACTACATCGATCGGCTCGCGCGGGGCTTCGTGGTCGACTTCCTCGAGGCGCACTGGTTCGAGCGCGCGTACTGGCCGGCGTTCAACATCGCCGACACGGCGATCGTGGTGGGCGTGGGGCTGTTGATCATCGACAGCTTCGTGCGCAAGGAAGTGCGGGTACCGAAGCTCGAGGGAAAGCCCGCGTGACTCCGGTGGCGGAGAAGTGGTTGGCGAAGGTGCGCAAGTGCGCGCTGGCGCTGCCTGAGACGAGCGAGCGGCCCAGTCACGGCGCGCCGTCGTTCTTCGTGAAGAAGAAGAAGGGCTTCCTCAACTTCACCGAGAACCACCACGGTGACGGCCGGCTCGCCATCTGGGCCGCCGCGACGCTCGACGCGCAGCAGCTGCTGGTGAACGCCGAGCCTGATCACTTCTTCGTGCCCGCCTACGTGGGTCACCTGGGCTGGGTCGGAGTCCGGCTCGATCGCGGCATCGCGTGGACGAAGGTGAAGGCGATCATCGAGCAGGCCTGGAGAGTGCGCTCCGCGAAGTGACTGTCTCCCTCACCCCGAGGGAGAAAGAGGGTCGGGGAGAGGGCGAACCCTGGAGCGTCCACGCGCATCGGGACTCTCGCCGCCCGAGAACGACTCAGATTCCGCGGCCCCGCGCTGTGCCCGCAACGTGCAGTGAGCCGGCTCCACACGCCGCACTCACCACGGAGCCGCACCATGTCAGTCAGAACCCTGCGCACGCTGAACGAGCTGTACACCCGCGACGACGGCCGCCTCGAGCCCGACGAAGCGCAGCGCCTCGTCGACGCCAGCCGCGACGAGCGCAGCGTCACCGAAGAAGAGCGCACCCAGCTGCGGCTCGTGGCCAGCTCCCCGCGCACCACGCTGGGCGCGCGCAACGTCATCGAAGCGTTCCTGGTGGCACCTGCGCCCGCGACTCCGCTCGCCGTGCTCCCCGGCACGGACGCGAGCACCTTCGACGACGATCGCCTCGTGCTCGGCCCCGACGGCAGCACGCGAGGCGCCTCGGGCGTCACGCCGTACACGCGCTCCTACGCCGCGGTGCGCGAGGGCCCGATGCGCGTGGCCCACGGCAGCAGGCCGCCGTCGTCGACCGTGCTCACCGGCGAAGAGCACGAGAGTGCCTCGACGCAGCCGCCCGCCGAGGCCCTCGACGCGATGGCGCGGGCGCGCGGTGCTTCGCTGGGCGCGGGCTTCGTGGCGATGGCGAACGCGAAGGGCGCGTACGATCCCACCGCGCCGGCGTGGTGGGGCAAGTGCCACGCCTGGGCCTGGTCAGCGCTCTCGGCCGAGCTCTCTGCGCGCGTCGACGTGGGTGGGCCCGAAGGGCAGCGCGGGCTCTGGCTGTCAGGTCACTGGGTGAGCCGGGCTGACCTCGGCAACTTCCTGATGGGCGTGGCCGACACCATCGCGCTCGGAGAGGGGAACCAGCTCTTCAGGGTGCCGGTGACCCCGACGGACCTGCTCCAGGCGACGGCGCAGTTTCTCCTCGACGGCGGCGGGGGCGTGGTGGCCGACATTCACAACGACGCGGTGCACGGCGGAGATCGCGAGGTGTGGAACCAGCCCTTCGTCGCGGCCGATGTCGACACGCAGACGCTGAGTGGGCCGGGTGCCGAGGCGGTGCTCGGGCTCGCGAGGGCCGACGGGAAGAGCGGTACGACGGTGAAGCACGTGCACCTGGTCGGCCGCTACGGCAACGAGCGCTCGAACGATTGGGAAGGCCCGGCCGGCATGGCGAGCCGCAGCTGGAACGTCTACGCCGTCACCGACGCGAGCGGCGCGGTGGTGGCCGCGTACCTGGCGGACGACGAGCGGCTCGAGGGCGCGACCGGCCTGCCCACGCGCGCGAGCCATGAGCTGCCCGAGTACTTCTGGAAGCCGACGCTGCGCTCGATCGACGCGGGCCTCGAGGGAAGTGGCCTGCGCGCCATCGACGCCGATCCCCTGGCGAAGGAATACCGCTTCTTCGTGGGCACGGTGCTCACGCGAGGCGTGCCCGGCTCGATGCGCGCCGCCTTCGAGGCCGAGGTGAACGCGCTGCCGCCGGGCTTCATCCAGGCGAAGGACGTCGCGGCGCTGCTGCAGGCGTATTCCGGGGTGTCAGAGGCGTACTCGCCCGAGCAGTGGGACCGCGCGTTCGCCAGCCGCGGGCTGAGCGCAAAGGCGTTCGGCTTCCGCGACGGAGGGCTCTGAAATGACGGTCGGTGTGCGGCCTTTCCCGAGCTTGGAGCCTGCGCGCTATGGTCAGCACATGGTCAGGCGCAGAACCACTCGACGCGCAAAGAACGAGGAAGAGCTTCCCATTTTCTCCAGTTCCATTCGCGTGCTGCGGACCGCATCGGGAAGAGTGACGCGCGTGGCTGACGATCAAACAGCCGACGCCACGAAGCTGATGAGGGCGCTCGGCAAGCCAGGCGTCGCGAGAGACAGCCTCTTCTCGTCTGCCGAGACCCCGATCTTCCGCGCGCACCCCGCACGGCCTGACCTCCTGATTCGCTCCTTTCGTTCGGGCAAGGAGGAGGCCGGGCGAATCGATGCACGAGGCACGTTCAGGATCATCAAGGCCCCGATCAAGTGAAGGCGCCACTGAAGTTGCTCCGAGCTGCGCTTTCCGCGCACCCAATGAAACCCGTGGCCTATGTCGTCGGTGGTCACAACGGGTCGGGGAAGTCGACGCTCTGGCGAGATCGGCTGGCACCGCATCTTCACGTGCCTCTGATCAACGCCGATCGGTTGACGTTGTCGATTCTCCCGGACGCGAGCGCCAAGGGCAGGCTCGTTCCATGGGCGCAACGGCTCCGAGACGAAGATGAGCGATGGCAACGCGTGTCGCAGGAGGCAGTGAGGGCGTTCACCAGCATCGTCATGGCGGAGAAGATGGCGTTCGCCTTCGAGACGGTGTTCTCGGAGTGGAGGCGGCAGCCAGATGGAACGGTCGCCTCGAAGCTGGAACTCATCAAGAACCTGCAGGTGGCCGGCTACGCCGTGGTGCTTCTGTTCGTTGGCCTGGCCTCTGTCGAACTCTCCATCGCGCGGGTGATGACGCGCGTGGCTCAGGGCGGCCATTCCGTGAGGCTCGACAAACTGAAGACGCGTTTCCCTCGGACGCAGCAGGCCATCGGCGAGGCCGCGCGGGTCGCGGATGTGACGCTGATGTTCGACAACTCGGGTCCGCCAAGTGAGGGCTTCACGTTGGCCCGCTTCTGCACTCCCAAACGCGTCGCCTATGACATTCGGGGTGACAAGTCGGCCAGCGCATCGGTCGCTGGTCTGGCGCGCAGCTGGCTCTCGATTGTCGCACCCTGAGAACGACCGGGTGTGCTCGCTCGCCGTCCTTTGGCCGTGGGGCGACGCGCTCCAGCCGCGAGTTCATCTCAACTGCGCGAATGTCGCGGCGGTGCTGCAGGGCGTCTCAGACGCGTTTGGCTACTTCCCGGAGTCAGGGCTGTAGCCGCGACAGCAGAACCACCAGGCGATGGCCCCGCGCGAGCGCGCTGGAGGCGAAGCTGTGCAGGTTCTCGACCGTCACGTCGTCGACCGAAACGGCCTCGCAGTCCAGCCGCCACGCCGAGCGGCTTCCCTGTGCCGTGCTCACCAGCGGACGGCTGCGCAGGTTGGTCGCCTGACACATCGGCTCGTCGGAGAAGCGGATGCTGAGCGCGTCGGACCAGTCGAAGGAGTTCTGGAACTCGACGAGCGGCCGAAGCGCACCCGGCGCCCGTCCGAACGGGGTGAGGGGCGAGTGGAAGATCAGATCAGAAACACCGCCTTCCCTCAGCCTGCGCAGGGCGCGACGGAACTCTCCAGTGGGGATGTCGCTGTCTGCAGACAGACCCACGGGCCAGGGAACAGGCACGCCCTTCGCGTGGGCTGCCTTGACCTCCGCCGCCAGCTCGGCTCTCAGGTATTCTCCAGACGCTGACCAGCTCGCGAGTTGGTCCGTGACCGTCTCGGAGGCAGGTCGCCACGTGTCGAGGCTGAGGTCCGACCAGCCCGTGTTCTCCGGGGCGAGCGGGCGGACCGTCTCGTAGATGGGGAACTCGTCGAACTGCCACTTGAGCTGGATTTCATCGAGGACCACCGCACCGCGGGTACCGATCGCGCCCACGAGCACCGCGCACAGCGTCACCACTCCGGTGCGGCCATCGCGTCCGCTCGAGGAACGGAACATCGCAGCGGCGGCGAAGACGATGGCTGCGAGCATCAGCGTGTTCGAGGCCTCCGCGTAGTCGCGGAAGTGGGCAACCACGACCTGCAGCCAAGAGGCCTCGGGGTCAGTGCTCACCTCGAGCATCCCGACGAGCTCGCGGCGGAGGAACGTGACAGACAGGGCCGCCACTGCGATTGCCCAGCCCAGCGCTGACGTTGCGCTGATCGTCATCCACCTCTCCCGTGGTTCCAGTCGGCGCGAGACGAAGATGGTGGCGAGCGCGACGGTCACGAACCCAGCGCAGGAGATGAAGAGCGGGGTGACGCGGAAGAGCAGGGTCTCGGCCAGCGACCAGGTGATGGCCTCGTCGCGCGTGGCTGGCCCGCAATAGGTCTGTGCGACGAATATCTGAGCGAGCCAGAAGCGCGTGGCGAGAAGCGCGACGAAGTGGGGCACGACGAAGGGCACGATCGCCAGCGCCGGGGGAGGCCCGTTCGGCGTCGACGCAGCGGCGATGATCCGCGCGGAGTAAAGGGAACTCATCAGACCGGCGAGGCCGATCGCACCAAGCCAGACACCGCCCTCCTGCCATGCCTCCAGTGGGCTCAGGCCGGTCGAGGCGCAGACCAGGGTGACCGCGAGCGGCATGGTGGCGAGCGGCAACAGCCACGCGCCCTCCGTCAGCGGCTCGCTGTCGCCCAACACCATCACCGAGTCGCCCATCGCGCGCCTCCCTCGAACCCATGAGGCTACAGCGGAGGTGAGGGAGCGCGCGAGGCGGCACCGGAAGCTCCGGAGAAAGCTGTGACAGACTTCGCGTCTGCGCTCGCTTTCCGTCCTCGTCGCCCTGCTTAGCTCTGCCTCGTGGGCTGGCGAGCGCTGCGTGCTCACGGCGACCGGGACGAACCTGCCGCCGGGTGAGTTCCACGCGCAGGGCCTCGCGTTCGGCAAGGTGAAGGACTTCGCCTCGCACCACGAACTGACCGTGTGGCTGCCGCGCGGCGCCTGGCCGCAGCTGACGCCCGTGCTCATCGACAGCCACCGCGTGCGGCTGGACGTCGACCTGCTGCCTACCGAGCCGCTCACGCTCTACCTGCGCGAGCCGGTCGCTTTGGGGTCTTCACCGCGAACATCGCCGAGCCCGTTCGCGCGGTGAACGGCGCGCTCACGCTCGAGGTGACACCTCCCGCGGGTTTCAAGCCCCTGGCCCCGCTCTCAACCCGGGCGCGCTGCGACGCCGTCGCGCTCGACTGGGCCCCGTCGTACGAGCGCGAAGACTGGCACGAAGGAGAGACGGTGCTTCTCCCGCAAGGCCGCGAGTTCCCCATCAGGCAGATGGCAGACGGACCGCTCGAGGGGACCTTCGTGCCGGCGGAAGAAGAGTCCGCGAACGTGCTCGAGCGCCGCGGTGAGCTGCTGCGCGTGACGTGGAGCGTCGCCCAGGGTTCCTTCGAGGGCTGGATTCCGAAGGACGCCGCTCAGCCCAGCACGGGAGGCTTCGGCAGGGGCGCGGGCGCGCTCGCCGGAAAGCAGGGCTTCGCGGTCGACGTCATCGACGAGACGAGCACGCGCTGCCTGCAGTCAGTGGTGCTCTCCGTGCGGGTGGGAGGAAGGGTCGCGCCGCTCGGTCAGCTCGAGGGTGGAACGCCCTTCCACGTGAAGCGCACCGACGCGAACGGAGCAGTGCTCGACCTCGCGCTCGACGGCGTCACGCTCAACCCGGGTGTGGAGCTGCTGCTCACGCCCTCAGCCTGGAAGGCCTCGGTGACGGGTCGTGCCGCACGTTGGCTCGCGTCAGGGCTCTAGCCGTGCCAGCGCCGGGTCAGCCCCCGCCGAACACGCGGGTGACGACCTCGCCCACCATCGCGCCACGCATGGGCTTGGCGATGTGTTCGTTCATGCCGGCCCTCAGGCAGGCCTCGCGATCCTGCTCGAAGGCGTTGGCGGTCATGGCGACGATGGGGAGCGCGGCGCGATCGAACTGGAGCCGGATCTCCCGGGTGGCGCCGACGCCATCGAGCTCGGGCATCTGCATGTCCATGAACACGATGTCGTAGGGGCGCGCGGCGGTGCGCACCATCTCGACGGCGCGCCGCCCGTTCTCGGCCACGTCGACCTCGAAGCCCATGCGGCTGAGCAGCGCCCTGGCGAGGAGCTGGTTCACCCGGTTGTCTTCCGCCAGCAGGGCCCGCTTCCCCCTGAAGGAGTCGCGGTAGTCCTTCTCCTCGGGACGCTGGGGGACGGCCTCCTCGGCGATGGGGAGCTCGAGCGTCACGGTGCAGGTGGTGCCCTGGCCGGCGGCGCTCTTCACCCTCAGCTCTCCACCCATCAAGGCGAGGAGGCGCCTGGTGATCGAGAGCCCCAGGCCGGTTCCCCCGAACAACCGCGTCGTCGACGAGTCGGCCTGGGTGAAGGGCTCGAAGAGGTGGGTGAGCTGCGAGGCGCTGATGCCGATGCCCGTATCCGACACCTCGAGCTCGAAGCGGGCGCGGTCCGCGGGCGAGGGGAGGGCCCGCGCGCGGATCTCCACCACGCCAGAGGACGTGAACTTGATCGCGTTGCCCACCAGGTTGGTCAGCACCTGCGTCAGGCGCAGCACGTCGCCTCGCACCCGAGCGGGCAAGGCGTCGTCGGTCACCAACCGCACCACCACGTCCTTCTCACGCACCAGGGCCTCGGCCAGGGTGTAGGCGCGCTTGAGGCAGTCCTTCAGGGAGAAGGGCGCCACCTCGAGGCGCAGCTTGCCCGCCTCGACCTTCGAGAAGTCGAGGATGTCGTCGATGATCGCGAGCAGCTCGGTGGCCGAGGTCTCGATGTTGCGCACGAAGCCGCGGGCGGGCTCGGCCAGCGGCTCGGCGAGCGCCAGCTCAGCGAAGCCGAGCACGGCGTTCATGGGCGTGCGGATCTCGTGGCTCATGTTGGCGAGGAACTCGCTCTTGGCCCTGCCGCCCTTCTCTGCCCCCGCCATGGCGGTGCGGAGCTCGTCCTGCGCGCGCTTCTCGGCGGTGATGTCTTCGTAGACCCCGAGGATGCCGACCAGCGCCCCGGTGGTGGACCGCAGGGGCACCTTGGAAGTGCGCAGCCAGATGGTGCCGCCGTCTGGCGTGGTTTGCGGCTCTTCGTAGGCGAGCTTGGGGACGCCCGACTCGAGCACCCGGCGATCGTCCCCCCGGTACAGCTCGGCCTGGCTCTTCCATCCGAGCTCGAAGTCGGTGCGTCCGACCACCTCTGCCGGGCTCGCCACGCCCGCGTCGCGCGCGAAGAGGGTGTTGCAGCCCAGGTACACCCCTTCGAGGTCCTTCCAGAAGACGCGTGGAGGCACCGTGTCGATGACGGACTCGAGCACCTTGCGGGAGGCGGTCAGCGCGTTGAGCGACTCGAGCCGCTCCGTCACGTCGTGCATGGCGAAGATGAACCCGGCGACCCCGGGTGACGCTTCATCGTTGATGGGCGTGAGCGTCCAGTCCCACCAGGATTCGCGCTGGGGCCCGGTGAAGTGCAGCGCCTGCGCCGAGTCTTTGCGGCGGCCCGAGCCGCGCACCTCGAGGAAGTGCGCCTCGAGCGCTTCGTCGGGGAAGAGCTCGAAGCAGGACTGGCCCCGGTAGTCCGCGGCGTCGCGCCCGTGCGCAGTCGCGAAGGCCCGGTTGACGCGCAGAAAGCGAAAGTCGCGGTCGAGGTACGCGAGCGGGACCGGCACCCCCACGAACGTCCCCTCGAGGAGCTGGTGTGAGGCCCGCAGCTCCTGCTCGGTGAGGGCCGCGCTCGTCACGTCGTGCACCGTGCCCAGGGACCGCAGCGGCTTGCCCCGCGAGTCGCGCTCGGTCTCGCACCGCTCGTGCACGTGCTTCACCCGGCCATCGGGGAAGGCGAGCCGATGGCGCAGGTCGTAGGGCGCGCCGCTTTCGAGGTGCGCGCGGTAGGCGCGGTCGACCTCTGCGCGGTCCTCGGGGTGCACCCGCGCGAGGAAGGCCTCGTAGGTCGCCCCGAACTTCGTCGAGTCGATCTCGAAGATCCGGAAGATCTCTTCGGACCACGTGAGGGAATCGTCCTCGAGCTCGAGGGTCCAGTGACCCAGTTGTGCGATTCGTTGCGCCTGTTCGAGGTCTTTCTTCTCCGCCATGAGGTGGAGCACGGAGTCCGGCATGGGCAACGGTAACGCGCGTCGCCTCTCGTTGCGAAGGGTGTTCCCCTGACGTCAGAAAGCTGCCGGCCGGGATTCAGCGGGCGTCGTGCTTGATGTCGAGCAGCGGCGAGCGCAACACGCCCAGGAGCGACTGCTGCTCGGGTGAGTCGAAGCCCTCGAGCCCCGTCTTCCCCGGTTCCTGCGAGTCACCCGGCGAGAAGGTGCCCAGCAGGCGATCCCACCAGGTGAAGATGGTGCCGTAGTTCGAATCGGTGAAGCGGATGTTGCGCGAGTGGTGCAGCCGGTGCGTGCGCGGGGTCGGCGTGACGAGGCTGATCAGCGCGTCGAGCCGCGCGGGCATGCGGAAGTCAGCGTGGTGCCACGCGAGCGCCACCGCTGCGACGAGCGAACGCAACGCCAGCGCGAGCGGGTCGATGCCGAACGCCAGCACCAGCAGCGAGAAGAACGAGTAGGCGATCACGCTCTCGAGCGGGTGGCCGCGCAGCGCGGTGGTCGAGTCGACGTGCGGATCGGTGTGATGCACGCGGTGCAGCCGCCACAGCAACGGCACGCGGTGGTGCAGGCGGTGGCGAATCCACTCGAAGAAATCGAGGCCCGCGAGCGCGACCGCGAAGCGAAGCAACCACGGCGTGTCGAAGAGGTTGAGCAGGCCGTAGCCCCGGTGGGTCCCCCACATGGCCACCGCCACGAGCGCGAAGTTGCCCGACACCGCGAAGACCGAGGTGCACAACGCGATGCTCAGGTTCTTGAGCGCGTGCCGCGCCCGCGGCTTGCCGGGGAGCAGTGGAACGAGCGGGGAGAGCGACTCGAGGGCCAGCATCAACCCGACTGCAGCCGCGAGGGCGAAGGGGCTGATGTCAGCGATGGTCTGCGCGGTGAACACGCGCCGAGTCTAAGCCCCGCAGGATGCCGTGGTCGAACGGTCACTGGATTACGCGGGGTTGCTCCCCGATGAACGGGATGGCTCACCTGCCGGTGGGGTGGGCCCGGGTGCGACCGTGAGGGGGCTTCACGCGCCGGTGATGAAGAACAGAGCACCGAGGAGGCCCAGGCACGAGAGGAGCAACGCCACGAGCAGCACCACCCCGACGATGACGCCGGTCCATGGTTTTTGACGCGGTGGATGCCGTTGCTCCGCGGTCTTCGGTGAGTCGGTCATCGCTCGAGGTCGTTGACGTGGTTGTACGGCTGGCCGGGGCTCACCGACTCGCCCGCGATGGTCCGCTGCTTCGTGGAGATCGACCACACGTCGACCGTCGAGTCGCTGTCCAGGTTCCCCACCGCGTAGATGGTGATCTCGCAGCTCGGGCAGGTGCCCTCGAGACCCACGCCCGCCGTGGGCACGCCCGTGAGCAGGAGCAGGTTGTCGGGCGGCGGCGTCCTGCCTTCGTCGGCGAGCACCTGGGTGTGCACGCCCCCATCTGCAGGCGAGCCGGGCGCCGCAGCGTCGCCGGTGCGCGAGAACACGTAGCGGTAGCGGTTGCCACGCTCGGGCATGAAGCCGACCGCTTCGATCGACTCGTCGTAGCGGTCGTGTTCTCCGAAGGAGGCCTTCTGGACGGTGAAGGCGTACTTGAGGTTCGACTTCACTTCCGACTGGGTCGAGCGCGGCGGCGGACGCGCGGCGAGGAAGTAAGCGGACCCCAGCACGAAGCAGGAGCCGAAGAGCAGCAGGCCGATGACGATGCCGATGGCGAGCCCGACCCAGGGCTTGCGCGGGGCGGCGTTCAGTTCAGCCACAGCAGGTAGCGCAGCTTTCGTTCGATGGTGTCTTCACCGCGGTCGATCTCCTTGCGCATGCGCAGGAGCCCGTCGATCAGCGGCGACGGCGGCATCTTCACCTTGTACGCGGGCCCCAGCACCCGGCCGAGGAACTCGGACACCGCGCCCGGATCGCTGCGCCGCAACTGCCGCAGCTCGCCCTGCGCGAAGGTGAGATCGCGCGGCTGCGTGAGCAGTGCGCCGAAGTCGAGGTAGCCGCCCGGCGGGTTCTCCCACTGGTGATTGCCCAGCTGCACCAGCTGGGAAACGCTCAGCCCTTCCTGTCCCCGCAGCAGCTTCTCGACGTCGCCCAGCACCCCGGCCCACGTCTCGAACAGCGCGTCGTCGACCTCGAGGGGCATCGCGTGGCTCTTCTGGCGAGGGTTGGGCACCCACTCGCGATCGTCGTCCACCTCGGCGAGCACCAGCTGCCGGCAGCGGGCGGCGTGAGTCAGGCCCGCGAGCGCGAAGTCCCGCGCGATGAGCAGCTTCGCCGGATCGCGCAGCTTGAGCAGCAGCTTCTCCTTGTTCCTCGAGGCGAAGGTGATGTTGGGATCGTACGCGCCGCCCACCGCCATCACCGCGCGCTGGAAGTGCACCATCGCGCGCAGCCAGGCCAGGTCGGCCACGTCGAAGCGGAAGGTGGGGCGTCGCTTCGGGTCGTCTTCGGCCAGCGGCTGGTTGTTCGCGTCGCGCTCGATCTCGAGCAGGTGGCGATCACGATCGTCGAGCTCCCCGCTGCGGTTCCAGTCGACCTCCCAGCAGGCCAGGCACAGCTCGAGCGAGAAGCCCGGGTCCTTCTCCGCCACCGCCAGCGCGGCGTCGACCTCGCCCAGCTTCTTGTCGGCGCGGTCGAGCATGAAGGTGAGGAAGTCCTTGTTCACCACGTCACCGCGCAGCAGCGCCGAGGCCACGAAGCTCGAGGCGATCGTCAGCGCGTCGGTGACGAAGTCGTGGATCGCCTGGCGGTAGACGGCGAGGGCTGAGACTCCGGCCGCTCGCGAGTTCTCGGGATCGCGCTTGAGCGACTCGGCGCTGAGCTTGCGCGCGTCGTCGAAGTTCGCGGCCTGCAGCGCGGCCAGTGCGGGCTGCGCGTCGGCTTCGAGATCGGCGCGCTTCGCGGCGGAGAGTCCGCTCGCGCAGCCCGTCAGGAGGAGAAGGAGGAGGAGTGCTCGCATAGAGATCTCCCTCTCCCTGCGAAGCGGGGAGAGGGCGGGGTGAGGGGCGAATTCAAGCACGTGAGCCCCTCACCCGGCCTGGCGGCCGACCTCTCCCCGCTGCGCAGGGAGAGGTAGAACTCAGTCCTTCAGGCGCAGCTTCATCTGCACGTCGCTCGACCAGTGGTTGGCGAAGGCCTTCACGCAGGTCGAGAGGTAGCGGTCGTAGTTCGTCCACACCGTCTCGCCGTTGCTCATCACCTTGCTGCCCCAGCCGCTCGCCATGATCTTCTCCTTGTTCAGGCGGAAGCGGCGCAGCCACTCGGCGGTCGTCTTGCCGTAGTCCACGCGGCGGGTGTTGAGCTGCACGATCTCCCAGCTCTGACCGCAGGCCGCGACGAGCTCCTCGAGGCGGGGGTTCAAGCCGCCGGGGAAGATGACGTCGGCGGTGAACTTGAGGTCCGCCAGGTCTTCACGCTTGCGCGGCACGCGGTCGCGCAGGATCGCCTGGAAGCCGAAGCACGCGCCCGGCTTCACCCAGGTGGCGACCTTGTTGAAGTACTCCCGGTAGATCGGCACCGCGAGGCCCTGCTGCTGCTGCGCCGGCGAGACGAGGTGATCGATCATCTCGATGCTGGTGAGCGCGTCGTACTTCTCCTGCGGCACGAAGTCCTTGTAGTCCGTGCACCACATGGTCACGCCCGGCAGCTTGCGCGCGGTGATCTCGTCGGCCTGCGCCCGCGACAGCGTGATGCCGTGCGCGCGCGCCACCTTGCGCTCGAGCACCAGGTACTCGAGGTTGGCGCCCCAGCCGCAGCCGATGTCGAGCACCAGCGAGCTCTCCTTCACCTCGGCGAAGTCAGCCAGCCAGCGGCTCTTGTTGCGCTGCGCCTGCTCCAGCGTGGTGTGCTGGTCGTCGTAGACGGCGCTGGTGTAGTGCATCCGCTCGTCGAGCCAGAGGCGGAAGAACTCGTTGCTGATGTCGTAACCGATTTCTACTTCTTCGCGGGTCGAGGTCATTGCTGGTTCCTGTACTTCTGGTCGCGTCGCTCAGTGAGGCGCCGCTCCGGGGTGGGGTGCTTCAGGCGACTGCGTCGCCGTTCATTTCACGGGTGAGGCGCTCGAGCTCTTCCTTGAGCACGTTCGCGGTCTGGAGGAGCTGCGGTTCGTTGTGGAGCGACGAGAGGAAGAAGCGCAGGCGGGCCTGATCCTCCTCGACGGCGGGGTAGAGAATCGGCTGCACGTTGATGCCGCGCTTCTTGAGCGAGTCGGACAACTGCAGCGCGAGCACCGAGTTGCCGACGATGGCGGGCACCACCGCGGTGTCCTTGGTCATGCCGGTGTTCACGCCCCGCTCCTTGAGCAGCTTCACGAAGTAGGCGGCGTTGTCGCGGGCCTTCTTCGCCCGCTCGGGGTGGGCGATCATCTGCTTCGTCGCCGCCAGCGCCGCCGCCGCGTTCGGGGGCGCGATGCCCACCGAGTAGACGAAGCCGGGCGTGGTGTACTTGAGGTACTCGACCAGCGCCTTGCTGCCCGCGATGTAGCCGCCGCACGAGGCGAACGACTTGCTCAGCGTGCCCATCCACATGTCGACGTCTGAGCGCACCACGTTGAAGTACTCGCCCACGCCGCGGCCCTTCTCACCGACCACGCCGGCGGAGTGCGCCTCGTCGACCAGCAAGAGCGCCTTGTGCTTCTTCTTGAGCTCGATGAACTTCGGCAGGTCGGGGATGTCGCCGTCCATCGAGTAGGTGCCCTCGATGCAGATCAGCACCCGGCGGTAGTGCGGCCGCAGGTTCGTGAGCATGCGGTCGAGCGCTTCCCAGTCGTTGTGCGGGAAGGGCCGGCGCTTGGCGCCCGACAGCTTCGCGCCGCCGATGATCGAGTCGTGCGCGAGCGCGTCGTGAACGATCAGGTCGCCCGCGCCCACGATGTGGCCGATGACGGTGACGTTGGTGGCGTGGCCCGACACGAGCACGATGCTGTCTTCGGTGCCGAAGAAGTCGGCGATGGCCACCTCGAGCTCGCGGGTCAGCGGCTTCTCACCTGACGCCACGCGGCTGGCGGACACCGACGTGCCGTACTTGGCGATCGCGTCCTGGGCGGCCTTGCTCACCACCGGGTCGCCGGAGTTCCCCACGTAGTTGTACGAGGAGAAGTTGAGCATCTCCTTGCCGTTCACCACCGTGGTGTCGCCGCAGATCGCCTCGTGCACCGAGAAGTACGGGTTCTGCAGCCCGAACGCCTCGGCCATCGCGATGCGCTCCTTGAGTTCCTCGTATTCGGGGAAGCGCGCGGGGTTCCAGCTCGACTCGTCGATGGCCACGCTCGCGGCGGGAGCTTCCGCCTCGGCAGCGACCGGCGTCGCCACCGGAGTGGCCTTCACGCTGAACTGGGGATCGCGCTTCTTGAACTCGGCCGACATGCCCGTGAGGTAGGCGACGACCGCGCCCTTGTCGTTCTGCCAGACGAGCGTGCCGGTGAAGGTGTCTTCGTTGCCCGACTCGAAGGTGACGGTGACCTTGAGCGGCCCCAGCCCGAACGGTGCGAGCTGCACGAAGCGCCCCAGCGAGAGAGGGAAGCCCGCGCGCTGGTGCTTCACCCACGCCCAGTACCCTGCGAGCTGGAACGACGCGTCGAGGATGAGCGGGTCGATGGTCCACTCGTTGCGGAGCGGCTCCTTGATCCAATCGGCGGGCCGGCAACCCTTCACCTGGCCCACCACGCCGTCTTCACCGAGCGCGTCGATGCTGGTGATGCCCTGCAGGCGAGGCCCGTGGAAGGTGAAGCCGCCGTAGAAGTCCTTGAGCGAGAGCGGCAGCGTCGGCGTCGGGGCGAAGGTCTTCACCGTCGGCACGATCGACTTGTCGGCGCCGATGGTGACGGTGCCGGAGTACGAGACCGCGCGGCCCTGGCTCAGCGTCACCCCGAGGGCGCCGCGGCCGGTCTGCTTCACGGACGCCTCGAGCCAGATGGTGTCGGGCACGAGCACCGGGCGCTGCAGCTTGAAGTCGGTGACGGCGAACGGCGCGAACTGGCCCGGAGTCGTTCCTCCAGCAGCCTCGATGGCAGCGGCGGCCACGTGATCGAGCGCCGAGGCGAAAGGCAGCACGCGCTGACCGGCCATGGTGTGGTCGTTCAGGTACACGTGGTTGAGGCGCGAGACGGGGAAGCTCGCGGTGTGCAGCACGGTGCGCTCGGGGACCGCGCGGCCGATCAGCACTTCGCCCGATCCACCATCCACCTCGCGCAGGAACGCGGCCACGCCCTCGTCGTCGGAGAGGAAGGTCACGCCTTCGGCCTTCAGCTCGGCCTTCTTGAAGGAAGGAATGCGGCGAGCCATGTCCGAGTCTTCCCAGGGCGGGAAGTCGATCGCCACGGTCCGCTTGGCTCCACCGACCCGCGACATCATCTCGTTCGCCGCGGAGTAATCAGTCTGCGCCGCGTTGCCGAAGCGGCCGGCCCACGAGCTGATCAGCACGAGCAGCTCCGGCTTGCCCGCGTCGACGAGCGCGAGCGCACCACCGACCTTCGTCTCGAGGACGGAGTCGAGCTGCGCGACGTCCTTCTTCTCCACCAGGGCGTCGGCGAGCACGCCGGCGTTGTGGATGATCGCGTCGACCTTGCCGATCGCCTGGAGCGCTGACTTCACGCTCGCGGCGTCGCGCACGTTCATCGGGTGGTAGCTGCACGCCTTCGCGCCGGCGGCCTTCACCTGCGCCACCGCCTTCGACAGCTCCTCGTTCATGGCCGAGCGGCCGGTGAGCGCGATGGTGCAGCCGTACGCCTTCGCCAGGCCCTTCGCGAACTTGAAGCCGAGGCCCTTCGCGCCGCCGGTGATGACCACCACCGAGTTCGCGTTGAGCGACTTCATCGAAACCGCAGCAGGGAGCGGCTTGACCGCGACGGCGGTGCGGCCGTTCTTCGAGAAGCCGACCTCGGCGGTGCGATCGCCCGAGACGATCTCCTCCACGATGCTCTGCGCGAGCGCCTCGGCGCCCAGCGTGGCGTCGACGTCGATGGCCTTCACCAGCGCGTCAGGCCACTCGAGCGCGAGCGCCTTGGTGAAGCCGAGCGCGCCGACCTGGCCGAGCGCCTCCCGCGGGGTGCCGGTGAGCCCGAAGCTGCCGCCCAGGCCCGTGACGGTGACGAACAGCTCGGCCTTCTCGGCGCCGACCTTCTTCGAGAGCGCCAGCAGCGAGCGCGGAGCCGCGCGGTAGTCACCCGTCGCGCCCAGCGTCTGCAGGTTGATGACGCCGGCGAAGTGGCCGTCGGTCGAGACGTCACCGATGACCGCCTTGAGCCCGTGCGCCTTGAGCTGCGCCACCACCGCGTCCGCCACGCCGTGCGTGTCCTTCGTCACCAGCACGGGACGCTCGAACGAGGTGACCGTCTCCGACAGCGCGGCCAGCGGAGCCGCCACCACCGTGGGCGCATAGCGCTCGACCGGAGTGCTCACGGTGGGCGCCTCGGCCTTCGCCGTCACGCCCGACTCCAGCGCGCCGACGATGTGCTCGATGATGGTGGAGCTGGTGGTGGTCTTGCTGAACAGCTCGCGCGGCAGGCCGCCCAGCGAGGGGAACGCCTTGCCCACCGACTGATCGAGCTCGACCAGCATCAGCGAGTCGAAGCCCAGCTCGTTCACCAGCGTCTGGTCGAGGCGCAGCGTCTTGACGGGGAACGCGCTGATGCGCGCGACCGCCTCGATCACCGCGGCCTGCACGGAAGGACGGAGGTCGACCTTCGGCTCTTCCTTCTTCGCGACCGGCGCCACCGGAACCGGCGCAGGCGTCTGCGCGCCGGTCACCGTGTCCTTGCGACCGACCAGGTTGGAGAAGTCGGGCGGCTTCGCGATGGTCGGCACCACGGCCGACTGCATCGCCACCGCGGTCCCGCCACCGGCGGTCGGCACCTGCAGCTGCTGCGTCACCTGGGCGAACGCGCTGGTGTCGCCACCGGCCAGCGCCTGAATGGCCGCGGCCTGCGCCTTCACGATGTCCGCCTGGCTCTGGAGGAGCACCATCTGCTGTTGGAACAGGGCGATCAGGTTGTCCATGGCGACGGGTCCCTTCGACAGCTGGGGGGAATTGAAGACGGCACTGGCGCTGGCGCTGGGAACAGCCGCCTTCACCAGCGGGGGGCGGGGCGCGCGGGGCGTGCGCTCCATCGCCCAGTACTTCTGAGTCTCGAGCGGCGTGGGCGGCAGCACCGCCAGGCGGGCGCCGTGCAGCAGCGGCTGCGCGTTCACCGGCACGCCCTTCATCCACAGCTGGCCCAGCGCGGTGAGCAGCATCGAGCCCGCGTCGTTGCCTTCGTTGGGGCCGAGCGCGAACACGCTCGCGTTCTGGGCCACGCCGCGGGCGAACGAGAGCAGCGCGCCACCGGCGCCGACCTGGATGAAGTGGGTGACGCCCTCGTCGACGCAGGTCTGCAGCGCGTCCACGAAGTTCACCGGCGAGGTCGCGTGCTGCACCCAGATGTCCTTCGCCTCGGCCACCGAGCCGTACATGCGGCCGGTGATGCACGAGACGATGCCGGAGCGCGGCTCCTGCAGCGGCAGGCCCGAGACCACGGCCTTCATCTTCACGTCCATGCCCGCCATCAGCGGCGAGTGGAAGGCGTGGCTCACGTCGAGGCGCGTGCTCTTGAGGCCCGCGGCGTTGAGCGCGGCCTGCGCGGTGTCGATGCCCTTCGTCGTGCCCGAGAGCACCACCTGGGTGGGGTGGTTGTGATTGGCAATCACCACACCGGCATTCAGGTGCTTCTCCACCAGCGAGCGCTCGGCCATCACGGCCAGCATCGCGCCGGTGTCCACGAGGCCCAGCTCGTTCATCAACTGACCGCGCTTCGCCACCAGCTTCACCGCGTCGGCGCCGGGCAGCATGCCGGACGTGGCGGCCGCGGCGAACTCACCGAGCGAGTGACCGAGCGTGAGCTCAGGCAGCACGTTGCACTCGCGCAGCAGCTCGCCCATGGCGATGCCGAGGGCTGCCATCGCGGGCTGGCACACGTGCGTCTGGGTGAGGTGCGCCTGCGCCTTGACCGGATCAGTCCCCGCGGGCGGGTAGAGCGCGTCGATGAGGGAGAAGCCGGCGTCGGCCTTCACCGCGGCGTCGTACTGCTCGAGCTTCGCGCGCAGGGTGGGGAAGCGGGCCACCAGGTCCTGCAGCAGGCCCACCCGCTGGGCGCCCTGTCCGGCGAAGAGGAAGGCGATCTTCCGCTGCTCCGCGGGCACGGGCGTCGAGGGGCTGAGCGCGCCGGTGGAGATCTGCGTGAGCGCGTCGATCAGATCCTCACGCGTGGTGGCGAGGAAGGCGATGCGGGTGTCGAACGCCTGGCGCGACGCGAGCGTGCGCGCGACGTCGGCGACGGAAAGCGACTGGGTGGCGATCTCCTTCGCCAGCTCGGCCGCGTGCGACTGCAGCAGCGCGTGCGTGGCAGCCGAGAGGAGGAAGAGGGACGGCCCCGCGACCTGCTGCACCACCGGCCGCGCCGGGGCCTGCTCGAGCAGCACGTGGGCGTTGGTGCCGCCGAAGCCGAACGACGAGACCGCCGCGCGGCGCACCGGCACGTTCCAGGGCATCGACTCGGCGGCGATGCGGAAGGGCGAGTGGGGCAGGTCGAGCTTGGGGTTCAACTCCTCGCAGCCGGGCTGCGGGGGGATGACGCCGTGGTGCAGCATGAGGCAGGTCTTGATGAAGCCCGCCGCGCCCGCCGCCGACATGGTGTGCCCGATGTTCCCCTTGATGCTGCCGAGGTTGCAGTAGGGCTGCTCGAGGGCCTTGCCGGCGCGCTCGTTGAAGAAGTGCTTGAGCGCGCCGACCTCGGTCGCGTCACCCACGGTGGTCGCGGTGCCGTGCGTCTCGACGTACGAGATGCTCTCGACGGGGAAGTCGGTGTCGGCGTGCGCGCGCCACATCGCCTCGCGCTGGCCTTCGGGGCGCGGCGTCATCGGCCCTTCGCCGCGGCCGTCGTTGTTGCAGCCCGAGCCCTTGAGCACCGCGTAGATGCGATCGCCGTCGCGCTGCGCGTCTTCGAGGCGCTTGAGCACCACCAGGCCCACGCCCTCGCCCATCACGAAGCCGTCGGCGCGCGCGTCGAACGGGCGGCACACGCCCGAGGGCGAGATGGCGCCGATGCGCGAGAAGCCGATGAGGTTGTCGGGGTTCAGGTTCAGGTACACGCCGCCCGCGATCGCCACGTTCACCTGGCGGGCGCGCAAGTTGACGGTCGCCTCGTGAATCGCCACCAGCGCCGAGCTGCACGCGGCGTCGATGGACAGGGCGGGGCCGTTCAGGTCGAACGTCTGCGCCACCGAGCAGGCCATCATGTTGAGCAGCGAGCCTGCGATGGTGAAGGCGCGCGCGGGCGCGACGTCGGCCACCGAGGCCTTGAGCGCCTCGGCCTCTGCGCCCGAGAGGGTGTCGCCGAACTCGCCGTTGATCGACTGCTGCGCGCGGTGACGCGCGGTCATCAGGTCTTTGTACTCGGACACCGACGCACCGATGAACACGCCGGTGCGCGAGCGATCGAACGGCTTGTTCTCGTAGCCGGCGTCCTGCAGGGCCTGGCGGGTGGCCTCGATGACGAGCCGGTGCTGCGGGTCCATCACCTGCACGCGGCGGGGGGCCAGGCCGTAGTGCAGCGCCGCGAACTCGTCGACGCCGTCGATGAAGGCGCCCTTGCGCACGTAGGTCTTGTCGACCGCGCGCACGTCGTTGGGGTCGAAGAAGGCCGAGTGCTTCCACCGCGAGTCGTCGATGTCCTGGAAGGTGACCTCACCCGTCGACACCACGCGCCAGAGATCCGGCAGGTCCTTCGCGTGGGGGAAGCGGCAAGCCATTCCCACCACCGCGATGGCTTCACGAGTCGTGTCGTTCTTGTGTGAGCTCAAAGAGACCTCCAGGCCCAGCGGGTACGGCTCTTCAGATGGTGACGTCGGTGCCGGCCGGCACCAGGCGCTTCACCACTTCGCCGAGGTCGCCCAGGGTCTGCACCTTGGCGAGGTCCTCGTCGGGCATGCGGATGTTGAGCTTCTCTTCGAAGAAGCTGACGAGCTCCATGACCGCGACCGAGTCGAGGCCGAGCTTGCTGATCACGGTGTCCTTCGTGAGGCCGTCGAGCTTCTTGCCGTTCACTTCGAGGGCGGCCTGCGAGAAGAGCTGGATGATGTTGACGTTCGCCATGGTGTGTTTGTTCGTCCTTCGTTGTTGCGTGGGTTGAAATTGATCAGCCGAGGATGCGGCTGACGCGCTTCTGGGCGTAGGCGCCCGCGAGCTTGAACTTCGACATCGCGTCGGAGACGGAGCGGATCTCGAGGGTGTGCTCCACCACCTTGCGGGCGCGGTGCTGGGCGCGGCCGAGCAGCGACTTCGCCACGTGGCGGGCCACCACCAGCTTCTCGCCGTTGCCGCCGAGCGTGCGGTTGCCTTCCTTGCCCACCGAGCCCTCGAGGTACTGGAGCCGCGTCTTGGCGCGCTGCAGCTTTCCGCTCGAGGTCTTGGGCAACGAGCCGACGGGGGCGATCACCACGTCGACCGGCATGAGCTGCAGGTTCTCGTTGATCTTCTGCTTCACCAGCTCGATCAGCTCGGCCGGCTTCTGGGTGCGCGACTCGAGGACGATCACCAGCTCCTCGCTCTGCGTGCCGGGGCGGGACAGCGCGACCGTCGAGCCCTTCCGCACCTCGGGGAGCTCGTCGACGATCCACTCCATGCGCTGCGGGTCGTAGTTGCGCCCGTTGATGATGATGATGTCCTTCTTGCGACCCGTAATGTACGTGTTGCCGTTGACGAGGTAGCCGTAGTCGCCCGTCTTGAGCCAGCCGTTGCCGAACGTCTTCTCGGTGGCCTCGGTGTCCTCGAAGTAGCCCTTCGCGATCGACGGGCCGCGCACCCAGATCTCACCGATGCGGCGATCCGACAGGCGCTTGCCCGCGTCGTCGAACACGCCGATCTCGTGGCGGGGGAAGGCGCGGCCGCAGCTCACGAACTCCTGCGCGCGGCCCTTCTCCAGGTGCTCCACGGGCGCCGGCTCGGCCTTGCGGTCCTGCTGGTACACGTCGACGTCGATGACGTCGGTGGAGAGCTCTTCGTCGATGCCGATGAAGCTGATCGCCAGCGTCGCCTCGGCCATGCCGTAGCAGGGCAGCAGCGCCTGGGGCTTGAGGCCCGACTTGCTGAACGTGTCCACGAAGGCGCGCATCGTGGTGGGGTTGATGGGCTCGGCGCCGCAGCCGAAGTGCCGCATCGACGACAGGTCGAGCGAGGCGAGCTGCTCGGGCTTGGCCCGCTTCACCGCCAGCGCGTACGCGAAGTTCGGCGCGAAGCTGATGGTGCCCTTCACCCGGTGAATGGTGCGCAGCCAGATGGTGGCGTTGCGCACGAAGGTCAGCGTGGGAATGAAGGTCACCGAGACGCGGTGGAAGAGCGGGGCGATGACGAAGCCGATGAGCCCCATGTCGTGGTACAGCGGCAGCCACGAGACGCCGTGGTCCACGTCGGTGTCCGACTGCAGGCCGTCACGCATGATGGCCCAGGCGTTGGCGCGCAGGCTGCCGTGGGTGACCGACACGCCCTTCGGAGTCGAGGTCGAGCCCGAGGTGAACTGCAGGAAGCAGAGGTCGTCGTCGGTGACCTCGGCCTTCTCCTGGCTGACGCCTTCCGGAGCGGGCCCGCGCAGCTCTTCGGTGGTGATGACGCCCTTCACCGAAGGCACCTTCGAGATGCCGCCCCAGAGCACCGCCTGCACCTTCTCGTTGGTCACGAGGTAGGTCGGCTTGGCCTTGCCCATGATGGCCACCAGCGTGTCGATGTAGGCGTCGAGCTTGCCCATCGAGAGCGGCGGGTACAGCGGCACCGGCACGATGCCCGCCCAGACCGCGGCGAGGAACGTGGGCACGAAGTCTTCGCCGTCCGGCACCACCATCGCCAGGCGGTCGCCCTTCTTGAGGCCGTAGTGGCGGAAGTGGGCCGCCCGCCGCATCGCCTCTTCGCGGAGCTTCTCGAACGAATAGAACCGCCCGTCGGTGTCGCGGTCGAGGAAGGTGTACCCCTTGGTGGTGTTCCCCGCTCCGGCGTCGAGAGCGGCGATGAGGTTGGGGTAGTCGAAGATCTGCGGCATGGGCGAAAGCCTCCGTCGGAAGAACGCCCTGAATACGTGCCGAGTCCGAGGGTGGTCAAGCGATTGACCCTCTCACGAGGCTGCCTGGCACCGCCGATACACACCAGACAGACCATCAAATGACGCAGGCCTTTCATCGAGTTAGCTCAAAAACAGGGTCGAGCAAACGACGCCCAACTCCTCAATAGTGAGCAAGTTATTGCGCGAAAATGAGGAAATCGGGCGCCTGGAACACCTCTGCGACACTTTCTGGGCTCTTGAGGCTGGATCCAACCTCCGGGAACTTCAGTCAGCCAAAGTGAGCATGAAGTGGCTCAGTTTGACTGGGAAACCTGCGCTCCGTACAAGCAGACCCACATGTCGCAGCTCCGGACCCGCCCAGCACAGCCCCCCTTGCCGCGGTTTGCCGTGCGGGCCCCGGACGTGACCGTGGAAGAGGTGGCCGGGGGGCGGGCGAAGGACGAGTTCATCCGCTTCCAGCTGGATCACTACGCAGGTGACGAGAACTTCGTGCCCCCGATCGTGGCGGAGCGGCGGGAGTTCCTCGACCCGAAACAGAACCCGTTCTTCGAGCAGGCGCGGGCGGCGTTCTTCCTGGCCCGCAGGCACGGCAAGGTGGTCGGGCGCGTCGCGGCCATCGTCGACGATCGCTACAACCGCTTCCACGGCACCCACGACGGCTTCGTCGGCTTCTTCGAGTCGCAGAACGACCCCGGCCTGGCGGCGGCGCTGTTCGAGGCGGCCCTGGGCTGGCTGCGGAGAGAAGGGGCGAAGCGCTGCGTGGGCCCGGTGAACCTGGGCTTCCAGCACGAGGTGGGGGTGCAGGTGCACGGGCACGAGCGCTTCCCCGCGATGATGATGCCGTACAACCCGCCCTTCTACGGCGTGCTCTTCGAGGCGAACGGCTTCACCAGGTTGAAAGACCTCTACAGCTACGAGGTGCTGGCGATTCAGGGCATGCCCGAGAAGGTGCGGCGCCTGGCCGAGCGGGTGAAGCAGTCAGGCGTGGTGAAGGTGCGAAGGCTCGACCTCAATCACCCCGAGACCGATCTCTCGCGTATGCAGGCCATCTTCCACACCATGCTCAAGCCGGGCTTCGGCTTCGCGCCGATGAGCCAGGCCGAGTTCATGTCGATCGTGAACCGCCTGCGGCCGCTGGTGGTGCTGCGCCCAGAGCTCTCGCTGATGGCCGAGGTCGACGGCGAGGCGGTGGGCTTCGCCATCACCGTGCCCGACGTGCACCTCGCGCAGAAGGAAGCGGGCGGGTACCTGTTCCCCTTCGGGCTGGCGAAGATGTTGTGGAAGGCGCGCAGCATCGTGCGGCTGCGGGGCCTCTTGTTCGGCATCAAGGACGGCTGGCGCCGCCGCGGCATCGACGCGCTGCTCGCCGCCGAGACGTTCACCCAGGCGCTCGCGCTCGGCTACCAGGCCGGCGAGCTGGGCTGGGCGATGGAAGACGACACGCTGGTCAACCGCATGCTGCAGGCGACTGGCGCGAAGCACGTGAAGACCTTCCGCGTGTACGAGCGGCCGCTGTAGCTCTGTCAGGGCCGAGGCAACGCGACGAAGGCCTCGAGGTCCCGCTCGAGGCTCGCCAGCTCGCTGACCCACTTCGGTTGCCCTTCCACCGCGCGTATCGCGCTCGCCGCCTCGGGGAGCGACTTCACGACCGTGTACTTTTCCGAGGTGAAGAGGCTCGCGGCCGCGATCACGCTTCGCGCGAGGACCGCCGCGAGACCGCGCGAGAGGATCGTGATCACCGTGCCGCGCACGACCCCTCCGAAGTTGCCCTTCGCCTTCATCCAGTCGTTGACCTCTTTGCTCGGCATGTTCGGCACCGCGAGCGCGATGGGCACATAGGTCACCTTGCCGTGCTCTTTCGCGAGGGCCTGCAGTTCCGCCACCAACAGCTCGAAGGCGGGGATGGTCGCCTCGCGGAACCACACCGCGACGAGAACCGGACCCACCGCGCCCAGGCGCAGATCACTCGTCTCTCTCAACACGCGGATGGACATGGGAACCCTGCGTTCTAATCGAGAAGTCCTGCCGTCCCGCAGAGTACGACGGCACCGGGGCCGTCAACGGCAGGGAGCGCAGGTCATCTTCTTGCTCGACGGAAACGCCGCGAGCATCGCGCGGCTCTCGGCGTCTCGCGGCTCGCCCTTCAGGTCGACGACCACCAGCGAGGGCACCTTCGGGGAACCGTCACACGACGGGCAGTACTGCGGCAGAAACGTGTAGCCGAGCAGCGCGCCCTCGCTGCACTCGTCGATCACCTTCTGGCCGTAGAGGTCGTTGCGCCAACCACCCGGTGAACGCTCGCGCACCGCGTTGAGCCTCGAGGTGACGAAGGCGCCCACGCGCACCGCGACGTCTTCGGTCTTCACGGTCTGCAGTTCTCCCTCGCAGAGCACCACGGAGCTGCCCCTGGGCGCCTTCACCGCGCCGCGCTCGAAGCCGGCGTTCACGACCCCGCGCACCGCGTTCACCTTGTCCAGCTGCAGGAAGGTGATCGACCCGGGCCCGAAGTCGAGGCCGCCGACCTTCTCTGTCGTCGCGAGCTCGAGCTGCAGGTTCTTCGCGCCCTGAGGGTCGCGCCACTGCGTGATGCCGATCGCCTTCGTCGGAATGCCGGGCGAGGCCTCGCCCCAGGTGGCGGGCGCCGCGCCCTCGGGTCCCTTCAACACGAACGAGCCCGACGGCAGGTTCTGCAGATCGAACGAGTACCCGGCTGGCAGCTTCCAGCCTTCGATGACCGCTTCGCGCGCCAGCGTGCCCACCAGGGCGTGGAGCAGCTTCCGGTCCTGGAACTGCAGCTCCACCTGGCCCTTCACCAGGCGCCCATCGATGTCGAGCGGCTCCTGGAGCCGCCCGCGCACCACGTGCCGGGACGAGGGAACCAGCTCGACCTTCGACTTCGCGGCGAAGCGCACCCCGAAGAGCGTGAAGGGCACCGGTGACTCGATCGCCTGCAGCGCCTGGAGCGCGCCGTACTGCGTCCACAGCGTCAGCCTCATCCCCGGGGTGGCGCAGAACTCCAGCGTCTTGAAGCAGAAGGGCTTCACCAGTTCGCCAGTGGACGAGACGTTGCCGTCGGGGCCCTGGCTGCCAGTCGCGCCGACGCTCTTCAGCTCCGGGAGCGGCTCCACCGCCGCCAGGTCGTCGGGGCCGCGCGGCCGCTGGCGCGGATCGCGCTGCGCGTGGGCCAGCACGGAGACGATCAGGAGCATCAGTGAGAGAGCGCGGCGCACGGGCCCCGGACGTAGCAGAGCACCCGCGATTCACCACGGGCCCCGGAAGTGACGTGTCGGCGGGGCGGGGCACCAGCGCGACGAGGCCGGTGTATGCGGTCGCTGACTGTGCTCTTCGCTCGCTTCGGCGTTGAGCCCGCGCCGGGCCGGGAGTCGCGAAGAACCCCAGCCACTCCGGTGAGTACCGCTTCGCCTTGACAGGGGGCCCGCCCCGCGACATCGGAGTGAGGTGGTGACGAAGCCCCAGCCTGATGCACGCGCGTCCACCAACTGGTCGCTGCTGTTTGCGTGCTGGCTGCTCGCCGCCACCGCGACCGCGGGGAGCCTCTTCTTCAGCTCGGTGATGGACCTGCCGCCCTGCGTGCTGTGCTGGTACCAGCGCATCGCCCTCTTTCCGCTGGTGTTGATCCTGGCGGCGGGGCTCTTTCCCTTCGACGCGCGGGCGGTGCGGTACGCGCTGCCGCTGGCGCTCGCCGGCTGGGTGGTCGCCGGGTACCACAACCTCGTCTACCTCGGCTTCATCCCCGAGCGGCTGCAGCCGTGCAGCCAGGGCGTCTCGTGTTCCGAGCGGAACCTGGACCTGTTCGGCTTCGTGTCGATACCCCTGCTCTCGCTGGCCGGCTTCTCGGCCATCGTCGCCTTGCTCGTCGTCCTCCACCGGAGATCCGCCCCGTGAACAAGCAGCGTTTCGTCTTTGCAGCGTCGGTGGTGGTGCTGATCGGCGTGTTCGCGATCGGGGCGATGCTCTTCCGGCAGCGACAGGCCGAGCAGCTCACCTTCAAGGCGCAGCAGAGCTTCACCACCTTCGTGCGGCCGCACTCGCAGGTGTTGGGCGCCGACGACGCGAAGGTCTACCTGGTGGAGTTCACCGACCCCGCCTGTGAGACCTGCGCCACGTTCTCGCCGTTCGTGAAGAAGCTGATGGCTGCGCACCCGAACCGGATCAAGCTGGTGGTGCGCTACGCGCCGTTCCACCCCGGCTCCGACGGCGTGGTGCGGCTGCTTCATGCCTCGACGCGCCAGGGCAAGTTCTGGGAAGCGCTCGAGGTCATGTACAAGTCTCAGCCGGCCTGGGCGAGCCACCACCAGCCGCAGCCTGAGCTGCTCTGGGGCTTCCTCGCCGAGGCAGGGCTGGACATCGAGAAGCTGAGCAAGGACCTGCAGTCGCCGGAGCTCGCCAGGGTGGTCGAGCAGGATCTGGCCGACGCGCGCGCGCTCGGCGTGGACAAGACGCCCGGGTTCTTCGTCAACGGAAAGCCCCTGGTCCAGTTCGGGTACAACGAGCTCGAGCAGCTGGTGCAGGCCGAGGTGGCCGCGGCCTATCCGAAGTGACGCTCAGCGCTGGAACCACCGGGTCATCTTCTCGGTGTTCGCCTCGTTCTTGAGCACGGTCGCCAGGTACGTCTCGAAATCGGTGACCTTCGTCTCTTCCCAGCTCGCGCCGTAGTCGTCGCCCATGCCGATGCGGGGGTTGGCCGGCTGGAGCTTCGCGTGGAGCTTCTCGGCAGCCGCCTCGTCCTTCTCGGTCTTGATGGTGGTCTGACCACTCGCGCCGATGCGGCCGTAGCGCGTGTTGACGCTCGCCCCTTCGCGCCAGACTTCCCAGAACTTGCTCGACGTACCCTCGACCAGCTCGAAGTAGCGCTTGCTCATGTGGCCCCGACCCCGGAGCGGTGCGCGGAGTGCAAGCTCACGCTCGGTGCGTGGCGCGACGCAGCGCCGCCAGGAGCCCGGCGGGATCATCGACGCCGAGCAGCAAGGGCCGCTGGCCCGCGCGCCGCACCAGCACCGTGGGCAGCCCCAGCCGCGTCGCCCAGCAGCGCACCAGCCCCACCTCGGCCACGTGAAAGAGCCCGGTGAAGCCCATCAGGCCACCGTTGCCGGCGAGGCGCCGCACCTTGCCGAACAGGGAGAGGACCGGGCCCACCTCCACGCCAGTCACTTCGCGCAGCGGCAGCACGAAGTCGGGCCAGAACAGCCGCTCGACCGAGAGCCTGTTCGGCCCCACCCGCACCGCCCTGGGCGCGATCGCCACCGTGAAGAGCATCATCAGCCCGACCAGCACGAGCACGCCCAGCACCGCGAACCTGAGCCCGGGGACGGGAACGTGGCGCAGCACCATGAGGTACTGGAAGGGCAGCATCAGGCCGATCAGCGTGAGCGTGCCGATGGTGGTGACCCGGGTGAAGGTGCCGAGGGTCATGGGGAAGCGCATGGTGGTCTCCTGACTGAGGCAGGTGCAGGCGACGGGCCCCCGCAACCCGCTGACCTGTCTGGGCCGTCCCCACGGGCCCGTGAATGGAATGCGCATCGGCACGATTTCATTCATGGGGCGCGGCGGGAGCAGCGCTGGCATGGTTGGGCGATGCGGCCAGCCCTGACGTGCCTGTTGGTCCTCGCGCTCGGCTGCGCTGGTGGGTGTTCGCACGGCGCCGGGGTCACCAGCGCGGAGTGCGTGCTGGTGGGCGATGGCCTGGGTGAGCGGGGCACGACGAAGGTGAAGGCCGAGTTGGTGGTGAGCGGCCTCGAGGTGCCCTGGGGCGTCGCCTTCCTTCCGGGCGGAGACCTGCTGATCACCGAGCGGCCGGGGCGGGTGCGGCTGGTGCGGGGCGGGGTGCTGCAGCCCACGGCGGTGGCCACGGTGCCGCTCGCGCCGGGTGGGGAAGCGGGGCTGCTGGGCCTCGCGCTCCACCCGGGCTTCGCGCAGAACCGCTTCTTCTTCGTCTACGCGACGGTGAGCGTGAGCGGCGAGAGGCAGAACCGGGTCGAGCGGTGGAAGCTCGCCGACGACGCGACCTCGGCCACCTTCGACGGCGTGGTGCTCGGCGGCATCGGCGCCGCGCAGTTTCACGACGGGGGCCGCCTTCGCATCGGCCCCGACGGCCTGCTCTACGTGGGCACCGGTGACGCGCGCGATCCCGACCGGGCGCAGGATCCGAAGAGCCTCAACGGCAAGCTGCTGCGGGTGACGCCGGAAGGCGCGGTGCCCGGCGACAACCCGTTCGCCGGGAGCCCGGTGTTCGTGCTGGGCCTGCGCAACACGCAAGGCTTCGACTGGTTCGACGACGGCGCGCTGGTGATCGGCGATCACGGCCCGTCGGGCGAGCTTGGCCGCACCGGCCACGACGAGGTGAACGTGGCCCGCGCGGGCGACAACCTCGGCTGGCCCACCATCTACGGCTGCGGCAAGAGCGGCGCGCTGGTTCGGCCCCGCCTCACCTGGAACGACGCGGTGCCGCCGGGTGGCCTTTCGCTCTACCGCGGCAACGCCATCCCCGAGTGGAAGGGGAGCCTGCTGGTGGGCGTGCTGGGCTCGAAGCACCTGCACCGGGTGGTGTTGGACGCCGAGCGCCGCGTGTCGTCACACGAGGTGTATCTCGAGAACACCGTGGGGCGGATCCGCGAGGTGATGAGCGGGCCCGATGGCGAGCTCTACCTCACCACCAGCAACTGCGACGGGCGGGGCGAGTGTGGCCCGGACAAAGACCGGCTGCTGAAGCTGGTTCCACAGTGAGCTCGCCTGCCGGATAAGGTGTTCATCGCGAACACGGCGGCGGAGGTGATGATGGGGGCGATGCGATGGGTGGTGCTGGTGTTGGTGTTGGGGGCGTCCTGCGCGAAGGACCTCTGTGAAAACGTGGAGTGCCGGCGGCCCGCCTCGAGCGTCTGCTTGAGCGAGACCGAGCTCCAGACGGGCGCGAGAGTGGGGACCTGCGAGCCCGCCACGGGTGAATGCACCTTTCGAGAGCCGGCCCTCAGCGCCTGCACGCAGGGTGAGCGCTGCTCCGAAGGGGCCTGCCGGTGCATTCCCTCGGAGTGCGCCGGCTGCTGTGCAGTCAACGGCGGCTGCGTCCAGGGCACGCGCCTGAGCGCGCAGGCCTGCGGGTTGAGGGGCGCCGAGTGTGCGCCCTGCGCGGCGGGCGCAAGGTGTCAGCAAGACGAGGGGTGCGTGGCCTGCCCTGCAGAGCACGTCGTGCGGTTCAACGAGTGCGTTGATGACGACGTGGGCTTCGAGGTGGCCCTGGCGGGCGCGACGCGATGGCCCCCACCTCCATTCGATGGCGGCATCACGTTGTGGCACCTCGGACCGGCCGGAGACGTGACCGCGGACGTGGTGGCCCGGAGCCCGCGGGCTGACGTCAACGGAACTGGGCGGCCCGCGGTCCAGCTTGCGCTCTCGTTGGCCGCCGGCGCGGACACGGTCGAGGTCGAGGTGCGGGCCCCGTCGGGCCGAACGACTCGTCACCTCGTCACGGCCCTCGCGACCCGCGCCATCGCCGCGCACCGCTTCGGAGGCAGCTGCCACGTCACGAGCGATGGCCATTTGGATTGCGACGGTGAGGTCAGCGACGCGGGCGTCTTCGTAGGCGTGGGCGATGGCTGCGGCCTCACGGTGGACGGAACCGTCTGGTGCTCACAGGGAGGCGGCGTGTGGGCCCAGCGGTTTGGAAAGGTGGCGGAGGTGGTCGACATCACCCTTCCGTGTGTACTCACGCGCGGAGGAGCTGCCACCTGCGAACAACAGGACGGCGGGCTGGAAACGCAACCCGGCCCCTGGCGCTCGCTGGAATGCCGCACAGGCGCCTGTTGTGGCCTGGAGCCCGGGGGAACGGTCCTCTGCTGGGGGAGCCATGAGTACAACCTCTTCGACCCGACGAACTTCATCACGCTGCCGGTCTACCCGGCGCCGAGATCCGTCTACGGGCTCCTTGGTCGATACGTCCGCCTGACCAGCGGGACCAAGACCTTCTTCGGCATGAGCGCGGCGGGCGAATGGACCGCGGCCTCCAACCGGATGGGGTTTCCTGGGCCGGCACCGTTCGTCATCGCCGAAGCTTCGGCGACGACGTTCAAGCTCGACTCGCCGTACTACTGCATCATGGGGCTGGAGGCCGATGGCGGAGCCTGGGTGAGGGAGCACGGCGCAAACACGCCCTTCACGCCCGTCGACGCAGGCGGCGGGCCCTTCATCGACTTCACGCCGCACTATTCCGACCGGTTCTCACTGCTGACCACCTCGCACGAGGTGAGGCAGTTCACCTGTCCGTAGCCGCGCCAGCCGAGTCAGGGAATGGCGACGTCGCAGTTCTCGACGCACACGCTGCGGCACCACCGCAGCTCCACCGCGCCGGGCGTGAGCGGCAGCAGCAGCAACGCGTCGGGAGGCAGCGCGCCCTGCGGACGGATGACGAGGCCCACCTCGAGCGCGTCACTGCGAGCGGTGACGAAGTTGGGAAACACGAACCACTCCGTCGCGCCCCGCGCAGGCACCACCAGCACGCGGTTCACGGAGAAATCGATCTCCGGCTTGGGACACGAGCTGTCGAACAGCGCGTCGTATTCAGCCGCGCTCGCCACGAGCGTCGGCTGCGAGAGTGAGCGCACGCACGTCGAGTCGCGCGAATCGACACCGAGCAGCGTCCCCACCGAGCTCGGAGCGCACGCGCCCTGCAGCACGAGTCGAGGCTGCCGGGGTCCATCATTGAGCTCGGTGGTCCCGCGAGCGCCGCACCCTGCCCAAAACAGGATCACCCCCATCGCCGCCGCCGCCGCCGCCCTCAAATCCGTCCCCGAAGCCGCTGCCGTACCCGATCCCGAAGCCGATCCCGATCCCGATCCCGGCCCCGACCCCGGCCCCGACTCCGACCCCGACTCCGACTCCGACCCCGACCCCGACTCCGACCCCGACCCCGACTCCGACCCCGACCCCTCCCTCCTCACGGGCACACCGCGGAGCACCTCTCCGCCCTGCAAGCCCACTCCGCGACGCCAGCATCCCCGCACGACACGACCGAGGTCACCGCGTCACAATCGGCATCCACGCTGCACGTCCCCACGCGGGCGCAGTGCAGGCCCGCATCACCGAAGTCGCGGCAGAACTGGTTGTAGTAGCAGTCTCCGACGCCCTCGCAGGTGAAGCCCTCCCCGCGGCTGCACTCCCCGGTGTGCATGACCGCCGTGCCCGCTGCCTGCGCGAGGCACGCGTTCGAATACGTGGCGAAGTTCCTTCCGCACACCGGCTCGTAGTTGAGCGAGCAGCTCTGGCACTCCCCGCACACGCCCGGCACGACGCACCCGTTGCCATCGAGCCCGCCGGGCAGCGCGCACTGGCCGGGGGCGCACACCGGGTCGACCACGGGCGCGCACGCCTCGCAGCACCCCTGCTCGCAGTACCGCTGGGTGCCGCAATACAGCGACGTCGCGCAGAACCCGAAGCCGGGATCGCACGTGTCCCTGCACTCGTCGTCGCGCGCGTCGGTGCGGCCGTCGCAGTCGTCGTCCTGGCCGTTGGCGCAGCGCTCGCGGCCGCCGGGGTGGGTGGCGGGGACACCGTCGTTGCAGTCGCCCACCTGCTTGCCGGGGCACACGCCGGTGAGCGCGGCGGCGAAGCCATCACCGTCGAGATCGCGGCAGGGATCGAGGTCGCAATATCCGGAAGGGCAGGGGCAGGTGAGGCACTGCACGTCGTGGCTGCAGATCATGTTCGAGCCGCACTGGGCGTCGTTCCGGCACCCCGGTACGCAGGTCATGAAGCCATCGCCGCAGCCCTCGCAGAGCATGCCCGTGGGGCAGTCGGCGTCGGTCGCGCAGCTCGAGTCTCGCGGCGGCGAGCCGGAATCGACTGCCGCCTCGACGAGCATCGTGTTCTGCGCGCCTCCGCACGCAGTCAGCACCAGCATCAGGATTCCGGCGTTTCGCGACATGGACCAGGGACGTTGAGCAGCATCCATGCCGGTCGCAGAAAATGGGGACAGGCTACTTATTGCTCTCCGGGTCCTGAGATTCGCGAGCACCTGAGAGCAATAAGTAGCCTGTCCCCATTTTCTGCCCTCAGGTTTCTGAGGGGCCCAGCTGCTCCCAGCGGGGCGGCTGCCAGGCGCCCTGGGGCGCGTCGTAGAAGTCGTCGACGGTCACCAGCAGCTTCTGAAACGGGGCGCGATCGAAGCGGAGCCGCCCCAGCACCGGCAGCGCCCCCGGAGTCGCCGCCTCGACCGCCACCATGTTGGTGTGCCCGCGAATGGCGAGCTTGCCGGTGGTGAGGTTGTCGACGCGGTAGTGAAAGTCGCCCGCGACGCGCCCCAGCTTCGTGAGCGCGCAGCGAATGCTGAGCTGATCCTCGTACCCGATGAAGCTGTCGAAGCGGACGTTGAGCTGGCGCAGCGCGAGGTACCAGCCGCGCTTGTAGAGCTCGACGGCGGGCATGCCGAAGCGGCGGAAGAACGTCTCGCGGGCCTGCTCGAACCACACCGCGGCGCAGCGGTGGTGCACGAAGCCCAGCCCGTCGGTCTCGGAGAAGGTGACGCGGTGTTCCAGATGCGAAGTGACTTCATCCCAGCGCGACATGGCCAGCGCGCGTAGCATCACGGCCGATGAATGGAACGCTCAAGTCGCTGCTCGCCAGCGCCGGCCTGTGGGTGGCCGCCGGCATCGCGTGGCTCTTCGTGGTCGCCCTCAGCGCGGCGATGGCGGGGAAGGGCATGGGCACCGCGCTGACCGTCGCGATGCTGATCTCGTGGGGCTCGGCGCTGCTCTTGAGCCTCGGCGTGGTCATGGTGGGGAAGACGCTCATCTGGAAGTGGATGCCGGAGGGTGGGAGGGTCGCGGTGCTGCTGGCGCTCATCGCTGCCCAGGCCGCGACCTTCGTCCTCGAGGGCCTGTCCGTCTTCGTCATCTTCAACCGATGAGAGACCCCGAGGTCGTCGCCTTCATCGCCGCGCTCGAGCCAACGCTGAAGCAGCAGGTCGAGCAGATCCGGAAAGCCATCGTCGGGGTGAGCAAGGACATCCACGAGGGCATCAAGTGGAACGTCCCGAGTTTTCGAACGAAAGACTGGTTCGCCACCTTCCACCTGCGAGGGGAGGGCGTGCGCCTCATCCTTCACAGCGGCGCGAAGGGGAAGAAGCCCTTGCAGGATTCCCTCGCGGACCCGCTCCTCGAGTGGCTGGGCAGGGACCGCGCGATGATCACCTTCGCCGACGCGAAGGACGTGAAGGCGAAGCTGCCGGCGCTGCAGCGCCTCATCGCGGAGTGGATCAAGCGGCTCTGAAGCCCGCGCGCGTGGTAACGAGCGCGCCGTGCCGAGGGAGTTGCTCAAGCGGGTCGCGTTCACCCAACTGCTGATCTTCGGCGGGCTGTACCTCGCCTCGGTGGCGACCTTCGTGCTGATGGCCGACGGCATCACCGAGCGCTTCACCGCGATGGCGCGGGGGCCCTACCTGCTGACGGCGATCGGGGCGCAGGTCCGGCTGATCCCCGCGTACGGGGTGCTCGCGCTGGTGGCCACCGCGCTCAGTGTGCCGGTGCTCGCGCGCTTCGGTGAGGTCTCGCGGGCGAGGTTGCTGGTGCAGGTGTTGGTGGCGGACGTGGTGATCGCCCTGCTCGCGCTGGGCCCGGTGCTGCGCAACGGCCCCGGCCTCGTCGACACGGTGGCGCGCAAGCTGCCGGCGATCGATCTCTACGCGCTCTACCGCTGGCACGTGCTCGACGTGCTCACGCTGCTCTTCGCGGGGCTGGTGCTGTTCGCGATCGCCAGCGTGGGCCCCTCGACTCCGCGCGGGGTGAACGGGCGGGTTCCGCGCGGGGTGAACGGCCGGATGCTGCTGGTGGGGGTGGCGTTGCTGCTGGCGGGTGCGACGACGTTGCATCGCACGCCGCCGCCGAAGGCGACCGTGCTCGATCGGCCCAACGTGCTCATCATCGCGGCCGATTCCTGGCGGTTCGATCGGGTGGGCGTGCACGGCGCGAAGCACGCGGATCTCACTCCGAACATCGACGCGTTCTCGAAGCAGGCGATCGATCTCACCAACCTGCACGTGGCCACCGCGAGCACGCTGGAGTCGTGGGTGACCTTCTTCACCGGCCAGCTCCCCTCGACGCACGGCATCCGCAGCATGTACCCGAGCCGGGACGAGGTGCGGGCGGTGGACCAGTTGAGCGCCACGGTGCCGAGGCTCTTGAGCGCGGCGGGCTACGACACCTTCGTCTCGTCGGACTGGGTGGGGAACTGCTTCGACCTGGTGGACCTCGGGTTCGGCACGCGGCACGTGGGCTCGGTGCAGAACTTCGAGGCGCTGCTGCTCGAGGCGACGGTGAAGGCGCACCCGCTGGTGCCGCTCGCCTTCGGTGGGCTGCCTGGCGTGCTCGGCGACGTGCTGGTGCCGGGGCGGTCGGCGCTGGCCTCGCAGGCGCGGCCGGGAGCGCTGGTCGATCAGCTCTTCGACGACGTCGACGCGAGCGTGAAGGCGAAGCGGCCCTTCCTGGGGATGTTGTTCTTGAGCCCCACGCACCTCCCGTACAACTCGCGGCACCCGTTCAACGTGAAGTACGGCACGCCGGGGTATTCCGGGCCGCACCGGTACCAGGTCGAGGTCACGGCGCACGAGCTGATCACCACCGGCTTCTCACCGACGCTGCCGCGCGAGGCGATCGAGCACGTGCAGGATCTCTACGACGACGCGGTGAGTGACTTCGACGACACGGTGGGCCGGGTGCTGGGCGAGCTGGACGCGCGCGGCCTCACCCAGAACACGCTCGTCATCATCACCACCGATCACGGAGAGGATCTCTACGATCCCGGCTCGACACTCGGTCACGGCACCAACTTCTTCGGCGGAGATCAGAGCACGCACATTCCGTTCTTCCTCCGCCTGCCCGGGCAGAGCCTGCCCTCGACGGTGAGCACGCTGACCCGCACGGTCGACCTGGCGCCCACGTTGCTCTCGGCGCTGGGGCTGCCGGTGCCGCCGTCGATGGAAGGGGTGAACCTGCTCCCGGTGCTGCGCGGGGAGGGCACCGAGCCGGACCTCATCTCATTTGCCGAGACCTGCTACCTCTTCTTCCCCAAGGCGCAGGCGATGACGGGGCTGACCGAGGCCGAGCGCGCCGAGGTGGTGGAATTGTCCGGCGCGGCGGACACGCTCGAGGTCGACCCCGGCTTCCGGCACAACCTGGTGCTGCGGCCTGCGTATCGCGAGCAGGTGATCGCGGCGAAGGACCGCATGGTGCGCACCACGCGGTGGAAGCTGATCGAGATCCCCGGGAAGACGCGGCCCATTCGCCGGCTCTACGACGTGTTGGCGGACCCCCAGCAGACGACCAATCTGGCGGGGCGCGGGCTCCCCGAAGAGGCGGAGCTGGCGGCGTTGCTGGCGCGGCCCGATTGCCGTGCGCGTCACCCGTAGCCTGTCTCCCTCTCCCTGCGCCGCAGCGGGGAGAGGGCTGGGTTGAGGGGCCGATCGCCCGAAGCGCCCCTCACCCGGCCTGCGGCCGACCTCTCCCCGCTTCGCAGGGCGAGGTTCACCACTTCCTGCGATGAGCCCCGCTGCCGACAGCCCAGACCTCGGCGCCCCTCGCACTGACCGAGCGCAGCGTCGGCTCGGTCGCCGCCCCGTAGCTGCACTGCTCCCACGCCGTCCCGGTGTTGCGCAGCACCGTGCCCGCCTCGCCGACGGCCCATGCCGTACCGTCAGCCCCGACCGTCACGGAATACAGCGCGCGGTTGGTGACCGGCGGCACCACCGACCAGACGCCGGCCGAGAGCCGCAGCACCGCGCCGCGTGCTCCTACCGCCCAGCCGTTCTGCGCGTCCGTGAGCGTCACGTCGTAGAGCGTCTCGCTGCTCGGGCTGGTGATGCTGGTCCACGTGCCGGTCTGCAGCCTGCGAATGAGCCCGCTCACGCCCACGGCCCAGCCGGTCTGCATGTCGATGACGTCGACGCCGTTGAGCTGGCCGGTGGTGACGCCGCCGATCTGCGGGCTGTACGTGCCGCTCGAGATGCGGGTGAGCTGCCCGGCGCGGCCCACCGCCCAGCCGTTGTTGGCGTCGACGAGGTCGAGCGCGCGCAGCTCCCAGCCCAGCGAGTTCTGCGAGAGGGTCCAGGTGCCGTTCACCAGCTTGAGGGCCATGCCGTAGTAGTACGTGGTGCCGCCCGCGGAGGTGGACCAGCCGCCCACCGCCCAGCCGTTGCGCGAGTCGATGAGGCTGATGTCGTAGAGCGTGTAGCTGAAGTTGCCGCTCGGCCCGGTCTGCTTCGTCCAGGTGCCGTTGTCGTAGCGGAGCAGCGTCTGGTTTCCACCCACCGCGAAGCCGCCGTCGGTGCCGAGCGCGAGGCCGTACATCGTCTCGGTGGTGCTCACGGTGCTCGAGTCGATCGTCGGGGGGCGGCAGGTCACGGTGCGGCTGCAGTCGGGATCGCAGCTGCAGCTGCCGGTGCACTGGGTGGTGGTGTCGCAGGCGCAGCTCGAACCTCCGCCGCCGCCCGTTCCTCCTCCGGTGGTGCCGCCTCCCGTTCCTCCGCCCGTCGTGCCTCCTCCGGTACCTCCTCCCGTCGTGCCTCCGCCCGTGCCTCCGCCGATTCCTCCGCCCGTCGTGCCTCCTCCGGTTCCTCCGCCCGTCGTGCCTCCGCCGGTGCCTCCGCCCGTCGTGCCTCCTCCGGTTCCTCCACCTGTCGTGCCTCCGCCCGTGCCTCCGCCCGTCGCGCCTCCGCCGCCTCCGGTCATCCCGTTGCCACCGCCCGCGGCCATGCAGTCCTGCAGCTGACAGCTCTGCTGTCCGGCCACGCACACGTCACACGCCAGACCGCCCATGCCGCAGGCGTTCTGGGCCGTGCCTGGCTGGCACTGACCGCTCGCGTCGCAGCAGCCGAAGGGACAGGAGATCTCGTCGCAGCTCTCCTGCGGCGGGCCGCAGTGAAGGAGGAACAGCGAGAGGAGGGCGAGGGGAAGCAGTCGGATCGGGCTCATGGCCCATCAGTCGTCCGACGCACGAAATGTGGGTAAGTGGTTTGCCCCTCACCCCGACCCTCTCCCCGCTTCGTCGCAGGGAGAGGGAGGTTCAGCCCGAGCGCGGCGCCAACCGGCGCAGCCACTCCGCCCCCAGCCGCTCGCGCGAAGGCTCCACCACGAATGGCGCCAGCGCGCCCCCGGGATCCATGTGAATGCGGTGCTCGAGGCGAACCCGGCCGCCCCCCAGCGCCTGGAACAGGAAGCTGCCCTGCAGGTGCTTGAGGCGCACCAACCCCGGCCGCACCGGCGCGTCGTCCGCCGAGACGAAGTCCACCCGGCAGCTGCCCGGCGAAGGGCGCGTCCGCGTTCGGCTCACCACGTAGTCGCGCGGGCTGATCATCGGCGGAGCGATCTGCTCGTAGGTGACGCGCGCGTTCAGGCTCTCCTTGATCACCTCGCGCAGGTTGACGTGCGGCTCACCAGGCTCGAGCTTGCCGTTGCCGAAGGCGGCGCTGCACATCGTCTCGACGTCGCCCTGCGTCTCGAGGGTGAAGCGATACTCGACGAAGCCGGAGCCCGGCACCTTGCGTGAAGCGATGGCGATGCCGTCGCGTTCCCCGCACGTCTCGAAGTCCTCTCCCGCGGCGAACAGGAGCAGCAACAGCACGCTCACCATGAGCGCACCACCCGGCCTGGCCGCACCACCTGCCGCGTGGTCTTTACGCGAGCCGCCTGCCACCGCAGCGCATCACGCACCGACGTGGCGATCGCGCGGGGAACGAAGCCCAGCTCGTCCGCCGCCTTCTGGTGGCTCACGCTGAAGGGCACCGACACCGCGTGCACCGCGTAGGGCGTGAGCAGGGCCCGGTGTCCGGTGAGCCGCTCCCACAAGGGCGCGGGCGCCGCCACCACGTGCGCCAACCACCCCGGCAGCAGGGGCGGCACGCGCGCGCCCGTCTCGGCGTGGACCATCTCCGCCAGCGCCTTCAGCGTCACGTGCGCCCCACCCAGCAGGTACGCCTCGCCGCAGCGACCTCGCTCTGCCGCGGCGATCGTCCCGACCGCCACGTCGCGAACATCGACCCAGTCGTGGCCGCCCGGCAGCAGCAGCGGCACCCGCTCGTCCACCAGGTCGCGCAAGAGCTGCCCCACCTCGGACAGCCTGAAGTCGAAGGGCCCCAGCACGCCGGTGGGCAACACCAACACCGCGTCGAGCTCACCCGCCTTCGCCGCGCCCTGAACCGCCCTGCACGCGCGCGCCTTGCTCTTGCCGTACGCCCCGGCGGCGAGGGCGGGGTCGAAGCCTGCCTCCTCGGTCAGGATGCCGGAAGGTGGCTCGGTGAGCGCATGCACCGAGCCCATGTGCACCAACCGCCCGACGCCCGCGGCCCGGCACGACGCGACCACCACCTCGGTGCCCCCGACGTTGATCGCCTCGAGGCGGGCCTGCTGGCCGGCGGTGATGCTCACCACGCCCGCGAGGTGGAAGACCCGGTGGACCCCCTCGAAGGCCCGGCGCATCGCCTGCGGGTCCGTCACGTCGGCAAAGACCACCTCGACGTCGAGCCCTGCCAGCGCTGCGCCGTCGTCCCCGGGCTGAAGGATCGCGCGGGGCCGCTCACCACGGGCGCAGAGCTCGCGCACCAGCACATTGCCCAGGTGGCCGGTCGCTCCTGTCACTGCAGATCTCGACGACATGGGTCCCCGCTTTTCTCGGCCAAGCACATCATTGAGCATTCACTCGCGTTTACCTACTCACCCCGGGCTCGCGTTGAGGCAGCATGGCGCCATGGCACCCAAACGCCGCGCCGCCCCCCGGAAGAAGCCTCTGCAGCGCCGCAGCAGGGAGATGGTGGAGGTGCTGGTGGACGCCACCACTCGCGTTCTGCTCAAGGACGGCTACGAGGCCTGCACGACCAACCGGGTCGCGGAGGTCGCCGGGGTGAGCATCGGCAGCGTCTACCAGTACTTCCCCAACAAGGAGTCGCTGGTGGTGGCGGTGATGGAACGGCACCAGGCCCAGCTCCAGGCCGCGATGGTCGAGCGGCTCTCTCAGCTGGGGGACGCGGATCTGTCCACCGCGGTGCACGCGATGATGGGCGCCATGCTCGAGGTGCAGCGCCTGCAGCCGCGCCTGCACCGCGTCCTGCTCGAGCAGGTGCCGCGCATCGGGGCGCTGCGACGGCTCCACGAGCTCAACAACGAGTACGCGCCGATGATCGAAGCCTGGCTGGAAGCGCACCGCGGCGAGCTGGGCATCACGAGCCCCTCGGTGGCCGCCTATGTGCTGATCGGCGCGGTCGAAGGGGTGCTCCAGCGCGTGTTGATGGAGAAGCCGGGCTGGCTGGAGCTGGGGCTGCTGCAGGAGCACCTCACCCGGCTGGTGCTCAGCTACCTGGCGCCTACCGCTTCTGCTTCACGATGGCCATCGGCTCCATCGTGAGGCCCGGCGGCGTGAAGCCATTCTTGAGCGCGTCGCGAATGCGCGTGGGCTCGAACGGCTCGTCGCTCGAGAGCAGGTAGAGCGTCTCGTTGCCCACCGTCTCGTCGAGCTGCGCGCCGTCGGGAATCACCGTGAGCCCTCGCTCCACGCGCAGCGCCTCGCTGCCCTTCACCGGCGCGTAGACCCACCAGCCATCGGGCGCGTGCGAGACGACCGCGACGTACACGCGGCGATCGGAGGCCACCTCGAAGCTCAGGGTCTCGCCGGGCGCCACCGGGGTCTGTTCGCTCAGGGTGCGGGTGCCGTGCTGGTTGGTGGCGGTGACGTGCCAGCCCACGCCGCCCTTCACCAGCGTCTCGGGGTCGTCCTGCTGCGTGCGGATGACGAGCAGCAGGGCCGCCGCCGCCGCGATGGCGCTGAGCGCTCCGAGCCAACCGCGCCACGCCGACTTCTTCGGGGGCATCACCTTCTCCACGAACGCCGCCGGAGGTTGGGTGACGAACAGCGCCGCCGTCGAGGCCTGCAGCAACCGCAGCGCCTCTGAATCGGGCGGCGACTCGCTCAAGACCTTCTCCACCGACGAGCGCTCGGCGGCCGGGAGCGCCTCGGCCAGGTACCGCTCGAGCTGGAGGTCAGTGAGTCGCCGAGTCATACGGTTATCGAGTCTGACGCATGAGCCTGATTTTCCGGGTCATTTCGTAACCCCCAGCTCCTGCTTGACCTCCGACATGGGCCTACCACCGAAACGCGCCTTCACCTGGGCCAGGGTGCCGAAGCTGCGGGTGATCATCCGGTCGATGTAGAGCGTGCCCGCGAGGTGGTCCACCTCATGTTGGAGGATGCGCGCCGGCCAGCCCTTCACCCGCCACGTCTGCGGCTGTCCCTGTCCGTCGAGGCCGCTCACCTCGACCTCACGAAAGCGCTCCACCAGCCCGGCGAAGCCCGCGACCGAGAGGCAGCCTTCGAAGAAGGTCACCTTCTCTTCGCCGATGGGGGTGAGCGTGGGGTTGATGAACACGCGCACCGGCACGGGCACCCGCTCGCGCTCAGCCCGTTCGGCCGGGGTGAGCGAGGCCATCAGCTCTTCCCGGTCCTCCAGCACCAGCACCCGCCAGGGCACGCCGATCTGCGGTGCGGCGAGGCCCACGCCCGGCGCCGCGCGCATCATGGCCACCATGCGCTCGAGCAGCGCCTGGAACTCGGGCGTGGTGATGCGCTCCACCGGTACGTCCTGCGCGGGCGCGCGGAGCACCGGGGCCCCTGTCTGAACAATCGGATTCTCGTCCACCTTCGCTCCTGGAATGGCCTTCACGCAGCCGCTCAGCACCAGCATCAGCACCGCGAATCTCATGGGCGTACACTACGGCCCGTGTCGAAGGCCTTCACCAGCGAAGAGACGGAAGACGCGCCCGTGCTGGGCCGCCCCGTGCAGCGCGCCGCGCGGGGGCAGGAGCGCCCCATGACGCCCGAGGGCTACCGCGCCCTGGTCGCCGAGCGCGAGCGGCTGCTGGGCGGCAAGACCGACGAGCTCAAGCACCGGCTCGCGGTGGTGAGCGCCATGCTCGAGAGCGTGCGCCTGGTGACCCCGCCTCCCCGGGACGGCACGGTGCGCTTCGGCAGCACCGTCACCCTCGCGTGGGACGATGGCCGCGAGCAGGTCGTTCGACTGGTGGGCGTCGACGAGGCCGAGGGGAAGAACATCAGCGTCGAGTCTCCGCTCGCGCGCACCCTCCTCGAGCAGCGAGAGGGTGACGAGGTCGAGGTCACCCGGCCCCGGGGGGTGGCCACCGCCCGATTGGTACGGGTGGAGTGAGAAAGGAATAAGGTAGGCCCCGATGTCCTCCGCGAAGCGCCCTCGCAGCAAGGCTGCCCCGACCGAACCCGGGGGTTCGCGACCTGACAGGCTGCTGCCGCTGCTGACGCCGAAGCTGCCGCAGACGATCGATCGCCGCAGCAACACCGGCGAGGCGATGGTGAAGCTCTTCGACCGCATCAAGCAGGGCGAGAGCGAGCGGAGGAACTTCCGCGATCGCCGCGCCACCCCGCGCGTCAACGTGGGCCTCGCGCTGGAGGCCGGCGCCGGTGAACAGACGATGCGGCTCATCACCAACGATCTGTCGACCTTCGGGCTGTCGATCAGCGGGGGGCCGACGCCGAAGAAGGGCACCAGGCTCACCCTGAAGCTGTTCCTCCCCGACGAGCCCACCACCCCGCTGGTGCTCGACGCCGAGGTGCTGGGCCCCCTGGGCCGCGAGGGGGGCGTGCGGATGAAGTTCCTCAAGCCCGACCTCGAAGCGGTGAGGCGCATTCACAAGCTCGTGAAGTGAGCCCTTCGGCTAGTCTCGGGGCTGACCATGTCCTTCGAGCGTCGCCAGGACTTCAGAGCCAACGTCGTCATCGCCGTCGAGGTGCGTGATTCGCGCGGCTTCTCGCTGCACTCCACGCGCGACATCTCGCGGGGCGGCGTCTACTTCGATCGGGCCATTCCGCACTCCGTCGGGGCGCGCGTGCAGCTCGCCTTCACGCTCCCCGGGGAATCGAAGGCCATTCGGTGCGACGGTGAGGTGGTCAACGTGCCCGACAAGCACGGCTACGGCATGGGCATCCGCTTCCTCGACATCGCCCCCGGTGATGCCGCGTTGATCGACAGTTTCGCGAAAGAGCTTTCGGAGGGTGCATGAGGGGTCTGGGTTGGGTAGCGCTGGTGGTTCTCTCGGGCTGCATCTCGACGCGAGATCGCGGCGGGGCTGATTGGTCGTCGCGCGCGGCCACGTACAAGACGCCCGAGGTGCTGCGCTGCGCGAAGTTCAAGCCGGGTGGCGGCCCTGCGGCGGCCTGTGCCGAGGCGAAGTACCTGGGCGAGGTCTACGTGCGCAAGCTCGCCACCGGCGACGAGGTGTGCCTCGAGGGCGGCTTCGGCGACGAGCCCACGTCCGCCTGCCAGGCCCGCGCGACGATCGTCGACACCGCCACCAACAAGCTGCTGGTCGAGATCCGCAAGGTGCGCCCGGAGTCGAAGTGGTTCAGCCACGAGCAGACCCAGTTCTGGTTCGAAGAGGGCGCGCTGGTCGACCTCTACGTGGCCGAGCACGGGTACTGATTCGTTCTCCCTCTCCCTGCGAAGCGGGGAGAGGGCGGGGTGAAGGGCGAGCAGGTGGCCCCCCACCGCCGCGCCCACCGTGACTGCGTGAGGGTTCGTCGACGCGCAGGACCTGCGAGTGGCCCCGCGTTCCCTGCGCAGCGCGGTGCTGACGCCTTCGCCGGGCGCGGCACTGCATGAGCGCAGGGTTGCGGCGGATCAAGCCGGCTTCGAGGTGGTCGCGTGGCACACGTGATGCTCCCTCAACGCGTTCGCCAAGGAGGCACCACCATGAGCGACGCCCGCGCGACGAGACTTCCGCAGTTCGAAGGACCCGGCAGGTTCACCTCGAGGGCACCCTTTCGTGCGGTGGTGCTGCTCGCCGCCCTGATCGCGAGCTGCGGCCCGGCCGACACGACGCCGCCCGCGGTCCCGACCGGCCTGAACGCCGTGGCGGGCAACCAGCTCGTGACGCTGAGCTGGATCGCCAACTCCGAGAGCGACCTGCTCGGCTACGACATCCACCAGGGCACCATCAGCGGCGAACTCCTCAAGGTGGCCACCATCGCCGCGCCGGCCAGCAGGTTCGTCGTGGGCGGGCTGAACAACGCCACTCCGTATTTCTTCGCCATCACCGCCGCCGACAAGGCCGGCAACGTCTCGGCCCTCAGCGCCGAGGTGCGCGCCACGCCCTTCGCCCCCGACACCATTCCCCCCACGCTGGTCTCCTCGGTGCCCGCACCGGGCGCGACCGCGGTCGCGGTCAACACCTCCATCGTCCTCACCTTCTCGGAGGACATGGACACCTCCTCGGTCACCCTGACCATCGCGCCCGCGGTGGCCCTGAACGCAGCGGCCTGGACCAACGCGTCGACGGTCACCTTCCAGCCCAGCGCGCCGCTCGCCTCCGGAACGGCCTGGACCGTGACGGTGGACGGCAGGGACGTGGCGGGCAACACGCTCGCCGGCCTCAAGAACTTCAGCTTCACCACCGCCACGGAGACCATGCCCCCTGCGATGCCCAGGGGCCTGAGCGCCACGGCGGGAAACCAGCTCGTCACCCTCACCTGGGAGGCCAACTCCGAGACCGACCTCGCGGGCTACGACGTGTTCCAGGGCACGGCCACCGGCGTGCTCAACAAGGTGGCCACCGTCGCCGCGCCGGCCATCACCCACGTGGTGACCGGGCTCGCCAACGGCACCACCTACTTCTTCGCCCTCGCCGCGCGGGACCAGAACGGAAACGCCTCTGAGCGCACGGCCGAGGTGTCTGCCACGCCGTTCCTGCCCGACACCATGCGGCCCACCGTGAGCCTGTCCACGCCCACCGCAACCACCGGCGTGGCGGTGGACACGGCCCTCACGTTCGGCTTCTCGGAGGACATGGACCCCGGCACCGTGATGGTGGCGCTCGTCCCTCTTCCGCCGTCGGGCGAGCTGGGGCCGGCCACGTGGCTCGACGGGAAGACCGTCCGCTTCCAGCCGACCGCGGTGCTTGCCTTCAACACCACCTACACCGTGACCGTGCTGGGCAGTGACCTCGCCGGCAACGCGTTGACGGGCACCAACAGCTTCTCGTTCCTCACGGTCAACCCGCCCGACCTGACGGCTCCCCAGGTCCTGGCCACCGGTCCCGCCGATGGGGCGAGCCTGGTGGGCGTCTCGAACAACATCACCTTCGAGTTCTCCGAGGCGATGAACCCGGCCAGCGTGCAGGGCGCGTTCTCCGCGACGCCGGCCATCAGCTGCAGCTGGGCCGTCAGTGGCGACGGCAGGTCCTTCACCTGCGTGCACGCCATCGCGTTCACCTTCGGCGCGAACTACGTGGTGACCATGGGCACCGGCGCCACCGACCTCGCGGGCAACCCGCTCGCCGCGTCCACGGTGATTCACTTCTCCACCGCGGCCGCTCCCGACACCGTCAGGCCGGTGGTCTGCCCCCCCACGGGTGGCAGCGAGCCCTGTCCTGCCACCTCGGCCACCTTCCCTGCGCCCGGCGCGATCGGCATCGCGCGCACCGCCAACATCATCGTCCGCTTCAGCGAGCCGATGAACCAGGCCTCGGTGCAGGCGGCCTTCGCCATCACCGCCCCGGCCGGACACACCACGGGCGTGTTCACCTGGAACGCGGCGGGCGACCAGGTGACCTTCAACCCCGACGTCAACTTCGGCTACGGCGACAACGTGAGCTGGAGAATCGGCACCGGCGCGACCGACCTGGCCAGCACCCCCAACGCGCTGCTGGCGACCTTCACCTCCACGTTCCGGGTCATCCGGCAGACCAGCGTCACCATCTACTCGTCGCCCACGCTCGACGGCTTCCTGTCCAGCAACGGCGGGGCGTACCTCGACTACAACTACGGGGCGGCAGGCGACAGCTCGACCAACACGTTCTGGCGCACCTTCCTCAGCTTCGACCTCTCGTCGGTGCCGGCCGACGCCTCGGTGCTGGCGGCCACGCTCTATGGCTACCAGACGGCCATCAACGGCACGCCCTATTCCACCCTGGGCGAGCTGAAGGCGGCGAGCGTGAACTATGGCTCGAGCCTGACCGCGGCTGACTTCGAGACGCCCATCATCAAGACGCTGCAGTGCCCGGTCTGCGTGCCGCCGTATTGCCTCATCTGCAACCCGCTCCTGCACACGAAGGACGAGATCGTCACGTTGAGCACCACCACCACCATGGGCACCAAGTCGGTCGACGTCGCCCGCAAGGTGAGCGACGACCTGGCCAACCGAGCCACCCGGGGCAGCCGCAGCCAGTTCCGCGTCTACTTCCCCACCACCACGGACACCGACTCGACCCTCGACGACGTCATCCTCTTCACGGGTGAGGCCACGAACACCACCAACAGGGCGCGGCTCTCGCTGAGCTACGAGTACCCGTAGTGAGAGGCCGGCGGCCGGTCACGGAGAAACCACTCCGGACCGGCCGTGGCCGAGCACGGGTCCGGACTCAGGGCGGCTGCGCGGCGCCGACCGTGACCACCGGCTCCGGCTCGGTGTAGCGGCGCACCGTGACGTCATCGAGCCAGATCGAGCCGCCCAGGTCCCACTTGCGGAAGCCGATGTTGCCCGGCCCGAGCACGGTGGCGGCGAGCACGTGCGGCACGCCCCCCGTGGGGACGATCTGCACGCCGTCGCGCCACACCCGCGCGTTGCTGCCCGAGGTCGACAGCCCGACGCGGATCCAGGTGTTGTTGGTGACCGTTCCTTCGGTGGGGACCAGCCGCGTCCAGGCGCCGGCGCTCATGCGCGCGAGGCTCCAGCCGCCGTTGTCTTCCAGGTTCGTCTCGTAGCAGGTGAGCTGCGCCGCGGGCTGCAGGCGCACCACCTGCGAGAAGTCGGTGTCGCCGGTGTTGCTGGTGTTCCACCACGCCTCGACCATCACGTCGGCCTCGTTGAGCGCGGGGTTCACCTCGATCACCCGGTCCGCGTCGGTCTCCGTGCCGAGCTTGAGCGAGCCCGCGCCCGTGCGCGGCCGATCGGTGGCGCGCTGCCACCCGCCGCTGCGAATGGTCCACCGGGAGAGCGTGGCGCCCTCGAAGTCCTCCGCGAAGAGGTACACCGCGCCCGCGTCTGCCATCGCCACGCCGCCGTCGAAGGCGCCGCTGAAGAGCGAGTAGCGCCGATCGACAGCGCTGGAGGGCAGGTCGGTCTGGCTGGCGAAGCGCACCGTGGTGTTGGCCGCGTTGGGGTTGGCGACGAGGCGATCGACCTCCCGCCAGTCGGCGCCCGTCCAGAAGAAGGCGCGCAGGTCCGCTCCCGTGGCTGACAGGCGCCCCGCATCGACGTCGCCGCGTGAGTCGAAGCCGGCCGACAGCGTGTAGCCCGCGTAGCCGTTGAAGGGCGCGCGGCTGCCGGTGGTGACGGTGAGCGGCCAGCGCCAGCCCGTACCGGGCGGGAAGGGGCGGCGCACGGTGAGCGGCTGGGTGGTGGTGATTCCGTCGGCGGTGACCACGAGCGTGAAAGAGCCTTCTTCGGTGGCGGTGACAGCGAAGGTGGAAGACGCACCCGCGGTCGTGCAGCCCGCCCCGGTGAAGACGCTCAGCCCTGCGTCCGCCGCGGTCACCGACCAGGTCTGCGGGGTCACCGGATTGCCAAACGCGTCGAGCGCCACCACCACCGAGGCCGGGCTGCACTCGGACGTGAGCAACGATCTCGGCGGCGAGGTGATGCTCACCGAGGCCACGGGGCCTGGAGAGACCGTCTCGTACTGCAGTCCCCCGTCGAGCGAAGGCGCGCTGGCCCACACCGTGACGAGCCCCGCGCGCGTGCCCGAGTAGTAGAGGACGCCCCGGCTCGCTCCGGCGTCGAGCGCGAGGGTGGCGGTCGCCTGGGTGCAGGTGGCGTCGCCGTAGAGGCCGAAGCCGCCGTCGGCGTCGTGGGTGAGCGTGAGGTCGAGCGCGGCGTCAGCGCCGATGGGCTGGCCCTGGAAGTCGACGAGCTCGAGCTCGAGCGGCTGAGAGCAGAGGCCCGCGGTCGTCACGCGCGGCGGGTTGGCGAAGCGCACGGCCACGGGGAGTGGCGGGAGTCCCACCACCTGCTGCGTGTCGCCCATCAGCCCAGCGCTGGCGACCTGCAGCGTCGTCATGCCCTGCGGGGTGACCAGGTGGAAGCGCGAGTCGGTGCTCAGCGGCAGGCTGGTGACGGCCTGGGTGCAGGCGGGGTCGGAGAAGAAGACGAGCGGTGCGCCGCTGAGCCCCAGCGTGCGCCCCGCCGGCGCGGCAGTGCGTGCGCCCAGCGCGTCCTGCACCTGCACCGTCACGGCCGGGCTGCATTCTCCCGCGCGCAGCGTGAGCGGGGCCGAGGTGATGCGCAGCCGCGCGGCCACGCCCGCGCAGGGCATGCCGGCACAGGCGGGATCCGCGCAGGACGCGAGCCCATTGCAGTCGTGGTCCACCTCGCCGAAGCAGTCTTCCGCCGCGCCGGGGAACACCGTGCCGTCACCGTCGGCGCAATCGCCACCGCCGCGCGCCACGCTCACGTAGCCGTCCTGGTCGGCGTCGTCGGCGGGATCGTCGAGGTGCAGCGTCACCGGCACCACCTCGTTGCGGATGAACGTGGCCACCACCGCCGGGCTCACGCCGTTGGGATCGTTGCAGTCGGCGCCGCGCAGGGCGCGCGCCACGAGGGTCACCGTGACCGGGAGTTCCTTGCGCAGCACGCCCACCACGTACGCGTCGCGGCCGGGCTTCTTCTCCAGCCGCTTCGTGGCGAGCACGGCGCCCGACGCGTCCTGCACCTCGAGCAGGAAGCAGCCGTCGGGGCGCGTGCTGACGGTCTCCACCGTCACGGCCAGCGCTGCCCCGCGCGAGCCACACTCGCAGGCGGTCAGCGCGCCCACCATCATCAGCCCTGCCAGCGCGTGTCGCATTCCGCGCGAGTCTAGCGCCCTGCAGAAACCCTTCGTCACCTCGTGGTTCACAGCGCCTGTGAACTGGCCGCCCACAAAGCCCACCCGCGCCGTGCCATTGCGCCCGGTTGGAAGCGGCACATCGCGTGAACAGTGCGGCGCCATGCGAACTCAACTCCTCGTACTCCTCGCGCTGACCGCGTCCTGCGGCGGCGTTCCCCCTGGTAGTCAGCACCCCACCTTCACCCTCTCCGCGCCGGAGTCGCTCAACGCCGCGCCAGGCGCCTCCGCCTTCCTCGACGTGAGCGTCACGCCATCGAATGAGACGGTCTCGCTCACCGCGAAGATCGCCCCTCCGCTCACCGCCACCGTCGAGGGCCTGCGCGTGCGCATCGACGTCCCCGCGCAGACGCCCCCCGGCGCGCAGCAGCTCACCCTCACCGGCACCTCCGCTTCGGGCCAGGAGCAGACCGCGCAGGTCCAGCTCGAGGTGCTCCCCGCGGCGAAGCAGGCCGCCCGCCCCGTGGCCGTGCACGTGCGCCTCAACTCCCTCTTCTTCGCAGAGGGCGAGCAGGCGCGCGTGACGGTGGACCTCGGTGGGCTGCCGGTGCCGCCGGTGCTCAGCGACGTGGTGCTGGTGTCCTCGGAATCGAACGACGTGGAGAAGCTCACCCTGCGCCGCCTCGCTGACGGCACCTTCGAGTCGATCGGCTCGGTGCCGGTGAAGGGCTCCTCCGCGCCCGGGGTTCCCCAGGACGGCACCCTCACCCTGCCGCCGGGGGGCGTGTTCGTCGCCTTCTTCGGCATGGATCTCACCCAGCCCGGCTACGGCGGCCTCGAGGTCCCGTTCGTGAGCGACTTCGCCGTGCTGGACGGCGTCCGCGCGGGAGCTCCGGCCTCGACCGTCGTGCCCGAGCTGATGCTGACTGAAGACGAGCGCACGCCGGTGGCCGGCGCGCGGCCGGTGGGCACCATTCTCCGCAGGGGCACGGGGCCGGGCACCGGCGCGCCGCTGCAGCTGGCCACCACCGAGCTCATCCTCTTTCACCGCGACCAGGCCGAGCTGACCCGCTTCCTCCAGGCCTCGCAGGGCGTGCTGATCAGCACGGAAGACGTCGAAGGCGAGCTGCCCTTCTCGTCCCTGGTGGAGGTCGACCCCGCCTCGATGACCCCGGACCGCCTCGCCCTCGTGCGCCAGCTGGCCGGTGACGAAGGGGAGCTGCTCACCAGCCAGGCCTCTGCCCAGTCCATCTACGGGCTCTCGCTCGCGTTCCGCCTCGACGGCTTCGTGGTCGCGGTGAACCCGCGGCTCCAGTACCACTCGGTGCAGCGGCTGGCCGAGCCGGAGGCCTCGCAGGTCACCGGCACCATGACCATGCGCGGCAACTTCAGCGAGACCGCCAGCTGCCTGCCCGGCAGCACCACCCGCGCCTGCACCACCGACGTGCCCGCGCTGTGGACCTACCTCGACCTGATGGAGCTCGATCGCCAGCGCGTGAAGGTGGCCGTGCTCGACATGGGCTTCGCGCCGAACGCCGACTTCCGCCCCAACGAGGACGGCGGCATCGACCAGTGTGACTTCACCGGCCGGGGCGCGCGCTGCGCTGCCGGGGCGGCGCTCGGCGATCCCACCGTGGGGGCCAGCGTGGTGGGCGGCTTGATGTTCCACGGCACCGGCGTGGTCACCACCCTCGGCGGCATCCCCCACAACGGCTTCGGCTCGGCCGGCGTGGCGGGGCAGGTCGCGGTGCCCATGCTCTACAAGTACGACCTCGCCTCGTACGCCTTCGACATGGGCGCGGGCGTGCGCCAGGCGCTCCGGCAGGGGGCGCACGTGATCAACATCAGCGCGGGCTACCCGTGCACCATCGTCACCAGCGTCGGTCCCGACTTCGACATCTGCAGCGAAGCGGGCCGGGTGGGCCTCTGCGCGGCGGTGACGCTGGTGGTGCACACCGCGGCCATCGCCTTCTGCACCAGCCCGCTCGTCGGCATCCCCATCGTGGGGGCCGCGGTGTGCGGCGGCTTGCTCACCGGCGCCGTGCTGGCCACCGAGGCGTGCTTGTCCACGCTCGCCTTCGGCAACCTGCGCTCGCCCTTGAGCAGCGCCGTCTCGCAGGCGGTGGCTTCCGGGGTGCCGGTGGTGGCCTCGGCAGGCAATCAGCTCAGTCCTGAGAGCTTCCCCCCGGTGGTGCGCGACTACATCAACCTCGGCGAGGCCCGCACCGAGGCGTGGGGCATCATCCCCGCCACGATTCCCGGGGTGCTGGCCATCGGCGCGGCTGAGGGCGCTGCCCTGCCCAACTCGCACTTCTTCGGCGAGCGGGTCGACGTCTGGGCGCCCAGCGGCTCGTCGTTCATCTCGCCGCGGGTGGGGATGCCGGGCGTGACGTTCGTCGACGAGGTCGGCGCCACCAGCGGCGCGGCGCCCTACGTCGCCGGCGTCATCGCGGCGATGCAGGCGGCCAACCCCTCGCTCGACCCGGCGCGCGCCACCGCGGCCGAGCGGGCCACCGCGGTCTCCCGCGTGCGCAGCATGTTGATCAGCACCGCGTTCACCAACGCGACGCTCACCGCGCGTGGTTTCGCCAACGACGTGCGGCGCCGCAACCTGGTCGATCCGCTCGGCGCGGTGCTGCTCGCGGCGCAGGGTCACCAGCCTGACCTGGCGGCGCTGGGCTACGACACCAGCCTCAACTTCTCCGAAGCCGACGGTGACGACGACGTCGAGGCGCGGGCGCGGCCGGTGACGTTCGGCGCCGCGGTGGCCGGAACGGTGTTCGCCTTCGAGGGCGCCACGCAGGACGAGGACTGGTACCGCTTCCAGGTGCCGGCGATGGCGGGGCGGGTGTTCGGCACCGACGTCGAGCTGCGCTGGCTGGGTGACGAGGAGCCGTCGCTCTCGAGCTCGGGTCCGGCGGTGCCGCGCGTCAGCGTCACCACCAGCGGCCTGGAGCACGTGGCCCGCTACCAGGTGGTGCGCAGCTCGGGCGCGGCGGTCGCGCTGCGGGTGACTGCGCCTTCAGGGCTCGACGTGCCCTACCAGCTCACCGTCTCGGCGCCGGTGGCGCTGGTGCCGACGGTCACCATCACCGAGCCGGTGCTCACGCCGGGGCAGACGCTGTGCGCGAACCGGCCGGTGACGTTCCGCGCCCAGGGCACGTACCCGCTGAGCACGCAGACGGTCTCGGCGATCACCTGGACGGTGAACGGCGCCGCGCTCGCCAGCACGGGGCTCAGCGTGAGCCTCAGCCGGCCCGCGGGCACGTACCCGGTGGTGGCCTCGGCGCTGGGTGGCTCGGACAGCCTGAGCGTCACCTTCGTCAACTGCACGGCGGTGGCCGAGATCCTCACCCCGGCGATGAACATCCAGGCCTACGGCATGGGGCTGGACGGGGTGGGGCCGTACCTCGACATCTCGTTCACGGGCCGGGCGACCGACGCGCTGGGCAACGTGCTCGACCCGGCGACGCTGGTGTTCGAGTGGACCACCAACCGCGGGGAGCTCCAGCCGGGCGCGCCGGCGACGGGCCCGCAGCTGCTGGGCACGGGGGCGAACCTGGGCACGGTGCGCATCTACGACCAGCCCGGGTCACCCGGTGAGCAGCACATCATCACGCTCACCATCCGCGCGAGTGCGGGGGGCCCGGTGCTCAGCACCGACACGGTGAGCGTGATCGTGCAGTGGTTGATCTGACCTGAAAAACCTCTCCCTGCGAAAGCGGGGAGAGGTCGGCCGCAGGCCGGGTGAGGGGCGACCTCGAGTGAAACCGCCCCTCACCCCAGCCCTCTCCCCGCTGCGCAGGGAGAGGGAGACCGCGTCACTCGGGCCGAGGCGCAGATGGGCTCCGAGCGGCAACAGCCACGCGGCGTCGAGGCTCGAGTCGATGCTCGCGGCGATGTGCCCGAAGCGGTCGAACAGGGGCGCGAAGCCGAAGGTGGCCTGGGCGACCAGCAGCCCGGGCCCGAGCTGGCCGCGGAAGAAGCCGCCGACGCGAACGCCGGCGCCCCCGAACGTCAGCGGCACGAGCAGGTCTTCGCGCTCGGCGACCCCGTGCACGCCCAGCAGGACTCCGGCGGTCCGCGGAGCGTCATCGTCTGCGCCGGCGGCCGACGCGCCACACGTCATCGCCACCGCGACCACGCGCGCGATCATCGAGCTCGCCATGAGCGCCGGGGTGCTCACGTCCGTACGGTGCCATCAGGCCAATCGTGCCGACCGCACTGGCCGACTCTTCTCCGGTCGTTGCGGTGAGCTCCGTCGAGCCGCGGAAGCTCACGAAGAAACAGCGCCCTCGGCGGTTCGACGGCATCACAGCAGCCGACCTCGGAGCTACGGTTCCGCCATGGCCGTCGAGGTCGGAACACACGAGGAGGCGCTCCCCGAGGACGCCGAGGCGATGCAGCCCACCCGCAGAATCCGTTTCCGCACCGGTCCGCTGGTGGACGCGCAGGCGGCGCTGGCCCTGCTGACGACTCCACAGCGGTTGCCGAGACTGCACCCCCTCATCACCCGCGTGGAGGAGCTGCCGGTGCGCGTCGAGGGCACCGTGCGCATCGCCGACTTCACGGTGCACGAGGGCGTGCCCCTGCTCGGCGGGCTGGTGAAGTGGCCGAACAGCTACCGCGGCCGCGTCGCCCTCGATGCGTCGAAGCCGGGCACCGCGCGCCTGTCGGGCTGGTCGGCGCCGGGCGTGCGCGTCGAGACGCGCTACGTGGTCCTGGACGGAGTGCTCGAAGAGACCGCGTGGATCTCGGCGCCGTGGTGGGTGGACCCGTTCGTGTATCGGACCTTCGTCGAGGCGCATCGGCGTCTGCTCGAGGCGGTCGCGGTCACACCTGCGTGAACTGGAATGGCGTACCCTGCGCTCGTGGCCGACCGACCGCCTCCCCGCAGACCCGCGCCGAAGGGCAATGCCATCGAGCGCTCGACGGGCCGCGGCCGCCCGGTGCGCACCTCGCGGATGAGCGTGGAGTCTGCGTCGCCCCGCCCCTCCCGCCGCCCGCAGCTGGCGGCGGCGTTGGTGGTGCTGGTGGTGCTGCTGGTGAGCGTGAAGTTGTTCATCGGCCGCCGGCCCGGCCTCGACCCGAACACGCGAGGCAGCTCGGAGGTCGCGGTGATGTTCACCGAGGCGAAGACGCTCATTCGCCAGGGCAGGTGGGCCGAGGCGAAGCTGAAGCTCGAAGAAATCCGCGAGGAGGACGAGGACTACGAGACGCGGCAGCTCGAGAACTACCTCAAGGTGGTCGCCTCCGAGCTGCCGAACGAGGCGCGCTTCGCCACCGCCGCTGACGCCACTGCGAAGGGTGAGCTGGGCCGCGCGTCAGCCGCGTTGGCGCAGGTGAAGACGACCACGCAAGACCGCGCGCTCACCGACGCGAAGGCTGCGCTGGCGCTGCGCATCGAGTCGCGGCGGGCCGAGGCGCGTACGATGCTCGAGCCTCCCGCGAAGTGGGAAGGGCTGCTCGCGCTCAGCGAGGACCTGCTGGTGGCGGTGCCGGGCGACCGGGAAGCCGCCGAGTGGAAGCAGCAGGCCGAGCAGGCCATCGCGCGGGGGAAGCGTGGCGTCACGAAGGTCGTCACCGCCGAGACGCCCTGGCTCGAGGCGCAGCAGCTCTTCAAGAGCGGTGACGTGACCGGCGCGCGCTCCCTGGCGCAGCGGTGCGCGAAGAAGCACGCGAAGTGCCGCGACCTCGAGAACGGGCTGGCGGTGCTCGAGGCGAAGTCGCGGAACCTCGAGGCACTGGGTGATGGCGATCTGCTGACGCTCTTCAAGCTCGACAAGGAACTCGCGGGCGGGGTCTCGAGCGAGACCAGCAAGCCGCTCCGCACGCTCGTCGCCTCGAGGTACTTCCTCAAGGCCAGCAAGGCCAAGACCTCGGGCAGCTGGGCGAAGGCGGTCGAGTTCGGCCGCACGGCGCTCGAGGCGGACCCCGGTCATGCCGGGGCGCAGGCGATCCTCACCGAGGCGAAGCAGATCTCGAGCGAGCTGTACTATCGGGCCTACCAGCAGCGCGACACCGACCAGGTGGAGGCCTTGAAGCTCTTCAAGGAGGTGCTCGCGATGACGACGCCCGACGATCCGAACCACGTGAAGGCGCAGGGCTACATCGAGCGCTTCCAGGCACGGTGAGCACCACCACCCGCACACCCTCAACCCATCACCGCGGTCGAAGCAGAAGAACGGGAACGCGCAGTCGGTGTTGTCGACGCAGAAGTCACCCTGCGCGCCGTCAGACATGCAGAGCTTGCTGCCCGCCTGGTGCGTGTTCCACGCGATCGCGAACACGACTCCACGGCCGGCAGCCCCGATGGCAGAATGCGGCTGATGATGAACCGCCTTCGAGTCGTGGTGGTGCTGCTCGCAGCGCCTTGCTTCGCCCAGTCGTGGAACTCGAACGCAGGCGGCTGGAACACCGGCTACGGCACCGTGTACGGCTCGTTCGGCTCTGCCATGGCCACGTAGCAGATCTATCAGTCGACGCAGCAGCAGATTCAGCGGCTGATGATGCGGCAGGCGATGATCAACCAGTTCGGCAAGGAGGCGGTGGAGAAGGCCGAACGCGACGCCAAGGCCGGCAAGGCCCCGAGCGCGTCCGGACCGCAGATCACCTCGGCGCCGCCCACTCCGAAGGGGTACGGCAAGTTCAAGCCGGAGAAGTCGGTCAACGTGGCGAAGAGCATGGGCGAGACGCTGGGCAGCACGCCCGAAGAGAAGGCGATGATCAGCACGCTCATCAAGGCCACGAAGGACGCCTTCGAGGCGCAACCCGAGACCAAAGCGTGGCGCAACAACGTCGCGGGCGCGTTGGCCTTCTTCATGATCACCACCGTCGTGGTGGCCAACGACGCGCCTGAACCGGGCGACGCAGCCACCGAGGCCATCTTCCAGGCCTTCAACCAGAGCCTCGACGACCTGCCCGACTTCGCCAAAGCGACCAACAAGGAGAAGCAGCAGCTCTACGACACGCTCATCGGCTTCACCGGCCTGCCGCTCGCCATCTACACCGACGCGAAGGAGCGCGGTGATGCCGAGCAGCTCGCGCAGTCGAAGGAGCTCGCTGCGAACCTCCTCCAGCTGGTCCTCAAGGTGGACGCGTCGAAGATCCAGCTGCCGAAGTGAGCTCTTCAAGGAGTGCCGCGCCCGACGCTCCAGCTCACAGCGCCTCCAGGCGCGCTGAGAAATAGCCCGCGGAAATGCGCCGAAATCGTCAAGGCTGCTGACACGAAATCGCCCGGACAGGGAGAGGCGGCTCCCGACAATGCAGCATGTCCACCTACAGCGTCTCCAACTACGCCAGTGCACTCCGCAACATCGGTCGGGTCTCGCAGGTTCGCGCCAACGACGTCGCGGCTCGCACGGACGCCCGAGTGGGTCTGCGATCTGACGGGGTCATCACCCGCAACGAGATCATCGACTTCCAGGCGGGGATTCAGCGGGGAGGGCAGGGCCTCACGCTGACCGATCGGCGGCTGGTGGCGGCCTCGACGGCGCTCTTCAACGCGAGCGTGTCGGCTGCAGATCGCTACGCGTACGTACCGGTCAACCGCACGGCCCCGGCGCCCGGTGCGGTGCGGGTCGCGTCGCTCAGCGGCAACGTCCAGGTTCGCGCCGTCACCGGGCCACGCGCGGGGCAGGTGATTCTCGAGATGTCTCGCCGGCAGCTCGCGCAGCGCATCGCCGGGCCCGGCGCCACGGAGTTGAAGCTGACCGACTTCGCGTCTGCCTCGCGCTTTCTGACCCGCAACGAGATCATCCTGGCCGGTCAGCTCGCGCAGGAGTCGTTGCTGGCGCAGCCGCTGGGCCGGTCGAGCGTGCAGGGCAGGACGCCCGGTGGCCGGGCCGTGACGATCGACTCTGAGTTCCGCGGCACCGCCGATGGGCTTGGCGGCACCTTCACGTACCGCACGTCGCAGACCAACACCGTGTCCATCAAGACCGGCACGGGGGCGGTCCTGCTCGACGAGAAGACGGGCACCACGTACGCGCCCAATGCTGCAGGCGTGGTCACGCTGCCCGGGTTGCCGGGCGGCGAACTGACCCTCATCAGCCGCGGCGTGAACGCGAAGATCCTCGAGTCGTTCTGGCTGGTGTCCTGACTGTCAGGTCCTCGCGGACGTCGACCCAGCCTGGGCGCGAGACCCCGCTGACACGAGCCCTTCGAGGCGATGGAGGTCGAGCTGGCCCGGCGCTTCGTGCGCAGGCGCTCGAGGTTCCGTAGGCTGGCCCGCGATGCGAACGCTTCCCCTGTTGGTGGTGATGAGTCTTCTGGGTTGCAGCGGGATCACCAGCAAGCTGTGTGGCGCGCCCGGCCAGCCCTGCTGCGCCGAGTCGGCCTGCGATCCGGGCGCGCTGTGCGGCGCGGGCGAGCTCTGCGAGGCGTGCGGCGCGGAGGCCCAGCGGTGTTGCGCGCAGGACAGCTGCGCCGAGACCCTCTCCTGCGTCGGCGGCGCCTGCGTGATGGGCCTGTCTTGCGAGGTGAACTGCACGCTGGGCAGCAGCCGCTGCCTCAACAACGGCGTGGAGACCTGCGTGGCGGTGGGCGTGTGTCCCGCGTGGCGCTCCACCGTCGCGCTGTGTCCCACCGGCTCGGTGTGCACGGTGGCCGGGAGCACCGCGGACTGCGTGGAGAGCTGCCCCGGCGCGTGCACGCCCGACACCCAGCTGTGCACCACCGAAGGCCTGCGCCGGTGCGTGGCCAGCGGCACCTGCCCGTCGCTCGCGGCCGCGCCGGACGACTCCGATGTTCCCCAGTGCATCACCGGGGCGGTGATCAACGCCGAGCTCGCCTGGGAGAGCCCCACGCCCGTGGGCTCCGACCTGGTGGACATCGCCGGAGAGCTCACCGCCAGCTACTGGGTGCTCGACGAGCTGGGAAACATCGTGCGCTACGCGCTGGGCCCGTGGGAGTACGAGGTGCGCCCCACGCCGGGCAAGCGCATGCGCCGCCTCGCGTCGTGCGGCCTGGGCTCGTATCTCTTCGCGGCGGGGGAAGGAGGCACCGTGCTCCGCCGCTCAGGGGGCGCGTGGACCGAAGAGAACGTGGGCACCTCTGCCGCGCTCGCGGACATCGCCTGCGATTCCACCCGGGCCTACGCGGCGGGGGAAGACGGGAAGCTCTACGTGCGCGACGGCTCCACCTGGACCGGGTACGCGACCGGCGCCACGGTGGCCTTCACCGGCATCACCACCCTCTTCTCCCAGCAGCAGGTGTTCCTCAGCGGGCCCGGTGGGACGATCGTGAAGTGCGACGTCGCCGTGCTGCCGGCCACCTGCGCAGCCGAGTCCAGCGGCACCACCGCGAAGCTCAACGCCCTCTGGGGCGACACCTTCACCAACCAGGTCTTCGCGGTGGGAGAGGGCGGCACCCTGGTGCGGCGCGATGCGGTCAGCTGGCAGGTCGTTCCGCTGACGGGCGTGACGGACGGGCTGGTGGGCGTGACCGGTTGGTACGACGCCTCGATCGACTCGGCAGTGGTGGTGGCCATTTCGCGCGGCGGCACCGCGGTCATCCGCCGCAACGCGATGGTGGAAGAGATCGTGCAACTCCCCGACACCGGCCTCACCAACGCGTGGGCGCCCAACGAGAACACGCTCGTCTTCACCGGCCAGCGCGGGGCGTTGTGGTTCCGCAACGGCCTCTTCAGCCAGGCGCCCTTCGTGGCGCGCGGGGGCCGCAAGCCCGTCACCGCCGATCTCAACGCCGTCACCAGCGTGGGCGGGGGCCGGCTCTTCGCGGTGGGGGACAACGGCGCCCGGGTGCGGCGGCAGAACGGCGCCTGGAACGTCGACGCGCTCGGGGCGCAGACCACCGCGGCGCTGCGGGGCGTGGCGGCCAGGTCCGCCGGCGAGGTCTACGCGGTGGGCACCGGGGGGACCGTGCTGGTGCGGCGCTGGGGCACGTGGGTGGCCGAGGCGCAGGGGCTCACCACCCAGGCGCTCAGCGCCGTGGTGCTCGACACGCAGCACGTGTGGGCGCTGGGAGAGACCCAGTTGCTGGAGAAGGATCTGGCCAGCGGTACCTGGCGGGTGGTGGCGCTGCCCGCGGGGACTTCGTACGTGACCTCGCTGGCCCTGCGGAAGGACGCCGCCGGCAAGGCGCTGGAGTTGGTGATCGCCGGCCACCAGTGCACCACGCTCTCGTTCGCGCTGGATGGAACGGACGCGTTCAGTCCCGGGCCTTCGTGCGGCGTTCGCTTCGACTTCAACGCGGCGGCGTTCATGTCGTCGGGTGACCTGGTGCTGGCCTCGGAGACCGGCACCATTCACCGGCGCACCGGGGCCACCTTGACCCTGGAGAACGTGCCGGGGCTGAGCCTGGACGCGTTCTACGGGCTGGTGGTGGATGGCTCGACGATGTGGGCGGTGGGCGCGGGCGGGCGGCTGCTGCGGCGCGTGGCCACCAGCTGGTCCGAGGCCGCGCCAGAGGTGGGGAGCAGCGCGTTCTTCGCGGGCGTGAAGGACGAAGAAGGCCTGTTCATCGTCGGCAGCGGCGGAACCGTGCTGCGACGGCTGTGACTTCTTCTCTGGCCTTTCAGAAACGAAACCCGACGCCCACCGTGCCGCTCGGCCTGAACGCCACGCCCAGCCGCCCATCCAGCCCGAAGAACGCCACTCCGGCCTCGCCTTCCAGCGTGATGACGAAGGGGCCACCCACGAACAGCCGCACCATCGCGCGCGGAGCGGCCACTCCCGCGAAAGAGAACAGCGTCGCCGTGCCCGTCTGCTGCCAGATGAACGCCGGGCCCACCTCTCCGCCCACGCCCACCCAGACCGGACCGAAGCGCCACGCATAACGCCAGCCCACCCGCGCCTCGATGGCGCTCTCCGACACGGTGCCGCGCGAGGCGTGCGCACCGACCACGGCGAGGTTGAGCCCCGCCTTCAACCGGGGCTCGAACCCGACGCGCCCCGCCGCCTGCAGCCCCAGCGGGGCCACCGCGGGGACGATGCCCAGGGACAGCCCGAGCATGCGCTCCTCGGGCCAGCGATCGTTCTCGGAGATGGCCTGCGCCACGTACGCGCCCTTCTGGGCCACCTGCACGGAGTTGCTCAGCTGCCGCAGCTCGTCCCACTTCACCTCCCGGCGGCTGCCTTCGGTCAGCGAGATGCGCCCCCCGAAGCTCTGCCCCTCCTTGAACACCCGCACCCCATATTCCCCCGCGGGGAGCGCGAGCTCGCGGGTGGCCGCGGTGGCCACCTCGGCGATCACCTGGTCGCGCAGCACGTCGGTCACCACGCCGCGCTCCGTGCCCACGGGGAGCACCAGCTGCGCGGTGGCCCGCTGCAAGGTGGAGAGCACCAGCTCACCCTGGCCCGCGAGCTTGTAGTCGTAGGTGGGGTGCTGCACGCCGGCCGGCAGGAGCACCGTGCGCGAGACCGTCTGATCGTACGCATAGCGATAGGCCTCGCCCAACGTGACCAGGCGATCGCCCGAGCTGTCCGCCACGCCGCGCAGCCCGGAGACGAAGTGGTGGGTGAAGATGCTGCCCAGCACCTCGTTCGACTCGAGCGCGGCCTCGCTCTCCGCGCTGGAGGCGATGTACACGTCGCCGGTGGACTGCAGGTTGTCGGTCAGCTTGATGGCGAAGGGCTCAGCGGGCCTGGCCCCCTTCTCCCGGAAGCCCGCGCCGGAGCGGCAGGCGTCGACCACCACCACCCGCACGTCGCCCACGCCCGCGATGATGGCCTTGAGGCGCGAGTAGGGGAGCGCCTCGCTGCCCAGCTCGAGTCCCTCTCCATCGGAGTGGCCGGAGAAGTAGAAGACCAGCACCGCGCGGTGCTCCGGGGTGCGCCTGACCGCGTCGACCTGCTCGCGCACGCGGGTGAGCGCCTGTTCGAGATCCTTCACCTGGCGGCCCTGCAGCAGCTGGAGGTGCTCGGGGCTCACGTCACCCAGCTCGAGCAGCACCCGGGCGAACTTGCCGGCGTCACTCTCCGCGTAGCGCAGCGGCGGGAGCGCGCCCCGGCCCGCGTTGTTGCCCACGACCACGGCGAAGCGAATGGTCTCCGCGCGGGCGGCAGCGGCCAGCAGGCTCAGAATCAACAGAAGCCGCATCGAGGTCCCGGAGCGTAGCCGAACGGCTCACGCTCCACGACCCAGAGGAGCCACATCAAAGCGTGCCGGCGCCGTGCACCGGAATCAGCAGCCGCCCCGAACCAGCCGTGAGCTCGAGTTGCCCCGCGGCAGGTCCGGGGGTGCCCGGTGAGAAGCGGACCCGCTGGGTGAGCGTTCCGGGGACGAGCGCGCCCACGTCATTCCGGGTGGCGACGCTGGGGCTCGTGACCGGCGAGGCGAGGGTGAACCCGGGCCCGGACACCGCGACCTGCACCTCGTCGAAGGACAGGTTCTGCACCGGCACGTCGAACTCGACCGCGTTGCCGACCACGACGTCGCCGAAGTTCACCGAGGTGGGGCCGGTGAGGACCGCGGCGACGCCTTCTCCGATCAAGGCCACGCGCAAGTCGGGGCAGTTCAGCGCAAAGCCGGGGTGAACCGAGAGCACGTGACGTCCAACGGCGCGGGGCGCGAACCAGAGCGCGCCGTTGCTTTGGGAGAAGGCTCCGCTGAGCTCTGCCAGCGAGGTGCCGGGGAGCGAACGGCGGGCGCCGACCTCCACGGCTCCGAAATCGAACGGGCCCGGCAGGTCCCACTCGCCCAGGAACACGAGGGCCTTGAGGTGGAACTGGAAGGCCCGACCCTCCGCCTCGATCGTCAACCCGGACTCCACGAAGTTCGACTGCTCGAAGCGCGCGGAGACGAGCAGGGTGAGCTCGCCAGCTTCCCCGGGGGCGAGCGTGGCGGGAGCGTCGAGCACCGTGACCAGTGGCGAGCTCGTCGATACCGAGAGCGTCGCGGCCGCTGCCCCCACGTTCTGGAGCTGCAGCCGGCTCTCCCTCGAACAGCCGCTCGTCACCGGGTCGAGCGGCACCTCGCCGCTGTCGCTCGAGGTGCTGATGCCATCCTGCGCCCAGAGCAACCGGAGCTCGGGGCTCGAGTCGGCTGGACGGCAGCTCACCAACACCAGCATCATCGTGAGCCACGCCCGCATGCGACGACCCTACTCTGGCTCGGCAAGGGCGAGCGCCGGAACGCGGATTGCAGCCGTCAGGGCCGGGAGGCGATTGCCGATGTCTGCTCTGGGAGTGCCTGTTGGGCCGCCACGAGGCACCGCGCTGGAGCCTTCACTCGCTCTTCTCGTGGTGCTCCATCTGGCGCCAGGCGTGCTGTCCTTTGGCGTGATCGCGTTGGCGCTGGTCCCGTCGCTCGCGACTGCGTTGGGGATTCCACCGCAGATCCTGCCGATTGTGACGTACCTGGCCTCGATCGCGCTGGTGACCGTGCCGGTCCTGCTGCTGTTCATGGCGTGGCGCAACCAGCGCAGCACCGGACGATGGGGACTGAGGGGCGTGCTGGGCCTGCGACAGCGCGGCCGCCCGCGCGACTACCTGCTCCTCCTGCCGCTCTTCGGTTGGATGATGCTGTGCTTCGTGGTCCTGGCCGGATGGATCAACGAGCCCATCGCCAGCCGTTGGTTCTCCTGGTTCCCGCAGGAGTTGCGCTTCCAGCAGTTGCTGCTCGAGCCTGCGGCCATCGCCGCGCTGCCGGGCTTGAAGCTCATCGCCCCGGCCTACCTGGTGCTGTCGTGCCTGGCGGGGCCTGTGGTGGAAGAGCTGTATTTCCGCGGCTACCTGCTCCCACGGATGCGCCGGTTCGGCCGGTGGGCGCCGGTGCTCAACACCGTGCTCTTCAGCGCCTACCATCTCTTCTCGCCGTGGGAGAACCCGGTCCGGATCATCGCGACCCTTCCGATGGTCTGGGTGGCGTGGCGCCGCGACGACCTCTTGTTCAGCGCCATTCCCCACGTCGCCGCCAACACGCTGGGCGGACTGGGCGTCCTCTGGCTCGCCTTCGGTTGACGTCGGTCGTCAGCACCTGCGTGTTCACCCGCTCGGCGTGGTCGAGCTCGGGTTCTGAGTCAGCGCGCGCCGGTAGTGCATGGCGACCGCGCCGTTGCGGAGTGGCTTCGCCGAGACCAGCTCGAGCCGTCGCGTGCTGGGCAGCCCGCTCTGGTACAGGGTCGGGCCGTGGCCGGCGATCCTGGGGTGGACGAGGAACTGGTACTCGTCGATCAGGTCCAGCCGGTCCAGCTCGGTCGCGAGTTTGCCGCTCCCGAGGAGCACGCCGGCCGGGGTCGCGTCCTTGAGCTTCTGCACGCCCGTGCGCAGGTCGCCGGCGAGGTGGTGGCTGTTGGTCCACGTGAAGTCCTTTCGCGTCGACGACACCACGTACTTCGGCTTGGCCTCCAGCTTCACGGCCCACTCGCGTATCGCCGGAGGCGCCTCCTCGTCGCCGCGGGCGACCTTCGGCCAGTAGCTCTCCATCATCTCGTAGGTGACGCGGCCCCACAGCATCGCGCCGCCCTCGTCCATGAGGCGGGTGAAGAAGGCGTGGGTCTCGTCGTCGGCGATTCCCTCCTGGTGGTCGACGCAGCCGTCCAGGGTGACGTTGAGGCTGAAGGTCAGGAGTCCCATGCGGCGAGTTTAAGCCAGACAATCGCTCGTGGATGTCCTGGCTCCGATTCTATGGGACTGATCTCTCCATGAGGCCCATCGCAGAAAAGAGCGTGCTTCCTCGATGGTTCGCTGAGCTCGCAGGTCCGCTCGTGATTCTCCTCGCGCTGGCCGCAGGCAGCTTCACGGCGGTCGTCCGCTCCACCCGGTGGTTGGAGCCTTCTCGCGCGGTCACGATCGCGCCGGGAAACGCGCACCAGGGTCTGACGCCATGTCTGCGCTACCCAGCGCCCCCCGCTCCCCACCTGCTGAACGATGCCGCCGAAGCCCTGGCGGCCGCCGGCTTCACGGAGCTCATCGGGCTGTCAGGCGACATCGATGCCCGTGCCGCCAGTCGGGAGTCAGTCCTCCACGCGCAGGTGGAAGTCGATGAGTACCTCGACGCGATGGCAGCCCAGGGAAGCCTCGTGGGACGCCTGGTGATCGGCCTGAAGAGAGATCTGCTTCGCGAAGAACTGACCCGAGCCTTCGGGCCGGCGAGCCCCATCAATCGCACCATCGTCGGCCTGCCTGTGGAGCAGCGGGCTGCCTTCGAGGCGCAGTGGGAGCGCGAGCCTTCAGTGTTCATCAGTCCAGCGCTGGGGAAACTCAACGACAGATTGGCCATCGTCGTCACCGGCCGCCGGCTCGACCTGGTGCTGGCGGGGCTGGAGAAGCAGATCGCCGCGGGGGAGCAGCCCGACCTCGCGCGACTGGGAATGACGAGCCAGCAGCTGCAAGACGAGTGGTTACTGCCGTTCAAGCTCGAGTGGATCAACGAGCGCGAGCTGCGGCTGATGAGCCATGACCAGCAGCGAACGTTCGCCGTGAAGGCCCGACAGCTCCTTCGTTAGGACTCGTGCGGCCCGGGGCCGTGCTGTGGGGTCCGAGGCCGGGGCGGACGCGTTCGAGGCCACTCCGACTGGATGTCGGTCAGAAGCCCGCTGACCGTCATTCAGGAGGGAAAAGGCGCCGTTTTCTTCGAGGTCGAGAGCGGGAAACGCCCCAGGGTGGAGCAGCGAGGCGCCAGAAATGGCGTTGCGCAGCCCGATTTCAGCAGGAAAACGCGGCTGACCGACATCAGTCGGAGTGGCCCTGCGCCTCGCCCCCCACCCGGAGCTGACCATCACGAAGCTGCACCGCGTCGGGCACCGACGTCTGCTCTTCCTCAAGCTGGTCGTGCACCCGTCGTGCCTGCGGGTGCACGATCACTTTGAGGCGGCAGGCCTGTTGACGGGATTGGGCGTCGCGCGTCGGCCGGGCACACGAGGCGGCTGAGGCCGCGGTGACGGTGCTGGGGTTGCCCGCGATTCCCAGCGTCGAGCTACGCGAGCGTCACTTCGAGGTGATGTTCAACGCGGGCATCAACCGGGGGCGGGTGTCGCGCACCTCGAGGGCTCAGAGGACGCGGTGACTTCACCGTGGGGTCGAGCGGGTTGATCCGGGCAGGCCTCTCAGCACGCCGCTTCTGGTGACGGTGTTGATTGAGGCTTCGGGTCAGTGAGCCAGGGCGGCCACCCACCTGCTCATCGCTTGAGTCAGGAGGTGTACGAGGAGCGCAAGGTCGAGGGGCAAGCCCGGTTGAGCAAGGAGCGCGAACTGACAACCCGCGTCTCATCGAGGCGATTGCGAGCCAGGCAACACACCAGCTCGCGCTCCCGGGCCCAGCGGAGTCCCGTCGTTCGCAGCCTTCTGGGGTTTTCGGCGTCGGCTCACAGCGAGCCCTTCGCTTCCAGGCCCGCTGAGCGCGTTCGACGCTACACTGCCGCGCATGGCACGGGTTCGGTTGGGGCGCTTCCCTTCGACGGAAGGGCAGCTCGCGAGGTTGGCGTTGGAGCAGGAGTCGATCGAAGTCGATCTGATCGGCGAGCAACTCTCGGTGCTCCAGGGCGCCATCCCTTCATCCGAAGTGATGGTGGAGCTCTGGGTCGAGCCCGAGCAGCTCGAGCGCGCGCAACGCGTGCTCAGTGCCTCACTCCGGGAGAACGCAAAGGGATCCGTGGACGTTCGATGTCCTTCGTGCGGCGCGAGCAACCCGGCGAACTTCGACGTCTGTTGGAGCTGCCAGGGCGATCTCGCCCGCGCCGAGAGCATGGGCACAGCGGCGCGCGCATCGCCGCGGCCGAGGCCTCCGGTGTTCGCGGCCCTCTTCGCATGCACCACGCTGGTGTTCGCGGCGCTGCTCTGGAAGGAGCGTCAGCTCGCCAGGTTCGCTGAGTCTCCGAACGTTCATTACCGATGGGCCAGCGAGAACTGTCTCGTGCAAGAAGTTCAGGGCCGCATGAACTCGCGCAGCTGCGACTACGACCACGACGGCACCTTCGAACAAATGGAGACCTTCGACGTCAAGGGCCGCCTCGCCGACACCTGGTACGACGCGAACGAAGACGGCGTCTACGAGCGCATCGACTCGCTCGACGCGCAGGGGAAGTTGATCAGTCGGACCTTCGACCTCGATGCCGACTGGCGCTTCGACCGCACCGATCGCTTCGATCTCCGCGAGCGGCTGGTGGCGCGCGAGACCGACCTGGATGGAGATGGCCGCATCGACCGAACCGAAGAGCTCGACGCGGGCTTTTGATTCGGCGCTCTTGGCGCGCCTAGGGCTGGCGGGCCGCTTCGGTCGTCTTGTTCAGGTCGGCGACCGCCCGAAGGATGGTCTCGTTGAGCGCCTCGCGGGTGCTGCCCTTGAAGGTCGCCTTGCCTTCGAAGCCCGAGCTCTCGGACACGATCGACAGGTCCTTGCCGGACACCTTCACCAGCAGCGAGTCGTCGCCCATTTCCTGGGCTCGGAGCGTCCACTGCATGGCCTTGGTGTCGGACGGGTCCCACACGTAGCCGGTGGTGGCGTTGGGGTCGTTCAGCTGGTTCTCCAGGAGCTCGGCGAAGAGGCTCCGGCCCGCCTCGGACGCGAGCGTCGCGCGGAGATCGCGGTTGAGCGACGCGCTCGCGCCGGTCCAGCCTGGCTTCTCCGTCGAGGCGGCGGGAATCTTCGCGGGCTTCGTCGCTGGCTTGGCCTGGGGCTGGGAAAGGGGGCTGGTGCGAGGGGCGCTCTTGGTGCTGCCGACGGTCATGGCTGACTCCGGATGAGGGACCCCACGATGACACAGGAGCAGGGCTCGGTGTGGAGTGCACGATCACTTTGAGGCGGCTGCAGCGGCCGCTCGGTTGAGGGGACTGACACGGCTCTTGGTGTAGTTGCGCAGCACGCGGCGCGGGGCGTTGGGCCGCAGTTGATGCTTGTGGGTCGCCGCAGGAGCTTTGAGCCCGTCTCTGATCGCGCGGTGGAATCGGACGGCCCCAGCTGTGCGGTAGGCGGCGCGCAGCCGGACCATCCGACGGGCTCGCACCATTCCCCATCGCTGGCCGGCACGTTTCATTCGTACCTGGAGGACGTGTCGGTGCGCGCTCTCCACGATGCCTGAGCCCACCGGAAGCCCGAGGCTGCGGAAGGTGCGGTACTGCATGCGCTTCTCGTTCGCGCGGTAGTAGCCGACGACGTCATCGAGCGCGGCGAGTTGCTCGGCGGTGGCGGCAAATTCCAGGCAGTTCATCAGCTCCTGGATGGCGGCCTCTGGCGAGTCGGCGTCGAGCAGTTCGTGGATTCGCGCCTCCCATTGAGGGAGCAGGCAGTGTCCCTCGCCGAGGAACGCCTTGCCGCACAACATCCCCCAATGCACAGCGTGCGGCACGTCGAGCACCTGAATGGCGAGCGGGCAGAGCTCCGAAGCCAGCGTCCAGTTCTCGCGCGCACCATCACCGAGCCAGACGACGGTGCCGACTTCATCTGCACGTTCAACCGCGAGCGCCGCGGCCATCCCCTTCTTGAATTCGAGCTGGCCGCCCAGCACCGCGACGTAGCGCGCGTCTTCGACGCGTCGGCGGGGCCGCTCCTCCCCCGGTGGGATGAATCCTCCCCGCGCCACGACGCCCACCTTCACCTCTTTCCAGTTCGCTTCGCGCGTATGCAACATGCTGCCGTCCGTCGCGACCGTCAGCATCGCTGGTGGCTCTTCGGGCTTCTCGCGACAGGCCATCTGCAGTGCCTCTTCGCTGTACGCCGACTCGCAGCGCAGGCCGACGCGGTCCACCACTCGCCGCACCAGGTTCGACGAGATGATGCTCGTCGGGAAGTGGATGCTCCACCGCTCGGCTACCGACTCGAAGGTGTCGTTGACGCCGAAGTCGAGAATGCGCCGCTCCATCGCGGTCGAGACTTCGCCCTCCTCAGGCAGATTGAGCTCCGCATCGCGCGGCGCGAACCCCCGGCCGCAGTTCGTGCAGTAGTGGTAGTTCCGCGCGAGGCGCAGCTCGCCCGCGGTCGTCAGAATGTGGCGCAGTCGATTCTTCGCCTTCACTGGCACTGGCTGCCGACACTTCGGGCACGCCTTCGGCTTGTCATCCTCAGGCGGCAGCGCAGCGATCGCCGCAGCCAGCGTCTCCTCTCCCAGGTCGCGCTGCGCGGCGGTGGCGAGTTCCTCAATGGCGTCGATGTCGAACGTCCCCTTGGCCAGTCGCCGACGGGCAACCTCGCGCAGCAGGTCGGCGTCGCTCAGGCCTCCGAGCGGTGTTCCGTCGTTCGGCGGCGTACTGCTGGTCGCAGGCGTGCGGGGCTTTCGGCGTCGGCTCATGCGCCGCGTAGATCACGCCCTTCGCGCCCCTGTCGATCCCCCCGGAATCGCGGGCTTCCCTCAATCTCGTCGTGCACCCCTCGGTGTGCAGCCACCCGCCTGATGTCGGAGCAGTGAGGTAGACCGTTCACCATGACTGTGGTGGTCGTCGCCGAGAAGCCCTCCGTGGGGCGTGATCTCGCCCGGGTGCTGGGCGCGACGCAGCGTGGGGAAGGCACGCTCTCGGGCAACGGCTACGTCGTCACCTGGGCCATCGGTCACCTCGTCGGCCTCGCGCAGCCCGAAGGCATTCGCCCGGAATGGAAGCGCTGGAGCCGCGCCACGCTGCCCATGCTGCCGAAGGAATGGCCGCTGCAGGTGCTCGAGGGCACGCGCGCGCAGTTCGCGGTGGTGGCGAAGGCGCTCACCGCGAAGGACGTCAACGGCGTCATCTGCGCGACCGACGCCGGGCGTGAGGGCGAGCTCATCTTCCGCTTCATCTACGAGGCGGCGGGGTGCCGGAAGCCGGTGAAGCGGCTGTGGATCAGCTCGCTCACCGACGGGGCCATTCGCGACGGGTTCTCGAAGCTGCGGCCCGCTTCCGACTTCGACGCGCTCGCCGACGCGGCGCTGGGGCGCAGCCGGGCCGACTGGTTGGTGGGCATGAACCTGTCGCGTGCGTACGGCATCGCGATGGACCTGCCGCTCTCGGTGGGCCGGGTGCAGACGCCGACGCTGGCGCTGCTCGTCGAGCGCGAGCTGGCCATTCGCGACTTCGTGCCCGAGGACTACCTCGAGGTGGTGGCCACGTTCTCGCCTCGCGAAGGGGCGAGCTATCGCGGCACGTGGCATCGGCCGGGCACGCATGAGCATCCGAAGCGGCTGCCGGCGAGTGCTGAGGAAGCGAACGCGGTGGTGGCGCGCGCGAAGTCGGGCACGGCGCGGATCGCCTCGGTGACCTCGAAGACGAAGAAGCTGCCGCCTCCCCTGCTCTACGATCTGACCGAGCTGCAGCGGCACCTGAACCGGCTCTACGGGTTCTCCGCCGCGCGCAGCCTCGAGCTGGCGCAGGCGCTGTACGAGAAGCACAAGTGCATCTCGTACCCACGCACGGACTCGCGGCACCTGTCGGGAGAGGTCGCCACCACGCTGGGGCCCATCACTCGCGCGATCCGCGGGCCGTACGAGCCGCACGTCGCGCCGGGCACGGGTGAGCGGCTGCTGTCGAAGCGGTTCGTCGATGACACGCAGGTGAGCGATCACCACGCGATCATTCCGACGGCGGTGACTCCGCAGGGGCTCAGTGGCGACGAGCGCAAGGTCTACGACCTGATCTGCAGGCGGTTGCTGCAGGCGTGGCATGACGACTTCACCTGGGCCGCGACGGAGGTGGTGACGGAGATCACCACTCCCGGCGTGGTCGACACCTATCGCAGCCACGGCACGGCCATCGAGCAGCAGGGGTGGAAGGTGCTCGACGTGGGCGGGGTGAAGCCGCCGAAGGAGAAGGGTGAAGACGAGGCGGAGTTGTTGCCCGCGGGCCTGGAGAAGGGCCAGCCGCAGCAGGTGCTCGACGCGAAGTCGATGCCGCACCGCACCCGGCCACCGCCGCGGCTCAATGACGCGACGCTGCTGACCGCGATGGAGACCGCGGGGAAGACCGTCGACGAGCGCGAGCTGTCAGAGGCGATGAAGGAGAACGGGCTGGGGACTCCGGCGACGCGCGCGAACATCATCGAGACCCTGCTCAGCCGCGAGTACGTGACGCGCGATGGGAAGTCGTTGGTGGCGACGGAGAAGGGCATCGGGCTCATCGCGGTGGTGGACGTCGAGGTGAAGAGCGCGGCCATGACCGGCGCGTGGGAAGCGCGGCTCCAGCGGATCGCGAAGCGGCAGGGTGAGCTGGGCGAGTTCATGAAGGGCATCGAGGCGTACGTCGCGTCGGTGGTGGGGCGCATCGGCACGCTGCCTCCGGCAGGGGGGGCGACGGCAGCACTGCCCTCCCTCTCCCTGCGCAGCGGGGAGAGGGCTGGGGTGAGGGGCCAATCGCCCGAAGCGCCGCAGGCACCGCAGCGTTCGCCGCTCACCCCGAGCGGAGTCGAGGGGTCCCCAGCGCTGTTGGTTCGCCCTCTCCCCGACCCTCTCCCCCGCGGGGGAGAGGGAGACATGCTGCGTTTGCTGCGGACTCCGTTCGGCTTCTCCAGCTACCGCCCGCACCAGCAGGCCGCCTGCGAAGCCGCCGCCGCTGGTGACGACGTGCTGCTCGTCATGCCCACCGGCGCGGGCAAATCACTCTGCTACCAACTGCCCGGCCTCGCCCGCGGCGGCACCACCCTCGTGGTCAGCCCGCTCATCGCGCTCATGGAAGACCAGGTCGCCGGCCTCCAGGCGAAGGGCCTGCGCGCCGAGCGCATCCACTCCGGCCGGGGGCGCCTCGAGTCACGCCGCGTCTGCAACGAGTACCTCGAGGGCAAGCTCGACTACCTCTTCATCGCCCCCGAGCGGCTCGGCGTGCCGAACTTCCCCGAGCTGCTCGCGCGCCGCCTCCCCACCCTCATCGCCATCGACGAAGCGCACTGCATCTCGCAATGGGGTCACGACTTCCGCCCCGACTACCGCCTCCTCGGCGAGCGGCTGCCCATGCTCCGCCCCGCACCGGTGATGGCGCTCACCGCCACCGCCACGCCCATCGTGCAGGCCGACATCGTCAAGCAGCTCGGCCTGCGCCCCGGCGCGAAGCAGCTCATTCACGGCTTCCGCCGTCACAACCTCGCCATCGAGGCGCTCGAGGTCACCCCGCACCAGCGCATCGACCGCGCCGTCGAATGGCTGACCCAGCCCGGCCGCGTGCCCGCCATCGTCTACGCGCCGACCCGCAAGAGCGCCGAGGCCGCCGCCGAGACCCTCGGCCAGACCCTGCGCGCCGCGCCGTACCACGCGGGCCTCACCCCCGACGTGCGCGCCCACACCCAGACCGCCTTCCTCTCGGGCCAGCTCGACGTGGTGGTGGCCACCATCGCCTTCGGCATGGGCGTCGACAAAGCGAACGTGCGCACCGTGCTGCACCTCGCGTTGCCCGGCAGCGTCGAGGCCTACTACCAGGAGATCGGCCGCGCCGGCCGCGACGGGCTGCCCTCGCGCGCGGTGTTGATGCACCACTTCGTCGACCGGAAGACGCACGAGTTCTTCCTCGGGCGCGACTACCCCGACGCCGCGGTGCTCAAGAAGGTGGCGCGGGTGCTCAGCGACGTGCCCCAGGACTCCGAGACCGTGCGCCGCCGCGCGCGCGTGTCGATGGACGACTTCGAGAAGGCGCTCGAGAAGCTCTGGATCCACGGCGGCGCGCGCGGCGTCACCGAAGATCAGCTCACCCGCGGCCACGACGACTGGCCAGCGCCGTACGCCGAGCAGCGGCGCCTGCGCGAAGAGCAGCTCGCCCTCGTCGCGCGCTTCGCCGAGAGCCACCGCTGCCGCATGGTGTCGCTCGTCTCACACTTCGGAGACCAGGCCGACTCGGGCAAGCCCTGCGGCGTCTGCGACGTGTGCGCTCCGGCCCAGTGCATCGGGGCGCGCTTCGAGGCGCCGAGCGCCGACGAGCTGACCATCATCTCCGAGGTGATGGCGCGGCTCCGTGCGTCTCCGGGACAATCGAGCGGGAAGATGTGCCGCGAGATGCTGGGTGAGGCGCCCGAGCATCGGCCCCGCTTCGAGCGGCTCGTCTCGGGGCTGGTGCGCGCGGGGCAGGTGCGCGTGGAAGACGCGATCTTCGAGAAGGACGGGAAGAAGATCCCCTACCACCGGCTGTTCGCCATCGGCAGCGCGTCGCTCGACTCGGTGCGCCTGCCGGTGAAGAGCGCACCCGTGAAGGCGACGCGGCACGCAAAGCCGGGGCGGCGGCGGCGCGGCACGAAGCGCGAGAGCCGCAAGCCGGCGGTGGAGCTGCCGCAGTCGGGCGCCTCAGCGGGGCTGGTGGCGAAGCTGCGGGCGTGGCGCCTCGAAGAAGCGAAGCGGCGCCGCGTGCCGGCGTTCCGCGTGCTCACCAACCGCGCGCTGGTGGCGGTGGCGGAAGCGCGCCCGGGCAGCACGCAGGCGTTGCTCGGCGTGGCGGGCATCGGGCCGAAGGTGGTGAAGGACTCGGGCGCCCAGTTGGTCGCCCTCTGTTCCCGGAGCTAGCTGTCTCCGCCCGAAAGCGCCCCTCACCCGGCCTGCGGCCGACCTCTCCCCGCTTCGCAGGGAGAGGTTTCAGCGCACCACCTTCACCACGCGCAGGGTCGGCAGCCCTGCGGCCACGCCGGGCAGGGTTCGCAGCTCTTCTTCGAAGTCGCGCGCCGCGAACTTTTCCCCCGCCGGCGCAGTGAGCTCGCAGGTGAAGGACTCGAGGCAGGGCAGCCCTCCCGCCGCCAGCCCGGCCCACAGGCGCAGCAGATCGTTGCGCAGGTGCAGCTCACCGCGCAGCGTGAGCACGCGCATCGGCTTGCACACCGCGTAGACCGCGAGCGCCCGCCCGAGCGCCCAGGTGAGCGTCGAGACCCGCGACTGTCCCTCGAGCGCGACGCCGTCTGCCCCCGAGACCTCGAAGCGGGTGCCCAGGGCCTGCGAGGTGCGCAGGGTGAGGGTGTCCACCACGCCGCGGCGCCAGGTGAGCTCGATGCACGGCGGCGGGATCATCGGGATCAGCGGCAGCCAGGTCTGGTCCTCTCGCGGTTCGCGCGAGCCGAGGCGGCCGCCCACGGGGGCGCCGGCTTCCAGGAGCGCATCACCCAGCACCCCGAGCAGCGCGTCGCTCCACGGCCCGAGCGGGGCGGGCACGACGGTGGGCCAGCCACACGACGACAGCGGCGTCGACAGCACCCGCAGCGAGGGCCCTGCGATGCCTTCGTGGCTCCACACCTCACCCGGGGTCAGCCGCACCGAGCGGCGGCTGTCCTCCCAGCGGAAGGTGAGCGCGTCGCCGTCGGGCGTGATGACGAGAGTGCGGCCGAGCTCCCACTCCAGGTCCACCGGGGTGCCGCGCGCGCCGAGGCGGAGCTCCCGCTTCACCTCGACGGGTTCGAGCGGCGAGACGAGCTGCCCGTTCGCGAAGGCGAGCCGGTTGCGCAGGATGAGCGCTTCGAACCACATCGCGCCCGCATACCCCGTTCTGTCAGGGTGGGGTCGAGGACTGGTGGGGAAGTTCGGCCCCTCGACTCGCTCGGGGTGAACGGCCTGCTCCCGGTCTCACGGGCGCGAGAAGCGGTCCTCAAGGCCGGTTCCGCCGGGTCCGGACGCCGGTGGCACACTCCGCGCCGTGCGCTTCACGCTCCAGGAATTCGTCGAGCAGGGCCTGGCGGATTCGCCGCCTGAGCTCCGGCTGGCCGGGGAAGCGGTGGTGCGCGCGGTGAAAGCCGGCGACTGGAGCCACCTCGACCTCGACGCCCAGGCCGCCGCGCTGGTGATGGGCAGGCCCGAGCAGACCGCGCCGTGGCTGCTCGCGCTGGCTGCCACCGAGCCGGTGCGTGCGCTGCAGTTGGCGCTGCGCACGGCCCGCCTCACGCTGCGTTTCTCGATGGTGGGGGGCAGGCTGTCGCGCGTGCTCGATCGGCCGGTGCGCAAGCCGGCCGCGCAGCTCCCGCCGCCCGAGCTCTGGCTGGCGCTTCGCCGCGCGTTCGACGCGGCGCCGTTGCTGCGCACGCAGGGGCTCACGGTGCTCGGCCAGGTGGACGATCTGCGCCTGCGCGCGGCCACGGCCTTCGTCTTTCCTGCCGAGCCCGGGTTGTGGACCGAGGCTGAGCATCGCCGCGGCCTCTCGCTCGAGGACCCGTCTGACGCGGTCTTCATTCTCTTCGCCACGCTGCGCGACGTGCCGGCGCTCGCCACCTCGGCTTCCTGGCCGCCGCCCGCCCGGCTGCTCAAGGCCTTGCCGGACGCGCAGCTCGAAGAGGCCCTGCTGCTGATTCGCGACGATCTCCTCGCCGCCCAGCGGCGCAAGCGCGAGTCGGTGAAGCAGGCCGCGCTGGACGTGCGGCCTCACCTCGCGAACATCACCTCGCCCGATTCGCTGGCCACGCTCGCGCTGCTCGACCCTACCGAGGAGCTGATCGCCCAGGCCGAGAGCCTCGTCGATGCGGCCGAGCCCGCGGAGCTGATCCTCCGGCGCTCCTTCATCGACGGATGGAAGGCCGAGCTGCGCGCCGCGACGATTCCGCGCGATGCGCCGTGGCGGTCTCCGTGGGGCGCACGCGTACGAACCGGGGGGCCCTTCCCCGGTCACCCCGAGCGGAGTCGAGGGGCGAGCGAGGTCTCTGTGCCTGGGCGCGCTGGTCCCTCGACTCCGCTCGGGATGAACGGAAGCGTCGTCCCGCCAGCCCTCACTCCCGGCGAGTGGGAGCGCACCTGGAAAGCGCGCCCCGTGCCGCCCGAGCTGCAGCTCGCGTGGAGCGCCCTGAAGGAGCGCACCGACGTGCGCCCGTGGGAAGTCTCCTTCATCCTCGGCATCGGCCCCGCGGTGCTGCCTCAGCTGCGCGCGTGGGCGCGCCGCGAACCCGCACTCCTCGCCGCCACGCAGGAGGTCGACGACGGCGGGCTGGACGAAGCGCTGCTGCTCGCGTGGAACTCGCGGCGCGTTCAGCTGAGCCTGGCCTCGCGTGAGTTCGTCCGCCGCTTCCCCCGGCGTGCCCACGAGGCGGCGATTCGGCTCTGCTTCGCCGAAGCGCCGAAGGAGCGGGCGACCGGGGTGATCGTGCTGCGCGCGCTCGAGCGGGACGCTGCGCCGAGCATCGCCGCGCTCCCACCCGATCAACGCGCGTGGATCGACGCGCAGCTCGCCGCCAATCCGCCCCTGCCGGCGCGGCGGCCTGCGCTGCCCGGCTTCCTTCGCCTCGCGGCGCTGCCGCTGGTGCTCACGCACGACGGCGCGCATGCCCTCAGCGCCGACGCGCTCACCGACCTGCTCGCGGTGCTCAAGGCCGCGCCTCCCGACGACAACAGCGCGTTGCTGGAGGTGACCGCGGGCCTGTCCGCGGCCTCGCTCGAGGCGCTCTGCGGTGCGCTCTTCCGCCAGTGGCTCGCGGCGGGAGCGCCGCCGAAGGAGAAGTGGGCGCTCAACGCCCTGGCACACTTCCCCTCGGAGCCCTGGGCGACGGTGGTGGGCGCGCTGTGCCAGCAGTGGGCGCAGGGCGGCTTCCCCGCGCGCGCGCAGGACGCGGTGGCGGTGCTCGGCCGCATGGGCACGCGCGTCGCGCTCGCCGAGGTCCACCGGCTCTCCACCCGCATTCGCACGGTGGCGCTCCGCGCTCGGGCGCGGCTCGCCTTCCAGGAAGCGGCCTCACGGCTCGGCCTCGCCGCCGACGAGCTGGAAGATCGACTCATCCCCGAGCTGGGTCCCCTCCACGGCGCGACCCTGACGCTCGACGCTGCGCTCAGGCCGGTGCTCACCCGCGACGGCAGGGAAGTGCCTCTGCCAGACGTGGTGAAGCGCGCGGCGAAGTCGCTCAAGCCCGCGGTCGCCCGGCTCGAGCGCGCGATGTGCGAGGGCGCGGCGTTCGGCGCGTTCCACTTCACCGAGACGTGGGGCATGCACCCGCTGCTGCGCGCGCTCGCCGAGCGGGTGGTGTGGGGCGTGTTCAGGGGCCCGACGCGCATCGGGTTGTTCGTTCCCACCACGCCGTCGCAGGGCGATGCGCTGCCGCTGACTGAGACGACCACCGTTCGGCCGGTGCACCCGCTCGAGCTCACCGAGGCCGAGCTCACCCGCGCGCGGCCGTGGGTGCCGGCGCGGCAGCCGTTCGAGCAGCTCGATCGCGCGTGTTACCCGGCGGCGGGCCTGCGTTCCCGGATGCAGGCGTTGGCGCACCACGAGGTGCCGGTGGTGGCCCTGCTCGCGCTCGAACGAATGGGCTGGGAGCGTGGCCCGGTGGTGGATGGCGGCTCGTGGGTCGATCTGACGAGGCGGGGCGAAGGGTGGCACGTCTCATTGCACTTCGAGCCCGGCATCTGGGCGGGAGACCCGAACGCGAACGACGTGCAGCGCATCACCGGCACCGAGCTCGAGGCCGTGGGCCCGCTTCCGCCGCGCATCGCCAGCGAGCTCCAACGCGATCTGGTGCGCTCCCTCTCCCTGCGAAGCGGGGAGAGGGCGGGGTGAGGGGCTGTGCTAGTTCGGGCTGATGCTGACCATCGACCAGCACCCGCTCCTCGACGCCGCGTCCTTCACCGCGACCTTCCCCCGGCCGCTCGGAGACATCGGCCGGGTCGAGTCGATCATGCAGTTGTTGAAGCTCGATGCGCCGGCGCCGCTGAAGTCAGACGACGCCGTGCGGGGTGCCGTGCGCGAGCTGCTCCGCCACGGTGGGTACAAGCCGACGGGGCGGGGCAAGCCGGCGTCCGAATACCTGCTCCGCGCGGTGGGAGAAGGCGTGCTCAATTCCATCAACGCTGCGGTCGACGCGTGCAACGTGGCCTCGCTGCACAGCGGGTTGCCGATCAGCGTGGTCGACCTCTCGTTGGCGAAGGAGCCCTTCCGCATCGGCGTGGCGCCCGAGGGCAGCAGCTACGTCTTCAACCAGGGAGGCCAGACGATCGACCTCGCGGGCCTGCTCTGTCTGTTCGACGCCGAGGGGCCGTGCGCCAACGCGGTGAAGGACGCGCAGCGCACCAAGACGACGCCGGCGACGACGAAGGTGTTGTGTGTGGTCTGGGGAACGACGGCGCTGCCGGGGCGCGCTGCGGCGACCGCCGCCTGGTACCGCGAGCTGATGAACACTGCCGGAGCCATGTCTCCTTCTCCCCAAGGGGGAGAGGGTCGGGGAGAGGGCTGACTCAGCGGGCTGCCACGGCCGCGCGAATCGCCTCGAGCAGCGCGAGGATGTGCGCCATCGGCTTCCCCTGGGGAGGCTCGTCGAACTGCCGCCAGCGCCGCTGCTCGAAGAAGAGGCAGGCGCGCAGCTCGGTCAGCTCGACGGGCAGGGTGCCGCTCCGGGCGTGCTCGTCGGCCAGGTCGCCCAGCCGCTGGCCGATCGCCTCGTAGCCGTTGAGGGTGAGCGCGAATCGCTCGATCTCTTTCCAACCCGCGTCCGCGGCAGGGATGTGGGCGAGCTCGAGGCCCTCGTTCGAGATGGATTCGGTCGAAAGTCTCCGCATTCTTCGCCTATAGCGCGGCTCGACTGCCTCGGGGGCAAGGACAGGGCCTCAAAGAGCGCCTACCCGCTGATCAGGTCAGGGACGCCAGAGAGAGAGCCCGTCGAGCCACTCGGTCTGGGTGACTGGCGAGCCCTGGTTGAAGGTGGTGGGCATCTTGAAGAGGTCGTAGCCGCCCGAGTTGTGCGTGGCGATCGCGGCATGAGACCAGCGCAGGCGACCGTCGACCCATGCCTCGATGAAGCCGTCGGTGGCCGTGGGAGTCGAGCTCTGGCGGGTGTGAATGGTGACCCGGTGCCAACTGCCGTCGCCGAGCTGCTCGGGCGAGAGCCCCGCGCCCGTGTTCTGGGCGAAGAGCGGGTGGTCGTAGTCAGACCCCATGCCCAGCACGTGGTTCTCGCTGATGAAGTCGAAGCGCGAGCCGGACACCGCCCAGAGAAAGAAGAGCTTCTTCGCGTTGCCCGAGCAGGGGCCGCTCGTCTGGGTCCAGTCGAAGACGAACCCGGGGTCGTAGCGCACCGAGAACTGCACGTAGAGCTCCGGCGTGGCCGGGAAGCTGCGCTCCAGGAGCACTGAGTCGTCGGCACAGCTCGTCGAGCCCGTCCAGTCGAGGCGCGCCGCGCCCGAGCCGCCGAGGCCTCCTGACGGGTCGAGGTGGATCGAGCCCGGGTTGAGCGTGGTGTAGTTCGCGAGCAGCTCCGCGTCGGACGCGAGGCCGTCGAAGCGATCCTGCCAGAGGAGCGTGTGCACCCCGGCCAGGTAGATCGGCTCCGGCGGGCCCGCGTCGCTCGAGCCTGCGTCGCTCGGGCCTGCGTCGCTCGGGCCCGCGTCGCTCGAGCCCGCATCGGGGAGTCCGGAGTCCTGGTCGGCCCTGGCCGCTGCGTCAGGTTCCCCGGCCGGACTGGAGCAGGCGCTCGCGAGAACGAACACCATGAACCCTGCGGCTCCTGTTCCGCGTCGGTTCATCTCGAGACAGTAGCGGAAATGAGGCGGCCGATGGCGCGGCCCTCCCTCATTGCGTCACGTCATCGACCTCGCACCACGGAATGCCACCGGCGATCTTCTCTCCGCGATTCCCTGCGCGCTCGATGGTCGACACGGTCCACACGTCGGGCAGGTCGTCACCGTCCAGCTCGGTCGCGCAGATCATGGTGATCGAGCAGGCGGGACACACGCCCTGAAGCCCCGCCGCGTACCGCACCAACTTCGGCACGCCGTCATCGATGCGCCTGGCCGACAGCGAAGGAAACCGGGCCTCGTCGATGCCCTGTCCGAACTCTTCGAGCGGCCCCTCTGCCGCGAGGCGAAGGATCGCCCGGCCGCGGGGCGGCTTCCAGTCGAGCTCGGACAGGCGCGTCGCGTAGCGCTTCTCTTTCGCGTAGAGCCGCAGCTGGGCCGCGTGGAGCGAGGTGAGCGTCTCCCTGCACTCGACCTGCTTCACGCGCAGTTGGTAGCGCTTGAAGTTCGGCAGCGCCAGGCCGCCGAAGATGAGCAGGCCCGCGGCGCTCACGGCCATGGTCATCTGGGTGATCTGCTTGCGTGGCGCCCACACCGGATCGCGCCGGGCCCTGAGGTAGCAGTACAGCCCGAGCCCGCCGGTGATCAGCAGCATCGGCGGGAAGCACAGGCCGACCACGGAGAGGATCATCGCCACCACCGGGAGCATCGGGCCCTGCGATGGTGGCGGCGGCGGCGGGGACGGCGTCATGCGCGCGCCAGTTACCTCTTCTGGCCGTCACTGCGAAGCGGTGTGAGGAGTAGGCGCCCCGATGGTGACCCCTCGACTCCGCTCGGGGTGAACGGTGCTTTGGGCTATGTCAGCCGCTCCTCATGCGCTGCCTTCGCGTCGTCCCGCTCGTCGTCACGCTGCTCCTCGCCGGCTGTGTCCGCCGCACCGTCTCGCCGACGGAGGCGCTGGAGAACGCGGCCGCCAACGCAGGACCCGGGGCGAAGGCGTCGACGCTCGCGCTCGCCGCGTTCCACGCGCTGCTGATGGAAGGTGACGCGAAGAAGGCCGCTACGCTCTTCGATGACGCCGTCGCGAAGGACCCCGCTGAGCCGCTCGCCCTCACCGGCCAGGTCTTCATGGCCCAGCGCCTGGCCTTGCCGCAGAAATCGCTCGCCGCGGCGCTCGATCTGATCGAACGCAGCCCCGCGCACCCGCTCGCCCCCGTCGCAGCGCGCGTGGTGCTCGACACCACCGGCCTCGCCAAGAGCACCGCGACGCTGGTGCGTGAGCGTGTGCCCGGCCTGCTCACGAAGCAGCAGCAGCCCGACACCGCGCACCTCCTGCGCAGCGCGCTCGCCAACGCGTACCTCGACAGCGACGACCTGGCGCGCCACCAGGTGGTGATCGCCGAGATGGGCGTGCCCACCTCGGGCACCATCGTCGGCCCGTTCTCCCCCTGGCACCTGCTCGCCACCGCCGAGCCCACCGCCCCGGAGAAGACCGGCTCACTCGAGAACCTCGGCGCCGGGCCCTTCGGTCCCCTCACCGCGCGCGTGGTGCGCTTCGCCGACGGCCGCATCTCGCTCGCAGGAGAGCCGAGCACCGGCGACATCTACCTCTACGCCGTCGACGTCACCGTGCCCGCGGCCGGCAGCTTCGTGCTGCGCACCGTCACCTCGATGGATCACGTCGCGCTCCTCGACGGCACCGTCGTGCTGTCCCGGCTCACCTCGCGCCGCGCCGCCAGCACCCTCACCACCCGGGTGGTGAAGCTCGACGCCGGCACGCACCGGCTCATGGTGCGCATGGCGCGCGAGAACCAGGCGGGCAACATCACCGTCGCCCTCCACACTCTCGACGGCTCACCGGCAGCCCTCACCTTCGCGCCCGCCCAGGGCGCAGCGCCGGCGTGGAACGGCGAACTCGTGCCTCGAGGGAAAGACGGCGAGCTCGCGCCTCGAGGGGGAGCAGGGGTGAAGCTCGATGACGACACCGACGGGCTCTTCTCCACCGCTGAGTCGGTGCGGCTCGCGCTCGAAGACGACTATGGCGACGCGCTCGCCCGTTTCCTCGCCGCCCGCGACGCGCTGGGGCGGGACCGTGACGGCGCCCGCGCGCTGCTGGCCGGCCTGCCTGCTTCGGTGAATGGGCCCGCGGTGGCCACGCTCCGCTCCGACGTCTACCTGCAGGACCGCACCGTCCCCACCCGCGTCTCCCGGGGCCGCGCCACGCGCGAGCTCGAGACCGCGCTGCTGAAGGATCCCGGCTTCGTGGCCGCGAAGATGATCACCGCCCAGCTCGCCCTCGACGACGGCCGCCAGCTCGACGCGCTCGAGCAGGCGCGCGCGGCCCGTGACGCCCACTCGCCCCCCGGCGCCCCGGTGCTGCAGCTCATCGCCCGCGTCGAGCTCGCGCTCGGCCTCGACGCCGCCGCCGCTGCCACCGCCCGCGACGCCGAGAGCGCGCTGCCCGGTGCGTGCGAGGCGCTCCTGCTGCAATACGACGTGGCGCGGCGCCGTGACGCCGTGGCCGACAGCGACGCGCTGCTGAACAGGACCTCGCACTGCAGCGGCGCGCTGTCCCGCTCGGCCGAACACCTGCGCGCGCGCGGCGAGCTCAAGGGCGCCATCGCGCAGTGGGAATCACTGCTCGCCCGCGACGAAGGCCAGGTGGCCGTGGCCACCACGCTCACCGCGCTCTATGTGTCCGAGAAGCGCTTCGACGACGCGGTGAAGCTGCTCACCCGGCTGCGCACCCAGTGGCCCCGCAACGCGCAGCTGCCCAGGACGCTGGGCGACGTGCTCGAGGTGGCGGGGCGCCACCCCGAGGCGCTCGCCGCCCGCGAGGCCGCGCTCGCCCTCGACGGCGCCGATCTTCCGCTGCGCCGCGCGCTGGCGCGCACGAAGACCGGCAAGGAGCTGCTCGAGGACTACGCCATCAGCACCGAGGAGGCGCTCAAGTCGTACGAGGCCGCGCCCGGCAGCGAAGACGCCACCAGCAGCTTCGTGCTCGACGCCGCCGCGATCCAGGCCTTCCCCGATGGCACCATGGTCGATCGCGTGCACATCATTCAGAAGGCGCTCGATCAGCAGGGCGTGCAGGACGTGGCCGAGGTCGAGATTCCGCAGGGCGCCACCGTGCTCACGCTGCGCACCATCAAGCCCGACGGCCGCTCGCTCGAGCCCGAGAACATCGAGGGCAAGGACGCGATGTCCCTGCCCGGCGTGCAGGTGGGCGATCTGGTCGAGTACGAGTACCTGCTCGCGCACCCCTCGCGCGGCCCGGCTCAGCCCGGCTTCACCGCGTCGGCGTTCTACTTCCAGGTGGCGAAGCAGCCGAACGCGCGCTCGAGCTACGTGGTGATCGCCCCGAAGGGCAGCGGCATGGAAGTCGACGCGCACAACGTGAAGGCGCCCCGGCCCCAGCTCGAAGGTGACTTCGAGGTGCTGCGCCACGAAGAGCGGCGCGTGCCCCCGTACATCCCCGAGCCGCTCGGCCCTCCTTCGGCGAACGAGTGGCTGCCCTTCGTGTCCGTCGGCTCGGGCCAGCGCGGCAACGAGGGCGTGGTGCATGCGTACGCAGACGCGTTCCTCGAGAAGGGCCTCATCACCTGGGAAGTCGAGGCGTTCGCGCGCGAGGCAGTGAAGGGGCTGCCCGTCGACGAGAAGAGCAAGGCGTTCGGGCTCGACGCGATCAAGGCGGTGTACGCGGCGGTGCAGCACAAGCTCTCGGGCCGCGACGCGGGGCTCTCGGTCTCGGCGGCCGCCTCGGTGGCGCAGGATCGCGGGAGCCGGGTGTGGCTGCTCAAGGCCTCGCTCGACGCGCTCGGCTTCGATGCGCGGCTGGTCGCGGTGCGGGCCTTCACCGCGGATCCCTCGCCCTACCTGTTCCCCAACGAGGGGCTGCTCCCCTACATCTGCCTGCGCGTGAGCGTGCCCGGCGGCGACCCGGTGTGGCTCGACCCGCTGGTGCGCTTCGCCCCGTTCGGTGAGCTGCCCGAGTTCGCGCTCGGCGGGCTCGAGGCGTACGTGCTGCCCGAGTCGGGCCGCCCCATGGAAAGGACGAAGACGCCCGACCGCAGCACGCGCCCGGGCAAGACGGTGACGCTCGAGCTGAAGCTCGACGCCGAAGGCCAGCTCTCGGGCAAGGGCGTGGAGACGTACACCGGCTTCGAGGCCGCGCAGCTCGCCGAGGCGCTCGAGTCGCTCTCACCGGACCAACGCGACCAGGCGCTGCAGTCGGCCCTTTCGCGCTACTTCGGTGGCGCGGACCTGTCGAAGCTGCAGGTCGACGCGAAGCGCGACGTCGGCGCGCCGGTGACGGTGTCCTACGAGTTCCTCGCGCGGCGCTTCGGCCGGGTGGAAGGCGACGGCCGCATCATCGCCGCGTCGCTCACCTATCCCCTCATGGTGGGCCGCCGCTTCCTCGCGGTGCCCAGCCGGGTGACGCCGCTGTTCATCGACTCCAGCGAGGCGAGCTCGACGAAGGCCACGCTCACGCTGCCGAAGGGCTGGGTGCTCAAGAGCCCGGTGGGCGAGGTGAAGCTCAACGGGCCGTCGGGCGAGTACGTGCGCCGCGAGGCGCAGCAGGGCGACCAGGTGAAGGTCGACGAGGAATTCCGCCTCACCCAGAGCCGCATTCCCCCGAAGAAGTACGACGCGTTCGTGCAGTTCGCCGGCGAGGTCGACCTGGTGCAGCAGCGCGACCTGCTCTTCGAAAAGCAGTAGTTACAACCGGGTTGCTGAATCACCCGGCTTGCGAAAGAGCAGTCGGCGGATTATCGCCACTCACAGCAGATGACCGCGCATTCCCACCCCCACGCTGATCCGCCGGACACCGTGGGGCAGATCCTCTCGGCGGTGTGCGCCGTGCACTGCGTGACCACGCCGCTGATCATGACCATGGCGCCGGCGATGGCCTCGGTGTTCGGTGGCGCGCACCCGGTGCTGCTGGCGCTGGTGATCGGCGTGGCGGTCTGGTCCTTCGTCCCGGGGTATCGCTGCCATCACAGCAAGCTGGTGGCGGGGCTCGCGTTCACCGGCATCAGCCTGCTGGCGATCGCCGCGTTCGCCTTCGATCACGACCTGCTGCTCGAGACCATCGTCAGCCTCGCCGGTGCGAGCGTGATGATGGCGGCGCACTGGCAGAACCGGAAGCTGCTCCGCGAGGCGCACGCACACTGATGGCCTCGCGACGGCCCCCGCGTCCGGCCGAGCTGCCAGACGTGCGAGATGGGCTGACGCGCACCGAGCGGATCGTGCTCACCACGCTCAACGAGCTGACGAAGGCGAGGGGAGGGCGGAGTGTCCCCTCGATGGAGCTCTACGGGCGCGTGGTGGAGTTGGTCGATCTGAGCCAGGCCGAGTTCCAGGCGATCCTCTCGCGCCTCGCTGGAAGATGAGGTCTCCCTTGCGCCGAGAGGGGCGAAGTCCGGCTGGGAGAGGTCGCGAAACAGAAGAACTCCTGCTCGAGGAGGCGTACCTTGCGCGCCGAACCCGCAGCCCGTTGGAGCACCCCATGAACCGTCGTGACGCCCTGAAGACCACCGCCGCCGCCGGAGCCGTCCTCTCGTTCGCCGCCCTCGCCGCAGATCCCGTGAAGGCCGACGCCGCCAAGGCAGCCACGAAGCCCTCGGGCATCGCCGCGCACAAGGACGTCTACGAGGCGGCGCTCGCCTGTGTCCGCGCCGGCCAGGAGTGCCTCGACCACTGCGTGCGCAGCCTGTCCACCGGCGACAAGATGATGGCCGAGTGCGCCGGCACCGTGCGCGCGATGCTGCCCCTCTGCGCGGCGGTGGCTGAGCTGAGCATGCTCGACTCCGCGCACCTCAAGGCGCTCGCGGCCGTCTGCGCGAAGGCGTGCCGTGACTGCGAAGCGGCCTGCAAGAAGCACTCGGGTCACCACGCCGAGTGCAAGGCGTGCATGGAGAGCTGCGCGAAGTGCGCGGCAGCCTGCGAGAAGGCCTGATCAGTCCAGGCCCAGCGACTTGAAGCTCGCGTCGTCGGAGAAGGCACCGACGCCGAGCTGCTCGCGAATCGCCACGCGGATCGTCTCTGCGACTTCGGCGCGCGTCCACCCGCTGGCGCGCTGCTCAAGCTGATCCTCGAACACGAGCCGGGGAATCGCCTCGAGCGCGAGGTCGCCCACTGTGCCTGCCAGCCGCATGGCGGCTCGTTCAGTCAGCAATGTCGCCACCAGCGCCGAGCCGGCGACCGCGAGCAGGGCCACGGCGCCACCCCGGGTGCGCTCCAGGGCCACTCCGACGGCGATCGCGCCGACGATCAGCGCGAACGACAGCCAGGCGGGACGCTGGAGTTCCCTCTTCGCCCCGAGCAGCCCGGCGAGCTTCGGCCAGAGCGACCGGCGCTGCGCGCGAGGAATGATCGACTCGAGCGTCGTGCGCGGGCTCACCTCGCTGCGTTCGAGCCCCGTGGCGGCGACCAGCACCCTTCGCACCCGATAGAACGATCGCTGCGAGACGCACCTGCGCTCGTCGCCGCGGACCTTCGCGGAGACGCAGTCGATCAGCTTCCGCGGCGTGTCGAGGTGCCGCGCCTCGGCGTCGGGAATGTCGATGCCGAAGCGTTCCTCGACGGTCATGATCAGCTCAACGGCGTCGAGCCCCATGCGTTCACCCTGAGAGGTCGGGAGTCCACGTGAAGCCGAGCAGCACGCGGAACGCCGGAGTGCCCGGCGCCTTCCCGATGCCCGGCCCACCCAGCAACGACAGCTCGAACTGCTTCACGAACGTGTAGCGAAGCGCCGCCAGCACCTCGACCGACACGCCGGTCTGGGTGAACGGCGCACTCACGCGCGCGGCGAGCTCGGCGTGCACCGGCAGCCCGCTCGTCGACACCACCAGCGCGCCGGAAAAGTGCGAGCCGACCTCGTCGCTCACCGTCGGGCTCATCGGGCTGAGCACCCGGCTGCCGCGCAGGAGCACGCCCAGCTCGGCGCCGAGCCGCACCGGGCCGAACGAGCGGCCCAGGCCGACCTTCGGAGCGAACGCCACGCCCGCCCCGGGATCTCTCGTCAGCGCCGAGGCCAGGCCGAGCGGCAGGCCCAGGTGCAGCGACACCGCGAGGTCGAGGGGCAGCGTCTCACCCTGCCGCAGCACCGTGCTGCGCACCGAGAGCCACGGCACGCCCAGCGCCGTCGACGTCACGGGCGCGATTCCGTAGGGGCTCAGATCATCACCGGTCTGCGACAGCACCACCGGCACCTGCACGCCGACCTCGACGTACTGGTGCAGCCCCATCGCCCCGACGAGGTGCGCCGTCCACCGGCTCGCCACCGCCGCGCCCGCTTCGACTCCGTCCACCGTGTAGACCAGCGGGCGGTGCTGGTAGTGCCCGAGCAGCGACACGCGCAGGTGCATCGCCTCGAGGCCGTCACCCGTCTGCGCGAGCCACGTCTCCCGCGCACCACCATTGAGCGTCAGGCGCTCGAGCTCGAAGCCCTGGGCCGACGCAACGCACGACAGGAAGGAGACCAGCAGCAGCGGGCGCACGCGGCGCTCGTACCTCAGAGCGCGAGCGCGGTCACCGCTTGCGTCGCAGGGCCCACAGCAGCGCGAGCAGCCACCCGCTCCCTGGCGCCGCGTCACAGGCGCAGCCCACGGTCAGGTGGAGCGGGCCGCGGACGCCCCCATCAGCCGGCTCGCCCGCGTCGCTGCCCACCTCGCCACCGTCGAAGGAAGGCCCGCCGTCGCTGACGCCTGCGTCCGTCATCGGCAGGCCCCCGTCCGAGGCGGGCCCTGCGTCCGTGGTTCCGCCATCAGGGACCTCTCCTGCGTCGGGTGTGCCCGCGTCAGGGGTGCCCGCGTCGGGTCTGCCCGCGTCGGCTGGGCCCGCGTCGGGGACACCGGCGTCGGCGATCACGCCCACCAGCGGCGGCGGCGGCTCGAGGGGGCTCGCCAATTCCACCATCGCGAACACCGACGTCGCCTGCACCGGCCGCGCGACCGAGTCGGCGTCGAAGACCCCGATGCGCATCGTGTCCAGCGAGGCCGCCGTCCACGGCGCGCCCTCGGGCGTGCGCGAGGCCGCGAGGGGCACGTTCAGGTAGCCGTCGCTGCGGTTGGTGTACCAACCCACCACGTTCGCCGCGAGGCCCGGCGACAGCGCCTGCGCACCCGCCGCCGAGCTCCGCACGCTCACGCCCAGCGAGCGATTGGTGGTGCCGGTGCCGTTGAAGCGCGCGCCGACCATGACGAGCGAGACGGCCGACGTCATCGCCTCGGCAGGAGGCGGCTCGACGTCGTACTCGTCAGCCGCGCTCGCGTTCGTCGCCGACTCGAGCGCGGTCACCGCGTCGTCCGGCGGCAGCTCGCTCACCGAGAGCCAGTTGTCAGGGCTGGCCAACCCGCCATCGGTCGGAGTCCACGCCGCAGCCCCCGGTCCGTCCGGCCGCATCAGGAAGACCCGGCCCGGCTCGGGAAACCCGTTCTCGGCGGTGCCGGCGGTGCCGTTGACCGCGATGTCGTCGAACAACATCACCCCCGCGCTCGCCGATTCCTGGTTCACGTTGAGGCCGACCTCGATGGTGTCGACGATGTGCGAGAGCGTGAGGCCCTGCGCCAGCACGAAGGTCACGCCGTCGAGGGCGATCTGCACCGTGTGCGCGCCCATTCCGCCGCGTTCGTCCACGAAGATGTCGAAGCGGTGCCACTGACCCACCGTGAGTTGGGCGGTCGCGGGCCACGCCGAGACCCACACCTGGGGCCGCACCACGCCCGCGGGGTCGACGGTGAGCCACGCGATGGCCGGCACCGCGCCCGAGCGCCGCACCAGCAGGAACATGGTGGTGGCGTTCACCGGCTGCTCCAGCCGCACGTACACGCGCGCGTACATCGCCGGGGTCGCGCTCACGAAGAAGTGACGGAAGCTGCTGCGCCGCCCCGCGATCGCCGTCGCGCGCGCGGCCACCGCCCCGCCGTGAATCGTCACCGCATCGAGCGAGGTCCCTCCGTCCGCGCTCACCCCGGGGTCGGTCTCCACGCCCGCGCGCAGGCTCTGCAGCTCCCACCCGCAGACGAGCAGCCGCTCGGCGCCCGCGTTCAGGCTCGAGAGCAGCGCGGCGAACAGGAGGAAGAGGCGCGCGCGCATCACCGGTGGAGTCTGAACACGCGGGTGCTGCCGGCGACGCCCTTGAGCGCGACCTGCTCTTCGCCGCCCTTCCAGCCGGCCTCCAGCATCGTGGCGCGGACGCCCGGGCTGTCCATCACGCCCGGCGTGAGCACGATCTCGCCCGCCTCTGCCTGCCCCTGCACCCGGGCTGCGACGTTCACGGTCTGCCCGAAGTAGTCGAGCCGCTCGTCGGACGTGACCACCAGCGCCGGCCCTTCGTGCAGCCCCACCTTGAGCCCCGTGTCGTGGCCCTCGGCCTTGAGCCCGGCGTTGAGCGAGTCCATGCCCTGCATCATCTCGAGCGCGGCCTTCGCGGCGTCGGTGGGCTCGTTGAACGACGCCATGATCGCGTCGCCCATCGTCTTCACCAGCGCGCCGTTGTGCCGCTTCACCGCCTCGGTCAGCACCTTGAAGTGTTCGCGCACGAACGTGTACGCGCGGATGTCGCCGGTCCTGTCGTACAGCTGCGTGCTGCCCTTGAGATCGGTGAAGAGCAGGGTGAGCGAGCGCAGCCGCAGGCGCATGTTCGCGTCGAGCGACTGCACGCGGAACAGGTCGCGGAAGGTCTGGTTGTTGAGCAGCATCCGCGCGGTGAAGAACGGGTGAAATGTGTTCGGGTGCCCCCCGAGGATGTCACCCAGCTGGCTGCGATCTGCGCCCTCCACCACGAAGCCCACCGGGCTGGTGCCGCGGTTCACCACGCGCAGGGCGACCTTCCCCGGGGTGACCGCCACCGACGCAGGGCCCAGGCCGGTGGGGAGCGCGGTGACCTCGACGCTGTCGGCACCTCCCTCGGTGATGGGCAGCGCCACCTGGCTGTGCGTGTCGAGCGACATGAGCCGGTACGAGTGGCCCGCCTTCACCTCGAGCGTGAGTGACACCTCGGTGCCCGGCTCCACGGAATACGGCCCGCGCGTGGCGTCGTCGAGGAAGCGCTGGAAGGGCGCCGAGCGCTCGAAGCTGCTGCTGAAGAAGAAGCGCTGGTAGCTCGCCGCGTTCTTGAAGGTGTCGAACTCGAGCTCGCGAACGCCGACCTCGACCGAGAAGCCCACCTCGACGCGGTCGTCCAGCTCGGCCTCGAGATCGACCTGGCACATGAGGCAGTGAAACTGGCGCGCGGGCACCGCGTCCAGGCTGTCGAGCTGGTACTCGATGCCACCGCACATCGGGCACACCAGGTTGAAGCGCAACTCGAGCAGCCCCGCGCGCGCCGCGTGCAGGAAGAGGTCGAGGGCCGCCCGTTGAGGCAGGCCGTGCGTGTCGGCGAAGCGCAGCGGGTTCACCCGGAAACACTTCCAGTCGTCGGGGTCCTGCAGCAGGGCCGCGAGGTGATCGACGTGTTGCCCATTGAGCCCGGGCACACCCCGCAGGGCTGCCAGCCGCTGCTCGAACAGTCGCTGGTTGAGGCGCATCGCCACAGCGTACCCCCGACTTGACAGTGGAATTGGGCTGCTTTACCTCGCGCTCCGTCAACTCGTGCTGGTGAGAACAGACGATGCCCAACTCGATGATCCGAATCGAGAGGCTGACGAAGCGCTACGGCCCCACCGAAGCGCTCAAAGGCCTCTCTTTTGAAGTACCCCGAGGGCAGGTGGTCGGGTTCCTGGGCCCCAACGGCGCAGGGAAGTCGACCACCATGCGGATCCTCGCGGGCTACCTGACGCCCACCGCCGGCCAGGCGCTGGTGGGTGACGTCGACGTGGTCGCAGAGCCCGTGCGTGCGCGCAGGCTCATCGGCTACCTGCCCGAGAACAACCCGCTCTACGAAGAGATGATGGTCGTCGACTTCCTCCGCTTCATCGCGGAAGCGCGCCAGGTCGACAAGGCCGTGCGCAGCGCCCGCATCAGGAACGCGGTCGAGCGCTGCGGCCTGGGCGGCGTGATCTCGAAGGACATCGGCCAGCTCTCCAAGGGCTACCGGCAGCGCGTGGGCCTCGCCCAGGCGATCCTCCACGAGCCTGACCTGCTCATCCTCGACGAGCCGACCTCGGGCCTCGACCCGAACCAGATCGTCGAGATCCGGGCGCTGATCAAGGACCTGGGCAGGGAGAAGACGGTCATCCTCTCCACGCACGTGCTGTCTGAGGTGCAGAGCACCTGCTCGCGCGTGTTGATCATCAACGACGGCAGGCTCGTCGCCGACGATTCCCCCGAGCACCTCACCGCGGGTGGGGAAGGCTCGCTCGTGATCGTCCTCGCCAGCCGCAACGGCGCTCCGCTCGACCCCGCGCACGTCGCGGGGCTGCTGCGCGCGGTGCCCGGCGTCACGGGCGTGGAGGGCGCAGAAGGCGAAGGTCACGGCACCGCGGGCTTCCGCCTGCGCTTCGGACTGGAAGATCCGCGCCGCGCGCTCTTCGAGGCGGTGGTGAAGCACGACCTGATGTTGCTCGAGGTGCGCCGCACGCAGGCCAGCCTCGAGGACACCTTCCGCAAGCTCACGGGCCAGCCAGAGCCCCGAAAGGCGGCGTGACATGGAAAGCACCCTCGCCGTGGCGAAGCGCGAGTTCCGCACCTTCTTCGCCTCGCCCATCGCCTACATCGTCCTCGGCGGCTTCCTGCTGCTCGCGGGCTGGCTGTACTTCAGCACCCTGTTCCTCGCGGGGCAGGCCTCGCTCCGCGGCTTCTTCGGCGTGGTGCCCGTGCTCTTCGTGGTGCTCGTGCCCGCCATCACCATGCGCGCGCTCGCCGAGGAGCGGAAGAGCGGCACGCTCGAGCTCCTCCTCACCCTCCCCATGGAAGACTGGCAGATCGTCGCCGGCAAGTTCCTCGCCGCGCTGGGTATGGTGGCGGTCGGCCTGGTGTGGACGATTCCCTACGCGGTCTCCGTCGCCTCGCTCACCGGCCCGGGCGCGCCGTTCGATTGGGGTCCGGTGCTCGCCGGGTATCTGGGCCTGCTGCTGCTCGCCGGCAGCTTCATCGGGCTGGGCCTGTGGGGCAGCGCCCTCTCGCGCAACCAGATCGTCGGCTTCATCGTCGGGCTGGTGCTCTGCTTCGCCTTCGCCTTCATCGACAAGTTCGCCGCGCTCCTGCCCGAGACGCTGGGCCAGGTGCTCGAGTACCTGTCGGTCGACTACCACTTCGACAACATCGCCCGCGGGGTCATCGATACCCGGGACCTGGTCTTCTACGTCTCGCTGACCGCGGTGGGCCTGCTGCTGACGACGAGGACGCTCTCGTCGGCCCGCAAGTGAGGAGCTGACATGAAACTGCAACACGGACTGTTTCTGGCGGCCGTCCTCGGCAGCCTGGTGCTGGTCAACGTGATGGGGCTGCGCTTCTTCGGCCGGCTCGACGTGACGCGCGATCGTTCGTTCACCCTCGCGGCTGCCTCTCGCGAGACCCTGGGCGCGCTCGACGAGCCCGTCACGGTGACCGCGTACTTCACCGACAACCTGCCCGCGCCGTACTCGAGCAACGCCCGCTACGTGCGCGACCTGCTCGAGGAGTTCCGCGCCGCCTCGAAGGGCCAGGTCGCCTTCGAGTTCATCGACCCCGCCGGCCAGGAGACCGAGAAGGACAAGGAGACGAAGCGCGAGGTGAAGCAGGACATCTTCGGCCGCCGCTTCCGCGAGCCCACCTCGGTGGAGAAGGAGCTCACCTCGGCCGGCGTGCAGCCCGTCGAGATCCGCGTCATCGAAGACGACCAGCAGCAGACGAAGCGCGCGTACATGGGCCTGGTCATCAAGCACAAGGAGAAGAAGGAGGTCATCCCCGTGGTGCAGCGCCTCGAGGGCCTCGAGTACGACCTCACCTCGCTCATCCGCAAGCTGGCGCGCACCCGCACGCCGGTGATCGGCATCGTCCAGGGCCACGGTGAGCCCTCGCTGCAGGAGAAGCTGCAGATCCTCCAGAGCTCGCTCTCGCAGACGTACGAGCTGCGCCCGGTGGAGCTGGGCCAGAAGGACCGCTTCGATTCGTCGCTCGACGCGCTGCTGGTGATCGGCCCGAAGACCGCGCTGTCCCCGGTGGAGGCGAAGGCGATCGATCAGTTCCTGATGGAAGGGAAGTCGGTCGCGCTCTTCCTCGACTCGCTCCAGGTCGACCTGCGCCAGTTCAACCCGGCCGAGGCGAACCACGGCCTGACGCAGCTGCTCGGCAGCTACGGGGTCACGCTGGGAGATCAGCTCGTCGCCGACGTGAACGCCGCGAACATCAACGTGAGCGAGCGGCGCGGCTTCATGCTGGTGCAGATGCCGGTGCCGTACCCGTTCCTGCCGGTGGTGAAGCACCTCGAGGGCGAAAGCCCCATCAGCAAGGGCCTCTCCGAGGTCATCTTCCCCTTCGCCAGCCCGGTCTCGGTGAAGCCCGCAGACGGGGTGCAGGCGCTCACCCTGGCGCGCTCGTCGAACAAGAGCTGGCTGGAGAACAAGCCGGCCAACGTCGACCCGCGGCGCGACTGGCGGTCCGAGTCGCCGCAGCTCAGCGGCCCCCACCCGCTGATGGTGCAGCTCAGCGGCAAGTTCAAGAGCGCGTACGCGGCGGAAGCGGCGCAGTCGACGCCGGGCGCCACGCCGGTGCTGGCCGAGAGCAAGAGCGAGTCGCGGTTGATCGTGGTGGGCACCTCGGCCCTCATCCAGGACGACTTCGCCGGCATGAGCCGCGGCAACCAGGCGCTGCTGCTCAACGTCACCGACTGGCTGCTGCTCGACCCGGCGCTGCTGGCCATGCGCTCGCGGGGGTTGCAGATGGCCACCTTGAAGCCCGAGCTGTCTGACGGCACGCGCAACGCGGTCAAGTTCGGCAACGCGCTGGGCCTGCCGGCGTTGCTCGCGCTGTTCGGGCTCGTCCGTTGGCGCATGCGAGAGGCAGGGAGGACCCGTGTCTCCCTCTCCTCCGCGGGGGAGAGGGCCGGGGAGAGGGCGAGCACATGAAGCGCTCGACGCTCATCGCAGTGGCCGTCTTCGGGGTCCTCACACTCCTCTTCGTCGCGACGCGTGAACCGCAGGTGACTGTCGGAGTGCAGAAGCTCCAGCTCGCACCCGTCAGCGCGGACGCCATCGTCGAGATGTCCTTCGGCCCCATCGTCCTCAAGTCCGAAGGCGGTGCGTGGACGGTGGGCAACTCGGGCAAGCGTTACCCCGCCGACGAAGGCCAGGTGAAGGCCGCCACGCAGGGCTTCGCCGAGCTCAAGGCCGAAGACTTCGTGAGCGACCGCGCCGAGAAGCACGCCGACCTCGAGGTCGACGGCACGAAGGGCGTCACCGTGAAGGCGAGCACCGCGAGCGGCGTGGTGCGCGAGCTGGTGCTGGGCAAGGCTTCGCGCAGCGGCGGGGCCTACCTGCGCGAGGCGAAGTCGAACGCCGTGTTCACCATCAACGGCAGCCTCCCGTACCTGGCGAAGCGCGACCTCACCTCGTGGCGCAAGAAGTCGATCTCCACCTTCAAGCTCGACGAGGTGAGCCGGGTGACGTTCAGCGGGCCCACGCCGTGGTCCCTCGTCTCCGGCACGGAACCGGGGAGCTGGAAGCTCGAAGCCCCGACCGCGAAGGACTACCGGTTCGACGCCGCGGCCGCGCAGCAGCTCATGGGCCAGCTCGCCAACCTCTCGGCGCAGGACTTCCTCGAGGGTCCGGTCGAGGCGGTGACCGAGGTGAAGGCCGAGCTCGCGAGCGGCAAGTCGGTGACGCTGCGGCTGGGGGCGAAGCGGCCCGATGGCACGTACGCGCTCGCGGTCGAAGGCGACGCGCAGAGCTACCTGCTCCCCGGCTGGCAGGCGGAGCAGCTGCTGAAGGACCCCGAAGGGCTGCGCGATCTGCGGCTGCTGCACTTCGACCCTGCCCAGGTCGAGCGCTTCTCCCTGGTCGCCGGTGGCAAGAAGACCATCGTCGCGAAGGAAGGCGAGAGCTGGAAGCTGGTCGAGCCGAAGACCCCGACCCAGTTCGACGCGCAGCAGGTCGGCCCGCAGCTCACCCGCATCGCCTCGATGCGCGGGCTGAAGCTGGTGCGCGACCTGGTCGACCCGAAGCCCTCGATCCAGCTCGAGCTCACCTTGAAGGGTGGGGCGACGCAGCACCTGCGGCTGAGCGAGACGCACGCCAGGGGCGACGACGGCCTGCTCTACGCGGTGAACGCGGGCGACAAGACCTGGCTCGAGACGGGCGAGGCCATCTTCAAGCGCCCCCCGCCGCCCCCGGGCGGCGGCTTCCAGGGGCTCGACCAGCTCCCGCCCGAGCTTCGCCAGCAGCTCGAGGCCCAGCTGCGCCAGCAGCAGCGCTGAAAGCTGACAGCGTTGTAACGTTACAACTTTGTAAGGTTACACTGTTGTAAGGTAGTTCCATGTTCCAGACCACGCTCCCGGTCGTTGGTCCCGAGTTTCGCGACCGCACGGTCCAGCTCGCTCGCATCGCTGCCTGCGTCGAGAAGCTCCGGGCCGGGTCGCCCCACTGGCTGGCGCTGCTGGGGCCCCGCAAGGTGGGCAAGACCAGCCTGTTGCTCGAGACTTCCAGGCGCGTCGGCGCCCCGGTGGTCTTCGCCATCCTCGACGTGTTCGATCACGTGCCCGTCACCGACGAGGTGCTGCGGCTGCTGGTGCTGCGCGTGGTCGACCGGGTGTTCGCCGCCGAGTGTGGCCAGTCGCTCGAGGCGACCATCGACCCCGACTCGTACCGGGCCGCGCTCTCAGGCTCGCCCCGCTTCGCCACCCTGCCTCCCGACTTGAGGCAGCTCCTGCTCGGCCTCAAGGAGCTCGAGCTCACCGCGCTCACCACCAGCCGGCTGCTCGACGTGCCCGAGCGCCTCGCCGAGCGGCTGGGCCTCTTCCTGGTGGTGGCGGTCGACGAGTTCCAGGAGCTCGCGGCGCTGCGGGTGGGCCGCCCGGCCGTCGAGGTGCTGCCGATGCTGCGCAGCGCGTGGCAGAAGCACCGCCGCGTCTCGTACGTGGTCTCGGGCTCTGCACGCAGCATGATGACCGACCTGGTCGCCTCGCAGCGCTCGCCGTTCTTCGGCCACTTCGAGCTGATGGAGGTCGGGGAGTTCGAGCGCGAGGACGCGGTGGCCCTGCTGATCGACAGCGCGGTCCCGGGCCGCAAGGTGAGCCGCGCGCTCGCCGAGAAAGCGGTCGACACCCTGGGGGGCAACCCCTTCTACCTCCAGCTCCTCGGCGAGCAGCTCGCGGCCATCGCGGCGCCGCTCGACGACGCGGCGCTCAAGGAAGCCGTCTCGCGCCTGCTCTTTCACCGCACGGGGCGCCTGGCGCTGTTCTTCGAGAGCGAGCTGGCGCGGGTGGTGGGCAGATCGTCGGCGTCGCTCGCGTTGCTCGAGCAGCTCGCGCGCGGTCCCGCCCGGCCGGTCGACCTGCAGCGCGCGGTGCGGCTGAGCTCGTCGAGCGTGGTGAACTACCTCGCGCGGCTGGGCGACATCATCCGCGCGCGCGAAGACGGCACCTGGGAGCTCAGCGACCGGGTGATGGCGCTCTGGCTGCAGTGGCGCGCCCCGGGCGGGGCGGCCGTGCCCATGACCGTCATCGGCGACGAAGGCGAGCGCGTCGTCGCCCAGGCGCTGGCCGAGCTCGGCTTCGAGCTGGTCTACCAATCGAAGGCGTCGCGCGGCGCGTTCGACCTGCTCGCGCTTCGCGCGGGCGTGATGGTGGGCATCCAGGTGAAGCGGTCGCCGCTGCCGCTGCACTTCAGCGCCGCGGCGTGGAAGCGCATGGAAGCCGAGGCGCAGCGCCTGGGCTGGCTGCCCGTCATCGCCTCGGTGACGGCCGAGGGCGTCGTCACCTTCCTCGACCCCCGCAAGGGGCGGAAGAAGAAGGGCGTGTCGCTCTCTGCCGGCGCGCGCATCGAGAACCTGCTGCGCTGGGTGGATCTCACCTCTTCTTCAGGTGCGCGCCGCGCTCCGCCGCGTCGGCGAGCGAGAACGCGCGCTGCCTGACCGCCGCCTTCCTTCTTGACCCATATTCCCGTAAAATATGGGAATGAAGACGACTCTCGAGCTTCCGGACACGCTCCTGCGCCGCACCAAGGCCGCGGCCGCGCTGCGCGGTGTTTCGATGCGCGACTTCATCGCCCTGGCGCTGGAAGCCCAGCTCCAGCAGCGCGCTCCCGCTCCCGGCTGGCGAAGGCTCGCGGGCAAGGCCAGGAAGCTCGACACCGCGGCCGTCGACCGGGCCCTGGCCAACGAGTTCTCACGCATCGACGAGGACACCTGGTGAGGGACCTCGCGCTGGATACCAATGCCGTCTCGGCGCTGCTGGAAGGAGACGTCGCGTTGCTCGAGCTCCTGGACGGAATCACCCGCTTCGCGCTGCCTGTGATCGTGGTCGGTGAGTATCGCTTCGGCCTGCAGCGCTCCCGTCACCGCAAGCAACTTGCCGCGATGCTCGACGAACTGGTGGCGGAATCGGACCTCCTCATCGTCGACGACCACACCACGCTCCACTACGCGCAAGTCAGGGAGGCGTTGCGCGCAAAGGGGCGACCGCTCCCTGAGAACGACGTGTGGATCGCTGCGCTCTGCCGGCAGCACGAACGGACGCTGGTCAGCCGCGACGGTGACTTTCAGCACGTCGCCGCTCTCACCTCTCTTCGCTGGTAGCGAAGCGGGCGCCTGAGCTTGCTTCCTCAATCGTCGGAAACGCTCGGCGTGAAGTCAGCCTGTCCAAGGCGAGGCGACGCTACCCAGGCTCTCGAGGGTCTTCGTTGCGGCCATCTTACTTCTTCAGGAAGGCGACGAGCTCCGCCACGTCGGCGACCGAGAACGCGGACTTCTGCCCGGCCGGGTTGAGCCCCTTGAGCACCAGCTGCGCGAGCCGCTCGTTCTCGCCGCGTGCCTGCTGCAACTGCGCCTTCTGCAGCTCGACCTCGGCGGTGAGCTCGGCCACCTTCGCCCGGAGCGACACGGTCTCCTGCTGCGCCTGTTCGAGCGCGTCGCGGAGCTCGCGCATCACACCACGATGCCTTCCCACCTCGACACCCACTTGGTCGGGTGAAACGGCGGAATGGCCTTGGGCGCGAGCAGCGGCGACCCGGTCTTCCAGAAGGTCTTGAACGGGGGCTTCTCACCCGTCGTGTAGAAGTGCGTGAGGTACGCGAAGTCGCAGGCCGAATAATCAGACAGCCACTGGTCGAGCTCGCCCACGCCCGCCTCGTGGAAGAGCTGCATCGAGTAGCGGCACGCCTCGTACTCGTACTCGTGGAGGCGCTTGAGCATCGCCTCGTCGGGGTTCGGGTAGAGCTTGTAGCCAATCTCGCGGGCCTTCTCGTCGGTGTTCCACTGCACGGTGTGCCCGAAGAGGTGCGCGATGATGAACAGCGCGCTCTCGATGTCTTCGGCGTAGTCGACGTGAATCTCCGCGCCGTCGAGATCGCCCGTGAACGGGTTCGGCACGTCCTTGATGCGAATGGGAATGCCGTACTTCGTCTCGACGTGCTTCTCGAGAATGTTGAACGCGGCGTGCAGCCGCTCGTCGGGTGGGACGCTCATGTTCAGTTCGCGGTGAGGAGTTCGTCGACCTCTTCGCGGAGCAGCGCCTCTTCGCCGAAGCGGCGGGCCTCCTCGAGGATCGTGGTGAGGCGCTTGCGATCGATCTTCTTCGAGCGCCGCATCACCCGCACCTCGGCGTAGAGCCCGGCCAGGTCGCCCGGGAGCTCTTCGGCCTTGCGCTGACGCGCGAGCGCCTCGCTGTTGCCCGCGGTGAAGCTGTCGAGCGCGCCGAAGTACTCGTCCCACCGCTGGGGGTCTGCCGGGCCACCGGCCACGGAGGGGATCGCCTCGGCCACCGCCACGTACGCCCAGGTCGACACCGGAATCTGCCGGCCGTGCAGCCACACCCGGAAGTCGACGACCTCGTGGTTGTCCACCACGTAGCCCGAGGCCTCCACGCCCGACTCGAAGCGCACCGAGAAGCGGCCGCGCAGGGGCAGCTTGGCGTCACCGATGAGCACCACCGCGTCGATGCGCTTGGGGATCTCGGTGCACTTGCCGTTGGTGCTGATCATCGTGGGGCCGACCAGCTCGATCACCGACGCGGTGAGCCCGGGCCCAGTGTCCTTGCCGGCCCGGTGAATCTCGCGGACCTCGCCGGTCAGCTCGATGCTCTCGCCGCCGCGCGTGCGCAGCACCAGGTGATTGACCGCGCGGCTGCGCAGCGCCTCGTCGAGCCCGTAGTCCCCGCCGCGGATGTACGCGAGCGAGTGCTTGAAGTCGGCCAGCACGTCGTTCAGGTGCCGGAAGTCGCGCGCCACGAAGAGCTGCGGCTGCATGCGGGTGATGTCGTACGCGGTGTTCGCGCACTCCACGGACAGCGGCAGCTTCCGCACCTCGGGGGTGAGGCAGTGCTCGGCCTCGCCGATGGAAGAGAGCAGCCCGGCGCCATACAGCTTGGGCTGCTCGATGGTGCCGACCAGCCCGTACTCCGCGGTCCACCAGTAGAGGCGCGAGGCGCGGGTCGACTCCGAGACGTAGCGCACCGACTTGGCGGCCGCGTCCAGGCGGGCCTGCGCGTGCTCCACGTCTTCCGGCGTGGCCATCGGGTCTTCCTTCACCACCGACAGGTTGCGAATGCCCTCGAACAGCGCGCGATCTTCGGCCGAGGCGATGGCCTTGAAGCCGACCTCGCCGCAGCTCTTCAAGTACGCCGCGTAGGCCGCGTCCGCGATGATGGGGGCGTGCCCCGCGCTCTCGTGGATGATGTCGGGCGCCGGCGTGTACATGATGGTCTTGTGGCTGCGGATGTCGGCGGCGATGGCGAGAATGCCGCGCGCCTGCATCTCGGTGAAGACCGCGGGCGGTATGAAGCCGCGCACGCCCACGCAGCGCCAGCCGAGGCGATCGAGCTTCTCGTTCATCGTCTCGAGCCTCGGGATCTCGTCGAGCTCGATGCCCGTCTCCTGCAGGCCGCGCAGGTAGGTGCCGTGCGCGCGCGTCTCGAGGTGCCGCGACAGGCGCCGCATCACGTGCCGCCACACCGATTGATCTCGCGGCGTGTACGACGCGTAGTCCTGCTCAACCACGTACCGCTGAAGGTGCGGCGGGAGTTCGACGCGGGCGGGGCTCATGCACCTCTCGTTTGTCATCGGGACCCCGGGTCGGCAAGAGCAAGCGCGTCACGCGCCGTTCGGGGCAGCCAAACCGGACTTTTTCTCCGCCGGGCGAAAGTGGCTGCGGGGCCGGTAAATCGGCCTCAGCCACGTTTCCGTGACACCTACATCGAAACCCCAATGGATCCGTGGGTTTACAATGGGCGATCGCCAGCATAGGGTCCCCTCGCTGTCAAAAAAGAGACAAGTCGCGACACACCTGTAGCGTCCGTTTCGGCAGCTGAAGCTGAGCCTGGAGCCGATCGCCCTTGAGTGACGAAAAGCCGGAAGCCCTTCTGAAGAGCGCACTCGAGAAGATCCTCTATTTCGAGGCTCGTTCTTCACAGCTCACCAACGACGCCGACACCTCGCGCTCCGAGCTCGAGCGCTTCAAGTCTGATCTCGCCGCGGCCTCGCAGCGGGAAATCGAGCTGCGCCGGGTGGTGGCCGAGCTCGAGGTGCGCGTCACGCGCGCGCACTCCGAGCGGGAAGAGACGGCGCGGCTGGCCGACGCGCTGCGCCGCGAGCGGGCCGACCTGGTGGGCAAGATGCTCGAGGCCTCGCGCATTCATGGGCTCGACCAGGGGCCCGACGACTTCGACCTGGGGCAGTTCATCGCGCAGCTCCGGAGCGAGGTGCTGGTGCAGCGCGGCGACGCGGTGCTGGTCGGGCCCGCGCCCACCACCTCGGGCACCGTGACGGGCGTGGCCAACGAGCTCAAGGCGCAGGGCCGGCTCTCGGTGAGCGAGAACGAGTTCGCGAAGCTCACCGGCGCGCGCGAGTTCCCGGGCCGCAGTGAAGAGACGCTGTTCGGCTTCTCGGTGCGCGAGCTGTCGGCGCCCGACGCGTCGGCGCGGGTGCGGGCGGCCGAGCGGCTGCAGGCGCTGCGTCACCCGGCGGCCACGCCGGCGCTGGCCACCGCGCTCCACGGCGAGAGCGAGCCCTCGGTGCAGGTGGCGCTGCTGGCCGCGCTCGCGTCGCTGGCGAAGGTCGAGGCGTTGCCGGTGGTGATGCCGCTGCTCAGCTCGTCCGCGCCGGAAGTGCGCATCGCGGCGCTGAAGGCGATGATCACGCTCGACGCCCCCGCGGCGGCCCCGCACCTCGCGGCGGCCACGAAGGACCCGGACAAGGCGGTCCGTCGCCGCGCCTCGCTGCTGGCGCTGGGGCTCTCGGGCAAGGAAGCCCTCGAGCTGGGCACGCAGGCGATTCGTGACGGCGACGCCGACGTCCGCTCGCTGGCCGCGCTGGTGCTGGGCGCGAGCAACGCCGAGGTGGCGCGTCCCCTCTTGATGGACGCGATGCGCGACGTCGACGTGCGCGTGCGCCGGGCGGCGAGCCAGTCGCTCTCCCGCCTGCTGGGCCAGGACGTCACCTCGCTCGTCTCGCTCGATGACGCGCACCGCCGCCGCGAGGTCCGCCGGCTCGCGAGCGTTCCCTCGAAGCCCGTGACCAGCGCCAGTGCAAGCGCAAGCGCCTCCCTCTCCCTGCGCAGCGGGGAGAGGGCTGGGGTGAGGGGCCACCTGCCCGAAGCGCCCCTCACCCGGCCTGCGGCCGACCTCTCCCCGCTTCGCAGGGAGAGGTTTCAAGAGGCGCTGCCCCACCGGAGCGAAGCGACCATCCCCCTGGCCGCCGCCCCCGCGAAGGCCCGCGTCGCCGTGCTGGAGGTGGAAGTCGAAGAAGCACTCCCGGCCGAGCTGCTCACCTCGGCGATGCGCGAGCTGCGCGCCAGCATCCGCGGGCGCCAGCTCACCGAGCTCGCCAGCGGCATCGGCGCCTCGACAGAACAGACCATGAAGGTGTGCGGCGAGCTGATGGCTCAGGGCCAGGTCGTGCGCCGCGGCCTCAAATACTTCGTCGCATGAGGGACAGTCAGATGGATCCGATCCGCTACACCCCCAAAGAGACCGCTGACCTCCTCGGCATCACCACCAAGGTCTTGTCCGCCGCGCTCAAGAAGGACGAGTACACGCCGGAAGACGCGTGGGAGCTGCGGGGCAAGCTGCAGCGTGAGCCGCCCGCGTTCGGCACGCGCAAGCAGCTCTTCCTCAACTTCAAGGGCGGCACAGGGAAGACCTCGCTGTCGACCAGCTACGCCTGGCGCCTGGCCGAGATGGGCTACGGGGTGCTGCTGATCGACCTCGACAGCCAGGGCCACGCGACCAAGTGCCTGGGCTTCGAGGGTGAAGACTTCGAGCGCACGCTGCTCGACGTGCTGGTGAAGAAGACGCCGATTTCCCAGGTGGTGCAGAAGTCGCCGCTGCCCAACCTCGACTTCGTGCCCTCGAACCTGTCGATGTCGACGGTGGATCTGGCGCTGATGCCGATGGCGGGCCGCGAGTTCAAGCTCAAGAACGCGCTGAAGGAAGTCGAAGCGCACTACGACTTCATCATCTTCGACGCGCCGCCGTCGTTCGGCCTGCTGAACCTGAACGCGCTGATGGCGGCGGACGACCTGATCGTGCCGGTGCTGGCCGACTTCCTCTCGTTCCACGGGCTCAAGCTGCTCTTCGAGACGGTGAACTCGCTCGAGGAGGATCTCGGCCACGTGCTCGACCACGTGTTCATCGTGGTGAACAGCTTCAACGCGACCTTCAAGCTGGCGAAGGAAGCGCTCGAGGCGCTCAAGCAGCACTACCCCGAGTTCCTGATGCCGCAGGTGATTCGCCAGTGCACGCGCTTCGCGCAGGCCTCGAGCGAGGGCATGCCCATCTTCCGCTTCGACCGCGACAGCAAGGGCGCGAACGACGTGCAGAAGTTGATCGACGACGTGCTCTCGCGGCTGCAGAGCTCGATCGCAGCGAAGGCCGCGGCCCGCACGCAGGCGAAGAGCGCGTGAACAACTTCAACAGCAAGAATCTCTCCGGAGGGACACCGATGAAGAAGGCATTCGACGCGAACGTGAGCCGAGCCAAGCCCCGGGTGCGCCTGGGCGCGCTGATGACCGACAGCGGTGTCTCGACGGCGACGGTGGAGTCGCTCGCCCAGCAGGTGGCCCACGAGGCCCCGCCGGTGATCCCCTCGGTCGAGACGGTGGAGTCGATGAACCTGGCCTCGGCGCTCAAGCAGCGCGCGCAGGCCCGCGCCCTGCGGAGCTCGGCCGCCGAGATGCTCCAGGAAGCGCTTTCCCCTCGAGGCGCGAGTTCGCAGCTCTCCGAGCCGACCGACGAAGTGCAGGCCCGGGTCTCGAGCTGGGCGCAGCCGGTGCACGCCGAAGCGGCGCCCGTGCCGGCGCTGGTCGAGCACGTCGAGGCGCCGCGCGCGTTCGTGGCGCCGCACGTCGAGCCCGCACCCGCGCCGCGCGCGTTCGTGGCGCCGGTCGAGCCCGCCCCTGTTCCGCGCGCTCACGCCGAGCCGCCCCCGACGGTGACCGAGGTGCAGACCGCGCCGCCGCCGAGCGTGGAGAGCGACCCGGCCGAGCGCCGCGAGCGGCTGCGCGAGCGGCTCAAGGCGGTGCGCGAGAACCCGCGCCCCGAGCCCCTGCCGGACACGGTCGCCGAGGCGGGCGTGCTGGCGGTCGAGCGCATCTCGGCGCTGCAGACCGAGCTGTCGAAGGCGCGGGCGATGAACCTGGCGCTGGCGCAGGATCTCGAGGCGGCGCGCCGCCAGGCCGAGCGGGCCACGGAAGAAGCGCGGCTGCGGATGGACGAGGCGAAGCGCCTGTCGAGCGAGATGGAAGGGCGGGTCACGCTGCTCTCCGAGCTCGAGCGAGAGCTGGAGTCACTGGAGGGCGAGCGCAACGAGTCGCTGCTGGCGCTGCAGGAATCGCGGCAGGTGCTCGAGCTGCGCGAGCGCGAGAAGCAGGAGCTCGCCGAGACGGTGGCGAAGAAGGACCAGGAGATCTCCGACAGCCTCGCTGAAGAAGAGCGGCTGGCGGCCGAGCTCGAGGCGGCGCAGGAGACGATGGGCGCGCTGCGGCGCAGCTCGGACGCGCTCAAGGGTGAGCGCGACACGTTGGCGCGGCAGGTGTCCGAGCTGACGCGCGAGCGGGCCGAGCTGCTGGAAGCGCGCAAGGCGCTCGAGGCAGTGCACCGCGCGCTGTCTTCGGCCGCGATGCGCTGAAGCTGGTGCCCCCTCTCCCGGAGCGGGAGAGGGTCGGGGAGAGGGCAACCGACCTCACAACGCCTCGCTCACCCGCTTCTGCCACGCGCAGTCCTCGGGCCGCATCGAGCGCAGGGTCATGACCAGGTCACCGAGCGCGGCGTTGGCCGCCTCGAGCGCGGCTTCGCACCCGATGGCGTCCTTCGCTTCCTGGGCGGTGCCGAAGGTCCTGGACAGCTCGTCGAACGTGACGGTGAGCATGGTCAGCTGCTTCGGCGCTTCGGACACGAAGCGATCGGTCAGCCGCTGAAACCGTTCGGTGGTGGCGTTCCAGCGGGGGGTGGCGGTCTGCAGCTGCCGCACGGGCTTGAGTTCTTCGAGGGCATCGCGCCGGGTGAGGGCGGCGCGCAGAGGTGGATCTTCGAGCTTCTCGAGCTGTTCGCGCACCAGAGAAGGTCGGCCGGCAAAGGCGTAGAGCACGGCGAGCAGGCGGGCGGGTTCGGCCGAATCACGATCCGAGGGAGCGATGCCGCGCATCAGGTGAGCGCCCTCGAGCCAATCGCCCTCGGAGAGCGCCTTCGCCACGCCGCTCAGGCTCCCGAGCGAATCGGGGCGGTAGCGCAGGTCGAGGTTGGCGACGGCGCCAGCGCAGTTGGCGCACCTGCCGCCGACCATGAGCACGGTGACGGCGCCCGAGCCGGCGCGCGCCTCGAGGAGGACGGGCGTGAACGCATCGACCTGCAGCAGCACCCTGGCGGACTTCTGGCCGGCGGCGCTGGCCTCGATGGAGTGAACGCCCTCGAGGAGTGAAGGGCCGGGCTCAGCGCCATCGATGAGCAGCCTCACGGCGGGATCGACGACCAACTGCAGCGGCGCGGCGGTGGCCTCGGGGAGGGGAGGAGGGGGGCGAAGGGAGGCCTCGGGGCACGTGGTGGGGCCGGGCTTCGTCGCAGACGGACCGGCCGGGGCGGGCGTCTTGAACGTGCGGATCGCGAGCGCAGTCGCAAGAGCGAGAGCGACGAGCGTCGCGGCAGCGAGCAACCAGCGCATGGCGCATCCTCACACGCCGCCGGAACGCCCGACGAAAAACCCGAACGTACGCGCGAACCCACGGCGCCCGATCCCGAAGCCGATCGCGATCCCGATCCCGATCGCGTACCCGAAACCGTGGTTCCGAAACCGCGCCCCGAAACCGCGCCCCGGTTTGCCCTCCTCTTCACGCCGGCGTCTTCGCGAGCACCGCCTCCGCGCTCCTCCTCCACCCGAACCCATCCCCAAGATCCCCTCTCTCCTTCGCCTCCGCCCTCGCAAGGTGCAGCGGCCCGGGCACCGTCGCGTACGGAATCCCTCTCCCGGTGATCGCCTCGGGGTGCTGCCGGAAGAACGCCTCCAACAACCGCAGCACGCCTGGCTCGTCCTGCGGGCCGACGTCGATCAACGCCGAGTCAGCCCGATCGAAGTCGTGCGGCGAGTTCGACACGTACAGCGAGAACCGCAGCTGGTCCGCCCACTTGCTCGCGCACGCCTCGACCAGGGCCGGCGCCGCCTCGTACGTGACCGGAATGAACAACTTCCCGTACCCATTCCCCACCACGCACCCGCCCTGTCCGCCGTAGAGCGAGAAGCGGTGCGGGTGCAGGTTCTCCCTCGCCCGCGGCAGCCGCAGCGCGATCACGTCGTTCGCCTTCGCGTCGGCCGGCACGTACTGCCCCGGCTCGTCGACGAACACGGTGAGCTTCCCGTCGCTCACGAAGGCCCAGCCCACGCCCGGCCGCACCAGGCGGAACGACCAGTCCCACCCGGTCGCGCCCTGCGTGCACGCGGTGAGGTGCGCCACGAAGCCCGAGTCACCCGACGCGCGGTTGAGCTCCGGCCCTTCGCCGGGCCGCATCTTGAAGCGGCGCGAATGAAACCAGCGCACCTTCGGATCGCTCGAGGCGTCACTCATCGCTTCACCTCACCCCACAGCACCGAAGGCCATTCCTTCGGCTGCCCCAGCATCTCGAGCGCGTGCTTCGCCACCCCGAGCGCCCGCGCGTCGAGCACCTGCTCGTAGTGCGTAATGCCGTACACCGAGATCAGCAGCGCCGTGCCGATCCACCGCACCACGCGCTCCTGGAAGTCCGCGTCTGGCTTGAACGTCGCTTCCCGCGCGCGCGTGTACGAGGCGATCAGCGCGTGCGCGAAGCCCTCGAGCACCGGTCGCCCCAGCACCTCGCTCCGGTGCTCCGGCGCCAGCCAGCCCAGCACGTAGTCCGACAGCAGGCTGCCCAGGTCGCGCGCGGGGTCGCCCCAGAACGAGAGCTCCCAGTCGAGGAAGACGATCGAGGTCGGGCCCTTGCCGGGCCTGGCCACCCGCAACAGGTTGGCCTGCCGCAGGTCTCCGTGGAGCAGCGCGTTCTCGCTCTCCCGCAGCTGCTGCGCCGAGAGCGCCTGCAGGCCGGTCATCGCCGGGCCGTCGGCCTGCACCCTGGCGAAGAAGTCGATGCCCGCGCCCGACAGCCGCGCGTAGAAATCGGGCCGCATGCGCAGGAAGCACTCGAGCAGATCCGACTCGTCGCGGAACGCATCGGCCAGCGCGTAGTGCGAGCGCCCCTCGCGGCTCATGCGGTGCAGAAACCCCAGCGCGTGCCCCACCTGCTCGGCCAGCCCGTCGGGGTAGTCACCCGAGCGGCGATGGAAGTGGTGCAGCGTCTCGCCGTGGTGAATCCATTCCAGGCCCAGCAGCCCGTGCGCGGGATCGAACGCGAACACGTGCGGCAGGTGCAGCGGGCTGCGCGGCGCGCGCGAGAGCGGCTCGACGCGCTCGAGCACGCTGCCCTCGCGGAGCACGCCCACGTTGCCCGGGCCGTCGGCGATCTTCACCAGCACCCGCTTCTTGCCCGTCTTCGCCTTGCACACCACGGTGCGGTTCTTCGAGGGCGGAGGCGAGGTCACCGACGGATCGCGCACCAGCCCCAGCACGGCCAGGCGGCCATCCAGCTCGGCGTCGGTGAGGGGGGCACGCATCGAAGGGAGCGCTTCTCTGCCGCGCAGCGGCCATCCCTGCAAGCATTCCCGCAAAAGCCCTCAGCCCGGCAGGCCCAGCGTGCGCAGCCCCCAGGCGAAGAAGCGCTCGGACTTCGCCTCGTCGCGCGACTCGGGGCTCGAGGCGAGGGGCTGTTTTTCCCCCCAGAAGAGACCCGGCTGCCTGGCGACGCCCGCATCGGTGGCCATGAACACGAAGCTGTCCACCGCCTCGGCGGGACTGCGGGCGAACGGCATGTGGGCCAGGACGTGCGTCATCAGGAACCGCTGGAAGCCCTGCGTCGAGGCCGCCACCGTCTCCGGCACGAAGCCCGGGCACACGGCGTGGGCGGTGCGCGCGCTGGCCGCCCAGCGGCGCGTGAAGGCCGAGGCGACCCAGAGCACCGCGAGCTTCGAGTTCTTGTACGCCCGCTGGGGGTGGTAGCCGTGCTCGAGCTGCGGGTCGTCGAAGTCGAAGTGCACCGGCACGCCCCGGCTCCCGGGCAGGTGCAGCCGCGAGCTCACGAACACCGCCCGGCCCGAGAGCAGCGGCTCGAGGCGGTGGGTGAGGTAGAGCGGGGCGAGGGCGTTGACGGCGAGCGTTTCCTCGAGGCCGTCGACCGTGACCCTCCGGACGGGGCTCTGCTGCATCACGCCGGCGACGTGGAAGAGCACGTCGAGCGACTGCCCTGCGGCGAGCAGCGAGTCGGTCAGCGCCCTCAGCGAGGCGAGGGAGCCGAGGTCGAGGGTGAGCGCCCGCACCCGCGCCCGGGGTGAGCCGGCGCGGATCTCGTCGACCGCGCGTTCACCCGCGGCCGCGTCGCGGGCGGTGAGGAGGACTTCATGACCCGCTTCAGCCAGCTTCTGCGCGGTGAAGCGACCCAGACCGCGGCCGCCCCCCGTGAGCAGAATCACCGACAAGGCTCACAGCTCCGTGCTGGGCCGCTTGAGCTCGCTGCGGGGCGCTTCGGCGCCCTCGAGGAAGTTGAAGTCAGCGGCGGCGGCAGACTTCTCGGCCGGCGGCGCCACCACGGGCTGCTCGACGGGCTCGGCAGGGGCCGCTTCGGCCGCGACCACCGGCGCCACGTCCTGGCGCGCGGGGCGCGCGGCCGGCTTCGGGGCGGGCTTCGCGATCTTCGACAGGGGCGTGAGCTCGTCGAGCACCGGCGCCAGCGCGGCCTTCTGCGCGGGCACGGCCAGCACCGCCGGCTTGACCGGGGCGGCGACGGCCTCGGGGGTGCGCGTGGCCAGCATCACCACCACGCCGATGAGCGCGAGCGCCGCGCCCATCACGCCACCGAACACCATCCACACCCGGCGATTGTTGGCGTGGATCGCCTCGACCTCGGCCGCAGAGAGCGTCATCGCCCCATCGGCGAGCAGCTCGGGCGAGACCGACAACGAGTCGTTGAGCGCCACCGAGGGCGCGGCAGGCACCGCCGGCTTCACCTCGACCGGCGCGACGACGGGCGCCGCGACGGACTCGGCGCGGACCGCTTCGATCTCCTGCGTGGGAATGCGCACCACGTCGGGCGCGGGCTCGCTCACCTCGTCGAGCGTGTTCGCCTGCACCACGCGCGCGGGCGCGGCAGGCTCGGCCTTGAGCTCGAGCTGCGGCAGCGGGTCGGTCTCGACGGGCAGCTCGGCCGGAGTCCGTGCATCCCGAGCGGCGTCGAGGGACCTGGCCGCGGCGGCCTCGACCTGCGCGAGGGGCACCTCGCGGGTGGGCGCGCGCATCGCCTCGAGCTGCTGCTTCATCAGCGCGTCGGCGGCGGCGAGGATCTCCGGGGGCAGCCGCACGGCCTGCAGCTCGGGCACGGTGGGCAGCGAGTTCTGGGTGGGCACGTGCGCGAAGGCCTGGGCCACTTCGCCAGAGGAGGGACGCTGGGAGGCGTCGGTGGAGATCATCCGTTCCAGCATCTTCGCCCAGCGCTCAGGCAGGGACGGCGGCACGCGCGGCACCCACTGCCCCGCGGCGATGAGGTGCACCACGCCCAGCGTCGTCGAGGCCGTCGGCAGCGGCGCGCCGGCAGACACGCAGAGGATCGCGCCCAGCGCGTACACGTCACCGGCCTGGCTGGCGCCTTCGCCCCGCGCCCGCTCGGGCGAGAGGTACGGCGCCGTCTTCACCAGGTTCTGCATCAGGCGGTTCTCACCGCGGCGATCGCTCAGGCGATTGGCGATGACCAGCGGCATGTCCCACAGGCTGGCCTTGCCACCGGACACCATCAGCACCGAGTCGCGGCTCATCTCGCCGTGCACCACGCCCTGCGCGTGCACCGTGGCCAGCGCGTCGGAAAGCTGGGCGGCGAGCTTGAGCAGGAGCTCGTTGTCGAGGCGCTCTTCACCGCGCGCCGACAGCATCTCGCCGTCGGGAAAGTCGAGAGCCACGAAGGCCGAGGTGCCCACCTGGCCGGTCTGCAGGATGCGGGGCAGCGCGTGGTGGCTGGGCAGCTTCTCGCAAGCCTTCACCGCGGCATCGCCGTTCGCGTCGAGCGGCAGCCAACGCACCGCGAGGCGATCACCCGAGACGGTGTCCTCCGCGCAGTCGAGGCGACCGATGCCGTCACAGCGGAGCGGCGCACGAATTCGAATGCGTGGGTCCAGCTCACCCATGATTTCAGGCCCCTTTTTCAACAGTGAAGCGAGTTCGCACCGCCTCAAGAGTCCCACCCCATACCACCCGGGCGCCTGCTTGCACACCCCCTCCGGGTCACCTGAAACCGGGGGGTGACGATGTCATTGTGAAGTCCGGTCAGTCAGGGAACTCTCGATGGGATGCGCCAGAAACGAGCCGTCGAGGAGACCCAGCTCTTCAGTGAGACCCTCGTGCCCCTGCTGGCGGATCTCGAATTCGAGCCTGCGAAGTACCCGGTGCGCCCCGCGGTGGGTGAGTTCATCCGCTGCGTGAGCCGGGCGCTCTCGCCCAGCAGGTCCCTCTTCTTCGTGATGTGGCGCAAGAAGAGCGCTGACCTCGACTTCGACTTCGTCGCCTTTGACGGAAGCGAGCGCGGGAGCCGATGGCAGCTCAGCTTCGGACTCGACGCCACGCGCACGCTCTTCGAGTACTCGCGCGTGCCGGGCATCACCCTCGCGCAACGCTTCGTGTTCTTCCGGGCGTGCCTCGTCGCCGCGCTGGACACCATCGCCCTGCGCGCACCGGAGCTGGCGCCGAACGTCGACGCGGTGCGCGCCTCGGGCCGCTGCGCTCCGTGGCTGGCCGAAGCCGCCGCCGCGTGGACGCTCAGGTTCGTGCGCGGTGACCTCGACCCGAGGGCGTTCCCCGGCCAGGTGGTGTTCCGGTCGCCTTCGATGCTCTTCATCGAGGCTGGAGGGCACCGCCACGTCTTCAAGTTCGACACCGGCCGGTGTGAAGGGGACGAGGTCCTCCTGTCCGACTGGTGGACCTCGCCCGCGGGCACCCGCGCGCCGCTGACCCTCAGGGCAGGCGAGCGCCGGTGGCGCTTCGACTTCGAAGGCAAGCTGGTCGAGGCGAGCTGAAGGGTCAAGCGCCGGGCAAAAGACCATCGAATCCGACCCGGAACCGAAGCTGCCGAATCGCTCAGCGCGCCTCGACGATGGCGCCGAGCGAGCCGCCCCACACCACCCGGGAGCCTGCCTGCGCGCCGCTGCCCAGGGCGCCTGAAACCTGGACGAGCGCCGGGCCCCACGCCGCGCCATCGAAGCGGAGGACCTCGCTGGTGCTGCCGGTGACGAAGGCCCCGTAGACTTCCTGCGGGCCGCGCACCACCAGGGAGGTGAGGCCGGCCTTGGCGGTGAGCTGGTTCCACGTTCCGGTCGCGGCGCTGAAGCTGAAGAAGAAGCCGTCGCCCGCGACGAAGGCGCCGGTCTGCGCGAGCTTCGCCGAGGTGATGGGCCGGCCCGTCAGGGGGAACGGGGGGCTCACCACGCTCCAGGTGTTGTTGGCCAGGCGCAGCACCGTGCCGTCAGCGCCCGCGGCGATGGCCACGCCCGCGGCGCAGTCGACGGTGAGCAGGTTGCTGGTGGTGGGCGAGGTGACCTGGGTGGCGGCGGTGGACGTCACCCGGTAGATGACGCCGCCGGTGCCGACCGCCCAGCCCTCGGTGTCCGACACCCGGCAGACGGCGTTGAACACGGTGCTCGCGCGCGAGGCGACGGTGGTGAAGCCGGTGGCGGTGGCGCGCACGATGACGCCCGTGGGCGAGGCGGCCTCTTCGCCCACCAGCAGCACGCCGAGGCCGTTGCGCGCCTCGAGGCTCTTGATCGCCCAGGTGACGGGCGGGCGGCGGAAGTCGAAGGTGCTGGCGGTGGGGCGGCGCACCACCAGGTCTCCGTAGCGGCTGGCCAGCACCAGCGCGCCGGTGTCGTCGAGCGAGGCGCCGATGAAGTCTTCGCCCACGTCGAGCGCCTCGTTGGTGATCACCCCGCGGCGGAAGACGTTGTTGATGCCCTGCGCGCGCCGCACCTCGGCCACCAGCACGCCGTTGGCCTCGTTGGGCGAGAGCGTCTCTTCACCGAAGTACGTCTCGAGCACCTCGTTCGCGGTCACGCTGAAGCTCGCGTTGCGGGCGAGGCGGTAGAGGCTGCCCTGGCCGCTGGTGTTCGCGTCGGGATCGCGCGACGAGGTGAGCACGAAGACGTCGCGGCCCAGGTTCACCGCCTGCGCGGTGATGCCCACGATGCCGTCGCCGGTGAGCGCGGGCGAAGGCGTGACGCCGCTGAAGGCGCCCACGTTCGAGTGGGTGTCGAGGCTGTCGTCGGCGCTGCCCACCATGGCCAGCGAGCTCAGGTCCGAGGCGACGTCGAAGGCGCCGCCCACCGCGGTGAAGCCCGGCGCGCCGGGCTGCTGGTGCACCACGAAGGTGGGGGTGCCGCCCGAGGCGAAGCGATAGCCCACGCACTGCGCGCGGGTGCCTGCCCCGCAGCTGCCGACGATGCGCTCGCGCAGCGACTCGTCGAGGAAGGCGCTGGTGATGCTGTAGGCGCCGAAGCCGCCGGGCAGAGCGCCGTTCGCCCAGGTGCCCCCGCGCTGGCGCCACCAGTCACCCGTTTCCGAAGCGATGAGCACCTCGCCCAGGTCGCGGCCGCTGACGGCCACGAGGTTGGCGTTGCCCGAGCCCGAGAGCGGGAGGTCGACGACCTGGTTCGCGGCGGCCGCGGGGCGCACGGTGAGCGCGGTGCGGCTCGCGCCCACCGCGACGGCCACGGTGCCGGTGATGAAGGCGACCTTGTTGAGGTTGTTGTTGGTCTGCGTCTGCAGCTCGGTCCACATCGAGCCGTCCCAGCGCGCGAGCCTGCCGCCGTTGCCCACCGCGAGCGCGGAGTTGCCCGACGAGCCCGGGGCCACGTCGATGCCGTTGACGGCGAAGCGCAGCCGGGGCCCGGTCTGCGAGAACGCGAGGCTGCCGGTGAGGCACTGGCCCAGCGCGCAGCCGTTCGGGCACGCGCTGTCGCTGGAAGCGTAGGTGCACGCGCCGGTGCCGGGATCGCAGGTGCCCGGGCTGGAGAAGGTGCGGCGGGCGGTGTTCACGCAGGTGGCGGCGGGCGGGGTGGTGCACACCACGCCCATCGACTGGCACAGGTCGACGCCCTTGCACCGCGCGGCATCGCAGCCGTTGGCGCAAGTGATGTCGGTGCTGGTGTAGCTGCAGCCGCCCGCGCCGCAGGTGCCCGTCTGCGCGAACGTGCGCAGGGTCACGGTGTCGGTGCAGGCGGCCTGCGGAGGCGTCACGCACGCCACGCCCGCGCAGGGATCGGCGCAGGCGCCATCGGCGCAGCCACCGGCGCAGGTGGTGTCGACGGGGGCGTACTGGCACTGCCCGGCCACGCAGCTGCCCGCGAAGGTGCGCAGCGAGGTGCCGCTCACGCAGGTCGAGGTGGGCGGGGTGGTGCAGGTCACCGTGGCGCAGGACGGATCGGCGGTGGCCGCGCGGCACACGCCGTCGCGGCACACGTAGCTCGAGGGGCACACGTTCCCCACGTCGCAGCGGTAGCCATCGGGGTCGATCTGCACGCTCGCGTCGCAGCCCGCGACGAAGAGCAGCGCGAGGATTGCCCGGGAGTGCAGCCGGTCCAGCGGCACGCTGGGCGAGCGCAGCTGGAGCGAAGCGGAAGATGCGCCGAGGCGGAGCGACCCAGCAAACCGGGAGAGGCTCACTTCGCGCCCCCGGCCGGCTTCATGCCCGGCTCGGGCATGGAGAAGATGAACATGACCACTCCGCCCGCGACGGCGGCGCCGCCCACCCCGTAGAGCAGGTTCGCGCCCACGGCCTTGCCGTTCGCCGAGTCGGCGAAGGCCTGGGCCTGGCTGATGCTCTGGTTGCGGTTCTTCGCCGAGGCGGCGTCGGCGGCCGACGACACGCCCAACGCGATGCCGGTGATCACCGCGGCGAGGCCCACGCCGGCCACCACGTAGCTGCCCACGCGCAGCTTGGACGGGCCGGTGCCGGGCGCCGCGTCGGCGCCGCTGGCGACCGCTTCGGCGGTGAGGGCGTTCTCGAGGGGCACCATCGGCGGGGCGAGCGGCTCGAAGCTGACGGACGTCGTCTTGCCGGTGCGGATCTGCACCGACATCTTCTTCACGCCGCTGGGGAACTCGGCGGTGATCTCGTAGTCGCCGGGGGGGAGGAAGCGCGCGACGGGGGGCTCGGGGTAGCGGTGGCCCAGCAGGGTGATGGCGTTGGCGCGGGGGGCGTCGAGCTCGAGGAAGCCCTGCCCCTCTGACTCGACGCGGGCGATGGTGGTGCCGACCTTCTCTGCGACGTCGAGGGTGTCAGGCGCGTTCGGCGCGCGGCGCATGTACAGCCGGTAATAGAAGGTGGTGTACGGCTCGTCGCCGAGCTTCTCGAAACACTTGGCCAGATCGTAGGCGACCTCCGGCGTCACCCGGGCCCGGTCGGCTTCCTTGAAGCTGGCGATGGCGGCGCCAAAGTCGCCCTTCTGAAAGTGGGCCTCGCCGCGCTCGAAAGCGGCCTTGAAGCGCAGAGACTCGGCGTCCCCGGGCATCGGGGCGGCCACCACGGACATGAGGACGACTGGTAACCACACGGAATGAGGCCCCCACTGGGTCAATCGACGACCGGGTTGACTGCATTAGCCCAGCAGATGAGGGAGAAACAACCACCCTTGCAGCAGATGTAGGCACGTGGTGCTAACCGGGGTCCCTGCATGTCTTCGGTCCTGCTGCTCTGCCTGCTGGCTGCGTCGCCCGACGGGGGCGTGGAAGAAGCAGTCGATGGGGGCCTCACGGATCTGAAGCTGGTGCCGATCGTCGCGCCTGCGTACAGCCCCGAGCTGAGCTTCTTCATCGTGGCCGGCGGGGTGGCGACGTGGAACGGCAGCGCGAACGTTCCGCGTTCGTCGTTGGCGGTGGTGGCGGGGGTGTCCACCATCGGGGGGTTCCTCACCCAGACGCGGCTGACCTCGTACTGGATGGAGGATCGGGTGCGCCTGGCGGCCTTCGTGGACGTGAGAGATCAGCCTGATCACTACTTCGGCAAGGGCTTCGAGAACGGGCTCAACCGCCCCCAGGGCGCGGACACGACGGCGTACCGGCGCACGGCGTGGCTGGTGAACCCGCATCTGCAGGTGTTGATCAGGCCCTCGCTCTTCTTCGGCACGGTGGCGGACTTCACCGGGACGCTGGCGAACGCGGTGTCGGCGGGCATGGCGGCTGATCCCGACTTCCAGTCGCGGGGCGGGGCGAGCGTCGTCAACTCGGGCCTGGGGTTCTCGCTCACGTGGGACACGCGCGACGTGCCGGTCAACGCGCGCACGGGCATGGTGCTCTCGGCGCAGTGGCTCGCCTACGGCCCGTGGTTCGCGGGCACCACGCGGTGGCAGTCGCTCACGCTCGACTACCGGCAGCACGTCACGCTCTTCCGCGAAGGGAGCACGTTGAGCTGGCAGCTCAAGCACCGCTCGACCTGGGGCGACGTGCCGTGGAGCGACCTCTCGCAGCTGGGCACGCCGTGGGATCTGCGCGCCTACCGCTGGGGCCGCTACCGCGACGCGAGCGCCACGTTCGCGCTGGTGGAGTACCGCTACATGTTCCCCTTTCCCAAGGACACCATCTGGGCGCGGCTGGGGGCCGCGGTGTGGCTGGGGGTGGGCGCGCTCGGCTCGGGGTTGCTGCCCGACGTGACGCAGCTGCTGCCCGCCGCGGGCCTGGGGCTGCGGGTGGTGGTGCAGGACCGGGTGACGGTGCGCTTCGACTTCGGGCTGGGCCGCAGCTCCTACGCCTTCTACTTTCAGTTCCTGGAGGCCTTCTGACGTTGAGCGTGTCGGCCCAGACGAAGGCGAAGGTGCAGCTGCCGATGAAGGCAGACGGCTCGTTGCGTCTGGGCATCGTGGCCGACACGCACTCGGCGCCGCACGAGCAGGGGCTGCGTCACCTCGCGGCGCAGAAGCCCGACTTCATCCTGCACGGGGGCGACATCGGCGACCTCGCGGTGCTCGACCAGCTCGCCACCATCGCGCCGGTGCACGCGGTGCGGGGCAACATCGACGTTCGCGCAGCGCACCTTCCCGACGTGCTGGTGCTCGAGTTGACGCACGCGGGAAGAACGGAGCTCACGCTGCTGCTCACGCACATCGCGATCGCGGGACCGCGCATCAGGGCGGACGCGGCGAAGCTGGCGCGCGCTGCGCACGCCAGCGTGATTCTCTGCGGTCACTCGCACGTACCGTTCATCGGGCAGGAGCGGGGGCTGTCGATCTTCAACCCGGGCTCGATCGGGCCCAGGCGCTTCCACCTGCCGATCCTCTTCGGCGTGATGGAGCTGAGCCCGACCGAGGTGAAGCTGCGCCACTACGACTGCGAGACGGGCGCCGAGTGGCGCCCGTGAACGCGGCGCCTATTTGCGCGGAATGGGAATGTCTCCGTCGCGGCCCAACCAATTGGTCGTCACAACGCCGGCCGAAGTCCTGCTGTGCCAGGATCCTTCGCTCGGCCTCCAAACCGCGAAGTCGACCTTGTCGTCACCCTCATGGTAGCGACCTGGCACCGGGATATCTGACGGAGCTCCCCATTGTTGAGAGGTCTGGGCACCAGTGACGCCATCTCTCACGAACCAGACCCCCTCAGCAGGTCTCCACACAGCCAGATCCGTCCTGCCGTCGCCGCTGTAGTCCTGGGGAACAGGAACATCGCTCGTCGTGCCCCATGGGTAGGACTCCGTCCTGCCAAAGTAACTGCTGAACCACAGAAAGTAGGCCTGCGGCCCTTCGTTGGTCTCAGGTCTCCAAACCGCGAAGTCTGTCCTTGCGTCCCAGTCATAGCGGCCAGGAACGGGCACGTCGCCCGGTGCACCAAACTGCTTTTGAAGCAGCGCGCCGTTGGAGCTCTGCAGAACGAACCAGACACCAATTGGCGCGTCCGGAGTCCCCGGTCGCCAAACCGCAAAGTCAACAAACGTGTCGCCATCGTAGTCGCCCGGTACGGGGATATCCCCCGCGGTTCCCCACTGCTGAGTCATCGTGGTGCCGTCGGAACTCTTGAGGATGAACCACGTTCCGCCAACTGGCCGCCAGACGGCGATGTCGAGCTGCCGATCTCTATCGAAGTCACCTGAGACCGGAATGTCACCAGCCGTTCCCCACTGCTCGCCTGCATTGCTCGCGATCGACCAGACGCCCGTCTGCGGGTTCCAGATCGTCGGGTTTGCCTGGCTCAGGGTCAGTCCAGCCGGGCGGGGGTGGAAGTCCTGAAGCCAAATCTCCTCTGGTCCGTACAGCGCAGTGCCGGCGGGAGGAGACACCACTCTGCGCCGCACGATGATCCGGTGGCTGCTCACCGTGATCGCCTCGTCGCCAGCGATTCCGTCGATGTTCGCGAAATAGGTGCCGCGGTTTCCCAGGAACTCACCCGTCGATCCGACCTGAGCCGAGCCAGCGCCCTGCCACGCGGTCGCTGCCGAGCCGAGGCCAGCGAGCTTGACGACCATTCCGTTGAACTGGCCATTGAACGTGTCGTCGATGCCTCTCGAGTTGACGACGACTGCGTCCTTGCGGCCGTCTCCGTTCACGTCGGAAAGGTAGGTCCCTCGATTGCCGAGGAGCGCGGAGGGCCCATTGAGCGCCGGTGCTACGAAGGCCGAGCCATTGGAACGGAAGACGAGCGCTGTGCCGCTCCTGAAGAGCACCAGGTCGGCCATCGGCTTGCCCTGGGCCGAGAGATCGCCCGTGACGTCACCGAGCTGAATGGAGAAAGAGAGAGGGATGTGGCTCCAGGGGCTGCCATTGAGCGTCATGCCCTCAAAGTCACTGAAGCTGCTGCTCGAGAGCCAGATCTCCGAAGCGGCAAACGCACGGCTCAGGGGAATCGAGCGACGAACGTTGACCGCGTCTTCGCTGACGCTGATGGCGTCTGCCGCGCCGTCGCCCGTGACGTCTGCGAAGAACGTCCCGTGGCGGCCGTAGATCGCCGAGTCCCAGGTTTCTTCGGGCAGCATGATCCCTCTCCCGGTGGAGCGACGGATCATCACACTCCCGCTGTTGACCGCGATGAGATCGGCTCTCAGGTCGCCGTCGACGTCGGCGAAGTGCGTGCCGTGATCTCCAACGAAGGGCGTCGACGAGAGCGTCTGCGCCACGCCAAACGAGGTTCCGTTGGAGAACCTCGCGACGACGCCAGTCGACAGCACATTGATGGCGTCCGCCTTTCCATCGCCATCGACGTCGGCAAAGTAGTCAGGCCGCCCATACTCGCGCTGCGCGCCGACCTTGTCGGTCTCGCTCAGGTTGATCAGTTGCTTCCTGTCTGGCTTGCAGTAATTCATGACTGAATAGAGATCCCACGGGCCGACGGTGTAGTGCGCGAGCGCACCATCAGCTGCCTGGGTCGAGCAACTGCTCAGGCCCAGCAGCGGATCGTTGCGGAACTGCTCGTGGGCGAAGCCCAGCACGTGGCCAATCTCATGAACCGCCGTCGCGTGAAGGCAGCGTTCCCTTGCCCTCTCCGAGCTGCGGCAGGGGCTGTCTGGGAAGGCCGAATAGGTGAAGGCGAGGTCGATCGCTCCATATTCTACGCCTTCGAGGTGGAATCCCCGCCCGGAGAAGAAGATCGATTCGTCTTGAATGATGCCGATCTCGGCGTTCGAGACGGGAACGGTGCAGTTGCCGAAGCCAGAGAATGTGATGCCGGTCGCCCGTGACCACTCGTTCGCAGCGTCCGCGATGACCCGGCGGTCGCCTTCGGGAATGCTCGACGTGCGAAAGCAGACGCGGAGGTTCTTTCTCGCAAACCTGACCGACGGCTGAACGATCAGGGCGGCGGTCTCCGACTTCGAGGCCTTCTCGACGAGATGGTGTTCCTCCGTGGGCCTGGGTGCCTCGCAGCCGGCGAGGCAGACGAGCCAACTCGAATAGTAGACAAAGCATGAAAACTTCATTTTCTGTTTTCTCCCTGATCCCTGAATGGGTGGCCCGAACAAGCCATCAGGCCCACCAAGTGGTCAGCGGCGGTTGATTCCGTCACGGCGTGAAGCAGATGGTCGTATCGAAACGCGCCGTCGAGTTCGTCGACGGGGTCGTCAGTCCCCGCGATGGTGATTCGGCGCGAGTCCGTGACGGAATGCCAAGCCTCCGGCAACTGGGTTGATGGTGTTTGGCCGGCCACGACGGAGTGGTTCCTTCGGCTGAAGCTCGCAATCTCGTCCTGGACTTGCGCTGGACTCGCACGGGCACTTTGGGGAGAGTCTCCCCATGCTGAGGACGTTGGCGGCGATGGTGGCGGTACTTGTCTCGCCATCCTGTACGTACCCAGTGACGATCGAGGAGTCGACGCCGACGGGCGGTGGCGCTGGCGAAGTCCTTGGCGGAGGCCTCGGCGGTGGAATGGGCGGAGGCCTCGGCGGTGGAATGGGCGGAGGCCTCGGCGGTGGAATGGGGGGAGGCCTCGGCGGTGGAACGGGCGGAGGCCTGGGCGGTGGAACGGGCGGAGGCCTCGGCGGTGGCGCGGGTGGAGGCACCGGCGGTGGCACTGGTGGAGGCACTGGTGGAGGCACCGGCGGTGGCACCGGTGGAGGACTCGGCGGTGGAACCGGGGGCGCGACTTCCGCGAGCGTGACGGTGCTGCCCATCAGCCTTCCCGCGCCGGTACACGAGCCTGCTGTGGCCTATGATGGTCAATGGGTCTGGATCTTCGGAGGACTCACCGCGAGCGGTGTCTTCTCTGACGCCGTGCTCAAGTTCGATCCCGTCACCGAAACGCTCCAGACGACCACCCTCCAGCTTCCCTTCGGGCGTCAGGCGAGCGCTGCAATCGCATACAAGGGCTTCATCTATCTCATCGGTGGGCGCCGGACGCAGAGCGTCTTGTTGACGCAGATCCTCCGCTTCGATCCGTCGACCGGCATCTTCACTGTCATGAACGCCACCCTTCCCACCGCGCGCTACAACATGGCGCTCGGGCCAGGAGCGACCTCGATCTTCCTCTTTGGCGGCTACGACTACACTGGGGGCCTGCCGGACGTGCTGTCCTACGACCCGAGCACGGACGTGCTCACTGCGCTTCCAACGAGTCTCATCCCAGGGCGGGAGTCACCCGTCGCCGTGCGCACCGGTACCCAGATCCACCTGCTTGGTGGCTCAACCCTCACCTCGTTCCTCACACGCGTCGATCGCTTCGATCTCGCGAGCGAACAGGTCGTCCCGACCAACGCGGTGTTGCCGCGCGAGGCCTGGCAGCCCGCGCCCATGGTCATCGATGGTGTGGTCTACCTGTACGGGGGAAACGGTGTGTTCTCGGTCACGCGCTTCGACCCGGTCACTGAGCAGTCCATGCTGGTCCCCGGCGTCACCATTCCGCATACCCATATGGGGCGAGGGGCGATTGGGCTCCCGGGGCGTGGCTACGTCTTCGGAGGGTCCAACGCGAGCGGCAGTCAGACCTTCGACACCATCGTCCGTTTCGTCCCGTGAGACGGCTTCATGCGCCGCGGTGGACATGAACGGGTACTTTGGGGAGAGTCGCCGCATGCTGAGGGCGTTGGTGGCGATCGCGGTGGTGCTCATCTCGCCATCCTGTACGTACCCAGTGATGATCGAGGAGACGCCTGTCGCGGGTGGTGGCGTCGGCGGTGGAACCGGTGGCGCGACTTCGGCGAGCGTGACGGTTCTGCCCGTCAGCCTTCCTACGCCGGTGCACGAGCCCGCTGTGGCCTATGATGGACAATGGGTCTGGATCTTCGGAGGGCTCACTTCGAGCGGGGTGTTCTCTGATGCAGTCCTGAAGTTCGATCCCTCAACCGAAACACTCCAGACGACCGCCCTCCGCCTTCCCTTCGGACGTCAGTCGAGTTCGGCGATCGCCTACAAAGGGTTCATCTATCTCTTCGGCGGACGCAGCACGCAGAGCGTCTTGCTGACGCAGATCCTCCGCTTCGATCCGTCGACGGGTCTCTTCACTGTGATGAGCGCGACGCTCCCGACCGCGCGCTACAACATGGCGCTGGGCCCGGGCGCGAATTCGATCCTCGTCTTCGGGGGCTACGACTACACGAAACTCTCGGACGTGCTGTCCTACGACCCGAGCGCGGACGTGCTCACGGCACTTCCAGCCAGCCTCAGTCCAGGGCGGGAGTCGCCCGTAGCCGTGCGCTCGGGCTCCCAGATCTACCTGCTCGGTGGCTCGACCATCACCTCGTTCCTGACGCGCATCGACCGCTTCGACGTGGCGAGTCAACAGCTGGTCGCGACCAACGCAGTCTTGCCGCAGGAGGCCTGGCAGCCGGCACCCATGGTCATCGATGGAGTGGCCTACATGTACGGGGGCAACGGCGTGTCCTCGGTCACGCGCTTCGACCCCGCCACCGAACAGGCGGCCCTGGTCCCCGGCGTCACCATTCCGCACACCCACATGGGACGGGGCGCCCTCGGGGTCGAGGGTCGTGGTTACGTCTTCGGAGGGTCCAACGCGAGCGGAAGTCAGACCTTCGACACCATCATCCGCTTCGTCCCGTGAGGCGGCCACAGGTGCGCCTCGCTCGGCTGGCTTGCCTCCTCGGGGTGGTGGCGTCGTCGGGCTTCGCGGCGCCGTTGCCCGTCACGCTCATCTGGAAGGCCCCGGAAGCGTGCCCCCAGTACCCTGAGGTGTGGTCGCGTCTCACCGAGCGGCTCGGGCGAACCCCGAGCGCCGAGGGTGCTTCTTTTGCCGCGCGCGGGCAGGTCGAGAAGGCCGAAAATGGGTGGCGAGTCGAACTGCAGACGCTCACCGCCGCAGGAGCAGGGGTCCGGGTTTTGACGAACTCGAGTTGTGAGGAATTGACCCGGGCCGCCATCCTCGTCCTCGCGCTCGCCATCGACCCGACGCTCGAACCCCCGCCCGAGGTGAAGCCACGGTCGCTGTGGCTCGCGCTTGGGCCCCAGGTGGCGATTGGCGCCACCCCGTTTCCTGCTCCCGGTTTGGCGGGGAAGGTCACGCTGGACCTGACCCCTGTCTCGCTCGATCTCTCCATCGGGACGTTCCTCCAGCAACGGCTCACACGCGACGGAGGCCGAGCCGTTCGAGTCTCGGTGCCGATCGAAGGCGGCCTCGCCACCTGTCTCGGGCTTCGCGCAGAGAGGCTTCTGGTGCAGGCCTGTGTGGCCCTGCAGGCGGCGCTCTTCGTCGCCGAGGCGGAAGGGGTCGAGCGCCCGCGTCTGGGGCAGGGGGCCCTTCTCTCGGCGGGTCCCCGCGTTCAGGCGCGCGTCCTGCTGACCTCGTGGGTCGCGCTGCGCCTGGTGGGGGACGTCTCCGTGGCCATGCTTCGCCCCAGGTTTCTGTTTGCCGACGACTCGGAGGCCTGGGTGCCAGGGCTGGTTTCGGGCGGAGGCGCCCTGCTCGTCGAATTCAAGGTCTGGTGACGGAAGTGCATGTGCCCGGCCACTGGGGATCACGTGACTGACGCGGCCCTCAAGCGAGTCGACACGCGCCCGCTCGACTTCGATGCCGTGTACCGCGAGTGCTTTCCATCGATCTGCAAGTCGCTGCTGCGCCTGGGGGTGCCCTCCGCTCAGCTCGACGACGTCAGCCAGGAGGTGTTCCTTTCGATCCACCGCAAGCTCGGAGAGCTGCGCGACCCCAACTGCCTCAAGGCGTGGACGACCGCCTTCGCGATTCGCGCGGCCAGTGATGTCCGCCGTCACCTGCGACGTCGTGGAGAGACCGAAGAGGTGCCGGAGTCGATGGCAGCCCCGACCCGGACCGATGCGGGGACCGAACAGCGGCAGGGCCTCGAGCTGCTGCAGGCGGTGCTCGCGAAGCTCCCCGACGACTTCCGCGAGGTGTTCGTGCTCGTCGAGCTGGAAGAGATGAGCGGCCCCGAGGTCGCCGAAGCCCTCGGGCTCAACCTCAACACGGTCTACTCGCGGCTCCGGCTGGCGAGGGCGTCGTTCAACACCCTCATTGCCCAGCTCCAGGAGTCGCCATGAGCGAGCTCACTCCACAGGCGCGGGCGTTTCTCAGGGCGCACAGGCACGACGGCGAGCCGAGTCCGGAAGACGCCCAACGCGTTCGGGCTGCCCTCGAGGTGAGCCTGGCGGGTGCGGCCGGAGTGGGCGCCGCGGCCTGGGTGACGAGGCTGACCCTGGTCAAGTGGGGGCTGGTGCTCACCCTGGGTCTGGGAGGGGCGGCCCTGCTGGTGCACTTGAACTCCCGAGGCGTGGGGCCGGTCACTGAGGCTGCTCCGGTGCGCACGCAGCACCAACCCGCTCCGCTGGTTCAGCCGCCAGACGTGGTCGTCGAGGCGCTTGATCCACCGGCTCCGCCCGCGCCACCGCTCGACCCCGCGCCGCCCAGCCCTGTCGTGAAGAGGCAGCGCAAGGAGACACCCGCAGCTGTCCTCGAGGCGCCGGCACCGGTCAGTCCTCCCGAGCCCACGAGCGAGCCAGCCGCCGAAGCGCCTCCCGCTCCGGTGAGTCCAGTCACGGCCCCCCTACCGGCCGCGGAGGACGAGCTGGTGCTGGTGAGCCGGGCCCAGGAGCTTCTGGGTGAAGGGAGGCCGCGGGATGCGCTCGAAGTGCTCACGCGCTGGGAAGTCCACTTCGCTTCGACAGGACAGTTCGCCGAGGAGGCGCTCGCAGCGCGCGCTGTCGCCCTGTGCCTGTCGGGAAACCTGGAGCAGGGTCGGGCCGTGGCGAAGCTGTATCTCGAGAAGTACCCGGCCTCGCCACAACGCAACCGCATCGAGCGAGCCTGTCCCTGAGGCGGGCACCCGCGGCACGGAGAGACGGGAGGAGTCACGAGCCTGACCCTCCCTCAACGCCCGCCCCCACGCCGCCGCCCGCTCGCCCCGCCACGAACGCGCTGTTGGGCACGCTCGATCCTTGAGTGGCCACGGGCGGGCCGTTCCGTCACGAGGCGCTCATTTCACAGCGGGTACCAGAACTCCCGTCCATCATCGGCCGTGAACCGGTACTCCATCACATGCGGCCACAGCGGCCCCCGATTCCCGGCATTCCACAGCTCCCACGCCGCGCTCAGCTCCGCCACGCGGGCAGGCTCGGCCGACGACAGGTCCACCTTCTCCCCCGGGTCGACCTCGAGATCGAACAGCGCCGACGTGCCATGCCACGTGTCGCGCACGAGCTTCCACCGGCCATGCCGCACGGCCTGCGCGTACTCCGCGCGCCAGAACAGCCACTCATGCGGCGCCGCGGTGTTCTCTCCAGCGAGGTAGGGAGCAAGGTCGACCCCGTCGAGCGCGAGCCCTGAGGGCAGCTCAGCGCCGACGCCCGCGGCGATGGTGGCGAACACGTCGAGCGCGCTCACCGGCTGCTCGTACCGTTGCCCGGCGGGCAGCCGCTTCGGCCAGCGCATGACCATCGGCACGCGCACCCCGCCTTCGAAGAGGGTGAACTTCCCGCCCTGCAGAGGCCGGTTGTCGCCCGCCTTCGTGTAGAGCGTCGCGCCGTTGTCGGACAGGAAGATGACCAGCGTGTCGTCAGCCAGCCCGTGGCGATCGAGCGCGTCGAGCACGCGGGTGACGCACTCGTCGAGGCTGGCGATCAGCGCCTTGTACACGCGCCGGTTGTGATCGGGCTCATCGGCGAAGCGATCGAACAGTGCCTTCTTCGCCTGGAACGGCGTGTGCGGGTTCTGCATCGGCAGGTAGACGAAGAAGTTCTCGTTCCGGTGCGCCTCGATGAAGGCGATCGCCTCGCCGGTGAGGGTGTCGGGGAGATAGCCGTCATCCTCGAAGGGCACTCCGTTGCGAACGAGCTGCGCGGTGCCGCTGCGGCCCTTGCCCCAGATGAACTGATCCGACACGTCTTCGTGGCGCTGGTTCACCACCGACGGGCTGGCGAGGTCCTGCTGGTAGAGCGTGTAGGCCTCGTAGAACCCGACGTGGGTGTCGAAGCCGCGGCGGTGCGGGGCCGACGCCTCGTTCCACCCCAGGTGCCACTTGCCGAACGCGCCGGTGGCGTAGCCGTGGCGCGCGAGCAGCTCGGCCAGCGTCACCTCACCCTGCGGGAGTCCCTGGCGCTGCACGTCGTCGAGGTCGGGCGCGACGGGCCGGTGGTACTGCCAGTCACCGCCGGCGATGAAGTGACGGAAGAAGAACGCCTCGAGCGCGTTGCGCGCGTAGCGCTCGTGCGGCTGGCCCTCGTGACCGAAGCGCTGCTGGTAGCGGCCGGTGAGCAGGGCCGCGCGCGAGGGGCTGCAGATGGGCGCGGTCACCGACGCCTGGCCCAGCGTCACGCCGCCCGCCGCGAGGCGCTCGAGGCCCGGCGTCTTCACCGCGCCCGTGGGTGAGAGTGAAGTGTCATGTACGCCGAGGTCGTCAGCGAGCATCACCACCACGTTCAAGCGGGGGGCGGCGCGCACCGGGCCCGCGACGAAGGCGTCCCGCCGCGCCAGCGCCGGGCGGTCGACGGCGATGCGGTAGGCGTCTCCGCCAGGGAGACAACCCGTGCAGAGCAACAGGCAAAGCCAGAAAGGGGGTGGGTCGGCGGGGACACGCATGGGGTGAAGGTGATGCCCCAAACGGGGGACTCCCTCTGTGAAGTCGCAGACTAAGCGAGAGTCTTCTGCAGACAGAGGCGGGAATTTCCAGGGGCTGCGGTTTGCACCGTGTGCTGGTTGTGGACGACGAGCTGCCGGTCGGTCGGGCCCTGGAGCGCTGGCTCCAGCGACGGGGCGCTGTCGTGTTCCTGCTCACGAACCCGGTGCAGTTCGAAGAGGTGCTGCTGCGCGAGCGCCCCACCCTCATCATCTGTGACTACCTGATGCCCGGGCTCGACGGGGTCGAGTTGCTGGCGGTCGCCCGGCGCCTCGCGCCCGCGGTTCGGCGCTGCCTGCTGTCGGGGTCGCTCTTCCTCGTCTCGGCAGAGCGGCGCGCGCTGCTCGAGCCCTGTGCCTTCCTGGACAAGCCGTGGGACGCCGACCAGCTCGGCGCGCTGCTGGCCCCAGACGGGGGCGCGACGTCATGAACCCGGAGCTGCCGGGCCACCTGCTTCGTTGCCTGATCCTCTCGATCGAAGCGCGGGGCCACGACGTCCCCCAGCTGATGCGTCAGCTCAAGCCGCCGCAGCCGGTGCTCACCCTGCGCACCCGCACTTCGTGGGAGGAGCTGGTCTCGGTGCTCGAGACGTACTTCTCGCACCACGGCGTGGCGGCCACGCAGCAGCTCATGCAGGACCTCGCCAGCCGGCACTCGTCGGTGCGGGCGGTGGCCGAGCTGCTGGGCCCGCCGAGGCTCACCTACCTGGTGCTGCTGGAAGCGCTCGTCGGCCGCCAGGCGGTGGTGGTGATCAGCTGGAAGACGACGAGCCCCGGGCTCTCCCTGCGCCTCGAGCTGTACCGCGGGTTGCGGCCGTCGCTGGTGTTCTTCCAATGTTGTGCGTGGTTCCTCGCCTCGATTCCACGGGCGCGGGGACAGGCCGACGCCCGGCTGTTGTCAGAGCGGCTCTCTGAGCGAGAGCTCGACTGCCTCATCATTCCCCCGCGGGAGTCCGAGCTCACCGTCGCGCACGGGGAGGCGAACGTGCGCGCGCTCGCGCGCGAGGTGTTCAAGCTGCATGACGGGGCGGCGCACCAGGCGCCCAGCACGCCGAGCGTGGCGGCGCTGCAGAGCCGCTTCGCGTTGACCCGGGCCGAGGCGAAGGTGGTGCGCGCGCTCGCCGAGGGGCGGAGCATTCGCCGCATCGCCGAGGAGTTCGGCGTGAGCCTCGAGACCGCGAGAACGCACGCGAAGCGGGCGATGCAGAAGACGGACACGCACCGGCAGGCGGAGCTGGTGAGCCTCGTGTTGCACCGGGAGTGACCCGGGAGCTTCGGAGGGCCGCCCCCGCGCCACGAACCCGCGGCCCCCCCGCCAAACCCGGGACCGCCACCGTGTTCCGTGAACGAACCCGATCGCGATCCCGATCCCGTCGCCGACCCCGAACACCCGAAACCGAAACCGAAACCGGAAGCCGGAAGCCGGAAGCCGAAACCGAACCCGCCCCACCGCCTGTAGTAAGCGGCCCCGGTGCGTCTCCCTCTCCTCCTCCTCCTCCTCTCCGCCTGCACCACCGTCCGCCCGACGACGCTCCCCCCTCCCCCGCGCGGCGCGGCCCTCAAGGGCGGAGTGGACACCCACCTCCACCTCACGATGTCCTCCGCCGCGAAGCCCTTCATGAAGGGCGAGCCGGGTGAGGGCGAGACGACCACCCACCCCAGCGAGCGGCTGATCAACGGCGTGAGCGAAGCCCAGCTCCACGCCACGGGGGTGACGCTCGTCTTCGGAGGGCTCTGGCCCCCGCTGCGCCTTCGCCCGGGCCGCACCGCGCTGGCCGAGGCCCTGCACCAGGCGCGCGAGCTCGACGACTTCATGGGCCGCCGCCCCGGCTTCGCCATCGCCACCGACGGCCGGGACGCGCGCCGGATTCTCGCCTCGGGCCGCGTGGCCGTGCTCCCCCAGCTCGAAGGCGGGGAGGGCATCGAGCGGGTGGAAGACGTCGACGCGCTCTACGCCGCGGGAGTCCGGGTGATCACCGTGGTGCACTTCGTGTCCACCCAGCTCGGGGGCGCGGCGAACGGCCAGCTCACCCGCGCGCTGCTGGGCGCGAAGCCCGACGGCGCGCTCGAGCCCGAGGGGCTGTCGTCACTGGGCCGCGAGGCGATCGAGCGCATGGTGCAGCTGGGCATCGTCATCGACGTAGCCCACGCCAGCGATCGCCTCGTCACCGACGTGCTGTCGATCACCGAGCCGCTCGGCGTGCCCCTCATCGTCTCGCACACCGCGGCGCGCAGCCTGTCGAACTCCGAGCGGAACCTCTCTGACGCGCTGGCGAAGCGGGTGGTGGCCTCGGGCGGGCTCATCGGCCTCACCCTCAACCGCGTGCAGCTCGACACCGACACCGCGCACGAGCTGGGGCCCGCGCACCAGCACCTCACCTGCGACGATCTCGTCGCGCACTGGAAGCACCTCGCCCAGGTGACCTCGCCCGAAGCGCTGGTGCTGGGCAGCGACGTGAACGGCTTCATCACCCGCGCGTTCCCGGGCGGGCTCTGCCCCGACGGCCTGCGGAACTACGGCGACCTGGCCCAGGTGTGGGGCGCGCTGGAGGCCTCGGGCATTCCCCGCGCGGCGCTCGACGGCATGGGCGAGAAGCTGCTCGAGCTGGTGGAGCGCGTCGACGGGCGGGCCGACGAGTCGGCGCAGGCCTCAGCGCGCCGGCGCTTTGCCCGCGTCCGCGACGAGCGCAGCGTCCTCGACGTTCCCTGACGGGCGCGGCTCGAGGCGGAACGGGGAGACCAGGTGGGCGAGGTAGCCGCGCGGCGCCTCGCCCGGGTTCCCCAGCGGCCAGGTCTCTTCGCCTTCGGGGCAGTGGTAGGTGCCGAAGAGGAGATCGGTCCACGGCGCGAGGTTGGCGAAGTTGTGCTTCGTGTCGGTGGTCTCGAGGTGGTGCCAGTGGTGCAGCTCGGGCGCGCCGAAGAGCACGCGCAGGGGCCCCAGCGGCAGCTTCACGTTGGAGTGAATGAAGATCGCCCACAGCCCGCGGAACGCGATGAGGCCCGCGAGCAGCGAGACGTCGACGCCCAGCGCCATCGCCGGGAGGTTGATCGCCAGCTGGGTGAGCAGCCCGTCGACCGGGTGTTCGCGGTGCGCGGCGATCCAGTCGAGGTGCCGGCTGGAGTGATGGATCGAATGGAAGCGCCAGAGCAGCGGCACGCGGTGGCTGGCCACGTGAAACCAGTAGACCGACACGTCGCCCAGCATCACCACCAGCAGCGCCTGCGCTGCCCACGGCCAGCTCTCCACGCGCTCGCGCAGCGCGGTGGGCACCACCAGGCCGAGCGCGCCGTCGAGCTTCACCAGCACCCAGAGCGCGAGCGCGGCCCACACCAGGTACTGGCCGGCCATGAAGGCCACGTCGGTGACGAAGCGCGGGCGCAGCCACGCCTGGCCTTTGCGCGCGGAGAAGAGCCGCTCGAGCGGCCAGAACACCGCCGTGAGCAGCACCAGCGCGATGCCCAGCGCCTCGAGTCGCTCTCTCATGGGGCGTTCTGTTGAGTCGTCTGCTGGGGCGTTTGCGGGGCGGGGTTCTGCTGGAGCTGCTTCTTCACCCCGGGCAGCGCCTCGCCGCCGGGCGACTTGCTCGCGGGGAAGAACACGGGCTCACCGCCGTCGCGCGGGCGCGGGCGGGGCATCACCGCGGCCTTCGTGGCGGGGAAGAAGGTGGGCGCCGCGCCGCCGTCACGCGGTGGGTTGCCCGCGGCGAACGCGTTCGTTCCGAACACGTCGGTGAAGCGCGTGACCACCGCGCCGAGGAGGAAGAGGACCGCGACGGTGACGGCCAACAGCTTGAGGAGCGCCTGACCCATGGGGCGCAGCATAGGGGCGGGGGAGGTCGCGAGGCACGCACGCTCAGGCGATCAGCCCGTGAGGGGGGATAACCGGGCAGCCCCGAGCGGAGCCGGGGCCGCCGCGAGGGCGACCGACACGCTGAGGATGAGCAGGCAGACAAAACCTGGCTGGGTCCCAGTCCCGCTCACGTCGGTACACCGGGTGTACGGCCCCGTCATCCCGGTGTACGCCCTCGAAAGGGGACGCCCGCCGGGCCACCACGCCCCGCGTGATTTTTCGCAACTCTCGGGCCCTTGCCCGTGGCTGAGAGGCCTGCGCGAGTCGAGCAAGGGCAAACCCAGCTCCACTGTCCCCCCAGGGCTGTGCCTTTCAGAACGCGACGGCGAGCTGACCGTCTTTCCCGATGACCAGCCCATGAACCAGGCAAGGCGCGCCGATGCCGTACGGTCTGAAGAGCGACGCCGAACTCGTGCTCGGCGCGAGGATCTCTCTGCCCGCCGCGGCCTCCCGAGCACGACTCGCTCAGGCTCCTCGACTTCGCTCGGATGAACGGGCGCTCCGGCAATTGGACTCGGCCGCCCAGGACGGCCGCATCGCCGTCAGCTCCGCGATGAACGCCGGCGCCGCGACAGCACCGCCAGCACGCCCAGCCCGAGCCCGAACAGCGACCCATCGAAGCTGCTGCACCCGCAGCTGACGCCGCCCGCGCCGCCGCCACCGCCGACGGGAGCCTCGCCGAGGGAACCCGACCCACCATCGGCCACGCCCACCGTGTTGCTCGGAGGCGCGACGAAGGTGAAGCCGCCGGTCAGGGTCGAGGTCTGCGCGTCATCGTTGGTGAACACCACGTCGACGATGCCCGCCGCGTGCGCAGGCACCACCGCGCGCGCCAGCACGTTCGAGACGATGACCACGTCGGTGGCAGGAACGCCGCCGACCGTGATGGTCGCGCCGGCCGCGAAGCCCGTGCCGGTGAGGGTGAGCAGCGTGCCGCCCGCGATGGGCCCGCTGGGCGGCGCGACGCCCGTCAGGGTGGGCGCCCCGCGCGTGTAGGTGAAGCCGCCGGACAGCGTCGCGATCGCGCCGTCGGTGGAGACCTCGACGTCGACCGCGCCCGGCATGTGCGCCGGCGTCACCGCGTCGAGCTCGCTGCTGCTCACCAGGGACACGTTCGTCGCGGCCGTGCCGCCGAAGCGGACCGTGGTGCCGGCCCCGAAGCCGGACCCCGTGACCCGCACCAGCGTGCCACCCGCGACGTCACCCGTGCCCGGCGCCGCCATGGTGACGGTGGGAGGCGCCACGAAGCGGTACGCGCGCGCGAGCGTGGCCGACTGCGAGTCGAGGCTCGTCACCCTCACCTCGACCACGCCGACGGCGTGGGCAGGCGTGAGCGCGGTGAGCTGCGTGGGCGAGACGACCGTGACGCCCGTCGCCCCGTCGGTGCCGAAGCGCACCTGGGTGCCCGCGCCGAAGCCCGTGCCGGTGAGCGTGACCACCGTCCCGCCGGCGGTCGTGCCGCTGATGGGCGAGACGGCCGTGAGCGTGGGCGCCGCGTCGTAGGTGAAGGCCCCGGCGAGGGTGGCGCGCTGCGTGTCGGGGTTGGTGAGCACCACGTCGACCGCGCCGGCCGCGCTGCCGTTGGTCACGGCGGTGGCCGTGGTCGCGCTGGTGACGGTGACGGCGAAGGCCGGCACGCCCCCCAGCTGCACCGAGGCGCCGGCCTGGAAGTCCGTGCCGGTGAGGGTGATGGTCGTGCCTCCGCCCACCGGGCCACGCGCCGGGCTCACCGAGGTGATCGCCGGCCCGGCCACGTAGCGGAAGCCGCCGGTGCGCGTGGCGAACTGCGCGTCGGGGTTGGTGATGCGCACGTCGGCGAGGCCACCCATGCCCGGCGGGGTGACGGCGGTCACCTGCGTGAGGCTGAGCCGGCTGACGCCGGTCGCCGGGTTGCCGCCGATGGTGACCGTGGGCGCGGGCTGGAAGCCCGTGCCGGTGATGGTGATGATCGTGCCACCCGCGGCGAAGCCCACCGCCGGCGTGATGGTGGTGATGGTGGGCGCCGGGTAGTTGTAGGTGAAGGCACCCGGCGAGACCGTCTGCTGCGTGTCGGTGTTGACGACGGTGACGCTGACGGCGCCGTCCACCAGCGCCGGGGGGGTGGTGACGGTGAGCGAGCTGCCGCCCGGGTCGACCACCACGTTGGTGCCCGCGTTCGCGCCGAAGCGCACCGCCGCGCCCGCGCGGAAGGCCGTGCCGGCGATGGTCACCGTGAGGCCGCCGGCGGTGAAGCCCGTGTTGGGCGTGACCGAGGTGATGGTGGGCGGGGCGAGGTAGGTGAAGACGTCGGCCCGCGAGCCCTCGAGCGCGTCGACGGGGTTGCGCACCGTGAGGCTCGCCAGCCCCGCCGCGTGCGCGGGCGTGGTGGCCCTCAGCAGCGTCGAGTTGACGACCACCACGTTGGTGGCCTGCTGGGGCGCGCCGCCCACGCTCAGCCGAACCTCGGCCCCCGTCTTGAAGAGCAGGCCGTTGACGGTGATGACCGTGCCCCCCGCGGTGGGGCCCGAGACCGGCGTCACCGAGGTGACGGTGGGCGGCCCGGCGGGCGCGAAGTAGAGGAAGCCGCCCGCGAGCGTCGCGGTCTGGCCTCCGGCGTTGCTCACCACCACGTCGACGGCGCCTTCGAGGCCCGGGGGCGTGAGCACCTCGAGGGTGGTGGCGGTGCGGCTGACCACCGCCGCGGCCCCGCCGCCGATGGTCACCGCGGCGAGCGCGGCGAAGTTCGAGCCGGTGAGCGTCACCGTGGTGCCGCCCGACACCGTGCCCGTCGCGGGGGTCAACGAGCTGAGCGCGGGCGCGCCGATGCCACCGCCGGTGGTGCAGTCCTTCGAGATCGACAGCACGTACTGGCCGGTGCCGGTCGCCGACGTGCGGCCGACCCGCGCGAAGAACGCGCCGCCCACCCGCACCCGGTACACCAGGGTCTCCGAGGGCAGGGCAGGCGAGGTCGAGTTGAGTGCCCCGGTGGCGACGGTGTTGTTGACCGTCGTGCCCGAGTCGTTGACCGAGACCAGCACCGCGCCGGTCGCGTCGAGGAGCTGCAGGGTGTGGTTTCCCGTCGCCGTCGAGCCCGAGCGCGAGGGCTGCGAGTCGAGGGCCAGGAACAACAGGTCGCCCACGCGCGCGTCGAAGGCGAAGAGATCGACGTCGGCCGTGGTGGCGACCTCGCCGCTGAAGTAGTTCGACGTGCCGCCGCCGGCCGTCGCCAGCGTGTCGTTGGGCTCGCTCTCAGCGGCCGGCGTGCCCGGCTGAATCACCGAGTACAGGCGGTAGGGCTCGCGCGCCGTGGTGGCCGAGAAGTAGTTGACCCGCAGGTAGGCCGGGAGGTTCGGCAGCGGCGTGCCGGCGATCGCGCCCGAGCTGCCGCCGAAGTTGAGGTCGGCGTTGAGGTCGTCGTACTCGAGGGTGTCGGTGTCGCTGGTGACCCTCAGATCGAAGTCGTTCGAGGCGCTGCCCGCGTTGCCCGCCGAGGCGGCCTCGAGGAGGGCGTAAACGCGCGCGCCCGCCTGGTTGGTGCCCAGCGAGAAGAAGTCGACCTCGCCGTTGGTCGCGATGCGGCCGGTGACGGGACACGCCAGGGGCGCGGCCGTGGCGACGGTGTCGTTGGGTTCCACCTCAGCGGTGCAGGCGGTCACTTCGAGCTCGTAGCTGGTGCCCGCGGTGCTCAGCGCGGTCTCGTCAGCCCAGATGAAGTAGGGCGTGGCGCTGGTGAGCGGCAGGCAGATCAGCTCTTCGGCCGCGGTGGTGGTGCCGCCGCTGCGGTTCGAGGCGGCGATGCACTGGGGCGGCGCGTAGATCTGCGGCGGCGTCATCGCGGGAACGCAGCTGTCCGTCATGTAGAGGACCGAGTTCACCGAGGCGGGGTTGAAGCCCAGGCGCACACTGTAGGTGCCGGTCGCCGGCGGGGTGAAGCTGAAGACCACGTCGCGGCCCGGCGAGGTGTTGTTGGCCGCCGTGGTGCTGTGGCCCAGGCCCGTGAAGCAGGTCGGCCCTGCACCCCCGTCGAGGATGCCCCCGAGCTGCGAGTCGTTGTTGGTGAGCCCGTTGGTGGAGAAGGCCAGCGGGGTGTTCAGCACCAGCGACGGCACGCCCGCGCCGCAGCGATCGTTGGCCGGGGGCAGGAGCGGGCGCACGGTCAGCGCGGTGACCAACGTCGGGTCGAGCGTGACCGTCGAGAACACGGCCACCTGCACGTAGTAGGTGGTGCCCGCCGTCAGCGCGAGGCTGATGGCCGAGGCGTCGAAGGTGCCGCAGCCGGCGGTGTCGTTGCAGCCGGTGGTCGAGGTGCCCACCGCCGTCAGCCCCGCGCAGGTGCCCGAGTAGAGCTGGAGCACCGTGTCGTAGTTGGTGACCGCCCCGCAGGTCTCGATCACGTAGGTGCCGTTCGAGGGCACGGTGAAGGTGTACCAGACGCTGTTGTTCACCGACGTGGCGGCGCAGGTGAAGGCCGTCTCCACTGCCGCTGCGGTGAGATCGATGCGCGTCGCGGTCGTCGAAGTGGCGGGGCCGCCGCTCACGTCGAGCGGCTCGGCGTTCGCGCACGCGTCGTTGACCGGCTGTGCTGCCGCCGAGCCTGCCACCACCGCCGCCACCACCACCAAGCCCCGAAACAGAGAAGAGAAGCTGGACATGTGAGACCTCGAAACGGAATTAGCGGGGAACGAAGCGGAACGCCGTGTTCGGGCGGATCAGCTGCTGGTTGATGGAGATGACGAGCGCCTGCGTGCCGGCCGGGTTCTCCAGCCACGCCGTGGCTGAGGTGCCGGCGGCGTAGTTGCTGGTCGAGCCCGAGACCATCGAGCCGTAGTGGTACTCGATGACGCCGCTCTCGAAGAGCTTGAGCTCGAAGTTCATGTTGTCGGCCGGCGAGGTGAGCCAGTAGCTGAAGGCCTTCCACTGGAAGACCCAGTGCTGCTGCGGCGTGGCCGGGTCTTCGTTGGCGGCGAAGTGCTTCCAGTACATCTCGCTGTCGGGGTTCGGGCTGTCGAGGTCGTCCCAGAAGACGGCCACCGAGCCCGCGTTGGTCGCGCTCGCCAGCGTCCTGTTCGACCAGGCGCTGACCGCGACCGTGCCCCACATGAGGTAGCCGTTGCCCATCATGGTCACCTGCGGGCGGGCCACGCCGAACGCCACGGGCGCCGGGTCGCCCACGTTGGGCGCGAGGTTGATGGGCGCGGGGTACTCCGTCGCCGCCACGCCGTTGAGCAGGGGCGTGCCGGCGTCGCTGATGTCGACGAACTTCGAGGGAATGACCTGGAGCGAGTAGGCGAAGCCGCAGCCGGGATCGCTGCCGGGCGTGCCGAGCTGCGCGGGCGTCTGCGAGCCGTAAGGGGTGGTGGCGAGGCAGGCCTGCAGGCCCGGTGTACCGCTGGTGCCGACGATCGGCCCCGGGTCGACGTTGATGCCCTGGCCGCGGCCGCCGTCTGCCGGGCCGGTGTAGGTGAAGCCCGCGCCCGCGTCGGCGGTGCCGATGGTGAAGCTGCCCGCGTCCTGCGAGAGGAAGAAGCCCGAGGCCCCCCACGCCAGCGAGACGCCCGCGTCGTCGTTCTCCGCTGGATCGGTCGAGACCCCGATGACGGTGGCCACGTTGGGCTGCAGCATGAAGCCGCCCGGCACGAAGAAGGTGGGGGCGTTCGGTGCGCGCAGCTCCCAGCCCGAGAGATCGAGCGCGGCGGGGGTGCGGTTGATCACCTCGAGGTACTGGCCGTTGGGCACCGCCGCGTGCGTGCGGAACATGAGCTCGGTCAGCCCGATGTCGTTGGGAATCAGGTACGCGCCGGCCTGCTGGGTGACGAGCGAGTACACGTCACCCACCTTCACGTAGCCGCCCAGGCTCGAGCCCCTGGCCACGCGCACCTCCGCCGGAGGCGCGACGGGGCTGAAGAAGTAGAGCGCCGAGTTGCCCGCAGGCGCCGGCACCGAGCGCACCCCCACCAGCCGCGTGTCATCCTGCACGCCGATGGTGAACGAGGTGTAGCCGCTCGCCAGCGTCATGGTGGCGTAGCGGAACGACACCATGCCGTGCTGGTGGACCTGGGCCTGGAACGTCACCTCGGTGGCCGCGTTGGTGCCGACCTGCATCCGGTTCCACTGCACGAAGAGCGACTGATCAGGCGCCTCGCCCACCACCTGCACGTAGACGCCGGAATTGGCGGTGAAGGTGAGGTCGTCCCAGAAGGGCGCGATGAGCCCGGCAGGGCCGGTGGTGCTCGGCAGCGTGGCGGCGTTGGTGGCCGTGACCACCAGCGGCGCGCCCCACGCGAGCCAGCCGGCGCGCGAGACGGTGAGCGGTCCGCTGCGGCGCTGGCCGCCGACGAACGCGGTGAAGGGCAGGGTGACCGAGGTGACCTCGGAGCCCGTCTCGAGCACGCGGGTGCCGGTGCCGCTGATGTCGCGGAAGTCGGCCTGCGTGGCGGGGAGCACCTGGTTGTGCGCGAAGCCGTAGAGCAGCGCGCCGGGCGCCGCCGTGGTGACCTGCACGTTCTGGCCGCTGATCGCGGTGGGCGGGAACTGCGTCACCGTGGGCGTCGCGCCCGTCACCGTCACCGCCGCCGTCGCCGTCACCGCCGGGTTGCCCAGGGTGTTGTCCGCGGAGAGCGTGAAGGTGGTGCTCACGTCGGGGTACACGGTCGCAGTGCCGTTCTCGGCGGCCTGGCCCGTCACCGAGAACACCACCTGGCCCAGCGAGTCGACGATGCGGGCGCGCCGCGCCTCGGTGCTCGCGAAGGTGAGGGTGACCGGCTGGCCGACGGCGACGGTGGCAGGGCTCGCGGTGAGCGTGGCCGCGGTGGGAACACCGACCGAGTCGACCTGGGCGACGCGGCTGACCCGCCCGCCGCGCGCGTTGGTGGCGATCACCTCGACCGAGAAGTCGGCCATGGGCGAGACGAAGGCGAAGATGCCCACCGCCGCGGTCTGCCGCGAGGGCGTCTGGTGCACGGTGACGCCGTCGAGCTTGAGCTCGACCTGGTCGGCGGCGCGGGTCTCCCAGCGCACCGAGTAGCTGGCGCCGGCTGAGGCGAACGCAGGCGCGTCGAGGCGGGTGATGGCCAGCCCCGTGCCCACGAACACCTCGAGGGTGCGGGTGAAGCGCGTGGTGCCCTTCACCGCCGCCACTTCATAGGTGATGACGCCGTCGTTCGGCGTGGGGGGCACCACGTCGGCGAACGTGCCCGACTGGATCTGCGCGGGCGTGGTGGCCTCGAACAGCTGGCCCCGCCCGTTCGCGCTCACCACCACCCGGTCGGCGCCTGCGGCGGTCCAGGACAGGGTGACGGTGTCGGAGACCTCGGCCGCGCGCGGGCTGGCGTCAGCGCTGAGCACCGCCGGCTGCACCACGACGTTGACCGTCTTCGTCACGCCGTCGGCGGTGAGCGTGTAGGTGGTGTCGAACGCGGGCGACACGGTGACCGCGCCGCTGGTGCGCTGGCCGGCGATGTCGACCATCTGGGTGCCGGCGGTGAGCGTGACCAGGCTCGCGCCCGGCGCCGTCCACGCCAGCGTGGTGCTCGCGCCGCCGGCGATGACCGGGGGCAGCGCCTGGAAGGAGAGCTCGCCCACCACCTGGCCCGAGAGCCCGACCGAGACCGCGCGCGCGTCAGAGCCGCCCGGCCCGCGCGCCACGAGCACGAAGAGCGACGCCGCGTCGATGGTGGCCACGAAGGTGCCTTCGAGGGTGGTGGTGGGTACGGCGAGCGCGCCGCCTGACGCCTCGCGCAGCTCGATGCTGGTGGCGTTGGCCGTCTTCCAGCTCAACGTCACGGTGTCACCCGGCGCCACCTGGGCGGCCGAGGCGGTGAACGTCTCCACCGACGGGGGCGGGGGCACCACGGTGGCGGGCTTCTCGATGCGGCAGCCCGAGAGCGCCACGACGGCGAGCAGCGAAGAGAACTTCAGCGTGTGGAGAGTGCGCATGTCGATCACCGGGGAACGAAGCGGAAGGCCGAGCGGGGCGAGATGCCCGGGTTGCTCGATTGAGCGTTGACGGTGAGCGCCTGGGTACCCGCGGCGTTCTCCAGCCAGGTGACGGTGCCGATGCCCGACCCGTACTGAGACGAGCTGGTGCTGAGCATGGTGTCGTAGTGGTACTCGATCACCCCGTCGTCGAAGAACTTCACCTGGAAGTTGTAGTCGTCACGGATGACCGTGCTCGTCGTGTAGTAGCTGAAGTGGTGCCACTGGATGATCCAGTGCGGCGCGCTCGCGAAGGGGTCTTCTCCGGCCCCCACCCGCCTCGAGTAGATCTGCGCGCCGGGGATGAGGGTGTTGCCGATGAGGTCGCGCGCGAACACCGCCGCCACCAGGTTGCTGTCGGTGGTCGAGGGCGTGGTCGACGAGATGTAGTTCGTGTCAGACGCCAGGGTGGCGTCGAAGGTGACGAAGCCGTTGGTGCTCACCTGCACCGAGCTGCGAGGCGTCCCGAAGAAGGGAATGGGGTTCGCGCCCAGGTTCACCGCGGCGATCGAGTCGTCGAAGTCGCTCACCACCAACGGCGTACCGGCGTCCGAGATGTCGAAGTAGCCCGGCGTGGCGCTGGCCAGTACGTAGGGGAAGCTGCAGCCCGTATCGAGGCCCGGCGTGCCCTTCTGCGGCGTGCTCTGCCCACCGAAGGTGGCGGTGGCCGCGCAGCGCCCGGCGCCGGAGCCCGTGTTGTAGCGGTACGGGCCCAGGTCGTTCACCAGCGCGGTGCCGGCGTCGGCCAACGCCAGCGAGAGCGAGCCGTGGGGCCCGCCGCGGTTGAGGGTGAGCGCGGTCTCGCCGGACAGGTCGAAGTTGGCGATCGCCACCTGCACGCCCGCGTCGTCGTTGAGCGCCGGGTCCGTCGACGCGCCCACCACCAGCAGGCCGCGCGCGGGCACGGTGCCGCTGAGCGCGAGCGCCCCGCCGTCCGCGAGCGAGAAGGTCCACCCGGTGAGGTCGAGCGCGGTGTCGCGCGCGTTGCGCAGCTCGGCCCACTGGCCGGGCACGCCCACCGTGGAAGCCGGCAGCGCCTCGTTGATGATCAGCTCGTCCGGGCTCACCACCGTGGCCAGGTTCGACGAGAGCCGCAGCAGCTGGCCCCCGCCCAGGTCGAGGTGGCCGGCGATGGGGCCCTGGGCCTGCACGCGCAGCAGCACCGGGCTGGGGCGCGGGCCGAAGAAGGTGAAGCCCTGTCCGACCACCGCGGCGGGGCCGATCACCACCTGGTCCTTGCGCACGCCGGTGATGCCCACGCGCCCGGCGGCGGTGGTGGGCAGCGCGCTGTACTCGAAGTCGATCTGCCCGCTCGCGGCGATCTTCGCCTGGAAGTTGGCGGTCGAGGTGACCCACTGGACGATCAACGTCTGCACGCCGGCCACCGTCTTCACCTGCCAGAAGACGCCGCCGCTGAGCGTGAGCGATTCCCAGTAGGGCGCGATGGAGAGCGGCTCGAGCTTCGTGCTCGGCAGCGCCTCGTCGACCGTGTTCTGGCCGTTGGCGTAGCCGAAGGTGAGCGTGCCGTTGCGGGTGACGGTGATCTTCTCGCCCACCGCGCGCCCGAAGAGGATGGTGCGGAACGAGGTGTCGATGCTCGCCACGATGTTGCCGGTGGCCGCGAAGGTGAGCTTGGTGCCCGTCAGCGCGATGTTGTCGAAGCCGGTCGAGGCGGCGCGCACGTCGACGCCGTCATGCCCGAGCCCGACGATCGACGGCGTGCTGCCCGGCAGGGTCCACGACACGTTCACGTTCTGGCCCACCCTCAGCGCGCCCGTCTCGGCGACGGCGAGCGTGACGGGGTTGGTGACGGTGATCATCGCGGTGGCGGTGGCCCGGTCGCCGAGCGTGTTGTCGACTTCGATGGTGTAGGTGGTGTCGCCATTGGGCAGCACGATGGCCGTGCCGGTGTCCTGCACGCCGGTGGCGCCGAAGACCGAGCCGAAGCCCGCCTCGAGGATCGCCACGTTGCGAATGTGTTCACCCGACCACGAGAGGGTGACGGGGGCCCCGCCGGCCACCGACATGGGCGTGGCGGTGAGCGTCACGGTGGGAATGCCGACCACGTCGACGGTCTTGCTCGCGCTCGCCTCGCCGCCGCGGCTGTTGCGCGCGTGCAGGGTGTAGACGACGTCGGCGGGGGGCGTGGGCACCTGCAGCGTGCCGGCGGCCGCGAGGGCCTGGGTGGGGGCGCGGTAGATCTCGACGCCGTCGGCGGCGATCGAGACCTGGTCGGCCTCGCGCGTGGTCCACGCGAGCGAGACCACGCCGCCGTCGACCGAGCGGGCATAGGGGGGCGCGGTGAAGGTGACGACCGCCGGGTTTCCGGCGACGGACACGATCACCGAATCGGTGAGCGTGGTGCCTGCGCCGGTGACGGTGATTTCGTAGGCGAAGAGCTGGCCGGGGTCGACCTGCGCCGGGAGGGTGTCGGCGAAGGAGCCCGAGGCGACGCGCATGGCGTCCATCTCGTCGACCAGGGTGCCGCGCCCGGGGGCGGTCAGCTGCACGCGGGTGGCGTTGGCGGTGCTCCACGAGAGCGTGATCATGCTGCCTGCGTCAGCCGAGAGGCTCGAGGCGCTGAAGGACAACAGGGTGGGCCGCACGGTGACGGTGGTGGTGGCCGAGCGCACGCCGGCGGTGAGGGTGTAGGTGGTGTTCGCGGCAGGGGTGACGGTGACCGAGCCCGACGCGGCCTGGCCCATCACGTCGATGGCGCCGCCCGGGGTGGCGGTGAGGGTGACCGCGGTCGCGCCCGGCGCAGACCAGGCCAGGGTGACCGACTCGCCCGCGCCGATGGTGTCGGGGAGCGCGGTGAAGAGGATGTCGCCGGCCGCCGCGCCGACGCGCACCGAGACGACGGCGGTGTCCGAGACGCCTCGTGCGTTGCGCGCGGTCAACACGAAGAGCGAGTCGTCGGTGATGGCCACGTCGACCTCTCCGCTGTTGCCGGAGACGCCGGACACCGAGCCCAGCTTGAGCTCGTCGATCTTCACCGAGGTGGCGTTCTCCACGCTCCAGGTGAGCTTGACGGTGGTGCCGACGGGCACCAGTGACTGGGACGCGGTGAACGAGCTGACGGCAGGCGCCGGCTCGAGCGGATCGGGGTCAGGCACCTTTGGGCAGGCGATGAACAGCGAGGTGAGCAGCGCGCCGAGGCCGAGGCGGGAGAGCAGGGAAGTGGTCTTCATGTGCGTGTCCACGACTCAGGGAACCGGGGTGAAGCGAAGGCCGGAGTTCGGCACGACGCCGTTGAGCTGGTTGATCTTGTGCGGCACCGCGATGACGCCGTCGGGCCGTTCGAGCCAGATGGTGGCCGAGTTGCCGGAGACGCGATCGATGGTGCTCTGGGTGGTGACGGTGGTGGCGACGTTGCCGTAGTGGAACTCGATCACCCCGGTGTCGAGCAGGTGCATCTGCGCGTTGATGTTGGTGTTGGCCGCGGTGGTGCCGATCATCCTGAAGTTCTCCCAGGTGACGATGGTGCGGTCGCCCTGGCGCCACATCGCGTTCTTGCCCGTGTCGCGCACCAGGTCGTCCCAGAAGATGGCGATCACGCCGCTGGGCGCGCTGGTGCTCGGGGTGGTGTCGTTGCCGAGGTACGAGCTGGTGAGGGTGTGGCCGAGGGTGATGAAGCCGTTGGTGCTGAGGCTGAACGAGGTGTGCGGCGCGCCGAAGTAGGTGAAGGGCGCGGGCAGGGTGCCGTCGCCGTAGCCGTCATCGCTCGAGATGCCGGTGAGGATCTCCGAGCCCGGAGGCGCGGGCACGAAGTTCCCGGCGATGGAGCTGATGGCGTACGGAGCGCACGACTCGTTGACGGCGCCGGGCGTGCCGAGCGCGCCCGCCGGCCCGAAGGTCGTCATGCGGTTGCACATGAAGGTCTGGCCGCTGGCGACGAGCAGCGAGTCAGGCGCGAGGATGGAGGTGCCCGGGGTGCCCGCGTCCCACGCGAGCTGGCCGAGCGCGGTGCCCTGTAGCTGCACGCGCACGCGATCGACGGGGCCCAGCGGCAGGTCGGTGGCGATCTGCGTGACCGGCGCGCCGCCCGTGTCGTTCAGGTCGAGCGATTGCCCGAGCAGGAGGAAGCCGCCCGGCGCCACCACCGTGCCGGCGGGGATGACGTAGCCACCGTCGACCGATGAGCCCGTGCTGTCGACGAGCAGGCCGTCGAAGTCGACCGCGACGTCGGCGTTGTTCTTGAGCTCGACCCACTGGCCCAGCGAGCTGACCGAGGCCTCGGGGAAGGGCATCGCCTCGGTGATGCTCACGTCGCCGGGGCCGAAGCTGCGCAGCTCGGCGCTGGCAGGCACCAGGCCGGTGGCGGTGCGGCCGAAGAACTCGATGCGCTTGCTGCGCCCGGCGGTGATGTTGAGCGTGCCGTCGGCGGGGCCGCCGCTGAAGTAGTTCAGCTCGAGGTAGACCGAGGGAACGGTGGTGGTGCTGTTGTACGTGAACATCTGCACCAGGGGATACGCGGTGTCCTTGACGCCGACGGTGCAGCTGTTCACCGCGCCGGTGAGCGTCTGGTAGATGAACGCGACCTGGCCGGTCTCGTAGAGGTGCACCTCGAAGGTGAGCTCGGAGTTCGCGTCGCCGGCGATCTGGAACTTGTCCCACTGGATGACGAGGTAGCGCTCGCCGCTGGTCGCGGTCTGCAGCGCGTAGAGGACCTTCGAGGTCATGCCCATGGTCAGGTCGTCCCAGAAGGGGGCGATCATGGTGGGGGCGGTGTCAGCGGCGGCGGTGAAGTCGGTGTTCGCCACCAGCGCGCCCGGCGCGGTGACGGTGATGAAGCCGTTGACCGAGACGAAGAGCTCGTTGCGCACCTGGCCGAGGAGGGGAAAGCGGAAGCCCAGGGGCGGGGTGAGCTTCGCGGACCCGTTGGTCGGGTCGGCGATGAGCAGCTCCTGCGCGGTGGCGACGGTGGTGAGGTCGACCCAGTTGGCCGACGCGGGCACGGGCGGGCCGGCGGGAGTGGCGAGGCCGACGGTCTCGATGACGCCGCCGGGGGCGAGCGTCCAGTTGAGCGTGGCGGCGGCGCCGCGCAGCACCGGCGTGGGGTTGACGGTGACGGCGCCGCCGGTGAAGGAGATCGACTTCACGTCGGTGACCACGTCACCGGCGGCGTTGTAGGCCTCGAGCACCACGCGGGCGCTGGTGGCGGGCGTGAGCACGTGGCTGCCCGAGGTGACCTGCGAGGGCGTGGTGATGACGGCGAGCGTCGGGCCGTTCTCCAGGCGCAGCTGCAGGCGCACGGCGTTGGTGGTGGTCCAGCGCGCGGTGGCGGGATCTCCCAGCGCGTTGATGGTGGGGGTGAGCGTGTACGTGTTGATCACCGGCACCAGCACGGGGCGCACGTTGAAGATGCGCTGGGTGCTGACGCCGCTGTCGTTGCTGGCGATCAACGTGTACTCGGTCTGCTGCGTCGGCACGGGCAGGGCGACGGTGCCCTGGTCGACGCGCGCCTGCGCGTTGGGGAGAGTCTGGAACACGGGCAGCCCGCCGATGGTGATGGTGATGCGCGTGGCGTTGAGCGTCTTCCAGCCGACGGTGAAGGTGCGGCCGGTGCTGGCGAACTCGGGGGCGTCGAGCTGCTCGATCACCGGCTGGTTGCCGACGACCTGGGTGAGCAGCTTCGTGACCGTGGTGTTGCCCGCGGTGGCCGAGATGACGAAGCGCAGCGGGAGGCCATCGGAGACGGTGATGCCGTTGGGCAGCATTGCGGGGACGACGTAGTCGAACGAGCCCATGGTGACGCTGGCGGCGTCGGTGACCTCGGTGAGCTGGCCGAAGGTCTGCTCCGAGACGGTGACGCGGCTGGCGCCGGCGGTGGTCCAGGTGAAGGACAGGGTCTCGCCGGGGAGCACGCCGTTGGTGGCGGTGACGGCAGCGGTCGCGAGCACGGGGCGCACCTGGATCTCGGCGAGCGCGGTGAGGGGCGGCGTGCCCGGCGCGCCCTGCGCGGTGAGGGTGTACTGCTCGGTGGCGGCGGGGGTGACGGTGACGGTGCCGGTGGAGCCGGTGAGCGGGGCGGGCGTGCCTGCGCCGGTCTTGAGGGTGACGGTCGAAGCGCCAGGAGCGCCCCAGAGGAGCTGGGCCTGCTCGCCCGAGTCGATGGCCGCGGGCACGGCGATGAGGAAGACGTCCTTGAGGGGCTCGTTGACGGCGATCTGCACGAAGGCCGAGTCGCGGCCGCCGGCGCCGGTGGCGCGCAGCACGTAGAAAGCAGTGCGGGTGGGGGCGACGGTGGCGGTGCCGCTGTCGACGGCGCCTGCGAGCTGAATGGAGTTGCCCGAGTCGTCGGTCAGCTCGACCTTGGTGGCGCCGGTGGTGGTGAAGGTGAGCGTCACCTCTTCGCCGGGGGCGGTGCGGGTCTTGCTGGCGGTGAAGCTGCCGATGCGCGGGGCCTCGGGCGGCGGGGCCGGCTCGATGACGCGGCAGCTGGTTACGGCGAAGAGAACACCAAGTGCTACCGCGATGCGGGTCTGCATGAATCCCTCGGATCAGGTGCGACGCGAGTGGTGGTGACTCGCGAGAATGCGAACGCCAGGACGAGGCGTGCCTCTATGAGCGCCACCGCCCCGAGTCAACCCGGCTTGCTTTCAGATGTAGGTTGAGCGGAACCGGGGTGCGACACACGTCAGCGTCGGCCGGTTTCACCTCTCGAAGCTGCCCCTCGATGGCGAACGACTGGGTGCTTCCGAAGATCACTGCTTCGGTGCCTCGAGGTGCGTCCAGAGGATCGGGTCGCCCTTGCGGAACGGCGCGAGCAGCTTCTTCCCCAGCGCCTGAGGTCGATCCTCCGTGCGCACCCACGACGGCGTGAGCAGCTCCGGCAGCACCCCGCGCTCCTCGACGTCGGCTTCGGTGAGCGAGCTGCCCGCGGTGACGTCGCCCTTCGCGAAGAGCATCACCTGCCGTTTCTTGCTCTCGAACTGGCTCCACAGCAGCGGATCTCCGGCCTGCAGCGGCACCAGCACCTTCGTGTTCACCACGTAGCTGGCGCTGTCCGGTTTGACGACCGACGAGGTGACGAACTGCTCGGGGATCGAGCGCTGGCTGATCATGTCGAAGGTGACGACCGTGTCTTCCGCGATGTCGACGGCGGCCACCACCACCGGCACCAGGTTCCAGCCCTTGCGTGCGTTCGCCGCCTCGCGCTTCACGTAGACGTAGCCCAGCGCACTGCCGAGGCACGTGATGAGGAGCCCGACGGCGAGCCCGATGCTGAGCCCGCTGACGAAGCCGGAGTTCCCCGTGCGTTGCTCGTGCGGATTCATCGGTGTCATGCCGCTCATCTAGTACAGAGCGTCCATGACCTCACTGATCCCGCTGCTGGCCTCCCTCGTGCTCGGCGCCGACCCCGTCTACGAGCTCGAGGGCAACGAACTGAAGCTGCCGGGGCCGATGGTCTTCGCCACCAACTCGGCGAAGCTGAAGGACGAGAGCAACTCGGTGCTCGAGCACGTGAAGGGCTACCTCGAGGCGAAGCCGTACATCACGCTGATGCGGGTCGAGGTGCACACCGACTCGATGGGCGTGGAGAGCGCCAACCAGAAGCTGAGCGAAGAGCGCGCGGCCGCCGTGGTCGAGGCGTTGGTGAAGAAGGGCATCGCGTGCGACCGGCTGCTCGCCACCGCCTTCGCAGGCACCAAGCCGATCGCCGCCAACGACACGCCCGAGGGCCGCGCGGCGAATCGCCGCACCGTGTTCGCCAACGCCGCGCTCAAGGGCCGGCCCATCGGGGGCATGCCGGTCGATGGTGGAGGCAAGGTCGTGCCGACGACGTGCACGAAACCAAAGCCCTGAGCGTGGCGGTCGGCCTGGATCTGCTCCGAGGCCGTCGCGGGCTTGCCTCTCGGCCTCGGGCAAGGACGCGAAGGTGAGCCGGCCGGGCCGCCTTTTCAAGGCCGTACACCGGGATGACCGCGCCGTACACCCGGTGTACAGGTCTGGGAGACCACCCGGCCCCGACCTGGTGGCGTGAGGATCCTCGCCCGAGGTGAGGGGCAAGCGCGGGACGCGCACGGAAGAAGCCCCGATTCAGCACGCTCCTTCAGGCGCTGTCCTTCACTGCTCCGCGTCGTGCTCCGAAGCGATCCATCAGGCGCGCGGAAGCGACTCCACGACTCGAGAATGCCGATGGAGCGTCCACGCACCGTCCCGCTCCTGCGCCTGCCTCGACGACTTCCGGACACCTGCGACGGGCACGGTTCTGGCTTCCGTGGGCCTCAACGCAATGGCCTCCAGCTCGCTCACGAAGTGGAACACGGTCCGGCAGCGGCAACTTGACGAGCTGCTGAGCGTACCGCGCATGGCCCATTCTGGAGCCTCGTCGCCAAGGCTGGAGGCGCCCTCAGAACGAAGGCGCGCCTCAGGCGCATCGAGCAGATGAACCTGTGGCGGAACGCAATCGCGCACAGCAACTTCGAGCAGTGTCAGGACCAGGCCGACAAGCTCGACGCCATCGTTCGCCCGCGACTGTCTGAGGTGAGGGGGCCTGCGGCCACGCGACGAAGTCGGTCGCAGTTCAGATGGAGGCGGCAGTCGGTGCGTACCTTGAGGCTGAGCCGGATCGCTTCGAGGTAGTTGAGTCTTCGCTCCTGAGAATCTCGTTGGAGCGTCCACGCACCGGCTCACGTTGACTCCTGCTCGCGTCCTCTCCGAGCGAGCTGACTGCGGCACGACTCTCGCTTCCCCCCTCTTCGCCGCGGCGATTCGCGCCGTGACAGAGAGGAGGACACATGATCGAGACCGGGAAGATGCTGGCGATCTTCTCCATCAAGCAGGGGCGCAACGGCAGTATCTGGGTGCGCGCCGGCTGGGCGGAGATGAATCGCGATGGCTCGCTGAATCTGCACCTGGACGTGCTGCCACTGGATGGACGGCTGCACGTTCGGGAGTCGTTCGAGCGGCCACCGATTCCAGCGCTTCCGCACTGAAAGGGCCCTCCCTCTCCCCACCCCCCAGTCGTTCCTTGCCGGGGAGAGGGACGGGTTTTCACTCCCTCACCCTCTGGCAAGATGATCCGCGTTCGAGTGCTCAGGCGAGCTGTTCTGGAAGCCGCTCGATGAAGCAGTGGACCAGATCGCCGAACATCCAGGCGTGGGAAGTCCGTGGCCGGGAGAGGAAGCGGTGAGACGGCTCCACCTTCGCGGATTCCCGTACTGGGTGATCTACGAGGAACGCGCAGGCGAGGTCATCCTCCTCGCAGTGGCCCACGAGAAGCGGAGGCCGGGCTACTGGCTGGAACCTTGAATCTCTTCGCGCGCGTCGGCCCAGTCGACGAGCTCTGACTCGCCAGCCCTCAGCGCTTCGAGCCGCTTTCGGATCTCCAGCGTCCACGTCGCCTCGACGTCGCTCGCCGAGTCGTCGAGGCTCTGAAGCACTTCGCCCAGGAGTTCGACCCGCTCCGCAGCGGGGAGCGCGAGGACCTGCGCGAGGATGGCTCGAAGATGCTCAGACATGATGCCCGGAGAGTACCCGCAACCTTCGGGCGGTGTCTTCAGACCGCCACGTGAAGCAGCGTGGTCATCACCGCCACGCCCGCGGCCGCGCTGAGCGGAATGGAGAAGTTGTCGTCCACGCGCAGGCTGAACAGCTCCGCGAGCGCGCCGGCCACCGAGGCTGCAACCGCGAGACCGAGCGCCATCGGCACGCCGAGCGCCGGGTGGAAGAGCATGAACGCGAGGAACGTGGCCGCCGTCGCGCTCACCGCGAACGCCAGCGTTCCCTCGAGCGAGCGCCCGTGCAGCAGCTTGATGCGCCCGAAGCGGCGGCCCACCAGCGCGGCGATCGGGTCTCCGATGCCCAGCACCACCACGCCCGTCACGCACAGCAGCGTCGACTGCGTCGAGGCGAGCAGCAGCAGCGCCGTCGTGTACCAGGTCGCCGAGTTCACCCGCTGCACCTCGTGGGGGTGCGCGACCGGGTTGAACACCTTCATCACCATCGCGTTCACCCGCGGGCTCAGGCGGCGCGCCAGCTCGGTGCTCCATGCCCACGCCGCGAAGAACGCCGCGATGCCCAGCGCCAGGGGCGGGTTGTCGAGCACCTCGAGCAGCGCCACCACGCCGACCGCCGTGCCGACGTGGAACACGTTGCGCGCGTAGTTGGTGGGGCGAAGCGACGGCACGTGAATCGACTGCGCCTTGAGCCGCTTCGCCAGCTCGAGGTACGCCGGCTGCAGCCGCTTCTTGAAGGCGAGCCACTGGTGCTTCGTGTCGAGCCCGGGCACCTCGGCCTTGAGCGTGTCGGAGAGCGCGGCGTGGTGCGCGCGCTGTTCGAAGCGCCGCTGCAGCTCGGCGAGCTTCGGCTTGAGCACCGCCGCCATCTCGTCGCGCCACCGCGCGGGATCGATCTCGCTCAACACCTTGTGCAGCTGAATCGCGAGATCCCGATCCTCGAGGAGGTCAGTCATTTGGGGCCATCAACAGCGCAGGGGCGCTCTTCCATCAACCCGCGCCGGAACCTCCGTGACACGCGCGTGACCCGGAATGGGAAATCAGCCACTTGGGGTGCTACTGAAGCCCCCCGTGCGCACCTCTTTCCTGTGTCTGCTCCTGCCCCTCGCGGCCTGTGCCCCTGAGACGCCCGTGCTCGGAGGCCTCACGCTCGCGAGCACCAAGACCAGCTTCTCCATCAAGGCCGCCGACAAGGTGCTGCTGGAGAGCTCGTCGGTCGTCGCGCCCGTCGCCACGCGCGTGGGCCGCGCCCGCTACGAGATGCAGTACGGCAGCTTTCGCATCACCGACAACAGGCCCGAGTGGACCGAAGGAACCGCCTTCGCGTGGGACTCGGTCACGAAGACGACCGCGAAGGGCACGTGGCGAGACGCGAACGACGCCGGCGTGGTCTCGCTGTCGGCGTCCTCCACCGGGCCCGGCGAGCTCGCCATCACGTACACCGCGTCGAACCCCCAGACCAACCGGCTCTCGCTCGCGTTCTCGTGCGCGGCGGCCGATCGGTTCCTCGGCTTCGGCGCGCAGGCCGACGGCGTCGATCACCGCGGCCACACGGTGGCGATGTGGACGAGCGAGCCCGGCATCGGCAAGCAGATGACCGACGACGAGTACCCCGACCTCTGGTTCCTGGTGGGCACGCGGCACGCGTCGAGCTTCGGGCTCCCCACCTGGACGTCCAACCGCGGCTACCAGGGCCTCGTCGGCAGCGACGCGCGCTCCCTCTTCGAGGTGTGCAGCAAACAAGAGGACGTCTTCCGCATCGAGGTGTGGAGCAACAAGTTCACGCTCTGGCTCTACGAAGGGACGCCGGCCGTCGCGGTGAGCCGCGCCACGCGCACGGTGCTGGGGCGGCCGCTTCGTCCGCCCCCCATGGCGTTCGCCCCGTGGAACGACGCCGTCTTCGGTCCCGCCGAGGTGCGGCGCGTGGCCGGGCTCCTGCGCGACAACGACATCCCCTCGTCGGCCATCTGGACCGAAGACTTCCGCGGCGCGACCGACGAGCCCAGCGGCTACCGCCTCACCGAGGAATGGGACACCGATCGCACCCTCTACCCCGACGTCGAAGCGGTGGCGGCCGAGCTGCACGACGGCGGCTACTCGTGGCAGGCGTACTTCAACACCTTCGTGGTCGACGACACCCGCATCTCCGCCGAGGCGAAGGACGGCGGCCACCTCGTGGGCAGCCCCGACGGCGGCGCGTACCTGTTCAGCGGCGTCACCTTCAAGCCCACCGGCCTGGCCGACCTGTCGCGCCCCGAGACGCGCGAGTGGGTGAAGAGCTACCTGCGCAAGGCCCTCGACCTCGGCTTCACCGGGTGGATGGCGGACTACGGCGAGTGGCTGCCGCACGACGCGGTTTTGTTCAGCAATGAGAATCCGCTCGAGGCGCACAACCGCTACGCGCGCGAGTGGGCGCAGCTCAACCAGGAGGTGATGGACGAACGCGCCGCCGACGGCCGCCAGCGGCTGTTCTTCGCGCGCGCCGGCTGGCTGGGCAGCAACTCGGTCACGCCGGTGGTCTGGGCAGGCGATCAACGCACCAGCTTCCAGAAAGACGACGGCCTGCCCACGGTGATCCCCATGGGCATCAACCTCGGGCTCGCCGGCGTGAGCATGTACGCGCACGACGTCGCCGGGTACCAGTCGGCCACCAACCCGCCGTCGACGAAGGAGCTGTTCTTCCGCTGGACGTCGCTGGGTGCGCTCACGCCGGTGATGCGCACGCACCACGGCATCGACGCGCGGAGGAACTGGAAGCTCGACTCCGACGCCGAGACGCTGGCGCACTACAAGCGCTGGGCGCAGTTCCACATTCAGCTCTACCCGTACCTCGACGCGCACTCGGCCGAGGCAGAAGCGACCGGCGTGCCCATCGTGCGCGCGCTGGCGATGCTGGCGCCGGGCGACGATCGCGGGTGGACGATCAGCGACGAGTACTTCCTCGGTGGCGGGCTGCTGGTCGCGCCGGTGATCGAGGAGGGCGCAGTGAGCCGCTCGGTGTACCTGCCCGACGGTGAGTGGGTCTCGTGGGACGGCGCGACGCGCGTGACGGGGCCCGTCGACGTGGTCGTGCCCGCGGCGATGGGCGAGCTGCCCGTCTTCCTCCGCAAGGGCACCTGCATTCCCCGGCTGCCCTCGCGGGTCGAGACGTTGATCGACGCCGCGCCGCCGACGGTCGATCTGAACGACGTGAAGGACGAGCGCGTGCTCTTCGTGGTGCCGGGCGGGGTGAGTGATTTCCTCGAGCGCGATGGCACGCGGTACGTGGTGATTCCGGGCGACGCGACCTCGTTCGCCGAGAACGACGCCGCGCTGCCTGACTGCGCCGGCCCCGCCGAGCGCGGGTGTGTCGATCGCTCGGGCCTCAACCCCGTGGCCCGCTTGAAGGAAGGAAAGCCGCTCGATTTCCCCGGCGGCTACCTCACCATCACCGGCGGTCCGGCGCGGAAGTACGACGTCGAGGTGCTGCGCCAGCCCTGATTGATGCTCTTGACAATCAATAAGCGGCTACTTATTGATGCGGCATGCAGCGTTCTTCGGTGGTCGAAGACAAGGTGTTCCGGGCCCTGGCTGACCCCAGCCGCCGGGCGATCTTCGAGTCACTCTCGCGTGGCGAAGCGGCGGTGAAGGATCTCACCGCGCGCTTTTCCATCTCGCAGCCGGCGGTCTCGCAGCACCTCGCGACGTTGACGGACGCGGGCCTGGTGAACGGCCGGCGTGAGGGCCGCTGCGTCTACTACCGGGTGGATCCACGCGGAATGAAGCCGCTCGTCGACTGGGTCGCGCACTACCGCGCGTTCTGGACCGAGCACCTCGAGCGCCTCGACAAGCTGCTGGAGAACATGGACCAATGAGTCCCTTCGACAAGACCGTTCCGTCGCAGACCGACACCATCTGCTTCGAGTTCGACCTGCGCCACCCGCCCGAGAAGGTCTGGAGGGCGCTCACCAACCCGGTGCTGCTGGCCGAGTGGCTGCTGCCCGTGGTCAACCAGAAGCTCGAGCCGGGCGCCCAGTTCACCTTCCAGGCGCCGCCGCAGCCCGGGTGGGACGGCGTGGTGAGCTGCCGCTACCTCGAGATCGAGCCGCACCAGAAGCTCAGCTGGGCGTGGGTGGTCGGCGACATCGACACCGTCGTCACCTTCACGCTCGCGGCGACGGACACGGGCACGAGGCTCTCGCTGGTGCAGTCGGGCTTCAAGCCCCAGCAGAAGCAGAACTTCGGTGGCGCGCGTTACGGCTGGAACATGATGGGCGGGAAGCTGGTCGACCTGCTCGCGAAGATCCCCTGAGGAGGTCGCACCCATGAAACTGAGCCACTTCATTCGGCAGTCCCACCGCTGGTTGGGCATCTTCTTCACGCTCACCGTCATCGCGAACTTCGTCGCCATGGCCGTGACCCAGACGCCGCCCATGTGGCTGACCTACCTGCCCCTGCCTCCGCTGTTCTTGATGCTGTTCAGCGGCCTCTACCTGTTCGTGCTCCCGTACCTGAGCAAGACGCACCAGCCGACATGAACGCCGCAGATACGCACGACGTGATCAGGGTGCAGGGCGCGCGCGAGAACAACCTGAAGAACGTCAGCCTCGAGCTCCCCAAGCGCCGGCTGACGGTGTTCACCGGCGTCTCAGGCTCGGGGAAGTCGTCGCTGGTGTTCGGCACCATCGCCGCCGAATCGCAGCGGCTCATCAACGAGACGTACAGCACCTTCGTGCAGGGCTTCATGCCGTCGCTGGGGCGGCCTGACGTCGACCTGCTCGAGGGCCTCACCACCGCGATCATCGTCGACCAGGAACGCATGGGCGCGAACTCGCGCTCGACGGTGGGCACGGCGACCGACGCCAACGCGATGCTGCGGGTGTTGTTCAGCCGCCTGGGCAAGCCGCACGTCGGGTCTCCCAACGCGTTCTCGTTCAACGTCCCCTCGGTGCGGGCCGTCGGTGAGATCACCGTCGAGCGGGGCGGTGGCAAGACCGAGACCCGCTCGTTCTCGGTCAACGGAGGCATGTGCCCGAAGTGCGACGGCATGGGGCAGGTCAACGACATCGACCTGAAGCAGCTCTACGACGAGAACAAGTCGCTCAACCAGGGCGCGCTCACCATTCCCGGCTACACGGCCGACGGCTGGTACGTGCGCATCTTCGCTGCGTCGGGCTTCGTCGACGGCGACAAGCCGATCAAGAAGTTCACGAAGCAGGAAATGCAGGACTTCCTCTACAAGGAACCGACCAAGGTGAAGGTCGACAAGGTGAACCTCACCTACGAAGGCCTGATTCCGAAGCTCCAGAAGTCGTTCCTGTCGAAAGACGTCGAGGCGATGCAGCCGCACATTCGTGCGTTCGTCGAGCGGGCCGTCACCTTCACCACGTGTCCCGAATGTGAAGGCACGCGGCTGAGCAAGGCGGCGCGGTCGTCGAAGATCAAGGGCCTCAACATCGCCGGCGCCTGCAGGATGCAGATCAACGAGCTCGCCGAGTGGGTGAGGGCGTTGAACGAGCCGTCGGTCGCGCCGCTGCTCAAGACGCTGCGCCACACCCTCGACTCGTTCGTCGAGATTGGCCTGGGTTACCTGAGCCTCGACCGGCCCGCCGCCACGCTGTCGGGCGGTGAAGCGCAGCGCACCAAGATGATCCGCCACCTCGGCTCGTCGCTCACCGACGTGACCTACGTGTTCGATGAGCCGACGGTGGGCCTGCACCCGCACGACATCCAGCGCATGAACGAGCTGTTGCTGCGCTTGCGCGACAAGGGGAACACCGTGCTCGTGGTCGAGCACAAGCCCGAGACCATCGAGATCGCCGATCACGTGGTCGACCTCGGCCCCGGCGCGGGGACCGCGGGCGGGGAGCTCGTCTTCCAGGGCACGGTCGAAGGACTTCGCGCCAGCCAGGGCCTCACCGGCCGCCACCTGAGCGATCGCGCGACGCTCAAGCCCACGGTTCGCAAGCCGTCGGGGGTGATGAAGGTGCGCGGCGCCAACACCCACAACCTGAAGAAGGTCGACGTCGACATTCCGCTCGGCGTGCTGGTGGTGGTCACCGGGGTGGCCGGCTCGGGAAAGAGCTCGCTCATTCACGGGTCGGTCAGCGGGCGTGAGGGCGTGGTGACCGTCGACCAGGGGGCCATCTCCGGTTCGCGGCGCAGCAACCCCGCGACGTACACCGACCTGCTCGAGCCGATTCGCAAGGCGTTCGCGAAGGCCAACGGCGTGAAGCCGGCGCTGTTCAGCGCGAACTCCGAAGGCGCGTGCCCGACGTGCAACGGCGCGGGTGTCATCTACACCGACCTGGGCATGATGGCCGGCGTCACCACCGTCTGCGAAGACTGCGAGGGCAAGCGCTTCCAGGCCTCGGTGCTCGACTACCGGCTCGCGGGGCTCAACATCGCCGAGGTGCTCGACCTGCCGGTCGACGGCGCGCTCCCGTTCTTCGCCGCCGGCAAGGCCCACACGCCCGCGGCGCACGCGATCCTCGAGCGGCTGGCGGACGTGGGGCTGGGCTACCTGACGCTCGGCCAACCCCTCACCACGCTCTCAGGCGGCGAGCGGCAGCGCCTCAAGCTCGCCACGCACCTGGGCACCGAGGGCGGGGTCTACGTGCTCGACGAGCCGACGAGCGGTCTCCACCTGGCCGACCTGCGGCAGTTGCTCGGGCTGTTGGATCGGCTGGTCGACTCGGGCAAGTCGGTGATCGTGATCGAACATCACCAGGCGGTGATGGCGCACGCCGACTGGCTCATCGACCTGGGGCCCGGTGCAGGTCATGAGGGCGGTCAGCTCGTCTTCGAAGGAACGCCGGCTGAGCTGGTGAAGGCGAAGTCGACCTTGACCGGCAAACACCTGGCCGCGTTCGTCAGCGGCCGAGGCTCGCGCACTGCGCGATGAGGGTGCTCATGCGCAGGTCGGGCAGAGCATCGGGTCGAGCGTAACCGGCGGGAGATACGAACGTCGAAGTGGCGCGTGAATTGTGAAACTGTCCCGCGGCTTGATGCGACGCATCGCCCACCTCTCCGACCTGCACTACGGCGCCGACCCCGAGCTGCAGCCTCGTCTCTACGAGGGGCTCGTTCGCGCGTTCGAAGACCAATCCGTCGACATGATCGTCTTCACCGGTGACGTGTTCGACACCAACGAGCCGGGGCCGGGCCTGGTCGACGGCTTCCTTCGCCTGCACGCGGCGATCGAGGCGAAGGTGGGCGGGCCGAAGCCCACCATCATCCTCCCCGGCAACCACGATCGCCGCGCCGAGGGCGTGTTCGCGCCCTACCGCGAAGACCTCTTCGGTGAGCTGCGGGTGAAGTTCTCGGCGCGCCCCGACGTGCAGGTGCTCGGTGGAGCCACGCCCTTCCTCGCGCAGCGGGTCTCGCTGCCTGACTTCCCCTGTGACGTGGTCGCGTACGACTCGACCTATCTCCCCACCGGCATCGCGTCGGCGGGAGGCGTCATCCGCCAGGAAGACCTGATCCAGGTCGGCAGCGAGCTCGCCGGCGGAGATCCCGAGCGGCCGCTGCTCTTCCTCCTGCACCACCACCTCATCCCCACGCCCGTCACCGACACCTCGGTGATCAGCACCGGTGGCCGCCCGCCGATCCAGAAGTTCCTGGTGGGGAAGATCCTCCCGTGGCTGGTGAGCAACGGCGATCGCGAAGAGCTCACCATGACCGCGCTCGGCGCCGGCTCTGCGCTCACCACCCTGCAGACCCTGGGGCGCGCGGTGATCGTGCTGCACGGCCACAAGCACTACGCGACGGTGCGCCTGCTCAAGGGCATCGACGGCGACGCCGACCTGCTCATCACCAGCGCGGGCAGCTGCGGCCTCACCCAGGACTGGACCGGTGGTGAATACGACGAGGCGCCCAAGCTGTGGCCCTCGGTGAACTTCATCCAGGTCGACGGCGAACAGGTGCAGGTGATGTCGCAGGCCTGGTCGCCCTATCAGCCCGATCGCCGCAGCTCGCCCCGCCACCTGGTGAGCGCCAAGCGCGACGGCCAGCAGTGGGGGCTCGAGCTGCCGCCGTTGAGGGAGGTGCAGTTTCACCCCGTGCTCACCCTCAACGAGCTCGAGGCCCGGCTCACGGCCTCGCTGTCGCACCTGGGGCGGCTCGACGTGCTCACGCAGCGCAGGCTCGCCTCGCACCCGCGGGCGTGGCTCGACGAATACTGGGAGGTGCTCGAGGGGCCGCCGGGCGCGGTGGCGCGTGAGCTCGTCATCGACGGCGTGCAGTGGAAGGACGCGAAGTGCCCGGCGCGGGTGAAGGTGGCCAAGGACGGCGTGTCGACCTGGCGCATCGAGGGCGGCGTGTTCTCGAGCATCGACGCGGCGCAGGCGTTCTCGCTCGGCCACGCCTTCGAGTCGGTCGAGCTGCTCAACCGCTCGCGCGCCGACGTGGCGCGGCTGCGGGTGCACCTGGGGCCGGTGAAGACCACGCCCTTCGCCTCGGTCACCAACCTCACCACCGGCAAGGAACGCCCGTACCCGTTCACCCGCGAGGGCGACGTGGTGACCGTGACGCGCACCAACTGCCCGGCGCGCACGCTGCTGCGGCTCTACTGGCCGTTGGAGCGGTGAGGTGAACTTCAAGCGGCTGATCGGCGCGGAGAACGGCTGGGGCGGGCCGCTGGGCACCCTGCTGCTGCTCGGCTTCGGCCTCTTCTTCCTCTTCATCAGCGTGGCTGACCTGAGAGAGGCCTCGCGCCTCAAGCCGGAAGAACGCGGCTGCGCGGCCTGGTTGGCGGACCCATCGGGCGCGCGGTGGGTCACCCTGGTGGGCTGCAAGCTCGACCTGGGCGCGGCCGCGTCGAGGAAGTGGAAGGGCTGGCGCTCGACGAAGGACGGCGGCGTGAGCGGCCAGCACTACATGGAGCTGTTCATTCCCCTCTTCGCCGGCGACGCGCCTTCGGGCCCGCCGCGCGGGGTGCTGGCGACGTCCGACAAGGACCTGCTCGCGCTGATGGACGGCATCGATCGCCTGGGCAGCCCCGAGGAGGTGCAGGCCTACCTGCTCGCGAACGCGGCGACGCTCGACAAGCTGCTCGAGCCGAAGACGCTCACCGGCTACGTCGAGCCGGTCAAGAGCGTGGCGTCGCGCTCGGCGCTCGACGTGATCACCTCGGAAGACGCGGTGGTGCTCGAGCAGGGCAAGCGGCCGCCGCGCGCCAACGCGCTGTTCGGGCTGGTGGTGGGGTTGATCGCCGTGGCGCTGGTCGTGCGCAGCGTGTTCATGCGCTACCTCGTCGAGCGCGACAGCTCGCTGTGAAGTGCTGCGCATGTCTCCCTCTCCCTGCGTAGCGGGCAGAGGGCGCCGCGCGCGTCGCGGGGGGAGCAAGTCGCCCAGGCTCGCTGGAAGACGCCCCTCGACTCCGCTCGGGATGAGAGGGGACGAACTCGATCGCCATTCGATCAACCCTCTCCGGACGAACGGGTCAGGACGTCCGGTGGCGGCGTCGCTCGGTCGAGGGTGAAGGCTCAGCGGCGCGCGGCTCAGGGGGACGCGCGCGCTTGTGGGCGTAGAGGGCGTCGTCCGCCGCGGCGAGCAGCGCCGCCGTGGTGCTGCCGTCGCGGGGAAAGAGCGCGTAGCCCAGGCTGGCGCGCACCATCACCTGCTCGCCCTCGAGCTCCGTGGGCTGACACAGCTCGCCGAGCAGGACCGCGACGCGGCTGTCCACCTCTGCGGCGTCTCGAACGGAATGGAGCACCACCATGAACTCGTCGCCGCCCAGCCGCCCCACCGAAGCGGTCGCGCCGCAGCTCGCCACCAGCCTCCGCCCCACCACCTGCAGCAGGAGATCGCCCGCGGGGTGGCCGAGCCTGTCGTTGACGCCCTTGAAGCCATCGAGGTCGAGCAGCACCACGGCAAAGGCGTTTCCGGTGCCGGCGGCCAGCCCCTGCTCGATCGACGCCAGCAGCGCGCGCCGGTTGAGGAGGTTGGTGAGCGAGTCGGTGTTGGCGAGGCCGTACACCTCGAGCTGCAGCTGCAGCTCGGTGACCAGTTGATCGAACTGGCCGGCGACGAAGCGGATCATCAGGACCGCCACGCTGAGCATGCTCACGGCCAGGACCCGGGCGTCGAAGTCGCCCACCAGCAGCATGGCCACCGACGAGGGCACGATGCCCAGCGTGAGCGCGGCGACGGCGGAAGGCCGGAGCGTGGCAAAGCAGTGGGCCACCGACATCGAGCCGAACGCCAGGGAGATGGGGATGAGGGTCGATCGGGAAAAGGCCCCGGAGACGAAGGTGGTGCTCGCGAACCCGCCCATCACCAGCACGCTGGTGAAGGCGATCCACGCCGAGCCTCGCAGCGCGGAAGACACCGCAGCGGGGGCGAGCTGGGCGGGCGTCTTCCTCGTCAACACCACCGTCCGGGCCATGGCCAGGCCGATGAGCCCGAACATCCACGTGTAGTAGCGGGGGGCGATGCCGGCGTGGGCGCAGACGGCCATCACGATCGCCGTGTTCAGCGACGCGATGACGTAGATCATGGGCACGTACTGTTGAATGCGGGCCCACTGGCGGCGCTCGAGCTCGACGCGGATCGGTTCTGGCCCGGTGGGAACGAGCCACCGGCCCACGCTTCGGAGGAGCGTCATGCCCGCTTCTTCCGCGGATCGTAGGCCCCCGCGAAGTCGGTGCCGACGGTGTGGCCGTCCCAGGTGCGCTGGTCGATGTCGTCGAGGCGCCGGGCCATGGCGCCGGTGACCAGCGGCGCGTGCCGGCTCGCGTCGAGGCGCGCGGCGATGGTGTCCATGGCGAGGTCGTCGGTGCGCCAGGAGAGCCGCTCGAACCTGCGCAGGTCGAGCGGCGGCGACACCGAGCGCAACGACAGGCGCCGCTCGAGGTTGAAGTAGGCCTCGAAGTACGACATCGCCAGCTCGCGGAGGCCCCGGTACACGGGCGCGCGCCCCCGCAGGCCCACGAAGTTCGACTTGGCGATCGCGCCCCAGCGGCCGTCGACCCGGTACACCGCCAGAACGTGGTCGTCGTCGCGGTGCGCGCGGAGGTCGACGAGCAGCGGGGTGTGGCCCAGCCGCTCCAGCGCCGCCGCGGCGAGCATGGCCCCGTCGAAGCAGTGGGCCTTGCGGTCCCTGAGCACCGAGCGGGGCGAGCGGTAGATGGGCTCGCTGGAGTAGGCGGTCGTCTCGAGCAGGCGCTGAATGTCACCCGGCGTGCGCAGGCGGGAGAGCAGCTTTCGTTCGGCGGAGGTCCACGGGTCAGGGGGGCGGCGGGGCATCGGGCGGGCCCTATACCCCCTCCGCTCACAACTTGTAGCCGGCGAACTTGTCCCGCAGCGCGCGCTTGAGCACCTTGCCCGTGGGCCCGATGGGCAGCGCGTCGACGAACTCGATGGCGTCGGGCAACCACCACTTCACCAGGCGCGCCTCGAGGAACTCGCGCAGCGCTTCCTTCGTGACCTCGTGGTCCTTCTGCTTCACCACCACCAGCAGCGGCCGCTCGACCCAGCGCTCGTGCGCCACGCCGATCGCCGCCGCCTGGGCCACCGAGGGGTGCAGCATCGCGGTGTGCTCGAGATCGATCGAGCTGATCCACTCGCCACCCGACTTGATCACGTCCTTGCTGCGATCAGTGATCTGCATGTAGCCGTCGGCGTCGATGGTGGCGATGTCGCCCGTGTAGAACCAGCCGTCCTGCATCTGGCTGCGGTCGTCGCTCTTGAAGTAGCCGCTGGCCACCCACAGGCCCTTCGTCTGCAGGTGCCCCGAGGTCTTGCCGTCGTGCGGCACCACCGAGCCCGAGTCGTCGACGAGGCGCAGGTCGACCCCGAAGATGGGGCGGCCCTGCTTGAGCTGCACCGCCAGCTTCTCCTCGGCCGGCCGGCCCTCGTGCTTGGGCAGGAGGCGGCACGCCGTGCCCAGGGGAGACATCTCGGTCATGCCCCACGCGTGCAGCACCTTCGCGCCGTGGTCGTCCTGGAACGCCTTGATCATCGAGGGAGGGCAGGCGCTGCCGCCGATCACCACCTGCCGCAGCGAGCTCATCTTCTTTCCGGCGCTCTTCGCCGCCGCGAGCAGGCCCAACCACACGGTGGGTACGCCCAGCGCGCTGGTCACGCCCTCGGTCTCGATCAGCTCGAGCAGGCTCTTGCCGTCCATGCCCGCGCCCGGCAGCACCAGCTTGCTGCCCACCATGGCCGCCGCGTACGGCACGCCCCAGGCGTTGACGTGGAACATCGGCACCACCGGCAGGGTGACGTCCTGCGCGGAGATGGCCAGCGCGTCGACCATGGCGATCGCGAAGCTGTGCAGCACGGTGCTGCGGTGCGAGTAGAGGACGCCCTTGGGCAACCCCACCGTGCCCGAGGTGTAACAGAGCGACGACGCCGTGTTCTCGTCGAGCTTCGGCCACTCGAAGGTGTCGGGCTGGCCGGGCAGCAGCAGCTCGTACGCGCGCAGGTTGGGCAGGCCGGAGTCTTGCGGCTGGTGCGCGTCGTCGGTGAGCGAGACGAAGTGTTTGAGCTCGGTGGGCACGGTCGCGAGGTGTTTGGCGAGCGGCAGGAAGGTGGTGTCGAAGAACAGCATCGTGTCGCCGGCGTGGTTCACGATGAAGGCGAGCTGATCAGGCGGCAGGCGGGGGTTGATGGTGTGCAACACCGCGCCGATGCCCGAGACCGCGAAGTAGAGCTCGAGGTGGCGCTGCGTGTTCCAGGCGAGCGTGGCGAGGCGATCGCCCGGCTTGACCCCCAGGCCCACCAGCGCGTTGGCGAGGCGGCGCACGCGCTGGGCGACCGCGCCCCAGGTGGTGCGGACGATCGGGCCCTCGACGGTGCGGGTCACCACCTCGACGCTCGCGTGGAAGCGCGAGGCGAACTCGAGCTGCGAGGAGATCAACAGGGGCTGGTCCATCATGAGGCCGTTCATGGGGCACCTTCGGTGAGGGGGGCCGGGAGCCTACAACTTCACGTTCACACGTCAGCGCGCCATCTTTCGCGTGCTCATCGCGTGGGTCGTCGACTTCAACAACGGCTCCACCTACACGATCGCTTCGATCGGCACGGCGCGCTCCCGCTGCGTTCGCTGAAGCTGAATGGATTTTCCGCGGGAGTAGGGTGGAGAGGTGAGCCCGGGGCTGAAGAACGTGCTGCAGCGGGTGGGGACGGCGGCGGCGCTGCTGCCTCCCATCGTGTGGTTGCTCCTCGGTGGCGGCTGGCCCGCGGCGATCCTCATCTCCGCCGCCACGGCGGTGGCCACCTTCGAGTTCTTCCGGCTCGCGGTGGGGCCGCTGTCGATCCACACCTCGTTCCCGCTGGGGGTGGCGACGCTGCTCCCGGTGCTCCCTCATGCCGCGCCAGCGTCGGCCACCGGGCTCGCGCTCGCGCTGATCATCGCCAGCTCGGTGTGGGCGTGGGGGTCGTTCGTGCTGAAGGGTGACGTCGAGCAGGGCGCGAGGCAGGCGCCGTCGATCGTCCAGGGGGTCGTGTTCTGCGCGCTCGGCCCCTTCGCGTTGGTGGCGCTGCGCGAGACGCCCGGGGGGCAGGCCTGGCTGCTCGCGGTGATCGCGGCCACGTTCGGCAATGACGCGGCCGCGTTCTTCGGCGGCAAGGCGCTGGGGCGGCACAAGCTGGCCCCGACGGTGAGCCCGGGCAAGTCGTGGGAAGGCGTGTTCTCAGGCGCGGTCGGCTCGATCGCCGCGGCTACCGGGGCGCACTTCATCTGGCCCGAAGTGCTCGGATGGCTCGACGTCGCGGCGATCGCCGTCATCGCCTCCTCGCTCGGCCCCATGGGCGACCTGATGAAGTCGCTGCTCAAGCGCGCCCATCAGGTGAAGGACGCGGGCCATCTGCTCCCCGGCCACGGCGGCATGCTCGACCGCGTCGATGCGTTGGTGGTGAACGCGCCCGCGGTCTGGGTATGGGTGAGCTGGCTGCGCTGACCGAGGCACGCCTCGAGGAAGGCGGTGGCAACGGATCTGGTTCGTGCTCGCCTCGGACATGCTCTCGGCATCGGGAAGGACGTAAGGGGACGAGGTGAGGAGAGGACAGGGGGCGGGTCGCGCGGGCTCCTATGGCGGAATGCAGGTCACTCGCGTTTTGACCGACGTTCCGACAAGGAATCGCTCCAGATTGGTGCAGTCCGGAAGCCCTTCCTTCGCCGAAGTGTGCCGCAGCGACGGGATTTCTTGTCGAGATGTCGGTCGGTGGCCCAGTGACCTGCATTTCGTCATAGGTACCCTGCGGCAGGCGCTCCATGCCGTTCGCTTTCCCGGCTGATGCTTCGGAACGGTGGTCGCAACAGCGCCTCGTTGGGCGCGCCCGCGGTCTTCGCATGAGTGCATCAGCGTCTGGCGCCCGCCGTCGGTTGCGGCAGGGTCTCACCTGGCGAGAGCCACTCCGGGCGTTCCTCTGGCCCGGGTGCACGATCACTTTGAGGCGGCAGGCCTGTTGACGGGCCTGGGCGTCGCGCGTCGGCCGGGCACACGAGGCGGCTGACGCCGCGGTGACGGTGCTGGGGTTGCCCGCGATTCCCAGCGTCGAGCTACGCGAGCGTCACTTCGAGGTGATGTTCAACGCGGGCATCAACCGGGTGCGGGTGACGGAGTTCGAGCTCACGGCCTGGGCGATGTCGCGCACCTCGAGGGCTCAGAGGACGCGGTGGCTTCACCGTGGGGTCGATCGGGTTGATCCGGGCAGGCCTCTCAGCACGCCGCTTCTGGTGACCGTGTTGATTGAGGCTTCGGGTCAGTGAGCCTGGGGGCCGCTCTCGCGAGGCAGGTTACCGCTGAAAAGGCGGCCACCCCCACCTGCTCATCGCTTGAGTCAGGAGGTGCACGAGGAGCGCAAGGTCGAGGGGCAAGCCCGGTTGAGCAAGGAGCGCGAACTGACAACCCGCGTCTCATCGAGGCGATTGCGAGCCAGGCAACACACC
>JAUXRX010000065.1 GCA_030681645.1 Archangium sp.
GCTTCGGGATCGGCTTTGGGGGGCGGTTTCGCGTACGGCGTTCGGTTTCGGGCCGCCCCCGCCGCCGTGCCTGCGGTTCCGCCCCCGAAGCCGGGCGCCGATCCCGAAGCCGATCGCGATCCCGATCCCGTCACCGACCCCGCCCCCGCCCCCGAATCCGACCCCGACCCCGACCCCGCCCCCGCCCCCGAATCCGCCCCCGACCCCGAAGCCGCCCACAGCCAAACCGTCCCCGAACCGCGATAAACAACCCGTCATGCCGGGCCGCCTCTACGTCGTCGCAACCCCCATCGGAAACCTGGGCGATCTCTCCCCCCGCGCAATCGACACCCTCCGCGCCGTGGCCGTCATCGCCTGCGAAGACACCCGCCACACCCGCGGCCTGCTCGAAAAATTCGGCATCGCAACCCCGACCATCAGCCTCCCCGCCTTCGCCGAAGGCCAACGCGCAGGCCCCCTCCTCGATCGCCTCCTCGCCGGCGCCGACCTCGCCCTGGTGACCGACGCCGGCACGCCCGCGATCAGCGACCCCGGCGAGAAGCTGGTGCTCGAGGCCGTCGCCGCGGGCGTGACGATCATCCCCATTCCCGGGCCCTCTGCCTTCGTCGCCGCGCTCTCCGCCGGCGGGCTCCCCACCGGCCGCTTCCACTTCCTGGGCTTCCTCCCCCGCCAGGTGAGCGAAGCGCGCGCGATGATCGACGAGGTGTCCGCGCTCTCCGCCACCCTGGTCCTCTACGAATCGCCCCGCCGCCTGGTGGACACCCTCCGCTCGCTCGCCGACTGGCTGGGCCCCCGCCGCGCCGTCGTCGCCCGCGAGCTGACCAAGCTGCACGAAGAGTTCGCCCGCGGAACCCTCCCCGAGCTCGCCGATCGCTACGCCGCCGCCGAGGTGCTGGGCGAGGTGGTGGTGCTCGTCGAAGGCCGCACCGGCGACACCCGCTGGTCGGAAGAAGACGTGCGCCGCGCGCTGGTCGCCGGCCTCGCCGCGGGCGAGCGGCTCAAGTCACTCTCGACCGACGTGGCGAAGCGCTCGGGCTGGTCTGCGCAGGAGCTCTACCGGATCGGTCTGGGCCTCAAGTAGCCCTCGACTCCGCTCGGGGTGAGCGGTCACGACGCTCTACGGCGCGGCGCTCGCGGGGCAGAAGCCCGATCTCGGCGCGCACGACTTCTTGTACTCGATGGGCAGTCCGTCCGACCCCGTGCAGTAGAACTGGGGCCCGGTCTCGTTCTCCACCGTGAACGAGGTGCACGTGACCGCCACGCTCCCCGGCGCAGGAGGGCAGATCGCCCCTCCTCCGCAGCTGAAGATCACGCCCCCGCAGTCGAAGCCCGACGGACAGTCGGCGTCGGTCGCGCAGTCGTGGCCGCAGAAGCTCCCCGTCTGCCCCTCGGTGACGAAGGTGAGGCACGAGATCATCGTCGCGCACTCCATGCCCGGCGTGCAGCTCTCACAGTCCCTCCGCCCCGGCCGCGCCGCGCACATGCCCGTGGTGCGGTTGCAGAACTGGTTCACCGCGCAGAACGAGTTGTCGCGGCAGAAGAACTGGCACTGCCCGGTGACGCACGAGTTCTTCGGAACGCAGTCGCCATCGTCCCGGCAGCCCGCCCGGCACTGCAGCTGGGCCGTGCTGCACACCTGACTCAAGGGACAGTGCTCGTCGAGCGTGCACGGCCCGTTGGGGATGCAGCGGGTGGTGGTGGTGTCGCAGAACGTGCCCCCCGGGCAGTCGAGGTTCGACGTGCACGAGGCGAACGACTGGCAGTACCCCAGCGAGTTGCAGAAGTTGTTCGCAGGACACCCCGCGTTGCTGGTGCACTTGCACGAGCCCGAGGCCGCGTCGCAGATCTGGTTCGCCGCGCAGCTCGCGTTGTTGATGCACACGCAGCGGTTGCCGGCCCCACGCATGAAGCCCGGCGGGCAGCACGCGTTGCCCACGCACACGCACGCCGCCAGCGCAGGGTCGTACTCGTGGTTGGCGGGGCAACACTCGGTCTTCGCGCACACGCAGTCCTTCGTGTCGGGATCGAAGCGGAAGTCGACCGGGCAACACCCGTCGGAAGCGCAGGTGCACAGCTTCTTCTCGGCGTCGAAGACGAAGCCCACCGGGCAGCACGCGTCGCCCGAACACTCGCACGCGCGGCTCACGTCGTTGAACGCATAGCCCCCCGGGCAGCAGTTCTCGTCGTCGCACACGCAGCGCCGCTCGTCGGGCAGCCAGCGGTGATCGCGCGGGCAGCACTCCGAGGCGCGGCACACGCACGCCTCCGAGTCGACCGAGTACTCGTAGCCCGAGGGGCAACAGCCCGTCTCGCGGCACACGCACACCGCCTCTTCGCAGTGGTAGCCGGTGGGGCACCCCTCGTCGGTCTGGCACACGCACGCACCCCCGTCGGGCCGGGTGTAGCCGTTGGGACAGTCGGGGTTGAGCGCGCTGCGCGAACACCCCAGCAGGAGCAACGCGCCGAAGAGCCAGTGACGGAAGAGTGCGCTCATGGGCGGGAGTACGCGTACTGGAGACGCACGGTCGAGCCGGGCGGGGGCACGTAGTTGCCCAGGAAGACGACGGAGTTGGTGTCGGTGCGGTACTGCCACCCGTTGACGGGATCCTGCGCGATCGGCACCCCGTCGACCGTGACCGTGATCGAGTTGATGATCGGCTGCAGCGTGAGCGGGAAGACGCGCTTGAGGGTGTTGAGCGCCTGCGCGATGCGCAGCAGCGTCTGCTCGAAGCTCGCGTCGCAGATGCTGCCGATGATGCCGCCGCTCTTGGTCGCCACCTCGGCGTAGCGGATCGCGGGGTCGGCGGTGCTGCCGTACAGCCCCGTCTCACCCGGCGGCACGCACCCGTTGGGGATGGTGCCGCCGATCACCGAGAAGCTCACCAGGTTCTCGTTGCCCTTGCCCTTGAGCGCCTTGAACACGCGCGCGTAGTGATCGGTGGTGCCGAAGCTCGAGTCGTCCTCGTTGGTGAGCACGATGATCGCCAGGGCCGCGTTGGGCCGCAGGAAGCCCGCGTTCGGCTGGCCGGGATCAATGTTGGGCGAGCTGAGCGCCAGCTGGGTCATGCGCAGTCCCTGTTCCCACCGCGAGCGCGAGGTGGGGAAGGTGGTGTTCTGCTCGAAGACGCGGCGCGGGTCGGCCGTCAGGTTGGTGATGATCTTCGTGGTGCCGCGCAGCCGGCCTCCGTCCGAGGCGACGATCGACGTCACCCCCATCTGGAAGTCGACCTGCAGCGCCAGGAGCTCGGCCACGAAGCGGCTGAAGTTGCCCACCAGCGTGCGCCGCTCGTTGGTCATCGAGCCCGAATCGTCCACCACCCACAAGATGTCGACGACGCCGTCCGACTGCTGCAGCAGATCGACCTGAATCGAGTCGACCCGCGGCGGATCGATCAGGTCCACCCGCCCCACCGGGGCGCGCTCGATGCGCGGCGGCTTGATCTCCACGGGCGAGAGGATCGGGGGGGCCACCTCGGGCACCGCCGAGCCGCGGCCGTTCTCCCGCCCGACCGGGTCGCAGCCGGCGATGAACAGGAGGCAGATGAGGTGCAGTCGCTTCACAGGGGTCAGATTGGTGGACGTGGCCTTGGTGATGCAAGCTCCGGGTACAACCTGCAACGCATTCGATTTCTTGCAGACATTGCGCTCCACGGGCCGGACGCCTACGACATTCACGCCAGACCATGCGACTTCTCTTCCTCACGCTCTCGATGGTTGCCGTCGGCTGCCGCTGCAGCCCGGCCACGCCCCAGCCCGTGACGATGCGGGTCCTCAACACCACCCGCGCCCCTATTTACGTGGAGGGCACCCAGGGAAGGCTGGGGCTGAGCATTCAACGGGAGGTCAACGGCATGCCGTTCACCTTCGACGATCTCGCCTGCAGCTGCCGGTATTGCGTCAACGCCTGTTCCTCGACCTGCTCCTGCCCCGACGCGGGGGCCGACTCGGTGCTTCGCATCGAGCCCGGGGGAACGGCTGAGCGCACCTGGGACGGCGTGGTGCAGGTCTCAGGCTTCAGCAACTGCAGCACCGAGGGCTGCCTCGACCAGCAGAACGCCCCGCTCAACGAGTCGTTCACCCTCGAGCTCTGCTTCTCTCCCCAGCGCCCCACCGGCGTGAACTTCAACGACGGCGGCGTCGGCCAGGGCACCCTGCCGAAGGTCAGCACCACCTGCACCACCAAGCAGTTCGCCCCGCAGGATCTCGAGGTCGAGATCGGCCCCGTGCGCGGCAGCGCCTGCGCCTCACACGCCGAGTGCAAGGGGGCAGGGGAACTCTGCTTCGACGGCGCCTGCACCACCGGCTGCCCGGCCAACGAGTTCCCCGCCGTCGGCGCGGAATGGATCCTCACCGTCGCCAGCCCCGACAACATGGGCTTCTTCGAGATGAGCGCCCGCGGCGCCATGGGCAACCAGTACGCCGGCACCGGCACCCTCACCTCGGCCGTCTACCAGTCGAACTCGCTGCTGCTCTCGTTCTCCCGGCCGGGCCCGGTGGTGGGCGAGCTCCTCACCGGCCGGGTGCAGATCAAGCTGCCGGTGGGCACCGGCGCGCCCTTGATGAGCGGCGGGCGGCAGGTCACCGCGCTGCTCGTCGACGACGGCGACACCATGTCGCCCACCCGGGCCTTCGTGATGAAAGACCTGGCCACCGGCGACGTGCTGCTCGCGGCCGACATGGGGCAGGAAGGGCGGCTGCTCGAGCCCACGGATCTCGCGCCCTTCAAGGTGGAAGACGGGGCCTCGGCCGTCGGCTGCAGCCAGACCGCGTGCGGCCGGCTCCTCTTCTTCCCCCTGCACTTCTCGGTCGGGACCTCGTCCATCGATCTCCTCCCCGGCCAGCAGGACCAGCTCACCGTGGGGTCCAGCCGCTGGAACTTCCTCAACGTGTCCAGCGGGGCGTACGACACCACCTCCTGCCCGGTGAAGGATCTGCGGCCCTTTGCCTTCTGGAAGCTGATCAACCCGTGAGCTGAGTGGTAGGGTCCCGGCACCCATGCCGTCGAAGTCATCATCGGACCTCGATCGGGGTCGGCGCGTCGGAAAGTACGAGATCATCACCCGCCTGTCCGTGGGCGGCATGGCCGAGCTCTTTCTGGCGTACCTCCCCGGGCCCGGAGGCTTCAAGAAGTTCGTCGCGCTCAAGCAGATCCTCCCCGACGTGAAGGCCGACGACTCGTTCGTGAAGATGTTCCTCGACGAGGCCCGCATCACCGCCGCGTTCAACAACGCCAACATCGGCCAGGTCTTCGACCTCGGGGAAGAGGGCCAGGAGCTGTACCTGGCGATGGAGTTCATCGCCGGCCAGAACCTCGAGCAGGTCGCCAAGCGCGCCGCCAAGCGGGAGATCGCCATTCCCGTCGGGTTCGCAGCCCGCGTGGTGCGCGACTCGGCGCTGGGCCTGCACTACGCGCACACCTTCACCGATCCCACCGGCCAGCCGATGGCCGTGGTGCACCGCGACGTCAGCCCGAAGAACGTGATGATCACCTGGACGGGCCAGGTGAAGGTGATCGACTTCGGCATCGCCAAGGCGCGTGGCCGGCTGAACCGCACCATGGTCGGCGTGGTCAAGGGCACGTCGGGCTACATGTCGCCCGAGCAGGTGAAGAACGAGCCGCTCGACGGCCGCACCGATCTCTTCGCCGCCGCGGTGATGCTGCACGAGCTGCTGGCCGGCGAGCGCCTCTTCACCGCGCCCACCGACGCCGCGATGATGCTCAAGATCGTCGAGGGCGAGGTCACGCCGCCCTCCACCAACAACCCCTACGTCACCCCCGAGCTGTCTGACGTGGTGATGAAGTGCCTGTCGAAGAAGCGCGAGCAGCGCTTCAACACCGGCCGGGAGTTCGCCCGCGCGATCGAGCAGGCCTGCCCCGATCTGTACGAAGACGAGCAGCTGGCCGAGTTCATGGCCCAGCTCTTCGAGGACAAGATCGCCATCACCCGCTCGCTGCTCGAGGCGGCGAACGAGGGCGGCGAGCTCGCTTCCGTCAAGGCGGCCGCGGCGGGCCTCACCACCGACGAGCGCGAGGTCGAGCAGAAGCCGAAGAAGAACACCGGGGGCGTTCGCGCCAACCCGAGCCTCACCTCCCAGCCCGCCACCGCCACCCCGAACCCCCGGCCCGGCCTCAAGAGCGGGACGTCGAGCCAGAAGCTCGCCAAGGTGGCCACCAAGGCCTCGAACCCCGGCTCGAGCCGCAACCTGCCGCAGGTGGGCAAGTCGGTGGCGCGGTTGCCGAAGGTGTCGTCGGCCCCGCCGCCGGCGCGCGAGGAAGAGACGGTCCCTCCCAACTCGCGCTCGCCCTTCGCCAAGCCGAAGGAAGATCTCGACGCCACGATTCCCCCGCGCGCGAAGTCGCAGATGAAGCTGCCGCAGGTGGCCTCGGCGCCCAAGCACGCGCCGCCGCCTGAGCCGGCCGCCGAGGTGCCCGCGAAGAAGGGTGGGGCGATGGGCGGGATCATCGCGGTGGTGGTCCTCGTGGCCATCATCGGAGGCCTGGGCTGGGCCGTCACCGCGGGTCCGCTCAAGGATCAGTTCAAGGCGCTCAGCGAAGAGCCGAAGGTCGTCGACACCGGGCCGAAGGCGCTCGACCCGGTGCAGCCGGGCAACGACCTCGACAAGCCGGCGTGGCTCATCGAGAAGGAAAAGCAGAAAGCCGAGCAGGAAGCCGAGAAGCTGCGCATGGCGGAGATCGAGGCGGCCGCCTCCGATCCCGAGCGGCAGCGCATGCTCGCCGAGCTCGAGGCCGAGCTGAAGCAGCTCGACTACCTCGAGGCCGAGCAGCGCGCGCTCAAGCTCCAGGCCCAGGCCGGCGCGGCGACGGGCGCGGCGAACACGCAGAAGATCGACGCGCTCCAGAAGCAGATCGACGACCTCAAGGGCCTGGTCGCGGCCAAGCAGACCAGGCCGGCCCACAAGAAGGGTACGCCCGGCGACGGCGAGGTCGAGATCATCAAGGACAGCAAGGGCGCGAAGAACGCGTCCATCGGCTACCTCTCGCTGCGCACCGTCAACCCCTCGTCGGCCAACGTGCTGCTCAACGGCGACGGGCTCGGCTCGACCCCGCTCGACAAGGTGCCGGTCGAGGTGGGGGTGCACAAGCTCCAGGTGATCGACGGCGACGGCAAGGCGCGCATGCTCTCGGTGACCATCGAGGCAGGGAAGACGAACGAGATGCGCGCCGTCGACGTCAGCTCCCTGCCTGCCGCCCGCTGACCGTTACTTGCCGCGAATACACGTAACTATGAGTTTCCTCATGGTTGGGCGTATTGGCGGTTGAGTCCGAGGAGCGGCCTCGGGGGGGCGAGGTCTTCTCGGGTGAGGCTCCGGCGCACGGTCGAGCATGCCCCAACGCACCGCGCTTCCCCGGGCGGCTCTTCCTCAACCCAACGGCGAATACGCCCAACTATGAGGAAACTCATAGTTGCGTGTATTCGCGGCAAGTAACTCAGCCCACTCCTCGGGCAGCCGCCGCGCCGTCTCGAGGGGTCTCTTCGCTGATTGAAGGGTGACCGCCCCGCCTGTACGGTGCGCGCCGCCATGGCTGCCATGTACTTTCAAGACCTTCTGCTCACGCTCCAGAACCACTGGGCGAAGCTCGGCTGCATCGTCACGCAGGGTTACGACCTCGAGGTCGGCGCCGGCACGATGGCGCCGATGACCTTCCTCCGCGCGCTCGGGCCCGAGCCGTGGAACGTCGCGTACATTCAGCCCTCGCGCCGCCCCGCTGACGGCCGCTTCGGCGAGAACCCGAACCGCCTGTTTCAGCACCACCAGTTTCAGGTGATCCTGAAGCCCTCGCCGAAGAACGTGCAGGAGCTCTACCTCGACTCGATCAAGGCCTTCGGCATCGATCCCCTCGAGCACGACATCCGCTTCGTGGAAGACGACTGGGAATCGCCCACGCTCGGCGCGTCGGGCCTGGGCTGGGAGGTCTGGTGTGACGGCATGGAGATCACCCAGTTCACCTACTTCCAGAAGTGCGGCGGCTACGACTGCAAGCCCGTCGCGGCCGAGCTGACCTACGGCCTCGAGCGCATCGCGATGTACCTGCAGGGCGTCGACAGCCTCTACGACATCGAGTGGGTCAAGGGCGTGAAGTATGGCGAGGTCTTCCACCAGAACGAGGTGGAGATGTCGGCCTACGCGCTGAAGTCATCCGACCCGGTGCAGCTCGAGATGTTGTTCAAGAGCTACGAGACCGAGTGCAAGCGGCTCATCGACCTGGGCCTGCCGCTGCCGGCCTACGACTACGCGCTCAAGTGCAGCCACGCCTTCAACCTGCTCGACGCACGGGGAGCGATCTCGGTCACCGATCGCGCCGGCTACATCAAGCGCGTGCGCGACAACGCGGCGCTCTGCGCGAAGGGCTACCTGAAGATGCGGCAGAAGCTCGACTGGCCGTTGTGCAAGACGGCGTGGACGGTGGGGGAACAACTGCCCATGCACGAGGGCAAGCCCGCCAGCGACGCCTGGAAGACGGTCAGCTTCGAAGACAAGGAAGAGAAGAAGGAGGCCCCCCGTGGCTGAGCTCCTCTTCGAATTGGGCACCGAAGAACTGCCCGCGCGCTTCGTGATGCCGGCCCTCGACGATCTCGAGAAGACCTTCACCGAGCAGTGCGCCGCCCTCAACCTGAAGCACGGCGCGATTCGCCGCTTCGGCACCCCGCGCCGCCTGGCGCTGCTGGTCAGCGGCCTCGCCGAGAAGACCGACGACGTGATGAAGGAAGTGAAGGGCCCCTCGGTGAAGGCGGCCTTCGACGCCGCCGGCAAGCCGACCCAGCCCGCCCTCAAGTTCGCCGAGAGCGTGAAGCTCACCGTCGAGCAGCTCAAGAAGGTGAGCACGCCCAAGGGCGACTACCTGATGGCCGACGTGCAGGAGAAGGGCCGCCGCAGCTTCGAGCTGCTCACCGACGTGCTCAACACCTGCACCCGGAAGATCAACTTCGCCAAGCAGATGCGCTGGGGCGACGTGGAGCAGAGCTTCGGCCGCCCCCTGCAGTGGATCGTCGCGCTGCTGGGCACCGAGGTGGTGCCGGTGACGTATTCCGACGTGAAGAGCGGCCGGGTGACGCGCGGTCACCGCTTCCTCTCGCCCGCGCCGCTGAGCCTCGACAAGCCCGGTGACTACGAGGCCGTGCTGGAGAAGGCGAACGTGATCCCCGACGTGGCGAAGCGCCGCGCCGTGATGATCGAGCGCATCGCCGCCGCGGCGCAGAAGGCCGGCGGCACGGTGCTGCAGGACGAGGCGCTGCTGGACCAGGTGGTCAACCTGGTCGAGCTGCCCAACCCCGTGGTGGGCACCTTCGAAGAGCGCCACCTCGATCTCCCGCCCGAAGTGCTGATCCAGGAGATGAAGAGCCACCAGCGCTACTTCTCCCTGCAGGGCGCGGGCGGGAAGCTGCTGCCGAAGTTCATCGCGGTGTCGAACACCCCGGTGAAGGACGAGAAGTTGTCCATCAGGGGCTACGAGCGCGTGCTGCGCGCGCGGCTCAGTGATGGCCGCTTCTTCTTCGACGAAGATCGCAAGTCGGCCCTCGTCGATCGCCTGCCCGCGCTCGCCCGCCGCTCGTGGATCGACAAGCTCGGCAACATGGCCGAGAAGACCGACCGCATTCGCGCGCTCGGCGTCTACCTCGCCAACGCGGTAGGGCAGGGCGCCGCGCTCGCCACCGTCGAGCGGGCCGCCACCATCTGCAAGGCCGACCTCAACACCGGCATGGTGGGCGAGTTCCCCGAGCTGCAGGGCGTCATGGGCCGCGAGTACGCGCTCCACGACAAGGAACCGAAGGAGGTGGCGCTGGCGATCTTCGAGCACTACCTGCCGCGCGGCGCCGGGGACGGCCTGCCCACGCAGGACGCGGGTGCAATCATTGGCCTCGCCGATCGTCTCGACTCGCTCTGCGGACTCTTCGGCATCGGCAAGAAGCCCACGGGGGCGAAGGACGACTTCGCGCTGCGACGCGCGGCGATCACCTTCATCCGCATCGTCACCGGGCGCCGCTACCGCTTCTCCCTCAGCGGCGCGATCGACGAGTCGATCGGCCTGCTCGGCCCGAAGCTGGTCGACGCGAAGCGAAAGCCCACCGACCCGACGGTGAAGGACCAGCTGGTCGAGTTCTTCCGCGGCCGGCTCGAGTCGACCTGGCGCGAGACCCACCGCGCAGACATCGTGGAGGCCATCCTCTGCGCGGGCTTCAACGACCTGGTCGCGGCCCAGCTGCGGCTCGAGGCGATCTCGGCGTACGTGAGCCGCCCCGACTTCTCCTCGCTCGCCGCGACCTTCAAGCGCGTGGCGAACATCGTGGAGAAGCAGGCGAAGGACGTCAGCCGCGCCCCGGTGGACGGCAAGCTGCTCACCGACGAGCCCGAGAAGGTGCTGCACGCCGAGGTCTCGAAGGTGAGCTCTGCGTTCGCCGCGGCGGTGAAGGCCGACGACTACGCGGGTGCGATGGCGAAGGTGGTGCCCCTCAAGCCGCTCGTCGACGCGTTCTTCGACAAGGTGATGGTGATGGCGGACGACAAGGCACTGCGGGAGAACCGCGTGCGGTTGCTCATGGAGATCAGTGCGCTGTTCGGCACGGTCGCCGATTTCTCGAAGATCCAGGCGGAGTCGTGAAGCTTCAATTGCGTCAAATGGCATTTCCCCTCGCGCTGGTGCTGGGCGGTTGCACCAGCGGCAGCGTCGGCATTCCGCCCCCCCTCGATCGCCTCTACTTCCCCACGGGGATCGCGCACGTCGACGTGCCCGGAAAGACCGAGGGCGTGCTCTTCGTGGCCAACGCGAACTTCGACAAGCGCTACTCGAGCGGGTCGATCGTCGCGCTCCCGCTCGACACGCTCGGGCTCCCCGGGCTCGGCGTGCCGAACCTGCTGCCGGATGGCGGCCCGGGTGGGGTGAAGGAGATCGCCGCGCTCAACCTCGACGCCAGCCAGTCGGTGCAGATCGCCAGCTTCACGGGCGAGCTCGCCGTGCAGCCGCTGACGGCCGACTCGTACCGGCTCTACGTGCCCACCCGCTCGGAAGGCATGAACGTCTACCGCACGCTCGCCACCATCGATGCCAATGGCGCGCCCGCGCTCTCGTGCATCGGTGAAGGCACGGGCCAGGACTGCACCGCCACCGGCATCAGCCTTTCTCCCCGGGAGGTCGAGCGCAGCGACGCCGGCGTGCCCCGCGCGCCGTCTCCCTACGGCGTGTCCGTGGCTCCCCGCAGCTGCACCGTCCCTGACGATTGCTGCGCCACCGGCGCCACCGATTGCGGCCGCAGCTGCACCGCCGGCCAGTGCGTGGGCACCGATGGTCAGCCCTACGCGGATCTCTGGGTGACGCACCTCCAGCAGGCCGACTCGCCGATGCTCAGCAACCTCAACTTCCGCGGCTACCTGGTGCGGCTCGACTCCGACGCCTTCGCGGCCAACGAGCAGAACTTCATCAACATCGGCTCAGGCGCGACGAACTCGGTCGTGGCGACGGGCTCGTGGGTCTACGCCACCGGCCGCGTGCTCAGCCCGGCGCCGAACCTGCTGCGCATCGTGAACCGTGACGGGGTGGTCGCGTCGACCGCGCTCGAGGCGTACTTCCGGGTGTCCGACGCGCGCGGCATCGCCCTCTCGTCAGACGGCAAGCGCATGTTCATCGTGGGCCGCGCGCCTGACACGCTCCTGGTCGCCACCATCACCGAGACCGGCGGCATCCCCATCTTGACCTTCGTGCGGGGCGTGTCGCTGCCCGACGCCCCCAACGAAGTGCGGGTGATCGCGCGGCCGGGGCAGGGCGATCTGGTCGCCGTCACCTGCACCTCGGCCGGCTCGGTAGTGCTCTATGACGACGACGTGGGAGACATGGTCGCCCTCGTCACCGGGGTGGGCGTGCAGCCCTTCGGCCTCGCGGTCGACGTGCGCGGCAACGCCGCCCGCATCTTCGTGAGTAACTTCGGAGACGGCCGCATCGCGGTGATCGACGTGGCTGACCTGAACCGCCCGCAGGGCGCGCGGGTGGTGGCCCAGCTCGGGCCGCAGCAGCTCTGCCTCACCCGCGGGGCGAGTGCCCCCGGCTGCCTCGCCAGCGAGGTCGCCCAGTGAAGCCCCGGATCGTCCTCGGTGCCCTCGCGCTCGCGCTCGCCTCCTGCACCCCCCCGGCGACCTCCTCGCGGGCCAACCTCATCGGCACCCACGACCTGGTGCTGGTCGACGAGCTCCAGGGCTCGCTGCTGGCGGGCCGCGGCGCAAACCCCGACGGCAGCGGCTTCGTCGTCGGCGGCATTCCTTCGCGGTTCCTCTACGTCACCTCGGCCGACACGAACGAGCTGCGCGTGCTCGAGAACTACCGCACCGGCATCCCCGGCCGCGGCTTCTCCCGCGCCCCCAACCCGCTCGAGACGCTCTCCATCCCCGTGCTCGATCGCCCCACCATGCTGGCGGTCGACGAGGGCCGCAACGGCGACGGCGCGCGCGTCACGGGCAGCTACGTCTACGCGGCCCGCCCCGGCGGCGCCGAGGTGAGCGTGGTCAGCGTCGCCAGGGGCAGGCAGCTCGGTGGCCGCCCCATGGCCACGCCCGCGCCCGTGACGGCGATCGGCGCGTACCTGGCGGTCACCCCGGGCCCCTCGGCGATCGAGACGCCGTTGCCCGCCACCACGCGCCTCTTCGTGGCCACGTGGGACGGTGAATTCGCGGCCGTCTACTCGGCCGTGCTCAAGACGGACTCCGAGGAGATCGATCACCTCGACTTCCAGCGCCACGTGCTGATCGAGCAGACCCCGATCACCGCGATGCTGGTGGTCTCTCCGCTCGCCAGCCGCACGCTCGACGGCACGCCGTTCTGTGACACGAGGGCCTGTCTCGCGCTCTCCACCCGCAGCGGCGCGGGGCTGGGCGGGGAAACGATCCTCGTCGATCCCGAGGCGGGCCGCTCGGCGCGCCTCGCCTTCGTCGGGCCCGTGCGCGACCTCGCCAGCTCGAGCGCCAGCGCCCGCATCTACGGCATTCTCGACGAGCAATCGTGCGGCTCGGCTTCGTGTGGTGGCGTGGTCGCCGTCGACGTGGTCACCGGCACCACCGCGGCCGGCTTCCCTCGCGCGCTCGACGCGCTCGGGCTTCCGATGCGCCCGATGCGTGGCGACGAAGGGCTCATCACCGGGCTGGCGCTCGGGGCGGGCGGGTCGGTTCAGCAGACCAGCGAGACCCAGTCCACCGACGGCGGCACCACCACGCTGGTGGGCCTGTTTCAGCAGTACAACGAGCTGGGCGCCTTCGCGTCTTCGACCGGCGTCATCACCTGGTTCAGCGGGCTGGGCGGCTCGATCATCGACGTCAACGCCCGTCGCTCGACGATCGTGTCTGCCAGCGTGCGGATCCCGGGCCTGCTCCCCGACGGTGGAGAGTCGTTCACGGGCGAAGACGGCGGGGTGCTCGGCTCGAACCTCGCGGCGGTCGTGGACGCGGGGCCGATCGATCTATCGCTCACCTGGCGCACCGCCGAGGTGCCCACCCCGGACGGCGGCGCCTGGTACCTCGACCTCTCGGACGGCTACCTCGACGACCAGTCGATCGCCTTCGTGTACCAGGGCCAGATCCCCGGGCTCGTCGCGCTCCCCACCAGCGCTGCTGACGGCGTGCGGCTGGCGACGGGCGGCCTCGAGGTGCGGGCGGCGGTCGGCGACCTCGTTCGCTTCGAGACCTTCGACGGCACCAGCCATCGCGACTGCGGCCGCAGCCGGGTCGCGTCCATCGGCGCCAATTTTCTCGAGGTGGCCGAAGTGCCGCCGGGCTGCGAGAGCCGGGTGCGCTTCTCGGTGCGGGCCGATGGTGCCAGGCCCGTGATCGTCGCCGCCGATCTCGAGGGCTACCTGGGCCGCTATGCCCCCGGTGAGACGCTCACGTACAGCCGCCCCTATGTCTACCTGCCCGCAGAGGTGACCCAGTCACGCGCCGCGCTGACGGTGAACATCCCTGTAGCGCTCCCGAGAAATGAGGGTTCCTTCACCAGCTTTCAGGTGCAGGGCGCCATGAATGCGCTCCAGGTCACGCTCGATGCGACAGATCTGAGCTGCTATTCGCTCCTGCCGGGGCAGGTGGTGCTGGGGAACATGGTGATGGACGCGGTCCCCAGCAGCGTCAGCAACAGCTCGGACATCAACTTCCGGTGGACGCTGTTCGGGGTGGTCCCGTCCGGCAACGGCCTGGCCGAGGTCAACCAGGAACGCACCCGCCTGGGAGCGCTGGGGATAAACGATGGAGCCTTTTGTCACCGGTAGTTTGGTGCTCTCCGAAATGGCTGGTATCGTTGGACCATCCCCTAGCCACGAAGGGTAGACCGTTCCCCCAATGATGGATCCGAGCAGCCGGCCCGCGCGCAAAGTGCAGATCGCCGATCACATCTGGGGCGCCTTCGAAGAGATGGCGTCTCAGATGGGGAGCGATCGGGATGCGCTCATCAATCAGGCGATGTTCATGTTCGCCCGCCTCAACGGCTTCCTCGACTCCGCGGCTGGAGCGAGCGTCGCGAGCGCCCCGGTCAAGCCGGCACCTGCAGCCGCGGCAGCCCCGCGCGCAGCGCCGCCTCCGCGGGCGGCGCCCGCTGGTGCGCCGCCGATGCTCAAGCCGGTGCAGCAGCCGCCGCCTCCGCAGGGCGGCGGCGCGATGGACGACGACCCGGTGCGCCGCGAGGTGCAGGAGCGCGTGCTCGAGACGGCCGCCGAGCTCGAGCGGCTCATCAAGTCGAAGAACCAGAACAACAACCCGCCTCCCGATCAGTCCGTCGATCAGAGCGATGACGGCGGTGACGGTGAGGTCGACGTCGACATGGGCGGCGAGGCCGGTGGCGCGCCCGCGCTCTACATGATGCTCGAAGGTGGCGAACTCGATCGCATCGCCAAGGAGCGCTTCGTCATCGGGCGCGGCAAGCACTGCGACTTCGTGATCAACTCCGGCAAGGTCTCCCGCGAGCACGCGGTGATCGTGCGCGACGGCGGCGAGTTCTTCCTCGAAGATCTCGGCAGCTCGAACGGCACCTGGTTCAACAAGCAGCGCATCAAGCGCCGCAAGATCGAAGACGGCGACGAGTACTTCATCTGCTCCGAGAAGGTGAAGTTCGTCTACCGCTGAGAAATAGGGAAAAGGAAAAGGGGACAGGCTGCTTTTTGCCCTCCGATTCGAACCTGAACCAGGCGGGCCAAAAGCAGCCTGTCCCCTTTTCCTTTCCCCTTTTCCCGATGCCCCTCAAGCACCTGCTCTTTGCGCTGCTCGCGGTGACGATGCTGGTCGCCGTCGCCACTGACGTGAAGAGCAGGCGCATTCCCGATCTCGTCACCTACCCCGCGATGGCGGTGGCCCTGGGCCTGCGCTTCCATCTCGAGGGCGTGGGCGAGTTGACCACCGGCTTGCTGTCCGGCCTCGCCGGGCTGGGCGCCACGGTGCTCTGGTTCGGCGCCTTCGCGCTCTCGAAGAAGAGCATGGGCTGGGGCGACGTGAAGCTCGCGGGGGTGATGGGCGCCGCGCTCGGAATGCCCTTGACGCTGGCCGCGATGGTCTTCGTGAGCGTGGCGGGCGCTTTTCAGGCCATCGTCTCTTTGATCTGGGCGGGCGCACTGTCTGATACGGTGCGCTCCGTGTTGGCGAAGAAGGTCGAAGGCGACAGCACGCCGAAGAGGCACATTCCATATGGTGTGGCGATCGCCCTGGGGAGTGCCTGGGCGATGTGGTGGGACTGAAAACGTATTTCTTTGAGGGGAGTCTGACGATGCGCGAGGAGGGGCCGATGCGCTCGGGTCTGGTTCGCAGTGTGGCAGTTCTCGCGATGGTGCTCGCCCTGCCTGCGTCTTCGCAGGACGGTGGCAACATCGCCCTGGGTGTCGGCACGCAGAAGGTGCTCACCGTGCCCGGCATTCAGCGCGTCGCCATCGGCGATCCGAACGTCGCCGACGTGAAGACGATCGGCAACAACCAGCTGCTGATCATCGGCTCGACGGAAGGCAAGACGACGCTGCTGGTCTGGAAGACCTCGGGCCAGCGGGTCAGCTACCTGGTGTCCGTGCGCAAGCAGGACCCCAACGAGATCATCTCGGAGATCAAGAAGCTCCTGGGTGAGATCGAAGGCGTCAACGTGCGCATGGTCGGCGACCGCATCTACCTCGACGGTCAGGCGTACACGCAGGCCGACGCCGATCGCATCGACCAGGTGGTCGGGCTCTACGGCAACGTGAAGAGCTTCGTGAAGATCGCGCCCAACGCGAAGAAGCTGGTCGCCCAGAACCTCAACGCCGCCTTCCAGAAGGCCGGCCTCAAGAACGTGGCCGCCAACGTGGTCGGCTCGACCATCTTCCTCGAGGGCTCGGTGGAATCGCAGCAGGACCTGCAGAAGGCCGAGCTGATCACCAAGGCCATCGGCGAGAAGGTGGAGAACCTGCTGGTGGTCGGCATCAAGCGGATGATCTTGAGCGAGGTGCAGTTCGTCGAGATCCGCCGCCAGTCGACGGATCGCTACGGCATCCGCTACCCCACCGACATCTCCGGCACCGCGCAGGCGCTGATCGGCATCGACAAGGAGCTCTTCCCCGGCAACTTCGCGGAGGGTTCCATGGCCGCCCGCGCCATCGGAAGCTCGCAGTTCAACGTGGGCTTCCAGATGAACGACGGCTACGGCCGCCTGCTCGCCCAGCCCAAGCTGGTCTGCGCCAGCGGGGAAAAGGCCGAGTTCCTCGCCGGCGGTGAGGTGCCCATTCCCCTCATCACCAACAACCAGTTCACCGTCGAGTACAAGCCCTACGGCGTGATCCTCAAGCTGCGCCCCACGGCCGACCGCAACGGCAACATCCAGACGGAGATCGAGGCAGAGGTGTCGGAGGTCGACGTGTCGGTGGCCGTGTCCATCGGCGGTGGCTCGTCGATTCCGGGCTTCCGGACCCGGAAGGTGAAGACCAACGTCACCGTGCGCCACGGCGAGACGATCGTGCTCTCGGGCGTGTTCGCCCACGACGAGCAGAAGCAGGTCTCCAAGCTGCCCGGCCTGGGTCACATTCCGATCATCGGCGAGCTCTTCAAGAACCGCGCGTTCGATTCCAGCAAGCGTGAGCTCGTCATCTTCGTCACGCCGCGCATCGTGAACCCCGACTCCGACAAGATCCGCACCATCATCGACGACGTGAAGAGCCGCTATAAGCAGGCGCGCGGTGAAGTGACCTTCGGCATCTTCGACTGACTCGGGGCCGTCTCCGCTCCGTCGCTGGGTGCCCCTTCGGCACCGCCTCCGCTCCGAGTCGTACCTTCAACCACCCCGCGGATCGGTCATCTGGACCGGCCGCGGGGTTTTCGTTCTTAAACCGAAGGGTTGCCACCCCATGTTAGGGTGGCGCATATGTTTTTCATTACCCTGGCCGAGAAGGGCGGCGACAGCCGCGATCTTCTCTTCGAGAAGGAAGAAGTAACGATCGGCCGGCTCGCCGGGAACGACATCGTCCTCAACAAGGGCAACGTCTCCAAGTACCACTCGAAGATCGTCCTCAAGGACGGCAAGTACATCGTCGTCGATCTCAAGTCGACGAACGGCACCTTCGTCAACGGCAAGAAGATCGCAGGGCCCCTGGTGGTGCGGCCCACCGACAAGATCTACGTCGGCGACTACATCATCAACGTCGACGTTCCCCCCGAGGACTACGAGGGCGAGTCGAGCGAAGGCTTCGACGATTCGCAGCAGGAAGAAGAGCAGCAGGAAGAGGAACAGCAGGAAGAATACGAAGAGGAGCCCCAGGAAGAGGAGGCCGCCGAAGAAGAGGAGGCCGCTCCCGAAGAGCCGCCTTCCGGCATGCCCGCCTCACTGGCGAACGCGATGCGCCGCCGCGGCAAGCACGTCGACCCGCGCATCGAGGCCTACGCCACCCTGCAGAAGGACATTCACGATCGCCTGATCGAGTACCTCGACCTGCGCCGCCTCGACATGGACCGGCTCGGCGACGAAGAGCTCTGGCGCCGCACCGAGAAGGCGATCCAGGACATCCTGGCGCAGATGGACGGGGACAACGAGATCCCCGAAGAGATCGACCGCGACATGCTGCTCACCGACGTCCTCAACGAGGCGTTGGGGCTCGGCCCGCTCGAGGCGTTCCTCGCTGACGACGACATCAGCGAGATCATGGTGAACCACGCCAACCAGATCTACATCGAGAAGAAGGGCAAGATTCGCCTGTCCGAGAAGATCTTCTCGAGCAACAGCGCGGTGCTCGGCGTCATCGAGCGCATCGTCGCCCCCATCGGCCGCCGCATCGACGAGTCGAGCCCCCTGGTCGACGCCCGCCTCAAAGACGGCTCGCGCGTCAACGCCATCATTCCCCCCCTGGCCCTCAAGGGGCCGTGCATCACCATCCGCAAGTTCAAGCGCGACAAGCTGCAGGTCAGCGATCTCATCAAGTACAAGTCGATGACGCCGCAGATGGCCGAGTTCCTCGAGATGGTGGTCAAGGCGCACAAGAACATGGTGATCAGCGGGGGCACGGGCTCGGGCAAGACCACCCTGCTCAACGTGATCAGCTCCTTCATCCAGGACGACGAGCGCATCGTCACCGTGGAAGACGCCGCCGAGCTCAACCTCACCCAGGATCACTGGGTGCAGCTCGAGTCGCGCCCCGCCAACCTCGAAGGCAAGGGCGCGATCACCATTCGTGACCTGGTGAAGAACTGCCTGCGCATGCGGCCGGACCGGATCATCGTCGGCGAGTGTCGAGCAGGTGAGGCCCTCGACATGCTCCAGGCGATGAACACCGGCCACGACGGCTCGCTCACCACCCTGCACGCGAACACCCCGCGTGACGCGCTGGCGCGCCTCGAGACCATGGTGCTCATGGCCGGCATGGATCTCCCGGTGAAGGCCATTCGCGAGCAGATCGCCTCGGCCGTGCACATGATCGTGCAGCAGACCCGGTTCTCCGACGGCAGCCGCCGCGTCACCTACATCTCGGAGGTGTCTGGCATGGAAGTCGACGTGGTGACCATGCAGGACATCTTCTATTTCAAGCAGGAAGGCTTCACTGACGACGGGAAGGTGCGCGGTCGCATGGTGGCGACGGGCTTCGTGCCGCGGTTCTACGACGACCTGCAGCGCCGCGGCATTCCCGTGAACATGGGCATCTTCCGCGAGGAGTGAGTGATCGTGCCGACCCTCGTCATCAAGAACCCCGACGGCAGCCAGCAGGAGCAGGACGTCGCCGAGCAGCTCACCATCGGCCGCGCCGAGGGGAACGATCTGATCCTCTCGGAGGGCGGGGTGAGTCGCAAGCACGCCCGCTTCTTCGTGGAAGGCGAAGCCTGCATGGTGGAAGACGCCGGCTCTGCCAACGGCACCTTCGTCGACGGCGAGAAGATCGAAGGCCCCACCAGGCTCAGCAACAAGAGCCAGGTGGTGATCGGCGACTACGAGATCCAGCTCAAGCTGGGCAGTAAGCCGCTGCCCAAGGCCAGCAAGGCCGGCGCCAGGCCCTCGAAGGAACCCACCACCGCCAACGGCAAGGCGGTCAAGCCGCCCGCGCCCCGCTCGACGCGCGTGGTGCAGGCCGTCAAGGCCGGTTCCGGGGGGGGCGGCGCAGCCCTGGCCAGGCGCCCCGGCCCGCAGAAGGCCGCGGGGCCCCAGTTCCGCGGGCTCACCGGCGCCATCACCGGCAAGGCGTTCTCGCTCACCGGCACCATGACCGTGGGGCGGGTCGCCGGGGTGGACATCGTCATCGACGACGACTCGGTGAGCCGTCGCCACGCCGAGGTGATCGTCAGCGGGCGCGAGGTGACGGTGAAGGACCTCGGCAGCGCCAACGGCACCACCGTGAACGGCGCGCCGATCGCCGAGGACACCATCCTCTCGCCGGGCGACATCATTCAGTTCGGCGTGGTCGAGGTGATGTTCGAGACCGGCGGCACCTCGGGCCCGCGCGCGCCCATCGCCCGCAAGAGCGCCGAGCCCCCGGCCCGCCCCGGCCGCACCCCGGTGCGCGCCCCCAGCGAGAGCCTCGACGGCTCGACCTCGGAATCGGGCGGTCCCGGCCTCGACCCGAAGAAGAAGAAGCTGATCATCATCGCCAGCAGCGTGCTGGGGGTGCTCTTCCTGCTGGTGCTGATCAAGGCCTTCACCGCCCCGCCTGAGCCCGTCGACACCGGGCCGCAGTCACTGGGCGGCGGGCCGCCGCGCGGGAAGCTCAGGGCGCCGGTGGAGAAGGACCCCGCCGAGCAGATCGAGGAGTACCTCGCCGAGTGCCGCACGTACTCGAACAGCGAGGCCGGCCTGACCGACTGGTCGCGCGCCGATTCCGCCTGCCAGAAGGTGCTCGAGCTCGAGCCCATTCACGAAGAAGCGAACACCCTGATCAAGCGCATCACGGTGCTCAAGGTGTGCGAGCAGAACTTCAACGGCGCCAAGGAACAGCTCGCCGGTGGCCAGCTCGAGGGCGCGCTGGAGCTGCTGGCGAAGGTGGGCAAGGGCTGCGAGAGCTACCTGCTCCGCTCGCTCTCGATCGCCAAGGAGACGGTGGCCGAGGTGAAGAAGCGCGTGTCGGCCGACTGCAAGTCGTACGCGTCGAACGCCAAGTGGGATCTCGCCTACAAGCGCTGCGAGCTCTACGCGCGCCTGGCCTGCCAGACGATGGACCCGAAGGACCTCTACCCCCCGGCGCTGATGAAGATGAAGCTCGACGGGCCGCTCAACCCCAAGACCGACTGGCGCCCGAAGGACCCGCTCTACATCAACTTCCTCAAGGCCCGCGAGAAGCAGAAGCCCGGTGAGCCCATGTGGCAATGCCCGGAGATCGTGGCCTTCCGCCCGCCGCCGCCGCCGGCCGACCCGGCCAAGCTCGCCAAGGAAGAGCTGGCCAGGCGCTACCCCGAGCCCGAGATGGGCAAGGCCCTGGTGCTCTACTTCGTGGGCGACTTTCCCGGCTCGCAGGTGCCGCTGCAGAAGATCACCGAGAAGATGGAGAAGGCGCAGTACCACGAGGCCGCGCGGGCGCTGCTGCTCGACATCAACAACGCCATCAACCTCTACGAGAACGGCACCACCGAGATCACCAACGATCGGCCGGAGAAGGCGCAGGTGCCCTTCCTCAAGGCGCTGGCGGTCGACGAGCGGCTGGTGCTGGGCGATCGCGCCGGCAAGCTCACCGCCGAAGAGAAGAAGAAGGAACTGGAGAAGCGCGTGTCCTTCATCCGCAAGGCCATCGTCGAGACGATGAGCAGCCAGAGCTACGAGAAGGGCAAGGCGCTCGCCGACCGGAAGGACTTCCGCGCGGCCTGCCGCATCTGGAAGCTCGGCAACGACTTCTCGCGCAGCAACATCGACCTGCTCAAGGCCCTCACCAACGTCTGCACCAAGCGGGCGAGCGAGGCCTTCGACCGGGCGCAGACCTGCGAGCAGCTCAAGGCCGCGATGGACTTCGCGGTCGACGGTGACGGCTTCAAGGAAAAGATCACCGAGAGCATGACCGAGGAAGGCTGCAACTGACCCGGGCGGGTCGTGCTAGCTGACGGCCATGGCGACGCAGGGTGACTTGTTCGGCTTCCCGCAGCAGGCGCCGCCCCCGAAGGCGCCCGCCACCCCGGTCGAGCCTCCTGCACCCGGCCCGAAGACCGTCACGCTGATCGACGCGTCGGGCATCATCTTCCGCGCCTACCACGCGCTCCCGCCGCTCACGACGAGCAAGGGGGTACCGACGCACGCGGTGCTCGGCTTCACCCGCATGATGCTCAAGATGTTGCGAGAGCGGAAACCCACGCACCTGGCGCTCTGCTTCGATCGCGACAGCCGCAAGGGCCGCCTCGCCATCGACCCCAACTACAAGGCCAACCGCTCCGAGACGCCGTCGGACCTGCTCAGCCAGTTCGAGCTCATTCGGAAGATCGCCCAGGTGCTCGAGTTTCCCATCGTCGAGATGCCGGGCTGGGAAGCCGACGACGTGATCGCCACGTTGACGGATCGCGCGCGCGAAAAGGGCTTCGAGGTCGAGATCATCACCAGCGACAAGGACTTCCTCCAGCTGCTCAAGCCGGGCGTGCGCATCTTCGACCCGATGAAGGACAAGCCGATCACCGAGGCCGACGCGCTCGAGCGCTACGGGGTGAAGGCCTCGCAGATGCGCGACTACCAGGCGCTGGTGGGCGACGCGATCGACAACATCCCCAAGGTGCCCGGCATCGGCCCGAAGACGGCCGCCGACCTGCTCACCCAGTTCGGCACCGTCGAGGTGCTGATGGGCCGCCTCGACGAGGTGAAGAAGCCGAAGATCCAGGAGGCGCTCAAGGCGAACCTGGACCAGCTCAAGCGCGCGCTGCAGCTGGTGAGCTTCCGCCACGAGCTGCCGCTCGACGTCGACCTCGACGGGCTGGCGCGCAAGGAACTCCACGCCGCCGAGGCCCGCGCGCTCTTCACCGAGCTCGAGTTCTACCGGCTCAGCGCCGAGATGCCGTCTGCGCCCGCCACGCCGCTGCGCCAGGCCGCCACGCTCATTCGCGACGAGGCCGGGCTCCTGGCCCTCTGCGCCACGCTGCAGACGGCGGCCCGGGTGTCACTGGCGCCCGCCTTCGAGGGGGAGCCGCACTCGGCCAGGCTCGAGGGGCTGGGCTGTGTGATCGGCACCGAGACCTGCGTGTACCTGGTCGTGCCGGCGATCGGCCGGGCGGCGCTGGAGAAACACCTGGGGCCGGCGCTGAAGCGGCCGGGCCTGCAGCTCGAGGCCCACGACGGCAAGGCGCTGCTGCACCTGCTCGCCTCGGTGGGCATCGAGGGCGTGACCCTGCACACCGACGTCGAGCTCATCAGCTACCTGCTCAACCCCTCGCGCAAGGAGCACGCGCTGCCCGACCTCGCGCGAGAGCGGCTGCGCACCGAGCTGCCCGCGTGGCCCGACGGCCAGTCGGGGCGGGGCAAGGCGACCCTGGCCGAGATCCCCGAGGAGCGCGCCGCGATGTTGTTCGCCGCGTCCGCCGACGCGGTCGATCGCCTCGTGGGTGATCTGTGGATCGAGACCGAGGGCATGGGCCTCTCGAAGCTGGCCACCGAGCTCGAGCTGCCCCTGGTGCCGGTGTTGACGAAGATGGAACGCACCGGGGTGCTCATCGACCGCGCCGCGCTCGCGGAGATCTCGGTGGGCGTCAACGCCTCGGTCGAGGCGATGCTCAAGGACGTCTACAAGCACGCCGGGCGCGAGTTCAACGTGGGCTCGCCGGTGCAGCTGGCCCAGGTGCTCTTCGACGATCTGAAGCTGCCGGTGCACAAGAAGCGCTCGACCGATCACGAGGTGCTCGAGAAGCTCGCCGAGGAACACCCGCTGCCCCGCGCGATCATCGAGTACCGCACGGTGGCCAAGCTCAAGAGCACGTACCTCGACACGCTGCCCACCCTCATCGGCCCCGACGGGCGCATTCGCACCACCTTCCACCAGGCCTCCGCGGCCACGGGGCGGCTCTCCTCGACCAACCCGAACCTGCAGAACATTCCCATTCGCACCGAGCTGGGCAAACAGATCCGCCGGGCCTTCGTGGCCGAGCCGGGCTGGGTGCTGGTGTCGGCCGACTACAGCCAGGTCGAGCTGCGAATTCTCGCGCACATCTCGGACGACGAGGGCCTGGTGAAGGCCTTCGCCGAGAACGCCGACGTGCACGCGCGCACCGCCGCCGAGGTCTTCAGCGTGCCGCTGGCCGAGGTCACCCGCGAGCAGCGCTCGGTGGCCAAGATGGTGAACTACGGCATCGCCTACGGCCTCTCGGCCCACGGCCTCTCGGCGCGCCTCAACATTCCCATCGAGGAATCGAAGTCGATCATCGAGCGCTACTTCGCGCGTTTCCCCGGCATCAACGGGTACGTCGAGGGCACGCTCGAGAAGGCGCGCCGCACCGGCTACGTGGAATCGATCTTCGGGCGGCGGCGCTACATGCCCGACCTGGTGTCGCGGAACCGGCAGGTGTCGATGGCCGCCGAGCGCGCGGCGATCAACATGCCCATTCAGGGAAGCGCTGCAGACCTGGTCAAGCGTGCGATGCTGGTGATGGAAAAGCAGCTCGTCACCGGGGGGCTCCGCGGGCGCATGCTGTTGCAGGTGCACGACGAGCTCCTCTTCGAGTCACCCGAGGGTGAGGCGGCGAAGCTGGCGGCGTTGGCGAAGCAGGTGATGGAAGGCGTGGCGACGCTGAAGGTGCCGCTGGTGGTCGACGTAGGGCAAGGCCGGTCGTGGGCCGAAGCACACTGAGTCCGGAGCACGAGAAACCATGGATCGCCCCCCCCGCGGAAACGCACGCACCGAGCCCGCCGGCGTCCCCGCGGCGGCCAGGGCCCAGCCGGGCCACGAGGCCGCCGAGCGCCTGTTCGCGCTGCTCGAGGTCGGCTCGCAGATCTCCTCGGCGCGCGACGTCGATTCGCTGCTGGCCGCGGTGATGGAGCGGCTCACCGGCCTGCTGCGGGCCGAGGCCGCCACGCTCTTCATGCACGATCGCGACAGCCGCGAGCTGTGGGGCCGGGTGCTCAAGGGCCAGTCGCTCAAGGAGATCCGCATTCCCGATTCGCTGGGCATCGCGGGCCACGTGTTCTCCAGCGGCCGCACCCTGATGCTGGGCGACGCCTACAACGACGCGCGCTTCAACCCGGAAATCGACCGCCAGTCGGGCTTCAAGACGCGCTCGATCATCGCCACGCCGCTGCGCCACCTCTCGGGCCAGGTCTTAGGCGTGCTGCAGGTGCTCGATCGCCGCGCCGACGCGTTCACCCCCGAAGACCGCGCGCTGGTGGAAGGCGTGGCCACCCAGGTGGCGTCGGTGCTGGAGCACGTGCTGCTGGTGGACGAGCTCAAGCGCCGCGGCGAAGAGCTGGCCCTGCGCATCAGCGATCTCGACGCGCTCTACGAGGTCGAGAAGGCCGTCTCGTCGGCGTCGGCGCAGACCGACCTGCTCGAGCAGATCCTGGCGATCGGCATGGAGCGGGTGGGCGCGCAGGCCGGCAGCATCTTGCTGATGGAGGAAGATCGTGACGCGCTCTTCTTCCGCACCGCGAAGGGTGAACGGAGCGAGGCGCTGGTGTCGCTGCGGCTCAAGACGGGGCAGGGCATCGCCGGGCACGTGGCCGAGAGCGGCGAGGTGGTGCGGGTGAAGGCGGCGGAAGATTCCGAGTTTCACGATCGATCGATCGCCAGGCGCCTGGGGCTCACCACCGGCGCGGTGCTCTGCGTGCCCGTCGGCACGGGGAACAGGGCCTTCGGCGCGCTCGAGCTGCTCAACAAGAAGGGCGGCTTCACCGAGCAGGACGAACACCTCGCGGTGCTGCTGGCGGCCCAGGTGGGGCGGGCGCTCCAGCGGCGCCAGTCACAGGAAGAGGTGGAGCGCCGCTCGCGGCTCGCCACCATCGGCCAGATGCTCAGCGGCGTGCTGCACGACCTGCGCACCCCGTTGACGGTGGTGGGTGGCTACGCCGAGATGATGGCCGGCGAAGACGAGCCCGCGCTGCGGGCCGAGATGTCCGCGCAGATCTTGAACCAGCTCAACCACATCTCCGACATGCAGCAGGAAACGCTCGCCTTCGTGCGCGGTGAGAAGTCGGTCTTCATCCGGCGCGTGTTCATGCACGTGTTCATGAAGGAGCTCACCGAGCAGCTCCAGCAGGAATTCGCGGGCTCGTCCGTCGAGCTGCGCGTGCACGCCGGCTACACGGGCGCGGCGCGCTTCGACGAGAGCAAGATCAAGCGGGTGATCTTCAACCTCTCGCGCAACGCCATCGACGCCATGCCCGACGGGGGCCGCTTCCTGCTCTCGGTCGAGCGCGAGGGCGACGACATCGTCTTCCGCGCCAAAGACAACGGGCCCGGCATTCCCAAGGAGATCGCCGACCGCCTGTTCGAGTCGTTCGTCACCTCGGGCAAGAAGCACGGCACCGGGCTCGGGCTCGCCATCGTGAAGAAGATCGCGAAGGAGCACGGCGGCACGGTCACCTGCAAGACGCAGATCGGCAAGGGCACGTCGTTCGAGGTGCGCCTGCCCGCGGGCACGCCGGCCGATTAGCCCCTCGACGCCTCCGCCGGCGTCGGCTCCACGTGCACCACCACGTCGACCACCTCGGGGAAGGCCCCGGTGATGCGCGTCTCCACCGCGTCGGCGACGTGATGGGCCGTGAGCAGGTCGAGCGTCGGGTCGACGTGGATCACCAGGTCGACGTACACGCTGCCCTCGAGCCCGCGGCTGCGAATGGCTCTCACGCCGCGCACCTCGGGCACCACCTTGAGCAGCTCGCGCACCTTCTCGGGGTCGACCCGCGCCGAGTCGGCGAGGATGCCCACCGACTGGCGGATGATCTGCCACCCCGTGTACGCGACGAACACGAGCACCAGCAACGCCACCACGCCGTCGGCGCGCCCCACCCCGAACCAGGTGAGGAGCAGCGAGGCGATCACCGCCAGCGTCACGTACACGTCGGACATGGTGTGTGACGCGTCGGCCAGCAGCAGCGCGCTCTTGAGCTTCTTGCCCTGCGCCGCCTCGATGCGGGTGACGAACAGGTTCACCACCAGCGTGGTCACCATCACGGCGACCGAGAGCGGCCCCACGTTCGGGTGCACGTCGTTGATGATGGCGTTGAAGGCCATGCGGCCCAGCTCGAGCACGCCCATGCCGATCATCACGCCGATGGCGAGCGAGGCGAGCGCCTCGAACTTGTGGTGCCCGTAGGGGTGCTCGTCGTCGGCGGGCTGCCCGGCGAAGTGCATCGCCACCAGGCCGATCACGTTGCTCCCGCCGTCGATGAGGGAATGGAGCCCGTCGGCCGTCACCGCCGCGGATTGCGCGACGATGCCGATGCCCAGCTTGAGACCCGCCACCGCCCAGTTCGCCACGAGGATCGCCCAGAGCACCTTCCGGACGGACCGGTTTCGCGCGAGGTGAACTTCGTCTGCTGGAGTCATCACTGGGTCGAGCGGAACAGCCGCATGCCCGGTCGACCGCTCAGCTCGAGGAAGAAGCCGAACTGGAAGCGCACGGTCTGATCGGTGGCGAGGATCGCCGGCGGCGGGTTGGGGAAGGGCTGGGCGCGCTCGAAGGCCTTGATCGCCTCGAGGTCGAGGAAGTCGAGGCCGCTCGACTTGTCCACGAAGGCGTCCTTGAGGCGGCCGCTGCCGTCGAGCGTGACGGTGAGGATGGTGTAGCGATCGCGCCCGCCGTAGATCTGCCCCGTCGGATCACGCAGCCGGAGCTGGTTGGTGGGGGCCCACTCCTGGCTGACGCTCTGCTTCACGCGGTTGAAGAAGCTCGCATACTTCCACTCGCGGGTGCTCAGGTAGGTGCCGTCACCTTCCTCGACGTCCTTCAGGTGATCATTAGGCGCAGCGCCGGTGATCTTGTCGATCACCGCGGCCGACGGCAACAGGTTGAGCGCGCCCGCCTGGCCCACCCGGCCCGCCGAGACGTCTTCGCCCTGGTTCTGCGCGCCGGGCACCAGGTTCAAGCGATCGGAGTTGCCCTTGAGCTCCTCGGCTTCGTCGCGGTTGTCGATCGCCACGCCAGGACCCTGGCGGGTGATGGTCTTGAGCGCGACTTCCTGCTGCTTCTTCACGTCGGGCACCTGCAGCGCCAGCTTCGGCGTGGCGGCCTCGAGCAGCGGGCGATCGTCGTCACCCATGCCGTTGTTGCCGGCGACCTGCGTCTTCTCGCTCTGCGAGGTGCCGTTGCCTTCGATCTTCTGCGGCGCGGTGCGCTGCTGCATCGCGTTCCGGTAGAAGGCGCTCTGGTCCTTCGCCTTCGTTTCCTTCTTCGCGACGTTGTTGGTCTCGGCCACGAACTTCGCGTTCGGGTCGACCTGGTCGTTGCCTTTGGGCACGTCGACGATCTGCCCGTCAGGCATCTTCTCGGGCAGCTTCTCTTCCTTCTTCTTGTCCTTCTTCGCGATCGGTTGGCGCTCATCACGCACGTTCGCGGCGGGCCCGCGGTTGCGATCGAACTGGTCGGCGCTGAGCCCCCGCAACGTCACCGGCCGGGTGGGCATGGTCCTGAGCGAGCGCGGCCGATCGGGCACGTCCCACTTCACCAGCGACGTGAGGACGATCAACCCCACCAGGCCCGCGTGCACCAGCAGCGTCGTCAGGAAGGCGAGCGCCACCAACGCGGCGCGCTTGCCGTTCGAGGGACGTCTTTGGGACGATGGGAGCAGCATCAGGACTGAAACATCATAACGACCCCGGGCGTTCCTGAAATGCCCAGTCAATTCAGTAGATTCGGGCCACCTGCGCGCCGTTGAAGTAGTGCTCGAGAATCTGCCTGTACGTTTGACCGGCTTCGGCCCGCCCGATCGCCCCGGTCTGGCACATGCCCACGCCGTGGCCCCAGCCCCCGCCGGTGAAGATCCACGCGGTGGGCCGGCCCTTCGCGTCTCGCTCGGCCTTGAGCTCGAACATGGCGCTGTTGAGCATGGCGAAGGTGCGCCGAATGTTGAGCTCACCACGAATGGTGGTCGCGCCTTCTTCACCCGAGACCTGCAGCAGCCGCGCCCGGCCTGACACGCCGCGCTCGGTGACGTTCATCGCCATCACCTTGCCCACGTTGAACGAGGCGAGCTTCTCGTCGACGTCCTTCGCGGTGAAGCGCTTTTCCCAGCGGTACTTCGAGAGCTGCGTGAAGGTGGACACCTTGCAGGCGTGCTGCGCGTCGGTGGCGAGGAACTTCGCCAGGTCCTTCGGCGAAGCGGGGTTCGGCTTCCCCGGCATGATGTCGGGCCTGCCGCGCAGCGAGGCGTTGGGCACGCCGCCCCAGACGATGTCGTTGTTCTCGGTGTGGCCGCCGCAGACCGCGCTGTAGACCGAGTCGACGAGGCGATCGGTGGCGTCGAAGCTGGCCTCGCCGCGCGTGGCCTCGACGGCGGCGTTGGTGCTCGGCGCCTCGCCCGAAACGCCCTTGTAGACGGCGCAGTGCTGCTCGGTGCACAGCAGGTAGGGGTCGGCCAGGTGCTTGAGGCCGATCTTCGCCAGCACCTCGCCGCGCGCGGTGACGGCCTGGGCCTTGAGCGCCTCGACGTGGGCCCTGGCGAAGATCTCCGAGGGCACCAGGCCCTTGAGCAGGTCCTCGAGGTCGACCTGGTTCACCACCGCGATCTTCCCCGAACGATCGGCGCTGAGCTGCACGCTGCCGCGGTAGGCGCGATCTTCGAAGTTGTGGAAGTCGTAGCCGACGCCGAACTCCACGCGGCGCACCTCGATGGGCGCCTTGTCGGGGGCCTCGGCGGTGAGCTGACCGTCGATCGTCGCGGTGGTGTTGCCGTTGCCGTCGATGAGCTCGAACTTGATGGTGCCCTTCGCCTTCACGTCTTCGAGCAGCGAGGTGCGCACCTGGAACTTCTTCAAGATCTCCGCCTGCTGCGCGGCGAGCGACTCGGGCGGGGCAGGGGGCTGATCGACCACCAGCACGTAGCGGCGGTTGTCGATCACCTTGCCCGCGATGCCGTACACGCCGCCGAGGATCTGCGACTTGAGGGTGAGCCCGCGCGACGCCCATTCTTCCTGCGCCTGCGCCAGGCCCAGCTTGTCGTTGAAGGGGAACTCGGCGACCTGGATGCGCGCGACGATCGCCGCGGGCGTGCCCGAGACCCGCTTCACCTTCCATTCCATGCCCGGCGGTCCTTCCACCAGCCGCTCGGGGGTGCCGGGGAGCCGGAAGCGCAGGCGCCCGCGCCCGGACAGCGTCACCTCGGTGCTGCCTTCCATCAACCGCACGGGGATGATCGGCGAGCCGCTCTTGAAGTCGAGGCGCTTGTTGCTCAGCTCGCTGGGCGGAGGCGGGAGCTCCATCGCGTCGCCACCGAGGGCGAGCTGGGCGAACAACAACGTGGCGAGCAGCGCGCTCCGCATCGGATAGATCAAAGCCCGAAGCCATCGACGGAAGGCTTCGGGCTTCGTTTGAGGCGCCACCCGGAATCGAACCGGGGAATGAGGGTTTTGCAGACCCTTGCCTTACCGCTTGGCTATGGCGCCGAAATCAGGGGCTTTATTGCCTCAGGTCGCTTTTCCGGTCAAGCGTGGAGCTTCGTTGATTCTTGAGTCAATATCTTCACTCCATGAGCGCTGGATTCCAGACCTATTCCGAAGAGCACGAAGCCTTCCGCGAAACCGTTCGCAAGTTCGTCGAGCGGGAGATCAAACCGCACATCAACGCGTGGGAAGAGGCCGAAGAATTCCCCCGGGAACTCTACGGCAAGGCCGCGGAGATCGGGCTGTTCGGGCTCAAGTACGCGGAAGCGTACGGCGGGTCTGACGCGGGCTTCTTCTTCGAGGCGGTGGCGACGGAGGAGTTGTCGAAGGGTGGCTCCGGTGGGGTGGCCGCGGGGTTGGGGGCCCAGATGACGATCGCTACCGGGCCGATTCACTTGTTCGGCAGCGACGCGCAGAAGCAGCGCTATCTGACGCGCGCGATCAAGGGCGAATGGATCGGCGCGTTCGCCGTCACCGAGCCTTCCGGTGGCAGCGACGTGGCGGGGCTGAAGACCACCGCGAAGAAGGTGGGCGAGGGCTACGTGCTCAACGGCAGCAAGACGTACATCACCAGCGGCGTGCGCGCCGACTACGTGATCGTCGCCGCGAAGTCGGACCCCACGAAGGGGCACAAGGGCCTGTCGATGTTCATCGTCGACAAGGGCACGCCCGGCTTCACCGTGAGCAAGAAGCTCAAGAAGCTGGGGTGGCGCGCGTCTGACACGGCCGAGCTGCACTTCGAAGACTGCCGCGTTCCGGCCGATTCCTTACTGGGCACCGAGGGCGGCGGGTTCGCGCAGATCATGGGCAACTTCCAGTGGGAGCGCCTGTCACTCGCGCTGGGCGCGGTGGGGGCGGGCGACGACATCCTCGCCACGGCCATCGAGTACGCGAAGAACCGCGAGGCGTTCGGCCAGTCGATCGCGAAGTTCCAGCTCACCAAACACAAGCTGGCCGACATGGCGACCGATCTCGAGTGCGCGCGGCAGCTCACCTACCACGCGCTGCGGCTGCACGCGGCGGGCGAGTGGGCGCTGGGGCAGACGGCGATGGCGAAGAAGGTGGCCACCGAGATGTGCTGCCGCCTGGCCGACGCTTCGCTGCAGCTGCACGGCGGCGCCGGCTACATGATGGAGTTCGACATTCAGCGGCACTGGCGCGACGCGAGGCTGGGACCCATCGGCGGCGGCACCAGCGAGATCATGAACGAGATCATCGCCAAGCAGCTGGGGCTCTGAGCTCCCTCTCCCTGCGAAGCGGGGAGAGGGCAGGGGTGAGGGGCGACTTCTAGAACCGCGCCTGCATCACCAGGTTGAAGCCCAGCTGGTTGGGCTGCTGGAACACCGGCTGGCTGATGAAGTCGATCGAGTCGCGGAAGGTCACGCGGTTGTTGTCGTAGTTGTAGAAGACCTCGCCGAGCGCGGCGAAGTAGTCGCTGATGTCCAACTTGAAGGTGCCCTTCACCGAGAAGATCGGCACCGGGCTGTCACCGACCGGCAGGGTCGACGGATCGTTCACGTTGCGGAACACCTGGGTGCGCGTCCCGAGCAGCCCGGGGGGCGGGTTGTTGCCGCCGCCGCCGAGATCGGGGCTGGTGCGCGAGGCGGTCGACTGCAGGCCGACGATGAGGCCGAGGGTGAGGTGCTGCTCGGGCAGGAAGCGATCTCCACCGATCGCGAACCACAGCTCGGGCGTCACCGTCTCGCCGTCGGAGAAGTCGGTGTACGGAATGACGCCGGGCACGTCGAACTGGATGAACGAGAGCGTGCGCATGAGCCCGATCCCGTAGAAGCGCCAGAAGTCGTACTTGAAGCGCGCCTGCAGGGCGATCGCCCCCGCTGGCTGCATGCGGGTCGCGGCGAAGCGCTCGGGGTTGGCGAGGGTCTGGCCCAGGTAGCTGCCCTCGAGGGTGAGCTGGTAGCTCAGGCCGCCCGGGTAGCGCTCGGGGGTGAAGAACTTCGTCGCCACGTCGGGGTCGTTCTTGTACAGGCGCAGATCGAGCGACGGGAGAATGGTGTCGGAGAAGAGACTGACCTGCACCGACCCGCCCAGCGCGTTCACCGGCGCCCGCACGCCCAGGTAGGCCAGCGAGGGGATGACCCCGCGGGTGAAGTAGCCGCCGTTGGCCTCGACCCGCAGGTTGGGGAGCAGGTCCACCCCTCCGCCGAAGAGCACGCCGTACTGGCGTTCCTGCACGTTGAGCAGCCCGTTGAGCAGGAGCCCCGTCTTCGCCCCCACGAAGGCGTACCAGCGCTCGCGGGTGATCTGGAGCTTGGCGCCCGGCACCGCGACGGGCCGGCCGGTCGACGAGAGCCCGCCCCCCTGGTTGTAGGTGAAGGCCGAGTCGCCCCCCCAGGACGTCTTCCACGCGTAGCCCAGGCGGAACCGATCGGCGGACACCGGGAAGCCGGTGAGGGCGATCTCTTCCTTCGAGCCCCAGCCCGCGGGCCGGTAGTTGAGCTTCACGAAGCTCGCGTTGTCGAACAGCGAGATCGCGCCCGAGGGGTTGGTGAGCACGCCCACGTTGAGCGCGGCCTCGGCCTCGAAGCCCTCGAAGAAGCTCGGGCTCTTCTTGTAGAGCGAGATGTTCGAGAGCGTCTCGAAGCCGGTGAAGCGGGTGTTGAAGTTGTCGTAGAACTGCGTGTTCTGGCGCGCGGCGCCGAAGCCGGTGCCGGGCTCGCTGGGCGAGGTCTCGCCGGGCTTGACGAAGACGTTGGAGTTGGCCACCGCGAACGCGACGCGCGTGTCGATGAAGTCACCGGCGAATGCTGCGCTCGACACGATCGCCAGGAAGGCGACACACCTGATTACCAGCTTCACTGTTTCTCTCCCGGGCCAAGGAACCACGGCCCTCCCACTTCAGGAACGGCTGAACGTCAAAAGATCACTGGCACGGCTTGATCGGTCGCGGGCACTCCAGGCCCGGGCCGGGGTAGCAACACAGATCGTCAGGCGCGCGGGGGATCACCACCCAGCGCGGTCGGGCCGGCTGCACCTGGCGCAGGTGCCCGATGATGTTGAACTCGGAGCCGCGCAGGTTGCGGCACTGCTGCGCCCGATCGGCGTCGGGGTCAGCCTCGTTGCAGTCGGGCTCGAGCTCGGGCACCGCGTCACGGGTCTGCAGGTTGATGCGGGTGCGGGCGTTGAGGCCCACCGTGCAGCTCGCCTGCTCGGTCACGGCCTGGAAGGCCACCGCCGAATCGGTCGCGCCGAACACCGCGCGCACGATCTGCCCGGGCTCGATCGTCGGGTCGCCGTCGCCCGCCACCACGTTCGCGTCACCCACGTGGTACCGCGCGGTCTTGCTGCAGGTGATCGCCACCTCGGCGCCCGCGCCATAGCCGCTCACCCGCACCGACGGGTTCGCGGGCACCATGCCGGCGTCGTCGACGCCTGCGTCAGCCACCAGGCGCGCCGTCGCGTTCTGCATGCGCAGGGGCAGGGCGTCGTCGAGGCCGAGCGCCGACGGCCCCGGCAGCCCCATCTCGACCACGTACTGGCCGAAGCCGCGGAAGGTCGCCTGCTCGCTGCAGATGGTGCCGGCGTTCTCGCCCTGGCCCACCACGCAGTCGTGGTTGCAGGTGCGCTCGATGCGATCTTCCTCACTCTCGACGTCGGGGGCGAACACGCAGCTCGACCACTGCCAGTCCGCGTTTGGGGGCTTGGTCTCGCAGAAGAACGGCACCGAGCCGTTCGCGTTGAAGTCGCAGTTCTGGAACTTCCGGGGGAAACGGGCGCGGCGAATGCGCACCAGGCCCGACTCGAGGCTCTCCATCTTCATGTTGCGGCGGTTGTGGCCGCACAGCGCGTCGGTGAGGAAGGGCACGGCGGCGTTGTCCTGCCCGCAGGTGCGGCCGTTGAGGTCGTACGGCCGGGCGAACTGCAGCCACTTGTTCCACTGATCTTCCGGCAGGCGGCGCACCCGCTCGGCGGTGGTCCACGCGGGGAAGACGAGCTGCGTGGTCGAGGTGAATTCCTGGATGCCGCCCGAGAGGGTGAAGAGCAGGTCGCCCTCGTCGAGATTGTCGGGGAAGTTGTAGTTGTAGACGAACATCGAGGCGAAGGTGCCGGGCGAGTAGCCGAAGCAGTCCGCGCGGCGGGTGCAGGCGCGCTCCGAGATGTTGCAGCGCCCGGCGCCGCCGTCCAGGCTCTCTTCGCGCCCGCCGTCGGCCGTGGCGATCCAGCAGGGCTCCTGTGGCTCTCCGGTGCGCACGGTGTTGCCGATGGAGTCCGACAGCACTTCCCTCACGCGGCAGGCCGAGATGTCGGTGACGAAGAACCCGGCCGGGTCGAGGCCGGTGATCACCATGAGCGACTCGCGCCCGTTGCGCGCGGGGTCGTCGGGGCAGTTCTGCTTGAGCGTCTCACCCGACGTCGGGTTCTTGCCCACCACCACGAAGTTGCCCGCGAAGGGCGAGCTGCGGTTGTCGAGCTCCGCGGGCATCTGCAGCGACTGCAGGGTCTGATCGGCGAAGTAGATCGTGTCTGACGCGCCCGCCGCGTACGTGCGATCGGACTGCGCGGGCAGCTCGTCGGGGTTGGCGAGCCCGCCGTCGTAGATCGCCCTTGGCGGCGCGTCTTCGACCCAGACGCGCGCCTCGCCGTAGGGGTGCACCGCGCGCACCGTCGCCTTGACCTCGCCCAGGGTCGCCGCAGACCAGCGCGCGCGCATGTTGGGCGGCAGGTCGCCGGGCACCACCCGGAAGCTCACCGAGCCGTTGAAGTCGTGGAACGGCTCGCCGTCGAGGCCCATCGCGAGCGCCTCGATGTCGAACTCCGCCTCGCCGCGCGGGATCACGTAGCGGCACTGGGGCGTGCCCTTCTCGGCTTCCGGTACCGCGGCCTGGCTGCCGTACATCGCGGCGCAGGGCGAGACCACCGGCAGCGCGTTGCGCGCGGCGCCGACGCGCTCGTACACGCCCACCACCTTCACCTTGAAGCTGTTCATCGCGTGCGGCGCGGGGCCCGGGTCGAGCGGGCAGGCGGCCAGCAGCAGGGCGCAGGCGGCGAGGTGGACTCTCATTACTTCACCCTCCGGGTGATCCGGCCGTCGTCGGTGCCCACGGCGATGGGCAGCTTGCTGGGGTTCTCGCAGAAGTTGCGCACCGCCCGGGTGACGTTGCCGCAGAGCGGGTCGCCCTGGAGCGCCTGGCGGCAGGTGCAGCGGCCCAGGGTCGGGCCCGCCGAGAGCATCGCCGTGCACTTCTCCACCTGGGGGGCGAAGTCGGTGAGGTTCTGGCAGGCCGCCGCGTCCTTGCGGAAGGTGTCGTAGCAGGTGCAGCCCCCGAGCTCCCCGGGCTGCGCCACGCCGCCGTCGGGCAGCGGCAGCAGGCCGGCGTCGGGCAGCATGCCGTCGGGGGCGTACAGCTCGTCGCGGAAGGTGGTGGCCTGGGCGCAGAACGAGAGCTCCTGCGGCTCGACCACCCACTTCGTGATGACCAGCGGGTCGCGGTTGCCGCAGGGCTGGCCCTTGGCGCCGACGATGTTGCCGTTCCCGTCGGTCCGCCCCGCGAGGATCTCGTCGCAGCTGCAGAAGTTCTGCATGAAGCCGATCACCGAGTCGCGCAGTGGAATGCCCGTCTCGATGCGCGTGGTGTTGCGCTTGAGCACGAGGAAGCCCGAGCCGCCGCGGGCGATGTAGTCGTTGACGGCGACCCGGTACGTCTCGTTCTTGCTCAGCGGGTTGCCGTTGATGGTGATGTTGGTGCCCGGGTGCGCCCAGCACCGCCCGCCAGTGGCCGAGGTCTCGTCGGCGAGGCACTGCCACGCCGCCCGATCGGTGCGGTCGTCGGCGGGGCAGTCGGTCGCGTCACCGGTTGGATCGCAGGGCGTGCGCAGGAAGTTGAGCTGCACCTGCGCGCAGTCCATGGTGAAGCGCACGCCCGACACCTGGGCCTGGGCGCCGCAGCCGCGCGAGGCCGACCGCTCCGAGATGAAGTCGAAGAGCTCCTGCATCTCGCTGCCCGAGAGGAACATCACGTTGATGGTGTTCTCGAAGGGGAAGACGTTGAACATCGCTTCCTGCGTGAGCGGGCCGGCGTAGAGGTTGTCGCGAATGCCCAGCGAGTTGCTCAGGGCCACCTCGGCCTCCACGCCCTGCCGGCGGCGCATCGAGTCGGCGAGGATGTTGCCCAGCGGGCTGTCGCCGCCCGAGGCGTTGTTGCGGCGCTCGATGTTGCGGGGCGCGTACGCGAAGAGCGAGGTGAGGTTCAACTTCACGTCGAGCTCGGTGAGGTAGGGCACCAGCAGCTGCGTGGTGTTCCGATCTTCCACTTCCTTGCAGGCCGCGATGCCCGCCTGCACCTTCGGGTCGGCGACGAACTCGCCCGGGTTCCAGAACTGCGAGCGGTAGTAGTCGTGCAGGCCCTCGTCGCACCAGAGCGAGTCGATGGGGAAGATGCGGTGCTCGAAGCTGATCATCTCGCCGCCCTCGGCCAGCCCCTCGCCCTCCTTGGGCATCTGGATCACCGCGTCGACCCGGCTGACGTACTTCGAGAACGCGCCGCCGTGGCTCAGCAGCACCCGGCGACCAGCGGGGTCGGTGAGGCGCTGGGGCGGGTTGAGCACGATGTGGAGGTGGCCTCCCATGATCGCGTCGATGCCCTCGACCCCGGGAATGCGCACGCGCACCACCGACTTGAGATCGTCCTCGGTGCCGAAGCGCTCGAGCACTTCCCAGGGCAGCTCGGCGCGCTCGACGAACTGCTTGGCCAGGCTCCACTCGTAGAAGGCCTCGTAGCCCTCGATCAGATCCTGGTCTTCGGTGAGGCCGGCGTGGCTGGTGATCAGGATCACGTCGACCGAGCCGCGGAGGAACTGCACGTAGTTGCGAACGGTCTCGTTCTGCTCGAGCGGGATCACCTGGAGCGAGTTGCCCTGCTCGATGATCGAGTTGAGCGAGCCGAAGTTCCCCAGCCCGATGATCGCGATGCGCAGGCCGCCCACGTTCTTGATGGTGTAGGGCGCGGTGTAGAACGCGGTGGCGTTGCTGCCCGCCTGTGACGTGTCTTCCCACTGGTAGTTCGCCGCGAGCACGGGGAAGCGGGCGGCGTCGCGCGCCTGCTTGGTGAAGTTCGCCGCGCCCGAGTCGAACTCGTGGTTGCCGATCACCGCCGCGTCGACGCCCACCAGCGAGAGGAACTTGTACTCCACCTCGCCGAGGTTGAGGTTGTAGATGGGCGCGCCCTGGAACGAGTCGCCGGAGTCGAGGTGGATCACCCGGTCGGCCCGCGCGCGCTCCCGCTGCAGCAGCGCGGCCATGCGGGTCGCGCCGCCGAACGGGCCAGCCTCGGGGATCATGCCCAGGTCGGTGTCGGTCTTGAGCGGGTTGAAGTCGTACGGCAGCAACCGCGAGTGGATGTCCGAGGTGTGGAGGATCGTCAGGCGCACCTGCTGCCCGGCGAGGTTGATGTCGTAGCCCTCGAGCGTGGGGAGACACGAGGTCTGCACCATCGACGCGCAGATGAAGGCGGTGAGCAGGGCAGGCGAGCGGAGTCGGCTGAGGGTCATGACGGGCTCGGGTGCGGGGGAAGGGCGCGGCTTGACGCCTGTCGGTCACATACGCGCCCACGCGGCTCTGGTAAAGCAGTGACGACATGCCCAACGCACCTGTGACCGACCTCGACGTGGTGGAAGATTTCACCGCCACCGGGCGCTGTGACGAGGGCTTCCTCCACGTGCGGCGCCTGCGCGTGCGCAACCTGCGCGCCGACGGCACCAAGTCCGACGTGTACCGCGTCGACGTGGTCGATCGCCCCCGGCTCGACGCGGTGGCGGTGCTGCTCTGGCGGCGGGGCGAGCAGGGCCTCGAGTTCCTCACCCGGCAGAACCTGCGGCCCGCGGCTCACTTCCGTCACGAGAAGGTGCCCAACGTGCCTGATGGCCGCTCGCACCTCTTCTGCGAAGAGCTCGTCGCCGGGCTGCTCGAGGCTGACGACCAGGGCCTGCCGGGCGTGCGTCACCGCGCCGCCGAGGAGGCCTTCGAAGAGGCGGGCTACCGGGTCGCGCCTGACACGGTCGAGCTGCTCGGGCCTCCGTTCTTCGTGGCCCCGGGGATCATCAGCGAGAAGATCTACCTGGCGGCGATCGACGCCACGGGCCTGGTGCCCACCGTTCCCGAAGGTGACGGCAGCCCGCTGGAAGAGGGCGGGGTGACCCAGTGGCGCACCCGCGCGTCGCTCGAGGCCGCGCTGGCCGACGGCACCATCCAGGACGCGAAGACCGAGCTCGCGCTCCACCGTTTTCTCGCGCGGGAACCCGTCAGCGCTTCCGCTTCGTCTTCGGCGGCTTCTTCTTCGGTGGTGATCTCTTCTTCGACTTCGGTTTCGGTGTGAGCTTCGGCGCGAGCGCGGCGCCCCGGGGCGTCGTGGCTTCCTGTCCGCGCTGAACGGGGGGCGCCGCGGCGCGCTGCTTCCCCCGGGCGTCCTCGTCCAGGGGCCGCAGCTGAAGCTGCACTTCGCCCTTCGGGTTGAGCTGCCAGGGCCTGTCGAGGAACGCGTAGACCTTCCACTCCAGGGGGAAGCGCTTCACGTTCGAGAGAAACGAGAGCGCCCGCGCCACGTCGCCCAGCAGCCCCTCGGGCGGGCTGAAGTTCGTGTCGGTGGCCTCGAGGGGAATGAGCAGCTCGAAGCGCGCGGTCTCCTTCGGGCGATAGAGGCGGGGCCCGTCGACGTCGAAGTGAAAGTCCCACACCTTGTCGTTGCGGTAGCTCAGCTGCAGCCCCTGCTGGCCCGGCGCGAGGCCCACCGCGCGCTGGCGGGCGAGCAGGCCCACCACCAGCCGCTTCGCGGGTGACGACTCGTTCAGATCGAGGCGCACGGTGCCGGTGATCGTCTCGCCGGGGCGATAGATCTTTTCGTCGAGCGTGAGGTGAAGCTCTCCCACCGACAGACCGAGCGCCTCCAGGAACATGGCGGCTCTCTTCGCAGACTCACGCAGGGCTGTCAGCGCCCAACCTCTCGCGGCAGCCGGCGATCACCCGCGCGCGCAGCCGCGTCGCCAGTCGATCGGCCAGGGCGGCGAGCGCCTCGAGGCGCAGCACGGTCAGCTCCCCGCGCCGCAGCACCTGTTCCACCTCGTCAGCATCTGCGCTGGTTCGCAGCGCGGCCTCGAGGGCCAGGGCTTCTTCGTGAAGTTCGTTCATGCAGTGAGTTGAACCGCGCTCGAAGGGCCACACTCCGCCCCGGGGGGCGAGTGGTCGGAGCGGGAAGGCGAGCGGTCAGTGCGCGGCGGCGGCGTTGCCCTGCGGCTTCGCGTTCCACACCCGCGTGCACAGGAGCAGCCCGATGATCGCCATCGGCACCATCGCCATCGGCCAGCTGATCCAGTTCGCGGCCACCTTGGCGAGGTCACCCTGGGGCAGCACGCGCCCGACGATCAACGACTGGAGCCCGGTGCCCAGGTACACGAAGCCGTCGATGATGCCGACCGCCACGCCGGTGTTCTTGCGCCCGCCGAAGTCGGCGCTGGCGGTGCCCGAGAGCATGCCGTGCACGCCCACGTAGTTGAGCGCCATGAACACCAGCACCCAGCCCACCCACGACTGCTCGAGGAAGAAGAACATGGCGATCGAGCCCACCGCGATGCCCGCGTAGAGCACCGAGGCCACCGGCCCCCTCCGCGAGTGGAACACGCGATCGCTGATCACCCCGGCGAACATGCCGCCGACGATGCCGAACACGCACAGCAGCAGGCCCCAGTTCGCCGAGACGAAGTCGTCCTGCAGCGACACGGCCTTGGCGAACTTCGGGTACCAGGACATCACGCCGTTGCGCAGGAACCCGGTGCAGAACTCGATCGCCACGATGATCATGATCACCGGGTTCTTCACCATCTTGAGGAACACCTGCGCGGCGGTGGGTGGCTTCTCGCCGGCCACCTCGGCGGTCGACGCGTCGCCCAGATCGAAGTCGGCGTGGCCGGTGTGGCTGGGCGTGTCACGCACCAGGAAGAGATCGGCGATGAACACCGCGAGCAGGATCGCCGCGGGCACGAAGAACACCAGCCAGGGCGACCCGGGGTTGCCCTTCACGATCGCCCGGCTCCAGTCGTAGCCGAAGTAGATCCCCAGGCTGATCAAGATGCCGAACACGCCGCCCTGCTGGCCGCGCTCGCGCACGTGGAACCAGGCCGCGTTCACCTTGACGATGGAGACCGCGCCGAAGCTCTGGAAGTACATGTTGAGGCCGTAGAGCACCGACAGCCACACCAGCAGCCCGCCGGGGGGCGCGAAGTTCTGGCCGACCACCGCGTACACCAGCCCGCCCATGAGCAGGTTCGACCCCGCCGAGCCCGCCGCAGCGATCAGGATGGTCAGGCGGCCGCCGAGCTTGTCGGTGAGCGGCCCGTTGATCAGGAACGACAGGCCGTACACCCACGCACCCACCGCGAAGATGGTGCCGAAGGCGGCGTTGTCGAGCTGCTTGATGGCGCTGGTCGCCTCGTTGATGTTGTAGCGGGCGAAGTAGAGGAACGCGTACGTCATTCCCAGCGGGAACCAGTTCCAGAACCGGCGCTTCTTGAACGCCTCGCTGTGCCCCAGCTCGACCTTCGGCAGCCGCGAGAGCACCAACGCGATCGCGGCCAGGAGGAGGACGATGGGGAGCAGGTTCGACAGCCACGCCGGCATGGACGCGCGGAGTCCCACTTTCGCCGGGCCGCGTCAAAGCCATTTCACCGTCCGGCCGGTCAGTGGCGTGTCACCTGGTTGTCACATAGATTCAGAGCGTGGCAAACCCGGGTTCCTCCGAACTCTTCGACACCAAAGTCGAAGTACACGACCGAAAACAGTTCGAGCTGAAACTCGAGTACCAGCCCAGCGGCACGGATCCGAAGTCCGAGTACCTGGTCGATACGATCTTCTTCATTCCGCGCAGCCTCAACATCGACGCCGAGACGTGGAGCCGCGATCAGTTCTACGCCGACCTCCACAACTACGTGCGGCTCAAGACGCCGGTGCTCTCGTTCGACGAGATCCTCACCGGCTCGCATTCGCCGCTGGTGCAGCTCGAGCAGCGCCTGCCGCTGGGCCTGATGGGCCCGGTGAGCGAGGTCGTCTACGACGCGAAGATGCTCGCCTGCGTGGCGCGCGGGGCGCTGCGCCGCTTCTCGCGCGGCATGAAGAAGGAATGCGCGCATCTCCTCCGCGGCGCCGAGACCGACAAGTGCGCCCCCACCGAATCGCCCGCGCACCTGATGGCGCTGGCCCGCAAGTCGATCAACTCGAGCCAGGAGATCCTCAGGCGCTTCCGCTCGACGTCCGCGCAGCTCGCCGAGAAGTACGACCTGGGCGACAAGGCCCAGGCCGCGCTGCGCCTCGTCGACGAGTACATGAGCCTGACCGTCGAGCAGTTCTTCCGGCGCATCGTGGTGCAGATGGAATCGATGCCCCGCTCGGGCGTCTACGTCGAGCTGCGCCGCGAGCTGATGGACGTGGTGATTACCGACGAGAGCTATCGCCGCACCCGCAAGTGGCCCTCGGTGCTCGCCGCCGAAGGCGACAACGAGGAATATTCGCACCGCATCGGCTTCCTGAAGAAGTTCTGCATGAACATCCTCTTCCTCAAGGTGCAGCGCAGCAGCAAGCGCAAGGCCTGGGAAGAGGTGCTCTTCGCCATCGCCGCCGGCGGCTCGATGGCCTTCGCGCTCGGCGTCGGTCTGTTCGCCCAGAGCCGCTACCCGCAGGCGAGCTTCAACTTCTTCATGCTCGCCGTCGTCGGCTACATGTTCAAAGACCGCATGAAGGAAGCGCTGCGCCGCATGCTCGCTGCCTACATGGGCAAGTTCCTCTACGAGCGCACCACGGTGATCGTCGACCCGGTGACCCAGGACGACGTGGGCGTGTGCCGCGAGAAGCTCGACTACGGCGACAACGTGCAGGTGCCGCCGGAGATCGCGCGGCTGCGCGCGCAGGACGACCTGGTCACCGTGGCCCAGAGCGAGCTGAGCGAGACGGTGATCCGCTACCGCAAGCGCATCGCCCTCGATTCCGAGATGTTGCCCCGCATCGCCGACGGCATCATCTCGGGCGTCACCGACATCATCCGCCTCAACATCGACCGCCTGCTCCACGACATGGACGACCCCGAGTACGCGCTCGACTACGTCGACCTCGAGGACTTCTCGGTGGGCAAGCTGCAGATGGCCAAGAGCTACCGGGTCGACGTGGCCTTCCGCTTCGCCGTCGACGATGGCCGCCACCAGCGCACCACCGTGCGCCTGGTGCGCTTCGTGCTCGACCGCAACGGCATCAAGCGCATGACCGACCTGGTGCCCGAGACCGTGCTCACCGAGAGCGCGCCTGCACACGTCAGCGTGCCGCCGGGGCGGGCCGCGCCTGTGACGCAGTAAGTCACCACTCAAAACCCCCAGTCGGCTGCGATTTCGCAACCTTGAGCCCGCCTGGGTTGATGCCGTTCTGGCGCCAAGGGCGCAGCGGACCCGACTGAAAAAAATGCGCGCTGGCGACAGAACGGAGATCAACTCAGGCGGGCGAGAGAGTAGAGCGCGCCCTCCCCTATGAGTGACTACCTCCCCCGCGTCGGCGTCGACTGGCCCCGCACGCTCGAGCAGATCCTCGCCGTGGCCCAGAAGTCCGGCCCGAGCGGGCTGCTCGTCTTCGATCTCGATTCGACCGTCTTCGACAACCGGCCCCGCCAGGCGCGCATCGTGCGCGAGTTCGGCGCAGCGAAGGGGCTCACCGCGCTCACGAAGTGCCAGCCCTGGCACTTCACCTCGGGGTGGGACCTGCGCGGCGCGGTCGTCGGGTGCGGCCACACGCAGCAGGAAGCCGACCAGCTCTACGCCGAGCTCAAGGCCTTCTGGCAGGACCGCTTCTTCACCAGCGACTACTGCCGCGACGACATCGAGATCGTCGGCGCCCCGCGCTACCTGCACGCGCTCGACTACGTGAAGGCGCGCGTCATCTACGTCACCGGCCGCCACGAGGGCATGCGCACCGGCACCGAGGCCTGCCTCGAGCGCTGCCGCATGCCCATGCCCAGCCACGGGGGCCAGGTGCAGCTGCTGATGAAGCCGCAGCTGCCCGACGACGACGACGCGTACAAGCGCGTGGCCCACGAGCAGCTCAAGACGATGGGCACCGTGCTGGCGGCCTTCGACAACGAGCCGATGCACATCAACGACTACGCGAAGAAGTTCCCTGAGGCGATCCCGGTGCACCTCGCCACCGATCACTCGGGGCGCGACGTGAAGCTCGACCCCCGCTGCATCTCCATTCCGCACTTCGCGACCTGAAGTGTGGCGTGTGGGTTTGGCTCTGTTACAAGCCCGCGCTCTCAATCAGCGCTCGAGAAGGAGTCTCACGTGGCCAGCACCGAATTGATGCTGACGATGTACCGGAAGATGCTGCTCGCCCGCCGCTTCGAGGAGAAGGCGGGGCAGGCGTACGGTTTGAAGAAGATCCAGGGCTTCTGCCACCTCTACATCGGCCAGGAGGCCGTGGTGGTGGGGGTGAACGAAGCCCTGCGCCCCGACGACCCGGTGATGACCGGCTACCGCGATCACGTGCACCCGCTGGTGCGCGGCGCCGACGCCGGCATGCTCATGGCCGAGCTCTATGGGCGTGACGGCGGCTACTCGAAGGGGAAGGGCGGTTCGATGCACTTCTTCGACATCGAGCACGCCTTCTACGGCGGCTACGGCATCGTGGGCGGCCAGATCCCCCTGGCGGCCGGCCTCGCGTTCGCCAGCAAGTACCGCAATGAAGATCGCGTGACGGTGTGCAGCTTCGGCGACGCGGCCTCGAACCAGGGCGCGATGCACGAGACCTTCAACATGGCGGCGAAGTGGAAGCTGCCGGTGCTCTACATCGTCGAGAACAACCGCTACGGCATGGGCACCGACATCGCCCGCGTGTCCTCGGTGCCTCAGATCAGCAAGCGCGCGTCGGCGTGGGACATGCGCGGCGAGGCGATCGACGGCATGGACGTGCTCACCGTGTACGAGAAGGCGAAGGAGCTGACCGAGTGGATCCGCGCCGGCAACGGCCCGGTGCTGCTCGAGGCGCACACCTATCGCTTCCGCGGTCACTCGATGTCCGACGCGGCCACCTACCGCACCAAGGACGAGGTCGAGCTCGAGAAGCAGCGCGACCCGATCATCAAGCTGCGCAAGGTGCTGCTCGACAAGCGCGCCGCCACCGAGGCGCAGCTCGACGCGATCGACGAAGAAGAGAAGGCGATCGTCGAGAAGGCGCTGGCCTTCGCCGACGCCTCGCCGCTCCCGCCCGATTCCGACATCTGGACGCACACGCTGGTGGAAGAGGGCGAGCCTGACGTGAAGCCCCGCGAGCGCGTGCTCGGCGCCACCGACGTGAAGTGGCCCGATCACCCCAAAGACTTCCAGGTCACCTGGGACCTCGAGCCGCGCGCCGCGCGGCTTCCGCTGCCCGCGGTCGTCGCCGACGAAGTCGCCAAGAAAGGAGCGGCCTGAACCATGGCTGAGCTCGCGTACCGTGATGCGCTGAACCAGGCGCTGGCCGAAGAGATGGCGCGCGACCCGCGCGTGTTCCTGATGGGCGAAGAGGTCGCCCGCTACGACGGCGCCTACAAGGTGTCGAAGGGCCTGCTGGACAAGTTCGGCAGCGCGCGCGTGGTCGACGCGCCGATCTCCGAGCTGGGCTTCGGCGGCCTCGGCGTGGGCGCGGCGATGGGTGGCCTGCGCCCGGTGATCGAGATGATGACCTGGAACTTCGCCATCCTCGCGATGGACCAGATCGTCAACAGCGCGGCCAAGCTGCGCCACATGTCGGGCGGCCAGCTGCGCTGCCCCATCGTCTTCCGCGGCCCGAACGGCGCCGGCGGGCGGCTCAGCTCGCAGCACAGCCAGGCGCTCGAGGCGAACTACGCCCACTTTCCCGGCCTCAGGGTGATCGCCCCGGGCACGCCGGCCGACGCGAAGGGCCTGCTCAAGGCCGCCATTCGCGACGACAACCCGGTCATCTTCATGGAAGGCGAGCTGCTCTACGGCGTGAAGGGCGAGGTGCCCGACGGTGAGCACGTGGTGCCCATCGGCAAGGCCGACATCAAGCGGCCGGGGACCGACGTGACCCTGATCACCTGGTCTCGCATGCTGACCGCCGTGGTGCTGCCTGCCGCCGAGCTGCTGGCGCAGGAAGGCATCAACGTCGAGGTGCTCGATCTGCGCACCATCAAGCCGTTCGACGAAGAGGCCGTGGCTGCGTCGGTGAAGAAGACCAACCGCGCGGTGATCGTCGAGGAGGGGTGGGGCTACGCCGGCTTCGGCGCGCACGTGTCCGACTTCATCAGCCGCGAGTGCTTCGACGATCTCGACGCTCCCGTCAGCCGCGTGCACGGGCTCGACGTGAACATGTCGTACGCCGAGAACCTCGAGCGCCTCATCCTTCCGTCCGCGGCGCGCGTCGTCGAGGCGGTCCACCAGGTCCTGTACCGCTGAAGGTTGGAGAAGACATGCCCATCGCGATTCAGCTCCCTGCGCTTTCGCCCACGATGTCCGAGGGCAAGATCACCAAGTGGCTCAAGAAGGAAGGCGACAAGGTCAACTCGGGCGACGGCATCGCCGAGTGCGAGACCGACAAGTCGAACCTCGAGATCGAAGCCACCGATGGCGGGATCCTGCTGAAGATCGTCGTTCCCGCGGGCTCGACGAGCCCGGTGGGCGGGGTGATCGGGTGGATCGGGAAGGCCGGCGAGGCGATCCCCGATGCACCCGCGCCTGCAGCCGCGGCCCCTGCGGCTCCCTCGGCCGCTCCCACTCCCGCGGCTGCGCGCCCTGCGGCCCCCGTTGCCTCAGCGGTGCCGCCCAGGCCGGTGGCGAAGGCCGCGCCGGTGGCTGCGAGCACCGAGCGCCTGCGCGTCTCTCCGCTCGCGCGGAAGATGGCGGAGACGCAGGGCATCGATCTCGCCACCGTTCCCGGCTCGGGGCCCAACGGCCGCATCGTGAAGCGCGATCTCGAGCAGGCCATCGGCGGACTCGCGAGCCCCGCGGGCGCGAAGAAGGCGGCGACGATCATCCGCTCGGCGCCCGGCGTGCGGCTGCCGCCTGAAGAGCTGCCGCTGACCACCATGCGCAAGGTGATCGCGCAGCGCCTGGGCGAGGTGAAGCCGGGAGTGCCGCACTTCTACCTGACCATCGACGTGGAGATGGACCAGGCGCTCAAGCTCCGCGACGAGGCGAAGGCGCAGGACCTGAAGATCTCCGTCAACGACGTGCTGGTGAAGGCGACGGCGATGGCGGTGCGCAGGTTCCCCCGCATCAACCAGTTCTTCGCGGGCGATCGCATCGTGCAGTTGCACACGGTCGACGTGGGCGTGGCGGTGGCGATCGAAGACGGCCTCATCACGCCCCTGGTGCGCGACGCCGACGTGAAGGGCCTGGCGGAGATCGCCCAGGAGATCCGCGAGCTGGCCGACCGGGCGAAGCGCAAGGCGCTCAAGCCCGAGGAATACACGGGTGGGTCGATCACCGTGTCCAACCTCGGCATGTTCGGCATCGACAGCTTCATCGCGGTGCTCAACCCGCCGCAGGCCGCGATCCTCGCGGTGGGCCGGGTCGAGCCGAAGGTCGTGGTGCGCAACGACGCGATGGTGATTCGCCAGATGATGTCGCTCACGCTGTCCGGCGATCACCGCGTCATCGACGGCGCCGTGGGTGCTCAGTATCTGCAGGAGCTCCGTGCGCTCCTCGAGCACCCGCTGCGGCTGCTCTTTTGACCCCGGTGCTCCCTCTCCCTGCGAAGCGGGGAGAGGGTTGGGGTGAGGGGCGCCTGCTGCTGCTTCTTCTTCTCGCATCCTGCGCGACACCCTCAGCGGGGCAGGGAGGAGCCCGCTTCGACCCCGTCACCCCCACGGCGCTGACCCTCCCGCCACCCGCGCTCTTCGCGGTCTGCTGGCCCCAGGACGCGCACCCCGCCCAGCGCATCGCGCTGACCTTCGTCGACAAGGACGTGCTCTTCGAAGCGAAGGAAGGCGCGAGCAACTCGACCGGCCGCTGCATCCGGGAGATCGCCGCCACGGTGAAGTGGGCCACCACGCCCGTCACCCTCGAAGTGGCCCCGCCGCAACAACCGATCGACGGCTGGGCGGTGCTGGCCTGGGTGAAACTCCTTTCCTCCTCGCGCTTCGGGCCCGAGCGGGGGCTCATCGACCCCGCGCCGCTGGTGAGCGCCTGCCTGTCGAAGGCCGGCCCGGTGCGCCCGTCGACGAGCTTCCTGGTGCGCCACACGCCGGGCTTCGAGGTGAGAGCACTCCCTTCCGCCCTGTCCGATTCCGAGCGCTGCGTCGAGGCGGCGCTGAGCGCGACGGCCTGGCCGTCGAGTCGCGAGCTCTTCTTCCAATTCAGCTCCACGCAGCACGCGCCTGCCGCGGAAGGTGACGTCTCGGCCTACGTGGCGCCGTCCGTGAGCACGGGCGTAGCGCTCGACCCGCTGCTGGTGAAGGACGTCGTACGGCTCGCGGGCCCGAAGGTCGCGGCCTGCTGGGACGCCGCCCTCGTTCGCCGCACCACCATCGGAGGCGGCCGCACCTTCCGCTTCCGCGTCGACGACACCGGCGCGGTGACGAACGCGTGGGTGACGGGAACGATGAGCGAGGGCGCGACCGCTGCCGACTACCTGCTCGATCGCTGCCTCGGCGACACGCTCAAGGGCCTGCACTTCCCCCCGAGCGCGGGCGACGGCGTCTACACCTGGGTCTTCGCGACGCGGGGATAGCAGGCCCCTCACCCCAACCCTCTCCCCGCTTCGCAGGGAGAGGGAGACGAGCTACTTCGCGTGCCGCTGCAGCACGTCGAGTTGCTGCGACTCGAGCCGGGTGAACTGCAAGCCTGAGCCGGGAGGCTGAGTCGACACCCGCCGCACCTGCGCCTGGAAGCTCAACGGCCCGCTGGGAAACTCGATCGTCACCGCGGTGAGCGAGCCGGTGCTGAGCATCACGCCCTCGAGGAAGAGCCCTCCCATCGAGAGATCCGCGCAGGTGCCGCGCACCGGCCCTCGCGGGCCCTCGGCCGAAGCGGGAAACCGGCAGGCCACCCGCGGAAACTGACGACGCTCGTCCGGCTGCACCTCGAAAGACTAACGAGGCGCCCCGGTCGCCTTCACCAGAACCTCGGTGCACAGGAAGTCGACGCGGACGTCGTGCGGCTCGGTGGGGAGGTCAGCCACCACGTTGCAGTCGAACACGACCCCGATGGTCTGCGCGTTCGGCCCGCGCCTGGCGAGCGTCGCGTCGTAGTACCCGCCACCGCGGCCCAGCCGCCGCCCGTCACGGGTGAAGGCCACGCCCGGCACGATGAATACGTCGATGTCGCCGAGCGCCCGCACTGGCGCGCGGCTCGACGGCTCGCGGATGCCGAACGGCCCCTTTGTCCAGTCGTCGTCGCCCACCGCGTGAAAGACCAGCTCGCGCGAGCCCTTCACCACCCGCGGGAAGACGCACTGCACCCCGCGTCCGCTGAGCTCGAGCACGAACCCGGCGAGGGGGACCTCGAACGGCTGGGCGTCATAGACGGCCACCGCGCGGACCACCCGGTCGCTGAAAAGAGGAAGGGCGGCGAGATGCCTTTGCACCTCGCCGCCCCACCGTTCAACCACTTCGGGACTCAGCGCACGCCGACGGCTCTCTGCTTCCTTCCGCAGCGCCGCTTTGTCCGATGAAACGTTCCCCGCCATGAGCCGTGTGTCTCGACCTTCACTGAACCTTGACGGTTCAGGTGGGAGCCATTTGCCTTCCTTCGGCGTCCCTCTCTCTTGCGAGGAGGGCTTGCACCCGGTCGGACGGAACAACCCCCGTTTTATATGTATCGGTTCGAGTGTTGGTCGACCATCACGTACCCCGCAGGGAACAGCCTTTGGAGATCCTTTCGAGGCCTGATCATAAGGGCCCGCCCGCACGTTTCAAGGTGCTACCCTGTCAGAGCGGATGAAGAGAACGCTGGTTGCCCTGGCGATGGTCCCTTTCGCAGCAGCGGCGGCGCCGACGCCTGTCCTTTCTGGCCTGTACGCGGTCGGAGAGCTGGGCCTCGTCCAGTTCTCCGTGCTCGACGGCAAGGTCGTCGGAAAGCTCAAGTCTTCAGCTCAGTGCGTCTTCGTGCCCGACACGCAGGTGGTGACGGGCGCCTTCGAGGGCAGCGTCTTCGTGGGCACGGTCACGCTGTGTCAGACGGGCGCGGGCTGCGCGCCGCAGAAGAACTACCCCATGCTGGGCGTCTCCCACGACGACGCGGTGGCGGGGTGGATTCACCTCGAGTCGCCTTGCCAGTCCCCTGCGCTCGATCGCGGCTCGCTCTACTTCAGGCCCGCCACGCCCGAGGAGAAGCAGAAGGTCGCCAGCGAGAGCTCGGCGGCGCTGGTCGCGGGAAAGAACAAGGCCGACCCCGCGGTCCAGGCCGACCAGGCGATCAACGACGGTGACAGGCTGATCCAGGACACGAAGTACAGCCCCGCCCGCGAGAAGTTCCGCCAGGCGATGGAGCTCGATGCCACGCGCTGGGAAGGCTTCCTCGGCTACGGCGTGACCGAGGTGAAGCTGGGGCACCCCGAGCGCTCACTGGAGTACTTCGACAAGGCCCTCGCGGTAGCGCAGGCGCGCAAGGCCACCCCGGCTCAGCTCGCGCTCGCGCACTACAACCGCGCCTGCGCGCTGGTGGCGATGGGCGACAAGAAGGGCGCGGTCGCCTGGCTGAGGACGACGGTCAAGGTGGGCGGCGCTTCGAACGTGATCGACTGGCTGACCGACGACCCCGATCTCAACCCGATCCGGGGCGACGCCGAGTTCAAGCGGGTGCTCAGCGACGCGCAGGCGCAGCACAAGAAGAAGCCCAGGTGAGTCGTGGGTACCGGCAACTACGAGATTCTCCGGTTGCTCGGGAAAGGCGGCATGGCCGAGGTGTTCCGCGTGCGCGCCGTCGCCGGCCGCTACAACGGGCGCGAGCTGGCGCTCAAGCGGCTGCTGCCCGCGCTGCGCAAGGATGAAGAGGCGGTACGGCTGTTCACGGCCGAGGCCGAGCTGTCCCGGCACCTGCACCACCCCAACATCGTGCAGGTGCTCGACGTCGGCAGCGACGCCGACGACATCTACATCGTGATGGACTTCATCGACGGCCGCGACGTCGCGCAGATCATCAAGCGGTGCCGGCAGATCAAGGTGCCCTGGCCGATCGACTTCGCCCTCTACCTCTCGCACGCGCTGCTCGAGGCCCTCGACTACGCGCACCACGCGAAGGGGCCCACCGGGAAGCCGCTGGGCATCGTGCACTGCGACGTGTCGCCGTCGAACTTCTTCGTGTCGCGCACCGGTGAGCTGGTGCTGGGCGACTTCGGCGTGGCGCGCTCGCTGATCGAGGTGGGGCCCGACCAGGTGATGGGCAAGCCGTTCTACCTCTCGCCCGAGGCCGTGGGGGGGCACCTCACCGCCTCGGTCGATCTGTGGGCGGTGGCGGTGACGCTGTACGAGCTGCTCACGCTGCAGCGGCCCTTCGTGGGCAAGACGCCCCACGAGGTGTTCAAGGCGATCAAGGCGTCGTCGTACATCCCGGTGCGGAACCTGCGGCCCGAGGTGCCGCCGATCGTCGAGGGGCTGATCGCGCGCGCCTTCGACGTCGATCCGGCGATGCGGTTTCAGAGCGCGAAGGAGTTCGCCCAGGAGATCGCGCCGCTCTACGACGAGCGCGTGGGCACGCCGCTGGCGATCTCAGCGGTGGTGCGAGGGCTCTTCGGCACCAGCGACTGAGCTCAGGTGCAGGTGCCTGCGTCGCACGACGCCATGCAGCGCACCGGGTCGAGCGCGAGTCCTCCCTGGCAGCGCACGGTCACCTCGCCCACGCACACCCGGGCGCCGTCCTTCCCGTCGCATTCGGCGACCGGGGTCGTCTGGAGCGCACAGCGTGGGGAGCGCGTGCCCGCGTCGGTCCCTGCGGCGGTGAGGTCGATGCAGACGTCGGCGCAGTCGGTCTTGAACAGGCGCTTCGGCTTCAGGGTCACGACAGCGCGATCGTTCGACTCCGGGTACGCACACAGCCAGGTCGCGTTCCCGTGACAGCCCTGGTCCTCCGCCGTGCATTCACTGCAGCCTGCAACCGCGAACATCAAGCCGACGAGCCCGAGCCTGGTCATGAGGGGCCGACTACCCCGCTGCGTCCGGGCGCGCTCGCGTGGCGGGCGGCGTTGTCGCCCCGGCGTGACGGCTCAGGGAATGGGGTAGCCACCACGGGCGTCGCCACCAGCTGAAGGGCTTGCCGCAGGCGACGAGCAGCAGGTGAAGCCGATCGTTCTCAGGGCACTCGATTCCGCGGGACCAGCCGACGCAGCGCGCCCACCACCGCGCTCACTTCGGGGTCCGAAGTCGACGGGCCGAGCGAGAAGCGCAGCGAGCCGCTCGCCTGCTCTGCGGTCCGGCCCATCGCGGTCAACACGTGGGAAGGGGAGAGCGAGCCGGAAGCGCACGCGGCGCCCGTGGAGACGCAGATTCCCTCGAGGTCGAGCGCGATCAGCAGGGCCTCGCCGTCGACGCCGGGGAACTGCAGGTTGCTGGTCGCTCCCACGCGCGCGGCGGTCCCGTTCACCGTGGTGCCGGGCAGGGCAGCGAGCACTTCCCGCTCGAAGCGATCGCGGAGCCCCGTGACGTGCGCCGCGGCCCCTTCCTGCGTGCCAGTCGCGTGCTCGAGCGCCATGGCCATCGCCTCGGCCAGCGCGACCGACTGCGTTCCGCCGCGCCGGCCATTCTCCTGGTGACCGGGCGTGAGCGCCGCCACGTCGAGCCCGCGCCGGCCGAAGAGCACGCCCACGCCGGCCGGGCCGCCCAGCTTGTGCGCCGAGAGCGAGAGCAGATCGGCCGGGACCTCGCGCAGGGATGCGGGGATGCGCCCGAACGCCTGCACGGCGTCCGAGTGGAAGACGATCTTCCGTTCCATGCAGGCGCGCGCCACCGCGGGCGCGGGCTGGATCACCCCGGTCTCGTTGTTCACCCACTGCACCGAGCAGAGCGCGGTGCTCGGGTCGAGCACGTCGAGCAGGGCCTGGAGGGGGACGGCTCCGTCGGGTGCCGGTGCGACGCGGATCACCTCGGCGCCTTCGGCTTCGAGCGCATTGACGGCGCCCAGCACGCAGGGGTGTTCGATCGCGGTGGTGACGACCCGGCGCTTCGTCTTGTCTCTTCTCGCCCGGAAGGCTCCCAGCACGGCGATCGCGGCGGCTTCGCTGCCCGAGCCCGTGAAGACGATCTCTCGCGGGGTGCAGCCGAGGATCTTCGCGACCCGCTCTCTGGCTGCGTCCAGGTGGCGGCGGGCGTTGCGGCCGGCCTGGTGGACGCTCGAGGGGTTTCCCGCGGCTTCGGAGAAGGCGGTGGCCAGGTGCGTGGCGATCGCGGGGAGGAGCGGGGCTCCTGCGTTGTGATCCCAGTAGATCAGGGTTGGCCCCTCACCCCGGCCCTCTCCCCGCTGCGCAGGGAGAGGGGGACACTACGCCTCATCGGACAGCAACGACGCGCCGCGCTCACCTTCGACGCCGAACGCTTCCTTGAAGCGGCGCACCAGCTCGCGCTTGAACGCCTCGCGCTGGGACTTGCGGCCCGCCAGCGGCAACCGCGCGCCGGCCATGCTCCCGTGGCCACCCGCAGAGCCGCCGAAAGACGCGCAGGTCTCGCGGATCAACCGGCCCGCGTTCATGCGCCGATCACTCACGCGCAGCGAGAGGAAGAGCTGGCTGCGGAAGCTGCCGAAGGCGAGCGACCACTTGGTGTCTTCGATGAACGACAACCGCTCGGCCACCTCGGCGACGAGATCGGGCGAGTACACGTCGCCGAGATCCGTGATCACCGCGGTGGTGTAGATGCGCGCCTTCTCGATCGCTGCGTGGTACAGCCTGAAGTACCGCACCGGCAGCTTCGGGTGCTCGATCTGCGACAACAGGTCGCGATCGATGCGCGGAAACAGCCACAGGTAACAGTCCACGTCGGGATCGCTGGTCTGCCGCCCCAGGTCGCGCGTGTCGGCCTTGATCCCGTAATAGAGCGCGGTGGCCAGCTCGGGCGACGGCTCGATGCGCGCCGCCCGCAGGTACTCGGTGAGCATCGTCGAGGTGGCGCCGTACTCGCCGCCCACGTCGGCGAAGGGGTTGGTGATCTCCTCTTCCCGCACCGGGTGATGGTCGACCACGATGTCGGCGATGGTCGAGTCAGGCAGCGCGTGGTTGCCCACCCCCTGCTGCGTGTCGACGACCGCGAAGAGGTCGAAGGCCGTCAGGTCCACGTCCTCGACGTGGTTGATGGGGATCTTCAGCGTCTTGACGAACGCCGCGTTCTCCGCGCGCCCGATGATGCCCCCGTAGGCGATCTCGGCAGGCACGCCCACGCGCTCGGTGAGCACGGTGGCCAGCGCCCAGGCCGCCGCCATCGAGTCGGGGTCGGGGTTGTCGTGGGTCAGCACCAGCGCGCGCTGGCGGCCCCGGAACAGCTTGGTCAGCCGCTCGAGCTTGCCCTTGGCGGGCAGGCTGGCGACGACGAGTGGCGACACGGTGGCCACCGTGTCACCGATAGAACCGCTGGAGGTCTTTGAAGTACTTGAGCCCGTTGTCGAGCGAGTTCTCCATCGAGTCCATCATCAGGTTCGAGAAGGTGGTGAAGCTCGAGCGGAAGGTCTCGTAGTACTTCGAGCGATCCACCGAGACGATCACCACCGGCAGGAACCCGTTCCGGATCAGGATGAAGTTGGTCAGCATGCGACCGACCTTTCCGCTGGTCTCGGTGAAGGGGAAGATCTTGATGAACTCGTGCTGCACGCGCGCGGCCTGCAGCAGCGGGTGGAACTCACGAAACTCGGAGCTCGCCGTCCAGTCCAGCAGCTTCTCGAGCTGCGGCTGCACCTTCGCCGGCTGCGAGATCTCGTGCAGGTACGTCTTGTGGAGCGGGATGTCTTTGCGGAAGCCGGCCTTGTCGCGCTCCTTGGTCAGCTCCTTCTCGGTGCGCTCACGCCGCTCGGCCTGGGCCCGCGCCTGCTGCGCCTCGGTGGTGTTGCCCGAGAGCAGATCGTGCACGCGGCGCACGAAGGTCATCGTCAGCGCGCCGTGCTTCTTCGACGACTTCGCTTCCTCGCGGATGAAGTCGACCGCCGCCTTGTGATTGCGGATCTCCCACACGATGGGCAAGAGCGAGGCTTCAGCGACCACCGCGCCCGGGTGCAATGCCGCCGTCAACTCCTGTGGGGAGTAGATGGACCCTTCCAGTGCACAGTCGTGGTGCACCCAGGCCATCTCCAGCTTGTCCAAAAAGTCCTGCACCTCCGGGCGCTTGAGCTGCAGCACTTCCCGGAGCTTCTTGGTCTTCTCTTCGATCGACTGAAACCGCTCTTTCACGGCGCGGAACATAGTCGTTCGCGACTTATTTCGCTATCGATAATGGCTTAAGTTGATGATCTCGCTGGCGAATTTGGCCACTGTTTCGAGCGCTGCGTTTCGGCGAAGCATGGGAATCGAACCCACCAACCGACGCTCGCGCGCCAGCTCAACGGTTTTGAAGACCGCGCCGGTCACCAGAGCCGGCCGCTTCGCCGCTGACGCTCGTAACGCGGACGGCGCGCTCAGTCGAGGCCGCGCTCGTAGAGCTCGTCTTCGTCGAGGCCGAGCAGGTGACCGACCTCGTGCAGCACGGTGATGCGGATCTCCTCGTGCAGCTCCTCCCGGGTGCGGGCGAAGCGCTCGAGGTTCTTCTGGAACAACGTGATGCGCGCGGTGCGCTCGTGCTCGGCGTGCAGCGAGAGCCGCTCGTTGAGCGGCGTGCCGTCGAACACCCCGAGGATGATGGGGGACAGGCCCTCGGCGATCTCCTCGTCGCTGGGGATCGGCTCGACCGAGATGACCGTGTTGCCCAGCTGATCCCTCGCGTGCGCGGGCAGCTTCGCGATCGCGTCGGCGACGGCGGCGTCGAACTCGGCCGTGGTGAGCCGGGTGGGCGGGGGAAACCCGTCGGGGTCGAGCTTGCGCGCCCTCAGAAACAGGGGCTCGGGATCTTCGCCGCGCCGCTCGGCCATCAGCCCGAGGTAGTGGAAGGGCCAGGGGTCTTCGGGGAAGTCCTTCGAGAAGCGCTCGAACGACTTCTTCGCCTCGCCGAACCGGCCCTGCTCGAAGAGCGCCAGCGCGCGCTCGAACTGCGCCTCGGCGTGCTCGGGGTCCAGGTGCAGCACGCGCGCCAGCGCATCGAGCGCGCCCTCGAAGTCGCCCAGCTGGTTGGCGGCGACGCCCCGCAGCAGCCACAGCTCGACCGACAACACCTCTTCGCCCCGCGCCAGCGGCTCGGCCCGGGCGAGCAGCGCGAGGCCTTCTTCGATGCGCTCGCGATCGTCGCCCGGCTGCCTGATCTTCACGTCGGCGGCGGCGATCAGGCCCTCGACGTTGTTCGGCTGCAGGCGGAGGAGGGTGGCGAACGACTCGTCTGCTTCCTCGAACTCGCCCAACTCGGCCAGCGCGAGGCCCTTGAGCTCGAGGGCGTCGGCGTCCTGGGGGGAGAGCGCGAGCGCCTGCTTCACGAAGCCCAGCGCGTCGACGAACTCTCCGTCTTCCAGCGCCTGGTTGGCCATGGCCAGCGCCTGATCGAGCGAAAGCGACATGACGAGGCTCATACCCCACCGCTGCCTTCCGTGTTATTCGCCTGACCGCACCATGACGCCGGAAACGGGGCGGCCCGTCATCAGCATTCTCGTCGTCGACGACGACGAAGCGACCTTGAACCTGCTCGGCACCTTCCTGCGCCGAAACGGCTACCGGGTGCTCGCCGCCAGCAACCCCGTGCGGGGCCTCGAGCTGCTCAGCGCCGAGCCCGACATCAAGCTGGTGATCACCGACCTGATGATGCCGCACATCGACGGCATCGACTTCACCCGGCAGATCCACCAGATCGAGAAGTACCGGAACGTGCCGGTGATCATGATGACCGCCTTCGGGAACGACGGCGTGCTCGACAAGAGCATGCGCCTCGGGGTGGCCATGACGCTGTCCAAGCCCCTCGAGCTGTCCAAGCTGCTGGATCTCGTCGGCTTCGCCACCGCCCCTCCGCCCGGCAGCTGACAACCCCGAGACGCGCGCAGGCGAACGACCCAGGAGGCGGGTTGACATTTGGCCCGCGATCCTTAATTTGGCGCTCGTCGGGCTCGAGTGCTAACGCCCGGGCGCATACCAAACGCTGATCTTTCAGGAGGTTATGACATGGCTGCTAAAGAAATCTTCTTTCACCAGGGGGCCCGCGAGGCCATCCTTCGCGGTGTCCGCATCCTCGCTGACGCCGTCGCCGTGACGCTGGGCCCCAAGGGGCGCAACGTCGTGATCGAGAAGTCGTTCGGCTCGCCCACCGTGACCAAGGACGGCGTGACCGTCGCCAAGGAGATCGAGCTGGAGAACAAGTTCGAGAACATGGGCGCGCAGATGGTGAAGGAGGTCGCGAGCAAGACCTCGGACATCGCCGGTGACGGCACCACCACCGCGACCGTGCTGGCGCGCGCGATCTACGAGGAGGGCCTCAAGCTGGTGGCCGCCGGGCACAACCCGATGGACCTCAAGCGTGGCATCGACAAGGCGGTCGAGACCGTCGTCGCCGAGGTGAAGAAGCTCAGCAAGCCCGTCGACGGGAAGAAGGGCATCGCGCAGATCGGCACCATCTCGGCCAACGGCGACGAGACGATCGGCAACATCATCGCCGAGGCGATGGACAAGGTGGGCAAGGAGGGCGTGATCACGGTGGAGGACAGCAAGGGCCTCGAGACCGAGCTCGACGTGGTCGAGGGCATGCAGTTCGACCGCGGCTACGTCTCGCCGTACTTCGTCACCAACCGCGAGCGCATGCTGGTCGAGCTCGAGGACCCGTACATCCTGATCTCCGAGAAGAAGGTCAGCGCGATGGCCGACCTCATTCCGCTGCTCGAGCAGGTCGCGCGCGCGGGCAAGCCGATGCTGATCATCGCCGAGGACGTCGAGGGCGAGGCGCTCGCCACGCTGGTGGTGAACAAGCTGCGCGGCGTGCTGAACATCGCGGCGGTGAAGGCCCCGGGCTTCGGCGATCGCCGCAAGGACATGCTCAAGGACCTGGCCACCCTGACCGGCGCCACGGTGGTGAGCGAGGAGCTCGGCATCAAGTTCGAGACCCTGCAGCTGACCGACCTCGGCCGCGCGAAGAAGATCACCATCGACAAGGACAACACCACCATCGTCGACGGCGCGGGCAAGAAGCCGGACATCGAGGCGCGCATCAAGCAGATGCGGGCGCAGATCGGCGAGACCACGTCGGACTACGACAAGGAGAAGCTCCAGGAGCGGCTCGCGAAGATGGTCGGCGGCGTGGCGGTCATTCACGTCGGCGCGGCCACCGAGACCGAGCTCAAGGAGAAGAAGGCGCGCGTGGAAGACGCGATGCACGCGACCCGCGCGGCCGTGGAAGAGGGCATCGTGCCCGGCGGCGGCGTGGCGTACCTGCGCGCGTTGCCGGCGCTCGAGGCGCTCAAGCTGGGCGGCGAGCTCGACTTCGGGGTGGAGATCGTCCGCAAGGCGATCACCATGCCGCTGTGGAAGATCGCGCAGAACGCCGGCCACGAGGGCGCGGTGGTGATCAACAAGGTGCGTGAAGGCGGCACCGGCGGGTACGGCTTCAACGCGCGGACCGAGAAGTACGAGGACCTGCTCGCCGCGGGCGTGATCGATCCCGCGAAGGTGACGCGCTGCGCGCTGCAGAACGCGGCGTCGGTGGCGTCGCTGCTGCTGACCACCGAGGCGATCGTCGCCGACAAGCCGGCCAAGAAGAAGTCGGGCAAGGGCGGAGGCCAGCCGGACTACGGCGGCGGCGACGATATGGACATGTGAGTCGCTGACTCACGCGGTCCTCACCGGCGCCTCGCTCCTCTCCGGGAGCGGGGCGCTGGTGTGTCCGGGGGCGGATTTCGGTGTGGGGTCGGGGTCGGCTTCGGGGTCGGCTTCGGGGTCGGCTTCGGGGTCGGGGCCGGGATCGGGATCGGGATCGGTTTCGCGATCGGGTACGCCCACGGTTCCGGCTCACGGGTTCGCCGGGGGAGTCGACTCGAACGCCAGCGGGTAGGTGACCTTCATTTCACCGCGCCTGGGCGCCTCGAAGCGCATGCCCTTGAAGACGTTGCGCACGCAGCCTTCCATGGGGATGTGGCCGATGCCGCCGTCGGGGATTTCGACGCGGGTGATCTTCGCGCGGTCGCGGCCGGGGATCTCGGTGATGGTGAACTCGACCTTCAGCTTGCCGCCGAGCGTCGGGTATTGCTGCAGCCAGCTCTCGTAGCATTCGCGGATAGCGGGGAGCTCTTCGGCGACCGCTCCCCTGATGCCGTCGCGGGTCAACGCGTGCAGCGGCCCTCCGTCGAGCGGCTCGAAGTCTTCAGGCCTCACTCCCAGCGCCTGGAGGTGGGCGGAGTCGACCTCGGGGTCAGGCTCACCGAACTCGCGCGGAGGCTCGGGCGGCGCGGAAGGGGCGGCTGGCGCGGCGATCGCGACGGGAGGCGGAGTGGCCTCGGCCGGCTCGCGGCGCACCACCGGGGCCGTCGTGGGAGGCGGCGCGGCAGGGCCTGGTGGGGCGCGCACCTCGGGCTGCAGCGGCGGGGGCGGAGCGGGCCAGAGGGAGAAGAGGATTGCTCCGAGCAGGATCACCCCGAGGACCGGCCCCAGCACGCGCCATCGCATGCCCCCGACTTACTACGAGCGGCTCGGGGTTCGACGGCAGCTTCGAATTGGGTATGGTCCCCGGCCTCATGAAGAAGCTCATTCTCGGAATGTGTGTCGCAGCCGGTCTCCTCTCGTGCGGTCCCAGCGACCCCGATCTCACCTGCGACACGAGCCCGCCGGCGGCGACGCTGGCGACCAACGTGCAAGCGGTCTTCGACACCAAGTGCAAGACCTGCCACATCGCCGACTACAGCTACGGCGACTACACGACGGCGGCGAAGACGGCGGCCATCGTCGGCAAGAAGTCCCTCTACGCGGGCACGGGCGCCACGCTGCTCGTGGTCGACCCGAAGTCGCTGGCCAACAGCGCGCTCTGGCTCAAGGTGCTGGGAGGCTCGATGTCGGGCCGCACCGGCCCCAAGGGCGAGAACGTCTACGCCAAGATGCCCAACGACAACTCGATCGTGCTGAGCGCCGACGAGAAGAAGCTGCTCAAGGACTGGATCTGCGGCGGGGCGAAGTAGCGCCCCCTCGACTCCGCTCCGCCCGGGGTGAACGGGTGGTCAGCCGCGTTTGCGTCCCGCGAGCTGCGGGCTGCGGCGCATGTCCGGCGTCGCGCCCGGGAATTCCACGAAGTCGCACATCTCGCAGAGCCGGCTGTAGATGCGGTCGCCGACGCGATCGCACAGCAGCTTCGAGTCTTTGCCTGCCTCGAGCGCCGTCTCGGTGCCGAAGTAGCCGCGCTGCGCGCGCTCCTCGGGGGGCTTGAGCGAGTAGTTGGTGGCGAACAGCGTCACCTTGCCCGCGTTGTAGCGGCGGGCGATCAGCTCATCGAGCGTCTCGAGCTCGAACTGGCTGCCGCGGCCCTTGCCCAGCTCGTCGATCGCCAGCACGTCGACCGTCGAGAGCGGTCCGATGATCTCGCCGCCCGACTTGCCGTCCTGAAACCCGCGGCGGATCTGCGAGTAGAGCAGGCTGATCTCGACGTACGAGACCTTCACGCCCAGCTCGATCGCCAGGTGCTTGAGGGTGGCGCACAGCAGGTGCGTCTTGCCCGTGCCCACGGGCCCGCTGAGCACGAAGCCGCGCAGCTGCGGCCAGCGGAAGGCGAACTCCTTCGCTACCTGGAGGGCGCGGTGCTGCTCGGCGTTCGACGGCTTGTAGGTCTCGAGGGTGGCCTGCGCCTGCACCGCCGGCAGCCGCGCCGCGTTGAAGCTGGTGGCCCGGCGCTGCAGCGTGGCGTGCCCGCAGGGCGCGACGAGGTCGTACTCGCGGCCGTTCTGCTGGGTCCTGGTGCGCACCAGGCCGGTGCCGCCACACTCGGGGCAGTCCTCACGACGCTGCGTCGGGCGCGCGAAGGCGTAGTCGCCCACGCGCTCGAAGGTGATGCCGGCTGCGTCAGTCGGGTTCGCCACGAAGACTCCTCACCACAATGCGCTCATCGCCCACGCCTGCCGCGCCAACGCCGCGCGATGAAACCGCAACGACTCACGCCTGGTGGCCGCCGACATCGCCTTCGCCTTCTCCACCACGAGGCGGGCCTCACGCAAGAGCGTCCTCCGTTTGGGAAAGGGCAGGGCGCGCAGGAGGAGGTGGAACACCAGCGCCTCCTGCCGATCGCCTCCACTGAAGTCGTCCGGCACCGGCAGCCTCGCCAACCAGCCAGGCACGTTGGGCTTCGTCGCCTTCTTGATCGCCGCCACCAGCTTCTTGTGGCGGGTGACGTGGAAGGGCTCTGCGGCCTCCGTGGTGGCGGTTTCGGTGCGGCCGGCGCTGCGGGCCACCCACTTGGCGATCTCCGCGTCGACGTCGCGGCGGCAGGCCTTGAGGCTGCGGAGTCGTCCTGCACCCTCCGCGGCGTCCCACAGGGCGTTCTCAGCGGCCTTTCGCAGGCCACGCGCGATCACCTCGAAGGGCACGTCGGCGGCCGCCCAGCCGTCCAGGAGCTCCAAATCGACCGCCGAGAGGCTCACGCCGTGCCCGCGATAGGCGACGAAGCAGTCCTGAACCCGCTCGTGAAACGTCGCAGTGTCAGGGAGAAGACTCATGATCCGTCGAGCGCGGGGTGTACTGCGTTCTTGACAGTCGCGGAGGGCGATCGATACAAGCCGCGGCGCTTTCTCTTTGCGTCCTTAGCTCAGCGGTAGAGCACCACCTTGACACGGTGGGGGTCGCTGGTTCGAGACCAGCAGGACGCACTACTCGTCGGCCGGAGTGAGTCGCTCGAAAAGAGCTTCTCCTCCGGCCGTCGTCGTTTCATCCCCCTGCCTCCCTCTCCCCGCGGGGGAGAGGGTCGGGGAGAGGGCAAACTAATTCCCGCTGCTCTCACTCTCACCAACCGCTAAGGAGACGCCCATGGGTGCTCTCATCACGATCACGTTGCCAAACGGCGACAAGAAGGAAGTCGCGCCGGGCATCTCCGTCGCAGACTTCGTCAAGAACCACATCGGAGCCGGCCTGGCCAAGGCGGCCATCTTCGCGAGAGTCAACGGCCAGGACTCCGATCTCTCCCGCACGCTTGATGTCGATGCGTCGCTGCAGATCTTCACGCCGAAAGAAAAGGGTGGGGGGGCGTGTCTGGAGGCGCTCGAGGTCACGCGCCACGACGCCGCGCACATCGTCGCTGAAGCGGTCCAACAGCTCTTCCCTGGCACGCAGGTCACGATCGGTCCCGTGATCGACGAGGGTTTTTATTACGACTTCTATCGGGAGAAGGACGGCAAGCCGGCGCCCTTCACGCCTGAAGAGCTGGAGGCGATCGAGAAGTGCTCCAACGAGATCATCGCGAAGGACGCTCCCTTTGAACGCTCCGAGGTCGCGGCCGCCGATGCGGTGAAGCTGTTCGAAGGCAAGGGCGAGAAGTTCAAGGTCGAGATCGTCAAGGACATCGCGGCGAAGGGTGCGCCGACGCTCACGTTGTACAAGCACGATGGCTGGGTCGACTTCTGCCTCGGGCCCCACGGTCCCTCGACGGGCAAGGTGGGGGTGATCAAGATCCTCTCCGCCTCGGGTGCCTACTGGCGCGCCGATCAGAACCGCGAGCAGTTGCAGCGCATCTACGGCATTTCGTTCTTCGACAAGAAGGCGCTCGAGGCCTGGACGAAGCAGCGGGAAGAAGCGGCCAAGCGCGATCACCGCCGGCTCGGGCGCGAGCTCGATCTCTTCCACTTCCACCCGGTCGCCCCGGGCGCCGCGTTCTGGACGCCGAAGGGCACGACGCTCTACCAGACGCTGTCCGACTGGATGCGCAAGCTCACGCGCGAAGACGGCTACGTCGAGGTGAAGACGCCGCTGCTCTTCAACAAGCAGCTGTGGATGAAGAGCGGCCACTGGGACAAGTACAAGGAGAACATGTTCCTGGTGCAGGACAGCGACTCCGGCGAGCTCGACTACGGCATCAAGCCGATGAACTGCCCTTCGCACCACGTGCTCTACGGCTTCGGCAAGCACAGCTACCGCGAGCTGCCGCTGCGCCTTCACTCGCAGGACGTGCTGCACCGCAACGAGGCGGCGGGTGCGCTCGGCGGGCTGACGCGCGTGCGCCAGTTCGCGCAGGACGACGGGCACATCTACTGCCGCGAGGACCAGATCGGCGACGAGGTGTCGCGCTTCGTGAAGCTGCTCGATCGCGTCTACAACGCGGTGGGGCTCAAGTACGAGGCGAAGCTCTCGACGCGGCCCGAGAAGCGCCTGGGCGCCGACGAGCTGTGGGATCGGGCTGAGGCCGCGCTCAAGACGTCGCTCGAGAGCATGAAGGTCGCCTACCAGTTGATGCCTGGCGACGGCGCGTTCTACGGCCCGAAGATCGACTTCGTGGTGTCCGACAGCATCGGGCGCAAGTGGCAGCTGGGCACGTGCCAGCTCGACTACATCGCGGCCGAGCGGTTCGATCTCACGTACGTGGGCGACGACAACAAGGAGCACCGCCCCGTGGTGCTCCACCGCGCGATCTACGGCAGCTTCGAGCGCTTCATCGCCATCCTGATCGAGCACTTCGCGGGCGTGTTCCCCACGTGGCTCACGCCGCTGCAGGCGGTGATCGTCAACGTGACGGATCGCCAGGACGCGTACGGCCGGAAGATCGCGGCCGAGCTCAACGCGAAGGGCTTCAAGGTCGAGTTCGACGATCGCGGCATGTCGATGCAGAAGAAGATCGCCATGGCCGAGGTCAGCAAGGTGCCCTTCATCCTCGTGATCGGTGATCGCGACATGGAAGCCAACGCCGTCTCTCCGCGCCGGCACGGGGGCGAGACGCTGCCCGCGATGCCGGTGGCGGCCTTCGCGGAGCTGCTGGCGAAGGAAGCCGCCATCCCTTGACCGGGGCGGACCTGATCACTACGGTCCGCGCCGGTTGATTTTCAAGTCAACGCAGTAACAACTCAGCGAGGCAACACATGGCCGTGAAGGACATTCTGGAGACCGAGATTCCCAACCGCCTCACCGCGAAGCCCGAGATCGGCAAGGACATCAACGCCGTCGTTCACTTCAACATCACCGGCGACGGTGGTGGCGCGTGGACGCTCGACTGCACGAAGTCCGAGGGCTGGGTTTCGGCGGGCACCAACGGCGAGTCGAAGATGACGATCACCGCCACCGCGGCGGACTTCGAGAAGATCATCAGCAAGCAGCTCTCCGCGCAGACTGCGGCCATGACCGGCAAGCTGAAGTTCAAGCCGATGGACATGGGCCTGGCGATGAAGCTCGCCAAGCTGATGGGCTGAGCTCTTCCCGGTCCTGAACACACGCGCGGCGCTCGTTCCTGAAAAGGAGGGCGCCGCTTTTTTCTGGACTCCGTTCACCCCGAGCGGAGTCGAGGGCGCCTCGGGTGAAGTGGTCCCTCGACTTCGCTCGGGATGAACGGTCCTTTCATGACCTCACCAGGAGTCGTCCGTGTCGCTGCCACTCGAAGGTGTGAAGGTGCTCGATCTCTCCCGGCTGCTGCCCGGGCCGTACGCGACGCTGGTGCTCGCGGATCTGGGCGCGACGGTGGACAAGGTCGAGGAGCCCGGCTCCGGCGACTACACCCGCCACTCCCCGCCGATGAAGGACGACACCTCGGCGCTGTTCCTGGGGCTCAACCGGAACAAGCGTTCGATCGCCATCGACCTCAAGGCACCCGAGGGCGTGGCCACGCTCAAGGCGCTGGTGAAGCACTACGACGTGCTGGTCGAGAGCTTCCGGCCCGGCGTGCTCGATCGGCTGGGCGTCGGCTACGAGGTGCTGTCGAAAGAGAACCCGCGCCTCGTCTTCTGTTCGATCAGCGGCTACGGGAACACGGGTCCGGACCGGCTCAAGGCCGGGCACGATCTCAACTACATCGCGCGGTCGGGTGCGCTCGCGTACGGCGGGGTGGACGGTGGGCCTCCCGCGATGCCGGGCGTGCAGATGGCCGACATCGGCGGCGGGAGTCTCTTCGCGCTCATCGGCATCCTCGCGGCGCTGCACGAGCGCCACACCAGCGGCAAGGGGCGCTTCGTCGACGTGTCGATGACGGATGGCTCGATGGCGTTCCTGCACATGCACCTGGCGGCGCGGCTGCTGATGGGCAGCGAGGGCACTCCGCTGGCGCGCGGGCGCGAGGCGCTCAACGGGGGCTACGCCTGCTACGGGCTGTACCGCACCAGCGATGATCGCTGGCTGGCGGTCGGCTCGCTCGAGCCCAAGTTCTTCGCGGGGCTGTGCGCGGCGATCGAGCGACCGGAGCTGCTCTCCGGGGCCTACGACGTGGGCGAGCAGGGGAAGAAGATCAGGGGCGAGCTCGAGAAGGTGTTCGCCACGCGCACGCAGGCGCAGTGGGTCGAGCTGTTCAAGCCGCTCGATCTCTGCGTGGAGCCGGTGCTCGAGGGCGATGAGATCCTGAGAGACCCGCAGCTCCAGGCGCGCGGGTTGTTCGCGAAGGAGGGTGACGTGATGTGGCTGCGCACCCCGCTGCGGTTTGGCGACGTGGCCATCCGTCAGCCGCCGACGATCGGCCAACACAGCGCGGAGATCCTTCGCGAGTGCGGACTCGGGTAAGGTGCCGAGCACATGCTCTGGGTCGCTCTGCCTCGGCCAAACTTCCGCTGCGCTCCAGTTTGTCTCGTGCAGCGTTCCGCTGCTGGCGGCGGCGCTCCATGAACCACCTCCGGTTCGCGGTGCTCCTCACGGTCGGCTTCACGGTGCTCGTGTTCGCTGCCTGCGGGGCGGAGAACGCCGTCGCGCCCGAGGCCGAGAAGCGCGCCGACATCCGCGAGTGCCAGGGCTTCGAGCAGCTGATGCCCAACTTCCTCAAGATCATCGCCGACGGGAAGATGGAGAACCTGAAGCGGCTCGTGGAGAACCAGCTGCTCAAGTCAGACCGGGCCGACGTTCCTCCGCCGATCAATGAGGTGCTGCGGTCGATCTTCAAGACGTTGGCGACCTTCGCGAACAAGCCCGCTGAGCCCGGCGCGACGAACGGGGAGTTCTGCGTCGCGACCGCGATTCCCCCCGCGGAGCAGCAGCCCCCGCTCACCAGCGCCAACGAGCTGTGCGAGATGCGCCGCGCGCTCGACCTGCTCGTGCACCAGGGCAAGGGGGTCGACGCGATCAACCTGATCGAGCCGCAGGCCACCACGCTGGTGAACTACCTCACCGGCACCGGCAACGACTGCAAGGGCCGGCCGCGCGTGTCGCACTACGAGGTCTCGGGCGTGGTGTCGCAGTTCTGCACGCAGAACCTGAACTGCCAGCTCACCGACGGCCTCGACATGGTGATCGCGTTCACCGCGTACGTGAACACGCCCGATGGGAAGCTGCTGGTGCAGCACCTCAATGAGCTGGCGGTCAAGCCGTCGATCACCGGGCTGCTCAACCCGCAAGGCCTCACCGAGGATGGGATGGTGACCATCGGGCGCACCTTGATCACCGCCGTTCAAGGCGCCGATGCGGCCGGGCTGCGCAACGCGTTCAATACGTTGCCGCTCCCCGACCAGGTGAAGATGGATCTGCAGCCGGTGGTGGACGACCTCATCAAGATCCTCGGCCACCCCGAGATCATGGCGCCCCTGAAGCGTTCGCTGAACTGCCTCACGATGGAAGATCGCAACCTCGATACCGTGCGGATGATCTACCGGCTGGCGATCGAGGAGCAGTGCCCGGAGTTCGGGCTCACCCGGCTGACTGGTGTGCTCCAGGGCATCCAGGACGTGGACAAGCGTGGGTCGCTCATCTTCATCGCGGGCACGCTCGCGACCGCGGTGCGCGCTGACGAGCTGGCGATCGACTCGGCCGCCAACGTCTGCCGCACGGTGTTCTCGACGCGGAAGGCCACCGGCGCAGACTGCACGACGAGCGCTCAGTGTGCGGAGCCCACGCCTGATTGCGACAGGACGCTTCGGCAGTGCATCGCGGTTCGCTCGAACGCAGAACTCGCGCTGCCGGTGGTGGGCGAGTTGGTGAAGAACGGCGTGGTCAACGAGGGGATCTGCGCCATCGATACGCTCCTGTTCGGTTGCGCGGGTGGGGTGCAGGCGGCTTGCCGATAGGGTGGGCGGTGACTGAAGGGTCCTCCGCGTGCTCGACGCGAGCGAGCCCCTCGACACGCCACCGTCATCCCAGTCCACTCGAGCTTCGGAATGGTGAGCCCGCGGAGAGGACTGAGGAACGTAGTCAGTGATTACGTCGCAACGTCATCATTGACTACGTCTTCGAGGCCTCTCGTCCGGCTCACCATCACAACGCTGCCTGCACCTGCGCGACCATGGAGCCCGATGTCGAGGGGCCTGCTCATCGAGGCACGGAGCAAGACCAACTCTCACCATGCCCCCTCTGGGCTTTCGCGGGGGGGGCGGGCGCGGTCCTTCGATGAGACGACCAGGCCCCGGGACGCGGTGTCTCGAACCTCAACGACAAGCTCCGGCTGAGCGTCGTGCTCTAAGGCGCCTGGCGCAGCTCGATGACGTTCTGCACGGACGTGGGGACATCGGAGAGGAAGTCGAGGCCCGTCGCGAGCTCGACGTCACGCACGGTGACCTGCCACTGCCGCCACGAGCCGCTCAGCACGGACGCGTTCGGGATGATCGCCGCGTAGACGATCGTGCTCGTCGTCACCGCGCCCGGATTCGGGGTGCCTTCCAGCACGACCGCCACCTTGAACATCGAGAGTGGAACCTCCACGCCGGTGCCGATCGTTTGCCGAGTCGCTCCGAAGATGGGTCCCGCGATGATCACCAGGTGCTTGCCCTGGTTCGCGAGCTGACGAGCCTCGTCTTCGAGATCCAGCCACGGCCCGGCGTTGCTCGCGTGCGTTTGCGGCACCACGTTGGTGAGGAAGAACGTCGCGTCGTTGTCCGCGTCGGTGAACGTCCGGTCCGCGCTTGGGCAGAGATGGCCGCGGTCGAAGCCGCTGTTCACGTAGTCCGCGTCGCGAGCCTGCGGAATCGCGGCAGGAAGAAGCGGGTCCATCCGGAAACTGGTTGCCCGCGTGGCTGAGCCAAAGTCCGTGGAATCGAGCTTCCAGCTGGTCCAGTTCGGCACCTTCCTTGTCGAGTCGTAGGAACTCACGAGCTGCGGCCGCACGAGAAGCCAGTGGCTCGGATCGCCCAACGCCGACTGGTCGGGCAAACCGAGCGCGAGGTGAACGCTCACGTCGAGACCGCGCGGCCCGGCGTCTTGAGCGCCCGCGTCCACCGTTCCCGCGTCGAACGGACTGCCCGCGTCGAACGGAGTCCCCGCATCGAACGGAGTCCCCGCATCGAACGGCGTCCCCGCATCGAACGGAGCGCTCCGGCCGAACGGCGAGGCCACCACCGGCACCGCCTGGATTTCTGAAAAGGGGATGAACTGCGGCGCCGCTCCGACTGCGGTCGCCGTTGCGCTCGCGGATGCTGGCTCCCGTTCGGTGGTGAACGCGAGCTGAGGGCCGCACGCGGCAGTCGCCAGGGGGAGGGCGACGAGAAGGAAACGCACTCGGGAGGGTCACTTCCCTCGAACGGGCCGGAACGGTCGGCCGGGGCGGGGCGTCCGAGCGGCCATGCGCTCAATCACCATTGCCCTCTGCTTCCTCGCCTCAGCTTCCTTCGCCCAGGGAAAGAACGAACCCCGGGCCAAGCCTCAGATCGTCGAGTTCCAGCCCGCAGACGTGATCGGCAAAGGGGAGGTACCCGTTGGGGCGTACTACGGCATCCCGCCCAAGCCGAAGTTCAAGCGGATGATCCGCGTGCGTCTCAACTTCAACGACAAGCTCGCCGAGAGTGTGCACGAAATGTGACACCTTTCTCACCATGTAAGCCTGCCGAAACGAACCTTGGGATTTGCGGATGAGTAGGGAGTGGTAGCATCTTCCCGCCGCCCGGCGTTTCGGGCCAAAAGGGTTTCCCGCCGGAGGATTCATGAAGAAGGCACTGTGGTTGACGATCGCGTTGTCGATGGCGCTGCCCGCGTTCGCGCAGGACAAGGGCGTCACCTACAAGAAGCAGACTGAATACTCGTTCGAAGACGACACCATCGAAGGCGACTTGACGAAGCCCGACGGCGAATACGTCGAGGCCCGCAAGAAGGTGAAGCACTCGAACCTGATCAAGATTCGCGAAGAGTTCAAAGACAAGGTCATGCAGTCGGTCGGCGAGCTCTGAGCATCGGTCGGGAACCCGGCGCCCCGCCGGCTGTCTGACCTCGTAAGCACTTTTCCCCGGAGGCCCCTCGTGGCTGTTCCTCTTACATTGAAGGTCTTCAAAGGCGACGAGCTGGTCGTCTCGAAGGACTACGACCGAGACATCATCAAGATCGGCCGCCTGTCCTCCGCGCACCTGTGTCTCGACGACGAGAAGGTCTCGCGCATCCACTCCGTGATCGAGGTCGCGCCCGACGGCACGCTCTCGATCATCGACATGGGGAGCGTCGAGGGCACCTTCGTCAACGGCAAGCGCGTCAACAAGGGCTCGCTCCAGTTCGGCGACGAGGTGAAGGTCGGCAACACCACCATCAAGGTCGAGGCTGCCGGCGCAGCGCCTTCCGTCGCCCCGAGCATCGCGGCCAGCGCTCCGGCCCCCGTCGTCGGCCCCATCGTCGCGCAGGCGATCGCCCAGCAGGCCGTGGTGCAGCAGGAGCAGGTCGTCGTCCAGCCCGTCGTCGTCCAACAGGTCGTGCAGCAGGTGCCCGTCCAGGCACCGCCACCGCCTCCCGTCGCCCACCACGAGCCCGCACACCACGTTCAGGACGAGTCGACCGGCGCCTCGCTGCGCTCGCGCCCCCGCCGCCGCAAGGGCTCGGGCCCGCTCGGCCTCGAGCTCCGCTTCCTCTGGGGTGACCAGATGGTGGGCGAGTTCTTCCTCCACCCCGACGTGGAGAAGACCTTCAAGGTCGGCACCACCAAGGACGTGCAGTTCGTGATGGGCGACTCGAAGTTCAGCGCGCCCACCTTCGAGCTGGTGCGCTTCGGCAAGGCCGGCGCCACGCTGCGCTTCACCTCGAAGATGAACGGCGAGCTGCAGCGCAAGTTCGGCGAAGAGACGATGACCCTCGACGAGGCGAAGAAGAAGAACATCGCCACCGCCGACGGCGACGCGCTCGCCATCACCATGCAGCACGAGGACTTCGCCTGGGTCGACCTGGGCGGCGTCGTGGTCGAGGTCTTCTTCCAGCCCCAGCCCAAGGCCGTGTTCGTGCCCTTCGCTGAGTCGGTCGACTTCACCGTCCTCAACATCTTCCTGTTGATGTTCTTCCTCGCGGCGCTCTTCGTGATCAGCGCGGCGAACCTCAACGCAGAGGGCGAAGCGTTCGACGACGATCTCAACAACAACTCCACGCGCATCGCCAAGCTGCTGATCAAGCCGCCCGAGAAGAACCCCATTCTCCAGAAGTTCGAGAAGAAGAAGGACTCCGGCGAGATCGCGCAGAAGCACAAGGACTCCGAAGGGCAGATGGGCAAGAAGGACGCGCCCAAGCGCTCCGCTCACGCTGCGCCCAAGGGCGACCCCAACAACAAGGACCAGGCCCGGCTGCTCGTCGCCAAGGTGTTCGGCGGCACCGGCGGCGGCATTTCCACCATCTTCGGCCACCAGGGTCTCGGCGGTGAGCTCAAGAGCGCCATGGGCAACATGTTCGGTGCGGCGGCCGGTGATGCCGGCGGCTTCGGCGGGCTGGGCCTGCGTGGCTCGGGCTCGGGCGGCGGCGGCGTCGGCGACACGGTGGGCATCGGCGGCATCGGCACCAAGGGCCGCGGCGGTGGCACCGGCGGTTACGGCTCTGGCGTCGGCGTGCTGGGCGGAAAGAAGGACGTCGACATCGGCATCACCTCGTCCGAGCCGATGGTCATGGGCTCGCTCGACAAGGAGCTCATCCGCAAGGTCATTCACGCCAACCGCGGGCAGATTCGCTACTGCTACGAGAGCCAGCTCAACCGGTTCCCCAAGCTCAACGGCAAGGTGGCGGTGAAGTTCATCATCTCGCCCACCGGCTCGGTCTCGACGTCGTCGGTGGCGCAGACCACCGTGAACAACGCCGAGCTCGAGGCCTGCGTCGCCGGCCGCGTGCGCACCTGGCAGTTCCCCAAGCCGAAGGGCGGCGGCGTGGTCATCGTCACGTACCCGTTCATCTTCGCGCAGTCGGGCGGGCAGGGCGGCTGACCCTCCCCCGTCCCTCGACTCCGCTCGGCATGAGCGGTGACGCCCTCGTTCCCGATTGGGAGCGGGGGCGTTGTGCGTTAGGGTCCTGCCCCGCATGAAGCGCTCCGCCTGGCTGGTCGTGATCGTCGCCCTCTCGTCCTCTTTCGCCTTCGCGCAGAGCGCCGCGTCGAAGCTCGAGGACAAGAAGGCCCTCACCTACAACGAGATCGAGCGCGGCTTCTTCTTCGAAGGGCGCGGCGGCTTCTTCGGAGTGATCAACCCTCCGTCCCTTCCCACGTCGAGTTGCGTTCACGAGGGACAGACGTTGTCGCCCTGCACCTACTTTTCGCCGGGGCAGGCCATCGGGCTCGACATGGGCTTCGACATCGGGGACCGCGTCTCGCCCAGCATCTTCATGCTCGCCTGGTCTGGCCGCATGGCGAGCGACTACACCGGGTTGAGCACCACCGGCGCGGCGTCGGGTGACTTCGGCGCCATCACTCCCGGCGCGGCCGTGAAGGTGCGGTTGGTGGGCTTCACCGATTCGCAGGACGTGCAGCGCACGTGGATCTACGTGCGTGGCGGTGGGGGCGTGGTGTTCTACAGCCCGTCCTCGCTGCTCCCCACCATCGACGTGCTCGTCACTGGCGGCCTGGGCATCGAGTACTTCACCCGGCTGCGCCACTTCGTGATCGGCCTGGAGGGCAACTTCAACTTCATGGCCCTCACCCAGTCGTTCGGCTTCTCGATTCTGCCGACCGTCAAATACGCCTTCTGATTCCCCGGTCCGCGGGACGGGCTCCGCACCGATTTTCCGGGGCCCTCGGTGGCGGCCCTTGACGGCCCCTCCACTCACCTGACAAGGCAACCTCTCGCGACCGGCATCAAGCCGGTCGATGCACTTTTCAAGAGCGAGAGCCCCATGACGGTCGACAACAACAACCCGAAGCCCCAGTCAAAAACCGGCAATGGGTTCTCCTTCGATGACGCCCGCGAGGGCGGTCGTGGTGGCGGTCGCGGTGGTCCCGGCGGCCCCGGTGGCGGTCGTGGCGGCCCCGGCGGCGGTCGTGGTGGCCCGGGCGGCGGTCGCGGTGGGCCGGGCGGCGGGCGCGGCGGCCGTGACGGCGGCGCGAGCAGCGGCGCCTACCGGGTGGTGAACGAGCTCAGCTCGCTCGAGAAGGCGATCTCCAAGTCTGACGTGGTGGCGATGAAGGAGCCGCTCACGGCCGTGCTCAAGGCGGTCAAGCCCCTGCGCCTGAAGTCACTCGAGGCGCTCGACATCGGCACCCGCGGCAAGCTGCTCACCTCCCTCATGCGCGCCCAGCGCCTGCCCAGGCCTGCCCCGAGCGCCGTTTCCGAGGCGCCTCCGGCCGAGGCCCCCGCGCCGGTCGAGGCTGCTCCCGAGGCTGCCGCGCCTGCCGAGGCTGCCGCGCCTGCCGAGGGTGGCGAGGCTCCCGCTGCTGACGCGGCTCCCGCCGAGGCCGCTCCGGCGCCCGTGGCGGCGGCTCCCGCGGCCCCGGCGGTCGACCCCCGCGTCGCCGCGTGGACCGACAACCAGTTCACCGTCGGCCTCATCTGGTCGTCGATGAACGAGACCGATCGCGCGAAGACCGCGTTCGAGAACGCCGGCCGTCAGCCCACCGAGGCCGATCTCGCCGTGCCCGCGCACACCGAGCGTCCTGCCGACGCGCGCAGCGATCGCCCGTCCGATCGCGGCCCGCGCCAGGCGCGTGGTGGTGATCGCCCTGACCGGGGTCCCCGCGGTGACCGCCCTGAGCGCGCCGCCCGCCCCGAGCGCCCTGCGCGCCCGGAGCGCCCCGCGCCCTTCGTCTCGTCGGGTGACTGGCAGGCCGACGTGAAGACCCTCGAGACCGCCGGCCGCACCCGCGACGCGGCGCGCATTCACGAGAAGAACAAGTCGCACGCCGACGCCCAGCGCCTCTACGAGGCGGGCGGCGATCTGAAGTCGGCCCTGCGCAACGCCGCGCTGGGTGATCTCCCCGAGGCCTTCAACCGCCTCTCGGCCAAGCTCAAGGGCGAGGAGATCGTCGAGGCGCTCGAGCGCGCCGAGGCCTGGGAGAAGCTGATGGAGTTCCACGTCGCCAAGTCGGACTTCGACGCGATCGCCAAGCTCTACGAGCGGGCCACGCAGTTCGACCAGGCCGGGCTCGCCTGGGAGCGCGCTGGCAAGCTGTCGCTGGCCCGCAAGGCCTACGAGCGCGCGCGTGACGCGGGCTCGGCGCACCGCGTGCGCGATCTCGAGGTGCAGAAGCTGATCGAGCGCGGTGATCGCCTCGGCGCTGCCACCCTGCAGGTGACCGGCGGCAAGAAGGCCGAAGCGCTCGAGACCTTGAAGCCGCTCCCCGGCCCCAAGGCGTTCCACTTCATGCAGAAGCTCAAGCTGACCGCCGAGGCCGATGCCTTCGCGAAGGCGGAGCTGGCCAAGGCCGAGGCCGAGAACAACCCCGTGCAGCGCGCGCGCTGGCTCGAGCTGCTCGGGCGCCTGCCCGAGGCGGCCGAGGTGTACCTGGCGGCAGATCGCAAGGACAAGGCGGCCTTCGTGTTCGAAGCGCTGGGCGACCTGAAGAAGGCAGCCGAGCTCCTCGAGGCGGCCGGCCAGCTCGACAAGGCCCAGGCGCTCTTCACCAAGCAGGGCGACACGGCCAACGCCGAGCGCGTCAAGGCGCTGCCCCGCCCCGAGCCCAAGCCCAAGACGGCCGCCGCCGCTGCCGAAGAGGCAGAAGACGCGGCCAACGCCATGCCGCCCCCCGAGGCGCCCCCCGCCGGTGGCACCACGCCCGGCGCGAGCGCCTAGAAAAACTCGTCATTCCGAGGGAGTGCGGGGTTAGAGTCCCCGCCGCTCCCACATGTCGAACACTCCCGAGAAGCCGTTTGGCGAGGTTGAGGCCAGCCTCGAAAAGACCGGCCGCGTCGACGAGCTCATCAAGCTGTACGAGTCCCGTTCGCGTGAAGTCCCGAAGGCAGAAGAGGCTGCGCACTTGTTGTGCCGCGCGGCTGATCTGTGTCGCGAGAAGCTGAAGAACCCGGTGCGGGCGGAAGAGCTCTTTCGCCGCGCGCTCGTCTATTCCCCCAACGCCCGCGAGGCGCTCGAGGGGTTGCGCGGCATCTACGAGGGGCGCAACGACGCGGCGGCGCTGGGCGAGGTGCTCGAGCGGCTGGCGCTGGTGCAGTCGGGCCCGGCGGCGGCGGCGATCTACCTGCGCGCCGGCGAGCTCTACGAGACGAAGCTGCAGCGCCGCGATCGCGCGGTGCTCTGCTACCAGCTGGCGACCCGCGCCGCGCCGCAGGAGCGTCAGGCGTACCAGAAGGCGCGCAAGCTGCTGCTGGCCGAGGGCCGGCACGCGTCGGGCTTCGACTCGCTCGAGCGGGAGCGGGCGGCGCTGGGCGATCGCGAGCTGCTCGAGGAATACATCAACTTCGCCGAGTCGTTGATCGGCTTTCCCCAGGAGCACGGGCTCGCCACCAAGGCGCTGGTGCGGGCGCTGGCCGTCGACGGGAAGAACGCGCGGGCCGCCGCGATCCAGAAGGATCTCACCAAGCTCGAGTACGTCTGGCGCGACAAGGTCAAGGCGCTCAAGGGCCAGTCGCTCGAGGAACGCGATCGCCGGGTCGCCGCGCGCATGTCGCTGCAGGTGGCGCGGCTCTACGCGTTCTACGAGCCGGGCGCGGTGGACAAGGTGAAGGAGGCGATCGAGCGCTGCTTCGCGCTCTGGCCTGCCATGCCCGACGCGCTCGATCTGCTCGAGCAGGTCGCCACCAAGGCGGGCGACGTTCGTGTGGCGCTCACGGTCTTCTCGAAGCTCGCCGGCGACACGCGCGACAAGCAGGCCAAGGTCGACCTGCACCTGCGCATCGGCCAGGTGCTGCTCTCGAAGCTGAACGATCAGCAGGGCGCGGCGGACGCGTTCGAAGAGGCGGCCAAGCTCGACCCGGCGCGGCCCGACGCGGCCGAGCTGGCGAGCGAGGCGCTGATCGCCGTGGGCAAGCTCGCCGAGGGCATGGGCGTGCTCGAGCGGCACCTGCTCACCATCAAGGACAAGAGCGCGCAGGTGGCGTTGCGGCTCAACCTCGCCGATCTCACCGCGAAGCTGCTCAAGGACCTCAACGCCTCGCGTGCGCACGTCGAGGCGGCGCAGAAGACCGACCCGAACAACGCGCAGGTGGCGTACCGGCTGGTCGCGCTCTACGCCGACGACGGCAACCTCGAGGCGCTCTGGCCGCTGGTGGAGCTGGCCGCGTCCGCGCCGCGCCCCATCGCCGATCGCGTGTCGCTCTGCGAGCTGGTGGCGATGCTCTGCGAAGACCGCGGTGACGCGAAGAAGGCGTTCCACGTGCTGTCGCTGGCGCTGCCGCTGGACCCCGCCAAGGGCCCGCTGCTCAGGTCGCTGGTCGAGGCCGCCGGGAACGCCGGGGCCCAGAAGGAGCTGGCGCTGGCCCTGCGGCGCTCGGCGCAGGTGGCGCCGCCCGAGGCGCAGGCGCAGCTGTGGAGGCACCTGGGCCAGGTGCTGCAGTCGCTGGGCCGCCCGGCCGAGGCGCAAGAAGCCTGGCTCGAGGTGCAGAAGCGCCACGTCGACGACGCCGAGGCCACCGCGGCCCTGAGCGCGATGCGCAAGGCGCTCGCCGAAGAGCCGCAGGACCCGCGCTCGAAGCTCGAGGCCGAGGCGCGCAAGCTCGAGGCGTCCGCCGCCGATCCCGCGTCGGCCGCGGGCGTGTACCGGAAGATCCTCGAGCTCGACCCCGACAGCGTGCAGACGCTCAAGAAGCTGGGCGCGGCTTCGGCCAACCTCGGGCTGTGGGACGAGGTCGCCGTCGTCGCCGAGCGGCTGCTCGCGCTGGCTGACTCGCCCGCCGAGCGCCAGGAATGGCGCGCCCGCCTCGCCCAGCTCTACGCCGAGCGCCTCAACCGCCGCGAAGAGGCGGTGAAGCTGTACCTGAACCTGCTCGACGAGGGGAACAGCAGCGCCGCGGTGGTGGGCGGCCTGGAGCGCCTCGCTTCCCAGGGCGTGCGGCAGGGTGACATTTCGCGCGCGCTGGCCCCGGTGTACGCGCAGGCCGGCGACTACCAGCGCCAGGTGGCCTCGCTGCTGGTGCAGCTCTCGTCGGTGCAGGATCGCGACGAGCAGAAGAACCTGCTCACGCTGCTGGCCGAGACCACCGAGAAGCGCCTCATCGACGAGCGCGCGGCGTTCGATCTTCGCCTGCGCGGGCTCGCCCTCGATCCCTCTGACACGGCGTTCCGCGCCGAAGCGCTGCGCCTGGGCCACGCGCTCAAGGCCGAGCAGGAGCTCTCGCGCACCTTCACCGAGCTGGCGATCAAGTCGGAGGATCCGGCGCTCACCGTCTCGCTGCTGCTCGAGGCGGCCGATCTCGCCGAAGAGGTGGGCGCGATCGACGAGGCGGCCACCGCGCTCAAGCGCGGCCTGGAGAAGTCGCCCGATCAGCCCGATCTGTCGCTGAGGCTCTCCGAGCTCTACCTGCTGGCGAAGCGCTGGGCAGACTGCGACCAGGTGCTCCGCCGCCGCCTCACGCTGGCCACCGCGGCCGACGAGAAGATCGCGCTGGGGCTGCAGCTCACGCAGGTCAACAGCGAGCTCGACCGGCCCCGCGAGGCCGCCAGCGCGCTGGCCGAGGCGATCAAGGCCGGGGCGCCCGAGGCGGAGCACCTCCCGAAGCTGGGCCAGCTGCTCGAGCAGGGTGGGCAGCTGCGCGAGCTCACCGAGGTGCAGACGCGGCTGATCGCGATCTACGAGCAGGCGGGCGAGGGCGACAAGGCCTCGGCGCTCTCCATGCAACGCGCGAAGCTGCTGGAGACGGCGCTGGGCGACAAGGCCGAGGCCATTCGCCGCTACGGCGAGGTGCTGGCGCAGAAGCCCTCTGACGCCGACGCCCTGGCCGCGCTGGAAAACCTGCTCACCGACCCGACCCACCGCGAGGCGGCGGCCCGGGCGCTGCTGCCCGCCTACGACGCCGCGAAGGACCACCGCAAGCAGGTCGGCGTGCTGGCGGTGATCGCCGAGTGCGCGAAGGACTCGCTCGAGCGGCTCACCGCGCTCAAGCGCGCGGCCGAGCTGCACACGGTGCACCTGCGCCAGCCCGAGCAGGCGTTCGCCTCGCTGGCCACCGCGATGCGGCTGGCGCCCGAGGACGTGGAGATCCGCGCGGGCGCGCGCGCCGCGGCCGACGACGCCGACGCGCTCGACAGCTATGCGGAGGTGCTCGAGGAGATCATCGAGGCCGGCGCCGAGTCGGTGGCCGCTTCCCCTCGAGGCGCGAGTTCGCCGATCGCGCTCCACCGCGAGCTGGCCGACGTCTACGAGAAGAAGCTCAACAAGCAGGACGACGCGGTGAAGCACCTGCGCGCCGTGCTGCTGCTCGACCCCAAGCACCTCGAGGCGCTGCGCTCGTTGCAGCGCCTGCACCGCACCCGCGAGGAGTACCAGGAGCTGGTGCCGGTGACCGAGCGCCTGGCGGTGATGGAAGCGGACCCCGCGGCCCGCTCGGCGCTCGATCGCGAAGCGGCGGTGCTGTCGGAACAGAAGCTCAACGACCTCGAGCGCGCGGCGGTGAACTGGCGGCAGATCGCGGCGCGCGACGTGCTGGCCCGCGAGGCGGCCACGGCGCTCGACCGGCTCTACGCCGAGCTCGACAAGCCCCAGGAGCTGGCCTTCGCCCTCGAGCTGCGCAGAAACCAGGAAGGGCAGAGCCCGCAGGGGCGGGAGCTCGCCTTTCGCCTGGCGGCGCTGCGGCAGAACCGCCTCAACGATCCCCGCGGGGCGCTCGAGGTGTACCGGCAGATTCTCAGCGAAGACCCCACGCACGAGGGCACGCGCGAGGCGCTGGAGGCCTGGGCGCGCGGCAACGACCAGGATGGCTCGGCCGCCGCGGAGATCCTCGACGCGGTGCTCTCGCGCACGGGCGATCACCAGCGCCGCATCGCCATTCGCGAGGCCCGGCTGGTGCACGCCACCACGCAGACCGAGCGGGCGCGCTTGACGGGCGAGATCCGCGCCATCCTCGAGCGCGACCTGAACCAGCCCGAGGCGGCGTTCATGAACGCGCTCAAGGCCTTCACCGACGGGCTCGATCGCGACGCGGTGCAGGGCGAGCTGGAGCGCCTGGCGCGCGTCACCGGGTCCTTCGGCGAGCTGGCCGAGATCTACGAGTCGACGGTGGAAGAGCTGCCCGCGGGCGACGAGCACGTGGTGCCGCTGTTGCGGCGCGCGGCCGAGCTTCGCGAGCAGCTGGCCGAGCCGGAGGACGCGACGCGGGTGTGGAAGCAGCTGCTCGAGCACGCCCCGCAGGATCGCCAGGCCCTCGACAGCCTCTCGCGGCTCTACGAGAAGTCGAAGAACGCCAAGAGCCTGTCTGACGTGTACGCGAAGCAGGCCGCGCTCGCGAGCACGCCTGCCGACCGCTTCGACCTGCTGCTCAAGGCGGGCGAGGCGTTCGAGTCTTCTGGCGACGACGCGCAGGCGATCGAGGCGCTCAAGCAGGCGCACGCGATCAACCGTTCCCGCGAGGTGTTGATCACCCTCGAGCGCCTCTTCGGCAAGACGCGCCGCCCCCTGGAGCAGGCCGACGTGCTCGACCAGCTCGCCGAGAGCGCGCCCGACGACGCCGACCGGCTGCAGCACGTGGTGAAGCGCGGCCTCATTCTCGAGAAGGAAGGCCAGCCCGCCGAGGCGCTGCGGGCCTTCGGGGCGGCCTTCCAGCTCTCGCGCACCGAGCCGCAGACCATCGCCGCGCTCGAGCGGCTGCTGGCGGTGGACAGCGCGAAGCTCGAGGCGGCCCGGCTGCTCGAAGGCGCCTACCGCGAGCTGAACGATCTGCGCCGGCTGGTCGAGGTGCTCGACGTGCGCCTCCAGGCCACCGAGCCGACCCGCCGCATTCCCCTGCTGCTCGAGATCGCCAACCTGCGCGAGGCGGTGGGGCAGAAGAACCTGGCGCTCACCGCGCGCCTGAGGGCCTTCGGCGAGCAGCCGGATCACGCCGAGGTGCGCGAAGAGCTCGAGCGCCTGGCCGCCGACCTGGGCGCCTTCGAGGAGCTGACCGCCGCGTACGAAGACGCGCTGGAGCGGGGCATTACCGAGCCGCTGGCCGGTGAGCTGTGGCGCCGCCTCGCGGTGGTGTACGGCGATCGCCTCTCGCGGTTCGATCTCGCCGCGCGGGCGTGGAACGAAGTGCTGGCCCGCAACCCGAAAGACATGTTCGTGCTCGAGCAGCTCGGGCGCATCTTCCGGCGGACCTCGCAGTTCCGCGAGCTGTCGATCGTGATGCGGCGGCAGCTGGGCCTCGAGACCAACATCACGGTGCAGGTGAACCTGCTCTTCGAGCTGGCCAACCTCGCCGAGGAGACGCTGTCGGACAAGGCCCTGGCGGCGCAGTGCTACCAGGCCGTGCTCGAGCGCAAGCCCGAGGAGCCCAACGCGACGCGGTTCCTCGCGCGGATCCTCTCGGAGACGGAGTCGTGGCCGGAGCTGGCCGTGTTGCTGGGTCGGCAGATCCAGCACGCGGAGGCCCGGCAGCAAGAAGAGTCGGCGTTGGAATTGCTAGTCCGCCTCGGCCGATTGAAGCTCACCCGTCTGAGCGACCCACGCGGGGCGCTCGTGACGTTCCAGGAGGTATTGCGCCGGAAGCCCGCCCACGCGGGCGCCGTCGGCGCACTCGAAGAAATGGCGCGCTCAGACAATCCACTGAAGGGTGAGGCGGCCAGCACGCTCGAGCCGGTGTTCGCCAACGAAGGCGAGCACCTCAAGCTGGTGCAGATGCTCGAGGCGCGGGTGACGGCGGAGCCGCAGGCGGCCGAGCGGGCCGGGCTGCTGCGGAAGATGGCCGACGTGTATTTCACGCAGCTCGACAACGCCGAGATGGCCTTCGTGGCCGCGGCGCGGGCCCTGCGGGAGCTGCCCGACGAGCCGGCGAACCTCGAGCTGGTGTTGACCTTCTACAAGAAGGCCGACGCCGAGGACGAGATGGCCTCGCTGCTGACCGAGGTGGCGCCCCGGGCGTCGAACGACGCGGCGCGCGCCAACCTGTACCGGGCGCTGGCCCGGCTGCAGATGCAGGCCGACGAAGAGCAGGAGGCGATCGAGTCGTGGAAGCGGGTGATGGAGCTGGTGCCCACCGACGCCGAGGCGATGCAGCAGATGAGCCAGCTCTTCAGCCGCCAGGGGCGGATCAACGAGCTGCTCGAGGTGCTCAAGCGGCAGCTCACCATCGAAGAGGACACCCCCAAGCGCGCGGCGTTGTTGTTCCAGATCGGCTCGATCCAGGAAGAGCAGCTCAAGGACGCGAACACGGCGATCGGCACCTTCCGGCGCCTGCTCGAGCTGCAGCCCGACGACGTCAACGCGCTGGCCCGCATGGAGCGGCTGTGCGAGGCGCAGAGCCGCTGGCCCGAGCTGGCCGACGTGCTGGCGCGGCGCCTGCGCGCGTTGCCGCCTGAAGAGCAGCCGGCGCTCACCTTCAAGCTGGCGGTGGTGCGCGAGACGAAGCTGCTCGACAAGCAGGGCGCGCTCGACCTGTACCGCGAGCTGCTGGCCGCGAACGCGCGGCACGAAGGTGCGCTCCAGCGCATGGACGGGCTGGTGCAGAAGGAGCCGCAGAACCAGCAGGCCTTCGAGATCCTCGCGGGCGCGTACCGGCGCGCGAGCGACGTGTCGAAGCTCTCGCAGTTGATCGAGTCACGGGTGGGCGTCTCGCCCGATCAGATCGAGCGCAAGACGCTGCTGGTCGAGCTCGCCTTTCTGCGCGAGGCGCAGGCCGAGCCCGAGCTGGCGTACCTGGCGTACTACCGCGCCTTCAAGGAAGACCCGAACGACGCGCAGCTGCGCAAGAGCCTCTACGCGGCGGGCGCGGCGGCGGCTTCGTACGACGAGCTGGTGAGCACGCTGCAGGCCGAGCTGCCGCGCCTGGCCGAGCCGCAGGACCTGGCCGAGGTGTGCCTGGTGATCGCGCAGATCAGCGAGCAGCGCCTCGACGAGAAGGAACAGGCGGTCGTCTTCTACGAGAAGGCGCGCACCGCGCACCCGGAATCGGCGTCGGGCAAGGCGTTGCCCGCGCTCGACCGGCTCTACGGCGAGATGGAGTACCCCGACAAGCAGGCCGAGGTGATCGAGGCGCAGGCCGCGCTCGCCACCGAGCCCGCCGACCGGGTGGGCCTCTACTTCCGCCTTGGGCAGATCGCGATGGAGCAGCTCGACAACCCCGATCGCGCCGCGGGTGCGTTCGAGAAGGTGCTCGAGGCCGACCCGAAGCACCTGCCGTCGCTGCGCTCGCTGGAGATCCTCTACGAGCAGGCGAAGGCCAACGACAAGCTGTACCGGGTGCTCGAGCTGCAGCACGAGCTGGTGCAGGGGGCCGAGAAGGAACGGCTGCTGGGGAAGATGGCCGTCACCTCGGGTGAGGGCCAGGGCAACGTCGAGCACTCGGTGAAGCTGTACCGCGAGCTGCTCGAGAAGAACCCGCGCAACGAGCAGGCCTTCGAGGCGCTCACCAAGCTGCTGGAGCGGGGGCAGAAGGCCGAGGAGCTGCGCGAGCTGTTGCAGTGGAAGCTGCAGTTCACCGTCGACCCGCGCGAGCTGGTGCGGCTCAACGAGCGGCTGGGCAGGGTGCTCTGGCAGCAGCTCAACCGCGCCGAGGAGGCCGTGCCCTTCTTCAAGGCGGCGCTCGAGCGTGACGCTCGGCACCGCGGGGCGCTCGAGGCGCTGCGCGACATCTTCGACGCGTTGGGCAAGCGCGAAGACCTGGTGATCGTGCTGCGGCGGCTCATTCCGCTGCAGGAAGACGCCACCGGGGTGAAGCAGATTCGCATTCGCCTCGCGGAGATCATCGCCGAGACGGCGCGGCGCGAAGAGGCGCTGGACGCGGCCCGCAGGTCGCTCGAGGTCGAGCCCCACCAGATCCCCGATCTCGACAGGCTCGAGGTCGTGTTCATGAAGCTGAAGGCCTGGCCCGACGCGGTGCGCACGCTCGAGGCGAAGGTGGCGGTGCAGCTGCAGCTCGAGGAGCGCGAGGCCGCGGCGCAGACGATGTTCCAGGTCGCGGAGATCTGGCGAGGGCCGGCGAACAAGGTGGAGATGGCCGGCGCCGCGCTGGAGCGGGTGCTCGAGATCGAGCCGTCGAACAAGCAGGCCTACGAGCAGGCGCTCGAGCTGTTCGCGAAGCTCAACGACTGGCGCAGCTACGCCCAGGCGATGGACAGGTACCTGCCCAACCTGCACACCGACGAAGAGAAGGTCGTCGCGCTGCGCGAGCTGGCCCGGGTGCAGGAACAGAAGCTGGGCGCCCGGCAGGTGGCCTTCCTGCAGTACTGCCGCGCGCTGCAGCTGACGCCGTCGAACGACGAGATCCGCGAGCAGGTCGAGCGCCTCGCCGAAGAGACGGGCAGCTACGAAGAGCTGGCGGCCGTGTACGAGGAGATCGCCGAGACGGTGCCCCGCGGGCCCCTGGCCGAGCGGCTCTACCTCACCCTGGCCAAGGTGCAGGACACGAAGCTCGACGACCCTTCCGCGGCCGAGTCGTCTCTGCGGCGCATTCTCGAGTTCGACCCGACCAACGACCAGGCGCTCGAGCGGCTGGGCGCGATGTTCGCGCGGCGCGGCAAGAACAAGGAGTACGTGGTCTCGCTCGAGCAGAAGCTCGAGGCGGCGGGCAGCATCGAGCGGCGCAAGGAGATCCTGCGCGAGATCGCGCGGGTCTACGACGAGCAGATGAACGACATGGGCGAGGCCGAGAACGCGCTGGTGCGCGCGCTCGAGCTCGAGCCCGACCTCGAGACGCTCAGCGTGCTGGTGACGCTGCAGAAGCGGCAGGGCAACCACGCGGCGGTGGCCAGCACCCTGATGCGCATGCGCGACATCGCGCCCACGCCTGAAGATCGGGCGCGCATCCAGGTCGAGGTGGCGCAGGTCTACGAGCGCGAGCTCCAGGACGACGAGGCGGCGGTGGAAGGGTACCGCCAGGCGCTCGAGTTCGACCCGGCCAACCCGCAGGCGCTGGCCTCGCTCGAGCAGCTCTACAGCAAGCTCGACCGGCCGGCAGAGCTGCTCGCCGTCTACGAGCGGCAGATCGAGCTGACCTCGGACTACCGCGAGCGGGTGAAGATCCTCTTCCGCTCGGCGGCGATCTGGGAAGAGCGGTACCAGAACCTGGGCCACGCCGACGCCTGCATCGAGGCGGCGCTGCAGGTCGACCCCCAGAACATCCAGGCGATCAAGACGCTCGAGCGCCTGCGCAAGTCCCAGGGCCGGTGGGACGAGCTGATCGGGGTCGTCGATCGGCACATCAACCTGCTCACCAACCCGGCCGAGCGGGCCGAGCTGTGCGTCGAGATGGGCGACATCTTCCACCAGCAGCTCAAGGCCGTGGATCGCGCCGTCACCGCCTACCACCAGGCGATCGAGCTCGACCCGCGCTGCCGCCCGGCGATGCACGCGCTGGGCATGTTGTACGAGCGCAGCGGCAACTGGCCCTTCGCCCTCGACATGCTCGAGCGCGAGGCGCAGGTGCTGGGCCAGACGCCCGAGGCGGTCGAGCTCTGGTACCGCATGGGCAAGATCAACGAAGACATGTTGATCGACGCGGGCAGCGCCAAGCGCTGCTACCTCGAGGCGCTGCGCATCGACGCGGCGTACCTGCCGGCGATCCGCGCGCTCAAGGGCATCTACGAGCTCGAGCGGGACTTCGAGAGCTACGAGAAGGCGCTGATCGAAGAGGCCAAGCAGACCGAGGAGCCGCTGGCCCGCAGCAAGGCCTTCGTGGCGGTGGGCCAGTACTACGAGAGCAAGGAAGATCGGGACCAGGCGACCGGCTACTACGAGGAGGGCCTCAAGCTGCAGCCCGACTCGCTCGAGGCGGCGCAGCCGCTGGCCGACATCTACCTTTCCACCGAGAGATACGACCGCTGCGAGCAGATGTTGGACATCGTGACGGCCCGGCTGCAGCAGCAGTACCAGACGATGCCGGACGACCCCGAGCTGGCGCGCGAGCTGTGCCGGCGCCAGTACCGCCTGGGCTACGTCTCGGAGAAGAACGGCAAGCGCGAGAAGGCGCTGGCGGCGTACGAGAAGGCCTACCAGCTCGACGCGACGTACCTGCCGGTGCTGGAGGGCTACGGCAACCTGCTGGTGCACGCCAAGCGGCTCGAAGAAGCGCAGCGGGTCTACCAGTCGATCCTGGTGCACCACCGCGGCGATCTGACCGATCTCGAGGTCGCGGAGATCTACTGGACGCTCGGCGATCTGCACATGAACCTGCGGCAGTTCGACCGCGCGCAGAACCACTTCGAGAAGGCGCTGGCGATCGACCCCAGCCACGAGCCGTCGCTGCGCTCGATGGTGGGGCTGATGGAGCAGGCCCAGCAGTTCGATCGCGCGGTCAGCTACCGGCAGAAGCTGGTGGAGACGCTCGACGGCGAGGCCAAGTACGAGGCCGGCGTGGCGCTCGGCGAGCTGGCGCGCGACAAGCTGTCCGACCCGTACATCGCCATCGACGCGTACCTGGCGGCGCACCGCATTCGGCAAGACGCGCTCGACGTGATGGACGCGCTCTACGTGCTCTACCGCGAGACCAAGCAGGGCGCGAAGGCGAGCGAGATGCTCGAGAAGATGCTCGCCGTGCCCGCGCTGCAGCAGGACGGCCCGCGGGCCAAGCGGGTGTGGTTCGCGCTGGGTGAGATCAACCGCGACGAGATCGGTGACATCGACGCGGCGGCGAAGTGTTTCAACCACGCGCTCGACGTCGACTGGCACTTCATCGACGCCTTCGCGGCGTTGGAGAAGCTGCTGGGGCGCGCCAAGAAGTGGCAGCAGCTCGACGAGAACTACAAGCGCATGATCGCGCGCATTCCCAAGACGCCCGAGACGCACCAGGTGCGCATGGGGCTGTGGAAGGCGCTGGGCGATCTGTACCTCAACGCCCTCAAGGCGCCCGAAGCGGCGGTGCAGGTCTACAAGGTGGTCGCCTCGGGCCTGCCCGACAACGTGGAGATCCAGGAGCTCTACGCGGGGCTGGCGCAGCACCAGGAAGGCTACGAGCAGGAAGCGGTCGAGGCGTGGCGCCGCGCGCTGCCCAGCACCACCAGCCCGGGCAAGGTGGCCTCGGCGCTGGCAGAGCTGGCGGCGAAGCGGAAGGACTACGACTCGGCGTGGATCGCAGCGCAGGTGATGGTGGGGCTGATCGGAGACCCGGGGCCCGGCGAGAAGGAGATCCTCACCAAGCTGACCCCGTACGCGAAGAAGCGCGAGGTGGCGCAGCGCCAGCTCACCGATCGCCTGTGGACCGAGCACCTGTTCCACCCCAAGGTGCGCGGGCCGCTGGCCGATCTCTTCGCGATCCTCTTCGAGCAGGCCGGCACGCTCTACAAGGAAGACTTCACCCGGTACGGCATCGTGCCCAAGAAGCACTCCATCGACGTGGCGACGGCGCCCGAGTACCAGATTCACCACTACCGGTACGTCTCGCGCATCCTGGGCATGGACCAGGTGGCGGTGTTCTCGCCGTTCCTGATCACCACGCGCGAGCGCATGGCCAAGCGCACCACCGAGCCCGCGCCCGACCCGATGGTGGGCGTGGAGATCTGTCACACCGAGCCGGTGGCGCTGCGCTTCGGCGGGAAGTTCTTCAGCGAGACGGGGCAGCGCGAGGTCTACTACCTGCTGGGCCGCACCATGACGATGCTGCGCCCCGAGCTGGCGCTCACGCAGCGGCTCTCAGGCGAGCGCCTCGAGGCGGTGATGCAGGCGGCGATCAGCCTCTCGGTCGATCGGTTCCGCTTCACGGCTGATCTGCGGGCCATCGACACCGAGCGCAAGCTGCTCGAGAAGCACCTCACTCCGCAGGCGCGCGACGCGCTGGCGCGGGTGACGAAGGAGTACGTGAAGGTCGCCACGCCCAACGACCTGCGGAACTTCCTGGAGGGCGCCGAGCTGTCGGCCACGCGCGCGGGGGCCTTCGTGGCCGGCGAGATCGAGCCGGTCAAACGGATGGTGATGGCGGAGACCGGCGCCAACTTCCGGGTGCAGCCGCGCTCGAAGATCCGCGACCTGCTGGTGTTCGCGCTGGGGGATGATCTCCACGCCCTGCGCGTTGCGGTAGGGATCAACGTCGAGGTCCAGCTCCGCAAGTAGCTTCAAGTACCAAGGATCGTTGAAGGTTTCGGACAGGGCGCAGAGGGGAGGGAACCACCTCCCCTCAAGTGGCGTCCGTTGTCTTGACCCCAAAGCGCACCAAACCTAAACTTTTCAATCGGTTACACGTAGTTTCGCCCGGGAAACACAATGCGCTTCGTCTGTGAGAGCTGCCGCGCGCAGTACATGATCAATGACGAGAAGGTCGGACCCAAGGGGGTCAAGGTCCGATGCCGCAAGTGCGGCTACGTCATCTTGGTGAAGCGCGCTGACGCAGCGAAGGGCGGAAGCCCGGTCGCGATGTCGAACGATCCCGACGACGCGCTGGCGACGCAGGTGATGCAGACGCCGCTCGCGGCGGCCGAGGCGACCCTCTCGAATGACGATCACTCCCACGCAGGCGATGAGATGACCAACCCCGGCAGCGCCTCCGCGACGTCCTCCCCCACGCTTCCCGGGGCCCAGGCGAGCCCGCCCCCCGGGGGCCCGAAGGACAGCTTCTTCGGAGCGGACGAAGACGAGATCGGCGCGGTGTTCGACCAGGTGCTCAAGGGCACCGGCAGTCACTCGGCGCACAAGCCGGGCGACGAAGGCTCGCCGGACGATCGGCAGAGCACGCGGGTGATCGACGCGGACACGGTGCGCAAGCTGGCCGAGGAGTCGAACGGCAAGGAGAAGGCGCCCGAGCCGAAGGAAGAGGAGATTCCCCAGACCGATTGGTACGTGGCGATCAACGAGAAGCAGACCGGCCCGCTCACGCTCGAGAAGGTGAAGGAGCACTGGGATCGCGGCGAGATCAGCCCCGACTCGTTGTGCTGGCGCGCGGGCTACGACGACTGGATCCCGGTGAGCGACGTGAAGATGCTCACCTCGGTGCTGGCGCCCAAGCCGCCCAAGCCGATCGTGATCGCCCCCGCGGCGAACATCACCCAGAGCGGCCCGGCGGTGATGAACGTGCCGGTGCAGTCTGCGTTCAGCGCGGGCGGCATGGTGCAGACGGTGCAGTCGCAGATGCAGGTGCCGATGTCGGCGGGCGGGGCGATGAACCCGGAAGAGACGGGGAGCTGGAAGCCGTCGGCGGCCAACTCGCTGGGCTCGCTGCTCAAGGACGAGATGGAAGCCCAGGCGCGGCCGCCCCCCAAGGCGCCGCCGCCGGTGGTGATGGACGAGCCTGGCCTGCTCGATCTGCCGCGCGAGGAGAAGGCCACCAACGGGGCCACCGTGCTGCCGATGCCGGTGGAGCAGCGCGACGATCGCCCAGCGCGGCCCGCGCCGCCGCCTCCGAACCCGTACCTGCAGAACCCGGGCGCGACGTACAGCGCGCCGGCGATGACGCAGTACCGGCCTCCGAACAACCGCAACCTGATGATCGGGGTGGCGGCGGGTGGCGCGGTGATGCTGCTCATCCTGGTCGGGTTGATCGTCTGGCTCGCCACGCGGCAGCCGCCGCAGGTGGTGGTCGCGCCCATTCCGCCTGCGCCGGTGGTGGTGGCTCCGACGCCGACGCCGACTCCCACTCCGGTTGCCGTGCCGACGCCGACGCCCGTGGCCCCGACGCCCGTGGCGCCGACGCCGGTGCCCGTCGCGGTGGCGCCTCCGACGCCCACGCCCGTTCAGCCCAGGGGGACGGGGACGCGGCCGAAGAAGGACACCACCACGGTGGCGCGCGTGGAGAAGGAGCCGGAGCCGGCTCCGACCCCGAAGAAGCAGCCCACCGGTGATGACGACGATTTTGCCAGCGCATTTGGCACCGACGTGAAGAAGCAGCCGAAGGAGGACACGTCGTCGAAGCCCGACAAGAAGCCGGCCGGCTACATCCCACCTGCTCCCGGCGGATCCAGCGAGGTGAAGGAATCGCTCGGGCAGTCCGACATCATGGAGGTCGTGCTGGCCAACAAGGGCTCGCTGGTGAAGTGCGTGAAGGAGCAGAAGGCCCAGGATCCCGGCACTTCAGGCAAGCTGCTGATGAGGTGGACCATTCAGCCCAGCGGGAGGACGGCCAACGTGGCGGTGGTTTCCGAAGAGCACAAGGGCACTCCGATCGCGGGCTGCGTGGGCAAGCTGATCAAGGGCATGACGTTCCCGAAGCACAAGAAGCAGGGCGACCCGATCACGTTCCCCTTCACGTTCTGACCCGGGCGTCGTTGTCGCGGGGCCTGGTGCGCGTCGACGCGCCAGCCCCGCATCACCCCACAATCAGTGATGAAGTTTGGCCCTGAGCTTGCGTAGGAGGGCACGGACTCCGATTGACTTGGGTCGATCGGTCGTTATCGTCCGCCCGGCTGATCGGGCTTCACTCACTGAACAGAGGGGTACACAGAATGACCAGAAACTATCGAGGACTGTGGCTTACGGCCGCGGCCGGCATCGCGTTCGCCATGATGGGCTGTGGAGAGATGACTGGCAGCGACGCCGGCACCGGCGGCATCGGCAGCGCCTGCACCAGCGACACGTCCTGCGCATCGGGCAACGCATGTCACCCTGTGCTCAAGACGTGCGCGAAGACCTGTACGGGCGGCACGGACTGCCCGTCGAACGAGAAGACCTGCCAGAAGATCAACAACTCGACGGCGAGCTTCTGCACCTGCAGCACCGACGCGCTGTGCGCGGCCACCACGGCCGGCCAGATCTGCAACCTGGCCGTCTTCAAGTGCACCGACAAGTGCACGGTGTCGAGCTGCCCGGTTCCCCTCACGTGCGAGCTCGACGCGGGCCAGTGCCGCTCGAGCGGCGGCACGGACGGCGGCACTGACGCCGGCACCGATGCAGGCGTGGGCGACGCCGGCGTGCCGTGCAACTCGAGCAACTTCGAGCCCGATGTCTGCACCTACGCGAACGTCTGTTACTCGAACAACCAGTGCGACACCGCGTCTGACGATCGCTGCCCGAACATCACGGCGGCCATCAACGCGGGCAACTACACGGCCTGGTCGCCTGCCACCAGCACCGGTCCGGTCATCTGGAATGTGATCGACGACCCCGACGTCGCGGCGGGCTGCACCGCCGTGGGCGAGGTGGCCTTCACCACGACGGTCCACGCCTATGCGGGCACCACGTTGTTCCCCTCGAACATCACCGCCGCGGTTCAGCTGACCTATTACACCTCGACTGGCGCGGTGCGGCCGATCAACGGCGTGCAGGTGGGCAACACCTCGAACGCGTGGTCGCACTACACCGTGACGAACAGCGGGAAGAACGCGGAGATGAAGATGACCCTCTGCGCTCCGGCCGGCACCACCGGCCTGACCGTCGGGTTCGCGTACAGCGGAGGCAACGCCTACTGCCAGGACCTGACGCGGAACTGAAGAAGCGTCAGCCGACTTCGTACAACCACTGTCCGCAACCAGGACCAAGGAGAACACAATGATTCGCAAGATGATGATGATGCAGTTCGCGGTGGCAGGCCTCGCGCTCGCGCAGGCACCCGCTCTCGAGAAGGCCCCTGCGATCGGCACGGGCTACAAGATGGCGTGCCCCGCCGGGACCAGGCAGATCGGCGGGCCGAAGACCGACTTCGGCGCGTACGCGTGCCTCAAGGGCACGGTCGACGGCATGCGGCTGATGACGGGGCCGATGGTGTCGTTCGACAACGCAGGCCACGTGGTAGCGATTGGCCAGATGGAAGACAACTTCCGGGTCGGTACGTGGAAGTTCTTCGACACCACCGGCAAGCTCACCGGCACCACGAGCTTCCTCAAGGGCGAGTACAACGGCCTGCGCGTGGAGTACCAGGCCGACGGCAAGCTCAAGTTCGAGGAGAACTGGGTCAACGGCAAGCGCCAGGGTCCGCAGAAGGCGTTCGACACTGCGGGCGTGGTGACGGTCACCGAGTACCGGGACGATCGTCCGGTCGCGAAGTAACCATCACCGCCTGAAGTGACGAGAAGGCCGGCTCCGGATCTTTCCGGGGTCGGCTTTCACGTTTTTATGGGAGAAACGTCGTCCGGTGACAACCCCCACTCACCAGCCGCAGTTGCCCGATCTGCCCATTCGCCGGGTCGAGGAGATGGGCCTCAAGGAGCTCGAGCGCATTCGGCTCATCCTGCGCGGTGGCTCGGTGATCGAGTGGCGGCGGATGCACTTCAAGACCTGGGACGAGGTCGATCGCTTCCTGCGGCTCTTGCAGATCGACCCGACCCGGAAGCACGACGACCTCTGGGTGCGCACGGTGCTGGGCGACGCGGTGGAGTACCTGCGCAAGACGTTCAACTACCGGGTGGCCGACGTGGTGGCGAACCCGAACATGATCCACGACCTCTTCCTGCTGGCGTCAGGGGAGATCGACCGCAAGTACCGGAAGATCGCCTGCATCGTGCTCAAGACGATGCACGTCATTCAGCACATCGAGGCGCGCGATCTGCTCTTCAAGATCGCCGTGCCCGAGGCCGAGATGGCGCGGCTGGTGAGCGAGCGGGTCACCGCGGTGATGGAAGAGGCCAGGGCGAAGGACCTGCCGATCGTCGAGTTCTCCGACTCGATCAAGACGCGCGAGTCGACCATCACCAAGCTGATCGCGAAGAAGGACTCGACGGCCGCGGCGATCTACGACCGCACGCGCTTCCGCATCATCGTCAAGGAGCGGGACGACATCATCCCCACGCTCTACTTCCTCACCCAGCGCCTGCTGCCCTTCAACTTCATCGTGCCCTCGCAGACCGAGAACACGCTGATCCGCTTCAAGGACCTGGTGAAGCAGTACCCGAACTTCAAGAAGTACGCGCGGCAGCTCCACCTGGACCTCGACTACGAGGAGCGCGAGGCGGCGGCGCGCCTGGGCAACACCTTCTCGGGCTCGACCTACCGGGTGCTCAACTTCGTGGCCGACGTGCCGATCAGGCTCGATGCGTTCCTTCCGCCCCCGGAGCAGGACGACCGCGAGCGGCAGGGGCGCATCACGCTGGCCACCTGCGAGTTCCAGATCGCCGACGAGAAGCAGGCCATTCAGAACGAGAAGGGCGAGAACTCCCACGAGCGCTACAAGCAGCGGCAGCGCGACGTGGTGCTCAAGCGCCTCTCGTCGGGGCTGGTGGTGCCCAAGAAGCGCCCGACGGAGGACTAGACGGAGCTGTGCCCCTCACCCCCGCCCTCTCCCCGCTGCGCAGGGAGAGGGAGACAGGTCAGGGAATCACGCCGCCGTCCATGTTCCAGCCCACGTTCCACGGCCCGATGGTGGTGGCGAGGATGCAGCCGCCACCCGGGACAGCCGTGTCGGTGGTGAGGTCCCACTCGTTGAAGCGCACGCCCGACGCGCTGCCCTCGATGCGGCCGGCGGGGGCGCGGTCGACGCGGGTGATGGTCATCGAGCCGCCCTGCGCCAGGTATTCCTTCTGGCAGGCGAGGGTCACCGAGTCGCACTGCTCGTAATAGATGCCGCACGCGATGCAGGTCCGGTAGCGCGTCGCGGTGGTGAAGTTCTCCGTGTACGGGAACGGGGGGACGACGTCGTTCGGGTAGACCACCTCGATGCGGAACCCATCGGTCGAGGGGTAGACCCAGAGGCCGAAGTTGTAGTGACCGACGCTCTGGGTGAAGGACCGGTACTCGCCAAGGCCGAAGTTGACCTGGGCCGTCTCGACCATGGGAATGACCCGGCAGCCACTGCCGCCGCCGGTGCCGCCGCCTGTCGTGCCGCCTCCGGTGCCGCCGCCGGTCACGCCGCCGCCGGACCCGCCGCCCGTCACGCCGCCACCTGAACCGCCGCCCGTGGTGCCGCCTCCACCGCCGGTGGTGCTGGCGCGGCATTCACCGGCCTGGCAGACGGTGCCGGTGCCACAGCGGCCGCAGCTCGCGCCGTTGTCTCCGCACGCGTCGGCGGTGGAGCCCGACTCACACTTGCCGGCAGCGCTGCAGCAGCCGCCGCAGTTGGCGGGGGTGCAGGATGGCGCGGGGCTGCATGCGGCGAGGGTGAGGCCGACGGCGAAGCCGATGACGAGCATGACGAGGGTCCGGGGGTGCATGACTGCTCCAGTCTTCGGGTGGTTGCGCGAGAGGGGAATCGAACCCCTACGGCCCAGCGAAGGGCCTGCGGATTTTAAGTCCGCTGCGTCTGCCAATTTCGCCACTCGCGCGCATTACCAAGACTGTTTAGCAGGCTCCGATCGGTGTAGGAGCGCGCCATGCTGGAAACAGTCACCAAGGGATTCCGCGCGGCCAAGAACCGCCTCCTGGGCAAGGCCGAGCTGACGCCCGAGCTCATCGACGAATCGCTGCGCGACATCCGCGTGTCGCTGCTGGAAGCCGACGTCTCGTTCGACGTGGTGAAGAAGTTCGTCGCGCGGGTGCGCGAACAGGCGGCGGGCACCGAGGTGAAGACCTCGATGACCGACAAGTCGGGCCGGAAGATGAAGGTCTCTCCGGGCGACCACTTCGTGAAGATCTGCCACGACGAGCTCGAGGCCCTGATGGGGCCGGTGGACACGTCGTTCAAGTTGAAGGGCAAGGGGCAGGTCAGCGGCATCATGATGGTGGGCCTGCAGGGGTCCGGCAAGACGACCACCACCGGCAAGCTGGCCTTCAAGCTCAAGAAGGAAGGCCGCAACGTGCTGCTGGTGGCGGCCGACATCTACCGGCCCGCCGCCGTCGATCAGCTCAAGGTGCTGGGCGAGAAGCTGGGCGTGCCGGTCTTCCACCAGGCGGGGCTGCAGCCGCCCGAGCTGGCGCGGCTCGCCTACGAGAAGGCGAAGGCCGAGAAGCTCGACACGGTGATCATCGACACCGCCGGCCGCCTGGCGATCGACGACACGCTGATGGCCGAGCTCGAGGCGATCAAGGCGAACGTCCACCCCGACAACATCATCTTCGTCACCGACGCGATGATCGGCCAGGACGCGGTGAAGACGGCCGCCGAGTTCAACCGCCGGCTCGAGATCGACGGCTTCATCCTCACCAAGCTCGACGGTGACGCGCGCGGTGGCGCGGCGCTCTCGATCAAGGAAGTCACCGGCAAGCCGATCAAGTACCTCGGCATGGGCGAAGGCCTCGACAAGCTCGAGGAGTTCCGTCCCGCGGGGCTCGCCTCACGCATCCTCGGGTTCGGCGACGTCGTCGGCCTGATGAAGGACTTCGAAGGCGTCGTCGACCAGGACAAGGCCGAAGAAGACGCGAAGAAGCTGCTCTCGGGCCGCTTCAACATGAAGGACTTCATGGAGCAGATCCGCACGGTCCGGAAGATGGGCCCGCTGAAGGACCTGATGGAGAAGATGCCGTTCCTCGGGGAGATGAGCGAGCAGCTCAACCCGAACGAGGGCGAGCTCGACAAGATCGACGCGATGTACAACTCGATGACCGAGCAGGAGCGCAAGGAACCGCACCTGATCGCCAAGGGCCGCGTCGAGCGCATCGCGAAGGGCTCGGGCCGCAAGCCGCAGGAAGTGTCGGAGCTGATGCAGAAGTTCAGCGGCATGCAGCAGATGATGGGCGCGATCGGCCAGGACCCCGGCATTCTCGGCAAGCTGCCCTTCTTCAAGCAGCTCGGTCAGATGAACCAGATGAAGAACATGGACCTGGGGGCGCTCTTCGGGAAGGACCCGATGATGGCGCAGGCGCTGGGCATGGGCGGGCCGGGTGGAATGCAGGGCATGCCGATGCAGATGCCGGCGGGGCTGCCCCCCGGCTACACGCCGCCGATGAGCAAGGCGCAGCTGGCGCAGGCGCGCATGCAGGGCTACTCGCTGGGGCCGCAGAAGAGCGGGCAGACCGACGCCGAGCGCAAGGCGCTCAAGGAACGGCGCAAGCGCGAGAAGGAAAACAAGAAGAAGAACCGCCGCAAGTAGCTCAGGCGCTCTTCTCGAGCAGGTAGTCCGGCAACCAGGGGAAGATCGTCCCCACGGCCGCGACCCGCGAGCGGACCCTGCGCAGCAGCGCAGGCTGGCGGCACGCCACCAGCACATCGACCCACTGCTTGAGCGAGGCGTGAGCGGTCTCGGGCGTGAGCTCGAGCTCCAACGAGGTGTCGCGGCCCGCGGCGAGATCGAACAGCAGCACGCCCAGGCCCGCCTCTGGTTGTGAGGGCAGCAGCGCCCGGGCGAGCCTTTCCGATGCCTCGACCTGGCCCGAGGCGAGCAGCGACTGGGCGAGCCGCAGCCCAGCCGGCCCCCCGGGAGGAACGCCCGCGGCGCGACGAAACGCCGCGACGGCGCCCTTGTGATCCTTCACCGCGAGCAGGGCTTCCCCGATGGCCCAGTCGCGCTCAGGGCAATTGGGTTCGATGGCTTCATGCGAGCCAATCCACGCCTCGAGGGCACGGGGGCCCTCGAGGTACCGGGTGAGGCTGGCGACGGCCATGAGTGCCTCTGGATCGCGCGGCGTCGACGCGAGGGCGGCGCGGGCATGAGCCAAAGCGACCGGCGCATCGTGCTGAGCAAGAGCCAGCCGGGCGAGCCCGAGTTGAGCAGCCACGCCCCAGCCTGACTGATCGGTCGCGGCCCCCGTTCCCGATTCCGACCTGATCGCCAGCGCGCCCAGGTAATCGGCCCGGGCCCCGTCCCACAGCCGCTGGTGCTCCCGGAAGAACCCCCGCCTGATCAGGAACAGCGGCGACGCCCCCCACCGCTCAGCCCACCCCTCGAGAAACGCGAGCCCGGCGGCCGATTCGGGCGCGAACAACCCCTCGGCGATCATGGCCACGAGCTCACCACCCCAGGCCTCGCCGGCGATGACCCCCCGGCCCTGCAGCTCGATCAAGTCCGTCGCCGTGCGCGCCGTCTCGCGCCACAACACCTCGTCCTGCCACGCCCGGGCGAGCTCGAGCAGCTTGAGCCAGCAATAGAAGTCCCCCGGCACCGCGCCCAGCCGCTCACGGAGCAGCGCCGCGTCGCGCGCCTTCTTGTCGTTCGCCGCCCCGCGATCGCGCACGTAGCCGAGGTGCATCACGGGGGCCTCGACGCGCGCGAGGCAGAGCCCCCGGGTGGCGAGCATGGCGTTGACGTCGTCGCTGGCGTCTTCGCGGATCGCGTGGCGGTAGTGGATCGCGGGGTCCCGCTTCCACGCGCGCAGCACCCAGGCGTCGCGCCGGTGCCCGTACGGCAGCTGATGCGACATGCGCACGAGCAGCGCCCCGACCGCCGGCGACGAGATTGCCCCCCGGCACTGCGCGATGAAGTCTGGCGAGACGCGCTCGTCTGCGTCGAGCACGAGCACCCAGTCGCCGGTCGCGTGAGCCAGGCTGACGTTGCGCGCCGCCGCGAAGTCACGGCTCCAGGGGCAGCGGACGATCGTCGCGCCGGCGGCCTCGAACAGCGCCGCCGTGTCGTCGGTCGACCCGGTGTCCACCACCACCAGCTCGTCCCACAGGCCGCGCGCGGCCTCGAGGAACCCGGGCACCATCTTCGCCTCGTCGCGGACGATCATCGCGACGGACAGGCGCGCGCTCATGGCGCTTCCCGCTCGTACGCCTGGGTGGCCCGGCTGGTCGTCGCCGACTGCCTCAGCTGCGCCTGCAGGCTCGCCTTGAGCTCGTCGGCGAGCACCTGGCAGCGGGCGAAGATCGGCCTGAGCCGTGTGTCGGCCGCGGGCTCGGTGGCGTGAGAGAGGAGCTGCAGCACGCGCTCCGTTTCCACCTCGGCCGCGAGGGGGTCTCGTGCTTCCAGCGCGCCCTGCAGTGCCACGAGCGCTCCGTGGAGCTCGTCATGGCCGCCTTTCCCCGGAGGCGCGAGCTCGCCCTTCATGGCGCAGCCGGAGCCCCGAGAGAGGCGACCGCCTGCTGGAAGGCCTCGACGATGGGGGCGAACGCGCGCTCGGCTTCGCGCAGCGCGGTCACGTCGCGGAACGACGCGGCGCGCGCGAGGCGCTGGGACACGAAGACGTAGATCTCACCCAGCGTCCGGGTCAGCTCGGGCGCGGCCTGCGGATCGAGGGTGTCAGCCAGCTCGACCACGATGTCGCTCGCCTTCGTCATCAGCGGCAGCGCGTCGATGACCTTCTGCTGCTCGAGCAGGGTGGCGGCGTGGCGCATGTGGCGCAGGGCCGCCTCGAAGAGCATGACCATCAGTCGCTCGCGCGACGCGGTCTCCTGGCTGGCACGGGCATAGGCGCGGCTGGCGTTCATACGGGGCTACTCCTTCGATCTGTTTTCCTGGCTGGTGAGGTAATCGCCAATCGACTTGAAGCTGCTGACGATCTTCTCCATCGCCGAGAACTGGTTGATGAGCTTGGTGCGGTATGCCTCGAGCCTCAGCTGCAGCGAGTCGATGTGAGTGCTGATGCGCTTGATCGACTTGTCGTAGCTCTTGCTCTTCGACACGAGGATGCCGTCGCTTGAGTTCGTGTAGCCGTCGACCAGCGTCTTCACCTTGTCGGCGACGCCGTCGGTGGCCTTCTGGAAGAGCTCGTTGACCGCGGCGGGATCGGTGGCGAGCGCCTTCGCCAGCCTGGTGGCGTCGACGGTGAGGGTGGCGTCTTGCTGGGTCTTGATGCCCAGGTCGGCGAGGCTGCGCACGACCGAGCCGGGGTTCGAGATGCTCGAGACCAGGCCCATGAGCGTGCTCTGCAGCCCGCGCACCGCCGAGTCGCCGCCCAGGGTCTTGTTGCGATCGATCTGCTCCCCGATGTTGAGGTTCTGGTGGAGGATCTTCATCACGTCGTTGTAGGCGCTGACGAAGGTGCCCAGCTTCGTGCTGGTCGCGGCGGTGTCGGTGGCGAGCACCAGGTCTTCCGCCACCACGGTCTTCGCCTTGAGCGCCAGGGTCACCCCGGGGAGCGCGTCGGTGATGGTGTTCGAGGAGCGCTCGAAGGCGAGCCCGTCGATGGTCACCTTCGCGTTGGTGGCGTCGGTGACGGTGAAGCCCAGCGCCGAGCCGAGCACGCCGGTGCTGGTCTCGGTGATCGTCAGGCCGGTGGCCGCCGCCTGGCCGGGGGTGAAGCCGGTGTTGGTGTTGGTGATGGTGAGGAAGGCCTGCCCGTTCGACTCGAGCACCATCGCGCTCGCCCCGGTGCCGGAATCGTTGATGGCCTGGGCCGCCGCCGTCAGGGTCATGCCGTCGGTGAGGGTGACGTTGGTGGTGGTGCCGTTGATGGAGATCGCCAGGGTGCCGCCGCGAACGGCCGAGCTGCCCGAGGTGAGCTGGGTGCTGCGGGCCTTCGCTGCCGTGGCGAGATCCTCGACCAGCACCGAGACGCGCCCGGCAGTCGCCGCCGAGCCGGGGGTGGCGCTGAAGCCTGAGGCGGTTCCGACCTGGCTGAGTCCGAGCGCCCCACCGGTCTTGAGCGCGGTGGTGGCCGTGGCCAGGGCCTTCAGCTTCGAGGTCAGATCGCCCAGTTGGCTGATCTGCGCCTGGTAGGCGGACTGGCGCGCCTGCGCCACCGTCACGGAATTGCTCTCGATCTTCACCAGCTGGTCGATGATCGAGTTGGTGTCGAGGCCCGATGCGAGGCCACCGACTCTGAAGCTGCTGCTGGCCATGGCGGCCTCCTCTGGTGAGACGTCAGCCCTTCGGTACTGCAACCCGCGCACCCACCCCGCGCGTCAGAAAGCCGACGGCGGGTTCGAAGTCGTCTTCGAACCCGCCACCGGAAGTCGTGCTGCGAGAGCCGCTTACCCGAGCAGCTTGAGGGCGATCTGCGGGGCCTGGTTGGCCTGCGCGAGCACCGAGACGCCGGCCTGCATCATCACCTGGGTGCGGGCCATCCTCGAGGTCTCCTCGGCCACGTCGACGTCGCGGATGCGGCTGTTGGCGGCCGAGAGCGACTCAGCGGACGCCTGGATGGTCTGGATGACCGAGCCGATGCGGTTGCCGGCGGCGCCGAAGGTGGCGCGCGCGCTCGAGACGGTCTGGAGCGCGGTGTCGAGGGTGGCCAGCGCCGTCTGCGAGGCCGCCTGGGTGGAGAAGTCGAGCGTGCTCACCAGCAGGGTCGCGGCGGTGGCGTCCACCGTGCTGACGCTGATGCGGTCGTTCGCCGCCACGTTGCGGATGCCGACCTGGAAGGTGAGCGAGGTGGCGGCCGAGTTGAGGAGCGCCTGGCCGTTGTACTCGGCCGAGTTCGCGATGCGGTCGATTTCCGTGATGAGCGCCGTGTTCTCGGTCTGGATGTAGCCGCGCTCGGTGTTGCCCACGCCGCTCGAGGCAGACTGCATGGCCAGCTCGCGCATGCGGGTGAGCAGCTCGGTGGTCTGGTTGAGGTTCGCTTCAGCGGTCTGCATCAGCGACTGCGCGTCCTGCGCGTTGCGGTTGCCCTGGTTGAACGAGCGGATCTGCGCGCCCAGGTTGACCGAGATGCCCAGGCCTGCGGCGTCGTCGCCGGCCTTGGTGATGCGGAAGCCGGACGACAGCTTGGAGAAGCTGTCATCGAGCATCGAAGACGAGTTGAACAGGTTGCGCTGCGCATTGAGTGAACCGACGTTGGTGCGGATTGAGAACGACATGGATTTGACTCCCTCTGGTGTTCAGGTTGGGCGAACACCGTGTCCGCCTCGTGTCTTTGTTCGGCACAACCTGCCGTGCGCTTAAGCAGGACCTGCCGGGTCAGGCCGCGCGCAGGTGCCGCGAGATGCGGCGCAGGTGGGTGTCGAGCCGGCGCAGCACGCGCGAACGCGCGGCCAGCAGCTCGAGCGCCGACGTGCCGACGGGGGCGTTGACGCGATCGACACCGACATGCGCCCACGTGCCCGGAGGCCACTGGCTGAGCACGGCCTCGGCCAGCGCGCTCCAGGCCAGGGGGGCGCCGCTCCCAAAGCGCTCGCCGTCGAGCACCGCCTGGTCACCCCGCGCGGTCATCGAGACGTGCAGGCTCACCGCGGGCTGGGGGTCGACGCCGCGCCCCGCGAGCGAGGTGAGCAGCGGGTGCACGGAGGCCGCCAGCAGGCTGGGGGGATCGGCTTGGCGCAGCACCTCGCGGAGCTCCTGCAGGGTGGGCTCGAGCTCGGTGCGCAGCACCAGTTCCCGGTAGATCGCGCCGCGCGAGTCGAGGGCGAAGAGGGCCGCGTGCTCTTCCCCCTCGGGGAAGGCGACCAGCTGAATGGTGGGCAGGCCGGTGGCCAGCGGCCTTCGCAGGGCGCGGGCCATCTCGGCCTGCTCCGGCAGCCAGGTGAGGTGGCGGGGCCGGGCGAGGGCGCGGGCCACCGTGAGCACCCGGGTGCGCGTCCGCTCGACCAGCAGCACCTTCTTCCCCAGCTGGAAGCCGACGGCCTCGTCGGGGCGCAGGGAGATGGCCAGCAGCTGCGAGACGCGCGCCACGAGCGTGGGCTCGGAACCCGGGGCTGGCAACAGCTCCACCGGCACGCCGGCGTGATGCCAGGTGAGGGCGAAGCGGAGCACGCCGGTGGCGTCGACCCTGCGCGCGCGGGGCCGGCCCGAGGCCGGCACGAAGACGACGAGGTGGCGGAGGAAGCCGGGTTCGATCAACACCAGGGCGCGGGGCGCGCGGGCCTCGACGGCGGCCGAGAGCCGCGGCCAGAAGTGGCCGCCGGGGGCGAGCCGCGAAGACTCGGTGAGCGCGAGGGCGCGGAGCTGATCGAGCGAGCGCGCCCGGGCGAGCACCAGCCCCTCGAGCTCGAGGGTCCAGCCGTCTTCATGCTGCAGCTCACGCGGGTGCTGAGACTGCAAGGTGCGCTCGAGCCAGGGGCGCAGCACCGGCGGAATGCGCCGGCCGAGCAGGGCGGGCCCGAGCACGGCGCGCAGGCTGCGCCGATCGCGAACGGGGAAGGCACGCAGGGCGCGCAGGCAGGCGGTGCGAAAGCGCCGGGCGAGGCCCTCGAGCGCCGCGGGCGCCAGGGTCTTCCCTTCGGCAAGGGTGAGCTCTTCGGCCACCGGGCTCGCGCTCCAGCAGGCGAGGAAGCCGGGCGCCGAGCTGGGCACGCGGGTGGCCCGCATCAACGACAACGGGGAAGGGGCGTCGCTGCGCACCAGCAGCATCAGGCAGCGCAGGAGCGCAGTGGGGGCGCGGGCGAAGGCGTCGTGCCAGTCGAGGCCGGGAGACGGGGGCAGGTGGGGCACGTCACCGGCGATCACCGCGGCCCAGGCGAAGAGCGAGGGCGTGAGCTCGGCGGGCCCGGCCATGCGCACCTCGAGCTCGGGGGCGTGGCGGCCGGCGAGCTGGGCGATCGCGTCGGTGCGCCGTGAGACGCGCTGCAGCTCGAGCGGGCCCAGGCCCCCCAGGGGGATGATCAGGAGCTCGAAGCCTCCGCCCGGGGTGGGCGCCAGCACCACGCTCTCGATCAGCGGGCGGTGCTGCGACCAGGACATCGGCGGGGGCAGATCGAGCTGCTCGCACAGGCGGCCCCAGCGGCGCCGGCGGGGCGGCTGCAGCAGGCCCGGTGGATCCATGTCGAGGGATGGCCGCCGGAAGCGGGCGTCGAGCAGCAGGGGCACCAGGCGCACCAGGGCCCGCGTCTTCGGGGGCAGCCGCGCGATGAGCCGGGCCGTGCGCCAGCGCAGCGTGGGCAACGCCGCGTCGTATTTCGGGCGGGGGTACCGCCGCCGCAGCCTCACAACTTGTCGAGCAGGGAGAGCCTGAACTGCTGTGAAGCAGCCGACATGCTCGCCTCCAGGGCCCGCTGGGTTGCGGCGAAGCGCGTGGACGCCTCGAAGATGTCGATGTCTTCGAGCCGGCCGCGCGCGTCGCTGGCGGCGTCGCGGTTCTGCTTCGCCATGTTCGAGGCCACGTCGAACACGTTCATCATCGCGCCCACCCGGCTGCGCTCGCGGGAGACCTGGATGATGCCGTCGTCGAGTTCCTGCACGGCGACGCGGATGTTGGTGGCGTCGTTGGTGGCGAGCGCGGTGACGAAGTTCTGCAGCGACTGGAGCACGTCGAGGCCGCCGCCCGCGCCCTTGAGCGCGACGTCGGCGCGGGCCGAGGCGTCCTGCAGCACCCCGGGCGCGATCTCCACCCGGCGCACGTTGGCGTCGCCGAGGTACGCGCCCGCCGCGTCGAACGGGGGCGCTGCGTCCTGCATGCCACCGAACACGTAGCGCTCGCCGAAGCGCAGGTTGAGCTGCGAGACCACGGCAGAGACCAGCTGCCGCACCTCGGCCGCGCCGCCCGCGCGGTCGTTGGCGTTGTAGGTGTCGTTGGCGAGCTGAACGGCCAGTTCCTTGGCGCGGGTGAGCGAGGTGGTGACCTGGTCCATCGCGCTGTCCACCACGCGCAGCTCGTCGGCAGCGCGGCTCGAGGCGCCGAAGATGCCGTCCTGCCGGCCGCTTTCCTGTTGGTGGCGCACGGCCATGCCGGCGTCGCCGGCCGCGTCCCACGGGTGCTCGATGCGCTTGCCCGAAGACACCTGGTCGCCAGCCCGGGTCGCGTCCGAGCGCGCGCGCATGATGCGCTGGTTGGCGAGGTCGAAGAGAGCCTGGTCGCTGACGCGCATGGTGCTGGTTCCGTTCAGGGCTTGATCGACATGAGGGTGTTGAGCATCTCGTCGGCCGTCTTGATCACCCGGGTGACGGCCTCGTAGGCGCGCTGCGCCTTCTGCATGTTGACGAGCTCCTCGTCGACCGACACGCCGCTGGCCGCCTGCCGCATGCCGTCGAGGTGGCCGAGCATCGCCTTGTCGCCCTCGTTCATGCTCGCCGCGCGCGCGGTGGTGGAACCGAACTGCGCGGTGATGCGCGCCAGTGAGCCCGAGGCCGTGGTGCCGTTGCTCAGGTTCTGCGACTCGGTGTCGATCATCGCCTGCACCGCGCCGGGATCTCCGGGGGCGGTGGTCGAGCCGGCGGGGAAGAGCGAGGTGTCGGCGGCGATCGCGGCGTTCACCACCAGGCTGCTGGCGGCGCCGGCGGCGGTGGCGGTGGTGACGAAGAGGGGCCGCCCGGTGCCGCCATCGAGCCCATAGCCGGCGACGGCGGCGGCGTTGATCGCGCCCGAGAGCTCGAAGGCGAGCTGATCGAGCTGGGTCTGCGCGGTCTTGAGCGCACCGTCGCGGGCGGCGAGGAGCCCGCCGAGCTCGCCCCCGGGCGGGGTGCTGAGCGGCTTGCTCACCGAGCCGTCGGGCTTCTGGATGTAGAGGCGGAGGTGGCCCCCGTTGGTGGCGTCGGGGAGCACCGAGAGCACCGCGGCGCGCTCGGCGGCGACCAGGGACGTACCGTCGCTCAAGGTGAGGTTGAGATCGCCGTCGGCGTTGGGCACCGGGGTGGCGCCCGTCCATTCCGCGACGCGGTCGCCGAGGCGGGTGCGGGCGTCGAGCAGGTCGTTGGGCTGGCCGCCGGTGCCGCGCGCCTGGCGGATCTGGGAGTTGAGGTTGGCGATCTGCGCCAGCGCCTCGTTCACCTCGGGCAGCCGGCCCTCGAGCTTCTGGTCGATGCCGGCGCGCGCGCCTTCGAGGGACTGGGACGAGCGGTTGAACGAGAGCGCCAGCTGGGTGGCTGCGCCGACGGCCGCTTCCCGGTAGTTGCTGCTGCCGGGGTTCTGCGCGAGCGCCCGCAGCTGCCCGTAGAAGACCGAGAGCGAGGGGGCGACGCTGTTGTCGAGGTCGATGGCGTTGATCGACTGCAGCGTCTGCGCCTCGGTGCCCGACGCCATCTCGCGGCCGATGGCCCCGGGCATCTGCGCCTCGAGGAACCGATCGCGCGCCTGGCTGACGGCCTGGAGCACCGCGCCGTTGCCGATGTACGCGCTGCCGAAGCGATCGGCGGGCGAGACGGCGGCGATCTCGGCGCGCTGGCGCGAGTAGCCGACGGTGTTCGAGTTGGAGAGGTTGTGGGCGACGGTCGAGCTGTAGGCCGAGTGGGCCTGGAGGCTCGAGGCGCCCTGCTGCAGCATCGCGAGGAGGCCGCTCATGCGCGCTCCGAGTGCGTGCCGCTCTCGACGGGGGCCGGCTGGCCGCGGCGGGTGTAGGGGCGGGGCGCGAGGTGGGTGACGTACGCGCGCACCACGGTGAGGGCGCGCTCGGCGAGCTGCTGGTTCACCTGGTCGAGCTCGTTGAGGGCCTGCGAGAGCGAGCGCACCTCGGCGAAGACGCCGGTGAGCTGTTCCCCTTCGAAGGGGGCCAGCGCCCGCACCTGCTCGAGGGTGACGTCGGTGAGGCCGTGCTGCTGGGCGAAGGCGCCGAGGTGACGGGCGAGCTCGCCGGCGAGGTACGCCGAGTGCTGGTTGAAGGCCTCGCGCAGGCTCGCTTGCGAGAGGAGGGCCGGGGTGTCGAGGGTCTTGAGGACGGCGCGTGACTCCTGCGAGCGCGTCACCTCGGTGGCGAGGGACGCCTTGAGCTTGAGCGCGATGTCGAGGGCCAGCGGGAGGCTCATGACGCGTTCCTCGGTAGGATCACTGGGACAGGAGCACGCGCAGGTGAGCCTCGACTTCGGCCTCGCTGACGAGCTTCTGGGCGATCTGCTGCGGTGACGGGTAGTACTGGCCGCTGCGAACGGCGTTGACGACTTCTTCGACCCGCTGGGCGCGCGAGGCGTCGGTGGTGGCGCGGGCGCGCTGAATGGCGGCTTCCCCCTGGGGGGTGGAGAAAGAGACCCGGTCCTTCACTTCCTTCTGCTCGGCGGACTGGGCGTTGGTACGGCTGCTCACAGCGGGGACGACAGTGAGGGCTGCTTCGGCGACCTTCATGGGGAACCTCCGGCTTTGTCATCGGCACGAAGCCGGTAAGCCTTAAGCGCCTGACCTGGATCGAGGAACTGACCCGCCTTGCGCACCTCGAGGTGGAGGTGTGGGCCCGTCGTTCTGCCGGTTTGGCCGATCCACCCGAGAACATCGCCTGCGCCGACGCGGTCGCCGGGGTGAACGGCGACCCCGCTGGCGTGGGCGTAGAGGGTCGAGGTGCCGTCGGGGTGGGCGACCTCGATGGCGTTGCCGTAGCCGCCACGCTCACCGGCGGCGATCACGACGCCGTCCATCGCCGCGGGAATCGGAGTGCCTTCGGCAGCCGCGAGGTCCACCCCCGTGTGCCGCGAAAGCTGTCCGTTGATGGGGTCGATGCGAGCACCAAATGCACTGGTCACAGCAGGCGCCTCCCTCTCCCCGGGGGGGAGAGGGTCGGGGAGAGGGCGAACCAGCTTTTCCAGCCCAAACCCGCCACCCCCTGCAATGGCCTCCGACAAGGTGTCCGCGAACATGTCAGCGGTGAGCGAGCTGCCCGCCGCCTCGGTGCCCTTGAACACGCCCGACGTCTTGAGCAGCTGCTTGATGATGAAGCTCTCGAGCAGCTGCGCTTCGTTGGGGCCTCTCACATGACCTCCAGCTCGGCGTCGAGGCTGCCGACGGCCTTGAGCGCCTGGAGAATCGACACGAGATCCCGCGGCGAAGCGCCGATGGCGTTGAGCGCCTTGACCAGGTCCTCGACGGACGACGCCGCGGGCATGGCCACCGCGGACCTCTGGGTCTCCTCGGCGTCGACCTGCTGCACCGGCGCGACGACCGTCTGGCCGCTGCTGGCGAACGCGGGCGGCTGGGACACCGCGAACTGGGTGGCGATGTTGATGCGCAGGCCGCCGTGGCTGACCGCGGCCGCGCGCAGCTTCACGTTCTCGCCCATGACGATGGTGCCGGTGCGCTCGCTGACGACCACCTTCGCGCGCTGATCGACCTCGATGGTGAGCGCCTCGAGCTTGCTGAGGAAGACCACGGGTGAGTCCTTGTCGGCGTCGGGCACCTTCACCTCGACCGCGGCGGCGTCGATGGCCTTCGCGCTCTTCGCGCCGGTGGCGGCGTCGATGGCCGCGGCGATGCGGGCGGCGTTGGTGAAGTCAGCGCGCTTGAGGCGCAGGGTGAAGGCCCCGGTGTCCATCTTCGGGGTGACGGCCTTCTCGATGGTCGCGCCGCCGGGGATGGTGCTGCTGGTGGGGGTGTTCTTGCGCACCGAGGCGAAGCCGCCGTTGGCGTCGAAGCCGCCGACCTGCACGGGCCCCTGCGCGACGGCGTAGGTGAGCCCGTCGGCGCCGGTGAGCGGCGTCATCAGCAGCGTGCCGCCCTGGAGCGAGCGGGCGTTGCCCATGGCCGAGACGGTGACGTCGATGGTCGAGCCGGTGCGGGAGAAGGTGGGCAGCTTCGCGGTGACCATCACGGCGGCGACGTTGCGGCTGCGGATGTCGTGCGGATCGACGCGGACGCCGAGGCGGCCGAGCATGCCGGCGACGGACTGCATGGTGAAGAGCACCTGCTCGGAGTCGCCGGTGTTGGTGAGGCCGACCACGAGGCCGTAGCCGAGCAGCGCGTTGTCACGGCTGCCCTGCACGTCGACGAGCTCCTTGAGCCGCGCGGAAGCGGCGAGGGTGGGGGAAGCGACACAGAGGATCAGCACGAGGAGCGATCGCATGGGTCACCTTCAGAACGGCGAGATCAGGTTCCAGAGCCGGGTGAAGAAACCGGGCTTCTGGTTGTCGCTCAGCACGCCGCGGCCGGTGAACTCGATCTCGGCGTCGGCGACGTACGAGCTGCGCACCGAGTTGTCCTGGGCGATGTCGATGGGGCGCACCACGCCCGAGATGTAGAAGTGTTGTTCCTCGTTGTTGACGAGCACCACCCGGTGGCCCTCGATGAAGAGGTTGCCGTTGGGGAGCACCTTCTTCACCACGGCAGGCACGGTGGCGGTCAGCTTCTCGGTGCGGGAGGTGCGGCCGTCGCCGGAGAAGTCGACGCCCGTCTTGAGGCCGGCGGTGAGGTCGATCTGTGGGCCGGTGGCCGCCACGGTGCGCAGGAAGGCCTGCAGCGAGGCGGAGATCTCGGTCTCGCGGCTCAGGTTGGTGTCAGCCGAGCGGCGCGCGTCGGCGTTCTCTTCGATGCGCACGACGACCAGGTCCTGCTCGCGGAAGGCGCGGTAGTCGGAGAACAGGTTGGCGTTGCGGCCATCGGCGCGCCAGAGGCTGCCGTCGTTGTTCTCGGGCTCGGCGACGTTCTTGGCGGCGATCGACTCGTAGTTGCGCTGCTTGGGCACGTACGGGTCGATGTGAGAAACACCGCACCCACTGAGGAGCAGGAGAGCCACGTATCTCCCTCTCCCTGAGAGGGAGAGGGTCGGGGAGAGGGCAAACAGCGTCTTCAAGTGCCACCTCCCACGACGAGAATCCCGTCGAGCCAGGCGCCCGTGACCTTCTTGCCGCTGGGCAACGTGGCGCACACCCCGTTGCCGCAAGCAGCGACAGTGCCGCGCTGCTCGAGAGACAGGGCCCCCAGCATCACCTTCACGACGATCGGGCTCCCCGGCCGAGGCCCGGTGCGAACATCATTCGCGCCGACGGCCATGCCCTTGCGAAGCCACCGCGTGGCGGTCGCGCCGGCCGGCACGTGCGCCATCACCTCGCCGCGCGGCTCTTCTTCCCGAACGGTCCACGCGCCGTCCATCGACTCGTTGGCCTTGACGTCGCGCGACAGCGTGGCGATCGGCAGCAGCACGCGCACCTGGGCCCAGCCCCACGCCTCGCACTTCTTCCCGCGCACGCGCACCGGCACGCGGCCGCTGCTGTCGAACGGCGCAGGCGCGAACGAGCCCTTGCACCGCGGGGCGTCCCACGCGGTGAGCTGGACCTTCGCCGACTCGCGGGTGAGCGCGCGCTGCAGCGCCACCTCGAGCGAGGCGTCGACGCCGGTGACCAACATCATGACGAGGAGGGGGCTCATGGTGATCACCGGAGGTTGGTGAGCTTCTGGAGCATCTGGTCCGCGGTCTGGATGACCTTGGAGTTGAGCTCGTACGAGCGCTGGGTGGAGATCATCGCGACCATCTCTTCGACGGCCTTGACGTTCGAGCCCTCGAGCGCGCCCTGCCTGATGGAGCCCGCGCCCTGTTCACCGGGCCGGCCGATGATCGCGGCGCCGCTGGCGAGGGTCTCGACGTAGAGGTTGCCGCCGATGGCCGAGAGGCCGGCGGGGTTGACGAAGGTGCACAGCTCGAGCTGGCCGACTTCGTGAGGCTTGCCCTTGGTGTCGGTGGTCTCGACCGAGACGACGCCCTGCTCGTTGATGGTGACCGCGGTGGTGTCCTTGGGGAAGGTGATCTGCGGCTCGACCAGCTCGCCGCGCATGGTGACCAGGCGGCCCTCGGCGTCGACCTTGAAGTTGCCGGCGCGGGTGTAGCCGAACTCCCCGTTGGGCTGCGTGACGCGGAAGAGGCCGTCGCCCTGGATGGCGAGGTCGAGCGGGTTCTCGGTGGCCTCGGCGTCGCCCTGGCTGAAGCTGCGGCTGGTGCCCGAGGTGCGCACGCCCAGGCCGACCTGCAGCGGCACGGGCGCGGAACCCCCGTTCGGCGTCGGCGCGCCCGGGCTGCGAATGCTCTCGGAGAGCAGGTCTTCGAAGTCGGCGCGGGACTTCTTGAAGCCGGTGGTGTTCGCGTTCGCCAGGTTGTTGGCGATGGTGTCCATCTTCGTCTGCTGGGCGTCCATGCCGGTGGCGGCGGTGTAGAGCGAGCGCATCATGGTGGTGGTGTTCCCTTTCTTCCTGCTTCAGCGGACGCGACCGACCTCGGAAGCGCGTTCATCCATGCGGCGGTAGGTCTGCAGGGCCTGCATCGAGGTCTCGAAGTGGCGCTGGGCCGAGACGAGCTGCACGGCGGCCTCGAGGGGGCTGGCGTTGCCGGTCTCGATCTCCCCGAGGCGCAGGGTGTCGGCCGACGGCGTGAGCGACTTCTGATCGTGCGGAGCGAGGAGGGAAGGGCCGATGCGATCGACCGGACCGTTCACCTCGAAGAGGGCGAGCTCGGCGATCTTGGTGTTGTTGGCGAAGACGCTGCCGGTGGTGTCGACGTGCACGCGCGCGCCCAGCGGCGTCATGATCGCGTTGCCGTCGCGGCCGATGACGGGGCGGCCGGCCGCCGTCAGGCCACCGTCGCGCTCGACCTGGAGGTGGCCGTTGCGGGTGAGCGCCACGCCGGTGGAGGTCTGCACGCCGAGGAAGCTCTTGCCGCTGGGGACGACGTCGAGGGGGTTGCCGGTCTGCACCACGGCGCCGTTGGAGAGATCGAGCTGGGTGGCGACGGCGGCGGGGTAGACCTTGCTGGAGTTGTGCAGGTCGCCCTTCGCGAGGAACGACTCGAAGCTGGGGCGCTCGGCCTTGAAGCCAGGCGTCTGCGCGTTGGCGAGGTTGTCAGAGATGGACTCGAGCTGAGCCATCCGTGCCGAAGCGCCGTTCATGCTCACGTAGATTCCGTCTGACATGCGTGGGCTCATGAGCAGCGGCTGTGCCACGCGCTCACGGCGGTCGGTGCCGGGCCCCGGGGCGGGGCGGCGGAATCAGCCGGGCAGAACCGGCCGGGCGTTGAGCGCGCGTCAGCGTCATGACCACCCCGATGGGTGGCCACTGACTCCCTCTCCCCGAGGGGGAGAGGGTTGGGGTGAGGGCAAACCCTGAAGTGCTGACGGACCCTGTACGAGCTCAGCCGTTCCAGCCACTTCCACAGGCGCAAGCCGTGCAATCCGCCCCGCCATGGTTCGCACGAGGCTCGACTCAGTGGTGCAGGTAAAGGAACGGGCGGAAGACAGAGCCGGCCAGGCGCTGGCGCGAGCAGAGTCCGCCGTCACCGCCGCCAGGGCGAAGGTCGAAGAAGCCCGCCGAGCCGCCTCGCAGGACTACCGGTCCCGCGCCGACGTCTCGCAGTGGGAGCTGACGGAGCTCGCCCACCACCGCGCCCTGACCGACGCGAAGAAGGCGCAGAAGGACCTCGAGGCGCTGCAGAAGTCAGCGCTCACGGTGCGCGCCAGCTACATCACCGCGCACCAGTCGGCCGAGGTGGTGCGTCGCGTGGCGGATTCCCGCCGTGAAGAGGCGGTGCGCGAGCTGAACCGCGTGGAAGACAAGGCGCTCGACGAGGCCGCCTCGCTGCTTCATTTCCGCCGCGCCAGTTGAAACCTCTCCCTGCGAAGCGGGGAGAGGTCGGCCGCAGGCCGGGTGAGGGGCGCTTTGGGCTTCGGGCGATCGGCCCTCACCCCAGCCCCCCCAGCCCTCTCGCCGCAGCGCAGGGAGAGGGAGACAGGCGCGCCCCCATCCGTATGGAGATCGCCGCCGAGGTCTGAGACGCTCCCTGAATGGTCGCGAAGGCCCGGGGGGCGATGTCGAGGGTTCGCGGCTCGGACATCGATGCAGGCGTGCATCTGGACACCGATGCGGGCCCCGTCGACGTCGGGCTCGCGGTCTCGGAGACGGCGGTGGGCGTGGTGATCGACGCGCCCGGGCTGGGGCGGCTGCGGGTGGCCTTCGACGTCGATGCCGAGGGCGCAGCGCGGCTCACGGCGTTGTCGCGGAAGAGCTTCGCCGCCGAGCCCTTCGTCGCGCCGATCTTCGTGATGGACCAGGCGCGGGTGGATGAGCTGCAGGCCCTGCTCTCCACGACGCAGGCCGAGCGGGACGCGGCGAGCGCTGAGCTGCAGCAGGCGCTGAGCCGCTTGAGCAGCGCAGAGGGCGAACGCGACGTGCACGCGGCCTCGGCGGAAGCGCTGGCCGAGCGGCTGAGCGCGCTCGAGGCGAAGCTCGCAGACACCACGGCCCGGCTCAGCACCGTGGAAGGTGAGCTGCCTGGTGCGACCGAGGCGCTCGGGGCGATGACGGCAGCGCGCGACACCCAGCTCGCTGCGGCGGAGGCGCTCGAGGCGAAGCTCGCAGACACCACGGCCCGGCTCAGCACCGTGGAAGGCGAGCTGGCTGGTGCGACCGGGGCGCTGGGGGCGATGACGGCAGAGCGCGACGCTCAGCTCGCCGCGGCGAAGGCGCTCGAGGCGAAGCTCGCAGACACCGCGGCGCGCCTCAGCACGGTGGAAGGCGAGCTGCCCGGGGCGACTGAGGCGCTCGGTGCGATGACGGCGGAGCGCGACGCCCGGCTGGCCGCGGCGCAGGCGCTGGAGGCGAAGCTGGCAGCCACCGCCGAGGCGCTCGGGGAAATGACGGCAGAGCGCGATCAGCAGCTCGCCGCGGCGCAGGCGTTCGAGGCGAAGCTCGCAGACGCAGGGGAGGCGCTCGGGGTGATGACGGCAGAGCGCGACACCCAGCGCTCCGCCGCGCAAGCAGTCGAGGCGCGGCTCGAGGCCCTGACGGCGGTGCACGAAGAGAAGGTGCAGTTGCTGGACGAGACGGAGGCCGAGCTGGCGGAGGCGAGACGAACGGCAGAGGGGCTCCGGCCGCGGCTCGAGCACGCCGAGCAGCTCGCGAAGGACCTGTCGGCGCAGGTGACGGCCGAGCGGCGCCGGGGCACCGAGCTGACCGCGAGGCGCTTCGATGCGGAAGAGGCGCTCGCCGAGCTGACGGAGCAGCGAGACGCCCAGCTGGCCCGCGCACAGGCGCTCGAGGCCGAGCACGAGGCGGCGGTGCAGTTGCTGCGGCAGACGGAAGTGGAGCGCGACGGCCACTCACATCACGCCAGCTCGCTCGAGGCGTCTTCGGCTCAGCTCGCCGACGAGGTGGCGCGGGTCACCTCGCAGCTGGCTCTGAGCCAGCAGGAAGCGGAGCGCGCGCTCGATGAGGTGCGTTCCCGGCTGCAGGAGGTGGAGCAGGCGCTCAGCGCCGAGCGCGAGAAGTCCGGCGGGCTCGAGGCCGAGGTGGCGAAGCAGAAAGAGGACCTGGAGCGACGCCAGGCGACGTTGGAAGAGGAGCAGGCGCTGCGCGACGAGATGGTGCGCGACCTGGCCTTCATCCAGTCGCAGGTGTCGGATCTGTCCACCACCAAGGGCGCGCTGGTGAGCCGCATCGATCAGATGTCGAAGCGCGAGGTGAAGCGGCAGAAGTCGTCGGCGGAGATCTCGGATCTCCTGCGAGATGCCGAGGTGGTGGCGGCGGACAAGCAGACGACGGCGCGCAGGCTCCAGGCGCATGCCGGCCGGTTGGAGGAGCAGCTGGTCGAGCTCAACCGAATCAACGAAGGGCTGCAGGCGCGGCTGCTGGACGCCGAGACCGCGCACGCGCAACTGGTGGAGGTGACCGGCGAGCGGGATCGCCTCAAGGTCGACATCGCGTTCTTCCAGAAGCAGATCGGCGCGCTCCACCGCACCTCGCAGGCGCGCCCCGGAGTCGCCGCACCGGCCTCGGCGCCGCCCGTGGCGCCGAGCATTGCTCCCGCTGCGTCACCAGCGAGGGCTCCGGTTCCCAGCGTGGCGCCGGCAGTCGCGCCGGTCGCCGCTCCCGCCCCTTCAGCTCCGGCGCTCCCCGACGAGTGGGCCGATTTCCTGGAGCCCCTCAAGAAGTGAGTACGCCCTCAGAGGACCTGAGCGTGAAGACCTGCGTCGAGGTCGCCGCAGCTCGTCACGGCCCCGGGCTCGAAGACGTTCACCAACGGGGCCTCGGCGCTGAACTCGGTGGGGGCGAAGGGGTTCGTGCGCGTCGTCATGAAGAGCCCGCCGTCCTGGGCTGCGTCGTTCACCGAGATGCCGACCGAGTAGTAGTACCGCTCGGGCTGCTCGAGCACCATGCAGGCCGTCACCGACCACACGCCCGCGTCGAGGGTGGTGCTCAGCCCCGTCGGGTGGCCCACCAACCGCAGGTCGACGCGCGCCTCGTCGGCCTGACCGGCGAGGCGGAAGTGCACGGGGCAACACAGGCCTGCGTCGACCTCGGGCGGCCCTGCGTCCAGGAGGTCTTCGTCAGTGATGTCGGGGGGCACCCCATGCGGGGGCGCCCCGGCGATGGGCGCGTCGCGTCGAAGCTCGGGTGGCGGCGGCTCGGGGGCGCACGCGACGACGGCGACGCCCAACGTCAATGACAGGAGCGTGAGCCTCCTCATCGGAGCACCTCTGACACTTCCGCCGGGGTCAGGATGTCGGTGAAGGCGTTCAAGATGCCTGTGTCGCGCTCACGCCGCGCCTGCGCCACGAGGTAGCCGCGGAACGCGGGGTCTTGAATCAGCGCGCTCTTCGCGAGGAAACGAATGATGGTCTTGCGGTCGATGGGGGACCTGGTGCGCGCGAGGTCTTCCTGGGCCTGCCGGGTCATCGCGGCCGATGGGGCGACCTGCGCGTCGAAGTATTGCCGCCTGATCGTGATGTAGAGCTGCCGACGCACGAAGGGGTGGCTCTCGCGCTGCAGCCAGGCCAGCGCCGCCGCCTCAGACGCCTTCGGGTCCATGCGCCGGAACGCGTGCGCCGCGGCGACCCGGGTGTGGAAGTCGCCAGACGCCGAGGCCGGCGTGATGAGGGGCAGCGTCGCGACGTCGCCGAGGTTGCCGAGCGCCTTGAGCGCCGAGTGCGCCACCTGCGAGTCGACGTTCGCGCCGGTGAGCAGCTGCGCGAAGGTCTCGCGGGCGACGGTCTCGAGCTCAGGCTCTCCTCTCAGGCCGGCCATCATGCCCAGCGCGAGCAGGTTCTCGCCCCGCAGGAAGTTCTGCTTGTGCTCGAGCGGCCCGGTGTTGCCGAGGGCCTCCTGCGCGAGCTCGCGCGCGAACGACACGCCCACGTCGGGCCGGTCGAGGAGGTTGAACGTCGCGCGCACCCGGTCCATCGGTGGCTCGGTGAGGTCGCGGCGAATCGCCAGGAGCGCCTCGCGGCCCTCGGTCACCCGCGCCTTGCCGATGGCCGTGTAGAGCGGCGCGATGGCGACAGCGGGAATGCGCCGCGCGTGCAGGCGCTCGACCGCCAGCTGAATGCCCTCGGGGTGCACTTCGAACCACGCCGAGAGATCGGGCCAGGTCTCCTGAATGCCCACGGCGCTGACGCTGCGACGATAGAACTGCTCGAGCGCCTCGTCGGGCGTCTGGCCGCTCACCCGGCCGCGTCGCTCGACGTCGTACTTGTTGAAGGGGCGCTCAGCGTGGCGCCGCGCCGCGGTGCGCGGCAGCAGGTCTTCCCAAAGGAAGTCGCCCTCGTTCACCTCGACGGCCAGCAGCGGGCTCGGGTCGACGCGCGTCAGCTCGAGGGAGGCGCTGACCGGGCCCTCGGCGAGCGTGAGCGCGGTGCGCGACTGGATCGACTCGAACCATGGGCCCGCCCCCAGCTCGACCGACATCAGCCCGTTCGCGGGCACGTCGAGGGCGCTGGACTGCCAGAGAGACTCGTACGCCTGCACGTGGCGCTCGATGCGCGTCCCGTCTTTCACCCGCGAGAAGGTCGCGTTGAACTGGCCGAGCGCGTCCTCGAGGCCGAGCGGGCCGGGCGTCAACGTGAAGAAGGTGCCCCACACCAGGGCTTGCTGGTTGCGCGCAGCATCTCGCGGCAGATCGCGCTGGCGCGCGAAGCGCAGCAGCCGGCAGTCGCGGGCCAGCTCGACGAGGAAGGGCGGCGAGAGCTCCCGCGCGGCGACGCCCGCGGCGCGCAGTTCGAGGTCGGTGAGCTGGCCGACCAGCACCGAGCCGTCATCGGACGCGCGTACCCCGCGCACCCGCAGCACGCCAGTCAGCGTCGCCGCCAGCGCCGGGCTGTCGGCCGGCACGCCGGGCACCTCGGACGAGGTGGTCGAGCTCGAGCTCAGCTTGAAAGCCAGCTGCTGACCCGGGGCCACTACGCAGCCCGTCCGGGCGCCTGCGGTGGCGTCGGTGGGCATCGCGGCGAGCGGGGCGGGGCTGGCGGTGACGGACACCGGTTGCCTGCCGACCTGACCCTGGCCCGGCGGCTGCGTGGCCGCTGGAGCGCCCACCGGCTCGAAGCGGGCGACCCACAGCACAGTGACGACGAGGGCCGCGAGCAGCGACGCCGAGAGCAGCGCGGTTCTCATTGGAAGTCCTCCTTCTGGGGGAATTCCTTCTCGGTGATGTTGCCCCCCAGGGGCAGCTTCAGGCCGCTGAACGAGAAGAGGTTGTACGTGAAGGTGAACCACGGCCCGAGCACCACCTTGAGCTCGACGGCCCCGCTCAGCACAGACACCTCGTAGTCGAGGCTCAGCTTGATGCTGCTCTGCGTGCCTCTGCGCCCCGCCTGATCCTGGAAGTCGCTGTGCGAGTAGCTGACCGAGGGGATGAGCTTGGCCTCGAGCACGTTGAGGCTGCCTTCGATGCAGACTCCGAACTCCTCAGAAGGCGTGCAGAAGGCCAGGCTGAAGCCCGCCGCGCCCACGATCTCGAGCGCCGCCTTCAGCTCGTGTGAGGTGACGGTCGCGGCGTTCCTCAGCTTGCAGATGGCCGGGTACGACTCGGCCAGGGGCCGGGCCTCGAGGGTGCCGCTGCTGCTGAGCACCACGCCGCTGAACTGGGGCCTGCCGCTGCCAGGGGCGCTGGCCGTCAAGGCCGAGCTCGTGGGCTGGTAGAGGTGGTTCGTGTCGAGGGTGAACGCCCCTCTGCCGGTCGAGGTCGCGAAGTCATCATCGCCAGACAGCCAGCGCATGGTGGTGATGTGGCTCTGCTGGCAGACGCCCTCGAGCCAGACCAGCCGGCATGCGGGGTTGGCGTACTCCTCGGCGAGCTGGGCGCCGATCCAGTACTTGCCCGACGAGATCTTCCCTCGCAGGAAGCCCGACTCTTCCTGGCTTCGCAGGTCAGCCAGCCGGCCGCCCGCCGCGTAGCAGTTTTGCGTCACCTGGTTGAGCGAGCCGGCCGACACCTCGTTGTAGAGCACGTCACATTCGTCGTTCATGCCGGTGCAACCAGCGGGGCGCGAGGGGGTGAGCGTGTACTCGAAGGTCACCGCCAGCCCCACGCCGATGGACACCCCGTAGACGATGGTGCCCTGCAAGGCGCCGTAACGAACGGGCACCTTGAACTCGACGCCCATGGTGAGGCCCTTCACGCCACCCTCGAAGTTCTCGCCCTCGAACTCGAAGCCCGGGATGGAGACGTCGAGCGCCGCGGCGATGCTGTCCCAGTCGGGGCTGATGGTGAACGTCAGCTTGGCGCCGGGGGTATCGAAGGCGCCCGCTTCCTCGTCGTCGATGACCTGGAAGCCGGCCAGCTCTGCCTCGCGATCGACGTGGGCGTCGCCATCGCCGGCGTACCCGTTGTTGTCCGTCGCGAGCACGCTGCCGCCGAACGAGCCCTCGCCTTCCTGGTCTGCGGCCGCCGAGGTGCGGCAGACCTGAACGCCCCCATCGACGCGCACGCAGTCGCGGTCTTGATCGTTCTCCTGCTTCTGCGACATGCGGCCGTCGCCCGTGCCCTGCGGGTTCGACTCGGCGAGGTCTTCGTCACCCAGCGGCTCGAGCGGGGCGATGGCCGGGTCGGCGCGGACCAGGAAGGGCGCTTCGGTGATGCGGCAGCGGTTGGCCTCGCTGACCTCGAGGCTGTACTGCGCCGTGTAGAGGCTGGTGAGGGGCTGGCCGGTCGGGCCGCTGAGGCTGGTCCCTCCGACGCGCAGACAGGTCTTGAACTTGAACTTCTTGCCAGCCTTCGAGGTCTCGAAGAGGCCGCCTGGCTCGACGAACTTGCTGCGCATGGCCTCGTCGATGGCGTAGCGGAACGACTGCGTCTCACCGTAGGCGGTGGACTTGTAGACCCGCGCCTCACCCAGGCTGAGGTGGAGGTTCTCAGGCAGCGGTGCGTCATTCGCGTCGAGCGGGACGAGCCAGGTCTGCAGCGTCATCGGGTGCTCCTTGAGGCCCGCCTTGCCCCAATAGCCGTGCCGGTCGCCCGCCAGGTACCAGTCGGCGTCGATGCGCAGGTAGCCGCGCGCCTTCCCCGCCATGCGGATCTTGTACTCGAGCGACTTCGGGCGAACCGACGAGAGCCCCAGCGTCGTCTTGTTCGCCTCTTGCACGAAGATGCCGCGGGGGCCGAGCTTGCCGTTGATGCTCTCGAGGTACGACGGGAAGCCGCCGGCGTGATCCTGGAGGAAGAGGGGGATCTCGCGCTGCTGGTAGTAGCGGTAGCGGTCGTGGGTCTGCGCCTGCTCGCTGTAGAAGAAGTCAGACGGCCGCACGCCGCACATGATCTTCGTGATGTCGTCGGTGAAGTCGTCGACGAGGAAGGTCTTGCCCTCGAGATCGTACGACGCGGTGAGCTGCCCACGAAGGTGCGTCGCCGAGTTGGAGAAGTCCACCGCCGACAGCCCCCGGGGCCGGGCGAGAATGGCCTGGCTCTGCAGGTACGTGCTCCCGTACTCGCGGCAGTCTTTGGGCACGATGAAGCGCTCGTTGATCTCGATCTTGTACAGGTTCGACGAGGGCTTGAACCCGTTGATGGGGTTGGGCGTGTACTCGACGAGCGTGCCCGGCCCGTACTTGGCCATGTCGACGGTGTGCATCAGGCAGCGGAACGCCTTCTCGACGTTCCCGCCCACCTTGTACTCGTCGTGGATCCACAGCGAGATCGCGCCCTGCATGCCCTTGTTCTCGGTGCCGGGCTTGACCGGGTAGTACACGGTCGCCTTCATGTCGTAGAGGGCTTCCGAGAGCAGGGTGCGATAGCCCGCCAGCGAGTTCTCGGTGGCCGCCGCGAAGAACGACTCAGCGCCGTCGTAGCTGAAGTAGTCGATGCTGCTGGTGTCGATGTCGAGCCGCCGGACGAAGTTCGACGTCTGGCGCGTGCGCAGCGACGGGTAGACGAGCCTCAGGTCCCAGGTGTCGATGCTGACGGCCATGCGCTCACCCTCGCCGGCGGCCTCGTTGTAGCCCCACGAGCGCTCGATGGGCTTGGTGCGATCGGCGACGCACTGCATGTTCTCGTCGCGCCGCGTCGCGCCGTGACAGTTCTCGGGCACACACTCGATGCGATCCTGCGGTGCCTGGCTCGCCAGGATCGTCTGCTCGAGCGAGAGCTCGCGCGGGCAGTCCATCTGGAAGATGCACAGATACAGCGGCACGTTGCAGATGAGCGACTTCGTGGTGCTGGGCGTGTTCGAGCAGGCGTAGGTCACGCGCACGGCGCCCGCGCAGTCCGTTCGCTGAAAGGCGCAGCTCGTCTGGCCCTCGCAGGCTTCGCGGAACAGGTCGGTCCAGTCGGTCGTGCCGCCGCAGCTCCCGCTCACGATCGACACGAGGTTCGGCTTCAACCTGAACGGGGCAGGCCCTGCGTCGGTCGCGCGGCTGAGCGCCTCGGAGCTGCGCGCGCTGGGGAACTTGGTGAAGTTGAACGCCACCAGGCCCGCGTCACAGGTCAACGAGCCCAGCGGCTCAGACGACTGGCCGCCGAGGTTCGGCTCACACGCGCAGAGGGCCACAGCCAACGACCCACACCACAGAACGGAGCTCTTCATGGCGCGCACCTCAGAACCACACAGCCGTTTCCACCCTGACCGCCGAAGAGCGAGCCCGACGCGGTGGAGCTGGGACACAGCCCGTAGTCGGTCGACGACGTGGCGGGCGGCGTGCCCATGGTGCCGACCTGAGAGGCCAGCCCTCCAGGCAGCGTGCCGTAGCCCCCACCGTTGCCTCCCTCGCCGAGCATGACGCCCGCCTCACCGCCGTTCTCGCCCGCGCCGCCCCCACCGGCTTGCGTGTCGGCGACCGCTGCAGTGCCCGCCCGCGTCGAAGCAGTGCCCGAGCCGGCACTGCCCGCGGGTTGCCCCGGAATCGAGGAACCGCCCCCGCCGCCGCCGGGCACGGTGAACTGAGCCGCGCCGAAGCGAACGCTGGTGAGGCCGCCACCGCCGCCTGAGGCCGCTTCGTTGAAGGGCACGTCGCCGGCCCCCCCGCTGGTGAGCGTGCCGAAGTACGAGCCCTCACCCTCTCCACCCACGGCGTTCCGCGCGGGCACTCCGCCCGAGCCGACCCATACCTCGAACTGCACCCCGGGGACGACGGTGACCACGCCGCTCACGAAGCCGCCCGCGCCGCCCAGGATGTTCACCGGCATCAAGACAGGGGGGCTCTGATCGCCGCTGCCTCCCGCAGCGCCCCACGCCGAGACGTGCACCTGCGTGCAACCCGCTGGCGTGAGGTAGGTGCCCGAGACCGCCGTGCCGTTGGTGACGGTGCTGATGACCGCCCTGGCCGGCCCGCACGTGCCGAGGCCCATGCACGCCCCCGAACTTGCGCCGCAGTAGCAGTTGTTCGACGCGCACTGCGAATCGTTCGAGCACGTCATCGCGCCGGCGTCGGTGCCGGCGTCTGTTCCCGCGTCGGTGCCGGCTGTCCCCGCGTCGGTGCCGGCGTCTGTCCCCGCGTCGATGCCAGCGTCGATGCCAGCGTCTGTCCCCGCGTCGGTGCCTGCGTCAGCCCCGGCGTCGGGAACGGGCAGCACCTCGAGCCGCATGTTCAGGCCGATGTGCTCGCTGCTCGGGGTGGGGAAGGTCTGGTCGTCCGTGTCCACGATGACGAAGACGTCCCGGGTGGTGTCCTGGTTGTTCTCGAGCGTGACGGTCGAGGCGCTGCTGGTGGTGCCCGTCCCCTGCGAGGCGAGGCACACGCGGGGCATCGCGTCGCAGTTGGTCGCCGGCCCCTCGACGATGCTGATGGACGGGGCCCAGTTCGCGAGGAAGTTCGAGCTCACGCGCGCGACCAGGCGACGGTGCGGGGGAATCTGAACCGAGAAGACGCTGTCCGTACCGGAGGCGCGCAAGCACGTCGCAGAGGTGCCGTAGTTGGCCAGCATGCCCTGGGAGGTGACCGAGAACGAAGCGGGCATGCTCGTCGTTCGGGTCGGGTTCTGGCAGGTGTCGCCCACGACGCCGGCGTCGCCCATCGGCGTGATGCCGGCGTCGTATACCTCGAGCACGTCGCAGCTGCAGGCCAGCTGCACGTTCTGCGTACCGACGCCAACGGGGTAGGCCCCCGAGAGCGGCGCGCAGCCGAAGCGCACGCGCCTCATGGGCCGACCGTACGAAGGTGAGTTGAGGGCGGACCAGCCCTCGGTGGCGGCTGCCGGGGTGATGGACCAGACGTCTGTGCCTCCGTCGGGCGCGCTGAGCGTGGTGAATTGCCCGCTCGCGTTGAAGAGCGGGTAGTCGGCGGTCTGGCGAACCACGGCCCCGGCGGTGCCAGCGGTCCACCGTGAGATCTGGAGGTCGGGGCCGAGCGGGAACCACTCGGTGCCACCGTCACCCAACTGAAGCACGCGAGGGCACCCACCATCGAGCTGCCACGCGATGGTGGCCGCCGTTCGGGTGCAGGTCATCACGTCCTGCTGGGCGACGAGGCCGGCGTCTGCGCGGTCCCACTGCCAGAGGGCGCCTCCGTCGGGGAAGCGGCAGCGCAAGTTCGAGAAGGTCTGACCCGGGCTCACCCGCAGGGTGTCCCGGGCCTCGATGTTGAACGTCACCTCTCCGCCATCGGGCGCGGCCCGCAGCTCGGGCGTCGTAAAGACGCCGTCAGCGGTGATGTTGACCCGGGTCGCGTCGAGCGAGCCCGTTGCCGGGTCGAAGACGCCCAGCCCGCGCAGCACGAGGGTGTGGGCGGCCGGGGCCTGGCAGGTGCGGTCGATGCAGAAGAGGTCGTCGCGGCAGTTGCGGTGACTGGTGCACGCCTTCCCCGGCCCACACGGGCACGCCTCGGGGAAGCGGCTGCCGCAGTCAATCTCGGTCTCCTCGCCGTTCTGCTGACCGTCGGAGCAGCTCGCCTTCTTGCAGACGCCGCCCACGCACGAGAGGAACGACTGCGTGTAACAGTCGGCCTCCTGACCACACGTCTTTCCCTCGTAGCAAAGGCCATCCCACTGCGAGGCGCGCTCGGCCTGCTGCGAGCAGAAGAGACCGCAGTCGACGTCGCCCTCCATGCTGTCCTTTCGCCCGTTGCGACACACCGCGAGGTTGACGCTGGTGTTCGCGGACGAGGTGCCGGCCCTGGGGTTGGCGGTGAACTCGACGTCACTCCCGTTCGTGGTGCCGGTCGCCGTGCTGCTCGACTTCGTCCCGTCGGTCGCGGTGTTCGTGACCGAGACGGTCACCGCCGTTCCCACGCCTGTGGGAGGAACGTCGGCGGTCACCTTCACGTCGTCGGGGTCGCTCGCGTCGATCCGCACGGACGTGGCGTCTTTGCTCAACGTGACGGTGACGCTGGTGGTGCTGCCGTCGGCGTTCTTGACGTTCACGGTGATGGGGCTGGCGCCGCCCGCGACGGTCACGGCCTTGCCGCCCTGATCGACCGTCACTGACGCCACGCCATCGACGCCGCTGGCCGTGGCCGAGAGGCCGGGACCGGTGACGTTGACGGTCGCGTTCTCGCTGAAGGACGTGGGCGTGACGGTCACGGTCTTCGGCAGCGAGGTGCCCCCATCGGCAGAGAGGGTGACGTTGATGATCTCATTCGGGAACTTGCAGAAGCAGTCGCTCGCGCTCGGGAACACCCGCCCGCCGACCTCGACCGGCTTGCCATCGCGCAGACCGGCGATGGCGCCGGGGCCCTCGATCAGCACGTTCAGCGACGAGCCAGACACCGCGAAGGCGCCACCTTCAGCGAACGGCGCCGTGAAGCGCCCCATGCGCCGGCTCACGGGCGAGAACGACAGCGGGTTCCCGTTGGTGCCGTCGCCGAAGTACGAGCGCGGCGCGTCGGGGTTGAGGCTGCCCTCGTAGGTCCACGTGTTCTTGACGGTGTTGAGCTCGATGCGCCGCTCTTCCTGAGGGAAGTTCGGGTCGTAGATGCGGATGAAGTACTGACCTTCGGCCTTGCCGCGGAAGTAGCCGAAGGGCACGACCGCGTGCCCGCCCTTGAAACCGGTGTCGGTCTTCATGGCGATGAGCAGCCGGTAGGCGTCCTTCGCGCCGGGCTTGAGCGCCTCGGCGAGGAAAGGGAGCACGTCGTTGGCGGCGAAGCGGCGATCGAGCGCGTGCACCTCGTCGAGCTTCTGCGTCGCGCTCCAGTAGGCGAGCTCGTTGAGCAGCGCGTTGTTGGTCTGGGCCAGCCCGCCCGCGGTCGCGCTACCGAACTCGTTGGGGTCGACCTTGCCCAGCTTCATCAGCAGCGAGAGCACCGCCATGCCTTCGCTGTGGCCAAAGCGCAGGGTCTGGTTGACGTCGGCGACCCAGGCCTCGGCGTGCGGGCTCGGCGCGCAGGTGTCGCCACTGCCGCTGACGCAGACGACCTCCGACCCGAAGAGGCGCTCCGCGAGGCCGATGGTCATCTGGCCCGCCGACTGCTGATCGTCGAAGTTGGTGAACGAAAAGGCGTGGGTGTTGAAGTCGAAATCCGAGGTCTGCTGATCAGGCACGCACCCCAGCAACGCGAAAAAAGTGAGGCCTGCGATACGAAGTCGACCCATGCGCCCTCCCAAAGGCGGGCGCAGAATGGAGCAGGACTCGGGGCCGGTGGAATGTAATCTTTGGGCGCTCGACACCTACAGGCGCGCGATCAGATACGGCGCACGCGCAGTTGGTGGAGGTGAGAACCCCGTCCGAAAAGCCGGTGCGCAGTCTACGCCTCGTGGGAAAACCCGCCCATGAACTCCTCGTCTGAGAATCCCGTGCTCGCTCCCTGGACTGGCCCGTGGGGCGGGGTGCCTGCGTTCGATCGCATTCAGGTCGCGCACTTCAAGCCCGCGCTCGAGGACGGCATGGCGGCGCAGTTGGCTGAGATCGACGCGATCACGAATGATCCCGCTGCGCCGACCTTCGCCAACACCATCGTCGCGTTCGAGAAGTCAGGTGCGCCGCTCACCCGCGCGCTGAGCCTGTTCGGGGTCTGGGCGGGTGGGCTCTCCACGCCCGACTTCCAGGCGCTCGAGACCGAGATGTCGCCGAAGCTGTCCGCCTTCCGCGATTCGATCATCCAGAACGCGAAGCTCTTCGCGCGGATCAAGGCCGTGTACGACGCCCCCCGCGGCGCCCTCACCGCCGAGCAGCAGCGGCTGCTCTGGAGGCACTACACCGCGTTCACCCGCCAGGGCGCCGCCCTCGACGCGGCGAAGAAGACCGAGCTGTCCGCGTTGAACCAGCAGCTCGCCACGCTCACCACGCGCTTCAGCCAGAACCAGCTCGGCGAGGAGGAAGAGGTGCTGGTGATCGAGTCGCGCGAAGGGCTGGCGGGCCTGCCTGAGTCCCAGATCGAAGCAGCGGCCGCGGAAGCGACCCGGCGCGGCAAACCCGGCGTGTGGATGATCTCGAACACCCGCTCGTCGATGGAGCCGTTCCTCATCTCGTCGTCCGACCGCTCCCTGCGTGAACGGGGTTGGCGCATGTGGACCCACCGCGGCGACAACGGCAACGCGCGCGACAACAACGCCATCGCCGCCGAGATCCTCCTGCTCCGCGCCAGGAAGGCGAAGCTGCTCGGCTTCCCCACGTTCGCGCATTGGCGCCTCGACGACGCGATGGCGAAAGATCCACAGACCGCGCTCGACCTGATGCTGAGCGTCTGGACCCCGGCGCGCGACCAGTTCCGCCGTGACGTGGTGGAGATCGAGAAGCTCGCCGGCTTCAAGGTGGAGCCCTGGGACTACCGCGCGTACGCCGAGAAGCTGCGCAAGGCGAAGTACGACCTCGATCTCAACGAGCTCAAGCCGTACCTGCAGCTCGAGAAGTTGCGCGAGGCGATGTTCTGGGTCGCGGGCCAGCTGTACGGGCTGCGCTTCGAGAAGCGCGACGGCCTGCCGGTGTTCCACCCCGACGTCACCGTCTACGAGGTGTGGCGCGGCGAGAAGCCGGTCGGGCTCTGGTACTTCGATCCGTACGCGCGGCCGGCGAAGCAGTCAGGCGCGTGGATGAGCGCGTATCGCGATCAGCAGCGCATCGAGGGCGAGGTGCTCACCCTGGTGTCGAACAACTCGAACTTCATCAAGGGCCAGCCCATCTCGTGGGACGACGCTCGCACGATGTTCCACGAGTTCGGCCACGCGCTGCACGGGCTCAACTCGAACGTGACGTACCCGTCGCTGTCGGGCACCAACACCACGCGCGACTTCGTGGAGTTCCCCTCCCAGCTCAACGAGCACTGGCTCTCCACGCCCGAGGTCCTGAAGTTCCTCGTCAACGAGAAGGGCGAGCCCATTCCGGCGAGCCTGGTCGAGCGGCTCGAGAAGGCGCGCACCTTCAACGAGGGCTTCGCCACCGCCGAGGCGCAGGCCAGCGCGATCGTCGACATGAAGCTGCACCTCGCGGGCGAGACGCCGATCGATCCGAAGAAGTTCGAGGTCGCGATCCTCGCGGAGATCGGCATGCCGCCGCAGCTGGTGATGCGGCACCGCATTCCCGCGTTCGCGCACATCTTCTCGGGCGATGGGTACGCGGCCGGGTACTACAGCTACATCTGGGCCGAGGTGCTCGAGCGCGACGCGTACGAGGCGTTTCTCGAGGCCGGCGGTCCGTATGATCGCACCGTGGCGAACCGGCTTTACGAGGCCGTGATGAGCGTCGGAGATACGGTCGACCCGGCTGAGGCGTTCCGGGCGTTCAGGGGCAGGGATCCAAAGCCTGATGCGCTCCTGAGGGCCAAGGGCTTCGCGCTCTGAGGGGTGCCCTCTCCCCGACCCTCTCCCCCGCGGGGAGCGGGAGACAGGGGCTCAGCGCTGGTGCACTTCTCCGATGGCCGCGATGCGTCGCCGCGAGGCGCGTCACAAGACGCGACAGGCTTCCCGACGGCGATCATCCTGAGCATCAGTGTCTATGCCGATCTGACATGAAATCATGCAGATCGGCACAGATGCGTTGACGGTCGATTTGTGCCGATCTACCTTCAGGCATGTTCGTTGGGCGTGCGGCTGAACTCGAGCAGATCCGACGTGCCATCGCTTCCGATCGCGCGGAACTCGGCGTGGTGTACGGCCGGCGACGGGTGGGAAAGAGCACCCTCCTGGAAGAGGCGGCGCCGCCGAGTGGTGGGCTGCTGTTCGAGGGCCTCGAACAGGGCGGGCTGCGAGCGCAGGTCGAGCACTTCACAGATCAGCTCGCGCAGCAGACGCGCAGCGCGCCCGTTCGCGCCACGAATTGGAAGGACGCGTTCGACGCCCTCAGCCCACACCTCGCCCGGGGCCGTCGTTACGTGGTGTTCGACGAGTTCCCCTGGATGGCCTCGGGGCAGACGCAGTTGGTCTCGCTCCTGAAGTTCTACTGGGACCGGGTGTGGAAGAAGAACCCGCGCCTCACGCTGGTGTTGTGCGGGTCTGTCGCCTCCTTCATGGTCGAGCACGTGCTTCACTCCAGCGCGCTGCACAACCGCAAGACGTTCGAGCTGAAGGTCGACCCGCTCCCGGCCCCGGAGGCGCGCCAGTTCTTCAAGGGACTGCGCGGCGATGTCGAGGTGGCGAAGTTCCTGATGCTCCTGGGGAGCGTGCCGAAGTACCTCGAACAGGTGGACCCGCGCGAGTCGCTCGCCGCGAACATGGACCGCCTCTGCTTCACGAAGAACGGCTTCTTCGTGAACGAGCTGGAGACCATCTTCAAGGAGCAGTTCAAGGTGGTGCGCACCTATGAGGCCATCGTCGCTTCGTTGGCGCGCGGGGGCCGATCGCGCGAGCAGCTCGCGGCCTCGCTTGGCAAGGTGCCCGGGGGTGGGCTGGGCAGGTACCTCGAGAACCTCGAGCGGGCCGACTTCATCAAGACCTTCGCCCCGGTCTCGCTCGACAACGGCAAGGGTTCGAAGACGCGCCGGCACGTGCTGTGGGACGAGTGGCTCCGCTTCTACTTCACCTATATGCAACCGAACCTCGCGGCCATTCGTGCCAACACCGCTCGCGGGCTGTTCGACAGCCTGACGGCTTCGAGCGTCGAGTCGTACTTCGGGCTCGCCTTCGAACGGCTGTGCATGAGGAACATCGAGTCACTCCTGAAGAGCCTCGCCATCTCTGCGCACGAGACGCTCGGGTATGGGCCCTTCTTCCGGCAACCGCCGCGAAAGGGGCGCGCCCCTGCCGAAGGGCTGCAGGTCGACATTCTCATTCGCCGCCGCGGCGACGTCTTGACGCTGGTGGAGTGCAAGTTCACCTCGAGCCCGGTCGACACGTCGGTGATCCGCGAGGTCGAACGGAAGGTGGCGCTGCTGGGTGCGCCGCGTCGCTACACCGTCGAGCGGGTGTTGATCTCGGCGAACGGCGTGACGCCCGCGCTGCAGCAGCGAGCCTATTTTCACCGCACGCTCGGACTGGATTGCTTGCTGCCCTGATCAGACTGAACACGACGTGGAGGTCGATGCGACGCTACAGGCCGCCGGTGTCGTAGCTGCTCGGTACGTCGACGCGGAAGGCGAAGTCGACCTTCTTCTTCTCGCCCGCCTTGAGCGACACCTTCCACTTCGCGATCCCGTCCTTCGGATCGAGCTGGTAGCCGGCCGTCGTCTTCTCGCCCACCGCCACCAGGATGTCGTTCATCTCGGACACCGGCAGATGCTCGGCCAGCGCCACGTCGATGGCCGTCTTGCCGTAGTTCGCCACCTCGAACGCGTACGCGTAGGTGAAGCGCTTGTTGCCGTTGAACAGCCCCGTGTCGCGCTTGAGCTCTTCCATGACGGTTCGCTTGACCCGCACCGCCTCTTCCACGCCGAAGGTGAGGGTGAACGCGCCACCCTGCGGCACGCGCTCGAGGGGATAGCGCCCCACCAGCCCCGTGGAACGGAACGCGTCGACCCGGCCCGCCAGCAGCGGCCACGCCGCCTGGTTGGTCAATTCGGCCACGCGGAAGGCCACCGGCATCACCTTGGGCATCGTGCGCAGCTCGAACTTCGCCTTCATCTTCGTCTTGCCCACGAAGAGGCGCACCGGCGCGTTGTCGCCGGGCACCTTCGACTTCTCGGGCACGAGCAGCTGCACCGACAGGCCCTGGCTCTTCGCTACCGCCTGGCCGCCCGTGTTCGCCGCCTCGCCGCCGCTGCCGGTCTCCGCCCGCTCGACGAACTCGTCGCGCCGCACCAGCACCTTCTTCTCCACGGCCTTCTCGTACGCCGTCACCTTGAGCACCTTGAGGTCCGGCGGCGTCGCGTTCTGCGAAGGCACCGCCGTCGACAGCGTCAGCTCGACCTGGTTCCAGTCTTCGCCCGTGCCCTGGTGGATCGTCGCCCAGGTGGAGAGGTCGACCGCGCCGCCCGACTCATCGGCCCGCGCCTCGTACACCGGCGTCCACGACGCGCCGCCCACGAGGTAGGTGAGGGCCAGCTCCGCCGTCTTCCCCGGGGGGCACGACGCCAGCACCTCCACCGTCCACGACTGCTTGTTCTGCGCGATGCGCACCTCGTCGAGCTGGCGGCGCAGCTCTTCTTCCTTGAGCCGCAGCTCGCGCAGCTTCGCGTTCACTTCCGACGTCTGCTTCGCCGCCGTGAGGCTCGAGCCCAGCGAGGTGTCGAAGGCCAACTGCCAGCTCTTCAAGTCCGGTCGCTCGGTCGCCATCTCGCGCGAGACCAGCTGCACCGCGATCTCCGTGTACTGCCGGCCCACCTTCGTCTGCGTCTGCACCCGCGAGAGCTGATCGCCGGTGTTCTCGAGCTCGAGCTGCAGCGCCTCGAGCGCCTTCACCAGCGCCTCGGCCTTCGGGCTGAACTCCTTCTCGCGCCTCACCAGCTCGGCCCGCATGCCGTCGATCGAGCCGCCCGTGACGCGGGCCCGGAACGAGTCCTGCGTGGCGCTGGGCGGAATGTTCTCGAAGTCCACCGGCACACGCGCGCCGCACGTCAGCGCCGTCACCCGGGTCACCTGCGCGCGATCGGGGAAGACCACCACGCGATCGGGAGCGCCGGTCGAAGCGAGGATCACCAGGACGAGCGCGTTCATCGCACCACCTCCTGCTGCTGCAGCTTCCAACCTCTGGGCCGCTTCACCGTGTAGGTGAACGAGAACACCTGCTTCTGCTGCGGCGCGATGGTGACGCGCCACTCGAGCGAGCCCTTCTTCGCGTCCTGGATCGCGGTGGGCTTCGATTCGATCAACTTCGTCTCGACGTCCTTCTGATCCGTCACCGGCCACTGGTCTGCCACGCGCACGGCCACGGGCGCGCGGTACGGGTTGGCCAGCTCGATGGTCACCGTGTACGTGCCCACCTCTTCCTTCGTGAACACGCCCTGCGTGGCCTCGACGACCTGCACGTTGCGCACGGGCTTGAGCGCGCGGTCGATGCCCAGGGGCAGGGTGAACGCCTCACCGGGAGAGACCAGCTTGAGCCGCGCCGTGCCCGCGGGGTCAGCCCCCACGTAGAGCTGCGCCGGCCCGCCCGGCAGCACCTGCGCCGACGGGTTCTTCAGCTCGGCCACCAGGAACGCGTCGGTGGTCAGGGCAGGGAAGAGCTTGCGCTCGACCGACACCGGCCACTGCGCCGACCACAGCGCCACGCGCCGCGAGCCCCGCTCCGAGGGCACGGTCTCCTTCTGCAGCGAGGCGAACGAGAGATCGTAGCCGGCCGCGAGCGTCACCGGGCTGTCGGCGCCGAAGGTCGGCGGGCGCCACGCGGGCGGTGGCGCGAGGGAAAAGGTCGAGACCGGCGGAGCCGACTCCTCTTCGCCCACGTCCATCGAGGAGAGCGCCACCCTGGACTCGGCAGCGTACCGTTGGGCGGCCCTCTTCGGAGCAGGTGGAGGCGGCGGCGGCGCAGCGGGCGCTGCCGAGGGCCGGTCCATCCGCACCGACTTGTCCTTCGTCTTGGCGTCGTAGCCCTGGGGCCTGGCCAGCTCGCCCTCGAGGGAATCGTCGTCGAACGAGTACTCCTTGTTGCGCTCCCTCGCGTCCGATTCCTCGAAGTCCTGCTCGTCCGGCTCGAGGGGCGTGGGGCCGCCCTGGGGCGCGCGCGAGACCGCCGCGATGCCCAGGCGCTGCAGCCGGCCGCGCACCAGGTCTTCCTCGGAGCGCGCCATCGCCAGCGGGCGGTACGGCGGCGCCGGAGCGACCGGCGAGGACACCGGCGTGGGCGTGGGGATGAAGCGATCAGCCACGCCGATCTTCCACGTCGCCAGCCGCGGCACCTTCACCGCGTGAGAGGGAATGGCGGTGGACAGCAGCAGGGTCGCGTTGGTCCAGTCCTCGCCCGAGCTCTGCGCCACCAGGCCCGCCAACGAGAGGTTGACGGTGTTGGTGTCGGGTTGAAGCTGCAGATCCCACGTGGGGGTCCACTGCGCGCCGCGCACCAGGTACGTGAGGGTCAGCGTGGCCGGGCCGTTGCCGCTCACCTGGGCCACCACCTTCCACCCCGACGTCGTCTGCGGGTTGCCCAGCTTGCGCGCCTGGTCGAGCAGCATCGCCCGCTTCTCGTTGAGCTTCTTCTGCGAGCGCTCGCCCTCGCGCAGCTTCGCCTGCACCTTGCCCAGCTGATCGGCCGAGAACTGCGCGCCCTGCGCCCAGCCCCCCGAGCTCAGCTTCGGAGGCGCCTTGAGCGGATCTCCCTGCGGCACCGCGGGCGAGAGCCGCAACAGCCCGTCACGCACGCCGCTCAGCGCGGTGCGTTCCTGGTTGAGGCGGTCCAGCTCGACGTCGACCTTCTCGATCTCCGCGAGCACCTGCTTCGCTTCTTCCGTGCGCAGCTTCTCGGGCTCGATGCGCTCGATGTCGACCCGCTTCACCTCGGCACCGCTGGCCTCCACGCGCATGGAGGCGACCTCGGCGGTGTCGCGCAACGGGGGAAACTCGAGGCTCTGGTTTCCGGTGACCGAGACCTGCGCCGTCCGCACCACCCGGGCCTGGTCGGTGAAGACGGTGACCTGCGTCACCGGCGCTTCGATCGCGGCGGCGAGGGTCAAAAGGACGAGTGAGTTCACGTTGATGCCTCCCTGAGGTGCGTCTTCTGACAGCCGCGGCGACCCTAGACGTTCCATCCGTGCGGGGAGCGGGAAAGCGTCAAGGGGTCGAAGCCGCTATCGTGGTACCGGGGGGCAGTTCACATGGCAGGCGTCCAATCGTCGTTCTCCGTCGCCGCGCAGGCGGCGGAGGCCGTCTCGGAGCTGGTCGCACAGCTGAGGGCGGGCGCACGGGGCGGGAAGGTCGCTGGCGGCTTCATTCAGTCGAGCGTCACCCACGACCTGGCGGCCGTCGCGACAGCGCTGCAGGTGGCGCTGCCCGGAGTGCCCTTCGTCGGCGTGACTTCGTGCCAGGGCCTGGGCAGCGATCGTGGGCTCGCTCCGGCGGGCCCGGGCCTGTCGGCGCTCTGGCTCATCGGCGACGACGTGCAGTTCCAGGTCGCCGCCACCCGCCGGCCCGAGGTCACCGGCGCCGGGGCCGCGCTCGTCTCCGGGCTCGCGCCGCGCACGGCCGGCAACCGCTTCGCGCTCTTTCACGCCACGCCGGGAAACGAAGAGCGGCTGCTCAGTGAGCTGGTGCCGGCCCTGGGCTCGGCCATCCCCCTGCTCGGAGGCACGGCCGCCGATGACGATCTGAGCGGGAAGTGGGGCGTGTTCGCCTCGGGCGGGTTCAGCACGGGCACTGGCGCCGTGGTCGCGGTCGTCGACTGGCCGGGCCGGGTCTCGGCCTCGATGCAGTCGACCGCGATGGTGACGCCGCAGCGCGGCCTGGTGACGCGCGCCTCGGGGCGGACCCTCTTCGAGATCGACGGCCGGCCCGCCGCGCAGGTCTACAACCAGTGGATCGGCGGAGGCCTGGGCCGGCAGTTGAGGGACGGCGGCAACATCCTCAACGACACCACGCTCCAGCCGCTGGGGGTGCACCGGGTCGAGCGCGGCATCGGCTCGTACGTGCTCATTCACCCCGAGTCGATGGTGGCCGAGACCGGGGCGATGACCACCTTCAAGGAGATCCACGTGGGCGAGGAGGTCTGGCTGATGAAGGCCAGCCGGGCCGGCTTCATCGGGCGCCCGGCGTCAGTGGTGGAGCGCCTCATGATCGACACCCGCCTGCCGGCCTCCCAGGTGCTGGGGGCCTACCTGGTCTATTGCGCAGGGTGCCGGCTCACCGTGGACGATGGGACCTCGCTCATGCTGGCCGGTTTCCGGGGCGCGGTCGGCCACGTGCCCTTCATCACCGCCTACTTCTTCGGGGAACAGGGCTGCTCGGTGCCCAACGGCCCGGCGGAGCATGGAAACCTGATGACCGGGGCCCTGTTGCTGGGGACCTGACGCCCAGAGACACGGGCGGGAGGGCCGTTGCATCCCACCCCTTCTTCGCCTATGCGCCAAGGCATCACCGTCATTCCGACGCGTGTTCCGTCATCGTGCGATTCCCCAGGCACGGTGAAGGGTGGTCTCTCGTGAACTCAGGGGTGGCAGCACCTTTCCGCGGTACCAGGACAACCCATCACATGCAGCAGAACCTGAACCAGTCGACCGGCTTTGAAGGTGAAGAAGATTTCGCAGCGATGTTCGAGGCCTCCATCAAGGAGGGCGGACGCACCGGGCTCGTGAAGGAAGGCGAGGTGATCAAGGGCACGGTCATCCGCGTGACCGCCGAGTTCGCCATCGTCGACATCGGCTACAAGTCCGAAGGCCAGGTCGCCATCTCCGAGTTCACTTCCGCCAAGGGCGAAGTGGCCGTCAAGCCGGGCGACACCGTGCAGGTGTTCCTCGAGTCCCGCGAGAATGACACGGGCATGGTCGTCCTCTCCAAGGAGAAGGCCGACAAGATGCGGATCTGGGACGAGATCTCGGCCGCGGTGAAGGGCGATGAGATCATCAAGGGCACCATCGTCGGTCGCGTCAAGGGCGGCCTGCAGGTGGACATCGGCGTGAAGGCCTTCCTGCCCGGTTCGCAGGTCGACATCCGCCCGGTGCGCAACCTCGACCAGTACCTCGCGAAGGAATTCGAGTTCAAGGTCATCAAGTTCAACCAGAAGCGCGGCAACATCGTCCTCTCGCGCCGCGTGCTGCTCGAGAAGCAGCGCGAAGAGCAGAAGAAGGAGACCCTCAAGAACCTCAAGGAGGGCGCGATCATGAAGGGCCAGGTGAAGAACCTCACCGACTACGGCGCCTTCATCGACCTGGGCGGCATCGACGGCCTGCTCCACATCACCGACATGTCGTGGGGCCGCGTCGGCCACCCGAGCGAGATGTTCGCCGTGGGTGACGAGGTCAAGGTGGTCGTCCTCAAGTTCGACCCCGCGCAGGAGCGCGTCAGCCTGGGCCTCAAGCAGATCCAGGAAGACCCGTGGCACCGCGCCGACGAGAAGTACCCGGTCGGCACGCGCGTCAAGGGCAAGGTCGTCAGCCTCACGGACTACGGCGCCTTCATCGAGCTCGAGCAGGGCGTCGAGGGCCTGGTGCACGTCAGCGAGATGACCTGGAACAAGCGGGTCAAGCACCCCAGCAAGCTGCTGGAAGTCGCCCAGGAGGTCGAGGCGGTCGTCCTCGACATCGATCCCAAGGCCAAGCGCATCGCCCTGGGCATGAAGCAGATCGAGCAGAACCCCTGGACGGTGCTCGAGGACAAGTACCCGATCGGGTCTGTCATCAAGGGCATCGTGCGCAACGTCACCGACTTCGGCGTGTTCGTCGGTGTCGAGGACGGGGTCGACGGCCTGGTGCACGTCAGCGACATCTCGTGGACGCAGCGCGTGAAGCACCCGGGCGAGATGTTCAAGAAGGGCGACGTCGTCGAGGCGTGCGTCCTCAACATCGACGTCGAGAACGAGCGCTTCAGCCTCGGCATCAAGCAGCTCCAGCAGGACCCGTGGGACACGCTCAGCGAGCGCCACCCCGTGTCCAGCCGGGTCAAGGGCAAGGTCACCAAGGTCACCGACTTCGGTGCCTTCGTCGAGATCGAGCCGGGCATCGAAGGCCTCGTGCACGTCTCGGAGATCCGCGAGGAGCGCACCGAGAACCCGCGCGACGTCCTGGCCGAGGGCCAGGAGGTCGAGGTCAAGATCATCGACATCAACACCAGCGACCGGAAGATCGCGCTGTCGATGAAGGCGCTGCTCAACGACGGTGGCGACGACTACCGCGAGTACCTGAAGAAGCAGGCCGAGCAGAGCAAGGCCCGCCTCGGTGACGTGATGGGCAAGTTCAAGAAGTAAGAACTCAGCCGTGATCAGCGACGGGGGTGGGGTGCTCGTACGCGCCTCACCCTTTGTCTTTGCGGGCAGGTCAATAATGGTCGGCCTGGATCCCCGTTCTCGATGAGGCGGGGTCGAGGCGCGGGGCCGAAGCTTCTCTCACTTCGAGGGGAGGCCCGCACCATGACTCCAAACCACGCCAGGCTGCTCGTCGCCGATGACAGCCGCATGCTCCGGCAGGTGATCCGCGAGCTGCTGCAGGACCTCGGCTTCGTCACCATCGACGAGGCGCCCGACGGGGCCGCGGCGCTTTCCCTGTTCCTCGAGAAGCCCTACGACCTGGTGCTGACCGACTGGAACATGCCCTCGCTCAGCGGCATCGAGCTGCTGCGCGCCATCCGCAGCGGCGACGTGCGCAACCAGACCGCGGTGGTGCTCTTCACCGGTGACATGTCGGCCCGGCGCATGGTCGAGGCGCTCGAGTCGGGCGCCAACGGCTTCGTGGCCAAGCCCTTCGCGGTGCCGGCGCTGTGCGACAAGATCCTGCGGATCATCGCCTCGGTGCCGCCGAAGTCCGAGTTCGTCCCCACCCGCATTCCGAGCTCCCTGCGCGCGAGGCTCTGAGCGCGAACAAAACCGGCCTCACGAGGATAAGGTGCGACCCCTGCAACCTGGCGAGGGGGCCGGGTGTCACACCTCACCTTGGAGCCGCTCATGTTCAGACGCGTCGTCCTGCTGCTTGCCGCCCTTCCCACGGCGGCGCACGCCTTCTGCGGGTTCTACGTCGCCGGCGGCGGCGCGGCCCTCTTCAACGACGCCACCCAGGTGGTGTTGATGCGCGAGGGCACCAGGACCGTGCTCTCGATGCAGAACAACTACCGGGGGCCGCCCGAGAACTTCGCCATGGTGATCCCGGTGCCCATCGTTCTCCAGAAGGAGAACGTGAAGACGCTGACGAAGAACCTGTTCGACAAGATCGACCAGCTCGCTGCGCCCCGGCTCGTCGAGTACTGGGAGCAGGATCCCTGCTACCAGCCGCGGCCGTACGCCAACAGCGGCGGCGCCATGCGCTCGATGGCCGCGCCCAAGAAGGCGATGAGGGACATGGACGACGCCCCCCGTGACTACGGCGTGGCCATCGAGGCCCAGTTCACCGTGGGCGAGTACGAGATCGTGGTGCTGTCCGCGAAGGACGCGCTCGGCCTCGAGGCGTGGCTCACCGACAACAAGTACAAGATCCCCGCGGGCGCCGCGCCGCTGTTCCGCCCGTACATCCAGCAGGGCATGAAGTTCTTCGTGGCCCGCGTCGACGTGACGAAGGTGAAGTTCGAGAACGACCTCGCCACGCTCTCTCCGCTGCGCTTCCACTACGACTCCGAGAAGTTCGAGCTGCCGGTGCGCCTGGGTCTCATCAACTCGAAGGGCGAGCAGGACCTGATCGTCCACATCCTCGCGCGCAACCAGCGGTACGAGGTGGCCAACTACCCCAACGCCACCATCCCCACGAACCTCGATCTGGTGCCCTCGGCCAAGAGCGAGTTCGGCCCGTTCTATGCGTCGCTCTTCGACAAGACGGTGAAGAAGAACGCGAAGGCGGTGGTGACCGAGTACGCGTGGGACTCGTCGACGTGTGATCCCTGCCCGACGCCGCCGCTGACGCCGGCCGAGCTGCTGCTCTTCGGCATGGACGTGCTCGACGGCGGCCCACCGTACCCCGAGCTCGAGCTGAAGAACCGCGACCTGGTGCCGCCGCAGGAAGCCGCGCAGGCCGACCAGATGATCCGGAACCTGCTGCAGCAGATCAGCTACCGCCGCTCGGCCGCGAAGGGTGGGGCGCGCTTCGTGCTCACCCGCCTGCACGCGCGCTACGACAAGTCGTCCCTGGGCGAAGACCTGGTGTTCAAGGCCGCGCCGCCCATCGCCGGGGGCCGCGAGTTCCTCACCAACGGCGAGGCGCTCGAGCAGGGCGCGGTCTCGTTCGGCGTGAACAACTTCCAGGCGCGCTACGCCATCCGCTACCCGTGGGAAGGGCCGATCGCCTGCGCCAACCCCGTGCGGGGCAAGTGGGGTGGCCCTCCACAGGGCGGGCGCCCGAAGCCCGTGGCCGCGGAAGACCTGGGGCTGGTGAAGCGTGACGCCACGCTCACCGCGAAGCTCGTCGAGAGCCCGGTGCCGGAGTTCGGCATCAAGGGAAGCAAGGCCCGCGCAGGAATCCCGGTGAAGAAATGAAAGCTCTGATCTCCGCAGTCCTCACGCTCTCGGCGAGCGCCCACGCCTTCTGCGGCTTCTACGTCGCGGGTGGGGGCGCCGACCTCTTCAACAACGCCACGCAGGTGGTGCTCATGCGCGAGGGCACCAAGACCGTGCTCTCGATGCAGAACAACTACCAGGGCCCGCCCGAGAACTTCGCGATGGTGATCCCGGTGCCGATCGTCCTCCAGAAGGAGAACGTGAAGACGCTCAGCCGCGACGTCTTCGTGCGCATCGACCAGCTCGCCGCGCCCCGGCTCGTCGAGTACTGGGAGCAGGATCCGTGCAGGGAGCGCGAGCGACATGAGCGCATGAAGGAGAAGAAGTCGCTGAGCGCGTTCGGCGCGAAGTACGACGGGCAGTTCGAGGACGCGCTGGTCAAGGTCGAGGCCCAGTTCACGGTCGGCGAGTACGAGATCGTGGTGCTGTCCGCGAAGGACGCGCTCGCCCTCGAGCTCTGGCTCAAGCAGAACAAGTACAAGATCCCCTCGGGCGCCGAGCCGCTGTTCCGCCCGTACATCCAGCAGGGCATGAAGTTCTTCGTGGCGCGCGTCGACGTGACGAAGGTGCAGTTCAAGGACGGCATGGCGATGCTCTCGCCGCTGCGCTTCCACTACGACAGCGAGAAGTTCGAGCTTCCCGTGCGCCTCGGCCTCATCAACGCGAAGGACAAGCAAGACCTGATCGTCCACATCCTCGCGAAGAACCAGCGCTACGAGGTGGCCAACTTCCCCAACGCCACCATCCCCACCAACATCGATCTGGTGCCCTCGGCGAAGAACGAGTTCGGCCCGTTCTACGTGAGCCTCTTCGACCGCACCCTGCAGAAGAACCCGGGCGCGGTGATCACCGAGTACGCGTGGCAGGCCACCAGCTGCGACCCGTGCCCCACCGCGCCGCTCACCGAGGCCGACATGCTCACCTTCGGCAGCGACGTCCTGCCGGTGAAGCCGGGCGACCCGTTCAACCCGGCCAGCGGCTTCGTGCTCACCCGCCTGCACGCGCGCTACGACAAGACCTCGCTGGGTGAAGATCTCGTCTTCCGCGCGGCGAAGGGCATCGAGGGCGGGCGCGAGCACGATCGGGAAGCCGAAGGGCTGCGCCAGACGGCGGTGGAGTCGAGCTTCAACAACTTCCAGGGCCGCTACGCCATCCGCTATCCGTGGACGGGCGAGGTGAAGTGCACCGAGCCGCTGTGGGGCGTCTGGGGCCAGAACCCGAACGGCGGCAAGGACATCATCGCCGCGAAGGACACCGCCTTTCAGAAGCGCGACCCGGAGCTGCTGGCGAAGCTCGCCGAGGCCGACGTGCCGGTGTTCGAGGTGAAGGGCCGCAAGAAGCTGTCGGGGGTGGCGTTGAGGGCCGCGCCTGGCGAAGAGAAGAAGCCCGAGCCGACGGCGCCGGCTCCCATTCCAACGAAGCGCTGGTGGGAGTTCTGGAAATGAGAGTCCTGATCGCAGCCCTCGTCACCCTCGCAGCGAGCGCTCACGCGTTCTGCGGCTTCTACGTCGCAGGCGGCGGCGCCGAGCTGTTCAACAACGCCACCCAGGTGGTGCTCATGCGCGAAGGCACGCGGACCGTGCTCTCGATGCAGAACAACTACCAGGGCCCTCCGGAAGACTTCGCGATGGTGATCCCGGTGCCGGTGGTGCTCAAGAAGGAGAACGTGAAGACGCTCGCGAAGGACATCTTCTCGCGCGTCGACACGCTCGCCGCTCCCCGCCTCGTCGAGTACTGGGAGATGGACCCCTGCTACGTCGAGCCGAATTACCCCGAGGAAGAGAGCAGGTCGTACGAGACGGGCGCCATGGACGACGAGCCGATGAAGAAGGGCCTGGGCGTGAAGGTCGAGGCCCGCTTCTCCGTGGGCGAATACGACATCGTGGTGCTGTCCGCGAAGGACGCGCTCGGCCTCGAGACCTGGCTCAAGCAGGAGAAGTACAAGATCCCCTCAGGCGCCGAGCCGCTGTTCCGCCCGTACATTCAGCAGGGCATGAAGTTCTTCGTGGCGAAGGTGAACGTGAAGAAGGTCACCTTCGACAAGTCGACAGGCATGGCCGCGCTCTCGCCGCTGCGCTTCCACTACGACTCAGAGAAGTTCGATCTGCCCATCCGCCTCGGGCTCATCAACGCGAAGGCCCAGCAGGACCTGATCGTTCACATCCTCGCGAAGAACCAGCGGTACGAGGTGGCCAACTACCCGAACGTCACCATCCCCACGAACATCGACCTGGTGCCGTCCGCGAAGAGCGAGTTCCCCTTCTTCTACGTGAGCCTCTTCGACCGCACCCTCAAGGCGAACCCGAAGGCCGTGATCACCGAGTACGCGTGGCAGGCCTCGAGCTGCGATCCCTGCCCGACGTCACCGATGAGCGAGGAGGACTTCCAGACGCTCGGCGCCGACGTGGTGCCCTCGAAGGGCAAGGTGACCGACGCGTACGACGCGAGCCAGGGCTACGTGCTCACCCGCCTGCACGCCCGCTACGACAAGGCCTCGCTCGGTGAAGACCTGGTCTTCCGCGCCGCGAAGCCGATCGTCGGGGGGCGCGAGTTCCTCAAAGACGGCAAGTCGCTCGAGCAGGGCTCGCGCCCCGACTCGCTCAACAACTTCCAGGCGCGCTACGCCATCCGCTACCCGTGGACCGGCCCCGTCGCCTGCAAGGAGCCCGTGTACGGGCGCTGGGGCGGGCCTCCCGCGAACAAGGTGGATGAGGGCGTGAAGGCGGCGCAGAACACGGCGTTCGTCCCGCGCGATCCCGCGAAGGTGGAGAAGCTCGCGGAGAGCTCCATCGCCGAGCTGCAGGTGAAGGGCCTCAAGACGGAAGCAGGCAAGCCCCTGAGGAAGACGAAGTGATCGCGCTGCTCTCGCTCGTGCTGGCGGTTGCCCCCCCCATCGTCCTCCCCGACGAGACCGCGCCGCGCTCGCCGGGGCAGGTGAGGGTGAAGGGGAACGACATCGTCATTCCGTCGGCGAACTTCACCGATGGCAAGAACTGCGGCAGCTGCCACGCCGACATCGCCGCGCAGTGGAAGACCAGCACCCACGCGCTCGCCTCGTTCACCAACCCCATCTACCGGGTGAGCATCGACAAGCTGCGCGTCGACCGCGGCAACGCCCCCAGCCGCATGTGCGCGAGCTGTCACGACCTCGCGCTGCTCACCGCGGGCGCGATGGAAGGCAAGGAGATCGCCCCCGAAGATCCCCGCGCGCACGCCGGCGTCTCGTGCACCACCTGCCACAGCACCGTGCACGCCAGCCTCGACGGCAATGGCAGCCTCACCCTGCGCGCCGACGAGGTGTTCCCCTCGGCCCCCGGGGAATCGACCCTCGAGAAGCACCGCGCCCGCGTGGCCTCGGCCACCCTGCGCACCGCCGAGCTCTGCGGCACCTGCCACCGCGCGTTCCTGCAGGCCGAGACGGGCAACACCGCCGCGTTCTTCGGCATGGACGACTTCGGCGCCTGGCAGCGGTCGGCCTGGGCCGGCAGCACCGCCGAGCGGCCCGATCACGTCGCCAGCCAGGACTGCCGCGCCTGTCACATGCCCCGCGAGGCTGCCGTGCTCGGCGACGTCGCCGCGAAGAAGGGCACCGTGCCCTCGCACCGCTTCCTCGGCGCGCACACCACGCTCGCCGCCATGCGCGGTGACGCGGCCCAGGTGGCGCGGCTGCAGGCCTTCCTGGAGAAATCGGCCACCATCGACGTCGCCGCGGTGAAGGTGAACGACGAGCCCTGGTCCATGCCGGCCGAGGCCGCGCGGCCCAACCCCGGTGACACCATCGACGTCGACGTGGTCGTCTTCAACGAGCGCACCGGCCACCGCTTCCCCGGTGGCGTGCTCGACAACCAGGGCACCCGCGTCGAGGTCACCGTGCGCACCGCGAAGGGTGACGTCATCGCCGTGTCCGACGATCACCAGGTGCGCTCGCAGATCGTCGACGCGCAGGGCCAGCCGGTGCAGCGCCGCGAGACCCACGAGTTCGTCACTGCCGTGTGGAACCACACCGTGCCGTCCCGCGACGCCCGGGTGACGCGCATTCGCGCGCTCGTGCCTTCGACGCTCATGCCCGACGCGTTCCCCCTGCGCATCGAGGCCCGGCTCACCCACCGCGCCCGCTCGGACGAGATGATGAAGATGGCCTGCGACGACCTGAAGACGCCGCGGGGCAAGGCCTTCCAGGCCGCTGCCCTCGCGCAGACCGGCGCGAGGCTCGACCCCTGCGTGGCTCAGCCCGTCACCCTGATCGATCGCGCCGAGGTCTCGCTGCTGGGCCTCGCCAGCCACGACACCTGGCTGCGCTCGTACCGGCGCGGGCTCGGGCTCTCGGTCGGCCTGCAGGAATACCTCGACGAGGCGCTGGGCGCCTTCGAGCACGCGAAGCTCGTCGCGGTGGGCGAGGAGGCCGGCGTCACCGAGTGGGCGCTGGGCCAGCTCGCCGGCAAGCGCGGCCAGCTGCCGCTCGCCCTGGCACACCTCAAGGCGGCCCAGAAGCAGCTCGGGCCTACCGCGCCCATTCTCCGCGCCCGGGGCGACGCCTACGCCCAGGTGTGGAAGTGGAAGGAGGCCGCCGCCGCGTGGACGGCGGCGCTCAAGCTCGCCCCCAACGAGCTCGCCCTCTGGCAGTCGATCGCCATGGCCGAGGCGAGCGTGGGGCGCTACCCGCAGGCCCTGGCGGCCGCGCAAGGAGGCCTCGCGCTCTTCCCCCGTGACGGCGACTGCCTGCGCGTGCAGGCGCTCGCCCTGCAGCACCTGGGCAGGCCGTCCGACGTCGCGCTGGAGGCCGCCCTCAAGTGGCGCGTGCCCGATGATGGACCGCGCGCCAAGGCCCAGTGCAGCGCGAAGATCCCCGGGTGCGCCCAGCGGCGAAACCCGGTGCCGCTCTTCGAAGCGCACCCTCCCGGGGTGAAGGTCGCGACGCAGCAACCCTGAGCGCGGCATCAGGCGTGCTGATGCGCACTGGCACGCCACCTTGAAAACGAAGCGCGGCGCCGTCATAAGCCCGTCCTGAGCCTTGTCGAAGGGCAAGGCGCTGATTCACCTTTTCAGTTTCAGGAGACGAACCATGGCTCGAGAAGTCGTCATCGTTGGCGCGGCACGGACCGCGGTCGGAGCATTTCAGGGCGCGCTGTCCTCGATGACCGCCCCCCAGCTGGGCGCGGTGGCCATCAAGGCGGCGCTCGAGCGCGCGGGCGTCAAGCCGGAGCTCGTCGAGCAGGTGATCATGGGCAACGTGCTCACCGCCGGCGTGGGCCAGGCTCCCGCCCGCCAGGCGGCGCTGGGCGCCGGGCTGCCGATCGGCGTGCCCTGCGTCACCGTGAACAAGGTGTGCGGCTCGGGGTTGCAGGCGGTGGTGCAGGCGTACCAGGCGATCGCGCTCGGCGACGCCGACGTGGTGGTGGCCGGCGGGCAGGAATCGATGTCGAACGCCCCGTACATCTCGATGCAGCTGCGCAACGGCGCGCGCATGGGCAACGTCGAGTTCAAGGACTCGATGATGAGCGACGGGCTCACCGACGCGTACGACAACGTGGCCATGGGCGTGTGCGCCGAGCAGTGCGCGACCGACATGAAGTTCAGCCGCGCCGCGCAGGACGAGTTCGCGGTCGAGTCGACCAACCGCACCATCCGCTCGCAGAAGGAAGGCCTGTTCAAGAACGAGATCGTCGCGGTGGCCGTGCCCCAGAAGAAGGGCGACCCGGTGCTGGTGACCGAAGACGAAGGCCCGAAGAACGCGAAGCCCGAGAAGATCCCCACCCTCAAGCCGGTCTTCAAGAAGGACGGCACCGTCACCGCCGGCAACGCCTCGTCGATCAACGACGGCGCCGCCGCGCTGGTGCTGATGAGCGCCGAGAAGGCGAAGGCCCTGGGCCTCACCGTGCTGGCGAAGGTGGTCGGTCACGCGGCGGCCGCGCGCAAGCCGGTCGAGTTCACCATCGCCCCCGCTGACGCGATCAACAAGCTGCTCACGAAGACGGGCAAGACCGTCGCCGACGTGAACACCTGGGAGATCAACGAGGCGTTCGCGGTGGTGTCGCTGGCCAACAACCAGCTGCTCAAGCTCGACCCCTCGAAGGTGAACATTCGCGGTGGCGCGGTGGCCCTCGGTCACCCCATCGGCGCGTCAGGGGCGCGCGTGCTGGTGACGCTGCTGCACACCATGAAGGATCACGACTTCAAGCGCGGCGTCGCTTCGCTCTGCATCGGCGGCGGCGAAGGCATCGCGCTGATGATCGAGCGCTGACTGAGCGCGGGGAGATCGGTTCGCCCTCTCCCCGACCCTCTCCCCCTCGGGGAGAGGGAGACAGTCAGCGCGGGCCGGGGGTGCTGAGCGTCACCTCGACCGCCGACAGGAGCTGGTCGGCGGTGAAGGGCTTGCCCAGCACCTGCTCGTGGGCGAGCTCGCTCTGGCGCTCGTGAAAGCCCGACATGAAGAGAATCGGCAGGGCGTGGGTGGCCCGAATCGCCCGCGCCAGCTCCACGCCGCCCAGGCGTGGCATCACCACGTCGGACAGCACCAGCTGCACTCCGTGCCCCTCCTGGCGCAGCAGGGCCAGCGCCTCTTCTCCATCGCCCGCGGTCAGCACCCGGTGCCCCGCCCGCTCGAGCGCCAGCACCACCGTGCGGCGCACCAGCGGCTCGTCTTCCACCACCAGGATGGTCGAAGGAGCCCTCCCGCCGCTGGCCACCGGTGCCGGCTGCGCCACCTCGGCCACGCCGTCGCTCGCCGGCAGCCAGACCGAGAAGGTGGTGCGCCCCTGCGTGCTGCTCACCTTCACCGTGCCCCGTGACTGGTTGGCGATGCCCAGCACGGTGGAGAGCCCCAGGCCGGTGCCGCGGCCCTCGGCCTTGGTGGTGAAGAACGGCTCGAAGATGCGCGGCAGCACGTCGGGCGGAATGCCGGTGCCGTTGTCGGTGACGGACAGGCAGACCCACCTGCCGGGGCTCAGCCCCAGCGCCCCGGCGGCCGCCTCGTCGAGCGTGTGCTGCGCCGCCTCGAGCTTCACCTCGCCCGGGCCGACGATGGCGTCGCGCGCGTTGATCGCCAGGTTCAGGATGATCTGGTCGAGCAGCGTCGGGTCCATGTTGACGCCGCAGGGCTCGCTGCAGGCCACGTCGAGCTTCACGCTCTCGGGGAACAACGGGCGCAGCAGCCGGCGATTGGTCGAGAGCGTCGCCTGCAGGTCGACGTGGCGGGGCACGGTGGGTTGCCGCCTCGCCACCGCCAGCAGCTGCCGGGTGAGCTCGCCCGCCCGGTGCGCCGCCGCGAGGATCGCGCCGGCCCCGTCGTAGACGTCGGTGTGGTGGCCCTCCTGCCGGCGCAGCAGCTCGGCTTCTCCGCTCACCACCGTGAGCAGGTTGTTGAAGTCGTGCGCGACGCCGCCGGCCAGCCGCCCCAGCGCTTCCTGCTTCTGCGCCTCGACCAGTCGCGCCGCGAGCCGGCCCCTCACCTCGGTCTCGTCGAGCAACGAGCGGGTCGACGCCTCGAGCTGGCTGGTGCGCTCGGCCACCCGCGCCTCGAGGCTGGCGCGTTCCTGCTCGAGCGCGGCCTGCTGGCCCCGGGTCAGCGCCGCCAGCGCGGCCAGCAGCTGCCCGGTGATGATCACCATCACCAGCAGCGCGTCGATCAACACCATCGCCAGCTCGCGCGGCCAGGGCGAGAACGGCCCGTTGCCGCTGAGCGTGCCCCAGCTGATCAGCGCGTAGATGAGCACGGTGTGCACGCTGACCGCGGCCCCGCCCAGCCGCGCCCCCGCCCAGACCACGCCCATCCACACCGTCCAGGCCAGCGGCAGCCGCGACCCGCCGAACATGGTCAGCGGGGCGCCGAAGACGAACTGGCAGGCGACCAGCGTCAGCACGAGCGCGGCCACCCACTCCAGGGGGCGGTGAGGGCGCGACGAGCCTTCCCCGAGCACCAGCGGGGCCAGCAGGAGGATCCCCACTGCGTCGCCCAGCCACCAGGTGAGCCAGAACGAGGGGAACTCGGCCAGCGGCACGGGGCTCAAGGCCGCGGTGATCAGGAGGCCCCCGGTGGCGTTGACCGCGCAGCCCGCCGCCACCCAGCCGGTGAAGGCGAGCAGCGCGGAAGGGCGGGCCAGCATGTCGGTGCGGCGGCTGCGCTGCGCGAGATAGTGAATCAGCAGCAGGCCGACGGTCGAGGTGGCTGCGATCGCCAGCGCGCCGAAGACGCGCAGCGGCCAGGCGGTGTGGCTGGGAAAGACGAGCACGTTGAGCGCGAACGAGCCCAGGGTGATGCCCGGCCACACCCGGCGCCCGAAGGTGAGCAGCCCCGCCAGCGCGAGCCCCGCGGGCAGCCACACGGGGGTCACGTTCCCCGGGGGCGCCGCCAGCTGCATGCCCAGGAGCCCCGTGACCGCGTAGGCGGCGGCGAGCAGCAGCGCGACCAGCGCCGTGGCGCGCCGGGTCGCCTCTCCACGTCGCCTCGCGCCGCCCTCGGCTGCTGGCGGTTCGGCTCCGTGAGAGCGGGGGGGGCTTCCCATGCCCCTCACGATAACGGCCTCATCGGCCGAAATGCGCTGTCTTCTCGGGCGAGAGAAAGGTTGAACTCCACCGCCCGCTGCGAAAGAAGACCCCTGTTCGCATCAAGCCGTGGAGGTCAGATGAACAAGGTCGTCGCTTCGGCTGCCGAAGCCGTGAAGGACATTCCCGACAACTGCACGCTGATGTCCGGCGGCTTCGGGTTGTGCGGAAACCCCGAGAACCTCATCACCGCCCTGCTGAACAAGGGCGTGAAGGGGCTCACCATCATCGCCAACAACTGCGGCACCACCGAGCTCGGCCTCGGCGTCCTGCTCCAGAACAAGCAGGTCAAGAAGATGGTCAGCTCGTACGTCGGCGAGAACAAGGAGTTCGAGCGCCAGTACCTCTCGGGTGAGCTCGAGGTCGAGCTCAACCCCCAGGGCACGCTGGCCGAGCGCATCCGCGCGGGCGGGGCGGGCATCGGCGGCTTCTACGTGCGCACCGGCGTGGGCACCGAGGTGGCGAAGGGCAAGGAGACGAAGATCATCGACGGCCACGAGTACGTGCTCGAGAGCCCGCTCAAGGCCGACTTCGCCATCGTGCGCGCGTGGAAGGCGGACACCTGGGGCAACCTGGTGTTCCGCAAGACCGCGCGCAACTTCTCGCCGCTCATGTGCATGGCCGCGAAGGTGACCATCGTCGAGGCCGAGCACATCGTGCCCGTCGGCCAGCTCGACCCCGATTCGATCCACGTGCCGTCGGTGTACGTGAAGCGCGTCATCCAGTCGGTCGGGCTCAACAAGTGGATCGAACGCCGCACCGTTCGAAAGGCGGCTTGAGATGCCACTGACCCGTGAACAGATCGCCCAGCGCGTCGCCAAAGAGCTCCGTGACGGCTTCTACGTCAACCTCGGCATCGGCCTGCCGACGCTGATCCCCAACTACATCCCGGCGGGCGTCGAGGTGGTGCTCCAGTCGGAGAACGGCATGCTCGGCACGGGGCCGTACCCGCTCGAGGGCCAGGAAGACCCCGACCTGATCAATGCGGGCAAGGAGACCGTCACCGAGCTCCCCGGGGCGGCGTACTTCGACTCGGCCGCGTCCTTCGGGATGATCCGCGGTGGGCACATCGATCTCGCGGTGCTGGGCGCCATGGAGGTCAGCGAGTTCGGCGACCTGGCCAACTGGATGATCCCCGGCAAGATGGTCAAGGGCATGGGCGGCGCGATGGACCTCGCCGTCGGCGCCAAGCGGGTCGTGGTGGCCATGGAACACGCCACGAAAGACGGCGGCCACAAGATCCTCAAGGCCTGCACCCTGCCGCTGACCAGCAAGCGCTGCGTGCACGCGATCTGCACCGACCTCGCGTGGATCGACGTCACCCCCGAGGGCCTGTTGCTGCGCGAGCTCGCCCCCGGGGAGACCTTCGAGTCCGTCCAGAAGTTGACCGGCGCCCCGCTCAAGAAGGCAGCCGATCTCAAGACGATGGCGATCTGACGGCCTGCTGGGGCTAGGCTGCGCGCACCATGAGCGATGACAAAGGCTCCCAGCCAGTACGCAAGTCGGAGCGCCTCCAGCACGAGCTGCTGGTCGCCTACCGCACCGTCGATGGGTTCATCACCGACTGGGCGGTGAACATCAGCCGCGGCGGCATCTTCATCAACACCCGCAACCCGCTGGCCGTGGGCAGCATCGTGAGGCTGATCGTCTCGCTGCCCGACGCCGCGTTCCCCTTCGATCTCACCGGCCGCGTCATCCGCGCGCACCCGCCCGACACCGACTCCGACCAGGTGCCCGGCATGGGCCTCGAGTTCGTCGACATCGACGAAGACAAGAAGAGCCGCCTGGCCCGCTTCGTCGATCGCCTGCGCGCCGAGCTGCCCGACGCGATGCCCCCGCCCAAGAAGTGAAGCCGGAGTGACTCGCCTCGAGCTCCTCGTCGAGCGGCTGTCGAACTCAGGAGACGGCGTGGCCCAGTACCAGGGTCGCGCCGTTTTCGTTGCGGGCGCGCTGCCGGGTGAGCGGGTGCTGGCCGACGTGGGCGATGCGGGCAAGGCGCTGCGCGGCGAGGTGGTGCAGCAGCTGACCTCGAGCCCGGCGCGGAGGCCTGCACCCTGTCCGGTCGCCGATCGCTGTGGCGGCTGCGACTGGCTGCACCTGCAGGAAGAGGCGCAGCTCGCGCACAAGCAGGAGATCGTGCTCTCGACGCTCGAGCACCTCGGCGGAGTGCAGCGGTCGGCCTTCGAGCTGCTGCCCACGGTGAAGTCGGGCGAGTCGCTGGGGTACCGGCGGCGCGCGGTGCTGCACCCGGTGGGCGGCGCGCTGGGGTTTCACGGGCGGGCCTCGCACGTGCGGGTCGAGGTGGAGCGGTGCCCGGCGCTGACGAAGCCGCTCGCCGATTTCCCGGCGCTGCTCGCGGCCCGGCTGGGCGCGAACACCCTCAAGGAACTCGAGGAGGTGCGCCTGCTCGAGTGCGAGGGCCGGGTGGCGGTGAGCCTGCACTTCAAGGCGCAGATCCGCCCGCGGCATCGCGAGGCGATCGAGCTGGCGCTGCGTGACGGGGTCATCGACGGCGCGATCCTCCAGCCGGGAGAAGGGAAGGGCCAGGCAGAGCTGCTGGGCGAGCCCGTGCTCGAGGAAGACGGCGTGCTGCACCGGCCCGACGGCTTCGCCCAGGCGAACGTGGCGGTGAATCGCCGGCTGGTGCAGGCGACGGTCGAGCTGCTCGAGCTGCGCAAGGCCGACCGGGTGCTCGAGCTCTATTCGGGCAACGGCAACTTCACCTTTCGCCTGGCGCCGGCGGTGGCGCAGGTGGTGGCGGTGGAGTCGGCGGCGCTCTCGGTGGCGCTGGCGCAGCAGGCGGCGCTGAAGCGGGCGGTGACGAACGTGCGCTTCGTGCAGGGGGACTCCGAGAAGATCGCCGACGGCCTGGTGCGCGAGGGGTCGCGGTTCGAGCGGCTGCTGGTCGATCCACCGCGCTCGGGTGCGCCGGGGGTGGGGCGCTGGGCGTCGGGGCTGCTGTGCGAGCGGGTCGTCTACGTCGCCTGCGATCCCACCAGCCTGGCGCGCGACGCGAAGGAGCTGGTGGGCAGGGGCTACCAGCCGCTCGCGTTGCAGTTGTTCGATCTCTTCCCGCAAACGCACCACGTGGAAGCGTTGATGGTCTTCAGCCGCTAGCACCTGAAACCTCTCCTTGCGAAGCGGGGAGAGGTCGGCCGCAGGCCGGGTGAGGGGCTTCTCGCGATCGGCCCCTCACCCCAGCCCTCTCCCCGCTGCGCCTCATGATTGATCAGATCTCTGGGCCAGGAGCCAGCCCTCAGCAAGCGCTTGGAGGGCGCGCAACGCTCGCCAGAGGATGAGGAGCCCCGGTGGGCCATTCTGTTTGAGATGGCCGCCGTAGCG
>JAUXRX010000002.1 GCA_030681645.1 Archangium sp.
GCCGAGGCAGAGCGACCCAGGTGATGGAGCGCCGCCGGTAGCAGCGGAACGCTGCGCGAGACAGATGGGAGCGAAGCGGACATCTGGCCGAGGCAGAGCGACCCAGGTGATGGAGCGCCGCGGTGAGTCAGGACTCCATCACCAGGATGCCCTTGCCCTGCCGCAGCACTTCGATCTGATCGTCGAGCAACGACACGATCGTCGACGGCTCATCCGGCTGCGGCCCACCGTCGAGGATCAGATCGAGCCGCAGCCCGAGCGCTTCCTTGATCGCCTTCGCGTCAGTGAGCACCGCGCCGTCCATGTCGGTCGCCGAGGTGGTGACGATGGGCCGGCCCAGCTTCGCGGCGATCGCCAGCATCAGCGGCGCCTGCGGAACCCGGATGCCCACCTGCTTCTGCTTGCTCTGCATCATGTCGGGCACCAGCTTCGTCGCCTCGAGCACGAACGTGAACGGACCCGGGGTCAGCTGCCGCATGAAGCGGTAGGCGAAGTTCGAGACCTTGGCGTAGCGCGCCACGTCCGAGAGATCGGGGCAGAGGATCGCCAGCGGCTTCTTGCGATCGCGGTTCTTCACTCCGTAGAGCCGGTCGATCGCCTTCTTCGAGTTCAGATCGCAGCCGATGCCGTAATAGGTGTCGGTGGGGTAGGCGAGGAGGCCGCCGTCTTCCAGCACCTTCGCCGCTCTCTCAATCGTGCGCGGCTGGGGGTGGACCGGATCGACCTCGACGATGGGTGCTGACGCCATGATGATCGGCTGTACCCGAAGTCCTCAGCGTTTGCAGGACTTCCAAACGGGCAGGAAGGCCTGCTTGTCCGTATCGAGCGTGTAATCGACGAGTTGGCAGCGATCGCCGACCAGCGTGGCCGAGACCGCACCACCCCAATCGGCGTGCATCCGCACCCGCGCCACGCCTTTTCCGTCGAAGAGGATCGTCGAGAGCCGCGGCTTGCACACGTCCGTGCCGCCCTTCTGCACCGAGATCACCGCCGCCGGCTTGTTCTTCGAGAAGAACCAGAACTCGCCTTCGGTCGCGTCGGCCTTCGCGTCACACCACTTCTTCGGTGGCGCGGTGAGCTCGAGCTTGTAGCCGTCACCGAGCTCAGCCGCCCCGCAGCTCTGCTTCAGCTCGAAGCGGGAGCTGCTCAACAGCTTCATCACCTCGGCCAGCACCGCCTTGCGGCCGAAGAGCTTCTTTTCGCTGCCCGGGGAACGGTCGAGCGACTGCTGGAGCTGCTCGAGCGCGCGGCTCGCTCCGCCCAGGAAGCGCATCAGGTAGACGCCCTTCGGCTCGCAGCCTTCCCACTTCGGGGCGAGCACCTTGTCAGTGTCGGAGCTCCCACCCTTCGGGAGCTCGTCGACCACGTTCCCGATGTGGCCGAAGGGCGCGGAGATTTCGCCGAGCGGAGGAGGCGGCGGCGGGGCTGCTGCGAGGATCAGGGCGAGGAGCATGGCCCGGCGCTCTTAGCAGGGGCCGTGGTCAGCGGAAGCCCTCTCCCCCTCGGGAGAGGGAGACAGATCCCGGATCCACTTCGCCGCTGCGTCCAGCGTCGCCGACTCCTTCGCTCCGAAGCTGTGGCCGGCTCCCACCACCGGGAAGACCTCGGCGGTGCCCGAGAACTGGCGGAGCACCTTCATCGGGCCCAGCTCGTCCTTCGTGCCCTGCGCGATCCACGCCGGGCAGGTCAACGCCGCCAACGCCTGTTCATCGAGCGGCCGCCTCTTCCCCGGTGGCCTGATCGGAAAACCCAGCAGCACCACCGCGGCCAGCTTGCGCCGCGCGGCCAGGCGAATGGCGAGCCGGCCTCCGAACGAACGGCCCACGAGGATCAACGGACCTCGCACCGCCGACACCTCTGCTTCGAGCCAGTCCACGTATGCCTCGAGGTCCGGCGTGAGCTTGAGGCGCGGGGGTGCGCGCCGGAGGCAGGTGAGGTCGCCCCTCGACTCCGCTCGGGGTGAACGGAGGGACTCCGCTCGGGGTGGACCGCCCACGAGGCGGGCCTCGAGGCGTCTCAGGATCGGCTGATCAGCGCGGCCCTGGAACCCGGGCAACAACACCACCGTCGTCATTTCTTCTTCCGCGCGCGCAACAGCGTCGGCAACACGCCCGTCGGCTCACCCGCGAACGAGAACAACAGCCGCTCGCGGAACTGCTTGAGCCCCTCCCAGTCGATCTCGATGTGGCCGTGCGCCACCGGATCGCGGAGCGTCTCCTTGCCCCAGGTCACGAAGCGCGCGAACTCGCCCCAGAACCCCGACGGCAGCTCGAAGCTCGAGGTGAGGAACTGGTTGAAGATCGAGAGGTACGCCTCCTCGCGCCGCTCCAGCACCCGGCTCACCTCGCCCAGCGACGGGGGCCGCGCCGACTGCTCGCGATCGAGCGACTCGAAGAACCGGTCCGCGTACTCCACCCGGTTGCCGCGCCGCTCCCGCACGCCGTCCTCGAGGAACCGGCTGCGCAGCTGCCGCTGGTCGAGCCACTGATCGAACGGGTGAACGATCAGCTCCACCAGGCTGCGCTCGAAGGCCCCCGAGAAGAGCACCGCCACGGCCGCCGCCGGCAGCTCGGTGTAGAGCGACTTCTGGTAGGTGCGCTCGGCCACCAGCAACATCTGCCGCAATCGCTCGGGGCACGAGATCTTCCCGAACGCGCGCTCGAGGTTCTCGTTCGACTTCGCCTCGATGTCGCGCTCCCGTTCCTCGAGCTCGGCGCGCAGGTGCTGCGGGCTCTGCGACACCAGCGCCGCCACCTGCTGCGTGGCGTCCCTCGCCTTCGCCTCGGCCGTCGCCCGCTCGGCCTTGAGCCGCTCCACCTCGCGCTTGAGCTTGTCCACCTCGGTCTCGCGCACCAGGAAGCGCCGCCGCAGCGCCTCGGCCTCGGCCTTCGCCGCGCCCACCCGCTCGTCCGCCGACGCCTCGAGGGCCTGCCGCCAGCCCAGCCGGCGCGCGGTGAGCTCGAGCGCCTTCTTCGCCTCGGGCTCGTCGGGGTCGAGCTCCAGCGCGCGGCGGAAGTGCGCGTCGGCCTCTTCGAACGCCCCCGCCTCGGCGGCGAGGTGACCGAGATCGACGAACGGCCCCGCCCCCACCCGCACCATCGACGCCTCGGGCAACGCGCAGGCCGCCTGCAGCTCGACGCGCGCCTCGTCACCCCGCAGCAGCAGCCGCAGCGCCCGGCCCCGCGCAGAGTGGAACTCGAAGTCCCACGCGCTCTCCTGCACCTTGACCGTCTGCGCGGCCCGGTCGAGCCACTCCATCGCGCGCGCAGGCTCTTTCCGGAGGTTGGCGATCTGCGCGAAGAGCAGCAGGTCTTCCGCCAGCGGCTCCTGCGCCAGCCGGCGCGCGATGGCCGCGTCGACCTGGTCCTTCTCTCCCGCGAGCTCGCCCGCGTAGGCCATGTGCGCGACCTGGTGCGGCTGCAGGTGCCCCGCCGCGTCGATCCTGCGCCACGCCTCGAAGGCGCCCTTCGCGTCACCGCGCAGCAGCTTGATGTCGGCCCGCAGGGCCCGCGCGGTCCACTGGAGAATCGGCGCGGTCTGCGTTCCCTCGATCTGGGCGGCGATGCGATCGGCGTCGTCGAACTGCCCGCGGCGCAGCTTCACCATCGCCAACACCAACCGGGTGTCGGCGCCGCCGCCCACCAGCATCGCCCGCGCGAGCTGCGCTTCGGCTTCTTCGGCGCGGCCCACGCGGAGCAGCGCCCCGGCGAACGAGGTCAACACCTGCGGATCGCGCGGCCGTGCCTTGCGCGCCCGGCCCAGGTACTCGATCGCCTTCACCGGCTCGTCCGCGTCGAGGTACAGGCAGCCCAGGCGCGCCTCGATCTCGCTGTTGGCGGGGTGCTGCGCGTAGCCCTCTTCGAGCACCACCCGCGCCTCGTCGCGGCGACCCAGCTGGCGCAACGCCTCACCCAGCAACGAAGGCACCGCGGCCTCGCGGAACTTCGAGTCGGCCACCTCGCGCACCAGCGTCTCGACGGCGGTCCACTCGCCGCGCTCGGAGTGCAGGCGCGCCTGTTCGAGCTGGGCGATCGCTCTGCGCTTGTTCAGCCCGGACACCGCGCCACCCTACTCTTCCCTGCGTCGAAAGAAGTCGCGCGTCACGATGGGTTCACTCATGGCCCCTCGACCCTCCTCGGGGTGAACGGGGTCCGGGGCTTCCACCGTGAGAGCGGCGATCAGCTCTTCCCGGGTCTTGAGGGCCGAGGCCGAAGCCCCGAGCCGCTCCCGGGCGAGCGTCAACAACTCCCGCAGGCTGAGCCCCTTCAGGTCCTCCATGGCGCGCACTTCTCACTGACCGGGTTGCCGGTCAACGTGCCAACATGCCGCCCGCCGTGAGCGATCTGCCGCGACTGCTGCTGTGCTGTTTCGACGTCATTCCGGCGCCCACGGCGATCTCGCGCCGCGTGACTGAGTACCTGAAGGGCCTGTCCGAGCGGTACCAGGTGGTCACCCTCACGGTGAAGACCCCCGATCACACGCACATCGAGCGCTACCACGGCGCCCGCCTGCTCCGGGTTCCGGTGGGCTCGGGCGATCTCGCCGCGCGGGTGCAGGCGTTCGATCGCGCCGTGCGCCGCCAGCTCGACAGCGAAGAGTACGTGATGGTGCACTTCTTCGATCCCTTCGGTGGCTACGCCCTCTGCGAGCGGCGCGCGGAGTTCGGGTACAAGCTCGTCTACGACGCCTGCTCGCTGCCCTCGGTCGATCTCCCGTTCCTGGTGAGCGCGGAAGAAGCGAACCGCCGCTTCATCGCCAAGGTGCGCCGCCAGGAGCTGTTCTGCCTGATGAACGCCGACGTGGTGATCGTCGCCAACGAGCTCACCCGCGACTTCGTGGCCAGCCTCGGGGTCACCCGCGAGCAGGTGCAGGTGCTGCCCGCGCCGGTCGATCTCGGCCCCTACGATCCGAAGGTGATGGGCGTGCCCGACGCCACGCCGATGAAGCTGCTGCACCTGGGCAACCAGAGCAACGCGCAGGACCTGTCCACCCTGCTCGAGGCGATGCAGCTCGCGCTGCAGACCGTCGACGTGCGCCTCACCATCGTCGGGCCGAAGGACGAAGAGCACCAGGCGCGCCTCGAGGAACAGGTGGCCGCCCTCAAGCTCACCGGCAAGGTCGACTTCCAACCGCAGGTCGCGCACGACGATCTCCACAAGGTGCTCGCCGCCTGCGACGTGGGCCTGCTCACCCTCGCCGACGTCGAGCGGAACAGCCGGGTGGGCTCGCCGCTCTCGCGCCTGGGCGAATACCTCGCAGCCGGCCGCCCGGTGATCGCCGCCGACGTCGCCGCCGCCCGCGCGCTGCTGCCCGACGACGGGGTGGTGCTCTACCGCCCGCAGGACAAGGCCTCGCTCGCCGACGCCATCGTCTCGCTCGCCACCGAGCCCAATCGCCGGGTGAAGCTGGGCGCCGCCGCCCGCGCCGCCAGCCTCGATCGCGACGCCGCGAAGGTGCGCGCCGATCTCGTGGCCATCTACGTCGCGCTCAGCGGCACCGGCGTCCGCGCCGTGGGCGACGCCGACACCACCAACCCCGACGAGGTCACCCAGCTCGGGCGCTCGCTGGGCGCCGAAGACACGCAGAAGCGGAAGGCGAAGCTGGCGGCCGACGCGTCGCCGGGCACCAACAAGGTGAAGACCGACCCCGCGATGGTCGCGGAAGACACCTCGCCCGAAGGGGCGGCGGGGCTCGATCGCCCGAGCGTGATGGGCGTGCCGCTGCGCGAGGACGACGAGCCGCCCGTCGTCGTCGGACACCAGGTCAGCGAGGTCGCGGCCGAGCTCGCGCAGGTCTCGACCGAGCCGAACGCGCGCCGCTCCACCGAGCCGCCCGTGGTGATGGGCATGCCCATCGCCGAGCCCCCGAGAAACAACCCCGAAGCGCCAACGCCGGGCGATCTCGCGGCCGAGCTGGGCGACATCGCGCCCGTCGCCCCGGGCATCGAAGCGCCGACCGTGCCCGTGGCCGACGAGCCGCGCCACCTCGACGACGCGCCGAAGACGGGCAGCCACCTCTCGCTCGTCCCCGCGTCCGCGACGCCTGACGCCGACGAGCCGATGCCCACCGTGCCCAGCCGCCCCCCCGAGCTCGAGGCCCCTCCCGCCCCTGCCCCGTCACCCGCGCCCCGGCCGGACTCCGCCCGCCCGGCGGCTTCTCCCGCTCCTTCCCCGGGGTTCTTCATTCCGCCGCTCCAGATGCCCCCGCCGCCCACCGCGAGCCCGCCCGAGGCGCCCAGGACCACGAGCTCGCAGGAGCTGCCCCGAGCCACGAGCTCGCCGGAGGCCCCTCGAACCGCGAGCTCGCCCTCGGGCTTGACCTCCCCGCCACCGCTGCCGAAGGCGGCCGGGGCACCGAAGGAGACGGGCGGCGTGCCGCTGCTCACCGTGCCGCCCCTGCCGGTGAAGTCGAGCCCCTCGGGCACGTTCGCCACCTTCACGCCGGGCACCACGCACCCTCCGAAGTCGAGCCCGTCGGGCTCGTTCGCGATGCTCACGCCGCCCTCGGCGAACCCGCTGCCGCCTCCTCCGCCACCGAAGGCGACCACCTCGGGCACCTTCGCCACCTTCACCCCGCCGTCCGCGCCGCCGAAGCCGGGCAGCCCGAGCGCGTTCCCGCCCTTCACGCCGTCGCCCGAGGTGATCGCAGCGACGATGGCCCCGCCCCGCCCGAAGGACGGCACCGGGCTCTTCCCCGAGCCGCCCTCGGTGCCCGGCCCCGAGGAGATCAACGAGAGCGAGATCGAAGAGGTCACCGACGGCGAGGGCCCCGAAGAAGTGGGCCCCGACGAGATCGAGGACGTGCCCGAGACCGAGGGGGCTCCCTCCGCGGTCGAGGAGACCGCGATGGCCTCGGAGGAGTCGGTGACGACCGTCGACACCGACGCCTCGCCGCCCCCCTCGGCCATCGATCCCTGGCTCGCCCAGCTCGTCCACGGCTACTGCCCGCCTGAGTCCGGGCTGTTCGAGCGCCACACACCTCCGACCACCATGCCGGGGCGCGATACCTGAGTCCGGGCCGCGTCCGCTGATCAGCTGAGTCAAGCGATCATGGCGGTTTACCGGCCCCCGCGCCCGTAGCAGACTACCCGCTCCCACCGCTCAGCAGAGGTTCCATGGAGCGCCGCGCCCTCATCGTCGAAAGCCAGTCCGACTTCGCCCTGACGCTTGCGTCAGTCCTCAAGGGAGCAGGCTTTCAGACCAGCCTCGCCGCCAGCGCGCACGACGCTCAACGCGAGCTCGAGAAGCGCCGCCCCGACATCGTGGTGCTGCGCGCCGAGCTGCCCGATCAATCCGGCTTCGTGCTCTGCGGCGCGATCCGCAAGGGCAAGTTCGGCCAGAACCTGCCCGTCATCCTCGTCTCTTCCGATTCAGGTCCCGAAGCGCTGCAGCAGCACTCGCAGGGGCCCAACGCCGCCAACGGTTACCTCGCCATCCCATTCGAGATGGGGGAGCTCGCCCGCTTGACCCAGACCATCGTTCCACCCGGTTCACCCAGCCAGTCACTCGACGACATGGACGGGGAACTGGAAGCCGCGCTGCAGGGCGGCCCCGCGGCCGAATCGGCGAGCGCGGCCCCGCCCCCGCTCAAGACCGGTGGCCCGCCGCGCCTGCCGCGCCGTGAGCGCCGCAGCGCCCTGACCGACGAAGACAAGGCCTTCCTCGATCGGTCGTTCGGGTCGATCGCCGATCGCAAGACCGAGCTGCTGGCCGAGTCGCGCGAGGTGAAGCGCCCGCCGCGCCGCGACGCGATGGGCACGCCCGAGGCGAAGATCCAGATCCTCCGCGACGAGCTCAAGAGCCGCGAGGCGCAGATCGCCCGCATCTCGGAGATCTGGAGCGTGCGTGAGCGCGAGCTCCTCTCGGTCGAGGACCGGCTCAACGAGAAGGACGTCGAGATCCAGGGCCTCAAGATGCAGGGGGACGATCTCACCCGGCGGCTCAACGACGCGCAGAACACGATGGTGGAGAAGGAGCGCGAGCACGGCCGCCAGGTCGAAGACCTGCTCCTCCAGAAGTTCATCGGCGAGAAGGAAGTCATCGAGGTCGTCTCCGCCAAGGAGAAGGAGATCAACGTCCTCCGTCGAGAGAAGAGCTCGATGGAAGAGGAGATCACCCGCAAGGGGCAGGAGCTCGATCAGTCGCGCAAAGACTACGAGCAGATGGAAAAGGAGTACCAGCTCGCCACCCTCGAGTTCGAGGTCAAGGAGAAGCAGCTCACCGAGACCGTGCAGGCGCGCGACACCACCGCCGCGCAGCTCCACGCCGAGCTCGAGGCGCTGAACCAGGCGCAGGCCCAGACCGTCAGCGAGCGCGACCAGAAGTACGCCGACTTCGAAGGCCAGCTCGCCGCGCTGACCGAGACGCTGGAGAAGACGCAGAACGAGCGCGACGTCGCCGTGCGCGACCTCGAGAGCAAACTGCGCCTGTCCGAAGAGCACGCCCAGCGCAGCGACGCCGAGGGCGAGCGCCTCACCCAGGAGCTGGCCGACGCGAAGGCCCGCGCCACCCAGAAGGTGAGCGAGCTCGACACCGAGATCACCGGGCTGCAGACCCAGCTCGAGGCGCTCGGCACCCAGAAGCAGGAAATGGAGCAGCAGCTCACCGAGCAGCTCCAGCAGCGCGACGGCCGCGTCAGCCACCTCGAGAAGGAGCTGGCCGAGACGGTCGAGCAGAAGGACCGCCAGGAAGCGCAGCTGCAGGCCGACATCCAGTCGCGGCTCGAGGCCATCGGCGAGCTGGAAGGCGAGGTCGAGGCGGTCAAGGCCGCGCTGGCCGATCGCGAGGCCGAGTTCGCCGGCGAGACAGGCGAGCTGGGCGCGCAGATCAGCGAGCTGACCGCCACCTCGCAGTCGCAGGCCGGCACCATTCTCGAGCTCGAGAGCACGCTGCAGGCGTCGCAGAAGAACGTCGACGGGCTCAACGCCGAGGTCGCCGACAAGAACACCCGCATCGCCGACTTCGAGGCGCGGCTGTCGACGGCGCAGGAGACCATCGCCGAGCGCGACGGCGAGGTGAGCGCCCTCAAGCAGACCGTCGAGGCGCGCACGCAGGAGATCGGGCAGCTGCAGCAGGGCGTGGCCCAGCGCGACGAGAACATCTCGCGCCTGTCGGTGAGCCTGCAGGAGACGCAGAGCGCGCTGCTGCAGACGCAGGACTCGCTCAACCAGACGCAGGCCGCCTACGAGGAGAAGGCGGGCGAGCTGGCGGGGACCACCGAGGTGCTGGGGCGCACCCAGGCAGAGCTCAACCAGATCCGCACCGAGCGCGACGAGCGCCAGGGCGAGGTGCTGCAGGCGCGCAACGAGATCCAGCGCGTCACCGGGCTCTACCGGCAGACCGAGACGGCGAAGGCGCAGCTCGAGGAGACGCTCTCGGGCGAGATCGGCCAGCTCAAGACCTCGCTCGCCGAGGCCAGCGGCAACTACGAAGCCGAAGCGCAGGCGCACCAGCAGCTGCAGCAGGCCACCAGCGCGCAGATCGGCCAGCTCACCCAGAACGTCGCGCAGCTCACCCAGACGCTGCAGGCGACGCAGGTCGATCTCGCGGCCACCCGCAGCAACCTCGACGACGCGCTCAAGGCGCTGGACATCGAGAAGCGGGCGCACGCCGACACCAACAACCACTTCGAGGCGAAGGTCAGCGGGCTCGAGACCGAGCTCTTCAAGGTGCGCGAGCAGGCCCAGGACCTGTCTGACGCGCTCACTGCGACCAAGCAGGAGCTGGGCGCCCGCGTCTCTGAGCTGACGCAGATGAACGCCCGGCTGGCGTCGTCGGAAGACGCGCGGCAGGCCCTCGAGGATCGCGTCGCCACCTCGACCGAGGAAGGCTCGCGGCGCGAGGAGCTGCTGCAGAACGACCTCGCCACCAAGAGCAAGGAGCTCGCAGACACGCTGCGCAAGCTCACCACCCTGCAGCAGGAGAAGACGCGGCAGGTCGATCAGCTCACGCGCGACGCCACCGGCAAGGCCGAGATGGTGAAGAACCTCGAGCTCAAGCTCAAGTCGCTCTTCGACGAGTCGAAGAAGAAGACCGACGAGCTGACCGCGCGGCTCACCGCGAGCAGCGGCGAGCTGGAGGCGACCAAGAAGGAGCTCGCCGCCCGCACCGCCGCGGTTGAGAAGGCCACCGAGGCCGCCCACACCGCCGCGCACGAGCGCGACCAGGTGCGCACGCAGATGCAGACGACGGTGCAGCAGGCCAACGCGCGCATCCAGGAAGCGAACAGCGCGGTGGCCCAGGAGAAGGCCGCCGCGAAGAAGCACGGTGACGAGCTCACCCAGAAGGCGCAGCGCGCCGAGACGCGCATCGCGCAGGTGCAGCAGGAGATGCAGGCCAAGCTGGGCGAGATGGAGACGCGGCTCAAGGAAGCGCAGAGCCAGCTGGCCGTGCGCCAGAAGCGCGTGTCGGAGCTCGAGCAGGCCACCGAGGGCGCCAACGCCGCGCGCAGCCGCAGCGAGAAGGAGCTGCAGGCGAAGATCGCCGCAGCCGAGCAGAAGGCGACCGAGAACGCGGCGCGCCTGGCGGCCACCGCCGCCGACAAGAAGGCCGTGGAGGCCAAGCACCTCAAGGAGATCGAGGACCTCCACACCAAGCAGAAGGCCGAGGTCGAGCGCCGCGAGCAGGTGAAGGCGCAGGAAGTGAAGCGGCTCCAGGAAGCGGTGCAGGAGAAGAGCAAGCAGCTCAAGGTCGTGGAGCTCGAGCTCGCCCGGTACAAGAACAAGCCCGCCGGTGCGGCACCCGCTGCTGGCGCGGCACCCCGCCCCGCGGCGCCCGCCCCGGCCCGCCCGGCCGCGTCGAACCTGGCCAGCTCGTTCCTCGGGGAAGAGGACGAGGCGGCCACCCGGGTCAACGCGATGCCCGACCCCCGTCCCGCGGCGCACCCTCCGGCGAAGCCTGCTGCTGCGAAGCCGGCAGCTGCGCCTGCCCGCCCGGCCGTGTCGATCACCGCCGCCGCGCCGCAGAAGCGCCCGCAGGAAGGCAACGATCGCACGGTGGTGATGTCGACCGGTGCGGCGCTGCCCCCGGCCCCGGGCGGTGACGAGGACATCGACTTCACCTCGATCGTCGACAACCTCGGCGAGTCATAGACTGGCCTCCCTCTCCCCGAGGGGGAGAGGGTCGGGGAGAGGGCAAGACTTCCCCGTGTTCCCCGTGCAAGCCCCTGCCCGGACTGCTGGATCTTGGGTATACGGGCCGCTCCCTCTGCTGGCGGAGTCACCCATGCGCGCCCTCCCACTCGTCCTCGCCCTGTGCGTCCTCGCCGGATGCGATCGGACGGTTCGCGTCAACCCGCCCGTGGACGCCGGCCCCGTCTGTGAGGGCAACGAGCGCCTGGTGAAGGGCACCTGCCGCTTCGTGTGCGAGCGCGACGGTGACTGCGCCACGGGCGAGCGCTGCAACCTGCTCATCGGCCAGTGCGAGCCGAAGCCGCCCCCGCCTGACGCCGGCGACGATCGCATTCCCTGCACCGAGGGCGCGGTGCGCTGCTCGGCTGACAACACCGCCGTGCAGACCTGCGGCGCGAGCGGCGTCTTCACCACCTCAGAGCAGTGCGTACAGCCCGAGGGCTTCTGCCAGAACGAGCGCTGCCTGGTGTGCCGCCCCGGGGCCGCGCGCTGCGTGTCGGGTGGTGGATCAGCCGAGATCTGCCTCGACGACGGCAGCGGCTACCGCCAGGTCACCTGCGCTACGGGCGCGACCTGCGTCAGCGGCGAGTGCGTGGAGTGCACCGTCGGCCAGCGCCGCTGCAGCGCCGACAACCGCACCCTCGAGGAATGCCATCGCCTGCCCCGCGAAGATCTCTCGGCCGGCTTCGTGCCCGCCGGCGACAACTTCGACGGCGTCTGCGTGACCCAGGTCTGCGAGCAGGGCCCCCAGGGGCCCCAGTGCCGCGCCCCGGCCTGCCTGCCCGGCGCGCTGCGCTGCGCCAACACCAGCACCCAGCAGGCCTGCTCACCGACCGGCACCTGGACTGACGTGCCCTGCAGCTCGCTTCCGAACATGGGCCCGACGGCAGAGTGCATCAACGGCGCCTGTGTCGACGAGTGCGGCGAGGCGGTTCGCGCTCGCAGCTACTTTGGTTGCGATTACTGGTCGACCATCACGGACAACTCGATGGACTCACTCTTCAAGGGTGGCGCGCTCTCAGGCCAGGGCACGGCAGACAGTGACTTCGCCTTCGTGGTCACCAATCAATCCGTGACTCCCGCGACGGTCGAGGTCTGGCGCTTCGTCGGAAGCGCCCCGGTTCGCGTCAAGACGGTCACGGTCCCAGGCCGCAACGATCCCGCCACGAAGGGACTGCTCAAGATCCCGGTGCCCTGGCAGTCGATCACGCCCGCGAGCGTCTTCACGGGGAATGCGTACTCCGGCCGCGCGCGCTACGCGTACCGGCTGACCTCGACGCGCCCCGTCACCGTCTACCAGTTCAATCCGATGGACGCAGTGAAGGTGACCAATCGAACCTGCAGTGCCACAGCTGGCGCCACCGATTGCGGCTGTAACGAATACGGTGATTTCACCTCGAGCGGCTGTGGCTTCCTCGGCCTGAGCTGTTGCTCACCCGGAGTTTGCGCACAGGTATCGGCCGGCAAGCGTTGCTCCTACGCCACCTTCAGCAATGACGCTTCGCTCGTTCTGCCGGCCCACATCCTCGGTTCGAGTTACGTCGGGCTGACCATGGAGCACCTCGTGTACCGGCCCAACAGCAACGGCACCGGGGCTCCGCAGAGCTTCACCGGCGGCAGCCTGTCGGTCGTGGCGCCCGGGGACAACACCGTGGTGACCATTCGTGCTGCGGCCAGAACCAGGGCCTCGGTGGTCGGCACCAGCGTCGCAGCCATGGCCGCCGGGGAGACTCGCACCTTCACCCTGCAATCCTATGAAGTGCTCCAGCTCTCGTCTGACCTTCCCGCGGGGCTGGGGACCCCAGCGACAGGCAACCTCCAGTGCGGGCTCAATCCGTACGACGCAGCCGGAACGACCTCGGTCTGCCGAGTCTCGGGAGCCGATCTGACCGGAAGCGTCATCACCTCCGACAAGCCGATCGCGGTCTTCGGCAGCTCGGACTGCACCCTTCGAGGGTTCCTCGACACGGCGTGCGACCACGTCGAGGAGCAGCTGTTTCCCTTCGTGACGTGGGGCAAGTCGTTCGTCGCTGCGCGCACTGCTCCACTGCGCCTCACCAACAACCAGTTTGCGAGCGCTGCCAACGCCGGCCCGGACTACTACAAGATTGTCGCGGGCTGCCCCGACAGCGCCTGCCCCAACGGAACGCTGCTCACGCTTTCCGCAGCGCCGGCGGCAGGGGACGTGCTCTCGAGCGCGGGAGGGTGCGAGCCGGGGACGAGCCTGCCGGCCAACAACTGCCGGCTGCGTGGTGGCCGGTTCATCGAGTTCCGCAGCAAGACGTCATTCACCATCACGGCCGACCAGCCCATTCAGGCCGCGCAGGTCTTCGCGGGGCAAGACGCGACGACTGGCACCACGCGGCCAGCGCAAGGAGACCCTTCCCTCGTACTCCTTCCTCCCGTCGAACAGTGGCGTGCGCGCTACACGGTGCTGAGCTCTCCTGGAACGCGGGACAACTACCTTGGTGTCGTCATCGACGGAGCCCGCGTTTCTCAGGTGCTGGTCGACGGCGTGGTCGTGGCCACCGGCTTCTCGAACATCGCCAACAGCACCTTCAGAGTCGCAAACATCCCGGTTTCGGTCGGCAGCCACACAATCGAGGTTCGACCGCTTCCCAACCAGACTCAGCTCCCTGGGGCGGGCGTCACGGTCTACGGCTTCGACTCGTACGTGAGCTATGGCTACACGGGCGGGCTCGACCTCACCACGATCGTCACTGGCGTGAACCCGGGGGGATGAGTAGCGCCCAGCGGCGCCAGCGGGTAGACGGGCGGTCATGTCTTCACTCCGCGCCGTCGCCGTCTGCTGCACGCTGACCCTCGGGCTCTGGGGCTGTGCCCCCAACCCCTGCGAACGATCCACCAAGGCCGCGAAGGCCACGCAGGGTGACTGCGGCGACGAGATCGCCGCCTCGCTGCTGGGCACCTCGTGCACCTCGAACCTGAGGTCGTGCACCGAAGCCGATCAGAAGGTCATCGGCGACGTGCTCACCTGCGTGGAGAAGATGCCGACCTGCTCTGCCCTCGCGAAGGACGCGTGGCGGCTGCAGCGCGACAACTGCGCGGCCGACCTGACCACGCTGTCCACCGCCTGCCACGACGCCTTCATCACCAGCGTGCCGATCATCGACGCGGGCATGCCCGACGCGGGCCCGCAGGCGATCAACGACGGCGGCAACGGGCTGGTGCTCTTCGGCGTGGCGAACGCCGACACCGTGGCCCTGGCCTGGGAACCCCGCCGCACCGCCATGGTGGAGAAGTGGATGCTCATCGAGAGCGACGCGCTGGGTGACAACCGCACCGAGACGTTCCTCGACATGGTCCCCGGCACGGCGATCAACTTCACCATCCCCGACTCGGGCACGAGCGGCCGCCGCTACTACCTGGCCGGCCTCAACGCCAACGGCGACGTGCTGCTCGGTACGCCCATCGACGAGGTGATCGTCGACGCCGGCTCGGCCTGCATGGGCCCCGATGGCTGCCCGGACGATCGCGTGTGCGATCTCGGCCAGTGCCGCCAGCAGACCTGCATCACGGGCATGGCCAGCACCTGCCCCGGTGGCTACCAGTGCTTCGCCCCCGGCGAGTGCCGCCGCACCAGCGCCGATGGCGGCGTGTTCACCGGCGGCGGCATGCGGCGCGACGCGGGCACGGCGCCGCTGCCCTTCATCTCGAACGAGATCACCGTCTCGCCCCGGCCCCCGCTGGTGCAGCCGGTGGTCACCGTGGGCTCGGTCGCCGGCAAGCGTCCCGACATCGCCGCCTTCGATACGGCGCGCGTGTCGCTGGCGATGGAGCAGGAAGGCCAGCTGATCGCCCACCCCAGCTCGGCCCGCGGCACCGACTTCATCGACGAGGCCCACACCAGCTTCGGCCTCGACACCGTCGGCACCCGGGTGCACCTCGCCTTCAACCCCGACAACCAGGCGCTCTATGCCTGCTACGTGGTGGGGCGCGGCATTCGCGTGCAGAAGAGCGTCGATCGCGGCCAGACGTGGGGCGTGGTCGCCGCCACCTTCGAGCCGCCGCTGCCTGACGACGGCGGCATCGGAGACATCATTCGCGACTGTGACCTCGCCCCCTGGAAGAACGGCGGCGTGCTCCTGGTCACCGCAGAGAACGAGGCCCTCATGATCCGCGAGCTGAGCGACACCCTCGGGGTGACGATGATGGGCCCGGCGTTCACGTCGATCATGCCCAGCGCCAGCGACGCCGGCGTGTTCGCCCCGTCGCACCCGGCGATCGCCACCCTGCCCTCCACGGGCGTGGTGCACGTCACCTTCACCGGCACCCGCCTGCTCACCGGCGGCGCGGCCGACAGCGAGCCCTACGGCGTGTTCCGCGAGGGGGCGGGCTCGTTCTCCTTCGTCAGCCGCATGACGCCGTTCACCTCGCCCAGCGCGCTGCCCGAAGACTGGACCACGGTGAGCATCAACCCGAAGACCGGCCGCGCGGTCGGCGCGTTCACCACCGTCTCGACCGGCACGCAGAACAGCACCGTCTACATCTCGCTGTTCAGCAACGTCACCCGCGGCTGGGGCACCGGGTCGCACCTCAACGTGTTCGTCACGGATCAGAACACCTCGGTGTGGCTGCCCGCGAAGGCACCGACGGACGTCTGGTTCGCGTTCTCACCGCAGTTCGCCCCCCTGCCGGACGGCACCTTCGCCTTCAGCTTCGTCGCCGGGCCGCACAACGGGTCGACCGGCGACTACCGGATGTACATGGTGCCGTTCGATCTCGAGCGCGTGCCGTCGATCACCAATGGCCGGGGCTGGTTCATTCCTCCGGTGGTGAAGATGTCCGAGGAGCGGGTGCTCGATCCCCGTGGCTCGTTCTCGTCACCGCAGCCGCCGGTGACGGCGCTCACGGCCGATGGGCAGATCTCGGTGTACGGAGTATTCGTGACCGGGAGCGGGGTCGGTGGCGACGTCGAGGGGCCGGCGCGGTTCTTCAGCTGGCCCTGAGGCGCCCTCTCTACGCGCGCGCGCTGAAGGTCTGGCGTGCGTTCGACCACACGTCGCGGATGCGCACGGTGCTGACGGCGCGGGCGAAGCGGTGACCGTGCGTGCCCTGCTCGAGCCGCATCTGCGTTGCCACCGTGCGGGCCAACAGCCAGGCCGCCAGGACCAGCAGGCCACCGGGCACCAGCACCATCATCGTCAGGGTCATCAGTCGCAGCATGTTCGTTGTAGCGGGTGGACCCCGCACACCTCGAACGTGTGAAATTGCAGTCTGCGTGCCCACCGGGGTGAGGGGTGTTTCTTCCGTCTTTTCCTGCGCTTGCATGTTTCCTCAGCCGAGTCAGCACAGCCTCGTCGGGTCTTTCGCGGCACCGCCGCCACAGCAATCCGTGGCTGCAGGTGTGACGGAGGTGTCATGCCGGGCTATGAGCCACGCCTCATGAGCCAGTTCGCCGACATCGACGACGCCTCGAAGCGCCTGGCCGGCGTCGGGTACCTCCCCTCGCGCGACATCTCGACTTCGGCCTTCCTCATGGATCGGCTGGAGAAGCCGGTGCTCATCGAAGGCCCGGCCGGCGTCGGCAAGACCGAGTTCGCCCGCGCCCTGGCAGCGTCGCTGGGGCGCGAGCTGATCCGCCTGCAGTGTTACGAAGGGCTCGACGAGTCGAAGGCGCTCTACGAGTGGGAGTACGCCAAGCAGCTGCTCTACACCCAGCTGCTCAAAGACAAGATCGGCGAGCTGATGGTGGGCGCCGGCACCATCAAGGAAGCGGCCGATCGCGTGGCGGCCTCCGACGCCGTGTTCTTCTCGGAGCGTTTCCTGCTGCCCCGCCCGATCCTCCAGGCGCTGGTCAACCCGAAGCCCGCGGTCCTGCTCATCGACGAGATCGACAAGGCCGACCCGGAGTTCGAGGCGTTCCTGCTCGAGGTGCTCGCCGAGAACGCCGTCACCCTGCCGGAACTGGGCACCATCAAGGCGAAGCACATTCCCCGCGTGGTGCTGACCTCGAACAACGCCCGCGAGCTGTCGGACGCGCTCAAGCGGCGCTGCCTGCACCTGTACATCGACTACCCCACGCGCGAACGCGAGCTCTCGATCGTCCGGGCGCGGTTGCCGGGTGTGCCCGAGAAGCTGGCGGAGCAGGTGGTCACCGCGGTGGGCAAGCTGCGCAAGCTCGAGCTCAAGAAGTCGCCCTCGATCTCCGAGACGCTCGACTGGGCGCAGGCGCTGGTGCTGCTCAACGCCGATACGTTGTCAGCTGAGCTCGTGGCTCAGACGCTCAACCTCGTGCTCAAGCATGAAGGAGACGTGGAGAAGGCGAAGGGCCAGGTTCACTCGTTGGCGGCCTCGTCGGTTTGAGTTTGCCCTCTCCCCAACCCTCTCCCCCTCGGGGAGAGGGAGACACGTTCATGGGGCTGCTTCTTCGGCCTTGTCGAACCAGCCCTTGTACCCAATCTTCACCGAGTCCTTGGTGAAGACCGCTCCCTGCTTCTTGTCCACGACGAACCACTTCCCGTCCTTCTTCCCCAGCAGGTAGGCCGAGTTCTCGCCTTCCGCCACGCCCTTGTCGGCGACCTGGAAGTTGTCTTCGGTCACCTCGATCATCACCGTGCCCAGCGCGCCCAGCGACGCGGCGCCCACCTTGAAGTCCTTGAGCCAGTAGTTGATCTTCTCGTGGAACCAGGGGGCCATGGGGTGGTCCTCCTTGCCCATGCGCTTCTTCCGCTCGGCGATCGACTCGAGGGTCTTCGGGTGCAGCAGCTTCTTCGCCTCGGCCCACTTCTTCGCCTTGACCGCGGTGAGGTACTTCGTGAGCAGCACCTTGCCGTCCTTCGCCTCGGGCGCGTCACTGTCGGCGGTGGCCGCGGCGGCAGGGCCGGCCGAGGGGCCTTCAGTGCCCTGCGCGAAGGCCAGGTGAGCCAGGAGGGCGCTTGCGGTCAGCAACAGTCGACGGGTCATGGGGGGCTCCGGAACGGGAAAGACGGGTGGCCCCTTCGACTTACCACTTCCCCCGGCATTCAGAGCCGATCGAACGGAGATCCACCTCTCCAGGGCGGAAGTGTAGGCTCGCGGCACTTTGGCGAGCTCGAGCACCGTGAACATCCTCATCGTCGACGACGACCGCAGCGTGCAAAGGGTGCTGGCAGACGCCCTCACCAAGCAGGGCTTCGTGGTCACCGTCGAACGCGACGGCGAATGGGCGATCAAGAGCTTCGAGAAGAAGAACTTCGACGCGGTGCTGCTCGACCTGCTCCTCCCCGCGCTCAGCGGCTACGAGGTGGCCAAGCAGATCCGCGCGCTGCCCCGGGGCAAGCGCGTGCCGATCATCATGATCTCGGGCGTCTACAAGAACCCCGTGCACCAGCGCGAAGCGGTCGACAAGCACGGCGCCTTCGCCCTGCTCGAGAAGCCGCTCGATCTGAAGCTGCTCACCGGCACGCTCAAGGACGCGCTGGGCGATCGCTACCCCCGCGCAGAGGCGCCGAAGCCGCCGCCCCCGCCGATGGAGGAAGACGAGAAGACGGGCGAGTTCATGGCCGACGACGCGGCGCGCGAAGAGGCGCAGGACGTCGAGCGCAGCGTGCCGGCGGCGCCTCCTCCGAGGGCGAAGGAGCCGACCGCGCCCCGCGCGAAGGAGGTGCCGAAGACGAAGGAGCCGCCCCGCACCAGGGCCAGAGAGGTGCCGCGCACGAAGGAACCGCCCCGCCCCGTGAAGGACGTGAAGCGGCCCCAGCCCCCTCCCCCGCCCGTCGACGATGACGACGCCGCCTCGAAGGAAGAGACGAAGAACGAGGTGCCCTGGGCGAGCATCAAGGACAAGTCGTTCGCGCAGATCCTCGCCGACGCCTACCGCACCCGCTTCGGTGGCGCGGTGCGCCTGCGCCGCGGCAACGTGAAGAAGATCGTCTATTTCCGGGAAGGCACGCCCGAGCTGGTGAAGTCGAACCTGCTGGTGGAATGCCTGGGCCGGGTGCTGGTGAAGGAGAAGATGATCAGCGAGGCCGAGTGCGAGGAATCGCTCAAGCGCATGAAGGCCAGCAAGCGCATGCAGGGCACCGTGCTCATCGAGATGGGCTGCATCAGCCCGCACAACCTCCAGCACTCCCTGGTGCTCCAGCTGCAGCACAAGGTGTGGGACGCGTTCAGCTGGGACGACGGCGAGTACCAGTTCATACCCGACGCGCCGCTCCCCTCGGAGCCGCTGTCGATCGGCATGACCTGCGCGCAGCTGATCCACGAAGGGGTCAAGCGCACCTACGACGAGAAGCGGCTGTTCAAGGCGTTCTCGGGGCTCGACCTGCAGTACGTGCACCCCAGCGACGATCCGCTCTACGCCATGCAGGACGTGGGGCTCGGGCCCGAAGAGCAGGAGCTGCTCAAGCTGGCCGACGGGCACAAGACGCTCACCACGCTGCGGGCGCTGGGGTTGCTGCCCCCCTTCGAGACCGATCGCTTCTTCTTCGCCATGAAGTGCGCGCAGATGGTGGCGTTCAAGGCGAACCAGGCCCACGGCAAGCCCAAGGTCTCGTATGCCGAGATGGCCGCGCAGGCGAAGGCCGAGCAGCGCCCGGCGCGGCCCGAGGCGAAGTCGCTGCCCCCGCCGTTGCCGTCGATGCCCCCGCCGCTGCCGCCTCCGCTGCCGGCGAGCAAGAAGCCACCCGAGCACCCGGCGCAGCCGCCGCTCGACCTGCCCTGGAGCGACGCGAAGCTGGCCCAGCCGATGGCGCGGCTCGACCTTCCGCCTCCGCCGCCGCCGAACGCCTCGCCGCAGCGCCCGGTGAAGAAGCCGGAGCCGGTGGTGGCGAAGTCAGCCGGCTCGCTGCTGCCCGAGCTGTCCGAGGTGGTGAGCCTGCCGCGGCTGTCGGGCCAGGAAGGGGCGCAGCGCGAGAAGCTGGCGCAGAAGCTGACCGCGATGCGCCGGCTCGACTTCTTCGAGATCCTCGGCGTGAAGTGGAGCGCCAGCCGGGAAGACGTGAAGCGCGCCTACTTCGCGCTCGCCAAGGAATACCACCCCGACAAACACTTCTCGTCGGCCAGCGCCGAGACGCGCGCGCTCGCGCAGCAGATCTACGATCTGATCTCGACCGCGCACGACACGCTCACCGACGCCGACGAGCGCAAGCGGTACATCGCGCAGCTCGAGGAAGGCGCCAGGCAGCCCGATGACGCCGACGTGGGGCGCATTCTCGCGGCCGAGGGCAAGTTCCAGCGCGGCGAAGAGCTGATGCGGCAGCGCCAGTTCGACGGCGCGGCCAGGCTCTTCCGCGAGGCGATCGCGCTCTACCCCGACGAGGGCGAGTTCCACGCGTGGGAAGGCTGGGCGGTGTTCCAGGCCGACCCTTCGCGCGCGGACGACGCGATTCGATCGATCGAGCAGTCGGTGAACCTGAACCCCAAGATGGACAAGGGGTACCTGTTCCTCGGCTACATCCACAAAGCCACCGGCCGCCCCGATCGCGCCGAGCGTCAGTTCGAGAAGGCGATCCAGGCGAACCCTGATTGCACCGAAGCGCTGCGCGAGCTGCGGCTCCTCGGCAAGCAGCGAAGGTGAGTTCGAAGCAACGAAAGTCCCTCTCCCTGCGAAGCGGGGGGAGGTCAGGAGGGGGGCTCACTTCAGCCCGAGCGAGGCCCCTCACCCCGGCCCTCTCCCCGCTCGCGCAGGGAGAGGGGGACTGATGCGCCTCCGAGAGCGCTTCGACAACCTGAGACCCCTCGAGGAGATGGAGCTCGCCGTCGTCCGAGCGGCCATCGCCGACCCGAAGCTCGTCGACGCGCACGAAGAGGCGACGCTGCGCACCGCGCTGTCCCTGGCCCGCCTCTACAAGGTGAACCACCAGGGCCGGGACGTCGGCGTCGGGGTCTACCTCCAGCCGTTCCGCGAAGAGCTCACCCGCCGGCTGGGGCCCGTGCTGCTGCCGGAGAAGGGCAAGATCACCCGCGCCCAGCTGCTGCCCCACCTGCGAGACCTCAAGGACCGCACCACCAACACCCGCGATCAGCTGGTGCGCCGCTTCGCCGACCGGCTGCCCTTCGAGGCGATCGATCGCGAGCTGCGCGAGAAGTCGCTGGTGCTGGTGATGGGCGGCGGAGGCGGCACCGCCTACGTCTACCTGGGCGTGATGTCGCTGCTCGACGAGTACGGGCTGCAGCCGAAGCTGCTGGTGGGCACGTCGATGGGCGCGATCCTGGCGCTGTTCCGCAGCCGCATGCCCCGCTTCGAGCAGGACGAGATCGTCGGCATCGTGCGCTCGCTGTCGTGGCGAAAGCTGTTCCGCACCCTCTCGACCGAGAACCGCTACGGGGTGCCGGCGGCGCTGCGGCTGTTCCTGCGCAGCGGCATCGGGCGGTACTTCGGCGTCGACAGCCGGGGCAGCGTGGGCCCAAGGCTCAAGGACCTGCCGGTGAAGACGATCATCGCGGTGAGCGGCATCCGCAAAGGCAAGCTGCCCCACCCCCTCGAGTTCTACGAGAAGCTGATCAGCACCTCGCCGCGCTGGCTGCTCAACCCGATGATCCTCCCGCGCTGGTTCGCGGCGATCGCCGAGTTCACCGCGCGCCCCGACATTCTCACCCGGGTGCACCTGGGGGCCGACGAGGGCACGGACGAGTTCGACGCGCTCGACGCGGTCGGCTTCTCGTGCGCGGTGCCGGGCGTCATCCACTACGACGTGTTCCGCGACGACCCGCGCATGCACTCGTTGCTCACCCAGTACATGGGCGATCACGGCATCGCGCGCTTCATCGACGGAGGGCTGGTGGACAACGTGCCCGCACGGGCGGCGTGGCGGGCGGTGCACAAGGGCGAGCTCGGCACGCGCAACGCGTTCATCCTGGCGCTCAACGGCTTCTCGATGAAGCTGACCACCCCGCTCTGGCTGATGCTGGAGCGGATCGCCGAGGTGAACGTCTCGCGCAACCGGCCCTGGGCGCACCTGGTGCACGACTTCTCGCGCACCTTGAGCCCGCTGGTGATCGTGCCGACGGTTGAGCAGCTGCTCGAGGCGGTGCAGGTCGGCCGCACCGCGCTCGCCTGGGAGATGCAGGTGGTCGCGCGCATGATGGCGCCGCTCCCCAGGCTCTGACCCGCTGGGGGAGAGGGCTTACCAGTCGTTGCACGGGCTGCTCACATGGTGTCAAAGCGCCCCATGAGCTCGACCTCGAACGCCGTCCTCAAAGCCGACCAGGTGTGGATGGACGGGAAGCTGATCCCCTGGGAATCAGCGACGGTGCACGTGATGACGCACGCGCTGCACTACGGGCTGGGCGTGTTCGAGGGCATCCGCGCGTACCGGGCGAAGAACGGCAAGCTGGCCATCTTCCGGCTCCGCGAGCACATCCGCCGGTTCCTCGACTCGGCGCACATCATTCTGCTCAAGATGCCGTACACCGAGGACCAGCTGGTGAACGCCTGCATGGACGTGCTCCGCGTGCAGGACGCGAAGTTCCCCAACGGCGCGTACCTGCGGCCGGTGGCCTTCATGGGCGACGGCGCGATGGGCCTGGGCGCGCAGAACGAGACGCGGGTGGCGATCACCGCGTGGGAATGGGGCAGCTACCTCGGCGACAAGGGCGTGAAGGAAGGCATTCGCGCGAAGGTCTCGAGCTTCACCCGCATGCACGTGAACGTGAACATGGTGCGCGGGAAGATCTCGGGCCAGTACGTGAACTCGATCCTCGCCAAGCGCGAGGCGGTGATGGGCGGGTACGACGAGGCGATCCTCCTCGACATCTCGGGCTTCGTGGCCGAGGCGTCGGGCGAGAACATCTTCTGCATCGGGCGGCACGGGGTGGTGCGCACGCCTTCGCTGAGCTCGCCGATTCTGCGGGGCATCACCCGCGACACGGTGATCGAGCTGCTGCAGGACGCAGGGCGGAAGGTGGAAGAGGTCTCGTTCACGCGCGACGCGCTCTACATCGCGGGCGAGGTGTTCTTCACCGGCACCGCGGCCGAGGTGACGCCGGTGCGCGAGGTGGACAACCGGCAGGTCGGCGAGGGCAAGCCGGGCGAGATCACGAAGTCGATCCAGGATCTCTACTACCGGGTGGTGCGGGGTCACGAGCCGCGGTACGAGCACTGGCTCACGTACGTCTGATCTTTTCTCCCTCTCCCTGCGAAGCGGGGAGAGGGCCGGGGTGAGGGGCCGATGGTCCGAGTGGTGCGCTTCCTTCTCTGGGTCCTGCTGCTGACTGGCTGCGCGCCCGAGCCTGAGGCGATCACGCGAACATCGGTGGAGCTCCGTCCTCACGACGGAGACGCGCTGACCGCTGTGCCCTCGGAGTTCGTGGTCAGCATCAGCGGGCCGAAGGAACTGGTGCGGCCTGTCCTGTCCGTGTCCTCCAGCGTCCGAGTGGTTCGGCCAAGCGACGGACAACGCTGGGACCTGGCGGCCGCTGACTCACCGGGAAACCAGACCTACAGCGGCTCCGAGTTTCAGTTCTTTGCGACGCCTGCCGGGCCTACCTCAGGCTCGTACGAGTTCGTCGTTGCGCTGAGCGACTGGGGCGTCCCCGTCGATGGATCCTGTACTTCAGGGCGTTGCCTCGTGAAGCGTGGCGACGACTGGGTGGCGGCGTTCACGCTGACTTTGCCCTGAAGGTGCTGCCACGCACCTGAGCTACGCTTCGCGAGCTCATGGCGACCCGACGCACACAGGTTCACGAAGCGAGCCCTACGCAGGAAACGCCGAACCCGTTTCAGCTCGAGAATCCGCGCATCCTCGAGCTGGCGCCGCCGCTGCCGAAGTCGATCGAAGAGACCGGCCTCAAGATGGGCCTGCTCTCCGACCTCGCGCTCAAGTTCTTCTACTACCAGGGCCAGGCGACCGGGGCCGACGTGGCCCAGCAACTGCGGCTGCCGTGGACGGGCGTGATCGAGCACGTCATCGACTTCCTCACCACCGAGAAGCTCGTCGACATGCGCGGGGGCAAGGGCTTCGGCCGGGTGTCGGTCGACTTCCAGCTGATCGACAAGGGCCGCGAGTACGCGCGCGATGCGCTGCAGCGCACCACCTACGTGGGCCCCGCGCCAGTGCCGATCGAGCAGTACAACGCGCTCATCCAGCAGCAGACGCGCGAGTCGCCGACCATCAGCAAGAAGCAGCTCGAGCTGGCGCTCTCGCACCTGGTGGTGCCCGAGAACATCGTCGACAAGCTCGGCCCCGCGGTGAACTCGGGCCGCTCGCTGTTCCTCTTCGGGCCTCCGGGCAACGGCAAGACGTCACTGGCCGAGGCGATCAGCGCGATGTTCGGCGGCGAGGCCTTCATTCCCCACTGCCTGGAGATCGACGGGCAGATCGTGAAGGTCTTCGATCGGCTGGTGCACCACCCGGTGTCTCTCGAGCTGGGTCGCGACGCGGGCGGGCGGCGCCAGACCTTCGAGATGGATAACCGCTGGCAGGTCTGCAAGCGGCCTTCGGTGATCGTCGGCGGCGAGCTCACGCTCGAGACGCTCGACCTCATCTATTCCGACACCGCGCGGTTCTACGAGGCCCCGTTCCAGGTGAAGGCGAACGGCGGCATGTTGCTGATCGACGACTTCGGGCGGCAGAAGGTGCACCCGACCGATCTGCTCAACCGGTGGATCGTGCCGCTGGAGAAGCGCGTCGACTTCCTCACCCTGCACACGGGCAAGAAGTTCGAGATCCCCTTCGATCAGCTGATCGTGTTCTCGACCAACCTGGACCCGAAGGAGCTGGTCGACGAGGCCTTCCTCCGGCGCATCAAGTACAAGATCGAGGTCGGCAACCCCGACGAGCAGCAGTACCGCACCATCTTCCGGCGGGTGTGCGAGGCCTCGGGCATTCCGTACGTGGAGCAGGCGGTGAGCTACCTGCTCGAGCACACGTACAAGCAGCGGAGCCTGCAGCTGCGCAGCTGCCACCCCCGCGACCTGGTGCAGCTGGTGAAAGACGCAGCGCGCTACCGGGGCCAGCCGCCCGCCCTTTCGCGGGAGCTGCTCGACCTGGCCGTCGAGGTCTTCCTCGTCGACGTGTAGTCACAGGCCCAAAGCAGCCTGTCCCCCTTTTCCTTCCGACGTGTAGGCGAGGCTCGCACCCGCTTTCTTTACGCCGTACGCGAGAGGCCTAGACTCCGTCCGTGGCTTTCTCCCCGACACCACCGCCGACCGGCTTCAGGGTCCGCCCCGCGCGACGCGGCGATGCGGGGCCGATCGTCACGTTGCTGGGCGAGGTCGGGCTCTCGGCAGATCCGAACACGGTGACGTGGATCATCAGCCACCCCGAGATGGAGCTGATGGTGGCGGCCGACGCGCTCGACAAGGTGATCGGCTTCATCACCCTCTCGCATCGCCCGGTGCTGAAGACGGGCGGGCGTGCGGGGACGATCGACGAGCTCAACGTGGCGAAGGCCTGGCAGCGCCGCGGCGTGGGCCGGGAGCTGCTCAAGCGCGTGGTCGAGCGGGCGAAGGTGTTGTCGGTGAAGCGCCTCGAGGTCGAGACCTACGGCCTGGTGACGGCCGAGCTGAAGGCCTTCTTCGCGGCGTGCGGCTTCGACCCGGCCGAGGTCGGCGTCTTCCGCCTCAAGTAAGAGGAGCGCCGCGAGTCGAGAGCATGCGCGCGACCGCCTCGAGGCGCGCCCGCACGCCGGACTTCACGTTGACGAAGCGCACGCCCACCGCCTCACCGCGAATCCACGAGACCACGCCCTCGAGTTCGAAGATCTCGCCCTCGACCGTGAGGGACAGGGACAGCGCTTCCCCCACGGAGTACGGCGTCTTGCTGCGCAGGCACAGGCCACCCGAGGAGAAGTTGATGGAGAAGGCGTTGAGCGCCTTCGCCGCGTCGCTCGCCCGGGAGAACCGGACGTCGAAGTGGGCCGTGAACCTGGGATCTGAACGCCGCTCGCTACCCGAAGTCATCAAGCTGAGTGTATCGGAACGACTTGGCATAAGGTTTCCGGACCGTGGAACTCGAACTGACGGGATTCGGGGAATTCGAGGGCGTGGAGCTGCTGCAGAAGCTCCACCTCTTCCAGAAGCTCACCTTCGACGAGACTTCCCGGCTGGGGAGCATCATCGAGTACCTCGACGTGCCCGCCGAGACGGTGATCATCGAGCAGAACGCGCTCGGTGATGCGCTGTACGTGATCGCCAGGGGCGAGGTGCGCATCAGCCGCGACGCCGACGAAGACGGGCAGCACGAGGCCAACGAGGTGATCGGCCGCCTCAAGGACGGCGAGCTCTTCGGGGAGATGTCGCTCATCGACGACGTGCTCACCTCGGCGCGAGTGACGACGGCCGTGCCCTGCCGCCTGCTCAAGATGCCGCGCGCGGCGTTCGAGGCGATGCTCGCGGCCGACGACAAGCTCGCGGTGAAGGTCTACCGCTCGTTCATCCGCACGATGTCGGATCGCCTGCGGCGGGCGAACATGCAGCTCTCGAAGGCCACCGTCTTCGCCAAGTAAGGGAATCATGGAACTCGCGACCTTCAATCAGTTCCTCACGGCGGCCGTGAAGAATGGCGCCTCAGACGTGCACTTCAAGGTGGGCGCGGCGCCCGCGCTGCGGGTCAACGGACAGCTGCTGCCGGTGAAGGTGCCGGCGCTGCAGCCCGAAGACACGGCGCGCATCGCCAAGCACCTGCTCACCCAGAGCCGGTACAAGGGCACGATCGAAGATCTGCAGGACTGGGACACGAGCTACCCGCTCGACGGCGTGGGCCGGTTCCGCGCGAACATCTTCCGCAACAAGGGGCACCTGGGCGCGGTGATGCGCTCGATCCCCCTGGTGATCCCCGACTTCGCCAAGCTGGGGCTGCCCAAGGTGCTCGAGAAGATGAGCCAGGAAGATCGCGGCCTCATCCTGGTCACCGGGGTCACCGGCTCGGGCAAGTCGTCGACGCTCGCGGCGATGGTGAATTACATCAACCAGCACTACCGCAAGCACGTGGTGACGATCGAAGACCCGATCGAGTTCGTCCACGAAGACAAATTCTCGCGAATGATGCAGCGCGAGATCGGGCCTGACACGCCGGACTTCGGCAAGGCGCTGCGCGCGGCGATGCGGCAGGACCCCGACGTGATCCTCGTCGGCGAGATGCGCGACGCCGAGACCATCGAGATCGCCATCAAGGCGGCCGAGACGGGCCACCTGGTGCTGTCCACCGTCCACACGCAGGACGCGTACCGCACCATCAACCGCATCATCGGCGTGTTCCCCCACGAGGCGCAGACCGGCGTGCGCAACCGGTTGGCGGAGAACCTGCGGGGCAGCATCTCGCAGCGCCTCTTGCCGCACGCGTCGGGCAAGGGCCGCGTGGTGGCCGCCGAGATCATGGTGTCGAACATCTCGGTGGTGGAGTTCATCAAGGACCCCGCCCGCACCCACGAGATCAAGGATTTCTGCGAGCGCAGCCACGACATCCTCGGCACGCAGAGCTTCGACCAGCACCTGGTGCAGCTGCTCCGTGCGGGGCAGATCACGGTGGAGGTGGCGAAGGAAGCGTCGTCGAACCCCAGCGACTTCGAGCGGGCGTTGGCGTTCGACTGAGGTCAACCATCAACCAACGCCGGCACCAGGGCTGAGCCGGAGCGTCTGGAGTTGACGGACACAACCGTCACGGCTCACCCGACTGAAAGACAGTCGCTGCAGCTGCTCCGTCAACAAAGAGGACAAGGTTTTTCGGCCCTCCTCCCCCCCCGCTCACCGTCAACAAAGGAGACAACTCACCGGCGGCCACCATCACGAAGCCAGGTGCACCGCGTGAAACTGGACTGACGTGCAGAGAGGCCCGCCTGCTTGGGCACAGAAGAGATCCAGTCGCCTCCTACACCCTCTGAGCTTCGACGGCCGTGGACCGAAAGCCGCCGCGGGACTATCTCGGCGCTCATGCTCCCCATCCTCGACGTGGCAAAGAAGGTCGGTCTCACCGCCGACGATCTGATGCTGTTCGGCCCGCTGGCGAAGCTGTCCTGGCCCACCCTCCATCGCCTGCGCGCGCAGGGGCAGAAGGGCAAGCTGGTGCTGGTCAGCGCGATGACGCCGACCAAGTACGGAGAAGGAAAGACCACCACCTCGATCGGCCTGGTGCAGGGCCTCGCGCGCCGCGGCGTGAAGGCGATGGCCGCGCTGCGTGAGCCGTCGCTCGGCCCCGTCTTCGGCGCCAAGGGCGGCGGCACCGGCGGTGGCCAGGCGGAGATCATGCCGTCGGCCCGCATCAACCTGCACTGCACCGGCGACATGCACGCGATCACGGCGGCCAACAACCTGCTCGCCGCGCTGGTGGACAACGCGATCAACTTCGATCAACGCCGCTTCAAGCAGGTCACCTGGAAGCGCTGCATCGACATGAACGATCGCTTCCTGCGCGAGACGGTGATCGGCCTGGGCGGCTCGGCCAACGGGGTACCCCGCCAGGACGGCTTCGACATCACGGCCGCGTCCGAGGTGATGGCGACGCTCTGCCTGGCCGACGGCGTCAAGGACCTCAAGGCGCGCCTCGGCCGGCTGATCGTCGGCATCGACAAGGAGAACAAGCCCGTCACCGCTGGTGACCTGAACGCAGTCGGCGCCATGGCCGCGCTGCTCGGCGACGCGCTGTTGCCCAACCTCGCGCAGACGACCGAGGGCGTGCCCACGCTGGTGCACGGCGGCCCCTTCGCCAACATCGCCCACGGCTGCAACTCCGTGATGGCCACCCGCGCGGCGCTCTCGCTGGCCGACATCGTGGTCACCGAGGCCGGCTTCGCCTTCGACCTCGGCGGCGAGAAGTTCCTCGATCTCAAGTGCCGCATGTCGGGCCTCTGGCCTTCGGCGGTGGTGCTGGTGGTGACCGCGCGCGCGATGAGGGCACACGGCGGCGACGAGCCGGGCCTGCCCTCGATCGAGCGCGGCTTCGCCAACGTGAAGCGTCATCTCGCGTCGATCCGCGGCTTCGGGATCGAGCCCGTGCTCTCGCTCAACGTCTTCGCGCAGGACACCGAAGAAGAGCTGGCGCTGGTGGAGAAGCTGGCGCGGGCCGAGAACGTGGCAGTCGCGCGGAACGCCGGGTACCTCCAGGGCGGTGCAGGCAGCGAGACGATCGCCGCCGCCGTCGAGGAGGCGCTCAAGAAGCCGGCCACCCCGCCCCGCTACACCTACGAGCTGAGCGATCCTTTCGAGCAGAAGGTCAGCTCGGTGGCGAAGAAGATCTACGGCGCGAAGGGCGCGGAGCTCTCGGGCGAGGCGCAGAAAGACATGGAGCGCCTGCGCAAGTGGGGCTTCGGCGATCTGCCCGTGTGCATGGCGAAGACGCACCTCTCGCTCTCGGATGATCCCGCGAAGCAAGGCGCGCCGACCGACTTCACCGTGACCGTACGGCAGGTGCGCGTGTCGGCAGGTGCCGGCTTCCTGCTCGCGTTGACCGGAGAGATCCTCACCATGCCGGGACTGCCGAAGGTCCCCGCGGCGTACGGGCTCGACCTCACCGAAGAAGGCGAAGTCGTCGGCGTTCACTGACGCGTGGCCTCCGATCCAGACAGTCGTTCCCTTCGGAAGGCGCTGGAAGAGACCCAGGCACGCCTCAAGACCGCGCTCGACCTGGTCTCGAGCAGCGACATCAACAGGCGCTGCGAGACGAGGTCTCGCTTCGAGACAGGTTGGCTGTGCACGAGCAGGACAAGGACGAGCCGAGGAGCGCCTTCACGCCCTGCAGGTCGAATTGGCCGAGCTGCAGCGACGGCTCGGGCTCCTCGACGAAACGACTCCGCGGTCGTCGGACGCCCAGTCGCCCCGATCAAGAAGTGCAGCTCCGATCGGATCACCTTCACGACCCTCCACGTCACGTGCGGCGAAGGCCGGAACGCCCTGCGGTTGGGGAACGACGTTCTGGCCCTGGCGCGAGCGTGTCGTCGTTGCGACTTCACTGAACTGTACGCCGACAGCCCGCAGGAGTTGCTCACCAGCTGAAGAACACGTTCATCGCCGCGGCGTGCCGCATCGGTGACGCGCCGGCGCCCGGCTGCTGCTTGTCATCAAAGAGGACACCGCGTCCCATCAAGGCCGTCGCTTACGGTGCCGGCAGCCGGTTCTGATCGAAGCCCGCCCGCTGTCCGAAGCGCGTGTCGTTGAAGGCGAGGAAGACCTCGTCCCACGCCACCACCATGAACGGTCGGATCGGGGCCGTCGGTGCGCGTCGAACCACCCCATGCGGCTCATGGGCGAGGTCCTGGGCCGAGGCGACGGGGGCCAGCAGCACCGACACAGCACCAGGAGACGGAGACTCACGCGTCCCACACAGTAGCGGGGCTAAGCCCGCAAAAGCCCTCGGAAAATCACGTTGACTCCGTGAGGGGGCCTCCCTAGAAGAACCGCGCCTCATTTCTCTCCCCAGGGACCCCACTTGAGCACTTTCGCGCTCGATCAGATTCAGGCCCAGATCCCCCAGGCGCTCGTCGAACGGTACAAAGACCGGACCGGCGAAGCGTGGGGCGTCGTCGCCCGTGAGCACATCGTGGAGGTCGCGAAGCTGCTCAAAGAGAAGCTCGGCTTCCGCCTCTTCATCTCGATGGACGCGGTCGATCGCCTCCACCTCGCCCCCGAGGAGCAGGACCCGCGTTTCGAGGTCCTCTACTTCCTCAAGAACATCGAGCGGAACGAGCACGCCCGCCTCAAGGTGCGCGTCAACGAAGACCAGGACGTCCCGTCGATCATCAAGGTCTTCCAGGGCGCCGAGTGGGGCGAGCGCTTCGTGTGGGACTTCTACGGCGTGCTCTTCGCCGGTGGCGTGAAGCGCCGCATCCTCATGTACGAGGAGTTCGTCGGCCACGCCCTGCGCAAGGACTACCCGCTGCGCGGCCGCCAGAACCTCATCCCCGAGCGGCCCATTCAGGACATCTTCCGCGGCCCCGGCACCAACGGCGTGCAGGACTAACTCTCTTTCCGAATCACCAGAGGTACGCACATGGCATCAGCCGGTGACGAATACGATCCGACTCCGAGCGAGGACGAGCTCGAGGCGCATCTTCAGACGCGCAACATGGTGGTGAACCTGGGGCCCTCGCACCCCGCCACGCACGGCACCGTGCGCCTGCGCATCGAGCTCGACGGCGAGACCATCGTGAAGATGGACACCGAGATCGGCTTCCTCCACCGCGGCTTCCAGAAGAGCTGCGAGAACGTCACCTGGACCCAGGTGCTGCCGTACACCGACCGCCTCGACTACGTGGCGTGCCTGCAGAACAACTTCGGCTACCTCTCGGCCGTCGAGACCCTGATGGGCATCGATATCCCCGAGCGGGCCAAGTACATCCGCGTGATCGGCGCCGAGCTGCACCGCGTGGCCAGCCACCTCACCACCGCCGGCGCCCTGGCGCTCGAGCTGGGCGGCTTCTCGGCCTTCCTCTACGCGATGGAAGCGCGCGAGCTGATCACCGACCGCGTCACCGAGCTCACGGGCGCGCGCCTCACCACCAGCTACGGCCGCATCGGCGGCTTGAACCGCGACATCCCCGACGGCTGGAAGGACAAGGTCCTCAAGAGCCTCGTCAAGATCGAGGAAGTCGCGTCGGAGATGGACGCGCTGCTCTCGCGCAACCGCATCTTCACCGATCGCACCAAGGGCACCGGCGTGATCACGAAGGACGACGCGCTCGACTTCGGCTTCACCGGGCCCTGCCTGCGCGCGTGCGGCGTGAACTACGACATCCGCAAGGCGAAGCCCTACTGGGTCTACGACAAGCTCGATTTCACCGTGCCGATTGGCCACAACGGCGACAACTTCGATCGCTACTACATGCGCATGCTGGAGATCGTCGAGTCGCTCAAGATGATCCGCCAGTGCTTCGCCGAGATGCCCGAGGGCCCGGTGATGATCGACGACTGGCGCATCGCGCTGCCTCCGAAGGAGAACGTCTACAACTCCATCGAAGGCGTGATCGCGCACTTCAAGCTGGTGATGGAAGGCGTGCCCGTCCCCGAAGGCGAGGTCTACCACTCGACCGAGTCGCCCAACGGTGAGCTGGGCTGGTACCTGCGCAGCGACGGCAGCGGCCGCCCCTACAAGGTGCACGTGCGTGCGCCCGGTTACCAGATCCTCTCCGCGCTGGGCCGCCTGTGCGAAGGGCGCATGCTGGCGGATCTGATTCCCACCTTTGACACGATCAACATGATCGGCGGGGAGGTCGAGCAGTGAGCGACGAGAAGAAGGTCGAAGCACCGAAGCCCGCAGCAGCGCCGCCTCCTCCGGGGCCGCCGCCTCCGAAGAACCCCGGCTTCGTCACCCTGGTGATCGACGGCAAGCAGGTCGTCGCCAAGCCGGGCACCAACATGATCGACGCCGCGAAGTCCGTGGGCGTCGACATTCCCTACTACTGCTACCACCCCCGCCTCACCGTCGCGGCCAACTGCCGCATGTGCATGGTCGAGTCGTCGGCGGCGCCTCCGGGCAAGCTGGTACCCGCGTGCCAGACGGGCATCACCGAAGGCGCGGTGATCAAGACCGACACCGAGAAGGTGCGCGCCCAGCAGAAGATGGTGATGGAGTTCCTGCTGCTCAACCACCCCGTCGACTGCTCGATCTGCGACCAGGCCGGCGAGTGCAAGCTGCAGGACTACTACATGCGGTACGACTTCGAGCCGTCGCGGCTCGAGGGCGCGAAGATCCTCCGCAACAAGCGCAAGAAGCTCTCAGACCTGGTGGTGCTCGACCAGGAGCGCTGCATTCTGTGCACCCGCTGCGTGCGCTTCATGGAAGAGGTGGCCAAGGCCCCGCAGCTCGGCGTGTTCGGCCGCGGCTCGCACGAGGTCGTCGACATCTCGCCCGCGTACGGAAAGCTCGACTCGAACTACTCGGGCAACATCGTCGATCTCTGCCCGGTCGGCGCGCTGCTCAACACCGACTTCCGCTTCCGCGCCCGCGCGTGGTTCCTCTCGGCGGCGCCCTCGGTGTGCAACGGCTGCTCGCGCGGCTGCTCGATCTACGCCGACTTCATGGGGCAGGACACGTACCGCTTCCGCCCCCGTGAGAACGAGGCCATCAACAAGAGCTGGATGTGTGACACCGGCCGGCTCTCGTACAAGGCGCTCAACAAGCACCGCGTGCAGCAGAACGGCATCGGCCGCGGCGCCGACGTGAAGGACGTGAGCACCGCCGAGGCGCTCAAGTTCGCGGTCGACCAGCTGCGCGCGCACGAGGGCAAGGTGGCCTTCATGGCGTCCCCCGTGGCGTCGAACGAAGACCTGCTCGCAGGCCTCGCCTTCGCCCGCGACGTGCTCAAGGTGAAGTCGGTGTACGCGTCGGGCCGCCCCGACGGCGAGGGCGACAACTTCCTGGTCAAGGCCGACAAGAACCCCAACCGCAAGGGCCTCGAGGCCATCGCGAAGGGCTTCGGGCTCGAGCTCAAGGCGTTCGGCGAGCTGACGAAGGCGATCGACGCCGGCACGGTGACCGCCCTGTTCGGGCTCGGCGCCGAGGTGCCCGAGGGCGACGAGGCCTTCGCGGCCCGCGCGCAGAAGCTCGCGCTGCTGGTGGTCACCGCCACCAGCGAGTCGAAGGTGACCGAGGTGGCCCACGTGGTGCTCGCCGCCGCGGCGCACGTCGAGGACGAGGGCTCGTACATCCAGGAAGCGGGCATCGTGCAGCGCTTCCGCCGCGCCTACCCGCCCAAGGGTGACTCGCAGCCGCACTGGAAGTGGGCGGTCGAGCTCGCGCGAGCGCTCGGGCTCGAAATGAAGGCCGCCTCGTCGCGGGAGATCTTCAAGCAGCTGGCGCCCACCGTGCCCGAGCTGGCCGCCTTCGAGTGGGACAAGAAGGCCCCGATGAATCAGAAGCGCCCGGGCATCAGCACGATGGCCGCGGCTGCCGATGGCCGCCCCATGGGGTGGCGTGAGCAGGGCGTTCCCAACCTCCGCGGTCTCTCGCTTCCCCCAGGTACCTGACCCATGCGCCTCGGTGTCATCTTCTTCATCCTGTCGCTGATCGTCGGCGCGTTCTTCGTGCTCATGGGCGCGGCCTATGGCCTGGGTGGCCTCCTGGAGGACTACGGGCTGAAGGAGTGGCAGTACCGCGGCCTCTCCTCGCTCACCAACATCGCCATCCTCATGCTGGTGATGGTGATGGTGTTCGCCACGCTGCTCACGCTCGCCGAGCGCAAGTGGTCGTCGTTCATGCAGGACCGCGTGGGCCCCAACCGCGCGCGTCTGCCGATTCCCGGCCTCAAGGACGCGTCACTCGCCGGCGTCCCGCACATCATCACCGACGTCCTCAAGATGCTGACGAAGGAAGCCTTCAGGCCGAAGAACGCCAGCAAGCTGCTGTTCAACCTGGGGCCCATGCTGGCCTTCGCCCCGGTGTTCGCGCTCTTCGCGGTGGTGCCCGCGGGCCCGACGCTCAAGGTGTTCGACAACCCGGTCACCATGGTGTCGACCAACCTCGACTTCGGGCTGCTCTTCCTCTTCGCCATCGCCTCGCTGGCCGTCTACGGCACGTCGCTGGCCGGCTGGGCGTCGAACAACAAGTTCGCGCTGCTGGGCGGCGTTCGCGCCAGCTCGCAGATGATCAGCTACGAGGTCGCGCTCGGCCTGTCGCTGGTGGGCATGATGATCGCGTTCTCCACCGTGAAGCTGGCGGGCCCCGACGGCATGTCCGAGATGCAGATGCAGTACCTCTGGTCGACGAAGCTCGGCGGGGTGTTCGACGTGGGGCTGCCGGCCTGGGGCATCTTCATCCAGCCGCTGGGGTTCCTGCTCTTCTTCGCCGCGGCGTTCGCCGAGACCAAGCGCGCCCCGTTCGACGCGCCGGAAGGTGAGTCGGAGATCGTCGGCTACTTCCTCGAGTACTCCGGCATGCAGTTCGGCATGTTCATGATCGCCGAGTTCGTGGAGATCGTGGTGCTGGCCGGCGTGCTGGTCGCCATCTTCTTCGGCGGCTGGTCGCTGCCCTTCGGCAACGAGTGGTTGATGAACCTGGCCCCGATGCGCGAGCACCCGGTGCTGCTGGGCGCGATCTTCGGCACGGTGTTCTGGGTGAAGGTGCTGCTGGTGGTCTACCTGCAGATGGTCATCCGCTGGACGATGCCCCGCTTCCGCTACGACCAGATTCAGAAGCTGGGCTGGCAGATCCTCCTCCCCGTGGGCATCGCCAACGTCTTCATCTCGGGCGCGCTGATCCTCTTCGATCCCTCACTGCGGGCGCTGGCGATCTTCGGCTTCGTGGTGATCGGCTTCTTCGCCTTCCTCACGCTCACGCCTCCGAAGCAGGTGCGCCAGCAGCAGGAAGCCGCGGAAGATCACGGCGGCGGTCACGGTCACGCAGCAGCGGCCGCTCACGACGATCACGCGGCGTTGCCCGCCAACACGCACTGAGGAAACACATGTCCTCCCTCTCTCACCACCACGACCACGACAAGAAGCAGGAGCTCGTCGAGGCCGACATTCGCGAGCGCACCTACGTGCCGGAGATCCTCAAGGGGATCGCGCTCACCACGAAACACTTCCTGCGCAACCTCTTCGGCGAGCGCGACCCGAACCCCGACGTGGTCGAGCGCAAGGGCATGTCGACCATCACCACGGTCAACTACCCCGAAGAGAAGGTCGACTACCCGGCCGGCTACCGCGGGCTGCACCGCCTCGTGCCGCGCGAAGACGGCAAGCCGCGCTGCGTGGCCTGTTACATGTGCGCGACCATCTGCCCGGCGCAGTGCATCTACATCGAGGCCGGCGAGTACGGCGGCGATGACGAGGCGGCCGAGTCGCGGGTGATCGAGAAGTACCCCAAGCAGTTCGTCATCGACGAGCTGCGCTGCATCGTGTGCGGGCTGTGCGTCGACGCGTGCCCGAAGGACGCGATCCGCATGGACACGTACACGCACACGCCCAGCGAGTACCACCGCCAGAGCTTCGTCTACGACATCCCCAGGCTGCTCAAGGGGCCGGCCGTCAGCCACCCCTCTGACCCCTGGTACAAGCGCGGCAGCTCGGCGCCGCCGGATCACGTGCACAAGGAAGCGCACACGCGCATCACCGCGGGCGTCGGCGGACTGGCGAAGCGGCCTCCGCTCGTCGAGGTCGTGAAGTTCCCCAAGCCCTGACGTGGCCGAGGCCTCAGCAAAACCGAAGGTGAGCGTGCTCCGGCTCTTCACCAGCCGGCGCATGTTCATGGTGGTGCTCTCGGGGTTCTCCTCGGGGCTCCCGCTTTCGCTGACCGCCAGCACCATGCAGGCGTGGATGAAGGACTCCGGCGTCGATCTGACGACGATCGGCGCCTTCGCCCTGGTGGGCATTCCGTACTCGCTCAAGTTCCTCTGGGCGCCGGTGCTCGATCGCTACACCCTGCCCTTCCTCGGGCGCCGCCGCGGGTGGATCCTGGTCACCCAGATCTTCCTGGCCGCGGCGATCGCCGCCATGGGCCTGGTCGACCCGAAGGAGCACCTCGGCCTGCTCGCCCTGCTCGCGTTGTGCGTGGCCTTCGGAAGCGCCAGCCAGGACGTGGTGATCGACGCGTGGCGCACCGAGACGCTCACCGTCGACGAGTACGGCGCGGGCGCGGCGGCGCAGACCATCGGCTACCGCGGGGCGATGCTCGTCTCGGGGGCGGTGGCGCTGGCGCTCGCCGACACGCTGCCGTGGCGCACCGTGTACCTGATGATGGCGGGCGTGATGACGCTGAGCATCGCGTACACGCTCTTCGCGGCCGAACCGAAGGTGGCGGCGAGGCCGCCGCGCACGCTGACCGAGGCCGCGGTCTTCCCGCTGGTCGAGTTCCTCAAGCGCAAGGGCTCGATCGAGAACCTGGCGTTCATCATTCTCTACAAGCTCGACGTGGTGATGGCGCTCGCGCTCACCACGCCGTTCCTGCAGGAGCTCGGCTTCACCAAGACGGTGATCGCCGGGGTGAACAAGGGCGGCGGGCTGGCTGCGGTGATCCTCGGCACGGTGGCCGGCGGCGCGCTGTTGCCGAAGCTGGGCATGAAGAAGGCGCTGTGGGCCTTCGGGGTGCTGCAGGGCATCGCCACGCTCTCGTTCCTCGCCTTGTCGATCGTAGGAAAGAACTACGCGCTGATGGTCTTCGCCATCTGCGCCGACAACTTTTTCAGCGGCATGGGCACGGCGGCGTACGCGGCGTTCCTGATGAGCCTGTGCAACCCGAAGTTCACCGCCACGCAGTTCGCCCTGCTCTCGAGCCTGATGGCGCTGACGCGCACGGTGGCGGGCGCGCCGACCGGGTGGCTGGCCGAGCACCTGGGGTGGCCCACGTACTTCGTGGTGTGCACGCTGGCGATGATCCCCGGGCTGCTGCTGCTGACCCGCTTCGATCGCTGGAAGGGCCCGGAGCTCGAGCCGGTGGTTCAGGAAGAACCTGGGCAGGCTGGCCGTTAGCCCCGAGCTCGCCTGAGGCCGGGCGCTGGCGCCAGAACGGTGATGAACTCAGGCGGGCGAGAGACCAGGAGCGGGTACCCATGCTGTGGCTGCGAATTCTCCTCGGAATCCTGACCCTGGCGGTCTTCGCCGGGGCCAACTACTTCGTGTACCGCCGCACCGTGGCGGACACGGTGCAGCACGTGTGGGTGCGCCGGGTGATGGCGACCTTCCTGGCGCTGCTCTTCCTCGCCGTCCCCTTCATCCGCTTCGCCTACCGGGGGCAGATGCCTCCGCCGCTGGCGTCGACGCTGGTGCTGATCGGCTGGGGGGTCTTCATCTACACGCTGATGGCGCTGATCCTGGTCGAGGCGGTGAAGTGGGCGCAGCGCCGGCGTCGAGGCAAGGCCGCGCCGCCCGTGCCCGAGAACCCCGAGCGGCGGCTCTTCCTCTCGCGCGTGGCGGCCTCGGGCGCGCTGGTGGTGGGGGGCGGCGTGGCGAGCTTCGGTACGTGGCGGGCGTTCTCGCCGCCGCAGATCAGCGAGATCCCGATCAAGCTGGCCGGCCTGCCGAAGGCGCTCGATGGGTTCACCATCGTTCAGCTCAGCGACATCCACGTGGGGGCGATCATCCAGGAGAAGTTCCTCGATCAGTTGGTGGCCACGGCGAACTCGGCGAAGCCTGATCTGATCGCGATCACCGGAGATCTCGTCGACGGCTCACCCGATGCGATCGGCAGCTACGTGGCGCGGCTGCGCAACCTGCAGTCGCGCTTCGGCACGTTCTTCGTGTCGGGCAACCACGACTACTACGCGGGCTGGGAAGAGTGGTCGCGCGAGCTCGAGGGCATCGACTTCGCGGTGCTGCGCAACCGCACGGTGTCGATCGGAGATCCGGGCGCGTCGTTCGATCTGATCGGGGTCGATGACTACGGCTCGCGGTGGATGCGCAGCGGGTACGATCTCGACGCGGCCACGGCCGGGCGCGATCCGTCGCGGGCATCGGTGCTCCTGGCGCATCAGCCCAGCGGGCTCGAGTTGGCGGCCGCGAAGAAGATCGGGCTGCAGTTGTCGGGGCACACCCACGGCGGGCAGATGTTCCCCGGCAACCTGGTGGGCGACGTCATCTGGGGTACGCGGAATGCGGGGCTGTCAGTGCTCGACGGTACGCAGCTGTACACCAGCCGGGGGTGCGGGTTCGTCGGGCCGCCGATGCGCGTGGGCGCGCCGCCGGAGGTCGTGAAGATCATCCTGGTGGCGAGCTGAACAGGGCGCGCGTCGGTCATGCGCTCGAGGCTCTCGCTGCTGACCCGCATGTCGACCTTCTGGCGTCGCTCTTCGAGGGCCGACGCCCACTTCCCGCACCGTGGATGACGCTCGGCCCCTGCTGGCCCTACCCACCCGCGTTTGTCCCGATTCTCCACGATGGCTCTGGAACGATGTACGGGCTGTGGCGGCACCTCTCGATACCCCGCTCGCCGTGCTTCGTGGGCATGTCCAGGGAGGAACCTGGAGTCTTCGAGATCGCACGCACGGTCGAGCAACTCTGGGCCTTCTTCGCGCTCCTCGGGATGACGACCGCTGGGGACGATGACGACGCTGCCGAGCGACTCGAGCCGTTTCTTCGAGGATCGGGCATCTCGCCGAAACTGACGGCGGAGATCAGTCGCGCGGTCGGTGACGAACGCGATCGATTTGGCGCACACCCTGCCTTTGGCGACAACTGTCCCCTGGGGCTCCGCAGGGATCGCATCGGCGACGGCCGATTTCCCTCTCTGGATCGGCCCGAGACCTGGGCGTTTGCGTGTGGCTACGAGTTCGACGATCAGCTTGCTCACTCCAGCGCGCCGCGCTGGCTGAATGGCCCCGCGCTTACGGCATTCACCGAGGAACTGGGGAAGCGATCGTGGTCGGGAGCGTGGTTGAGCTTGAACTCCCGTGGCTGGCGGATGGAGGACGCAATCAGCGCGTGCCTCGCTCTTCCGTCGACCTTCCTGCAGGCCGACGCGACATACCTCACAGCGTGGGCGGACGAGGTCTCCGGCTTCGTCACTGGCTACTGAGTACGGCCCCTCACCCCGGCCCTCTCCCCGCTTCGCAGGGAGAGGGAGATCAGGGGCACTTCACGCCGGTCTGGCCCGTCGACAGCGCGCGCGTGCACGCCGCCTTCACGGTGACCTCGTCCTTCAGCTCCTTCGCCAGCCGCGCCGTGCGCAGGTGGAGCTCGATGTTGCGCTTCTGCTCGCTCTCTTCGCTCACCGACCGCAGCAGCTGCAGCGCGTCCTTCTTCCGCCCGAAGTCGGCCAACAGCCCGGCCAGCTCGAGCGTCTCGCGCAGCTCTTCACCGGTCGACGTATCGAGCGCCTTCTGCAGCTCGGCCTGGGCGCACGGCTCGTCCTTCTTCTGCTGACACAGCCGCGCCAGCGCCACGTGAACCACCCCGCGGTCCTTGACCGCGAGTGAAGACCTGAACGCCGCCTCGGCCTCGGCCAGCTTGCCCAGCTTGAGCTGCACCTCGGCCACCAGCTCCCACAACGACGGATCCTTCGGGTCGAGCTTCGCCGCCTCGGTGTACGCGGTCACCGCGTCTTCGAGCCGGCCCACCTCGACCAGCCGATCACCCAGCTCGCTGAACACGCCCCCGCTCTTGATCCCCTTCTTCACCGCGCCCTCGAGCACCTCCACCGCTTCCTTGCCCCGCCCCGCCTTCTGCAGCTCGGCCGTCACCCGCAGCACCAGGTCGCCGCGGGTCAACTCGGGCGCGAAGTCGCTCGCCAGCACCAGGTTCTTCACCGCCTCGTCGATCTTCCCTTCCTCCAACTGCAGATCGGCCAGCGTCTCGAGCGCGTTGAAGTCCTTCGGGTTGGCGGCCAGCGCCTTCTCCAGCGCCTCGCGCGCCTTCACCTTCTCGCCCTTGACCGAATACAGGTACCCCAGCCGGCTCCACGTGGTGCCGCGCTTCGGGTCGGCCTTCGCCGCCTGCTCGAAGGCCTCGATCGCCTCGGGCACCTTCACCTCCGACAGGTACACCTCGCCCTCCGCCGCCGGCAGCCGCGGATCGGTGGGGTTGAGCGCGCGCACCTCGGCGAACTGCTTGTGCGCCTCGGGGAAGTCGCCCTTCAGGTACGCCGCCTGGCCCGCGAGGTAGTGCCCGTCGGCGCGGATCTTCGGGTCGACGCCGTCGCCCGGCTTCGGGCAGGCGCTCAACGCGAGGACGAGAACCAGCCCGGCCCGCCTCAAATCTTTCTCATCTTCTCGAGCGTGTTCGCCCGGCTCTGCACCGCGGGGGGAAAGCCCGGTGACACCTTGAGCAGCTGGTCGAGCGTGTCGATGCACGTGCCGTACTGCTTGAGCACGTTGAGCGCCGCGGCGCGGTTGTAGAGCGAGGGCACGTGCTTCTCGTCGAGCCGCAGCGCGATGTCGGCGGCCGCGAGCGCACCGACCGCGTCGCCACCCACCAGCCGGGCGAAGGACAGGTTCGCGTACACCTCGGGCAGGCTCGCGCCCCACTGCACCGCCAGCTCGAGCTGCTCGAGCGCCTTCTGGCCCACCGAGGCGTCGCCGGCCTTCACCTTCTCCAGCAGCGCCGCGCCCAGGTTCGAGCGGTACTCCGCGATCTCCGGCTCACGCTGCACCGCCAGCTCGAGCGCGGCCACCGCCTCGTCGAGCTTCCCGGCCCGCACCGACATCGCCCCGCGCGCGTAGTGCCACGCCCCGGTGCGCTCCTTCTCCGGAGCGGCCTCGAGCGCCGTCAGCGCGCCCTGCAGGTCGCCCGCCAGCTCCTTCTGTCTCGCCGCCGCGAGCACGTTCTCGAGCGCCATGATCAGAACGTCCACGCGAGCGTCGAGAGCGCCCACTGCTTGAGGTTGGTCATGAAGGACTCCTTCTTGAGCTCCTCCATCTTCACCGGCTTCGTCTCCTTCAGGCCCGCGGCGAAGCGCTGCTCGAGCTGCTTCGCGGTGGCGTCGTCCTGCACGGCCAGCGCGACCTCGGCGTCGGTGTTCTTCGAGCGCCCGTTCAGGTTGACCGAGCCGACGATGCTGAACTCGCCATCGAACGTGGCCGTCTTCGAGTGCAGCGTGCCGCCGTGCTTCTCGTAGATCTGCACGCCGGCCTTCATCATGTCGTCGTAGAAATACCGCGCGGCGTCCGACACGAAGCCCATGTCGTTCGCTTCCTTGCTGTTGCTCATCACCTTGATCTCGACGCCGCGCTTGGCCGCGTCGATCAGCGCCTTGCGGATCTCCGGGGGCGGAAGGAAGTACGCGTTCTCGATGGTGATGCTCTTCTGCGCGTTCTCGATGGCCCGCAGGTAGAGCTTGTCGGTGGTGCCGATGAGCCCCTTCACCTCGGGGTTGCTCTGCACCACGCGCACCGACGGCCCGCCGCTCACCTCGGACAGCTTGGGGAACAGCCTGGCGCGATCGGCGTCGCTGAGCGTGCCGCCCATCTCGTCCCAGTTGCGCACGAAGGCCTTCATGGTGTCGGCCACCGCCGGCCCCTCGAGCTTCATGTCGGCGTCGCGCCAGGCGTCCGAGCCCTTCTCGCTGCGGGAGAAGACCTGCTTTCCCGAGCCGCCGAAGGCGTACTCGTTGGCCACGTTCATGCCGCCCTGCACCGACGCCTTTCCGTCGACGATGAGGTGCTTCTCGTGCCAGCGATCGTTGATGTCCCAGACCTTGTACTTCTCGCCGTACGCCTTCACGTCGACGCCGGCGTTCTTCATCATCTCGAACATCTTCGGGTCGGCGCGGCCGCTGCCCATGGCGTCGTAGATGACGCGCACCTGCACGCCCTCCTGCGCCTTGGCCGCCAGCTTCTTCGCCAGCTCCCAGCCGGTGTCGTCACTGTTGAAGATGAAGGTCTGGAAGCAGATCGATTCCTTCGCGCCGTCGATCATCTTGTTGCGCTCGGCGAACGAGTTGACGCCGTCGAACAGCATCGAGACCTTGTTGCCCGAGAGGCTGCGCGACTGGGTGTCGCGATCGAGCTGCGCCTCGAACACCGCGCTGCGCACGCCCGGCCTGGGCACTGCGCTGCTCGTCACGGGCTGGAGCGAAGACTGCGAAGCCCCCTTCGCGGCCCACCCCTTGTTGACCTCGGAGGCCTTCGCTGGCGCGGTCGCCGGCGCGTTCGCTCTGGGTGCAGCGGTCGGGACGGCCGGAGCCTGCCCTCTTTGAACCTTCATCCTGGAACCCCTCGGAAAACGGACGTTTCAACCTACTGACTCACGACCCCGTAGTCATGCGCAGCACCTCTTCGAAGGTCGTCTCGCCCTCGGCCAGTTTGCGCACCGCGGCCTCGCGAAGTGTCCGCAGACCCAGGCCGCGCGCCGCGCCCATCAACTCCTCCGCTGAGGCCTTGCGAGCGATGAGGTGCTTCACCTCGGGGGTGGCCGAGAAGATCTCGAAGACCGGGGTGCGGCCCAGGTAGCCGGTGCCCCGGCACTTCACGCAGCCCGCGCCCTGGAGGAACCGCGGCCCGCCCGGCAACAGCGGGATCGGCGCCCCCAGCGCGGTGAGCTGCTCGGCGGTGAGCTTCACCGGCTGGCCGCATGAGCCACACACCTTGCGCACCAGGCGCTGCGCCATCACGCCCAGCAACGCCGAGCTGAGCAGGAAGGGCGGCACCTCGAGATCCTCGAGGCGGCTCACCGCGCCCAGCGCGTCGTTGGTGTGCAGCGTGGACAGCACCAGGTGGCCGGTGAGCGCGCACTGCACCGCGTTCTCCGCCGTCTCGGCGTCGCGGATCTCGCCCACCATGATGATGTCGGGGTCCTGCCGGAGGATGTGGCGGAGCGCGTTGGCGAAGTCGAGGCCCAGCTTCGGCTGCACCTGCACCTGGTTGAACGCGTCCCACACCATCTCGATGGGGTCTTCGATGGTGGTGACGTTGACGTCGGGCCCGGCGAGCGCCTTGAGCGCCGAGTAGAGCGTGGTGGTCTTGCCGCTGCCGGTGGGCCCGGTGACCAGGATGAGCCCGTGCGGCTCGGCGATCCACGACTCGAAGATGCGCTGCTCCACCGGGTCGAAGCCGAGCTTCGTCACGTCGACCGCCAGGGTCTCGGGGTCGAAGATGCGCAGCACCACCTTCTCGCCGAACGCGGTGGGCAAGGTGCTGACGCGAATCTCGACCTCTCGGCCGTCGCGATCGACCTTGATGCGCCCGTCCTGGGGCTTGCGCCGCTCGGAGATGTCGAGCCGCGAGATGGTCTTGATGCGCGCGATGATCGGCGTGTGGAGCTGCACCGGCAGCGTGTACACGCCGTGCAGCACGCCATCGATCCGCAGGCGCACCACCGACGAGTCGCGCTTGGGCTCGAGGTGCACGTCGCTGGCGCGGTTGTCGAACGCGTAGCGCAGCAGGTAGTCGACCGCCTGGATCACCGGGCGATCGCCGGCGTCGAGCTCGCGGCCCGTCGACAGCGAGACGAGCTGCTCGAAGTTGGTGATGCCCTGCGAGGCGTCGGCGTGCTCCACCGCCGCCGCGGCGAGCGTGCGCTTGAACCCGTAGACGTCCGCGATCCCCTTGAGGATGTCGTTCTTCGCCGAGAGCACCGGGACGATCGCCGTGCCCGCCAGCCGCTGCAGGTTCTCGAACAGCTCCTGGTCGAACGGGTTCGCCACCGCCACCACCAGCGGCACGCCCGGCGCCGTGCCGCCCTCGAGCGCGAGGATGCAGTGCTTCTGCGCGTAGGGCTTGCTCACCATCTTCGCGGCGAGGTTCATGTCGAGCTTGAGCTGGTCGATCTTCCGGTAGCCCACCCCCGCGGCCTTCGCCGCCACCTCGCAGATGCGATCTTGATCGAGCGTCTCGCCCGCCCGCGTACCCACGGGGATCTGAAAGGCCGCGACGATCTCGATGGGCGAGACCACGTAGCGTTCGGCGTTCGCGTTCTTGATCACCCGCGCGCGCGCCTGCACTTCCCTGGCGCCGATGTCCGAGGCCTGGGCGGGGCTCAGCGAGCCCGCCGAGACCAGCACCTCGAGCAGCCAGGCCAACGAGAAGTCCTGGGCGCGGCGCCCGTCGTGCGCTACCGCTGACGCCACGAACGCCTCCGGGACACCAGCGTGAGCAGCCCCAGGACGGCGAAGGCGAACGAAGGATCGACGCTCGAGCAGCCGCAGCCGCCCGTTCCCCCGGGGCCGGTGCCCGCGTCCTTCGGAGTCACCACGATCGGCCGCCCTGCATCGGGGCGGCACTGGAGCGTGGAGCACCCGCCGTCGCCTTCTTCGGGCGTGTAGCACTCGCCCTGGTAGCAGTGCTGGCCCACCGGGCACTCCGAGTCGGTGCTGCAGGTGGGCAGACAGCTCCGCCCCACCTGCGTGTCGGCGCAGCGCAGCCCGGGCCCGCACGTGCCGGGGCCGCTGCAGTCGCGCAGGCAGAACAGCTCGCCGCGCGAGCCGGGCGTGCAGGTGGAGCCGGTGGGGCACAGGCCGCACCCGCGCGCACACTGCTGCGTGCACTGCTTCTGCGCGCTCAGCGCCGCGGTGAGGCGGCAGGTCTGGCCCGCGCCGCAGGTGTCGGCGGTGAAGCACGGGTCGCCGATCTGACCGCTGATGTTCTGCCGCGCCACGCACAGGCCATCACAGGCCCGGCAGGTGAAGGTGGTCGGGTTGGCGCAGTCCTGGTCCGAATAGCAGCGGGGAATGCAGACGCCCGTGGTGCCGATCGCGTCGATCTGCGCGCAGGCGTAGTTGACCCGGCAATCGGCCAGGCCCACCCGGCAGCTCTGCAGGCAGCGCTGGCCGATGTCGAGCTGCGCGCAGGTCGAGCCCGCGGGGCACACCGGCTGCCCGGGCTCGCACGCCTGGGTGCAGTAGCCGTCGACCCAGAAGACGTTCCCGCCCGACGCCGGCTGCTGCATCTGGCAGTAGCCGAACGAGTTGCCGCAGTCGGGGTTGCTCAGGCAGTCGCGCCCCACCTGCGTGACGATGCTGCCCGGCAGCAGGCACGCGCCGGTGAAGCCGGAGAAGGCCGTCGACGCCTGGCAGTTGAGCGGCAGGTCGCAGTTGGCGTTGGCGCCCAGCGCACAGCCGCGCGTGCAGAGGTTGACGGTCAACCCGTTCGTCACGGGCTGCTGCAGGCACTTGAGATCGACCTGGCCGCAGCCGCCGTCGGCGAAGCACGGCGAGGCCGACTCACCCGCGAGCGGGTAGCGGTTGCAGAGCATCTGCGTGTCGAGCGGGGACAGCGCGCGCACGCTCACGCCCTTCTCCACCACCTGCTCCATCACCACCTCGGCGAACAGCCCGTAGTGACCCAGGCCCAGGCAGTGGCCGCTCTCGTGGAGCGCCACCGTCTCGACGTCCATCGAGTTGGTGGGCGTCACCGGGTCGAGCGACCAGCTGAAGTTGGGCCCGTTGAAGTAGGTGTCGCAGGTCTGCAGCACGCCCGCGTACGCGCGCGGGAGCGTGATCGCCGCCACCAGCGAGGTGTTGCCGAAGATCTCCGCCGCGTCGGCGTCATTCACCAGCATCCACACCGGCGTCACCGAGTAGTCGTCGTAGCTCTGGCTCGGGTTCACCACCGTCGCCCCCGTCGGGCCCAGCGACCGCACCTTGGGGTACGCGCACTGCACCGCGTTCCACGTACCCCAGGCGCGCTCCACCGCGTTCTGCATCAGCGTGTACTGCAGGCCCGCCGGCGTCTGGCTGCGCGAGTCGACGTAGACGGGAAACGGGTTCTGCGCGTTGCTGAGCATCTTGTACGTCAGGTAGTCCTGCGCCGGGGCGAGGCCGGCCACGAGCACCACGGCGACCGCGCAGAGGCGCCTCATCGCTTCTCCTTCGCGGCAGGCGTGGGCGCGAGGGGCGCGGTGAGCGAGAGCTCGGAGATGACCTGGGCGATCGGGCGGCGCGCCCACTTTCCGGTGAAGAGATCCTGAACGAAGACCTCCTCGCCGGCGACCTCGAGCTTGCCCTGCCCCATGGCCACCAGGTGGCACCTGTCCACCGCGAGCCGGCAGCGCAGGAAGAGCACCGCCGTCTCGCCGAGGTGGAACTTCGCGTCGCCCGGCACCTCCATCGTCTCGAGGCCGCGGGTGCCGCCCAGCTGCACCACCGTCAGCTCAGCGGGGCCCGAGCCGCGAATGTTCTGGCCCACCACCACCCGGGTGAGCGTCTTGAGGGGAATCGCGGCGCCCTTCGTCTCTTCCACCTTCTGGGAGAGCACCTGCACCAGCACGACCCGATCTGACTGCTCGGCGCGCTGCAGCAGCGTGTGGGGAATGAGGGTCGTCGCCAGCGCGAGGGTGGGCAGGGCCAGGAGCCCCGCCAGGAGTGGAATTGGACGCATGCGAGCGCCGAGCCTACTCCGTGCAGAGGGCCTTGAGCGTGGCATCGACCACCGCGTCGGCCGCCGCAGCCGAGGCGGTTGCGTACACCTCCACACCCAGCGACTCGAGGGCGGCCGCGGCCGCCGGCGTGGTGGCGACGACGCGCAGCCCGCTGGCCAACGTCACGCGCGGCGCCACGGGCTGGTGCACCTCGGGGCCACAGCATTGCGCGGTGGCACTCGGCGTGGCCGGGAGCCCCTGCGTCAGCTCGACGAACGCCTCCCCCGCGGCAGCCGAGTGAACGATCACCACCTGGTGCGCTTCGGTCGCCCCTCGACTTCGCTCGGGGAGCACGGGGGGGACGCAGACCTGGGTGAAGCCGACGCCCGCGGCGTCGAGCGAGTCGAGGAGGATCTCCGGCGCCTCGCCCTCGTGCAGCACCAGCACCTCGTCGTCACCCGTGAGCAGCCCGGACACGGCCGAGGTCCACTTGCCGTCGCCAGGCACCCGCACCGTGCCGCCCTGCCGCTCGATCGCACGGGCGGTGGAAGCATCGGCGGCGAGCCACTGGAGCTTCTGCAGCGCCCGGCGCGTCCCTGCCCGGTTGACGGCCTCGAGGAACGCCCGCAGCGGCGCCCGGCCGATGGCGATCACCCAGGTGAGGCGGTGAATGTGCTCGGCGACCGCGCGCAGGCCCAGGGGGAGCTCGCCCGGAGCGCCCAGCACCGGCCAGAAGCACGGCTCATGGCCTTCCTCCTCGAGGAGGAAGACGAGATCGGCCGCCTGTTCAGGCGGGGTGAGCAGGAGGACCCGGGCCACCTGTCAGCCTCTAGAGCTTGTCCAGGATGAAGGCGGCGAGGAGATCCGCCTCGGGCGAGCCGGTCTTCTTCTTCGCCTCACCCTTCGCGGCGGGGGCGGACTGCACCTCGGTGATGTAGCCCTCCACCACCTCGTACGCGGCCTCACCGACGATGCACGAGTCCTGGAAATGCTCGGCCTTGAGCGCCGAGAGCTGGGCGGTCGTCTTCACGCGCCCCAGCAGGCCCTGGGCGTCTTCACCCGAGACGAGCTTGGCGAAGTGCACTGCCGCCGAGACCGGGTGGGTCGACTTCCCCTCGGAGACGAGGAGCTTCCCGTCGGAGAGATCGGCCTTCTCGGAGACCATCCAGTCCTCGAGAGTCTTGTGCGGCAGAAAGAGCTTCACGTGGGGGTCCTCGATTTCCCTGCCCTGCATACGACCAAGTTGGGTATTAAATCCCGGACGGTCCAAAGTCCAAAGCCACTGCAGATCTTGTTTCACTTCCCGTCAGGAATTTTCCGCCATGAGCAAAGACACCGTCACTGTCCTCGATGCGACCTTCAAGAGCGAGGTCCTCGAATCCCAGACCCCGGTGCTGGTGGACTTCTGGGCCACCTGGTGCGCGCCCTGCCGCGCCATTGCCCCCGCGCTGGAAGAGCTCGCCACCCAGTACAAGGGCCAGCTCAAGATCGCCAAGGTCGACGTCGACGAGAACCAGCAGATCGCCCAGACCTACGGCATCCGCTCCATTCCCACCCTGCTGATGTTCAAGGGCGGCAAGGTGATCGAGCAGCTGGTCGGAGCTGCGCCCAAGGCGAAGCTCGAAGACAGCATCAAGAAGGCACTCTGAAGTTCGGGTTCTAAGTGCTCGGTCATCTGCTCAAGCCCGAGTGCGAAGAGCTCATCCGCAAGAAGGACTGGGAGTCCTTACGGATCGCCTTCGAAGAGGTCGACCCGGCTGACATCGCGGAGATCCTCGAGGATCTCCCCCCCGAAGACTCAGGCCTGATCTTCCGCATCCTCCCCCGCAACGTGGCGGGCGTGGCCTTCGAGTACCTGCCGATCGATCAGCAGACCGAGATCGTCCAGACGCTGGGCAGCGAGCAGCTCAAGAACGTCCTCAACGAGATGGCGCCTGACGACCGCACGCGCCTCTTCGAGGAACTGCCGGCCGAGGTGACCAAGCGCGCGCTCGAGCAGCTGTCCGCCGACGAGTTGAGGGTGGCCCGCACGCTGCTGGGGTACCCGGAAGACACGGCCGGCCGGTACATGACGCCGGAATACATGGCGCTCAGGCCGACCATGACGGCGCGCGAGGCGATCGACGCGATCCGCAAGTACGGCAAGGGGCGCGAGACGCTCAACGTGCTCTACATCATCGACGATCGGAGCGAGCTGCGCGCCGACCTGCGGCTCTCCGAGCTGGTGATGGCCGACCCCGACGCGAAGGTGGGGGACCTGCCGACGCGGCAGCTGGTGGCGATCCCCGCCACCGCGTCGAAGGACGAGGTCATCTCCACCTTCGAGAAGTACGACCGGGTGGCCCTGCCGGTGACCGACTCGAAGGGCGCGATGGTGGGCATCATCACCGCCGACGACGTGCTCGACGTCGCCGCCGAGCAGGCCACCGAAGACATCCAGAAGCTCGGTGGTCTCGAGGCCCTCGAGGCGCCGTACATGGAGATCTCCACCTTCGAGATGCTGCGCAAGCGCGGCGGGTGGCTGGCGATCCTCCTCCTCGGCGGCATGTTGACGGCGACCGCGATGGGCACGTTCCAGAACGAGCTGCTGCGCGCCGAGGTGCTGGCGCTCTTCCTGCCGCTGATCATCGCCTCGGGCGGCAACTCGGGCAGCCAGGCCACGTCGCTCATCATCCGCGCGCTGGCGCTGCGGGAAATTCAGCTCGGCGACTGGTGGAAGGTGGCGTTGCGAGAGCTGCGCAGCGGCGCGCTGCTGGGCGTGGGCCTGGCGGCGATCGGCTTCCTGCGGGTGGTGGCCTGGGAATGGCTGCATCGCCACGGGGTGCTCAGCCACGGCTACGGCGAGCACTACCTGCTGGTGGCGCTGACGGTGTCGGTGAGCCTGGTGGGCGTGGTGCTGATCGGCGCGATGATCGGCTCGATGCTGCCGTTCGTGCTGCGCCGGCTCGGCCTCGACCCGGCCGCCGCGTCGGCGCCCTTCGTCGCGACGATCGTCGACGTGACCGGCATCGTCATCTACTTCACCGTCGCCGCGTTCATCCTCAAGACGACGCTGCTGGCGAAGTAGGCGCCTCGACTCCGCTCGGCGTGAACGGGTGGTCTCGGCAGTGAGCGGAGAGGCCTTCAGCCAATCTTCCGGGCCGTCACCATCAAGTCGGGCCCGACGCGAACCGCGTCCAGAGCGTCAAACTCGAAAGCCTTCGAGGGATCACTCACCTCCAGCGCCCCGCTCCAGGTGAGCCCGCCATGGCCGAACAGCTTCGGCGCCATGAACAGCACCACCTCGTCCACCACGCCCGCCGCGAGGAACGACTGGTGCACGGCCGCCCCGCCCTCGACCAGCACGTGCAACGCGCCTTCCTTCACCAGGCGCCGCAGCAACGGCTCGAGGGCGATGCGCCCGCGCGTGCCCGTCATCGGCCACACCTCGACGCCCCGCTTCGTGAGCGCCAGTGCGCCCGGGGCCGAGGCCGCCTCGAGCGTGGCCACGATCGTCCGCGCGGCCTTCGTGTCGTAGACCTTCGCGCGCGGGCTGGTGCGCAGGTACGGGTCGAGCACCAGCCGGGTGGGGTTGCGAGTGCCCTTCTTCTTCAACCGCACGGTGAGCTGGGGATCATCGGAGACCACCGTGGAGCTGCCGACCACCACCACGTCCACCACGTCGCGAAGCTGGTGTGCCACCTTCCTCGACGCCTCCGAGGTGATCCACTTCGACTTGCCGGTCGAGGTGGCGAGCTTGCCGTCGAGCGTGACGCCGGCCTTCGCGGTCACCCACGGCAGCCCGGTGCGCATGGCCTTGAGGAAGGGCTGGTTGAGCGAATCGGCGGCGTGGCGCAGCACGTGGGGCAGCACCTCGACCCCCGCGGCGCGCAGCCGGCGCACGCCCTTCCCGTTCACCAGCGGGTTCGGATCGCTCGAGGCGTAGACCACCCGCTTCACCCCGGCCTCGATGATCGCGTCGCTGCAGGGCGGCGTGCGGCCGTGGTGATTGCAGGGCTCCAGCGTCGAGTAGAGCGTCGCGCCCTTCGCGCGAGCGCCGGCCTGCTTGAGCGCCACGGCCTCGGCGTGCGGCCCGCCGAGGCGCGCGTGGAAGCCGGTGGAGATCACCCGGCCCGCCTTCACCAGCACCGCGCCCACCGCGGGGTTCGGGTGCGTGCGCCCCAGCCCCTTCACGGCCTCGGCCAGTGCCAGCGTCATGGCAGCTTCGTCGTTCAACCCTTGCCCTTCGGCTTCTCGGCCGCCTTCTTCGTCGCCTGCGTCTGGAGGATGTCTTTGAGCTCGTCCATGAACTCCGCGATGTCGCGGAAGCTCCGGTAGACCGAGGCGAAGCGCACGTAGGCGACCTCGTCGAGCAGCGGCAGGCGCTCCATCACCATCTGGCCGATGGTGGTCGAGGGCACTTCCTTCTCGCCCATCTCCTGCAGCTTGCGCTCGATCTCCGTGGCCAGCTGCTCCACCTGGTCGACCGACACGGGGCGCTTCTCGCAGGCCTTCTTGAGACCCGCGAGCAGCTTGTCGCGATCGAAGCCCTCGCGCCGGCCGTCTTTCTTCACCACCAGCGGGTTCAACTCTTCCACCCGCTCGTAGGTGGTGAAGCGGCGCTTGCACGTCTCACACTCGCGCCGCCGGCGGATGATGGTGCCCTCGGCAGAGTCGCGCGAGTCCATCACCCGGGTGTCGGCTGCGGCACAGAAGGGACAGCGCATCGCTCAGCTCTTCTCGAGGCGTGATTGGTAGAGCGGGAAGGACCTCGTGAACTCCTTCACCTCGTCGCGGATCTTCGAGAGCACCGCCTCGTCGGCGTGGTGATCGAGCGCCTTGCCGATGAAGGCGGCCACCTTCGCCATCTCGGGCACGTTCATGCCGCGGGTGGTGATCGCCGCGGTGCCGACGCGCACCCCCGAGCTGATGGTCGGCTTCTCGGGATCGAAGGGAATCTGGTTCTTGTTCACCGTGATGCCCGCGCGGTTGAGCACGTCCTCGGCGAGCTTGCCGGTGACCTTCTTGGGGCGCAGGTCGAGCAGCATGAGGTGGTTGTCGGTGCCGCCCGACACGATGCGCAGCCCCTGCCCCTGCAGCGCCTCGGCGAGCGCCTTCGCGTTGTCCACCACCTGCTTCGCGTACACCTTGAAGGCGGGCTGCAGCGCTTCCTGGAAGGCGACTGCCTTGGCCGCGATCATGTGCAGCAGCGGCCCGCCCTGCATGCCGGGGAACACCTGGCTGTTGATGGTCTTCGCGTACTGCTCCTTCATCAGCACCAGGCCCGCGCGCGGGCCCCGCAGGGTCTTGTGCGTGGTGGTGGTGACGATGTCGGCGTACGGAATCGGAGACGGGTGCACGCCGCCGGCGACCAGCCCCGCGATGTGCGCCATGTCGACCATGAGCGAGGCGCCCACGCTCTCGGCGATCGCCTTGAACCGGGGGAAGTCGATGATGCGCGGGTACGCCGAGGCGCCCACCACGATCACCCGCGGCTTGTGCTCCTTCGCCAGGGCCTCGGCCTGGGCGTAGTCGAGCTGCTCGGTCTCCTTCACCAGCCCGTAGTGGACGACCTTGTAGAGCTTGCCCGAGAAGTTGAACGCCGCGCCGTGCGTGAGGTGGCCGCCCGAGTTGAGATCGAGCGAGAGCATGGTGTCGCCCACCTTCATCAGGGCCATGTACGCCGCCATGTTCGCCTGGCTGCCGGAATGCGGCTGCACGTTCGCCGCCTGCGCCCCGAAGAGCTGCATCGCGCGGTCGATGGCGAGCTGCTCCACCTTGTCGACCTCTTCGCAGCCGCCGTAGTACCGCTTGCCCGGGTAGCCCTCGGCGTACTTGTTGGTGAGCACCGTGCCGGCGGCCTCCAGCACCGCGGGGCTGACGAAGTTCTCGCTGGCGATGAGCTCGAGGCCCTCTTCCTGGCGGCGCGTCTCGGCCTGGATGAGGTGTGCGATCGCGGGGTCGACCTGCTTGAGGGTGGCGGTGTTCTCCATGGGGTGCGCGTAGCGCCAAAGGCGCGTGTTCTCAAGCCGTTCGGCCGCGACCCGTCAGAAGTTCACCTGCGCCTGCACGCGGGTCCAGTGGCCGTACTGCGGGGTGTAGAGCTTGTCGTTGGTGCGCTCGGAGACCATGTAGGCCAGCACCAGCTCGAACGAGCGCGAGAACTGCCATTCCACGCCGAACTCGGCCTCGCGCACGCGGTAGTACGGTGAGTTGGTGACGAACTTCTTCCCGCCGTCGTACATCGTCCCGCGGACGTAGGGGATGACGGTGTGCGAGCCGAACACCTCGTCGATCTTGAACATCAGCGTCAGGTAGCCACCCCACAGCCAGTGCGAGTTGATGAGGTTGGGGCGGTCGGTGCCCAGTCGCGGCCCGACGCCGACGTTGTATTCGAAGAAGACCCCGAAGGGCTTCGGGTAGAGCACGGCCGTCACGTGCCCGCGGGCGTCGGTGAAGGTGTTGTCGGGGACGGCCGAGATGGCCTTCGTCCCGTCGGGCAGGTTGCCGACGTTGATGGTGGCCTGACCGAAGTACCCGCCGCCGCCGACCTCGAGGATCTGATTCCCGAGGAGGAACGGCCAGGTCGCGCGCGCGACGACATGAGGGGACTTGTTGAGCTCGAGCTTGTTCGCGGTCTGCCCGTTGTAGACGCCGAGCGCGACCACGCCGTAGTCGCCTGAGCCCTTCAAGCCGGAGTCCACGAGGTACTTGAAGCGCTCACGGATCTGCGCCGGGGCCCAATAGAAGAAGACCCCCAGATCGCGCTCGTCCTTCACCGCGCTGTTGAGGGCGTCGTTGCGGTCGAGCGGCACCCGGTTCTGGCTCGACTGCAGGTTCTCGAACCCGAAGGGCACCTTCGACTGCCCCACGCGGAAACGGAATTCCTTGCGGTCGTCGACGAAGATGTCGGCGTACCAGTCGCGGAGGATGCTCACCCCCAGTTGGTCCCCGATGACGCTGGCGAAGTCGGGCTGGAGATACACCGACACGCGCGGGTGCACGTCGCCGTACACGATCAGCCGCGCCCGGCGAATCAGGAAGCCACCATTGCCGCCCAGCGAGCGGTCACCCTGCTCGTTGATCAGCTTGTCGTTGTAGACGACGCCCGGCAGGTTGTACCGAACCTGCGTGTAGCCACGGATCTTCAGCTTCTCGTACCAGGGCTGGCTCGACGCTGCCGGTGGAGGGACCGGCTGCGCGGGCGGCGCTGACGGCTTTGCCTTCTTCAGCTCGGCGATCTCCGCCTCGTGGCGGGACAACATGTCGAGCGCCTGCACCAGCCGCGCGCGCAGCTCTGCGTCGTTCATCTCTGCAGAGGGCGCCTGGGCTGGCGGGACCTCGAGGGTGACCCCTGCGTCTTCGGGCGAACCGGCGAGCAATGATGCGATCAACAACGCGCTGAGCATGCCGCGAGGTACCAACCGCTCGTGAGACCCAGCCGTCACCCAGGTGACAACAAGGAGAACTCGTGTGTCGAACAGGTGACGAACCCTGCCGCGCGAGAGCGGCAGGAACGACCAGCTAGGGCAACGACCAGACGTTGCCCTCGAGCTCGACCGGCGGGTCGGCCACCGAGGCCCCCGACGCGCGGATCCAGTGCATCTGGCTGATGGCGTCGCCGCCCATCTCGCAGACCTTCTTGCGCAGCGCCTCGAAGGTGGCCTCGTCGTTGGCGAGGCGATCGATCTTCACCCAGCCCAGGCTCTTCGCCCCGGCGGGTACGTCGGTGGCACCGGGGTAGTCGCGCATCTGGCACTCGGCGTTGCGCAGCCTGGGGCCCCGCGCGGCGGCCTCGCCCCTCACCAGCGGCTTGATCTCGGTGCGGCACGCGGCGAAGACGAGCCCCAGCAACACGAGCTTCCTCATCGCTTCGCCTCCAGCTGGGTGATCTTCTCCACCCGCTTGGCGTGGCGCCCCCCCTCGAACGAGCCGGCCAGGAACACCTTCATGATCTCGGTGGCCAGCGCGCCGCCGATGACCCGCGAGCCCAGGCACAACACGTTGGCGTCGTTGTGCAGGCGGGTGACCCGCGCCTCGAACTCGGTGTGGCAGAGCGCCGCGCGAATGCCGTGCACCTTGTTCGCGGTGATCGACATGCCGATGCCCGTGCCGCAGATCAGCACGCCCAGCGCAGCGCGGCCCGCGGTGACCTCGGCGCACGCCTTCGCCGCGAAGTCGGGGTAGTCGACCGAGGCGGTGTCGGAAGGCCCCAGGTCGAGCGGGGAATGGCCGAGCTTCTTCAGCTCGTCCACCAGCTCTGCCTTGAGGGCTACGCCTGCGTGGTCCGAAGCAATCGCGATCGTCGCCATGGGGCCTGTCTACTCCACGCCCCGCGGCTGCGGATCAGCGAATCGGCTCGTGATCCGCCGCGCGGGTCCAGCGACTCTCCACCAGCTTCCAGGTGGCGTCGCGGCCGCAGCCCGACACCTTCACCTTGGTGGTGCTGATGAGGCGATCGAGTTCCTGGTAGCTGAGCTTCTCTTCCGGGCACCCCAGCGTGTCCGACGCGCGGCGCCCCAGCTCGAGCTTGAGCTGCGCCATGGGGGTGGAACAGCCGGCCAGCACCAGCAGCGACAGGAACGCGAACGCTCTCACGGCGCCACCACGTCGGACCCGCGGGTCTCGGTGGGAGGCACGGTGTCGTTCAGGTACAGCGCGCCCGCCCCGGTGTTCAGGCGCACGTACACCGCGCGCCGGTTGCAGCCCGACACACCCAGGTAGATGGGGCCGGCCTCGTCGGAAGAGAGCTCCTGCACGCCCAGCTTGTCGGGAGGGCAGGCGAACTCGAACGAGGCGCGCAGCAGCACCCGCTGCTTGGCCTGGTCGAACGAGATGGGCGTGACGCAGCCCATGCCCAGCACAGCCGCGCCGACGACGAGCAGTCTCACTTGCAGCGCTGCAGCACCAGCACCGCGTTGGTGCCACCGAAGCCGAACGAGTTCGACATCGCCGCGTTGACCCACGCCTCGCGCGCCTTGTTGGGCACGTAGTCGAGATCACACTCGGGGTCGGGGTTCTGCAGGTTGATGGTCGGGGGGATCACGCCGCGATGAATCGCCAGCGCCGTGATGATCGCCTCGGCCCCGCCCGACGCGCCCAGCATGTGGCCCATCATCGACTTGGTCGACGAGACCATCAGCTTCTTCGCGTGATCGCCGAAGACGCGCTTGATCGCCTTGCTCTCGTGCAGGTCGTTGAAGGGCGTCGAGGTGCCGTGCGCGTTGATGTAGCCGATGTCTTCGGGCTTCAGGTTCGCAGAGCGGAGCGCCTGCCGCATGCAGCGCTGCGCGCCCTCGTGCTCCGGGGCCGGCGCCGTCTCGTGGTGCGCGTCGCTGTTGGCCGCGTACCCGGTGATCTCCGCCAGGATGGTGGCGCCGCGGCGCTTGGCCGCCTCGTACTCCTCGAGCACCACGATGCCCGCGCCTTCGCCCATCACGAAGCCGTCGCGGTCCTTGTCGAACGGCCGGCTCGCCGTCGCCGGATCGTCGACCCGCTCCGAGAGCGCCTTCATGGCCTCGAAGCCGCCGATGCCCATGGGAGTGATGGCCGCCTCGGCCCCGCCCGCCAGCGCCGCGTCGAGCTCGCCCCACTTGATCTGCCGGTACGCCTCGCCGATCGCGTGCGCCGAGGTGCTGCAGGCCGAGACCGGCCCCCAGTTCGCGCCCTTGCAGTTGAAGCGCATCGAGATCCGCCCGGGCGCCATGTTCGAGATCATCTTCAGGATGAAGAAGGGCGACATGCGGTCGAACCCCTTCTGCAGGCCCGAGGTGTGGCTCTCTTCGAACGACATGAGGCCGCCGATGCCCGAGCCGACGATCACGCCAACCCGCTCGGGGTCGAAGCCGTTGGGCTTCTCCAGGCCGATGGGCAGCGCGCTTTCCTTCATCGCCATCTCGGCGGCGGCGATCGCGTACTGACAGAACGGGTCCATGCGCCGCGCTTCCTTGTGATCGAGGAAGTCGGTGGGCACGAAGTCCTTGAGCTCACCGGCGATGTTCACCTTGAGCTTGCTCGGCTCGAACTTGGTGATCCGCCCGATGCCGGACGTCCCGGCCAGGAGCGCCTGCCAGTTCTTCTCCGTGCCCGTGCCGAGCGCTGAGAGAAGACCGGTACCTGTGATCACGACTCGGCGTGGAGCATTCACGGCAGCCTCCGGGGCTTGAAACGACTCGCCCGGGCTTCCCCGGGCGATGAAACGACTTGCAGCGTTTCGTGACCCTTACTTCTTGTGGGTGTTGATGTAGTTGATGGCGTCACCGACGGCCTTGATGTTCTCGGCCTCCTCGTCGGGGATCTCGATCTCGAACTCCTCTTCCATCGCCATCACGAGTTCGACGATGTCGAGCGAGTCGGCGCCGAGATCCTCGATGAACGAAGACTCCATCTTGATCTCGTCTTCGCTCACGCCGAGCTGATCGGCGATGATCGACTTGACCTTGGCTTCGATGTTGGTGGCCGTCATTTGAAGAATTTCCTTCTGGTGTGGTGCTGCGGGGGTGTGAATTTCGTTGGCGCGTACCACAGGGCACGAGCGCGACCAATGCCGAAAACTACATGTACATGCCGCCGTTGACCTTGAGGACCTCGCCCGTGATGTAGCTCGCTGCGTCAGAGGCGAGAAACGCGACCGCGGAGGCGACTTCTTCCGCATTCCCGATGCGAGACAATGGAATCGCCGCCGACATCTTTTCCTTCAGCTCCGGTGACAGGGCAGCCGTCATGTCGGTGGTGATGAAGCCCGGAGTGACCGCGTTCACGCGGATGTTGCGGCTGGCCAGCTCGCGCGCCACCGACTTGGTGAGGCCCAGCAGGCCCGCCTTCGAGGCCGAGTAGGCCGCCTGGCCGCCGTTGCCCATCTCGCCGACGATCGACGAGACGTTCACGATCGCCCCGCCCTTCTGCTTCATCATGGGGCGCGCCACCGCGCGCATCAGCATGAAGGCGCCCTTCAAGTTGGTGTCGAGGGTCTTGTCCCAGTCGGCGTCCTTGAAGCGCATCAGCAGGCCGTCGATGGCCACGCCCGCGTTGTTCACCAGCACGTCGAGGTGGCCGAACTCCTTGACCACGTCGTCGATCGCCTGGCTGCACGCCTCGGAGTCGGCCACGTCGAAACGAATCGCCTTCGCCTTGCCGCCCGCGTCGACGATCGCCTTCACCGTCTCGGTCGCCGCGGCTTCGTTGCCCGCGTACGAGATGACCACGTGCGCCCCGCGGCGGCTCAGCTCGAGCGCGATGGCGCGCCCGATGCCACGGGATCCCCCGGTGACCAGCGCAACCTTGTTCGCAAAGTCCTGCATGTTCAGGCGCTCCCCAGGGCGGCCAGCGTCTTCTCGAGGCTGGCGGGGTCTTCCACGTTGAGACACTCGATCGATTTGCTGATTCGTTTGACCAGGCCGCAGAGCACCTTGCCCGGCCCCAGCTCGATCATCTTCGTCACGCCGGCCTTTTCCATGGCCTGCACGCTCTCGATCCACCGCACCGAGCCGGTCACCTGGCGCAGCAGCAGTTCCTTCACCCGCGCGCCCTCGCCGTTCGGCTGGGCCTCGACGTTGCTGACCACCGGCACGACCGGGTTCTTGAACGCGCCGAGCACCGCCTCGAGGCGCGGCACCACCGGCTGCATCAGCGCGCAGTGGAAAGGGGCGCTCACCGGCAGGGGCAACACCCGCTTGGCGCCCGCGGCCTTGAGCAGCTCGCCGGCGCGCTCGACCGCCTTCACGTGGCCGGCGATCACCGTCTGCGAGGGATCGTTGAAGTTGGCGCAGCTGACCACTTCACCCTGCGCGGCCTGCAGGCAGAGCTCGGCCACCTTCTCGGGGGCCAGGCCCAGCACCGCCGACATCGCCCCCACGCCCGCGGGCACGGCGTCCTGCATGAAGGTGCCGCGCGCGCGCACCGCCCGCACCGCGTCGGCGAGCGTCATCGCCTGGGCCGCGACCAGCGCGGAATACTCACCCAGCGAGTGGCCCGCCACGAAGGCCGGGACGATCAGCGAGCGCTTGCTGAAGATCGCGTGCGCCGCGATCGACACCGTGAGGATCGCCGGCTGCGTGTTCGCGGTGAGCTTGAGCGCGTCTTCGGGGCCCTCGAAGCACAGCGTCGAGAGCTTCTCGTGCAGCGCGTCGTCGGCCGCGTCGAAGACCGCCTTCGCCTCGGGGAACGCGTCGCACAGGGCCTTGCCCATGCCGACCGACTGACTGCCCTGCCCTGGAAAGATGAACGCGACGCTCATGAGTTCACCAGCGCACCACGGCGCTGCCCCACGACATGCCGGCGCCGATCGCCATCATGGCGATCGTGTCGTTCGGCTTGAGCTTGCCTGCCCGGTTCGCCTCGTCGAGCGTGGTGGGCAACGAGGCCGACGAGGTGTTGCCGAAGCGATCGATGTTGAGCCACGCCTTGGTGCGCGGAATCTCGAGCCGCTCGAGCACCGCGTCGATGATGCGAATGTTCGCCTGGTGGGCGATCACGTGGGTGACCTGCTCGGCGGGGAGGTTGTTGAAGGCCAGCCCCTCCTTCACCGCGTCGGTCAGCGAGCGCACCGCGAACTTGTAGACCTCGCGGCCGTTCATCGAGACCTTGTGCAGCTTCTGCTTGAGCATCTCCTCGCTGGCCGGGTGCTTGCTGCCGCCACCCTTGATGCAGAGGATGTCGGTCTGCGAGCCGTCGGTGTGGAGGTGCGTCGAGAGAATGCCGCGGTTCGGATCTTCCGAGGGGCCCAGCACCATCGCGCCCGCCGCGTCGCCGAAGAGCACGCAGCTGTTGCGATCTTCCCAGTCGATGATGCGGGTGAGCAGCTCGACGCCCACCACCAGCGCGCGCTTGATGGCGCCCGTCTGGATGTACTGGGCGGCGATCGACATGCCGAAGAGCGAGCCGGCGCAGGCGGCCGAGACGTCGAAGGCGAAGGCCTTCTTCGCCCCGAGCTTGTGCGCGAGGAACGCGGCGCACGCAGGCATGGGCATGTCGGGGGAAATGGTGCCGACGATGATCACGTCGAGGTCTTCGGCGCGGGTGTTGGCCATCTCGAGGGCGCGAATCGACGCCTTGAGGGCCATGTCTGAAGTGACCTCTCCCTCGGCGGCCACGTGGCGCTGCCGGATGCCGGTGCGCTCGAAGATCCACTCGTCAGAGGTCTCGACGATCTTGGCGAGATCGTCGTTGGTCATCACCTTCTCGGGGGCGTAGCTACCCGTACCGATGATCTGCGCGCGCGTCACAGTTGCGCCCTCTACCCACAAGCGCACTCACTGTCACCGCGTACCATTTTTCGCACACTGGGAACGCGGCGACGCAGCTGGCGTAGAACGCACGAATGCCCGGCGCGCGGTGAGGTGCGCGCCAGGCATTCCAGCCACCTTCGAGAATGATGAACGTCAGTCGGCCGTGCCGGCCGTGACCTTCTTGCCCTTGTAGAACCCGCAGGCCGGGCACACCCGGTGAGTCTGCACGGCGCCGCCGCAGTTCGGGCACGCGTTGAGCTGCACGGGCACCTTCAGCTTGTTGTTGCCCGCACGGCGCATGTCGCGCCGCATCTTCGAGGTACGCTTCTTCGGAACACCCATGGAAACTGTCCGTCCTTTCGACTGCTAGTTCTTCAGTTTGATGTCCTTCAACTTCGCCAAGCGGACATCGACTTCTTTCACCTTGCCGTGACCGCAGTCCTTCTCGTTCAGGTCCTGCCCACAGGTGGAGCACAGACCCTTGCAGTCATCCCGACACACCACCGACACCGGAAGAGCCAGCAATACCTGCTCACGTACGACCGGGTCCAGATCGATCGTCTTCCCGTTGAACGGTTCTGCGTCGACCTCGTCCAGCTCGAACGACGCGGCCGTCGGCGACTGACCGTCGTCTTCCTTCTTCTGGTACTTCCGCTTGCCCTTCGAAGGCCCCGCCTCGGCGGTGTCGTCGGCGCGCGGCGCGGTGGGCTCGGGCACCATGCGCAGCGAGAAGTCGATGTCGATCGGCACCGGCACGTCGGTCGTGCAGCGCTTGCACGGCGCCTTGAGCGCGGCCGAGAAATGGCCGACCACGAACACCCGTCCCGACACCTTCTTGAAGCTCGCCGACAGGGGGCTCGACGACACCAGGGCGAACCCCTCCGAGTCCGCCAGCGCTGCGCTCAGCACCTCGGGCTTGATGGGCTCAGTTCGTTTGAGCCCCGGTTCCTGGATTTCTTCAATCTTTACGAGCATTTATCGAGCTACCTGCGAAAGGGGGCGGAACCTACATGAGGATGACGAGGCGAGTCAAACCCAGAGGCGAGCCGGCGCAGCGGAACGCTGGGCGAGACGGGCTGAAGCGCAGCGGAAGACCGGCCGAGGCGAGTTGGAAAACGGTGGTAGGACTCGGTCCCGTGCGTCTGATTCTCGCGATCCTGAGCCTCGCTTGCGCGGCGCACGCAGCCACTCCTGCTGATGCCCCTTTCCTCTTCGGGCAGGTCGTCCCGAAGAACGAGGCGATCGAGAAGGCGGCCCAGCAGGTCGACGAGGGTGACTTCGAAGACGCCGTCCGCACGCTCGAGAAGGGCATCGATCAGCCCGACCTCACCGACGACCAGCTCGCCGAGATGTACCGGCTGCTGGGGCTCTCGCACCTCTACCTGGGCAACGAAGACCGGGCGCGCGACGCGTTCGAGAAGCTGCTCCAGGCGCGCCCTGACTACGATCTGCCCAGGGCCGCCCCCCCGAAGATCCGCGCGCTGTACGGCCGCATCAAGGAAGACATCCGCAAGCGGCGGGTGCGCCCGGTGACGCTGACGGTGACGCCGGTGACCGAGGTGCCGGGCGACGCGGCGGTGGTGGTCGAGGCGCGCATCGAAGACATGGCCCTGGGCGCGAAGGCCAAGCTGTTCTACCGGCGCGCAGGCGTGCAGAGCTTCAGCTCGATCGACTTCGCGCGCGGCAAGGTGAGCCGCACCGACTACACGGCCACGGTGCCGGCCTTCGAGGTGCCCTCGGAAGATCAGTCGTACGAGGTCGAGTACTACGTCGAGGTCGCCGACGCCGCCCAGCGCCGCCTCGCGGGCCGCGGAGATCCGTACAACCCCCTCACCTTCCGCGTGCCCGCGCGCAAGTCGGCCGCCGGCCCGGTGGTGGAAGAGACGCCCATCTACAAGAGCCCCTGGCTGTGGATCGGCATCGGCGTGGGCGTGGCCGCGGCCACCACGGGCATCGTCGTGCTCGCCACCAGCAACCAGACGGCGACGCTGCCGGTGAAGATCCAGATCGACGGGACGCCCTGACGATGAGACGACTCGCGCTGCTCCTGCTGCTGCTCTCTGGCTGTGGCCCCGAGGTGGCGGGCCCCACCTTCCCCATCGAGCTCTACGTGACCGCGGGCCTGCTCGACGACATCAGCGAGTTCCAGCTCTCGCTCGTGACGAAGGGCACCAGCCTCGACTGCGTCGCAGTGCAGAAGGCGTGCATCAAGGACCAGGTCGACGCCACGCGCTTCGTGAAGCTGAAAGACGCCGCGGGGAAAGACACCCAGGCGGTGCGCTTCCCCATCGCGCTCGTGGCGGGCGCCCCCAACACGCAAGACGTGTCGCTCAAAGACGTGCCGCTGGGCAAAGACCTCGCGTTAATCGTCGAGGCCGTCTCGAAAGAAGCCACCCCGCGCCTGGCGGGCAGCTCGTGCAACTACATCAAGGAACTGACCGCCGGGGCCAACCCGGCCGTGCCGGCGCGAATCGAAGTGCTCAACCCCCGCGCTGGCTGCGACCCGCGGCACTGAGCTGCTGGCCTGACCTCCCGTCAGACCGGCTTCGTCGGCTTCGCTCCGGGCCTTGCCAGCTTGCCGATCACCTTCTCGATGCGCGTCCTGTCGGCGGGCACGAGGCCCACGAACTGAACGCCCATGCCCAGTTCCTTGGCCGAGACGATGTCGCCCTCGCAGACGATCTCGTGCGTGTCGGCGGGCAGCGTGAACTTCAACGACACACGCGTGCCCACGGGCAGGGGAATGGTCTGCACGAAGAACGCGCCGCCCACCGAGAGGTTCCCGGCCCGCTGGTAGTACAGCTCACCGTCGCGTTCCGCTTCGATCCAGAGATCGACGGGGATGCGGGTCTCTTTCCGTTTGTCATTCTCGGAGGCCATGAGGACTCGCGGCTTATGCCATGAGACGACATGCAGTAGGAAGCAGCGCAGCATGTCGCGAATCCTGGTGATCGAAGACGAGCAGGACCTGGGGACCCTGCTCGAATACAACCTTCGCGCCGACGGGCACGAGGCCGAGGTGGTGCGCAGCGGCGCCGCCGGGGTCTCCAGGGCCAGGAGCTGGAAGCCCGACCTCATCCTCCTCGACCTGATGCTCCCCGACATCGCCGGGGGCGAGGTGGCCCGGCTCCTGCGCGAGGGCGAGCCGCGGCGCACCCCGATCATCATGGTCACCGCGCGCGGTGAAGAGAGCGACCGGGTGAAGGGTCTCGAGCTCGGCGCCGACGACTACGTGGTCAAGCCGTTCTCGGTGAAGGAACTGCTGCTTCGGGTCAAGGCCGTGCTGCGCCGGCACTCCGACGAACCCAGGGGCGAGCAGAAGAAGCTGGCCAAGGGCGCGATCCAGCTCGACGTCGACCGCCACGAGGTGCGCGTCTCTGACAAGCCCGTGGTGCTCACCGCCCTCGAGTTCCGCCTGCTCAAGACCTTCCTCGAGCGCCCGGGCCGGGTGCAGACCCGCGAGACGCTCCTGTCCGACGTCTGGGGCATCGACGCCGACATCACCACCCGCACCGTCGACACCCACATCAAGCGCCTGCGCGAAAAGCTGGGCCCCGCCGGAGATGTGATCGAGACCATCCGCGGCGTCGGCTACAAGCTGACCTCATGAAGCGGAGCGCCTGACATGAACCGCGCGCTGTTGTGGGCCTGGGGCACCTTCGTCGGCCTCGCGGCCTTCGCCCTGACCCTCACCCAGTCGGTCTCGATCTCGCTGGCCGTCGGCCTGGTCGCGGCGATCTGCGTGTTCGCCGCGGCCGAGCGGGTCGCCCACCAGTGGCAACGGCGCGCCGAGGCGTTCGCCGCCGCCGCGCGGGGCATCTCGGTCGATCCCGGCGTGGAAGGGGGCGACGACCCCGTCAGGCTCGCCCACGAGGTCCAGGCCGCGTCCATCACCGCCCGCGAAAATGCCCGCAAGCTCTCGGTGCTGCGCGCGGTGATCGACGGCATGGCCGAGGGCGTGTGGATCACCTCGGAAGACGGCACCGTGGTCGAGCACAACAACGCGCTGAAGGAATTCCTCTACACCGGCCAGGAGATCGCCGGGCACCGCCCCCGCGATCTGTTCGAGAGCGCCGAGCTGCACGACGCCGTGCAGAAGGCCTGCCGCGAGCACCTCTCGTCGCGCCTCGAGCTCAACGTCGAGGGCGTGCGGCCCTGCGTGCTCTCGGTGCACGTCTCGCCGCTCGGCCGCGAGCTGGCGGGGTCCTCGGCGGTGTTCTTCGACGTCACCGAGCTGCGGCGCCTCGAGAAGGTGCGCAAGGACTTCGTCGCCAACGTCTCGCACGAGCTGCGCACCCCCATCACCGCCATCCGCGGCTACGCCGAGACGCTGCAGTCGGGCGCCATCAACGATCCCGTGGCGGCGCCCAAGATGGTCGACATCATCCACCGTCAGTCCGAGCGCCTGTCCGAGCTGGTGGAAGACCTGCTCGAGCTCTCCCGCCTCGAGTCCCGCCAGATCCAGCTCGCGGAGAAGCCGGTGGACCTGCTCGAGGCCACCCAGCGTGCGCTCGAGGCGGTGCGCCCGAAGGCCAAGCCCCGCGGCACGGCGATCGAGGTGCAGGTGCCGCCCAACCTGTTCGTGCTGGGCGATCAGCGGGCCATCGAGCAGATCGTGCTCAACCTCGTCGACAACGCCGTGAAGTATTCCCCCCCCAACGGGCGGGTCGAGCTGAGCGCCGTCAGCCACGACGGGCACGTCGAGATGCGGGTGAAGGACAACGGCACCGGCATCGAGGCCCGTCACCTGCCCCGCATCTTCGAGCGCTTCTACCGGGTCGACAAAGGCCGCTCGCGCGAGATGGGCGGCACCGGCCTGGGCCTGTCGATCGTCAAGCACCTCATCACCACCATGAAAGGCGACGTGCGCTGCGAGAGCACGCCGGGCCAGGGCTCGACCTTCTTCATCGAGTTCCTCGTGGCCGACCCCGCCCAGCCCGCGGCCCCTGCCCCGGCCCCTGAAATCGACTCAGCTCCCGTCGCGCCCTAAGCTGGCCAGAGCGATGCGCGTCGCGGTGCTGGCTGACATTCATGGAAACCTCGCCGCTGCCGAAGCGGTGATGGACGACATCCAGCGCCAGTCGCCCGACTACATCGTGGCGGCCGGCGACCTGGCGATGCGCGGCTCACACCCCGCCGAGACGGTCGATCTCCTGGTCGAGCGCTGCGACGCCCTGTTGATGGGCAACACCGACGCCTACCTCGCGGGCCTCTACCTGGCCGGCGCCTACCGCGAAGCCGATCACTGGAAGACCGAGCTGCTCGAGTGGACGCGCGCCCAGCTCGGGCCCGAGCGGCTCAAGCTGCTGGGCGAGCTGCCCTTCTCGGTGCGCTACTCGCCGCGCCGCGGGCAGGACCTCTTCGTCTGTCACGCGAACCCCAAGAACCTCGAAGAATCGCTCGAGCCCACCCTCGACGAATCGACGGTGCGCCGCCTGCTGCAGTACGTCGACGCCACCGCGATGGCCTTCGGGCACCTCCACTTTCCCTACCGGCGCCGGGTGGGGAAGCTGGTGATCGCCGACGTCGCCTCGGCCGGCATTCCGCGCGACGGCGATCTGCGGCCCGCCTGGGGCCTCTTCACCTGGACCCCGCGCGGCTGGCGCGTGCAGATTCGCCGGGTGCGCTACGCCGTGCGCAAGGCCACCCAGTCGCTCACGGCGCGCAAGGTGCCGGGCGCCCCGCTGCTCATCCACAAGATGATCGAGTGCCGCTACCGCCACCACGCCCTCCTCGCCGAGGCCGCGCGCCGTCACTCGGGCCTGCCGCCGTACCTCAAGCCTCCCCCCGGCGCCGTGCGCGGGCTCCCCGCCCCCGCCCTGCCCCCCCCTCCCGGGCTGGTGCCGGGCCCCGGCCAGTCGACCCAGGTCGATGAGGCAGCCGACGAGCTGCTCGCCCACACCACCCTCGAGACCCACGCGCCCGAGCTCACCGAGCCCAGCGCCGCCAACGACGACGAAGGCGCCGACCAGCACGTCGAAGAGGCCCTCCCCGTCGCCAACGGCGAGTGAGCTGTCACGAAGTTGTGACCTCCCCTCCATGCCCGCGTGGAGGCCGGCGACTACATCCTCGTCATGGCTTCCGTCCTGATCGTCGACGATGAGAGTGATCTCGCCTCGCTGGTGGAATTCAACCTCCAGCAGGCCGGGCTGCACACGGCCGTGGCGCTCACCGGCCAGCAGGCGCTCGAGCTGGCCAGGCAGCGCGTGCCCGACGTGGTGCTGCTCGACCTGATGCTCCCCGACATCTCGGGCAAAGAGGTCTGCCGCCGCCTCCGCGCCGATCCGCGCACCGCCGCGGTGCCCATCGTGATGCTCACGGCCCGCGGGGAAGAGCTCGATCGCGTCGAGGGCTTCGAGGTCGGCGCCGACGACTACGTCACCAAGCCCTTCAGCCCGCGCGAGCTGGTGCTGCGCATCAAGGCCATCCTCCGGCGCGCGGTGCCCGTCGACGCGGGCGTGCGGCTGCGCCTGGGCCTGCTCTCGCTCGACACCGGCGCGCACCGGGCCTGGGTCGAAGAGACGCCGCTCGATCTCACCGCGCTCGAGTTCAAGCTCCTGCACCACTTCATGGCGCAGCCCGGCCGGGTGCAGTCACGCGAGCGGCTCCTCTCGGAGGTCTGGGGCATGACCTCGGCGCTCGAGACGCGCACCGTCGACACCCACGTGATGCGGCTGCGCGACAAGCTGGGGCCGGCGCGCAACAGCGTCGAGACCGTGCGCGGCGTCGGCTACCGCATGTCTGACGGCAGCGATCAGCAGGGCGCTTCGCCGAGCCCCTGACTCACTTCCGGCCGGACAGCGTCACCTGCAGCGACTTGCCGAACACCTCGCGGAAGAGCTCGACCTCATGCTGCAGATCCCACAGCTCGAGATCGACCGAGTCGCGCGCCTTCACGGTGAGCGCCACGGTGCGCCCCCGCACCTGCGCGCTGAGCGACTTCACCGGCTGGTGATGGCTGCGATCGAGCGAGTCGGCCACGCGCAAGAGCGTCGCGCACTTGCGCACCAGGCGGAACTCGGCCGGCGTGAGCGGCGCGAGCAGCTCGTGGGTGGGCTCGGGCTTGGAGCGCCGGTGAAAGCGGGCGATCAGCGCCACCAGCAGCCGTTCCCGCTCGGTCAGCCCGGGGAGATCGGAGCTCACGATCAGGTAGTGCGTGTGCTTGTGGTGCTTCTGGTAGTTCACCGCGTGCCCGAGGTCGTGCAGCATCGCCGCCACCTCGAGGTAGGGCCGCGCCGCGGCGGGCAGCTGGTGCAGCGTGGCCAGCTCGTCGAACAGGGTGAGGGCCAGCCGCGAGACCTGCACCCCGTGCTCCTCGCTGAAGGCGAAGCGGCGGCCCAGCGCCAGCGCCCCGTCGGTCAACGAGCGGTCGTTGACGTCGACTTTCCGGCGCTTGAGGAGATCGTAGAGGATGCCCTCTCGCAGGCCGCGGTCGACGGCGGTGAGGGTGTGCACCTTGAAGCGCCGCATCACCGCCTCGAGCACCACCGCGCCCGCCACCACGATGTCGGCGCGCCGCGGGTCGAAGCGCTTGCGGCGCTTCTCGGAATCCATCTCGGCCAGCTGCTCCACCGCCTGCGACACCTCCTGCATGGTGGCGTGGCCGTAACCTTCCGAGCGGGCGAAGGTGACGATCGCGCCGATGGTGCCGCTCGAGCCGATCGCGCTGCTGGGGAGCCCCTTGATCGTGCCCTTGATGCGCTCGTTGAGCATCTCGCGCGCGAAGTTGCGCATCAGCTCGAGCTTCTTGGGGGTCAGCGTGTCCTTCACCTCGAAGAGCTCGGTGAGCCGCACCGCGCCCAGGTCGAGGCTCCACAGGTCCTTGGGCTGATCTCCGTTGGCGAAGATGATCTCGGTGCTGCCCCCGCCGATGTCGATGCACAACGAGCGCTGGTGGGGCTGCTTGCCGTGGAGCACGCCCAGGCAGATGAGGCGCGCCTCTTCACGGCCCGACACCACGTCGAGCGAGAGCTGCGCCTCGCGCTTCACGCGCCTGACGATCTCCTCGCGGTTGCGCGCCTCGCGCAGCGCGCTGGTCGCCACCGCCCGCACCCTCGCCCCGTAGCGCTTGCACAACGCCGAGTAGCGCCGCAGCGTCGCCACCAGGCGATCGGCCACCTCGCGGGAGATGACGCCCGAGCGGAACAGCCCCTCACCCGGTCGCACGGGATCGCGCTCGGTGTGCAGCCCCTCGATCGAGCCATCGGGGAGCACCCGGGCCAGCTCGAGCCGCACCGCGTTCGTCCCCACGTCGATGGCCCCGAGAATGTCGTCCTGCACTTCGGGTCGCGTCCTTCGGGCCATGCGTCGAAATTACACACCTTGCCGATGTGATCCACTGTGCCAAAAGAAGGAAAAGGGGTTCTCCAGACCGTGGTCGAACAAAGCAGCACCGACAGGCACCTGTTTCTCAACCGTGAGCTGTCGTGGCTCGCGTTCAACGAGCGGGTCCTCGCCGAGGCACGCAACCCCACGCTGCCGATGCACGAGCGGATCAAGTTCCTCTCGATCGTCTCGAGCAACCTCGACGAGTTCTTCATGGTGCGCGTGGCCGGCATCAAGCAGCAGGCCCAGGGCGTGGTGGCCGACCTGCCCGCCGACGGCATGCTGCCCGGCGAGCAGCTCACCGCCATCGCCGAGCGCACCCACCGCATGTCCGACGAGCAGTACCGGGTGTGGAAGGGCGAGCTGCTGCCCCTGCTCGCCGCCAACGGCCTCACCGTGCTCAGCCGCGACGTGCTCACCGCCGAGCAGAAGGCGGCCGCGAAGATCTGGTTCCAGTCGAACGTCTTCCCCGCCCTCACCCCGCTCGCCGTCGACCCGGGCCACCCCTTCCCCCACCTGCGCAACAAGTCGCTCAACGTCGCGGTGGTGGTGCGGCGCGGCGGCCAGCGCCGCAGGAAGGAACTGGGCGAATCGGCGCTCGCGGTGGTGCAGGTGCCCTCGGTGCTCCCGCGCCTGGTGCCCATGCCGTCGGCCACCGGCACCGCGTTCCTGCTGCTGGAAGAGCTGATCCTCCTCCACGCTGGCGATCTCTTCCCCGGCTTCGCGGTCGACCAGGCCTGCGCCTTCCGCCTCACCCGCAACTGGGACCTCGACATCGACGAGGAAGAATCGCAGGACCTGCTCGCGTCGATCCAGCAGGAGCTGCGGCGGCGCGATCGCGGCGCGGTGGTGCGCCTGGAGATCGATCAGACCGCCTCGCCCGCGCTCGAATCGCAGCTCACCGTCGCGCTCAAGATCTCGCCCGCTGACGTGTACCGGGTGACCGGCCCACTGCAGCTGCAGGATCTCACCGCGATCAGCGACACCGATCCCCGCCTCGACAACCGGGTCGAGCCCTTCGTGGCGCAGACGCCGTCGCTCATCGCCAACGCCGACTCGATCCTCCAGCTGGTGGGCCAGCGCGACCTGCTGCTCCACCACCCGTACGAGTCGTTCGACCCGGTGGTGCGCTTCCTCGAAGAGGCGGCCGACGATCCCAACGTGCTGGCGATCAAGCAGACGCTCTACCGCACCACCGGTGACAGCCCGGTCGCGCGGGCGCTGGTGCGCGCGTCTGAGAACGGCAAGCAGGTGGCGGTGCTGGTCGAGCTCAAGGCCCGCCTCGACGAGGCCAACAACATCGCCTGGGCGCGCCGCATGGAAGAGAACGGCGTGCACGTGGTCTACGGCCTCATCGGCCTCAAGACCCACTGCAAGGTGACCCTGGTGGTGCGCCGCGAGGGCAACGGCATTCGCCGCTACGTGCACCTCGGCACCGGCAACTACAACTCGGCCACCGCGCGCGCGTACACCGACCTCTCGCTCTTCACCGCGCGGCCCGAGATCGCCGACGACGTCACCGCGCTCTTCAACCTGCTCACCGGGTACTCCACGCAGCCGAACTGGAAGCGCCTGGCCGTGGCGCCCACCACCCTGCAGAGCCGGATCCTCGAGCTGATCGAGCGCGAGGCGCAGCGGGCCCGCAAGGGCGAGCCGGCGAAGATCACCGCCAAGATGAACGCGCTGGTGGACCCCGTGGTCATCCGCGCGCTCTACGGCGCCAGCCAGGCCGGCGTGGAGATCGACCTGCTGGTGCGCGGCATCTGCTGCCTGCGGCCGGGCGTGCCGGGGGTGTCCGAAAAGATCCGGGTGATCTCGGTGGTCGATCGGTTCCTCGAGCACGTGCGCGCCTTCGCGTTCGGCGTGGGCCCCGCAGCCGACGTGTTCATCTCGTCGGCCGACTGGATGCCGCGAAACTTCCACCGCCGCGTCGAGGTGATGACGCCCGTCGAAGATCCCGCGCTCAAGACGCGCATCCTCGAGGAGGTGCTGGGGCTGGGCCTCAAGGACAACGTGAAGGCGCGGCAGCTCCAGAGCGACGGCACCTACCTGCCCATTCCCCTGCAGCTCGACGGGGTCGCGATCCGCAGCCAGTCGGTCATGCTCGACGCGGCGCGGCGCAGCGGCCTGGTGGCCGGCGAGCCGGTGCTCCGGCACGTCGCTTCACCCGTGGAGAAGGCCAATGATCCCTCGCGGCTCACCGGAAGCAGCGGCTCGGCGGCCTAACCGGCTGTAAAGACGCCCGGCGGACTTGCGCGAGCGGTCGCGAGGTGAGACATGACCAGCAGAGCGTTACACTCGAGCTGACTCTTTGAAGGAGCACGGCCATGGGCCTGAAGTGGACCGAGATTCTGCTGATTCTCTTCGCGCTGATGCTGCTGTTCGGCGCGTCCCGGTTGCCCCAGATGGGCTCGTCGCTCGGCGCCGCCATCCGCAACTTCAAGAAGGGCTTCACGAGCGAGGTCGAAGAGAAGACCGACGAGAAGAAGCTGACCGGCACGGAGACCCCGCCGATCGCTTCGCAGGACAAGGCCGCCAGCAAGCAGAGCTGAGCGCTGGCTGCAGCCTGACGCACGGACGCGCCGCGACTCCTCTGTCCGAGGGGCGCGGCGTTCGCCTTACTTGAGCTCTTTGTCGATGGTCGCGGCGAGCACCTTCGACCACGCCTTGATGCGGCGGGCCTCGGGCGGATCGTACGCGTCGGAGCCGTTGAGCGCCTTGTCGATGGCCACCTTCGCGCCCTTCGCGTCGCCGTCCTTGAGCAGCGTGTCGGCCAGGAAGTAGTAGTTGCGCAGGTGCTCGGGGTGCTTGTCGATCGACTTCTGCAGCTCGAGCTTCGACTTGGCCAGGTCACGCTTCGGCCAGGGCAGTTCCCAGTGGTAGCGGCCCTTCGCCGTGCGGCCGCCGTAGCGATCGAACGCCTCGTTGGCCTTGAGGGAGAACTCGAGGTTCTCCACGAACTGGCCCTCGAGCCCGTCGGAAAGCGCCTTCAAGATGCCCACGGCCTGCGAATAGGCGCCGATGTTGATCGCCGTGAAGTAGTGGCCCTCGGCGCCTTCGGGCTTCGCCTCGACCGCCCGCTTGGCGTAGTTCCAGCCTTCCTTGGCGGTCTGCTTCTTGAGCTTCTCCTCGGTGAGGCCGTCGGCGACGAACCAGCGAATGCGGGCCGCCCGCCAGAGGATGTCGTAGTCCTTCGGGAAGGCCTTGAGCCCCTCGCGGATCACGTCGTCGTGGAGCTTCCCTGAGTCGGCGCTGTCGCGCGTCTTCCAGAGCTCGTCGAGTTTGGCCGAGAAGCTGGCGGCGTCGGCCGCAGCGGGGGCCGGCGCGGCCTCAGCGGGCGCACCGGCGTCCTGAGCGAGGGCCGGGAGGGACCACGACAGCGCAACGAGGAGCGTGAGGAGTCGCATGGGCGCGGATGCTGCCCGTCTGCGTGGAAAAAGAGAGAGAAAAAGTGAAGACGGCCCCCGGAGTCCGCTCAGCCGAGCGAAGTCGAGGGCCCGCCTTCGAGACTGCCTACGCAGCTTCCTGCAGCTCGGTGAACTCGCCGTCGTCGTTCACCGACGCCAGGTAGCGCGCGAGGAACGACTTCGTCTTCAGCTCGACCTGGCGCACGCGCTCGCGCGAGACGCCCCAGCGCTGGCCCAGCTCCTCGAGGGTGCGCGGCTTGTCCTGCGTGAGGCGCTCCTGGAGGATGTCCCAACCCAGGTCACCCAGGCGGCGACGCACGCGCTGCAGGGCCACCGAGACCTCTTCGTCGCGCTCGAGCGCGAGGAACGACTGGTCGGGCGTCGGGCCCGCGTCTTCCAGGCGATCGACGTAGGTGCTTTCCGACTCGTCATCGAGCGGCGCGTCGAGCGAGAAGTCGCTCATCGAGATGCGCTCGTGCTCGCCACCGCGCACGTGGCTGCGGTTGTCCTTGAGGTAGCGCGTGATGTACGCGCGGATCCACCAGACGGCGTAGGTGGCGAAGCGCACGTTCTTCTTCGAGTCGAAGTGCTCGATGGCCTTCATCAGGCCCACGTTGCCTTCCTGGATCAGGTCGTCCAGGCGGGCGCCGCGGCTGGCGAACTTCTTCGCCACCGCCACCACGAAGGGCAGGTTGGAGCGGGCGAGGTGCGTACGCGCCGCCTCGTCACCCTTCCGGGCGCGCTTGCTCAGCTCATATTCTTCTTCGCGGGTCAGCTGCTTGTGGCCACCCAGGTTCCGCAGGTAGCTCGAGAGCCCATCGCGTTCGGTCGTTCGCATCTTCTTCTCCTCTTCGCCGAACAATGTTTGTTCAGTGTTGAGTTGAAGATGCTCGCTGAGAGAAACGGTTTCGAAGAAACTCATGGGGGCCTCCCCGCCTGGTGGGGTGATGGTTCGGGCCATGGGTGAGCAAGCCCGGTGCCGCGGCGACCCGTGGGGTCAAGCCACTGAACTCAGGCGATTTCAGTGCTCGTCGGGGAAGACCTTCCCCGGGTTCAAGATGACGAGCGGGTCGAACATGACCTTGATTCGGCGCTGCAGCTCAATCAGTTGGGGCGACTGCTCCAATGAGAGGTACTTTTTCTTCGCGATTCCGATGCCGTGCTCCCCGGAAATGGTGCCCCCCAGGCGAACGGTCTCTTTCATCAACTGCTCCAGCGCCTGTTCGACGCGGGGCCGGTCGGCCGGGGAGCGGTAGAGGACGTTGGTGTGCAGGTTGCCGTCGCCGGCGTGCCCGTAGGTGGCGACGGTGAGCCCGAGCTCCTGGCCGATCGCCTTGAAGCGCTCGATGGCCTCGGGCACGCGCGAGCGCGGCACCACGATGTCTTCGCTGAACTTGTACTTCTGCAGCTCGCGCAGCGCGGGCGAGACCATGCGCCGGGTGGCCCAGAGGCGCTCGCGCTGATCGCGGTCGACGGCGATCTGGGGCTCGAGGCCGCCATGCTTCGTGGCGATCGCCGCCAGCAGGTTGAGCTCGGCGAACACGCCTTCCTCGGTGGTGCCGTCGACCTCGGCGATGATCACCGCCCCCGCGCCGGCCGGAAAGGGCACGCCCTTCCCCTTCACCGCGTCGAGCGCCACGTCGTCGAGCAGCTCGAGGCAGCGCGGCAACAGCCCGCCCAGCAGCACCGCGTTCACGGCCCGGGCGGCGGCGAGCACGTCGGTGAAGGCGATGAGCACGGTCATCACCACGTTCGGCTTCGGCAACAGCTTGACGGTGATCTCGGTGGCGACGCCCAGGGTGCCCTCGGAGCCGACGAAGAGCCCGACCAGGTCGTACCCGGCCACGCCCTTGATGGTCTGGCGCCCGGCGCGCAGCAGCTCGCCCGTGGGCAGCACCCACTCGAGGCCCAGCACGTAGTCGCGCGTCACGCCGTACTTGAGCGCCGAAGGCCCGCCCGCGTTCTCGGCGATGTTGCCGCCCAGCGTGCACGACGGCGCCGAGTTCGGATCGGGCGGATAGAACAGGCCGGCCGCTTCGACGGCGCGCTGGAAGTCTCCGAGCACCACGCCGGGCTGCACGGTGGCGGTCAGATCCTCCGGGCGGATGGCGATGATCCGGTTGAGCCGCTCGAGCGACATCGAGACGCCGCCGTGAATGGGCAGCGAGCCCCCGCTCTTCCCGGTGCGCGCCGCCACGGGGGTGAGGGGCACCCGGTGCGTGTTGCACGCGCGAACGACCTGCTGCACCTCGGCCGCGTCCTTCGGGAACACCACCAGCGCGGGCTTGAAGTCACCCTGGTCCGACTCGTCGTGGCCGTAGGTCGCGAGCGTCGCGTCGTCGTCGCGGACCTCGAGCCCCTGGAGCGCGTCGCGGATCATTTCGGCAAGGGGGACGCCTGGACCCGGGCCCACAGCTCGGCGCGCAGCGCCTTTTCCTTCAGCACGCCCTCGTACGCCTCGGAGAACGTGACGGCCTTGTGCTGCTCTTCGCCCCTGAGGCGGAAGCACGTCTGCTCGGCGCGAATGAGGCATGCCGCGCCCTGGCTCCCCAGCTCTTCCTGCAGGGCGACGGCGATCTGCCGGGCCAGCTCTTCCTGCAGCACCAGGCGGTGCGCGAACACGTCGATGAGCGCGGACAAGCGCCCGAAGCCGACCACTTCCCTGCCCGGCACGTAGGCGAGGTGCGCCACGCCCGAGTACGGCATGAGGTGATGCGGGCACATCGAGCGGAAATGAAGGTTCGTCACCACCACCAGCTCGCGCTCGGACTTCTTCGAGACGGGAAAACGATCGGCGAGCGCGTGAGCGGCCGTCTGGGCGTAGCCCTCGAGGAACTCGTCGGCCCAGGCCTCGGTGACGCGAGCCGGAGTCTCGCGCAGGTTGGGATCTCGGGGGTTGAGCCCGGCGGCGCGCAGGAAGTCGGCGACCGCGCGCTTCATCGCCGGCCTGTCGACTTTGCGCCTGGTCACTTGCGGTAGGTGACGCAGTATTCCGGGGTCTCCCACAGCATCAGCTCTTCGAGGCCGGGGACGAGCGGCTCGAGGCGTTCCCACATCCACACCACGATGTTCTCCGCGGTCGGGTTCTCGACGATGTCGTTCAGATAATAGTGATCGACCTTCACCAGCACCTGGTCCCACACCGTCTTCTTCACCTCGTCGAAGTCGCGGATCATTCCGTCCTTCGGTGAGGGCCGCCCGGTGAGGCCGACGCGCAGCACGTAGTTGTGGCCGTGCAACCGCTTGCAGGGCCCGTCGTAGAACGGGAGCTGGTGCGCGGCGCTGAAATGGAAATCGACTGAGAGCATCATCTTCATGACCCGACGGCCGTACACCCACCGCTGGCCTGAGTCGAGAGCGCGCAGGCGGGTCACTTCGGCGACTGGAAGTCGGCCTCCACCAGCCGGACCGGGCCGGCGCGAAAGGTGATCGTCGGCCGGTCGGCGCGGGCGCCCTGCTCCACCTCGACCCACAGGCCGGGCGCCCCCAGCATGAACGACCGGCCCGCCGGGGTCTGACCCGACGGCCCGGGAGGCCTCGGCGCGGTGGTCATCGGCATGCCCAGGTCGAGCAGCTCGCTCTTTTCCACCGCCTCGCACGCCAGGCTCCCCGCGGGGACCCGATCGGTGGCGTTGAGCCCGACGCAGTGCAGCTCGGCGGTCGGCTTGTCTGCCTTCGGGGCGTCTGCCAGCTCGCACGAGCTCCAGCGCTGCCGGTCGAACTGGATCTTCGCGACGCCGTCGACGACCTTCCACTGGCCACCCAGCGCCAGCAGCCGCACGTCCTGGCTGGAGCTGTGCTTCCGCTTCGAGGGGTCGGGCTCGTAGTGGTACTGGCCCGCCGCGACGTGAGTGCCCCGCGAGCCGAGGCAGGCCCGGGCCGTTCCATCGGGGGCGAGGGTCAGGCGCAGCACGCCCGTGCGGCCCTCGTCGACGCGCAGCTCGGTGGTCACGAAGTGCGACGAGCTCATCTTCAGCGACATCGCGTAGTCGCCAGAGGCCGGGACGACCGGGACCACCGGCACCGCCTGGCCGATCACCCCGGGCGAGAACGTCGCGAGCAGCGCGGTCGCGGCAGAAGGCGGCGGCGGCTTCGCGCCCATGCAGGCCAGCCCCACCACGCACAGCGCGGGGAACGAGCTCGCCATCAGAAGAAGCGCACGGCCTCGGGGCGGGTGAGCTGAGAGACCGGCACCGGCACCTCGACCTCGTCGGTGTGGATGAACGACGGCCGATCGATGCACAGGAAGCTCTGCTCGATGTCGGTGATGTTCTCGTAGCGGTGCGGGAAGCCGCGCGGCCAGGTGTGGGCGACGCCCGCCTCTACGGGCTGGCCCTGCAGCAGGAAGCCGCTGCCCAGCACCAGCTCCGACTCGTCGAGGTGCTGGTGCACGTGCGTGGGGAGGGTGGTCTTCGGGTGAATGCGCTCGCGGTACACGCCGCACTCCTTCGTCTCGAAGATCACGTCGACGAAGCCGAACGACTTGGGCTCGGTCTTCACCGGGAAGTCCGAGCGATCGCGGTGGATCTCGAGCGTGGGCACGGCCGCGCCCGAGAGCGCCACCAGCTTCGAGAGGCACACGTCGACCTGTTCCACCTGCGGCCGCGGCGCGTCGAGGCTCGGCGCGGCGAGCACCCACGCGGCCACCGCCTCGGCCGCCGACTCGAGCAGGCGGAAGCGCGTGGCGGTGAGAATGAAGCGCAGCTCACCCAGCAGCCGCGAGTAGTCGATGGTCTGCACCAGCTTCCCGTGGCGCGCCGCCTCGCGGGTATCGAAGTGCAGCGTCACCGCGAGGTCCACGGGCTGCGGCGTGTTCCGTTCGAAGTCGAACAGGCCCACGATGCAGTCGAAGCGCATGCCGCGCAGGGAGAGTCTGTCGAGTTGCCGCTTCATTTTTCGGGTCGCTCCACTTCCACTTCGGCCAGCCGTCCGCTCCGCTCTTCACACACCCCGCGCTTGGTATCAGCTCCGCTCAGGCGACGCTGAGGCCTCCGTCGACGCGGAGCGTCTGACCGGTGATGTAAGGGGCCTGGGCGAGGAACACCACCGCCTGCGCCACGTCTTCCGGCTGGCCCTCACGGCGCAGCGGAATGCGGGTGAGGATGTCGCTGCGTTGGCCGAGGCTGGTCTGCGCGGCCATCGCCACGGGGCCCGGCGCGACGGCGTTGACCCGAATCGACGGGCCCAGCTCGAGCGCCCACGCGCGGGTGAGCTGATCGAGGGCGGCCTTCGACGCGAGGTAGTGCGCGAAGAAGTGCGTGGGCGTGTACGCGTGGCTGACGGCCATGTCGGTGATGTTCACCACGCACCCCGCGCTCGAGGCCTTGAGGGCGGGCAGCAGCGCCTGGGTGAGCAGGAACGGGGCGATCACGTTCACGCTCAGCATGCGATCGAGCTGCGCGCGGGTGATGTCGGCGAAGCTGGCGTGCTCGTACGCGGCCGCGCTGTTGACCAGCAGGTCGAGCGCCGGCACGCGGCTGGCCAGTTGGGCGGGGCCATCGGGCAACGAGAGATCCACCGCCTCGACCCGCGCGGTGCGGCCGAGGGCCTGGAGCTCCTTCACCACCTCGGCGGCCTCCTTCACCGAGCGGTTGGCGTGCACCACCACGTCATACCCGGCGCGGCCCAGCGCGAGCGCGATGGACCGGCCGACCCGTACGCCCCCTCCGGTGACGAGCGCGAAGGGCACGTCAGCGCACGATCTTGACGTTGAAGTTGCCGGTCTTGAGCGACCCGTAGAGCCGCGCCCAGATCGGCAGGTAGCTCTCGGTGGCGCGCGCGCCGGTGATGTCGCCCACGTCGATGATCTCCTCGGGCTTCCACCCGAACGCCGCGAGGATCGCCTTGACCTGGTCCTTCGCGCCCGCGTCGTTGCCGGCGATGAAGGTGTGGTGGGTGTCGGGCAGCTGCCGCGGGTTGACCATCAGCAGGCACGACATGGTGTTGAGCGCCTTGACCACCTTCGCCTTCGGCACGGCGCGCTGCAGCGCCTCACCGAGCGAGTCGGTGTTCGACACGAAGAGGCTGGGCGGGAAGCCCTTCGAGAAGTCGAGGGGGTTGCTCAGGTCGAGCACCGTCTTGCCCGCGCAGTTGTCTTCGCCCGCCATCTTGAAGGCCTCGACCGTGCCCGAGCCGAGCGTGGCGTTGACGATCAGGTCGCCGAACTTCGCCGCGTCGGCGAACGTGCCGGCGCTGGCCTTCGCGCCCGCCTTCTTCGCCCAGGCGACGGCCTTCTCGTTGTGGGCGGTGCGGCTGCCCATCATCACCTCGTAGCCGAGGTCGATCAGCTTCGAGCCGAGGGTCTCTCCGACGCTTCCGGTACCAAAGACGGCGATCTTCATGGGGTCTCTTTCGGTGGGTGGGAAACGGCGCCCGGGACCGTAATCCGTCAGGGCAGGCGGCGACGAGCCCAGATGCGCCCGCCCTCTTCCTTCACCTCGAAGCACTCCACCTTCGCGCCCTCGGGAAAGAAGGCCTTGCCCGTGCGCACGTCGAAGCACCACGCGTGCAGCGGGCAGTAGAGGTGGTGGCCCTGCAGATCGCCGTGCCCCAGCTCGCCGTTGCGGTGCGGGCAGACGTTGTCGATGGCGTAGACGATGCCGCCGACCCGCACCACGGCGAGGTCCCGGCCCTCCGCGTGAACGACCCTGCGCGCACCTTCGGGCAGCTCAGCCGAGGCGAGCACGTCGACGAACACTCACTTCACCGCGGCGCTGATGGCCTTGAACTCGGGGCCCCCGGCCTTGCCCAGCGCGTCGAACAGCGCCGCCTCGACGGTCGTCAGCTTCGCGCCGGCGTCGCGGCACATCGAAAGGCCCGTCTCGAAGTCGACCTGATTGCGGGACAGCACGGCGTCGACGGCCAGAAACGGCGCGAGGCCCGCGTCTTTGAGCGCGCGCACGGTCTGGAAGACACAGACGTGCGTCTCCATGCCGACCACGAGCACGCTGGGGTGCGGCTCGAGGCGCTCCCTGACCGGGTGCACGAAGGCCGAGAACTCGAGCTTCTCGATGGGCGCGAAGCCGGGAATCAGGTCCTTCACCGCAGAGAGCGTGGGGCCCAGGCCCTTCGGGTACTGCTCGGTGACGATGATGGGCAGGCCCAGCGCCTTCGCCCCCTGGATCGCCGCGCGGGCGCGGTTGACGACGCGCTCCAACCGCTCGGGGGCCATGGCCGCGGCGAGCCGCTCCTGCAGATCGACGATCAACAGCGCGCCGGCGGCCCTGGTGAACCGGTGCGTCATACGGCGTAGCCCATCGCACCGGCCTTTTCCGGAGCGTCCGGATCGATCATCACGTTCACGCACGCGACCGTGTTCGACTTCACCGCGCGCTCGAGCGCCCCGCGAATCTGCGAGGGCTCGGTCACCAGCTCACCCCACCCGCCCATCGCCTTGACGATCTCGTCGTAGCGGGTCGGCGCGAGCAGCGTGGCGGGTGACTTGTCGGCGCCGAAGAGCTGGATCTGCGGCACGCGGATCTGGCCCCACGCCGCGTCGTTGCCCACCACGATCACCATCGGCAGCTTGAAGCGGATCGCCGTCTCGAAGTCGAAGCCGTTGAACCCGAACGAGCCGTCACCCTGGATCACCCAGATGGTGCGATCGGGGTACAGGGACTTCGCCGCCAGCGCGAACGGGGCGCCCACCCCCAGGCAGCCGAGCGCGCCGGGGTCGAGCCAGCGGCCGGCTTTCTTCACCTCCAACACCTTCGCGGCCATCGCCACGTAGTTGCCGCCGTCGCAGATGAACATCGGGTCGCCGGAAGAGTTGGCGACGTCGTTGATCTCCTTGGCCAGGCGGTAGTGGTGGATCGGCTTGTCGTCGTTGAACCACTTGGCGATGTTGGCGACCTTCTTCTTCTCGGCCTCGCGCAGCTTGCCCAGCTGGGCGGAACGATCGGTCTTCGGCAGCGCGGCGGTCAGCTGCGAGAGCGCCAGGCCCACGTCGGAGATCATGCCCACCTCGACCGCGCGGTTGCGGCCGATCTCCGTGGGGTCGATGTCGATCTGGATGATCTTCGAGTCGGCGCTGAAGGTCGGCTCGCCGCCGTAGTTGAGGCGGAAGTCGAAGGGCGTGCCCACCACCATCACCACGTCGGCGCCGGTGAGCGCGTCCTTGCGGGTGTGCTGGAAGAACGACGGGTGATCGGCCGGCAGGCAGCCGCGGCCCGAGCCGTTCAAGAACACCGGAATGCCGGTCTTGTCACAGAACGCCTTCAGCTCCTCGGTGGCGTTGTCCCAGTAGACCGAGCCACCGCAGATCATCGCGGGCCGCTCGGCACGGGAGAGCAACGCGACAGCCTTCTCGAGCTGCTTCGGGTCGGGCGCGATGCGCGCGGTGGTGCGGTAGTTCACGATCGGCGCCAGGGTGTCTTCGTCGGCGAAGTCGCAGAGCACGTCGAAGGCCAGCTCGAGGAACACCGGCCCCGGGCGCCCGGTGAGCGCGGTGCGGAAGGCCTTGGCGAAGTACGACGGAATGAGATCGGGCCGGGGAACGCGATCGCTCCACTTGGTGATGGTCTTGAAGAGCTCGATCTGCGGCATCTCCTGCAGCGAGCCGCGCGTCTGGTTGGCGATGTGGGCCGCGCCGCCGATGAGGATCATCGGGGAGTTCGCGAAGTACGCGTTCGCCACCCCGGTGAGCGCGTCGGTCACGCCCGGGCCGGCGGTGACGATGGCCACCCCGATGCCGCGCGTGAGACGGGCGTAGGCGTCAGCCGCGTGCGCGGCGGCCTGTTCGTGGCGGGTGTCGACGATCTGAATGCCCTCCTCGACGCAGCCCACGTAGATGGGCGCGATGTGGAGCCCCGAGAGCGTGAAGACGTGCTTCACGTTTTCCTTCTTGAGCATCTTCGCGACGAGCTGACCGCCAGTGAGCATTGCCATGGTGGAGCGCACCGAAGAACAGTCGGCCCTCCGATGCAACGTGCCTTTGCGGAAACGAACGGGCGCGGCTGTTTGCGGTCAGAGCTCGCTGGTGGACGAGGCAGCGGCGCAGGACGGATCGAGCGGGTAGTCGATGAGCCCGTCACTGTCGTCGTCGAGGTCGTTCGAGCACGCAGGGCAGCCCGGCCCCGAGGGACAGTCGTCGCTCTCGTCATTGTCCGAGAGGCTCGCGCAGCCGGGGTCCTGGGGGTAGCCCGCGAACCCGTCGCCGTCGGCGTCGATCTGATCGCCGCAGGCGGCGACCACGCACGTCTCGGCCCCCGCGGCCCCGAGGCAGACAGACGCGTCACACGCGAAGTTGAGGTCGCAGCGCGCGCCCAACGCGTACGTGCCCGTCACGTTGAGCGTGAAGGCGCCCGGGCTGCTCGAGCCCAGGTCGTCGACCACGATGAAGTATTCGCCCGGCGCGACGGCCGTGAGGCTCGCTCTCGAGTTCGCGCCGACGTTCGCGACCGCGCAGACGAGATCGGCGGTGCTGCACGTCGTCGTACGGATGGCGACGGCAGCGGGCGTGACCGAGCCCACCGTGTCGGCGCTCAGGCTCGCCAGCGGCAAGCGCACCTGCACCCTGAAGACCTGATCGAGCCCGTCCGCGCCGCAGCTCAGGTCGAGGTCGTTGGCCGCCCCTGCGAAGGTGCGGGGCTGGTTGGCGACGAAGGCCGGCACGGGGTCGACCGAGGCGCAGGGGGACAGCTCCGAGGGGGCAGACGCGGCCACACAACCCGGATCGGTGGGGTAGTCGGTCAACCCATCGGTGTCGTCGTCGAGGCCGTTCGAGCAGGCGGGGCAACCGGGCCCGGCCGGGCAGTCGTCGGTCTCGTCGTTGTCCGAGAGGCTCGCGCAGCCGGGATCGCCCGGGTAGCCAGCCAGGCCATCCCCGTCTGCGTCGATGGTGTCGTTGCACGCGGCCACCACGCAGGTGCCGGTGCAGACGGAGCCCTCGGCGCAGCGCAAGGTCGAGGACACCGCGCAGCTCGCGCCGGCCGCGTACACGCCGCTCAGGTTGAGGTTGAAGGTGGACGACGTCGCGCCGAGATCGTCGACGAGGATGAAGTACTCACCCGGCGCCACGGTCGACAGCGTCGCTTGCGAATCGACGCCGAGGTTGCCCGAGCCGCAGACCAGGTCAGCGCCCCCACAGCTCGAGGCGCGGAAGGCCACGGCCGTGCGGCTCACCGAACCCAGGGTGTCTGCGCGCAGGCTGCTCAGCGGCGCAGTGACGAAGTAGCGGAACACCGCGTCGCGCCCGTTGGCGCCGCACGAGAGCGTCACGTCGTCGGCGGTACCCACGAAGCTGGCGCCCACCTGGTTGACGGAGATCGACGCGATGGCGTCGGCCGAGGTGCACTGACCCAGCTCGCTCGCGCCGCTGGCCGAAAGGCACCCCACGTCGGCGGGATGATCGATGCGCGAGTCGCCGTCGTCGTCGAGGCCGTTGCTGCACGCCGGACAGTTGGGGCCTGAGGGACAGTCGTCGGTCTCGTCGTCGTCGGCCGCGTTCGCGCAGCCCGGGTCGGTGGGGAAGCCGAGCCGGCCGTCTCCGTCTCCGTCGATGGTGTCGCTGCAGGCCGACGCACGGCAGGTGGGCGCGGGGCCGCTGAGCATGCCCGTTCCCACGCAGCTCGGCGCGGTCCCCTGGAGCACCCAGCCGGGCTCACACGCCCAGGTCGCGGTGGCGTTGAAGGCGAGGGTCACCGCCGTGGTGCCCCCGTTGACGGTTCCGTTGGCGGGTGCCGTGACGCTGCAGGTCACCGGCTGGCAGGTGGGGGCGGCTCCAGTCAGCATTCCGGTGGCCGCGCAGCTCGGTGGAGTCCCCACGAGCCGGAAGCCGGGGTCGCACGCCCAGGTCGCGCTGGTGTTGAAGGTGAGGGTCACCGGCGTGGTGCCTCCGTTGACCGTGCCGTTGGTGGGCGCGCTCGCCTGGCAGGTGACCGCGACGCAGGTGGGCACCGGCCCGCTCAACTGGCCCGTGGCCTCGCAGCGGGGAGCGGTGCCGGTGAGGGTGAAGCCGGTGTTGCAGGACCAGCTGGCCGTGCTGCCGCTGCCGATGGTGACCGACGAGGTGCCGTTGACCGTGCCGTCGGTGGCCGCAGGCGCCGTGCAGGTCACCGCCTCGCAGGCGTGAGTGGCGGTGCACCGCATGCCCGGAACGCAGTCGGCGTCGACGCGGCAACTGGCCTCCGTGCAGGAGCCCTCGAAGCAATAGTGGCGGGCGCCGTAGACCGCCCGGCAGGCAGTGTCGTCCACGACGTCCACGCAGCCGACGCAGGCACCGCCGCGGCACAGGCCTTCGGTCGTGCCCAGGGAGCAGGCGGCGCCCTCGGCGCCACACCCCACGGGAGGCGCACCAGCGTCCGGACCGCTGCTGGCGCCACAGGTGCTGAACATCACGACGAAGACGCTGAAAACGAAGACGCGGGCAATGCAGGACATGCGGCGCAAGATGTCACAGGGCGACCGGAACGCCGCGCATTGATCGGCCGCGCTCAAGGATCCCAGCGCAAGCGCCTCCTGACTGCGTGGAGGTCGAACACCCGCCCGGCCCGACGCACGGTCAGCGTCACCACCGTCCCCTCGGTGCCTTTGATCTGCCGCAGGAACTCGTCTGTCGGAACCGAGCCCGCCAGTACGCCTTCGGCGGCGAGGATCTCGTCACCCACCTCGACCCCCGCGACGCGCGCCCCGCCTTCGCGGTGAAGGGCGCTGACCCGGTAGCCCAGGCCCTCATCGGGGGAAGCGCGTGACTCGAACTGCATCCCGACGCCCTCGTACTCGGGCGATTCCCCCGAGGACCGCGTCGCAGGCGTCAGCCCAATACGAACCGGATCGCCCGAGCCCACTCCCAGCACCACCTCCCGGGTGCGGTAGCCGGAGCGGTCCACGGAGACCTCCACCCTCCCCGGCTTGAGCCCGTCGAGGAGGAAGCGTCCCAGGGCATCGCTCCTCACGGGCATCACGTCGGGGTTGGACCGCACGGAGACCCATGCGCGACCGAGAGGGAGGGCCGTGTCCTGGTCGAACACCCAGCCCGCGATCGAGCTGCCACGCTCCAGGCCGAAGTCGACGTCGGTCACCGCTTCGCCGCGCGGCACCACGACGCTCTCCCTGGCGAGCAGAAACCCCGGTGCCACCACCTCGAGATCTCCGCTCATGCGCGGCACGCCGGCGATCAGGTATCGGCCGTCGGGTGAGCTGACCTGGAGTTCCGTGCTGAACGTGACGGACTGGACCCGAAGGCGAAAGCTCGTCACGGGCGCGCCCTGGGCAAGCACGCGGCCGGACAGCGTTCCCTCGCGCGCGAGCAACAGCAGCCGAGCCCTGTCGGCTGCTCCGAATCGGAGCATCGACGAAGCCTGCTCCCCCAGCGTCGCCTGGACCTCGAGGACTGCCTTCGCCGGGACCTCGAGCGAGAACTCCCCGCGCTCGTCGCTCGTGACTGAGAAGGCAACGGCCTTCGCCCGTGTCCGCGCTGATCACCTGGCCGCCTATTCGGATCTTCGCGGGCTGCAACCGCGCGGGCTCGCTTGCGGCGGGGGTCGTCGCCCGGGGCCCGTCGGACCTGGACAGCGGGATCTCAGCGCGCTCGACTGCGTCCTCCTGCGCGGGCTGCCAGACGAGGAACGCGGTGATGACAAGCACACCGATGACCACCAGCCCCGTCCGTCTCATGAGGTGAATGGTAGACGACTTGCCCTCTCCCCGACCCTCTCCCCCCGGGGAGAGGGAGATAGGGGTTGCCGATTTGGGTCCGGCCGGTGAGAACTCCCGCCCATGAGCCTCACTGAGAAAGAGACGGCTGATCTCTTCCACGCCCTGAAGTGGGACGCGAAGCGCTTCGGGCAGGAACTCGCGGACACCGCCTATGCCCGCGGCCTGGCCGTCACCAACAAGGACGACGGCACCACCAAGGCGATCCCCATCACCGCCACGCCGGTGATCATCGACGAGGCCGAGCTGCGCCGCCGGCAGGAACTCGCCGCCCGCATCGCGTCCGCGACGCTCAAGATGTCTCGCGCCGTGCTCGGAAACCCCGAGCGCAGTGAGCTCGTGCTCGGTGGGCTGTCGCCGCTCGAGAAGGGCTTCGCGGCCACCACCTTCGAGCAGCTCGAGACCCTCGTCACCACCCGCGTCGACTTCTTCGTCGGAGAAACGGCGAACTCGCGCCTCGAGGGGAAGCAGGTCAGCGCGCTCGAGGTCAACGCCACCATCCCCGCGATGCAGGGCTATTCCGACATCGCCGCGAACACCTTCCTCGAGGTGGTGGGCCGCACCTGGGGCGCGCCGGATCACGTCATCGCCGGCTGGCAGGCGCGCAACGGCAGCAACGCCATGGCCCTCTACCGCGCGCTGCTCTCGGGCTACGCGCAGGTGCGCCCGGGCAAGTCGCCTTCCCGCATCGCCCTGCTCTCCCGCCGCAACGACGCGCAGCTCACCGAGCAGAAGTACCTCCTCGAGCGCTTCCGCGAGTGGGGCGCCGAGGCCGACATCGTTCACCCCGATCAGCTCAGCGGCACCGACGCCGTCACCGCCGACGGGAAGACGTACGATCTCGTCTACCGCCACCTCTTCGTGCGGCGCCTCGAGGAGCCCGGCATGGTGGGCGCCGATTACGTGAAGGCGCTCCTCGCCGAGCCCAACGGCACCCGCGCCGTCGTGCTCAACCCGCCCGCGTCCCAGGTCGAGGTGAAGGCCGTGTTCGCCCTGCTCTCCCAGGCGCTGGAAGACGGCAAGCTCGCGAAGGAAGCGAAGCTCAGCGACGTCGAGCTCGAGGCGATCAAGGAATCAGTGCCGTGGACCCGCCCGTTCCACGGCGAAGCGCTCACCGCTGAAGTCATCGCCAACCCCGATCGCTTCGTCCTCAAGCGCAGCTGGGACTACGGCGGCCGCGCGGTGTTCGTCGGCCGCACCCGCGCCGAGCCGGGTTTCGCCGAGCGCACCAAGGCCGCGTACGGAGAGGTGCTCGACTGGAACGCGCTGTGTCTGCGCGCCGCGGCCGATCCCGTCGGTGGTGGCTTCGTGGTGCAGCAGGTGATCGACATCCGCCCCGAGGAGCACCTCCTCTGCAGCGGCCCGGCCCAGATTCCCACCGAGCTGTACGTCGACTTCTCGGCGTACGCGTCGGTCGGGCTCGACTCACAGCCAAAATGGGGAGGCGTCTGCCGCGGCTCCATCAGCCACATCGTGAACATCGTGGGCGGGGGCGGTGTTCTGCCCCTGATCACCAGCGAGGTCGCACAGTCGCTCCTCATGGCGTACCGCGCCTGGGGAAAGTAAACAGGGGACCACCATGAACGAACCCGGATACTCGTACTCGCCCACGGGCAATGCCTCGGCCGTCCTCGCCCAGGAATCGGCGCGCGTCTTCATGCAGCGCGTGTACTGGTGGATGTCGATCGGCCTCGCCCTCACCGGAGGCATCGCCTTCACCGTGGCGTCCAGCCAGGAGCTCACCAACCTGGTGCTGCCGTTCTTCTACCCGCTCGTGATCATCGAGCTGGTGGTCGTGTTCGCGTTCGTCTTCGTGCAGTCGAAGGTGTCGGGGCCGGTGGCCGCGGCCATGTTCCTGGCCTACGCCGTGCTCAACGGCCTCACCTTCTCGGTGATCTTCCTCGTGTACGAGCTGGGCAGCATCGGCTCGGCCTTCGTGATCACCGCCGGCACCTTCGGTGCGATGAGCGTCTACGGCACCGTGACCAAGAAGGACCTCTCGGGCTGGGGCTCGTTCCTGATGATGGGCCTCATCGGCATCATCATCGCGGGCATCGTGAACATCTTCCTGCAGTCCGACTTTCTCGGCTTCGTGAAGAGCTGCGCCGCGGTGGTGATCTTCGCGGGCCTCACCGCCTACGACACCCAGAAGCTGCGCACCCACCACGCCAACAGCGGCTTCTCGTCGGCCATGGCGCTCTCCATCACCGGCGCGCTCATGCTGTACCTCGACTTCGTCAACCTGTTCCTCCACATCCTCCGGTTGATCGGCCGCCGCCGCTGACTCATGTTCCGCGTCCTCCGCCCAGCGGAGCGGCCCCGGAGCCGGCAGGCGTAGCGGGGCCTGCAGCGGAGCGAGTCGAAAATGGACGCGAAACAGCAGAAGACCTTCGTCGGGATCATCCTGATCGTCATTCTGGGCGCCGTGGCCTGCTGCGGGCTCACCGTCGCGATCGGCGCCTTCGTCGGCTACCAGGAAGCGCAGCAGCTCGCCGCCGCCGGTCCTCCTGACGCCGGGAGCGCGACCGCGCCCAGTCCCGATCCCGACGACCCCGACGCGCCGCCCGACGACTCGCCGCTCCGGCAGCAGTTCGCCGACGAGATCCTCGCCGGCCTCGCCGACGCGGGCCGCGAGGACTACGTCTACCAGCCTGCCACGTTCGATCTCGTCGCCGACGGCGGCGCGCAGATCTCCCTCGACAACCTCTACGACGAGTACGCCGCCCGGGACGAAAGCGAGCGCCCCGATTTCGTCGACCGCACCATCCGCGGCTTCTTTCCCCAGGACGTGCCCACGGAATGGGCTCGCGCCGCCCCCGACGTGGTCGTCACCGTGCGCGATCGCATCTTCGTCGAGCTCCTCGCCGTCCGCTCAGACAAGCCCCTCGACGTCCTGCGGCGCCCGCTGAGCGACGATCTCGTCGAGCTGGTCGTCTACGACGGCCCCGACAGCATGCAGTACCTCACCGACGATCACCTCTCCGACTGGGGCAAGACCGCCGACGAGGTCTTCCGCCAGGGCCGCAAGCAGCTCGCCGCCCGCAGCAAGGAACCCTTCACCAGCCTCTCCCCCGGCGTCTGGGAGTCACCCTGGGCCGACAACCACGACATCGGCCGAGCCGTGCTGTTCGACACGATCCGCAAGCTCGAGGTGAAGGGCGACCCCGTGCTGTTCCTCCCCCAGCGCGATCACCTGCTCGTCACCGGGTCGAACGACGCCGAGGGGCTGCTGGCCATGGGCGAGCTGCTCAGCGAGCGCCTCGACCTGCCCCGCTCGAACACCGGCCGCGGCTGGCGGCTCACCAGACAGGGCCTGGTGCCCTTCATCCCCGGGGCGGACGACGCGCTGCTCACCGCGCTGCGCCTCGAAGCGAGCGCGAAGGACGCGAACGAGCAGAAGAAGGCGCTCGACGAGAAGTACGCGCAGGACGGCACCGACATCTTCGTGGGCACCACCCTCTTCACCGAGGACGACGACGGCGTCCAGCGCACCTACTGCGTATGGACCAGGGACGCGGACACCCTCATGCCGAAGGCCGACTTCATCGTGTTCGTCGACCTCGACCTGCCGGAGCCCGATCGCGTGGTCGCCGCCGCGCCGTGGGACTCAGTGATGAAGAAGCTCGGCAGCCAGGTCGCGCCCGATGACTCGTTCTGGCCGCGCCGCTACAAGGTGACGACCTTCCCCGACAAACGAATGCTCAAGTCGCTCGGAACGCACCCGTTCTTCCGCCGCAACAAGGAGTGATCTGTAAATCCTCATTCCAGTTTCCTCACGAAGCGGGAGTCTGACCCGGCCGAGAACGGCGCATGACCCTCCGAATCAACTCGCGTGGAAGCCAGGTGGTGAAGCTGCAGAAGGAGCTGAAGGCGGCTGGCCTGGCCGTGGGCAAAGCTGACGGCATCTTCGGCGCAAACACGCTCAAGGCCCTCAAGACCTTCCAGGCGCGGCACCACCTCGCGGTCGACGGCGTGGCGGGGCCGAACACCTGGCGCGCGCTGCTCAACGACGGGAAGAAGCCGGCTGGCGCGGCGGCTCCGAAGAAGACCACCCCGGTGGCGTCTGCCCCCCGCGGCTCACTGGTGAGCGGCTACGTGAACGGCGTTGCCAAGAAGATCCGCGTCGCGTCGATCGGCAACGGCAAGGCACTGCGCTCGGATGCCGCTGCGAAGTTCAACCAGATGAAGGCCGCCGCGCGCCGCGCCGGCGTGACCCTGACCCCGGTCTCCGGCTTCCGCACCATGGCGCAGCAGCGCTCGCTCTACGCGGCGTACCGCGCCGGGCGGGGCAACCTGGCTGCGCGCCCCGGCTACAGCAACCACCAGGGAGGCCGCTCGGTCGACGTGTCGACCAACGGCAGCTACTCCAGCGCGGCCTACAAGTGGCTGGCGCGCCACGGGCGGGCGTACGGCTTCGTCAACGACGTGCGCGGTGAGCCCTGGCACTGGACCTTCCGCGGCTGAAGTCAGTGTGACGCGAAGACGGCGCCGAGCGACTTCGCGGTCAGCGCGGCATCGAACCAGCGCTCCAGTGTCGCGTTGTCCGCTTCGGCCAGCTTCCGCTCGGCGGACGCGGGCAGCTTCTTGAAGCGCTTCGTCAGCAGCTTGCGGACTGCCTTTTGCGCCGACTGGCGCTGACCCTGCTCGAGCCCCTGCTTCAGCCCCTGCTTCAGCCCCTGGCGGGTTCCCCTCCGATACCCGCGCGATTCGATGAACTCGCTGATGGTCTGCATCGTCGCCTCCTTCGCTCCCAGGTGTGCCGCTGCCCGCTCTACCGACGGCAGGGCGTCTCGTCCCGCCACGCTCATAAGGTACTTGAGGAACAGCCGCAGCGTCGACTCGTCGTGCGACAGCGTGCCCAGCATTTCCCTCAGAACCGCGTCCAGCTTCGGCAGCGGCGTCGCTGCGGCCTTGAGCGCGAGCAGCCCGCCTCGCAAGGTCGGGTGCGACGAGAGCTGCGCCGCGGGCACGGCCCCCACGTCGAGCAGCAGCACCTCGAAGTCGACCGTGAGCCTCTTCACCTGCGCGGGTGCGTCGAGCAGCTTCGAGAACCGCACCGGACCGCTCCAGGGCACCTCACCGTTGTAGATCACCAGCGGGACGACCGTGGGAAGGGGGCCCGCACGATGCCCCTTCGCGAGCTGCGCGTAGAGCGCCGCCAGGTAGCCGAGCACCTGCACCAGCACGAACCTGCCCGCCGTCCGCTTGTGCTCGATGAGGCAGTACACGTACGTCACCTCGCCACCCTCGAGCTCGACTCGCAGCACGACGTCGGCCACGTGCCCGTGGAGCGCCTCGTTGATGAACGACTCGGACAGGTGCTCGGGGCGGCCCACGAAGCGCCTCACCAGCGCGGCGGGCAGGCGCTCGCGCAAGAGCGCTTCGGCGACTCCCCGCTCCTTGAGCAACTTCTTGAAGGCCTTGTCGTGTGGACCCATCGCGACCGAGGGGTTCGCACCGCGCAGGCCACACGCACCTCGCGGGATTTCCTCGACGAGCCCGAAACACCGGCCGCAGGACGCGGATGGGGCGTGGACGCCGCAGCCCGCTTCCCGGAAGACGAGAGCAGCTATTCCTTCTTCGCGCGCTCGATCGGCAGCTTCATGAACAGCCGCTCGACCGGCCGGCCGCCCACGATGTGCTCCGTCACGATCTCCTTCACGTCAGCCTGGGTCACGCCCCCGTACCAGACGTTGTCCGGGTAGACCGCCACCGAGATCCCCCGCTCGCACGCGTCCAGGCACCCGGCACCGTTCGCCCGCACGCCCTTCACGTCCTGGGCGTCGAGCTCCTTCTTGAAGGCGATCCGCAGCTCGTCCCCTCCCTTGGTGGCGCAGCAGCCCCGCGGGCTCCCGTCGGGGCGGCGGTTGGTGCAGATGAAGAGGTGGCGCGTGTACGGAGGAGGCATGGGCCGGGAAATAGCACGCTCGTTCCTCGCTCGCGGTTTTGCCGCGTTCGCTGAGGCAGGGTTGCCTGACGGTACGCGCCCGCGCAAAACGCCGCTGGCCGCGATTTCCCGCCCGCGCCGCACGAGCGTCCGAGGGAAAGGTGATCACCGCCAGACACGCACTGTCAGTCACAAACAAGACGGACCGCGCCGGTCCGATATGAAAAGTCATGTAGGGTCATGACCAGTCATATGAGGGCGGCTGATGACCGAGAGGTCCCACCTGCCCACCCGACCTGCACGGCGAGCCGATTTTCCGCCTCCGGCGCGAAAGCAAGGCCGCGCTACAGGTCTGTTGGACCCCTAAGTGTTGGGTATCGGAAGAAAATTTGACACTACATCTTGTGCGGCGATGCTTGACACATGGACGAGACGAAGGGCATAAGTCGCCCCCCCACGCCGGCTTCAACCGGTTGGGGAACGGAGCTGGAGGGGCTCCGCTGCACGAAATATCCTACCTTTCGCGACTTTCGCGCCCCAGGGGAGCCTCTCCCGAGGGGATGAAGCCTTTTCGCCTTTCACACAGACCAGCAGTCAAGCCGACCTGGCAGTCAAACAGTCAACGATGTCACACGCAGTTGTTACGAGAGGGGAATGACGATGGAGAAGGAGCTGGCTCCGATGAACGTGGTGGCGGGGGTGATTCCGGTGGACGCGCGGGCCGTGCCGCGCAACGGAAAGGCACAGGGGCTGGACGTGCCCCGCTACTTCACGACACCGGGAGTCGATCCCGCTGATGAGATCGCGTGGGAGCTTCGCTCCGCGTCCATCACCGGCGAAGACGGCAAGGTGGTCTTCGAGCAGAAGAACATCGAAGTGCCGAAGTCCTGGTCGATGCTCGCCACCAACGTGGTCGCCTCCAAGTACTTCCGCGGCCAGCCCGGCACCCCTGAGCGCGAGAGCTCGGTGCGCCAGCTGGTGGGCCGCGTCGTCAACACCATCACCCGCTGGGGCGAGCAGGGCGGCTACTTCGCTTCCACCGAGGCCAAGAACTCCTTCCACGCCGAGCTGACCCACCTCCTGCTCCGGCAGAAGGTCGCGTTCAACTCGCCCGTCTGGTTCAACGTCGGGGTCGAAGAGCACCCCCAGTGCTCGGCCTGCTTCATCAACTCCGTCGAAGACTCGATGGACTCGATCCTCGGCCTGGCCAAGACCGAAGGCATGCTCTTCAAGTACGGCTCGGGCACGGGGTCCAACCTCTCCCCCATCCGCAGCTCGCGCGAAGTGCTCAAGGGCGGCGGCACCGCGTCGGGCCCGGTCAGCTTCATGAAGGGCTTCGACGCCTTCGCCGGCGTGATCAAGTCGGGCGGCAAGACGCGCCGCGCGGCCAAGATGGTCATCTTGAACGCCGAGCACCCTGACGTGCTCGAGTTCATCCGCTGCAAGGTGGGCGAAGAGAAGAAGGCCCACGTGCTGATCGACGCCGGGTACGATCCCTCGTTCAACGGCGAGGCGTACTCCTCGGTGTTCTTCCAGAACTCGAACAACTCGGTGCGCGTCACCGACGAGTTCATGAAGAACGTGCAGGAAGATCGCTCGTTCTCGACCAAGGCCGTCGTCGGCGGCGGCATCGTCGACACGTACCGGGCGCGCGACGTGTTCCGCGAGATCTCCCAGGCCGCGTGGCAGTGCGGCGATCCGGGCCTCCAGTTCGACACCACCGTGAACAGCTGGCACACCTCGGCCAACACCGCGCGCATCAACGCCAGCAACCCGTGCTCCGAGTACATGTTCCTCGACGACACGGCCTGCAACCTGGCCTCGCTCAACCTGATGCACTTCCGCACCATCGACGGTGACTTCGACACGGAGTCGTTCAAGCACGCCGTCGACATCACCCTCCTCGGCCAGGAGATCGTGGTCGGGTTCAGCCGCTACCCCACCGAGCGCATCACGAAGAACTCGTACGACTTCCGCCCGCTCGGCCTCGGCTACGCCAACCTGGGCGCGCTGCTGATGGCCTCGGGCCTGGCGTACGACTCCGACGCCGGCCGCTGCTACGCGGGCGCCGTCACCTCGCTCATGGGCGGCCGCGCCTACGCGATGTCCGCGCGCATGGCCGAGCACCTGGGCACGTTCGCCGGCTACGGCGTCAACCAGGAGCCGATGCTGGGCGTCATCCGCAAGCACCGCAAGGCTGCTTACCAGCTGCCCGTCACCGGTGAGCCCAGGCTCTTCGAGGCCCAGAAGCAGGTCTGGGACGAGGCGCTGCAGCTCGGTGAGCAGTTCGGCTACCGCAACGCGCAGGTCACCGTGCTCGCGCCCACCGGCACCATCGGCTTCATGATGGACTGCGACACCACGGGCATCGAGCCCGACATCGCGCTCATCAAGTACAAGAAGCTGGTGGGCGGCGGCATGCTCAAGATCGTCAACCAGACGGTGCCGTTCGCGCTGCAGAAGCTCGGCTACCGCAGCACCGAGATCGAGGCGATCATCGGCTACCTCGACAAGAACGACACCATCGAGGGTGCGCCGGGCCTGAAGGACGAGCACCTGCCGGTGTTCGACTGCGCCTTCAAGCCGGCCAAGGGCAGCCGGTCCATCCAGTACATGGGCCACATCAAGATGATGGGCGCAGCTCAGCCCTTCCTCTCCGGTGCGATCTCCAAGACGGTCAATCTGCCGAACGAGGCGACCGTCGAAGACATCGAGATGGCGTACATGGAATCGTGGCGCGCCGGCCTCAAGGCCGTGGCCGTCTACCGCGATGGCTGCAAGCGCAGCCAGCCGCTCAACACCAAGCGTGACGACAAGAAGGCCGAAGTGGCCGTCGCCGCGCCTCAGGTGGTGGTCGAGCGCATCGCCCGCAAGCGCCTGGCCGACGAGCGCCGCGCGCTGACCCACAAGTTCTCCATCGCCGGCCACGAGGGCTACCTCACGGTGGGCATGTACGAAGATGGGCAGCCCGGTGAGCTGTTCATCACCATGGCGAAAGAGGGCAGCACCGTCTCGGGCCTGATGGACGCCTTCGCCACGGCGATCTCGCTGTCGCTCCAGTACGGGGTGCCGCTCAAGGTGCTCGCCGACAAGTTCGCGCACACCCGGTTCGAGCCGTCGGGCTTCACCAACAACCCCGATCTGCCCATCGCCAAGTCGATCACCGACTACATCTTCCGCTGGCTGTCGCTGAAGTTCCTGCCGGCCGAAGGTGAGACGGAGTCGATGATGGAGGCCGAGGCGAAGAAGGTGACCGCGGCCCACGTGCCCCGCGTCTCGCCCCCGGCGATCGCCGGCAAGGAAATGCAGTCGGCCTTCTTGAACCAGGCCGATGCGCCGCCCTGCCCCGTCTGCGGCACCATCACCGTGCGCAACGGCGCTTGCTACAAGTGCCACAACTGCGGCGCGACCACGGGCTGCAGCTGAGCTGACGATTTGTTGCACACACGCTCCGACCCTCGGGTCTGAGCGTGCAGAAATAGAGAACATGGGCTCTGCGGAGCCCTGACGGGGCGGGCGCGAAGAGCGGCCCTGTCGATTGATCTCGGGAGGGGGAAGCGGCTTCAGGCGACTGAAGCCGCTTTTTCTATCTGGGGTGTCCCCGCGGGTGCCAGACAGGGGTCCAACACCCATGAGATTGACTCTGGCGCTCCTCTCTCTGGCTCTGGGCCTCGCAGGTTGTCCCCGAGTCGAGGCTCGCATCGTCACCGAGGCGCCAGGTCAGTGCCGGGGGGATGGGTGCGGTGGCTGGGTCGCCGTGAAGACCTCGCTGGCCGTCCAGACGCCGTTGACCCCGGCAGAGTGCAAGGCGGTGTGCGCCTCGGAGTGGTGTGGTGGGCGCCCGATCGGGCCCGACCCGGGTTGCTCGCTGTCCGATCCACAGAACGTGCTCTGCGGCTCGACTGCCACCGACTGCGGGTACACCTTCCCCAGCGTCTGTAACGCGTCGAACTGTGCCGGCTGCTGCAGAGACGGCGACGGCAGCTGCGATCTCTCGGCCTTCGCCTGCGGTGGGGCCTCGTGCAGTACCTGTCGAGCGGACGCTGGTGACTGCACGCCTGCGAACTGCGCCGCGCTGCAGGCGTGCGGCGGCGAGCTGGAAGGCCTGCCGCGCCTGGCCTCCTGCGTTCCCGATGGCGGCTCCGCCCAGAGCGTCGATCCCTGGCGCTATTGCCCGGAGACGTGCGCGGCGGAAGAAGCCGGCTCGCTGCTCGGCTGCGCCTCGACGATCGCCCTGCAATGTGCGGATGCGGGCGCCGACGCGCGGAATCTGCTCACCAAGACCTGCGCTCCCCGCGATGGAGGTATCGATGCGGGGTGCGTCGATGCATGCGGCACCGTGCGCACCACCTGCGATCAGCGCTGCCCAGCCTCGACCACCTCAGTCGACAGCTGCATGAGCTGTTCGGCCCAGTGTGGGCTGGACTGGAGTCGCTGTGCGAGGGCATGCCGCGAGTAGCTGACCGTGAACAATCGGGGGAGATCGCCTCGAGTTACCCGGCTGTCGATTGATCTCGGAGGGGCACCCCGACTCGCCTTCTCGAGAGAAGCAGGCCCAGCACCCAGAACGCGGAGGCGCCTGTGGTCGTGCAGCCAGATCCGGCGACCACGTCGTTCCCGCCAGCGACGTGAGCCCCAGCGTCCCCACCGCTGGCGACTCCGCCCCCACTGCCGCCAGCACCGCCGCCAACTTCGCTGCCACCGCCGCTCCCTCCCACCTCGCCCCCACCGCCACCTCCACCGCCGCTGCCGCTTCGCCGCGGTTGACGCTGCGATTGCCGCAAGCCGGGTTCTTGATCGTCCAACTGCTGGCCGAGAGGTGCTGCCCGATGCGCTGCGCCTGTTGCATCGCCCAGGCCCTGAGCGCCTTCCCCCGCACCACCACGGTGTCGGGCACCAGCCGCTTCACGAGCGAGAGGCCGATCAGCAGGTGGTAGACCTGATCCTGGCTCATCTCCTTGTTGGTCAGCACCGGGTCGACGAAGTCCGAGAAGGTCGTCGTCAGCCCGCCCGGAACGCGCAGGTGGAAGTCGCCCGGCACGTCGTCGCGCAGGAAGAAGCCGTTGAGCGCCGTCGACTGCGTGCAGGGAGCAGGGAAGGCGCTCTCGGCCGTCTCGTCCAGCCGCTCCAGCGCCAGCAGCGCGTAGTAGAGCTCGTCGAGCGTGGCGCTCACTTGCGCCGGGTCGGCCCGATCGGCGCCGGGGAACCGGCCGGGCTGTCTGGCCAGCTCGTACTCGGTGGCCAGCACTCCCAGGTACCAACCGAGCACCAGCGTGGTGTCGCCGAACTTGATGAAGCCCTGGGCTTCGTGGCGCTCCTGCGCGGGCTGGCTCTGGCCCTGCGCCGGCCCCACGCTGAGGAACTCCGTGGTGAGCCGCTCCCGCAGCCGCCAGTACTTCGCCAGGTTGTCCGGGGTGGTCTGGGCCTGGGCAGAGGAGGCGCCCAGCACCATCGTGACCGCGATCAACAGTTGCGCCGCAGGCCTCCCCCGCTGACGGAGGCGAACCACCGGGGCAAGGCTCGGGCGCTGGGCGTCAGGGAGGCGACTCATGGGTCCGCCGTCCGTGCATATCGGCGGCCACGCTCATCGGCCCGGAGAGCGGGGGGTTGGCCCTCTCGCGGCTCGGGAATGGGCCGGAAAGCGGCGCACGCGTGCTCCGGTGTCCTGAAACGCGCGACAAGACAATTTGCACAATGGAAGCAAATTGTCGCGACAGCGACCGGCTTTCAGTCGACGTACTCGACGTCGGCCCCGCCCCCGGTGCGCACGCGCGACTTCGGCGGGTTGCCGTGCACAGTGAGCCCGACGCCGCCTGAGATCTCGCCGGTGACCGAGTCCTTCACCGTCACGTCGACCTGGCAGCCCCCGCTCGCGTCCACCGACGCCGCGGCCACCTCGAGCCCCTTCGCCTTCACCTCGACACCGCCCGAGAGGTTGAACTTCGCCGCCTGCGCCCTGCCCGACATCACCACGTTCACCCCGCCCGAGGCGTCGAGGGCGAGCGAGTCCACCGCGAGGCGCGGGGCGTTCAGCTCGACGCCCCCCGAGAGCTCGGCCACGAACGTCTTGCCCACCACGTCGACCAGCGACGCATGCACCCCACCGCTCGCCGACAAGTGCTTGAGGCTGGGCGTGGTGACGCGAACGATCAGCTCGCGATCGGTGCTCACCCGCTCCTTCGTCTTGCGGTGAACGCGCAGCGTCCCGCCCACCACCTCCGTGCCGTAGAGCGGCACGATGTTGTCGTCGCCCTCGATCGTCAGCGAGGTCGGGCCGGCCTTCACCTCGAGGTTCACCCCGTCCGAGACTTCGATCTCACTGAAGTCCGCGATCTTGCGGGTCTCTGTGAACTTGATCCCGCTGCCGCGAACGCCAGCGACCGCGGTGGTGGACAGCACGACGGCGAGGAGGCCCAGGAGGGGAAGTGCGCGCATGAGCGCACGTACGCCGCGGGGCTGGTCCGATTGCGCGGTCAGCGGGGTTTCAGCTTCCCCAGCGGCAACATCACGGTGAGCGGGTCGAGTGGTGATTCGACGAAGCCGTGGTGAAGGGAGAAGGCCTTTGCACCTGCGTTGATCGCGTGACTCAGCAGCGCGCGAACGCCCAGGTCTTCAGCGAGCCGCAGTGAGCGCAGCACGGCGTCCTTCAACAGGCCGCGCCCCAGGCCCTTCCCTGACCATTCCGCGTCGACGGCGAGGCGACCCAGCACGACGACCGGGATCGGCTCGGGCATGTTCCTTCGCACAGCGCCGGGTGCCTGAGCGTGCAGGACTGAGCCGGCGGCCAACGCGTAGTACCCGACCACCCGCAGGCCGTCGCACACCACGAAGGTCCGTGAGGCCCCGTCCTTCTGGTTCCGCAGCGCTCTTCGCTTGAGCCAAAGCTCGAGGTCTGGCTCTGCACAGCGGAACTCGTCGAGCTCGTGGGAGTCATCGAGCGGAGCCGGCGCGGTGAGGCTCACTTCGACCCACGCTCCCAGGGCGCACGCAGCGCCAGGAGTCGCTTGAGCGCGGCAGGCTTCGCCAGGGGCGCATCGAGAAGCTGGGAAAACCGTGCGAAGCCAGCTGCGTCGAGCACGAAGAGCGTCTGATCAAGCAGCACCTGCTGGGCCTTCTCAGCTGCCGCCTCGAGCACGAACTCGGTGCGGCTCTTGCCCACGAGGGAAGCAGCCCGATCGATGAGCGAGCGGCGCTTGGTATCGGCGCGGAGGTTGATGACGGTGTCGCGGACTGGGCCACTCATGGTGTCTACACATTGTATACACCACCCGCCGCCCGGACACCTGAGGCCGTGGCTATGGACCCGCGTCCTTCGCCAGCTTCGCCTTGAGCGCCAGGGCCTCGGCGTTCTTCGGATCGACGTAGAGCACCTGCTCGAGCAACTGCAGCGCCCGGGGTCCCCCGCCACCTTTGGCCTGGTCCTGCGCCAGCTCGAGCGGCTTGGCCACGAAGCGGGCCCAGGCCTTCTCGGTCACCTTGCCCCGCACCGCAGGCGAGATCTGCCGATCCAGCTCGAGGAACTCGCGGGCCTGGTCGGGGGTGAACTCGTCGATGTGGTTGGCGAGGAAGTTGTACTCGGCGAGCAGCTTGTTGAGCGGGCCACAGGTCTTCGGTTCGCGCTTGAGGCCGCGGCGCACCCATTCCTGCGCGGTGGCGAGATCGCCGGCGAGGAAGAACAGCTTGGCGGTGTCGTACGCAGTCGGGCCGGGATCCACTTTGGGCTTCGCGCCCTGCTTCGGCGGCGGCGCCGGGGGACCGGCCTGCATCACCAGCAGCGCGAGGGCGAGGGCGAGCATCAGTACGCGTTCTTCGAGAGGAACCCGCCGAGCGCCGTGCGCACGAGGATCTTGAGGTCGAACATGAGCGACCAGTTCTCGATGTAATAGAGGTCGTAGTCGATGCGGTCCTTGATGCTGGTGTTGCCGCGCAGCCCGTTGATCTGCGCCCAGCCGGTGATGCCCGACTTCACCATGTGCCGCAGGTGGTACCGGGGGATCTGCTTCTTGAATTCCTCGATGAACACCGGGCGCTCGGGGCGCGGGCCCACCAGGCTCATGTCGCCGACGAAGACGTTCCAGAACTGGGGCACCTCGTCGAGCGACGTCTTGCGCAGGAAGGTGCCGATCGAGGTGCGCCTCGGATCGCCCGCGGTGGCGAACTGGGCCCCGTCCTTTTCGGCGTCGGCCTTCATGGTGCGGAATTTGTACATGTGGAACAGCTGCCCATCGATGCCCATGCGCTCCTGCGCGAACAGGACGGGCCCCCGGCTCGTCAGCTTCACCAGAATCGCCAGCACCGCCATCACCGGCGCCAGGAGCAGCATCGCCACCGACGAGGCGAGGATGTCGAACGCCCGCTTGGCGATGCGGTTCCACCCCTCCATGGGCGCGCCCTGGAGGCTGATGATCGGCAGCCCGCCAAACTCCTCGAGCCCGCCGCGCAGCGTCACGTAGCTGAAGAGATCGGGCACCACCTTCACGTCGATGGTGCGCAGGGCCAGCACCTCCATGAGGTCGCGCATCTGTGGCTGCTCTTCGAGCGGCAGCGCGAGGATCACCTGGTCCACCGGCTGGGCGTCGAGCACCTTCTCGAGATCGCCGAACAGGCCCACCACCGGCACGTTCAGCACCTTCGTGCCCACCTTCTCCGGGCGCCGGGTGAGCAGGCCCGTCACCTTGAAGCCGAGCTCGCGGTGCTGCTCGATCGTCTCCACCACCCGCTGGCCCAGCGTGCCCGCGCCCACCACGAGGATGGTCTTCAGGTTCACCCCGCGGCGCCGCAGCTCGTTGAAGATCGCCCGGAACGCCAGGCGCACCATCGCGACCCCCACGAAGGCGTAGCCCGCGAAGATGGCCACGGTGAGGCGGCTGTACCGCTCGCGGATGAAGTACGAGACGCCCACCAGCACCAGGGTGGAGAGCGCGGTGGCCTTGAAGACCTCGAACACCTCCGAGATGTGCGAACGCCCGCGGTTGGTCGTGTAGAGGTTCGAGCCGCGGAAGATGAGCGGGAAGATCACGGAGATCAACACGAGGGTCTCGAGCGTCTCCTGCGGCGGCGGCAGCGTCACCCACTCGAACCAGGTGAAGCGCGTGTACCAGGCCATCGCGAACGCGATGAGGAGCGTCACCAGGTCGGCGACGAGCTTGATCGAGTTGTAGAAGCGCTGGAACCGGGTGAACACGACGGGGTTGCTCTAGCACGGCCTCCCCGCGGGTTGACAGTCAGGCACCCGGGCAGGACGCCTCAGTGACGAACTGGCAGGCGCGCGGGAGACCCGGGCCCGAGAGTCCGCAGGTTTCGGAGCGGCCGGAGGATTGCTCTGCGCCACGGCATGAGATCAATGCTCTGCGTGGTGGTGATCGCCGTGCCTTCCTTCGCTGCCGGCCTCGATGGGCAGAAGCTCGGCAAGCTGCTCGGGCTGGGTGGCCCAGCCACCGTCACGGAGGCACCTGCGGCCATCCCCTCTCCACTGCCGTGGCGGCTGCTGGGCACGCTGCGCGCGAGGGACGGCGCCTCGATGGCCGCGGTGGAATGCTCGCTCAAGAGCGTGACGCTGCAGGTGGGCGACGTGCGTGATGGCGTCGAGGTGATCTCCATCGAACAGCAGACGGTGATCGTCCGGCGGCAGGGGCGGCTCGAGGTGGTGGGTGCCAGGCCCGGTCCCGGCGCCGCGCTCCCGTCCCTCCCCGCGGGGCGCACCGTCTCGCGCCAGCTCGTCAACCAGCTCCTGGCCAACCCCGAGCAGCTCTACCGCGACGTGCGGCTGATGCCGGCCATGGTGGACGGGCGGATGACCGGCTTTCGCGCGCACTGGGTGAAGGACGGCTCGATCATCGGCGCCCTGGGCCTCAAGGCCGGGGACATCATCACGAAGGTGAACGGCCTGCCGCTCGACAACCTGCAGCGGGTGATCTCCCTGATGCAGGTGCTCACCACCACCGGCCGCTTCGAGATCGAGCTCGAGCGCAACGGCCAGCGGGTGGTCGAGTCGGTGCAGGTGGAGTTGTAGCGCTCAGGGGACGAGCGCGGCGCTGAGTTCGTCGATCAACGCCCGCTGAAAGCTCGCCTTCGAGAAGCCCTGCGCCTGCTCACGCGCGTCACCCGGCTCGAACCCGGCCTCGAACGCGTCGAACTCGGCGAGCGCGGTGAGCAGAGAATCGACCGTCTGTTCTCGAAAGAACACGCCGGTCTTCCCGGTGACGGTCTCGAGCGCCCCGCCTTCGGCGAAGGCGATCACCGGGCGGCCGCACGCCTGCGCCTCGAGCGGGGTGATGCCGAAGTCTTCCACGCCGGGGAACACGAGCGCGCGGGCGTTCCGGTACAGCGCTGGCAACTGGTCGTCACTGACCTGCCCCAGCGCCTTCACGTTGGGGGGAAGATCGTCGAGCCACTGCCCTGACTGGCCGCTCCCCGCGATCCACAGCTCGCGGCCGCTGCGCTTGAACGCCTCGATCGCCAGGTCGATCCGCTTGTACGGAGCGAGCGCACCCAGGCACAGGAAGTAACCGCCCTCCCCCGTGCCCTCGAGCGACGAGGCGGTGAAGCGCTCCAGCTCGACGGGTGGGTGAATCACGCGCGCGGTGCGGTGGTAGCGCTCGGCCACCTGCCGGGCCACGTGCGCGCTGTTGGTGACGTAGCGATCGACGCCTGCTGAGGTGAACACGTCCCACGCCCGCAGGCCCGGCCGCAGCGCGCGCGCCGCCAGCCGCACCGGCAGCGAGGCCTTGCCCGGCCCGAAGTAGTCGTCGAAGCGATCCCACATGTACCGGAGCGGCGCATGCACGTACGACACGTGCTTCGCCCCCTTCGGCACGCGGATCGCCTTCGCGACGCAGTGGCTCGACGAGACGACCAGGTCGACCTCGCCCACGTCGAGCAGGCGAATCGCGCCCGGCATCAGGGGCAACAGCTGCCGATGCCGGGTGCGCGCACCGGGAAGGCGATCGAGCACCGAGGTGACGATGCGATGCGACTCGAGGCTCGCGGGCATGTCCTTCGGATCGTGGAAGAGCGTGAAGATCGGCGCGCGGGGGAACAGCTCAGCCATGGCCGCCAGCACCTTCTCGCCTCCCCGCCAGGTGATCAGCCAGTCGTGCACCAGCGCGACGCGCGCGCGCTGCAGGGCACCGGGCAATTCGAAGGGCGGCTCCACGCCGATCGTGGCTAGCACGCCAGTCCTGTGTACGCTCTGCTCCGTGTTCCGGGTCGCCTCATCTCGGCCAGCCGTCCGCTGCGGTCCCGTATTCTGGGTCGCTCCGCCTCGGCCAGCCGTCCGCTTCGCTCCCGGCTGTCTCGCGCAGCGTTCCGCTGCTATCGGTTCCGCTCCATGACCCGGGTCGCTTCACCTCGGCCAGCCGTCCGCTTCGCTCCCGGCTGTCTCGCGCAGCGTTCCGCTGCTATCGGTTCCGCTCCATGGTGAAGGTTCTCATCGACCTGCGAATGGTGCGCGGTCATCTGCATGGCATTGCCCGCTACGCGCTCGAGCTGGCGCGCCGGCTCCCTGCCCTCGAGCCGGGCTGGCAGTTCACAGGCCTCACTGCGCCGGCCGGCATGCCCGACGACCTGGGCGAACTTCACCCACGCATCCCCCTGGTCAAGGCGACCTCCGACTTCCTGTCGATGCTGGAGCAGCCCACCCTGCTGGCCGACCTGGTGCGCCACGGGCCCTCCCTGTTCCACGCCACCTCGTTCTCGCTCCCCGCGCTCTGGCCGGGGAAGCTGGTGGCGACGCTGCACGACGCCAATCACCTGGCGCTGTCCGAGAGCGCGTCGGTCACCCGCACCGCGTACTACCGGCTGGTGGTGGGCCCGCGCGCCTCTCGCGCCCAGGCGCTGATCACCGTGTCCGAGTTCAGCCGCCGCGAGCTGGCGTCACACCTCGGCTTTCCACCCGAGCGCTTCCAGGTGATCGGCAACGGCGTCGATCCCTCGTTCCACCCGCCGCTGCAGCAGGACCTCGAAGATTTCCGCGCGCGCCGCGGCCTGCCGCCCCGCTACTTCGCGGTGATCGGCAACAACAAGCCGTTCAAGAACCTCAGCGTGCTCTTGCCGATCGCCGACGGGTTGCCTGCGCCCCTCGTGCTCCTGGCGGGCCGGGGGGCGCGGCGGGCGATCGGCTTCAGCGAGAAGGTGATCGAACTCTCCCCCCTGCCCGACGAGGAGCTGGTGCGCTTCTACGCGGGCGCCTGCGCGGTGCTGGTGCCGTCTCGCTACGAGGGCTTCGGTCTGCCGGCGCTCGAGGCCATGGCCTGCGGCGCACCGGTGATCGCCTCGTCGTCGGGCGCACACCCGGAGGTGGTCGGGGGCGCGGGCATTCTCGTCTCGCCCGACAACCCGCTCGCCTGGCGGGAAGCGTGTCTGCGCGTGCACCGCGACGAAGCGCTGCGCCGCGAGCTCTCCCGGGCCGGCATCGAGCGCGCCGCCCGCGCCTCGTGGGACGACTGCGCCAGGCAGACCATGCAGGTCTACCGCCGCGCGCTCGGGCTTCCGTGAGCTCCGCGGGGCCGCCGCAACCGCTCATCCCGAGCGGTGCTCCCCTTCGGCTCCGCACGTGGTGAACGGTTCGTGACACCCCGCACCCCGATCATCATCGTGGGCGTGTGCCTGCTCCTCCGCGCCGCCTTCGCGCTGGGCACCGAGATCTACCCGGACGAGGCCTACTACTGGACCTGGGCCCAGCGCCCGCAACTCGCCTACTTCGATCACCCCGGCCTGATCGCCTGGAGCATCGCGCTGCTCGGCATTCGCACCGGCGCGATCTTCTGGGGCCTGCTCACCCTGGCCGGCGTGCACCGCCTCGCCTCGAGCCTCGGCGCCTCGCGCGAACAGGCCTGGTGGGCCACCGCGCTCTTCGCCAGCACGCCCGCTTCCGCGCTCCTCGGCACGCTCAGCACCCCCGACGCGCCCCTGCTGGCGTTCTGGGTGTGGACGCTCGTCGCCCTCCAGGGAAAGCGGCCCGCCGTCACCGGCCTCCTCTGGGGCCTGGCCATGCTCTCCAAGTACAACGGCGTCCTCCTCGCGGTGCCGGTGCTGATGGTCTTCTTCCGCCGCCCGCTGCAGCTCGCCCTCGCCACGCTGCTCGCGCTCGCCGTCACCTCGCCCACGATCGCCTGGAACGCGACCCACGACTGGGAAGGCTTCCGCTTTCAGCTCTGGCACGGCCTCACGGGCGGCGGGGGTGGGTTGCTCACGTTCCTCGAGTTCCTCGGGGCGCAGCTCCTCATGGGCGGCCCGGTGCTGGTCGCGCTCGCGGCGTGGTGGCTCGCGCGAGAGCGGTCGTCGGCGGTGCTCAAGCTCGCGACGCTGCTTCCCCTCGCCTTCTTCGGCCTCGCGGCGTGGAGCACCCGCGGTGAAGCCAACTGGGCGGCCGCGGCCTGGCTGTCTGCGAGCGTGGGCCTCGCGCTCGCTGCGCCGTTTTCCCGCTGGAAGCAGGCCGCGGTCGCGCTGAACCTCGCCCTGCTCTTCGTCTGCACCGCGCTCATCGTCTTTCCCCCTGCGGCGCTCTGGGAACTCTCGCCCGTGAAGAAGCTGCACGGCTGGGCCTGGCTCGAGCGGGCGCGCCACGAGAAGCTCCCGGTGATCACCAACCGCTACCAGCTCAGCGGGCTGGTCGCCTTCCACGCGCGGGTTCCCGTCAGCACCCTGGGAGGCCGGCGAAGCCAGTTCGATCTCTGGGGGCCGACGGCCCTGGCGCCAGGCGCCGACGCACTGTGGATCGGCGAGTGGGAAGGCCCTCCCCCCGCGCTGGTGGAGCAGTTCGAGACCTCGACCCAGCTCGACTGGCCGCTCGACCAGCGCCAGCGGGTGCTGCACCCGTTCCTCGTCTTCAAGCTCGGGAAGAAGAAGTAGCGCGCCGGCTGAGCAGGAAGACGACCGGCAACAACAGCAACGGCGCCAACCACGCCGCCAACGCGGGCGCGAGCCGGCCGTTGATCGCCAGGCTGCGCGAGATCATGCCCACCATGAACAGCCCGCCGTAGAGCCCCGCCCCCTCGAGCAGCGCGCGCGGCACCGAAGCCCCCCGCTGCCCCCGCAGGCCGAGCAGGCAGGCGATCAACGCCGCGAGCACCGCCGCCGCCGGGGCCGCCCAGCGATGGTGCACCGCGAAGCGCGTCGGCTCCGAGGGCAACTTGAGCGCGTCCATCAACTCCACCTGGCGGCGCAACACGGTGAGCGGCTGCCACTCGGGCCGACCCACCGCGAGCTGGGTCACCTCGGGGCGCAGCGGCAGCGCGAGCTCGAACGAGCCCTTCCTCCCCGCGCTCGCCTCGGGGCCCGCGAAGTTCAGCTCGGTCGCCTCGTCGACGCGCCACCGCCCGTCGCGCACGAAGGTGAGCCGCCCGGCTTCGATCCACCGCACCAGCTCCGAGGCCTTGCCCATCTGAAACAGGCGCACGTCCTCGAGGCGCTCCAGGTTCGCTTCCCCGCGCACGTTGAGCAGCGAGTCACCCACCCGGAACCAGCGGCGCGGCGAGTAGATGGTGAAGAAGTCTCCGAACTTCTGAAAGCGCTCCAGCATCATCCGGTCGATCTTCGGCCCCGACGCGCTCACCACGAACTCCTGGAACGCCACCAGCCCCAGCCCCGCCAGGCTCGTCACCAGGAGAATCGGCCTCACCAGCGTTGCCTGCGAAGCGCCCAGGGCCCGCAGCGCCGTCCATTCTCCGCGCCGCCGCACCACCGCCACCGCGAGCGCCGCGGCCAGCACCATCGCCGCCGGCGCGAACTGCACCATCGCCACGTGCGAGCGGTACCAGTACAGCGCCACCACGTCCTCCACGGGCCGGCCGATGTAGATGCGCAACCAGTCACCGAAGTCGATCACCAGGAAGAGCGTGACCAGGCCCAGCGCGAGCGGGAGGAAGATCCCCACGGTGAGCCGCATCACGTAGCGCTCCAACAACTTCATCGGGCACCCCGGCGGGTCACCCGCGCGAGCATCAACACCCCCAACCCGAAGATCGCACCCACGGGCAGGTGGCCCGCCAGCCACGGCGCGAACACCCCTCGCTCTCCGAGCTGCAGCCCAACGCGGGAGAGCACGAAGAAGGCCAGGTACACCCCCACCGCCACCAGCGCCGCCGTTCTCGCGGAGCGCTTGCGCGAGCCCAGCGCCACCGCCGTGGCCATCAGCCCCAGCGCCAGCGGCGCCATCAGCTGCGAGAGGTGGAAGTTGAAGCCGGCCCAGAACGCGCCCGCCGGCTCGCCGTTGGCCTCGGCGGCCCGGGCACCGCGGAGCAGATCCATCGGCGAGAGCTCTTCGTGCCCGAAGCGGAAGGTGTTGCGGCGCTGCAGCGCGTCCCCCACGTTGAGCAGCATCGTTCCTTCGCCGAACGAGGTGGTCGAGTACTCCGCCTCAGACGCGCGCTGCACCAGCACGCCGTCGGTGAGGTGCATGCCCACCCCGTGCTCGAAGGTGGCCTCGGCCTTCGGGGCCGAGAGCACCGAGACCCGCGCCGGATCGCGCTCGTCGATCAGCAACACCCGCTTCCACACGGGCCCGGGGGCGACCGCGTCGGCGTGGAACACGATGCCCGGCAGATCGGCGCGCACCGTGCCCGGCTTGAGATCGCCCAGCAGGTTCCGCTCGATCACCTCGCGGGCCGTCTGGCGCATCTGGGCGATGCCCCAGGGCTTCCAGAAGAAGACCGTGATCGCGAGCACCACGCAGACGCCGCCGGCCAGCACCAGCACCGGCCGCACCAGGTCGCGCGCCGAGACGCCCACCGAGGCCAGGGCCGTGAGCTCGCCGTCTTCCCCCAGCCGCGCGAAGCCGATCATCACGCCCAGCAGGAGCGAGATGGGGAGCACCTGCGGCAGCAGCATCGGCAGCATCGAGGCGCCCAGCATGAACCAGTCAGAGGGGTGCGCCGCGCTCCCCAGGAGGAACTCGACGCCCCGCACCAACACCATCGCGTAGAAGAGCGAGAGCAACACCGCCGTCGCCGAGAAGAAGGGGCCCACCAGCTCGCGCAGCACGTAGCGGTGGAGCACGGAGGTCACCGTCAGCCCCCGGCGAGGTCGAGCGAAGGGGCGCCCGCGCCGATGTCCTTACGGAAGTGGCGGCCGCGCCAGGTGATCGACTCGGCCAGCGTCGCGGCGCGCGCCCTCGCCTCGGCCAGCGTCGCGCCGTGCGCGCAGGCGGTGATCACCCGGCCCCCCGAGGTCACCAGCTGGGTTCCGGTGCGCTTCGTGCCGGCGTGGAACACCTGCGCCTGCGCGGGCACCGACGCGGGGAGGTCGATCGCATCGCCCGTCTTCGGCGACTCCGGGTACCCCTCGGCCGCCAACACGATGCCCACCGAGAAGCCCTGCCGCTGGGGCAACACGGTCACCTGCAGCTCCCCGCGCGCGCACGCCCGCAGCACCGGCACCAGGTCGCAGTCGAGCTGCATCATCAACACCTGCGTCTCGGGGTCGCCCAGGCGGGCGTTGAACTCGAGCACGCGCGGCCCTGAGGGCGTGAGCATCAGCCCGGCGTAGAGCACCCCGCGGAACGAGCAGCCCCGCTTGCGCAGCTCGGCCAGGGTCGGGGCGATCACCTCGCGCCCCACCTGCTCGAGCTGCCCCGCATCGAGGAAGTTCGCCGGGGCGTACGCGCCCATGCCGCCGGTGTTCGGCCCCCGATCGCCGTCGAAGACGCGCTTGTGATCCTGCGAAGGGGCGAGCATCGCGAACCGCTCGCCGTCGCACAGCGCCATCACCGAGAGCTCGGGGCCGGTGAGCACCTCCTCGAGGAGAATGGTCTGCCCGGCGGGCAGCGCGCCCAGCTCACGGCAGGCGCGGGCGGCCTCTTCGCCCGACGTCGCCACCACCACGCCCTTGCCCGCGGCCAGCCCGTCGGCCTTCACCACCACCGGGCCCCAGGCGAGCGCCCGCTTCGCCGCGGCCTCCGCGTCGCCAAACAGCTCGAAGCGCGCGGTGGGCACGTTCGCCGCGCGCATGATCTCCTTCGCGAACGCCTTGCTGCCTTCGATGCGCGCGCCCGCGGCGTCGGGGCCGAACACGTCGAAGCCGGCCTGCCGCAGGGCATCGCCCACCCCCGCCACCAGCGGCGCCTCGGGGCCCACCACCACCAGGTCGATCTGCCGGGCCCTGGCCAGCGCGACCACCGCCAGGGGGTTGGTGATCTCGAGCGGCACGCACTCGGCGAGGGCCGCGATGCCGGGGTTGCCGGGCGCGACCACCAACGAGGCCACCAGCGGGCTCTGACGAAGCTTCCAGGCCAGCGCGTGCTCGCGCCCGCCGCCGCCGAGGAGGAGCAGGTTCATGCTCGCGACCCGATTCACAGCTGGTGCTTGTACAGGATGCGCTTGGCGTCCCGGTAGAGCGGATCGCTCAGCAGCACCGAGGTGAGCACCCGGCGCGCCTCGTCGGCGTTCTTCTGGCTCGCCTCCGCGTCACCGAGGATCACCTTGGGGCCCAGCAGCTGCGGGCCGTAGCGCAGCGACGACTGCGCCGAGAGCTTCGCCTGATCGATCTTCCCCGCGGCCACCTGCGCCAGGGCCTGCCCGAAGTAGATGAGTGCGTTGTTCTTGCTCGCGTCGAGCCCGCGCGCCGCGAGCTTGAGCGAGCCGCCCACGTCCTTGCGGCGAAGCGCGGTGAGCGCGCGGTACGCGTACCCGTCGGCGTTGCGCGGATCGATGCTGGTCACCTTCACGAAGTGCTTCTCGGCCGTCCCCGGCTCTTCCATGAACCACGCCACCAGGCCCTCGCACAGCGACGGGCTCGGATCTTCGTCGAGGTCCTTCACCAGCGCCGCGTACGCCCCCACCGCGGGCTTGAGCAGGTCCGCGGGCCGCACGTACAGGTGCGTCAGCGAAGGCACCGGCCGGCTGTTGGGGTCGGCCCGCAGGCCCCGCTTCATGCAGAACTCCCAGGCCTTGCCGTCCTTGCGCGACTTCGCGGCCGCGGCGCCCGCGAGGAAGATCGCGTCGACTCGCCGCGGGTCGGCCTCCACCGTCGCGGTCAACGCCTGGATCGCCTCGGGCAGGCGGTCTTCGGCGATCAGCAGGCGCCCCTCGAGCGTCGCCTCGAGGTACTTGTCGCCCAGCTTGCCCTTGAGCCCGTCCAACTCCATGCGCGCCGACGAGGCGACGCCCTTGTCGAGGAGGATGAGGAACTTCTGCAGCTTCGCCGGCACCGAGTCGGTGTTGAGCTCGAGGGCGCGGTCGATCGTGTCAGACGCCTTCGCCGCGTCGCCCTGAATGCGCTGAATGGTGGCCAGGTGCACCAGCGCGTCGGCCTTCTCGCCCTTGGGGATCTCGGAGTCGTCGATGATGCCCGTGAGCTGCTCTTCGCCGCCCTTCAGATCGTTGAGGTGCTGGTAGCTGAGGATCGCCAGGCCCAGGCGCGGGCGCCCCGCGTGCGGCGCGGCCACCTTCGCCGCCTCGAGCACCTTCTTCGCCTTCACCGGCTCACCCACGTCGACCATCAGGCGCGCCAGCTCTTCGGCCGCCTCCCACTGGTCCGCGTCGAGCTCGAGGCGACGCTCCAGCGCGCGGGTGGCTTCCTTGTAGTTGCCCTGAATCGTCGCGAGCTGCGCCTGGAAGAAGTAGGCGCGCTTGAGCTTGGGATCGAGGTCCTGCGCTTCCTTGAAGTTCTTCGCCGCCTGCTGCGGGTTCTTGGTGAGCACCGTCTGACCGACCGCCAGGAAGGCGAGGGCCTTGTCGCGCGGCTCCTTCGCGTTGAGCCCACGCTCGGCGAGCACCTTGATGTCGTTGGGGTTGCCGGCCCGCGCGATCAGGAAGTGCGCGTGCGCGACGAACACCCGCAGGTCGCCGCTGCGTTGCTCTGCCGCGGCCAACATCGCCTCGGCCGCCTTCGCCGTGGGCTCGTCGATCTGCCCCACCTTGCCGAAGGCCACCGACAGCACCCAGCCCGCCAGCGCGCGATCGTTGTTGGGGTCGAGCACCAGCGCCTGCTGGAAGCTCTCCTCGGCGTCGAGGTAGCTCCGGGTGGTGTCCTTCATCAACAGCTCCTCGCCCTCGTCGACGAGCTGCCGGGCCGACGAGCCCTCGAGGTCGGGGTACTTGAGGCGCCACTGCTGGATGATCGAGTCGACCGGCCGGCCCGGCCCGCTCGGCTTCACCACCAGGGGCGGCGGCTTGCCGCCCCAGGGCCGCTTGATCACCACGCCGACCACGAGCGCGATCACCGCCACCGCCGCCACCACGATGCCGATCGTCTTGCCCTTGCCTCCGCCGTCGGAGCTCTCGCCCGAGTCACGCTTGGCCGAACGGAGCCGCGCCGGGTCGCCCGTCGAGATCGGCGTGCTCGCCGGCGGAAACAGAGGCACGGCCGCCGAAGCAGCGGGCGCGGGCGCCGCGAGGCGGGCGGCCGGCGCGGGCGCATGCGCGGGGGGAGGCGGCTCGCTCTGCTGCGCCTCGGCGCTCTTGTTCCGGCACTCGTCGCAGACCCCGAGGGCCTGATCGAACGGGTCTGCCATGTCCTTGCCGCAGCTGCGGCACTTCACCCCGACCGCGGAATTGGCGGTCAGATCTTCGGCGGCGGCTTCCGGCTTCTTCCCGGGAAAGGAGGGCGCGGGCTTCGCGGGGCTGCTGGGCCTGGGCGGCGGCGGCGGCACCTCACCCAGGTCGAGCCCGCCGCTCCCGAAGGGCGAGCTCGAGGCCGAGGACGGAGGCGGAGGGGGCGCGCCGAAGTCGAACGGGCTCCCACCCGCGGGCGGCGGCGCCACCGACGCGAAGTCGAAGGGGTTCGAAGCCCCGCCACCGGGCGTGGTCGCCGCGAAGTCGAAGGGGCTGCCTCCGCCCGGCGCTCCGGGGGGCGGCGCGCCGAAGTCGAGCGGGGAGCCGGGGTTCGTCGCGGGCGCGGCGAAGTCGAAGGGCGAGGCATTCGAAGCAGGCGAGGCCGGCGCCGTGGTGCCGAAGTGCAGGCCCTCCCCACCGCCGGGAGCTGCGGGCGGAGGCGGCGCGGCGCCCATGTCGAAGAGGAACGCCGAGGGCGCCCCGGGAGCGGCCGGCGCAGCAGCGGCGGGCGCGTCGTCCTTCTTCACCAACTGCAGGTGGCGGCATCGTGGGCACTGCGCGCGCACGCCCTTGGGGGTGACGAACTTGTCGTCGATGGCGTACGCGGCTGAACACTTCTGGCAGACGATGCGCATGGGCCTGGTGCTTCAGTGACGGAAGTGGCGAACGCCGGTGAAGATCATGCAGAGCCCATGCTCGTCAGCCGCGGCGATCACCTCGGGGTCCCGCACCGAGCCACCCGGTTGCACCACGCAGCCCGCTCCCGCCGCCGCGAGCGCATCGAGTCCGTCACGGAATGGGAAGAAGGCGTCTGAGGCCACCGCGCTCCCTTTCAGACGCGCGCCGCCGCGCATCGCCGCAATCTTCACCGAATCCACCCGGCTTGTCTGCCCTCCTGCCTGCGCGAGCAGCTCCCGGGGGCCGGCGAAGACGATCGCATTCGACTTGACGTGCTTGCAGATCTTCCACGCGAATCGAAGCGCCTCGAGCTCCTCGGCGCTCGGCTGGCGCTGGCTGACCACCTTCCACTCGGAAGCCGGCTCCACCGCGTCGCGATCCATCACCAGCAGGCCACCCGACACGCTGCGGGCGTCGAGCTGCGCGCGCGGCTTCGCGGTGGGGCTCGCCAGGCCCGGGCCTGCGGCCAGGAGCCGCAGGTTCTTCTTCCCCGCCAGCACCTCGCGCGCGGCGGCGCTGTAGCCCGGGGCGATCACCGCCTCGAGGAACGTCTCGGCCAGCGCGGTGGCCGTCTTCACGTCGACCTCGCGGTTGAGCGCGATGATGCCGCCGAAGGCCGAGGTCTCGTCGATGGCGCGGGCGCGGCGGTAGGCCACCTCGAGCTCGTCGTCGACCGCCACGCCGCAAGGGGTGTTGTGCTTGATCACCACCGCCGCGGGGCGCTCGCTGAACTCGAGCACCAGCCCCAGCGCCGCGTCGAGATCGAGAATGTTGTTGTACGAGAGCTCCTTGCCCTGCAGCACCTCGCTGAAGGCCACCGTGGGCTCGGCGGGCGCGCGGTGCTCGCGGTAGAAGGCGCCGCGCTGGTGCGGGTTCTCGCCGTAGCGCAGGCCCTGCGACTTCACGAAGGGCAGCGAGAGCTCGTCGGGGAAGGCTGTCTCGAGGGTCGCATCACCTCGGCCGGCGCTTCCGCTTCGCTCCGCGTCGTCTCGCGCAGCCTCCGGCTGCTGGCGGTTCTGCTCGGTCCTCTGCGTCGCAGCACCTCGGCCGACGCTTCCGCTTCGCTCCGCGTCGTCTCGCGCAGCCTCCGGCTGCTGGCGGTTCTGCTCGGTGAGCCAGGCGGCGATGGCCGCGTCGTAGGCGGCCGTGTGGGCGAAGGCCTTGCGCTGCAGCGAGCGCCGCGTCTTCTCGCTGATCGCCTTCGCCGACTGCAGCTCCTCGAGCACCGCGCCGTAGTCGTCGGGGTCGACCACGATGGTGACGAAGGCCGCGTTCTTGGCCGACGCGCGCACCATCGCCGGGCCTCCGATGTCGATCTGCTCGATGGTCTCGTCGCGCGAGGCGCCCTTGGCCACCGTCTCGCGGAACGGGTACAGGTTCACCGCGACCAGCGAGATGGCCTCGATGCCGTGCTCCGCCATCTCGCGCGCGTCGCTCTCGAGGGTGGGCCGCCCCAGGATGCCGCCGTGGATCTTCGGGTGCAGCGTCTTGACCCGCCCGCCGAGGATCTCCGGGGTGCCGGTGTGCGCCGAGACCTTGCGCGCGGCGACTCCGGCGGCCTTGAGCGCCTCGAGCGTGCCGCCGGTGGAGAGGATGGTGTAGCCGCAGCCGATCAGGCCCTGCGCGAAGGGGACGAGGCCGCGTTTGTCCGAGACGGAGAGCAGGGCGAGCACGCGGTGGCGAGTACCAACCGCGTCTGGAGGGGTCAACGAATCCGTTCACCCCGAGCGAGTCGAGGGGCCCCGTGGGCCCGTCCCTCGACGCCGCGAGGGGAGGAACGGCTCACGGCACCGATTAGCGGCGGGTGCGGTCGCCGAGGGGGCGGCCCGCGGCGTCGCGCGGCGGCTCGGCCTCGGTGGCGGTGCGCACCTTCTCGAGGCCGCGGGTCTCGACCTGGCGGATGCGCTCGCGGGTGAGGTTCATGATCTCGCCCACTTCTTCGAGCGTGATCCCGCCCTTCTCCGCGACGTCGAGCGCGCAGGTGTACTCGAGCTCCCAGATCTCCTTGTCGGGGAAGTTGAGCTTGATGCTGCCCGTCTCGGGGTTCACGTCGAGGTAGAGGTTGTACTTGCACGAGACGAACACGCACGGGCGCGGGCTGCTGATGCAGTCGGCGCGCGACTTCGGGCGGTTGCCGGAGATCTCGGTGAGCAGGGCCTGCTCGTCGGGATCCACCTGCCCCAGCAGGCGGCGGCGGCGCAGATCGCGGGCCATCTCCTTGCGGGACATCGTCTTCGATCGACGGCGTTCATCGGACACGTCGTCGGACTTGAGCGGCTCTGCCTCGTCCTGGACTTCAGCGTTCATCGTCATCCCCTCCTCGAAAGGTACGGCTCAAACACGTCAAGACTGACTGACATCGGCTCCGGGGCGCGAAGTGACCGCGCTGCCGAACCGGGAAATCTCGTGCAGCAGCTCCCGCGCCTGCACCCGCAGCGAACGGAGCCGCGTGGTGAGTTCCTTCTTGTTGCGCTCCGCGAGGCCCTTCTTGTCCAGGTGGCGCTCGTAGCCGTCGAACACCTCGGTCAGCTCGGTGCCGGCCAGATCGAGGTGGTTCCTGAACACCATGAAGGACGCCTTGATGTCCTCGAGCGTGAGCCCCTCGGCCATCATCTGGCGGATCGCGTTCATCCGCCGCACTGAAGAGACCGGGTAGAGGCCGCTGCTGCCCTGGTGTTTGCCCTTCTTGCCCACGCGGCGGCTGCGCGGCAGCAGCCCGGCCTGCACGTACTTGCGGAAGGTGGCCTCGGTCATCCGCGCGCCCTTCGAAACGAAGGCGTTGACGATCACCCGCGCGGGCAGGCCCTGAGCGTAGTCGCGCTCGATTCGCTCAATCTCCTCCGGCCGAAGCAGCTCCACGAGAAGTCCCAACAGGCGTTGAAGTGACGCCACTGAAAACGCCCCGCTCAGTGGCGGCGCATGAATATCAGCTACTCACGCGAAGTGTCAACGGGGTCCGTGACATTTCGATCGCGATCGCGTCCTCGTTCCGAGCGGGGTCAGCCAGTCCGTCCGAAGACAGGACAGGCAGATGGATCAGCCGACCCGGAAAGAGTCAGCCTGGTGGAGGGTGAGGCAGCGGCCCAGATCAGGGCTCGGCCGCAAACGATCGAAATCGTTCCGCAATCAGCGCGCGGCTGATCGGGACGTCAGCTCAGTCCCTGATCCAGCGCACGGTGGAGGGGGGCGGCTGGTGTGTCAGCAGCGCCCTGACCAGATCATCCGGGTTACTGCGCACGAGCAGCAGCTCTTTCAACCCGCTCGGAATGAAGCCGCGCTGGAGCGCCTGGGTGATCCACCCCAGCAGGGGCGCGTAGTACCCGTCGACGTCGAGCAGGCCGATGGGCTTGGCGTGCAACCCGACCTGCGCGGCGGTGAGCATGTCGAAGAGCTCGTCGAGGGTGCCGAAGCCGCCGGGCAGCGCGACGAAGGCGTCGGCCTTCTGGGCCATCATCGCCTTGCGCTGGTACAGGTCGTCGACGAGCACGTGCTCGCTCAGCTCCGGGTGCGCGAATTCCTGTGTCTCTGGTCGCTCCGCCTTGGCCAGTTCTCCGCTGCGCTCCGAGCCTGGCTGGTCCAGCGTTCCGCTGGACCGGCTCCGCTCCTGCGTGGACCACCCGCGTGGCACCACGCCGATGACGTGCCGGCCGCCCTCGAGCACCGCGCCCGCCACCGCGCCCATGAGCCCGTGCGCCGCGCCGCCGTAGACGAGATCGTGCCCGTGCGTCGCCAGCGCGCGGCCGAACGCGGTGGCCGCTTCCATGAACAGGGGCGAGTCACCGGTCTTCGACCCACAGAAGACGGCGACGCGCATCACACGTCCCGCTGGATGATCGTGTCGGTGAGCCAGTTGTGATCGTCGGTGGCGAGGTAGTCGAGCGTGTAGTGCAGGCCGCGGCTCTCCTTGCGGCGGGTGGCGCAGTCGACGATCAGGTGCGCCACGTCGGCGATGTTGCGCAGCTCGATCGTGTCGCGGGTGACCTGGTAGTCCCAGTAGTACTGGCGGATCTCCTCGCGCAGCATGTCGAGGCGCCGCCGCGCGCGGGCCAGCCGCTTCCCCGTGCGCACGATGCCCACGAAGTTCCACATCAGCCTGCGGATCTCGTCCCAGTTCTGGCTCACCACCACCCGCTCGTCGGAGGTGACCGCGTGCCCGGGGTCCCACTCGCGCACGTCGCGCTTCACCGCGGCGATCGACTTCACCTCTTCACTGCAGGCGATCACCGCGCGGTGGCCGAACACCAGGCCCTCGAGCAGCGAGTTCGAGGCGAGGCGGTTGGCGCCATGCAGCCCCGTGCAGCTCACCTCGCCCACCGCGTAGAGCCCGGGCACCGAGGTGCGGCCGAAGGCGTCGGTCACCACGCCGCCGCACATGAAGTGCGCCGCGGGGACCACCGGAATGGGCTGCACCGCCATGTCGATGCCGAACTCGCGGCAGGTGGCGTAGATGTTGGGGAAGCGCTCGACCAGGTACTTCTTCCCCAGGTGCGTCATGTCGAGGTGCACACACTCGTCGCCGGTGCGCTTGATCTCCGAGTCGATGGCGCGGGCCACGATGTCGCGCGGCGCCAGTTCCTGCCGCTCGTCGTAACGCTTCATGAAGCGCTCGCCCGTCGACTTCACCCGCAGCCGCCCGCCTTCCCCGCGCAGCGCCTCGCTGATGAGGAAGTTCTTCGCGTCGGGGTGGAACAGGCAGGTGGGGTGGAACTGGTAGAACTCCATGTTCGCGATCTTCGCGCCCGCCCGGTACGCCATCGCCACCCCGTCGCCGGTCGCGACGTCGGGGTTGCTGGTGTAGAGGTAGACCTTGCCCGCGCCGCCGGTGGCCAGCACCGTCACCTTGCCCAGGAAGGTGTCGATGGTGCCGTCTTCCCGCAGCACGTAGCAGCCCAGGGCGCGCCCGTGGCCACGCGGCGCAGCGGGGTCGAGGATGAGATCGATCGCGGCCGATTCCTCGAAGAAGTCGATCTTCCCCGTCTCGTCGCAGGCAGCGAGCAGCGCCCGCTGCACCTCGCGCCCGGTGATGTCGGCGCTGTGCACGATGCGCCGCTTGCTGTGCCCGCCTTCCCGGGTGAGATCGAACTCGCCGTTGTCCCGGCGGTTGAACTCCGCCCCGACCGCGACGAGCGCCTTGAGCCGCTCCGGGCCTTCGCGCACGGTGATCTCGACGATCTCGCGCTTGTTGAGACCCGCGCCCGCGATCATCGTGTCTTCGGTGTGCTTCTCGAAGGTGTCCTCGGGCGAGAGCACCGCCGCGATGCCGCCCTGCGCGTAGACCGTGTTCCCCTCGGAACGGCCCCGCTTGGTGAGCACCGCCACCCGCCCGTTCTTCGAGGCTTCGAGGGCGAAGCTGAGGCCGGCGACACCGCCGCCGAGGACGAGGAAGTCGAATTCGCGAACCATGGCGGCTGCTTACTCCCCTCATTCGGACAGAGAAGCGGAAGCTGGGGCCGGCGTGGTCAGTTCTTTGCGGGCCCCCGGCGATCAGCGCTAGTGTCCCACCTCGGAATGTCCTTCAAGCCTGCCATTTTCCTCGCGCTTGTCCTGCCTGCGGCGGCGTTTGCCGGCGGCATCTACAAGTACGTCGAGAAGGACGGCACCATCGTCTACACGAACGTCCTCCCGAAGAACGGGCAGGGCCGCCAGGCGAGGAAGGTCGAAGGAGAATTCCGGCCCGCGCCCTCCCCCGTCGCGCCCGCGCGCATCAGCGTGAGGACGCGCATCTCGCTGGGCGAGTTCGACGAGTACATCGACGAAGCAGCCGTTCGCTACAAGATGCCGCCCGCCCTGGTGCGCGCGGTGATGCACGCGGAGTCGGCCTTCGACCCGAACGCGATCTCGATCGTCGGCGCGTCGGGGCTGATGCAGCTGATGCCCGCGACGGCGCGCGAGATGTACGTGAAGGACATCTTCGATCCGAAGGACAACATCGAAGGCGGCGTGCGCTACCTGCGCGTGCTGGCCAACGAGTTCGACGGCGACATGGTGAAGATGGTGGCGGCGTACAACGCAGGGCCCGAGGCCGTGAAGAAGTACGGCGGCCAGGTGCCCCCCTACCCCGAGACCCAGGCGTACGTGCGCAAGGTGATCTCGCTCTACTTTCAATACAAGACGCAGGCGCAGGTCGCGCAGGGCGACGAGCGCTAGCGCCAGGACAACGGGAACCGATGCCCACCAGTGCGAGGGGACGAGATCCAGCGGTGGAAGAAGAGTTCCTTGGGGCCCTGTACAAGGGCGGGGAGCTGCTGGCCTCGGGGAAGATCGTCGAGGCGCGTGAGCACCTCGAGAAGGCCCACGGGCTGGCGCCGAAGAACGAGAAGGCGCAAAACCTGCTGGGCCTCGCCTACTTCAAGCTGGGCCTCTTCGATCAGGCCTCCGAGGTCTACGAGCGGCTGGTCAACGAGAACCCCACCGACGCCACGCTGCGGGTGAACCTGGGGCTCGTCTACCTGAAGACGAACAACCTCGAGCGCTGCGTGAAGGAGTTCGAGACGGCCACCGATCTCGAGCCCACGCACAAGAAGGCGCACAACTACCTGGGCCTCGCGCTGGCGCAGCAGGGCAGCTACGTGAAGGCGAAGGAGCACTTCGAGCTCGCGGGCTCCGAGCCGATGGCCGAGAAGATGGGCCGGGCGATCGCCGCCCAGTCGTCACCGTCGGGCTTCCACTCGCCGGTGGCCCGCCAGGCGCCGCTGAGCGTGGTGATCGGTGGCGAGCCTCCGCCTTCTGCCCCGCCGCGGGCCCCGCCTCCCCCCGCCCCGGCGCCGCCGCCGCGCGTCGAAGAAGAGACGATCGAGGTGATGAGCGACGAAGAGCTCCCCTCCGACGTGTACGTCGTGCCCGAGGAGGTGACGGTCTCCGAGCCACCCGCGGCGGATCTCACCTCCGACTGGGGCGCGCAGCTCAAGCCGCCGGCACCGGTGGAAGACGTGCCGATGCGGTTCGCCGATGACGAGGGCCCGCCCGAGGCCTCGCTGCAGCCTGCCGAGCCGCAGGTCGAAGAGCTCCCCGTGCTCGACGCGGTGATCGAAGCGATGCCTGCCCTGAGCGACGCCGAAGGGCCTGCGGAGATCGTCGAGCCGCCGCCCGTGGAGGCTGCAGCCCAGACGCCCTCATGGCTGACGATGGAAGCCGCTGAGGCCACGCGCACCGAGCCGGCACCGGCTGAGACGGGCTGGGTGACCGAGACGGTGAGCGACGTCCCGCTCGATGCCCCGCTCGATGCCCCGCTCGACGCCCCGCTCGGGGCCACTGATGCACGCTGGGGGGAGTCGGCCCCGGCCGAGGCGCTGGCGCAGCCCGAAGCGGCCACCGAGTGGGTGACGCAGGAAGCGCCTCCCCCTGAGGCGGCCGCGGAGCAGAGCCAGCAGTGGGCGGAAGCGCCTCCGGCCGAGCAGACGTGGGACGCCGTTGCAGCAGAAGCGCCGCAGGCGACTGCGGACGAAGCGTCGTGGGCGACGGCCGAGGCCGCGCCGGTCGAGCCGCTGCAGGCGACTGGAGACGAAGCGTCGTGGGCGACCGCTGAAGCCGTTCCCACCGAAGAGCCGGTGCAGAGCGCGCCGGACGACGCCTCGTGGGCCACCGCACCAGCCGTCGCCGCCGAAGAGCCGCTGCCGAGCACGCCCGACGACGCCTCGTGGGCGACGGGCGCAGCCGAGCCGGCAGCCGCGCAGACCCAGTGGGCGACCGAGCAGGTTCAGGGCGTCGAGCAGCCCGCCGTCGAGCAGACCGAAGAGCAGTGGGTGACCTCGTCGGCCCTCGAGCCGGGGCCCATCGAGCCGCTGCAGATGCCCGAGCCGGTGAGCGAGATCTCCGCGGCCGCGCCCGAGCCCTCGCTCGAGCCGCCTGCGCCCGAGCCTTCTGCGCCGATCAACATCACCGTGGAAGAGCCGCAGGAAGCGCCGGCGCCCATCGCCGCGCCCGCCGGCTATTCGCCGATGAGCCCGCAGCGCCTGGTCGATCTGGGCGCGTCGGGCAACTGGGTGCACGAGCCGTCGGCCGGGCCCTTCCACATCAGCACCGACGGCCTGGCGGTGACGGTGTCGGGCGAGATGATGGTGCGAATGCTGGGCCTGGTGGCGATCGTCGGGAGCGTGCAGGTGACGCCCGAGCATCGGCGCCGCCGCGGGCGCCCGTCGCAGGAGCCGTTTGGCACGGGCCCGGCCCAGCTCCAGCGGGTGTCGGGGCACGGCGTGCTGTACCTCGAGCCGGGCAAGTCGAAGTTCCACGCGGTGGATCTGACCGATCAGAACGGCGTGGCCATCGATGACGACGGCGCCTACATCCGCGAAGAGATGGTGTTCGCGTTCGAGGAGGCGATCTTCTTCGAGAACGGCCGCCTCACCGCCGAGGGCCAGTCGCTCGAGCTGGCGCACCTCAAGGGCAACGGCCGCGTGCTGCTGCAGCTCGACGGAACGCTGAGGGCGATGCCGATTCCGCTGGGGGCGCCGATGGTGGTGCCGCTGCACCGCGTGGTGGGCTGGTTTGGTCGCGTGTCGCCGCGCCTGATGGGCTTCGGTGGCCGCGGGGCCGTGGAGCTCACCGGCGAGGGCTACGCGCTGTTGGGAACGCCCGCCGAGGGTCGCTGATGACCACCGAGCGCGAGACGAAGCAGAAGCTCAAGCAGGAAGCGCGGGCGAGGAAGCGGGAAGAGAAGCAGCGCAAGAAGGAAGAAAAGGTCGCGCGCAAGGTGGCGAAGAAGGCCGCGCGCAACGGCCGGGCGCCTTCGGTGCTGCTGCAGGAGTTCTGGAACCTCCCCAACATGCTCACGGTGGCGCGGATCTTCATGATCCCCCTCTTCGTGTGGCTGCTCTACGACGGGGACCCGTGGTTCTCGGTGATGGCGGCCTCCGTCTTCACCATCGCGGCGGTCACCGACGTGGTGGACGGCTTCCTCGCGCGGCGCTGGAACATGATCACGGTCACGGGGAAGCTGCTCGACCCGATGGCGGACAAGCTGATCGTCGCGGCGGCGCTGATCATGATGGTGCGGCTGGGCCGGGTGCCGGCGTGGATCGTGATCGTGCTGCTGTCGCGCGAGTTCATCGTCAATGGGCTGCGGCAGGTGGCGGCGAGCGAGGGGCTGGTCATCGCCGCGGGGCAGGAGGGCAAGTGGAAGACGGCCCTGCAGCTCGCCGGGATCATCGCCCTGTGCATTCACTACACCCACCCGGTGTTCCTCCTGGTGGGGACCTGGGACGTGAACTTCAACGTGGTGGGCAAGGTGCTCATCTATTTGTCGACCGCGTTCAGCGCCTGGAGCGCAGGGGCGTACTTCCAGGCTTTCCTGAATCGACTCGGACAACGGGGTCAGGAGCAGAAAAGCGCTTGACCGTTCGTCAGGGCACGGGTTATTCCGCCGTCGCCTCAAGCACCACGAATACGCGGGAATAGCTCAGCGGTAGAGCATCGCCTTGCCAAGGCGAGGGTCGAGAGTTCAAATCTCTTTTCCCGCTCCAGTAAGCAGTGAAGAAGCCCCGGTAACCCCGGGGCTTTTTCTTTTGCGGGCTGCTGGGCGCTTCATCAGCAAGGCGCGGGCGGACGTAGGCCCGATGAAGCGCTGATGATGGCAACTCCCTCCATCACGAAGAGCGGCCGAGAACGCCGACTTCCCTGTTCGTCGATAGCCGTGCCTATTGGCCGGCCGAGTATCGATCACTCAGCCGTTCTGCATCAGAATCCGCTGAGGCCCGTTCAGCTTTGCGCCTGCCGTCGCGTGGTTGCCGTGTGAGGAGTGCAGCGTGAATGACGTTCCCGAAGAAGACCTCAACGATCTGACCCGAGAGGCCTACGCCCACTTCGGCCTTGCGTACTTTCTCGCGGAGTGCGTGTTTGAAGGGCTCGTTCAGGTAGCAGCAACAAAGGGGGTTGGCCTTGCAGTCGGGGCGATCGAGGAGCGTACCAAACGCCTGCGCGGTGGGACTCTTGGTCCCCTCGTGAGCGAGGCGAAGGAAGTGATCCCGGTTGAGCGCCACGCTGATCTTGATCGGTTACTGGAGCGAAGAAACGACCTCGCGCACGGCTTCTGGTTCGCACGCGCCTACCAACTGACTTCTGCGAATGGACTAGAGGCGCTCATCGCCACTCTCACCGAGGACCAGAAGCTCTTCCGAGGGTTGTCCGCTCTCACTGATGAACTGACCATGCCGCACCTCATCTCGCTCGGCATGACGGAAGAGTCGTGGGAACAGTCGATGCGAGCCGCACGAGAGGGGCCGCCAGAGGCTGAGCTAGACCGGCCTTTGCTTAAAGCTGGAGCGCAGATCCGAATTCTTGGCGCTTGGCACGTGCCTCCGACCGGGTTGGTGTTCCGAGATGATCAAGGGCACCACTGGGAACCGTGCGACCTCGGCTTGGGTTGGTGCGTGGGGAGTGTGGAGTCTCACTGGAAGCCGGTCTTCACGGAGTTGCTCCCCGCGTCCGTGGTTGCGCGTCCCAGAGGAGTGAAGCCGTGGGACTACACGGTCGAGTTCTCCTCTGGCCTGCAAATGCGCGGTTTCATCGACCCAACGTCTAAGGTTCCGACCGTCCGCATCCTACGCCCCCCAAGAGCCCGCCGAGTTCGGTCGGGTGAGTGAAGTCTCGGCCATCGGCAACGACAGCCGCCCTTGCACGAGAAGGCCACCACCAGGCATGAGTCCACGAAACCGCACCGCACGTCCCCGCAGCGAGGGTTCACCTCCTGCTTCACCCTCCGCGGCACCGGCGACGACACCCTGCGGCCAGCCTCGCCGAAAGGCCTCCTGAGCACCGACTTCCCCGGCGCCGTCGCCGGTCCTCCACCGCCTCGCCCACCCTCCGCGTCTACCGCCTCCACTGACCACTGACACGCCTCGAAACACGCGCGTCACAGCAACCCGGAGCCGCACGAGGCCTGCCGGACTCCGGCTCGTCGAACACGTCCTTGGTCGCCGAACTCCCGAGTGACCCCGACGCGCTCACGTCCGCCCGCGATGGAGCGCCTGATGAACTTGCTTCTGCGGCCAGATAGCGGCTCATCGCTCTCGTTCAGCTTGAGTTTCGTCAGCGCTCGGCTACGATCGTCAAGCCGGCTGGGACTGACTGTATTGGCGAATCGTCAATACTCGCAACAATGGTTGTGGGCTGTACTCCCTAGTGCACCATTAAGAATTCAGGGATATTGGACCTTGGTAACGATTGAGTCCCAGCCGGCGCTTGCTCTTCTTCGCGGGTCGGTTGCGGAGTTCAGGGCGTTTAGCGGCTTCGACAACACGATCCGCAAGCAATACGAAGCATTCGTGATTCACAAACGCAGTGGCGGTGTCCGCAAGATTCATGTCCCGGCCGCCGGCCTTGCGAATGTGCAGTCTCGAATAGGTGCCTGCTTAGCGGCTGCGGCGACGCCGCACCGAAGCAGCCACGGATTCCTCAACGGTCGGAGCATTGTAACGAATGCACTTAATCACTTCGGCGCGAATGCCATGCTGAACTTTGATGTCGATGGTTTCTTCGACGCGATCGTGGACGACGATCTCATTACGGCGCTGGTCACATCCCCTCTTCGAATTGCGCCTCCCTTGGCCCGCTGGATCAGCGAGGTTTGCTGTCTTAGAGGAAGTCTTCCGACAGGAAGTCCTTCGTCTCCGATCCTATCCGACATCTTCATGCGAGATGTCGACGCGCGGTATTCCCGCATCGCGAACGACGCCGGCTGCCAATACAGTCGCTATGGAGACGACTTTACCTTCTCGACGTCGTCGGCAACGTTTCCAACCGACCTCGCCTTCGCACTCAAGAGACCGCTACGTGGCGTCGTCTTAAGTCCGACCATCACTCATGTCCTGAGCCGGCACCAACTGCGGATAAATGCAAAGAAGACTCGTATCGACCGATCAGGCTCGGGTCGACTTGTCGTCACTGGAATTCAGCTCGGCCCGCGGCTGGATGTGCGCGAGCGATTGGTGAAACGCGTCGAAGCCATGCTTCGACTCGTGGAGACACGTGGACTATCGGTATGCGAGCAACACCACCGCGCGAACTCAAGACCAGGCACGTTCCACGGCAAACTTGCTTCCACAATCGCCTTCATAAGTCAGGTTCGGGGATCTGGCGAACCAACAGTTCAAGCATGGCGACATCGGCTGTATGGAACACCGGTTCTGGAGGAAACGATGTTCTGGCGTCAGAAACTCACACAGAATCGAGGCGGATCAGTTGACCTGCGGATGCGCCCTACTCCAGCCCGTCCAGGCGAGATCGTCTTCGTCCTTAGCAGCACCGGAGAGAACGTAATCTCAACTAGACTGTTGCTTAAAGAATCAAAGATAATGATCGACACAAGTTTGCCGGCCTCTGGCGCGTGCATTGATCATCGAGGAGCAATCATTGGCCATGTCAACTAACGTCAATCAACCCACGGATCACGGGCGCTTCTTCCGCTCCGCGCAGCCGTACTAGTGTGATCAGACAATGATTTTTCGCCGCTTCGACTCGGTCGCACAGATGGACGCAACCCCAGCGCACTTGGGCCTCAGTCTCGTCTCGGATGAGTGGAACGACTACGGATACAGGACCACTTTTAGCCTCTTCTGCCGCGACGAGCGCGGCTCCCAGCGTCTTGGCATGATCAAGATCGCTACAAACAGCGGCGACCAAACCACCGAGATTCCGACAAGCTTTGAGAAGCTCGGTCCTCAGTACTGCTCCCTTGCCGTTTCGTCAGCTGTCTATTCACGCGCTGACCAAGTGCTTGGAAGGCCAATCTCGGATCAGGTCTTTGCGGCGCTGCGCGACTGTCACGTCGTAGCGGGTTCGAACGATGGATTCCAAGCAAGCCGAGCGTTTTCCTCGTCTCTATTGCGCTTTGCCTCAGCCCGATTGTTGCTGGGTTCAACTAGATTGCAGAGCTACGAACTATCGGAAAGACCTGAGATTCGGTGCTCGATACAGCTGAATGGATTTGAGGGACGTCATGAGCTTGATGTCCAGTTCGGCCTTTCCGACCCAATAAGCGGCAATGTGGTCGTATTGATTGGGCCGAGTGGAGTTGGAAAGACCGGCGTTCTGTCGAAATTAGCAACGGGCTTGGCGGGGGAGGACGACGACGCGATTACCTGGCGAACCCCACCCCCGTTCTTCACGCGAGTTTGCGCCGCATCCTATGGCGTCATGCTCCCGTTCAAAGAGCGTCTTCGCGAACCAACCCTTTTCGAAGATCTCGGAACGAATCGAATCGGTGTCTACAGCACTAGCTCGGCGGTAGTTCATTTCGCAGATGCGCTAAGAAGGATTGTGGCACTGGGCTCAAGCGACTGGCCTGAAACCGAGAGCCTCCTTCGGACAGTATTGCCAGAGGTTCCGCTCGTGGCTCTCACTCCCGAGGAGGATCTGGCAAATAGGTTTTTCGCCGCCAGCGCCGGCCATCGCATGTTTGCTACCCTAATCGCAGACCTGCATCTTTCTATTGCCCCGAATAGCCTCTTGCTTCTTGATGAGCCGGAAATACACCTACACCCCACCCTCCTGACGCGTTTGGTTCATTGGTTGTACGATGTGCTCACTCGTCGGCGTGCCCTTGCTATTATCGCAACACATTCACCCACTGTCGTTCAATCAACCCTCGGTCGACAGGTTCGAATCCTGTCCCGCACTGGGAACAGAGCCAAGTTGTCGTTGCCGGACCGCGAGACGTTCGGCGCCGGCGCCTCCGAACTGAACGACGCTGTCTTCAGGGCAACCGGCGCCGAACCTCGCTTCTGGGACGCCCTAAGGGACGCGATCAAGGAGCACGGGGTAGAGAAAGTACGCACGAACTTCATCGAACCGCGAACACTCGAGCTCGAAGTCGCCATTCGCAGTTTGTCAGAGCAATGATACCTCTTGAGAGAAGCGAGATTGATCCGTTTGAGCGACTCCGGCGAATGCTCAAGCGAAAGAGCCAAGAAGTGCGAGCCGAGTTCGAGTCCCGGTTTGATTTTGTTGAGCGCGCATACACTTCCTTCGACTTCGGTACGCCTGAGTTCATGTCCGTGGCTGGGATCCACCTCGGACCCGAGGAGGACGCTCGCTGGGGTGGCCTGTACAGGTACGATCAGGCTGATATTGCCTCCCTAAAGGAGGAGATTGATCTGCAGTTGGATGGACTTTGTTGGTATTGTCGGTTGGCGCCTGCCGACTCGCTGGACCACATTCTCCCGCAAGTCGAGAATCCATTGTTCGCGGTTCACAGCAGCAACTTGGTACCTGCTTGCACCAAGTGCAATCGCAAGAAAAATGCCCGAAACCGCAATCGTCGCGATACCATATATCCATACGGCGAGATGGAGAGAGAAGTTCGATGGCTATTTGCGAAAATTGAACTGGTCGAGAATAAGGTCGAGGTCGAGTTCACGGCTAACTTGCTGGAATTGACGAACTCTCGAACGCGCGAGATGGTGTCCCGCCACCTTGATGTGATGGGGGTTTGTGAAATGTACTCGTTGCATTTTTTGCAGGCCGGTCGCACGTTCATGGTTGCCCAGTTTGGACGCGAGCGCGGTGGCCGGCAGGTGGTGGACGCAATCAGTGCGGTTCTGCCTGGATATCAGGCGAGTTTCGGTCCAAACTATTACCTCTCAGTCGGCATGGAAGCGCTCTCGCAGTGTGATGATTTGACTATTTCGGCTTTCTTGCGGAAGTAGTTTTCCAGACTGCTTCGCTTCGGGTCTGCGGGATTGGTCCGGAGGCAATACCGAGCTTGGCACTACGTCCGCGTTCCGCGCCGCATGTTGGTGCTGCGTATGGTCTTGGGCCTTCCGGCTGGCGCGATGGATTCCTTCGCGACGTAAATGCACATCCCTCAACGCGCTGCTTCTCCCGCTCGCACGCCAACGAGTGAGGCGTCTCTCGCGCGCTTCAGTCGCCGAAAACAACGACTGACCCCGACGGGCTCGGGCTCCCGTCCGCCCGCGATGAGCAGCTGATGAACTTCACCTGCTTCGAGTGCTTCCGGCTGCGCTGAGTGCTCTCGCATTTCCGCCAACTTGAGCAATCGGGACACCGGTCAACACGTTGCCAAGGCGAGGGTCGAGAGTTCAAATCTCTTTTCCCGCTCCAGAATGAAGTGAAGAAGCCCCGGTACCCCCGGGGCTTTTTCTTTGCGGGTGGAGCGCTCGCTGCCGCAGCGGTGATCGCTTTTCCCCCTCGACGAACACAGAGGGCTCGAAACAGGGCTTTGGACGGGTGCCGGCGTCGGGTCCTTCCCAGGAACTTCCAGGATCCCGAGTGGGGATGGTCCCCACCACTGGAAACGAATTGCACCCCGACGGCGGCACCCGTTCAGAGCTGCAGTGACGATGCGCAGTTCAGCGCGCGCGCAACCGGTCTCGCAGCTCGCTGGCCATGCGCCGGCTCACCGCGAGCGTCGGGCCCTGCCGCAGCACCACTTCCCATCGGCCGTGGGCGTGCCGCACCTCGTGGACATGGCGGAGATTGACCAGCGAGGACCGGTGAATGCGCACGAAGTCCTGAGTGGGGAGGCGCTCCTCCCACCGCCGAAGAGTCACGTCGACCAGCGCCGTCGGCTCGTTCGCGAGGTGGACCTCCGAGTAGTCATCGGCCGCCTGGATGAAGGTGATGTCGCGCACCGATGCGAAGCGGAGCGCCTGGGATTCGCGCAACGCGACGAGGTCCTCCAGGCCCAGCGGGCGTTGTGCCTCGAGGGGCGCAACCCGGCCCAGCGCACGGTCGAGGTGTTCGGGCTGGATCGGCTTGACGAGGTAATCGAGGGCGTTCACCTCGAAGGCGCGCACGGCATACTGCTCCCAGGCGGTGCAGAAGATGACCTTCGCCTCGAGCTTGTCCTGGAACAACTCGAAGCCCGCGCCGCCCGGCATCTGCACGTCGAGGAAGATGAGGTCGGGGTGGAGCTCCGCGATGCGCTGCCGCGCGGCCGCGACGCTGTCCGCTTCTCCGACGACCTCGACTCCGCCGTGGTCCTCGAGCAGGCCGCGCAGGGCGACGCGGGCGAGGCGCTCGTCGTCGACGATGAGGGCGCGCGTCCTCACGTCACCTCCGGCAAGGCCACCCGGGCGATCACATGGCCCTCCCGCTCGAAGAGCTCGAAGGCATGGCGCCCCGGGAAGAGGTGCTCGAGCCGCGCGCGGATGTTCTGAACTCCGATGCGCGTGGTCGCCGGCAGCAACGGGTCGCGCCCCCCCCGAAGCGTGCCGGTGTTGTCCACCTCGAAGACGAGCTGCCCAGCCTCACGCTTCACGGCCAGCTTCACCACGAGCGGCAGCGTCGTCGCGTTCTCGAGCCCGTGCTTGACCGCGTTCTCGACCAGCGGGTGGAGCAGCATGGGTGGCACGCGCAGGGCACCGAGGCCCTCACCCACGTCAAGGGTGACGCGGAGCTTGTCCTCGAAGCGGGTCTGCTCGCACTTCAGGTAGAGCTGGATGAACTCGAGCTCCTCCTTGACGGTGGTGTCCTTGAGGCCATCGGTGTCGAGCGAGCGGCGAAGCAGCGTGGCGATGTCACGCACCATGCTCCTGGCCCCGCTGGGGTTCTCGGCGATCAACGCCACCACCGAGTTGAGGGCGTTGAAGAGGAAGTGCGGGTTGAGCTGACTGCGCAGGAGCTGGACCTGAGCCTGGTCGGCCATCGCCCGGGCCTCGAGGCTGTGCTCGCGCTCGTGCTGAACCCGCGTCGAGAGGAGGTTGACCAGGAAGAGGCCGCTCCACACCAACAGCAGCATGGAGCCGCGCATGAAGGCCAGGGCGTACTCGCGCCCTTGGGGCAACGAAGGGGGCAGCCAGGGCTCCTTGCCGGTGAGCGGCTCGAGCAGCCACATGGTGCCCAGCCAGAGGGCGGAGGCGAGCGCTGCGGTGGGCACGATGGTCAGCACCGCGCGGAAGCTGCGGAGCGCCCGGTCGGGCAGCCGCGCGAAGAGGGCCGCCATCACGCTCGACCAGAAGACCCCCGTCAACGACCAGGACAGCACCCAGCTCGCCGCGCGGCCGAAGGGCACGGCAGGGGAAATGGGCGCAGGCAGCACTGCCAGCGTCGCCATCAGCGCCCAGATCACCGTCTGGAACACCATCAGCGGGTGTCGCTGGGCCCAGCCTGGGGTCGGCGCGTCAGCCATGGCCCTCTGCGTACCATTCACCGGGCGCCGCCGAGCGGGCCGTCGGCGAGCGGTCACCCCGCGGCGGCGAACGGAATGGTCGAGGTCGACCCAGGACCGCTCACCGGGGTGGATCCTCCGCTGGCCGAGTCATGGCGGTCGCGCCCCCCCCGCCGTCGTATCTCCTCTTCATGGACAGCTCACCGGCCCGCGTCGAACTTCCCTCGAGTGACGACATCGTCCGCCAGGTGGGAGCACCTCGTCCGAGGGGCGTCCGGCGTCTCCTGCGAGTGGGCGCCATCGCCCTGGCGCTGTTGGCGATCGTCGCGGTCCTGGTGGTGTGGCGCAGCCGCGCTTCGATGCCGCTGCCTCCGAAGTACCTGACCGCCCAGGTGCAGCGCGGGGACCTGGCGGCCACCGTCACCGCGACGGGGACCCTGCGCGGCAAGGACACCGTGTCGGTGGGCGCCGAGACGAGCGGGCGGGTGAAGCGGGTGGCGGTCGACTTCAACGACAGGGTGAAGGCGGGCCAGGTGCTGGCCGAGCTCGACCCCTCGCAACTCCAGTCCACCCTCGACCAGGCGAACGCCCAGCTCCTCGCCGCGCGCGCCGAGGTGAAGAGTCGCGAGGCCACGGCGACTGAAGCGCGCCTCAACGCAGAGCGGGTGCGGGGCCTGGCCGCGGACGGGCTGGCCTCCAGGCAACAGCTCGAGGCGGCCGTGGCCGCAGCGGACCGCGCGGCGGCCTCGGCTGAAGCGGGGCGGGCGCAGGTCACGGTCTCGGCGGCGGTCGTGCAGTCCACCCTCACGTCCCTGAGCAAGACGCAGATCCGCTCGCCCATCGACGGGGTGGTGCTCTCGCGCGACGTGGAGGTCGGCCAGGCGCTCGCGGTCGCGATGACGACCCCGGTGCTCTTCAAGGTGGCCAGGGACCTGCGCGAGATGGAGGTCACCATCTCCATCGACGAGGCAGACGTGGGCCACACGCGCGCCGGCCAGAAGGCGACCTTCACGGTCGATGCCTGGCCGGGCCGCTCTTTCCCCGGTGAGCTGGCGTCGATCCACAACGTCGCCGTCACCCGAGACAACGTGGTCACCTACGAGGCGCTCCTGCGGGTGGCGAACGACGACCTGCTGCTGCGTCCCGGCATGACCGCGACGGTCAGCATCAACACCGACGAGCGCGTGGGCGTCTTGTTGGTGCCCAACGCGGCGCTGCGCTTCCGCCCACCGCCCCAGAGCGCAAGGCCCCGCATGGGCCCGCCCGACGAGAACGCGGCCGTGGTGAGCGACCTGCGGCCCCGCGTCTACGTGTTGCGCGAGGGTCGCGCCGAGGAAGTGCTGGTGGAGGTGGGCCTCACCGACGGCGTGCACTCCGAGGTGACGTCGCCCCGGCTCGCCCCGGGGGACGAAGTCATCGTCGACGCCGAGCAGGTGACCCGATGAGCGCGCCGGCGCTGGAGCTTCGGGGGCTCTCGAAGATCTACGGCCAGGGAGAATCGGAGGTGCGGGCGCTCGAGGGGGTCGACCTCCGCATCGAGGCCGGCGAGTTCGTCGCCATCATGGGCGCCAGCGGCTCGGGCAAGTCGACGTGCATGAACGTCATCGGCTGCCTGGACGTGCCGACCGCCGGCCAGTACCTCTTCCACGGCGTCGACGTGACGGCGCTGGATCAGGACCAGCGGGCCCGGCTGCGGCGGGCCTGGCTTGGCTTCGTCTTCCAGGGCTTCAACCTGATCGCCCGCACCTCGGCGCGGGAGAACGTGGAGCTGCCGCTGGTGTATCGCAAGGTCCCCGCGAAGGAGCGGAGATCGCGCGCCCTGGAGGCGCTCTCGCTGGTCGGCCTCTCGGACCGCGCTGAGCACACTCCCGCGGAGCTGTCGGGAGGGCAGCAGCAGCGGGTGGCCATCGCCCGGGCGTTGGTGAGCAACCCCGCACTGCTGCTGGCGGACGAGCCGACCGGCAACCTCGACACCGCGCGAACCCGGGAGATCATGAAGCTGCTGGTCGAGCTCAACCAGACCCGGGGTTTGACCATCGTGTTGGTGACGCACGAGCTGGAGGTCGCCGCCTTCGTGCGACGGGTCGTCACCTTCCGCGACGGGCACATCGTCGAGGATCGACCCCAGCAGGAGGCCGCCTGATGCTGCTCTCGACCTTCCTGATGGCGCTGCGCGAGGTGCGTCGCAACACGATGCGCTCGCTGCTGACCATGCTGGGGGTGGTCATCGGGGTCGCCGCGGTCATCGCGCTCATGACGATCGGCGAGGGCGCCACCGCGAAGGTGCGGCAGAACATCGGCGCGCTGGGCAACAACCTGCTGATGATCAGCCCGGGCGCGGACCGCCGGGTGGTGAACACCGGCCAGTCGGGCAAGCCCTTCGACGAGTCCGACGTGCAGGCCATCACCCGCGAGCTGGCGGGCATCGAGCACGTGGCGCCGACGCAGAGCCGCCCCCTGCAGGTCATCGCGGGGAGCCGCAACTGGCGCACCACCGTCACGGGGACGACCGCCGACTACCTCGTCGCCCGCTCCTTCAAGGTCGCGCGCGGCAGCGGGGTGGAGCAGGCGCTGTCCACGCCCCGCGCGGTGTGCGTGCTGGGCGCCACCCCCGCCCGGGAGCTGTTCGGCACCCAGAACCCACTCGGTCAGTCGGTGCGGGTCGGCCGCCTGTCCTGCGAGGTCATCGCGGTGCTCGAGTCGAAGGGGGCCGGCGGCATGGGCGGCGACAACGACGACCTCGTCCTCATGCCGCTGCGCACGTTCCAGCAGCGCATCGCCGGTAACCGCGACGTGACGATGATCTACGCGACCGCGCGTGAAGGCCGGTCCACCGCGGGCCTGAAGCGGCAGGTCGAGGAGCTCTTTCGCGAGCGTCGCCGGGTCCGCCCGGGCGAGCAGAACGACTTCAGCGTGCGTGACATGCAGGAGATCATCGACACCGTCTCCAGCACCGTGGGCATGCTCACCGCGCTGCTGGGGGCGGTGGCCGCGGTGTCCCTGCTGGTGGGCGGCATCGGCATCATGAACATCATGCTGGTGTCCGTCACCGAGCGGACGCGGGAGATCGGCACCCGACTGGCCATCGGCGCGCTGGGCTCCGACGTGCTGCTGCAGTTCCTCATCGAGGCGGTGACGCTCTCGTCGCTGGGCGGGGTCATCGGCATGGTGGTGGGCCTGCTCGGCGCGGCGGGCATCTGCGCGGCCCTGGGCTTCCCCTTCCTGGTGTCGGGGCAGATGGTGCTCCTCGCCTTCGCCTTCTCGGCCGGGGTGGGCGTGCTCTTTGGCTATCTCCCCGCGCGCAAGGCCGCCCACTTCAACCCCATCGAGGCGCTCCGCCATGAATAGAGCCGCGTTCTTCACGCTGCTGTTGCAGGCGAGCGCAGTGCTGGCCGCCAGCCCTTCCGCGCTCTCGGAGCAGGCGGCCGTCCAACAGACGATCGACCACAACCCCACGCTGCGGGCCGCGGTGAGCGACGTGCAGCAGAGCGCCGAATCGCTGCGCGCGGAGCAGCTGCGCTACCGCCCCCGGCTGCTGCTCGACGCGACCGGCTCGACCCAGAAGACGCCCAACCTCGACACCGGCGGAGGGACGAACAGCCAGCTGAGCCAATCGCTGCTCTTCGGCGCGGAGCTCTCGCAGACCTTCTCCTGGGGCACGACGGTGGATCTGCGCCTGGAAAACCGGGACACCCGCACCGAGGGTCCTCTGTTCAGCGGCTCGTCGGACGTCTTCACGCTCGGGCCGGGCTACTCGTTCAGCGCCCGGCTCTCGCTGACCCAGCCGCTGCTCCGCGGCTTCGGGGACGACGTGGGGCTGGCTGCGCTGCGCAGCGCGCAGCTCAATCGAAAGGACCTCGAGCGCGCCCGCGACGACACCGCGAGCCAGACGTTGAGCACGACGCTCCAGGCGTATTGGGAGGTCTGGTACGCGCAGCAGGCCCTGGGCATTCAGCGGGAAGCGCGGACCCTGGTGGGGCAGCAGCGCGACGAGACGCGGCGCAAGGTGGAAGCGGGGAGCGCCGCCGAGGTCGAACTGCTCAGCTGGGAGACGCGCGTGGCGGAGCTCGACCAGAACGTCCTCGCGGCCGAGGTGCAGCTGCAGCAGCGCTCGGTGGAGCTGCGGCGGGCGATGGGGCTCTCGAGCGCCGCGGCGAGCTTCGACTTGTCGGGCGCGAAGCTGCCTGAGCTCCAGGCGTACCTGCCCGAAGAGGCCCTGTCCGCCGCCCAGGAAGCCTCGTACGCGCTGCTGCGGCAGCGCCTCGCACTCGAGCGCGCCGGGCTCGCGCTGCGCAGCGTCGACGACAGCTCGCGGCCGCGGCTGGACATCCAGGCCTGGGTGCAGACGCAGGGCCTGGGCAACCAGTCGGTCGCGGGGGCCTTCGAGCAGCTGGGAAAGTTCGGAAACCCCAGCGCCAACGTGGGGCTGAGCTTCGAGCTGCCACTCTCGGAGCGTCACCAGGCACAGCTGGGCAGCGCGCGGCTCGCGGCGACGGCCGCACGGCAACGGCTCGAGGCGACCCGGCAGCAGGCCCTCGCCGACACCGAGGTCGAGCTGGCCACGCTGAGCCAGGCGACGCAGAACATCGCCCTGGCGCAGTCCTCGGCCGAGGTGTCGAGCCGCTCCGTCACGGCCCAGCACAAGCGCCTGGACAGTGGGTCGGCAACGGCGCTGGAGGTGCGCGAAGCGGAGGACTCGCTCCGGCGGGCGCGCCTGAGCGTGGAGCGGGAGCGGGTCAACGCCATCAAGGCCCAGGTGCGACTGGCGCACCTCACCGGAAGTCTGCTGACCCGGTGGGGGGTCGTCGCGGCGGCGGATTTCTCTGCCGGGCCGTGATCGCTTCTGCCCGCTCGCTGACACAACGCCTCATGCGCATTCTTGCCCCATTTCTTCTCTCGCTCTCTCTCGTCCTCATGGGGTGCCCCGGGATGACCAGCCAGGACGCGGGCGTCGATGCAGGCCCTGAGCTTTCGCACTTCAGTTTCTTCGTCACCAGCCTGCGCGCGCTCCAGGAGCTCTCCAACGATCAGGCCGGGTTTGGCGGAGACCTTCGCTACGGAGAGACCGGGCCCGGCGCCGGCTTGCGCGGGGCCGACAAGCTGTGCGCGGCGATCGCCGAACGGAGCATGCCTGGTTCGTCGAGCAAGCAGTGGCGCGCCTTCCTGAGCGCGACCACTGACGGAACCGGCGCGGCGGTCCACGCCATCGATCGCATCGGCAATGGGCCCTGGTACGACCGCACTGGCCGGCTGCTGGCCTCCTCGCGGGGAAACCTCCTCTCCGAGCGGCCTCTCGGTGGCGACCCGGCCATCCGCGACGACTTCCCCAACGAGGACGGCGTGCCCAACCACGCCCCCGACCCCACCGTCGGCCCGGTCGACAACCACGACATGCTCACCGGCACCAACGAACGCGGGCAGCTGTACGGGCCTCGTTCGACGTGCCTGGACTGGACGAGCAACAGCGGCGACGTTGCACTCGAAGGGAAACCGCGGGTCGGCCACTCCTGGCCTCGCAGCGACCTCGGAGGCATGGACGGCGGCTTTCCCGACTTCGACGGCGGTTTCCCCGACTTCGATGGCGGCTTCCCCGGCTTTCCCGACGCCGGAGGTGACTGCGCTGGCCTCGTACCGGGGGCCTCCTGCAGCTTGACCGTGATGGGGATGACCATCACCGGCTCGTGCATGGCTGGGCCCGGCGGCCTGACGTGCCGGCCGTCCATGGCTGGGTTCGATGGTGGCGGCTTCCCCTTCCCGCCTGACGCCGGGATCTCGACGACCGGCATCAACAACTGGATGTCGTCACTCGACGAGTCCGGCTGCGCTCCGGGCGTCAACCTGATCGAGACGGGCGGTCCCTCGCCGACGCAGACCACGGTCGGCTCCGGAGGGGGCTACGGCGGCTTCTACTGTTTCGCGCTGACGCCGTGATTCCCTGCCCGGGCTGGGGCTTTCTTTCCGGGTAGGATCGAGCGAGTGCTCCCCTCTCGAGGAATCGCCTTGGCCGAATACTCATCGGAGTTCGATTTCGTCGAAGACGACTCAGGCGGCAGGTTCGTCACCGTCGGCGGACCGCTGCTGCAGCTCCGGGCGCACCTCTCGAGGGGCGACATCGACGCCGCGGTGGCCCTCTACGAAGAGAGTGCCGGGGCGGCGCGAGACGGCTTGATCGAAGAGGCCAAGAGCGCCTCCTTCGAACTGAAGAAGGCGATCAGCCTGATGCTGGTGAAAGCGCGCGACTTCGCCGGCGCAGGCCTCGTGTTCGAGCTGGCGCGACTCGAGAACGAGGCGGCCAAGAACTACGAGCAGGCAGGCAGCTGGGCACCTGCCGCCGCCTGCTACGAGCGGTCGGGCGAGCTGCTCAAGGCCGCGGTGTGTTTCGAGCGGGCCGGCAAGGTCTCCCGCGCGATCGAGCTCTACCAGTCTGCCGGCGCGAAGGAGCCCCTCGCAGAGTGCCTCGCGCGCCAGCGCCGCTTCGACGAGGCCGCGGTGATCTACCAGGGCCTCGGCAACACGCACGCCGAGGTCGAGGTGCTCCGGGCCGCGGTGCAGGGGCGCCTGGGCGGCCTGGGCACGGTCAAGCGGCTCGCCCAGCTCATGGTGCAGTATGGCCACGCGCCGAAAGCGGCCGACCTGTTGATGGACACCGTACGCAACGTCGCCGAGGCCCGCCGCGACCGCAGCTTCCTCGAGCTGGTCGCGCAGGGCCTCGAGGTGACCAACAGACCCGATGCGGCCGCGAAGGTGCGCAACAAGATCGGTCTCCTCTCGGCGCCGGGCCTCGAGAGTGCCCCGCCCACCCCCACGCTCGTCGCGGCCGCCTCGAAGCCGACTCCCGAGGGGTATGGCTTCCTCAAGGCGCTCCCGATGTTCGCCGAGCTCTCGCTGCCTGACATGAAGGTGCTCTACCGCTCGTGCAGCGAGCTCCAGTTCGCGGCCGGCGAGCACCTGGTGGACATCGGCCAGCCGGGCAAGGGCCTGTTCGTGATCGTCGACGGCATGGTCGAGGTCTACGGCGGTCCCGACGCCGGGTCCCGCCTGCTCAACACGATGGGCCCCGGGGCGCACGTGGGAGAGATCTCGCTGCTGCGAGACACCCCGACCTCGGCCCGCGTGACTGCCCGCACCGCGGTGAAGACCCTCTTCGTCTCTCGGGGCGCGTTCACCGACTACCTCGCCAACAACCCTGCCGCGGCGCTCTGCATCTACCGGCTGTTCACCCAGAACCTCGCCGATCGCGTGCGGGCGCTCAGCGCGGCCCGCTGACCATCGGCCGGCCCTCCTTCATCCTGAATGAACACGCCATCACTCTGACGTGAACGACCAGGGCCGGCCCGCGCCAAACCGTTTCATTCGTTGGGGTTCGGGCGTGGTCCCCGAAGTGCAGCACGGTCGCCCATGACCTCGAGCCAGCGCGTCGCCCGACTGAGTACCCGCGCGTGGCAACCCGCTGCCGTCTGACCGGGGGCCTGCGTCGTGAACTTCCTCTTCCGCTCGCGACCTCCCGCCGAGTCCGTCCCGCTGCGAGGGGAACTGCTCAGCCTCGAGAGCCTGGAGGAGCGCGCCCGGACGCTCGCCGGCGTCTTCACCATCTCGAGGGCACCCCGCCCTGTCCGCCACGACGTGCTCGCGCGGCTGACGGACAACCTCGAGGTGCTGCGGGGCGCCTACCGGCTGCTCGCCGATGACACGCGCCGGGCAGAGGTGGTCGACCCGGCGGTCGAGTGGCTGCTCGACAACTTTCCCCTGATCGAGGCGCAGGCCCGCGCGCTGCGGCACGACCTTCCCATGCGCTACTACCGCAAGCTGCCGCGGCTCGCGCCCCGCGAGCTGGCCGGGAAGGCGCGCGTCTACGCCATGGCGGTCGAGTTGATCAGGCACGGCGATGGCCGCCTCGACTCCGAGCGCCTCACCCGCTTCGTCTTCGCCTACCAGACGGTGGCGCCGCTGGCCCTCGGCGAGCTCTGGGCCTGGCCGATCATGCTCAAGCTCGCGCTGATCGAGAACCTGAGGATCCTGACCGAGGGCATGCTGCGAGCGCGCGCGGCGCGATCGCTCGCCGGCGCCGCGCTCGCCCGCCTGGAGTCGGGTGCTTCCTCGCTGCCGCTCCCCGTGCCGCTGCACAGCGCGTTCGTCGCCGAGGTCCACCAGCGCATGCGCGAATTCGACCCCCGCATCGCAGCGCTGCACGCCCAGATCGAAGAGGCGCTCTCGGCCACCGGCTCCACCTCGGAAGACGCGCTCCGCTCGGAATACCAGCGGCAGGCCACGGACCAGGCCTCGACCGGCAACTCCATCACCAGCCTGCGGCTGTGCTCCACGCTCGACTGGAGCGCCTTCGTCGAGCAGGTCAGCCTCGTCGATCAGATCCTCCGCAGAGACCCCACCGGCGACTACGCCCGCATGGACTTCCAGAGCCGTGATCGCTACCGCCACGTGGTCGAGGAGCTGGCGGACACCACCGGAGAAGCCCAGGTGCAGGTCGCCCTGCGCGCCGTCGCCAGCGCCCGCGAAGCGTCGTCACGGGACCCCCGCAGCGTGGCCGCCCACGTGGGTGATCACCTCGTCGGCAAGGGCCTGCCCGGCCTGGAACTCGACGTCGCCTACCGGCCGCCCCGCCTCGAGGCGCTGCGGCGGCTCCTCTTCCGCAACGCGACCTTCACCTACCTCGCGAGCATCGGGCTGGTGACGGCGCTCGCCGCGGCGGCCGCGGGGAAATACGCCCAGGCGACCGGCAACCCGCAGCTCGCCCTGGCCGCGGTGCTGCTCGCCCTCATCCCCGCAACGGAGCTGGCGGTGCTGGTGGTGCAGCGGCTGGGCTCGGCCCTGGTCTGTCCGCGCCTGCTGCCGCGCATCGAGTTCAAGGCCGGCGTCCCCGACGACGCCCGCACCATGGTGATCGTCCCCACGCTGCTGGGCAGCCTCGCCGCCGTGGATCATCAGCTCGAGCACCTCGAGGTGCAGGCGCTGGGCAACCTGGATCCCAACATCACCTTCGCGCTGCTCAGTGACTTCAACGACGCCGCCACCGCCACGGTCGACGGCGACGACGCCATCGTCGCTGCGGCTCGCGCCGGCATCGAGGCGCTCAACCGCAAGCACGGCACCGACCGCTTCTACCTCTTTCACCGCGACCGCCAGTGGAACGCCAGGGAAGGCGTCTTCATGGGGTGGGAACGCAAGCGCGGGAAGATCGAAGAATTCAACCGCCTGTTGCGCGGCGCCAATGACACCCACTTCACGGTGCAGATCGGCAACCTCGAGCGGCTCCCGCAGGTCCGCTATGCGCTGACGCTCGACTCCGACTCACGGCTCCCGCGCAACGCTGCGCGCACGCTGATCGGCATCATCTCGCACCCGCTCAACCGCCCGGTCTTCGACCCGAAGTCGGGCCGGGTGATCGAAGGCTTCGGCATTCTCCAGCCGCGCATCAGCGTCACGCTCTCCAGCTCGGTCGGCTCGCTCTTCGCCCGCGTCTACGCGGGGCACACGGGCGTGGACCCCTACACCACCGCCGTCTCCGACACCTACCAGGACCTCTTCGGCGAAGGGGTCTTCACCGGGAAAGGGCTCTACGACGTCGACGCCTTCAACTCCGCGGTCGACGGGCGGGTGCCCGAGAACGCGCTGCTCTCGCACGATCTCTTCGAGGGGCTGTACGCCCGCACCGCCCTGGTGTCGGACGTGGAGCTGGTCGACGACTATCCCTCCAACCTGCTCGCCCACGCGCGCCGGCAGCACCGCTGGGTGCGCGGCGACTGGCAGATCCTCCTCTGGCTGCTGCCAGTCGTGCCCACCCGGTCGGGCTTCACCCGCAACACGCTGCCGCTGATCAGCAAGTGGAAGATCCTCGACAACCTCCGCCGCAGCCTGGTCGCGCCCGCGCTGCTGGCCCTCTTCGCCGCGGCGTGGACGGTGCTGCCCGGCAGTCCCCTCGTCTGGACCGCGGCAGCGCTGTGCGTCGTGGCCTTTCCGCTGGCGACCGCGCTGGCGCACCTGGCCCTGCAGGCGGGCGGGCGGGGGCCGGTGCGGGTCTACGTGCGCGGGGTCGTCGAAGAGCTGAGCACCTCGTCGGCCCAGGCCTTCCTCACCCTCGCCTTCCTGCCGTACCACGCGTGGGAGATGGTGGACGCCATCGCCCGGACCCTGGTGCGCGTGGTCTTCACGCAGCGCAAGCTGCTCGACTGGGAGACCGCAGCCTCGCAGGCAGCCCGGGCGCTGCGGCGCGACGGCGTAGGCGCCTTCTTCCACACCATGGCCTCGAGCGTGGTGGCGGCGGCAGGCCTGGGCGCGCTGGTGGCGGTGCTGCGGCCGCAGGGCTTGCCGCTCGCCTCGCCCTTCCTGGTGCTGTGGGCCTCGGCGCCGTACCTGGCGTGGGTGCTCAGCAGGCCGGTGGGGCGGGCCCGCCCCGTGCTCACGGCCGATGACCGCGCCCTGCTCCTCGAGCTGGCGCACAAGAACTGGCTCTACTTCGAGACGCTGGCCGGGGACGAAGATCACGGCCTGCCTCCCGACAACTTCCAGGAGAGCCCACCCCGAATCGCCCACCGCACCTCGCCCACCAACATCGGCATGGGGCTCCTGTCCACGCTCGCCGCCAGCGACCTCGGCTTCATCACGGTGGCCTCCGCTGTGGCTCGGCTGGAACAGACCCTCGGCACCGTGGAGTCGCTCGAGCGCCACGAAGGCCACCTGCTCAACTGGTACGACACCCAGAACCTCGCGCCGCTTTCCCCGCGCTACGTCTCGACGGTCGACAGCGGAAACCTCGCCGGCGCGCTGATCGCGCTCGCCGAAGGCTGCCGCGGGCTGGCCATCGAACACCCGGCGCTGGCCGAGCGCCTCGCCTCGCTCGCGCAGCGCGCCGGCGCCCTGGCCGAGGGGATGCGGTTCGGTTTCCTCTACGACTCCGTTCGGGGCTTGTTCTCGATCGGCTTCCGGTTGGCCGACGCCAACGGGCCTGGCCAGCTCGACGGCTACTTCTACGATCTGCTCGCCTCTGAAGCGCGCCTGGCCAGCTTCTTCGCCATCGCCAAGGGAGACGTACCGCAGAGCCACTGGTTTCACCTCGGCCGCCTGGTGGTGAGCGTCGAGGGCGTGCCCACGCTCTTGTCGTGGAGCGCCACGATGTTCGAGTACCTGATGCCGCTGCTGCTGATGCGCAGCTATCCGGGGACGCTGCTCGACCAGGCCTGCCGCATGGCCGTGTGGCGCCAGCGCGACTACGGGCGCGAGCGTTCGCTGCCGTGGGGCATCTCCGAGTCGGCCTACAACCTCGTCGATCTGCAGGGGCACTACCAATACAAGGCCTTCGGCGTGCCGGGGCTGGGCCTCAAGCGCGGGCTCGAGGAAGAGCTCGTGGTCGCGCCCTATGCGACCGCGCTGGCAGCGATGGTGGACCCGGACGCGGCGCTGAAGAACTTCCGCGCGCTGAGCGCGGTCGGGGCCGAGGGCCGCCTCGGGTACTACGACGCCATCGACTACACCGTGCGGAAACCCGCAGAAACCGACGTGCCCACCGCAAAGGGAAGCGGCCCCGTCCCCGGCGTCATCATCAAGACCTGGCTGGCCCACCACCAGGGCATGAGCCTGGTGGCCCTCACCAACGTGCTCAAGAACGACGTGATGGTCGACCGGTTCCACCACGACCGCCGCATGCAGGCGACCGAGCTGCTCCTGCAAGAGCGCATTCCCCGCAGGGCGCCTGTGATTGAACCCCGCCCCGACGACCCGACCCGGGTCACCACCACCGGCCTGCCGCAGCGCTCGCCGCGGCGAATCCGTTCACCGCACACTCCGCACCCGCGCGCGCAGATCCTCTCGAACGGCGCGTACGTGGCCATCGTCACCAGCGCCGGGGGAGGCTCGAGTCTGTGCCGCGACCGCGCCGTCACCCGCTGGCGCGAAGACCGCACCAGCGACCCGGGCAGTCAGTTCGTCTACCTGCGCGACGTGCACGGAGGCCAGGTCTGGTCGGCGGCGCACCAGCCCATCGGCAAGCTCGCCGACAGCTACCTGGTGGAGTTCCTGAGCGAGAAGGTGATCTTCGAGCGGCGCGATCACGACATCGAGACCCGGCTGGAGATCGCCGTCTCGCCCGAAGACGATGCCGAGGTCCGGCGAGTGTCCGTGACCAACCGCAGCAGCCGCCCCCGGGAACTCGAGCTCACCAGCTTCGTCGAGCTGGCCCTGTCCGATCTGGCGTCCGATGTCGCGCACCCCGCCTTCGGGAAGCTCTTCATCGAGACCGAGTGGATCGCCGAGAGCGCCGCGCTGATCGCCCAGCGGCGCCCCCGCGCCTCAACCGACCCCGCCCGGTTCGCCTTCCACGTGTTGTCGATCGACGGCCGCGCGCAGGCGCAGGTCGAGTGGGAGACCGACCGGATGGTCTTTCTGGGCCGTGGTCGCGGACCAGACGACCCGCAGGCGCTCGACGGCCGGCCGCTCTCGGGCGCCACCGGCGCCGTGCTCGACCCGATCTTCAGCCTGCGCACCCGGCTTCGCCTGGCCCCGGGCGCCTTCGCCCGGCTCTCGTTCACGACCGGCGTGGCCAGCGACGAGAACGCGGCCCGCGCGTTGGCGCGCAAGTACCACGAGCCCGGGGTGGCAGCGCGGACCTTCGCGCTCGCCTACACCCACGTGCAGGTGTCGTTGCGGCACCTGGGCATCTCCGCGGAGGAGGCGCAGCTCTTCGAGCGCCTGGGCTCGCGCGTCTTCTTCTCCGATGGCTCGCTGCGCGCGGACGAGCAGGACTTCGCGGGCGGCACGCTGGGCCAGGCGGGGTTGTGGCGCCACGGCATCTCGGGCGATCTGCCGATCGTGCTGTTGCGGGTGGCGTCGCCGGACGGCCTTCCGCTGGTGCGGCAGGTGCTCACCGCTCAGGAGCGATGGCGCCTCAAGGGCCTCAAGACCGAGGTGGTGATCGTCAACGAGCACCCGGTGACGTACCGCGACGAGCTGCACGAGCAGCTGACCCAGGCGGTCGCCGGGGGCCCGTGGGGCGGGTGGAAGGGGAAGCCCGGGGGCATCTACCTGCTGCGCGGCGACGGCCTGCCCGGGGCCGAGCGCCAGCTGCTCCACGGCGTGGCGCGGGCCGTGCTGTCGAGCGAGGCAGGCTCGTTGGCCGAACAGCTCGACCGCCACCAGGCGCACGTGCCCGCGGCGCTCGAGTTCCCGATCACCGACGAGCCTGGTGAAGGCGAGGGGCTGCCGTTGCCCGCGCGCGTGATGGAGAACGGCCTGGGGGGCTTCAGCCCCGACGGCCGGGAGTACGTGGTGGTGCTCGAGGGCCAGCGCGAGACCCCGCTGCCGTGGAGCAACGTCATCGCCAACCCGCACTTCGGGACGCTGATCACCGCGAGCGGAGCGGCCTCGACCTGGTCGGAGAACAGCCGGGAAAACCGGCTCACCCACTTTGCCAATGATCCAGTGACCGACCCGACGGCCGAGGCCCTCTTCGTCCGCGACGAGGAAGATCAGAAGGTGTGGGGGGCCACGCCCGCGCCGCTGCGTCGCACCTCGCGCTCCCCGCGCTGGGTGATCCGCCACGGCGCAGGGGTGAGCCGCTTCCAACGCAAGGCGAACGGGTTCGAGCAGGAGCTGACGGTCTTCGTGGCCACGGAAGCGCCGGTGAAGCTGTCGCTGCTGAGCATCACCAACCACTCGGCACGCCCGCGGCGCCTGAGCCTCTTCGCCTACAACGACTGGGCGCTGGCCCCGCCCCGGCCCGGCCTGCCCCAGTTCGTCGAGACCGAGCAGCACGCGAGCAGCGGGGCGGTGCTGGCGCACAGCGTCTACAACGAGCAGTACCGCGACCGGGTCGCCTTTGCCGCCTCGAGCGCGCCGCTCGTCTCGGCGACCGGAGACCGGACGGAGTTTCTGGGCACCAACGGCTCGCTGCAGCGCGCCGCGGGCCTGCTCGCCGAGCGCTTGTCCAACCGCTTCGGGGCCGGCCTCGATCCCTGCGCCGCCCTGCAGACGGTGGTGGAGCTGGCCCCGGGCGAGACGCACGAGGTGGTCTTCCTGCTGGGCCAGGGGCGCGACCGATCGCAGGCCCTCGAGCTGGTGCAGCGCTTCGCGAACGTGGCGGCGGCGCGGGCTGAGCTTCTGGCGGTGGAATCGTTCTGGGACGAGACCCTCGAGACGGTGCGCGTCTCCACGCCCGATGACTCGTTCGATCTGCTCACCAACCGCTGGCTGCTCTACCAGTCGCTGGCCTGCCGTGTCTGGGCGCGCTCGGGCTACTACCAGTCGAGCGGCGCCTATGGTTTCCGCGATCAACTGCAGGACGTGATCTCGCTGGTCCTCGTCAGGCCCGACCTGGCGCGGGAACACATTCTGCGCGCGGCGGGCCGTCAGTTCATCGAAGGGGACGTGCAGCATTGGTGGGACCCCGCCACCGGCCGCGGCATCCGCACCCGCAACTCCGACGACGTGCTCTGGCTGGCCTGGGCGGTGGCTCACTACACGCAGGTCACTGGAGACCGCGACGTGCTCGACGAGGTCATCCCCTGGCTCGAGGCGCCGCTGCTGAATCCAGGCGAGGCAGAGTGCTTCGGCCAGCCAACCGTCTCGACCCAGAGCGGCACGCTCTTCGAGCACGCCCTGCGGGCCATCGACCGGGGCACCACCTCGGGCGCGCACGGGCTGCCGCTGATCGGCAACGGCGATTGGAACGACGGCCTCAACCGGGTCGGGCACGAGGGCCGGGGCGAGAGCGTCTTCGTGGGCTGGTTTCTGCACTCGGTGCTCGGCACCTTCGCGCCCCTGTGCGACCTCCGCGCCGAGCCTCGGCGGGCCAGCCGCTATCGCGCCGAGAGGGAGCGACTGGGCCGATCCCTCGAGCAGAGCTGGGACGGCGCCTGGTACCGGCGCGGCTACTACGACAACGGCGCTCCGCTCGGCTCGGCCCAGAGCGAGGAAGGGCAGATCGACTCGGTGGCCCAGACCTGGGCGGTGCTCTCGGGCGCCGCCCCCCCGGAGCGGGCCGAGCAGGCGATGGACTCGGTGCGCGAGCTGCTGGTGCGGCGCGCCTCACGCGTCGTCCTGCTGCTGACGCCCCCCTTCAACCGCACCGAGCACGACCCCGGCTACATCAAGGGCTACCTCCCGGGCATCCGCGAGAACGGCGGGCAATACACGCACGCGGCGCTGTGGGTGGCGATGGCGCTCGCCAGGCTCGGCGAGGGCGACGAGGCGGTGGAGCTCTTTCACATGCTCAACCCCATCAATCACTCGCGCACCGCCACCGAGGTCAACAGATACAAGACGGAACCCTATGTGATGGCGGCCGATGTCTACGATCATCCCGCGCATCGCGGACGGGGCGGCTGGACCTGGTACACCGGCTCCGCAGGGTGGATGCATCGCGTGGCCGTCGAGGGCATCCTGGGCCTGCAGCGCGTGGGCGCGACATTCACCATCAACCCGTGCATCCCCTCGTCGTGGCCGGCCTTCAGCATCGCCTGGCGGGTGGGCCGCACCCGCTATGCCATCGTGGTGGACAACCCCGAGCGCCGCTGCCGCGACGTGGCCAGCGCCTCGGTGGATGGCCAGCCCGTCGACCCTGCTGCCATTCCGCTGGTCGACGACGGAGGTCTCCATCGCGTGCACGTCGTCCTGGGCGCGGAGCGAAGACGGGCCGCTGCGGGATGAGGCGCTGATGAAGACCGCGCGGCTTCTGGGGCCGCTGCTGCCCTCCGGTGCTCGCGTGGTTCCGCCGGGGCTTTCCAGTTCGCCGCTCAGCGCTGCCCGCTGAGACCAGGTCGGGGTCGACCTGCGCGGGGCCTGTCGCGGGTTTGCCACCGCGAACAGCCGCACTTGCCTGGCGCGCACTGGTGACGGAGAACAAACCGATGAGCTGCAACGACGCCACTGGGCGCTGGTCCTCGCGATGATCTTCGTCACGGGAGCAGGGGGAAACGTGGGGCGCGCCGTGCTCGACGCCTGCCATCAGCGTTCGTTACCGGCAGTCGGTGGGGAGCGGCGCGCGGGCGCCCACCGTCGCTTCGACTTCGAAGATCGGGACACCTGGGCCCCGGCGCTCGAGGGTTGCACTCAATTGTTTCTGCTGCGCCCACCGCCCATCTCGAAAGTGGCCGAGACGCTCAACCCCTTCGTCGACTTCGCGCGGACCCGCGGCGTGCGTCACGTCGTCTTCCTCTCCGTGCAGGGAGCAGAGTCCCGCCCGCGCATCCCTCACCACGCCGTGGAAAAGCACCTCGAGCACACCGGCGACGACTGGACGTTCCTGCGCCCCGGCTTCTTCGCGCAGAACTTCACCGACGCGTACCGCAGCGACATCATCGAGGACGACCGGGTGTACGTCCCCGCGGGCGACGGCGAGGTAGCGTTCGTCGACGTGCGTGATCTGGGACTGGTCGCAGCGCGCGTGTTTCAAGACCCCGCTCCCCACCGCCGCCAGGGGTACCGGCTCACCGGTCCGCGATGCTTCACGTTTCAGCAAGCCGCGGCGGTGCTGACCGAGGTGACGGGCCGGCCCATTCGATACGTGCCCGCGAGCATGGCCGGCTACGCGTGGCACCTCGTCGCGCGACGCCGACTGGCGCTCATGCAGGCCGTCATCCAGACGTACCTGCACGTCGGGTTGCGGCACGGCGACGCCGCGCTCGTCGACCCGCTGCTCGAGCAGCTGCTGGGGAAGCCCTCACGCGACCTCGCCCACTTTCTTCACGACTCACCTCAGGCGTGGAAGCGCACCTGAGGACACTCAGTCTTCGAACACCGCCGCCACGGTCTTCGCGGTCGCGCCCTTCACCAGCCACGCCTCGAGCTTCTTGAGATCTTCGGCCGCGAGCAGCTTCTCCTTGCTCTTCGCGTCCACGGTGAGGCCGCGGGCGGAGAGCAACGAGAGCAGGCTCTGCGCCGTCACCTTCACCTTCTCTTTGTTGGCCTTCTCCTCGGCCAGCTCGTACGCCGTCTTGGACGTGCGCAGCTTCTCGCCCGTCGCCTGCGCCACCGCGCGATACCAACCCTCGGGGTAGCCCGGGTGCGTCACCTTGCCCTGCGCGTCCTTCACGTTGCCGTCGAGGAACTTGTAGAGCAGCTGCTTCGACAGCTCGCGCCAGCGCGAGACCACCTCATCACCCGCCCCCACCGAGTAGCGGGTCAGGTAATCGCGCGCGAGCCGCGGCGACTGCTTGTGCAGCGCGACCGCCGCCGAGTCGACGTCGGCCTGGGCGCCCAGGTACTTCGATTCCAGCTCCTGCTGCACCTTCTGCACCTCGACGCTCATGTCCGCGTAGCGGAGGTACGAGAAGTTCGAGACCTGGTTGAACACCCAGAACGCCGAGTCCCAGGTGACGTGGTGGAACGAGCCCGTGCCCACCGCGAAGGCCTTCGGCACCTCGGTCGCGCCCGCGTAGACCGGGAAGTAGGCGGTGGTGGCCGTGTCGTCGACGCCGAACCACAACACCCCGCCCACCGGCGCCGGCAGCCAGCTGCGCGACTGCGCCACGAACGAGAAGCCCGTCTGCTGGGTGGAGACCGCGCGCTCGTTGAGGAACTCCTTCCCCTCGACCTTCCACGTGAGCGGACGCCAGCGGTACGGCAGCCCATACGGCCCGGCCCCCACGTCCTTGGTCATGTCCAGCGGCGTGCCCTCGAAGTGATCGCGCATGAAGCCCATCACGTCGGCGACGGTGAGCTTGCGGTCGGGCTTGATCCACAGCGGCAGCGGCGCGGACTTCTGGTCCGTTCCTTCCGCCCAGCCCAGCGGCAGATCGTTGGAAGGCGCCGCGCGGCGGAACATGCACCACACCCGGCTGTCGCAGAACCGGCGCGCCCCGAAGTCACCGGGGTTGTAGGTGTCGGCGAAGGAGAAGTCGGCGTCCTTGCCGTTGAACCAACCCTTCGCGCGCGCGAACGAGATCACGTCGGGCGCGAAGAGCGTGTCGGCCGGCGAGTTGAGCGGGAACTGGCGAATGCGCGCCGCGTTCGCGTGGCCGGTGATGTACCCGTCGGGCACCTTGCGGGCGACCCAGAGCACGCCCTTCTGCCCCGGGCCCTTGCCGATCATCTCGAACAGCCACACCTCGTTGGGGTCCGAGATGGAGAACGACTCGCCCCCGCTCGCGTACCCGTACTTCGCGGTCAGGTCGGTGATCACCTTGATCGCCTCGCGCGCGGTCTTCGCGCGCTGCAGCGCGATGTACATGAGGCTGCCGTAGTCGACCTTGCCCTCGGGGTTCTGCAGCTCGGCGCGGCCCCCGAAGGTGGTCTCGCCGATGGCGAGCTGGTGCTCGTTCATGTTGCCGATCACGCCGTACGTCTGCGGCGCCTCGTCGATCTGGCCGAGGAGCTTGCCGGTGTCCCACTCGATCACGTCCCGCTTCGCGCCCACCGCGTGCTTCGCGGCCGGGAAGAAATACAGCTCGCCGTACAGCTCATGCGCGTCGGCCGAGTAGGTGATGATGGTCGAGCCGTCGGCGCTCGCGCCCTTCGAGATGAGGAAGTTCGTGCAGGCGGCAGCAGGCGCGGCCGCGAGGAGGACGGCGAGAACGGCGGTGGTCTTCATGCGGCGGGAGATACTACGAATTCCCGCTCACGCCTCGTCGTCACGACGGCGGATCGAGATGACACCTTCGGGCCGGGTCGGCAGCTCGTGCTTCGACTGAGGGTCAGTCACCTCGTCAGCGCCGTCGACGTGGGGCACCGGCCGCTTCACGCCCATCACGCCCTCGGGTCTCGTGGGGGCCTCTTCGCGGCGGGCCTTCGCAGGCACGTGCTGCTTCGTCGGCACGTCGCCGGGCTTCACCAGGGGCGGCTCGCCGGGGTCCGTGTCGGCGTCACTGGCCAGCCGGTCCACCGCGGGCACGGCGCGCGGCGTGATGTCGGGGAGCTCGCTCACCAGCACCGCGACCCGCCGGGTCAGGTCCTCCAGCTCGGACGCGGTCAACGGGGGCGTGCACAGCAGCTCCACCCGGCAGGTCTCGTCACCCTGCCGATGGGCGGCGAGTCGCGGTTGTACGAAGCCCGCCTCACGCGGACTGACGAAGCGGCGCTCGCCCTGCTCCAGCTCGTCGAACAACACCTCGATGCGCTCGGCCGCGGAGTCGATGCGGTGGCCGAACAGCTCTCCTGCGGTGCTGTCGCTCGTCTCGAGCGTAACGACGCAGCGGCTGAGCGAGCGCGAGGCGGGAGACATCACGGTGACTGTACACCTGAGCCCATTTTCCAGTGCAGGACGGGATCACTGGAGGAAGACGCCCCTCGACTCTGCTCTGCTCGGGGTGAGCGGTGACGAGCTCGCTATTTCGATCTGGCTAGAGCCCGAGGTGCCGCGTGAGCGGGTTGTCGAACACCGCCAGCGGATCGAGCTGCCTGCGCACCCGGATGAACGTGTCGACCGCCTCGTTGCCGTAGATGCTGCGCAGCTGCGCCGGGCTCAGCTGCAGCCGCTGGCCCCAGTGCGGCCGCGCGCCCAGCTTCGTCACCATGAACTCGACGTAGCGCTCCAGCGTGTCCTGCTGGTGCGGCGTGTCGTTGAGCACCGGCACCTCGATCATCACGCTGTCGCGCCCGTACTGCGGGGCGAGGTACGCGTCAGACGCCTTCACCCAGCGCAGGCCGATCGGACTCGAGACGTACGTCTTCCCGAAGCCTTCCTTGAAGTGCGCCAGCAACTGCTCGAGCTGTTCCTTGAGCCCGTCCGCCGGAATCGAGCAGCTCGACGCCGCCACGGGGAGCCGGTTGGGCGGCCCGAAGTCGAGCGCCTCGGGGCTCTGCATCACCACGTCGTCCGCGTCGACCGTGCGCAGCGAATACTCGAGCGCGAACGGCAACAGCCGCGGCGCCTTCGTCGCCACCAGGCGCAGCGCCTTCCTCGTCATCGGGCTGTCGGCCTCCCGAATACCCCAGGCGCGCTCGTTGCGCTTCATGTCGAGGCTGCGCCGGTAGGTCGACTGCACCGCCTTCCAGTCGGCGCCCACCCGGTACGGGTTGATCCACAGGTGCACGCCCGAGACCGAGTCTTCCCGCACCTGCCGCTCGAGCTTCTCGAAGTCCTCCCAGAGGCTGCGCAGGTCGCGATCTTCTTCGAGCCGGTACGCAGGCCGCGTGTCGATCACCACCGAGAGCAGCACCCCCATCGAGCCGAAGCTCACCTTCGCCGCGTTGAACACGGCGTCGTCGGCGTCCTGAAGCAGGGCCCCGGGGTACTTCGCTTCGAAGGCCGCGCGGTCGGTGATGCGATCGCTCGCGGCCTCGATGCGCACCAGCTGCGCCTGGCGCGCGGCGTTCACCACGATCAGATCCATCGAGCGGACCTGCGAGGCGATGTTGCCCCGGCGGATCCCGCTGCCATGCCCGCCCACCATCATCACGCCGCCGATGGTGAGATCCTCGAAGCCGGGCTGGTTCACCACCGCAAGCGGCCCCAGCAGCCCGTTGAGCTCACCGAAGGTGGTGCCCGCCAGCACCCGCACCACCGGCCCCGGCGTCTCGTGCGGAACGATGGGATCGAAGTCGAACGGCCGCGAGGTGACGCCGGGCTTCAGGCAATCGGGCTCGATGAGCCCCGAGTAGCCCGGCGTGCGAATGCGCGTGCCCTCGGTGGTGCCGGCCATCGAGAAGCCCCAGCCTCCCGCGATCGCCCTCGCCTTCCCGTTGGCTGCAGCCTGGACCGCGCCCAACAACGCCTCGAGGGTGCGCGGGCTGACGTCGTGCGCCGGCCGCGGCTCGTACGGGAGGTTGTTGATTTGATCGTAGTGAATCACGGCAAATTGAAGGTCGTGATCAACACGCCTGCTCCAGCGCCTCCGCCGTTCGCGTCGTTCGAGTTGAAGATGCCGCAGAACCAACGCGTGACGCCGTTGGCGCGCACCTCGACCTCGTACGGAGTGGTCGAAGCGCCGGTGCAGTTCTGCCAGTAGTTCGCCCGCACCTCGTACGTGCCGCGCGTGGGGCGCAGGCCGGCGTCGTAGATGATGTTCTCCACGTCGATGTTGTCGATGGTGCAGGCCCGGTTCGAGTCGACGTCGAGCCAGCCCTTCGCACCGCACGAGCTCTGCGGAATGGGGAACGGCAGCGGGAACGGAGGCGGGGTCGGGTTGATGCCCGGCTTCCCGTAGTAGATCTCGCACGACCCGCCGTCGGGCAGCGGCTCAACCAGGTACAGATCGAGGTCCTGCGGCTGGTTCCAGCGCAGCGTCACCTGGATGGGCCCCGTGCTCCCGCGCAGGCGGCAGATGTTGCTGATGCACTCGTAGCCCTTGGGGCACTCGTTGGTGCACGCCATGGTGCCCGCGTCGACCGGGAGGCAGCGCGCGGTCATGCCGGCGTCATTGAAGAAGATGGGAGGATTCGTGGTGCCCGTGCCGCCGCCGGTGCCCGTTCCGCCGCCGGTGCCCGTGCCTCCGCCCGCGCCGCCGCCCATGCCTGCCGGCACGCAGGTGTGCGTGTTGAGATCGCACGCGCTGCCGGGGACCGGGCAGTCGTCGGCCATCACGCACTGCACGCACGCGCCGTTGGGGAAGACGGTGGGATCACACGCCGGCGTCGTGCCGCTGCAGCCGGCCGTCACCGTGCAGACCACGCACTTGCCCTGGCCTCCGTTGGCGATGGTCTGGCAGATCGGCGTCGCGCCGCTGCAGCCCTCGGTGGGCGTGCAGGTCTTGCAGGTGTTGGTCGAGGGATCGCAGTGGGGCGTCGCGCCCGAGCAGGTGACCGTGCAGGTCCCTGCGTCGACATCTCCGCCACCTCCTCCTGCGCCGCCGCCTGCTCCCGTTCCGCCGCCTCCTCCCACTCCCATGAAGGAGCAGCGGCCCGTCAACGAGTCGCAGGTGAGCCCAGTGCCACAGCGGACTCCCGCGCAGGGATCGGTGGTGGTGGGACCACACTGACAGCCGAACCACGCGGACAGCAGGAAGGCGATGGCGAAGACGCGGAGCTTCATGGCGTCGACATACACCGCGGGGCGGAGATCGTCAGCCCTCGGCCACGCCGGCCCGGAAAGGGCTGTTCCAGCAGCCGTTTCTGACCCGGCGTCGCCGCTTCGTCACATGCGCGTCTTCGCCCGAAGCGAGGGGCAAGCTCGCACCGTGCAACGAGATCCGATCGACCCGCGCCCTCGAGGCGGTTGGTTTGCCCTCTCCCCGACCCTATCTCGCCCTCGGCTTCCGGCCCCTCGACGGGAGTGCCTTGAGCAGCTCGAGCGCTTCCTTCGTGTGCTGCCAGACCGTCATCGCCTTCACGCTGCCCTCGGAGTCGTCCTGCAGCACCGTGCGCGCCGCCAACGCCAGCTCGGACAACCGCTCCTGGATGAGCAGCATCTGCATCGCCACTTCTTCGCGGAACGAGCCTTCGTGCTCCGACGACTGCGCCTGAACCTTCGCGTTCTGAGCCAACTGCGCGAGCACCGGCGCGAGGTCCATCGGAGGAGGAGCAGCCACCACCCGCGAGGCCGCCATCGACTCGGCCAGCCGCTCGAGCACCGGGCCGAGATCTGCCGCGGGGGGCGCGGGCTTCACCGCCTCCGACAACTTCTCCAGCCACGGCGTCAGATCCACCGGGGGCGCCGCGCTCTTGCTCAGCGACTGCCCCAGCTTCAGCACCGCATCGCGCAGGGCATCGAGCTTCGCCCCCACCTCGGGCCTCGGCTGCCCCACCGCCGCCACCAGCGCGTCGAGCTTAGGGCCCAGGTCGCTCTGCGGCCGCCTGCTCACCGCCTGCGCCACCGCGTCGAGCTTCGGCCCGAGGTTGTCGGTGGGCTGCTTGCGCGCAGCGTCGATCATCACGTCCTTGAGCTGGCCCAGCTCTTCGCCGAGCGCCGCGATCGAGCCGGTGACGCGCACCACGGGGTCGTCTTCCGCCCCACCCTGCACCTGCACCCGCTTGAAGCCGCGCTTGAGCTCTTCCCACCGCGCGCGCTGCTCGGGCGTCTGCCGCTTCCGCAGCTCGGCCAGCTTGAGCAGGTTCTGCTCGGCCGCCGCGGTGAGGGTCTGCGACTCGCTGGCGTAGTGCCCGTCGAGCAGCACCTCGAGCTCCTCGTTCGTCATCGCGGCGACGATCTTCTCCGCGAGCTTGCTCATGTTCCGGTAGCTGCCCTGCAGCTTGAACGGCGGCTCGGTGCGGAACCGGTCATCTTGCGAGGCGCTCTTGATGTACTCCAGGTTCACCATCAACAGCGTCTTCTGCACGTACGCGAAGCGCCGGGTGACCTCGACGATCTCGTTGAGCTCCGCCGCGCTGTACCCGTGCTCCATCTCGTTGACGCTGATGGGCCCGCCCTGCGCCATCGCCAGCACCCGGTGCAGATCCGCCGTCGAGCGGGTCAGCAGGGGCGCCGTGACCGCGTTCGCCGTGAGCGCGTTCTCGAGGTAGCTGAGGGCGAACAGGTCCTGCTTCCCCCCGAGGATGTCGCCCAGGTTGTAGGTGTCGGCGCGGTTGGCGAGCATGTCGGGAATGCGGAAGCGCTCGCCTGACTCGGTGTAGGGGTTGCCGGCCATCACCACGCAGAACTTCTTGCCCCGCAGATCGTACGTGCGCGTGCGGCCATTCCACACGCCCTCGACCTTGCGGGTCGCGTCGCACAACGAGATGAACTTCTGCAGCAGCTCGGGGTTCGTGTGCTGGATGTCGTCCAAATACAGCATCACGTTGTTGCCGAGCTCGAAGCTGAAGTTGATCCGGTCGACCTCCTGGCGCGCGGTCGCGTTGGGCGCCTCGGTCGGGTCCACGCTCGTCACCTCGTGACCGAGCGACGGGCCGTTCACCTTCACGAAGGTGAGGCCGAGGCGGCTGGCCACGTACTCCATCAGCGTGGTCTTGCCGTAGCCGGGGGGCGAGACCAGCAGCAGCAGGCCCATGCGATCGGTGCGCTTGTTCTCGCCCGCCACCCCGAGCTGCTTGGCGAGGTTGGCGCCGATCAGCGGCAGGTACACCTCGTCGATGAGCCGGTTGCGCACGAAGCTCGAGAGGACCTTGGGCTTGAGCTCCTCGAGGCGCAGCTTGTGGCGGGCCTCGTCGAGCAGCGCGCGCACCTTCGCGCGGTACTTCGCCCAGGCGGGCGTGCGCTCCTCGCGGAACCACGTCATCCGCTGTTCGAGCTCGTCCAGTCGAATCGTGAGCGCCTGCCCGACGATGCGCGGGTGTTGCCCCAGCAGCCCCTTCGCCTCGAAGGACAGCAGCGCCGACGACACCTCGCGGGACAGCATCTTCTCGTCTGCGGCGATCAGCGCCGCGGCCTCGGGCACCGCGACCAACCAGGCCGCCGAGCGTGGCCCTGCCTGCCGGGCGTGCGCGTCGAGCCACTCCCGCGCCAGGCGGAAGCGCGCCGGCACGTCACCCTCGAGCGCGCGCAGATCGTCGTCGAACACCAGCCGCTGCGCGGCGAGATCGAGCACGCCGTAGAGATCGTCGCGCAGCGCCACCGCATCACCGGCGACCACGAAGCGCAGCGGCTCCTGGGCCAGCTCCTCGGCCAGGTAGCGCGAGACGATCGCCAACTCGGGGCCCGTGAGCTCGAGCCTCGCGGTCTCGACGAAGCTCCGCAGTGAAGGCAGCAGCTCCTTCGCCACCGTCTCGAGCGCGTGGCTGCCCGCATAGCGCTGGCGCAGACGGCCCAGGCTCATGGCGCGCCGGTGGAACGCGGCCTTCTGCACCTCGTCGCGCCACGACGCCCAGAAGAGCGTGGCCACCGCGCGCGGCCACGAGGGGAAGCGGAGCAGATCGGCCCCGTCGTACACCTCGAGCAACTGCCCCAGGATGATCGCCGCGTCGGAGTCATGCACGCCGCGCTCGTACCCGTCATCGAGCCGCTGCTGCGCCCAGTCGCGGGTGATCGGCAACAACCCCTTGCCCCGGGCCGCGTCGTGCAGCCCCGCCACGGAGAGGCCCTTCTCGCCCAGCTCCGCCGCCCTCAAGACCAGGTGCGCCAGGTACTCGCCGCGGTACAGCTCGGGCGACTCCGAAGGCAGGTTCTGGTCCCAATACGCGCGCGCGGCGTCGATGTCGGGGTCGCTCAGGCGTTGCAGGTAATCGGACCCCGACAGCTGCAGGTACAGCCCGTCTTCCCGCGGAATGACGGTGGCCTCGAGCGGCTGCGTGTTCACGTTGAAGCGGTACGGCCCCAGCTTCACCACCGCCGTGCCGCCCTCGAACAGGTCCTTCCGATCGCGCAGCTGCCTCAGCGCGTCCTGCTTGGCGGTCTTGAGCCGCGACTCGAGCTCGTCCGCCTTCACCGAGTCCTTGAGCGCCAGCAGCTGGGACGTGAGCGTCCGCAGCTTCTGGATCATCGGGTCGGCGGCGAAGTACGTGTTGAGCTCGTCGTCGCTCGCGAACACCCGGCGCGTCACCGACTGCAGAATGCGATCGGCCGCGTCGAACAGGTTCTGGCCACGGCGGTTGCGCTCGTCGACCAGCACCTGCTTGCGCTTGCCGAACGCCTCCAGCAGCTCTTCCCGCCGGGTGGTGAGCTCGGTGGCGAACTCCTCGAAGTCGGCGAAGCGGCCCTCCATCTCCTCGAGCTGCAGGGTCAGCTTCGTGAGCTGCTCGTCACACTTCTCGGGGCTGTCCACCAGCGAGAGCGCGCTGTCGATGCTCTGGGCGAAGAGCTTGAACTGGCTGGCGAACTCGCCGCGCTTCTCGGCGCCGGTGAGCTCCTTCTTCTTCGCCTGCACCGTGGCGCGGGCGCGGTTCAACTTCGAGAAGACCTCCGAGATGTCCTCGAGGATCTTCGCCTTCTGCGTCGGATCGCCGGCGTTGAGCCCGCCCACCACCTCACCCAGCAGCGACAGCCCGGCGCTCAGGCGCTCGACCTCGGTCACCAGCGGGGCCAGCTCGACCGTCCTGGTCACCTTCTCGGTCTGCGCCGCCACCACCTGCACGCCCGCGTGCAGCGGCTCGAAGGCCTTCGGGGTGAGCAGGAACTCGACGCAGCGCTTCGAGACGGCGTCGAAGGCCTCGCGCACCTCGGCTTCCATCGCCTCGATCTTCGGCAGCTCGATGTAGCGGACTTCCTTCACCGTGATCAGGTGGCCCAGCTGCTTGCGCAGCTCGGCCAGCGTGTCCATGAAGGCGTCGGTGGTGGCCAGCTCGTCGGTGGTGACCTTCGAGATCAGCGCGGCCTGCGTGGCCGACGCCTGGCCCAGCGCCTCGGCGGCGCGGCGCTGCATCGAGAGCACCTTCTCGAACTCGTCGACGATCAGCTCGGCGTTCTTCTTGAGCTCCGTGACGATGGGCAGCAGCCCGATCTCGGCGTGGCCCAGCCAATGGAACTGGTCCACCACGCGCGTGCACGAGGTGATCAGCGCCTCGTAGCTGCGGCGGGTGACCTGCTCCGACTCGGCCAGGCGCTGCAGCGTCAGCACTTCCGAGATGCCGCGCACCAGCTCGGCGTTGCCCAGCTTGCCCAGCGCGCCCTGCGGCGTCGGCGCCCCCGCGGCGAACTCGGCCGACACGTACGGCGTCTGCCAGACCTGCACCGGGTGCACCCGCGTCGGCTCTTCCGAAGCCGAGCGGAAGACCACCATCTGCCCGTCGGGGAAGATCGAGTACCCGTGGCAGGAGATCGGCGCGGCGATCTCCTTGCGCACCAGGTTGTACGGAAAGAGCACGTATTTGCCCTGCGTGCGCTCGAAGAAGACGTAGAGCACGTCTTCCCCGTTGGGGCTGAGCACCTTGCGGTGAAACGTGAGGCCTCCGACGTCGGCTTCGAAGACCTTCGCCTCGCCCGTCTGCAGCACGAAGCCGCCGGGGAAGATGATGCCCTGCTCTTCAGGCAGCGAGACGCAGCTCTGGCCGATCGCGTCGGCGCGCGTCACCTGGCGGGTGCGGGTGTTGAAGACGAGGTAGCGGTAGGCGTCCTCGCGAAAGGGGAGCACCTTGAGCAACACGAGCGCGCCGATGCGCACGAACCAGAACTCGGCGTCGTCGAGCGACTGAATCGCCTCGTCCACCGGCTCGGAGTAGATGCCCTGCCCCGTCTCGGTGTTGTTCTCGATCTTGATCGTCAGGTCGCCGCCGACGGTCTCGATGAAGAGCTCGTCGAGGATGTTCACGTGCGGGTGGCGGCCCAGCACGAAGTTCTCGCGGGTGGCCCGCGCGTACTCGAAGTCGTGCGTGGGGGGCACCACCACGTCGCCGTCGCCGCGGTTGTCGAGGTAGGTGAGCCGCCCCGAGGTGTCGACGCCGAAGCGCAACACCTTCACGTCGCGCAGCGTGTGGCCCGTCTTGAACGTGGCCAGCAGCCGCGCCTCGGTCTTCTCCAGGTGGTTGAGGCGCGCGTCCTTGTAGAAACGGAACAGCTCCTCGAAGTCCTTCACGAAGCCGCGCTCTTCGAGGAAGCCGCCCTCTTCGCTGCGCGCCACCTCGGCGAAGTCGAACGCGCCGTCGGGCCCCTTGACGAACCTGTGCAGCGAGAACGCGTCCTTCACGGCGCGGTCCTGCTTGAGGCCCATGAAGACGTTGAAGCCCAGCAGCAGGTGCTTGCCCACCGGCACGATGTCCCGCGGCACGCAGTTGTGCTCGGTGCGCACCCGCTCGGTCGCCAGCACGGTGAGCTCCTGCCCACCGAACTCGGAGCGCCGCCGGGCGTTGAGCGCGTTGGTGCGCTCCGCCAGGGACTTCGCGGTCGTCAGCAGGCGGCCCCGAATGACCTCGTAGCTGCCGCCGGCGAGCGACGGATTTTCGGCCGCCACTTACTTCTTCTCGGGCTTGGCGAGCTTGGAGAGGAGCTGCGCTTGCGCGTCCTGCGTGATGCCGGGCTTGGTCAGCATCTCCTTGATGTCCTGCGGCAGGTCGCGCTCGCCCGAGAGGTAGGGCTTCAGGAACGTCTTCATGGTGTCGGTGCTCGTCGCGGTCGCCTCGATGCTGTGCGAGAGCGAGACGGCGCGGACGAACTGGTCGAAGAACATGCCGTCGCCGCCGACGATGTTGATCTTCGCGCTGCCCATCGCGGCCGCCATCGTGGTCGCCTGGCTGGCGGCGATGTCCTTGCGCACGTGCAGCGTCTCGAGCTCGACCTGCTTCTCCTTGTCGAGGCGCAGGCGGAACTCCTCGTGGTCCTTGGTGGCGCCCTGGAGCTGGCCCATCGCCTTCGCCTTCTCGCTCAGGCCCTTCGCCTCGGCGAGCAGCTTTTCCTGGATGCCGAGCGACTCGGCCATCACCCTCGCGCGGGTCGCCTCGCCCTCGGCCACGCCCTGCTTCTGGGTGGCCTCGGCGTTCGCTTCCGCCACCTTCGCGTGAGACAGGCCCTTCTGCAGATCACCCTCGGCCTCAGCCAGCATGCGCTGGCGCAGCACGTTGGCGCTGGCCATGCCGAGCTTGTCGGTGGCCACCGCGTCGGCTTCCTTCACCCGCACCTGGGCCAGGCCCTGCTTTTCCTGCGCCAGCGCGGTCGCCTCGAGCACGCGCGCCTGGGCGAGCCCTTCCGCGGCCGACTCGGCCTGCAGCCCTTCCGCGAGGCGGATCTTCGAGCGTGCTTCCTTGTCGGCAGACTCGAGCGCGGCCTCGGCGACGATGAGGCGCGTCCTGGCCTCGTGCTTGGCCACCTCTTCGGACGCCTCGGCACCCTTCACGCGCTCGATCGACAGCCCCATCGCGTGCGCCTCGGCGTCGATGACGGCGGCGTCCTTCTTGCGCTGAGCCTCGGCGACCAGGCGCAGCTGCTTGATCGCCTCTTCTTCGGTGGCGACCTTCTTGTCCACGGCGATGCGGGTGGAGATCACGTCGGCGATCGCCTTGCGCTCGATCTCCAGCGCCTTCTCCTTGCTGATGCGCATCAGCTCGACCTCGCGCTCACGGGAGATGGCCTCGAGGTTCCTGTCCTTCATCACCCGCTCGGTCTCGATGCCCACCACGCGCTCGCGGTTCTTCTCGGCGACCTGCACCTGGCGCTGCTTGTTCTGCTCGTTGATCTGCAGCTCTTCTTCCGCGCGCACCCGCGACAGCTCGGCCTTCAGGTGCTCTTCCTGCTGCACGCGCTGGGTCTCGGCCTGCTCGCGCGCCTGGATGGTCTCGATCTCGCGCTTCTGCTTGGCCTGGGCCTCGGCGCGCTGGCGCTCGAGGGCGAAGACGGCCTCGTCGGCCTCGACGTTCTGCTTGGTCATCTTCTTCCGCTCGTCCTGGCGGAAGTCGTTGGTGAGCACGTTCTGGATCGTGGTCAGCTCGGTGATCTTCCGAATGCCCTGCGCGTCGAGGATGTTCTCGCGATCGAGCATCTCGATGGGCGTCTGCTCGAGGAAGTCGATGGCGACGTCTTCGAGCATGTAGCCGTTCAGGTCCTTGCCCACGACCGAGACGATCTGGTCCTTGAAGACCTCGCGCTCCTTGTAGAGGTCTTCGAAGTTGAGCCGCTTGCCGACGGTCTTGAGGCCTTCCGAGAACTTCGCCTCGAAGAGCTCCTGCAGCGTGGCGAGGTCAGACGCGCGCACGCAGCCGACGGCGCCGGCCACCTTGAGCACGTCTTCCACCGTCTTGTTCACGCGCACGAAGAAGCTGACCTTGATGTCCGCGCGGATGTTGTCGGCGCAGATCAGGCCCTGCTTGCCGTGCCGGTGGATCTCGATGGTCTTCAGCGAGATGTCCATCACCTCGGCGCGGTTGATGATGGGAATGACCACGGCGCCCGTGAAGGACACCTTGGGCTCGGCCTTCATGGTGTTGACGATCAGCACCTGGCCTTGCGCGACCTGCCGGTAGAAGCGGGCCAGCAGGAAGCCGAAGCCGATGACCAGCAGCAGGCCAATCGCGATCGTGGTGCCAATCGTGACGAAGATGGGATCCATGCGGTACTGCCCCCCTTGTGGGTGACGTCGTGAGTGTGGTGCGACTGCGAGGCGCTACTTCCGCCTCACCCGGCCAGAGATGATCTGCGCCGCCCGGGCCGGGTCGTTCAGCGCTTCGATTTCTTGAGGCATCAGCCAGTCGACTGGCTCGATCTCGTAGGTGTCTTTGGCGGAATCGAAATCGACCAGGATCGCCCGATCGCCCTTCTTGAGCGTGTTCGCCTTCGCGCAGACCACGTGCACGTTGAGCCCGGCCGCGCCGTCCTCGACGTGGGCGGTGCCGAACTTCCCGTCGACCTTGCCCGAGGTGATGGTGCAGATCTGCCCGAGCGAGTCACGGCGCCGCGCCGGCTTGCTTGCGTCGAGCGCCTTGCCCAGCGGCCTGAGCACGACCGCGGTGGCCAGCAGCCCCGCCACCAGCGAGCCGAGGAGCACGAGGCTCTGGAAGACCAGGTTCGAGGGCTTGAGGCTGAGCGTGGTGAGCGCGCACACCGTCCACGCGAGCAGCGTCGCCGCGCTGCCGGTGATGGTGACGGGCACCTTGCCCAGCCCAAGCCCGCTGAGCACGCCGGAGTCGGCGAGATCGTGATCGCCGTCGACGTCACCCACGTCGGCGTCCGCGTGACCGCCCACCGCCTCGGCCGTGCCCTTGATGGCACCGGCGACCGCTTCACTGGCCCCCTTGATCGCGCCGGTCGTGGCGTCTCCCGCGGCCTTCACCCCACCCGCGACCGCGTCGATGTCGCCCCCGCCGTGAAAGGCGGCGCCGGTGACGAGGGCGAAGATCCAGTACCCGACCACCACGCCCAGGACCACGGTGAGCGGCACCGTCGGGAAGGTGGTGATGGTCTGGAGGAACGGGTCCATGAGCGGCACGGACTCGACCAGTGAGTCGGCTGCTTTTCAACGCAAACCGGCAGCGACGGGCGCGCGAAAGATCCGCATTTGCTCGACGGTGACTGACAGACGTGGCGACTGGGCTTCTGCTCGCTCCGGCTGGGCCCACGCACCACCTGCGCTCGGCTACTGGGCGTCGTCGCGGCCCAGCGAGATCCTCAGTTGATCTCCGTCACGTGAGACCTGCACCTCCCAGGGGCGGCAGCACACCGGGCAGTCCTCGACGTAGCTCGCGTCGTCCGCCTCTTCGGGCGCGACGCTCACCATCACCGGCTCGCCGCAGTAGGGGCAGGCCGTCTCGTGATCGAGCGTCTCGGGCACCGCGGACGCGGACGTCTCAGGCCAGTGCGGCTTCGCGGCCTCGCTCCAGGGCGCGCGCGCCTGCTCGAGGCTCGTCACCAGCCCCTCGCGCAGGCCCTCGACGTCGACGCCGTCGAACACGTCTCCGACCTCGCCGAGCTTCTCCAGGGCGCGCAGGAGCAGGCGGTTCGCCCCCAGCTCCTTGCCCCGCTCGTGGTGGTGCAGCGCCGCAGACCAGAGCACCAGCACCTGCAACACCCGCCGCTCGCGGCCGTGGGTCTGCCGCCAGCCTGATTCCCAGGCCTCGTGGGCCGAGTGGAAGGCCCCGGACTCGAAGCGCTGGCGGCCCGCGTCGAGCGAGGCGATGAAGGTCGGTGAGGCCATGGTGAGATTGTTAACGGCGTGAACGGAACCAGCCAAGCCGTTCAGCCCGAGCAGAGTCGAAGGCCGCTACCTCAGCGGGCCCGCAGCCCGAGGATCTGCCTGGCTTCGTCAGGGGTCGCGATGGCGCGGCCTGCCGCGACCGCCACCTTCGCCATCGCTTCGATCAGCTGCCCGTTGCTCGAGGCCTTCGTCCCATCGGGCAAGTAGAAGGTGTCTTCGAGCCCCGTGCGCAGGTCGCCGCCGAGCTCGGCGCAGCGCTTGTGCAGGTCCCACACTTCCTGCCGGCCGATGCCGATCACCTGCCAGTGCGTGCCGGGCAACATCTCCTCGAGCAGCAGCGGCAGCCACGACGCCTTGTTCGGCATGCCCGACTCGACCCCCATCACCAGCGAGACGTGCGGCGGGTTGGGCACCATGCCGCGCCTGGCGAACATCGCCACGCTGCGCAAGATGCCGGTGTCGAAGCACTCGCACTCGGGAACGATGCCGTTCGCCTTCATCACCTTCGCGAAGGCCTCGATCTTGTCCACCGGGTTGTCGAACAGCATGGGCGGCCAGGCCCACTCGTTGTTCGAGCGCAGCTTCAGGTAGTTGAGCGAGCCCGCGTTGAGCGCCGCCATCTCGGGCTTCACCGCCTCGAGGCACGACACCGCCATGCTGATGTCGTCGCCCACCACCCCGGTGGTCAGGTTCAAGATGAGGTCGGGCACCTCGGCGCGGATCGCGTCGCAGATGCTCTTCGCCACCTTCGGATCCCACGAGGGCATGCGGCCGTTGCCCGGTTCCTGGCTGCGGAAGTGCACGTGCACGATCGACGCGCCTGCATCGCGCGCGCGCCGCGCTTCCTGCGCCATCTGCTCAGGCGTCACGGGCACGTGGTGGACTTCGGGATCAGTGAGCACGCCGGTGAGCGCGCAGGTGATGACCGCTTTCTTCGTCGCCATGGGCGGCATTGACGACGAAATTGATTCCCGAGTCAACGCGCAGGAGGCCCCTCGACTCCGCTCGGGGTGAACGGTGCCCGACTCCGGTCAGGGTGAACGGTGGTAGGAGCCAGCCGCCATGGATCTGTTCGATCGTGCCGCGAGTGTGGAAGCCGAGGCCCGGGCGCCGCTCGCCGAGCGCATGCGCCCCCGCACGCTCGAAGAATACATCGGGCAGGAACACCTCACCGGCGCCGGGCGGCTGCTGCGCAAGGCCATCGAGCTCGACCAGGTCCCGTCGATGATCTTCTGGGGCCCTCCCGGCACCGGGAAGACCACCCTGGCGCGGATCATCGCCAGGGCCACCGGCGCGCACTTCGAGGCGGTCTCCGCGGTGCTCAGCGGCGTGAAGGATCTCCGCGAGGCCGTGGCCGCAGCGGAAGAGCGGTGGAAGATGAACCGCAAGCGCAGCATCTTGTTCGTCGACGAGATCCACCGCTTCAACAAGGCCCAGCAAGACGCCCTGCTCCCTCACGTCGAGAAGGGCACGCTCACCCTGCTGGGCGCCACCACCGAGAACCCGTCGTTCGAGGTCAACGCCGCCCTGCTCTCCCGCATGCGCGTGCTCACCCTGCGCGGTCTCGAGGAAGAGGAGCTGCGCTCTCTGCTTCGCCGCGCCATCGCCGACCCACGCGGGCTCGACGGGAAGGTCACCGTCGATGACGACGCGCTGGCCTTCCTCGCCATGATCGCCGCGGGCGACGCTCGCAAGGCGCTCACCGCGCTCGAGGTGGCCGCGAAGTACGGCGGGGAGCACGTCGACCGCCACGGGGCCGAAGAGGCCGTGCAGCAGCGCACCCTGCTCTACGACAAGGGCGGCGAAGAACACTTCAACGTGATCTCCGCGTTCATCAAGTCGATGCGCGGGTCGGACCCCGACGGGGCGGTGTACTGGCTGGCGCGCATGATCGAGGCCGGGGAAGATCCCCGCTTCATCGTGCGGCGCATGGTGATCTTCGCCAGCGAAGACGTCGGCAACGCGGACCCGATGGGGTTGCAGGTGGCGATCGCCGCGCTGCAGGCGGTGGAGTTGATGGGCTTTCCCGAGGGCACGCTGCCGCTCACCCAGGCCGTGACCTACCTGGCCATGGCTCCCAAATCGAACACGGCGCTCACGACCTATGCGAAGGCGCGCGAGGCGGTGGCGAAGCACGGCCCGCTGCCCGTGCCGATGCACCTGAGGAACGCGCCCACGAAGTTGATGAAGTCACTGGGCTACGGCGGCGGGTATCAGTACCCCCACGACTTCGAGGGGCACTTCGTCGTCGAGAGCTACCTGCCCGAGGGTCTGCGGGGCGAGAAGTTCTTCGAGCCGGGGACCAACGGGGAAGAGAAGCAGCACCGCTCTCGGATCGATGAGATCCGGGCGGCGCGGAAACCCAAAGAGCCGGGGGAAGACGGTTAGGCCCCTCACCCCGGCCCTCTCCCCGCTTCGCAGGGAGAGGGAGACAGCTCAGCCGTTGGCGGCCTCGTCGAAATCGCCCTCGTCGTCCATGTCGTTGCCCTTCATGGTGCGGCCGCCGACCTCGTACTGCTTGAGCAGGCGCCGGAAGTTCGAGCGATCGACGCCCGCCGCGCGCGCTGCCATCGACACGTTGTTGCTCGACCGCTCCAGCAGCGCCGACAGGTACCGCCGCTCGAACGCGCGCATCGCCAGCTTCTTGGCCTGCGCGTACGGCAGGTGCGCCAGGCTGAACACCTCGATGTCGCCGCCACCCCGCTGGTTGTTGCGGATCTCGGGCGGCAGCTCTTCCAGCTCCACCTGCTCGCCCGCGGAGAGCACCACCGCGCGCTCCAGGCAGTTCTCCAGCTCGCGCACGTTGCCCACCCAGCGCGCCGTGGTGAGCGCTTCCATCGCGGCCGGGGTGATCGAGGTGACCTTCTTCCCGACCTTCGTGGCGTAGATCTTCAGGAAGTGCTGCGCCAGCAGCGGAATGTCTTCCGGGCGATCACGCAGCGGGGGCAGCTGCACCGTGATCACGTTCAGGCGATAGAAGAGGTCCTCGCGGAACTTGCCCTGCTCCTTGGCCTTGGTGAGGTCCACGTTGGTGGCGGCGATCACGCGCACGTCGACCTTCAGCGTGTCGTTCGCGCCCACCCGCTTCACCTCGCCCTCCTGCAGCACGCGCAAGAGCCGCACCTGCGTGGCCGCGGGGATGTCGCCGATCTCGTCGAGGAAGATGGTGCCACCGTCGGCCGCCTCGAACAGGCCCTTCTTGTTGTTCGTCGCGCCCGTGAAGCTGCCCTTCATGTGCCCGAACAGCTCGCTCTCGAGCAGCGTGTCGGTCAGCGCCGAGCAGTTCACCGCCACGAAGGGCTTGTCCTTGCGCGGGCTGCGGAAGTGAATCGCGCGCGCCACCAGCTCCTTGCCGGTGCCGCTCTCGCCCTGGATGAGCACCGTCGCCGTCGAGTAGCTGACCGTCTCGACCAGCTTGAAGACCGAGCGCATCTGGCCCGACTGGCCGACGAGATCCTCGAACTGGTTGCGCGCCGACAGCGCTTCCTCGAGCACCTTGGTGCGATCGCGCAGCGACTTCTTCTCGGCCGCGCGGCCCACCGCCAGCGAGAGCACGTCGATGTTCTCGAAGGGCTTGGTCAGGTAGTCGTACGCGCCCCCCTTCACCGCCTCGACCGCCGTCTCCACGGTGGCGAAGGCCGTCATCATGATCACCTCGACGTCAGGCCGGCTCTGCTTGAAGGCCTTGAGGAGATCCATGCCCGAGAGGTTGGGCATCTTGATGTCGAGACAGGCGACGTCGATGGTCGGGTCCTTACAGGCCGACAGGCCCTCGACCGCGTCGTCGATCGCCACCACCTGGTAGCCCTCACGCGAAAGAATCTCCGAGGCCGCGCGAAGCACGATCTTGTCGTCGTCGACGACGAGGACCTTGGCCTTGCGGTTCTGCTGCGTGGGAATGGTGACGCTCATGGGGTTACCCCTCCAGGTTGCACAGGAATCAGCACTTCAAAGGCGCTGCCTTCGTTCACGATCGACTTCACGGCGAAGTGCCCGCCGTGGTCCTCGACGATGCGATAGGCAATGGACAAGCCCAGGCCGGTGCCTTCGCCCGGCGGCTTGGTGGTGAAATGGGGCTCGAAGACGCGGCTCAGGTTCTCTTCGGGGATGCCGCAGCCCGTGTCGGTGACCCGGAACCAGGCGTGCGCGTCCTTCAGGCCGGTCTCGACCACGAGCGTGCCCTCGGAGTTCGGGAGCGCCTGCAGCCCGTTGTGCAGCAGGTTGAGCACCACCTGCCCCAGCTGGGACGGGTCGCCGTAGACCGCCGGCAGCGAGGTCGCGAGCTTGAGCTCGAGCTTCGCCCGCGGGTACTTCTTGATCTGCGCGCGGAAGAGCACGGCCGCGTCTTCGACGCACTTGCTCAGGTCGAAGCTGCGGCGATCTTCCACCTTCGAGCGGCGGCTGAACTTGAGCAGGCTCTCGACGATGCGCTTGCAGCGCATGGCGCTCTCTTCGATCAGCTCGAGCGCTTCCATGTCGGCCGGCGTGCGGCCCGCGTCGCGCTTCATCAACTGCGAGAACGCGAGGATCCCGCCCAGCGGGTTGTTGATCTCGTGCGCCACGCCGCCGGCCAGGTTGCCGATGGCGATCATCTTCTCGCTCTCGATCATGCGCCGGGTGAGCGCCCGCTCGTCGGTGACGTCGCGGTAGTGGCACACCGCGATGGGCTCGTCGTCCATCGGGTAGATGTGGGCCACGAAGGTGCGCGGCCCGTGTGCGATCTCGAGGTTGGCCGGCGCCTTGAGGCCGGGTCCAACCGGACACCCCGGGCACGGCGTGGCGCGATCGAACAGGTATTCATGGCACTTACGGCCGAGGCTGAGCGAGGTGACGTCGCGGTTGCTCACCCTGGCCGAGGCCCGGTTGGCGCGGCGGATCACGAAGTCGTCGGTGCTGACCACCGCGAGCGGGTTGTCGATGGTGTCGAACGAGAGCTCCCACTCGCGCTTGGCCCGCGACAGCATCAGGGTGCGCTGGTGCACGCGCTGCTCGAGGTCGGCGTTGAGCTGCCGCAGGTCGATGTTCTGCTGGTTCGTCAGATCGGCGAGGCGCTGGTTGTCGCTGACCAGGTAGTGCTGCTCGAAGGCGCTCTTCACCGTCAGCAGCAACTGGCCGTCGTTCCACGGCTTGCTGATGAAGCGGAAGACCTCCGAGCGGTTGATCGCCTCTTCGATGGCCTGCTGGTCGGCCTGGCCGGTCAGCATGATGCGCTGGGCGTGCGGGAGCAGGTCCTTGACCCGCGCCAGGAAGTCGACCCCGTTCATTCCCGGCATGCGGAAGTCGCTGATCACCACGCCCGGCTGGAAGCGATCGAACAGCCTCAGCGCCGCCTCGGCGTCCGGCGCCGTCTCGATCTCCCAGTCACCCCGGCGCAGCACCCGCCGCAGCGAACGGAGGATGTTCTCCTCGTCGTCCACCAGGAGCAGCTTCCCGGGTGCGGATGGCTCAGCGTTGAGATTGGCGGCGGTGCCCACGGGTCACTCCAGTCAGCAAGCGCGCGGCCAACCCATGAGTCCAAATAACCAGTTGAAATGAATGAGCTTTGTTGGCCAGGAGAGGCGGGAGCATGGGGTCAACAGTAACCCACCCACGGTCTCCCGGGGTCAAGCCGACCCACCACTTCAGCTTGCGGAAGCCAGTACGGCGGCCTGGAACAGGCTGATCTTGTTCCGGCCTTCGCGTTTGGCCCGGTACAGCGCTTCGTCGGCGGTGCGAACGAGCTGCTCTGAGGTGTTCACTGACCGCCCCGGGAAACCGGACACCCCGAAGGACGCGGTGACCCGCAACCCAGCCGGGCCGGCTTTGATCTTGTGCATCTCCGCGGCGATGCGCTCGGCGACGGTGAGGGCACCCGCGAGGTGGGTCTTGGGCAGCAGCACCGCGAACTCCTCGCCGCCATAGCGGGCCACGAAGTCGGTCTCGCGGACCGCGGCCTTCACGCAGGCGGCCATCGAGAACAGCACCTCGTCACCGACCTGGTGCCCGAAGTTGTCGTTCACGTTCTTGAAGTGATCGAGGTCGACGAGAATCAGCGCGAGGGGATCGTCGTAGCGCTGGGCGCGCCGGAACTCTTCGCGCAGGCGATCCTGGAACGCGCGGTGGTTGGCGATCTGCGTGAGGCCATCGGTCACGGCGAGCTCGTGCAGCCGCGCAGCCTCGGCCTTCGCCGCCAGCAGCAGCTTGTGGAGCTCCATGCGCCGCTGGGCGCGCGCCACGGTTTCCGCCGGCGTCACCGGCTTGACCAGGTAATCGTCGCAGCCCTGGGCGAAGGCCGCGGCGCGGGCCGACGGATCATCGGTGAGCGAGACCATCAGCACCGGGGTCTGACCACCCTCTGAGCGCAGGTGCCGCAGCACGGCCAGGCCGCTCTCCCCCGTCAGCTCGACGTCCACGATGGCGACGTCGATGGGGCCGTCGATGAGGTGGCCGATGCCTTCGGACGCCGTGGTCGCCGTGAGCACCCTGGCTCCGGCGTCTTCGAGCTCGCGCACGAGCTCCGCCGCGAGCGAGATCGCGTCATCGATGACGAGCGCTGTCCAACGAACCCCCATGCCCTTGAAGGCATAGCCCTGTTCTCTGCCGCGCGCATGCTTGGCGCGTCGAAAGAGGTGTGGGATACGCGGCCCATGGCCCGTCCGAGCTTGAGCCTGTTCTTTCCCGCCTGGAACGAGGAGGAGTACGTCGAGCGCGCGGTGAGCCGCGCGAAGGTCGTGCTCGAGCGCCTGTCGGACGATTGGGAGATCATCGTGGTCAACGACGCCTCGACCGATCGCACGAAGGAGATCGCCGAGGGCCTCTCCCGCCGCGACGCCCGCATTCGCTGCGTGTCGCACGAGGTGAACCAGAAGCTCGGCGGCGCGATGAAGACGGGCTTCTCGTCGAGCACCAAGGACGTCGTCATCTATTCCGACATGGACCTGCCGTTCGATCTGAACGAGCTCGAGCGCGCGCTCCACCTGATGGACTACCTGGAGGCCGACATGATCTGCGCCTTCCGGTTCGATCGCACCAGCGAGGGCACCAAGCGCATCCTCTACTCGTACGTGTACAACGCGCTGATCAGCACCGTGTTCGGCGTGGCGATCAAGGACATCAACTTCAGCTTCAAGGTGGTGCACCGCCGCGTGCTCGAGTCGATCGACCTCAAGGCGCAGGGCTCGTTCATCGACGCCGAGCTGGTGGTGAAGGCCATTCGCAAGGGCTTCAAGGTCTTCCAGATGGGCGTCGACTACTTCCCGCGCACGCGCGGCATCTCGACGCTGGCGAGCCCGCAGGTGATCTTCAAGATGATCAAGGAGCTCGGTTCGCTCTTCGAAGACACCCGCAACCCGAGGAACCCGGCGAGGCCGGTGCGGTTGCCTCCCGACGTCGCGGCGTTCCCGTCGAAGAAGGCGTCTGGAGCCCCGTGAGCGACGAAACGGTCTCCCTCTCCCTGCGCCAGCGGGGAGAGGGTCGGGGTGAGGGGCCGAAGTGATTCGCCTGGTCATCAACGCAGACGATCTCGGTCTCCACCCGCGAATCGACGAAGGCATCTTCGCGGCCCACACCGACGGCGTGGTCACCAGCGCGACGGTCCTCGCCACCGGACCCACCGCCGCCGAAGCCATTCGCCGCGCAGGCCAGACGAAGCTCGGTCTGGGCCTTCACCTCTGCCTCACCACGCACCTCACCCCCGCCGCTTCCGCGCGAGACGTGCGCTGGCTCGCGCCGGGGGGCCGCTTCCGCCGCAACTGGGCCGAGCTGTCCGCCGCGTGGCTGGGCCGCCTGATCCCCGCCGAAGAGATCGTCACCGAGTTCCGCGCCCAGGTGCGCCGCGCGCAGGAACTCGGCGCGCACCTCGATCACCTGGACACGCACCAGCACCTGCACCTGCTGCCGGGCATGACGTCGATCGTCGAGGTGCTCGCGGCCGAGCTGGGCCTGCCGATGCGCTGGCCTTCTGAGCGGCCCACGGCGCACTGGCTCATCCACCCGAAGTCGGCGGTGAAGTCGGCGCTGCTCGGCGCCCTGTCGCGCGTGAAGCAGCCGCGTGGGGTGAAACGGGTGCGGGCCGTCGGCGTGTTCGAGTCGGGGCGCCTGACCGAGAAGCGCCTGCTGCGGCTCATCCGCGACCTGCGCGATGGCGACAACGAGATCGTCACCCACCCGGGCCTCGAGCCCGGCGTGGTACCGCAGGATCCAGGTTGGAGCTACGAGTGGGAACAGGAGCTGGCCGCCGTGCTCAGCCCCAGGGTGCGCGACGCGATCGCCGGCCGCGGCATCGAGCTCGTGAACTACGCCCAGCTGACCTGACGAATGACTCCTCTCCCCGAAGGGAGAGGGCCAACGGCTTCACTCACCCGATGTCGGGATCGCAGGCGCAGCTGGCGCTGTTGCAGTGGAAGCCCGCACCGCAGCCACCACAATCCATCGGGCACACGCACGAGCGCTGGCCGGGATCGCAAACGAGCGGCGCGACGCACGTGCCACCGCACGCGTCACCGTTCGGATCAGGCGAAGCGTCGTTCCAGTACTTGTAGCTGACGGCCACCTGCACGCCCGCCGCGCTGGGGATGCAGTTGCCGAAGAACACGAGGCGCCGCGTCGCCGCGTCGATATCCCAGCCATTCGTGCGATCGCGGGGAACGTCGGCCGTGTTGCAGGCGCCGCGCGTGGTGGCGACCGCGACCTTGATGGTCGCCGAGATCGGAGGGCGCTGCAGCTGCGTGCCTGTGCCACCGATCACTGCGGTGAGGATCGCGTCAATCGTGGCGGCCTGCTGCGCGGTCTGCTGCGCCGTGGGGTTCATCGGGTTGAAGACCTGAATGCTGCCGATCACCCCGCCCGTCGCCCGAATGAGCGAGTGGTACTTGCCGGGGTTGACCTCCGGGATGTCGCCGCAGCTCCCGCCCTCGGGGCAGAGGATGCCGTGCGCCACCGCGCGGGTCGAGATGCGCTGGTTCAAGTACAGCTGCATCGCTGCGGCCGTGATGCCGGACTGCTCAGACGTATCCGTGAGGAAGATGAAGTGTCCCTGGGCGTCCGTACGGAAGGGGCCTCCAGTCCGGCCAGCTGCGCCGCTCATGAAAGTCTGCGTGCCTGCGAAGCCCTGCTCGCTCGCGCTCCCACCTGTTCCAAACGCCGCGCCGCCCAGGAACCACGACTGCATCGTGGTGAGGTTGGTCGTCCAGTCTTTGAGCGATCCGTCGTAGGCCGAAGCGTACCAGCCCGTGCTCACGCCAGCGGCGCGCCAGTCCAGCCCGGCGGCTGAGAGCTTCTGTCCAAACAGCGTTCCGGCGTTGGCCACGGCCGTCTGGGAATCGGCCATCGAACAGCTGTCGTCCACCACCCACAGGAAGTCGACCTTCTGGTTCACGCTCGCCGCGAAGACCTCGCACTGGGTGTTCGCGAAGTCGCCGAACTGCGCGAGCGCGGTGCCACCCGCCACGTCGTCGACCCTGAAGACCGCCTGCCCCGGCGTGTAGAGGTTCGCGGGGATGAGGGCGATCACCACCACCGCGCGCGTCCCCGTGCGACGCACGTACTCGGCCACCACCTTGAAGGGCCCGCTCGCGCCAGCCGTCCCCTGGAGAAGCCCGGTCGCGTTCATGCCCAGGTAGTTCTGCACGATGGCGTTGATCTTCGCCTTCGCGTCGCCACCGCCGCTCACGTCGTAGATCGCTCGCACTGAGCCGCCGAACCCGTCCCACGTGGTGAAGGTCTGCGTGAGCGGCGCCGATACGCCGGTGATCTTCGAGCGGCCGTCTGCTTCCTCTGCGTTGCTGTCAGTGCCCGCTGGCGCCTTTGAGAGCGCGATGCCGGCGATCTTCGTCGAAGAGTCATAGAAGACGAAGCCCGCTTCCTCAGACCCCTGGCCGGTGATGCGCGAGATGCGCGAGATCTCGGCGAAGTCAGGCACCAGCGCCATCTGCACGTCGCTCACGCCGCTGCTGTGGAAGGTGATGGGGCGCAGGTTCGCCGTCGCGCACGCCTGCTGCGCCACGCCGGTGCCGTCGCCCATGTTGGTGGGGTTGAGCTCGCCCATGTCGACGCGGCCGTTCAGGTTGGTGTCTTCGGCGCCGTCCTGGATGCCGTCACCATCGGAGTCTGCGTTGCACGCGTTGGTCTTCACGGCGCTGTCCGCGTCGTAGGTAGCGATGGTGTACGTGCAGCCCATCGGATCAGCGCCCACCGGCACCAGCCCGCCCTCGACGCCGTCAGGCAGACCATCGCCGTCGGTGTCGCGCTTCGTGCCGTCGGTGACGCAGCCCGCAGCTATCGCGACCTCTTCGCCGTCGCTGTAGCCGTCGCAGTCGGTGTCCTTCTTCACGGGGTCGGTCTCGGTCGGCTGGCGGCGCCCGTCGTGGTTGGCGTCTTCCGCGCCGTCGTTCACCCCGTCACCGTCGGTGTCGGGCAGCGTCGGGTTTGACTTGGAGCCCGGGTCCACGTCGGCCACGAAGGTGGCGCCGCAGGTGCTGCTGACCGTGGTGTTCTTGCCCATCTCGAGGCCGTCAGCCAGGCCGTCGCCGTCCGAGTCTGAGTTGCACGGATTGGTGAACGTGCCGTTGCCGTAGTCGGTGCCGTATTCTTCCGCGTCGGACAGGCCGTCGCAGTCGGTGTCACGACCGGGGTTGAGCCCCGCCGCGTTCGGGTCGCAGCCAGTCACGACGTTGCCGCCGCCGCTGCCGCCCACGCCAGCACCACCACCGCCACCGCCACCGACGCCACCGCCGTTGCCCGGGCCGCTGCCCGTGCCGATCGTCGCGCGGCATTCGCCCATCGTGCAGACCTGGCCGCTCTGACAGTCCTCGAAGGTGGTGCACTTCTTCGGCGCCGTGCAGGCGCACGCCGAGACGAACGCGCTCGCGAGCGCAACCCAGAACAATCGAACCATGGAAGAAATACCTCCGAAGAGAGTCGGCCCCGTGTGAGTCAGGCCCCCTTTTACGGAGCGAAGCCTACACGCAGTCCGCTACGAAAAGCACATGGGCGGTCGTGCTGCGCTTCGAGAGCGAGATGGTCTCGCGCACCTCGAACCCTGCGCGCGTGAGGAGCTCCTGCGTTCTCTCACGCGTTGAGAAACCCAGACCGCCGCTGCCCTTCGTGCGACCGAGCAGTCGCACCATCACCTGCTCCTGCAGCAGCGCCTTGCGGGTGCGCCAGCCGCCGTCGTCTTCCGCTTCCTTGAGCAACAGCCGGCCGCCCTTCTTGAGCAGCTGGTGGCAGGCGGCGAGGAAGTCGGGCCAGTCGGCCTCGGGCAGGAGGTAGAGCACGTCGCTCACCGTGACCGTGTCGAAGGTCGCGGCCTCGAGCGAGGCGAGCCGCTCCACCGTCATCACGTCGAAGCGCGTGTTGCCCAGGCGGCCCACCGAGCGGCGGGCCCAGTCGATCTTCTTGGGGTCCGTGTCGATGCCCACGATCGAACGATCGGGGAAGCCGACCGCCATCAGCGAGCAGAGCAGGCCGTGACCGCAGCCCACGTCGAGAATGCGCTCGCCCTTCACCCGGTTGGTGAGCTCTTCGAGGGGGGCGCTGAAGAGGCGGGCTCGGACGAAGAGACGCTCGGGCAGGGGGAGGTCTTTGAAGACCGACAACGATGGGTGCGTCAGCATGGTCATCCGTTCACCCCGAGCGGAGTCGAGGGGCCTGTCCAACTCAGTGGAACTTGCGTCCGGTCTTCACCGACTCGAGCAGCATCGGCGCAGGGGTGAAGCGACGGCCCAGGCGCTCCTGGTAGTGCTCGGTGCGCTCGAGGATCTTCCCGTGGCCTTCCGCGTCGGCGTAGCGGAACGGGCCTCCCAGGAACGGAGGGAAGCCCAGCCCGAAGATCGCCCCGATGTCCCCATCGCGCGGGCTGCGCAGGATGCCCTCACCCAGGCAGCGGATCGCCTCGTTCACCATCTGCAGCGCGCACCGCTCGGCCATCTCGTAGCGATCGAAGCGCTTCCGGTCCTTCCCCTGCGGCGTCAGCTCGTAGATCGAGGTGTCGACCTCGGTCTTCTTGCCGTGCTCGTAGAGATAGAAGCCCTTCTGCGCCTTGCGGCCCAGCCGCCCGTCCTTCACCAGCGCGTCCGTGGTGTCCGGCGCCAGCATGCGTTCACCGAACGCGGCGTGCATGATCTTCGCGACCTTCGCCGCCACGTCGATGCCCACCTCGTCGAGCAGGGTGATCGGCCCCACCGGGAAGCCGAAGTCGACCAGCGCCCGATCGAGCTCGGCGATGTCCGCGCCCTCCGAGAGCAGGAACGCCGCCTCGTTCAGGTACGGCGCCAGGATGCGCGAGGTGTAGAAGCCCACGCCGTCGTTCACCACGATCACCGTCTTGCCCTGCTTCTTGCCGACCTCGACGCAGGTCGCGGTGACCAGGTCGCTCGTGCCCTTGTGGGTGATGATCTCGAGCAGCGGCATCTTGTTGACCGGGCTGAAGTAGTGCATCCCGATCACGGTCTGCGGGTGCTTGCTCGCCTTGGCGATGTCGGTGATCGGGATGGACGAGGTGTTGCTGGCGAAGATCGTCTCCGGCCCGCACACGCTCTCGATGTCCTTCACCATCTGGTGCTTGAGCGCGAGGTCCTCGAACACCGCCTCGATCACCAGGTCGACGTGCTTGAAGCCCGAGTAGTCGGTGGTCGCGGTGACCAGCGCCATCTGCTTGTCGGCCTCACGCCAGGTGAGCGAGCGGCGCTTGACCCGCTCGTCGTACAGCCCGCGCACGTGGCCCAGCGCGCGCCCTGCGCCGGCATCGTCCTTGTCCTTGATGCGCACCGGCACGCCCTGCAGCGCCGAGCTCACGTACGCGATGCCCGCGCCCATGAGGCCGCCGCCCAGCATGCCGATCTTCTGCACCTCGCGCGGCTTCACCTTCGGGTCCGCGACGCCGTTGTCCTTCTTCATCGCGGTGGTGGCGAAGAAGATCTCCACCAGGCGCTTGCTCACGTCGCTCATCACCAGCTCGCCGAAGGCCGCCGCTTCCGCCTCGAGGCCCGCCTTCATGCCCTTCTCGAGCCCCACGCGGACCACCTCGAGCGCCTTCTCGGGCGCGGGGTACTTGCCCCGGGTCTTCTTGAGCAGCTGCTTCCTGGCCTGGTCGAACAGCACCTTGCGGCCCAGCGGGTTGTCCTCGAGCGCGAACTCGGCCCAGGCCTCCTTGTTGGTGAGGCCCTTGAGGATCTCGGGGAACGACTTGCTCTTGGCGATCGCCGGGGCCAGCCCCCGGCGGCGCTCGATCTTGAGCGTGCCGGCCGCCAGCTCCTGCGCGCGGGCGATCGCCACCTGCCTCAGGATCGGCGCCGGCACCACCTCGTCGATCACCCCCAGCTTGAGGGCCTTCTTCGCCTTGAGGCTCTTGCCGGTGAGGATCAGGTCGAGCGCCGCCTGCGCGCCGATCAACGAGGGGAGCCGCTGCGTGCCCCCCGCCCCGGGAATGAGGCCCAGCTGCACCTCGGGCAGGCCGATCGACGTCTTCGGGCTGTCGGTGGCCACGCGGTAGTCACAGGCGAGCGCCCACTCGAGCCCGCCGCCCAGGCACGCCCCGTGGATCGCCGCGACCACCGGCTTCTCCAGCGCGTCGAGGCGATCGAACCCGGCCTGGCCCTGGCGCGAGAGCGAGCTTGCCTCGGCCGCGGACTTGATGGTCTGGAGGAAGTCGATCTTCGCGCCGGCGATGAAGGTGTCCTTCTTGCCCGAGATGAAGACGATGGCCTTCGCGGTCGCGTCAGACGCGGCGCGCGTCATCATCGACTCGAACTCCTGGCTGATGTTCGGCGCGATGGTGTTGACCGGCTCGCCTTCCATGTCGAAGGTGATGACCGCGATCTCCGACTCGACGGCGTACGAGAAGTTCTTCGCAGGGGTGCTCATTTAGGCGCGCTCCAGGACGACCGCTGCACCCTGACCACCCTGGGCGCAGACCGTGACGAGGGCAGTCCCGAGGCCGCGCCGCTTCAGCTCGCGCAGGGACTGGTGGAGGATCCGCGCGCCGGTCGCGGCGAACGGGTGACCGAGGGCGATCGAGCCCCCGTTGACGTTGAGCCGGTCGCGGTTCACTTCACCCAGCGCCGCCTTCCGGCCCAGCTTCGCCGCGAAGGCCTTCGAGCCGAACGCCTGGATGTTCGAGGCGATCTGCGCGGCGAAGGCCTCGTGCATGTCGATGAGCTCGATGTCCGAGAGCTTCATGCCCGCGCGGTCCAGCGCGATCGGCGCGGCGTAGGCCGGGCCCTGCAGCAGCTGGTCGCCGGGGTCGGTGGCGGCGAACGCGTACGACTTGATGAAGCCCAGGGGCTCGTAGCCGAGCGCCTTCGCCTTCTCTTCGCTCATCAGGATCAGCGCGGCCGCGCCGTCGGTGAGCGGCGAGGCGTTGCCCGCGGTCACCGTGCCGTAGCGGCGATCGAAGACGGGCTTGAGCGCGGTGAGCGCGTCGAGCGAGGTGTCTTCGCGCACCAGGTTGTCCGTGGCGGCGACCTCCTTGTACTTCGGGGGCACCGGCACCGGCATCACCTCGTCCTTGAAGTAGCCCGCCTTCCACGCCCGCGCGGCGTTGTGGTGCGAGGCCAGCGAGATCTGGTCCTGCTCCAGCCGGGTGATGCCGTTCTCCTTGGCCATCTTCTCCGCGGAGTCGCCCATCGACATGCCCGTCGAGTACTCGGCGATCGCCGGGGGCACCGGCAGCAGGTCGCGGGCCTTGAGCGACTGGAAGGGCTTGAGCCGCGCCGGCAGGTTCTTCGCCTTCGAGGCGCTCACCAGCGCGTGGGCGAGCGGGCGCGAGGTGAAGATCGGCGGGTCCGACATCGACTCGGTGCCGCCGGCGATGCCCACGTCAGCGGTGCCCAGCGAGATGGACCGCGCGATGTCGACCGCCGCCTGGATGGAGGTGGCGCAGGCGCGCATCACCGTGTGCGTCTCGATGCGCCGCGGCAGGCCCGACAGCAGCACCAGCTCGCGGGCGATCGACGAGGCGGTCAGCGACGGCACCACCTGGCCGAAGACCAGCTCGTCGATCACCTCGGGATCGAGGTCGTACCGCTGCACCAGCTCCTGCACCACGATGCGCCCCAGATCGAGGGCGGTGAGATCGTTGAAGACGGTGTTCGCCTTCACGAAAGGGGTCCGAAGACCTCCGATGATCGCTACCCGACGGTTGCTCTGCGGCATGAAGCCTCCAGGCGAAGCCAGACGACTGGAGAGGCAATAGGGCCGGCTGATTCCGGAGTCAACGAAGAATGACGCAAAGCGTTAGCCGACCGAACGGGCCGGAGAATTCGTGACTTTCTTTCAGGGGGGACTAGCGCTGTGTGGGAGAAGCGGTTACCTAGTGGATGCCCCGTCGTCAAAAGACGGAGCCGGGCCCCCCTCCTGGGGACTCGATTACGAAAGCAAATCAAGCAATGGCACTCGGTACTGTGAAGTGGTTCAACGATGCGAAGGGTTTCGGTTTCATCAGCCAGGACGGCGGGGGCGACGACGTGTTCTGCCACCACACCGCGATCTCGGCCGACGGTTTCCGCACCCTCGCTGAAGGTCAGAAGGTGGAGTTCGACGTCAACAAGGGTCCCAAGGGCCTGCAGGCGGCGAACGTCCGCGTCGTCAGCTAAGCATTTCGCTTAACTGATGAACCTTCTGAGGCTCAGTCTCCTAAACGAGACTGGGCCTCAGTCATTTTCAGCGGGAGAGCTAGAACGAGACGTCGGGGCTTCGTTCGGTCACGAACAGGAGTCGGTTGGGCCCCGCTTCCCACTCACCGTTGATGATCCGTTTGAACTCGAAAACGCCGTTGATCGGCAGGTCGACTGAGAGCGGGAGCGGCTTCGCCTTCTTGCGATCCCAATCACCAAGCTCCGCGCCCGAGCCGACGATCGAGCCCGTCCCCGAGAAGGTCACCCGGCGAGTCTGAGTGACGACCTTGATCGGAGCTGACGCCTCGAGGGTCACCTTCCCTCCTTCGATCTTCACCTTCATCGACGTGCCGTCCGGAGCCACGCGAGCGATCACCACCCGGTCCTTCGTCACCTCGACCGGCACGGCGATCCCGTCACGCAGCGCCGCCGACTCCGCGCGCAGCTTCATCCACTTCGCGATGTGCTCCCTCAGAGGGTGCTCGACGAAGCGCATCGAGCGCCGGTTGTCCGGTTCCTTCGCCCCCTCGAAGCCGACCTCGGTACCCCAGATGATCGACGGGGTGCCGCGCATCGAGATCAGAAACGCCAGCGCCTGCTTCACCTTCTCCACGTCGCCGCCGCACTGGCTCAAGATGCGCGGGAGATCGTGATTGTCGACCAGCGTCACCAGCGCGCTCGCGTCTGGATAGCGGCGATCGTTGGTGAGCACCGCGGCCAGCTTCGCGGGCGATTCCCCGCGGCAGAACACGTCGGCGATGGCGAAGCCGAGCGGGAAGTCGAACATCGAGGTGAAGCGGCCTTCCTTCCACGTGCGCGCGACGAGGCTCGGATCTCCGTCGAGCAGCTCGCCCAGGAGCATCAAGTCGAACGAGCCGTTGAACTTCGCCCAGAACCCGAGCGGCAGGTGCTTCACCGCGTCGAGCCGGAAGCCGTCAGGTCTGGCGACCTGGAACCCACCTCCGGGCCGCGCCGAGCAGGTACGCGAACACTTCATCCTGCTCGGTCGCGAGGTCCGACAGCCCGTGCACGTCGTTCATCAAGAGCTGGGTCGCGTCGTTCCAGTCGGTCACCCCACCCCGCTTGTGAAACCAGTGGGGCTTCGCGCTGACCAGCGGCGCGTCGGGGCCCACGTGGTTGAGCACCACGTCGAGCATCAGCTTCATCTTGCGGCGATCGAGCTCCGAGCGCAGCCGGGCCAGGAGCAGCTCGTCACCGAACTTCGGCTCGAGCTGCGCCAGGTCCCACGTCCAGTACCCGTGAAACGCGCCGTAGCCGTGCCACTTCTCCGTGCGCATCTTGAAGATGGGCGACAGCCACACGGTGTCGAAGCCCAGCGCCTGGATCCAGTCGAGGTGATCGATGAGGCCCTGCAGGTCTCCGCCGTGAAACGCCTGCGAGTCTTCTGGCGCGGCGTCACCGTCGTTGCGGCGATCGCCGTTCGAGAAGCGATCGACCATCACGAAGTAGATCCCGCTGGGGCGCGTGGACGAGGCCTTCGGAGCAGCAGCAGGAACAGCGGTCCCGGCCGCGCCCGCCAGCACGCCGTCCATCAGCACCCCCACCCGGTTCGCGATGTCGGACGCCGCGTTGGCGATCGCCTCGCGCTCCTTCTCGTGGTCGTACATGAGGATCACCGGGATCTCGAACGGGTCGCTCGCCTTCGCGCCGTCGGCGCGCGAGGCGGTCAGCGTGGTCGCCACTTCCCAGCGATAGCGGCCATCGAGCTGCGAGAAGAAGTGCACCCGCTGCTCGACCAGCAGCACGAAAGGCACCTCGCCCGCGGCCTTCTTGAGCGCGTCGAAGCGCGAGTCGGTGAGGCGCTGGGCCGAGACCGCCTCGAGCGGCACCTCGACCAGCTCGAGGTTGTGATCGTCGAGCTCGGCCGCGATCGCCTTCTTGAGCGCGTCGGGCGGCGTGAACGGCGTGCCCGAGTACCCGGGGTCGACGATGTACGCGACGGCCACCTTCGCCCGCTCCGAGAGCCGCTGGCGGGGGATCTTCGGCAGGCAACCCGCGCAGAACGCAACCACCAGCACCATGACGAGCGCGCGCATCAGAACCACCCCTCGGACTCCAACGACACCAGGTGATGCCACGAGATGGTCCCCGTCGGCTTGAAGGCGTCGAACTGATCGAGCCGCTCGACGAAGGCGTTCCCGAACGCCGCGTGCTGGCTCGAGAGCTGGAAGCCATAGAGCAGCCGAATCGACGGGCGCGCATAGATGCCGAAGCCCGTCGGGTTGAGCACGATGCCGGTCTTGAGCTGCCAGTTGTTCCGCACCGCCGAGTCACCGAACTCGAGCCCGCGCGAATCGGGCACGCCGGCCGTGTTCTGGAAGATCGACTCGAAGGTGGTTCGGAAGGCGTTCCCGTTGAGCGAGGTCTCCTGGCTGATCGAGTTCTCGAGGAGCAGGTGCACCGTGCGGGTGAAGTAGAGCTGCAGCCGCAGGATCGTCGACATGTACGTGCGGTTCGTCTCGTTCGCGACGATCGTGTTCGCGTAATCCCGGTCCTGCCCGTAGAGCGTCGACCACACCGCGTCGAGCCGGTCGGGGATGAGCTGCAGCTGCATCTCGTTGCCCAGCTGCAGGGCGTAGCGATCGCGCGTCAGGTCGGCCGTGAACACCTGCACCGACCGCCCCTGCCACGAGTCGCTGTACGAGTTCTGCGGGTGCAGGCGCTGGTAGCGCGCGAAGAAGTTGTTCCACCGAATGGGGCCCAGCTTGCCGAAGCCCAGGTACCCCACCACGCGCCACGACACGTTCGTCTGCGCGGCGGCTTGCGGCAGGGGAAACTGCTCCACCTCCGACATCGGGTTGTCCTCGATGAAGCGGCGCAGCACCTCTTTCCGCGCGAAGTCCTCGTAGGCCACGCCCGGCGTCACGTACGACGAGTTGCGGTTACCGGCGATGAAGGGCTCGACCGCGACCTGCCCTCCGCCGCCGAGCTCGACGTGCGAGCCGAGGCGAACCCTCAGCGCCCCGCCCGCGGTCATCAGCGGCACGTACTGCAGCCCTCGCGCGGTGAAGCCCGAGTCGCCCACGGCCAGCATCACGTCGACCACCCCGGAGTTGTACCGGGCCGACATGCCCACGGTGTCCTCGAGGATCTGCGCCGGGCGCGTGTCGTAGAGGCCGAGGTCGCCGAAGAAGTACTGCAGCGTGCCCAGCTGCCACACCACGTTGGGCGCGAGAATGTTGCCCGCCCGCGCGTACAGCTGGCTCAACTTGAAGTTGATCAGGTTGCCGTTGTTCGAGTCGGCGGTGGTGACCGAGCCCCCCTCGACGCGCGCGTGCAGGCTGGCCCAGATGTCGGTGGTGCCCGGGGGCGCCTGCAGCAGGTCGAGCTTCATCTCGAGCGCCGCGTACGGCCCTTCGTTCATCAACCGCCCGTTGAGGTTCCAGTAGCCGAGCCGGCCGTTGCCGCCCTGGAAGTCGGGCCGGGCCATGATGCGGAAATAGCCACCGGCGCTGAAGCGGCTGTCAGGCGCTTGCGCGTAACCGAGGCCGGCGAGGAGCAGAAGCAGGTAGGGAGCGCGCACGGGCGCTGACTTCTACCCAATGCCCACCCCACAAACGATCAGATCCGCTCGAAGTCCTGGCGGATGCGGTTGACCAGGTCGCTCACGCGCGGGTCGGTCTGCTCGAAGCGGATGCCCATCATGTGCTCCGAGGCCCACATCACCCGGCCGAGCATCTCCACCGCCTCGACGCCGTGCGGCAGCTCGAGCCGCATCGAGACCAGCGACATGGGCGCCAGCGGCCGCGGCGTCAGCACCCCGATGCCGGCTTCCGAGATGTCGTTGGCCCGATCGTTCACGCGCAACTCATCGCTGCGAACGTGCACCACGAAGTCCGTCGGGAGCCGGGAGAACCGGCGGGCCTGCGAGTAGCGATGCGCTTTCGAGACGAAGAATTCGATGTCCATACGTTCCCCCAGAACGCGAGCGGCTCCCCGGAGATTGCCCCCGGGACCGCAGATCCTCAACAGCCTCCCCAGCTATTTAGTTCGTGGCCTCGAGGATCACCACGCTGCGTGCCTTTACCGTGTAGTCGGACGTGCTCACCGGTTCTGGGGAGGCGAGCCAGATGTTGTTCGAGCTGCGCAGCGGCTTGTTCAACGGCGCGAGCGTCGCCGGGAGATCGAAGTACGACTGCGTGTCCACCACGCGCTTCCACGCGCGCCCTTGCGGCAGCGTGAAGGTGACGTCGCCTGCCTCGCCGTTGATCAAGATCACGAGCTCGGGGCCCTTCGTCGGATCGTAGAAGTGCATCATCAGCTGCTTGTTGCCCCAGTCGGCGTCGCCCTTGTCCGTGTTCTGCGCGGTCTTCCACCCGAGCGGCGCAGCCTGGCCGTACTCGAGCGGGGCGAACGCGTACTGGTGCGCCTTGCGGAAGGCGATCACCTGCTTGACGAAGTCGTGCATGCGGTGGCGCTCGTCCTGCGGGAGCCACGCACCCCAGTCCATCCAGTTGAACGAGTTGTCGGCGCGGGTCGAGTACGCGTTGTTGTTGCCCAGCTGCGTGCGCATCCACTCGTCGCCAGCGTAGAGCAGCGGCGTGCCCTGGCTGATCATGAGCGCCACGTAGATGTTCCGCATCAGCTGGCGCTTGGTGGGCTCGTCGTTCCAGTTGCGGCTGCGGTTGTTGTCTTCGCCCGAGACCTTCTCGCACCAGGCGCTGTTGGGCTCGGTGCAGCAGATCGGGTTGAGCGGCCCGCACCCGTTCTGCTTCATGTCGTACGAGAAGATGTCGTAGAGCGGAAACCCGTCGTGCACGGTGACGAAGTTCACCGAGTGGTAGGGCTTGCGCGAGTTCCACTGGTACCAGTTGGGGCTCCCAGCGAGGAAGAAGTCGCGGCCCCTCACCTCGGTGCTGTTGAAATTGAAGCCGTCGTTGTTCTGAAACGCGCGCCACCAGTCGCGGAAGCGCCCGTTCCACTCGGCCCAGCCCGTGCCCGGCTTGTTGGTCGCGGCGGGGAACAGCCCGATGCGCGTGCCGTAGCCGTTGCTCAGCTCGTTGTTGTTCGGCCCGTTGAAGGACAGCCCGAGATCGTACCCGCCCGCCGCCCACGGCTCGGCGATGAGCCGCGTGTTGTACTTCTGCAACACCGGGTCATCGACGATGTCCTGCAGCACCGTGTTCTTCGGGTCTTCCCAGACGAAGTACTTCAGGTCTTTCTCACCGAGCACCGGCGCGAGGTCGAAGCGGAAGCCGTCGACGTGCATCTCGTCGACCCAGTAGCGGAGCGAGTCGACGATGTGCTTGCGGAACGGGGTGTGGTTGCACCGCGTCTCGTTGCCCACGCCGGTGTTGTTCCAGAAGGTCTGCTTGTCGTCGGTGAGCGCGTAGTACGCGTGGTTGTCGAAGCCACGGAAGTTGTAGAGGCCCACCACTTCTTTCGGGTCGAAGTTGGTCAGCTGCGGGGTGATGGAGGGATCGGGGTTGAAGTCGAACTCGAGCCGCTCACGCCAGAAGCCGCCCTCGCCGGTGTGGTTGTAGACGACGTCGAGGAGCACCTCGATGTCGGCCTGGTGGAACTGGTCCACCATCCACTTGAACTCGTCGATGATCTCCTGCTGATCGGTGCGGCCCTGCGCCAGGTACGAATCGGAGTAGGTGTTCTCGGCGATGAAGAACGAGAGCGTGGAATAGCCCCAGTACCCGCCCTCCGACGGCTTCTCGAACGGCGGCATCAGGTGCACCGCGGTGACCCCGAGGTCCTTGAGGTAGGCGACCTTCTCGCCCAGGCCGCGCCAGGTGCCGGGGTGCTCCACGCCCGAGGCCGCGCTCGCGGTGAACCCCTTCGGGTGCAGCTCGTAGAGGATCATGTCGTTCCAGCGGTGGCCGGGGCTGTTCTCGTCCTGCCGGCGCACCCGGTACGCGGTCTCGTTCTCGGTCCAGGTGTACTTGCTCTGCACCACGATGCTCTTGCTCGCGGCGGCGAAGGTCGATTCAGCGCGCTTGGGGCCCGTGGCCAGGCTGCCCTTCGCCCAGTCGTGATCGCGGTGGATCGCTTTGCCGTATGGATCCCACAGCAGCTTGTTCGGGTTGAAGCGGTTGCCGTCGGCGTCGACGTCGGCCTTGAAGCCCGTGATCGTGCCCGGCTTCCATTCGGGGTCGTACGGCCAGTTGGGACCCCAGGCGATGAAGCCGTAGTGCTGCCCGATGCCCAGCCCCTCGATGTGAATGTTCCAGACGTCGCCGAAGCGCGTCAGGGGGAACTGCCGCGTGGGCAGCGGCGCTTCGGGGTTGTCGAAGAGGAGGATCTCGATGCGCTCGGCCCGCTCGCTGTACACGCCGAAGTTGATGCCCTTGTCCACGATGGTGGGCCCGAGGTGCTCGAGGCGCTCGATGGCGGCCGCGTCGAGCGACGTCGCCTTCGGACTGGTCTTGTACAGGCGTGCAGTGTCCGTGGGGCCACAGGACAGGAACAGGATCAGGAACGGACTGAGTCGGCGCACCGGGGTCTCCTATCAACTGCCGCTACCGGGGGGAAACCGGCTCGCCCGAAGGTAGACGCGGTGCGGCGTACCCCGCTCGATACGAGCGCCGGCCCCGTCCCGGATTTCGAACGCCGAACTGAGGTGCGCATCTTCTGCGGCCCACCGTCGGGCCACGAGTTGACCCAACGGGTCGGCACCCAGCGTCGGGAGGATCAGCAGGAGCCGCATCAATTCAGCGTACACGGCGCGGGGTCTTGGTTAGCGTCCCGCCCGCGTGAGTGACGTTCGCCTCGTCGGAATCAAGAAAAGCTTCGGTGACAACGTCATCGTCAAGGGAGTCGACCTCGACGTGAAGCCAGGCGAGTTCCTGGTGATGGTCGGGCCCTCGGGCTGCGGCAAGACCACGTTGCTGCGCATCATCGCGGGCCTCGAGCAGGCCGACGCGGGTGACATCATCATCGGCGGCAAGAACATGAACGACGTGGCCCCGCGCGAGCGCGACGTGGGCATGGTGTTCCAGAGCTACGCCCTCTACCCGCACATGACGGTGAAGGAGAACATGGCCTTCGGCCTCGAGCTGCGCAAACTGCCGCGCCCGGAGATCGAGAGCCGCGTCGCCGAGGCCGCCCGCATGCTCGAGCTGGGGCCGCTGCTCGATCGCAAGCCCAAGGCGCTCTCGGGCGGTCAGCGGCAGCGCGTGGCGATGGGCCGGGTGATCGTTCGGCGGCCTCAGCTGTTCCTGTTCGACGAGCCGCTCTCCAACCTCGACACCGCGCTGCGCGTGCAGATGCGCGGCGAGCTGGCCCGGCTGCACCGCGCGCTCGGCGTCACCATGATCTACGTCACCCACGACCAGGTCGAGGCGATGACCCTCGCCACCCGCGTGGCGGTCTTCAACAAGGGCGTGCTGCAGCAACTCGGCGCGCCGCTCGAGCTGTACCACCGCCCCACCAACGCCTTCGTGGCGCAGTTCCTCGGCTCGCCGTCGATGAACCTGATCGACGCGAAGCGCGAGGGCGGCCAGTTCGTCGGTGCCGGGTTCACCCTGCCCGCCGTCGGCGACGCCACGGGAGCAGTGAAGCTGGGGCTCCGGCCGCAGGATCTGCGAGTGGGCGCGGAAGGCCCCATGCGGGGCGAGGTCGAAGCGGTGGAGCGGCTCGGCTTCGACGGCTACGCGTTCCTCAAGACGCCGGCGGGGCCCATCGCGGCGCGCTTCGAGGGCGCTGACGTGCAGGTGGGCCAGACGGTCTCGGTGCAGCCCATGGGCGACGTGGTGCACGTCTTCACCGCCGACGGCACGAGCGCGACGCATCACCCGCCGCGAGGCTCGGCGTGACACGCGCCCTCGCGGTGCTGGTGCTGGCCCTGGTGGGGATCGGGTGCGGAAACGAAGCCCGCCGGCCGGGCCTCAGGCTCTGGCACGGCTACCGCGGCGGTGAAGAGCAGGCGATCGAGCAAGCCGCGAAGGCGTTCACCGCGCTCACCGGAACCGAAGTCGAGCTGCTCGCCGTACCCTACGACGCGCTCAGCTCGAAGCTGACCTCGGCGATCCCTCACGAGGCCGGCCCGGACGTCTTCATCTTCGCGACCGAGCGGCTGCGACAGTTCCACCGGATGAAGATCGTCGCACCCGCCACCGGGCGCCTCGACCGAACGAAGTATCTCCAGCCCTCGGTCGGAGCGCTGGAGCTGGGCGGCGAAATCTACGGCTACCCCCTCGCCATCAAGTGCCTGGCGCTCTTCGTACGCGGTGATCGCGGCATCGCCGCCCCCACCACCACCGACGAGCTCGAGGCGCTGCTGGTGAAGCACTCGGCGCCCGGGAAGAACGAGTTCGGCATCGCGTACGAGGCCAGCGACTTCTACTTCCACGCGCCGATCCTCTTCGGCTTCGGTGGCGAGCTCTTCGACGCCAACGGGCACGCGCAGTTCAGCACCCCGGCGATGACGCGCTCGCTGACGTGGGTGAAGTCGCTGCAGGATCGCAGGTTGATGCCGCAGGAAGTCTCGGGCGCGCTGGTCAAGACGCTCTTCAACGAGAACCGCGCGGCGATGGTGATCTCCGGGCCCTGGTTCACCGGAGAGATCAACGAGGGCGTGCCCTACTCGATCCACCCGCTGCCGATCGTCTCGGAGACGGGCCTTCCCATGGCCCCTTTCCTCGGGGTCGAGGCGGCGTACGTCTCGTCACGCACCACGCAGCCCGACGCCGCGCACGCCCTGGCGAAGTTCCTCTCGCTGGGCGACGCGACCGTGACGCGGGTGAAGCTGGGTCGTCAGATCCCCGCTGAGCTGGCCGCTTACGAGAACGAAGCCGTGGCGAAGGACCAGGTGGTCAGCGCCTTCCGCGCAGTCGCAGAGCGGGCGACGCCGATGCCCAACTCACTCGAGATGACCCGGGTGTGGGAACCGATGAAGCTCGCCCTGCGGGCCGTGCTGCAGGGTGGCGCCTCTCCGAGCGAGGCGAGCCCCCTGGCCGAGCGGAAGTACCGCGCGCTCAACCGGGAGACCCCGCCAGAGACGACCCCGGTGCCGTGGATCGTCGCCCTCGTCATCGCGTTCATCACCTTCGTCGGGTGGCAGGTGCGCGAGGGCCGGGGGCAGTCGTTCGCGAGGCGCTTCCCCGAAGCAGGCCGGGGCCTCCTCTACGTCGCGCCCGCCGCCACCGGGCTGTTCGTGCTGGTGGTGATCCCCTTCGTGATCGGGCTCTCGCTCTCGCTCTTCCACCACGACGCGGGCGACTACACCTTCGTCGGCTTCGCCAACTTCTCCGACATCCTCACCTCGAAGGGGTACCGGATCACCGAGCCCCTCTCGTTCTACTTCACCCTCGTGGTGACCCTGTTGTGGACGCTGGCGAACGTGGTGCTGCACGTGAGCATCGGGCTGTTCCTGGCCATCCTGCTCAAGGAGCCGCTGCTCAAGCTCCGCGGGGTGTACCGGGTGCTGTTGATCGTGCCCTGGGCGGTGCCGAACTACATCACCGCGCTCATGTGGAAGGGCATGTTCCACCAGCAGTTCGGCGCCATCAACGCGATCCTCGGGCACCTCGGCATCGAGCCGGTGAGCTGGTTCACGCAGTGGTCGACGTCGTTCGCGGCGAACGTGATCACCAACACGTGGCTGGGCTTCCCCTTCATGATGGTGGTGTCGCTGGGGGCGCTGCAGTCGATCCCCACCGATCTCTACGAGGCCGCCGAGGTGGACGGCGCGTCGAAGTGGACGCAGTTCCGCCGCATCACCCTGCCCCTGCTCAAGCCCGCGCTGCTGCCAGCGATCATCCTCGGCAGCGTGTGGACCTTCAACATGTTCAACATCATCTACCTCGTCTCGGGTGGCGAGCCGGGCGGTGGCACGGACATCCTGGTGAGCGAGGCGTTTCGCTGGGCGTTCCAGCGCAACGAGCAGTACGGGTTCGCCGCCGCGTACTCGGTGTTGATCTTCTGCGTGCTCTTCGCCTGGTCCCAGGTGACGAAGCGCCTCTCGGGCCAGGAGTCGACGTGAACCGCAAGATGCCAGGCTGGAAGATGTTCCTCCTGCACGCCGGGCTCTCGCTGCTGTGCGCCGCGACGCTGTACCCGGTGCTGTGGGTGGTGAAGCTGGCGCTCTCTCCGACGCAGACGCTGTCGATGAGCGCCAACCCCTTCCCCGAGGCCGTGACGCTCGACCATTTCCGCGACGTGCTCGGCTCGACCGACGCGCAGGGCCGCTGGCTGTTCGGCCGGCAGCTGCTCTCGAGCCTGGTGGTGAGCGGCGCGACCACGCTGGTCGGCCTCACGCTCGCGGTGACGGCGGCGTACGCGCTCTCGCGCTTCCGCTTTCCCGGCAAGCAGTCGGGCATGCAGCTGCTGCTGATCACCCAGATGTTCCCGGCGACGCTGATGCTGGTGCCGCTGTATTCGATCCTGCAGGGGCTCGGCCTGCTCGACTCGCTCGGCGGGCTGGTGCTGGTGTACTCGACGGCCTCGCTGCCGTTCTGCGTGTGGATGCTCAAGGGCTACTTCGACACCATTCCGCGCGAGCTGGAGGAAGCGGCGATCATGGACGGCGCTTCGCCTTTCCAGGTGTTCATCAAGGTGGTGCTGCCGCTGGCGCGGCCCGCGCTGGCGGTGACGGCGCTGTTCAGCTTCATGCAGGCGTGGAACGAGTTCATTCTCGCGGCGACGCTGCTCAACGACACCGCGCGCTTCACCCTGCCCGTCGCGCTGCAGCGGTACGTGGGTGAGTACAAGACCGAGTGGGGCCACTTCGCCGCGGGGGCGCTGATCATCTCGGCGCCTGTGATGGCGTTGTTCTTCGCGCTGCAGAAATTCCTGGTCGGTGGGCTGACTGCTGGGGCCGTGAAGGGCTGAGACCAGGCGAAGGCCCTCGACTTCGCTCGGGCTGAACGTCATCAGGCTGAACGGATTCGGCCAGTTCCGTTTACGCCGAGCGGAGTCGAGGCGCCTACTTCAACGACCTCCGAGCGGCTACAACACGGCCCGTGAACCGCTTCCTCGCGCCCGCGCTCGTCGTCGCCTTCGCCGCCTGTCCCCCTCCGAACCCGACGCCCGACGGCGGCGCCCTCACGCCCATCATCACCTCGGTCTCCCCGGTGACGGGCCCCGTCACCGGAGGCACCACCGTCACCATCAACGGCGCCCACTTCGCCACCGGCGCGACGGTCACCTTCGACGCCGTGCTCGCGACCAACGTCACCCGCGAGAGCGACACCCGCCTCACCGTCGTCTCCCCCGCGCAGGGCGCAGGCCCGGTGAGCGTGACCGTCACCAACCCGGGAGGCCTCGCGGGCACGCTGGCCAACGCCTTCACCTACGCCGCCACGACCAGGACGATCGCCGAGTCGGTGCTGCAGAACCCCGCCGACACCACGGACACCAGCGGGGCCGCGCTGGTGAACGTCGACGTGGTCGCGCACCTCGAGGTCGCCCAGGTCACGAAGGGTGCCGGCCAGGGCCCCGGAGTCCTCGCGCAGGTCGGCTTCGCCACGGAAGTCGCCACCGACTTCACCTGGACCCCGGCGACGTACGTGGGCGACATCGACGTCTCGACGGGCGACCAGGCGCGCGACGTGTATTCCGGCTCGGTCTCGCTCCCCTCCCCGGCCACCGCAACGCAAGCCACGTACTACGTCGCGGCGCGCTTCTCGGTCGACAACGGCCAGACCTGGACCGTCGCTGATCGTGACGGCTCGTCGAACGGCCTCCTCACCACCCAGCTCGCGCGGGTCACCGTCGCGCTCACCTCGGTCGACTGGTGCAAGCTCGGCGGAGAGGTCGTCCAGGCACCGCCCACGGTCTCGCTGCGCGGCTCGGCGATGGGCCCGATCGTCTACGGCCAGGTCTTCAAGAATGCCGTCACCTCGATGACCGGTGCGGGCACGGGCATCAAGGGCGCGATCGGCTACGGCGCCGAGGGCACCGACCCGTCTACCTGGACGTGGGTCGCGGCGAGCTTCAACGCCGACACCGGCGCGGGCGCGAACGACGAGTTCCAGGCACAGCTGCCGAACCCGGGCGTGGGCACCTTCAAGTACGCCTTCCGCTTCAACCACGCCGATGGCCCGTGGGCCTACTGCGACGCCGATGGGCTGGCGACGAGCGGCTTCACCGAGGCGCAGGCGGGCACGCTCACCGTGCAGACCGCCGGTATCGACTCATGCAAGCTGCAGTTCCCCGACACGTTGACCAGCTTCGAGGGCCGGCCGAGCGACCAGGTGTTCGGGCGCGTCTACGTGCAGGGCCTCACCGAAGCGGCGGGTGCGGGCGCGGGCATCGAAGGCCAGGTCGGCTACGGCTCGACCACCACGCTGCCCACCGACGCCTCGTGGACGTGGTCCACGATGACCACCTTCAACCTCGACGATCCGGGCGGCGGCGAGGAGTACGCGGCGCGCTTCACCGGCCCCGCCCCCGGCTCGTATGCCTACGCGTTCCGGTTCCGCCTCAGCGGCGGCGCGTGGGCGTATTGCGACAAGAGCGGCTCCGCCGACGGCCTGCAGCAGACCGAACTGGGAGCGCTCACCGCGGCGCCCTTCGACGTGGCGAACTGCGTGCTCGAGCCCACCAACGCGCTGCAGACCGTCACGCCGAGCACGGTGACTCAGCCGTACACGGTGCTGGTGAGCGTGCCCACGCTGACCGAGGCCGCGGGCCAGGGCACCCCCCTCTCGGTGCAGCTCGGCCTGGGTGCGCCCGGCAGCGCCCCCTCGACGTGGACCACCTGGACGGCCGCGACGTACACGGGCGACGCGACGGTGTCTGATCGGTACAGCGCCACGCTCACTGCGCCGGCGAGCGCGGGCTCCTCCGTCGTCGCGTACCGCGTGCAGGTCGGCGCGCGGCCGCCCGTGTATTGCGATCTCGACGGGTCGCAGAACGGCTTCCAGCAGGCGCAGTCGGGCCGGCTCACGGTCGCCGGGGCGTTGATCCAGGCCTGCCGGCTGGGGGCCGTGTCTGCGTTCACGCTCGCGAGCGGTTCGCCGTTGACGGTCACTGCGCGCACGCTCATCCCCGGCGTCTCTGGAACCGCGGGCGCCTCGCCCAGTCTCCGCATGCAGATCGGCGTGGGGCCCCAGGGAAGCAACGCGTCGACGAGCGCGCTGTGGGGCTGGAAAGACGCGGCGTACTCCACCGATGTCTCGGGAGAAGACGAGTTCAGCGCCACCGCATACCCGGCCTACACCGGACCACGGGCCGTCGCTGCGCGCGCCTCGCTCGACGGGGTGATCTGGACGTACTGCGATCTCAACGGGTCGGACGTGGGCGGCTACGAGGTCGCGCAGCAGTACGACGTGACGGTGAGCAACCACGTCGAGTTCGATTTCTGCAACCTGCAGGCGCCCGCCACCGCCGCGGCAGGCGCGATGATCTACGGCCAGGTCTTCGAGCCGGGGCTCACGCCCAACGCCGCCACGCCGTTCATCGCGCAGCTCGGCCTCGGCGCTGAGCCCGAAGATCCGGGCCTCGCGTGGGCCTGGCAGCCCGCGGCCTTCAACGTGATCTCCGCCAACAACAACGAGTACCAGGGCGCGTTGCCCGCCGATGCTGGCGCCGGACTCCGCTACGCCTTCCGCTACAGCCTCGACGCGGGCGTCTGGTGCTACGGCGATCTGAATGGCTCGACCAACGGCTTCACGGGTGGCGCCAACGTCGGCACCGTGACTCCGTGAGCGTTCGTCGAGGGACGTGCGCCCCTCACCCCGGCCCTCTCCCCGCTCCACAGGGAGAGGGGGAACGCCCGGGCCCACTCCGGACGTCGAAGGCGCGTGCTCACCCTTCTCTCGCTGGTGCTCGCGGCTGAGGCTGGCAGTCCCCTGCTCGACTACCAGCGCGCGCGCCTCGACCTCGAGGTACGCCGCACCGAGCTCTCAGCTTCGTGGAAGAAGCGCCCCGCCGAGGCGCGGCAGAACGCCCGCACCACCCTGCTGAGCTATCTCGAGAAGTCCGCGTTCCCGGCCTGGGAAGGCACCACGTGGGACTTCTACGGAACCACCACCACGCCCCGCGAGGGCAAGATCGCCTGCGGTTACTTCGTGACCACCGTGCTGGAACAGGCCGGCTTTCACCTCGAGCGGGTGCTGCTCGCCCAACAGGCCTCGGCATACCTCGTGTCCACCGTCGCCCGCGGGACCCGCGTGGACTGGATTCGACCCGCGGACAACGCCGACGCGGTGAAGGAGATCCGCAAGCGCTTCGGCGACGGCCTGGTGGTGATCGGCTTCGACTACCACGTCGGCTTCCTGCGCCTCGACGGCGAGCGCGCGGCGTTCTGTCACTCGTCCTTCATCGATCCCGGCTCGGTCACCTGCGAAGACCCGGTGCCCAGCGGCGCCTTCGCCTCGCGCACCTACGTGGTCGCCGACGCGCTCAACGACCGGGTGCTGGACGACTGGATCCTCGGCCGCGCGGTGCCTTCCCAGCTCCCGAAGAAGCCCCGGCGCGAGTAGCGGGTGGCACTTGTGTGCTCCACATGCATGCAGCTTTGACTTCCCGCGCCTGAAGCTGCCCGACGCCCCGTCCGACACCTCTGGGTGAACCGCCACTTCGCCTTCGTCCTCCTCCTGGCCGCCTGTGGAGTTCCGCTCGACGACGAGGAGTTCGAGAACGAGCCCGAGTCGTACGCCACCCTCGAGCAGGGGCTGGTGACCTGCAACTTCCACCCCGACACCGGCTATCGCTCGGGCACTCCGTTCCCGGTGACGCTGGTGACGGCCGACGGCCAACCGATCGAGGTGAACACCGCCAACGCGTACGCGGTGATGCAGGCCGCGGCGGCGTCGCAGGGCGTGCAGCTTCGCGTCAACGACGGCTTCCGCAGTCCGCAGCAGCAGCAGTACTACTACTCCTGCTACGTGAACTGTAACTGCAACGACTGCAACCTCGCGGCGCGACCCGGCTACAGCAACCACCAGAGCGGCACGGCGCTCGATCTCAACACCAGCAACACCAGCGTCTACGACTGGCTCACCGCGAACGGCGCGGCGTACGGCTTTTACCGCACCGTCCCCAGCGAGCGCTGGCACTGGGAATACCTGGGCGGTGGCCCCGGAGGCGGCCCCTGCATCCAGACCTGTGATCGCTCGAGCGGTCCCTTCACCTTCAGCTGCGACGGCGCGCAGAGCGGCATGAGCTGCGTGAACGTCAATGAGCCCGCAGACCCCGACAGCTGGGGTGACAACTACTTCTGCAGCGCCAGCGAGCTGGGGCTGCGCTGGTCGAACGCGGGGGACGTCGAGGGCATGGACTGCACCGCCATCGCCGAGTCGGCGGAAGCGCACGCGGCCGCGTGGAGCGACAACCGGCTCTGTGCGCCGAAGCAGCTGCCGTGGAGCTTCACGTTCTCGAGCGCGGGGCCGATCGCGGGCCAGGCCTGCGTGCACTGGAACGAGCCGAGCGATCCACACTCGTGGGGTGACAACCATCTCTGCGCGAAGGCCGTGGGCGAGTTCACCGCGGGGGCGTTCACCTTCTCGATGGCCGGCCCGAAGGCGGGGAAGACCTGCGTGAACGTCGACGAGCCCGGCGACCCCGACACGTGGACCGACAACTTCTTCTGCAGCGACACCGACCTCGGGCTGCGCTGGTCCTTCGCAGGACCGATCGCGGGCATGACCTGCACCAACGTCACCGAGGGCGCCGAGGCGCGCGCCGCCGACTGGGCTGACAACTTCCTCTGCGTGCCCACCGAGCAGCCGTGGCGCTTCACCTGGAGCTCCGCGGGTCCGCTCGCGGGGAAGACGTGTGTTCGCTGGTTCGAGCACTCCGACACGAGCCCCACCTGGCTCGACAACTGGATGTGCGTCGAAGAGCGGCTGTTGAGCATCGCGCCCGAAGCCCCACCCGTCCCGGTGGTCGTCGCCGCCGAGCCCACCACGACCGAGGTGCCGCTGCCGCCCTCGACCAACGAGCCCGTCACCGGAATGCAGCTCGAGTCACGGGGCTGCTCAGCGGCGCCTGCTGGGCTCGCGTTGTTCGCGGTGGGGGCCTGGCTGCTCCGTCGCCGGCCACGTCGCTGAGGCAGCCAGATGCACACCCCACGAGTGGTGCGGGGCGTTTGATCCGTTGCGGCTCGGGGCCTGTTCACCAACTCCAGCATCCGGTTTAGTGGATGTAGGAGGATGTATTCAAGACCACCCCGGCGTGCCCGATCTCCTCTTTGAAGATGTGCTCCTGGCGCGAGTGGAAGCGCTGCGAGATCGAAGTGAGTCCCTCGAGCTGAGCGCAGACTTCCCGTTGCACCGGGTGACCCTGTTTCTCTCGTACGCGTGCAACCTGCGCTGCCCTTACTGCAAGACGATCGCGCGCACGCCGGAAGAGCTCGTCGCGCGGCCGGAGAAGCGCGTCACGTACACGCTCGCGGAGTTCGGGCGGTTGCTCGACGGGCTGGGCGAGACGGTGCAGCACCTCCACTTCACGGGCGGCGAGGCGTCGATCGTTCCCGGGGTGGTGGAGATGGTGGCCGAGGCGAAGCGGCGCGGCATTCCGCACCTGTCGATGACCACCAACGGCACCGTCTCTTCGTCTCGCTACGTCGAACTGGTGAACGCCGGCCTCACCGAGCTGCGCGTGTCGATCGACGCACGCGACGCGGCGCTCGGCGCGCGGATGACGGGCAGCACGCGGGCGTGGTCGAAGTCGATCGAAGCGGTGAAGGTGGTCGCCGCGGCGCGCGACGCGGGGGCGCAGGTGCGGCTGCTGGTGAACACGGTGGTGGGCACGGCGAACCGGGCCGAGCTGGCCGGCATCGTGAAGTTCCTGCTCTCGCTCGGGCCTGACGACGTGAAGCTGATCACCGACGTCGACGCGCGCGATGGGCTGCCTGACTTTCCCGAGTACGGCGCGGTGATGCGCGAGCTGCGCGCGTTGATCGACTCGTTGCCGGCCGCTCGCCATCCCCTGCTCCGCCGGAAGCTGAAGACCGTGTTCGCGAAGGACTCGATCGGCCTCGACCCGACCGCGGCCTCGCGCGCCGAAGCGAAGTCCTGGCGCTGCTACATCCCCCTGACGGAACGTACGGTCGACGGCGTCTCGTACTACCCGTGCTCGGTCTACTTGCGTGAAGGTGGTGCGCCGATCGGCTCCCTGAAGGAACCGGCCGCCGAGCAGCGCGCGAAGTCGGCGCAGTGGGTGCGCGAGAACGACTGCCGCTCGGACGCGATCTGCCAGCGGTACTGCCTGCACTGCACACGGGTGTTCAACGACGCGACGAACGACGCGCGCACGGGCCGGGGCGGGGCCTGACCGTGCGCCAGCCGTTTCTCCTCCTCACTCCGCTGGGCCGCCTCGATCCGAAGATCGCGCGGACCTTCGACGACCACGGAGTCACGCCGCGCGAGGTGCGCCACCTCGCCGACTACCCGGGCACCGCGACGAAGCTCTACGCGCGCAAGCCACGCACGGAGGAGCGGGCCCGGGTGCAGCAGGCCTATGAAGACGTCTGGCGCAGGCGCGTCGCCGACGTCTCAGCTGAGCTCTGGCTCCTCGACGACGCCGCCTTCGAGGCCGCGTGGAGAATCAAGCCGCGCCTGCGCCTCGAGTGGCCGGCAGAGACGATCACCTTCGAGTCGCGCGAGCTGTTGCTGCGCACCTTCCACCTGCCCGATCGACCCGACGTGGAGCGCGAGTGGGCGCTGCTCTCGCGGTGCATCACCGGGGTGCGTCATCAGCCGGCGCAAAGATGAACGGGTACACGACCGGAACCGGGGCGCGCGGCCGAAACGGAAAGGCCCACTGCCGCACGCGATGCATCACGCACATCGCCATCTCCCGGAAGAAGAACGTGTCCTCATCGATCGCCAGGTCCACCGCATTCCCAGCCGGGCCGACCGAGAACCGCAAGACGAGCTTTCCCCTCGTCGATGGGCGTTGCCTGAGTTCAGCGTCGTAGCAGGCCTTGATCTCGTGGCTCTGAGCTCGAACGAACCGCGCCAGGCCTTCGCGGTCGATCTCCTCTGGATCGTCAGAGAGCCGTGCCGGCGAAGGCGTTGGCGCCTCTGGTGGCGGCGCGGGCGGTGGGCCGCCGGAAGGGGTCTGCACGGTGACGCAGCCCACGGCGAACAGGGCCGGGACGACGAACCGCCACCCACACCGGTATCCGGGCTTCGCCATCCGGTCAGGCTACCCTGACGCGAACGCGAACCCGACTCACTGCGGGCGCGCTGCCGCGACGAGCTTCAGCGCCAGCGCGGGCGATGCGGCGCCGGTCTCCACGGCCACCAGCTTCCCAGTGGGCGCGAAGGCGAAGGCGGTGGTGGTGTTCTCGCCGACGCCGAAGGACTTCCGCACGGCGCCGTCTTCGTCGAGCAGCAACACGATGCCGCCGGGGCGGTAGACCGCCTTGATGCGTGCGATCACGATCGACCGCGCCCAGGACTGCGACATGTCCTCGAGGATCACGATCGCGGGGCCCTTGCCGTCCGAGGCGTGAGGCGTGAGCGCGTCATGCCAGGCCTGCTGCACGCCGCCCTGGGTCGCGATGGGGGCAGTGACCACGACCACCACCCCACGCTGCCTGAACGTCTCGTCGGTGTACCGGGCGCCGCGTGGGTCCAGCAGCTCCAGCCGGGGAAGCGACTCGGGCCGCGCCGGCGGGGCGCCCGATCCGAAGGCCAGTGCGAGGAGGACGAGCAGCATCACGGGATTTCTATATGACACCGAGTGCCACAATCCACCCGCCCTGCCCATGAGGGCCGGTCTGGAGAGCTACCAGTGCTCCGCCTCGAGCCGGGAGAGGCTCGCCAGCGCGGTGCTCAACGCCTCGCGCGCGGACACGCCCTCGTCCTGCGTCGCCCACCACAACAGCGCGGCGAAGGCGACGCCGACGATCGCGCTCGCCACCAGGTCCGGGGCCGCGTCGCGGGGTCCCGAGCTCGCCGCCACCAGCTCGGTGAGCACCGCGCGGAGCTCGTCGAGCGTCGGGTGACTGAGCAGCCCCGGCGAAGCCGCGATCAGCCGCAGCCGGCGCCGCGCCAGGTCTCCGGCCGCGGGCTCGTCGAGCCCTCGAAGCGGCACGGCGAAGACTTCCTGGCCCAGCGCCGCCAGCGATCTGCGCCCGGTGCGTCGGGTCTTCAGGTGCGGCCGCACGGCGCGCAGCACCTCGGCGAGCCCTTCCCACACCAGGTCGCCCTTCGAGGGGAACAGGCGGAACAACGTGCGCCGGCTCACCGACGCCGCCTTCGCGACCTGCGCCATGGTCACCGCGTCGAAGCCCTTGCGATCGAACAGCCGCAGCGCCACGTCCGCGACGTGCTGGCGATCGACCTCCGGTGGGCGGCCCCGCTTCGGCTGGCTCATGGCGCGCTTTCAGAAAAGAAGAAGCCCCCGGAGACCTTTCGGCTTCCGGGGGCTTCATCCCTGCGAGGAGTAGGGGATTTGAACCCCTGACCTTCGGCGTGACAGGCCGACGTTCTAACCAGCTGAACTAACTCCCCATATGGTCCGACGACTGCTTCTACACCAACCCTGCTTAGGCGGAACAGGGTTCGAACCTGTGACCCTCGCCGTGTAAAGGCGACGCTCTGCCGCTGAGCTATCCGCCCAGATTCCGCCCGCGAAAACGGCGAGGCGCAGATACGGATTTCGGCTCAACCTGTCAACACCTTGTTTGACGACGCTCACGCTCTTTCACGCCTGACCGCGGGCTTCCCTCGGCGCCGCGTTTGACAGAGAGTCCGAACTTCGTGAGCGACAAGAAGACCGCGGGCACGGAGTCCACCCTGTTGGGCCTTCCTGAGGTGAGCAACAGCTCGACTCAGGTGATGGACTCCGGTGTGCCGAGCCAACCTACCCTCGAGCCTTTGAAGCCGATTGATACGGCCCCGGTGCTCGATCAGGTCACCGCGCCCTCCCTCGCGCCCGTCGTCACGCCCCCCCCCGCCCCCCCGCGCACCAGGACCGGCGGCATGCGCGCCACCCAGGATCCCCCGCGCACGAAGACCGGGGGCGTGATCCCCAAAGTCGACGCCGCCCCGCGCCGGCAGAGCCGCGTGGCCCAGGCGACCCCACAGGACAGCGTGCCCACCGGGGAATTCGCTCCGCTCCCGAAGAAGTCCCCGGCGGGGTTCCAGTGGACCCTCCCCCGCGTCGCCGGCCTCTCCGGGGCGGTCTGTCTCGCCTTCATCCTCACCTGGGTGTTCTGGCCCTCGACGAAGCCGAAGCGTCCCGTCACCAACGAGCCCCAGCCCATCGCCGCCGTCGACGAGCCCGTCACGCCCACCCCGAAGCCGAAGCCCGTCGAGCCCGTCGAGCCCGTCGTCAAGCCCGTGCCGGTCGCGCCTCGCAAGCCCACCTTCAGCCTCGACGCCCAGAGGCACGTCATCGATCCCTTCGCCGTGCATCTCCCCGACATCGAGCTCGACCCCGCCCACAAGTACCGCCTGAGCATCGCCCGAGACGACTCGCACCTCGGCACCGCGCTCGCCCGCCTCGACGAGAAGGCCGGCTGGGGCGTGATGCGCAAGATGGCCAGCCACGCCGTGCTCCAGTTCGGCGGCGCGAAGGCCCTGCGCATGCACTGCGAGCCGGGCACCCACTTTCACGACGGCCAGCTCTTCCCCCTCGAGCTCACCGACCTCGCCAACAAGAAGCGCACGCCCGTGCCGGTCAACCCCACCGCCCACTGCTGGGACTTCGAGGTCGCCCGCCAGATGGAGCTGGGCGAAGGCGTGAAGAAGCGCGTGCGCGTGCCCACCGAGTCGAAGGTCGTGCTCGGAGAGAAGGTCGCGCTCAAGGTCGCGTACGTGCTCGAGTCACTGGGCGAGAAGAAACAATGGCGCACCGGCGTCCTCTCGCCCGGAGAGAGCATTCTCGCCGAGGGCCGCATCGCCCGCTTCGCCATCCTCGATCCCTATGCCGGGGACAACGAAGGCACTCTCGACCTCGAGATCCTCTCCGGTGATACGGAGAACTCGGGGCTCGTCACACCGTCGGCCGCGTCCGGTGCTGAGTTCGTTCCAGCCACGAAGTGAGAACCCCGCCATGACCGCCCCGCTCCTCGCCCTCCTGTTGACCGGCACCCTTGCGGCGGCGCCGTGGGGTCCCATGACCGAAGCCGAGCGCAAGGCGCACGTGGCCAGGCTGAGCAAGGAAGAGATCGAGGCCGGGCTCCGCACCACCCCGCCCGACCTGCTCCTCAGGCTGAGCGCCCAGGCCATCGTCGCGCTCGGCCCGTACCAGTACATCATGGTCAAGCAGGAGCGCATTCGCGGCACGCTCCAGGGCGAGCAGACGATTCGCACCACCATCCAGGAAGATCCCAACGCCATCCGCCTCGAGTACCTCAAGGGGCCGTCGGCGGGCCGCAAGCTCATCTACAACTCCACCATCAAGAAGAACGAGTTCCGGGTGCGCGAGGCCGGCTTCCTCGCGATCGTCGGCCGCCTCTGGATTCCGCTCGACTCCGATCTCACCAAGAACGACAGCAACCACACCGTGGCCGAGGCGGGCCTGGGCAGCCTGGTGCGCCGGCTCCAGCTCGATCAGAAGCGCGCCGGCGCCACCCTTCTCGTCGAGCACGAGGGCTGGAACGCCTCGGGCCACTTCTGCTCGATGTACGTGCTCCCCGACGGCGGCAAGGGCTTCGACAACGCCAAGACCCGGGTGTGCACCGACGTCCAGGCCGGCGTGCCGATGAAGATCGAAGGCTTCGACGCGGCGGGCGGGCTCATCGAGCGTTACGCCTTCTCCGATTTGAAGCCCATCACCCTCGAGAAGAACACGTTCGATCCGGAGACCGGGCTCTAAGCCCCGCCCTACGATGATCGACTACGACCCGCACAAGTGGCGGACCACCTTCTTCGCCATCAAGGGCTCGATGATCCGGGTGATCTCCATCCGGTCGCTGTACGTGACCCTGGGGGCGATCGCGCTGACGGTGATCCACTTTCACGTGCGGCCGCTGGAGATCGCCAACGCCGGCATGGTGCACACCATGGTCGGCACCGCGCTCGGCCTGCTGCTCGTCTTCCGCACCAACCAGTCGTACGACCGCTGGTGGGAAGGCCGGAAGCTCTGGGGCGCGATGGTGAACACATGCCGCAACCTCGCGCGCAGCACCTCGATCCACCTCGCCCACGATCCCGAGCGGCTGCGGCGCGTGCTCAGGCTCACCCAGGCGTTCCCCGCCGCGGCCACCTGCGTCCTCCGCCAGCAGGCCTGGGCGCCCGTCGGCCTCGAGCCCGACGACGTCGAGGCGATCACCTCGCACAACCACATGCCCACGGCGATCGCCCAGCGCATCACCTTCCACCTCGAGGCCGAGCGGAAGGGGGGCAGGCTGGCCGACATCGTGTTCACGTCGATCGATCACAACAACCAGCAGCTCGTCGACATCATCGGCGCCTGCGAGCGCATTCATAAGACGCCGCTGCCCTTCGCCTACGTGGTGCACCTGCGGCGCGCGCTCGTCCTCTATTGCGCCACCCTGCCCGTCGCCCTCGTGCAGAGCTTCGGCTGGGCCACCGTGCCGATCGTCTACGGCCTCACCTACGTGATGCTGGGCATCGAAGAGATCGGCGTCGAGATCGAGGATCCCTTCGAGGGTGACGACAACGATCTCCCGCTCGAGCGCATCACCGACGGCATCCAGCACAGCGTCGCCTCGTTTCTCCCCCCGGAGTAGCGGCCAGGGAATGGCCGTCCCCAGCGAGAAGTCGACGTGCGACGGCGGCGCGTGCGCCCCGTCTCACGAGCGGAGCCCGCCGGCTCGTTCGTCGCAGCAACATCACCACCAGACACATCGCGAGCGGCCCCGCTGACGCCGAACACCCCCCACGCTCAGCAGTCCCGATGATCTCGCCGGCGAAGGGCAGGGTCGGGGCCACGAACGGCACCCCTCGCGGTCGACAGAAGCGCTGCGAAGCGGCGCTCGCTTCACACCTCGAGCCGCTCGGGCAATCTGACGTCGTCACACAGCGAGGCACGCACCGGGAAAAGCCACCCGCCGGCCCCGCGCAGACTCCACCTTCCGCGCAGAAGTCCCTCGTGGCCTCGCACGTCTCCAACATCTGCCTCACTGGACGCTGTGGAAAACGGCAGACGCCCTCGCCGCACTCCAGCGGCGCGAGGCAGTCGGAGTCCGTCACGCAAGGGCTCGTACAGTAGGTCTCACCCCGCTGTGGGTCGGTCCCGCACAATCTCGCCCTGCACTGCACCGGCAAGACGCAGTGGCTCCCCTCAGCCACGCAATCGACATCAGGCAGGGCGCACGCCTCAGTGGCGCAGATCGAGTTTCTCCTGCAATCGAAGGGACAGTCGGTGTCCTGTGTGGGATCGACACAGTCGACGCTGCACACCCCGTCGCTCACGCACGCGCAGTCCTGATCAACCGGGACGCAGCCCGGCACGCAGCCGGTGTCGTCGCGGCATGTCGTCTCCCACGTGGACATGATCCGATAGACCGACTCGACCACGACATCGACGCGCACGTCCCACCCGTCCTGATGGCAGGCTCCATCACCGAAGCTGACGACACCGACGATTTGCTCGCCTGTGTTCCCCGGCAGGCGCATCAAGCCCGGTCCTCCTGAGTCTCCATGGCAAGTGACTCTTTCGGCTGTCGACGTCGAGATGTGAGAAGAAGTGATCGAGTCCAGTGGCGTGGTGACCTGACGGCGACTGCCAGGAGGCTCGAACTCGTTGAGGCCAAAGCCGGCGTGCCGAATGGGCTCTCCCAGGAGGTCGGCAGTCATCGGTCGCTCGTTCATCGGAAGGAACGCCACGTCGGTGACCGCTTCGGCCAGACGCAACACGCCGATGTCGAGTGCGCCGTCCCTTTGTTCGAGCACCGGGACGACGCGGGTGGGCGTGCGCGAGTGCTGCCCGAAGAGCACGGCGTAGTCGACGTCTCTGCCGGCGGCGAAGAGGCAGTGTCCCGCAGTGAGCACGGTTCTGGGTGCGATCAACGTGCCGGTACAGAAGGGCCGAAAGCCTGCGTCCGTTGCCGCAGCGAAGGCGACCACCGCGGGGTCATCAGGCGAAGGTATTCCGCCGATGATCTGATCAGTCCGCGCGTCGACCCGCGGCGCATCGGGCACGCACCCGCACGAGAACACCAGCAGAACGCCCACCGCCCCAGCCATCCGCGCCATGACCGCACCCTACCCAGGAGCGATTCTCGGAGGCCATGCCTGGGGTTGATTCGTCAGCCTCACTGGCTCTCCTGCACGAGTGGCCTGGGCCGCGAGACCAAAGCCGGCTGAGCCGGCAGCGTGGAGGAGCGCGAGGCCGCTTCAGCGGAAGGAGTACTTGAAGCCCGCCTGGAAGAGCAGCGGCGCCTGCGGCCGTGCGCCGAACGGCCGCCTCGCCACCAGCGCCGACTGGTTGGTGAGGTTGGTCGCCGTGACGTAGAAGCGCGCCGCGCCGAACTCCACCGACGCCGTGGCGTCGAGCAGCACCCGCCCCGGCACCATCACCGCCGCGCCCGGCTCCCCCACGCCCGCCAGCTCGCGGGTCTGCCCGTAGTACGCGGCGCCCACGCCGAGCTCGACCGGCCCCTTCGCCGCGCGCAGACGAAGCTGCCCCTGGTGCGCCGGCACGTAGGGCAGCTCGGCGCCCGCGACCACGTTGCCCCAGCTGGGGTTGTCCGACTGGAAGTCCGAGAGGAAGTGCGCGCTGGTGAAGGTGTAGGCGACCTCGGCCGACGCCGAGATCCCCCAGCCCAGCTTGCCCTTCACGCTGCCCAGCGCCTCCACGCCCAGCAGCCTCGCCGCGCCGCCGTTGAACTGCGTGTTCATCGCGTCATTGACGCAGCCGCTCGAGCCCGTGCACTCGCCAGTGATGTTGTCGTACTCGCTCCAGAAGCCGATCGCCTCGAAGCGGATGCCCCGGCGCCCGTAGCGGAACCCCAGCTCACTGTTGAGCGCGCGCTCTGGCTTCGCGTCGAGCTGCCCCGGAGTGGGAGGGCTGAAGCCCTGGTTCACCCCCGCCAGCACCGAGAGGCCGAAGTCGAAGCTGTACACCGCGCCCACCCCCAGCAGCGGCACCACGTTGAGCGCGTTCCCCGAAGAGCCGTCCTGGCGATCGAACAGCGTCGCGTCGAACACCTCGAGCCGCGCACCCGGCGAAAGGAGGAAGTGGCCCCACGTCACCGTGTCGGAAAAGTGCGCGCTGAAGCTGCGGGTGAAGGCGACGTTGTCGACGATCAGGTCCTCGCCTTCGCCGTTCGGTACCAACGTGCCGCGCAGCATGTCGAAGCCCGACTGCGTGTGGCGCCGGCGGATCTCGTCATGATGAAACCGCACGCCGAGCTCCAGCTCCTGCGAGAGCGGACCGGTGAGCAGCGTCAGCCGCGCCAGCGTCTGCACCCCTTGCGACACGAACGTGCGTCCGTTGCCGACCACCATGAGCTGTTCCTCGCGGGAGCTCGTGTCGACCTCGCCCGCGAGGATGCCGCGGTACACCGCGCCCGTGCCCACCGTGGGGTACGCCAGCAGCTCGTACAGCCCCGGCCCCTGGCGGAAGTGATCGAGGCGGTTCCACACCCGGGCGAAGTCGTGCCGGTAGGCCGTGGTCACCAGCTCGAAGTTGCTGCCCATCGAGAGCGTGTGCGTCAGCTCGGCCTGGGTGCGCCACCACGTCATCAGGTCGTTCGCGCTCGCCGCGTAGCGCCGCTGCGGCGTCTTCGCGAAGTCCTCGTTCGAGAGGCCTAGGTACGACTCGTTCGAGCGCTCGTTGGCGAAGCCGAGCTTGAGCTGCAGCTCGTGCTGCCCGGCGGCGTAGCGCGCCTTGAGCATGAGCTCGTTCTTGTCGAAGCCGGTGTCGCCACCGCCGTCGAGCTTCTTGAAGCCGTCGCTCTGCAGGTGCACGCCCTCGAGCAGCACGCCCCAGCGATCGGTGCCGTAGCCGATCACCCCGTGGCCCTTCGCCGAGCCGTAGTTCCCCAGCGAGAGGTCGAGATCCGACTCGAAGTTGCGCGGCACCTCGCGGGTGCGCAGGTTGATCGCCCCGCCGATCGTCTGCGGCCCGAAGCGGATCGACGCGGGGCCCTTGAAGATCTCCACCCCCACCATGCGGGTCATCAGCGGCGTGTAGTAGGCGGCCGCCGCGGAGTACGGCGCGGGGCCCGAGAGCACGCCGTCTTCCATCAGCGTCACCTTGCTCGAACGATCAGCGCTCGCGCCGCGGATGCCGATGTTGGGCCGCAGCCCGAAGCCGTCCTCCTCGCGCACGTAGACGCCGGGCACGCCCTGCATCACGCGATGGAAGTCGTTCGCTTCCTGGCGCTCGAGCTCTTCCTTGCCGATCACCTGCGCCGAGCCCGCGACGCGCCTGACGTCGACCATGCGCTTGCCGATCACGGTCGTCTCACGGCCGGCGTCGACGGCCTCTGCGATCGGGGGGAGCAGCACACCTGCGTCGGGGTCAACCTCAGGGCCGGCGTCCCCGGGCTCGACTTCGCTGGGGCTGAACGGGGCCTGTCCCGCATCGAGCTCGAGCTCGGGCAGCGGCTGCGCCTCCGGCCCCCCGGCGTCCTGCGCCGAGATCATCAACACCAGCATGGTGAGCCACATGGGTTGCTCCCGTCACCACAGGCCGAGGCCTGAAGGTGAAGCGTGGATTCTCAGAAGTTCGCTTTGAAGGTGGCGATCTCTTCGGCGGTGAACTGTCGCGCCGCCTGGATCTGCGCGACCGCGGCGCCGAGCTTGTCGATCGTCGAGCTCGTCGCCGTCACGTAGAGATAGGCGTCCGAGCCACCGAGCGTGGTGCCACCGAGCGTGGTGAGCACCTGGTCGAGCTGGGCATCGGTGATGATCCGGTGCTCGGCAGGCAGCGTCCGCAGCCCGCGCAGGAAGCCCACCGACTCGCCCACCTGGTGGAGCGCGTTGCCCTTCTCGACCTCGGTCGGTGCCGCCTTCGCGAACGTGTTCGCCGCCGAGTTGAGGTAGTTGACCGCCGTGCCCAGCAGCGCGCGCTCCCACTGGTCGCGAACCTCGGCGAAGGCCACCGTCCGCTGCGCCGCGCAGGCCGAGCCGCCCTTCACCGACGCGCGCGCGTTCATGAACGCCGCCTTGATGGCGAGGTAGGGGCCCGGGGTCGCCGCCGCAGGGTTGGTGCGCTTCTTCGCGTACTTCGCCACGAAGACGTCGGGGTTGACCGCGGCCTTGTCGTCCATGGGGAAAGCGGGGCTGGCGCCGAAGAGCGCCACCATGCGATCGACGTCGGCCACCGTCGCCGTGTCCGTCATCAGCCGCGCGGCCTCGTTGAGCTGGGTGCCGGCGAAGATGACCTTCTCCACCGTCTCGGGCAGGTCCACCCCGCGCGCGTTGTAGACGTGCGTGCCGAAGAGCCCGCCATTGCCCACCGGCGGGTCTGCCGGCGTCCACGGGGTGCCGGCCGCCAGCTCGAGCGCGCTGAAGACCTCGCTGATCGCCGCGCGCGCCGGCTCCGTGGTGATGGAACGCAGGCTCGGAGTGCCAGCCGAGAAGAGCGCCTCCAGCTCGGCGGCGGTGGGACGCCCCGCCTTCGCCTCGTCCATCTTGTCGCCCAGCGCGTCGAGGCGCGTGCGCAGGTCGAGCTCCGCCGCGGCGTTCGCCGCGTAGCCGTCGTCCGGGTAGGTGTCGGCGGTGCAGCTGGGAGCCTCGACGGCAGGCCCACAGGCGGACAGGACGAGGGAGAGGGCGAGGACGAACGCGGGGACGATGCGCTTCATGGTGTTCCTTTCAATCTGCGTCGCCGGCGCCCTCAGCGGGCACCTGCAGGCTCAGCACGGTGATGAACTGCAACTTCAACAAGTCGGTGAAGACCTTCACGTCTGCGTGCAGCTGCTGCACGTCGGCAGGGTTGGAGACGACCAGGGCATCGATGGGTCCGGTCAGCCCCGTGGCCCGGGCCCGCGCGGTCAGGAGCGCCGCGTCCATCTCCTTTGCGAGTGAGCCGGCGCCGCGCACCTCGAGCAGCGCGTCGAAGCCGTGCCCACCCTCGGTGAAGTCGCCCCGCAGCAGCGCCCGCAGCCCGTCGAGGTTCTCGACGATCGCCTCGCGCGAGAGCTTCGAGGGAAGCGCTTCCGCCTGCTCGGGACACGGCACGTTCGCGCAGGTGGCCGGCACCAGGCCCAGGGGCACGCCGATGCGTGCGTTCTTGAGCGCCAGATCGGCCTGGAAGAGCGCGGCGAAGAGCTCGTTGAGCCCGGCCTGCGCGGTGGGGAAGCCGCTGCCGGCCAGCCCCGCCGTCGCGTAGCGGTGAGCCGCGTCGTTCGCCCACGCGTCGCGCAGCAGCTTCGCCTGCTTCACCACGGCCGTGACGGCGAGCGTCGCGTACTCGGCCCGGCGCAGCCCGAGCTCGTCGGGCGTCATCGCGGCCCAGGTGCCCATGGCGTTGATGGCGTCGCCGGCGGCGCAGCTGTTGCCGGTCGCGTCGGTGAAGAGGAGCGCCTCGATCGCCGCCAGGCCGGTGCTGGTCACCAGCGCGGTGTCGAAGAAGCCGGGCGTCTCGTAGAGCCTGCCCGCGAGCACCGTATCGACGCGGCAGGGGTTGATGGTCGGCCAGGCGTAGATGGTGTCGCGCAGGCCCTGGCCCAGCGAGTAGGTGGGCGGCTTGCCCGCCGGGCCGAACGCCATCATCTCGGCGCGCTGCCACCGCAGGAACGCCGCCTTGAAGGCCGCACGGGCCGCGTCACGCTCGGTCAGCGCGGGGCCGGTGCGACGCGCCTCACGCCAGGCGGCGGAGCTGACCTGCAGCGCTTCGCTCTCGACGATGAACGCCTCGAGGGTCGGCAGCACCACGCGCGCGGTCACCTGCTCGAGCACCAGCCGCTTCGCGTCTCCATCGGTCTCGGGCTTCACGGCCGGAGGACAGCCGCACAGGAGGACGACCATCGGGACCGCCGTGATTTTGATAATCATTCTCAACTTGAATGAAGAAATAGCTGGCCGTTCCGAGCGCGTCAAGCGCCTGTCCGTTACGAACGTCGATTCATGGCCATCTCGGTCGAGTCGGCGACACCGGACTCATTCGACAAACTCATCGCGACGCAGGATGTGCTGGTCGTCGTCTATTTCTGGGGCCCTGACTGCCCCAACTGCGAAATCTTTGCGCGCGATCTGCCGGAGCTGCTCGAGGAGATCCCGCAACGGGGCGTGCGCCTGGTGAAGGTGAACGCCTATGAGTTCCCCGAGCTCGCCCGCCGCTTCGCGATCTTCGGCATCCCCTCGTTCGTGCTCTTCAAGAACGGAAAGAAGCTGGGGATGATGCGCCAATACAACGGCCGCGAGTACTGGAAGGCGGTGGTGACGGAGCAAGCCTAAGCTCCTCGCCGTGATCGTCACCTGGCTCGGACACGCTCAGCTCTTCATCAACGCTGCGGGCAAGACGCTGCTCCTCGACCCCTGGTTCGCCGAGCCGGTGTTCGGCGGCGCCTGGTTCCGCTACCCGCCTCCGCCCTACCCCACCTCCTCGACGCTGCCGCCCCCGAGCTTCCTGCTGCTCAGCCACATTCACCCCGATCACTCCGGCCCCGGCACCCTCGCCCAGCTCAGCAGGGACACCCCGACCCTGGCGATGCCCTTCCCTTCGGGGGCCCTGGCGCGGCGCCTGAAGCGGGCCGCGTACACCGACGTGCGCTGGCTGGCCCCTTGGGAAACGAAGGAGCTGGCTCCCGGCCTCGCCGTCACCTTCGTGCCCCACGATCGGGGCTGGGAGGTCTCGTCGATCGTCGTCGAGGCCGACGGGGTGCGGCTGTACCACGGCAACGACAACCCGCTCTCCGTCGAGGCCTACCGGGAGATCGTCAAGCGGCTGGGGCCCATCGACATCGCGTTCCTGCCGTACGCGGGCGCGTCGTCCTACCCCACCGGCTTCGGCGGCGATCCGGCCACGATGAAGGAGCGCTGCGAGAAGAAGAAGAAGGAAGGCCTGCAGCGCTTCGAGGAGGGCATCGTGGGCCTCGAGCCGGAGGAAGCGGTGCCCTTCGCCTCGAGCTGGGCGCTGCTCGAGGAAGGCGAGATCGAGAAGAACTTCGTCGATCGACCCACCGCGGCCGAGGCCCTGGCCGCCTCGATGCTCGTCGCGCACGACCACGGCACCCACCTGCTCCACCTCGAGCCCGGCGACCAATGGAGCCCCGACACGGGGGGAATCAACAAGGGCCTCACCGCCGGGTGGAGCAACGACGTCGAGTCGGTCAGGCGCTACGCCGCGCAGGAGAAGGATCGCGTGACGAAGGCGATCGCCGCGGCCCGGCGGCCCTCGCGCGCAGTGCCGGCGGCGACGCTCGACTCCGCGGTGCGTGCCTACTTCGCCGACATGATCGCCGCCGCCAGGCCCACGCTCGGTGCGCTCGAGATGAACGCGGGCTTCCAGGCAGAGAACGCGGGCGCCTGGAGCCTGCGCTTCGCCCCGGGTGAGGAACCGAAGCTCGAATCGAAGCTGCGGGGTGACGAAGACGAGACGCTGACGCTCCCGGCTGGAGAGCTGTGGGCCATCGTCACCGGTCCCGCCAACTGGGAAGACGTCTGGTACGGCTACCGCCTGCACGTGCGCAAACGCGAGGGCGCCGGCTACTACCGGGCCTTCTGGGAGATGCTGCTCAACTTCGACGACGAGCAGACCTCCGAGCGACTCGCGGCGCGCTTTCCGCTCCCGATCGAGTAGACGCTCGGACCGTGCGCTGGCTCCTCGTCCTGACGTTTCTCGCCGGGTGTCGCATCGAGACTGCATCACCCGGAGCGGCCAACGGCGCCGCGAAGAGCGGCGCGCCCGCGGGCGAGGTCTGGGTCTACACCTCGGTGTACCGCCACGTGATCGACGCCCTCGAGCCCCAGCTCAAGGAAGCCCTGCCCGGCGTCACCATTCACTGGTTCCAGGCGGGCAGCGAGAAGGTGGCGGCGAAGCTCGAGGCCGAGCTCGCGGCTGGCGGCACGCCCTGCGACGTGCTGGTCACGTCTGATCCGTTCCTCTACGAGCGCTTCAAGCAGGAAGGCCGGCTGCTGCGCTACGTGTCCCCCAACGGCCTGCGCACGCCGTCGCGCTACGTCGACCTCGACGGGCACTACGCAGCGGTGAGGCTCTCGACGATGGTGCTGGTGCACAAGGCGGGCATCACCCCGCCCGGCTCGTTCGCTGCGTTGGCGGCCCCCGAGTGGAAGGGCGAGGTGGCGCTGGGCGATCCGCTCACCAGCGGCACGGCGTTCACCTGGGCCGTGTCGATGGAGCAGGCGCTGGGCGCGACCTGGTTCGAGCAGCTGCGCGCGAACGAGGCGCGCGTCGCCGGCGGGAACGCGGCGGTGCTGCAGAAGCTCGAGGGCGGCGAGGCGAAGGTGGGCGTGCTGTTGCTGGAGAACGCGATCGCAGCGAAGGCGAAGGGCAGCCCCGTCGAAATCGCCTGGCCGTCGGATGGCGCCGTGGTGGTGCCGGGCTACGCGGGGATCCTCAACTCGAGCCAGCATCCGGAGGCCGCAAAGGCGCTGATCGACGCGCTGCTCTCGCCGCAGGGGCAGCAGGTCATCGCCGAGCTGGGTGACATGCACGCCGTCGATCCGCGCGTGCCGGGGCCGCGTGGGTCGATCTCGCTGGACGAGCTCGTTCAGCGAAGCGCGCCATGGGGCGAGGCGATCCTGCAGCGCGGGCTGACCGAGGGGGCGCGGGTGAAGGCCGACTTCAGCAAGGCGTTCTCGCGATGACGCCCAACGGTCTCCCTCTCCCTGCGCAGCGGGGAGAGGGCCGGGGTGAGGGGCGACCACGCCACGAGGCCCCTCACGCGGCCTGCAGCCGACCTCTCCCCGCTGCGGGGAGTGTTGAGGAAGGGCCCTCGACTTCGCTCGGGCTGAACGGATTGGGCCAGTTCCGTTCACGCCGAGCGGAGTCGAGGCGCCTGCTTCAACGACCTCCTGCGCAGGGAGAGGAACAGCGATGACCCGCGTCGGAACCCTCGCGCTCGCGCTGGGCCTCGCCTTCTTCTTCGGGCTCCCGCTCTGTCTGCTCCTCTGGCAAGCCCGGGCGCCCGGCCTCTCGTGGACCGAAGTCTGGCTCGCACCCGCCAGCCTGCAGGCGCTCACCGGCACGCTCGTCACCTCACTGGGCGCCGCGGCCTTCGCCTTCACCGTCGCCGTGCCGATGGCGCTGCTCATCGGCCGCACCGAGCTCCCGCTGCGCTCCGGGCTCCAGGCGCTCTTCACCCTGCCCGCCGCGCTCCCACCGTTCATCCTCGGCATGGGCTGGGTCTCGCTCGCCAACCCGCGGGCCGGCCTCCTCAACCTGCTGCTGGGCCCGGGGACCTTCGACATCTACGGCCGCCTGGGCATCAGCTTCGTGCTCGGCAGCGCCGGCCTGCCCCTGGTCTTCCTCCCCACGCTGGCCGCGCTCTCGCGCCTCGACTCCTCGCTCGAAGAGGCCGCCCGCATTTCGGGCGCGTCCCCGCTGCGCACGCTGCTGTCCGTGTCGCTGCCGCTCGCGCTGCCCGCAGCCCTGTCGGGCACGGCGCTCTGCTTCCTCTTCTCGGCCTCGGCGTTCGGCGTGCCCTACCTGCTGGGCGTGACGGCGAGCCCACCCACGCCCACGCTCACCACGCGGATCTACGGGGAGATCCTCATGGGGCAGGGGGGACTTCCGCGCGCCGTGGTGCTCAGCCTCGAGCTGCTCGTCCTCGCGGGGCTGGTGCTGCTGGGCAGCCGCGCGCTGGCCAGGCGCGGCGAGGTCCGGCTCTCCAGCGGCAAGGGCATCTCGATCCGCCCGATGCCCCTCGGGCGCTGGCGGGTTCCGCTGGCCACGCTGGGAACCCTGCTCGCGCTGGTGCTGGTGGTGCTCCCTTTGCTCGCCGTCGCGCTCACCTCGGTGCAGCCGGTCTGGGGGCAACTATCGGGGTTCACCATGAAGCACTGGGGCAGCGTGCTGGGAAACCCGCGCACCATCGACGCCACGCTGCGCAGCCTCGCGCTCGCCGCGGCCGCCGCCGGGCTGGTCACCGCGCTGGGCCTGGCCATCGCCACCACCCGCCGCCGCTCGCTCGAGCTCACCGCCGGGGCGCCCTACGCGATCCCCGGCACGGTGCTGGCGCTGGCCCTGCTGATCGCCTTCTCGCGCGACGTGCGCTTCGTGCTGTTCGACCAGGTGGCGCTCGTGCTCGCGCTGGGCAACTCATTGTGGATGCTGCTGGTCGCCTACACGGTGAAGCACCTCGCCTTCGGCACCCGGAACGCGGCCGACGGCCTCGCACAGGTCGACGGCACGCTCGCCGAGGCCGCGCGGCTCTCGGGGGCAGGGCCGGCGCGGGCCTTCTTCGACGCCACCCTGCCCCAGCTCCGCGCGCCGCTGCTCGCAGCGTTCCTGGTGACCTTCCTCACCTGCGTCACCGAGCTGACCTTGAGCGTGCTCCTCGTTCCCACGGGGCGCGACGTGCTGGGCACGCTGCTGTTCGAGCTGCAGAGCTACGCGGACCCCGGCTCGGCGGCGGTGATCGCCTGCGCGTTCGTGATGCTGGTGCTGGTGCTCCAGCTCGCACGATCACTCTTCACCCGGCGGAGGCTGAGCTGACATGGCGGGCGTCGAGCTGAAGGCAGTGCACAAGTCGTACGGCACCACGGCGGTGGTGAAGGGCATCTCGCTCAACATCGCCAGCGGTGAGTTCATCTCGCTGCTCGGCCCCTCGGGCTGCGGCAAGACCACCACCCTGCGGATGATCGCCGGCCTCGAGACGCTGGATGCGGGCACCATCTCCATCGGCGCCGACATCGTCGACGGCCCCACCGGCCACCTCCCCCCCGAGAAGCGCGCGCTGGGCATGGTCTTCCAGAGCTACGCGGTGTGGCCGCACAAGTCGGTGGCGCAGAACGTGGCGTACCCGCTGCTGCTCCAGCGCAAGCCGCGCACCGAGGTCGCGCAGCGGGTGGCCGAGGCGCTCGACTGGGTGCGGCTGGGCGCGTTCGCCGACCGCATGCCTTCGCAGCTCTCGGGAGGCCAGCTGCAGCGCGTGGCGATCGCGCGCGCCCTGGTGGGGAGTCCGCGGGTCCTCCTGCTCGACGAGCCGCTGTCCAACCTCGACGCGGCGCTGCGCGAAGAGCTCCGCGGAGAGATCGCCGCGCTGCGGGCGCGCCTGGGCACCACGATGATCTTCGTCACGCACGATCAGCACGAAGCGCTCGCGCTGGCCGATCGCGTGGCGGTGATGCACCAGGGCGTGATCGAACAGATCGACTCGCCCGAGCGCATCTACCAGTCACCTGCCACGCCCTTCGTCGCCGGCTTCGTGGGTGGCGCGAACAAGCTCGAGGGCCGGGTCGAAGGGCGTCGCTTCATCTGCGGCTCGCACACCTTCGAGCTCCCGGGCGGAGTCACCGCGACCGACGGCCCTGCGACGCTCGCGGTGCGGGCGGAAGAGCTCGAACTGGGCGGGCCCGGGCCCTCGCTGCCCCTGCTGGCGCGGCTCTTCCTGGGGAGCGCGACCGAGTACCGCTTCACGATCGGTGAGTCGGTGCTCCGCGTGGTGGGGCCTGCCCGCGAGGCGAGGCCCGGTGAGGCCATCGCGCTCTCGCTGAAGCACGCCCGGCTCTACCCGCGCTGAGCGACTCCAGCGTTCACCGTTCACCCCGAGCGGAGTCGAGGGGCGTCGTCCTGCGACCCGGGGCGCGGCTCCGCGGCGACAGAGCGCGGCACCGAAGCCACGATTCCGGACGGCCAGTTGATTGCACTGGCCACCGCGCATGCTCTTCGGACTGCAGCCCGCACGATGGCACCCTGCGCTCTACGCCCTGTCCGTCTGGCAGAAGCGCGCCTCGCGCAAGCTGGAGTGGTGGTTCGGCTCGAGCTCGTTCGCCGAGGTCCGGCTGAGCGAGCCCTTGCCGGTGCGCGTCTACAAGCACAGCTCGAAGCTGATGCGGGCCGCCTGCACCGGCGACGAGCTCTCGCTGCAACGGGGCAAAGTGCAGAACCTGAAGGTCGCGGTGCCCCTCGTCACCGGCCTGATCGTCCGCCCGGGTGAGACCTTCTCGTTCTGCAGGCTCATCGGGCTCCCCACCCGCGCGCGCGGCTTCACCGAGGGCATGGAGCTCTCGCTGGGCGTGGCCCGCGCGGGGGTGGGCGGCGGGCTCTGCCAGCTCTCCAACCTGCTCCACTGGCTGGTGCTCCACAGCCCCCTGACCGTGGTGGAGCGCCATCACCACAGCTTCGACCCCTTCCCCGATCAGGGCCGGGTGCTCCCCTTCGGCAGCGGCGCCACGGTCTTCTTCAACTACCGCGACTTCCGCTTCCGCAACGACACGGCAGCGCCGATCCAGGTGAGGGTGTGGCTGACCGACACGCTCCTCGAGGGGGAGCTGCGCACCACCTCACCGCTGCCGGTCTCGTGGAGCATCGTCGAGCGAGCCCATCGCTTCGTGCGCCAGAACGGCCGGCTCTACCGGTCCAACGAGCTGTGGCGGGAGACGCGCCTCAAGGGCCACGGCACTCCCCTGCTCAAGACCGAGAAGCTCATCTCGAACTTCGCCGAGGTGCGGTACGCGCCCGGGCCGGGCGTGGTGGTGCACGAAGCGCCCTGAGCCTCGACTCAGCCCGGCGGTGGGTTTAGACGAGGCGCCCATGTCGGATCCCGTCCGCTACCGCGTCTCGATGCCGCGCCCCCACGCTCACCTGTTCGAGGTCGAGGCGACCTTCCCCCCCAACGGTGACGACCTGGTCGTCTGCCTCCCGGTGTGGACTCCGGGCAGCTACCTGGTGCGGGAATACAGCCGCCACGTGCAGGAGTTCACGGTGGTCGACGCGGCCGGCCTGCCCGTGCCCTTCGAGCGCCTCGACAAGCGCAGCTTCCGCATCCAGGCGAAGCACCGCCCGGTGCGCTGCCAGTACAAGGTGTACGCCAACGAGCTCACCGTGCGCACCAGCCACCTCGACGGCACGCACGGCTACTTCAACGGCGCCACGCTGTTCTTCTACGCGGAGGACCTGCGCAAGCACGCCTGCCGCGTCACCATCGACGCCCCCGCAGGCTGGCGCACCACCGTGGCGCTCCCGCAGGAAGGCGCCGAGTTCGTCGCGTCCGACTACGACGAGCTGGTCGACTCGCCCTTCGAGATCGGCACGCACACCCCCATCTCCTTCACCGCGGCCAACGTTCCGCACGAGCTCGTGCTCTGGGGTGAGCCCCAGCTCGACGAGAAGAAGCTCGTCACCGATCTCACCCGCATCATCGAGACCGAGGCCGCGCTCTTCGGCGGGCTCCCGATGAAGCGCTACGTCTTCTTCGTCTACGGCACCGACAAGGGCCGCGGCGGGCTCGAGCACAAGGCGTGCACCGCGCTGCTCTACCCCCGCACCGGCTTCAACACCCCCAAGGGCTGGGAAGACTTCCTCACCCTCTGCGCGCACGAGTACTTCCACCTGTGGAACGTGAAGCGGGTCAAGCCGCGCCGCCTGGTGCCCTTCGACTACGCGCAGGAGAACTACACCGAGCTGCTCTGGTACTTCGAGGGCGGCACCAGCTACTACGACAACCTCCTCACCCGCCGCGCGGGCCTGATGAGCGGCTCGCGCTACCTCACCCGCCTGGGCGAATCGCTCACCGCGCTGCACGGCACGCCCGGCCGCAACGTGCTGCCGCTGGCCGAGGCGTCCATCATCTCGTGGACCAAGCACTACCGCCCCGACGAGAACACGCCCAACACCGCCATCAGCTACTACCTCAAGGGCGAGCTGGTCTGCGCGCTGCTCGATCTCACCATCCGCCGCGCGACGAACGACCAGCGCTCGCTCGACGACGTGGTGCGGCTCCTGTGGGCGCGCTTCGGTGACGAGAGCGGCGTGCCCGAGAAGGCGGTCGAGGCCGCCGCGGAAGAGGTCGCCGGCACCTCGCTGCGCGACTTCTTCGCCCGGGCGCTGCACGGCACGTCCGAGCTCAACTACGAGGTCTTCGATCACGTGGGCCTCGAGGCCCGCTTCCGCACCCGCGAATCGACCAACGACAAGGGCGGCACCCCTCCCCGGGGCAAGGGCGACAAGATCGAAGGGTGGATCGGCGTCATCCCCAAGTCGGGCAACGCCATCGCCACGGTGCTCGACGGCTCGCCCGCGATGGCCGCCGGCCTCTACGCCGAAGACGAGGTGATCGCCCTCGACGGCCTCAAGTGCGACGCCACCGGGCTGGTCAACCGCTGCGAGGACAAGAAGCCGGGCGAGCCGCTCCGGGTCACCGTCTTCCGCCGCGACCGGCTCCTCGAGGTGACCGTCACCGCCGGGCAGAAGCCGGCCGACGGCGTCTACCTGCAGCGCGTCGAGCGCCCCACCGAGGGCCAGAAACAGTCCTTCCAGGCCTGGCTGGGGACCCCCTGGACTGACGCAGAGTCCGCCTTGAATGCAGGGGCCTTGAAGGTGTAGGTCGCAACCCCATGCGCTTCGCCCTGCCTCTCGCCGCGATCCTCTGCCTCGCCGGTTGCCCGAACTACGTGCCCTACCTGCCCGACGGCGGCCGGGCCCGGGTCAACTGCGCCGCCAGCGCGCTGGGGGTGCCGGTGACGGTGCTCGATCGCGCGGGCGCTCCGGCCCCCGAGGCCGTGGTGGCGATCGACTACCTGAGCTACGCCGAGGCCGAGAACCTGATCGCCGACCACCGCGGCGTGGTCATCGTGAAGGAGAAGTTCGGGCCGGGCACCATCCGCGTGCAGGGCAACGTCAACGATCTCCGCACCCAGGTGGGCGAGATCATGTTCACGGGCACCGAGTGCAGCTCGTCGGTCACGCCGCGCGCGCTCACCCTGACCCTGCAGTGAGTTGATGGCTCGCCCTCGCGCCAACGCGGCTCCCCTGGGCGAGCTCCGGCAGCGCTACCTGCTCGACGGCGCTTCGCTCCCCGCGGGGCTGATCGCCTCGCTCGAGGCTGATCCCCGTGACGGAGCCCAGCGCCTCGCCAGGGCCCTCAAGCGCCGCCAGGCGGGCAACCGCGCCGAGGGGCAGCGGCTGCGCCACATGCTCAAGTTCGAGACCGAGCTCTGGGAAGCGGGCCACGTGCACATCGCGGGCGTCGACGAGGCCGGCATGGGCCCCTGCGCCGGGCCGGTGTGCGCGGGCGCGGCGATCCTCCCGAAGGGCTACAAGCTCAAGGGCCTCGACGATTCCAAGAAGATCCTCGACGAGGCGCGCCGCGAAGAGCTCGCGGCGGCGATCAAGAAGGACGCCGTGGCCTGGTCGGTCGCCTGGGCGCAGGTCGACGAGATCGACACCATCAACATCTACCAGGCGGGGCTGCTGGCCATGCGCCGCGCGGTCGAGGGCCTCTCGCAGCGCCCCGACTACGTGCTCGTCGACGCCCGGAAGATCCCCGGCATCGCGCAGCCGCAGCGCGGCATCATCAAGGGCGACGCCCAGAGCCTGTCGATCGCCGCCGGCGCGATCCTCGCCAAGACCACGCGCGATCAGCTCATGATCGAACTCGACGCGAAGCACCCGGGCTACGGCTTCGCCTCGCACAAGGGCTACCCCACCGCAGAGCACCTCGAGGCGATGACGCGCCTGGGCGTGCTCGACTTCCACCGCCGCAGCTTCGCGCCCGTGCGCAAGGCGCTGGGCCTCGACCCCGAGCAGCAGGAGCTGTTCTGAGCGCTGACGTCGAGGTCGACGCCTGGCTGGCGGGCGCCGGCTTCGGCTCTCCCGCGGCGAAGGCGAAGGCCCGCGCGGTGCTCGAGACGGCCGGGCTCACCCGCGCCGGCAAGGCCCGCATGAGCAACGAGAAGCTCGAGCGCGCGGCCACGGTGCTGGGCGAGAAGCTCTTTCTCCACTGCACCCAGCCCGAGTGCCTCGCCTTCGCCCAGGCGTCGGGCCGCGAGCCCGTGCAGGGTGAGCCGCGCAACTTCTGCCAGCGCTGCGGAGGCTCGGACAACTCCCGCGCCGTGAAGGACGTGCTGGACGCGTGCCGGCAGCGCGGGCTCTCGAAGCTGGTGATCGTCGGCGGCAGCCCCACGGTGCGCCAGGAACTGGAGCGCCTCGTGCCCGGCGAGCTCGAGCTGCGCCTGGTCGACGGCACGAAGGCGCGGCCGCTGGACCAGGCGAAGGCCGATCTCCAGTGGGGCGACGTGGTGCTGCTGTGGGGCGCGACCGAGCTGCACCACAAGGTCTCGAACCAGTACCAGGACAGCGCCACCGGCGCGTGGAAGCGGAAGCTCGTGCACGTGCCGAAGCGGGGCATCGCCCAGCTGCTGGCGGGGTTGCTCACCCACCTGCAACGAGGGCCGTGAGCTCGCGGGGCTTTCGCCTGGTCAACGCGAATCGGGCGCCAGGCCCCTGAGCCGCGGCAGCATCGCGCGAAAGGCGTGGCCGCGATGCGAGAGGGCCGACTTCTCGTCGCGCGTCAGCTCGCTCATCGTCCTCCCCCCGGGCAGCACGAAGACCGGGTCGTAGCCGAAGCCGTGCTCCCCCTTTCGCGCGAAGCCGATGGAGCCCTCGCAGGTACCGGTGGTGAAGTGCTCCTCGCCCGACGGCGCGGCGAGGCACAGCACGCACCTGAAGCGCGCGGTGCGGCGCTGGGGGGGCACGTCTTTCAGCTCGCCCAGCAGCTTGTCGATGCGCTCGGCCTCGGTGGGGGCGTAGCGCGCGGAATAGACGCCGGGCCGGCCATCGAGGGCGTCCACCACGAGGCCGGAATCATCGGCGAGCGCCCACAGGCCGGTGGCCCTGGCGAACGCGTGGGCCTTCTTCGCCGCGTTGCCCGCGAAGCTGTCGCGGTCTTCGTCGACCTCGGGGATCTCGGGAAAGTCCTTCGCGCTCCTCACCACCCAGCCGTCGCCGAGCAGCGCCTGGAGTTCCTTGATCTTCCCCTCGTTGCTGGAAGCAAAGACGACGGAAGGCATCAGCCGAGGATCTTCTTCTGGAGGTCGACCAGCTTTTCGGTGGCCGCGAGCCCCGCGTCGAGCATCGCGTTGAGCTGCGCGCGATCGAACGACCCGTTCTCGGCTGTGCCCTGCACCTCGACCAGCTTGCCGCCGTCGAGGGCGACGATGTTGAGATCGACCTCGGCCGTCGAGTCCTCGAGGTAGTCGAGATCGACCGAGACCTGCCCCTTCACGATGCCCACCGAGATCGCCGCCACGTGCTGCAGCGGCGGCAGGTTCGGCATGTTCTTGCCCTTGATCTTCCGCAGCGCGAGCACCAGCGCGACGTAGGCGCCGGTGATGCTGGCGGTGCGCGTGCCACCGTCAGCCTGGATCACGTCGCAGTCGAGGGTGAGCGTGCGCGGGCCCAGCGCCTTGAGATCGATCGACGCCCGCAGCGCGCGGCCGATGAGGCGCTGGATCTCGAGGGTGCGGCCCTGCTGCTTGCCCTGTGACGCCTCGCGCCGGTTCCGATCGTGCGTGGCGCGGGGCAGCATTCCGTACTCCGCCGTCACCCAGCCGCCGCCGGTGCCGTACACGTGCGGGGGCACCTTCTCTTCCCACGAGGCGGTGCAGTGCACCTTCGTGTCGCCGAACTCCACCAGGCAGGAGCCCTCGGCGTGTTTGCTGACGTTGGGGGTCAGCGTGACGGGGCGGGTCTCGAGAGAGCTGCGGCTGAAGGAACGCATGCGGCGCGCTGTACCATGCCGTCAGTCTGCTTTCTTGCCTGTCCCGAGCGAAGTCGAGGGGCCGTCCCGCGCTTCGAGTTGGACGAGGAACTGCTTCACCCCCACGGTGATCGCCCGCGCCAGCTTCGCCTGGTACTCGGCGTCTGACAGGTGCCGCGCCTCTTCGGGGTGAGACACGAAGCCGACCTCCACCAGCACCGCCGGCGCGTCGAGGCCCATCAGCACGTAGAACGGCGCCTGCTGCACCCCGCGGTCCTGCGCGCCGGTCTCGGAGATCAACGCCTCGTGGATCGAATACGCGAGCCGCGACGAGTCGACGTGCGTCTCCGAGCGCTGCAGGTCGGCGAGAATGAACGACAGCGTGTCGCCCGAGGCGCCCTTCGGCTGGCTGCCCACCTCGGCGTTCTCGCGGGCGGCCACCTTCTTCGCCTCTTCACCCGAGGCCGCGGCCGAGAGGAAGTACGTCTCGATGCCCTGGTTGAGCCGGCGCTGCTGCGCGGTGGGCATGGAGTTGGCGTGAATCGAGATGAAGAGCTCGGGGCGCTTCTTGTTCGCCAGCACCACCCGCTCGGACAGGTGCACCACGGCGTCACGATCGCGGGTGAGGACGACGGTGGCGCCCAGCTCTTTCTCGAGCTGGGCCTTCACCTTCCTCGCGATGGAGAGGGCGAGGTTCTTCTCGATCAGCCCGTCTGGGCCGAAAGCGCCTGGCTGATCGCCTCCGTGACCGGGGTCGACCACCACGAGGGGACCACCCGCCAGCGCCGGCAGGGCCAGGAGGAGGGTCAGGGAGAGGCCGCGCATCAGTGCCGCGATCCTAGCCCGGTCTCCCTCTCCCTGCGAAAGCGGGCAGAGGGTGAGGGGCTACTGCACCAGCACGCCCGGCTTTCCTCGCACGAGGTGGCCGATCACCCAGGCCTCCACGCCCTTCTTTTCCAGCGCCCTGAGCGCCTTCTTCAGGTCCTTCTCGGGGATCGCCGCGAGCAGCCCGCCGTTCGTCTGCGCGTCGGCCAGCACGAACTTGATCGGGTCGGGCAGGCCTTCGGGGAAGGTGGTGCCCTTCTGGGCGTGGGCGAGGTTGGTCTTCGTCCCACCCGGCACCACGCCCTGCTCTGCCAGCGCGGCGATCTCCGGCAGCAGCGGCACGCGCTCCAGCTCGAGCACGGCCCGCACCTTCGCCCCGCGCGCGACCTCGAGCACGTGCCCCAGCAACCCGAAGCCCGTGACGTCGGTCAGCGCGTTCACCTTGAACTTCCCGCTGGCGAACACTTCGCCCGCGGCCTTGTTGAGCGCGGCCATCTGCGCCGTCACCCGCTTCACCAGGTCCTTCGAGGCGAGCTCGCGCTTGAGCGCGGTGGTGGCGATGCCGGTGCCGATCGGCTTGGTGAGCACCAGCAGGTCGCCCGGCTTGCCACCCGCGTTGGTGAGCACCTTCTTCGGGTGCACCACGCCGGTGACGGCCATGCCGTACTTCGGCTCAGGCGACTGAATGGAGTGCCCCCCGAGGATCGGAATGCCCGCTTCCTTCGCCTTGGAAGCCCCGCCCGCGAGGATCGCCTTGAGGATCGAGGTGGGCAGCTCTTTGGGGAACGCCACCAGGTTGAGCGCGAAGATCGCCTTCGCCCCCATCGCCCAGATGTCGCTCATCGCGTTGGCCGCGGCGATCTGCCCGTAGGCGAACGGGTCGTCGAGCACCGGGGGGAAGAAGTCGACGGTCTCCACCACCGCGAGGTCGCGGGTGAGCTGGTAGACGGCCGCGTCGTCGCTGGTCTCGAAGCCCACCAGGGCGGCCTTCGTCTTGACGTTGGGGATGCCGGCGAGCAGCTCACCGAGCAGGTCCGGCCGCAGCTTCGCAGCGCAGCCGGCACAGTTCGAGAGCGAGGTGAGACGGGGGAGAGCCGAGGGGGCGTTCATGCCCCGCGCAGGTAACCCCGTTCGAGCAGCGCCGCCACCGTCGTGGCGATCACCACGTCGTCCTGGCTGGCGTTGTCGAACACGCCCTGCAGCGAGCCCCAGTTGATCACGAGCTGGAGCACGTCGAGTTCTTCGGGCGACAGGTCGCGCAGCGCGGGCTGCATGGGCACCGAGATGGTGAGCGTCTCGTCCATCGGGGGCAGCGAGCCCTGCACCCGGCGCAGCTCGTCGAGCTGGCGGAGCGCGTCCATGAGGAGGTGCTCGGTCGACTCGTCGAGCTCCGTCATGAACTCCTGGTTGTCAGGCGGCCTCAGCTCGAACTCGCCGACTTCCCAGGTGATGATCCGGTTGAAGCTCTTCTGCGGCCCGAGGTCGTGGTTGTCGTTGATGACCGCGTAGTAGACCTTGCCCTGGCGCAGGTAGATGCGGGCTTCCTGCTGGTTGTTCACCACCAGCACGCCGTTCTTCTTCGACGTGTGGAAGAGCTGAAGCAGGTCGGGGAGCGGGACCTCTTCGATCTTCCCGGTCATCGCCGTCTTGGTCTGCCGCTGGCTCTGCACCACGGCGACCTGTTCCAGGTTCTGCTTCACCTGGGCGTCGGACAGCTCGACCGCGTTCGCGCCGGCCTTGACCAGCTTGAGGATCGACGTGCCGACGAGGATGCGATCGCCTTCCTTCAGGCGCGAGGTCTTCACCTTCTCGCCGTTGACGAAGGTGCCGTTGGTCGAGCCGAGATCCTCGATGGTGATCTTCCCGCCGGCGAGCGTGATCTTCGCGTGCTTGCGCGAGACCATGTCTTCGACGAGCACGATGTCGAGCTCACTCGAGCGCCCGATGATCAACTGCTTGTCGCCCTTGAGAGGGAACTCTCCGCCCTGGTACTTGCCGGAGATGAATTTGAGGGCATACACGTCAGACAAGATCGCCACTCCCTGCGGCGCCCAAGCGCGCTGGTCTTGAAGCATCACTCAACCGCCCCCCCTTTTGCAGCCTCTTTCGTCGCCGGGACCGTCGTCCCCATGTCGCGGACCAGGTTCAGGTACATCTCGGCGCTCTTGTTGCCGGGGTTGCGCCCCAGCACGTCTTCCCACACCAGGATGGCGTCAGCCCTCCGGCCCGCCGCGTAGAGGGTGATGCCGTAGTGCACCCGCCCGGGCAGGTAGTTCGGGTTCTGCTTCAAGATGGTCTCGAACTCCCCCAGCGCGGCAGGGTGATCGTTCAGGTCCCTCAGCACGTTGGCCAGCTTGAGGCGAATGTCGACGAAGGTGGGACCCAGGTCGAGGGCGCGCCGGTATTCGATCACCGCCTCGTCGAGCATGCCCGACGACGCGTACACATTGCCGATGTCGGCGTACATGTTGGCGATCTTCCCCTTCACGAAGGGGTCCATGCGCTGGGGGTTGCCGCGCTGGCGGTTGAGGGCGGCGGCGTAGACTTCCTTCGCCTCGCGGTACCGGCCCATGTCGTTGTAGATGATCGCCAGGTTGAGCGCCGCGTCGGTGTACGCCGGGTTGAGCCGCAGCGCCGCTTCGAAGGCCCGCTGCGCCCGGGCGAACTGACCCTGGTCGTGATAAATCACGCCGAGCATGTTGTAGACGTCAGCGAACGATTGGTTCTGCTCCACCACCTGCGTCAGGTAGCCCTCAGCTTCCTGGAACTGCTTCTTTTCGAAGTAGCCGCGGCCGAGCGTGAGCAACTGCCTGAGGGCGTCATCCATCGTGCTCTGACCTCGCAATGAAGGCGGCTACCCTACATGATCCCATCGGGAAAGCTAAACAACCCCGACGTGGTGTCTTCGTGGAGTGACAGTCGGCGGGTGGCCTTCTCGTCGACGGGGCGGTCGGGCTCCCGGCCCTCGAGCCGGTAGTCTTCCGACGCGGTGACGTCTTCGCGCTCGCTGCGGATGTACCAGGCGAGGCTCGAGTAGACGCGCTGGCTGACCTTCTCGAAGGGCACGCCCCCGTCGGGCTGCGCCTGGGCGCCGTCGATCGCCCGGCGCCGGCGCTCCAGCGCCTCGAGGATCCGCAGCAGGCGGGGGAAGTCGGTGCTCTCTGCTTCCCAGTCGCCATCCACCAGCCGGTACCTCGCCCGCTCCAGGCCCAGCGACGAGACCTTCGTCACCCCGCGGCCGGTGCGCCGCAGCTCGCCGGTGAAGTCGAGCGTCGAGGTGACCGTGGCGCCCTGCCCGTCTGCGTCGAGCACCACCGAGATGCGCTCGAACTGCAGCTTCGGCCCGAGCAGACGGCCCCAGGGCAGCTCGTGGTCCACCCCGTCGCGCTCGAGCTTCTTGAGGTGCGTGATGATCGCGCCGTCGGCGCCGGCCGCCGAGCCCAGCAACTGCGCGCCGAACACCGCGAGGACCAGCCCGAGTGCAGCAGCCGCCGCCACGAAGCCCAGGAAACGGGAGAGCTCCCGGTTCATGTCCCCGCGTCGGAGGGCGCGGCAGCCGTCGCGGGGAGCTCGGCGATCAGCTTGAGCGCCTTCTTCGCGCCGGGCTCGTTGGGGTACTTGTCGACGTACGTCTGCAGCGCGGCCCTGGCCTTCGCAGGGTCCTTCAGCTTGAGGTACGCGTCGTAGAGGCCGAACGAGGCGCGCTCGTCGAGGCCGATGCCGCTGAAGTCCTTCGTCACCACGCTCAGGCGCGTCACCACCGCGGGCCAGCGATCGCGCCGCGCGTAGAAGTCGGCCACGTACATCTCGTGCTCGGCCAGGCGCAGGCGCACCTCGTCGAGCACCTTCTTCGCCTCGGCCTGGTGCTCCGAGGCGGGGTAGCCGCGCACGAAGTCGGTCATGGCCGACATGGCGTTGCGCACCTCGACCTGGTCCTTCTCGGACGCGGGCGGGAGCACGAAGAAGTCGGAGGGGATTTCCTTGTAGTGGGTGAGCGCCGCGCGGAAGGCCGCGTAGTCGACGCGCGGGTGCGTGGGGTGAAGGCGGCCGAAGTTCTGGTAGCGATCGCGCGCCTCGACGAAGCGATCGCGCTCGAAGTCGGCGTCAGCCAGGCGCAGCTCGGCGGTCTTCGACAGCTCGAGGTACGGGTACTTCGTCTTCACGAACTCGAAGTAGCTGGCGGCCTCGGCGAAGTTCTTGGCGTTCATCGCCTCGTCGCCCCGCTTGATGTTCTCCTCGGGCTCGGTGGCGAACTGCACCTCGCCCCCTTCCTGGCCCACGAAGGTCCCGAACGAGGCACAGGCCGAGAGCGACAACGAGAGCAGGGCGGTACGCAGCTTCATCGGCGCGCAACCTATATCTCCCCTCCCCCACTTCCAATCACCCGCTCGACCACGTCTTCCTCGAAGCCACGGCTGGCGAGGAACCGGGCCGCCTTCGCGCCGGTGAGCTTCCGGGCCGTCACCAGCCGCCTGGCGGCGTCCAGCGCGCTCCACCCCGACTCGGCGATCGCGTCTTTCACCGCGCTGCGCGCCACCGCCTCGTCGAGCCCGGTGGCGGTGAGCCGCGCGAGCAGCGCCTCGCCCACCCAGCCCGCGCGGAGATCGTCCTTCGCCTTCTTCGCCGCGACCCGGCGGTCGTCGAGATAGCCGAGCGCGCGCGCCCGCTCGAGGGCCCCGTCGATCTCCACCTGCGAATGGCCGCGCCGCGCGAGCGCTGCGATCAACTGGGCGGCGGTCTTGTCGGTGGAGGCCAAGAGCCTGGTGGCCTGGGTGAGCGCGTCGGGTTTCGAAGAGGCCACGCGGCGCACGCTACAGCACCTCAGCCTGTGCTACGCGCGCACCCATGCACCCGTTGATCGCGCGCTTCATCGATCTCCCTGCAGCCATCCTGGCCCTCGAGAAGGCTGACACGGAGTCGACGCTCGACTCCGAGGAAGCGGCGCTGATCGCCGCCTCCACGGCGTTCCCGAAGGCGCGCGCCGCGGTGCTCAAGGCCCGCGGCGCGAAGTCCCCGTCGGCTGAGGCGCAGCAGCAACTGATCGTGCTCGCCACCCGGGCAGCCACGTTGCGGATCCAGATCGACCCGATGCTCGGGCCCCGCGTGACCTCGGCGAAGGCGGCGCTCCAGGGCGAAGGTGCGACCGAGGCCGAGGCCGACGCGTTGATCGCCCAGGCGGTGCTCGAGGAGGCGTTCGGCTACGCGGAAGACCCCGAGGTGTTCGACGCCGAGTACCTGGCCGAGACGCTCGACTCGCTGGCGTACCTCTCGCGCGTCACCCAGGAATCGGTCGACGACTGGCTGGAGAAGTTCGCGCGGGGCGGCGCCGAGGGCGATCGCGCGCTGCGCCTCAAGGTGGCCGAGGTGCTGCTCGAGAGCGCGTGGAGCGAAGGCCCGCAGCCGATCACGCCCGAGCACCTCGACGACGCGGTGGAGCAGCTGGCGGACACCGTCGCCGAGTCGGAGTTCGGGAAGGCGGCGCAGACGCTCAGCCAGTTCCTCGGCTTCCTCACCGAGTTGCACGTGGTGGGCTCTGAACGGAAGGCGCGCCTCGAGCAGGTGCTCAAGAGCGCGACCGCGCGCGGCGCCGAGTCGGAAGACGACCAATCGGCGGACGTGGGCGAAGACGAATGACAACCCTGCCTCCCTCTCCCCGAGGGGGAGAGGGTCGGGGAGAGGGCCGCGCCGCTATTCCCCGGCGCCGCTGCCCGCGACCTGGAACACCCACGGGAAGGTGATGGCCACCTCCTGGCCCCCTGAGGGCTCGGGAAAGGTCCACCGCTTCACCTTCTGCACGATGCACGACTCGACGCTCTCGTTGCCGAGCCCGCTCTCGGCGATCTCCGCCATGTCGACGGCGCCGGTGGGGCTGATGGTCCACGCCACCGTCACCTTGCCGGCGAGGTCAGGCGCCTGCGACAGCGCCGACTCGTAGCAAAACCGAATCTCGTTCTGGTGACGCCGCACCACCTTGAGCACGAGGTCGCGGTCGTAGCCCGGGGTCAGCACCGGCCCACACTTCGTGCAGATGATGTCTTCGATGCTGTGGCCCCGAAGGCCGTTCGGCAGCCCACCGCCGGGGCCCGGTCTGCGGCCCGGCCCGGGGAGCCCGCCGATGCCGTCCGGCCCGTGGTTGAGGCCATTGCCCAGGTCACGCCCGGTGATGCCTTCCAGCCCGTTGCCCGCGGTCTTGTTCTCGCCGAGCGCATTGAGGGCCACGTCGATGCCCTGCGCGCCCTTCGCGAGCAGCCCGGCCCCGCCTCCGCCTCCGAACAGCAACTGCATCGCGTTCATCGCCGTCGCCTTCCGGGGCGTCTTCTCGGTCACGGGGCGGAAGGTGGCGTTCTTCACCACCTCGTTGATCCGCTCCTCCAGCACCGGCTTCTTCCGCTCGGGGGCCGTGGCGAACGAGCTGGCGATCTTGGTGAGGAAGGAAGGCGAGCCCCACATCGACGACTCGTCGGTGCGCGGGGTGATCACCATCGCCACCGCGACGGCGATGAAGATCATCAACGAGTGCGCCATCACCAGCCCGAAGAACATGTTCTGGTGTCCGCGCGGAGAGGGCAGCGGTTCACTGCGCCGCTGCAGCCTCGCCTCGAGCGTGAGCTCGCCCGACTCGATGATCAACGTCTCGCCCAGCTCGAGCGCGGTGCGCCGGCCGGGGTCGACCCACTGCCCCGCCGCCCGCTCGACCCACGCGCGCGTGCCGCCGGCCGTCGCGACGATCGGCAGGTTGCCTTCCCAGCGAATCTCCACGCCGTCGAGAGGCGTGACCGATTCGCCGACCTTCACGTGCTCGACGCTCAGCGGGCGATCCGCCCAGCGCAGCGCGATGGCGAGGATCCGATCGCCGTCGAGCGGCGCGCCGTCGTCCCCCACGAGCACACGACGAGTGGGCACACCTTCAGTGCGCAGTTCCATGCGGGACTCCCGGTTGAAAATGAGCGCAGAAAAACCCGCGCGTGGGAGGACTGACATCCACTCACCGCGCGGGTTCCCTGAACGCCCCACGTTGTCGACGTTCCCGGTTCGGTCTACTCGAAGCAGGCCGAATTGATCGCCGAAGAGGACATTCCCTGCTTGAGCATCCCACGCATGTCTTCTTCTGAGCACCGGCCAAACAGGGGCTTGGCTGTCGGCACAGTCGGTGGAGCCTCCGCAGGCTCTCCCCCCCCCGCGTCACCTCGCTTGCGCCTTCGAAGCTCGGTCTCCACCTTGCTTTGCTCGCTGATCGCCTCCGCATTCGGCGCCTTCAGCGCGGCGTCTCTTTCAGCCTCACGGTGCCTGCGCTCCTCCTGGTTGCGAAGGGCGAGATAGGCGTTCGGGTCGACTTGATATTTCACCCACCCATGCGCGTGCATGCAGCGCGCGAAGAAGTCGGACATGTTGATCGCGCCGGCGATTCCGTCGCCGAAGTAGCCGCTCTGGCGCATGTCGCGCTCGCATTCGTACCGTTCCCGCTCGAACTCAGCGGTCGTGGCTCCCTGCTTGTACCAGCGCGTCTGCGCACATGAGACCCCCAGCAACCCGATCGCCACCATGGTGAACCGCTTCATGGGTGGATGCTATCTGGCGCATGAAGCGACCTCTCGTGAATTGGGCCGCTCCGCGACGTGGGAGGCAGCCCTGAGAGGTCAGGGCCACCCGCCCCGGGTCAGAAGCGCTCGATCTGGAAGTCGTCGTCCTTGGTGCCAGCGGGCTTGGGCGCCGCGGGAGCGGCAGGCGCCGCCGGTCGCGGCTGTTGCTGCTGCTGTTGCGGCGGGGGCGCGGCCGGACGCGGTTGACCACCGGCCGCGGCGGCCGGGTTGTTGGTCATCTGGGCGACGTAGGCAGCGCTGCCCGGCACGGCCTTCTCTTCGCCGGGCTTGCCGTCGAAGTCGTCCCACTTCGCGTCCGACGTCGAGCTGACACCCTGGAAGCGCAGCGCGAAGTCGTCGGGGTTCGTCGCCTGCCGCAGGGCTTCCTGGTACGTGATGATGTTCTGCCGCACCAACTGCATCAGCGACTGGTCGAACGTCTGCATGCCGTAGCTGATCTGGCCCTGGGCGATCGCGTCGGGGATCTCCTTGGTCCGATCCTTGTCCTCGATCATCTCCTTGATGCGCGAGGTCGCCTTCATGATCTCGACCGACGCCACGCGGCCCTTGCCGTCGGCGCGGGGCACCAGGCGCTGGCTGACGACGCCCTTGAGCACCGAGCCCAGCTGAATGCGAATCTGCTTCTGCTGGTGCGGGGGGAAGGCCGAGATGATGCGGTTGATCGTCTCGCCGGCGTCGAGGGTGTGCAGCGTCGACATCACCAGGTGGCCCGTCTCGGCTGCGTGGAGCGCGGTCTCGATGGTCTCGATGTCTCGCATTTCGCCGACGAGGATGACGTCGGGGTCCTGCCGCAGGGCGCTCTTGAGGGCCTGGCTGAACGACATCGTGTCCACGCCCACTTCGCGCTGGTTGATGATCGAGCGCTTGTCGCGGATGAGGAACTCGATCGGGTCCTCGATGGTGATGATGTGGTTGGTCTCGTTCGCGTTGATGTGATCGATCATCGCCGCCAGCGTGGTCGACTTGCCCGAGCCGGTCGTACCCGTGACCAGGATCAGGCCACGCTCTTCCATCGACATCTTCTCGAGGGTGACGGGGAGCATCAGCTCCTTGATCGTCATGATCTTGAACGGAATCACCCGGAGCACCGCGCCGATGGTTCCTCGCTGCTGGAACACGTTCACGCGGAAGCGGCCGAGGCCGGGCACCCCGTACGCCAGGTCGACTTCGTTGCTCTGCTTGAACTTCTCCTTCTGGAACTCATTCATGATCCCGAAGGCCATGCGCGCGACCTCTTCGGGAGGCAGTCGTTTGCCATCCTTGAGAGGCACCAGCTGCCCATCTACCCGGAACATCGGGGGCAGACCGGCCTTCAGGTGGATGTCTGAGGCGCCGCCACGCAGCGCGATGGTGAGGATCTCGTTCAGCTCCATGAGCCAGACGGTACGCTGGTTTCGCTACCGACGGAACAGCTTCATCCCGCCGTCAGGTCAGGTCAGGTGGGCACCTGAACACATCGAGCGCCAAACAAAACGAGCCGCCACTCCCGTGAAGGAGGGCGGCTCGAGTGAAGCAGCGTCTCGAACGCTCAGCGCTTGCTGAACTGGAAGCGGCGGCGGGCGCCCGGCTGGCCCGACTTCTTGCGCTCGACAGAGCGGGAGTCGCGGGTCAGGAAGCCGGCCTTCTTCAGCGGCGAGCGGTACTCGGGGTTGAGCCGAGCCAGCGCGCGCGACAGGCCGTGGCGGATCGCGCCGGCCTGGCCCGAGAGCCCGCCCCCGCGAACGTTCACGGTCATGTCGACCTTGCTCACCTGCTCCAGCACCTGCAGCGGCTGGTTGATGATCATGATCGACGTCTCACGCCCGAAGTACTCATCGAGGGGACGGCCGTTGACGAGCATCGCGCCCGTGCCCGGCTTGATCCAGACGCGCGCAGTGGCTTCCTTGCGGCGGCCGGTTGCGTAAAAACCTTCAGTGCCTGACTTGGCCATGTTCGTGTCCCTGCTTCGAGAAATTCAGTTCGAAAGGATTAGGCGTTGACCTGCTTGGGAGCAGGCTTCTGCGCGGTGTGCGGGTGCTTGTCACCGGCGTAGACGCGGAGCTTGGTCATCATCTGCCGACCCAGCGCGTTGCGCGGCATCATGCGGCGAACCGCGTTGAGGATGATGTCTTCGGGGTGCCGGCGCTGAAGCGTCTCGTAGTTCGAGGACTTCAGCGCACCAGGCATGCCTGCCAGCGCGTGCCGGTAGTACATCTTCTGGTTGGCCTTGTTGCCCGTGACCTTCACCTTTTCGGCGTTGATCACCACGACGTGATCGCCTGTGTCGATCGACGGCGTGTACATCGGCTTGTGCTTCCCCTTGAGGAGGGAGGCGATCTGGCTGCAGGCGCGACCCAGCACCTTGTCGGACACATCGATGATGTGCCACTCGTGCTTGATGTCTTTCGCCTTCGCGCTGTACGTACGCTGGTGCGGCATGGGTTTGGAACCTCGATCAGAAAGGGCGGCCCTGCTACCTGTCAGTGCTCTGGCTGTCAAGACCTGATCCAGCCGCAACCACCGGTTCCTTCTCACTCTTGAGCCGATCACGCAGCGCAGAGAAGAAGCTCTGCTCCTTGACGGTGGGTGGTCCCACTGGAATGGCAGCAAGTTCCACAACATCGCAGAGTTGCTCAGGAATATCGGCGAGGAACCGGCTCGGGGTGCGGGCCAGTTCTTTGCCCCGCTTGATGCGCGTGGCGGCCCTGGTCATCACCAGCCTGTCGCGGGCCCGGGTCATGCCCACGTAGCAGAGGCGGCGCTCTTCTTCGGGGTTGGGCAGCTCGCCCTGCATGCCGCTGTGGGGCAGCAGGTCTTCTTCCACGCCCACCATGAAGACGAGCTTCCATTCGAGCCCCTTGGCGCCGTGGAGCGTCATCAGGGTGACCCGGCCGGCCTGGTGATGGGGCTCTTCTTCGTCCGACTTGGTGTCGAGCGAGAGGCGGTTCAGGTACGTGAGCAGGCTCGCCTTCTTGCCCTCGCGCTTCTCGTAGACCTCGAGCGACTGGATCACGTGGGCGACGGCCTTGGCCTTGCGATCGCCGGCGGCAAGCGAGGGCGCCGACGCGCGGGCGCTGTCGATGAACTGGATCTCGGCGAGCAGCTCACGCGTGAGGTGCGAGAGGTTGCCCTTGTTGAACGCCTTGCGGTACCGCTCGATCAGCGCGACGAACTCGCCGAGCTTTTCCGCTGCGCCCTTCGGCAACGTCTCGACCTCCGCTGCGCGGCCCATCGCCTCGAAGAGGTGCACCTTCTGCTCGAGGGCCCACCCGGTGAGGCGCTCCATCGTCACGTCGCCGATGCCGCGCGCGGGTGTGTTCACGATGCGAAGAAGTGAGATCTCGTCCTTCGGGTTCGCGATCACCCGGAAGTAGGCGATGACGTCCTTCACCTCGCGCAGGTCGAAGAACTCCGAGCCGCCGATCACCTCGTAGCGGACCTCGCGCTCGCGCAGGAACTCCTCGAGGAAGCGCGACTGGCCGTTGACCCGGTAGAGGATCGCGATCTCGTCGGACGAGAGGCCCTCGACGATCGCGCGCTTCACCTCGCTGGCGACCCAGCGGGCCTCGTCTTCTTCACTCGGTGCGGTGCACAGGGTGATGCGCGGGCCGCCCTTCACCTCGCTCCACATGCGCTTGGCGCGGCGATCGGGGTTCTTCTCGATCACCGAGTTGGCCGCGTCCAGGATGACCTGGTTGCTGCGGTAGTTCTGCTCGAGGCGCACTTCCTTGCCGCCGGGAAACAGCGACTCGAAGTCGAGAATGTTGCGCACTTCCGCGCCGCGCCACGAGTAGATGCACTGGTCGTCGTCGCCCACCACGCAGACGTTGCGGTGCGAGTCGCCCAGGTGGCGCAGCAGATCGAGCTGCGCCTTGTTCGTGTCCTGGTACTCGTCGACCATGATGTAGCGGAAGCGTTTGGCGAACTGCTCCTTCACCTCGGGGTGCTTCTCGAAGATGCGCGAGGGGAAGACGATCAGGTCGTCGAAGTCGACCGCGCCCTGGGCTTTCAGCGCCAGCTGGTAGAGCGGGAAGACCAGGTGAGCGACGAGCTCGATGTCTTCACCCTCTTCCCCATCGGGCTTGGCCTGAGGCTCGGTGCCAGAGCTCTTCGCGCGAGAGATGAGCGTGAGCACCTTGCGTGAGTCGAAGACCTTGTCGTCGATCTGCCGTTCCTTCATGGCACGGCGCACCAGCGCGATCTGATCGCCGGTGTCGACGATGGCGAACTTCTTCGGCCAGCCGAGCTTCGAGAGGTGCTCCTTCAAGACCTCGGCCCCGAAGGCGTGGAAGGTCGAGAGCGTGACGCCCAGCGCGCGCTGCCCCGCCATGTGCACCACCCGCTCCTTCATCTCGGAAGCGGCCTTGTTGGTGAACGTCACCGCGAGGATCGAGCGGGCGGGCACCTTCTTGTCGAGCAGGTGGCAGATGCGGTGGGTGATGACGCGCGTCTTCCCCGAGCCCGCGCCCGCGAGCACGAGCAACGGCCCTTCGGTGGTCAGCACCGCTGAGCGCTGCGGGGGGTTGAGATGCGACAGGTCCACGGCGGCGGGCTCATAGCACCGAGCGCCGTGCCGGGATCGTCAGCCGATCACTCTTTGGATCCCCAGGGGCGCGGCGGATCCAGCACGAACAGCTTGTCGGACTTGCGCTCACTCCCGTCGGGAAGGAGCGCGGTCACCCGCACCACCAGCGCGGTCGACTTCTCCCACGTCAGGTTGGAGCCCCAGCAGTCGTGGTGACCGAGGCGCACCGCGCGCAGCGGCGCGGGCCTGGCGTCACCCCACCTGAAGCCCCCGGCATCCCCTTCCACGATCACGCTCTCACCCTTGCCCGCCAGGAGCCCGGCCTGGGTGCCCGCGAAGTCCACCCGGTACGCGGGCGCCTCGAGCGACGTGTCGAGCACGCGCGAGGACTCGTACGAGCAGTTCCAGGAGCGGAAGAGGTCCTTCCCGCGGGTGACCTCGAAGTCTGGCGGGAAGACCACGCCCGGCTCCACTGACCAGGTGGCTTCCTTCTCGAGCACTGGCGTGAGGCGGAAGCGCACGCCCGCCGCCGCGACGAGTTGGAGGCGGAACACCTGGAGCTCGGCCCCGCCCTTCACTGCTCGAACGGTGAGCGGGAGCTCCGTCCCCGACTCCGTGACGGCGCGCATGACCTCGGCGAACGCCGTGGCGTTCTTCGAGTCTGGAGGAACGAAGAGGTAGAGCGTGGGGTTGGGCGGCAACGGCGTGCCGGGCCGCGGCAAGACGTACGGAGACGGCATCGCGCACTTCGCCTGCGCTGGCAGCGTACAGAGCAGCACCCCGACGGCGAGGAGCGCTCTCAAGGGCTACGCCTTCTCGTAGTCGATGCCGCCGCGCACGGGCGTGCCGCCCTGGTCCTGCAGTGCCATGGGCTTCGCGGCCGCGGGCTGGAAGCTCGAGGCGAGCAGCTCGTCCGGGGGCGCGGCGCCCGAGATCACGCGGGGCACCGCGGCGGCGATCTCGGGGATGCGCCCGCGGATGATGGTCTCGTACTCGCGAGCGTGGGGCCGGTTGCGGCCGCCGGTGCCGCCGTGCCAGGCGCGCACCGCTTCCCACTCGTCGCCGCCGAACTTCTCGGTGAGCTGCGCGAGCTTCATGGCCAGGAACTCGATCTGCTTCTCGGGCGCGATGGTGTTGGCCCGCCGCCCCCGCCCCACCCGGGTGCCGCTCCAGCGCTCGAAGTCGGGCAGCAGCCCCTTGTCGTCGAGGCCGATCAACCCGTGGCCGCTCCCGTCGCGGTGCACGCCGTGGTTGATGAAGCTCGATTCCTGCGCCACCACCGCCGCCACCAGCTGCGGGTTCACGCCGTACTGGTCCGCATACTTGTGGATCCACGGAGCGAGGGTCTGGGCGTCGATCTCGGCGTCACGTGCTTGCGGCAGGGTAGTCAGCGGGCGGGGTCCACCGATTCCGGTCGTCACGCCTCGATTGTCGCGAGCGATCAGGGCAAATCGCAAGGGCTGTCTTTCTGGGTCCCGGCTCGGTGAAAGAATCCTCGCGCGCACGCCGACCTTGCGGCTTACTCCCGGCGTGGCTCGCGAAACGAAGAGCAGCAAGACCGACCCGAAGGAAGCCCGGGAACTCGTGGCCTCGCTCGACAAGCGAAGGTTCCTCGAGGAGCTCGGCCGCCTCACCAACAGCTTCGCTGCTGACCCCGGCAACCCCGGCAGCTACGCCTGCAAGGACTGCGTTCGCTGTGCGAACTGCATGTTCAGCGTGGAGTGTGAGGGCTGCTACGGCTGCACCCACTGCATCCGCTGCGAGCTGTGCAACAACTGCTCGCACTGCGTCGACAGCAAGTCGCTCAACGCCTGCGCCTACTCGGTGCAGAGCGAAAACTGCGCGAACAGCGCCTACGTCTACTTCTCGCGCAACCTGTCCGACTGCACCTACTGCTTCGGCTGCGTCGGCCTCACCAAGAAGGACTTCCACATTCTCAACGTGGGGTTCAACCGCACCGAGTACTTCGAGCTCGTGCACAAGCTCAAGCGCGAGCTCGGGGTGAAGTAGCAGGAAGCCCCTCACCCCGACCCTCTCCCCGCTTCGCAGGGAGAGGGAGAACTACTCCAGGCCGCGGGCGGCGAGCTCCGAGTCGTCTTCACCGCGCAGGTGCCCCACCTCGTGCAGCAGCGTGACGCTGATCTGCTCGACCAGCTCGTCCTTCGTCTTCACCGCGCGGGCGAGGTTCTTGCGATAGAGCGCGATCGATCGGCAGGGCGCACCCGGCCGCGCGTCGGGTTCGGGCTCGCACGTCTCACCCAGCGGGGTACCCCGGAACAACCCGAGGATGTTCGGAGAGAGCGGCGGCTCACCCGAGGTGAGATCGGCCACGTCGGGCAGGTCCTCCATCGCCACCGGCACGCCCTTGAGGTCCTTGCGCATGTCGGCGGGCAGCGCGGCGATCGCCTGGTCGAGCTCTGCCTGGAAGTCTTCCTTCGAGAGCAGCACCGGCGCGGGGAACGACTCGAGGTCGAGCGCGCGCGCCTTGCCGAAGTGCGCCTCGGCTTCCTTGTCCTTGCCCTCGCGCTCCAGCAGCAGGCCCAGGTGGTGATGCGCCCACGCCGCGCGCTCCGGGTCGCCCAGCAGCCGGGTGAAGGCCGCCTTCGCGTCGGAGAAGCGGCACAGCTCGAAGAGGGCCACCGCCCGCTCGTAGAGGGCCTCGGGGTCGTCCTTCTCGTGCTGCAGCACCCAGTCGGCGCGGTCGAGCGCGTCGTGCGGCTGCCCGGTGTCGTTGAAGCCCATCGCCGAGAGCCGGGCGAAGGACATCGCGAAGGGCTCGTCGTGCTGGGCGGTCGCCAGCTCGAAGCCCCGCTCGGCGTAGGCGCTGCCCAGCTCGTCGAGCTCGCGGCTCGAGGGCATGAGCACGATGTAGAAGTGCGCCGCGCCCGCCAGCGCGTCGAGCGAGTCGGGATCGATCGCCAGCGCCCGCGCGTAGGCGAGCACGGCCTCGTCGTTGCGCAGCAGCTGCGCCAGCGCGTTGGCCCGCTCGGTGTGCGCGAGCACGTCACCCGGTGAGAGCGCCGCCGCCTGGGCCGCGCACGAGAGCGCCTTCTCGTATTGCCGCGCGTCGAAGGCCTCGCGGGCCGCGTCGAGGGGCAGCTTGCCCTTGCCGTCGCAGAGCGCGAGCGGCTGCACGTGGGGCGTGCCGGCGGTGGGTTCCTGCCGGGCGGTGCTCTTGGGCGGCGGGTGACTGGCGGGCACCTCGGCGACGCACACGCAGGCCCCCGCATCGGCGTCGACGGAAGCCGCGGGCGGAGTGGTGCAGGTGCAGCCGCACACCGTGAGCGCGACGATGACGAGCGAGCACCGCATGGCCGTCAGGCCGACTTCTTCTCTTTCTCGAAGGTCACCTGGGGCGGTTCCTTCTTGAGGATCACCCCGTCGGTGATGCGGCACTCCTTGACGCCCTCGCGGAAGGGGACGTCGTACATGATCTCGAGCATCGAATCTTCCATGATGGCCCGCAGGCCACGCGCGCCGGAGTGACGCCTCAGCGCCTCTTTCGCGACCGCGCGCAGGGCTTCCTTGGTGAACGACAGCTTCACCTTCTCCATCTCGAAGAGCTTCTGGTACTGCTTGGTGAGCGCGTTCTTCGGCTCGGTGAGGATGGTGACGAGATCGTCTTCCTTGAGATCGTTGAGCGTCGCCACCATGGGCAGGCGGCCGATGAACTCGGGGATCATGCCGAACTTCATCAGGTCGTCCGGCTCGACCAGCGCGAGCAGCTCGCCCACCGACCGATCTTCCTTCGCGTCGATCTTCGCGCCGAACCCGAGGCCCTTCTCGCCGACACGGCGGCGAATCACCTGCTCGATGCCGTGGAAGGCGCCGCCGCAGATGAAGAGGATGTTCGAGGTGTCGACCTGGATGTATTCCTGCTGGTTGTACTTCTTGCCGCCGCGGGGGGTGACGTTGGCGCGGGTGCCTTCGATGATCTTGAGCAGCGCCTGCTGCACGCCTTCGCCGCCCACGTCGCGGGTGGCCGAAGGGGTGTCGCCGTTCTTGCGGGAGATCTTGTCGATCTCGTCGATGTAGACGATGCCGCGGCCGGCCTTCTCGACGTCGTAGTCGGCGTTGTGCAGCAGGTTCTGGATGATGTTCTCGACGTCTTCACCCACGTAGCCGGCCTCGGTGAGGCTGGTGGCGTCGGCGATGGTGAAGGGCACGTTGAGGAAGCGCGCCAGCGACTGGGCCAGCAGCGTCTTGCCCGAGCCGGTGGGCCCGATGAGGAGAATGTTCGACTTGGACAGCTCGACGTCTTCGGGGCCGGGGCCCTTCACGCCGGGGCGCGGCCGCGCGGCGGGCTTGCGCTGGTAGATGCGCTTGTAGTGGTTGTAGACCGCCACCGCGAGGACGCGCTTGGCGAAGTCCTGGCCGATGACGTAGTCGTCCAGGAAGGTCTTGATCTCGACGGGCGTGGGCAGGCTGACGGCAGGCTTCGCGTCTTCCTTCTCGGCCTCTTCCGCGATGATGTCGTTGCAGAGCTTGATGCACTCGTCGCAGATGTAGACCGTCGGGCCGGCGATCAGCTTGCGCACCTCTCGCTGCGATTTCCCGCAGAACGAACAGGAGAGGTTCACATGGTGCTCGCCCTTCTTCACTTACGTCCTCCTCACGGCCGGTTGGTGTAACTGTAACGCCGGGGTTGGGGTGAGTTGCAACCCTTCCGGCGTCAACGTCCTGACGACATGGTCAGTTAAGCCTCTGCCTTCGCCGCCACAAGTTCTTCGAGGTCGGCCGCCAGCGCGTCGGCCCGCTCGCGGATCGCCGCCGGAACCCGCCTGTTCGAGTGCAGCTCGGCCGCCAGGCGCTTGCTGGTGGCCCAGAGGCGCTTGAGCTCGACGCCCCCGTCCACCTTCTCTTCGGGCGCGGGGAAGCGCTCGACCAGGTCGCGCCGCAGCTCGCTGGTGGGCTTTTCCTGGTTCCAGATCGAGTCGCGGATCGACTTGTACTCGGAGGCGCTGAGCTGCCCGCGTTCCTCGGCCTGGGCGAGCACCTCGACCACCTCGAACGCGGGCGCGGCCTCGGCGAGCTCCGGGGTGCGCATCACCTGGGGCTCATGCTTCTCGAGGAAGCCGAAGTTGCGGGTGAGCTTGTCGGCCGTCTGCTTCTTGATGCGCAGCTCCGAGAGGCAATAGGCCTCGAAGCTGGGGTAGCCCCAGTCCTGGTACGAGGCGTCGTTGCGCACCTGTTGGAGCAGCTTGCCCAGCTCGGCCCACGACGACTTGAAGCGCCTGGCCGCCAGCAGCACGGTCTGGCGGAAGCTCCCGGGCTCGACCTGAGAGACCTTCCGGGTGATGACTTCTTCGGCGGTAGGCATGCGCTCTGGCTTCTCTCAGCGCGCGCTGCCTCACGCAAGCAACTTGGAGCCGCTCAGCCCTTCTTGCCCACGTTGAAGGAGAGGTTGACCGAGTTGCCCGAGTGGGTCGACTTGAACGGCCACTTCTGGAGTTCCTTGAGCAGGCATTCCTGGAGCCCGGTGTCCTTCAGATCGGCGTTGTCGACCCAGACCTTCGAGACCTTGCCTGCCTCGGCGATCGAGAACTCGATGGGGATCTTCAGGTACACCCCGGGCTTCGCCACGGTCTTGATGCAGGGGATCAGGCTCGACTTGTTCTTCGCCACCACCGCGTTGATGCCCACCTCGTCGACCTCGCCCATGGACATGCCGTCGGGGTCCGAGTTGCCCATCGGCGGCTTGGTGGTGCCGGTCGGCGGCCTGGTGGTGCCGGTGGGCGGGTTGTTCCCCACGGGCGGGCGGGTGGCGACGGCGGTGGTGCCGGTCGGCGGCTTCTTGACGGTGCCCTGGTAGTCGACGAGCTCGTCGTCGACGCGGCGCTTGGCCTTGGAGATGGTGGGCGCGTCGACGGTGATGTCGCCCCAGGCGAGCTCTTCGGCGGTCTTGCCGGTGGGCGTGTGCACCGCGAGGTAACTGCCGAGCACCGCGACCACGATGCCCAGGGTGACGAGCACGCCTGCGCCGATGGCGAGCGCGCGGGTCAGCTTCTTCTTCTGCTCGGAGTGGTGCTCGTGAGCGTGCGCGTCGACGCGCTTCTTCGCCTCGGACTTGGCGACGTGCACCTTGAAGTCGGGAATCTCGGAGACCTTCTGAAAGCGCCCCGAGCCCAGCAACTGCACTTCGCTCTGCGGCAGGAGTTCACCTGCGTACAGCTTGTCGATGATCTGCTGCGAGGGTACGGGACCCAGGATCAGGTCCCCCTCGCGAAACAACCAGCCCTGATCATTCGGCCCCATGGGTGTCGCATTGTGGTGGCGACCTCACGGCTGCGCAACAGGGGTGAAGGGCTGACGACTCAGTCGTTCAGCTTCTCTTCGTACTTCTCCAGCAGGTCGCTGATCGCCTCGCGCAGGTACTCGCTCTGACGAATGCGCGTCTCCTTCGACAGATCCTTGAGCATCTCGAGGCGGTCACGGTTGAGACGGAAAACCACGGAGGTGAGACGGGCGTTGTCGTTCATGTGCACACATGGTCTCACATGAAGCAGAGCCGTCAAAAAAAGCACGCGGGGTGATCGGCGTTGAGCAGCTGATCACTCGAACAAATAGGTCCGGAACTGGACACCGGCCATGAGCTCGAACGAGAGCCGCAGCGAGGTCGCCCCGCCGAGCTGACCACCGAGCTGCGCGTACACGCCCATGATCGGAAGAAAGTCGTACTGCACGCCGAACGCGCCGCGCGCGCCGATCGCGAAGAACGGCGCGACGTGCACGGCGAGCTCGAGATCGAAAAACGTCTTCAGCTGGTCGTAGCCGAAGCTGTTGCGCATACCCGCGTAGGCCGAGCCGGCGAGCGCGGTGATGGGTGAGATGCCGGGGGCGATACGCCCGGCGGCGCGCAGCTCGATGTGGTTGGTGAGCGAGAAGGTGGCGCCGAGCTCGAGGGGAATGCGCCACCCACGCTCTCCCGTCGCCATCGTGGAGATGGCGGTGACGAACTCACTACCCGCGGCGACGGTGAGGCCAAGTGAGCCGCGATGGTCGTAGCGCTCTTCGGCCGACACGACGCCCGGGAGCATCAGCAGCGAGAGGACGACGAAGTGCTGCAACCCCGTTCGTCCCGAGCGGAGTCGAGGGATGGGCGCCCACGCCCGCAGGAAGTCGCCCCTCGACTCGGCGAGGGGTGAACGGTGATCACCCCTCTCGGGACGAGCTGTGAGGTCTCGACCACCGTCCATGAACCGCTCAGCTCTTGCGGCGGCGCAGCAGCGCCAACGCTCCGAGCGCGAGCAGCTCGAGGCCACCCGTCGTCGAGCACCCGGCAGGCTGCTGCGACGGGTCCAGCGTGTCGGCCACGTCATCGCGCAGGGCGACCTGCGGCGGGCGGTACGTCGCCTGGCCCACGTTGCCGAACTCGTCGCGCACCAGCACCGTCACCCCGCCCTGCTGCTCGACGGCAGACAGCGAGATCTCGCGGGGCGCGCCGAAGGCAGAGGCCTCACCCTCGCCCACGCGGTAGGCGAACTCGAGCCGATCGGCCGAGAGCACGTCACGGGCGCTGACCAGCAGGCGATCGGTGGTGGGGTCGGCGGTGAGGGTGATCTCCGGCGCTTCCCAGTCGACCTTGAAGCCGACGTCACGCGAGGCCGAGATGGCGTGCGGATCTTCGGCGATGCGCGCGCGCACGTGGATCACGTGCTGGCCCTGCAGGAGGAAGCGGGGGTGGCTGACGAGCAGCTCGTGGCCCTCGACCGGGCGGAAGTCGGTCCACAGGCCGTCGTCGATCTTGAAGGAAAACTCGGCGCTGCCGCTGGTGCCGAGGGTGCGCACGTCGAGCACCGCCTCGGGCCAGGGGAGCGCGCGGCCCTGCAAGCGCATGTCTTCGGCCTTCGGCATGCGGCTGGCCTTGAGCGAGGCGCTCACCTGCGGCGCCGAGAACGCGCACATGCCGTTGAGCGGCAGGAGCTGCGCGTAGAGCCCGAGGTGATTGTACGCCTCGCTGCCGGCGATGCGGCCCAGGCCCTTCACCTCGTTGACCTTGAGCTTGAACGAGCCGAGCGCGGGCAGCGCGAAGCCCGACAGGCCACCGGCCAGCGCGGGCTCGGCCAGGCCGATGACCGCGGGCACGAGGTCGGCGAGCACCTGCGGGTCCTCGGCGAGGATCTCGGCGTTGCCGGTGCGGATGTTGGTGATGAGCGAGCGCAGATCGCCCAGCGCCGGGGTCACCTTGTCGCAGCCCTCGAAGATGAGCGAGATGGGCAGCGAGATGTCGGCGGTGAGGGTGAAGAGCCGCGCGTAGCGGTCATCGAGCATGGCGTAGAAGTCGATGCTCAGGTCCGGCAGGGTGATCATCAGCAGCGGCTTGATCGGCTTCTTGGTGACGGGATCGTACGTGCCTTCCCCCACCACCACCGTGGGCGGGCGCGCGGGGCGCAGCACCACCATCATCGGCGCGTCCTTGCCGTCGCGGGTGGCCAGCTTGCCCAGCGAAGGGAGGAAGGTCTTGAACAGGCCGGTGTTGATCAGCCCCACGTTGTCGGACGAGAGGTTCAGGCACAGCGCGCCCGACTGCTGCGCGCTCCAGAACGCCGCGTTGAGGAAGTTGGACGAGATGCCCAGGCCCACGTGGTAGCCGGAGTTGGGCGTCGCCTCCCCGTCGAAGTCGGGGAAGGCCACCATGGTCATCGGGGGCGCGGCCTGGGGCGGAACGCAGGCCGAGATGGTGGTGGGCTGAATGCCGACGCGCGTGCCGAAGCTCATGCCCTGGTCCATCACCACGCTCGCGCCCGCGGCCAGAGAGAGCTCCATCTGGGCGTCGGCCGGTGCGCCGAACGAGCCGAGCAGCGCGCCCATGCTCATCGTGCCCTCGACCCCGAGGAAGCGCGGCACGCAGGTCGCGCCCGACATGCAGACCTTCGTCCCCGAGTCGCAGGTGGAAGCGGTGTTGGTGCCGTCGGTGGTTCGGGGGCAGTCGGTGTTGCTCATGCACGGCCAGCAGGTCTGGCCGCCGATCGCGTTGCGGATCTGCGTCTGGAGCGGCGCGGAGATCAGCTGCAGCACGATCTGCTTGAGCGGATCCCAGTCGGCGATACCGCAGTACACGTCACCGCAGTTGTTGCGGCCGTTGAAGCTCAGGTCGGCCGGGTCGAGGCACTGGGGCTTGGGAGAAGCCCCGCTGGCTCCGCAGATCTCGGTGCCCGAGAAGCCCTGCACGTTGAAGGCGAGCAGCTTGTCGAAGCGGGTGTCGATGGTGAACTTCACCGTGGCGCGCAGCCGGTTGTCGGCGGGCGCGGCGGCGGCGGTGTTGAAGGTGATCGAACACTTCGCCGGCGAGAGCCAGGCGCACGCGCCGTGCGACCGATCGGCGGTGTCGACGTAGAGGTTGCCGGTGTTGATCGACAGCTGGATGGTGGCGTCGAGCAGGTCGGGCGCGCGGGGCGCCAGCGAGAAGCCGGTGAGCTGCACCTGCACGTTGGCCGGCACGTCCTTGTTGTCGCAGACGCCGTCCATCTGGCCGCAGCCCTCGGCGTTGCACCCCGCCCCGCCCTGGTCGGCGATGAGCACGTCACCGACCACGGCGATGTTCTGCGCCATGCAGCCGATGGGCAGCCCGAGCGTGCCACCGGGCGCGAAGGCGCCGATGAGCGTCTGCCAGTTCGAGTTGAGGTAGTTGATGCCGCTGGCCGAGAGCCGAATGTTGATCGCGTTGTCGTTCTTCGGCCCCATGTAGCGGGTGCCCGCGGGGTACGGCGTCAGCGTCGAGCAACCCGAGCCGGTGCCCGAACAACCGAGTGCAGCGAGCACGAACAAAGACACCAAACCCGTGCCCGTCGCAGCAGTGCGAGACCTGTGCATGAAGAACGACCTCCCGTCGGCCGAATGAAGAGGGCTTGAGCGTAGCAGTGAGTGGGTGGCTTCGGCGCAACCGTTCACCCCGGGCGCGGTCGCGCCGCCTGACTCAATGCGTCAGGTCAGCACCGGCAGCGCCACCGTTTTCAAGGCGTCGTTGAGGCGGCCTGATCGGAAGGGCTCGAGATCGACGGCCACGAAGGTGAAGCCCTGCGCCTTGATCGCCGCGTTGACGGCGTCGCGGGTGGCGGCGTCGAGCATGCGGGCGTGCTCTTCGGCGGCCAGCTCGAGCCGCGCCACCTCGCCGTGGTACCGCACCCGGAAGTTGACGAAGCCGAAAGCACGCACGGCCTTCTCGGCGGCGCCGATCTGGCGGAGGCGCTCGACGGTCACCTGGGTGCCGTAGGGCAACCGCGAGGCGAGGCAGGCCATCTGCGGCTTGTCCCACGTGGGCAGCCCGAGCCGGTGCGACCAGGCGCGCACCTCGGCCTTGGTGAGGCTCGCCTCGGCCAGGGGGGAGCGCACGCCGTGCTCGGCCGCCGCCTTGTGCCCGGGGCGGTGGTCCTTCTTGTCGTCGGCGTTGAAGCCATCGAGCACCACCGCGAGGCCCAGCTCAGCGCAGTGCTTGCTGGTGATCGCGTAGAGCTCGGTCTTGCAGAAGTAGCAGCGGTTCGACGGGTTCGCGGCGTAGCGGGGATCGTCGAGCTCCTTCGAGTCGACCAGCACGTGGCGCGCGCCCAGCGCGACCGCCAGCGCCTTCGCTTCGTCGGCCTCGTCGGGGGCGACCGACGCGGAAATGGCGGTGAGGGCCACCGCGCGCGCGCCCAGCTCTTCCACCGCGAGCTTGAGGACGAGCGCCGAGTCGACGCCACCCGAGAACGCGATCAGCGCAGAACCGTGCGCGCGCAGCGACGCCCGCAGGCCCTCGAGCCGCGCTGCCGATTGGGAGCAGAGCGCTTCGACCTGGGCTTCGGAGAGGACTGGCTGCTGCAGCGAGACGGTGGCCGACATGCGCGGTGGATAGCGAAGCCGGCCCGAAGAGTCGAGCGGACCTACTTCTTGCCCTTCTTCTTCGGAGCCTTCGGGGGCTTGGCGGCCTTCGGGGCCTTGCCGGGCTTGCCCTTCTTGGGCTTCGGGTTGGCCTTCATCTTCGTGCCGGTGATGACCTTGAGCTCTTCGCCGGTCATGTACGAGAGATCGAGCAGCGACTGGAACACCTTGAGCCCGCCCTCCTCGATGTTCTCGAGGTTGGTGTGAACGATCACCTCGGCGGAGTTGGGCGGCTGGTACGGCTCGGTGATGCCCACGAAGTTGGGGATCTCGCCCGCCAGCGCCTTCTTGTACTTGCCGGTGGTGTCGCGCTTGATCAGCTCGTCCGTGGGGCAGTCGACGTAGACCTCGATGTACCGCTGAATGCGCCGGCGGTTGTCATCGCGCGACTGCTTGTCGGGGCTCGCACAGGCGACCAGGGTGGCCACGCCATTGCGGGTCAGTGCGTCGGCCACGAAGCCGAGGCGGCGCGCGATGGTCATGCGCTCTTCCTTCGTATCCCCCTCGATTTCCTTCCAGAGATCGTCCTGGAGATCGTCCTCATCGAGGATCTCGACCTTCCGTCCGACCTGGCGCAGGCGCGCTTCGATGTACTGCGCCAGCGTCGTCTTTCCTGCCCCCAACATGCCCGTCAGCCAGACCGTAAAGCCCGTCTCTTGCGCCATTGCGTGTCAGCTCCGATGCAGAAGGCCCCGCAAAACCTGATGAATGCCGCTGCGGGCAGAAAAGTCGCGGCCTTATAGTTCAAAGCACTCCATTCCAGAACAGGAAAGGACTCACCCCTGCCATCCACACGTGATCACTCGTGTTTTGGAGCGTGGGTGCAACCGGGGATGGGGGCCGCCTCGAAGCGGCCGTCCTTCCAGAGCACCAGCCCGAGGGGTTCAGCCCAGCCGAGCACCAGCCGTTGAGCGGCCAGGGCGGCCAGGCTGCCCACCGGCGCCATGGGGCCCGCGGGACCCAGCAGGTCGAGGAGCGCTGCCCAGCAGGTGTCGCAGGCGGCGGCGGTGCGGAAGGCGATTCCGGCGCCCACCACCACCTGCGTCCTGGCGGTCGAACGAAGGTCCGCCGGCAGCAGCTCGAGCACCGGCGGCAGGGGGCTCTTCGCGTCGGGGTTGAGCGGGTCGGGCGGGAAGCCGGAAGGCGTGAAGCCGGGGGGCAGCTCGACGGGAGTGCCTCCTGCGAGCAGCCACGCCACCGCGTCGTCGATTGCGGGCCCGTGGCCGAGCACGCGCACGGGTGACGAGAGGAGGCGCTCCTGGCCCTTCCCCCCGAGCTCGCGCAGGAGGATCTGCCGGCCGTACCGGACGATCTGATCTTCCCGAAGCAAGGTCAGCCGCCCGCCATCGCCGCGACGAGCACCAGCAGCTCGTCGGCCCGCAGCGCGCGGGCCAGCCCGTCATCGCTGCGCACGTCGTCTTCGCCCACGAAGATGCCCACGGTGCGCTTGAGCACGCCTGCGCCGGTGAAGAGCTGAGGCCGCAGCTCGGGGTGGGCGCGGCACACCGACTCGAGCGCCTCGGCCACGGTCGCGCCCTCGACCTTCAGCCTGGCCTTGCCGGCGGCGCGGGGCCGGAGGGCGGCGGGGAGCTCGACGATCGGCATCTAGTGGTGCACGCGCAGCGTCAGCCGCGCGGTGCCGTCCGCGAGCGGGAGCAGGGAGAGGACCTCGTGACCGTCTTCGCGAGCGCTGCGCGGCACGTTGAGCAGCGGCTCGCTGCCGCGGAGCAGCACCTCGAGGGTGGCGCCGTCTTCCAGGGCCTCGACGGCCAGCTTCACCCGCACGTAGGTCATGGGGCAGATCTCGCGGGTGATGTCGATGGTGGCGTCGGGCATGAATCGCGGCTCGCCTCGCTCAATACCGGCTTCGCGCCCGCTCCGCACGCGGCGCAATCAGGCCGGCGGCGCACCCGCACCGAGCGGAAGGTGAGGGTCCGGCCGTCGACCACCTGCAGCATGGCCTCGCCCGGGCGCCCGGGCCCCTGCAGGGCGAGCGTGGCCTGGAGCCCGCCGATCAACCCGGCCATCGAGCCCAGCACGCCGGCCTGCGCGCAGGTGGGTGCGTCGTCGGGTGGCACCTCGAACAGGCACCGCAGGCACGGGCCGCCCGCCTCGATGCGCAGGGCGAGGCCCTCGAAGCGGAGCACCCCGCCGTAGATGAGGGGCGTGCCGGTGAGCACCGCGGCGTCGGAGAGGAGGAACTTGGTGTCGACCCCGTCGGTGGCGTCGATCACCAGGTCGTGGTCGCGAAACAGCCGCTCGGCGTTCTGCGCGGTCACCCGGCCCTGCAGCGCGTTCACCTCGACGGCGGGGAAGGCACGCCGCAGCTTGAGGGCCGCAGACGTGACCTTCGGCTGCCCCACGTCCTGCGCGTGGTGCCAGGGCTGGCGATGGAGGTTGGTGAGCTCGACCACGTCGGGATCGATCAGCGTGAGCTGCGTGACGCCGCCGCGCGCGAGCGCGAGGGACACCGGGCAGCCCAGGCCTCCCACGCCAACGATGAGTACGCGCCCAGTCACGGCTCCTTCACTACCCGGGACGATTCACCTGGGCCAGCGCCGTTGTCACCGGTCACCCCGAGCGAAGTCGAGGGGCGTCTCGCCTTCCGCTTCGCTCCCGCCTGTCTCGCGCTGCGTTCCGCAGCTACTACCAAGCTCAGTTGAATCGATCTCCGTCTCGGCTCTACCGGCATGAAACCACTGCGCCCGTAGAGCCGAGACGGCATCGACTCAACTGAGCTTCGGGCTGGCGGCTCCGCTCCGGTTTGATGGTCGCTCCGCCTCGGCCAGCCGTGCGCTTCGCTCCCGCCTGTCTCGCGCTGCGTTCCGCAGCTAGCGGCTCCGCTCCGGGCGACATGGGGATACACTCGCCAGCACCTTGCAGCACTTCGAAGATCGTCGCGCTCGCGTCGCCGTGGTGCTCGAGAAACGCGGGCTGACGCAACACGTCTCGGCTGCCGACGCGGCCCAGTCGTGGGTGCAGGAGCGCTTCAGCGCCCGGGCGCGCGCGCTGTTCTACGCGCGGATGATGTTCCTCACCCTGGGGCTGGGGATCCTCGCCGTCCCCATCTGGCGCTACTACTTCCACTTCACCGCGCTCGCGGTGGGCGGCTACGTCTTCATGCTGCTCTACAGCGTGGCCAACTACCTGGTGCTCGGGCACGAGCGCGCGGGCCGCATCGTGACCTACATCACGCTGTGTCTCGACCTGGTGGTGATGGTGGTGGTGGTGGTCAAGCCGCAGGAAGGCGGAGGCCTGGCCAACCCCCTGCTCGCCACGCAGCTGCTCTTCACCATGCTGTTCGCGCTGCTCTACCCCAAGCCGCTGGCGATCCTCCCCCCGCTGCTGGCGCTGCCGATCACCGCGCGCCTCGATCAGCTGCTCGACCGGAGCCCCACCGCGGTCGAGGTGCTCACCCTCATCTGGTACCTCGGCCTCAACTTCATCGTGATCTACGTGCTGGTGTACCTCAACGAGCGCGAGGTGACGGCACACCGCGAGGTGGTGGAGCTCCAGGGCGACCTCAAGGAGCTGGCGGTGGTGGAAGAGCGCAACCGCCTGGCGCGCGAGATCCACGACGGGTTGGGGGCGAGCCTGTCGTCGCTCATCATCCAGTCGGAGTACGTGGCGCAGCTCACCAAGGACGAGGCGGTGAAGAAGGAAGTGGCCGACCTCAAGCAGTCGGCCGAGGAGGCGATCGAAGAGCTGCGCCGCAGCCTGCAGATGATGCGGGAGGACTTCGATCTCGCCAACGGCGTGGAGGACTACGTGAAGACGTTCGGCGATCGCACGCAGCTCCCGGTGCGCTTCGAGAAGAGCGGCACGCTGCTGGGCCGGCTCGCGCCCGAGACCTCGCTCGCGCTGTTCCGGGTGCTGCAGGAGCTGTTGTCGAACGCGGCGAAGCACGCGTCACCGCAGCACGTCGACGTGAAGCTGCACTTCGGACCCGAGACGGTGCAGCTGGGCGTGAGGGACGACGGCAAGGGCTTCGATCCCGCGGCGCCCCGCCCCGGCCACTACGGCCTGATCAACCTGCGCGAGCGCGCCATGAAGGCCGGCGGCGACGTCACCATCGAAGCGAAGCTCGGCGCGGGCTCACACATCACCTTCACGGTGCCAGTCGGCCCATGATCGTTCTCTAGAGGAGTCAATCAGTGGAAACCCCTGACGCTGCGAACCCGAGCCCCGCCCCGATCCGCGTCTTCGTGGTGGAGGACCAGACGAAGATCCTCAAGAACCAGCTCAAGCTGCTCGAGGGGCACCCTGAGCTGACCATCATCGGCACGGCGCTCTCGGGCGAGACGGGGCTCGAGGAGGTCCGCCGGCTCAAGCCCGACGTGCTCCTGCTCGACCTGGGGCTTCCCCGCATGAGCGGCATCGACGTGACGCGCGCGGTGAAGGCTGAGCTGCCGCAGGTCGAGATCCTCATCTTCACCATCTTCGACGAGGAGGACAAAGTGCTCGAGGCGGTGAAGGCCGGCGCGTCGGGCTACCTGCTCAAGGGAACTCCTGCGGACAAGATGGTGGAGGCGATCAAGGAAGTGCACGCCGGGGGCACGGTGATTCAGCCCAACCTCGCCCGGAGGCTGCTCAAGCACTTCCGCGTGGGCGAGGCACCGGCTGCACCCGAGCCGAGCAGCGCGCGGCAGCAGGAAGAGCCCGAAGGGAAGAAGCTGTCGACGCGCGAGACGGAGATTCTGCAGCTGATCGCGAAGGGAGTGTCGAACAGCGAGGCGGCGACGATGCTCACGCTGTCGAAGGCGACGATTCGTACGCACCTCGAGCACATTTATCGGAAGCTCGAGGTCACCAATCGGGTGGAAGCTGTCACGGAGGGACTCCGGAAGGGACTGATCCAGATGTGAGAGTGGATTCCGGATCCCGAATTCCGGATCCCGAATTCCGAATCCCGGATCCCGAATCCCGGATCCCGGATTCCGGACGGATCCCGGATTCCGGATCCCGGATTTCCGGATTCGGATTCGGATTCGGATTCGGGGTCGGCGACGGGATCGGGATCGGGATCGGTTTCGCGATCGGGTACGGGGGCGCATTCGGCTTACGGTCGCAATTCCGAAACCGCGTCCGCGCTTCCGAAACCCGAGCTTCCCGAGACCGGTTCCGTTCCCGATCGCGAAACCGATCCCGATCCCGATCCCGTCACCGACCCCGACTCATCCCCGAAGCCGACCCCGCAGCCGACCCCGCAGCCGAAGCCGAGAAGCCGAAGCCGAGAAGCCGCCCCCCGGGAAGCCTCCCCCCCCACCCCCCGCAACGAAAAAGGGGCCGCCTTCCCCGAGGGAAAAGCAGCCCCCTTCGCTCCTCCCCCTCAACTCAGAGGCAGAACCCGACGCGCGCGCCCGTGGTGCTCGTCACCCGGCGGCAGGTGGTCCCCGCAGCGCATCGCGCGCTGGGCTCGGTGGCGCAGCGGGCAGGTCCCGTTCCACCATCGGCGAGGTTGCAGTCGAGATCGCAGACCGCGGTGCAGCTCGCCGCAGTGTCCGCGTCGAGCGAGGTGCACAGCTGCGCCGAACCACACGCCGCGCCGCGGAAAGAGTCGGTCTCGGTGCAGGTCGCGCCCGGCGCCGCGATGGTCGGCCGCTGGGGGATGCAGATGCCGTCGCCGTTGTTGCTGACGACCAGCTCGCCGCTCGCCTCGGTGGGCACGCAGCTCGACGGGGTGGCTCCCACGTTGGCGCAGGTGTTCTTCGTCGCGTCGAACACGTTGCACTTCTTCATGCACACGCCCAGGACCGCGTTCGAGTTGGGGTCGGTGTAGCGCAGCGTGTTCACGCACGCCTCGCCCGTGTTGCACTCGGGCTGCGGAGGGAAGCCGAGCGCAGGCGGCTGCGCGTTGCACATGCGCAGGCACACGCCTTCGTCGCCACCGCGCGTCTTCGCGCACTCCAGGCCCGTCGCGCACTGGGTCGCCGTCGTGCCCGCGGTGAAGTCGTCGCGGCAGGGCTGACCTTCGCTCGCCACGCCCGGGGGACGGCAGGTGTCGAACGGGTAGACGCCGTCGTTCCAGAACTGGAACACCGCGTAGGTGCAGTTACCCGTGCCCTTGCCGTTCGGCTCGGTGGGGTTGCCGTCGCCGTCCTTGAGCAGGCAGGTGTTGCCCACCGTCACGGTGAGGCGCAGCGGCACGCCCGCGTCGTCACGCTCGAAGCCGCCGTCGGCCGCCGGCTTGGTCTGGTTGCACTCCTGGTCGGAGAAGAGACCCGAGGGCAGGCAGCCCACGCCCGAGCAGAACTCGCCGCGCTGGCACTCGTTGTTGTCCATGCAGACCTTGGTGCAGATCGCGAGATCGTCACCGAACACCGGCTGGCAGGCGAAGCCCGTGGGGCAGGTCGCCAGGGTGTCGCCCGGCGTGCACTGCTGCAGCGAGCGGGGGTTGGCGCAGACGCGGCCGTTGCACCACTTGCCCGCGGCCTGGCAGGTGTCGAGCGCGCCCGAGAGGCTCGACAGGCACGAGCACTCGCCGCCGAGGCAGGCCACCTGGCCGGGCTCGCAGAGGTTGCCGCTGCACGAGACCGCCTGGGTGCGGCACTGGAAGACGCCCTGGCTCACCATCACGCAGGTGCCGGCGTCACAGCCGCCGCACGCGTCGACGCAGGTGCGCCGCGCCGTGTCGCAGACCTGGTTGGTGGCGCAGCCGCCCGAGCACGCGTCGCGGGGCAGCGGATTGCCCGAGTCGACGTCCACGTTGTTCGCGTCGGGAGTGGGAGTGATCGGACAGGCGGTGAGGACGAGGGCGAGCGCGGTGATGGAAACAACGCTCAAGCTGCGGAGACTCATGAAGATTCCTTGGAAAAATGCGGCCAGCCGAAAGGCGGCGCACCGTAAAGACTCAGGTAGGTGCTGTCAACACACACGCGGTCGTTCGCCTCAGTAGCTGGCGGTGATGCCCCAGATGATGGAATGGAACGCCTCTTCACCGACCCCGCCGCACTGCAGCTCGTTACACACGGTCCACTTCTGACCCTGGCCGTAATAGCGGTCGGTGAAGCCCTGGTAGCGCCAGCGGACCACGTAGCCGAGCGGACCCCAGAGATCGCCCGCCACGCCGATCTCGACGCCGAGCCCGGTGGCGGTGGCGCCCCCGGTGGGATCGTTCAGGTTGCCGTAGCCGACGATCTGCTCGGCCGCGGGGCGCGGGTTGAGGAAGTAGCTGAGCACCAGCTCGAAGCGGATGTACTGGTTGAGCGGGATCGACGCGTCGATCCCGAAGGTGGGGAAGCCGATGCCGGTCGGGTAGACGCGCTCGCTCGACGGCAGCGAGGTGCCCGCCTCGGGATCGATCAAGAAGCTGCGTGACTGGAGCCCCCCGCGGATGCCCACCGAGGCCACCGGCTGCGGCTCTCCGTAGCCCATCTGAAAGTGGTAGCGCCACGCGAGCTGCGCGGCGAACCCGACGTCGTCGCTCTTCACCGTCTTGTCCGGGCCCTGGCCCTGCGGGGTCTCTTCGACGATGCGCGTCTGCGACTGGCCGTACTGGAAGCCGATCAAGAGCCCGAAGCCCTGGAGGATGCGGTTGTCGAGGAAGGCCAGGGGGAAGACGTCTGCGTTGAGCGAGAGGCCGAGGTACGGCACCGTCGCGGTGAAGTCGATCGAGATGCCGGTGGGCGGCGTCTGCGCGAGATCGTACTCCTTGCAGTTGGTCACGCCCGGCCGCAGGCATTGGCTGCGCCACGTGGTGGTGCCCGCCAGCCACACCCGGAACAGCTTCACCGGCACCTTCGCCTGCTTCTTCTTCCTGTTGGGATCCTCGAGGTCGGTGTCGCGATCTTCGGGCGGCGCGTTCACCACCTCGGGGTTGGTCAGATCGAGGCCGGGCTGTTCCTCACCGACCGTCTCCTCGGGCGTGGGTGGCGCCGTGGCGCGCGCGGCCCCCTGCTCTGCCGCCGCGGCGATGGCCCGCGCGAGCTTGCCGGCGAAGTCCTCGCTGAGCAGGCCCTTCTTCACCGGGAGGTCCTTGGTCCACAGCTGCTCGCCGGCGCGATCGTAGATGAGCACCTTGTAGGTGCCCTCGACCACCTCGCCGCCCACGGCCGCGTCCAACGGCACCAGCTTGGCCGCCCGGGCCACGCCCACCGGCGTCATCGCGGCGGCGCCCTTGAGCCTCTTCTTCGCGGCGGCGTCCTTGAAGGCCTTGATCGAGACCAATTCCACCACCGCCGCCGAGCGCACGGCCGCTTCGATCTGCGTGCGCAGCCTGCCCTGCGGATCTCCGTCGAGCTCGAGGATCACCACCTTCTGCGCGAAGGCGGAGGTGGCGAGCAGCACGACGAGCGCGAAGACTGACGAGGGGCGCATGAACGATGCCTTATGCCGTCATTCCGCGCAGGTGTTCAACCCTGCGACACAGGCCCCGGGTGAATTTCTCACGCGCTGAGAATGGGCCAGCCGCGGGAGCGCGCCTCGGCGACGAGGTGGTTCTGGGAATCAGGGGGAGAAATGACCAGCGCGTGCTTCGCGAAGGCGAGCATGTCGAGGTCGAAGTCACCGTTCCCCACCGCGAGGGCGGGGAGCAGCTCGCGGCGCTGGAGCCAGGTCACCTTGCCGGGGCCGACGGGCACGGGCTGCTCGACCTCACCGCTGAGCTTGCCGTCGCGCACCGGGCACGAGACGCCGATCACGCGCTGGGCGGGGATGCCGAGGGCGAGCGCCCCGGGGAGGACGCTCCAGCGCGGCGAGGCGCTGCAGATCCACACCGGGCAGCCGGCGGCCTCGAGGCGGGCGAGCAGCGGCCTGACGAAGCTGAAGACGCGGCCCTGGTAGCGCGCGGTGAAGAAGGCGGCGCAGCGCTGCGCGAGCACGGCCTCGTCTTGATCGCGCATCACCTCGACACAGTACGCGTAGGCGCGAGGGGCCGACTGGGTGAGCAGGTGCTCGTAGTGCTCGTAGCTCGCCTCGAAGAGGCGGGTGTGAATGGCGTGGCGCAGGAAGTCTTCCCCCACGTCGCCGCGCCACAGCGTGCCGTCGGCGTCGAAGACCACGCTCTGGCCGGCGTGCGCGCTGGTGACGGTGTCGATCAACCTGGCCACCGCGGGAGGAAGCATGGAGCGCGTTCTAAACAGCTTCGCCGTCAGTGTGGATCATTTGAGGCTCGAGTCCCCCGTTCGCCCCGGGCGCCATTCCCTCGGGGAGGCTCGGGGTGAACGGTTCGGGGTCGGATGTTACGGTGTCGACGATGCGACTGACACCGATCATCGGCTTGCTGATCCTGGGGTGCAGCAGCGCCCTGCCCTGCCGCACCTGTCCGCCGGTCGACGGCGTCTACGCGGTGAGCTGGGACGACGCGGGGGTGGCGGGTGATGGGGGGGCCTGCACGGTCTCCGGCCCGCGCGTGCCGGAATGGACGCTGGCCCAACGCGACACGCAGGTGACCTCGACGATCGCCGGCGTGAACCTGGGCGGCACGCTCTACGACTCGTACGACCTGGTGCTCTCGGGTTCGGAAGGCACGCTGAGCTACCGGCTCCGCGCGCTCACGATCCCCCAGGGGTCCGGAGCAGACGCGGGCATCAGGCTGCAGGGCACCTTCACCACGCGGACCCTGCCGGCGACCGGCGACCCGTGTGAAGTGAATGAAGCGTTCACGGCCCAGCGCACCTCGCGCTGAGGCCGGGATCGCGCAGACGACTGGTTACTTCTTCTTCTTGCCGGTGGTGGCGGCGGCCTTCACGGCGGCCTTCTTGCGCTCAGCGCGCTTCTTCCACTTGAGGCGGATCTTGCTGCGAACTCGGCGGTGCTTCGACTTGCTGTTGGCCATGCTCTCTCCTGGGTGAGTGCTCCTGAAACCTGAGCGAGCGCGGTGCGTAACAGAACCGCGGGCGTCGATCACTCGTCTTCGTCTGGGGGGGGGCGCGTGGGGAAAGGCATGCCCTCGGCGCTGCGCACGCGCGTGGGGTGCGCCTCGTCGAGGTTGAAGCCCAGCTGGGAATCGGCCGGCACGTCTTCGGTCGCGGGCATGGCCGGCTGATCGGGGCGCAGCTTCACCGAGGCGAAGATGGGCCGGGTGGCGTCGACGAAGCGCCGCACCTCGTCGAGCGGGAGTGCGGGCACCAGGTGGCCATGCGCGCCCGCCATCTCGGTGGCCACGCACATGGAGTTGAGGATCGCCTCCTCGGTGGCCTCCATCACCGCCTCGTAGAGCGGGTCGAGGCGGGCATCGAGCAGCAGCTTCATCTTGTAGACCATCTTCCGGGTGCGCCGCGGGACCACGTTGGCGGTGGAGAAGCCGACGATGATCTCACCCGAGCCGTGCGCGGCGTAGCTGCCCACCCGGCCGATGCCGAGCGAGACGCGCTTGCACAGGCGGTTGATCTGGTGCGGCAGCAGCGGCGCGTCGGTGGCCACCACCGCGATGATCGAGCCATAGCTCTGCACCCGCCGCGGCGTGCCCCGGAACATCTCGGCGAGCACCTCGCCCACCGGCATGCCGGCCACGCGGAGGTTGTGCATCTTTCCGAAGTTGCTCATCACCAGCACGCCCAGCGTGTAACCGCCGTGCACCGGGGGGAGCTTGCGTGAGCTGGTGCCGATGCCCGCCTTGAAGTCGCAGGTGATCATGCCCGTGCCGCCGCCGACCGCGCCCTCTTCGACCAGGCCCGACTTCGCGCGCTTGAGCGCCTGGCGCACGTGCTCTTCCTTCACGTGCCGGCCGGCGATGTCGTTCAAGTAGCTGTCGTCGCACTCGCCCACCACGGGGATGATCACGTCGTGCTCGTCACCGATGCCGGGGTGGTTCTCGACCATGGTGCGGGCGAGCGCGTCGCTGACCGCGCCGACGGCCATGGTGTTGGTGAGCATGATGGGGGTCTCGAGCAGGCCCCATTCCACCACCTGCGTCAGGCCGGACACTTCTCCCGCCCCGTTGAGCACGAAGGCGCCCCCGGCGAGGCGGTCCATGAAGATGTTGCCGTCGTTGGGGATGATGGCGGTGACGCCGGTGCGCACCGGGCCCTTGCCCACCACCAGCGGGCCGGGCGCGCCTTCGATGATGGTGGAGTGGCCGACGAGCACGCCTTCCACGTCGGTGATCGAGTTGAACTTGCCGGGCTTGAAGCGGCCCAACGGGAGATCGAGTTCGCGGGCACGCACCCGCTTCGAGGACGGCATGGCGCGGACCCTACACCACTGTCTCCCTCTCCCCGCGGGGGAGAGGGGAGAGGGCGAGACGAGGGCTAGAGTGCGCCGGTGCGAGTCGCAGTCCTCCCCACCAGAGACGCGGTGCTGCTGCCCGGGGCGGTCAATGAGCTCCAGGTGGGCCGGCCGGGCTCGGTGGCGGCGCTTCGTCACGCGGCCGAACATGGCGAACAGGTGCTGGTGGTGCTGCAGCGCGATCCCGACGTCGATGATCCCGGCCCGGAGGACCTGCACGGGATCGGCACGATCTGCCGCGTCACTGACGCAGAGCGGATGTCGGCAGAGGCCGCGTGCGTCGGGGTGCTGGGTATCGAGCGCGTCCGGATCGTCGTGGTCGAGCGGAGTGGCGATGCGTTGTTCGCCGAGGTGAAGACGCTGGCGTGGGCCCCCGTCGAGCCGCCGATGCCGGAGCTGCTGAAGGAGAGCCTCGGCTTTCTCGTCGAACAGGGGCTGGGCGCGAACTTCTCGGCCCGGACCTTTCAGGCGTTGCGGCTCGCGACCACGGTACGAGCGGGTGACGGCGCTCAGCGTGCTGGCGCCGATCGATGCGGCTCAGTTGCAGGGTGTGCTCGGGCGCGGGGAACTGGAACCGATCGTGGTGGCGCTGCTCTCACTTCGGGACGAGAGCTGGCTGGCTCGGTTGCTGCGGTGGATCAGGCGGTAGTTGGTTTGCCCTGTCCCCGACCCTCTCCCCCTCGGGGAGAGGGAGACGCAGTTTTCTACGACTATGCGGCGTCGGCGTCGGCTCGATCTCTTCTTCGGGAGCCGCGCTCCTTGTAGCGACGGATCGCTCCCGAGAGGATCTCGCCGATCAGCGTGTGGTAGTCCATACCGTCACCCTGCGCGATCAGCACCAGGTCGCTCCAGCCCGGGGTGAGCCCCGGCAGCGGGTTGCACTCGATGAAGTAGATACGGCCCGTCTCGTTGTCCATGCGGAAGTCGATGCGCGCCACGTCGCGGCAGCCCAACGACATGAACGACGTGCGCGCCGAAGCACGAAGCCGCTCGAGCTGGCCCGGTTCCAGCTTCGCCGGCACCTCGTAGCGAATGCGATCGTTCTCCTCGAGCTTGTCCTCGAACTTGTAGATGGGCGTCTTGTCGGACTTGTCGGTGAAGACGATCTCCATCGGGGGCAACACCTCGGGCCGCCGCTCACCGAGCAACCCCACGGTGAACTCGCGCCCGCCGATGTATTCCTCGACCAGCGCCGGCTGCTGGTAGCGCTCGACCATCTCCTTGACCACCTCGCGCAGCTCGGTCTCGTTGTGACAGACGCTCTTGCTGATCACGCCCTTGCTCGAGCCCTCGGCCACCGGCTTCACCATCAGCGGCCAGCGCACGAACTGCTTGTCGAGCCGCTCGCGGCCGCTGCTCATCAACTGGAAGTTCGGCGTGTCGATGCCCGCCGCGCGCACCACGCGCTTGGCGAGGGCCTTGTCGAGCGCCAGGGACAACGTCGCGGGGTCCGACCCGGTGTACGGAATGTCGAGCAGCTCGAGCAGCGCGGGCACCTGGCTCTCGCGGTTTCGCCCGCGGAAGCCCTCGGCGATGTTGAACACCACGTCGACGGGTGTGCTCGCGAGCACCATCGGCAGCTCGGCGGTGGCCTCGAGATCGACCACCTCGTGCCCGTGGCTGGCGATCGCCTCGCGAATCGCCTGCAGCGTGGTGGGCGAGTCGTACTCGGCCTCGCGATCCTCCCCCTCGGCGGTGGGCTTGATGCGCTTGACGTTGAAGGTGAAGCCCACCTTGAGCGGCCCGCGGCGCGTCGGCCTCGAGAGGCCACGCGGCTTGTCCTTGATCTTGTAGCGCCTCGCCGCGTTCTGGATCACCGCGTCGATCACGCCGTCGAAGTGCAGCCCCTCGAGCGCGGCCGCCGCGTAGATGCCGGCCCCCTGCTCCAGTGAAGGCAGCGCGTTGATCTCGAGGAAGTACGGCACGCCCGCGTCCGACAGGCGGAAGTCGACGCGCCCCAGGTCCTTGCAGTCGAGCTTCTTGATCACCGTGCGCGCCATCTTGCGAATGCGCTCACTCATGTCCTCGCTGATCGCCGCCGGGGCGCGCACGCTCACGGCCTCGTCGCGGGTGGTCTTCAGCTCGTAGTCGTAGATCGAATAACGGCGGCCCTTCGCCAGCTCGGGATCGATCACGTACTCGACCGGGCTGAGCACGCCGTCGAAGTCGTTGTCGACCGCCTCGAGGAAGGGCACCGTCAGATCCCGGCCGGCGATGAACTCCTCGACCAGCACGCCCGCGGGGTACTTCTCGAGCGCCTGGCCCACCTTGCGCTTGAGCTCTTCCACGCTCTCGGCCACGGAGTCCTGGGTGATGCCCTTGCTGCTGCCTTCGAAGTTCGGCTTCACGATCACCGGGAAGTGCAGGTCGTCCGACTTGAGCTCGCTCACCTTCTCGATGAACTGCCAGCCCGGGGTGCGCACGCCCTGCTCGCGCAGGATCAGCTTGCTGAGCTGCTTGTCGAGGGTGACGGCCAGCGCGTAGGCGTCGCTGCCGGTGTACGGAAAGCCGAGCTCCTCGAACAGCGCGGGGAAGAAGGCCTCGCGAAAGCGGCCGCGGCGCCCTTCGGCCGTGTTGAAGATCAGATCGGGCGAGAACGCTTCGAGCCGCGCCACGGTGCGCGAGGCGGGGCCCGAGACTTCCATCTTCTCGACGCGGTGGCCCAGGCGCTCGATGGCCGCGGCCAGCGCGTTGACGGTCTCTTCCGTGTCGAACTCGGCTTCTTCTTCTGAGTCGGACAGCCTCAGGTTGTGGGTCAGCGCGATGCGCATCGAAATTCCCCTCTCACTGCTGTGTCTTAAATCTGGTCTCGCAGCCGGGCTCCGGCGCGGTTCTCTTCTTGAGCAGGAATCCGCTGCGGTTGATCTGCCTGCACCTTGCCGTCGATCACCTGCGTCTGCGCCCAGCTGTCGCCGAGGCGAATGCCCTCGGGATCGCGCAGGCACTGCAGCGCCTCGATGCTGCCGATCACCACGAGGCCCGCCAGGAAGGCGCGCGCCCCCAGCTCGGGCATCATCGAGAGGATGACGATCAGGCCGAACGGTGCGTTGCGCAGCACGCTGTCGCGATGGCGCGCGCCGCTACGGGTGGGGACGAACACGACCTTCACCCCGAAGATCTTCTTCCCCGGGCTCTGCCCCTGCAGCATGCCGTCGGCGAACAGGGTGTAGAGCAGGGCCATCACCACGCCCGCCGGGCCCGTCGACCAGTAGAGGGCCCAGGCGATCGCCACGTCGACGATGCGCGCGCCGGCGCGCAGCAGGAGCGAGGCCTTCGGGTACCCCGATGGCTCCCCCTCCCTCACGACGCGCAGGGACCTCACTTCTCCTCCGGCTCCGGCTCGGTCTTGCCCGCGGCGAGCCCGTGCAGCCGTTCCCACGCCGTCTGCATCGGGTCGACCTCGGCAGAGAGCTTCTGCAGGTGCGCGAGCGCCTCGGCCTCGCCGCGGTGGCCGATCTCGAGGTGCGGAACGATCTCGGGTTGCTGCAGCGGGCCACCCTCGCGCGTGAAGAAGACGAAGGCCATCGAGGGGCGCTTCGACGATTCCCGCATCGCGAACTGCAGCCCGTCGAACTTCCATCCCAGGGGGACCCACTCGTTGAGCGTGCGCTCGAGCGTGTGCTCGTCGACGCTGGAGAGCTCCACCACCTTGTAGTGGAGCGCTCGCCGCCCGGGTTCTGCCTCCTCGGTGGGGGAGGCACGCTTCTTCGCGCGCTTGGTCGCCATTCCGGTGCGGGAAGGTATCACCAGACGCTGCGGTACTTGCGGTCGCCGCTGCCGGGGAGCCCCGCCGTGGTGGGGTTCTCGGCGGCGTCGGCCCAGAGCAGGCTGACGAGCGTCTTGGCGCCGATCGCGCCCACGCCCGCGAGGATGTAGGGCACCGGTGACCTGGTGAAGCCGGTCGCGGGCCCCAGCAACAGGCCCGACAGCACCAGCACCGCCCCTCCGACGATCGCGCCGAAGATGTTCGCTCGAATGATCTGCGCCGTGCTCGGGTTGAACTTGAGGGTGGCGAGCGCCATGACCCCCGCGCCGAAGGCGGGCACGAGCATCACCGCGTCGAGGCCGCTGCGCGCGGTGATCGCGCCGCCCGTGGTCGCCACGATGGCCACGATCAACGCGGTGTAGATGGCCGCCCACGCCGCGCCGGAGATGATCAGCGTGGCCTTGTTGAGGGCGATGTCGCCGCCGCCGACGATGGCGGCCAACCAGGCACCGGCCGAGCTGCCGATCATCGTCATCCAGGACGTCGCGTAGGCGTCGCCGTGGCCGGTGACGAGATCGGTGAAGCCGCCGAGGAACATGCCGCCGATGAGCGAGCTCAAGATCCCGAAGTTCGCCGAGCGGTGGCTGATCCAGTTGTTGAACTGCCAGATCGCGGCCGAGGTGAAGCCGATGCCCGCGCCCAGCAGCGTGCCGGTGAGGTAGGCGAGGCGCGCCCCTTCCCCGGTGACGATCTCCGAGCAGGACTTCACGCCCTTGTAGGCTTCGGGGTGCCTGTCGATGCTGGCCTGCAGGTTCGCGGGGTCGCAGCCGCCCGCGGGAATGTCGACGAACTGGTTCTCGATCGGGCCTCCCATGATCGGTCCGTGCGCGGGACCTGCGTCGATGGCGCGGGGAATGAGCTGGGTGCCGAGCACGCCGAAGCCCGTCATCAAGGTGTGGTGCATGAGGAAGGTGAGGCTGCCGGGACCCGACAGGAAGGCACCTTCACGCGGGTGCCCGTCGATCAGCGCGCCCGGCCCCGTGGGGACGACCTGGGGCGGGTTCTGATCGAGCTGCTCGGGCGGCGGCAGCGGGGGCGGCAGCGCCTCGAGCGTGCGCGTGTCGGGCTGGGGCGGCGGCGGCTCGGGCGTCAAGGTGAGCGGCGGTAGCGGCTGCTCGGGCTGCGGCGAGGGCGGCGCCTCGGAGACGCCCGCGTCGACGAGCGGATCCCCCATCGGAACGATGACCACCTTCTCACTCGGAATGTCCGGCGTGCCCTGTGCGATTGCGAGCGAAGCCGACAGCACCAGTCCCAACACGATGATCCGCTGCATGGTGGCTTGCAACATAGCGTGCTTCAGGTAGCTCCCCACCATGTCGAGTGAAGCCTTCGAAGGTCTGTCACCCATCGTGCACCCCACGGCCTTCGTGCATGTGTCAGCGCAGCTCCTGGGCGACGTGCAGCTCGGCGAGGAGGTCTCGGTGTGGCCCACGGCTGTGTTGCGCGGCGACTGCGGAGCGATCCGCATCGGGGCGCGCAGCAACCTGCAGGACGGGGTGATCACCCACGCGACCACCGGTTACAGCCAGACCCACGTCGGCGTCGAGTGCACCATCGGCCATCGGGTGATCCTGCATGGGTGCACCGTCGGCAACCACTGCCTGGTGGGCATGGGGAGCATCCTGCTCGACGGCGTGGAGCTGGGTGATGAGTGCTTCGTCGCCGCCGGCTCGCTGGTGACCCCGGGCAAGAAGTTCCCCGCGCGCAGCTTCGTCGTCGGCTCGCCGGCGAAGGTGGTGCGCGAGGTGAACGAGCGCGACCTGGCGGCGATCGACGGCGCGTGGCGCAGCTACCTCAAGCTGATGCGCGGCTACCGGAAGTAAGAACCTCTCCCTGCGGAAGCGGGGAGAGGTCGGCCGCAGGCCGGGTGAGGGGCGCACTACTTCCCCGCGTCCTCCCGATACAGCTCGGCCAGTGCGTGGGCCTTCTCCACCTCGTCGCGGGCGCGATCGAGCTTCATCACCCGATCGAAGTTCGCCACCTGCGCCTTGAGCGCGTCGGACACCATCACCCCCGCCGACAGCCGCGCCCGGGCGCTCTGCCGCTCTTCCTGCAGCTCCGCGAGCTGTCGCGAGAGATCCTCGGCCGCTTCCATCAACAGCTTCGCGTTCGTCTCGGCCTGAGCGTGGGCCTCGCGGGTGCGATCGAGGAGTTGCTGGGCTTCCAGCAGATCGCGGCGCAGCGTCTTCTCGGCCTTCGGCTCGCCTTCCGCGCGGGCGAGCCTGTCCTTGGTGTTCGCGACGCGCAGCTCGTACTTCCTTTCGTCGCGGGCCAGCTCAGCGCGAAGGGCGAGCAGCGTCGCAGCCGATTTGCGCACCTCGGCGCCCTGGCGATCGAGCGAGGTGATCACCGCATCGAAGACCGCCAGCGGATCGGTCGGTTTGGCGGTGGCTGGTTTCTTCTTGAAGAAGTTGAACACCATGTCCGGCGACAGTTTCAACACACGAGGCGGATGTTCGCGATCGCCTTGCGCAGCTTGACGTCGGGCACCTGCACCCACTCGAGGTATTTGGGTAACGGCAGCGCGTAGACCTGCAGCAGGTGGCTGAGCAGCGTCACCGCTTCTCCCCGGCGGCCGTCCGGGGGCGCGAGGCTCACCGCTTCGGCCACCGCCTCGAGCACGTCCACCACCCGGGGCAGCTGCGGGGGCGCGACCGCGCTCGAGCGCCCCGGCTCGGGGAACAACGTGTCGAACTGCGAGTCGGGCGAGGCCGTCTTCTGCACCGGCCGCCCGCCGGCGATCGCCTCGAGCGCCTCGAGGTGCGGCACCAGCTTCTCGAGCGCGTCGCTGGTCACCGCCACGTCGGCGGGCAGCAGCGTGCGCCACGCCGAGTCGAAGTCGGTGCGGGCGAGCTGGATCTCGGCGTCAGACACGTGGTGGTAGAACGCGCGCCCGCCCGCGTCGCGCTGGTCGATGATCAACGAGCGCAGGTCGGGGTTCTCTTCACCCAGCGAGATGAAGCTCAGCGCGATCTCCAGCCCCTCGTACGGCCGGCGCGTCTTGCGAATGAGCTCGAGATCGACGCCGTCTTCGCCGTCGGTCACCAGCACCACCGTCGCGCGGGCCAGGTACGGGTCTTCGCCGCTCGCCCGCCCGATGGAATCGAACGCAGACACCAGCGCCAGGGAGATGTCGGTCTGACCCTCGGCCGGCGACTCGCGGAAGAGCTTGTCGATGTGCCGCGAGGCCGCGTCGCCGTTGTCGATCCGCACCAGCTCGGTGGGCGCGTCGTTGAAGAACGAGAAGTAGAGCGGGTCGAAGGGCAGCTTCGCCTTCGCCTTCACCCGGATCGCGTTCAGCTCGGACACCAGGATGGCGTCGCGAAACCGCGCGCGAGACCCGTGCATCGAGCCCGACGCGTCGAGCACGTAGACGCGCACCGCGGTCTTCTGCGAGCGGCGGGGCCTGGGGGGCGGCTCTTCCTCGAGGTACGCGCGCACCATCTGCCGGCCCGAGGCGAGGTCGAGCACCAGCGCGCCGGGCCGATCGAGCACGAAGTGGTTGAGCTGATCGAGCGAGTTGGTGGGCTCGTAGGTCATCAGCTGCGTGGGGTACGGCACGCGGCGCTGCACCGGCCGGGTCGCGCGGGTCTCGGCCTCGACGATCTCCTCGGACAGCGCGTCCTCGACGTCGAAGTAGCGGGCGCAGCCCGACGCCAGCTCGAGGGCCTTGCGCTCGTCGTCGTCGAGATCGAAGGCCAGCTGCGCCAGCTCGGAGGCGAGCTGATCGTCGAGCCCCTTCTGCCCGCCCGGCGCGAGCCGCTCGGCGATCTCCTGCCGGGGGCGATCACGCCACCCCAGCGAGCGCATCGCCTCGGCACGATCGACCGCGGGGGCGAGGCTGCCTTCCTGGCTCATCGAGAGCACGGCGCCGCTGGCGACGCGGGCGAGCTCGGTGTCACCGGCCTCCACGGCGCGTTCGTACAGCGCGCGCAGGCTGCGCCACGCCGTCGAGGGGTCCCTGCGGGCCGCGTGGCGCACGTGGCGGACGAGATCGTCGAGCGAGCGCACTGCGGGTGAAGCGCGCACCCGTTCCCGCGCGGCCCCCAGCTCGAGCCGGAGCCGCCGCGAGCGATCACGATCACCCTTCGCGTCGGCGCCCATGCGCAGCACGATCTCGTACGCCAGGTCGAGATCGCGCCGCTTCTGCGCGGTGTCGCCGATCTGCTGCTGGGCCCGCCCGGAAAGGAACTCTGCGAGCGCCAGCCGCGAGCTCACCGGCGCGGCGCGATCGGGGCCGCGGGGGCGATTGAAGATCTCGAACGGCACCGGCGCCGCCGCGTCGAACACCGCCGCCACCTTCACCACCCGGCCCAGCCGGCGGAAGTCCTGCTCGAGCGTGATCCTCAGCTCGGGGGGCATGTTCTGCACGCCCGCGAGGCGCTCGGCCTCGGCGAGGGCCAGCTCGAACTCGTCGAGCGAGGCCTTCGCGCGGGCCCGGAGCCCGGTGCTCAGCTCACCCAGCTTGCCCTTCGCGGTGGACAGCTCGCGCAGCAGCCGGGCGTCGGCCACGGTGTGCACGCCGGCGCGCTCGAGATCGGCGTCGAGCTCGCGCAGCGCGTCGAGCGTCACCCGGCCGTCGTCGCGCACGAAGAGCATCTTCGCGCGATCGAAGAGGCCCAGCGCAGGCGGGTGGCCCGCGCGCAGGGCGTCGAGCCGTTCCTTGAGCTGGTTGAAGCGCTCGACGCTCATGGGGCACCCCGTTCATCCCGAGAGGGTTGAGCGAAACAGCGATCGAGCTCGTCACCGCTCACCCCGAGCGGAGTCGAGGGGCGTCTTCCTGCGAGCCTGGGCGTCCCTCCCTCGACTCCGCTCGGGATGAACGGGGGGCGAGCCCTGTTTCGGTCAACCCTGCGAGCGGCTGCGGCGGGGTGCTCAGCGCTCTGTCGACCCACTCTCCGGCTCATGGCTCACCGCTTGCCGCGGCCGTCGATCACCCGGCGGGAGAAGCGCGAGAACGCCTCTTCGCACCTCTGCGCCTCGTCGATCAGCGCACGCACCACGTCACCGCGTTGCCCGGTCTCCTGCGCCAACCGCCCCAGCGCGGCGTTGAGCCGAACGAACTCGCCCTCGCGCGTCACCAGCAGCGGGTAGCGGCTCTTCACCAGCGCGTCGAAGGCCTTGTCGGCGTCGGCCGGGCCACGCACCTTCTCGGCGGGCAGCGCGGCCTCGACCAGCGACCACCAGCTCGAGAGGTAGCGCACCCGCACGCCGATCGACTGCACCTCGGCGTTCGCGATCTGCTCCCGCGATTCGGGGGCGAGCGCGACGGCGCCCACCGAGCGGAGCAGCGCGTCGATGCCCTTGAGCGCGTTGAGCTCGCCTTCGATCGCCTGCGCGGCGAGCTGCTGCCGGTAGAAGGTGTACGCGTCACCGGTGAGCACCTTGGTGGCGTCGGGCGTGACCAGCTTGGGCGCGGCGAGGCCCTGGGCGTAGGTGGCGACCCGGCGCTCCACCTCGTCGCGCGCCACGCGAATGGCGGCCCCCGGCGAGGCGCCTTCGCGCTCGAGGTTGTCGATCACCCCCTGCATCAGGCGCAGCAGTTGCTCGAGGCGGGAGAAGGGCTGCACCGTCACCACGTCGCGCGCGTACTGCTCGGCGAGCGGGGCGAGCAGCTCGACGCGCAACCCGGCGTGGGCGGAGGACAGCTCGACCAGGCACCGCTCGAGCTCGCGCAGGCGGCGGCTGTCGCCGATGAGCAGCTCGAGCGGCTCGCCTTTCCGGCCCGTCTGGCTCTGGGCGAAGGTGCGCGTGGCGCGGCGGCGCAGCGCCAGCGAGGTGCGTTCCCGCACCGCGACCAGGTGCGCCCGCACCGGCTCCACCACCTCGGGAACGATCGCCCCGGCGACCTGCACCAGCTCGCCGATGCGCTCCAGCTCTTCGGCGAGGTTGGTGGCGAGCCCCGAGACGCCGTCGAGGCGCACGGCGTCGTCGAACTCACTGCCCTCGGCGGCGAGCGCGATCATCTGCGCGGCCTGCTTGCTGAACTCCGCCACGCTGCGCGCGACTGCGGGGAGGCGCGCCTGGAGCTCCGGCACGCGATGCGCCAGCTCGAGCACGTCGCCGAAGCTCCCCAGCAACGCCACCCCGCCGCGGCCTTCACCCTGCCCCGCCATGCCGCGCGAGCAGCGCTGCTCCATCGCCTGCACCAGCGCCTCGGCGGCGCGCAGCAGCGGCTTGCGGTTGTCGGGGTGGCGCGGCCCGGGCACCAGCTTGTCGCGCAGCGAGCGCGCGGTGGTGCTGGCGACGGACGCCGTCCACCCCCGGCTCTGCGCCTCGGCGGCCTCGACCTCTTCGTTCGACTTGAGATCGGCCGCTTCGCGCTCGAGGGACTGCTGCAGCGAGGGGGCGAGCTTGGCGTAGGCCTGGGCGAAGGTCTTGCTCTCGACGCGGATGATCTCGAGCTGGGCGCGCTCGCGCGGGTCCGACGACTGCTTGAGGAGCGCGTCGAGCTCGGCCTCCACCGGCCCGCCGAGGAGGAAGAAGTGCCGCAGCATCTCGAGGTCGCCCGGCTCGGCCACCAGGCGGCGCTCGGGGCGGCGGTACATGCGATCGCGCACCACGATGGCCTTGAGCACCCACAGGGCCTTCACCATCGAGCGCTGCGAGAAGTACTTGGTGGGCACGTAGTCGGGCAGCTTGGCCACCTGCGAGAGCAGATCGCGCTCGAGCGCGTCGGCCAGCTCTTCCATGCCCTCGGCGACGAGCGGCGGCACCTCGACGGCCTCCACCGCTTCCTGGAGCACGTCGAGCTGCTGCAGGGTGAGGCGGGCGTGGAGCGCCGGGCGCTGGCCGGTCTGCGCGCGGTGCAGCATCTGCCCGCGGCTCGAGCGGCGCGCGAAGCTCTTGGGGGCGAAGCAGATGAACGAGATGCGATCGGCGAAGGCCTGCAGGGTCTCGGGCGAGCGCTGCAGCACCTCGGACAGGTAGCGGTTGCTGGTCATCACCGCGCACTCGCAGCGCCCCGGCGTCACCTTGCGGCCGTGCTTGAGCTCGCGCTCGTGCAGCACGTTCAAGATTGAGCGCAGCAGCATGTCGCGGCCGTCGAACACCTCGTCGAGGAACGCGTGCACGGCGCCGAGCATGCCCTCTTCGGTGAGGTGCTCGGTGCGGCCGGTCTCGGTGAGGACCTTGAAGTCGACCGGGCCGATCAGGTCGGTCTGCACGGTGTTCTCGGCCAGCTGCTTGCTGAAGAGCGAGGGCCGGCCCGACTTCTCGTCGACGATGCGCCCCAGCACGGCGCCGGCGATGGCGCTCTTGGCGGTGCCGGGCGGGCCGATGATGAGCAGGTGTTCCTTGCACAGGAGCGCCAGCTCGAGCTGCGTGAAGAGCGACTCGCGCTCGATGAACGCTTCCTTCAGCTCGGTGAAGAAGCCGCGGAAGGCGGTCGAAGACTCGGTGAAGCGGACCTCGTCGGACCAATGGCTCGGTGCATTCACTGGGCGGCGAGTATAACGAGCGCGAGAGCGTCCGTTCCCGTGTTCTTGGTCGCTCCGCCTCGGCCAGCTGTCCGCTTCGCTCCCAGCTGTCTCGCGCAGCGTTCCGCTGCTATCGGCTCCGCTCCGTGATCTGGGTCGCTCCGCCTCGGCCAGCTGTACGCTTCGCTCCCAGCTGTCTCGCGCAGCGTTCCGCTGCTATCGGCTCCGCTCCGTGATCAACAATCCGCCCGAACAGCCTCCTCCCCGACCGTCGCTGAGCTTCACCGTGGCGTGGACGGTGTTCGCGCTCGTGACGTTCCTGCTGGTGGGCGGGACCGCGCAAATGATGCAGCTTGCGTGGGGGCTCTGGTTCTCGGAGCTCGTCATCTTCGCGGGGCTGACGGTGATCGGGTTCCAGCTCTCGAGCCTGGCGCCACTGCGGACGATGGGGCTGCACCGCTTCGACCCCCGCGCGTTCGGGCTGGGCTTCGCCTTCGGGCTGGTCAACTACATCGCGTGGGCGGTGCCGCTGATGGCGGCAGCGCAGGCGGTGTTCCCGAAGTGGATGGTGGATCAGTTCGACAGCTCGCACGTCTTCGAGCGGGCGAGCCCCCTCGAGCTGGCGATCGTGCTGGTGGCGGTCTGCGTGGCGGCGCCGGTGGGCGAAGAATTCCTCTTCCGCGGCTTTCTCCAGCGCGGGCTGGCCGTTCACCGCTCGGCGCCGCGAGCGATCGTGGTGACCGCGTTCATCTTCAGCGCCTTTCACCTCGACCCGGTGGGGCTGACCGCCCGCTTCGAGCTGGGGGTGCTCTTCGGGATCCTCGCGTGGAAGGCGGGCTCGCTGTGGCCGGCGATCGCGGCGCACGCGGCGAACAACCTGATCTCCTCGGTGCTCTTCCTGGCCGCAGGCGACGCGAAAGAGGAAGACCTGGTGTGGTGGGTGCCGGTGGTGATGCTGGTCGTCGGCAACCTGGCGCTGGTGGCGCTGGTGGGCTTCGCGCGCGACCGCCTGGTCGCCGAGCCGCCGCCTGCGGACATGCCGCCCACCACCTGTGATCGCTGCGGCGTCTTCCTCGAGCCGGCGGGCTTTCAGCTGCAGTTCGGCAAAGCGTACTGCGCGGCGTGCGCGGCGCGGCCCGAGGTGGCGCTGGTGCAGAACGCGGGGCGTTTTTCCCTGCCCTGGCTCACGGCCGGGCTCGCGTCACTGCTGCTGCTGGTGGCGGTCGATTGGCGCGGGGTGAAGCTCAACCTGCTCGACGCGCAGCTGCAGCCGGGCAAGACCGTCTCGAAGCGCGATGACGTGAAGGCGCTGCGTTCGAAGGTCCGGCGCGGCGAAGCCGAGTTCCAGGACTACGAGAGACTGGTGCGTTCGCTGAAGTGAGCCTGCTTCCGCGGCTTGCGGGGCTTCTGCAACTCGGCGAGCCGGCGCTCTGCGTTTTCGCGACGGCGAGTCTCGTCGGCGAGCCGCACCTGGAGGTCGTCCGCCATCTTCTCGAGGCGCTCAGCTTCTTCCACTCCTGCTCGCTCGGAGCGCGCGGGGAGCGGTCGCCCCGCCGTCGAGTGGGGTGCGGCATGCCTCAGCCTCGCGACGAGTTTCGCTCCGGCGTCAACACGGCTCACTTCGTCGGGCCGCTGAGCCCCTTGTCGAGGTCGTCGACCGCCTGTTCCACGCCCGCGCGCAGGCTCTTCCAGGCCGAGCCACCCGCCTTCTTCACCGCCGCCAGGCGCTCCGCCGCGGCCTGTTCCTGCTTCTCGAGCGCGGCGAGCTTCTCCTTCGCGCCCGCCTCGACGTCCTTCTGGGCGCTGTCCTTGAGCGCCTTCGTCTTCGCCTTGAGCGTCGCCAGGCGCGCCTCCATGCGGGCCTCGAAGTCTTCCTTCTTCTCGTTGAGGTACTGCTTCGAAGCGTCGACGGCCTCAGCCGCCTCCTTCTTGACCTTCTGTCCGGAGGTCTGGGCGTGGGCGGAAACGGAGAGCAGGAGACAGAGGGCAATTGCGCGCATGGTGCCTGTCTAACGCGAAGGTGCCGCGACGAGATGACCGATTGAACCCGTGCCGTCGCCGCCGCCCCGCGACGAAGCGGAACCGGAACAGATCGTTGCCGCCGACGCTGAGGTGGTAGCGGGTGGCGTGCCCCGGCTCGAAGGCGAGCTGCAGCAGCACCGCGGCGAGCGGCGCGACGAGGAGGACCAGCCCGAGACAGAGGAACTCCACCGCCCGCTTCACGCGGGCGAGGGCCTGGCTCAGGTGAAGCGGTACTGCTTCACCACGAAGCGCGGGCCGACCATGGCGAGGGTGGCCGAGTCTGAATCGACGTCGCCTTCGGCCTCGATGCGCGCCCCGCTCTTCTTGATCTTCCGATCGCCGCCCGCCAGCAGGTACGTCTTGCCGTCGTCCGCCTCGAGCACCCAGATGCCCGTCTCGAGATCCTTGAAGTTCACGGTGCCCGAGAGCTTCACGGTCACGCCTCCTTCTTGAGCATGGCGCGCGAGACGAAGAGGCAGACCAGCGCGTTGACCGCCAGCCAGGGAATGGCGAGGAAGGTGAACGGCATCCACGCGAGCGCGGGGGCGTTGGCCCAGATGGTGTAGCCGAGGATCGCCGCGAACCCGATGGCGAGGCCGCCGACCACCGGGCGGATGCCCTTGAACTTGATGGCGAAGATCGACGCCACCACGGGGATCGCCGCGCTGTACACCAGCGGGTTGGCCAGCGCGCCGCGCCCGAAGATGATCTTGTTGAGCCAGTCGGGGATGGGCAGCGTGATCATCGTCGACACCGAGCTGGGCGACGCCACGTACTGCACGAAGAACGCGCCCACCGTGGTGAAGAACATGGGGATGAGGAAGCCCGGCGAGGCGAGCACGTTGAGGTAGCCGGGGCGCTCCTTGCGGCCGAGCGTCAGCAGCACGAAGGCGAGCAGGGCCGCGCCCCAGCCGAACACCTTCCAGTTGGTCGCGCTGTACGAGTACACGCTCACGTCCTGCTGGGCGATCAGCTCGTCGAGCTTCGCCTGGTTCTCGTCGAGCTGAGCCAGCTGCGCCTCCACCGGGAGCAGCTCGCTCGTGTCGGCCGCGCGCAGCTTCTTGAGCGCCTTGAGCGCGCCTTCCGCGTCGAGCAGGCCGTGGCCGAACTGGTCAGACCAGCCCTTCGTGCCCGGAGCCGGCTTCGCGCCGAGCACGAGCGCCTTCTCGACCTGGTCGGGGTTCTTCGCGCCCGCCGCGTAGAGCAGCGCCGCGACGCCCGCCACGTGCGGCGTGGCCATCGAGGTGCCCTGGTACGAGGCGTAGATGCCCTTGCCCACGTCCTGCGGATCGATGGTGTTCTGAACGATGCCCGCCGCTTCACCCTGCGACTTGTCGCCACCGGGCGCCGCGATGTCGAGCTCCTTGCCCCATGAGCTGTACGGCGCCTTCGCGCCCGTCGGGCCCACCGCGGCCACCGCGAACGAGCCGGGGTACGCTGCGGGGTACTCGACGACGCCGCGGCCACCGTTGCCGGCGGCGCAGACCACCACCACGCCCTTGGCGCGGGCATAGGCGACGGCGTGCTCCATCACGTCAGAACGGCCGCCACCACCCAGCGACATGTTGATCACTTTCGCGCCGTGATCGGCCGCCCAGTGGATCGCGTCGGCGATGTCGGCGGTGTTGCCGCTGCCGAAGTGGTCGAGCACCTTCACCGCCATCAGCGTCGACTCGAAGGCCACGCCCACCACGCCCTCACCGTTGTTGGTCGCCTGCGCGATGGTGCCGGCGACGTGCGTGCCGTGCCCGTGATCGTCGTTGGCGTGGTCGTCGTCGTTCACGAAGTCCCAGCCCGAGGCGAACTTCTGGCCCTCGAGGTCGGGCACCACCGCGAAGTCGTCGTGGTTCTCCCAGGCGATGCCGGTGTCGAGCACGGCCACCACCACGCCCTTGCCCTTCGTCACCTCCCACGCCTTCTCGATGTTGATCGCCTTCATGTTCCACTGCTGCGCGTACATCGGATCGTTGGGGACGAAGTTCGCCTTCACCGTCATCAGCGGCTCGGCGGCCTCGACCTTCGGGTTCGCCTTGATCTTCGCCAGCAGCTCGTCGAGGTCGCCCTCGTACGCGCCCTGGGTGATCGCGGAGAGCGGGCCTTCTTCTTCCGAGTTGAACTCGAGGTCGATACCCCAGTCCTTCTCCATCTCGTCGAACTCGGCCTTGGTCGTGCCGTCGACGAAGTCGACCACCAGCCGGCCCGGCACGCGGGCCGTCAGGTCGTCAGGCAGGTCGGCCGTGACGTACGAGGGCCGCGACAGATCGACCTCGTCTTCCGACGCGCGGGTGCACGCAGCCAAAGCCAGGGACATCGTCACCACGGTCGACAGCGTCAGCAGCTTTTGCATGGAAGGGCCTCGCACAGCGGCTACGAACGACTGAGACAACGATTGGATCTGCCCACAAGTTCCCACTGCGCGCCGCGAAGAAGCGTGAAGTCCTTGAAAGAAGTGTGGTTCAGGGCGCTTCCACGAGTCCACCACCGGCCCGCCTGACCAGTGAGGCCGCGGCTTTACCCACCAGCGGCAGGTTGCGCTGGTAGGTGCGCGTCGCACCCGGCACGACGGTGAAGGTGCCTTCGTGCCGTTCCAGCACCGCGGCCCAGCGACCGCGGTCCTGGGTTTCGTCGAGCTCCGCGACGATCACGGCCAGCGGCCAGGCCAGGGAGCCGCGCCCCTCGAAGTCGGACGGTTGGGCCATCGACGGGTTGATCAAGATGAGCCCGGCCAGCGGCACCTGCTCGGCCAGGCGCAGGGCCACCGCGTCTGAGGCGCCGATCGACGCGATCACCGCGCGGTGCCCGGCCGTGTTGTCCATGGCGAGCTGCAGCGCGGCGCGCGCGTCTTCCACCCACTCGAGCGGCGTGCGCGACGGCTGCCCCTGGCTGCCGCCCACCCCGCGGTAGTTGAAGCGCAGCGTGGGGTGGCCCTGGTGCGAGACGGCGTACGCCAGCTCGGCGCCCACCACGTGGTCCATGCCGCTGCCTTCGATGGGAGGCGGCGGCAGCACCAGCAACCCCGGCCGGAGCTCACCGCGGTGCGAGACGCCCTCGAGCACGAGCCCATTCGCCAGGGGAATGAGGGTCGGCCGCTCGAGGTACTGCCCCTTCATCACCATGCGTGCGCACCGCTCCAAAAGAAAACGGGAGCCCTGTTCCCAGGACCCCCGGCTTGCTGGTCAGTCTTCCGCTTCGCTTCAGACTGCCTGGCCTGACGTACCGTCAGGCCGGCTGCGCTCCGTGAGTCACGGGTTGTTGTTGTACGCCGTCATCTGCTGCACGTCGATGCGACGGGCGACGAAGTTGAGCGAGCTGCTGCACGAGGCAGCGTCCTGCGGCGACGCGTCGCCGACGGGGCAGTCAGCGCGGCCCTTGATGCAGGCGTACTGCGCGTTGAGCGCGATCGTGCCCACCGGCACGGCCGAGTAGTCGTTGAACTTCACCGAGATCTGCGTCTGGCGCGCCTCGGTGTACTGGTCGGCGATCGGCTTCTGCTCGTTGCGCAGCGCCGAGAAGGTCTTGTCCGTGCCCTCGATGAGGTCAGACACGCGAATGGTCGGCGCGTCGCCGAGGTTGAAGATCTGCGTGCCGAGGTCGAGGTACTCGGTCTGGTCGGTGCCGTTCCAGATCACCCACTCGTCTTCCGAGCGGTAGTTCTGCTCGGTGATGTTGCCGCGACCGGCCGGCAGGTTGTTGTTCCGGAAGCAGCTGGGCACGGCGATGGTGCGCACGGGCGTCGCGTCGACGGCGACGCGGTAGAGGCGCGGCTGGCCCTGGAGGCAGCCGGCGAGGCTGAGCAACGAGAGGGCGCCGAGAGCAACGAGCTTCATGGAACGCATTGTGGTTTTTCCCTTTGTGGAGATGGTCCGGCCTTGAAGAGTCCGGCGCCGTTTGGCGTAGGGCCGGGGTGAAGTCAACCGCTTCGGCCATGAGGACACGGGGTCCCACTCATGTGTGCAAGGAATCTCGGCCTGGCCCTCAGCGCGCTCGCAACACGAAGAACTTGAGGTACTTACCTTCTCGAAACTGCAGGCGGACCGGGTGATCGGGAGGCTGGTAGCGCTCCTCGACCAGACTCAGATCAAGCCCTGCGTTGTGAGCGCCGTCTTTCACCGCGTCGAAGAAGGCCTCGGAGCTGACGCGCGCCGAACAGGACGCCGTGCAGAGCAGGCCACCGGGCTTGAGCACGGCGAGCGCCTGGCGGTTGAGCGAGGCGTAGCCGCCCAGCGCGGCCTCCACCGCCTTCTGGCTCTTCGCGAAGGCCGGCGGGTCGAGGACGATCAGGTCGAACTTCCGGCCTTCCTTCTTGAACGACTCGAGCAGCTCGAAGGCGTCGGCGGCGAGGAAGTCGTGCTTCGCGGCGGGCAGGCCGTTGAGCGTGAAGTTCTCCCGGGCCAGCGCGATCGCGTCGGCGTCCTGGTCGACCGAGAAGACGCTCTTCGCGCCGCCCAGCGCCGCGTTGACCGAGAAGCCGCCCGAGAAGCAGAAGCAGTTGAGGACGTCGAGGTCCTTCGAGATGCGGCGCAGCAGGAACCGGTTCTCGCGCTGGTCGAGGAAGAACCCGGTCTTCTGACCGGCGTACACGTCGACCAGGAACTTCGCGCCGTGCTCGAGGATCTCCAGCGGCTGCGGCGGGGTGGCCCCGGCGAGCACGCGCCCGTTGCCCTTCTCGGAATCGACGTCGGCGTCGTCGCGCCCGATCTCGTCACGCCCCAGCACGCCCTTGAGACCCGGCACCGCCTTCTCGAGCGCCTCGACGATCAGCGGCCGGTGCGGCGTCAGCCCCGCCGAGTACAGCTTCATCACCGCGAAGCCGTCGTAGAGATCGACGATCACCCCGGGCAGGCCGTCACCTTCGCCGTGAATGAGGCGGTACGCGTTGGTGCCCTTGAAGTCGATCAGCTGGTGCCGCGACTGAAACGCCTCGCGCACCCGGCGCTCGAAGAACGCCGCGTCGATGGTCTCGTGGGGGTCGGTGGTGAGCACGCGCACGGCGATCGCCGAGAGCGGATCCCAGTACCCGCGCCCGGCGAAGCGGCCCTCGTCGGTGAGATCGACCACCGCGCCGATGGGGATGCGCGGCGTCACCTCGATGGCCTTCTTGAACACCCAGGGGTGCCCCGCGCGAATGTGGCGGCCCAGCCCCGGCTTCACCGGCACCTTGATCAGGTGGCTCACGAAGCCCTCCTCCGGGCGCGCATGATGGCGTCGGCGACCTCGCCGAAGCCCTTGCCCTCGCGGGCGCGGGTGACGAAGCACGGCTTGTCGCTCAACTGATCCAGCACGTCGCGCACGTTGGCCACTCCGATCGACAGGGGGAACGCGCTGAACATGGGCGCGTCGTTGAACGAGTCACCCACGTACGCGAAGCGGCGCTCGTCAGGCCGCACCGTCTTCTTCCATTCCAGCCTGGTGAAGCGGCGCACCGCCGAGAGCTTGTCGAAGCGCCCCAGCCAGCAGTTCACGTGCACCGAGCTGCGCACCGCGCTCACGCCGCGCTTGCCGAGGAAGGCCTCGAGCGCGCTCGCCGCGCCGGGCCCGAGCTGCACGTCTTCCGCGTAGTCGATGGCGAGATCGACCTCGGTGTAGATCGAGTCGGCCGAGAGCCGCGCGCCCTTCACGTGCGAAAGCGCCGCCTGCACGTGGGCCTGCAGCGCCACCCGATCGCGCGCCCGCTGCTTCGCGCCCTGCGCGTACGCCTTCACCAGCCGCTCGCCACGCCAGGCGAAGTGGAGCGCGCCGTTTTCCATGATCGCCCCGGCCACCGGCCACTGCCGCACCCAGGCCTCGCCCCACCCCGCGGGCCGGCCGCTCACCAGCACCACCTTCACGTGGTGCGCGTTGAGCCACTCGATCGCGCGCAGCGTCGCCGAGGTGAGCTTGCCGCGGGTGGTGAGGGTGCCGTCGACGTCGGTGAACACCGCCTCGACGCGAGAGAGGTCAGCCTCGACGAGAGGGGAGAGCACCCTGCCCGCTCGGGGTGAACGGGGCCATTGACCTGGGTTGTCTGGCGACCCCGCTCGGGGTGAACGGGCTCGGCTGGCCATCGTGCGGCTCAATACTGCGAGAGCCCGGCGATGTGGACGAGGAACTGCTCGAGCTGCTCGGGCATCACCTCGGGCTGCGGCAGGCCCTTGCGCTGGTTGCGGAGGAAGACGTCGAACTCCGGCGAGCGCCCATAGAGGGTCTGCCCGAAGTCGAGCGCCTCCTTGAAGGCCACGGCCCGCTCCTCGTAGGCCGAGAGGTTCATCGCTCGCTCGAGCACCACCCCGACCGCGGCGAGCACTTCCTGGTCGTGCTGCACCAGGATCTCGCGTTGGCTGATGCCCCCGAAGCCGTCGACGAACTCGACGAAGGGCTCGAGCAGCTGCAGCAGGTCGATCTTCGAGGGCGTTCCGGCGGCGATGACCTGGCGGAGGTTGGCGCGGAACTCGAGGATGCCCTTCTTGTCCTGCGCGCGCAGGGCCCGCCAGGCGGCGGTGCGGCCGAAGGCGTTGAGCTCTTTTTCCATCTGCTGCGCCTGCTGCAGCATCTCGGCGGCGGGGGCCTCGCTCACCTTGTGAATGCGCACGCGCATGAGGCGCCGCAGGTCGGCGGTCATGGCGCGCACCACCAGGGTCGACGCGAGGGCCTCGTCGTAGCCGGGCTCGACCTCGCGGCGTTTGCATTCGCCGAAGGCGGTGGCGACTTCCCACACCATCTTCCCGATGCGGTCGCGGAACCGGAACCGGAAGATCTGCAGCTCGGTGATCAGGTTCCAGCGATCGCCCACCACCGAGGGGTCGCGCACCCGCATGCCGAAGTTCATCACCTCGGCCTTGAGCTCGCGGGCCGCGCTCTGGAACGCGGCGTCGACCGCGATCGCGCGGGGGTCCACCACCAGCTCACCGGGGGCGAAGCTGGCGTCGATCTGCGAGCAGAGCGTGTTCACTTCCGAGATGGTGCTGCCGATGATCGGCGCGACCTTTTCCCACATCGAGAGATCGGCCGAGCCGTCGACCTCGGGTTCCTCGTACTGGATGAGGTCGAGCTCGCCCATCGCCGAGATGGCGCGGCCCGCGGCGAGGCTCACCATGCGCGTGCGCGCCCCGAAATCAGTGTCTGCCTCGGCGGCGATGAGAGCTTCGAGTTTGGGGGGCAGCGACTCCACGGCTCCTCATTACGATACCGGCGCGAAAAGATCTGCTAGCCAGAAGCCAATGCTTCGTGTGCGCGTGTACGACAACGGCCGCCTCCTCGACGGCGACGAGGCGCTGCTGGGCACGCCCGGCCACAAGTGGATCGACGTCCTCCAGCCCACCGAAGAGGTGCTCAACAAGCTGGCGGAGCGCTTCGGGCTGCACAAGTTGGCCATCGAAGACTGCCTGCACCTCGATCAACGGCCCAAGCTCGAGGAATACGGCAACCACCAGTTCCTGGTGCTGCAGGGGTTTTCCACCCCCACCGACAAGTGGTCCGACCTCGAGATGCACGAGGTCCACTTCTTCCTCGCGGCAGATTGGATCATCACGGTGCACGAGAAGTCGCACCACGCCATCGAACAGACCCACAAGCGCATCGAGGCCGACCCGGCGAACACGCTCGGGCGGGGCGTCGACTTCGTGATGTACCTGCTGGCCGACGCGCTGGTCGATCGCAACTTCCCCCTGCTCGACTGCTTCAACGATGCGCTGGAAGACCTCGAGGAACGGATCTTCGCCGACTACCCGTCCCGCGACATGTTGCAGGAGACCTTTCAGCTCAAGCGCGCGCTGGTGACGGTGCGCCGCGTGCTCTCACCCCAGCGCGACGTGGTGGGCCTGCTCGCCCGGCGGGGGGTCCCCCAGGTGCAGGAACGCACCACCATCTACTTCCGCGACGTCTTCGATCACCTCGTGCGCATCTACGAGCAGATCGAGGCCGCGCGAGACCTGGTGGGCAGCGTGGTCGAGGCCTACCTCTCGCAGGTCGCCAACCGGACCAACGACGTCACCAAGCAGCTGACCATCTTCGCGTCGATCTTCATGCCCCTGTCCTTCCTGGTCGGCTTCTTCGGGCAGAACTTCGACGTCCTCGGCGGGCCGGTGTTCTTCGCGATCATGCTCGGGACGATCGTCGCCCTGCCGGTGGCGATGGTGTTCTGGTTCCGCCACAAGGATTGGATCTGATGCCCACCATCTCTCTGCAGGGTCGACCGTATTTCTACCAGGAGCGCGGGACCGGCGAGCCGCTGCTGCTCTTCCACGGCTTTCCCTTCACCGGCGACAGCTTCAGGCCCCAGCTCGACGCCGCGCCGAAGGGCGTGCGGTTGATCGTGCCCGACCACCGCGGCTTCGGGCAGAGCGCGCTGGCGCCGGGCGTGGCGACGATGGAAGCGATGGCCGAAGACGGGCTCGCCCTGCTCGACGCGCTGAAGATCTCCAGCGCCTTCGTGGGCGGCGTGTCGATGGGCGGCTACGTGGCGATCGCGCTGACGAGGCTCGATCCCGGCCGGGTGCGCGGGCTGTTGTTGCTCGACACCCAGTCGCTGGCCGACGACGAGGCGGGCAAGGCGCGCCGCGAGGCCACCGCCCAGGACGTGGCGAAGAACGGCGTCGGCGCCCTGGTCGAGGGAATGCTGCCGAAGCTGATGGCGCCTTCGGTCGCGCCGGCGGTGCGCGCGCGGGTAGAGAAGATGATGCGCGCGCAGTCACCCCAGGCCGTGGCTGCCGCCTCGCGCGGCATGGCGACCCGCCTCGACGGGAAGGACATCCTGAGCCGCTTCTCGGGCCCGTGCGCGATCGTGGTGGGGGTCGAAGACGCGATCACCCCGGTGGAGAAGGCGAAGGTGATGCATGAGCTCGTCGCCGGATCCACGCTCGACGTGATCGCCGGGGCCGGGCACCTGGCCAACCTCGAGCAGCCGCAGGCCCTCACCCCCATCATCGCCCGGCTCGTCGAACGGGCCTGAGCCACCGGCGCTATCGGGCCAGAAACCACTCAGCGACAGTCATTCTGGCCGGCTATCGGCGCTAAGTGGCCAAAACACGATTCCAGAGACGCATTCTGGCCATATAGTGCCGCCGATGCAGCTCATCGGGCGGGTGCGCGAACAAGAAGTCCTCCGGCAGGCGATGGGCTCGTCAGAGGCAGAGCTGGTGGCCGTGTACGGCCGCAGGCGCGTGGGGAAGACGTTCCTCATTCGCGAGGCGCTGGGCGGCGACGTGACCTTCGAGCTGACCGGCGTTCACGGGGCGCCGCTCACCGAGCAGCTCGCGAACTTCGCCGCCGCGCTGGCGAGCCACACCCGCCGCCCGGCCGCCCCGGCGCCACGCGACTGGCTCTCGGCGTTCGCCCAGCTCTCGGAGAGCCTGAAGCCGCGCCGGGGCCGGAAGCAGGTGCTGTTCTTCGACGAGCTGCCCTGGCTCGCCTCGCGGCGCTCGGGGTTCCTGCGCGCCTTCGAGCACTTCTGGAACTCGTGGGCGTCACGGCGCCGCGACCTGGTGGTGGTCGTGAGCGGCTCGGCCGCAGCCTGGATGGTGCGCGAGCTCTTGAACGCGCGCGGGGGTCTGCACAACCGCGTCACCCGCAGCATCCGCCTCGAGGCCTTCACCATCTCGGAGGCCGAGGCGTACTTCACCGCCCGGCAGATGCAGCTGAGTCGCTACGCGATCCTCGAGCTCTACGCGGCGCTCGGCGGGGTGCCCCACTACCTCAGGCAGGTCGAGCGCGGAGACTCGACCAACGTGGCCATCGATCGACTCTGCTTTGCCTCTGACGGCCCGCTCCGGGGGGAGTTCGGCAACCTCTACGCGTCGCTGTTCGAGCACTCGGAGCGGCACGTGAAGCTGGTCCGGGCGCTGGGCGCGAAGCCGAGGGGCGTGAGCCGCACCGAGCTGATCGCCGCGGCGAAGCTGACCACCGGCGGGCGGACCACGCGCACCCTCGAGGAGCTCGAGCACTCCGGCTTCGTCCTGCGCATGCCCCAGTACGGGCTGCCGGCCAACGACGCGGTCTACCGGCTGTTCGACGAGTTTTCGCTCTTCCACCTCAAGTGGATCGAGCCGCACCGCGGCCGGGGCGCCAACGTGTGGATCAACAAGCACGGCTCTTCGGCGTGGCGGGCCTGGAGCGGCTACGCGTTCGAGGGCATCTGCACCCGGCACGTGGGCTCGCTCAAGCGCGCGCTGGGCATCGAGGCCGTCGAGACCGAAGAGTCGGCGTGGTCCCATCGCCCCGACGGCCAGGACGACCGGGGCACCCAGATCGACCTCGTCATCGACGGCCGCCACGGCGCCATCAACCTCTGCGAGATGAAGTTCTCGAGCGGCGAGTTCGTGATCGACAAGCGCTACGCAGACGAGCTGCGCCACAAGCGTGAGACCTTCCGCCGCGTCACCAGGACGAAGAAGTCACTGCTGCTCACGATGGTCACCACCAACGGCCTGCGGCAGAACCAGTACGCCCGCGAGCTGGTGGACAAGCACCTGACGATGGACGCGCTGTTCGCGCGCTGACCTTCAGGGCTGGCAGGTGACGAGGTCGCCGACGATCGAACAGGTGCGGCAGGTGTTCGTCTTGAGCAGCTTGCCGTCGCGGCACTCGAGGGTGCCCTGGCCGTCAGACGTGCACAGGCCCTTGCCCTCGGCCGACGAGGCACACGCGTCGTTCTCGGCGTTGCCCGTCATGTCGCACTTCACGATGTCGCCTTCACGCTTGCAGCCGTTGGTGCCCTTGCAGGGCAGCGACGTCCACTTGCCGACGCGGCACTCGAGCGCGCTGGCAGCCGACTCGCACAGGAAGCCCGTCGCGTTGCAGGTGTCTCCCGCCACGGGCGTGCCGCACGCGAAGGAGAAGACGGAAAGGAAGGCGACGAGGGCGAGCTGAATCTGGAGGCGCATGAGGAGGGTCTTGAGCGAGGCGGCCAAGGCGGCGGACTATCTTCGCGGCCTCCGGGCGAGTCAAACGAAAGGTGGGCGCTTTCCCAGCGTCTCACCGAAGAAGCGCCGGTAGTTCTCGCCCAGCACCTTCTCGACGATACGGACCGGCAGCCCGTGCGCCAGCAGCGCGGCGGTGAGCTTCGGCAGGTCGCGCACGTCGCGCATGCCCTGCGGGAGCGGGATCATGCCGTCGAAGTCGCTCCCGAAGCCGACGCCGTCTTCGCCCATCACGTTCACCGCGTGGGCCACGTGCCTGGCCACGTGGGTGAGCGTGCGGCCGCCGAGGAACTGGGGCGCGAAGATGATGCCCACCACCCCACCCTTGTCGGCGATGGCGCGGCAGGTCTCGTCAGAGAGGTTGCGCCACATCGGGGTCGCGCCCTGCACGCCGGCGTGGCTGCAGAAGGGGCGCGCCTTCGGGTGGGCCAGCAGCTCGGGCAGCATCGCGGGCGAGGCGTGGGCCACGTCGAGCAGCATGCCCACCTCGCCCATGGCGTCGAGCACCTCGCGGCCGTGGGCGGTGAGCGGCTTGTTGCCGAAGAAGGGCGTGGAGGTGCCGCCCAGCTCGTTGTTCGAGAGGTGGCTGAGCGACATGAAGCGCACGCCCCGCTGGTAGAGTTCGGCCACCCGCTCGACCTTGCCACCCAGCGCATGACCGCCCTCGATGCCGAGCACGGCGGACAGCCTGCCCCCGGCGAGGTTGGCCTCGAGCTGGGTGGCGGTGCCGGCGATCGACGCGCTGCCGTGCGATTCGAGGCAGAAGGCGGCGAGGCGGTCGACCTGGAAGGTGCAGCGCGCCCACTCGTCGGCGCGGGCGTGGCGCGGCCAGCCTTCCTTGAGGGCGAAGAGCGAGAAGCCGTCGATGATGGGCAGCCCCCGGGTCACCACGGTGAAGCACTGGATCTTCACCCCGGCTTCCTTGAGGCGGGGGAAGTCGACGTGGCCCTTCTCGCTCGCGCAGTTGAGGTCGCGGTTCCACATGAGGGAGTCCGCGTGACCGTCTGCGACCGCGACGCGGCGGTGCAGTTCTCCGATGTCGACCGGCTCGGCCATCAGGACTTCGTGTATATCGGACCTCGCCATGCAGCTTCAGATCAACGGTCAGCCACGGGAACTGCCAGACGGCCTCACGGTGGCCGCGCTGCTGGCGCTGCTCGAGATCAAGGCGCCGCGGGTCGCGGTCGAGGTCAATGCAGAGGTCGTGGTGAAGTCGCGACACGGCCAGACCGCGCTCAAGACCGGCGACCAGGTCGAGATCGTCACCTTCGTCGGAGGCGGATGAACATGAACGACAAGCCCTTCACCATCGCAGGCAAGACCTTCCACAGCCGGCTCATCGTTGGCACCGGCAAGTACCCCAGCCACGCCGTGATGAAGCAGTGCCACGAGATCTCCGGCGCCGAGCTGGTGACGGTGGCGGTGCGGCGGCTCGACTTGAAGGCGAAGGGCGAAGACTCGCTGTTGCACTGGATCGACTCGAGCAAGCTGCAGCTGCTGCCGAACACGGCGGGTTGCTACACGGCCGACGACGCGATCCGCACCTGCCGCCTCGCCGAGGAGCTGGGGCTCTCGAAGTGGGTGAAGCTCGAGGTGCTGGGCGACGAGAAGACGCTCTACCCCGACGTCGAGGAGACGCTGAAGGCGGCGCGGGTGCTGGTGAAGGAAGGCTTCACGGTGCTGCCGTACACGAGCGACGACGTGATCACCGCGCGCAAGCTGGCGGACCTGGGGTGCGCGGTGGTGATGCCGCTCGCCTCGCCGATCGGCTCGGGCCTGGGCATCAGGAACCCGCACAACATCCGGCTCATCCTCGAGACGGTGAAGGTGCCGGTGATCGTCGATGCAGGCGTGGGCACGGCCAGCGACGCGGCGATCGCGATGGAGCTGGGCATCGACGGCATCCTCATGAACACGGCCATCGCGCAGGCGAAGGAACCGGTGCGGATGGCGAGGGCGATGAAGCTGGCGGTCGACGCGGGCCGCGAGGCGTTCCTGGCCGGGCGCATTCCGATGAAGGCCTACGCGTCGGCCTCGAGCCCGCTGACCGGCCTCGTCGGCCAGTAGCTCCCTCTCCTTGCGAAGCGGGGAGAGGGTTGGGTGAGGGGCCAGATGATCCCATTCAAGCTGCTGCTGATCACCGACTGGTCGAGACCGGGCTGCATCGAGATCGTCAAGTCCGCGCTCACCGCAGGCCCGGGAATCGCAGTTCAACACCGGCATCCCGGAGCGACCGATCGCCAGTTCTACGAAGAGGGTCTTCGTCTCAGAGACGCGTGTGCCGACGCACCGCTCTTCATCAACGGCCGGCTCGACGTGGCGCTCGCGCTCGACGCGCATCTTCACCTGACAGAGCGGTCGCTACTCCCCTCCGATGTCCGGACCCTGCTCGGTTCGCGGTGGCTCAGCTCGGCTTGCCATCCAGGGACGGCTCGCCCTCCCACGGACCATTGTGACCTGCTCCTCGTCAGCCCCGTGTTCGATCCGATCAGCAAGCCGCCCGAGCGTCCCGCCCTCGGCGCCGACGCCTTCCGCGCGTTCGTCGCGTCGACCCCTGTACCCTGCTTCGCGTTGGGAGGAATCACCGCCGCGAGGATCCCCCAACTCAAGCCGCTCGCGGGAGTCGCGGTGATCGGCGAGGTGATGCACGCCGAATCACCTGCACACGCGGCTGAGGCTCTCCTGCGCGCGCTGGAGTAGCTTTCTGCGCATCTTGAACCCGCTCCGCCCGCTGGGCCTCGGTGAGCTGATCGACCGCGCCGTCAACTTCTGGCGGGCGCACTGGAAGGCCCTCTTCCAGCTGATGTTGGGCTTCCAGCTGGTCGAGGTGACCGTGCTGGCCGCCGCGCAGGGGCTGGGCCGGGTGCTCTTCCCGCTGGCCCGCGATCCCGACGCGATCAAGAACGCGCCCGACGCTGCCCTGCCGCACCTGCTGGGCATGATGGGGATCTTCACCGTGGCGGTGCTCTCCTCGCTCCTGGTGGCGCAGGTCGCCGGCGTGGCCACCACGCACTTCTCGTTCACCCGGCTCACCGGCAAGGGCCAGCCGAACGCCGGCGACGCCTTCCGCCACGCCGCGGCGCGGCTGGGCACGACCACCGGCACCTTCCTGCTGAGCATGGGGTGGACCCTGGTGGTGATGGTGCTGTTGATGTTGCCCTCGCTCGGCCTCGGCGCCGGGGCGGTGGCGCTGAGCGTCTCGGGCCCTCGCAGCGCGGCGGCGGCGCTGGGGATCCTCGCGGCCCTCGCGTTGATCCTCGGCAGCGTGGTGCTGATGGTGTGGTTCGCCATTCGCTTCATCCTCGTCTCGCAGATCATCGCCATCGAGTCGCCCGGCGCCGTGGCCACCTTTCGCCGGGCGAACGCCCTCTCGTCAGGCCGGGTCTACGAAGGGCCGGGCGGCATCGTGAAGCTGCGCCTGACCGTGCTGGTGACCATCGTCGGCCTGGTGCTGGTCATCATGAGCACCGTGGCGTCGCTGCCCACGCTGATCGCCGGGGCGTTCTTCGGCGCGAACTTCACGCCCGGGCACACGCTCAACGACGTGGTGCCCCTGTGGGTGCTGCTGCCGCTCCAGCTGGTGCAGTCGGTGCTCGGCGCGGTGCTCTCGCCGCTCTACGTCGTGTTCCAGACGTTCTTCTACACGGACATGCGCGTGCGCCGCGAAGGCCTCGATCTCGAGCTGGCGCTCCCGTGAGCTGGCTCGTGCTCTCGCTGGCCCTGGCCGCGCCCTGCGAGCACCCCGCCCTGTCCATGCTGCCCGAGCAGCGGCAGGCCGCTGCCTGCGACCTGCTCAGCCAGCCCGCGCCCCCGGCCGTGGATCGCGCCACGCTCAGCCCCCTCTTCGAGCGCAGCGGCTTCGAGCGGGCGCGGCAACGCAACACGGGCGCGGTCCACGCGCTGCTCGCCCAGCTCGAGCACTGGATCAGGAAGCTCCTGGAGTCGTCGGGCGCAGAGACGTACTCGAACGTCACCCGGGTGGTGGTGCTCGTGCTGGCGCTGGTGATCGGCGGAGGCGTGACGCTGCGCTTCCTGAGCCGGCGCAGGCAACGCCAGCCCGCCACCACCACCCGCGCGCTCCTCGCCCCCGCCCTGGTGTTGGACGACCCCGCCACGCACCTCGCCCGCGCCGAGACGATGCTGGCCGCCGCGCCCCGCGAGGCGATCAGAGAGGCGCTGCTGTCGTTGCTCTCTGCACTCGAACGAAGACGCTTCGCCCGCCCCGATCGCGTGAAGACCAACCGCGAGCTGGCGCTCGAGCTGCCCGCGCGCGGTGCTCCGCCCGAGCTGGTGCGCACGGTCGCGCCGCTGTTCACCTGGTTCGACCGCGCGTTCTACAGCCTCGAGGCGGTGCCTCCCGCAGAGGCGAAGCGCTTCATCGACGACGTGCGCGCGCTGGCGGTCACCCTTCACCCCGCCGTCGCAAGCAGTGGGGGATCATGAGGCGCGGCCCGATCATCATCGGCGCGCTGGTGCTGCTCTCGCTGGTGGTGAGCCTCGCCGCGCAGGAACCGGGCTCCGATTCCCCCGTGCCCAGCATCACCAACCAGGGGCCGAGGGGCCTGGCCGTGCTCGCCACCTGGCTGAAGGAAGCGGGCGTGCCGGTGATCGCCCACGACGCGCCGCTCACGCAGCTGCCGCCCGAAGCGCGCGTGGTGGTGATCGCCGCGCCCACCGGAAGCGAAGTGCGCGACGACGAGGTCGAGGCGCTCGCGGGCTTCGTCGAGGGCGGGGGCACGCTCATCTACCTCGTGTCCCGCCAGGCGCCGCAGCCCTCGCTCAACCGATGGCTCGAGGTGCGTGGTGGGCCGATGCCGCCGTTGCTCACCGAGCCGGGGCTGGAAGACGTCGGTGGCACCAGCGTGAGCGTCACCTTCGCCGCCGGGTTGCTCGAGGGCGCGCAGCGGCTGCGGCTCTCGGCCGATCGGGCGTTGACGGTGAGCGACGAGCACGCGGTCGCGGTGACCAGTGACAGCGCGGTGTGGTGGATGCGCCGCGGGAAGGGCGAGGTGTGGCTCTCGGCGGGGCCGGATCTCGCAGAGAACGCGCGGCTCGAGCTCGCCGACAACGCCGTGTTCTGGGGCCACCTCGCGGAGCGCGGGCCGGTCGTCTTCGACGAGTTCCACCACCACCTCGGGGCGACGGTGGTGCCGGTGAACCTGCTGGTCACCGGGCTGCAGCTCGCGTTCCTCGCGTTCCTCTTCGTCTGGGCCCGGGCCACCCGGCTGGGGCCGGTGCGTGACGCGCCGGCGACGTGGCATCGATCGTCGCTCGAGTACGTCGCCGCGATGGCGTCGCTCACCCGGAACGCGGGCGTCGAGGGTGAGCTGGTGGTCGCGCTCAAGGCCGAGTTCAGGCGGTTCCTGCGCGACGCGGCGGCGATTCCCGTCGAGTGGAGCTGGGAGGAGGCTGACGCGGAGCTCGCGCGGCGGGGTTCGTTGGAGGCGGGAGCGTTGGTGCGGGCATGCGGCGAGCCGGAGTTCGTCGCGCTCTCTCAGGCGCTGGCGAAGGTGCAGAAAGTGCTGCGGCGGCCGTAGGCAGAGGGAGACAGGGTCACGGGGGCGTCGAGGGCGGCAGCGCGATCATCGCCCCCGCGGTCATCGTCACCTGCGGGTAGAGCTCGTTGATGATCGGCCCGAAGGTCCGGGTCTCACGCAACGTCTCGCGCGCGTCGATGAAGCGCGATTCGATCACCCGGGCAAACCAGCCTTCGCCCGTCGAGCCCTGGTTCGTCGCGCACGAACGCGCCGAGGCGAAGCGGAAGCCGATCACCGCCAGCACCAGCGAGGCGACCAGGGTCAGCCCCGCCAGGGCCTTGCGGCGCACCTTCGCCACCCCCGTCGGACAGTCGCGCGTCAGCACCGTGCCGTCCTGGCGCTGGAACACCCGCCCACACACCCGGCCGTCTGCCTTCATGAACAGCGCGCGCACTTCCTGCTCGGTCATTTCCCTGATGTTGAAGACGTTGAGGCTGCAGCGCGCACAGAAGCGCACCCGCGCATCTCCCTGCATCGACTCCCATTTTTCTTCACACGGACTGGCGATTCGAACCTGGATGGCCATGGCGGGGTTTGAACGTGCCGGGCGCTCAGTCGATCTTCCGCTTCTTGCCCTTCTCTTCGGCCCGCAGCTCTTCCAGCCCGCCGATCTCCAGCTTCACGTCGGACACGTTCACCTTGGTGAGGTGCTGCTCGGCCGTCTCGTGCAGGTGCCCGCCCCGGCTCTGGGTGATGAAGTAGCCCAGCAGCATCAGGCCCGCGAGGCCGGCGAAGATCCCCAGCGCGGGGAGACGGGCGGGCGGAGGTTCCCCGGCGATCACCACCAGCATGTTCACCGACGCCGCCGCGCCGAAGGCCTTCTGCAGCCCGTCGCCGGTGGGCTTCTCGGCGAGCCCCGGCAGCACACCGGGCCTGGAGAAGCGGCGCAGCAGCACCGCGTCGTTCCACATGCGGTCCTTTTCCTGCTCGCTGGCGCGCTCGAGCGCGTTGATCCACTTCACCAGGTCCTTCGATTCGGTGCGGTAGGCGGCGCGCACCAGGCCCTGCGTCCACTGCGTGCGCACCGGCAGCCACGCGGCCACCCAGTTCGGGGTGGTCCGGTAGGGCTTGAGCCCAATCCCCTTCTGCCGGTTCACCAGCTTCTCGAAGTCACCCTGGTCGCTCTCGAGGATCACCAGGTCCACGTCGAGCACGCAGCCGTTCAAGGCCACCCACCGCGGCACCGGGCGCTCGAGCCAGGCGTCACACGGGCCCTTGAGCGGTGCGTTGCTCGGGTAGATGTACGTGGTGACCACCGAGTAGACGCAGAACCCGAGCAGCATCAGGCTCGAGAGGGCTGCGATGACCAGGCGCGGCACCCGGGCACAATACTCGCTCGCCGGCTTGCACGAAGCCTCGACTGAGGGCACCGCTCGGCATAGAGGGACCCGGCCCCGATGTCCGCCCCGCCCGCGATCGAACTCGAAGACGTCAGCAAGCGCTTCGGCGCGCGCTGGGCCGTGGCGAGGCTGAGCTATTCGCTGCCCGCCGGCCGCTCGCTGTTGCTCACCGGCCACAACGGCTCGGGCAAGACCACCCTGCTGCGGATGATCTCGACCGCCACTTTTCCCACCGCCGGGAGCATCAAGATCTTCGGCGCCGAGACGCGCAAGCAGCGCGACGAGCTGCGCCACGACGTGGCCCTGCTCAGCCACGCCTCGTTCCTCTACGAAGATCTCACCGCCGCCCAGAACCTCACCCTGGTCGCCGAGTTCCTCGCCCTCGAGCAGCGCAAGGAGCTGGTCGCCAGCCTGCTCGAGCGCATCGGCCTCACCGATCGCGCCGACAGCCCGGTCCGCCAGTTCTCCGCAGGCATGCGCAAGCGGCTCACCATCGCGCGGTTGTTGATGAAGAAGCCGAAGCTGGCGCTCTTCGACGAGCCGTTCGGCGAGCTCGACCCGGCCGGCATCCTCCAGATGGAAGGGCTCTTGCGTGAGCTCCAGGCCGGCGGCACCACCATCGTGCTCGCCACCCACCTCGTCGAGCAGGGCCAGGCGCTGACGCAGGAACGCCTGCACCTCTCGCAGGGCCGCAAGGAGAGCCCGTGAGCCCCCGGCGCCGACTTTCTCTGCTGCGGGCCGCCTGGCTGGTGCTCAAGAAGGACTGGATGATCGAGTGGCGCACCCGCGCCCGCCTCACCGCGCTCATCTTCTTCTCCCTTTCCACCCTGCTGCTCTTCTCGTTCGCGATGGGGCCCGACATCGAGGCCCTGCGCCGCCACGCGCCCGGCTACCTCTGGCTCGCCCTGCTCTTCGCCAGCGTGCTGTCGCTGGGCGAGTCGTTCCGGGTCGAGAGCGAGAACCAGGCCCTGACCGGCCTGGTGGTGACCCCCGTCGAGCCGCGCGCCATCTTCCTGGGCAAGGTCTTCGGCAACGCCTCGCTGCTCTTCGGGCTGTCGCTGGTGCTCCTGCCGGTCGCCGTCGCGCTCTACGACGTCGACCTCTCGCGCGACCCGCTCTCCCTGATTCTGGTGCTGTTTCTGGGGAGCGTCGGCATCAGCGCCCCGGGCATCGTGTATTCAGCCATTTCGGCGAACGCCCGGGCCCGCGACGTGATGCTTCCGCTGCTGCTGTTTCCGGTGCTGGTGCCGTTGCTACTGGCGGCGGTGAGCGCGACCCGCTTTACCCTCGGCCCGGACGCGCAGGGCCAGTTACCTAGCTGGCTGAAGTTGCTGACCGCGTTCGATCTCATTTATCTGTCCGTCGGGTTTCTGCTGTTTCCGAAGGTCGCTGAGGAGGACTGATGCCGTCCTGGGTTCCACTGGTTGGACTGATCGTTCTCGTCGCGCTGCTCATCGCACACCTGGCCGTGCCTTCGACGCGCGCCTGGGTGTGGAAGGTCGCGGCCGGCCTGGGCACGGTGGAGCTGCTGGCCCTGCTCTACTTCGGCCTGTTCTGGGCCCCGCCCGAGGCCTTCATGAGCGACGTGGGCCGCATCCTCTACGTGCACGTGCCGTACGTGTGGGCGTGCTTGATCGCCTTCACCATCAACGTGGGCTGCGCGATCGCCTACCTGATGAAGAAGTCGTGGCGCACCGACGCGCTGGCCGAGGCCACCGCCGAGGTGGGCGTGTACTTCGGCGCCATCGGCGTGCTCATGGGCAGCATCTGGGCGCGCCCGACCTGGGGCGTCTGGTGGGACTGGGATCCGCGCCTCATCTCGACCACGGTGATGCTGCTCGCGTACGTCGGGTACCTCGCCTTCCGCAGCTTCACCGAAGACCCCGAGCGCCGGGCCGCGTGGAGCGCCGCCGCGGCGATCCTCGGCTACGTCTCGCTGCCCATCGTCTGGTACTCGGTGCGCTGGTGGAACTCGCTGCACCAAGTGCAGTCGAGCACCTCGACCGTCGACAAGCCGATGAAGGTCATCCTGTACTGGGGCAACGTCACGTTCCTCACCTTCCTCCTCGCCTTCGTGATCAAGCGCTACGAGCTGGCCCGCGCCCGGCAGACCGGCGCCCTCGAGCTGCCCCCGGTGCAGGCGCCGAAGGCCGAGGTGCCCGCATGAGATGGCTCGCCCTGATCGCCGTGCTGTCGCTGCCCGTGCTGGCCGACGTGGCGCCGCCGCCCCCCGCCGAGCCCACCGTCGCTCCGGTGGTAGCCCCCCTTCCCGCGCCGGTCGCGCCTGAGCACCCCGGTGGCAACGCCAACGCGCCCGCAGCCCCGATGGGTGTCATCGAGGGCGGATGGGCGTATGTCTACGCGGCCTGGGGCGCGGGCATCTTCGGCCTCATCGCCTACGCCGCCAGTCTCTTCCTGCGCCGATCTGACGCACCGCCTCCCGGAGCATCATGAAGCCCGAAACCAGAAACCGTCTCATCGCACTCGGCGCCATCCTCGTGGCAGGCGGGGCGCTCGCGTGGATCGCGTTCGGCAACATCGGCGAGAACCTCGTCTATTACTGGAAGCCGTCCGAGATGGTGGCCCAGGGTGACAAGGCCTACGGCGCGACGGTGCGCCTGGGAGGCGTGGTGGTGCCAGGCAGCGTGGTGTTCAACGCCGATCGCACCGCCCTCACCTTCAAGGTCGCCGACACGCACGCAGCCGACGCGGTGAAGGTCACCGTGAAGAGCGAGCAGACCCCGCCGCAGATGTTCCGCGAGGGCATCGGCGTGGTGGTCGAAGGCGCTTTCCAGGCAGACCAGGTGTTCCGCACCAACCGGCTCATGGTGAACCACAGCAACGAGTACCGCGCACCCACCGACGGTGGCATGCCCACGGAAGCATGGAAGCAGTCGATCACGCAGGCGGACTGACTTCATGAACCTCTCGAACCTGGGCTACGGCCTCATCCTCCTCGGGCTGCTGTGCGCGGCCTTCGCGGCGATCGTCGGCATCACCACCGGCATGATGCGCAAGGAGAGCGCGCTGCCGCTGGTGCAGAAGGCCATCTACGGGTTCGCGGCCTCGATGCTCGCGGCCAACCTGGTGATGGTCTACGGCCTGCTCACCCACGACTTCTCGGTGAAGTACGTGGCGCAGGTGGGCAGCCGCTCGACGCCCACCATCTTCACCATCGTCTCGCTCTGGAGCGCGCTGGAAGGCTCGATTCTCTTCTGGGGCGCCATCATGGGCGCGTACATCTTCGCCTTCGCGTGGACGTACCGGAAGGAGCACGGCCGGTACATGCAGCTGTCGCTGGGCGTGATGGCGGCGGTAGCCACGTTCTTCGCGTTCCTGATCGCAGGCCCCGCGAACCCGTGGACGCACATTCCCAACCCGCTCAGCGATGGTCCGGGCCCCAACCCGCTCCTGCAGAACCACCCGCTGATGATCATCCACCCGCCCATGCTGTACCTCGGGTACGTGGGCATGACGATTCCCTTCGGGATCGCGGCCGGCGCGCTGTTGCGCGGTGAGCTGGGCGACGCGTGGCTGGTGCCCCTGCGCAAGTGGACACTGGTGCCGTGGATCTTCCTGAGCATCGGGATCATCCTGGGCAGCTGGTGGGCCTACGCGGTGCTCGGCTGGGGCGGCTACTGGGCGTGGGACCCGGTGGAGAACGCGTCGTTCATGCCGTGGCTGACGGCCACCGCGTTCATGCACTCCACCATGGTGCTGGAGAAGAAGAAGTCGCTCAAGCTGTGGACGATCGCGTTGGCGCTGGCGAGCTTCATCCTCACCATCGTGGGCACGTTCATGACGCGCTCGGGGGTCTTCAACTCGGTGCACAGCTTCACCCAGTCTGACATCGGCCCCACCTTCCTCGTCTTCATCGGCGTGCTGCTCGTCTTCAGCGTGCTGTTGCTGGCGGTGCGCGGGCACATGCTGGTGGCGGAATCGCAGCTGGGCAGCATCGCCTCGCGCGAGGGCAGCATCCTCCTCAACAACCTGGTGTTCGCGGCCATCACCTTCGTGGTGCTGCTGGGCACGCTCTACCCGTTGATCACCGAGGGGCTGCTCAACAAGAAGATCACCGTGGGCGAGCCCTACTTCAACCAGATGGCGCTCCCGCTCTCGATCGCCACCCTCTTCCTCATGGGCGTGGGCCCGATGCTGCCGTGGGGCCAGGCTGACCCGAAGGTGGTGCAGCGCCAGGCGATCATCCCCGGGGCGATCGGTCTGTTGGTGGCGGGCGCCTGCATGCTCGCCGGCTACCGCGGGTGGATGCCGCTGACCGTGTTCGGGCTGGCGGGCTTCGTGACGGTGGTGACCCTGCGCGAGCTGTTCCTGCCTGCGCAGCAACGCATGACCGAGCAGAAGGAAGCGCTCTTCACCGCCGTCTTCGTCAGCGCCACCCGCGCGCGGCGCCGCTTCGGCGGCTACATCGTGCACCTGGGCATCGTGGCCATCATGGTCGCGGTGGCGGCCAGCAGCGCCTACAAGGTGCACAACACCGGCAGCCTCAAGCTCGGTGAGTCGATGAAGATCGGCGACTACAGCGTGCGCTTCGACGGGCTCGACAAGGGCAAGGAACCGCACCGCGAGTGGATCTCGGCCAACCTCACCGTGATCGAACCGGGGGGCCGGGAAATCAAGTCGCACGGCACCGCGGCGCCGCGCATGAACTTCTACGAGCGCAGCAACGACCCGGTCGGCTCGCCCAGCGTCACCGAGATGGTGCTGCGCGACGTCTACGTGTCGCTGCTCTCGTACGACGCGCAGGCGAACACGGCGAGCTTCAACATGTGGGTTTTCCCGCTGGTGGGGTGGATCTGGTACGCGATTCCCCTGCTGGTGCTGGGCACGTTGATCGCCCTGTGGCCGCAGCGGAAGCAGAAGCCGGAGCCCGCCGCCGCGCCTGCTGCTGACGCCGTCCCGGGTGCTGCGCCGTGAGCGAAGCGCAGGCCAGCCCGGTGCCTGAGCAGAACCCGATGAAGCGGGTCATCGCGGTGATCATCGCGCTCTCGGTGGTGAGCTTCGTCGTGTACGTGATGGCCTCGGGCTTCGGCAACGATCCCCACGCGGTGCCCTTCATGATGAAGGGCAAGCCGGCGCCGGCCTTCACCATCAAGCGCCTCGACCGCGAGGGGCAGATCTCCCTGGCCGACTACGCGGGGCAGCCGGTGGTGCTCAACTTCTGGGCCACCTGGTGCGGGCCCTGCAAGATGGAACAGCCGGTGCTCGACTGGGCCGCCAACGCGTACAAGGGCAAGGCCGTGTTCATCGGCATCGTGTTCGAAGACACCGAAGAAGCGACCCGGAAGTTCCTCAAGCAGACGGGCGCCGCCTACCCGCAGGTCTACGATCCCAAGTCCACGGTGGCCGTCGACTACGCGGTGTCCGGCGTGCCCGAGACGTACTTCATCAACCGGCAGGGCATCATCGTGAAGAAGTACATCTACCCGTTCTCCAGCCCCGACGAGTTCAACGAGCAGATCGCGGAGATCCTCAAGTGATTGGGCTCATCCTCTCGCTGGTGCTCACGCAGGGCTACGCGCCGCTCCGCCAGGGCCAGGACCCGCTCGACCAGGAGCGCGAGGCGCGGGTGCAGCTGGTGGGCAAGAAGCTGCGCTGCGCGGTGTGCCAGGGCGTCTCGATCGCCGACTCGCCGGCGTCCATGGCGCGCGCCCAGTTGGACAAGGTGCGCGAGCTGGTCGCCGAGGGGAAGTCCGACCAGGAGATCTACGACTACTTCGTCGAGCGCTACGGCGAGTGGGCGCTGATGGAACCGAAGAAGTCGGGCATCACGCTGGGCCTCTGGCTGGCGCCGGTGTTGATGCTGGTGATCGGCGTGTTGCTGATCGTCGGCTCGACGAAGAAGCCTGCGAAGCCGGTCGACGCACCGGTCGAGCCTGCGGCCCCTGACGACTACCTCGCCAAGGTGCGGGCGGACCTCGAGAAATGAACCCAGAACACGCTGCCACCAACTGGTTGCCGGGCCTGATGATGCTGGCCGCGGGCGCTGCCGTCGCGCTCGCCTACCTCTTCGGCTCGAAGCGCCTCAAGAGCGACGCGCCGAAGCCCGAGACCCTCGACGACATCGAGGCGCGCTACCAGCTGCTGATAGGTGAGCTGCGCCAGCACGTGGCGAACAAGCACCTGCTGCCGGCCGACCAGTTCGAGCGCGAGAAGACCCGCCTCGAGCTCGCCGCCGCCGACATCCTCCGCACCCGCGACGGCAAGCGCCACGAAGACACGAAGAAGCAGGCCCGCGCCGAGAAGGCCGCGGCCGCCGCGGCCGCATCGCCCACCCTGGCCTCGAAGAACCCGGCCCTCATGGGCGCGCTCGTCGGCGGCGTGGTGGTGGCCTTCTTCGCCCTGCTCGGGTGGCAGCTCACCCAGTCCGCCACCGAGCGCACCGACGGCATGCAGGCGACCGGCATGGTGCCTCCGGGAGGCGGCGGCGCGCCGATGCAGCAGCCCCAGGCCGACCCGAAGCTCGAGGCGCTGGCGAACAGGGTGAAGAGCAACCCCGACGACGTCGACGCCGTGGCCGACCTCGCCATCCACCTCATCCGCCGCCAGGCCTTCCAGGAAGCGCAGCCGCTGGTGGCGCGCGCCACCTTCCTCGATCCCTTCCACCCGAAGGGCCGCGTGGGCCGCGCCGTGGTGCGCGCGCTCGACGGCGACATGCGCGGCGCGATCACCGATCTCGAGGCGCTCGCCAGCCGCTACCCCGAGGCCTACGACGCGCGCATGTTCGCCGGCATGCTGGCGATGGAAGACAACGATCAACGCCGCGCGCTGATGAACCTCGAGCTCTACGTCACCCTCGCGCCCCAGTCGGAGCAGCCGCCGATGATGCGAATGGCCGTCACCCAGCTCAAACAGGAAATGGCCGCGCCCCAGCCGTGAGCGTCGCCTGGTTCTCCCGCCTCTACCGGCTCAACGAGGCGGGCCGCTTCGACGAGGTGGTGACCGCCTCGAAGAAGTACCTGGCCGCGCGCCCGAAGGACTACGCGCTCCACCTCCAGCTCGCCAAGGCGCTGCTGTCCCTGGGCCGCCTCGAAGAAGCGGCCGTGCACCTCGACGCCGCGGTGAATGGCTCGAAGGGGCTGGCCGCGTGGCCCTGGTTCTACCGGGCGGCGCTCCACGCGAGGAACGGCGAGCGCAAGGCGATGTACGGGGCGATGCAGACCACGCTGCGCCTCGACCCGAAGCTGGGCGGCGAGTTCGAGCACAGCCCCTTCTTCGCCGCGCACTGGGCCTCGCGGCCCTTCAGGGCCCTCACCAGGACTCCCCAGGCTCGCCGGAAGTCCCCGCCCCTCGACCCCGCTCGGGGTGAGCCGGTGAAGCGGACGCTCAAGCCGACTCGCGCGGGGCGGGGAACGGCGAAGCGGCCGGGAGAAAGATGATCACGCGGTTGCCGCCTTCGGCCGGCGCCTCGACGTGCAGGGTGCCCCCCGCTTCCTCGGCGTGTTCGCGGCACAGCTCCACCCCGAGGCCCGCCCGCGGTGTGCCGACCTGAAACTCGGAGGGCGTCACCCGCCGGGCGAGCCCCACGCTGCGGCCCGAGTCTTCCACCACCAACCGCACCCCTTCACGCTCGCGCGCAGCGGTGAGCGAGATGGCCGGTGAAGCGGTGCCCTCGATGGCGTCGACCGCGTTGAGGATCAGGTTCACCAACAGCTGCACCAGCCGGCGATGGCCCATGGCCACCGACGGGAGTTCCGCGGGTACGGTGGTCTTCGGCACGGTGAGCTTGCGCAGCCGCCCCGAAGAGAGCGCGAGCGCTTCGCCCATCGCGTCGCCCACGTGCCCGGTGAGGGGCCCGCCGTTGGGCTGCACGAAGAGCTGGAGCATGCGGATGGTGTTGCTGATGCGGGCGAGGCCTTCGGTCGTCTCGTCGAAGACCTCGTGGCGATCGTCGGGCGGCTGGGGCGGAGGCTGATCGAGGAGCCGCCGCAGGTAGGTGAGGTTGGCGGTGACGTACGAGAGCGGGTTGTTCACCTCGTGCGCGATGCTGGCGGCGAGCTGCCCGAGGAGCGCGAGCCGCTCGGTGCGCGCTTCCTTGCGTTCGCGCTCGGCCAGGCGCGCGAGGGCCGCGAAGCGCTCGGTCTCGGCCCGCTTGCGCTCGGCCTCGGACCGTCGATGCAGCACGGTGGCCCACCCCGCGATGGACGTGCAGAGCACCGAGAACAGCCCCCACCCGGCGATCACGCCCACGCCGTGGTGGGCGTGCACCTCGAGCCCGACGATCCACCCCAGGCCGCCCACGCCGCTCAGGAGCACCGAGGGCTGATCGGTGGGCGCCATCGACGCGATGATCAACGGGAGGCAGACGAGCAGCAGGTAGAAGACGGCGCCCGTCTGACCGCTCGCGAGGATGATCGCCGGGAGGAAGATCATGCCCCCCGCCGTGGAAGCGAGCCCTGCCCGATCGAGGCCGAGCACCCCGCGGCTCAGGAGCTCGCCGACCGCCACCACCCAGGCGGCCCAGAGCGCGTGCGCCGCCACCGTGGGCAGGGGATCGCCGCCCGTCAGCAGCGGCACCGCCGTCGCCCCGAGAATGATCAACCCGCCCCAGCGGAAGATCGATCGCCTCCGCGCGCGTTCCGCGCCCTCGTCGGGGTTCGCCGCCGGCGGAGGCGCGACAGGAGGAGAAGGAGACACGGTCGTCATCGGCCCCCCCGAGGTACTGCGACTGCGGTCACTCGACAACGAGTCAGTCGATCAAGACGCCCGGGTTCAACAGCCCCGCCGGGTCCAGCTCCCGCTTCACCGCGCGCAGGGCGGTGGCGAACAGCGGCGGCCGTTCGAGATCGTACCAGGGCCGGTGGGTGCGGCCGACGGCGTGGTGGTGAGTGATGGTGCCGCCGGCCTTCGCCAGCGCGTCGCCCGCGAGCTTCTTGAGCTCGCCCCACTGCTCCAGCTCGCCCCCCCGCTTCGCCCGCCCCAGGAACGTGAAGTACGGCGCCGGACCGTCGGGGTACACGTGGGTGAAGCGGCAGGTGACGAGGCCACCACCACAGACGCGCTGCAGCCCCTCGCGCATCGCGTTGGTCACCGCCTCGTAGAGCGCGGGGAACGCGGTCCAGGTGCAGGCGGTCTCGAAGGTGTCGGCGATGATCCCGAGGCGGATCATCGCGTCCTGCAGGTAGGGCCCCTTCAGGAACGAGGCGCGCCAGCTCTCCCCTGCGTCCCCCGGCCGCGCACCGGAGGTCTTCCCCTTCGGGCACGTGCCCCCGTGAGCCTCGGCGATCGTGACGGCACGATCGATCCACGCGTCGAGCGGGTGATCGGCCGACTCGAAGCCCAGCACCAGCACCGAGGAGAAGCCGACGCCGTTGATCATCGCCTCCTGCGCGTCGAGCAGCCGGCAGTTCGACGGCGAGAGCCCCGACTGCGCGATCGCCCGGGTGGCCTGGACCGCCTGGGTGAAGTCCTCGAAGAGGACCGACGCGCCCGCGCGGAAGGTGGGCCGCGGGCGAACGCGCATCCACGCCTCGGTGATCACCCCCAGCGTGCCTTCGCTGCCGATCACCAGCCGGTTGGGGTCCACCCCTGCCCCGCTCGCGGGAAACCGCTTCGTCTCGAACAGCCCGCGGGGCGTCACCATGCGCACCGAGTGCACCAGCTCGTCGATGTGCGTGAGCACGGTGGCGAAGTGGCCGCCGGCGCGCGTGGCGATCCACCCGCCGAGCGTGGAGAACTCGAACGACTGCGGGTAGTGCCGCAGGGTGAAGCCGCGCAGCCCCAGCTGCTGTTCCAGCGCCGGCCCGAAGACGCCCGCCTCGAGGCGCGCCACCTGCGACACCTCGTCGAGCTCGAGCAGCCGGCCCAGCTTCGCCAGATCGAGGCTGAGCGTGCCGCGGTGCCCGGGCCCGGCCTTCGGCTCGACGCCGCCGACGACCGACGAGCCGCCGCCGAAAGGCGTGACCGAGAGCCGCTCGCGCTCGGCCGCCTCGAGGGTGAGGGTCAGCTCGTGCTCGGTGCGGGGCATGACCACGAGATCGGGCGCGCTGGAAAAGTCGCCGCGGAAGCCGCGCACCCGATCGGGGTACGCCTTGCCCATGGCGTGCGCCGCGCGCGCGAGCTCGTCCGTCGAGGCGAACGCCTCGAGCTCGCGCGGCACCGCCACCTTCGAGGGCGGAACGCGCGGCGCGGCCGAAGCCTCGAGCTCGCTCGCGCCGAAGAACGGCTCGACGCGCGCCTGCGTCTCGTCCGCGCTCACGGCCGCGTCGACGTCACCCCAGCCCCACAGGTTTCGCTTCGTCACGGGCAGTAGCCTGCCAAACATCCACATTCACGGGCACTTTTGACGGGGTCTTGTTCGCCGCACCCAACAGCGGTAATTGCCGCAGTGCGCCATGTACGAGGAGCCCATTCAGCTGTCGTCGGTCTCGCGGTTCCGGGTCCACTCTGAGGATCCGTCGTTCCATGTGACCTGGCGAGGCGGCTCGCGGTTCGTGCTCACCGGTGAGGTCAACCTCGATCCATCCGCGGAGCTCGACGTCTCGACGCCGAACGACATGGTCGAGATCAACCTCGCCCGCCGGAGCACGCCCGAGCACGCCGTGGCGATGCTGCGCCGCGCGCTGCCCCGATCGATCTCGATGCGGCACGAGCAGCTCGAAGATGGCGTCGAGGTCATCTTCCAGGAAGCGCTCGTGCCCGCGGCGAAGACGCCCCGCTTCCGCATCTTCTCCACCGACGCGGTGCTGCGCCTCAAGCAGCTCGACGAGAACAAGATCGAGTTCCAGGGCGGGGTCGGTGAAGACTGCCTGCTCACCGTGCTGTGCGATTCGCGCCGGGTGACGCTGTCCATCCCCGGCGGCTCGTCGGCGCTGGCGATCGCGGCGCGGGTGGGCTCGAACGTCCCGCACGGCTTCCGCGCGCTGGTCGATGGGCCGGTCGTCAGCGTCTGGAAAGACGCCGACTTCTTCTCTGCCGTCGCCTGACCCTCAGTCGAGCCGGATCACGAACTCGCAGCCTGGGCAGGAAACCGCCCATCGCACGGCCGAGCGCTGCTCGAGGATGCAGGCGCCGCCGAAGCCGGAGAGCTCGCCGAGATAGGTGCCGTCGTCGAGGAAGAGGATGCGACCGCCGATGGTGCCGGTCACGTCCCACCCGCAGCCCGGCGAGGTGCCCGGGTTGAGCGTCACCCCGCCGTCCGCGAACACGCCGCCGTCGCCCCAGCCGGCGCAGGTCGAGCTCTCGATGACGCCGGCCCGCGCGCCGAAGCCGATGCAGCCGTCGAAGGTGCTGCAGGTGGTAGTGGCGCCGCAGGTCAGACAGCCCCCGTCCGCGGTGCAGGTGCGGGCGGCGTGGCACTCGGTGAGGCAGGCGCCGCCGATGCAGCTCGAGTTCCGGTTCGAACAGATGCTGCCGGCGTCATCCGGCAAAGCGCACTGCTCCGCAGCCGCGCAGATCAACGCAGGGCCTGCGTCGAGGCCACCATCGCCGCTGGCGCCTCCGCCGCCGCCCGTCGCGCCGCCGCCTCCGCCCCCCGTCAACGCGCCGCCTCCGCCGCCGGTGACTGCGCCGCCGCCTCCTCCGCCCCCCGTCGAGTTGCCTCCGCCACCCGTCGCCGCGCTCCCCCCTCCGGCTGCAGCGCCACCACCGCCGGTCGCGCTGCCGCCTCCAGCGCCCGCATCGGGGCGGCTTCCCGGCTCACAGGCAGACAGCAACACCACCACGACGGCGCAGACGGGGAGGAGTCTCATGGCCGTCGCCCATAGCACCGCTGGTTTCGGGCTCGTTCTGCAAAGGCGCTTGACGCCGCGGCAGCGGATTCTCGGGGAAGGGCCGCCGACAACGAGGAATGTACCCGGCAGAGAACACCGAACCGCTCTCGCTCGTGCACCCGCGCTCCGCGAACGTCACGGTGCTCTCGGCGGGCCAGGGCCTGAGCGTCACCGAGATCACCTCGGGCACGCTTCATTTCTGCTTTACCAACGTCGACAGCCATCAGCCGTTCGCGTCGCTCTCGCTGCGGGTCGATGGCTCGTTCGTCACGCTGACCGTGCCGCGCGTGCTGGGCACCGACTACCTGCGTGAAGCGCTGAGCGCGGCGTTGCCCGACGGCTACCTGGTGCTCGCGCACCCGAGCGACGAGGCGCTGGTGGTCACCATCGCGCGCGCGTGCGAGGTCGAGCCGACGCCGCACCTGTTCTGCACGTCGTACGACACCACCATGCGGGCGCGGAAGGTGGGCACGAACCGGCTCCTGCTCAAGGGCGTCGCGCGGGGCAAGGGCGACATCCAGGTGCGCATCAACGATCGCGAGCTGCGGGTGCGGCCGGTGCGGGGCGAGACCCCCATGGCGGTCGCGATTCGCATGCGGGCATTGCTCGAGGCGACGCACATCTGCCTGCTGAGTGTGCCGGCCGCCGACGATGGCGACGTGGTGTTGACCGTGCTGCCCCGAAGGTGACGCGCTCGACCCGAGACGGTTGATCGAACTCATCACCGTTCACCCCGAGCGCGTCCCCTCCAACCCTGCGAGGGCCCTTCGACGACGGGAAGAGTTCGAGCTATTCCAGCGGCGTGTACACCAAGGAACTCGAGGTCGCGTCCCGGCTGGCTCGCGAAGCGGCCACCATCATCCGCCAGGTGTACGAGACGCCGTTCTCGGTGGTGCAGAAGTCTGGCGGCGGAGGCCCCGTCACCGAGGCCGACCAGCGCGCCAACGAGCTGATCGTCAAGGGCCTGCAGCAGGCCTTTCCTGCCGACGACATCGTGGCCGAGGAGTCGACGCATCGCGCCCCGAAGACGCAGCGGGTGTGGTTCGTCGATCCGCTCGACGGCACGCGCGAGTTCGTCGATCGCAACGGCATGTTCGCGGTGCACATCGGGCTCGCGATCGACGGCGCGCCGGTGGCGGGCGTGGTGCTCGCGCCGATGCAGGGGGCGCTGTGGACCGGCGCCGTCGGCCAGCCCTGCGTGCTCGAGCTGGGTGAGCAACGCCGCGAGCTCACCATGCAGCCCGTGGCCCAGACGAAAGACCTTCGGCTGCTCGTATCGCGCTCGCACAAGTCGAAGAAGACGGCGGCGATCCGCGACGCGCTGGGGATCACCCAGGTGAAGGAACAGGGCAGCGTGGGCCTCAAGTGCGCGCTGCTGGCGATGGGCGAGGCCGATCTCTACCTGCACCCCAGCGATCGGAGCTCCCGGTGGGACTCGTGCGCGCCCCAGGCGGTGATCGAGGCCGCCGGCGGAATGTTGGTCGACTTCGCGGGGAAGAAGTACGGCTACGAGGGCCGGGAGATCGTCAACTCGCGCGGGTTGGTGGCTTGCGCCCGGAGCACCTGGCCGATGATCGCCGAGACGGTGATCCGCGTTGCGACCGAGACCGGGATCTTGAAGTAGTTGGTTTGCCCTCTCCCCGACCACTTTCTCCAACCTTCTTCACTTCATGAACTGCGCGACCAGCTCCCCGAGCCTCACCAGCGCCAGCTCCATCGTCTCCATCGACGGGCCGAAGCTGAAGCGCACGTACTGGCGGAAGCGCGACGCGCGTGAGCTGCGCCGCTTGCCGGGGTTCACGTCGAAGAACTCGCCGGGCACCACGATCACCTTCTTCTCCAGCGCCGCCTTGAAGAAGCCCATGCCGTCGTTCAAGGGCGCGGGCAGCTGCGAGACGTTGCCCCAGACGTAGAAGGTGCCGTCGGGCACGCGGTCGACGCGCACGCCGAGCCGCTGCAGCCCCGCGAGCAGGCGATCGCGCTTGGCGCGGAACACCTGGTGGATCGCGTTGGTCTCCTGGATCACGTGCGCCTCTTCCAGCAACGGAATCGCCGCGCGCTGAATGGGCTTGCTCCCCCCGCCGTCGAGGAAGCTGCCGGCCGAGGCGACCGCGTCGATCACCTGCCTGGGCCCCACGGTCCAGGTGGTGCGCCAACCCGGGTAGCGCCAGTTCTTGGTGAGCCCGTCGAAGAGCACCACCGGGTCGCGGTTGACGTCTTCCACGTAGCGCGCCGCGCTCTCTACCGGCAGCCGCCCCGGCGGCGAGTTCCAGATGTAGTGCGAATAGAACTCGTCGACGAGCAACGCGCAGTCGAGCTCGCGGGAGATCGCCACCCACTTCTCCAGCTCGGCGCCCTGGACCACCTTGCCCGTCGGGTTGCAGGGGTTGCTCATCAGCAGCGCCGAGAGCCCGCGCCCGAGGATCTCCTTGCGCAGCTCGTCGGGGGTGAAGGCGTAGCCCCGATCGCCATCGAGCAGGATGGGGATGGGCGTGAACGCCTTGAAGATGTCGAGCAGCTCCTCGTACGCGGTGTAGTCGGGGAGGAAGTGGCCCAGGTTCACGTGGCCGAGCGCGGCGGCGGCGCGGGTCAGCGCGGCGCGGCCACCACCCGACACCGACACGTTCTCGGCCGTGTACTGCGACGCCTTCCCCTTCCGGTAGAGCCGGTTGTAAAGCGTGGCGATCGCCTCGCGCAGCTCCCACAAGCCGGCGACCGGCGCGTACTCCTGATCGTCGACGTCTATCTCGACCCGCGAGATCCGCGGCGGCGCGCCCGCCAGCTCGTGGGTCTCAGGCTGCCCCTGGCCCAGGTTGCACCAGTCGGGGTTCCGGGGGCTGAACCCGAGGCGGGTGGCCTCGCCGGTGACGTAGATGACACCTGTCCGTGGAACCTGTCGAAACGCTGCGATGTGGAAGTCGTCACTCACGTCGTGGCACCTTCGAGGCCAGCAAAGCGGCCTCGAGCTCCTGTGGGTCGAACCTCGAGCGGAGTCGCTCGATTCCACCGATCACTACCACTGGAACGAGGTAGCGGTACTTCTCGAACAGGGCCTCGTCACCGAGGATGTTGTGGCGGACGACCGTGAAAGTGAAACGTGCGCTGGTGTCGTCCAACAGCTCGAGCGCCTCGTCACAGGACGAGCACCCGGGCTTTCCGTAGACGTGGATCTCCGTAGGCGTGACAATCATGGGCAATGCGCGGGCTGTCTGGCGACTTCGCGACGATGCCTCTCAAGGACCTCGTCGTCTACCTGTGGAACCGCCAGGCGACCGGCCAGCTGACGCTCGAGTACCGCGGCGTGCACAAGGAAGTGCTGCTGGAGAACGGGGCCATCTACAACGCCTCGTCGAACCTGCCGCGTGAGTACGTGGGCCAGTACCTGATCAACCTGGGCCACATCTCCGAGGACCAGTTCCACAAGGCGTACGCGACGCAGAAAGAGACGAAGGTCTTCCTGGGCCGGATCCTCGAGATGATCGGCGCGGTGTCGCGCGAGACACTCGAGACGGTGCTGAGCACCAAGTTCCGCGAGACGGTGCTCGACGCGTTCAACTGGGTCGAGGGCACCTTCAAGTTCGACAACGGCAAGAAGCCGCCCCAGGCCGACGGCATCCGCGTCGAGGTGCCGCTGATCGAGGTGCACAAGGAAAGCGACTTCCGCGTGCAGGCCTGGAAGCTCATCCGCCAGACCTTCCCTTCCGGTGGGTGCACGCTCTCGCTGGTGCCGGAGAACCTGGTGGAACCGCCCCGCCCCGGCAGCATCGACGAGAAGGTCTTCGCGTCGATCGGCGCGGGCCAGACCATCGACGAGATGGCGCTCAAGCTGCACGCCACCGACTACTTTCTCTACAACCGGCTCTACGCGTACTTCCACATGGGGGCGCTGCAGATTCACGAGCCGGCGGGGCCGCAGCTCAACATCGACGTCGACCTGGGCCTCGGCGACAGCCCCACGGCTGATCAGCTGCTGCAGAACGCGCGGGCCTTCTTCGACAAGGGCAACTTCCGCGACGCCTGGGCGCTGGCCAGGCGCAGCAACGAGGTGACGCCCACGCTCGACGCCGCGCTGTTGATGCGGCAGATCGACGGGGCATGGCTCCCGCAGCTGCGCGCCGACTTCGTCTCGTCGGGCCGGGTCGCGGGCATGCTGATCGGGCCCGAGCAGCTGGCGAAGCTGACCCTGACGGCGCCCGAGCGGTACCTGCTCTCGCGCGTCGACGGGAAGCGCGACGTCGAGAACATCTTGCGCATCGCCCCGCTGCGCGAGTTCGAGGCGCTGGTGGCCTTCGATCGCTTCGTCACGCAGAAGTGGATCAGGCTTCAGTAAATCGCCGGTCAGTCGAGTCGATGCCGTCGGGGCGCCACGGGCGGCTTCATGCCGGTGGCGACAGCGACGGTGATCGACTCGGGTGACGGGGAAGCATAGGGTCCGCCGCCGCATGGAGGACTTTTCCGAAATCGGGGCCATCTGGAGGGGTGAAACACGCCGGGCGCTGCGAAGTGGCCGCGTGCTGGTGCTCCTCATTCTGTTTCTGCTGTTCGTCGGTCTCTCGCTGACGGTCGGTGCGGGCATCAGCCGCATGGCTGACTCCCAGCTCTCGATGGCCAGTGGCGGTGCCACGCCGTCGGCCGAGGACGTCAAGGGGCCGCGGAAGGAGTTCCTGCACAAGTTCGTCACCGACGACGAGGCGATGCTCGAGTCGCTGGCGGCGATCCCGCTGATGCTGCTGGCGGTCTTCAAGGTGACGCTGCGCTTCCTTCCCCTCTTCATCGCGCTGATGGGCTTCGACCAGATGGCAGGAGAGGTGGGCCCCAAGTCGGTCCGGTACCTGGTGGTGCGCGTCAAGCGCAGCTCGATGATCCTGGGCAAGCTGCTCTCGCAGATGACGTTGTTCTGGTTGCTGATGAGCCTGTGCACGGTGGTGATGGTGCTGGTGACGAGGGCGGTCAACCCCACCTTCGCCGCGATGGACGTCGCCCTGTGGACCGGGAAGCTCATCCTCGCCTCGATGGTGTTGTCGCTCGCCTACCTCTCGCTGACCGCCTTGTTCAGCGCGCTGGTGAAGCAGGGCGGCGTCAGCCTGGTGCTCAACGTGATCGCGCTCTTCGTGATCTGGTTCCTGGCGCTGGTGGGCGGGGCCCTGCGGTTCCCCGGGGAAGTGGCGCAGGACGCGCTGGCGATGCTCAAGCCGGAATCGGCCTGGGCGTACCTGCGGTACGCGTCGGTCTGGAACTACGGCGACGACCTGCTCCATCCCCAATGGAGCCGGTTCCTGGTCGCCGCGCTGGTGCACGTCGGCTTCGCGCTGGTGTTCCTGGGCCTGGCGCAGCTCGCGCTGCGGAGGAGAGACCTGTGAGCGCGGCGATCGAGATCAAGGGGCTGAGCAAACACTTCGGCGCCAAGGTCGCGGTGAACGACGTCACCTTCAACGTCGAAGAGGGCCACATCTACGGCCTCATCGGTCCGAACGGCGCGGGCAAGACGACCACGTTCTCGATGATGTGCGGCTTCCTCTTCCCGACGAAGGGCACCATCCGGGTGCTGGGCCTCGACCCGACGGAGCCGGGGGTGCTCAAGCAGAAGGTGGGCGTGCTCCCGCAAGACGCGATCCTCCCTCCGATGTGGCCGGTGGGCGAGCTGCTCACCTACTACGGCGAGCTCTCCGGACTGCCGAACGCCGAGAGCGAAGCGAAGGCGGCGCTCGAGCGGGTGCAGCTGCCCGAGACCTGGAACGTGCAGGCAGGAGCGCTCTCGCACGGCATGCACAAGCGGGTCTCGATGGCGCAGGCGCTGATGGGCTCGCCCCCCATCATCTTCCTCGACGAGCCCACCGCGGGCCTCGACCCGAAGATCGCCGCCTCGGTGCGCGGGGTGATCCGCGATCTGAAGGGCAAGCACACGGTGGTGGTCTCGAGCCACAACCTGCAGGAGCTCGAGGAGCTCTGCGACGCCACCGCGATCCTGGACAAGGGCAAGCTGGTGAGCGCCTCGACGATGGCCGAGCTGACGGGCCAGATGGCCGAGTTCCGCGTGCAGATCGCGCGAGGCCAGGTGCCCCTCGACGACCTCAAGGCCCTCACCGGAGTGAAGGACGCGAGGGTCGAAGCCAACAACGTCCTGTGCGTCTCCTTCGACATCCAGGCGGTGCAGCCCGAAGAGATCATCACGCGAGCCGTGGGCCTGCTGGCCGCCAAAAACGTGCTCTTCCTCACGGTCTGGCGCGGCAAGCGGCTCGAAGAGCGGGTGCTGGCGCTGACCTAGCCTGTCTCCCTCTTCCTGCGCAGCGGGGAGAGGGCTGGGGTGAGGGGCGCGGCTACTCCGCGTCGGCGAAGAAGAGCGGATCGCGCTGCACCAGGAACTGGCTGATCGCCGACTGCGCCGTGGGGTTGAGCTGCGCGAACTGCACGCCCATGCCGGGGAACGCGTCAGGCAGCTTGTCGTTCACCTCCCGCACCCACTGCACCACGCCCCTGGCCTCGATCCGCTCGCCCGACGGCAGCGAGAACGAGAGATCGACCTCGGTGCCCAGGGGCAGCAGGTTGACCGTGGCGACGAAGAGCCCGCCATCGGAGATGTTGGCGGAGAAGCCGTTGAAGAAGTTGTTGTCCGAGGTGAAGTCGACGGCCGCCTGCATCTTCACGCGCGGGCTGGTGCGCTGCGGCTTCTTCGCGGCGGGTGCGGCGGCGATCACCGCCTCGGCAGTGGGCACCGCGCGCGGCGCCGGAGAACGCACGGTGGCCGCCAGCGGCGGAGGCGGCGCCGCCCGGGCCCGCTCCTGCGCCTCGGCGATCGCCCTCTCATCCGCGAGCACCTGCTGGGCGAGCTTCTGCAGCTGCCCCTTCACCCCGGCCACCTGGGTGCGCACCGCGGCGTTCACCTCGCGCCGCGCCTTCACCGCGGCTTCACGCGCCGCCCTCACCCGGGCAAACCCCGCGTTCGGATCGATCACCGGCGGAGTGGCCTGCGCCCGCTGCGCGATCGCCGCGTCACCTGCCTGGCTGGCCTGGCTGCGCAACGTGGCGAGGCGCTGGGCCAGCTCACTGCTCACCTGCGCCAGCCGGCTCAGCTCGGCGTGCAGGGCGGCCTCCTCAGACTGCAACTCGGTCTCGGCCCGGCTCAATTCGACATCCACGTACGGCTCCTTGTGAGGGCACAGCGCGCCCCGATTCTGCACCTGCCGTACCCGGTAGCCGAGCCCACGATTCTCGGCAGTTCAAGATTTCATGAAGGGGTACAACTGGTTACACGCGGGTCCCTGATGACTTCTACTTGTGACGGACGAGGGCTTGAAGCAGGCGCCCGGTGGGGGGAGAGGTCAGCAGCAGGTGCCCCGTCGCCTCGGCGAAAGCGTAGAGATCTCCCCACGCTGCGGGGTCATCAGCCCACAGTTCGACCTCCGGCCACTGCCGAAGCGCCTTCGCCAGCTCGATGATCGGCAGGGGACAGGCTTTCCCGCGCGCATCGACCAGGTGAGCTGAAACCTGAAGTCTTTTGATCTCATTCATGTGCTGCATTGCGCGACATTCGACGCCTTTGCTATGAGCCGCGCGGCATTCCTCTCCAAGGGAGCAAAAATACTCATGAAACCCTCAGTCATCATCGCCCTCATCGTTGGCGGTGTCGTCGGCTTCGCCGTCGGCAACATGTTCCAGCGCCCCTCTTCCGACGGCAGCGCGCCGTCCGCAGTCGTTGCAGCCCCCACCCCTGCCGGCGCCCCGCGCGCGCCCGGCGCCCCCGCAGGTGACGACGCGGTCTACAAGGTTCCGCTCGACGAGTCGCCCATCCGCGGCCCGGCCAGCGCGCTGGTCACCATCGTGGAGTTCTCGGACTACCAGTGCCCGTTCTGCTCGCGCGCCCACAACACCATCGTCGAGCTCGAGAAGCAGTACGAGGGCAAGATCCGCGTGGCGATGAAGCAGCACCCGCTCGACTTCCACCCGAACGCGAAGCCGGCCTCGCTGGCCGCCCTCGCCGCCGGTGAGCAGGGCAAGTACTGGGAGATGCACGACAAGATCTTCGCCAACCAGCAGAACCTCGACGCGGCCACCTTCGAGGGCTACGCGAACAGCCTCGGCCTCAACGTCGAGAAGTGGAAGAGCGACATGCAGAGCCAGAAGTTCCAGGCGCAGATCGCCAAGGACACCGCGCTGGCCATGCAGATCGGCGCCACCGGCACCCCGGCCTTCTTCATCAACGGCAAGAAGATCTCGGGCGCGCAGCCCATCGACAACTTCAAGCGGGTGATCGACGCGGAGCTGAGCCGCGCCCAGGAGCTGGTCAAGGGCGGCACCCCGGCCGACCAGGTCTACGCGAAGGTCATCGCCAACGGCGTCTCGGCCCCCGCGCCCGCGCCTGCGCAGCCCAACCAGCCCTCGGCGCCCGCGCCCGCGGCGATCCGCAAGGTCGACGTGCCCGCCGACTCGCCTGCCAAGGGCGGCAAGGCCGGCCCGAAGGTCACCATCGTCCTCTGGTCTGACTTCCAGTGCCCGTTCTGCTCGCGCGTGGTGCCCACCCTCAAGCAGATCGAGGACAGCTACGGCGACAACGTGAAGATCGTCTTCCGCAACCAGCCGCTGCCCTTCCACAACAACGCCAAGGGCGCCGCCGAGGCCGGCATGGCCGCCAACGAGCAGGGCAAGTTCTGGCCGATGCACGACAAGATGTTCGCCAACGCCACCGCGCTCGATCGCGCCTCGCTCGAGCGCTACGCGCAGGAGATCGGCCTCGACGTGGGCAAGTTCAAGGCGGCCCTCGACTCGGGCAAGTTCACCAAGCGCGTCGAGGAAGACTCGGCGGCGGGCATGGCGGTCGGTGCGAACGGCACCCCCACCTTCTTCATCAACGGCCGGGAGTTCGTCGGTGCGCAGCCCTTCGAGGCGTTCAAGAACGTCATCGACGAGGAGATCAAGAAGGCCGACGCCATGCTGGCCCGCGGCATCAAGGCGCAGGACCTGTACGCCGAGTTCCAGAAGGAAGCGGGCAAGGCGCCGCCTCCGTCCGCTCCCGGCGCTCCGGAGCCCACCAAGGTCGTCACCGACCTGAACATCACGGGCGCGCCCTCGATGGGCCCGAAGAACGCCCCGGTCACCATCGTGGCGTTCTCCGACTTCCAGTGCCCCTTCTGCTCGCGCGTGGTGCCCACGCTGCACGACCTCGAGAAGCAGTACGAGGGCAAGCTGAAGATCGTCTTCAAGCACCAGCCGCTGCCGTTCCACAACAACGCCAAGGGCGCCGCCGCCGCGTCGATGGCCGCCAACGAGCAGGGCAAGTTCTGGGAGATGCACGACAAGCTCTTCGCCAACCAGCAGGCGCTCGATCGCCCGTCGCTCGAGCGCTACGCGCAGGAGCTCGGGCTCGACGTGGGCAAGTTCAAGGCCGCCCTCGATTCGAACAAGTTCGACGCGTACATCACCGCTGACTCGGCCGAGGGCATGCGGGTCGGCGCCAACGGCACCCCTACCTTCTTCATCAACGGTCGCCAGGTCGTCGGCGCGCAGCCCATCGACGCGTTCAAGTCGGTCATCGACGACGAGCTGAAGAAGAAGAAGTGAGCTGACGCTCCCTGTTTCTGGGGAGAAAAACGGCCGTCGCTCCTATCGGGGCGACGGCCGTTCTGTTTTTTCACACTGCCAACACGAGACTTCGGCCCTCAGCACAGCGACCACGCGGAGTCCGTCGACCAACCACCACCACGCCAGCCCGAGGGACCAGGCCACTCCGCTGCACTGCCCGCTCTCCCCCTGCACCCCGTCACACCGGTGCCGACTGCGAACCCCATGAGAGGAGCGACAGCCATCGTGAACGATCGATGGCTGCCTGCTCGAGGCGACGTCTCTCCCTCCCCTGACGAGCGCGCTGGGACTGGCTTGCGGCCATCCCCCCGGACAACCACACCCCGCCCTGCTCGCTCGTCCTCGTTCCCCACCCGCCCAGAATGGGTGGCTGTGCAACGGCAGGGCCGCAGTGGATTGGCTGCAATCCCGACCGCTTCGGGCCGAGGAGTGTCCAATCCACTTGAATGGCGACCTCCAGAGTGTCCACTCCGGTGGACATGGAGCCGACCGCAGCTGAACGCTGGGCGAGTACAGCTCTGGGTCAAGGCAGCCGATTTCGCAGCTGAGCTATGGTGCCTTCATGGCGGCGGCGGCGGGCGAGCATGAACTCCTGTTGGAGATGACGCGGTGGCCTTCTCCTGACGGCACCGGCCCCTGGCTCGAGCGGATCATCGCGAAGCTCGCTGAGGAGATCTCTGCGGAGCGCGGCTACGTCGAGCTCTACCGGAAAGACGGCCAGACGCTCACGGTCTCGTTCCGCTGCACCTCGGAGCAGGAAGAGGAGATTCGCTCGGTGACGTCGAGCGGCATCGTGGCGTCCGCCATCGCCTCGGGGAAGACGGTGCACACGCCCTACGCGCTGCTCGACGAGCGCTTCGGCAAGCAGCCCTCGGTGCAGAACCAGCGGCTCGAGGCGGTGATCTGCGCGCCGCTCTCGGGGTTGCAGGCCGGCGTGCTCTACCTCGAGGGCCGGCGCGGCAAAGGCGCGTTCAAGGCCGAGCACGTGGCGCTCACCGAGCACGTGGCGCGCTTCCTGGGTCCGGTGCTGGAAACGCGGGCCCCGCACGAGGTCCAGGCGCAGGCGGACCCCACCCGGCCCTTCCGCGAGAAGCTGCGGCTCGACGCCCTGGCGGGCCGCAGCGCGGCGCTGGCGAAGATCTTCGAGCAGCTGCAGCTCGTGGCGCCGCTCGACATCACCGTGCTGCTGACGGGTGAGTCGGGCACCGGCAAGACGCAGCTGGCGCGCGCCATTCACGACAACTCGCCGCGCAGAGACGGGCCCTTCGTCGAGCTGAGCTGCGCGGCGATCCCCGAGTCGTTGTTCGAAGCAGAGCTCTTCGGCACCCGGCTGGGCGCCTTCACCGGGGCGCGGCAGCTCGACGGCAAGGTCGACTCGGCCGAGGGCGGCACGCTCTTCCTCGACGAGGTGGGCGAGATTCCCCTCGCCGCGCAGGCGAAGCTGCTGCAGTTGCTGCAGAGCAAGCAGTTCTACGCGCTGGGCTCGACCGACCTGCTCACCGCGAACATCCGGGTGATCGCCGCGAGCAACTCGCAGCTCGAGACGCTGGTGGCCGAAAAGCGCTTCCGCGAAGACCTCTTCTACCGGCTCAACACCTTCAGCGTGCGGGTGCCCTCGCTCTCGGAGCGCCGCGAGGACATCGGGCCCATCCTCGAGCTGCTGGTCAAGAGAGTGGCGTTCGAGCACTCGATGCCGGCGCTGCCGCTGTCGACCAGCATGAGGCTGGCGTGTGAGACGACGGAGTGGCCGGGCAACGTGCGGCAGCTGCGCAACAAGCTCGAGCAGGCGTTGATTCGCGCCGTGGCCGAGAGCTCGGCGCAGATCGAGGCGCGACACCTCGAGGGGCGGCCCGCGAGCGCGAGCGACGGGGCGGCGAACACCTTCGCCGAGGCGACCCGGTTCTTCCAGCGCGAGCTGCTGCGCCGCGAGCTCGACGCGTCGGAATGGAACGTGCGCGAGGTGGCGCGGCGGCTCGATCTGACCCGCAGCCACGTCTACAACCTCATTCGCACCTTCGGGTTTCAGCGGGAGCCGAAGTGAAGGCAAGACAGCCCCTGCACCTGATCATCGTCAGCTACCCCAGCCGCCTCGACGCCACGCTCGAAGAGATCGCCCACACGTTGGCGCGGGGCGCGACCGAGACGCGCGTGGTGGAGCGGGCCCAGGCGCACTCGGACTTACGTTTTCTCATCAGACAGTGGCACTTGAGGGATCGCGACGTTCGGACGGTCGATTTGGTGGGCCACGGCGGCGGCGGGAGATTCAAGCTGGGCGATGAGCTGCTCTTCGCCAGCGACGGCACCGGTGTCGAATTGGTCGACGAGCTGACCCCGTTCCTCTCGGAGCGCGCGACGCTGCGCTTGCTGGGCTGCTCAGTGGCGGAGAAAGACACCCCGCTGAGCGTCACCAGGGCCTTCGACGGGCAGTCACTGCTCCGGCAACTCGACGCGCGGCTCGGTTCGCATCAGCGAGTCCTCGCCCCGACCCGAGCGCTCTTCACCACCGACTACGGACCGCACGGACTCAATTCGCGCGCCAAACGATCTCTCGTAGGCAGTACCACCGCAAGGAGGCAGCACCATGGCCGCAGGAAGACGCAGCAAACCAGCAGCAAGCAGCCGAGATAAGCGCAAGGCAACCACCCAGCCCGTCGGCGACGTGGCGGAGTTGCTGACCTTCTGGGACCGCGCGTTCGATCCCGGTGGGTACCAGGGCCTCACCGTGGAGGTCATCGGGCGCGAGAACAACATTCTCTCGTTCTACGTGCTGGACGGTGAAGGGAACCCGCAGCGAAAGGGCGGAGAGGCCGCGTTCACGATCAACCTCGACGACGGCATGGAGGCATGGAGTTCGCTGCCCTCTACCGCCCAGGACGTCGACCCCGAGTCGAGCCAGCGGATTGGCTACCTTTTCGTGAGCAAGCAGTGGCTGGGGCGGAACAAGAGCGGCATCAAGGTACTGGCAGAGCCCCCGAAATGGCCCCGGGCCTTCTCAATCTGAAGCACACCTGACGCCGTGAGCGTACGAGGTGAAGGTCGCTGGGCTGCTGTTGACGTAGTCCAACTTCCCGGGGGGCGCGTCGGCCGGGAAGCTCCAGTTCGATCCAACGAAGTTGCGCAGCCCGCCGTAGCCAGGCTCGCGCCGTCCGCCCTCACCGTCCTCACTCTCGTCATCGCTCGTCCACTCCGAGACGTTGCCGAGGAGATCCACCACCCCCTCCTCGGTGACGTCGCCCGGGCAGTTCCCGACCGGGGCCAGCAGGTCAAACCCGTCTGCGTCCCCTTCGAGATTGGCGACGCACCGATTCGCCTCCCTGCCCGTGCGCTGGGGATGCGCCCGCGTCGCACGCATCCACTCGGCGACCGTCGGAAGGCGCTGACCAAAGAACCGGCACACGCGTTCGGCGGTGAACGCGTTGACGCCAACCAACGGCAGCCCCGAGCGGCCGTGCTGCGCGAATGCCGATGGCAACATGTTGCGTTGGTCCCCCGTCAGTGACTGTACCGCCGCATAGGTCGACCACTGTTCGCCAGTGACCTCAGCGCGAGCCAGACCGAACGTGCTTCCATCGGGCATCGAGAAACGGATGATGCCTTCGCGACTGGCCTTGCAGCTCGCCACCGGGATGTGAATCGCGGCGGGCGGAGTCTGGCGCTCGGAGTAGCCAGGGAGCGTCTGGACGTAGAGCCACGACGAACCGCAATCGTCTCCGCGCCCGACGAACTCGATGAAGACCGGGTCGCGCCCCACCTCGACCATCTCACTGAGATGTCCCTGCCCATCGACGTGACGCTGCGATCGCATCACGCGACTGGCTTCGAGCTCTTTGCCTCTGACGGGGGGGCTGGTGCGTGATGCGGCATGGATCCGCCAGTTGAGTTCAGGCAACTCCGCTGCCGAAACGGGGGTCGGCTCGAGTTTCGTCGAGTCCCAATGGAAGGGCTCGAGCACGAGCTCGAAGCGGCCCACGTCACCTGCGGCGAGCCGAATGAGTTCCTGCTGGGCGATCGCGATGCGTTCCTTCTCGCGGAACTCGTAGGCAGCTGCAGACGCGGAGAGCGCGAAGAGTGAGATGGTGGTGAAGGCGGCAATGACGATCAGCCGGCGACGCCGCAGCATCCGCGCTTGCCGCGCCTTGCCCGCCTCGATGAAATCGCGTGGCGTCGAGGTGAGCGACACGTTCCACTTCTGCACCCGCCGCGTGACGTCGAGCAGCGCTTCATTCACCCACGTCTCATCGTCGCGGCGGCCTCGCTTGTCCCAGAAGAGCGCGGCCTGCTCGATCTCCTGCAGCAGGGTGCGCGATTCCTGCGTCTCTGCGAGCCAACGGGTGAGCTGCGGCCACGTCGACACCAGCGACTCGTGCGCGAGCTCGAGCAGCGGCTCACCCGTGTCCTCGTGGCGGGTCGTCACCAACAGCCGCTGCGAGAGCAGGCGGTCGAGCGACGCGGCCGCTTCCGGCGCGAGGCCCTGCAGCAGCTCGTCTCGCGTGCGCGGCTTGCGCGTGCCGTCGGGGTTCACCAGGCGAATCATCAACGCGCGGGTCAGCTTCCTTTCCCCGGGGAGCAGCTCTGAGACCAGCCGCTCGGCGTGCGTGGCGAGCGCACCGACGGCGCCACCCATCGCGTCGTACTCGCGCCGCAGCACCACCTTGCGCTGGGCGTCGCGGCGATCCCACAGCGCCTGGCAGACGAACTGGAGGAGCGGCAGCGCGGCCGGCTGTCCCATCAACTCCGCGGCGATCTGCGCGGGCAGCGTGGGCTCGTCGGGAGCGTGACCGACGCGCGCCAACGGTCCCAGCACCGCGGCCTCGAGCGCGGCGCGGCCCAGCGGCCTGAGCACCAGCACCGACTGCAGTGCCGAGGTCAGCTCAGGCACCGCCGCGAACTGCCCGAGAAAGTCGGACCGCACCGTCACCATCACCCTCCACGGCTCGTCGGCCGAGGCCGCCAGGGCGAGCGCGCGCAGGAAGCTCAGGCGATCGTCGTCGTCGCCCAGGGTCACCAGCTCTTCGAACTGGTCGATGAAGAGCAGCAGCCGCCCGGCAGAGCGTCTTCGCAGCTCGGTCACCAGCCCGGCCGGCTTCGAGGTCAAGGCCGTGACGTCGCACTGCAGCGCGCTCGCGAGGCTCGCCCACGGCTTCCGTCCCGGCCGCAAGGAGAGGATCTCCCAGCCTCCCACTTCGCGCAGCCGCGGCACCACGCCCGCGAAGACGAAGGAGCTCTTGCCCACCCCCGACGGCCCGACGATCGGCACCAGGGCGTCGGTGCGCAGCCGCTCGAGCGCCGCATCGATCTCCTCGGCGCGACCGTGGAAGTCGGGCGCGTCGAGCTCGGTGAAGGCCTCCAGGCCGCGGAAGGGCGAGCGGCCCTCCACCTCGTCGCGCCCCGCCAGCAGGCGATCGATGCGCGACATCACGTCGGTCGCCGAGGGGCGCTCGGTGGGGTCGATGCGCAGGCACTCGCTCACCAGCGAAGAACACGAGGCCGACTGCACCCGCGCGCCCATCGACAGCTCCCGCGGCGCGTAGGCGAGGTGCACCAGCTCCTGCTCGGTCAGCGGTCGCTTGCCTTCGATCGCCTCGTGCAGCAGCACGCCCAGCGCCCAGACATCCATCGAGGCTCGGGGCGGCCCCGCGTTCCAACGCTCGGGCGCCATGTAGGCGGGCGTGCCGGACGCGGCCGTCGCTTCGGTGCCCACCAGGCGGGCCAGCCCGAAGTCCACCACGCGCACCCGGCCGTCTCGCGGCAGCAGCACGTTCTCGGGCTTCAGGTCTGCGTGGATCACCTCGTGGCGGTGCGCCTCGGCCAGCGCGTCGGCGATCGCGTGCGCGATTCGCAGCGCTTCGGGCACCGTCAGGGGGCCCCGGTCGAGGCGCTCACGCAGCGTCTCGCCGTCGAGGTACTCGAGCGCCAGCCAGGGCCGCCCCTCGAAGGCTCCCGCCGCGTACACCGTGACGATGTGCGGGTGGTTGAAGCGCGCGGTGATCTGCGCTTCTTCGCGGAACCGATCGAGCGCCTTCAGCTCGAGGGACGTCGTCTTGACGAACTTCAGCGCGACCCGGCGCCCCAGCTCTTCGTCGAGCGCGAGGTAGATTTCACCCATCGCGCCTGCGGCGACCAGGCGCGTGATCCGGAAGCCTCCGACGATGTCTCCCGGTTTCAAGGAGCGGGTGGTCGATCCGTCACTCACTGCGCCCCTCACCCCGCCCCTCTCCCCGCGTCGCGGGGTGAGGGAGATAATTGCCTACTGTAGGAAGTTGACCTGCACCTTGACCGTGGTGTTCGCCTCGACTCGCACCAGCTTCGTCTGCGGGGGGAACTCGGGGTTGGTGAACGTGCACGAGTAGTTCCCCACCGGCACCAGCTTGTCCTGGAACGGCGTGGTGTCCTTGATGCCTGCTTCCCGGCACTCCACCTCGGCCCAGGGCTTCACCACGAAGCGCAGCGTGCCCCGCCCCGCGACCGGCGGTTTCACCTCGATCGGCGGCGGGTTCTTCACGGGCTTCACGGTGTTCTTCACGGGCTTGAGGGTGAAGCGGTGCAGATCCTCGGCGCCTTCACCCACGGTGAAGCGCTCGGTCACCGCCACGTGCCCTGCCAGCTCGAGCTTCACCTCGACCGCCGTCTTCACCGGCATCGACCGCGAGAATGGCGTCACCCCCACCGCTTCACCGTTGAGCTTCACCTCGGCGCCCGACGGATCAGACTCGATCGACATCAACGCCGAGGCGACCGGGGGCGGACTGATGACCTCGGGCGGCTTCACCACCTCGGGCGGAACGACGGTCTTCTCGGGCTCGAGCACGATCGTCCCCAGCCCCTCGGTCACGCCCGCCTTGAGCACCACCGAGCGGGGCACCGTGACGAAGCCGGGCTTCTCCACCGTGATCGCGAACTCGCCCGGGGCCAGCTCGTTCAGCTCGCAGGGCGTCGTGCACACCACCGTGCCGTGGCGCTTCACGGTCGCGCCCGACGGCGTGGAATCGAGGCTCACCTTCGCCAGACCCGGAGCCGCGCTGATCGACCACAGCCCCACCCCCACCGTCGCCGCCAGCACCAGCAGGCCAATCGCGATCACCGGCATGCGGCGCGAGCGGTTGTTCTGCGTCGGCATGCTCGCTTCGGTGTGGGTGATCGGGTCCTTGCGCGGCTCGGGGATGGGCCGCAGCGCCCCTCGACTTCGCTCGGGGTGAGCGGGGTCCTCCAGCGCGCGATCGACCGCCTTCTTCGAGCTGCTCCCGCTGCGGCTGCCCGGGCGCTCGGCGGTGGTCTCCTCGAGCTCACGCTTCGGCTTCGCCTGCGACTGCGTGGCCCGCATCGACTTCGTCTGCCGCGGCAGGCGATCGAGCGAGGGGGTGGCCTTTTCCTTGTCGGACGGCGCCTCTTCACCCTTCGATGCCTCGGCGGTCTCGATCAAGAGCCGCCCTTCCTCCTGCTCGTGCTTGAGCCGGTCGGCGTAGATCTCGTGCATGAACTCGGCGACCGCGGCGGTGCTCGCGGGAATTCCGTGCAGCAGGAGCCAGCTCTCGAGCGCCGCGCCCAGCTGCCGGGCTTCCGAGTAGCGCTGGGTGCGGTCCTTCGCGAGCGCCTTCATCACGATCTCGTCGAGATCGGGCGGAATGCGATCGTTCACCTCCGAGGGCAACGCGAGCTTGCACTCGGTCACCGCGTTGAGCGTCTGGATGTCGGTGGCGCGCTTGAACAGCCGCGTGCCGGTGAGCAATTCGTAGAGCACCACGCCGAGCGCGAAGATGTCGGTGCGGCAGTCGATGGGCTGCCCCGCCGCCTGCTCGGGCGACATGTACGAGTACTTGCCCTTGAGCACGCCCGACTTGGTCACCGTCGCCTGGTCGGCCGCCTTGGCGATGCCGAAGTCGACGATCTTCACCCCGCCCTCGAACGACACGAGGATGTTCTGGGGCGAGATGTCGCGGTGCACGATGTTGAGGGGGCGCCCGCTGCCGTCGAGCTTCTTGTGCGCGTAGTCGAGGCCCGCGCAGGCCTCGATGATGATCCGGCAGATCAACGCGAGGGGAATGGGCGTGCCGATCTTGTCGGCGTGCTTCCACACCCGGCGCACGTCTTCACCGTGGATGAACTCCATGGCGATGAAGAAGCTGTCGTCCTGCGCGCCCAGGTCGAAGATCTGCACCACGTTGGGGTGGTTGAGCCGCGCCGCGATGCGCGCCTCGTCCAGGAACATGGTGATGAACTCTTCGTTCTCAGCCAGGTGCGGGAGGATGCGCTTGACCACCAGCAGCTTCTCGAAGCCCTCCGGCCCGAGCTGCCTCGCCAGATAGATCTGCGCCATGCCTCCAGTGGCGAGCTTCTTCAGCAGCTGGTAGCGGCCGTAGGTTTCGAGTGACACGGGGAGACGTGACCGATGCTAGGTCCAGCATGGGAGGGGCGCAAACACCCGAAACGAGTAGATCAGCCTGTCACCGACGCGTGACGCGGCCCCTCTTCTCGCGGGTCTCCCGCATCAACTGCTCGAGCGCGTCCAGCTTGCGCTGCAATACCGGAAAGAGCAGGCGGTTGTCGTCAACCCGATCGAAGAGGGCGAGGATCTCGTCGACCTCTTTTTCGATCGCCTCGGCCCGCTCCGAGCTGATCCGCCGCAGCAGCAGGTCGGCGCCCGCTTCGATCAACACGCGCGTCACCGCGTCGCGCGAGGCCAGCGGCTCCTGCTTCTTCTGACCCAGGCCGTGGATGACCCTCAGCTTCGGGGCGGCACCGAGGGAGAACTCCAGCTGTCGATCGTCACGCTTGGCCATGGATCGCCACCATACGGGCCGCCACCGACAGGGGAATTTTGTAGCCGCGCCACCGGGCGCAGCCTGTAGCGGAGCACGGTTTCGGGGCCGATTCTCCGTCGGACGGCGTACACTCGCTGTCCGTATGACGTCACGCCGCGCCCTTGCCGTCCTCCTCCTGCTCGCCGGCTGCAGCTCCCCGCTGGGGCGGGTCCGCGTCACGGTGGTGTTCGAGAACGATACCCGCACCCAGTGCATCAAGGCCTCGGCCCGCAACGAGAGCGGGGGCGCCGCGGTCAACTCCAACCCGGCGGCGATTGCGCGCGAGGGGAAGGACACGCTGGTGATCGGCCTGGGTGAAACGCCGGATCTCCTCGGGACGGTGAGCGTGACCGTGTCGCGCTTTGCCTCGGCCGACTGCACCGGCACGGCGATCAGCTCGCAGACGAAGACGACGGAGATCATCCACAACGCCCCCACGGCGATGCTCGAGTTCCGCTTCGGCGACGGTGCGGGCGATGGCGGCGTCGACGGCGGCGTGGATGCGGGCACCGGCGACGGCGGCGCCGACGCGGGCTGCAACCCCTCGGCGTGCCTCAACACGCCCGGCGAGTGCGAGGTGGCCCCCGCGACCGGCTGCGCGAGCGACGGCGGCTGCCGCTTCGGGTTCCTCCCGGCCCAGACGATGTGCAGCACCGGCGTCTGCAACACCATGGGCGCCTGCATCTCGAACGTCTGCGCGGTGTTCGACGCGGGCGCGACGTGCTCCGACGGGCTGGACTGCACGCCGACGTCGCAGTGCGTGAGCGGGGTCTGCCAGGGCACCTGTGCGCAAGCGCCCGAGTGCAACATCGTCGCGCAGCCGCTCACCTGCGACCTGGTCACGCCGACCACCTGCGCGCTGCGCCCGACGGGCGACTTCAGCGAATGCGGCGGCGCCGGCAGCGGCAAGCAGTGTCTCGATGGTGGGTGTCTGCCGTGGCTGCCGTTCATTCCGATCAACTTCGTCAACACGCTCGCCACGACGCCCTACCCCAGCGCACCGTGGACCCTCTCGAGCCCCGACGGCGGAATCTGCGACACCATCATCGACACGTCCGGCAGCACCGCCTCGCTCTCGCAGGGCGAATGCGGCTCGCCGGTGCTCACGTCCACGGTGAATGATGCGGGCGTGATGGTGATCACCGCGCTCGACCTCGACGTCGGCCCGGGGGCCCGGCTCCAGTTCATCGGCAGCAAGCCGGTCCAGCTGGTGGTGATCGGCAACGCTTCGATCCGCGGGGTGGTGAGCGTCGCGCCCCTGCTCGGCGGCCAGCAGCCTGCTGGCACGAACCCGGCCGCCTGCAACGCGGCCCAGGCGGGCGACGCGAACCGGAAGGGCGGCGGTGGCGGCGGCTTCGGCGACAACGGCGGCGCCGGAGGGGAATCAGGAGGCGCGGGTGGCACCGCGAGCGCGATGGTGACCCCGCTGCGCGGTGGCTGCGTCGGCGGGGCCGGCTTCCGGCCCTCGGGAACGAGCCCCGGTGGGACCGGGGGTGGGGCGCTGGAGCTCATCGTCACGGGAGCGATCACCATGCCGGGCGGGGTGGTGACGGCGTCGGGCGGGGGTGGAACCCAGGGCCTCGTCGACAACGAGGGCGCTGGGGGCGGCGGCAGCGGTGGCACCGTCATCCTCTTCGCGACCACCATCAACCTGACGGGCGGCGCGGTGACGGCCAACGGAGGAGGCGGAGGCGAAGGCGGAGACAACGCTGGTGCGGGCGTGCCGGGCGCGCTGGGACCCATTCAGTCGATCAGCGCCGCGCCCGCCGCTGACGGGCCGACGGGCGGCGGCGGCGTGGGGGGCGTCGGAGGCGCCACGGGCCAGGCCAACGGCGGCAACGGAGGGCCCGGCGGAGGCAGCGGGAGAGGTGGCGGTGGAGGCGGCGGCTCAGTCGGGGTCGTCTACGTTCGCTCGCACATGTCCGGTAACTGCGTGCTCGGCGGGGGCCTCATCTCCGGGTACCAGCCGGTCTCGACGAACTGCAACTGACTCATGGCGAAATTCCGCGTCCTCATCGTCGATGACTCCGCGCTCAGCCGCGAGGTCCTGAGGAGAACGCTCGAGCTCGATCCGCGGCTGACCGTGGTGGGCGAAGCGAAGACCGGCGAAGAAGCGGTGGGCCTGGTGCGCTCGCTGCAGCCGCACCTGATCACGATGGACCTGAACATGCCCGGCATGGGCGGGCTCAAGGCGATCGAGGTGCTCATGCGCGAGCGCCCCACGCCGATCGTGGTGATCTCCGAGCGCTCGTCCACCTCGGGAGTCGATCTCAACTACGAGGCCCTCTCACGCGGCGCGCTCGAGCTCGTGCCCAAGTCGGCGGTCTTCGGCGCGGGCGACGAGGAGGTGCGGCGCTTCGTCGAGCGGCTGCGCCTGCTGGCGGAGTCGGGGCTCGACGACGAAGAGAAGCCACCGCCTGCGCCGTCTGCCCCTGCGCCGCCGATCCCCGTCTCGACCGAGAAGCCGCTGCTGCTGGGCATCGGGGCCTCGACGGGGGGGCCGCGCGCGCTGGCGAAGCTGCTCTCGTCGCTGCCGCGCGACTTTCCGCTGCCGATCGCGGTGGTGCAGCACATGGCCGAGGACTTCTTCGACAGCTTCGTGCGCTTCCTGCGCGACGCGTCGGGGCACCTGGTGGAGCAGGCGAACGCGATGACGAAGTTCGAGGTGGGCCGGGTGTACGTCGCCCCGCCCCGCCAGGAGCTCTTCGTGCGCGAGAACCTGACGGTCAAGCTGCTGCCGCCGCCGCCAAACTCGATCATCTCGCCGTCGGTCGACAGCCTGTTCTTCTCCATGGCCACCGCGCTGAAAGGGCGGAGCATCGGCGTGCTGCTCACCGGCATGGGTGACGACGGTGCGCAGGGGCTGTTGCGGATGCGGCGCATGGGCGCGCGGACGATCGTCCAGGACAAGGCGAGCTGCGCGGTGTTCGGCATGCCGCGCGCGGCGATGGAGCTGGGGGCGGCCGAGCACGTGATGGCGCTGCCTTCGATCGGCGCTTTCCTGGTCCAGGCGGCGCGGGGTGGTGCGCCCTCGATCCCGCCAGTGCCTCTGGCGGTCCCCTCCCCGACGAAGGCCTCGTCGCCTGCGCTGCCGGTCGTCCGCGAGAAGAAGACGGTGCTCGTCGTCGACGATCAGGCCAGCGATCTCGAGACCGCCCGCGCCACCCTGCAGCGCGCCGGCTACGAGGTGCTCACGCTCGACAACCCGCTGATGCTGGCGCGCACGCTGCGGCGGAACATCATCGACGTGGTGGTGCTCGAGCCCGAGCTGAAGACCATGAAGGGCGCGGTGGTGGTGCAGACGATTCGCGCGTGGCAGGGCCTCGCCACCGTGCCGATCTGCCTGTGGTCGTCGGCCGACGAAGGCACGCTGTCCACGCGCCTGCGCGAGTGCATGGCGTCGGGCTCGGTGCGCAAAGGCGATCCCGCGGCGCTGGTGCGGGTGGTGGGGAAGCTCATCAAGCCCGCAAACGACAAAACCTCCTGATTTCTCAGAAGGTTCCGTTTGTGCCCAAGAAGGGATTCGAACCCTTACGCCTCGCGGCGCCAGCCCCTCAAGCTGGTGTGTCTACCAGTTCCACCACCTGGGCATTTTTATGACGAACGACCTGTCGTGAAGCGACGCCCTGATACCAGATCGACTGACGGGCGGAAGAGGGAAATTCAGCGACGGCGAATCACTTCGCCGGAAGCTTCTCTGCAGGCACCGAGTCGGCGGCCGAACCCTTGTCCGGAGCGGGCGCCGGCTTGGGCTGCGCCTCAGCCGGGCTGGCAGGCGCCGCTTCCGCGGGCGGGGTGGTGCCGACGGGCGAAGGGGCGGCCGGAGTTCCAGGCGCCGGGGGCGTCGCCGGCGTGGTGTCGACGATCAGGTCGGCCGCCGAGGTGCGCAGCCCCACGAAGGACAGCCCCAGCGAGGTGATGAAGAAGGCCATCGCGCAGAACGCGGTGAGCTTGGTGAGGAAGGTCGCCGCGCCGCGGCCACCGAAGGCCGAGGTCGCCGCGCCGCCACCGAGCGCCGCCCCCATGCCCGCGTCCTTCCCCGGCTGCAGGAGGATCACGAAGATCATGAAGATGGAGAGGACGATGTGAACGATGGTGAAGAAAACGAACATAGGGCTGCGCTCCTAAGCACACACGCCGACGCCAGACAACCTGACTGAATTGCGCCCCCGACTCCGCTCGGGGTGAACGGTCAGGCCTTCGCCTTCACGATGGCCGCGAAGTCGGCGACCTTGAGGCTGGCCCCGCCCACCAGGGCCCCATCGATGTCGGGCTGAGAGAGCAGTTCGGCGGCGTTGTCCGCCTTCACCGAGCCGCCGTACTGAATGCGCACCTGGCCGGCCGTCTCCGCGCCCCACAGCCCCGTGAGCAGGGAGCGGATGTGCGCGTGAACTTCCTGCGCCTGGCGCGAGGTGGCCGTCTTGCCCGTGCCGATCGCCCACACCGGCTCGTACGCGATCACGAAGCGCGCGCCGTCGTTCGCGCTGAAGCCGTTGAGGCAGGCCTTCAGCTGCGTCTCCACCACGGTGAGCGTCTTCGCCGCCTCGCGCTCTTCCAACGTCTCGCCCACGCAGATGATCGGCAGCATGCCCGCCTTGATCACCGCGCTCACCTTGCGGTTGACCCCCGCGTCCGTCTCGCCGAACAACTGCCGACGCTCGGAGTGCCCGAGGATCACGTAGCCGCAGCCGAGCTCCTTGAGCATGGGGGCGGCGATCTCACCGGTGAAGGCGCCCGATTCCGCCGCGTGGCAGTTCTGCGCCGCCAGCACGATGTTCGAGTCTTCCAGCGCCTTCGCCACCGGGTGCAGCGCGGTGAAGGGCGGCGCGATGGCCACCTCCACCCGATCGCGCACCATCGACACGGCGCTGCGCAGCTCCCGCACCAACGCGAGCGACTCCGCCACCGACTTGTTCATCTTCCAGTTGCCCGCGATGAAGCAGCGCCGCGCCATGGTGTTCACTCCAGGGCTTTGAGGCCCGGGAGCTCCTTGCCTTCGAGGAACTCGAGCGACGCACCGCCGCCCGTCGAGACGTGCGTCATCTTCGCCGCCAGGCCGAAGTCGTTCACCGCCGCGGCCGAGTCACCGCCGCCCACCACCGTCTGGGCCTGGGTGTTGTTGGCCATGGCGATCGCCACCACCTTCGTGCCCTCGGCGAACTTCGCCACCTCGAACAGGCCCATCGGCCCGTTCCACAGCACCGTCCGCGCGTCGCGGATGTACTGCGTGTACATCGCGCGCGTCTTGCCGCCGATGTCGAGGCCCATCAGGTCTTTCGGAATGGCGCGCTCGTTCACGTCGATGGCCTTGCTCGCCTCGTCGGGTGAGGTGCCACACACGTGATCGACGGGCAGCACGATCTCCACGCCCAGCCGCTTGCTCGTCTCGAGCAGCTTCGCCGCCAGCGGGAGCTTGTCTTCCTCCACCCTGCTCTTGCCCACCTCGAGGTCCATGGCCTTCAGGAACGTGTAGGCCATCGCGCCGCCGATCAGCATGGTCTGGCACTTGGGCAACAGGTTCTCGATCACCTTGATCTTGTCGGACACCTTCGAGCCGCCCAGCACCACCACGAACGGCTTCTCGGCGCCCTTCACCACCTTGCCCAGCTGCTCGAGCTCCTTGCGGATGAGCAGGCCGGCGCACTTCTCCTTGAAGAAGGGCACCATGCCCGCGGTCGACGCGTGCGCGCGGTGCGCCGTGCCGAACGCGTCGTTGCAGTACACGTCGGCGTTGCTGGCGAGCTGGCGGGAGAAGGCGTCGTCGTTCGCCTCCTCCTGCTTGTGGAAGCGCAGGTTCTCCAGCATCAGCACCTGGCCGGGCTTGAGCTCCTTGGCCATCTTGCCCACGCCCTCGCCGATGCAGTCATCGGCCATGAGCACCTCGTGCTCCTTGCCCAGCAGCTCTGAGAGGCGCTTGGCCGCCGGCATCAGCGAGAGCTTCGGGTCGACGCCCTTGGGCCGCCCCAGGTGGGAAGCGAGCAACGGCTTGCCCCCCGCCTTGAGCACCAGCTTGATGGTGGGCAGCGCCTCGCGGATGCGCGTGTCGTCGGTGATCTGCTGTGCGTCATCGAGCGGGACGTTGAAGTCCACGCGGATGAAGACCCGCTTACCCGCCAGCTGCAGCTCTTCGATGTACCGGACCATGGCGCCTCCCGCTCACTTCGAGACGAGGAACTTCGCCACGTCGACCATGCGGTTCGAGTAGCCCCACTCGTTGTCGTACCAGGCGAACACCTTGAGGAAGTTCCCGTCGAGGAGCTGCGTCTGCGTCGAGTCGAAGATCGAGCTGTGGGGGTTGCCGTTGTAGTCGATGCTCACCGTCTGCTCGGTGTCGAACTGCAGCACGCCCTTCATCGGGCCCTCGGCCGCCGCCTTCATCGCCGTGTGCACCTCGTCGACGGTGACGCTCTTCTTGAGCAGCACGGTCAGGTCGACCAGCGACACGTTGGGCGTCGGCACGCGGATCGACGAGCCGTTGAGCTTGCCCTTGAGCTCGGGGAGCACCAGGCCGATCGCCTTGGCGGCGCCGGTGCTGGAGGGGATCATCGAGAGCGCCGCCGCGCGCGCACGCCGCAGGTCGTCGTGCACCAGGTCGAGGATGCGCTGATCGTTGGTGTAGCTGTGGATCGTCGTCATCAGGCCGCGCTCGATGCCGAACGAGTCGTTGAGCACCTTGGCCACGGGCGAGAGGCAGTTGGTGGTGCAGCTCGCGTTGCTGATGACGTGGTGCTTCGCGGGATCGTACTTCGTGTGGTTGATGCCGAAGCAGACGGTGAGGTCGACGTCGCCCTTGCCGGGCGAGCTGAGCAGCACCTTCTTGGCGCCGGCCTGCAGGTGGAGCGAGGCCTTCTCCTGGCTGGAGAAGCGGCCGGTGCACTCCATCACCACGTCGACGCCCAGCTCCTTCCAGGGGAGCTTGGTGGGGTCCTTCTCGGCGAAGACCTTGTAGGTCTTGCCGTCGATGGTGAAGCTGTTCTCGGTGCTGGTGACGGTGCCGGGCCAGTTGCGGTGCACCGAGTCGTACTTGAAGAGGTGCGCCAGCGTGGCCGGCTTGTCGAGGTCGTTGATGGCGACGATCTCGATGTCCTTCTCCTGCCGCTGAAGAGCTGCGCGGAGAACCATGCGGCCGATGCGGCCAAACCCGTTGATCGCGAACTTGATGGCCATGTGAGGCTCCTTGAGTGAGACGCGTGAGAGGCGGCGGACCCTACTTGCCTCCCTCTCCCTGCGGAAGCGGGGAGAGGGCCGGGGTGAGGGGCCGACGGCGGCGCAAGAGCAGCGCAACGAGCAACGGACCGATAACCGGAACTGCTGAGCAGCCACCTCCCTGAAAGGCGAGCACGGGCTGACGGATCACCCCGGCGTCGTCACCGGGGAGCACGCCCGCGTCCACCTCGACGCCGGCATCCTCGGTCGAACCAGCGTCAGCGTCAGCGCCTGCGTCAGCAACGCCGGCATCCGGCACCACCACGCCCGCGTCGGGGGAACAGTCGAAGGTCGAGGGGTTCAGGAAATCGAGCACGCGGCACATCACCTGAGTGCGCGAGGGCCGGCCGACCAGCGTCTCGAAGGGAAAGCCGAACATCACCGACTGCCCGGGCACGCCGATGCCCGCGCTCCCGCCCGAGCCGTAGCTCGCCAGCTGCACCGCCGCGCCTGCGGGAGCGACCGTGGGAGGCGCGCCGGTGTCGAACGAGCCATTGGTGCCATCGTCGAGCGAGAGGCCGGTCAGCCCCATGAGGGCGGCCGCGCCGTTGACCGAGAGCCCACCGGTCGTTCCCGGCGCCGTGCCGGAGAGCGCGGTCAGCAGCGGAGCGGTCGCGGTGCCATCGCCGCTGAAGAACACGGGCAGGTTGCGGCCGCGGAAGCCGGTGACCACGCCCTGCTCTGCCGCGGTGAGCGCTGCCCCACCCTGCTTGCCGCGCCCGACGAACCAGGTGAGCAGCTGGTACGGCGTCTGCGCCACGTCACCTGACGTGACCGCGTCGCTCTCGGCGGTGTCGAAGCCCACGTCGTTCGCGGCGAGCGCTTCCCCGGTGAGCCGCGCGGCGCTGCCGTCATTCATCCGCTCGATGAAGATGCGCAGCACGTTGTTGAGCGCGTAGCGGCTGGCGAAGGCCTCGGTCTTGCCGATCGCCGCTTCCAGCCGGTCGTAGCCATTGACCACCAGCACCAGCGGCCTGCCGGCCACCGGCGCCTTCACCCCCACCACCGCCGAGGGAAACGATTCGCCGCCGCCATTGGTCGCGGTCACGCGGAAGTACTTCGCCGCCGTCGCGGGAATCGTCGCCGTCGTGCTGGTCGTGGCGACGTCCACGCCGTTGTCCCACGCGAGGCCGTCGTCGCTCGAATAGAGGCGGTAGCCCGTCGCCGCCTGCCCGCGGACGCCCTGCGCGTCGGTCGGAGGCGCGCGCCAGCGAATCAGCGCCCCACCGCCCTGGTTCAGCGCCGCGACGTGCGTCGGAGGCTCGGGCGGGAGCGCCGCGGCCACCATGTCCTTCTCGGCGAAGTACTTGATGATGCCCTGCGTGATGGAGCGGGCGGCGAGGTAGCGGAAGCCGGGCTCCTTCAGGTGCAGCGCGTCGGCGGCGGCGTCGTGAAAGGCGACCTCGAGCAGCGTCGCGGGGACCTCGCCGTTGTTCGCCGGGTTGAGCTCGCCGAAGTAGGCGGTGTTGACGCCGCGATCCTGCCAGGTGGGCCGGTTCCACCCGCTGGTCGCCTTGATGTCGTTGACCATCTCTCCGTGAATGAGGAGCGCGAGCCGATCGCTGCCGGCCACGCCAGAGAACTCTGAGAGCGGAGACGGCGGCGCGCCGGGCCCATAGATGTACGTGTTGGTGCCGACCGCTGAAGCGTTGAACGCGTTGGTGTGCCACGCGACGTAGACGGCGTCTTCCCCGGGCTCGTGCACCCACGCGGTGAAGCGCGAGCGGGTGCCCACGTCGTTGGTGCGATCGTCCGCCGGGGTGTTGCCGTTGGCGCCGAACACGGTGGTGGGCGCGCCGGCCCACTGCGCCTGGTAGCGGCTCGACTCCTCGAAGCGGGGGCGGCCGCTCACGCCTGCACCTCGATCGATCAGCCCCATGCCGCCGCCGAACTTCACCGCGTCGAGCGAGAGGTTGGTGCCCGCGGCGTTGGTCGAGTCGTTCTGCACCACCACCTGCGCGGTGCCGCCCTGCCGGAAATAGAAGCGGCCCAGCTGCACCCAGGTGCCGCCGTGGCGCTGCTGGTTGACGCGAAAGTGCGTCTCTCCGCCCGCGTGGCGCACGAGGTAGTGGGCGTCCGTCACCCGCGAGGTGAAGGCCATGTAGCTGACCGACACGTCGTAGTACCCGTCTCGGGGAATGCTGGCGGTGTAGGTCGCGCTCGCGGTCACCGTGGGCGACGAGGGCATCAGGCGGTTGCTGCCGAGCGTGAAAGGCAGCGCCGCGCCCGACATGGGGAACGTCGGCCGACCCCAGCCCAGCAGGGTCGAGGTGGAGAAGCCCGCGCCGGTCTCGACGTACCCGGCCTCGCCGTTGTCGATGAGCACGAGGTTGGTGTTGAGGTCGAGTTCGCGCACCGGCACCACCCGCGCGCCCGCGTTGAGCAGCATCGGCATCAGGTACTGGCTGAGCGTCTCGACGCTGACGAGGTCCTCGACGATCGAGTTGGTGTTGCCGCGCTGCGTCCGCCACTCGGGGACGGTGCTGGTCCAGGTGAAGCCGTGGCCGGGGGACAGGTAGACGACCTTGCCGGCGAGCGCGCCCACGCCGCGTACGGACGCGTTGGGGAAGCCACCGATGCGGGGCACGTTGCGGTCGGGGCGAACGAGCGCAGGGGAATCGGGCGTGAGCACCGGTTCCCACTGCTTCGGGGGAACGGGCGGCGTGAGCACCGAGCCCGGCGGCTCGAGCCCACAGTCCTCGATCCAGTTCTGCGCGGAGGCGGCAGTGGCGACCAGGAGGATGGCGGCAAGCAGGTGGCGCATTCGCCCGGTGCCTTACCCCAGGAACCTCTCCCTGCGACAGCGGGGAGAGGTCGGCGCGCAGCGCCGGGTGAGGGGCGCAGTGACCCTGGTGGCCCCTCACCCTGGCCCTCTCCCCGCTGCGCAGGGAGAGGGAACACGGAAGAAGGGAGGAGCGACGCCTGGCCGCTCCTCCCCGAGATCCATCAAGCCTTCAGCTGAATCTTCTCCAGCGCACCGTCTCCGAGCACGAGGTGCACCTGGCCGACCTTGGCCGCGAGCTCCTTGTACGCCTCGAGCTCCTTGAGGCGCACCAGCAGCGGGTTCTCCGACAGCACCTTCGCGGTCTGAGCCATGCTGCGCGTCGCCGCCGTCTCCTCGCGCCGCAGGATGACGTTGGCCTCGGCCTCCTTCTGGGCCTGGATCACCTTGTTCAGGAGATCCTTCATCTCACCCGGCAGAATCACGTCCTTCACGCCGAGCTCGGTGAGCTCCAGCCCGACACCCTCGGCGCGATCGCGCACCGCCGGCGTCATCACCTTCGACAGCTCGTCGCGCAGCCCCAGCAGCTCGTCCAGCGTCCGCGTGGTCACGGCCTCGCGGGCCGCCAGCTGCATCGCCAGGTAGACCACGTCATCCGGAGCGCGGGCGACCATGGCCAGCCGCTTCGCGTCCTTCACCTTGAACGTGGCCGACAGGTTGAGCCGCAGCGAAACGCGATCCTTCGTCATGACCTCCTGGCCGTTGACGGCCAGCACCTTCTCGCGAAGGTCGATCACCGCCATCGACACGGTGCGCATGGTGTTCCACGCGGCGTGACGACCGGCCGGCAGCACGGCATCGAGCTGCCCGTCGACGTACCGCACGGCCACGCTGCCCTCGGGCGCAGTCACCTCCACGTAGTCACGGACCCGGGCGAGCGCCGCGACGTCGGTGGTGAGCGGCTTCGTCTCGACGGCCGAGGTGTCCTTCACCTCGACGCGGATGAGCGGAGTCACCGCGCCCGTCGCGCGATCGACCTGGCGCTCCACCGTCCAGATCTGGTGGACACCGGCGCCCAGCCAGAGGAACGGCTTGCCGCGCTTCATCACCAGCCCACGCTCGTGCTGGGCGAGGGTGATCACCTGCAGGTCCTCAGCGGGCACCAGCGCCAGGCGCAGCTCGTCGAGCTCGGCGAGCAGGCCGACGGTCGAGATCTTCTCGACCCGCTGCTCCTTGAACGCGGCCCACACGCGGTGCACGCCCGGCGTGAGGTACTTCACGGGGCGGCCGTCCTCCACGAGGAAAGCGCGCTCGTTGGTCATGATCTCGATCTGCATTGGCTTTCTCCTTGTTTCTGGTCGCTACGCCTTGGCGCATCTTCCGCTGCGCTTCAGCTGCGCTCGTCCAGCGTGCCGCTGGACCGGCTTCGCTCCGGTTCTTCCGGGGCACTTCGGACTGCAAAAAGCGAAATGGGAGCTGCCGGGCTCACGGGCGAACGCGACGTTGTCTGACGGCGAACGACTCCGTCCGACGCCGGGAGCCAACGGAAGAACTGCTCCGCTGCCGTGCCGTGCAGGAGGCGCCCCGGGTGAGCTCCGTTCGGACTCGCTCCAGACCTCGGATGAGGTGGAACGGGCTGACGTCGAGGCGAGGCCTGCACTGCACACGGCGCTCTCAGCCGTGCTTCACCAGCTCACCCGACAGCCCCCGGTGGGGCGAGAAGGAGTTGAACCTTCGACCGCGAGATTTCAAGTCTCGTGCTCTACCTGTCTGAGCTATCGCTCCGGCTTAACGGGCCGGTGTCCCCTTTGGTGGAGACGGTGTGCCACCAGTCACTGCCGTTCGAATCGCCTTCGTTGACGTGGAAGCGTGAACGGTCTCCCGTACGAACCACGAACCGGCGCAGCGTGTGACCAACGACGCGTTCCCCGACGTGGGCTCCTTTTTCCACCTGACTGCTTTCTACGCTCAGTTGATGTGATCACCGTCGGGCCACCAGCGGCATGAAGCCACGACGCCCCCGGTGGCCCGGCGGCATCACATCAACTGAGCGCTGTGGTAGTTCGAAGGAGCCGATGTCAGCCCCTCCGCCCTTTCAGTCGAAGCACCCGCCGACGAGCTTCTACCGCTCGGTGCTGCACGCCTGGAACGGGCTGATTCACACGGTGGTGCACCAGCGCAACATGCGCATGCACCTGATCTCGGGGCTGCTGGTCGGCCTCGTGGGCAGCGGCATTCCGCTCGGGCTCGCCGAGAAGGTGACGCTGGTCTTCTGCGTGCTCCTGGTGCTCTTCGCCGAGATGCTCAACTCGGCGCTCGAGCAGCTGGTCGATCTCGCCATTCAACAGTTCGACGAGAAGGCGAAGCTGACCAAGGACATCGCGGCCGCCGCGGTGCTGGTGCTGGCGATCGGCACGGTGGTGCTCTTCGCGGTGGTGCTGGTGCACAACGCCGAGGTCATCTTCAACAACCTGCCCGCCATCGAGCGCCAGGTGCTGTTCGGCACGCCGCTCGTGTTCCTCGGCGGAGCGCTCATGCACGAGCAGGTCAAGCCCATCTGGCTCGACGTGCTCTTCGCGATCGGCGCGCTCGTGCTCTGGGGCTTCATCGCCTCGTGGAGCGAGAGCGAGGTGTTCTCTGCGATGACGCTGGGCCTGCTGCTGGTGTGCGCCAACGCGGCGTATTGGCGCCAATCGGAGCGACGCCGGTCCGGCCGAAAGGCGGACGAGAGCAGCTGAAGCACAGCGGGTCGCGACCCCGCCCCACTTGCATCACGTGCGGATCCTCGCCGGAACTCGAGGGGCAAGCTCGGCGCGAGCACGGCCGAAGCGAGGCGGCTCAACCACAAAAAAAATAAGCCCGGCACGGGGCCGGGCTCCTCACTACCGCAGCGACGCCATGGCCGCTGGTCTACTGCTTCCCCCTGGGTGCTCCGTCCCCGGCGCCTGGCCGGAAACCGGAGCGACCCGTGGGTTCGCACCTTTCAGGCGCTCGCGCGATTCTCCGCGGTCGTGCCTTCCGCCGGCTTCACTTCCCTCAGGTCAGTGGTGACGAGGTCGATCAGCTCGGTGGCAATATCCAGAATCTGGTTCGGAGTGTAACCCCCGGCGCGGAGCTGCGCAAAGAACGTGCGGGCGAGGATCTTGGTGCCCTTCTTGTCGGTGCTCATCTTGTGTCCCTCCATGGGGCCAAATTGCGGCCCAGCGATGGTCCGCTAGTCTTCACCTTGTGTGCCATGGAGCTGACTCGTCGATCTGAGAGTCAAATCAGCACGTTAACTTCATTTTCAAGTGTCAGGTGCGAAGCCACCTTCGCACTTTGCCGCCACCTGCCGCGAAGCACGGGAGGCACCGCCTCAAGTCGAATCAGGCACTTGCGTAACCGCCTCTGCGGAAGGTAAGGCCGGTCTGTGCCGTCTTTCCGCGTCAACAACCTCGCCCTCTGGCTCGACGAGCCGGAGTCGCTGCTGACGAAGAAGGCCGCCGAGAAGCTGGGGGTCAAGCCGGCCGACCTGGTGAACGTGCGCGTCGTTCGATCGGTGCTCGACGCGCGGAAGAAGAACAGCCCCCGCTACATCCACACCGTCGAGGTCGAGTTCGCGAAGGGCAAGCTGCCGAAGACGGTGCCGCCCGACGTGAGCGAGGTCGAGCCGCTGCCGCCGCCTCCCCTGCCCGTGAAGCGTCAGCCCGCGCAGCGCCCCATCATCGTGGGCATGGGCCCGGCCGGGCTGTTCTGCGCGCTCGAGCTGGCGGAGCGCGGGGTGAAGTCGATCCTCCTCGATCGCGGCCGCGAGGTGATCCAGCGCCGCAAGGACGTGGCGAAGCTGATGCGCGACGGCACGCTGATGCCCGAGAGCAACATGAGCTTCGGCGAGGGCGGCGCGGGCGCGTACACCGACGGCAAGCTGTCCACGCGCATCAACCACCCCTCGGTGCGCAAGGTGATCGAGACGTTCGCGAAGTACGGCGCGCCTGATCGCATCCTGGTGCAGGGCAAGCCGCACATCGGGTCCGATCTCCTCCCCATGTCGGTCGAGCGCATGCGCAAGGACCTCCAGTCGATGGGCGTGGAGGTGCTCTTCGAGACGCGCGTCGACGACATCTTGAGCCGCGACGGGGTGGTCACCGGGGTGAAGCTCGCCGATGGCTCCGAGCTGCACAGCGACCGGGTGATCCTCGCGCCGGGGAACTCGGCGCGTGAGCTGTTCGAGCGCTTCGCCGCCGACGCGCGCGTCTTCATCGAGCCCAAGCCCTTCGCCCTGGGGTTCCGCGCCGAGCACCCGCAGCCGCTCATCAACGCCATCCAGTACGGCGAGAAGGTGGCGGGCGACGCGAAGCTGCCGCCCGCCGACTACAAGCTGGCCGAGAACCTCTCGGTCGACGGCGACGTGCGCGGCGTGTTCTCGTTCTGCATGTGCCCGGGCGGCGTGGTGGTGCCGACGCCGACCGAGCAGGGCATGCAGTGCACCAACGGCATGTCGAACTCGCACCGCAACTCGAAGTACGCGAACGCCGGCATCGTGGTGTCGGTGGCGGTGGAGGACTACGCGAAGGCCGGCTTCACCGGGCCGCTGGCCGGCCTCGAGTTCCAGCGGCACTGGGAGAAGCAGGCCTACGAGCTCGGCGGCGGGAAGTTCTTCGCCCCGGCCCAGTCGATCCCCGACTACCTGGCGGGGCGCCTCAAGAAGAAGCCGGAAGGCACCTCGTATCGCCCCGGGCTCGCGCACGTCGATCTCAACCGGCTCTTCCCCGAGTGGTTGACGGCGTCGATCAAGCAGGCGCTCAAGGCGTTCGATCGCAAGATGAAGGGCTTCATCACCGACGAGGGCCTGTTGATCGGCATCGAGGCGCGCACGTCCACCCCGCTGCGCATCACCCGGAACGAACAGCTGCAGTCGGTGTCGATGAAGGGGCTGTACCCGGGCGGTGAAGGCGCGGGCTACGCGGGAGGCATCGTGTCGTCAGGCATCGACGGGCTGCGCATCGCCGAGCAGATCTGCGCGGAGCTGTCTTGAAGTACAGGGTGCGCAGCAAGGACGGGGAGCTCGAGTACGAGTCGTTCCAGCAGCTGGAAGAGGCGGCGCGGATGGGCTTCGTGGATGCCGACGACGAGCTGCTGCGCGAGGGTGAGAGCGAGTGGAAGAAGGTGTCCACCCTGCCCTCCCTGCTGAAGCGGAAGCGCGGGGGGCTCTCGGTGTTCCGGACAGCCCTGACGTACTGGATCGTGGCCGCGATCGGCGCCGGGCTCTTCGCGTTCTGGGCCCTCGCCACCGGCAACACCGGGGACAAGGCCGATCTCTACGCCGAGGGAATCACCGCCGCCTTCGTCTGCGCGGGCATTCTGTTCAAGGTGACCGTCGCGGCGCAGAAGCGCCGCCGCTGATCAGCGAAGGCCCGTGAACGGTGGCGATCACTTCTTCGCGCTGCGCCGGTCGATCACCGTCTTCTTGATCGCGTCGAACACCTTGGGCACCGCCATGCCGTTGGCCTGGTTGATGATGAACACGGGGATGGCGCCGCCCGGCACCGTGTAGACGTAGTAGGTGGCGAAGGTCTTCTTCCCGTCCTCGCGCGGCTCGAGCAGCCAGTAGCCGTTGTTGGTGCGCACCCGCACCACGTCCTTCTTCTCGGGCACCAGCGTGTCCTGCTCCTTCGCGGCGGCGGTCCACGAGACCTTGTAGAAGCCCTTGCCTTCCTTCCAGTCGGACTCGTCCTTGAGGGCGATGATGTAGTCGCGCTCGTCGACCATGGGCGTGTTGAGCCGGCTGTAGAAGAGGACGTCCTTCCCGTCTTCGCTGCGGCTGAGCACCTTCGCCTCGGCGGTGTAGGGCATGTTCTTCGGGTAGCTGTCGAGGTCCTGGATGACGTCGAAGACCTCCTTCGGCGTGGCGTTGATCAGGCCGATGGCACGCATCTCGCGCACCTCGCTGCCCTCGACCTGGCGGCGGTAGACCTTGATGCCTTCCGGCTCGGCCGCCAGCTCCCAGCGGGGGGCGTCGGCCAGCAGAATGAGGGGAATGAGGGCGAGACCAATCATCGTGCACATCCTGTCGAAACCTGTGGTGGGCCGGGGTAGTGTCGCACGGCCTTGAGCCAGACTGAAAACCCAGAAACGAATTCAGACGAGCGGATCCGGAAAATCTACGTGAAGGACCTCAAGTTGGGCGAGGCCATTCACACGGTGTTCCGGGCAGCTCGCAAAGAGAAGCACACCAGCCGCGGCGGGAAGTCGTTCCTCGCCCTCACCCTGGTCGATCGCACGGGCGAAGTAGACGGCCGGGTGTTCGACAACGTCGACGCCGCCGACCAGGCCTTCTCTGCCGATGACTACCTGCTGGTGAAGGGGAAGATCGGCCAGTTCCACGGCAAGTCGCAGGTGGTGATCGATCGCCTCGAGCGCCTCGATGCCGGCCCCATCGACGCAGCCGAGTTCGCCTTCACGCCGGCGCCGGTGGTCGCCGAGCGCACCACCCCCACCGCGCAGGCGCTGCACGAGCCCGTTCGCGACGAGGCGGCGCCCAGGGTGCACCTGAGCCGCCGGCTCTCGAAGCTGCTGGAAAACCCGCAGGTCGCGCAGGCCCTCGACGTGCTGGTCGCCCAGCTCGAGAAGACCATCGAGGAGCGCATCCACGCGAAGGCCGGGCTTCCTCCGCCGGCGCGCACCGAGCGGCCTCCGCGCGAGCGCAAGCCGCGGGGTCCCCGCGTCGAGCACAAGCCGAAGACCGAGGGCCACGAGGCCACGGCTGCGGCCCCGAAGCACGAGCCGAAGCGAGACCCGTCGCTGCCCGAGGGGCTCGCGTTCAAGCCCTTCAACGCGCTGGTCGCTGAGGGCGAGAAGCCGGAACCCAAGCCCGAGACGACGAACAACGGCTGATCATGGCGAAGCGTCTGGGGGAAAAGCTCATCGAGGCCGGGCTCGTTTCCGCGGAAGCGGTCGAGCAGGCCCTGAGCCATCAGAAGATCACCAGCCACCGGCTGGGCGACTGCCTCGTCGAATTGGGGCTGATGCAGGAAGGCGCGCTGCTGCGCTTCCTGGCGGCCGAGTTCAAGACGCGCTTCGTCTCGGCCGAGAAGCTCGCCCAGGCGAAGATCGCCCCCGAGGTGCTGGAAAAGGTGCCGGTGCGCATGGCCGAGAAGCAGGACTTCCTGCCCATCGCCTTCGACGCCGAGCGCCGCATTCTCTCGATCGTGATGGCGGAGCCTCAGAACGAGGCGCTGGTGAAGGAGATCGCCATCGTCACCGACATGACCGAGGTGTTCGCCTACGTCGGCGTGCGCAGCGCGATCCAGGCGGCGATCAAGAAGCACTACTACGGCGACCCCACCGCGTTCGCGTCGATGCAGAGCGGCGCGTCGATGCAGCAGGACGCGCGCAAGCTGGCCGGCGCGTACGAGGGCAGCGAGTCGCGGGTGGAATCGAGCCGCACCAGCGTCAGCGGCTCGGGCAAGACCTCGAGCCGGGTGAACCCCACCCAGCTGCGCGAGGCGCTGGGCGCGGTGCGCGGGCAGGTCGGGGAAAACGACTTCGTCGAGACGCTCAACATCCTGGTGGGGCTGCTCGAGATGCCGCGCAAGGAATTCCGCGGGCACTCCGCGCAGGTCGCCCGCCAGTCGGCGTTGATCGCCCGGCGCATCGGGCTGCAGCCGCGCGAGGTGGCGCACACCTCGGTGGCGGCCTACCTCCACGACCTGGGCAAGAAGCCCGACAAACACTTCACCCTGCCCCTGCTGGCCACCTCGCCCGAGGCGAAGGCCGAGGCCAAGCGCTACGCGCGCGCGCCCATCAAGCTGTTCGAGACGGTGCACCTGCCCGGCGGCGTGAACGCGGTGCTGGCGCAGATCTACGAGGCCTTCGACGGCTCGGGCGTGCCGCAGGGCGCGAAGGGCGACGACATCAGCGCGGGCGCGCGCATCATCTCGGCGGTCGACGCGTTCTTCGAGCTGACGCGCAACCCCTTCAACCTGCACGGCCGGGTGATGACGAAGCACGAGGCGATCGCCTCGATGCGCGAGCAGGCGGGCACGCTGTTCGACCCGGTGGTGGTCGACACGCTCGATGTGCTGCAGAGCGGCGACATCCTCAAGCAGCGGGTCGAGCAGGACGGGCGCCAGGTTTTCGTGGCGGATCCCGACGAGGCGGTGCGCACCGACCTGATGGACTCGCTGGCCAAGAACGGGCTGGTGGTGCAGTCGGTGATCAAGCTCGACGGCCTCATCGACGCGGTGCTGGCGAACGAGGCCGACACGCTGGTGGTGGGCCTGGGCTACGGCGTGGGCGACATCGTGGCGCTGGTGCAGTTCGTCCGGGCGCGGCCCGAGAGCGCGGCGCTGCCGGTGCTGCTGCTGGGTGACCCGACGGATCCCGCGAGCCGGGAGCGCCTGGTGCAGTCGGGGGTCAACGGCTTCATTCCGTTGCCGCTGGTGCCTGATGAAGCGGCGACCACGATTCGCACGGCGTACCTCGATCGGCTCGAGCACGGCGGGCTGGGCCACATCGTGCGCGGCAGCTTCGACGAGCTGGCGGCGATCGAGCTGTCGAAGGTCCTGGGCCAGTCGCGGAAGTCGGGGCGGCTCACGGTGCGCAACGGGCCGCAGGAGGGGTACCTCCAGTTCGAGCGGGGCTGCATCATCTTCGCGCTGTTCGCGGACAAGAAGGGCGAGGCGGCGATTCAGCCGTTGCTCACGTTGCCGCAGGCCGACTTCTCATTCGATCCCGAAGCGATGCTGACCGAGATGCCCAACGTCGAGCGCGACTTCGACGTGGTGGCCAGACAGCTCGCGGGTTGAGTCATTGAAAGAGATTGTCTCCCTCTCCCCGAGGGGGAGAGGGCTACAGCGAAAGCGCGATCCCCAGGAGCCGAACAGTGTTGCGAGCACAGATGAGTGCCACCTCATCGGGGTCCTTGCCGTGGAGCTCGGCGACCTTCTTCGCGGTCTCGCCCACCCAACGCGGCTCGTTGGGCCACTTGCCCCGGTACGGAATGGGCGAGAGGTACGGGCTGTCAGTCTCGACCATGAGGCGCTCGAGCGGCGCGAACTTCACCGCCTCCTGCAGCGGCTCGGTCTTCTTGTACGTGACCACCCCGGAGATGCTGAGGAAGAACCCGAGGTCGAGGTAACGCCGCGCAGCCGCCAGATCGCCGGTGAAGCAGTGGATCATGCCCTCGTGCATGCCCTCGCTCTCGAGGATCGCAGCGCACTCGTCATGCGCGTCGCGCACGTGGATCACGATCGGTTTCTTCACCTGCTTCGCGAGCTGGCACTGCCGGCGAAAGCCCAGCGCCTGCACCTCGCGTGGTGAGTGATCGTAATAATAGTCGAGGCCCGTCTCACCGACGGCCTTCACCTCGGGCAGCGCGGCGAGCTTCGCCAGCGTGTCCCAGTCTTCCTGCGTCGCCACCGCGGCGTCGTGCGGGTGAACGCCGATGGTGGGGGTGAGGAAGTCAGGGTGCTCGCGGGCCGCGGCCAGCGCGTGGCCGAAGTCACCGGGCTTCTGCAGCAGACCCACCACCACCGCGTGAACCACGCCCGCGGCCTTCGCGCGCTCGATCACCTCGCCGGCGACCGGGAAGTCCTTCGTCTCGAGATGGCAGTGGGAATCGATCAGCTTCATGGGGCAGATCCATAGTCCGCGATCAGCCCCACGAGCTCCTCGGCGGCGTCGGGGTCGGCCAGGCGCAGCGCCGTGACCCGAACGCGCGCGGAGGGAGTGCCGAGCAGCAGCAACCCCTCGGCAGCGTCGAGCTTGAGATCGTCGGAAGCAGTGGAAGCGAGCAGCTCGGCGAGGGCGGGCTCCGCGGCTGGATCTCCGAGGCGGCCCAGCGCGCGGGCCGCGGTTCCCCGCGCGGGATCGTCGGCGTCCCGGCTGATCTCCAGGAGGCGCTGCAGCGCTCCGGGCGCCTTCACCGCGCCGAGCAGCTCGACCGCCATCGGGCGATCCATCGTCCACTTCTTGCCTGCGCGCTTGAAGAGGTGCGCCACGCCGTCGGGATCTCCGAGCGAGGCCAACGCTCCGGCGAGCTGGGTCTTGTCGAAGGCCGGCACGAACCAGCCCGAGAAGGCGCGCTTGAGCGGGGGAATGGCGTCCTTGTTCCCCAGCTGGGCCAGCGCGGACGCCGCGCGGAAGCGGAGGTCGGGGTCGTCGAGCGCCTCGAGCAACACCTCGAGACCGGCCGTGTGCTTGAGCGCCACCATGCCGCGGGCGGCTTCGAAACGAACGGTCAGCGCGGTGTCCTGGAGCGCCGCGGCGAGCGCTCCTCGTGATTCGGGCAGGGCCAGATCGGCCAGGCGGCCCGCGGCCTCGACCCGCACCCGGGGGACCTCGTCGGTGAGGTGGCGGATGAGGATGTCCTTCGCCTCGGCCGGCGCCAGCACCTCGGAGGCGAGGGCCAGGCCGGCGCAGCGCACCTCGTCCTGCTTGTCGGCCAGCATTCGCACCACGGCTGGCTCGAACTCGGGCCGCAGCTCGGGCGGTGCGTCGAAGGCGAGCTCGCAGAGCGTGTCGGCGGCTTCGGCTCGCACCTCGGCCCGGGTGTCCCGTTCGAGGGTGACCAGGGCCAGGTCGCGTCTGGCTCGGATGTCGACGGTCTGACTCAATTGCGCCCCTCACCCCGCCCTCTCCCCGCTTCGCAGGGAGAGGGAGTCACTTGACCTCGGTGCCGGGCGGCACGTCGCCCGGATCGAGGAGCACCAGGTCTTTTCCACCCGCGCCCGAGGTGAGCACCATGCCGCGCGACTCGATGCCCTTGAGCGGCCGGGGCTTCAGGTTCGCCACCACCACCACGTTGCGACCGACCAACTGCTCGGCCTGGTACGCCTCGGCGATGCCCGAGACGATCGTGCGCGGCGTGCCTTCGCCCAGGTCGACGCTCAGCTGCAGCAGCTTGTCGGCCTTCGGCACCTTCACCGCCGTGAGCACCTTGCCCGCCCGCAGCGAGACCTTCACGAAGTCGCCGAACTCGATCTCCGCGGAAGGAGGCGCCGGGGGGGCCACTTCCTTCTTCTTCGGCTCCTCCTTCGGAGGGGTCACCACGAGGGTCGCCACCACCGCCTCTTCGATGCGGTTGATGATCGGCGAGGGCTCTCCCAGCGGCGCGGCGCGATCGAGCAGAGGGTACTGCGCGGTCTGCAGCGCCTTGAAGGTGAGCTTCGGCCGGTTGAGCTGATCGGCCAGCTTCTGCGCGAGCTGAGGCACGACCGGGTCGAGCAACGCGGTGAGCAGGTAGACGATCTCCGCCGCCTCACTGAGCACCGACTTCGCCCCCGACGGATCGGTCTTCACCGTCTTCCAGGGCTCCGCCTTCGCGAGGAACTGGTTGGCCGAGTAGCCGATCTCGAGGATGAGCTTGATCGCCTGGCGGTGATCGAACCCGCCGTACGCCGCCGCGATGTCCTTCACCTTCGCCAACGCGTCGCGAACGAGCTGGCCACCCACGGCCTCGTTGGCAGGCGCGAGCGCCTTGTCCTTCGCGAGCAGCGAGAGCGTGCGGTTGGCGAGGTTGCCCAGGTTGTTCACCAGCTCGGCGTTCACGCGCTGGCGGAACTCCAGCAGGCTGAAGTCGAGATCCTCAGGCCCCGGCCCGAGCAACGACGCGTAGTAAAACCGCAGGTAGTTCGGATCGAGCACGTCGAGGTACGGCCGCGCGTTGATGAACGTGCCCCGCGACTTCGACATCTTCTCGCCGTTCACCGTGAGGTGCCCGTGGATGTGCACCTGCTCGGGCACCTTGAGCCCCGCCACCTCGAGCACCGAGGGCCAGAAGAGGCAGTGGAAGTAGACGATGTCCTTCCCGATGACGTGAATGATCCGCGCGTCGGCGTCCTTCGCCCAGAAGTCGAGCGCGCTCTTGGCCTTGCCCGTGGTCTTCGCCCACACCTCGGCCGCCGAGATGTAGCCAATCGGCGCGTCGAGCCAGACGTAGAAGAACTTGTTCGTCTCGCCCGGAATGGGAAAGCCGAAGTACGGGCCGTCGCGCGAGATGTCCCAGTCCGCGAGGCCCTTCTGGAAGAACTGCTGAAGCTGGGTCGCCAGCCCCGCATTCATGAAGCCGGGCTTCGCCAGCTGCTCTTTGAGGAACGCCTCGTGCTTCGGCAGCTTGAAGAAGAGGTGCTTGCTCGTCTTCCACACCGGCGTCTTGCCGCTCAGCACCGAGTACGGGTTCTTCAGCTCCTTCGGGCCGTACGTCGCGCTGCACTTCTCGCAGGCGTCTCCGTACTGATCCTTCGTGCCGCAGTTCGGGCACTCACCCTTGATGAAGCGATCGGCGAGGAAGCGGTTGGCGGTCTCGTCGAAGGCCTGCTCGACGTCCTTCTCGCCGATGAACCCGGCTTCCTTCGCGCGGTTGTAGATGAGCTCGGCGTAGTACCGGTTCTCGGGCGAGTTCGTCGACGAGTAGAGGTCGAAGCTCACCTGGAAGTCCTTGAACACCGCCTGGTGCTCGATGGACACCTGCTCGATGAACTTCTCGGGCGTGATGCCCTGCTTCTCTGCGGAGATCTCGATCGCCGTGCCGTGCGTGTCGTCGGCGCAGAGGAACACCACCTGCTCGCCCTGCGAGCGCAGGAAGCGCACGAAGATGTCCGTCTGGATGTGCTCCACCATGTGGCCGAGGTGAATCGGACCATTGGCGTACGGCAGGGCACAGGTGACGAGTGTCTTCATGATCAACGTTCCTGCTCTCGGCGAATGAGGTGCATCTGGGATTCCCACGCGGTCGCCTTACCGCACAGCGTCCAGAGGAGCCGCTCCAGCACCAGCTCCCCACCACCGAGCTTGAGCGCGAGATCGGCCTCGGCACAGGCGACGAGCCCGCGCAGGAGCTCCTGACGGCCGTAGCCCATCGACGCCTGCATGCCCATGAAGGCCGCGTACGGGTGCGGCACCTTCGTCTTGTTGGCCTTCGCCTCGGCCTCGATCTTCGGCCACAGCCGCGCCTGGAAGTCGTTGTAGTTGCGCGGCGGCTTGCCGTCGGACAGCCGGCCCATGCGCTCGTAGTTGGACAGCATGGTGCGCACGATGCTGGCGACGGAGCCCAGCAGCATGAGCGGGTGGTTGCCCTGGCCGACGACGTCGGCGACGTACTTGCTCGCCGCGTCGAAGTTGCGCTTCTGGATCGCGTCCGAGAGCTCGAAGTACTCGTCTTCGCGCGCGTGGCCGACGAGCAGGTCGACGTCCTTCTTGGTGATCGTGCCGCCCTCTGAATAGAGCGCGAGCTTCGCCAGCTCAGACTGGAGGAGCCGGAAGTTGCCGCCCACCCGTTCCTTGAGCAGCTCGAGCGCGCCGGGGCCCATCTTCTTGTCGTACGGCTTGAGCGCCTCGAGGGCGAACTGGTTGAGGTCGAGGTCCTTCAGCTTGCCGGCGACCTTGAACTCGAGCGCGCGGCCCTTGTCCTTCACCAGCTTGAGGAACGGGCTCTTGGGCTCGAGCGCCGAGGACGCGACCACCAGCACCTGGCCCTTCGCCGGCTTTCCCGCGAGCCATTCGTTGAGCGCGGCGTCGTCGCCCGCGGAGCCGGTGAGGTTCTCGGCCTGGCAGAACTGCGCCACCTCTTTGAGGAACGCCACGTCGAGCTCGGCCAGCACGATGCCCAGCTCGCGTTCCCAGTCGTCGGGGCGCGGCGTGCCGCTCGCGGTGGGATCGAGATCGGCGGCGCCCCACCCGGCCCTCGCGGCGATGCCCAGCACGCGGCGCGCGGCTTCCTTCCGGCGATTGGCCTTCCACGCCTCGCGGGCGCGGTTGAGCGCGTCGGGGCGGCCCTTCTTCGGCGCGAGGAATTCGGGGTCGCGCAGGAAGACCACCTTGCGCCCGCCGAACATGGGGATGGTGGCCAGCTCGGCCGCCACTTCCCGCGGGCTCGCCGCGTCCATGGTGACGAGGTTGAGATCGGCGCTGCCTCCGGGCACGAGTTTGGCGAGGAGCTTCTCGGCCGCCTTGCGGATCAGGAACTCTTCTCCCGCGAGCAGGTACACCGGGGCTTCGCCTCCGGCTTCCAGCTCCTGGAGCACTTCGTCGAGATCGTCGGACATCGGTTAGCCCTCTCCCCGACCCTCTCCCCCTCGGGGCGAGGGAGAGAATTTCGAGGACTTCAGAACTGCGCCCAGCCCGGCACGCGCGGGTACGGGATCGCGTCGCGGATGTTCTGCAGCCCGCAGAGGTAGACGATGAGCCGCTCGAACCCGAGCCCGAAGCCCGCGTGCGGCACCGAGCCGTAGCGGCGCAGGTCGCGGTACCAATTGTAGTGAGACGGCTCGAGGTGCATCTTGCGCATGCGCGCGTCGAGCAGGTCGAGGCGCTCCTCGCGCTGGCTGCCGCCGATGATCTCGCCGATGCCGGGGGCGAGCACGTCCATCGCGGCCACCGTCTTCCCGTCGTCGTTCATGCGCATGTAGAACGCCTTGATCTGCTCGGGGTAGTTCATCACCACCACCGGCCGCCCCACGTGCTCCTCGGTGAGGAAGCGCTCGTGCTCGGTCTGCAGGTCCTTCCCCCACTCCGGCGCGTACTCGAACTTCTTCTTCGAGTTCTTCAGGATCTCGATCGCCGCCGTGTAGTCGATGCGCTCGAAGCTCGAGTCGATGAACTTCGAGAGGCGCTCGATCACGCCCTTCTGCTGCTTCTCGAAGAACGCCATGTCGTCCATCCGCTCGTTCAAGATCGCCTTGAAGACGTACTTGAGGAACCGCTCGGCGAGGTCCGCGTCGTCGTTCAGGTTCGCGAACGCGATCTCGGGCTCGATCATCCAGAACTCGGCGAGGTGCCGGGTGGTGTTCGAGTTCTCGGCCCGGAACGTGGGCCCGAACGTGTAGACCTTCGAGAGCGCCAGGCAGTACGCCTCGACGTTGAGCTGGCCCGAGACGGTGAGGAAGGTCTCCTTGCCGAAGAAGTCCTTGCTGAAGTCGACCTTGCCCGCCTCGGTCTTCGGCAGGTTGGCGAAGTCGAGCGTGCTCACCCGGAACATCTGGCCCGCGCCCTCGGCGTCGGCGGCCGTGATGATCGGCGTGTTGACCCAGAAGAAGCCCTCTTCGTGGAAGAAGCGGTGAATCGCCTGCGCCGCGTGGTGGCGCACGCGCGCGACCGCGCCGAAGGTGTTGGTGCGCGGGCGCAGGTGGCCCTGCTCGCGCAGGAACTCGAGCGAGTGCTGCTTGGGCTGAATCGGGTACGTCTCGGGGTCATCGACGAGCCCGAACACCGTGACCTCGTCAGCCTGGATCTCGAACGCCTGGCCCTTGCCCTGGCTGGCCACCAGCGTGCCCTTCGCCGAGATCGAGGCGCCCGCGGTGAGGTGGAGGATCTGGGTGGTGTAGTTGGCCAGCGTGCTGGGCACGACCAGCTGCACCGCGTCGTGACAACCGCCGTCCGAGACCGCGACGAACGAGATCCCTGCCTTCGAGTCGCGGCGGGTTCGCACCCAGCCACGCACTTCGACCTTCGTTCCGACCGCGGGCTGACCCGCGAGTGCCTGCTTCACGCTGACGAGCATGCGGCGGGAGTTAGCCCCGACGTTGGCACCCCACAAGCGCAGAAAAGTGGAGGGACCGCCTGGTCCCTCCACCTGGTCTGCGGGTCTGGCTGAGAATTACGGCTTGCGGCCCGGCTTGCCCGGCGTGCCGCCGCTCTCGTCGTTGGTCGGGTTGTGGTTGTTCGAGTTGCCCGGGTCACACCCCTCGGCGCCATTGCCCACGCCCTGGTTGCAGTGCGCCTTCGGGTTCGGCTTCGGGTTGCCACCGATGCTGCCTCCGATGCACGCGGTCATCGCCGCGCCGGTGATGGTGACGTCGGCCTTGGCGAAGGTGCGGCCGTCGAAGGTGCCGCGGGTGACGGTGTCGGCGGCGCCCGCGAGGATCGTGCCGAGGAAGTTCGAGTCGGTCAGCGTGGCCGCCTCGGCGATCCACCAGGTCACGTTGCACGGGTCACCGCCGCCGGCCATCACCACGTTGAAGTTGGTGCCGGTGAGCGCGCCCGTGCCGCTCGTGCCGATCTTGAAGATCCAGGTGGCGGTCGACGGCCCGTCGAGCGTCAGCGTGCCGGTGAGCTCCGCGGCCGCGCTGAAGCAGTAGGTGCCCGGCGTCAGCGTCACGCCGTCGAGCGTTCCGGTGAGAAACTCGTCGCACGGCTGGTCAGCCACCGCGTCGTACGCGCGCAGGAAGTCGGCGTAGGCCGCCGTCGAGGCCGCGTTCCCGATGTCGATCGAGCCGGCGATGGGGCAGTTGGTCTGCGTGACCGAGCCCTCCGGCGGAGACTGCAACGTGCCCACGCTCCCGCTGATGCTGCCGTCGGTACAGGTGATGGCCGCGTTGGCGAGCACCGCGTAGTCCGCCGCGCTCCCGAGGGTGGGAAGACCCGACGAGAGGCCCTGCTCGGTGCGACCGACCGGTGACGAATCGGCTCCGTTGCAGCCGGCGAGGCAGAGAATTGCGGCGAGAGAAACCACGAGGGGGCGAGGCGACATGAGACTCCTTGGGCGGGGTGATGCGGCAGCGACCTTTCGCGTCCGCACGACGCCACTGAGCAGGAACGGTGCCGTGCCTCGCTCGCCCTGATTGCGGCAGCCTGCGCGGCGTGCAGTCTCGCGCACGTTCATTCTGAGTGAGCTTCGCGATGCGAGCCCCGTCAGTTCGATGTCTGCCTCTGAGCCCGCCAGCGATGGGTTCCCTTCCGTCGCGCACACATTCACCGACGCGAGCTATTTCGCGATGCAGCGCCCCGCGTCGCAGCCCGCAAAACCTGCCGCGGCGCAGTCGACGCGCCGCTGGAAGCCGTCCTGGCAGAACTGGATCGCCGAGCCGTGGCAGTCGGGCTGGAGATCGAAGCAGTCGGTACCGGTCGGCACGCAGCGGCCCGCCTCGCAGCGCCGGTGCGTCGCGTTGAGGGCACAGTCGGTGCGGGTCTCGAAGCCGAGCCCCTCGCAACCGAGCGCCACGGTCCCCTCGCAGCGGGGCTCGGCGCGGGGATCGCAGCTGCGATCGCCCAGCACGCAGCTCGCTGCGCCCCCATCGGGGGCCGAGCACGTCTTTCCCGACCGCGCGCAGTCGTAGAGCATCAGCGCGTTGCCGCTGCACAGCTCGGCCTGCGAGCCACGGCACCCGAGCGCAGGGGGACAGGTGGCGAGCGCACAGAACGAGAAGGAACCGAACGCGCCCAGCTGCGTGCAGACGGCGCCGGAGCGCTCGCAGTCCAGGGCGAGGTTCTGCCCATCGAGCGTGCAGCCCGTGAGCGAGGTGCCACGGCACGCGGCGTTGTCGAGGCCTGTACGCGGGGTGCATTCCAGGGGGCCACCGTGGAGCGCCCAGCAGGCCGACGCCTTCGCGCAGTCGCCGTGCGCGTCGAGCAGGCACTGGTAGACGTCGCGCAGCAGCCCGTCGAGGCCGGTGGCGTAGAGCGGCTTCGTCTCGAGCGTGCCGGGCCAGGGGAAGTTCGGTGAGGGCGTGGTGGTGCAGACCTCGAGCCTGTTGCCGAAGGTCGCGGCGAACTCGCGGGGCGAGCAGGTCTGCAGCGTCATGCAGATGCGCGCGGCGTCTTCAGCCGCGAACACCGGCCCGTTGCAGCGGCACCCCGTGAACTCAAGGACCGCGATGACGAGCAGGGCCGCAAGCGTCTCCTTCTCCCCGCGGGGGAGAGGGCAAACCGACGTGCCTCTCACGCCGCGGGGGGAGGCGTGGGCTTGAACATCGGCCCCGCCGAGACGGGGAACACCGCGCGCCCCGCGGCCGGGTTCACCAGCAACACGAACGAGATGTAGAGCGCGATGACGATGAGGGCGATCGTCGTCAGGCCCACGCCGGTGCCGAGCAGCTTCCACGAATCGCTGCCCGCCGTCGTGAAGTGCCGCGAGATGCGCAGCACGTAGAGCAGGTCGATGTCGACGAGGAAGAAGAAGAGCAGCTTGCTGAAGAAGCCGAAGGCGTAGGTGAGCACGAGGAAGATGACGATGAAGGCCACGTCGACCGCGAGCACCACCGAGCCATCGACCGCGCGGCCCTGCGACGCCTCGTCGAGCGCCCACCAGTTCATCACCCAGTTGAACGAGAACGTGGTGAGCAGCGTGCCGCCCAGGGTGTTCTTGTTCGCCAGCGACATCAGCCCCGCGAGGAACTGGCCGCCCGCACCGAAGAGCAGGCAGAACATCGCCGCGGTCTTGAAGAACATGGGCAGCTTCGCCGGCTCGGTGGGCAGCCACCCGAAGGCGATAGGCACCAGCGCCGCGCACCCGATGGCGAGGCCGAGCAGCCCGAGCGGCGTGGGCTCACCAAAGGGCACAGCGGGGGCGTTCGGCGTGGCGGGTGCGCTCATGGCGGGCGCTGCCTAGCCCAGACCCGGCTGCCCGTCTTGCGTCTCGAAGTGCGTCGGCAGCTTCGGCACCACCGCGAGGAAGAGCACCGAGAGGAGCACGGACATGCCGAAGACCGGTTGGAAGCCGACCGCGTCCACCAGCACGCCGCTGAGCAGCCCGGGCGCGGCCTTGCCCAGCACCTCGACCGAGGCCAGCAGCGTGTAGTGCGTCGCCCCGATGCGGCGATCCACCGACGACATCATCAGCGCGAACATCGAGGTGGTGAGCAGCCCTCCGAAGAAGTGCTCGGCGCAGGTGAGCGGCACGATCACCTCGGCGGTGGGGAGCGCGGCGCCCGCCACCACCGCCCACTGCGCGATCAACGGAAGGAGCCGCAGCGCGCCCGTCATCAGCACGGCCTGCTTGAGCCGGAAGCGCGTGGCCACCACCCCGCCCGCGAACGAGCCGGCGAGCGAGGCCACGATGCCCCACGAGCCCAGCCAGATCGCGACCTGTTCCTTGGGCACGTGGTGGATGCGCACCATCCACGCGCCGAACATCGCGTCGGCGAGCGTCTCGCCCATCTTGTAGGTGGCCACCGCCAGCAGCAGCCAGCGCACGCCGGGCCGGGCGAGCAGCTCTTTGAGCCTCTTGACCAGCTCGGGCCAGCTCACCGAGGCGGTGCCGCCCGGCTGCTTCGACTCCGGCTCCTTGACGAACACCACCAGCGTCATCACCAGGGCGCAGAGCGCGGCCATGGACAGGAAGATCGAGCTCCAGCTGCCCTTCGCGAAGAGCCCCACCAGCAACGCGCCGCCGGTGAGCATGCCGATCTTGTAGCCGACCACCTGGGCGGCGTTGCCTGCGCCCAGCTCGCGCTTGTCGAGGAGATCGACGGCGAGCCCGTCGACCGCGATGTCCTGGGTCGCGGCGAAGACGTTCATCAACAGCACGCAGATGAGGAAAGGGACCAGCGTCTCTCTCGAGAGCGGAAAGAGCGAGGCGACCACGCAGGCTGCGGCGAGCAGCAGCTGCATGGGGACGATCCACGACTTGCGCCGGCCGAAGCGCGCGGAGCCATACCGATCGACCAGCGGGGCCCAGAGGGCCTTCAGCGCCCACGGGAGGGCGAGGGCCCTGGCGAAGCCCACCTCGCTCATCGTGAGGCCGAGCTCGGTCAGGTAGAGCGGCAGCGCGTTCGATTGGAAGCCGAAGGGCAGGCCCTGCGCGAAGTAGAGCGCGGAGAGCAGGCCGATCTTCCAGGCCGCCGGGCGGACTCGTTCGGTCACGCGAGGCGGCCCCTCGACTCCGCTCGGGGTGAGCGGGGGCACCGTTCAGCCCGAGCGCAGTCGAGGGCCACCTTCATGCGGTGAACATCTCGACGAACATCCGCTCGAGCTGCAGCCGCGTCGAGCCGTTGCGCTGGGTGATCGCGTTCTTCGCTTCTTCCAGCAACCCGGCACGGCGCTGCAGGCGGGCGGGCGAGACGCGCGTCACGGCCTGCGTCGCCAGCTCAGCGAGATCGCTGTTCACCAGGCCCGGGGCGCCCACCTGCGCCAGCGCGACGTCGCGAAACCAGATCTGCAGCACGTCGATCGCGGCCTCGGCCGAGCCCCGATCTTCACCCATCACCTCGGCCAGCGCGATCCACCCGCCAGCGTCGTCGGCCCGCAGCTTCTCGAACGCCTCGATGGTCTCCTTGCGCTGCTCGAGCGCCTTCGGGTCGAGGGCGAGCGCGCGGGCCAGGCTACCCGCGGCCATGGCGGCGATCTGCCGGGCGAGCACGTCGTCCATGCCCTTCTTGGCGGCGGCCTTCACCTTGCCCGCGATGAAGTCGAGCGGCAGCGGCCCGAAGGACGCCTTGGAGCAGCGGCTGCGAATGGTGGGCAGGAGCTTGTCGGGCGCCGACGAGATGAGCACCAACACCGTGTCGCGCGGCGGCTCTTCCAGCGTCTTGAGCAGCGCGTTCTGCGCGGGCGCGTTCATGGCGTGCGCGGTGACGAACAACACCACCTTGTGCGGCGCCTCGAGCGCGCGGAACGAGAGCCGTTCCTGCAGCTGGCGCACCTGCTCGATGCGAATGTCGCGCGACGGCGTGTTGGTGAAGTCGCTGCGCCCCGAGAGCCCGCGCTCGACCTGCTCGGCCTCGGGCATCACCCAGGTGACGTCGGGGTGGTTGCGCTTCGCCACGCGCGTGCACGCAGCACACTTGCCACAGCCGACCCACGGCTTTTCCAGGCAGACCAGCGCCTGGGTGAAGCCGATGGCGGCGAGCTCCTTGCCCACCCCGTCGGGCCCGTGGAACAGCCAGGCGTGGTGCACCTGGTGCTTGCCCAGGGCCGAGTTGAGCGCGTCGACGGCATGGGCCTGCCCCTGCACTTCAGACAGCACGGTCGGCTCCCGCCCAGCGGTAGGTGATGTGCTTGACCTTCTCGAGCTGCGGCGTGCCCGGGGGCGCGTCGTTCACCGCCACCTGGCCGGCCTGGATCAGCTCGTTGAGGGCCAGCACCACCCGCCCGCGCCCCATGAAGGAATTCATGCCCACGCGCTCGGCGAGCCCGTGCAGCGTCTGCGGCCCGTGCGCGCGCAAGGCGGGCTCGAGCTGGGTCGCCACCTTCTTGTTCCGGCGGCTCTGCAGCCAGAACGAGATCCCGACTCCGACGGCGGCCGCGAGGCCCGGCATGAAGTAGTCAGCCATTGAGGAGCGGGTCCTACCACCGACCCGCGCGTCCACAACCGTGACCGCGCTCCCCGTTCCGGTATGGTGACCGGGCCGACGATGACGCCTCGAACGGTTCACCTCATCATCCTCGCAGTGCTCTGCAGCGTGCCGGCCTGCTTCGGCGCGTATCTCGTGGTGAAGGGTGATCGCTCGCACAGTGATCTCTCGGGCATCGCGGTGGCGGCTGGGCTGGCGCTGGTCGCCGCGAGCGCCGTCTACGCCGCGATCTCGAGCCTGCTGGTGTGGAAGCTGGGCACGACGCCCCGCCGCGTCTTCGCGGTGCACGGCGGCGTCGTCCTCACCGTCACGGCGTTCGTCGGGTTGCCGCGGCTCTACTGGCTGGTGGCCCGATGACGTCATTCCTCCAGGGACACCTGGGGCTGGTGCTGGGCGTGGTCGCGTTCATCGCCGCCCTCTTCACCACCCGCCTGGCGAAGGACGATCGGCACCGCGCCGACGTGCTGGGCGCGCTGCGCTGGCTGGGCCTCTTCGTCTTCGTCCGCCTCAACGCGTTCTGGCTCGAGGCGGTGATCCCCACCGAGTGGCACGGCTACCTGCGCGTGTCGTGGATGCTGGCGCTCGGCTTCGGCGTGGTGCGCTACATCGTCGCGTCCGCCCTCTGGCTGCGGCGGCGGCTCACCGAGGTGCGATCCGCCAAGATCCACCGCGACGTCCTCGACTTCATCATCTACGTCCTCATCACCATCCCCATCCTCAAGACCCAGCTCAAGCTGGACGTCACGACGATGCTGGGCACGTCCGCGGTGCTCTCGCTGGTCCTGGGCTTCGCCCTGCAGGACACGCTGGGCAACCTCTTCTCAGGCCTCTCGCTGCAGCTCGAGTCGCCCTTCGACGTCGGTGACTTCATCAAGGTGGGCGAAAAGGAAGGCCGGGTGGTGCAGATCGCCTGGCGGTCCACCCGCATCGAGACGATGCGCCGCGAGGCGATCACCATCCCCAACTCGCTCATCGCGAAGGAGAAGGTGACCAACTACTCGCGCGGCGGGCTGCCGATGGCGATCGATCTCGAGTTCGGCGCCAGCTACGCGTCCGCGCCCAACTTCGTGAAGGCCGAGGTGATGGAGGCCCTGCGGGAGGCCCCGCTCGTGCTCAACGATCCACCGCCCTGGGTGCGGGTCTCGAACTTCGGAGACTCGGCCGTCAGCTACCTCGTGCGCTTCTTCATCAGCGACTACGCGGCCGTGCCCCACGTCACCGACGAGGTGCTGGCCCGGCTCTGGTATCGCTTCGGCCGCCACGGCATCGAGATCCCCTTCCCCCAGCGCGTGCTGCACTTCCGCGCCGAGCCCCCGAAGCCGGAGCCCGACGTGAAGCTGCTCTCCGAGCTCCCCCTCTTCAAGCCGTTCCCGATGGAAGAGGCGGTCGCGCTCTCGAAGTCGGCCATCGAGCGCAGGTTCGGCGCCGGCGAGGAGATCATCACCGAGGGCCGCCAGGGCACCTCGTTCTACATGATGGTCAGCGGCAAGGCCTCGGTGCGGGTCGGCTCGCCGCCTCGCGAGGTCGCCACGCTGGAGCGCGGCGCGGCGTTCGGCGAGATGTCGCTGCTCACCGGTGAGCCCCGCGCGGCCACGGTGGTGGCCACCGAAGACTGCACGCTCCTCGAGATGGGCCGCGAGGCGTTCTCCAGGCACCTCGAGGCGCACCCCGAGCGGGTCGCGCAGCTCGCGACGCTGATCGAAGAGCGCAAGGCCGGCATCGCCGCGGTGTGGACGACCGACGTGACCGACAAGACGCCGCTGCCGGGCAAGGCGCTCGATCGGCTGCGCGACATCTTCCGGCTCCGCCCGCCGACCTGATGCTCGCTGGACCCGACTGGTTCAGCGGGTCCAACTGGAGTTCGCACAGGGGTCCTATCGTTTGCTCCCGACCGTGCATTCGACACGCAACGGGCACTGTTGGCAGTTCGCTTTGATGGGCTTCGCCGGACACGCCCCGCTCATGCCGTAGTGACACAGCGCGAAGTCGTAGCGAACGGGATCGGCCGGATCGAGCTGGCGCAGTGACGCGGTCACCTCCTCCGCGGTCGCCCAGCCGATGGTGCTGCGCTTCGTGAAGCCGAGCCACTTCGAGATCCGCATCACGTGCGTATCGAGCGGGATCACCAGGTCGGCCGGCGACACCTGCTTCCAGACGCCGAAGTCGATGGGGTCCGGCCCGCGCACCATCCACCGCAGGTACAGGTTGAGCCGCTTCGCCGCGCCCGCCTCGGCGAAGGGCAGCAGGTGATGCAGCCCACGAATCGGCCCCAGCTTGCGCACGATCTCCGCCTCAGGCGCGGCAGCCCTCAGGCCCTTGGCGAAGCTCGCGAGCGTGGTCTGCCATGACGCCGAGCGACGGGCCACGAACGCGCCCTCGAGCGAACCGTACTTCTCGAGCGTGCGGCCCATGCCCAGCAGCAGCACCGCCACGTCGGAAGGCAGGTTGAAGCGATGGACGAAGCCCTTCAGCAGCGCCTTCGCGCCGGCCACGTCGAGCGCAGCCATGGCGCGCGCGGGGTGAGGCCCCAGCCCCTCGAGGATCGACGCGATCTTCGGCTTGAACAGATCCGCGCGGCCATACGCGAGGGAAGCCGAGAGCAGCGCCACCGTCTCGACGTCGCGCGGATCGGTGTAGCGATGCGGGAACTCGACCGGATCCGCCTTGACCCGATCTGCCCAGGGCCTCGACTCGACGAAGGTATCGAGCAGCACCCGCAACCGCGCGGCGCGCTCGGCCCTCAGCGCAGGATCTCCCTCACCGCGTGGTCCAGCTCCGGAAGGATGAGCCTCGTCATCGCCAGCTCGACCGCCTTCGGGCTGCCCGGCAACACGAACACCAGCGCGCCCTGCACCACGCCCGCCGTCGCCCGCGAGAGCCACGCCGCGCTCCCCACCTGTTGAAAGGACAACGCGCGGAAGAGCTCACCGAAGCCATCGACCCGCTTCTCGAACTTCGCCTCGAGCGCCTCCACCGTGACGTCGCGCCGCGTGAGGCCGGTGCCGCCGGTGAAGATGACGCAGCGGGCGCCGTGCGCGAGCGCGTGCTCCAGCGCGTGAAGAATGGCCGAGGTGTCGTCCTTCACCAGCTCGGCGCCGAGGAAGGTGTGCCCCGCTTCCATCAACAGGCGCTTCGCCAGCGGGCCGCCCTCGTCGGTCGCCGCGGTGCGCGTGTCGGAGCAGGTCACCACCCAGCACCCGACCGCGCTCTGTGCGTGACCATGGTGGTGGTGATGATGATCGTCGTGGTGGTGATGATGGTCGGGACCGTCGTGTGCCATGGCTACTCCGTGGGAAAGCCGACGACGTGCAGCTGCCCGTCTTCGACCTGCGTGGGGTATGCAGGCTGATCGTCCGCCACGCCAGGCGAAGTCACGTTCTTCCCCGTGTCGAGATCGAAGCCGATCTCGTGGCAGGGACAGACCACCATGTTCTTTTCGAGGTGCCCGCCGCTGAGCAGGCAGCCCGCGTGGTTGCACCAGTCGTCGAGCGCCTTGAACTTGCCGGCCACGCACGCGACCAGCACGTTGCGCTTGCCCACCGCATACCCGCGCAGCTCGCCTTCCTTGAGGTCCGCCGGGCCCAGATTGATTCGCGTCACAGCCCTCCACCTAGCGCAGTTTCACCGTCTCCTGCGCACTCGCTTGCCGGATCTGTGTCGAGTCGCCAGCGGCAGGAGGACGAGGCGGCCCCGGTTCCTCGACGGCATCACGGCAAGCGAGTTCGGGTTATGAGAGGGGCATGACGCCGGTCGACAAGAGCACCGTGGTGAAGGCGCTGAAGGACATGAGCGTGTACCTCCAGCTCAAGGGCGAGAACTCGTTCAAGACGCGCGCGTACGATCTCGCCGCCGAGCGCATCGCGGGCCTCACCGAGGACCTCCAGGCGATCGTCGAGCAGGGCCGCCTCACCACCCTGCCCAACATCGGCGAGAGCATCGGCGCCAAGATCGCCGACCTGGTCAAGACCGGGAAGATGCACGCCCTCGAGGAGCTCAAGGCCACCTGGCCCCCCCGCATCCTCGAGCTGCTCACGGTGCAGGACCTCGGGCCCAAGAAGGCGAAGGCCCTGTTCGAACAGCTGGGGGTGGGCTCGATCGACGAGCTCGAGAAGGCCTGCAACGAGCACCGGGTGCGCGACCTCAAGGGCTTCGGGCAGAAGACCGAAGACAAGCTGCTGGCCGGCCTCGCGCTGGCGCGCCGCTCGATGGCTGCCGGGGGCCGCAAGCGCCTCGGTGACGTGGAGCACCAGGCCAACGCGCTCCTGGAATGGATCAAGGCCGCGCCCGGGGTCAAGCGCGCCAGCCTGGGCGGCTCGGTGCGCCGCATGCGCGAGACCGTCGCCGACGTCGACATCATCGCCAGCGCGAAGGACCCCGCGCCGGTGTTCGAGCACTTCCTCAAGTTCCCCCAGGTCGCAGAGCCCATGAGCTCCGGCGAGTCGAAGGCCTCGGTGCGCCTCAAGGAAACCGACCTCCAGGTCGATCTGCGCGTGCTCCCCGACGAAGACTTCGCCTCGGCCCTCCACCACTTCACCGGCTCGAAGGCCCACCACATCCGCCTCCGCTCGCTGGCGATGGAAAAGGGCCTCACCATCTCGGAATGGGGCGTCTTCCGCATGGGCGGTGGCGGCGCCGATCGCAAGAAGGGCACGGCCAAGCACGAAGGTGCCGAGGAAAAACTCCCCATCAAGGAAGAGAAGGACCTCTATGCCCTGCTCGGCATGCAGTACGTGCCGCCCGAGCTGCGCGAAGACTGGGGCGAGATCGAAGCCGCGCTCGCGCACACGCTGCCCGAAGATCTGATCACCGCCGACGACATCAAGGGCAACGTGCACATGCACACCACCTGGAGCGACGGCCGCGACTCCCTCGAGGCCATGGCGCTCGCCGCGAAGGCCCTGGGTTACAAATACCTCACCGTCACCGAGCACTCGCAGACGTCGAACTATGCGGGCGGCCTCTCGCTGGAGCGCCTCAAGGCCCAGTGGGGCGAAATCGACTCAGTGCAGGACAAGGTGAAGGGAATCACGCTCCTCAAGGGCATCGAGAGCGACATCCTCGAAGACGGATCCCTCGATTATCCCGACGCGGTGCTCGAGCAGCTCGACGTGGTGATCGGCTCGATTCACCAACGGTACTCGCAGGATGAAGACGCGATGACCCGGCGCGTGCTCAAGGCCTTCGACAACCCTCACCTCCACGTCTGGGGCCACCCCACCGGTCGCCTGCTGCTCAAGCGCGAGGCGGCGCCGATGCGCATGGAAGAGATCCTCGATAAAGCCGCGAAGAAAGGCATCACCATCGAGGTGAACGGCTGCCCCGATCGCATGGACCTCGCCAGCGAGAATGTGCGCAAGGCGCTCGAGCGCGGGCTCAAGCTGGTGGTGAGCACCGACGCCCACTCCGTCAGCGAGCTCAAGACGCATCTTCCCTACGCCGTCGCCACAGCACGGCGGGGGTGGGCACGGAGGGGAGATGTGCTCAACACCCGCGACGTGAAGGGCTTCAAATCGGGCCTCGCGCGAGGCTGATGTTTTCCGGGCCGGTCCCCGGCCAGTCGTCTACAGTCCAGACGGCAAGATGACGACGCAGACGGCTGACGGCGTGGTGGGTTCGACCCTTGGTCCCTTCAAGATCACCAAGGTGATCGGCCGGGGCGGAATGGGGACCGTCTACCTGGGCGAACACTCCGTGATCGGGAGCCGTGTCGCCATCAAGGTGCTGCAGGACAAGCTGGCGTCTGACGAAGGCCTGGTCGCGCGGTTCTACGCAGAGGCGCGCGCGGTCAACCTCATCGGCCACGAGAACATCGTCAACATCTTCGACATGAACGTGGTGCCACCGCACCGCTACTACCTGGTGATGGAGTACCTGGAGGGGAAGCCGCTCAACTACATCCTCACCCAGCCCGTGGCCGCTTCGATCGCGGTGCCGATTCTGGTGCAGGTGTGCGACGCGCTCCAGGCCGCGCACGACGCGGGCATCGTTCACCGCGACCTCAAGCCCGAGAACATCTTCCTCATCAAGCGCGGGCGCGCCGAGAACTTCGTCAAGGTGCTCGACTTCGGCCTCGCCAAGCTGCTCGACACCGAGCGATCCAACACGCAGACCGCGGCGGGCCTGATCGTCGGCACGCCCGAGTTCATGTCGCCCGAGCAGGCGAACTCGGCGCCGGTCGATGGCCGCAGCGACATCTACTCGCTGGGCTGCATCGCCTGGCTGCTGGCGACCGCGCGCCTGCCCTTTCCGCAGCGCGGGCTCACCGATCTGCTCGTCGCGCACCGCAGCCAGAACCCCAAGGCGCCGCACGAGGTGGTGCCGTCGGTGCCCCGGGCGCTGAGCGCGGTGATCATGAAGGCGATGAGCAAGCCGCCCGGTGATCGCTACCAGTCGGCCAACGAGTTCGCCGCCGCGCTCGAGGCCGCGCTGCACGCGTCCTCCGGGGCCGGCCAGGCGATCGCCACGCCGGTGCACGAGCCCAGGCCCCAGCCCGCGCCTTCGCCCCCGGCGCCCGGCTCGAGCGGCCCCCGGCCCCAGCAGCGCCACACCGCCCGCTTCGACGCGGTGGTCGCGCGCCTCGACGGCACCAGGCTCGGCACGCTGCAGTGCAACGACATCTCGAAGGGGGGCATGTTCCTCTCGACCACCCACGAGCTGCCGGCGGTGTTCTCGAAGCTGAAGATCACCATCCCTTCCGCGGGAAACCTCGACCTGCTCGCCGAGGTGGTGCGCCACGTGCCGGCTGATCAGGCCAAGGCGTGGGCGATGCAGCCGGGCTTCGGCGTGCAGTTCCTCGACGTGACGGCCGGGCTGCGCGAAGACATCAACCGCCTGGTGCAGGGCCTGCCGGTGCAGCCACGCTCGACGCCTTCCGCGCTCAACAGCCAGAGCATCGAGGCGCTGCTGGCGAAGTACCGCGATCGCATGAACGGCGATCACTACATCGTGCTCGCGCTGCCCCAGACCGCGGACATGACCGAGATCCGCACCCGCTGCGCGGAAGCCGAAGCGCAGCTCACCGAGCTGAAGAAGAAGACGCAGAAGCCGGGTGAGATCGCCCAGCTCGACTCGGCCATCGCCCGGGTGAAGGCCGCCCGCGAGGCGCTGAGCCACCCCGGCCCCCGCGCGCGCTACGACGCCAACCGCGGCAACTGGAGAGGCATCGCCCGCTGCATCCTCGGGGGCCTTGGGCCCATCGATCTCGAGCGCCAGCGCCAGGAGTTCCTGGTCGAGCACCCCAGCGCCGCCGGGTCTGCCCACGTGAAGTTCCTCGCCTCGAAGGGCTACGAACAGAACGAGCAGGTCAAGGAAGCGCTCGACGCGTGTGAGAACGCGCTGCAGATCGACCCGCTCAACCTTCAGCTGCACCAGCGCCAGGCGATGCTCGCGCGCAAGCTGAAGGAAGGAAGCCCGCGGCCCTGAGCGCGTTGGCGCCCATCGACGCACGGCTTCAGCGCTGGCTGGGTGAGAGCGCGGCCCGTGAAGCCTTCGCCATCTGGGGGGTCTGCTTCGCCGCGACGCTGATCGCGTACCAGCCGTGGAAGCCGGCGGCGAAGATCGTGGCCACGATCGGGTTCCTCTACCTGCCGCTCTACGCGTGCAGGCGCCGCGGTGAAGACTGGCCCGACTTCGGGCTGTCGATGCGAACGCTCGGCCCCGACGTGCGGCAGTTCCTCGCGGTGTCGGCGGTCGTCTTCCCGCTCTTCATCGCGGGCTACCTCGGCTTCACCCTGCTCTGGCCCAGCCTGCCGCCCGACCTGATGAGCGTGCTCACCCCGTACACCGGCGGGACGGCGCCGCGCTTCGAGCTGCGCCTGCCCGATCGGTTCACCGAATGGGTGATCGACGATCTCTTCGTGGTCGCGTTGCCCGAGGAGTTCTTCTACCGCGGCTACATCCAGTCACGGCTGCGCGACGCGTGGCCACGGGGGCGCCTGTTCTTCGGGGCGCGGCTGGGGCCGGCGTTCTGGGTCACGGCGGTGCTGTTCGCGCTCGGGCACCTGGCGATCTTCCAGGTGTGGCGGCTGGGGGTGTTCTTCCCGGCCCTCCTGTTCGGGTGGATGAGGGAACGCAGCAACTCGGTGGTCGGGCCGGCGCTGTTTCACGCGGCCGCGAACCTGCTGATCAAGGTGCTCGACGCGAGCTTCTTCGGGCGAGTCTGATCTCCCTGCGCAGCGGTGAGAGGGGCATCAGCGGATCGTGACGGAGAGCTTTCGATCGACCGCCAGCGTGGCGCCGTCGGGCAGGGCGACCCAGCCGTCTCCCGCCACCACCCCGCTGGCCACCACCACCGAGCGGCGGCGCCGGTGATCGCGCACCAGCGGCTCTGCGTCGCTCGCGTGGGCCGCCAGCTCGTGGCGCGCGCACTCGGCGCGGCCCTCGAGCAGCGCGTACGACAAGCCCTGCCCTCCGCGGCGGGTCGCCACCACCACCCGCCCGTTGCTCGCCACCAGGGCGAACCCGGGCCGGGTCGTGACCCCGGCACCGCCTGAGACCTGTTCGATCGCCTTCGCGCACGAGCCCAGCCGGGAGGCCGCCGTGGCGGCGTCGAGCTGCGGGTCTTCGATGCGACCGATGTCGCGCAGCTCGGCCAGGAACCGCGCGAACGCGGCCTCTTCCCAGGTGGGGCCGCGCACGGCCGCCGCGAGGAACTCGGGCAGCTCTTCCCGCAACCGCTCGCGCACCTGCTCGGCGCGCTCCAGGGTGCCGGCCGCGGCGAACAGCCACTGCCTGAAGCGGAAAGGTTGGGCCGCGTCTTCCATGCCCTGCCCCACGCCCAGCGCCCGGCTCGCCAGCATCGCCACCTCGGAATCGGGCGCCTCCCAGGCCTCCTCGGAGGGGGCCGCCAGCCCGTAGCGGCGCTGGACCACCTGCCCGTCCTGCCAGCCGCCCACCCCGACGACGGACCCCGTCTCGAAGGGAAACCGGGAACGCACCCGGTCCAGCTCGCAGCGCACGAGCGCGGCATCCGACGTGATGAGGGCGAGAACCTGCGACATCGAAATCTCCTGACCGGCCACTCCAAGCGTCTCAACACGCCGGGTGGAACGCCACTTCCCCTGTCGGGAAGTGAGCGCAGGGTGGGGAAACACGGTAACTTCGGCCCCATGTCCGAAATCGCGGTCGGTATCGACCTGGGCACGTCGTATTCGTGTGTTTCTGCGGTCATCGACGGGCAGCCAACGGTAATTCCCAACGAGTGGGGTGAGCTCACCCACGCCTCGTGTGTGTCCTTCCTCGAGGACGGCAGCGTGCTGGTCGGCAATGCCGCCAAGAAGAACATCATCACCAACGCCGAGAACACCGTGTATTCGGCCAAGCGGCTCATCGGCCGCTTCTTCTTCTCCGACGAGGTGAAGAAGGCGACGACCGTGATGCCGTACACGATCGTCGAAGGCCCGAACAACTCGGTGCGCATCCAGGCGCGAGGCAAGACGTTCTCGCTGCCCGAGATCTCCGCGCTCGTGCTCAAGGAGCTCAAGGCGATCGCCGAGAGCTACCTGGGGGTGCCGGTGACGAAGGCGGTGGTGACGGTGCCCGCCTACTTCAACGACAACCAGCGGCAGGCCACCAAGGACGCAGGCCGCATCGCCGGCCTCGACATCCTGCGCATCTTGAACGAGCCCACCGCCGCCGCCCTCGCCTACGGCTTCGGCCGCGACGTGAACCAGCGCGTGGCCGTCTACGATCTGGGCGGCGGCACCTTCGACGTGTCGGTGCTGGAGATCGGCAAGGACGTCTTCGAGGTCCTCTCCACCGCCGGAGACACGTACCTGGGCGGCGACGACTTCGACGATCGGATCATGAACTGGCTGGCCGAGGACTTCCTCGCCCGCCACAAGCTCGACCTCCGCCAGAACCGCTTCTGCCTCCAGATGCTCAAGGAAGCCTCGGAGAAGGCGAAGATCGAGTGCGGCCAGAACGGCGAGGCCGAGATCCTCTGCCCCGGCATCTGCCAGGACGTGAACGGCCGGGTGCTCGACCTGCAGATGCACCTGACCAGCGATCAGTTCAACCGCATGGTGATGGACCTGGTGCAGGGCACCTTCAAGGTGACCGACGAAGCGCTCCAGAGCGCGCGCATGACGGTCAACGACGTCGACGCGGTGATCCTCGTCGGCGGCCCCACCCGGCTGCCGATCGTGCGCAACTCGGTGAAGCACTACTTCCAGAAGGACCCGATGGAAGGCGTCGACCCCGACCAGGTCGTCTCGCTCGGCGCCGCGCTGCAGGCCCACGCGCTCCTCGACAAGGCCACCGAGACCTTCCTCGTCGACGTCACCCCGCTCTCGCTGCGCATCGGCACCGTGGGCGGCTTCACCGAGAAGATCATCGAGAAGAACACGCCCATTCCGATCGAGAAGTCGAAGACCTTCACCACCAGCCGCGACGGCCAGGACAAGGTGAAGATCCGCGTGTACCAGGGCGAGTCGAACCGGGCTGACGAGTGCGAGCTCCTGGGCGAGTTCGAGTTCGGCGGCTTCCGCATCGGCTACCGCGGCGACGTGAAGATCGACGTCACCTTCGAGATCGACTCCAACGGCATCGTCAACGTCCAGGCCGCCGACCAGGAGACGGGGCAGAAGACCTCGACCACGATCTCCTTGTCATCAGGCCTGTCGGAGACCGACATTCAGAAGTCGATGCAGTCCAATCGCTCCACGCAGCTCGCGAACCACAGGGATCTCCCCGTGCCCGCGCGGTGAGGTGATCGATGTCGAACGGCCAGGACAACTCAGGCAAGCCACCAGCGGCGCCCGGGGTTCCCCAGATCGCTCCGGCTGGGGCGCCAGCCCGGCCCCTGCCCCGTGTCACCGCGCCGAGCGCGACCCCGGTGGTGCCCCAGGTCAGCCCCGTGCAGGTGGGGACCCCTCGGCCCGGCCCTGCTCCGGGAGGCACGCCCCGGCCCGGTCCCGCCCCGGGGGGAACCCCGCGACCCGGCCCTGCTCCCGGAGGGACGCCCAGGCCCGGTCCCGCACCCGATGGAACGCCGCGACCCGGTCCCGCGCCGGGAGGAACACCCAGGCCGGGCCCTGCGCCTGAAGGAACGCCCCGGCCCGCCGCGGCGCCGCAGCGGCCCGCGCTGCCGACGATCTCCGCTCCGGGTGCGCCCCCGCGGCCCTTGGCTGCACGGCCCTCCGCGGGGCTGCCCATCGTCACGCCCTCCGGGCGCGGCGCGGTGCCACCCGCGCAGCCTCCGCCCCCTGGACCGCCGCGGATCTCGATCACGCCCCAGACCGTCGCCAACGCGGTGGTCTCCCCCGCTGCCCGGGCGGCGATCGCAGGTCCCGCGATCGTGCCGCCGGTGATCGCAGCGCCGGTGATCGCCCCTCCCGTGATCGCCCCTCCCGTGATGGCCTCGCCCCGCGCATCGGGCGTGATCGCCCCCCCCGTGATGGCGCCGCCTCGCGCCCCGGGCGTGATCGCCCCTCCGATGATGGCGCCCCCACGCGCACCGGGCGCGATCGCCCCTCCCCTGACGGTCCCCCCCGGTGCGCCGGGCGCGATCGTGCCCCCAGCCCCGCCAGCGCGCCCTCCGCTCGCGCCGTTCGCGCCCGCAGCGGCGGCACCGGCCGCGCGGCCCAGCCCCCTCCCCGCCACGGGCGCGGTCGAGACCATCACCCCGCAGCAGGCCGCCGCGCTGCGAAAGCTGGCGCAGGGCCTCAACGCCATCGACTACTTCCAGACGCTCGGCCTCACCCAGCAGGCGACGCCCGGTGACATCAAGAAGGCGTTCTACAAGGAGAGCCGCACCTATCACCCCGACCGCTTCTTCCACCTGGCCGACTCGCAGGAGAAGACCGACATCGGCAGCATCTACAAGCGCATCACCGAAGCCTATTACGTGCTGCGCGACGACACGAAGCGCAAGAAGTACGTCAGCGACCTCGCCAGCGCCGATCGCGGCAACAAGCTCCGCTACACCGAGGCGACCGAGTCGGAGCTCAAGGCCGAGACCCGCAAGACGGTGGAAGAAGAGTTCGGAACCCACCCCAAGGCCCGCCCCTTCTTCAAGACGGGCCTCGCCGAGATCGAGAAGGGCAACCTCGCGGCGGCCGTGAGCGCGCTCAAGATGGGCCTGACCTACGAGCCGGGCAACACCCGCTTCAAGGAGAAGCTGGTCGAGATCCAGAACAAGATCGAAGACGAGCGCCGGAGCAAGGGCCCGTCGTACATGATCAAGTGACGCAGTGACGCTCGACCTCATCGCCCTCAGCCTGCTGGCCTTCTTCGCCATCTGGGGCGCGTTCAGCGGCTTCAGCCGCCAGGTCGCGCACGCCATCGCCGGCATCGGCGCGGTGATCGCCGCCGCGCCCGCGGGCCGCTTCTTCGCCGAGCCCATGGCGAAGGGTCTGCAGTCGTCGCTCACGGTGGGCGTGGTGGTGGCCACCATCGTCTCGTTCCTCGCCGTCTACCTGCTGGTGCGCCTGCTGATGACGCTGTTCCTGCGCCGGCTGCTGGCGGGGAAAGACCCGAAGAACCGCACCGCCGATCGCACCATGGGCTTTGGCCTGGGCTTCGCGAAGACCGCGGTCGCGCTGTGGATCGGGCTGTCGGCGGCGACCTTCGTCGAGAACAACCTGGTGCTCGCCGGGCGCAAGTACACCTTCACCCCGAAGGACTCGAAGCTGGTCGCGCTGGCGCGGCAGTACAACTTCATCGAGACGGTGCAGTTCTCGGGCGCGAAGGACCTGGTGCTCGCGGCGAAGCTGGCCCGTGATCCGAACGCCGCGCAGAAGCTCAAGGACGACCCCGACTACGCCGCCCTGATGAAGGACTCCCGCTTCCGCCAGGTGCTCCAGACTGATGGCTGGAAGAAGGCCCTGGAGTCGGGTGATGTGCGCGGGCTGATGCAGAACAACCAGCTGGTGGAGCTGATCCAGGACCCGAAGATGAACCGGCACCTGGAGCGCCTCGCCGCCCAGGCGGACTGATCAGGACTGATCAGCCGGACCCCGCTGGTCGGATGCTGGATCTTGCCGCCTTTTCTCTATAGTGCGCGCACCCATGGCCTCCCCCACCCCGCAGCGCTGGTCCGTCGCAGACTCCAACGATCTGTACGCAATCAAGAACTGGGGGGCGGGTTACTTCGGCATCAACGAGAAGGGGAACGTCGAGCTGCACCCCGCAGGGCCGGCCACGCCCAGCTTCGACCTGAAGGAGCTGGTCGACGAGGTGCGCCGCCGCGGCATCAGCCTGCCCCTGCTGATCCGCTTCACCGACGTGCTGCGCCACCGGGTGGTGCACCTCAACGAGGCCTTCCGCAAGGCGATCAGCGAGCACAACTACAAGGGCCAGTACCGGGGCGTGTACCCGATCAAGGTCAACCAGCACCGCTACGTGGCCGAGCAGATCACCGACGCGGGCAAGCCGTACAACTACGGCCTCGAGGCGGGCAGCAAGCCCGAGCTGCTGGCGGTGATGGCGCTGCTGGAAGACCCGGAAGCGCTGATCATCTGCAACGGGTACAAAGACGAGGAGTACGTCGAGACCGCGCTCTACGCGTCGAAGCTGGGGCGCAAGGTGGTGATGGTCGTCGAGAAGCCCAGCGAGCTGATGCTGATCGCCGAGGTCGCGCGCAAGACGGGCATCAAGCCGCGCCTGGGCATGCGGGTGCGCCTGTCGACGCGCGGCGCCGGCAAGTGGGAAGCCTCGGGCGGTGACCGCTCGAAGTTCGGCCTCTCGTCGGGCGAGCTGATGGACGCGATCTCCTTCCTCCGCGAGACCGGGTTGATGGACAGCTTCGAGCTGCTCCACTTCCACCTCGGCAGCCAGATCTCGAACATCCGCAACGTGAAGAACGCGCTGCGCGAGGTGGGTCGCTTCTACGTCGAGGTGCGCCGCCTGGGCGCGCCCCTGCAGTACATCGACGTGGGCGGCGGCCTGGGCGTCGACTACGACGGCTCGCAGACGAACTTCGCCTCGTCGATGAACTACACCACCGAGGAGTACGCGAACGACGTGGTGTTCTCGGTGATGGAAGCCTGCGACGCCGCGGGCGTGCCGCACCCGAACCTGGTCTCGGAATCGGGCCGCGCGGTGGTGGCGCACCACGCGATGCTGGTGACCGAGGTGCTGGGCAACAGCGGCTTCGACGTGCCGCCCATGGGCGACGGCGTGCCTGAGAACTCGCCGCACGTGGTGAAGAACCTGCACGCGGCCTTCCGCGACGTCACCAACAAGAACCTGCTCGAGACCTACCACGACGCCACCGAGTACAAGGACGAGGTGCTGACCCTGTTCTCGCTGGGTCACCTCACCCTCGAGCAGCGGGTGCTGGCAGAGAACCTCTTCTGGTCGATCTGCCACAAGATCCTGCGCATCGCGAAGGAGGCCGGGGAGATGCCGGAAGAGCTCGAGACCCTGGAGCACATGCTGTCCGACACGTACTTCTGCAACTTCAGCGTCTTCCAGTCGCTGCCCGACTCGTGGGCGATCGATCAGCTCTTCCCCGTGATGCCGATTCACCGCCTCACCGAGCGTCCTACGCGCCGCGCGGTGCTCGCCGACATCACCTGCGACAGCGACGGCAAGATCGAGAAGTTCATCGACAAGCGCGAGGTGAAGGACGACCTCCAGCTCCACGCGCTCAACGACGACGAGTACTACCTGGGCATCTTCCTGGTGGGCGCCTACCAGGAGATCCTGGGCGACCTGCACAACCTGTTCGGTGACACCAACACCATTCAGGTCTCGCTCGCGCCCGGGGGCGGCTACCTCATCGACCGCGTGGTCGAGGGTGACACGGTGACCGAGGTGCTCAACTACGTCGCGTACAACAAGGACGACCTGATCGCGAAGATGCGCGGCTTCACCGAGACCGCGCTGCGGGCCGGGCGCATCAACCTCGACGAGTCGCGCCAGATCTTGCGCGTCTACGAGGCGGGGCTGGCCGGCTACACGTACCTGGAGCGCGAGGTCGACGCGAAGAGCTTCACCGCGTCACAGCTGCGCCTGGTGGTGCCCAACGACGTGCCGCGCGATCAGCGCACCGGTACGCAGGGGTAACCTGTCTCCTGCTCCCTGCGCAGCGGGGAGCGGGGCTCACTGATAGCGGAAGGTCATCGGCGCCTGCAGGTCAGGGTGCAGGCTCCTCGCCACGGGGCAGCCGCGCGCGATCTCCTCGAGGCGGGCGCGCTGCTCGGGCTTCGTGCCGGGAGGCATGGTGATCTCCAGCGCCAGGGAACCCACGCGCCGGGGCGGGCCGACCATCTCCTTCACCACGCGCGCGCTCGCCGAGCCGAAGGTGAGCCCTTCCTTCGCCGCGACCAGGGCCAGGGTGCTCAACGCGCACGACGCCAGCGAAGCGCCCAGGAGATCGGTCGGCGAGAAGCTCGAGCCGTCGCCGCCGTTGTCGGTCGGCGGAACGGTGCGGATCACCGCGCCTGAGGGCTCGTGCGTGAGCTGGCATTCCAACCCGCTGATGCGAACGGTCATCGGTACGCCCATGTCGACTGCTCCGTGTGGGAGGTGTGCCCCTGGACAGCGCTCGGGGTGAACGGTGCTTTACCGCCTCCCGGCCTCGCGACTCAACCCAGGGTGAAGTGGCAGCGCTCGCGCTCGGCCGCGATGGCCGCGCCGTCGTCGGGAATGTCCTTCTCGTCGCGCCAGCGCACCATCTCGTCGGGCTCCCAGCGATAGGGCTCGCCGTTGAGCTTCACCGTGCCCTCGGCCAGCGCGTGCGTCGACTCGATCAGCGGCACTTCCTTCAGGTCGCGCACCAGCGCCTCGAAGCGGCCCTGCCTGGCGGGGTCGACGAAGCGCGCGTCGTGCCGCGCGGCCCAGGCCATGTGGAACCACGAGGGGCGGAACGCGACGCCGTCGAGCAGGAGGCGCTTCGCCATCAAGGTGAGCAGCTGCGACATCTCGCGGGCCAGCCCCAGGCCGGGTACTTCCTGCCCCGGCAGCTGGGGGCGCAGGCTCGAGAAGTGCGCGCGCGGGTTTCGCAGCGACAGCCAGTTCACGAAGAGGAACGTGCCCTCGCCGAGCCGGCGGCGATCGACCTCGAGCTCGATCAGCGTGTGTTCCTTCCTGGTGATCGCGTCGACGCCCACGCAGCGGGCCCGCTCGTAGGGCGAGACCCGATCGAACACGCACCTCAGGTTCTGAAAGCCGAGCCGCCGCAGAATCGGGAGCACCCGGTACCGCTCGAGCGCGTACTCGAGCCCCTCGGCCGTGTAGAAGCCCAGCAGCTTCTGCGGCCCGCGCCGCTGCATGCCCAGGGCATCGGCGAGGTCGGCCTCCGACATGAACGCCTCGCTGCCCAGCGACTCGGTCTTGAGCGTGCGCGAGATGGACAGCATCCGCCCCGCGAGCGGATCGTAGTCGGTGGGGATCGGGTCGTCAGTGTCGAAGGCCAGGGTGAGCCCCACGCCCGCCAGCACCTTCCACGCGTGCGAGGAATAGCCGCCGGCGGGCAGCCAGACCTGGGGCAGGCTCCCCAGGCGCCTCGAGACCAACAGGTCGCGCCGGCGCGTGCCCGAGAGCGAGAGCTTGAACACGCCCAGGCGATCCCCGGTGAGCACGTCGGCGCCGGCCAGCACGAAGGCGAGCTCGACGTCGGGCATGCGACCCAGCAGCGCCTCCACTGCGGCGACGTACTCCGCGTCTTCGGTGCCCTCGGGCAGCAGGGTCTCGTCGACGCCCGGCAGGGGGCCCCAGTCGGCGCCCGAGATCGAGCCCAGCCACACCGACGCGTCCTTCCCCAGGCATTCCGCCGTTCCGTCGGGCGGGTGAAAGTCGAAGTCGAGCACCGCGATGCGGCCGTCGAAGCCGTCGTTGCGCACCGCCGCCACCGCCACCGCCACGTCGTTGAGCGCGCAGAAGCCGGCGCCTCGCCCGGGGGCCGCGTGGTGAAAGCCGCCGAACAGGTTCATCACCGAGTGCTTGCGGTTGAGGGCGTGGCGCGCCGCTTCCACCGTGCCTCCCACGCCGAGGCGCAGGGTGCGGAGCAGCTCGTCGACGTAGATGTCGGTGGGGTCGACCGCGAAGACGCTGGCGAGCGTCTGGGGATCGTGGAGCGCCTCGAGGTACTCGGCGGTGTGCACCCGCGCGAGCTCTTCGTAGCTGGCCGGCTCTGGGTTGATCACCTGCTCCGGCGAGAGCGCGTGCTCGTGCAGCAGGTAGTGGAGCGCATCGTCGGCCCTCCGGGTCTCCATCGCGCCTGCGTCAGCGCCCGAGATCGGCAGCCGGTAGGCCTCGTCGTGAAACACGCGCAGGGGCCGCCTGCGACCCTTCGCGATCAGCGCCAGGAATGGATTCATCGGAACGGCTCAGAGATCGATCTGAACGACCGCTTTGCCGGGGATCTGCTCACGCTCGGACCGGCGATCTTCTTCTTCTTCTTCATCGCGCTGGACGACCGGGATCTCGAGGGTGGGGCGTTGACGCTCGCGCTGCGCGCGTTCCCGCTCCCGACGCTTCAGCTCATCGATGATGTAGGAGTCGAGCATTGGTGCCCTTGGAGTGGAAGAACGCAGCCCAATTGTAACCACCCCGGAGGCGGCTTCAACCCACTGAAGGGCAGGTGCGACATGAGCCAACCAGCTGGAATTACTTCTGCGACTCGATCCGCTTCTTGAAATTCTCGAGCAGCTTGGGGAGCTGGGTGTCGACGAGGGCGTTGACGATGGTCTTGGGCACCAGCATCCCGACCTCGACCGCGATGTTGTAGGTGGCCCTGGTGGTGCCGTTGCCGCCGTCTTCCAGCACCCAGCCGCCCTTGTTGTCCTTCATGAACTCGCCGTCGATGAAGGACCACGAGAGCTTCTTCGGGCCCTCTTCCTTCATGTGCACGGTGTACTTGATGACCTTCACCACCTCGGCCTCGTACTGCACGTCGACCTCGGCCCCGCGGCGGTTGAGCGTGCGGATCTTCTTCACCTCGGGGAGGAACTCCGGGTACCGCTCGTAGTCGGAGATCACCGACCAGCACTTCTCGACGGTCGCGTTGATGGTGATGGTCCGCTGGGCGCCTGCCATGGGTGGTGCTCCTTCGAAGGGTGAGGTGTGACCAACGTTACATCGGCTTCTTGTCGAAGCGGTGCGTGGCGGTGATGTGCCGCACCGTACCCGTCTTCGAGCGCATCACGATCGAGTGCGTCTCGCAGCCGTTGTGGAAGAAGCGCACGCCCTTGAGGAAGTCGCCGGTGGTGACGCCGGTGGCGGCGAACATCACGTCGCCCGAAGCCAGCTCTTCGGCGGTGTAGATCTTGTGCAGGTCCTTGACGCCCATGCGGGTGGCGCGGGCCTCTTCTTCCTTGCTGCGAAAGCGCAGGCGCCCCTGGAAGGCGCCGTCGACGCAGCGCACGGCCGCCGCCGAGATGACGCCCTCGGGCGCGCCGCCGGTGCCCATGAGCACGTCGACGCCGCTGGTCTCGAAGCAGGTGGCGACCGCCGCGGCCACGTCGCCGTCGTCGATCAGCCGCACGCGCGCGCCCGCGGTGCGCACTTCCTTGATCAGGTCGAGGTGGCGATCGCGATCGAGGATCACCACCGTCAGCTCGGCCACCAGGCGGCCCATCGCCTTGGCGATCGCGTTGAGGTTGTCGGTGGCCGACTTGCTCAGGTCGATCGCGTGGCGGGCGGCCGGGCCCACGGCGATCTTTTCCATGTACGTGTCGGGGGCGTTGAGCAGCCCGCCGCGGTTCGAGAGCGCCACCACCGAGATCGCCCCGGGCTTGCCGTAGGCGCAGAGGTTGGTGCCCTCGAGCGGATCGAGCGCGATGTCGACCGGCGCGGCGCTCTGGGTGCCCTTGCCCACCTTCTCGCCGATGTAGAGCATGGGCGCTTCGTCGCGCTCGCCCTCGCCGATCACCACGGTGCCGTCGATGTTCAGCATGTCGAAGGCCTTGCGCATGGCGTCGACGGCCGCCTGGTCTGACTCGTTCTTCTGGCCGCGGCCCATCAGGCGCGCCGACGCGATGGCCGCCATCTCGGTGACCCGGACGACTTCCATCGCCAGGTTGCGATCCATGCTCTTGGGGCGATCGTCGTTCATGAGCGCAGGAGTTTCACCACGGACTCCGGAAGTCCAGTCGGTTTTCCCGAGCGGCCGATGCACGCGTGCACGGTGTGACCGGTGGCGAGCACCGTGCCATCGGCCTCGCGCCGCACCTCGTACTCGAAGCGCACCGACGCGCGGCGCAGCTCGGCGACGTGCACGTCGATCACCAGCACCTCGTCGTACTTCGCGGGCCGCTTGTAGTCGCAGTGCGCGGTGACCACCGGCAGCCCGAAGCCGCCCTGCTCGATCTCGGTGTAGTTGCCGCCACGGGCGCGGAGGTACTCGGACCGGCTCGCCTCGAAGTAGCGGAAGTAGTTCGCGTAGTAGACGACGCCCATCTGATCGGTGTCGCCGTAGATGACGCGCACCTTCGCCAGCACGTGTTGACTCATGAGGCTGCGGTTTCTAGCAGCATGAAGATGCCTGCCATGCGAACGTCCGCCGCCATGACGCGTTGGCTGGTGGCGATCCTCCTCGTGGTGTCAGGCGTCTCGTTGGCAAAGCCGCCCCGCCTCACCGTCTTCATCAGCGTCGATTCGCTCGGCAGTGACGTGCTGCAGCGCAACCGCTTCCGCTTCAAGAGCGGGTTCGCGCGGCTGCTCAACGAAGGCGCCACCTACCCGGTCGCCCGCTACGAGCTGGTGGAGAACGTCACCGGCATCGGTCACGCCAGCATGGTCACCGGCGCCTGGGCGCATCGCCACGGGGTGGTGGGCAACAAGGTCTTCAACCGCGCCACCGGCAAGCTCGAGCCCTGCTTCGCCGACGCGTCACACCCGATCCTCGAGGCGCCCGCGGGCAACGAAGACGTCTCGCCGCTCAACCTGATGGCCGAGACGCTGAGCGATCGGCTTCGCCAGGCCACGCAGATGCGGGGCAAGGCGGTGGCGATCTCCGGCAAGGGCCGCGCTTCGGTGGCGATGGCCGGGCGGCTGGGCGACGCGTGGTGGTTTCACGAGCTGGTCGGGAAGTTCGTCACCGGCACCTGGTACCGCAAGGAGTTCCCCTCCTGGGTGAAGACCTTCAACGACAAGCGCCTGCCCGACGGCTACCACGGCAAGCGCTGGGAGCTGCTGGGCACCGCGAAGGACTACTTCGGTGACGACGAGCGGCCCTTCGAGTCTGACTGGTACGGCATGACGAAGGTCTTCCCCCACCCGCTCGCCGGTGGGCTGCCGTCACCGGGGCCCGCGTCGTGGAGCGCGCTGGCGGCGTCTCCGATGATGAACGAGGTGATGGTGGAGTTCGCGAAGGCCGCCATCGAAGGAGAGCAGCTGGGCAAGGACGACGTGCCCGATCTGCTCAGCGTCAGCTTCTCGTCGCTCGATCGCACCTACCACCTGTACGGACCCAACTCCTGGGAGATGCAGGATCACCTGGCGCGGCTCGACAAGCAGCTGGGCGAGCTCCTGTCCGCGGCCGAGCGCGCCGCCGGCGGCAAGGCGAACCTGCTGGTGGTGCTCTCGGCCGATCACGGCGGCGCCAACATTCCCGAGGAATGGGCGTCGATGGGCCTCGACGGCGTGCGCGTCGTGCCGTCGAACATTCAGAAGGCGCTCAACGAAGAGCTGGAAAGGAAGTTCGGCGTGCCCTCGCTGGTGGCGGCGATCGAGGAGGTCGACGTCTACCTGGACCACAAGGCGATCGAGGCGAAGAAGCTCGACCCCGCGGTGGTGCGCCGCGCGGCAGCGACGTTCCTGCGCACGCTGCCCGATCTGCAGACGGCGATCGCCCGTGACGACGTCAACCTGCTCGATCCGAACGGGCTGGGCCGGGCGCTCTCGAACAGCTTCCACCCCGAGCGCAGCGGCGACGTGCTCCAGGTGATGAAGCCGTTCCACGTGCTCGAGTCCGAGAAGGCGGGCACCTCGCACGGCACGCCCTGGAGCTACGACAGCGACGTGCCCATCTTCCTCTTCGGCAAGGGCGTCAAGCCCGGCATCTACGGGTCGACCGTGCACCCCATCGACATCGCCCCGACGATGAGCGCGCTGCTCGAGATGGGCGCCCCGGCGAGCAACGAGGGCGTGGTGCTGTTCGAAGCGCTCACGCTGCCCCGCCAGTGAAGCCGGTAGCGGCGGAACGCCGCGCGAGACGGGCTGGAGCGCAGCGGAAGACCGGCCGAGGCGAAACGCCCGGCCAGCCAGTGAAGCCGCTCGCGGCGCCGCTCGTCACCATCGTCGATCGCGCCCTGCCCGCGGCCGAGCACCGGGCGCTGAAGAGCGCGATCGTCGGGCTGGGCCGCGAGCGCATCGTCGCCGGCTACCAGACGACCTTCTGGTACGAGCTGGGCACGCCGCCGTCCAACCGGGTGGAGCAGGCGGTGGTGAAGCTGGCCGCGCTGCTTCCCCCCAGGAAGCGCCGCAGCGTCACCGGCGTGGAATGGTGGCTCTCGCGCATGCGCACCTCGAACGTGAAGGTCGACTTCCACCGCGATCGCGACAACGCGCGCTTCGACGAGACCGGTGAAGAGACCCACCCGCGCGTCTCGTCGGTGCTCTACCTGAACGAGTGCCGCGGCGGCCTGCTGGCGGTGACGCGCGAGGCACCGAACCCCGAAAACCAGGCCTTCGCCCCCGACGTGCACGACTTCGACTTCGTCGCGCCGCGCGCCAACCGCTTCACCTTCTTCGAGGGCACCCTCACCCACGGCGTGCTCGACGCGAACGACGAGATCCCGGGCAGGAGGCTGCCCACCGAGCCCGGGCTGCGGCTCGCGATCGCCGTGAACTTCTGGGACGAGCGCCCCTGGAAGGTCCCCCAGTTCAGGGAGTCGCTCCACTATCGCGGGCTGGCCCTGAAGGCGGCGCGCGGGCTATTTTCAAGACCATGAAGCGCGGGGTCTTCAGCCTGGTGGTTCTCCTGAGCGCCGCAGCGCTGGCTGACGATCTACCCAAGGTCGACCCGGCCCTGGCCGAGCTCGCCGTGCCGCTCGACGGTGATCCGTTCTCCATCGACGAGCACGGCCGGCTCAGCATCGCCGTCAACCACGGCTTCGCCCGCCCCGAGGCGGCGGCGCGGCTCGGCTACCTGCTCTCGTACTGGAAGAAGCGCTTCAACATCGCCAGCGAGTGGCGCGGCGATCGCGTGTTCCTTTCGGGCAGCGTCTACGGCATCAAGATCCAGGCGATGTTCGCGATCAACGACTCGTCGGTCGTCGGCTTCGCGCACGATCCCGGCTGGCCGTGGCGCGGGCAGGTGCAGCACTATGTGAATCGGAAACTCAAGAAGTACCTCAACGTGAACTACGACGACCCCTGAGCAAGCGCACACCCAACCACCTCCTGCGCGGCCATCGCACCTGATCAGGTCGTCGAGCGCCGATCGCGCGCGAGGCGGTAAATCGGCCCCAGAAAACTCTCACTTTACAGGTGGTTCCGGCTGATCAGAATGGCGCCCCGATGTCGGAGCTGCCGCGAGTTTCCACGGAGGTCACACCTCCCCCTCCACCTGCACCTGGAAAGGCGTTCACCCGCTTCCACGAGCGGTTGATGGCCGAAGAGCTGACCGGAAAGGTCGCTGACGGGCAGGCGCGCGTGATGCGCGCGGTGGCCGAGGCGAAGGTCGACCTGAACCCGCACCAGCTCGAGGCGGCGGTGTTCGCGATGGAATCGCTCTCGCGGGGCGGCTGCATGCTGGCGGACGAGGTGGGCCTCGGGAAGACGATCGAAGCGGGCATCGTGCTGGCGCAGCTGGCGAGCGAAGGAAAGCAGCGCATGCTGGTGCTCGCGCCGGCCACGCTGCGCTCGCAGTGGCAGCAGGAGCTGAAAGAGAAGTTCGATCTCGACTCGATGATCGTCGACGGGCGCACGGTGCGCGCCACGGGCAACGCGTTCGATCAGCCGGTGCCGGTGGTGATCGCCAGCCACCCGTTCGCCGCGTTCCGCCAGGAGCTGGTCTCGCAGATCAACTGGGACCTGGTGGTGATCGACGAGGCGCACCGCCTGCGCAACGCGCACAAGCCCGGCAACAAGATGGGCAAGGCGCTCAAGGCGGGGCTGGGCAAGTCGCCGCGCCTGCTGCTCACCGCCACGCCCCTGCAGAACGCGATGACCGAGCTGTTCGGGCTCATGTCGCTGATCGACGAGGCCATTCTCGGGCCCGAGGAAGCGTTCCGCGCGCACTTCCCCATCGACCCCGAGCACGGCGGGCTGACCGACCAGGGGCAGAAGGAAATCCGCGCCCGCATCGCCCCGGTGGTGCAGCGCACGCTGCGGCGCCAGGTGCGCGAGTACGTGAAGTACACGAACCGCCGCTCGGTGGTGGAAGACTTCACCCCGCTCCCCGAGGAGCACGCGCTCTACGAGGACGTGAGCGAATACCTGCGCCGCAACGAGTGCTCGGCGATCGAGCCGGGCAAGCGCACGCTGCTGACGATGGTGTACCGGAAGCTGCTCGCTTCCTCGACGTACGCGATCGCGCCCACCCTGCGGAAGCTGTCGGAGACGCTCGAGGCGCGCCTCGAGGCCACCAAGCTGGGCAAGCAGGCCACCGCGCTGCTCTTCGAGCCCGAAGAGGCGAAACACTTCTCGGAAGAAGCCGAGGACTGGGAAGAGGCGCCCCGGAAGAGCAAGAACGAGCTGGCGAACATGCAGCGCGAGGTGTGGGAGCTGCGGCAGTTCGCGGACCGCGCCGAGGCGATCAAGGTGAACAGCAAGGGTGAGGCGCTCAAGCGCTCGCTCGATCGCGTGTTCACCGTGGCGCGCGCGCACCAGTGGCCCGAGAAGGCCGTCATCTTCACCGAGAGCAAGCGCACGCTCGAGTACCTGTACACGCTGCTGTCCGAGCACGGCTGGGCGGGGAAGATCTGCAAGCTCACCGGTGACGCCGGTACGCCCGAGGCCCGGCGCGACCTGGTGCGGCAGTTCAGGGACGAGGCGCAGATCCTCCTCATGACCGAGGCGGGCGCCGAGGGGCTCAACCTCCAGTTCTGCAACCTGGTGGTGAACTACGACCTGCCGTGGAACCCGCAGCGCGTGGAGCAGCGCATCGGCCGGTGCCACCGCTACGGCCAGCAGCGCGACGTGCTGGTGCTCAACTTCTTGAACCGCAGCAACGCGGCCGACGCGCGGCTGTACGAGCTGCTCGAGCGGAAGCTGAACCTGTTCGACGGCGTCTTCGGGGCGTCCGACGAGATCCTCGGGGCGCTGGAGAGCGGCGTCGACTTCGAGAAGCGGGTGCTCGAGATCTACCAGTCGTGCCGGCTGCCCGAGGAGATCAACGCCGCGTTCGACGCGCTGCGGAAGGACCTCGAGAGCCGCATCGACCAGAAGATGATGGAGACGCGCGCCACGCTGATCGAGAAGTTCGACGGCGACGTGCGCAAGAAGCTGCGGGTGGCCAGCGACGCGGCGCGCGAGGCGGTGAGCAAGCGCAAGCTGGCCGAGAAGAACTTCACCGGCTCGGTGCTGGGCACGGCCGCGGTTGGGCGCCGCCAGCTCGCGCTCGCAGCCAAAGAAGTTCGCGCCCGCACCAACGACGCGGTCACCACGCTGGTGCTCGACGGCTCGACGCTGCCGGCGAAGCTGGGGCACCTCCAGGGCAAGGAGGGCTGGTGGTACGCGTACCGGTTCGAGCTGACGGGCCTCAAGCCCGAAGAGCGCCTGGTGCACATCGTGTGCACGAAGTACGGCGAGAGCTTCCGGGTGGTGCCGTGGACCGACGCCGAGGTGCTGCCGCGGGCGACCGCGCGTGAAGAGAACACCCGCACCCCGCCGCCCAACCTGCCCACGCTGGAGCACGAGAAGGCGTTGATGGCGGTGAAGGACGAGCTGACGCGGGTGGCCGAGCGCCGCAACATGCTCGAGCTCGACGCCGCGAAGGACCGCGCGGATCGCTTCGCCGAAGACTGCTTGTTCTCCCCCCGCCAGCAGGTCGAGCGCTCGCACGGTGAGTGGGAAGCGGCGCGCAAGCTGGTGCTGGAGGTCGAAGATCCGACCGAGCGGGTGAAGGCGCGCGCCACGGCCGAGCGGCTCGAGCGCGAGTACCGGCGCAAGCTGCAGCAACTGCGGCAGGCGGAAGACGCGAAGTACGCCGAGAAGGACCGCACGCTGGCGGCGCTGGCCCTGAAGGCGAAGGTGGTGACCAACCGCAGCCTGGTGGCGTCGTCCTACTTCTGGATCGATTAATGGTCTCCCTCTCCCCGCAAGCGGGGAGAGGGTCGGGGTGAGGGGCTAGCCCTCGAGCCGTTCCACTGCCGCCCTGAGAGCCGCAGGCACCACGATCTTCTGCCCCGACCCATCGAGCACCACCACCACACCCTCGCCCTCAGCACACAACCCAAGCGACGCGCTGGTGGCCCGATACCCCATGGTGAAGCTGCTGTTCCCAAACCGCGTGACGGTGGCCTCCAGAGTCACGGTGTCGGGATACGTGACGGGCTTCCTGAAGTCGACGGTGGCGCGGGCAAGAATGGGAACCCACGGGCTCACGTCCCCTGCCCCGACGCTCATGGCGATCTTCTCGAAGTACGCGATGCGCGCCGACTCGAACCAGCGCAGGTAGTTCGCGTTGTTCACGTGCCCGAACGCGTCCATCTCGCCCCACGCGACGCGGTGCTCCAGCTTCACCGGAAAGCTCCCGAGCGCCACGTCAGACCTTGAGGCGGATCGCCGAGGGGAGGATCGTCATCGTGCACGGCAGCAGGCCCGGCTGCTCGCCGTCGCAGTCGATGAGCACCTTCTCGTCGCTCTCCGCCACGACCTTCTTCGCCCGGACGATGCGCGTGCCCTTCCACTTCACGTGCGCGCCCGAATAGATGCTCTTGCTGCGCACCACGAAGTCGGTGAGGCCGTAGCCCGACCAGATCACCACGTCGAACAGCCCGTCGCTCACGTCGGCGTCCGGCGCGACCTTCATGCCGCCGCCGAAGTACTTCCCGTTGGCGACCGAGAGGGTGGTGACCATCACCTCCTCGAGCGGCTTGTCGTCGAGGGTCAGCCGCACGCGCTGGTCCTTGTACTTCGTCATCGCCTTGAGCGAGCCGAGCATGAACGACACGGTGCCGCCGAGCGCCTTGGAGGTGCGGTTGACCTCGAGGTCCACCAGCCCTGACACGCCGAAGCTGCAGATGTTGGCGAAGTACCGGGTCTGCTGCTTGCCGTCGTGCCCGAGGAAATCGAGGCGCCCCACGTCGAAGGGCCGGGTGTCCGGCGTCTTGAGCCGGCGGATCGCCGCGTCGGAGTCGAGATCCCAATCGAAGGTCTTCCGGAAGTCGCCGCCCGTGCCGCGCGGCAACACGCCCAGCGCGGCGTTGGGGTTGAGCACCTTCCCGTCCTCGAAGAACCCGTTGACCACCTCGTTGATGGTGCCGTCACCGCCGCAGGCCACGATGCAGTCGTAGCCGCTCTTGATCGCGCTGCGCGTGATGTGCACGGCGTCGAGGGGGCCCTTGGTGAACTCCACGCCGAAGTCCGACAGCGTGCGCGCGATGCTCGCGGCGAGCTCGGCCCAGCGCCGGCCGGTCGCGCCGTTGGCGCTCTTCGGGTTCACGACGAAGAAGGTCTTCATGGTCTCTAAGACTCCACCCAGCGGCGAAGCAGCGCCATCAGATCGTAGGACTTCTTCCCCGCGCGTTCGAACATTCGCTTCGAGGTCGGGCACGCCGTCACCACCTTGATGTCCTGCTCGGGAGCGACCTCCATGGCCTGGCGCCGGGCCACCTCCACCGCGACCTCGGGCATGGTGCGCGGCAGGAGCCCACCACCGCCGGAGCAGCCACCCTCCGAGCGGATCGAGGCCGCCTCGTGCACCGCGAAGACCGCGCGAGACAACAGCTTGCGCGGCTGGTCGTACTGTCCCAGCCCGCGACCGAGATGACAGGCGTCGTGGTACCCGACCGTCTCGGGCAGCTCCGGCTTCTGCGGCGCGTGGCTCAGGTTCTCCTCGAGCACCTCCACCACCGTGCGCACGTTCGTCTTCAGCTGCACGCCGAACTCCGGGTACACGACCTTGAAGGTGTAGGCGCAGCCCGGGTCGAGCACGGCGAGCTCGGGCACCGACTCGAGCGCCGCCGCGTTCGCCCGGGCGTGATCGCGGAACGCGTCATGAGAGCCGGCCGCGTAGAGCGGGTAGCCGCAGCACCGCGAGGCCATGCGCGAGACGCCCATGGGCGCGCCGAACGCCTTCGACACGACGATGGTGTCTTCGATCAACTGCGGCGCCTTCACCAGCGAGCTGCACCCGGGAAAGAGCGGGTAGCGCACCGGCGTCTCGCTGCGCCACGAGGCCACCAGCGCGGCCAGCTCGGGACCGAACGGGTTCTGGGCCTGGGTGAAGGTGGACAGGGTGGACGCCGCGCCCTTCGGCTGGTTGCCGCTCTTCACCGTCTGTTCACGCACGGCGAACAATGCCGGCCCCACCGTGTTCTCGTGCTTGCAGAAGCTCTTGCAGCGCCCACACCCGGTGCAGGCGTGCACGGCCCTGGCGGTGCTGTCGTCGAGCTCGCGCTTGCCCGTGGCGACCAGGTGCGCGGCCGTCATCTTTCCCCAGGTGGACAGCGACTCGGTGTGCGTGGCCTCGGACACCGGACAGGAGAAGCGGCACAGCTTGGGGCAAAAGGCGCAGTAGGTGTACGCCTGCTCGTGGCGGTCCATCGCGCTCACGGGGCGCCTCCGAAGACGCCGCGCGCGTCGAGGGCGAGCAGGCGCCCGCCCAGCGAGGTCCAACCGGTCGGCTCGTTCAAAGGCACTCCCTCGACGTCACCGCGCGCCACCACGGTGGTCAGCGACAACCGGAACAGCTGCAGCGCCCGGCCCTGCTCCAGCGACGCGCGCACGGCGTCCCAGGTGCTCTCGTGTTCGACCGACACCGGCCCCTCGCGCTCGGCCTCGCCCGCGCCGCGGCCACCCGCCTCTTCCACGCAGCGCGAGAGCAGCTCGCGGTCGCGTTCCACGCTGCCCACGCTCGCGGCCCAGCGCACCTCGGCCAGCACCCGCCCCGACTTCGAGTCGGCGTGCACCCGCCAGGGCCAGAACCCTTCCGCCAGGCAACGCTGCATCGCCGAGACGAAGGCCTGCGCCGAGGGGAAGCTGAAGGCGACGCGCACGTCGCGCTCGGGGAAAGGCATGCACCGCACCACGGCGCGGGTGACGAGGGCCATGCGTCCATCGGCGCCGAGCACGAGCGCGCTCAGATCGGGCCCCGCGGCGCTGCGGGGCGCGCGCGAGGTCTCGAGGCGGCGGCCGTCGGCGGTGATGGCGGTGAGCGAGGTGCAGACCGGCTCCAGCCGCCCCCCGGGGATGGAGCGGAGCCCCGCGTAGGGCCCTTCGAGGAACTCCCCCAGGCGCAAGGACATCGCCGCCGGGGAGAGGGGACCCACGGTGAGCCGGTGCGGCTTGAGGTGGGCGTCGAGGTCCTTCAGCACCACGCCGGCGCCGGCGCCCACGGTCATCGACTCGGCGGCGACCAGCTCGATCACGTCGAGCCGCGCGCGGGACAGCGCGATGTCGCGGTGCAGGGCCACGCGGCGATCGGCCAGCACGTGCACCACCTCGGTCAGCTCGCGCTCGTCGCGGGGCTCTGCCACCAGCGCCCCATCGACGCGGCGCGCCCACGAGCCGAGCGCCGGTTGCTTCGAGGGGCTCACAGGCCGAGCTTCCCGGGGTTCATCACCCCATCGGGATCGAACACGCTCTTCACCGCGCGCAGGGCGTGACGGCCCTCGCCGAGGCTGTCCTGCAGCGCCTGGGCCTTGAGCAGCCCCACGCCGTGGTGATGGCTCACGTTGCCGCCTGCGCTCACCGCCGCCGCGAGCGCGCCACGCCAGAGCTGCTGGTAGCGATCTTCCATCGCCTCTTCCGATTCAGCCGAGCCGACGAAGGAGAAATACAGCGAGCACCCGTCGGCGTACGCGTGGCTGAAGTGACAGAGCACGAAGGCGAACTGCGAGGCGGCGGCGTGGACGCGCTCGTAGACCTGGTGCACCTGCTCCCAGGGCGCGGCGATCTCCATGGTGTCGGCGAAGGTGCCCGACTCGATCAGCCGCGACATCCGGTACGACACGTCGTAGCGCTTCTTGAACCAGGCGCGGCCGGGCGCCTCGCCCAGATCGTCCCCGCCGAGCTGGCGGCAGATCGCGGTGGCAGCGCGGTCTTCCGCTTCGGCCCGCGCGGGGTCGCCCTCGAACATGAGAATGAGCCGGCTGCGCGAGAACGCGCTCTGCAGCTTGTTCATCATCGAGGGCCGGCCCAGCGTCTGCTTCGTCACCTGGCGCATCAGCGCGGGGAAGATGGTGGTCTGCATCAGGCCCCGCAGCGAAGGCGGCACCGCGGGCTTCTTCACCCCGCCCTTCCCCACGAAGGCCGTGTCGAACGGATCGTACAGGCGCACCACGGCCGGCCGCAGCCCTTCGCGGAACACCAGCCTGATCGCCTCGAGGCCCTTCACCACCGAGCCGAACTCGAAGCCGTGGAACACCCGGCCCTTCGGGTTGGGGAAGACGCGCAGCTTCGCGCCGGTGAACGCGCACAGCGTGCCTTCCGAGCCGACGAGCAGCGGCGTGAGGTCGGGCCCGGAGAAAGGACGCTCGGGGGTCTGCAGCCGCTCGCCGGTGCCCAGCACCACGCGCGCCGACAGCACCATGTCTTCGATCTTTCCGTACTTGCTCGAGAACTGGCCCGCGCTGCGCGCCGCGAGCCACCCCCCGACGGTGCTGCACGCGATGGAAGACGGGAAGTGACCCAGCGTCCACCCGCGGGAATTGAGCTTGCGCTCGAGCGTCTCACCGAGCACCCCGGCCCCGACCTCGACCGCGCGGTGCGCCGCGTCGACCTCGCCGATCGAGTCGAAGCGCTTCAGGTCCATCGTCACGCCGCCGTTGATCGCCCAGGTGCCGCCGCACACGCCCGAGCCCGAGCCGTAGGGGATCACGGCCAGCTTCCGCCGCCTCGCCAGCTTGATCACCTTGCTGACTTCGTCCTCGCTGCCGGGCCACACCACCGCGTCGGGCGGGGGCGGAATGCGGCCCTGGCGGATCCACAGCAGGGCCAACGGCCACAGATCGCGGGCGTAGCTGAGCCGGTCGAGATCGTCGGTCGAGGCCCTGCCGCCGACGGCCGCGAGCAGCTCGGGCTTCGCCTCGATCACCTGGGGCCGGGGCGGAGGCAGCTTGGCCGCAAGCACGGTCGGCAGGCGCGTCATCAGGCGGCCGTTCTACCACTCCTGATCAGCGCCGATGGCACCGAAACCTTGCTCGACTGAGGGGGGCGCGGGGAATAGAGCGAAGGGCATGGTGCGCCGTTTCCGTCGCAGCGCGATGGGCCTCCTGGCGGTCCTCGGCGCTCTCTTCTTCGCCGCGATGGGCGTGGGCTGCGCGTTGTCCGCACCGACCTGGAAGGGCTCGCCCAACGGACACTTCGACGGGGTGAAGTTCGTCTCGCCCGGTGGGCCGGAGCGGTTCCCCGACGGCGGCGGCGCGATCGGCTCGTTCTTCAAGTGGCAGCGTGAGAGCCAGCGCGGGCCCTGGGGCGCCTACCGCGAGGAGCCGTACGGCGCGCCCCCCCCACGCGAGGTGCCCCCCGGGGCGATGCGCGTCACCTTCATCAACCACGCCACCACGCTCATCCAGGCCGACGGCGTGAACGTGCTCACCGACCCCATCTATTCCGAGCGCGCGAGCCCCTTCGACTTCGTGGGCCCGAAGCGGGTGCGGCCTCCGGGCATCCGCTTCACCGATCTCCCGCGCATCGACGCGGTGGTGATCTCGCACAACCACTACGATCACCTGAACCTGGCCACCCTGCGCCGCATCGCGGACACCTGGCCGGCCGTGCGCATCTTCGTGGGCCTGGGCACGAAGGCGTTCCTCGAAAGCAAGGGGCTCACCAACGTGGTCGAGCTCGACTGGTGGGACTCGCGCGAGCTGGGCGCCCTCACGGTGCGCAGCGTGCCCAACCAGCACTTCTCCAACCGGGGCCTCTTCGACCAGGACGGCACGCTGTGGACCGCGTGGGTGCTCGAGGGCAAGGGCGGCAAGGCGTACTTCGGCGGCGACACCGGCTACGGGCCGCACTTCAGGGCGGTGCACGAGAAGCTGGGCCCGATGCGGCTCGCCGTGTTGCCGATCGGCGCGTACCGCCCCGAGTGGTTCATGGGCCCGGTGCACATGTCACCGAAGGAAGCGGTGCAGGCCGCGCTCGATCTCCACGCCACGGTGGCGGTGCCGATGCACTACGGCACCTTCCCCCTGGCCGACGACGGTGAAACCGAGGCGGTGGAGACGCTGAACGCCGCCCTCGCCGCGCAGCCCGCGCCCTTCGTCGTGCTGGGGTTTGGTGAAGGTCGTGATGTGCCGGAGGTACAACCGTGAACTGGCGCCTGCTCCTCGTCGTCGTCCTGGCTGGCTGTTCCACCGAGCGGGAGGCGGCGATCGGCGTGACCGTCAGCCTCGAGCCCGGCATCGTCTCCACGCACGTGGTGGTGACGGCGCAGGGCGGCGAGGTGACGCGCAAGACCCGCTGCATTCCCATCGCGGGCCAGCGCTTCCTCGACGTCGGCGTGGCGCAACGAGACCTGCCCGCGACCGTGATGCTCAGCGCCGAGGGCTTCAGCGACGCCGACTGCCAGCGGGCGACCGACCCCATCGAGAACGCGGTGGCCATCGAGCGGCGCTTTCGCAAGGGGCTGATCATCGACGCGCCGCTGGTGCTGCGGCAGGTGCGCCCGGCCATCGAGACCAACTGCGCCAACGGCCTCGACGACGACGCCGACGGCCAGCTCGACTGCCTCGACCTCGACTGCACCGATCGCACCTGTTCCACCGGCAACGCCTGCGTCACCGGGCAGACCTGCAGCAACGGCGGGTGCCAGGGTGGCCAGCAGGTGGCGTGCAACTCGCCTCCGTCGGGCTGCTTCATGGCGGGCGGGCTGTGCGTGGTCGATGCGGGCTGCCGCTACCTCGCGATGCCGGGCAACACCTGCGACGACGGCAGCGACTGCACCACCACCGATCGCTGCGACACCGTGGGCGCGTGCGTGGGCCAGGTGCGCCAGTGCACCATGCCTCCCGCGGGCCAGTGCTGGGCGGCCGCGGGCGTGTGCGTGGCCGACGCGGGGTGCAGCTACCAGCCCGACGTCGGCGCGACCTGCGACGACCGGCAGAACTGCACCATCGACGATCGATGCACCGGCGACGCGGGCTGCGCGGGCACGCCCGTCACCTGCGCGGCGCGCGAGTGCTCGGTGCCTTCAGGCACCTGCACCGCCGACGGGGGCTGCCTCTACGACGCGCTCGATGCGGGGCTCGCGTGTGGCGACGGCGGCGCCTGCAACGTCCAGGGGGCGTGCCTGCCGCCCTTCCCCTTCGTGCCGTCGAACGTGGCGATCAACGACATCCCCGCGCCGTCGAGCGGGAAGGTCACCTTCGACTGCGGCACCACGGTGATCGACACCGGCGCCGCGGGCACGCCCTCGGTCACCAACTACTGCCCGGGCCAGCCGATGTTCGGCGCGGCCAGCATCACGCAGCAGGGGGGCATCGCGACGGTGGTGCTCGCGTTCGAGGATCTCGAGGTCGCCGGCGGCAACACCCTGTCGATCATCGGGGTGCGGCCCGCGATCATCGTGTCGATGAAGGACATCCTGGTGCTCGGCGCGGTCCAGGTCGCGGCCGGCGCACAGCCTTGCGCGGGCGGCGGCATGGGCGTGGGCGCGAACGGTGGGGGCAGCCCGCTGCAGTACAAGTCGGGCGGTGGCGGCGGCGGCTTCTCCACGGTGGGTGGCCCGGGGGGTTCCGTCGCGGGGGGCCCGGCGGGCGGCGCCGGCGGGGTGGTCAACCTGGGTGCGCAGCTGCGCGGCGGCTGCCCCGGGGGGCTGGGCGGCGGCAGCAGCGCGCGGCCGTCCGCGGGTGGCGGCGCGCTCCAGCTCGTGGCCCGGCAGACCATCACCATCGCGGGCATCATCAACTCGCCGGGCCAGGGTGGTGAAGGCGGCGGCTTCGGCAACGGCGGAAATGGCGGCGGCAGCGGTGGCGATCTGCTGCTCGAGGCGCAGTCGATCGTCGCCTCGTCGGGCGGGCTCACCTGCAACGGTGGGGGCGGCGGCGAGGCCGGCACGCAGAACGCCGGCCAGCCGGGCCAGCTCACCACCACCCAGGCGCGCGGCGGCACCGACAGCTTCGCGGGCGGCGCGGGCGGAGACGGCGCGGTGGAAGGCACCGGGGCTGATCCCGGCGAAGGCGCGACCCTGCTGGCAGGCGGCGGCGGCGGTGGAGGCGGGCTGGGGCGCATCCGCTTCAACGTGACCAACTCGTGCAACATCGGGCCGCAGGTGACGCTCACGCCCGCGCCCCTCAGCAATCGACCCGACGCCGGCTGTCCCTGATCCGCATGCCCTTCGACTTCCCGCCCGACTCCCCGCTCCACCAGTTCACCGTCGACGAGCTGCGGGCCATCTTCGCCGCCGGCCGCGAGCGGAGCTGCGCCGTCGACGAGGTGCTCGTCACCGAGGGCGAGCGCGGCGATTCGATGTTCTTCGTGCTCGACGGCTTCGTGGGCGCGCGCCTCGACAGCGGGGCGATGGTGCGCAGCTACCCGCCGGGCAGCTACTTCGGCGAGCTCTCGTTCATCAACCCGGGGCACCTGCGCAGCGCGACGATCATCGCCACCACGAAGGCCCAGGTGCTGGTGGTCGACCAGGCGAGCGTGTCGTCGCTGCTCGAGACGCACCCCAAGGTCATCTTCACCCTGCTCCGGCGCGCCTGTGCCTTCCTGGTCGACGCCGAGCGCAACCTCATCTCGGACCTGCGGCGCCGCAACCTCGAGCTGCAGGAGACGCTCAAGAAGCTCGACCACACCCGCCACCGCTTGAGCCAGGAGGAGCTCGCGTCCCGCACCGATCCGCTCACCGGCCTCTTCAACCGCCGCGCCTTCGATCTCGAGCTGGCGGGCTTCATCGAGCGCGCGGTCGGGCTCAAGAGCACGCTGGCGCTGCTGGTGATGGACCTCGACGAGTTCAAGGGCGTCAACGACACCCTGGGGCACGTGGCCGGCGACGCGGTGCTGCGCGAGGCGGGGAAGATCCTCAAGAGCGGGGTTCGCCAGAGTGACCTGCCCTGCCGCTTCGGTGGCGACGAGTTCGTGGTCCTGCTCGCCGACGTCGACGAGGCCGCGGCGCGCGAGAAGGGCGAGGCGTTGCGCCTGGCCATCAGCGAGATGGCGCACGTGGGCAACGATCAGGGGCTGCGCGTCACCGCCACGATGGGCGGCACGTTGTTCCGCGCAGGCGAGACGGCCGAGGTCTTCCTCGACCGGGCAGACCAGGCGCTCAACGCCGCCAAGCGCGCGGGGCGCCGCCGGCTCACCTGGGACTGACTCGCCGAACGCGCGAGTACCTCTTCATGGCGGAGCTCGGACTACGCGCCCTCGAAGGGTGAGCACCTCGTCGAGCCAAGGCTCAGCGTCCCAGGGTGAAGCGGAGCGCGTCCTCGAGCATCGGGTGCACGAAGCGGAAGCCGGCGGCGGTGAGGCGGTTGGGCAACACCCGCTGGCTGGCCATCAGCGCGCCGTCGGCGAGCTCACCGAACAGCGCGCGGAGCACGAAGGCAGGCAGCGGCGCGAAGGACGGCCGCGAGATCACCCGGCCCAGCACGTGGGCGTACTCGAGGCTGGTCACCGGGTGCGGCGCGACGGCGTTGATCGGTCCCGTCACCGAGTCGGTGTAGGCGGCGAAGAGGATCACGCCGAGCAGGTCCTCGAGCGAGATCCAGCTCTGCCAGCCCTTGCCCCCCGCGATCGGCCCGCCCGCGCCGACCTTGAACGCAGGGAGCAGCTTCGAGAGCGCCCCACCCTGCGCGGCCTGCACCAGGCCGATGCGCAACGGCACCACCCGCGGCGCCGCGCCCAGGGCCGCGGCTTCCCAGTCGGTGCAGAGCTTCGCGAGGAAGGCCGCGCCCGTCTCCGCCGGCTCCCCGACCTTCGAGTCTTCGGTGAGCTGCTCGTCGCCGCGATCTCCGTAGATGCCGATGGCCGAGCCCTGCAGCCAGACCTTCGGCTTGCGCTTCATCGCGGCCATCAGCTTGCGGGTGTAGTCGATGCGGCTGTCGACGAGCAGCCGCTTGCGCTCCGGGGTCCACCGGGCGTCGGCGACTCCGGCCCCGGCCAGGTTCACCACCACGTCGGCGCCCTCGAGCGCGCTGGCGTCGAAGTCGGTGCCGGTGCGCTTCACCGCGCGCACCGTGTGTCCGCCCGTGGTGAGGAACGGGATCAACGCGGTCGCGACCAGGCCGCTCGCGCCGGTGATCGCGAAGGTGAGGCGCGGCCTGGCTGCGAAGGCCGCGTGCCGGGTGAGATCGCTGCGGGTCAGCGCGTGCCGGAAGGCGAACATGCGCTCGAGGGTGGAGACGGTGAAGCGGTCTCCGAAGAACGAGCCGACGCCCCCCAGCGGCAGCTCGTACTCGATCTGATCGACGAGCTCGCTGGTGCCGTCGGGCTTCGGCTCGAAGCGGTGCGTGTGCACCCACTTCTTGAAGGGTCCGCTCTTCTGCTCGTCGCGGAACATGCGCCCGGGCTCGTACGCGGTGTGCTCGGCCACCCAGCGTTGTCCGAGGGGGCCGATGCCGGTGATGACGGTGCGGGCGCCGACCTCGAGGCCGCCCGTGCGCTCTTCGACCGTCACCGGCGCGAAGGGCGGGTTGAGGCGCTCGAACGCGCCGGGCCGCCCGTGCCAGGCGCAGAGCTCGTCAGCCGTCACCGGCATGAGGGTGCGCCGCTCGAAGGTGGGCATGGCAGTGAGTAACCCGGCGGACGCCGGGCAGCCACTCAGCCGGGCTTCTTCACCCGTCGAAAGTGCCCACCGATGCTGGGTCGCGCGGCGACGGGGAGGCGGCGCCGCCAGAACGTGGGCCCGGGGCCGAGCCAGGTCAGCTCCTCGAGCTCGGGCGCGCCATCGCCGAACACGGAGCGGAGCAGGACGTCAGCGCGCTGCCGCCCCTCGTCCTGGTCGCCGGAATCGGAGTCGGGGTCCCACCTCACGAACGGCTTCCCGCAGGCAAAGAGGGCGCCACAATCGGAGATCGAGCTGTCGACGAGGAACGCGGCTTCCACGCCTTCCGCGTGGGCCAGGAGCGCGATGGTGAGGAGGAAGGGATCGACGTCCTCATCGCTGGCGCCAGCCGGGAGGGCCGGCAGATCATGAACCCGGCCCTGGGGCGCCTCGACCTGCGGCACCTCGACGCCGACGCTCTGGCGCGAGAGAAAAACGGTGGTGAAGGGAGCTGCGTCTTCGTCTTCACGCCCCGCCGCGGCGAGCACGGGGTGACGGACGATCTCCAGCCGCGCCAGGGCGGTGCCCGCCCAGCGGTCGAGGGTGGCCTCGGAAGGCCGCCCGCGCAGCAGCGCCAGTTGAACGCTGAAGCCCACCTCAGCTCTTCGTGGGCGGAACTGACTTCACGTACAGATCGCGCAGCTGCTTCTCGTCGACGTCGCCGGGCGCCTGGGTCATCAGGTCGGTGCCCTTCTGCGTCTTGGGGAAGGGGATCACGTCGCGCAGCGACTCGGTCTCGGTGATGAGGAACGCGAGCCGGTCCATACCCAGCGCGAGCCCACCGTGCGGAGGCGCGCCGAAGCGCAGCGCGTCGAGCAGGAAGCCGAACTTGCTGCGGGCGTCTTCGTCGCTGATGCCCATCGCCTTGAAGACCTTCTTCTGCACCTCGGGGTCGTGGAGGCGGATCGACCCGCCGCCGATCTCGAAGCCGTTGAGCACCACGTCGTAGCGGTAGCAGTAGACCTTCGCCGGATCGAACGTGTCGGGCTCGAGGTACTTGAGGCACTCGTCCATCGGGCGGGTGAAGGCGTGGTGCGCCGCGGCCCAGGTCTTCGACTCTTCGTCGTACTCGAACAGGGGCGGGTTCACGACCCACAGGAAGTTCCACTTCCCGCCCGCACCGAACTCCGGAATGAGCCAGAGCTTCTTGGCCAGGTAGACCCGCAGGTTGGCCATGATGGTGTGGACCTTCGACTCAGGCCCGAACTGGAAGAGGATCAGGTCGCCCGGCTTCGCGCCGGTGGCCTCGAGGATCGCCGCCTTGAGCTCGGGCTTCGCCGTCTTGAACAGCGGCGCCTGGGTCCAGTCGCCGTTCTCGGCGATCTTCGCGCGCGCGAGGCCCTTGGCGCCCATGCCCACCACGTAGGCCTCGAGCTCGTCGACGTCCTTGCGCGAGAGCTCGTGCGGAGGCGGGGGCACCTTGGCGGTGGGGTTGGGGTTCGCCTTGCGGAAGGCCTCTTCCTTCGCCTTGACCACGGTCGGGTCGTGCTGGCCGGCCGCGACGGGCGAGACCACCAGGGCCTTGATCAGGCCCTTCTGCTGCAGGGTCTCCCACATCGGTCCCACGCCACCGTCGGCGCCGAACTTCTCGATGATGCCGTTGAGCACCGTGTGCTGCATGCCGAAGCGCAGGTCGGGCTTGTCGTTGCCGAACTTCGACATCGACTCGTCGAAGTCGAGCCGCGGGAACGGCGTGGGGAGGTCGATGGCGTGGACCTCTTTCCACATGCGCGCGAGGAGCCCTTCGATCATCCCGAAGATGTCTTCCTGCGCCACGAAGGACATCTCGATGTCGATCTGGGTGAACTCGGGCTGGCGATCGAGGCGCAGATCTTCGTCGCGGAAGCACTTCACGATCTGGAAGTAGCGATCGAAGCCGGCCACCATGAAGAGCTGCTTGTAGAGCTGGGGCGACTCGGCCAGCGCGTAGAACTTTCCGGGATTGAGGCGCGAGGGCACGAGGAAGTTGCGCGCGCCGCCGGGGGTGTAGCGGCCCATGAAGGGCGTCTCGAGCTCGAGGAAGCCGTTCTCGTGGAAGTAGCTGCGCGTGGCCGCGTTCATCTTCGAGCGGGTGATGAGCTTCTTCTGCAGCGAGGGCCGGCGCAGGTCGAGGTAGCGGTGCTCGAGGCGCTTCTCTTCGCTGGTGGTGATGCTGCTGTTCTCGTTCACCTCGAACGGGGGCGTCTCCGACTTGTTGAAGACCTCGGCGTACGAGACGTAGACCTCGACCTCGCCGGTGGCGATGGCGGTGTTGGTCGCCGAGACCATCTCGCCCTTCTTGTTCTTCTGCATGCCGCGCGAGCGCACCTCGCCGCGAATGCCGACCACCCACTCGCTGCGGAACGACTCGGCCAGCGCGTGCGCGTCCTTCGAGATGCCGGGATCGAAGACCACCTGGGTCAAGCCGTCGCGGTCGCGGAGGTCGATGAAGATGAGACCGCCGAAGTCGCGGCGGTTCTGGACCCACCCGAACAGGATGGTGGTTGAACCGATGTCTTTTGCCCGCAGCGCCCCACAGGAGTGGGTGCGCTTCACCTTGCTGATGAACTCGCTCATGGAGTCGGCGAGTTATCAGAAATTCCGTAGTACAACCCGCTTCATGTCCCGTCTCCGCTCCCTCGGACTGCTTGCGCTTATGGCTGCGTGCGGCCCGAATCCGAAGGCTCCCGTGAAGGTGATGGCGCTCATCCCCGATGAGTCCGGCGCCTTCCAGACCACCGCAGTCGAGCTCACCACCGTGTCGAACATCGTCAGCCTCAAGGGCGACGTGGTGACGATGGTGGGTGGCACGCGGGTGGTGATCGACCCCACCGATCCGCTGCAGCAGCTCAACGGCGGCATCGCGATGATGACCGACGAGCAGCGCTACGAGGTGATCGTCAAGGAGAAGGGCGGCGACGTACGCGCCCACCTGGTGGACAAGTCGGGCACGCTCTGGCCCGCCGACTTCCACACCTGGAACATGGTGACGACGTATTACAACTTCGAGCGTTCCTACGCGTACTTCAACGACATCTACGACGGCGTCGACCCGAAGGAACTGCGCCCGCTGCGGGTGCACTACTGGTCGCAGGTCGAGCTCAACTCGCCGCCGCTGACGGACAACACGCTCTACCTCTCGTTCATCAAGAGCTTCGTGGTGGCGCCGTTCAAGACCGAGCAGATGATCCCGCTCTCGATGAACATCGGCGTGATCGGCCACGAGACGGCGCACCGGGTGTTCAACTTCAAGGCGCTGTCCGACGAGGGCATTCACCCCGCGCTGGGCTCGTGGACCCTCGACGCCTTCAACCTCCTCAAGTCGCTCGACGAGGGCCTCGCCGACTTCCACGGCTTCTCGGTGACGTGCGCCGAGCCCGCGGGCTGCCGGCCCAACTTCCTGGCCATCTCGCTGTCCGACTCGCGCACGGTAGGCTTCCGCGACGTGGCCCGCACCGACGCCTGCATGGACGAGCCGCTGCGCACGGCGTTCCGCAACTTCACCCAGCAGCAGTGGGTGACGGCGCCCGAGATGTACAAGGTGGGCAACCTGATCGCCGCGTCGCTGTACCAGGCGGGCAACCGCCTCGGGAAGCTGGGCATTCTGCAGAAGGCGCTGATCAAGGCCTACGACGACGAGTCGCCCACCACGCCGGGGCTGCGGCAGCTGATCACCAAGAACCTCAACACGCCGGCGAAGTTCACGCCGGAAGCGGTGGTCGACGCGATCGCCGCGCACGTGACCGACCCCGAGCTCAACAAGCAGGTCTGCCAGGAGTTCAGCGTGCGCATGCAGCTGCGTTGCGCCTCCTGGCCGTGCGCGCCTGACGGCGTCGACTTGATGCCTCACTGTCCGTCGACCGCGCGTCGTGACGCCACCATCTGCCAGACGCTCCCCCAACCATGAAACGTCTCCTGCTGGCAGTGACCATGGCGATGTCGATGCTCTCGTTCGCGCAGAGCGACGACGACGCCCCGATCCCCTACGGCGACGAGGGCGATGAGGCCTCGGGCGACAAGGTGACGCCGAAGAAGGCGAAGAAGCGGCGCCGCGTCGAAGATGTCCGCGAGGAAGACGAAGAGGAAAAGGAAGGCGAAGAGTCGCTGGCCTCGGTCGACGACCCGAACGTGGGCGTCGGCGGCGACATCTTCATGGGCGTGGCGTTGCTCGACGGCGCGAAGAACGGCGTCGACCCGCGCTACTTCTTCGGGCTGCGCTTCACCTGGGAATTCGGCCGGCTCATCCCCGACGAGTTCCTGCGCGAGATGTTCTTCATGGACGTCGCGTGGACGTACGCGGCGAGCAAGGAAGGCACCACGCAGGTCAACGTCGACACGCACCTGCACAACTTCACCCTCGCGCCCGCCTTCACCCTGCCCTTCGGCAGCAAGTCACCCGCGGCCATCTACGCGCAGGTGGGGCTCGGGTTCGATTACTCGTACAGCGTGACGAAGATCGACACGCAGACGGTGACGCTGGGTGGCACCAAGTTCCTGTTCCAGTACGGGCTGGGGTTGCGCTTCCGCCCGGCGCTGGTGGGGGACGGGACGATCCGGCTCCAGATCCGCCTCGAGGTGACGCGGTTCATCCGCGGGTACATGCACGACATGTACTTCGGCGCCGGCGCGGGGATGATCTTCTGATTTGTCGGACGATGACGGCGCCACGCGGTTTACAGCGAACCTCGGACTTCAAGGGTTCATTCGGTCGCCGCGACGATGTCGATGGGCAAGAACATGGGAACCGGCTCACCCTGCAGCAGGGTACCTTCCCGCACGTCTTCGAGCGCGATGAAGCCGTGGCGCTCGTAGAACCCGACCGCCTCGGGTTTTGCGTCAGTCACCAGGCCCACGCACCCGGCTGAATCACGCTGCTTCAGCGCCAGGAGGAGGACATGGCGAAGCAACGCCTTGCCGACCCCTGCTTTCTGCGCACGTAGATCCACGCCGATCCGAGCCAGACGCAACACCGGCAAGGGATAGTTGGGCGGCCGCTTTGCGCCGAGCGGCAGATCCTCGCGAAGCACTGCGCCCGCCGTCACGGTCGCAAAGCCCAGGATGACCTCCTCGGCCACTGCGACGTAGGTGACGGACAGGTGGTGCTTGAACTGGTTCTGCCCCGCGAAGTGATGGAAAAAGCGATCGAGGTCCGCCTGTCCGCAACTGAACGAGCCACGGTCGTCCGACTCCAGGAGCGGGCGGACTTCGAGCTCACTTCCCACGCATCAACTCGATCAGGGCACGGGTGGGCTTGGGCGGCCGCTTCAAGAGCTTCACGAGTCTGTCGAACGCCGCGTTTCCGAGCACGATTCGGGTCGGAATGAACGCCTCGTCAGGGAGCTCGCTGCGGGACTCCATGAAGTAGAGCAGGGCCTGCTCGACGACGAAGTTCTTCTTGAGCCCCCGACTCTCGGTGAACCGATCCAACTTCTCTCGAGTCGTAGTTGAGACACTTGCGGAGATTTGAGCTTCCTGACCCATGAACGAGCCTCCAGACGGGGCGAACATGGAAAATCTAGGCCAAAACTGGAGGAGCGTGGAAGCCCATGCCCATCCACTCATGCAGGGCTCGCGCGCAGCTGCGTGAGCTTGAGGGCGAGCCGGCTGACGCCCCGGTACTCGTCGATCGAGATCTTGAAGGCGAGATCGATCGGCCCCTCGGTCAGGCCCACCTTGTCGGCCAACCGGAACCCGATCACGTCGAAGGCGGGCGCAGACTCGAGGGTGAGCTTCAGGTGCCCCGGCTCGCCGGGCGTCTTGTTCTGCAGCACGCGGGGCGCCGCGACCTGGCCGCGCATCGCCAGCACCGGCTCGGGGTTGCCCATGCCGAACGGCGCCAGCTTCTGCAGGGCCTCGACCGCCTTCTCGTCCAGCTCCTTCGCGCTCACCACCGCGTCGATGCGGCAGCGCGGAATGAGCGCGGCGTCGTCGAGGCGCTCACCGGCGACCGTCTCGAAGGCGAGCGTGAACTCGGCCAGCTTCGCGGGATCGATCGACAGGCCCGCGGCCGCCTTGTGGCCACCGAAGCGCGCCAGCATGCCGCTGATCGACTTGATCGCGTCGTGGAGGTGGAAGCCCTCGATGCTGCGGGCCGAGCCCTTGCCCATGCCGTCGTGCACGCCGATCAGGATGGTGGGCCGGTGGAAGCGCTCGACGATGCGCGAGGCGACGATGCCCACCACGCCGGGGTGCCAGTCAGGTGAAGAGAGCACGAGCCCACGCACGCCCCGCGCCACCGCGGCCTCGGCCTGCTCGATGGCCCCGTTGAGCATGGCGCGCTCGATCTGCTGCCGCTCGGCGTTGGCCGAATCGAGCGCGCGAGCGAGGGGGAGCGCCGTCTCGTAGTTGGGCGCGAGCAGGCACTGCAGGCCCACTGACGCGTCGTCGAGGCGGCCGGCCGCGTTGATGCGGGGCCCGAGGCGGAAACCGACGGTGCCAGCGGTGATCTCGATACCGCCGACCTCGGCGACGTCCTTGAGCGCGCGCACTCCGGGGCGACGGCCGGCGGTCAGTTCCTTGAGGCCATGCGTCACCAGGATGCGGTTGGCGCCGGTGAGCGGCACCACGTCGGCCACGGTCGCCAACGCGACGAGGTCGAGGAGCTGCTTCAGGTTCGGTTCCTGCTTGCCGGCGAAGAAGCCGCGCTCGCGCAGCGTCTTGCGCAGGCCCATGCAGAGGTTGAACGTCACCCCGCCCGCGCAGAGCCACTTGGTGGGGTACTCGCAGCCCGGCTGCAGCGGGTTGAGCACCGCGACCGCGTTGGGCATCACCTCGGGCACCGCGTGGTGATCGACCACGATCACGTTCACGCCCAGCGCGTTGGCCCGCTCGATCTCCGCGTGCGAGGTGATGCCGCAGTCGAGGGTGATGAGCAGCTTCGTGCCCTCGGCCGCGAGGCGCTCGATGGCCGCTCGGTTGAGGCCGTAGCCTTCCTCGAGGCGGTGCGGAATGTACGTGCGCACCTCGAGCCCGACCTGGCGCAGGAAGGTGGTGAGCAGCGCGGTCGAGGACACGCCGTCGACGTCGTAGTCGCCGTAGAGCGTCACGGGTTCCTGGTTCAGGATCGCCTGGAGGATCCGCTCTACCGCCTGCGGCAAGCCCTTCATGGTGAAGGGATCGGGCAGCTCGGTCAGCGCATCGGAGAGGAACTTCGTCGCGTCTGCGGCGGTGCGGTAGCCGCGGGCCACCAACACCCTCGCCACCACCGGGTGCAGCTTGAGCTCAGCGCCCACCACGCGCGCCGCCTCGTCGAGGTCGGCCTGGGGGAGCTCGCTGCGATCTGCCGGGAATACCCAACGTGGTTCGGTCACGCCCGATGACCTAGCACGGGGGTCCGACACTGTGCCGAATTGACCAGTGATTTCAGATGCTTTGACCAGGCGAGGAGCGGCCTGGCGCCACGGCCACGCGGCGGTCGCCAACGTCGCACCCATCACCGCACGTGGCTATGTTCGCGCGAGTGAACACAGCGGGCGAGACGATCGAACGAGCGATCGTCTTCGAAGGGGCATACGGCTACCGGAGGCTCAGCGCCCAGCGCTGTCTCACGGAGTGGCGCTCACAGTTCGCCGGGGCGCTGCTCCAGGTCGATCTCGCCCTGGGCGAGCCCGGGCCCGTGCTCTTCGTCATCCTGCGGTTCCGGGAAGATCGCTTCGACGACGCCCTGCACGCGCGCATCGTCGAGACCGGGGAACATGCGGGCGGCCGGGTGCTGCCGCTGAGCGAGCTGGAGTACCGCGAGCGCGGACATTTTCTCACCCGGCTCAACGAGTGCGCAGACCAGCGGCTGGGCCTCGAGCCGGACAAGGTGCTGTCCGGCCTCCTCGCGCTGTTCAAGGGGATCAAGGAACGTCGCAAGGCCGTGCGTCACCCGGTGGAGGCGGCCGCGGTGATGAAGGTGGGCGGCGAGGCGGTGCAGGCCTCGGTGGAAGACCTCTCGGCGGGCGGCGCGCTGCTGCGCACCTCGCAACCTCCCGCGCCGAAGGCGAAGGTCGAGCTCGAGGTGACGCTGCCGAGCGGGCCCGTGAGCGCGCTGGCCACGGTGGTGAACGTCTCGGAGCGCGGCGTGTCGCTGCAGTTCGCGGCCGAAGCAGCCCACGGGCTCGAGGAGAAGCTCGAGGCGCTCCCCCAGGCGAAGCTCGACACGCAATTGACGGTGGCCTCGCTCACCACCGCGCCGTCCGAGCCGAAGCCCGCGGCCCTCGAGCGCGTGGGGAACTACGAGCTGCTCTCGGTGCTCGGCGTGGGCGGCACGGCCGAGGTGCACTTCGCCCGCGTGCTCGCGGGGCCGAAGCAGGGCCAGCACGTGGCGCTCAAGCGGCTGCACCAGCGCCGCACGCAAGACGCCGAGGCGGTGAAGTACTTCGAGAAGGAAGCGACGACGCTCGCGCTGCTGAAGCACGCGAACATCGTGCGCACGCTGGACGCCGGGGTGTTCGACGGCCACCAGTGCCTGGTGATGGAGCTGATCGACGGGCACGACCTGGGGCAAATCCTCCGCAAGGCGCGCGCGAAGAAGAAGCCCCTGCCGGTGGACGTGGCCTGCTACGCGGCGAAGGTGCTGCTCGACGCGCTGGGCGCGGTGCACGCCGCGAAGGACGCGAAGGGCGCGCCGCTCGAGCTGGTGCACGGCGACGTCTCTCCGCACAACCTGTTCGTCTCGAAGACGGGGATCATCAAGCTGGGAGACTTCGGGCTCACCCGGCGCGCGAGCCTCGAGGTGGCAGGCACCATCGAGCAGGGGCGGCCGACCTACCTCTCGCCAGAGGTCCTCGACGGGGAAGTGTCGCAGGCCGCCGACCTCTGGGCCGCCGCGGTCACCCTGTACGAGCTGCTCACGCTCGAGCAGCCCTTCGGGGGAAACACCCTCGACGAGCTCACCGAGGCCATTCGCCACGAGCGCGAAGCCCCGTTGCGCGACCGCCGCGACGACGTCTCGGGTCCGCTCGAGGCCGTGCTCAAGGGCGCGCTCGAGAAGGACCGCACGCTCCGGTTCCAGACCGCGAAGGACTTCGCTGACGCTGTCTCGCCGCATTTCCACCCGGTTCGGGCGCCGAAGCGGCTGGCCGACGTGGTGAAGGAGCTGTTCTCGTCGAATCCCCCGCCGGCAGCGCAGCGCTGAGCTTCAAGCGGTGGGAGCTATGCTGTCGAAGTGATGAGCTCTTCCCCGCGAGTTCAGCGGCTCAGCCAGCTGGTCGCGTGGGTTGCCGGCCTGAACTTCCTCGCACTCTGGGTGCTGCTCGCATCAATTCCCAGCTGGGCACCGGAGGCACCTCGAGACACGTACACCCATCCGGTGCAATTCCGGGGCAACCACATCCGCTACGTGCCGAGCCCGGTTGGCCGCTACGTGGACCTGGGACTGTGGGTCCACTTCGGGTTGCTTGCCGCAAGCCTGGGTGTGGCCCGGTGGCTCAGACCACGCCCTACGGAGTGAAGGGCACGTTCACGCTCTGCACCCACTCGCGGCACGGCTGACCGCGCAGCGACGGGCACGGAGGCGCCGCCGTCGGCACGGGCACCCCCGCCAACCGCGGCAGCACGATCTTCGACGGGTGCGCCGCGTCGTGAGCGATCCCGTACTTCACCATCTCGGGGAACGTCTTGTTCGCGAAGCGCCAGTCAGCCCGCACGCCGCCCGGCGTGTCGATCGACACCCGAATGCGCGAGCCCGTGCGCATCGCGTGCGCGAAGCCGGCGGTGCCGACGCGCACCGGCGTCCACTGGTTGAGCGGCAGCGGCTCCCACGCGTTCTCCTGGAGCGTCTGCGCCGGCCACAGCCGCGTCGCCGCGGGGCCCGGCTTGCGGTGGCTGGCGCGCAGCCAACCCGACTGCACGTACATCTCCTTGCCGTCCGCGCGGACCTCCGAGAGCGTCACCTCGAGATCGGCATCATCCACCGGCGAGTTGAGGAAGAGATCGAAGCTCGCCGTGCCCATCATCATCATGTCGGCCGTGAGCGGCTCGCTCTCGAACACCACCGCCCCACCTGAGGCCGGCTGCTGCCACGCGTAGTGCGGAATGCGCGCCCACACGTTGCCGTCGGGAGCGAGCACGCCCACCGCGCCCGCCACGGGATCGAGCGAGAACGACGAGGCCGCAGCGGCGACGGTCGGAGCCCCGGCCGCGAGCGCCCCACCCGGCTGGAAGTGCAGCTCGAGCGGGTCGGTCTCAGGCGGGGGCCACTGCGAGAAGCCATGGGCGAACGATTCTTCCGGGGCGCCGAGCGCCATCGGGTCACCCGCCCCGCTCTCGAACAACACGTTCAGCTTCGGCTCGGCCTTCCACGCCGCGAGCGCCTCTTCATAGGTCTCGTAGTGCGCGAACCGCGACGGCGGCAGCACCAGCGGCGCGTCGAAGAAGTTGCTGTAGAGCAGCGGCGAGACGTTGCGCACCTTCGCCGGGTCGATCGGCCTGCGCTTCGCCACGAACAGCTCGAGGAAGCTCTGCCACTCCATCGAGATCTTCGGCCCGAAGCCGTCGATGTGCACGCCGTTGATCGCCGTCATCCGCAGCGACGGGGCGTTCACGAAGCGATCGAAGAGCAGGAAGAAATACGGGCCCGTCTGCTCGTCCTGCCAGGAGCCGGTGATGAACACGGGCACCTCGATGCGATCGACGAAGGTGGTCGGGTTGAACCGATCGTGCTCGGCCGGATCGTAGAAGACGATCTTCCGCGCCTGGGCGACGTTGTCGATCAGCTGGCTGTGCAGCAGCTGGTTCTCGGCGCAGACGGTGTCGCCGGCGTCGACGCGCTTCTGCTCCCAGCCCTGGCCGTACGGCACCGCCTTGGCGAGCACGTTGGTCACCCAGCTCACCGCGAAGCCGTCGTTGAGGATGCCGCCCGGCAGCAGCGTGCTGTCGGTGCTGCCGATGACCGACATCGGCGCGATCGCCGCGAGCCCCGGGGGACGCGCGCTGGCCACGAAGAGCTGGGTGATGCCCGGGTACGAGAGCCCGACCATTCCCACCTGGTGGTGCAGCGTCCATTCCTGCGCGGCGACGATCTCGATCACGTCGTAGCCGTCGAGCACCTGCAGCGTCTCGAAGTAGTCGTACGCGCCGCCCGAGCAGCCCGTGCCGCGCACGTTCACGCTCACCGTGGCGTAGCCCATCATTCCCGCGAGCATCGCCGAGGGATCGGTCGGCGGCGCCTTCATGATGGGGAACTCCCCCCAGAGGAACTCGAGATCGGGGTTCGCCTCACCCGGCTCCGAGGCGTTGTAGCCGCTGTAGTTCACCACCGTGGGGAACGGGCCCTTACCGCGGGGCAACGTCACCCAGGCCGACAACGTCGTGCCGTCGCGCATGGTGAGGTAGTTGAAGCCGGCCTCGAGCTTCTGCGCCGCGTAGGTCTCGACCTTCGGCGTGCTCGACTCCACCGACATCACCGTGAGCAACCGCGACTGCTCGGGGGCCTTGTCGGTCGTCTTGACCAGGTAGTCCTTGCCCGGTGCGAGCCTGCGGAAGACCAGGCTGCCCTGCTCGTCCACCGTGCCCGAGGCGACCTCCTGGCCCTTGCCGTCGACGACCACCAGCGTCGCGCCCGGCGTGGCATGCGTCACGTGGAGCTGCTCCACGCTCTCACGCACCTGAAAGGTCGCTTCACGCCCGCAGCCGAGCGCCAGCACCACAGAAAAAACCGTCAGGAAATGTAGTGACCGCATGGTCCCCCTTTGTTTGGCGCGGATGTAGCGGTGCCCTCAGCTCAGCGCAAGAGGGCGAGCAGATCTTTTGGCTGCTCGAGGAGAAATTTCGCGCCAGCCTGCGTCAATTCCTCGCGGGTGCGGAAGCCCCAGAGCACGCCGATGGGGATCATCCCGGCGTTGCGCGCGGTGCCCACGTCGATCGGCGTGTCTCCGACGAAGCCGATGTTCGCGGGGATGACGTTGAGCTCGAGCGCCAGCTCGTACGCCGCGGTGGGATCGGGCTTGCGGGGGACTCCGTCACGCTCGCCGCGCACATCGACGAAGGGCCAGCGGCCGAAGGCCTGGGTGACGAGGTGTCTGGTGAAGTCGTCGCGCTTGTTGGAGAGCACGGCCATCTTGCGGCCGCTGGCCACCACGCCGTCGAGCATCGCGTCGATGCCGGGGTACGCGGTGGAGCCGCCGTGCTCGAGCCTTCCGTACTCCACCCGGTAGGACTCGGTGAGCTCGGCGATGGATCGCGGCAGGCCGTCGTCGGAGGGGATGCGCCAGTCGAGACCCTTCGCGGCTCGCACCGAGCGGCGCGCCAGGTTCTCGGCACCTTCACCGACGAAGGACTTGTAGGCGTCGAGGGTGTGCGGCGGGAGAGAGAGCCCGGCCAGCACCGCGTTCATGGCGTTGCCGATGTCGGCGATCGAGTCGGCCAGCGTGCCGTCGAGATCGAAGATCAGCGCGTGGATTGGGCGACTGGCTCCCTCTCCCGGAGCGGGAGAGGGTCGGGGAGAGGGCACGGCTCTTACGCCTGAACGGTGATCGGCGTGGACAGGTTGAGCATCACGGCCTCCCGCACGATCTTGCGCAGCACGGTCTCCTTCAGCTCTTCGAGCGAGCTGAGCGAGAGCGACCGCGTCTCGCCGTCGCCGGTCAGCTCGCTGGCCGAAGGCAGGTGGCCGCCGCGGAGGAACTTCACCAGCACGGTCCGCTCGGACGGAATGATGCGCGCGAAGACGCCGTTGGCGAAGTACGCGGGCGAGCCGTCATCGAGCAGCTCGGACGCCTCGGGCGCGGCCTCGAGCACCAGCCGGCGCAGCGTCTTCACCACCGGCTGAACCGGAGGCGGCAGGCGGCTGATCAGCCCCTCGACGTCAGCCTGCATCAGCGCGCGATCGACCGCGGGCGCGAGCGGCTTCTTCACCGCGGGTGCCTTCGGTGCGGGCGTGGCCTTCGGCATGATCGGCGAACTCGCGCCTCGAGGGGGAGGCGGCTTCGCCGTGCCCACCAGCTTCTTCTTCGTCGCGGCCGGCTTCTTCTTCGCAGGCGCCGCCTTCTTCTTCGGCGCAGGCTTCTTCGCCTTCACCGACTTCGCCTTGAGCGCTGGCTTCTTCTTGAGCGCCGACTTCTTCGTCTTGCTGCCGGACTTCGCCTTTTTCTTCGCGCGCGCCTTGGCCATAAGTTGCGCGACGCTAGTCGTGGCTCTGAGTCAAGGCATGGGAAATCTCGGCGGGCCGATTTCCCCAGCAAGTGTGAGGGCTTGTCGTGCCTGACGGTTCGTGAGACACGCGAGCCAATGGCTCCGATCACGCTGACCGTCTGGTCCGACTACGTCTGACCCTGGTGTTACATCGGCCTCGGCGAGGTCGACTCACTCAAGAAAGACTTCGAGTTCGTCATCGATTGGCGGCCGTTCATGCTGCGCCCTGACGCGCCTGAAGAAGGCTGGCCGCTGCCCGATCGCGTGAAGAGCTTCATCAAGGACCCGAACAACCCGCTCGCGCTGCGCGCGAAGACGCTGGGGCTGGTGATCAACCACCGCGAGCACGTGCCCAACAGCCGCCGCGCCCACGAGTGCACGGAGTACGCGCGCTCGAAGGACAAGCTGGGGCCCTTTCACCACGCGGTGCTCGAGAGCTACTGGTCACGCGGTGAAGATCTGCACGACTGGGCGGTGCTGAAGAAGGCCGCCACCACCGTCGGCCTCGACGCGGACGAAATGCAGGCCCAGGTCGAAGCCGGCCAGTGGCGCAAGGCGATGGAAGACGGCGTGCTGGCGGGCGCCGAGCTCGGCATCAACTCGGTGCCCACCTTCATCGTGGGCAACAAGTTCGTGATCCAGGGCGCGCAGGAGGCCCGCGTGTTCCGCCAGGCCTTCGAGCGCCTCTCGACTCAGAACTGATGCGCTTCAGTGGAGTCGTGGAGCGCCTTCGTCGACGACAAGCCACCTGAGATCACCTCGGTGACCTGATCGAAGTACCCGGTGCCCACCTCGCGCTGGTGCCGCGTGGCCGTGTACCCATGCGCCTCGGCGGCGAACTCGGCCTGCTGCATGTGGCTGTACGCGGCCATGCCGCTCTCCCGGTACTGCGAGGCGAGCTCGAACATGCCGTAGTTGAGCGAGTGAAAACCGGCGAGCGTGACGAACTGGTACTTGTACCCCAGGGCGCCGAGCTCGCGCTGGAACGCGGCGATGGTGGAATCGTCGAGGTTCTTCTTCCAGTTGAACGAGGGCGAGCAGTTGTACGCGAGCATCTTGTTCGGGAACTTCGCGTGGATCGCCTCGGCGAAGCGGCGAGCCTGCTTCAGGTCGGGCGTGCTCGTCTCGCACCAGATCAGATCGGCGTACGGCGCGTAGGCCAGCCCTCGGGCGATGGCGAAGTCGTCGCCGTTGCCCTTGAGCCGGTAGAAGCCCTCGGGGGTGCGGCCCTTGCCGTCGATGAAGGGCAGGTCGCGCTCGTCGATGTCCGAGGTGATCAACTTCGCCGACTGCGCGTCGGTGCGGGCCACCACCAGCGTGGGCACGTCGCACACGTCAGCGGCGAGCCGCGCCGCCACCAGGGTGCGAATGAACTGCGAGGTGGGCACGAGCACCTTGCCGCCCATGTGGCCGCACTTCTTCTCCGAGGCGAGCTGGTCTTCGAAGTGAACGCCGGCGGCGCCCGCTTCGATCATCGCCTTCATCAGCTCGAACGCGTTGAGCGGGCCACCAAAGCCGGCCTCGGCGTCGGCGATCATCGGCACCAGCCAGTGGCGGTCCTTCTTCCCTTCGGCGTGATCGACCTGGTCGGCGCGGCGCAGCGAGGCGTTGATGCGGCGCACCAGGTTGGGCACGGAGTCGACCGGGTACAGCGACTGGTCCGGGTACATCTGGCCGGCGGTGTTGGCGTCGGCGGCGACCTGCCAGCCCGAGATGTAGAGGGCCTCGAGGCCGGCGCGCACCATCTGCACGGCCTGGCCGCCGGTCATCGCGCCCAGCGTGTTGACGTATTGGCGGGTGTGCAGCAGCTCCCACAGGCGCATGGCGCCCATGCGCGCGAGCGAGTGCTCGATCTTGATCGAGCCGCGCAGGCGCTCGACGTCGGCCTTCGAGTAGGGGCGCTTGATGCCGTCGAAGCGGCGCGCGTGGAGATCTCCGGTGGTGAGGTTCAGGGGCTTGGCGAGTTCACTCATGACGGCTCCTTCGTGGGGTGGTGTTGCGGGCAAGGCGATGCCGTTCGCGTGCCCACCTGGGAGCGCGTCGGTCATCGGGAGGTGGTGGGGAAGTCAGGCTTCTGAGGCGAGCAGGCGCTGGTAGGCGGGCAGCGTGAGGAACTCCTCGAATCGATCTGCGGTGGAGAGTGAACGGAACAGCGCCTTCGCTTCGATGAACTTGCCGCCGGTCGCCGAGGCGAGCTCTTCGTTCATCACCTGGTCCAGCTTCTCGGCGGTGATGACCTGGTGGCGCACCTGCTGCCAGACCTGCGCGCGGCTGATCTCGGCGGTGGCGGCGTCTTCCATCAGGTTGAAGAGCGGCACGCAGCCCTGCCCTCGCAGCCAGGCCTCGAGGTAGCGCACGCCCACGCGCACGTTGTGGCGCAGGCCGTCTTCGGTGCGGGTGCCTTCGGGAACGCGGAGGAGATCTTCGCGGGTGACGTTGACGTCCTGCCGCAGCACGGAGAGCTGGTTCTGCCCCTTCATGTGCGCGTCGAAGATCGCCTTCGCCACGGGCACCAGGCCGGGGTGCGCCACCCAGGTGCCGTCGTGGCCGTCCTTCGCCTCGCGCTCCTTGTCGGCGCGGACGCGGCCCAGCGCGATCTCGTTGGCGTCGGGGTCGTCCTTGATGGGGATCTGCGCGGCCATGCCGCCCATCGCGTGCGCGCCGCGGCGGTGACAGGTCTGGATCAGCTTCTGCGCGTAGGCGCGCAGGAAGCCCTTGTCCATGGTGAGCTGCGAGCGATCGGGCAACAGCACGTCGGGCTGCTTCTTGATGAAGCTGAAGATGTAGTCCCAGCGGCCGCAGTTGAGGCCGGCCGAGTGCTCGCGCAGCTCGTAGAGGATCTCGTCCATCTCGAAGGCCGCGGGCAACGTCTCGATCAACACGGTGGCCTTGATGGAACCGCGCGGCACGCCCAGCGCTTCCTCCGCGAAGGCAAACACGTCGTTCCAGAGGCGCGCCTCGAGGTGGCTCTCGAGCTTGGGCAGGTAGAAGAAGGGGCCCACGCCGCGGGCGAGCTGCTCCTTCGCGTTGTGAAAGAAGAAGACGCCGAAGTCGAACAGGCCACCGCTCATGGGCCGGCCGTCGACCTTCACGTGCGCTTCTTCGAGGTGCCAGCCGCGGGGACGCACGAAGAGCAGCGCGGTCTTCTCGTTGAGCTTGTACTGCTTCCCTTCCGGGCTCTCGAAGGTGAGCGTCTTACGCACGGCCTTGAAGAGCGCTTCCTGGCCGCCGATCACGTTCTCCCAGCTGGGGGCCAGCGAGTCTTCGCAGTCGGCCATGAAGACGTTGGCGCCGGAGTTGAGCGCGTTGATCACCATCTTCGCGTCGGTCGGCCCGGTGATCTCGACGCGGCGATCGAGCAGCACCGCGGGCACCGGGGCGATCTTCCAGTCACCGCTGCGGACCGAGGCCGTCTCAGGCAGAAAGTCGAAGCCCTTCTTCGCCTTCCGGGCGCCAAGGAGCTCGCGCCGGCGCTCCCCGAAACGGCGCTCGAGCGAGAGCAGGAAGTCCAGCGTCGGCGCCCCGAGGAGCTCGGAGTTGCGGCCGGAAATCTCGATGCCCTTGACGACTGTCATGCTGCCTCCCGGTCAATCCGATAACCGCGCAACTACCCTGAACGACAAACAAAGTAGCCAGCTGATTCCAATCTGACAAGTCGCGTCATGGTGATAATTCCGAGGCACTTGTAAACGCTGTTAAGTCAATGACGCACTGCGAAGTAAATCGCGGACTTGACCGATTCACAGTGTCATTCCGACGTCATGGGGCGGTTTGTAAATCTTCGGGTGGGTTTCGCCGGGCGTCCGCAACCCGCTAAAGAAGAGTGATGCAACGAACGGTGGTGGTGGCGTTGGTGATGGCGGGGTGCGCGGCGGCTCCAGCGACGGATGCGGGGGTGCCGGTGAACCACCCTCCGCGGGTCCTCTCCAATCAACCCGCGCAGCGGGCGACCTTCTACACGACCACCGCGTGCCCTTCGCTCAACCCGCAGTTCCGCCTCACCGTCGAGGACCTGGACGCCGACCCGCTCAGGAGCATGTGGATCATCGACCCGGAGACCCGGAGCGCGCCGTTCTTCCCCAGCGTGCAGGGCGGTGCCGACACGCAGCGGGTGATCGATGCGCCCGCCTCGCTGGCCTTCAAGAACGCGCTGGCCAACCTGCCGGCCGGAGTTCACCAGCTCAGCGCGTATGTCGGCGACGCCGATTTCAACGAGGTCGTGGATGGAACCGTCACCGTGGTGCGCACCGAAGATCCACGCTCCTTCGACAGCTTCACCTGGCTGCTCGACGTCGAGCCGTGCCCGTAGTCATTTTCGCGATCGAGATCGTGAGAGAATGCGACCCATGGAAGCGCTGAACAGGGCAAGCCCACCCCGTCACCAGAAGCCCGGCAAGTTCCGGATGACGCGAGCGCTGTACCACCAGCTTGGTGAGCGGGGCGCGTTCGAGGGGCTGAAGGTCGAGCTGTTGGAAGGGGAGATCATCGTCATGTCGCCGATGGACGCGGCCCACGCCTATCCGCTGCAGGAACTCGAACACCTGCTGCACGTGCATCTGCCGCCGGGTCTTCGAGTCCGCACCCAGATGCCCATCGCCCCGGATGACGAGAACGAGCCCGAGCCTGACTTCGCGATCGTACCTGCTGGGACTCAGCGCGAAGGGGGGGACGCGACCTCCGCGCTCCTGGCGGTGGAGGTCTCCAACACGAGCCTCCGCGATGACCTGCAGCGCAAGGCGCGCATCTACGCCCGGGCCGGGATCCCCGAGTACTGGGTGGTCGACGTGAAGAAGCGCGAGCTCGTCGTGCATCGCTCGCCTGTGGGTGAGCGGTACCGCTCGGTGAAGCACCTCAAGGATTTGTCAGAGGTGACGAGCACCGCGGTGCCCGGTCTCGTGCTCGACTTGCGGAACATCTTCATCAAGCGCTGACGACGTGGTCAGTTCGCCCGGCCTTGAGCACCGCGCCCCTCGCCGCCCTCCTGCCGAAACCTGGTGAGCCCAAGCTGACGCCCGACGCGGTGCTCGATCGCTTCGTGCAGTACGTCACCACCACGGGCCTCTCGCTCTACCCCGCGCAGGAAGAGGCGGTGCTCGAGCTGCTCGGTGGAAAGCACGTGGTGCTCGCCACGCCCACCGGTTCCGGGAAGTCACTGGTCGCCCTCGCCTTCCACTTCATGGCGATGGCCGAGGGGAAGACGAGCTTCTACACCTGCCCCATCAAGGCGCTGGTGAACGAGAAGTTCTTCGCGCTCTGCGACGCGTTCGGCGCGGAGAACGTGGGGATGATGACCGGCGACGCGGCGATCAACCGCAAGGCGCCGATCATCTGCTGCACGGCCGAGATCCTCTCCAGCTTCTCGATCCGCGAGCAGCGGCAGTTCTGCGACTGCGTGGTGATGGACGAGTTCCACTACTACGGCGACAAGGATCGCGGCGTCGCGTGGCAGGTGCCGCTGATCTCGATGCCCGAGACGCAGTTCCTGCTCATGTCGGCCACGCTCGGCGACACCAGCGCGATCGCCACGTCGCTGACTGACATCACGAAGCGCGAGGTGATCGAGGTGCGCTCGGCGCAGCGGCCCGTGCCGCTCGAGTACCGCTATTCCGAGACGCCGCTGCACGAGACGGTGGGCGACCTGCTCAACGAGAACAAGGCGCCCATCTACCTGGTGAACTTCAGCCAGCGTGGCGCGGCCGAGCAGGCGCAGAACTGCATGTCGATCGACGTGTGCACGAAGGAGGAGAAGCAGAAGCTCAAGGAGTCGCTGCAGGGCTTCAAGTTCGACACGCCCTTCGGCAAGGACTTGAAGCGCTTCCTCCAGCACGGCATCGGCATTCACCACGCGGGGCTGTTGCCGAAGTACCGCCGCCTGGTGGAGCGCCTGGCGCAGTCAGGCCAGCTCAAGGTGATCAGCGGCACCGACACGCTGGGCGTGGGGGTGAACGTGCCCATTCGCACGGTGCTCTTCACGCAGCTGTGCAAGTTCGACGGCGAGAAGACGATCGTGTTGCCGGTGCGGGACTTCCACCAGATCTCCGGGCGCGCGGGCCGGAAGGGCTTCGACGATCTCGGCTACGTGGTGGCGCAGGCGCCGGCGCACGTGATCGAGAACCTGAAGCTCCAGCAGAGGAAGAACGAGGGCAAGAAGGTCACGATGCAGAAGCCCCCACAGAAGGGCTACGTGCACTTCGACGCGCAGACCTTCGAGCGGCTGCGCACCAACCTGCCCGAGAAGCTCGAGTCGCGCTTCACCGTCACGCACGGGCTGATCGTCTCGTTGCTGCAGGCGTACGAGGGCGCGGCGACGAGCGGGTACCGGCGCCTGGTGGAGCTGATCGGGCTCTCGCACACGTACGATCTCAACCGCATGCGGCTGCTCAAGCACTCGCGCACGGTGTTCCGGGCGCTGGTGGATGCAGGGATCGTCACGGTGGTGAAGCGGACGGCCACGATGCCGGCGCACGTGAAGGTGGCCGAGGGGCTGCAGCGCGACTTCTCGCTCAACCACACGCTGTCGATGTACCTGCTCGAGGTGATGCAGAAGCTGGATCCCGCGAGCGAGACGTACGCGCTCGACATGGTGTCGCTGGTCGAGTCGATCCTCGAGAGCCCGGACCCGGTGTTGTACGCCCAGCGCGACAAGGCCAAGGGCGAGAAGGTGCGCGAGCTGAAGGCGCAGGGCGTGGAGTACGACCAGCGCATGATCGAGCTCGAGAAGGTCGAGCACCCCAAGCCGCTCGCCGACCTCATCTACGGCACCTTCGACGAGTTCACGGCGAAGCACCCGTGGGTGGCGAAAGAGAACGTGCGCCCCAAGTCGATCGCGCGCGAGCTGTTCGAGACGTGCCAGACCTTCAACGAGTACATCAAGGAATACGAGCTGCAGCGCAGTGAGGGCGTGCTGCTGCGGTACCTGTCTGACGTCTACAAGACGATCGTGCAGAACGTGCCCGAGTCGGCGCACACGGAAGCCCTCGATGACATCGCCGCCTACGTGCTGACGACGCTCAAGCACACCGACAGCTCACTGGTCGCCGAGTGGGAAGCGCTGCGCTACGGCAAGGAGCTGGGGGTGGTCACCGAGCCCGGCAGCGCGCCGCCGAAGCCACGCCGCGATCTCGCGAAGGACCCGAAGGCCCTGGCGGCGCGGGTCCGATCCGAGCTGCACCAGCTCGTGCGGCTGCTGGCGAAGAAGTCGTACGAAGACGCGGTGGAGCAACTGGGAGGCGCGGACTCTGGCTGGACGGCAGACACGCTCGAAGCAGCGCTGGCGCCCTACTGGCTGGAGCACCCGTCACTCGATACGACCCCCAGGGCACGCCAGCCGGTGCTCACGCAGTTGATCCCCGGAGAAGAGCGGCAGTGGACGGTGCGCCACGCGCTGATCGACTCGAAGGGCGAGCAGGACTGGTACATCGAGGGAGTCATCGATCTCAAAGGCCGGGACGACGTCGACGGAGCCCTGGTGACGGTCCGCCATGTCGGGAAATGACTCCCTCTCCCTGCGAAGCGGGGAGAGGGCCGGGGTGAGGGGCGACGCGAAATGGACGCTGGTCCGAGCAATCCCCGTAGGCCTCGCCTCGATCGCCCTGGCCACCCTGGGCTCCATCCTCTTCCCGCCCACGAACTGGATGCCCCCCGACGTCCCCGACGTGGCCTTCATCGAAGCGCTCGTACGTTGGGACGCCGGTTGGTACGGAGAGATCGCAACGAACGGCTACTGGCTGAAGCCGGGAGAACAATCCCCCGTCGCCTTCTTCCCGCTCTACCCGATGTTGATCCGGGCGGTGACCTGGCTGGGCATCAACCGCTGGATCGCGGGCATCACCGTCTCCTTCCTCTGTGCGATGTCCGCGCTGTATCTGTTCAGCCGCTGGGCCCGTCAGCTCAGTGAGACCCAGTGGACGACCGCCTTCTGGCTCCTCGCGCTCTACCCCTGCGCCGAGTACCTCTACGGAGTCGTCTACTCCGACGCGCTGTTCCTGCTGCTCGCAGTGGGGTCCTTCCTGGCGCTCGAAAAAGACCGCCCGATCCTCTCGGCCGTCCTCGGAGCCCTGGCCTGCGCGAGCCGGCCGGTCGCGCCAGCCGTCGTGGTGGGCCTGCTCGTCCGCAGCGTCGAGCGCCGCCGCCTCAAGGGCGAGCGCATCCAATTCCTCGACCTGGTGCCCGCCCTCGCGGGACTCGGCCTGCTCGCGTGGATGGCCTTCCTCCAGTTCCGCTTCGACGACGCTCTGGCCTTCGCGCACGTGCAGGGAGCGCCGGGCTGGGAACAACCCCCGGGTTGGCACTCGTGGCTCAAGATCGAGTGGTTCAAGACGATGTTCCCGCAGGTCGATCTGCTGATCGGCCTCCGGCTCGGCGGCCACGCGCTGGCCACCGTGCTGGCGCTGGTCCTGGTCGTTCCCACGTTCAAGAAGCTGGGCTGGGGCTACGGCGTGTACACGCTGCTGGTGATCGGAATCCCCGCGGTCTCGAGCAAGGACTTCCAGGGGCTGGGGCGCTACGCGATCGCGGCGTTCCCGCTGTTCCTCACCACGGCGTTGCTGGTGCAGGACCGCCCACGAATCCGCCTGGGGCTCCTCATGGTCTTCGCCCTCATCCTCGGAGCCCTCGCGATCGCGCTCGGCGCAGGCGGCTACGTCGCCTAGAAAAAGGGGACAGGCTACTTATTGCTCGCCGTCTCACGAGACCCCGCCCCTTCGGCTCGGCGCGCAATAAGTAGCCTGTCCCCTTTTTCTCCACGTAAGGACGCAGCATGAAGACAGTCGGTACGGTCATCATCGGCGCAGGCATGAGCGGGCTCGCTACGGCGGCTGCGCTGGGCAAGGGCAGCGACCTGGTCATCCTCGAGCGCGACGCGGAGATCGGCGGCTACTGCAAGACGGTGAAGAAGGACGGCTTCGTCTGGGACTATTCAGGCCACTTCTTCCACTTCAAGCACCCGGAGATCGAACAGTTCCTGCTCGAGCGCATGCCGGGGCAGCAGGTGCGCAAGGTGATCAAGAAGTCGTTCATCTCGTACGCGGGGCGGCAGATCGACTTCCCCTTCCAGAAGAACATCCACCAGCTGCCGCAGGCTGAGTTCATCGACTGCCTGCACGATCTGTATTTCGCGAAGCCGACCGATCCCCAGACGAACTTCAAGGAGATGCTCTACGCGCGCTTCGGCCGGTCGATCGCCGAGAAGTTCCTCATTCCATACAACGAGAAGCTCTACGCCACCGATCTCGCCACGCTCGACCGCGACGCGATGGGCCGCTTCTTCCCTCACGCGGATCTGACCGACATCATCCGGAACATGAAGCAGGCCGACAACGCCACGTACAACGCGACCTTCACCTACCCCGAGGGCGGCGCCATCGAATACGTGAAGGCGATCGCGAGCGAGGTCGAGCCGTCGGCGCTTCACCTGAACGAAGCCGTGACGGCGATCGACGTGGCCACGAAGACGGTGCGCACCACGAAGGGCGAGTACCGGTTCCAGCGGCTGGTGAGCTCCGCGCCCTTCCCGGCCCTGATGCAGCTGTGTGGTCAGCCGGTGGACCCGAAGCGCTTCACCTGGAACCAGGTGCTGGTCTTCAACCTGGGCTTCGACGGCAAAGGCCCGAAGGACGTGCACTGGGTCTACTACCCGGACCGCGCGCTGCCGTTCTACCGGGTGGGCTTCTACGACAACATCTTCGAGAGCGACCGCATGAGCCTGTACGTCGAGCTCGGCTCACCGAACGGCGCGAAGCTCGACGTGTCTGCGCTGCGTGAGGCCGTGCTCGCGGGACTGAAGCGCGAAGGCATCATCACCACGCAGAAGCTGATCGCCGAGCACTCGGTGGTGATGAACCCGGCCTACGTGCACATCACCCGCGCCTCGACCGCCGAGGTCACCGCCACGAAGCAGCGGCTCGCGGCCGCAGGTGTTCACACCCTCGGCCGCTACGGCGGTTGGACCTACTGCAGCATCGAGGACAACATCGTCGAGGCGCGCGCGCTCGTGGGGTCGCTGCAGGCCGGGTGATGCCAAAGACTCAGGCCGCCTCGACGGGCCCGCCGAGCTCGCGTGGGATCGAGCCCACATTGGCACTCTCGAGAGAAAACGCGCCGTCCGCGTCGCCCAGCGTGTCCTTCATCACCCGGGCGAAGTTCGCCTCGATCTGCTCGTTCGTGAAGCGCTGGTGATAGCGCACCCAGCCCGCCTGGCTGCAGGCCCGCCGAGTCTCTTCGTCCTGAATGAGGTGGCTCAGCGACGCCGCGAGCACCTCGGGCCCCGGTTCCGCCCAGACCAGCCCCGCGTTGCCGACCGTCTCGGGAATGGCAGCGGCGGCGTAGGCGACGATGGGCACCTTCATCGCCATCGACTCCACCAACGGCACGCAGAACCCCTCGTGGTCACTGGTGAGCAGGAACGCGTCGGCGAGCAGGTAATACGACTTCAACGCGGCGTCGCTGACGGCCCCGCAGAACACCACCGCGTCTTGCAGCCGCAGCCGCTTCACCTGCCGGCGCAGCGCGTTCGTGTACCCGCTGAGCCGATCGTCTTCCTTGCCGACGATGAGCAACCGCGCCTGACGGTTGTAGCCGTGGAAGTAGTGCGCGAACGCCTCGATGAGCCGATCGTGCCGCTTGTTGGGCGCGAGCCGCCCCACCATGAGCACGTTGGCGCGACCATCGCGGTACCGGTCGATGATGCCGAGATCTGCTTCGACGCCGAAGAGCCGGTCGATGTGGTGGAAGGGCGGCACCACCAGGTTGGGCGTCGAGCCCGTGCCCGCTTCCGCCAGCTCCCGCGCGTTGTATTCGGAGTCGGAGAGGTAGAGGTCGCAGCCGGCCGTCGCGATCGCCGCGAGCTGCTGCCGCCCGTGACGACAGACCGCTGCGTAGTCCTCGTTGACCCCCTCGAAGAACGCGGGGGGCGTGACGTTGTGGTACTTCACGACGGTCTTGCACGGGCGCTCGTTCAGGAGCCGCAGCCCGATGTCCCACCCCACCGAGTAGTGGTAGATGAGCACCGCCGACGGGTCCTGCAGGAAGCTGCCAATCTCGTTCACGTGACGGACGGACACCGGCGCAGGTGCCCAATTGTCCGCGAAGATGGCGACCTCGTGGCCTCGCGCAGCGAGCACGGCCTCCATGCCGACCACGTCGTTGCTCACGGCGTCGCCTGGCACGAGGCACGGCGTCAACAGGGCAATCCTTGCCATTCTATCGCTCCCCCGCCCGGTACCCGATCACTGCGAAATCCTGTGGCCCGAAGAAGCGCTCGTTCAGAAACTGCGCCACGGGCGTCTGCTCCTTGAAGAGGAACTCTGGCGGAAACGGGTGCAGCCTGACGACGCGCACCCGCACCAGCCCGCACGACTCGGCAAGCAAGCGCAGCGTCTCCGGGTGCAGCGGTCGCTGGTGCGTGGGGTCTACGTAGAAATTGCACGATCCCACGATGGTGTTCTCGGGGTTGGGCGTCTCCAGAACGGCGACCCCGCCGGGCTGAAGCGCCCGCACGATCCCCTGCAGGGCGCGCAGGAGCACGTGGAGCGGCAGGTGCTCGGCGACGTGGATCGCGGTCACCGCGCCCAGCGAGGCTTCAGGGAGCTGATCCAGCGTCTCGAGGAGGTCCCCTTCGGCCACGTCCAGGCCAGCCTCGCGGCAGGCAGAGACGGCGAAACGGTTGGAGTCGAGGCCACGCGCGACCAGCTTCTCGTCTCGCAGCACCTTCAGCAGCTCCCCGTGGCCACAGCCGAGATCGAGGATGGGGCGCAGGGCCGTCCCGGCGCCCGCCTCCTGCAGGGCGCCCAGGTGCTCGCGGGCACGGCGGGTGATCTCTTCACGCGACCCGCGAAGTTGCGTCTCCAGTTCGGTGCCGGTGCGGTCCCACGCCCTGGCGTTTTCCTCGATCTCCTCGCGCCCGGCCGCGAGGTGGGCGCGGAGCACCTCGAGCTGATGCTCGAGCCCCAGCGATCGTGCTTCCTGCCGAGCCTCGAGCCGACCCAGCCGCGCGTCGAGCTGCGCCAGCGCATAGGCGAGGTCCTGTTGGTTTGCGTCGGTCTCGCCCACCAGGTCGCCAACGGCGGCGGCGAGCTTTCCACCCTGAGCGCGAGCGAAGGCATAGGTCGCCCCCAGCGCGTCCAGCGAGGCCTGGTTGAAGGCACGCTGGTCGCGCGTCACCAACTGTCCGACGCGCAGGATCACCTTGCCCATGAACCGGAAGAACCCGCGGCTCATTCCACGGCGCCGGCTCATGTCGGGAAGCTCCTGCCCGACATTCCAATGCGCCCTTGCCGTGCCCAGCGCGCTCTCGATGGCGGCGCTGTCGAAGGACATGTCGACGGGCGAGCGCGCGCGCGCGTTCTCGAAAGGGAGAAGGCCGAGGCCCACGTCTTTCCGCGAACGGACCTGCTCACGGATCTTCGTCTTGACCGCCTCGACGTCGAAGCGGGCTTCGCCTGCCTTGCTCATCCTCGTCACTGTGAATGTCCCATTCAGTGGCTGCACTTCGCCACTTCGCTCCGGCGCCACGAGGCTCCTACTTCGCAGCGCCGCGCAGTGTCAACCCGCCGAAAGCAGCTCTAAACAGGGGGGGAACTCGTCAGGGCCAGCGGCCGGTTCGAAGGCGCGCAAGAGCCGACCGCCTCGAGAAGAAGCGACCTGATGTGATCCCCGGAGAACCGCGAGAGCACGTAGGCGCGGGCGCGGTCGCGCTGAGCCGCGTCGCGCGGTGCCTCGTCGAGCAGAGCTGACAGGCCGCTCTCGAACGACGGGAAGTCTGTGTAGATCCGGCCAGACTGCGAGCGCTCCACGTGGTCGGCGAGCACGGCGCACGCACCGTTGGCCAGCACCAGAGTGCGCTGCCCCATGGCCTCGAGCGTCACGATGCTCAAGCTCTCGAAGGGGGAAGGCATGAGGAACGCCTGGGCGCCCGCCATCAGCGCGCGCTTCTCGCCCTCAGGCACGAAGCCCCGGTGGACGATCTCTGCATGCTGCGGGATGCCGAGGTGGTCGTGCCCCGTGAGCACCAGCTTGAGTGGCCCCGGGTGCGCGCGCTTGAAGCTGAGGAAGTACTCGATGAGCTGGTCGCAGCGCTTCCCCGCGTCGATGCGGCCACAATAGAGGACGTACGGGTAGCCGAGGTCGAGGGGGGCCGCGGGCTCGACGCCGACCGCCATCGAAGTGATGCGCCCAGGCAGCGCGCCCCACAGCCGCTCCCCGAGAGCGCGCTCGGATTCCGCGTTCCAGAGGATCTCGTGAACGCGATGAGCCATGTCTCGGAAGGCGCTGAGGTGCGCGGTGGGCTCGTCATGGAGCGTGGGCACCAGCAGCGCCTTGGCGGACGGGACGCGCTGAATGCCGAAGTAGGTGGTGGGGTAGAGGAACGAGACGAAGATGATGGCGTCGTAGTCGCCGTGACGCTGTTCGAGGTACGCCAGCAACCCCTCACAGTACGGGCCCTGCTGGCGAATGAACTCTTCCTGGAGGGCGATGCTCCAGGGGCGGGCCAGAGGGGCAGCGGGGTTGTGCTTGCGCGGCTCGTGATCGGCGATGAGGCGCTCGTGGAGCTGGTGCCAGTAGGGCGTACGCCCGATCGTGACGGCGAAGCGGCGAACGGGGATTCCTTCGACGAGGTCAGGCCCGGCGCGGAGCTCGTTCTTCCAGGTGACGTAGTCGAGGGCGGTGGTGGTGAGGATCTCGACCTGGCACTGGGCGGACAGGAGCCGCGCGTAGTGGAGCGCCTCGACCTCGGACCCCCCGGTGATGGAGGAATGACATCGTTGGACGACGATCCCGACACGCGGTGCAGCCGACTTCACGAATCCACCTCTTCCATGAGGACCAGGCGCCTACTGCGGCTGGTGGTCACGAGCAACCGGCGTCGACACGCCCTTCGTCACTGCTGGAACCCGCCCGAGCGGACTGCTTCATGACGCCCGTGGCAGTTCAGCCCCGGCATGGTAACAGTTCACGACGTCGCACCGTGCGACGACCGGGAGACAGTTCGTGATGCACCATGCAACCACTGACGACGTGCGCCATGCGTACCGACTGCTGCTGGGCAGGGAACCAGACCCCGGGGGCTTCCAGACCTACGCGGACAAGATTGCGAACGGAGGCATTTCCGTGTCCGAACTTGCGGCGATCTTTCTGAGTTCCGTGGAATTCAAAGAACGCAACGACAGTGGATCCGTGCTGGAGGAAATCGCGTTCGGCGACCTCAAATTGTATCCCTGGCGGGGCGACAATCAGATCGGCGCGTACATCAAGGCGACTGGTGAATATGAGGGGTACATCCTCCCGGAATTCGTGAGCGCCGTTCCGTCTGGCGGAGTGGTGCTCGACGTTGGCGCGAACATCGGTACTTATTCGCTTTCGGCGGCCCGGAAGGTGGGCCCTGATGGGCGTGTATTTGCCGTGGAGCCTGTGGCGAGGAATGTCCAATCGCTCTGCGCTGGCGTGTACGGCAATGGCTTCAAGAATGTCAGCATCCTGCCGATTGCGGCCTCAAATGCGACCGGGGTCGTCCCCCTCCTCCGCAACGCGAATTCGTCCAATGGCATCGTCGATCTCCATGCAAGCGTCGCTTCCGCGGATGCATTCGTCCCCGCTCAGCGGTTGGACTTTCTTCTCAGCGGGCTCGACCGACTCGATGTCGTGAAGATTGACATCGAGGGCCACGAACCGGTCGCGTGGTCCGGGCTGAAATCGTTGCTCGAGCGGCACCGCCCTCGAATCTTCACGGAATTCAGTCCCACCGCGATTCGGAATCACTCTCGAATCGAGCCAGAAAACTACCTTGCAGAACTGTTCTCCTACGCCTCACGCATCGACATTTTCCATGTGGATGGTTCGCGCGTGCAGAGTGATTCAGTCGCCCACGTCATGCGCGAATGGAGGGAGATGAGTGACCGCCTGGGAAGGGCAGACTTTCATCACCTGGACCTGGCAGTGTTCCCAAAAGCTGCCTGAGAAGTGCGCGTCATTCGCCTTGCCTGGTGTGCTTCTCGCGGTACTCCGCACTTCTGCGGAAGGTCTGGCGAAGGGCCTCACGCGACCCGCCCTGCGCCAGCCCAGTGACGTGAAGACGAAGGCCGTCCGGGTCGGCTTCACGACCGAGGAGGTCGCGATAGAGCCCCCTGACGTAGTCAGCGTCGGAAGCGCCCTCGAGCGAGCCCACCAGCCAGTACGCCCTTTCCCATCTCCCCCCTTCCCCAGGAGGCGGAAAGGCAGGGAAGGTGAACGCGGAAGGCAATGCCCTGGGTTCTTCCACGAGACCGGTCGCCGCGGGCGGCCCCTGCGTGAAATCAAAGGCGGTCGCATCATAGAAGACCCACCGCTCTTCCCTTTCGTCGCGCCGCAGCGGCAGCAGGAGCGCGGCCAGGGCATCCTTTCTCTGGAAGATACCCGCGCGCAGGTGTTCGCCATTGGTGAAGAACGAGTTTCTGAAGGACGCTCCGCCCATGAAGGAGCCGAGCTTCTGCGGGTCAGCCAGGGACGAAGCGATCAGGAGCCGCCCTCCTCCCTTGAGCGCGAGCGCCTGAAGGTCAACCAGGTCTCCGGGCCGCACCTCTTCAGTCGCCTTCAGGCTCTTCACCGCGAAGACGCGGAGCTCATACGCGACGCGAAGCGGGACGAGCAGGCGGTCGTCCATGCCGACGGCGAGAATCACGTCGTTCTCCCGAGCATGCGCAAGGAAGCCATCGTAGGTACCCGGCGCTTCGCTCTCGACGAACCCTGACTGGCTGAACGAAAAGAAGAGCTGGTAGGCGCCGACGATCAGAACCGTCGCGCCGACCGCCAGCCGCCTTCCAGCTTTCGCGAAGTGCATCAAGAGGCCGGCAAGCACCATCAAGGCGTAGGGAAGCACGTCACTGGACAGATATCGGCCGTAATAGAACAGATAGGGCACCCACGGCTGGAGCATGACCACCCCGCAGGCCGACGCCAGCAGCAGCATCAGCAGTCCTGCACCCTCGGGTAGTCCCCTGGCGAAGAGAGCGCCTCCAATCAGGGCCAGCATTCCGACCGGTGAGATGAACAGAATAAGCCGGTAGAGCACGTGATACCTGAAGAGCCAGGGATCGCTGAGGTCCAGGACCAGGTAATCAAATGGGTGCATCGCCCCGGTCCGATAGAGACTCACGAGTGAAGGCACCCACAGCAGGAACGCCAGCACCAGGAACTTGCCCGAGTGCTCCACCGTCCACGAGACCGGCCTCCTGAACAACTCGGGCCTCGAGAAGCGGCGGACCAGGAACAAACATACGGTGAGGCAACCAGCGGCCAAGGTCGCGCTCGCCAGGACGCTGAAGCTCATGAGCCGGGACAAATGTACCTCGAACAGCGCGGTCACCAGCGCACGCTGAAAGACGTAGTACCAGCCCAGGCTCAACCCGAAGAGGACACCCAGAACGATGACCGTGGGGGCCACCCCACTCCGCAACGACTGCTTCCAGTCAAACGCCACCGCTCCGACGAGGAGCAACGCGAGGAACGGCAGGTACAGCATGAAGTGTATTCTGGTGAAGAAGAACGAACAGAAGCACAAGACAGCAATCGCGAGGTAGCTGAGCTTCTGCCGCAGCTCAGGGGCCCGCCCCCCCAGGAGCAGATACAGGAAACCGTTCAGCGAGAACGCGAGCGCAACCATCTCGGTGACCGGGAACTTCGAAAAGAACACCAGGACAGGGTTGGTCGCGATCAGGAAGGCCGCGAGCCACCCTGCACCTTCCGAGGCGAAGAGCTCCTGCGCCAACTTCTTCGCCGACCAGATGGTCACGACGGCGAAGAACAGCAAAGACAAGGTCCGGTACGCCGGCCCTGCGATCCACGAAAAAACAGCCATCCACATGGGGTGCAGCGGGTAGAACTCGATGGTCATCAGCGAAGTCGCGGGGTCCTGCAGGCTGATCGAAGCCATGACCCGCGCGTCGTAGACTGCCTTCAAGCGGTCCGGCAGTTCTTGTCGAAAGTGGTCGACGTAGCTCAGCGCCCCCTCGCGCAGCATCACGATCGAGTAGTTCGTGTAGAGGCCTTGATCCTGGCCGCCCATCAGGTGTGGATAGATGTCGGCCCGCAGCATCAGCGCCAGCGCCAGCAGCAGTGCGGCCCCCCAGCTCCACCGAAGCGCCCCCGCCGAAATGGACACTCCCCCCAGGCGATGCACCAGGAGACACGCACTGAAGGTCGAGCCCAGCAACACCGGCACACTGAAGACCGAAGCGCTGAGCAGGAGCGTTCCGATGACGCTGGTCAACGACACGAACAGCAACAGCCATGCATGCGCGTCCAGGGCGGCCCCGGCGGGCTTCGACTCGGCGGCAGGCACGGGCAGGCTCGACATGGCTCATCGACCTCGAGGTCAAACTACGGACGAAAGACCACGTAGCGCAGGGTCAGAAACCGAAGGGGGAAGAGCGTCGCCAGGGTCAAGAAGGTCTCCAGGAGATAGTGCAGCTTCAAGTACCCGGCGAGGTAGAACAGTCCATTGGCCAGCGCGAAGAAGGTGGCCAGGTAGATGACATACTTCACCAGCCGGCTCCGGCTGTGCTCGCGACGGAACACCACCTTCAGGTTCGAGAAATAGTCGAACACGTAGGCGATGGCATAGGTGATGAGGAATGCCAGCGATCTCCCGGCGCCGAGGACATCGACCAGCAAGAACATCAGACAGAAGACGAGCCCGTAGGCCACCAGGCTCACGGCGACGTAGGCGGCGGAGTCACGGACCAACGCTCGAACGGAAGTCGCCAAGCGCGCCTACTCGATTCTCGGGATGTTGTTGATCACCGTCAGGGCCTCATCGAGGCTGAAGCCGACCAGCGAGGCGTACTCCTTCATCGCCAGGTAGCGGGGCCGGTTCTCCTGCTCGACCAACCGCAGGGCTTCATCACGCTCGATCAGCCCCGCGCGAATCTGGTTGCTGCGAAACGTGTCGTGCTCAGAGAAGCCGGCGACCGTGTGGTAAATGTAGTTGTAGAAGGCGGCCGTGCCATCACCGATGCGCCAGGTGCTGCTCGAGTCACCGGCGCTTTCCCAGCCATATGAACGCGTCAGCGTCTCGGCGATGACGGCCTCGTTCCACTCGACGTACTTGTAGAGATACAGGAAGTCCTGCCTGTTGATGTACGTGGAGTAGAATGCAAAGAGCGTGTCGGCGACGGAGCGGTTGATGTAGTTCGGGTTGAGGACGTAGTTCTTCGCGTAGTACGCGAGCAGCTTCGCCTTCCCCGCCAGATCAAGCCCGACCATGGTGTTGACGCTCTTGTCCTGCACCCCGCAGAAACCGGTCTTGAATCTGGTGATCTCCAGGTTGTTGCCGCCGCAGAAGATCACCAGCGGAACACCCGTCTGCTTGCTGACCTGGGTCGCGTAGTGGAAGAACTGTTTGTCGCCCGCCATGAACAGCGGGATCATGCCCAGCTCGGGCCGCTGCAGCCACGCCTCGATGTTGAGTCGGATGTTCCTGCGCTTCGAGAGAATGTCTGCCGAGCGAATGATGTGCTCGACGCCCAGCGCGCCGCACATTCGGGCGCAGTTCCGCCGCGCCTCGTCGGTCACCATCGCCCAGTCGTAGGTGTAGGCGATCGGGTTGAGCCCGAGTTCCTTCTTGACCACGTGCAGGCCATAGCAACTGTCCCGCCCGCCACTGAGCGCGACGATGCAGTCCGGGCTGCCGTCCTTCGAGCGGATGGCAGAAATCCGGGCCTCCAGCGTCTGGCGATCATCGGTGCGAACAGGCGCCCCCTCGCGGCAATAGTTGCAGACGCCGTCAGCATCGAAGTCGATGAAGGGGAACGTGTGAGGAAGAATGCAGCGCGTGCAGCGGCGCAGCACCTTGCGCTTCGGCGAGCGATCGAAAATGGCCCTTGCGCTGGAGGACAGCTCCACCGCGGCCGCCGCGGGCTGCGACTTGTCGAGCCTGAAGACGGGCACTGACAGGTCGTGGGGAGAGACGCAGACGCCTTCCCCCACCTTCAACTGCGTCACGTCTTCGGCTGTGCTCTCTTGAAAGAGGTCCCGGGACTGAGCGATCAGGCGGGTCAGGAAGTGGCGCTCAGAGGCGAAGACGAACAGTCCGCTCCTCGTGGCGCGAAGCCAGTAGAGAGAGCCGACGTTGGTCGCCAGGACCAGTGCAGACGCCCTGTCGTGGAGGAATGCGATATTCGCTTCGCCTTCGATGGCTTCGTAGACGTCGCGCAGCGCGGTGACGACGTCCCCGCATCGAGAGAAGTTCTTGTCGAACAACCGGTAGAACACCTCCGTGTCGACCTGAGTCTGTCGGTGGAGGTCGGCGTGGCGTTTCCACAACGCCTCGTCGTTCACGATGATCCCGTTGTGCACGCCGACGCAGTGATCGCTGACGACAGGCTGGTTGTTCGCCTCCATCCCCTGCGAGCCGTTCGTCACCAGCCGGGAATGACCGATCACGAGCGTGCTCGCCCCGCTCGCCGTGGGTGGGAGCCGGCCTTTCAGGAAGTCCTGATACTCGTCGGTTCCGAGCATCCGGCTGGCGGGTTGAGCTCGGCGGAACATCGACAGCTCGAGGCCATCGGAGATGGCGATGCCCGCAGCCTCACTGCCTCGGCTCTCCGAGAACAGAAACAGCTCGGCGGCGAGTTTCCCGAGCCGCTCGGAACCCGCAGAGTAGTCCTTCGAAGCGACGAACCCGAAAATTCCACACATCACGCACTCCCCAAATCGCTCAGTTGATGCCCTGACCGTTCTTCTTCAGAAGATACAGAATGCGGTCCTGGTTGCTGCGAACGCGGTCGAGCATGTCGGTGACGATGCCGAGCACGAGGAACACGAGCGCCATGGTGATCAGGAAGGCTGAACCAAAGCCGGCGAACAGGTAGCCCGAGAACTTGCCGGTGGTGAAGTAGTGCCAGAAGAACAACACCCCCAACGCCAGGCCAGGCACGAAGAAGAAGGCTGAGATGCCCCAGAAGAACCGCAGCGGGTGATAGTCGCGATACCCCCTGAAGATGATCTTCGCAGTGCTCGCCGCGTACTTGACGATGCTGCCGGCCACCCTGGAGACGCGATCGGGGAAATAGACGACCCCGATCGGAACCTCGACGATCCGCAGATTCTTGGCGCAGAAGTCGAGGAACGTCTCCTGGGTGTAGGTGAAGGCCCCGTGCAGATTCAGGCGAAGCAGCGATTCTCTGCTGTAGCAGCGGAAGCCACAGGACACGTCCTTGAAGCGCTGGCCCACGAGCCGGCTCACCAGGTACGACATCAGGTGATTTCCAACCAACTTCACCCGCGGCATGTCCGGCGTGAACGTGGAGTCGACGAAACGCGAAGCCGTCACCATGTCTGCCCGGCCGGCGAGGACGGGTTCGAGCAGCTTCGGGATATCCAGTGGATTGAATTGCCTGTCGCCATCGATGTTGACCATGAAGTCATACCGATTCACGACGGCGTGGGTCACCGCGGACTGGAACGCAGTGCCGACCCCTCTGTTGATTCCATGGGAGAGGACCGTCGCTCCCCCAGCGCGAGCCTGGCTGGCGGTCTCGTCCACCGAGCCATCGTCGACCACCAGCACGTCGACCTGGGCAAGGCCGGGGATCGCCCGGGGAATGTCCTCGACGAGCGAACGAATGGTGGCGGCTTCGTTCAGGCAGGGGACGGCGACGAGGAGGCGCAGCCCTGTCGTGATCTGATTCATCGAGCCGTCTTCCTGGGTTTGCAGCGAACCAGCGTCCACGGCAGGGGCCGCTTCACCGACACCACCTCGGCTTGCTCGGACACGAAGGCGACGAACTGGCCCGTGGTCCAGTGCTGGAAATGCCCGGGCGTGTTGCCGAGCGCATTCCAGTATTTGCCTCGGGCCATGTTGAGCACATGCCAGATCGGCTCGTTGGGCACGCTGAGCACCAGGTCGCGTCGGGTGACGGACAGCAGCTTCTCGAGCGCCAGCGCTGGATCGGTGAGGTGCTCGAGCACCTCGCAGCACACGACGGTGTCGGCCGCGTCTGCGCGCTCGTCGAGGTCGTAGACGCTCTTCTCTGAGATCTGAATCGAGAACCCGTGCCGCTCGGATTCCTTTCGGGCCACCTCGAGAGAGCTCGGCGAGATGTCGCAGCCACGCACCGAAAACCCTGCAGCCGCGAGCACCCCCAGAATGTGACCCTCGCCGCAGCCGACCTCGTGCACGTCCTTGTTTCCAGCCTCTTTCACAGCACCAACGATGGCCTTGAGGAAGTTGGTCACCAGCCTGTTGGCAATCCAATTGCCCGACTGGTACTTCTCCGCGTGTGCAACCCCTGAAAAAACAGGCAGGGAACCACCTGGGTCCGTCTTGTTCATGCTTCCTCCTGCTTCGCGAGGCTTCCGCGCCTGGTCGAGCCGTCAGGTGCGTCTATCAGAAGAGCCGGCGCGTCGAGATGGCGATCAGGGGGGCGCGGAGGCCGCCTGCTTCAGGCGGTACTCGGGGCTGGTGAGGAACACCTGGCGCAGCTTCTCGCGCGAGAAGCCGTGGGCCAGGGCATCGAGGTGCGAACGGAGGCCCCCGGCGTCTGCCTCGCGGCCGAGCAGGTCGCGGTAGAGGCCCTTCACGTAGTCGACGTCGTCCCCCAGCGGGGGCGAGGGTGATCCGGCGTCCCTGGCCGGTTCGACCGTCGCGATGATCAGGGAGTAGCTCCTCTCACCGACAGGCACCTGCTCGCGCCGTGTTTCCTTCAGCGCGTAGCCCACGTCGGCAAAAGAGCGTTGCGCCCGCGGGAAGCGCTCGGCGGTGTCGTCGAGAATGACCAGTCCGGCGGCGAAGAAGTCGGACGGGTCCTTCGAAGCGTCGCGCTTCTGCGCCCCGTCCGGGAACGGCGCCTGAAACCGCGAGTAGGCCCCCAGATGGGCCGCCGAGATGTCCTGGAACAGGTAGGCGAAGGGGCTGGCGTCGTCGTACCAGTACCTGGGCGAGCGACCGGCAAGCTCGTCCTGGATGAGGCCGATCGACTGCGACACGGAAGCGGCTGCAGCCGACTCGAGCGCGTCGCCGGGAGGGACCCGGTTGATCGGGGCTCCGTTGACCAGGGCCACCAGGAAGCCTGCGAAGAACAGCGACCCCGGCCCCGGGCGAGCGACGAGCCAACGCCAGGTCACCAGGCCAATCACCGAGCAGAGCGCGATTCCGGCCTGGAGCGTCGCGAGCGGGACTGCGCCCAGCCACTGCGCGCTGAGCCTGAAGGGGAAGAAGCGCTGGTCGAAGTACCGAACGACGTAAGGGGCCTCGAGGCGGTACGCGAGCGCGGCACCGACGACGAGCGCAACGGCCAGCCCTTCCATGCCCGTGGTGCTGGCGCTCTTCGTTCTTTCTCCCAGCATCGCGGCGAGCGCCAGGAGCGCAGCGGGCAGAAAGTACGAGGCGAACCACCCGTACTCGAGCCAATAGCCCCCGGTGAAGAGTTCGACCGCGACCATCAGCGCCATCAGCGCCACCAGGTTCAGGTAGGCGAAGCCCTCGAAGGCGGTCAACCGCGCTTTCCGCGCCGCCCCACCGGCCAACATGAGCACAGACACCAGGCAGGCGAAGCCGATCAGCACCAGCCAGTTGGCGTTGAGGACCCAGGTGGTCAGCGGGTGCTTCCAGGTCGCGGTGGTGAGCTCGAGCGCGGCGTGGACGACCGGCATGAAGAAGAGTGACCTGCCGTAGAGCACCTTGCAGATGACCGCCATCGCGACCACGGCGGTGCCTGCGCCGAACACCACCACCAGCCACAACCGCCACGGCCGGGCCTGTGGTGTCTGCGATTGACGCCACCCCACCAACGCCAGCGGCGTCAGCAACATCGGCAGCGTCATCGGGTGCGTCGTGAGCATCGCGATGAAGCAACCTCCGGCGACGAGCGCCCCCAGGTGCTGGGAACGCGGCGTGGCGCCAGTCCGGTACCAGCGCGCCAACCCAGCCAGGCCGATCACGAACCAGGTGACGATCGAGCCGTCGACGTAGCCCCACCCCAGCGTGCGCAGCAGGTACATGCAGGTGCCGAAGAGCAGCACGCCCGCCAGCCGGGTGCCGGGCCGCGCGAGGCTGGTGAGCAGGTCGAACACCGCGAGCAGCAACACCTGGAAGCAGAGGAAGCTGTAGACGGCGTGAGCCACGCCTTCCGAGAGCAGTCGGGTCAGCAGGAAGCGCGGCACCAGCACGAAGGGTCGCGCCGGGTAGTAGAAGTCCGAGAAGCTGGCGTTGGCGTGAACGAGATCGCGGCCGAGCGCCCGGTAGATCCACCCGTCGACCATGCCCACCGGGGTGACCGTCCAGTCGGTCACCAGCAGCATCAGCCAGGGCAGCAACAGGACCATGGCGAGGGCGAACCGACGCTCGGTGGTCTCAGCCGGAGTCACCCCGCGGGAATAGCCCGAATGGGCGGGAGGCGCAGCTGACACTCACTCTTTTGCGCGCGCGGCCTCGTTGTCGCGACCAATCGTTTCCGGAATCAGGCGCTCGCTGACGAGCAGCCGCTCCGGGTACAGCAGCGGGTGCAGCGCGCGCCGGGGAACGCTGGCGATGTCGTAGCCCAGGAACGCGAGCAGAAACTGGAGCCCGCTGACCAGGGCCACGGTGGCGATCATGATCGTGCCCACAGGAGTGGGCACGCCCGTCTGCGCTGCCGACCACCAACGCCAGCCGCCAAACCCGAGGCCAAAGGTGAGGAGCACCAGGGCGGCGAGGAGCTCGAGCGAGGCAACGGACAGGTTGCGAAGGAAGTAGTTGTAGAACAGGCGCTTGAGTGAATTGCGGGTGTGCTTGAACGCGAATTCGCCCAGGATCCGCGAGATCTTGAGCCCGCTGACCTCGTCGCCATAACGAGCGTCCATCGGAACATCCACGACCATGGCCCGCATCGTGTTCAGCCTGAACAGGATGTCGCTCTCGAAGAAATAGCGACGGTCGATCTTGTCGAGCGGCAGCAGGCGGACGACGTCGGCGTGAATCGCGGTGTAGCCATTGGTGGGATCGAACAGGTCCCAGTAGCCGGTGCTGAACTTCGACATGAACGAGAGCGAGGCATTGCCGATGATGCGGAGGACAGGCATCGAGCTGATGTTGCGCAGATCGTAGAACCGGTTTCCCTTGGCGTAGTCGGCTTCGCCACGCAGCAGCGGCGCCGCGAAGCGCGAGAGCAGGCGCGGGTCCATCTGACCGTCGCCGTCGATCTTCACGATGACGCGCGCGCCGTCGATGACCGCGCGGTGGTAGCCGGTCATCACCGCTCCGCCCACCCCCCGATTCTCTGCGTGCCTGAGCACTCGCACCCGAGGGTCCTTGATCTCGCGAGTGATGAAGCCTCCGCTGTCGTCGGGACAGGCGTCATCGACACAGTAGATGGCGTCGACTTCCGGCCCGATGGCGGCGATCACCCCGGCGATGTGGCGAGTGACCCGGTAGCTCGGGATCACCACGGCGATGCCGCGGGTCCAGGCGATGGGGTCGCTGGAAACCGACGGGAGCTGGCTCATGGGGCGGTGGCGTCCAGCGGGAGGAGATGAACGAGCGAATAGCCGTCACCCTGGACGATGACCTGGTGCGGCTCGGAGACGACGTATTTGCCCACCAGGAGCAGCCAGTCCCGGGGGGCTGCAGGTCTGGGCACGGTGCTCCCTTCAGGCAGTTCGACAAAACTACCTGCATGGTTGTCCAGAACGAACAAAGCTCGAAACCCGCCCGCTCCGGTCCACGTCACCACCTCGACGTGCTCCACGCCTTCTTTGCCCAGGACCTGGCGGGTGACGGCGGCCGACGCGTCCCAGAGAGGGGTCTGCTGCAGCTCGCGCAATTCCCGAGACACCACCCAGCTGGAGGCCAGGGTGATGAGGGGGAGCGCGCCGAACAGATAGAGGCGGCCACCGAGCCTCGGCTGAAGGGCCCAGGCGAAGAGCGTCGCCAGGCCGAACGACAGACACAGAATGAGCACAGGCCTGAACCGGGTGATGCCGCGCAGTTCCGGCGCGTCCGTCAAGATCGGCAGCAGCGAATCGAGGCCCTTGAACATCACGGCGCCCCCGAGCGCGGCGATGAGCACCGCGGGCACGACGAACCAGGGCGAGAACGAGCGCCGCTGCGGTGAAGCGTGGTCGACGTGCGCTGCCACCACGATCCACATCAGGGGGATGAGGAAGTTGTAGTAGCGCATGTGCAGGCGGCTGCCGTCCTCGGTGACGCTGGCCCCGGTGATCTTCGCCGTGAAGACGGCCACGATGAGCAGCAGCGGCACCAGCAGCACCAGCAGCAACCCCTGAAGACGTCGCAGTTCATCGAGCCGCGCTGCCGGCTTCGCCGCACTCACCGGGGCGAGGCTCAAGACAGCTGCCAGCGGCGCCGCGCCGATCACCGCCAGCGCCTGAAGATGACTCCACAGCGATTGCCAGGAACCGACGACGAGCTCGGACAGGCTCTTGCTCTGGCCGGCTGCGGCGTCGCCGTAGAGCGCCCCCAGCGCGCTGAGCGCCGGCGCCCCTGCCATCAGCCAACCACCTCCGAACCGGACCAGGGCCGCGCTGCCCCCGACGAGCAGGATCGAAAGAGCGCCTTCCAGCAGCCGGCGGCCCGAGCGGGCGCGCTTCCAGCCCTCCACCCACGCCCACAGCGCAACCGCCGGTACGAGAAAGAAGGCATGCACCTTCACCAACGCCAGCAGCCCCAGCACGGCCCCCACGACCAGCGGAAACCGACGGCCCGACAGCCCCTCGTTGGTGAGCAGCCAGATCAGCACCCAGACCCCGAAGAAGTAGGTCGACTCGGGCATGAAGTACGCCGTGTACGAGGTGAGGGGGCTGGCGGCCGTCGCCGCGACCACCACCGCCGCGGGCTTCCACGAGGAATACCGCCGACACACCAGGTAGATGAAAGGGAGCGCGCCTGCGAAGAGCAACGCGTTGAGCAAGCGGGCGCAGGTGAGCCAACCTTCGCCGCAGGCGTTCGTCGCGGAGAAGAGCCAGAGGTAGAGATACGACGGGATCGGCGCGGCTGCGAGGGGCGCCAGGCGGGACGCGTGGCTGTAGCTGTACTCATCAGCGAAGACGTGGCCTGAACTCCCCGCATCGCGCCACACCGAGAACACCACCAGGGCCAGGCAAAGGCCCACCAGGCCGCCGCCAATCCACGGGGGCGAGGACGCGACCCGCTGAGGCGACGGTTCGGCAGGTGTCATCGACGCACGCGGTTACAGGATCCGCCCAGGGCTGACAAGGAACCGGGGCTTTCCGCGGTTGTCTCACTGGCGTCGTTCGGCTAAGCCCGGCCGGGGCCGATGCCGTTCATTTCCTACGCGCAGAACTTCGAAGACGTCCTCCTCTGGAGGGTGCTCAAGGGCGTGCAGCGGGGGGTGTATCTGGACGTCGGAGCCAGTCACCCGATCGCGGACTCGGTGACGTACGCCTTCTATGAGCGTGGCTGGCGCGGCATCAACATCGAGCCCGTGGCCGCGGACTTCGCGCTGCTTCAAGAGCACCGTCCAGGCGACATCAACCTCAACCTGGCCGCAGGCGATCGGAAGACGGTTCTTCCGCTCTTTCAGTTCGGCGTCCGGGGGCTGGCCACGCTCTCCCAGCTCGTCACCGAGCGCCATCGCAAGATCGGGCTGGCCGCCACCAAGGTGGACGTGCAGGTCGTTCCGCTGCGCGACATCTGCGCCGAGCACGTCACGGGCGACATTCACTTCCTCAAGATCGACGTGGAAGGGAGCGAGGCCGACGTCCTCCGTGGCATGGACTTCACCCGCTGGCGTCCATGGGTGCTGCTGATCGAAGCCACCATGCCCAACTCCCAGGAACAGACGCACCTGGCCTGGGAGCCGCTCCTCCTGGAGCAGGGCTACGTGTACTGCTACTTCGATGGGCTCAGCCGCTACTACGTGGCCAGCGAGCGCGAGCGATCGCTCGCCCCCTCGCTCGCCTGCCAACCCAACGTCTTCGACGACTTCACCACGGCGCAGCTGGTTCGCGCCCAGCGCGAACTCGAAGCGGCCCAGGCCCAGGCCACCGAAGTCAGCCAGCGTTGGCACGCCGTACCTGATGGGCCGGCGCTGGTGGGTCGTCTGAGCGACCTCGAGAAGCGGATGGCGAGCATGGAGGCGGAGCTGACCGCGGCGCGAGAAGCCTGGGCCGCTGCCGAGGTGGCGAAGCTCGCCCATCGCCAGGAGATCCTCGACCTCGAACATCGCATCGCCACCATGATGGCTGACCCGTATTTCCGGACCCGCGCGACGATTCGGGCCTTGACGCAGCGCCTGGGCATGCGCTCCCACCAGTGAGTTTCGGCGCGTGCGCTCCCCTTCAGTTCTTCTCCTCACCACCTACCCCATCGTCAAGCCGAGGCACGGCGGCCAGCTGCGGGCGCGCCACCTGGTCGAGAGCTATCGCGCGGGGGGGTTCTCCGTAGCCCACCTCGCCGTGGTGGAAAAAGGCGCCTTCCCCAGGAGCGCCCTCGGACCGCTCGACGTGGAGTTCCCCGTCGACGACCCCCGCTGGTTCATCGAAGGCAAGCCGGTGCCGCTGTGCGCCGATCTGCGCTGCGGCATCTACGCGGCCGAGTCCGAAGAAGTGTACCGGGGCATCCTCAAGTCGATCCCGCAGCGGGTCGACGTCTTTCACCTCGAACAGCCGTGGCTGCTGCCCCTGGTGCAGCGCTTCCTGGCTGAGCCCCGGTACGCAGGCGCTCGGATCGTCTATGGCTCACAGAACATCGAAGCGCCGCTGCGCGAGGCCATCTTCCGGCAGCTCGCGGTGCCCCATGGCGAAGCGGTGGTCGAGCGCGTCCTCGCCATCGAGACCGAAGCGTGCCGGCGAGCGGATCTCACTCTTTCGGTCGCCCCGAGCGACCACGAGACGCTGCTCAAGTTCGGAGCCCGCGTCGTGCTGCGCGCCCCGAATGGAATCCAGGCCTGGACGGCGAACGAGCACGTCGTCGAGAAATGGAAGAGCAGGCTCAAGGCCCGTCGCATCGCCCTCTTTGTCGGAAGCGCTCACCCGCCCAACTTCGACGGCTTCTTCCGCGCCTTTGGCGACGCGTTGGGCTGCGTACCGCCAGACTGTCGAGTCGTGGTGGCCGGCACCGTGGGCTCGCACATCTTCGACTACTACCATCGCAGCCGCTTCAACACGCTCAACCTCTCGCGCCTGGAGATCACCGGCGAGGTGGATGACGAAGACCTGTCGGCGCTCAAGTCGATCACCTCGGTCTTTCTCCTGCCGATCTTCGAGGGAGGCGGATCGAACATCAAGACCGCCGAAGCCATCTATTCCGGCAAGCAGGTGATCGCGACCTCGGTGAGCCTGCGTGGCTATGACGCCTACGCGCACCTGCCGGAGATCTCGGTGGCTGACAGCCAACAGCAATTCCGGCTCGCCTTGCGCAAGGCGCTCTCTCCGCTGCCTCCTCCCCCTGCTCCGAAGGACGGGGAGGTCGAGCTGCGTTCGCGGCTCCTCTGGGGTGCGTGCCTCGCTGCCGTCCCGCCCGCCGTGCAGAAACTCCTGACCCACTGACTCCGATGCCCAACATCTGGTTCGACGTCACCACCGTTCTCCGTTGGCCCCGGCCCCCGGTGGGCGTGGTGCGCGTCGAGGCCGAGTGCTTCAAGTACCTGGCCTCGCTCGGTCTGCCCCACGTGAAGTTCTGTCACCTGGACAAGCGTGCGCTGGCCTATTCCGAGGTGGACGCTGCCCGGGTCCTCGCTCGCATCCGGCAGAGCGAAGCGCACCCCGCCGCCCCCGTCGCCCCTGCCCCGGGTGCGGCTGCGCGCGCGAGAGAACGGGCTCACGCGGTGATCGAGGCACTTCCCGAGGCGATCCGCGGCCCGATTCAGGGTCTGGCGAAGAAGACCACTCCGGTGCTTCGCACGGTGTTGCACCACTACCGGAAGGCTGGCACTTCGGTTGAGGCCTTCACTGATCAGTTTCAAGAGCTGACCCGGCCGGTCCACACGCCTTCCACCGCGACAGGGCCAGTGCCCTTCGGCCCGGGCGATGTGTTGATCTCGGCAGGCCTCGATTGGGATGAGAAGGACAACGTCTATCTCTACCAATTGAAGCTCGCGCTGGGGCTCAAGATCATTCTGTTCTGCTACGACCTCATTCCCGTCCTGCTCCCGCATCTGTGCGTGGGAGAGGTCGCTGGCCTGTTTGCGCGCTATTTCGTCGACGTGGCGTGGTGTGCCGACGAGGTGATGTGCATCTCGAAGTCGAGCCAGCGCGACTTCCTCGCGCTCGTCAATCAGACCGGAGCGCCGGAGCCCAGGACGCGGATCGTGCGCCTCGGAGCCAACCTGCCCATTCATACCGACGACGGCAAAATCGAAGACCTGGTGACCGGCAAGTTCCTGCTCTTCGTCTCGACCATCGAGCGCAGGAAGAACCACGAAGTGATCTACCGGGCCATCGCCCAGCTCGTGGATCAGGGGCGGACGGACCTGCCGCAGATCGTCTTCGTGGGAATGATGGGCTGGGGGGTGGCCGACTTCCTCAGCGATCTCCGCATCGACCCCAGGGTCCGGGGCCGGTTCACGCTGCTCAACCACGTCAGTGACGCACAGCTCTCCCGCCTCTACTCGAAGGCCCAGTTCACGCTGTACCCCTCGCTCTATGAAGGCTGGGGCTTGCCGCTCGCCGAGGCCCTGGCCCACGGCAAGTTCTGCCTGGCTTCGAACACGTCATCGCTTCCGGAGGTCGGTGGCGCGCTGGTCGAGTACATCGACCCCTGGGAGAGCCGTCGATGGGCCGAGCGGATCGCCTACTATCTCGACCACCCCGAGGTGTTGGCAGCGCGGGAGAAAGCCATTCGCGAGGAGTACAAGCCACCGCGTTGGGCTGACACGGGGCGCACGGTCTTCGAGGCTGCCACGCATTTGCTGGCGGCCGCCCCCTCGACCGAGCAGCCGTCGGCGGCCTGATCGCGACCCCTGAAGGAACCCATGGTCCCCGCCTACGAAGAAATGCTGGAGCAAGTCTATCGATCGATCCTGCGGGCCGGCGACACGGCCATCGACGTGGGCGCCCACGTGGGGCGGCACACGGTCCCCATGGCCGGCGCGGTCGGCCAGGCCGGGCGCGTTCACAGCTTCGAGCCGCTCCCGTTCGCGTACCAGGCGTTGGTGAAACGTCTGGGCGAGGACCAGGCGCTCCAGGTCACGCCCCGCAACCTCGCCCTGGGTGAAGAGGAGGGCGAAGCGGAGTTCACCTTCGTGCCTGACTTCCCCGAGTACAGCGGCTTCAAGGAGCGCAAGTACCACTCCGATTCTCTGCGCAAGGAGACCATCCGCGTGCAGGTGCGGCGCCTCGACTCCTTCAAGGAAGAGTTCGGCAAGGTCCGTTTCATCAAGGTCGATGCCGAGGGAGGCGAGCTCACGATTCTCCGGAGCGGACGGGCGCTGATCGAAGCCTCCCAGCCCATCGTCTCATTCGAGCTCGGCAACGCCGCCCTGATCAACTATTCCTACGAGGCGGGGGACTACTTCGATTTCTTCGCAGGGCTGGGCTACCGCGTCCATTCGATCTTCGGACTGCCTCTCACGAAGGACCAGTTCGTCGCCCATGCCGAGCGTCAGTTCTTCTGGGACTACGTGGCGCTGCCGGCAGGAGAAGCGTGGTTCTTCAATCACTCGCATCTCGAGGTGCTCGTTCGACAGCTGGCGGCAGCCGAGGAGCACGTGCAGGCGCGAGCGGCCGCCGAAGCGAAGCTGTCGGAGGTGCTCAACAGTCGGACCTGGCGCCTGACGGCCCCGCTGCGACGAGCGAAGGACGCGATTCAGAGCGCCCGGGAGAAGGGCTGGAACCGATGAAGCTGCTCTCACTGCTGGTCGAACCCCGGCTGCGAGGCGTCGACATCACGGGGCCCCAACGGCTGCCGCTGCACCAGAAGATCCTCGCCGAGAAGAAGATGATCCGCGCGGTCTTCGAGGAGTTCTACCGAACGAGCCTCGCCCTCGAGGCGAAGCACTTCGGGTCGACCACGGGACTCCGCGTCGAGATCGGCGCGGGCACCAGCTTCTTCAAGTCACTCCAGCCCGACCTCATCTCGACGGATCTCGAGGCCAGCCCGCACCTGGACATGGTCGTCGATGCCCAGCGCATGCCGTTCGAGAACGAGAGCGTGCGCACGCTGTTCTGCATCAACGCCTTTCATCATTTCCCGGAACCCCGGAAGTTCTTCTCGGAGGTGATGCGGGTCGTACGACCGGGCGGTGGGTGCATCATCATCGACCCCGCCTACGGGCCCGTCTCCGACTTCCTGTACCGGCGCCTCTTCTCGTCGGAAGGCTATGACAGAGCGTCCACGAACTGGGGCTATCTCCCCGGGGCCGATGGCCAATCGCTCCCCAATCAAGCCCTCTCTTTCGTGGTCTTCATCAGAGACATCGAGAAGCTCACCCGCGAATTCCCCGCGCTCGAGCTGGTGGAGAAGGACGTCCTCCCTTCGTACCTGGAGTATCTCCTCTCGGGCGGCCTGAACTTCCGGCAGCTGGTCGCAGACTGGATGCAGCCTGGCGTCAGAGCGCTGGAGACCGCGCTGCATCCCTTTCGGCGACAGCTGGGCCTGCATCACTTCGTCGTCCTGAGAAAGTCAGCCAGCGCCCCCGCCTCATGAGCCCACGGCTCCTCATCACCGGCGCGAGCGGGTTCATCGGGTCCCACCTGCGCCACGCGCTCGAGGCGCGCGGTCTTGCGTATCGCACCCTCAAGCGAGACGACACGTGGCCAGACAAGCTGGCCACGACGTTGGATCTCTCGGCGGTCGACGCGGTGGTGCACCTGGCCAACCCCAGGGTGAGCGGGACGGACTCGCGGGATCAGCTCGTGCGCGACACGCTCGTGCCATTGGAGGGGTTGATCGGCGCGATCAAGAGAACCAACCCCGCCTGCTGTCTCGTCTTCCTCAGCAGCCAGTCGGCGGGCCCTGACACGCCTTCGTCGTACGGTCGATTGAAGTGGGAAGCAGAACAGCTCCTCGCGGCCTCGGGCTGTACCTGGGTCGTCATCCGGCCCGGGCTGGTCCTCGGCGAGGGCAATCGCGGCCTCTTCTCGACCCTGCGCCGCCTCATCGAGTCGAGCCCCGTCATCCCCGTCATCGGAAGCGGCGAGCACCTGATTCAGCCGGTGCACGTCGACGCCGTGACCGATGCGATCATTCGCGTCTGCCTCGAGCCGGAGAAGCACGCGGGGGCGCTGTACCAGTTGGCGCTCCCACCCGTGCCGTTCAAGGACCTGCTGCAGGCCATGGCGCAGGGCCTGGGGAAGAAGCGGGCGTTCTTCCCCGTGCCGGAGGCGCTGGTGAACCTGGGCCTGTGGCTGGGAGAGACCGTCCTCGAGAACCCGCCGCTCACCCGGGTCAACCTGGCCGGGCTGGTGAACCTGGAGGTCATGCAGACGGGCGCGACCCTCGATCGCCTCGGCGTTCAGCTCCCTTCCCTCGAGGAGACTCTGACGCAGGCCCTGACCACGGACCCGGTGAGGGAAGAGGCCGCGTACCTGACCCGGGCGGTGTTCGGGTGCGCGCTCGATGAGCGGACGCTCGAGCGCTACCGGGAGGCGTGTCGCCTTCTTCCGGCCTCAGCCGACGCCGATCTCTCGCTGCGGAAGATCGTCTCGCTGGGCCTCGACGTGGAAGCGCTCGAGCTCGCGCTCCGCCGGACCGGCAGCTCGCTCACCAAGCGCATCCAGATACTCGCCTACCTCCTCGAGTTCCGCGCGGACTGCTTCGAGAAGTTCGTCAACACGCGAACGAGCCGCGTCGAGGCGTTCGCCCGCCTCGGGTTCTCGACTGTCCGTGCGCCGTCGAAGATGATCAAAGGCAAATACCTGGCCTGGAGACACGGTCTTGTTTGATTGCATCATCGTTGGTTCCGGCCCGGCGGGCGTCTTCTCTGCCTTTCAGCTGCGCGGGCGCAACGTGCTCATGCTCGACGTCGGGCTGCAGGCGGAGCCCGGAAGGAGGCTCCCGCTCAAGAACATCTACGACATGAGGAGAGACGGAGACGATGTCTTCGAAGAGATCATCGGCTCGAAGTTCGAAGGCATGCACAACATCTTCAACGAGTACATGAGCCCGAAGCTGAAGGGCCCGCTCATGCGCTACGTAACCGAGCGTCCAGCGGGCGAGTCGCGCGTTCAGAGCACGACCTTCGACACCTACAGCAGCTACGCCAAGGGCGGCCTGGCGAGCGCATGGGGGGCGGGCGTGCTGCGCTTCAACGACCGGGACCTGCGCGGCTTTCCCATCTCGTCGGTGGATCTCGCGCGCTACTACGACATTCTCACGCGACACATCGGGGTGTGTGGAAGTGAAGACGACCTGACGCCCAACTTCGGGCCGGTCGACGGCCTGTTACCGCCGCTGCCCTTGAGTCCCCAGGGCTCTGCTTTCCTGGAGAGCTACGGGAAACGAAGAAAGAGCCTGCGCAAGCAGGGAATCACGGTCGGCAGGACGCGGCCTGCGATCCTGAGCCAAGCCCACAATGGCCGGAAGGCATATCCGTTCGTCGGGCAGGACTTCTTCCAGCCCAACATTCCCGCGATCTACAACCCGGGGTACACGCTCGACGAGCTGGTGGCGCGCGACGAGGTGACGTACCGCCCCGGGCGCCTGGTCCTCTCCTACCGCGAGCTGCCCGATCGCGTTCAGGTCACCACCCGCATCCTCGAGACGGGCGAGACCGAGATCGTCGAGGGCCGGTTTCTGATGCTGGCCGCCGGCGCGATCAACACCGCCAAGATCGTGCTGCGGTCGAACTCCGACTTCGAGGCCCGGCTCCCTGTCCTGGACAACGCGATCAGCTTCACCCCGTTCGTGCGACCCGACAGAATCGGGGTCCCGTCGGATCTCCAAGCCTTCCCGGGTGGCGAGCTGATCATGGTGTACGAGGGTGAGCTCTTCGACGAGCCGATTCAGTCGTCTGTCTATGGGCTCATGGGCACCCTGCGGGGCGACCTGCTCTTCCAGATGCCACTGAGCGTGACGGGAAACCTGGCCGCGGTGAAGTACCTGGTGCCCGCCATCACGGTGATCCAGACGTTCTACCCCGACGATCCGTCGCCGCAGAACGTGGCCCGGCTCACGCCCGAGGGGGCGCTGGCCATCGACTACGCGCCCAAGAAGCTGGGCGTGCTGGAGCGACACCTCGTCTCTGCCCTGCGGCGCATGGGCTACCTGAGTTCGACCGCGCTCACCCAGTTCCCCAAGGCGGGAGGCAGCATCCACTATGCGGGTGGCCTTCCGATGGTCGCGGGCGCGTCAAAGCCATACCAGACGGACTCGAACTGCTTGCTCCACGCGACGAAGAGGGTGTTCATCGCGGACGCGGCGACCTTCCCCCGCCTGCCGTCGAAGAACCTGACCTTTACGATCATGGCGAACGCGATGAGGGTCGCCGACCACGTGAAGACGCTCGTATGAACGTCAGAGTCGTCGAAGCGCCTCGAGCACTTCTTCGACACGGACCCCGAACCGCCGCTCAAAAAAAGCGACGCCCGCATGCGGCGGTTGGTGGAGACGCGCTGGCTTGACCCGCTGAACGACGATGGACCTGCGAACCAGATAAGCCCAGGCCGAGGCAGGGCCCAGCGCGACCCACGAACGCCACTGCGACGGATACGCCCTTGCGGTCTTCAAGTACTGCACAGCGTGCGCGACGCTGAATCGCAGCGCGAACTCCTCGCCGTTGCTCCGAAGCGGCCTCATGCACCGGAAGAGCGGACCACGAAGCCCTTCGCCGTTGTAGAGGGGGAATTGTAGACACAGTGCGTTTCCGACGCGGCCATCGCGCAGCAGCGAGGCCACGACTCCGAAGCAGCAGTCGTGATCGTGATGCCCGCCTTCCCATGCAGGCACATAGAGGCGCGCGCAGGTGGGCGACTCTGCAAGCCACGTCGCCAGCCAATCGCGCACCTCGCCGACCTTTTCGTGGAGGTGGCCATCGCGCCACCCGTGCTCGCGCCCGGCGAAGCGGACGAAATCAGCGCCCACACCAACATCGCCAAGGACCTTCAAGCTCTCGCGCTCGCGGGTGGAAGCGAGCGGACCTCCGTCGGTCAGATAGACCACCTGAACAGTGCGCCCACCCAGGACCTCTGCCGTGATGAGCGGCATGCAGAAGAACTCGTCATCAGGGTGCGCCAGGACGAAGACGGCCGAGCACTCTCCCGGTGCTGTGGGCGTGAGCCATTCAGAAAGCATCGAAGTCGAGGAACGAGATGAATGACTCGCCTGCGAGGAGGCGGGTGCCCGACTCAGGCTGGAGCGACCTGAAGATCAAGTTGAGTGGCGAAGGCCGCATGCGTTCGGGCATGTCGACAAACGCACCGCGGCGGCGAAAGGCTGTTGGCACCGCCCCGACGTAGCCCGTGGGGCGGAGATGAGGCCGGCCCGCCGGTGCCCAGTTGCCAGGCAGATGGGCAGTCGCGCCGATGACCTTGTATCGCGTGGCGGCACGGAACTGCGTGAGGCCCTCACGCACCATCTCTGCTCGCAGCGGGTTGGCCGGGTTCTTCATTCGCCAGTCGAGCTGAACCTGGTCCCACTCGCGACTGAAGCGGGCCTCGCACTGGGCGCCCACGAAGTCGCTGCAATACCCGGCGCCATAGCCGGCCGCCGCTCGCAGCGGCTCGACCAACTGGAACCCCAGCTTGCGCGTGAAGCCCGGTGTGCTGTTGGCGTTGGCGATGCCGTAGACGCAGGAAAAGCCCTCCCCTGCGGCGCGATCGAACACCGCGGTGGCGAGCTTCGTAAACAGGCCCTTACCCTGGAACTCAGGGTCGGTCGCCGTGTTGAGGCTGAGCAGGCCGCGCACTGAGCGGCCCTCGACCTTGAGATGAGCTGGAATAGTGACGTAGGTCGCAACGAGCCGTGGGCCTTCCCAGGCGTCGAACCCGACGACCTGGCCGGCAGGATTCCCGTCGTAGAGCCACCGAAGGTACGCGTGCGTGAGGTGCGTCGCGCCGGGGAAACAGCGGGCCATCAACGCGACGTGCGCGTCGAGGTTCGAATCGGCAGAAGTGGTCTTCGCGAGTTGGACGGTCATTCTTATGCCTGGCTCAGTCCACTCCTACTCCAAATTCCGACTGCCTGACGTAGGCTGTATCATGCCAGAAGACACGAAACTCAAGCATGTGTCCGGCTTGGTTCGACGCAAGTGAGAATGGGAGTTCGAATCGTTGGTAGTTATGCGCTGCCGTCCACTCTTGGCGTGTGACGGTCCTCGATGCAATCACGACGTTTTGCGTGGCGTCATACACATCGAGGCTGACCACAGACGCGTTGTCTGCGGAGTTGTTGTCAATGAGTAGGCTCCAGAAGGCACGGTGCGGGCCCGGCGCTACAGTTGTCACGTAGGGGCCGAACTGAAAATACCCGGCTGGGTCATTGACCGTGTCCGCCTCAAGACTCGAGTCAATGACATGACTAATGATATGATAGATAGGGGCCGTGACGACGGCCCACCGCTGTGCGGTCGTCGGAGGCTGCTTCGCACACCAAACTCCAGTCCGTCCCCGAATACAGACAGCGACGCTGGGCTGAGGATTTCCAGCCAGACTCACGATTCCCAGCGAAGGACCATACCGCTCATCGTTGCAGCTGGCGTTGTCACCGAAATCGCTATTCGTAATGTAGTGGTAGTTCGAAAACGTGCCGTCGCCGTTTGAGTCGGAGCAGGCAATCCCAGTCCGATTGCGGCCACAAACATCCGCCAATCCATCCGCATTTACATCCGCCAGACGAATCGAGCCATAGAGACTCATCTCTTCGCCCCAATGATCCTGGTTCGAAAAATCAAACGGCGTCAGAGCGTGCGGCGAGAACGAATTCGAGCCCGTCGAGAGCGAGCAATAGATCCCAGCCTCTCCTCGTACGCAAACGTCCGCCCTGTTGTCGCTGTTCAAGTTACCGAACTGAATCGTTGAACCGTACTGCTCTTGGCCCCAGCCTGCGGTATCCGCGTAGTTCGCACCCGCACTCCAAAGCGTCGCGGGATCGAACGTGAGCCCATTGGAAAGACCACAATAGATACCCGCGGCCCCCCTGCCGCACATGTCAGCGAACCCATCGCCGTTTACGTCGGCCAACCGAACCGTTCGATACCGAGAGGGGATATCCCAGCCCGCGAGATCGGAAAAATCACCGTTGAAGTTCCACTGCTGCATCGGGCCAAACCCCCAACTGCTCGACAAGGGGGGGCCGACCGTCACAGAACAGTAGACTGTTCCGTAGCCTCTAAAGCATACGTCCGCCCTGCCGTCATGGTTGATGTCTCCGAGTTGCATGGACGTTGCCCACTTCTCATGAGCCCACCCATCCGCATCACTGTAGTCGGTCCCCGCACTCCAACGGCGATAGTCACCGAAGGATGATGATCCGTCATTGAGCGCGCAATAAACTCCGTCGCTTCGTCTCGCACAAATATCTGTCCGGCCGTCATCATTCAGGTCCGCATAGCGCACCGTTAAGTAGTTCGTTCGGGACTGTCCGTAGCCGTTGTCGTCGCTGAAGGCCCCGGTCCATTGACTGGTCGGGAGGAGGTTTTGAGAGCCGATCAAATCGGGAACGGCGTCGAGCGGCACAATATTGTACTGCGAACGAGGGAGGTGCTCAACGATCCATTGTGTCAACAGAAGCGGGCGATTGGTACCCGTGCTCTGACCTGGGTAGCAATCCGGGTATCGGTCATGCATCAGAAGAATGCCCTTGTTGCCCGCCATGGTGATTGCGTCGAGCATGAGTTGGCCGCATGCAGCCACAGCCGCTTGCGGCGTGTACGCCAATGCACTTTCATAGAAAGCCATGCACTCAAAATCCGCGCCGATCGGGTGAGTGTCAGCAGGATACTCCGGATTGTTGTCCGTACCCCATGGAGACGCGGGCGACATATTGCCGTACGCGTCCCAATAGATAGGACCGATCAACTTGTCCAAGCCGTGGTCCGCCAGAATCGTCGACGGCTCCCCATTCCAGCCACCGAACGGCGCCCTGAAGAAGGAATAGCCGTTGCGAATATATGGATCGATAAGCGTCTGCGTTGCTCGCACCTGGTCGCCGGCGTATTGGGGGGAGTCTCTCATTGATGCATGGTCCTGAGTATGATTCGCTACCTGGTGACCCATCGCCACGAGTGATGCCAAAACAGAGAGCGGTTGCTGCCGGGTCGCGTCGCAATACAAGTCAGGCGGTGAGTGGTGAACGCAGCCTTTCTGTTGGGTGCGAGCATCGTTGTGCGGTCCATTCGGGTTTTGGCCCTGAATTCTGCAACCGTTGACAAAGAACGTCGCTCGGATTCCATTGTTCCTGAGGTACTCTGCTATCTCAAGCGTATGCTCGTCGGGACCGTCGTCATACGTGAACACCAAAGTATTGGCCGGCAACGCGCTTCCGTTGAGCGAGGTACTCTGGACCACGCTCTGCCTCACGGAAACACCCTGCTCCGCGACGGGCTCTGATGAGCACGCCCAAATGCACCCCACCAAAAGTCCGGAGAGTCTTTTCATACCTCCTATTGTGAACCGAGTCGTTGATGGGAGCAAGCGGAGGATCGGCTTGCAGGAACAAGCAACTCGGCAGGCCGATAGTTGGACCGGAGACCGTGGGCTCTATGTTGAGACGTCTCGTCGTCCGACGTCGTACCGCGTCGACTCGGCCCGCCCAGCCCGCCCAAGCGCATCAACGGCGCGCAGCTTCGATGCGCCTGACGCCGGGCCGCCCCGCTTGCGTTCTCATCACCCCCATCACGATAGCGACGGAAGACACCCGCTCAGGGCGCTGGGCGACGCTCCATCTCGTCGAGGATCGCGCTGAGCGCCTGATCCACTGAGCGCGTGGGCTTCCAGCCGAGGGCCTTTAGCTTCTCGACGTTGCCGACCAGCGTGGGGATCTCCACTGGCCGCAGCCGCTTCGGGTCGACCTTGACCGTCACTTCGCGACCTGACCGGGCGACCAACAACTGGAGCATCGACTCGATCGAGCGACCGACGCCGGAGCCGAGGTTGTAGACCTCTCCGCCCTTCCCTTGTCGCAGCAGCAGCACGTACGCCTCGACGATGTCCTCGACGTGGCTGAAGTCGCGCACCGCCGAGAGGTTGCCCACCTCGAGCGTCACCTGGCCACCGCGCGGCACGCGCGTCACCTGCTGCGCGAACGAGGGCAACACGAAGGTCGGCGTCTGCCCCGGGCCGATGTGGTTGAACGGCCGGGCGATGATCACGTCCAGGCCCTGGTAGCGGTGCTGCAGCGCGATGATCTCGGCGGCCCGCTTCGTCGCCCCGTAGACGTTCATCGGGTCGGGCAGCAGCCCCTCGTCGATCGGCGCCGGGCCCGCCGCCGCGCCGTACACCTCGCCCGAGCTCACCAGCAGCACCCGGCACGGCGCCTTCAGCGCCAGCACTGCCTGGACCACGCTCAGCGCGCCGCCGGAGTTGATCTGGAACGCCTTCATCGGCTCTTTGCCGCACTCGGAGACCGACGAGAGCCCCGCGAGGTGCACCACCGCGTCGGGCTTCACCTTCGCCACGGCCTCGGCGGTGGCCTTCGTGTCCGTCACGTCGACCAGCAGGTCGACCTCGCCCGGAATCGGGTGCGGGCCGAGACCGAACACCTCGGCACCGGTCGCCTGGAGGGCCCTGCGAAGGTGGGGACCGACGAAGCCCCCTGCGCCTGTGACGAGGACTCGCATGGCGGTCAGAACGAGTCGGTCGGCCTTCGCTGCTCGAGCCGCTTCAGGTCGGCGTCGACCATCATCTCGACCAGCTCCTTGAAGCGCACCTTCGGTTCCCAGCCGAGCTTCTTCTTCGCCTTGTCGTAGTCGCCGATGAGCAGCTCGACCTCGGCCGGCCGCACGAAGGCGGGGTCGATCTCGACGTACTTCTCCCAGTCGAGGCCCACGCGGGCAAACGCGATCTGAATCAGCTCGCGCACCGTGTGCGTCTCGTTGGTGGCGACCACGTAGTCGTCGGGGGTGTCCTGCTGCAGCATGCGCCACATCGCGTCGACGTAGTCACCGGCGAAGCCCCAGTCGCGCTTGGCGTCGAGGTTGCCCACGCCCAGCTTCTTCTTGAGGCCCAGCTTGATCAGCGCGGCGTTGTAGCTGACCTTGCGCGTGATGAACTCGAGGCCGCGGCGCGGCGACTCGTGGTTGAAGAGGATGCCGCTGACCGCGTACAGGTTGAACGACTCGCGGTAGTTCACGGTGATGAAGTGGCCGTACGCCTTCGCCACGCCGTACGGAGAGCGCGGGTAGAACGGCGTCGTCTCCTTCTGCGGCACCTCGAGCACGCGCCCGAACATCTCGGACGACGACGCCTGGTAGAAGCGCGTCTTCGGGTTGGTGTGGCGCACCGCCTCGAGCATCTTGGTGACGCCCAGCGCGGTGAACTCGCCGGTCAGCACCGGCTGGCTCCAGCTGGTGGGCACGAAGGACTGCGCGGCCAGGTTGTAGATCTCGTCGGGCTCGACCTTCTCGATCAACGCGGCCAGCGAGAACTGATCGAGCAGGTCTCCCTGGTGCAGCGTGACCTGGTCCTTGAGGTGCGCGATGCGCTCGAACTTCTCTTCGGACGAGCGGCGGACCATGCCGTGGACCTGGTAGCCCTTGGCGAGCAGCAGCTCCGCGAGGTAGCTGCCGTCTTGCCCTGTGATGCCGGTGATGAGCGCCTTCTTCATGGTGCGCGGGCCTTACGCAATTGCCTTCCCCCCATCAACGCTTTCCTTGGTGTCGAACATCGCCGACTTCCCGTACAAGCCCCCCGCGTGGAATCGACTGGAGAAAAAGGCGCCGCCGTTCAGCCCCTGAGCTTTGGTCAGCGCCTCAAGGCCTTCTTCACCTCGTTCCCCTTCCTGCTCTTCATGGGCACCCGGCTGGCCTACGTGGGCATGTCGTGGATGGGGATGACCGCCGTCGAGACGCTGTACCTCCACGACTACGACCGGCACCGGGTGCTCCAGCCCTACCCGTGGATCGACGGCCTGTGCCGGTGGGACTGTGGCTGGTTCCACAACGTCGTCATCAACGGCTACATGAACGTCGAGTACGCCAAGGTCTTCCCGCTGTTGGCGGTGATCGGTGGCGGCGTCGAGCGCCTCACCGGCATCAACCACCTCGTCGTCTTCATCATCGTGGCCAACGCCTGCGCGCTGGCCGCGTACGTCGTCATCTACAAGCTCTTCACCGAGATCGAGAACGAGGAAGCAGCCCGCTTCGCGCTCCTGCTCTTCACCGCGTTCCCCTTCGCGTACTACTCGGCCGCCGGCTACCCCGAGTCGATCATGATGCTCGCCACGGCCTGGAGCATCGCGCTCGCGCGCCGCGGCAAGCACATCAGCGGAGGGCTCGCCCTCACGGTCGGCTTCGCCGCGCGCCACCTCACCCTCGCGGGAGGCGCCGGCATTCTCGCCGCGCAGATTCGCCAGCGCGGCCTTCACCCGAAGAAGTTCCTGCTCAACCCCGGCGTGATCGGCCTGCTGCTGCCGTGGGCGTTCCTCGCGGCCTTCAGCTGGTACCTGTCGTGGAAGGTGGGCGACCCGTTCGCGTGGTGGAACTCACGGAAGATCGGCTGGAACGACTGGGTCTGGTACGGCGCCCGCCAGGTGATCATGAACGTGCCGTACCGGGAGCGCCCCGAGTACTTCTACTACCTCCTCTTCTCCATCCCGCTGCTCGCCGGCGCCGCGGGGCTGGTCGCCGCGCTCAAGAAGAAGCGCTGGGAGTACGTGGAGATCTCCGCCTTCGGCCTGGTGCTGCTGGCCGTGGTGATGAGCAGCGGCGCCGCCGGCATGGGCCGCTACCTCGCCAGCATCTGGCCGTGTTTCCTGCCGCTGGGCGTGTGGCTGGCGAAGCACCCGAAGTGGCAGGGCCCCGTGCTCGGCTTCTTCTGGATGTTCCAGGGCCTCTGGTTCTTCCTCTTCAGCCACCAGTGGAGAGTGCTTTAGGTCGGCCCCTCACCCCGGCCCTCTCCCCGCTTCGCAGGGCGAGGGGGGCAGGTCAGGCCGCTTCGTAGGCTGCGATCTGCTCGAGCGTCAGCGCCTTGAGCTGAGCCGCCGACGCGCCGTCCACCTGCGCGCGGTACCACGCCACGGTGCGCGCGATCGTCTCGTCGAAGCGCCACCGCGGCTGCCACCCGAGCTTCGCGTGCGCCTTGTCGATCGACAGCCGCAGCAGTGAAGCCTCGTGGTGCGCCTTCGGATCGCTCTGATCGATCCACGAGCCCCTGCCCCACGACTTCACCAGCGCCGCGGCGAGCGCCGACACCGGCTGCGCCGAGGCCGCCTCGGGCCCGAAGTTCCACCCCTCGCAGAAGTCCTGCGGGCGCGCCGCGGTGAGCAGCTTCACGCCGAGCAGCAGGTAGCCGCCCAGCGGCTCGAGCACGTGCTGCCACGGGCGGATCGCGTGCGGGCTGCGCACGCCGATCGGCTCACCCTTCGAGAGCGAGCGAACGCAGTCGGGCACGATGCGATCGGCGGCCCAGTCACCGCCGCCGATCACGTTGCCGGCGCGGGCCGAGGCGATGCCCACGCCGTGCTCCGCCAGCTTCGCCGGGGGGAAGAAGCTGCGCCGCCACGACGAGGTGACGAGCTCCGTCGCGCCCTTGCTCATCGAGTACGGGTCGAACCCGCCCATCGCGTCGTCTTCGCGGTAGCCGTAGACCCATTCCCGATTTTCGTAACACTTGTCGCTCGACACCACGACCACCGCGCAGCGCTGCTTCGTGACGCGCAGCGCCTCGAGCACGTGCGCCGTGCCGTTGATGTTGGTCTCGATCGTCGCCAGCGGCTCGGCGTAGCTCTTGCGCACCAGCGCCTGCGCCGCGAGGTGGAACACGATGTCGGGTTGGCACGCCTGCACCGCGTCACGCACCTGCACGAAGTTCCGCACGTCGGCGACGCGGTGTTCGCACGACGAGGCGACGCCGGCGGTGAGGAAGACCGAATCTGCCTCGGGCTCGAGCGCGAGGCCCGTCACCTTCGCGCCCAGCCGCTCGAGCCACAGCGTCAGCCAGGCGCCCTTGAAGCCGGTGTGCCCGGTGAGCAGCACCTTCTTGCCTGCATAGGTGGCGCGCAGCTCGGCGGCGGTCGGACTCACGGCCCGTCCTTCCAGGTCTTCCAGGGCGCCCTGCCCTTCGCCCAGAGATCGTTGAGCAGGTTGAACTCGCGCAGCGTGTCCATCGGCTGCCAGAAGCCGGTGTGACGGAACGCCTGCAGCTCGTTCTTCTCCGAGAGCATGCGCATCGGCTCCTGCTCGAGGGTCAGCTTCTTGTCGTTGGGCAGCACGTCCCAGATGCGCTTGCTGTCGCAGACGAAGAAACCGCCGTTGATGAAGCCCTCGGTCGCCTGAGGCTTCTCGTTGAACTCGCTCACCGCTTCGCCCGACAGCCGCATCTCACCGAAGCGCCCGGGGGGCCGCACCGCGGTCACCGAGCAGGCCTTGCCGTGCCCGCGGTGGAACGCGAGCAGCTTGGTCACGTCCACGTCCGACACGCCGTCGCCGTAGGTGAGGCAGAACAGCTCGTCGTTCTCGACGTACTTGCGGATCGCCGCGACGCGCCCGCCCGTCATGGTGTCTTCGCCGGTCTCCGCGAGGATGACCTTCCAGTCCTCTTCCCCGCCCCCGCCGATCTCCACGGCGTGGTTCTTCCCCATCGTCACCGTCACGTCCGACGTCATGGCGCGGTAGTTGAGGAAGAACTCCTTGATGACCCAGCTCTTGTAGCCGAGACAGAGCACGAACTCGGTGATGCCGTGCGCCGCGTACATCTTCATGATGTGCCAGACGATGGGCTTGCCACCGATGGGCAGCATGGGCTTGGGCATCGCCTCGCTCGCCTCACGAATGCGCGTGCCCTGGCCACCGCAGAGAATGACGGCCTTGATTCCCATCACCGCACCTTCGGGGAAGGAACGGGGACGACGAACTTGCCGCCGGCCTGCTTGTAGGCCGAGAGCTGCTTCTCGATCTCGTCGACGAAGTTCCACGCCAGCACCAGCAGGTGCTTCGGCTGCTCTGCCAGCACCCGCTCCGGACCGACCACCGGCATGTGCATGCCGGGCATCAACTTGCCCTGCTTATGCGGGCTGCGGTCGGCCACCCAGGGGAGCAGGTCTGGACCAATCTTGCAGTAGTTGGTGAGCACCACGCCCTTCGCGGCCGCGCCGTACGCGGCGAGCGAGCCCTGCTTCTTCAGGTCGGTCAGGAACTCGGGCAGCAACGTCTGCAGCTTGCGCGTGCCCTCGGCGAACGCGTGCAGCTTCTCGTTCGCGGTGTAGCCCTGCGCCTTCTCCATCGCGAGGTAGGTGGCGACCGCCGGCTTCGCCGGTCCATTGCGCTTGCCGCGCGCGATCAGGCTTCCACCGTGCAGCGGGATCTCCTCGACGTCCCACAGCACCATGCCCGCTTCCTGGAACAGCCGGTCGAGGGCCGTCACCGAGAAGTACGAGAGGTGCTCGTGGTAGATCGTGTCGAACTCGAGGTGGTCGACCATCGGCTTCAGGTACGGCGCCTCGACGTGGAAGATGCCGTCGTCCGAGAGCCAGTGACGCACGCCCTTCACGAAGTCGACCAGGTCAGGCACGTGCGCGAGCACGTTGCGCGCCATGATCAGCTCGGCGGCGCCGTGCTTCTCGCGCAGGTGTTCGCCCATCTTGTGGTTGAAGAACTCGGCCACCGTGGGCACGCCGTCCTTGTTGGCCACCTCGGCGATGTTCTTCGCGGGCTCGACGCCCAGCACCCGGCAGTGCGAACGGAAGGGCTTCAAGATGCAGCCGTCGTTGCTGGCGAGCTCGGCGACGAGGTGCTTCTGCTCGAGG